>NZ_CP056120.1:0-5037375 GCF_018219415.1 Moritella sp. 36 | reverse complement strand
TCTCCACACTCCAGATAAAAATAAAGAATAATGGATTATTTTACTGCTAATTGTGCATAAGCGCTAGCATGAATAAACACTTATCCACACAAAAGCAAAATAAAAACCAATAAGGTGCGAATAGATATGAAAAAACCAGTAAATATAATAAATCACGCTATCTTTTAGCAATTAGTTATAACTAAACGCTATTTATAATTCATTTTACATTAGAATATCATGCACGCATTAAACATATTATTTGCGTAACCAGGGTGGCTCATGAAAAAACTATTATTAGCAGCAGCAATGCTTGTAAGTACAACATTAACAAGCGTAGCACACGCACAAGAAACAATTAAAGTCGGTATGTCAGGTAACTACTTCCCGTTCACTTTTTCAAAAAATGATCAACTCCAAGGTTTTGAAGTGGATTTATGGAAAGAGATCGCCAAACGTAATGATTCAAAAGTAAAATTCATTACTGTTAATTTTTCCGGCCTATTTGGAATGCTAGAAACAGGTCGTATCGATACGATTTCAAATCAAGTAACCATCACTCCTGCACGCACAGCCAAATATTCATTTAGCCAAACTTACGTGTATGATGGTGCTCAAGTCGTGGTAAGAAAAGGCAATACCGAAATTAATGGTGTTGATGACCTTGCAAACAAAACAGTTGGCGTAAACTTAGGCTCTAATTTTGCTGATTTATTACGCAAATACGATACCAATAACAACATTACCATCAAAACCTACGACACTGGTATCGAACGTGATGTAGCATTAGGTCGTACCGATGCGTTTGTGATGGATCGTTTATCATCACTTGAATTAATTAACAAATCACCATTACCGTTACAACTTGCAGGCCCAACGTTTGAAACTATCGAAAATGCAATGCCATTTTTGAAAACAGAAAAACAAGAAGCACTACGCCTAAAAGTAAATACAACGCTGGATAGCATGCGTGCAGATGGCACTCTAGCTGCAATTTCAGAAAAATGGTTCTCAACGGATATCACTGTAAAATAAATGCAATTTAATCTTGAGTACATGCTAAATCTGTTCCCGATACTGCTTAAGTATTTGGGAACAACCATGCAGATGGCACTGATTGGTGTCTTTTTCGCCCTGATAATAGCCATTGGCTTAGCGGTTGTACGCACGTTCAAAATACCTGTGCTCAATCAATTAGCTATGTTATTTATTTCTTTCTTTCGTGGTACCCCGCTCCTTGTACAGTTATTTTTGCTTTATTACGGTCTGCCGCGAGTATTCCCAATATTGATAAACATGGATGCATTTACCGCATCCGTGATTGGATTAACCCTGCACTTTGCTGCTTACAAGGCTGAAAGTATCCGCGCAGCAATCATGGCGGTGGATAAATCACAGATGGAAGCCTCACTCAGTATCGGAATGACCTCGAGTCAAGCGATGCGCCGTATCGTGCTCCCACAGGCTGCGCGAATTGCGACACCATCATTGATGAATTACTTTATCGATATGATCAAAAGCACATCTTTAGCATTTACGCTAGGTGTTACCGAGATCATGGCGAAAACGCAGATGGAAGCTTCATCAAGTTTTTACTTCTTCGAAAGCTATCTGGCTGTTGCGCTGATTTACTGGGCAGTGGTACTCGTCTTTACCCAAATACAAGTTCATTTAGAACGTTATCTCAATAAGGCGTATTAGCATGATCAAAGTAGCTAATTTAAGTAAGCATTTTGGTGAGAATGTGGTTTTACGCCAAATTAATTTAGATATCAAAGAAGGTGAGACCACCGTTATTATCGGTCCTTCAGGAACAGGAAAATCAACACTATTACGTTGTTTAAACTTTCTAGAGCAACCAACAACCGCTACTATTACTATTGATGATTTAGTTGTAGATGCCAATAGTGCCACTAAAAAACAAATTACGGAGCTGCGTAAAAAAACCGCCTTTGTGTTCCAAAACTATGCACTGTTTGCCAATAAAACGGCGCTCGAGAACATAACCGAGGGCTTAGTTACCGTCCGAGGTAAGTCGGCTGAAACCGCAAGAAAGGAAGCGCTTACTATCCTTAAAAGTATTGGTTTAAGTGATAAAAAGGATAGCTACCCTTCTTCACTTTCAGGTGGACAGCAACAACGAATCGGCATAGCACGAGCAATGGCAGCACAAAGTAAAGTAATCTTATTTGACGAGCCGACATCAGCATTAGACCCTGAATGGGTGGGTGAAGTTCTCGGATTAATGCGTGAATTGGCCAACCAAAAGCAAACAATGCTAATTGTTACGCACGAAATGCAATTTGCAAAAGAAATCGCAGACCAGGTGATTTTTATGGATCAAGGTCAGATTATTGAACAAGGATCCGCGGATATGATCTTTAATAACCCGCAAGATCCTCGTACTCGAACATTTTTACAGCGAGTAAATCAATAATCAGTCGTTATAAAGTGGATAAATTAGCAGCGCTTACTTGTTAGTTAGTAAATAGCCTGTATAATTCCCCGCTTGATCCCTTGTGATCAGATTGGAATAACAGCAATTATTAAACCGAATTATAATTTTTATCTGTATAGATAAGAATTTAGCCTATTATTTCATGTATCCAATCGCATAATAATCGGCCGAGAATATCGAATTTAAGTAAGATATTGCTATTTTCACGAGGCGAGTATTGATTAATTATTGACTTGTTTTACAAGAATGATTAAAATTCCGCCTCTTTTTGTGTTAGTCAAGTTGACGACCGGTCATTATTTCTTGGCTAACTCAACATAACTGTACAGTTAAATTTATAACGGATAAAGCTATGAAACGTACTTTTCAACCAAGTAACCTTAAGCGTAAACGTTCACACGGTTTCCGCGCACGTAAAGCAACTGTAGGTGGCCGTAAGGTTCTTGCACGTCGCCGTGCAAAAGGTCGTAAGACTTTAAGCGCTTAATTATCAGACGTGATAGATAAGAGCTTTCCTCGGGAGTTACGCTTGTTAACTCCCGAACACTTCAAAAACGTATTCGCAGACCCTGTGCGATCAGCCTCACCTCATATAACTATACTTGCCAAAAATAACTCACTTGGACATCCTCGTCTTGGTTTAGCTGTACCCAAAAAAGCGATTAAACTTGCTGTCGGCCGTAACCGAGTTAAACGTCTATTCAGAGAAAGTTTTCGGACACGCCAACATGATTTTCCTAATGTTGATATCGTGGTTATCGCTAAATCTGGTATTGCAAACTTGGAAAATGCAGAAATCGATGCATTATTGGAGAAGTTATGGCGCAAACTTTGTCGCCGTTGCAATGGTTAGGCACCAAATTAATACGAGGGTACCAATTATTCATTAGTCCGATGATTGGACCTCGCTGTCGCTTCACTCCAACGTGTTCTCAATACGCGATAGAATCAATAAAACTCCACGGATTTACAAAAGGTTGTTGGCTCACAGCCAAACGTCTATTAATATGTCATCCTTTTAGTAATAAACATGGTTACGATCCTGTACCAGAACCCAAACAAAGAGATTAATTAGATTATGGAATCCCAACGTAATTTACTTGTCATCGGATTATTGTTTGTCAGCTTTTTGCTATTCACCGAGTGGCAAAATAAAGACAACCCGGTTGCAGTACCAACAACGACTCAAGCGATCAGCAATGGTTTAACTGGCGATATACCAGCAGGCAGTGACTCATCAACTGATGCGCCAAACAGCAAACAATCAAATAACCTGATCACGATTAGCTCAGATGTACTTGAACTGACTATCGATACATTAGGTGGTGATATTGTTCGCGCCGACTTACTTGACCATGCTACAGAATTAGATTCTGAAGAACGTTTCACCTTATTACAAAATGATGCGACAAATGTTTATGTCGCACAAAGTGGTCTTATTGGTAAAAATGGTCCAGATGCAAATGCAAATGGTCGTCCACAATATAGTACGACAGCGAAAAGCTTCACTATTTCAGGTGATACATTAGATATCCCATTATCATATACAGACGAGAATGGAGTTAAATTTACGAAAGTATTTACTCTTACACGCGGTAGTTATGATATTGAAGTTAGCTACAAAGTTAACAACCAATCTGCTAATGCGATTTCGGTGCAAATGTACGGTCAATTAAAACAAAATATTGATCTTGCAGAAGACGAAGGTAGCAGCATGATGATGAAAGCTTATCGTGGTGCAGCACTCGGCACGACAGATAAGCGTTATGAAAAATACGATTTCAGTGATATCAGCGATGCGAACCTAAGCCGTACAACTACAGCTGGTTGGGTTGGTATGTTACAGCATTACTTTGTAACAGCCTGGATCCCTGGCGATAGCCAAAACCATTTCTATAGCTTAAACATTGGTCGTACTGAGTTTACTAAAGGTCAAGCGATCATTGGTTTCAAACAACCAGTTGAAACAGTTGCCGCAAACAGCGAAAAAACTATCTCAGCAAAACTTTGGGTTGGTCCAAAATTACAAGATGAGATGGGTGAACTGGTTGAAGGCCTTGACCTAACCGTTGATTACAGCTGGTTGTGGTTCATTGCACAACCGCTATTTAAATTACTTCAGTTCTTCCATGGCTTAGTAGGTAACTGGGGTATTGCTGTAATAATGATCACGTTTACCGTGCGTGGTGCAATGTATCCGCTAACCAAAGCGCAATACACATCAATGGCAAAAATGCGTTTACTGCAACCTAAACTGACTGCACTGCGTGAAAAATGTGGTGACGACAAACAAAAAATGTCGCAATCAATGATGGCTTTGTATAAAGAAGAAAAAGTAAATCCATTAGGTGGTTGTTTCCCAATGATCATCCAAATGCCTATTTTCATCTCATTATACTGGGCACTAATGGAAAGTGTGGAATTACGTCACGCGCCATTTGCATTGTGGATTAATGATTTATCAGCACAAGACCCGTACTACGTATTACCGCTATTAATGGGTGTTACTATGTACATGATCCAAAAAATGTCTCCGACACAAGTTCAGGACCCAATGCAACAGAAAGTAATGCAGTTTATGCCTGTTATGTTTACTTTCTTCTTCTTGTGGTTCCCTGCAGGTCTAGTTCTATACTGGTTAATGAGTAACGTGGTTACTATTATCCAACAAACTATTATTTTCCGAGCTCTGGAAAAACAAGGTTTGCATAGTAAGAAATAAACTTGCTAACCTTATCAAGGCGGCCCTTGTGCCGCCTTTTTTCATATCAGAAACCTTACTATCTTCGGGTAATCACATGCTAACTAATGAAACTATCATTGCTCAAGCCACACCGCCAGGACGAGGTGGTGTTGGTATTATTCGTATCTCTGGACCAAAAACAGAGTTAGTCGCTCAGGCTGTTTTAAATAAAATTCCAACAGTGCGTAAAGCCGATTACTTATCTTTCCTGGATGAAGAGCAGCAAACAATTGACCAAGGTATCGCGATCTTGTTCAAAGCACCAAATTCATTTACTGGTGAAGATGTTTTAGAATTACAAGGTCATGGTGGCCCTGTGATAATGGATATGCTGATGCGTCGAATTCTAAAAATAGACGGTATTAGAATGGCCCGTCCAGGGGAATTCTCAGAGCGTGCATTCCTCAATGATAAAATGGATTTAACCCAAGCTGAAGCAATTGCAGATCTAATCGATGCAACCTCTGAACGCGCAGTTAAATCAGCAATGAACTCACTGCAAGGAGAGTTCTCGAAAAAGATTAATACTCTAACCGAAAGTTTAATTCACTTACGCATTTATGTTGAAGCGTCGATTGATTTTCCAGAAGAAGAAGTTGATTTTCTTGCTGATGGTAAAATAGCCCAAGCATTGTATAAGATCATGGATAACCTTACAGCTGTACAGAAAGAAGCAAAGCAAGGAACCATCATTCGCGAAGGTATGAAGGTTGTTATTGCAGGTCGTCCTAACGCCGGTAAATCAAGCTTGCTAAATGCATTAGCAGGGAAAGAATCTGCGATTGTGACAGACATCGCAGGCACTACGCGTGACGTATTACGTGAACATATCCATATTGATGGCATGCCATTACATATTATTGATACAGCTGGTTTACGCGAAAGCCCGGATCGTGTTGAACAAATCGGTATTGAACGAGCTTGGGAAGAGATCAACAATGCGGATCAAGTTCTATTTATGGTTGACGGAACCACAACAGATGCAACGGATCCTGCCGAGATTTGGCCTGACTTTATTGATCGCCTACCATCATCGATCGGACTCACCGTGATCAGAAATAAAATGGATCTAACCGGAGAGACCTTAACATCGAGTGAAGATCAAGGCCATTCCATTTTTAAAATATCAGCAAAAGAGAATCTTGGTTTAGACGAATTAAAAAACCATTTAAAAGAATGCATGGGTTATCAAAGTAATACAGAAGGTGGGTTTATTGCTCGACGTCGTCACTTAGATGCGATAGAGAAAGCCGATGAGCACCTTCAAGTAGGCAAATACCAACTTGAAGTGTATATGGCTGGTGAGCTTCTTGCAGAAGAACTACGATTAGCGCAAGAGCAACTGTCAGAAATAACCGGCGAGTTCACTTCGGATGATCTTCTTGGCCGTATCTTTACTTCATTCTGTATCGGTAAATAAAAATAAAAGTGATGATCCTAATTGGGATCATCACTTTATCCACAGCACCAAAATTTACCATTGAAGCAAGATCATGATACCCACATCCAATACACTTCAGCAACGATTCAACAAGATCCTATTACAAAGCCATCCACAGAGTTACCCACAACTTAAGCCCGCTGAATAACAACAATAATAACAACTAAAACTGTAAATATAGTGGCTTTGTAAAGCATTTTTTTAGACCTTAAAAATGGGTTTAGTCGATTAAAAAATTAGACTTTATACCCCGGCAATACAAACCTTAATATCTAACTTATGCTCTATACAAAACTCACTGGCCTGCAGCTGAGAGATATATCCCTGCGCTAACAGCAAGTTTATTTCACTGTATAAGTTAGCCTCCTCTAATAGCTTACCAGGCCCCGTGTGCTCTATCACAGAGCTAGCTTCAACTTGTTCATATAACGCTTTAACCACAGGTCCAGGTAACTGCCAAGATTGTGCTATCAGTGCAGACAAGCGCAATGAATGCTTAGTCATCATTTGACGGAATAACTTGGAGTTTGGTCTAAACTGTGGATCACTAATATTCATCTCATCCACAATCAATTTAAACAATGCAATTTTACCCACATCATGGATCAAACCAATGAAATATGCTAAATCAGGATCACCCCCCCTACTCTTCGCCAGCTTTTTTGCCCACAAGGCAGTGGTTAACGAATGTTTCCACAAATACTGACCAAACAACTTAAAATAGATCGGCTTTATTTCGGTTATATTTTGCATAACGATCGTCAATACAATCGATTTAATTTGCAAACCACCTAAACGAACAACGGCCTCTTGTAAACTTGTCACTTCTTGAGAGCCTAATTGATAGTGCGCAGAATTGACTAACTTAATCACATCCGCAGCAAGAGCAGGATCTTGGGTAATCAAGGCTGTCAATTGCTGTGCAGTATAATTATCACTGTCAATTAAGCTTGATACTTTATGTAATACCGCAGGTAATCTAACTACATTCAAAGCAATGTTTTCAGGGCACGCTACACTTGCTTCAACTTTAAGCAAAATACTTTTTTCTAATGGGTTCAAGCCCAAATTAGCCTCTGTATTCACTTCCTGATTATTAAACAATAAATCATAAAAAAGAGAACTAGTGTCAATTATCTCATCCCTCACAGCGACATCAGGTATACTGACTTTAGGTGTCGCAACATTATTAATGACAGGTTTAGTGGTTTTTTTTCTTACTTGTTCTGTCGCGTTAAAGTTCCCGAATACATTAATAAAACGTTGAAATAATGAAGCCATAAGCGCCTTAATCAGCAATAAATAAAATAGTTATAATTGATGATATTTTACAATAAAACTATCGTAATAAACCATAAAATAAGAGGAAAACATGTATACATTTGAAATTATTGTTGGCACTACACTGGGAGCTGCAGAATATGTAGCTGATCATTTAGCTGAGAAACTTGTTGATCAAGGTTTTCAAGCCAACATACACCTCGATCCTCAGCTAAAGGATTTACCGATCAACAAAAACAACCCTTGGATCATCTGCACAGCAACCCACGGCGCTGGTGATTACCCAGAAAACATAGCCCCGTTCGCACAACAACTCGCACAAAACAATCCCGATTTAAGCTTGATTAAATACAGTGTGATCGCACTAGGCTCTAAATCTTATGATCAATTTTGCAATGCAGGACACATGATCGATCGTCAATTAACACTATTAAATGCCGAAAAGGTGGCGATCGCACTCGAAATTTGCACGCTGGAAACGCCGATTCCTGAAGATGCGATCGACATATGGTTCCCTGAATGGTCTAAAAAATGGCTATAATATAACCATGATCGTGTTTTTTTATTTTTATTT
Organism: Moritella sp. 36; assembly: GCF_018219415.1. Lineage (NCBI taxonomy): Bacteria > Pseudomonadati > Pseudomonadota > Gammaproteobacteria > Alteromonadales > Moritellaceae > Moritella > Moritella sp. 36. The sequence goes on along the minus strand of NZ_CP056120.1, from coordinate 5,028,899 downwards.
TCTGTGGATAACTATAGATCTTTCTTGTGATCAACCTATAGTTATCCTTGTAGAATAAATCAGTGTACACATGAGCTGTGTATAACTAGGCTATTTACACCCAACTTATACGTAACAAGCACAACCCTTACTAACAGCAAGTGATCACAGCTAAACGCATGATCTTTCTAGATCAAAGAGGGTTATCAACAGATCAAGCCGCCCTTAATAATAGATCTAATAAGATCTCTTATAAGATCTTAAGATCAACAGTTAGATCTAAATTAAAAATATATTTAAGATCATTTGCATCTGTTAGAGAAAACCGTAAACTGTGCCGCTCTGAATATATCCGCCAAATAAAACCGAGGTGATACATGGCATACCATGAACAATTTGAAGTTATCGTCGTAGGTGGCGGACATGCTGGCACAGAAGCTGCTGCTGCTGCTGCTCGTATGGGACGAAATACATTATTATTAACCCATAACATCGATACGCTTGGACATATGTCATGTAATCCAGCCATCGGTGGTATTGGTAAAGGTCACTTGGTTAAAGAAATTGATGCACTTGGCGGCATTATGGGTCAAGCCACTGACCTCGGTGGTATCCAATTTAGAACATTAAATTCAAGTAAAGGTCCGGCAGTTCGAGCGACACGTGCACAAGCGGATCGTTTATTGTATAAATCAGCAGTACGCCAAAAACTTGAAAATCAGCAAAACTTAACTATATTCCAACAGTCTGTTGATGATCTTATTATTGAAAACGATCGTGTTGTTGGTGTTGTAACGCAAGCAGGACTTAAGTTTAAAGCGAAATCAGTTGTATTGACGGTTGGTACATTCCTTGATGGGCTTATCCACATTGGCTTACAGAACTATGCAGGTGGCCGAGCTGGCGATCCTGCATCCGTTTCGTTAGCCGCACGTTTACGTGAATTGCCTATCCGTACTAGTCGTTTGAAAACTGGCACCCCGCCTCGTATTGATGGTCGTACAATTGATTTCTCTGTGATGGAAGAGCAACACGGTGATGCACCTACACCGGTATTTTCTTTCATTGGTAGTCGTAAAGATCATCCACAACAGATACCTTGTTACATTACTCATACTAATAATAAGACCCATGATGTGATCCGTAGTGGTATGGATCGTAGCCCAATGTACACAGGTGTGATCGAAGGCATAGGCCCACGTTATTGTCCATCGATCGAAGATAAGATCACTCGATTTGCAGATAAAGAATCGCATCAGATTTTTATCGAGCCTGAAGGCTTAACAACGCATGAAGTTTACCCTAACGGCATCTCAACAAGTTTACCGTATGATGTACAAGTCGATCTTGTTCGTTCGATCCGTGGTTTAGAGAATGCCCATATTACTCGCCCTGGTTATGCGATCGAGTATGATTACTTCGATCCCCGTGATCTTAAGTTGACGTTAGAAAGTAAATTTATCGAAGGCTTGTTCTTAGCTGGTCAAATTAACGGTACTACAGGTTATGAAGAAGCCGCGGCACAAGGTCTACTTGCTGGTTTAAATGCAGCACGCACAGCACGAGAAGAAGATACATGGCATCCACGCCGTGATCAGGCTTACTTAGGTGTATTAATCGACGATCTTGCAACATTAGGGACCAAAGAACCGTACCGTATGTTTACCAGTCGTGCTGAATACCGCCTATTACTGCGTGAAGATAACGCGGATGCTCGTTTAACGGAGCAAGGTCGTGAACTCGGTTTAGTTGATGATCATCGCTGGCAAGTGTTTAACGAGAAAATGGAAGCCATTGAACTGGAACAACAACGTTTACGCTCTACTTGGATCAATCCTAATAAAGCATTTGCGGATAAGATCAATGCATTACTGGCTAAACCACTCTCACGCGAACATACATTGGAAGATCTTGTTCGTCGTCCTGAGGTCACCTACGATGCCTTGATGACAATCGAAGAGCTGGGTCCTAAACTGGAGCATGAATCTGCTGCAGAACAAGTTGAAATTACAATTAAATATGAAGGTTATATTAACCGTCAGAAAACTGAGATTGAAAAGCAACTGCGTCATGAAAATACCTTGTTGCCAACGGATTTAGATTACGCAAAAATTAAAGGTCTTTCTAATGAGGTTGTAGCTAAGTTAATCGAAGTTAAACCACAAACGATTGGCATGGCATCTCGTATTTCAGGTATCACACCTGCTGCGATTTCAATTCTGTTAATTTATTTGAAAAAACAAAACCTACTCAATAAATAAATAATGAGTACAACAGCCACCGTTAACGCATTTATCGGTGGCTATATAACTGCATTTTTGACATCATTCCCTAATTCGCAATGCTACTATTTAACTAAGGTGCCTCTACCTTACTTAGTAGGTTGTCTTTTTCTTTTTTTCTACGATTTAATATTAACTTAAATAATCGCGTTTTACCGGAGTAAATCTACGTATGATCAACCGCCTCGAAGCATTATTAGCGCAAACCTCTTTGGTTGTTACTGATACACAAAAGCAACAATTAGTGGCATTAGTGGCTTTATTACACAAGTGGAATAAAGCATACAATCTAACTTCGGTACGTGATCCAGATGAAATGTTAGTAAAACATATCATGGACAGTCTTGTCGTGAGCCCTTATTTAGAAGGTGAACGTTTTATTGATGTAGGTACTGGCCCAGGCTTACCTGGTTTACCGCTAGCAATCATGAATCCTGATAAAGAATTTGTGTTACTTGATAGTTTAGGTAAACGAATTCGTTTTATTACCCAAGCTGTACACGAATTAAAATTAACCAACGTCACACCTGTGCAATCTCGTGTCGAAGAGTATCACCCAGAAATTAAATTTGATGGGGTATTAAGTCGTGCGTTTGCTTCACTAGAAGATATGTTACATTGGTGTAAGCACCTACCAAAACCAGATGGATTGTTTTATGCGTTGAAAGGGGTAAAACCAACGGGTGAAATCAAAACATTGAATACTAAATTTAAACTGGAAGTTGCATATAAACTAACAGTGCCAGAGTTAGAGGGCGAACGTCATCTAATCGTCATGTCTGAGATTAAATAATAGGGAACATTTGTGGGCAAAATCATAGCAATAGCTAACCAAAAAGGTGGCGTAGGAAAAACAACTACTTGTGTCAATTTAGCAGCCTCAATGTCGGCGACTAAACGTAAGGTATTGCTGATTGATCTTGATCCACAAGGTAATGCAACCATGGGCAGTGGTGTCGACAAATATAGCGTCGAATATTCTGCCTATGATTTATTGGTTGATGAGAAACCTGTAAAAGAAGTCGTGGTTACTGAAACGTCGGGTAAATATCATCTGATTGCAGCTAACCAAGATGTCACTGCGGCAGAAATTAAGTTAATGGCATTCTTTGCCCGCGAATTACGGTTAAAGAATGCATTAGTGGCGGTGAAAGACTATTACGATTATATTTTTATTGATTGTCCGCCATCGCTAAACTTATTAACAATTAATGCCATGGCTGCTGCTGACTCAATTATAGTGCCAATGCAATGTGAATATTATGCGTTAGAAGGACTTACCGCATTGATGGATACCACCAGTAAATTATCCGCCGCTGTGAATCCTGAGTTAAAAATCGAAGGCATACTACGTACTATGTATGACCCACGTAACCGATTAGCATCTGACGTCTCCGAACAACTAAAGCAACATTTCGGGGATAAAGTCTATCGCACGGTGATCCCGCGTAATGTTCGCTTAGCTGAAGCGCCGAGTTTTGGTGCGCCTGCCATGTATTATGATAAATCATCTAACGGGGCTAAAGCGTATTTAGCACTCGCAGGTGAAATTATTCGTCGTCAAGAATTAGCTGATGAACAGAGCGAACAGACAAAGGAACAAGCATGAACGCGAAAAAACGAGGGTTAGGTAAAGGTCTGGATGCTTTGCTCGGTACCAGTGCCATTGCAAGAACCAAAGAACAAGTTGAAGATGATTTACCGCAATCGATACTAACCGTTGAAAGTGAATTCAAAAAATTACCGATTGAATGGTTGTATCCAGGTAAGTATCAACCACGTAAAGACATGGCTACGGATGCCTTAGATGAATTAGCAGCATCAATTACAGCACAAGGTATTATCCAACCTATCGTGGTGCGTGAATTGAGCGCGCAAAAATTTGAAATTATTGCTGGCGAACGTCGCTGGCGAGCTGCACAATTAGCGGGTTTAAGTAAAGTCCCTTGTATTGTCAAAGATGTGGCTGACGAAGCGGTTATGGCGATGTCTCTAATTGAAAATATTCAACGTGAAGACTTAAATGCAATGGAAGAATCAACTGCATTACAGCGTTTAATCGAAGAATTTTCGTTAACCCATCAACAGGTCGCTGATGCAGTGGGTAAATCACGCGCTTCAGTCTCTAATTTATTACGCTTAAATAGCTTAAATAGCGACGTTAAAATATTACTTGAGCATGGTGATATTGAGATGGGTCATGCCCGAGCATTATTGGCACTTGAAGGTGAACTGCAATCACAAGCGGCAAGCAATATTGCCCAGCGAGGTTTAACGGTTCGGGATACCGAAAAATTGGTGCGAAAGCTACTTGAACCTAAAGCTGAAATAAGCCCAATAAAGGTGAAAGATCCCGATGTTGTTAACCTAGAATATCGCTTATCTGAACGATTAAAAGCCAAAGTTATCATAAAACAAGGTGCAAATGGATGTGGGAAGTTAACAATTGATTATACTAGCCTTGCTGAATTGGATGATATAGTTGCAACTTTGGGTTAAATTTTGACCTCTGGGTGATAAAGATCAAATTAAGTTAATATTTTTTAAAGTTCAGTTATGAGTCAATAAATATTATTTAGCTCAGTAAGATACGCTTTTCTTTACAATAATCTTCACTTGAAATATCAAAGGTTTATATTTTACCCGGTGTCAAAATAACTTTATTTCATAATAACTGCGTTGTATAGAATTTAATATTATAAGGGTGGTACTCATTAGTGGGTAACACCTGTCATATCTCATTTTTCAGAATATTCTACTTAGCTTTCCTTATCTGGCTTGCAATGAGTTGCATTAGCACCACTTCAACGTATAATTTATCCTGCTTTTAGAAGCGTTTTTATATATTTTTTTTGAATGCTTCAAAAAGATTGTTTTAGGGGTTTATTGTGTCAAATAAATTAGCAATGAATGCGTTCAGTCAAGCTATTAAATTGATTGTATTTCAGGTGCTATTAGTGGCCGTTTGCGCATTAACCTTTTTGCTTATTGATGGTGAGCTTTCAGCTCGCTCTGCACTCTTTGGTGGCATTATTTATGTCTTGCCAAATTACATTTTTACCCGTTTGGCTTTCCGGTTTATGGGCGCCAGACAGATTAAAGATGTTGTAGCATCATTTGCATTAGGTGAATCGCTAAAATTGGTACTGACAGTTGTGTTCTTTATTGCGGTATTAGGTTTCGTTAAGGTGAATTATCTTCCTCTTTACGTGACGTTCTCATTAGCAATTGGCTCACAATTATTTGCTCCTTATTTTATGAACAAAAAACTGGGATGAAAAATGTCTGCAACAGGTGAAGCACTAACGTCGACCCAATATATCCAACATCACTTAACTAATTTAGCGGTTGGTGAAGGATTTTGGACTTGGCACCTAGACACACTTTTCGTAACTCTCGCTTTAGGAATTTTATTCTTAGGGACATTCTATAAAGTTGGTCAGAAAGCGACAACGGGCGTACCGGGTAAATTTCAATGTTTCGTTGAAATGTGCATCGAGTTTGTGAACGATATCGTGAAAGAATCTTTTCATGGTCGCAACGCGTTAATTGCACCGCTGTCATTAACTATCTTTATGATGGTTATTCTGATGAATACAATGGATTTGGTTCCTGTGGATTTCATTCCTGAAGCCGCAAAAGCAATGGGAATTGACTACATGAAAGTTGTTCCAACAACAGACTTAAATACGACATTTGCTATGTCATTAAGTATTTTTGCGCTTATTGTTGGTTTCAGCATCAAGGTTAAAGGTATCGGTGGGTTCACTCGTGAACTGACTATGAACCCATTTAACCACTGGTTATTTATTCCTTTTAACTTTGCACTGGAAATGGTTACTTTACTGGCTAAGCCTATTTCATTAGCGCTTCGTTTGTTTGGTAACATGTACGCAGGTGAGCTGATCTTTATTTTGATCGCGCTTATGCCTTGGTACCTTCAGTGGGGACTAAGTGTGCCATGGGCGATTTTCCATATTTTGGTAATCGTTCTACAAGGGTTTATCTTCATGATGCTGTCTATGGTTTATCTAAGCAGTGCATGTGAAGATCATTAATTTATAAACACAAATTTTTAATTAAAATTTTTTATCTTATTGGAGAATAAAATGGAAACTGTATCAGCTACTATTTTCGCTGTTGCTATCTTACTAGGTTTTGCTGCATTCGGTACAGCAATCGGCTTCGCTATCTTAGGTGGCAAATTCCTAGAGTCTTCTGCTCGTCAACCAGAGATGGCGCCTGCACTACAAACTAAAATGTTCATCGTTGCTGGTCTTCTTGATGCGATCTCTATGATTGCAGTTGGTATCGCATTATTCCTATTATTCGCGAACCCATTCATCGCTTAATCAGCTTTTGGTCCACTACTAACCAAGGAGGTTCGTTGTGAATATCAACGCAACTCTTTTAGGCCAAGCGATTTCGTTTACGTTATTCGTACTATTTTGTATGAAATATGTATGGCCACCACTGATTGCGGCTATCGAAGAACGTCAACAGAAAATCGCCGATGGCCTTGCAAGTGCGGATAAAGCTGCTAAAGATTTGAAGCTAGCGGAAGCTAAAGCAACAGATCAATTGAAAGATGCTAAAGCGCAAGCGGCAGATATCATTGATGCAGCAAACAAGCGTAAAGCTCAAATTGTCGATGAAGCTAAAGAAGAAGCAAATGCGGAGCGAGCGAAAATTCTTGCTCAAGCGGAAGCTGAAGTTGAAGCTGAACGTAATCGTCTAAAAGAAGAGTTACGCAAACAAGTAGCTGGTTTAGCTATTGCCGGTGCTGAAAAAATTATCGAACGTTCTATTGATGAAGCTGCTAACAGTGACATCGTAGACAAAATCGTTGCAGAACTTTAACAACTGGGGGGCTTATGTCTGATTTGACTACTATTGCTCGTCCATATGCTAAAGCTGCATTTGATTTTGCCGTTAAGGAACAGGCTATTGATAAATGGCAAGAAATGTTAGCGTTTACGGCGGAGATCGCGGTAAACAAAGATATTTCTACCTTATTAAATGGTGCTGTAAGTGCACACGCTATTGCTGATATCTTTATCAACGTAGCTGATGAGCAACTTAACGAATCGGGCCAAAACTTTATTAAAGTATTGGCCGAGAACGCTCGTTTAAGCGCATTACCAAACATTGTTACTTTATTTGCATACTACAAAGCGGAACATGAGAAATCTGTTGAAGCTGATGTTACTTCTGCAATGCCATTAACGGCAGAGCAAGAAGCAAATATTGTAATCGCGTTGGAAAAACGTTTAGCACGCAAAGTTAAGTTAAATTGCAACGTTGATAACAGGTTAATTGGTGGTTTGATGATTCAGACTGGTGATTTAGTTATTGATGGCTCTGTACGCGGTAAGTTAAATAAACTTGCGGAAGCGCTACAATCGTAATTGGGGAATAGCATGCAACTGAATTCTACAGAAATCAGTGATCTGATCAAACAACGTATTGAAAAATTCAACGTTGTTAGTGAAGCAAGAAATGAAGGTACTATCGTTTCAGTAAGCGATGGTATTATTCGTATTCATGGCCTTGCAGACTGTATGCAAGGCGAAATGATTGAATTACCTGGCAACCGTTTTGGTATCGCACTTAATTTAGAGCGTGACTCTGTTGGTGCTGTAGTAATGGGTTCTTACATGGGTCTTGCAGAAGGCCAAAAAGTACGTTCAACTGGACGTATTTTTGAAGTGCCAGTAGGTCGCAACTTATTAGGTCGTGTTTTAAACACACTTGGTGAGCCTATCGACGGTAAAGGACCAATCGACAACGATGGTTTCTCTCCTGTTGAAGTAATTGCACCAGGTGTAATGGAACGTAAATCTGTTGACCAACCAGTACAAATTGGTATCAAAGCTATTGACGCTATGATCCCAATCGGTCGTGGTCAACGTGAGCTTATTATTGGTGACCGTCAGGTTGGTAAGAGTGCTATCGCTATCGATGCAATCATCAACCAAAAAGATTCGGGCATTAAATGTGTATACGTAGCAATCGGTCAGAAAGCTTCTACCGTTGCTAGTGTTGTACGTAAGCTTGAAGAACATGGCGCAATGGAAAACACTATTCTTGTTGTTGCAACGGCTTCTGAAGCTGCGGCACTACAATACTTAGCACCATACTCTGGTTGTGCTATGGGTGAATACTTCCGTGACCGTGGTGAAGATGCACTAATCGTATATGATGATCTGTCTAAGCAAGCCGTTGCTTACCGTCAGATTTCATTACTATTACGTCGTCCACCGGGCCGTGAAGCATACCCTGGTGATGTTTTCTATCTACATTCACGTCTACTAGAGCGTGCCGCTCGTGTAAACGCTGAATACGTAGAAGCGTTCACTAAAGGTGAAGTGAAAGGTAAGACTGGTTCTTTGACTGCTCTTCCAATCATTGAAACTCAAGGTGGTGACGTATCTGCGTTCGTACCAACGAACGTAATTTCTATTACCGATGGTCAGATCTTCTTGACTACAGAACTATTTAACTCAGGCACTCGTCCTGCTGTTGATCCAGGTATTTCTGTATCGCGTGTTGGTGGTTCAGCACAAACTAAGATCGTTAAGAAACTATCTGGTGGTATTCGTACCGCACTAGCACAGTACCGTGAATTAGCAGCATTTGCTCAATTCTCTTCAGACCTTGATGATGCAACGCGTAAGCAGCTTGATCATGGTGCGAAAGTTACTGAGCTAATGAAGCAAGGCCAATATGCACCAATGAGTGTTGCAGAGCAGGCTCTATCTTTATATGCAGCAGAAACTGGTGCATTAGAAGATGTAGAAGTTAACAAAATTGTTAGCTTTGAAGCGTCTCTACAAGCTTATGCTAAAGCAGAACACGCTGATTTACTTGCTTCTATTAATGAAACAGGCGCGTACGACAAAGATGTTCAAGCTAAGCTAACAAGCTTACTTGCAAGCTTTAAGTCTACACAAACCTGGTAAGAGCGGTGGCAGCCTTTGCTGCCACAGCTAGCTTAATAGGAGAAGCAAATGGCCGGCGCTAAAGAAATTAAAAACAAGATCGGGAGTATTACTAATACTCAGAAGATCACCAGCGCAATGGAGATGGTTGCCGCGAGCAAAATGCGTAAAGCACAAGATCGCATGGCATCTAGTCGCCCATACGCTAACACAATGCGCAGAGTGATCGGTCATCTCGCAGAAGGTTCTCTAGAGTACTCTCATCCGTACCTAGAAGAGCGTGAAGCGAAACGTGTTGGTTATATTGTGATTTCAACTGACCGTGGTCTATGCGGTGGCTTGAACATTAACCTTTTCAAAAAAACTATCTCTGATATGAAGGGATGGTCTGACAAAAAAGTAGATATCGACTTAGGCCTTATTGGTGCTAAAGCTGGTACATTTTTTGGTAGTGTAGGCGGAAACGTGGTGGCTAATGTAGCTAACCTCGGTGAAGAACCTGCATTAGAAGATTTGATTGGTTCTGTTCGAGTTATGCTAGAAGCATACGATAACGGGAAGTTGGATCGCTTATTCGTTGTATATAACAAATTTGTTAATACAATGACGCAAGAACCAACTATCGATCAACTACTGCCGTTGCCTGCATCGGAAGAAAATGAAGCATTACCTAAGCATGGCTGGGATTACCTTTATGAAGGTGAGCCTGCTGAGCTTCTAACTAAATTATTAGTTAGATTTATTGAATCTCAAGTGTATCAAGGTGTTGTCGAGAACGCTGCATCAGAGCAAGCAGCACGTATGTTTGCAATGAAAAATGCAACTGACAATGCTGGTGACATTATTGATGAGTTACAGTTAGTCTTTAACAAAGCTCGTCAATCTGCCATCACACAAGAAATTTCTGAAATTTGTGCTGGTGCTTCAGCGGTTTAGGCAAACTTGTAAAGTTTAGAGGATTTAAAATGAGTACTGGTATTATTGTCCAGATCATCGGTGCAGTTGTGGACGTTGAGTTTCCACAAGAATCCGTACCTCAAGTGTACGATGCACTGACATTCGACGACGCTAACCTATCTGAATTGGTGCTAGAAGTTCAGCAACAAATCGGTGGTGGTGTTGTTCGTTGTATCGTTATGGGTTCAAGTGACGGTTTACGCCGAGGCCTTAAAGTAACTAACACTGGTAGCGCGATTAGCGTGCCTGTTGGTGACGAATGTCTTGGTCGTATTGTAAACGTTCTTGGTAACCCAATTGACGGTAAAGGCGCTATCCCAACAGATACGCGTTATGAAATTCACCGTACAGCGCCTTCTTATGAAGAGCAGTCACTTTCTAGCGAATTGTTAGAAACTGGTGTTAAAGTTATCGATTTGATTTGCCCATTTGCTAAAGGTGGTAAAGTCGGTCTATTCGGTGGTGCCGGTGTTGGTAAAACCGTAAACATGATGGAACTGATCAACAACATCGCTAAAGCTCACTCAGGTTTATCTGTGTTTGCTGGTGTTGGTGAGCGTACTCGTGAAGGTAACGATTTCTACTACGAGATGGAAGAAGCCGGCGTACTTGATAAAGTAGCAATGGTTTACGGCCAAATGAATGAGCCTCCAGGTAACCGTTTACGCGTTGCTTTGACTGGTTTATCAATGGCTGAACGCTTCCGTGACGAAGGTAAAGATGTATTATTATTCATCGATAATATCTATCGTTATACACTTGCGGGAACTGAAGTATCTGCACTGCTAGGTCGTATGCCATCAGCAGTAGGCTACCAGCCTACACTAGCTGAAGAAATGGGTATCCTACAAGAGCGTATTACTTCAACTAAGAGTGGTTCAATTACATCAATCCAAGCGGTATACGTACCTGCGGATGATTTAACGGATCCATCTCCAGCAACAACATTTGCTCACTTAGATGCAACAGTTGTACTGAACCGTAACATTGCTTCAATGGGTATGTACCCTGCGATCGACCCACTAGATTCTACTTCTCGTCAGTTAGATCCTCTAGTAGTTGGTCAAGAACATTACGACATCGCTCGTGGCGTTCAAGGTGTACTACAGCGTTATACTGAGTTAAAAGACATTATTGCGATCCTAGGTATGGATGAGCTATCTGAAGAAGATAAGCAAATTGTATCTCGTGCTCGTAAGATCCAACGTTTCTTAACTCAGCCATACCATGTTGCTGAAGTATTTACGGGTGACCCAGGTGTTCTAGTATCATTAAAAGAAACTCTACGTGGCTTTAAAGGCTTACTAGAGGGTGATTACGATGATCTTCCTGAGCAAGCGTTCATGTATTGTGGTTCTATCGACGATGCTGTTGAAGCTGCGAAGAAACTGTAAATAAGCGAGGGCACTATGGCTATGACTTTTGATTTGAATGTAGTAAGCGCAGAAGGTGTTTTATTTTCTGGGCGTGCTGAAAGCATTCAAGTTACCGGTTCTGGCGGTGAGTTCGGCATTTTAGCTGGACATACACCACTATTAACTGGAATAGTACCTGGCATGGTGCGCTTGGTTAAACAACACGGTGAAGAAGAAGTTATCTTCGTTTCAGGCGGTACTTGTGAAGTACAACCTGGCGAAGTTACCGTGCTGGCTGATACTGCGATTCGTGCAGAAGATCTAGATTTAGCCAAAGCGCAAGAAGCCAAAAGACAAGCTGAAGAACTACTTAACAGCTCTGCAACTAACCAAGATGTAGATTATGTTAAAGTTGCGAATCAACTGGCTGATGCAATTGCTCAACTTCGCGTGCTTAAATTGGTTAAAAAATTCAACTAGTTTGAATTTTTAATTGAATGCGTTTAGTTGTCAAAAAGCGACCTTAGGGTCGCTTTTTTTTATGTTTTTAATACACATTAATATTGTTAAACTTAATCATTCCCTATAACCTGAATATTCTATTTATATTTTAATGTCATCATTCAGATAAGAGCCCATTATGCCCATTAGTGTTGTTATTCTTGCCGCTGGTAAAGGAACGCGTATGCGTTCAGATCTTCCTAAAGTTCTTCACCCAATTGCTAAAAAACCAATGGTTCAGCATGTTATTGATACCGTAAAACAATTAGATGTTAACGATATCCATTTAGTTTATGGCCATGGTGCTGAATTACTGAAATCACGAATTCAAGATGATAAATTAAATTGGGTTCTACAAGCTGAACAATTGGGGACAGGCCATGCGGTACAACAGGCCGCGGGTCAATTTAAAGCTGATGAGCAAGTATTAGTGTTGTATGGTGATGTTCCATTAATTAGCCAAGAAACGCTAACGCATCTATGCCAATCTCAGCCTGAAGGTGGTATTGGCTTACTTACTGTGAAATTAGATAATCCGATGGGGTATGGCCGAATTGTCCGTGAAGGCGACACGGTTGTAGGTATTGTTGAGCAGAAAGATGCATCTGCAGAACAACTTAAAATTAATGAAGTGAATTCCGGAATCCTCGTTGCTAATGGTGCAGATTTTCAGCACTGGTTATCTTTGTTAGATAATAATAATGCGCAAGCTGAATATTACTTAACTGATGTAATTGCACTTGCACATAAAGCAGGTCGCACGATTAACGCCGTTCACCCGATTGCAAATATCGAAGTTGAAGGTGTGAATAACCGCATGCAATTAGCTGAACTAGAACGCGCATACCAAGAATTACAAGCATATAAACTCATGGAGCAAGGCGTTACTATGCTTGATCCTCGTCGCTTTGACTTACGCGGCGAAGTTAATGTTGGTAACGATGTTACTTTTGATATTAATGTGATTATTGAAGGTAAGGTCACTATTGGTCGTGGTGTCACTATTGGTGCTAACTGTATTTTGAAAGATTGTCATATAGGTGATAATTCTGAGATAAAACCAAACTCCATTATTGAATCAGCGACAATTGGTATTGATTGTAGTGTAGGCCCATTTGCGCGTTTACGTCCTAATACTATACTGGAAGACGATGCACATGTAGGTAACTTTGTTGAGCTGAAAAAGACAACATTAGGTAAAGGCTCTAAAGCTGGTCACCTTGCTTATCTTGGCGATAGCCTTATTGGTGAAAAAGTAAATATTGGTGCGGGTACTATTACTTGTAACTATGATGGGGTAAATAAATTCCAGACGGTTATTGAAGATGGCGCATTCATTGGTTCAGATAGTCAATTGATCGCACCTGTCACTATTGGTAAAAATGCCACTGTTGGCGCCGGTTCTACTATAGCTAAAGATGTAGCTGCCGATGAACTTGTGATCACTCGAGTGAAACAGCGTCATATCAAAAGTTGGCCTAAACCAACTAAAGTTGCAAAGTAAGCGTTAATGTAATTGCAGTTATAAAAAGCAGAGGCTTATCTCTGCTTTTTTGTATTCGTCATAAACTATGCATTATACAGGGGTTGGAATTGGATTACGTTTATGAGTTGTTTTTTTATAGGTATCGATAATTTTAGTTTCAGCTTTAATATCGATCTCTTTCCCTTCTAAGAAATCATCGATTTGCTCATAAGTAACACCTAAGGCAATTTCATCTTCTAATTGAGGGCGCTCTTCTTCCAAATCGGCAGTAGGTACTTTTTGATAAACTAATTCTGATGCGCCTAAATAGGCTGCGAGTGCTCTCACCTGACGTTTATTTAAACCAAACAATGGTGCTAAATCACAAGCTCCGTCACCGTGTTTAGTAAAGAAGCCGGAAATGTTTTCTGCACTGTGATCTGTTCCAGGTACTAAACCTTGATATAAACCGGCAATTTCATATTGTGCAATCATTCGCATTCTTGCTTTTACATTACCTTTATTAAAATCTTGGTTGAATGCGGTGCTTTCTGGTAATCCAGCTGCTTTCACGGATTCGAGTACTTCTGCATGAATACTATCTGCACCAGATTGAATATTGACTGTGACAGATGTTTTTGGATTAATAAAGCGAAGTGCTTTTTGTGCATCATCTTCATCTGCTTGTACAGAGTAAGGTAAACGTACTGCAATGAAATTATAAACATTACTCTGGTATTCTGTATTTAGCTCTTCGATAGCTAATTGGCAAAGTCGGCCACAAGTTGATGAATCAACACCACCACTTATACCTAATACTAAACTTTTTAATCCTGAGTCAGTTAATTGTTGTTTGATAAAGTTGATGCGACTACGGATCTCATCGGCGATATCGATACTAGGTTTAACTTTCATCTCTGCGATAATTTGTTTTTTAAGTTCAGTCATGGGTATATCTCCTTGGTTAAGGTTATTGTATCGCGATAAATGGACATTACTAGTTATCTGACGATGTTAATGATGACTTTTATCATGTCTTGCTTCGCTATATTGGGGGATTCATATACTATCAAGATCGAAAAAACACACTTCTGTACTAAATCTATACAGAGCTTGTTGTTTGTGAGGTTATTTTATAATAACGCTTGCCTATGTGATCGAATTCTCTATAATCCATCCCACTGAAACGGCAACAGCCGCTCAGTATGCTCTTTAACAATTTATTCAAGCAATCTGTGTGAGCACTTGCAGAGATATAATGACCAAAAATTATATCAATGTAATTGTGAACATTAAATTAAATCGAAAGATTTGGTTTTATAAACAACAAACCTCGGTTTGTTGTTGAAGTACAGAATTCATTGAGCCGACTTAATCAACAACGTTGATTAGTCAAAAAACTTTTAATTGAAGAGTTTGATCATGGCTCAGATTGAACGCTGGCGGTAGGCTTAACACATGCAAGTCGAGCGGAAACGAAGAATAGCTTGCTATTCTGGCGTCGAGCGGCGGACGGGTGAGTAATGCTTGGGAATCTGCCTAGTCGAGGGGGACAACAGTTGGAAACGACTGCTAATACCGCATACGACCTACGGGTGAAAGGGGGCCTCTTCTTGAAAGCTCTCGCGACTAGATGAGCCCAAGTGGGATTAGCTTGTTGGTGAGGTAAGAGCTCACCAAGGCGACGATCCCTAGCTGGTCTGAGAGGATGATCAGCCACACTGGAACTGAGACACGGTCCAGACTCCTACGGGAGGCAGCAGTGGGGAATATTGCACAATGGGGGAAACCCTGATGCAGCCATACCGCGTGTATGAAGAAGGCCTTAGGGTTGTAAAGTACTTTCAGCGAGGAGGAAAGGCAGTAGATTAATACTCTACTGCTGTGACGTTACTCGCAGAAGAAGCACCGGCTAACTCCGTGCCAGCAGCCGCGGTAATACGGAGGGTGCAAGCGTTAATCGGAATTACTGGGCGTAAAGCGCATGCAGGCGGTTTGTTAAGCGAGATGTGAAAGCCCCGGGCTCAACCTGGGAACTGCATTTCGAACTGGCAAACTAGAGTTCTTGAGAGGGTGGTAGAATTTCAGGTGTAGCGGTGAAATGCGTAGAGATCTGAAGGAATACCAGTGGCGAAGGCGGCCACCTGGCAAGTAACTGACGCTCAGATGCGAAAGCGTGGGTAGCAAACGGGATTAGATACCCCGGTAGTCCACGCCGTAAACGATGTCTACTCGGAGTTTGGTTCCTTGAGAACTGGGCTCTTAAGCTAACGCATTAAGTAGACCGCCTGGGGAGTACGGCCGCAAGGTTAAAACTCAAATGAATTGACGGGGGCCCGCACAAGCGGTGGAGCATGTGGTTTAATTCGATGCAACGCGAAGAACCTTACCTACTCTTGACATCCATAGAACTTTCCAGAGATGGATTGGTGCCTTCGGGAACTATGAGACAGGTGCTGCATGGCTGTCGTCAGCTCGTGTTGTGAAATGTTGGGTTAAGTCCCGCAACGAGCGCAACCCTTATCCTTATTTGCCAGCACGTAATGGTGGGAACTCTAAGGAGACTGCCGGTGATAAACCGGAGGAAGGTGGGGACGACGTCAAGTCATCATGGCCCTTACGAGTAGGGCTACACACGTGCTACAATGGCGCATACAAAGGGCTGCAAACCAGCAATGGTAAGCGAATCCCATAAAGTGCGTCGTAGTCCGGATTGGGGTCTGCAACTCGACCCCATGAAGTCGGAATCGCTAGTAATCGTGAATCAGAATGTCACGGTGAATACGTTCCCGGGCCTTGTACACACCGCCCGTCACACCATGGGAGTGGGCTGCACCAGAAGTCATTAGCTTAACCTTCGGGAGGGCGATGACCACGGTGTGGTTCATGACTGGGGTGAAGTCGTAACAAGGTAGCCCTAGGGGAACCTGGGGCTGGATCACCTCCTTACGTAAAGTTGTTAATTTTTGTAAGTGCCCACACAAATTGCTTGAATAGAAAGTTGAATAGTATGTCTTACTAATAGTAAGACGCTAGTAAGCAAAGATAAGCAATCGCTTGTTTATCTTTGCTTTTTAGCAAATTGCTCTTTAAAAATTTGGAAAGCTGAATAAATAAAGAAGTTCTTAAAACACGTTATTGCTTCGGCAATAACAATATAGTGTTCTTGAGTATTCTTGAGGCGAAAAAAACTAGATAATACCTAGTTATTTCAATTGTACGGTCGACTTTAGATTGTATGGTTAAGTGACTAAGCGTATACGGTGGATGCCTAGGCAGTCAGAGGCGATGAAGGACGTGTTAATCTGCGTTAAGCTGTGGGGAGTTGATAAAAAGCGTTAATCCACAGATTTCCGAATGGGGGAACCCACTCTACTTTGTAGAGTATCGTAACGTGAATACATAGCGTTGCGAAGCGAACCGGGAGAACTGAAACATCTAAGTACCCCGAGGAAAAGAAATCAATAGAGATACCCTTAGTAGCGGCGAGCGAACGGGGTCTAGCCCTTAAGCAGTTTGGAAGTTAGTGGAAGATTCTGGAAAGTTTCACGATACAGGGTGATAGTCCCGTACATGAAAACGACCTTACTGTGAAATCGAGTAGGACGGCACACGTGATATGCTGTTTGAATATGGGAGGACCATCTTCCAAGGCTAAATACTACTGACTGACCGATAGTGAACCAGTACCGTGAGGGAAAGGCGAAAAGAACCCCTGTGAGGGGAGTGAAATAGAACCTGAAACCGTATACGTACAAGCAGTGGGAGCAGACTTGTTCTGTGACTGCGTACCTTTTGTATAATGGGTCAACGACTTAATTTCAGTAGCAAGGTTAAGCGAATAGCGGAGCCGTAGGGAAACCGAGTGTTAACTGCGCGAATAGTTGCTGGGATTAGACCCGAAACCCGGTGATCTAGCCATGGGCAGGTTGAAGGTTGAGTAACATCAACTGGAGGACCGAACCGACTAATGTTGAAAAATTAGCGGATGACTTGTGGCTGGGGGTGAAAGGCCAATCAAACCGGGAGATAGCTGGTTCTCCTCGAAAGCTATTTAGGTAGCGCCTCGCGTCTAACTATTGGGGGTAGAGCACTGTTAAGGCTAGGGGGTCATCCCGACTTACCAACCCTTTGCAAACTCCGAATACCAATAAGTTCAATCGCGGGAGACACACGGCGGGTGCTAACGTCCGTCGTGGAAAGGGAAACAACCCAGACCGTCAGCTAAGGTCCCAAAGTGTATGTTAAGTGGGAAACGATGTGGAAAGGCTCAGACAGCCAGGAAGTTGGCTTAGAAGCAGCCATCTTTTAAAGAAAGCGTAATAGCTCACTGGTCGAGTCGGTCTGCGCGGAAGATTTAACGGGGCTAAACATACCACCGAAGCTACGGATGCAAGACTTGTTCTTGCATGGTAGAGGAGCGTTCTGTAAGCCGTCGAAGGTGAGTTGAGAAGCTTGCTGGAGGTATCAGAAGTGCGAATGTTGACATGAGTAACGATAATGGGGGTGAAAAACCTCCACGCCGAAAGACCAAGGGTTCCTGTCCAACGTTAATCGGGGCAGGGTGAGTCGACCCCTAAGGCGAGGCCGAAAGGCGTAGTCGATGGGAAACAGGTTAATATTCCTGTACTCACTTATATTGCGATGGGGTGACGGAGAAGGTTAGGCTAGCATGGCGATGGTTGTCCATGTTTAAGGTTGTAGGCTGTGTGCTTAGGTAAATCCGGGCGCACATTAAGGCTGAGAGCTGATGACGAGTCTCTACGGAGATGAAGTAGTTGATACCCGGCTTCCAGGAAAAACCTCTAAGCTTCAGATATAAGAGAATCGTACCCCAAACCGACACAGGTGGTTAGGTAGAGAATACTAAGGCGCTTGAGAGAACTCGGGTGAAGGAACTAGGCAAAATGGTACCGTAACTTCGGGAGAAGGTACGCCGATGATGGTGAAGGACTTGCTCCGTAAGCTATTGTCGGTCGCAGAGAAATGGTGGCTGCAACTGTTTATTAAAAACACAGCACTGTGCAAAATCGAAAGATGACGTATACGGTGTGACGCCTGCCCGGTGCCGGAAGGTTAATTGATTGGGTTAGACTTAGGTCGAAGCTCATGATCGAAGCCCCGGTAAACGGCGGCCGTAACTATAACGGTCCTAAGGTAGCGAAATTCCTTGTCGGGTAAGTTCCGACCTGCACGAATGGCGTAATGATGGCCACGCTGTCTCCACCCGAGACTCAGTGAAATTGAAATCGCTGTTAAGATGCAGTGTACCCGCGGCTAGACGGAAAGACCCCGTGAACCTTTACTATAGCTTGGCACTGAACATTGAACCTACATGTGTAGGATAGGTGGGAGACGTTGAAGCATTGTCGCTAGATGATGTGGAGTCAACCTTGAAATACCACCCTTGTACGTTTGATGTTCTAACGTAGGTCCCTTATCGGGATTGCGGACAGTGTCTGGTGGGTAGTTTGACTGGGGCGGTCTCCTCCCAAAGAGTAACGGAGGAGCACGAAGGTTGGCTAAACATGGTTGGACATCATGTGGTTAGTGCAAAGGCATAAGCCAGCTTAACTGCGAGACAGACACGTCGAGCAGGTACGAAAGTAGGTCTTAGTGATCCGGTGGTTCTGAATGGAAGGGCCATCGCTCAACGGATAAAAGGTACTCCGGGGATAACAGGCTGATACCGCCCAAGAGTTCATATCGACGGCGGTGTTTGGCACCTCGATGTCGGCTCATCACATCCTGGGGCTGAAGTTGGTCCCAAGGGTATGGCTGTTCGCCATTTAAAGTGGTACGCGAGCTGGGTTTAGAACGTCGTGAGACAGTTCGGTCCCTATCTGCCGTGGGCGTTTGAGAATTGAGAGGAGCTGCTCCTAGTACGAGAGGACCGGAGTGGACGAACCACTGGTGTTCGGGTTGTTATGCCAATAGCATTGCCCGGTAGCTAAGTTCGGAACTGATAACCGCTGAAAGCATCTAAGCGGGAAGCAGGCCTCGAGATGAGTTCTCACTGGGACTTTAAGTCCCCTGAAGGGCCGTTGGAGACTACAACGTTGATAGGCAAGGTGTGTAAGTGCTGTGAGGCATTGAGCTAACTTGTACTAATTACCCGTGAGGCTTAACCATACAAATTAAAGTATGATTAATTGAAATATCGACTTAAGAATTGATTGAACACTACTATTTATCGAAAGATAGGTTTTAAAGACTTCTTTATTTATAGCTTTTCAGATTTTAAAGATACAACTTGAAAGCAAACCAGATTTGCTTGGTGACCATAGTGTTGCGGTACCACCTGATCCCATTCCGAACTCAGTAGTGAAACGTAATAACGCCGATGGTAGTGTGGGGCTTCCCCATGTGAGAGTAGGGCATCGCCAAGCGCCAAATTAGAGAGAGCCGATATCAGTAATGATATCGGCTTTTTTGTGTCTGTAATTTACACCTGTGATGTGATTATTGCGCGTTTGAATTAAAAATACCGAGCTTAACCAGCAGCGTTGGTTGCTATAAACGTATTCCAACTAATAAAAAACCAGCCGATGGCTGGTTTTTGTGTATTTAAAGTTGGATTAATTAAAGTCAGCGATAATGTACAGGTGCTAGCTTGTAAAAATACGCAGTTCTCTTTCGCTGAACTGAATATCGGGTCTTATTATCGCGGAATATACACGTGTAATAATTTATTTATGCTAAAACCGTTTTATTTTGGCTGTAAAATGGCGTAATTGGACGCTAAGGACTAAACTTAATATCCTTGCTCGATAGTATTACCCTTAAAGTAAATCTGTAACGCAAGTTCAGGCCAATCATATTATGCTGTAATTATCACCGTTCGTATGAATCGTGATCGTTAATGCACGTGTTATTGCTGGTTTTTCCTGCACTAAATATTAAATCAATATAAGTGCATAAAATGGATTGCTAATGTGATCTAAATCCCTATAATGCATCCCACTGACACGGCAAGAGCCGCTCAGTAAGGTGTTTAAAAAGAACTTAGGTTACTTTTTAAACGTCCTGAATAAAGCATAAATATGTGCTTGACTTCGAATCTGGTTTGCGTAGAATACGCAGCCTGACTAAGACGCAAAGCGTTGATGTCAATGCTCTTTAACAATTTATTCAAGCAATCTGTGTGAGCACTTGCAGAGATATAATGACCAAAAATTATATCAATGTAATTGTGAACATTAAATTAAATCGAAAGATTTGGTTTTATAAACAACAAACCTCGGTTTGTTGTTGAAGTACAGAATTCATTGAGCCGACTTAATCAACAACGTTGATTAGTCAAAAACTTTTAATTGAAGAGTTTGATCATGGCTCAGATTGAACGCTGGCGGTAGGCTTAACACATGCAAGTCGAGCGGAAACGAAGAATAGCTTGCTATTCTGGCGTCGAGCGGCGGACGGGTGAGTAATGCTTGGGAATCTGCCTAGTCGAGGGGGACAACAGTTGGAAACGACTGCTAATACCGCATACGACCTACGGGTGAAAGGGGGCCTCTTCTTGAAAGCTCTCGCGACTAGATGAGCCCAAGTGGGATTAGCTTGTTGGTGAGGTAAGAGCTCACCAAGGCGACGATCCCTAGCTGGTCTGAGAGGATGATCAGCCACACTGGAACTGAGACACGGTCCAGACTCCTACGGGAGGCAGCAGTGGGGAATATTGCACAATGGGGGAAACCCTGATGCAGCCATACCGCGTGTATGAAGAAGGCCTTAGGGTTGTAAAGTACTTTCAGCGAGGAGGAAAGGCAGTAGATTAATACTCTACTGCTGTGACGTTACTCGCAGAAGAAGCACCGGCTAACTCCGTGCCAGCAGCCGCGGTAATACGGAGGGTGCAAGCGTTAATCGGAATTACTGGGCGTAAAGCGCATGCAGGCGGTTTGTTAAGCGAGATGTGAAAGCCCCGGGCTCAACCTGGGAACTGCATTTCGAACTGGCAAACTAGAGTTCTTGAGAGGGTGGTAGAATTTCAGGTGTAGCGGTGAAATGCGTAGAGATCTGAAGGAATACCAGTGGCGAAGGCGGCCACCTGGCAAGTAACTGACGCTCAGATGCGAAAGCGTGGGTAGCAAACGGGATTAGATACCCCGGTAGTCCACGCCGTAAACGATGTCTACTCGGAGTTTGGTTCCTTGAGAACTGGGCTCTTAAGCTAACGCATTAAGTAGACCGCCTGGGGAGTACGGCCGCAAGGTTAAAACTCAAATGAATTGACGGGGGCCCGCACAAGCGGTGGAGCATGTGGTTTAATTCGATGCAACGCGAAGAACCTTACCTACTCTTGACATCCATAGAACTTTTCAGAGATGAATTGGTGCCTTCGGGAACTATGAGACAGGTGCTGCATGGCTGTCGTCAGCTCGTGTTGTGAAATGTTGGGTTAAGTCCCGCAACGAGCGCAACCCTTATCCTTATTTGCCAGCACGTAATGGTGGGAACTCTAAGGAGACTGCCGGTGATAAACCGGAGGAAGGTGGGGACGACGTCAAGTCATCATGGCCCTTACGAGTAGGGCTACACACGTGCTACAATGGCGCATACAAAGGGCTGCAAACCAGCAATGGTAAGCGAATCCCATAAAGTGCGTCGTAGTCCGGATTGGGGTCTGCAACTCGACCCCATGAAGTCGGAATCGCTAGTAATCGTGAATCAGAATGTCACGGTGAATACGTTCCCGGGCCTTGTACACACCGCCCGTCACACCATGGGAGTGGGCTGCACCAGAAGTCATTAGCTTAACCTTCGGGAGGGCGATGACCACGGTGTGGTTCATGACTGGGGTGAAGTCGTAACAAGGTAGCCCTAGGGGAACCTGGGGCTGGATCACCTCCTTACGTAAAGTTGTTAATTTTTGTAAGTGCCCACACAAATTGCTTGAATAGAAACGTTAAAGACAGTCTTATGAAAATAAGACAACGTTTGGGATGAAATCCAAACGTAGAAAGTAAATAGTGTCCCGTTCGTCTAGAGGCCTAGGACACCGCCCTTTCACGGCGGTAACACGAGTTCAAATCTCGTACGGGATACCATCTTTCTTCTGTAAGGAAGATGGAGTATTTTTTCTTTCTGATTAAAAATCAAAGCTAAGCAGCGAATGCTTATCTTTGCTTTTTAGCAAATTGCTCTTTAAAAATTTGGAAAGCTGAATAAATAAAGAAGTTCTTAAAACACGTTATTGCTTCGGTAATAACAATATAGTGTTCTTGAGTATTCTTGAGGCGAAAAAAACTAGATAATACCTAGTTATTTCAATTGTACGGTCGACTTTAGATTGTATGGTTAAGTGACTAAGCGTATACGGTGGATGCCTAGGCAGTCAGAGGCGATGAAGGACGTGTTAATCTGCGTTAAGCTGTGGGGAGTTGATAAAAAGCGTTAATCCACAGATTTCCGAATGGGGGAACCCACTCTACTTTGTAGAGTATCGTAACGTGAATACATAGCGTTGCGAAGCGAACCGGGAGAACTGAAACATCTAAGTACCCCGAGGAAAAGAAATCAATAGAGATACCCTTAGTAGCGGCGAGCGAACGGGGTCTAGCCCTTAAGCAGTTTGGAAGTTAGTGGAAGATTCTGGAAAGTTTCACGATACAGGGTGATAGTCCCGTACATGAAAACGACCTTACTGTGAAATCGAGTAGGACGGCACACGTGATATGCTGTTTGAATATGGGAGGACCATCTTCCAAGGCTAAATACTACTGACTGACCGATAGTGAACCAGTACCGTGAGGGAAAGGCGAAAAGAACCCCTGTGAGGGGAGTGAAATAGAACCTGAAACCGTATACGTACAAGCAGTGGGAGCAGACTTGTTCTGTGACTGCGTACCTTTTGTATAATGGGTCAACGACTTAATTTCAGTAGCAAGGTTAAGCGAATAGCGGAGCCGTAGGGAAACCGAGTGTTAACTGCGCGAATAGTTGCTGGGATTAGACCCGAAACCCGGTGATCTAGCCATGGGCAGGTTGAAGGTTGAGTAACATCAACTGGAGGACCGAACCGACTAATGTTGAAAAATTAGCGGATGACTTGTGGCTGGGGGTGAAAGGCCAATCAAACCGGGAGATAGCTGGTTCTCCTCGAAAGCTATTTAGGTAGCGCCTCGCGTCTAACTATTGGGGGTAGAGCACTGTTAAGGCTAGGGGGTCATCCCGACTTACCAACCCTTTGCAAACTCCGAATACCAATAAGTTCAATCGCGGGAGACACACGGCGGGTGCTAACGTCCGTCGTGGAAAGGGAAACAACCCAGACCGTCAGCTAAGGTCCCAAAGTGTATGTTAAGTGGGAAACGATGTGGAAAGGCTCAGACAGCCAGGAAGTTGGCTTAGAAGCAGCCATCTTTTAAAGAAAGCGTAATAGCTCACTGGTCGAGTCGGTCTGCGCGGAAGATTTAACGGGGCTAAACATACCACCGAAGCTACGGATGCAAAGACTTGTTCTTTGCATGGTAGAGGAGCGTTCTGTAAGCCGTCGAAGGTGAGTTGAGAAGCTTGCTGGAGGTATCAGAAGTGCGAATGTTGACATGAGTAACGATAATGGGGGTGAAAAACCTCCACGCCGAAAGACCAAGGGTTCCTGTCCAACGTTAATCGGGGCAGGGTGAGTCGACCCCTAAGGCGAGGCCGAAAGGCGTAGTCGATGGGAAACAGGTTAATATTCCTGTACTCACTTATATTGCGATGGGGTGACGGAGAAGGTTAGGCTAGCATGGCGATGGTTGTCCATGTTTAAGGTTGTAGGCTGTGTGCTTAGGTAAATCCGGGCGCACATTAAGGCTGAGAGCTGATGACGAGTCTCTACGGAGATGAAGTAGTTGATACCCGGCTTCCAGGAAAAACCTCTAAGCTTCAGATATAAGAGAATCGTACCCCAAACCGACACAGGTGGTTAGGTAGAGAATACTAAGGCGCTTGAGAGAACTCGGGTGAAGGAACTAGGCAAAATGGTACCGTAACTTCGGGAGAAGGTACGCCGATGATGGTGAAGGACTTGCTCCGTAAGCTATTGTCGGTCGCAGAGAAATGGTGGCTGCAACTGTTTATTAAAAACACAGCACTGTGCAAAATCGAAAGATGACGTATACGGTGTGACGCCTGCCCGGTGCCGGAAGGTTAATTGATTGGGTTAGACTTAGGTCGAAGCTCATGATCGAAGCCCCGGTAAACGGCGGCCGTAACTATAACGGTCCTAAGGTAGCGAAATTCCTTGTCGGGTAAGTTCCGACCTGCACGAATGGCGTAATGATGGCCACGCTGTCTCCACCCGAGACTCAGTGAAATTGAAATCGCTGTTAAGATGCAGTGTACCCGCGGCTAGACGGAAAGACCCCGTGAACCTTTACTATAGCTTGGCACTGAACATTGAACCTACATGTGTAGGATAGGTGGGAGACGTTGAAGCATTGTCGCTAGATGATGTGGAGTCAACCTTGAAATACCACCCTTGTACGTTTGATGTTCTAACGTAGGTCCCTTATCGGGATTGCGGACAGTGTCTGGTGGGTAGTTTGACTGGGGCGGTCTCCTCCCAAAGAGTAACGGAGGAGCACGAAGGTTGGCTAAACATGGTTGGACATCATGTGGTTAGTGCAAAGGCATAAGCCAGCTTAACTGCGAGACAGACACGTCGAGCAGGTACGAAAGTAGGTCTTAGTGATCCGGTGGTTCTGAATGGAAGGGCCATCGCTCAACGGATAAAAGGTACTCCGGGGATAACAGGCTGATACCGCCCAAGAGTTCATATCGACGGCGGTGTTTGGCACCTCGATGTCGGCTCATCACATCCTGGGGCTGAAGTTGGTCCCAAGGGTATGGCTGTTCGCCATTTAAAGTGGTACGCGAGCTGGGTTTAGAACGTCGTGAGACAGTTCGGTCCCTATCTGCCGTGGGCGTTTGAGAATTGAGAGGAGCTGCTCCTAGTACGAGAGGACCGGAGTGGACGAACCACTGGTGTTCGGGTTGTTATGCCAATAGCATTGCCCGGTAGCTAAGTTCGGAACTGATAACCGCTGAAAGCATCTAAGCGGGAAGCAGGCCTCGAGATGAGTTCTCACTGGGACTTTAAGTCCCCTGAAGGGCCGTTGGAGACTACAACGTTGATAGGCAAGGTGTGTAAGTGCTGTGAGGCATTGAGCTAACTTGTACTAATTACCCGTGAGGCTTAACCATACAAATTAAAGTATGATTAATTGAAATATCGACTTAAGAATAGATTGAACACTACTATTTATCGAAAGATAGGTTTTAAAGACTTCTTTATTTATAGCTTTTCAGATTTTAAAGATACAACTTGAAAGCAAACCAAATTTGCTTGGTGACCATAGTGTTGCGGTACCACCTGATCCCATTCCGAACTCAGTAGTGAAACGTAATAACGCCGATGGTAGTGTGGGGCTTCCCCATGTGAGAGTAGGGCATCGCCAAGCGCCAAATTAGAGAGAGCCGATATCAGTAATGATATCGGCTTTTTTGTGTCTGTAATTTACACCTGTGATGTGATTATTGCGCGTTTGAATTAAAAATACCGAGCTTAACCAGCAGCGTTGGTTGCTATAAACGTATTCCAACTAATAAAAAACCAGCCGATGGCTGGTTTTTGTGTATTTAAAGTTGGATTAATTAAAGTCAGCGATAATGTACAGGTGCTAGCTTGTAAAAATACGCAGTTCTCTTTCGCTGAACTGAATATCGGGTCTTATTATCGCGGAATATACACGTGTAATAATTTATTTATGCTAAAACCGTTTTATTTTGGCTGTAAAATGGCGTAATTGGACGCTAAGGACTAGACTTAATATCCTTGCTCGATAGTATTACCCTTAAAGTAAATCTGTAACGCAAGTTCAGGCCAATCATATTATGCTGTAATTATCACCGTTCGTATGAATCGTGATCGTTAATACACGTGTTATTGCTGGTTTTTCCTGCACTAAATATTAAATCAATATAAGTGCATAAAATGGATTGCTAATGTGATCTAAATCCCTATAATGCATCCCACTGACACGGCAACAGCCGCTCAGTAAGGTGTTTAAAAAGAACTTAGGTTACTTTTTAAACGTCCTGAATAAAGCATAAATATGTGCTTGACTTCGAATCTGGTTTGCGTAGAATACGCAGCCTGACTAAGACGCAAAGCGTTGATGTCAATGCTCTTTAACAATTTATTCAAGCAATCTGTGTGAGCACTTGCAGAGATATAATGACCAAAAATTATATCAATGTAATTGTGAACATTAAATTAAATCGAAAGATTTGGTTTTATAAACAACAAACCTCGGTTTGTTGTTGAAGTACAGAATTCATTGAGCCGACTTAATCAACAACGTTGATTAGTCAAAAAACTTTTAATTGAAGAGTTTGATCATGGCTCAGATTGAACGCTGGCGGTAGGCTTAACACATGCAAGTCGAGCGGAAACGAAGAATAGCTTGCTATTCTGGCGTCGAGCGGCGGACGGGTGAGTAATGCTTGGGAATCTGCCTAGTCGAGGGGGACAACAGTTGGAAACGACTGCTAATACCGCATACGACCTACGGGTGAAAGGGGGCCTCTTCTTGAAAGCTCTCGCGACTAGATGAGCCCAAGTGGGATTAGCTTGTTGGTGAGGTAAGAGCTCACCAAGGCGACGATCCCTAGCTGGTCTGAGAGGATGATCAGCCACACTGGAACTGAGACACGGTCCAGACTCCTACGGGAGGCAGCAGTGGGGAATATTGCACAATGGGGGAAACCCTGATGCAGCCATACCGCGTGTATGAAGAAGGCCTTAGGGTTGTAAAGTACTTTCAGCGAGGAGGAAAGGCAGTAGATTAATACTCTACTGCTGTGACGTTACTCGCAGAAGAAGCACCGGCTAACTCCGTGCCAGCAGCCGCGGTAATACGGAGGGTGCAAGCGTTAATCGGAATTACTGGGCGTAAAGCGCATGCAGGCGGTTTGTTAAGCGAGATGTGAAAGCCCCGGGCTCAACCTGGGAACTGCATTTCGAACTGGCAAACTAGAGTTCTTGAGAGGGTGGTAGAATTTCAGGTGTAGCGGTGAAATGCGTAGAGATCTGAAGGAATACCAGTGGCGAAGGCGGCCACCTGGCAAGTAACTGACGCTCAGATGCGAAAGCGTGGGTAGCAAACGGGATTAGATACCCCGGTAGTCCACGCCGTAAACGATGTCTACTCGGAGTTTGGTTCCTTGAGAACTGGGCTCTTAAGCTAACGCATTAAGTAGACCGCCTGGGGAGTACGGCCGCAAGGTTAAAACTCAAATGAATTGACGGGGGCCCGCACAAGCGGTGGAGCATGTGGTTTAATTCGATGCAACGCGAAGAACCTTACCTACTCTTGACATCCATAGAACTTTTCAGAGATGAATTGGTGCCTTCGGGAACTATGAGACAGGTGCTGCATGGCTGTCGTCAGCTCGTGTTGTGAAATGTTGGGTTAAGTCCCGCAACGAGCGCAACCCTTATCCTTATTTGCCAGCACGTAATGGTGGGAACTCTAAGGAGACTGCCGGTGATAAACCGGAGGAAGGTGGGGACGACGTCAAGTCATCATGGCCCTTACGAGTAGGGCTACACACGTGCTACAATGGCGCATACAAAGGGCTGCAAACCAGCAATGGTAAGCGAATCCCATAAAGTGCGTCGTAGTCCGGATTGGGGTCTGCAACTCGACCCCATGAAGTCGGAATCGCTAGTAATCGTGAATCAGAATGTCACGGTGAATACGTTCCCGGGCCTTGTACACACCGCCCGTCACACCATGGGAGTGGGCTGCACCAGAAGTCATTAGCTTAACCTTCGGGAGGGCGATGACCACGGTGTGGTTCATGACTGGGGTGAAGTCGTAACAAGGTAGCCCTAGGGGAACCTGGGGCTGGATCACCTCCTTACGTAAAGTTGTTAATTTTTGTAAGTGCCCACACAAATTGCTTGAATAGAAAGTTGAATAGTATGTCTTACTAATAGTAAGACGCTAGTAAGCAAAGATAAGCAATCGCTTGTTTATCTTTGCTTTTTAGCAAATTGCTCTTTAAAAATTTGGAAAGCTGAATAAATAAAGAAGTTCTTAAAACACGTTATTGCTTCGGCAATAACAATATAGTGTTCTTGAGTATTCTTGAGGCGAAAAAAACTAGATAATACCTAGTTATTTCAATTGTACGGTCGACTTTAGATTGTATGGTTAAGTGACTAAGCGTATACGGTGGATGCCTAGGCAGTCAGAGGCGATGAAGGACGTGTTAATCTGCGTTAAGCTGTGGGGAGTTGATAAAAAGCGTTAATCCACAGATTTCCGAATGGGGGAACCCACTCTACTTTGTAGAGTATCGTAACGTGAATACATAGCGTTGCGAAGCGAACCGGGAGAACTGAAACATCTAAGTACCCCGAGGAAAAGAAATCAATAGAGATACCCTTAGTAGCGGCGAGCGAACGGGGTCTAGCCCTTAAGCAGTTTGGAAGTTAGTGGAAGATTCTGGAAAGTTTCACGATACAGGGTGATAGTCCCGTACATGAAAACGACCTTACTGTGAAATCGAGTAGGACGGCACACGTGATATGCTGTTTGAATATGGGAGGACCATCTTCCAAGGCTAAATACTACTGACTGACCGATAGTGAACCAGTACCGTGAGGGAAAGGCGAAAAGAACCCCTGTGAGGGGAGTGAAATAGAACCTGAAACCGTATACGTACAAGCAGTGGGAGCAGACTTGTTCTGTGACTGCGTACCTTTTGTATAATGGGTCAACGACTTAATTTCAGTAGCAAGGTTAAGCGAATAGCGGAGCCGTAGGGAAACCGAGTGTTAACTGCGCGAATAGTTGCTGGGATTAGACCCGAAACCCGGTGATCTAGCCATGGGCAGGTTGAAGGTTGAGTAACATCAACTGGAGGACCGAACCGACTAATGTTGAAAAATTAGCGGATGACTTGTGGCTGGGGGTGAAAGGCCAATCAAACCGGGAGATAGCTGGTTCTCCTCGAAAGCTATTTAGGTAGCGCCTCGCGTCTAACTATTGGGGGTAGAGCACTGTTAAGGCTAGGGGGTCATCCCGACTTACCAACCCTTTGCAAACTCCGAATACCAATAAGTTCAATCGCGGGAGACACACGGCGGGTGCTAACGTCCGTCGTGGAAAGGGAAACAACCCAGACCGTCAGCTAAGGTCCCAAAGTGTATGTTAAGTGGGAAACGATGTGGAAAGGCTCAGACAGCCAGGAAGTTGGCTTAGAAGCAGCCATCTTTTAAAGAAAGCGTAATAGCTCACTGGTCGAGTCGGTCTGCGCGGAAGATTTAACGGGGCTAAACATACCACCGAAGCTACGGATGCAAGACTTGTTCTTGCATGGTAGAGGAGCGTTCTGTAAGCCGTCGAAGGTGAGTTGAGAAGCTTGCTGGAGGTATCAGAAGTGCGAATGTTGACATGAGTAACGATAATGGGGGTGAAAAACCTCCACGCCGAAAGACCAAGGGTTCCTGTCCAACGTTAATCGGGGCAGGGTGAGTCGACCCCTAAGGCGAGGCCGAAAGGCGTAGTCGATGGGAAACAGGTTAATATTCCTGTACTCACTTATATTGCGATGGGGTGACGGAGAAGGTTAGGCTAGCATGGCGATGGTTGTCCATGTTTAAGGTTGTAGGCTGTGTGCTTAGGTAAATCCGGGCGCACATTAAGGCTGAGAGCTGATGACGAGTCTCTACGGAGATGAAGTAGTTGATACCCGGCTTCCAGGAAAAACCTCTAAGCTTCAGATATAAGAGAATCGTACCCCAAACCGACACAGGTGGTTAGGTAGAGAATACTAAGGCGCTTGAGAGAACTCGGGTGAAGGAACTAGGCAAAATGGTACCGTAACTTCGGGAGAAGGTACGCCGATGATGGTGAAGGACTTGCTCCGTAAGCTATTGTCGGTCGCAGAGAAATGGTGGCTGCAACTGTTTATTAAAAACACAGCACTGTGCAAAATCGAAAGATGACGTATACGGTGTGACGCCTGCCCGGTGCCGGAAGGTTAATTGATTGGGTTAGACTTAGGTCGAAGCTCATGATCGAAGCCCCGGTAAACGGCGGCCGTAACTATAACGGTCCTAAGGTAGCGAAATTCCTTGTCGGGTAAGTTCCGACCTGCACGAATGGCGTAATGATGGCCACGCTGTCTCCACCCGAGACTCAGTGAAATTGAAATCGCTGTTAAGATGCAGTGTACCCGCGGCTAGACGGAAAGACCCCGTGAACCTTTACTATAGCTTGGCACTGAACATTGAACCTACATGTGTAGGATAGGTGGGAGACGTTGAAGCATTGTCGCTAGATGATGTGGAGTCAACCTTGAAATACCACCCTTGTACGTTTGATGTTCTAACGTAGGTCCCTTATCGGGATTGCGGACAGTGTCTGGTGGGTAGTTTGACTGGGGCGGTCTCCTCCCAAAGAGTAACGGAGGAGCACGAAGGTTGGCTAAACATGGTTGGACATCATGTGGTTAGTGCAAAGGCATAAGCCAGCTTAACTGCGAGACAGACACGTCGAGCAGGTACGAAAGTAGGTCTTAGTGATCCGGTGGTTCTGAATGGAAGGGCCATCGCTCAACGGATAAAAGGTACTCCGGGGATAACAGGCTGATACCGCCCAAGAGTTCATATCGACGGCGGTGTTTGGCACCTCGATGTCGGCTCATCACATCCTGGGGCTGAAGTTGGTCCCAAGGGTATGGCTGTTCGCCATTTAAAGTGGTACGCGAGCTGGGTTTAGAACGTCGTGAGACAGTTCGGTCCCTATCTGCCGTGGGCGTTTGAGAATTGAGAGGAGCTGCTCCTAGTACGAGAGGACCGGAGTGGACGAACCACTGGTGTTCGGGTTGTTATGCCAATAGCATTGCCCGGTAGCTAAGTTCGGAACTGATAACCGCTGAAAGCATCTAAGCGGGAAGCAGGCCTCGAGATGAGTTCTCACTGGGACTTTAAGTCCCCTGAAGGGCCGTTGGAGACTACAACGTTGATAGGCAAGGTGTGTAAGTGCTGTGAGGCATTGAGCTAACTTGTACTAATTACCCGTGAGGCTTAACCATACAAATTAAAGTATGATTAATTGAAATATCGACTTAAGAATAGACAGAACACTTTATGTTTTAAAGACTTCTTTATTTATAGCTTTTCAGATTTTAAAGATACAACTTGAAAGCAAACCAAATTTGCTTGGTGACCATAGTGTTGCGGTACCACCTGATCCCATTCCGAACTCAGTAGTGAAACGTAATAACGCCGATGGTAGTGTGGGGCTTCCCCATGTGAGAGTAGGGCATCGCCAAGCGCCAAATTAGAGAGCCGATATCAGCGATGATATCGGCTTTTTTGTGTCTGTAATTTACACCTGTGATGTGATTATTGCGCGTTTGAATTAAAAATACCGAGCTTAACCAGCAGCGTTGGTTGCTATAAACGTATTCCAACTAATAAAAAACCAGCCGATGGCTGGTTTTTGTGTAACTGGCGTTCGATTAGTCAAAAGGAACGGCTCTTCGTAGTCAATTCGCTTGTGAACACGCACCGTTATTTTTAGCTTGAGTGAATGTTGGGCCTTATATTCACTGAATATAATGAGCAAAAAAGTTATTTTATGCTCAACGCTGATTATTTTGGCTAATTATAGTCGCGCTCTGTTCCGGGACAGAACTAGATTAATAGATTTGGTTAGTATTTTTTATCCATGAGACGAATTGGTATTAGTAAGGCTGTAGGGAATTGAATGCTGTAATAGTAGTCGTTCGTATGAATCGTGATCGTTAATACGCGTGTTATTGCTGGTTTTTCCTGCACTAAATATTAAATCAATATAAGTGCATAAAATGGATTGCTAATGTGATCTAAATCCCTATAATGCATCCCACTGACACGGCAAGAGCCGCTCAGTAAGGTGTTTAAAAAGAACTTAGGTTACTTTTTAAACGTCCTGAATAAAGCATAAATATGTGCTTGACTTCGAATCTGGTTTGCGTAGAATACGCAGCCTGACTAAGACGCAAAGCGTTGATGTCAATGCTCTTTAACAATTTATTCAAGCAATCTGTGTGAGCACTTGCAGAGATATAATGACCAAAAATTATATCAATGTAATTGTGAACATTAAATTAAATCGAAAGATTTGGTTTTATAAACAACAAACCTCGGTTTGTTGTTGAAGTACAGAATTCATTGAGCCGACTTAATCAACATCGTTGATTAGTCAAAAACTTTTAATTGAAGAGTTTGATCATGGCTCAGATTGAACGCTGGCGGTAGGCTTAACACATGCAAGTCGAGCGGAAACGAAGAATAGCTTGCTATTCTGGCGTCGAGCGGCGGACGGGTGAGTAATGCTTGGGAATCTGCCTAGTCGAGGGGGACAACAGTTGGAAACGACTGCTAATACCGCATACGACCTACGGGTGAAAGGGGGCCTCTTCTTGAAAGCTCTCGCGACTAGATGAGCCCAAGTGGGATTAGCTTGTTGGTGAGGTAAGAGCTCACCAAGGCGACGATCCCTAGCTGGTCTGAGAGGATGATCAGCCACACTGGAACTGAGACACGGTCCAGACTCCTACGGGAGGCAGCAGTGGGGAATATTGCACAATGGGGGAAACCCTGATGCAGCCATACCGCGTGTATGAAGAAGGCCTTAGGGTTGTAAAGTACTTTCAGCGAGGAGGAAAGGCAGTAGATTAATACTCTACTGCTGTGACGTTACTCGCAGAAGAAGCACCGGCTAACTCCGTGCCAGCAGCCGCGGTAATACGGAGGGTGCAAGCGTTAATCGGAATTACTGGGCGTAAAGCGCATGCAGGCGGTTTGTTAAGCGAGATGTGAAAGCCCCGGGCTCAACCTGGGAACTGCATTTCGAACTGGCAAACTAGAGTTCTTGAGAGGGTGGTAGAATTTCAGGTGTAGCGGTGAAATGCGTAGAGATCTGAAGGAATACCAGTGGCGAAGGCGGCCACCTGGCAAGTAACTGACGCTCAGATGCGAAAGCGTGGGTAGCAAACGGGATTAGATACCCCGGTAGTCCACGCCGTAAACGATGTCTACTCGGAGTTTGGTTCCTTGAGAACTGGGCTCTTAAGCTAACGCATTAAGTAGACCGCCTGGGGAGTACGGCCGCAAGGTTAAAACTCAAATGAATTGACGGGGGCCCGCACAAGCGGTGGAGCATGTGGTTTAATTCGATGCAACGCGAAGAACCTTACCTACTCTTGACATCCATAGAACTTTCCAGAGATGGATTGGTGCCTTCGGGAACTATGAGACAGGTGCTGCATGGCTGTCGTCAGCTCGTGTTGTGAAATGTTGGGTTAAGTCCCGCAACGAGCGCAACCCTTATCCTTATTTGCCAGCACGTAATGGTGGGAACTCTAAGGAGACTGCCGGTGATAAACCGGAGGAAGGTGGGGACGACGTCAAGTCATCATGGCCCTTACGAGTAGGGCTACACACGTGCTACAATGGCGCATACAAAGGGCTGCAAACCAGCAATGGTAAGCGAATCCCATAAAGTGCGTCGTAGTCCGGATTGGGGTCTGCAACTCGACCCCATGAAGTCGGAATCGCTAGTAATCGTGAATCAGAATGTCACGGTGAATACGTTCCCGGGCCTTGTACACACCGCCCGTCACACCATGGGAGTGGGCTGCACCAGAAGTCATTAGCTTAACCTTCGGGAGGGCGATGACCACGGTGTGGTTCATGACTGGGGTGAAGTCGTAACAAGGTAGCCCTAGGGGAACCTGGGGCTGGATCACCTCCTTACGTAAAGTTGTTAATTTTTGTAAGTGCCCACACAAATTGCTTGAATAGAAAGTTGAATAGTATGTCTTACTAATAGTAAGACGCTAGTAAGCAAAGATAAGCAATCGCTTGTTTATCTTTGCTTTTTAGCAAATTGCTCTTTAAAAATTTGGAAAGCTGAATAAATAAAGAAGTTCTTAAAACACGTTATTACTTCGGTAATAACAATATAGTGTTCTTGAGTATTCTTGAGGCGAAAAAAACTAGATAATACCTAGTTATTTCAATTGTACGGTCGACTTTAGATTGTATGGTTAAGTGACTAAGCGTATACGGTGGATGCCTAGGCAGTCAGAGGCGATGAAGGACGTGTTAATCTGCGTTAAGCTGTGGGGAGTTGATAAAAAGCGTTAATCCACAGATTTCCGAATGGGGGAACCCACTCTACTTTGTAGAGTATCGTAACGTGAATACATAGCGTTGCGAAGCGAACCGGGAGAACTGAAACATCTAAGTACCCCGAGGAAAAGAAATCAATAGAGATACCCTTAGTAGCGGCGAGCGAACGGGGTCTAGCCCTTAAGCAGTTTGGAAGTTAGTGGAAGATTCTGGAAAGTTTCACGATACAGGGTGATAGTCCCGTACATGAAAACGACCTTACTGTGAAATCGAGTAGGACGGCACACGTGATATGCTGTTTGAATATGGGAGGACCATCTTCCAAGGCTAAATACTACTGACTGACCGATAGTGAACCAGTACCGTGAGGGAAAGGCGAAAAGAACCCCTGTGAGGGGAGTGAAATAGAACCTGAAACCGTATACGTACAAGCAGTGGGAGCAGACTTGTTCTGTGACTGCGTACCTTTTGTATAATGGGTCAACGACTTAATTTCAGTAGCAAGGTTAAGCGAATAGCGGAGCCGTAGGGAAACCGAGTGTTAACTGCGCGAATAGTTGCTGGGATTAGACCCGAAACCCGGTGATCTAGCCATGGGCAGGTTGAAGGTTGAGTAACATCAACTGGAGGACCGAACCGACTAATGTTGAAAAATTAGCGGATGACTTGTGGCTGGGGGTGAAAGGCCAATCAAACCGGGAGATAGCTGGTTCTCCTCGAAAGCTATT
The DNA here is from genome assembly GCF_018219415.1 of Moritella sp. 36. Lineage (NCBI taxonomy): Bacteria > Pseudomonadati > Pseudomonadota > Gammaproteobacteria > Alteromonadales > Moritellaceae > Moritella > Moritella sp. 36. Next base: position 4,993,504 of record NZ_CP056120.1, on the reverse strand, counting down.
TAGGTAGCGCCTCGCGTCTAACTATTGGGGGTAGAGCACTGTTAAGGCTAGGGGGTCATCCCGACTTACCAACCCTTTGCAAACTCCGAATACCAATAAGTTCAATCGCGGGAGACACACGGCGGGTGCTAACGTCCGTCGTGGAAAGGGAAACAACCCAGACCGTCAGCTAAGGTCCCAAAGTGTATGTTAAGTGGGAAACGATGTGGAAAGGCTCAGACAGCCAGGAAGTTGGCTTAGAAGCAGCCATCTTTTAAAGAAAGCGTAATAGCTCACTGGTCGAGTCGGTCTGCGCGGAAGATTTAACGGGGCTAAACATACCACCGAAGCTACGGATGCAAAGACTTGTTCTTTGCATGGTAGAGGAGCGTTCTGTAAGCCGTCGAAGGTGAGTTGAGAAGCTTGCTGGAGGTATCAGAAGTGCGAATGTTGACATGAGTAACGATAATGGGGGTGAAAAACCTCCACGCCGAAAGACCAAGGGTTCCTGTCCAACGTTAATCGGGGCAGGGTGAGTCGACCCCTAAGGCGAGGCCGAAAGGCGTAGTCGATGGGAAACAGGTTAATATTCCTGTACTCACTTATATTGCGATGGGGTGACGGAGAAGGTTAGGCTAGCATGGCGATGGTTGTCCATGTTTAAGGTTGTAGGCTGTGTGCTTAGGTAAATCCGGGCGCACATTAAGGCTGAGAGCTGATGACGAGTCTCTACGGAGATGAAGTAGTTGATACCCGGCTTCCAGGAAAAACCTCTAAGCTTCAGATATAAGAGAATCGTACCCCAAACCGACACAGGTGGTTAGGTAGAGAATACTAAGGCGCTTGAGAGAACTCGGGTGAAGGAACTAGGCAAAATGGTACCGTAACTTCGGGAGAAGGTACGCCGATGATGGTGAAGGACTTGCTCCGTAAGCTATTGTCGGTCGCAGAGAAATGGTGGCTGCAACTGTTTATTAAAAACACAGCACTGTGCAAAATCGAAAGATGACGTATACGGTGTGACGCCTGCCCGGTGCCGGAAGGTTAATTGATTGGGTTAGACTTAGGTCGAAGCTCATGATCGAAGCCCCGGTAAACGGCGGCCGTAACTATAACGGTCCTAAGGTAGCGAAATTCCTTGTCGGGTAAGTTCCGACCTGCACGAATGGCGTAATGATGGCCACGCTGTCTCCACCCGAGACTCAGTGAAATTGAAATCGCTGTTAAGATGCAGTGTACCCGCGGCTAGACGGAAAGACCCCGTGAACCTTTACTATAGCTTGGCACTGAACATTGAACCTACATGTGTAGGATAGGTGGGAGACGTTGAAGCATTGTCGCTAGATGATGTGGAGTCAACCTTGAAATACCACCCTTGTACGTTTGATGTTCTAACGTAGGTCCCTTATCGGGATTGCGGACAGTGTCTGGTGGGTAGTTTGACTGGGGCGGTCTCCTCCCAAAGAGTAACGGAGGAGCACGAAGGTTGGCTAAACATGGTTGGACATCATGTGGTTAGTGCAAAGGCATAAGCCAGCTTAACTGCGAGACAGACACGTCGAGCAGGTACGAAAGTAGGTCTTAGTGATCCGGTGGTTCTGAATGGAAGGGCCATCGCTCAACGGATAAAAGGTACTCCGGGGATAACAGGCTGATACCGCCCAAGAGTTCATATCGACGGCGGTGTTTGGCACCTCGATGTCGGCTCATCACATCCTGGGGCTGAAGTTGGTCCCAAGGGTATGGCTGTTCGCCATTTAAAGTGGTACGCGAGCTGGGTTTAGAACGTCGTGAGACAGTTCGGTCCCTATCTGCCGTGGGCGTTTGAGAATTGAGAGGAGCTGCTCCTAGTACGAGAGGACCGGAGTGGACGAACCACTGGTGTTCGGGTTGTTATGCCAATAGCATTGCCCGGTAGCTAAGTTCGGAACTGATAACCGCTGAAAGCATCTAAGCGGGAAGCAGGCCTCGAGATGAGTTCTCACTGGGACTTTAAGTCCCCTGAAGGGCCGTTGGAGACTACAACGTTGATAGGCAAGGTGTGTAAGTGCTGTGAGGCATTGAGCTAACTTGTACTAATTACCCGTGAGGCTTAACCATACAAATTAAAGTATGATTAATTGAAATATCGACTTAAGAATAGATTGAACACTACTATTTATCGAAAGATAGGTTTTAAAGACTTCTTTATTTATAGCTTTTCAGATTTTAAAGATACAACTTGAAAGCAAACCAGATTTGCTTGGTGACCATAGTGTTGCGGTACCACCTGATCCCATTCCGAACTCAGTAGTGAAACGTAATAACGCCGATGGTAGTGTGGGGCTTCCCCATGTGAGAGTAGGGCATCGCCAAGCGCCAAATTAGAGAGAGCCGATATCAGTAATGATATCGGCTTTTTTGTGTCTGTAATTTACACCTGTGATGTGATTATTGCGCGTTTGAATTAAAAATACCGAGCTTAACCAGCAGCGTTGGTTGCTATAAACGTATTCCAACTAATAAAAAACCAGCCGATGGCTGGTTTTTGTGTATTTAAAGTTGGATTAATTAAAGTCAGCGATAATGTACAGGTGCTAGCTTGTAAAAATACGCAGTTCTCTTTCGCTGAACTGAATATCGGGTCTTATTATCGCGGAATATACACGTGTAATAATTTATTTATGCTAAAACCGTTTTATTTTGGCTGTAAAATGGCGTAATTGGACGCTAAGGACTAAACTTAATATCCTTGCTCGATAGTATTACCCTTAAAGTAAATCTGTAACGCAAGTTCAGGCCAATCATATTATGCTGTAATTATCACCGTTCGTATGAATCGTGATCGTTAATGCACGTGTTATTGCTGGTTTTTCCTGCACTAAATATTAAATCAATATAAGTGCATAAAATGGATTGCTAATGTGATCTAAATCCCTATAATGCATCCCACTGACACGGCAAGAGCCGCTCAGTAAGGTGTTTAAAAAGAACTTAGGTTACTTTTTAAACGTCCTGAATAAAGCATAAATATGTGCTTGACTTCGAATCTGGTTTGCGTAGAATACGCAGCCTGACTAAGACGCAAAGCGTTGATGTCAATGCTCTTTAACAATTTATTCAAGCAATCTGTGTGAGCACTTGCAGAGATATAATGACCAAAAATTATATCAATGTAATTGTGAACATTAAATTAAATCGAAAGATTTGGTTTTATAAACAACAAACCTCGGTTTGTTGTTGAAGTACAGAATTCATTGAGCCGACTTAATCAACATCGTTGATTAGTCAAAAACTTTTAATTGAAGAGTTTGATCATGGCTCAGATTGAACGCTGGCGGTAGGCTTAACACATGCAAGTCGAGCGGAAACGAAGAATAGCTTGCTATTCTGGCGTCGAGCGGCGGACGGGTGAGTAATGCTTGGGAATCTGCCTAGTCGAGGGGGACAACAGTTGGAAACGACTGCTAATACCGCATACGACCTACGGGTGAAAGGGGGCCTCTTCTTGAAAGCTCTCGCGACTAGATGAGCCCAAGTGGGATTAGCTTGTTGGTGAGGTAAGAGCTCACCAAGGCGACGATCCCTAGCTGGTCTGAGAGGATGATCAGCCACACTGGAACTGAGACACGGTCCAGACTCCTACGGGAGGCAGCAGTGGGGAATATTGCACAATGGGGGAAACCCTGATGCAGCCATACCGCGTGTATGAAGAAGGCCTTAGGGTTGTAAAGTACTTTCAGCGAGGAGGAAAGGCAGTAGATTAATACTCTACTGCTGTGACGTTACTCGCAGAAGAAGCACCGGCTAACTCCGTGCCAGCAGCCGCGGTAATACGGAGGGTGCAAGCGTTAATCGGAATTACTGGGCGTAAAGCGCATGCAGGCGGTTTGTTAAGCGAGATGTGAAAGCCCCGGGCTCAACCTGGGAACTGCATTTCGAACTGGCAAACTAGAGTTCTTGAGAGGGTGGTAGAATTTCAGGTGTAGCGGTGAAATGCGTAGAGATCTGAAGGAATACCAGTGGCGAAGGCGGCCACCTGGCAAGTAACTGACGCTCAGATGCGAAAGCGTGGGTAGCAAACGGGATTAGATACCCCGGTAGTCCACGCCGTAAACGATGTCTACTCGGAGTTTGGTTCCTTGAGAACTGGGCTCTTAAGCTAACGCATTAAGTAGACCGCCTGGGGAGTACGGCCGCAAGGTTAAAACTCAAATGAATTGACGGGGGCCCGCACAAGCGGTGGAGCATGTGGTTTAATTCGATGCAACGCGAAGAACCTTACCTACTCTTGACATCCATAGAACTTTCCAGAGATGGATTGGTGCCTTCGGGAACTATGAGACAGGTGCTGCATGGCTGTCGTCAGCTCGTGTTGTGAAATGTTGGGTTAAGTCCCGCAACGAGCGCAACCCTTATCCTTATTTGCCAGCACGTAATGGTGGGAACTCTAAGGAGACTGCCGGTGATAAACCGGAGGAAGGTGGGGACGACGTCAAGTCATCATGGCCCTTACGAGTAGGGCTACACACGTGCTACAATGGCGCATACAAAGGGCTGCAAACCAGCAATGGTAAGCGAATCCCATAAAGTGCGTCGTAGTCCGGATTGGGGTCTGCAACTCGACCCCATGAAGTCGGAATCGCTAGTAATCGTGAATCAGAATGTCACGGTGAATACGTTCCCGGGCCTTGTACACACCGCCCGTCACACCATGGGAGTGGGCTGCACCAGAAGTCATTAGCTTAACCTTCGGGAGGGCGATGACCACGGTGTGGTTCATGACTGGGGTGAAGTCGTAACAAGGTAGCCCTAGGGGAACCTGGGGCTGGATCACCTCCTTACGTAAAGTTGTTAATTTTTGTAAGTGCCCACACAAATTGCTTGAATAGAAAGTTGAATAGTATGTCTTACTAATAGTAAGACGCTAGTAAGCAAAGATAAGCAATCGCTTGTTTATCTTTGCTTTTTAGCAAATGCTCTTTAAAAATTTGGAAAGCTGAATAAATAAAGAAGTTCTTAAAACACGTTATTACTTCGGTAATAACAATATAGTGTTCTTGAGTATTCTTGAGGCGAAAAAAACTAGATAATACCTAGTTATTTCAATTGTACAGTCGACTTTAGATTGTATGGTTAAGTGACTAAGCGTATACGGTGGATGCCTAGGCAGTCAGAGGCGATGAAGGACGTGTTAATCTGCGTTAAGCTGTGGGGAGTTGATAAAAAGCGTTAATCCACAGATTTCCGAATGGGGGAACCCACTCTACTTTGTAGAGTATCGTAACGTGAATACATAGCGTTGCGAAGCGAACCGGGAGAACTGAAACATCTAAGTACCCCGAGGAAAAGAAATCAATAGAGATACCCTTAGTAGCGGCGAGCGAACGGGGTCTAGCCCTTAAGCAGTTTGGAAGTTAGTGGAAGATTCTGGAAAGTTTCACGATACAGGGTGATAGTCCCGTACATGAAAACGACCTTACTGTGAAATCGAGTAGGACGGCACACGTGATATGCTGTTTGAATATGGGAGGACCATCTTCCAAGGCTAAATACTACTGACTGACCGATAGTGAACCAGTACCGTGAGGGAAAGGCGAAAAGAACCCCTGTGAGGGGAGTGAAATAGAACCTGAAACCGTATACGTACAAGCAGTGGGAGCAGACTTGTTCTGTGACTGCGTACCTTTTGTATAATGGGTCAACGACTTAATTTCAGTAGCAAGGTTAAGCGAATAGCGGAGCCGTAGGGAAACCGAGTGTTAACTGCGCGAATAGTTGCTGGGATTAGACCCGAAACCCGGTGATCTAGCCATGGGCAGGTTGAAGGTTGAGTAACATCAACTGGAGGACCGAACCGACTAATGTTGAAAAATTAGCGGATGACTTGTGGCTGGGGGTGAAAGGCCAATCAAACCGGGAGATAGCTGGTTCTCCTCGAAAGCTATTTAGGTAGCGCCTCGCGTCTAACTATTGGGGGTAGAGCACTGTTAAGGCTAGGGGGTCATCCCGACTTACCAACCCTTTGCAAACTCCGAATACCAATAAGTTCAATCGCGGGAGACACACGGCGGGTGCTAACGTCCGTCGTGGAAAGGGAAACAACCCAGACCGTCAGCTAAGGTCCCAAAGTGTATGTTAAGTGGGAAACGATGTGGAAAGGCTCAGACAGCCAGGAAGTTGGCTTAGAAGCAGCCATCTTTTAAAGAAAGCGTAATAGCTCACTGGTCGAGTCGGTCTGCGCGGAAGATTTAACGGGGCTAAACATACCACCGAAGCTACGGATGCAAGACTTGTTCTTGCATGGTAGAGGAGCGTTCTGTAAGCCGTCGAAGGTGAGTTGAGAAGCTTGCTGGAGGTATCAGAAGTGCGAATGTTGACATGAGTAACGATAATGGGGGTGAAAAACCTCCACGCCGAAAGACCAAGGGTTCCTGTCCAACGTTAATCGGGGCAGGGTGAGTCGACCCCTAAGGCGAGGCCGAAAGGCGTAGTCGATGGGAAACAGGTTAATATTCCTGTACTCACTTATATTGCGATGGGGTGACGGAGAAGGTTAGGCTAGCATGGCGATGGTTGTCCATGTTTAAGGTTGTAGGCTGTGTGCTTAGGTAAATCCGGGCGCACATTAAGGCTGAGAGCTGATGACGAGTCTCTACGGAGATGAAGTAGTTGATACCCGGCTTCCAGGAAAAACCTCTAAGCTTCAGATATAAGAGAATCGTACCCCAAACCGACACAGGTGGTTAGGTAGAGAATACTAAGGCGCTTGAGAGAACTCGGGTGAAGGAACTAGGCAAAATGGTACCGTAACTTCGGGAGAAGGTACGCCGATGATGGTGAAGGACTTGCTCCGTAAGCTATTGTCGGTCGCAGAGAAATGGTGGCTGCAACTGTTTATTAAAAACACAGCACTGTGCAAAATCGAAAGATGACGTATACGGTGTGACGCCTGCCCGGTGCCGGAAGGTTAATTGATTGGGTTAGACTTAGGTCGAAGCTCATGATCGAAGCCCCGGTAAACGGCGGCCGTAACTATAACGGTCCTAAGGTAGCGAAATTCCTTGTCGGGTAAGTTCCGACCTGCACGAATGGCGTAATGATGGCCACGCTGTCTCCACCCGAGACTCAGTGAAATTGAAATCGCTGTTAAGATGCAGTGTACCCGCGGCTAGACGGAAAGACCCCGTGAACCTTTACTATAGCTTGGCACTGAACATTGAACCTACATGTGTAGGATAGGTGGGAGACGTTGAAGCATTGTCGCTAGATGATGTGGAGTCAACCTTGAAATACCACCCTTGTACGTTTGATGTTCTAACGTAGGTCCCTTATCGGGATTGCGGACAGTGTCTGGTGGGTAGTTTGACTGGGGCGGTCTCCTCCCAAAGAGTAACGGAGGAGCACGAAGGTTGGCTAAACATGGTTGGACATCATGTGGTTAGTGCAAAGGCATAAGCCAGCTTAACTGCGAGACAGACACGTCGAGCAGGTACGAAAGTAGGTCTTAGTGATCCGGTGGTTCTGAATGGAAGGGCCATCGCTCAACGGATAAAAGGTACTCCGGGGATAACAGGCTGATACCGCCCAAGAGTTCATATCGACGGCGGTGTTTGGCACCTCGATGTCGGCTCATCACATCCTGGGGCTGAAGTTGGTCCCAAGGGTATGGCTGTTCGCCATTTAAAGTGGTACGCGAGCTGGGTTTAGAACGTCGTGAGACAGTTCGGTCCCTATCTGCCGTGGGCGTTTGAGAATTGAGAGGAGCTGCTCCTAGTACGAGAGGACCGGAGTGGACGAACCACTGGTGTTCGGGTTGTTATGCCAATAGCATTGCCCGGTAGCTAAGTTCGGAACTGATAACCGCTGAAAGCATCTAAGCGGGAAGCAGGCCTCGAGATGAGTTCTCACTGGGACTTTAAGTCCCCTGAAGGGCCGTTGGAGACTACAACGTTGATAGGCAAGGTGTGTAAGTGCTGTGAGGCATTGAGCTAACTTGTACTAATTACCCGTGAGGCTTAACCATACAAATTAAAGTATGATTAATTGAAATATCGACTTAAGAATAGACAGAACACTTTATGTTTTAAAGACTTCTTTATTTATAGCTTTTCAGATTTTAAAGATACAACATGAAAGCAAACCAGATTTGCTTGGTGACCATAGTGTTGCGGTACCACCTGATCCCATTCCGAACTCAGTAGTGAAACGTAATAACGCCGATGGTAGTGTGGGGCTTCCCCATGTGAGAGTAGGGCATCGCCAAGCGCCAAATTAGAGAGCCGATATCAGTAATGATATCGGCTTTTTTGTGTCTGTAATTTAAAGGTAGGGATATTGCTTATGTTAAATTACAAACTTTACTCTGGCTGAATCAAGCCAAGTGATAGACAATAAAAAACCAGCCGGCGGCTGGTTTTTGTGTATTTTTATTAGGCTAAGTAGAGCGTAATATCTTTATCGTTAATGGATTAACGCCATGCCTTGAAGGTATTGATTAAACCATTCGTAGAACTATCATGACTATCAATTAATTGATCATCATTTAATTCTGGTAAAATTTGATTGGCTAATTGCTTACCTAATTCAACCCCCCATTGATCAAAACTAAAAATATTCCATATAATACCTTGTGTGAAGATCTTATGTTCATACATGGCTAACAACGAACCAAGTGTTTTAGGTGTCAGTTGTTTGAATAAAATAGAGTTGGTTGGGTTATTGCCTTTAAATGTTTTAAACTCAGCTAGTGTGGCAATGTCTGCTTCTGACATACCAGAATCTGTTAATTCATCAATCACTGTTTGTTTTGATTTACCGAACGCTAACGCTTCTGTTTGTGCAAAGAAGTTAGACATTAGTTTTACATGATGATCTGAGATCTTATTATGTGATTGTGCTGGTGCAATAAAATCACATGGGATAAGTTTTGTGCCTTGGTGGATTAATTGATAGAAAGCATGTTGACCGTTTGTCCCTGGTTCACCCCAGATAATAGGACCTGTTTGGTAATCAACGGCTTTGCCATCACGATCAACACTCTTACCATTTGATTCCATATTACCTTGCTGGAAATAAGCAGCAAAACGATGCATATACTGATCGTAAGGTAAAATAGCTTCGCTTTCAGCACCGAAAAAGTTGTTATACCAAACCCCAATTAATGCCAAAATAACTGGGATATTATCTTCCAACGGTGTTTCAATAAAATGCTTATCCATTTCATGTGCACCGCTGAGTAACTCTTCGAAATTATCGAAGCCAATACTAAGTGCAATCGATAAACCAATTGCTGACCAAAGTGAATAGCGACCGCCAACCCAATCCCAAAACTCGAACATATTTTTGGTATCGATACCAAACGCTTGAACAGCGACTGCATTTGTTGATAATGCTGCAAAGTGAGATGCAACATGCTCTTCACTTTCAGCATTCGCCAAGAACCATGATCGTGCACTGTGTGCATTTGTCATTGTTTCTTGTGTCGTAAATGTTTTTGATGCAATTAAAAATAATGTTGTTTCAGGATTTAAGCCTTTTAATGTTTCTGCTATATGTGTACCGTCAACATTTGAAACAAAGTGCATGTTTAGATGGTTTTTATATGGTTTTAATGCTTCAGTAACCATGTATGGACCTAAGTCAGAGCCACCAATACCGATATTGACGATATCTGTAATTGATTTACCTGTATATCCTTTCCAATTTCCACTAATGATGTCCTGACAAAATGCTTTCATTTGAATTAGGACCGCATTTATAGCTGGCATTATATCTTCGCCATCAACCATTACCGGTGTATTACTGCGATTTCTAAGTGCTGTATGTAATACTGCTCTTTTTTCAGTTTGGTTGATTTGTTCACCTGACACCATCGCATTAATAGCTGCGGGTAAATCCATCTCATGCGCAAGTGCAGTTAATTTTTTCAGTGTGCATTGGGTGATTATATTTTTAGAGAAGTCGCATAAAATATCATTATTGAATTGCTTTGAGAATTGTTCGAATCTATTAGTGTCATTCGAAAACAAAGTACTGATATTTGTTTTTTGCATGTCTAAATAGTGTGCTTGTAAGGCATGCCAAGCATTCGTTTCTGTTGGATTCATGATTTTATTTTTCACTTTTACTAAATGGAATTTGGTAATTAATCTACATATAAGACAGATGAAGATGTTTTAAGGCGCTTCATTCAGCTGTACTCTAATTATATAAGTAATTTTCTTACATGATGATTATTTTTCATAAAAATATTGTTGTTAATGTTAGGGATATCTCGTTTTTACGAGATGTTACAAAACCCTTGAATAATAAATCGCGAAATTAACGTCTTGACCTTACACTAAGGGTAAAGGTTATATTCTATTTATATTATCACTAATCGGGTTTTTTCGTTATGTCTAAAACAGTTTCAATTGCTATCGATGGTATGTCATGTGCGGGCTGTGCATCAAAATTGGAGGCTGCGCTAAATGCTGAAAACGGTATTCAAGCTAGCGTTAATTTTGCGCTTGCGACTGCTCAGATCAATATAACTGATATCGCAACAAGTCGTACTGTTAAAACTATTTTAGATGATAAAAAATATCACTATCATAGCGAATCATTATCACTCTCTGTCGGAGGTTGGTCTTGTGCTAATTGTGCGGCAAAAACAGTTTCTAAATTATTAGTAAACAAACACATATTAAGCGTAGATGCTAACTTTGCGAGCGAGAAAATAACCGTAACGTATTTTTCTGGTGCTATCCTTCCCGCGGATATTATTAACTTGATCATTAATCTAGGTTACAAAGCGACTGTTAATCGCGGGAGTATGTTGTCACAAACAGAAAACTTATTAGCCAGAGAAGTTGAATTCAAAAGAAAAAATAAACAGCAGCTGCTATTTGTGATCATTTCTGCTTTACTAACGTTGCCTTTAGTTGCTGGCATGCTGACTATGTTTGTCAGTGATATTAACTTCCTTATTCCCGTATGGCTGCAATTATTATTAGCCACACCAATCCAATTTATTATTGGTCGTCGTTATTATTTAGGTGCGTATAATTCATTAAAAAACGGTGCTGCAAACATGGATGTGCTTGTTGCGACAGGTACCAGTGCTGCTTATTTCTATAGTTTATATTTATTTTTAACGATAGGTGAAAGTGCACAAGGTGCGCTGTATTTTGAAGCCAGTGCGGTTGTTATTACTTTAATAAGTCTTGGTAAATTCTTAGAAGAGAATGCGAAACAAAATACGTCTTCGGCTATTCATGCTCTGATGATGTTAAGGCCGGAAGTGGCTAACGTAAAACGTGGAGATGAATGGCTAAAACTCCCTATTGAAGAAGTCGTCATTGGGGATGAAGTTAGGGTTCTTGCGGGTGAAAAAATACCAGTAGACGGCGTTATTATCGATGGTCAAAGCGAACTAGATGAATCTATGATTACTGGGGAAAGCCTACCGGTAGTAAAACAGCCCGGACAAACACTTATTGGTGGCTCTATTAATGGCACTGGCGTTTTACTGTTAAAGGTCAATGCGGTTGGTAGCGATTCCAGCTTAAATAAAATTATCTCTCTTGTCGAAACTGCCCAAATGGGTAAAGCTCCTTTTCAGCAATTAGTTGATAAGATAAGTAATATTTTTGTTCCGGTTGTATTAACCATAGCTACGCTGACATTTTTAGTCTGGTATTTCGGCTTTGATGATTTTGAAAATGGTTTAATTTCTGCTGTGGCGGTATTAGTTATTGCTTGTCCTTGTGCTTTGGGTCTTGCAACGCCTGCTGCATTGGTTACTGGGACTGGGGCTGCTGCACGACAAGGTATTTTAATTAAAGATATAGATACCTTACAAAAAGCACATAAAATTACCGATGTAATATTAGATAAGACTGGTACGTTAACACAGGGTAAGCCTAAGGTTACCGCCGTACATTGCTTTGATTATGATGAAGATATTTTAATTAGAAGTGCTGCGGCAGTTCAACAGTTCAGTGAACATCCGTTAGCAAAATCGATCATCGGTTATGCGCAAGATAAACGACTTAAATTATTACCCGCCTCTCAAGTTGAAACTATCATCGGCTATGGTATTAAAGGGAATGTTGAAGAAGAGACCGTTTTGATTGGTAATCGCGAATTGATGCTCGCAGAGGGCGTAGGCACTAGACTTGGAGATTCGTTACTTGTTGAGTTAAGTGAACATGCCGGTTCAGAAATGTGGGTTGCAATAGAGGGTCATCTTGTAGGTTTAGTTATTATTGCTGATACCTTACGCGTTGAAAGTCGGGCTGCGATTGCATTATTACAACACGCTGGGATTAATACGATAATGCTCAGTGGTGATAATGCGATGGCAGTAGAAAAAATTGCTGAAGTACTAAAAATAGATCACTATTATGCGCAGGTAAAACCCGAAAATAAATCAAGTTATATCCAAGACCGACAGCGACTTGGAAAAACAGTTGCCATGGTTGGTGATGGGATTAATGATGCGCCTGCATTAGCTCAAGCCGATATTAGCATTGCGATGGGATCTGGTTCGGACGTTGCGCTGGAAACTGCAAATATTACCTTATTAAGAAATGATCCTCGTTTGGTTTCGGCAGCAATGGATATTTCGAAAATAACTTGGCGTAAGATCCAACAAAATTTATTTTGGGCATTTATTTTTAACCTTATTGGTATTCCGTTGGCTGCAGCTGGCTATTTAAGTCCTGAGATTGCAGGTGCGGCAATGGCATTTAGCAGTATTGCAGTATTGTCGAATTCACTACTGATTAAGCGTTGGCAGCCTAAGTTTGTTCACTAATAAATATATTGAAGCATTATCGATTACACAAGCTTGATTGCCTTGAAACAATAAAGTAGCAGGTTATATGATGAAAAATATTAGTTCAGTAGCAAAAGAAGTTGGTTTATCAACAAAAACGATCCGTTATTACGAAAGTATTGCTTTAACCTCTGAACCTATTCGGGGGGATAATGGTTACCGTTATTATGATAAACGCATTATTGATGAGTTAAATTTTGTGAAGCGGGCACGAGATGCAGGGTTCAATCTTGAAGAATGCAAAGAATTAGTACACCTCTATAAAAGTGAAGAGCGTACAGCGGCTCAGGTAAAGGCATTAACGTTAGAAAAAATTACCGATATCGAAGCACGTATTGTAATATTACAAGGCATGCACAGTACGCTATTATCATTAGCATCTTCTTGTAAGGGCGATAACTCTTCAGAGTGCGCTATTTTAGATCAGCTTTCTATTGAATAAATATCACTGTTGCCTACTTTCCAGTAAACTAAGCAGTAAATAACACGACAAAATATTTGTGAAATAAAAGGTTTTATATGACTGGTTCAGCATTATCACGCGAAGATGAAATATTATTATCAGATTGGCTATCTGGTGACGAAACACCAAAAGAAACATTATCATTAATTGCGATGAAAGGTTTTTTCTTTGGTTTAGTTGCTGCACCTGAACCAATAGAAACTGAAGATTGGATGGATATGATCTTTGGCGGTGCTGCACCAAAAAATATTACGGATGATAAATTATTCGCTATTATCTCTGTTTATAATGAGATCAGTGAACAGGTCTATGAAACGGGAGCTAAATTACCAACCGAGTGTATCGAGACTACTGATTTTGCGGACAACTTTAACTCCGGTGAAGCATTAAATGATTGGTCGATTGGTTTTGCGATTGGTGCTGCTTTTTATTATGAAAGTTTAGTAAGCTCATTGGCTGACGATAGTGAAATACATCAAGCATTACAAATGGCATATTTGTGCTTAAGTTATTTCTCCTGTGCTGGTACTGCGCAACAAATTGCACAATTACAACAAAGTGAATGGGAAACATTTACGCATACCGTATTAGAGATGATGCCTGATTTTATTGTCGCTTATGCTCAAGTGATTGAACAAGCGGCATTGGCAAGTGGTAATTATGATGATGACGATTGGAATGATGACGAACTGATTGATTAATCATTTGGTTATTATTTAATAACCGTGAGTAGTCAGCTGTTATTCACGGTTATATTTGTCTCGTAATACTAAGCTTATCGCTTTTGTCCCTTTACTGGCTGCTTTTCTTAATTACTATTTTCATATACCTGCCTATTTTATAAAAATGCCTTATCTATTATGATGTTTCAGTGTCACTTTTTGATCGCCGTAATCATGCATAGGAAGTCTAATGTCGAAACAAGTAAATAAAATACCGACCAATATTATTACTGGTTTTCTTGGTGTCGGTAAAACAACCGCTATTCAACAGTTACTTAAGCAAAAACCGGAAGGTGAAGTGTGGGGGGTATTGGTTAACGAGTTTGGTCAAATAGGCATTGATGGTACTTTATTATCTGCATTTACTGAAACGTTAGACAATCAAGAACAGCGTATTATTGTCAAAGAAATTCCAGGCGGTTGTCTTTGTTGCGTCGCCGGGCTACCCATGAAAATGGGATTGAATATGTTAATCAGTAAAGCAAAGCCTGATCGTATCTTGATTGAGCCAACAGGACTTGGGCATTTACAACAAGTGATTAAAGATCTATCGGGTGAATTTTACTGTGATGTTTTAGCGCTCAACGCAACTATCTGCTTGGTTGACCCTATCCATCTTAATGATCGTAAATACGTTGAAAATAATCACTTTCAAGATCAAATCAGCTTGGCTGATGTACTTGTGGCGAATAAAACGGAGCAACTCAATAGTGAAGATAAGCGCTGTTTCATGGACTTTACTGCACAACTATTACCAGCTAAAAAATCAGTCGTGTGGACGCATCACGGTGAATTTTCAATTGATACTCTCGCATTGCCACTTGATTATAAACGCCGGTCTCAACATTTATCCGCGCATCTAAAACATAGCCATACACATCATCATCATGAAAAAGAGTCGTTAGCGCTCGATACCGATCTGCGTTTTGAACGCAATCATGGTGAAGGACAGGGTTTATTTAGTTATGGCTGGATTTTCAATCAGCAACAGGTATTTAATTTAATGGCACTAGCGACATTATTAGAGCCTTTGGAAGTTGTGCGTTTGAAAGCTGTAATTAAGACCGAACAAGGCTGTTTTTCAATAAACAGTGTTAATGGCGAATGTGACTTTATGCCCATCAGTGAGTTGGAAACGAGTAAGATCGAAATCATTAGCATGATTGAGTTACCTTGGCAAAAGCTCGAAGAGGCATTATGCGATACTCTCACTCTCTCGAGCAGAAAATAATTGAAGCCAAATTTTTAAATTGCACTTTTAAAACAAAATGTGGTGATATATAGCTTAGTTGGTTTATATTTTAGCTATATATTGCTGATGTTCAGGTGATTAGTACAAACAAAACAATCATTATCTGCGTGTTTTTACGTATACTTTAATTATAAACTTTCTGTCAATAAACGTTTGGTGCCGATGATGGTTGATAAAAAAATTAAATCTTTATTACGTATACGACTTGGATACAGTAACTAAGCCTTGAGTGTGGTGCTTAGTTGCTGTTTTTACCCAGCGCGATGATCGCTAATTCATCATTGATGATGTGACTGTAAATACGTAAAAGGACTTTAATATGACTACATTTAACCACAGTAAATACCAAGCTTTCCCAATCCTAAATATGCCTAATCGACAATGGCCGAATAAGAGTATTATTCAGGCTCCGCAATGGTGTAGTGTTGATTTACGCGATGGCAATCAAGCGCTTGTTGAGCCGATGACAGTTGCGCAAAAGCGCCGTTATTACCAACTTTTATTGACTATGGGTTTTAAACAAATCGAAGTTGGTTTTCCTGCTGCATCGAAAATGGATTTTGATTTTGTCCGCTGGTTAATTGAAGAAAATAAGATCCCAGATGATGTGACTATTCAAGTTTTAACCCAAGCGCGTGAAAGTCTTATCGAAAAAACATTCGCAGCACTAAAAGGTGTGAAACAGGCGATTATCCACGTTTATAATTCAACGTCAACAGTACAAAGAGAGCTTGTCTTTCAAAAAGATCGTCAAGGTATAATTGATATAGCGGTGCAAGGGGCTACATGGGTTAAACAGCATGCTGATGCTAATCCTGGGCCTTGCTGGCAGTTTGAATATTCACCGGAAAGTTTTTCGGGTACAGAATTGGATTTTGCCGTTGATATTTGTGATGCGGTCAATGCGGTTTGGCAGCCAACACCGGCAAATCCGGTCATTATTAATTTGCCTGCAACGGTCGAAATGTCGACGCCGAACGTGTTTGCTGATCAAGTCGAATGGTTCTGTGAACATGTGCAGGGTCGAGAAGCCATTACCGTCAGTGTACATACTCACAACGATCGTGGTTGTGCTGTTGCGGCAGCTGAACTCGCTGTGATGGCGGGAGCAGACCGTGTGGAAGGTACCTTATTAGGTAATGGTGAACGTACTGGCAATATGGATATTATTACGATGGCTATGAACCTTTATAGCCAAGGTATCGATCCTAAACTTAATCTCGGCGATATTGATAATGTTATTACCACTATAACGGAATGTACCAAGCTACCTGTTCATCCTCGTCATCCTTATGTTGGTGAATTAGTGTATACCGCTTTTTCTGGAAGTCATCAGGATGCGATTAAAAAATGTCTAGACCGCAGAAAACCTGAAGATATTTGGAATGTGGCTTATTTACCTATTGACCCAACTGATTTAAATCGAACGTTAAAGCATGTTATTCGTGTAAATAGCCAGTCGGGTAAAGGTGGCATTGCTTATTTACTTGAACAAGAATATGGCGTGCAGTTACCTCGTTGGCTACAGGTTGAATTCTCTAGTGTGGTGCAACAAAAATCGGAAACAACCGCTAGTGAGTTGATGATCCCGCAAATATGGCAGCTATTTAAATCAACTTATGGAAGTAGTGATGACTTTTATAAGTTAATGGAATATAACGTTAGTCATGGCAATATAGATAAAATACAGGCTCAACTTGAAAATTCTGGAGAATTAAAAGCGATCACAGGTGAGGGGAATGGAGCCTTAACAGCCTTTATACAAGCGCTAAAACAACATTTTAATATTGAATTTGATGTAGTTAATTTTAGTGAGCATGCATTAAGTAAAGGTGCAGATGCCGATGCAATTGCTTATTTACAACTGAAAACTGCAACACAATCCGTTATTGGGGTTGCGGTTAACCGCGATATTTTAACGGCATCACTAACGGCATTATTAAATGCAGTGAATCAAATAGAAGTGATTAAAAACCTTGCTGCCGCATAATAGAGAATGGGTGTTTAGTGTTACTGAACACCCATTCTCTATATTAGTTTTGTTCACAGATATCTATAGCCCAAGGGCCTAAGGTTTTTCCGCCTTGGCCCTTATAAACAAATTTCACGCCTACATGATCTTTGTGCGCCAATCGATAAATGGTACTATTTTTATTTTCACATAACGTATTATGCGTTTGTTTTTCTATTTGATCTTGTTGCCAGATAAGATTGTTGGCTGGCAGTTGGTAAATGACTGTCAGAATTGAGTTGTAGCGATCAAATTTCAGATGCTGATAATTATCCGCCATTGTTTGATAACGTACGATAGCAATATTATCTAGTTTGCTGGGCTGGTATTTGTAGTTAGGTGCCGATTGACATCCATATAGACTAGTACTCAGCACAATATATGCAAGTAACTTCTTCATAAAACAGCACTTCCTTGTGTTATTTCGATTGTCGTTAATAAGTAATGATATTAACACTCGCTTAACATAATTGGCTATTGTTTTAAGTCATTAACTATCACACTTTAGTGCTACATAATGTAAATGGCTGATAAGATAAGTAAGTTGAAAGGTTTAGGCAAACTAGTTATGATTTTTTGTGCTATTTCTTTAGTCTGAGAATAAAATTAATTGCTTTACCAAGTTGCTGATAGCGTTGTAAGTCTGTTTTGTCATACTTGGTTGATAGATAGGTAATGTTGTTTCTATTCTTTAAATAGCGAGAAACTTGTAAACGATTGAAATTACCTATTTTGTATAGCATATCAAGTAATGTACTGGCATGTTCATCATCAAAGGCTAGTTTGAGCGGGTATTCAGCTTCTTTATAATCGACTTGCTCTAGTGATACTTTTTTGATTAACTGCTTTTCTTCTAAATATTCTAGCCATTGTTCTACCAACAAAGGTTTACAACCTGCGAGTAGGTTGAAAAAACCACCACTATCACTTTTACATTGGGTTAGTAGTAAGCAGGCAAAGTTATCATCAGTAGCGCTAAAGGTGACTTCGCCTGATTCTGTCCACAGTAACGATGTAACTTGAATCGTTGCTTGTTCTTGATTAAAACCTTCGCATTTAAAAATAAACATAATTGATTTAAATAATGGAAAAATTAATTATACGCAATTTACCCATAAAATAACATTAGCTTAAACATGCTCTGTTAATTTATGGACCTGATCTAAGCATACTTGAAATAAATGCTGAGCTGGAACACTGGTTTTATCTATTGTTGTGAGCTCGTCTATTAATAAAGGTAATAATGAAGGCGTTGTAGATTGATATAAGCGGGTTGGTAAACCAATTGTTACTCGAGCTGAAAACGATAATATATCAATCTGACTTGTTGCTAATGATTCAACTGAATATAAGCAGTCATGCGGTAACCATATAGATTGTGATTGATTGACTGTGATAAGTGTTTTACCTAAACGAATGTTGATATCACCGCTGCGTATTACAAGGAGTTGAGCTTTGTATTGTCGTTGGCGTTTGGTTTTCTCGGCGACTAATAGGTTTAAGCGGGTATATTCAATAGGTAAAGACATGATAGTTTCATTATGAGGTAAATGTAGGGATAAAATAATCGATATATGGAGTGATGGCTATTATAAGCATAGAGTGAATGTTATTTATCGAGCAGTTTGGTCGTGGACGTGATCTATTTGGCTGTTATATGAGCAGCTCTTTGTCTGGTTACATGTTTTGTTAATAAAGACTTGCCATGTAAAGTTAGATCTCTATAATGCGTCCTCACTGACACGGCAACAGCCGCTCAGTAAGGTGTTTAAAAAGAACTTAGGTTACTTTTTAAACGTCCTGAATAAAGCATAAATATGTGCTTGACTTCGAATCTGGTTTGCGTAGAATACGCAGCCTGACTACGACGCAAAGCGTTGATGTCAATGCTCTTTAACAATTTATTCAAGCAATCTGTGTGAGCACTTGCAGAGATATAATGACCAAAAATTATATCAATGTAATTGTGAACATTAAATTAAATCGAAAGATTTGGTTTTATAAACAACAAACCTCGGTTTGTTGTTGAAGTACAGAATTCATTGAGCCGACTTAATCAACATCGTTGATTAGTCAAAAAACTTTTAATTGAAGAGTTTGATCATGGCTCAGATTGAACGCTGGCGGTAGGCTTAACACATGCAAGTCGAGCGGAAACGAAGAATAGCTTGCTATTCTGGCGTCGAGCGGCGGACGGGTGAGTAATGCTTGGGAATCTGCCTAGTCGAGGGGGACAACAGTTGGAAACGACTGCTAATACCGCATACGACCTACGGGTGAAAGGGGGCCTCTTCTTGAAAGCTCTCGCGACTAGATGAGCCCAAGTGGGATTAGCTTGTTGGTGAGGTAAGAGCTCACCAAGGCGACGATCCCTAGCTGGTCTGAGAGGATGATCAGCCACACTGGAACTGAGACACGGTCCAGACTCCTACGGGAGGCAGCAGTGGGGAATATTGCACAATGGGGGAAACCCTGATGCAGCCATACCGCGTGTATGAAGAAGGCCTTAGGGTTGTAAAGTACTTTCAGCGAGGAGGAAAGGCAGTAGATTAATACTCTACTGCTGTGACGTTACTCGCAGAAGAAGCACCGGCTAACTCCGTGCCAGCAGCCGCGGTAATACGGAGGGTGCAAGCGTTAATCGGAATTACTGGGCGTAAAGCGCATGCAGGCGGTTTGTTAAGCGAGATGTGAAAGCCCCGGGCTCAACCTGGGAACTGCATTTCGAACTGGCAAACTAGAGTTCTTGAGAGGGTGGTAGAATTTCAGGTGTAGCGGTGAAATGCGTAGAGATCTGAAGGAATACCAGTGGCGAAGGCGGCCACCTGGCAAGTAACTGACGCTCAGATGCGAAAGCGTGGGTAGCAAACGGGATTAGATACCCCGGTAGTCCACGCCGTAAACGATGTCTACTCGGAGTTTGGTTCCTTGAGAACTGGGCTCTTAAGCTAACGCATTAAGTAGACCGCCTGGGGAGTACGGCCGCAAGGTTAAAACTCAAATGAATTGACGGGGGCCCGCACAAGCGGTGGAGCATGTGGTTTAATTCGATGCAACGCGAAGAACCTTACCTACTCTTGACATCCATAGAACTTTTCAGAGATGAATTGGTGCCTTCGGGAACTATGAGACAGGTGCTGCATGGCTGTCGTCAGCTCGTGTTGTGAAATGTTGGGTTAAGTCCCGCAACGAGCGCAACCCTTATCCTTATTTGCCAGCACGTAATGGTGGGAACTCTAAGGAGACTGCCGGTGATAAACCGGAGGAAGGTGGGGACGACGTCAAGTCATCATGGCCCTTACGAGTAGGGCTACACACGTGCTACAATGGCGCATACAAAGGGCTGCAAACCAGCAATGGTAAGCGAATCCCATAAAGTGCGTCGTAGTCCGGATTGGGGTCTGCAACTCGACCCCATGAAGTCGGAATCGCTAGTAATCGTGAATCAGAATGTCACGGTGAATACGTTCCCGGGCCTTGTACACACCGCCCGTCACACCATGGGAGTGGGCTGCACCAGAAGTCATTAGCTTAACCTTCGGGAGGGCGATGACCACGGTGTGGTTCATGACTGGGGTGAAGTCGTAACAAGGTAGCCCTAGGGGAACCTGGGGCTGGATCACCTCCTTACGTAAAGTTGTTAGTTTTTGTAAGTGTCCACACAAATTGCTTGAATAGAAAGTTGAAAAGCATGTAAGAAATGCGATAGGACTGTAGCTCAGTTGGTTAGAGCGCGCCCCTGATAAGGGTGAGGTCGGTAGTTCAAATCTACTCAGTCCTACCAATCTTCTTACGAACTCTATGATGTGGGGCTATAGCTCAGCTGGGAGAGCGCCTGCCTTGCACGCAGGAGGTCTGCGGTTCGATCCCGCATAGCTCCACCACATCATAGTTGTTAAAATACAAAGCTAAGCAAGCTTAATGCTTATCTTTGCTTTTTAGCAAATTGCTCTTTAAAAATTTGGAAAGCTGAATAAATAAAGAAGTTCTTAAAACACGTTATTGCTTCGGCAATAACAATATAGTGTTCTTGAGTATTCTTGAGGCGAAAAAAACTAGATAATACCTAGTTATTTCAATTGTACGGTCGACTTTAGATTGTATGGTTAAGTGACTAAGCGTATACGGTGGATGCCTAGGCAGTCAGAGGCGATGAAGGACGTGTTAATCTGCGTTAAGCTGTGGGGAGTTGATAAAAAGCGTTAATCCACAGATTTCCGAATGGGGGAACCCACTCTACTTTGTAGAGTATCGTAACGTGAATACATAGCGTTGCGAAGCGAACCGGGAGAACTGAAACATCTAAGTACCCCGAGGAAAAGAAATCAATAGAGATACCCTTAGTAGCGGCGAGCGAACGGGGTCTAGCCCTTAAGCAGTTTGGAAGTTAGTGGAAGATTCTGGAAAGTTTCACGATACAGGGTGATAGTCCCGTACATGAAAACGACCTTACTGTGAAATCGAGTAGGACGGCACACGTGATATGCTGTTTGAATATGGGAGGACCATCTTCCAAGGCTAAATACTACTGACTGACCGATAGTGAACCAGTACCGTGAGGGAAAGGCGAAAAGAACCCCTGTGAGGGGAGTGAAATAGAACCTGAAACCGTATACGTACAAGCAGTGGGAGCAGACTTGTTCTGTGACTGCGTACCTTTTGTATAATGGGTCAACGACTTAATTTCAGTAGCAAGGTTAAGCGAATAGCGGAGCCGTAGGGAAACCGAGTGTTAACTGCGCGAATAGTTGCTGGGATTAGACCCGAAACCCGGTGATCTAGCCATGGGCAGGTTGAAGGTTGAGTAACATCAACTGGAGGACCGAACCGACTAATGTTGAAAAATTAGCGGATGACTTGTGGCTGGGGGTGAAAGGCCAATCAAACCGGGAGATAGCTGGTTCTCCTCGAAAGCTATTTAGGTAGCGCCTCGCGTCTAACTATTGGGGGTAGAGCACTGTTAAGGCTAGGGGGTCATCCCGACTTACCAACCCTTTGCAAACTCCGAATACCAATAAGTTCAATCGCGGGAGACACACGGCGGGTGCTAACGTCCGTCGTGGAAAGGGAAACAACCCAGACCGTCAGCTAAGGTCCCAAAGTGTATGTTAAGTGGGAAACGATGTGGAAAGGCTCAGACAGCCAGGAAGTTGGCTTAGAAGCAGCCATCTTTTAAAGAAAGCGTAATAGCTCACTGGTCGAGTCGGTCTGCGCGGAAGATTTAACGGGGCTAAACATACCACCGAAGCTACGGATGCAAGACTTGTTCTTGCATGGTAGAGGAGCGTTCTGTAAGCCGTCGAAGGTGAGTTGAGAAGCTTGCTGGAGGTATCAGAAGTGCGAATGTTGACATGAGTAACGATAATGGGGGTGAAAAACCTCCACGCCGAAAGACCAAGGGTTCCTGTCCAACGTTAATCGGGGCAGGGTGAGTCGACCCCTAAGGCGAGGCCGAAAGGCGTAGTCGATGGGAAACAGGTTAATATTCCTGTACTCACTTATATTGCGATGGGGTGACGGAGAAGGTTAGGCTAGCATGGCGATGGTTGTCCATGTTTAAGGTTGTAGGCTGTGTGCTTAGGTAAATCCGGGCGCACATTAAGGCTGAGAGCTGATGACGAGTCTCTACGGAGATGAAGTAGTTGATACCCGGCTTCCAGGAAAAACCTCTAAGCTTCAGATATAAGAGAATCGTACCCCAAACCGACACAGGTGGTTAGGTAGAGAATACTAAGGCGCTTGAGAGAACTCGGGTGAAGGAACTAGGCAAAATGGTACCGTAACTTCGGGAGAAGGTACGCCGATGATGGTGAAGGACTTGCTCCGTAAGCTATTGTCGGTCGCAGAGAAATGGTGGCTGCAACTGTTTATTAAAAACACAGCACTGTGCAAAATCGAAAGATGACGTATACGGTGTGACGCCTGCCCGGTGCCGGAAGGTTAATTGATTGGGTTAGACTTAGGTCGAAGCTCATGATCGAAGCCCCGGTAAACGGCGGCCGTAACTATAACGGTCCTAAGGTAGCGAAATTCCTTGTCGGGTAAGTTCCGACCTGCACGAATGGCGTAATGATGGCCACGCTGTCTCCACCCGAGACTCAGTGAAATTGAAATCGCTGTTAAGATGCAGTGTACCCGCGGCTAGACGGAAAGACCCCGTGAACCTTTACTATAGCTTGGCACTGAACATTGAACCTACATGTGTAGGATAGGTGGGAGACGTTGAAGCATTGTCGCTAGATGATGTGGAGTCAACCTTGAAATACCACCCTTGTACGTTTGATGTTCTAACGTAGGTCCCTTATCGGGATTGCGGACAGTGTCTGGTGGGTAGTTTGACTGGGGCGGTCTCCTCCCAAAGAGTAACGGAGGAGCACGAAGGTTGGCTAAACATGGTTGGACATCATGTGGTTAGTGCAAAGGCATAAGCCAGCTTAACTGCGAGACAGACACGTCGAGCAGGTACGAAAGTAGGTCTTAGTGATCCGGTGGTTCTGAATGGAAGGGCCATCGCTCAACGGATAAAAGGTACTCCGGGGATAACAGGCTGATACCGCCCAAGAGTTCATATCGACGGCGGTGTTTGGCACCTCGATGTCGGCTCATCACATCCTGGGGCTGAAGTTGGTCCCAAGGGTATGGCTGTTCGCCATTTAAAGTGGTACGCGAGCTGGGTTTAGAACGTCGTGAGACAGTTCGGTCCCTATCTGCCGTGGGCGTTTGAGAATTGAGAGGAGCTGCTCCTAGTACGAGAGGACCGGAGTGGACGAACCACTGGTGTTCGGGTTGTTATGCCAATAGCATTGCCCGGTAGCTAAGTTCGGAACTGATAACCGCTGAAAGCATCTAAGCGGGAAGCAGGCCTCGAGATGAGTTCTCACTGGGACTTTAAGTCCCCTGAAGGGCCGTTGGAGACTACAACGTTGATAGGCAAGGTGTGTAAGTGCTGTGAGGCATTGAGCTAACTTGTACTAATTACCCGTGAGGCTTAACCATACAAATTAAAGTATGATTAATTGAAATATCGACTTAAGAATAGACAGAACACTTTATGTTTTAAAGACTTCTTTATTTATAGCTTTTCAGATTTTAAAGATACAACTTGAAAGCAAACCAAATTTGCTTGGTGACCATAGTGTTGCGGTACCACCTGATCCCATTCCGAACTCAGTAGTGAAACGTAATAACGCCGATGGTAGTGTGGGGCTTCCCCATGTGAGAGTAGGGCATCGCCAAGCGCCAAATTGAGTCGAAAGACTACAATCAAGGTTTTATACCTTGTATAAAGAATAGACTGATGGAAACATTAGCACAGATTGTGCGGAGTGGTAGTTCAGTTGGTTAGAATACCGGCCTGTCACGCCGGGGGTCGCGGGTTCGAGTCCCGTCCACTCCGCCAACAACAACGAAAGCCTGAATCGAAAGATTCAGGCTTTTTTTGTGCCTGAAATTCAGGATACAAAAATACAGATTGTTCGGGGTGGGCGTTCAGTTGGTTAGACTCTTTATAAAACCATAAGCGGCCTGTCACGCAGGGGCTCGCGGGTTGTGTTTATAGAAAGCCGTCCGCTTTCTCTTTGCCAACAACAACGAAAGCCTGAATCGAAAACTTTTTGTTAGAAATAGAGGCTTTTTTTGTGCCTGAAATTCAGGATACAAAAATTCAGATTGTTCGGAGTGGTCGTTCAGTTGGTTAGACTGTTTACCTAAAAAGGCGGCCTGTCACGCTGCCGAAGGCTTCGCGGGTTCGAGTCCCGGCACTCCGCCAACAAACAACGAAAGCCTGAATCGAAAACTTTTTGTTATAAATAGAGGCTTTTTTTGTGCCTGAAATTCAGATACAAAAATAAAGATTGTGGGGATCCTTTATTCTTATTAGTAGTACTCAGTTGGTTAGACTGTTCACCCAAACAAGTGGCCTGTTACGCTGCCGAAGACTTCGAGTCCCGTCCACACCGCTAACAAACAATGAAATCCTGAAATTCAGAGATAAAGTACCGAGCAGATTGCCGTTAGACTCTTGATAAAAAGATAAGCGATCTATCACACTGAGTACTGGATTTTCTTATGATAACTTATCCTATGTGGTATTTTTTTACCTTTTATAGATTAAATGCTTTGTTTCGTTTCAGTTGGCTCTGAGTTGCAGTAAACTATCCGCTTAAACTGATATTAAGGACAGCTCGATGACAGATAAATCAAATAACACCACTCATTTTGGCTATAAAACTGTAGAGTCAGACCAAAAGGTCGATATGGTTGCGAGTGTGTTTCATTCAGTCGCGGCTAAATATGATGTAATGAATGACCTCATGTCTATGGGGATTCATCGTCTGTGGAAACGTTTTACGATTGATTGCAGTGGTGTAAGACCTGGCCATAAAGTTTTAGATCTTGCCGGTGGTACAGGTGATTTAACTGCTAAGTTTTCGCGTATTGTTGGAGACACTGGCGCAGTGACGCTTGCTGATATTAATGATTCAATGCTAAAAGTTGGTCGTGCTAAATTACGTGACCGTGGTATTGTTGGTAACGTGACTTACGTGCAAGCAAATGCTGAAGAACTGCCTTTTCCTGATAATCATTTCGACCTGATCACGATAGCATTTGGTTTACGTAACGTGACTGATAAAGATAAAGCGCTAGCATCGATGTTTCGTGTAT
This sequence comes from Moritella sp. 36, assembly GCF_018219415.1. NCBI lineage: Bacteria > Pseudomonadati > Pseudomonadota > Gammaproteobacteria > Alteromonadales > Moritellaceae > Moritella > Moritella sp. 36. The sequence goes on along the minus strand of NZ_CP056120.1, from coordinate 4,967,611 downwards.
TAAAACCAGGTGGTCGTTTATTAGTTCTTGAATTCTCAAAACCAGATTCTGAAGCATTAAATAAAATTTATGATTTCTATTCATTTAATATTTTACCTAAGATGGGTGAATTAATTGCTGATGATGGCGATAGTTACCAATATCTAGCAGAATCAATTCGTATGCATCCAAATCAAGAAACATTAAAAGGTATGATGGAAACTGCTGGTTTTGAAAGCGTTGAATATCACAACTTGACTGGTGGTATTGTTGCTCTGCATCGCGGTTACAAATTCTAAGGAATACTCATGCCAATCGAAATGCTAGTTACTGCGGGAATTGAAACATTATTGAATCAATTATTAAAAGCAGATACAAATGCAGTAGATAAGATCGCGTCGCTAAAAGGTAAAGTGCTACAGGTAAATATTGCAGAACTACCAAAGCCACTTTATTTTATTTTTTCATCTCAGGTTGATGTGTTAGCCAAGTATGATGGAAATGCAGACTGCTGTATGGATATAAAGTTATCGAGTCTTTCTCGATTACAAGATAGTTCACAATTCACTGCTCTGATTAAAGAGGGTGAATTAGATATGAGCGGTGATCCTATGGTAGCAAGCAAGTTTAGCATTATCTTAAAAGAATTAGATATTGATTGGGAAGAGCATTTATCTCGTTACACAGGAGATGTTGCTGCACATAAGCTACTACAAGGTGCAAAATCGAGCCAAGCTTGGCTGCAAAACAACATGATGATCGCACGGAATAATGTAGCTGAATATTTAATTGAAGAAATACGTTTAGCTCCAGGCGCTTTAGAAATTGTTAATTTTTGTGATGAAGTAAATGAGTTAGAACAGCAATGTAAGCAGATTGAAATGCGTTTGGCATTATTGTCACGTAAGGAAGATGTATAAATGACATTGGTTGAGCTAAAGCGTTTTTATCATATCCAAAAAGTTGTTTTGGAATATGGCATTGATGAATTGTTACCTGCACAATTGCAGCCGTTATCAGCACGATTATTCAGAAAATCTATTTTTTGGATCAAAAATAAACATGCAGAAAAGTCACCTGCAGAACGTATCAAATTAGCATTACAGAAACTTGGCCCTGTTTTTATCAAATTTGGTCAGATGTTATCAACGCGTCGTGATTTATTACCACAAGAGTTTGCTGAGCAATTGGCTATGTTGCAAGATCAGGTGCCACCATTTGATAGTCAATTAGCAATGCAGCAGATCGAATCTGCGCTTGGTCAGCCAATTGATGACGTATTTGATGACTTTGATCCGATGCCTTTAGCATCTGCATCTATTGCACAAGTGCATACAGCGAAGTTAAAGAGCAACGGCGAAGAAGTTGTTATTAAAATAATTCGACCTGATATCGAACCGATTATTCGCGCCGATACTCAGTTGATGAAACGTCTGTCGAGAGTATTACTGAAGTTAGTCCCCGAGGCTAGGCGCTTAAGACCACTCGAAGTAGTTCTTGATTATGAAAAAACGATTCTTGATGAATTGAATTTAGAGCGTGAAGCGGCGAATGCAATCCAATTACGTCGTAATTTTCTTGATTCTAAAGAGTTGTATGTACCAGAGATATACCCAGATTACAGTCATAAAAATATGATTGTAATGGAGCGTATTTACGGTATTCCTGTATCCGATATTGCTGCGTTAGAGGCACAGGGCACCAATATGAAACTCTTGGCTGAGCGAGGTGTTGAAACCTTCTTTACCCAAGTTTTTCGTGATAGTTTTTTTCATGCCGATATGCATCCCGGTAATGTGTTTGTTTCTTATGAAACACCTGAAGATCCTCGTTGGATTGGTATTGATTGTGGGATTGTTGGTACCTTAAATCGTGACGACAAGCGTTACTTAGCGGAGAATCTGTTAGCCTTTTTCCATCGCGATTATCGTAAAGTCGCAGAGTTACACGTTGATTCTGGTTGGGTGCCATCCTATGTTGATGTTAATGATTTTGAATTTGCGATCCGTACTGTGTGTGATCCCATTTTTGAAAAGCCATTAGCCGAAATTTCTTTTGGTCATGTACTGGTTAATCTATTTGCTACTGCACGTAAGTTTGATATGACAGTACAACCGCAATTAGTATTATTGCAAAAGACATTATTGTACATTGAGGGATTAGGTCGTCAGCTCTATCCTCAACTAGACTTATGGGATACGGCTAAGCCATTTCTTGAAAATTGGGTCAAAGAACAGATGGGGCCACAAGCGGTCTTTTCTGCAGTAAAACAACGTGCGCCGTTTTGGGCTGAAAAGTTACCAGAATTGCCTGAACTGGTGTTTGATACACTCACGAAAGCGACTAAGCAGCAAGCTAAATTAGATACACTGTTTACCCAAGCAGAGCGTTTTACTCAGCAGCAAGCGTACGCAAACAAAGGTCGTTATTTATTGAGCTGTGGTGGTGTACTTATGATTTGTGCGGCGATCGTGTACAATCCTGATACCACTTCGCTAGCCATTACGTTAGCCAGTATCGGCTCAGGGCTATTAATAGTCGGCTGGTTTAAGCTTAAGTAGTTGGTACAACAAAGTGAGCTAAGCGAAAAAAATTTATCGTAGATCAGAGAGTAGTAAATATGTAGCTTATATACTGTATACTGATCGACGTTAATAATGACGTATTCAATTATATAAAATAAGGTTTTATCATGGGCGGAATTAGTGTTACTCAGTTAATTATCATTGCTGTAATTATTCTTTTATTGTTTGGAACGAAGAAGTTACGTAATGTTGGTGGTGATCTAGGTGCGGCAGTTAAAGGCTTCAAAAAAGCCATGAGTGACGAACCTAAAGATACGAAAGAAGACAATAAAGTATTAGAAGAAACTACTGCAACAAAAACAGACGTAACCAAAGAAACAAAAAAAGATAAAGAACAGGCATAATTTATGTTTGATATCGGATTTTGGGAAATTGTGGTTATTTCAGTGCTGGGCCTATTAGTATTAGGGCCAGAGCGTTTACCTGTCGCTATCAGAACTGTGAGCTCTTGGGTGAAAACCATCAAGGGTGCCGCCAATTCTGTAAAAGAGGAATTGTCACATGAATTGAAAATTCAAGAAATGCATGACAATTTGAAAAAAGCGGAGCAGCAAGGGATGAATAATATCAGTCCTGATTTGCAAAGCTCTATCGACTCTTTACGTGATGCTGCAGCGTCGGTGACGCGTCCTTATGCGGATGATAAATCGACGTCAACATCTACGCCGAGTGTTGACCAAGCACCTAAAGTAGCAGAGCAGGTAATTGAACAGGATAAAAAATAAATGGCAGCAGATCCAAATACTCAGCCTTTGATTGCCCATTTAATCGAACTGAGAGATAGGTTATTGCGTGCGAGTGCCGCAATTATCTTAGTTTTTATTTCATTAGTGTATTTTGCTAATGATATTTATCAGTTGATATCAGCGCCACTGATTGCGCAATTACCCGCTGGTACAAGTATGATTGCAACAGATGTCGCAACACCATTTTTTACTCCAATAAAGTTAACACTGGTTGCTTCTTCATTTATTGCTATCCCTTGGGTTTTGTATCAAGTTTGGGCTTTTATCGCGCCAGGTTTATATAAGCACGAGAAGAAGTTGATCGCGCCATTGGTAATAAGTAGTGCTTTACTCTTTTATCTTGGTATTGCTTTTTCTTATTTCGTTGTGTTTCCTTTAGCATTCGAGTTCTTTGCGGCGGCTTCGCCGGAAGGGGTAACATTTGCGCCTGATATTAGTAGCTATCTTGATTTTGTGTTGAAGATATTTTTTGCGTTTGGTCTCGCATTTGAGATCCCCATTGCCACATTAGTATTATGTTGGACTGGCGCAACTACGCCTGAAAATTTACGTCAAAAACGACCTTATATTGTCGTTGCTGCATTTATCATGGGGATGTTATTAACACCGCCAGATATTATTTCACAAACATTATTAGCGATACCTATGTTGCTATTGTTTGAGTTAGGTTTATTATTTTCTCGTTTTTACGTTAAACAGGACGAGACAAAAGATGAAGAAGCAGGAACTGATTGATATAGGCGTTAATTTAACAAACGCTGCTTTTCACAAAGATTTACCTGATGTTATTGAACGCGCCTCTGCCCAAGGGGTGCGTCGTTTAATTGTTACTGGCACGGATATCGCCGAAAGCCAGCTAGCTTATCAACTTACTCAAGATTACCCACTGCAACTTTATTCAACAGCAGGCATTCACCCGCACGATGCTCGACATGCTACAGATGATAGCTGGCAGCAAATTAAAGCCCTTGCTCAATATGACAGTGTCGTCGCTATTGGTGAATGTGGTTTGGACTTCAACCGTGATTTTTCTCCTCGCCCGATGCAAGAAGCCGCGTTTGCAAAGCAGTTAGAGCTTGCTGCCGAATTAAATATGCCAGTTTTCATGCATGAACGCGATGCTAACGAACGTTTTATCGCAATCTTGAAAGACTATCGTTCAGCGTTACCCGCAGCTGTACTGCACTGTTTTACTGGTTCTGCGAGTGATTTGGCTGCGTGCCTAGAATTAGATTTACATATTGGTGTTACTGGCTGGATCTGTGATGAACGTCGTGGGTCGGAATTATACCAGTTGGTGCGAGATATCCCAGCTGATCGGTTAATGTTAGAAACGGATGCGCCGTATTTATTACCGCGAAATCTAAAACCAAAGCCTAAATCACGTCGTAATGAACCTTGCTATCTACCGCATGTTGCACAAACGATTGCTACCGCGCGTAATGAGGATGTTGAGCTATTATTGCGTCGCAGTTTACAGGTGACTGAACAGTTCTTTAGGTTACCTAAGCTGTGACCACTATCACTTTATATTGCTTAGTTAATACTTCCTGTATCGAAGACTAGACAAAACCGACTAACCAGTCTATTTTGATTGACTAACTAGTCGGTTTTTATATTGAGGCATGAAAATTATGAGTGTAGCGACAATCAGAACGAATGATAGCGATAGTATCGATGATATTGTAGAAATGGAACAGATCTTTGCAACGCAAAAAGAAGCTTATTTAACCCAACCTGAATGGGATATGGTTGAGCGTAAGAAACGCTTAATATTATTTAAAGCCGCTTTCTTGGCAAACAAAGAAGCATTAGTGACGGCTGTTTCAGAAGATTATGGTCACCGTTCTCGTCACGATACTTTGTATGCTGATATTTTACCTACAACGGCACAATTTAATTATACTTTGGCGCGTTTAGCTAAGTGGATGAAGCCGACGCGACGTAGCCCCGGTTTGTTGTTAGCTCCAGCAAGTGTGACAGTTCATTATCAACCTGTTGGGGTCGTTGGTATTGTCGTACCTTGGAACTTCCCGATTAATCTTGCCGTTATGCCTCTGATTACCAGTATTGCAGCTGGTAATCGTGCGATGCTTAAAATGTCGGAATTCACTCCGAAAACTAATCAAGTACTAAAGCAGATCATTACTTCAGTATTTGATAGTAAAGATGTTTGTATTGTTGAAGGTGAAATGGCCTTGTCTGCAGCGTTTACTAAGCTGCCTTTTGATCACTTATTATTTACAGGTTCGACTGTTGTAGGTAAGCATGTAATGCGTGCTGCTGCGGATAACCTAACGCCAGTGACGCTTGAACTTGGTGGTAAATCACCTGTGGTGGTTGCCCCTGATATTGATATTAAAATGGCGGTTAATCGTATTTTGTTAGGAAAAAGCCTGAATGCTGGCCAGATCTGCATTGCACCTGATTATATTCTTTGCCCGCGTGCAAAAGTTATGGAGTTTGTTAAAGAATATCGTAATGAGTTTAATCGTCGTTACCCTACTGCAATGCAAAATGATGATTATACTAATATTGTTGATGCTCGCCAGTATGCTCGTCTTAAATCATGGCTAGAAGATGCACAGCAAAAGGGGGCTAAGGTTGAAACAATGCAAGATGGTTGCAGTCTTGATGATCAAAGACACCGTATGTTACCGCATTTATTGTTAGATGTGAGTGACGATATGCAGCTAATGCAGGATGAAATATTTGGTCCATTGTTACCTATTTTACCTTATGATTCGATTGATGATGCGATCCGATATATTAAAGCGCGTCCACACCCATTAGCGTTATATATCATGAGTTTTGATAGTTATACTCAGAAAAAAATTATACGTGAGACGATTTCCGGTGGTGTCGCGATCAATGATACAATCATGCACTTTGCTGCTGACGATGCCCCATTTGGTGGTGTTGGCCCATCAGGTATGGGACAGTACCATGGTATCGAAGGGTTCCGTACTTTTTCAAAATCAAAAACAATATTGAAACAAGGTAAATTCCATTCTACGCGCTTTATTTATGCACCGTATGGGAGTTTGATACAAAAAATCATTTTGAAATTTTTCTTGAGATAATATGACTAAATCTAAAAAAACACTGATCTTGGATGCCGCGTTAGCGTTGTTCACGGTCAATGGTTTTCATGGTACGACGACGGCGGCGATTGCACGTGAAGCAAAAGTTGCAACGGGAACCTTGTTTCATCACTTTGCCACGAAAGAAGCATTAATCGAAGCCTTGTATCTTGAGGTTAAAAAAGAATTTGCTCAGGCTTTATTGCAGCCGAATGATCATAATGCAGAATCTCGATTAACTGATATCTGGGTTAACGGTGTTCACTGGCTAGTTAATCACCCACAAAAAATGGCGTTTATCCTACTTTGTAGCCATTCTTTGTATTTTGATAAAAAGATCCAACTGGCTATTTGGGAAGAGGTATTAGGCTTCTTTACGCAATTACTTAATACGGGTATTCATAACGGTATAATTAAAGACTTACCGATACCATACCTTTTAACGACATGTGAGAGTTTCTTACTATCAACTGCGACTTATGTGTATGCGCTACCTGAGATAGATCAAAAGGCTGCTATTAATTCGTCAATTAATGTAATTGTTGATGCTATTTCAGTACAAGGTGCTGATATTCATTTACTCACGCGGTAAGATGACTATCTAGCCAAGTACAAAGCGTACTTGGTTTCCCAATTCGCATTCCTACCTCGCAAGGAGATATCGTGAGTAAAACTATTCTAGGTGGCTTCCCAAACCGTCGCCCTCGTCGTAATCGTAAAAATGATTTTTCTCGTCGTTTAGTTGCTGAGCATCAATTAACAGTTAATGATCTTATCTACCCTATGTTTGTACTTGAAGGTACAGGTCGTCGTGAAGCGATCGCATCAATGCCGGGTGTTGAGCGCTTATCGATTGATTTGTTACTCGAAGAGGCGGCAGAATTGGTTGCGTTAGGCATTCCGATGATTGCTATCTTCCCGGTTACCCCATTAGAACAAAAAAGCTTACTTGCAGAAGAAGCGTATAACGCTGATGGCTTAGCACAGAAAGCAGTGCGTGCATTAAAATCATCATTTCCAGACCTCGGTGTGATGACTGATGTGGCATTGGACCCGTTCACCACACATGGCCAAGACGGTATCATTGATGACTCGGGTTATATTCTTAACGATATTACCACTGAGATCTTAGTTAAACAGGCGCTTTCTCATGCTGCTGCAGGTGCTGATATTGTTGCCCCTTCAGATATGATGGATGGTCGTATTGGCGCTATCCGCATCGCACTAGAAGAAGCGGGTCATGTGAATACGCAAATTATGGCTTACTCTGCAAAATATGCATCTAATTATTATGGACCTTTCCGTGATGCGGTGGGTTCGGCGAGTAATCTAAAAGGCGGCAGTAAGGTTACTTACCAAATGGATCCGGCAAACTCGGATGAAGCGTTACATGAAGTGGCGATGGACATCGAGGAAGGTGCTGATATGGTGATGGTGAAGCCTGGTATGCCTTATCTGGATATTGTACGTCGTGTTAAAGATGAATTTGGCGTACCAACATTTGCTTATCAAGTGAGTGGCGAGTATGCAATGCACATGGCTGCGATTCAAAATGGTTGGTTGAAAGAACAAGAATGTGTTCTAGAATCATTATTATGCTTTAAGCGTGCTGGTGCTGACGGTATTCTGACATATTTTGCAAAGCGTGTAGCGATATGGCTTAAAGAAAATAACGCGTAATTTATTTTACGGCAATAAAAAACCGAGTCTCATACTCGGTTTTTTTACTTTCTAATTATCTATTACTTTTCTTGAACTTCTAACACTAAATTATGCTTAGCTTGTAATTCTAACTCTGATGCTAATGCGGCTGCGCGTAATGGATGCTGCGCTAACCATTGTGTTGGCAAGGTAATTGTTAATGTATTTCCTTCAGCAAGAGTGAGTGAAAACTCTGGGATTGTACCATCAGTACGTCGTAAGGCTAGCGTGTATGATACTCTTAAAATACGACAAAGTAGTAACGCACTTGCGTAACTGATTGCTGATTGTTGTGCTAACAAAGATAAATTTAATTCATCACGTTGGTTAATCAATAACACCGAAAGTAATTGCTTCTGGGCTTTAGTAAAACCAAGCATATCTGTGTTATCGATTATATAGGCCGCGTGTTGTGGTGCTTTCTTATAATCAATCGATAAGCCGATCTCATGTAAAGAACTGACATAAGCAAGTAAAGGTCCTGCTTGGGTATCGTCTTCTGAAATCGTCACCTTTAGTTGGTCAAATGCTTTTAATGCTGTACTTTTAACCCGTTCAGCTTGCCCCAGATCCAGTTGATGCTTTACCATCAAGCTATTTACCGTTTGTTGACGTACATTGTGACTTGCACGCAGTCCGGTCATTTCGTAAATAACGGCTTCTCTTAACGCACCGCCAGCTAAAAACATATTATTGATTTCTAGACTTTCAAATAGCGCGGTAAGAATAGCCAAGCCGCTTGTGAATACTGGTTTTCTATCTGTTGTTAAGCCATTGATATTCAAGTTTTCAATATCACCACAGGCAATCGCTTGCTGCTGAATACAGTGTAATTTCGCTAGTGTTATCTGCTCGTTCTCACCTTGCGCGACCATAATTTCTTGTAACGCTTGGATTGTACCTGAAGCACCGATACACGTATTCCACCCAATGGTTAAATACTTTTCTAGCTGAGGGGTCAAGACCGCTTTTGCTGCATTAATTGCTTGCGTAAAGTTGTGCTGATTGAGTTTACCATCAGAAAAATAATTATTTAACCAAGTAACACAACCCATCTTAAAGCTATAAAGTAGCTTTGCTTGTGCTTGTTCACCAATAATGAGTTCAGTACTTGCGCCACCGATATCGACCACTAAACGATTGCCTTGGCCACTGCTGGTATAGGCAACGCCTTTGTAGATAAGTGCAGCTTCTTGTTCACCGGAAATAATGTTTACCGGATGTGCCAATATTTTTTCTGCCGTAGCAAGAAATACAGCTACATTTTTTGCTAAGCGCAATGTAGCTGTACCAACAATCCGAATGTTCTCGGCAGGAATGTCTTGTAGCTGCTCAGCAAACAAACTTAAACAATCCCAACCGCGCAGAAGTGCTGCTTGGTTGAGGTTATTTTCTGCATCAAGGCCAGCAGCAAGTCTTACTTTACGCTTCACTTTAGCAACAGTTTGTAGGCTATTGTTAACTTCACGAACGACCAGCATATGAAAGCTGTTTGAACCGAGGTCAATTACGGCATATAAATTTGACGAACTTTTTTTACTCACACTAATCACTTTATCTATAAACAAACTATTTAATTAATGGGTTTTGTTATGCGTATTATGCTGACGTTGGCCAGTACGACGCGTTTTGTTACGATCATTCATTGATCTTGAATTACCTGGACGAGCACGTTTAGTGTGGATCGGTCGTGGTAAGTCAGTTAATAATGCGGCTTTATCGTAATGACAAACAGGGATCGTATGTTCAATGTATTCTTCAATCGCGGGTAAATTATAAATATATTTTTCACAAGCGAAACTAATTGAATGACCTTTTGCACCAGCACGACCGGTACGGCCAATACGGTGTACGTAATCACCACAATTATCGGGTAAATCGTAGTTAAATACATGACTTACAGCTGGAATGTGTAGACCACGTGCTGCAACGTCCGTCGCGACAAGAATGTCTAATTTACCTTGAGTGAATTGTTCTAGAATACTATTACGTTTTTTCTGAGGAATATCACCCGTTAATAAACCTACGCGATGTTTATCTGCTGCCAAGTGGCCCCAGATATCCTCACATTTATGCTTAGTATTGGCAAATACAATGGCACGTTCTGGCCATTCTTCTTCAATTAACGTTTGTAATAAAGCCATTTTGTCATCATTTGACGGGTGGAATAGCTCTTGAGTAATACTGCTGCCTGTTACTTTTTCTGCTTCTACAGTAACTTCTTCTGGTTCGTTCATGTGCTGATAAGCTAATTCACGAATATCCCAAGTAAAGGTCGCAGAAAACAGTAAGTTTAGACGCTGTTTTGGTTCAGGCATTTTACGCATTAAATAGCGAATATCTTTAATGAAGCCTTGATCTAGCATACGATCTGCTTCATCTAATACTAATGCTTCAACACCCGATAAATCCATTGCTCTTTGTTTTTCAAAATCAATGATACGACCAACAGTACCAATGATGATATCTACACCTTTTTCAAGGTTTTCACGTTGAATATCGTAGCTCTCACCACCATAAACCAAGCCCATTTTAAGGCCTGTTTCTTTGGCTATTGGTAACGCATCTTTATGAATTTGAATTGCAAGTTCGCGTGTTGGCGCTAAAATAATAGCGCGAGGCTTATTTTTTGGACGATCTTCGACTGGTTTGGTTTTCAATAAATGATGAAAAATAGCGGCCAAAAATGCGATAGTTTTGCCTGTACCAGTCTGTGCTTGACCAGCTACATCTTTACCTTGGATGGCAAATGGCAAGCTAAGCGCTTGAATTGGTGTACAATATTCGAAGCCTGAAGCTTCTAACCCAGAAAGTACGTCGGCATTAAGGCCAAACTGGGAGAACTTATGTTCTGTAAGATGTTTTTTGCTCATTTATTTAGCATATCAGGTTAAGCTTGCATTAAGAACTTAAATCTATTGAAATAGGGCAATGAGTGCCACATATATGTAGTAACAAAATTATTTTTTATTGGAGTTATAAATGAGCGACAAAATTATTCAGCTAACTGATGCTGCTTTCGATATGGATGTGTTAAATTCAGAATTACCTGTACTCGTTGATTTCTGGGCTGAGTGGTGTGGACCTTGCAAAATGATCGCACCGATCTTAAGCGAAGTTGCTGAAGAGTACGCAGGTAAAGTAACTATCGGTAAATTAAATATCGATCAAAATTCAGGTACGCCACCTAAATTTGGTATCCGTGGTATCCCGACTTTATTGTTATTTAAAAACGGTGCTGTTGCGGCAACTAAAGTTGGCGCATTATCAAAAGCGCAACTTCAAAGTTTTCTAGACGAAAACTTGTAGTATGTAAAATACTGACGAGATTTTGTTTTTTAATCTCGCCAGTATGCTATTATTCAGTGGACGAATAAAATTATAAATGCTAATTTCATTGTTCGTTTATTGTTCTACGTGCCGAATCAGGTATCATAATCAATGATCCAATCATTGATTTAATAACTCAAATTATCGATTCATTACTTAGTTAATGGCTCACACACTCGATCATTGATTCAAATACTTATCCTTGGTTGACATTCCGTTACGCAAAGGTTGCATAAGCTCGAACTCATCATTATGAATTTAACCGAATTAAAAAACACACCAGTTTCTGAACTTGTAAAACTGGGCGAATCTATGGGTCTAGAAAATCTGGCTCGCTTAAGAAAACAAGACATCATTTTTTCTATCTTAAAAGCTCACGCAAAAAGCGGCGAAGACATTTTTGGTAATGGTGTTTTAGAGATTTTGCAGGATGGCTTTGGTTTCTTGCGTTCAGCAGACAGCTCTTATCTTGCCGGTCCTGATGATATTTATGTCTCGCCAAGTCAGATCCGTCGCTTTAACTTGCGAACGGGTGATACCGTTGGTGGTAAAATCCGCCCGCCAAAAGATGGCGAACGATATTTTGCCTTGTTAAAGATTGACCAAGTTAACTTTGACCGTCCTGAAAACTCTCGTAATAAAATCCTCTTTGAAAACCTTACTCCAATCCATCCAAATGAACGTCTTCGTTTAGAACGTGGTAATGGCAGTACCGAAGATATCACTGCGCGTATTCTTGATTTAAGTGCACCGATTGGTAAAGGTCAGCGTGGTTTAATTGTGGCACCACCGAAAGCTGGTAAAACAATGCTATTACAAAACATTGCCTCTTCGATTGCGTTAAATCATCCTGACGCGACATTGATGGTTCTGCTTATCGATGAACGTCCGGAAGAAGTAACAGAGATGCAGCGTTTGGTTCGTGGTGAAGTAATTGCTTCAACATTTGATGAACCTGCTAACCGACATGTACAAGTTGCGGAAATGATGATCGAAAAAGCGAAACGTCTTGTCGAGCACAAGAAAGACGTGATCATCCTACTTGATTCTGTAACGCGTCTAGCACGTGCTTACAATACGGTAACGCCATCATCAGGTAAGATCTTATCTGGTGGTGTTGATGCTAATGCCTTACATCGTCCAAAACGTTTCTTCGGCGCAGCTCGTAACGTTGAAGAAGGTGGTTCTTTAACTATCATCGCAACAGCATTGATTGATACTGGTTCGAAAATGGACGAAGTAATTTACGAAGAATTTAAAGGTACTGGTAACCAAGAGTTACACCTTAATCGTAAAATTGCAGAACGTCGTGTTTATCCTGCGATTGACTTTACTCGTTCAGGTACGCGTCGTGAAGAACTGTTAGCAGATAAAGCTGAGCTACAGAAAATGTGGATCCTACGTAAAATCGTGCACCCAATGGGTGAGATTGATGCGATGGAATTCCTGATTGATAAACTGGCTATGACGAAAACGAATGATCAATTCTTCGAAGCAATGAAGAAGCAAAAATCATAATCGCTTAAGTTAACTGTCTGTGATTAATATTTAAAATAAACGCCATACATTTTGTTTTATAACAAGTGTGTGGCGTTTTTTTTTCAAAAAATAGCGTGGAATTGTTTATGAAATATAAAGATCTGAGAGACTTTATTGCCTTACTTGAAAGCAAAGGCGAATTAAAACGTATTCATCAAGAAATTGACCCGTATTTGGAAATGACGGAAATTTGCGATCGCACATTAAAAGCAGGCGGTCCGGCATTATTATTTGAAAATCCGAAAGGCCATACTATGCCGGTATTGGGGAACCTGTTTGGTACACCCGATCGTGTTGCTATGGGCATGGGTCGTGAAAGCGTCAGTGAACTGCGTGAAGTGGGTGAATGGTTATCTTATTTAAAAGAACCTGAGCCACCAAAAGGTTTTAAAGAGTTAATGGAAAAAGTACCGATATTTAAACAGGTACTGAATATGCCCACCAAAAGGCTGCGTAAAGCACCCTGCCAAGAAATAGTGTTAACAGGTGATGATGTTGATTTAAGTCAGATCCCTATTCAGCATTGCTGGCCTGGAGACGTTGCGCCATTAATTACTTGGGGTTTAACGATCACCCAAGGTCCTTATAAAAAACGTCAGAATTTAGGTATTTATCGTCAGCAAGTACTGAGTAAAAACAAATTAATTATGCGTTGGTTATCTCATCGTGGTGGTGCACTGGATTTTAAAGAATTCCAAGAACTAAACCCTGGTGAAAACTACCCTGTATCTGTGGCGCTAGGTGCTGATCCTGCGACAATTTTAGGTGCCGTAACGCCGGTTCCAGATACGTTATCTGAATATGCTTTTGCAGGTTTATTACGTGGTAGTCGTACTGAAGTAGTTAAATCAATTTCCAATGACCTTGAAGTGCCAGCAGGTGCTGAAATTATCTTAGAAGGTTATATCGCGCCGGGCGAGATGGCAGAGGAAGGTCCTTATGGTGATCATACTGGTTACTATAACGAGACTGATTCTTTTCCTGTATTTACGGTTACGCACATTACGATGCGTAAAGATGCTATTTATCATTCTACCTATACAGGCCGTCCTGCAGATGAACCTGCGGTATTGGGAGTAGCGTTGAATGAAGTCTTTGTGCCTATTTTACAAAAACAATATCCTGAAATTGTTGATTTTTATTTACCGCCAGAAGGTTGCTCTTATCGAATGGCTGTAGTGACAATTAAGAAACAATATCCAGGTCATGCAAAGCGCGTGATGCTGGGGGTATGGTCATTCCTACGTCAGTTCATGTATACCAAATTCGTGATCGTCTGTGATGATGATATTAATGCGCGTGATTGGAATGATGTGATTTGGGCAATTACGACCCGCATGGACCCAGCTCGCGATACGACAATGATTGAACATACACCAATTGATTATTTAGATTTTGCATCTCCGGTATCTGGGCTCGGCTCTAAAATGGGCATGGATGCAACCAATAAGTGGCCTGGCGAGACAGATCGCGAATGGGGCGAACCAATTGTGATGGATGAGAAGGTTAAGCAGCGAGTCGATGATTTATGGGACGAATTAGGGATTTTGTGATATAAATGAGTTAGATCATAAAAATTCGTGCTTGTCAGAGATTGAGATTGAAAGGGAATGTATGTTAAGAATTAAGTGTGAAGTGACGTTGTTAGAGTCGTATACAGATACTGTATTTAACGTGAAACTAAAGCCAGAGCAGAAGGTTGAGTTTCAGGCTGGACAATATCTAATGGTAGTTATGGCAGAAGACGACAAGCGCCCATTTTCTATTGCTTCAAACCCAAGTAATGATGATGTTTTAGAATTACACATTGGTGCATCAGAGCAAAATTCATATGCGATGCAAGTTGTGGAAAGACTAAAAACAGGTTCTGTGGAAGTTGAACTGCCAGGCGGTAATGCTGGTTTAAGAGAAGACTCAGATCGTCCTTTAGTATTGATTGCTGGCGGTACTGGTTTTTCTTATACTAAATCAATTTTAGAGCGTGCGGTAGAAGTTAACCAACGTCCTATTTCATTATATTGGGGTGCGCGTGAAGCATCGCATTTATATGCATTTTCGCTAGCACAAGAATTAGCTGACGCGCATCCACAGGTAACTTTCATTCCTGTTGTTGAAACGGCACCAGAGCAATGGTCTGGTAAAGTTGGCCAGGTGCATAAAGTCGTGATGGAAGATGTTGCTGATTTAGCCGCATGTGATGTTTATATTGCTGGTCGTTTTGAAATGGCTGGTGCAGCGCGTACTGACTTTGCACCGCTAGGTGTTAAAGAACATTTATATGGGGATGCATTTGAATTCATTTAATTGATAATGAATGTATTCGGATTAAAAAAGCCGTAACAGATGTTACGGCTTTTTATTATTTTAAATATCATACAGGCTTAGTTATGCACAACTAGATTAAGATTGTTGATGATAACTTAAGCTTTTTTTGTACGTCATATTTGCATCATTAACGAGACCTAATTTTTCGTAAGCGTGTGCTAGTGCACTATACGCAGAAGTAGACGGCGATTGACTGATACCTTGGCTTAACTCTTCTACAGCTTCGCTCCAACGACCTTCTTTTACCATTAACTGACCAATACATACCGCTAATAAACCTGAGCCTTCACGCGTGTTCTGCAGACGCTTAAGACGTTCGATGAGCGCATGGTAATCACCAAGATTTAATTTGGGTGTTAGGCTGATCAGTTCTGGATACAGTTCATTGCTTAATGCGTCCATCAGCAGTAGATAAGCTGACTGGTGGTCGTTACGTCCTATTAACAGGTTAACTGTTTCTGCTAGATAACGGCCATCATGTTTAAGTGCTTTTGGTAGTGAGCTCCAGGTATCAAGTAATCCAGTGCTACCTTGTTGTTTGGCTACTTCACCTAAATGTTGGAAATGACTATGCTTACGTAGTTCATCAGCTTCGGCTGAGGTAAGTAATTTTTGTTTTTGTAATGCTGGAATAAGCGTGAGTAATTGTCCCCATTCTTTTCTTTCAATACAGACAGCTTTAAACATCGTTAGCACTACCTTATGCTTTGGATGTTTATCATGTAACGCGGATAGTAATGCAAATGCTTGTTCAAATTGCTGCTGCTCAATTTGCAACTTAGCTTTTGTTATCTCGACCGCAAGGATATTTTTATCTGCATTCTTATGTGCTAATAATAAATACTCATCACGTTTTTTCTCGTTGCCAAGACCTTGTGCAGATTGCGCTGCGGCAAGGTAATTTAACACGGGTACTTGTGCTTTTTTGGCCGCTTTTAAAGTTAACGTTTCTGCTTTTTTAAAGTCGCCACTGGCTAATGCTAAAATGCCTTTTTCTGTTTGTATTTTAGCGCGAGCTTGATGATAGCGATTAAACCAACCTAGGCTGTGAGTCAGTTTATTGATTAATGCTTCAAACCCTAATAAAGTAAAGTAGAAAGCAATCACCATCACGACGGCACTACTGACGGTTGCATCGATGACGTAGTCGCCAGCTGCAATCATCACATAACCTTTATTGCCCATTAAATATGGGGCACCGATTGCACCTGCAAGAAGCAGCGCGATTAATACTATAAATCTGACCATTTTATCTGCCTCCGTTTATTTTGTGCTTGTGCTATTGGCTAATGCGTTGATTTTACGATCTCTGATGGTTGTCTGGATCAGTACTGCACTGTTTAGTTTTGCAGGGTATTTCGTTGTAATCGTTGCTTTGCTCAATGTATCAAGACTCGCCAGCATACTTTTTGCTGTGGGTTGATTTACATCGTAGTAACGCTTAATCCAAGTTTGTGCTGTTTTCAGTGCATGCTTAAATTTAGCTTGATCTTGACGATATATTGCGAGTTCTGCTTGTAACAATTGTGTTTTTAAATTTTCAGTTAAATACCAAGCTGCTTGTGGTGATAACAGGGCGTCAACTGAATTATCTTGGCGACGGATAGTGATAAAGTTATCGCTGAAAGACTGCCATGACTTGGTGAGATTCGCTTTCCAGTCTGAACTATTACTTGATAATGTACTGTCTGTTTTCACGATTTCAGGACGAGTAAGGCCTGCTAATACGAGATTATCCACTTGTTCTGCTTGAATCGCGAGTTTCAGTGCTAACCCATCATGATCAATACGGGGTAATTTAGTCAGTGTGGCAATATCTTGTTCAATCACTTTGCGTAATGGTAATAAGCTCGGATCATTTAATTGTGTTAAACGACGACTGGCAGATGATAATAAGGCTAAGCTGGTATCAATATCTTGTTCTAGGGCTATTTTTCGACCTGCGATACGAATTAAGTATTCAGCTTCTGCGAGCATCCATTCATTAGGATTACGCATTTTAAGGTTCGCTACCGCGAGTTGTACGGTTTCGAGTTGTGCCGCGGTTAGCTTTTCACTGTCTTGGATCTGGCTAAGCTGTTGCGTCGTTTTCTTTAATTGGCTGGCTACAGTTTCTTTGTCTTCGCTTAGCTGCTGACGTAATGATTGTTGTATGTCTTTTTGATCTTGCAACTGTGTTTGTAGTTTTGTTAACACTTGTTGCTGCAGTTGGTTGTGCTGATGGCTATGATAATAGAGACCTGCGCTAAGGCCTAGCGTTAATAGGATCGCCACCGCACCAGTGACAATACCCGCTTTACTTGCAGGTTTACCTTCCGTTGTAATCGTGTCTGATGAATCAACAATGCCTTTGTTGGTTGTTTTGGTATTGGCATTTTGACTGTTTTTTTTCTTGTCGGTCATTTAGCTTATTCCTATCTGCATATCCAATTGCTTAACAGCATTAAATAATGAATTATTTGATGCACCACTAGCAATGGTGACGTGTTCTATTCCTAACGCATGAGCAAGTGCTGCTATTCGTTGGCTAGGAACAATAAAGTGTAAGTTTAGCACCCAAGGTAACGCTGTGTAGGGTATCGTTTTTATTAGGTTACCCAGAATTTCACCGCTAGTGATAATAACACTATTAATGGCGAATTGTTGCCACTTATTAATCAACAACTCAGGTTCGTAGTAGGGGGAAGTACGTTGATAAACTTCACAATATGTCACGTTAGCCGAGCGTTTTATTAGATCTTCTGCCATCGTCTCTCGACCCCCATTACCGCGTAGAATAACAATGTTTTTGTGTTCTACGGCCGTATTAGTAAGTAGTTTTAACACCCCTTCGCTATCATGTGTTTGGGGTATTTTGGCGTGATTTATACCGTGTTTTTTCCAGCGCAGTGCTGTTGTTGGACCTACGGCTATGTAATTGATATGTTGTGGCCAGGTCTTATTTTCTTGTATTAAACTGCTATTAGCATAATTTACAGCATTATCGCTTATGGCAATAATATAGTCATCAGGCTGTAATTTTTCCAGTAATGAACTGACTTTATTAAATTGCTGTCCTGCGGATATATCGATAAACGGACAACATAAGGCAGCCCCATTAGCTGCCTCAATTTGACGAGCGAGTTGCTCGCCTTTAACGCGTGGGCGAGTGATTAGCGCCCTGATTTTCATGCGTCTGCGTTATTATAAACAGCCGCTAAAATTTCTTTTGCACCTTGTGCCAGTAATTTATCTGCAAGTGTTAGTCCCAGCTGGCGTGCATCTTTACGGTCACCACGGATTTCAGCGCGAATTACTTCAGTGCCGTCAGGTTTACCAACCAGTCCACGTAGCCATAATTCATCACCGTCGATTAGCGCGTAACTACCGATTGGTACCTGGCAACCACCTTCAAGCGCCAAGTTCATTGCACGTTCGGCAAGCACACGATCACTGGTTAGGGCATCATTTAATGGCGCTAATAATGCTTTTACACGTTCATCAGTAGTGCGACATTCAATGCCAACAGCACCTTGTCCTACTGCTGGTAGGCTTTGCTCTGGTTCAATGTAGCTGGCAATACGGTATTCCATATCCAGACGTTTTAATCCAGCGGCCGCTAAAATTATTGCATCATAATTTTTATTATCGAGCTTGTTTAAACGTGTATTTACGTTGCCACGTAGGTCCATAATTTTTAGATCTGGACGCGCTTCACTCAACTGGCATTGACGGCGTAAACTACATGTACCAACGATTGCACCTGGTGGTAGTTCTTCAATTTGACGGTAAGTATTTGAAACAAATGCATCACGTGGATCTTCACGTTTACAAATAACTTCTAAGCCTAAACCTTCTGGAAATGCAACTGGCACATCTTTCATGGAATGCACGGCGATATCGGCGCGATCTTCAAGCATTGCTATTTCTAGCTCTTTTACAAAAAGACCTTTACCACCCACTTTTGCTAAAGGCGTATCTAAAATGATGTCACCCTTGGTTACCATTGGGATTAATTCAACGGTAAGGTTTTGATGAATCGCTTCTAAACGTGCTTTTACATATTCAGCTTGCCACATTGCTAATGGGCTTTTACGGGTTGCAATTCTTAGAGTTTCAGTAGCCATTTTATTTCCAAATTTAACTAGATTAGCTAAATATTAACAGATTTCATCCGTCAATGGTTGATCTAAGGTGGGGTTATTTGTAAAAAACACACCTTATTTAACCATGCGATAACGTACATATATTAGGTCTAAACAGTGCGCTATTCAGAGGGGACGGTGTGAAAGCTAAATAAGGGGGGAGGTTCAGATAATAATTTATATCGTGGGTTATTAGGCTGCAGCGTGCACTACTGCAGCTTAATAAATTAATGACGATCAACTAGTCGCAATTAAGGCGGAATGCTTTATGATTTTTTTTGATGTGTTGCTTCCTTTATATCAATCATCTGGGACTTTAAGCTGATTGATTTCCACAGGTAGAAAGACGCAGGTAATACTAATAGTGTCAGAATGATCGCTGATGCCATGCCTCCAATCATAGGTGCGGCAATGCGTTGCATTACCTGTGAACCCGTGCCGTCACCATACATAATTGGGATTAAGCCGATGATCACGGTTGCCACTGTCATCATAATTGGACGGACACGTAAGCCTGCGCCATCCATCACAGCTTGCTGTAATTTGGCTTTAGTGAAGTTACCCGCAGCTTGTGCGCTTGCTAACGATTGGTTTAAATAAACGAGCATTATGACGCCGATTTCGACAGAGACACCTGCGAGGGCGATAAAACCAACCCCGACGGCGATCGAGAAATTGTAGTTGAGTAAATATAATAACCAGATACCACCAACCATGGCTAATGGCAGTGTTCCGAGGATCAGCAATACTTCGCCCACACGTCTAAAGGCGAGATACAGTAATAGCACGATAATTGCGAGCGTTGCTGGGATCACCACGGATAGGGTGTCTTTGGCACGTTGCATATATTCGTATTGTCCCGACCAGGTAATTGAATACCCTGCGGGTAATACTAACTGCTCGGCCACCGCTTGCTGGGCATCGACCACATAAGAGCCGAGATCTCGGCCTTCGATATCCACATAAATCCAACCATTAGGGCGTGAATTTTCGGTTTTTATCATAGGTGCACCGTCTTCGACATAGATATTTGCGACATCACTTAAGGCGATTCTTGCACCAAGTGGTGTTATCAGGGGTAATAATTTCATTTGCTCAATACTGTCTCGATAAGACTGAGGGTAACGAATGTTTACCGGGTAACGTTCCAATCCTTCAATGGTTTGAGTGACGTTAACGCCGCCTACCGCTGTAGATATGACTGCTTGTACATCAGCAATATTCAGTCCATAGCGCGCCGCGTTTTCACGCTTGATATCAATTTTCACATAACGTCCGCCAACCACACGCTCAGCATAAGCGGATGCGGTACCAGGTACCTTAAGTAAGATTTTTTCTATCTGTTTACCGATCTTTTCAATTTCGATGAGCTTTTCACCCGCGATCTTGATACCAATCGGCGTTTTTATACCAGTGGCTAACATGTCAATACGGGTTTTGATTGGCATTACCCAAGCGTTGGTTAAGCCTGGAAATTGGACTAACTTATCAAGTTCTTGACGCAAACTCTCAGAGGTAACCCCTTCTCGCCACTGTGCTTTTGGTTTTAAAGTGATGAAGGTTTCAATCATGGTTAATGGTGCTGCATCGGTTGCGGTTTCGGCGCGACCTGCTTTACCCCATACGCGCTCTACTTCGGGCACTGTTTTGATTAACTTATTGGTTTGCTGTAATAACTCTCTGGCTTTACCTATGCTGATGCCGGGGTAGGTGGTTGGCATATACATGAGGTCACCTTCATCAAGCGGTGGAATAAATTCACTACCGATCTTATTGACGGGATAAAAACCGACAGCAACAAGGCCAATAACGATACAAAGTAGCAGTACTGGTGCTTTGAGAGAGAATGCCAATACCGGACGGTATAATGCGATTAAACCGCGGTTGATTGGGTTTTTATGTTCAGGTAAAACCTTACCGCGTATAAAGTAGCCCATTAAAATAGGTACTAAGGTGACTGCGAGTCCAGCTGATGCCGCCATCGCATAAGTTTTAGTAAAGGCGAGCGGGGCAAACATTTTACCTTCTTGGCCTTCCAGTACGAATACGGGGACAAAGCTGAAAGTAATGATTAGTAACGAAAAGAATAATGCCGGCCCGACTTCTGCAGCCGCTTTACTGATGATCTGCCAACGGTTTTTATCAGTTAAAGGCGTTTTCTCAATATGTTTATGGACGTTTTCGACCATTACAATAGCTCCATCGACCATGGCGCCAATGGCTATCGCGATCCCACCCAGTGACATGATATTGGCATTGATTCCTTGCCATGACATCACGATGAAGGCAACGAGAATACCTATGGGTAAACTGACTAATACGACTAATGAGCTGCGAATATGGAATAGGAATAATGCACAAACCACAATAACGACAAGGAATTCTTCCAATAATTTCAGGTAAAGATTTTCGACTGCATTATCGATTAATGTTGATCGATCATAGGTAGGAACAATTTCAACACCTTCTGGTAGTGAAGCTTGTAATGTTTGTAGTTTGTCTTTGACTGCAGCAATAACGTCACGGGCATTTTCACTGTAACGCATGACGATAATGCCACCAACGACTTCACCTTCACCGTTTAGTTCGGAAACGCCACGACGCATTTGTGGGCCTAGGACTATATCAGCGACATCATCTAATAATAAGGGAGCGCCTGTATTACTGAGTTTTAAAGGGATACTTTTTAAGTCATCGATTGAGCTGATATAACCATTCGCACGCACCATGTATTCGGCTTCAGCCATTTCGATGACGCTTGCTCCCGCTTCCTGATTACCCCGTTTAATCGCGTTAGTGATTAATGATAATGGGATCTGGTAACTGCGTAGTTTATCTGGGTTTACACTGATCTGATATTGCTTAACCATACCGCCGACAGTAGCGACTTCCGATACACCGGGTACGGTCTGTAATTCATATTTTAAAAACCAATCTTGGATACTGCGAAGCTGGCTTAAATCGTGATTACCACTGGTATCAGTAAGTGCGTACGAATATACCCAGCCCACACCTGTTGCATCAGGGCCCAGTGCTGGTTTAGCAGTGCTGGGTAGATTGGGCGTTACTTGCGATAAATATTCTAAAACACGTGATCTGGCCCAGTACATGTCGGTACCATCATCAAAGATAACGTAAACATAAGAGTCACCAAAGAAAGAGTAACCGCGTACTGTTTTTGCACCCGGCACCGATAACATCGCTGTTGTCAGCGGATAGGTGACCTGGTCTTCAACGACTTGCGGTGCTTGCCCTGGATAGCTGGTTTTAATGATAACCTGTACATCGGAGAGATCTGGGATGGCATCAATCGGCGTATTTTTGACCACAAAACTACCGTAGATAAGTATGACTAAGGTGGCCAGCAATACCATGACACGATTGTGTATCGACCATTCAATTATTTTTTTGATCATTACAGCTCTCCTGCGTCATCAAAGTCTAACCAAGCTAAATCATCTTCAATTGCGGGTTTTGTCTTTTTTGACATCGCATTATCGTCCATGCTGTCCATATTCATCGAGCTATGGTCCATTGCCATACCGTTCTTACTGCTCGTTGTTGGCGGACCAATACGGCTGAAATCTGCGGTTAAGCTTGATTCTGAGTCCAACAAGAATTGCGCACTAGTAACCACGTTATCGCCATCTTTAAGCCCAGCTAAAACCTCAACATAACCTGCGGACTCTCTACCTAAGGTGATTTTGATTGATTGATATTGGCCGTTACCTTTTGCTAGTACGATACGGTCCAATGTACCTGAGCGGATGATGGCTTCACGTGGTACTTGGATTACGCTGGTCTGCTGTTGGCTGCTAAGTGTTAACGTTGCAAACATGTTTGGTTTTAATTGCTCATCAGGATTGGCTATTTTTATTCTGACTTTTAGGGTACGGGTTGCTGCATTTAATTCCGGGTAAATATAATCCACTTCACCCAACCAGATTTTTCCAGGGAAACTATCTACTTGCATTTTAGCCTTGTCACCAACTTGTACTTGATCTGCTTGAGATTCAAAAATTTCGGCTTGTAACCATATTTCTGTTAATAATCCGGCTTCTATTATCTGCGCTGAAGGGGTGATATAAGCGCCTTCACGGATCGCAAGTTCAGTTATATAACCGGATTCAGGGGCTGATATAGTGACATTTTGGATCACTTTTTTAGTACGCGTGAGCTGCTTAATCTGTGTTTGGTTAATTCCTAATGCGGATAAACGATGTTTTGCTGATGTGATGAGGGTTTTATTACCGATACTAAGTGTGTTGAGTAACTCTTCTTGCGCTTTAATTAGCTCTGGTGAATATAGGGTTAATAGTGGTTGTCCTTTTGTGACGAACTCACCGGTATTATTGATGTAGAGTTTATCAACCCAACCAGACACACGACTATTGATTTGCCATAACGAATTTTGATTAAATTCCAGCATACCAACGGTATTAATTTGGGTAACAAAAGGGCGACGTTGTGCCGTTTGTGTTCGTACGCCTAAATTATTTTCTACACGTGATGAAATGGTCACTAAGCCTGCATCGTTTTCTGTTGAAGCATCTTTGTATACTGGAATTAAATCCATGCCCATCGGTGATTGACCGGGTTTATCGCGGCGGTAATTGGCATCCATGGGGGCAACCCAGTACAGCGGCTCTTGGGCTGTGGTATTTTGCGTTTGCTCGGCATATACAGGGACTAAATCCATCCCCATCGGCGATTGACCTGGTTTATCGCGGCGGTAATTGGCATCCATTGGGGCTACCCAATACAGGACCTCTAGTTCTGCGCTAGTTGTATTCGTTGTTGCTTGTGTACTAAACCAAGTACCTGCAGCAAGACCCAATGCTAATGTGATTGAGCTGGTAAGTAATGTTTTCATATCGACCTCTATAGTGCTTGAAAATAACGAATGCGAGCTAAGGTTTTTAAATTTTGAAAGTGCAATTGCTGGTATTCAAGCGTAAGTGCTTGTTCATCCATTAATGCTTTGATGACTTGTTCAAAATCATTGGTATTGGCTTGATAACCTTGTATTGCAGCATCACTATTAGATTTGGCTTGTACTAGAAGGGTGTCTTGGTAGCGCTGTATCCTTGCCTTGGTATTACTGAAATTTGCGATTGCGCCATTTAATATCCCATTGAATTTAATCAGTAATAGAGCTTTTTCTGCTTGCTTAATCCCCCTACCTTGAGCGGCCGCTATAACCACTTGATCTTGGCGGTTACTCGTGAATAGAGGAATGCTCATTGTGATGGAACCACTGATTAAATCACTACGGCTGGATCCAGACGCCATATCGAGTGCTTCACGATGACCGTAACCAATATCAACTTTAAAGGCTGGTTTATAGGATTCATTGGCAGTGGCTATATTATTTTGAGTTACGTCGATGGCTTGTTGCGCGGCTAATACCTGTGGGTGATCAGCCAGTAACCGATAGTGTTTTAGATTTGCTTGCTGCGCATATTCAAGGCTTTGCGGCCACGTTGGTAGCTGAGAATCAAATTCATCAAACGCTTGAGGCCCAATCCAAGAGACGAGTTGCCCACGTAATGTTTGTTCTTGCTGCGCAAAGGCGGCAATTTTGTCATCAAACTTGGCGAGTTCTAATTCTGCTTTAATCAAATCTTGGTTTTGACGATAACCTAGCTCAAACTGACGGTAGAGGTTGGTAACATGCTGGCTAAATAATTGCTTATTTTTAGCGAGAATGGTTTGGGCTATTTTGGCAAAGCTAATATCAAACCATAATTCTCGGATCTGTAGTTTTAGTTCTAATTGGCGATTTTCTGCTAATTGTATGCTCTGTTGTGCTTGTAGTGAGAACCCTTTCGCTGTTAACTCCAGGGTATCACCCGCTGAAAACTGTTGTGATAAACCAAGACTAAATTGGGTCATTGGATCATCGGATAATGAGAAACTATCAACAGGCACATTGGATAAACCGAATTTAATCATAGGGTCTGCAAGCTGAGATTGGCTAATGCCTTGTGCTTTTAAACGTGCTTGTTGGGCACTGTATAAGATTGCTGAAGGATCGCGTTGTAGGGCAGTGTCTTCTGCAATCGCGAGCGTTAATTGTTGAGCATTAGCATTTATAGTCAGTAATGCTAATAGCCCCAAATAAATTTTTGATGGCATTATACTTCCTTAATTGATTGATTTTTAAATGTTATTAAAATCAGCTAATCAAAGGAGGTCGATAGAGGCTATCTTGGTGTTGTTTTAGAGGTGGGGTTAATTCGTAACGTAGTGAGTTACTTTGTTTATAGGGATTTAAGAGCGGCTTATTATTATAATTAATAAATGATGATACGCAGGTCGTGTTACAGTCGCTGCAATCATCGTCATTATATTGATTTTTTGAATGTTGAAGCTGCGGATTATCATGCTGCATTTTACTCATACTGTTTTGAGAGTTGCATGGCATGTCTGGCATATCACAAGAAATATTGGCTGGCATCGTGCGCATGCTCATAGCCTGAAGCGGTAATGGGAATGTGTTTATTAATATTAATAAAATCAACAACACTATACGCATGAAAAAGACACATCAAAAAGGTAAATAATGAATATGGCAGAGAGCATAATCTTTACCTTAAGGGGAAGGTCAAGTATTGAGATGATTATATTAGCAGGTAAATTTTAGGTATAAAAAAACCTCGATAAACGAGGTTCTTTTATTTGTTCTTGTAAGAAAGTGGTGGGCTGTGAAGGATTTGAACCTTCGACCAATTGATTAAAAGTCAACTGCTCTACCAACTGAGCTAACAGCCCCCGTATTCTTTCTTTTTATAGTTTCATGTCTTATGACATAACACCACAATAGTGGTGGGTCCTACTGGGCTTGAACCAGTGACCCTCGCCTTGTAAGGGCGATGCTCTCCCAACTGAGCTAAGGACCCACATTATTTTTTAGCGATAGTTGTGTCTATCGTTTAAACTGGTTGCGGGAGCAGGATTTGAACCTACGACCTTCGGGTTATGAGCCCGACGAGCTACCAAACTGCTCCATCCCGCGACAATGCTGTTGTTCACTGTTTATCTAATAGATAGAACAGTAAGAAAGTGGTGGGCTGTGAAGGATTTGAACCTTCGACCAATTGATTAAAAGTCAACTGCTCTACCAACTGAGCTAACAGCCCCCGTATTCTTTCTTTTTATAGTTTCATGTCTTATGACATAACACCACAATAGTGGTGGGTCCTACTGGGCTTGAACCAGTGACCCTCGCCTTGTAAGGGCGATGCTCTCCCAACTGAGCTAAGGACCCACATTATTTTTTAGCGATAGTTGTGTCTATCGTTTAAACTGGTTGCGGGAGCAGGATTTGAACCTACGACCTTCGGGTTATGAGCCCGACGAGCTACCAAACTGCTCCATCCCGCGACAATACTGTGTTATAAAGAAAGTGGTGGGCTGTGAAGGATTTGAACCTTCGACCAATTGATTAAAAGTCAACTGCTCTACCAACTGAGCTAACAGCCCCAAATTCTTTCTTTATAGTAAATCCCGTTACTTATCTTATAAAAGATATAACCAGATTTAATATATGGTGGGTCCTACTGGGCTTGAACCAGTGACCCTCGCCTTGTAAGGGCGATGCTCTCCCAACTGAGCTAAGGACCCCATACTTTCGATTAATGTTGGAAACGTTGTTTTGAAGCAGCGCCCCTAATCGAGGAGGCAGATATTATCCACTTCTAAATGTTTATGCAACCCTTAATTTAATTATTTTATTTAAACTGCTTCTGGGCGATCTTTTTTACTACGCTTTGTCTATAAAGTGCGCGTAAATGGTTTGTTTACAGCTGATTTTCTAATAGTAATAAACTAATTAACGAAAGGCGGCAGCAATGTGAATACGAGGTCACCTTAATTCCAGCATTAATAATGTGACTATTTTGGCGCTATAAGTTTACCATTATCTATAAAACTGTTAGCATCATCACACTTCTATGCCTGCTGTAATGGCTAAATTTAATTGTAAAAAATCAATAAAATTTAAGCATGGTTTCTCTCATTTAAGGTTTTATTTTGCAGAGTAAAATTGTTGAACTGAAACATAAAGCTAAGTTATTTAATCAACTTAGACTTGATCGCGCCTTATCCATTATGGATGATAATGGGCGTGAAGTGACAGCTATCTTACCTCTTTTACTGCATTTTAATCACCCCAATCTGCCTGTTTATCTTGATGAACCCGTACCTCAGGGAATCTGTTTATTTACCCCCGATGAACAACAACAAGATTATTTAACCTCATTAAATGTAGCACTAGATGATGATAAATGTGCCACTTGTTCTCCTATATATAGCTTATATGCAATGGGGAGCACGGGTTCTATTGGTCAAAACTGGCGTAGTGATTTAGATATTTGGGTATGTCATGATCCGGCTATGAGTGATGAGGATGCTCAGTTTCTAGAGCAAAAATGTACATTGATAACGGCGTGGGCAGAAACCTTTAATGTTGAAGTTAACTTTTTCTTAATTGCTGAAGATAAATTTAGAAAAGTGAATAATGCGGTAATGACTAAAGAGAGTTGTGGCAGTGCCCAACATTTCTTATTACTGGATGAATTTTATCGCAGTGCCTTACGGATCGCGGGTAAGCCAAGTTTATGGCATATTTTACCGGTTGAATTTGATAATAATTATGATGATTATGTTGATCAGTTGGTTGCCGACGGGGTCCTTGACCGTAACGAGTGGGTTGATTTAGGTGGTTTCCCTTGTATCCCTGCCGAAGAATACTTTGGTTCTGCGTTGTGGCAATTATATAAAGGTATCGACTCTCCTTATAAGGCGGTATTGAAAACATTATTAATGGAAGCTTATTCGGCTGAATATCCAAATAACCGTTTATTATCGCAGATAATGAAAGAAAATTTTCAGTTGGCGTCTTCACAACAGCTGGAACTGTCGCACGATACCTATTATCAGATCTTAATGAAAGTAACCGCTTATCTCGAAAAAATAGGTGATACTGCGCGTGTCGATTTACTACGTCGCTGTTTTTATTTAAAAATGTTTAGCGGTAATTGCGCTAATGAGAAAAATGCCCGTCCAGAATGGCACCGTACCTCTGTGGCTGAAGTCATTAGCGAGTGGAATTGGCATCCTGACCGTATTGCTCATCTCGATAATCGTGATAACTGGAAGATCGAACAAGTTCAGGAAGCGCATCCTGAATTGCTTGATGCGATGATGAAGGGTTATCGTAATCTGATTGGTTTCGCCCGTCGTAATAATATTAGTGAATCGATTAACCCTGCGGATATTGGTATTTTATCGCGTAAGTTATATGCTGCGTTCGAATCGCTACCCGGCAAAGTGACTTTTATTAATCCACAGATCTCGCCTGATTTGTCCGAGCAACAATTAAGTTTCGTGCAAGTACCCGACGGTCGTTTTAATAATTCGGGTTGGTATTTATATAACTCTTCGTTAGAACCTATGCAGATTGTTGGTCGTAAGCCTTTGGAACATAACGGCTATCTGAGTAAGTTGGTGGCGTGGAGCTATTTTAATGGATTAATGACCGATAACACTCAGGTCGAAATTTTCAATCAAGACTCAGATATGAACAGAGATGTATTGAATTCATTCTGTAAAGATCTTAAAAGCAAATTCCCAATTCAAGCAAAACCGGCCTCAAATCAGGCATTGAGTCGTCCTTGTGAGATCCGTGATTTATCTATTTTCCTAAACTTAGAGCACGATCCGACTAATCACTGGGGCGGTCGAATTATTGAGTTTGATACTAATACCAGCGATGTATTCTCATTTGGTGACTGTAAAGCCTGTTTAGTGGGTAGTATTGATCTGATTTATCGTAATTCTTGGAATGAAGTGCGTACTTTGCACTTTTCTGGTCAAGAACGTATTGTTGATGCATTAACCACGATAATGGGTAAGATGCATCAAGATGCGACAGAACCGGATTCCATTAAAATATTTTGCTATAGCTTACATTTCCGTGGTTTGATTCGTCATAGCTTCGAACGTTTGGTGCGAGATTGTATTAGTACCCGATTACAGCGCGATAAAGATCAGATTGTTAAAATGCTGACTATTAGTGACGACCGCTTTGGTATTTATTTTGAGCGTCGTGGTGTGTCTATTCGTAAGCTTGAAACATCACTCGATCTGTATAACCATATCTCTGAGCGTAAGCTAGAACAAATGCCATTACGAATTGATAAAACCACCACGGCAGAAGGCACGCCTTTAGCTGTGGAATCTCATTCGTCAGAAGGTTTAGTACAGTTCTTTTTTGAAAACTATAAAAATGGTTTTAACGTTTATATTGTCGATGAAGCCAATCGCGTGGAAACTTACCAGCATCTTAGTGGTAATAAAGATGAATTAATCAAAGGTGTTCATCGTTTTTATACTAATTCACAAGAAGAATCACGTAACGAAGGTACATTTGCCAATTTCAATTTACCGCAATTTTACGATATCGTTCGTTCAGAAAATAAAGAATTAGAAGTAATTCCTTACGTATCTTCTAAATAATCCTATTTTTTTATAAATAATCCTCATTTTTTCAGTCCGTTTATCGAAAACGGTAAATTGTATTTTTTTATTTGTTTTTTGCATGTAAGATATTGACTATTGGTCGTGTAAGAATATACATGTCAATTATCGTAGGCATAATCGTTTCTATCTATGTGATACACGTTGCGCATGTTTTTAAGATGTTGATTTTATACTGCTTATTTTTCAATGTGACTTGGATCTCCTATTTATTTTCAAAAAAAGGCAATTTCTGTATTGCGGCGGTATTGGATTACTTTATAGTAGGTATTCGAAAGGACGCAATAAGAAGTTGGTAAGGATTACTGACTTGATAACGGATTATCGAAATAGGATTTACCACAGGATGTGGTCGCAAGGAAAAGTCTTCAGGATGAAGATGCGATGGACACTCAAAGGATTTGAGTTAAAGGACACCTCTAGGATGGAGATGAAATAAATCGGAATGATTTATTGTACCAGGGTGGTAATAAAAAAAACCCGATGGATTGGGAGTTAAACCTAAAGGAAATTAGGTCAGTCAATTTGCAGGGAGCAAAATTAGTTCAAGGACAGAGCTACATGACTACTTTAAGGACGGCATTTATGCCGTCCTTTTCTTTATTTACCGTTTTATTTTTACGTCCTTTCCTTCATTACGCAACACGCTTGCTTTGCTTGTTTATCATACAACAACTCCCCGTTGTTGCTTATTTAATACCACCGTTAAATAAAGCCCCTAATTAGCGCTCTATTAACAGTAGCTAAGTATTTTATCGCGCATGAATTATATTTATATTTGTATCTCTATGGCTCAATTACCCAGCTTAAAATAGCAATTTAAACGACCTGTTTTTATTTGGGATTGACCCTGTAATAGTGCTAGATCTGATTGGTATATTGATAGTAACCTGATGTTAATTCGAACAAGAGAACAAGATGATGAAGACTATCGATAACACATTTATTGAAGAAGATTTTGCTGATCAAGACTTAGAGTCGATGATCTTTACTCGCTGTTATTTTTATCGCTGTGATTTCAATCATGCGCAATTAAGTGATGCCGAGTTTATTGATTGTCAGTTTATCGAACGCGGTGATATTACAGGTTGCCGATTTGATTATGCTGACTTAAAAGGTGCGAGTTTTAAAAACTGCGATTTAAGTATGACTAAGTTTACTGGCGCAGAATGTTTTGGTATTGAGTTTCGTAGTTGTAATTTGAAAGGGGCAGATTTTAGTCGTGCTAGCTTTGCCAATTATATTACGGCTAAAACCTTCTTTTGTTCTGCTTATATAACCCAGTGTAACTTGAGCTACGCCAATCTTGTCGATCAACGTATCGAAAAATGCGACTTATATGAAAATCGCTGGACAGGCTGCAACTTACTGGGCGCTTCTTTACAAGGGTCTGATTTGAGTCGAGGTGAATTTTCGGCAGACATGTGGTCGCAGTTTAATTTACAGCACTGTAATTTAAGCCACGTTGATTTAACGGGTTTAGATCCGAGACGGGTTAATTTACATGGTACACGTATTTGTAGTTGGCAGCAGGAACAGCTATTAGCACCATTTGGATTAATAATTATTGGTGATTAATCAATGAATACGATCAAGATCACAGATTTACTGCTGCTAAGTTAGCGGTAGTAGGTACTATTATTGCGTTATATTGATGGGCTGTTTTTATCCTGTAAGAGATCGACTATTCGTGTTGATAGATAAAGTACTTTTATTAAGGTGTGATCCTAGGTATCCATTGTATATATTTCTTTTTACTTGATTGTTAAATCCTACTCTCACGGCTTTGATAGCTATTTACGCTAAATAATTAGTGTTTAAGCACTAATTAAATTTGTTTTTTATCGCTATTTATTGTTTTTAGGTTTGCTATATTTTTTTCCAGAGACGCAGGAGGTTCATCAGGATGATGACTTGGCACTCTACATGAAACTGCAAGGATGTGGTGGATTACAAGGATAGCACTCATGGATTTAGAGTGAATAAAGGACACCTCCAGGATGGAGATGAGAAGCAGGTTAGGATGACTTGTTAGGCTAGGATTGCCAAAGGAACAACTCAAAGGATTGGGGAAAAGTAAATCACCTAATGGATTAGGTAAATGTCTAAGTGCAGGGAGCACAATCAGTTCAAGGATAGAGCTATTACGACAACGTAAAAGGGCTGCACTAGTTACTAGTGCAGCCCTTTTCTTTGTCTAAAATTTAGGTTTTATATAAATAAGACCTATCACTTCACGTTAGAAATTAACATTTTCACCGCCTTGATTCTTAACAGCTTCGGTTAATACCAGTGATAATTCTTGTTGGGTGCGGTTATCAATCCATGCATCATTGATAAATGCAAAATGATGGCCATTCGCTTTTGTTGCGACCCATAACTGGTGTAATGGCGCTTGTTTATTCAAGATGATTTGCGAACCATCACGACAATATAGAGTCAAAATACTGTTGCTGTTTTCATAATCGAGTTCAACATCACTGTCATCAATGATTTCTTCAAAGCTTATTAATAGTTCATCAACCTGTTGGTGAAATTCTGAATCAGTCATTTTTTATTAATCCTATTGCTTTTAATTTTGTCGGTGCGATTATAAGGTATATAGAATTAATTTATCATTGAGTCGGTTATGAGCCAAGTAAGAAAAACAACATTTATTACATTAGTCTTTATGTTTAGCGCTGGTTTACTCAGTGGTTGTGGTATTTCAGGTCCTTTATATGCACCTGGCACGGGACCCGATGCTAAAAAAGCACAACAAATCCAGGTAGCAACACCGGTTACAGAAAATGTGAATAGTGATGACGCAACTGGCAAGACGTCAAGTAGCGAAGCAGAATAAACATAATATTGTCACATGATGTGCAATGAATGAATTAGTTTACGAATTAAAAGAAAAGGAATAGAGCATTGGATTACTTTAATTATCAGGATGATGGTCAGTTATTTGCGGAACAATGTGCCGTTGCAGACGTAGCTGACAAATTTGGTACGCCGACGTATGTATACAGCAGAGCTACAATTGAACGTCATTGGCATGCATTTAATGATGCTGCTGGTGCGCATCCGCATTTGGTTTGTTATGCCGTAAAAGCTAATTCAAATATTGCAGTGTTAAATGTGCTGGCACGTTTGGGCTCAGGTTTTGATATCGTATCTGGTGGCGAGCTATTACGCGTAATTGCGGCCGGTGGTGATGCAAGTAAAGTTGTGTTCTCTGGTGTTGGTAAAACTATAGCTGAAATTAATTTAGCACTCGATCATCATATTCATTGTTTTAATGTCGAATCGACGGCTGAATTGGAACGTATTAATGACGTTGCCGTGGGCCGTGGAATACAGGCACCTATATCGATTCGAGTGAATCCTAATATTGATGCGGGTACTCATCCTTATATTTCTACCGGTTTAAAAGAAAATAAATTTGGTATCGATATTGATTTAGCTGAAGGCGTTTATCAAGCTGCGAGTAAAATGCCGGGTATTAAATTAAAAGGCGTTGATTGCCATATTGGTTCACAATTAACAGAGTTATCACCCTTTTTAGATGCTGTTGATAAGCTTCTGCTGTTGATTGATAAATTATCTTCGCAAGGTATTGTGCTGGAACATCTTGATGTTGGTGGAGGCTTAGGCGTCTCTTATGATGGCGAAACACCCCCACAACCTGCTGAATATGCGCAGGCATTAAAAGATAAATTAGCAGGCCGTAAACTGTCACTTATTTTTGAACCTGGTCGTGCCATCATGGCTAATGCCGGTGTTTTAGTAAGTAAAGTTGAGTACATTAAACTTACGGAACATAAAAACTTTGCTATCGTTGATGCAGCCATGAACGATCTTATTCGTCCTGCGTTATACAGTGCGTGGCAAGCAATTGCGCCAGTGAATAAATCATTAGAGCGTGAATGTTTAAACTATGATGTTGTTGGTCCTATTTGTGAGACTGGTGATTTCTTAGGTAAGAGCCGTGATTTAACTATCGCAATGGATGATTATATTGTTGTTCGTTCTGCCGGCGCTTATGGATCAACCATGAGTTCTAATTATAATTCTCGTAGTCGACCTGCAGAAGTTATGGTTGACGGTGGTGTTGCACATTTAATTCGTCGCCGAGAAGAACTTGCAGAGATCTGGAAAGACGAAGCGATTTTACCAGCTGAATAGTACTTTACCGACAGAATGAAATAGAGGGTTACAGGTTCATATGTTTATACAGTTTTCAAAGATGCACGGTCTGGGTAATGATTTCATGGTCGTTGACTGTGTTACTCAAAATGTATTTTTTAATAATGATAATATCCGTCGTTTGGCGGATAGAAATACCGGTATTGGCTTTGATCAACTTTTAGTGGTTGAAGCGCCTTATGATCCTGATCTTGATTTTCATTATCGTATTTTTAATTCTGACGGTAGTGAAGTGGAACAGTGTGGTAATGGCGCTCGCTGTTTTGCCAGTTTTGTACGCCATAAAGGGTTAACGAACAAGAGCAAGATCGCGGTCAGTACGAGTGCAGGTAAAATTTCTTTACAGGTCGAATACGATGGTCAGATCACAGTAAATATGGGGGTGCCTGAATTAGCCCCGGATAAAATTCCGTTCCGTGCTACCAAGCAAGAAAAAACTTATATTTTACGTGCGTTAGACAGCACTGTGTTTTGTGGCGCCGTGTCGATGGGTAACCCGCACTGCGTGACATTAGTGGATGATATTGAAACTGCACCATTGGCCGATCTCGGTCATGCTATCGCACATCATGAACGTTTTCCTAACCGTGTAAATGCGGGGTTCATGCAGGTATTATCACCTGACCACGCCAAATTACGGGTTTATGAACGTGGTGTTGGTGAAACACGAGCTTGTGGTACAGGTGCCTGTGCTGCGGCTGTTATTGGCCAATTACAAGGTAAACTCGGCCAAGACGTGTGTATTGATCTGCCTGGTGGTAAATTGCAAATTTCATGGCGAGGTCCAGGTACACCTGTATTTATGACGGGTCCAGCAACCCATGTTTATGACGGACAAATTAATATATGATCGACGTTGAACCTTCGATGTTGAGCGCGGAAACGCCTGCTATCTCAGAGCAAGATGTGATTGCTTTTTTACAGGCTGATCCGGATTTTTTTGTGCGTAATAATGACTTAGTCGATTCCTTGCCAATTTCTCATGGCGCTCAAGGTAGTGTGTCTTTAGTGACATTACGGTTAGAACGACAGCGACAACGTATTGCCGATTTAGAACAGCAGTTACAGCAGTTAGTGGCTATTGCCGCTGACAACGATAAATTATTTCGTATCTATGCAGATATTTATACGGCCTTGTTTAATTGCACTTCAGTGATGCAAATGCAACGTATCTTAGTCACTCAGGTTCAATCTCAATTACCGTTAGCGGCTGTAAATTTACATTTAAATGAAGCCTATTTTTACCTTAAATCACAATATCTACCGTTAGCCATTTCCGCTGGACAGTTAGTGCGTATTCGCCAGAAACAATTTGCTGGCGGTGATCATTACTTTGGTCCTGTCGCTGGCGTGGATAAAGCATTATTGTTTGGTCAAGATGCCTTGGTTAACTCTGTGGCATTAATGGCATTAGGTGAGCGGGGTGAATACGGTTTACTCGCTATTGGCAGTGCGAATGCCGATCATTATCAGGCGGGCATGGATAACTTGCTGTTAGGTCAGCTTTGTCGCATTATCTCTACCCTGTTACCGCAACTGATGCCTTCACGTGACAACTCCATCAAATAATAATACAGCTGTAGGTAGTGAGCTACCTGCACAATGTGATCTACCTGTACAATTACTTAAACCTATCGAACGTTTTTTACGTTATATCACCAGTGAACGGCAATTAAGCCTACATACAGCCCGTAATTATCGCCGTCACCTGACTTTATTCGGCGAACAAATGCTGACGTTACCGATCACGGAATGGCGTGCCCTTGATGCTGCCCAGGTCCGTAAGTTAGCGACTTTAAATCATAAACTGGGTTTATCGCCTCGCAGTTTGGCAACCAAATTATCTGCATTACGCAGTTTCTGTGATTACTTGGTATTGCAAGGTGATCTCACCGCGAACCCTGCGAAAGGGGTATCGGCACCACGTCAGCATAAACCTTTACCTAAGAACCTCGATGTTGATGAAATTAATCAGTTATTAACCGTGTCTAATACTGAAGACGCTGATGACCCGTTTTTAGTGTTACGCGATAAAGCCATGATGGAGTTAATGTACTCTGCGGGTTTGCGGTTAGACGAATTGGTCAATTTAGATTTAAAAGATGTTAAGTTGCGTGAAAAAACCATGAGGGTGATTGGTAAAGGTAATAAACAGCGCCAGTTACCGATTGGTAGTATTGCGATCACCGCGTTACAAGCGTGGTTAGCTGTACGTGGTGAATATGCTGACAACGCGCAACCTGCATTATTTGTCAGTCAGTTACGGCGCCGAATTTCTCACCGTAGTGTACAGAGCCGGATGGCCAAATGGGGGCAACAGCAAACGTTGACCAGTCATGTTCATCCGCATAAGTTACGCCATTCTTTTGCTACTCATATGCTTGAATCGAGTGGTGATTTACGCGCCGTTCAGGAACTGTTAGGACATGCTAATATCAGTACCACACAGATCTACACTAGCTTAGACTTTCAACATCTGGCCAAAGTATATGATGCGGCTCACCCTCGTGCGAAAAAGAAAAGAGAAGATTGATGATATTCTATCGACGATTACACCAGATTAGAGCGATGAGCTTCGATCTTGACGATACCTTATATGATAACTATCCAGTCGTGCGTCGTGCTGAGGCTTGGATGCACATGCATTTACGTAGTCAGTATCCACACATTACGCATTTAGATGATAGTGCTTGGTCACAGCTAAAGCGTTATG
Source organism: Moritella sp. 36 (assembly GCF_018219415.1). NCBI lineage: Bacteria > Pseudomonadati > Pseudomonadota > Gammaproteobacteria > Alteromonadales > Moritellaceae > Moritella > Moritella sp. 36. The sequence continues at coordinate 4,930,756 of NZ_CP056120.1, read as the reverse complement.
TTCTTCATCAACAACCCCACTTGATACATGATATTAGTGGGATCCGGATAGCCTGTCTAATGACGTTATTCTTACGTCATGGCTATAGCGAACAAGAGGCTAAATCTGTCGCTAATACTATTTTTTCGCAAGTACAGGCGGTGCGTAGTGATTTTCAAGTGCCGGAACAAACCTTTGCGGTATTAGCAACACTTGCCAGTAAGATCCCATTAATTGCGATCACTAATGGTAATGTCGATACCGATAAAATTGGTTTAACGCCATTTTTTACGGCCGTGATAAAACCCGGAAATGGCTTGAGAATGAAACCGTACCCTGATTTATTTTCATTGGCAGCAGAGAGGTTAGCCTTACCGCCACAACATATTTTGCATGTTGGCGATCATCTTAAGTCAGATGTGGCTGGTGCGATCACTAATGGCTTCATGTCTGCGTGGTTTAATGACCAACAACAATCGCTCATGACGAGTAACAAAGCCAGTCATTTACCGGATATTGAAATAACGCACTTGGATGAATTAACAAGCCTGTTATAATCCCCCCATTCTACTGATTAAATATACAGTCTAAGGTGACTAAATTATGGATGTATCTCTCTTACTGGACGGCCTCAATGACAAGCAGCGTGATGCTGTTGCTGCACCACAATCGAGTATGCTGATTTTAGCGGGTGCTGGTAGTGGTAAAACCAGAGTATTGGTACATCGCTTAGCTTGGTTAATGCAGGTGGAGCAGTGCTCGCCTTATTCTTTATTAGCGGTGACATTTACCAATAAAGCCGCAGCAGAAATGCGTGGTCGTGTTGATAAATTATTAGAAGGTCGTCAGCAAGGCATGTGGATCGGTACTTTCCATGGTATCGCGCATCGTCTATTACGCGCCCACCATTTAGATGCTGGCTTACCCGCTGAATTCCAAATTATTGACAGTGATGATCAACTGCGGTTATTGAAACGTTTGATCAAAGCCATGAACCTTGATGAGAAGCAGTGGCCGGCAAAACAAGCTATGTGGTATATCGGCGGTAAAAAAGATGAGGGCCTGCGCCCTGAACACCTACAAGCGTATGATCCGATTGAACGTACCTGGATCAAGATTTATCAAGCTTATCAAGAATCTTGTGATCGTGCAGGCTTAGTCGATTTCGGTGAGTTGCTATTGCGTTCGCACGAACTTTGGCTGCACAAACCACATATTTTAGCGCACTACCAAGATCGTTTTTCTAACATTCTAGTGGACGAATTCCAAGATACCAATAATATCCAATATGCGTGGTTACGTATGTTGACTGGCGATCGTGGTAATTTGATGATCGTAGGTGATGATGATCAGTCCATTTATGGCTGGCGTGGTGCACAGGTCGCGAATATTCAACGCTTCTTAACTGATTTCACGGGTTCTAAAACGATTAAACTTGAACAAAACTACCGTTCGAGCAGCAATATTTTGAATGCGGCTAATGCGCTTATCGTCAATAACAGTGAGCGTATGGGTAAAGAGTTATGGACTGAAGATAACGAAGGTGAACCTATCTCATTGTATGCCGCATTTAATGAAGTCGATGAGGCGCGTTTTGTTGTTAGCCGAATTAAAGAGTGGCAAGACCAAGGTGGTTCACTCAGTGATTGTGCGATCTTATATCGTAGTAATGCTCAATCTCGTGTGCTTGAGGATGCGTTATTACAGGAACGATTAGCTTACCGTATTTATGGTGGATTACGTTTCTTTGATCGTCTTGAAATTAAAGATGCGATGGCCTACATGCGCTTGAAGAATAATCGTGATGATGATGCGGCATTTGAGCGTATTGTTAATAAACCGACGCGTGGTATTGGTGATCGTGCTTTATCGTTATTGCGCGATGCCAGTCGTGAACAGGGCTCGACATTATGGCAAGCGGCGATCTATTTACTCGATAACAATTTGATTGCTGGTCGGGCGGCGAGTTCGATCCGTAAGTTTGTTGAGTTGATCACGCAATTGGATAACGATGTGGCCGAGCTTGCCCTGCATGAACAAATTGATCATGTGGTTTTATACTCAGGGCTGAAATCTATGTATCAGCTTGAGAAAGGTGAAAAAGCCCAATCTCGTATTGAAAACTTAGAGGAGCTGGTTTCTGCTGCCCGTGGTTTTAAGATCCCTGATGACAGTGAAGAAATGACTGAGTTATCTGCATTTTTAGCCTTTGCGGTATTAGAGTCTGCAGAAGGACAGGCTGATGAGTTTGAAGATGCGGTGCAATTGATGACTTTACACTCGGCGAAAGGCTTAGAGTTCCCTGTGGTATTCATGGTCGGTGTCGAAGAAGGCATGTTCCCAAGTCAGCAATCGACAGAAGAAGCAGGGCGTATGGAAGAAGAGCGCCGTCTTTGTTATGTGGGTATTACCCGTGCGATGAAGAAGCTATATATCAGTTATGCGGAGTCGCGTCGTTTATACGGTAAAGAGATGAATCACCGTCCGTCTCGTTTCATTCGAGAAGTACCCGAAAAGTATATTGAAGAGATTCGTTTAAAAACTCAAATTCGCCAACCAACTCAGTTTGGGCGTTTTAGCGCGGGTTCTGAAAAAATGTCATTTGAGTCGACAGGTTATCAGTTAGGTCAACGTGTACTGCATGCTAAATTTGGTGAGGGTATTGTGATGAACTATGAAGGCAGTGGTCCACAATGTCGTATTCAAATTGAGTTTGATCAACTGGGCAGTAAATGGTTGGTAGTTTCTTACGCTAGGTTGCAGGCTCTATAGTCATATAGTATAGTTGCGCGATTTTTAGGGTAGTATCACTGCATGCTAAACGCTGACGGGATGTTAGCGCTACCCATGCGGTTACAGGGAGTTCTTTTGATATTACGATTTATCGTCGCATTAATGTGCTTATTTAGCTCGTTTGCTTATTCTGCTGTTTTTAAATCAGAACATACGGCGTTATTAAAGCAATGGTTATCTGGCATATATAGATCGACCAATGATGTGATTCAAGGACGTGAAATTAACATCGATCTAAATATCTCTCCTATTTGGCAAGACCGTATTGACGGTGAATGGCTATATATGGAGAGTCGTATTACTCACTCTTCAAACAAACCATTTCGTCAGCGTATTGTGCAATTAGTTGCTACCCCGAATGGTTTGATCCGTTTATACAGTTATTCTATTCCACGCGCATCTGACTTTGCTGGCGCTTATTATACGCCACAACTATTGACGAGTTTGACTCAATCTCAACTCAGTATTAGTAATAACTGTGAATTACTGATTGAGTTGAAGGTTACATATACCTTTGTTGGTGAAACTGATCCTGACTCTTGTATTACTCATCGAACGAACACACCATTAATGACGACATTTTTTGCTGTCTCAAAAGTGAATATTTCATTTTTAGATGGCGGTTATGATAAGTTTGGAAAATTAGTACCGGGTCGACTTGATGTGCCCATTACTTTTTTGAAAATTGAAGATTATGACGTGAGTAAATACGCAAAATAAAATAAGCACCTAAGGGTGCTTATTTTATTTGTATCGCGGTAATGAACTAAGATTTTAATCGCGCACGTTGATGACGGTTATTTTTAAAACCATCGATGCTAAACACGACTAATCCAGCCCAAATAAACACAAACGTCAGCAGTGTTTCGGTATTCATAACTTCATCATAAAGCGTGACACCAAGAATAAAGATTAATGTTGGGCCTATGTATTGGAAGAAACCTAGCGTTGATAAAGGTAAGCGTATAGCCGCATGATTAAAGCAGAGTAGCGGTATTGTGGTGACAAAGGCAGCACTGAGTAACAGTAAGTTAAGGTGCATACTGTTGGCACTCAGATCCGATGTTGCTGAGTCGGCGAAGATAAATAAATAAGTGGCTGCGATAGGTAGCATGATAATAGTTTCAATTAACAGGCCAACTAGCGCATTGAGACGTAATTTTTTACGCAGTAATCCATAGAAACCAAAAGTACAACTTAGGACCAAGGCTATCCAAGGCAGATATCCTAGTGTAATAACTTGAATTATGATCCCGCTCACCGCAAGTAAAACAGCAACCCACTGTAATTTACGCAATTTTTCCGATAAAAATACCATGCCAAGCAAGACGTTAATAATTGGGTTAATAAAGTAGCCTAAGCTGGCATCGAGTAAATGGTCGTTATTTACCGCCCAAATATAGGTTAACCAGTTAGCACTGATTAATAATGATGTGCAGATCAGTAATAACACATTTTTAGGCTTTGATAATACCGATTTTACCATTGGCCATAATTTAAATAGGCTCAGTAATACCGCAATTAAAATACAAGACCATAGCGCGCGATGGGCTAATATTTCATAAGCAGGTACTTGGTTTAATTGTTTAAAATAGAGGGGGGCCATGCCCCACATTACGTAAGCAAGGAGTGCGAATATCACCCCTTGCTTAGTCTCATTGTTGGTTGTCATTACTTATACCAGTGATTTTTATAGGTGTAGATAGATTGGTTAGCATAACAATGATGAATAAGCAGGGGTAGTGATATTAATAATCTTTATTGTTGGTTATCCGACTAAATAAGTGCCAGTACCAAAGGCAATGTGGATCCCTTCTTGATTGTGCAGCTCCATACGGGTAACCGCAACTTTATTACCCGAACGAATCACGTGTGCTGTGGCGGTAAATTCATCTCCCCAACCTGGACGTAAATAGTCGACTCGCAAGTCTATCGTACCGAGTGACTTTAGATTTTTATGAAAGTTAGCGGTACTTTTTGTTTCCATGTAGGGGATGGCTGCTGCTGCCACTAACATGCCGCCTGCGACATCAAGCAGACTCGCTGTTACACCGCCATGCAGTATTTTTCGGATAGGGTTACCAATCAATTTATCATCCATGTTGATGCGTAATTCTATACTGTCAGTGGTGTAGTTGGTGATGCGCATGCCGAGTAGGTCGTTAAATGGCATTTGGTTCATAAACATATCACTGATGAAATCCAGCATTTGCTGTTCAGTGAGTTCTTGATCAATTACATCTTGCTCTGTCATTGTTTGCATGCGTCCTGCCTAAACTGTATGTGCTATTAAAATCGAGTGTTTAATAAGTGAGTTACGTTAAGGTAGCTCACTTCTGTCGAAAATACACCTTAAATTAGTTATTCAGCAGATATTATTTTATGAAGGGCTGGGTTCTGGTATCAATATTATGCCTTGGTAACCAGTTAATGTGATCTTATTTATTCGTTCGCTTAAGCTGCCATCGGCATTAAGACGTCGGTAATATCCGGGTAAGTCTAGGGTTACCCTTGCTTGCTCACTGAATTGTTTATTACCGCCATTACGGTCGGTATAATAAAGTATTAAACCATGTTGATAGCGCCGAGCGATGACTGCTACTGTTGGCGGCTGCGGTTGCTGCCAAGGTAATAAACGGTTGGCTTGACGATAAAAATAAAACCAATGGCTTGGGGTTATTGATCGCGTTTGATTATTCACAGTGAGTTGCGTATCGAGGCTGGTCGCCATTATATTATTGTCTTTATCAACATAGTCGACAGGCGGGTAGTTATCGGGAGCTGAAATCGGTTGACCAATGTTATAGCGTAACATTGCAGTGGGCTGGTAAGCGACATTGTTTGGAATGCCGGGTTGGTAGTAGTTATCTGCTCGGGTATTTTTGCTCGAGTAATAAAAACTATTATTCCATTGCTGATAAAAATCCAGTCGGGGGTTATTCAGTAAGTAGAAAATAGCCAGATTGGTGCTTTGGTCATGCTGCCAGTTTGCTTGACTATGGCCTTGCCAACGTACTTTTCCGCCTTTACGCATATGCGCCATCAGCACGCTACGCTTACCTTGTGCGTTTAATAAGAAATGTTCCCAGCGTTGCAGTAATCCGCGTTGTTGTGACAAGCCTAGGCTTGGATTAATGTAATCTTCACGTACAAAAAAATTAAACCCGGCAACCAAAGATTGTAAGTCGGGTTGGCTAAAGAGGTTTAAATCAGAGATATTGGCACCAATCCAAGCTTGTGGGTTTGTTTGTTGTAAATGCTGGTTAAAGGCACTTAGACTCTGCCAATAAGATTTTCCTGCTTGTCGAACAGGGATCTGTAATTCGAGAATATTTCCTTCAGTGGTGGTGGGAAATTGGGTACTGTTCGGAACCCGGTAAAGTGAGTCATTATAAGCACCTCGGTAGCCTTGTTGTTGCCAATGTTGATAAAGATAGTCTGTTAGTAAAGTGCGATTGAGTGCAGAGAATAAATTAACGTAGCATAGCGCTGATTTTTCATTCCACATTCTACCTAATGGTATCAAGCGCGCTTGATACGGCAAGCGAGCACTGGCATTATTATTTAAACGTTGCAGGTATTCACTATCATCAATATATCCATCTTTATTACGATCGTTAATGGGATCCCAGCCGGGGATTGTTACATAGTGTTTTTTTGATTTTTCAGTAAATTGATACCAACTTGGTAAACGGAGTTTAGTTAACGTTAACCCTGTAATTGGATTATTAATCTCAATTTTCAGTGCATAAAAACGGGCGTGTTCAACGTTTAATTGGGCGCTTAATTGCGAGCCGAGTTGTGATGAAATGCTTACTCTTGGCCAACGTAGCGGGGAGGGCCAGCGGCTGTTTAATGTCGATGCTAAAGGTTGTGTTAACAATGGTTGCCAAGCATATTCAAGTGTGTTTGTTGCTATGTCTCGTGTTGCATAGGAAATGGTTATATTGCTGCTTTCGAGTTGCTGCCCATCAAACTCTATATCTAAACCTATTAATTTTTCTGACGAAAATAAATATAAGGTTTGGTTTTTCTTTAGCACTAGCGGTTGCTGTATTGGCATGCTGAGGGGCTTAATGCGACCTTGCCGCGTTAGGGTTGAAGCTTCTTGAGTGGCAACAAACTCGGGAGTGCCGTAGAGTGGAGTATGCACACCGTGATTGTTGTTTGGTATTTCAAATTGGGTGTCGTTTTGAAAGTGTAGAAATAACGATTCATAATCTTGCTGATTCAGGGTCATCCAGTGGCGTAATTGTTGTTCCTTTTGGCCCATCTGCCAATCTAGTTTTTGGTTATACATATAACCAAGTTGGGTAATTTTTTTGGCATTATATTGACTATAATGCCCACCAATACTGATATCGGCATGCTTATCTTCCCATTGTGATACTGCAGAGGCTGAATGAAATCGTTGCTGAAAATGAGGCGCTGTCGCGGCTTGCTGTTGGCCTGTGAGCACCCAAGCGGTACCCGCAGAAGGATATACTTGACTGACTGCGACCGAAATTACGAAAATAAATATCAGTAAACCAGCGCAGAAGCCAATCAGATACCTATACATAAATCATGTGTCTCACACCATTCACGTATTTTGAATGTCGTGAAGGGTTAAGCGGGCAGCGACTGACTAAATCACTGAGCAGACGTTCATGTTGATCTTGGCATTTTAATTCCAATAGCACATAGTCGCCCATTTTTCGTGAGCGAGTGGTATTAGGTTTACTCCAATAGCGCTGATCGTATACTTCCATACGACTATCAAGTGTCGCGCGTATTCGTCCACAAAAACTGACTAGGTATTGACGCTTATAACGTCCTAGCAATATTGGGTACGTTTGGCTGTCCCATTCTGACAGTGCTTGTAGAGGTAGCTGAGATTGGCAGTGCTTAATGTGATCTGACCAACTAATATTGGGATCATCAAAGTTGAGCTGTAAAGGATAAATGACTTTACAACCTTTACCGCTACGGCGTTGTTTAAACTCAAGCTGCGCTTTACCTGCGTTAGTAATATCGTGATACCAACGAATACGCATTTTGTTACGGTTGCTAATACCGGTGAGGTTCTCGGCAAAGCAAGCCATTTGGTAACTGTCAAAATAAACACTATTTACATATTGGTCTGGGTGATGCTGGCTAAATCCCATTGATGATAGCCTCAACCAAGACAGCATGTACTCTAAGCGATTAAGCGGGATTGGTATTTTAATTTCAAAGCGATAGTCTTGGGTCATTTTGGTTTGTCCGAGCGCATTGAGCCAGTATAAAGTTTCTTCACGTTTAATTTTCTAGCGGTTTGTTGTTGACCATCCAATGACAGGTAGTTATTTTTTTGAAGCATGCTGATATTGCTGCAGTTATCACAGTTAAAACTAGATGCTTGTAAACTCGCCCCACCAAAGAATGGTTTTTTCATATAAGACATGAAGAGGTAATGTTTTATATCGACAGCATTAATATCGGCAGCGGTAACCTGCGAACCATCTTTGGCAACAATACCAAATGCCGCATTATTCACTTGGATATTACTCGCATCAACGCTGCTGTGTTCGCCAGCTGAAATGGCTTTATCACGGATTTGACTAAATTTGCTATTACGCACGATAATGTTTGAACCACTAATATCAATGGCATCACCACCAGACCTCACGCCGACAGTGTTGAATTGACTGTCACTGATCGTGCCTTTACAAAAATCACAATCAAAGCCATCTGAATAAGCATTTTCGATGAGTAATTTAGTCAAATTAAATTTACTATTTACCATATTAAAAGCATCTTCGGAACGGTTATTACGCAAGGTAATATCATTGGCATTAAGGTCTACATCGTACATGTACAGTGCCCCTCTGGGTTGCCAATTGCCTTGTTTTGGACTTGCACTGGCTGCCATATCCAAATGTTGGATTGTTGATTTACTGCCTGAGCCAAATACCGCAATACCTTGCCAGGTTTTTTTATTACTGGCAGTGAGGGTGACTGGATATTGAGTACTGCCATCAATATCAAGTTGCCCGAAAATTAGCATGCCTGCATTTTTGCTGAAACGTAAATGGGTATTTTCCGGTATATACACTCGGGTATCTTCAGGGGTGATGAGATAATCATTAATTTGCCAATTACCGGGTTTGAAATACCAACCATCTTGTTGCACTTGAATAAAGTCATATTTAGCAAGTACACCAGACTTTTGCAGCATAGTCAGAGGTCGAGGTAAAAAACTCGTTGCAGATTCACCTAATTCAAAGCGATATGTTTGGAGTTTTTTATTATTTTGGCGACTGAGTAATTTAATATTATACGCTTGAGCGTTATCGATGATTAAGCTGCCGTCAGCTTGGTTACTGATTAAGGTAAAAGGTAATTCGGGCGCATTGACTAAACTAATTTCACTGCCCCATTTGTCACTGACAATTATATCAACAATAGATACAGGTGATTGATTATTATTACGTAACTGCAGTTGTTTTTCATTGTTGCTATAGCGAAACTGACTGGCAAGATCCCAAGGTAATTCCGCGCTGAATGTATCGACATGACGATGCCAGTCTGTGGGCATGGTGGGGAGTGATTGACAACCGTTTGCTAAACATTGTGCGTGGACCGTTAAACTATCAAAATTATAGCCTTGCAGTAATGGCGAACCATGCTGCATTTTTTTAATAATGTGCTGCTGTAAAATATCTAATTGTTTAGGTAATTTTTTATTCTTAACAAGGGTAATAAGGTGATTGAGCGCTCTATCGTATTGGTCTTGTATTTTGTCATCGTCCAGCATGGCTTGGATCAGCGGGAATTGAGCACTGACGGGCTGTAATAAAATTTTATCCGGTACTGGAGATAATGCTTCATCACTTTGGATCGGTTCAAGTTTGGCGGTATGTGGGTTGTAATAAAAGCGTAAGTTGTTCCAGCTAAAAGCATGCCATGCAGACCACAGATCGACGGTTGCTATGTATTGGCCAAGTTTACGACTGTCAAATACATCGGATGCTTTGCGGCGTTGATTGAGAAAATCACTGAGTAAGGTTAAAGCTATCTTACGTTGTTTATTTAAACTCGGGTCACTGATCGCGTCACGCTGTTGAAATACTTTGGGACGAAATATTTTGTGTAATTGGCTATTATCTTCTTTTTGTGTGGCTTGCTCTAATTTTAGAATGAGTCCTTCGGTACGGTTATTATTGGCGAGTAACTCTTTGGCGAATACTTCTTCTAATAGCATCAAGCCCCAAGGTGTGCCGTTAACGGTCAGATTAACAGGGATATGCTGAGGTGAAATAATATCAAATCCGGCCACATCTAAAGTTTTCGTAAATAATAGCGGGGCGTGATTACCGCGTACATTTGGGCTGAGTAAGGCAAACCTTTTTACTCTTAATAGACTGCTTTTACCTTTTAATTCGACACGTAACGACCATCGCTGTGGCGCCGCAACATGATCTAATAAATCACCTTGTAGACGTACCTTGGCGCTATATTTGTTTTGTAAGTAACTGACACTGGCTTTGACCTCAGAGCGTTGGGCGGGGATTTGACCTTCTTTTAATGCTTGTTTTCGATCGGCAACCAAGCGCATCCAATCTTGATATTTAATATCTAACTGTAAGTTCGGGATATTAGTATCGGCGTTGAGGTATTTTAGTGGCGCATCAATCAGGGCGTTTAATAGTTGTTTGTTTTTTGTGTTGCCGTCAGTACTGTGTGCAACAAAACCATGCTGGATAAGCCAGTTTTTAACGGTTTTCGGCGATGGGGTCATGAGCAATAATATCAATAACAACCCACCAATCGTGTACCAGCGATCGCGTTTTTTAAACCGCGATCTGTTTTCGGATAGGAGCATGGTTACACCCCTGCGATGTTATGTTGTTCGAGTAAAGATAACGCAACTCCTGGATATCGATGTTCTAATGCTTCAAATAAATTATCTAAATGTTCACTGTTGGCAAAAGAGATAAAAAAGGTGGCTTCGACGAGTTGCCGTTCGTGATCATAGCGGCGTAAATCACTGCGGGTGGTATAGGCGGTGAAGATCGCTTGCAGTTCACTGATACTTACTTGATTTTCACCTTCATGTTGATGGCGTAATGATAAGAAAATACCTTTTTCGCCATGGTGCTCTGTTTTAGAATGTCTAATAAAGCTCACCAGTATTAAGGTGGTAATACACGCTGTGATTGCTGCCGTTGTTTGCCCTGCACCTAGAGCGACAGCAATACCAATATTTAAAAATAAATAAAGCAGTTCTTCAGGTTCTTTTATTGGGGTACGAAAGCGTACAATTGATAACGCTCCCACTAGGCCTAGCGCCAGAGCGAGAGATGCTTTAACAATTGAGATAATTAAGATAACCGTCAGCATAAGTAAAGGAAATAAACGGGAGAAATCTTGGCGGTTACAAAATGAAGAGGCGAAATAGCGGAAGTGGGCACCAATAACCCAAGATAAAGCAAAGCCTATCACCAAATTCATTAATAATGGTGCGAGCATGACACTCGCAAAAGGGAAGAACATGTCCTGAACTTCGTTTGGTAAAAACGCGGCTATAGCAGGGTTAATTTGTTCCACAATAGACTCTCCTTGTATGTGGGTACGCGTAAATATATAACTATTTTTTATACTGTTACGATCCAGTTTAGGCAATATTCTGTATATTGATGACTACAGTTGAATAATTCGCGCTAATTTTGTTTTAGTAGCATTTGTTTAGTGCATGCATATCCTGCTAAAATCGCCGATTACGTTATTTACAGAACACCCCAAATTGAATTAAACCGAGAACGAACTATCATGACAGCATCTGTTTCAACTCTTCCATCAGCTCAACACGTACTTGAGAGCGTTTTTGGCTATCAACAATTCCGCATGGGTCAGGAAGACGTGATCGCACATGCTGTCGCAGGACTTGATAGTTTAGTTATTATGCCTACGGGTGGCGGTAAATCATTATGTTATCAAGTACCCGCATTAGTGCGTGGTGGATTAACGATAGTGTTAAGCCCGTTAATTTCGTTAATGAAAGATCAGGTTGATGCATTGCGAGCGAGTGGTGTTTCTGCTGCTTATATGAATTCAACGTTGGCGCGACAAGAGTCTGCGCAAATCTTTAATGATTTAAATAATAACCGTCTACAAGTATTGTATTTATCGCCTGAACGTTTGATGGTGGGCGATTTTTTACAGTATTTACAACAGTTGCCGATCAGTTTATTTGCCATTGATGAAGCCCATTGTATTTCGTCTTGGGGTCATGATTTTAGACCTGAATACAATGAGTTAGGTAAGTTGAAACAGCTGTTTCCAAATGTGCCTTTGATGGCATTAACGGCCACGGCAGACGATGCAACACGCTTAGATATACTGAATCAATTGCAAATGAACGACCCGAAAGTGAGTATGTCGAGTTTTGACCGACCTAATATTCGCTATTCACTGGTGGAAAAATTTAAAGCGTTAGATCAGTTAAAGCGTTATGTAAAACAACAAGACGGTGTCAGTGGCATTGTTTATTGCACAAGTCGTAAACGCGTTGAAGAAGTGGCGGAAGGGTTAACGCGGGCAGGGTTTGATGCTAAGCCTTATCATGCTGGTTTGTCCCAACAAGAGCGTCAAGATACACAAGAAACCTTTATTCGTGATGAATTGGATATTGTGGTGGCGACAGTGGCATTTGGGATGGGGATCAATAAGCCTAACGTGCGGTTTGTTGTGCACTACGACTTACCAAAAAATATTGAATCATATTACCAAGAAACAGGCCGAGCAGGGCGAGATGGCTTACCCGCAGAAGCATTATTAATGTTTGATCCCGCGGATATTATGCGGGTACGTTATATGGTTGAACAAACTGAAAACGAACAGCAGCAACGTGTTGAAATGCATAAACTCAATACTATGGTGGCATTTGCCGAAACACAAACGTGTCGTCGTCAGGTATTACTGAATTATTTTGGTGAGTTTAATGATAGAGCCTGTGGTAACTGCGATATTTGTTTAGACCCGCCGAAACGTTATGATGGCGCTAAAGATGCACAAATGGCATTGTCGTGCGTGTATCGTGTTGGCCAGGCATTTGGTATGGGATATGTGGTTGATGTATTAAGAGGTTCGCAAAATCAACGGGTGAAAGAGCGTGGGCACGATAAGTTATCGACGTTTGGTATTGGTAAAGATAAATCACAAGAGCATTGGTTAAGTGTGTTACGCCAATTAGTGCATAGCGGATTATTATTACAAAATATTACCCGCAGCTCGGTATTACAATTAACAGAAGCCGCACGTCCGGTATTACGTGGTGAGCAAGAGCTAGAGTTAGCTGAGCCTCGATTACAGCCGATTACGAATGTCGATAAAGCGCCAAAACGCAGTAGTCGTATTGCTAACTTTAATTATGACCGAAAGCTGTTTGCTGCACTGCGTAAGTTACGTAAAGATATTGCCGACAGTGAAAATATTCCACCTTATGTTGTGTTTAATGATGCTTCATTAGCTGAAATGGCAGAAATAAAACCACAAAATGAAGCTGAAATGTTGGATATTAACGGTGTTGGTCACGTTAAATTAGAACGTTTCGGACGTCAATTTTTAACTAAAATAGCGTCTTACGATTAACATTACAGATTGATCGTATTTAAGGATAAAACAATGAATTGGACACTGGCAACACAGCAAGCAACAGATAATATTTTGATGTTAGAGCATGAAGCGGTGAGCTTCGAAAACTTTACGACGCTTGCACCTAAATTAGTCACGTTATTAGATGCGCGAGTATGTGATAAAAATTGGGGAGCGGATCGCCACGCTTGGGTGTTGGAATATAAGGATATTAATTTGTTGTTTGAATTTGAAGATTACACATGCAGTGTATGGCTTGCTGTTACGCGTGAAGAAGACAAGGGTATTCTTGCTGAAATCGCAACAAAGTTAGCGTAGGCGCTTAATTATTATATCAATTAAAAATACTCTTCTTCGTTAAACCATAATTCTGCTTGTAATATTGTTGAGAAAGTTTCGACAGTAATGGGATTGATCGCCTCGATGGTTGTTGCAATTGAATGCAGCCATTTGGGTTCGGAAACCAAGGCTATTTTATGCCAATATTGCCAGTATTTTATTCCCATCATGGCATCATCGATTAAGGCATGAAATTCAAAACCTGAAAAATCATCTGCAAATATCACGCAGACGTTTATCTGAGTGTGCTGTTTAAGAATATCGGTTATGACGGGTTCTAATACATTTTCGTAATCACTGTGAGTGATTGTTTTAGATAGATTTATAAACAGATTGGCTTCAGAAAGGTTGATGATAGTGATCATGGACATCTCCGGGTAATTGAATGTCCTTAATCAATGCAAGGCATAACTTGGTGTGCATAGCGGCTAACATTCATGACTATGCACTAATTATAGTCGCTATTTGCTAATAGTAATTAACCCGTAGTTGTTACCTTATCGACTCTTCACAATAAACATACTGATAAGTACACTGACAATAATAAAGGTGAGGGCGATGACACTAATGGAGGCAATGCCGACCGTGTCAGAAAAAAGATCGCTTAAAAGTTTAGTCCAAATTTCCATCGTGTTCGTCCTCTTATTATTGGCTATATCAGTAAATAGTAATGCTTGTATTGGTAAGTAATAGTTACTTATTTATGAGTAATACTACCGTGTCCTATGTTTGATAAACTGATCCAGATCAGTGAATGTTTTTGTTACCGTTATGTTATTTGGAAAGTGTGATGACGGCATATGATGACTCGTTTTTTGCATTCTTATCAGGCTTGGGGATGGTTTACATTGATACATTTGGTTTTAGGCGGATGCTACGCACGGCCATGGAGCAATGGGTAAATAAACGGGCGGTGCTGTAATGGATTTTCCTACAATATCACTATTAGCACAATTGGGTATTCACCCTCTAACAATTGGCGCAGCGTGGGTAGGTTGGCAACTAGTTAAGATTAACAAAGGTATTCAAAGCACTTTAACTGCGCATGATAAACGTATTGATAAAGTTGAATGGGAACAAGAGCGCATTGCGGATAAAAACTAGAATGTAACAACCATAAAAATGCACTCAGTTTGAGTGCATTTTATTTTTCCGTTTAAGCAATTAGTTAGCTTTTTACTCTGTAACCTCGAATAAAAATCTAACTTTCTGGTTCAGTAATTTAACAGGAGTACCGTTTACTACCTTTGGCTCATATTTCTGTTTTGATATAGCATTTAGAGACGCTTCATCAAAATAACCTACAGGATACGACTCTACAACTCTGAGGTTTAATGGCTGACCATTCTCATCAATATCAAATTTAATTTGCACAAATCCATTACGTACAGGTTGGTGCGTATTTACACAGCCAGCCAACATTAATGACGATAGAAGACAAATAATAATATTTTTCACTGAATCTCCGTTTAAAGCTAATGCAGCTTGAGCCATTTTCTAACTGGCTTTCACCGCTTCTTTGCACATGCCAATTAATACTGCCTTTAATGCATCAAATGGTAAACCACCGATTTTAGGTATGATTTTGTCTTTTGCGCTCTGTCATATAGTTTCATTTTTATCGCGTCAGCAAAATCATGCCCTTCCCAAGTTAGAGTAATGGAGTAACTCGAATAATGCGACTAGGTGTAGAACTTGAATACATAGTCTCACAGCGGACCCATCCTGCTTTAATTTAATTGTCATCAACAATATTAAATTTACCTTTCATTACAAGTAGATATAGTAAAACTCCCGTAATCTATCAAATAAGACACTCAATTCGAGTGCTTTTTTATGTCTGAAATATAATTCCATTGAATTGCGGGTCAGCTTTTGTATAATGCTCGTCCGCCTAAGTGCGGCACAATTTGCATGGGTTCCCTTACCTTCATTGGGTAAGCTTGCCATGTACTAGAATTTTTATTTTATATAATGCTCTAGTAGCACAATTTGCATGGGTTCCCTAAAACCATACTCTATTGAGTGTCTTTGCGTATGGTTTATAATTAACACCTCACTTCTGATATGCCGTACATCTGATTAGGTGTGCTTCATGCCGCCAATCTGCCGCCAATTTCCTATAAAAATAGAGCCTGAAACAAAGTGCAACTGAATGACTTATCGAGTTATTGTTGATGCTAAATTGATGGGGTAGGAAAACCTTGGGATGCTCAACCGAGGTGATATTTTTAATAAGAATTCACGTGAAAGCTAGATTCACCAGAATGGTGAAAAATTACCTATCCGAAATTATAGGTTGAAGCTAGTTTTAAAGGGTAAAAATAAGCATTAGAGAAGATGTTTTATTTAAGTGCTGAAATGGCTCTGCGCATTGTTACCTTTATTTTAATAGGCCGCACAGGGGCGATTTTATCCAATTTATCAGAAAGGTAGTGACTGGTGAGATAATTTATTATCTCTTTGTTATAGAACATAAATTCATTCTCAATTACAATCATGGCATTGAAATTTGATTGTCTATAATAGGCGTTAATAATAAAAAGGTATTAACTGAATGACAAATGGAACGAATAAAAAAAATATGTCAGCAAAAGAGCAGGAGACAGCTCAATGCTTTGTTATTATGCCAATATCCTCTCAAAGTGGTTATGATGATGATCATTTCAAACTGGTTTATGAAGATATAATTAAGCCGTCAATTATAGCTGCAGGTTTAAACCCATTTCGTGCCGACGAAACTAAAAATACAAATTTAATACAGTTAGACATTCTTCGTAACGTCATAGAGTCTGAAATAGCGATCTGCGATATGAGCGCTAGAAATCCGAATGTTTTTTATGAGTTAGGAATGCGACAAGCATTTGACCTACCAACTGTACTTTTACGTGATGAAGTTACTGATGCACCTTTCGATGTAAATGGTTTACGCTATGTAACTTATAAAAAAAGCATGAGACATCGTGATGTCGTGGAGGCTGTTAAAGAGTTAACAGAAGCAATTAAGGATACATACGCAAAACGAAATGACAAATCTGAGATCAATTCTTTGATTAGATTAATGGAGCTAGCCTCTCCAGCAACATTAAATAAGGTTGAATTATCGGAAGAGGCTAGGTACGAGAAACGTAATGAATTACACCTCAAAGATATTATGTCTAGTATTGAACATTTGAGTTTAAATCAAAATGAAATTTTTATTGAATTGCGAAAATCAAAACGCGAACCAGGCATATTTCAAAATAAAGAAAATAAAGAAAACGAACAAATGAGAATGCAGATTGAATATATGAAAGAGGAGCTAATGAAAGCGAAAGATAAAGAAAGAATGATGATGAGCGCTAAAAATATAACTTTACCTGTTTAAATTAAAACACGATAAAGGCCTCCCTTCCTAATACCTTTTGTTTTACCGATTATCCACTGCGCATAACGCATTTTATGGTTAAATCGGGATGATGGCGTCAATTAGGCGCCTTCACTTAATTTACAATATTATGTTTCATAGGGAATTTCATTCACCGCTAACCAAATATGTTGATTAAATTATTCAATATCAGCTATCGGATTCAACCTAACCGCATCTTCTAAATGGTCGGGTGCAAAGTGTGAATACTTCATTGTATCTACAATTGAGGCATGACCAAGTATCCTTTGCAGCACCAAAATATTACCCCCGTTCATCATAAAGTGACTCGCAAATGTATGGCGTAACACATGCGTCATTTGTCCGCGCGGTAATTTAATTTTCGCGTTCTTAATTGCAGTTCTGAATGTTGAATCGTTACAACTTTCAGGAAATAGCTTACCTTTTCGTTTCGGCATTATATTTGATAGTGCCGGTGATATTGGCACCGAACGCGGCTTGTTTCCTTTGGTGCTGACGAAGGTTACAATATTTTTTGCTATATGCTCACTGCGAAGGTTGGCGGCTTCACCCCATCGACAACCTGTACTTAAACAAATCTTGGTAATAACCAGCGCATCTTTGTTGTGTGAGGTTTCTAACTTTTCAAGTAGGTAGGTCATTTGCTTAGGCTGCAAGAATCCCATTTCAGCCCGTTTGTGTTTTAGCATTCTAACGCCTTCAATCGGGTTGCCTTTGCTCCATTCACCTAACCTTGTTAGCTCATTAAATAATGCGCGTACATAAGTCTGCTCATTGTTAACGGTTTTAGGGCTTACTTTTTCAAGGCGTAATTTACGGTAGGCTGCAAACATGGTTTTATCAAATTTACTAGCTAGTGGATTACCCATTATTTTTGATAGTGCTAATAATTTATTTTTGCGGTTGAATCCATCGGTGAGCGTTTGGCCGTGTAAGTTATACCAAGTTTCGATTAAATCATTAAGCCGTTCTGTATCGTTAAGTTCCTCTAACCAACCTTCCTCTTTTGCCTTTTTTCCAATGTAGGCTTCAAACCTAACCGCTTCGGTTTTCGTGCTAAACCGCTTTCTAATTCTACGACCATTGCGCCCAAACGGGTACATTTCGACAAGGTGATAACCATCTGTTTGTTGCGTTATAGACATAAACTACCCTTATTTATATGATCTTAGACACTGTTTTAAATAAGTTTACAGTGGTAAGCTGTATAAATAAACAGTGGTTTTGAAGGGATTCAATGAAACAAGATTATATTAGAGCTTATCAATTAGTGTCTGAATTTGTGACTATCAACAATATGCCAGACTCGGTAACTAAAGCTGTGGAATGGCATAATTGGAGCATTAAGGCGCAAGAATGGGAGCGAGCAGCTAAACCGCGTCGCGTCCATCTTCAGATTGTTCAATCAACTTGCCACCCTCTGCAACAAAATCATGACGTAACAAATCCGCTAACATCGAAAACTGAATATCAGGTTTAGGTGTTAACCAGCCGAGTGCAATTGATGCTGTAAGCATGCGCTCAAATGCTGCATCCAGTAATTCTGCAGGAACACCGTTATTACACATCTTTGGAATATCGTCACCGGGTGCGATTTGTCCACTCTCTGGGGCTAATGTATTTGTGGTGAACCATAGTGCGTACTGAGGGAAGTGCTCAGTAATTTTTAACAATGCTTTACCTGATGGTGACCTAGTTTCTCTCTCATACTGCTCTAAAGAACTCTTCGGCATTGATAAAATATTTGCGAATTCAACTCTGTTATAGCCGTGCGCTTCTCTAATTAGTTTAATCTTTTCGCCTACTTGCATTTGACAGCACTCTATTGAATGGTTTAACATCTAAACAACACTCAATAGAGTGTGGTTTGTTCAGGTTGCCCCTCTATTGAGGGCGTAACTTCCCATTACATCAACAGGAGTAAGTAATGTCGATAAATATTTGCCTCGATCTCCCTCAAATGAGCGTTGTTGAATATGCGCGCCGCCAAGGGGTTAGCCCTGATTCGGTTAAACAGTTAATGAATGCAGGCGCTCTCCCATTTATCCAGCGTGGCCGCGGCTGTATGCGCTACGTAAATATGGTTGCCTTAGCTGCTCAGGCTGCTCAATTATTTGAAAGCCAAGACGCTTGGAATCAACCACACAAAATCGAGGATATCTTATGAATCCTAGTTTAGCACCAGAAGATAGGCAGCGCGGCCTAGCGCACGTACAAAAGCTACGTGTTGAGCTGCAAGCGGTCATAGATAATAAAAAAGTGGAACGTAGGGTTGGCGGATACGATCTTAATAGTCGTGTTTCGTTTCTTAAACCAAAAGCAAAGCAACCTTTGATATTGGGGGCACTATGAGTATTTCAGTTTATCCGGTTCCTTTCCAATCTGACACACAAGTCAGTGTCGGTATTGTTCATGCTGGTATTGCTATTGCCTTTCATGGTGTAACGAATGTGTACATCGTAACGGGCAGTTGTAGCGATGATATTATTTCTTTTGATTTACGCCATTCAAAAATTCACTTGGGTCTTGTTTCACTATCGCCTGACCAAGCTACGGTATTTAAAACGGCGCTTAATAAGCACGGCGTTTTTGGTGGCTCGTTACCCGCTATATTGGATGTGGCTTGATAATGCTTGATAAAAACACCTCTTGCGTAGACCTTGATAATGTCGGTGATTTGATGGACCCATCCCGCCTAAGAGTCCAAAAAGAAACGCCCAACACCACTGAATCGTTAACGCCGGAGTTGCGCGCTGTAGTCGCTGATTTTGTTGAAAGTTACAAACATAAATATAATGTTGATTCACCACAAGAGCGGGCGAACGACTTCGCTAGTTCTGTGCTGAATAAATTTGATTTTCCTTACGATATAAAAAACTACCTTGATAAAGCCACGGCAAGAAAATTCAAGCAAAAGGGCTTTAAACGCGCCCTGTCTTTTATTGAATTACGCAGTGGCCAAGTTGCTCAAGCATTTTCTATGCTGCCTGAGTCTTGGGATAAAGTTGATACTGAGTATAAACGTGCTCGACTTGCTGACGAGTTAGCAGGTCGCGCACGTATGCACTTAGCTGATGCGGTAAAAAATGGTCTATCACCCTTTGAACTACTGATGGAGATAAACAAGTACGTTGGTTTGTCCATGTGGGTACCAGCATTTGAGCATTCCGCAGAGTTAAAAGACGGTGACGCTGCTTACAAATATATTCTTAATCGTTCGATTGATGATGTTTTCTGGTTACGCACTATTAATACAGCTGTGATTATTGCATTTGAATCTGCTCGCCGTGCCGCAGGTATGGTTTCCCCTCATGTTAGCCCGTATGCCTCATTCAATAATCGCCAGTGGTTCAAAGAGCGCCAGAAAAGACAAGCCGAATGGGTTGAAAAAATGGCACTTGAAAGTGACGAAGGCGAAACGCTGGATTTAAAAGATGTGCGTAATGCGTCTATTGCTAACCCTGCTAATCGCCGTCATGAATTAATGGCGCGTATTCGTGGCTGTCAGGAATATGCGGATTCGGTCGGGTTCGTGGCGCTGTTCGTCACCTTGACCGCACCGGGCAAATATCACCGATTAAAAAAACGCGGTAAATACTTTATTGAAAATCAAAACTGGAATGGTGCGCCGCCTGTTATGGCTCATCGTTGGATTAGTGCTGTATGGGAAAAGTTTAGGTCTGCGGTAGGGCGTGAAACTAAGAAACGGCCAGCGTTAGATTATTTCGGTATGCGCGTTGTAGAACCGCATGTTGATGGAACACCACATTGGCATGCTGTTTTTTTTGTTGCCCCTGCGCATGTTGATGGATTTACCAAAATGCTTGTTAGTTATCAAACTAAGTATGACTGCAATGAATTATATACAGAGGATGGGCGCAGGAAAGAAAGAGCGATTAAAGCCCGTGTTGATATAAAGAAAATCGACCGTAACAAAGGTGATGCCGTTGCCTATATTGCTAAATACATTTCTAAAAATATTGATGGTTTCGAACTCGAAGGGTTAAACGATTTAGACGCTAAAAAAGTGAATCTGGTTGATTCCATTGTCAACGTAACTTCGTGGTCACGTGCGTATTGTTTCCGTCAATTCCAATTTCAAAAAACACCTTCCGTTACGGTTTGGCGCGAGCTTCGCCGAATCAAAGTTGCGCATGAAGCCGTATGGTTTGAAAAAATCCGTGCCTCTGCTGACTGTGGTTGTTTCGCTTCGTACTTCGATTTCATGGGCGGCTATCAAACACCGCAATCACGCAGACCTGTTTACACCTCTTACACCTTAACTGAAAACAAATATCAGGAAAACGTGAAAATAATAGACGGTTTATTAGGTTTTTTTGATGACGATGGCGATATGGAAAACGTGCAGGTTTTTACTCGCGAGAAGGTGTGGAAAATGGTCAAAAAAGGCGTTGAAGCGGTAGCTGATACGGTTGTTGGCTCTGTGTCTGGTCTTGGCGCTTTGGTGTCTGAAGGAAGCGACGAAAGTCGTTTCCCTCGGTCTAGTGTCAATAACTGTACGCAAATAGAAAATGATGAAAATAAAGAAGTTGAGTGTCGTTTTACCAAGCACTTAAGACCTAATGTCTTGGCTGGTATTACGCATGATGAATATGCAGAAGAACTTTTTAACGGTTTCAAATGGATTTAAGGGAATGTATGAACAATAACGAACTACAGCAAGCGGCAAAGACGACAACAACAGAATTAGTTAGCGCTGCACAAGCATTTACAAATTCACTAATGGGGAAAGGTTTTAAGCCATTAGTAAGTGCATTAATCCGGTATATCAAAATTACCAATGCACGGCTAACCAAATTGGAAGGAGGTAATGATGGAAGCTAGCGCAGATATTTTAGGGTATATCGAATGCAAAACCTGTAATGACACCAAGGCTATTAAACAAGGTAAAGGCAAACGTAGTCGGTTTGTTCATGGCCGTTGTAAATGTGGACCGGATACCCGAACGGGTGTGGCCGCGCAAAATGAATTAAGCGCATTTAAACCATTAGATATTGTGAAAGCGCTCATTGCTGAAAAGCAGTTGCCGCCAGCTAACCCCAATAATGAACAATCTAAGCCCAATACAAATGGAATAAATGAACAATCGCAAACGGAATCTGAACCAAATACCGATGAACAATATAAACCTAATAATGAACCTGAAAACGAAGCATTGAACATTTCGAAGTGCGTGGGTTTAGGCAGTGTTATTGGCTTGGTATTCGGTTTAATTATTAGATAGCTATCAGAAACAAAGGTAATCAAATGGAAAATTTAAATAATATAGAAACGGAATCGCTACCAGTTGACGAAGAAATCAGTGTTCACAGCGAGATTGACGAAAAAGAGTTACTTAATTCATTGGATGAAGATTTTAACCCTGATGCAGTTATTGAAAAGAAATCACAGAAAGAGCAACTTTTAGAACAAGGTGCGGTGACGGCCACTGCCGTTCTTGGCGTTGGCGAACAAATGTTGAAGCAATTCGGCCACAAGGAATTTTCTTTTGATGAAGCCCAGGTTGAAAACGTAGCAAATGCAGCCGCGCCACTTTTTGTAAAATACGGTGGAGAATTACCACCCTGGTTAACTCAATACAAAGAAGAAATTGCATTTACCTTTGCAGCTGGCGCATTAAGTTTTAGTTCTTATTCACAAATTAAAGCGTTAAAGAAAATTGATAAGGAAAAAGAAATAAAAGAGATCAATCCCGAAGAGGAAGAAAAACCCGTAGAGCAGGTGGCCTAATGCAACCGATTAATCCCAATAATGCACTTAAAAATGGTCATGTATTCGCGGTTGGTATGAGTGGCAGCGGTAAAACATCGGCGGCTAAAAAATTATTTATAAAACCAGCTGATCAAGTGGCGATATTCGACCCTGTTGGTGATTATGAAGGTAAGTTAGCGGGGCGCATTGTACGTCGCTATAGTAACTTACTCGACTTTGCCGCGGCATTGATAGCAGGGCGCAAAACCAACCAAGGTTTTAAAATATCGTTTCAACCTAGTTTTGAAACGACCCCTGTTGATTTTGACAACTTCTGTCGAATTGCTTGGGGGGTGGGGAATGGTAAGCACAAAAAACCATTAAAAGTAATTTGTGAAGAGGTGGCAGAGCATAGCCTTAGCGCAGGTAAAGCAACGGGCTACCACGGTAAATTATTACGTTTAGGCCGTAAATTTAATATTCATACCATCAATCTATTTCAACGTGGGCAAGAAGTATCAAAAACTATTATTGATAACTGCCAGCGAGCTTGTGTGATGATGCAGAAAACCAAAGCCAGCGCCGTATATTTAGAACGCATGACAGGCATTGCTGCAGAAGCTATCGAGCCATTGGCACCGCTTGAATATCTATTGCAGGATGGTAAGGAATATGAAAAAGGAAAAATACGTTGGTAAAAAAATCCCGCAATGGATGCGGGATTTTGATTATTTAACTTAGCATGTACGCCTGCAGTGCAGGGCTTAGCATCAATAGCAAAATGATAAATGCAAATACAGATGCATAACGAATTTTGCTTTCTGAGCTATTATGTAGAAATGCGAGTAGCATTTTTATCATAAACATCTCCTATAGGTTGTAGGGATGCCGGAAACGTATTAAACTTAATTTGATTGAACTAAGTATCGAGTTTCCGACTCGTTACGCCTCTTACCTTCACCTTTCTTGCAGGTCGGGTGTTTGGTAAGAAACCTCATTTTTATTTTTTAATCTTCATCTTCCTCCTCTTTTTCGTGAGTTAATACTTTACTATTAAATCAAATTTAAATAAATAATAATTTACGCCTAACATCTTGAAATTGGTATACAAAACAAGTGCTTACGTATGCATTAGGGTGTTCTCTTTCGTGTTATTTGTTGGAGTATAGTATTGATTGTATTGTATTTTCGCTTGACTATCGGTGATGTGCTTACTGTCTTTTTGTGAGTATATTAATGATTAAATTAATTTTTGGTCATGACTAAGATCTGAATATTATGCGATTGAATTTCGATGTTTTGTTTGTTATTTGACCACTTCTTTGCTGTAGCTTTAAGATATTAATGAATTTATTCATTGTTAATCCTTTTTCGGTGTGAAAAAAGCTAGACGCTAAAGCGGCTAGCTTTTTATTTTTTCAGTGTGGGGTATCTGATCATCTAAGCATGGTTATACGGGGATGAATCGGCGCTCGTTTCTGTTTTGCTTTATCTAGTGGTCCTGTTAATTCCCTAAGGGGCTGATAACGTGAGCCAAATCAAATCTAAACCCAATCCACTGAAAATAGTATTAGGCTAGAAACCAAATAATTATTGTTTACTTGAGCCGTCCAATGTTGGACGGCTTTTTTGTAGGTAAACATTAATGAAAAAATCACATCTTATTACGGCGGGTATCGCGTTTGCTGTCGCAGCTGCGGTTGTTTGGGCATCGAATAACGTTGATGCTGTTGAAGACACAATCGGATAGGGGTAAATATTTATGTCTACTCCAACTAAATTAAATTCGTTTACAGGTACGGGTTACGGCGAAAAAGCGGTATTAACACTGCCAATCGGCCCAACTTATGACGAGATTTTTCTCGAAACGAATCTAAGTGCAGCGCAACTACGCCGTATTACCATCACACTAAATGCAGATGAAATTATCGTGCTTGATGGTGAGCTAATCGACAAGCTTGAAGCCTATAAAGGTTTGGCTAAAACGGCGGGTTTCTTCACTATCCCATTAGCGGATATTTCTGCTAAAACTAAAAACGGTGTTAACTACACTGGATTAGTGACAGAAGCGGGTGACAATATCACCTTAGAAATTGAAATTGCTGATACCAGTAATGCTAATGCGCCAGCCATTAAACTGCAAGCATGGGCGACCGTTTCAGCGCGTCAACCTGCGCGAATAGTGGTACCCCAAATTAAAAAACACACCATGCAAGCCAGCTCAACAGAAAACGAGTTCTTGGATATGGTTTCAAGTCCACTATTGCTGGTTCGCCGCATGCACTTTTTAAGTGGTGAAATTCACGCAATTCAGATTTACCGCGACTTTGTGAAAGTTCACGACTCAAGCAAGTCACTAGAAACGATGCGCGCCAAGCGAAACCGCCGTTTCTGGCAACCTGATATTTATCACTTCGACCCGCTAATGCGTGGTTTTTATATTGATGAACTCTTTGCCACTGCGCATGGCAGTGAACTTAAATTCACCGTTAAGACGAATCAGCCTGTGGGCTCAATCCCTATTATCGTTGAATCGGTGCTGATTGTTCGTCCTGACCTTGTTCGATAGGAGCTGCCATGTCATTTTTTGACGATATATCGGAGTTTGGTTCGGGGCTACTTGATGATGTTGGTGAGGGTATGGGCAATTTAATTCAAAGCTCAACCCAAAAAACAACGAAAGAAGCCACAACCAACTCGGGAACAACACAGCAGCCCGTTACGCCAGTTAAAGACAATCACGGTAATGCGGTAACAGGTAACCCGCAACCTGCGGATAAAACCTTGTTGTATGTGGGTGGTGGTCTAGGTGTAGCCGTGGTGTTCATTGGCCTGATTCTCGCGTTTAAAAAATAAGGGGGTAAAGATGCCATTAATATTTTTACTGCCTGTATTAGCGGGAGGCCTCGGGTTCGGGGCTGGTTTTTGGAGCGGTTCGGGTGCAACCAAATTATTAAAATTAGGTGCGCTAGGTGGCGGTTGTTATATGACTTACAAAGTCATTAAGGGGGCTAAATGATTCCGGGCATGGGTGGATTAACAGGCGGTATTTCTGGCGGCGCTGGCGGTATGCCGATTAGTGCGGGTGGTGGTGCTTCGGGTGATTCAACCGCTACATCAACCAGTCATTTTGGCGGAATTAAACAGGGTGCAATTAATATGGGTGGCGGTGGCATTACGGCGCAGTTACCCATGATTGCGGTGGTTTGCGTGTTGTTATTTGTGATGGTGAAAAAATGAATATTACATTTATAAATCCAGTACGCGCAGATATTAACGCGCACTTAACCCTGCTAAAACCTGCCTTTGCTGGTCTTGAACTGGCTAAAGAAGAATATCAATTTTGTTGTGACGCAGTGCGTAATAAGCAAGCGGGGTTATATCAAATCAAAGGGCGCGGTGTTGACGCGCGTTTTGTTGGGATTGTTACCCAAGACAATGATTATTTAATTTTAGCATTAGCGGGGCGCGGCCTTGTGGCTGCGGCCAAGCCGATTATTGATGCGGTGAGTGGTCAAGGTTATCGCGCTATTAAATTTCACACGATTAAATCAGGCATGACGCGTATTTTACGGCGCTTTGGTTTCATCGTTAGCGAAGTAACCAGCGACACTGTGCTTACTTTAGATTTGGAGGGCTGCTAAATGGGGGGCGGCGGACGTACTGAAAGTACCAATCAAACAACGAATACCAATACCTCGGGTTCAAGTGCCATTAGTGGCGATAATCTTGGGACTGTATTGTCTGGTGTTAACAACTCTTCCGTTAACATTAATTCAACTGACCACGGCGCAGTAAAAAGCGCGGGTGAGATTGCCAAGGCTGCGTTACTTAGTAATCAGTTTGCGATGAAAGAGGCTAGTAATTTAGGCGCTAAAGCGATTGATGAAAACGGTAAAAGCTTAGGTAAAGCGCTGGATTTTGGTAAAGATGCGCTTAATTTTGGCGAAGATGCGCTAAAAGAAAGCAGTAAGACAATGCGGGAGGCGATGGCAGAAAATGGTGCTGTGAGTCGTGGCGCTATGGATAGCGTGAGCAAAAATGCTATTTACGCACTGAAAGAAAACAGTGATGTGAATAAGCGCGCCATGGATAACATGAGTAAAAATACGATCTATTCACTGAAAGAAAACAGTAATGTTAATAAGCGCGCCATGGATAACATGCAAAAGAATAGTGCTAATACAACTGCCGCTGTTAAGGCAATGGCTGCGCAATCGGGGGAGAACGCCCGTGCTGCATTGGCCATGGCAGAGAATACCGCAAGTCGTAGCCAAATAGGTGCGGCGGGTGAAATGAGTAAAGTAGCCATTGCGGTTGCTATCGCGCTTAGTCTTGGTGTGGCCATTGTGGCGATTAAGGGGGCAAATTGAAAAAGCTAACCCTAAAGCCTGATGAAACAAAACGCTTTGCGGTCAGTTCGGCAAAGTGGCTGATTGTCCGTGAATCACAGGAATATTTATATATTCGCAGTGATAACGGTGAGCCTATTCGTGTTGATGCGGGTGACACCTTAGATATATCTAGCTTTAAAGAGCTGGAAATATCTAACCCACATACCGCAGTTATTAATGTCGTCATTCAATTGGCTAAACATCAACTTACCACCACGCCGCCAGCCAAAGTAAAGTTTGCTGACAGCATGGCGATTAGTGAAATTCGTTCAACTGTCACGGTCACACAAGCCGTGGCACAGCGTTTTATTAGTCGCGGCCATATAGAAATTCAACCGAACAGTAAGACCCGTTTGTTTAATGCCTCAGTCGTTCGACTTGAGGCCATTATTCAAAATATCAGTGATACCGAAACCGAAGCAATGCTAGGTGATAAAGACGTATCAGCTGTAGCGGGTTTACCTGTATTAGGGGACAGAAAAGCCCCAGCGGGAATGACTATCACGGGCGGTGGTGAATTGTGGGCATATAACAACAGTAATACAGTATTGAAAATTGCCTTGCTGGAGGTTCACCGATGAGCCACATGATACCGCGTAGAACGGTCATCACATTTGACCCGTTAACCGAACATTTAAAAAACCTACAACCCGATGAAGTAAACGCACTGCACATGATGCAGGGCGTTTATAGCAACCAGATAGCACTGACTACTGCGGTTATCTCATTGCAACATCAGGCGATTAATTCAGATGACGATTTACACGGATTAGCCGATTCAGTCGCAGCCAATACGCTGCCACGGTTAGCCCCAGTTTGTAACGAAATTAAGGAACATTTAAACAATGGATAATTTCCAAGCCATTGGGCAGTTGGTCATAAAAGCCCAGGACTTACTAGACAGCATCAAAGGCGGTGCAATTCGCGTAATGCAAACTCAGTTCGATGCGTTGAAAGTACAATTTACCGATAAGTTAGGCGCAGTTAATACTGAACTTGCATCGTTTGTCATTCAACAAAAAAACAGTGTTAATACCATTTTTAGCGACCCCGATTCGCGTTATCAAAAAGTCACATCGTTAAGCGTTAAAGTCGGTGGTGATGTGGATAAATTTTATCCTGTTGTTATCCGCTCTCCGTTATCGCGGATTTCAACACTCAGTATTGGTCGAGACGTTCACTTTGATGGTACGTGGAAAGGCTCAATGATGTCTACATTCAAATGCTCTGAACATGGGTGGGGTTCAAGACGGGGGATGATGATATTAGAGCGATTAAGAACACGTTTTCATAATACTACACCGGACTTAGATATAATTGGTGCAGATGGATTTTTAGCACATTATGGTTTATCTGGTTCGCACCCATCTGGTGTAGTGGTCTGGTTGCGAGGTGGTGGTTATACCTATCAATTCCACAGTGATGGTTACCCGCTAAAAACTGTTAATGAGCATATCAATGTGACGTCTACTACGGGGGCCGACATTAGCGTTTGTTTGGGTGGGTATTCTGCAACGGTGGCAGGCTCCACTGTTAGTTTAGACATTAAAACAGTACGTGATACTGCATTAGTACCATCAATTTCTGGATATGAGAGAGCTTAATTATGTGGGATTCAACTTACGGTGATTCGGTTAAAAGTGTGCGTTCAACTTTATGTAAAGAAGCGGATATTCTTGTTAATACAGCTCTTGATAAGGGTGTTGATGCCACTCCATTTCGTCAATATCGCCAAGCACTGCGCGATATTCCACAAACATTCAGTGACCCTGAGGCAGTAACATGGCCAGTAAAACCATCATTGCCGCAAGCTTCTGTTTAATTGGGGGGCTTAGCTATATGACCTATAAAGCAACTTTACCGCTTGGTGTAAAAAACAATAACCCGCTTAATATTGAATATAACAAGCGTAATGACTGGGACGGCCAGTTAAGTAATCGCGGTGAACGGTTCGCCCGTTTTAAAAATCCAGCTTACGGTTTCAGGGCTGCGGCCAAAGTGCTGCGCTCTTATTCAAGACAGGGATTTACTACGTTGGAGCAAATGATTAATCGCTTTGCACCAAGTCATGAAAACGACACGAATCTTTATGCAAAAAATGTCAGTGAGTGGACGAACATCGGCCAAAACCAAGTGGTTAACGTCCATGATAATGCGGAACTGGCGAAAGTCATTCACGCTATGTCACGTATGGAAGTGGGTAAATATTACGGCTTGAACATGGCACAAAAAGGGGTGGCGATGGCATGACCAAGGCGGATTATAAAAAAATAGTGATAACAATTGTCGGCGGCGTAGCTGCCGCCTATTCAATTAAATATCTTAAACAGTGGGGACTTTTATAATGTGGACGTTATTAACAGCATTAGTGACGGGTGGGTTTAGTGCGTTTAATGCTGTACGTAAAAATAAAGCGGATGAAATTAAACAAGACGGCGTATTAAAAGCCGCAGTTTCAGAAGCCAAAGCAAAACGGGCGGCGGCGGGTGACACGAACGCGGCCAAGCTGGATGAAATTAGTATGAACGGTCGCGGCTGGAAAGATGAATATTTATTATTAATCACCACCGCACCGTTAATACTTTGTTTTCTGCCTGACTATTCGAACTATGTTGGCCTTGGCTTTGAATCGTTAGAAACGGTACCAGAATATTATTGGTACGGTTTGGGGATGGTTTACATTGATACATTTGGTTTTAGACGGATGTTACGCACGGCCATGGAGCAATGGGTAAATAAACGGGCGGTGCTGTAATGGATTTTCCTGCAATATCATTATTAGCACAATTGGGTATTCACCCGCTGACAATTGGCGCAGCGTGGGTAGGTTGGCAATTAGTTAAGATTAACAAAGGTATTCAAAGCACTTTAACCGCGCATGATAAACGTATTGATAAAGTCGAATGGGAACAAGAGCGGATTGCGGATAAAAGCTAGAAATACAACAATCATATATAACGCACTCAATTTGAGTGCGCTTTTATGTTCAAGGTTATAGTTTCCACTCATGCTGATAATACTTTAAAACTGCATCATACGAATGTTGTAAATTAAGGTACAAGTCGCCATCTAATCCAATGGACATAAAGGTTACATCACTTCTGCCATCTATATAGGGGAAATCCTGTATAGTTGTACTAGTCAACTTGCGTCGAGTTATGATATTGACAGCATGAATATATGTCTTTAAAGCATTTTGGTAATTAATAAGTTCTTGGATAGGGTTTATATTAGACTTAAAAACATGATTCGACTTATGTAAGACTTGATTATTAAACTCTATAAGAAGACTATAATCCATACCTTCTTTAACCGCTTTCCTCACATCCTTAAGTTCACCATTCAGTTCTGCATTAGTAGAGCGCAGATACTCTTCATCTGGATTTTCAGTTAAGGTTAAACTCTTGTATTGAGAGAAAATATAAAATATTTGAGAGCCATAAAAATCAGAAAAGGTATAGCACTTCTCATGTATATTTTTTAAGGTTGTTACCAATTCTACATCTACTTTATAAGTGCTCGTAGAGGTTATTTGTTGTCTCCAATTGTTATAAGCTTGATATGCAATAACCGTTGTTGCCACAGTTGCTAATCCAGCAAGTAAAGAGCCTACAGCCCCTAAAATGTTTAACAAGTTGGAATTTAATCCTGTTATTAAAGAAAGTACAAATCCTGTAAACATAAGACCTAGTATGGAAAATATAAGAATCAATTTATCATTAAAAATCTGAAACATTTTAAACCTATACAAGAATATTTTGGCGTTCACATCTTAGCACGAAATAAGACACTTTTTAATTGTTGTATCAAAAGCTTAACGCACTCAACTTGAGTGTTTTTTTATGTCTGAAATATAATTCCATTGAATTGCGGGTCAGCTTTTGTATAATGCTCGTCCGCCTAAGTGCGGCACAATTTGCATGGGTTCCCTTACCCCATGAATTTAACTAAAAAGGTTTATTATGCGTGAATTAACTGCAATGCAGACGCGTCAAGCGTTGATCTGTCTCTCTTGTTTTCATATTTTGGTGATCTCGGCGAGCAACTATCTAGTCCAACTTCCTATCAATATTTTTGGCTTCCATACTACATGGGGGGCTTTTACGTTTCCGTTTATTTTTCTGGCGACGGATCTAACCATTCGTGTATTTGGTGCTGGTATGGCTAAGCGCATCATTGCGCAAGTTATGTTACCCGCGTTATTGATTTCATATGTTCTGTCTGTCGTATTTTTTGATGGTAGTTATCAAGGCGTTGCAGGACTAAGTGAGTTTAATAGTTTTGTGGGGCGTATTGCTCTCGCAAGTTTTTCGGCTTACTTATTCGGTCAGGCTCTTGATATTGTTGTTTTTAATCGTTTAAGACAATTGAAAACATGGTGGGTTGCGCCTGTAGTATCAACGGTATTTGGTAATTTAATCGATACGGTTATTTTCTTCTTTATCGCGTTTTATCAAAGTGTTGATCCATTTATGGCGGCTAATTGGGTTGAAATTGCCACGGTAGATTATGGATTTAAATTACTCATTAGTTTAGTCATATTCTTACCTCTTTATGGTATTTTATTAACTAAGTTAGCGGGTGTTATTACATTTGAAACGAATGCGAACAATAACCTCTCCTCTGTAAAATTAAATTAATGTAACTTAATTTTGTAAGGGGGCGAAAGGCGCTAAACTTATTCACTTATATGTGAAAGTTTAGCGCCTTTTTTGTTTTATTACAGTAAATGTATCGGTAGTTAAGGTATAATCGCCCGTTCTAGATTTTATGCTTTTAATTTACACGCAATTGAGGTGCCGAATGGCAACAGACGTGGGTTTATACGATGATATTCGTCCTTTTAATGATAACGAAATAGCAAGTGTTGTTGAACGCTTAGTTAACGATAACGAATTTATTACTGCGATCGCGCACTTTCAGTTTCCGCGCTTGATTAAACATTTTAGTTGGGTGGTATTCCCAATGATCCGTATGGCGTTACGCCGTAAATGTCGAAAAATCACGAGTGTGAGTGAAATTCAGCACGAAGTGATCGCTTATATGGAAAAAATGATAGCGACCACAACGACTCAAATTACCTTTGACGGTATAGAGAAGTTGGATAAAAATAAAAATTATTTATTTATTTCGAATCACCGCGATATCGCGATGGACCCAGCATTTGTGAACTGGGGATTACATCAATATGGTCATGATACAGTGCGTATTGCTATTGGTGATAATTTATTGAAAAAGCCATTTGTATCCGATTTGATGCGTTTGAATAAAAGTTTTATTGTGAAACGTTCAGCGAAAGGTGTACGTGAGATGATCGCGGCATTTAAATCATTATCTGGTTATATTGCCCATTCAATCCAAACTGAACAACAGTCGATTTGGATTGCGCAAAAAGAAGGCCGTGCTAAAGATGGTAATGATCAGACTGACCCTGCAATTTTAAAAATGATGTATATGCATGGCAAAAGTCAGAACATTAGCTTTCCTGAATACATGAAATCATTAAATATCGTGCCGGTGACTATCTCTTATGAATATGATCCAAACGATGCAGCTAAGGCGAATGAACTTTCAGAATTAGCGACAGCGGGTGAGTACAATAAAACTGAATTTGAAGATATTGATAGTATTGTTCAAGGTATTGTTGGCTTTAAAGGTCATGTGAATGTGACTTTTGGTGATGTCATTGCTGATGATCTTACCGATGCGATTGAATTGGCCGAGCGTATTGATCAGACCATCGATAATAATTATTACTTGCATGGGACTAATTTATTAGCGGCAGAGCAACTACATACCAGTACTGAGTATAAGCAGGCTGCAAGTAAAGTCACTGCTGAGCAACGCGCTAAATTTACAGCTCATTTACAAGCGATACCGAGTAAGCTACATACTGTAGTGTTATCTGGGTATGCAAAATCAGTAGAGAAGCAGTTAGCGATCGCAGATTAATATTGAAAGTTAAATTGTATTTTAAGCCCAGCCTCGCTGGGCTTTTTATTTGAATTTTTATTATTTATATAAAACCCTTGCAAACGCAAATGAGAATCGTTACTATTAACTTGTTCTTCAGGAAATTAGTATTTGTTTCGGTAGGACAAGACATTGCTCACATTGCTTCCGGGTTAATTTTAATCCATTACTCCTTGCAGGGTAAACCGAATTTTTTCGGGCCGGTAGATCAGACTTCTTATCCCTCGATTATCGAGAAGTCTGATTGATACCGGCTTTTTTATTTCTGCAGATTTTATCATTCCAATTATTCTATATTACCGAACCATGTCCATATTGTTCTCGATTCTCTGCACCGTTTACGCTGTCAGGTATTCTGTCTTTGTTACATTATTATTTTTGTTATTAATGACATTATTTTGGTTTTATATAAATAAACCCTTGCAAACGCAAATGAGAATCGTTACTATTAACTTGTTCTTCAGGAAATCAGTATTTGTTTCGGTAGGACAAGACATTGCTCACATTGCTTCCGGGTTAATTTTAATCCATTACTCCTTGCAGGGTAAACCGAATTTTTTCGGGCCGGTAGATCAGACTTCTTATCCCTCGATTATCGAGAAGTCTGATTGATACCGGCTTTTTATTTTCTGCAGATTTTATCATTTCAACTATTCTATATTATCGAACCACGTCCAAATTGTTCTCGATTGCATGCTGGGTTTACGGTGTCAGGTATTCTGTATTCGTTTATTTTTTTGCTATTAATGACACTATGTTGGTTTTATATAAATAAATCCTTGCAAACGCAAATGAGAATCGTTACTATTGAGTTGTTCTTCAGGAAGTCATTATTTGTTTCAGTAGGACAAGACATTGCTCACATTGCTTCCGGGTTAATTTTAATCCATTACTCCTTGCAGGGTAAACCGAATTTTTTTTCGGGCCGGTAGATCAAACTTCTTATCCCTCGATTATCGAGAAGTTTGATTGATACCGGCTTTTTATTTTCTGCAACAAAATCGTTTTTTTATTAACACAAATCAAACATTTTATTTATTCAATGATGTATTATTTTTAATCATCATGCCTTCTTTTTGCACATAATATTCTTCAGTTTAAGATTCTTTTCCACATAACCTAAAAGCGTTAGATAACTTTAGATCTTACAGTTTAAATATTTAAGTTATTGTTATTTAATTGTTTTAGTTGTTGCCGTTAACGATCCATATTTTTTACTGAGTTTTTTGATCGTCATTGTCAACAGAGTTATCCACAGTTAGATCAAGATCTATGATCGAGTGGTTAAGATCTGATCGCAAGATATATTTTTATCATCAACATAGCGAGAATTCACGGCTTGTGGCATGCTTAGCTTATTCATCATTTATTTCACTGAGTTTTATTTTATGTCTACGATCCCCAGCAATCCCCTCGTGCTTGTCGATGGCTCTTCGTATTTGTTCCGTGCTTACCATTCACCTCCGCATTTGACTAATGCTGAAGGTATGGCGACGGGTGCTGTGTATGGTGTCGTTAACATGTTAAAGAGCTTATTAACACAATTTAGTCCCAGTCATATCGCGGTTGTTTTCGATGCCAAAGGTCCTACATTCCGAAATGAGATGTACCCGGATTATAAAGCGCATCGTCCACCAATGCCGGATGATCTACGTTGTCAGATCGAACCTGTGCATAACGCTGTTAAAGCACTTGGTTTACCCTTGATCTGTATTTCGGGTGTTGAAGCCGATGACGTGATCGGTACGATCGCCAAGCAAGCTAGTGCTGAAGGTCGTGCTGTATTGATCAGTACTGGTGATAAAGATATGGCACAGTTGGTTGATAATAATGTCACGCTGATCAACACCATGACGGATACGGTATTGGATCCACAGGGTGTTAAAGATAAATTTGGTGTACCACCAGAGTTGATCATCGATCTGCTCGGGCTTATGGGTGATACTGCCGATAATATTCCGGGTGTGCCTGGTGTTGGGGAGAAAACAGCGTTAGGTCTACTGCAGGGATTGGGCAGCATTAAAGATATCTACAATAACTTAGACGCTATTGCTCCTTTAGGTTTCCGTGGTTCGAAAACTCTCGCTAAAAAGATGATCGAGCATAAAGATAATGCTGAAATTTCTTATGCATTAGCGACGATAAAATTGGATGTTGAAACCGGTGTAAGCCTTGATGATCTGGCTATCGCAGAAACAGATACCGATGCATTGGCTGAGTTATACCAGCAGATGGGCTTTAAACGTTGGTTAGCGGCGTTAGTAGGTGGTGCTGATGCAACTAAACATGTGTATGCGGGTAAAGCAACAAAATCGAGTTCAGCGGCAAGTGAGTCTGACAGTGGTGACCTTGTAGCCCCTTGTACAATTGATCGCAGCAATTATGAAACTATTTTAACGCAAGCAGATTTTGAGCGCTGGTTAGAGAAGTTACAAAAAGCCGATCTGTTTGCGTTCGATACTGAAACCACGAGTCTTAATTATATGCAAGCTGAGTTAGTGGGACTGTCATTTGCAGTTGCAGAAGGCGAAGCCGCTTATTTGCCAGTTGCCCATGACTATTTAGATGCGCCGGAGCAGTTAGATCGTGATCATGTATTAGCGTCATTAAAAGTACTACTCGAAGACAGTAATGCAAAAAAAGTTGGTCAAAATTTAAAATACGACAAATCAGTGTTAGCAAACTACGGCATTAACCTCGCAGGTATTGCTTATGACACCATGATTGAATCGTACGTTTATAACAGTATCGCGACGCGTCATGATATGGACAGCTTAGCGAATAAATACTTAGACCATAAAACCATTAGCTTTGAAGAGATCGCCGGTAAAGGTAAAAAACAATTAACCTTTAACCAGATTGAATTAGAGCAAGCATCACCATATGCAGCTGAAGATGCTGATGTTACGCTACGTTTACATAATGTACTGTGGGCGAAACTTGAAGCGGAGCCATCGCTAGTTACTTTATTTAACGAGGTTGAATTACCACTCGTTAGCATTTTGTCTGGTGTTGAGCGCCAAGGTGTATTGATTGAGAAATCAAAACTCGATGCGCAAAGTGTTGAACTTGGCACTCGCATGTTGGAGCTAGAAGCTAAAGCCCACGAAATTGCTGAGCAACCATTTAACCTGAGTTCGCCAAAACAGTTGCAAGAAATTCTATTTGTAAAAATGGAACTACCAGTCATTAAGAAAACGCCAAAAGGCGCACCGTCGACAGCTGAAGAAGTGTTACAAGAACTGGCACTTAATTATCAATTACCAAAATTGATTTTAGAATACCGTAGTTTAAGTAAGTTAAAATCAACGTATACGGATAAGTTACCAACCTTGATTGAAGAAAAAACTGGGCGTGTGCATACGTCTTATCATCAAGCTGTTACCGCCACAGGTCGTTTGTCTTCGAGCGATCCAAATCTACAGAATATTCCAGTACGTGCGGGTGAAGGTCGACGTATCCGTCAGGCATTTATTCCAGAAGCGGGCTATAAATATGTGGCAGTGGATTATAGCCAAATTGAATTACGTATTATGGCGCATTTATCACAAGATAAAGGGCTGCTAACAGCGTTCTCGGAAGGTAAAGATATTCACCGCGCGACAGCTTCAGAAGTATTTTCTGTTGAACTTGACGACGTTACGAGTGATCAACGTCGTAGTGCTAAAGCGATTAACTTCGGGCTTATTTATGGGATGAGTGCATTCGGTTTAGGCCGTCAGTTAAATATTCCACAAAAAGAAGCCAAGCAATACATGGCGCGCTATTTTGAACGTTACCCTGGTGTATTAACGTATATGGATGAAACGCGTAAAGTGGCTAAAGATAAGGGCTATGTTGAAACCTTATCGGGGCGTCGTTTATATCTACCTGAAATTAATGCGCGTAATAAAATGCGTCAAATGGCGGCTGAACGTGCGGCGATTAACGCGCCAATGCAAGGGACAGCATCAGACATTATCAAGAAGGCTATGATTAATGTTGCAGGTTGGATTGAGACTGTAGAAGCTGACTCTATTCGTATGCTTATGCAAGTTCACGATGAATTGGTATTCGAGATAAAAGAAGAACATGTGGACGACTACGTTGTTAATATCAAAGCGTTGATGGCGGCGGCAATGTCATTGGATGTACCACTACTTGCGGAAGCTGGTGTGGGTGATAACTGGGATGAAGCGCACTAATCTTGTATTAAGCATTAATTTCATTATATTGTAATTAAAAATAAAACCAGTCTCAGGACTGGTTTTGTTGTTTTTATACATAAAATAACGATGAAAGTGCGCTTTGTCACAAAAAATGTAACTAAATAACGTATTTTACTTTCGGTTGAAACTCGTTTGGCGTATATTAGCGGGGTAGGGTATGGAGGTTCGAAATTATATTTCAAACCTTTTGTTTCAAATTGAATTTATTATTCATCGCCACGTCACTTTTCGACGAGGCGTTTTTTTTGCCTAAAATTTAGCGTTTGAATTAGTCTTCGTTAATGTACTCAGAATCGCTATCGTCAAATGCTTCGTCGTCTTCACTTGGCACACCCGTCGCAGGCTCAAGATCATACCACTCGCATAGTTTGTTTTTAAGTACATCAATGCCAGTATGCTTCAATGATGAGAATGGTGCTACTGTTACGTCACCACCAAATTCTTTTACCGCTTCTTTTACTTCTTTAACAGTTTTACTACGAACGCCTTGTTTTAACTTATCAGCTTTCGTTAATAGCGCCATCACTGGAATATCAGAATCAATCGCCCAAAGAATTAATTGTTTATCTAAATCTTTTAATGGGTGACGAATATCCATTAATACCACGATACCTTTTAATGAATCGCGTTTTTGTAGGTATTCACCTAAAGCTTTCTGCCATTTTTTCTTTACTTCAAAAGGTACTTTAGCAAAACCATAACCTGGTAAATCGATGAGACGTTTGCCTTCTTCGATTTCAAATACGTTAATAAGTTGTGTACGGCCAGGGGTTTTACTGGTTCTCGCTAAGCTTTTTTGGCGTGTCAATGTGTTCAATGCACTTGATTTACCAGCATTAGATCGCCCAGCGAAAGCAATTTCAATGCCCGAATCATCTGTTAGGTGACTAATGTCTGGCGCACTAATCCTAAATGCAGCGTTTTCGAAGTGTATCTTTTTGTTATCCAATCTAATATCTCTCATTGAAATTGTGTTAAATGATTACTTTTTTTTGAAAATGTGTAAAATAGTCAAATAGAATAATAATAAGTGTAACATGTCACGCCGTGACATGGGATCGGAAGCTGAAAATAACAAGTGGAATGCTATGAAAAGTCTTGTCTTATCTTTTGCAATGTTAATCGGATTAATGGGTACCGCTCAAGCTGCAGGGGATGCAGCAGCGGGTGAAGCTCTTTCCGGTACATGTGCTGCGTGTCATGGTGCTGATGGTAATAGTCCAGCAAGTATCTATCCTAAGTTAGCGGGGCAAAATGCGTCGTACATTGTTAAGCAGTTGAAAGATTTTCAACTGGCGATGAAAACCGGTGGTGAAAAGGGTCGTAATGATCCAACCATGATGGGTATGTCTGCAATGTTAACTGAACAAAACATCCAGGATCTTGCGGCGTTTTTTGCGTCTAAAACCATGAAGCCTGAAGAAACACCTGAAGACGTTATCGCTGCTGGTCAGCAATTATATCGTGGTGGTGATATCGAACGTGGTATTGCTGGCTGTGCTGCATGTCATGGCCCACGTGGTAATGGTAGCGAAACAGCTAAATTCCCGAAAATATCAGGTCAACACGCTGATTATATTAAAGCGCAATTAGAGAAATTCAGTAGCCAAGAACGTGCAAATGACCAAAATGGTATGATGCATGACATTGCTTATAAATTGAAACCAGCGGATATGGAAATTATTTCTAAATATCTAGGTGGTCTTCACTAATCATTTTTGTTTAGTGAGTTCATTTTTATATCGTAAAAAACTCAGCCTCGGCTGAGTTTTTTATTTTCATCAGATCGGAATTATCTTTTTTCTTCCTCGCTTTTTTGATAGTCTGCGCTCACTTAAAGAATTGCCTCATTATGCCCTTAATAAAGACGGGTCAATTGACTATCTTTAAATAAGGCGCAATACGATACCCGCTAATAAACAATATGGTCAACAAGATAATTGTGGACCTTGTTATTAGACAGATTAAAGACAGAGAATACTATGACTCGTAAAAGAAAAGAACGCTCAGGCGGCCCGCTAGCTATTGCTAAATCAGATCGCAAAAAGCGTGAAACAAATACCCAAGCGTTAGAAGCGCGTAAGCACAAACGTTTAAAAAAGCGTAAAGGGTTAACATCAGGTAATAAAACCACGGAAGCAGTAAAAGGTAAAAAAGGCACTGGTGGTTCACGTAAGTCGGGCGATCCAAGAGTAGGCAGTAAAGCACCTATTCAATTGCTAACGACACCGACACCAGTTGCACAACCTGCGATTATTAAAGTGAAACAACCTAAAGCTGAAGTTAAGCTTGTTGCACCTGTATTAACGTTTGAGCAAGAGCTAGACAAACTAGAAAATGATGCTCGCTTAAGTGGTCTATTACTACGTTTAGATAACAATGAAGTGCTAAACAGTGATGACCAAGCATATGTCGATGAAGGTGTTGATCGTCATGCATTCTTACTTGAAGAACTTGGTTACGCTGATGACGAAGAATTTGAAGAAGATTATGACGAAGATGAGTGGGATGAAGAGATGATGGCTGAACTTGATGCTAAATCACTACAAACTAATCATGAGAAATTATCGGAAGATGAGTTGTATGAACGCTTCTTAGCAACAGAAAAAAAATTAAAGAATAACGATAACGAGGACTAATAATGCAAGCAAGTTGGATGATTTTAATCGGCATCGGATGCCTGATCATTCTGGCATTATCAGTGTATGCGGGACGTTTACTGTATCGTGTAAAAGCGCAACAAGTGCAGCAGTCAAATCAACAAAACGACGCTATTGCTGCACGTAAAGTCCGTATTACTGAAAGTGTACAGATCATTGCTAAAGCAATGGGCAGTGAAGAATGTGACCTTTCTGAAGGCGCGATTCGTATTAGTAAATTATTGGCTGCTATACCAGCTGCAGAACCTGTGGATTGGGCTCAAGAATACCCTGATTTACATGCGTTTTATGACAAAATAAAACATATGCCAATCATGGATGCTCGCAGTGAATTACCAAAAAAAGCCCGTATGCAATTTGATTTAGATCGTTTTCGTTTTGAAGGTGAATATGCAGAACGTGTGCAAAAAGACGTAGCCCGCTTAACTACATTTGAATGTTAATAAATAACGGTGTTAATCGTTAATATTATGATGTAAGACAAACGGCATGATGTTTATTTCCGGCATACTGCCGTGATATGTCTTAGGGGATGAATATGCTAAATCAAAAATTGGTCTGGGATCAGGCTATGATCGAAAAATATAATTACAGTGGTCCAAGATATACATCTTATCCAACTGCGTTGGAATTTGATGAGTCTTTCGGTTATCAAGACTTCCGCTTTGCTTGTGATGAGACACCTGATAAGCCGTTGTCATTGTATGTGCATATTCCTTTCTGTCATAAGCTTTGTTATTACTGTGGTTGTAACAAGGTCATTACCCGCCATCAGCATAAAGCCGATCCGTACCTTGATGTGCTTGAAGCTGAGATCAAGCAACAAGCTGCATTTTTCAAAAACCGTAACGTATCGCAATTACATTGGGGCGGTGGCACTCCAACATTTTTAACTCAACCACAAATTCAACGTTTGATGGATGCGTTAAAAAACAGCTTTAATTTTGACGACGATGCTGAAATTTCAATTGAAGTTGACCCGCGTGAAATTGAACTAAGTACCATTGATTTATTAGCGAAAATAGGCTTTAATCGTTTGAGTCTGGGCGTGCAAGATTTCGATAAAAAAGTACAAGCGGCAATCAACCGTGATCAAGATGAAGACTTCATTTTTGCGCTTATCAAACGTGCCCATGAGTTAGGGTTCAAATCGACCAATATTGATTTAATTTATGGCTTACCACATCAAACCAAAGCAACTTTCCATAAAACCTTGGAGCGTGTGCTAGATTTAGATCCGGCTCGTTTAACGGTATTCAATTACGCGCATTTACCAAGTTTGTTTGC
Source organism: Moritella sp. 36 (assembly GCF_018219415.1). Lineage (NCBI taxonomy): Bacteria > Pseudomonadati > Pseudomonadota > Gammaproteobacteria > Alteromonadales > Moritellaceae > Moritella > Moritella sp. 36. Next base: position 4,889,406 of record NZ_CP056120.1, on the reverse strand, counting down.
TGGTCAGCGTAAAATGAAAGAAGAAGATATGCCGTCGCCTGCTGATCGCTTAGCTATTTTAGAAGATGCGATCGCATTTTTGACCGATAACGGTTATCAATTTATTGGTATGGATCATTTTGCAAAGCCTGACGATGAATTAGCGATTGCCCAGCGCGAAGGTATACTACATCGTAACTTCCAAGGTTATACCACTCAAGGTGAAACGGATTTATTGGGGTTAGGTGTATCATCAATTAGCCAAATTGGTAATGCTTATTCACAGAATCAAAAAGAGCTGAAAACTTATTATCAACAGGTTGGTGAACTTGGTCATGCACAATGGCGTGGTGTGGGTCTGAATGATGATGATTCGATTCGTCGCGCGGTGATCAAACAGCTAATGTGTAATTTTGAACTGGATATGGATAAGATTGCGGATACTTTCAAACTAGACTTTGCCACTTATTTTGCTGAAGATATGGCATTATTACAAACCTTTATTAACGATGAACTGGTCATTATTAAAGGCAATATGTTGCAGGTTGCACCGAAAGGAAAATTATTGATCCGTAATATTTGCATGTGTTTTGATGTGTATTTACGTCAACGTGCACGTCAGCAACAGTTTTCTCGCGTGATTTAATTTCCGCAGAGGCTTAAATAATAGTGAGGCACCTTAGGGTGCCTTTTTAATGCCTGTTTGAATGTAATCATTATTGTTTTAAGGAAAATAGTACTCTAGATTCTCTGACTATTACGTTAGTATTGTTGACCGATTTCATAGAAGTTAAATATACATAACTTGGTATCTATGTAATATTGTTCTTCGATAACATTATCTTATTTTACAAAGTTATGAATGATAGACATAATCACAAAAATGGAAATACGCCTATGAAAGCGATAGTCATTGATATTGATGATACGGTATTAGATTTTGGTTCTCGGTTACGTGAGTTTGTTAATCACCAATATGATAAACAAGTGACTGGTAAACCCTTAGCATGGGATTTATGTGAGTGGTTAGGCGTCAAAGAAGGTCAGGATGTTAAAATATTAAAAGAGTTTGCATCTAGTTGGCAGTTTGGTGCATTAGATGCGCTGCCAGGTGCTTCGCGAATTCTAACTAAACTAATTCAAGAAGGTTATGATATTTTTTGTATTACCGCGTGTAGTCGTGACCCTAAGGTGGAAGCGCTGCGTCGAGCAAACATGTATCATTGCTTCGGTAATATTTTTCAAGATATATTTTTTGTTGAGTTTGGGGAGTCAAAAGCGACTTATTTAAACAAGATTCAACAGACGCATGAGATTCATGCTTTTGTAGATGATAAATATGATAATTTGCTGGATGCGAAAAATGCTGGGGTTAATAATTGCATTATGATAAAGCAACCGCATAATAAAGCGTTCAGAGAAAGAGTAACGAGTGCACACGACTGGTATGAAATTTCATATATTATACAAACGTGGCATGAAAAAACATGGTCGGTACAATAAGCTAAACTTAGCATTAGCGATGAAGATCTCAGTTATACAATGTATCTGAGTTTTTTCAATTTGTAGCTCTAATTAGTACTTATGACTTTCAGATGAAAGTGGTACTATCTACTTTATAGGAAACTTAAATTGTGTGGGATATGAGAAATCATGCAGCAACGACATACTGATATTATTAATCTTGTAAATGAAAAGGGACGTGCTTCTGTTGGCGAAATGTCGAATAAGCTGGGGGTTTCAGAGGTCACGATCCGTCATGACCTGAACAAGTTAGAAAAAGAAGGATTCATCCGTCGTGTTCATGGTGGAGCTACTCCGCATAATACTGATAATGTTTCTCACCGTATTACGGTCAATTATGAGCACAAGCGTAAAATGGCTATGTGTGCAGCAAGCCTTGTTGAACATGGCGAAACTGTCATGATCGAAGGGGGCAGTGCTAATGCTTTACTGGCAAAAGAACTGGGAAAACGTAGTGATGTAACCATTATTACGCCGAGCAGCTATATTGCACATTTAATGAAAGAAACCGATGTAAAGATTATTGTGTTAGGTGGTCTTTACCAGCATGAAAGTGAAAGTATGGTGGGTACCTTGACGCGTCTTTGCATCAAACATACTCACTTTACTAAGGCGTTCTTAGGTATTGATGGTTTGCATCCAAATACGGGTTTTACGAGCCGTAATATGATGCGTGCAGATGTCGGTGTGGCTATCTTAGAGAAAGGTGCACAAAATATTGTCATCACGGATTCTTCTAAATTCGGTCAAGTTCATAATACGCCATTATATCAATTTGATCAGGTTGATATGGTGATTACTGACGAAGATGCGTCGTTAGAATATGTAAATTTATTAGAAAAACATAATATTAAAGTCGTAAAATAATTCTCCACTACGACTAATTTAACCTATGTTTTATTAATGCAAGTCAGGATTGTTATAATATAACAATTCTGACTGGCATCAGTAACGGCCGTTATGTTATAATATAACACCTGTTTTACTGACCTCGTGTTTATACCATGTCTTTACTTTTATTTTTGAGCATCGCGACACTCTTTCTCGGACCTTACTTATGTAAGTTTGTCGGTTCTAAATCTGATCGCTTTGCTTTCTTTGATAGTTTTATCTTTGTTTCCATTGGCGGTTTGGTGTTATTCCATATCTTGCCTGAATTATTGGAAAGTGGGGGTATTGCCGTTCTTGGACTGATGCTCGTTGGCTTATTTGGCCCCGGCATGGTGGAAAAAATATTTCATAAAGTCGCAAAGCAAACCCATTCTGTTACCTTGATATTAGGCGTGTTGGGGCTAGTATTACACGCTCTCACCGATGGTGGTGCGCTTGCGATTGAAGATGATCAGACCGCTTATTTGTTGGCAATCGGTGTGGTACTCCATCGTTTTCCTGTTGGTTTGACTGTATGGTGGTTGCTACGTCCGCATTATGGCAGAGCGTTACCGTTAGCGGTATTAACGGCAATGTCAGTGGCAACTGTTGCAGGCACTTGGCTCGGTGGAGAACTGATCGCACATGATAGCGGAAATTGGTTGATCTGGTTCCAAGCATTAGTGATGGGTTCTATTTTACATGTCGTATTTCACCAGCCTTATAAACAGGAACACGGTAAAGAAACTCAACGTGATAAATTTGCTGCTGGTACGGGTAGCTTAGTTGGTGCTGTCTGTTTACTTGCGGTATTACTGCCGCATTGGTTAGGTTATGCGTCGCATGACCACGGTTCGGAAGAAACCGTGTTGGTATCAAAAATCGCGACATCTCCTGAGCTACAGGCTGATATCAAATTACATGAGTATGCGGGACATGATGACCATGCGGGACATGAAGACCACGTGGGACATGATGACCATGCGGGACGTGATGCTCATGCGGGACATGCGCACGGTAATGGAACAGCTGAAACCTTATTACGATTTGTGAGCTTGTCGTTACATGCGGCCCCGGCATTATTGTTCGCTTATATCCTGACATGGCTGATTAATTTTGTGAAACCTGCATTCAATCTGGTTGGCCAATTACGCAGTACTGGTTCAGTCGCAGGTGCATTAAAAGGCACGCTGATTGGTTTACCTCTGCCGATCTGTATTCCAGATGCATCAAGCATGTATAAGCAATTGATTAAAGCGGGCTGCGGTTCTGCATTAGCTGTGTCATTTTTGGTAGCATCACCTGTGATAGGGTTTGATGCATTACTTATTTCACTACCGTTATTAGGTGCTGAGTGGGTTGGTATTCGTTTAGTGATGGCGATAATTTTAGCGGTAACTTTGGGTTTATTGATTGGGTTATTGTTTAAGAAACATGATTTAAATACTGAAACGTGTGCGACACCTGAACAGCTAAAACAATCTACATCGCGTTTGAAGCATGCTTTTGAACATGGTTTTGCGCATTTAATTGATCATACAGCACCTTGGGTATTGTTTGGCTTAATTGCCGCAGCAACATTTACCCCGACGATTGGTTGGCAGTTTTTACAGCAAGAACCTTGGTTGCAAGTGGTTCTGGCGATCTTGATTGCGTTACCCTTTCATTTTTGTGCGACGGGTATTACCCCTGTATTAGCGATTATGCTTATTGCTGGCGTATCGCCTGGTGCGGTTGTTGCCTTTAGTTTAGTGGGACCAACGCTTAACTTAGATTTATACCGCTTTATTAAAGATAACCAAGGTAAGCACATTGCAATCGCTGTGGTTATGGCGATTGTCACTGTAGCCTTGTTATTAGGTCTGGGGATTATGTATTGGGTACCTGAATTGCCTAAGCCATGGTTAACGCTAGCACCACATTGGGAAGATGATTGGTGGCGTTATTTAAGTTTAGTCATTGTGACGGTTCTATTTTCTATAAGTATTTTACGTCGTGGTGCGCGTAGCTTTATGCTGGAATTATTACCGCATAGTTTTAGAAATGCGAAACCGCATCATCACCATCATTAGAGATTAGATTGTAATATCAATCTTGTTGCTAAGGGCACCGCGTCGATCATGAACACGGCGCTCATAACGAGAGCAATGATTTAATGAACGTTGCCGCCGCTCATGGCGGTGACGTTTTTCCATAATAAACTCGCCTTTTACTTCTATCGTTTCTATTAGACAGACTTCATTATTTATATTATCTAGATTTACTTCCATGTTCGGCTCCATTGTTGCTACATCGGAATCGTTATTTGTTAATACTTACTTTTATGACAGTGCATCAAGCTCACAGTTTTTATATTTGCAAGGTTAAAGCTGTTCTGGTTTACTAAGATTAGTATAACTAGATGAAAATGTAATTTAAATTACTCCCACTCTTTGTATAGCAAACAGGATGTTTCTCGACAAAGTAATAAAGGTTTTTTCATGCCAAAGAAAGTGACGGATATTTTAACTCAAGATGAACTTAATTTATTACAGGAAGTAATTGAAAGTCATGCTGATGATGTTAGCCGTGAAGTATGTATTTCGCACATTTCCAAAAAAATGCTGGATGTATTAGCGCAATCTGATGACATTGTATTGGTAACGCAAAGCGAACAAAAGGAATTTCGTTTTCCGCTTTATCTTATTAGTGATGGCTATAGCGATGAGCTAAAGGAGCTTGGTCCTCCCGATATCATTGATCATAAAGGTGGAGAAGGGCGTTATTGGCGCCTATCGGATCCTAAAGGTTTAAAGGTATTTGATCCGAAAGGTGAAGTCTTATTGGGGGCTGTTCTGAATATATCGACGTCGGGATTATTTATGTTATGCAGTGCGCAGCAATTTTCGTCTATTGATTTTAACCTTCAAAAAGGGGACCGTGTGAACTTTTATTTAAAGATCCCACAACGTGGTTTTCATTTAGTTAAGGCTAACGTTGTACGGATTGAAAATGAAAATAATAATGGTAAAGGGCTGGCGTTGAATTTTGATATTGATAATGACTTAGCTTTGATACTCCATAATTATATTATTGAGAAACATGACTCACTGAATTAGTAAGCGGCAGTTAACTTAAAGAATAGGTTAACTGCCTAAGCATAATTAATTAATATCGAGTTCCTTCAACTTACGGGTGAGAGTATTACGACCCCAACCCAGTAGTTTTGCTGCATCTTGTTTATGACCTTGTGTGTACTCGAGTGCGGTTTGTAACATGATACGTTCAAAATCGGGCATTGCTTCAGCAAGGATATCACTCTGTCCTGATGCGAGTTGCTGTGCCGTCCAGGTTTTTAATTGTGTGCGCCAGTCGCCACTTTGAGCCGCGCTACCATGACTTATTAAAGGCGATTGCTCTTCGGTGATCTCAGAAGGTAAATCAGCAATGAATATTTCTTGGCCGCTGGCCATCACGGTTAACCAACGACAAATATTTTCAAGTTGGCGAACGTTACCGGACCAATGATGATTGGCTAAATAGGTTTGTGCTTCTTTACTGAGAATTTTGGTTTCGACACTCAGCTCTTTACCCGCTCTGATTAAAAAATGATTGGCGAGTTTAGGAATATCTTCTCGACGTTCATTTAACGATGGAATATGAATACGAATGACGTTCAAACGATGGAATAAGTCTTCACGAAAACTACCATCAGCTACTTTCTTTTCTAAGTTTTGATGCGTTGCTGCGATGATTCGTACATCCACGCTCACCGGAGAATGGCCCCCTACACGGTAAAACTGCCCATCAGAAAGTACCCGCAATAATCGCGTTTGAATATCAATCGGCATATCCCCGATCTCATCTAAAAATAGGGTACCGCCATTAGCTTGTTCAAAGCGACCATTACGCACACCTGCTGCGCCAGTGAAAGCACCTTTTTCATGACCAAAAAGTTCTGATTCAATCAAATCTTTGGGTATTGCAGCCATGTTTAAGGCAATGAATTCGTTATTTACGCGTGGGCTGTGTTTGTGTAGCGCTTGTGCAACTAATTCTTTACCTGTGCCAGATTCACCATTAATTAATACGCTGATCGAAGAACGTGATAAGCGACCGATAGCGCGAAATACTTCCTGCATGGCCGGTGCTTCACCAATAATTTCAGTCACTGGCGCGACTTTATTATTTTTACGGCGGTTTTTGCTTTGCTCTTTGGCATGAGTCACTGCACGAGTCGCTAAGGATACGGCTTCATCAATATCAAACGGTTTTGGTAAGTATTCAAATGCACCAGCCTGATACGCATTGACTGCACTGTCGAGATCGGAATGGGCAGTCATTATGATGATCGGGAGGTCAGGGTGAATGGCATGTACTTTATTCATTAATTCTAACCCGCTCATTTCTGGCATGCGGATATCAGAAATAATGATATCTGGCTGTTCGAATTCGAGTTTATTTAATAAGGCATGCGCACCACTAAATGCAGAGGTTTCAAATTTCTGTGATTTTAATGCTTTGTCGAGAACCCAGCGGATAGAACTATCGTCATCGACAATCCAAACTGTTGCTGTTGTCATAGTTTAATCCTTTATTTTCTTAGTGGCAGATAAATGGCAAATTCGGTATGACCTGGCCAGCTATGGCACTCAATTTTCCCCTTGTGTTGCTTAATCAGGTTTTGAGCAATAGAAAGTCCAAGTCCGGTGCCGCCTTCACGTGCAGTAACCATTGGGTAGAACAAGGTATCTTTAATGTGCTCTGGAATACCGGGTCCGTTATCAATGATTTTTATTTCAGCACATAAGCGATATTTCTGTCCTTGGATATTCACTTGATGTGCTGTACGCGTAATAATTTTAATGATGCCATGTTCTTTTAGTATTTGAACGGCATTACTAATTATATTAAGTAGTGCTTGTTGTAATAGGTCTGGTTCCATCTCAAAATCAGGTATTGATGGATCATAATCTCGTTCGATAATAATACCTGACGGTAAATCAAACTCGACTAACTGTTTTACTTTTTCAATGACGGAATGAATATTTAAAATGGTTTGCTGACCAGGCTTTTGTGGCCCCAATAAACGGTCAACTAGCGTCCGTAATCGATCGGCTTGTTCGATGATAATACCTGTAAATTCTTTTAATTCCGGCGTTGGTAGTTCTTTCTCTAATAATTGTGCGGCGCCACGTAATCCCCCGAGTGGGTTTTTAATTTCATGGGCCAAGCCACGTACTAATTCTTGTGCAGCTTGCTGTTGTACGTGTTGATAAAGTTCTTGGCTAATTTTCTTTTGTAAGTCTATTTGTCTCGCTTCAATTAGAACACAGACTTCCGAGTTAAAGTTCGTTAATGTTGCTGAAATTTCGACTAATAGTTGGCGATCATCAATGACTAATGATACTTCATTATCAGTAAATCCTTGCCCTGTTTTAATTATGCTTGCTAATAATGAAAGGTCGAGTGTTGTATGTTCGATGATATCCGTGATCTTCACATCAAGCACACGACTGGCACTGGATCCTAATAGTTGTTCACCCGCTGGATTGAGATATTTTATATACAGATCATGATTGAGAACGAAAACCGAAGAAACTAAGCTATTCATTAATGACTGTTGAGGTTCTGGGAGCATTACCATGGCACTTCCTTATTAGGATAAACATCCCGTGACTGAACGCACCAATTCGGTGCTCACTTTAAAATATTACTGTACAGCGTGGTGAAATTAAAGCGGAAATGCTTAGTTGGCCTTAAATCGATGTAAATAAACAGTAATGAGCTCTGATGATGCAATTACCTTGCCTAAGTTGTTAATTATTTGTAACTGTAATTTATGCGTACCAATGGGTACGTTTGTGACATCAAATTGCTTCTCAATTTGCTCACTATAAGTAATGCCATCAATTAATAAACGAATACTTGAACCGTACAGCAGTGTTGAACTGAGAGTGGCAGACACTGTGATTTCGCCAGTATTACTGCGTATTGTTTGTTGATCGCGTGGTGTGCTGATATGAATGCTACTTGGCGTGACTGATTTGTCATTCATTGTGGTTTTTGCATGACTTGTTTTCGGAGGAATTGATTGAGTAAGAGAGTCAATGGAAGGTGGCGTTAGCTTCACATCAATTTCTTTGGCTGATGCTGGTTTACTTTCATCATCCGAAAAGTGGGTAATACCTTGTTCATCAGTCCATTGATAAATAGCGGCAACACTAGTATAGCTTGTGATTATTAATATGAATAACATTACGTATTTCATGGCGACATCCTGTCTTTGATTACTTGATTTGTATGGTTATTTTCACCTAGTTACATTTATTTCACAAATAAAAAACCCGCTAAATAGCGGGTTTTTTGATATTAATTTTTATTAATAAGAAATTATACGCTGTAGTACATTTCAAACTCAACTGGGTGAGTTGTCATGTTCAGTCTTTCAACTTCTTCTTCTTTTATTGCAATGTAAGCATCGATTGTATCGTCAGCCATTACATCGCCAGCCGTTAAGAAGTCACGGTCAGTATCTAGTGCTGATAGTGCTTCTTGTAGTGAAGAGGCAACTTGTGGAATTTCTGCTGCTTCTTCTGCTGGAAGGTCGTATAGATCTTTATCCATTGCATCACCAGGGTGAATACGGTTTTTAATACCGTCAATACCTGCCATTAACATCGCAGAGAATGCTAAGTATGGGTTTGCTGCTGGATCTGGGAAACGAACTTCAATACGTGTCGCTTTTGGCGATGGTACGATTGGGATACGGATTGATGCAGAACGGTTACGCGCTGAGTAAGCTAGCATTACTGGTGCTTCAAAACCTGGGACTAAACGTTTGTACGAGTTAGTTGCTGGGTTAGCAAATGCGTTAATTGCTTTTGCGTGCTTGATGATACCACCAATGTAATGAAGTGCAGTTTCAGAAAGACCGCCATACAGATCACCAGAAAAAATGTTTTCGCCATTTTTCTGTAGTGATTGGTGACAATGCATGCCTGAACCGTTATCGCCTACAAGTGGCTTAGGCATAAATGTTGCTGTTTTGCCGTAAGCGTGTGCAACATTATGGATAACGTATTTAGTGATTTGAACTTCATCCGCTTTTTCAACGATTGAGTTATATAGTGCTGCGATCTCGTTTTGACCTGCTGTCGCTACTTCATGGTGATGCGCTTCAACTGTTAAGCCCATTTCTTCCATTATTAGGCACATTGCACTACGGATGTCTTGTGCAGAGTCAACTGGTGATACTGGGAAGTAACCACCTTTAACACCTGGACGGTGACCCATGTTGCCGCCTTCGTACTCTTTATCAGAGTTCCAAGAAGCTTCTTCAGCGTCAATCTTGTACATGCTACCTGACATGTCAGTTTTGTACTTAACATCATCAAATAGGAAGAATTCTGGTTCAGGACCGAAGAATACATCATCAGCGATACCTGTTGAGCGTAAGTATGCAAGTGCACGCTTTGCTACTGAACGTGGGTCACGGCTATAACCTTGCATTGTTGCAGGTTCGAGTACGTCACAACGAAGGTTCAGAGTTGTTGCTTCTGTGAACGGGTCAAGTACAGCTGTTGCCGGATCTGGCATTAAAATCATGTCAGATTCGTTGATGCCTTTCCAACCTTCAATTGATGAACCATCAAACATTTTACCTTCTTCAAAGAAGCCGGCATTAACTTGATGATGTGGTAGAGATACGTGCTGCTCTTTACCTTTAGTATCTGTAAAACGTAAATCTACAAATTTAACGTCTTGTTCTTTAATTAGAGCTAATACGTTTTCTGCTGACATAAAAAATAACCTCCGGTGTCATCAATATGATGGCTTAATTTAAAGTGGCTGACTGTAAACAATCATGATTTAAATAATGCCATATATGTGCCAACTATTTAAGTTGTTGATTCTATTGCTTTAGTTCGCGTATTCTCCCTTGCTCCAATCTATTGCTGCACGAAGATCGTGCGTGCTACGCACTTGTTTGGTGCAGCGATTGTTGCGGTAAAAAAACGCGTACATTTACTATTACTAAGTTCGATATTATGGTTTATTTTCAGGGATTACCAGTAAAATCGTATTCAAATATAGTTGATAAAACGTCTCATCTGTAAGTCTAATTGATCACTGTGTGATACGGCCTATATTTATTTATATTTTGTGTGCTAAAAGCCCATTTAGTGGCTATTGCTTGGTTTTTAAATAAAATAAATTGCAATCATTTTACTCTGTGCCAAAATTTTGCTAGGTAGATCACAAGGAGGCGGTTACAATACCGCCTAATTTTTACCCATATAAAATATATAGAGGCATCACAGTGCTAGATAAACTACGCAACATTGCGATTATCGCTCACGTTGACCACGGTAAAACTACTTTAGTTGACAAGTTATTAGAACAGTCAGGTACTTTAGAGAAACGTGGTGGTAATGAAGAACGTGTAATGGATTCTAACGATCTTGAAAAAGAACGTGGTATTACAATTCTTGCTAAGAATACTGCTATTACATGGAAAGATTACCGTATCAACATCGTAGATACTCCAGGACACGCCGATTTCGGTGGTGAAGTTGAGCGTATTATGTCTATGGTTGATAGTGTTTGCTTAATCGTTGATGCTGTTGATGGTCCTATGCCACAAACGCGTTTCGTAACGCAAAAAGCATTTGCACATGGCCTTAAGCCAATTGTTGTTATCAACAAAATCGATAAACCTGGTTCTCGCCCTGAATGGGTTATGGATCAAATCTTCGATCTGTTTGATAACCTAGGCGCAACTGATGAACAGCTAGATTTTAAAGTTGTTTACGCATCTGCACTTAATGGTTGGGCTAACGTTGAGTCTGAAGAAGCTACTGAAAACATGGAACCTTTATTCCAAGCTATCGTTGATGGTGTTTCTGCTCCAGAAGGCGATCGTGATGGTGATTTCCAAATGCAAATCTCGCAACTTGATCACAACTCATATGTTGGCGTGATCGGTGTTGGCCGTGTAACACGTGGTTCTGTTAAACCAAATCAACAAGTTAGTGTTATTTGTGCTGATGGTCATATCCGTAACGGTAAAGTAGGTACTGTACTTGGTTACATGGGTCTTGAGCGTCATGAAACTGAAGAAGCGCAAGCTGGCGATATCATCGCAATCACAGGTCTAGGTCAACTTAAGATTTCTGACACTATCTGTGCGCCTTCTGCTGTTGAAGCACTACCTGCATTGTCTGTTGATGAACCAACAGTAACAATGACTTTCCAAGTAAACAACTCTCCATTCTGTGGTAAAGAAGGTAAGTTTGTTACTTCACGTAACATCCTTGAACGTCTAGAAGCTGAACTTGTTCACAACGTTGCATTACGTGTTGAACAAACAGATGATCCAGATAAATTTAAAGTTTCAGGCCGTGGTGAACTTCACCTAGGTATCTTAATTGAAAACATGCGTCGTGAAGGTTTCGAGCTAGCTGTATCTCGTCCTGAAGTGATCATGATTCAAAAAGATGGCGAAACTCAAGAACCATATGAAACGGTTACTATTGATGTTGAAGAAGCGCATCAAGGTCCAGTTATGGAAAAAATGGGCATGCGTAAAGCTGAACTTACAGATATGGCACCTGATGGTAAAGGGCGTATCCGTATGGACTTCATCGTTCCTAGCCGTGGCCTAATCGGTTTCCAAACTGAATTCATGACAATCACGTCTGGTTCTGGTCTTATGTACCATACATTCCTACAGTATGGCCCACATAAAGGCGGTACTTTTGCACTACGTCAAAATGGTGTATTAGTATCTAACGCGATGGGTAAAGCACTAACTTACTCTCTATTCGGCTTACAAGAACGTGGTCGTCTATTCATCGAACACGCTCAAGAAGTTTACGAAGGTCAAATCGTGGGTATTCACTCTCGCTCTAACGATCTTACTGTTAACTGCTTGAAAGGTAAGCAGCTAACTAACGTACGTTCTTCTGGTACAGATGAAGCACAAACACTAACTACGCCAATCAAAATGACGCTAGAGCAAGCTCTAGAATTCATTGATGATGACGAATTAGTTGAAGTTACACCACAAAGCATTCGTATCCGTAAGCGTTTCCTTACTGAAAACGAACGTAAACGTGCTAGCCGTCCAGCTAAATAATAGTTAATTAAGGTTATTATTTAATAATCTTGGCGCTATTATAAAAAAAGGTGATACTTAGGTATCACCTTTTTTTTACCTTAAAATTACCTGGGAGGGAACCTGTGGTTAAGTCATCTTATCAACATCCGTTACTGCAGTGGTTGGCAAAAACTAAAACCGTGTTGTGGTTGTTTTTGTTAAATTGTTTTGCATTTTTGCGTTATTTAGGTAAACGCGTGAGTGATGATCGGATCACGGTTAACGCCAGTGCGTTAGCGTATACAACGTTACTTTCTCTCGTCCCATTAATCACTGTCGTATTTTCGGTGATGTCGGCTTTTCCTATTTTTGAAAGTTGGCAGCAAAGTGTTGAAGCATTTTTATATACCAATTTAGTGCCACATGCGACGGGTACGATTCAAGAGTATTTACAGGATTTTGTTGCCAATACAGGGAAAATGACCTCGATTGGCTCTGGCGCGCTGTTTATGGTGGCATTGCTGCTAATTAATACCATTGATAAGCACATTAATCATATTTGGCGTTGTAAAATTGAACGTAGTTTCTTTTTATCATTTGCGGTGTATTGGTTGATATTAACTTTTGGTCCATTATTTATTGCCATTAGTTTAGGTATTTCGTCTTATTTATTATCTTTATCGTTTGTTTCTGATGTGACTGAAGTGACCGGGATTGTTAGCTTGTTAAAGTTGGTACCTGCCTTGCTGGGTACACTGGGTTTATTTGTGATGTATGTGGTTATTCCTCATCGTCACGTACCGTTACTTTATGCATTTATTGGCGCTTCGATTAGTGCTTTGCTATTTGAAGGTATCAAACGGATCTTTACTTGGTATTTAGTACAATTTCCATCTTATGAAGTGATTTATGGCGCATTAGCAACTATACCTATCTTATTAGTTTGGATTTACCTATGCTGGTTGATTGTCCTACTCGGGGCTGAAATTACCGCCTCATTAACAGAGTTTGATGAGCATAAAAAAGCACAGGTTAAATTGAAAAAACAGTCACAAAATCAACAGCAAAAACATCTATCTATGGATGCCAGCTCTGACTAAGTAAGGCAAAGTTAATACTGTAAGCGGGTTAACATTGTTGCGCTAATGTTAGGTTAAGCTATCAACCTCTAGTGTCTTTTGTTGTGGATAAGAGGTTGATATTGCTATGATTGGACTGTACCCGGCCATTCAGCATTATGCTGAACATCATTTATCTGTAAGCTCTCTGCACAGTCTTTATATTGAGGAAGTGGGTAATCCTGATGGTATACCGCTATTATTTCTGCATGATGGTCCAGGTAAGGGGGTTCTGGAAGATGATAGACGTTTATTCGACCCTAAGCTATACCGAATAATTTTGTTTGACCAACGTGGCTGTGGGCGCTCTAAACCGTATGCCTGTATTGAAGACAATACCACCCAAGATTTATTGCAGGATATTAGTGCTATCTTAACGCTGTTAGATATTCGCCGTTGCGTATTATTCGGTGAAGGTTGGGGGGCTACGTTAGCGCTACTGTATAGTTTGAGCCATCAAGATAAGGTACAAGGCTTAATACTACACAGTTTATTTTTAGCGCGTAATCAGGATTTAACGTGGCAATTTTCAGCATCGGGTGGTGCCGCACAGTTGTTTCCTGATCATTTTAAGCAGCTAGTTAGCCGTGCTAATGGAAGGGATTATGGTGCCTTACTCTCTGCATATAGTCAGTTGTTAGTCAGTGATAATGAGATAGAAAAAATGGCAGCGGCAAAAGCTTGGGTAGAGTGGCAAGCGCAAATTGGTAATCCACATCCTGAATTCCGCAGTAAAGTGGATCTGATTGATGCTAATGTGGCGCTTAGTATGTCGACGCTACAATGTCATTATTTTTCGAAAAATTGTTTTATTTCTGACAATTATATTTTTAAGTGTCTAGACTCATTATCACATTTACCGATAATTATGGTGCATGGGCGCTTTGATATCTCTAATCCGTTGGGGCCTGCGTACGAATTATGTCAGCACCTCTCATTAGCTAAGCTGTTTATTGTGCCTCATGCGGGTCATTTTGATTGTGAACCTGGCATGATAGATGCGTTACGAAAAGCAACAGAACTCATGGCTGAGATTATTGCGTTTGAGTTTGTCAGTGATTAATTTAAGGAGTTTCGGTATTATCAATAACATTAAATTTTAATAATGATTATTGAGGAATGGCATGATCGCATTGATCCAGCGTGTGCGCAAAGCAGATGTAACCGTTGAAGACGACGTTATCGGTAAAATAGGCCAAGGCTTAGTGGTGTTATTAGGCATCGAGAAAGGTGATACCGAGGCGAAAGCCAAGCGTTTATGTGAAAAATTATTAGCGTATCGCGTTTTTAGTGATACAGACGATAAAATGAATTTAAATGTTCAACAAGTCAATGGCGAACTGTTAGTGGTATCGCAATTTACTTTAGCGGCAGATACTAATTCTGGTACAAGGCCGAGCTTTTCGACTGCTGCTGCTCCCGCTGATGCCAGTCATTTATATGAATATTTTGTTGGTCAATGTCATCAAAAACAAATAACGACAGAGACTGGGCGCTTTGCTGCAGATATGCAAGTGTCGTTAGTCAATGATGGACCGGTTACTTTTTGGCTGCAAGTGTAGACCGCAGACCATGAGTGATAATAGACAAGGAGAGAATATGTTTCATGTGCATATACCTGAAACGGAACAAGAGTTAGAAGATTATTATCATTTGCGCTGGTCGCTATTAAGAGCACCATTACAACGTCCGCGTGGTAGCGAAAAAGATATCTATGATGAGCACAGCGAACATCGTATGATTTTGAATAATGCTGGCACACCCATCGCGTGTGGGCGGATTTACACCGCGGGTGCGGATGAATCACAGATTCACTATATGGCCGTTGATCCTAATCACCGTAAGCAGGGCTTAGGCAGTTTACTGATCTCGGCTTTAGAAGATGAAGCTTACAAGGCCGGTAGTGAACGCATTGTCATGAATGCACGTGTTGAAGCGGTGCCGTTTTATGAAAAATGCGGTTTTTCTTTAGTGGGCAGTGGCCAAATTAGTGAAGGTGTTCGTCATCGTCAGATGATTAAAGAAGTGAATGCCATGGATAAGATTTTACGACATCCAGATTGGTGCGCTGAACTACAACAAGAATGGGCAAGCAAGATCCCGATTAGCCAACACATGGGTATTAATATTCGTCAGTACAGTGGTTGGCGATTTGAAACTGCAGCGCCATTAAATGCTAATGTGAATGTTCACGATACCATGTTTGCTGGCAGTATTTATAGCCAGGCGACGCTAACAGGCTGGGGATTGGTTTGGTTAATGTTAAAAGAGCAGGGGTTATTGGGGAATATAGTGCTGTCGAAAGGCTGTATTAATTATAAACGCCCGATTAATTTGGAACCCTTTGCTGTGGCACATAAATATCGGATGAAGGGCAGCTTGCTGGAATTATTAGAAGGGCGTAATGCCAAGTTGGATATTGACGTTGACGTTTACAGTGGCCCGAAATTGGCCGCGGTTTTCAGTGCGACCTTCGTTGTGATACCTGTCGGTGTCTAGCGTTCGCGCTGTTTATTAAATGACAGGTTAAGCGTTGGAATAAATGTCCTTGTCTGCCATCCAACGTTGGGTGATCGCATGGGCATTATCGGGATGCTGTTGCAGTAAGTGGCGAGCAATATTTTGGACTAGAGGAATAAGTTGTTGGTCGCGAACTAAGTCTGCCACTTTTAAGTCTGCAATACCGGTTTGTTTACTACCTAGCATCTCGCCGGGGCCACGGATCTCGAGGTCTCGTTGTGCAATTTTGAATCCGTCGGTGGTTTCCCGTAATACCGATAAACGCTTACTGCCGGTATCGGAAAGTGGTGCGTGATAAAGTAATACACAGTGGCTGGCCACTTTCCCACGGCCGACTCGACCACGTAGCTGATGTAATTGTGCCAGACCCAAACGCTCTGGATTTTCGATAATCATCAAACTTGCATTTGGCACATCAACACCGACTTCAATAACAGTGGTTGCGACTAATAAATCCAACTGCTTGTTCTTAAAAGCTTCCATTACGTATTGTTTTTCAATGGCTTTCATTCTGCCATGTACTAAACCAATTCGTAAGTCAGGTAACATTTTTTGTAAATCATTAGCGGTATCTTCAGCGGCTTGGGCCTCTAACACCTCAGATTCTTCAATGAGAGTACACACCCAATAGACTTGACGTCCTTCATTTTTAACGGCTAATTCAACCCGTTCGATGATCTTTCCGCGTTTGCTATCGGGCATCACCACCGTGGTAATAGGGGTTCGCCCTGGTGGTAATTCGTCAATGACCGAGGTATTTAAATCTGCATAAGCGGTCATGGCCAAGGTGCGTGGGATAGGGGTTGCTGTCATAAATAATTGGTGCGGGTATAAACCACTGACCGCGCCTTTTTCACGTAGGGCAAGGCGTTGCTCTACACCAAAACGATGTTGCTCATCAATAATGACTAAGGTTAAATTTAAGAATTTTACTGCATCTTGAAAAATGGCATGGGTGCCGACAATCATTTGCGTTTCGCCACTAGCAATCGATTCTAGCTCCGCTTCTCGCGCTTTACCTTTTTGTTTACCAGATAACCAGCCGACTTTGATACCCAGCTGATTGAACCAGCCTTTGAAATTAAGTGCATGTTGCTCGGCTAATATCTCAGTTGGAGCCATCAATGCCACTTGATAGCCATTACCGATAGCCTGAAGGGCCGCTAAGGCTGCAACAAGGGTTTTGCCTGACCCAACGTCACCTTGAACCAAACGCATCATAGGGTAGGCTTTCTGGAGGTCCTGTTTGATTTCAGCAACAACACGTTGTTGGGCATTGGTTGGCGTAAAAGGTAATTGTGCCAAAAATTTATCGGTAATTGTTTTGCTGGACTGCAATTTGATTGCGGGATGCTGCTGCATTTTTTTGCGTAATTGCAGCATGCTGATATTTTGCGCCAGTAGTTCTTCAATAATAAGGCGTTGCTGCGCAGGGTGTTGACCTTGTTCTAGCAGCTCAAGTGAGACATCGGGTGTTGGTCGGTGCAATAGTTGGATTGCATGATTTAACTCGATTTGTCCTGTGTATAAACCTTCAGGTAATAGCTCTTGTAATGTCGTTTGTGTTAAGTGTTGCAGTGCTTGGTCTGTTAGATTTCGTAAGGTAAGCTGCTTTAACCCATCTGTTGAAGGATATACAGGTGTTAGCGTTTCTTCACTCATTTCTGAGCTGGTAGCATGCGCAAGTTTATATTCCGGATGGACAATTTCATAACCAAAGCGGCCACGGCGAAACTCGCCAAATGCGGTAATTGTTTTTCCGACACTGAAACTGTTTTTTTGTCCGGCATTAAAATGGAAAAATAATAAGGTGATGATGCCCGTGCCGTCGTTGACTTTACAAGACATTACTTTGCGTTTACCAAACGTGACATCGGAACTGACGATCTCGCCTTCGATAGTACCGTGTAGACCGGGTAAAAGGTCTTGAATCGGATAGATGGTCGTACGATCTTGATATCGGCTTGGTAGATGAAACAGCAGATCCTGAACTGTGACTAAGTTCAGCTTTGCTAATTTCTCGGCCATTTTGGCGCCAACACCTTTTAACTCGATAACCGGGATCTTATCTAGTCGCATAATCACTCACGAATCCACTGTACATATAAACATATATTATCAGAAGATTTATACTCAAGCTACTACGATATGGATCATGCTAGCTTTGCATTTTGGTATTAAATGCAAAGCTTAATTTAAGCTGGCCTAGTTTGAACTACGCAGTGCATCCCACCACGATTCGTCAGCAACAATTTGACCTTCTTCATCTAATTCTGGATAAGCTAAACCTTTACGTTTACATGCTTTTGCATAGATAGGGTGGCCGCCTTCAAAGTAGATTTTGTGCTGTTCTTCAGCAGATAATTTACTTTCGCCTTGGTACATGCCTGCATTATCACGTTGACGTTGTGCTTCATATAAAATTGTCGCGGTTGCTACTGATACGTTTAGGGATTGCACCATACCAACCATAGGGATGATGATATCTTGATCTGCAAGTGCCAATGCTTCTGCACTGATACCGGTTTTTTCTTGACCCATTAAGATTGCCGTTGGTTTGGTGTAGTCAATTTCACGGAAATCAACAGCAGTATCAGACAGGTTAGTTGCAAGAACTTGCATGCCTTGGGCTTTTAATTCTTTGATTGCTTCAGCAATGTTATCGTGAGAGTGTACTTTCACCCAGTTTTGGCTACCTGTTGCAGTGCCTCCAGATACCTTTGTTGGACGTACAGACCATACCGCGTGAACATTGTTGACACCAACTGCATCGCAAGTTCTTACTACGGCTGCAAGGTTATGTGGTTTATGCACCGATTCCATACAAACAGTAAGATCTGGTTGGCGGTGTTGGAGCATTTTAGTGATGCGTTCGAGACGTTCTGGGGTCATGGTCTTACTCTATCAGATTTAATTGGCGAGGTATTATACCCAAATCACGGGCTAATGCGAATATCTGAACTTAGCTTAGGCGGGTCTGGGTCGGTTGAATGGCGTTTATATAACGAAGCCGTACTTTACAACGGCTTCGTTATCAGCAAACTAGCACTTTGTTATACATACATTCACATTGTTCATTGAATGCTTAATTATAACTGCGTGATATTTTTAGTACGTCTTGCAGGGTGCGGATCTTCTTCATTACATCTGCTACATGTTTTCGGTTTTTAGCGGTAATAAGAATATCAACGTTATAAACACGAGCATCCTTTTCATCGGTAACAATGTTATGAATATTGGCGCCTGTCGATGCTACAGTATTCGTCAATTTTGCTAATACACCTTGGTGATTAACAACTTGGATACGGATCTCGGTTTTAAACTCTTGGCTTGGATCGATATTGTCATCCCATTCCACTGGGATATAACGATCTGGTTCATTTTGATAACCGTGGATATTACGACAAGTCTCAATATGTACAACCAAACCTTTGCCAGGGCTTAAGTGGGCAACAATTGGGTCACCTGGAATCGGATGACAGCAGTTCGCAAAACTAACTAGCATGCCCTCTGCGCCCTTAATTGGCATTTTATCTTCTTCCGAGCGTGGTGAAAGGTCGGTCAGTTCATCAACACGACCTTGCAGGCGGCGAGCAATCAGGATGCTCATCATGTTACCGAGACCGATCTCGATAAGCAGGGCATCTAAATTTTCACATTTGGTATCTTCGAGTACTTGGTTTAAGTTTTCGATGTGAATGTCATCGACTTTAACACCGCTTAATGCGTGGTTTAATAAACGACGACCTAGAATGATTGAATCTTCGGTACGCATGTTTTTTAATTGCTGACGGACACGAGCGCGGGCTCTTCCTGTGACAATAAAGTTTAACCATGCTGCATTTGGTCGCGCACCTGGCGCGGTAATAATCTCAACTGTTTGGCCATTTTTTAATGGTTGGCTTAGCGCATGTGGTTGGCGATTAACACGGGCACCAACACAAGTATGACCAACATCGGTATGGATTGAATAAGCGACGTCTACCGGTGTCGCACCACGTGGTAGCTCGATAATCTTACCTTTAGGTGTAAAAACATAAATTTCATCTGGGAACAGATCTGTTTTCACACTTTCAATAAATTCAAATGACGAACCAGCACTTTGCTGTAATTCGAGTAAGCTTTGCATCCACTTCTGTGCACGTAATTGTGCATTGGTATTAACTTTGTCTGCGCCTTGTTTGTATGACCAATGTGCAGCAACACCACGGTCAGCCATAAGGTCCATATCTTTAGTACGGATTTGGATCTCAAGTGGCACTCCGTGTGGACCTACTAATGAAGTATGCAGTGATTGATAGCCATTAGTTTTTGGAATGGCAATGTAATCTTTAAAGCGCCTTATCTTTGGTTTGTACAAACTGTGCATTTGACCCAGTACACGGTAGCAAGTATCAAGGTCGTCAACGATGATCCTGAATGCATAAATATCAACAACTTCATGGAACTGGACGCGTTTCTTTTTCATCTTGTTGTAGATACTAAAGATGAGTTTTTCACGACCATCTGTTTTCGCCGGGACGCCTGCTTCAACTAAACGGCCTTCAATTTCTTGACGGATGTTAGACATCACTTCTTTGCGATTACCACGTGCTGATTTTACCGATTCAGTCAGGATTCGGTAACGCATTGGGTACATGGCCTCTAGCCCTAATTCCTCTAATTCATTTTTAATATTATGAATACCAAGGCGGTTAGCGATCGGCGCAAAAATTTCCAAGGTTTCACTGGCGATACGACGGCGTTTGTCTGGTCGTAAGGCACCAAGTGTTCGCATGTTATGGGTACGATCGGCCAGTTTGATTAAGATAACGCGTATATCTTGTACCATCGCCATGAACATTTTACGGAAGTTTTCTGCTTGTGCTTCTTTGCGATCGCGGAATTTAAGCTTATCAAGTTTAGATACACCTTCCACTAATTCAGCAACGGTATCACCGAATAATGACGCAAGGTCTTCTTGGGTTGTTTCTGTATCTTCAATCACATCATGGAGCAGTGCCGCCATAATGGTTTTATGATCGAGGCGCATATCAGCAAGAATTTCAGCAACGGCAACAGGGTGAATAATGTAAGGTTCACCCGTGCTTCTCTTTTGAGGTAGATGCGCTTCCCGCGCGACTAAATAAGCATGTTCAATGAGTTCGACTTGTTCAACCGATAGGTAGGTTGATGTCGTTGCTTTTAAATTTGCGAATATATGCAAGTACTGCCTCGTCACTAAAAAGTTGATATAAATAAGGTGATAATATTAGCAAGATAATCAAAAGTGGAGCTAATTGCACCTTTAAATTTATATCTTCTTAATATTTATGCCAACTCAATCTAGAATCAGCAGCTTGGATATTTTGAGTTTAAACATACATAAAAGCTCATAAAGACCATTTTGGGGTGGATCATAGGCATTAAAAAAGGTGCAATATGCACCTTTTTTATAAAATCATCGAAAAGATGATTAGGTATTAGCCACGGCCTTCAGCGATTGCTGCTACTGCTGCAATTTGCTGTGCTTCGTGCTCTTGCTGCTCTTGATGGTCGCCAGCATCCATTAATTCGTTGCTAATTAGACCCGCTTCAATTTCACGAAGGGCGATTACAGTCGGTTTATCATTCTCAGGTGCTACTAGAGGTTCTTTACCATTAATCTGTAATTGACGAGCGCGACGTGCCGCCATTAATATTAGGTCGAAACGGTTACCAACCTGTTGTACAGCATCTTCTACGGTTACGCGTGCCATGCAGGAACTCCCAGTGAATTAAGTCTAAAAAATGACGAGAAACTATACTTTATTTTTGCCTACTTAACCAGCAAATCTTTCATAATTACGTTGTTTTTTGCTGCTTGCTTTGTTGAACGGAGTCTTTCTGCACGAACAATTGCGTGAAGATCTTCTAATGCAGTCGAAAAATCGTCATTAATAATAAGGTAATCATACTCATTATAGTGTGACATTTCAGCTTCTGCTTCAGCCATTCTGCTTGCAATAATTTCGTCGCTGTCTTGACCGCGGCTATTTAGACGACGCTCTAACTCTTCACGGCTTGGAGGCAGGATAAAAATACCACGCGCATCCGCAATTTGTTCTTTTATTTGACGCGCACCTTGCCAATCGATATCGAGGAAAATATCAATACCGCGAGCAAGTGTTTTTTCAATCGTTACACGAGATGTGCCGTAGTAATTACCGAATACTTCAGCCCATTCAAAAAACTCATTGTTTTCGATTTGTTGTTTGAAGTCTGTTACAGGGATGTAGTGGTAATGAATGCCGTCAACTTCACCAGGACGAATTGCTCGAGTCGTGTGAGATACAGACACTTTCATATCGCTGCTTGGGTTTGCATCTAGAAGTGCTTTGATAAGACTTGATTTTCCTGCGCCACTTGGAGCGGATACAATAAATAGAGTGCCTTTACGTGCCATGGTGAGCCTTTGATTAGCGTTAAAAGCGGCCCAAGATAGCATAAGTACAAGGAAGAATTAAACTG
Organism: Moritella sp. 36; assembly: GCF_018219415.1. Lineage (NCBI taxonomy): Bacteria > Pseudomonadati > Pseudomonadota > Gammaproteobacteria > Alteromonadales > Moritellaceae > Moritella > Moritella sp. 36. Next base: position 4,866,825 of record NZ_CP056120.1, on the reverse strand, counting down.
CTTTCATACTTTACTCTGTCACAATACACAAAAAAGTGCTGGAAACTGTTAGTAAAGTAACTTAATGGGAGTGTGGGGTCGAGGACAGATTGATTAAGGCAATGCCGACAGCGATAAATAACATGCCGATCCAAACTTTAGTATCGAGGTGCTGTTTGTAGATTAAGCTCGACATATAGGTCACCAAAATAATCGCTAATCCAGCCCATGATGCATGCACAATTCCCACGGGTAAGTTTTTAACGGCTTGCCCTAAAAATAAAAAGGCGAGTAGGTGGCCAAAGATAACAATGACGCTGGGCCAGAAGTTGCTAAACCCATTGGTCGCTTTCAGTGCTACGTGTGATGTTGCTTCTGCTAATACGCCTAATAAAAGAAATAACCAACCCATAACGCTACCTGCTCACTCTGATTTATATAAAATTTTATGCTTTAAAAACGCCTCCACATACTTGCGGTATGTGAAGGCGAATATAACTCGATTATTTGTAAACGCTTACTTATCGAAATGAATGACAGTACGAATACTTTCGCCTTTGTGCATCAATTCAAATGACTCGTTAATATCTTCTAAGCCCATCGTATGAGTAATGAAATCGTTTAGCTTGAAGTCACCTGCCATGTAGCGTTCTACAATTTCTGGTAACTCTGAACGACCTTTCACACCACCAAATGCAGAACCGCGCCATACACGACCTGTTACTAGTTGAAATGGACGGGTTGAGATCTCTTTGCCCGCACCGGCTACGCCGATAACAATCGATTCACCCCAACCTTTATGGCAGCATTCTAATGCCGAACGCATGACGTCAACGTTACCGATACATTCGAATGAGTAGTCAACACCACCGTCCGTTAATTCAACGATCACGTCTTGAATTGGTTTGTCGTAGTTTTTCGGGTTAATGCAATCTGTTGCGCCTAATTGACGGGCCAGTTCGAACTTGCTTTCGTTAATGTCGATAGCAATGATACGACCTGCTTTTGCCATTTGAGCGCCGATAATCGCAGAAAGACCTATACCACCTAGACCAAATACAGCCACTGTGTCGCCTTCTTGTACTTTGGCAGTATTAAGTACCGCACCCATACCGGTAGTTACACCACAGCCTAATAGACAAACCTCTTCTAATGGTGCTTCTTTGTTTACTTTTGCTAATGAAATCTCTGGTAATACTGTGTATTCAGAAAACGTTGAGCAGCCCATGTAATGGAAGATTGGTTGACCGTCTTTGTAAAAGCGCGTCGTGCCATCTGGCATTAGGCCTTGACCTTGAGTTTCTCTAATTTTTTGACAAAGGTTAGTTTTACCTGATTTACAGAACTTACATTCACCACATTCTGGAGTGTAAAGTGGGATGACATGGTCGCCAACTTCAACACTTGTTACGCCTTCACCAATTTGTTCAACGACACCGCCACCTTCATGACCAAGAATCACTGGGAAGATACCTTCTGGATCATCTCCTGACATAGTGAATGCGTCTGTGTGACATACGCCTGTTGCGATAATACGCACTAATACTTCACCTGCGCGGGGTAACATCACATCAACTTCTTCAATAGAAAGTGGTTGGTTAGGGCCCCAGGCAATAGCCGCTTTTGATTTAATAAATTTGTCAGTCATGTTGTTCTCTCTAATTTATACTGTCAGTTGGGAGGTAACACTGAGGTCCCTCGTTTTGTTGGAGCCATTATAGTTATTTCTCAGATATTGATAATCCCATAAAATAGTAAATTACTTTTACCATGTGGTAATAATATATGGGTATTAGTAGTGATTAGGTTAAAATTGAAATCGAATAGTTGGTATGTTGGGTTATTACGGCGAGGTGATTTTATTTATCATAAAAAAGCCTGATATTGTTATCAGGCTTTTCATACATTAATTAACTTGACTGGGCGCCATTTAATTAAGCAAATTTCTTTTCTAAGTGCGCAATGATGTCACTTGATTCATACATCCATTGTACTTGACCATTTTCTTCAATACGTAGGCAAGGAACTTTACGTTTACCGCCTTGTTGCTCGAGTTCGTTACCAAACGTAGCATCATTTTTCGCATCACGTACGGTGATATCTAAGTTTAAACGCTTCATGCTACGACGTACTTTTACACAAAATGGGCAAGCTTCAAATTGGTAAAGTGACATGTTATTGATCTCGCTATCAACTTTTGCTTGTGCATCAGCTGGGCGTTTCATGCTTTTTGGCGTGAAAATGAAATTAAGCGTTAAAATTAGACGGCCTAGTAGCCAGCGAACAACTTTCATGAATAAGTACCTTGTGAAAATGGGGTGAGTTTTTCGGTATGCTAACACATTTATAGCCCGTAAGGCGACGCTCAGCACGACTCTTGCTGTATATCTGCAAGAGGGTTAGGCGCAGACCTAATTAGTTATTGTTTATAATCAGGCTTATATGCAATGTGATTGCGCGGTGACACTGTGACTAAGCACGGCGTTTTCTAAATGCGTAGATACCTGCGCCATAGAGAGTTTTGAAAAATACTGGCCAAGTACCTAAATTGGCTTTTGGCTGCTGCTGTTTAGCAATACGCGCAAGCTGGGCTTCGTACCACGTAATGTTTAACATCGCGATGCGATCAATGGCTTTAACACCTGTAGTTAAGTTCGGTAAACTAATCTTGTGGTCATCAGATGCCATTAGTTTATTCGGCAACTGGGTATCTAACGACATTGGGCGTGCTAATCCAATAAAATCTGTTGCGTTACTTTGTAGTGCAGAAAGCATAGCTTTACTTGAACGAAAACCACCAGTCACAACTAATGGTGTATCGGTAATAGCACGCACCTTTTCAGCATAAGCAAGGAAGTAAGCTTCACGCGCTAATGTTGATTTCTTCACTTTGTGACCGGTCATTGTTGGGCTTTCATAGGTACCACCACTGATCTCGATTTGATCGATGCCTGCATCAGATAATGCTTTGACTACTTGCATGGATTCTTCTTCGGTAAAACCACCTCGCATAAAATCGGCAGAATTCAGTTTAATACCAATCGGGAATGTGTCGCCTACTTCGGCACGTATTGCTTGATAGATTGATAATACAAAGCGCATGCGGTTTTCAATGCTGCCACCCCATTGGTCGTCACGTTGATTATGACGTGGAGACAGGAACTGGTTAACCAAGTAACCATGTGCACCGTGAATTTGTACACCTGTAAAGCCGACTTTCTTAGCTAATTTGGCACTGGTTTGGAATTGGCCAATAATATTCAAGATCTCTGATTCTGTCAGTGCGCGCGGGGTATTAAACCCTTTTTCTAAACCGTTCGTCAGTGCGATCGCCGACGGTGCAACAGGTTCTGCATTAATAAAATTCGGAGTTTGTTTACCGGGGTGATTTAACTGCGCCCACAGTTGGGTATTGTTAACACTGCCTTGTTGAGCCCAGCGTTTAAACTCAGTTAAATCACTCTGTTCATCTAACACTACTTGCTTTGGTTCGCCTAATGCATTGCGATCAACCATGAGATTACCGGTCATTGATAATCCTAAACCACCGAGAGCCCAAGCGTGATAAAGTGTCGCAAGCCCCGGTAATGGGTTATGCTCGGCATCACTAAGTTGCTCGCTCATTGCTGACTTAAATAAACGGTTTTTAATAAACGTGCCATTTTTTAAGGTAAAACCTTGTTGTAATGTAATTGCTTTTGTCATTATCAATCCTGCTTTAAATAATTAGACCGGTCGTCTTAATTCGGGGCTTAAAAAAGCGATATTACAATTCGACTGATAATATCGCTGTTTGCGTGTTCGTTAGCTAGTTGGCTTTTAAAATGTCATCAAAAATGAAATCAGTGATCTGAGTAAGATTATCGGTATTACCGGCGATCTTCATTTCGATTAAACTGCCTTCCCATGCTGTCCACATTAATGTCGCCAACTGTTTTGCGGGTAGGTCGGTACGGATCAATTGCTGTGCTTGCGCATCGCTGATTAATCCTGATAATAATTGGTTTAATGCCTTCACCGAACGCTGCATTGCTTGTTGGCATAATACACTTGAATCACCAATGTCGTTAGCAACACTCGCTACCAAGCAACCTTGCTTGCCTTGTTGCTCGCTGTATTTTTGGCGAGCTTTTTCGAATAGCGCACGCAATTTTTCAATTGGGTTCAGGTTTGTGTTATCCAATAGCGGTTGAATTTCTTTTGCATTGGCGTGCATATCGGCTTCGATAAGCTCGGCAACAAAAGCTTCTTTGCTATTAAAGTAATTATAAAAGGACCCTTTCGGTACTTTAAGTTCATCTAGGATCTGTTTTATCCCAGTGCCGTGATAACCGTGTTGAGAGATATGCTTGATACCAACTTCAATCAGGGCTTCGCGAGTATGTTCGTTTTGTTTAGGTCTTGGCATTTGGTCATTCTATGACCGATCGTCTTGAAATGCAATCGTTAAAGATCGAGTGTAAATATAATTTCTTTATTTTGCGCCGCCTAACTAATTCCTATCGGCTGAAGGCTTGGAAGTATGAATTGATCATTTTCATGAACAACCTCATTAGCTATTTTGTAAGTTGCTGTAAATTAACTGTAAGTTATTGGTAAATTCATCGGGATATACTTGTGGCTGGATGGTGGCTGTGGTTAATTAAGCCCGTATATTGATACTATATAAAAGTAGGTATGAATGTACTTTCCATTCATTCAGGAGTAAGTATGAAACAAATCAATAAAATAATGCAAGTATTAGTCATTGCCTTAAATGGCTCATTTATCGGCGCTATGATTTTAATTGCAATTGTTTTAGTGCCATTTTGGCAACTTTCTGAACCGCAATTATTCTTAGATTGGTTTTCAACTTATGGACATCTCATCGGTAGCGTAATGGTACCATTTGGACCCGGCGTTCTTATTTTGGCTATTTTAACGTGTTGTTTAAGCACTGAAAATAGAAAGTTATGGCTCTTAACTATTATTTTTATGCTGGCGAATATGTTGTATTATCCAATTTACTATGTGCCAACAAATACTTCATTTGCAGAGCAAACAATTGATGTTGCTCGAGTAAGTAATGAGCTATCAACTTGGCTAACGTTACATTGGCAAAGAATATTTTTTGCTATTGCAGCTTTAGTTACTTCGATTTTGGCTGTGACCAAAAAATCAATCAAGTAATATCCCACAAATAAGAATAGGTGTCGGTCGAACGACACCTATTTACTCATCTTAACGCTTACTCTGCTGCCATTTATCAACAACCAGCGCTGCAATCAGATCGCCTTCGACATTCACTGCGGTTCTGAATGTATCCAGTGGACGTTCGATAATCAGTAAGATCGCAATACCTTCGAGTGGAATACCTACAGCTAGCATCACTAACTGCATACCAGACATAGAACCCGATGGCATACCCGGTGCACCGACTGACGATACCATTGCCATAATAAAAATCATCACGATGCCAGTTGTACTTAAATCAATACCAAATAATTGCGCAAGAAAGATAGCGGCCACACCTTCAAACAAAGCGGTGCCATCCATGTTCATGACAGCGCCAAGGGGTAATACAAAGCTGCTGGTACTTTGTGATACACGCAGATCTTTTTCTGCAGCTTGCATTGATAACGGTAGCGTTGCAGTACTTGATGAGGTCGCAAATGCCATCGCCAGTGGTGCAGATATGGCTTTAAATAAGGTAGTAAATTTAATGCCTGTAAATATTTTTGCTAATACAGGCAAGATAATCACGCCATGGATCAGCGTCAGTACAAATACCAGTAAAGCGAATAATGCTAACTGACCAAATAAACCGGAATTCCCGGTAACAGTAAATTCAAACACGATGGCAAACACAGCAATCGGTGCGAGACTAATTATACTTTGGACTAACTTATTTAACCCTTTATTCAAGCCCGCAATAACATCAAATACCACATGGTGTTGTGGCAGTGACCGCAATAGCGACACTGAAAATAACAGCGAGAATAAGACAATGGCTAATAAATTGCCGCTAACCAAGGCTGCGAAAGGATTTATCAGTGCCATGGCGAGTAGTTTTGCGGCAATACTTGACCCAGTGACAGACTCCTGATCAATAAGTCTGATGTGATCTGCAACCGTAACAGGCTCGACTAAGGGTTGCCATTCTGGCATTAGCATTACTGCACCAAGCCCTAAGCTAATAGCGATAATCGAAGTCAGGCTATAAAAAATGAGTGTACTTACACCCAAGGTTTTTAATTTTAGCGTGGAGCCTATGTTGGTCATGCCTTGCATTAAAGACAGCATCACCACCAACCCGATGACCATTTTTAGCAAGCCGATATAGGTGATCTTTCCTAGCAAGATCAGTTGATACCAAGTTTGTTCGGTAATATTGGCGACTGTTGGCATGATAGTGGCAAAAAACCAAGCCAAAATAGCGGCAGTCAGTAATTGCAGCGGCAATGAACGCTTGATCGTGGATAACATAATCTTTCTCGTTAGCGTTACTGGGTATCAGTAAATGAGGCGCGATTATATTGGAGTTATTCGACAATGATAATTAGCTTGATAAGCAAATCACTTTTACTGATTGGTAATAATGTAGGTTTATTGCAGGGAATAACTTATAATTGTTACCTAACTGTAGAATAAGAGAGTGTATAGATGAGTGATTGGTCTGGTGTTAGTGAGTTTGTTGCGGTTGCTGAAACCGAAAGTTTTACTGCGGCGGCAAAGCGTTTAGGGATCTCTACAGCGCAGGTTAGTCGACAAGTTTCTGCCCTTGAAGAACGGTTATCGGCAAAATTATTTTATCGTACTACACGCAAAGTATCGGTGACAGAGGTGGGGGGGATTTACTATCAACATTGCCGTCAGGTCATGGATGGGTTAGCAGATGCAGAACGTGCGATCACCAATTTACAAAGCACACCAAAGGGTAAGTTAAAAATCACTGCGCCTATTACCTATGGTGAGCGTAGTGTCGCGCCGTTAGTAAATGATTTTGTGACGCAATACCCTGAATTAGAAGTGCAGTTGATACTATCGAATCAGCAAATTGATTTAATCGATGAAGGTTTTGATTTGGCGATCCGCTTGGGTCAGTTAGGCGATTCATCCATGATTGGTAAACGATTAGCGACCCGAAAACAATATGTTTGTGCTGCGCCTGAGTATTTAAGTGCATTTGGTGCGCCGCATAGCTTATCTGAATTAGATCGTCATAATTGTTTGTCAGGGACACTGGATTATTGGCGTTTTCAGGAAAAAGGCAAAGCGCGTAATATTCGCGTGAAAGGTAATTTTAGTTGTAATAGTGGCCCGGTATTAGTGGATGCGGCGCTAAAAGGCGTAGGTATCGTGCAATTGCCGGATTATTATGTGCAGGAATACATTAATCAAGGTCAACTCATTGAATTACTACCGAACTACCGTGAACCAGATGATGCGGTATGGGCGTTATACCCACAGAATCGTCATTTATCCCCGAAAGTACGTATGCTGGTAGACTATTTAGCGAAAGAACTAGCAATAAACTAGCAATCGGAAAGTGATTGTCTAGGGTATAGAACAGACGTGATTAAATTCTTCACTATTATTGGCGGAGTAAAGATAAAGGAAGTTGTCTTTACGCTCAACCTTATAATCGATTGAAAAACCTTTATATAATAATTGATCATTATTAATCACATCATCAGAATGCTTTTTTTTAAAATGTAAATCGTTGAAAACCATCGATAAATTATTACCGTTTAGAATATATTCACCAATAAAGAGTAGTTCTACTGTTTCTGTGAGGCCGTTTTTATCCTTGACCAACATTCTATCTTTAATATAAAAACTACTCTTAGAACTAAAAGTATAAAGCATTGATTCATTTATCATTTCGTATTTTGAGTATGCATTACTTGGGAATCTAATTTTTTGGAAATTACACTTCCATTGACTACCGATCAAAACTAAATCTTGTGTTATCAAACTTTTACCAAGCAATATAAAACATAAAATGGCATATATAATGATCAGTTTAACTAAATATGATTGCATTTATTCACCACTCTACTATTTAATTTTCTTACTATTGTCGAATATAAATTTAAACAGCTAAGAATATGAATTAAGAATTTACGTTATAATATATTATATATAATTTTATTGCTTGTTCGTAGCTATGCTGACGAAGTGAAGCTCTATAAGTATCTAATTTAATATAGGACTTTAATGATTCACAAACAGCAATCAACCCAAAATAATATAGCCATAGATGTAGAGATGCGTGCTATCACTTGCCTTACTTCAGGCGTTACAGTGAATATGCGCCCTTTACCTTTTAGAGTGTTAATGTATTTATTCAAAAATCAAGATAAATGCATTTCTAGAGATGAACTGTTCGAAGTGTGCTGGCAAGGCGCAGTTGTTTCTGAGCAATCATTAACGAATACGATTTCTTATATAAGAAAGACGATAAAGAAACTAGAGTCTAATGAGTTGAAACTCAAAACCATTAGTAAAAAAGGCTACTCATTGGTAATTACTTTGAATAATGAATTACCTGGAAATTGTCTTAATGGGTCAATTGTAGATGGAGCTGAAGAGTCAAGTAAAGCACAAGAATCAAGTAAAGTACAAGAGTTAGATGATTCTTCTGATGACAGTGATAAAAAGAATAACGCTAATCGTGAGTTGTTAAACGATAGCAAAAGAATAAGCTTACCATCAATTAGGGGGAGCTACAGAAGAGGGCTCTGGCTTGTTGTTAATATAGTGTTTATATCGACATTAATCTTTTTAATCGCAAAGAATAATATGAGTAACGCTTCTTTTATGGATATAAAAAACTATCAACGCTATGAACTGGATAATATTGATATCTACATTAGTGATCTTGATGCATTACTTGTTGGCAGGGAGTTTAGAAAAGACCTAGATGGTTCAAACCTAAATTTATGTGATATAAATAAGGTCTATATTAGGGTTTATTCCTCGCCATACGATAACGCTAACATCGCGATGAGTGCTTTTATCATAACCAATAAGGGCGAAAGTTTGAATATTATTAATTACAAACTAGTGGAGGAGGAACTCTACAGCTCAATCGTTGAATCAATTGCAAGTGACGATTTGTGTCATGGTTCTATCAATATCCCATCAGTCTTTTAAAATGTGATTATTTCAGTCTAAAATAATTCATATCACACTAAGAATTGCCTTAAACGTTGATTTTTTTATAATAAAAATATAACCAAAATGAAAAACTGCATGTGCTTTAGTTTGGGGTGATTATTTTTAGTTGTTATTATACAGTTGCTTACGTCTAGTTTTTGTTATTGTTTATTAAATTATAAACATATTTCATTCTTGTTTATTTTTTAGTTAAATTTAACTTTATTATGATGCCTGATTTAGATTGAAACTTAGATTAAAGGTAAGTAATGAAAGCTGCAATAATATTTACGGCTGTGCTGATGTCGACATTGATGGTAAGTACTGTATCAACTTTTGAACTTAAAGGGTTTTATGTTGATGGTGTAAGCGATATTTCTGTCCGTAACGGTTATCGTATGAATCATCCATTAAAAATTTTCAGGCGAGCACGCGTAAATTCCAAGTATATTCTCTTCAATAGAAAAGTTAGGTGACGTTTCGACAATGGTATTCGTTAGGATCAAATTACACTGTCTTTCAATAGAGTAAGTTGGGAGTTCGAATCTGTGAACTCAGAACTCCCTTTGTTATTACTATGATCTAAAAATCTATTTTTTGAGTGCGACTACAGCAGATTGTAACGATTCTAACTGCGCTTTAAGTGTTGCGACTTCTTGCTCAAGTTCACCTACTCTCGTTGATAATGCACCATGTTCATCAGAACACTGATTCATCGTTTGTACTGCACTATCTGCTATTGCTGCCGAGGTTACTTCACCACTGAATAAATGGGCATAACGACAAGCACTTTGTCCCGGCTCTCTTGCCAGTTTAACGATAAATGGACCTTGTTCATGATTGACAAGTTGTTCCAGTGTCGCTTCAACTTCTTGTACATCATTAAATGGACATTGACGTGCTGAACGGGTTCTTAGTTCGCCAGGGGTTTGTGGCCCACGTAAAAATAGCAAGGTAAGGATCGCTAATTGCTGCGGGTTGAAACGAATTTTACTGAACTCAGTATTACCAAAACGATGGCGAATTTTAGCGCTGCGTTTTCCGCCATGTTCATCATTTACGACTAAACGCTTTTTCACTAAATCATCAACAATGTTTTGTACTTCATCTTGGCTAAGTGAGAGTACAGGCTCTCGGCTGCTTTTTTGATTACAGGCCGAGGTTAATGAGTTTAACGATAGTGGGTAATTATCTGGTGTAGTGTGTTCTTTTTCGATTAACGCGCCTAATACGCGGGTTTCATGTAGCGAGAGTTCATCCATTACCAGTCGATCCCTATTTGAGCTTTAATACCTGAGCGAAAGGCGTGTTTTTCTTCTCTTACTTCACTCACTGTGTCGGCGATTGCGACTAAATCTTTGTGGGCACTACGGCCAGTGACGATAACTGTTTGATCAACTGGGCGATTACGAATAGCGCTGAGTACTTCTTCCAAATCTAAATATTGGTAACTGAGCATGTAAGTCAGTTCGTCTAAAAGCACCATTTTAAGATCAGGGTTAGCTAACATGGCTTTAGCATGAACCCATGCTGCTTCTGCAGCTGCGATATCTGCGGCTTTATCTTGCGTATCCCAAGTGAAGCCAGTTTTCATTGCGTGATAAGGCATGTCAGGACGTACTTGCTGGATGAATTTTACTTCCCCCGCTTCCCATGTACCTTTAATAAATTGCACAACACCCGCATTAAAACCGTGACCTATACAGCGAATGACATTACCAAAACCTGCACAGGTTTTACCTTTACCATTACCTGTCATTACGATCAAAATACCACGTTCTTCCGTGGCTTTATTGACGCGTTTGGCGACTGTATCTTGGATCTTCTGCATTTTTTGTTGATGTTTATCTTGGTTATGTTCTTCCGTCATTCTGCATTCCTTTCATGCCTTGTGCTATTAACTTTAGTGTAAGGCTTTTATGACTAAATGGAAGTGGGGAAATTAAAAATCACCATTAATTAGTTTTTGATAAATCTGGTCTTTTAAGGCAAGTCGACGGTTTTTTAATTCAATAAAATGGCTATCTGTGGTGGGAATGTCACTGGCTTCAAGGCCGTAAATATGATGGTCGAGTTTGTGATATTCTTTGGCTAGGGCGGCAAATTCGGGGTCATCGCTTTTTAGTTTGGCGATATCAATGGCGTGTTCAGGAAATTCATGGTTTAACGGGTGTTTTTCATTTTGCATTATTATTGCCTTAAGTGATGAACGAGTTCTTTCAGTGTAGTCGAACTCGTTCATTGCGGCACCTAATGTTGGACTTGTTCTTGATGCCAATGGTCGAGACGTGGCGTAAGCATTATCACTAGGAATATTATCGATAAACTACCCATTAATACAATTACAGCATACGGTGCGGTCAGCTCTGTTTGTTGAATCAATCCTGCGAGTAGTGCTGCGCCACTCATTTGGATACAACCTAGCATTGCCGCTGCCGTACCAGCGCGTTCGCCAAATGCGGCTAACGCCATACTGGTTGCTGGACCGAGTAATAATGCAAAGCCAATACAGAGCAACATCATAGGTAACATAAAGGCGAACGCGGCAGCCATACCTGCTGTCGGTCCCCAATGTTGCACGGCCAATTGCAGTGCCGCGGATAATAATAACGCGATAAAGGCAATGATAACGGTTGGACGATTACCGAAGCGTTTGATTACTGTAGGCGCCGCAAAACAAGCGGCGATATTGACGATAGCATTTAGACCAAACAATGCACTAAACTCTAGTTCTTCGACACCTAAATGACGGATTAACCAGTCTGGTGCATAGGACACATACGTTAGGATTGATGCCATACCCACCATACAAGCGATAGCGTAAAACATGAAGTGCGCATCGTATAATACCGGCTTAAAGCGAGACCAGTGGTACAGCGAACCGGATGTATCAGTATTATCTGGACGTGTTTCTGGTAATTTGTTGATAATAATAGTTAATATCAACAATCCGTATAGCATCATAAAAACAAAAGTTGAGCGCCAACCAAATTGCAGCGCCAATAAGCCACCTAGCGTCGGTGCAAGTGCAGGTATAACACAAATAACGCCATTTAAATAACTGTAATAATGCGCGCCTTTTTTAGAGTCAAAGCTGTCACGTACTGCACTAAACACTACGATTGATACAGCACACGCGGCGATACCTTGTAGTACTCGTGCTATTTGTAACCAGTGAAATTCAATCGCGCCTGCGGCAAGGATACTGCTTAAGCAATACAGCATAACACCACCGATTGCGATTGGACGACGACCAAAACGGTCTGCCAGTGGCCCAATTAATATTTGTCCGATGCCCATGGCAAATAAGAATAAAATTAATGTAGATTGAACTTCGCTAGACGACACCTGAAATTCTGCTGCCATTGTCGGCATTGAAGGCAGGTAGATATCGATAGCGAGGGGGCTTAGCACCACCATAGCCATCAAAATAGGTAATATATTTCGGCGCATTGTTATTCTCGAATAAAAGGCATGGATTAATGTGGAGCAGTTTACGTAAAGCATGATATGAATGGAAGTGGTATAATTTCAGGACTGAGTTTCCATTTAGGAATATCTTATGAATTTAGATAATCTTGCCAAGATAGATCTGAATCTCTTGGCTATTTTACAGATTTTACTTGAAGAAGAGAGTGTAACCCGCGCAGCGCATCGCTTACACTTAAGCCAGTCGGCATTGAGTAAAAGTTTAAACCGGCTACGTGATACCTTGGGTGATCCGTTATTTTTACGTACTGCCCATGGTTTAAAGCCGACGGCGCATGCTTTGCAATTAAAAGCGCAATTACCGACGATATTACAGGGCTTGTATCATCTCTGCTTACCGCCGAGTTTTATTCCCGAAAATAGTCATCGCCAGTTTTCGTTTGCTATGCTTGAAAGTGCCTATGAAACTTTACTACCTCATTACATTGGGCCAATATTATCGCAAGCACCTAAGCTGAATTTAGGTATTTATGATTGGAATGAAAAATCATTATTAGACTTGCAGCAAGGACAAATTGATTTTGGCATTACGGCCAGGGAGTTGCACCCCACGGCCGATGTTCGCCTCAATAATTTACCTGAGGGGATTGCGCATCAGCGTTTGTTTACCGATAACCAGGTGTGTTTAATACGCGAAAATCACCCTATGTTAGCAAGTATTAATGCAGGGCATTGGGATGTTGATGCTTATTTGAGTATGTCGCATGTACAGGTTCGCTGCGAAGGTAATGATTGGTGGTTATTGGATTATCAATTAGCTGAGTCAGGGTTGCACCGTCATATTTGCGCAACCTTACCGGATTTTTACGGTGCCGCCAGTGTCTGTGCGCACAGTGATTTAATTTTTACTTTACCGTCGAGTTTTGTCTCGCATACACAAAAGTTATATGGCTTGGTAGAATTGCCTTTGCCGATAGATTTTTCTTCATTGGTCTATGTATTGTTGTGGCATGAACGTAATAATGATGAACCGGGGCATAAGTGGGTCAGAGATACTATTTGCCAGAGTGTTGCGAAAGAGATGGGTTAATACCTAATATTGATTCAAAGGTGCATTACAGCGTTTGTCTGCTCACATAGGCGATACTACAAAGTTCACTAATCGTTGTTGTATAAGTGGTTGTAGCAATATATTTATTTTGCATGGTGAATATTATTGTTTTTGTATGATGAGTAGGGGGATGGATTAGTAATAGCTAAGTTGAAGTACAGAGAGTGAACTTGATAAAATTCAGAGCTAAAACTATTACAGAATTGATATCGTAATATGGGGTGGAGATTAACAGGTTGAATATATTGTGAAAAGATGTATGGGAATACATTGTTAGCATAATACTTTGTTTTATTATTAACTGAGAATTTACGGTTGCAGAATGTTCAATTTAACATAGACTCTCCAATGTGATTTAACATTTATATCACATTTAATTTTGGATTAATTAGTTAACCGGAGGTACACATGAAAAATTTAAATCTTGTTCAATATGTTTGTGTATCTTTTGATCATACCAGTCTCATGATGGCCGTTCATCACGCCTTCGTGATCTGTTCCGATCGAAACCCTGGCACCAATAACTAACGAATCCGTACCCTTACAGGCTGCGGGAAAATGGCAGCTTGATAGGATGATAACCTCATTAATATCTCTAGATAGCCGAATTACTTCACGCCATTTCCCCCAGTATTTTTTATATACCAAAACTATATACTGGAGAATTATTATGCGTCATTCACTTTATTTACACCTTGCTGTTTTTTTTGTTAGAGCCGATATACGTCGTGAAGAACGCGTGTGGCTAGCAAAAGTTCGTCGTGCTACCAGCGAGATCCCATTGGGTAATGCTTATCTGTTAAAGGATATTGGACTTAATGCCGATGGTCGTCCACTTTGCAGTTCGGAACCACGTAATGTAACTGCTAAACGTCAAGTGCGTCATCTACGCCGCGCTTGCCGATTGAAAAGAGCAACGTAATGATAGGGGCTAGGCTGTGTGCAGTTTAGCCCCGCACCTTTATTGAAGATTTACTTCGAATTAAAATAATAAAATATAACTTATTGAGGTCTGTTAGCGTTCAAGCGCTGCCGAACCATCTTCGTTGAAATGCAGCTTTGCTTTACACTGACTTATTAACTGTGCGGCATAAGAAGGTGAGACTGAGCGTAAGTTGCCTTTTCCTGTGTGGAATGAAGGTTCCCAAACTCTGTCTTTGTATCGACCCGTTTCCATAAATTCCACTACTACTTTCATAACGTACCTCTATATTGTTGGTCTTGCTGGTTTCCAATTACGAAGCGATTATCGTCTGGTAATGGTTATTCACGTAACTATTAATATAATAAATATGCGACAACTTCAAATATAATTGGCCCTTATTTCAAATGAAACTAATGGCTTTTTTCTTATACTTTTATTGATATATACAGTCGTCATTATTTTATATTAATGGCGCAGACAATTATGCTTGTCATTACAACTCGCTAGCGTCTGCTGACTGACACAAGAGAAATTAGCAACTAAACTATTAGAAATATACCCATTACGATCACAATTTACCGTCCCTGGTATGTGTTAATACAACACATTTGGGAGGAGGGTTAGTATGAGAGATAATTCTGCCATCGAAGCGTATCGTAAAGACCATGGACTGGAAAAACTCACTTATCACACGGTTGAAGAGATTCAGTCAGGGCATTTTGATTTAGACAAAGCGCAATATTTTCTGGTCTTTCAATCCCGTATCAACAACGAATTACTGAATCACAAGGTTATTACTGCTAACCCCTATACGCAGTGGTTTCGCGATGCGTCACTCAATGATGCACAGATTAAACAGCTAATTGTGCAATTCTCGGTTTTTTCCAATCAGTTTTTGGTTGCACAACTGGAGAAAATGCTGAATGCCGAAACCATTGAAGAAATGCGTGCCTCGAAAGAAATTTTAGCTAATGAAATCGGGGTTGTGTATAAGAACCCAAAGCGAAATCGTGCTACGCAATTAACGCAGGATGAACGTGATTTTGGTGATATCGAAGGCAGTATTGATGGTGGTGCTTTCCATTTTAAAGCCGCACATTTTGAACTGTTAAATCAATTAGCCGATTATTTTGGTATCGCATTTAATCAAATTGGACGACGCCAGTTTGGTTCTGCCAAGACTTTATTCTTTTGTGATGAATTGGTGCGACTTTACGGTTCGCCAAGTTACGCCACGTCAACGGCGGCTTCTTATGCTGTAGAGAATTGGGCTGCAGCAGGGTTTTGGGATGAGCTGGTCTCTGGGTTTAATCATTATCGCCAAACGAGAAACCTGAAAGGTTTACCGCTGACCTTTTTTACCTGGCATGCAAAACTTGAAGCCAACCATGCGAATCATACTCAGGAGGAACTCGAGGCTTATTATTTTAATAATGACGTTGATGAAGACCATTTTATCGTTAGTGGTAACGAAATGCTTGATGGTGTGTATACGTTTTGGCAAGGGCTTGATGAAGAAAGAAAACGCATTCATTAAGGCGTTTAATTTGGATGTTAGTCTGCATCAGGCTGTAGTTCTGGCGCGGCGTCGTTAAATGCAGGCAATTGAATACAGTGCTGATAAATACGGTTGATTGCGGGATAGGGGGCCATATCAAGTTTAAAACGCTGTGCATTGTAAACTTGGGGGATCAAATAGACATCTGCCAAGGTAATTTGGTCGTTGTAGCAATAGTGAGTACTCTCTTTTTTTGTTAGTAATGTTTCTACGGCTGCGAATCCTTTTGCTAACCAGTGATGATACCAGACCATTTTTTCGGTACCGTCACAGTCGAAGTTTTCCTCGATATACTGTAATAGCCGCAAGTTATTTAGTGGGTGTATATCGCATGCAATTATCTGCATCAATGTACGTACATAGGCACGTTCAACTAGGTTTGTTGGTAATAAAGCTGGTTGCGGAAAAGACTCTTCCAGATATTCGATAATGGCCCCTGATTGGGTGATTATTTGTGGTTTATGTTCTGCCTCAGCGATATCAAGGCTTGGAACCAGACCTTGTGGATTAATATTAAGATATTCGGCTGAGTGCTGCTCCCCACCATTATGAACTAAATGGATAGACTCGGTGGTATAACTAATTTTCTTTAAATTTAAGACGATCCTAACGCGGTAAGCTGCCGATGAACGGAAATAGCTATAAAGCTTCATCTTGCAGCACCACCATTTGTTCTATTGCGCCGAAAATGGATTGCCCCGCCTGATCACGCATTTCAATTTTTACTCGGTCGCCATTCTGTAGAAAGGGGGTAGTGATTTCACCTGTGGTTATTTTTTCCAGCATTCTTTTTTCTGCTAGGCAGGATGAGCCAACCGTTCGGTCACAATTAGACACTGTGCCCGAACCAATAATGGTTCCCGCAGTTAAAGTTCTGGTTCTGGCTGCGTGGGCAATTAAGCGGGGGAAATCAAATGTCATATCAGTGCCTGCATCGGGCGAGCCGAATAATGCATCATTGAGATAACTGTACAAAGGTAAATGTAACTTGGCTCCGTCCCATGCCTCGCCGAGTTCATCAGGGGTAACTGCAACGGGAGAAAATGCGGTGGAGGGTTTGCTGTGAAAAAATCCAAACCCCTTAGCTAATTCACTGGGGATCAAGTTACGCAGTGATACATCGTTGACTAAAGTAATTAATAAAATGGTATTACTGGCCGTGGAGGTATTTACGCCCATGTCGACATCGCTAGTGATCACCGCTACTTCACCTTCAAAATCCAATCCCCAAGCTGGGTCTATCAGTGGGATATTGTCATTGGGGCCTAAAAAACTGTCGCTGCCGCCTTGGTACATTAACGGATCAGACCAAAACGATGCCGGCATTTCAGCCCCTCTGGCTTTACGCACTAACTCGACATGATTGACGTAAGCGCTGCCGTCAATCCATTGATATGCTCTGGGCAATGGCGATTCTAATTGGCAATTTGAGAACTGAATAATACCGTCTAATTCCCTGTTATTTAATCGCGTATATTGTGCTTGCAGTTGGGGCTCGACAGCTGGCCAGTTTTCTAATGCCCATTGTAAACTTGTCGCTATCGATGAAGTACACACTGCGGTTTGTAAGTCTTTACTCACTAGGTGCAGGCTGCCATCTCTAGATCCATTTTTTAATGTTGCTAATTTCATTCCAGCCTCTTACCTATGTGTTCGTTAAGTTTTAATTTTTATAATCGGTTTTATAGCGTTATTCTTTCCAGCTATCGACATAACCGTGCCATTCCACATCTTGCATCAGGGACCCAATATCTAAGCCATCGCGAGTATCAATCATTACAGCTACTTCATCTGTTTCTTTTCGCTGTGACTTACAACCTGCGCGATAGGCTTTGGGGTGAGGGCCGTGGGTAAAACCGCAAGGGTGAAAGGTCAACATGCCAGGTTCTATATTGTCGCGGCTAAAGAATTCACCCTGGTGGTAAAAGATAACCTCATCAAAGTCATCATTGCTGTGGTAAAAAGGTACTTTCAATGCCCCCTGATCAGTTTCCATTGGTCTGGGCACGAAAGTGCAGACTACAAATCGATTGGTCACAAACGTTGAATGCGCGGATGGTGGCAGGTGAAAACGATGGCTCATTAACGGGCGAATATCTTGCCAATTAATCCTGACGACAGATACATTACCGTGCCAGCCCACCACATCAAGGGGGTTGAAAGGGTACTCAATAATCGACAGTTCATTAAAACGTTTAAGCACGACTTGCCACGGTTCTTCATTTTGTTGTTGCAAGTAGGCGGCGTCTATTTCTGGGGTGTCCAGTACCGTTTGATCAAATATCGCATGCTGGCCGACGATAGTTTTATCAGGTAAACCATAATAATCATTGGTGGCTTCGATCATCAGTAATGTGATGGGTTCGGCAGGCTCTAAACGCCATAAACAAGCGCGTGGAATTAATATGTAATCGCCTTGTTTGACACTTAAATGGCCATAATCACAAAACAATTCGCCGTGGCCTTGGTGGATAAATAACAGATCATCACCATCTGCGTTTCTGACTAAGGTTTTCATGTTTTCGTTACATTTCCAGAAGCGGATCTGACAATGGGCATTGTGTAACAGTAGCGGTGCATCCCAGGGCGATATTTGCGAGTAGGACAGTGTTAATAGGTTATATGCCCTTGGCCTGTGATTACCTGACCATGCACTCCAGCCAGTCGGTGGATGTTTATGATGTAGGTGTGTTGCGGGTCCATAGAAACCTTCCCGACTGACTTCTCGCTCAAATATACCTTGTTCAGGCAGGTCTGCATGCGCTTGCCGAGAGTAGGTGCCTTTGCGTAGTGGGAAGCTAATTCTACGGATCATATCTTTTCCTCTAGGCACTGTGTTTATTTATCTTTCGTCGAAAGTACACCTCGTACGAGCTGGTCTCTTTCAATGGATTCGAACAAGGCTTGAAAGTTACCTTCGCCAAACCCTTCATCTCCTTTGCGTTGAATAATTTCGAAGAAGATAGGGCCGATTAATGTTTTAGTGAAAATTTGCAGTAGCAGGACTAATTTTCCTGATTCGATATGACCATCAATTAGAATACGATTTTTTCTTAGTTGCTCAATCGCTTCATGATGACCGGGTAAGCGTTCTGAAATCATGTCGTAATAAGTGTCGGGTATATCCATAAACTCGATACCATGCGCTCTTAACGTCGAGACAGTTTGATAAATATCATCTGTGCCTAAGGCGATATGCTGGATCCCTTCGCCGTGGTATTCCTGCAAGAACTCTTCAATCTGCGACTTATCATCACTGCTTTCATTGATGGGAATACGGAGGTTGCCGCAAGGGCTGGTCATGGCGCGGCTGCGTAAACCTGTCATTGCGCCTTTAATATCAAAATAACGTATTTCTCGAAAGTTAAAGATACGTTCATAAAATTCGGCCCACGGATCCATATGCCCACAGTGCACATTGTGAGTCAGGTGGTCGATATAAGTGAGTCCCGCCGATTTAGATGCGTTTTCAGTTTCGCCTGTTAATTCAAATTGTTCCTGATACAGGCGTGTTCTTACATCATCATCGACTAAATACAGCAGACTTTCACCAATGCCATAAATCGCAGGTACACCGAACTCGAGAATTTTACGCTTACAAGGCTTGGCTTCACGGTTTAACGCATGTTGATAGGCTTTATCTGCATCAGTGACTTTAAAGCCCATCGCACAGGCGGAAGGACCATGTTGTTTCGCAAATTCAGAGGCGAAACCGCGACCTTCTGTACTGACTAAAAAATGGATATCACCTTGTTTGAACCAAGTTAACGGGCGTGTTTGATGCCGGGCATGAGGATGAAAACCCAACTGTTGGAAAAGCATGGCAAGCTGCTTTGGATCGGGAGACGAGAATTCGACAAACTCGAAGCCTTCGGTCCCCGCAGGATTACTAAACTGCTGTTTAGTATAATCATACGCGTGGTCCATTTTGACCTCCTTTGCAGACGATAGAGTTGCAAATAAGCCTACAAATTTAAAAGGAACTTAGAGGTAGTATGGACGATTTATCGTGATTCTGCTTTAGTGATGCCTTAAAAGAAAAGAAAGTTTTCGATTAAGGCATCGTTATATTTATTGAATTGCTTAGGCCATCGTTGGTGTTGTATTGACAGTTACTTTTAATAGTTTAGCTGTGTACAGGCTGGTCCAGATGAGACCTAAAATTTGTGAGGGCAAGATAGTAATAATAATATTGGGTGTGCCATTTAAATAATGTGAATAATAACTGACAAATAAGGTGAGTAATAAAGGGGTGATAACTGACGCTGGAATCATAATAAATCGGGGTGTTCGTTTACTCGCACAGATTTGGTCCATAATAAACGTCATGAAAAATCCCAGTAAAGCACTACAGATAAACTGCACTGCTGCAGCTTGGGACGCAATTATAATTCCGTCGGCATAATTGGCATATAACGCCCAGCTGCCATATAACAACCCCGCGATAATACCAGTCACAACCGCTGCTTTTGTGATTCTATTTTTGATTGCATTCATTTTAAAATCCTTTTATAAGCAAACGATCCATTTTAAATAGGTCTGTGAATGGAGTGCGTGATCAGTGATGTTATTTCTTTTTTGGAACCCATGCCCAAATGAATTCAGCATCAACAGGATTATTACCAGCGCTATCTGTAATGACGACTTTTACAGCTGTCTCTCCTTTGTCTGTATTTTTTATATCTGATATTTGTGTTTCAGTTAAGCTTGAAATCGCCTTTAAATCCCCATCTGCG
The DNA here is from genome assembly GCF_018219415.1 of Moritella sp. 36. Taxonomy (NCBI): domain Bacteria; kingdom Pseudomonadati; phylum Pseudomonadota; class Gammaproteobacteria; order Alteromonadales; family Moritellaceae; genus Moritella; species Moritella sp. 36. Next base: position 4,845,946 of record NZ_CP056120.1, on the reverse strand, counting down.
CGACTAATATAATTAATATTCATCGATTTGAGTAAAGGAATACGATCATCAGGAACGTGCATGCCAACTAGAAAACCAGTCGCTGATTCGCCCAATAATGCCGTTGCTGCAGCATGAATGCCACCAATATGATTTTGTACCGTTTCGTTATTTTCGAGTCTTAGTACTGCATTGTTAATATTAAGTGATTCAACTTGAATACCTGCTCGGCCAAAAAATTTAACGGTTTCACCAAACATTGACGATAGCTGTAGTGAACTGATTTCTTTTGGTTGTGCAGAAATTTTATTTACAATTGAACTCAAACTGTTAGTCGCCATTAATTCGATTCCTTATTTATAGGTCTATATTTTTGTCTCGATATCAAATTTTTCATTTATCTATATAAAATATAAGGATAAACAATGTTTGCCACGGTAGTGTTAATGGAGTGTTAATTCAAACTTATTTACAAAGGGGTATCTTTAGGGGGGGCTTATTTGGACGCGGGTCTTTGTTTGCTGCATTTTAGTGTGATTAGAATCACTAATGATGTGTTACCGACTTAAATGCAATTGCATCGTGATTTTTGCACTCACAGGCTGTGTCGGAGAGAATAAGATTGAGTTGCGTTATACGCCTCTTATGGAAAGTTTGTATTACTCCCCTAGCGTTGATGTTGAACTGAGTTTTGAGCGTAAATATAGCCCTCTGTTGAAAGAGGGCTTTTAATTATCGTAACTTAGTGGTTAAACAATTACTCAATATTTTGTAACTGCTCGCGCATCTGCTCAATCAATACTTTAAGCTCTACCGCAGACTTAGTGATGTCTGTGCTGATAGATTTAGAACCTAGGGTATTTGATTCGCGATTGAATTCTTGCATCATAAAATCAAGACGACGGCCACATGCGCCTCCTTTTTTCAAGATGCTGCGTGTTTCAGTCACGTGAGCATTTAAGCGGTCGATTTCTTCGGCAACATCTAACTTCTGCGCCATTAAGATAAGTTCTTGCTCAACGCGGGTTTCATCTAATTCGATTTTCGCATCGGTAAATTTCTTTTGAATGCGCTCGCGTTGCCATTCGATGATTTCTGGCATCTTACCTTGGACGAAATCAGCTTGTTCAGTGATACCCGCTAAACGTTGCTCTAGCATCGCTTGCAGTTTTTCACCTTCAGAAGCGCGAGACTCTAAGAACTCACCCAGCGTTTCGTTGAAAAAGCTGAGTAGGTCTGTTGATAACTCACCCATGTCTTTTTCTGCTGCTTCCATTACGCCAGGCCAACGTAGAATATCAACAGGGTTTAGTTTTGCCTTACCGGCTTTTTTTGATACCCAGTTTGCGCTTTCAATTAATTTTTCGGCTAATGCTTCGTTTAACTGTAATGCACCGCTGTTTGCTGCACTTGCTTCAAAACGCAGGTTACATTCAACTTTACCGCGTTGTAATTTTTTACGGAAACGTTCACGTAATACTGCTTCTAAACCACGAAATTGTTCTGGTAATCGGATGTACGTTTCGAGGTAACGTTGGTTAACCGAACGGATCTCCCATACAGCAGTACCCCAATCACCTTTAAACTCTTTACGGGCATATGCCGTCATACTATGAATCATGTTAAATCCGTTAATTAAAATAAATTAAGCTAATTATACCTTCAGGTTATTACAACTTGCTATAGCGATAGTTTAGCTTAGCTCATATAATATTGGGCAATCATCATTGAAGAGTTAAAATAATGCGTCCAAGTCAAAGAACATTAGGTCAAGTTCGACCTGTAACAATTACCCGTAACTTCACCGCTCATGCAGAAGGGTCTGTATTAGTTGAATTCGGAGGTACGAAAGTATTGTGTACTGCGACTGTTGAAAACAATGTGCCACGTTTCTTAAAGGGTAAAGGCCAAGGTTGGGTTACGGCTGAATACGGCATGCTACCGCGCTCTACGCACAAACGTATGAATCGTGAAGCGGCGCGTGGTGGGCAAACTGGACGCACGATGGAAATTCAGCGTCTGATCGCGCGTTCACTACGTGCTTGTATCGACCTTGGATCATTAGGTGAACACACGATTGTAATCGATTGTGATGTTATTCAAGCTGATGGCGGCACTCGTACAGCCGCTATTACTGGTGCTTGTGTGGCATTGGCTGATGCGGTTGAATTTTTGATCCGCAAAGGTAAGTTAAAGATTAGTCCAATCAAATTCATGATTGCAGCAGTGTCGGTGGGTATCTATAAAGGCGAGGCCGTGTGTGATTTAGATTACCCAGAAGATTCAGATGCTGAAACAGACATGAATGTGGTGATGACTGAAACCGGTAAGTTTATTGAGATCCAAGGAACTGCTGAAGGCGAACCGTTTAGCCACGAAGAAATGCTAAGCATGCTCGCGTTAGCGAAAGATGGTATCGAGCAAATTATTGTAGAACAAAAGAAAGCACTCGGTGATAGCTTGATTAAAGCGTAAAGCTTGTTAAAATAGCGGCGCTTATCGTTAGTCGCCGAGCGCTAACAATATTAATTGCCTAATAATATACCCCATATTATTAGGCTTTTTAGGTGAAGTGGCTTTTAGCTAACAACATTTAATTAATCATAATAGGGGAAAACGATGAAAGATTACCAACGCGAATTTATTGAGTTTGCTTTAGAAAAAGAAGTACTTAAGTTTGGTGAGTTCACTCTAAAGTCTGGTCGTACTAGCCCTTATTTCTTCAATGCCGGTTTGTTTAACACGGGCCGTGATTTATCACGTATCGGTCGTTTCTATGCCGCTGCTTTAGTTGATTCTGGTATTGAATACGATGTAGTATTTGGTCCTGCCTACAAAGGTATTCCAATTGCGACAACAACGGTTGTTGCACTGAATGATCATCATGATATTGATGCACCTTACTGCTTTAACCGCAAAGAGAAAAAAGACCACGGTGAAGGTGGTTCATTAGTAGGCGCTGCGCTTGAAGGTCGTATTATGTTAGTTGATGACGTGATCACTGCGGGTACTGCAATCCGTGAGTCAATGGATATCATCCAAGCAAATAACGCTGAACTATCGGGTGTGTTAATTGCGCTAGACCGCCAAGAAAAAGGCAAAGGCGAATTATCTGCAATTCAAGAAATCGAACGTGATTATGCGTGTAAAGTATTATCAATCGTGACGTTAGGTGATCTTGTTTCTTTCTTAGCAGATAAGCCAGAAATGCAAGAGCACCTTGAAAACGTAAAAACATACCGTGAAAACTACGGTATCTAATTAGCAGTGCTAGATATACCGCTGTTATAAAAAATAAAAAGGCTACCTCGGTAGCCTTTTTTGTTTTTACACTTTGAGTAATTAAACAATTAACCTAGTAACGATTAACTCTGTAATAGCTGCTTGTGTAAGAAGTTCCACTGTTGATCAAAATCAGTCGTTGGTTTTAATGCAAAGCGGGTGCGAACGTATTGATTAATTCGCCCTTCTGCGTACGCCAGTAATAAGTTGGCCAACGTACCTTCGTCTAAACTAAAACCTGTGGCTTCGCGCATTTTCTTTTCACGTAGTACTTGTTTAAAGTGTGTTTCAATTTTGGCATATAAGGCGCTGATCTGCTCACCGAGACGTTCGTGCTCACCTTGTAGTGCATCGCCAGTCATAATGCGGGTGATGCCAGGGTTCCGCTCGGTAAAGACCAACAGTAGATGCAGGATGTGATGACAACGAGTAATGGTATCTTTTTCTTCATTTAAGATTTGATTAATACCCGCTAATATTGAATCTTCGATAAAGGTAATTAAACCTTCAAACATACGCGCTTTACTTGGGAAGTGACGATAGAGAGCTGCCTCTGAAACGCCGACTTCTTTAGCGAGTTTTGCGGTCGTGATACGCTGACCTGGATGGGTCTCCAGCATATGCGCTAACGCTTGTAAAATTTGTTCTCGACGATTTTTTTTAGTGCTTGTTGACATCTTTTTCATCCTAGAATGGTGTTAACCGTTATTGCTTACCCGAATGGCCAAAGCCACCTTCGCCACGTTCACTGCTATCAAACTCTTCAACGATGGTTAATTGTGCTTGTATTACTGGCACTATCATCATTTGAGCGATACGATCGCCCGGTTGAATACTGAAGCTGTCTTGACCTCGATTCCAACATGAGATCATTAACTCACCTTGATAATCAGAGTCGATTAAACCCACTAAGTTACCCAATACGATACCGTGTTTATGGCCTAAGCCTGAACGTGGTAAAATGGTTGCTGCCATCGTTGGGTCTGCAATATGAATGGCAATACCCGTTGGGATCAAATGCGTTTCACCTGGATTAACCGTGAGTGGTTGTTCAAGGCAAGCGCGTAGGTCCAAACCTGCTGAACCCGGCGTTGCATAACTTGGTAATGGGAATTCTTTACCCACGCGTGGATTTAATATTTTTACTTCTATTTGCTTCATTATTTGTTTCACTGAATATATCAATTGATAGATCTACAATGCTTTGCGTTAGCGCAAGACAAGGTAGAATGTTGAATGTAATTTTAGTTATCGTTATGTATTGGCATTGAACTGGGTTGCAATTAACAGCAGTAATTGTGCTGCCACATCTTGCTTGTTCGCTAATGCTATTTGCGCAGTGCCTTGTGGCCAAAATACGGTCAATGCATTGTCTTCGGCATTGAAGCCTTGGCCGGATTGTGACACGTCATTTGCAGCGATCATAGCAAGATTTTTACGTTGCATTTTGTCGCGTGCATAATGTTCAACATCTTGTGTTTCTGCAGCAAAACCGACAGTAAAAGGAGAATTTTTGAGCGCTGCGACACTGGCTACGATATCGGGATTCTTGACCATTCGAACAATCATTTCGTCGCTATTGGTCTTTTTGATTTTTTGTTCAGCAATGGTTTCAGGGCGATAATCAGCAACGGCTGCACAGGCAATAAAAATATCTTGTTGGTTGATATCAGACATAACGGCATCGTGCATATCAAGTGCGCTGGTGACGTTGATCATACGACACTCTGCGGGTGCTGCTAGTGCAACGGGGCCGCTAACGATGGTGACATTTGCGCCGAGTGAAAGAGCTGCTTGGGCAAGGGCATAGCCCATTTTACCAGAACTGTGATTACTGATGTAGCGTACTGGATCAATCGCCTCGCGAGTTGGTCCTGCTGTGATCATGATATTTTTACCCGCGAGCACTTGTGGTTGTGCCGCAGCGGTAAAGAAATCGACAACGGCGGTGACGAGTTCATCGGGATTAACCATTCGACCTAGGCCCACGTCTCCACAAGCTTGGGCGCCTGAAGCGGGTCCCCATAGTGGAACTGCGCGCTGTTTAAGTGTTGCTAAATTAGCCTGCGTTGCGGGCGCTTGGTACATGACTTGATTCATCGCTGGCGCAACGGCAATCGGTGCGGGTGTGGCTAAACACAATGTCGAGAGTAAATCATCGGCAATACCGGCTGTGAACTTGGCAATGAAATTAGCGGTTGCTGGGGCGATTAACACTAAATCTGCCCACTTCGCTAATTCAATGTGACCCATGCCTGCTTCGGCAGCAGGGTCTAATAAGCTATGGGAAACGGGGAATCCAGAGACTGCTTGCATGGTGAGCGGGGTAATGAATTCTTGTGCTGATTGGGTCATCACGACGCGTACTTCTGCGCCTTGTTCCGTTAAGCGACGCGTTAATTCTGCACATTTGTAAGCAGCGATGCCGCCCGTAATACCGAGCAAAATGCGTTTATTGGCAATTACAGTCATTGTGTATTCCACGTTAAAATCTGAAAGGTTATTCTAATAACGTAATAACAATACCATAATTAAATTATCAGATGCTAAGGTTTGTTATTAATTTTATACGCGTCATTATCAAATTCATAAATTTGAACTATTTCACTGTTTTATCATTATCTAGCTCTTTTATTCATCGAATTACTAAGCTAACAGGATGTTATGTTAAATGGGAATTCAGATGAAATTAAAAGCATTACCCAGAGATGAGATGCCCCGAGAGAAGCTGGTTAAGTTTGGCCCACAATCACTATCCGATGCCGAGTTATTGGCTATTTTTCTACGTACTGGTATTAAAGGGACGAATGTGGTGATGTTGGCTCGGCATATTTTAGCTGAATTTGGCACGTTAAGATCCTTGTTTGCTGCGAGTGAACATGAATTCTGTCAAACGAAGGGATTAGGCGTGGCAAAATATGTACAATTACAAGCCACTGTTGAGATGTCTCGGCGCTTTTTGGCCGAAAAGTTAGAGCGCGGTGATGTGTTAGCTAACCCCCAAGAAAGTCGAGATTACATACGCGCAAAATTACGCGATCAGCCTAATGAAGTCTTTGCGGTATTATTTTTAGACAATAAGCACCGAGTTATTCGCTTTGAAGAGTTGTTTTATGGCACAATAGACAGTGCTAGTGTTTATCCGAGAGTTGTGGTTAAAAAAGCGTTAGAAAGAAATGCTGCGGCAGTAATATTTGCCCATAATCATCCTTCTGGCATTGCTGAACCCAGCCGTGCAGATCGTATGATCACAGATAAACTTATTTCAGCCTTACAATTAATTGATGTTAAAGTCCTCGATCATTTTGTTATAGGTGACAGTGACATAGCGAGCTTTGCAGAGCGAGGGTGGGTATAAATTTTATATTTATGACTACCTGAGAAATATAAAAAGCTTGCTCTATGTTTTAATTTGCTGTATAAAATGCCGCCTTTAGCACGCGTCTTGGGCGACGGCCAACAAGACGCTGTATATTTGCTCGAGCAAGAAAATATTTGGAGAAGACGACATGTCTAAAGTATGCCAAGTCACTGGTAAAAAACCAGCTGTTGGTAATAACGTTTCTCACGCAAAAAACCGCACTCGTCGCCGTTTTTTGCCAAACCTACATACACACCGTTTTTGGGTTGAGAGCGAAAACCGCTTTGTAAAGTTACGCCTTACTTGTAAAGGTATGCGTATTATTGATAAAAAGGGTATCGATTCAGTTCTTGCTGAAATGCGTGCCCGTGGTGAGAAGGTTTAAGGAACTCTATTATGCGCGATAAAATTCGTCTGAATTCATCTGCTGGTACAGGTCACTTCTATACCACTGATAAAAACAAAAAAAACATGCCTGAAAAAATGGAAATCAAAAAATTTGATCCAGTTATTCGTAAGCACGTTATGTACAAAGAAGGTAAAATCAAGTAATCCTTGGTTTTATGTTCAAATATTGAAAACTCAGCTTTTGCTGGGTTTTTTTTTGCCTAAAATTCCTTGTTTCTACCTTGCCCAATCCGACATTTTCACGTAATTTGCATATACTTATTGATGTATATACCCAAACTACTTCAAGATGCGATATCAGAGATTAGAAGGATTTAATGTGCAGTTATCACGACGAGGTTGGAATAACGTATTGATATTTGCGGTACTGGCGATGATGCTGGTATTTCAATATTCAGGAAAAAAAATAGAAGGTGATGAGTCTGCTGGTCAATACCAAACGGCGTTACCTGCTCATGCTGTTGTATTGTCGATGCAGTTTGATAATATCCAGATCCAGCGTGTGGGTAGCCAACTTGCTACGTTACCGGAGTTAGGACTTTCACAACCGCAACTTAAACAAATTATTAAAGCGTGGGAAACGGCCACATTTAAGCCTGTGGTTAACGATATTGTGATTGCTAATTTGGCCTACGGTATTAATATATCTTTCGAACTGGCCAATTTATCTGAACCTGTTACGCTGATTTTATACCAAATTGATAGCGGTTACTTGCTACAAAATTGGCAGGGCCAGTTATTGAAAATTGATGAATCTGAGTTACAAGTTTTATTACCTCGCTAGTTATTTTATTTATTTCTTTTTATCATCATCAACAGATTAAGTTCTTACCTACTGGATTACACATGCCTGAATTACCGGAAGTTGAAGTAAGCCGTCAAGGCATTGCCCCTTATCTCGAAAATGCACAGATTACTAAGATAGTTGTGCGTAATGCACAGTTACGTTGGCCTGTGCCAATTGCGCTACAGGATGCGGTGGGCTGTACAGTGATAAGCGTACGTCGCCGAGCTAAATATTTATTACTCGAGACTGAAAAAGGCACAATCATCATTCACTTGGGGATGTCTGGTAGTCTAAGAGTGCTTGATTCGATCACAGCAGTCGAAAAGCATGATCATGTAGACATAGTGTTGAATTCAGGTAAATGTCTTCGTCTGAACGATCCTAGGCGTTTTGGATCGGTATTGTGGCAAGAGGGTGATGTGCTTGAGCATAAATTATTAGCCAGCTTAGGACCTGAACCGCTGACCTGTGAGTTTACCGCACAACGTTTATTTGAGCGCTCGCGAGCACGGAAAGTGCCGGTTAAGTCATTTCTAATGGATAACCATGTCGTGGTTGGGGTCGGTAATATTTATGCCAACGAAGCCTTGTTCTCTGCTGGTATCAGTCCAAAACGAGCCGCGGGCAAGGTGTCTTTACAGCGTTATAAAGTACTCGTGGAAGAAGTGAAACAAGTATTAGCGAAAGCCATTGAGCAAGGCGGTACGACACTGAAAGATTTTACTCAGACGGATGGTAAACCAGGTTATTTTGTGCAGGAACTGCAAGTATATGGTAAGGGTGGGAAGCCGTGCCCGAAATGTGGTGAAGTATTACAAGCGATGAAGATCGGCCAGCGCAACACGATTTATTGTAATCAATGCCAACGCTAACCTAAGTTTTACTTAACGGGCTATTTTTCTGCAATTTTGTCTAAAATAGCCTGACAAACAATTGGTGCGACAAACTGTGCGACATCACCGTTGTGAATAGCGACTTCTTTCACTAGTGTTGAAGAGATAAATGAGTTCTCTTCAGACGGTGTTAGGAATACGCTTTCTAAATCAGGACTTAAGCGACGATTCATATTCGCAAGTTGGAACTCATACTCAAAGTCAGATACCGCTCGTAACCCTCGAATTAATACAGATGCATTATATTCCTTAGAAAAATCAACTAATAACCCGCTAAATCCTACCACGTCCACATTATCTAAATGTGCTGTTACGGTTTTTGCTAATTGCACGCGTTCATCAAGATTAAAGAACGGCTTTTTGGTTGGGTTAAAGGCCACGCCAACAATGACGTGGTCAAACAATTTTGCTGCGCGTTCGATTAAATCAGTATGACCATTAGTGATGGGATCAAATGTACCTGGGTAAATTACTTTTACTGTCATGATAATTTCTTACTCTACTCAGTGTTAGTTCAAGGTATATGTAATTATTATTGTATAAAACGTGCTAATTTCTTTTTAACGGTTGTGATGCTTATGTTATTCATTAAGTCTGGTCCTTTCGCTCGTTGTCCCCATTCACTGTTTGGTAAATGTTGATGGTAAACTTCAGCGACATCGCTAAGGTTATTATAAGGCCCTGTACGTCCCGGATTACTGTGCGCGTATAAGCCTACAACGGGAGTTCCTACAGTGGTGCTCATATGCGCAGGACCGGTATCGGGTGCTAACACAAGATCAGCATGTTTTAAAATAGCGAGCAATTGCTTCAAGGATGTTTCACCAACAAGATTATTAATTGGTGCCGTGGTTAGCTGCATTATATCTTTAGCGAGTTGCTTTTCGCTTTCTGTTGGGCCTCCGCATATTGATACTTGATAGTCTTGCTCATGCATATAATTGGCTATTTCGGCATAACCTTCTGTTGACCAATTACGTTCTGCTTTACTTGCTGATGGGCAAATAATAAAATTTTTCTTTTCGTGGCTTAATTGTGAATGCGCCCATAAGTTATCTTGGGTTGAAAGTGGGATATCCCATTGCGGAGGTGTAACGGGGACGCCAATCGCTTCGGCAAATGCCATAAAACCATCGAGTACATGAGGTTGTGATTGCGGCTTAATTTTATGATTAGTGAACAACCACTGGCCTTCTTTGGCTCTTGTTTTATCAAATCCCCAGCGCTGCTTGGCTTTAATACATAAACTCGCGATGCTGGCTCGGAGTGCAACTTGCATATGCAGTAATACATCAAACTGACGGTTATTTAATTTTTTTCGTAGGTCTGAATAGCCTTTTAATCCAGCTTTTTTATCAAAAATAATAAATTCAACATTGTTGATGTCCCCAACTAACATGGCTTCTATTTTTCCGATCACCCAAGTGATCTTTGCATTGGGGTATTGTCGCTGAATTGCTTGTACAACAGAAACAGCATGGCAAACATCACCAATTGCGGAAAAACGTAATATACAGATACTCTGTGGAGGGGTCATATTCATCATTTCTAGTTGTTGAATGTAAAAGGCTATTATGCAAATCGTTTGAGGTAATGTAAAATTTATCGACGAAGTTTTTTTGGAGAACACATGTTAATAGAGACACAAGGCGCTAGAGTCTTATTTTTTCAGGACGAATTAAAAGGCGAGATCACCCCTGAATATTTTAATGGGGCATATTGGCAACGTAATAATGCGATTATTGGTTCAGCGTTTGGTCGCGGTATTACCTGGTTCTTTAAAATAAACGATGATGAATTTGTGTTACGTCATTATCATCGAGGTGGTTTGATTGCGAAGTTAATTAAAGATGCCTATTTTTATACTGGGTTAAAGAATACTCGTGCTTACCAAGAGTTTGTGGTGACTCAGCAACTTGTGGATAAAAACTTACCAGCACCAAAACCGATTGCTGGACAGATTATTAAACAAGGATTGTTTTATCATGCTGATTTGATTACCGAGAAGATTGCGGGTGCCAACGATTTAGTTGCGGTATTAAAAGATCGTGCGTTAAAGTCTGATGATTATAGACAAATTGGCGCAATGATAAGACGTTTCCATGATGTTGATTTATGGCATGCGGATTTAAATACCCATAATATTATTCTCGATGGGGAGGGTAAGTGGTGGTTGATCGATTTTGATCGCTGCAAATTTAAACCTACTGCTGATGCGTGGAAAAAAGATAACTTAGCACGGTTAAAGCGCTCTTTTTTGAAAGAACAAAGGAAAGATACGGCGTTCAAATGGCAAGAGACTGATTGGGACTTATTATACGCGGGTTATCATAATTGAGCGAACATTCTAATAATGAGATATTACACTGTGTCATTTAGCTGTAAATGTGCGAGTATTGAGTATTCAATTATAAATCAAAGCGGTCATTTTCATGAAAACCAGAGATAAGATCATTTATACTGCACTTGAGCTGTTTAATGAATGTGGTGAGCGTAACGTGACCACCAATCATATTGCCGCACATTTAGGTATTAGTCCTGGCAATCTTTATTATCATTTTCGTAATAAAGAAGACATTATTGACTCTATTTTTGATCAATATGTGAATTATTTAGCGGAACATTTCCAACCTCACCGTGAAGGTGATGTGACATTAGAAGTGATGATGAGTTATTTAGATTCGATGTTTGAAACGATGTGGCGTTTTCGATTTTTGTATTACAGTTTACCGAGTCTGTTATCTCGAGATCCAAACTTACATAAAAAATATTTAAAATTCCAAGAAGTGTCAGCACAGCGTGAAGTTGATTTATTATTCTCTTTACAGAAAAATAAAGTGGTCAATATTCCGATGGAAGATCTGGATGAATTAGCCAACTCTATTAAGGTTGTGCTTGTGTCTTGGGTAAGCTATCGCACCACAATCAGTAAAGATGCAAAAGTATATAAGACGGATATTTATCGTGGAATTCTGAAATCTATCTTCATGATGAAGCCTTATTTCACTGAAAGAGCCCTTGTCGATTATCAGCATATGCGTGAATATTACTTACGTTTAGCGACGGCTGAAACGGTTATTCCGGAGATAAATGGTTAGTTTTATTGACAGTGTAAGTATGCAATATGGTTTTTCTTTATCGCTGATTATTTCGTGAAAAGATAAACCATATTGACGATATTCACTATTTTGTATTAGCTTGGTTGAGCGCTTGGTCGATGTAAAAGGTGAGTTTTTGCATTATTTTGGTTAATGCGCCTTTGTTCTTTTCCACGACACTTTTTGCTTGTTGACCCATAGTTACAGCAATCTCAGGCTGTGATATCAATTCATTTATCTTATTAGCTAATTCAAGCTCATTATTGACGACAGCAACCCCATCACATGCAAGTAATTGGGCTGTTACATCCGCAAAATTATAATAACTTGGACCTGTGATACACGCTTTTGATAATGCGGCTGGTTCTAATAAATTATGCCCACCGACTTTATCTCCAACTAAACTTCCGCCCATAAAGCAAATATCACTGGCAGCAAGTAGCAGTGGCATCTCTCCCATACTATCTCCTAAATAAACATCAATGTTACTTAGGTTCTCTGTCGCTTGAGTTTGGCTGCGTCGTTGTGTGTGAGGAAATTTATCTAAGCAGCGTGTAGCAACATCATCGAAGCGTTCTGGATGGCGTGGTACCAATATTAATAACGCATCATTATGTTGTTGTTTTACTTTTTCAAATGCGGCAAGCACGATTTCATCTTCACCTTTATGTGTACTTGAGGCGATGACGACAGGACGTTGTTTGCCAAACTGTTCGCGCAGTGATAAACCATGATTGATGATGGTATCTGAGAATTGAATATCAAATTTCACTGTACCTGTGACAGAAAGTTGCGTTTGGATTAACCCTAACGTTTTAAAGCGACGTAGATCATTTTCATCCTGACATAAGATATGAGTCAATTTCTGTAATGGTGCTGAAAATAATGATTGAAATCGTTGGTACTTTTGTTGCGACTTCTCAGACAGTCGAGCATTAACTACTATCGTGGGAATATTTTCATCGTTACAAATAGTTAGCATATTAGGCCATAACTCGGTTTCCATGATTAAACAGAGTGCTGGCTTCATACGGCTAATAAACTGTTTTACCGCACAAGGGTAATCTGCAGGAAAGTACCTGTGTTCAATGTTACCAGTTAAAGCCTCTACACGTTCTGCACCAGTACTTGTTGTTGTCGTAATGAGTAGTGGTTGCTCAGGGTAGTGTTGTTGTAATGCTTTGATAATTGGTGTTGCAGCAATCACTTCCCCCACTGAAACTGCATGGATCCAGATCGGTTGCTGTGATAGCGTTAATTCAGGGGTTATGCCTACAAACTCTTTCCAACGGTCACCAATAGGAGGCTTTCCTTTTTTTTTCTTTAACAATAGAGAAAATATCAACGGTGAAGTTGCATAAAGTAACGTGGTATAGAGCGTTCGGCTGAGCATCTGGCATTCCCTTCTGTATCAATATTAACAATGTGATAGTATCATAAGCATTGTTAATAATTGAATTCGGAATGGAAAGGTACTATATGAAAATTTTGGTTGTAGGCGATTATGCTAAGATTACAAATGTTAGTAGACCTGAAGTCATGATTACGATCGGCTTTGCAAAAAAAGGTCATGATGTTACTGTTTTTACTCGACCTAATTCTGAATATACCCCTATGTTTGAAGAGCTTGGTATTAAAGTTATTGAACAATATCCGACTAAAAAAGTGTGCTTGAAAACCATTAAAGCGATTCGTGAAGAATTAAGCTGTGCACATTATGATATTGTTTACGCTTTAAATTCTAGAACGATTCCGAGTGCTGCTTTTGCTTGTATTGGTTTTCCTGCGAAAATGATTAACTATCGAGGAACCACTGGTGGATTATATCGTCATGATCCCAGTGCTTATTTAACTCATTTACATCCAAGGGTTGATGGCATTATTTGCGTATCTGATGCTGTAACTGAGGATGTCCGTTCTAAGGTATGGAAAAATAAAGATAAGGTCGTCACTATTTATAAAGGGCATGATTTATCTTGGTATCAATCAGTGCCGGGTAACTTATCTGAATTTGGTATTCCTGAAGATGCTTTTGTTGCAATCGCAGTTGCAACAATTCGACCAAGCAAAGGGTTATCAATCCTTATCGAAGCTGTAAGTAAAGTGGCTCATTTAGATAATTTCCATTTGTTACTTGTTGGTTCAGGCATGGATAAAGACCCCTACTTAAGTGCAATTAAAAATTCGCCTTTAGCGGGTAGAATTCATTTAGCTGGATATCGATATGATGCACCAGAGTTAAGTGCTGCCAGTGATATATTAATTCAAGCTTCAATTAGTGGAGAAGGGCTTCCTCGCGCTGTCATGGAAGCTATGGGGTATGGTACACCGTCAATAGTAACAGAAACGGGCGGTAGTAAAGAGGTTGTTATTGAAGGTATAAATGGTTGCGTTGTACCAGTTAAAGATGCTCAAGCAATTGCGGATAAAATTGAATATCTTTACAACAATAAAGACTTAGTTCAAGACATGTCTAAAGTATGCAAGCATAAAATCGAAACTGAGTTTACATCAGAGAGAACGGTTTTAGAGCACATTGCGTATTTTGACAAAATGATTAGCTGAGTAGGGATACTTAGGTAATAAAGTGATAAATAGTTGCTTCGCTATAACTGTTTATCACTTTAAATTATTTATAAGTCTGGATTATTATATTTTGCTAAAAAAGCAACATTATGATGTCGATTTAAAAAGAATTTTTTAATTTGAATAAATTGACGTTGAAAAAAACGATTGTTACTCTTATTACGTTTGCCACCCGTGCTGTCAATATCACTTAACATATTTTCATCTTGCGCTGATACGAATGGTAGTAAGCAGAATATATGGATATTTTTTTCCCACCAATATTGTAAATCAGTATCAAAAGGTCTACCAAATCGTTCAGTTTTCACAAGCAGTTCTTTAGCAGCCTTATAGCTAATCACGGTAGCAGAAGCCCCTGTAACGACCTTCGTATAGGCGACTAAATCCATATCTATAAGTCGTTTTTGGTATATTACTTTTTGTTTTATTTCTTTACTGTTATAGCTGGCCAACTTAATATAATCCCATTCAAATGGGATAGCATTTATATTTTCTATTGCTTTATTTAGATCATCTCGCAAGATAAAGTCATCTTCAAACACAATGCCATAATCAAGCTCTTTATCTACAATTGCTTGCCAAGCTTTTCGATGACTGAGGTATGCACCAATTTCACCATCATTTAATTTTCGATAGAATAATTTATGATTTAAATCGCTACTATAGTGTGTGTGTTTTTCCGTTTTAGATAAGTCAGCACCGTAGACGGCTGGTATCCTTGTGAAAGATAAACCAGCAGCTTTTAACTGTTGAGCTGAGGTTTCTAAACGTGAGGTTGATTTATCCAGGTTGATAACAAATATTTCATTATTCATATTAGTTGCTCATAGTTTGCAAATCTTAAAATTAGTACTGTGATTAAATTAATCATTCACAATTGATATCTTCTATCATGATGTTGAATTTTATAAATATTAATGCGCGTTATATCTCGTTCCAGTCTTATTAATGCCTGTTTAGAATTGAAATATAACAGGTTTCACTTTGATGGGATAGCCACCTTTGTGGATGATAATGCTTAAAGAGTACATCAATATTTGGTATCTTTGTTCTTATAGCAAATTTTAGTTCTTAATATCACTAAAGATGAGAAAATAATGGATAGTTTCAAACATATTTCAATTAATGAAGTTCAGCAATTAGTCAGTGATAGTACAGGCGTTAAAATTGTCGATATTCGTGACCCTCAATCATTTACAGATGCACATATTGAAGATTCATTGCATCTCACTGACTCAGTGTTAGGTAACTTCATGCAGCAAACGGACTTTGATGTGCCTGTGGTGGTGGTTTGTTATCATGGGCGTAGTAGTCAAGGCGCGGCGCAATATTTAGTGGAACAAGGCTTTGAAAACGTGTACAGCATGGACGGTGGGTTTGAAGCTTGGCGTCGAGAATGTGCGTTTGTGACAAAATAGGTAATAGCATGATTGAGATTGGTGTAATTAATAATCCACGTATGGCGCAGGCTTTTGTAGATTATTTAGCAGTGCAAAAAATTGATGCGAAAGTCGCACAAACAGAAGACGGGTTTGCGATCTGTTTACCCGCGATGACCCATGTTGAAGTTGCATCACAAGAACTTGATATGTTTTTGGCTGACCCTTATCAAGATAAATACCAAGCAGCGTCTTGGGATGTTGCTGATACGCGTACGGCAAATTTTAGTTATGGTTCGGGTAATATGTTGTCCAACTTTTTGATACATGCAGGTAAAGTGACCCTCACTATTTTTACCTTGAGTGTGGTTGTCTTTGCCGCGATGTATTTTAGCATGTTGACACAAAATGAATTTATATATGCTGCGCTGCATTTTCCTTTTGATTTAAGTGTTTCCTCACTGAGTGAGGTTTGGCGTTTATTTACCCCTGCGCTCATTCATTTTTCAGTTTTACACCTGGTATTTAATTTATTATGGTGGTGGTATCTTGGTGGCCAAATTGAAAATAAGCTGGGCAGTAAAAAGTTATTACTGTTGTTTTTAGTTGCTGCGTTAATACCCAATATCGGTCAGTTTTTATTAGCAGGACCTAACTTTGGTGGTTTATCGGGTGTGGTTTATGCCTTGGTCGGTTATATTTGGTGGACAGGTTGGTTAGCGCCAACACAGGGTATTAGTTTACCCAAGCCTTATGTTGGTTTTATGCTGGTTTGGCTTGTGCTCGGCTTTTTCCCTATATTTGGTCTTAATGTTGCTAACGCTGCACATGTACTTGGTTTAATGGTTGGTTGTGGCCAAGCATTTTTAGACTATAAATTTAAATCTTCTAATTAGAAATTATCGAGAGAATAATGGAAATCATTTTACCTGACTTTAACAATTCAAAAATATTAGTCGTTGGCGATGTAATGTTAGATCGTTATTGGACGGGCGATTCGAGTCGTATTTCTCCCGAGGCGCCTGTTCCAATTGTTAAAGTGAATAATGTTGAAGATCGCCCTGGTGGTGCCGCTAACGTTGCGCTTAACCTTGCGGCTTTAGGTGCAAGTACAAAACTTTTAGGCTTAACGGGTAATGACGAAGCTGCACAAGCGCTATGCGGGAAAATGAATGCTGTCGATGTAATTTGTGATTTTTTGCAATTAGATGATTACCCAACTATCACTAAATTACGTGTATTAAGCCGTGGCCAGCAAGTGATTAGATTAGATTTTGAAGAATCTGTTGCGGCAGTCGATACCCAACCTTTAGTCGCTAAAACGATTGATAATTTTTCGGATTATTCAGTAATGATCGTATCGGACTATAACAAAGGCGCCTTGGTTGAGGTACAACAAATGATCCAAGCTGCAAAGCAACAAGGCGTTAAAGTTTTTGTTGATCCAAAAGGCTGTGATTTTGAAAAATATCGTGGTGCGACCTTATTAACGCCAAATTTATCGGAGTTTGAAGCGGTTGTTGGACATTGTAAGAATGAACAAGACCTTGTTGAGAAAGGTCGAAAATTAATTACTGAATATGATCTTGAAGCATTATTAGTTACGCGTAGTGAAAAAGGCATGACCTTAATTCGAGCTGAACAAGATGAGTTTCACCTTCCTGCATTAGCACAAGAAGTGTATGACGTGACAGGCGCGGGTGATACGGTTATCTCAGTATTAGCAGCTGCTGTATCAGCGGGTTCATCACTCGAAGAAGCTTGTGCATTGGCTAACGCGGGAGCAAGTGTTGTAGTTGCTAAAATTGGTACGTCGACGGTAAGCCCGATTGAATTAGCTAACTCTGTTTACGGCTCTCATGAAAGTGGGTTTGGTGTATTAAGCGAAGAGCAGTTAAAAATTGCGGTTAAATCAGCTAAGTTACGTGGCGAAGAGATTGTCATGACTAATGGTTGTTTTGATATTCTGCATGCGGGTCACGTGTCTTATTTAAATTCGGCACGTAAACTGGGGCAACGTTTAATTTTGGCGGTTAATTCTGATGCTTCTGTACGTGGGTTGAAAGGATCTGGTCGTCCGATTAATACTTGTGACCGCCGTATGACAGTACTTGCTGCTTTAGGTGCCGTTGATTGGGTTGTGGAGTTTGTTGAAGAAACACCAGAGCGTTTAATCTCTGAATTACTACCTGATGTATTAGTTAAAGGTGGTGATTACAAAGTGGAAGAGATCGCTGGGCATAAACAAGTTCTGGCGAATGGTGGCAAGGTTAATATCTTACAATTTGAAGACGGTTGCTCCACGACTGCGATCATTAATGCGATTAAACGTTAATGCTATTTAAAAGCATAAGTGCCTAGCTGATTGTATTAGCGATGTAAATTGATAAAAGGAGTAGGCTTAGCGGCTTACTCCTTTTTTGATTACATTAATATATATTTGGTAAATAATAGATTCTCAATAACGGCCTCACCACTTTCTTGTTTTAGTAAGCTGTTCACTTCATTTTGGATCATTTTTCTGATCTCTTCTCGGCCTGTGAGAGAGCGTAAATGTTGTGGTGATTGCTGACCGAGTAATGAAATTATTTTATCCCTGATCAAGGGCTCATGCTTTTCTATCACAGCTAAGCTTTTTTTATCTGCGAGCATAAATTCTATAGAGACACTGATGAAACCAATTTTGTTTGTTTCACTGGTATAGTTGGTAATAATATCCGGCTCTAAGCCGAAATAAATATACACCGGCTTGTGGTCGTTAGCAGATACGGCAGTGGAAGATACTGAGGCCATGATCATGCACAAGAGCCAGAATAATTTTTTCATTTACCGTATCCTTAGTTAAATGAGTCGTTAAAGTAGGTTGGTTGTGAGCCAGTATACTCACTTTCAAATGATTAATTAAATAAATCAGTTAACAACTTGTGTCCCTGCTTACAATCTTGGTCTGAATAGCAGATAATTATGCCTGATTTCGTTGTTGAAAAAGTAATTTATAATATGTCAGATAATATAAATAATACGCGTACTAGTGAGCAGACATTACCATGCTACCCCATCGGCTGTGATTCGAAGTGGTTATGGCCAACTATATTAGAAGAAAAATTATCTGCGAATCTTTATGATTGGCTCGTTGATACGGGGTCATTAACAGCTAGATTGAAGCAGCATTGTCAGACATTTACGGTTGAAATATTAGCGGAAGGTCATTATCAATTATCCGACGATGAAAAGATAAAATTAAACCTAACGGATAATTTAGGTTTTGTTCGTGAGGTACTATTAAAACTTGATGGGATACCTTGGGTTTTTGCGCGTAGCGTTATGCCATTAAATACGCTAACTGCACCGGGCGGTGAATTGGAAAAACTGGGGACCCGTTCATTAGGTAGCGTATTGTTTAACGCGCCAGATATGCAGCGTAGTGAAATTGAAATCGCTGAGTTTTATTCACATAGTAAAATATATTCATTATCTCACCTGTTTTCATCTCCCCCTAAAGCATCGCTATTCGGACGTCGCTCGTGTTTTCTATTAGGCGGGCAGTCATTACTGGTTTCTGAAGTGTTTTTACCTGATTCCTTAGCGTATAAATAATAAAAGGACGTTAACATTATGTCGTTCATGACATCAAAAATGAAAGATTACATACAGCTTACTCGTATGGATAAGCCTATTGGCACCTTGCTGTTATTGTGGCCAACGCTGTGGGCGCTGTGGATTGCTGCTGAAGGGGTCCCTAAATTAGATGTACTCCTCGTTTTTACATTAGGGGTTATTGTAATGCGTGCGGCGGGATGTGTGATTAATGATTTTGCTGACCGTCATGTTGATGGTCATGTAAAACGCACTGAAAATAGGCCGCTGGCTGCAGGGCGTATATCAAGCCGTGCCGCGTTGACGTTTTTCTTTGGTTTAACTTTGTTCGCATTTTTACTCGTCTTGACCATGAATACATTGACGATACTATTATCGTTTGTTGCTGTTGGCCTTGCCGCGTGCTATCCATTTATGAAGCGTTATACTCACCTACCTCAAGTTGTATTAGGCATGGCATTTGGTTGGGCTATTCCGATGGGGTTTGCGGCGCAATTAGATTCTGTACCGAGTTATGCATGGTTATTATTTGTGGCAAATATCTTATGGACAGTTGCTTACGATACCTTATATGCCATGGTTGATCGAGATGATGATTTGAAAATTGGCATTAAATCTACCGCAATTTTATTCGGTAAAAAAGATAAATTGATTGTAGGGTTATTACAATTGTCATCGTTATTATGTTTAGGCTTATTAGGTTGGTTATTGGTTTTACCAAGCGTGTTCTTTATTGGCTTAACAATCGTTGCTGGACTATTTATTTATCAACAATCTTTGATTGTGAATCGCGACCGAGAGTCTTGTTTTAAAGCATTTCTACATAATAATTATGTCGGTATGATTATTTTTGCGAGCTTATTTTTAAGTTATGTGTAACCCCTGAACAGGGGTTATCACAAATAAAAAAGGAGCTAACGCTCCTTTTTTATTACTTCCAATATGTAATGCCGGAAGGTAATGTCATTATAGTAATGATATCACCTCAAGTATGACGTTACTTGTTGTCACTAGACTGCTGACTAAGCATTACATCCGAGATTGTTTGCTTCACTTCAAGCGTGGTCAAGCTTCTGACTATATTCGCTAACTGACTAATTTTATCAGCTTTAGCTGTGCCTTCATCAGATAAGTAGTGCAGCTCTTGGAGTTTATTAATAAAGATAGCGAGTACTTTCTTATCAAAAAACTCTGGCGCACTCACACCATTTAGCGATGATAAACGTTCGGCAATTAACTGACTACGATCTTCGAGTAGGCTCTTTTCAATGACTTGGTTATGCTCTAATACGGTCAGTACAATCGCATAACGTTGTAGCGTTTCTTGGATGCTTGCAGCAAGCAGTCTTAGTGACATTAAGTGTTCGTTAACCGGTATAATGACATTGTCACTATTGACTATTAATCCCTGTGTCTGCATCTCAGTTAGCGTATCAGTGATACAATCATCTAATTCATCGTCTGAATATTTCAAAAACAATTCCGCTTGAATTAAGGGATAAAGCTGGCGAACTTTACCATTAATTTCTTCTACACTGGTCTGTGGTTTTTCTGTCACGATTGCCGCAATTAATGACGGTAGTGCAAACAGGTGTAAAATATTATTACGGTAGAAGGTTAATAGTACAGCTTGTTCATATGACATCGATAGCATTTGTCCTAAGCTATCTTCACGTACGGTGAATTTTTTCAGCGAGATCGCTTGGTCTAGAATCTCTTCTGCACTGTTTTCTGGTAAGGTACTAAATTCACTATACGGGTTGTTACGAAGTAATTTTAAGTAACTATCAATTTGCTTCACCAAAATTTCTCGGCTCAGAGCCTTATGTGGCGCGGCGTGTAAAATTACTGCGCAAATCGTTAAAGCATTTACCGCAGCGGCACTATTGATATTTATCATCACTTTATTCGCAAGATCGCGAGTTGTTTGGTTTAGCCATTTAGGCTGTTCTTCAACCGGCATATTCATATCATCACGCCAGTTTTCAACGTGTTGATTTAAATATTGGTTAAGGTTGATCGGTTCACCAAAGTTAACAAATGCTTGGCCATAATTTTTAAGCTTTCTGGCGATCCCAAATACTTGGAATATACTTTCCTTTTTCTTATGAGCCCCTGATAACTCTTTTACGTAGGTACTCACTTCCATCACATGATCGTAGCCTAGATATACCGGCACTAATGTAATAGGTCGGCTTTGTTCTCTTAACATCGCTTGTAATGTCATGTTAAGCATACCGGTTTTTGGTGGTAATAAACGTCCGGTACGGCTTCGGCCACCCTCAGTAAAGAATTCAACTGAATATCCTTTTGAGAATAATAAGCTTAGGTACTCTCTGAATACGGTTGCATAAAGTTTATTGCCTTTAAACGTACGACGTAAAAAGAATGCGCCGCCACGACGGAACATAGGGCCAGCAGGGAAGAAGTTAAGATTTATACCGGCGGCAATGTGTGGTGGGATCAAACCTTCATTGTAAATAACATAAGAAATAAGTAAGTAATCCATGTGGCTACGATGACAAGGCATAAATACAATTTCATGACCGTCGGCGGCAAGTTTACGCACTTGTTCGGCGTTATTAACTTTGATACCGCTGTAGATCTTATTCCATAACCAGCTCATAAAATTACTGGTGTTTTTTACGAGTTTATACGAAAAATCACTGGCAATTTCATCGATGTAATCATTGGCTCGCTTTTCCGCTTTTGTTGCTGAAATATTATGCTCAGCGATCTCAACTTGAATGGCTTTTTTAACTTCTGGATTACGCAGTAGTTGTTCAACAAGTTGGTAGCGGTTAGGTAGTTTAGGGCCTGATGCGGCTAATTTTTGACGACTGAAATGGATCTTAGCAACACGAATTAATTTCTGTACGATTTTTTCATCGGTGCCGTGCTGATCGGCCATGAAACGCAGTGATACCGGTTTGTTAAAACGAACCAAGTTATCTTTACGGTTAAGACCCACAATGATTGTTTTACGTAAACGGCTTGGTGAAATACTGTTTGCTAATGATAGTAGTGGTATTTGACCTTCTTTACCGGGGGCGCGTCCCCAAAACAATGCGACTGGCATCAATTGAATATCAAGGGCTTTATCATCTTTATGTAAGCGTAATAGCTGTTGGAATTCGTCAAAAAATACGTCAGTATCTTTTACTCGGCCGAAGAGGGGCGCTGGATTATCTAAGCAAACATAACTGGGAATGATGACCCCGTTCACTTTTATTGGTGTAAGCGGGTCGGGTAAGCCTCGTTCTTTACAAGCTCGCTGTAATGCCACGAGATCGGTCATCGATTTAGTTTTTAAAGCATAAACAATAGGACGTGTTAAATCTAGATTTAACGCATCAACGGGGTTATCTGGTACGTACTGAGATTTAACTAAGCCGTTAACGAAACTTCGACTTAACATTGACGGTGTTTGTTGCATAGGTGTTATCATTCTGTTGTATAAAGTGCGAGAGTGCTTGCTCCAATAATATCAGATGTGTAGCCATAAATCTGTGTTTCAGCGCCAGCAAACGATTAATTCATTATTATCCAGATATACTCAAGGCATATATTGCAAACTTGACAATACTGTATATAATTACAAGAAACTGTATATAAAACCAGTTAGGGTTCATGATGAAAGCATTGACACAAAGACAAGCAGAAGTATTTGAATTAGTTAAACAACATATTAAAAATACTGGTATGCCACCGACCCGAGCTGAAATTGCTAAGGAACTTGGTTTCCGTTCACCTAATGCTGCGGAAGAGCATTTAAAGGCATTAGCACGAAAGGGCCATATCGAAATTCTTGCGGGTACTTCTCGTGGTATTCGTTTGTTGGTTGATGCTGAGCAAGCCAGTAATGACAGTGGTTTACCTTTAATTGGGCAGGTTGCCGCCGGTGAGCCAATTTTAGCGCAAGAACATATTGAAGCACACTATAATGTTGACCCTTCAATGTTTACACCAACGGCAGATTTTTTACTGCGTGTACGTGGCGAAAGTATGCGTAATATTGGGATTATGGATGGCGATTTATTAGCTGTACATAAAACTAAAAATATCAGTAAAGGCCAAGTTGTTGTTGCGCGTGTTGACGATGAAGTAACTGTTAAGCGCTTTGAACAGCAGGGCTGTGAAATCTTACTGCACCCTGAGAATGATGAAATGAGCACAATTCGTGTTGATTTAAATTTCCAACATTTTGATATTGAAGGTGTCGCTGTCGGTATTATTCGTAATACCGATTGGATGTAATCACACCTTCTTACCCATCGAGCCTGAAGATAGATAGTAAATAATCCTATTGCTGACTATCTATCTTTATATTTCTTTTTTCATTTCTTATCCCCTATCTTTAAATTTAGAAATCGTTTTCAAATCTTGCTTTAACATCACAGTTCTGATCATCTTCTACCTATTAATTTTTTCTTTTCCTATACTCAACATGAGATATAAAAATAAATATTTAATTTGTTTGTCGGTACGCTGGTACAAATATAGGATTAGTTTATGGAACAATACGTTATTGCTATGACGTTGGATGATAAGATCGATGTTTCATCGATTTCCACTCTTAAAGTTATACTTGATCAGCTCCCCATTAAAGCGTCATCTCAAGTACTTGATGCGCGTAATGTGACTCACATAGACAGTGCCACTTGCCAATTATTTTATGCTTATTCTCAACATTTAATTACACATAATGCGACCCTCATTTTTCTATCTCCATCGGATAAATTTACGACTGTTGTTCAAGCTCTGGGGTTCGACGTATATTTTAATTACGCATCAGTATGAGGTGTTCTCATGAAACGAATATTAGCTGTAGATGACTCGGTATCCATTCGTGAAATGGTTCAATTTACCCTAAAGCAGGCTGGTTATCACGTCGATGCCGCCGTTGATGGTGTGGATGGATTAGAAAAAGCTAAAATGGGGAATTTTGATCTTATTATTTCTGATATTAATATGCCTCGGATGGACGGTATTAGCTTAATTAGCCAACTGCGTAATGAGCGAGCGTATAAATTTACGCCTATCTTAATGTTAACCACAGAATCGGGTAGTGATAAAAAGATGGCTGGTAAATCTGCTGGTGCGACTGGGTGGATCGTTAAACCTTTTAATCCTGAAAAGCTCATTGCTACCGTGCAAAAAGTATTGAGGTAAGCATGGATATCGATCTCAAACAATTTCAACAGGTATTTATTGAAGAATGTGTCGAAGGGTTAGAAGTGATGGAAACTGAATTGCTAAAGCTAACGCCTGGTGCAGTTGATAGCGAAGTGATTAATACGATTTTTCGGGTTGCTCATTCCATTAAAGGGGGCGCGGGCACATTCGGTTTTAATCAACTGACAGAATTTACTCATGTCGCAGAAACATTATTAGATGATCTACGCGCTGGGACTTTAGTCCTTACTGACGATCATATTAGTCTTTTTTTACAAACTGTTGATTGTTTAAGAGAGTGGGTCCAACTATTAGCCTGTGATTTAGAATCAATCCCTGACATTGTAGAAGAGCTTAAGTATCAATATAACCAATTTTTGCAAAGAGATATGAATCAACAAGCATTACCGAATGGTGATGAAATAGCGGTGACGGATGTTGCCGAATTAGCAACTAATGCACACGATGACGGTTATTGGTTAATTAATTTTATTCCCGGTCCGGATATTTTAAAACAAGGTAATGAGCCACGTTTAATCTTTGCTGAATTACAGGAGATGGGCGAGCTAAAAGTAACTCCCAAGATTGCGGACCTCCCATTATGGGAGGTGTTATTACCAGAAGATATTTATGTGAGCTGGGAACTTGAATTAATTAGCAACATCAGTGAATCGCAAATAAAAGAAATATTCGAATGGGTTGCAGATGACTCAACAATCATCATTATACATTCTAATACTTTCTCTAATTCAAAGGCAGAATATGGTAATACTGATCATGCTTTAGCCGAATCTGTGATGACTCCAGTTGTATCGAAAACAATAATGAATAACGCGCCGACTGAAATAAATTCAATTCGAGTATCAATCGATAAAGTTGATGCGTTAATCAATATGGTCGGTGAATTAGTGATCACCCAAGCGATGCTCGGTGAGCTTGGTCAGGATTTTTCTGCTGAGAGGCTACCTGAGTTTAAAAAAGGCTTGATTCAATTATCTCAGCATACCCGTGAGATGCAAGACAGTGTGATGAAAATAAGAATGTTGCCGATCCAATTCGCCTTTAATCGTATACCTAGAATGGTAAGGGATCTAAGTGGGAAATTAGGTAAAAACGTACTGCTTAGGATGCAAGGTGAAGAAACTGAGCTAGATAAAATTATGCTTGAAAAGATCTCTGACCCAATTATGCATCTCGTTCGTAACGCTTTAGACCATGGTATTGAAACCATCGGAGAGCGTAAATTGGCTGGTAAAAGTGACGTTGCTTGTTTGGGGATCACGGCATTTCATCAAAGTGGTGAAATTATTATTGAGATCCGCGATGATGGTCGAGGATTAAACAGAGCAAAAATTCATGCTAAAGCCATTGAAAACGGAATTGCTAATCAAGACCAGCATTATAGTAATAGTCAAATTGATGAATTAATTTTTGCACCTGGGTTTTCAACAGTGGAAACGATCAGTGACATTTCTGGTCGTGGCGTCGGCATGGACGTGGTGAAGAGAAACATTGAATCGCTTGGTGGTGATATTAAGGTTGAGTCTCATGATGGAGAGGGCAGTTGTTTTTCGATTCGCTTGCCATTAACGCTTTCTATTATGGATGGTCAACTAATCAAAATCGGTAATAAAACGTATATCTTACCTATTATGTCAATCATTGAGTCACTGCAGCTGAAAGATGGCATGGTGACTAAGTTGGCGGATCAAACTGAGGTCTTTAAATTACGTGATGAATTTATTCCTATTATTCGACTCTACCGAGTACTAAACCATGAAACGAGTTTAGAGCATATTACCGATGGACTATTAGTTGTGGTTGAAAGTGGCTGTAATAAATATGGTTTATTAGTGGATGATTTGGCTGCACAGCAGCAAGTCGTGATTAAAAATTTAGAAGATAATTTCATGAAGGTTAGCTGTGTATCTGGTGCCACTATTTTAGGGAACGGAACGGTCGCTTTAATCTTAGATATTGCGGATATTGTCAAAATAATCACAACCGAACGACGCCAAATGCAAGGTCTGCGTGCACATGTTGCCGCTTAAATAGAAGGTATTGATATGGAGAGTAGTATGCAGGCTGACATTGATACAGGTGAACAATCAACCCAATTTTTGACTTTTATAATGGCAGATGAAGAATATGGTGTTGAAATATTAGATGTACAAGAGATTCGTGGGTGGGAACCTTGTACCGAGATCCCTAACATGCCGCAGTATGTGAAAGGCGTGATTAATTTACGTGGCACGATTGTTCCTATTGTGGATTTACGACAAAAATTTGGTTTCAATAATATTGAATACAGCACGACGACAGTCGTTATTGTCGTGAAAGTATTAGTCGAAGATAAATCAAAAATAATGGGGTTAGTTGTCGATGCTGTCTCTGATGTACATACGATCGCACATGGCGATATTAATTTACCGCCGCAATGGGGTCAAGATTATGGCCCAAGTGTTATTCAAGGATTAATATCAATTAACAATAAAATGGTGGTATTACTCAGCTCAAGTCTATTGTTAGATTTAGAGCAGTTTCAAAATATCGAGCAAATAAAAGGACATAATACGCAATCATCAATAGTTGCTAATGACTAATATAGTTATTCCTCTGCTATACAGTGAAACTAAGGGGGATACCTTAAATAACATGTGTATGTCGGATATAGATTTTCATTATTTAACGCAACTGGTCTTTAGTCAATCGGGAATTGTACTCGGTGAATCCAAGCGAGATATGCTTTATGCGCGGGTGATGAAAAGGATCCGATATCTCAAGATAAATGGCTTTTCAGCTTACTGCCAATTGTTACAAGATGGCTATAGTGGCGAGTTGAACGAGTTCATTAATGCGATCACCACAAATCTAACTGGTTTTTTTCGTGAACGATATCATTTTGATTTTTTACAACAAGTCGCACTGCCTGATTTTAAGCGTAATAATCCAGATAAAAAACTGAGAATATGGTCTGCGGGGTGCTCAACTGGGCAGGAAGCATATTCGATAGCCATGACAATTGAGAACCAATTACGTTATTGGGATGCAAAAATATTAGCAACAGACCTAGATAGTAAGGTGCTGTCTCATGCTACTGCTGGTTACTATGATGACCTGGCTGGGATCGCTATCGATTATCGCCTGCAATATTGTCCCGATATGAATAACTCTCATCAGTACGTTATGAGTGAAAAAGTGAGGCAGCTGATTGCTTTTAAACAGCTTAACTTACTTGCTAAATGGCCAATGAAGGGACAGTTTGATGCGATATTTTGTCGTAATGTATTTATTTATTTCAACGAGGAAACGACTAAAAAATTAGTCCAACGATTTTATTCGCTACTTAAACCCGGTGGATATCTTTTTATTGGTCATTCTGAAAGTCTGCAACGTTTTAACACCCATTTTAGTCTTGTCGGTCAAACGATTTATCAACGTTAAGGTCGTTTTATCTCACCATTTTAACGGCGCTATAGGGATATCTTCTATGCAGAAAATAAAAGTGCTTGTTGTCGATGACTCTGTATTAATGAGAAAGATATTAATGACATTACTTCACTCAGATTCGGAGATTGATGTTGTTGGCAGTGCCGTCGATCCTTTTGATGCACGTGAAAAAATTAAAAAACTACAGCCAGATGTATTAACACTGGATGTTGAGATGCCAGGGATGAACGGTCTCTCTTTCTTAGACAATTTAATGCGATTACGTCCAATGCCTGTTGTCATGGTATCAACCTTGACATCAAAAGGTGCGCCAGTGACATTGAAGGCTCTGGAGTTAGGGGCCTTTGATTTTATTGCTAAACCCACTGATAACAGCGCACAATCATTCGGTTATTTTGGCGATGAACTGTGTGCTAAAGTTAAATTAGCCAGCAATGCAAACTTACGCGTTATGAAAACCCCGGTGACAGCTTTACCGGCAAGCCAAGAAATACAAGCAGAACGATTAATTGCGATTGGTGCTTCAACGGGAGGAACAGAAGCATTGCGAGAATTACTGACGCCATTAGCTCCCCCTTTTCCTCCGGTTGTTGTGACCCAGCATATCCCAAAAAATTTCAGTGGGGCGTTTGCAAAGCGTCTAAACGACAATTGCCGTTTAACTGTGATTGAAGTAACTAGTGAGCAAATTATTGAACCTAATCATGTATATATAGCGCCTGGCGATTGCCATTTAAAGGTGCATAAATCTGGACGACGTTACACTTGCCAATTATTTGATGGTCCTGCGGTTAATCGGCATAAACCGTCAGTGGACGTGTTATTTGATTCTGTTGCTACAACTTATGGGGCTAAAGCGATTGGTGTCATGCTAACTGGCATGGGGAAAGATGGGGCTGAGGGATTATTGTCGATGCGACAGACTGATGCCGTCACTATCGCGCAAGATGAAGCGTCATCCGTTGTTTGGGGGATGCCTGGTGCCGCGGTTCAGCTTGGTGCTGTTATGGATATATTAAGTTTGCCGTTAATTGCCCCTAAGTTAGCGGCATTGGTACAAAAGAAAACAGGTAAAGCGAAAGGGGTTGCTTATGACTCGATTTAATTTTTATCAAGGTGTTGCGCTGCTGCCATTATTGTTGATGTTGCTTTTACAGGAATGGCTTGCGGCTGGTGCAGCGTTCGTCACATTAATACTTATGTCGATAGCTCTATTTACTCTTTATAAGAAGTCGGTAGAGAAACCCGTGGAAGAAAAAATTGAGCATATCACGTCGATGAATACCAAAGCGATGTTGCTCAGTATGCTACAAGAAGAGATCCCGCCACGTATTGATGAATTAAAAGATGGTTTGAATAAAACCCAGCAAATTAATAGTGAGTCGTTTATCACCTTAAATAGCGCTTTTTATCAGTTATTGCGTATGTCAGCAGAGCAATCCGCATCTTTACATAAAGTACTGCTCAGTATCTCTAAAGATAAAGCCTTAGCCCTTACAGGGAAAGAATATTATGATCCTGATGCAATTGATTTAAAAACATTCATTGAATCAACACACCAGTTTCTTAATATTTGTTCTGATTTAATGATGGAGACTACCGCGCAAAGTAATGATGCCGTCAATAAGATCGCAGTGATGGAAAGTCAGATGAATAATATTAATGGGCTTGTTGAAAATGCACAGAAAATCGCTAGGCAAACCAATTTACTTTCCTTGAATGCAGCGATTGAAGCTGCTCGGGCTGGAGAGATGGGACGTGGTTTTGCCGTTGTAGCACAAGAAATGCGATTATTATCTGATACTTCAAATAAATTTAATGAGGATATCAGAGGACAAGTGACACAAGCGATGGCAACATTCGTTGAAGCGAAATCAATGGTTGAATCGTTAGCGAAAGATAATGCTGAAAAATCATCGCAGACACAAGCGCGGTTACACCAAGAATTAATTAAATTTGTCCAATTAGAAGAAAGCTTAGAAATAAACTTAGATAATCTCATGAGTTTATCGGTTGATACTCAAGTATGCGTTAATGATTCTGTTAGAAGTCTGCAGGTTGAAGATATCATCAGTCAATTATCCGAGCACAACTTATTGCAAGCTGAGAATATGAAGCAAGTATTATTTGCGTGTAGCGAATTACTATCAGCAGATGCGCATATTGAGCAGCATACTTTTATTGATAAGCTCAAAGTTGCCGCTGAACAGTTAAAACAGCAATCACTGCAAGTACAACAGAAGACGATCAGTACGGGGTCGATGGATGAAGGTGAAATAGAGTTGTTTTAATTTTCGATAGGTAATACTTTGTTTCATAATTGAAGTTAGATAGACTCTGGCCTCTTTTATTTCCCTCTACAAAGTTGAATTTGTCTATGTGGTTATCTATTCCTACTTCGGTGCATCGAAATATCATCGCGTTGGCATTGCCAATGATCTTGTCAAATATCAGTATTCCACTACTAGGTTTGGTTGATAGCATCGTTATTGGTCATCTTGAACAAGCTTGGTATCTCGGTGGCGTAGCATTGGGTTCTACTGTGGTTATGTTTATTGTCTCTATGTGTAATTTCTTACGCATGTCGACAACAGGATTGACTGCACAGGCATTTGGTAAACAAGATAGTTCTGCGATATTAATGACGCTCGCACACGCCTTGTTAATTGCGTTTTGTTTATCCGTTTTATTACTGTTGTGTAAAAATTATATTGTTGAATTAGCCTTAATGCTGACGGAAGCAAGTGACAATGTGCAACAAAATGCACAGGCCTATTTATCGATTCGTATGTGGGGTATCCCCGCTGCGTTATTTAATTTTGCGATATTAGGTTGGTTAATAGGCCTGCAAAATATGAAAGCGCCGATGCTGTTATTAATTATTGCTAACGTGTTTAATATTTTCTTAGATATTTTATTTGTGGTGAATTTAGAATGGGGTGTAGAGGGCGCTGCGGCTGCGTCGGTGATTGCAGAGTATGCCGCTTTGTTATTTGGCTTATTATTAGTATTAAAGCAGCTCGGTAAGATTTCGTTACCTCATAGATCTGACATTATCAGTCGTTTATTTGCATCAGATAAATTACAGGGCTTACTGTCACTCAACCGTGATATATTTATCCGTTCGCTCTGTTTAC
This sequence comes from Moritella sp. 36, assembly GCF_018219415.1. Lineage (NCBI taxonomy): Bacteria > Pseudomonadati > Pseudomonadota > Gammaproteobacteria > Alteromonadales > Moritellaceae > Moritella > Moritella sp. 36. The sequence goes on along the minus strand of NZ_CP056120.1, from coordinate 4,814,814 downwards.
AACTGACATTCGCCTTCATGACATTTAAAGCTGCAAGTTTTGGTGATGAGTATATTGCGGCTAATGCGGTGTTACTCAATTTTCTGATGTTTATCTCTTTTGCGCTGGATGGCGTGGCTTACGCGGTGGAAGCGATGGTCGGTAAGGCGGTTGGCGCTAAAAATACCCTTGCTTATCGTCAATCAATTCTCGCGTCATTGATCTGGGCGGGTATATTTTCCGTTGTTTTCTCTACGATTTTTTTCATCTTTGGCGAGGGAATAGTGCATATGATCACGGATATAGAAAGTGTTAATACCATTGCTGTTGAGTATTTACCTTGGTTAGTGTTATTACCCTTTACAGCTGTATGGTGTTTTGTATTTGATGGTGTATTTATTGGTGCAACTCGGGCAAAAGATATGCGTAACAGCATGTTATTTTGTGTCGTTTGTATATTCTTACCTACATATGTTATTAGCAGTGGATTAGGTAATCATGCTTTATGGCTGGCGATGAATACTTTTATGCTTGCCCGTGGTTTATCACTCGCTTGGTTGCTATCCCCTTCGCTACAAGAGAAGATCATGCAATGAAATTCTATCGACTATACTGAAGAGGTTTAAGCCTTCCTGATAATACAGCACTGTTATCAAGTTCGTTATTAACGAAAAAGAAAGATGAAATTACCGCGGTATTTTTGCTTTCCTTTTTATTGTTACACCTGGGTAAAAGTAATTTGTGTTTAAAGGGTATTATCATTACTGTGCAAATGAATATAATGAACGCCATACAGTATGACTGGTCGTGATGCAGAGATAAGCATTAACGATGATATTAATTTTATCCCAATGGAGATGAACATGACTGACAAATTTATTAAATCTAAAGCGGCTATTGCTTGGGGTCCAAAGCAACCACTATCAATCGAAGAAGTGGATGTAATGTTACCAAGAAAAGGTGAAGTGTTAGTTAAAGTGATCGCATCTGGCGTATGTCATACCGATGCATTCACATTATCGGGAGATGATCCAGAGGGTATCTTCCCCGTAATTTTAGGTCACGAAGGTGGCGGTATTGTAGAACAAATAGGCGAAGGTGTGACGAGCGTGCAAGTTGGCGATCATGTTATCCCTTTATATACGCCAGAATGTGGCGAATGTAAGTTCTGTAAATCAGGTAAAACTAACCTTTGCCAACAGATCCGTGAAACACAAGGTAAAGGCTTAATGCCTGATGGCACGACGCGTTTTTATAAAGACGGTCAGCCAATCTTTCATTACATGGGTTGCTCAACATTCTCTGAATACACTGTATTACCAGAAATTTCGTTAGCGAAAGTTAACAAAGAAGCACCGCTTGAAGAAGTATGTCTACTTGGTTGTGGTGTAACGACAGGTATGGGCGCGGTAATGAATACGGCTAAAGTTGAAGAAGGCGCAACTGTTGCTATCTTCGGTCTAGGCGGTATCGGTCTTTCAGCTGTTATCGGTGCAACGATGGCTAAGGCCAGTCGTATTATTGCCATCGATATTAACGAAAGTAAATTCGAACTAGCGAAGAAATTAGGTGCAACAGACTTCATTAATCCAAAAGATTATGACAAGCCTATTCAAGACGTTATCGTTGAATTAACTGACGGTGGTGTAGATTACTCATTCGAATGTATTGGTAACGTTAACTTAATGCGTTCTGCATTAGAATGTTGTCATAAAGGTTGGGGCGAATCAGTTGTAATTGGTGTAGCGGGCGCAGGTCAAGAGATCTCAACACGTCCATTCCAACTAGTAACTGGTCGTGTATGGCGTGGTTCTGCATTCGGTGGTGTTAAAGGCCGTACAGAACTACCTGATTACGTTGAACGTTACCTACAAGGTGAATTCAAATTAAGTGATTTCATTACGCATACCATGGGTCTTGAAGATATCAATGAATCATTTGATTTAATGCATCGCGGTGAAAGTATCCGTACCGTTATTCATTTCGATAAGTAATTAAAATATGTCCCGCTATTTATAATCTACATAGCGGGACGACTAGTAAAGGTTTGTCATGTCTATAGAAGTTGTTAGTAGTAATAAAATGTTTGGCGGTTGGCAGCATCAATATAACCATGCGTCGACTGTACTAAACTGTCAGATGCGTTTTGCTGTGTATTTACCACCGCAAGCATCCAATATGCGTAAAGTACCTGTGATGTATTGGTTGTCAGGCCTGACGTGTACTGATGAAAACTTTATGCAAAAAGCCGGTGCTCAGCGTATTGCTGCAGAACTGGGTATTGCGATCGTGGCACCGGATACTAGTCCGCGTGGTGAAGGTGTACCTGATGATGTTGACCAAGCGTATGATTTTGGTTTAGGTGCTGGATTCTATGTGAATGCCACACAAGCACCGTGGAACACACATTATCAAATGTATGACTATGTGCTCAATGAATTGCCTGCATTAATTGAAGCTAATTTCCCGGTGACACAAGAGCGTGTCATCAGTGGTCACTCAATGGGTGGTCACGGTGCATTAGTGATGGCATTGCGTAATCCTGAGCGTTATCGTTCAGTAACGGCATTTAGCCCGATTAGTAATCCGATTAATTGCCCTTGGGGGCAAAAAGCGCTGCAAAACTATTTAGGTAAAGACAAAGCAACATGGCAAGAATACGATGCTAGTTTACTGATGGCTAAAGCAGAAACGTTTGTACCAGCAATGGTCGAACAAGGAAAAGATGATTCATTCTTGGATGAGCAACTCAAGCCGAATATGTTGACTGCTGCCGCAGAGAAAAAAGGTTATCCTCTCACGCTAGAAATGCATGATGGTTATGATCATAGTTACTATTTTATCGCTACGTTTATTGAAAAGCATATGCGCTTTCATGCGGCTAATCTAGTAAAATAACGATTATAAATAATTTTACGATAAGGGTGATAGGAATTTTTTCTATCACCCTTTCTTTTTATTTTGAACCCGAAAAATCCAGTTGGCGCCAGCTTTCATAGATGAAAACAGATACCGCGTTCGATAGATTCATGCTGCGACTCTCTGGTAGCATCGGAATTCTTACCTTTTGCTCTTGTGGCAATGTATCGAGTACTTCTGGCGGTAGACCACGTGTTTCAGGTCCAAATAATAAAACATCACCTGCTTGGTATTGTGCTTCATGATGGTATTTTGTGCCTTTGGTTGTACATGCAAAAATACGAGCATCACCTACACAATCTAAAAATGCTTGATAATTAGCATGACGTTTTACGTCTGCAAATTCATGATAATCCAGTCCCGCACGTTTTACCCTTTTATCATCCCATTCAAAACCAAGCGGTTCGATTAAATGTAATTTGAAACCAGAGTTGGCACAAAGGCGAATGATATTACCTGTATTTGGTGGGATCTCAGGTTCAAATAGTGCTACTTGTAACATAATAAAGTCTCAGTTCAGGGTTATATAACGTAGGTACTTTGCGTAGAATAGCAAATTTAACAACCTAATGGTAAAAGTGATGAAAAAGCGTAGTACTTTGATCGTGATAGGCTTGGTAGTATTAAGTGCGATACCTTTTAGCTTAAATATTTTGATTAATATGTTCTTTGATGATCTGGATACTGAAATATATGAGAAGAAAAAAGCGCGGGTAGAACAGCGTCGACAAATAGAAAAGATGTTTCCTGATTTAGATACAAAAACTCCATTGCGTCCGCAGGTTGAAAAGGATAAAAAAGCAGAAGATAAATAAGATTTTAAGTATCTTCTGCTCCCGTTAAACCACAGATGAGCCCATTAGATCATAGGTATAGTAATAGCGATTTTTAAACCTTGAGTATCTCTATTGCTTGCCCGTATCTCGCCATGATGCTGTCGGATTGCATTATCCGTTATTGCGAGTCCCAAACCTGCCCCTCCGGATTCTCGATCGCGCGCTTGTGATACGCGGTAAAACGGTTTGAATATCTGTTCTATCTCATCTTCTGGCACACCAGGACCGTCATCAGTTATCACAAATGTTATTTTATCTAGGTCACTGATTACCGCTAAATGAACTTGTTGATTAGCATAGCGCAATGCATTACGAATAACATTCTCTATAGCGCTGCCGAAGAGTGCTGGAAAACCTTTGATATCCAAGTCTGGAATAGGCTGATGACTGAAATTTTTGTCTAATTGCTCCGCCTCGAAAATAGCATCATCGCAAATAGGCTGTAACAGTGAGTCTAGATTAAATGATTCTTTGGTTGTGGCATTTAATTGTGTTTTCGATAAGTTTAATAGTGCTGCAATCATCTCTTCTAAACGCTGCGACTCATTATCAATACGCACGATCTCTTTGGTCTCACCATAATGGCGCTTAGATAATGCAACTGACATTTTCAGCCGTGTTAAGGGCGATCTCAACTCATGAGAGATATCACTCAATAAACGATGCTGAAGTGAAATATGTTCACGGATAGAAAGCATCATAGTACGTAGACTTCGCGCTAATTCACCAATCTCATCTTGTCTCTGAGTCGCTGGAACGACAGCATCTAAATTACCGTCGGTGATCTCGGATGCGGTTCTTTGTAATTTTTGTAATGGTTTCGAAATATGCCATGCGAGTAGTGCACATAACGGCATACTGACAAACATAGTAATGAAAAGTAATAGAAATGGCCTATCTAATACATTAATTAACCATATGTTGTGCTCTGCTGGTAACTGTTGTGCTGCATACAGCTGAAATTGTTCACCACGTAGTTTTATTGGTATTGGTCCAGTCATTAACCAGTTTTTATATTGTTTTACTTTCGGTTTCGGCGATTCTTCACTTTGCAAAATAAAGCGACGAATGGCTTTAGAAGCTTTGCTACTTGAAATGATATCGCCATTTTCACTAACCAAATAAAAATGTTTTGTCTGTGCTTCTTTAGGGGTTATTAACACTTGTAATGGGATGTTCGGATAGCGATCTGCAGAGCTAGAGATATTATGTGCAATGCTATTTAAAATGCTAGCTGAGCGCGGATCAAGTTGTTTCATGATTCGGCTATCTAAGGTTGGTAGTGCTATAACGACAGCAACCACAAGTAGTAGCATACACCAAAACCAGACAAAAATTTTAACGAACAGTTGATTCAATTTGCGACTCAGCACGTGTTAATAACCTTATTTCAAAAATAATAGAAGCGTAAGATGGGCTGGTTATGTATCTAGCCACATATAACCACGACCACGGAGCGTACGAATTCGCATTTTTTCATCTTTTCTTTCTGGTAACTTCTTACGTAAATTACTTAAATGCATATCAATACTACGGTCAAATGGTGTTAGCTTTTTCCCCAGTACTTGATCGCTTAAATCAGCTTTGGTTAGGATCGTACCAGGCGATGAGATTAGTGCCTCTAATAACATTAGCTCGGTACTGGTTAAGTCAAGCAGAATACTTTGACACCATGCCTCCTGGGTTCGGCTGTTTATTTCAATGTCTAAATGTGTCAACAATTCTGTTTTTTTGGTTGATGTCGTTGGCTCGATTCGACGTAATACAGCTTTAATTCGAGCTAATAGCTCACGATCACTAAATGGTTTTGGTAAATAATCATCGGCACCCATTTCCAAGCCAAGTACACGGTCAATTTCATCGCCTTTTGCGGTTAACATTAAGACCGGTGTGCTGTTATCTACTCGAAGTTTTTTTAATACTTCAAAACCGTTTAGTTTTGGCATCATGACATCTAAAAGTACCATATCATATTGACTACTTCTAATTGCGGCTAAACCCGCTTCACCATCATGTACCATATCGACATCGAAATCTTCGAGACTTAGAAATTCAGCGAGTAATTCGGCGAGCTCTTTATCGTCATCAATTAGTAATAATTTAGTCATATTAGGTACTCTGTTAATTGTTTTTATTGTATTAGGATACTGGGTTAAGCGGTAAATAATTCGAAGATTTACCTTGTTTTACATTTTTGTTTCAGCATTATAAAAAATAGTGATACCTAGTCAGTTTAACTAAGATCGTGTAATAAACAATGCAATCTTCAATTAAAGAGCTGAAGATTGTGAGGTGCTACGTAATTGCTTTATTTATGGTTTAGGCTTAATTACACAGTATTTATTACTACAATTTTAGATGAACGAACTAGGATTTAAGCCCTAATTATATCTATGTGTTGCTGCTATCCTAAAATAACAACAGAATATTTTTATTTTCCCTATTTTCTTTGATTTATAGGTTGTTTAAGTGAATAACTTCACGTTGTTTTTCTATTACCCCAGTTTATAATAAACGCATAGATAATATAAAGGGTAACTCTGTGATAGATTCTGATCATGAACAATTAATTAAACGAGCCAGTTATGCTTCTGTTGCTACAGCGGTCATTTTATTATGTAGTAAATTGTTTGTGTGGTTTGCCACTGGGTCGGCATCAATATTAGCCTCATTGACGGATTCATTTTTAGATATTGGTGCATCCATCATTAATTTGTTTGCTATTAAATATGCTTTAGAGCCAGCGGATGATGCGCATCGCTTTGGCCATGGTAAAGCAGAATCTTTAGCTGGATTAGTGCAATCAGCGTTCATTGTTGGCTCATCTATTTTATTAATGCTGCATGGTATTAGCGCATTATTAGATCCTCAGCCGATCGAACGTTCAGAGCTTGGTATCGCTGTATCCATTTTTGCGTTATTAGTCACTTTTATTTTAATTCGTTACCAAACGCATGTTGTGGCTAAAACCGGAAGTATTGCGATTAAAGCTGATTCACTTCATTATAAATCTGACTTGTGGCTTAATGCGACAGTACTTATTGCGCTTAGTTTATCTGCGTATGGTTTTTATTGGGTTGATGGATTAGCGACAATTTTGATATCCTGCTACATATTATACAGTGCGTACGAGATCGGTATGGAGTCAATTCAGACATTATTGGATCATGAATTACCGGCTGAAGATATTGATAAAATAACAGCGATTGTGGTAAATACGGAAAATGTACTCGGACTACATGAGTTACGAACGCGACAATCAGGCTATATGCGTTTTATTCAATTGCATATAGAACTGGATGATCACCTTACTCTGTTTCAGGCCCATGCGATTGCCGATAATGTTGAAACTAATTTACTCTGTGAATTTGTAAATACGGAAGTTCTCATTCATCAAGATCCAATCTCAATTGTAAAGATGAAAAATGATTAATATAAACGTGAATTCTAAATGTTGTAAAGGAATAAACATGGAAGATAAACTTTCAATGTCTTGGCTTAGAATTAGAGATGAAGCTAAATTATTGGTTGAGCAGGAACCGATGCTTGCTAGCTTCTTCCATTCAACAATACTAAATCACGACAGCTTAAAATGCTCATTAAGTTTCCAATTAGCCAATAAACTCGATAGTGCGACAATGCCTGCCATTTTATTACGCGAAGTGATTGAAGAGGCATTAAAAGCAGATCCTACTATTTTACATGCGGTGGGTGCGGATTTATGTGCAGTACAAGAGCGAGACCCAGCGGTTGAATATTTCTCGACACCGTTATTATATTTGAAAGGTTTTCTTGCTCTACAGTCTTATCGAGTTGCCCATTGGTTGTGGAACCAAAAGCGTGAAGCATTAGCGATTTATTTACAAAACCAAATATCAGTGGTGTTTGCTGTTGATATTCATCCAGCGGCTAGAATTGGCAAAGGTATTATGCTTGATCATGCAACTGGTATTGTTATTGGTGAAACAGCAATTGTAGAAGACGACGTGTCAATTTTGCAAAGTGTTACGCTAGGTGGTACAGGTAAAGAAAGTGGTGATCGTCATCCGAAAATTAGAGCGGGTGTAATGATTGGCGCTGGTGCTAAAGTGTTAGGTAATATTGAAGTCGGCAGAGGAGCCAAAGTCGGTGCGGGTAGTGTCGTGCTCGATCATGTACCTGAACATACGACTGTTGCTGGGGTTCCTGCTAAAGTTGTAGGTAGACCTGATTCTGAGATGCCTTCACTAGCGATGAATCAAACAATTTGATGTATTAATGCCAGCGCTCACAAACAAAAAGTTAATTCTGCTTAAGTGCATCATAATTTGACTAATAAGACTTGTTGTAGATTGACTAGCGTTGTATTCTTCTAGCAAGGGATAAGCCCTCTCAGCACAATATTGAATTCTTAAATTATGGGTGAAAAAATGAATTTTGACGTATTAGATAAATTAGAAAGTAAAGTACAAACGGCAGTTGATACCATTTCCCTATTACAAATGGAATTAGAAGAGCTAAAAGAAGAAAACAACCAATTATTAGCGAATAACTCTGAGCTTAAAAGTCAGCAAGATGTATGGCAAGATCGTTTACGTTCTTTGCTAGGCAGAATGGATGAAGTTCAAGAACTAGAAGAGTTAGAAGAAGAAGCATAATTTGATTCAGAGGTATGGTTATGGCTAACTTATACCTCTGTTTCTATATGTTTTTGCGTGTTACTCAATATCTAGCGCATCTGCAGATAGAATAATACCAGTGCTGTCGGCATAAACATGATCGTCAGGTAAGAATGTGACACCGCCAAAATTAACCGCCACATCTAGTTCACCTGTTCGATTATCATCTGCACCAACAGGAATAGAAGCAAGGCTCTGAATTCCAATATTAATATCGTCTAGCTGATCGACTTCTCGAATACTACCGTAAACAATAATGCCTTCCCATTCATTCTCGAATGCCAGTTGGGCAATATCAGAATCAATTAATGCTCTTCTTAATGAACCTCCACCATCAATGAGTAGAACTCTACCTAATCCGGCTTGTTGAACTGTTTCAGCAATCAGCCCTAAACTTTCAAAGCATTTAATTGTGGTTATTTGACCACCGAATGATGACTTTCCACCGAAATTCATGAACATAGGTTCAACAACATCAATCATATCTGTATAAATGTCGCATAGTTCAGAAGTATTGTATTCCATGAGCAGCACCTTTTAATAAAGAAAGTTAGGTCATTAGCAATAAATCATAGCACTGTTAGCATATAAATTAAGCCTTTATTATCATTCGATAAATCAAAATTTGGCTTGCGACATAAAAATATAAGCAGTGTTCAGTAAATATCTCTCTAATCCCAAATAGTACGATGTGATGGTCTATTCTTATGATAATAGAGTAGATTGTCGATGAGGGGATCGTTATGGCGATTATTAATGCGTTAACTATCAATGTGGAAGATTATTTTCAAGCCCCCGCTTTTCAATACTGTATTAAGGAAAAAGATTGGAGTCTACTCTCACCTCGCATTGAATATGCAGTAGATAAAATTTTATTATTATTAAGTGATCATAATGTGACAGCCACATTTTTTGTTTACGGTTGGACGATTATTCACTTTCCTTCGATGTTAAAAAAAATAGCAGAACAGGGACATGAACTTGCATATCGACATTATAGCCTGCCCGATACGCAGCATTTCAATAAGCGTAAAATTATTGAAGATTTAAACCGTTATAAAGATCTGTTATCACAAGTCATTGGCCACCGTATCATTGGGTATCGGAGTGATACAAAATTATGCTGTGCGACCTCGGCGTGGTTAGAAGACGAATTAATCTTGGCTGGTTATGAATATAGCTGTGCTAGTCGGGTTCGTAGAGTGGATGTACAAGCGGAGCCTATTGAGTCTGTATTTAGGGATTTTCAGCATTTAAATGTATCAACCCATAAAGTCTTAACTAAGCGATATGAAATTATTAATACCAATAGTATCCGTTTTAGAAAATATGAATCAAGTCGTAAGCTAGTCAGCCAGTTTATGGAAGAAACGAAAACACCTGTGCTAGGGTGTATTTCAACTTGGGTCATGGACAACCAACAACCGAACATTAGAGCAGATAACTTATTTAAAAAATGGTTACACGATTATCACCGTCGTGAGGCGCCCCTCCTTCTACACCAACTATTTTCTGATTATCGCTGGCAAACAATTAGTGATATATATCTGCGGAAAGTATTACAACTTAACAGTATAAAAAAGAGGAAAGGACGCTGTGTAAGTTAATGATAAGGATATTATGAGAATGAAAATTTTACACGTGATCGAAAGTGGTGGTTTTTATGGTGCTGAAAGAGTTTTAATTGAATTAATGCTCGGTTTGAAGGTACTTGGGCATGAAGCCGCTTTGCTTAGCTTTGGTTATAAAGGACAGGCAGAAAAAGAGTTTGAAACAATTTGTCGCCAATACGGCATAACGGTCAATTTAATTAGGGTAAATAAACTCGAATATTTTTGTATCAGTCATTATATAAAAAAATTTGCCGAGAAAAATAGGTTTGATATTGTCCACTCTCACGGTTATAAATTCAATATACTGTTTGGTTTGATGTTGAAACGAAACCGCTTTAAATGTTTTTGTTCAACCGTACATGGTTATGTATCCGCACCTAGATTTAGTAAAATGGCATTTTATCAATATTTGGATAAGTACTCATTAAAGCAATTAAATCGGGTTTTTCTTGTTAGTCAGCACATGACTAATCTACCAAGTGTTCAAGGGTTAGAAGCAAACCAATATACGGTTATTGAGAATGGTATCGGTGGTTACATGCCGATGTGTGAGATTGAAGAGCGTTTAAGTACTTTTTTACATAATAAAACAACACGATTAATGGCTGTAGGTCGTCTTGCTGTTGAAAAAAGTTTCGATACACTTATCGACGCATTACCCAAGTTGATAAAAAATGATCCGAATACTGTACTTGTTATATTTGGTGCCGGTAGGGAGGAGTATCGATTACGAGAAAAAATCAGGACGTTGGATTTAGATGAACATGTCCTACTATTTGGCTTTGTAGAATCACTACCAAGTTATTTTAGCCATTTTGATGTTTTCGTTATGCCCTCTATTACAGAAGGTACACCAATCGCTTTACTAGAAGCTATGCAGGCTAGAGTTCCTTGCGTTGTTACTAATGTTGGCGGTATGCCACATATGCTGGCACATGGTCGTGGGGGGTGGATAGTTCCACCTAAAGATCCCGATGCCTTACAGTCTGCAATAACCAAAAGTTTGATTCATAGTCAAAGCCAAATTAAAACTACCTTTGCTTATGACCGTGTTATGCATGAATTTAACTACCTTCATATGAGTCGACAATATCTAAACGCTTATCACAATTTGCTGATTCGCTCTTCTTAATGCAATTGACCTTACCTCAACTGGAATGCTTATCATTATTTTCTTTTTTTTAGGATCTTCTGATGACATTTATTGCTAAAATTTTAAAACCTGTCTTACTCACTAGTAGTTTAATTGGTAGTGCTGCATTGGCTGAAGAGATGACTGTATATAAATCGCAGTATTGTGGTTGCTGTACAGAGTGGGCTGAGCAAATGGAAGATGCGGGATTTTCATTAACGGTTATTAACAATGAATATATGAGTGATGTAAAGAATCAATATGGCGTACCTCATAACCTGCGATCTTGTCATACAGCAATAGTTAATGATTATACTATCGAAGGCCATGTTCCTGCCGCTGATATCAAGAAGCTATTAGCTCAGAATAAAAGAGTCACTGGCATTGCAACTCCCGGCATGCCACAGAGTGCACCAGGTATGGATGTTCCCGGCGCGAGTGATGCATATCAAGTCGTAGCCTTTAATAAAGCGGGTATGCAGTATGTCTATAATGAATACAATCAGAAATAGATTACTTCTTATACGTTAAGGTGTGTTTAACAGCTTGGTAACGCGGATTCTTGGTTTTTAGTGACTAATTAATGAAATCACTTGCTTGAAGTCATTAGTTCTCTATAATGCGACCTCACTGACACGGCAACAGCCGCTAAGTAAAGGTGTTTATCAGTATCGAAAGTTACTTTTTAAACTTCCTGGAATAAAGTGCAAATATGTACTTGACTTCGAAATTGGTTTGCGTAGAATACGCAGCCTGACTACGACGGATGACGTCAAGGTCAATGCTCTTTAACAATTTATTCAAGCAATCTGTGTGAGCACTTGCAGAGATATAATGACCAAAAATTATATCAATGTAATTGTGAACATTAAATTAAATCGAAAGATTTGGTTTTATAAACAACAAACCTCGGTTTGTTGTTGAAGTACAGAATTCATTGAGCCGACTTAATCAACATCGTTGATTAGTCAAAAACTTTTAATTGAAGAGTTTGATCATGGCTCAGATTGAACGCTGGCGGTAGGCTTAACACATGCAAGTCGAGCGGAAACGAAGAATAGCTTGCTATTCTGGCGTCGAGCGGCGGACGGGTGAGTAATGCTTGGGAATCTGCCTAGTCGAGGGGGACAACAGTTGGAAACGACTGCTAATACCGCATACGACCTACGGGTGAAAGGGGGCCTCTTCTTGAAAGCTCTCGCGACTAGATGAGCCCAAGTGGGATTAGCTTGTTGGTGAGGTAAGAGCTCACCAAGGCGACGATCCCTAGCTGGTCTGAGAGGATGATCAGCCACACTGGAACTGAGACACGGTCCAGACTCCTACGGGAGGCAGCAGTGGGGAATATTGCACAATGGGGGAAACCCTGATGCAGCCATACCGCGTGTATGAAGAAGGCCTTAGGGTTGTAAAGTACTTTCAGCGAGGAGGAAAGGCAGTAGATTAATACTCTACTGCTGTGACGTTACTCGCAGAAGAAGCACCGGCTAACTCCGTGCCAGCAGCCGCGGTAATACGGAGGGTGCAAGCGTTAATCGGAATTACTGGGCGTAAAGCGCATGCAGGCGGTTTGTTAAGCGAGATGTGAAAGCCCCGGGCTCAACCTGGGAACTGCATTTCGAACTGGCAAACTAGAGTTCTTGAGAGGGTGGTAGAATTTCAGGTGTAGCGGTGAAATGCGTAGAGATCTGAAGGAATACCAGTGGCGAAGGCGGCCACCTGGCAAGTAACTGACGCTCAGATGCGAAAGCGTGGGTAGCAAACGGGATTAGATACCCCGGTAGTCCACGCCGTAAACGATGTCTACTCGGAGTTTGGTTCCTTGAGAACTGGGCTCTTAAGCTAACGCATTAAGTAGACCGCCTGGGGAGTACGGCCGCAAGGTTAAAACTCAAATGAATTGACGGGGGCCCGCACAAGCGGTGGAGCATGTGGTTTAATTCGATGCAACGCGAAGAACCTTACCTACTCTTGACATCCATAGAACTTTTCAGAGATGAATTGGTGCCTTCGGGAACTATGAGACAGGTGCTGCATGGCTGTCGTCAGCTCGTGTTGTGAAATGTTGGGTTAAGTCCCGCAACGAGCGCAACCCTTATCCTTATTTGCCAGCACGTAATGGTGGGAACTCTAAGGAGACTGCCGGTGATAAACCGGAGGAAGGTGGGGACGACGTCAAGTCATCATGGCCCTTACGAGTAGGGCTACACACGTGCTACAATGGCGCATACAAAGGGCTGCAAACCAGCAATGGTAAGCGAATCCCATAAAGTGCGTCGTAGTCCGGATTGGGGTCTGCAACTCGACCCCATGAAGTCGGAATCGCTAGTAATCGTGAATCAGAATGTCACGGTGAATACGTTCCCGGGCCTTGTACACACCGCCCGTCACACCATGGGAGTGGGCTGCACCAGAAGTCATTAGCTTAACCTTCGGGAGGGCGATGACCACGGTGTGGTTCATGACTGGGGTGAAGTCGTAACAAGGTAGCCCTAGGGGAACCTGGGGCTGGATCACCTCCTTACGTAAAGTTGTTAATTTTTGTAAGTGCCCACACAAATTGCTTGAATAGAAAGTTGAAAAGCATGTAAGAAATGTCAGTAGGACTGTAGCTCAGTTGGTTAGAGCGCGCCCCTGATAAGGGTGAGGTCGGTAGTTCAAATCTACTCAGTCCTACCAATTTACTAGCCACAATGATGTGGGGCTATAGCTCAGCTGGGAGAGCGCCTGCCTTGCACGCAGGAGGTCTGCGGTTCGATCCCGCATAGCTCCACCACATCATGTTCTCAGGAAGAGACCAAAGTTAAATCTGCTTATGTATAGCAAGCGACTTAACTTTGGTTTTTTTAACTCTGAAATTCAGGGTTAGAGACGAAAACTTTGCTTTTTAGCAAATGCTCTTTAAAAATTTGGAAAGCTGAATAAATAAAGAAGTTCTTAAAACACGTTATTACTTCGGTAATAACAATATAGTGTTCTTGAGTATTCTTGAGGCGAAAAAAAACTAGATAATACCTAGTTATTTCAATTGTACGGTCGACTTTAGATTGTATGGTTAAGTGACTAAGCGTATACGGTGGATGCCTAGGCAGTCAGAGGCGATGAAGGACGTGTTAATCTGCGTTAAGCTGTGGGGAGTTGATAAAAAGCGTTAATCCACAGATTTCCGAATGGGGGAACCCACTCTACTTTGTAGAGTATCGTAACGTGAATACATAGCGTTGCGAAGCGAACCGGGAGAACTGAAACATCTAAGTACCCCGAGGAAAAGAAATCAATAGAGATACCCTTAGTAGCGGCGAGCGAACGGGGTCTAGCCCTTAAGCAGTTTGGAAGTTAGTGGAAGATTCTGGAAAGTTTCACGATACAGGGTGATAGTCCCGTACATGAAAACGACCTTACTGTGAAATCGAGTAGGACGGCACACGTGATATGCTGTTTGAATATGGGAGGACCATCTTCCAAGGCTAAATACTACTGACTGACCGATAGTGAACCAGTACCGTGAGGGAAAGGCGAAAAGAACCCCTGTGAGGGGAGTGAAATAGAACCTGAAACCGTATACGTACAAGCAGTGGGAGCAGACTTGTTCTGTGACTGCGTACCTTTTGTATAATGGGTCAACGACTTAATTTCAGTAGCAAGGTTAAGCGAATAGCGGAGCCGTAGGGAAACCGAGTGTTAACTGCGCGAATAGTTGCTGGGATTAGACCCGAAACCCGGTGATCTAGCCATGGGCAGGTTGAAGGTTGAGTAACATCAACTGGAGGACCGAACCGACTAATGTTGAAAAATTAGCGGATGACTTGTGGCTGGGGGTGAAAGGCCAATCAAACCGGGAGATAGCTGGTTCTCCTCGAAAGCTATTTAGGTAGCGCCTCGCGTCTAACTATTGGGGGTAGAGCACTGTTAAGGCTAGGGGGTCATCCCGACTTACCAACCCTTTGCAAACTCCGAATACCAATAAGTTCAATCGCGGGAGACACACGGCGGGTGCTAACGTCCGTCGTGGAAAGGGAAACAACCCAGACCGTCAGCTAAGGTCCCAAAGTGTATGTTAAGTGGGAAACGATGTGGAAAGGCTCAGACAGCCAGGAAGTTGGCTTAGAAGCAGCCATCTTTTAAAGAAAGCGTAATAGCTCACTGGTCGAGTCGGTCTGCGCGGAAGATTTAACGGGGCTAAACATACCACCGAAGCTACGGATGCAAGACTTGTTCTTGCATGGTAGAGGAGCGTTCTGTAAGCCGTCGAAGGTGAGTTGAGAAGCTTGCTGGAGGTATCAGAAGTGCGAATGTTGACATGAGTAACGATAATGGGGGTGAAAAACCTCCACGCCGAAAGACCAAGGGTTCCTGTCCAACGTTAATCGGGGCAGGGTGAGTCGACCCCTAAGGCGAGGCCGAAAGGCGTAGTCGATGGGAAACAGGTTAATATTCCTGTACTCACTTATATTGCGATGGGGTGACGGAGAAGGTTAGGCTAGCATGGCGATGGTTGTCCATGTTTAAGGTTGTAGGCTGTGTGCTTAGGTAAATCCGGGCGCACATTAAGGCTGAGAGCTGATGACGAGTCTCTACGGAGATGAAGTAGTTGATACCCGGCTTCCAGGAAAAACCTCTAAGCTTCAGATATAAGAGAATCGTACCCCAAACCGACACAGGTGGTTAGGTAGAGAATACTAAGGCGCTTGAGAGAACTCGGGTGAAGGAACTAGGCAAAATGGTACCGTAACTTCGGGAGAAGGTACGCCGATGATGGTGAAGGACTTGCTCCGTAAGCTATTGTCGGTCGCAGAGAAATGGTGGCTGCAACTGTTTATTAAAAACACAGCACTGTGCAAAATCGAAAGATGACGTATACGGTGTGACGCCTGCCCGGTGCCGGAAGGTTAATTGATTGGGTTAGACTTAGGTCGAAGCTCATGATCGAAGCCCCGGTAAACGGCGGCCGTAACTATAACGGTCCTAAGGTAGCGAAATTCCTTGTCGGGTAAGTTCCGACCTGCACGAATGGCGTAATGATGGCCACGCTGTCTCCACCCGAGACTCAGTGAAATTGAAATCGCTGTTAAGATGCAGTGTACCCGCGGCTAGACGGAAAGACCCCGTGAACCTTTACTATAGCTTGGCACTGAACATTGAACCTACATGTGTAGGATAGGTGGGAGACGTTGAAGCATTGTCGCTAGATGATGTGGAGTCAACCTTGAAATACCACCCTTGTACGTTTGATGTTCTAACGTAGGTCCCTTATCGGGATTGCGGACAGTGTCTGGTGGGTAGTTTGACTGGGGCGGTCTCCTCCCAAAGAGTAACGGAGGAGCACGAAGGTTGGCTAAACATGGTTGGACATCATGTGGTTAGTGCAAAGGCATAAGCCAGCTTAACTGCGAGACAGACACGTCGAGCAGGTACGAAAGTAGGTCTTAGTGATCCGGTGGTTCTGAATGGAAGGGCCATCGCTCAACGGATAAAAGGTACTCCGGGGATAACAGGCTGATACCGCCCAAGAGTTCATATCGACGGCGGTGTTTGGCACCTCGATGTCGGCTCATCACATCCTGGGGCTGAAGTTGGTCCCAAGGGTATGGCTGTTCGCCATTTAAAGTGGTACGCGAGCTGGGTTTAGAACGTCGTGAGACAGTTCGGTCCCTATCTGCCGTGGGCGTTTGAGAATTGAGAGGAGCTGCTCCTAGTACGAGAGGACCGGAGTGGACGAACCACTGGTGTTCGGGTTGTTATGCCAATAGCATTGCCCGGTAGCTAAGTTCGGAACTGATAACCGCTGAAAGCATCTAAGCGGGAAGCAGGCCTCGAGATGAGTTCTCACTGGGACTTTAAGTCCCCTGAAGGGCCGTTGGAGACTACAACGTTGATAGGCAAGGTGTGTAAGTGCTGTGAGGCATTGAGCTAACTTGTACTAATTACCCGTGAGGCTTAACCATACAAATTAAAGTATGATTAATTGAAATATCGACTTAAGAATAGACAGAACACTTTATGTTTTAAAGACTTCTTTATTTATAGCTTTTCAGATTTTAAAGATACAACTTGAAAGCAAACCAAATTTGCTTGGTGACCATAGTGTTGCGGTACCACCTGATCCCATTCCGAACTCAGTAGTGAAACGTAATAACGCCGATGGTAGTGTGGGGCTTCCCCATGTGAGAGTAGGGCATCGCCAAGCGCCAAATTAAATTGTTGTAACGATAGTTACAGCAATTTTCAGATAACACTCCTTGAGTGATATTTGAAAATTGCCGTGTTTAACACGCCAATGCTCTTTAACAATTTATTCAAGCAATCTGTGTGAGCACTTGCAGAGATATAATGACCAAAAATTATATCAATGTAATTGTGAACATTAAATTAAATCGAAAGATTTGGTTTTATAAACAACAAACCTCGGTTTGTTGTTGAAGTACAGAATTCATTGAGCCGACTTAATCAACAACGTTGATTAGTCAAAAAACTTTTAATTGAAGAGTTTGATCATGGCTCAGATTGAACGCTGGCGGTAGGCTTAACACATGCAAGTCGAGCGGAAACGAAGAATAGCTTGCTATTCTGGCGTCGAGCGGCGGACGGGTGAGTAATGCTTGGGAATCTGCCTAGTCGAGGGGGACAACAGTTGGAAACGACTGCTAATACCGCATACGACCTACGGGTGAAAGGGGGCCTCTTCTTGAAAGCTCTCGCGACTAGATGAGCCCAAGTGGGATTAGCTTGTTGGTGAGGTAAGAGCTCACCAAGGCGACGATCCCTAGCTGGTCTGAGAGGATGATCAGCCACACTGGAACTGAGACACGGTCCAGACTCCTACGGGAGGCAGCAGTGGGGAATATTGCACAATGGGGGAAACCCTGATGCAGCCATACCGCGTGTATGAAGAAGGCCTTAGGGTTGTAAAGTACTTTCAGCGAGGAGGAAAGGCAGTAGATTAATACTCTACTGCTGTGACGTTACTCGCAGAAGAAGCACCGGCTAACTCCGTGCCAGCAGCCGCGGTAATACGGAGGGTGCAAGCGTTAATCGGAATTACTGGGCGTAAAGCGCATGCAGGCGGTTTGTTAAGCGAGATGTGAAAGCCCCGGGCTCAACCTGGGAACTGCATTTCGAACTGGCAAACTAGAGTTCTTGAGAGGGTGGTAGAATTTCAGGTGTAGCGGTGAAATGCGTAGAGATCTGAAGGAATACCAGTGGCGAAGGCGGCCACCTGGCAAGTAACTGACGCTCAGATGCGAAAGCGTGGGTAGCAAACGGGATTAGATACCCCGGTAGTCCACGCCGTAAACGATGTCTACTCGGAGTTTGGTTCCTTGAGAACTGGGCTCTTAAGCTAACGCATTAAGTAGACCGCCTGGGGAGTACGGCCGCAAGGTTAAAACTCAAATGAATTGACGGGGGCCCGCACAAGCGGTGGAGCATGTGGTTTAATTCGATGCAACGCGAAGAACCTTACCTACTCTTGACATCCATAGAACTTTTCAGAGATGGATTGGTGCCTTCGGGAACTATGAGACAGGTGCTGCATGGCTGTCGTCAGCTCGTGTTGTGAAATGTTGGGTTAAGTCCCGCAACGAGCGCAACCCCTATCCTTATTTGCCAGCACGTAATGGTGGGAACTCTAAGGAGACTGCCGGTGATAAACCGGAGGAAGGTGGGGACGACGTCAAGTCATCATGGCCCTTACGAGTAGGGCTACACACGTGCTACAATGGCGCATACAAAGGGCTGCAAACCAGCAATGGTAAGCGAATCCCATAAAGTGCGTCGTAGTCCGGATTGGGGTCTGCAACTCGACCCCATGAAGTCGGAATCGCTAGTAATCGTGAATCAGAATGTCACGGTGAATACGTTCCCGGGCCTTGTACACACCGCCCGTCACACCATGGGAGTGGGCTGCACCAGAAGTCATTAGCTTAACCTTCGGGAGGGCGATGACCACGGTGTGGTTCATGACTGGGGTGAAGTCGTAACAAGGTAGCCCTAGGGGAACCTGGGGCTGGATCACCTCCTTACGTAAAGTTGTTAATTTTTGTAAGTGCCCACACAAATTGCTTGAATAGAAACGTTAAAGACAGTCTTATGAAAATAAGACAACGTTTGGGATGAAATCCAAACGTAGAAAGTAAATAGTGTCCCGTTCGTCTAGAGGCCTAGGACACCGCCCTTTCACGGCGGTAACACGAGTTCAAATCTCGTACGGGATACCATCTTTCTTCTGTAAGGAAGATGGAGTATTTTTTCTTTCTGATTAAAAATCAAAGCTAAGCAGCGAATGCTTATCTTTGCTTTTTAGCAAATTGCTCTTTAAAAATTTGGAAAGCTGAATAAATAAAGAAGTTCTTAAAACACGTTATTACTTCGGTAATAACAATATAGTGTTCTTGAGTATTCTTGAGGCGAAAAAAACTAGATAATACCTAGTTATTTCAATTGTACAGTCGACTTTAGATTGTATGGTTAAGTGACTAAGCGTATACGGTGGATGCCTAGGCAGTCAGAGGCGATGAAGGACGTGTTAATCTGCGTTAAGCTGTGGGGAGTTGATAAAAAGCGTTAATCCACAGATTTCCGAATGGGGGAACCCACTCTACTTTGTAGAGTATCGTAACGTGAATACATAGCGTTGCGAAGCGAACCGGGAGAACTGAAACATCTAAGTACCCCGAGGAAAAGAAATCAATAGAGATACCCTTAGTAGCGGCGAGCGAACGGGGTCTAGCCCTTAAGCAGTTTGGAAGTTAGTGGAAGATTCTGGAAAGTTTCACGATACAGGGTGATAGTCCCGTACATGAAAACGACCTTACTGTGAAATCGAGTAGGACGGCACACGTGATATGCTGTTTGAATATGGGAGGACCATCTTCCAAGGCTAAATACTACTGACTGACCGATAGTGAACCAGTACCGTGAGGGAAAGGCGAAAAGAACCCCTGTGAGGGGAGTGAAATAGAACCTGAAACCGTATACGTACAAGCAGTGGGAGCAGACTTGTTCTGTGACTGCGTACCTTTTGTATAATGGGTCAACGACTTAATTTCAGTAGCAAGGTTAAGCGAATAGCGGAGCCGTAGGGAAACCGAGTGTTAACTGCGCGAATAGTTGCTGGGATTAGACCCGAAACCCGGTGATCTAGCCATGGGCAGGTTGAAGGTTGAGTAACATCAACTGGAGGACCGAACCGACTAATGTTGAAAAATTAGCGGATGACTTGTGGCTGGGGGTGAAAGGCCAATCAAACCGGGAGATAGCTGGTTCTCCTCGAAAGCTATTTAGGTAGCGCCTCGCGTCTAACTATTGGGGGTAGAGCACTGTTAAGGCTAGGGGGTCATCCCGACTTACCAACCCTTTGCAAACTCCGAATACCAATAAGTTCAATCGCGGGAGACACACGGCGGGTGCTAACGTCCGTCGTGGAAAGGGAAACAACCCAGACCGTCAGCTAAGGTCCCAAAGTGTATGTTAAGTGGGAAACGATGTGGAAAGGCTCAGACAGCCAGGAAGTTGGCTTAGAAGCAGCCATCTTTTAAAGAAAGCGTAATAGCTCACTGGTCGAGTCGGTCTGCGCGGAAGATTTAACGGGGCTAAACATACCACCGAAGCTACGGATGCAAGACTTGTTCTTGCATGGTAGAGGAGCGTTCTGTAAGCCGTCGAAGGTGAGTTGAGAAGCTTGCTGGAGGTATCAGAAGTGCGAATGTTGACATGAGTAACGATAATGGGGGTGAAAAACCTCCACGCCGAAAGACCAAGGGTTCCTGTCCAACGTTAATCGGGGCAGGGTGAGTCGACCCCTAAGGCGAGGCCGAAAGGCGTAGTCGATGGGAAACAGGTTAATATTCCTGTACTCACTTATATTGCGATGGGGTGACGGAGAAGGTTAGGCTAGCATGGCGATGGTTGTCCATGTTTAAGGTTGTAGGCTGTGTGCTTAGGTAAATCCGGGCGCACATTAAGGCTGAGAGCTGATGACGAGTCTCTACGGAGATGAAGTAGTTGATACCCGGCTTCCAGGAAAAACCTCTAAGCTTCAGATATAAGAGAATCGTACCCCAAACCGACACAGGTGGTTAGGTAGAGAATACTAAGGCGCTTGAGAGAACTCGGGTGAAGGAACTAGGCAAAATGGTACCGTAACTTCGGGAGAAGGTACGCCGATGATGGTGAAGGACTTGCTCCGTAAGCTATTGTCGGTCGCAGAGAAATGGTGGCTGCAACTGTTTATTAAAAACACAGCACTGTGCAAAATCGAAAGATGACGTATACGGTGTGACGCCTGCCCGGTGCCGGAAGGTTAATTGATTGGGTTAGACTTAGGTCGAAGCTCATGATCGAAGCCCCGGTAAACGGCGGCCGTAACTATAACGGTCCTAAGGTAGCGAAATTCCTTGTCGGGTAAGTTCCGACCTGCACGAATGGCGTAATGATGGCCACGCTGTCTCCACCCGAGACTCAGTGAAATTGAAATCGCTGTTAAGATGCAGTGTACCCGCGGCTAGACGGAAAGACCCCGTGAACCTTTACTATAGCTTGGCACTGAACATTGAACCTACATGTGTAGGATAGGTGGGAGACGTTGAAGCATTGTCGCTAGATGATGTGGAGTCAACCTTGAAATACCACCCTTGTACGTTTGATGTTCTAACGTAGGTCCCTTATCGGGATTGCGGACAGTGTCTGGTGGGTAGTTTGACTGGGGCGGTCTCCTCCCAAAGAGTAACGGAGGAGCACGAAGGTTGGCTAAACATGGTTGGACATCATGTGGTTAGTGCAAAGGCATAAGCCAGCTTAACTGCGAGACAGACACGTCGAGCAGGTACGAAAGTAGGTCTTAGTGATCCGGTGGTTCTGAATGGAAGGGCCATCGCTCAACGGATAAAAGGTACTCCGGGGATAACAGGCTGATACCGCCCAAGAGTTCATATCGACGGCGGTGTTTGGCACCTCGATGTCGGCTCATCACATCCTGGGGCTGAAGTTGGTCCCAAGGGTATGGCTGTTCGCCATTTAAAGTGGTACGCGAGCTGGGTTTAGAACGTCGTGAGACAGTTCGGTCCCTATCTGCCGTGGGCGTTTGAGAATTGAGAGGAGCTGCTCCTAGTACGAGAGGACCGGAGTGGACGAACCACTGGTGTTCGGGTTGTTATGCCAATAGCATTGCCCGGTAGCTAAGTTCGGAACTGATAACCGCTGAAAGCATCTAAGCGGGAAGCAGGCCTCGAGATGAGTTCTCACTGGGACTTTAAGTCCCCTGAAGGGCCGTTGGAGACTACAACGTTGATAGGCAAGGTGTGTAAGTGCTGTGAGGCATTGAGCTAACTTGTACTAATTACCCGTGAGGCTTAACCATACAAATTAAAGTATGATTAATTGAAATATCGACTTAAGAATAGATTGAACACTACTATTTATCGAAAGATAGGTTTTAAAGACTTCTTTATTTATAGCTTTTCAGATTTTAAAGATACAACTTGAAAGCAAACCAAATTTGCTTGGTGACCATAGTGTTGCGGTACCACCTGATCCCATTCCGAACTCAGTAGTGAAACGTAATAACGCCGATGGTAGTGTGGGGCTTCCCCATGTGAGAGTAGGGCATCGCCAAGCGCCAAATTAGAGAGAGCCGATATCAGCAATGATATCGGCTTTTTTGTGTCTGTAATTTAAAGATAAGGATATTGCTTATGTTAAATTACAAACTTTACGCCGGCTTGAATTAAGCCCAGTGATAGACAATAAAAAAACCAGCCGTGGGCTGGTTTTTGTGTATTTGGGATTCGTAATATTTTCTGTTTAAATGATAAAGACCGTGAATCTCTGCGCTTTTAGTTTCATCTAGGAGTTCGTTTTCATATTTCTGTCGCAAAAACCAACATGTCGTTTTTTCTACATTGCATAGTGAGTTCGTATGCCCCACAATTCCAGTAGGTTATCAGTCTGGAGTTACCGTGTTTAATCTTTATCATTCGAATCAGTTAGATATTTTAAAAGAGCTAATGGCTCACTTTATTGCGAAAGATCCACTTGCCGACCCTTTTGTCGAAGAGCAAGTTTTAGTACAAAGTCCAGGTATGGCGCAATGGGTGAAAATGGAGTTGGCAAAGTCGATGGGCATATCGGCTAATATTACCTTCCCATTACCAGCTTCTTTTATTTGGAAGATGTTCCAAAAAGTATTGCCTGACATTCCCGACAAAAGTGCATTTAATAAAGAGGCGATGTCTTGGAAGTTAATGCTAATACTTCCTGAGTTGTTAGTGCTACCTGAATTCGAATCGTTAAAGCATTATTTAGCGGATGATCAAGATGATTACCGCTTATTTCAACTCTGTCAAAAAATATCGGACACGTTTGACCAATATTTGGTGTACCGACCTGAGTGGATCGCGGGATGGGAAGGTGGTGATAATATGCATGCCGATACTCATCCTTGGCAGCCATTACTATGGCGTGAATTAGTTGCTAAAACAGACGCGTTGGGACAATCTCATTATCACCGAGCCAACTTATATGATCAATTTATCGCCCGTCTGAATAGCTCAACTTTTGATGCCAAGCTGCTACCTGATCGTATTTTTGTATTCGGGGTATCTGCATTACCACCGCGTTATTTAGATGCATTACAAGCACTTGGTATGCATACTGAAATACACTTTATGTTATCGAACCCTTGTCGCTTGTACTGGGGGGATTTAATTGATCCTAAATGGCTGTTAAAGCAACGTACCATGGTTAATCACCACAATGTAACGCTCGGTATGAGTGACAAAGTCAGCGCCAATGATGAACAAACTGTTCGTGCTCTCTTTGATGAAGATGACGCATTTAAAGTGGGTAATCCACTACTTGCGTCTATGGGTAAACTGGGTCGCGATAATTTAGCGTTATTGACAGGTTTTGGTTGTCAGGAGTTAGATGTTTTTGTGCAACCGACCGATGATGGACTACTTGCAAGTATTCAGCGTGATATTTTAGATTTGGCTGATCGCAGTATGGCAGAGTTTAATGTTTCGCAAAAGGATGCCAATACACGAGATAGTCGTTATAAACTCCCTATTAATCCTGAAGACACGTCACTGGAACTGCATAGCTGTCATAGCCCAATGCGGGAAATAGAAGTATTACATAATAATTTGCTTACTATGTTTTCGGCAAACCCAGATCTTAATCCCCGAGATGTGGTTATCATGATGCCTGATGTAAATGGTTACAGTCCTTATATTCAAGCCGTGTTTGGTGCGATGGACCGTTATGATGAACGGTATATTCCGTTTTCTATCTCTGATAGTGGCGCGCAGTATGATAATCCTATTTTACTTAGTTTTTTACAATTGCTAGCGCTACCTTTATCGCGTTGTAACGTATCTGAATTGCTGTCGTTATTGGAAGTACCGGCTGTATTGGCACGTTTTGCTATTACGCCTGATGAGTTTAACCGATTACGTCAATGGATTGATGAATCTGGTATTCGCTGGGGCTTAGATGAAGATGATGCAACTCGTTTTGACTTACCGGGGATGAAACAAAATACTTGGCTATTTGGCTTACATCGTATGTTGCTAGGTTACGCTTATGGTGGTGATGATATTTATCAAGGCATATTGCCTTATCAAGAAGTGCAGGGGATTGAAGCTGAACTACTCGGTAAATTAGCTCACTTTATTGAAGCATTATTAGATAGTCTTACGTTATTACAAGATCCTAAATCGATAGCAGACTGGATCAAGTTAGGTAATACGCTGATCGATAGTTTTTATAAAATTGATGTGGATGATGAGCAATCAATAAAAATGATTCGAGATGCTTTTTCACATTTAGATGAGCAATTAAAAAGTGCCAGTTATGACAAACAAATCACTCCGTTAGTATTACGTGATTATTTAAATAATGCGTTATCACAAGCCGGTGCAAGTCAAAAATTTCTCGCAGGTCAAGTTAACTTCTGTACCCTAATGCCGATGCGTTCAATTCCGTTTAAAGTTATCTGTTTACTTGGTATGAATGATGGTGTTTATCCACGCTCAATTCCGCCAATGGGTTTTGATTTAATGGCTAACGATCATAAACAGGGGGATCGTAGTCGCCGTGATGATGACCGTTATTTATTTTTGGAAGCGCTGATTTCAGCCCAAAGTAAATTATATATCAGCTATATTGGCAGTAGTATTCGCGATAAGAGTGAACGCCTGCCATCAGTGTTAATAACTGAATTATTACAGTATTGTCAGCAAAGTTTTTGTATTACCGGTGATGAGGGCTTGTCGCCAGATGAATCAGCGAAAAAATTATTGATGCATCTCATTCAGCAGCATGCTTTACAGCCATTTGATGCCCGTTATTTTGATCCGCTAGCGCCTTGTTCTTTTGCCAAAGAGTGGTTACCTGCGTTAGCCCCCGCTGAAGAATTAAGACAATTTCTGACGGAACCGCTACCAGCGTTAATCCCTAACGATGATATGCAAGAGGTCGAGTTAGCTGAACTATTACGTTTTTATCGCCATCCAACTAAGTATTTCTTTAACCGACGTTTAAAAGTTTATTTTAATCAGGCCAGTCTTGATGTGCTCGATGACGAACCGTTTGATGTTGATAACTTAGAAAAATATCACCTTAAAGCGCAATTATTGGAAACGGAATTGATGGGAGGCGAAATTAACTTAGTGACAGAACGCTTGGTTGCTTCTGGACGTTTACCACTTGGTCGGTTTGGACAGATTTCATTAGATAAAGAAGTCACTACTGTTAGTCAGCTTGCTCAGGTATTAATGCCTTTATTAACAAATTGTAATGATGATATAGAAGTCGATATTCCTTTGGTTTCAGGCCGTTTAGTTGGTTGGTTAAAACAAATATACAACGGTGGCTTAGTGCGACATAAGCCAAGTGGCTTTAATGGTAAAGATTATCTGCAAGTTTGGTTAGAACATTTATGTTTCTGTATTAGCATTAAAAATCCGGCAGCGACAACGCTTGTCCATTTAACTGCGGGTAAACCTGTTGTGCAACGACTTCGAGTTATTGAGCAACCTCGGGCGAGAGAATTGTTGTTTCAATTACTTGAGGTCTATAACGATGGTTGTTGTCAGCCTTTGGGCTTATTTCCTAAAACTGGTTGGACTTGGGCAAAAACTAAATGTACAACAGCCGAACCTGATGATTATAAATTAAGGTCGGAAGCTGTATTGAATTTCGAAGGTGGCTATAACCGTATGGGTGAAAATGCCGATGACTATTTACAACGTAGTTTCCCACGCTTAAATGACGAGGTATATAAATTAATGTCTGCGTCTTCAGAGTCGGTGTTATTTCCAATATTTGAATACCTGGAGGATGCTGAATAATGGCTGACGTAAATATTCTTAATGCGATGACGTTCCCCCTCTATGGTGAACGTCTGATCGAAGCATCTGCAGGTACAGGTAAAACGTTTACTATTGCCAGTTTATATTTGCGCTTGCTGTTAGGGCACGGCGGCGATAATGCTTATAACAAAGAAGGTCAAATCGAAGCATTAAATGTAGACCAAATATTGGTAGTAACATTTACAGAAGCGGCAACGGCTGAATTACGTGATCGCATTCGGGCTCGTATTCATCAAGCACGTATTGCTTTTAGTATTGGCTATAGTGATGATCCGGTGATTAATCTGTTACTGGCTGATACCCACGTTCAGGATTATGCGCGTTGTGCTAAATCATTATTGGCCGCAGAAAGGCAGATGGATGAAGCGGCTATTTATACCATTCATGGCTTTTGTCAGCGTATGCTGAAGCAAAATGCATTTGAGTCCGGGGCATTATTTGAAAGCGAATTTATTACTGATGAATCGCAGCTAAAATTTAATGCTATTGCTGATTTTTGGCGTAGTCATTTCTATCGTTATAAAGACGGTATGATTGATATGGTACATAGCTTCTGGTCCTCGCCACAAGCACTGCTGCGCGATATTTCGGGATACTTATCTAATACAGATATCGAGTTTATTGCTAAAACTGGCAGTGACGATATTGAGCAGAGTTACGATAAATTAATTTTATCGATTCAGCAGGTCAAAGACGCATGGTTTACAAATGCCAGTGAGCTCTGTGAATTAATTCAAGCGGGTAACTTGAATGGCAATAGTTATCGTGTTGCTAGCGTAGCAAAGTGGCTAAATGAAATGCTCAGTTGGTCGCAATCAGAAACTAAGCAAAATGACTTACCTGATAGTATCGTTAAATTTGCCCAGCATGCTTTAAGCGCTAAAACTAAAAAAGGCAAGCAATCACCAGAGCATCCAGTGTTCTGCGATATTGAAGTCTTATTAGAACAGCCATTATCACTTAAAGATTGTTTTATTGTGAAAGCGGTTGAGTACGTGCGTGCTCGTGTGATGAAAACCAAAAATCAATCACAGCTATTGTCTTTTGATGATCTGTTGTCGGGATTATCTGAGGCATTAGTGGGCGATCAAGCTGTGAGTTTAGCTGAATGTATTCGCAGCCAATATCCGATTGCCATGATTGATGAATTTCAAGATACAGATCAGCAGCAATACGATATTTTTAATACTATCTACAGTAAACAAGATGGTGCTGGTTTATTTATGATTGGTGATCCGAAACAAGCTATTTATAGTTTCCGTGGCGCAGATATTTTTACCTATATGCAAGCCCGTGAAAATGTTGATGATCATTACACCTTAGCTAAAAATTGGCGTTCTTCGACTGCGATGGTCAGTGCGGTAAACCGTGTGTTTGGACATGCTAATAAACCTTTCATTTATGAAGACAGCATTAGTTTTCAGCCTGTTGAATCGCAAGGTAAAAGTAAACCTTTGTTATTGAATGGTGTTGAACCTGCAGCGTTACAGCTTTGGTTACACGAAGAAGAAGGTCAGAAAAATATGACCAAGGGCCTGTATCAACAAGTCTATGCTAAAGCGACCGCTAATCAGATTGCGACATTATTGACAGATGCGCAGCAAGGTAATGCGATGTTATCTGGTCGGCCCGTTAAAGCGGGAGATATTGCTGTTCTTGTGCGAACGGGGGCGGAAGCTAAGTTAGTGCGTGACCAGCTCGATGCTTTATCTGTCCCTAGTGTATATATGTCGAACCGTGAAAGTGTATTTGCAACCCGTGAAGCGCGCGAGTTGTATCATATTTTTGCCGCTATTTTGAATCCTGAAGATGAAGGTTTATTACGAGCGGCATTAGCGACCGCTATTTTTGAGAAACCTGCTATTGAGTTAGACCAACTGAGTAATGATGAAAAAGTCTGGGAACAAACCGTTGCGGAATTTAAGCAATATCAAAATACCCTACAGTGGCAAGGATTTTTACCAGCATTAAGGTTATTACTTAATCAGCAAAATATTGCCGCGATCATGCTCTCAGCCCAAGGTGGTGATAGGCGTTTGACTGATGTTCTGCATTTGGGCGAATTATTACAAGAAGCGAGTTTGGAATTAGATGGTGAGTATAGCCTGTTCCGCTGGTTTGGTGAAAAAATTGAAAACCCAAATAGTGATGCGCAAGAGCAGCTGGTTCGTTTAGAAAGTGAAGCCGATCTCGTACAGGTCGTGACGATCCATAAATCAAAAGGGCTGGAATATAATTTAGTATTCCTGCCGTTTATTTGTGCGACAAGACAAGCATCAACCCCACTTTATCATCAGGATGGCCATACTTATGTGCATCTTGATTTAGATGACGAAGAAGCGTTAGAGACTGCGAAAGAACAAGCTGACCAAGAACGTCTTGCTGAAGATCTACGTCTGTTATATGTGGCATTAACGCGGGGTGTTTATGCTACTTGGTTAGGCTTAGGTGCTGTTAAAATGGGTAATTCTCATAATAAAATGCACTTAAATGCGATGGGATATTTATTACAGCAAGGCGAAGAGTGCAAAGATACTGAATTTAGAGCCTGTATCGAAAAACTTGCCGAGCAGCAGACTTGTGTTGATGTAGTATCTCTACCGTTAGCGGCGGTCGATGCTTATCAACCCATCGTTGCACCGCCTGTGGTTTATCAAGCTAAGACGATGACAAACCCGATTAGTAAAAACTGGTGGGTAACGAGTTATTCTGCATTATCTCGCCATAGTCATGGTAACCGTCATTCTAGCTATGACGCATCGCTAGAATTACCGGGATTCGATGCTGAAGTGGATACCGAAAAAGAAGATGAACAGGAAATTCGTTGGGATATTTTTAGTTTCCCGCGTGGTGCTGCAGCCGGTACCTTATTGCATACGGTGTTTGAGCACATTGATTTTTCCAATGTTGATGAAGACATGCTCACCGAGCAAATATTACAACTGCTCGAGCGCGAAGGGTATGACTTAGCTTGGTTGCCAGTATTACTTGAACTGGTTAACCAAGTACTGGATTGTCCATTGCAGGATGGCTTTAGTTTACGCCAGTTAACGCCAACCCAGAAAAAAGTGGAGATGGAATTCTTTATGCCAATTTCATCGCTTAACTGTGATGATTTAAATACATTGATCAAGCAGCATGATGGCCTTTCTCAGCAGGCTGGAGATCTTGATTTTCAGCAAGTGAGTGGCATGTTAAAAGGTTTTATCGATCTGGTGTTTGTTTATGAAGGTCGTTATTACGTTCTGGATTATAAATCGAATCATTTAGGTGACAGCCAAGCGGATTATACCTTTGGGGCGATTAATCAGGTGATGATTGAGCACAGATATGAACTGCAGTACCAACTGTATACCTTAGCGTTACACCGTTTCTTACGTTCACGTATCCCAGATTACAACTATGAGCAACATTTCGGTGGCGTTTATTATTTGTTCTTACGTGGCATGCAAGTCGAAACAGGTGATCAATATGGCGTATTCTTTACTAAACCATCATTCGACTTTGTTATGCAGTTAGATGACTTATTTTTAGGAGAACTCGCATCATGAGTGTACTTCATTGTCTCAAAGAATTAGCCAACGAAAATAAAATTCGTCAATTGGATTACCAGTTTGCTCGTTTTATCAGTAATTATGAATCTGACCCCGCTATTATTTTATTAGCTTGCTTAACCAGTTATCAACTGGGTAAAGGGCATGTCTGTATTGATTTAAAAAATATAGACAGCAATGCGTTATTTGATTTGAATTTAACCCGTTCACATCTGTTACTGGCTGAAGTCCCGAGTCGTAGCATTACTTGGCCGACATTATTAGAAAATTCGTTGGTGGTTGGTGAGTCGGCACCATTACAGTTTGTGAACGATGCCAATAAATTATATTTACAGCGATACTGGGCTTATGAGTTACAAGTTGCGCAACAATTAAAAGATTTGGCAAAACAAAGTCAGCAACCTGATTTAAGTGCCAGTCTTAATCGTTTGTTCAAACGTGATTATGGTTTCCTATTTCCTATACTTGCCAAAGAGCGAGAAAGTCATTTTAGTGCGCAAACATTTGTGGCTAAATATCTTGATGTGGTGAAGAAAGGCCGGATTAGTTGGCAGGATGTTGAGCAGGTATTACTTACGGCTAAAAATGCCCAAGAACTACATGCATTGGATAGTTTAATACCTGAAGCATACTGCTTAAACTGGCAAAAGTTATCGGTGGCGGTTGCTGCTACTCGTCACTTTTCAGTTATCTCTGGGGGGCCGGGTACAGGTAAAACCACAACAGTAACCAAGTTGTTAGCGTTATTAATCGAACAGGGATTATTAGCGCAACAAGCGTTAACCATTAAACTTGTAGCACCAACTGGTAAAGCCGCTGCACGGTTAACTGAATCGATTGCGGGTGCCAAAGGTAAACTCGATTTACACGTTAGCGTCGCGGATCTTATCCCCGAGCAAGCGGGAACGATACACAGATTATTAGGTGTTATCCCGAATCGACAAGCATTTCGTCATAATAAAGATAATCCCTTACATCTTGATGTGTTGGTGGTAGATGAAGCCTCGATGGTGGATTTACCGCTAATGGCAAAGTTGTTAGCGGCATTACCACCGCATGCACGATTGATACTGTTAGGCGATAAAGATCAACTTGCCTCGGTAGAAGCGGGTTCTGTATTGGCGGATATTTGTGCTTATGCTGAGTCCGGTTATTCGGCAGAGCAAGCTAACTGGTTATCGAAGATTACTGACTATGAACTGAGTCAATATCAAGCCTCTGATGCAGCGGCTATTTATGACAGTTTGTGTTTATTACGTAAGAGTTATCGTTTTGATGCCGAATCCGGTATTGGCTGTTTAGCTAGCGCGGTGAATCGAGGTGATCTGAATGAGTTTGATCGTGTTTGGGAAAATCAACACGATGATATTCACTTGCACCCGTTATCGACAGAAACCTACGACGCACTAATCACAATGGCGAAACAAGGTTATCAAGATTACCTTGCTAAGGTTGTGGTATCACCGAGCGAAGACGAAGCTAAATCAATATTGCGCAGTTTTAATGATTTTCAAATTCTAACTGCGATCAGAGAGGGGGACTTCGGTGTACATGGTTTAAATCAACGCATCGAAAAGGCGTTACAGTCGGCGCGTAAGATCCGTAAAAATCAGTCTGAATGGTATGCGGGCAGACCGATCATGATCACCAATAACGATCATGGTCTCGGTTTATACAATGGTGACATTGGCATTTGTATGCTAGATGAAGATGATCGCATGCGGGTTTATTTTGAAATGGCGGACGGTAATGTGCAGTCTTTTTTACCTAGCAGATTGCCGCCACATCAAACTGTCTTTGCGATGACGATCCATAAATCGCAGGGGTCTGAGTTTCGACATACGGTAATGATACTACCAAATCGCTTTAACCCGGTGCTAACCAGAGAGCTCGTTTATACCGGTATTACCCGTGCAAAAGAGAAACTAGACATATTTACTAACGTCACTGTACTGAAAAAAGCGATCAAATTACGTACGGAACGTGTGAGTGGATTAATGGCATTACTTAATCAAGATTGATGGATCGTAGATTTAGACCCTAGATTATCATTTATCCTAAAAAGGCACTGCTTTGTTATCGATTTTGCAAACATGGACTTAAAAAGTTGGCGTTTGATCACATTTATAGCTAACTTGTTGTGTTATCTTCGCCGCGTTTTTGTTAGCGTATAATATATCGCATAAAGCCTTATTAGGAGAGTGTTTTGCTTAAGGATAAAAATAGTCTGGTTAAAAATATTGGGTTTCAAGTTGTAGTTGCTATGATTATCGGTGCTGCTGTCGGTGCCTTTATGGGTGAAGGCGCTGCCATTTTTGCGCCACTGGGTGCCTTGTTCATTAATCTGATCAAAATGTTAGTTATCCCACTTGTTGCGGTATCGATTATTGCGGGTGCGGCGAATCTCGGTGATAGTCCTTCTGCCGGTAAAATTGGCGTCGGTACATTTGTATTCTTCATGTTGACGTCTGCGATTGCTGTTGCACTGGCGTTAGTGATGGGTACCGTATTTGAACCAGGTGTTGGTGTTGATTTCTCTCAAAATACAGTTGGTCTCGTTGCTGTAACCGCTGAACAGGGTGCACTGCCCGGTGTATTTGAGACTATAATTGGCATGATCCCAACTAACGTCTTTAGTGCGTTAACCAGTGGTAACATTCTCCAAATTTTAGTATTCAGTATCTTCTTTGGTATTGCGTTAACGAAAGTTGAGCGTAAACGTGCAAAACCAATTATGGATGGCTTACAGACCATTATTGATGCATTCGTTTGGATGATTAACTGTGTGATGGTTATTGCCCCAATTGGTGTATTTGGTCTGATGGCAGAATCAGTTGGTACGTTTGGTTTTAGTGCGCTAGCTGTAGTAATGAAACTATTCGTTGTTTATATTGCTGCGATTATTATCTATGGCTTTATCTTCTATCCACTGGTAGTTAAATTTTTCTCTGATACACCAGTTCTGAAATTCATGTCAGCAATGAAGAAACCACAAGCGTTAGCATTATCGACGGCGTCATCAATGGCGACATTGCCAGTGACACTAGAAGTATGTGAAAAAGAATTAAAAATTGCTAACTCAACGGCATCGTTTGTATTGCCGTTAGGCGCAACGATCAACATGAGTGGTAATGCTATTTATTACGGTTTAGTAGCTGTGTTCTTTGCACAAATGTTTAATGTTGAATTGGGCATGGCTGCTTACGCTGCGATTATCTTCACATCGACATTAGGTGCGATTGGTCAAGCGGGTGTTCCTGGGCCGTCTTTCCTTGTTGTTGCAGTATTATTGGCTGCGGGCATACCAATCGAAGGTTTACCACTATTATTCGCGTTAGACCGTATCTTTGATATGGTGCGTACCGCATTGAATATTACAGGTGATGCTGTTTGTGCAGTGGTAATGGATAAATATAATCCAGAGCATCAAGTAACTAAATAATAAAAATTTAGTTACTAAATATTTAAGCTAATAAGATAAGAAGCCACACCCGTTCGGTGTGGCTTTTTTATAGTTGGTAATTATGGCTTAAATTATTATTCGAGATGAGGGTTAGCTTTGTTGGAATTGACTTAATACAGCTTGCGCTTGTTGGTTTATATCACCTGTGCCATCTAACCAATGAATTGTTGCGCCTTGGCGTTCCATTCTTCTAAACCAAGTGTCTTGACGTTTCGCGTATTTATGAATTGCCACGTTGAGTTTATCAAACATGTCATCATAGCTTATTTTACCTTCCACATACTGGCTGACAAAACGATATTCAAGGCCAAAGTATTCAAGCTTCTCATGTGTAACGCCTTGCGCTAGCAAGCCCTCCACTTCTTCTATCATGCCGTTTTCTAAGCGTTCTTTTAAACGTAGAGTAATACGTTGACGTAATACACTACGCTCCCATTTTATCCCAAAATAAAGTGGCTTAATATCAGGTAGAGGTTTTTTTACCGGAGGCATGGTTTGCGATGTTGTATGCTGGGCAATTTCAATGGCGCGGTATAAGCGTGGTCGCACGGTAATATCGGTTGCTTGATACGCATCGCTGTCTAATTCAAATAAGATTTGTTGTACGGCTTCGAGTGCCATGTCGGAAAACTGTTCACGCTGGCTAATATTTTTATCGACTTGCACAAATTCATAACCAGCAACCACCGCATCTATATATAGACCGGTACCGCCGACAAGGAGGGGGAGTTTACCGCGTTGGTTAATGTCTTTAAATACCTTGAAGAAATCGCGTTGGAATTGAAAGGCGTTATATTCTTTACCGGGTTCGATAATATCAATTAAATGATAAGGTACCTCGCCATATTCAGCTAAATCTTTGCCTGACCCAATATCTAAACCAGTATATACCTGTCGAGAATCACCTGAGATTACTTCCCCGTTTAATTGTTTTGCCAGATCGACACCTAAACGTGTTTTCCCCGATGCGGTCGCACCAAGTACGACGATAAGATTGTATTGTTGTTGAGACATGAAATTACCTGAATGAAAAATTGCGCTGTGTGCAGGCCGAAATGGTAACTCAAGCTTGCTATGTGACCAATAGTCTTTTTCACTTTGTCGTGAAACTTATTTTAATTTAGATGAAATTCAAAGATTAATTAATGGAATATTGGATAAATCTCAATTATGCAGTCAAAAAGGTGGTATTTTTTCAAGATTATTCAAATTATACGCTAGATGATTAGGGTTTTAGCGTTATAATCGCCTTCTTGTATTGTTACTTATGATCGGAAAAGTTGTAATGTCGCTTAATGCTAATCTTGATGAATTAGATAAAAAAATCCTTAATGCCCTCATGGTTAACGCGCGTGTACCTTATGCTGAACTGGCAAAAAAGTTTAACGTAAGTGCGGGTACTATTCATGTACGTGTCGAAAAAATGAAAACAACAGGGGTTATTCTTGGCACTAAAGTTGAAGTATGCCCGAAAAAGCTCGGTTATGACGTGTGTTGTTTTATTGGTATTAATCTAAAGAGCGCAAAGGATTACCCTTCTGCGTTGGCACAATTAAAAGCGTTAGATGAAGTCGTAGAAGCGTATTACACAACGGGTAATTACAATATTTTTGTTAAGTTGATGACGCGCTCGATTGATGAACTACAAAAAGTACTGATTGATAAAATTCAACAGATTGAAGAAGTACAATCGACCGAAACATTGATCTCATTACAAAACCCAATTAGTCGTGGTGTTCACCCATAACTTTCACCGCTAATTATAAATGATATAAATGCTATAAGTTAGCCTCATCCTGATCAATAATGAGGTTAACGTCAATTTGTTGTATGAAGGAATATCAATGAAAGAGCAGGGATTCACTACTCATTTAGTTCATCATGATCACAACCAAAATTTAGAGTTTGGTGCTATTCACGCGCCAATTTATAACTCTGCCACTTATGGTTATGATGACATTCAAGATCTTATCGATATCTTCCAAGGCCGCCAAGCTGGCCAAGCTTATGCTCGTCAAGCTACGCCAACGATTGATATGTTGCAAAACATGATCTGCGAAATGGAGCAGGGTAAAGCATCACTATGTTTTAGCTCTGGTATGGCGGCGATTGTTGCGGTATTTTTGACTTTATTAAAAGGTGGCGATCATATTGTTGCCAGCCGTTTCTTATTTGGTAATACCTCAAGTGTATTTGGTACATTAAAAAGTTTTGGCATTGAAGTGACACTTGTTGATGCGACAGATGTGGCTAACGTTGCTGCAGCTTGCCAAGAAAATACGAAAATGGTGTTTGTAGAAACAATTGCAAATCCTGCTACACAAGTTTGTGACTTAGCCGAAATCGGCGAGTTATGTGATGCCAAAGGTTTACTATATGTTGTTGATAATACATTAACGTCAGCGTATTTGTTCCAACCTAAAGTCGTGAAGAGTCATCTTATCGTTACTTCACTATCAAAATATTTTGGTGGTCACGGAAATGTGATTGGCGGCTCTGTAACAGATACTGGTTTATTTGACTGGTCACAGTACCCGAATATATTTGAAGCGTACCGTAAAGGTGACCCGGCTATGTGGGGTTATGCGCAAGTGAAGAAGAAAGGCTTACGTGATATGGGCGCCTGTCTGAGTTCTGAAGCGGCTGGCCAATTAGCGTTAGGTTCAGAAACCATGGCTCTGCGAATTAAGCAATCGTCAGGTTCGGCATTAGCTTTAGCATTGATGTTAGAGAATCATCCAAAAGTTGAACGTGTTTATTACCCTGGTTTGGAATCACATCCTGAATATGCTCGTGCTAAATCATTATTTTCTGCATCTGGATCGATGTTAAGTTTAGACTTGAAAGAAGGTTTGGATTGTTGCAAATTTTTAAATGAGTTGAAGCTGGTGATTGGCGCGACGCATTTAGGTGATAACCGCAGTTTAGCACTGCCTGTTGCGTCAACTATTTTCCATGAAATTGGCCTAGTAGCAAGACAGGAATCGGGTATTAGTGAGAATATGATCCGCTGTTCAATTGGTATTGAAGATACTGATGATTTACTGGCTGATTTTACCCAAGCACTAGCAAATCTGTAAGTTTATTAGCTCGTATATTGAAAGAAAGGCCTAAGTGAGCACTTAGGCCTTTTTGTTCGCACATATAAAATTAGTGAGCATGGTATTTATTATTATCTAACCATGATCAGCATAATCGAAGTCAATTTGTTTATCTTTATGTATGACTCGACAAGGGCCGTGCTCACGCTGAGTAACGGTTGATGCTGTACCTACATGTAAGGTAACGTTATCAAATATACATTTACTTACTTTAATGTTGTGTACGTGAAAGTATTGATCTAATTCAAGTTGTAGTTGCTGTAATTCTATTTCGTCATTCACGCGTTGTTGGTTAAACCTATTTTTTTCATACAGCATTTCTTTGATTTCAGCAACGACACCGTGATCATGTTTCCATTTATCTTTTGGCGGTAAATTATTAATTTTGAGCCACAGCGAATCATCTTCTTCAACTAACGCTTTTAATTCTAGGCTACGGTCTTGTACTTGCACTCGAATTTCATCTTCTTGCATGGCACAAAAAATTTCAGTTTTGGTGCCTGACATCGCCCCAATGTTGACTACTACAATACCATTATTCGCATTTACAGTGCCGCCAATGATATCACCATGGCGGTTAAAACCATCACTCACCGTCAGTTTTCCTTGGGTATGAGTCACACTATGTAATAATTGTTTTGTAATCGTGATGTCACCAACGGCGGTTAACTCGGAATATTGCACAAACTGAGCGCGTATTTGTCCTTGTGCTTTAACCTTAGTCGCGAGCTGTTGACTGTCCCCGTTATTTGTTAGTTGACGGCCTAAGATGCCTTTATTGACGATAACATCACCTGCTGCTTCCAAGGTTGCGGAGTCAACAAACCCCATAACGGTTATATCACCACTACTTTTCACTATCATCTCGGCGTCAACATCACCTGTGATTAAAATGCTACCTTTAAACGTAATATGACCTGTGCCTATATCTACATTCTTAATCGTTAGCATATCATCAACTTGCAAGATGCCTTGGACCTCAACGGCTTGTCCTGTCATGGTTGCAAGTAATCTCAAAGGATTGTTTGGGTCGATCCGGGTACCAGGACCTGCTTGTAGCTTAGTGTCTTTACCTGACTTTGGTAATAGCTCTTTACCGAGTAAGTTGAATCCTTTGGTGCCATTATCTGCGGGTATTTTTTCGATGAGTACGTCGTTAGTTTTAACCATGTTTATTTCACCAAGGTTACGCATATCAACATTACCATCAGTTTTTATTTGTGGCTGTAATAATCGTTCTCGGGCTAATGATACTTGGCGTTTCAATTCGGCATCTTTGCCATTAATTGGAAGTTGACCTTCGGCAACAGTAATCTTAATTTGTTCACCGGGTGATAGGCTCGAGAGTTGTGTAAGTTGTTCCGTTATTTTTTGTTTATCAATACCAAGGTGGATGTTGCTGTTAGTGAGCTCAGCTAAAATATCATCAATTGAAATTTGGTTATCACCCCAGCCAGCCGTTAAATTAATTTCTGCTCGCATGCAGTCTTCATTAAGGCTGATATCAATTTTACAATTATTACGCTCTGCGAGAATAAAGATAAGTTCTTCTTCGCCGGCGCGTTTACCTGTAAGTTTATTTATTTGGGTGACGGCTTCTTCAAGGTTCGCAAGAATAGGAGATAGTTGATTGAAAGGCTCAATATTCAGTAATTCAAGTAAATCAGTTATTTCGAGTGGCGCGTGTTTATTTGGGAGCAGACGGACTTCGGCTTGGTTATCATCTTCGCTTAGCCTAATTAATGTTGAGTCCAGCATACAAGATCCTAAGGTATTATCGTTGATATTAGGGGGAGTTACGTTCCAGTATAGCAGCATAAACTTTATCTAAAGTAGTATAACCTATTGAAATGCTCGGTTTAGTGATCTAAAACTTACTTTAGAGATAGATGAGTTTATTATGTTTAGATACATTGTTTTTTTGTTTGATAGCTCTAATTTATTTGTTATTTAGAATGTAATCTCTGTTGATTATAATATTCCGAATCTTTTACATAGTTGTTCTTTATTGAAGTACATT
Organism: Moritella sp. 36; assembly: GCF_018219415.1. Taxonomy (NCBI): domain Bacteria; kingdom Pseudomonadati; phylum Pseudomonadota; class Gammaproteobacteria; order Alteromonadales; family Moritellaceae; genus Moritella; species Moritella sp. 36. The sequence goes on along the minus strand of NZ_CP056120.1, from coordinate 4,776,171 downwards.
ATTTGGTGGCTTGTTTTTGTTGAAATAAATGTTGAAGGGAGTTAAATAGTATTTATTCCCGATAGATGCACATTTCCCTTATTTCAAATAGACTGAATCTTTTAGTTCTGTGCATTTACTTGTTGTGGTAAGGCTGCCATGGTATTATCCGCACCCGTTAATTATACTGTTGTTGCCCGGTCGCAGGCAGCAGTTAAAAGACGCTTACTTATCTGGATTTTAGTCCAGATCTAAATATTACTACTTATTAGGAAAAGATTATGTCTTTCACTTTTGAAGCACAAGTACGTTCTGACCTTGGGAAAGGTGCGAGCCGCCGCCTACGTCACGCTAACAAATTCCCTGCTGTAATCTACGGTAAAGGCGAAGAAGCTATCTCTATCGAACTAGACCACGATACAGTTAACAACGCACAACGTAACGAAGAGTTCTTCTCTTCAGTAATTACGCTTGTAGTTGACGGTACTGAAATGGCTGTTACAGTTAAAGCTATGCAACGCCACGCGTTCAAGCCAAAACTACAACACATTGATTTCATCCGCGCTTAATATCGGATTGTTATAATTGTGATAAGAGCGCCATGTTGATGATTCGACATGGCGCTTTTTTTATGGTTTTTTACAGACAATCTGTGCAATAGCGCGGTCAGGATTGCGTTCAATCCCTTCAAAATAATGTAAACATTCCCAGTCACTGAACATCGCTTTTAATTCTCCCAACTGTAATAGAAATGCATCACGATTAGGTCGACCAAATTGTCTGTTCTCGACAGTGAAAGTTTCATAGATCACAATACCGCCAGAACATACTGCTTGCTTGATTGCGTCAATGAGTGGACGGTGTAAATATCGAAATACGACAATGCCTTGATAGTGATTAGCGGGTAATTTATGCTCACCATTTTCAAAGTCAACTTGCCAGCATTGCTCGCTACTCACACCCGATACCGCCGCTATACTGGTTAAAGCAGTCCGATTTTGATCGGCAAAAATAGTGGGTATCTGTTGTTGATGCAGATACAGACCATTGCGACCTGCGCCACAGGCTAAATCCAATACGGGTTTACCTGACGGCTGGAACAACGTGCTGTATTGTTGTAATAGTGCTGATGCGGTCATATAAACCCCTTAAGCGAGCGCTAACCACGACATCACATCATGACTTTTTGCAACACCCAGAATATAAGCAAAAATGGCTACCGCAGCCACACTTGCCCATAAGCGTATGATAGCTGTCTTACCACGTTTTATTGCAATTGTACCCACGATAATATAAGCGATAAGGCCGATTAACTTTGCCGTTAACCAAGCATCAGCAAACGGATATTGTTGGATTGTCATCATTAAGTGACCCGCTAGCAAGATAAGTAGCGTATCAATGATGTGCGGTAATATTTTGATTACCTTATTTTGTAATAATGAAGATTCTGTGACCGACAAAATTGAACGAAAGATAAAGAAAGTGATACTAAGGTAAGCCATGCCCATATGCATGTGTTTAACAAATGCGTAATCCATTTTAATTGCCCATTGTAAAAGTGATGTGATTAAATCGATTAAGGGGAATAAATTTAATATCCACCTTAATACGCGTGTTAGTGACGTCTTCGGCGAGAAGTATATCTAATTCTGGTGGGGTTAGGTAATACATACGTTTTTAATTTCCTATCTTAAGGTAGCTGACTTAAAATAGGTGTAATGTAAAAATTTGGAACTTATTGAATGCGATTTTATATTTTAATTTGCCTTTTACTTTCTTCTTTTGCTTATGCGGAACAAAGTGCTAGTGCATTTGACCCTGCGGCGAAGGTGGCGACTGCGCAGTTACTATCAACGGCGAATGGCGTTAATGGCGCAACGGTATTGTCTATGGGTTTAAAAATAACCTTAGATGATGAGTGGAAAACCTATTGGAGTTCACCTGGGTTAGCTGGAGCACCACCGAGTATTGACTGGCAAGGATCTGAAAACTTAGCGGATGTTGAATGGTCATGGCCGGTACCGCAGCGCATGATGGTGTATGATGTTGAGACTTATGGTTACAAACACGAAGTGATTTATCCTCTGCAAGTTACCGTTATTGATCCCAGTAAAGCTTTAGCGTTACAAGCTAAAACGACCATGTTAGTGTGTCGTGAAGTGTGCATACGTGCACAAGTGAATCTGGTATTAAATCTCCCCGCAACAGCAAGCAGCATTGATAAAGCCTCAAGTGCACAGCTACAGCCTTACGTCGCTAATGTTCCGGTAGATATTAGTGCCACGTCGGCTTCTATCCAACAGTTCGGTTGGGACAGTGCATCATCACAATTATTAATTGAAGTGGCAGGATTAACAACGCCAGTGCTTGATAGTTTTGTTGAAGGTGTAGATTTTACTCTGTTTAGTCAGCCTAAAATAAGCCAGCAAGATGGGGTCACACGTTTAATTATACGGGTTGAAGACATGGCGGGCACACCTGCTCGATTAGATCCTCAACAAGCGTTAAAAGTGACGTTAACCAATGCACACGGGGGCATTACATTTACCGATACCATTAAACCCACCGTGATAGAACAAACCTTACCAAGTTGGATATACATGTTGCTGCTGGCGGTTGTTGGTGGTTTGATTCTTAATTTAATGCCGTGTGTATTACCGGTTTTGTCGATTAAATTATTAGGTGTGGTTGAATCGGTTAGTGAATCGAGTGCGCAACGACGGGTTAACTTTTTATTAAGCGCCGCTGGTATTTTTGTGGCGTTTTGGTTGCTGGCATTACTTTTCATAGGCTTAAAGTATTTCGGTATTGGTTTTGGTTGGGGAGTGCAATTCCAATCGGCTGCGTTCTTATTGATCATGATCCCGGTATTGTTGTTATTTGCATTAAATTTATTGGATAAATTTGATGTGCAGTTACCACAAAGTTTAATGGATAGGCTGTCTGGCTCTAATAAGGGGCATTTTTATCAAGGTATCTTTGCGGTGTTATTAGCAACGCCTTGCTCTGCACCTTTTTTAGGTACCGCGGTTGCCTTTGCCTTAGCTGGCTCAGGCTGGCAGATTATGGTGATATTTAGTGGTTTAGCCTTGGGTTTATCACTGCCATATTTACTTATCGCGATGTGGCCAAATAGCGTAAAAGTGATGCCAAAGCCGGGTCTATGGATGGTACGCTTTCGTCAGTTTCTAGCAGCCTTACTTTGCGCGACATTAGTGTGGCTAATTTGGCTGCTGCAAGCACATTTAAGCATGATGTTGTGGGTTACTTTTAGCGTCATTATTTGTGCGATGGTGATTCTCTTAATCGTTAAACCGGGCCCTAAATCACTGGTCACGACATTTGCAATATATCTGCTGTTGGCGAATACCATTATTTGGTCGCCTGAGTCTGTGAAGTTATTACAGCGCAGCGATATCCAGTCTGAATCAGAAATACACTGGCAGGCATTTGAGCCTGAAAAGATTGCGGAATATGTAGCGGAAGGAAAAACCGTGTTTATCGATATTACTGCCGATTGGTGTATTACCTGTGTGGTGAATGAACGTGCAGTGCTGCAACGTAGTGATATTATCGCCCGTTTAAATGCGGATAACGTTGTAGCGATGAAGGGAGACTGGACTAAGCCCGACAGTCAAATTGAAGCGTATTTAAAACGCCATGGCCGTTATGCTATCCCATTTAATCAGGTGTTTGGCCCGGCATTACCACAAGGAAAGTTATTACCTGAGTTATTAACGAAAGATGTCGTCACTATCGGATTGGTACAGGCTGGACAGTAATTCAGACTCATTGCTGCCTTATTGTTGAGTGATAATGGAGCAAGGCAAAAAACGGATGTACACTAAACGCCTGTTTTTTGTCTTGCAGTTCGATTATTTTGCTGTTCTAATTGCGCTCTTCTGAATTTATACAAGACTCATTTTATTGTTGAACTAAGAGATTAACGGATTTATTGAACCGTTAAGTTGGCGAACAGATAAAATAGATATACGATGAAAACAGTTACTGAAACTTTAGCGCAGCCACGTTTAAACCGTGAAATGCGCCTGCAAAATGCAATGATAACTATGTATTGTAAACAGCATCATGTTTACCAAGGTAAAGTATGTCGTGAGTGCGAACGTTTACAACAAATGACCGCGCGTAAACTAGCATTTTGTGAAAGTGGTATAGAAAAGCCCACCTGTGTAACCTGCACTGCTGTATGTTATACCCCTGTTGTCTCCAAACAAGTAAAGACTATTTCTCGTTGGGGCCGCCTGCGTATTTGGTTTCGTCACCCTATTCTCATGTCTCTATATTGTTTTGATAGCCTCAAACCAAGTCAAATGCCAAAACCTAAATTACTAAATCTGTAGCTGACTGATGTGTAAATTGGTAGTTTAATCGTTGCTTTAACTTCTCGTTGGCAATGATGCAATGTGGTTTGCTGTTCTTAGTTGTAAAGCTTGGAATCGTAATACTCAGTTGTTTGGCTGCTTGTTGATAGAATGTTTGTCTGCTGGGATGGTGATCGCAACAGGCATTGAATACTTCTCCCCAACATTCTTGTTTGATCACTTGATGAATGATCCCAACCGCATCATGTTGATGAATTAGGTTTACAGGTGATTCTCCGGCATCAAAGATATGACCGTCGGCACTCTTTTTCGATAAACTTTTTGTTGGATTCCTATCTTCGCTAATAAGCCCAGCAAAGCGGATAATGGTGTAATCAATATTTTGTTGTTGCTGAATTAATTGTTCTGCCGCATACACAGTACTGTTTGGATTTAAGGGTGATGTTTCGGTCAATGCTTGGTCTGTTTTTTGATATATGCTGGTGGAACTAATAAAGATCAATTTACCCACTTGGTATTCTTTGAGTAGTGCTAACAATTGTTTAATTTGTACCACTAATGGTGAGCTTGCATGATTACCTCTACTGGCTGGTAACAGACAAATGGCAATATCTTTATTGCTTAATAAACTTTTCCAATCACCTTGTGGTTCATTGCTAAGGGTGGCGCTTACTGCTGGGATACCTTGAGAAACTAAACTTGCTGCTTTTTCGGTATGGCTACAACTGACTATAAGCGGATAGTCTTGCGATAATAACTGTCGTGCGAGTGGCTTACCTAGCCAGCCCGCGCCTATGATTGCAATTTTCGGTTGTGTATTTGTGCTCATATCCGTTGCCTGTATTATCAAGTTAGATACAAGCGTAGCGATTTTTGGTTATAATAGCGATTGATAATCTGTCGTAACATAAACTAAAGAGAAAACCATGAGTAGATTTATAGATAGCTGGGCTATCGTGCATATTGATGATTCTTACAATGCATCAGTATTAGGTAGTAGAGGCACTAAGCTACACTGGTGTAATGGCCGTGAAGAAGCCATTGAGTTTATTTATGATGAGTATCTCGCTATTTTGGCTGATACTGGCGAAATGGACGAAGAGTTAGTTTATGCCGCGAAAGAGCGCTTTGAAGTACTACAAGAACAAACGCAATCTGATGCAGAGTGGATCGAGCACGTCAACGAATTAACCGTCGATTTACGCCATATTGTTTGGTTCGGCAGCATTGCAGAAATGGCTGAATTAAACAATGAATTTGCGTGTGCTGTGCGTGAAGTGTATTGGGAAGAATTTGGTGAGTATGATGAAGATGATCCAAGCGCATTTGTGCCTGAAGATGAATGGTTAAACCTTTCTGAAGCCTTAGTCGAATATTTAGGCCGCGCAATCGTATAATTTAATCACGCTGCTTATCGATAACAGATTAACGTATCAGTTTCCGTTTAATACGTTAATCTACTCTCATTTATCCCCCCCATTTTTAAGTCATAGACTTACACGTCGAAATTAGCTACATTAACTGTTTATTCATACAGTCCGTAATTGTTAACATCATGAAACTTTATATTGCCGAAAAACCCAGCCTTGGTCGTGCTATTGCCGATGTGTTACCTAAACCGCATAAGAAACAACAAGGCTATATTGAAGTCGGTAACGGTGATGTCGTATCTTGGTGTATTGGTCATTTGCTCGAACAAGCAGAGCCGGATGCATATGATGAAGCGTTTAAAAAGTGGCGGTTAGAGCACTTACCTATCGTACCTGAAACGTGGCAACTGAAGAAAAAGCCCAATACCAGTAAACAACTGACCGTATTAAGAGGTTTGGTAAAAAAAGCGACCAGTCTTGTGCATGCAGGCGATCCTGATAGAGAAGGGCAATTGCTGGTGGATGAGGTGATTGAATTTCTAAAAACCCCAGCGAAAAAGAAAAATACTGCCCAACGCTTATTGATCAGCGACCTCAACCCAGCAGCGGTGAAAAAAGCGCTGAATAATTTGCAAGCCAACAGTGATTATATTCCCTTGTCTGTGTCGGCATTAGCGCGTTCGCGTGCCGATTGGTTATATGGCATGAATATGACCCGTGCTTATACTTTACAGGGCCAAAAAGTCGGTTACCAAGGTGTGTTGTCTGTCGGGCGCGTACAAACCCCGATTTTGGGTTTAGTGGTGAGGCGTGATATCGAGATCGCTAACTTTGTCAGTAAACCTTTTTATGAAGTGCTGGTGCATTTAGAAACCCAGCAGCAAGAGATGTTCACCGCCAAGTGGAAACCGAGTGAAGCATGTCGTCCGTATATGGATGAAGACGGTCGGGTACTGGTCAAAAAATTGGCTGAAAATGTGGTCAGCCGCGTCCAAGGTCAAATGGGCGAAGTCACTAAGTTGGAAAAGAAAAATAAACAGCAAGCCGCGCCACTGCCATATAATTTATCTTCACTGCAAATTGATGGTGCTAAGCGTTTTGGTATGAGTGCACAACAAGTATTAGATACCTGCCAAGCTTTGTACGAACGGCATAAGCTCATTACTTACCCGCGTTCAGACAGTCGTTATTTACCCAAGGAACATTACGGGCACCGTGGTCGTGTGATCAACGCAATATCCAAAACTAGCGGGTCATTGCAGCAAGCAGCCTTAAATGCTGATCAAAGTTTACGGAGCAAAGCCTGGAACGACAGTAAAGTTGAGGCCCACCATGCCATTATCCCGACCGAAAAAAGCAGCAGTGTCGAGCGTCTTAACAGCAGTGAAAAAAATATTTATGAATTAGTCGCACGGCAATATTTATGTCAGTTTTATCCACCTTATGAATATGCGGACACGGTTGCAGAGATAACTATTGCGGGTGGTTTGTTCATCGCTAAAGCCAAAATGACCTTAAATCAAGGCTGGAAAATATTATTTCCGAAATCAGCAGGGAGCAATGCCAAACAAACTGAAGCTGAGAAAGAATTGGCCGCGCAATTACCGACCATTAAAAAAGGTGAACAGGTGTTATGCCAACACGCTGAGTGTGTTGAAAAACAAACTCAGCCACCGAAACATTTTAGTGATGCCACTTTACTTGCGGCGATGACAGGGATCTCTCGTTATGTCAAAGACAGTGAGATCCGTAAGATCTTAAAAGACACAGATGGGCTCGGTACCGAAGCCACGCGTGCGGGGATTATTGAACTGTTATTTAGACGTAACTTCTTGGTACGTAATAACAAACTAATTTTATCCACGGACGCTGGTAAAGGCTTGATTAATGCGTTACCTGAATCGGCGACCTTACCGGATATGACTGCTCAATGGGAATCTGTACTTGATGGTATCAGTAAAAAAGAAGCCAGCTACCAGCATTTTATGGGCGGTTTATTACAGCAGCTAGCAGGCATGATTGAGCAGGCTAAAGCAACACTACCGGATGGTTTACGTGGTCTTTCAAGCGGCAAGCCCGCAGGTGGACGATTTAAGAAAAAACCAGCCAAAAAAAGGACTTATAAAAAATCATAATCGAAAACTGAGAGCTACTCCCGTATTTATATAAGGTTGTGCTGCATTTAGATCAAATTGTGCCGCTATTGTGATAACTCTGTGATGAACAATTTGCTTAAATAGCTCATGATTAGTATATGGGAAGTTAACCAAGCAGGTAACGGAATGATTATTAAATGTAAAAAAAAATCTCAAGCAAGTGAAAATGATGTTGTTGCGGAACCTGTTTATCAGCAACGTCGACAATTCCTCAAACAATTAGGCCTTGCTGGTGTTGGTTTAGCCGCTGCGAGTCCAGCACAAGCAAGCATCTTTGATATTTTTGATAGTGGTAAGAAAAAAGCCCACAGTCAGGCGTTTGTGCAATCGCCATTGAAATTCATTGGCAGTAAAGATTACGCCGATGGTGAGATCTGGACGCCTGAGAAAAAAGTACTATCACATAATAATTTTTATGAGTTTGGCACGGCGAAAACAGATCCCCAAAAAAATGCCCAGAACTTTAAGGTTGAACCATGGACACTGACGATCACTGGTGCGGTGGAAAAAGAAATCACTTTAGGGTATGACGATTTATTTAAAGTGGCGGATTTGGAAGAGCGTATTTATCGCATGCGTTGTGTAGAAGCGTGGTCAATGGTGATTCCGTGGATCGGTTTTTCGCTAGCTGAAATTATTAAAAAAGCTAATCCAACATCAAAAGCTAAATATGTCGCGTTTGAAACCCTATATGATCCACAACAAATGCCGGGGCAAGCATCTTCTTATCTGGGTGGTAATCTGGATTGGCCCTATGTCGAAGGTTTACGTATGGATGAAGCGATGCACCCATTAACCATACTTTCTGTCGGTACGTTTGGTAAAACTCTTGCGCCACAAAATGGTGCGCCAATCCGCTTGGTTGTGCCGTGGAAATATGGTTTTAAAGGTATTAAATCAATCGTTAAAATCCATTTATTAGAAAAAGAACCACCAACTACGTGGAATCGTCTTGCTGCTCGTGAATATGGGTTTTATGCCAACGTTAATCCAGCTGTGGATCATCCGCGTTGGAGCCAAGCATCTGAACGTCGTATTGGAAATGGCAGTGTTTTTTCTTCTAAACGTATAAAAACATTAGCTTTCAATGGTTATGATGAAGAGGTCGCTAGCTTATACCAAGGTATGGATCTGAAGAGGTATATTTAATTATGCCAGTGCTAACCTATAAACGTATGCCGTATTTAAAGGCTTATATTCATATACTGGCCATTATGCCATTAGTATATCTCGGGTTAGCAATTAATGCTGATGCATTGGGTGGTGATCCAGTGCAAGCTGTGATCCATTTTTTGGGTAAAGGCGCATTAAATTTATTACTCGCCACCTTAGCTATTTCACCTTTGGCAAAGCGTTACAAAGAAGGGTTGTTGATCTCAACCCGTCGTCTGGTCGGTTTATATTGTTTTTTTTATGCAACGTTACATTTAGTTGCTTTTGCTTGGCTCGATTTAGGCTGGGATCTCGGTTTATTTCTTCAAGAGTTGATAAAAAGACCGTATATTTGGCTTGGCATGGTTGCCTTTATTATTTTACTATTATTAGCATTAACCTCGCCAATGTGTGTACGTCGTAAAATGCAGCGTAATTGGCAAAAGTTACATAATTTCATATACCTAGCTGCAGTTTTAACCCCCGTTCATTATTATCTGTCGGTGAAGTCTGGCTGGATAGAACCCATTATATATGCTTTTTTAGTGATACTCCTGCTATCTAGTAGACGAAAATAGCGCACCGCTGTGTTTAGTTACAATTTGGCACTAAAAAAATACTTATTTGTTTTATAAAGTAACCTTTCCTTGATCTGCTGCAATTAATCGTTCTTGACCTTGCTTTACACTGTCCTAAACTCTAATTTTATATATCATCTAGCTGCAGGAATTTGAGATGAAACAACAAGCAAGCAATGTAGAGGTCAAGAAAGTCGAGAAGAAGGCCGAATGGAAGTTATTTGTCTTCTTAACGGTGTTCTTATTTCCAATCCTCGCTACCGTTAGTGTATTTGGTTATGGGTTTGTCATTTGGATGAGTCATATCCTTTTTGGCCTACCTTCGCATTAATCAAATTAATCAATTACTCATTATCCAGGTATTACAGTAATGAAAAAATTATTCTCTATAATCGCTCGCTCTTGGCGTGTGTTTAATAAACCAAGTAAACATATCTCTTTAGGTGTTGTGACTTGTGCTGCTTTTATTGCGGGCGTTATTTTCTGGGGTGGTTTCAATACCGCGCTAGAAGCGACAAACCAAGAAGCATTTTGTATTTCTTGTCATAGTATGAAAGAAAATAACTATCAAGAAATCCAAAGTACGGTTCACTGGTCAAACCGTAGTGGTGTCCGTGCTACTTGCCCTGATTGCCATGTTCCTCATCGCTGGCAAAACAAAATCGCAGCCAAAGCGCGTGCGAGTAAAGACGTATTTGGTTGGTTATTAGGTACGGTGAATACCAAAGAAAAATTCGAATCTAAGCGTTTACACTTAGCGCAGAACGAATGGGCTCGATTTAAAGCCAACGGTTCTTTAGAATGTAAAAACTGTCATGACTATAAGAGCATGGATTTCACCAAAATGTCTGAACGTGCGCAAGTACAAATGCGTAAAGCGGCTGAGCGTGATCAATCTTGTGTTGATTGTCATAAAGGTATTGCCCACCACCTACCTGAAATGGATACCTCTGCAATCAGTGAACTAGGTAAAATGGCGAAAGACCTAGAAGGTCACTCATTTGAAATTGGTAAAGAGTACTACTCTCTGGTGCAAACACCACTTTATAAAGATGATAAAGAACCTGAGTATCTGGGCGTATTAACACCAGCGACTAAGTTTAAAGTTATCGCTGAATCTGGCAACCGCCTGCAAGTTGAATTAGTGACTTGGCATAAAGCTAAAGGTTACGGTCGCGTGCTGTACTTCGATTTTGCTAAAAATATTGTGCAAGCAACATTATCAAAAGAAGCATCACAAGATGAATCGCTATTCGTTCGTGGTGATAAGAAAGAAGATGATCTAACTGGTCTACCTTGGGAACAAGTAACGTTCACACTATGGGTTGATAAAAAAGGTTATGAAGAAAGCCTACAAAACATTTGGGATTACGCGAAAGACGCTTACCAAACCACATGTAGTGTTTGTCATACCCAACCAGCAGAAGCTCATTTTGATGCAAATACTTGGGTTGGTATGTTTGCCGGCATGCAAGGTTTTGTGAACTTAGATGGCGACACACATGACGTGATCTTGAAGTATCTACAAAACCATTCATCTGATTACAGCAAAGATGCTCATTAATTCAAAGAGAAGTATGACTATGTTTAATAAAGACAAAAAGTCTAAAAATGAAAATGTATCTGTCAGTCGTCGCTCCTTTTTAAAAGGTGTGATGGCGACATCAGCTGTTGCTGTGATTGGTCCTAGTTTATTAGTACCAAAAACAGCAAGCGCAGCGACAATGGCTGAGCGTGCTGAATGGAAGTTAACTGGTTCGCACTGGGGGGCGTTCCGCGCTAAGATCCACGGCGGTAAAGTTACAGAAGTTAAAGCGTTTGAATTAGATAAATATCCAACTGATATGCTGCAAGGCATTGAAGGTATTATCTATAGTCCATCACGTGTTCGTTACCCTATGGTTCGTCTCGATTGGTACTTGAACCGGGAGAAAAGTAACACAAAACAACGTGGCGATAATCGCTTCATCCGTGTTACTTGGGATCAAGCTCTAGATATGTTCTATGAAGAATTAGAACGTGTTCAGAATACGTATGGCCCATCAGGGCTACATACAGGTGCTAACGGTTGGCGTGCAACTGGTCAACTACATAGCTGTGGTAGCCATATGGCGCGTGCAATCGCGATGCACGGTGCATCAGTAAAAGATGTTGGCGATTACTCTACGGGTGCTGGTCAAACAATTCTACCCTACGTACTTGGTTCGACAGAAGTATATGCACCGGGTACATCATGGCCGTTAATCCTAGATAATAGTAAAACGATTATCTTATGGGCAACGGATCCAGTGAAAAACTTACAAGTAGGTTGGAACTGTGAAACACATGATAGCTTTGAATATCTGGAAGCGCTAAAAACTAAAGTTGCTGAAAAGAAAATCCGTGTTATCAGTGTCGATCCGGTTAAGAACAAAACGCAAAACTTCTTAGGTAATGAACACAGATACATCAATCCACATACCGATGTACCGTTCATGCTTGCTGTAGCACATACTATGGTAAAAGAAGATCTACATGATAAGAAATTCTTAGATACTTATGCGCTTGGTTTTGAAGAATTCTTGAAATACGTGCAGGGTGAAACAGAAGATAAAGTTGAGAAAACGCCTGAGTGGGCGAGTGAAATTTGTGGCGTATCGCCTGATGACATCCGTGATTTCGCTCGTTTAATTACTAACGGTCGTACTCAATTCTTATTTGGCTGGTCAATCCAACGTCAGCAACATGGTGAACAACCATATTGGATGGGCGCGGTATTAGCTGCCATGATTGGTCAAATCGGCCTACCTGGCGGTGGTATTAGCTATGGTCATCACTACAGCTCTATTGGTGTACCTACTTCTGGGGCAGTTGGTGCGGGTTCATTCCCACGTAACCCTGATTCAGGTCAAAAGCCTCGCCATGAAAGCAAAGATTTCAAAGGTACCAGCTCTACGATCCCTGTAGCACGCTTCGTTGATGCGCTGCAAAATCCAGGTAAAGTGATTGATGCCAATGGTTCAAAAATCACCTTCCCTGATATAAAAATGATGGTATTCACGGGTTGTAATCCTTGGCATCGACATCAAGATCGCAACAATATGAAAGAGGCATTCCAGAAACTGGAAACAGTGATCGCGATTGATTATAACTGGACTGCAACGTGTCGTTTTTCTGATATCGTGTTACCAGCTTGTACGCAGTACGAACGTAACGATTTAGATATCTATGGTTCATACCGTGCGAAAGGTTTACTGGGTATGAAGAAGCTAGTTGACCCGCTATTCCAATCTAAAACTGACTTTGAGATCTTTACTGAACTAACGAAACGTTGGGGTAAGAGTAAAGAGTATACTCAAGGTAAGAGTGAAGTTCAGTGGTTAGAAAAGCTGTATAACAAATCAAAAGATGCGAATGTTGGTAAATGGGATATGCCTGATTTCCATGAATTCTGGAAAGAAGGTTACTTCCACTTTGGTGATGGTGAAAACTGGACTCGTCATGCAGACTTCCGTGAAGATCCTGAAGTTAACGCACTTGGTACGCCTTCTGGTTTTATCGAGATTTATAGCCGTAAGATTGCACGTTTTGGTTATGAGCACTGTAAAGGTCACCCTATGTGGTTCGAGAAAACAGAGCGTTCACATGGTGGTCCAAAATCAGCTGAATTCCCTGTATGGATGCAGTCTTGTCACCCGAATAAACGCCTGCATTCACAAATGTGTGAATCAGAAAAGTTCCGTGCTACTTACACAGTCCAAGGTCGTGAGCCAGTTTACATGAACTCTGCAGACGCGAAGAAACGTGGCATTAAAGATGGAGACATCGTACGCGTATTCAATGATCGTGGTCAGTTGTTAGCGGGTGCGGTAGTTGATGATAACTACCCTGTGAATGTGATTCGTATTGAAGAGGGGGCTTGGTATGGTCCTGAAGATGAAAGCATCGGTTCACTTTGTACTTATGGCGATCCAAATAACCTAACATTGGATATCGGTTCTTCGGAACTTGCTCAAGCAACATCGGCAAATACATGTCAGGTTGAGTTTGAGAAATTCAAAGGTAAAGCGCCGGCAGTTAATTCGTTCGGTGGACCAATTGAAGTGGTTTCATAATGTTATAAAACATTAGTTAGTACGGTTCGATAAAGCCTAATAGTTGGCAGGTTGTGAAAGCAATTTGCGATTATTAGGTTTTTTTTTTGCCTTAAGCTTTCTTGCTCTAAAGACTGGTGTATCATGCCTGTCATATTCCCTTTATTAGTGACTTCCATGGCTTTAACAGCAACCATTTTAAAAGCAAAAGTATCAATCGTTGATCTTGATAATCATGTTTACCTTAATGATATTCCTCTGACTCTGGCTCAGCATCCATCTGAGAATGATAACCGTCTGATGTTACGCCTACTTGCTTGGATGCTAAATGTTGATGCTGAAGCTCGTTTAAGCTTTACTAAAGGTTTAGGCGAAGATGAAGAACCAGATATCTGGTTTAAATCTGATATTGGTGTGATTGAGCAGTGGATTGATTTAGGTCAGCCATCGGACAAACGTCTAAAGAAAGCCAGCAATCAAGCACAGAAAGCGACGGTTTATACGTACGGCGATCGCAGTGCTGCATTATGGTTTAAGAAAATAAAATACAGCGCAGATAACTTATCTATTCAGTTTATTAATGATGAAACGGCAGAGCAAATGGCGCAGTTATATAGCCGTAATATGGAGCTACAATTGATGATCCAAGATGGAGATATTCAAGTGTTATCTGGCGAGAGCTGTATTGCGATTAAACCTGAAGTTTGGTGTTAAGCCTTAGCGTTTAATACGAATATTGACTGATGAGTAACGACTGTGACACTGATGTATGATGGTGTCTTCATTATCGTTACTCATGCTAGTTATGTAGTTAGTTTCTTAGCTTTTGTATACCCGTCACCACCATCAACACAATAAAACCTGCCAGTAACCCCATTAAGCCATTAATTATCACAGGAATTACTCCCGCTACAATTGCATTATGTGCGAATGCATCAGGTAACATCGTCAGTAGTGTGTGGATGACATCGTGAGAGCCTGGAATACTGTGAATGACAATACTGCCGCCAACAAGAAACATTGCAATTGTCCCGATCACTGCTAACGAACGCATTAGTTTTGGCGCGAAAGTCAGTAGCCCATTACCGAGGTAGTGTTTGATACTTTTTGCTTGGCTGTTATTAACGAGATACAAGCCGACATCATCCATTTTTACGATGGCGGCAACAAGACCATAAACGCCGATTGTCATGATTAAGGCAATTAAGCTTACTACAATTAGCTGGGTTGTTAATGACTGTATTTGTACCGTACCTAAGGCAATAACAATTATTTCGGCAGATAAAATAAAATCCGTTCTAATTGCGCCTTTAACTTTTTTATCTTCAAATTCTTCAACGGATAGTCCCGTTAATCCATCATCATCACTATTATCTTCATGAGCGGATGTGGATTTAGCATGATGGAGCTTCTCAGCCCCTTCAAAGCATAAAAACAAACCACCGATAAGTAATAATGGGGTAATTAACCAAGGTGCTACAGCGCTTATGAGTAGGGCCGCAGGTACTAAGATAGCTTTGTTCTTAAAAGAGCCTTTAGCAACCTTCCAAACCACAGGTAGCTCTCGATCTGCGCTTACCCCTGACACTTGTTCTGCGTTGAGTGCGAGGTCATCACCTAATACACCCGCAGTCTTCTTTGCGGCGACTTTGGTCATCAGTGCCACATCATCCAATACCGACGCAATATCATCGAGTAGGGCAATTAAGCTTAGTCCAGCCATATTCAAAGTCCTCATTAATAAATAGCAACTCCCAGCGAAAAAGCTGGCAGTTGCTTAGTGAATAACCTTGGATACATAGCTAGATAACTTAACTGCTTAATACGTACTTAAGGTTTTAATTTAAGTGTAATAGTACCAATAAATGTACCATTGTCACGATGAACTCCATCGAAAAAGTTAGTATCTGCCGAATCTGTTGTAAGGCGTGTAATAACATCTTTGTTTATTTGAGGTGCATTAGCTGCAGTAAAAGTGTCTGCACTATCGCTGCCTGCATCATATACGCGTAGATTTAGGGTTAAATTATTCTTCCATTTATTATTTTCATATAGTTGCAAATTATCAATACCAATAAACCAGTCTGGGCTAGGTGCCAGCATAGATACGATTGAGAAGTAAGAATAATTGGTGTTAGCAGAGAAACTTAATGAAACCGAGTTGCTACCTGTAGGGATTCCAGCGCCGTCGACGATTTTGTCGGCATCGTTATTGGTGATGTGCGTATTTATTTCATTTATTAGTGTGCCTTTTTCTCCCGTTTCGGCAACAACAATGACTCCAGGGCTAGCTAACTCAGAGCGTCTGAAAATATTAATTTGGTTGTTGTGGGTAAGGCCTATTAAGCCAGAAAAGTGTGCTGTCGCGGGGTAATTTGTTGGAAAGTTAGCTGCACTCCAGTTGGAGTTAAAGGTAAGTTCGTAAACGACGTCATCGTTTGGGTTGATGTTATTTATACTGGAGGAGTTTGGGTCATCACAGCCTGCAAGCAGTATGGTTAAAAAAAGTAGTGGTATGTAGATAAACTTCATAATAGCCTCGATATTCAAATTAAATGTTAATTTAAATCTTAGCTATCGGTTGTCACATTTCTATCACAGTACCATTACTTTTATATCCATATATTTCATGGATACAATCTGCCTAATAAAAAGCCCGCAGATTGTGCGGGCTAATACAGTCAGATTGTTAATCTTCTTCGTGACCATCATCGATGATTTCAGCTCTTGGCTTTCTCTTCATCGGCGCGAAACCGCCATCCACGGCGCTTGCCATTGAATCACGCATAGCTTGTTTCTTATCTTGCTTAGGAGCCGTATTCTGCTTGTGTTTCGGTGCGTTTTTATCACCTTTACGCGCGAGTTTAGTTGGACGCCCTTTATTACTTTCTGGTAAACGTTTTTTCGCAGGTTTTGGTTTAAGGCCTTTAAACTTAGCTTCAAAACCTTCTAACATAATGCAAGGCAGTTTAACTTTTAAGTAACTTTGGATCTTGCCAAATGAAGTCCAGTCTTTCGGGCTTACGAGTGAGATTGCAATACCTGTTGCGCCAGCACGACCTGTACGACCAGTACGGTGGATAAAGTCTTCAGGGTTAATCGGTAAATCGAAGTTGATAACATGGCTTAATGTACGAATATCAAGACCACGCGCGGCAACGTCTGTTGCCACTAAGACTTCAACACGTCCACGACGGAAATCTTCTAACGTACGCTTACGTTGATTTTGTAACATGTCACCGTGAATTGAAGTGGCATTGATACCGTTATCAACTAATAGTTTTGCGAGACGTTCTGTATCTAATTTTGTTGCTGTGAAAATTAGCAGCTGGCGATAGTCTTCGGTCTTAGCAAGATGAACTAATTGTTCTTCTTTGTGCGTCAGATTATCAGAGAAAAATAAACGCTGTTCAATTTTCTCATGTTGATCGTTTGAACGGTTAATCTCGATACGTTCTGGTGCACGTAATACTTGGTTACAAATATTAGCAACGTCAACGTGCTCTAGTGTTGCAGAGAACAGCATCGTTTGACGTTTTACGTTCGGTGCACTGTTTGAGATTGCAGATACATCATCACGGAAACCCATGTCTAACATACGATCAGCTTCATCCAGCACTAAGAATTCTAAGTGCTCAAGCGAAATTGATTTTTCACGAATATGATCAAGCAAACGACCTGGTGTCGCAATTAAGACTTCTGGATTTTTACGTAATAACTTTTCTTGGTGCTGGAAAGACTCACGACCAATAATCAGTTGGATTTGATAATCCAGACTCATACCCAAATGTTTCATGTTTGCATGCACTTGGATCGCAAGCTCACGCGTTGGCGCTAAGATCACTGCACGTACAGCGCGGTGCTCAAAACGACGCTGCTTTAACATACGTTGTAATATTGGCAGACCATAAGCAATGGTTTTACCACTACCCGTTTGCGATGTAGCCATGATGTCACAGCCACCTAAAATAAGTGGAATAGCTGCTTCCTGCACCTCTGTTGCTTGTTCAAATCCTAAATGCTTGATTGAACTGATTAAACGTGGGTCGATACCGAAATCTTGAAAGCGCAAAGAAGCTACCTCTTAAATAGAATTAAAATAATTGCTAGAAATTATTTAGGGGCGAGAACTATATAGGAGCACAGCTCAAATTCCAACCCTATTTTCTAGTGACTACTGAGTATTATACAGCATAAACAGAAGATGCCTTCAGAAATAAATCATTATCCCTTTTTAAAAGCGTATTGTGCATTTGTTATTAATGAAAAATATGAGTTATTGCAGCAATTTTTACAATTTTAGCTAAATTTACTATATAGGTAATAGAAGGATGTATGGTATGCGGGATATCAAGGTTGATTCAAGTAAAGTCATTTTACAATATTCGTTATACAGTAAAATAAGAACATTATTGTTAGTGATGTTGGCGTTGGTTATTGCGGTTTTTTTTATTGCGATTGAAGTGACTGTTCAACAAGTTAACCCATTATTTATAGATGACTTTACTACT
Organism: Moritella sp. 36; assembly: GCF_018219415.1. NCBI lineage: Bacteria > Pseudomonadati > Pseudomonadota > Gammaproteobacteria > Alteromonadales > Moritellaceae > Moritella > Moritella sp. 36. Next base: position 4,758,009 of record NZ_CP056120.1, on the reverse strand, counting down.
TTAAAAATAAACCTTTTATTAACAATATTACCGCTATTATTAATCTCGCTTGTTCTCTCAAAATTGGTGTTAGACAAATTAGTCTCCAAGCCATTAGCGAAACTACAACAAAAGTGCCATGACGCGATTGCTGATAAAGATAATCATCATGAAGCATTTAGCTCTCCTTATATAGAATTGGATGGATTAGTTAACTTATTGAATGATCAGATAGAGACAATGACTGAACCTCGAGTGAATAAAATACTGTTGGCGCAATCCAAGCAGCAATTTGTCGAGAGTTTAAGTAATGATATTCGAACACCAATGAATAGTATTCTAGGTACCGCTGAGTTACTTTGTGAAATGCCACAAAATATTAAATCCGCAGAATATCTGAAGTTAATGAAGCACTCTGCTAATCATATGCAGATGGTACTGAATGATGTGACTGATTACTCGAGAATCGAATCGGGTAATTTAGAACTCGCTAAAGTTCGTTTTGATTTGTTAGAAATACTCGATCAAGTTTACACCTCGCTACGTCCGTTTGTGCATAACAATTTACGCGTACGCTTTAGCCTGAATTATAGTGACGATCTGCATCGGTTTTATATCGGTGACCCGGTTCGGTTACAACAAGTGCTGGTCAACTTGGTTGCGAATGCGTTGAAGTTTACCGATAGAGGCTTTGTTGAACTTAAAGTCAATTGCAGCAAGGTCGATGATACAAATGAAGGAGGGGCAGTAGCAGATATTGTGTTTACGATTAGTGATACAGGCATTGGTATTCCAGTGACTAAACTTGCACATTTGTTTGATAACGAGCAGCTACCTTATAATCATAAATCGAATGATTTACCGAGTGGAGGCTTAAGTTTAGCGATTTGTTCCCGTTTGATTAACTTAATGCAAGGTCGTTTACAAGTCGAAAGTAAATTAGGTGAGGGTGCACAATTTAAGATTAATCTAAGGTTACCTCATGCTTACCAATTACGTACACAGCATATTATTGGTAGTAGTGATTTAGCATTAGATAAATTAGCAGGGTTAAAAGTATTATTGATCGAAGATAATAAAATGAATCAAATTGTTTTTCAGCAAGCGCTGACGCAATTGCAAATGCAGGTGTTTACTGGGAATACAGGTTTAGAAGGTCTAGATTTGATCCAAAAATACACTTTCGATATTATTTATATGCAGATCCCTGGTCCAGATGGTATTGCAACGACCAAGATGATTCGTGCGGGTACGAGTAATAATTGTAACACTCCCATTATAGCGCTTATAGAGGATGCATTTAAGTTTGATTTAGTGACCTGTAAGCATACAGAAATGGACGGTTATATTAATAAACCGATATCCAAGCAAGCTTTAATTGACGAAACGGTACGCGTACTTGATTTTGAAATACCCGTTACAGACGTGGTCCTGCCGATTAATAAAGAGTGTAAAGTCAGCTTAGAAGAGTAGGGTAAATGGTTCTCTTTTAAAGGCTGACGAAGTTGATCTTATGAAACTATCATGCTTTTTAGTGCTAACTGATCGGTGATATCTAAGTTCAGTTCGTTGCAAGCTTCTTCAAATGTTTTACCTAAATGGCAAATATACATTTCAATTGCGATCAGATGATTTTGTAGTGCTTGTTGCTGTTCCATACTTATACCTCCTAAGGTTTATGAGCTAATAAACTAGTACAGTTTGTGGATTTCTGTCTAGCGTTAGACTTAAATTACAGATCGTTATGTTTATAAATGTTAACCCACGCACATTTATACCGCTTTAATACTTGCTCATTACGGTGGATATGACTCAGACTCGAGTATTTATTCGATGAGATGGGACCTGTCAAAATGGAATTTACAACGACGATTATCACCAGTACTATTATTATCACTGCGTGCGCGATATTGCATTTATATGGTGCCTACCAAGACCGAAAGTGGTTATTTTATCTGTTTAAGCCTGTGACCACACTTTCTATAGCTGCTTTGTGTTGGTATCTTGCACCGGGGTTTAATGATTATGTCTGGCTGATCTTACTTGGTTTATTGCTCTCAACCTTGGGGGATATTTTCCTTATGTTACCCAAGGACCGCTTCATACCGGGATTATTGAGTTTCTTGTTGGCGCATGTTGCTTACATTATTGCATTTTCGATGGCACTGGAGTTGACTTATACTTGGTCACTTATCTTCCCTTTGGCTATTATAGCAATGATCTACTTAACCCTATTGTGGTCGTCACTAGCAGAAATGAAAGCACCGGTATTGGTTTATATGAGTATCATCGTAATAATGGCCTGGGTCAGTGGTGAGCGTTACCTTAGCTTGAATAGCTCGGCCAGTATGTATGCATTTATTGGTGCGATAGTGTTTTTGTTTTCAGATGCGACATTAGCACTCGACCGATTTAAAAAACAGTTCCATAGTGCTTATGCGGTTATTATTGTAAGCTACTATCTTGCCCAGTATTTTATTGCGCTTTCAGTTATATGACCAGTTATCTGAAGGTGTTAACGTCGTTACAGTAAGGGAATTAATTCGTGGCTAACCTAAATTTATCAGCACTTGCTATTTATCCACTGAAATCAGCAAAAGCAATTAACTTAACCTCTTCTCACGTGAGTGAAATGGGCTTGGATCATGATCGTCGATTTGTTATTAGTGACATGCAAGGACAGTTTATTACGGGGCGGACTCAGCCTAAAATCACGACGATTAAAATTGAAGTCGTGGCGCAAGGTATCATGCTTTCAGCGCCACAGATGCCACCGATTGCTTTCACGTTTAAAGAGCTACAGCAAGATTATACAGATGTAACGGTTTGGGGGACTATAATTCGAGGTCAACGTTGCAGCGAAAACATTAATCAATGGCTAGGTAAGTTCTTACAGATAGACTGCCAATTACTTTATTTTGGAACTAGCTCTTCACGTCAGGTTCCTAATTTTGATAAACAATTAAGTTTTGCTGATGGATATCCGATTTTATTAATCTCACAAGCCTCTCTTGATGAACTAAATCGCAGCACACTGAGACCAATTGAGATGAGCCAATTTAGAGCTAACTTCATCGTGACGGGCTGTGAACCATTTGCAGAAGATAGTTGGAAACGGATCAAAATTGGTAATGCTGAATTTGAATTAGTGAAACCCTGCGAGCGTTGTATCTTTACGACATTAAGCCCGGGAAAAATAAGCTTTGCTGAAGACAAAGAGCCGCTTAAGACGTTAAGTTTATTCCGCAAAGGTAATGATGGTAAGATTGATTTTGGCCAAAATCTAGTTAGTCATAACGATGCGGAAATTAAGCTTGGTGATAGAGTTGAAGTATTGGAATATCACACGCCTAAGTTTTATGCTGATAACCGCCCTAAACAAAGACCAATTGTGTCAGCACCAAAGGCTGCTGTGAACCATAATACTGAGCTACAGGCTAAAACTTTGTGGGATAAAAATGAAACCCGACAACTTTGCTGTGTAGCAGTTATCGATGAAACGCCTGATACTAAAACATTTCGTTTTCGTGTCGAGCCTGCCGCTTTGTTGAATTATAAACCGGGTCAATTTATTACCCTTAATTTAAAGATTGGTCATGATCTGGTGATGCGTAATTATACCTTATCATCATCACCAAGCCGTCCGGATTTGTTAGCTGTCACGGTAAAACGGGTCCCAGATGGTAAAGCGTCAAATTGGCTTAATGACAATTTAGCGGTTGGCGATCGGTTAGGGGCGTCATCACCACGTGGGCCGTTTCATGCTTTTACAGCCACGACACCAAAATTATTATTATTGTCGGCGGGTAGTGGTATTACTCCCATGCTCTCAATGGCGCGTTATTATGCTGACACTGAGTGTGATAAAGATATCGTCTTCTTCTACAGTGCAAAAACGGCGGTAGATTTGATTGCGCTTGATGAGCTGCAATTACTCACGCGTCAGCATACCAATATGCGTTTAGCCTTAACCTTGACAGCTGAAAGTACACAGAGTGATTGGACTGGGTTAAGGGGACGTATTGATCAGCAAATGCTGGCTGATGTGGTGCGCGACATTAGTGACCGATCATCCTATGTTTGTGGCCCCGAAACCTTTATGACGACAATGGCAGCTGCGCTAACGGCATTGAATGTACCAGCTGAACAGCAATTTCAAGAAAGTTTTGGTGATCATAAACATTCCGAAACACCTAGTGAACCAGTGAATATCTTATTGGATAGTTGGGATACCAGTTTTGTAGGTGACAATAAAACGACATTATTAGAACAAGCTGAAAGAAATGGCGTGAACATCCCCTATAACTGCCGTGCAGGTTATTGTGGTGTTTGCCGTGTAACGTTAGAGTCGGGAGAAGTGCGTGTACTCGCTGACCATGCATTAACAGATGATGGTAAAAAGGCGAAGAAAATATTGGCGTGTAGCTGCATTCCACAAACGGATGTCGTGATTAGCGCATAATGATGCTGTTGTATTGGGAGTGCTTAGTTTTAGATAATCGTTTTAAATATGAGTACTCTCAAATTGTAATTAGATAGGTGGTGCTTTAAAGTGTACCCACTTATATATAGGAGTTAAGACATGAATCGTACACTTGCCATTGAATTTTCGCGTGTCGTTGAAGCCGCTGCTCTTGCTGGTTATAAATGGTTAGGCCGCGGAGATAAGAATATTGCTGATGGCGCTGCTGTTGAAGCCATGCGTGTGATGCTAAATAAAATCGATATTGATGGTGAAATAGTTATTGGCGAAGGCGAAATCGATGACGCACCTATGTTGTATATAGGCGAGAAAGTCGGTACGAAAATAGCCGGAGCTGACGCGGTTGATATCGCTGTTGATCCGATTGAAGGCACCCGTATGACAGCAATGGGTCAATCTAATGCAGTTGCAGTATTGGCTGTCGGCGAAAAAGGCGCGTTTCTAAAAGCACCTGATATGTATATGGAAAAATTAGTGGTTGGCCCTGATGCTAAAGACGCCATTGATTTACGTTTATCCCTTGAAGACAATATTCGTAATGTTGCTCACGCGCTAGATAAAGACATCAGTGAGCTAACTGTAGTGACCTTAGCAAAACCTCGTCACGATGATAAAATCAAAGGCATGCAAGCAATGGGCGTACGTGTGTTTGCGTTACCCGATGGTGATGTTGCCGCGTCTATCTTGTGCTGTATGCCAGATAGTGACGTTGATATGATGTATTGTATTGGTGGTGCGCCTGAAGGTGTTATTTCTGCTGCTGCTATTCGGGCTATGGACGGCAACATGCAGGCGCGATTATTAGCGCGTCATGATGTGAAAGGTGATACTCCTGAAAACCGCGCGGCAGGTGAAATCGAAATTTCACGTTGTCAGGCATTAGGCTTGGTTGTTGGTGAGATCTTACCATTGGATAAATTAGCGAAAACCGATAATGTGATTTTTGCCGCAACAGGTATCACTAAAGGCGATCTTGTTGAAGGTGTGCAGCGTAAAGGTAATATTGCAACGACGGAAACCTTGGTTATTCGTGGTAAGTCGGGCACTATTCGTCGTATTCAATCAATACATGTGCTCAATCGTAAAGGTGCAGATTTACAAAGTATTATTTTATAACTCATCATTTTATAAACATAGAATCGTGATTGATTAGATAACAAAAAGCCGCGTTATTAACGCGGCTTTTTCGTTTTTATAATATAACGCTTAGCTTACGCAATCGCGATACGATCACTTGCTGCCAGGGCTAGATCCGCTAATAATTTTTCAGTATCTTGCCAGTGGATACAAGCATCGGTAATACTCTTACCATAAACCAAAGGCTCACCAGCAACGACAGCTTGGTTACCTTCTTCAATGAAGCTTTCTGCCATGATACCTGAAATTTGCATGCTACCCGTGCGCATTTGAGCCATTACATCTTCAGCTACGTTTAGTTGGTTAGTGTGTACCTTCTGGCTATTACCATGGCTAAAATCAACAACGACAGACGGTGCTAAACCTGCATCACTTAATGCTTTGGTCGCTACGTCAATGTGTGATTTAGCATAATTAGGTGTTTTACCACCACGTAAGATCACATGACCAAATGGATTGCCGTGTGTTTGATATACCGTCATCAAGCCATCTTTATCTGGAGAGTAGAAAATGTGTGGAACTTGTGCTGCACGTACGGCATCGATAGCAATTTTGGTATTGCCATCAGTCCCGTTCTTGAAACCGACAGGGCAAGACAAGGCTGACGCCATTTCGCGATGAACTTGGCTTTCTGTGGTTCGCGCGCCAATTGCACCCCAACTGATTAAGTCTGCAATGTATTGACCGTTAACCATATCTAAAAATTCGGTCGCGATTGGTAAACCGATTTCAGTAATATCAACGAGCAATTTACGTGCTAAGCGTAAGCCTTTGTTCGCTTGGTATTGACCGTTTAAGTCAGGATCACTGATCAAACCTTTCCAGCCCACAATAGTACGTGGTTTTTCAAAGTACACACGCATTGCAATAACTAAGCTACTTTTATACTGCTCTTGCAATGGTTTTAGACGGCGAGCGTAATCTAACGCCGCGCTAGTATCATGAATTGAGCAAGGGCCAATGATAACCAGTAGGCGTTTGTCTTTGCCTTCAATAATCGCTTCTATTTCACGACGGTTATTGATTAGCTGTTTTGCAGCGTTATCAGATAATGGAAACTCTTCAACCAGTTGACTTGGAGTGATCACCTGGTCGATATAGGTAGTTCTAAGTTCGTCTGTTTTAATTGTCATGATGTCTATTAATCTAAATATGGGCTGTGATCAGCTTAACGTAATTTCACCTTATTATAAAGATAATCAGATGTTAGCTTGATTCGAATCATTAAATCCTAATAACAGCAGTTGTTTACCCTGTTTTTGATAGGCTAAAAAACGTTGCTGTATATCGTTCGGCGCTTGCGTTGTCGGATAGAAGTCATGCTGACCATAAAACTGTTCAAGATGAGGCAAAGCAAAAGTGAACGTTTTATTATTCTGAAATTGAGAGCGCATGTGCCGTAAAATATGGTGGCCAAGGCGTTGGCCTCGGTGATCGGGAGCGACCAACATACCTGTTAATAAAGATAACTCACCAATAGGGCGTAATCGCGCGCAAGCTACAATGCTATTACCCTCTTTTAATACAGCAATATGCTCTGCTTTATTGGGTCTTGAATAGGGCAAATATTGCTTATAGAAGGGCTTAACTAATGGGTTCTCTATTTTTTTTAACCATTGAAACTGCATGTTGTTGCCTTTTATTATTCGGTTTTGCATGCAGATACGTTATTATCTGCAGTGAATTATGCCTTATGAGTGTTAATTATTTCATGCAAATACTAAAAAATCACAATTTAAAACCTTATACCAGCTTTGGTGTTGATGCTTATGCCACACAGTTTGTCACCGTTACCACGTTAAGTGAGCTTAAGTTAGCACTACAGATCCCTGCGCCTCAACGGTTAATTCTTGGCGGCGGTAGTAATTTATTATTTTGCGATGACTTTGATGGACTTGTTATCCGTATTTGCTTGACGGGCATAGCAGTGAATGAATCGGCAGATGATGTGGTTTGTTTACATGTGGCGGCTGGAGAAAATTGGCATGAATTTGTGGAATGGTCATTGACCCAAGGCTATGATGGTTTAGAAAATCTGGCGTTGATTCCGGGTGTTGTCGGAGCCGCACCAGTACAAAACATTGGCGCTTATGGCGTTGAATTTAAGGATGTCTGTGATTATGTGGATGTACTTGATATCGAAAGCCTGAAAGTACAGCGTTATGTACCCGCAGAATGTCAATTTGGTTATCGTGACAGTGTTTTCAAAGGTGAACTTAAAAACAGCGCGGTGATCACTGCTGTCGGCATTAAACTACACAAACCTTGGATTGCCAAAATTAACTACGGACCATTAGCGAATTTAGGGGCTGGCGTCTCGGCATTAGCAATTTTTAAGCAGGTTTGCCTTACGCGGCAACAAAAATTACCGGATCCAAATCAGCTCGGTAATGCAGGTAGTTTTTTTAAAAACCCGATCATCAATTTAACGCAATTTAACGCTATTGTGGCTAAGCACCCTGACATTCCTCATTATCCTGCTGGTGATGATATTAAACTAGCCGCAGGCTGGTTAATTGATCAATGCAATCTAAAAGGTTACCAGCAAGGTGGAGCACAAGTACACACGGAACAAGCACTGGTTATTGTTAACACGGGTTCTGCAACCGCGGGCGACATTATTGCACTCGCAAAGCATATCCAAGCCACGGTGATGGCGCGATTTGCAATTGAATTACACCATGAGGTTCGCTTTATGGGTCGTGATGGCGAAACCAATCTAGCGGAGGTGTGTCGTGGTTAATATGACGGTATCAAGGCAGCAACTGATTCGTTTACTGGCAGATGGTGAGTTTCATTCTGGAGAAGCTCTTGGTGAAAGATTGGGCGTTAGCCGCATGGCAGTAAGTAAGCAGATCAAAGTATTAGAAAGCATCGGTCTGGATGTATTTAAAGTGACAGGTAAAGGTTATAAGCTTTCTGCACCTTTACAATTACTCGATGCTCAACTGATCGCAGACGGTAGTGGTGTCAGTATTGAAAGTCATCAAGTGCTTGGTTCGACCAATCAGCATTTATTGGATAAAGCGGCGTTATTAACCAAAGGTCACAGTTGTTTTGCTGAATATCAGACCGCCGGACGAGGACGCCGTGGTAAAAAGTGGGTGTCTCCTTATGGTTCACACCTTTACACCAGTACTTATTGGAGTTTAGACGCTGGTATTCAAGCTGCATCTGGACTCAGCTTAGTGATTGGTATTGCTGTTGCGCGTACACTCACAGAGTTGGGTATTGCTAATACCCAATTGAAATGGCCAAATGATGTATATGTGGATGGTAAAAAAATTGCAGGTGTACTCGTCGAGATTATTGCGACGGCAGGTGGTGAATGCCATTTAGTCATTGGCCTGGGTTTAAACGTGAATATGCCATTACAAGCCGGATTGGAAATTGATCAAGCTTGGACTGATATAAATCAGCAATTACCGCACCTACTTGATCGTAATGAACTAGCCACGCGTTATTTAACACACCTAATCAAAATATTAACTGACTTCGAGCAGTTTGGTTTTGGACATTTTGTAGAAGAGTGGAACAATTGTGATGCATTTAAAAATTGTCCTGTGTTAGTTAGCGTCGGAAATAAGAAAAAATATGGTATTGCGAAAGGTATTGATCAAAGTGGGGCGTTGTTATTAGAAATTAATGGCATTATTAGTCCACAAATTGGTGGTGAAGTATCGTTACGACGTGCAGATACTTAATCTAATATTGATCTTACTAATGATTTTTAGTCGAAGCTTAGTCGAAATGGCTAATATTTCACCATGAGAGCAAAAAAGAACTGATTTTTATCGATTAAGGTTGCAAGAGGTCGGGGCTTACTCTAATATCCTTCCTCGTTAAGTGACGCCGCCGACTTAGCTCAGTAGGTAGAGCAACTGACTTGTAATCAGTAGGTCGCCAGTTCGACTCCGGCAGTCGGCACCATTTAACTCGTTACTGAAGTACAATATGTGGAGGGGTTCCCGAGTGGCCAAAGGGATCAGACTGTAAATCTGACGGCTCAGCCTTCGAAGGTTCGAATCCTTCTCCCTCCACCACTTTGTATTCAGGACGCATGCGGGCGTCGTATAATGGCTATTACTCCAGCCTTCCAAGCTGATAATGCGGGTTCGATTCCCGCCGCCCGCTCCAAATTTGCTGATATGGCTCAGTCGGTAGAGCGCATCCTTGGTAAGGATGAGGTCCCCAGTTCGATTCTGGGTATCAGCACCATTTTTCAGGTCAATTATTTCTTCTTCTCTATATTCTCCATACCAAATAACGATACCTTAAAAATATTCAAGATTTAAAAATCAAAAATCAAAAAATAAATTTAATTATAACGAATTTAAGCTATTTGTAATTCAAATATTATTCATAATTATTTACGAATAACTTGCATGAAAAACGAAAGCCCCTATAATTAGGTGCTCCGTTTGTAGGGGTAGCTCCAATTGGTAGAAAGGCGGTCTCCAGACTGATGTTTGTGAGTGCGATTATCTCCCTCCTGCCACTGTCATCACCGTGTAACAGCGGATTTTTTTGTCTTTAAGGTACAGGTTAGTAGTATGACTTCAAATACTGAAAACCAAGGAAAAGCACTAGAAACTGTAAAATGGGTACTAGTTGCTATAATTCTAATTGGCACAGTTATTGGTAACAATATTTTTAGTGAAGAATCAGTGTTAATCCGCGCAGTTGCTGTAATTATTGCCGCTGTTATTGCTGGTGGCATTGCATTACAGACAAGTAAAGGGCGCGATGCGCTTGAATTTGCATCTGAATCAAGAACAGAAGTACGTAAAGTAGTTTGGCCTACGCGCCAAGAGGCGATCCAAACTACACTTATCGTATTAGTTGTTACCGCTATTATGGCGTTAGTGCTATGGGGATTAGATGGAATTCTAGTTCGCGTAGTTGCATTTATCACAGATGTAAAGGTATAAGTTCATGTCTGAACAGAAAATGAGATGGTACGTAGTTCAAGCCTTTTCCGGTTTTGAAGGTCGTGTTCAAAAAACATTAACAGAACACATTCGAATTCACAACATGGAAGAATACTTCGGTGAAGTACTTGTTCCAACGGAAGAAGTTGTTGAAATGCGCGCTGGTCAACGCCGCAAGAGTGAACGTAAGTTCTTCCCTGGCTACGTTTTAGTTCAAATGGTAATGAACGATGAATCATGGCATTTGGTAAGTAGCTTACCACGTGTACTTGGTTTCATTGGCGGTACGAAAGAGCGTCCAGCTCCGATTAGTTCTAAAGAAGCTGATCGCATTCTTAACCGTCTTCAAGATGCAATTGATAAGCCGCGTCCTAAGACGTTATTTGAAGTAGGTGAAGTGGTTCGTGTATCCGACGGTCCATTTGCAGACTTTAACGGTGTTGTAGAAGAAGTTGACTATGAAAAGAGTCGCTTAAAAGTTTCTGTATTGATCTTCGGTCGTTCTACTCCGGTTGAATTAGATTTCGGTCAAGTAGAAAAAGGCTAATACCATTAACCTTTTAGATTAATGGTTAGGTTAAATAAAATAAAATTATCATTTTATTGAATGTAATTTCAACAAAATGCTTGGCAAGGGCAGCGATTATATCTATAATTCGCTGCCCTTGTTTTTCGGGAAGCTTGTATTCATGTCGGATACAGCGTTCGCACCCATATTTAAGGTAAATTAAAATGGCTAAAAAAGTTACTGCATATATTAAGCTGCAAGTTTCAGCTGGTATGGCGAATCCTAGTCCACCGGTTGGTCCTGCACTAGGTCAACACGGTGTTAACATCATGGAATTCTGTAAAGCGTTCAACGCAAAAACAGATTCTGTAGAGAAGGGTTCACCGACTCCTGTTGTTATCACAGTTTATTCTGATCGTTCGTTCACGTTCGTAACAAAGACTTCTCCAGCATCTTTCTTACTTAAGAAAGCGGCAGGCATCAAGTCTGGTTCTGGTCGTCCTAACACTGAGAAAGTGGGTACTGTTACTCGCGCTCAGCTGGAAGAGATCTCTAACACTAAACAACCAGACCTTACGGGCGCTGATCTAGAAGCTATGGTTCGCACTATTGCTGGTACAGCTCGCTCAATGGGCTTGAACGTAGAAGGATAATACTGATCATGGCTAAACTTTCTAAACGTATGCGTACGATCCGCGAAAAAGTGGAATCTACAAAAGCTTACGAAATCAACGAAGCTGTTGAACTTCTTAAAGAATTAGCATCTGCTAAATTCAAAGAAAGCATCGACGTTTCTGTAAACCTAGGTATTGATTCACGTAAATCTGACCAAAACGTTCGTGGCGCTACTGTGCTACCACACGGTACTGGTCGTGAAGTACGTGTTGCAGTATTTACACAAGGTGCTAACGCTGAAGCGGCTAAAGCTGCTGGCGCTGACATCGTAGGTATGGACGATCTAGCTGCACAAGTTAAAGCCGGTGAGCTTAACTTTGATGTTGTTATCGCATCTCCAGACGCTATGCGTGTTGTTGGTCAACTAGGTCAAATCCTAGGTCCACGTGGTTTAATGCCAAACCCTAAAGTTGGTACTGTAACTCCTGACGTTGCGACTGCAGTTAAAAATGCTAAGTCTGGTCAAGTTCGTTACCGTAACGACAAAGCTGGCATCATCCACACTACTATCGGTAAAGTGGATTTTGAAGCAGCGCAAATCAAGGAAAACCTTGAAGCTCTACTTAAAGCATTAAGCAAGTCAAAGCCTGCTTCTGCTAAAGGTCAATTCATCAAGAAGATCAGCCTATCTACTACGATGGGTGCTGGTCTAACTGTTGATGCTGCAACTGTAGAGACTAAATAATTTACAGGAACTAAATTATTTAGTATAATTCGGTTCCTTAAATTTAGCTGGTCGGTTAATACTAATTTATTAATATTAACCGACCAGTAAAAAATGTGGGTTGAAGTAAGTGCACTGAGTTTAATACTTAGTGTTGTTTACTTCCGTCCAAGACCGTAGGAGTTGTGCTTACTCTGTAAGAATAACTTAATAATGATCGGCTATTTTAGTTAATACTTGATCTTTCCTACGTAGATGGTGCAGGACCTCTGAAGAATTTATTTTTTTCTGGAATCCAAGCCGTAATGGTTCGACTGATATTACTGCCAAAGGCAAGGTATTGGTCGGAAATTTTAAATACCGATTTTTTTCGGTTTTATCCAGGAGTATAGACCATGGCATTAGGTCTCGACGACAAAAAAGCAATTGTTGCTGAAGTCAACGAAGCTGCCAAGGCTGCGCTTTCTGCAGTAGTTGCTGATTCACGTGGCGTTACTGTAGGTGCAATGACTGGTCTTCGTAAGCTTGCTCGTGAGAATGGCGTCTACATCCGTGTAGTACGTAACACTCTTATGAAGCGTGCTGTTGAAGGTACGGATTTCGCGTGCCTTAACGAAGTATTTACCGGTCCAACTCTGATCGCATTCTCTAATGAGCACCCAGGTGCTGCAGCTCGTCTTCTTAAAGACTTCGCTGCACAAGAAGAATCTTTCGAAGTTAAAGCGTTAGCATTTGAAGGCGAATTTATCGGTGCAGAAAACATTGATAAACTAGCTAAACTACCAACATACGACGAAGCTATTGCTCAGTTAATGATGACTATGAAAGAAGCATCTGCTGGCAAACTTGTACGTACATTGGCTGCTTTACGCGATCAAAAAGAGCAAGAAGCTGCTTAATTTAGCCGCTTTGTCTAAAATAAATTTTAATATATTAGGAATGACACATGTCTATCACTAAAGACCAAATCATCGACGCAATTGCTGAACTTTCTGTTATGGAAGTTGTTGAATTAATCGAAGCAATGGAAGAAAAATTCGGCGTATCTGCTGCAGCTGCAGTTGTTTCTGGTGGTGCTGAAGGCGCTGCTGTTGAAGAGCAAACAGAATTCGACGTAATTCTTGCTTCTTTCGGCGACAACAAAGTTAAAGCAATTAAAGCTGTTCGTGGTGCTACAGGCCTAGGTCTTAAAGAAGCTAAAGGTGTTGTTGAATCTGCACCTGTAGCTCTTAAAGAAGCTGTAGAAAAAGCTGAAGCTGAAGAACTTAAGAAAGTTCTAGAAGAAGCTGGTTGTACTGTTGAGATCAAATAGTCTATTCTTAAATAGATTATTGCCCTCATAAGGCATTGGCTGGTGATTCTTTAATCGCCGGCCTTTTTGCGCTATAGGATGTTTGGAAATTTCACATCATTTCAACCAAAATTCTGCGCACTGTTTAGCCCAATTCTTTTGGTCGAGACAGGATAAAAAACATATAATGATGTTGTTAGAGCTGTCCTTTTTAAGGGCAGAGTGGGTCACTTATCAGCGAGCTGAGGAACCAAATGGTTTACTCTAATACCGAAAAAAAACGTATCCGTAAAGACTTTGGTAAAAGTGCACCAGTTGTGGCTAAGCCGCAAATGTTGGCTATTCAAACTAGCTCTTTTAAAAAGTTTTTAGAAATGGATCACACAGGTGAATACGGCCTGGAAGCAGCATTCCGTAGCGTGTTCCCTATTAAAAGTTACTCTGGAACTTCTGAACTTCAATATGTATCGTACCGTTTAGGTGAACCTGTATTTGAAGTTAAAGAATGTCAAACCCGTGGTGTTACTTATTCTGCACCGCTGCGTGTTAAATTACGTCTTGTATTATACGATCGTGATGCACCAGCAGGTACTATTAAAGATATCAAAGAACAAGAAGTCTACATGGGCGAAATCCCATTAATGACTGAAACTGGTACTTTTGTTATCAATGGTACAGAGCGTGTTATCGTATCTCAGTTACACCGTAGTCCTGGTGTATTCTTTGATCACGACAAAGGTAAAACCCATTCATCAGGTAAAGTATTATATAACGCACGCGTTATTCCTTACCGTGGTTCATGGTTAGACTTTGAATTCGATCCGAAAGATAGCTTATTCGTTCGTATTGACCGTCGACGTAAATTACCATCATCAATTATTCTTCGTGCACTTGAGTTCACGACGGAAGAAATCTTAGCAATCTTCTTCGACACTACGCGTTTTGAAGTTAAAGATGGCAAGTTATTGATGGAACTACAGCCAGACCGTCTACGTGGCGAAACGGCGGTATTTGACATCGTAGCTAACGGTGAAGTATACGTTGAAAATGGTCGTCGTGTTACTGCTCGTCATATCAAGAAATTTGAAAAGAACGGCGTAACAGAGATCGAAGTACCATTAGAGTATATCGCTGGTAAAGTAGCCTCTAAAGATTACGTTAATGAAGAAACAGGCGAAGTGATTGTTGCAGCGAATGCTGAACTAACACTAGAATCTGTTGCTGAATTATCACAAGCTGGTATCAAGGTAATTGATGTTCTTTATACGAACGACCTTGATGTAGGTAGTTACATGTCTGACACATTACGTGTTGACTCAACTACTAACAAACTTGAAGCGCTAGTTGAAATCTACCGTATGATGCGTCCTGGTGAACCACCAACGCGTGAAGCGGCAGAATCATTATTCCAAAATCTTTTCTTCGCAGAAGAACGTTATGATCTATCTACTGTAGGTCGTATGAAGTTCAACCGCCGTATTGGCCGCGAAGAAGATACTGGCTCAGGCATTCTGAACAAAGCTGATATTGTTGAAGTGATGAAAACTTTGATTAATATCCGTAACGGTAAAGGCGAAGTTGATGATATCGATCACCTTGGCAA
Source organism: Moritella sp. 36 (assembly GCF_018219415.1). Taxonomy (NCBI): domain Bacteria; kingdom Pseudomonadati; phylum Pseudomonadota; class Gammaproteobacteria; order Alteromonadales; family Moritellaceae; genus Moritella; species Moritella sp. 36. The sequence continues at coordinate 4,742,738 of NZ_CP056120.1, read as the reverse complement.
CCGTCGTATTCGTTCAGTTGGCGAAATGGCAGAAAACCAATTCCGTGTTGGTTTAGTTCGTGTAGAACGTGCTGTTCGTGAACGTCTAAGTCTTGGTGATCTTGATGCAGTAATGCCACAAGATTTAATCAATGCTAAACCGATCTCAGCTGCGATCAAAGAGTTCTTTGGTTCATCACAACTGTCTCAGTTCATGGATCAAAATAACCCATTGTCAGAAGTGACGCACAAACGTCGTATTTCTGCATTAGGTCCTGGTGGTCTAACACGTGAACGTGCTGGTTTTGAAGTACGTGACGTACATCCAACTCACTACGGTCGTTTATGTCCGATTGAGACTCCAGAGGGACCAAACATTGGTCTAATTAACTCACTAGCTGTATTTGCCCGTACTAACGATTATGGTTTCTTAGAAACGCCATTCCGTAAAGTTATCAACGGTCAAGTTACTAATGACGTTCAATACCTTTCTGCTATCGAAGAAGGTCTGTATGCAGTAGCACAGGCTAACGCAACTATCGATACAAATGGTGTATTACAAGATGAATTTATTCCATGTCGTCACAAAGGTGAAACAACCTTTATGTCTGCGGACCAAATTCAGTATATGGACGTATCTCCACAGCAAATTATTTCTGTGGCGGCATCGCTAATTCCGTTCCTAGAACACGATGATGCTAACCGTGCATTGATGGGTGCGAATATGCAACGTCAAGCAGTACCAACACTAAATGCTGATAAGCCATTAGTAGGTACTGGTATTGAACGCGCGGTAGCAATCGATTCTGGTGTAACTGTTGTTGCGCTACGTGGCGGTTCAATCGACTATGCTGATGCAAGTCGTATCATCGTTAAAGTTAACGAAGATGAACTTGTACCAGGTGAAGCGGGTATTGATATCTACACGCTAACTAAGTACACACGTTCGAACCAAAACACATGTATTAACCAACGCCCAACAGTATTAACTGGTGAAGCAGTGGTTAAAGGTGACGTGCTTGCTGACGGTCCTTCAACAGACTTAGGTGAATTAGCACTTGGCCAAAACATGCGTATCGCATTCATGCCTTGGAATGGTTACAACTTCGAAGATTCAATCCTTGTATCTGAACGTGTTGTAAAAGAAGATCGTCTAACGACAATCCACATTCAAGAATTGTCATCTATTGCGCGTGATACTAAACTTGGTAGCGAAGAGATTACTGCGGATATCCCTAACGTGGGTGAAAGCGCATTATCTAAACTAGATGAGTCTGGTATTGTTTACGTTGGTGCTGAAGTTAAGCCGGGTGATATCCTGGTAGGTAAAGTAACCCCTAAAGGTGAAACACAATTAACGCCTGAAGAAAAGCTTCTACGAGCTATCTTCGGTGAAAAAGCATCTGATGTAAAAGATAGTTCATTACGTGTACCTAACTCTGTTTACGGTACTGTAATTGACGTGCAAGTATTTACCCGTGATGGCGTAGATAAAGATAAACGTGCACAAGACATCGAGCAGATGCAACTGCGTGAAGCGAAAAAAGACTTAACTGAAGAGTTATCTATCTTCGAAGAAAGCTTATTCGGTCGCGTTAAATCTCTATTACTTGCTGCAGGTAAAACGGAAGAGCAACTTAATGCTGTTTCTCGCGCACAATGGTTAGAGATTGTTCTTTCTGATGAAGAACAACAGATTCAATTAGAAGGCCTAGCTAAGCAACATGATGAGCTACGTGCTGACTTTGATTCTAAGTTTGATATCAAACGCCGTAAAATTACCCAAGGTGATGACTTAGCACCAGGTGTACTTAAGATTGTTAAAGTATACCTAGCTGTTAAACGTCGTATCCAACCGGGTGATAAGATGGCTGGTCGTCATGGTAACAAAGGTGTGATCTCAACAATCGTTCCTATTGAAGACATGCCACACGATAAGTTTGGTGAGCCAGTTGACATCGTACTTAACCCGCTGGGTGTACCATCGCGTATGAACATCGGTCAGGTACTTGAAGTTCACTTGGGCCTTGCTGCTCGTGGTATCGGTAGTAAAATCGATAACATGATCAAAGAACAACAAGATCTTGCTAAGATCCGTGAATTTATGCAAAAAGCATACGACATCGGTAATACGCATCAGAAAGTTGATTTATCAACATACTCTGACGAGCAGGTTCGTGTTCTTGCGCACAACTTACGTAAAGGTCTGCCAATGGCTACACCTGCGTTTGATGGTGCAGCTGAAGCTGAAATCAAAGAAATGCTTAAATTGGCTGATTTACCAGAATCAGGTCAATTAGAGTTATTTGATGGTCGTACTGGTGACGTATTCGAACGTCCAGTTACCGTTGGTTACATGTATATGCTGAAACTGAATCACTTGGTTGATGACAAGATGCATGCACGTTCTACCGGTTCTTACAGCCTAGTTACTCAGCAACCGCTGGGTGGTAAAGCTCAGTTCGGTGGTCAGCGTTTCGGTGAGATGGAAGTATGGGCTCTGGAAGCATACGGTGCAGCATATACTCTACAAGAGATGCTAACTGTTAAGTCTGATGACGTGAACGGTCGTACTAAGATGTATAAAAACATCGTAGACGGCGATCATCGTATGGACCCAGGTATGCCTGAATCATTCAACGTATTGTTGAAAGAGATCCGCTCATTGGGTATCAACATCGAACTAGATGAAAACAAAGGTAAGAAATAAGCTCTTATTAAGAGATTATTCAGACTTTTGAATTAGCATTGCGCCTCGACTCATTCTGTGAGTTGAGGCTGCGTAGTTTTCACTCCCAGTGGAGAAAAACGTGAAAGACTTATTAAAGTTTCTAAAACAGCAAGGTAAGACCGAAGAGTTCGATGGTATCAAGATTGGTCTAGCTTCTCCGGAACAGATCCGTTCTTGGTCTTTTGGTGAAGTTAAAAAGCCAGAAACCATCAACTACCGTACCTTCAAACCTGAGCGTGACGGTTTATTCTGTGCGCGTATTTTCGGCCCAGTAAAAGATTACGAATGTCTTTGCGGAAAATATAAGCGTCTGAAGCACCGTGGTGTTATCTGTGAAAAATGTGGCGTAGAAGTAACGCAAACTAAAGTTCGTCGTGACCGTATGGGCCACATCGAATTAGCGTCTCCTGTTGCACACATTTGGTTCTTGAAATCATTACCATCTCGCATCGGTCTATTACTAGACATGACGCTACGTGATATCGAACGTATTCTTTACTTCGAATCATATGTTGTTATCGAACCTGGTATGACTTCGCTAGAGCGTGGCATGATGCTGACTGAAGAGCAGTATCTTGACAACCTAGAAGAATGGGGTGATGAATTTGATGCGAAGATGGGTGCAGAAGCTGTACTTTCTTTGTTACAAGATCTAAACCTAAACCAAGACATCGAAGAAATGCGTGAAGAATTAGAGACTACAAACTCTGAAACTAAACGTAAGAAGATCACTAAACGTCTTAAACTAATGGAAGCATTCGCTGTATCTGGTAATAAACCAGAGTGGATGATCATGAACGTACTGCCGGTATTACCGCCAGATCTTCGTCCATTAGTACCACTAGATGGTGGCCGTTTCGCGACTTCTGATCTAAATGACCTTTATCGTCGTGTGATCAACCGTAACAACCGTCTAAAACGTCTATTAGATCTAGCTGCACCAGATATCATCGTACGTAACGAAAAACGTATGTTACAAGAATCTGTTGATGCACTATTAGATAATGGTCGTCGTGGTCGTGCGATTACAGGTTCTAACAAACGTCCTCTTAAATCTTTGGCTGATATGATCAAAGGTAAACAAGGTCGTTTCCGTCAGAATCTACTAGGTAAACGTGTAGATTACTCTGGTCGTTCTGTAATTACAGTAGGTCCAACGTTACGCTTACACCAATGTGGTCTACCTAAGAAAATGGCACTTGAGTTATTCAAGCCATTCATCTACGGTAAATTAGAATCACTTGGTTTTGCAACAACGATTAAAGCAGCTAAGAAAATGGTTGAACGCGAAGGCGCTGAAGTTTGGGATATCCTAGACGGCGTGATCCGCGAACATCCAGTAATGCTTAACCGTGCACCAACACTGCACAGACTTGGTATTCAAGCATTCGAACCTGTTCTAATTGAAGGTAAAGCGATTCAGTTACACCCATTAGTATGTTCTGCATACAACGCCGATTTCGATGGCGATCAGATGGCTGTACACGTACCGTTAACAATTGAAGCTCAATTGGAAGCGCGTACACTGATGATGTCTACGAATAACATTCTTTCACCTGCGAATGGTGAACCGGTTATCGTACCTTCTCAAGACGTTGTATTAGGTCTTTACTACATGACTCGTTCTGGCGTTGGTGCTAAGGGTGAGGGAATGGTACTAGGTAGCCCTGAAGAAGCTGAAAAGCTTTATCGTAGCCACCTTGTTGAGCTACATGCACGTGTTAAAGTACGTATTACTGAACATCTTAAAGATGAAAATACTGGTGAAGTTACAGTTCGCACTGAACTGAAAAACACAACAGTTGGTCGTGCGATTCTTTCTTTAGTAGCACCTAAGGGTCTACCATATGAATTAATTGATCCGATTAAAACTTTAACTGCTGAAGAAGAAGCTAAACTTGCAGAGAATCCAGCTAACTGGATCCTGAAAGTATCTAACGAAGCGTTAGGTAAAAAGCAGATCGGTAAGCTACTGAATGACTGTTACCGTCTATTAGGTCCAAAAGACACTGTTGTTTTCGCTGACCAAATAATGTACACCGGTTTCCATTATGCTGCGCTTTCTGGTGCATCAGTTGGTATCGATGACATGGTTATTCCGGATGCGAAGAAAACGCTAATTGAAGCGGCTGAACTAGAAGTAACTCAAATCCAAGAACAATTCCAGTCTGGTCTTGTTACTGCGGGTGAGCGTTACAATAAAGTGATTGATATTTGGGCTCGTGCCAATGAGCACATCTCAAAAGCAATGATGGATAACTTGTCTACAGAAACTAAAGATAACTCTTTAGGTGATGCTGAGACACAGAAATCTTTCAACAGTATCTTTATGATGGCCGATTCTGGTGCACGTGGTAGTGCGGCACAGATTCGTCAGCTAGCTGGTATGCGTGGTCTGATGGCGAAACCAGATGGTTCGATCATCGAAACACCTATTACGGCTAACTTCCGTGAAGGTCTAAACGTACTTCAGTACTTCATCTCAACGCATGGTGCGCGTAAAGGTCTAGCCGATACAGCACTTAAAACAGCAAACTCGGGTTACCTAACTCGTCGTCTTGTTGACGTTGCACAAGATCTTGTGATTAACGAGATTGATTGTGGTACTGAAAGTGGCCTAATCATTACTCCTCATATTGAAGGTGGTGATGTTGTTGAACCACTACGCGATCGTGTTCTTGGTCGTGTTGTTGCTGAAGATGTTGTGAACCCAAGTACTGGTGAAGTGATATTGCCACGTAATACATTACTTGACGAAAAACTTTGTGATTTCTTAGAAGAGCACTCAGTTGATCAAATGAAAGTACGTTCTGTAATTACTTGTGACAATGACTTCGGTGTTTGTGCAAGCTGTTACGGTCGTGATCTAGCTCGTGGTGAGATGGTTGGTCAAGGTGAAGCAGTTGGTGTTGTTGCAGCACAATCAATTGGTGAACCTGGTACACAGTTAACGATGCGTACATTCCACATTGGTGGTGCGGCATCAAGAGCCTCTGCAGAAAATAATATCCAAGTTAAAAATACGGGTACGATTAAGTTCCACAACGAGAAATTCGTTGAGAATGCAGAAGGTAAACTGGTTATTACTTCACGTTCATCAGAAATTACAATTATTGATGAAAACGGTCGTACTAAAGAAAGCCATAAACTGCCTTACGGTTCTGTTGTTGAATATAAAGACGGCGCAGCTATTGAATCTGGTAGCATCATTGCTAACTGGGACCCGCATACTCACCCAATCATCACTGAGGTGGCTGGTCAAATTAAGTTTGTTGACTTAATTGAAAGTGTAACGGTTACTAAGCAAACTGATGATCTAACTGGTCTATCTAGCACGGTAATTCTAGACCCTGCAGCACGTGTTGCCGCTGGTAAAGATTTACGTCCTATGGTTAAGCTTGTTGATACAGCAGGTAATGATTTGTTCATTCCTGGTACAGAAGTTATTGCACAATACTTCTTACCTGCAAACGCAATCGTTAACTTAGAAGATGGCGCATTAGTGACTATTGGTGAAGCGTTAGCGCGTATTCCTCAAGAAAGCTCGAAAACACGTGATATTACGGGTGGTCTACCACGCGTAGCGGATCTGTTTGAAGCTCGTCAGCCAAAAGATGCTGCTATCTTAGCGGAAATCTCAGGTACTATTAGTTTCGGTAAAGAAACTAAAGGTAAACGTCGTCTAGTTATCACACCTACCGATGGTGCTGAAGCTTACGAAGAGATGATCCCTAAATGGCGTCACTTGAACGTGTTCGAAGGTGAGAAGGTTGCTAAAGGTGAAGTTATCGCCGATGGTCCTGAATCAGCACACGATATTCTACGTCTACGTGGTATTAGCCATGTTGCGAACTATATCGCGAACGAAGTTCAAGAAGTATACCGTTTACAAGGCGTAAAGATTAACGATAAGCACATTGAAACTATCGTTCGTCAAATGCTACGTAAAGCTAACGTAATCTCTGCTGGTGATAGTAACTTCTTACCAGGTGAGCAAGCTGAAGTTTCACGTCTGAAAATTGCTAACCGTCAGCTAGAAGCTGAAGGCAAGCAACCAGCCGTGTTCCAACACATGCTTATGGGTATTACTAAAGCGTCTCTTGCAACTGAATCATTTATTTCAGCTGCATCGTTCCAAGAAACAACACGTGTTCTAACAGACGCTGCTGTTCATGGTAAGATTGATGACCTTCGTGGTCTGAAAGAGAACGTTATTGTTGGTCGTCTGATCCCTGCTGGTACAGGCTTCTCTTATCACCAAGAACGTGCGAAAAAACGTGCTGGTAAAGTAGAAGAAGTAATGCAAGAAATCACGACTGATGAAGCTGAACAGAACTTAGCAAACCTACTAAATAACCTTTAATTGATTTGCTGAATGCAATTAAAGTCGTGTGTAAGTGATGACAGACCCACTGATTCACTTACGCATAGTTATTAGATAGTAAAGGCGCCCTTTTATAGGGCGCTTTTTTTTGCTTGTTTTTTAACGCCATACCAGTCTATACTCCGATACATCTTGTCGGAGTGCTTTAGGGCTGAGACCATTTAATAATGGGATCCGTGGAACCTGATCAGGCTAATACCTGCGTGAGGAAACAAGAGTGATTAATATGAATATTATTCGTGTCATTGTAAGTTAGCCATAGGGACATCAGGCCGCTTACTATTACATTTACGATCAATATATCACTACTCTCCATACTCAACGACAAGCAATCATCTTATTAGAAAGGAATGAGTGCTATGTCTACTACCAATATAAATCAAAGCAATAAGACCAAAAAACCAACGCGTCGTGAAAACCGCGAAAATGCACAAGAGTTTATTAATAACCTCAGTTGCGAACCGTTTCCTAATTCAGAAAAATTTCATCTCACAGGTAGCCGTGACGATATTCAAGTTGCGATGCGAAAAATCAATCTTGATGAGACGTTAGTCGCAGGCAGTAAAGACGATCCGGTTTATGAGCAAAATGAATCGATCCCGGTTTATGATACATCAGGCCCCTATACAGATCCGGCGATTGAAATAAACGTACACCAAGGTTTACCGAAGTTAAGACAAAAATGGATCGAAGAACGTAACGATATTGAAGCATTAGAAATCGTTACTTCGCACTTTGCCCAGCAGCGTCTTGCTGATGATGGTATTGATCATATCCGCTTTGAGCATTTACCAAAGCCATTGAAAGCCATTGATGGTCAAAACGTTACTCAGATGCATTATGCTCGTAAAGGCATGATCACGCCGGAAATGGAATACATCGCGATTCGTGAAAACATGGGCCGTGAATTGATCCGTAACGAGCTGTTATTAAAACAACATGCGGGTAATGATTTTGGTGCCAGCATACCGGAAAAGATCACACCTGAATTTGTCCGTGATGAAGTGGCGCGCGGTCGTGCGATCATCCCTTCCAACATCAATCATCCAGAATCTGAGCCGATGATCATCGGTCGTAACTTTCTTGTAAAAGTAAACGCCAACATTGGTAATTCGTCAGTCACATCATCGATTGAAGAAGAAGTCGAGAAGCTAGTATGGGCGACGCGCTGGGGTGCTGACACGGTAATGGACTTATCCACAGGCCGTAATATTCATGAAACGCGTGAGTGGATCCTCCGTAATTCACCTGTGCCAATCGGTACTGTGCCGATCTATCAGGCTCTAGAGAAGGTAAACGGGATCGCCGAGGATCTTACTTGGGAAGTATTCCGCGATACCTTGATCGAACAAGCTGAGCAGGGGGTTGATTACTTTACTATTCATGCTGGTGTACTGCTTCGTTATGTACCAATGACGGCAAAACGCCTTACCGGGATCGTGTCGCGTGGTGGTTCGATCATGGCTAAATGGTGTTTGACGCATCATAAAGAAAACTTTGCTTATGACCATTTCGAAGAAATCTGTGCGATTTGTAAAGCTTACGATGTATCTCTGTCATTAGGTGATGGCATGCGTCCAGGTTGTGCGGCTGATGCGAATGATGAAGCCCAATTTGCTGAATTAGCAACTTTAGGTGAGTTAACGAAAGTTGCGTGGGAGCAAGACGTACAAGTTATTATCGAAGGCCCTGGTCATATCCCAATGCACATGATTAAAGAGAATGTTGAAAAGCAGCTCGATATTTGTCATGAAGCGCCTTTCTATACTTTAGGTCCACTGACAACCGATATCTCACCGGGTTATGATCATTTTACTTCGGGTATTGGTGCTGCTCAAATTGGTTGGTATGGGTGTGCGATGTTGTGTTACGTGACACCAAAAGAACATCTAGGGCTACCGAACAAAGAAGACGTTAAGCAAGGTATGATCACTTACAAAATCTCTGCGCATGCGGCTGATTTAGCGAAAGGTTTCCCAGGTGCTCAAATCCGTGACAATGCGATGTCGAAAGCCCGTTTTGAATTCCGTTGGAATGATCAATTCAACCTAGCATTAGACCCTGATACTGCACGTGCCTATCACGATGAAAATATCCCACAAGAATCCGGTAAAGTTGCCCATTTCTGCTCTATGTGTGGACCAAAATTCTGTTCAATGAAGATCTCACAAGATGTCCGCGATTACACTGCTAAACAAGAACAAATCAGTATTCAATTGCTCGATGAAGTTGTTGTGATTGATGCCGAAGAGGGGATGAAACAGATGTCTGAAGAATTTAAAAAGCACGGTGCCGAATTATATCTGCCACCAACACATGATGCGGTAAATGGTCGTGTGACTGAATCTATAACTGATAAAGTGGAATAATTATTTAATGACTCAAGCCATTATTTGGACTATTGCGAGCTTTTCTGCTCGCGATAATGTTGCGACTAAAACTGATATTAATACGATTCATGTGTTGGGTGGACGTGGTTATCATGTATCTACGATACTATTATCTGATGCGGATTTTTCTGCTGAGTTAGCGGTATTGACTGCCGCACCGGTAGCATCCGCCATTAAAATAGGTGTGATAGCGACAACCTCGCATGTAGAGATCTTAGCCGATTTTTTACAAGCTTATAAGCAACTACATCCAGCACTCAGTGTTATCTATGAGCCGTTATCAATTTCATTATCTGATATGGCAAAGACTGAATCGGCAGGCACCGTGCTAATAAATGTGATTAAAATGCGCTTATTACCAATTGTGGATGTATTGATCTTACCGGAAGAGCAAGGCGGAACAGATGCTGCTGTGTTATTTGGTACGACGAAACAAGCGATCAACACACTACTGAACTTAGGTGTAAAAGGTGTTTGTGCGAAAGCGATTGCTGTTAATCATAAGCAGCAATCTATCGTCCTCGATGTTTATATTGATGGACAACGTGAAATCTTATTATCGTCACCAAACGCGACATTAACTCCATCAAGTAAAGATGAAAACAGTGGTGTTTTTTCTGCAGCGTTGGCAACCGTGATCGCTCAAGATTATCCGGTAGATGATGCATTAGTGGTAGCCAGAGCCTACTTGAACCAAACAACTGATAGTTGGCCTACCGATCGCAGTGACTTCCCACAGGTCGTCTTACCGAATACGGAATTAGGCGATCAGCTTGGCTTAGTTCTGCAAATGCAATTAGCTTATGATTTTGCACCTTGTGATACCAACCGCCTTGGACTGTATCCGGTGGTGGATACGATCGAGTGGTTAGATAAAGTATTACAACAAGGGGTTAAAACCCTGCAATTACGTATTAAAGACAAAGCCCCAGTCGAAGTGGTTGATGATATTAAAGCTGCTGTGGCATTAGGCCGCCAATACCAAGCGCGTTTATTTATCAATGATTACTGGCAATTAGCGATTGAGCATGGTGCTTATGGCGTGCATTTAGGTCAAGAAGATATGCTTATTGCCGATTTTGTTGCGATAAAAAATGCGGGTTTAAAACTGGGTTTAAGCACACATGGTTATTATGAAATATTACGTGCACATCAAATAAAACCGAGTTATATCGCCCTTGGTCATATCTATCCTACGGTCACTAAAGACATGCCTTCAAAACCGCAAGGATTACAGCGTTTACAGCGTTATGCTGATTTAATGCAAGACTATCCTTTAGTCGCTATCGGCGGTATTAGCATAGCGAGAGCGCCACAAGTGGCTGCGACAGGTGTGGGGAGTGTCGCTGTCGTCACAGCGATAACTTGCGCTGACGATTATAAACAGGCCATTGCCGACTTACTGGTGATCACTGAACCGCAATCATCCTTAACCAGTGTGGGTCGTTAATATGACCGGGTTAAGTGATCAGGAATATATGCGTTATAGCGCGCACTTACTGCTTAGTGATATCGATGAGCAGGGACAATTAGCACTGCGTAATGCCAAAGTATTAATTGTCGGTGTAGGTGGCCTTGGCGCACCTGTTGCTCTGTATTTAGCTTCTGCTGGTGTTGGCCATTTATATTTAGCGGATGATGATCATGTTGAGCTAAGTAATCTACAACGGCAGATTATTTTCACTCAACAGCAGTTAAAACAGACGAAGGTAAGCGCGGCAAAAGCCTCGTTAGCACAGCTTAATCCACATATAAGTGTCACGGCAATCGCACAACGAGTAACCCTCGATAGTGTGAATAATCAAATGGCAGATATGCTTGCCCAAATTGATTTAGTCATTGATTGCAGCGATAACATGCCGACTAGGCAAGCGATAAACAAGATCTGTGTAACCCAAAAACTACCGTTAATAGTGGGCGCTGGTATTCGTATGGAAGGGCAGTTGATCTCGTTTAACGCACAGCAAACTGATTCGGCGTGTTATCACTGCTTATATCCTTTTGAAGAAACTGCAGAAACGAATAATTGCAGTACCTCGGGAGTACTCGGCCCCTTGGTTGGTGTTATTGGTTCTTTGCAAGCATTGGAAGCGATTAAATATTTAACCAGCATGCCATTGTCTTCACTAAATAGGTTAATGCGTTTTGATGGTAAAACCTTGCAATGGGAGTATCTCTCAGTCACTAAAAATCCCGACTGTCCTGTGTGTGCAGGTCGCTAATACCAATATGAAATATAAATGCTAAATATAGATAGTAAAACTAAGCAGTTAATTAAATAACCTCATGGCTGAATATTTGGATGTGAGGGACAGGAAGAGAAGATGAAATTAATCATTAACGATGAAATAAAGAACCTAGCAGTGACGACTATTACGTCATTATTGACGGTATTAGAACAGCCAGAAAAAGGCATTGCGGTAGCGGTGAACCAAGCCATTATTACACGTCAAAAATGGGATGATTTTCAGTTGTCAGAAAATGATCGAGTGACTTTATTTCAGGCTATTGCAGGAGGCTAAATGTCAGTAACAACTTTAAACCCAGCATTCTTATTACCAAGTGATGAGCTTGTCATTGCCGATAAAACCTTTTCATCACGGTTATTTACCGGTACGGGGAAATTTAGCGATCAAAAAATAATGGCTGCTGCCTTGATTGCATCTCAATCCCAGTTAGTGACTATGGCATTAAAACGCATTGATTTAGCTAATCAAGATGATGATATTCTTAAGCCTTTGATTGCAGCTGGCATGAACTTATTACCCAATACGTCTGGTGCGCGTGATGCCAAAGAAGCGGTATATGCTGCGCAATTAGCACGTGAAGCATTGCAAACCAATTGGATTAAATTAGAAATTCATCCAGACCCAAAATATTTACTACCTGATCCAATTGAAACCTTAAAGGCCACAGAACAGTTAGCGCGTGATGGTTTCCATGTGTTGCCATACATTCATGCCGACCCGGTGTTGTGTAAACGTCTGGAAGCTGTGGGTACTGCTGCAGTCATGCCGTTAGGTGCGCCGATTGGTTCAAACAAAGGTATTCGTACTGCAGAGTTCTTAGAGATTATTATTGAGCAATCGACAGTCCCTGTAATTGTTGATGCTGGTATTGGTGCGCCATCACATGCGGCGTTAGCCATGGAGATGGGCGCGGATGCAGTACTTGTTAATACCGCTATTGCGGTGGCTAAAGATCCTGTGGCAATGAGTCAAGCATTTGCGTTAGCCGTGCAAGCAGGTCGCCAAGCTTATTTAGCTGGGTTAGGTAGCCAAGCACAAACTGCAGTTGCTTCCAGTCCATTAACCGCATTTTTAGATCTGTAATAACGCCAACTTAAGGTATAAACATGAGTTTTTACGAGCAGTTACAAAAATTAGATTGGGATGATATTCGCTTATCGATTTATGCCAAAACGGCGGCGGATGTTGAGCGTGCATTAACGAAAGAGCGACTCGATCTGGATGATTTTCAAGCCTTAATTTCACCTGCAGCAGAACCTTACTTAGAACAAATGGCCCAGCGAAGTGTGCAATTAACGCGACAACGTTTTGGTAATACTATCCAATTCTATGTGCCGTTATACCTTTCTAACATGTGTTCCAATATTTGTACCTATTGTGGTTTTTCGATGCATAACAAAATTCGTCGTACCACGCTGGATATGAAGCAGTTAAACAGTGAAGCGCGAGCGATTAAAAAAATGGGTTTTGATCATTTGTTATTAGTGGCAGGTGAGTCGGAACGTAAAGTGGGTATGCCGTATTTTCGTCAGGTATTTAATGAATTGAAATCGCAGTTCTCGCATTTATCCTTGGAAGTGCAGCCGCTAGAACAAGCCGATTATGAAGAACTAAAAGAATTGGGACTAGATTCAGTATTAGTGTATCAAGAAACCTATCATCCCCGGACGTATGCCGAGCACCATATCAAAGGTAAGAAGTCTGATTTTAAATATCGAATTGAAACCCCAGACAGGTTAGGCAAAGCTGGTATTCATAAAATGGGGCTAGGTGCATTAATTGGCTTAGATGAATGGCGTACCGACTGTTTTCATGTTGCTGCGCATTTAGATTATTTGCAAAAACGTTATTGGCAAACCAAGTATTCAATTTCTTTCCCACGTTTAAGACCATGTGAAGGTGCATTTCAGCCGAAGTCGATTATGAATGATCGCCAATTAGTACAGTTGATTTGTGCTTATCGATTGTTTAATCCGGATGTGGAATTATCGTTATCGACGCGAGAGTCCGAACATTTTCGTGACAATGTTATTCCATTGGGGATCACGAGTATTAGTGCGGGTTCGAAAACCCAACCCGGTGGTTATTCTGACGATACAGAGAAAGCCTTAGAGCAGTTTGAAATTGATGATGACCGCTCACCAAATGAAATGGCAGGTCTAGTCAAAACGATGGGCTTAGAAGTGGTTTGGAAAGATTGGGATAGGTCGTTAACGGCACTTAAATAATGGGTATAGGCTGCTATCGCATAACGCGAACGCAGCCTATATTATAAAATCGGTCATTAATTATGACGATTTCTCTACTTTAGAGGCAATTCTTGTGAAACGTTTACTGATTAATTCAATCGGTAATTTACACAGTAAAACACCTGCAGTGAGCATTACCATCATGACTAATGATTCGTGACTAATCGTTCTACCGTTGATTGCACTGTCTAGACCAAGTGCGATAACGGGGAACACAAGGAAACAGATTGATGCTTGAAATGGGCTTGCCACTTTATTTAATTGGAAGTAAGCCATTATGCCGCCAATACCAGCAATAACGCCAAGGTAAATAACTGATAACCAAGATGTTGACGTGAATGTGCTAAAGTCTGGTTGCTCTATGAATGCGCCAACAGCTAATAATAATACTGAAGCAACAAGACACGGTAGTGCATTATACGTCAGTACGTGAATACCCTGACAACGGGTTTGTACACTGGTATAGATCGTCGCGTGCATTAATACGGCTAACACCAATGCGCCAACACCGATTAGGCTACCGTTCGCACTTACGCCCATCTCATTACTAATAATTGTAATTAAACTAAACAAAGCAATAGCAAGACCTGCTAGCTGGTGAATGTGTACTTTTTGGCGGTGTACTAATACGGCGAATGCTAATACGACAACTGGCATAGTGGCAAAAATAATCGACGCTAATCCAGATGAAATATATTGCTCACCAAAAATCATTAAGGTGAATGGTGCCGCAAAATAAAACACGCTGATTAACGCAAATTCAAGATTTTTACCTTTTGGGAACATCAGCGGGATATTGAGCTTGCGAGCAGCTAAAATTAATAGCGGTGCAGCCAGTGCAAAGCGTAATCCAGTTGCAGTGATGGGTGGAATTGAATGAACTGCAATTTCCATAGCCATCCAGGTTGTACCCCAGATCAAACATACAGATGCAAATAATAATGTGGCGACAAGTTTTGTATTCATAAGGCTATCTCTATATAAGTGCTGGAATATTTAATATGATAATTATATTGCTTTTAAGCAGAAATATGATTTCATATATGTTACTGATATTGGCTTTTAAGGAAAGGATTTACTCCATTATGTTAGATTCGAAGGATAAATTGATTTTAGACATACTGCAGCGCGATGCATCTTTGTCAGTGGCAGAGCTCGCGGATAAGGTGAGTTTAACGGTATCGCCTTGCTGGAAGCGGTTAAAGCGGTTAGAGGATAGTGGTTATATCTTGCGTCGAGTGGCATTATTAAATGAGCAGAAACTCGGTCTCGCGCTCACAGCCTTTGTTAATATCAAAACCCAAAATCACAGTGATACTTGGTTTAAAAAGTTTGTAGTGAGTGTCGATGGCTTTGCAGAAGTGACCGAGTTTTACCGTATGGCTGGCGAATACGATTACATGATGAAGGTGTTAGTGAAAGACATGGCTGCATTTGATGTATTTTATAAACGATTAGTGAATTGCGTCGATGGATTAACAGATGTCACCTCCTCCTTTGCGATGGAAGGGTTGAAAAATACGACGCAATTACCGATTTATTAATATTTATAATACAGAGCCCTTAATCTAGAGCTCCAGATTATTATAATTTAAGCAGGTCTTTAGCTATTTTCTTTGCGCTATGGGGCGGTGCAAATGCCGCTACATATTGTCCTTCTGGATTAACTAAATACAGTCGAGAAGAGTGATTAATTAAATAACTCTCACGCTGACCTTCAGGTATTGGACTATTGTAAGGCACTGAGACATATTTACCATTATTCGCTAAAAACGTTTTTTGATAAATAACGCCAAAACTAGCGACTAATTTATCAATTTCGCTCGTTTCACCTGTGATGCCTATAAAGTTGTCGTTATAAAAATGCGTATAAGTTGTCAGCATTTCATTACTATCACGCTTCGGGTCGACCGAAATAAATACTACTTGTGGCATGGTTTTACCAGCATCAGTCATGATATTTGCAACATTGTTGAGGTTGTATAATTCAGTTGGACAAATGTCTGGGCAGCTGGCATAACCAAAGAAAACTAATGACCATTTACCTTTAAATAAGGCCTTGGTGTATTCTTTATTATCGCCGAGTTCGAAATCTGGCAAGCTTATTTGCTTAGGTTGTGCGTAAGCCGTCGTGAATGTCGGTAAATTTGATTGCTGTATATTATTGGCAATAATAGCGCCGAGTGCACTAAGGCCGATAATACCCGCAGCGATTATCGCCTTAGACTTTTTCATTCGTTAATCCTTTGTCGAAACTAATTATGTTTCATATTTGTGTGATCCATTTTAGTCTTACTGTTATCACGTTTAACTGGCATTTTTGTACTAATTTTTTCACCATTTAACAAAGTGAAGGATACGTTGACTAACTCACCCGGCGCCGCGATCTTGTTTGGTTCTAATAACATTACATGGTAGCTACCCGGCTTAAATTTAAAAACAGCATTGGCAGGAATTGTTACTTTCTGCTGTTTTTGCATTGTCATCATGCCATCTTTTTTACCAGATAAATGCAGTTCGCTACGGCCAAAACCTTGCGCTTCAACATCTGTGATCACTATTGGTTTATCACTGTGATTCATAACAGTGAAAAAAGCTGCTTGTACTTTTGCAGATGGTGGTGCAGCTCGAACCCAAGCGTCCATTATCATCATATTAGTTTTTTCCGCCGCAAACGTCGGTGCTGCAGATAAAATAGCAGTTGCGATAAGCGTGGTAATTATTGATTTTTGCATTTGTTCATCCTGAATTAATGAGTTGTAGTGGTAAATTGAAAAGGTATTAAATAAGGCCGACCAGCTACCGTGACGGTTAAGTCTGCTTGCCATAACATTTCACCCAATATACAGATTGCTAGCGCGGTTTCTGCTTGGTATCTATCTTTTTTTATGGCATTCAGCTGTGTAGGGAATCCCGGCATAATCATGTTCACACCATTAATTGTAATACTGGCATTGTCAATGTTAGACCCGTTCAAATTAACGGATAACGGCGTCATTGGTTTTGCATTGAATGGCGTGATCGACAGTGAAATTGCGTGACCTGGTGTTAACTGAACCTGACATTCTTGTTGATTCACACGACAGTCCTGTGCCAGTGGTAATTGAATGTGGTTGAGATCTTGCTGCGGCTGATAGAAGAAGTTGAAATAACCGACAGCAGCGATAGAAATAGTACTCATACCAACAGTTAACCATTTAGACATGGATAAGGCTCTTATACTTAGTATTGGGTTCGAAAAAGGGCATCCGCTTTATAACAAAACGATTAATAACATAATATTACTTTAATTTTTAATGTAGATAAACCGCCAATAGAATAAAACGTAAGTTAGCACTTGTTTTGAGGATATTTAAAAAGTGGGACGATGGCAGGTCGGGGTTATGGTGATGCCGTTAATATATATTAGCGGCATCGGCCGTATTAATGCGGATTCGTATCATTCATTTTTGTTGTTTTTTTATTATCTTATAATGTGTTTGTATCAGTCCTGATGGATAGGATTGAGAGGATAATAGCGTTACTCCCAGTTCTGGCAGAGGCGCATTAAATAAACGTATGCCATTACCGAGTAAAATTGGAATGGTAGATAAAATTAATTCATCAACTAAATCTAGCCGTAATAAAGAATCGGCCAAGTTTGCACCACCAAGTAACCAAATATTACCTTCATCACTGGCCTTCAGTTGCTTAATTGTTGCGGCGGGGTCGGTAATAAAAGTGACGTTATCATTAGGAACAATGTCGGGAGAGTGGGACGCGACAAAGCATTGTTTATTGGTATAAGGCCAGTCGCCAAAGTCTTTAATCACCTGAAAAGAGCTGTTTCCCATGATCACAGCACTGACATCATTGAAAAATTGTTGGTAACCATAATCTTCATCTTTGACTTCAACATTTGAGAGCCATGAGATGTCATGGTCCATTCTGGCAATGTAGCCATCAAGGCTAGTTGCTATATACAAAATAACGTTCGACATAATCATCGCTCCCGGTTGAATGCAAATTAATTCATTAATGTATCTAGCTCTGTCTGAGAAGGGGCAAACCAATATGATCCTGTTACCGCATCTGAATAATCAATCAATCTGTCTGTGACTCCGTCAGGTATTCCATACATACGTTGTAGCTGAGTCGTAAAGCGTAATTGTTCACATGCGAATGCTAAAAAGTATAGTCCGTGTTCGGATGCGTTACCATAAGGCGAACTACGACGATATATCTTCATTCCCGATACATCTGTACGGCTGACGTGTGAATTAGCTGGCATCGCATCGCCGGATAACTCGATATCGTCTTCTTTAGTACGACCTACAACCGCTTCTTGCTCCGGTACTGGCATCGCATTGAAACTACTTAAATCGTGAACCCATTTTTGTGATAACACAAAGCTACCGCCTGCTCCTGGTTGTCCTGTTGGGATCAACGAAGCTAGTTGGCGCGCGTCTTCTTTTGGATTAGCAGTGCCGTCAACAAAACCAATGAGATCACGATTTTTATGGTATTGGAAACCGGAAATATCCAGTTGGGTATCGGCAATTGTACTTATCACCGATTGGATATGAAATGCTTGCTCTAAGGTATGGCTAGCATTGTCGCTATGGATCCAAAACATTATATCACCTTGGCTCGCGATGGCTTTTTTGCCGTGCGGACTCGCTATCTCGGTAAAATCGTCAAATGCAGTAAGTTGTAAATCAGGTAATAGCGTATTGGTGGCACTACGACCAAAGGCAATTACGATGTTAATGTCATTTGTTTGTTTGCATAATGCTTTTTGCAGTGCACTTTGGATATTGGCTAAGTAAACATCCTCTTTCAATTTGTATTCTAAATGATGATAGCTTTGGCTTTGTTCGTTAAAAATAGCGATCTGTGGTTGGGTCATGCCAACTCCTTCTAATGCATAACCAATCGATTAGATTGGTTACATAATAATTAATTAAATAGCGTGTGTAGCTTGAGATAGCCACTGTAAATCAGCACCGGTTAACAATGGGGATAATGCGTCACGTACTTGAGCGTGATAAGTATTGATCCAGTTTACTTCGTCTTGTGAGAGTAGCTGTTGATCTATCAGATGCAAATCAAAAGGAACCAGTGTTAATGTTTCAAATTCGTAGAATGTCTTGCCATCATGCCCATTATCTTTAGCAACAACATAAATTAGGTTCTCACAACGGATACCATATTCATCTTGTTTGTAGTAACCCGGCTCATTGGATACCACCATACCCGGTTCTAATGCTACGCCGTTAGCGTTTTTACCAATACGGTGTGGACCTTCGTGTACATTCAAGAAACAACCTACACCATGCCCAGTTCCGTGGTCATAATCATAACCTTGTTGCCATAAGAATTGACGCGCGAGTGAATCCAGTTGACCACCGTTAGTGCCTGCTGGGAATTTCATTTTAGCCAGTGCGATATGGCCTTTTAATACCAAGGTGAACATTTTCTTATGCTCAGCTCTCGGTGTACCAATGGCAACAGTACGGGTAATATCGGTTGTACCATCAAGGTATTGAGCGCCTGAATCGAACAGGTAAATACTGTCCATTGGGAGTTGTGCTGGCACGCCATTATTATGATTGTAGTGACACATAGCGGCATTACCACCTGCTGCTGAAATAGTATCAAAACTTAATTCAACGAAGTTCTCATTCGATGCACGGAAACTTGTCAGCTTGTCAGAAAGGTAACCTTCATCATGCAAACGCCCTGCGGCAACTTCTGTTTCTAGCCAATTAAGGAAGCGTACTTCTGAAGCGCCGTCACGAATATGTGAGGCACGCATACCTGCAAGTTCAACTGCATTTTTACAGGCTTTTGGTAATGCTACTGGATCATTGCCTGCAATGAGAGTCGCACCAGCTTGCTGTGCGGTTAGCTGGCTGAATGCATTTGATGCTTCAGGATCTGCTAATACATGTAATTGCTGTTCTCCGAGCGCTTGGTAAGTTACAGTTGCCTGTGATTCATCAACAATCTTAACACCAGCGCCAACGTGTTCGTGAAAACCAGCGGGGATCTTCGATGGATTGGTGAAGAATGTCATCGAACCGTCTTTACGTAATACCGCACTGCCTAAGATCACGCAGAAGCAATGAATGTCTTTACCACGGATATTCAATAACCAAGCAATAGAATCTAACGCGCTGATAATAACGGCATCAGCACCTTGCTTCTCAATATCGGCACCAATCTGTTGGCGTTTTTCTAAACTTGACTGGCCAGTGTATTTCTCATCGAGTAACAGGCCTAAATTTTCTGTTGGTATAGGTCTATCTGACCAGCTCAAATCAATAGGGTTTTCATTGACTGCCACTAAGTTTATTTGTTTATCTGCTAAGGTTTTTTTACTGGCGTTATGCCAATTTAAATTATGTACTTTGGCGTCATAACCGACATTTGCATTGGCGGGTAATTGTTCACTTAACCAAGCAACATGTGGTGTTTCGATAAGATGATAAAACTCAAAGCAATCGCCATTAACTTGCTGCTTAACCTGAATTGTATAACGACCATCGGTAAAAATGGCGGCGCGATCTTTTAAGATTATTACCGTGCCTGCTGAGCCGGTAAAATCACTGCACCATAATAGGCGTTCATTATGTGCTGGTACGTATTCGCCAAGGTACTCATCTGCGCGCGGAACGATAAATGCGTCTAAGTTTGCTGCATTCATATGGGTACGTATTACTGCTAATTTCTGTTCTATTGTTTGAGGCATCTTGCTGTCCGGTTCGTCATGTTACCTGACGCACTACTCTGCGTTTTATAGGATCATGTTCTGGTTATAGAAAGAGAGAATATTGAAACATTAACCTGTTAGGGTTTAGATATGCAAGAGGAGGTAATGGGGATTGTGATACTTTCAGTAATTAAACCGTGATTAAGTCATTATTACGGTTTAATTTGACTCCGCTGGTGGCTGATTTTATTTATCAGCCACCAAGTGTCACAATTATTTCACTGTTACGGTACTACGTTTTTTACGCCAGTTAATTTGTTGGATAACGAGTCCGATGATAATTGTTACTAAGCCGATGAAGGTCGAAGGATGAATTTCTTCACCAACAATAGCACTTAATAAAAACAGCGAGATAAATGGCGAAATAAAGATAAGGTTACTTACCTGTGCGGTATTGGTGGCTAATTTAATGGCCATTAACCACAATACAAATGAAATCCCCATTTCAAATAAGCCGATATAAATCGCGCCTAAAATACCTTCTACAGAACTAAGATTAAAGTCTGCGAGTAGCGCTGTTGCGACGAGGGTAAAGGGTAAACTTAATAAAAACCCAAGTAACAGACTAATAATAGGATCATTGTTATTTTTCGCATTAATAATCCAGTAACTTGCCCAAATCAATGTACTTAACAATGCAAATACAACCCCAAGTGGACTTTCAAAATTAAGGCCTAATAGATCCCCCTTAGTCGCAATGATTAAGGCACCGGTATAACTGAATAAGATTGCCACCCAGTCTTTTTTTCGGATCTTTTGGCCTAAAAAAGGCACTGATAATAATGTCAGTGTGATTGCCCAAGTATAATTTAAGGCCTGGGCTTGTGATGCGGGCAGTAAGTCATAGGCTTTAAATAAAACTAAATAATAGAGAAACGGATTAATTACCCCCAGTGTTAAATAGAATAGCGGCTGCTTAACAAAATATTGTTTAAGTAAATATAATTTTTTTTGCTGGTAAGCAATACCCAGCAGTAGAGCAATACTGGTCAATGAGGCAATTAGAACCATTTGAATGGGTGCAAAATGGCTAAGAGTAATTTTAAATGCGGAGGCTACCGTGGACCAGAGTAAGACTGTAATAAAGCCGAACAGCATAGCTTTTTTTTGATTTTTCATTTGTACCAATTTCGGGTGTGGGTTAAGACGTATTGGCAGTGTAGTCGGCAAATTTATTCAAATCTAGTGTTTCATACGGGATAACTTATATTCAAAGAGTTAAATTGTGGCTTAAAGCAATGAAATACACTTAAACCACTAATTAAAAATGCTAAAATGTAACTTTTAAAAAGCATATTCCTCGGCAACTTCAGTTAACTTATCGGCAACGGTTAATAAGTTATGTGCTGACTGAGTAGCACCTGTGGCAACAGAGCGTGCCGAATCCGCACCCTCAGATACATTACTGACATTACGCTCAATTTCCTCTGCCGCGAGACTCTGTTCTTCAATCGCACTCGCTATTTGGCTATTGAGTGAAACGATCTTATCGACAGACAAAGTAATCGCTTCAAAGGTATTTGAGGCTTCTTTGGCCTGCATCACGCCCATGTTGGCTTGTTCTCTGCCTACTGCCATTACTTTTACTGATTCTTTCGCGCCTGATTGTACACGCTCAATCATCGCTTGAATTTCATTCGTTGATTGTTGTGTGCGGCTTGCGAGTGTTCTCACTTCATCTGCGACCACCGCAAAGCCTCGCCCCTGCTCACCGGCCCTGGCTGCTTCAATTGCGGCATTTAATGCCAGTAAGTTGGTTTGTTCGGCAATACTCTTGATCACTTCCACTACGCCTCCAATATCGGCGCAATGGCTTTCTAGTTTCTGAATGGTATCACTTGATGTTTGTACCTCTGAAGCAATCGCATTAATGGCGATGATAGTCTGGTCTACAACTTGTTTGCCTTCTAATACAGCACGCTCAGCATCATGTGTTGCACCAGTGGCATCATTGGCATTGATGGCCATCTCGGTTGATGTTGCTGCCATTAGTTTTATTGCCGCCGCGATTTGATGGGTTTCCGTTTGCTGTGCGGTTATTGTTGTTTCTGCGGAATTGGTTTTATCTTTAATGTCTTGAACTGAACTATGTACATCTACGGCACTGCTATTGAGCTGCTTGACTAATGTGCGCATGCCATCAATGGTGCTATTGAAATATTGGGCAATAATGGCCAATTCGTCATTGCTGACTATATTTACGTTTTGTGACAGGTCGCCATTTGATACGTTCTGCGCTACTTGACTGATACTACGTATGGTTTCGGTTAGAGAAATATAAATACTTAATAAGATCACCATGCAAACTACAAATAAGGTGATTAGTATCGCGTAAAAAATATTTAGCTCGCTATTTTTTTCACTGAGTCTGACAGCTATTTCAGTACCGAGTGTATTAAAGGCAACTTGATACAAATCATTGGTTTTTACTCGTAGCTCTTCACCTAAACGATAAAGCGTATTTGGGTCAATTTTGATCTCGGCTGATACGGTATTTATTAACTGGCGGTCGAGTAGATCTTCGAGTATCGCCATGGTGGTTTTGATCTGTTCAAGTGGTGTGACTAAGGTGCTGTGATAGTCGGAGTTAATTGCTACTAATGCTTGCACATCATTATCGGTTGCTGAAAAAATAATATTAAGTTGATCAATGCGGCGGCTTAAATCATTAAAGCTGGTGGCCGTAAATGCAGCAAAAGCGGCTGTTTCAGCCGCTTTGTCTGTTACTTGGTAAGAAAAATCAGCAAGTCGTGGTAATTGACTTTGGGTTAAATTAATCAGGTAATAGCTACCCAAATGTGAATCAAATAATAATTTACTTTCGCTGTTGATCTCACGGGTACCTATACGCAGGTTCTCTAACATTAAATCGATGGCATAGAATATTTCTTCTGGTAATAAAAAATCACTGTCGGCTTTGAGTTGCTGCCAATCGGTAGTGATCTTATCAAACGCTGATAATTGCAATCCTGTTGCTGCCGTATAAGCACTGTAATATTGATTGAAGGTGTTTTCTGCGAGCTCTTGTGCTTGTTGTATTTTGTCATCTCCAGGTTCAAGTTCTGCAACTTCCAAGCTTAATAGATGGCGATAATCAATTAACTTATCAGCGACTTCAGGTAAGTCTTGTAATAATTGATAGCCTTGCAGCTCAGATTCTGCAAAGGCGATATCTTTTTGTGTTTGCGAGATGATTTTAAATGAAAAAAATACTATCGGTGTGGCAAGTAGTAAGATCACTAAACCAAACTTTTTCTGAAATGATAATCGGCTAATCAGGTAAGTGACTGGCTGCAATAATGCGCCCATAAAAATATCCTTATCAATATGGTGAGAAAGTGGTGAGCCTGAGAAGTATGGTTAAGTGGCTAATGCCAACGTATGAATAATATAGCTAGTTGTTAGGTAAATGTTAAGTATTTTGTGTGCGTATTTAACAAGGATGGGGTTGTTTCGTGATCTCTATAGCGAGATAGGAAATATTATTGAAATGAAAGTGGAAAAGTTGATGCGCATATCAATTATATGCACACCAGAATATGAGCTAGCGCTAGCGCATAGTAACGAACTCTTCTGAGCCTGTCGGGTGGATCGCAACAACGCTATCGAAATCTGCTTTGGTTGCGCCCATCTTCATCGCGACACCAAAACCTTGGATCATTTCGTCAGCAGCAAAGCCAATACCGTGCAGACCTACAACGGTTTCTTCTTCACCAGCACAAACCAATTTCATTTTGCAAGGCTGACGGTTTGAAGTGATTGCGGTATACATAGCAGTAAAGCCTGACTGGTATACTTTTACGTTTTCTTCGCCGTATTGTGCAATTGCTTCAGGTTCAGTTAAACCGATAGTACCAATTGGTGGGTGGCTAAATACAACTGTAGGGATAAGGTTATAATCCATTTTAGCTGTTGTTTTACCGTTGAATAGACGTTCTGATAATTGACGACCCGCTTTAACTGCAACAGGTGTTAGTTCAACACCACCTTCCATTATGTCACCTACACAGTAGATACCATCAACATTGGTGTTTTGGTATTCATCTACTTTGATGTAACCACGGTCATTGGTTTCAACCCCCGTTACTGCAAGGTTGATTTTGTCTGTAGAAGGATGACGACCGATCGCCCAGATTAGGGTATCAACATTTTGTGATTCGCCATTTTCAAGGTGTAAGGTGATAGAGCCATCTGCTTCTTTCACGACTTCTTTTGGTACTGAGTTTGTATGTAACTTTGGACCTTCGGTATTCATTACATCAACCAAGGTATCAATTAAGATTGGATCAAAGCTACGCAGTGGAGATTCTTTACGGACAAATAAATGTGTTTCGCTGCCTAAACCGTTTAATACACCTGCTAGTTCAACAGCAATATAACCTGCACCGATAACAGCAACGCGTTTTGGTTGCTCTGTCAATTCAAAGAAACCATTCGAATCAATACCGTGCTCAGCACCTGGTACATTAGGAATTGTTGGTGCTCCACCTGTTGCAATCAGGATATGATCGGCTGTGTAGGTTTCACCATTTACGCTGACGGTTTTTTTGTCTACGAAGGTCGCAAAACCTTTGATCACAGTGACTTTATTATTACCTAAAACATTGTCATAAGAAGTGTGGATACGGCCGATATAAGCTTCACGTGCCGCAACTAATTTACCCCAATCAAGGCCTTTATTTTCAACATCAAAGCCATAATCTTTTGCATAAAGGTGCATTGCTTCTGCGATTTGAGCACCATGCCACATTACTTTCTTCGGTACGCAACCAACATTAACACAGGTACCACCAAGCGCATTCGCTTCGATAATAGCTACTTTTTTACCGTACATTGACGCTCTATTTGCAGATGCAATGCCGCCGCTACCACCACCGATTGCAATATAATCAAAATGCTGTGACATATTTTTGTAGTCCTTAAATGAGAAGATGAACTTATTATATGACTAAGTTCAGAACCTTGTTTGTAATAAAGTTAATTACACAGTTTAAACTGTATTGACGGATATTATTAGTAGGTAAAGCCATTCATAGTCATTACTTTTACCTATCAATACTGAATTCGACATGTCGAGTGTTTCTCGATATTTACTCGCTATACTTGAAATTATCATTTTATAGCCGCATTAACTAATTAATATCATTATAAATAGGATGACTCTATGACTAACCCACTTTTGACTATGACTGGTTTACCTCCGTTTAAGAGTATTAAACCCGAGCATATTGTGCCGGCTGTGACTCAAGCTATTCAAGACTGTGAAGCGGTTATTGATAGCGTATTATCAAATACTGCGGCTGTAACGTGGGATAATTTAGTTGCTCCCTTAGAAGAAAGTGATGATCGGTTAGGACGTGTTTGGTCGCCTATTGGCCACTTAAATGCCGTTGTGAGTAGTGATGAGTTACGTGAAGCCCATGATGCTTGTTTACCATTACTGTCTGAGTACTCAACTAAGGTTGGACAAAATCAAAATCTGTTTTTAGCGTACCAAAGTTTACATGACAGCAGTGAGTTCGCCACTTTATCAACTGCACAGAAAAAAGTGATCACTAATGCATTACGTGATTTCAGATTATCAGGTATTGATTTACAAGGTGATGATAAACAGCGTTATGGTGAGATTACTAAACGTTTATCACAATTGACATCAACATTTAGTAACAATGTTATGGATGCTACTTTAGGTTGGCAGAAAGAGATCACTGACGAAGCTCTCCTTATCGGGTTGCCTGAATCAGCGAAAGCAGCAGCTAAAGCGGCTGCAGAAAGTAAATCATTAACAGGTTATTTGTTTACGTTAGACTTTCCAAGCTATTTACCTGTGATGATGTATTCTGAAAATAGAGAATTACGTCGTGAAGTGTACGAAGCGTTCTGTACTCGTGCGTCGGATGTAGGTCCAAACGCTGGTAAATGGGATAATTCGACGATAATGAATGAAATTATTGCGCTGCGTCATGAACTCGCTGAATTACTTGGTTTTGCACACTTCGCAGAAAAGTCTCTCGCCACCAAAATGGCGGAAACACCAGCCCAGGTGATTGAATTCTTGACCGACCTTGCCGATAAATCTTTCTCGCAAGCTGAAGTTGAATTAGCGGAGATTCAAGATTTCGCAAAAAATAACTTTATGGCTCAAGCGTTAGAAGCCTGGGATTTAACATTTTATGCTGAAAAATTAAAGCAAGCTAAATATACTATTTCTGATGAAGAATTACGCCCATACTTCCCTGAAGAAAGGGTTGTCAAAGGTATGTTTGAAGTGGTTAAACGCTTATTTGGTTTGAACATTATCGAAGAGCTTGGTGCTGAATCTTGGCATGACGATGTACGTTTCTTCGAGATATTTGATGAAGAAGGTGAATTACGCGGTAGTTTTTATCTGGATCTGTATGCTCGTGAACACAAACGTGGTGGAGCTTGGATGAATGATTGTCTAACACATCGTATTAAAGCTGATGGGGAGCTACAAAAACCTGTCGCTTACTTAACCTGTAATTTTAATAAACCAGTTGGCGATACACCTGCATTATTTACTCATAATGAAGTGACGACTTTATTTCATGAATTTGGTCATGGCCTACATCACATGTTAACAAAAGTGATTCCTGCAGCAGTGTCGGGTATTAATGGCGTGCCGTGGGATGCAGTGGAACTACCAAGTCAGTTTATGGAGAACTGGTGTTGGCAAGAAGAGGCGCTTGCGTTTATTTCAGGTCATCACAAAACAGATGAGCCTCTACCACAAGCTATGTTGGATAAACTATTAGCTGCTAAGAACTTTAATTCAGCGATGGGGATGTTACGTCAAATCGAATTTGGCTTATTTGATTTCCGCATGCACATGGAATATAACCCAGCGCAAGGTTCAAATATTCAATCTGTATTAAACTCGGTAAGAGAAAAAGTATCAGTGCTACCAGCACCTGAGTTTAATCGCTTCCAAAACGGTTTTTCACATATTTTCGCTGGTGGTTATGCCGCGGGTTATTACAGCTATAAATGGGCCGAGGTATTATCCGCCGACGCTTTTTCTCGTTTTGAAGACGAAGGTATTTTTAATGCCGAAACGGGTCGAGACTTTATGCATTGTGTACTTGAACGTGGTGGTAGTGATACACCAATGTCATTATTTGTGAAGTTTCGTGGTCGTAAACCGAGCACATATGCGTTATTAAATCATTCGGGTATTAATTAGTACAATGGATAACTTGCGATAACTGCTGAGTCGTAGCGGTTATCGTTTAGTTTTGATTTTAAAATAGTGGTAAATTGTGTATTATCTTTGCGTGATATTACCCACTGTATTTTTAGTGCTAAAGTATTACCATAGTTTTAGATAAATTGTGGTGATAATTGAAAGGATATCAATCTACTGTAGTTAAACTAATTGAATTTCTGGACAAGGATGTATGATTGATACACTCACGCTTAGTGGCATAAACATTGATACGGCAAAATTATATGAGCAAAACCATTTAGATTCGTTCCTCACTAATTTAGCCGCATTACTACGTGTTGATACTATATATGTTGCGGCCATTTGCCCTCAGTCCTTTGAGCTATCCATTTTATCTTGTTTACAGCAAGGGGTATTTGTCCCCAATATTGAGGTCGATTTTAAATCTATGCCTTGTTTTGCTGCTTATCAACGGGGTTATGCTGAATATGAGCAAGGTTTGGCATCTCGATTCCCAGACCAAAAGCTACTGCAAGAGTGGCAAGCACAAGCATATTTAGGTATCCGTTTAAATGATGCATTTGGTCAACCTACTGGTGTACTTTCGGCGTTCTTCCCTCGTCAACTTTCTAAGCATAAACTTGAATTAAATTTAATGCGTTTAGTTTCCGGTTTTTTAGAAAAAGAAATTCAACTTACTTCTAGCTGCACGCTATCAGACACTCCGACTACATCCACTTACTCTGACGAACTAAATGCATATACCTTGTGGCTAGAAGATAATATAGCCAAAGGTCGTTTAAGTAGTTGGAGCTATTTTTTGGAGCAAGACCGATTAGTATGCTCTGATTCTGCCGGCAGTATTATTGAAACCGAGAGTGTAGAGAAAATTGATAAACTGGAGACTTTGTTAGCATTAGTACATAAATTAGATAAAACTGCTGTATTACGTGATTTTCATAATGCAATAAAGTCTAATTCAACGACGTCGATATGCAGCATTTTCAATATTACGACCATAGAGGGAAATTCGAAGCGAATTCAAAGTGATATTTATCCTATTATTGATGAATCTGGGCTGGTGTATCGTCTAGACTGTATTAGTAAAGATATCACTGCAGAAGAATTAACGAAAAAAAGGATATCAGCGCAAGAGCGTATTCTTGAAACTGTTTTAGCGACAACGCCAGTCGGGTTAATCAAACTAAATGCGAAGCGTGAAATTAAATGGGTGAATAAGCAGGCATGTAAAATGTTTGGTTATGAATTGGATGATTTTCATCGCTTACGTGAAAAAGGTATACTGAATACGAGTAGTTTGAATTTATATTTTGATGAAGATATAGAACAGTTTGAAGAGTATTATCAAGAAATATATGCCAATAAGCGTAATAACTTTACGCTTAATACCCGTTATCGTCATCGTGACGGTAGTATCTTATGGACAAAGCTAACTGTCACAGCAGTTAGAGATGACGTTAATAACATTCAATATTTTATTAACACTATTCAAGATCTCACCGAAGAACAAGATAATAGGCAACGCCTATCTATGATTGAAAGCGTTTACAAGCATAGTGCTGAAGGCATCATGTTGTGTGATGCGAATGAAAAGATTATTGATGTTAATCCTGCGTTTGAAGCTATCACAGGCTATAGCGCCGAAGATGCAATCGGGCGTACACACGGCCTATTACGCTCTGGCGTTCATGATAAAGCCTTTTATAATGACATTTCTGAAGCATTATTAAGTGGCAATGAGTGGAAAGGTGTTATTTGGAGTCGTAATAGAGATGGTGAGATATTTGCGCAACAAGTGACGCTTTCGAGTATTAAAGAAGGCGGTAAACTTAAATATTTCTTTGCTGTTTTTACTGATGTGACAGAAGAGAAGAAAATAGAACAACAGATTATAACTCAGTCTAATTTTGATACGCTCACTGGTTTGCCTAATCGTCAGTATTTTAGTGCTGAAATTCATCAGGTTATCGATAAATCAGCTAAGAGTGGCCAAAAGTTTGCAATCCTCTATATTGATATTGATGACTTTAAGTCGGTCAATAATTCAGAAGACTTTATGGCCGGTGATCGCTTGCTGAAAGAGACTGCGGAACGGTTAAAATACCGGAGTCGAGACAATGACTTTCTTGCTCGAATTGATGGTGATGAATTCGCATTTATCATTCCTGAAGTGGTAAATAAACGTCAAGCTGAAGTCTATGCGAAACAGCTACAGGGGGTTTTTGCCCAAGCTTATCAACTCCCAAATCAGCAGCGCTATGTTACGGCATCGGTTGGTATTACCATGTACCCAGAAGACGGAATATCGGTAGAAGCATTAATGCAAAGTGCAGAGCAAGCGATATTTGAAGCAAAACGTAAAGGGCGTAATCAATGCGTCATGTTTACACAAGAGTTAAGTGATGCCGCGATACTTAAACACCAAACAGTTGTTGAATTAGCTGATGCGATCAAACGCGGCAGTCTTGATGTGTATTATCAACCTATTATTGATAATGCCACGGGGAAAGTTGATAAGGTCGAAGCTTTAGTTCGTTGGAACCATCAAGATAGAGGGTTTATCTCACCAGCGGAGTTTATCCCACTTGCTGAGGAAGGTGGGTTGATTCAAGGTTTAGGAGAATACGTATTAGACCAGGCATGTTGTGATCTTAAAATTTTGCATGAAGCCGGATATCCTTATATTGAAATGAGTGTAAATCGTTCTTGCCTCGAATTTAAGACTGTTGATATGCAAGCATCGGAATGGCTCAAAGTTATTTCTTCACATAACTTACCTTATAGTTCGGTGACTATGGAGATAACTGAAAGTTTATTAATGGAGATGGACGGTCAGTATATGCAGCGTATTAACGCTTTAAAAAGTGCTGGTGTAAAAATTGCTATTGATGATTTCGGTACCGGCTATTCATCACTAAACTACTTGCGTAGCTTGCCTGCTGATATAGTTAAAATTGACCGAAGTTTTATTATTAATATTCCAGAGAACCAGCAAGATAATTTATTGCTCGATGGTATCATTACTATTGTTCATAATCTGGGGATGAAAGTCGTAACTGAGGGCGTTGAAACAAAAGCACAATTGAATTACCTACAAGAGAAAAAATGTGATTACTCACAGGGGTTCTTATTATGCCGTCCGATACCACTGCATGAGCTATTAGAATTTCTCTCTCAAAATGAAAGTGTTTTTTAATTCACACTTTCTATTTTCCTCTAATCATCAACTGAATTTAGGTTGTATTCGTATTTTTTGCTAATATAGGCAATCTAACTTGAATTATTACACCTAACCTTATCAGGCATACATGAACTGCATACAAATAATCACAACAGATTCACTCTTTTCTGAACATATAGCAGCACTTGCTAAACAGTGGGGGTTTTCTCTTGAGCCTGTGGCTGATGCTCAATTCCAATTGATATATTCGGATAAGGGACTTGAATTATTTAAACTAGATGAACCGAAGCTCGGTTCTGTATATGTTGATTTCGCTGGTGGAGCCGTTAATCACCGTCGTAAATTTGGTGGTGGCAAAGGGCAAGCAATTGCAAAAGCCGTGGGCTTAAAGTCGGGAGTAACACCATCTGTTGTTGATGGCACGGCAGGTTTAGGCCGAGATGCATTTGTGCTGGCATCATTAGGTTGTCATGTCACTATGTTAGAACGCTCGCCAATTGTTGCGGCATTACTGGACGATGGTTTAAAGAGAGCCGTTGACGATGCAGAGATCGGTGGCTGGATTGGAACAAGGCTAAAATTGGTCTTTGCATCAAGCCTGTCGAAATTAGAAGGTTTGGGTATTACTCCTGATGTGGTTTATCTTGATCCTATGTATCCACATAAGAAGAAATCGGCACTGGTGAAAAAAGAGATGCGCGTTTTTCAATCTTTAGTTGGAGCGGATTTAGATGCGGATGGTCTGTTTGAACCTGCCATGCGCGTAGCGACGAAGCGTGTTGTTGTTAAACGCCCTGATTATGCTGAATATATAGCAAACGCTGAACCGAGCATGGCAATCGAAACTAAGAAAAATCGCTTTGATGTTTATGTTAAACAAGGGATGAAGTAATTACCTTAATTTATTTGTGTAGTTATTAATATCGACCAGATATTTTATTTTAATATAATATCTGGTATCCGGTTCAAAGTTTTTAATATTGAACTATGTTAACGTTGCCTCCCAAATGGGCTTAACTATAGGCGAGGGATAGTTGTGCTACTTGAACTAGATAATATTAAGAATGAATTAACAAGTTCATATACGTTTACGGATGAAGATCACCGTATTTTAAAATCTTATGATGGTGTTATAGAAGGTATTGCTACTTTATTTGGTAAGCAATGTGAAGTGATCTTACACTCATTAGAAAGCGTAGATCGTTCTGTGATTAAAATTGAAAATGGTTTTAATACAGGCCGTGTTGAAGGTTCTCCGATCACTGATTTAGCATTAATGATGCTACAGGATATATCGGAACAAAATAAGCAATGTTCTAAAGCTTATTTTACACAGACAAAAGATGGTCAAATGATGCGTTCGATGACGATCGCAATCAAAAACCGTTCTGAAAGAACAATCGGTTTAATTTGTATCAACATTAATATTGGTGCGTCATTTATTGATTTTGTTCAGGAGCTATTACCTACACCTGAGACAAGAGAAACTGAATTGTCTTCTGAAAATTTCGCAACGACAGTTGAAGAATTGGTTGACCGCTCTGTAGAAGAAACGATTGCTGATATTAACAACCGAACTGATATTGCCAATAATGCTAAAAATAAGCACATTGTAATTTCGCTTCACCAACAAGGTATTTTTGATATTAAAGATGCAATTAATATGGTTGCGGAAAAACTGAATATTTCAAAACATACTGTGTACTTATATATACGTCAAATCAAGTCTGATGAAGCTGAGCTGTAAATAAGTTAATTATTTAAGCTGCTTACTATCTAGAATATGAATGTGTAAGTAATTAAGAAGGTGATTACTGTATGAATAATCACCTTTCCTTTTGAACTAACTCAGCTACCCCACACTTAATGCACGTCATATGCGCAATTATTGTGCAGTTCAATATATCTGGTTAATTACGGCATATAAAACTTGCTAAGTGAGCCTAGTTCTCTATAATTCGACCTCACTTAAACGGCAATAGCCGCTAAGTAAAAGGTGTTTTATCAGTATCGAAAGTTACTTTTAAAACCTCCTGAAATAAAGTGCAATATGTACTTGACTTCAAAACTGGTTGCCGTATTATACGCAGCCTGGCTACGACGGATAACGTCAAGGTCAATGCTCTTTAACAATTTATTCAAGCAATCTGTGTGAGCACTTGCAGAGATATAATGACCAAAAATTATATCAATGTAATTGTGAACATTAAATTAAATCGAAAGATTTGGTTTTATAAACAACAAACCTCGGTTTGTTGTTGAAGTACAGAATTCATTGAGCCGACTTAATCAACAACGTTGATTAGTCAAAAAACTTTTAATTGAAGAGTTTGATCATGGCTCAGATTGAACGCTGGCGGTAGGCTTAACACATGCAAGTCGAGCGGAAACGAAGAATAGCTTGCTATTCTGGCGTCGAGCGGCGGACGGGTGAGTAATGCTTGGGAATCTGCCTAGTCGAGGGGGACAACAGTTGGAAACGACTGCTAATACCGCATACGACCTACGGGTGAAAGGGGGCCTCTTCTTGAAAGCTCTCGCGACTAGATGAGCCCAAGTGGGATTAGCTTGTTGGTGAGGTAAGAGCTCACCAAGGCGACGATCCCTAGCTGGTCTGAGAGGATGATCAGCCACACTGGAACTGAGACACGGTCCAGACTCCTACGGGAGGCAGCAGTGGGGAATATTGCACAATGGGGGAAACCCTGATGCAGCCATACCGCGTGTATGAAGAAGGCCTTAGGGTTGTAAAGTACTTTCAGCGAGGAGGAAAGGCAGTAGATTAATACTCTACTGCTGTGACGTTACTCGCAGAAGAAGCACCGGCTAACTCCGTGCCAGCAGCCGCGGTAATACGGAGGGTGCAAGCGTTAATCGGAATTACTGGGCGTAAAGCGCATGCAGGCGGTTTGTTAAGCGAGATGTGAAAGCCCCGGGCTCAACCTGGGAACTGCATTTCGAACTGGCAAACTAGAGTTCTTGAGAGGGTGGTAGAATTTCAGGTGTAGCGGTGAAATGCGTAGAGATCTGAAGGAATACCAGTGGCGAAGGCGGCCACCTGGCAAGTAACTGACGCTCAGATGCGAAAGCGTGGGTAGCAAACGGGATTAGATACCCCGGTAGTCCACGCCGTAAACGATGTCTACTCGGAGTTTGGTTCCTTGAGAACTGGGCTCTTAAGCTAACGCATTAAGTAGACCGCCTGGGGAGTACGGCCGCAAGGTTAAAACTCAAATGAATTGACGGGGGCCCGCACAAGCGGTGGAGCATGTGGTTTAATTCGATGCAACGCGAAGAACCTTACCTACTCTTGACATCCATAGAACTTTTCAGAGATGAATTGGTGCCTTCGGGAACTATGAGACAGGTGCTGCATGGCTGTCGTCAGCTCGTGTTGTGAAATGTTGGGTTAAGTCCCGCAACGAGCGCAACCCTTATCCTTATTTGCCAGCACGTAATGGTGGGAACTCTAAGGAGACTGCCGGTGATAAACCGGAGGAAGGTGGGGACGACGTCAAGTCATCATGGCCCTTACGAGTAGGGCTACACACGTGCTACAATGGCGCATACAAAGGGCTGCAAACCAGCAATGGTAAGCGAATCCCATAAAGTGCGTCGTAGTCCGGATTGGGGTCTGCAACTCGACCCCATGAAGTCGGAATCGCTAGTAATCGTGAATCAGAATGTCACGGTGAATACGTTCCCGGGCCTTGTACACACCGCCCGTCACACCATGGGAGTGGGCTGCACCAGAAGTCATTAGCTTAACCTTCGGGAGGGCGATGACCACGGTGTGGTTCATGACTGGGGTGAAGTCGTAACAAGGTAGCCCTAGGGGAACCTGGGGCTGGATCACCTCCTTACGTAAAGTTGTTAGTTTTTGTAAGTGCCCACACAAATTGCTTGAATAGAAACGTTAAAGACAGTCTTATGAAAATAAGACAACGTTTGGGATGAAATCCAAACGTAGAAAGTAAATAGTGTCCCGTTCGTCTAGAGGCCTAGGACACCGCCCTTTCACGGCGGTAACACGAGTTCAAATCTCGTACGGGATACCATCTTTCTTCTGTAAGGAAGATGGAGTATTTTTTCTTTCTGATTAAAAATCAAAGCTAAGCAGCGAATGCTTATCTTTGCTTTTTAGCAAATTGCTCTTTAAAAATTTGGAAAGCTGAATAAATAAAGAAGTTCTTAAAACACGTTATTACTTCGGTAATAACAATATAGTGTTCTTGAGTATTCTTGAGGCGAAAAAAACTAGATAATACCTAGTTATTTCAATTGTACAGTCGACTTTAGATTGTATGGTTAAGTGACTAAGCGTATACGGTGGATGCCTAGGCAGTCAGAGGCGATGAAGGACGTGTTAATCTGCGTTAAGCTGTGGGGAGTTGATAAAAAGCGTTAATCCACAGATTTCCGAATGGGGGAACCCACTCTACTTTGTAGAGTATCGTAACGTGAATACATAGCGTTGCGAAGCGAACCGGGAGAACTGAAACATCTAAGTACCCCGAGGAAAAGAAATCAATAGAGATACCCTTAGTAGCGGCGAGCGAACGGGGTCTAGCCCTTAAGCAGTTTGGAAGTTAGTGGAAGATTCTGGAAAGTTTCACGATACAGGGTGATAGTCCCGTACATGAAAACGACCTTACTGTGAAATCGAGTAGGACGGCACACGTGATATGCTGTTTGAATATGGGAGGACCATCTTCCAAGGCTAAATACTACTGACTGACCGATAGTGAACCAGTACCGTGAGGGAAAGGCGAAAAGAACCCCTGTGAGGGGAGTGAAATAGAACCTGAAACCGTATACGTACAAGCAGTGGGAGCAGACTTGTTCTGTGACTGCGTACCTTTTGTATAATGGGTCAACGACTTAATTTCAGTAGCAAGGTTAAGCGAATAGCGGAGCCGTAGGGAAACCGAGTGTTAACTGCGCGAATAGTTGCTGGGATTAGACCCGAAACCCGGTGATCTAGCCATGGGCAGGTTGAAGGTTGAGTAACATCAACTGGAGGACCGAACCGACTAATGTTGAAAAATTAGCGGATGACTTGTGGCTGGGGGTGAAAGGCCAATCAAACCGGGAGATAGCTGGTTCTCCTCGAAAGCTATTTAGGTAGCGCCTCGCGTCTAACTATTGGGGGTAGAGCACTGTTAAGGCTAGGGGGTCATCCCGACTTACCAACCCTTTGCAAACTCCGAATACCAATAAGTTCAATCGCGGGAGACACACGGCGGGTGCTAACGTCCGTCGTGGAAAGGGAAACAACCCAGACCGTCAGCTAAGGTCCCAAAGTGTATGTTAAGTGGGAAACGATGTGGAAAGGCTCAGACAGCCAGGAAGTTGGCTTAGAAGCAGCCATCTTTTAAAGAAAGCGTAATAGCTCACTGGTCGAGTCGGTCTGCGCGGAAGATTTAACGGGGCTAAACATACCACCGAAGCTACGGATGCAAGACTTGTTCTTGCATGGTAGAGGAGCGTTCTGTAAGCCGTCGAAGGTGAGTTGAGAAGCTTGCTGGAGGTATCAGAAGTGCGAATGTTGACATGAGTAACGATAATGGGGGTGAAAAACCTCCACGCCGAAAGACCAAGGGTTCCTGTCCAACGTTAATCGGGGCAGGGTGAGTCGACCCCTAAGGCGAGGCCGAAAGGCGTAGTCGATGGGAAACAGGTTAATATTCCTGTACTCACTTATATTGCGATGGGGTGACGGAGAAGGTTAGGCTAGCATGGCGATGGTTGTCCATGTTTAAGGTTGTAGGCTGTGTGCTTAGGTAAATCCGGGCGCACATTAAGGCTGAGAGCTGATGACGAGTCTCTACGGAGATGAAGTAGTTGATACCCGGCTTCCAGGAAAAACCTCTAAGCTTCAGATATAAGAGAATCGTACCCCAAACCGACACAGGTGGTTAGGTAGAGAATACTAAGGCGCTTGAGAGAACTCGGGTGAAGGAACTAGGCAAAATGGTACCGTAACTTCGGGAGAAGGTACGCCGATGATGGTGAAGGACTTGCTCCGTAAGCTATTGTCGGTCGCAGAGAAATGGTGGCTGCAACTGTTTATTAAAAACACAGCACTGTGCAAAATCGAAAGATGACGTATACGGTGTGACGCCTGCCCGGTGCCGGAAGGTTAATTGATTGGGTTAGACTTAGGTCGAAGCTCATGATCGAAGCCCCGGTAAACGGCGGCCGTAACTATAACGGTCCTAAGGTAGCGAAATTCCTTGTCGGGTAAGTTCCGACCTGCACGAATGGCGTAATGATGGCCACGCTGTCTCCACCCGAGACTCAGTGAAATTGAAATCGCTGTTAAGATGCAGTGTACCCGCGGCTAGACGGAAAGACCCCGTGAACCTTTACTATAGCTTGGCACTGAACATTGAACCTACATGTGTAGGATAGGTGGGAGACGTTGAAGCATTGTCGCTAGATGATGTGGAGTCAACCTTGAAATACCACCCTTGTACGTTTGATGTTCTAACGTAGGTCCCTTATCGGGATTGCGGACAGTGTCTGGTGGGTAGTTTGACTGGGGCGGTCTCCTCCCAAAGAGTAACGGAGGAGCACGAAGGTTGGCTAAACATGGTTGGACATCATGTGGTTAGTGCAAAGGCATAAGCCAGCTTAACTGCGAGACAGACACGTCGAGCAGGTACGAAAGTAGGTCT
The DNA here is from genome assembly GCF_018219415.1 of Moritella sp. 36. NCBI lineage: Bacteria > Pseudomonadati > Pseudomonadota > Gammaproteobacteria > Alteromonadales > Moritellaceae > Moritella > Moritella sp. 36. The sequence continues at coordinate 4,704,934 of NZ_CP056120.1, read as the reverse complement.
TAGTGATCCGGTGGTTCTGAATGGAAGGGCCATCGCTCAACGGATAAAAGGTACTCCGGGGATAACAGGCTGATACCGCCCAAGAGTTCATATCGACGGCGGTGTTTGGCACCTCGATGTCGGCTCATCACATCCTGGGGCTGAAGTTGGTCCCAAGGGTATGGCTGTTCGCCATTTAAAGTGGTACGCGAGCTGGGTTTAGAACGTCGTGAGACAGTTCGGTCCCTATCTGCCGTGGGCGTTTGAGAATTGAGAGGAGCTGCTCCTAGTACGAGAGGACCGGAGTGGACGAACCACTGGTGTTCGGGTTGTTATGCCAATAGCATTGCCCGGTAGCTAAGTTCGGAACTGATAACCGCTGAAAGCATCTAAGCGGGAAGCAGGCCTCGAGATGAGTTCTCACTGGGACTTTAAGTCCCCTGAAGGGCCGTTGGAGACTACAACGTTGATAGGCAAGGTGTGTAAGTGCTGTGAGGCATTGAGCTAACTTGTACTAATTACCCGTGAGGCTTAACCATACAAATTAAAGTATGATTAATTGAAATACGACTTAAGAATTGATTGAACACTACTATTTATCGAAAGATAGGTTTTAAAGACTTCTTTATTTATAGCTTTTCAGATTTTAAAGATACAACTTGAAAGCAAACCAAATTTGCTTGGTGACCATAGTGTTGCGGTACCACCTGATCCCATTCCGAACTCAGTAGTGAAACGTAATAACGCCGATGGTAGTGTGGGGCTTCCCCATGTGAGAGTAGGGCATCGCCAAGCGCCAAATTAAGACTGATGGAAACATTAGCACAGATTGTGCGGAGTGGTAGTTCAGTTGGTTAGAATACCGGCCTGTCACGCCGGGGGTCGCGGGTTCGAGTCCCGTCCACTCCGCCAACAATTCTTAAATAACATTCTATGAGTGTTATTTTAAAATTGTAGTGAGTAAAGCACACAATCAGACCGTAAGGTCAATGCTCTTTAACAATTTATTCAAGCAATCTGTGTGAGCACTTGCAGAGATATAATGACCAAAAATTATATCAATGTAATTGTGAACATTAAATTAAATCGAAAGATTTGGTTTTATAAACAACAAACCTCGGTTTGTTGTTGAAGTACAGAATTCATTGAGCCGACTTAATCAACAACGTTGATTAGTCAAAAAACTTTTAATTGAAGAGTTTGATCATGGCTCAGATTGAACGCTGGCGGTAGGCTTAACACATGCAAGTCGAGCGGAAACGAAGAATAGCTTGCTATTCTGGCGTCGAGCGGCGGACGGGTGAGTAATGCTTGGGAATCTGCCTAGTCGAGGGGGACAACAGTTGGAAACGACTGCTAATACCGCATACGACCTACGGGTGAAAGGGGGCCTCTTCTTGAAAGCTCTCGCGACTAGATGAGCCCAAGTGGGATTAGCTTGTTGGTGAGGTAAGAGCTCACCAAGGCGACGATCCCTAGCTGGTCTGAGAGGATGATCAGCCACACTGGAACTGAGACACGGTCCAGACTCCTACGGGAGGCAGCAGTGGGGAATATTGCACAATGGGGGAAACCCTGATGCAGCCATACCGCGTGTATGAAGAAGGCCTTAGGGTTGTAAAGTACTTTCAGCGAGGAGGAAAGGCAGTAGATTAATACTCTACTGCTGTGACGTTACTCGCAGAAGAAGCACCGGCTAACTCCGTGCCAGCAGCCGCGGTAATACGGAGGGTGCAAGCGTTAATCGGAATTACTGGGCGTAAAGCGCATGCAGGCGGTTTGTTAAGCGAGATGTGAAAGCCCCGGGCTCAACCTGGGAACTGCATTTCGAACTGGCAAACTAGAGTTCTTGAGAGGGTGGTAGAATTTCAGGTGTAGCGGTGAAATGCGTAGAGATCTGAAGGAATACCAGTGGCGAAGGCGGCCACCTGGCAAGTAACTGACGCTCAGATGCGAAAGCGTGGGTAGCAAACGGGATTAGATACCCCGGTAGTCCACGCCGTAAACGATGTCTACTCGGAGTTTGGTTCCTTGAGAACTGGGCTCTTAAGCTAACGCATTAAGTAGACCGCCTGGGGAGTACGGCCGCAAGGTTAAAACTCAAATGAATTGACGGGGGCCCGCACAAGCGGTGGAGCATGTGGTTTAATTCGATGCAACGCGAAGAACCTTACCTACTCTTGACATCCATAGAACTTTTCAGAGATGAATTGGTGCCTTCGGGAACTATGAGACAGGTGCTGCATGGCTGTCGTCAGCTCGTGTTGTGAAATGTTGGGTTAAGTCCCGCAACGAGCGCAACCCTTATCCTTATTTGCCAGCACGTAATGGTGGGAACTCTAAGGAGACTGCCGGTGATAAACCGGAGGAAGGTGGGGACGACGTCAAGTCATCATGGCCCTTACGAGTAGGGCTACACACGTGCTACAATGGCGCATACAAAGGGCTGCAAACCAGCAATGGTAAGCGAATCCCATAAAGTGCGTCGTAGTCCGGATTGGGGTCTGCAACTCGACCCCATGAAGTCGGAATCGCTAGTAATCGTGAATCAGAATGTCACGGTGAATACGTTCCCGGGCCTTGTACACACCGCCCGTCACACCATGGGAGTGGGCTGCACCAGAAGTCATTAGCTTAACCTTCGGGAGGGCGATGACCACGGTGTGGTTCATGACTGGGGTGAAGTCGTAACAAGGTAGCCCTAGGGGAACCTGGGGCTGGATCACCTCCTTACGTAAAGTTGTTAATTTTTGTAAGTGCCCACACAAATTGCTTGAATAGAAAGTTGAATAGTATGTCTTACTAATAGTAAGACGCTAGTAAGCAAAGATAAGCAATCGCTTGTTTATCTTTGCTTTTTAGCAAATTGCTCTTTAAAAATTTGGAAAGCTGAATAAATAAAGAAGTTCTTAAAACACGTTATTACTTCGGTAATAACAATATAGTGTTCTTGAGTATTCTTGAGGCGAAAAAAACTAGATAATACCTAGTTATTTCAATTGTACGGTCGACTTTAGATTGTATGGTTAAGTGACTAAGCGTATACGGTGGATGCCTAGGCAGTCAGAGGCGATGAAGGACGTGTTAATCTGCGTTAAGCTGTGGGGAGTTGATAAAAAGCGTTAATCCACAGATTTCCGAATGGGGGAACCCACTCTACTTTGTAGAGTATCGTAACGTGAATACATAGCGTTGCGAAGCGAACCGGGAGAACTGAAACATCTAAGTACCCCGAGGAAAAGAAATCAATAGAGATACCCTTAGTAGCGGCGAGCGAACGGGGTCTAGCCCTTAAGCAGTTTGGAAGTTAGTGGAAGATTCTGGAAAGTTTCACGATACAGGGTGATAGTCCCGTACATGAAAACGACCTTACTGTGAAATCGAGTAGGACGGCACACGTGATATGCTGTTTGAATATGGGAGGACCATCTTCCAAGGCTAAATACTACTGACTGACCGATAGTGAACCAGTACCGTGAGGGAAAGGCGAAAAGAACCCCTGTGAGGGGAGTGAAATAGAACCTGAAACCGTATACGTACAAGCAGTGGGAGCAGACTTGTTCTGTGACTGCGTACCTTTTGTATAATGGGTCAACGACTTAATTTCAGTAGCAAGGTTAAGCGAATAGCGGAGCCGTAGGGAAACCGAGTGTTAACTGCGCGAATAGTTGCTGGGATTAGACCCGAAACCCGGTGATCTAGCCATGGGCAGGTTGAAGGTTGAGTAACATCAACTGGAGGACCGAACCGACTAATGTTGAAAAATTAGCGGATGACTTGTGGCTGGGGGTGAAAGGCCAATCAAACCGGGAGATAGCTGGTTCTCCTCGAAAGCTATTTAGGTAGCGCCTCGCGTCTAACTATTGGGGGTAGAGCACTGTTAAGGCTAGGGGGTCATCCCGACTTACCAACCCTTTGCAAACTCCGAATACCAATAAGTTCAATCGCGGGAGACACACGGCGGGTGCTAACGTCCGTCGTGGAAAGGGAAACAACCCAGACCGTCAGCTAAGGTCCCAAAGTGTATGTTAAGTGGGAAACGATGTGGAAAGGCTCAGACAGCCAGGAAGTTGGCTTAGAAGCAGCCATCTTTTAAAGAAAGCGTAATAGCTCACTGGTCGAGTCGGTCTGCGCGGAAGATTTAACGGGGCTAAACATACCACCGAAGCTACGGATGCAAGACTTGTTCTTGCATGGTAGAGGAGCGTTCTGTAAGCCGTCGAAGGTGAGTTGAGAAGCTTGCTGGAGGTATCAGAAGTGCGAATGTTGACATGAGTAACGATAATGGGGGTGAAAAACCTCCACGCCGAAAGACCAAGGGTTCCTGTCCAACGTTAATCGGGGCAGGGTGAGTCGACCCCTAAGGCGAGGCCGAAAGGCGTAGTCGATGGGAAACAGGTTAATATTCCTGTACTCACTTATATTGCGATGGGGTGACGGAGAAGGTTAGGCTAGCATGGCGATGGTTGTCCATGTTTAAGGTTGTAGGCTGTGTGCTTAGGTAAATCCGGGCGCACATTAAGGCTGAGAGCTGATGACGAGTCTCTACGGAGATGAAGTAGTTGATACCCGGCTTCCAGGAAAAACCTCTAAGCTTCAGATATAAGAGAATCGTACCCCAAACCGACACAGGTGGTTAGGTAGAGAATACTAAGGCGCTTGAGAGAACTCGGGTGAAGGAACTAGGCAAAATGGTACCGTAACTTCGGGAGAAGGTACGCCGATGATGGTGAAGGACTTGCTCCGTAAGCTATTGTCGGTCGCAGAGAAATGGTGGCTGCAACTGTTTATTAAAAACACAGCACTGTGCAAAATCGAAAGATGACGTATACGGTGTGACGCCTGCCCGGTGCCGGAAGGTTAATTGATTGGGTTAGACTTAGGTCGAAGCTCATGATCGAAGCCCCGGTAAACGGCGGCCGTAACTATAACGGTCCTAAGGTAGCGAAATTCCTTGTCGGGTAAGTTCCGACCTGCACGAATGGCGTAATGATGGCCACGCTGTCTCCACCCGAGACTCAGTGAAATTGAAATCGCTGTTAAGATGCAGTGTACCCGCGGCTAGACGGAAAGACCCCGTGAACCTTTACTATAGCTTGGCACTGAACATTGAACCTACATGTGTAGGATAGGTGGGAGACGTTGAAGCATTGTCGCTAGATGATGTGGAGTCAACCTTGAAATACCACCCTTGTACGTTTGATGTTCTAACGTAGGTCCCTTATCGGGATTGCGGACAGTGTCTGGTGGGTAGTTTGACTGGGGCGGTCTCCTCCCAAAGAGTAACGGAGGAGCACGAAGGTTGGCTAAACATGGTTGGACATCATGTGGTTAGTGCAAAGGCATAAGCCAGCTTAACTGCGAGACAGACACGTCGAGCAGGTACGAAAGTAGGTCTTAGTGATCCGGTGGTTCTGAATGGAAGGGCCATCGCTCAACGGATAAAAGGTACTCCGGGGATAACAGGCTGATACCGCCCAAGAGTTCATATCGACGGCGGTGTTTGGCACCTCGATGTCGGCTCATCACATCCTGGGGCTGAAGTTGGTCCCAAGGGTATGGCTGTTCGCCATTTAAAGTGGTACGCGAGCTGGGTTTAGAACGTCGTGAGACAGTTCGGTCCCTATCTGCCGTGGGCGTTTGAGAATTGAGAGGAGCTGCTCCTAGTACGAGAGGACCGGAGTGGACGAACCACTGGTGTTCGGGTTGTTATGCCAATAGCATTGCCCGGTAGCTAAGTTCGGAACTGATAACCGCTGAAAGCATCTAAGCGGGAAGCAGGCCTCGAGATGAGTTCTCACTGGGACTTTAAGTCCCCTGAAGGGCCGTTGGAGACTACAACGTTGATAGGCAAGGTGTGTAAGTGCTGTGAGGCATTGAGCTAACTTGTACTAATTACCCGTGAGGCTTAACCATACAAATTAAAGTATGATTAATTGAAATATCGACTTAAGAATAGACAGAACACTTTATGTTTTAAAGACTTCTTTATTTATAGCTTTTCAGATTTTAAAGATACAACTTGAAAGCAAACCAAATTTGCTTGGTGACCATAGTGTTGCGGTACCACCTGATCCCATTCCGAACTCAGTAGTGAAACGTAATAACGCCGATGGTAGTGTGGGGCTTCCCCATGTGAGAGTAGGGCATCGCCAAGCGCCAAATTAGAGAGCCGATATCAGCGATGATATCGGCTTTTTTGTGTCTGTAATTTACACCTGTGATGTGATTATTGCGCGTTTGAATTAAAAATACCGAGCTTAACCAGCAGCGTTGGTTGCTATAAACGTATTCCAACTAATAAAAAACCAGCCGATGGCTGGTTTTTGTGTAACTGGCGTTCGATTAGTCAAAAGGAACGGCTCTTCGTAGTCAATTCGCTTGTGAACACGCACCGTTATTTTTAGCTTGAGTGAATGTTGGGCCTTATATTCACTGAATATAATGAGCAAAAAAGTTATTTTATGCTCAACGCTGATTATTTTGGCTAATTATAGTCGCGCTCTGTTCCGGGACAGAACTAGATTAATAGATTTGGTTAGTATTTTTTATCCATGAGACGAATTGGTATTAGTAAGGCTGTAGGGAATTGAATGCTGTAATAGTAGTCGTTCGTATGAATCGTGATCGTTAATACGCGTGTTATTGCTGGTTTTTCCTGCACTAAATATTAAATCAATATAAGTGCATAAAATGGATTGCTAATGTGATCTAAATCCCTATAATGCATCCCACTGACACGGCAAGAGCCGCTCAGTAAGGTGTTTAAAAAGAACTTAGGTTACTTTTTAAACGTCCTGAATAAAGCATAAATATGTGCTTGACTTCGAATCTGGTTTGCGTAGAATACGCAGCCTGACTAAGACGCAAAGCGTTGATGTCAATGCTCTTTAACAATTTATTCAAGCAATCTGTGTGAGCACTTGCAGAGATATAATGACCAAAAATTATATCAATGTAATTGTGAACATTAAATTAAATCGAAAGATTTGGTTTTATAAACAACAAACCTCGGTTTGTTGTTGAAGTACAGAATTCATTGAGCCGACTTAATCAACATCGTTGATTAGTCAAAAACTTTTAATTGAAGAGTTTGATCATGGCTCAGATTGAACGCTGGCGGTAGGCTTAACACATGCAAGTCGAGCGGAAACGAAGAATAGCTTGCTATTCTGGCGTCGAGCGGCGGACGGGTGAGTAATGCTTGGGAATCTGCCTAGTCGAGGGGGACAACAGTTGGAAACGACTGCTAATACCGCATACGACCTACGGGTGAAAGGGGGCCTCTTCTTGAAAGCTCTCGCGACTAGATGAGCCCAAGTGGGATTAGCTTGTTGGTGAGGTAAGAGCTCACCAAGGCGACGATCCCTAGCTGGTCTGAGAGGATGATCAGCCACACTGGAACTGAGACACGGTCCAGACTCCTACGGGAGGCAGCAGTGGGGAATATTGCACAATGGGGGAAACCCTGATGCAGCCATACCGCGTGTATGAAGAAGGCCTTAGGGTTGTAAAGTACTTTCAGCGAGGAGGAAAGGCAGTAGATTAATACTCTACTGCTGTGACGTTACTCGCAGAAGAAGCACCGGCTAACTCCGTGCCAGCAGCCGCGGTAATACGGAGGGTGCAAGCGTTAATCGGAATTACTGGGCGTAAAGCGCATGCAGGCGGTTTGTTAAGCGAGATGTGAAAGCCCCGGGCTCAACCTGGGAACTGCATTTCGAACTGGCAAACTAGAGTTCTTGAGAGGGTGGTAGAATTTCAGGTGTAGCGGTGAAATGCGTAGAGATCTGAAGGAATACCAGTGGCGAAGGCGGCCACCTGGCAAGTAACTGACGCTCAGATGCGAAAGCGTGGGTAGCAAACGGGATTAGATACCCCGGTAGTCCACGCCGTAAACGATGTCTACTCGGAGTTTGGTTCCTTGAGAACTGGGCTCTTAAGCTAACGCATTAAGTAGACCGCCTGGGGAGTACGGCCGCAAGGTTAAAACTCAAATGAATTGACGGGGGCCCGCACAAGCGGTGGAGCATGTGGTTTAATTCGATGCAACGCGAAGAACCTTACCTACTCTTGACATCCATAGAACTTTCCAGAGATGGATTGGTGCCTTCGGGAACTATGAGACAGGTGCTGCATGGCTGTCGTCAGCTCGTGTTGTGAAATGTTGGGTTAAGTCCCGCAACGAGCGCAACCCTTATCCTTATTTGCCAGCACGTAATGGTGGGAACTCTAAGGAGACTGCCGGTGATAAACCGGAGGAAGGTGGGGACGACGTCAAGTCATCATGGCCCTTACGAGTAGGGCTACACACGTGCTACAATGGCGCATACAAAGGGCTGCAAACCAGCAATGGTAAGCGAATCCCATAAAGTGCGTCGTAGTCCGGATTGGGGTCTGCAACTCGACCCCATGAAGTCGGAATCGCTAGTAATCGTGAATCAGAATGTCACGGTGAATACGTTCCCGGGCCTTGTACACACCGCCCGTCACACCATGGGAGTGGGCTGCACCAGAAGTCATTAGCTTAACCTTCGGGAGGGCGATGACCACGGTGTGGTTCATGACTGGGGTGAAGTCGTAACAAGGTAGCCCTAGGGGAACCTGGGGCTGGATCACCTCCTTACGTAAAGTTGTTAATTTTTGTAAGTGCCCACACAAATTGCTTGAATAGAAAGTTGAATAGTATGTCTTACTAATAGTAAGACGCTAGTAAGCAAAGATAAGCAATCGCTTGTTTATCTTTGCTTTTTAGCAAATTGCTCTTTAAAAATTTGGAAAGCTGAATAAATAAAGAAGTTCTTAAAACACGTTATTACTTCGGTAATAACAATATAGTGTTCTTGAGTATTCTTGAGGCGAAAAAAACTAGATAATACCTAGTTATTTCAATTGTACGGTCGACTTTAGATTGTATGGTTAAGTGACTAAGCGTATACGGTGGATGCCTAGGCAGTCAGAGGCGATGAAGGACGTGTTAATCTGCGTTAAGCTGTGGGGAGTTGATAAAAAGCGTTAATCCACAGATTTCCGAATGGGGGAACCCACTCTACTTTGTAGAGTATCGTAACGTGAATACATAGCGTTGCGAAGCGAACCGGGAGAACTGAAACATCTAAGTACCCCGAGGAAAAGAAATCAATAGAGATACCCTTAGTAGCGGCGAGCGAACGGGGTCTAGCCCTTAAGCAGTTTGGAAGTTAGTGGAAGATTCTGGAAAGTTTCACGATACAGGGTGATAGTCCCGTACATGAAAACGACCTTACTGTGAAATCGAGTAGGACGGCACACGTGATATGCTGTTTGAATATGGGAGGACCATCTTCCAAGGCTAAATACTACTGACTGACCGATAGTGAACCAGTACCGTGAGGGAAAGGCGAAAAGAACCCCTGTGAGGGGAGTGAAATAGAACCTGAAACCGTATACGTACAAGCAGTGGGAGCAGACTTGTTCTGTGACTGCGTACCTTTTGTATAATGGGTCAACGACTTAATTTCAGTAGCAAGGTTAAGCGAATAGCGGAGCCGTAGGGAAACCGAGTGTTAACTGCGCGAATAGTTGCTGGGATTAGACCCGAAACCCGGTGATCTAGCCATGGGCAGGTTGAAGGTTGAGTAACATCAACTGGAGGACCGAACCGACTAATGTTGAAAAATTAGCGGATGACTTGTGGCTGGGGGTGAAAGGCCAATCAAACCGGGAGATAGCTGGTTCTCCTCGAAAGCTATTTAGGTAGCGCCTCGCGTCTAACTATTGGGGGTAGAGCACTGTTAAGGCTAGGGGGTCATCCCGACTTACCAACCCTTTGCAAACTCCGAATACCAATAAGTTCAATCGCGGGAGACACACGGCGGGTGCTAACGTCCGTCGTGGAAAGGGAAACAACCCAGACCGTCAGCTAAGGTCCCAAAGTGTATGTTAAGTGGGAAACGATGTGGAAAGGCTCAGACAGCCAGGAAGTTGGCTTAGAAGCAGCCATCTTTTAAAGAAAGCGTAATAGCTCACTGGTCGAGTCGGTCTGCGCGGAAGATTTAACGGGGCTAAACATACCACCGAAGCTACGGATGCAAAGACTTGTTCTTTGCATGGTAGAGGAGCGTTCTGTAAGCCGTCGAAGGTGAGTTGAGAAGCTTGCTGGAGGTATCAGAAGTGCGAATGTTGACATGAGTAACGATAATGGGGGTGAAAAACCTCCACGCCGAAAGACCAAGGGTTCCTGTCCAACGTTAATCGGGGCAGGGTGAGTCGACCCCTAAGGCGAGGCCGAAAGGCGTAGTCGATGGGAAACAGGTTAATATTCCTGTACTCACTTATATTGCGATGGGGTGACGGAGAAGGTTAGGCTAGCATGGCGATGGTTGTCCATGTTTAAGGTTGTAGGCTGTGTGCTTAGGTAAATCCGGGCGCACATTAAGGCTGAGAGCTGATGACGAGTCTCTACGGAGATGAAGTAGTTGATACCCGGCTTCCAGGAAAAACCTCTAAGCTTCAGATATAAGAGAATCGTACCCCAAACCGACACAGGTGGTTAGGTAGAGAATACTAAGGCGCTTGAGAGAACTCGGGTGAAGGAACTAGGCAAAATGGTACCGTAACTTCGGGAGAAGGTACGCCGATGATGGTGAAGGACTTGCTCCGTAAGCTATTGTCGGTCGCAGAGAAATGGTGGCTGCAACTGTTTATTAAAAACACAGCACTGTGCAAAATCGAAAGATGACGTATACGGTGTGACGCCTGCCCGGTGCCGGAAGGTTAATTGATTGGGTTAGACTTAGGTCGAAGCTCATGATCGAAGCCCCGGTAAACGGCGGCCGTAACTATAACGGTCCTAAGGTAGCGAAATTCCTTGTCGGGTAAGTTCCGACCTGCACGAATGGCGTAATGATGGCCACGCTGTCTCCACCCGAGACTCAGTGAAATTGAAATCGCTGTTAAGATGCAGTGTACCCGCGGCTAGACGGAAAGACCCCGTGAACCTTTACTATAGCTTGGCACTGAACATTGAACCTACATGTGTAGGATAGGTGGGAGACGTTGAAGCATTGTCGCTAGATGATGTGGAGTCAACCTTGAAATACCACCCTTGTACGTTTGATGTTCTAACGTAGGTCCCTTATCGGGATTGCGGACAGTGTCTGGTGGGTAGTTTGACTGGGGCGGTCTCCTCCCAAAGAGTAACGGAGGAGCACGAAGGTTGGCTAAACATGGTTGGACATCATGTGGTTAGTGCAAAGGCATAAGCCAGCTTAACTGCGAGACAGACACGTCGAGCAGGTACGAAAGTAGGTCTTAGTGATCCGGTGGTTCTGAATGGAAGGGCCATCGCTCAACGGATAAAAGGTACTCCGGGGATAACAGGCTGATACCGCCCAAGAGTTCATATCGACGGCGGTGTTTGGCACCTCGATGTCGGCTCATCACATCCTGGGGCTGAAGTTGGTCCCAAGGGTATGGCTGTTCGCCATTTAAAGTGGTACGCGAGCTGGGTTTAGAACGTCGTGAGACAGTTCGGTCCCTATCTGCCGTGGGCGTTTGAGAATTGAGAGGAGCTGCTCCTAGTACGAGAGGACCGGAGTGGACGAACCACTGGTGTTCGGGTTGTTATGCCAATAGCATTGCCCGGTAGCTAAGTTCGGAACTGATAACCGCTGAAAGCATCTAAGCGGGAAGCAGGCCTCGAGATGAGTTCTCACTGGGACTTTAAGTCCCCTGAAGGGCCGTTGGAGACTACAACGTTGATAGGCAAGGTGTGTAAGTGCTGTGAGGCATTGAGCTAACTTGTACTAATTACCCGTGAGGCTTAACCATACAAATTAAAGTATGATTAATTGAAATATCGACTTAAGAATAGATTGAACACTACTATTTATCGAAAGATAGGTTTTAAAGACTTCTTTATTTATAGCTTTTCAGATTTTAAAGGTACAACTTGAAAGCAAACCAGATTTGCTTGGTGACCATAGTGTTGCGGTACCACCTGATCCCATTCCGAACTCAGTAGTGAAACGTAATAACGCCGATGGTAGTGTGGGGCTTCCCCATGTGAGAGTAGGGCATCGCCAAGCGCCAATTACTATTTATTCAAACCTAGTCTGAATAAATATTGTTTAAGACGTAGTCTTAAACAAGAGCAGATGATTCGTAAGACTCGAAAAATTTGTTTGGTGACCATAGTGTTGCGGTACCACCTGATCCCATTCCGAACTCAGTAGTGAAACGTAATAACGCCGATGGTAGTGTGGGGCTTCCCCATGTGAGAGTAGGGCATCGCCAAACGTCAAATTAGATTCAAGACTAATCTTGAACAAAAAAAGCCGATATCATTGATATCGGCTTTTTTTATACCTGTAAATTATTAACTGTTAAAGTTAAAATATACTTTCACCACTTTAGGTTAAATCACTAATTTTGTGGTTAACGAATTAAATTCATATATTTAGGATCCTTGTATGACTGATAACCATGAGATAATTAAGTTACAGACGCTAAAATGGGTGAAAGATATTATTGTGAAATACAATATTTGCCCTTTTGCGAAAAAAGAATTAGAGCGAAAAACAATTCATTGTGCAGTACTTGATGGGACTGATTTAACTGAGTTATTAGAATGTGTTAATGCTGAATTTATTCGTTTAGATACCAATGAAGAGATAGCTACAACATTAGTTGTTATTCCTAAATTGAGTAGCAATTTTGATGATTTCCTCGATCTAATTGATTATGCGAACGATTTATTGGAAATGCAGGACTACGAAGGTGTTTATCAATTAGCGCATATGCATCCTAAGTATCGTTTTGATGACACGACAATGCAAGATGCTGCTAACTTTACTAATCGCTCACCTTATCCGATACTGCACATTATTCGTGAAGATGAGATGGCGCGCGTATTGAGAGTATTCCCGAACCCTGAGGAAATCCCTGAACGTAATGTTGAATTATTACGAAAGAAAGGATTTAAGGAAATTAAAGCGGAATTAGAAGCGTGTTTTGACGTGAAAACCAAATAATTCTATAAAGCGTTTATAACAGAGCTGTATCAGTGAGAAGCAGCTCTGTATTAATTTAAGTTAAACTTGCTCTGTTACAATCTCTTTTGAGAAAGTTTTCTCACAATACTTACATTTCAAACCGATATTACCTTTGATCATTTTAATGGTGAAAGATGAAATAACTGGTTCTCCGTGTGTAATACAATTTGAGTTTGGACACGGGAATACGTTTTCAACGTCTTTTGGCAATGCTAACGCATGCTTATCTGTCACCTCGAAATTTTCAATTATATTGATGGTTGCATTTGGTGCAAGCAGTGCTAATTGATTAGCTTGTGACTTGGTTATCTCAGTGTTTTCAACTTTAATTAAATCTTTGGTCGCACCATTATGAGTTGGAAGGTTAAAACCAACGGTAACACGCTGCTTGGTATTTGTAAGACTAAATAGTCTTAGGATCTTCACACCTTGTCCTGATGGGATGTGATCGATAACGTAGCCATTACAGATAGCTTCTACTTGCATGTGATTGCTTTTCATTATCTTATCCTTCAATTGTTTCGTTTAATACAAGAGCAAGTAATGCTTCACGTGCGTAGACACCATTTTCAGCTTGCTGGAAGTAATACGCGTATGGCGTTTTGTCCACATCGACAGTGATTTCATCAACACGTGGTAATGGGTGAAGCACTTTTAAATTATCTTTCGCATTCTTTAATGAACTGGCTGATAAAATAAAACCAGCTTTCATGTGTTGATACTCTGTCTCATCAAAACGTTCTTTTTGTACGCGAGTCATGTACAACACGTCGATTTCAGGCACGACTTCTTCAATCGAGTTATAACAGGCATAGCTGATATCGTGCTCATCAAGCTCGTCACAGATATATTCAGGCATCGCCAATGCATCTGGTGCAATGAAATAGAACTTGCAGCCACTGAACTTAGCAAGGGCTTGTGCTAAAGAATGAACTGTTCGACCGTATTTAAGATCTCCCACCAATGCGATATTTAAATTATCTAAACGGCCTTGTGTTTCGTAAATAGAGAATAGGTCGAGTAATGTTTGTGTGGGATGTTGATTAGAGCCATCACCGCCGTTAATTACGGGAACGTTGGAAAATTCTGATGCCAGTCTTGCTGCACCTTCTTGAGGGTGGCGCATCACAAATGCATCCGCATAGCTTGAGATCACACTGATTGAATCGGCAAGCGTTTCACCTTTTTTCGCAAGTGATGTGTTACCAGCATTATCAAAGCCAATAACAGTCCCACCTAATCGTTGGATCGCCGTTTCGAATGATAATCGTGTTCGTGTTGATGCTTCAAAGAAACAGCTCGCAATTACTTTGTTTTTTAAAAGTTCGGGCTGTGGCTGTTTTTTTAGTTTTGCCGCAGTTTTAACAATAAGTTCTAGCTCATTACGTGACATATCATTGATAGATACTATATGTTTTCTAAATAACGGATTTACCATTTTTGTGCCCTGATGATCAGAATTATCCAAAAAAAAGCCTCATATGAATAGTTATGAGGCTTTACAAGTTTGCATGCATAGGGAGAGGGTTCTATGGTCTAATGATATGAACATTCGTTAATCCTCTAATCCGCTAAACACAATAGGTAATTTTAGCTTAAAATAAAAACGACAGAAAGCACTAATCAAATTAATTTTATGTAAAAAAACCTATAAAGTTTAAACTATTCGTTGCTCTAGATTTGCTTATTATGCGTGTTATTAAATATAATGCGTATAAATAGTGCAATATACTCGCTCTGAATATGGGAGCATTGATAAATTTATGGAACTTACAATGAGTAAAAAAATCATTTCTACAACGAATGCACCTGCTGCAATTGGTCCGTACTCACAAGCTAATCAACTTGGTAATATGGTTTTTACTTCAGGACAGATCCCATTAGTGGCAGAGACGATGGACATTATTGAAGGTGGCGTGAAAGAGCAAGCTGAATTAGTAATGGAAAATCTAATGGCAGTACTAAAAGCGGCGAATGCAAGTGCCGATACAGTAATCAAGACAACATGTTTCCTGAGTGATATGAATGATTTTGTTACTTTCAATGAAGTGTACGCACGTTATTTCCCTGAGAACGCACCAGCACGTTCATGTGTTGAAGTCGCTCGTTTACCGAAAGATGTATTAGTTGAAGTTGAAGCTATCGCTTACACGCTTTAATTAGGCCTATTTATGTCTAAATCGGTCACTATTGCTGTGCTTGTTACAGGTCCAGCATATGGTAGTCAAGATGCTTTAAGCGCCTATCATTATGTTAAATCAGCGATTGAGTTAGGTCATACTATTCAGCGCGTATTTTTTTATAATGATGGTGTGCTTAATGGTTCAACGCTGACATCTCCAGCTGCGGATGAATTTGATTTATATAATGCTTGGCTTTTGATGGCTCGTGAGCATCTATTTCCTTTAGATATATGTTCAGGTGCAGCGCTAAGGCGTGGTGTTATTGATCAAAATGAAGCGGATAGGACTGGGAAGAATCAGTTTAATCTTGAGTTACCATTTCAATTAACCGGGTTAGGTCAATTAGCAGAGTCGATTATGACTGCTGATCGGGTTATCCAGTTTTAATTATCTACATTTGGTTAAAAATATGTTGAGAGCCGCGTTTGTTACTCGTCAAGTTCCTCATGGTACGAGTCTAGCCAGAGAAACACAAGACGCCATCCTTGCTACGTCTGCATTAACGGAAGAGTTAAGTGTTTTTTTTATTGGCGATGGCGTTTATCAGTTAGTCTGTAATCAAAAGCCTCAAAATATCGCTTGTCGGGATTTTTCGCCTACATTTGGACTGTTTGACTTATATGATATCGAAAACATTTATGTGTGCGCTGACTCGCTTCTAGAGCGAGGTATAAGCGATATTGAGTTGATTATCGATGCTGAACGTTTATCACAGCTAGAAATTAATCAGCGAATACGCCAGCATGCTATTATTTTGAATTTTTGATTGGTGATAACATCATGCTTCACATTATTAAATCGTCGCCGTTCTCAAAAAACACATTTATTGACAGCCTAGCTTATCTCAATGAGGGTGATGCGCTGCTCTTTATTCAAGATGCTGTCGTCATTACGGCATCACAGCATAAATATGCTAAAATACTTCAAGATCTCCTACCAAAGATAAGTGTTTACACTTTAACTGAAGATCTGGATGCGAGAGGGTTAAAATGTATTCTAGGTCAGCAAGTTAGCTATCTAGAATTTGTTAATCTTACTGTGTCGCATTTACAAGTACAGACTTGGAATTAAAGAAGCTTAACTGTACGAATTTTCATTGTTGCCCTATGAATTATGGGTAAGTTTTTATCTAGTAGTGTTGTAAATGCGGTTTATTTACGATTTATTGGTGAATAAACTGATTTATTTTCAATAATACTGTTCTTATGCTTGACAGCTAAAGGCGCAATGACTAAAATTCTGCGTCCCTATATTAGGGATGATTTTTCACACGTAAAAAACTCAACGGAGCTATTTTAAATGGCAACTACTAACCAATTAGTACGCAAGCCTCGCGTAAGAAACGTTACAAAAACTAACGTTCCTGCTCTTGAAGCTTGTCCACAACGTCGTGGTGTTTGTACTCGCGTATACACTACTACTCCTAAAAAACCTAACTCGGCTCTACGTAAAGTAGCTCGTGTTCGTCTAACTAACGGTTATGAAGTAACTTCATACATCGGTGGTGAAGGCCATAATCTTCAAGAGCACAGCGTGATCCTAATCCGTGGCGGTCGTGTTAAAGATTTACCGGGTGTTCGTTACCATACAGTTCGTGGTGCGCTAGATACAGCTGGTGTTAGTGACCGTCGTAAAGGTCGTTCTAAATACGGTACTAAACGCCCTAAGAATTAATAATTCTTCGTTTAGTAAGGCCAAGCAAACTGTTAACTATTTATTAGTTTTGGGTAATACCTGAAGCACAACGAGGAATAAGAGATGCCAAGACGTCGCGTCGTAGCTAAAAGAGAAATTTTAGCAGATCCAAAATTCGGATCAGAAATTCTAGCAAAATTCATCAACATCGTAATGGTAGACGGTAAAAAATCTACTTCAGAAGCGATTGTATACGGTGCGCTAGAAACTATCTCTACTAAAAGTGAAGATAAAACACACCTAGAGCTTTTCGAAATCGCTTTAGACAATGTTCGTCCATCGGTTGAGGTTAAATCTCGCCGTGTTGGTGGTTCAACTTACCAAGTGCCTGTAGAAGTTCGTCCTTCTCGTCGTAATGCACTAGCTATGCGTTGGTTAGTTGAAGCAGCACGTAAACGTGGTGAAAAATCAATGGCTGCTCGTCTAGCTGGAGAGCTATTCGACGCTGCTGAAAACAAAGGTTCTGCGGTTAAGAAACGTGAAGACGTTCACCGTATGGCTGACGCGAATAAAGCATTTGCTCACTATCGCTGGTAATTTTTGGACGCAGATTTTAAATCTGCGTCAATTACTTTCTGTCTAGGTTTCCTAGTAAGGGATTTATTGTGGCACGTACAACTCCGATCGAGCTCTACCGAAATATTGGTATTTGTGCTCACGTTGATGCGGGTAAAACTACAACTACAGAACGAATTCTGTTCTATACTGGCCTTTCACATAAGATGGGTGAAGTTCATGATGGCGCAGCCACTATGGATTGGATGGAACAGGAGCAGGAGCGTGGTATCACCATTACTTCTGCTGCGACAACAACAATGTGGAAAGGTATGGATGCGAAATTTAAGCAGCACCGTATCAACATCATTGATACTCCGGGACACGTTGACTTCACGATTGAAGTAGAACGTTCTTTACGAGTCCTTGATGGCGCAGTTGTCGTGTTTTGTGGTGCATCAGGTGTTGAACCACAATCTGAAACGGTTTGGCGTCAAGCTAATAAATATCAAGTACCACGTATCGTATTCGTTAATAAGATGGATCGTACAGGTGCTGATTTTGAAGCTGTTATTGACCAAATTCGTAATCGCCTGGGCGCGACTTGTGTTCCTATCCAGTTAAACATTGGTGCGGAAGAAGAGTTTGAAGGCGTAATTGATTTAATTAAGATGAAATCAATTAGCTGGAATGAAGCAGATCAAGGTATGTCATTTAGTTATGGCGATATTCCTGCTGGTCTACTTGAGCGTGCAGAAGAATTACATGAAGAATTGGTTGATGCTGCCGCCGAAGCTAACGATGAGCTTATGGATAAATACCTTGAAGAAGGTGAATTATCTGAAGAAGAAATTAAAGCGGGTTTACGTCAACGCACGCTGAACAACGAGATCGTACTTGCGACTTGTGGTTCTGCCTTTAAAAATAAAGGTGTACAAGCGGTACTTGACGCCGTGGTTGAATTTCTTCCTAGCCCAACGGAAGTGAAAGATATCAATGGTATTGATGATAACGAGAACGAAATTACTTGTCCATCAAGTGATGACGCTCCCTTTGCTGCATTAGCCTTTAAGATCGCGACAGACCCATTCGTAGGTACGCTTACGTTCCTGCGGGTGTATTCTGGGGTGGTCAATACGGGCGATGGCGTTTATAATTCTGTTAAGCAGAAGCGTGAACGTTTAGGTCGTATTGTGCAAATGCATGCCAATGATCGTCAAGAATTGAAAGAAATACGTGCCGGCGATATTGCTGCGGCAATTGGTCTTAAGGACGTCACTACTGGTGATACGCTTTGTGATACTAATCATAAAGTAATTCTTGAGCGTATGGATTTTCCGGAACCGGTTATCCAAATTGCTGTAGAGCCTAAAACAGTAGCCGACCAAGATAAGATGGCTATCGCCCTAAGTAAATTAGCGGCGGAAGATCCATCGTTCCGTGTTGAAACTGACGAAGAGTCAGCGCAAATTCTGATATCTGGTATGGGTGAACTTCACCTGGATATTATTGTTGACCGTATGCGTCGTGAGTTTAACGTTGAATGCAACGTTGGTAAGCCTCAGGTTGCATATCGTGAATCAATTCGTGATTCGGTTGAAGCAGAAGGTAAATTCATTCGCGAATTAGGCGGGAAAGGTCAATATGGCCATGTTCTGCTGAAATTAGAACCGCTTGAAGCGGGTGCTGGTTTTGAATTTGTGGATGCAATCGTTGATGGTGAAGTTCCTCGTGAATTCATTCCAGCGGTAGAAAAAGGTTGTAAAGAACAGATGGACCAAGGTGTGTTAGCTGGATATCCTATCATGGATGTTCGTGTTACACTCTACGGTGGTTCATTTCACGATGTTGATTCCAATGAAATGGCATTCAAGGTCGCGGGTTCTTTTGGTTGCAGACAAGGCGCATTGGATGCAAATCCAGCCTTGCTTGAGCCAATGATGAAAGTTGAAATTACCACTCCTGAGGGGTGGATGGGTGATGTTGTTGGTGACGTAAGCCGTCGTCGCGGCATGATCGATGGTATGGATGATGGCCACTCAGGTCTTAAAATTATTCATGCTAAGGTTCCGTTATCTGAAATGTTCGGTTATGCAACTGCACTACGTTCAGCTACACAGGGCCGCGCTTCGTATTCAATGGAATTCCTTGAATACAATGAAGCACCTAAAAACATCGCTGACAAAATTATTGAAGCGAAATAAAGTTTAACTTTGGTAGTCTTTATCATAAGATAAAGGCTTAACTGATAATTAGAAGGTACACGTCGTGTCTAAAGAAAAATTTGTACGTAGTAATACCCACGTAAACGTAGGTACAATTGGTCACGTTGACCATGGTAAAACAACTCTAACAGCAGCAATCACAAACGTACTTGCAAAAGTATACGGTGGTGAAGCTAAAGATTTCGCATCAATCGATAACGCTCCTGAAGAAAGAGAACGTGGTATCACGATCAACACTTCTCACGTTGAATACGATACGCCTAACCGTCACTACGCACACGTAGATTGCCCAGGTCACGCGGATTACGTTAAAAACATGATTACTGGTGCTGCTCAAATGGACGGCGCTATCCTAGTTGTTGCTGCAACTGATGGTCCTATGCCACAAACACGTGAGCACATCCTGCTTTCACGTCAGGTTGGCGTTCCTTTCATCATCGTATTCATGAACAAATGTGATATGGTTGATGATGAAGAACTGCTTGAACTAGTAGAAATGGAAGTTCGTGAACTTCTTTCTGAATATGACTTCCCAGGTGATGACCTACCAGTTATCCAGGGTTCTGCTCTTAAAGCACTTGAAGGCGAAAAAGAGTACGAAGACAAGATCATTGAACTAGCAGAAGCGCTAGATTCATACATCCCTGATCCAGAACGTGCTATCGATATGCCTTTCATTATGCCTATCGAAGACGTATTCTCAATCTCTGGTCGTGGTACTGTTGTAACTGGTCGTGTTGAGCAAGGTATCGTTAACGTTGGTGATGCAGTAGAAATCGTTGGTATCCGTGAAACTGTTACTACTACTTGTACTGGTGTTGAAATGTTCCGTAAACTGCTTGACGAAGGTCGTGCTGGTGAGAACATTGGTGCACTTCTACGTGGTACTAAACGTGAAGACGTTGAACGTGGTCAAGTACTAGCTAAGCCTGGTTCAATCACTCCACATACTAAGTTTGAATCTGAAGTATACGTACTTTCTAAAGAAGAGGGTGGTCGTCACACTCCTTTCTTTAAAGGTTACCGTCCACAGTTCTACTTCCGTACAACTGACATCACTGGTGCTGTAGAGCTTCCAGAAGGTGTTGAAATGGTTATGCCTGGTGACAACCTTAAGTTTGTTGTTGAGCTAATCAACCCAATCGCGATGGAAGAAGGTCTACGCTTCGCTATCCGTGAAGGTGGCCGTACTGTTGGTGCTGGTGTTGTTTCTAAAGTAATCGCTTAATTTCGATTAGTTTGAACAATATATAGAAAGGTCGCTTAGGCGACCTTTTTTTCATCTTCGATTTATGTCATTAATTGTTAGCAGAGAATAGCTAAAAAATGACGAACTAAGTTCGCCACATTTCATTTTATAACATAGTCATTTCACTATTAACGTTTCTTTGCATTTTTAAACGCGTCAGCAAAAGCATTGTTACCGAACGATGTATTTCTATTTTCAGTTGGATTCTGTTTTTTTGATTCTGGTTGCTTGTATGGTTTTTTTTTATTAACAACCGTTTGGTTCTTATCTGATTCTGAAGTATTACGTTGTACTATGTCATCATCTAACCGCATAGTGAGTGCGATACGCTTTCTGGCTATATCAATTTCTGTCACTTTAACTTTGACTACTTGACCAGCTTTCACAATCTCATGGGGATCTTTTACAAAACGGTTCGTTAGTGCTGAAATATGGACTAAACCATCCTGATGAACGCCGATATCAACAAAGGCACCAAAGTTAGTCACATTACTGACTATGCCCTCTAATAACATCCCTGGTTCTAAATCTGTTATTTTTTCAATACCGTCTTTGAATATTGCTGTTTTGAATTCGGGTCTTGGGTCTCGACCTGGTTTCTCTAGCTCTTGCAGAATGTCGATGACCGTTGGTATCCCCACTTTAGTATTTGTGTAATCTTGTGGGTCAAGCGATCCCAGTATTTCACTATTACCAATAATATCGGTGATTTTTCTCCCTGTCTTTTGAGTAATATCTTTTACGATGGAGTATGACTCAGGGTGAACTGCTGAGCTATCAAGCGGGTCTTTCGCGTTTAATATACGCAAGAATCCGGCACATTGTTCAAAAGCTTTAGGGCCTAATCTCGCAACTTTCTTTAGTTCACTACGTTTACTAAATGGACCGTTGTCATTACGATAATTAACAATGTTTTCAGCAATCGTTTTGTTCAATCCAGCCACACGAGAGAGTAGGGCTGCAGATGCTAAGTTAACATCAACACCGACTTTATTTACGCAATCTTCAATGACAATGTCGAGTTGCTTTGATAACAAGGTCTGGTTTACATCATGCTGATATTGACCAACACCAATTGCTTTCGGGTCGATTTTAACTAACTCGGCAAGTGGGTCTTGTAAACGACGGGCAATGGATACGGCTCCTCGAATAGAAACATCAAGCTGTGGAAATTCGTTGGCTGCTAACTCTGATGCAGAATAGACTGATGCGCCGGCTTCACTGACCATGATTTTTTGTAATTTAAGCTCAGGCTTCGCTTTAATTAACTCAGCGACTAACTTATCTGTTTCTCGAGATGCGGTGCCGTTACCAATACTGACTAACTCAACGTTATAGCGTTGGCACAAAGTCGCTAATGTCGACAGCGATTGTTGCCATTGCTTTTGTGGTACATGCGGATAGATGGTTGTGTGATCGAGTAATTTACCTGTTGCATCAACGATGGCAATTTTGGAACCTGTACGTAACCCGGGATCAAGTCCAAGTGTTACCTTTGGTCCCGCTGGCGATGCCATGAGCAATGCAGTTAGGTTGGCTGCGAATACTTTGATAGCTTCAACTTCCGCCGACTCTTTCATTTTACCGATAAGTTCAGTTTCTAATTGGCTGAGTAATTTTTGTTTCCAACTGCTGTGAACGACTGATTTTAACCATTCGTCAGCGGGTTTATTTTGATAATGAATCCCCAAATGTTTGGCGATGATTATTTCACAATAGCTGGTTGCATTTTTCTCGGTAAATTCAGGGTCTGCATTCAAACCTATTTGTAGCTCACCTTCATTTTTGCCGCGTAACATGGCTAACATGCGGTGTGATGGTACTTTGCTAATCCCCTCACTGTGGGCGAAATAATCTTTGAATTTACTGTCTTCTGTGGCTGTTTTTTTATTTTCTTTTGATTCAAGCGTTGCGTGAGAAAGTAACTGTTTACGGACTTTAGCAATCAGTTCTGCATCAACGCTCGCTTTTTCCATCAGGATAAATTTAGCTCCTTCTAATACTTGCTCTGGTTCAGCAAAATTAGTGTCTGATGTGATAAATTGTTTGGCGAGTTTGATCGGCTGCTGTTGTGGATTTGCAATCAGAGATTCTGCTAATGGTATTAATCCTGCTTCAATTGCTATTTGGCCCTTCGTACGGCGTTTGGTTTTAAAAGGTAGGTAGAGATCTTCTAAACGCGTTTTTGTTTCAGCATTATTGATAGCGGCGGTTAACTGCGGAGTTAACTTATCTTGTTCGGCAATATTTTTTAAAATTGTTTCACGGCGCGTTTCTAAGTCACGTAAGTAGGTCAGGCGCTGTTCTAATGTTCTTAATTGACCATCATCTAAGCCTTCAGTGGCTTCTTTTCGATAGCGGGCGATAAAAGGGACGGTCGACCCGTCATCAAGTAGGGTAATTGCAGCGTTAACTTGGCGTACATGCGCATTAATTTCTTGCGCGATCAGAATAGCTAATTTAGACACTTTGGATCCTTAAAATGAATAGATTTGTGATGACATGAATACGGATGATTATTCTGTAAATGGGGTGTATTGGATCTTGTTGATGTACCACGTTTTACTACCCGCAGGCGTGTGCACTATCGCCTCATCATCAACTTGTTTCCCGATAAGGGCTTTTGCCATTGGTGAGTCGACTGTAATGAAATTACGTTTAGGGTCTAATTCGTCACGGCCGACAATGCGGCACTGGATTACCTTACCATCATCATCTTCTAATTCGGCATAGGCGCCAAAATAGACTGTGCCATCTTGTTGTGGACGATAATCGACGATCTCTAATACTTCGAGGCGTTTAACTAAAAATCGAATTTCGCGGTCGATGGTTCGCAGTAAATGTTTATTTTCTTTGTAGTCAGCATTCTCACTGCGGTCACCTAGAGAAGCTGCCCAAGACACAACTTTTGTGACTCTTGGTCGTTCTTCTTTCCAGAGAAATTTAAGGCGTTTGTCTAAAGTTTCCCAGCCAACTCGGGTGATTAAGTTTGATATAGCCAATGCTATGACCTTCTTAAATTATATTGAAAAGAAATTATAGCAATAGCACAGCTGAATAGCTCATTTTCGTTATGGCAGGTAGAAAAAATGCCAGGTCGATTACTCGATACTGGCATTTTGTTCATGATTGCTCATTATTTAAATCGGTATAAACACAACTTAAATAAAGTTTAAAGTTGTGGACCTGCAGCAAGCAGTGCTTTGCCTTCTTCGTTGTCAGTGAACTTCTCGAAGTTGTTCACGAAACGTTTAGCAAGGTCAACGGCTTTCTCTTCCCATACATTTGCATCTTCGTATGTATCACGAGGGTCAAGAATCTTAGTATCACAACCTGGTAGTGTTGTTGGTACTTCTAAATTGAAGTAAGGGATCGTTTTACTTTCCACTTTTTCAATTGAGCCATCAAGAATTGCATCGATGATGGCACGCGTATCTTTAATTGAAATGCGTTTACCAGTGCCGTTCCAGCCAGTATTAACAAGGTAAGCTTGCGCGCCTGATGCTTCCATACGTTTAACAAGTTCTTGACCGTATTTCGTAGGGTGAAGTGATAGGAACGCAGCACCGAAGCATGCTGAGAATGTTGGTGTTGGTTCTGTAATACCACGCTCAGTGCCGGCTAATTTAGCGGTAAAACCTGATAGGAAGTGATATTTAGTTTGTTCTGGCGTTAGTTTAGATACTGGTGGTAAAACACCAAATGCATCTGCACTTAAGAAAATAACTTTATTTGCGTGACCGCCTTTTGAGATCGGCTTAACAATGTTTTCAATATGTTCGATAGGGTAAGAAACACGCGTGTTTTCTGTTTTCGAACCGTCGTTATAATCAACTACGCCACCGTCAAGTACGGTTACGTTTTCAAGTAATGCGTCACGACGAATTGCGCCGAATATTTCTGGCTCCGCTTCTGCACTTAACTTAATTGTTTTTGCGTAGCAACCACCTTCGAAGTTGAATACGCCATCATCATCCCAACCGTGTTCATCATCACCAATTAATTGGCGTTTTGGATCGGTTGATAATGTTGTTTTACCTGTACCAGATAAGCCAAAGAAGATTGCTGTTTCACCATCAGAACTTACGTTTGCTGAACAATGCATTGATGCAATACCTTGTAGAGGCAATAGGTAGTTCATATAAGAGAACATACCTTTTTTCATTTCGCCGCCGTACCAAGTACCGCCGATAAGTTGAATTTTCTCTGTTAAATTGAAAGCAACAAAGTTTTCAGAATTTAGGCCGTGCTTTTCCCAATCAGGGTTTGTGCACTTAGCACCATTCATTACCACGAAATCTGGTTCGTAAGTTGCTAATTCTGCTTCGGTTGGACGGATGAACATGTTCTTAACGAAATGCGCTTGCCATGCAACTTCGGTGATGAAACGAACTTTAATACGGGTATTGGCGTTAGCACCACAGTATGTATCAACAACGAATAAACGTTTTGTGGAAAGCTGTTGTGTTACGAGTGCTTTAAGATCATTCCATACGTCTTGAGAGATGGCTTTATTATCATTTTTACCTTGATCTGACCACCATACTGTATCGCGAGTTGTATCATCACGAACAATGTATTTATCTTTTGGTGAACGACCAGTGAAGATACCTGTATCAACTGCAACTGCACCTGATTCAGTAACAGTCCCTTTTTCATAACCTTCTAGACCTGCTTTTGTTTCTTCTGAAAAAAGTAGCTCGTAAGAAGGGTTATATACGATTTCTTCAACATCCTTGATGCCATATACCGATAGATCGATAGTGGCGCCAATAACTGTATTTTTATGTTTTACTTCTGTCATTGGTATCTCCTGGGGGTACAGAGTTTAATTTATTGTTTCAGATTAAATTAAGTTGGTTTGAAAATTAAATTTAATGAGTGCACTAACGGCACTCTTATTATTAAATTTAGCAGTATTAAACGATGTGCTGCGGTGTATTTGTTACACTCTTATTCCATCTTGTTTAATGTACAGGGTTGCCAATTTGCGGTGCATGTATATCTTCTACATCTCCTGCATTAAAAGCATAAAGCGAACCGCAATAATCGCAGTGCATCTCTATTTGTCCTTTTTCAGCAATAATATCAAGTAACTCTTCTTTTGCTACATTCAGTAATGCTGCTGCACTACGTTCATGTGAACAACCACATTTAAATGACACGGTTTGTGGATCGAATAAGCGTACTTTTTCTTGGTGATAAAGTCGTACTAGCACATCTTCAGCATCAAGATTAAATAATTCATCATCTTTTATCGTTGCAGTTAATGCTGCGAGGTGTTCAAAATCTTCGTGTGAACTTTTCTTGTCGTCTGATGCTGGTAATTTTTGTAGCATCATGCCCGCAGCTTGTTTTCTATAGCCAACTTTACCAGTACGGAACCACAAACGTGTTGTTAGTTGTTCAGACTGTTCGAAGTATTGTTCCAAACATTCTTGTAAAGTCTCGCCACCAAGATCAACGATACCTTGATAACGTTCGCCTTTGTCTGGTGAGATAGTAATAACCATTACTCCTTTACCAATCAATTCTTTTACATTGTTTGTGTCTGGTACTGAACCATTCCAGCGAGCCACACCACGTAATTCAAGATCTTCATTACCATTAATAACAGCAAGTGTCACTGGACCGTCACCTTGTAACTGAACCGTGATAGAGCCTTTAAATTTTAATGTCGCTGTTAATAGACTTGCTGCAACTTGTAACTCACCGAGTAGGCGCTGAACAGGTCTTGGATAATTTAGGTTTTCTAAAATATCAATAAAGCTTTGTTCAAGTTGTACAATCTCACCACGTACTTGGTGATCTTCAAACAGGTAACGGTGTAATAAATCTTTCTGGCTCATAATATTCTCGACGTTAAAGTTAATGATTTTTTATCCGCAATAGTTCTCGACGTTGTTTCTTGTCGGGACGTTTATCAGGGCTAGGGTTATACAATGTATTCAGTTTACGCGCGACATCATTTTGTGCACGCTTTTCAACACTAGTTGGTGTTTCTTCATACAAAGTAGTCGCCTCTGGTGCCCCTCTCCTTTGTGCGGAAAGCTGCTTTACGATCACTTCCTTTTCATCAAAGCCTTGTTTTATTTTTATTGTTGCACCCAACTCAACGGTTTTACTGGGTTTTGTGCGTTGATCATTGTAGCGGACTTTACCACTTTGGATCATGTCTCTGGCAATGGCGCGGGTTTTAAAAAACCGTGCAGCCCACAACCACTTATCAAAACGCACATCACTATCTGGTTTGGTATTTTTTGACATATTGAATGTAACCATATTCCAAATAAACGATCTTATTGATCTGATTATAACAGATAAATAAAGCAGTAAGAGAGTCTTTTATTACGCGGAAATACACATTTCATTAACTAAATCACGTCGTTGATTTCACATTTCTTTCGTCATAGTTTCATTTGTAAGTGTTCTAATTATAGTGTGGCGAATAATCAGAATTCATATATTCTTTAAAGGTTAGCGCTGGTATGTTTTTTTATTAAAAAAACATTAATTTTCTATTATGATTTACCCGATTTATCTGATTTATATGATTTAACTGATGTTTGTCGTGTTTAAGGCTTGTACGGATAGAACGAGAAGGCTAGTATTGGTCAGTTCAATTTACGACTTTTATTCGGGTTAATCACAAACGTTGGTAAACATAGCTTATTTTGAAAGTAATGCTGTATTAGGGTAATACAAAAATGGATAATTTAGATGCGCTTAAGCAGCTTATAATCAAACTACCTCAAAAACAAATATCGACCTTTTGTTGCTATTTTTTACTCGCTGTATTTTGTTATCAATCAGCGGTGTTAACTTGGCAGTTATGGCCGATAAAATCTGATTCTGCAACATTATGGCAACCTATATTTAGCCGTGGTAGTGATCAAGCCAAAAGTTATGAATTAAATACACTTCGTAATTTAAATTTATTTGGTAAACAGAACGCAGAAAATCAAGCGTCTGTCGCTGTTCAGACTATTGATGCACCAAAAACACGCTTACGTCTAATATTAGTTGGTCTTGTTGCGAGTAGTGAACCAAGTCTTGCATTAGCTATTATCGAGCTCAAAGGTAAGCAAGAAACGTACGGGATTGATGATGAGATTGGCGACACGAATGCGGTGTTAAACCAGGTACTGGTTGACCGTGTGATCATTAAATATCGAGGTAACTTAGAAACGTTAATGTTGGATGGTGAAGAGTTCACTCGTGAGACAAGCGGGCGACAGTCTCATAACGAAAGTTCAAGTAAAGCACCTAGAGGCCTTTCTAATCTACGTAAAGACTTATTATCAAACCCTGCCAGCATTACCGACTACGTACGTATTTCTCCCGTTCGAACTAATGGGCAATTAGCGGGTTATCGTGTTAATCCAGGTAAAAATCGTGAACTATTTAAAGAAGTTGGTTTAAAGCCAAATGATCTCGCCGTATCGTTAAATGGATATGATTTAACGGATACTCGCCAAGCAATGGAAGTTGCCACGCAACTGAAAGACTTGACCGAAATGTCCCTCACCGTTGAGCGTGATGGGCAATTACACAGTATTTATTTAAGTATGCCAGAGTAGCCATTTGAGCAACACTTTTTAAGCCGGTAACTTAGGTAGCTAAGGATAAAGATGAACCTTAATAACGTTGGAAAAAAATTAACAAGCTTAACCTCAGGGATATTGCTGAGTTTGAGTGGGATGGCCATGGCTGCCGATTATTCTGCAAGTTTTAAAGGCACAGATATTAATGAATTTATTAATGTTGTGGGTAAAAACTTAAATAAAACCGTGATCATTGATCCGAGTGTGCGTGGCAAGGTGAATGTTCGTAGTTACGATTTATTAAATGAAGAACAGTATTATCAGTTCTTTCTTAATGTCTTAGATGTATATGGTTATTCCGTTGTTAAGATGGACAATGGTGTACTTAAAGTTATTAAAAGCAAAGTAGCAAAAACATCAAGCATACCAGTGGTTGATGATAACGATCCTGGTCAGGGTGATGAAATGGTTACGCGTGTAGTACCTGTTCATAATGTATCAGTACGTGAGCTCTCTCCGTTATTACGTCAATTAAATGATAATGCTGGTGGCGGTAATGTAGTGCATTATGAACCGTCTAATGTGTTAATGCTGACAGGCCGCGCAGCTGTGGTTAATCGCTTAGTAGAAATTGTCCACCGTGTAGATAAAGCGGGAGATCAGGCCGTTGATATTATTCATCTTAAATACGCATCTGCTAGTGAGATGGTTCGTATTATTGATAGTGTGAACAAAGGCGATGGGAAATCGAAGATCCCAAGTATCTTACAACCTAAAATTGTTGCTGATGATAGAACTAACGCGGTTGTGATTAGTGGTGATCCCAAAGCGCGTCAACGTGTTGCTAAATTAATCCAACAGCTTGATAGCGAATTAAAAAGCACAGGTAATACCCGCGTTATTTACTTGAAATACGCGAATGCCAAAGAAGTTGCCGAAGTTTTAAAAGGGGTGAGTAACTCTATTGAGGATGGAACGTCTGGTTCATCGAGTAAATCAAAATCAAAATCGAGTTCAAAATCAGAGCCGGGTATTGAAGCGCATGAAGACACCAATGCGTTGGTGATTACCGCGCAACCGGATGTGATGCGTACCTTAGAGCAAGTGATTAGTCAGCTTGATATTCGCCGTGCACAAGTATTGGTCGAAGCGATTATTGTCGAAATATCAGAAGGTGATGGCATTGACTTTGGTGTTCAGTGGGCAACTGAAGCAGGAGGCACGCAATATAATAATGGCAAGCAAGTCTCTTTAGGTGCACTTGGCCAGGGTATTTATGATGCACAGGATAAAAAAACGACAACGATTTATACTGACCCTACAACAGGTGCAGAAACACCGAGGACGACTACAACTTCTGGTGATACTTCAGCACTTGCTTCAGCACTTGGTGGTGTGAACGGCATGATTATGGGCGTTATGAATGGGTCAAAAACCTTCGGTGCGATTATTCAAGCGGCTGCGACAGATACTAATTCTAACCTTCTTGCTACGCCAAGTATCATGACACTCGATAATCAAGAAGCCACATTTGTTGTTGGTGAAGAAGTCCCCGTTATTACAGGCTCTTCAACGGGGTCGGGTAATGAAAACCCATTCCAGACGATTGAGCGTCGGGAAGTGGGAATTAAATTAAAAGTGACGCCACAAATCAACGAAGGTGATGCGGTACAGTTAACCATTGAGCAAGAGGTATCACAAGTATTAGGTTCTACTGCGGTGGATGTGACTTTTGCGAAACGTCAGGTAAATACCAGCATTTTAGTGGATAGTGGGCAAACGATCGTGATTGGTGGCTTACTTGATGAGAAAGTGATTGAAAGTATTTCTAAGGTGCCTTGGCTCGGCGACATCCCTTGGATTGGTAATTTATTTAAGTCTACATCATCAAGCACTTCAAAACGTAATCTGATGATCTTTATTAAACCGACCATTATTCGTGATAATGCATCGATCCGCGGTATCAGTAATCGTAAGTACAGTTTAATGCGCGCAAATCAGTTGCTACAACAAGAAAAAGGTGTCGCATTGATGCCGTTTACTGATGTTCCAGTGTTACCTAAATTTGATGAAGAACGTATTATTTCGCCTGCAGTTCGTCAATATCTGGAAGAACAAGATAATCAAACGGTTGAATTTGATATGAGAACGAAGCCTAAAACGACAAGTGAGGCTGAGTAGATGAGTACTCAGGATTATGACGAGGTAAGTGAAAGCGAACGCTTGCCTTTTTCGTTCGCCAAAAAATTTGGTGTGGTGCTAAGTGAAGCTGAACGCGGCTGGGTGTTATATCACAAAGCCGGTGTTGCCCCGAGTACGGTACTTGAAGTACGTCGTAACCTTGGTCAAGTGTTTCAATTGGTATTATTAGATGATGAGGCATTCGAATTAAAACTGACAGACGTGTTTCAACGTGACTCATCAGAAGCAAGACAGTTAATGCAGGACATTGGTAATGAAGTTGATTTTTTTACGTTAGCTGAGGAGTTACCAACCGAAGAAGATTTATTGGAGTCCGATGATGATGCGCCGATCATTAAACTGATTAATGCGATGCTCAGTGAAGCAATTAAAGAAGGTGCTTCAGACATTCATGTGGAAACATTTGAGCGTGCATTGGTGATCCGCTTCCGTATTGACGGTGTATTAAGAGAGATTTTGAAACCGAATCGGAAATTAGCATCATTGTTAATATCACGAATCAAAGTCATGTCAAAAATGGATATCGCAGAAAAGCGTGTTCCCCAAGATGGGCGAATTTCGTTGCGAATTGGTGGACGTGGTGTTGACGTGCGTGTATCAACCTTACCATCGAGTTTTGGTGAACGTGTCGTAATGCGTTTACTCGATAAGAATAACGCTAAATTAGAATTAAAGCATTTGGGGATGACGTTAGATAATCGTAATAAGATGTCTGAACTTATTCATAAGCCACACGGCATTATTTTAGTTACTGGTCCTACGGGGTCGGGTAAGAGTACGACCTTATATGCCGCACTATCGGATATTAACAGCAAAGATCGTAATATCTTAACGGTTGAAGATCCAATTGAATATCAACTTGATGGCATTGGGCAAACGCAAGTGAATCCAAAAGTTGATATGACCTTCTCACGTGGTTTACGTGCTATTTTACGTCAAGACCCCGATGTTGTGATGATTGGTGAGGTGCGTGATTTAGAAACAGCGCAAATTGCCGTTCAAGCTAGTTTAACGGGTCACCTCGTATTATCTACCTTACATACTAATACCGCAGTGGGCGCCGTCACTCGTTTACGTGATATGGGATTAGAGCCCTTCTTATTGTCGTCAAGTATATTGGGAGTACTGGCACAACGATTAGTTCGAACGCTTTGTCCAGATTGTCGAGAGGGTGCACCGCCAACAGAGCGCGAACTTGAGCAATTGGCTTCTAATCGAGTGGCGGACGCGACAGTCATTTATCATCCGAAAGGTTGCGAAAACTGTAACAACACAGGCTATCGAGGTCGTACTGGTATTCATGAATTATTAATCGTCGATGAAGATGTGCGAGACATGATCCACAGTGGTGCTGGCGAACAGATTGTAGAACGTCATATTCGACCATTCACACCAAGTATCCGTCAAGATGGCCTAGCTAAAGTACTGGAAGGTGTCACCACCTTAGAAGAAGTACTTCGTGTGACAAGAGAGGGATAAGCATGCCTGCATTTTCTTATTTAGCGATTGATCAAAAAGGTAAAAATAAAAAAGGGGTAGTGGAAGCTGATGGGCCAAAGCAAGCGCGTGCTTTATTACGCGAGAAAGGCTTAACCCCACTGGAAGTGGAAATGTCTGCTGCGGCTGAAAAGAAAAAAGCGGCAGGTATTTTTTCATTTAAAC
Organism: Moritella sp. 36; assembly: GCF_018219415.1. Classification (NCBI taxonomy): domain Bacteria; kingdom Pseudomonadati; phylum Pseudomonadota; class Gammaproteobacteria; order Alteromonadales; family Moritellaceae; genus Moritella; species Moritella sp. 36. Next base: position 4,672,666 of record NZ_CP056120.1, on the reverse strand, counting down.
GAGGTATTAGTACGGCGGATATGGCGCTATTAACCCGCCAGTTATCCACGTTAATTGCTGCTTCGCTACCACTCGAGGAATCATTAAAAGCGGTTGCAGAACAAAGTGAACTACCACGTATTCAGAATATGATCTTAGCCGTACGGAGTCGTGTTGTTGAAGGACATACGTTAGCAGAAAGTTTTGCTGAGTTCCCTCATGCCTTTGACGACTTGTATTGTTCTATGGTGGCCTCTGGCGAAAAGTCGGGTCATTTAGATAAAGTACTCAATCGTTTGGCTGACTATACCGAACAACGCCAAAAAATGACCAGTCAATTAACGCAAGCCATGATTTATCCGGTCATGTTAACGCTGGTGGCTATTGGTGTTGTGTCGCTATTATTGACAAGTGTCGTGCCTAAAGTTGTAGGCCAGTTTGAACACATGGGACAAGAATTACCGCAAATCACCCAAATATTGATCGGACTTTCTGATTTTGTCAGTAACTATGGTCTTTATCTTGTTGTTGGTATTGTCCTTACTATCATTGTTATTAAACGCTTGTTATTAAAACCTGCGAATCGCTTGATATTCGATGAACGATTATTAAAAGTGCCTGTCATTGGTAAGGTGAGTCGTGGAATCAATACTGCGCGTTTCGCGCGAACATTAAGTATTTTAAATGCCAGTGCGGTACCGCTACTCGAAAGTATGTTGATTGCGGGACGGGTATTAACCAATATGCATGCGCGTAAATTGGTCGAAGCTGCGACAATGCGCGTTCGTGAAGGTACTAGTTTAAGAGCAGCATTAACGGAAACAAAATTATTTCCACCAATGATGCTGCATATGATTGCCAGTGGTGAACAAAGTGGTGAATTAGGTCCGATGTTAGAGCGCGCTGCAGATAATCAAGATTCACAATTTGAAGCGCAAGTGACGATGGCTTTAGGCATTTTTCAACCCTTACTGGTAGTGAGTATGTCGGGTGTTGTATTATTTATTGTGATGGCAATTCTTCAACCGATTTTGTCTTTAAACAATATGGTTTCAGGTTAGATTTTTATTTCAAATAGAGGATTTTATGAATAATAAAAAACGGAGTATGTCAGGTTTTACCCTGTTAGAAATCATGGTTGTTATCGTGATTTTAGGTATTCTTGCATCAATGGTTATCCCTAATTTATTAGGTAATAAAGAAAAAGCGGATCGCCAGAAAGTAGTATCAGATATCGTCGCGTTAGAAAATGCGATGGATATGTATAAGTTAGACAACAGCCGTTATCCAACGACAGAACAAGGCTTAGATGCATTAGTTGAAATGCCGGATGTAGATCCAGAACCAAGAGATTATCGTACTGGCGGTTACATCAAGCGTTTACCGCAAGACCCTTGGGGTAATGAATATCTATTAGTTAGCCCAGGTGAACATGGTCAAGTTGATATTTATTCTATTGGTTTAGATGGTGAAGAAGGTTCCGATGACGATATCGGCAACTGGAACATGCATGATAAGTAACTAATTGTTTTATTGAGGCACAGGTTCTTTTCTGTGCCTTTTTTTATCCAACTGAATGCATTCGATGTTAATTCTTACTCTATCAGAACGCATATCAACAATGAGCAAAGGTACACAATGAAAAATCGTACTCATCAAGAATCTGGCTTTACACTATTAGAGATAATGTTAGTTATATTCTTAATGGGCATGATGGTCACCGGTGTTGTCATGACAATGAGTTCTTCTGGCCCTGATAAGCAACTCAAAAAAGAAGCTGCTCGTTTTATCGGAGTGCTAGAACTGGCTGAAGAAGAAGCCTTACTTAGTAGTATTGAAATGGGGATCGTGATTGAAGAACAGCACTATCAATTTGTTTATTTAGATGACAATGATAAATGGTCCGCATTTAATGATTCTAAGTTTTTTGTAAAAAAAGAGCTACAAGAAGACATGCTTATGTCACTTGAGTTAGCTGGGCTGAAAGCGGAAGGCAGCTTGTTAGGTGATCGCAAGCTATTTGCTGATGATGATGGTTTGTTTGAGGATAATGGCGGGCTATTTGAAGGTGATGAAAAAGACGAACGTATCGAACCGGATGTGTTTATTTATTCAAGCGGTGAAATTACCGATTTTACGTTGACGTTTACCTATATGGATGCGGATGCAGGGGACAGTAGTATCAAGGTCCAATTTGATGAATATGGAAAATTAATGATTAATACCACGATGGATGGATTTTAATGAAACCATGTTTAGGAAAAAAAACATTCTTTAAGCAAGCTGGCATGACATTATTAGAAGTCATGGTGGCGATGGCGGTATTTGGCACGGCTGGTTTAGCCGTGATGAAAGTCGCGACTGAAAATCTCAGCAGCTTAGCCTATTTGGAAGAAAAAACATTCGCTAATTGGGTGGCTGCTAATACTTTAACTGAATTAAAGTTAGCAAAAACAATACCTGGAAAGTCATGGCGAAAAGGTGAGTCTGAATTAGCGGGTCGAACTTGGTATTGGCGTTATAAAGCAGAATCGACAGACAGCAATGATTTTGTCGGGGTGACAGTCGAAGTGGCGACAGATAAGAAGTATGACTCAACGATTAGCCATTTACTCACCTATGTGGTGCGCTAAGATGATGCGAGAACCGACAATAAAACAAAATGGCTTCACATTGATCGAGATGATGATTGCGATCGCTATTTTTGCCTTACTCAGTCTGGGGGCTTATCAAGTATTACAAGGTGTATTACGCAGCGATGAAATTTCGACAGAACGTGGGAATGCATTAAAACAATTACAACGAGCAATGGTTATTGTCGAACGTGATTTTCAACAAATGAATGCGCGTAATAATCGTAGTGATGATGACCAGACAGCAATGCCATTACAGTCTGGGAAATTTATGTTTGATAGTGATGACGATGGTATTGCTTTCGTTCGCAGTGGTTGGCGTAATCCATTATCACAGTTACCACGCTCATCGTTACAGCGGGTAATGTATCGTGTTAAAGATGCGCACTTAGAACGTTTAAGTTATGTCTATTTAGACCCCATTACAGGGGAAGAGCCCAAAAGGCAATTGATCTTGGAAAATGTCGAATCATTAACGTTCGAATTTTATCATAAAAATAAATGGAATGAGACTTGGACAAACAAGACCGCATTACCTGATGGCGTTAAAATGACGCTAACATTAAAAGGTTTTGGTGAAATTCAGCGCTTATTCCTATTACCTAAAGCGACAATCGACAAATAAAGATGAAGATAAAGATAAAGGAAAGGGCAGCTAATGATATATGCCTCTAAACAGCGTGGTATTGCACTATTAACCGTCTTACTTATTTTGGCTGTGATGGTGATTATTGCCAGTAATATGTCATCACGTTTACAGCTGGAATTACGCCGTACCAGTAACATAATGACGCATCAACAAGCCCTTTGGTATGCTTATGGTGCAGAGGCGTTGGTTGAAAAGGGCTTAAAGCAAGCATTGAAAGACGATGATACGATCAACTTAGATCAATATTGGGCCACAGAAGGCATGATGTACCCAGTTGAAAATGGACTCATTGGTGGTCAGGTTTTTGATATGCAAGCCTGTTTTAATGTTAATGCTGTTACTGGAGAAGATGATAAAAACGGTCAAGCCCCACTGAAGGTCCGTTTATTCCGTAACTTATTAGAACAGCTTGACCTAGAAGTGTATGACGCGGAGCAATTAAGTGATGCCTTACGTGACTGGATTGATACTGATACAAATGTGGTGTCGAGTTACGGTGTTGAAGATGCTTACTATGAATCCCTTGATTACCCTTATCAAGCGGGTAACCAACGTTTAATTAATGTCAGTGAACTACGGGCAATAAAAGGATTTAACCAAGCTGTTTACCGTAAGGTTCGTCCTTATCTTTGCGCCTTACCTACAGCAGACTTAAAGATAAACGTGAATACCATTGTGATTGATAAGCCTGAGATATTAGCTGGATTATTTGCAGGGCAATTATCACTAGATGTAGCGAAAACAATATTGGAAGAACGGCCTAACGGCGGTTGGAAAACAAAGGCGGATTTCTTGGCGTTACCGTTATTGGCTGGTATTAAGCTGGATACGGAAGAGCAAGCTGTGTTTGATATAACAAGTGGTTATTTTGTTGCGCTATTACAAGCTGAATTTGCTAGCGCAACCATGAAAGTAGAATCGTTATTTAAAGCTGAAAGCAAAGATAGTGTTTATGTTATTCGTCGACAATTCGGAGGAGCTCAATGAGTGAGCAATTAGTAGTAAGGCTTGGTAGTGAAAGTCGACAAGCAATACATTGGTTAGTGTGGTCAACCGTTGAAAGCGAGATCATTGCATCAGGTGTTTTGACCAGTGCCGCTGAACTTATCGAGCTAAAATCCCGTGCTGGTGGGCGACCTATCATTGCATTAGTACCAAGCTGTGATATCACGTTTAAAGAGGTGGAATTACCTGGGCGTAGTAATAAGCAATTACTCAATGCATTACCCTACATGCTAGAACAAGAATTGAGTAGTGATATTGATAAGCTACACTTTTCTGTTCTAAGTAAGACTGCGAATACAGTATCCGTTGCGGTGATTGCGCATGACAAAATGCAGCAGTGGCAATCATGGTTATCGGATGCCGAACTAGTTTGCACACAAATTATTCCTGATGCCTTAACACTGCCGTACAGTGAAGAGAGTTGGAGTGCGATTGAATTAGATGGGCAATGGCTTATTAGGAAAACTCGTACACAAGGTATGTGTATTGAGACCGCATTATTAGGTTTTGTCTTGCCAACGGTTGCTCATGTAGACGTTGATGATGAGAGTGCTGTGCAGACGGTGACTAGCTATTCTACTATCGATCATCTTGAGTTAGATAATTGGCAACAGAATACAATTGAGTTGCCAATGAAACTTTGTGCTGAGGGCGCTGTTACCAGCCGTTATAACTTATTACAAGGCGAGTACAAAATAGTACGTGAAGAAAATGTCGCATTAAAATTATGGCGTGGTACGGCTATCGCAGCAGGTCTAGCTATCGTGATGATATTTGTGAATCAATTTGTGATGTTAAATAAGTTAGAACAGCAACAAATGGCATTAGAGAATGAGATTAAGCAGGTATATAAAACGGTATTTAAACCGAAGAAAATGCGCCTAAATACGCGTTTAGTTAAAAAACAGATGCAGAATCGTTTAAATGATTTACGCGGTGGGGGCAGTGATTCAGGATTCTTAGTGATGTTAAGTCAGCTGACCCCTACATTTAAACAATCACCGGATATTAAACCTATTTCAGTTCGATTTGATACGAAACAGGCAACATTACGATTGCAAGCAAGTGCGGCGGACTTTCAGGCCTTTGATCAATTCAAATCATCGTTATCGACTGAGTTTGATGTTGAACAAGGGACGTTAAGTCAACGAAATGGCCGCGTTCAGGGCACGCTGGATATTAAGGGTAAAAAATGAAGGCATATTGGCAACAATTAGAGCAAAAAGAAAAGCAGCTCATTAGTTTATTAATCGCCACATTATTGCTTGCAGGTGGTTACTGGCTGGTTTGGCAACCGTTACAAAATGATATTAGCAATACCCAACGAAAAGTTAATGTTCAAACGCAAACACTCGCCGATGTGAAAGTGATAGGGCAAAAAATTATGAATTTACAGGGAGGCCAAGTAAACCGTCCTGAAGCGGGTGATCTTAACCAGCTTGTTAGTCGTAGTGCTAAACGTCATAAGATAATACTCACACGTATTCAAGCAAAAGCAGATAATCTGCAAGTATGGATTGATGATGTTAATTTTAATCAGCTTACCGATTGGTTAGAGCAATTGAACAAACAATACGGTATTGAAATCCAGAATATTGATCTGAGTGTGTCAGATAAAAAAGGGATGGTTAAGGTTCGCCGATTACAGTTAGGAAAAAGAGCATGAGAAATAAACTTCTAGGGCTATGTTTTGTCATGATTACGTATGTATTCTTTCTTATCGGCACACTACCAGCTACATTAGTATTATCATATATTCCATTGCCAGCGAACTTAACGATTAGCCAAGTTGAAGGTTCGGTATGGAAAGGGGAAGCAAAACAGGTATCTTTTAATCATATAGAAGTGAAAGATGTAAGCTGGGATACATCGGTAATTGCGCTATTAACGGGATCTGCACAAGTTTACGTTGAGTTTGGTCGTGGTAAGAATAGCTTACGCGGCAGTGGTGAACTAGGCTATTCAAGTGCTGGTGTCTATGCGCAAGATTTCACCGTTACGGCAAGTTCTGAATGGTTAGTCACGGCGAGTAATATTCCATTACCAGTGACGACTAAAGGTAGCGTTAAATTGACAATAGCAGAGATGCAGCAAGGAAACCCTTGGTGTGAACAACTTGATGGACAGCTGAGTTGGTCTAATGCAGGCATTGACTCACTGTTGGGCAATGTAGAAATTGATTCTGCTGTCGCTAATTTAACTTGTGATAAGGGGACTATTGTTGCGAATATCAAGCAGAGCTCTAATCAGCTGAAATTATCTGGTATTGCTACGTTAGAAAATCAAGGTAAATACACGTTTTCAGGCGTACTTGTACCAAGTAATGAATTACCGCAATCAATACGCAGTAATTTACGTTATGTTGGGCAAGAAAATGCCAAGGGTGAGTATAAGATTAATTACGCAGGCCGCATATAATGTTGTTATATAACGCGTACTCGTTATGACAAGGATGCAGAATTAAAATGACACATCAGAAACCTAAAATATTAAGCACGAAAATTGTCGCAGAAAGTCGACTATTTAAAATTGAGTCTGTTGCACTGCGCTTTTCTAATGGTGTTGAACGTACTTACGAAAGAATGAAAGGCGGTGGTCACGGCGCCGTTATGATGGTGCCAGTCGATGCGGATAATAATCTTATCTTGATCCGTGAATACGCTGTCGGTACTGATAGTTACGAACTTGGTTTTCCCAAGGGGGCGATCGATAAAGGTGAAACAGCATTGATTGCTGCTAATCGAGAGTTAATGGAAGAGATTGGATATGGGGCTAAAAGACTAAGCTTACTGAAAGAAGTTAACTTAGCACCGAGTTATTTTTCAGCTCGAATGCAGATTTATCTTGCACAAGATCTGTACCCTGAATCTTGTGAGGGTGATGAACCTGAGCCACTCGAAATTATAAAGTGGCCATTAGCCAGAGCAAATGAGTTACTTGATAATGATGAAATCACTGAATCACGCGCTATTTGCGCATTATTACTTGCCCTAAAACAACTAGATAAGTAATACTAAATCATTAAGCGATGGCGAGAATAAAGTAGGAAGTGCGATATGCAAATAATGACCTTAATTCCAGAGTTAAAAAAAATTGCACGCGCCACTGGTGCAGTGATTTATGATATTTATCAATCGGGTGAGTTTGAGCAAGAAGTTAAACTCGATCATACACCGGTCACCAGTGCTGATATCGCGGCCCATCACTATTTATCTAAGCAACTTGCGTTACTGACGCCTGACATTCCAATCTTATCTGAAGAAGATTGTGATATTGCCGTTGAAGAGCGTCAATCTTGGGAAACTTATTGGTTATTAGATCCGTTAGATGGCACCCAGGAGTTTATTTCTCGTAGTGGTGATTTTGCGACGATTATTGCATTGGTACACAAGAATAAACCTATCTTGGGGATGATTTACGGCCCTAAAGATGACGTTCTCTATTGGGCTGTTGACGGGGAAGGTGCATACAAAGAAACATTGGAAGGTGAAGAAAGAATCTTCAGTCATACATGTCTGCAACCTTTAACCAGTTTAAATGTGGTTGTGAGCCGCGTTCAGAACCCAGACAACATCCGTAAGTTAGTTGAAGATGATATTGACTTAGAATTACAATCTCTCGGCTCTGCGAGCTTAAAAGGCTGCTTAGTTGCAGAAGGTAAAGCGGATTGTTATATACGCTTAGGCATTACTGGTGAGTGGGATACAGCAGGTACGCAATGTATCGTGACTGAAGCGGGAGGGGCTATTCTTGATTTGAATTTAAACCCACTCTCTTATAACCAGCGCGATACATTAAAAAATCCTGACTTTATTGTACTCGGAGACCGTAATCTGACATGGTCTGAGATCTTAACGGGTTAAATAAATTAGTTTTATATCAAATAGTGAAAAGGTCAGCGTATTGCTGACCTTTTTATTATTCATTGAACCGTATGTTCGTTTATTGGAATGACGCGAATACTAGGATTAGTACTAATACTGGGCAAACAAATTTTACGTATACAGGCCAGATCTTCCAAAAGATAGAATGCTCTGTTACACCTTCTTGTTCTCTGATTTCTGCCATTAAGCCTTTACGGCTCCAAACCCAACCTGCAAAGATTGCTACGCCTAAACTAATGAGTGGTTGTGCGTATTGCGTCGTGAGTGTGATAACAAAACCAAACAGTGTTGAGAAGTTAAATACAATCACTAAGCTAAGTGCAGTGACGATCGTACCAACGATATAGGCCGCTTTCTTACGTGTCATAGATGCACGTTCTGCAAGATAACTTGTTGGTGATTCCATCATACCAATCGCCGATGTTAATGCGGCAACAAACAATAATGCAAAGAATAAAATTGAAACCGGGTATTGTGCAGCGCCCATCGTTTCAAATAATGCCGGTAATACCGTAAACACTAATGTATCAGAACTCAGTAGACTGCCGTCAGCAGCGAAGATCTCAACGCCATTATGTGAAGCCACATACATAGCAGGTAAGATCACCATACCTGCAAAAAATGCGACAGCGGTATCCATCAGTGTCACTTGCGCGGCTAATTTAGCAATATTTTCTTTTTTGTTTAAGTAAGAACCGTATACCATCATGCAACCACTGCCTAATGATAGTGAGAAGAATGTTTGACCGAGTGCTCCAATCAGTACGTCACGGTCTAGGATGCGGCTAAAATCAGGAATAAGTAACGCTCGTAAACCTAGCTCTGCACCTGGTTGAGTCAAGATATAAAGCATTGCAGCGATAAGCATTATAAATAACAGTGGCATTAAACGCTTCGACCATTTCTCGATACCGTCTTCTACACCTTGTTGGATAACTAGGACTGTGAACATCGCGAATATCACTGTAAATACCACGTTGCGTGATAATGACATATCTACTAACCAGTTAGCAGTTGTTGTAGAGCCCATCATGTCTGCAATTGGTGCTAAGGTATTGCTGATGAACCAACCTGATAAAATACCGTAGAAAGAAAAAATCAGTGCTGACGTTATGATTGCCGCAAGACCAATGGTAATACCAATTAATTTAACGCTTTTACTTTTAGCGAGTTTACTTAATGCATTAGCGGGGTTTGTTTGTCCATGGCGGCCGATCATCAATTCAGCAATTAGCATTGGATAACCAAGCATAAAGATGAGAACAAGATAAACCAGTAAAAAAGCACCGCCGCCGTTACTTGCTGCTTGTGTTGGGAATCCCCAAATATTACCAACACCAACAGCAGACCCTGCTGCCGCCATAATGAAACCAAATTTAGAGCTAAACTGGCCGCGTTTAGCTGATTCTATTGTTGTACTGATGGTCGACATAACTCTCCGTGTAAACTTTTATTTACTGTAGGTTTGGTTGTAACTAAATATTTACGATTAATATCCTATTTAAGCGTGTTTTCGTCAACGTTTTATTTTGGTATTGGTCGTTTATTTGGGTTTTAAGTGTTGTTTGATGATATTTTATGCGGAGTTTATTTTAAGTTGGAGTTTGTAAATAATTATTTACAAGCTCTGTTTTTAGGTTTGTTTATAACGTATTTGTACCTGTCTTAAAAACGATAAAAATAAGTTAGTTGCTGATAATGTTGAAAGTAGTATTATAATATCAATGTTAACAATCCCTACCCCTTAATGAATGACATTTAAATTATGACCGGAATTAGAGCTCAGCAAAAAGAAAAAACCCGCCGTTCACTGATCAACGCGTCATTCAGACTCGTGACTGCAGAACGAAGCTATTCAAATTTAAGCTTACGTGAAGTTGCACGTGAAGCTGGGATCGCACCTACGTCTTTCTATCGCCATTTTTGCGACATGGAAGAGTTGGGCTTAACCATGGTTGATGAAGGAGGGCTGACATTAAGACAGCTGATGCGTCAAGCACGACAACGTATTGAAACTGGTGGTAGCGTGATCAAAACCTCTGTAGAAACATTTATGGAGTTTGTTGAACAAAATCCAAATATTTTTCGAGTTTTATTGCGTGAGCGTTCTGGTACATCGGCAGCCTTTCGAGCTGCGGTATCTAGAGAATTACGTCACTTTAGCGCTGAGCTAACCGATTATATTGAACTCGCAAGTAAACTAAGCCGTGATGAAGCGACGATTCAATCTGAGGCAATGGTCACAATTGTTTTTAATGCGGGGGCTGAAGCGTTAGATTTATCGAACGAAGAACGTCGAATATTGTCTGACCGTACTATAATGCAATTGAGAATGATTGCAAAAGGTGCAGCGGTATTAAAAATGACAAGAGGTATTGCGCTGTAAACTTTGAACATTGAGGTATTTAAATGACGACAAAGAATCAAGCGGGTTATAAACCATTATACTTTGCCTTTTTAGCAGGCTTATGTGGTAACGCAACATTAGCAACGTTAACGACAAGTGAAGTTCCATTCAGTATTTTTCCGCTCATTGCATTAGTGCTGGTGGCTTATAATTGGTATCAAGTTTATATGACTAGCGCTATTGAAAGCCATATAAGCAAATCGTCATTAGGTTTGTTTGTTATTGGTGTTTTGATATACACGACATTTGTACGTATGGAATATCCTGAGTTAGGCAGTAATTTCTTCCCCTTGATATTGGTATTAGGTCTATCTGCTTGGGTAGCAAAAACCATCGGTGTGTTCAGATCTAAAAAACAGGCATAATATCGGACTTATAAAAAAGCTCGTTAGCAACAATGTTGTTAACGAGCTTTTATCTATTCAAATTAATGTTGAGTTAACTTTTCGTTAGCTCTTTTTCGTTAAGTACACACCTGATTCAATATGGTGGGTATACGGAAATTGATCGAACAATGCAAAGCGGTCGATATTGTGCGTTTGACTTAATGCTTCGAGGTTGTCACTCAATGTTTCTGGGCTGCAAGAAATATAAACGATATTATCGTATTCTTGCACCATTTTAACTGTGTCAGCATCCAAACCTGCACGTGGAGGATCGACAAAAATAGTGTTGCAATTAAATGTCGTTAAATCAACTTTTGCATCTTTAAGGCGGTTGAACTCTCGTTCACCATTAATCGCAATTGTAAATTCTTCTGCAGATAAACGTAAGATAGTTAAATTGTCTAATCCGTTTTCGGCGATATTGTATTGTGCAGACTGCACTGATGATTTAGATATTTCTGTCGCTAATACTTTTTCAAAGTTTGGTGCTAATGCGATAGAGAAATTACCATTACCACAATACAACTCAAGTAAATCACCACTACAATCTTTAGTTACGTCTAATGCCCACTCAAGCATTTTCTGATTGACGATACCGTTTGGTTGCGTGAAGCTGTTTTCAACTTGCTTGTATTTTAATTTTTTACCCGCAACGTTAAGTTCTTCAACCACGAATTCACGATCTAATACGACCTTTTGTTTTCTAGCACGGCCAATAATGTCGATATTGAAGCGTTCACTTAGTTTTTCTTTTAATGCTTTCGCTTCAGTGATCCATTCATCACTTAATTGACGATGGTAAAGTAAGCTAACCAACAGTTCACCGCTTAGTGTTGATAAAAAATCGACTTGGAAAAGTTTGAAACGCAATAAGTTTGATTTTTTTAGTTCCAAAATCAGTGCTGGCATTATCTCGTTAATCAATTTACTACCAGGCAGGAAATAATCGATTTTTATTTTTTGCTTAGTTTCTTTATCAAACATGATGTAGTCAAGATCGTCGCCATCATGCCAAACACGAAATTCAGCACGTAAACGATAGTTCTCTGCCGGAGAGTCAAAGACTTCTAATTCAGGTGGTGAGAATTTTTTAAATGTGTCACGTTGACGAGCTGCTTTATCGTCAAGCTGTGATTGGTAGTTGTCGGGGTGCATTTCGATCATGTGGGCTCACCGTAGTTAGATACTAAACAAAAGAGTAGGGATTGTAAGACCCAAATAGAGTTTGTCCAGCATATTTTACCTTCAGTTCGATACTTACCTTACCTTATCTTGAAAATATAAATAACCGAATTATAAATATACATTTATCTCACATGACTCTATACTTTTTTTTGTTATTACTTGTAGAAGTAAATCTCTAGTTTAGTAACATACATTTATTGGGGGAATCCAGTTAGATTCTGGACCTGTCGCGCAACGGTGATAGTGCTTAGCACTTAAGGCCGGTCTCCAATAGGAACCTGAGTAATTAATAAAATAATAAATACTCAATTTTGCTGAATGATTCGGCTTATTTTTCTACGCGTAAATAGGAAAAATTTACAATGTCTAAAAAACTCTTAGCAACTGCATTACTGCCGTTTGCTGCTCTTGCCCAAGATCCATCTACTACCAATAATGAAGAAGTAACAGTAGTTACTGCCAACCGTATTGAACAAGCTGTTGCTGATGTACTTGCGCCTGTAAGCATAATCACTCGTGATGATATTGAACTCACACAAGCTAAATCTGTTATTGATGTATTTCGTATGCTACCAGGAGTAGATATCGGTGTTAACGGTGGTAGAGGACAACTAGCAAGCGTATTTATTCGCGGTGGTGAGTCAGATCATGCGTTAGTACTCATTGACGGAATTCGTATGGTAACGTCAGTATCCGGCTCTCTTGATTTTAACCAAATTCCAATTAATCAGGTTGAAAGAATAGAGTTTATTCGTGGTGCTAGAGCTGCTGTATATGGTTCGGAGGCCGTGTCTGGTGTAATCAATATTATTACTAAATCAGGCCATCAACAGGGTAGCACATCATTAACAGCTGGTGTTGGTAGTGATGATTATATCGAAGGTAATTTATATTCACTTTTTAGTATTGGCGATAATACTAAGGTTAAGTTAAGTGCAAATTATGAAACTACAGATGGCTATAATGTAAAACCTCAGGCTGCTAATGCTGGAGACACGCACGGATTTGATAGCGAAAGTTACCTCGTTGCTTTAGATCATAAGTTTTCTAAAGGTTGGAGTGCTTATGTCCAGTCGCGTTATTATCAGAATACATACGAATACGATAGCTCAGGAGCAAAGAGAGAATCTTGGATAAGTAATCTAGCTGCTGATGTTGGTATTAAATATAACAAGGATGCAATAACATCTAGTTTCCAATACCGAATTTCAGAACAAGATACGTATGATTATGATGCGGGCTCTGATAAATCATCAGATAGTGATGGTGCGAACAATTACAAGCAACAGGATGCAAACTGGATAGCGACATATACTCTTAATAATTCGACGCTATCAGGCGGCGTTGATTGGCGCGATGAAGAAATGTATGCGTATGGCGGCAGTTCTGATGACTCGCGTCGAAATGCGGGTGTGTTTTCAAATATTGTTACGTCTTATCAATCGTTTACTTTTGAAGGTGCGGTTAGACTAGATGATAATGAATTTTATGGAACTCATAATACGTGGAGCGTCGGCAGTGGTTGGCAGATAAATCGTGCGTACCAGCTAAAAGCTTCAGTTAGTACGGCATTTAAAGCGCCAAGCTTAAATGAATTACATTCAAATAGTGCAAATCAGGACTTGAAACCTGAAGAGGCTATTAACTATGAATTAGGTCTGAGTGTAACTGAAGAATTATTTGATTTATCTCTGCAAGTTTATCGAAATGAAGTGTCAGATATGATCACTTATATTGGCGGTTGGCCAAATAGTGTCTACGATAATGTTGATGGTGAAAGTGTATTACAAGGTGCGGAGCTGGGATTAGGCTTTGATCTTGGAATATTATCAAATAATATTTCTTTAGAGTACCTAGATGCGCATGATGCTAAAGGTAATGAGTTATCTAGAAGAGCCAAACATAAAGCAAAGTGGCAAGGTATTATTAGCACTAATAATATAGATTGGTCTCTGCAGTATCTATATCAAGGCGAGAGAATTGATGGATCTAATACTCTTGATGCTTATAGCTTAGTTAATGCATCGGCACAATTTTTTGTTACAGACGAGTTGACTCTTTCTGCTCGCATTGAAAATTTATTTAATGAACAATATGAAACAGCGTATGGTTATGCAACAGCTGATCGTTCTGTTTACGTATCAGGTAAATATAGTTTCTAAGTAAGTATTTTTAGGATGGTATCTGATTATTTAATACCATCCTTTTTGTTTTCTTTTATACTGGATTGTTTCAATTTATTCCCCCCTTGATTATCATAAGCCTTTTGTAATAACCGAATGGCTGATACATGAGTAAGATATTGATTTTTGATTCTGGTGTAGGTGGTATATCTATATATAAAGCAATCAAAGAGCAATTACCAAACGCTGATTATCTTTACTTGTTTGATAATAAGTATTTCCCTTATGGTGAACTTGAACCTGAGTTTCTTATCGAGCGTGTTTGCCAGTTAATCGGACATATGTATGAAGAGTACAACCCTGACCTTGTTGTTATCGCATGTAACTCTGCGAGTACATTAGTACTACCCGCTTTACGTAAACGTTTTCCTATTCCTTTTGTTGGCGTTGTACCCGCAATAAAACCCGCAGCATTACAAAGTCGAAAGAAAAAAATAGGTTTGTTGGCAACGCCTGGCACTGTTTCTCGAGACTATACGCAATTACTTGTAAGTGAGCATGCCCAAGACTGTGAGATCGACATGATTGGAACAACAAGTCTTGTGTTACAAGCTGAAAACAAACTATATGGTAAACCTGTTGACTTAGATGAAATAAAAAAGGTTGTATCAAAATGGACCGTTGCTATTAATAGTCCTGATATTGTTGTATTGGGCTGTACTCACTTCCCGCTGTTAGCTGAGGAGTTAGGGCTGATTGTTGGTGAGCATATTAAATTTATCGATTCAGGGATGGCTATCGCATCTCGTGTTAAACATATCCTCGGCGATAGTGTGCTTTTTGGTGGTGACAATGATGGTGGAAAAGCGTTTTGTACCAAAATACAGGCACAAAAAAAGCTGACTTGCCTATTTAATGAAATAGGGTTAAGCCAGCCTTTATATATAGACGTATAATTTAATGAAACAAATTATTCAGCAGAATGAACCGTGCGTTCATTTGCTTCACGTACTTTTAATGTCCGTTGTTGATATTCTGCATCGTTAAGCGATTGAATTGCTTCTTTCGCGTCAGCCTCTGGCATTTCTACAAAACCAAAACCACGACGTTTACCTGTATGTTTATCTTTCATTAAGCGAACTGATAATACCTGACCATGTTCTGCAAACAATGTACGTACTGATGTTTCATTTGCTCGGTAAGGTAAGTTCCCTACGTATAATGTCGTTGTCTCTACAGCTACGCTGTCTGAAGATGAAGGTGTTGTGAATTTAATTGTAATACCAGTAATAATTGCACCAATAGCAAACGCAATAGGCGCTGGTATTGTATTTCCTATAAAGGAAAGCGCTGCAAAACCAATTGCTGCAATCGCTACCGAAATAATGGATGCTCGAGTTGCATTAGATAAAGTTGAAAAGCCCATCGTTTTAAAGAACCTCTGAAAAAACATAAGTGATTAATATTAAAGAATAATTCATCAATTGTTACTCTTGTCCCTAATAGTAACTAATATCTAGAAGAGCGACAATCAGTCTCAATGTATCAATAAAAAGCTACAAAAAATCATAGCTGTGTCTTATTTTGTCAAAAAATGTATGAAATACAAACAAAAATATTGCATTCATTCAAATATAAATGGTTACTCTGTGTATAAGCTGGTAGTAAGTTGTTATTAATATTATCTTTCGTGTTTTTATATGAAAATGCTTGTCATCATCAGCTATCTCTCTATAATGCGACCTCACTGACACGGCAGTAGCCGCTAAGTAAAGGTGTTTATCAGTATCGAAAGTTACTTTTTAACCTCCTGAAATAAAGTGCAAATATGCACTTGACTTCGAAATTGGTTTGCGTAGAATACGCAGCCTGACTACGACGCAAAGCGTTGTTGTCAATGCTCTTTAACAATTTATTCAAGCAATCTGTGTGAGCACTTGCAGAGATATAATGACCAAAAATTATATCAATGTAATTGTGAACATTAAATTAAATCGAAAGATTTGGTTTTATAAACAACAAACCTCGGTTTGTTGTTGAAGTACAGAATTCATTGAGCCGACTTAATCAACATCGTTGATTAGTCAAAAAACTTTTAATTGAAGAGTTTGATCATGGCTCAGATTGAACGCTGGCGGTAGGCTTAACACATGCAAGTCGAGCGGAAACGAAGAATAGCTTGCTATTCTGGCGTCGAGCGGCGGACGGGTGAGTAATGCTTGGGAATCTGCCTAGTCGAGGGGGACAACAGTTGGAAACGACTGCTAATACCGCATACGACCTACGGGTGAAAGGGGGCCTCTTCTTGAAAGCTCTCGCGACTAGATGAGCCCAAGTGGGATTAGCTTGTTGGTGAGGTAAGAGCTCACCAAGGCGACGATCCCTAGCTGGTCTGAGAGGATGATCAGCCACACTGGAACTGAGACACGGTCCAGACTCCTACGGGAGGCAGCAGTGGGGAATATTGCACAATGGGGGAAACCCTGATGCAGCCATACCGCGTGTATGAAGAAGGCCTTAGGGTTGTAAAGTACTTTCAGCGAGGAGGAAAGGCAGTAGATTAATACTCTACTGCTGTGACGTTACTCGCAGAAGAAGCACCGGCTAACTCCGTGCCAGCAGCCGCGGTAATACGGAGGGTGCAAGCGTTAATCGGAATTACTGGGCGTAAAGCGCATGCAGGCGGTTTGTTAAGCGAGATGTGAAAGCCCCGGGCTCAACCTGGGAACTGCATTTCGAACTGGCAAACTAGAGTTCTTGAGAGGGTGGTAGAATTTCAGGTGTAGCGGTGAAATGCGTAGAGATCTGAAGGAATACCAGTGGCGAAGGCGGCCACCTGGCAAGTAACTGACGCTCAGATGCGAAAGCGTGGGTAGCAAACGGGATTAGATACCCCGGTAGTCCACGCCGTAAACGATGTCTACTCGGAGTTTGGTTCCTTGAGAACTGGGCTCTTAAGCTAACGCATTAAGTAGACCGCCTGGGGAGTACGGCCGCAAGGTTAAAACTCAAATGAATTGACGGGGGCCCGCACAAGCGGTGGAGCATGTGGTTTAATTCGATGCAACGCGAAGAACCTTACCTACTCTTGACATCCATAGAACTTTCCAGAGATGGATTGGTGCCTTCGGGAACTATGAGACAGGTGCTGCATGGCTGTCGTCAGCTCGTGTTGTGAAATGTTGGGTTAAGTCCCGCAACGAGCGCAACCCTTATCCTTATTTGCCAGCACGTAATGGTGGGAACTCTAAGGAGACTGCCGGTGATAAACCGGAGGAAGGTGGGGACGACGTCAAGTCATCATGGCCCTTACGAGTAGGGCTACACACGTGCTACAATGGCGCATACAAAGGGCTGCAAACCAGCAATGGTAAGCGAATCCCATAAAGTGCGTCGTAGTCCGGATTGGGGTCTGCAACTCGACCCCATGAAGTCGGAATCGCTAGTAATCGTGAATCAGAATGTCACGGTGAATACGTTCCCGGGCCTTGTACACACCGCCCGTCACACCATGGGAGTGGGCTGCACCAGAAGTCATTAGCTTAACCTTCGGGAGGGCGATGACCACGGTGTGGTTCATGACTGGGGTGAAGTCGTAACAAGGTAGCCCTAGGGGAACCTGGGGCTGGATCACCTCCTTACGTAAAGTTGTTAATTTTTGTAAGTGCCCACACAAATTGCTTGAATAGAGAAATTAAAGACATAGTAAATGTCAGTAGGACTGTAGCTCAGTTGGTTAGAGCGCGCCCCTGATAAGGGTGAGGTCGGTAGTTCAAATCTACTCAGTCCTACCAATTTACTAGCCACAATGATGTGGGGCTATAGCTCAGCTGGGAGAGCGCCTGCCTTGCACGCAGGAGGTCTGCGGTTCGATCCCGCATAGCTCCACCACATCATGTTCTCAGGAAGAGACCAAAGTTAAATCTGCTTATGTATAGCAAGCGACTTAACTTTGGTTTTTTTAACTCTAAAATTCAGGGTTAGAGACGAAAACTTTGCTTTTTAGCAAATGCTCTTTAAAAATTTGGAAAGCTGAATAAATAAAGAAGTTCTTAAAACACGTTATTGCTTCGGCAATAACAATATAGTGTTCTTGAGTATTCTTGAGGCGAAAAAAAACTAGATAATACCTAGTTATTTCAATTGTACGGTCGACTTTAGATTGTATGGTTAAGTGACTAAGCGTATACGGTGGATGCCTAGGCAGTCAGAGGCGATGAAGGACGTGTTAATCTGCGTTAAGCTGTGGGGAGTTGATAAAAAGCGTTAATCCACAGATTTCCGAATGGGGGAACCCACTCTACTTTGTAGAGTATCGTAACGTGAATACATAGCGTTGCGAAGCGAACCGGGAGAACTGAAACATCTAAGTACCCCGAGGAAAAGAAATCAATAGAGATACCCTTAGTAGCGGCGAGCGAACGGGGTCTAGCCCTTAAGCAGTTTGGAAGTTAGTGGAAGATTCTGGAAAGTTTCACGATACAGGGTGATAGTCCCGTACATGAAAACGACCTTACTGTGAAATCGAGTAGGACGGCACACGTGATATGCTGTTTGAATATGGGAGGACCATCTTCCAAGGCTAAATACTACTGACTGACCGATAGTGAACCAGTACCGTGAGGGAAAGGCGAAAAGAACCCCTGTGAGGGGAGTGAAATAGAACCTGAAACCGTATACGTACAAGCAGTGGGAGCAGACTTGTTCTGTGACTGCGTACCTTTTGTATAATGGGTCAACGACTTAATTTCAGTAGCAAGGTTAAGCGAATAGCGGAGCCGTAGGGAAACCGAGTGTTAACTGCGCGAATAGTTGCTGGGATTAGACCCGAAACCCGGTGATCTAGCCATGGGCAGGTTGAAGGTTGAGTAACATCAACTGGAGGACCGAACCGACTAATGTTGAAAAATTAGCGGATGACTTGTGGCTGGGGGTGAAAGGCCAATCAAACCGGGAGATAGCTGGTTCTCCTCGAAAGCTATTTAGGTAGCGCCTCGCGTCTAACTATTGGGGGTAGAGCACTGTTAAGGCTAGGGGGTCATCCCGACTTACCAACCCTTTGCAAACTCCGAATACCAATAAGTTCAATCGCGGGAGACACACGGCGGGTGCTAACGTCCGTCGTGGAAAGGGAAACAACCCAGACCGTCAGCTAAGGTCCCAAAGTGTATGTTAAGTGGGAAACGATGTGGAAAGGCTCAGACAGCCAGGAAGTTGGCTTAGAAGCAGCCATCT
Source organism: Moritella sp. 36 (assembly GCF_018219415.1). Lineage (NCBI taxonomy): Bacteria > Pseudomonadati > Pseudomonadota > Gammaproteobacteria > Alteromonadales > Moritellaceae > Moritella > Moritella sp. 36. Next base: position 4,653,180 of record NZ_CP056120.1, on the reverse strand, counting down.
TTTAAAGAAAGCGTAATAGCTCACTGGTCGAGTCGGTCTGCGCGGAAGATTTAACGGGGCTAAACATACCACCGAAGCTACGGATGCAAGACTTGTTCTTGCATGGTAGAGGAGCGTTCTGTAAGCCGTCGAAGGTGAGTTGAGAAGCTTGCTGGAGGTATCAGAAGTGCGAATGTTGACATGAGTAACGATAATGGGGGTGAAAAACCTCCACGCCGAAAGACCAAGGGTTCCTGTCCAACGTTAATCGGGGCAGGGTGAGTCGACCCCTAAGGCGAGGCCGAAAGGCGTAGTCGATGGGAAACAGGTTAATATTCCTGTACTCACTTATATTGCGATGGGGTGACGGAGAAGGTTAGGCTAGCATGGCGATGGTTGTCCATGTTTAAGGTTGTAGGCTGTGTGCTTAGGTAAATCCGGGCGCACATTAAGGCTGAGAGCTGATGACGAGTCTCTACGGAGATGAAGTAGTTGATACCCGGCTTCCAGGAAAAACCTCTAAGCTTCAGATATAAGAGAATCGTACCCCAAACCGACACAGGTGGTTAGGTAGAGAATACTAAGGCGCTTGAGAGAACTCGGGTGAAGGAACTAGGCAAAATGGTACCGTAACTTCGGGAGAAGGTACGCCGATGATGGTGAAGGACTTGCTCCGTAAGCTATTGTCGGTCGCAGAGAAATGGTGGCTGCAACTGTTTATTAAAAACACAGCACTGTGCAAAATCGAAAGATGACGTATACGGTGTGACGCCTGCCCGGTGCCGGAAGGTTAATTGATTGGGTTAGACTTAGGTCGAAGCTCATGATCGAAGCCCCGGTAAACGGCGGCCGTAACTATAACGGTCCTAAGGTAGCGAAATTCCTTGTCGGGTAAGTTCCGACCTGCACGAATGGCGTAATGATGGCCACGCTGTCTCCACCCGAGACTCAGTGAAATTGAAATCGCTGTTAAGATGCAGTGTACCCGCGGCTAGACGGAAAGACCCCGTGAACCTTTACTATAGCTTGGCACTGAACATTGAACCTACATGTGTAGGATAGGTGGGAGACGTTGAAGCATTGTCGCTAGATGATGTGGAGTCAACCTTGAAATACCACCCTTGTACGTTTGATGTTCTAACGTAGGTCCCTTATCGGGATTGCGGACAGTGTCTGGTGGGTAGTTTGACTGGGGCGGTCTCCTCCCAAAGAGTAACGGAGGAGCACGAAGGTTGGCTAAACATGGTTGGACATCATGTGGTTAGTGCAAAGGCATAAGCCAGCTTAACTGCGAGACAGACACGTCGAGCAGGTACGAAAGTAGGTCTTAGTGATCCGGTGGTTCTGAATGGAAGGGCCATCGCTCAACGGATAAAAGGTACTCCGGGGATAACAGGCTGATACCGCCCAAGAGTTCATATCGACGGCGGTGTTTGGCACCTCGATGTCGGCTCATCACATCCTGGGGCTGAAGTTGGTCCCAAGGGTATGGCTGTTCGCCATTTAAAGTGGTACGCGAGCTGGGTTTAGAACGTCGTGAGACAGTTCGGTCCCTATCTGCCGTGGGCGTTTGAGAATTGAGAGGAGCTGCTCCTAGTACGAGAGGACCGGAGTGGACGAACCACTGGTGTTCGGGTTGTTATGCCAATAGCATTGCCCGGTAGCTAAGTTCGGAACTGATAACCGCTGAAAGCATCTAAGCGGGAAGCAGGCCTCGAGATGAGTTCTCACTGGGACTTTAAGTCCCCTGAAGGGCCGTTGGAGACTACAACGTTGATAGGCAAGGTGTGTAAGTGCTGTGAGGCATTGAGCTAACTTGTACTAATTACCCGTGAGGCTTAACCATACAAATTAAAGTATGATTAATTGAAATATCGACTTAAGAATAGATTGAACACTACTATTTATCGAAAGATAGGTTTTAAAGACTTCTTTATTTATAGCTTTTCAGATTTTAAAGATACAACTTGAAAGCAAACCAAATTTGCTTGGTGACCATAGTGTTGCGGTACCACCTGATCCCATTCCGAACTCAGTAGTGAAACGTAATAACGCCGATGGTAGTGTGGGGCTTCCCCATGTGAGAGTAGGGCATCGCCAAGCGCCAAATTAAATTGTTGTAACGATAGTTACAGCAATTTTCAGATAACACTCCTTGAGTGATATTTGAAAATTGCCGTGTTTAACACGCCAATGCTCTTTAACAATTTATTCAAGCAATCTGTGTGAGCACTTGCAGAGATATAATGACCAAAAATTATATCAATGTAATTGTGAACATTAAATTAAATCGAAAGATTTGGTTTTATAAACAACAAACCTCGGTTTGTTGTTGAAGTACAGAATTCATTGAGCCGACTTAATCAACAACGTTGATTAGTCAAAAAACTTTTAATTGAAGAGTTTGATCATGGCTCAGATTGAACGCTGGCGGTAGGCTTAACACATGCAAGTCGAGCGGAAACGAAGAATAGCTTGCTATTCTGGCGTCGAGCGGCGGACGGGTGAGTAATGCTTGGGAATCTGCCTAGTCGAGGGGGACAACAGTTGGAAACGACTGCTAATACCGCATACGACCTACGGGTGAAAGGGGGCCTCTTCTTGAAAGCTCTCGCGACTAGATGAGCCCAAGTGGGATTAGCTTGTTGGTGAGGTAAGAGCTCACCAAGGCGACGATCCCTAGCTGGTCTGAGAGGATGATCAGCCACACTGGAACTGAGACACGGTCCAGACTCCTACGGGAGGCAGCAGTGGGGAATATTGCACAATGGGGGAAACCCTGATGCAGCCATACCGCGTGTATGAAGAAGGCCTTAGGGTTGTAAAGTACTTTCAGCGAGGAGGAAAGGCAGTAGATTAATACTCTACTGCTGTGACGTTACTCGCAGAAGAAGCACCGGCTAACTCCGTGCCAGCAGCCGCGGTAATACGGAGGGTGCAAGCGTTAATCGGAATTACTGGGCGTAAAGCGCATGCAGGCGGTTTGTTAAGCGAGATGTGAAAGCCCCGGGCTCAACCTGGGAACTGCATTTCGAACTGGCAAACTAGAGTTCTTGAGAGGGTGGTAGAATTTCAGGTGTAGCGGTGAAATGCGTAGAGATCTGAAGGAATACCAGTGGCGAAGGCGGCCACCTGGCAAGTAACTGACGCTCAGATGCGAAAGCGTGGGTAGCAAACGGGATTAGATACCCCGGTAGTCCACGCCGTAAACGATGTCTACTCGGAGTTTGGTTCCTTGAGAACTGGGCTCTTAAGCTAACGCATTAAGTAGACCGCCTGGGGAGTACGGCCGCAAGGTTAAAACTCAAATGAATTGACGGGGGCCCGCACAAGCGGTGGAGCATGTGGTTTAATTCGATGCAACGCGAAGAACCTTACCTACTCTTGACATCCATAGAACTTTTCAGAGATGAATTGGTGCCTTCGGGAACTATGAGACAGGTGCTGCATGGCTGTCGTCAGCTCGTGTTGTGAAATGTTGGGTTAAGTCCCGCAACGAGCGCAACCCTTATCCTTATTTGCCAGCACGTAATGGTGGGAACTCTAAGGAGACTGCCGGTGATAAACCGGAGGAAGGTGGGGACGACGTCAAGTCATCATGGCCCTTACGAGTAGGGCTACACACGTGCTACAATGGCGCATACAAAGGGCTGCAAACCAGCAATGGTAAGCGAATCCCATAAAGTGCGTCGTAGTCCGGATTGGGGTCTGCAACTCGACCCCATGAAGTCGGAATCGCTAGTAATCGTGAATCAGAATGTCACGGTGAATACGTTCCCGGGCCTTGTACACACCGCCCGTCACACCATGGGAGTGGGCTGCACCAGAAGTCATTAGCTTAACCTTCGGGAGGGCGATGACCACGGTGTGGTTCATGACTGGGGTGAAGTCGTAACAAGGTAGCCCTAGGGGAACCTGGGGCTGGATCACCTCCTTACGTAAAGTTGTTAATTTTTGTAAGTGCCCACACAAATTGCTTGAATAGAAACGTTAAAGACAGTCTTATGAAAATAAGACAACGTTTGGGATGAAATCCAAACGTAGAAAGTAAATAGTGTCCCGTTCGTCTAGAGGCCTAGGACACCGCCCTTTCACGGCGGTAACACGAGTTCAAATCTCGTACGGGATACCATCTTTCTTCTGTAAGGAAGATGGAGTATTTTTTCTTTCTGATTAAAAATCAAAGCTAAGCAGCGAATGCTTATCTTTGCTTTTTAGCAAATTGCTCTTTAAAAATTTGGAAAGCTGAATAAATAAAGAAGTTCTTAAAACACGTTATTACTTCGGTAATAACAATATAGTGTTCTTGAGTATTCTTGAGGCGAAAAAAACTAGATAATACCTAGTTATTTCAATTGTACAGTCGACTTTAGATTGTATGGTTAAGTGACTAAGCGTATACGGTGGATGCCTAGGCAGTCAGAGGCGATGAAGGACGTGTTAATCTGCGTTAAGCTGTGGGGAGTTGATAAAAAGCGTTAATCCACAGATTTCCGAATGGGGGAACCCACTCTACTTTGTAGAGTATCGTAACGTGAATACATAGCGTTGCGAAGCGAACCGGGAGAACTGAAACATCTAAGTACCCCGAGGAAAAGAAATCAATAGAGATACCCTTAGTAGCGGCGAGCGAACGGGGTCTAGCCCTTAAGCAGTTTGGAAGTTAGTGGAAGATTCTGGAAAGTTTCACGATACAGGGTGATAGTCCCGTACATGAAAACGACCTTACTGTGAAATCGAGTAGGACGGCACACGTGATATGCTGTTTGAATATGGGAGGACCATCTTCCAAGGCTAAATACTACTGACTGACCGATAGTGAACCAGTACCGTGAGGGAAAGGCGAAAAGAACCCCTGTGAGGGGAGTGAAATAGAACCTGAAACCGTATACGTACAAGCAGTGGGAGCAGACTTGTTCTGTGACTGCGTACCTTTTGTATAATGGGTCAACGACTTAATTTCAGTAGCAAGGTTAAGCGAATAGCGGAGCCGTAGGGAAACCGAGTGTTAACTGCGCGAATAGTTGCTGGGATTAGACCCGAAACCCGGTGATCTAGCCATGGGCAGGTTGAAGGTTGAGTAACATCAACTGGAGGACCGAACCGACTAATGTTGAAAAATTAGCGGATGACTTGTGGCTGGGGGTGAAAGGCCAATCAAACCGGGAGATAGCTGGTTCTCCTCGAAAGCTATTTAGGTAGCGCCTCGCGTCTAACTATTGGGGGTAGAGCACTGTTAAGGCTAGGGGGTCATCCCGACTTACCAACCCTTTGCAAACTCCGAATACCAATAAGTTCAATCGCGGGAGACACACGGCGGGTGCTAACGTCCGTCGTGGAAAGGGAAACAACCCAGACCGTCAGCTAAGGTCCCAAAGTGTATGTTAAGTGGGAAACGATGTGGAAAGGCTCAGACAGCCAGGAAGTTGGCTTAGAAGCAGCCATCTTTTAAAGAAAGCGTAATAGCTCACTGGTCGAGTCGGTCTGCGCGGAAGATTTAACGGGGCTAAACATACCACCGAAGCTACGGATGCAAGACTTGTTCTTGCATGGTAGAGGAGCGTTCTGTAAGCCGTCGAAGGTGAGTTGAGAAGCTTGCTGGAGGTATCAGAAGTGCGAATGTTGACATGAGTAACGATAATGGGGGTGAAAAACCTCCACGCCGAAAGACCAAGGGTTCCTGTCCAACGTTAATCGGGGCAGGGTGAGTCGACCCCTAAGGCGAGGCCGAAAGGCGTAGTCGATGGGAAACAGGTTAATATTCCTGTACTCACTTATATTGCGATGGGGTGACGGAGAAGGTTAGGCTAGCATGGCGATGGTTGTCCATGTTTAAGGTTGTAGGCTGTGTGCTTAGGTAAATCCGGGCGCACATTAAGGCTGAGAGCTGATGACGAGTCTCTACGGAGATGAAGTAGTTGATACCCGGCTTCCAGGAAAAACCTCTAAGCTTCAGATATAAGAGAATCGTACCCCAAACCGACACAGGTGGTTAGGTAGAGAATACTAAGGCGCTTGAGAGAACTCGGGTGAAGGAACTAGGCAAAATGGTACCGTAACTTCGGGAGAAGGTACGCCGATGATGGTGAAGGACTTGCTCCGTAAGCTATTGTCGGTCGCAGAGAAATGGTGGCTGCAACTGTTTATTAAAAACACAGCACTGTGCAAAATCGAAAGATGACGTATACGGTGTGACGCCTGCCCGGTGCCGGAAGGTTAATTGATTGGGTTAGACTTAGGTCGAAGCTCATGATCGAAGCCCCGGTAAACGGCGGCCGTAACTATAACGGTCCTAAGGTAGCGAAATTCCTTGTCGGGTAAGTTCCGACCTGCACGAATGGCGTAATGATGGCCACGCTGTCTCCACCCGAGACTCAGTGAAATTGAAATCGCTGTTAAGATGCAGTGTACCCGCGGCTAGACGGAAAGACCCCGTGAACCTTTACTATAGCTTGGCACTGAACATTGAACCTACATGTGTAGGATAGGTGGGAGACGTTGAAGCATTGTCGCTAGATGATGTGGAGTCAACCTTGAAATACCACCCTTGTACGTTTGATGTTCTAACGTAGGTCCCTTATCGGGATTGCGGACAGTGTCTGGTGGGTAGTTTGACTGGGGCGGTCTCCTCCCAAAGAGTAACGGAGGAGCACGAAGGTTGGCTAAACATGGTTGGACATCATGTGGTTAGTGCAAAGGCATAAGCCAGCTTAACTGCGAGACAGACACGTCGAGCAGGTACGAAAGTAGGTCTTAGTGATCCGGTGGTTCTGAATGGAAGGGCCATCGCTCAACGGATAAAAGGTACTCCGGGGATAACAGGCTGATACCGCCCAAGAGTTCATATCGACGGCGGTGTTTGGCACCTCGATGTCGGCTCATCACATCCTGGGGCTGAAGTTGGTCCCAAGGGTATGGCTGTTCGCCATTTAAAGTGGTACGCGAGCTGGGTTTAGAACGTCGTGAGACAGTTCGGTCCCTATCTGCCGTGGGCGTTTGAGAATTGAGAGGAGCTGCTCCTAGTACGAGAGGACCGGAGTGGACGAACCACTGGTGTTCGGGTTGTTATGCCAATAGCATTGCCCGGTAGCTAAGTTCGGAACTGATAACCGCTGAAAGCATCTAAGCGGGAAGCAGGCCTCGAGATGAGTTCTCACTGGGACTTTAAGTCCCCTGAAGGGCCGTTGGAGACTACAACGTTGATAGGCAAGGTGTGTAAGTGCTGTGAGGCATTGAGCTAACTTGTACTAATTACCCGTGAGGCTTAACCATACAAATTAAAGTATGATTAATTGAAATATCGACTTAAGAATAGACAGAACACTACTATTTATCGAAAGATAGGTTTTAAAGACTTCTTTATTTATAGCTTTTCAGATTTTAAAGATACAACTTGAAAGCAAACCAAATTTGCTTGGTGACCATAGTGTTGCGGTACCACCTGATCCCATTCCGAACTCAGTAGTGAAACGTAATAACGCCGATGGTAGTGTGGGGCTTCCCCATGTGAGAGTAGGGCATCGCCAAGCGCCAAATTAAGACTGATGGAAACATTAGCACAGATTGTGCGGAGTGGTAGTTCAGTTGGTTAGAATACCGGCCTGTCACGCCGGGGGTCGCGGGTTCGAGTCCCGTCCACTCCGCCAACAACAAAAAAAGCCTGAATCGAAAGATTCAGGCTTTTTTTGTGCCTGAAATTCAGGATACAAAAAATACAGATTGTTCGGAGTTGTCGTTCAGTTGGTTAGACTCTTTACCTAAAAAAGGCGGCCTGTCACGCTGCCGAAGGCTTCGCGGGTTCTAGTCCCGGCACTCCGCCAACAACAACGAAAGCCTGAATCGAAAACTTTTTGTTAGAAATAGAGGCTTTTTTTGTGCCTGAAATTCAGGATACAAGAATACAGATTGTTCGGAGTTGTCGTTCAGTTGGTTAGACTCTTTACCTAAAAAAGGCGGCCTGTCACGCTGCCGAAGGCTTCGCGGGTTCTAGTCCCGGCACTCCGCCAACAACAACGAAAGCCTGAATCGAAAACTTTTTGTTAGAAATAGAGGCTTTTTTTGTGCCTGAAATTCAGGATACAAGAATACAGATTGTTCGGAGTGGTCGTTCAGTTGGTTAGACTGTTTACCTAAAAAAGGCGGCCTGTCACGCTGCCGAAGGCTTCGTGGGTTCGAGTCCCGGCACTCCGCCAACAACAACGAAAGCCTGAATCGAAAACTTTTTGTTAGAAATAGAGGCTTTTTTTGTGCCTGAAATTCAGGATACAAGAATACAGATTGTTCGGAGTGGTCGTTCAGTTGGTTAGACTGTTTACCTAAAAAAGGCGGCCTGTCACGCTGCCGAAGGCTTCGTGGGTTCGAGTCCCGGCACTCCGCCAACAACAACGAAAGCCTGAATCGAAAACTTTTTGTTAGAAATAGAGGCTTTTTTTGTGCCTGAAATTCAGGATACAAAAATACAGATTGTTCGGAGTGGTCGTTCAGTTGGTTAGACTCTTTATAAAACCATAAGCGGCCTGTCACGCCGGGGCTCGCGGGTTGTGTTTGTAGAAAGCCGTCCGCTTTCTCTTTGCCAACAACAACGAAAGCCTGAATCGAAAACTTTTTGTTAGAAATAGAGGCTTTTTTTGTGCCTGAAATTCAGGATACAAGAATACAGATTGTTCGGAGTGGTCGTTCAGTTGGTTAGACTCTTTATAAAAAGATAATCGGCCTATCACGCAGGGGCTCGCGGGTTGTGTTTGTAGAAAGCCGTCCGCTTTCTCTTTGCCAACAACAACGAAAGCCTGAATCGAAAACTTTTTGTTAGAAATAGAGGCTTTTTTTGTGCCTGAAATTCAGGATACAAGAATACAGATTGTTCGGAGTGGTCGTTCAGTTGGTTAGACTCTTTATAAAAAGATAATCGGCCTATCACGCAGGGGCTCGCGGGTTGTGTTTGTAGAAAGCCGTCCGCTTTCTCTTTGCCAACAACAACGAAAGCCTGAATCGAAAACTTTTTGTTAGAAATAGAGGCTTTTTTTGTGCCTGAAATTCAGGATACAAGAATACAGATTGTTCGGAGTGGTCGTTCAGTTGGTTAGACTCTTTATAAAAAGATAATCGGCCTATCACGCAGGGGCTCGCGGGTTGTGTTTGTAGAAAGCCGTCCGCTTTCTCTTTGCCAACAACAACGAAAGCCTGAATCGAAAACTTTTTGTTAGAAATAGAGGCTTTTTTTGTGCCTGAAATTCAGGATACAAGAATACAGATTGTTCGGAGTGGTCGTTCAGTTGGTTAGACTCTTTATAAAAAGATAATCGGCCTATCACGCAGGGTGACGCGGGTTGTGGTATATAAAAAGCCGTCCGCTTTCTCTTTGCCAACAACAACGAAAGCCTGAATCGAAAGATTCAGGCTTTCGGATAAACACTAACCATTTAATTTTAGGTTGGGACTGCTCGCTAACTTAGCACTCATTATTACCTTGCTGTCTTACCTGCCAAGTTAATGTTGGTTTTATACGGGGAAATGATAAATCATCGATGTATTGTTGAATTCTCGCTCCGCACCAGGATTCTGCCGCTGCACGACTTGTAATTGGTGAAGTACTAAAGCACTGACGTTCATCTGTTTTTTTATACAACCAGCTAGAGGATGTTAATACATCACAAGTTACGTAAGAGCCTTCTTCGTAAACATTAATTGTTTCTGTTTTTGTATTTGTGACACCTTCTTTACTCGCGACAGTTAAAACCACGTTGTAAGGGCCTTCTGATGGGTAAGTTGCGGAGGCCGTAATCCCCGTTGCTGATTCTCCATTACCAAAATCCCAGTTATAAGACGAGATATCGCTGCTTTGGTTGGAACTTTCGCTCGCATCGAAGCTTACAACTAACTTATCCTTTGTATAGTTTAACTTTGCAGTTGGAGTTGTTATTTCATCAACAACGTAAACAGTCGTTGCTGTTGTTGCTTGGGTGTTATCTTCGGCTGTGACTTTTAAATGAACAATATGTTGCCCTGTTTTGCTAAAACTATGGGTGACTTGAGGTCCTGACAACTCTTGACCTTCAATCACCCAATCAATTTGAGATAAAGAGCCTTCACTATAGCTAGAGGAATCGCTATTAAACGTATATACCGTTGTTGCTCTATCCGTAATGCCTATTATTGCGCGTGGGGATAGGGGCTGTGTAGCTATATCTTCTGCACTGATTGTTAAATTTTTTGAAAACTGAGCTAAAGCTTCTCCAGTATGATTCTCTACAGTTAACTTTACTTTGTAGGTGGAAGCTTCTTTAAACTCATATTGAGGTGCTTGTTCTGGATATAATGAGGTTACTTGTCCTTCACCTTCTAAGCTTACTGACCAGTTAAAAGTCATGTCGTCAGTGGATTGCTCAACATCATTTACGGTATAAACGGAACTGAAATTATAAATGGGTGAGTTTATATCACTAGGTGTAGCTGAAAAACTCACGGATGATATCGTTTTTAATTTGTCATCCTTATCGTCATTATCAAATACATCCTCAGAACCGCAAGCTGTAAGCGTTGATAATAGTGCTACCAGTAGTAATTTCTTCATCGTATTTCTTCCATGAGTTTATATTTTGAGTAACAGATCCATCTTGGCTACTCGGGTTGGAAGCACATTATCATTATAACGATTATAAGAAGTACCAATTTGATTGTGGTACAAAACGTTGTGTCACCTTTTGTCTGGTGCTCTTATTGAAATGATTTAATTTATTTTAAATGAATTATATCAAACTTAATTATTTAGACTTAAATGAGCCTAATTAGTAGTAATGATTAACAATTAAAATTAATTAATTTATTACGTAATTTTAAGGTATAAGAAGTTATTAAAAGTGGGATTACGATCTCACATTTTATAGTTGTTAACATTTGAACAACAATTGCACTGAATTGGGGTTAACAACTTCGCTGCTGCACCAAGTTAGTGCTTTATAGATGCGTAAATGTGGGGGTGTTATATTAAACTGTTGAATTTACTTTGTTTTAATTGTTGGCACGGACGTTGAATTAAGTTTAATCATATAGATACTCAATACACTCAGGCAAGGAGCTCTTTATGAAGCTAATAAGCGCAATCATTAAACCATTTAAACTCGATGATGTTCGTGAAGCAGTAGCAGATATCGGTGTTGAAGGATTAACAGTAACTGAAGTGAAAGGCTTTGGTCGTCAAAAAGGTCATACCGAATTGTATCGTGGTGCAGAATATCAAGTTGATTTTTTACCTAAAGTTAAGTTAGAAATCGCAACACAGAGTGAAAATGTTGATCGCGTAATTGAAGCTATTAATAGTGCTGCTTATACGGGAAAAATTGGTGATGGTAAGATTTTTGTTTACGATTTAACACAAGTTGTGCGTATCCGTACGGGCGAAATGGACTCAGAAGCAATTTAAAGGAAATAAATTATGCAAGAGCTAACAACTACAGTTACTGAGCTGCGTTTTGCACTCGATACTTTTTACTTTTTAATGTCAGGTGTACTTGTGATGTGGATGGCGGCAGGTTTTGCTATGCTCGAAGCTGGCCTCGTTAGATCTAAGAATACAACTGAAATTCTGACAAAGAACATCGTGCTTTATTCTATCGCATGTATCATGTTTTTATTAGTCGGTTATAACATCATGTATGTTGGTAATGCTGAAGGCGGCATCATCCCATCATTTGGTTCTTTAATTGGCTCACAATCTGAGGGCGCTGATCACTCATTAGAATCAGACTTCTTCTTCCAAGTTGTATTTGTTGCAACAGCAATGTCGATTGTATCAGGTGCGGTTGCTGAACGTATGAAACTATGGGCTTTCCTCGCCTTCACGGTCGTTTTGACTGGTGTTATTTACCCGATGGAAGGTTACTGGACTTGGGGTGGTGGTTTCTTAGCTGAAGCTGGTTTCTCTGATTTTGCGGGTTCAGGTATTGTTCACATGGCTGGTGCGACGGCTGCATTTGCTGCAGTACTTCTATTGGGCGCTCGTAAGGGTAAATATGGTAAGAACGGTGAAGTGTATCCAATCCCTGGTTCAAATATGCCACTAGCAACATTAGGTGCATTTATCTTATGGATGGGTTGGTTTGGTTTTAACGGTGGCTCACAACTACTACTTTCAGATGCTGAAAATGCAACGGCTGTTGGTCAAATCTTTCTGAACACGAACGCGGCGGCGGCTGCCGGTGCTGTAGCTGCATTGCTCATTACTAAATTAATGTGGGGCAAAGCTGATTTAACAATGATTCTTAATGGTGCATTAGCTGGTTTGGTTACTATCACGGCAGACCCTCTGAGTCCTGCACCAGCATTTGCTACATTATTGGGTGCTTTAGGTGGTGCGTTAGTCGTATTTAGTATCGTAGCATTAGATAAAGCGAAGATTGATGATCCAGTTGGTGCTATCTCAGTACATGGTGTTTGTGGTCTATTTGGCTTAATGGTTGTTCCATTTAGCAATTCAGATGCAACATTTAGTGCTCAAATATACGGCGCAGCGATTATCTTTGCTTGGGTATTCGCAGCAAGTATCTTAGTGTGGGCTGTACTGAAAGCGACAATGGGTATTCGTGTTACTGAAGAAGAAGAAGTTACAGGTATGGATATGGCTGACTGTGGTATCGATGCTTACCCTGAGTTTGTATCAGTTAAATAAATTGAGCTAATAGCAGGTTATAAATAACAAAAGCTCAGCAACTGCTGAGCTTTTTCTTTGTTTCTTTAAACATAAAGATGACTCAGTCGTGTCGATTTATTCGAAGGCACATTATTAGAATCCAATTTCTACCTATGATATTATTCACTCAGTTTCCTCATTAGAATTTTAATTCCGCATGTTACTTATTATCGATAACTACGATAGTTTTACGTTTAATTTATTTCAATACTTCTCAGAGCTTGGGCAAGAAGTTGTCGTTAGGCGTAATGACGAAATTTCACTGGAGCAAATATCTATCTTGTCTCCTGATTATTTGGTTATTTCTCCAGGACCGTGTACACCCAACGATGCTGGTATTTCATTATCTGTTATCGAACAGTTTGCGGGGAAAATACCAATTTTAGGCGTTTGCCTTGGTCATCAATCTATTGCCCAAGTATTTGGCGCAAATGTCATTAAAGCTAAAAAAGTGATGCATGGTAAAACATCGAAAATACAGCATAAAGGTAAAGGCGTTTTTGCGGGGTTAAATAACCCTTTAACAGTTACGCGTTATCATTCTTTGATTGTTGAGACCTTGACGTTGAGTGACGAATTTGAGATCACAGCATGGACTGAAGATGATAAAGGTGAATTTGATGAGATTATGGCATTTAAGCATAAAGACTTTGCATTAGAAGGTGTGCAGTTTCATCCAGAAAGTATTTTAACCGAGCAAGGCAAAGAGTTATTAAATAATTTCCTTCTCAAAAATCAATTTATTTCAAGGGATTAATCTTAGCTCAAGAATTAATGAAATTTCTGCTGTGTTATTACATATTAAACTTGACGCGTGACTATTTATTTATAATTATTGAATATGTATGCACCTATCTATTGGTGTAACTAAAGGATTTAGACATTCACTGAGAGGAAAGGGATATGAGCAATAATGTAATGAATGTTACTCGGGTAGATTTTGATAATGTAATGGTTCCTAACTATGCTCCGGCTGTTATGATCCCAGTTCGAGGTCAAGGGTCACGTGTTTGGGATCAAAATGATAATGAATACATTGATTTTGCTGCTGGCATTGCCGTTAGCTGTTTAGGCCATTGCTATCCCCTTTTAGTTAAAACGCTACAAGCACAAAGCCAGAAATTATGGCATGTGAGTAATTTACTCACTAATGAGCCAGCATTAAGGCTAGCCAACAAACTGATAAATGCGACGTTTGCGGATAAAGTATTCTTTGCTAACTCCGGTGCGGAAGCAAATGAAGCAGCGTTAAAATTAGCGCGTCGTTATGCACACGATAAATTTGGTGAAGGCAAAGATCAGATCATCGCCTTTAATCAGGGATTCCACGGCAGAACTTTCTTTACAGTCACTGTGGGGGGGCAATCGACTTACTCGGACGGGTTTGGTCCTAAGCCTGGAGCTATAGAGCATGTTAACTTCAATGATCTTAATGCATTCGAAGCATTAATCAGCGACAAAACCTGTGCAGTAATAGTGGAACCTTTACAAGGTGAAGGGGGCATACATGCGTCTAATCAACAGTTTTTGATTGGTGTGCGTGCGCTTTGTGATAAATATAATGCGCTGCTGATATTTGATGAAGTACAAACAGGTGTTGGTCGTACAGGGCATTTTTATGCTTATCAACATACCGATATCAAACCTGATATTTTAACGTCAGCAAAAGGCCTCGGTGCCGGTTTCCCTATTGCGGCAATGTTAACAACAGCGACTATTGCTGATAGTTTTACCGTGGGTACGCATGGCAGTACTTATGGGGGTAATCCGCTTGCTTGTAGTGTTGCCGAGGTTGTTGTTGATACAGTTAATGATGAGTTTTTTTTAGCGCAAGTTAAAGCAAAGTCTACGATTTTCCAAGACGCATTAACCGAGATAAATAATCAATATGCTATTTTTTCTGACATTCGTGGTGAAGGCTTGTTATTGGGTGCCGAATTAACTGAGCAATATCAAGGTCAGGCAATTGCGATTATGAGGCAAGCGGCTCAAGAAGGGTTATTACTATTGGTCGCTGGTGCGAATGTTTTACGTTTTACACCCGCTCTGAATATTCCAGAAGAAGATATTCATGCAGGTATGAAAAAGCTTCGTCTTGCTATTGAAAAATGGTTATCCGCTTAACATATACTAATACGTGAGTCAGGTAGTACCTATAGCACCCCTTGCAGCGTTTAATACTGACTTATCATTTATAGGTGTTGGTTATGATCATGATGTCCGTAGCGTTGTCTATGGTGGCACTGCTATTTGTTTTGAAGAAGGAGTGCGTAATGGTTCTTTGGTGTCGATTGCGAAGTGAGTTGATAGTTTTATGCTGAATTACAAGATGAAGGTGAGTCGTGAAGTGATACGTCAGTGTTAATTAAGCTATTGAATAAACTACAAGGTAATTCAAAATAAACCATACATAATTAAAAATAACGCCTGATTTATTATATAACAAATCAGGCGTTGCTTTTATTATTTTAGTTAACGAGTTGGATTAGCGCGTGCCAAATACAACAATCGTTTTACCATGAGCTGAGATTAGCTCTTGCTCTTCAAGCATTTTCAAAATACGGCCAACGGTTTCACGTGAACAACCAACGATTTGACCAATTTCTTGACGAGTAATTTTAATTTGCATGCCGTCTGGGTGCGTCATTGCGTCAGGCTGTTTTGCTAAGCTTAATAGCGTTTGTGCAATACGGCCAGTTACGTCTAGGAATGCTAGATCACCAACTTTTTGACTTGTTATCTGTAGACGTTCAGCCATTTGACCTGATAAACGCATTAGGATTTCAGGGTTGACTTGGATTAATTGACGGAATTTCTTGTATGAAATTTCTGCTACTTCACATGGTGATTTAGCACGGATCCATGCACTACGTATAGGTTCTTCAGTATCTTCAAATAGGCCTAGTTCACCCATGAAGTCACCTTGATTTAGATAAGAAAGGATCATTTCTTTGCCTTCTTCATCTTTAATTAGAACTGCCACAGAGCCTTTAACGATAAAATACAAAGTTTCCGCTTTTTCTCCAGCATGGATCAGTGTACTTTTTGAAGGGTACTTATGAATATGGCAGTGAGATAAAAACCATTCTAAAGTAGGGTCAGATTGTGGCTTGCCGATAACAACCATGGGTATTCCTCTGTAAGTTATTATAATCGCAAATTATGTCCGTGTTGCGATATTTTAATTTTATTATTATTACTGACTTGATAGCATAAGAGACAATAACACTAATAAGCAAGAACTGAGTTGATTTCTGTTCAATATCAACGTGAATATATCATTTTTTGAATATTGACTTGCTGTTTATTTGTGACTTTTAACTATATTTGGGATATGAGACAGTATTTGATTACTAATCTGGTGTTAAATATTGTCTAATGCCTTCGAATTAGACATTAACGAGGTGTTTTATGAAAGCAAATGTGAAGTGGATCGACAAAATGCAACTGATGGGTACGTCAGAAACGGGTCACGGTATCCTTATGGATGGTGATCGTAATGGTATCGCAGCAAGCCCGATGGAAGTTGTACTTATGGGAATGGGGGCGTGTAGCTCTATTGATGTTGTCGATATTTTGAAGACAGGCCGTCAAAACATCCTTGGTTGTGAAGTTAATTTAACCAGCGAACGTGCTGCAGAACCGCCACGTGTATTTACTAAAATTAATGCCCATTTTGTTGTTTCGGGTAATGACCTAAATGAAAAAAAAGTAAAACGCGCTGTTGAATTGTCGATGGAGAAATATTGCTCAGTCGCTAAAATGCTAGAAAAAGCAGCGGAAGTGACCTCAAGCTATGAGATTGTAGCTAAATAAATTGCCTTGATCGCCAATTATTAATGGTCGGTATACTGCATGCTTATTGTTAATTTGTCTCTCCCAAGTTATTGCATCCTTGTAATATAACAATGATGAAAATATACACAATAGGGTTATTGATAATATAATGTGTTTCAGATTGAACATTAATTGTCATTTTCCTTATTGTTTACAATCGTTTATGTTTTTTATGTGTTAGCATAATGATAGATTATTTTGTTGTGTTAAGTTGTAGAGGCTGTAATGTGCCGTCGTAATTCTGTTATCTGTAAAATTACCTTATGTGTTGTATTTAGTTTTATCGCGTTGATTTGTATCGCATTGGGTTATTTATCAATATTACGTGAAGAAATGCTGGCAGAAAGAAAGTCGCGTCTTGTTAATATTATTAATAAAACGGAAATTATCTTTCAACGCTACGATTTGTATTACCAGTCTGGCGTGTTGTCACTTGAGCAGGCACAAAAGCAAGCTTTAAAGCACCTGTCTCTACTGGATAGGAATTATATTTTTGTCTTCGATGATAATTACACCTTGCTTGCTTCTTTAGGTGGTTTGGATAACTCAACCCATAATGTTAAAATGCTTCAAGACGCTCATGGTAATTACACCTATCAAGTCATCTATGAAAAAGCAAAAAAACTAACGACTGGTAGTTTTGTAAGTTATTGTTTTCCCTTGTTTGTGGGCGGTAAGGCCGTGCGTAAAATCTCTTATAGTAAGCGTTTTGAGACCTGGGGCTGGACCTATGGTGCTGGTGTTTATATTGATAATATTGATTCGATTATCAGTCATACGCTTATTTCGTTCGATGAACACGTTGTATAATAAATATGTCATTCTTTATTCGTTAATATAACTATGTTTAGGTGTAAGCTATCCCCCCGATATAATTAAGCGTAAAATACTCGAACTATTGAATAATTCATACGATTAGAATTATTTATCGATAATGGTTATCTATACTCTCCGCGGGTATTTATTTTAGGCTAAGCTATGCACTCTATTTCAAAAAAAACGCTGCTGCTGACATTGGGCTACTTTGCTCTATGGTGTGCAGGACCGTTATTATTACAAACGCAAGGTGACTGGTGGGGACTTCCCGTTTGGTTCTGGTTTTCTTGCCTGTTTGCACCCTTATTACTTATTTTCATCCTTATTTTAATGATTAAATCGACTTATCATGACTAATCTTATCCCTATTCTTATCTATCTTGTTGCCAGTTTGCTCATTACCCGTTGGTGGAGTGCTCGTCAATCAAAACAATCAGGGGACTTGTACCAAGATAAAGCCAAACGCTTTTTTATTGGTGGACGTTTTCTTAATGGCCCGTTACTCGCACTGACATTAGTGGCGACCTACACCAGCGCCAGTTCATTTATTGGCGGACCTGGTGCAGCCTATAAAATAGGATTGGGCTGGGTATGGCTTGCGCTGATCCAAGTACCAGTCGCTATGCTTACATTGGGTGTATTAGGGCCTAAGTTATTGGCGCAACGTAAAGCCGAGCACGCGACGTTAATCGAGTGGCTTGATGCGCGGTATCAGAATAGTTGGCTAACTAAATTAGCATTAGTGAGTCTGGTTATGGGTTTCATTGCCATGATATCGGTGCAGTTTATTGGTGGTGCACGTTTATTCTCGGGGGTTAGTGGTATTAGCTATGAACTAGGGCTCGGGCTATTTGTTATTACTGTATTGGCTTATACACTTACCGGCGGCTTTCGTGCTGTGGTGATTACCGACGCATTTCAAGGTATTTTGATGATCATTGGTGTATTAGTCATCTTCTTGACATTGTTGTCACAGGGAGGGTTAACAGCACTTATGGCGGATGTTAGCGCGCAATCTCCGACGTTATTAAGTCCACAAGGTAATGATGGTCAGCTTGGGTGGCCAATGATGTTGTCATTTTGGATGCTGATTTGTTTTGGTACGCTAGGTTTACCGCATACTGTCGTGCGATTATTAGCGGTCAAAGATACCAATGCATTAAAACGTGGGATGATTTGGGGAACAATTATTAGCTTTCTAATGACTTTGATTCCGCATTTGAGTGGTGTGTTAGGCCGTGCTTTATATCCTGATCTAACGATACCTGACGAAATCATGCCTAGATTAATTACCGGCTTGTTTACCCCGTTCTGGGCTGGCGTATTGTTGGCTGCGCCTATTGCAGCAGTGATGTCATCGGTGGATTCGATGCTATTGCAATCAGCGGTTAGCTTGGTACGCGATGGCGCTGTGCGTTGCTATCCAACGATGACAGCAAGTAAGCAAGTATGGCTAACTCGTCTTGCCATGTTGCTGATTACCTTGATTGCAACTTATTGTGCGATTGAACCACCGAAAATGATTGTTTGGCTTAATCTTGCTGCTTTTGGGGCATTGCAGGCTGTGTTTTTATGGCCTGTATTGGCGGGACTTTATTGGCCAAAAGTTTCGGGGCATGCCGCTTTATCTGCAATGCTGACAGGTCTTGTGAGTTATTTGTTATTACTGTGGTTTAAACCTGCGATGTTTGGTATTCATCCTATTGTCCCAGCATTATTAATATCCATGTTTGGGATGTTGGCTGTTCATCGTTTTCAGCAAGTTTATAAAAACCAAAAAGCATAGCTGAATAAGCAACACTAGGGCAGACCTTTACGACAGTTAAGGTCTGCTTAACACTATTGCAAGATATAAACACTAAATACGGTTTTAAACTGGCCCTATCATATCGATACTTTTATCCATTAAAGCTTCTATATCAAGCACATCTGTTGTTATATCATGTTGAATACCTGTTACTGGATCGGTAAATTTGAGCTGTTGGGCTAGCAGCTGTAATGGCTGATTAAAATTATCATCACATCGGTCTAATAATGTTGGATACAAGCGGTCGTTTACCAATGGCATGCCTAAACTATGCATGTGTAAGCGTAATTGGTGTGTCTTACCGGTAATTGGGGACAGTTTAAATAAACCAAACTCACCTTTAACGTCAATCAGTTCTATCTGAGAGTGACTGTTAGCTTCGCCATCGCTGATCTGCATCGTGAAGCTTGGCTCACCTTTTACAATTCTATTTTTTACTGTCCAATTGCGTGGAAACGTGAGGCTACCTTCATTGTGTTGTCGTTGTAAGTCCGGTGTTAACCGAGCAATGGCTTGGTAATGTTTGGTGATATTGCCATGTTTAAATAAGTCATGGTATAGATGGCGCTGCTCAGGGTGTTTAGATAGCAGCATTAAGCCAGCGGTCGCACGGTCAAGGCGATGCGCAGTTACTAGTGTTTCGATACCGGTTTTTATTCTTAGGCGATTCACTAAGCATTCATTAACAAATTGCCCGCTGGGACTGACCGCTAAAAAGTGTGGCTTGTAGGCAACAATAATGTGGTCATCTTCGTAAATAATTTTTTCTGCAAAAGGGATCTTTTTTTCTACCGCTACCTCACGGTAATAATAGACCCGCTCTCGTGGTACAAATGCACAATCTAGTGTAATTAAGCGACCATCACGCCAATGCACTTTGCCATCGATGATCCGTTGTTGCCATATCGTCGCGTCAATCTGTTTGAAATGATTGATAAGAAAGCTGAATACGGTAGGCTTATCGGTCACGCTTTCTGGTAATACAATATGCGAAGCATGGGTGGCACGAACGTGAGACATAAGATTAATAAACTCGGTTAAAACGGGAATAGGGTTAAGTGGGGGAGTGTACCTCAATTCTCCTCGAAAAACCCTATATCGAAAATGAAGAAATACCAACTTGATAAAGAAGACTTCATCGTAAAGTGAAGTTGTAACCAGCTGTTATATAGGAAAATTAATAATTGTAATGATGAGTGCAATTACATATTAGGTGATTTAGTATCACCAGTACTGATAATTATTTGATGCTTATTCACATTACTTATAACAGTAGATAAGCGAACACAGAAATAATAATTAATCAGCCAAATGGATAATTGCTTATTAAAAGGAAATACAAAATGAAGCAAATACTAAAGGGCTCAATCGTGCTCATACTCGGGTTAACTTCAATCACAGCTTGGGCTCATGAGTCGGCTAATTTAGGTCCTCGTCCAGCATATTTAGTCAATAATATGGATGATAGCGTCCTCAAAACTAAATTACAGCAATGTAGTGCAGGGCCATTTCAACGAAGTAGCTTTTCTATTGGCCACCGTGGCGCTGCCATGCAGTTCCCTGAACACACCAAAGAGTCTTACCTTGCAGCCATTGAAATGGGTGCCGGTGTGGTTGAGTGTGATGTGACGTTCACTAAAGACAAACAACTTGTTTGTCGACATTCACAAAACGATCTACACACAACAACCAATGTATTATCAAAACCAGAACTTGCTAAGAAGTGTACTGTACCGTTTACACCTGCGAACGCTGCAACAGGCGAAGATGCCAAAGCAGAATGTAGAACGTCTGATTTCACTCTGGCTGAATTTAAGACGCTTAAAGGTAAAATGGATGGTTCAAATCCGAAAGCAACGACTGTCGAAGAATACATGAATGGTACACCAGGCTGGCGTACTGACCTTTATACGCAAAATGGTACATTAATGACCCATGCAGAAAGTGCTGCATTATTTAAAGCGCATGGTGTGAAAGTAACACCAGAACTTAAGTCGACTGCCGTTGCTATGCCATTTAATGGCTTTACTCAGGAGATGTATGCACAGAAATTAGTTGATGAACTAAAAGCAGCAGGTATTTCAGCATCGGATACCTATTTACAGTCATTTGATTTGAATGATTTAAAGTACTGGATTAAAAATAATCCAAGCTTTGGTAAACAAGCCGTATATCTTGATGAGCGTGTTTATGAACAAAAAGATTTTGTAGCATCGAAAGCCAGCATGAAAGCACTCAAAGATGCTGGTGTAAATATTATCGCTCCACCTTTGTATGCACTTGTCGATTTAGATAAGAAGAAAAACCTTGTACCTTCAAATTACGCCAAACTGGCGAAACAAGCTGATCTTGACATTATAGCATGGACACTAGAACGTTCAGGACCACTGGAACAAGGCGGAGGTTGGTATTATCAAAGTGTCAGCGAAGGTATTAATAATGATGGCGACATGATGAATATGCTTGATGTATTAGCACAAGATGTCGGTGTAATTGGTGTTTTCAGTGATTGGCCAGCAACAGTGACCTATTATGCAAACTGCATGAATTTAAAATAGCGAAGCAGTATTAATATTGTTAATAAGGACACGGTTTTAACATTATTAATCCACTGTAGACAATAAAAAGGGCTTTCGAGCTCTTTTATTTTGTCTGCGTTAAAAGTGAGAGATATATGACCAATATACCTCTTTAATACATGGGAAGTTATAATCAATATTTGAAATAAGCTTATTTCGGTATCATCGATATTCGCATTCAGGTTCTTACTTTAAATGTTAGCATTGATATCAATCCCTGTTCGTTCAACGATTTCAGTTTCAAAACCATCAATACTTTGTTGATTTTGTTTAACCCAGTATTTTTCAATACCTTCTTTACCTTGACGAGTCGACCAGTTAGCTAAGTCATCGCGATCTTCATTATAATTGAAGTAAGGTACAGATTTGCCACAAGATGATTGAACCATTTCTATATCTAAAATGAATATTTGTCGGGCTGCCACACTTTGTGGGAATAGCGCGCAGTATTTATCCCATTCAGGATCTTTTTGATGGATTACTTTTGCATTGCCATAAGCGCGAAGGATCAAAGGTGCCCCTTCAAAAGCGCAAAACATGACTGTCATTCGTGGGTTAATGAGCACGTGAGAAGCTGACTCATTACCGCTGCCCGTCAGGTTAAGCCAAGCAATGGTGTTTGTATTGATAACACGAAGTGAGTCTCCACCTTTAGGTGAAAGGTTCACATTGCCAGTATCTGCTGCAGTGCCGACAAAATAAAGGCGCTGTTCGCCAATAAATTTAATATGCTGTTCTGTTAACGCCGAAAATTGCTTCCCCATGTCATATTCCCTCGTGACTTGTATTTATGTTGAATACTATATGTCGTTTATTGTCATGATTTATCTATGTATATTTTTAGCATACCTAAGCCGTAACAACTACCAATCACGACACAGATTAATGACGATATAACCATAAATGTGATATCAGTTGCCAGTTCAACCATGTAGTCTGAGCTCGCAAATAAAACGACAGGAATACCGATAAGACCTCTGGCCAAAAAAGCAAAGGCAATCAAGAATAAAGCCGTTTTTAAAAATGGCATTTTTTTGATAATGCCTGCACCAGAAATAGCGTAGATAGATGAGATAGCTAAGAGCAGGGCAATGATACTGGTGATGATGGTTGGATAAATAGAGCCTTGTTCACTCATTACTGCCATTTCTTCACCCGCACCAAAAAAACGGTACCAGTCTGCACCGCCAAAGATAATGGCGATATGTAGAAATGATGCGATTAATGTAAATATTCCCGCTAATTTTAATGACCTCATTATGCAACTCCTTTGCATATAATTTAATTCTTAACGTACGACGTTAGCAGCACTTTGTTTATGCAGCAATAAGACTGTAAAAGTTATGCTTAGTTAAGCCGTTCAACTTAACCTCTATTTAAACATAGGTTTAGCTGATTTGATGAACTTTAGTTTATATTCACTCATTGAAAAAAACGATTAAACATATAGTTTTAATCAATTACCCCAAAAGTATTAATGAGGATAATCTTATTGGCAATAATCCACAATAAAAATAAGGTTATAACCATGAATAAAAAAGTAGCATTATTAGCTTTAATCTCTTTATCTTCGGTAAGTTTTATACAAAATGCGAGGGCAGCTGATTTAGACTTAGGACCATTAATTAATTTAATAGGTATATGGGAAAGTACAAAATTCGGAGGTGTAGATGTTGCACCAGGGCAGGCCGGTAGTAATGTTGGTAAAGGAGGTCCTGCTGTTGAACCATATTATGAAACTATTACATTTGAACCTGCAGCAGATGCAACAAATGCAAGTGAACAATATCTAACAGCTCTATATTACAAACAAGAAGTTTTTAGAAAAAGAGATAATGGTAAATTTCATGATCAAAGAGGTTATCTGATTTACGATAAAAAAAATCAGATGGTATATAACTCTTTCTGTATTCCAAGAGCGGTATGCGTAGTGGCCGAAGGTAAAGCAGGGCAGGTCATTAACTTTGAGAGTTCAACGAGGGGGGTTGCTGAAAGTAAATTTATGACAGAAAAAGATACAACAACTAAATTTAAAATGTCTTTGGATATGTCAGAAAAAGACATATTGAAATACTCTCAAATTACGAGTTTGGAAGTATATGGAGGGGCGTTTACGCACACGGATTCAGGTACTTTTAAAAGAAAGAATGAACAAACACCTAAATCTTAGATCGCAGGGTCTGTCATATGAGTCAGGCCTAGCTTAGCTTAGCTGTCAGAACCAGAGATAGGCAAGAGTCACTTTCTTACAGGCATAAAAAAACACCCGATATTGCTATCGAGTGTTCTAAGAATTGGTGGGCCCTCCCAGACTTGAACTGGGGACCTGCCGATTATGAGTCGGATGCTCTAACCAACTGAGCTAAGGGCCCTGATCTTTCAAACGTTCTTACGACGCTTTAAGATGCAGAAAGTATATAAGTATACTTTCTGCGTGTCTAGGCTATATTCAATAACTTAGACAAGAAATCAGCTAACTGTTCAATTATTCATCGAAGACGCTACCTGAATGCCTACCGTTAATAAATAGGGCCGTCATTATTGATTTTATTGCGGGCATAAAAAAACACCTAATGTCGCCATCAGGTGTTCTTTGTAATGCAGAAGAGCATTAACTGTTCAATTATTCGTCTAAGAAGCTACGTAGTTGTTCGCTACGGCTAGGATGACGTAATTTACGTAATGCCTTTGCTTCAATTTGACGAATACGCTCACGCGTTACATCGAACTGTTTACCCACTTCTTCAAGTGTGTGGTCTGTATTCATATCGATACCAAAACGCATACGCAGTACTTTAGCTTCACGGGCTGTTAGGCCTGCTAAAACGTCGTCTGTCGCGCCTTTAAGACTATCTTTTGTTGCAGCGTCAACTGGTAAAGAAAGCGTTGTATCTTCAATGAAATCACCTAAGTGAGAATCTTCATCATCACCAATAGGCGTTTCCATTGAGATTGGCTCTTTAGCAATCTTCAATACTTTACGAATACGATCTTCTGGCATCATCATGCGCTCGGCCAATTCTTCTGGCGTTGCTTCACGGCCCATCTCTTGCAGCATTTGACGTGAAATACGATTCAGTTTATTGATTGTTTCAATCATATGCACTGGAATACGGATTGTACGCGCTTGGTCAGCAATAGAACGTGTGATTGCCTGACGGATCCACCATGTAGCGTAAGTCGAGAATTTGTAACCACGACGGTATTCAAATTTATCTACAGCTTTCATCAGACCGATGTTACCTTCCTGAATTAAATCGAGGAACTGTAGACCACGGTTGGTGTATTTTTTTGCTATCGAAATTACCAGACGTAAATTCGCTTCAACCATTTCTTTTTTCGCACGACGAGCTTTCGCTTCACCAATACTCATACGACGGTTGATGTTTTTGATCTGTGAAATAGACAGACCAGTAGTACTTTCTACTAATTTTAATTTGTTGACACAGCGGCGTACGTCAAAGTCGATACGTTGTAATGCTTGCGCATAAGGTGCTGCTGATTGCTGTGCTTTTTCAAACCAAGTAATGTCAGTTTCGTGGCCAGCGAATGCTTCAACGAATGCTGCTTTTGGCATTTTGCATTGTTCAACACACATCTTGATGACAAGACGTTCTTGAACACGTACGTGATCCATCATGTCACGCATGCTATTTACAATGCGATCAAACTGTTTTGGGATCAGACGGAAAGTACGGAATACTTCACTTAGCATTTCAACGTGTAGGCGTGTTTTCGGATGTTCTAACCCGTCTTCTTTAATGCCTTTCAGTAATGCTGCATGATATTTGCGTAACTCGGCAAATTTCTCAGCTGCTTCTTCTGGATCCGGGCCTTTATTACCTTCTTCCTCATCTTCGTCATCATCAGCATCATCAGAATCAGTTTCTTTGGTTGGAACTTCAGAACCAATATGTGTTGCTGTTGGTGCCACATCTTCTGCATTCGGATCGATGAAACCAGTGATGATGTCACTTAAACGTGTTTCTTCAGCAAGGAACTTGTCATATTCAGCTAATAACGAGTTAATTGCTTCTGGGTATTCTGCAACGGCAGTTTGTACCGCATAGATACCTTCTTCAATTCGTTTGGCAATTTTGATCTCGCCTTCACGAGTCAATAATTCAACGGTACCCATCTCACGCATGTACATACGTACAGGATCGGTAGTTCGGCCAATTTCAGATTCTACAGAAGCAAGCGCTGCAGCTGCAGCTTCTGCGGCATCATCATCTGGCGCCGTTGTATTTTCGGCCATCAACAAATCATCTGCATCAGGTGCTGTTTCTAGCACTTGAATACCCATGTCATTGATCATTTGAATAATATCTTCAACCTGATCTGAGTCCACAATATCTTGTGGTAAGTGATCATTTACTTCTGCATATGTTAGGTAACCTTGTTCTTTACCTTTAGCTACAAGAAGTTTTAATTGTGATTGAGGGGATTCCATAGAATACTTCCACTCCGGTGACGTGGTTCAAAGATACAGACGCAAAAGCACTGCGCAAACAAAGCAGTATAGTGCTAAACGGTGCTTTTTTCTACTTGTTGGTATAATTATGTGGTCAAAATGCGCGTAATTTTAACTTTTATCACGTTATATTAGGCGAAAGCTTTTAACTCAGTGTAATAAATCGATTTAATTCGACTCTTTTTTGTTAGTACATTAAATGGGGTTTAATGGATCATATTTCAAGCGTTATGATGATTTTAATTCATCGAGAATACTTTTATATTCTAAACGCTCAGCTTTAGTCAATCCACCTTGCGCTAATTTCAATTGTAGTTCACTGAAACGTTGTTCGATGACTTGTGTTGAAAGAACAAATAAAGTATCGAAAAACTCTGCTTCGACCGCTTCATCTGCTCCATGATCCCAAACAGCTAGTTTTATCAGTGCTTTCTGCTCTGGTGTATCGTGCCAATATTCTAATAACTGTGCTGTATTGATCTGATCGCTACTGTTTGTTTGTGCTAATAATTTTAATAAAATATTAATGCCGGGTAATTTTAATTGCTTTAAATCATCGAATACCGGCAGGTTAAAACCAATGTGAGGATTTTGTAATAATAAACCAATCGCGCGGCGTATTGGTGTTATTTGGAGCGATTTTTTGGCCGGCTTACTCGTCGCTACAGTAGTAAATAGTTTATTTAACTTGGCTTCATCCCAAGCTAAGAAACGTGCTAATTTTTTTAATACGATACCACGGTAGAAACCGTCAGGCATTTTTTCAATCAGCGGCTTAGCTTGGCTGGCTAATTTACTACGCCCTACATCGGTATGGGTATCGATATCTTGGCTTAAGCGGCTGAATAAAAAATCCGGTAAGGTCTGTGCATCTTTAAACAGTTGCTCAAGTGCATCTTTACCTTGGTTACGAACCAATGAATCAGGGTCTTCACCATCGGGTAAAAATACAAATTTTAGATCTTTACCATCACGTAATTGCGGTAAGGCATTTTCGAGTGCACGCCATGCAGCGGCACGACCTGCTTTATCGCCATCGTAACAACAGATCACTTCATTGGTATTGCGGAACAAGGTCTGCATGTGATCGCCAGATGTCGATGTACCCAGTGACGCGACTGCATAATCAATCCCAAACTGGGCTAATGCCACCACGTCCATATACCCTTCAACCACGACAATTTTGGGTATCTCTTTATAAGCCTGACGTACTTCATATAGTCCATAAAGCTCTTTACCTTTATGGAAGATCGGTGTTTCGGGTGAATTCAGGTATTTTGGTTTTTCATCACCCAGTACTCGACCACCATAACCAATGACACGTCCACGTTTATCCCGGATCGGGAACATGACGCGTTCACGAAAACGATCGTAACGACGTGATTGACCTTCGTTCTCAATTAACACACCTGTGGTGAGCAACTGTTCTTCGGTGTGTTTGTCACGGCCAAAGCGTTTTAATACGTTGTCCCAACCTGGGGCTGCATACCCAATGGCATATTTAGTAATGACTTCTGCAGACAGTCCGCGCTGCTTTAAATAGTCATTAACCACACGTTTATTCGGGTGTTCTTTTAATTGGTACTGATAGAAGCGCGTGACACTTTCGAGTAGTTGGTAATAATCTTTACGCTCAGGTGCTGTCGGGCCGTTATTATTGCCACCTTCTTCTCTGGGTACTGTAACACCGTAAAAGCCCGCTAAATCTTC
Organism: Moritella sp. 36; assembly: GCF_018219415.1. Taxonomy (NCBI): domain Bacteria; kingdom Pseudomonadati; phylum Pseudomonadota; class Gammaproteobacteria; order Alteromonadales; family Moritellaceae; genus Moritella; species Moritella sp. 36. Next base: position 4,625,293 of record NZ_CP056120.1, on the reverse strand, counting down.
AATGGCGTCGACAAACTCAAGGTTGTCGTATTCCATTAAAAAACCAATGGCGTTACCGTGCGCACCACAACCAAAGCAATGGTAGAACTGTTTATCTTGGCTGACAGTAAAAGAAGGGCTTTTCTCATTATGGAACGGGCAGCAAGCATGGTAGTTTTTACCTGCTTTTTTAAGCTTTACGCGTTTTTCGACGATATCTACGATATCAGCTCGACCTATCAAGCCATCGATAAAGTCGCGAGGTATTCTACCGGCCATATGTACCTAACTAATGAGTGTGAAGATTATTGGGAATCGCAATTACAGTAACAATTACAGTAAATACGTGACTTATTTTGAACAAATCAGTTATGTACTGGCATCGTTATAAGACTAGGGTAATAAATTTTATGAGTCTTGAAAAGCAAACAAGCCGTGACTCTAGGAGTTCACGGCTTGTTAATAGGCGTTATCTTCAGCAGACTAAGTCAGAAACTTACTCAGTGGGATAAGCCTAAAATGCATACAGTAGTTATACTAATAGAGATTAGTATAGACGTACGCGACGTGCATTTTCACGAGACAGTTTCTTAGCTAGACGCTTAGATGCTGCTGCTTTAGCACGTTTACGAACTGTAGTAGGTTTTTCGTAATGCTCACGACGACGTACTTCAGACAAGATACCTGCTTTTTCGCAAGAGCGTTTGAAACGACGTAGTGCAACGTCAAACGGTTCGTTTTCACGTACTTTAATTACTGGCATGTTTTCTTCCAACCTTTGGGCTTGATGGTTCCAAGTTATCTGGAACCTAAAAATATTTTTATAGAAATTCTATAAAAATGGTGCCGAATTGTACTCTAGAACGCAATTAAATGTAAAGCGTAATAATTTGGCGCTGGAGAAATAAGTATAGCGCAGGTACTATTGTGCAGTCATGTATAAGGTGAATGAATAAAATGCGCGTAATAGGAATAGAAACATCATGTGATGAGACCGGCATTGCAATTTATTGTGATGAACAAGGGCTAATGGCTCATCAACTTTATAGCCAAGTAAAACTGCATGCCGATTATGGCGGTGTGGTACCGGAATTAGCGTCACGTGATCATGTGCGTAAAATTATTCCACTGATTAAAGCCGCATTAGCAGAAGCGGGCTGTACTAAAGATGATATTGACGGTATTGCCTATACAACGGGTCCTGGACTGGTTGGTGCATTAATGGTGGGGGCGACGGTTGGTCGTAGTATCGCTTATGCGTGGGATATTCCGGCATTAGGTATTAACCATATGGAAGGTCATATGTTAGCGCCAATGCTTGAAGAGAAAACCCCAGATTTTCCTTTCTTAGCGATGCTAGTGTCGGGTGGTCATACTCAGATCGTGCGTGTTGATGGTATTGGTCAATATGAATTACTGGGTGAATCTGTTGATGACGCTGCCGGTGAAGCATTTGATAAAACCGCGAAACTGCTGGGCTTAGATTACCCTGGTGGCCCAAGATTATCAGCATTAGCAGATAACGGTGTCGCTGGACGTTATAAGTTTCCACGCCCAATGACTGATCGTCCCGGCTTAGACTTTAGTTTTTCAGGGCTAAAAACATTCGCGGCGAATACGATTGCTAAAGAAAAGAAGTTAGCAGAAGAAGCGGGTGCAGATGCGGTTGATGAACAAACCCGTGCTGATATTGCGTTTGCATTCCAAGAAGCGGTTGTAGATACCATTTCGATTAAGTTAAGAAGAGCAATTAAAGAAACCGGTATTAAGCGTCTGGTTGTTGCTGGTGGTGTAAGTGCAAATAAATACTTACGCATCAAATTAGCAGAAATGATGAATAAGCAAAACGGCGAAGTATTTTACCCGCGTATTGAGTTCTGTACTGATAATGGCGCGATGATCGCGTATGCCGGTTTACAGCGTTTACGTCACGGTGGCGATGACAGTTTAGAGATCACTGCACGCCCACGTTGGCCATTAGATCAAATGGATGCGATATAAGTCATAACTATTTGATAATTTAGTTGTCATAGCTACCGATATCGGTAAATTTGAACAAAATAAACCAGACTATCGGTAGATTGTCTGGTTTTTTTTATGCTTGTGTAAAGGCTACGTAAGTGTATTTGGCTAAATATTATTTTAAATTATAATACTATATATTATCTAAACACTTTTTAGGGATAAGTTAATCATGAAAATAGCAACATTGAAAGTTACGGTCGCAGCCGGAATAATGGCTTTATTATCAGCATGTTCTAGTCAAACTAGCATTGACAGCGACTTAGGCGTTAGTGGTGCACCTGATTGGGTTAATATTGGTACACAAGCCGTTGAAAATGATTCAGGCCGTCTATTACACGGTGTAGGGATGTCAAATGGCATTGCTGACGAATCTTTACAAAAATCTGTTGCAGATAGTCGTGCACGTGCCGAAATAGCGCGTATCCTAGCTACATCTGTTGATGCGATGCAGGCTGATTATACAGCCGCTGCCAATGGTGAAGTAAGCGCTAATGTTGAGCGCGAAATTAAAGCGAAAACGAAATTAGCACTGAATGGCGTGAAAATTATTGGCCGTTGGAAGAACCCAGACAATGGCGATATTTATGCTTTTGCAGAATTAGACCTGTCTGATCTTGAAGCGGCAATTAAGCGTGCAGCAGCATTAGAATCAAAGCAGTAACCGTATTTAGTAAGTTATTAATAGTCGTTCGTCAAATTGGAAAGGAAAATAGCAATGAATAAGTTATTCAAATTAGTATTAGGCTCGATCTTAGTATCGTCATTATTAGCCGGCTGTAGTACCTCTGTAGAGCGTATTGATGCGGGTCAAACGGTAGATTTAAGTGGTGCTTGGAATGATACTGATTCACAAATGGTAGCGCAGGAAATGATCAGCGATGCGCTAGCGCGTCCTTGGTATAGCAACTTCGCGGCAAAAACAGGTAAAGCACCTGCTGTGATCGTGGGTTCTGTGCGTAATTTAAGCCATGAACACATTAATACCAAAACATTTGTTAATGAAATGGAACGTGAATTAATTAACAGTGGTCGTGTTGAGTTTGTTGCATCAAGTGACGAACGTAGCGAGATCCGTGAAGAGCGTATTGACCAAGATTTAAATTCTTCTGAATCAACACGTAAAGCTGCAGGCCAAGAGAAAGGTGCAGACTTTATCCTAAAAGGTCAGATCAACACAATTCTTGATACTGCATCTAGCGAGCAAGTACGTTATTACCAAGTTGATTTAAGCCTAATCAGCCTAGCGGATAACCGCAAAGTATGGGTTGGTCAGAAGAAACTGAAGAAACTCGTGTCTAACGGTAAACTACGTTATTAATAGGTCGTAATGAAAGCTGTATTAACATTTTTACGTTCGCGGCGTTATCTCGCGGTTATCGTATTTAGCTTGTTGCAAGGCTGCTCGTTGCAGCAGCATCAACTCAATGATTTGGCACAAACGCTAGATAATGGTAATGCCAGTCAGGTATTGGCCGACGTTGCGCAACGGGAATACCCCGAGCGTGACTTAGCCCAATATAAACTGACATTAGGCTTATTGCGCGCTGTAAATGGTGATTTTGCGGGTGGTATTCGTGAACTACAAGCCGCTAAAACTGAAATTAATCAGTTACAAGCGTTAAGTGTTAGCGAAAACATTGGCGCTGTAACTGTTAATGAAACGTTACGGAGCTATACCAGTACTGCCAGTGAACGAATGTTATTACAGCAGTTATTGATCTTGTCTTACTTGATGGAGGATGACCTTGATGGCGCCCGTGTTGAAGTATTGCAAATGCAAGAGTTGGCAAAAGGGCTGTCGGATAATGGATTATCAGGGCTAGTATCAAGTAGTTATTATTTGGGCGGTTTGGTGTATGAACTTGGCGGTGAAACCGATAATGCCATGATCAGTTATCGCCAAGCTTACCAAGTAATGCAAACCAGTAAGATCAAGATACCGAGAGTATTGCAAGACAGCTTACTGCTTGCGTCTAAGCAATTAGGTCTCAGCTCTGAACATGCTAAATATGTGAAAAAATTTGGCCATGACGTAAAGTCGCCTGATCGCAGTAAAAGTCAGTTGGTCTTAGTATATTGGGGCGGTGTTGTATCAGCGAAGCAACAACGTTATTTAAGTGTTTATGTACCAAGTTTAGGCTATAACATTTCCTTGGCATTACCTTATTATGACAATGATTATGTTAAACCTGTACCTTGGCGCTTTAGCGTACTTGGTAAAACGGCCGAAACTGAAATATTTGATGATGTAAACTTATTAGCACGTGCCGATCTTGATGCTGAGTCTGCTGATATATATGCAGCAGCATTAGCGCGGGTTATTATTAAACAAACTGCATTACACGAAGTGAAGAAAAATGACGAGGGTGGATTAGCGACCTTGTTATTGAATGTTACTAGCATGGTCAGTGAAATGGCTGATGTACGTAGCTGGAATATGCTACCGGCGAGTATTCAAGTGCAACGTTTGGCATTAGATCCAGGCGCTTATTATTTACAGCAACCAAGCCAGACTAGAGGCTTATCTGTTACTGATATCGCGCCCGTTATACCTGTATTAGCAGCATCAGTTGACCCAACATTAGTTAATGCAACCGCAAGTATTACCGATAAGACTAGCAATAGTGCCGCTGAATCTGACAACGGATTTAGTTTACCGCAGTCAAATACAACACTTGCTAATGATAAAGATAATCTTGTTAGTATGGATGACCCGAGTTCAGAGACGGTAGCAATGACGAATATTAGCGATGTTCCGGTTGTTGTTAGTGCGAAGCCTTTGTTATTGAAGCCGGGTAAAACCGTTTTACTATTCTATTCAAGTGCCGCTAAAAAGGCATACTACACCTTATCACCTTAGTTATTCATGAATTGCTGGCCCTATATTCAATGTGGGCTAGCGTTCAAGTAACGGCTTGTTACAGGACTCGAACATATGATAAATAAATTCTTTTCTACCAGTTTAATTTCTGCTGCTGCAATCTTGATGAGCGCGTGTAGTAGTACCCCTGAACGTCCAGCTTGGTTAGACGGTGCTGATGTTAACTATCCTGAAAACGTTTATTTAAGCGCATCTGGTCAAGCGAAATCGGCTAGTGTGGCAGATAATCGTGCATTAGCTAATTTAGCAAAAATTTTTGAAGTATCGATTGCTGATGAAAGTATTGATTTTAGCGAAGCAAGTATCAGTCAAAGTAATGCCAGTGGCAGTACTATTCGTCAGGTCGATAACAAGCAAACCTTATCTCGTTTTGTAAACACGCAAGCGCAACAAGTTCTGCAAGGCACCCGTATTGTCGAACGCTGGCAGGATCCGGTTAGCGGTGAGCAGTCTAGTCTCGCAGTAATGAAAAAAGCACCTGCGGCGGCATTATTTATGCAGTCAATACGCGCTGCAGATGAACAAACAAGTGCAGCAGTGAAGTATGCTGAGCAGCAAGCGCCGAACCCTCTTATTGCCCTTAGTTCATTAGAAAGTGCCCGTCAGCGCCAAATTACACGCTTAAATGACAATAATAATCTACGAGTTGTGACAGGGAATGACATTAACGTTGAATATTCGGTCGAAACCTTAACTAAAATGATTAAAAGCCGTTTAGCTGCATTATCATTTTCAACGTTGGCAACAGATGAGCAAGCGTTATTGTCTTTGCAGGGAGGGGCGTCAGAGGTTGGCGTACAGCTAAAAGATGATAGCCAATACAAACTAGTATTAACATTGGATAAAGGCGCTGTAGAACAACGTCAGGCGTGGTATTGGTTACGTGGCAACATTGTATTGAATGTGATGGATGGCAACAGCAGTATTAGTAATAAACGTTGGCCATTTAAGATCTCTGCACAAAGTGAGCAATTATTAGAGCAACGATTAGCGACTAAGTTGAGTTCTGAATTACCCGGATATGTATATCAAGTATTAACGCCGGAAATATAATTTATTCATTTTATTGGCACATCTTATTTTGTGTATAAAAAAAGCCAGTCCTGATTTATCAGGGCTGGCTTTTTATTACATTACGTTATGACAATGACGCTTAGTTCATACCGTAACGTTTTAGTTTCTTCCGAAGAGTACCACGGTTGATGCCCATCATCACAGCTGCACGGGTTTGGTTACCGCGAGTATACTGCATAATGATATCTAGCATTGGCGCTTCAACTTCTGCTAATACCAAGTCATAAAGGTTTTCTACGTCTTGGCCATTTAATTGTGCAAGGTAATTTCGTAGTGCTTGTTGGACAGAATCACGTAATGGTTTCTGTACAATTTGCTCAGCTTGTTGCACGGTTGCAGTAGTTGTTAGGGCACTAGGAGCCAGATTTTGTTCAAACATATATTGCTCTTCTCGTTAGCTTAAATCATCAAAATATTTCATTAATGCAAGGTGTTGTTCAGCAGAACTCTCCAATGCATTAAAGCTTTTACGAAACTCAACACCATTAGTCTGGTGTTGTATGTACCAACCGACGTGTTTGCGTGCAAATCGAACGCCCTTAAACTCACCGTAAAACTGGTGTAGGTTTTCGACATGTTGCAAAATGACTCGGCGAACTTCGTCTGCAGTTGGTACGGGTAATTTTTCACCTGTTTTAAGATAGTGATTTATTTCCCGAAAAATCCAAGGATTACCTTGAGCGGGACGTCCGATCATAAGACCGTCTGCACCTGTGTACTCAAGTACCTGCTTTGCTTTTTCTGGGCTATCAATATCACCATTCGCGATCACAGGAATGCTAATGCTAGCTTTAATCGCTTTTATAGTGTCGTATTCTGCATTGCCCTTATACAGGCAGGCTCGAGTACGACCATGAACCGCAAGGGCTTGAATTCCAGCTTGCTCTGCGATTTCTGCTATCTGTATACCATTGCGATTTTCTGGATCCCAACCGGTACGTATCTTTAGTGTTACTGGTACATCAACCGCGTTCGTTACCGCGTCTAAGATTAGCTTCACTTGCTCCGGATGTTGCATTAATGCAGACCCAGCCATTTTTTTATTCACTTTTTTCGCAGGACAACCCATGTTGATATCAATGATCTGCGCACCATTTTTTACATTATGCTGCGCGGCTGCTGCCATCAACGCCGGATCTGCACCTGCGATTTGCACTGAACGGATCCCGGTTTCGCCAGCATGATCCATACGCTGTTGCGATTTTTCTGAAGACCAAACTCGAGGGTTACTCGATAACATCTCTGACACGGCCATACCAACACCCAATTCACGACAAAGTTGACGGAATGGGCGGTCAGTAACACCAGCCATTGGAGCCAAGAATAGTTGGTTATCCAGAAGATAAGGACCTATTTTCATCTGTTGCGGCTCATTTGCTCTAAGGCGGCGTATGTTACGCAGTTTTCACCCGAGTTAAAAGGTTAATAATTAGACTATTGAATATTTTTTTAGTTAAAATCATTAAATAGTAAAAAAAACACCTCAAAATCAAATTATAACAACAGATAATCGAGCTAAATTACTTATTATTCAATTTTCACTTAGATTAAATGTGAAATTGAGATAGCTTGCATTTTAGCCTGATTAATTACTGTTCGCACGTTTTTTACGTACTTACTGTTCGTTTTATCTACACAAGCCTCGTTTTTGAATTTGCTTATGTAGAATAAACAGTATGGCTAGTATTATTTGATTTGGCCGTTTAAGCGTGCCCACTCATCAGAGAATGTTGGTTCATCCATGATACAGTGCTGACGATAAATTTCGTTCAATTCTGCTGCTTGGTGATCCAAAATACCAGATAAGGCCAGTTTACCACCTGGTTTTAAGAAGCTGACGATAAGCCCTGATAGCTCACGTAGTGGTGCTGCAAGGATATTCGCAACCACGATATCAGCTTTGATACCTTCAGGTTGATCTGCGGGTAAATACAATTCAATTTGGTCTGCAACGCCATTACGTTCAGCGTTATCACGACTTGCTAAGATAGCTTGTGGGTCGATATCTACCCCGATCACACGTTTTGCGCCTAGTTTAAGTGCTGCGATTGCTAAGATACCAGAGCCACAACCGAAATCGACAACGGTTTTACCAGCTAAATCTTGGCCATCTAACCATGTTAGGCATAAGGCGGTAGTCGGGTGGGTACCAGTACCAAATGCTAAACCTGGGTCAAGCATGACGTTAACGGCATTTTCATCTGGCACTGGGCGCCAGCTTGGGCAGATCCATAGACGCTCACCAAACTGCATTGGATGAAAGTTTTCCATCCATTCGCGTTCCCAATCTTTATCTTCTAATAATTCTAATTTATAGCGGAAATCTGGACCTAATACCTTGGTTTTTGCTAAGAAAGCGAGGATTGGCTGCATGTCTTTATCTGCATCAAACAAACCTGTTACATCAGTATCACCCCAAAGCAGTGTTTCACCCGGCAGTGGTTCAAAGATTGGTGTATCTTGTGAGTCCATAAATGTGACAGCACTTGCTCCTGCGCCAGATAGCATGTTGCTTATCTTCTCAGCTGTTTCTTCGTTAGCATTAATTTTTAATTGGATCCAAGGCATCGATTTTCTCTCAGTTATTTCGTGGGCATAATTGTACGCACCTAAGCCATAAGACACCATCGGAATATGATAATTAAATGCAATTTTACGTTTTTTATGGACCTAACTATGGCGCATTAACATCTACAGTTGTGCGCTTATGGACTAAGCGTTATTAAAATTAGTCTAACACTGACATAGTTATCAACAAATTTATACGTTATCATTCGTTCTTGGTTATTCATTGTCATCTTCTACATTCTATTTTTAGAGTATAAACTCTATTTGTGGTTGTTATTGTATAAACGTGACCGTGTGTACAGTTATTGAAAATATTACCCATCGTTGTTTAATTGTTTGATATTAATTAATTAATATCAACGGGCTATGCCACAACGGCGTGATTTTAGGAATAAAGTATGAAAACAGTCTTTTATGGCGTTATTTCTGCCATTGCATTAAGTTGTAATGTACAAGCTGCTGCTATCGATTTTTCTGAAGCTTGGTATCAAGTAGTGCAGAAAAATGATGCATTGCAAGCAAAAAAAGAAGAAGTGAAGCACTCTGAAGCATTACAGAGTGCAGCGAAGTCGCTCTATTTGCCGAATGTTGATATTACGGGGTCATATACTCATTTAGATAAACCGATAGAAATCGATACATCAGGGGTGAAAGGAAAAGTGGGTGCTATTTCCCCTATAATAGCTGGAATGCTCCCTAATAGCGTCCCGTTATCCAATCAAAATGTAGCTCACTCTTCATTGAATGCAGTATTGCCGATTTATACTGGCGGTCGAATTACCGCGGCACAAGATATTCGTGAAGCACAAGTGAGTGAAGCGGAAAGTAATTATGATTTAGCTACGCGTGCGACATTTACGCAATTGGTGCAGTATTATTTTGGGGTGGTGTTATCCGAGCAAGTGTATCAAGTTCGTCTCGATGCGGTGGATGCTTTAGCCGATCACCTTAATCACGCGATTAAATTAGAACAGCAAGGTCAAATAGCCAAAGTTGAACGACTTATGGCGCAAGTCTCGTTAGACAAAGCGCAAATTGAAGCGCAAAAATCGCTACGTGATTATGAAATTGCCAAACTTGCGTTAACCAAGATGTTAAAACAGCAAGATTCGGTATTACCAACCACGCCGTTATTTGTGAATAACAGTGCGACTTCTGTAACGCCATATTTAAGCAAAACATTAACAGACCATCCTGGTATTGCGGTTTTAAATGCCAAGCGTGAGCAAGCTAAAGGCATGGTTGAAATGGCTTTCGCTAAGCATCTACCAGAAGTGATGCTGTACGGTAATTATAATTTATATTCTGATGACTCTGTTATGGGCCAATCGGTACCAGAATGGATGGTCGGTGTTGGTGTTCGTATTCCTATTATTGAGCGTTCGGGTACTTCGCAAGAAGTTGTTGCAGCAAAAAGTTCAGTACGTCGTGTGAACTTATTACAAATGCAAATGCAGCAAGATTTATCCATTCTAGTGGAGAAAACCTATGCCGAAATGAGCCAAGCGTTAGAAGAATATAATTCTTTGGCATCGAGCCAAGCGTTATCAGAAGAAACTGTGGTACTGCGTCAAAAGGCATTTAGCCAAGGTCTATCAACATCACTGGAAATGGCCGATGCACAGTTATATGCAACGAGTATTCGTGTTCAGCGTCTATCTGCAAGCTATAACTATGTTAAATCACTTGCACAATTACTATCTGTTAGCGGCGATATCGATCGCTTTATGGACTATCTAAAAATCAATGGTATCGAGGTTAAATAAATGAGTAACGTTAAAACAGGCATCATTGCGGTAGTCGCACTCGCTGTTATTGGCTGGCTGGTATTTGAATTCAATAGTGCTTACGAGCCGAAAAGCATATTGTTACAAGGTCAAATAGAAGCCGAGCAATATAATATATCGTCTAAGATCCCGGGGCGTATTGCCTCGGTAGACGTAAAAAAAGGCGAATTGGTTAGCCAAGGGCAATTAATCTTCTCACTGGCGAGTCCTGAATTAGAGGCTAAGTTGGCGCAAGCAAAAGCGGGTCGTTCTGCGGCAAGTGCGATGCGTAAGCAAGCTGAATCAGGTGCCCGTGAACAGCAAGTTATTGCGGCTAACGATCAGTGGAAAAAAGCTCAAGCGGCAGCGGAGTTGATGGAAAAAACCTATCAGCGAGTTGATAATCTTTATAAAGACGGAGTATTGCCTGAGCAAAAACGTGATGAAGTCTACACCAAGTGGCAAGCAGCTAAATATACTCAAAATGCCGCGTATCAAGGTTATCAAATGGCTAAAGAAGGGGCGCGTAAAGAAACCAAACAAGCGGCTATCGAGCAAGAACGCATGGCGGAAGGTGTGGTTGCTGAAGTCGAGTCTTATACTAAAGATACCAAGCAATACGCACAGCGTGATGGTGAAGTGGTACAGATATTATTAAAAGAGGGTGAGCTTGCACCGACTGGTTTTCCTGTGGTGAGTATTGTCGATATTAACGATAGCTGGGCGGTATTTAATATTCGTGAGGATTTATTACCACGGTTGAAAAAAGGCACGATATTAACGGCGCGTATTCCAGCGTTAGGTGAGGCAACATACCAATATCAAATATCTCATATTGCAGTGATGGGGGATTATGCGACTTGGAGATCGACAGACAGTGCGAAAGGGTTCGATTTACGTACTTTTGAAATTGAAGCAAGACCTGTTAAGCCTATTGCTGATCTACGTGTCGGTATGAGTGTATTAGTTGAGCTGGCTCCGTCAGCGACAGCGCAGTAAGTTGGTTTGATGATGAGTTTATTTATTACTCAGGTCAAAGCGGTTTGGCAGCGGGAAAACCAACTGATATTGGCATCGAAATGGCAACTATCATTGGTGACTTGGTTACCAATTGCTTGCATGTTGTTGGTGTATGCTATTTTTTCACAGGGGATTCCACGTGATCTTTCTGTCGCGGTTGTTGATCAAGACCACAGCCGATTGTCACGCAGCTTGGTGCGTTATATTGATGGCAGTCCTTCGCTTGCGGTGACGGCTCAATTGACAAGTCTTGCCGAAGGTAAAGCACTAATGCAGCGTGGTGAGGTGTATGCTGTCGTGTATATTCCGCGTGAGTTTGAAAAGCAAATTTATCTCGCGATGACCCCAGAAGTCAGTACTTTCTACAATGCGCAGTACGTGTTAATTGGTAAGTTGGTATCGTCAAATATGGCGAAGACCTTTGCCACGTTTACAGCACAAATTGATGCGGTTAAAACATTGGCGAGTGGGGGGAACCTAGCTGTGATTAAAGGGGCTGTCGCGCCGATATCAACGCAAGTTAACCCGCTTTATAATGCGTCAACTAATTATGTACCTTTCTTGGTCACAGCCGCTATTCCTGCGCTATGGCAAATCTTTATTTTGGTGTCGGTGCTGTTGGCATTTGGGTTGGAATATAAAAACAATACCCAAAATAACTGGTTTCAGCGTGCGGATGGTGCGGTCGTTAGTGCTGTGATTGGCAAGTTACTACCCTATACCTTACTTTCTGTTGTCCATGGTTTATTATTTTTAAGTTTCTTTTACGGTTATTTAAGTTTGCCCATGCATGGCAACTGGGGTTATTTATTATTAATTCTGGTTGCGGGGGTATTAGCAGGTCAAGCGATAGCATTATTTATCTTTACATTAACGATGGACCTGACCCAAGCAATTAGTATGGGCGCGGCCTATTCAGCCCCAGCATTTGCATTTATGGGAGTGACATTTCCAGCAGAAAGTATGCCGCAGCTAGCACAAATATGGCGTTCGTTATTACCGATTACGCATTATATGCAGTTGCAAATAGGGCAGGTTAATTACGGGCAAGGCTTTATGACCTTGTTACCGCAACTCACGTCATTAGGCTTCTTTGTATTGACGCTAGTTGTGGCAATATTTCGTATTAAGCGCCATCGTGAGCTCGCCGTTTTGAATAATATAAACAAGCCAGCAATGGGGCATGAAGATGAATAAATTCTTGGCACTTGTTGTACTCGAAATAAAAAGTATTTTTGCCGACCGTAGTATTTTGTTGACTATATTTGGTGGCATTATTATGTACTCGATCTTATATCCGTTACCGTATTCTCAGCAAGTATCAAGAAATGCTGAAATAGTGGTTATTGATTATGATCGCAGTTCGATGAGTCGCGAATTAATACGCATGGTTAATGCCAGTCCTGATACCCGTATTACTGGTCAAGTTGATTCTGTCAGGGATGCTGAAGCGTTAATTGAGCAAGGAGAAATTAAAGGGTTCTTAATTATTCCTGAACATTTCCGCCGTGATTTATTGATGAAAAAAGCGGTCACCTTATCGCTAGGTGGTGATGCTACTTATTTTATGACGTATTCGACCATCGCATCGGGGATCCTGAAAGCGGGCGGAACATTATCAGCGCAGATTAAAGTGGCGAGATTAACGGTTGATAAAGAAAATATCTTGTTAGCTAAGCAACAATGGCAGCCCGCTTCGTTAAACCTACAACCTGTGTTTAATCAGGTTAATGGTTATTTGGATTACGTGGTGCCAGCGGTGTTTATTCTGATCTTGCAGCAAACGTTATTAATTGGCAGTGGTATCTTATCTGGCAGTCAAAACGAACGTTCAAGGGCGAAAGAGCAAGGTTATTGGTTAACCGCATCACCGACATTGTTGTTACTGGCGCGTAGCTGCGTGTTCCTCAGTTTGTATCTGGTATTTAGTTTGTATTACTTTGGTTTTGCATTGGATATTTATGGTGTCAACCGCCTGGCGGCAGCATGGGATATCCTTAAGCTATTGGTCCCTTTCTTGTTGGCCGTAGTGTGTCTTGGGGTGGCCTTAGGGCAATTGTATAACCAAGCTGAAACGGCGACACAGGTTATTTTATTTAGCTCAATGCCGGTATTGTTCAGTAGTGGTTTTATTTGGCCTGTGAGTGAAATTCCAACTTGGCTCGTCGCAGTATCGCAATTATTCCCAAGTACCGCCGCTATTCAAGGTTTGTTGCAATTAAATCAAATGGGCGCCGATTTTGAGATGGTAAGACACTTTCAAACTCAGTTGTTAATTCAAGGGTTTGTCTATGCACTATTAGCCATTATTTTACTGCGTTACAAACAGCGTAAATATAGAATAAGTGCAGTTTAATATCATTCATTAAATAATGCGTGATTAACTCGCGTTGTGGCGATTTAGCTTCCATACTTTGCTTGTTGAAAGAGTATTTTATGGAGGCTGAAATGAGTATGGCAACCAAAGTTGGCCAGTTTTTGGCTAGTCACAATATTGATTTTAGTTTAGTTAAGCATCGTCACACCGCAAGTTCATTTAATTCTGCACTATCTGCACACGTTCCTAGTTCACAAGTCACTAAAGCGGTCATTTTACGCGACATTGGCGGCGATTATCTCATGGCGGTAGTACCTGCAAACAAGCATGTATTAATTGGTGAGATTAATCGGCAAACAGGAAAGCAGTATTATTTATTGGCAGAGCATGAATTAGCGACGCTATTTCAAGATTGTGAACCCGGGGCGATCCCCTCACTCGGGCAGATTTATGGTATGGATATGCTGGTGGATGATACGTTGTTTGAACAGGAACAATTGTTTATTGAATCGGGTGATCACATGAATCTGATCAATTTAGATAAACGCCAGTTTGGCAAAGCGGTGGGCAGTTTACCGCATAGCCATATTAGCGGATATAGCTTTAAAGAAGGACCGTTATTTGAACGTCGTGATCTTTGAGTGTTCAAGACTGCTAAAAAGATTCATAGCAATAAAAATGGGAGCCATATTTGGCTCCCATTTTTGTTTATAGTAAAGAACCTATAAAAATTATCTATCGCTAAACATTAGCTTGCTGGTGGTGTTGGATTACCTTGTATATGCAAGTCTAATTGTGGATAAGGGATCGCAATACCAGCAGCGTCAAGTGCAAGTTTAAGCTCTTCTTGCATGCTAAAATAAGCACCCCAGTAATCGCTAGTCCTAACCCAAGGGCGTACCGCGAAGTTCACTGATGAGTCTGCTAACTCTAGGATACCTACTGTGTAATCTGGATCTTGTAGGGTAAATTCGTTGTTTTTGATAACATTAATTAAAAGCGCTTTCGTTTGCTTAATATCTGCGTCATATGATACGCCAACCACAAGGTCTAAACGACGTTGGCCTAATGCAGAATAGTTAGTAATTGTACCATCCATGATTGCGGCATTCGGTGCGATCACAACTTTGTTATCTGGTGTGATTAAGCGTGTAGAGAAGATGGTAATTTCATCAACTGTACCTGCTACACCCGCAGCTTCAATGTAATCACCGATACGACAAGGACGGAAGATGACGATAAGTACCCCCGCGGCAAAGTTGGAAAGTGAACCTTGCAAAGCTAAACCGATGGCTAAACCTGCGGCACCGACAATCGCAACCAGAGAGGCTGTTTGCACCCCAAACTGGCTAAGGGTGGCGATGATGGTAAATATAAATACCAGCGTCCATGCCATGTTACTTATAAAAGAAGCTACTGTTTTATCTATATTACGTTTAAGCAGTAATTTTGAGGTCATTTTTTTCATTACGCCAGCAAGGTATTTACCGACGATAAAAATGACTAACGCTAATAATATTTTTGTGCCGTAAATAGCGGCAATCTCAGGGGCTTGCTCTAGTAGTTTTTCAAGATATTCCATGGATAAAATTCCTATCATTTAGAGTGTTAAATATGCGTGTACTTACATAGGGCATTCAATGACTATATTAGTCGAGCTTGATTGATATGTTACATTATTTTTAATCATTGACAAAGTACAGCCTATTTTACTCTTTAAAGCGCGATGTTTGATGCTTATATACGATGAATTATTGGAATAGTCTATTACTCATGTTTATTTCTGGCGAGTCGCTTGCGCTTCAATCGTTACCGCATCATGGCGCCAATACTCCAAATCACAATCAAGTAGCTGGCCATGTTGATCATGATTCACTCGCTCTATATACATGGCTGCGCAGCCTGACGTCGCACGTAATGGGGCGGCAGTGTCGGCAACTAATGACGATGAACGGATCCGATAATGGGTGCTTTGATAAAGCGTATCATAGTGTTGTTGATAAATATCGGTTAATGACGCCGATAAATCGTGGCTGAGTAAGTTTGGTAGTCGTTCAGGTAATACATAGTTCGTCACAAGAACAACCGGACGTTCTTCTAAATAACGGATGCGATGGATACGGATGACTTCAGTCTGTGGTGTTATTTGTAATAATTGAGCGATATGTTTATCGGCTGGTACTATGCTTGCACTGAGCAATTCTGTTTTCGGAATGCGCTGTTGGCTAAGAGCGAGATTGTGAAAATTGGTGGTATTGGTTGGATCATAACGTAATGGTTCTGGGGAAATAAACCAGCCGCGACGGTCTTCACGATATACCCGACCTTCAGATTCCAATAAAGACAATGCTTCGCGTAGCGTCACGCGGGTAGTATTGAATGCCTCTGCTAATTTGCGCTCTGACGTTAACTTTTGTCCTGAGGTTAATAATCCCGATTCGATTTGCTGTAGGATTTCTTCTTTAATTTTTAGGTATTGCACAAAAGCCTCTGATGCTAGTTCATTTATTTTATGCCGAACAAGTGGGGTCGAGCGATAAGCTACCTAGCGATGTCAGTGCCAGGCAGCAATAAATGGTCTGTTATTAATTTTGTTGACGCCAAGCCTGAGTTCGTTTATTGATAAACGATGCCGCAATTAAATGAATCACTTTAGCGATCGCCGCGGTGATTAAGATCATCACAGCCATCGCTGCCGCAGAACCTGTTTGTCCGGCATCATCCATATTTAATACTGACACTGATGCTGGAATTGTATCGGTTGCATACAAGAATACAACGGCTGATGTGGTGGTCAATGCATTGATAAACAGATAAGCTGCTATATCCATGATAGCTGGCGTACAAATTGGCAGCGTAATGACAAAGAATGATTTGTACTGTGGCATTTTTATCGATGCTGAAATCGCTTCTATCTCTGCCGGTAATTGTTTTAACGCCGTTAATGCTGTCATATGACCAACCGTGTAATAATGTACCACGGTATTAACCACCAGTAAGAGCATGGTTGCATATAGGCCATTTAGTGGGTTGTTTATGTCATTAAAAAAGAAGATATAACCCAAGCCTAATACGATACCTGGTACCGCCATTGGAATAATAGTGATCATTTGTAATAGTTGACGAATTGGGCCAAAACCACGGCCTTTTTCAATCACGTAGGCACCAATAAAAATAATTATAGTACCAATAACAGCAACCCAGCTTGCTAACGTTAATGAGTTAAAATAAGGCGACCAGCCATAGGTACTCACTTCACTAAAGTTATAATTGTTAAAGCTTAAGGTTAAGTTCCATGGCCAAAATGTGACAAATGATGCATATATTGCCATGCCGATAATGGTGATAATCGCCAAGCCTATCGAACTACAGAATAAGAAACAGATACCATCTCGTAATTTATCTGGTTTGGGTGTGTAAGCGACAGAGCGTGAATCAAATAGATTTTGTTGTTTACGCTGCACGTGACGATCAATGGCAAAAGCCAGTACTGCAGGTAATAACAGTAACACACTGGTTACTGCCCCCATGGCAAAATTTTGCTGACCAACGACTTGCTTGAAGATATCCGTTGCCAGCACGTTATAGCTGCCACCAATCACTTTGGGTACACCAAAATCACACACGACTAAGGTAAACACTAAAATGAGTGTGCTAATCACGCCGTATTTTGCTGCGGGTAGGGTCACCATGAAAAATGTTTTGATCGGATGATTTTTTAATACGGTTGCCGCCTCATATAAACGGGCATCGGAAGTGCGTAATGCCGTGGTTAAAATCATTAGCGCATGAGGGAAGGTCCAGAATGTCAGGCCGATGGTTATACCGACAATACCGTAAATGGATGCACCACCGAGTAGCTCTTTGGCAATGCCTTGATTACCGAATAAGTAAATTAAACTCAGTGCTGGTAATAATGATGGCGCTAAGATCGGCGCCGAGCCAATAATTTGAAATAAAGTTTTAAATGGCATGCAGCTACGTGTTAATGCATAAGCATAACTAAAGGCTAATACCCCAACAATCGTTGTTGTTACTAATCCCACCGTGACTGTATTTGCAATCGAGTTGAGCATAGCACTGGATGCAAAATACGCGGTGAAATTTGCTAAACCAATAAAATGACCATTAATATCTTGGACGCTTTTGGCAAACATGGTGAACATCGGCGCTAAAATGAAAAAGCCCATCAGCACAGTTAAGATAATTAAAATGCTGGCAAGAATGGCGCTATCTCGGCTAAACGCCAGTGTGAGTCTTTGTATATAATTTGGCGTAATCAGCTTTTTATTGATGATCGTATCCATATTAAGCCTCTACCGCTTGTGTGTTTACTGTGGTTGATGAGTTGCTTCGTTTACGTGGGAATATATGGGTGTAATTGTCGCTATAACGAATACGACGAAATTCGCCATTGTTTAAACCGAGCGCTCTAACTTCACGAATCGGTACGTCAACTTTAATTATAGGTGCATTCATATTGCCCGTTAGTTGGCACTCTGCTCGCACATAAGTCCCTTGGAATTCCATTGCTTTAACTTGTATGGGCAAACCTTGCGGATCATCACTAAATTGAATGTCTTCAGGGCGCACAGCTAAGTCAAACATGTCACCACGGTTTAACGTCTCTTTTGGTTTTGGTAGCAGGGTTTCAGCAATACGAATTTGCTGGCTGCTGATCACTGAACTGGCAATGAAATTCATGTTACCGACAAATTCAGCGACAAAACGTGATGCGGGTTTATCGTAAATTTCTTGTGGGGTACCCACTTGTTCAATCACACCGTGATTCATGACCACGATACGGTCTGCCATCGCTAAGGCTTCTTCTTGGTCATGGGTTACCATGATAGTAGTAATACCGAGTTTACGTTGTAGGGTACGGATCTCTTCACGTAAATGAGAACGCACTTGGGCATCCAGTGCTGAAAGTGGTTCATCTAACAGTAATAATCCCGGTGATAACGCTAATGCTCGAGCCAGTGCAACGCGTTGTTGTTGGCCTCCAGATAGTTGGTTCGGGTATTTAGGCGCAGAATCAGCTAAACCAATAATCCCCAACCAATGGTTAACAATGTCCACCGCTTCGGCCACTGACTTACCTTGGTTGTGTAAACCCACACTGATATTTTCGGCAACCGTTAAGTTGGGAAACAAGGCATAAGATTGAAATACAATACCGAAATTACGTTTTTCTGGCGGTAAGAAGGTAGTGTCTTTACCGTCTTGTAAAATAGATCCCGATGTTGCTAAATCTAATCCGGCAATAGCACGAAGTAGGGTGGTTTTACCGCAACCAGAAGGACCTAAAAAGCAGATGAACTCGCCTTGATTGATCTGCAAAGAAATATCGTTTAATGCGGTGAAATCACCGAATTTTTTAACAAGGTTATTGATGTTGAGATACGTGCTCATCTGACTACTCATAAGTTATTTGGACTATACCAGTATGGTAGGCAGCGTTAGTGACAGTTTGATGACAGTTAGATGACGGTTAGAGTGTTTTTGGTAGTCTTTACAATTATTTATAGTAATTCAGGATGGGTGTTTAATATTTTTTATGTGGATAATAATTGTCCATAAACGATAAAGCTAGGCATTATAAATAACGCCTAGCTTTGATGTTTAATTAGCTCGATTAATCATTATCTCGCTTCAGATTTTGAATCGAATTTTTCTGACCATGTATGCAGTACATCTTTACGATCATTAGCCATTTTACTAAAGTCCATTGCAACCATCGCTTCTTGTACGTTTGGATAGTTCTTTACGGCTTTACTGACGTCCTTATGACCGACTAATGCATAAGATTCATTATATAATTCATTGGCTTGTTTTGAGATTGACCAATCAACAACACGCTTGGCTGTTGCAGATGGTTTAACAAGGCCAACCGCTTCTGATTCCCAACCAATACCACCGGCAGGTAAGATCACGTCAAGTGGCGCGCCTTGGGTTTTTAGTTTTGCGCCACGTAATGCCATCGATACCCCGATCGCTACTTCGCCCATGCCTGCTTGTACACAAGGCTTTGAACCTGAATGGGTGTAATGTGCAATATTGTCATCCAGTTTGGCCATATACTTCCAACCTTTATCTTCACCCATGGTTTGTAACCATGCCGATACTTGCATATAACCTGTGCCCGATGATGCTGGGTTTGGCATCGCAATATGACCCTTGTAGACAGGCTTAAGCAGGTCATCCCATGATGTCGGTTTAGGTAGGTTGTACTGTTTTGCTACGTATTCGTTAAAGCAGATGGCATTAAACCAAGCATCATTACCATACCAAGCTTTGTTTTCTTCTGGGTCAATCATGCTAGTTCGCAGGTTTTCGACGCCTTTTGGTGAATAAGGTTTCAGGATACCGGATCTTTTAAGCAGTGCCATTGATGACCCTGCCAGTCCCCAAACAACTTCTGCACGCGGGTTATTTTTTTCGGCAAGTAATTTTGCCGTCATGATACCTGTTGAATCTCGCACCCATTTTATTTCGATATCAGGGTTAGCTTTTTCAAAGGCGATTTTGTATTTCGCTAACACATCAGTTTCAAATGCGGTGTAAACCACCACTTCTTCTGCGGCAAATACTGGTGCAGTGAATAAGGCGCCTAAGGCAGCGATAGAACCTATAATCCAACGTTGTTTCATTCGTGTAACTCCAAAAATTATTAACGGTTGATTCTGGTCTGCACCAGATTTGTTGAGTTCGATGATAGAGTTGTTTTGTGACAGAAATATGATCAACTTATTTAAATTCAATTAATTAGGATGTTTCATCTCTTTTTATATTTGCGTTTTTGTCCCGGTGTTTTTCTAAAACTCGTGAGTATGAACCTTTTATGAATTCTGCTGTTGGGCTATTTACCAAGCTAGTCATCCACTGCTAGAGTTCTCATCAACTGGTATAGTCCAAATGGAAGCAGAGATGAAAAATGAATATTTATTACTAACACCGGGTCCACTTTCTACTACAGCAAGTGTACGAGAAGCCATGCTAAAAGATTGGTGTACTTGGGATGATGAATATAACAAAGACATTGTTGAAGTTATCCGCGCTAAGTTAGTTCAACTAGCAACCCAGCAAGCGGGTTATACCAGTGTATTGATGCAAGGAAGTGGCACTGCATCGGTAGAAGCGACAATCGGCAGTATTATTCCTACTGATGGCAAACTGCTGGTGGTTGATAACGGTGCTTATGGTGCCCGTATAGCCCAGATTGCAGATTATTTAAATATTGCCTGTGACGTGATTGCACCGGGTGAAACTGCGCAACCCAGTATCGCTGAAGTGGAAGCGAAATTAATCGCCGATGACAGTATTACCCACGTCGCGATTGTGCACTGCGAAACGACAACTGGCATGCTTAATCCTATTGATGATGTAATCAAAATGGCTAAACAACATGGCAAGATCGTGATCTTGGATGCGATGTCGAGCTTTGGCGGTATTCCATTGGATGTGGCTGAGTTGGGGGTTGATTTCCTGATCAGTTCAGCCAACAAGTGTATTCAAGGTGTACCGGGTTTTGGTTTTGTGATTGCACGCCAAAGTGAACTGGAAAAATGCAAAGGGCTAGCACGTTCGTTATCATTAGATCTTTATGACCAATGGCATTGTATGGAAACAAATGGTGGCAAGTGGCGCTTTACCTCACCAACCCACACTGTGCGTGCATTTTACCAAGCGTTATTGGAACTTGAAGAAGAAGGCGGTATTGCGGCGCGTCATCAACGTTACCAAGAAAACCAAACGACCTTAGTCGCAGGAATGGCGAAGCTGGGTTTTGATACGCTACTTGATGCGTCCTTACATTCACCAATTATTACCTCGTTCTACTCTCCAGCACACAGAGATTACCAATTTAAAGAATTTTACAACCGTCTGAAAGAGCAAGGCTTTGTTATCTATCCTGGTAAGGTATCAAACGCTGACTGTTTCCGTATTGGTAATATTGGTGATGTACATCCAAGTGATATCCAGCGCTTGTTAGTGGCGATGGAAACTGCTAAATATTGGGAATTGAGTGCATGAGTGAAGTGATTACTAACTTAGAGGTTAATACACCGTTGATCGCTGTCTGCATCGCAGTGTTGTCGTGCTTAACTGCATTGTTAGTAGATCAGGTGTCATGAAAAACTGTAACAAAATCATTAATAAAAGCTTACTTTGGAAAATATTATTATGTCTAACATCGTACAAGATCAATCCGTAAAACTGAGTCATGTTCAATCCGTTATTTTTGATTGGGCGGGCACTATTGTTGATTTCGGTTCATTTGCACCAACCACTATTTTTATTGCGGCATTTAAAGCGCAATATGATTTTGATATTAGTCTAGCGGAAGCGCGTGTACCTATGGGACTAGGTAAATGGGATCACATTAAAGCAGTATCTGAATTACCTGACGTTGCAGCGCGTTGGCGAGCACAGTTTGGCTCGACGATTAGTACCGCTGATATTGATGCGATTTACGAAACATTTATGCCGCTACAGATAGCGAAAGTTGGTGAACATGCCGATCCCATCCCACATGCGCTCGATGTTGTGAATGGCTTAAAACAGCAAGGCGTTAAAATTGGCTCATGTTCTGGTTACCCTCGTGTTGTTATGGACAAGCTAATTCCGGTTGCTGCAGAAAAAGGCTACGTGCCTGATTGTGTTGTCGCCACTGATGACTTACCAGCAGGCGGTCGTCCAGCACCTTATATGGTACTTAAGAATGTGATTGATATGGCTGTTACCGATGTTGGTACGTGTATTAAAGTAGATGATTCAGTTCCGGGCATTGAAGAAGGGCATAATGCAGGTATGTGGACAGTTGGTTTATTGCTATCGGGTAACGAGGCCGGTCTGACGTTAGCGGAATACCTTGCAGCAGATGAAGCCACATTACACTTGTCGCGTGAAAAAGCCCGTGATCGCTTCACGCCATTTAAGGCCCATTATCTGATCGATACCATTGCTGACCTGCCGCAAGTAGTTGCTGATATTGATGCACGTTTAGCCGCCGGCGAACGTCCATAATCGTTCATTTAGCCTTATAACCTGTCGCTTGTAACCATTAAGCCTCAGGGGTGTGGTTAAAGTTAATAGCTAGTCATAGGGCTAGCTATTTTTCGTTACATGAAAATAAAAGTACACAGAGTGTGATCATGACTAAACAGCCTGAATTTCAACCTTTTTGGTTTCAACAAGCGATGGATCTTGAAGATGACTACCGGAATAATGTGGAACCACAAACCCTAACTGCAGATACCGTCGCAGATGTATGTATTGTCGGTGGTGGTTACACAGGGTTATGGACAGCGATTCAGCTAAAACAGCAACAACCAACACTGGATGTAATGATCATAGAAAAAAGTTTCTGTGGTAGTGGCGCATCGGGTCGTAATGGTGGTTGCATGTTAACGTGGTCGACCAAGTACTTGTCGATGCGACGTTTGTATGGCGAAGCGCAGGCGGTTGAACTCGTGAAAGCGTCAGAACAAGCCGTGGATGAAATAGAAGCCTTTTGTTTAAAGTATAAAATTGATGCAGAACTGCGTCGTGATGGGACTCTATTTACCGCGACTAATACTGCGCAAAGCGGTGGTTTAGAGGCAACGTTAGCCGCGTTAGATAAACATGAATTAAACAGTTGGCAGGCGTGGGAAGCGAAGAAAGTACAGTTACATGCCGGGTCTGAATTGCATCAAGCAGGGTATTTCTCTCCTGTTGCCGCAAGTGTACAACCAGGTAAATTAGCACGTGGTTTAAAGCGCGTAGCAGAACAGCTCGGGGTACGTATTTATGAAAAAACCCCGATGTTGGCCATTAATGATAATTCGATTACGTCAACCAACAGCAATAAAAACACAAAGCATAAAATTGTGATTAATACTCCGAAAGGGACTGTTTACGCGACGAAATCTGTGATGGCTTTGAATGCGTGGATGTTAGAGCAATTCCCACAATTTAAAAATAAGATCGTAGTGGTGTCTTCAGATATGGCGATCACTAAACCAATACCAGAAAAGCTGAAAAAAATGGGTTTGGTAGACGGTAAAACCGTGCTGGATTCACGTACCTTTGTGCATTACTACCGTACTACGCCAGATGGCCGATTAATGTTAGGTAAGGGAGGTAATCATTTCTCTTATGGCAATGCAGTCAGACCTTTATTCGATAAAGCGACTCGCTATGGCAAGTTATTACGTGAGTCGTTTGATAAATTATTTCCGACGTTGGTGGATGAAGAGTTTGCGGTGACTTGGACTGGCCCTTCCGATCGTTCTGCAACTGGACTGCCGTTTTTTGGTAAAATTGAAGACGTAGGCAATATTTATTATGGCTTTGGTTATTCAGGTAGTGGCGTTGGCCAGACTTGGATCGGTGGCAAAATATTATCATCTATGTTACTTGGCCATAATGACAAATGGAGTGATAACGGCTTAACGACAGGGCCGAAAGGCGGCTTTCCACCTGAACCTGTGCGTTGGTTAGGTACCATGATGGTACGTAATGCGATTCGTCGTAAAGAACGTTGTGAAGATAACGAAGCGACACCTTTCTGGTTAGATAAACAGTTGGCTAAGTTTGCTAATGCGGCCGGTAAAGCAGATAAGTAATACACTGTTCAGTGAGTAATAAAGATCATGAAAAATCCAGTATTAACGTGTGCTAATACTGGATTTTTTTAAGTTATGTATTTATAAAGCGTTTCGTTACTTACTACTTGCGCCAAACTCCCCATTCCCCTGTCGTTCCTGGTTCTTCACCTTTTGTCCACCAATGCGCAGTCCAGGTTGAACCGTTATGAGTGACTTTGTCTCCGCGAACATAGATGGTATCAGCTTGCCAGTCACTGTCATTTATCGCATCGCTTACCACGGTAACAGTACGTTTATTCGTTATGATCTGTTGATTATCTTGACCGTAGGTTAAGGTGTAAGTTAACTCGTATTTACCTACAACATCGGTATTTACCTCTCCCGCGACAGTGATGTTACTGGTGAGATCGCCTTGGGTTGGATGGTTTGCTGTAACCCCTTGCATTGGATCAAACTGACTCCCAATAACAATCGTGGTATCTGTGATACCTTCAACGCTTGGTAATACTTCGTATACCGTTACCTTACGTACTTGGTTTTCTGTTTTATCATGACTGCTGACGCTGTACGTTAATAGATATTCACCGACTTGATTAGTATCAACATGACCTGATATCTCTATATTACCTGTGATGTCATCACCCAGGTAATCTTTAGCGGTAATTCCTGTTAAAGGATTAAAGCTAGCATTAAGTTCGATGCGTGTATCGACAATACCAGCCAAGGTTGGTGTCATATCGACGACTGGCGGTAATTGATTATGAATAAAATTGCCGTAATCTTTAATAAACTTCTGATTATAACTATTGTTCGCTGAGTCTGTACCCATATCCCAGTTTACGGACCAGGTCATGACACCACGCAGTGGCTGTCCTTGTGCTTTTAAACGATCAAACGCACGATATAAATCTTGAGGATCTTTGACATAACCAGTGGCTGCGGCATCATTACTCGAAGGTAGTCCAAACACTAGTTTATCATGTGGGATCTTGTAGAAATTACGCGTGCCGTTAATGAGAGAGTCAGCAATATAGTAAATAAAATCTTCTTTTAACTCGTCATTATTTTGTGCTATCCAGCCCACGCCTTCAATCCAGAGACCATCGCCACCCTGATTATAGAATTGTGGGTTAATAAAATCATAATAACCATCGAGCTCGGTCAGATAAGGTGTATATGCACCATTTGCAGTTAAGTATGGAAATTCGGGCGCCATGGTGATCATAAAGTTGTCTCCGGTTTTACGGTAATGATCTTTCACCATTTTTAATGCGGTCGGGATAACAAACTGATTATCTTTCGCCGTAATCGCAGCTTGCTCTAAGTCGATATCGAGACCATCAAAACCATAACGATCTGTAAGACGAATAATCTCTGCTGCGAGTGCATTTTCATCACCACGAGTTAACTCGATATGTGCATCTGCACCACCAAGGGCGAGTAGTACACTGCGTCCCTGACTGTTAAGGGTATTGATCTGCTCGATAAACTCAGCTTCACTCATACCTATCGTTAGGTCTAGCTTAAAGGTTGGGATTCGACCTTCTGCGGTATCATAAACTTTCATAAATGAAATGTTGACTACATTGTATTGTGGGTTGACTTCACTGAGGTCAATACAAGGGGCGTTACCTCCCTTATAACCACCACCGTCACACCAGTTGTGCCAGTAACCAACGACCACATTGTCGTCCTGTGAAGTGATCGTCCCTGCAATACCTGCTGTTGAAAATAAGCCGGTAAATATTGCCGCCGAAAGTATAGGTTTTAGCTTCATAATATTCCCCAAATTAACGCTGTTGACGCAATGAAATATCCTATCTCATTGTTAAAACTGATATTAAACTACAATAAAATGTATAGTGATTACGGGGTGTTTGTACATAGTACTTTTTTTAATGGTCGAAAAAAGAATGCCTATAGCAATGATGAATAAAAATTATATGCAGAATCAGGATAAATGGTCTATATGAAAGGTGTTATTCACACTGTGATGTTAAGCTGTTGTTTTTAAGGTGTTTTTTGGCGTTCGGTATTGTGCGAATATTTTTCTTAGTGTTTTTCGTTTATTTTTATAACGTGTTTTAGATATTCATCGGTAATGTGAGACGGGGAATGCAGATAAGTAGGGTGGTTATTATAGAGGTAATACCAGTTGAGTTTAGGCGTATAATAAAAAACCCAAGACGAGTAAATCGCTTGGGTTTTTTGATATTTAATGAGGTTAACTCTTATTTAGAGCAAGTTTAGAATCTATTTCGCGTTTTTCGCTTTTAGATCTAATTTCTTCTCTAGATAATGGATGTTAGTGCCACCATTCTGGAAGTTTTCATCACTTAAAATGTCTAAATGTAATGGGATATTAGTCTTAATACCATCAATCACCATCTCGCTTAATGCATTGCGCATTCTTGAGATTGCAACGTCACGATTCTCACCGTAAGTAATTAACTTACCGATCATTGAATCGTAGTGTGGTGGTACTTTATAACCCGCATATACATGTGACTCCCAACGTACGCCATAACCGCCAGCGGCATGGAAACGTTTGATCAGACCTGGACTTGGAATAAAGCTTTCCGGATCTTCAGCGTTAATGCGACATTCAATTGAGTGACCTGTTAAACGCACTTCATCTTGGGATACTGACAGCGGCATGCCCGCTGCAATACGTAACTGAGCTTTGATTAAATCAATGCCTGTTACCATTTCTGTTACGGTATGCTCAACTTGAATACGGGTATTCATTTCGATGAAGTAGAATTCGCCATTCTCATACAAGAATTCAAAAGTACCGGCACCACGGTAGTTAATATCAACACAAGCACGACTACAACGCTCACCAATGTGACGGCGTAGGTCTGCTGTAATACCTGGTGCAGGTGCTTCTTCAACTACTTTTTGGTGACGACGTTGTAGTGAACAATCACGCTCACCAAGGTAGATTGCGTTACCCTGACCGTCAGCTAGTACTTGGATCTCGATGTGACGTGGGTTTTCTAGGAATTTCTCCATGTATACCATGTCATTACCGAAGAACGAACCTGCTTCATTACGTGTGAGTGCAATAGAATCAAGTAATTCAGACTCTTCACGTACAACACGCATACCACGACCGCCACCGCCACCGGCTGCTTTAATAATGATTGGGTAACCGATACGCTTAGCAATTTTCTTATTTCGTTGTGCGTCAGTGTCAAGTGGACCATCAGAACCAGGCACGCAAGGTACTCCAGCTTTTTTCATTGCCGCAATCGCAGACACTTTATCGCCCATTAGACGAATAGTTTCAGCTTTAGGGCCGATGAAAATAAAACCAGAATGTTCAACCTGTTCAGCAAAATCAGCGTTTTCAGCTAAGAAACCATAACCAGGGTGAACAGCAACTGCTCCCGTGATCTCTGCTGCGCTTAAGATTGCAGGCACATTTAGGTAACTGTCTACTGCTGCTGGCTTACCAATACAAACCGTTTCGTCAGCAAGTAATACATGCTTAAGTTCACGATCTGCTGTTGAGTGAACAGCAACTGTTTTAATGCCTAATTCTTTACAAGCACGAAGAATACGTAGTGCGATTTCGCCGCGATTGGCGATAACAACTTTATCCAACATTGTAAACTCCGTTGTTATTCAATGATGAAAAGTGGTTCATCAAACTCAATAGCTTGACCATCTGTTGCTAGAATAGCTTTTACTACACCGGCTTTATCTGATTCGATTTGATTCATCATTTTCATTGCTTCTAGGATACACAGTGTATCGCCAACCTGAACTTTTTGACCAATTGCTACAAACGGTGCTGCACCAGGAGATGCTGCATTATAGAAAGTACCAACCATCGGAGAGCGAACTTGATGTCCTGCCACTTCTGCTGGAGCTGCAACTTCTGCTGTCGCAGGAGTCGGCGCCGCCACAGGAGCTACAGGAGCGGGTGCTGCCGCTGCTGCTGCCGTGTATTGTACTTGTGGTGCCACGCTGCTAAAACGATTGATTCGAACTGACTCTTCGCCTTCAGAAATCTCTAATTCTGCAATGCCAGATTCTTCAACAAGTTCAATCAGTTTTTTAATTTTACGGATATCCATAATAATCTCTTTCTTATTTGTTGTTAGTTTGCTTTAGCTGTTTGACAGCAGAAAGCAGTGCAAATTCATAGCCATCAGCACCTAATCCACAAATAACGCCTTTGGCGACATCTGACAGATAAGAGTGATGACGAAATTGTTCTCGTGCGTGTACATTAGAGAGGTGTACTTCGATGAAGGGGATTGAAACCCCTAATAATGCATCTCTAATTGCGACACTTGTATGCGTATATGCAGCTGGGTTGATAATGATAAAATCAGTATTTCCCATTGCCGCATGAATATGATTAATGAGCTCGTGTTCTGCGTTAGACTGTTCGTGGCGCAGAGCAATATCGTGCTGAGTTGCAACATCGTTTAAATGTTCTACAATGTCATTAAGTGTTTGATAGCCGTAAGTCTCAGGTTCTCTTTTACCTAAAAGATTTAGATTCGGTCCGTTGAGTAACAATATTCTTAGTTTGTTCGACATATTGCTTCCATTGTCTGGTAAAATGACGCTAACGTCGATAAGAACGTTGTCTTTGCTAGCTCTTCTGAAAACCTCAATCGTAAATAAATATAAAGTACGATTGTTGCTAATTCACTACACACTATATGATTTTCGTAGAATATAACAGCATTTAACTGGTCTTATCTGATATTTTATTAAAGTTTACACTCTAAGTTTTATCTCGCTCACATTGCTTATTTAAGGGAGGGGAGGCCGGTTATTGATGCGATTATCTATAATTTTGATCGAGTAACAGTTTGATCAGCTAGAATAATTTGTGCATGACTTATTTAACGGTGTAAATAGGGCATGATGCAGAGATGATTGAATATGAATACTGAGGTTGTTCGTTGGTATCAGAAATAAAAAATCGATGTAACAAGGCGAGGGTTACACCGATAAGTTGATTATGATCGCTAGCGAATTAGTGATAGGGCTAGCGCTGATGGTCGTTATGCGTTTTGCTTTTCGGTTATTAGAGTATCAACAACGCTTGGATCTGCTAGCGTGGATGTATCTCCTAACGAATCAGTATCATTGGTTGCTACCTTTCGCAGAATACGACGCATGATCTTTCCTGAACGTGTCTTTGGTAATGCGTCTGTCCAATGTAACGTATCTGGTGTAGCAATCGCACCAATTTCGCTACGTACCCATTGTTTTACTTCGGCCATTAATGCGTCATCCGCTTTTTCTCCGGCATTCAGTGTGACGTATGCGTAAATACCTTGTCCTTTAATATCGTGTGGCACTCCGACGACAGCTGCTTCTGCAATTTTACTGTGTGCAACTAATGCACTTTCAATTTCTGCGGTGCCCATACGGTGACCTGAGACATTCAGGACATCATCTACACGGCCTGTGATCCAGTAATAACCGTCAGCATCACGTTTGGCACCATCACCCGTGCAGTACATGTTCGGGAATGTTGAAAAATAAGCTTCTTCAAAACGACTTTCGTCACCATAAATACCGCGCATTTGTCCTGGCCAAGAATCTAAGATGACTAAGTTACCTTCATTTTCGCCTTCTAATAAGTGACCTTCATTGTCGACCAACGCAGGGCTAATGCCAAAGAATGGGCGTGTTGCAGAGCCTGGTTTTAGTGCCGTAGCGCCAGGTAGAGGGGTAATTAAGATCCCGCCAGTTTCTGTTTGCCACCAAGTATCAACAATCGGTGTTGATGAGTTGCCAATCTTGTCGTAATACCATTGCCATGCTTCTGGATTGATCGGTTCACCCACCGAACCCATTAGTCGAAGCGAGGTACGTTTAGTGTCAGTAATGGCATCATCGCCTTTGGCCATCAGTGCCCGAATTGCAGTCGGTGCAGTATAAAGTGTGGTGACTTGGTGTTTATCAATAACCTGACTCATGCGGGCAGTATCAGGATAGTTTGGAACACCTTCAAATAATACCGTGGTAGCGGCATTCGCAAGCGGCCCATACACCAAATAACTGTGACCCGTGATCCAACCTACATCGGCAGTACACCAGAATACGTCATTGTCTTGGTGATCAAAGACGTACTTAAAGGTCATAGTTGCATAAACAAGGTAGCCACCTGTGGTATGCAATACACCTTTGGGTTTACCAGTTGAACCTGAAGTATAAAGGATGAATAATGGGTCTTCGGCGTTCATCGCTTCAGGTTCGCATTCGCTTGGCTGGTCTTTTACGACATCATGCCACCATAGGTCGCGCCCCTCATGCCAAGTAATATCTGCGTTGGTTCGTGCAAATACGATGACATTTTCAACGCTGGTTACTTGTGGTTTGGCTAAGGCATTATCAACGCAATCCTTGAGGCGGGTGATACGTCCTGCACGTAGACTTTCATCGGCGGTGATCACTAATTTAGCCCCGCAGTTATCAATACGATCGGCCAGTGCTTCAGCAGAGAAGCCTGCAAATACAATCGTGTGTACTGCACCAATACGTGTACAAGCAAGCATTGCGATAGCGGCTTCTGGCACCATTGGCATATACAGGCAAACTACGTCACCTTTTTTAATGCCTTGGGCTTTTAATGCATTTGAAAACTGACAGACTTTTTCATAGACTTCTTGATAAGTAAGTTTTGCTGAATCTTTGGGATCATCGCCTTCCCAAATGATTGCGGTTTTGTTGGCGTTATCTTTTAAGTGACGATCAAGACAGTTAGCTGAGACATTGAGCTTACCGTCTTGGAACCATTTAATATCGACACTACCAGGTTGGAAACTGGTGCTTTTGACTTGGCTATAAGGCTTGATCCAATCAACTATTTGCCCTTGTTCACGCCAGAATGCTTCCGGGTCGGTAATTGAATGCTTATACATAGCTTGATAAGCACTGTCATTTAATAAACTGTTTTGCGCAAATTCAGCTGGTACCGGATATAGTTTAGTGTCGCTCATTATTCTTCCTTAATGGTATTTAATTCCTTTTTATTTTGGATGTTATATCGCTATGTCGCTTGCGGTTATGCACATCTCTTGTGAATAAAAATGACACGGCGGTAAACTTCTATCAATACGACTTTAGTATTAGCACTGAGTTTTTGTGATAGTTTGACTTATATAGTTAATATGTGATTTTAAAAATGTTACTTCACGCAACTTTTTAATTTATTTTTCTTAATGATTTATTCATGATAAAAGCGCAAGATAGCTGCACTTATTACAGTGTTATTTACTAATAATTAGAGGGTTAACATGCCATACTCACTGCCATCTACCTTATGGATGGGTTTATATTACCTTGGATTCTTTGGTGTCTATGGTGTTCTGCTGCCATTTTGGGCGTTGTGGTTAAAAGGCGAAGGTATGTCTACTGAGATGATCGGGACTATGCTTGCTTTTGCCTTGATAGCACGTTCTGCAGGTGCTTTATTGTTAACCCGTAATTTAACGACAACGGTTTCATTATTGCAGGCGATGCGCCGCTTAACGCTAACCAGTATTATTACCTTTGCTGGTTTTTACTTGAGCAATAATGTGTATGTGGTTTTTCTGCTGGTGGTGCTCACCAACTTTGTCTTTTCACCGTTAATGGCGTTAGGTGAAGCGATGGCGGCAAAGCTCGTTCGCTATAGTAATATGGATTACGGCAAGACGCGCTTGTGGGGCTCAATAGGCTTTATGCTTGCGAGTGCTCTGACAGGATTACTTGTTGAATCATTTGATCATAAAGTTATTTTATTAACCATTATTGTTGGCTTATCAGCATTATTATTATTAACGGTGACCCCTACGCGTAATATGCCGCAAGATACTACGACTAGTAGTAAGCGTAGCAGTAGTTTTATTACTATTTTAAGTCGTCCAAGTTTTTGGCCATTTTTGTTAATTACTGCATTATTGCAAGGCGCACATGCTGCCTATTATGGCTTTGGTGCAGTGTATTGGCAGGACATTGGTATTAGCGAAACCTACATTGGTTATTTTTGGAGTATGGGCGTTGTCGGTGAGATCTTCTTTTTAGCGATTGGCCGTCGATTGTTTGCCAATACGAGTATGGCGACGATGTTTGTGATTGCGGCATTAGGCAGTATTGTGCGTTGGTTAACGTTAAGTTATGCGACGGATGTGAGTGTCATTATGTTGTCGCAATTATTACATGGTGTGACCTTTGGTATCGCGCATTTGGCGGCGATGCGTTATATAGCTGAAAATGTTGCAGATGAAGACACCATGACAGTGCAAGCTATTTATGCGGCTATTCCGTTTAGTTTGGCTATTGCGCTGCTGACGTTTGTATCGGGTTTATTCTATCCAGAGTTTAAAGAAAATATCTTTATCTTCATGGCGATTGCAGTGGTGCCGGTATTCGTTTTGGTTCGTAGTAAGTATATTTAACGCTCGCTAAGTAAGTCTAAATATATTTATAGCAATGATAAATTTGGCTTTGACCATGACCATAAACAGATAATGCAGTATCTGTTTATGGTTGGCTGTATTTTTGAAATGGTTAATTAGTTACGTTTAATATCGAGTAACTGTTTGGTAAATTCTGCAAACCCGAAACCACCGGGTTGGCTCATGACTATTTTGGGATGATGACTGAGCTTGTGCCAATATTTTTCTATGTTCGCGACACCGACAGTCTTCGGCAGTGCTTCAAACATCAATTGATCATTCATTGAATCACCAACGTAACAAGATTGATTTAAAATGGCTTGTGGTGATAAGCCTTTTTCGGCCAAAAATTGTAACGATGTCGCTTTCTTCGAATGTTCGCCATACCATGCATTAATATGAATTGAGCTGGCTGTTGCATGTGCGCCTAATGCATGGATTTTAGCAACAACTTCAGCAATAATATCGTCATCAACACGCGCTCTATTCTGGCCAATATCAATCGCGACTTCACATAATCGATATGACTGATCGAGCGTTAAATTTAGATCTGGATAATCCGCTAAAATCGCTTTTACTTGCTGTTTTAATATTGCTTGTTGTTGGGCAATATCATCCATAGAACGATTGGCCCGTAGGGTTAAATAACCATTTTCCTTTTCCATAATGAACGCGCCATTTTCACCAAGCACGGCATCAACAGGCCATAGCTGAGCTATATGATCACACCAACCCGCGCAGGCGCCTGTTACGGCAACTACTTTTATACCTGCTTGCTGTAATTCAGCCAGTGAAATTAAGGTTTCTGGTGGTAACTTTCCTTGCCAAGTAAGCGTGTCATCCACATCAGTTAGCACCCATTCCACATGTTTCCAGTCTGGCGTTAATTCGTTTGGTACCGAATTCATTTTATACATCCTTCATAATTAGAGTAAATTCGGCAAAAACATCACCAAGCTTTCTGAATAAGTTAAAATCATTAACACCGTGAGTAATGCAAGTAATAGCGGTAAAACCTCACGGACAAAGTCGATCATTTTTACTTTTAAAATAGAACAAACTGTAAACATCATCGAACCAAATGGCGGTGTTACACCACCTATCATAATATTAACGATCACGATGATACCGAAATGTACGGGGTTAACACCAAGGTTAAGTACCGCTGGCAGCAATAGTGGGGTCAGAATAATCATGGCTGCACCACCTTCAATGAACATACCGACAACTAATAGCAGTACATTTATTAATAACAATAAAACTAGCTTGTTATCGGTGAGCTCAATCAAAGCCGATGCCACATTTTGTGGTATTTGTTCTAACGTCATGTAGTAGCCAAATACCATCGCACCAATGATGATAAACATGACACTACTGGTGCCCTGTACCGTTTCTTGCAAGATATATTTGAAATGACGGAGCTTTAAGACTCGATAAACAAATAAGCCAATGATAGAACAAAGTAATACCGCTATTGCGCCAGCTTCAGTTGGGGTAAATAAACCAAAACGCATGCCTAAAATAATGCCGAAAGGAATACATAATGCAGGAATAGCTTGAGCGAAACAGTGTAAACGTTCTTTAGCGGGAGCTGGAACTGAACGTGAAGGTTTGTAATTACGACGTCGAGCAATAAAAGCGATTGTTACCATCAGCGATAACGCCATCATGAATGCGGGCACATAACCGGCAATGAACATCTGGTGAACTGATACGTTCGCTAGTAATGCGTAGATAATCAAGTTAATACCGGGCGGGATCACTGGACTAATACTGGATGATGCAGCGGTTACAGCGGCTGTAAATGGTAAATCGTATCCACGCTTGGTCATCTCTGGGGCTAAGATTTTGGATTGCATGGCGGCATCCGCATTCGCTGAGCCTGAAATGCCACCCATTAAAGTACTTAACGCGACATTAACGTGAGCGAGACCACCCGTTTTATGGCCAATCAGCGAATCTGCGAAGGCCAGTAGGCTGCGGCTAATACCCGCGTAATTCATCACGGATCCAACCATAATAAAAAAGGGAATTGCCAATAGTGGAAACGATTCAGTCGACGAGATAAAGCGTTGCATTACTAAGCTAACGGGAATTGAATCATTGATAAATAAAAAGTACACCATTGCTGATGATATCAACGAGAAGGCAATGGGAATATTTAATAAGAATAATAGAAATAAAATAATAATAGGAATATAGCTTTCCACAATTGTCACCTATTTACGTGTATCTAATCGCTTCTCTCGAAGCTGTGTTACATCATCTTTAATAAACTTCACTGTGTGAATCGTCATTAAAGAAAAACAAAGAAATAGCACACCGTTTATCGTGAAATAAGACATTCCCATCACCGGTGTTACCTTGTTAGATAGCATCATGTAGTCGTAACTTAGGTAAGCCATAAGTACGTTGATTACCAGTAAAAAGCTCGATACAACAAGCCTAAACGGACATTTCATCGACTCTGGTAATAATGATACAACGACGTCAACACCCAT
Source organism: Moritella sp. 36 (assembly GCF_018219415.1). Taxonomy (NCBI): domain Bacteria; kingdom Pseudomonadati; phylum Pseudomonadota; class Gammaproteobacteria; order Alteromonadales; family Moritellaceae; genus Moritella; species Moritella sp. 36. Next base: position 4,590,150 of record NZ_CP056120.1, on the reverse strand, counting down.
ATGCAGTTTGTGTTTGTAACATGAGCTAATGCCTAGGTAGACTGCCCAAATAAAACAAATAACCGAGAGTTCTTCACTCCACGGAACCACAAAACCAAAACCATAGCGTAAGAACACATTGATAATAACGACAAGTATCGTGATAGAAATAGCAATGGATGCCAGTATTTCTTCAATATTTTTTAGTATAAAGCGCATTACTTCTCCTGTGATTTACTGAAACAGCGAGTAAACCAACAATAAACGTGACTACTCAACAATGAGCAGAGAAGTCACGCGATAACTATTTATTATTTTTACTTACATTATTCGCGATTATTGAGCGGCGCGAATTTTTTCTAGTTCTTTCATGATAGTGCTATGAATATCGTTACTCCATGCTGGGAACTGGTTATAAACATCAGCGGTCAATTGAGTAAATTCAGCGGTATTTACACTATTAAATGTAACGCCTAATTCTTCAAGTTTCTGTGTATATTCTGCATCTAGTTTAATCAGCTCTGCGGTATTCGACGCAGCACCGGCTTCAAGTTCTTCCGCCACGATTCGCTGTTGTTCTGGCGTGAATTTATCCCATAATGTTGGAGAGATGTAGATGCCGACTGTGCCTAAGAAGTGCTTAGTCAGAGACATATTCTTCGCAACTTCATAAATCTTAGTTGAATACATAGTTAAGATAGAACCTTCCAGTCCATCAACCACACCTTGTTGAACACCTGCATAGGTTTCAGGGAAAGGCAGTGCCGCAGGTGATGCGCCCATCGAATCAAGCGTGCTAATGAATAACTGACTGCCTGGAACGCGAATACGCATGCCCTTCATATCCGCTGCATTTTTGATTTCTTTGTTGGTGATCATATGACGGAAGCCAAACATGTAATCAGCGCTCAGTACTTTAATGCCTTTTTGTTCAACTTGGTCTTTTAGGTCGGCAACGAAGTCGGTTTGCATCATGGCCAGATATTCGTCATATGAGTTGTAAAGCATAGGGCCAGCGAGTGCGGCAAAGTCAGGCACGTAATCGCCTAAGTAGCTAAGATCTTCAACCGCGATCCAGTTAGCACCATTGACTACTTGTTCAAGATTGTCTTTGTAAACAGGCAGCTGACCACCAGGGAAGACTTTTATATTTATAGAACCATCGGAACGTTGTCTAATTTTATCGCTCACTTTAATTAATTCTTGGGTAAGCAGTTCGTTTTGAGTGAAGACTAAACTCATATTGATATCAATCGGTTTGATTGCTGTAGCGGAAACCGATTCATCACCTTGTTTACCACAACCGACGAGAAGTACTGCGGCTGTTAGCATTGTTCCTACTAGCTTTTTCATTTATTAAACCCTCTTTATCAATATGATTAGATTTCATTATTCAAGACTGTCTGTATAAACTCGCCTTGGAGTATTTCTTAAGTCTAAGTGAACAATGTTACATTCATATGAACATGCAGGTTGATCGTGTGAATCATACTTAACTATCTATATATTTATTAATTGCGCCTTGGTTATTAATGTGTTGCAGCGCCTGTTCTATTTTCATATTTCTGTAACTTTAACCTTTTATAGTGATTGGATATTCAAATGAACATTTATCGGGTAGTCATATGATCACAGGTCACCGTGGTGCGGCAGCGCTAGCACCAGAGAATACGCTTGCCAGCATTCAAAAAGCAGCTGAGTCAGGCATTAAATGGATCGAAATAGATACACAGTTAAGTGCAGACAATATCCCTGTCATTATTCATGACCAAACTGTGCAGCGTTGTACCAATGGCAAGGGGTTAGTCGGAGAGCTGACGCTTGCTGAGCTTAAAGGGTTAGATGCAGGTAGTTGGTTTGCAAGTGAATTTACAGGTGAAACCATACCGACATTAAAAGAAGCACTGCTTGTTTGCCAAGAAAATGACTTGAATATGAATCTTGAAATAAAGATTTATAGCGAGGATGAAATAAAATCTTTGGTGGAAAGGGTTGTCGAAACGGTAAAAGTGCTGAATTTCCCTATCGATAAATTGCTATTTTCAAGCTTCTCTCAGACCGCGTTAAAGCACTGCCAAGCCTTATACCCTGGAGTACGACGCGGTTTTATTACAAAAAATAAACCATCGGATATGCTGGTGTCGATTAAGCCGCTTGCGCTGTATAGTCTGCATATCGATCATCGCATACTAAATGAAACTTTGGCCGAATCGATTAAAGAGGCTGGGTTAACCTTAATGATTTGGACCCTAAACGATCCCAAGCAAATTGATAAATATACGGCATGGGGTGTTGATAACATTATTACAGATAAGCCCCACAAGTTTAATAGGTAGTTTTATGGAATTAAACCAACGTCAGCAACAAATATTACAGCGCTTAAAGCAAGTTGAGGGGATTCAAATTGATGAGCTAGCGGCTTATTTTGATGTCACCACTCAAACAATACGCCGAGACGTAAATCAGTTATGCGAACAAGGGATTGCACGGCGGATACACGGTGGTGTCAGTTTACCTGCTTTGCTCACTAATACGACTTATCAATTTCGTGCTGATGTTGAAACAGGGATTAAAGATAAGCTCGCAAAAGAAGTTGCGAATGCTATTCCTGATGGCTCTACGGTGATGATGGGAATAGGTACAACGATTACACGTATTGCGCATTACCTGCTACATAAAAAATCGCTACGTGTTATCACCAATAATTTGCAAGTGGCTCGAATTTTAGAGTTAAACAAATATGCTGAAGTCTATATTGCGGGAGGGCTGTTCAGAAGTGAACATCAAGATATCGTCGGTAATAGTGTATTAGCATTTTTCGGTGGTTTTGAAGCGGATATAGGTATTGTCAGTTGTGGCTCTATTACTAAAAGTCAGGCTGCGATGGAGCATGAAACCCAAGAAGCCGAGCTGTCTCGTTGTATTTTGGATAACGCTCGCCAAGGTTGGCTCGTTGCTGATACCAGTAAATGGTCTCGCTTTGCATCCGTTAAGGTGAGAAAATTGAATGAGTTTGATCGTATATACACCAATAAAACAGGGCTACCAGCCGAGTTACCAATTCATGTGATAGAAAATGAATCGCGGTAACTCTTGCTCGCTGATTTATTGGGTAATAAATGTTTTTGTCATGGGTGGGTAACATAGTCCCGCCACTGCACAACCTTGGTAATGAATCGTTATTTTACTCGCTGGTGCTAACGTTGAAACGGGGACTGACAACATCAATTCATATTCGAAAATTTCGACATCACCAAAATACTCATCATGATAGTCTTTACCTTCTGGTAGCCCGACTATCGTGTGCTCATTACCGTTTATTGTTACGCGCAGCTTATTCTTATATAAATAATAGCCCTCGGTAATTTGCCAGAATACATTTAAGTTGTCGGCTTGTTGCAGCTGAGAAAAAACAAATGCATCTTCGACGGGTAAAAATGCAGGGGCGCTCTGTTGTTTATTTGCAAATGGACTAACATTAATATTTGCATACACTGGCATTACGCTTTGGATCACAAAGCTACTTGCGAGTAATAGGGTTAATTTTACTTTCATTTTTCCAACTTTATTACGTTTTAGTTGTCTTAATTGTGACGTCAGTTACTTAGCATTATGGACTATCTACTAGACTAGAGCTTGAAAACTAGGTTGATTACCCCTATGTTACTTTATATTCTGATCGTTTTGTGCGGATTTTTAGATAACTTAGTGACAAATATATACTCAGCTAAGTCGTCTACTATAACTATATTTTTGAGAGGTTAATGTGTTAGGTCGTTTATTTTTCTTATTTACTGCGATGACATTAATCGAAGTGTATGTACTGATGTCGATAGGTTCGTTATTAGGTGCAGAGCTGACGATTGGTATTATTATTTTAACGGCGTTTGCTGGTTCGTATTTGGTGCGGAGCCAAGGCATACAAACGGTGCAAAAATTACAAGCGCGTTTAGCTGCAGGTGAAGCACCTGGACAAGAAATAGTAGAAGGCATTATGCTGCTGGTATGTGGTGTGCTACTTGTAACACCGGGCTTTGTTACTGATGCGTTAGGTTTATTGGTGCTTACACCACAAATTCGTGGTCGTTTAGCCAAAGCGATTATTGCCCAATACAAAGATCGTATTATTCCACAACCGACGTTTACGGGTAATGCGCAAGGTTTCCATTATTCGTCACACTCGTCAACACACTCGTCGCCATTTCAACAACAGCCAGGTGCTGATAATAAGTCCAAAAATGACGGTGTTATTGAAGGTGATTTTGTTGAAGTAGACAAAGATGACAACAAGCTTAATTAATAAGCGATAGACAAATAAATACCAAAAGGCGTGTTCGAAAGTTCACGCCTTTTTTGATCTTGCTTCGCTTGATATAACTTATACTACTCCGCTATTGGTAAGCCTTGCACAGCTATGGTATTTATTAGTGATGTAAAAGCAGTGACAAATAGCGCTGTGAATAGTTGCTAGCCATGAACGGCTGGCGTAGTAGCTAAGGATATAGAATGACTGGACAAGCAGTATCAACAACAGTGAATGAGCTACAGGCCATAAGTCATACAGGGAAAGTAATTTTAGTCGGTTCGGGTCCAGGCGACCCCGATTTATTAACCGTTAAAGCATTACGTTTATTGCAACAAGCCGAAGTTGTAGTACATGACCGTTTAGTGTCCGATGAAATTATCGCCTTGATTCACCCACAAGCAGAACGTTTTTTTGTTGGAAAAAAGGCGGGAAACCATTGTGTACCACAAAGCGGCATTAACCAATTATTGGTGGAACTTGCACTGCAGGGTAAGCAGGTGATCCGCCTTAAAGGCGGCGATCCGTTTATTTTTGGCCGTGGTGGTGAAGAGCTTGAAGCCTTATTACCTTTTAACATACCTTTTGAAGTTGTGCCGGGTATTACCGCTGCTTCTGGATGTGCTGCATACGCAGGGATCCCGTTGACTCATCGTGATTATACCCAAGGTGTACAATTTATTACTGGGCATTTAAAAGATGATTCGAATCAGTTGAATTGGCCGCTATTGGGTAAGGCTACGCATACATTGGTGTTCTACATGGGGTTAACACAGAGTGGTGGTATTGCACATAACCTGATTAAACACGGAATGAGTGCAGACATGCCTGTGGCTATTGTGGAAAGAGGCACCAGTCAACAGCAGCGTACATTGCAAGGATCGTTAAAAGATCTGAGTGATCTTGCCGCGCAAGCTGAAAGCCCTTCGCTGATTATCATTGGTCTGGTTACCCAGTTAGCCGCTAAGCTTGATTGGTTTAGCGCCACACTCGCAACGGCTGAATAGCATCGTTCAAACTACAATAAACAGGGTTATATGAAGATCATATAACCCTGATCGTTTTAGCTTAACGTCTGGTATCCACGGATAAATAAACGCACAGAACTTTGTAAGTAGTGCTTAATTTCCTGTTCAGATAATGATTCCTCAATATTAAACTCTAACCGTGTCCATTGCTCACCTTTTATTAATGACAATAATTGGATTGCCGCTTGGCGGCAATCGTTTATATCCAGCTCTCCACGGCGGTGATATTCAGCTAAGCAATTAGCTAGCTTGTCGATAACAAAAAGTGGACCAGCCTCAAAGAATAAACGTGATAAATGTGGATGAGCAAGGCACTCCGCGGCACAAACTCGGTGCACAGCCATTGAGTCAACCGACGTTATCATAGCAAAGAAACGCTGTGCAAATAATGTTAAAACAGATTCAACGGGTCCTAGATTTTCTGGTAGTAGTTCTGCTATTCCTGCCAATTCGCACTTATAGGTGATGGCGGTAATAAATAATTCATCTTTATTACCGAAATGGCTATAGACAGTCTGTTTTGATACACCTGCTAATTTCGCTATGTGATCCATACTCGTAGCGGCGTAGCCATGTTGGGTAAATTGTATTGTTGCCGCATCAAGTATTTGATTTCGCTTTAATTCACTTTTTGCTCTGGGTTTATTCATCTATCTACACCGCTAATAATTGAGTACACATTATCGCATTAAATGTTGTGCTAGCGTTAATTAATATTAAAGTGGACTGTACCGTCCAGTCTACATTTGATATTATCCAGACTGGACTCTGGAGTCCACTTTGTGTGAGCTCTGAAATAAAGCGTTGAGTTGAGTTGAACGTAAATAAAGGATAATGATTATGTCTAAAAAGAATCACCTCTCTGTGTTGTATGTAAAACGAGCACAGTGGTTAAGTATATTGCTAATTATGCTTGCATTGCAAGCTTGTAGTGATGTCGTTGCGAATGAAACGCAGGTTGCGTCGCAGTATTTACAAGCAAGCAGTGGGCACTTAACCAAACAAACGAGTTACCAAGTCGAGAATAAGTTTGTTGGTAAGGTGATTGCTAAGCAAGATGCTAATTTAGGTTTTGAATTCGCAGGCATTATCAAGACGCTACATGTGATTGAAGGTCAGCAGGTTGTTAAAGGTCAATTGCTGGCAGAGCTAGACATACAGTTACTATTAATTGAACGTACTAAGCTCGAAGCACAATTGCAGCAAGCGCAAGCGGAATTTGATCTGATTGAAGCAAATCTAAAGCGGTTAAGTTCGCTCATTTCACGTGGATTTACTTCTGAGCAAAATATTGATGAGTTATCGTCGCAAAAGCGAGTTATTGCCGCGAAGATCCGCAGTACGTTATCTGCATTGGATGCAAGCCAGTATCATATTGATAAGTCTAAACTGTTAGCGCCATTTGATGGTATTGTTAGCAGCCGCCAAATTGCCGAAGGCGAAGTGGTTGCTGCTGGTACTACGGCATTTAGATTATTACAAACAGGTGCGTCCGAGGTCACGATTGGTGTGCCAGCAAGTTTTATTCCTCAGCTGCAAGGCAAGAATCATCAAGTCGAAATTGCTGGTGTTAATTACGCCGTTCGTTTACTCAGCATGGGTAACGAAGTGGATAAGGTGACCCGAACGATAAGTTTGCGCTTCACATTGGTTGATAACAGTCCTGTTTATAATGGCCAATTAGCTTATTTGTCTTTGTCGCAGGAATACCAACAACCGGGTTACTGGATCCCATTAAGTGCCATTACTGATGGCGTGCGCGGTATGTGGAATATTTATACCTTAGAGCACGACAGACTACAGAAGGATCTTGAGGATCATTCGGCAGATGAAGTTTTTCAGTTAAAAAGCACTACAGTCACAATATTACATGCCACTGAAACAGCTGCATATGTACAAGGTGATCTACAGAGTAATCAGGCGTATGTGAATACCGGTATTCATCGTTTCGTGCCGGGGCAAAAAGTAAGGGTTAATCATCAGCAAGCGTTTGCAAATAAAGCGTCATATTCTGCAACTACGGAGAATGAAATATGATTAAGGCGTTTACTGAAAATAATCGTCTGATAGCACTGCTGATTACTTTATTAATTGTCGCTGGATTAGGCTCATTATCAACACTGCCACGTACGGAAGATCCTAGGATCACGAACCGTAATGCCAGTGTGTTGACTATACTGCCTGGCGCGAGTGCTGAGCGTGTTGAAGCTATGGTAACTGAAAAAATTGAACAGAAGTTACGTAAACTTGCTGATATTAAGCATATTACGTCGACATCTCGAGCGGGAATTTCAATTGTACAGTTAGAATTACACGATACTAACTATGATCCTGTACCAGTGTGGTCTCGAGTTAGAGATCTGCTTAATGACGTAACAAGTGAGTTACCGCCAGCAGCAATTGCACCACGTTTAGAAGACGATAGGGGCTATGCCTATACGCAATTAATTGCAGTTAAATGGCAAGGAAATAGCGCTGTTGATTTGACTACATTAGGTCGTTACGGTAAAGAATTACAGAGTCAGTTAAAGGTGATTTCGGGGACTGATATTGTCAGTTTGTTTGGTCGTGGTGAAGAGCAAATATTGGTAGAAATAGATAAGCATTTAGCGGCTAATTTGTCGTTATCGACACAAGCTATTTCGAATATTATTTTAGCTGCTGATGCTAAGGTATCTGCGGGTTACATCATCAATGACTATAATCAAATGCAGATTGAAGTGGCTGGATCGTTCGACTCTGTCGATCGGATCCGTCACATTCCTCTGCTAAATGACAGTAAAGGCGGTGTGGTTCGTTTAGGTGATATTGCCAACGTTAGTAAAAAATTACAATGGCCAGCTCAAGAGGTTGCATTGGTTGATGGTCAATATGCCGTCGTTGTATCGACTCGTATGTTACCTAACTTACGAATTGATAAGTGGAGTGAAAAAGTTGATGAGGTCGTGGCTGGATTTACTCAAAGACTGCCAACTTCATTAACTACTGAAGTACTTTTTGATCAATCCACATATACAGAAGATAGGCTGCAAGACCTGGTGAGTAATATCCTCATTGGTTTTTCGATCATTGCAGTGGTGCTGTTAGTGACTTTAGGCTGGCGCGCGGCATTAATCGTTACTTTATCTCTCCCTTTAACTGTATTGTTTACTTTGACCGTGATGAATTATTACGGATTACCTATTCATCAAATGTCTGTTACTGGCTTAGTTGTTGCTTTGGGCATTATGGTTGATAACGCGATTGTAATGGCTGATACCATCCAAAAACGTCGTCAACAGGGGTTGGCTGCCAGCGTTGCGGTGCAAGGTGCGATTAAGCATTTATGGTTACCTTTACTCGGCTCTACACTAACGACTATATTGGCTTTTATGCCAATTGTGATGATGCCTGGTCCTAGCGGTGAGTTTGTCGGTGGCATTGCGCTGAGTGTGATCTTTGCCTTAATCGGCTCGTATATCGTTTCACATACTATCGTTGCTGGTTTATCTGGTCGTTTTATTGCTAGCAATGGGAAAAATGGCGAGAGACGAAGTTCTACTTGGTATAATGATGGTATTGAGTTAAATGGTTTAGCAAAGGCTTTTCGCAAGTCATTAGTCTTGGTACTCGCGAGGCCTAAACTTAGTATTGCTTTGGTATTTATCTTACCTTTGAGTGGTTTTATGTTGGCTAAACAGTTGGATGAACAGTTTTTTCCAGCGTCGGATCGTGACATGTTCCATATTGAATTATTCATGCCTGTGCAAACCAGTATTGTTGCCACCGAGGCCATGACGAGAACGATCAGTGATTTGTTAGCGCAACAGCAAGGTATCAGTAAGGTTCGCTGGTTTATTGGTAATAATGCCCCGTCTTTTTACTATAACTTGATGCCGAATAAAGATGGTGCGCAGTATTATGCCCAAGCTATGATTACTGGTGATAGTTTCCAACGTGTTAATGAGCTGATCCCTGAATTACAAATTTTGCTTGATGATGCGATCCCTGAAGCACAAATATTAGTGCGTAAATTAGAGCAAGGCCCTCCGTTTAAAGCCCCTATCGAATTACGCTTGTTTGGCCCTAATTTAGATACCTTGAAAGCCCTAGGGGATGAAGCAAGGCGGATCTTAATTGGTACCAAAAATGTGATCCACACGCGTGCAACAATCCAACCAGGGTTACCAAAAGTATGGTTAAAGATTAACGAAGATGTCAGTCAGTTAGCTGGTTTAACATTGACAGATGTAGCAATACAATTACAGTCGACATTACATGGTACAGTAAATGGCTCTATTATCGAAGCTACGGAGTCTATTCCAGTTCGCGTACGTATTGCTAATGATCAGCGCAGTAGTTTGTCTGAGCTTGCTAACATTAGTCTTAGTTCTCCACAATCACACAGCAGCATTCCACTGGTTGCACTTACGGAGCTGGCGTTAGAACCGAGCCGTGGTGCTATTCCACATCGAGATGGTGTTCGGGTTAATACCGTCGAAGGTTACTTAGTCGCGGGTACGCTACCGTCGACTGTGCTTAGTGATTTTTCGGCGCGTCTAGCGAGCGAAGACTTTGTATTACCACCTGGTTATAGCATGGAGTTTGGTGGCGAGTCAGCTAAACGTAATGAGGCTGTGGGTAAACTTTTAGCGAGTGTTGGCGTTATCATGATGTTACTTATTATTATTGTGGTACTGTCATTTAACTCGTTCCGTTTGGGTGGTGTGATTGTATTATCCGCTATTCAATCGGTGGGACTGGGCTTACTCAGTGTGTACGTATTTAATTACCCGTTTGGTTTCACTGTTATTATTGGTTTACTTGGCTTGATGGGATTAGCGATTAATGCCGCAATTGTAATTTTGGCTGAATTAAAATCAGATCCGAAAGCGGTCGCTGGCGATACCGATGCCATTATTAATGCTATCACCAGCTGTACTCGCCATATTACTTCAACGACGATCACTACGGTGGGGGGATTCTTACCATTAATCTTAGCGGGTGGTGGTTTCTGGCCTCCGTTTGCCATTGCCATCGCGGGTGGGACGGTATTAACGACTTTATTATCGTTTTATTTTGTACCTGCGATTTTCGTATTAATGAGTCGTAAAAGGCCCTTTGAGGTAACGGCTGTCGCAGCTTAGTCGTAACTATAGAAAAGATAACTATCCACGTTAGTTGAGACATAAAAATCCCCGTTACTGTTGTTGCTGTAATGGGGATTTTTATTTAAGCGGTTTATTCAGGCCATTAATTAAACTGCTGTAGCGAAACGTTGCGCTGTGTATTTTGGATTCATCAAGTTTTCGATAGAGAAGATTTCATCTAACTCAGCTTCTGACAATAAGCCGCGCTCTAATACTACTTCACGTACACTCTTACCTGTTTCAGCACAGATTCGACCGATAGTATCGCCTTCATGATGACCAATGAATGGGTTTAAGTAAGTGATGATACCAATTGAATTGAGGACGAAGTCTTGGCATACCTTACGGTTAGCGGTAATGCCTTTGACACATTTATCTTGTAGTGAGAAACAGGCATTTTCTAATAATGTCAGTGATTCAAATAGGCATTGACCAATCACAGGTTCCATGACGTTTAATTGTAATTGACCGGCTTCTGCAGCCATAGTGATGGTTATGTCGTTACCACACACTTTAAATGCTACTTGGTTAACCACTTCAGGGATCACTGGGTTTACTTTTGCTGGCATGATTGAAGAACCAGCTTGCATTTCGGGTAGGTTAATTTCATTTAAACCAGTACGTGGACCAGAAGACAGTAAACGTAGGTCGTTACAAATCTTCGATAATTTCACTGCGAAACGTTTTAATGCACTTGATAACATCACATAAGCGCCACAGTCTGATGTTGCTTCTACTAAATCTTCTGCTGGCACAAATGGGTGACCGGTAATTTCAGCTAATTTTGCAATAGCTAACTCTGAATAACCTACTGGTGTATTTAAACCAGTACCAATTGCAGTTGCGCCTAGGTTAATTTCGAGCAGTAATTCTTGGCAACGTTTAATGCTTTTTATTTCTTCTCTGAGGGTAATGCCAAAAGCACGGAACTCTTGACCTAATGTCATCGGTACCGCGTCTTGTAATTGGGTACGACCCATTTTTAATACGTCATTAAACTCTTCGGCTTTCGTTAGGAATGTTTCGCTTAATGAAGTTAGTGCGGCTAATACAGCATTACTACGTTCAAACAAAGCAACACGGAAGCCAGTAGGATAGGCATCGTTGGTACTTTGACTTTTATTGACGTGATCATTTGGGTTAATGTGGCTGTAAGCGCCTTTAGCATGTCCCATTTGCTCTAGCGCAATATTAGCTAATACTTCGTTGGTATTCATGTTTACAGATGTACCTGCGCCACCTTGGAATGCATCAATCGGGAATTGAGCGTAAAATTTATCAGTCGCCAGCAAAGTGTCACAAGCATTTACGATCGCGTCACTAATGTGTGGTGGGATAGTGCCTAAAATACCATTGGCTAATGCTGCTGCTTTCTTAGTTTTTACCATGCCACGTACAAATTCAGGACAGTCACCGATCTTCTCACTACTGATATGGAAGTTTTCCATCGCTCTTAATGTGTGAATACCGTAATAAGCTTTCGCTGGTATTTTTTTAACACCTAATAAGTCAGTTTCTAAACGGGTTTCTTGAGTAAAATCGGTTGCTAATACAGTCATGAGTACACTCTGCTATGTGATAAAACGTAGGAAGGAAAACAAAATTAATGCGTGGATAATACGTTGTATTATTGTTAATAAAGTGGGCTTAGATCACCTTTTTCAACAAAGTTTTAAGAATGCTAAATATATTTTATTTTGGCCTAAGAAACAGCAAGTTTGTTGGATTATTAGTGAATATTAGTGCTGTAAATTTAGTGTTTATGGTTTGATTCATTAACACGGGGAAATTGGTGAACATGTATGCTGTTTAGCTGATTTCTATTGTCTTATTCACAACATTACTTTAGCTGAAATTCATTCTCTAACTTATCGCCTAATTCATTACGCAGCTCGATGCGTAATTGCTGGGCGTAATATAAAGCTAATAAACCGATTAAAACATTGGCGCTAGCGATACCAAAGAAAATCCCTTTTTCACCATAATAAAAACCACCAAGACTCGATAGGCTAATGATTAGCAGAGAGCGCAGCACGCTAAGACTCAGTGCTGGCATAGGTCGATTTAAGCCGTTTAAACTAGACGCGACCGCCATCATAATACCCTGCATAGTAAAAGTCGCAGGAATAATATAAAGGTATAAAGATAAGTGGCTGATCACCGCTACATCATCACTGAATAACGTCGCTATATAAGGGGCAGCTAAGGCAATGATTAGATAAATGCTTAATTGTGAAATTAGCGAGTAACGGATCGCCAGTTTGATCGCGGTTAAGCAACGCTGTGGATTCTTCGCTGACGAGTTTTGAGCGATGAAAGGCGCGAGCATCGAGCTTACCGCGATCATGCCGATTAATAAAATCGCTTCCAGCCGCGTTCCTGCCCCATAAGCAGCCACCGCTGTGGTGCTAAACGCCGCTAATTGCCACATCACAAAGGCATTGTTCACTGGACTTAACATATTGGTCAAAGAGGCTGGCAACCCTATCGCCGCAATCTTACGCCAATTTTTTAACATCTTGGCTAGGTTTGGTTTGGTTAATAGCAATAACTGTTCACGATAACGCAATAAGTAAATCGCCACTGCAAAGGTAATTAACCAGGATAAACCAGACGCAATAGCAGCGCCTTTTACACCGAGTTCAGGAAAAGGACCTATGCCAAAAATAAGTAATGGGTCGAGTATGCCATTCATAAAACCAGCAATGATCATGACTCTGCTTGGGGTTTTTGTATCACCAGTGGCGCGAATAGCGGCATTGCCAACCATAGGGATAACGAGGAAGGGGATCGCGACATACCAATAGAACATATAATCTTGAATGTAGACCATTAAAGTATCTGTCGCACCCAGCAACCGAAATAATGGTTCTATGCTGTTAATACCAATAACAGCGACGGTTAATACAGTAGTAAGTGCTAACAATAGTCCGTCAGAGGTTAATCGTGCCGCATCTTGGTGCAGACCTTGACCTAATAAACGCGCTAAGCAAGCAGATAAACCCGTGCCTAAGCCCATGGCTAATGCGGAAACAAAAAAAGTGACTGGGAAGGTAAAACTAATCGCGGCTAAGGCTTGTGTACCCAGCAAGCTAACAAAGTAAGTGTCCACTAAGCTAAAGCCAAGTACAGCTAATAAACCATAGGCCATAGGTACTGCCATTTTTGTCATTACCTGAGAGACGGGTGCCGAGAGAAGGCCGTGTTTATCTTTCAATACTGATTACCTAAAATGTTTGCTAACGTGATGGCTAAAAAGTCACTGAGAAGGTTTATGGACTAAATTTAGTTCGGGCTATATTACGCGTTTCTTCGTCAACAAAAAGTTTTGTTTTATACTTTTACCTGACATTTACATTTATATTTATAGAAACAACCTAAAAACGCTATGTAAGGCGTGAATTTATTAACTATTTTTCGCTTTTCCCTTGAGTTGGAAAGCAGTTGCCCCGATATATTACTCCATAGTCATGGTGTCGGTAAATAATCGGCCATTGATATTCGCAACATGTATTCTTTAGGAGATCTTTAAATGACAATTCGTCCACTACACGATCGCGTGATCGTTCGTCGCCAAGAACAAGAAACTAAATCAGCAGGCGGTATCGTACTTACTGGTGCATCTGCGACATTATCGACACGCGGTGAAGTTATTGCTGTTGGTAACGGCCGTTTATTAGATAGCGGTGAAGTACGCCCACTGGCTGTTAACGTTGGCGATACTGTTATTTTTAGTGAAGGCTATGGCGTTAAAACTGAAAAGCTAGAAGGCAAAGAAGTTTTAATCATGAGTGAAGCTGATATTTTAGCTATCGTTGAATAAATTTAAACATTTATTTTTGATAGACCTAATACCAAAAAATTAAAAGATTTTAAAAGGACAATTAAGATGGCTAAAGACGTAAAATTCGGCTTAGACGCACGCGATAAAATGCTTAACGGCGTAAACATTCTTGCGAATGCAGTTAGAGTAACATTGGGCCCTAAAGGTCGTAACGTAGTAATCGATAAAAGCTTCGGCGCACCATTAATCACTAAAGATGGTGTTACTGTTGCGAAAGAAATCGAGTTAGAAGACAAATTCGAAAATATGGGCGCACAAATGCTGAAAGAAGTTGCTTCTCAAGCAAATGAAGCGGCTGGTGACGGTACAACTACAGCAACAGTGCTTGCACAAGCAATCGTTAATGAAGGCCTAAAAGCCGTTGCTGCGGGCATGAACCCAATGGATCTGAAACGCGGTATTGACCAAGCGGTTAAAGCTGCAGTGACAGAACTAAAAGAACTGTCAGTACCTTGTTCAGATACGAAAGCAGTTGAACAAGTTGGTACTATCTCGGCAAACTCTGACGCAAGTGTAGGTAAAATCATTGCTGAAGCAATGGATCGTGTTGGTAAAGAAGGTGTTATTACGGTTGAAGACGGCCAAGCACTGGAAGACGAACTAGATGTTGTTGAAGGTATGCAGTTCGACCGTGGTTACCTATCACCTTACTTCGTAACAAACCAAGAAACGGGTAGCGTTGAATTAGAATCACCATTTATCTTATTAGTCGATAAGAAAGTATCTAACATTCGTGAACTACTACCTGTACTTGAAGGCGTAGCTAAAGCATCTAAACCATTATTAATCATTGCTGAAGACCTTGAAGGCGAAGCACTGGCTACATTAGTAGTGAACAACATGCGTGGTATTGTTAAAGTTGCAGCTGTTAAAGCACCTGGCTTTGGCGACCGTCGTAAAGCAATGTTACAAGATATTGCAATGCTAACTGCTGGTACTGTTATCTCTGAAGAGATCGGTATGGAGCTAGAAAAAGCGACTGTTGCAGAACTTGGCCAAGCAAAACGTATCATCATCACGAAAGATGAAACAACGATCATTGATGGTATCGGTGACGAAGCGACTATCCAAGGTCGTGTCGCTCAAATCCGTAAGCAAATCGAAGATTCGTCTTCAGATTACGATAAAGAGAAACTACAAGAGCGTGTTGCTAAACTTTCTGGCGGTGTTGCGGTAATTAAAGTTGGCGCAGCAACTGAAATCGAAATGAAAGAGAAAAAAGCCCGCGTTGATGATGCATTACATGCAACTCGCGCAGCGGTTGAAGAAGGCGTTGTAGCTGGTGGTGGTGTTGCACTTGTTCGCGCTGCTGCAGCAATCCAAGGTCTTGAAGGTGATAACCAAGATCAAACAGTCGGTATTAAAGTTGCACTAAGAGCAATGGAAGCACCATTACGTCAAATCGTGCAAAATGCTGGTGATGAAGCATCTGTTGTGGCAAACAACGTTCGTGAAGGCGAAGGTAGCTACGGTTACAACGCTGGTTCTGGTGAATATGGCGACATGATTGCGATGGGCATCTTAGATCCAACTAAAGTAACACGTTCAGCACTACAGTTTGCTGCATCTGTTGCGGGTCTTATGATCACGACTGAAGCAATGATCACTGACGTACCTGTTGATGCATCAGCTCCTTCTATGCCTGATATGGGCGGAATGGGTGGAATGGGCGGTATGATGTAATCGTAAGTTACGATTATATCTCTGTCTTTAGTGGTTAAACGCTAAGCCTCAGAAGAATAAAAAAGCCTTAATCGGATATGTTATATCGTGATTAAGGCTTTTTTTGTGACTATGATTCAGAAATATTACCTAGCTTAGTGGTATCCATCGGTCTATACATTGCTTGATACATTATTATTGGTATAGTGCAGTTCATTCAACGCACTTAATCTTAATCCCTGACCGTAAAGGAATATCATGACGTTTTCAAAACCGTTTACCGCACGCTTAACCTCTGTTTCTGTCGCGTTATTATTAGCGGGCTGTGCTCAAACATCACAACCTGACGATGTATTTAACCTGACAGTTGCCCATATCAATGATACCCATTCCAACTTCGATCCTGTGAAGTCGAGTTTTACTGCGAATGGCGACAGGGTTTATAACGAATTTGGTGGCCATCCTCGTTTAAAAACCATGTCTGATGAGTATAAGCAGGAAGCAGAGCAAAATGATGAAAGCTTTTTGTTCTTACATGGCGGTGATGCGTGGCAGGGCAGTGCGTATTTCAAGTTAAATGAAGGCGCGATGAATGCAGACATCTTAAGTATGTTTGGTATCGATGCAATGGCATTAGGTAATCATGAATTCGATCTTAACAATGCGAAACTTAATCAATTCATCAGTGACATTAATTTTCCGGTATTAGCAGCAAATGTCGATACTAGTGAGGATGCAGATTTAAAAGACCAAACCAATTTACGTCCTTTCATGGTGTATGCGTTTGATGGTAATAAAAAGACGGCGTTGACGGATTTAGATAACCTACCTACAGATAAAGACTTGGTGGCGGTATTTGGTTTAGCACTGGATAACATGGCTAATATTGCACCGAATACGGGTGATGTTAAATTCTTAAATATGGTGACTTCTGCACAAGCGACCGTTGATATGTTGAAAGCGAAAGGCGTGAACAATATTATCGCCTTAACGCACATTGGCAATGCGGTAGACGTCGATGTAGCAAGTAAAGTAAACGGCATTGACTTGATAGTGGGTGGTCACTCACATACGTTGTTAGGTGATTTCACTAACCTTGGGTTACACAATAACGGCACGTATGCGCAGATGGTGAAAAACCCAGATAATATGGGTCAAACCTGTGTGGTACAAGCGGGTGAATATGCACAAGCAATTGGTCGTTTACAAGTAAGTTTTAATCAACAAGGTGACATAGTTAACTGTAATGGCCATAACGTATTACTGAGCAATGATGAATTCTATTCACAGCCATCACGACAAGCGAGTGAAAAGTTTGATACAGCGGCGACGCAAGGTGTGGTTGAGTTTATTGATCAAGCAGACAACATCACGATCACCGCTGAAGAAGCGGCAATGCGTAAACGTATTGATGTGAACTACAAGCCAGCTGTTGATAACGCTTACGGTAAAACTATTGCTCAAGTACCAGTAGAATTAAAACATGAACGTCGTCCTGGCGATCGTGGCAGTGATAAACATGGTTCTGATGTAGCGCCTATTTTAGCTGAAGGCCAGTACTTCTGGGCAAATACAGCCGAAGTTCAAAAAGTAACAGGGATGAAAGTTGATTTTGCTTTAATCGGTGCTGGTGGTATTCGTACTAACATTGAAGCGGGTGAGTACCGTGCGGGCAACGTGTCGTTAGAAATGCTGCCATTTTCTAATTTTATGTCTGTAGTACCTGTGTCGGGTAAAGTGATTAAAACATTAATTAACGACACGGTCACTGCAACACTTGCTGCAGGTTCACACGCAGGTAAATTCCCTTATGGCGGTCACATCCGTTATAGCTACACAGAAACAGTCGCTAACAAAGCGGGTAAAGTTGATTTTGTGGAAGTGATGAGTGGTACAACTGATGCGCCATCATGGACTGCGATTGAAGATAGCAAAACTTATAATGTTGCGTTAAACAACTACAACGCGACGGGTAACGATGGTTGGACTCCGTTCTATGAAGCACAAAAGAACAGCTCTAAGCGTGTTGATTTAGCGTACGTTGATGGCAAGCTAACTGGTTTTAAAGTGAAGAATATTGCAAAGTTTGGTAAGAAATACAAAGTAAATTACCAAGGTGAAGCGCCAAACTGTAAAGCGGCGAACACTGTGTGTAATACCGATGCACAAGCGGTCATTGATTACATCAGTAGTGAACGTAATACATTAACGCCACTTAACTATGAAGTAGTGACGTTTAATCGCGCACAGTAGTGTACTAATAGCGACAGTTTAAGCAAACTGAATAGTCCTGCAAATTAATCGAATCCTCAGCCTTATTGACGAGACTGAGGATTTTTTATCTTCAATGGTGCAATTAAAGAGCATCGAGAGTTGGATAATCAGTGTAACCAAGTGTGTTACCACCAAACAGCGTCGCGCCGTCTAAGTCAGCGAGTTCATTGTTGTTTTTTAAACGTGAAACCAAGTCTGGATTTGACACGAATGGACGACCGAAGGCTACTAGGTCTGCGTAATCTTGGTTTAGTATTTCATCTGCACGTTCTTGCGTGTAGCTACCCGCGACAATGATGGTGTTAGTGAAAATTTGTCGCAACTCAATACGAAAGCTCTCAGGGATCACGGGTGCATCATCCCAATCCGCTTCTGATAAGTGCATGTAAGCGATATCACGCGCTTGTAATGCTTTTGATGCATTAAGGATTGTTGGAACGATATCTGGGCAGTCCATATCTTTAAATGTGATGAATGGCGCAAGGCGAACCCCCACCTTATCTGCACCGATTGCTTCAATTACAGCATCAACAACTTCAAGCAAGAAGCGGAGACGGTTCTCACGCGTGCCGCCATAGCGGTCTGCTCGCTTGTTTGAGTTTGTGCGAAGGAATTGGTCGATCAGATAGCCATTACCACCGTGGATCTCAACCCCATCAAAACCCGCTTCTACAGCACGTTTTGCAGCGTAAGCAAAATCGCTAATAACGCGATTTATGTCGGCTTGATTCATCGCTCGGGGTTGAATGCAATCAACCATGTTGCCGTTACCTTGGTCATCAGAAATCCAAACTTTAGTTTCAACTGGTGCTAGGGCTGAAGGTGCGATAGGTAGTTCACCTTTCTGAAATGTAGGGTGAGAAACGCGACCCACATGCCATAGTTGGCAAAACATAGCGGCACCTTGGTCGTGTGCAGCTTTAGTTATTGGTTGCCAGCCTTTTACTTGTTCGTCGGTGTAAACACCTGGAGTGAATGAGTAACCCTGAGAATCATCTGAAATTTGAGTCGCTTCAGAAATGATTAAACCAGCAGTTGCACGTTGCTTGTAGTATGTTGCCATCATTTCATTTGGTATGTTACCTGGTTGACTTGTGCGAGCGCGGGTCATTGGAGCCATGACCACTCGGTTTTGTAAATCCAAATTTTTTAAGTTTGTTTTCTGAAATAATTTACTCATCGGTGTTTCCATGATTTTTCCTTAGTAAGTCGAAATGACTATTAATGATTAAGGCGAGTTAAGTTGGAGGACAGCGGCTGCAGCGTAAAGGAACATGCCTGGACCCGTATTGCTTCCGTTAATGATTGTTATTATATTCCTTCGTTTAATTTTGATAATTGGATAAAATGTGAAATCATTATTCGGATAAACTGAATAATAGGGGGGGGGAAATGGATAAATTTTCTGATATGACCATGTTTGTGAGCATTGTTAAACACCATGGGCTTGCTGCAGCGGGTCGTGAGCTAGGTCTTTCTCCTGCGACAATGACTGCTAGACTTCAGGCTCTTGAAGAAAGGTATGGTGTGAAGCTGCTTAACCGAAGCACAAGGCATGTGTCGTTGACGGACTCTGGTGAGCTTTATCATAAAGCCTGTATTGAGATATTAGAGAATGTAAGTGAAGCCGAAAACCTTATCCTAAATGGTGTAAAAGAAGTGAAAGGTTCACTAAAAATCTCTGCGCCAAAGGACATAGGCAAGCAATACATTCTGCCTATATTGTCTGAGTTCTGTAAGCAATATCCAGATGTGGTGCCGTATCTATATCTGAAGGATGATGTTTCTAATATTGCAGAATCCGGTATCGATATTGTTATTCGGTATGGAGAGCTTGCAGACAGTAGTTTGATATCTCGACGACTATCATCCAGCCAACGAGTGCTATGCGCATCGCCAGAATACCTCGCAAAGCATGGCACGCCATTAACGCCACAGGATTTGGTTAATCATGATTGTCTCGCAATGATCCGCAGTCATGAGGAACTGAAAACATGGCACTTTCAAGATCAAGATAAAAAGAACGCGATCACAGTTATTCCTAAGCGATTCTCAGATGATGGTGAAGTTATTCGATATTGGGCATTAGAGGGGGCGGGGATAGCGCTTAAATCTATTCTAGATGTACAAGATGATATTCATCATTTACGCCTTGTTACCGTGCTTAATGGCTATATGACGAATTTTAATGCATCAACTTCAGTATCAAGCGCAGATTTAAATGTGGTGTATATTAGTAAGAAGTACCAACCGAAACGAATTAGACTATTTTTGGACTTTTTGTTTGATAGATTCAGCGGGATGACTAAAAAGCAGTAGGTACGGATCCTACTGCTATGCCATGTTGATTTAATGACAAATTATTGTTGTAAATTAACCATTACACGACCGCGCACTTTACCTGCCATTAGATCATGCGCTGTTGCTACAGCGTCATCTAAGCTGATCTCTGTGCCAATAGACGTAAAGTCACCGTCTGTTAATAAATCGGCTAAACGTGCCCATGCTTCTTCTCTGTCTGCAAGTGGACGCATAACACTGTCGATCCCCGCTAACGTAATACCACGTAAAATAAAGGGTGCTACGCTTGCAGGAAAATCCATGCCTTGTGCTAAGCCACAGGCTGTCACCACACCACCGTATTTAAGACCTGCACATACATTGGTAAGTGTATGACTACCAACAGAGTCAATCGCAGCTGCCCAACGCTCTTTAACCATTGGACGGCCTGGTTCTGACAGTGTATTACGATCGATGATCTCAGCTGCGCCTAATGCCTTTAGGTAATCGGCTTCTTCTGGACGACCGGTCGATGCAATAACGCGATAACCCAGTTTTGCTAATAAGGTAATAGCAAAGCTACCAACACCACCATTTGCGCCTGTTACTAAAACATCGCCTTGTTCGGGCGTAATACCGTGACGCTCTAATGCAATAACAGATAACATGGCTGTATAACCTGCTGTTCCGATCGCCATTGCTTGCTTTGCAGATAGTCCTGCAGGCAGTTTGATTAACCAATCACTCTTGAGACGAGCTTTTTCGGCAAGGCCACCCCAATGTTTTTCGCCCACACCGAAACCATTCAGTAATACTTGATCGCCAGCTTGGAATTTATCGCTATCGCTTTGGGTGACAGTACCGACTAAATCGATACCCGGTACCATAGGGAAGCTACGTACGACAGGACCTTTACCTGTGATTGCTAAACCGTCTTTAAAGTTAAGTGTGCTGTAAGCCACATCAATACTCACATCACCTTCAGGCAGTTTTGATTCATCAATTGATTGTACTGACGCTGTATATTGATCGTTATTTTTTTCGATTAAGATACCTTTAAACATGGTCCACTCCTAATATAGACTGATCGTCTATTTAAATATAAAAAATTTTTATAACATTGAAATTGTATTGGAAATTAATGCCTTGATCGTTATTTTAGAATAAAGGCACATATGATTATTCTAGCTGGTGGCAATACTGGTAATAAACGTCGCGATATATAAATCCAACGGTTGCACTGACTGTACGAGTCGCGCACGCATCACTGCGCCTTCCCAGCCAATCCAAAAGTACTCAGCTTGCTGTACGCAATTGATGTTCTGCTTGATGTCGCCTTGTTGCTGGGCAGTTTCTAAACACGCTTGCATCTTGGTTTGCCAAACAGCAAAAATGTCTTGCAGCACTAAGCGATAGCTTTGCGGTAAAATAGCCACTTCTTGGCCTAAATTACCAACCAAACAACCACGTTTAAACTCAAATTTAACAATGCCTTGTTTGGCTTCATCTGCGAATTTAACAATGCGTTGTAACGGTGCGATTGATTCATCAAGCAGGCATTTATCAAGTTTTGCAGCGAAGTAGCTGGCGTAGTTATCAATGACCGCCTGACCAAAATCTTCTTTACTTTTAAAGTAATAATAAAAAGATCCTTTTGGTACACCGACTTTTTTTAAGATGCCATCGATCCCTGCTGCTGCAAAGCCACTTTCCGTTAATACTTCGACGCCACTGCGAATTAGCAGGGCACGGGTATCACTGTTTTCACGAGTTACTTTGGGTGGCCGACCTCGACGAGGTTTGGGCTTATTACTTGTCATATTTTCCATAACTTCATTATAGACCGACCGTCTATTTAATTGCAATGCGTAGATATAAAAAAGATCCTTAAATAGGATCTTTATTGATTTTGATCAGAAAACAAAAAAGACAGCCGAAGCTGTCTTTTTAATGCAAAGTTGAATTAAGCTTGAATTAGAAGCTGTAGTTCATTTGTGCTGAGTAGATGTAAGCATCGCCACTTGATCTGAAGGCTGCGTTAGAGCCTGCAAGCGGTACTTCTTCTTTAAATGTGATGTCTTTACCTGAGACGAAGGCTGCTGCAAGGTCAAATGATAGTGCTTGTGATGCTTTATATGTAACACCTGCTGTATACCATTGACGATCTGTATCAGGAATACTTAGTGTTGCTTCACCTGCTTGTTCATCGTAAGCATAACCTGCACGCAATGTAACAACTTCTGAAAGGTAGTATTCACCACCTACTGCGTAGCGACTAGAGTTATTAAAATCTTCTTTTTTCTCTAGACAAACACCAGCGCCTGCTGTTGATGTACAGTCTGTTGGATTGTCACTTTTCGCAATAATATCACCAAAATCAGACCATGTTGTATACATCCAGCTATAGGATACTGCAAATTTATCCGTTAACTTGTGGTAACCAGATACCTCTAAGATAGAAGGAAGGTTAATATCCAAGTTACCATCAACTGTTTTTTGTGGAGATAAAGGTGAGGCTGGGTTATTAGCTGATGCCATCCCCGTAAATTCACCTTTTAATTCAGTTTTAACTTTTGATTTATAGCTAATACCGAGACGGTTATTTTCATTCACTTCATATAAAGCACCTAGGTTCCAGCCATAGCCATAACCATCACCTTCCATTTTTGCAATGTTGGCATCTTTTGGAAGAGTAAAACCATTAGCGCCCGCATGTCTTTGTAATTCTGCAGTTGCATATACAACACTAACACCAGCACCTAAGCTAAGTTGTTCGTTTACACGGTATGATACATTTGGGTTAAAGTTTACAGACATTATGCTGGTATTACCTGCAGCGGATCCTGCTGCGTAGTTAGTATCATATTCAGTACCTGTACCGTAATTTGAATAGATAGCTAAACCAGCTGCAAACTTATCGTTAATAGGTTGAATATAATACATTGCAGGTACAACTTGTGCAGGTGCAACATCATTAGCATCAAGATCTGATGCCGATCCAATTGGATTACTGACACCTTTAACATCAACATCTGGTGATACATAAGAAGCCACAACAGATAGTTGTGCTTTATCAAAAGTTGCCATCAACGCTGGGTTACGTGCAAGTGATGCTGCGTCGTCGCCGATTGCTGCTTCACCAGCGAATGCGCGGCCTAGGCCAGACGCTGAATGTTCACTAACCTGGAAACCAGCAGCCTGAACTTGGCTTGCTGCAAGTAATGCTGTAACTGCTAGAGCAACTTTATTAATTCTCATGTAAACCACCATATAAAATTTGAATTTATGAATGCGATATGTCTGTTCAAAAAAAATGAACTTTTTAAATACCCTTAAAACGTGTACTGAAATCTAATTCTTTCGTATTAGATCGTAAAGGTATTTTATCAATCTTTATGACAGCTTGTTGGTTTATCTAATACCTTTTCAACTTAACAATAATTTAACTTTACGTTACTTTACGTTACATTTCGTGGTTAAGTTGTTGTTATTAATGGTTAAGTATGGAGTTGTTAGTCATTTTCAAGTCATGAAAAAAAACACATCTGATCTGTTTGCAAATATTGAAATTATTACTATGTAATACTCCATGTCGTAGAGCTAAGACTCTATAAAATAGCGGTTTTTTTGGTCGTTATAACAAAAAAGTATATATTTAGAGGTATTTATATTGTTTATTATTGATCTTTTTAACTCTATATTTTATTTATGGCATCTTTATTTGAAGATATCACTTGTTCTAGATAGGATTTTTAGCTTTTATTTGGCTGGTTCTATTGAGGTTAGTCTTTATGCTAGAGGTGGGGGGGTCAAGTCGAGGATAATTTTACTTTGTTTTACAGCGCTAAAAAGCGGCTGATGCCGCTTTTGGTTTTAGAGGATGTGATGTAGCTACTCTCCAATATTACTTGGTGTGCTTTTCTTCTCTTTTAATTGCTCAGAGAATTGACCAAGTACATTATGCATTTGCTGTAATTTACCTAGGAATGCAGCGATAGCTACGTCAAACCCTTCTTCATCTGTTTTTGGTAACGCTTGCTGATCTTCAACTAATTCTTCCATATAAGGTAAGAATCGGTTTGAATTCGCTTTGAAGCCACTGTCTGAAGCAAAGATAGCGCTAAACTTTCCCATTTTTCGTTTGCTTAATAACGTTAAAAATTCATCTGCCTCGATAGCTGGGTGGTAAAAGCTTTTTAGCTGTGCAGTTAGCTGTTCATGAAGTTCTTGATTTGTCATAGCGCCGGTATTCTTATCGATAAAAGGGTCGGTATTATATACCTAAGTCACTTAAAGATGCTATATCAGAGACTCGCTTGAATATAGGCATCTTAACTCGATTGGGGGTTATATTTTTCTGTTGATGAAATTAGGTTATGCTAGTTAATTGATATTCTAAATATGATCTAGCTCAATTTAGCTAGATTTAGAACTGAAAATCATGCTTTAATACTCGGCCAACGGAATGATTTAGCAAGAGTCACATCTGCTTAGTTGTATCAGTTAACTGCTGTGCTGACAGTTGTTAACTGATACATTTATGAGGACGTAATAAGATGAAAAAAATTCTTGTGATCGGAGGCGGTGCTGGTGGTCTTGAGCTTGCTACGCAACTGGGTCGTAAATTGGGTAAAAAAGGGAAAGCGAGCATTACGCTGGTGGACCGTAACAAAACCCATTTATGGAAACCGCTATTACATGAAGTGGCGACTGGTTCACTTGATACCGGTATTGATGCGCTTAGTTATGCTGCACATGCGAAGAACCAAGGTTTTGATTTTCAATTAGGTAATTTTTCAGGTTTAGACCGTGACACGAAAACAGTCACAATTGCACCTTTATATAATGATAGTGATGAATTACTGATTGCTGAGCGTACCTTGCAATACGATTACTTAGTATTAGCTATTGGTAGTATGTGTAATGACTTTAATACTAAAGGTGTTAAAGAGAACTGTATTTTCTTAGACAGTCCTGATCAAGCACATCGTTTTCACAAAGCATTATTAAATCAATTTTTATTACATGGCGCAAGCAAAGCTAAAGATGCAAAAGTAAATATTGCAATTGTGGGTGCTGGTGCGACTGGTGTTGAACTTTCTGCTGAGTTACACAATACCGCATCGCAATTATCGGCTTATGGTTTTACTAATGTAAATCAAGAATCGTTAAATGTAACCTTAGTTGAAGCGGGTAAGAGTATTTTACCTGCATTACCGTCACGTATTTCTGCTGCAGCACATCATGAGCTAACTAAAATTGGTGTTGATGTACGTACCGAAACGATGGTGACGGAAGCGAATAGTGAAGGCTTGGTAACGAAAGATGGTGACACTATTCCTGCATCATTGATGGTATGGGCTGCAGGTATTAAAGCGCCTGATTTTATGAAAGACATTGCTGGGCTAGAAACGAATCGTATTAATCAGATCGTGGTTAAAGATAGTTTACAAGCAAGCCGTGATGACAGTATTTTTGTTATTGGTGATTTAGCCTCTTGTGCACAAGCCGATGGTTCATTTGTACCGCCGCGTGCCCAAGCCGCACATCAAATGGCAACGATTGCGTTTAAAAATATCATGGTGTTAATACAGGGTGGATCAACGTTAAAACCTTTCGTTTATCATGATCATGGTTCATTGGTATCGTTAAGTAGCTTTAGTACTGTGGGTAGCTTAATGGGAAACCTGACTAAAGGTAGCATGATGGTCGAAGGTCGTATTGCGAGAATGGTGTATATTTCGTTGTACCGCATGCATCAAATTGCGTTGCACGGTTATGTTAAAACCGGACTGATGATGTTGGTTGGTAGTTTGAACCGGGTATTACGTCCAACGTTGAAACTGCATTAATCGCGACTAGACTAAGGTTTAGAGAGTTAAAAGGAATGGCCTAGTGGTCATTCCTTTTTTATTGTCTGGTTTAATTAAATAGAAATCGGTGTTTTACTTTTCTCGCCACCTATTTCACGAACTAACTTCGGCACTAAAAAACCCGGTAAACGTAATAACAGTTGGTTCATTATCTCGACTGCTTTTTCTTCAGGCACATCAAAATGAGTAGCCCCTTCGACTTTATCGAGCAGATGTAAATAGTATGGCTGAATTCGATTATCAAAAAGGCGTTCGTGTAATTCCACTAAATCATCAGCATTGTCATTAATGTCCGCTAATAACACCGCTTGGTTATATAAACTGATGCCAGCAGTGGTGAGTTTAGCTAACGCTGCGGGCAATTCAGCAGCTAATTCATTGGGGTGGTTAATGTGCAATACTACACTGCAACGCAAACTCGATTTTTTTAGCAGCGTAACGAACTCATCGGTAACACGGCTGGGCATCACCACGGGTAAACGTGTATGTATGCGTAGACGTTTAAGATGTGGGATCTGCTCTAATTGTTCAACCAACCAGCCCAGTTGCTCATCGCTCGCCATAAGCGGGTCGCCGCCACTAAAAATAACCTCGATGATCTCAGGTTTAGAACGGATATAGTCAATCGCTTGTTGCCATTCGTGTTTGTTATTACTATTGTCTTGATAAGGAAAGTGACGACGGAAACAATAGCGACAGTTGATCGCGCAACCGCCACGGACAATAAAGAGTACACGGTTTGTGTATTTATGCAGTAACCCAGGCACCACAGATTCATGCTCATCAAGGGGGTCTTTAATGAATCCAGTCTTTTGAATGAATTCTTGTTGTTTTGGCATTACTTGCAGAAATAGCGGGTCTTTTGGGTTACCTTTTTCCATGCGATCTACAAATGATTGCGGTACGCGCATAGGAAATAACTGCCTTGCCGCAAAATCAGCCTGGAAAGCTTCTTCGGGAAGTTCTAGTATAAAAAGTAGCTTTCTGGGATCTGAAATGGCACTTGCTAAGTCTTTTTTCCAATTTTCCTGCATCTTTGCTCCATTTCGGGTTATCATTTGCGGCATTATTGAACTCTAATTATTGAAATCTATTTTTTCATGAGGATAACATGGCAACATACAAAACCAGTGACTTTAAAGGCGGCTTAAAATTCATGCTTGATAATGAGCCTTGCTCTATCATCGAACATGATCATGTAAAACCAGGCAAAGGCCAAGCATTTCACCGCGTTAAAGTTCGTCGTTTAATTTCTGGTAAAATTTTAGAAAAAACATTTAAGTCTGGTGAAACTGTTGAAGCAGCAGACGTAATGGAATCAGAATTAGCGTATCTATATAACGATGGTGAATACTTCCATTTTATGAACAATGACTCGTTTGAGCAAGTTGAAGCTGACGTAAAAGCGGTTGGTGATACGGCTAAATGGCTTGTTGAACAAGATATCTGCGTTATTACTACGTGGAATGATAACCCAATTGCTGTTACACCACCAAACTTTGTTGAATTGGAAGTAACAGAAACAGATCCTGGCCTAAAAGGCGATACACAGGGTACGGGTGGTAAACCTGCAACATTAACTACAGGTGCCGTTGTGCGTGTACCTTTATTCATCCAAATCGGTGAAGTAGTGAAAGTTGATACACGTACTGGCGAATATGTTGGCCGTGTAAAATAAGTTGATTTTACGCTAACCTAATTAGCGTTTAGGAACGATAAAATGCCAGTCTTTGACTGGCATTTTAGTTTTTGGCAAACCAGTAAATAATGATTCAGATACATAGCGTTATAATATTAATTAAAGTAAGTCGGCCATTTTTAATTAGTATTATACAGATGATAAATAGCTTTAACGTTTTAGGTAATGACAACCGGAGTAAATATGAGTGACGTAAATTGGCAACCTAGTGCAAGTTTTACTGCCCTGCGTGCGCGAGCGAAAGTATTAAATACTATCCGTGAGTTTTTTACGCAACGAGATGTGTTAGAAGTGGATACACCAGCAATGAGTCAAGCCGCTGTTACCGATGTACATTTAGATGCATTTAGCACGGTATTTGTTGGTCCTGGTTACAGCCAAGGTCTGACCTTATATTTACAAACATCACCTGAATTTCACATGAAAAGATTGCTAGCAGCAGGCAGTGGTTGTATCTATCAAATAAGTAAATCGTTTCGTAATGAAGAAGCTGGCCGTCACCATAATCCCGAATTCAGCATGCTAGAGTGGTATCGTATTGATTTTGACCATTTTCAATTGATGGATGAAATGTCTGAGCTACTAACCCTAGTATTAGGTTCTGGTAAAGAGCAGCGCTTCACTTATCAAAATGCATTTAAGCAATTCTTACAGTTAGATCCGTTAACCGCGTCGATGGATGAATTACGTCAAGCGGCAAAACCGTACGGGGTTTATGACGTGTTAGAGAATGAACCTGATCGAGATACGATCTTACAGTTATTATTCTATGTGGGCGTAGAGAGCCAAATTGGTCAGGATGTACCGTGTTTTATTTATGACTTCCCTGCATCGCAGGCGGCATTGGCCCGTATCAGCCCACAAGACACTCGTGTAGCAGAGCGTTTTGAAGTGTATTTCAAAGGTATTGAGCTTGCGAATGGATTCCATGAGTTAGCGGATGCAAAAGAACAGTTATCGCGTTTTACTGCAGACAATAACAAGCGTAAAACGATGGATTTACCAGAACAGCCTATCGACCATTATTTAATTGATGCACTCACCGCTGGTTTTCCTGACTGCGCAGGCGTCGCATTAGGTATTGATAGGTTAGTGATGTTAGCGACAGATGCGAATAGCCTTAATGACGTAATCGCTTTTCCAACACCGCGCGCATAATTTGTGTTTAAAAGCTGAAAGGGTGAGTCGTTCTATTGTTTGAATTTAAGAAACATTCACTCACTCTTTCAACGGTAGATTAAGCCTATCTTAAGCTACCTTTTTTCATACTCATTATATGGCCGCTATCACTTACTTTTATGCCATTTTTTACATTCAGGTCCAATTGTTGTAGCGCAATGCGAATATTATGCTCTTTGAACACTTGATTGATACGGGTATTAAGTGCGTGCGTCATCGTTAAACGATGGCCCATTTCGGCGACATAACAGCGTACTTCAAAGCATAATGAATGTTGCCCAAACTCAATAAAGAATACTTCTGGCCCTGGATTTTCAAGACTTAAACTATTTTCTTCGGCACAATCTAATAGCAGTTTGGTGACCAGTTCAATATCCGAATTAAATTCCACCCCAATATTAATGATCACACGGGTAATAGAATCGGACAGTGACCAGTTAATAAATTGTTCAGTAATAAAGGCTTTATTCGGTACGATAATTTCCTTTCTATCCCAATCGACAATCGTTGTTGCTCGGGTCTGAATTTTACTGATACTGCCGGTTAATTCACGGATTGTGACGGTATCACCAATACGGATCGGTTTTTCAAATAAGATAATCAGACCGGATACGAAGTTGGCAAAAATTTCTTGTAAACCAAAACCCAAACCGACGGTTAGTGCTGCCACTAACCATTGTGTTTTTGCCCAATCGACACCTAAAAAGTTAAAGCCGACGACAAAACCAATTGAGATCGTCATATATTTGGCTAACGTGGTGATCGCAAAACCTGTACCTGGGCTAAGATCGAGATGTTGCAAAATAAGTAGTTCTAGCGCACCGGATAAATTACGTACCAATACCAGCGTTAGTACAAAAATAGTGATGGCTAATAGGCAGCTCTTTAAGGTAATCGGATCGATATATTCAACCCCGTTTAGGGTATTGGCTGCGTCCCAAAGCGTGATGGTATCAAGGAAGGTAAAGGCACTTTGAATTTCAGACCAAAATAGTGCATTTAGTGCGATGAATAATAAAGTTAACAAAGTACGTAATAAGCCGAGTGATTGTGCACTGATTTGATCCAGATCGATCTCGGGTTCTTCGATATCAAAATGGCTTTCTTGACTGGAATTTTGCTCACCCTTTTCAACTTCTTTCGCACGTTGTGCAATAATATCGATACGTTTGGCTTTCGCTCGCTCAAAGGCCAGGCGACGTTTTTGTAAGTGCATACCGCGGCGGATCAAATAATAAGTGAGTAAGAAGAACACCCCCATTAATAAGGATGACTCCATCTGTTTTAACAATACTTGCGCCGTATAGAGGTAGCCCATGAGTGCGATGATGGCTGACGCGATTGGTGCCATGATAAAGACAGTCCAAATAGAGTGGTGGACAATGTGCGGTTTGCCATTATTTTTTTTCTTATACGTTAGCGGTAACTTTTCGCGATATAAGCGGTAGTAGAACTGCGTTAATGCACAGCAAGTAATGATAAAGGCAAGACGACCTAGCGATCCATCATAGGCTTGTTCTGGATACTGATAACAAAGCACTTGGATGATGTAAGAAGGCCAAGAAATAAAAAATAGTACCTGATAATAACCCCAAATTTTGACGATTAGTGCTTTATCTATTTTAAGGTGAATTTGCAGTAAGCCCTTATGGCGGGTGAGGTTGCGCATAAACAGGTATATCACTAACAAAAATAGCGAGTCTTGTAATGCGTGGCCAATATTGACTGCAAAGGGGAATTCCCATGCGCTAATGAGCAGCTCTGTAATAATAAACAGTGAAAGTGGCAAGAGCAGTGCATCGGCGAATGAATACGCGAGATTCCGTAAGGTATAAGAAAACTTATCCTTTGTTACTTTACCAACTTTTGGATATATTTCGGCTATATGTTTGGTAAAATATTTATTCAGAGGAGCGTGTAAATAAATGAGACCGAGAATGAATAACAGCGCCAAACTTAACGTTGCTAAAGGTACAGAGAGTATGGCTTGTGGGATTGTGATACTGTTATCGATCGAGGCGATCCAAAGCATACTCGCCAAAAGTTCTGAAATTGTTTGAGTATTTATGAATGGAGAGCTCGGTACCCAGAATAAATGCTCATCAGCCTGCTGTTTAATTTGTACTAATGTGCTATTCATCTTGCTGTAACTGACTTTTAATTTCGTTTGCTCGTAGATGTGGTTATCTGAACTTGAAATAAGTTGGCTGAGTAACAGCCGACGTAATTCAATAAATCGTAATAAACTCTTATGTTCTACAGGTGTGAGTGTTTTTGTTGTTAGCGGTAGACTGTCTAATTGTGTTAGCATTTTTTTATAGCGAAAGCGTGCTAGGCGGCTTTCAACAATTTCATTTTCGAGTTTTGCTAGTGGTGGCTCACTCGGTAAGCTACTTACTTGAGCCCGTAAGTTTTCACCAAACGCAGAGCTGATTTTTAACCATTCTACTTGCTCATTAAAATTAGTGAGCGTTGTAGTGAGTGCATCTACTTGCTGTGTGATTGCTTGCTGTTTACGTTGAATAATTTCATTTTTAGCTGAAACGGTT
This sequence comes from Moritella sp. 36, assembly GCF_018219415.1. Classification (NCBI taxonomy): domain Bacteria; kingdom Pseudomonadati; phylum Pseudomonadota; class Gammaproteobacteria; order Alteromonadales; family Moritellaceae; genus Moritella; species Moritella sp. 36. The sequence goes on along the minus strand of NZ_CP056120.1, from coordinate 4,558,351 downwards.
GCAAGTTCTTTAGATAGCTCTTGATTTATTTCGAGTTGCAGCTGCAAAAATGGAGAACTGATCTGTGATGAGTCATTGATTTGTTTGCTACGCGCAATTGCGTCTTCGGTTTCTTTACGTAATATACTGTTACGTATATCTGTCAGCGTGGATAGGTACTTACTTACATCTTTTTGCTTCAGCCTAATCAAACGACGATTGAGTTGTGCTAATTCACTGCGATTACTGGCACTGAGTTGTTCAAGCTCTAACATCTGAATTTGCGTTGATAGCGATGATTCTTTGATTTGTAGTGAAATGCGTAGTGCTTCTTGATCACTATTTAAATTGCTGGGACCAGTACTAATAAGCTTATCAGATTCTTTTTGCGTATTGGTTAATTTTCTACGTAAGTGCTCGATATCAGTCTGAAATGAACTGATCCTAATTCCGATGGTAGTGAGCTCGCTACTACGCGTCTGTTGTTGTTGTTTTAAATCGGTAAGATTGGAATTTTGTTTGGCAATTGCTTGTTCGACTTTATTTAATGACCAGTCGCTTGGATCGGTAAATGTTGCGGGTATATGGTCTGCAATTCGAGCTTTTAATGTTTGTGAAGTCACTGGAAAGTCATCAATGATTTTTTGATAACTAACGGCTGTTTGACGGGCATCGGTATCTTCGGTGAGATCTTTTAAGGCTTGTTGATAGTATTTGAGCTGTAATTTAACCGAAGGTGTAGGCTCTAGTTCTTCAAGCTGAGATATGGTGTTGTTAAGCTGAGCCTCACCATAACTAAGTTGTGCATAAACTGGAGTAATAAATAATGAAAATAGAATAAGTAAAATTACATAATTTTTAGTCATCATAATATTTCATAAGCACAATTAATAATGTCATTTAATCTCGGTTTATCCGTTTTTACACTATATTAACTGGCCTATTTCTTTCCTGCATTCCATGTTTCAAAGAGGGCGGCTGAGACTACTAATACTCCTCCCGTGATGGTTGCAGCATTGGGAATTTCACCTAAAAAAGGGATCGCGAGCAAACTACCGTAAAGCGGTTGCAAACAGGAGATAAGGCCAACTGTTTTTGCTTTAAGGTAACGTAATGCTGTCACTAGCAGTGTGTGTGGCATTGCTGTGAAGCAAACTCCTAACACAACTAATAACGTCCAACTGTCATTATTTATATCCGCTAAGTCTACACTCAAAAATGGTGAAAGCATACATGCGGTTAATAATGTTTGATAAAACATTGTGTGAGGGCCACTGTAATGCGATAGCTTACGCTTGTAGAGAATATTTCTTAAAGTAAACAGAAATGCAGAGCTAATACCGCTAATAATACCGAGTGTTACATCGTTCTCTAAAGACAGTTCTGGGACTAATAAGCTGATCCCGATTAATACAATCAATGCTGATATTATATCGTGACTTTGTATTTTCTCTCGATTAAACAAAGGTTCTAAAAACACCGTCATTACAGGATAAGTGTAGAAGGCAATAAGGCCTATCGCAATGGTCGACAATTGCATGCCTAAAAAGAATGTTACCCAGTGAGCGCCCACTAGTGCGGCTAATAATACTGCCCAGCCATAATCACTTAACTTATTTAATCGCAATGGTTGCTTGGTGATTTTTAATAATAAACACAGAACCATACTGGCAATAACGCAGCGAATAATGGTGATATCAAGTGCACTTAATGAAATGAGCTTAGAAAATAATGTGGTGCCGCCAAGTAATAGCGTTGCTGAATGCAGAGCCCAAAGCCCTCGTTTACCTTGTTCCATTAAATGCTTACATCCTTGTCATGGTTCGCCAGATCAATTGGCATCGTTAATCTTGATTTAGTGATCATAGCCTTTGTATAGAGATAATAATGGCATCGCAGTGCAGTGCTTATTAAAAAGGTATTGAATATACAGGGTTAGGTTTGTTATTGAGGGGAAATGTTACTCATTAAAATTATTATGTTTATAATGAGTAACATTATCCTAGCTATTACGCTTAGGTTATCTTATTTGCTTTTGATACGGGCAAATGCTTCACCCATTACTGTTGCTGTTGTTGGTTGTAGTTCATCAACAAATTCAACGGCATCTTTGGCAAATACTGCAACGATCGTTGAGCCGAGTTTAAAACGACCCATTTCTTCGCCTTTTTCGATAACAATTGGCGCTTGATTTTCATATGTCCAACGTACGATCTCTTTATTCTTTGATGGTGCGATGGTGCCGTGCCAAATTGTTTCAATTGAGGCCACGATTGTTGCGCCAACTAATACCATTGCGAATGGACCCACCTCGGTATCAAAGATAGCGATAGCACGTTCGTTACGTGCAAATAAATTTGGTACATTTTGCGCTGTGAGTGGATTAACTGAAAATAGATCACCCGGTGCAAAAATCATTTCTTTTAACGTACCCTTAATTGGCATGTGGATACGATGGTAATCACGTGGCGATAAATATACCGTGGCGAAATCACCATCTTCGAATTTGTTTGCAAGTTGACGATCGCCACCAAGTAGTTCGCATAGACTGTAATCATGACCTTTAGCTTGAACAATACGACCTTGTGTAATTGGACCAGCTTGGCTTACAGCGCCATCAACAGGCTGACATAACATGTTATCGTCAGTATTGATTGGACGTACACCTTCTTTAAGTTCACGGGTAAAGAACTCGTTGAATGTTTGGAAGTGTGCTGGATCTGAGTGTTTTGCTTCATCCATGTTTACATTGTAACGCTTAATAAACCAGCTGATTACATTTGTTGTTACTTTACCGTGAGCACCATTGGCAAATAAACCAATAAGACGAGATAACCCGTGTTGAGGAAAGCAGTATTGGGCAATAACTTTAAGCTTGTCTAGCACCTTAGAGCCTCTTAAATAATTGAATAAGTTAGAATTAACGCTATTGTAACAAGTTTGGATATTGTTGTCATAATTAGCGTCATGCGTTTAATAAGAGAATGGTTACCTTGCGATGTAGACGAGCAAGATAACCAATCGTCGTTTTTAGTTATATAACTAATTGTATACGAATTATTTTCGCACTGGGACATGGCGAGTAGGGCGATTATCTAACATTGTTTCTAAAATGCGGAGATAATTATCAAAGCGCACTTTTTTGATTTTGCCTTTTGCTACGGCTTCTTGCAGTGCACAGCCGGGATCATTCTTGTGTTTACAATCACGGAAGCGACATTCACCTAAGACGTCTCTAAACTCGATAAAACCGTTAGCGATCTCTTCGGGTTTCATGTGCCATAGCGAGAATTCACGTACCCCTGGTGAGTCAATAAGATCACCACCTGATGGGAAATGATATAAACGTGCAGTGGTTGTGGTGTGGGTACCAAGACCTGATTTTTCTGATACATCACCCACATCGACATTTAATTCGGGCATGAGGGCATTAACCAGTGATGATTTCCCCACGCCTGATTGACCCACAAAGATAGTGGTATTATCTTTCAGTAGACCTTGTAACTCACCTAACCCCTTACCTTCGATAGATGATACTTGCCATACTTCGTAGCCAATATCACGGTAGGTTTGTAGTTGCTGGTTAATCGCGAATAATTCATTGGTGCTTAATAAATCGATCTTATTTAATAAGATTACTGGGCGAATTTTTACATCTTCGGCAGCAACAATATAACGGTCGATAATATTCGTTGAGAACTCTGGTACTACAGAAGATACGATCACAATCTGATCAATATTGGCTGCGATAGGTTTAATACCGTCATAAAAATCGGGACGGGTTAATACGGTTCTGCGTTCGTGTACTGCTTCAATAATGCCAGAAATACCTTGCAGCTGTTCATTACCTAAGCGCCAAACGACACGGTCACCTGTTACTAAGCTCGCAATAGAACGACGTAGATTACAGCGGTGAATAACACCATTCTCATCTTCTACATCAGCATGTTGACCAAAGCGGCTAATTACCACACCTTCTTGCTTTTGCCCGAGAAGAGCATCATCCCATTCTCGTGTATCTTGCTTTTCTAAACGTTTAGTCTGGTTGCTACGTACGCGACGTATTTGACCTTGGGTTAAATGTTTCTTTTTAGCCACGGGTAATTTAATTCCTGAGTTGTAACAAGCGTATTGTAGTACAGCTGTTGCTGAACATCGCATTTCGAGGTCGATTGAGTATAATAACCTTAAATATACGATTAAACGACAACTATTAGGATCCCCTCTATGCAACTTGCCGACAAAGCAGCGCAATTTAATGAAAATAATTTAGTTTGGATTGACCTAGAAATGACCGGGCTTGATCCAGAAAAATGTCTGATCATTGAGATTGCTACTATCGTCACTGATAGTGAATTAAATATTCTTGCAGAAGGACCTGTACTCGCTATTCATCAAGATAAAGCGGAACTTGATAAGATGGATGAGTGGTGTACAACTCACCATACTAATTCAGGTCTTGTTGAACGTGTATTAGCAAGTAAAGTCACTGAAAAAGAGGCTGTTGAGCAAACATTAGCATTCTTATATCAGTGGGTACCGGCGGGTAAATCACCATTATGTGGTAACAGCATTGGCCAAGACCGTCGTTTCTTAGTGAAATATATGACGGACTTAAATGATTACTTCCATTACCGTAATGTGGATGTAAGTACGATTAAAGAATTAGGTCGTCGTTGGTGCCCTGAGATTGTATCGAGTTTCCATAAAGAAGGTTTGCATTTAGCATTGGATGATATTCGTGAATCAATCGGTGAATTACAGCATTATCGTCAACATATGTTTAAAATTTAAGCAGTGAAACGACTGGTTGGATAAATTTACGACCTCATAGTCGAAACATTCGGCAATATCAGGTTTTTTTATAATAAAGCTTTGGTCTATGCTTGCAAAAACCAGTCGGTTCTATATAATTCGGCACCTAAGATGAGATGCGGTACTAGCTCAGTTGGTAGAGCGCAACCTTGCCAAGGTTGAGGTCAAGAGTTCGAGCCTCTTGTACCGCTCCAATCTTTTCTTAGAATACCAAATAGAATACCAAAGCGGTACTAGCTCAGTTGGTAGAGCGCAACCTTGCCAAGGTTGAGGTCAAGAGTTCGAGCCTCTTGTACCGCTCCAAATTCAGATCTGTTTGAATGTTAATTCACTCGAATGAATCGAATAGTTACTGAAACTTTAAATCAGACAGATGCGGTACTAGCTCAGTTGGTAGAGCGCAACCTTGCCAAGGTTGAGGTCAAGAGTTCGAGCCTCTTGTACCGCTCCAATTTTCTTATCACACAATGATGAGGAAATAAGTTGAGAAACTATAAATCAAAATGAAGCGGTACTAGCTCAGTTGGTAGAGCGCAACCTTGCCAAGGTTGAGGTCAAGAGTTCGAGCCTCTTGTACCGCTCCAATTTTCTTATCACACCAATGATGAGAAAGTAAGTTGAGAAACTATAAATCAAAACGAAGCGGTACTAGCTCAGTTGGTAGAGCGCAACCTTGCCAAGGTTGAGGTCAAGAGTTCGAGCCTCTTGTACCGCTCCAATATCTCTTTTCATACCAATGATTAGACAGATACAGTTCCTGAAACTTTAAATCAGACCGAAGCGGTACTAGCTCAGTTGGTAGAGCGCAACCTTGCCAAGGTTGAGGTCAAGAGTTCGAGCCTCTTGTACCGCTCCAAATTCAGATTTATTTGAATGTTCATTCACTCGAGTAAATCGAATAGTTACTGAAACTTTAAATCAGACAGATGCGGTACTAGCTCAGTTGGTAGAGCGCAACCTTGCCAAGGTTGAGGTCAAGAGTTCGAGCCTCTTGTACCGCTCCAATCTCTCTTTTCACACCAATGATTAGATAGATATAGTTCCTGAAACTTTAAATCAGACCGAAGCGGTACTAGCTCAGTTGGTAGAGCGCAACCTTGCCAAGGTTGAGGTCAAGAGTTCGAGCCTCTTGTACCGCTCCAATCTCTCTTTTCATGCCAATGATTAGACAGATACAGTTCCTGAAACTTTAAATCAGACCGAAGCGGTACTAGCTCAGTTGGTAGAGCGCAACCTTGCCAAGGTTGAGGTCAAGAGTTCGAGCCTCTTGTACCGCTCCAATTTCTTTTCTTTATATATCCTCTTATACTATCTTTATTTTACTTCTTAGTTCATTAATTTTTAAATCTACAAATCTACAAATCTACAAATCTACAAATCTACAAATCTACAAATCTACAAATCTACAAATCTATCGCTGCTAATTTTATTCTATGTCATTTAGACCAATTGCACTTATGAATTAAATGTTATAGTTGTCGGTCACTTAGTGCAGGAATTTAACTAAGTATTCGTTCTGGAACCAATGATAACGTCGAGGATTGACATGAAAGCCGATAATAAACTCAGTAAAATCGTTAAAAAAGTAACGTTACTTCCAAAATCTTGCCACGCGCCTGTGTTGTCGTTGGTCTTTGGAAAAGTAATTAAATTTGCTGGTACGTCAAAAGTACGTGTCGAAAAATTAGACTTTTCTGGTTCTAAACTTAGCTTGAAGAACCGTAAGCGCGTTCAGAATCATATTGGTGGTGTTCATGCCGCTGCAATGGCGTTACTTGGCGAGTCCGCGACGGGTTTTTTAATTGGTATGCATGTACCTGACAATCGTATTCCATTATTAAAAAATATGAATATTGATTATGTTCGTCGTGCTGCGGGTGATCTTACTGCTGTGGCAACATTAAGTGATGAGCAAATAAATTATATTCGTGAAACAGAGAAAGGTGATATCTCGGTACCTGTTGTTATCACGGACAGTGAAGGTAATGAGCCGATCAATGCTGAATTTATTTGGGCTTGGGTACCGAAAAGACGTTAACTCGCCATATGCCATATGCCATATGTCATATGTCATATGTCATATTTCTTATTTCTTATTGTTATCTATCACTATTTATTATATAAAATAATTTACGGGTTAATTCAGATACCTAATTATAGGTGTTTTTTTAGACCTGAAGCTCTATTCTATATTGTTGCTGCTTATATTGCTGAAAGAACTTGATTTTTACCCTTAACAAGAACATTGTGTAGCTCGTAAAAATAATCTTCAGTCAATCTTATCAAATTTACTTCCATTAGAGGTGTAGCATGTCGGTGTACGGTACCTTATGTTTTCTCGCAGCAATTGCCATTTTCATTGCATTTATTAATAGCAAAATTGGCAAAATGCAAACAACAATTGCGATAACAGCCGGATCAATAATACTGTCTTTAGGTATTGTGATTGCAGGCCAAAGCGGCTGGTTTCATTTAGAGGCAATCGCAACAGAGCAATTAAATAGTATCAACTTCGAAAGCTTCTTATTAAAAGGTATCCTAGGTTTCCTATTGTTTGCTGGCGGTTTAGGCATTAAATTGGCAAACATGAAAGATCAGAAATGGGAAATTACAGTCTTAGCGCTTATTGCCACTTTATTCTCAACGGGCTTTGTTGGTGGGGTGTTATGGGGATTTTGTCAGTTAGTTGGGATCCCATTGGACTTAATTTACTGTCTACTTTTTGGTGCGCTAATTTCTCCTACGGATCCGATTGCTGTTCTGGCTATTGTTAAGAACCTGGACGCTCCACAGCGTATTTCAACGCAAATCGAAGGTGAGTCATTATTTAATGATGGTTTTGGTTTAGTGATCTTTATGACGCTATTTACGGTGGCATTTGGCTCTGAAGCGCCAACAGTAAGCAGTGTGACTCAACTATTCTTGCATGAAGCGATTGGTGGCATTATTTATGGGCTTGTGCTTGGTTTAGTATTCCATTATTTAATTAGTTCAACGAATGATCACTCAATGGAATTATTACTGACCATTGCTATCCCTACTGCGGGTTATGTATTTGCAGATGTGATCGATGTTTCTGGTCCGTTGGCGATGGTTGTTGCCGGTATTATGATTGGTAACTGGACGCGTCAAAAAGGCTTTTCGCCAGAAAGTGAATATCATTTGGATCACTTTTGGGAGTTGGTAGATGAATTCTTAAATGGCATTCTATTCTTGCTGATTGGTATGGCTATGTTATTGTTTAGCTTCCATAAAGAAGATTGGATTTTGATGGTTTTTGCTATTCCATTAGTATTGTTAGCACGTTATTTGAGTGTGAAACTCTCTTATTTATTTTTCAATCGATTCCGTAGTTATAATCCATTATCCGTTAAGATCCTGACGTGGGGTGGCTTACGTGGTGGTTTAGCATTAGCGATGGCGCTGGCGATTCCTGCGGGTGTGTTTGTTATTCCAGAGAAAAATATCGATGTACGAGAAATTATTCTGGTGATGACTTACTCGGTTGTCGTGTTCTCGATTTTGGTGCAAGGCTCAAGCATCACTGGCTTGATCCATAAAGCCAAAGCGTGGGAAGCAGAGCAGCTTGTTAAGAAAGCGGATAAATAACCGTTAACCCTTTTGTAAGCTGTAAATTGAAATTGTGAATAAAAAGCGTGTAGAGGATTTCCTCTACACGCTTTTTATATTTATTAGCTAGCTATTAATCATGCATCGCGTGGTAGTGCTTTTTCAACCATTCTGATTAACTTATTTTTTATCTTATCTATTTGTAATACAGGAATAATATTATCTGCTTTGGCTTTCTGCTGTTGTAGTGCCCAAGTGATATGTTCTTGCACCATCTCTGTTGTTTCAGCAAACTTAGCTTCTAAGGCTTCGACAATTGCTGCGGAATAAGCTGCATTGCCCAATGCGACTGAAATATTACGTAACCAACGTTCATGACCAATACGACGAATCGGTGAGCCTTCAGTCTGCTTAAGAAAATAGGCTTCATTCCACGCATACAGGGTTAACAGCTCTGGCGAGTGTAGATTTGATCTTGGGTGAAAATCTTGCTCACCGGTAATTGCGGCAAATCGATTCCACGGACAGATCAACTGGCAATCGTCACAACCATAGATACGATTACCAATTAAAGACCTATATTGTTCTGGTATCGCCCCAAATAGTTCAATGGTGAGGTAAGAAATACAACGATTCGCATCAACAGTGTAAGGTTCGACAATCGCTTGTGTTGGACAAATTTGTAAACACGCAGTACATTTGCCGCATTGATTTTCAATAGGTTTATCAATGGGTAATGGTAGGTTTATTAATATTTCGCCAAGGAAAAACCATGAGCCTGCTTCCTTGTTTAAGATCAGCGAATGTTTACCTGTCCAGCCTAATCCGGCTTTTTCGGCCAAAGGTCGTTCGAGTAAAGGGCCGGTATCAACGAAGGGACGAGCATCGAGTGTTTCACAATGTTCACTGATTTTTTGGCCTAAATGTTTAAGGCGTTTTCGTACGATTTTATGGTAATCACGACCTAACGCATAGCGACTAATATAACCTTTATCTTTTTGTTTTAAGGTCGTCGCCATTAGTGCGTCGGGTGGTAGATAATCCATGCGCACGGAGATCACACGAATGGTGCCTGGGTAGAGTTCTTCAGGGTGAGTACGCATGGTTCCGTAACGCGACATATAATCCATGTCGGCATGATAGCCATTATCTAACCAGGTTTGAAAGTGTGGCTCGTAGGTTGATAAATCAGTATCGGCAATACCGACTTGTTGGAAACCAAGTTCTGCGCCCCAGACTTTAATTTGTTGTGTAAGTTGTTGATAGTCTATTGGAGGCATGGTTTATTATCTGTCTATGAGTAAATTGAGGTAAAGTTTATCATATTGTGGTTTTCTTTGGGCTCGACAGTTTGTAGAATCTACATACCTGTACATTTTATAAGAGGCTGTCTTACGAAAGACAGATCTTGTTGTACAGATATGGGATAGTGTAGTAGCACTGCTCAATATAGCGTTCTATTTTAATGTTTAAGGTACTCAAATTAGATGACAAATACAGTAAAAGTTTTATTAGCTGATGAATCAGAAACCGTTGCTTTTGGTGCTAGCCTTGCGCGTTTATGCGATAGCGCAACAACCATTTTTTTACATGGTGATTTAGGCGCTGGTAAAACGACATTAACCCGTGGTTTTGTGCAAGCATTGGGTCATCAAGGGAATGTTAAAAGCCCTACTTATACATTAGTTGAACCATATGAATTAGCTGATTGGAATGTGTATCATTTTGATCTCTATCGTTTAGCGGATCCTGAAGAATTAGAATTCATGGGAATTCGTGATTATTTCGATGATAATTGCCTGTGTTTAATTGAGTGGCCGCAGCGCGGTGAAGGTTTCTTACCTGCTGAGGATTTACAAATTACGCTGACTTATGTCGGAGAGCAGCGTGAAGTTGTGGTTGAAGGCCTGAGTGAGTTAGGCGCAACACTCGTTAATAAATTAGCTAATATAAATATAGGATAATAATGTTTAAACGGATTTTACTATTAAGCATCATTTACTTGTGCTTTATGCCATTAAGTTATGCTGCTAATGCGGTGTATGCTATCCGTATTGTTGAGCATGCGGATAAAACAAGAATTGTTTTTGACCTGGCGAAAAAACCATTATTCAACCTTTATGACCGTCATAAAAATACACAGATCGTGGTGGATTTTGCTGGTACGCGAAATAAGGTTAATGTGAGTAAGCTAGCAAGGTTAAGCAGTAATATTATCCGTGTTGAACAAACCAAGTCGGCTAAATCTAGCGATTTACGTATTATTTTTCATCTTGCTCAACCAATCAAGTATCGATTCTTTGAACTCGCGGGTAATAAAACCGCCAGAAATAGACTAGTTATTGATTTACCTGTTAAGCCGACACAGTCTGCAAAGTCCGTTATCAAACAAAAAAGTCCGGTTGTCGTTAAAAAAATAACTAAAAAACCAGTTGTTAGGCATCCAAAAAGAGATGTCGTGATCGCGATAGATGCCGGACATGGTGGTAAAGACCCTGGATCTATCGGTTTCAAAAAGTTTGTTGAAAAAGACATTACCTTAGCCATTGCGAAAAAAACAGTGGCAATTTTAAACCAGAAGAAAGGCATTAAAGCCGTTTTGATCCGCAAAGACGATCGTTATATTTCGTTAAACGAACGTTCTGCGATTGCGCGTAAATATAAAGCGGAGTTATTAGTGTCTGTGCATGCTGACGGTTTTACTTCATCAAAGCCATCGGGCGCATCAACGTTAATTTTATCGCAAGGTCGTGCGAATTATGAATTCAAGAAAAAGTTACGTGACGATAATGTCAACGGACTGTTAGGTGGCGTAGGTGATGCAATTAAAAATAGTAACGGTGCTGATGACCTACAATATACGTTTCTCGACCTCGGTAGGCAATATTCACAAGGAGCTGGTTATAACATTGCGTCATTAATTCATCATGAGTTAGCGAAAGTAACTGATATGCATAAATCTAAACCGTACGAGCAAAGCTTGGCTGTATTGAAGTCATTGGATATTCCGTCGTTATTAGTGGAAACTGGTTTTGTTACCAACTATCGAGAAGGTAAAAAGTTAACGACAAGCCGTCACCAGCATAAAATTGCGAACGCGATTGCACAAGGTAGCTACTTGTATTTCCGTAATTCGCCACCAAAAGATACGTATTTGGCCTATATGCGAAATAGCATTCACGTGGTTAAAAAAGGTGACTCACTTTCTGTTATTGCCCGCAGCTATGGGACGACAGAGTCGCGCATTAAGCAAGTAAATAACTTAACTAAAAGTACCATATTTATTGGTCAAAAATTAAAAATCCCAACGAGTTAGGTGTGTCATGACAATTCAAATATTACCACCTAGATTAGCTAACCAAATTGCTGCTGGTGAAGTGGTTGAACGTCCTTCATCGGTAGTAAAAGAGCTTATTGAGAACAGCATTGATGCTGGCGCGACGCGTATTGATATTGATATTGAGAAAGGTGGCGCAAAACTGATCCGACTTCGTGATAATGGTACCGGAGTGGAGAAGGACCAACTTGGTCTGGCATTAAGCCGTCATGCAACGAGTAAGCTTGCTACGTTAGATGATCTAGAATCGATTGATAGTCTTGGCTTTCGTGGTGAAGCATTAGCAAGTATCAGTTCGGTTTCTCGACTTACATTTACCTCTCGAACCAAGGCGCAAACGGAAGCATGGCAAGCCTATGCAGAAGGCCGAGATATGCAGGTTCAGATTAAACCTGCGGCACACCCGATTGGTACTACGGTTGAAGTGATCGATTTATTTTTTAATACGCCTGCTCGTCGTAAATTTTTACGTACGGATAAAACAGAATTTAATCATATTGATGAGCTGGTGAAACGTATTGCGTTAAGTCGCTTTGATTTACAGATCACACTGAAACATAACGGTAAAGTGATCCGCAGTTATCGTCCCGCGAGTAGCATCGAACAACAAGAACGTCGTGTTGCCAGTATTACTAGTACCAATTTTATGGCGAATTGCATGGCATTGCACTGCGAACATAGTGATATAAAACTGTGGGGCTGGGTGGGTTTACCACATGATAATGCGCCAATGGATGTGCAATACAGTTATGTTAATGGCCGTATGATGCGAGATAAGCTGATCAATCATGCATTACGTCAAGCTTATGAAGAAGCGACTGGTATTGCTGCGCCGCCAGCGTACGTACTGTTTATTGAAGTGTCTGTACGTGAAGTCGATGTGAATGTACATCCGGCTAAACATGAAGTTCGTTTTCATCAAGCGCGTTTAGTGCATGATTTTATCTTTCAAGGTGTTTTTAAAGCTATTACTGAAGGTGTAAGTCCATCAATACCAACGGCTGAGTTACCTGTTCAGGAAGCGGTTAGTTATCCTGGACAAGCACCTATCACCAGCAGTAGCAATGCTAGCGATAACGAGCAGAGTACTGGTCATGGTGTAGTGCATTGCGGGATAGTTGATAGCGCGGTTACCCCCGCATATAGTGATGTTATGCCGATGCAAAAGCAGCATGGTTATGGCGTTACAGATACGCGCCAGGGGAGTACAAGTGCAACATCGTCGAGTTATAGTCAGCAGCGTCAATATATGCCAGATAAACCTTCAGCTGGTGCTATCAAGCAATACAATCACTTGTTACAACCCAGTAAGGCTGAAATAACTGAACTGCAGCAAGTCGCGCGAAATACAGCGACGACAAATGTTAATCAAGGGCGTCAAGTCGGGACGCATACTCAGTCGAATGAGCAACATACTGCGCGAGTTAAATTACTCAGTTTAGTCGCAGATAATTACTTATTATTACAAGATGATGATGTTCTTTTGCTCGCTGATGTACTGGCAATGTGGCAGGTGAATTGTAAAATGCAATTACTGGCAACATGGGAACAAGGGGTTATATCACAACCCTTGTTATTACCAATATCGATTAAATTAGATAAAAACTTTGTAGAAACAGCAAAAAATCAGCAAAATTTGCTTAATCGTTTGGGTTTAGAGTTGAATTATAGCAATGCCGCCACCATTATCGTTAGAAAGGTGCCAGCACAATTACGCCAAGCGAATTTATCCGCTGTGTTACCTGAGTTATTGCAACAGATAGTCCATCTATCCGAAAAGGCTACGGCCTCAGATGTTGCCCCCTTGTGCCATTGGCTTGCAATACAAGGTAGTCACGGATTGACCAAATTTACTTGGGAACAAGCGACTCAAATATATAGCCAATTTATAGAACAAGATAACTGTGTACAACAGCAATATCGTTCTAAATTATTTGAGAAACTTGACTATATGTCTGTAATAGAGAGATTTAACTGTGACTCAACAGCAAACTAAATCATTACCGAAAGCTATCTTTTTAATGGGGCCTACGGCGTCAGGTAAAACGGATCTTGCTATTGAGTTAACAAAACAGCTGCCGTGTGAAATTATCAGTGTCGATTCGGCATTAATTTATAAAGACATGAATATCGGCAGTGCGAAACCAACGGCGGCAGAGCTTGCACAAGCGCCACACCGTTTGATTGATATTATTGATCCTGCAATGAGTTATTCAGCCGCTGATTTTCGTGCTGATGCTTTAAAACATATGCAATCGATCACAGAAGCAGGAAAAATACCGCTACTTGTTGGCGGGACTATGCTTTATTTTAAAGTACTACTTGAAGGTTTATCGCCAGTACCGACATCGGTGCCTGAAATTAGACAGGCTATTGAAGCGGAAGCGAAACTGCGTGGTTGGGAATCATTACATCAAGAGTTATCTTTGTATGATCCTGAGTCAGCAGCGCGTTTACATAAGAATGATGCACAACGCGTTTGCCGTGCGGTTGAAGTTTATCGACTAACGGGTAAGTCATTAACTGAATTAACCCTACAAAAAGGTGAAGCACTGCCTTATGACGTAGCACAATTTGCCATTGCACCATCCGATAAAACCGTATTACACGAGCGTATTGAACGGCGTTTTAAATTGATGATTGAGGCGGGTTTTGAAGCGGAAGTACAAGCCTTGTATCAACGTGATGACCTGCATCTTGATTTACCGTCGATGCGCTGTGTCGGTTATCGCCAGATGTGGGAATACCTAGATGGCAACATGGATCATGATGAGATGGTGTTTCGCGGTGTCGTAGCAACAAGACAACTGGCAAAGCGTCAAATGACGTGGTTAAAAAGTTGGAACGATCTAACGTGGTTAGACTCCAAAGCAGATGACAATTTAGAAAAAGTTTTATTATCAGTTGGCTAGAGCCTATTTTTAAGTTGTATACTGATAATTATCGGTTATATTTTTCATTATAATAAAAATCTAATTTTTAAAAGGAAACTATTGATGGCTAAGGGACAATCATTACAGGACCCGTTTTTGAATGCATTACGTCGCGAACGGATTCCTGTCGCAATTTATTTAGTTAACGGTATTAAGCTACAAGGCCAAATCGAATCATTTGACCAATTTGTTATTTTACTAAAAAATACCGTGAGTCAAATGGTATACAAACATGCTATTTCAACGGTTGTACCGGCACGTCCGTTACAACATGGTATTCAAGCTGACGGTGAAAGTGATAAATAATTCTTTGAAATTTAAACTAAAAAATCTTGTGAGTCATATACTCATAGGGAGTCGTGAAGTTGTTTGATCGCCATGAAGCAGGTGAACGTGCCATATTAGTGCACGTTAACTTTAATGATGAGGGCAACCGAGAAGATCTGCATGAATTAGAAATGCTGGTTTCCTCTGCAGGTGTAGGCGCGTTATCTGTGGTAACAGGTTCGCGTTCAAGACCACACCCTAAATATTTTGTTGGTTCAGGTAAAGCAGAAGAAATTGCAGAAGCAGTAAAGCTTTATCAAGCAGATATTGTTATCTTTAACCATGCCTTAGCACCACGTCAAGAGCGTAACTTAGAAGCGTTAATTGAATGTCGTGTTGTTGACCGTACAGGCCTGATTTTAGATATATTCTCTCAACGTGCTCGAACTCATGAAGGTAAGTTACAAGTTGAATTAGCGCAACTGCGCCACATGTCGACCCGATTAATTCGTGGTTGGACGCATTTAGAACGCCAGAAAGGCGGTATCGGTATGCGTGGTCCAGGTGAAACTCAGCTTGAAACGGATCGCCGTTTATTACGCGTACGTATAGACAGTATTTTACGTCGTTTAGACAAAGTGGTAACCAAGCGTGATCAAGGTCGTCGCTCACGTAAGCGTCGTGAAATACCGACAATTTCGTTAGTAGGTTATACCAATGCAGGTAAATCAACGCTGTTTAATCGTTTAACCGATTCTGAAGTGTACGCTGCCGATCAATTGTTTGCGACGTTAGACCCAACATTACGCCGTATTGCGGTTGCTGATGTTGGTGAAGTGGTTTTAGCTGATACAGTTGGCTTTATTCGTCACTTACCACATGATTTGGTCGCTGCTTTTAAGGCCACATTGACGGAAACGCGAGAAGCGGATCTACTTTTACATGTAATTGATTGTGCAGATGAAAATATGCGCGGTAATATTATAGAAGTAAATTCGGTATTAACCGAAATTGATGCGGGTGAAGTGCCTGTTTTAATGGTATATAACAAAGTCGATAAGCTTGATGATGGTCGTTGTCGTATTGATTATGATGATGAAGGTAAGCCGGTTAATGTATGGCTATCTGCAATGTCAGGCGAAGGTACAGAGTTTTTATATCAAGCATTAACGGAGTTACTGGCAAGTACCATGAAAGTGGTCAAGTTACAATTACCCGCAATGCAGGGTAATGTAGTAAGCCATCTATATAATCTCGATTGTATTGAGCATGAGGCGTTTGCTGAAAATGGTGACTGGCTACTCGACATTAGAATGACTATGATTGATTGGCAACGTTTGAAAAAATACAAATGTAATAACATTGAAGATTTTATCCTTCAGCACTAGGCTGATATCATTAATATTTTCCCGAAACTATCTGGTAATGGAGATGCAAATGGCTTGGAATGAGCCCGGAAATGGCGGTAATAAAGATCGCGACCCTTGGGGACAAAAAGGTAAAGAGCAGGGACCCCCTGATCTTGACGAAGTATTTAAAAAGCTAACCAGCAAGTTTGGTGGCGGTAAAGGCGGTAAGTTCTCTGGTGGTGCTAACTTTAATAAAGTTGGTGTATCTCTGGTGCTTGGTGTACTTGCCGTGATCTGGGTGGTCAGTGGTTTCTATACGATCAAAGAAGCTGAACGTGGCGTGGTATTACGTTTAGGTCAGTATTCAAAAACGGTAGAACCGGGTTTATCTTGGTTACCGACGTTTGTTGATCGTGTGACCCCTGTTGACGTTAAGAGCATTCGCTCTATGCCTGCTTCTGGTTCAATGTTAACCAAAGACGAAAACGTGGTTGACGTAAAAATGGATATTCAATATCGCGTTATTAATTCGCGTGAATATCTATTTAGCGTAACAAATCCGGATGATAGCTTACATCAAGCTATTGACAGTGCATTACGTTTCGTTATCGGTCATACGACAATGGATGATGTGATCACAACGGGTCGAGAAGTTGTACGTCAAAGTACCCGTGAAAACATTGAAGCTATCATCGATGAGTATCACATGGGTATTGAACTTGTTGATGTCAACTTCTTGTCTGCACGTCCACCGGAAGCAGTTAAAGATGCATTCGATGATGCGATTGCTGCACAAGAAGATGAACAACGTTATATCCGTGAAGCCGAGGCTTATGCGCGTGCAATTGAACCAACAGCACGTGGTAAAGTGAAGCGTATTGAACAAGAAGCACAAGCTTACCAACAGCAAATTGTGTTAAAAGCACAAGGTGAAGTAGCTCGTTTCGAAAGTCTATTGCCACAGTATCAGCTTGCACCGGAAGTAACGCGTCAACGTTTATATCTAGAAACAATGGAAGCGGTTTATTCAAATACAACGAAAGTTGTGGTTGATACTAAAGGTACTGGCAACATGCTATATCTACCATTAGATAAGATCATGAATGCTAATGCCGCTGATACTAAACCGACTCGTGCGGCAAACACTGTACCAGCACCGCAACAACCAGCGAAATCAAATAACCGTTATCAGTATCCAGATACGAATAGTAGTAATGTTCGTCCTGATCGTTTTAACACAGGGAGAAACTAAGCTATGAATCAATTAAAAGCAGTTATTTTAGTACTTGTGCTATTACTTGGTTTCTCGTCTTTCTTTGTAGTTAACGAAGGTGAACGTGCGCTAGTAGTTCGTTTTGGTAAAGTACTTAAAACAGGTGATGAAGCGAAGGTTTATCTTCCGGGTCTTAACTTTAAAGTACCATTTATCGATTCAATTCGCGTATTAAGCTCTCGTTTACAAACGCTTGATGGTAACGCTGACCGTTTTGTTACTTCTGAGAAGAAAGATTTAATTATCGATTCTTACGTGAAATGGCGTATTGAAGACTTTGAGAAGTTTTACCTTGCAACGAATGGCGGTAACTTCTTACAAGCAGAGTCTTTATTACAACGTAAAATTACCAATGGTCTACGTAATGAAATTGGTAACCGTACTATTAAAGATATCGTTTCTGGCCAACGTGGCGAAGTAATGGAAACTGCATTGAAACGTATGGCACGTTCATCTGAGCTAGGTATCCTGGTTGAAGACGTACGAATTAAGCAAATCAATCTACCGGAGGAAGTTAGTAACAGTATCTTCCAACGTATGAGTGCAGAGCGTCATGCTGTAGCGAAAGAACACCGTTCGCAAGGTTATGAACAAGCTGAGATCTTAAAAGCAGAAGTGGATGCGAAAGTAACCGTAATGCTTGCTGATGCAAATCGTCAAGCACGTGAACTACGTGGTAAAGGTGATGCAGATGCAGCGAAGATTTATGCTGATACGTACAACAAAGATGCCGAGTTCTATGGTTTCTTACGTAGTCTACAAGCTTACTCTAAGAGCTTTAGCAATAAGTCTGATGTATTAGTGGTTTCACCAGAGAGTGATTTCTTCAATTACATGAAAGGCTCAACTATAAAATAGTGATTGCTTGTCAATAAATAACAAAAAGGCCGTTGCTATCTTGGATAGTAACGGCCTTTTTTATTGTGTTAACTTGTTGTTATAACATGCTTGTTGACGGTCATTATCCTATGATTACTTATGAATAATGGGCTTCAATTTCTTCGAGTACTTGTAAAGTCCAAGTGGCAATGCGTTCATCAGTCAGATCGTATTGGCTGTCTTCATCGAGTGCTAAGCCTAAGAATTGACTCTCGTCTTCTGTTAATGCTTTTGAAGCAACGAATTCGTAGCCTTTATTTGGCCACTGGCCGATGAAGTGAATGCCTTTGCCCTGCAACTCGTCAAATAACATCCCCATTGCATCCAGGAACCATTCGCTATAGTTAACCTGATCGCCAAGACCAAATAGCGCTACGGTTTTGCCCGCCAGGCTAATACCTGCAATATCAGACCACAGATCACCCCAGTCTTCCTGAAGTTCACCATAATCCCAAGTAGAAATACCAAATAGAACGACGTCATAGGTTTCTATATCAGTAAAACCCGAGTCTTTTATGTCATGTAAGTCGACAAGTTCTGCACCAATTTCAGCTTGGATCTTTTCCGCAGCTATAGTGGTATAAAAAGTAGTGGAGCCGTAATATAAACCGATTTTCATTATCTACATCCAAAGACAGTGTTGCTAATCATACTATGTGTTAATAAATACTATGTGTGAATCATGTTCTGAGCGATCAGTTGCTCATCGGTACGCATAGTAACATGAGATAATTGTACTATAATTCATGTTTATTTATACAGTGTTGTTATACTGGTGAAACAGTGATGGCAATTGTAATCGTACTTGTACTTTTAATCGTAATAGCAGCATAGGGTATTCGCTTGGAAAAGATTGAAATAATAGAACAGTTTTTAGATATTATGTGGCATGAACGTGGATTATCAGATAATACCCTGACCTCTTATCGTAATGATTTAAGCCAATATCATCACTGGTTAGCGCAACACAAGCAGCAATTATTAACCGTTGATAGTCTTGAAATTCAGACGTTTATGGCCAGTCGTTTTGATTTGGGCTACAAAGCCAGTAGTACCGCACGCCAGCTGAGTGCGATCCGTCGCTTCTATCAATATCTCTATCGTGAGCAGATGCGCGATGATGATCCGACGGCTTTACTCATTAGCCCAAAACTACCGCAGCGTTTACCGGATGATTTATCAGAAGCGGAAGTGGATGCATTATTGGCTGCACCCACATTGGACGATCCGATCCAATTACGTGATAAAGCCATGATGGAACTGTTATATGCAACAGGATTACGCGTATCGGAATTAGTTGGCTTGAGCATGGAATCTGTGAGCTTACGCCAAGGGTTAGTACGCGTGACGGGTAAGGGTGGTAAGGAACGCTTGGTACCTATGGGTGAAGAAGCAGTGTATTGGACCGAGCGCTTTATTGCCGAAGGTCGCGCGACCTTATTAAAAGGATTAACGTCCGATGTGGTGTTTCCTTCCAGACGTGGAAACTTTATGACTAGGCAGACCTTCTGGCATCGTCTTAAACATTACTCGCAAGTTGCAGGCATTACGACGCATTTATCACCACACACTTTGCGGCATGCGTTTGCGACCCATTTGTTGAACTATGGCGCCGACCTACGTGTCGTACAAATGTTACTTGGTCATAGCGATTTATCAACCACACAAATTTATACGCATGTGGCAACAGCACGATTAGAGCAGCTGCATAGTGAGCACCATCCTCGAGCGTAATAACGTTGGTGACACGGCATTAGCAAGGATTAAGGCTAGTGATAAATAATTAATTCTGTTAATTTATCGAGTATAGAGATCCATTAAGAATAAGAGCGGAGAACATATGTTAAAGAAAGTAATTATTACAGCCGTTGCTGTAGGTTTAGTGGGGAGTTTTATACTTGGGATTGATGGTAGTCCTAAGCAGGCGTTAATTACTACACCGATGGCTCATACTGAACAATCTACCAATGTAGTATTATCAGCAGAACACCAAGATATTTCACGCTTATTAGCTGAAAAACTTAACTTTAAAGTATCGAGTGTAAGTGACAGTGCTATTGCAGGTTTGTTTGAAGTCGCTACCGATCAAGGTATTTTCTATGTGAATGCAGATGCTTCGAACCTTATTCAAGGCACTCTTTACCAAGTTAATGATAACGGGGTTACGGATCTTACCGAACAAGCAATGGGTAAAGTACGCCAGCAAGCAATACAAGAATTCGCAGGTGATACCATTAATTACCTTGCCGAAGATGAAAAGTACAGCATCACGGTATTCACGGATATTAACTGCGGTTACTGTCGTAAGTTACATAACGAAGTCGCACAGCTAAACCAGCTGGGCATTAGTGTAAAATATTTAGCCTTTCCACGTGGAGGTATCAACTCTAAGACTTATCAAGATATGGCGTCAATTTGGTGTGCCAAAGACAGTGCGCAAGCGATGAACAACGCCAAACGAGGTGGTAAAATCATTCCTGAAGTATGTACAAATACAGTTGCACAACAATATGAACTTGGTCGACGTTTAGGCGTGACGGGTACGCCTGCAATTGTTTTGGAAAACGGGAAAATGCAGCCTGGTTATGTGCCTGCTGCGAAGCTTCTAAATATGCTAAAAAACATGGATAAATCTTGAACAAACAAATTAAACGTCGCGATAATGTAGGCTGTGACGGTATATCTGCAGCGGTACCTGCATTATTACGCCAAATCTATGCCAGTCGTGGTGTGAAGTCAGATCAAGAATTAGAGAAAGGCGCTAAAAACTTATTACGTCCGAATCAGCTTAAAGGTATGACTGCCGCGTGTGATTTATTAGTCAGCGCGTTAGAACAAAATCAACGTATTATCATTGTTGGTGATTTTGATGCCGATGGCGCAACGAGTACCGCATTATCGATGCTTGGTTTTAAAATGCTAGGCTATCGTAATGTTGATTTTTTAGTACCTAATCGCTTTGAATTTGGTTATGGCTTAAGTCCTGAAATTGTTGATCTTGCTGCAGCCAATGGCGCGCAATTGATCATGACCGTGGATAACGGTATTTCCAGCATTGCGGGTGTTGCTGCCGCTAAAGCGTTAGGCATTAAAGTGCTCGTGACCGATCACCATTTACCGGGTAACGAAATACCGGATGCCGATGCAATTGTTAATCCCAATCAACACGGCTGTACATTTCCAAGCAAAAATCTTGCAGGTGTAGGGGTTGCCTTTTACGTAATGTTGGCATTACGAAGTGCACTGCGTGAACAAGATTGGTTTACTAAGCAAGGTTTAACAGAACCTAATTTAGCCTGTCTGCTGGACATTGTTGCGCTGGGTACGGTTGCCGACGTTGTCCCATTAGATGCTAATAACCGTATTCTAGTACATCAAGGCCTACAGCGTATCCGCGCCGATAAATGTCGGCCCGGCATTAAAGCCTTGATCGAAATTGCCAATCGTAATCAAGCACAGCTTTGCGCAAGTGATCTCGGTTTTGCATTAGGGCCAAGATTAAATGCAGCGGGGCGCTTAGATGACATGTCTGTTGGCGTAGCAACGCTGTTGTGTGAAGATCTTAATAACGCACGTCGTTTTGCTGGCGAACTGGATAGCCTGAATGAAGAGCGTAAAGAAATTGAGAACTCGATGCAGCAAGAAGCACTGGTTATCTTAAAAAGTGTTGATTTTGATGCAGGACAAGTACCTTACGGGATTTGTCTATTCCAAGATGATTGGCATCAAGGTGTGGTTGGTTTAGTTGCATCTCGCATTAAAGAGCGTTTTCACCGCCCTGTTATCGCTTTTGCTGATGCAGGCGAAGGGGAAATAAAAGGTTCTGCACGTTCAATACCTGGCTTGCATTTACGTGATGTTTTAGAGTTACTTGATACCCGTAATCCGGGTATGATCTTGAAATTCGGTGGGCATGCGATGGCGGCTGGTTTGTCTTTACGCCTTGATTGTTATGATGAGTTTGCGAAACAGTTTAACGCCTTAGTGCAGGAACTATTAACTGAAGAACAGTTAACAGGTGTGGTATTAAGTGATGGTGAACTACCGAGTGAGCAACTGTCATTGCCAACTGCAGAACTAATCAAAGAAGCCGCACCCTGGGGCCAGATGTTCCCAGAGCCGATCTTTGATGGTATTTTTAAATTACGTGAGCAACGCCTTGTGGGTAAAAAACATTTAAAAATGATGTTGGAACCTGAAAGTGGTGGACCTCTGGTGGATGCGATTGCTTTTAATGTTGATTTAGAAGTGTGGCCTGATGCTTCGGTACAGAAGATCGAGTTAGCCTATAAATTGGATGTTAATGAGTTCCGTGGTAAGCGTAGTTTGCAGTTTATGGTTGAGCATTTACAGCCATTACGCTAATAGCATTTATTTATAAATACTAATTGATAGATTCTGGCAATTGAAGTGTTATATTTAATCGTCTTTATCTATGTGTTGTTTGCAGTTATAGTTATTTCTTCTTCTACAGCAATCCTGCTTTAAGATAAGGATATAGACCATGACTATGCAACGCGTAATGAATGAAATGAAAATTAAAGCTCCGAGTATTCCATGTGGTACGTCACTGGTCGCCGTGGTTGATTTGTTTGCTAAACATCAGATTAGTGCCGTGCCTGTGGTGAATTCGACAAATGAAGTGATTGGTTTGGTTTCTGAATCGGATTGCCTACAAGCACTTATTAGTGGTAGCTATCACTGTGATAAACCTGCGATTGTGAACGATGTGATGACCAAAAGTGTCGTTAGGGTATCGCCAAAAGACAGTATTATTGATATTGCAATTAGCATGACAAAAGATAACTTGAGTGTTTACCCTGTTGTTGAAGATCGCCAGTTGGTCGGTATCATTCGTCGTGGTGACATTCTACAAGTATTGGCAGAAAATAATAACCAATGTAGTCAAATCAGCTAACCTCGTTGGTTGCCATTATTTTCAAGCCATGCTCCTGTAGTGTGGCTTTTTGCTATTTTACTGCCGTCATATTTTCCCTCGTTTTTATTTATCGCCATTTATTCCTATTTATTTTCTTATATTATCGATTAATTTGCTGTTTTCTTAATCTTCCTCTGTATATCCGTGAGTGAATTCGGTAAAATTTGCTGTTGTATAAAATCCCATAGTTAGAACTATATACTTAGTAGAATGCTGATGAACATACCGATATTCGCATGCATCATGCTAAGTACAACTAGAGTAGAGCAGAATCATGTTTGAAGTAAATCCAGTACTGAATAAATTAAAGGAGCTAGGCGAACGTGCTGAGCTGCTTCGGGGGTACCTTTGACTACGATGCAAGTAAAGAGCGTCTAGAAGAGGTATCTGCGGAATTAGAGTCATCGGAAGTATGGAGTGATCCTAAATATGCCCAAGAATTAGGTAAAGAACGCGCGTCATTAGAATTGATCGTAAAGACGATTGATGATCTCGACACGGGTTGTGATGACGTTGAAGGTTTGGTTGAACTGGCAGTTGAAGCTGAAGACGAAGAAACATTTGCTGAAGCAGAACATGAAATTTTAGGTTTAGAAGCACAACTCGCTAAACTTGAGTTTCGTCGTATGTTTTCTGGCAAACATGATGCAAATGATTGTTATCTTGATATCCAATCTGGCTCCGGTGGTACTGAAGCACAAGATTGGGCAAACATGCTATTGCGTATGTTCTTACGATGGGGTGAGGCACACAAATTTAAAGTTGAGCTGATCGAAGTCTCAGCTGGCGATGTCGCAGGAATCAAAGGTGCTACTATCCGTTTAGGCGGTGAATATGCTTATGGTTGGTTACGTACCGAAACAGGTGTTCACCGTTTAGTGCGTAAATCGCCGTTTGATTCAAGTGGCCGTCGTCATACATCATTTGCGTCGGTATTTGTATATCCAGAGATTGATGACAGTATTGAAATTGACTTAAATCCGTCAGATTTACGTATTGATGTATACCGTGCTTCAGGCGCTGGTGGTCAGCACGTAAATACAACAGAATCAGCGGTACGTATTACTCACTTACCAACCAATCTTGTTGTACAATGCCAGAATGATCGCTCTCAGCACAAGAACAAAGATGCGGCGATGAAACAAATGCGTGCGAAGTTGTTTGAATATGAAATGCAAAAACAAAACGCTGAAAAACAAATCGCAGAAGACGCTAAATCAGATATCGGTTGGGGTAGTCAAATCCGTTCTTACGTACTGGATGACTCACGCGTAAAAGATTTACGTACAGGTGTTGAAACACGCAACACACAAGCCGTTTTAGACGGTGATTTAGACAAATTTATTGAAGCCAGCCTGAAATCAGGCCTGTAAAAAAATAGGGTTAAACAATGACTGAACAGTTACAAGATGAAAACAAACTGATTGCAGAACGTCGCGCGAAACTAGATCATATCCGCACAAACTGTAAAGCAAATGGCCACCCTAATGACTTCCGTGTAAAACATAAGTCGGCAGATTTACAGGCTGAATTTGGCGAAAAGTCAAAAGAAGAGCTGATCGAAATGCAGCATGTGGTAAGCATCGCGGGTCGTATCATGGCTAAACGTGGTCCTTTCCTTGCTATCCAAGATACATCTGGTCGCATTCAAGCATACGCATCGAAAGACGTGCAAAAAGCACAAAAAGCTGACCTTGGTGGTTTAGATATTGGTGATATCGTTGGTATTACTGGCGCACTAAACAAATCAGGTAAAGGCGATCTTTACGTTGAAATGACTGACTACGTGCTACTAACTAAAGCACTACGTCCATTACCAGAAAAGTTCCACGGTCTAACTGACCAAGAAATGCGTTACCGTCAACGTTATGTTGATCTGATCGTAAATGCTGAATCGCGTAATGCATTCATCGTCCGTTCTAAGCTGGTAACTGCTATCCGTAACTTCATGGTATCAAAAGATTACATGGAAGTTGAAACGCCAATGATGCATGTGATCCCGGGTGGTGCAACAGCACGTCCATTCATCACGCACCATAACGCACTTGATCAAGCAATGTATCTACGTGTGGCACCTGAGTTATACCTTAAGCGTTTAGTGGTTGGTGGTTTTGATCGTGTATTCGAAATTAACCGTAACTTCCGTAACGAAGGTCTATCACCTCGTCACAATCCAGAATTCACTATGATGGAATTCTACCAAGCTTACGCTGACTATAACGACCTGATGGATTTCACTGAAGAAATGCTAAGCACAGTGGCAGTTGAAGTACTTGGTGCTACGTCTATGCCTTACGGTGATGATACTGTTGAATTCGGTGGCAAATACACACGTATTAGCATGCTAGATGCAATCAAACAGTACAACCCTGAGCATGAAGTTATTCAGGCATTGACTAACGAAGGTGTTCAAGATCGTGAGTTGATGGTTTCTATTGCTAAATCACTGAACATGAAGATAGAGAAATTCTGGACTTGTGGTCAATTACTGGAAGAGATCTTTGGTGAAACTGCTGAACCACAACTGATTCAGCCTACATTCATCACTGGCTACCCAGCTGATATTTCGCCACTAGCACGTCGTAGCGATGATAATCCATTCTTCACTGACCGTTTTGAGTTCTTCATCGGTGGCCGTGAAGTTGCAAATGGTTTCTCAGAGCTTAACGATGCGCAAGACCAAGACGAGCGTTTCAAAGCACAAGTTAATGCAAAAGATGCGGGTGATGATGAAGCGATGTATTACGATGCAGATTACATCACAGCACTAGAGCACGGTTTACCACCAACAGCAGGTCAAGGTATTGGTATCGACCGTTTAGCTATGTTATTTACGAATACACATACTATCCGTGACGTTATCTTATTCCCTGCTATGCGTCCGCAAGCAAATAGCTAATTAGTTGCATCAATAATGATGCTTTAATTTATGCATATAAAAGCCCTGTGCGATAAATCTCACAGGGCTTTTTACTAAGTGTATGTTTTGCGGCGGCTTTCTATTGGAAAGTTCGTATCATCTCCCGTTACCCCTGCTTCAGCCCATTCACTTCTTTCTATTTCTTGAATATAAACTGTTATTTTATCAAGCGGTGCACCAGTCACTTCATGTGTTGTTTTGGTGAGTTCCTGCAGTAACTTTTTTTTCATTTCTTTATCGTCACTTTTCCACGTCGTTACATTGATAATTGGCATAGGTTAGTCCTCTGTTACTGATTTGATTTATTAAATGTTGTCACGGCATTACGATAAGCCGTTATCGCATTCATACAAGCAGGCACTCCAGCGTAAATAGCCATCTGTATGACTATTTCAAGTAACTCTTTCTCTGTCACACCTACATTCAAAGATGCCCTCATATGCAGCTCAAGCTGTGGCTGAGCGTTACCCGAGGTGATTAAGGACGCGACGGTTATCATTTCTCGTGTTTTTATATCTAATCCCGGTCTGCCAACGACATCTGCAAAAGCATAATTAACAATTAGCTTGGGAAGCTCATCATCTAATTCCCCTAACTTTGAGATGACTTGATCAGCTAGACCAGGCTGCAAGGTATTCATTATCTCTTTGCCGTACTCTGATATATCGGTTGTGTGTGTACTCATAGGTTATCTCCAACTAGTTGTGAAGGTGCATCATTGATATTGCTCGGAATAATTGAAATCATAAATAGCGATATAACGATCGCGGTACCTGAAAAACTCATTAATACAGTGAAATCAAAGTTTGCCATTATCCATGCGCCAAATAGCGCGCCTGTACCTATCGCACTGTTAAATATGGCGACATAAATGGCTGACGCTGGAAATGCATCCTCTTGGGCAATGCGTAACACCCAAGTTTGGAAACCAACAAAAATACCAGAAACGGATATACCCCAAAATATAATTAACGCAAAAATAGCGGTTTGGTTAAGTGAGCTAGAAAAAATACCGAGAATAAGTAAGCTTACGGCAACCATGGCAACGGATAATAAGATTAATGGTTTAAGATATCGGTCAATGAACATACCTGTAATGAAGTTACCCATTAATCCCGCAATACCGAATGTAAATAGTGCGATGGAAATGAAGTTATCGCTAATCGCCTTTGACGCATGTAAGTAAGGTTCAATAAACGTAAACGCGCTAAAATGTGCTGTGATTGCCAATAATGTCGCAATATAAATTTTAGATAATACCGGATTGCTAATGACATCTTTTAAGACTGAAATACCGATAGCATGTTGTGATTTAATATTTGGAACTAACAGCAATATCCCCAAAAGTGAAAAAACACTTAAAGCAGAAATTACCCAAAATGCCATTTGCCAGCTTAAGTTGGCAGCGATGACGTTAGCAATCGGAATACCGAAAACACTCGCTGCTGACACACCACCAAAAACAATGGATGTGGCAAGTCCAACATGGCGGGCAGGTACCAGAGACATAGCAAGCGCGCCTATCATTGCCCAAAATGCACCATGAGCAAGAGCTCCAATGACTCTGGCTGCGACGAACCAGTAATAGTCAGTCGTTATCGCACATAAGGTATTTGAAATAAGTAAAATAAACATCAGTGTGATAAGTAATGCTTTTTTCGGTAGGTTCCCCAAAAATGCAGAAGATAAAAGCGCACTTATTGCCCCTATCCATGCATAAAATGTCACGGTGAGCCCAATCATTGATTCTGATTGTTGTAGTCCTTCAGCCATTGGTGTTAATAAGCCAATAGGGGCTAGTTCTGCGGTAACAATAGTAAATGTAGCGATCGCTAATATGATGATTGATAGCCACATTTTTAAGTTCGATGTTTCTAAAGAACTGTTCGTTTCTGTGTTGTTCATTATATTCCCCTAATATCCATCTGAGATCTAGTTTGTCGCTTAAAGGTATCTGGTCATATAGTATGACCACGTACTATATGACTATTGCATATCGTGAATCGCAAAGTCCAGCTTTATGGAGTGATTATATTAATAACAAATAATTATGTTTAAAAGTGGTGTTTATTTGGTTGTATCTACCAATTTAGGAGTGCATCGTTATATAGTTACTGCAGGTGACTAGATTGAAAATAGCAGTTAATTATATTTCAAATCAATAAGTTGATGTTTAAGAGTAAAACAATGTACCTTTGGCGGTACTGTTTTACTCTTTACATAATAAGCTTACTTAAAGATTATTGCTTATCTTGGTTAGAATTGATTTGAATGCGGCTTTTTCATCTTCATCTAATGACTTGGTTAAGCTTGCTAACCAATTAAGTTGAGATGTTACTGCTTGATCTAAGATCGTTTGGCCTTCAGCTGTTAATTTTACCGTCAACGAACGTCGATCTGTTTTTGACGCTTCTCGTACTGCGAAACCACGTTTTTCAAGCGAGTCTATCGTTGAAGTGATTGATGCTCTCGTTAAACCCGTTAAGCTTGAAATTTCGTGAGGTGCTGCAGATTCTTTATCATTAATCATCAGCATTGAAACAAAACGACCTTCAAGTAACTCAAATTGATTAAGGTTGTTAACGCAAGTATTTGTTAATTCATTACTAAGCGTAAAGAATTGGCCCAGTAAAGCAATAGCTTCACTATCTACGTCTCTCTTTTTAGCTTCTTTGCAGAGTGTTACATATTTAGGGTTCATTAATTTGACCTCCTGTTCATTGTATCGTCCTAATATATTAACTCATCATATTGTTTGGCGTCTTATTATATGTCAATTAATTGTATGATTGGTAAATATAGTCGTCCTTTTCCATCTAACCTCCGTTATTTGTGTTGAACTCTTGGAAAGAAGCCCCTGTCAATTTTAGCTGTGCATGAATGTCTCCGCCGAGTCCATAAATACCAATCGCACCGCCATTAGAGCATTGACTACTCATGTACAAGACAACGATGTTGATAATGCGATTGCCTTCTTCTATTGGAAAGGGATTTTGCATTATTGATTTAAATTTCGCACAACCATATTCATTAGTAACAAAGCAGTGTGGTACACCTAAGGGACCTGGTCTTGTTGGGTTTAATGGGTCTAAATCATTCGCTCTTAGCGCCATGACGGTATACAAACTATTTGGTATTAGATGCTTGAAACGGATGCTGAATTTAGCATCATGTTGGTTACTCAATACCTCAACGGTTAAGCTACCCTCTGCTTTGATCCATTGGTTTAGTGTGATTGGCTGAGCGTTTTGACGACTATGTTCAAGTTCAAAATCAGGCACTGCATCGTGTAGCGGTAAGCTGACGCGTATCACGTCTTTGCTATCCGACTTTTGCTGGGGAGCAAAGAGCATCTCGTAATTATTACAGGGAAGTGGAAGCGGCAGTGTGTACAAAGGTTGATCCCCGTATTCACCTAGGTCGGTTAAGTCGAGTTCGGAGACAATATCGTACTCCGCTAAGGAACCGAAGTGGGGGAGTTCAGACTGCGGAGATACAATGGCTGCCCCCCATGTTGGTGAAACTTGGTTATCTCCAATCCGTTTGTTAATCATGCCGATCACCACAAAGTTTCCCTCTTGATCCCAGACTTCACTCGGTGGGTAGAGTGGTCCTTGTGTTGTTACTGTTAATGCATATTGTCGTTTCATCACCTGCCCCTTGTTTCGATAAGAACAGGTAAGTGCATTGGTAATATCTACACTTACCTGCCTGCTATGTCATGTAGCAACAACACAGTTATGTAATAAGAAAAGTTATGGAATAAAAAGTTATGCCGCAACAAAAATACGCGTATAAAGACCATCTGCACCACCTGTGATGTATTGATCACCGGCCTCTTTGACTATCTGTTGGTACTTGGGTGTTAGGAATATATCGGCCATATATTGGCTACTGTCTCCGTTGAAGCCAGAGAAGAACATGACCCCTGGTTGGGTACTAAATAGCGTTCGATAAGCAAGGAAGCAATCAATCTGTGAAGCGCCACGTACAACTTCAAAGATAGTATCTTCACGCCAATTAAGATAAGCGTCTTTTACAGATAATGGCACTTCAATGTAGCGTAATTGCAATTTCTCTGTCGTTGGTAGCGCGGTGTCGATTGCCTTGACTGTGTCTTCGAGTTGAAAGACTTGCTGACGAATATCACTGCTTAGTAAAGGTGACAGCTCGGTCATAAATGCTTCGCGTTGAATCATTAATGTTTCGAGATCACTGAATTTTTCAACAGCAATAAGCTCTAAAAAATGGTTTTCGTTTTCTTCTAAGTAGTAACATTTGCGCACAGCACCGGATGGTAATTCGGCATTTCCAGCGTTACACCAAATATCCCATGCGGCAGTGGTTTCTGAATTGAGGGCGATAACTTCTGAGCTAATAATTAGATTGTTTTTCATAACGATTTCCTTCAAAAAAATGAGTAAGATACAGTTAAAAATTGAACCATTATTCGGTGAGTGCATAGCTATGCATGGCTTGTTCGGTATAGCGAGTCCCCTGCACTTGAAAGTCAGAACTTAGTGAGTTCAGTAAACTCATCTCGTCCTCGCTAAGCTTTACTTGCATTGCATTGATATTTTGTTGTAAATATTTTTGTTGTTTGGTTCCTGGTATTGGGATCACCGCAGGAGATTGATGCATTAACCAAGCGAGTGCTAGTTGTGCTGGTGTGCAGGCTTTGGCTTGTGCTAATTCAGCTAATGCTGTGGTTAATTTGTTATTATGGCTCAGGTTTTCATCGCTAAATCGGGGGAGCGTACGACGAAAATCATCATGGTCTAATTTATCAAGGGTATTCAATTCGCCACTTAATAATCCACGACTGATCGGACTATATGCAATAAATGTAATCCCTAACTCACTACATGCATCGAGGACCCCATCGCTTTCTACTCCACGGCTGAGTAATGAGTATTCCGATTGCACGGCACTGATCCCATGGTTACCTTTTGTTATATCTAATAAACATTGGTGGGCGTAACGAATATACTCTGCGTTGGCTTCAGAGAGTCCAACGGCTTTAATCTTACCGGCTTTTAGTAATGATGCCATTGCCGACATAGCGACGAAAATAGCGTCTGGATTATCAATCACACGATGTAAATAATAGAGATCTATGGTGGTATTTAGGCGCGCAATACTGGCCTCACAGCATGCGAAAATATATTCACGACTATTATCTACACCACGTTTTTGTGCGTCGTGTTCGTCACGAATAATGCCGCATTTGGTGGCTATCACAACTTGTGTTCGGTCGGGGATAGTTGCGATAAATTCCCCCAGTAATACTTCATTACGGCCATAACCGTAGATATCGGCTGTATCAAAGAAATTCACCCCAGAAGACACTGCACTCTGCAATAGTTGTTTACTGTGGTCATCATCGCTTTGACCGTAAAATTCTGACATTCCCATGCAGCCTAAGCCTTGCGGAGTGACGGTGAGTTGACTCTTACCTATTGTTAACATATTCATACTGGCTCCTTGATATATTTGATTTGTTCCCAGTGATTGTGCTCGGCAATGTCTATCAGTTCAGGGCAGTTAGCGACAACAATAGGGTGTCCGACCATCTTGAGCATGGCGAGGTCACTGATATGATCGCCAAATGCGTAGCAATCCTTTGGGTTAACGCCTGTTGCCTCGAGCAATGAATGAATTAAGCGTGCTTTTTTATTACCTATTGCTTGTTGCGATAGCTTTCCTGATATCACATCGTCATTGACGATTAGCTCTGCACACAAAATCGTGTTTACATTGAGTGCTTGGGCAAGCGGTTCTAAGCAAGGACGGAATGAACCGGATACAAATACAATGTCATAACCGTCATTTTTTAACTTTATTAAGCGGTCTACGCTTGGTTGAATGAAAAAATCCTTTTGCTGTTTACGTTGCGCATACCACGCTTGACCAATTAGCATCAGCCGTTGGTAGCTTTCTCCACGATAAAGGCGGTAATACAGGCTATTTATGTTGTCGCGACTGATGCCTAACTTGACGAATGATTTACACATCGACCAATATATTTGATACTGAGCTGTGCCTAGGTAACCTCTTTTACGTTCTAGATAAAAACGCAGAAAATCGAACATACTCTTACTGTTGATGATGGTTTCATCGACGTCAAAGAATGCAATTTTTTGGACATTTTCAATCTTGCTATTAGGCATATTTAAGCTCCTGTTCCGCCTCGCAGGTTTCAGCAATCACATCACAAGTTGCTTCGGCCATTGCATTTTCTTTTGCAGCTATATAGTTTTGGTCGTAAGCGGTGAAGTCGATTGATACTTCTGCCATTTCAATGTCATTTTGGAAAAATGTGGTAATACTTTCCGCATGCATTGAGCCACCTTTTTTATGCTCTATGTTGGATGCGATGAAGCGTATCTCTGCATTGGCGGGAAACATGAAGTTTTTAAAGACGATATTGATATTGTGTAATACGAAGTAAGCATTACCTTTAATTCCCTCCTTAAGTAAGTAGTTTTCACTGACCGATAGCATCATTTGGCGAGCGGCTTCGACGAGTATCATGCCCTGAATGTGTTGACCTGTAGTGTGGTCGCCTAGCTCTTCGCAATCACTTTGTAGATGTAGTTCGCTGGTGAAGCAACTTGCCCCTAGGTTGAGTGGCGGTGAGATCATGACATTCGAGGAATAATGCTTATGTACTTTACGCTGATGCTCAGCGTCATCTTGATAGGCGAGTAATTTGGTGTCGTTGAAAATAAATTTGTTTTTATGTTTTGAGGCCGCAATGGCTTGAACAATTTCGGTAAGCTCTGTGTTAGAAATCCCTTGGCCAATACGTAAGTAAAACTTGTCTACGAACCCTGTTTCTAAGATTTCAAAAAATGAATCAAAGGTGATAACCATTTCATGCATTTCGGCAAAGTTTGAAAAGATATTGCCCACAACTAACATAGTTTTAGTTTCCATTATTACTCTCCAACCTGTTGATTTTATTTTTATAAAAGCGTTTGGTAAATCGTAAATATTGCGAATTAATAATAGGTGTTAAATATATAGTAAGACGCCTTATTATATTAAGCATGCTTAAATCGTATTGTCAATGGCTTTTTTTATATAAAAGTGGGTAGTTATTTAGTGGTGTTTTGATTGGTAAGATAATAATTTATTGCTTGTCAAATGTAGTTAGGCGTCATACTATGTTTGTGAGCCGCAGGTTGTATACAATAAAGGGAAAGTATTTATTACATTTAGAATGTGATTGCTGATAGGACTGTGGCGATAGGTATTATCGGTTTATTCTAGATAATAAACCGATAATCAATGATAACTTAACCGTGTTACAGTTAGTCTGCGTCTACCAATGAATACGGTAATGGCATGAAGGCTAACGTTGATTCGTTATCGGTAATTTTAAACACGCTATCTGCTTCAAGGTTATTTGGCATCACACTTGAAATCAATTGCACGCCGTCACTATAACGGTAGCTTAGGTTTACTTTACCGCTGCTACGCCAGTTCTCACCCAGTTGTAATTCAATGTTATCGCCACTGTTTACTTCAGTAGCTGTTGCACCAGTTAAGATCGCCATAGCACGTTTGTTGGTACCACGGTATTTAGCACGAGCTACTGTTTCTTGTCCTGTGTAGCAACCTTTCTTAAAGCTAATACCATCATAAGCTTGTAGGTTGAATGCTTGTGGGATCTGCACGCTGCTCATTGCTACGCTCACAATCGGTGCTGCGGCTAAAATATCTAACGCATCCCAGAATGAACCATCATCGGTTGCTGCTTCAGCTAAGTGTTGGCTGATTTGTTGCAGCGAGGCATCACTTTTTTGTAATAAGACTAAGAAACGCGGTGTTTCACCAATAAGTCGCATCACAAAACCATTTGGTAAATGAGTAACAGCTTCTTCGCCTAGCGTCATTGCAAAAGTCTTATTCAACCACTGCTCTGCTTGCTCGCCAGCGACACCGTAAAGGTTACAAAATGCAGAGGCATCGGTCAGTTCGACTTTTGAGAATACCGCGTATTTCTTTAGTTCAGGCAGAGTGATCGCTAATGCGTCTTTGCGCATGATGAAATAAAATGAATTGCCTTTTTTAGCTACTTGGAATGTTGACCACAGTTTGCCTTTTGGATCGCAATGACCACCCCAAGTTGTTTGTTGATCTTCTAAGCCCACCAGATCACAAGTCAATTGGCCTTGTAAGTAACTTAAACGCTGCTCACCTGTTGCAGTCATCAATCCCCAGTGCGATAGTTCGCTTACGATCACATTTGGTAATGCGTCTGTTGATGCTAGGGTCAGTTTATTAAATTGCGTCATTGTTTACTCTTCTCTGGCTGGTTTTCTCTATGGTAGATTGAACGCAAGCATTTGTCTTTATAAGATCTTGTTTATTTTTATGATAGAATTAACTTATGGACAATATGATAAGGGAAAAAGATGACGAAGTTAGATTCAAAGGCGCGTTTACGCTGGGCTTGTCGCCGTGGCATGCTAGAACTCGATGTATTATTTCGTCCGTTTGTGGATGAAGCTTATGATGATTTATCAGATGAAGATAAATTGATTTTCCAACGCTTGTTAGAAGGCGAAGACCCAGAGTTATTTGCTTGGGCAATGGGTCATGAAAAGTGTGAAGATCCAGAGTTAGCCTATATGATGAATAAAATTGTCTCAAGAGTTAAAGTGTAGCGTCACGTTACGCCCATCTAAATACTGGTTGTTGCTGTGTATTGTAATACATAGTTCGGTGCTCGGTTTGCTGCTGACTTGGCTGGTACTTATACCACTGCAATTGGTTTATTCCGTAGTCATTATTGCTCTGTGTGGTTCTCAATGCAGGCAACATTGGCTACGCCGTCCCTGTTTTACCTATTTCACCAATGGTTACATTCAGTTTGACGCTGGGGGAGAGTTATTTGCAATTACCCCATGTTCACGCAGCGCAGACCTTTTTATTCAGTTAAGTTATATCAGCTTAAATAAGGGGCGCGTTCAGTCATTGTGTATAATGCGTGATGCTATCGACGATACTGATTATCGCCGTCTAGTTCGGACTATTAAAATTTTAAAATAGCAGCTTGAAGTAACTTGGGTATACACTTTATTTGAGCGTAAAGAATTGTTTAAGTACTGGTAAGTTCATCTTCAAACTGTAACTGTCCACGTTCTAGTTTATTCTGCAATAGCTTTACTTTTTTATTAAGAGCGATAAATGCCAACGTCAACTTCTGAATCATTACCACTTATTATTGCTGGACCGATATTACGTCATTGCGATATACAACATTTCACTTTATGGTTTGTGAGTTCAACGTTGTTAGCTGAATTGAATTTAACCTTACAGGGAGCCAACTTTTCACGTCAGTTAACGGGTGATGAAGTACACACTATTCAACTCGGTAAACATGCCTATCAGTATTTAATTAATGTGAAAGCCGAGGTGTTATTGCCTGCGGAGATTGAAGTTAAATATCAACTCTGTGATGCGATATCAGGAAATGTTTTTGCTCAAATTGAAGGGCTTTGCTACACAGATATACACGCTGTCGATAATACAATACTTCCTCTGCCAAGTGTTATTGTTAAGCCGACAATTAATGATTTGTTGCATGGCTCATGCCGTCAGCCTCACCATGATAGTGCTGATGCGTTAGTTGCTGCTGATATTCGATTGCAGCAGATGCCTTCATTAGATGAGCGACCTGCATTATTGATGCTGAGTGGTGATCAGGTTTATGTCGATGATGTGGCTGGACCCATGCTATATGCTATCGGGAAAGTAATTGATTTATTAGGCTTACCAAATGAGACGTTTCTTTCGGCAAATATTAGTAATAGTCG
This sequence comes from Moritella sp. 36, assembly GCF_018219415.1. Taxonomy (NCBI): domain Bacteria; kingdom Pseudomonadati; phylum Pseudomonadota; class Gammaproteobacteria; order Alteromonadales; family Moritellaceae; genus Moritella; species Moritella sp. 36. The sequence continues at coordinate 4,522,263 of NZ_CP056120.1, read as the reverse complement.
TGAACTGGGTTATCAGCCAGAAGATATGTATCAACGGCATATAGACCTATTACCCCGCACTGAATACCCCGCTAAAACAGCACTGCATAATTGGTATGTTAATCATGCTGTTTTTACTTCAACATCGGCAGAAAACCACTTAGTTAGTGCCAGTGAAGTGATGGCCTTGTATCTACTCTCTTGGTCACCAGAATTATGGCAACAGATCTCGATTCCCCGTGACGTAGAAGGCTTAACCGCTGAATATTTGACGCGTTGGCAGCATGAATGGGATAACTTACGAGTCTTTAAAGCGGGGCTAAGTAAAGTTCGTCGCCTGATGGCTCATTTACCGACTTATATGATGTTTGATGATCATGATGTTACTGATGACTGGAACCTGACTGCGAAATGGGAAGAAGCCGCTTATGGCCATACATTTTCGAAACGGATCATTGGTAATGCGCTAATTGGTTATACTTTGTTTCAAGGTTTGGGGAATAATCCACAGTGTATGATTGCTAATTTAAGCGTGCCATTAGCTGGTTACTTCAACTCACCCTCGATGCAGACTCAGGATGACTTAATTACCGCCTTACTTAAGTATGAACAATGGCACTATACCTTAGCAACATCGCCTAAATTAGTGGTCTTAGATACACGTACAAGGCGTTGGCGCAGTGAATCTAATTTAGCTAAACCTTCAGGGCTTATGGATTGGGAAGCCTTGATGGAATTTCAGCATGAGCTAGTAGGGCAAGATAAAGTCATTATAGTGTCCCCTGCGCCAATGTATGGTGTAAAAGTGATTGAAACGATCCAGCGAATTGCGACTATGTGCGGGGCTTCGTTAATGGTTGATGCAGAAAACTGGATGGCACATCCGGGTACCGCTAATACCTTGTTGAGTATTTTTATGCACCGTAAAACTCCGCAGCAGTTTGTGATCCTGTCGGGTGATGTACACTATTCGTTTGCGTATGAGGTCGGTATTCGCTTTCGCCATGGAGGACCGAAAATATACCAAATCACTTGTAGCGGACTTAAAAATCAGTTTCCCGAAAAATTGTTATCGTGTTTTGATAAGCTCAATGCTTGGTTATACGGTTATTATTCACCTCTGAACTTTTTTACTAAGCGTAAGCGTATGACAATTAGAGGTTGTAAACCTAATAATGCCAGAGATAAACGTTTGGTAAATCACAGTGGTATTGGCATGGTTAGTTTTGCTGAGAATGGTGCTCCGAGCAAGATCGCAGTATTACACAGTGATATGACTGAAACTCAGTTTGTTCCGCCCAAGCATGATTAAATTCTACTTTGCGGAACTTAATTCGTGTTAGTCTTTATTTTCAATGCATTATAAGGGCTAAACGGATGAAGCTATTCAACTTATTTTCAGAAACGACTAAGTACACGCTATTTCTACGATTATTTACCTTACTTAAAGTACCCTCGCTATTTTATGTTAGACCTTCAGTACATCAACTTGATGAGCGTACTTGTACGATTAAGATCCCATTTAAAAGACGCAACAAAAATCACCTGAACTCAATGTTTGTCGGGGTACTTGCAAGTGGTGCTGACTGCACAGGCGTATTAGCTGCAATGCACAAAACGCAAATGAAAAGCGTTAAGGTGGGCTTCGCATTGAAATCGATGCAAGTTGATTTTATTAAACGTGCAGAGGGGGATACTTACTTTACCTGCGTGCAAGGGCTCGATATCGCTCAGTATGTAAAGGAAGCTGTGATCACTGGTGAGCGATTAAATAGACCGATTAAGGTTATCGCCACTTGTCCAGATAGTACTGGGGATGAGCCAGTGGCCGCTTTTACCTTAATGTTGTCATTAAAAAGTATGACTAAAAAAATCGGTGGTTGATAAGGCCGTCGCTGATGCAAGAAAGCAGCCTGATAGCTGCTTTCTTGCATCTTATTTTTATAACGGCTAACCAGCCATAAGTTATACCTTAGGCTGTAATATAGTTGGTTGTGGTTCGTTGAATTGTTCTGGGTAGTCGAGTGTGTAGTGCAAGCCGCGACTTTCTTTGCGATCTAACGCACAACGAATGATCAAGTCTGCTACTGTCACCAGGTTTCTTAATTCCAATAAGTTATTACTGACGCGGAAATTACTGTAGTACTCATCAATTTCTTGCTGCAATAGATTCACACGGCGCAGGGCGCGCTCTAGACGTTTTGTCGTTCTTACAATCCCCACGTAATCCCACATAAATAGACGTAGTTCGTGCCAGTTATGTTGAATAATAACTTCTTCATCTGAGTTCGTCACTTTACTCTCATCCCAGGCTGGAATACGGTAATCTTTACGGGTTTTATGCAGTTTTGATAAAATATCGTCTGCCGCTGCGTGGGCAAACACAATACATTCTAATAATGAGTTACTGGCTAAACGGTTTGCACCGTGTAAACCCGTATAAGCTACCTCGCCAATCGCGTATAAACCGCGCATATCAGTTTGACCCGTTAAGTCAGTCATTACACCACCACAGGTATAATGTGCAGCGGGTACTGCTGGGATTGGGTCGGTCGTGATATCAATACCTAACTTCAAGCAACGCTCATAAATAGTCGGGAAATGACTAATAACGAACTCAGCGGGTTTATGACTGATATCTAAATATACACAATCACTACCCAGACGTTTCATTTCAAAGTCGATAGCACGGGCAACAATATCACGCGGAGCCAATTCAGCACGTTCATCGAAACTTGGCATAAAACGGGTACCGTCTGCATGACGTAAATAGGCCCCTTCACCACGTAGTGCTTCGGTTAATAAGAAGTTCTTTGCATCTGGGTGGAATAAGCAGGTAGGGTGGAATTGATTGAATTCCATATTGGCGACACGGCAACCAGCGCGCCATGCCATGGCAATACCGTCACCACTAGAGACATCAGGATTACTGGTATATTGGTAAACCTTACTTGCACCGCCCGTTGCTAAGATAACAAAGCGTGCTTTAATCACTTCTACTTTCTCGGCTTCTCGGTTCCACACATAAGCACCGACAATACGGTTGGTCGCTTGGTTAAGTTGTTTAGTCGAAATAAGATCAACCGCGTTAAAACGTTCCATTAAGGTAATGTTAGGATGTTGACTGACATTTTCGATTAATGTAGTTTGTACCGCTTTACCAGTGGCATCTGCGGCATGCAAGATACGGCGATGGCTATGACCACCCTCTTTGGTTAGGTGATACTGCTGTTCACCATTATCATCGGCTACTTGATCAAATGGTGCGCCTTTATCTATTAACCAGTTTAAGCTGGCGGCCGCGCTGCTTGCTGTAAAGCTAACGGTATCTTCATCACATAAACCTGCACCTGCAACAAGGGTATCGGATACATGGCCTTCAACACTGTCAGCTTCATCAAAAACGGCGGCGATACCACCTTGTGCGTAGAGAGTTGACCCTTCGGTTAAGCTACTCTTACTTAATACTGTCACTTTAGCGTGATCTGCGAGTTTCAAGGCAAGTGAGAGTCCTGCGGCACCACTGCCGATAATCAGTACATCGCTTTGGTATTCCGCATTTGTTCTCATAGTTTCCGCTCTATTTGTAGTATGCTGTTATGTCTATACCCAAGTTACGTCAAAATGCTATATCAGAGATGAGCAGGTTGTGCATCTTGAGGTTGTTTAGGTATAACTCTAAGTAGGGCATTATAAGCTTTAAATCTCGGGCAATAAAAAGGTATTTTGATTTATTTGTCCTTATTTTGATTTAATTAGCACAATGGCGAACTTTATTTGGCGTTAAAACGAACTTTATTTATATAACGCAGTCTGAAAAATACACATTAGTAATACTAGTGTCATCAGGATAATAAGAGGTTATGAGTTACTAATGAGTGCAAAAGAGACGGACTTGCAATTAGTCGAGCGAGTTCAAGGCGGTGACAAAGCCGCATTTAATTTATTGGTGACTAAATACCAACAGAAAGTGGCGAACCTGATCTCACGTTACGTTTCAGCCAGTGGTGACGTTGCCGATGTGACTCAGGAAGTGTTTATTAAAGCGTATCGTGCGTTGCCTAATTTTAGAGGTGATAGCGCGTTTTATACTTGGCTATATCGGATTGCCAGTAACACAGCTAAAAATTATTTAATTGCGCAAAGTAGACGACCACCTGCAAATGATGTTGATGCTGCAGATGCGGAGTTTTACGAAGGTAATGATGGCATGCGTGAGTCATCAACACCAGAACGGATTATTTTGGCGGAAGAAATGAAAGCAGTAATTTTTTCTGCTATTGACGCGTTACCTGATGAATTACGTACAGCGATAACATTACGTGAAATGGAAGGCATGAGTTATGACGATATAAGTATTGTCATGAGCTGCCCAGTGGGTACTGTTCGCTCACGTATTTTTCGAGCGCGTGAAGCGATTGAAGTAAAATTAAAACCCTTACTTCAACAGTAAGTTAAACACAGATTACGGACGAGTAAATTTAGGTAATTAATTATGATAGAAAAAGAACGTTTATCCTCCTTAGTAGACAATGAATATATCGATGCTGCACTACTTGATGAGTTAGGTAAGGATGAAGCATTATCTTCAAGTTGGCAGCATTACCACATGATTGGTGATGTGATGCGTGGTGAAACACCTGCAACGGTTAATTTAGATCTTACCCGTGCCATCACAGCTGCTATCGCCGAAGAACCTGAACTGACAATGCCAAAAGAAAGTGCAAACGACAGCTCTTTCTATCAGAAAGTAATCCAGCCTTGGCTAAAAACAGGTGGTCAATTTGCGATTGCGGCATCAGTTGCGTTAATGGTGATTACGGGTGTGCAATACAGCAATACCGAAGCTCCAATAACAGGACTTGAACCAGCGCTGAATGTGATGCCGTTTGCCGGTGTTGCATCACCAGTTAGTTTTAGTGTTGAATCACCTGATTCGCGTCAAGTACAGCCAGAATTTACGGATGAAGAAAAGGTAGAACAAGTGCGTCGTATTAATGCATTTGTACTTGATCATCAATTACAAAAACGCATCCAGCAATAATAGTGAGCCAGTAATGTTCAAGAAAAGTGTTGGTTTGTGGATCTTGTTGTTTTCATTTTTTACGCCGCAGGCATGGAGTGAAGCAACGTCAAGCAGTGAACAACTCGTTAATAGCGTTGCGAATAAGAGTGTTTCAGGACAACCAAAATTATCCGCTGACGCATTGCTAGACAAGATGAAAACGGCGTTTAAGCAGTTAAATTATGATCTGTCTTATGTCGAAATTGAGCGTGGTAGAATTACCCCTATGCGTTATAGTCATGGGCTAATTGATGGTGTGTCTGTTGGACATTTACTGTCATTAAATGGTAATCCACGTGAATATTTACGCCGCGGTAATATCACCAGTTTCTTTGAAGCTGAGCAGCCAGGTTATTCGTTATCATCAACCGCTATTCCGGGGTTATTATTTGATTTAATGGCAACTGAATTGACGCTTGATGATAGCTTATACCAAGCGATATATGTTGGTGGGAAATCACGTGTGACAGGGCGTTTAAGTCAAATTGTACGTGTTGTGCCGAATGATAAATATCGCTTTGGTTATTTAATCTGGATAGATTTAACTACCAATTTACCGCTGCGTATTGACATGATTAAAGACAGTGGTGAAGTGGTGTTCCAAGTGATGGCTATTTCACTGTATCAATTTCCAGATGTGACGCCTTGGTTAGAGCAGCTCAATGCGGTGAAATTACCACCGGTATTATCAGCAATGCAAACACAAGCATTAATGCCAGAACCAACGAAATCGGAGTGGAAAGCGACTTGGATACCAGATGGTTTCAAACAAATTGTGAGTAACAAGCACCAGATCGCAGGTATAGGTCAAACAATTGATTATATGCAGTTTTCTGATGGGTTAGTCGATATATCTATCTATGTTAATACTAATGCGAAAGCGGGTAGTTTAAGTCAAGGGTTAGGTGTATCGGGACAAATTAGTTTACAATCTAAAATTACAGACGACATTGAGATTGTCGTGGTGGGTGAAGTGCCTAGCTTTACCGCCAAGAAAATTGCTGAATCAGTCGTCCGTAATACTGATAACTAATTTTTCTAGCATGCGTAACCGCGTTTAACAATAAAAGGTTTGTGTTGTTAAGTCGGTTACGATTGTTTTATATAAGGCATTTACCGTATGATTATTGAAACCGCTATCGTTCAAAGTGTTACTGGTGATCAGGTTTCGGTACAGTGCGAAAGCCAATCTGCTTGTAACCATTGTCACGCGAGCGATAACTGTGGTACCGGGACAGTAGCTAAAGCATTCCCACATCGTACTCACCGTTTTACGGTCACTAAAACAGCAGATGTTGTTACGGGTGACAAAATCGAAATTGGTTTACGTGAAAAAAATTTAGTCACCAGCGCAATGCTGGTTTACTTGTTACCATTAGCGGCAATTTTACTCTCACTTGGTCTTGGTCAGTATTTATCACAAGTTTTCCAATTTGAAGGTGAAGGCTTGGTTATTCTCGCGGCTTTTGTTGGTGGTTACATTGGTTTTAGTTGCACGCGGAAAATAAGCGTTACATTTGACCAACGCTTTGATTTTAAACCTAAAATGCTAGGTGTTGTAGCTCAATCGGAAGTGATAGGGCAATGGCGCGCTGATTAAAAGCAATGAAAGATAGCAGTCATCCCTTAAATCCGTTAAAATCTGCCTCATTAAGTGTCATATCTACTAAGTATTGGATATTATCTAACTCATGAAACACATTCGTAATTTTTCAATTATTGCCCATATCGATCACGGTAAATCAACTTTATCAGATCGTTTGATCTCATTTTGTGGTGGTTTATCTGACCGTGAAATGGCTGCACAGGTTCTTGACTCAATGGATATTGAGCGCGAGCGTGGCATTACAATTAAAGCACAAAGCGTAACGCTGGATTATAAAGCGAAGGATGGTGAAACTTACCAACTTAACTTTATTGATACGCCAGGGCACGTGGACTTCAGCTATGAGGTTTCTCGCTCATTAGCAGCCTGTGAGGGTGCTTTACTTGTTGTCGACGCTGGTCAAGGCGTAGAAGCACAAACTCTCGCAAACTGTTATACCGCTATTGAGATGGATCTGGAAGTTGTGCCGATCCTGAATAAAATCGATTTACCTGCCGCAGATCCAGATCGCGTAGCAGAAGAAATCGAAGAAATTATTGGCATTGATGCAATGGAAGCAACGCGTTGTTCTGCTAAGACTGGTTTAGGTATCGAAGACGTACTTGAAACAATTGTTAGAGACATTCCATGTCCATCAGAAGGTTCTGAAGACGCAGCACTGCAAGCGTTGATCATCGATTCATGGTTTGATAATTATCAAGGCGTTGTATCTTTGGTTCGTATTACCAATGGTGTACTACGTAAAGGTGACAAGATTACTGTTATGTCTACGGGTGAGTCTCACCTTGTTGATAAAGTCGGTATCTTCACACCAAAACAAACAGATACAGATGTGTTGCACTGCGGTGAAGTTGGTTTCGTGATCTGCGGAATCAAAGATATTTTAGGCGCTCCAGTGGGTGATACGTTAACTAATACGCGTAATCCTGCTGATGCACCTGTACCTGGTTTTAGTAAAGTTAAGCCTCAGGTTTATGCGGGTATGTTCCCAATTAGCTCTGACGATTATGAAGCGTTCCGTGATGCTCTGGGTAAACTCAGCCTAAACGATGCGTCTTTATTCTATGAACCAGAAAGTTCTTCTGCACTTGGTTTTGGTTTCCGTTGTGGTTTCTTAGGTTTACTACACATGGAAATCATTCAAGAGCGTTTAGAGCGTGAATACGATCTTGAACTGATTACGACGGCACCAACGGTTGTTTACGAAGTAGAAACCAAAAAAGGTGAAGTTGTTTACGTTGATAGCCCAGCTAAATTACCGGCAATTAATGATATTGAAGAAATTCGCGAGCCAATTGCAGAATGTAACATCCTAGTACCACAAGAATACTTAGGTAATGTAATAACCCTTTGTATTGCCAAGCGTGGTGTACAAACTAAGATGGATTATCACGGCAAGCAAGTTGCATTAACTTATGAGATCCCGATGGGTGAAGTAGTAATGGACTTCTTTGACCGTTTGAAATCGACAAGCCGTGGTTATGCGTCATTGGATTACTCTTTCAAATACTTCAATGCTGCTGACATGGTGCGTGTTGATGTATTGATTAACACGGATCGTGTCGACGCATTAGCGATGATCACTCACCGAGATAATGCGATTAATCGTGGTCGTTTACTGGTTGAAAAGATGAAGGAACTTATTCCTCGTCAAATGTTTAACATTGCAATTCAGGCGGTTATTGGTTCACAAGTTATTGCCCGTAGTACCGTAAAGCAAATGCGTAAAAACGTGATCGCTAAATGTTATGGCGGTGATATTAGCCGTAAGAAAAAACTGCTACAGAAGCAGAAAGATGGTAAGAAACGCATGAAGCAAGTAGGTAATGTTGAAGTACCTCAAGAAGCCTTCTTGGCTGTGTTGCATATCGGAAAGGATTAGATAAATGGCAACCTATTTTTCACTAATATTGGTATTGGTTACTTTCGTTAGCGGTATTATTTGGGCGTTAGATAAACTGATTTGGGAAAAGGCACGCGCTGAAAAAGTCGCGTTTGCTCAATCTCAAGCAGAATTACCAGCGGAAGCTATTGCAAAATTAGGGCAAGAATCGTTTATTGTTGAAAATGCAAAATCGATCTTCCCTGTGATTGCAGCGGTGATGGTATTACGTTCATTTTTATACGAACCATTTCAAATTCCATCAGGATCTATGATGCCAACGTTATTAGTTGGTGATTTTATTCTGGTTGAAAAATTTAGTTATGGTGTTAAAGATCCGGTATTACGTTCTACACTTATCGAAACAGGTAAACCAGAGCGTGGTGATGTTGCGGTATTTAAATACCCACCAGAGCCAACCGTTGATTACATTAAACGTGTGGTCGGTTTGCCGGGTGATCGTATAGCCTATCGTGGAAAGCAGGTTTTCATTCAACAAGCATGCAGCGGAACAAACTGCGCAGGGTTTAAAAAACTCGATCTTAGTTTAGTCGAAATTGGCAAATTTAAAGATCAAATGGTTGAATTACAGCAATACACAGAGCAACTTGGGGATGTTAAACACAACATTTTAATTAACCCTAGCCGTCCTGATTTAGTGCGTGATTTTTATCAGCAAGATAATCCGCCAACCCGTCAATATGAATGGGTTGTACCGGATGGTCATTACTTCATGATGGGTGATAACCGTGATAATAGTGCTGATAGCCGTTTTTGGGGTTTTGTTCCGGAAGCAAATTTAGTCGGAAAGGCTGTGTTCATTTGGACGAGTTTCGAATTTGAACGCGACCCAGATTCTTTATTACCTAGTTGGATCCCAACGGGTATACGCTTTAGTCGTATTGGCAAGTTAAAATAATTATGACAATTATATTAGAAAGATTACAAAAAGTATTAGGTTATCAGTACCAAGACGGTGCCCTGCTACAACAAGCGCTGACGCACCGTAGTGCTTATTACAAACATAATGAACGTCTTGAATTTTTAGGCGATTCGGTACTTGGCTTTATTATCTCAGATGCATTATTTAGCCAGTTTCCTGAGGTGCCGGAAGGTGATTTAAGCCGTATGCGTGCCACCTTAGTGAAAGGGTTAACGCTCGCTGAAATTGCGCGTGAGTTTGAATTAAGTGAGTGTTTAATCTTAGGTCCTGGTGAATTAAAAAGTGGTGGATTCCGTCGTGAATCTATCCTTGCAGATACAGTGGAAGCCTTAATTGGTGCTATGTATCTGGATAGCGATATCGAGAAAACGCGTGAACGTGTACTGGCTTGGTATGCATCACGTTTAGCAATGATCAAACCAGGTATTGGTCAGAAAGATGCTAAAACACAATTACAAGAATGGCTGCAAGGACGTAAGCAAGCTCTTCCATTGTATCAAGTAGTGGAAGTTAAAGGTGAGGCTCATAATCAAGAGTTCACCATTCATTGCGTTATTGAAGGCCTAGAGAAACCTGTTACAGGTAAAGGTACTAGTCGTCGTAAAGCAGAACAAGAAGCAGCTCAAAAAGCATTGGAGCAATTACAATGAGTGATATGACTTATAGCGGCTTTGTTGCTATCGTTGGTCGTCCTAACGTAGGTAAATCAACGTTACTAAACCGCATTCTGGGACAAAAGGTAAGTATTACCTCGCGTAAACCACAAACGACTCGTCACCGTATTCTAGGTATTGATACTGAAGATAATCGTCAAACTGTGTATGTTGATACTCCAGGCCTACACATTGATGAAAAACGTGCAATTAACCGTTTAATGAACCGTGCAGCAAGCAGCTCATTAAAAGATATTGATGTTGATGCGGTGGTTTTTGTTGTTGATGGTACCCGTTGGACCGAAGACGATGACATGGTATTGAACAAGCTGCGTGATATTAAATGCCCAATCTACTTGGCGGTTAATAAAACCGATGCGATCAAAGATAAAGCGGAAGAGTTAATGCCACACCTTCAGGTATTGGCGTCGAAGTTTAACTTCGCGGAAATTATTCCTATCTCTGCAACGAAAGGGACAAACGTAGAAATGCTACGTGGTATTTGTTCGAAGCAGTTACAAGAAGGTGATTTTTACTTCCCTGAAGATTATGTAACTGATCGTTCTTCACGTTTCATGGCGTCTGAAATTATTCGTGAAAAACTGATGCGTTTTACAGGCCAAGAATTACCTTACTCAACCACGGTTGAGATCGAGCAGTTTAAAGTCAGTGAAAATGGCACGTTCCATATTAATGCGTTAATTTTAGTTGAGCGAGATACTCAAAAACGTATGGTTATTGGTAACAAAGGCTCGAAGTTAAAAACTATTGGTACAGAAGCACGACGTGATATGGAAACTTTGTTTGATAATAAAGTATTTCTAGAATGTTGGGTGAAAGTGAAATCTGGTTGGGCTGATGATGAACGTGCACTTCGTAGCTTAGGTTACGGAGATGAAGTGTAAATAGCATTATTGCATGGACTTACAAAACGCTTTTGTACTGCACCGTCGACCTTTTAAGGAGTCGAGTTTACTTATCGACTTCTTTACCATTAACGATGGTAAAATTTCGTTAGTAGGACGAGCAGGGCGAGGGCGTAAGAACAGTCAAAGTGCCATTTTACAGCCGTTTACCTTACTTAATATCGCCTATGCCGGCAAAGGTGGATTAAAATCCATGCGCCAGGTCGAGGCGGTATCAAATTCATTACCCCTCTCAGGTCGGCATCTCTATGCTAGCTTTTATCTCAATGAATTACTCTATCGCTTACTGGCCAGTGAACAAGCGAACCCCGAACTATTCTCCCATTATCAAAATGCATTATTAGCGTTAGCTAAACAACAACCGCTTGAACCCTTATTGCGTGAATTTGAACTTAATTTAATGCAATGTTTAGGTAACATTGGTGCGTTAAGCTATTGTGCTGATACCATGGATGCAGTGCTCCCCGAGCGTATGTATAAATACGTACCACATGTTGGGATTGTGCCATCTATTTATAAAGTTGCAGTGGATAGCTCATTTTTAGGTAAAGATTTACTCGCCTTTGAGCAAAGACAATTTAACCAAGAGAATTCAGCGGCTGCAAAGCGCTTTTGTCGACAAATGTTGTTACCCTATTTGGGCAATAAGCCGCTGAAAAGCAGAGAACTATTTATTAATAAGGGAATTAAACGTGAATAAGATCTTTTTAGGTGTCAACATTGACCATATCGCAACCCTGCGTCAAGCTAGAGGTACTACTTACCCTGATCCTGTGCATGCAGCATCTGTCGCCGAATTAAATGGCGCAGACGGCATTACAGTGCATTTACGTGAAGATCGTCGTCATATTCAAGATCGTGATGTGCGAGTGCTAAAAGAAACCATTCAAACGCGTATGAATCTGGAAATGGCTGTGACTGCTGAAATGCTGGATATTGCGTGTGAGATCGAACCTGAGTTTGTTTGTTTAGTACCTGAAAAACGTGAAGAACTGACAACTGAAGGTGGTTTGGATGTACTTGGCCAACAAGACAAGATAACTCAAGCGGTTAAACGTTTAAGCGAAGCAGGTATTCTTGTATCGTTATTTATCGATGCTGACAAAGAGCAAATTGATGCGGCGGTTGCAACTGGCGCGCCGTACATTGAAGTGCACACCGGTGCTTATGCGGATGCAGAGTCTGAAGGCGAGCAACAAGCTGAATTGAAGAAGATCGCAGCTGGAGTGAGCTATGCGCATAACGCAGGATTGAAAGTAAACGCAGGTCACGGGTTGCATTACCATAACGTACAACCTATCGCGGCTATTCCTGAAATTTATGAATTGAATATCGGCCATGCAATTATTGCACGTGCGGCATTTGATGGTTTAGGTAAAGCGGTAAAAGACATGCAAATCATCATGCAAGAAGCGCGAAATAACCGCTAAGTTATTACCTCTTATACGTATGCAAAAAGGAGCCATTGGCTCCTTTTTATTGTGTGGTTGTTCGTAGATTTAGATTAGCGGTTAATTGGGTAAATAGGGCTGTGCTTCCTTAATCACTGTTTCAATGGCTTCTTGTAGTTCAAATATTTCGGGTTCAACATCTTCGATGTCTGCGCCCTTACGTAAACCACGCTCAATCTGATCGGCTAAATTCTGAATAGGTAATACCCCGCAACATGCTGCGCCACCGTGAAATTTATGAATGATTTTCTGAAATTCTGAGCGTGACAAACTCCGTGCTAAAGCTTGTTCAAGGTGCTCACTGATCTCTGGTAAGCTATTGATAAACATCTCTAGCATATCCACCGCAAGATCTTCTTTACCCATTGAACGTTGTAAGGTCAGTGGCCAATTTAAAATATGGTTTTGGACCGCACTGTTATCATGTGACGAACTGCCCCATTGCTGTAAGATACGCTTTAGAATAGACTCATCAATTGGTTTCGTTAAGTAATCATCCATACCTTTACTCAGTAGACGGTCACGTTCGCCACTCATGGCATGTGCGGTTACTGCAATAATCGGTGTTGATTGATTACGGCTGCCAGAACGAATTGATCTACAGGCGCTAATACCATCCATAATTGGCATTTGAATATCCATAAAGATAATATCAAAATCCATTTTATTGGCTTTGGCAACAGCTTCGGCACCGTTGCTACAGATTTCAATGCGAGTGACTGAATCTGTCAACATTGCACTAATAAGTTTTAGGTTCGCAGGATTATCATCGACCGCTAAAATTGACAGGTCAACTTTAGCTTTTGGTTTTTCAATCTTCAGCTGCGGGATTGGCTGTTCAGCTGGTTTTTCTAAATAGGCTAATGCATTCACAAGTTTACGGTGATTACATGGTTTTGTGAGGCAATGCCTTGCGCCAGTTTGAATGATTTCTTCTTGTAAACAAGGGTCTGAAGAGTTAATTAATACTACGACTGCCGCATTAATATCATGACACTGGCTCATCTTATTATACATAGGTGTTAAATTGTTTTCATCGTTCTGAGCTATAATCACGCAGTGGTAAGGTTGCTCGATATAATGTTGCCACTCGGCTTCGTTAGCACAATGTAAAACGTCCAGATCCCAACTATTCAGCAAGGATATTAACGAACGTGCGGAGTAATTATCTACTTCATAGAGCAAGACTTGTTTACCTTTAAAGCCACTGACTGGCAGCGGTTCAGATAATGAAGTCGAGGTCATATTAAATTTAAGCGAGAATTTAAAGTTAGAACCTTGGCCTAAGTCAGAATCAAGCGAGATCTCACCGCCCATAAATTCAACTAAGCGTTGGGTAATAACCAGACCGAGTCCGGTACCGCCATAACGACGTGAGATACTGGTATCGGCTTGGTTAAAGGCTTCAAAGAGTTGCGCTTGTTGTTGTTCTGAAATGCCAATGCCGGTATCGCGGATATTCGTTTGAATAGTGACGCTATTATGTGTGGATTCCAGTAATTCAATATGGATATCAATATTACCACTTTCGGTGAACTTGATGGCATTACCCAGTAAGTTGGTGATCACTTGCTGGAATCGGAATGGATCACCAATAATGCCATCAGGAACATTCTTATCAACATGTAGGGATAGCTCAAGGCCTTTATCATGCACTGTTGGTGCGAGTAATATGGCGGCTTCTTCAATCGTGTCGCGTAGATTGAATGGGATCTGCTCTAGGGTTAACTTACCCGCTTCAAGCTTAGAAAAGTCGAGAATGTCATTAATGATGCTAAGCAAGTTCTTGGCTGATTTCTCAATGGTCTGTAAGTAATCGGTTTGATTCGGACTTAGTGACGTTTTTAATAGCTGGCGAGAGAAGCCAATCACCCCGTTAAGCGGTGTTCTTAACTCATGACTCATATTTGCTAAGAATTCAGATTTCACTCGTGCGGCTGCTTGAGCACGTTTTTTTGCCATATCTAATTCAATATTTTGAATTTCAATCTGCTCTAAGGTTTCCCGTAAATCAGAGGTTGCTTGGTCAATATTTTGCTGCATTTCTTCGTGATAAGCCGAGAGTGACTTTGCCATCGAGTTAATACCATTCTTGAGCAGTGCTAGTTCACCCGTGTGTTCACCGATTACTCTGGCATCGAGTCGGCCTTCTCTGATTCGATCAACGACGGTGACCATGTCGGTAATGGGCTGGGTAACGTTTTTAACTAATCGCCAGGAGAAGATAAGCGCGGTAAAGAAGCCTAGTAATACAATAAATACCGAGACCGTGGTATCGCGGTATTGCAGTAATATCGCTTTGTCACGAATGAGCTGAATAGATAAATAGCCGAGGACCTGTTCCGGGTTTTCTAAACTTAATGGGAAATTGGTATTGTCAATTTCGGCAATAATCGGAGAACGCAGAATGATGTAATCATCAAGTACTTCGACTTGGGTGATTTCCGGCAGTTTGTTGTTGTCGGGGTTTTTAAGCACGGAAAAATTACGGTGGTAATTACTGGTTACAAACAGTTTATTATTGTTATCAAAAATGGCGATACTTTTAATCGTCGGCGCAAACTTGCGGTGGGTTAAACCGAGTAGTTTTTTCAGTGATTCTCGGCTGTTTTGTAACATGCCGTACTCACTCGCGATGGCCAGTGGCTCAATGATATTAATGCCCTGTTCAATAAGTACTGTCTCTAGTTGCTGATAGCGGTTAAAGGTGAAATAGCTGGCTAATAATGTCCCGATCAAAACTGTCGGTAAAATCGTCAGTGCCATTACTTTGGCACGAAGTCCGTATTTAGTCATAAAGTCATCTTATTGGTATCTGGTTTAATGCCATCTACAGAAGTTATTTAAGTATAAAGCGGGAAAGCAGGTTAGAATAATACCCTAATGATGACATAGGCAATAGTTGTATATCAATATGGCGCAAATTTTTAAAGCAAAAAAAGTACATAAAACTCCGAGTAAAGCGGTCGAGATCACTATTGAAAAATTAGATCATCAAGGTTTAGGTTTGGGTCGCCTTGATGGCAAAGCGGTATTTGTTGCTGGTGGATTACCAGGTGAACGCGTATCAGTGAATATTATTGAACAAAAAAAGCAATACGCAAAAGCGATCTTAAGAAAAGTAATAACGCCATCTGAGCAACGAATCGAACCAGCATGCCCGCATTATGCAACGTGTGGCGGCTGTAGTTTACAAACATTAGATAGCCATGTTCAGGCTGATTATAAACAAACTGCATTATTTAGTTTATTACAGAACTTCAGTAAAAATGATGATATTGAATTTGCTGAGCCTATATTATCGCAGCCTTGGCAGTATCGTCGTACTGCACGTCTAAGTGTGATGTTTGATCGTAAAGCCAAGACATTGGTATTTGGCTTCCGTGAACGTAACAGTAAATCCCTAGTCGCAATTAATCAGTGTCCGGTATTAGTACCCGCCTTGTCAGCATTGATTCAACCTTTACGCCAATTACTTGCTACGCTTAATGTACGTCGTGATTTAGGCCATATTGAGTTGTTTGCAGTGGATTCTGGCATTATTTGCTTATTCCGAATTTTAAAACCATTGAAGGATAAAGATCAAGATTTACTGCAAGCCTTTGCTGGTGAACATCAGTTAAGTATTTACCTACAACCTGAGCCTGAATCGATACTTAAATTAACCCCTGATACGCCAGCCGCTTGGTATCAGCTTGCTGATGGTGAATTTAAATTAAGTTTTACGCCGGGTAATTTTATTCAAGTGAACCCTGTGGTGAATAACCAAATGGTGGCGCAAGCACTCGATTGGCTAGATTTAAGCCCTGAAGACAGAGTATTAGATTTGTTCTGTGGTGGTGGTAACTTTAGTTTACCAGTTGCGCGTTTATGTCATTCTGTCGTAGGTGTGGAAGGTGTTGATGAAATGGTGCGTCAGGCACAAGTCAATGCAATGGCGAACAATGTCGATAATGCGGAATTCTATCAAGCGGACTTATCGGCTGACTTCTCTAAGCTATCTTGGGCAAAAAATAGGTTTGATAAAGTATTATTAGATCCTGCTCGAGCGGGGGCGGCAGAAACAGTGCAATATTTACATAAACTAAAAGTGAATAAAATTGTCTATGTATCTTGCAATCCAGCAACATTAGCGCGAGACTCGAAGTTGTTGATGGAAAAGCATTATAAATTAACACGCCTTGGTATGATTGATATGTTTCCACAAACGGGACATGTTGAGTCAATGGCGTTATTTGAACGCGTTTAGCGCGTGTATTTTTTGGTTTAATCTTGTTAGGAATTAAGACATGGTTGCGGTACGTGATTCTCATTTGACCAACCCGAAAGACTTTGATGCGAAGACCTGGACGTCTTCGTTAGCACTCACCTCGACAGAGCAAGATGAATTATTTGAGTTATATTCTCAATTAGCATTAAAAGAAACAGCTGAATCCTTAGAGGATGAAGCTGAAGTTCATTTCCCGTTACTTGCTTACGGGGTGGAAATGGTTGAAATATTGATGACCATGGATATGGATATGGATACCTTAAAGGTCGCTTTGCTATATCCATTTTTTGATGCCAAGTTATATGATAACGAACAAATTGACACCTTGTTTGGCTGCAAGTTATTACCCTTATTAGTCGCCGTTGTAGAGATGGATGCGATCCGTACGCTACAAGCAAAATCACAAAAGCCATCGGAAAGTCAGGTGGATAATCTACGCCGTATGTTAATGGCAATTGTGGATGATGTACGCGCGATTGTGATCAAATTAGCTGAACGTATTTGTCATCTTCGTCAGGTTAAAAATGAATCTGAAGAAGAGCGTGTACTAGCTGCAAAAGAAATTTCAGATATCTATGCGCCGCTTGCTAACCGTTTAGGTATTGGTCAGCTTAAGTGGGAATTAGAAGATCTATCATTCCGTTATTCGCATCCTGATACCTATAAAAAAATTGCCAAACTATTACTTGAACGGCGTATTGATCGCGAAGAGTTTATTGCTAACTTTGTCTCGCAAGTTAAAACGGGTGTTGAAGCTGCAGGCGGTAAAGTCGAAGTTTACGGACGTCCCAAGCATATCTACAGTATCTGGAAAAAGATGCAGAAGAAAAATTTGGATTTCACTGGTTTATATGACGTACGTGCAGTGCGTGTGATCGCGGCTGAATTACAGGATTGTTATGCTGCTTTAGGGGTTATTCATAATTTATTCCGTCCTATTCCCAGTGAATTTGATGACTATGTAGCAAATCCAAAAGCCAATGGTTATCAATCCATCCATACCGTTGTCGCGGTAGGGGATGAGAATAAAGCCGTTGAAGTACAGATCCGTACCAAGCAAATGCACGATGACGCAGAATTGGGTGTTGCTGCGCATTGGCGTTATAAAGAAGGTTCTGATAGCACCAAGAAAGGCAGTTACGAAGAGAAAATTGCTTGGCTACGTAAATTATTAGCATGGCAAGATGATATGGCTGAAAGCGGTAGCTTAGTTGATGAGTTACGCAGTCAGGTATTTGATGATCGTGTGTATGTGTTTACCCCAAAAGGTGATGTGGTTGATATGCCACAAGGTTCAACGCCGCTTGATTTTGCTTACTATGTACATAGTATGGTTGGTCATCGCTGTATTGGAGCCAAAATCAGTGGTCGTATTGTCCCGTTCACGTATGAACTACAGACTGGCGACCAGGTTGAAATTATCACCCAGAAAAATCCCAATCCAAGTCGTGATTGGTTATTACCGAATCTCGGTTATGTGAAATCTGCGCGCGCACGAGCCAAGATTAATACATACTTTAAGCGTCTTGATCGCGATAAGAATGTCGCCGCTGGTAAAGACATGCTAGAAGGTGAGTTGCATAAACTTAAACTCCAGCTGTCTGATGCGAGCTGTGCCTTCGAGCGTTTTAACTCTAATACGCTAGAAGATTTATTGGCCCAGGTTGGTAGTGGCGATGCGCGTCTTAACCAAGTAATTAACCATATTAAAGTACTGCTATTACAGCCTAGTGCGGAAGAAGAAGATAAGCTTGCGCTAGAGTTGGTTGACCAGCAAGTACAAAAATCACAAAACCAGCAGAAGAAAAAGCGTAATAAAGATCATATTGTAGTGGAAGGGATGGGGAATTTGATGACCCATATTGCGAATTGTTGTCAGCCGATCCCTGGTGATGACATTGTCGGCTATATTACGCAAGGACGTGGTATCTCGATCCACCGTAATGGTTGTTTACAGTATGCTGATTTAAGTAATCGCCAACCAGAACGTATTATTGATGCGGTTTGGGGCGACGATTTTAGTGGCGGTTATCGTGTCACACTGGTGGTACATGCAACGGATCGTAGAGGTTTATTACGTGACTTAACGACTATCTTTGCTAATGATCGTATCCATGTCGTTGGTATGAATACTCGGACGGATACTAAGTTACAAACAGCGACGTTAGAGATTAATATCGAGCTTTATAATATTGATACTCTGAGCCATTTGACCAACCGTATGAGTCAGGTTAAAGGTGTGATTTACGCTAAGCGTTTAAGATAATTGATTACATAAAATATGTATCTGTAATGTAGTGAACTATAAAGCCGGGATTGTGATTTCAATACCGGCTTTTATCTCAGAAATAATTTTACTTGTCGGTATGTCTACATCTGAAGTATTAGCGGTAGGTATTATAGCCAAGTCTTTTTCTTGTCATTTTGCATGTTATTTCCTTACTTACCAAATAAAACTCACACCAAAAACATACTTTAATCCACACGTTAGAAACTCCTATCACCTAATTACTTGATGTACATCGCATTCCCTTTATTTTTATCGAATACTCTTTCTAATTAGACAGAGTGTTCTGTTTATTTGCGGTAGCGTATGAAAAGCATGCTTTAAAGCTGTATAGAGTAATTGAATTTAAGGAAGAATTGCGATGAAATTAAGGAAATTTTCACTGCGCTTTACTGTCGGTACCATGTTTGTGCTTGCAACACTTATGACTGGATTTGTTGCGGTATCTTTGCAATACCATTTCAGCAAAAAAATGGCGATGGAACACACGTTGCAAAGTTTATCCAAGGCATCTTTCGATTTATCAGCATATATACAAAATTTAGAACGTGATGCCTCTAATACGGCACGCTTATTGGTTGCGATGAACCAGATGTTTGATATTCAATCTAATGAGATAGAGCTTAGTAATATTCTTGCCGAAATCATGATTGAAAATTCACTATTTTACAGTATCTATGTTGGCTCAGAGAATAATGATTTTTATCAATTGATTAACCTTGATTCTTCACCGATTGTACGAGAAAAGCTTGCTGCAAATCGGGATGATCGCTGGGTTGTTATCAAGATAACGGGTGATAGACAGAATCGAGTTCGTGGCACTTATTATTACGACAGTCACTTTGTATTACGAGACGTAAGCATTAGTGAGAGTAATTATTTTCCAACCGAAAGACCGTGGTATGTGGCTGCGAATACAGATTCGGTATTTAAAACAAAGCCCTACTTATTTCAACATTTAAAAATTACAGGTCAAACTTATTCACTCAAATTTAAAGACAAAAATAACCAAGATCAAAGTAGAATTCTGGGTATTGATATTGTGTTGTCTTCTATCGCAGATAAGTTGTCGAATAATTCATTCGATTTAAGTGATATTAGCGAAATTGAGTCTTATTTATACATAAAATCTGGCGAAGTTATCTCTTCAAGTCGTCAAGCCGCTAAGCGCATTGCCATCCCCAAATCTGATATGTTGGCGTTAACAGCGCAGCAGCGTAGCGTTATCAGCACAGCTGCGACAATAAAGATATCAAACCAAAATGACAGGGTGCCACTTGATTTTTCTTTATCCGGGAAGCCTCAAGGATATGCTATCGATATATTACTGTTGATTGAAGACATGACGGGGATTGATTTTGAGTTTATTAATGGCTTTTCTTGGTTCGAGTTAATTGACAAGTATAACAATGGCTCTTTAGATGGATTGCATTCATTACAGCAGAATCAGAGCAGTAGATATTCAGGTGTATATAGTGATCCTATTTATGATTTCAATTTTGCTTTGGTGACGCGTATGAGTAGTGCGGATGTTCATAATTATGCTGAATTGGCAGGACAGAAAGTTGCGATCTTATCGGGTTGGCCTATGACAGCTAAATTACGCCAAGATTTCCCTCACATTGAGTTGATTGAATTTGTGGATAGAAATGCAGCATTTAAATCTGTTTCGGAGGGGGACACTGACGCATTATTAGATGTTAAACCGGTACTCATTTCTGGATTATCGCAATATTTCTATAAAAATCTTAAGTTGCATGATGATATTATTGATCTAGTAGAACAATTTTCTTCAGCGTTTTACATCGTGCTTAAATCCGAGCATGAGGACCTGATTCCCATTATTAATGCTGCTATAGCTAATATTAGTGCTAACCAGCGAGCGGTACTTGCGAGTAAATGGCTTGGGAATAAAGTTATACACGACAATATTATGGTGCCCTATCAAGACCTAGTATCATTAACTGGAACACAAGGTAATCATGACCAAATTTTGGATCGTGTCATCGAAGATCAGGAAAAGTTAGTTTATATTAGTCCTGTTAAAGTTGGCGCCAATTCGGAAGAATTCTTCGCTGTAGTCATCCCGAAAAGAGTGATTTACCAGAAGGTAAATGAGCAGGTAAAAATAGCTATTTTTGTGACAGTTATTTTCATGTTATTGATGTTGCCTTTAGCTTGGTTGTTTGGTGCTCCGATTGTCAGACCAATTCGACAATTACGAATTGAAACGAGAAAAGTACAAGAGCGGCGCTATGATGAAGTGCAATTAGTGGATACGGCGATAAAAGAAGTCTGGGAATTATCTGAAGCTATGATGGATATGTCAAAAGACTTACAGCAATATGAAGCAGCACAAAAAGAATTCTTAGAAGCGTTTATTAAGCTTATTGCACAAGCCATTGATGATAAATCGAAATACACGGCTGGTCATTGTAATCGTGTGCCAGAGCTTGGCATAATGTTAGCAGAGGTTACTGAGCAATGTGATTCTGCGTTATTTAAAGATTTCAAATTTGCCAACGCGGATGAGAAACGTGAATTTAGAATTGCGGCTTGGCTACATGATTGTGGCAAGATCACGACACCTGAATATATTGTCGATAAGGGCACTAAATTAGAGGCAAATTACAACCGTATTCACGAAGTTAGAACGCGGTTTGAAGTGTTGTGGCGTGATGCTGAAATCTCCGCGCTCAAACAACAAATCGTATTACCAGAGCATAAGAGTACGATTGATGCTGCGCTTAAGGCCAAACAACAGAAGTTGACCGATGATTTTGCGTTTATTGCGGCATCGAATGTAGGCGGTGAGTTTATGAGTGATGATAAAGTTGCCCGCGTGAAGGTTTTATCAGAACAAACATGGTTACGTCATTTCGATGATAGTCTAGGACTGTCTTCGGCTGAAGAGCTGCTGAAAAAAGAATCGTTAAATACCCGTTTACCAGTGATTGAAAAATTGCTTTCAGATAAAGCTGATCATATTGTTGAGCGAGATCGTAAAGTGGAGTTTGACCCTAAGTTTGGTATTAAGATGGACGTACCAGAGCATCAGTATAACTTAGGAGAAGTCTATAATTTAACGATTAGTCGCGGCACGTTAACCGCGGAAGACAGGTATAAGATCAATGAACATATGATCAGTACAATTAAGATGTTAGACAACCTCCCCTTTCCGCCAGAATTAAGTCGTGTCCCGCGTTACGCTTCAACTCACCATGAAACATTAAAAGGCACGGGTTATCCGCGTAAACTGACTGCTGATGATCTTTCTATTCCAGAACGTATCTTAGTGATCGCTGATATCTTTGAAGCCCTGACCGCGTCTGACCGTCCTTATAAGAAAGCTAAACCAGTCAGTGTTGCAGTTGATATCATGTATAAGATGGCCTTGGATCAGCATTTAGATATTGAGTTGTTTAGATTATTTTTACAAAGTGGTACGCATATTAAATATGCGCAAAAATATTTGAAGTCTGAACAAATTGATGAGATTGATTTAAGTAAGTATCTGCAACCAGAACACTTAGATGAGGTTGATTTAAGTAAACAATTGACTGCTTAATAGCCATTATAACGTACTGTGGAGCATCATCAGATGATTCATCGTGCGTTATAAACCCTTCCTAGATCATTTAGTCACGCCTCTCCAAACGTAATGAATATCATTATATACTCACTGATAAATCATTTAGTCTCAGTTATGGTTCAATTTAAAGTAATGAGTCAGGATCTTGGGATTTCGCAGAAAAGTTGAATTAATAGGATTTATTTTGAAAGAAAAGTACACGGTTAATGATTTACGGCATATTGTTGAGAAGTTACGTAATCCAGATACAGGATGCCCTTGGAACTTGCAGCAAAGCTTTGCGTCGATAGCTAAGTTTACGTTGGAGGAAGCTTATGAAGTTGTTGATACTATTGAAAATAATGATTTGAAAGGTCTTGAGGGTGAAGTTGGTGATCTGCTTTACCACGTACTCTATTATAGCCAATTAGGACAGGAAGAGGCGTTATTCAGCTTTGATGACGTTATTCAACAGCTTGCTGAGAAATTAATCCAACGTCATCCACATATTTTTGGTGAAATAAAACTACAGTCTGAATCTGAAGTTATTGCCGCATGGCAAAAACAAAAATCGAAAGAGCGTTTTGAAAATCATAAAAAACCGGCTCAACACAGTGCATTAGACAATATACCCAATGTTTTTCCAGCACTGGTTAGAGCGGCTAAAATACAGCAAAGAGCTGCCGGTGTTAACTTTGATTTTGAACATTATAAGCAAGCATTATCAAAGGTTTACGAGGAGGTTGACGAAGTTGTTGCAGAAGCGGATGCTGTGGCTATTGATCAGGCTAAGTTAGAAGAAGAATTAGGTGATTTATTGTTCTCTGTAGTGAACGTCACACGCCACCTAAAACACGATCCTGAGCAAGCACTTCGTAAGGCAAATGAAAAGTTTGAAAAAAGATTTAGACAGGTCGAAGTACTTGCATTACAGAATGGTAAGATACTAAGTGATTGTTCTGTAGGGGAAATGGAATCATTTTGGCAGAAAGTGAAATAAAATTACAACATATGATCTACCGCACAGTTATCGAAAAACGACAATGCTATACTTGTCAACATTGTGGGATGAGGGGGATTTGTTTATAATGTCGTCCCTTCTGGTATATATTCAATAATACACATTTAATCCCTAACAACTTCAGGTTATGTATGACAACTAAGTACGTTTTTGTTACTGGTGGGGTAGTATCCTCATTAGGTAAAGGTATTGCGGCAGCATCATTAGCAGCTATTTTAGAAGCGCGTGGCTTAAAAGTCACAATGATGAAACTAGACCCTTACATTAACATTGATCCGGGCACAATGAGCCCGATTCAACATGGTGAAGTATTCGTAACGGACGATGGTGCTGAGACTGATCTAGATTTAGGTCACTATGAGCGCTTTATTCGTACTCACATGACTAAACGTAATAACTTTACAACAGGTAAAGTGTATTCATCAGTGCTTGCTAAAGAGCGCCGTGGTGATTACTTAGGTGCAACGATTCAGGTTATCCCACACATTACGAATGAGATCAAAGAACGCGTAATCGCGGGCAGTGAAGGCTTTGATGTTGCAGTAGTAGAAGTGGGTGGTACGGTAGGTGATATCGAATCTCAACCTTTCCTAGAAGCATTACGCCAAATGGGCGTGCAACTAGGTCGTGACCACACAATGTTTATGCATTTAACATTAGTTCCTTATTTAGGTGCTGCTGGTGAAGTTAAAACAAAACCAACACAACACTCAGTGAAAGAGCTACGTTCAATTGGTATTCAGCCTGACATCCTAATTTGTCGTTCTGATCGTAATGTACCAGCGAACGAACGCGCTAAAATCTCGTTATTCTGTAACGTAGAAGAAAAAGCCGTTATTTCACTGAAAGATGTAGACAGTATTTACAAAATTCCTGCGCTATTAAAATCACAAGGTCTAGACGAGCTAATTGTTAACCGTTTCGGTTTAACAGCACCAGAAGCCGATCTAGCTGAGTGGGAACAGGTAATTTTCGAAGAAGCTAACCCAACTGAAGAAATTATTATCGGTATGGTTGGTAAATACATCGAACTACCAGACGCATACAAATCAGTAAATGAAGCACTTAAGCACGGTGGTTTGAAAAATCGTCTAAGCGTGAAAATTAAATATATTGATTCACAAGATCTTGAAGCGAAAGGCACTGATATTCTAAAAACTGTTGACGGTATCTTGGTACCAGGTGGTTTCGGTGAACGTGGTGTTGAAGGTAAAATTCTTGCAGCTCAATTTGCGCGTGAGAACAAGGTTCCTTACTTCGGTATCTGTTTAGGTATGCAAGTAGCGCTAATCGAATTCGCACGTAATGTTGCAGGTCTAGAAGGCGCACATTCAACAGAATTTAATCCAGAAACTAAGTTCCCTGTAGTTGGTTTAATTACAGAATGGATTGATGAATCAGGTAACGTTGAAGAACGTACTGGCGCATCAGATCTGGGTGGTACTATGCGTTTAGGTGCACAACTTTGCCACCTGAAAGCGGGTAGTAAAGTAAGAGAAATGTACGGTAGTGCGACGATTAAAGAACGTCATCGTCACCGTTATGAAGTTAACAACAACCTTCTTCCTAAAATCGAGAAAGCAGGCCTTAAAGTAACAGGTTTATCTGCGGATAAGAAATTAGTAGAGATTGTTGAGAATCCGAATCATCCTTGGTTTGTTGCTGCGCAATTCCACCCGGAATTCACGTCAACACCACGAGATGGTCACGCATTATTTGAAGGATTCATTAATGCTGCTGGTGAAAATAAAAAATCATCAACTAGCTAATCAGAGATTTTAATATTAGTGCCGCGGTAACGCGGCATACTTAAATTTTTAATAGTTAAGGAAGTAAAAATGTCTAAGATCGTTAAAATTATTGGTCGCGAAATCATTGATTCACGTGGTAACCCTACTGTTGAAGCTGAAGTTCACCTAGAAGGTGGTTTCATCGGTATGGCACCTGCTCCATCTGGTGCATCAACAGGTTCTCGTGAAGCACTTGAATTACGTGACGGCGACAAAACTCGCTTTTTAGGTAAAGGTGTTCTTAAAGCTGTTGCAGCAATCAATGGTCCAATTGCTGAAGCACTAATTGGTAAAGATGCAACTGATCAAGCTGCAATCGACCAAGTGATGATCGATCTAGACGGTACTGAAAACAAAGCTAACTTCGGTGCTAATGCTATCCTTGCTGTTTCTCTAGCTAACGCTAAAGCGGCTGCATCTGCAAAAGGTTTACCACTTTACGCTCACATTGCTGAGTTAAATGGTACTCCTGGTCAATACTCTATGCCTCTACCAATGATGAACATCATCAACGGTGGCGAGCACGCTGATAACAACGTAGACATTCAAGAGTTCATGATCCAACCTGTTGGCGCTAAAACTCTTAAAGAAGCACTACGTATCGGTGCTGAAGTATTCCACAACCTAGCTAAAGTTCTTAAGTCTAAAGGTCTAAGTACTGCTGTTGGTGATGAAGGTGGTTTTGCTCCCGACCTAGAATCAAATGCTGCTGCACTAGCTGCAATTGAAGAAGCTGTTAAAGCTGCTGGTTATGAAATGGGTAAAGACGTTACACTTGCTATGGATTGTGCTGCTTCTGAGTTCTATAACAAAGAAGAAGGTATCTACGATCTTAAAGGCGAAGGTAAGAAATTTACTGCTGAAGAGTTCAACCACTATCTTGCTGGTCTTGTTGACCAATACCCAATCGTATCGATTGAAGATGGTCTAGATGAATCTGATTGGGCTGGTTTCAAACACCAGACTGAACTACTAGGTGACAAGATCCAATTAGTTGGTGATGATTTATTTGTGACTAACACTAAGATTTTGACACGTGGTATTGAAGAAGGTATCACTAACTCAATCCTAATCAAATTCAACCAAATTGGTTCACTAACTGAAACGTTAGCAGCAATCAAAATGGCGAAAGACGCAGGCTTTACAGCTGTAATCTCTCACCGTTCTGGTGAAACTGAAGATGCAACAATTGCTGACCTTGCTGTTGGTACATGTGCTGGCCAAATCAAAACGGGTTCTATGAGCCGTTCAGATCGTGTTGCTAAGTACAACCAATTAATCCGTATCGAAGAAGCGCTAGGTGATGCTGCTCCTTTCCACGGTCTTAAAGAGGTTAAGGGTCAAGCTTAATTTGCTTAACTGTTAATTCTGAATAGATTAAAAAACCCGCTTTTTAGCGGGTTTTTTTTATGTATACGCTAACCAAACTCTGCATTATATGTGACAATAACTGATTAATTTACAGGATGATTGTCATGCGCCTTCTTTATTTTGTATTAATCTCCATACTCAGCTTGCTAATCTATCATTTTATTGCCGGTAATAACGGGGTGATGGATTACAGTCGTATCGAACGTGAAGTCATCGTTCAGCAAATGAATAATCAAGTTTTAATCGATCGTAATACCGCGTTAAAAAATGAAATATTAGATTTACGCAATGGGTATGACGCGATAGAAGAGCGTACCCGTAATGAACTTGGCATGATTAAAGAAGGTGAGACCTTCTACCGTATTATTAGTGATGATAACTAGGTTAGCGAGATGACAGAACAATTTATTGCGGTTGTCCCAGCCGCTGGCGTCGGCGCCAGAATGGGCGCGAGTATACCCAAGCAATATTTGATGTTGCAAGATAAAACAGTGATTGAACACACGTTAACGGCGTTGTTAAGTCACCCTAATATTGCGCAAGTCGTTGTGGCCCTCGGCCCGGAAGATGGCTGGTTTACTGATATTGCTATCGCGAAAGATCCGGCAATTATCCGTGTGAATGGCGGTAAAGAGCGTGCAGATTCGGTACTCGCGGGATTGCAGGCTTGTCAGTCGTATAATTGGGTTCTGGTACATGATGCCGCACGGCCTTGTCTTACTCATGCCGATG
The DNA here is from genome assembly GCF_018219415.1 of Moritella sp. 36. Classification (NCBI taxonomy): domain Bacteria; kingdom Pseudomonadati; phylum Pseudomonadota; class Gammaproteobacteria; order Alteromonadales; family Moritellaceae; genus Moritella; species Moritella sp. 36. The sequence continues at coordinate 4,494,716 of NZ_CP056120.1, read as the reverse complement.
TGGACAGTTTGATTGCTGGCGCACTGGCATCTGAACATGGTGCTATTCTAGGGTGCCAGGTTCGCGATACAATGAAACGTACTGATGCTAATGGCAATATTATTACGACGGTCGAGCGTGATTTATTATGGCATGCGTTAACACCACAAATGTTTCCCGTTAAATTGTTAACCGATGCGTTAACTGCGGGATTAGCGAGTAATGCGAATATTACCGATGAGGCTTCAGCCATTGAACGATTAGGTTTAATGCCCAAAATGGTCGTTGGTCGCGCGGATAATATTAAAATTACACGTCCAGAAGACATGCCGTTAGCAACACTGTATCTACAACAGTCAGTGAATAATAAATAGGGAAAATATTTAATGTTTAGAATTGGTCATGGTTTTGATGTTCATAAATTTGGTAATGCTGGTCCTGTTATGATTAACGGTGTCGCGATCCCTTATGAACAAGGTTTTCTGGCTCACTCAGATGGTGATGTGGCGTTACATGCGATTTGCGATGCGCTACTTGGTGCTTTAGCGCTTGGTGATATTGGCCATCATTTTCCTGATACGTCGGCTGAGTTCGAAAATATTGATAGCCGTATTCTATTACGCGATGTGTTTAGTAAAGTCAAAGAACTGGGTTATCGCATTGGTAATTTAGATGTCACTATTATTGCTCAAGCACCTAAAATTGCCCCACATATTCAAGCAATGCGTGCAGTATTAAGCACGGATCTTGAAACCGAATTGTCAGCGGTGAATGTGAAAGCAACCACCACTGAAAAACTCGGATTCACTGGTCGTAAAGAAGGCGTGGCATGCGAAGCTGTCGTGCTGTTAATGAAAAATACATAATAAGTGAATATAAATTAATGCAAACTAATCCTAATGCGGAGACATCAATGCTTCCTGAATTTGAATATTTATATGGCAAACCTAACGTAACTGGTTTTATTAAGCAGGAAGCTGCCGATTTTGTGGTTATTGAAGACCTTGGTTTTGAATTAACGGGTGAAGGTGAACACATCTTTATTTCCATCCGTAAAATAGGTGAAAATACCCAATATGTTGCCCGTGAATTAGCCAAAGCAGCCGGTGTTTCAGGCAAGGATGTGAGTTATGCTGGGCTTAAAGACCGCCATGCTATTACTGAACAATGGTTTGGTATTCACATGGCGGGTAAAGAAACTCCCGATTTTTCTGTGATTGAAACAGCGCAAATTAAAGTATTAAAAATTGTTCGTCATAATAAAAAGTTACGTACTGGTGCATTAAAAGGTAATCAATTTACATTAAAACTAACGGACCTAAGCAGTACGGATGGATTAGCCGAGCGTTTAGAAAAAATTAAAACCACTGGTGTGCCGAACTATTTCGGTGAACAGCGATTTGGTCAAAACGGTAATAACATTGTGCGCGCACAAGCGATGTTTGCGGGTGAAAAAGTAAAAGATCGTAATAAGCGTAGTTTTTATATTTCAGCTGCACGTAGTTTGATATTCAATCATGTTGTCAGTGAACGAATTAAACAAGATAAATGGCAAACTGCAATGTCAGGTGATTGCTTTATTCTACAGGGTTCTAATTCATTCTTTGCGGAAGAAACCTTAACTGACGACATTATCGAACGTGTTGCCCAAGGCGCGCTACAATTATCGGCGCCACTCGTTGGTAAAGGTAACAGCAGCGCGACGAACGAAGCGCTAACATTTGAAAGCAGTATCATTACGCAATATCCAGAATTGCTTGAAGGTTTAAGTGCTGCGGGCCTACGTCAAGAGCGTAAAGCGTTAATATTACGTCCTGAAAACTTTAGCTACCAGCTAGCTGAAGATAGCCTAACAGTAAGTTTCTATCTGCCATCGGGTTGTTTTGCGACGAGTATTGTACGTGAATTGATTGAAGAAAAAGTCGTTATTCGTCACTTTGACCAAGCGCCAACATCAGGAACCGTATGATTGAATTGGGTAATACAGGAGTAGCAGGGCAGCGTATAAAAGCGCTGCTTGAAGAACAAGGAATTCGAGAACCGAGCGTGTTAGCTGCAATGCAAAATACACCTCGAAACTATTTTGTTGAAGAAGCGCTAGCGTTACAGGCATGGGGAAATCAGGCTTTACCCATTGGGGCAGGGCAAACGATATCTCAGCCTTATATTGTTGCACGAATGACGGAACTATTATTGCAAACTAAGCCAACAAAAGTATTGGAAATCGGCACGGGTTCAGGTTATCAAACGGCTATTTTAGCGCAGGTATTTCCACAGGTTTATTCGGTGGAACGGATCCAAGCGTTACAATGGCAAGCGAAGCGTCGGTTAAAGAATCTCGATCTGCATAACGTGATGATGAAATACGGCGATGGTTGGCAAGGTTGGCAGAGCAAAGGCCCTTTCGATGCTATTATCGTGACTGCTGCCCCCGCTTCTGTACCACAAGCATTACTGACGCAACTGGTTGATGGCGGGCAACTAATTTTGCCATTAGGTGTCGAATCTCAGGTGTTGCAAGTGATCACTCGTAATGGTGATACTTATACCAGTCAAAACATTGAACATGTCAGATTTGTGCCATTAATTATCGGCGATTTAGCGTGACGGTGTTTTTGCTAGACTTGAGGATTATGGTATTTAAATCATGGGATTAGGGGGAGTTAAGCGGTGACCATCAGCAGCAGGTATTTATGCAATATACGCCGATACCATTTATGGCTTCGTATCGCTGTTGTCTTTTTTTTAGTTCAGTTAGCTGGTTGTTCTACTGCTAATCATAGCCCTGCACCCGTCACGAGTGTTCAGGGTTATAAAACAGAGTTGAAATCAAGTATTAGTACGTCCACGTATCGCGTTAAAAAAGGGGATACCTTATATGCAATTGCATGGCGTAGTAATCAAGATTTCAAGCATCTCGCGGCATTAAATAAGATCCCTAAATCGTTTCAAATTTATCCTGGGCAGCTACTTAAGCTGAAAGGCAAGATCCCGGCTCAATCTTATAGAAAGCCAAAACCAGTGACTGTGGCTAAAACTAAAACAACGAAATCAGGCTCGACTAAAACCAGTGTTAAAGCGCCCACTAGGCCATTGGTTAAACCGGTGCCGATAAAAACTGTTACGGCTAAAGTAACTCCTCCGGTAAAAGTTAAAGCGCCAGTGAAAGCAAAACCGGTTGCTGCCAAAGTCTCGAAACCGAAAGTGGTCGTTCATAATAATAAATTGTCATGGGCATGGCCTGCATCGGGTAAATTAATTAGCACTTATTCCAGCAGCAAGTCGGGACAGCAAGGGATTAACATCGGCGGTTCATTAGGGCGTAACGTACTGGCTTCTGAATCCGGTCGAGTAGTTTATTCTGGTAATGGTCTGCGTGGTTATGGCAACCTTATTATCATTAAACACAACGATGATTATCTAAGTGCTTATGCCTATAATAAAGCGTTATTAGTTAAAGAGCAGCAATGGGTTAAAGCTGGACAGAAGATTGCGAGTATGGGGAACACTGGACCTAATTCGGGCGCTGAACTGTATTTCGAAATTCGTTATCGTGGTAAACCCGTTAATCCGATACGTTACTTGCCCAAACGTTAAGCCCGACCGAAAGTTGTTTATTAGGCTAATCTTAATAGGCTATTTACTTCAGTCAGGAGCCTATACCTAATGAGCAAGATAACTGATGCAGATAAGTTAAACGTTAAAGATCATGATGTATCTGAAAACGATAAAAAAGCAAAGCCAGGGATGGATATATTTAACGATGAGCACCTTATCCCTAACGATGCGAAAAGCTTAGATGCAACACAGCTTTATCTTGGGGAAATTGGTTTTTCACCGTTATTGACCGCAGAAGAAGAAGTTTTTTATGCTCGCCGAGCGCTACGCGGTGATGCTAGTTCACGAAAACGTATGATTGAGAGTAATCTGCGTTTAGTTGTTAAGATTGCCAGGCGTTATAATAACCGTGGTTTAGCTTTACTTGATTTAATTGAGGAGGGTAATCTTGGATTGATCCGCGCGGTCGAAAAATTCGATCCCGAACGGGGCTTTCGTTTCTCTACTTATGCAACATGGTGGATCCGGCAAACGATTGAACGGGCCATTATGAACCAAACCCGCACTATACGTTTACCTATCCATGTCGTTAAAGAACTTAATGTTTATCTTCGTGCAGCACGTGAACTTGCTCATGAGTTAGATCATGAACCGACAGCCGAGGACATTGCGGAAAAGTTAGATAAGCCAGTTGCCGATGTCAGTAAAATGCTGCGTTTAAATGAGCGTATTAGTTCTGTAGATACGCCTATAGGGGGCGATTCAGAGAAAGCGCTATTGGATATTATTTCGGATGATAAAGGCGATGGTCCTGAGCGCTGCACGCAGAACGATGATATTAAGTTTAGCATTGTGCGTTGGCTTGAAGAGCTGAACCCGAAACAACGCGAAGTATTGGCTAGGCGTTTTGGCTTACTCGGCTATGATGCCTCGACACTCGAGGATGTTGGTCGTGAAATTGGCTTAACCCGTGAACGCGTTCGTCAAATTCAAGTGGAAGCATTACGACGTTTACGGGAGTTATTAGCACAGCAAGGACTCTCTGTTGAAGCATTGTTCAGGTTATAAAGTACTGCTAAACGACCTTATTGAGTTGTTAATAATTAAGCTATTCCCTAGTCTTAGTTATTAACACTTTAATCAACCTTTAGCCTTATTTTATTAAAATCAGTCATTCTCTTCATTTTTTTCTAGTATCTTGATAACCCTCTGTAAACAAGGATTGTTTAAGGACGGTTATGCTATCTACTCATTATTTCATTAAGTTATTTTTGACAGTTAGTTTTGTTTTATTTGTCACGTCTTGTTCAACACCGCGATTATTTATTAATAGTGATCTTCCAGCCATTGAGAATGATGCTAAATTGATTGTATTGCCAACAGACATACACGGATTATCGGGCTCAAGGTCAGATAAAGAAACGATTTTTTATGAGTCGTTTAAAACGGCATTTGGTCAACAAGCAATTGAGACTCCACAGCTTACAGCACGCTTAAAAGCGAAGGGCTATGCAGATATATCCTGGAAAATGAGTCATGCTATGCACCGCCTTGTTACCAAGAGTGACGGTTTTAGTTATACGGATGCGTATTACTCAGCGTTTAATAATGGTGAAACGAGAAGTAAATTCAGAACACTTGATAATGAGTTATATTATTTGAGTCAATGGTTAAAGCAAGCCTATCAACTATCCGCTGTGCCGGAATATATTGCTGTTGCGCATATTGATAGTATGGGGGTGTCACAAGCGAAGAATTCGATTAAATATCGGGTGATTGCTGGGGTCTATTCTACCCAACGACAGGCGTTAGAACGGGTGGTTACTTATGTAACAGAAAGCCCAAATAATCCTATCGCTATTTTGCATGATTTAGATAATTTGGGCTTTTTGATCTATCGTGAACTATTTAATATTGGAGTATAGAAATTAAAGTTGTTCTTTTAAACGGTATAAAACATCCAGAGCTTCCCGTGGTGTCATATTATCGATATTTAACGCACTGAGGTCATCGATCACGGGGTGAGAAACGGGCGTCACTTCAACTTGTGGGCGTTCACCTGCTACAACGGGTTGGTGTGAATTTACCTCTAACTCATGTAACTTGACTTTAGCTGCATGAATTACCGTTTTTGGTACGCCTGCTAATGCCGCAACTTGCAAGCCATAACTGCGATCTGCCGCGCCGTCTTGCACTGCGTGCATAAATACGATCGAGTCACCGTGCTCAACCGCATCGAGATGCACATTGACTAAACTTGGGTGCTGTTCTGCTAACGTGGTTAGCTCAAAGTAATGCGTTGCAAAGAGAGTATAAGCCTGGATCTTATTCGTTAGGTATTCTGCACATGCCCATGCTAATGATAAACCATCGTAAGTGCTGGTGCCGCGACCAATCTCGTCCATCAATACCAAACTATTTGCAGTAGCATTGTGCAAAATATTCGCTGTCTCGGTCATTTCTACCATGAAGGTCGAGCGACCTGACGCGAGATCATCTGATGCCCCAATGCGTGTAAAAATACGGTCGATTAATGACGTTGTTACTTGCTCGGCTGGCACGAAACTACCAATGTGTGCCATTAGAGTGATCAAGGCCGTTTGACGCATGTAGGTTGATTTACCACCCATATTAGGACCGGTAATGATCAACATACGACGTTCAGGATTAAGCTGAACAGGATTGGCAATGAAGGGGTCCGTCATCACTTGCTCTACTACAGGATGACGCCCATTAGTAATGTCGATACCCGGTTGGACACTAATTGTTGGTCGGCAATAATGCAAGGTTTCTGCGCGTTCAGCAAAGTTACACAATACATCAAGTTCAGATAATGCCGCAGCGCTGTCTTGCAGTGCGGGAATATACGGTAACAACTTATCTAATAGTTGCTCATAAAGTTGTTTCTCTAGCGCCAGTGACTTACCTTGGCTACTGAGAACTTTATCTTCGTGTTCTTTCAGTTCAGGTATGATGTAACGTTCGGTATTCTTCAGCGTTTGACGTCTGATATACGTTGCTGGTACTTGATCTGATTGAAGACGACTGACTTCGATGAAGTAGCCGTGTACCCGGTTATAACCGACTTTTAAGGTTGGGATACCGGTTTGCTGTTTTTCGCGATCTTCCAATGCTTGTAGATAATCGGTAGCACCTTTACTTAGGGTACGCCATTCATCTAACTCTTGGTTATAACCGGGGGCTATCACGCCACCGTCTCGGATTAATACTGGCGGGTTGTCGATAACGGCGAACGTCAGTAGCTGTTCTAGCTCAGTGAACTCACCAGCTAATTGCTGCAATGAGTTTAAGTGTTCGGTATCGTGTTCTGCTAACAGTGTTTGTAATTCGGGTAACTGCTGGAAAGCATTACGTAAACGCACAAGATCACGAGGACGTGCAGAGCGTAATGACAAGCGTGCAATGATACGTTCAATATCACCAATAGTACGTAGAACTGGCTGGATATCGTTTAATGCACCCACATCAAGTAAGGATTGAATACTTGATTGGCGTTGTTGCAATACCAAGCTGTCACGAATTGGCTGGTGTAACCAACGTTTTAATAGTCGGCTGCCCATTGGTGTTGAAGTATGATCAAGTACTTCTGCAAGGGTATTATCAAAACCACCAGATAGGTTTTGGGTCAGTTCTAGGTTACGGCGAGTTGCTGCATCCATGACGACCATTTGTTCGGTTTGTTCAAGTTTGATCGCTCGAATATGTGGAAGTGCGGTACGTTGGGTTTCTTTCACATACTGCATCAAACACCCTGCAGCACATAACGCTACTGGTGAGTTTTCAACCCCAAAACCAATCAGATCTTTAGTGCCAAACTGTTGGCATAAGACGTTGCGACCAGTTTGTAAATCAAACTCCCATTCAGGGCGGCGACGTAAGCCTTTAAGTTGGTTGATGTGTTGCATTGATTCAAATGATTCGCAATACAACAGCTCTGCAGGGTCGGTACGTTGCAGTTCTGCCAGTAGTGTTTCTTCTGACGTAAATTGATTGATCAGGAAACGGCCGCTGCCCATATCTAACGTCGCATAACCAAAAGTAATGCCATCATGGAATAATGCTGCTAATAAATTGTCATTTTTCTCGGTGAGTAAGGCTTCGTCACTGACAGTGCCTGGTGTCACAATACGAACCACTTTACGTTCAACAGGGCCTTTGGATGTCGCAGGATCACCAATTTGTTCACAGATCGCTACCGATTCACCACTACGTACTAGCTTTGCTAAATAACCTTCCAACGAATGGTAAGGGATACCAGCCATTGGGATAGGATTACCATTTGACTTACCACGCTTGGTCAGAGATATACCTAATAATTGCGACGCTTTTTTGGCATCATCATAAAATAACTCATAAAAATCGCCCATGCGATAAAAGAGTAAGATCTCTGGTTGCTCAGCTTTTAACTTAAAGAATTGCTGCATCATAGGGGTGTGATTGGTTAAGTCTTGAGGTGCAAGAAAGTTAGGTTGCATAGCGGCTCGGTTTAAAAATAATAGTTGCAGCTATAATAACAATGCTAAAGCACGGTGGCGACTGTATTTTTTGTACGTAAGTATGAGCCACTAATAATAATTAAAAAAAATATTCGTTTATTACTTGATACTGTATGAACGAACAGTATACTTATGCCTATAAATTAAATACTCGATTATGCCTCAGGGGAATAAAATGGACGCGAATAAAGAAAAAGCCTTAGCTGCAGCACTTGGACAAATTGAAAAACAATTTGGTAAAGGTTCTATCATGAAGCTAGGTGATAACCGTACCATGGACGTAGAAACTGTTTCTACAGGTTCACTTTCTCTTGATATTGCGTTGGGAGCTGGTGGTTTACCGATGGGGCGTATCGTAGAAATTTACGGTCCTGAATCAAGTGGTAAAACGACGTTAACGCTAGAAGTTATCGCGTCAGCACAACGAGAAGGTAAAATCTGTGCCTTTATTGATGCAGAGCATGCACTTGACCCTATTTATGCAGGTAAACTTGGCGTTGATATTAATGAACTATTAGTCTCTCAACCAGATACTGGTGAGCAAGCATTAGAAATATGTGACATGCTCGCACGTTCTGGCGCTGTTGATATTATCGTAGTCGATTCTGTAGCAGCACTAACTCCGAAAGCTGAAATTGAAGGCGATATGGGCGATAGCCACATGGGTCTGCAGGCACGTATGTTATCGCAAGCGATGCGTAAATTAACGGGTAATTTAAAAACGACTAACACCATGTGTATCTTCATTAACCAAATTCGTATGAAGATTGGTGTTATGTTTGGTTCACCTGAAACGACTACAGGCGGTAATGCACTTAAATTCTACGCGTCAGTACGTTTAGATATCCGTCGTATTGGTTCAGTAAAAGATGGCGACGAGATCACGGGTAATGAAACACGTGTTAAAGTTGTGAAGAATAAAATTGCAGCACCATTTAGACAAGCTGAATTCCAAATATTATACGGTAAAGGCTTTAACCGTAATGGTGAGTTAATTGATCTAGGTGTTAAAGAAAAGCTAATCGAAAAAGCAGGCGCTTGGTATTCATACAAGGGTGATAAGATTGGTCAAGGTAAAGCTAAATCAACACAATTCCTTATTGACAACCCAAAGATTGCAGCTGAAATTGACGGTATGATCCGTGCTAATCTACTTGGTAATAAAGATGAAGCTGAAGTTGAAGTTAAGGCTCCTGAAGCTGAAAACGAATTTTAATTCTGATATTAATTAACGTGTAATCTTTGATTTTAGTATTTATTGATTCGCGTTAATTGAACAGATATTAATAGAAATAAAGGCAGGTATGGCTAACATACCTGCCTTTATTATTTTATAGTTATCGATGATTTCTTGATCATGACAATACCAGTTAGCGCCATCAATACCAATAATCCTAAGCCGATATACCCAAACCACTGATCAAACGTTTTGTTGCCTGTCCAGCGTAGGTAATGAATATCATACATAGTGTTAAAAATACGACTGTCCGCACCTTGTTGGTGTAAGTTTAAGCGCGACCAATCAAACATCAGTTTTACGTCGGTATCCGTAACAGCGATACCATCTTTGTAGTTCAAAACCAAACCATAGCGTTGTGGATTATGTTTCACAGCATCTTGTAATAAACTTATTATATTTTTTGCATTTGGTTCTGACAGCACTTGGTTATTTAGTGGATTAATATGCTGCCATTTATTCTCTATTTGAACACGGTAATGACGACCTAAGATTGTTTGGTTTATTGCTACTGCTTGCCACTCTGGTTCAGGAGAAAGTTGTAAAATAGAGGACAACGGATAGCGAGTTATTTGCAATTGTTCGTAGGCATCTTTATAACCAGGCTTAATTAAAAAAAACGCACCAGTGAAGGCCCATAGTGTTACCGGCAGAATTAATAAATATCCAAGGTAGCGATGTAGCTGATAAGTATTCATTGTTGTCTATCTAAGAAAGTGAATATGCTATTTTACGGTTTAATAATAACAAAAGCACCTTATGGAAGGTGCTTTTAACATACATTAATGTAACGAGTCTAAATATTGGCGCTTAATATGACATTACTATTTATATGATAAATATAAAAACTTAGAATTTAGCCGATACTTGCAAGACAAAACCGTCGATACCATAGACGGCATCATCACCTGTCGAACGGGCTGAATTAAGTCCGCTATCGTTAAATTTACCGTCTTGATAGATACCATAAGCACCGTTTTTGCTCACGGTAGCGGCTAGGTCAATATGTACTAGATCCATCGGTGATATACCAAAACCTAAGGTGAATAGGTCTTCACGGACATCATTTAGATCATGGCGAATACCTGCGCGTAATTGTAAGAAATCAAATAGATTAGCTTCAATACCTGCGCGGGCATAACGTGATTCTCTGTTGCTTTCAAACCCTATCGCATCATTTAAATCCATTTCTGCTGTCAGTGTTGCGTAATCATGGTGTAATGCAAAACCTGCCGTCACTAGTGGTGCTAACGTGAAAACCATTTTCTCATCTGTTTGGTTGATACCTTTGTATGCCGTTGTTTCTACTTTAAGATTTTTTTTAAGTATGTTACGGCCACTGACTGCAACGCGGAAGCTATCATAAAAATCAAAGGCAATACCGGCATCGAGATTAAAATGGCTTTGTTTATCTAACCCGTCAAGAAAGCCATCTTCAAACTCACGTAGGCCGTCGTCATTAATTGAAATATCATAACTATACGTGTCGATACGTTGATATTTTGGTGATATACCAATCGATACTTTGGCGATTCTGGCATCCCAGTTCATTGATAGTGCCAAACCAAGATCAGAAACCGATACTCCTGCCAGATTAACTTTGCTATCAAGGTCATCTAAAGTTTGGTTATTTGCTGAATCAATATCATTTTGACTCACTTTTGCTGTCGCGACACTGGTCATGTAAGCGTTGCCAAAAAAGGCCACTGATAATGCACTGCTGGGTAATACAATCGCGAAACTGGTGCCGACATTAGCGCCCATGCGTTGACCATCAAAATTGCCAAGCGCATTGGCATAAGCTGCAGCCGTTATTGGATTTTTGTTATTGTCATAAGCGTTTTGCGCAGTTTTAACATTGTCTAAGGCACCTAAAAACGCATCCGATGTTTCGGTTTGAGCACCAAAAGAGGTGGGGGCATAGCGGGTATTACCATTATCACTGTATGGGATTGCTGGCAGAATGAGACCAATATAATTATCTTTGCCTTGACCTAATAATGCAGGGTTTACAAAAGCTGCAGTAACAAAGTCCGAAGATGCGACACCAGCTCCCCCCATAGCATCATTACGAGCATCAAAATACAGCTGAGAAGCAAAAGTGGTTGGTGCGATAGCGCACGTTAGTGCTGAAATAATAAATATACGTTTCATATCAATCCCTGATTTTTATACGGTGCTATGTTTGTTATACAAGCGTTTATTAGATAAATAATTAATGCGAAAATGTGTTGATTAATCCTTTAATCAACGAGTAATATCGCTTGATGTATCGTTAATGATGTTGCTTATTTGCTGGATCAATATTAGCACTGGTTGAGATGAACTTAAGTTTGATGTTAGGTACTAGATTACAAGAATGAATTTGTGATCATGATCTTTTTAGTGTAATTAACGACGATTTAGTTAGATTGGTTTTCTCAGCCTTGTATCTCGCTAATATAGCGCGTATAAATAGCTGCACTCATACTGAGATAATCAGTAAAGCAATATAAAAACCTTATCGCGCGGTTTGCTAAAGCGGTAAGTGAAGTAGCAAGGTATGAGGTTGTCTTCTCATGCTTTTGCTTAGCTAATTGATTGCATCATTGTTTTCATGACTGGAAACGGTAGAAAGATGTAGGTCTTTGGTTAAATATCACCATCAGATTTAGTTATATTTAACTATTATAGAAAGAATAAAAACAATAAATAAGAGGCTATTTTTGTGCTTGAAGCAAACTATGAACAGCAATTAACGAAATTATTACCTTGGCAGAAAGTGAGTTTTATTGCGTCACTTGCTGAACGCAGCTTTCCTAATTACAAATTATTTTCTGAAGCTTGTGAAACCGGAGATGCGAAGCAGTTCCGTTCATCATTAGATCTGTTTTGGGAGTCTTTAACGGTTAAAAATAGCAAAATCAATTTTACTATTCAACTTGATCGTTTCGAACCGATTATTCCAAATGTAGACAAATTTGATGTGTATGGTGTTTACCCTGCACTGGATGCGTGTGTGACTTTAAACAGTGCTTTTAATAGTTTAGTTGGCCCTGATCCGGATGTGAACGAAGCTATTAATGCATCGCGAGTATCAATTGGTACTGTTGCAAGCTATTTAGAAGCGTTGGCAGGTGAAGAACTTGACGACGAGGTTATTTTCGCTGAAGAGTTAATGCAAGAAGAGCTTAAATTTCAGCAAGCGGTGTTGGATTTACTCACGGTACAAAAATCACCAGAGAGTATGAAGACGTTACGTCAGTTTGCTAAAAATGATGGGATTTCTAACATTGGTATTACCTTAGATTAATTGATTGAAATTTCATTAAAGAGGCGCCAGAGCTGGTGAGGCGGCGATCGGGAATTAGTTTTAAGGGTAGTCTCCCACCTTTTTTATGGTGTTTTTTTGTACATAGAATGGGATTAGTGTGAGCGCTACCCCATTTGTTGATTATTCTCTCAGCAATTGACTTAATTAAGGCGATAAATCCTTTGCGGTCAACGGTTTTTTTGAATACAGTGTTTAACAGTTTAATGTTATTGAATAGTGGAAAGGACATTCTTATGAATAAAACTCAATTAATCGATGCAGTTGCAGCGAAAGCAGATTTAACTAAAGTACAAGCTAAAGCAGCACTAGAAGAGATCCTAAGTGCGATCACTGATAGCCTTAAAGAAAAAGAAGCTGTACAGCTAATTGGTTTCGGTACTTTTAAAGTAAGCGAACGTTCAGCACGTACTGGTCGTAACCCACAAACGGGTGAAGAAATTCAAATTTCTGCAGCGACAATTCCAGCATTCGTTGCTGGTAAAGCACTGAAAGATGCAGTTAAAAACGCAAACAAATAAGCATTAACTTTTATTAATTTAAAGTTTAATGAAAAAAAGCACCTATATTAGGTGCTTTTTTATTATCTACAAGTCATGTCCAAGACGAAAATATCCGTTATAGTTTGGTTCTTCGTTTCTTTTTATCCGCTGGTTGAACACGAACACGTTGGATTACATTGTTGTTTATTTCTAATACTTCTAACGGATGGTCTGCAATTTTTAGACTAATATTTGATTCAGGTATCTCTTCTAAATATTCTAAAATTAAGCCGTTTAATGTTTTTGGACCATTGGTTGGAAAGTGCCAGTTCATCTCTTTATTAATATCACGCACGTTTGCCGTACCATCAATGATATAACTGCCGTCAGGTTGCGCCTCAATTTCTTCACTCGCTGAAGGTGCCATGGTAGTGGTAAAGTCACCGACAATCTCTTCTAAGATATCTTCGAGAGTCACCAAACCTTGGATGTCACCGTATTCGTCAACAATTAAACCGATCCGCTCTTTTTTACGTTGGAACTTTAATAGTTGCACGTTAAGTGGTGTTGCTTCAGGAATGAAGTACAGCTCTTTTACTGCTCTGAGTAGCGTTGTTTTATCAAACTGTTCTTTCAGTAATAGACGCAATGCATCTCGAGTATGCACAAATCCAACTGCATCATCGATGGTGTCACGATACAGCAATACCCTCGTATGTGAAATATTACGTAATTGGCGTAACAAAATCTCCCAATCATCATTAATATCAATCGCGATGATCTCGTTACGCGGCACCATAATGTCATCCACAGTGACTTTTTCAAGGTCGAGAATACTGATCAGCATATCTTGGTGACGCTGAGGGATCATTGTACCTGCTTCATGCACAACGGTACGCAATTCTTCGGAGCTCAATGCACCATTGTCATTATGATTGAGATTAACGCGCAATAGTTGCAACAGGCCATTAGAAATGATGTTCACCAGCCATACCAATGGATAAAACAAGGTTAGCATCGGGCGTAATAACAATGAGCTTGGAAATGCCACTTTTTCTGGATGCAGTGCAGCTAAGGTTTTAGGCGTTACTTCAGCAAAAATAAGGATAACGATTGTTAAGAGACCAGTCGATACGGCTAAACCAAGCGCTTCATTTTGTGCAAATAAACGCATACCAATAATCGTTGCGATGGAAGAGGCCAAGATGTTGACTAGATTGTTACCAATAAGAATAAGACCAATCAAACGATCAGGTCTGTTGAGGAGTTTCTCTACACGTTTCGCACCTGTATGGTTATTTTTAACCAGGTGCTTAAGCCTATAACGATTGAGAGACATCATACCTGTTTCTGAGCTAGAGAAATAAGCTGATATGAGGATTAAAATAGTCAGGAGGCCGAATAAGGTTCCTGTTGATATGTCGTCCAAGTGTTATCCTTTGATTACGCAAGTGTATAGTAATTAATATATGATAGTTTTAAGTATGTTTAAGTATGTTTAAGTATGTTTAAGTATTAATGAAGTAGGATCTCTTTTACAAAGCGAGAACCGAAATAGGCTAAAGAGAGCAGTACAGTGCCAAATAATGTACCAAAAGCAATCTTGTTGCTACGCCAGCCTTGTTTAAAGTGACCCCACAGCAATACCGAATAAAATAGCCAAGCTAAAATAGATAAAACAGTTTTATGCGCTTGAGAGTGGGTAAAAGCATCTTCAAAAAAGACAAAGCTTGTCACTATTGCCACGGATAGCAGCACTAAACCGATACTTAATAACCTGATGAGTTGTTTTTCTATGGTCATTAACGATGGCAGTGCTGGGTGCATTGCGGTTGGGCGTTTGTGCTTGAGTTGATAATCTAAGTAAGCCATTTGCAGGGCAAGTAAACTCGCCACAATGAAGGCCGCATAGGCAAATAATATCACGATAATATGGACAACAAGTGGTGTGTTATCACTTAAATTGGAAATGTAAATCGTTGGTAACAAATAGCTTATCGCAATGACAATGATTGAAAAACCATACACAATAGGTAATAAAGGTAATATTTTAAATTTATTGATCGAGAGTGTCATGAGCATCGAGATCAGCAAACTGATAAGTGCGGCTACATTGACAATGCTCAGGTTAATCCCTGCTGCCGTCACAATATCAAACCCCATCCAGAATAGATGGCAAAGTGTCGCGCCTGCGCCTAGGGTAAAAATAGTACGTATACTCGGCTGCTGCGTGATAGTTAAGACTTTAATGCAATAATAAGTTGCAGCTATATAAAGAAAAATAGCGCCGAGAGCAAACAGTTCCATAGGGCTCACTTTAATGTTGATTTATAGGTAGTTATGCTTCCCAGTATACGCTTGCTCTATCTATAGAGCTATATTCAAATGCATTATTTAGAAAGGAAAATATTATTTTTTTATAAAACAATAGCTAGTCGCGACTTGAGAGTGTGATTTTTGCCCTCAAATAAGGTTATAATCATCAGTAATTATTGCATTTAATCTAATTTATAACGGATAACGTCATGTTTGAGAATTTAACCGATCGCTTATCGGCAACACTGAAAAACGTCAGTGGCCGTGGTCGTTTGACTGAAGATAATGTCAAAGACACACTACGTGAAGTACGCATGGCGTTACTCGAAGCGGATGTTGCTTTACCTGTCGTACGCGCATTTATTAAAAATGTGAAAGAAAAAGCCTTAGGTCAAGATGTATCTAAGAGTCTAAACCCTGGCCAAGCCTTTATTAAGATTGTTCAATCTGAACTTGAATCGGCAATGGGTGAAGCGAACGAAACATTAAATCTTGCTGCGCAACCGCCAGCAGTATTAATGATGGCTGGTTTACAAGGTGCTGGTAAAACAACGTCTGTAGCAAAACTATCACGCTTCTTAAAAGAGCGTGAGAAGAAATCAGTATTGGTTGTAAGTGCCGACGTTTACCGTCCAGCGGCAATCAAGCAGCTAGAAACATTGGCTGGCGAAGTTGATGTAGAATTCTTCCCAAGTAATATCGAACAGAAACCTGTTGATATTGCTAATGCGGCAATTGAGCACGCACGCAAATCATTTATTGACGTTGTTATTGTCGATACCGCGGGTCGTTTACATGTCGATTCTGACATGATGCAAGAGATCCAAGATTTACATTCAGCGATTAACCCAGTTGAAACCTTATTCGTTGTTGATGCGATGACTGGTCAAGATGCGGCGAACACAGCTGCGGCATTCAATGAGAGCTTACCGTTGACTGGTATTATCTTAACGAAAGCTGATGGTGATGCGCGTGGTGGTGCTGCACTATCTATTCGTCATATTACTGGTAAACCAATTAAGTTTATCGGTATGGGCGAGAAAATTGATGCGCTGGAACCTTTCCATCCAGAGCGTATTGCGTCACGTATTCTAGGTATGGGTGATGTACTATCACTTATCGAAGAAGTAGAACGTAAAGTAGATAAAGACAAAGCTGAAAAACTGGCGAAAAAAGTTCAGAAAGGTAAAGGCTTTGATTTAGAAGATTTCCGTGATCAACTTGTGCAAATGAAAAGCATGGGCGGCATGATGGGGATGATGGATAAGTTACCGGGTATGAACCAGGTACCTGATGCTGTTAAAGACCAAATGGATGATAAGTTAACTAATCGTATGGAAGCTATCATTAACTCTATGACACCAGCTGAGCGTCAACGTCCTGATATTATCAAAGGTTCACGTAAGCGTCGTATTGCTATGGGTTCTGGTACACAGATTCAAGATGTAAACAAACTACTTAAACAGTTTACCCAAATGCAAAAAATGATGAAAAAAATGTCGGGCAAAGGCGGCATGAAGAAGATGATGGGTAAAATGAAAGGTATGATGCCACCCGGAATGGGCGGTGGTATGGGCGGTGGTAAAGGACCGTTTGGTTAACAACTTCGTGGTTTAACCCCTTCCTTATATATGTATTTTATTCCAAGCCCTGCTTATTAACAGTAGGGCTTTTTTATTTCCGCGGATTCTGGCTAACCTGCTTTTGATCACTGTAATAGCAAAATAATGATTGTTTATAGTATAAATAGCGCTAACTAAAGCGGTCATGACTCACAATAAGGTTGCATTTAGTTAAAATAAGAGTAAAATTGCGCGACTTCGAATCGTCTCATTCGTGAGTACTATTTGAACTATGGGGCCTTGTCAGTGCAAGGTCGGAATACACACTTAATTTATAAAGAGGACGATATGGTAACTATTCGTTTATCTCGTGGTGGTTCTAAGAAATCACCTTTCTACACAGTTGTTGTTACAGACAGCCGTAATGCTCGTGATGGTAAATTCATCGAGAAGCTAGGTTTCTTTAACCCAATGGCTGCTGGTCAAGAAGAACGTGTTCGTCTTGACAACGTGAAAATTGAAGCTTGGGTTGCTAAAGGCGCTACAGTTTCTAACACAGTTGCTAAGTTAATCAAAGACGCTGCTAAAGCTGCTTAATTATCTTAAGGTAAGGAGATCTTGTGAGTTCAACTGACAAACCTATGGTAGTTGGTCGTCTTGGTGCTGTTTACGGCATTAAAGGCTGGATGAAAATCAACTCCTTTACCGATATTCCTGAAGGGATTTTTAACTATTCACCTTGGCTCATTGAGCAAAAAGGCGAATGGGTTGAAGTGGCGATTGAAGATTGCAAACGCCATGGCAAAGGTTTAATTGCTAAGTTAGTCGGCATTGATGTTCGTGAAGAAGCGCAGTCCCTTACGGGTGCTGAAATTGCTATTCATGCTGATCAACTTCCAGATTTAGAAGATGAATATTACTGGCGTGACATTATTGGCTGCTCTGTTGAGACAGACAAGGGTTATACGTTAGGTAAAGTCACTGATATGATGGAAACCGGTTCTAACGACGTATTAGTAATTAAAGCGAATGCAACTGATGCCTTCGGAAAAAAAGAACGGTTAATCCCGTATCTTGATGGGCAAGTAATTATCAGTGTTGATATTACCGCTCAAAAAATTATTGTTAATTGGGACCCGAGTTTTTAAGACTCGTTGTCAGCGGAGGCTAGTATGTGGTTAGGGGTTATTAGCCTTTTTCCAGAGATGTTTAATGCCATCACTGAACAAGGAGTCATCGGTCGAGCAATAAAACGCGACTTGCTTAAGTTCCAAACTTGGAACCCTAGAGATTTTGCCCACGATAAACATAAGACGGTCGATGATCGCCCTTATGGTGGTGGCCCTGGCATGTTGATGATGGTTCAACCATTACGAGATGCTATCCATGCAGCAAAACAGGCAGCTGGTGGTGAGGCGAAAGTTATTTATCTTTCACCGCAAGGACGTAAATTGGATCAAGCTGGTGTACTGGAGTTGGCAACAAATGAAAAGATGATTTTTATTTGTGGCCGTTATGAAGGTATTGATGAGCGTATCATCCAATCGGAAGTTGATGAAGAGTGGTCTATCGGTGACTTTGTGTTAACTGGTGGTGAACTTGCAGCAATGACGATGATTGATGCTGTCTCACGCATGATTCCTGGTGTTTTAGGCACTCAGGCATCCGCGGAGCAAGATTCGTTTGCGGATGGTCTTTTAGATTGTCCGCATTATACGCGTCCGGAAGTGTTAGATGGTATGGTTGTTCCTAAGGTTCTCCTTAGTGGCAATCATAGTAAAATTAGCCAATATAGACAGAAACAGTCTTTAGCTCGAACGTTAGAACGACGACCTGATTTATTAAGTAAC
Organism: Moritella sp. 36; assembly: GCF_018219415.1. Classification (NCBI taxonomy): domain Bacteria; kingdom Pseudomonadati; phylum Pseudomonadota; class Gammaproteobacteria; order Alteromonadales; family Moritellaceae; genus Moritella; species Moritella sp. 36. The sequence goes on along the minus strand of NZ_CP056120.1, from coordinate 4,475,905 downwards.
CTAGCTCTGACTGATCTGCAAGAAAAACTTCTTGTTGAGATCGTTCGCGAAAGTCGCGAGTTAAAGTAGAGTTTTTCAGTTTATTCTAGGGTATAGAAAATGAGCAACATTATTGCACAGCTCGAACAAGAGCAAATGAAAACAGATCTACCAACTTTTGGCCCTGGTGCTACTGTTGTAGTACAAGTAAAAGTTGTTGAAGGTGATAAATCACGTCTACAGGCTTTTGAAGGCGTAGTTATCGCTAAACGTAACCGTGGTCTGCACTCTGCATTCACAGTTCGTAAAATCACTTCAAACGGTGAAGGTGTGGAACGTGTATTCCAAACACATTCTCCAGTGGTAGCAAGCATCACTGTTAAGCGTCACGGCGATGTTCGTCAAGCTAAGCTATACTACCTACGTGGTCTTACTGGTAAAGCTGCACGTATTAAAGAAAAATTGGGTAAGCGTAAAAGCAAATAATCCATTTTTCATGCAGTTTAAGGTCCGTCTTCTGACGGGCCTTTTTTTTACCTGCGATTTATCATCATCATATTTTGATAGATTAGATATTAAAGTGTTTTTTGAGTAGCTGATGCGTAAAGGCCTTTTTAAGATAGAAGCCACGCGGTCGTACCTGAATGATCTCTCCCTCGCTGCCATACGCCTTTGTACGGACCTTATTATTTGCTGCCTTAGGGCGAAGCTGTAAATACTTACCGTGACGCGCAGTGATCTGTTCTACCTGTCCAAGTGCGATCATATCCATCAGCTCTTCCCAATCTTCTTGTAATTGCATATTTTCAAGTGCATCGGGCTGCCATAGTAGAGGTGAGCCTACGATACGTTCTGCGATCGGAATATCGCGTTCACCGAGTACTGGTATCCATAGCACTTGTTTTAGCTTATTAGCCACATTACAGGTTGACCAAGTAACGCCGTGATTACCGGTTAAAGGGGCTACGCAGACGAAGGTTGTTTCAAGTGGTTTACCTTGTGCATTAATTGGAATGGTTTTTAATTCTACCCCTAACTCAGGGAAATCTTGAATTGGTTTACTGCCCGCTGTAGCACCAAGGTGCAGCTCTAAGAGTTGTCCAATCCAGCCTTTTTCTTTACGCAGATCATAGGGTACACAGAGTTGGTGTAATGCGGCTATTTGTTGCAGGTTGAATCCGGCAATGGCTTGTGCGCGATCCATAAGCTCATTGATATCACGGGGTTCGTTAATTAGTGAAGGCATATCAAGTTATTCTTATATCTCAAGGTTTCTTTTAGCAGAATAACACTTTTAAATCTAGCTGTTAACGGTCGTTTTTCATACAAAGTGAGATGTGAATCTCGTTTTTATGTTACGTAGATATTTCAAGTGAAGCGTTGAATTTAAGTGATTGTTTTTAAACGTCTTTTGTTTGGGTTTTTATTCTTGTGGATAATTATACCATTTTTTTATTATGTTAAATGGTAATAATGTAAACACTTCACAAGGTTACCCACAGAAAAGGTGGATAACTTGCTATTCCCCCCCTGCATTTGTTAATAAATATCGAAAGTCGCGATTAATAAGACTACTTATCGCTATTTCTATCACTTTTCCACACATGTAATGTGTATAACTATGTATATTGTGGATGAGGAGAGATATTATTGGCATATTGGTGTTTTATTACTCAATCGAGAGTAAGGTAAATGTCTATATATTGGAGTGAAAGGTAGAACTCTGCTTTCATTGCATGTTTTCTTTTAAGATATCTATCATACTTGCTTCTCTATAAAGAAGGGGGTTATTTCAACAACGCCGCTCAGAAGTTCTGAATTAGAGATAAATCGGCGGTATTTTGTCTTTGTAAATGGATCTTTGGTAAAACTGCTGGTGTAAATTTGCTGCTCATTGATTTATATGAAACAATCAAGTTAACTAAGTTCTACCCTTAAGGTGCTAATGTGATTGATAGCGATGGCTATCGTCTTAATGTAGGCATCCTAATTTGTAATCGTGAAGGTCAAGTTTTATGGGCTAAACGTTGTGGGCAACATTCTTGGCAATTTCCGCAAGGTGGTGTAGATAATGGAGAGTCTGCAGAGCAAGCAATGTATCGAGAACTATATGAAGAAGTTGGACTCAAAGCGAAACATGTTTCGATTCTAGCCACTTCTAAAACATGGTTGAAATATAAATTACCAAAGCGATTAGTCAGATGGGATAGCAAACCAGTCTGCATTGGGCAAAAGCAAAAATGGTTTTTACTGCGTCTGGAAGCGGATGACAGTCAAATCGACTTCAAATGCACAGGACACCCTGAATTTGATGATTGGCGTTGGGTCAGTTATTGGTATCCTGTACGTCAGGTTGTATCGTTTAAAAAAGACGTTTATCGTCGTGTTATGAAAGAGTTTGCACCAGTGGCATTACCTTTTTTACGCAAAGACATTAAACGTAAACGACGTTAATGTTAAATAGTGCCTGCGCATTGAATTATTATACGATTCAATGCAAAGGCATTACTTATTCATTGAACTTTTCTCCATTCCAGTACTCCTAATTTCTCTCTCTCATACTTTGGTTTAATTTATCTTACTTTACCGATTCTATTGCGGCTAATTCTATGTTGTGACAAGCAATTGGTGTAAGGTGTATTTTATAAATAATAACGAATGTATATATAAATACATAGCTTACGTTATTTTGTAATTTTATTGCCTTAGCATAGGTGATCACTTTCTTTTACTCAGGAACTCAATGATGTCGCAGACATATCTACAATATCCAGAAATTGATCCCATTGCGATCAGTATCGGCCCGATTCATGTTTACTGGTACGGGTTGATGTATTTACTTGGTTTTTTATTTGCTAATTGGATGGGTAATCGACAAGCAGCGAAACCGGGTAGTAGCTGGAATAAAGACGAAGTAGGTGATTTATTATTTTACGGTTTCCTTGGGGTGATCCTTGGTGGTCGTATTGGTTACGTGCTGTTTTATAACTTCGGTTTATTCCTTGATGATCCAATGTATTTATTCCGTATTACGGATGGCGGCATGTCATTCCATGGCGGCCTGATTGGTGTATTGTTAGCATTTGCTTATTTTGGTCGTAAAACCCAGCGTTCATTCTTTGTCATTGCCGACTTTATTGCCCCTATGGTGCCGTTTGGCTTAGCGGCTGGACGTATTGGCAACTTTATTAATGGCGAGTTGTGGGGGCGAGTGACTGATGTGCCTTGGGCGATGATCTTCCCAACTGGTGGTGATTTACCGCGTCATCCGAGTCAGTTATATCAGTTTGCAATGGAAGGTGTGTTACTGCTTATTATCTTACAAGTATTTGCACGAAAACCGCGTCCAGTAGGCGCTATCTCTGGTTTGTTCTTATTAGGTTACGGTATTTTCCGCTTTATTGCTGAGTACTTCCGCCAACCAGACTCACAACTAGGCTTGTATTTTGATTTGATTAGTATGGGACAAATTCTATCGACCCCGATGATCTTCTTAGGTGCGCTTATTATGTTTATTGCTTATAAAAAGCCGACTTTGTTTGCAGGTAAACAAAACAAATAATTGGTTTACGCAGATAAAGAATGAAAAAGGGGTTAACTAAATTTAGTTAACCCCTTTTTATTTTAATCATCTATCAGTGTTTACACTGAAAATGGATATTTTATCGCATCATGATGTTGGTAATCTGTTACCTCGAAATCGTCCAATGTCACCCAAGTTTCTAAATCTTCCAATGTCTTAATTTTCGGGTTAATGTGTAATTTCGGCAGTGGTAATGGCTCGCGTTTTAATTGTACGTCACGCATTAATTCTAGCTGATCTTCATATATATGAGCGTTGACGATCTTGTGGTACGCTTGACCGGCTTTATGACCAGTGATTTGCGCTACCAACGCTAGCAATACATGTACTTGCACCATGTTGAAGTTTAGGCCTAGGGGCACGTCACACGAACGTTGGGTGCTGTTTAGATATAACGTATCACCGAGCAGTGAGAAATGGTGGCTGTACATGCAAGGACGTAAACAACCCAGTTCAAATGCACCCGGATTAAAGAAGGTTAAAATCTCGCCGCGGTTATCAATGCCGTTTGATAGGTCATCGATGATTTGGCGTAGTAAGTCGACTGTACCGCCTTGTGGTTTTACCCAGTTACGTGCACACGCACCGTACACATAGCCCATGTCGTCTTCACCTTTACGGTGTGGGCTTGCCAACCAAACTGGATTTTCATTGGCATTGGCATCCCAGGTTTTGGTACCTAATGCACGAAAGTCTGCGGCATTATCATAACCACGGATGTAACCAATTATCTCGGCAATGGCTGATTTCCAAAAGCTTTTTCGCGTGGTGACTAATGGAAATACATTATTCGCCACGTCATAAGTGAGATCAGCATTGATCACGGTTAAACAGCGTTTTCCGGTACGTTCATTTTCAACCCAAACACCGTTTTCCACTATTCTCGTACATAAATCAAGATACTGTTTCATCGACTACTGCCCTATTCTTATTGTTGTACATTAATTATTGTGCATTAATTTGCGTGGGCAGGATCTTTACATAGATTAGCAGGGGTTACAAATCGGATTTACCAAAGGCAAGTAATTATCGCTGACTTAATATCAGCGATAATGGGATGTTGTAGATAAGAGCTATTAGCGGTGTTCGAGTTGCAGCGCTTGTGCATTAAAACGTTTTTTGTTTTTATCAGTGAATTGAGCGAGGTCTAATACGATCAAACCATCAATACAATGATTAAAACTGGGGTCAATATTGAAATCAAAAATCTGCACACCACCAGGTTTACACAATTTGATATATTGCTTAAAGAGTGTCGGTACACTAAACCCCATGTGGTTGAGCTGGGCCTTTAGGATGGTCATACCTTCTTCGGCATCGACATCAGCAAATAAATCCGTTAAACGTGTATTTGCTTCTTCCGACAATCGGAATGGCATAGTGGCACTCGCGACATTGGTATTGTTACCGTAGAAATGTTGATAATAATAGACCAGAAGTTCTTTTGCTGGTTGTGAGTAACTATTACTGATACTCACAGTACCAAACAAGTAGCGACAACCACTGTGTTGAATGATGTATTCCATGATCCCTTGCCATAGGTATTCAAGGCTGCGGGTTCCCCAGTATTTGGGTTGAATAAAGCTACGGCCCAGCTCAATTCCGGTTGCCAAATAAGGTGTCATTGCTGCATGGTAATCAAATAACGTGGCACTATAGAGTTGCTGCTTTACGTTGATGCTCTCAATCTTATTCGTTTCTAATAAGCGATAGGCGCCGATTAACTCCAGCTTCTTATCATCCCACAATAGAATGTGGACATAAGAATTATCGTAGATATCTACATCACGACGCTCGCCTGTGCCTTCACCCACTAATCGAAATGACTCTTCTCTTAATCTGCCGATTTCGCGCATTATGGTGGAGTTTGCTTGATGGCGGTAGCAGTAGATTTGCTTCCCATCACGGCTTTCGCTGATCTTCTGGCAGGCGTGTATTTCACTGCGTAATAATGCTTTATTTTCTGGGTGAGCAATGGCTGACTGCGTATTGAAAATCGATGGTTTGTCTTTGGTTAAGCGGTATAAATGTTTACGAAACAATGCTGTTTTAGTATTGATAGGCAAGTCTAGCGACTGGTAAGTTTGATAATTAATCTGCTCGCCAATACGGATTGAGACGCAGTTGTGAGCGTGTTTAAACATTTCACGGATCAACCACAAGGTCGAAATAGGTTTTGATAATATGGACAAGCTATAAAAAAACAATGAATTCTTAGCATTGATATAAATGGGGATGATAGGGGCTTGGACGCTGCTCGCAATACGCAAAAAACCATTACGCCATTTACCGTCTTTTACACCCTGTGGGCTAATGCGTGAGACTTCGCCAGCCGGAAACATAATAATCACACCTTCATCCTTGAGATGTGTTTTTATTGCTTGTAAACGGTCGCTAGCGGTCCCCCCATTCATGTTATCTACCGGTAATAAATAATCTTTTACTGGTTTGATGATCATAAGCATGTCATTGGCCACGACCTTTACGTCTGGACGGACTTTACTGACCATTTTAAGCAGTGCCATACCATCGAGAGTGCCGATCGGATGGTTGGCGATGATCACTGCTTTACCTGTTGCAGGAATACGTTCTATTTCGTTAGGGCGAACTGAGTAACTAAAGCTGAAGTGCTCAAATACTTGTTCGATAAACTCGATACCGGTGAGGTGTGCATAGGTTTCACCAAATTGGCGTAATTCACGTTCATGAAAGAGTAATCTAAGTGTTGCCAGCATAGGTTTGGCAATGAGACGGGTACTTTTTTTATGAAAAAAGTCCGGATAACGTTGGTTTATTTCCGCTTCTATGTTGAGCATAATCTTCATCCTTTAGATTATTGTTTGTAGTTATCATAGAAGCTTGCTGTGACATTTTTAGTGGTTTTATATGGCAATTGAGTGACTGCTCAGAACTGGATGTGTGATCCAGCGCGATATTTTATCGCAGATCCACTTACTGTCATCTAAAGGTAAGTCGTGACCTGCTGTGGGGTGATAGTAGATTGGACAGTGCCATTGTGCGGCGATGGCACTACTACAACGAACATCAACTAATTGATCATATTGACTCGCGAGTAATAAAATATTGTCAATAGGTGCCTGCGGAGGAGGGCTAAAACGGCTTGCTGCATACAGTTGGCGCAAGGCGTTTTGACGGCTGACTGGTTGCAGTTCTGCATAATGACCCCAACGTTGAGACAATGCGTGATTTTTGTGTTGGGTATGACTGGTCATATTTAAAATAAGCTGTTCTTGCTGTAAAGGTGCACTGGATAATATGCGGATAAGGGTGGTTAGTTTGCTGAATTTTAAACGCTGATAAATAGGACTGAATTGTTTAAAACTGGTATTAATAAAAACCATATGTTCAATTTCGTTAGGAAATCGCTTTGCCCATTCAGTGCAGATCATACCGCCCATAGAAATACCTAACAACCGGATAGGGTAGGATACATCAGGGTTTTTCTGCCTAAATTGTTGTCTAAGTTGCAGGGTTATGTCGGTGATGGAGGCGGGTGTTACGCGCTGCCATTCAGTACCTGTACCTGGAATGTCACAGCATAACACCTGACTGTTAAGCTGCTGCGCTAATTTGATGGGAAAGTCTTCCCAGTGTTGCTGCTGTCTACATAGGCCTCGAACTAACAGCCAAGTTGGTGAGCGACTATCTTGTCTTGATGAAGTACTATTCTGTATACCAGAGTGAGGTTGCGTCGGCATGGCTACGTTCCTTGTTTAGTTGCGGTAACCAGTGTGCATAAGACCCAGTTACTTTGATCAAAAATTCCATTAGGACATGATGCTGTCGTAATACGCGTTTAATACGGTGAGGCTGGATCGGATGGAAAATACCACTGGATTTGAACACTTGAAGTGGGTTCTTTTTGATCCAGGTCCAGGAGCCCATTTCTAACGTTAGCGGAAGAAAAATGGTATCGATTTCCAGTGATTGATCATATAAGTAATCCCATAAATCACCATGTGTCATATAGTTACGCGCTTGTGGTTCGAATATGTAGTCTTGGTGTGGATAGGTTTCAATAAGCATTTTACGCAGCTTAAATATTTCAGCGAGATGGGGAATAGGTTGTTTTGATTTAGCATAAGGAAACCAAATCTGATTATCAAAACCAAAACCAGAATGACAATCTAGCGCAATACTAAAAGGGGCTGTTAATAATTGTTGGCGAATATGTGCTACCAATACCCGGGATTCAGGTTGCATTGCCTTGCTTTTTTTACCACGATACCAAGGCAGTATATTACTAATGCGCTGCCCTCCCACGAGCCAAGGTACATTGCCAACAGCATCTACCGGAGCATTACGCATTAAATCCACACCATTACCATTGGCGCGACTATTGTTTAGCATACCTATAGGGTTCATGAGTGGCAGGAATAGCAGTTTTACGTGACGGAGTTCTTGATGCAGTGATTGATCCCATTTTAATCGCCTAATGAGGCTTTCAAACAACGCTAAGATAACTTGCGTGCCAATACGCTCTACCCCATGGATTCCACCAACAAAGGCGATGACGGGGACATTGGGTTCTTGTGATCCCATACTGATTGAATACAAGGGGTAGCTGGACTTTTTATAAGACACATGTGCCAAAATCTGACTGTGTAAGTGTTTACCGCCTAACTCAATTAACTTCTCCAGTTGCATTAATTCGGGTAATAACTGCTGTTGTAGTGATTTTAAGGACATTAATAATTACCTAAATGAGTTAAATATAAAGATTAATGTCTACCAATATAGCGAAATTAACAAATTTAAAGGTTAAATCTTTGTGAATTTTCTATACTTGATCTATGTGGTTGATTATTCATTGAATACAAATCCCTGATAATAAGCAAGGAGGCTCATTTGTATAAATCCTTAACGCAATTTCTTCGTACTGAATCCTCAGGCGGTGTATTACTTATCATTGCGGCTATATTGGCGATGCTTGTTGCTAATTCTCCCTTTTCCGATTTGTATCTGGAGTTTTTACATACCGAGATCCAAGTTCGTGTCGCCGATATTGATATCAATAAGTCATTCAGTCATTGGATCAACGATGGCCTTATGGCGGTATTCTTTTTACTTATTGGTTTAGAGGTAAAGCAAGAGCTTGTTGAAGGTGCGCTAGCGAGTCGTAAAAAATCTCTTTTTCCCATTATCGCTGCGGCTGGGGGTATGCTAGCGCCTGCATTAGTCTATTTAAGTTTTAATGCCGCGAATCCAGACGCAATCAAGGGGTGGGCAATCCCTGCCGCCACCGATATCGCTTTTGCATTAGGGGTTTTGTCATTATTGGGTGAACGCGTGCCTGTTAATTTGAAAATTTTCTTATTGGCGCTGGCTATCATGGATGATCTCGGTGTGATCATTATTATTGCCTTGTTTTATACCGTGGATATGTCGGTATTATCACTGAGTTTAGCGTGCGCGTGCATTAGCCTATTGTGGCTAATGCACCGTTACAGCATCATGAGTTTAACGCCTTATCTTATTGTTGGCGCGTTATTGTGGGTAGCAGTACTTAAATCAGGCGTACATGCAACTTTGGCTGGCGTGGTGATCGGTTTTGCTATTCCTATGTATCGTAAAGATGATAAAAATGATGTTGAAAACCCGCACTCTCCAGCGAAAACGTTGGCACGCTGGCTGCATCCTTGGACTAAGTATTATATTTTACCCTTGTTTGCATTTGCGAATGCGGGGGTGCCGTTAACTAATATTCAGTTTAGTGACATGACCTCTGCACTGCCAATAGGCGTTGCATTAGGGTTACTGATTGGCAAACCTTTGGGGATCTTCAGTATTAGTTGGCTAGCGGTGAAGCTAAAAATTGCGACAATACCCGAGGGGATTAATTTTAAACAAATTTTTGCGGTGTCAGTGTTGTGTGGAATTGGCTTTACGATGTCGATGTTTATTACGTCATTAGCATTCACGGATCCGGTGATGGCGGATCTGGCGCGTTTGGGGATATTAATAGGTTCTACATTGGCTGCGGTACTAGGTTATTATTTACTTGCCTGTGCGACAACAACAAAAGATAAGGTGGAAGTTGAGAGAGAATTAGTGGATAAAGGTTGAATTAAGTTGAAATAGAACTGAAATCATATTTTTTAGATATAAAAAAACCAGCCGAAGCTGGTTTTTTCATTATCGTATTCAAGCAATAATTAAAGTGCTTTGATCTTAGCAGAAAGACGGCTCTTAATACGAGCAGCTTTGTTTGCGTGGATCAGGCCTTTACAAGCCATACGATCAAGAATCGGTTGTGCAGCAACAAATGCAGCAGTCGCTTCTTCTTTATTACCAGCAGCGATAGCTACGATAATTTTCTTAGTTAGTGTACGCATCATTGAACGACGTGAAGTGTTGTGCTTACGGCGTTTTTCAGATTGGATTGCGCGTTTTTTAGCAGACTTGATATTAGCCAAGGTCCTACTCCTAAATGTCTAAAGACGTTAATTTTATAAAGGCGAGGAATATGCCTTGCCTAACGAAATTTGTCAATATTTTTTGTGTAAATAACAGGCAAAATATTGGCAACTAACTGCAATGACAGTTAAGATGTGGGACATATTTTAGCAGCAAATGCGCCCCACGAACAGGGTTTGATTGACATAAAAGGTATTTCTTGAGTAATAAATTAATAAAATCTGGCCTTATCGTCAGTTCAATGACCATGATCTCGCGTATTTTAGGTTTAGTCCGAGATGTTATTGTTGCAAATCTAATGGGCGCGGGTGCGGCTGCCGATGTTTTCTTCTTTGCCAATAAAATCCCTAATTTTTTACGTAGACTCTTCGCTGAAGGTGCCTTTGCACAGGCTTTTGTACCTGTTCTTACTGAATATCAACAAACTGGTGATAAACAAAAAGTACGACAATTGATCGCTTCAGTATCCGGCACCTTAGGGGTGTTAGTGACCATTGTTACCTTGTTTGGGGTAATTGGTTCGCCATTAATCACGATTCTCTTTGGTGCGGGTTGGTTTGTGGATTGGCTCAACGATGGACCTGATGCACACAAGTTTGAACTTGCTTCATTTATGCTAAAAATAACTTTCCCTTATTTGTGGTTTATTACTTTTACCGCATTATCTGGTGCAATTTTGAACACTTTGGGTAAATTTGCTGTTGCGGCCTTTACGCCGGTGTTTTTAAATATCGCTATTATTGGTGCGGCATTGTTCATTGCACCAACTTTAGAACAGCCTGAAATTGGCCTCGCTATCGGGGTCTTTATCGGCGGTGCAATTCAGTTCTTATTTCAAATTCCGTTTTTAGCAAAACAGAATATGTTGGTGAAACCACGTTGGGGTTGGCGAGATCCTGGTGTGACAAAAATTAGAAAACTAATGATACCGGCAATGTTTGGTGTATCAGTGAGCCAGATTAACTTATTGTTTGATACGTTTATTGCCAGCTTCTTAATGACAGGGTCAATTAGTTGGTTGTATTACTCAGACCGTTTATTAGAATTTCCACTTGGTTTGTTCGGTATTGCGATCGCGACCGTTATTTTACCAGCCCTTTCTCGAACTCATTCAGCCCGCTCTGATAACCAATTTAAACTAACTATGGATTGGGGGGTAAGAGTTGTTCTATTACTGGGAATACCGGCGATGATGGGCATGATAGTGCTTGCCAGCCCAATGCTTAAAGTATTGTTTATGCGTGGTGAATTTGGCGCTGATGACGTCTCTATGGCCTCAATGAGTTTGATGGCTTATGGTTCTGGTTTACTTAGCTTTATGCTAATTAAGGTATTGGCACCAGGTTATTATGCGCGTCAAGATACCCGTACGCCAGTTAAGTTTGGCATCATCGCCATGATCAGTAATATGGGCTTTAACATCATTTTAGCGATTCCATTTGGTTATGTTGGTTTAGCGCTGGCTACAGCGGGGTCTGCGACATTGAATGCAGGCTTACTCTATTGGGGATTGCATAAGGAAGGTGTGTACAAGATTAATAGGGATACCGGTATTGTCGTGGTGAAGTTATTTGTCTCTGCAGGTTTGATGGCAGGCTTAGTGCAATACGCTAAACCAGACATGTCGCAATGGTACGAGTGGAGTTTATTAGACAGCAGTTTATGCTTGTTAGGCTTACTTGGATTAGCTGTAATAAGCTATTCTATGGCTTTATTGGTGTTTGGTTTACGCCCGCGACATTTTAAAATTACCGACTGAGTACAAATTGTTGCTGACCCTGTGCGTTGACTAAGTTATAATTTATCGTTTTAGTGGAATAGTTGGCAAAGACATGGAGCTGATTCGAGGCATTCACAATTTGAAGCCACACCATCAAGGGTGTGTTTTAACTATCGGTAACTTTGATGGCGTTCATCTTGGGCACCAATCGGTATTACGACAGTTAATCGAAAAAGCGAACCAATTGAATTTGCCTGCGACGGTAATGACATTTGAGCCGCAGCCACTAGAGATGATCATTGGCGACAAAGCACCTGCGCGATTAACACGGTTACGTGATAAATATGTAGCGTTAAAAGAGCAAAATATTGATCAACTTTTATGTGTTAATTTTAATAGAAAATTTGCAGCACTATCAGCGGATGAATTTATTACCCAGTTATTGGTGAATAAATTAGGCGTTAAATATTTAGTTGTTGGTGATGATTTCCGCTTTGGCCATAAGCGCACGGGCGACTTTGCTATGTTGCAAGCTGCTGGCGCCAAGTATGGCTTTGATGTGGTTAGCATGGATACCTTTAGCGTTGCTCAAGCACGCGTTAGTAGTACCATGATCCGCGACGCGTTAGCACAAGATAAACTTGATTTAGCCGCCGAACTATTGGGTCGACCATTCAGTATTTTTGGTAAAGTATCTCACGGTGCTAAATTAGGGCGAACTATCGGTTTTCCAACCGCTAATATACCGCTTAAACGCTGCGTAGACCCAATCAATGGCGTGTATGTAGTTGAAGTGTTAGGTATCAGTGATGATGCGATACAGGGCGTTGCAAACATTGGCAAACGTCCTACAGTTGGTGGCGTGTGCTCTCAACTGGAAGTGAATTTATTTAATTTTGATGGTGACCTTTACGGCAAACAGCTAGAGGTTGTCCTAAAGAAAAAATTACGCGGCGAACAGAAATTTGCATCTTTTGATGTACTTCGTCAGCAAATAGAACGAGATGTCATTGCAGCCAAAACCTTTTTTGGCCTGTCAGTTTAATTTTTATGAATACCAATAACGGAAATTAGGATACATGAGCGAATATAAAAAAACGCTGAACCTGCCAAAAACGGGCTTTGCGATGCGCGCTAACTTAGCGAACCGCGAACCAAACATGTTGAAGCAGTGGACTACTGATGATTTATACGGAAAAATCCGTGCCGCTAAGAAAGGTAAAAAAACCTTTATTCTGCACGATGGTCCTCCTTATGCGAATGGTAACATTCACATTGGTCACTCAGTTAATAAGATCCTGAAAGACGTTATTATTAAAGCGAAAGGCTTGTCTGGCTTTGACGCACCTTACATTCCAGGTTGGGATTGTCACGGTCTACCTATCGAATTAATGGTAGAAAAAAAAGTGGGCAAACCAGGCCGTAAAGTAACAGCTGCACAATTCCGTGAAGAATGTCGTAAATATGCGACAAAACAAGTTAACGGTCAACGTGAAGACTTTATCCGTCTTGGCGTACTAGGCGATTGGCAGAATCCATACCTAACAATGGATTTCAGCACTGAAGCAAACATTATCCGTGCTTTAGGTAAAATTGTTGAAAACGGTCACTTACAAAAAGGTTCTAAACCTGTTCACTGGTGTACAGATTGTGGTTCTGCACTTGCTGAAGCTGAAGTTGAATACGAAGATAAGAAATCACCTGCTATCTACGTGCGTTTTACGGCACAAGATCAAGCTGCTGTTAAAGCTGTATTTGGTAGTGATGTTGAAGGTTTGGTGTCAACGGTTATCTGGACGACAACACCTTGGACATTACCTGCTAACCGCGCGGTTGCATTAGCTGAGCGCGTTGAATATTCGCTAGTTAACATGGTAACTGAATCTGGTTCACAGCAACTAATTTTAGCAACAGACTTAGTTGAATCTTGCATGGCTGCATTTGCACCTGAAAGCTTCACTACGTTAGGTACTTGTACTGGTGCTGCACTAGAGAATTTACGCTTTAACCACCCGTTTTATGATTTCGACGTACCAGCAATTTTAGCTGATCACGTAACGACTGAAGCGGGTACGGGCGTTGTTCATACTGCACCGGGTCACGGTCAAGAAGATTACGTGGCTGGCCTACGTTATAACCTAGAGATTGCAAACCCTGTTGGTAACAACGGTGTTTACCTTGAAGATACACCTTTATTTGCTGGTCAACACGTATTTAAAGCAAACGATAGCGTTCTTGAGGTGCTAACTGAAAAAGGTGCGTTATTAAACCACCAAGTACTAAAACATAGCTATCCACATTGCTGGCGCCACAAAACGCCAATCATTTTCCGTGCTACACCACAATGGTTTATCAGCATGGAACAAAATGGTCTGCGTAATGCAGCAATGAAAGAAATTAAAGATGTGCAGTGGGTTCCTTCTTGGGGTCAAGAGCGTATCGAAAGCATGGTAACGAACCGTCCTGACTGGTGTATCTCTCGTCAGCGTACGTGGGGTGTGCCAATTTCTTTGTTCGTTCATAACGAAACACAAGAACCGCACCCGCGTTCTGCTGAACTAATGCAAGATATTGCTAACTTAGTTGAACAAAAAGGTATTCAAGCGTGGTGGGATCTTGATTCTGCAGACCTACTCGGTGATGACGCTGTAAACTACACGAAAGCACCTGATACATTAGACGTATGGTTCGATTCGGGTTCAACACACTTCTCAGTTGTTGATGCACGTAAAGAATACGACGGCGCAGATATCGATCTTTACCTTGAAGGTTCTGATCAGCACCGTGGTTGGTTCCAATCATCATTGATGATCTCAACAGCTATTCACGGTAAAGCACCTTATAAAGACGTATTAACACACGGTTTTGTGGTTGATGCGAAAGGCCGTAAGATGTCTAAATCTATCGGTAACGTAATGGCACCACAAGACGTAATGAATCGTCTTGGTGGTGATATTCTACGCTGGTGGGTTGCAAGTACCGATTACACAGGTGAAATGACGGTATCTGATGAGATCTTAGATCGCAGTGCTGACGCTTACCGTCGTATCCGTAATACTGCACGTTTCTTATTGTCTAACTTAGAAGGTTTCAACCCAGAAACTGATATTGTAGCGACAGAAGATATGGTTGCATTGGATCGTTGGGCAGTGGGTCGTGCACACGCACTACAAACTGAAATCCTAGCCGATTATGAAAACTACCAAATGCAGAATGTAACGCAAAAACTAATGACATTCTGTTCAATTGAAATGGGTAGCTTCTACTTAGATATCATCAAAGATCGTCAGTACACTGCAAAGTCAGACGGAATTGCACGTCGTAGCTGTCAAACTGCGATGTTCCATATCTTAGAAGCGATGGTTCGTTGGACTGCGCCTATCTTAAGCTTTACAGCGTTTGAGATCTGGAATGCAATGCCTGGTGAACGTGCTGAGTATGTATTCACTGAAGAGTGGTACACAGGTCTAACACCACTTGCTAATGATGCTGAGCTAAACAACGCTTACTGGAGTAAGCTACAAGCTGTTCGTAGTGAAGTAAACAAAACTGTTGAACTAGCACGTAACAATGCGGTTGTTGGTGGTTCTTTACAAGCTGACGTTACTTTATATGCGAATGCTGAACTTGCAGCTGACCTTGACAAATTAGGTAACGAATTACGTTTCTTACTATTAACGTCAAACACGACAGTAGTTGCGGTAACAGAAGCGCCTGCAGGCGTTGAAGCAAGCGCTATTGACGGTTTATGGATTAGTGTTGCTAAGAGTGACGCAGAGAAGTGTGAGCGTTGCTGGCATCATAACGAAACAGTAGGTCAGTCTGAAACGCATCCTACTATTTGTGCGCGTTGTGAAGATAATATCGATGGTGAAGGCGAGAAACGTCAATTTGCTTAATTGCTAGTGTGTTCATTACACCGAGCAAGTTAAAGAAGGGTAATAACCATTAAGCTGTTATTATCCTTCACATAGAATGCCTACTGTGTACTGGTTAGTTTAATCAGTATAAATACAGTAGGCATTTTTTTATGGATAAAAGCTTAACCCGTGTCATGAAAATGATATGATTGTAAATAATCTATTCCAATATGCTGGATTGATACCAATAACAATGCACTGTTTATACCTAAGCGATTGATATAGCATCTTGAAGTAACTTGGGTATATATTATATTTATCGTCATCACGTTGACGTATCAGAGGATAATCATGACCGTAGGCACAACAAAGAGAACAGGATTAATGTGGCTGTGGTTAGCCGTTGTCGTATTTTTTATTGATTTGGGTACCAAGACTTTTGTGGTGAGCCATTTTCAATTAGGTGAATCGGTAAATGTGTTACCTGTGTTTAATTTTACCTATGCACGTAACTATGGTGCGGCATTTAGTATGTTTGCAGATGCAGGCGGTTGGCAGCGTTGGTTCTTTGGCGTAATAGCTGTATCGGTTTCTGGTCTGTTGATTTATTGGTTAAAGAAACAACCAGCTCAGCAGTATTGGAGCAATATTGCTTACGCACTTATTTTAGGTGGTGCGTTAGGTAATTTATATGATCGTATTATTCATGGTTATGTAATTGACTTTTTACATGTGTATTGGGATACAAGCCATTTCCCTATTTTCAATTTAGCAGATACTTGGATCTGTATTGGTGCCGCGATGTTAATCTTGGAAGCCATTATGGAAAGTAAAAATGACAAGGACTCATCAAATGACAGTTAACGTAGCAACAATTGGTAATGATAGCCAAGTACTAATGCATTTTACTATTACCTTAGCAGATGGCTCTGTTGCTGATAGTACTGAACTACAAGGTAAGCCAGCCAAATTAGTGATTGGTGATGGTAGCTTAACGCCTAATTTTGAACGCTGTTTATTAGGTTTAACTGTCGGCGATAAAAACAAGTTTGAACTGCAACCAGAAGATGCATTCGGACAGCCGAATCCAGATAATATTTATTATTTAGACCGTGCTAAATTTACCGAAGTAAAAGCGGAAGTCGGTTTGATTGTTGGTTTTACTCAGCCAGACGGTGCTGAATTACCGGGCATGATTCGAGAAGTGATTGGTGACTCGGTAACTGTCGATTTTAATCATCCGTTAGCTGGACAAGTTGTAACGTTTGAAGTTGAAATTTTAGAAATTAATGCAGAATAAATAAGGTTTATGATGGAAATTTTACTCGCTAATCCTCGTGGCTTCTGTGCCGGTGTTGACCGTGCTATTAGCATTGTTGAACGTGCGCTTGAGCTGTTTGAAACCCCTGTTTATGTACGTCACGAAGTTGTGCATAACCGCTATGTGGTGGATGGCTTAAAAGAGAACGGTGCTATTTTTGTCGAAGAGCTTGATGAAGTGCCAGACGGTCGTGTGGTTATTTTTAGTGCGCATGGCGTATCTAAAGCGGTACAAGCTGAAGCTAAACGTCGTGACCTAAAAGTATTTGATGCAACTTGTCCGCTTGTGACAAAAGTACATATGGAAGTGACTCGTGCGAGTCGCCGTGGTATTGAATGTGTATTGATTGGTCATAAGGGTCACCCTGAAGTCGAAGGTACTATGGGTCAGTATGACAATGCTGATGGTGGTATGTATCTGGTTGAGTCGATTGCGGATGTTGCCGTTTTAGATGTTAAAGATGTGACAAACCTAACTTACAGCTCACAGACTACGTTATCGGTAGATGATTGCTCAGCTATTATTGACGCACTGCGTGAACGTTTCCCAGAAATTAGGGGACCACGTAAAGATGATATTTGTTACGCAACACAGAATCGTCAGGATGCGGTATCTAAACTAGCAGGTATGGTTGATATTATGTTTGTGGTTGGTTCTAAAAATTCATCAAACTCGAACCGTCTACGTGAAAAGTCTGAAAACCTTGGTGTCCCGTCTTACCTCATTGATAATGCAGGTGATATTGACCCTATATTATTGGAAGGTAAAGCTAAGATTGGTGTTACAGCAGGCGCGTCTGCACCTAAAGTGTTGATCGATCAGGTTGTTGAAAAGCTCCAAGAATACGGAGGTAAACTGGTGACTGAAGTCGAAGGGCGTCCAGAAAATACGATATTTGAAGTGCCAGCCGAATTACGTATTAAGCAAGTAAATTAACTCGCACTATTGATAGGCTCGTTTAGTCATCGACTCGACGAGCTTTATCCACTCATACACTCTTTTTAACTAATCTCTAATATCTCACCTCTATACCCTATAATTTTATTTGAATACCAGCTTGGTTTGCTACCGCATTGAATCATCGATTTAATTAATGTTGAGTCTCACAGAATAAAATGCGTCGTGTTTACATAAAATAAACATATGTGTAACATGGTCGTGTATAAATTATTTAAGTGAGTTAGTTATGCAATCTAGAAAGGAATCTGGATTCAGTCTCATTGAAGTGATGATCACATCATTCATCCTTGCCGTTGGCCTATTGGGCATAGTGGCATTGCAAGGGATTGCGAAGAAATCATTAGCAGATACAGACAAGCAAATTGAAGCTTCATATCTTGCGCGTACGGCGTTGCAAGAATTGCGGGCTAATACCGCTTGGCTTAACGCGACCTCAAATTCGTCACCTACCCAAGACGACATCATTTACGATATTCTCACGAATGCAGCAAACTCTGCTTCACTCAATAATATGGAATTATGCCGTAATATCGGAGCTACCGTGACGGTTGCTGTGAGCTGGCAAGTTCAAGGAGTAGACGCTGCAGAACCGAGTGAAAACTGTGGGACCCCAGTAACGAATCGTCGACAAGTAATGCTAACTAGCTTCATCAAGGGGGCTATATGAGAGCGAAGCAAGCGGGCTTTAATTTAGTGGAACTGATGATTGCGCTGGTTATTGGTTTGGTGCTTATGGTGTCAATCACAACGATGTTTGTGGATACTAAAGTCTCGGCTAACCGCTCTTCAACCGTTTCCAATTTACAGCAACAGGCGCAATTAGCCTTGCAAGTATTAGTGGAAGACGTACGTGCTATCGGGAGTTTTGCTGAATTTTCTGGCGGTGGACTTGCTGATATCCAAGTGCCTAATAATATTGCCGCTGGTGATTGTTTTGTCGTGCCTACAGCCGAACTGGCTGACCCACCAGATCCAAAGCAAACTACGACCGAAAACTATCACTTACCCAAGTTCGCTAATTGGATTCTAAATTCAAATGAAGTTGATACTGCTAATTGTAATCAAGGTGGTTATAGCACCTCAGAAAATAGCGACGTATTGTCTATAGCACGTATTCGTGGAGTGATTACCCCTAATCCTCAAGCTAATCGTTATTATGTTGCGATTTCACCTATGCAAGCGCAGTTATTTACAGGCGCAGCCCCTAGTATAGCTAACGCCGAAATATATCCTTACTTACATCACACCTATTTTGTCCAAGAGCATGATAGCAATAGCCCCCGATTAAGTCGTTTTAGCTTTATCGATGGTGATTTTACCAATGATTTAGTGGTGAATAATATAGAGCAAATACGAATCGATTTTGGTATTGATGATGACGACGATGGCCGAGTTGATCGTTATGATGAAAGCAATAATGTCACTACTGATATGTGGAGTAATAGCCAAATCGTATCTGCGCGTATTTATGTATTAGCACGTGCTAAAAATAAAGATTTAACATTAAATAATGACGAGGCGTTTAACGACAAGTTTGAACCTTTTAGCCCACCGAATAATGATAATTATCGTCGTTTTTTATTATCAACAACGGTCGTGATAAAAAATAACATGATGGCGGTGACACAATGAAACATCAGCGAGGCGTTACCTTATTTATTGTGATTATTATATTGGTTGTTATTACTTCATTGGCTGCTGCCGTGATAACCCAAACGCGCTTAGGGCAACATTCGATAGGTTTGACGCAAGACAAATTAGCGAATGAGCAAGCGTTATTAGGCAGCGTTAGTGAAGTGATGAGTAACCCTAATTTAATTAACGATATTATGGAGTGGGGGGAGGGAGCTAGTTCCGCTTTAAGTACGAGCGGTACTTCGCATGTGACTCTAGAGCAGCGCGGAGAAGGTCATTGTAAGCGAAGTGTAAACGCTTCGAGTGTCAATTTAATTAACTGTCGATTTGTGAAAATGGATTTTACACAAGACGATGGCCCGCGAGTTAAAGGTCTGGCAATGACCGCTGGCGTAGAACAGCCATTTTTGGCAGCGCAAAATCAATAGGGATAGGCAATGAAAAGGATTTTCAAACCAGTCAGCGTTATTTTCGCTGGATTGATGGCATTACATGCAGGGGCTGATGAAGGTGAAATTTATTCAGTTAGCTTAAATGGTAAGCCGCAAGTACTGATTATTTTAGATACCTCTGCTCATATGCGTGAAGAGGCGGATTATCCTTACCCTAAGTATTATGACCCGCATATTGCTTATCCACCGACACCAGATACAAATGTTGAAGATATCATTTACCGTTGGCTCTACGGTGGTGAGCAATTTTATTATAACAATAGTGTTAACGCTAAGGCGCTCAATCACACAGAGCTACGTGGTATAGCAGAAAAAGCGGTTGATACTTATTCGGGGGGCGCAGCTCTTACAGGTGATGAACAAGTTAAATACGACGAGTTTGTTACGACGATTCCGACTCGAGACAGTAGTAATAAGCTCGACTTTTCTAAAATGAATTGCTATTCAGCTGTCGCGGATTTTCAAGGTGATCTTGGTGCTTATCAAGACTATGTTGCTCAGTGGTTACCTGGCCCTTTAAAGTTTGGAGATGGCGTTGTAGGGATCCCGTATGAGTGGCGTACAATTGGCAGTAAAACTAGTATCGGGCGTAAATTTGTTGATTGTGACCAAGATATAGCTACGGGTGAAAAGCGAAACCCCGGTTACGAACACAGTGGGGTGATTAAGGCTGAAGAAGTCAACGAAGATGGTGAATCAGATGATGGTTCAGCTGATGGGTATGTTGAAAATCCGGATCGAGAAGGTTTTCCATCGAACGGACCTGAATATTATTGGAATATCTATGAAGATACGGCTCAAGGACGATTTAATGGCGATAGTAATAATAAAGCGTATTTATATTCAGATAATTTAGTTAAATGGGCAGCGTTAAAACCGACTAGTGGCGCAACGATTCAATTATCAAATTTGCAGATCGCTAAAAAAGTTGTTTTAGATTTGATGCTGGATACAACAGAAATTAATACTGGATTAGAAATTTTTAATCCGAATAACTCTATCACTAAACTCGACATTCTAAATAATAATGGTGGTCGAATTATTTCGAAGGTGAGCTCTTATGATCCTGATGATTACGATGCTACGACTAATGGCTATGTAAATAAAAAAAGTCTGCTAAAAAGCCAAATGCAAGATATTTTTACTACGAGTATGTCTAAGTCTGCCTTATGCGAAAGTTTGTACGAAGGATATCGATATCTATATGGTCAAGGTGTTTGGTATGGGGATGATGTTTTAATTGGAGAAAAACCAGAACGCGACCAAAGTGCAGAAGCTAGCGGTACTTACATTAGTCCTATGGATTGGGTAAATAGTTGTCAAACCGAAGCCTATATAATTATGGTCACAACAGGTCATCACGATGTATCTTCTAGACTTACTGATATTGTTAAGTGTGGTGGTATCTTTGGTGGGCGAATTAGAATTGATGCGTATGATCACGATAGTAAAGCTAATGAGTTGATTGAACAATTATCTGGAATGACCGCACAGGATATTGTAGACAAAGCGGTACAAGTTAATGATGCAGATACGACCTGTGATAAAAACCTACTCCCTGTACTATCAGGTTGGTTAGCAAATAATGATATGAACCCTACTACTAAGGATATAAAGGAGCGTATTGTTACTTATACTGTCGGTATTGGAAAACTGGATGATAAACGTCGTAATTTGTTAGAGAAAACGGCTAAATACGGTGATGGTGAATTTTATAACGCGCTTGATGCGAATGAATTACGTCAGAAATTAGATATGGTTTTTGCTGATATTATAACTAGACAGCAAGGTGTTACAGCGGCCGTTGGTACTTCTATTAATAGTAGTAATTCAACTAAGAGTAATGAATTTGTTTATTACCCTATGTTTAAACCGAGTCAAACTAGTCGCTGGCGAGGTAACTTGCGTAAATTTAAAGTTACTGATGACGGTACCTTGAGTGCATGGACGCAATCAGCAAGCGATGCTACGTCAACTAATTCAGATATATTACCAGCCTTGACTGGTAGTGACTCTAGTTTCTTTAATGATAATTTGTATTCAGCTTGGAGCTCAGAGAAAGGCCTCAATGATGTAGATAAAGGTGGTGTTGTAGAAGCATTTAGCACCCTTGAATCAACGGATACACGTAATATTTATATCACTAATGCTGATAATAGTGCGTTGCTAACTTTGAATAAAGATAATTTAAAAATCGCCCTATCTGTTGAAAGTGACGCGAATTTAGCGAGTGCTCTTGGTGTATCGGAAGCCACTTTAGACGCTGCAATTAGTTGGTTACAAGGTAAAAATGAAGCGGATGAATATCGTGATGATATCTTCGGCGATCCTATGCATGCAGAGCCATTAATTGTTGAATATCCAGATTCTAAACCACGGATATTTATTGGTACTAATGCCGGATTCTTCCATGCATTTAAAGATAACGGGCGTAGTGTTGAAGAAGAGTGGGCATTTATACCGAAAGAAAATCTCGCCATGGCGCTTATGTTAAACCTGCAAATCACAAGAGCTGAAAATCGCATTTATGGAATTGATGGCACAGCTGTTGATGCTCATTATTATGAAAATCCAGACAATCTTAAGCATATAATTACCTTTGGCTTACGACGAGGTGGGGAAAAATATTTTTCCTTGAATGTTAATCTTGATCGCAGCAAAGTAAATACCATCCCAGAATTAAACTGGGTGATGGAAAATGCTCCAGCACCAATAGCAAAAACGTATCCTGAATTGGCTCAAACTTGGTCGACTCCTATTGTGAGTAAAATTCTTAGAGAGGACCCGGATCAAAATGATAGACCGGTATTAATTTTTGGTGGCGGCTATGATACTAATAAAGATACTTGCGGTTCCAATAGTAGCAGTTCAGGTATTAGTAATATTTGTAGTGATACAACAGGTCGAGCTGTGTATATAGTCGATGCAATTAGCGGTGTTGTCGTGGAGTCGTTTGGGGGATTTAGCGATAGTATTGCCAGTCGGTTAGCTGTAATGGATAGCGATGGTGATAGCTATGCTGACCGAATTTATGCGCCTGACACAGCGGGTAATATCTACCGTATTGATATGACGAAAGCCTTCGATACTGATAAAAATAAATTTACCAAGGGTGCAAATACCTTTGTTCAACTTGCTAGTCTTGGTGGCTCGGGGGATAGTGATCTCCGATTTTTCAGCGCGCCATCAATTGTAAGAGCAAGGGATATAAATGGTAACTCCTATGATGGTTTATTATTAGGTAGTGGAGATATTACCAGCCCGAATTCTAATATTACCGTGCGTAATTATCTCTTTAATATTAAAGATAAAGATATATACCCTACAGTGTGGGGGGAAGGGCTTGGTAAAAAGCCTGAACCTACAGTGATAAAACGCGATAATTTATCTTTGATTAGTAATAACAACGTCTCTGGTAATGAAACTGTCACGGATGTCGAGAAAGACACTGTATTATCAGGTTGGCGTTATAAATTAAATGAAGCAGCTGAAAAGTCCCTTGGTGCTGCTGTCGTTATTAATGGTGTTGTACATTTTAATACTTATACTCCTTTTGCCAGTGACTATGTTATAGAAAATGGACAGTGTGTTGCGAACCTATCGGGTTATAGCCATTATTATCAACTCAACTTGAATGTTGGTACAAAAAAATATTATCGAAAATTACAGAATGTAATCGCTAAAGATCTTGCGGTTCATGCTGCGTCGAATAATGGTGCATCTGTATTACGTTTACTCGGTGCGGGGAAAGGGGACAGTAAAATGGTCGGTGGTGTTGCCGTTAACAAAGGAACTATTGATACGGAAGTATCGTTAGTACCGCATTCTACCTACCGTTACTTCAATGAGGCGGCGCAATAATGACAAATAAACAGACGGGTTTTACCCTCGTTGAATTGATGATCGTCATCGCTATTATCGGCATTTTAGCGGGTATTGGTTACCCTTCTTACAGTGCTTATATTATGAATAACAATCGTAATGATGCAAAAACGGCATTGTATAAAGCGCAGTTATTACAAGAGCAGTTTTATTTAGACAATAGAGAGTATGCAACCTCATTAGCCAGTGGTGTGGCGAATACATTATCTGGCTGGGATGATGACAGTGACTATTACACCTTTGCACTGAGTGCTAGCAGTACTGCAAACAACTATACGATAATTGCGACTGTCGAAGCTGGCAGTACGCAGGCTAATGATACAAATTGTGCCTCTTTTACCATTGATAATCTTGGTTCAACTACGTCGATGAATAGTGAAGATGAAGCAACAACAGATTGTTGGTGACTTTCTATAAAAAGAAATTTAGCGATTTCATCGATTTAATTACTCGTCTGATTGGCAATTCGAGTTTGCTTCGGTATGCTAATAGTTATATTTAGGGGCTAACAGGGACTGAACATGAAAAAAATTGAAGCGATTATTAAACCGTTTAAACTTGATGATGTACGTGAAGCGCTTGCAGAAATTGGCATTACAGGTATGACTGTATCTGAAGTGAAAGGTTTTGGCCGTCAAAAAGGTCATACCGAGCTTTATCGTGGTGCTGAATACATGGTTGATTTTCTACCTAAAGTAAAACTCGATCTTATTGTGCAAGACGATGACGTTGATGCATGCATCGACTCTATCGTTGAAACTGCGCATACAGGTAAAATCGGTGACGGTAAGATCTTCGTTACCGCTGTAGAACGCGTGATCCGTATTCGTACCGGTGAAGAAAACGAAGAAGCAATTTGATAACTATCAGTGAGATGAGTTACTGATAGTCGAATGGTTTTATAAAAACACCGAGCATTTATGTTCGGTGTTTTTTTTTAGCCTGCAAATCTAATCTAAATCTAAGTTGATTCGGTTGATTGACACACACAAAATCACGACCCAAGGGCGTCTCTGAGTTAGCATTTTGACGCGGTTTGGGTATAATCACTCCATTAACAGATCCGTTTATATTATTAAATCTAAACAATCGCTCATAATTAAAGCACCCAGGACGATTCCATGACAATGTCTACAGCTGAGATCCGCAACGCGTTTCTTGATTATTTTGCCAGTAAAGGGCACAACAAAGGTACAAGTAGCTCACTTGTACCTGCTAATGATCCAACTTTGTTATTTACAAATGCGGGCATGAACCAATTTAAAGACGTATTCCTAGGTGCAGAACAACGTTCATATACACGTGCCACAACGTCTCAACGCTGTGTACGTGCTGGTGGTAAACACAACGACTTAGATAACGTGGGTTATACTGCGCGTCACCATACATTCTTTGAAATGCTAGGTAATTTTAGCTTTGGTGATTACTTCAAAGAAGATGCGATCTTATTTGCATGGGAATTCTTAACGGTTGTCCTGAAACTGCCAAAAGAAAAATTGCTGGTTACCGTTTATGAAAGTGATGATGAAGCATTTTCATTCTGGGCGAACAAAGTAGGCGTGCCTGAAGACAAAATTATTCGTATTGGTGACAAATCACCAGAGAAGAAATTTGAATCCGATAATTTCTGGTCGATGGGTGACACTGGTCCATGTGGTCCATGTTCTGAAATATTCTACGACCACGGCGAAGATATTTGGGGTGGCGTACCGGGCTCAGCAGAGGAAGACGGTGACCGTTTCATTGAGATCTGGAACTTAGTATTCATGCAGTTTAACCGTCAAGCTGACGGCACAATGGAAGAACTACCAAAGCCATCTGTTGATACAGGTATGGGTCTTGAGCGTATTTCTGCAATTATGCAAAATGTACACTCAAACTACGAAATCGATATCTTCCAAACTCTAATCAAGCATGTTGCAGAGCTTATCGGTACAACTGATTTAGAAAACAAATCATTACGCGTAATTGCCGATCACATTCGTGCATGTAGCTTCCTGATCTCTGACGGCGTTATGCCATCAAATGAAGGTCGTGGTTATGTACTACGTCGTATCATTCGTCGTGCAGTTCGTCACGGTAATAAACTTGGCGCGAAAGGTCCATTTTTCAACAAACTTGTTGCGAAAATGGTCGAACTCATGGGTGATATTTCTGACGATCTAGTAAAACAACAAGCAATTGTTGAAAAAATCTTACTTATCGAAGAAGAGCAGTTTGGTAAAACACTTGAACGTGGTCTGAACATTCTAGACAATGAATTGTCACAACTAGACGGAAAAGTTGTTCCTGGTGATGTCGTATTCAAACTTTACGATACCTATGGTTTCCCATCTGATCTAACGGCTGATATTGCACGCGAACGCGATCTAACGATTGACGAAGACGGCTTTAAAGCAGCAATGGAAGAGCAACGTAATCGTGCGCGTCAAGGTTCTAACTTTGGCACTGATTACAACGAAATGATAAAAATTGATGCTACAACTGAATTTTTGGGTTACCAAACGCTGACATCTGATGCGCAAATCGTTGCATTAATTAAAGATAACGCTGAAGTTGAGCTGTTAAATGACGGTCAAGAAGGTGCTATTGTTTTAAACCAAACACCATTCTACGCAGAAGCGGGCGGCCAATCTGGTGACCAAGGTGTGATCAAAATTGGTGATGCAGTATTTACTGTAACTGACACCAAAAAAGCAGGTAATGCAACGGTTCACTTTGGTACTGTTTCGGGTGTTATTGAAGTTAATACCCAAGTTATCGCCGATGTTGATGTTAGCCGTCGTAAAGCGATTGGCCTTAATCACTCTGTTACTCACTTGGCACACGCTGCATTGCGTAAAGTTGTTGGCGAAAATGTACAGCAGAAAGGCTCATTAGTATTACCAGAACGTTTACGTTTCGATTTTTCACACTTTGAAGGTGTAACAGCAGCGCAATTGCTTGAAGTTGAACGTTTGGTTAACGCACAAATTCGCGCAAACCACGAAGTTGTAACTGAAGTAATGGACATTGATGCTGCGCGTGAAGCGGGTGCAATGGCACTATTCGGTGAGAAGTACGATGATGAAGTGCGCGTAGTGCGCATGGGTGATTTCTCAATTGAACTGTGTGGTGGTACGCATGTTAAACGTACTGGCGATATTGGTTTCTTTAAGATTTTATCTGAAAGCGGAATCGCTGCAGGTGTTCGTCGTGTCGAGGCGGTAACGGGTGATTCTGCATTAGCATATGTTCACGATCTTGTTGCCAAAATACAAGAAACTGCAGGTTTAGTGAAAGCGGACCAAAATACAGTTGTGGCAAAAGTGAGTCAAGTACTCGACCGTAATCGTAGCCTAGAAAAAGAAGTTGAGAAGTTAAACGTACAAGTAGCAAGTGCTGCGAATGCTAACTTGATCGATCAGGTACAAGTGATAAACGGTGTTAAAGTACTTGTTGCTAATCTAAAAGGTGCTGATCCTAAGTCGCTACGTAGCTCGATGGATGAACTGAAGAACAAACTGCAAAGCGGTATTATTGTTCTTGGTATTCCTGGTGAAGGCAAAGTTAACCTAATCACGGGCGTAACTAAAGATCTAATCGGTAAAGTGAAAGCGGGTGAGCTCGTAAGCTATCTAGCAGTTCAAGTCGGTGGTAAAGGCGGCGGTCGTCCAGACATGGCGCAAGCGGGTGGTTCAAACCCTGAAGCGCTAGCTGCAGCGCTTGAATCAGTGACTCCTTGGTTAACTGAAAAATTATAAGTTAGTATTATTAGTTAACAACACATCGTTGTTAACTAAGTTTAAATAAACAGTGTAATAACAACGAGTAGGCAATCCTTCTCGTTGTTTTGAACACAGGCGGTGATAAATTAAAGGTTATTAAAGGAAGTTGTTGTGGCGTTGTATGTACAAAAATATGGGGGTACTTCAGTTGGTTCAATTGAGCGCATTGAAGCTGTTGCCCAGCGAGTGAAAAAATCTCGTGAACAGGGAAATCAAATAGTTGTGGTCGTGTCGGCTATGTCTGGTGAAACTAACCGTTTACTGGGCATGGCGAAAGCGCTCGATGAGAACGCCGACCGCAGAGAAATGGATGTATTAGTTTCAACGGGTGAACAGGTTACGATTGCATTGTTAACCATCGCGCTGCATAAAGCTGGTGTCGATGCGATATCAATGACTGGTGATCAGGTTCAAATGAAAACCGATAACAGCCATGGTAAGGCTCGCATCAAAACTGTTGAAACAGACAACTTACAACGTCATCTAGATGAAGGTAAAGTGGTCGTAGTTGCAGGTTTCCAAGGTCGTGATGAAGATAATAATATCACGACGTTAGGGCGCGGCGGCTCGGACACAACCGCAGTTGCAATTGCAGCTGTACTGAAAGCTGATGAATGTCAGATTTATACTGACGTTAATGGCGTCTATACCACCGACCCTCGGGTTGAACCGCGCGCACGGAAATTAGATTGCATCACTTTCGAAGAGATGCTTGAAATGGCGAGCCTAGGTGCCAAAGTATTACAAATTCGCTCGGTCGAATTTGCAGGGAAATACAATGTACCTTTACGTGTTCTATCTTCATTTGAAGAAGGTGAAGGGACATTGATTACTTACGAGGACGTAAAAAAAATGGAATCAGCAATCATATCTGGCATTGCGTTTAACCGCGATGAAGCAAGTTTAACAATATCAGGTATCCCTGATGAACCTTTAGTCGCAGCCAATATCTTAACGCCAATTGGTGATGCCGGTATTGATGTTGACGTTATCGTCCAAAATGCACATGGTGAAGATGGTCTTGTTGATTTTACCTTTACTGTTCATCGTGACGATTACCAAGCCGCGAGAGCTCTCTTGGAAAAGACTTGCGAAGAATTATCTGGAAAAGATGTGCAAGGTAACGATCGTATTGCTAAAATTTCAATAGTAGGTGTCGGTATGTGGAATCATCCAGGTGTCGCTAAAACAATGTTTGAAGTTTTAGGCAGTGAAGGGATCAACATGCAGTTGATTTCAACCTCTGAAATTAAGATTTCAGTGATCGTTGACGAAAAGTATTTAGAACTCGGTGTACGTGCATTGCACGCTGCATTCAACTTAGATGTTGCTTGAACTGAGTGAATTAACAGCAAATTAAGTCTTATTTATTCTTTTCTTGTTTTACATTGAAGCTTTTAATAGAATAATAAGCGGCTTAACAAAAATATAATGAATTAGTTGAGGAATAAATTAATGCTAATATTGACGCGCCGTGTTGGCGAAACACTTATGATCGGTGATGAAGTTACAGTTACTGTTCTAGGTGTTAAAGGTAATCAAGTTCGTATCGGTGTTAATGCGCCTAAAGAAGTATCTGTTCACCGTGAAGAGATCTACATGCGAATTCAAGCAGAAAAAGGCGAAAGCCCTGAAGGCAACTTCTAAATTAGAATAATAAAATTATTACAGATTGGGTTTAGCGATAGCTAAGCCCTTTTTTTTATCTGTTTTTTGACTATTTTGGGACTTTCATCCTATTTATGCTGCAATAGTAGTTTTGTTGTTTGAAACTTAAACAGTTACTTGAGGGTGGTTAATTAACATTTGACTTATTTTCCAGTATCCGTATTATGAGCGCCAACAACACGGAGAGGTGGCCGAGTGGCCGAAGGCGCTCCCCTGCTAAGGGAGTATGGGCTTTAAATCCCATCGAGGGTTCGAATCCCTCCCTCTCCGCCATTGTTGTCCTACTCCTATCACATGTTTGAAAATGTGTTATAGTGTTTCGGTCAGCTTTTTGGTCGTTGTAAGAAATAATTGTATGCGGATGTAGCTCAGCTGGATAGAGTACCTGGCTACGAACCAGGCGGTCGGAGGTTCGAATCCTCCCATCCGCACCATTATTTCGATTAGAATTAATTCTAAGTAGTTAGTAGAAGTTGAAAACACTTAATCTAATTATGAAAATTATACGTTAGACCAAATATGTGCGGATGTAGCTCAGCTGGATAGAGTACCTGGCTACGAACCAGGCGGTCGGAGGTTCGAATCCTCCCATCCGCACCATTGGTTTTAACTCAAGAATAGATATAACAGAATAAATTATGTGCGGATGTAGCTCAGCTGGATAGAGTACCTGGCTACGAACCAGGCGGTCGGAGGTTCGAATCCTCCCATCCGCACCATTTATTCAAATCAACTAGAGATTTCAAACTAGACGTTGTAGAACGTAAACCTAACAGAACAAATTATGTGCGGATGTAGCTCAGCTGGATAGAGTACCTGGCTACGAACCAGGCGGTCGGAGGTTCGAATCCTCCCATCCGCACCATTTGTTCAAACCACAATTTAATTTTTATGGTTTAATTCGTTAAACGGTAAAATAAAACAAGTTCTTAAAATAGAAAATGTGCGGATGTAGCTCAGCTGGATAGAGTACCTGGCTACGAACCAGGCGGTCGGAGGTTCGAATCCTCCCATCCGCACCATCTATTTTAAATATAATTTTTTGTGCGGATGTAGCTCAGCTGGATAGAGTACCTGGCTACGAACCAGGCGGTCGGAGGTTCGAATCCTCCCATCCGCACCATTTATTATATTATTATGATTTTTCCGATGTAAGTCTTTACATTGTCGATGTTTTTCATAATAATAGGGTTTGTGTGGAGAGGTGGCCGAGTGGCCGAAGGCGCTCCCCTGCTAAGGGAGTATGGGCTTTAAATCCCATCGAGGGTTCGAATCCCTCCCTCTCCGCCATTAAATAAAGAAACCGCTTAATTGCGGTTTTTTTATGCCTGAAATTTACCTCACCAACTATCTGCTGATTATGGGCGTTCCGCTATATTGTTATTTTTGGTTATCATTACAGAATCGGGTGGTGGTTTATCTTGGTTGCATATGTGGCTGGGGCTTTCTCGTTAGATAATAAAGTAAGACTGATTCGCCTTTATAAGATGCAATTCTCGTCTGGTGCTCAGCGAGTAAGGTATATCATCAAACTAAGAAATGCGATGATGGCCGTTGTGCCGCCAATAATATAGATAAAACCTTTCTTACCTTGTTGTATACTCCAGTTATTATATTGCAAGAATCCAAACCACAAGATACTTAGTACTAAAGGTAATAGAAAAAATTTAAACATAAACTCCCCAATGTAGCGATTTATCACTGTTTATTGAATTATATAGTGGCTAAACTGTCCTACCACTTTTAATTATGCACGTAATATTTATAGAACAGTTAAATATTACCAGTCTGTGTATCCATAAGTGCGTTAAGCATAACATTAACATGCTTAACTTTGATTATACGTCTAACTTCAATATTATAGTGTGACTTAATTCTCTTAGTGGTAATACTGTGGGTAACCGTGGGTAGATGAGATTTAGAGGATTAGATGGGTCTTTGGTTATTGTTTTTTAGTAGTTTTACGTCTGCGACCATTTTACCTGGTAGTTCAGAAATACTGTTAACCGCGATGCTTGTTGAAGGTTCGTGGTCGCATTGGCAGCTTTTTATTATGGCGACCAGTGGCAATGTATTAGGGTCTATCCTTACCTTTTACATGGGGTATTTTATTTATGCGAAAAAGCCGATTGATTTTTCAGAAAATAAGCACTACCGCCGTGTACACAGCGTGATCCAACGATGGGGTTGGAGTAGCTTGCTATTTAGTTGGTTACCTGTTTTCGGTGATGTTTTTTGTTTATTAGCAGGTTGGTTACGTTTAAATCCTGTACTTTCTTTTATCGCTATTATGCTAGGTAAGTCAATTCGCTATGCAGTTATTATCTGGTTTATGAGTTTCTATTAGCTAATTATTTTATATTCAATTTAAAATTAACGAGGAATTTTTGATGCGTTTGAATTCTTTTTATGGTGCAGTGGTGCTGAGCTCTTCAATGCTGTTACTTAGTGGGTGCTCATTATTTGATAAAGACAGTGATATCGCAGCATTGCCGAGTGGAATGACATTAGTGGATCAGCAAGAAAAAGTGTCAGGAAGCTTGCTAATACCCTATGAAAAGTACCAGTTAAGTAATGGCCTTACCGTTATTTTACACGAAGACGATTCTGACCCGCTAACGTATATTGATATGACTTACCATGTTGGTTCTGCACGTGAAGAGCTCGGTAAATCGGGTTTTGCGCATTTTTTCGAGCATATGATGTTCCAAGGCAGTAAAAATGTGGGTGATCAGCAGCATTTCAAAATTGTTAATGAAGCTGGCGGTTCGATGAACGGCAGTACCAATCAAGATAGAACGAATTATTACCAAACCGTACCTGCGAATCAATTAGAAAAAATACTGTGGTTAGAAGCCGATCGTATGGGTTTTTTATTAGATGCGGTTGATCAACGTAAATTTGAGATCCAACGTGCTACGGTTAAAAACGAGCGTTCACAACGCGTTGATAATCGCCCTTACGGTTTACTTGGTGAACGTGTAGGTGAAGCTTTATATCCACGGGATCATCCTTATGCTTGGCAGCCAATTGGTTATGTTGAAGATTTAGACCGTGTTGATGTGAATGATTTAAAACAATTCTTCTTACGTTGGTATGGGCCGAACAATGCAACACTGACGATTGCGGGTAAATTTGATAAAGCGGAGACCTTAGCGTGGGTAAATCAGTATTTTTCGACCATTCCGGAAGGTCCTGAAGTAAAAGATATGCAACCTGTGCCTGTGAGTATTGATAACGATCGTTATATTACCTTAGAAGATAACGTGCCACAGCCGATGCTGTATATCAGTTATCCAACGGTATATATGGGGCATAAAGATGAAGCTCCGCTCGATCTGTTTGCTTATGCTTTAGGCGGTGGGAAAAACTCACTTTTGTATAAGAATTTGGTGGAAACTGGTTATGCAACGAATGTAGCTGCTTATCATAGTTGTAGCGAACTAAGTTGTACTTTTGATATCTATACGCAACCGAACCCAGCTAAAGGAATGGAGCTGGCCCCGTTATTGGCGAAGATTAATGCGTCGATGAAAGAGTTAGCAGATAAAGGTATCGCATCTTCTGAAGTAACTCGGTTACGCTCGATCATTGAAAGCTCCACGATATTTGGTATGCAAAGTGTTGCAGGAAAAGCAAAAGAGCTTGCGTTAGGTGAAACCTTGATGAATGATCCTAATTACTTAACGAAGGGGTTATCCGTTTTTAATACGATCACTGCAGAAGAAGGGATTGTTGGTTATAAAAAATACCTCGAAAATAAACCCAAAGTGATCATGAGTGTTGTGCCTAAAGGTAAGTTGGAATATGTTGCCCATGCTTCGACGTTTACACCTGCACCACGTGATATTGGTAAGCAAAATGCGCCGTTAGCTCAAACATTAGCAGTCAGAACGACGAAAGATACTTTTGATCGTTCAGTGATGCCAAAAGCGGGCGATAATCCACAGCAAACATTACCGACATTATGGCGTCAATCACTCGCGAATGACATTCAAGTGCTTGGTACGGTATACGATGAAACCCCTACCGTGAGTATACAGATTAATGTAAAAGGTGGGCGACGTGTTGAAAGTGCTGATAAACAAGGGATTGCAAAATTAACGGCCGCTATGATGAATCAATCTACAACGCTGCATTCATCGGCAGAACTCAACGATCAATTACAATCACTCGGCAGTAGCATTAATTTCTCTGCGGGCCTTTATGGTACGAGCATAAGTGTTAACAGTTTATCGAAAAATTTACCTGCAACATTAGCAATATTAGAAGAGAAACTGTTTAAACCGGGTTTTGTAGACGCTGATTTCACGCGTATTAAAGCACAGTCAAGACAAGCGTCATTACAAAATCAGCAAAGAGTTGGTTGGTTAGGGCAATTAGCTACACAACGTATTTTGTATGGTGAGGAGCGTGTTACTGGCAACCCATCATCTGGTACATTGAAAAATCAAGCAGCATTAACGCGTGATGATGTATTGGCTTACTATCAGCAATATTATAACTTAGCAGAAGCTAAAATCGTGGTGGTTGGTGATGTTAGTGAAGTCGCTGTTACGACGTCGTTAGATTTTTTACAGCAAGGCGCTCATTTGCCCGCAGTGACTTACCCGCCTCTAGCAAAAGCACCGTTATGGCAACCGAACACACTTTATATAGTTGATAAGCCAGGGGCGGTACAATCTGTAATTAAAGTAATATCACCCGCGGTAGCGTATGATGTGACAGGTGATTTTTTCAAAGCGAACTTAATGAACTTTAATTTAGGTGGTAACTTTAATAGCCGCTTGAATCAGAACCTACGCGAAGATAAAGGGTATACATACGGAGCGATGACAGGATTTTATGCTGACCGTGAATATGGTTTTTTCTCTTCATCGGCGGATGTTCGGGCTGAAGTAACTGGCGATGCAATCAAAGAAACGCTAAAAGAATTAAAAACTTATACAGATGGTGGTATCACTGATTCCGAACTGACTTATATGAAAAGTGCGATTTCACAGCAAGAAGCCTTGTCTTATGAAACACCAGCTCAGAAGTCTAATTTCTTAATGCAGCTATTATTATTGGATTTATCACCTGATTTTGTAGAGCAGCAAGCCAAGATTATTCAAACGATGAATAAGTCTGAAATTCAGGCATTAGCAAAGACTTACTTATCGAGCGATAAATTTTCTGTTATTGTGGTCGGTGATCGTCAGTTGATTGAAAAACAGGTTCAAGACTTTGGTTTAGATATTCAAGTTTTTGATCTGTTAGATAAATAATAGACTTGAAATTAACCTTAAAGATTGCTCCATTGATCGTGCAATTTTTAAGGTGATACTTTTATATAGTTCATTGGTGGATTTAATTTGAACGTTACATTTAAATCTCTGATCTCAAAATTATCAGAGCCAAGCAATATACAGTCGCTAAACGGCATCACCCGCGGCATTGAACGAGAGTGTTTACGCGTAAATGAAGCAGGCGGTTTATCACAGAACAGCCATCCTGCAGCGTTTGGCTCAGCATTAAGTCATCAGCACATTACCACAGACTATTCTGAAAGCTTATTAGAATTTATTACGCCTGTCAGCGATAGTGCCGCCAAGGCGCAACAGCAATTGAGTGATATCCATCGCAATGTAGTTAAAAACCTTGATGGGGAATTGTTTTGGCCTTCAAGTATGCCATGCCAGGTTTGTGATGCTGAAAGTATTCCATTAGCTAAATATGGTACATCGAATACAGGTAAAATGAAGCACACTTACCGAATCGGTTTAAAGCATCGTTATGGCAGTAGCATGCAAATTATTTCAGGTCTGCATTATAATGTGTCATTACCTATTACGTTTTGGCAAACGCTTTATGATCTAAAGGATGAAACTGGCGAACTCCAAGATTTTATTTCTGATAGTTATATGGGACTTATCCGTAATTTTTACCGTCATGGTTGGTTAGTCCCTTATCTATTTGGTGCTTCTCCTGCGTTAAACCGTTCATTCTTACCGACGGAGAAACAAACACCGTTCTCAACATTGGGTGAAGACACATTATATATGCCATATGCGACATCGTTACGCATGAGTGATCTGGGTTATACCAATAATGCCCAAGATGATTTGGTTATTTGTCATAACAGGTTAGAAAATTATACCGATAGTTTGAAGAAAGCGATTAAAACAAAAGCCCCTGAATTTGCAAATATCGGTATTAAGGTTGATGGTGAGTATCGCCAGCTTAATGATAATGTTTTGCAGATCGAAAATGAACTGTACGCGCCGATTAGACCTAAACGTGTGGCTAAGTCAAATGAAAAACCGTCGGAAGCATTAGCAGCTCGTGGTATTGAGTACATAGAAATTCGTTCTTTGGATGTGAATCCATTTGTTGCTACCGGTATTACCACTGCGCAGATGTCTGTGTTAGACAGTTTATTAGTTTGGATGGCACTGCAGCCTTCAGCTCCGATGACAGCCGACGAAATGGCTATCTGTCGTGATAACAGCACGAAAGTGGTAATGGAAGGACGTAAACCTGGCTTAACATTACAATTCGATGGTAAGGAACAAGTACTTGCTGATGTTGCCACTCATATTCTTACTGAAGTACAATTGGTAGCTGGGCTATTAGATGGTGCACAACTCGCTACGGAGACTGCTGCGAGTAATTTTTCGAAAGCGGTCGCTGAACAGCAGACATTGATTAATCGTCCAGAATCATTATTGTCTGGGCAAGTGCTTACGGCAATGAAGGCACAAGGTCTAGAGCATAATGATTTTATTTTAAACTTAGCTAAAAAGTATAAAGCAGAGTTATTAGCGACAGATTATGCGTATTGGGATGATACTTATTTCAAGCAAATGCAGCAGCAGTCAGTCGTGCAACAACAGCAGATCGAGGCTGACGACAAGCTTGATTTTGATACGTTCTTAAGTGAATACTTTGCAACAACTAAAAAATAGATAAAAAAAAGAGCCTATAATTAGGCTCTAAAAAATGAAAAAACAACTCTTGCAATGAATCAGACTACGGAATTGAGTTATGGTTCATAAATAATTGTAATAGTTGGAAAATAAAAAAAAGGAGCCTTAATAAGGCTCCCAAAAAATGAAAAAACAACTCTTGCACTTAATCTGACTACAGCATCAAGCAATGGTTCATAAAATTATTATTTGTTTTTATAATAGTATATTTGATTTAAAAATTTGATATACCCCATCATCATTAACATTATTATGTCCATAAGATCAGATTTCTCATATATAAAATTATAAAAGGAAAAATAATGAAGAAAGTCGCAATTGTGACGGGTGGTAGTAAAGGCATTGGCTTAGCTATTATCAAGAAATTTACAGAAGAATCCTATCACGTATATAACCTAGATATAGAAGCGGGTTCTGTTGGTGAATTTATTGCTTGTGACATTAGTAATTCAGAGCACGTTAATGCCGCAATGTCTGCAATTATAAAAAAAGAACAGCATATTGATACATTAATTTGTAATGCGGGTATCCACCTAAATTCAAATATCGAAAACACATCAGAACAAGATTTCGATCGCCTTTTTGCAATTAATGTAAAAGGCGCTTATTTTGCGATTCAAGCTGTTTTACCTGTCATGAAGTCCCGTAAACAGGGCTCTATTGTTTTAATCGCATCAGATCAATCAGTTGTCGCACACCATAATTCATTTGCTTATAATTTAAGTAAACATGCGCTCGCCTCAATAGCAAAAACGACCGCTTTAGATTATGCCGGATATAATATCCGAGCAAATGCTGTTTGCCCAGGAACCATTGAAACACCACTATACCATACCGCTATCGATAATTATTGCGCTCGTACTGGTGCAAATAAAGACAATATCCATAAAGAAGAATCTGCACTACAACCATTAGGTCGAATTGGGCAACCAGAAGAAGTCGCCGAATTAACGTATTTCATAGCAAGTGATAAGGCCAGCTTTATTACAGGGAGTTTGCAAATGATTGATGGCGGCTATACAGCGAAGTGATGGATAATATTATTGATCCTCATATTCATTTATTTGATAGAAATAAAGGCAGCTATGCTTGGTTAAAACCAGAGAACCCTCCCTATTGGTCAGATAAAGAGATTATCAATAACGACTTTTCTGAAAATGATCTGATATTGAAGTCCCCTTTAACACTCAGTGGTTTTGTTCATATTGAAGCTGGATTTGACAATGACTCTCCTTGGCGGGAGATTGAATGGCTTGAAAGCACTATTTCATGCCGCTTTAAAAGTGTAGCTTGTATCGACTTGATGCTTGCTTCCGAAGACTTCATTGGCCATATAACAAGGCTTAAGAAATTCTCTTCTGTCATTGGAGTCCGCCATATTCTAGATGAACAAGCTCATCTATTGCTGACATCAGATGTCGCTCAAATGAACCTAGTCTACCTTGCAACAACTGGATTACATTTTGAAGCCCAGTTATCAGGGAGCGATACAAAGGGCATAAACGCATTAGTCAATGTAGCAAGACAAAATTTAGGGCTTACATTTATCATCAGCCATGCGGCTTTTGCACCTTTAGATTCCACGCATCAAACATTACAATGCTGGAAGAATGGTA
This sequence comes from Moritella sp. 36, assembly GCF_018219415.1. Lineage (NCBI taxonomy): Bacteria > Pseudomonadati > Pseudomonadota > Gammaproteobacteria > Alteromonadales > Moritellaceae > Moritella > Moritella sp. 36. The sequence continues at coordinate 4,438,056 of NZ_CP056120.1, read as the reverse complement.
TGGTATCACTCGCCGCTTTTCCGAATATCGTTGTAAAAGCTTCGGGCTGGGAAATGACTCGACGAGATTATATAAATACAAATTCGATTGATACTGTAATTACAGAACTACTTTCTTTATTTGGAGAAGATCGTATTATGTTAGCGAGTAATTTTCCACTAGCCCTATTTACAACTAGTTATCAAGAACTTTGGGCTTACTACAAAGCGCTAGGCCTACCACGAGCTTTATTAGAAAAACTGTGTCATACCAATGCCAAGAGAATTTATCAGTTTTAAATGATAATCGACTCTAGAATCGATTATCATTTTCTATATTTATTTAATCTCAATGCGAGGTGATCGCATAACAAGATCATCATTAAGTTCAATTCCGATACCCGGCGCTTCAGATACTTTAAATACACCATTTTCAGGTTGAGGATCCTGAATGCACAGCTCTCGATTCCATTTCTTTATCGCATAGGTATGATGCTCATGAATAAGGAAATTGGGGATCGCGGTTTCGAGGTGTAAGGATGCAGCTGTTGCAACAGGTCCACCACATACGTGGGCTTGAATACGAACATCAAAGATGTCTGCATAATCACACACTTTTTTCGTTTCGGTAAAACCACCACATAAGCCAATATCGGGTTGAAGTACATCAATACTTTGGTCTTCTAAATATGGACGAACACCCCAACGATTATATAACCGCTCTCCACCCGCAATAGGCACTGCAACTTTATCCGCCACTTTAGCATGCAAAGAGTGGTTCAAATAATTAACAGGTTCTTCGTAATACATACAACCGAATTCTTCTGCAATTTTTCCTAGCTGAATCGCTGTAGTTGCTCCAGGTAAACTATGGCACTCAAAAATAATATCAACTTCGTCGCCTACTGCATCGCGAATTGCTTGCATGCGACTACGGTATAGTTTCATTTCTGCTTTTGAAATAATTTTAGTGCGTTCGTAATAAGTATTCCCATTTTTATCATACATAATAGGGTCAACCTTCACGGCGTCATAACCTTGCGCTACCGCTTTTAATGCCGCTTCAGCATATTCTTCTGGGTGAGATAAAGCTTTGAATTCATCATCCCAATCAAATTGTAACTGAGATGCATAAGTACGTAGTTCATCATTCACTTTACCACCTAAAAGTTGGTAAACTGGAAGATTCAGTGCTTTCCCTTTAATATCCCATAATGCGGTATCAATAGCACTCATCGCTGCATAAACGATAGGTCCTCCACCTAATCCCCAAAAACTCTCTCGTAACATACGAGACCAAAGTTTTTCTGTTTGAAAAGGGTCATGTCCAATTAGGAATGCTTCTGCCATTTCTTTAATCATATTAGCCGCAGCACTATGACCCAAATCATACGCCAAGCCTGCTTCACCGACACCACTTATTCCTTCATCTGTATGAATACGAACAAATATCGGATTCCATCCTGCACGGTCTGGGCAGTGAATATCAAATACTTCAATCCACGTAACTTTCATCTAACTCTCCCTATTATATTTTTATTACGACTATATTATTCCATAAAACTAGGATCTAATTTATAAGCCTTACGTAACATAGCTGGCCATGCAAGCTGCCCACCAGTTGAACCCGTATGAACAATGTTAGCTTGCTTATAAATATTATCTAAAATTGGTTGTGGTACAGGAGTAATATCCTGTCCAGCTGATTGGATCATTATTTGTATTTCACAAGCACGCTGTAAATCATACATACGCATAAAGGCATCACCAATAGTGGGCCCTAATGTTAAACCACCATGATTAACTAATAACATATAATTAGTATGGCCGAGATCATCCTGCAAACGCTGTTTCTCAGAACTATCCACAGCAAGCCCTTCATAAGCATGATAAGAAAGTGATGATAATGAAAACATAGAATATTGGCTGTAAGGTAACAAGCCTTGTTTTTGTGTTGCGACTGCTATCATTTCTGCTGTATGCAAATGTATAACGCAATGTGCATCTTCACGAACCTCATGAATAGCGCTGTGAATCGTAAAACCAGCAGGATTAATACTAAAAGGACTATCATCGATAATATTTCCAGCGAGATCGACTTTAACCAGGTTAGATGCGGTCACTTCATCGAACGCAAGACCAAAAGCATTAATCAAATAATGTCGCGTTCCTGGGATACGGGCTGATAAATGCGTATAAATTAAATCATCCCAGTTAAAATGCGAAACCAACCGATAGCAAGCAGCCAGATCTATTCTAAGTTGCCATTCTTTGTCGCTGACCCCATTTTTAAGATCTGGCTTAGGTAAACTAAACATACTTTAATCCTTTTTAAGTTTTTAGCTTCTTATCCTTTATATCACGCCTAAGGGACTTTGTTACAATCCTATTTTACGCGAACCACTAAAATCGGATAAGTAGCCAATGCGACATTTCTATCGGTGAAAGCACATGACATTTTAAACTTGCTTAACATGATCGTAAGCGTATGGGCAACCACACCACCATCTAATATCTGATTGAATATAATGACAGGTTTCAATGGTGCTATTTGGGTACTTTTTAGAAGAACCTATACCGTCATAAATACGTTCGTCATTGATTTTTACTTTTTTGATTAAAAATAGATTAAAATGTTGCTAGTTGTATTACAATCTGGTTTTTTATTTTGCAACGCGACCATCTAATGATTGATTTCTCTATTCTGCCCCTGTATTTAACTGCTGTTGTGGCGTTATTATTGATCCCTGGACCTAGCATGTTATTAATTGCCAGTTCAAGCTTAAACTATGGCCGAAAGGTGGGCTTTTTTACCACATTAGGTATTACCACATCAGGTATTGCTTTCACGTTGTTAGCGGCAATGGGCGTATCTGTGATGATAGCTATGAGTCCAATGGCACTTAAGACACTACATTTATTGGGCGGGTTATACCTACTTAAAATGGGGTGGGGTTGTTTACGTACTAGCTCTGTTGTCGCGCCTGAAATAGATCAAACCAATAAAATGGCTCGTTCGCTGTATCGTAAAGCGGTATTTACTAATTTATTAAATCCAAAAGCATTATTGTTCTTCGTGATGTTTTTACCACAGTTCGTGTCACCAAATATTGAAGCTTCATCTGGGGAACAAATGCTGGTGTTAGGCTTACTGCTTAATGCATTAGGTTTATTGTTTAACTTATTACTTGTGGTCACTGTCGGTACATTAGGTAAATCGCTATTAACGAACGAACGTTTCCATATCTACCAACATAAGATCATGGGGGCGGTATTTGTATTACTTGGTGTATGGCTATTAGTTTCGAAAGTACCTGCTGCAGTCGTCTAGTTGTGTATAAATTATAGTGACTTCAGACTGAACATTAATCATTTTTTATTATCTTTACCTCGTATTAGTGCTAATTTAAATGGCAGGACTAATGATAACTTTCAAAAAGGTTATCCCGCATTATGAAGTATGTTGGGTATAGGAGATGTTATGAAAGCACGACAGTTGGTTAATAAAAAAGGTTATTTGGTTGCGTTGCTTAGCTTGGTTTTGGCCGCATGCTCCACCGTTAAAGTGAGTACAGATTACGATCAAAGTGCTGATTTTACCACGTTGAAAGGGTTTAATTGGTTACCTGAATCGGCAAAAGTTGAAAAGGAAAATGCTTATCTTAATAATCGAATCATGGATGTTCGTATCACCAAAGCGATTGACAAGCAGCTTGTTGCACAAGGTTTTTCATTTTCGACTGCGCCTGATTTTTATGTGAATTACAGTATTACCTCGGAAAAGAAAACTAATATTCGTACTTATGATAATTATTCCGGCTATGGCCCAAGTTGGGGTTGGGGTGTTGGTTATGGACACCGAGGCATGTCACTGAGCGCGCACACAGAAACCCGTATTGATGAATACCAGCAAGGTAGCCTTGTTGTCGATGTGATTGACCCAACAAGCTTAGAGCTAATTTGGCGAGGCATAGGGAGTAAACGTCTACCTGAATCGACAGATGCGGCTGAAATGGATAAGTTAGTTGCAGATGTGGTGAAAAGTATCTTAAGTAAATTTCCACCTAAAGCGTCAAAATAGCTATATTACAAGCAAAAAATGAGCAACCAGTGGCTGCTCATCTTTATAACATCAAAATAGTGTCTGACTATTTTTGGTTTTCACGCGCTATAGCACGGTAACCAATATCGGTACGGTAGAAAGCACCTTCCCAATTGATTTGTGCCGCTAGCTTATACGCATTTTCTTGTGCTTCTGTTACTGTATTACCCAGCGCAGTTGCACAAAGAACACGACCACCGTTAGTCACAATGTTGTCACCTTGCAATGCTGTACCTGCATGGAACACTTTGCTTTCAGTTGAGTCCGCTTTAGGTAGGCCCGTAATGATCTCGCCTTTTGCGTAATCAGCAGGGTAACCGCCAGCCGCGATCACCACACCAACCGCAGCACGTTCGTCATAATCCGCAGTCACTGTGTCTAGTTTACCTGCAACAGCAGCAAGACAAAGTTCAACAAGATCTGATTTTAAACGCATCATGATAGGCTGTGTTTCTGGATCACCAAAACGACAGTTATATTCTAATACTTTTGCTGTGCCATCCGGTGCAACCATCAGACCGGCATATAGGAAACCAGTGTAGGTATTCCCTTCTGCTTTCATGCCATCAACCGTCGGGCGGATCACTTCATTCATCGCGAAGTCATGAACCGCTTGTGTTACTACTGGGGCTGGGGAGTAAGCGCCCATACCACCTGTGTTTGGACCTTTATCACCATTGTCACGTGCTTTGTGATCTTGGCTTGTTGCTAGCGCCAGAATATTTTCGCCATCAACCATCACGATGAAACTTGCTTCTTCACCCACTAAGAATTCTTCGATAACTACGCGTGCACCAGCATCGCCAAACTTGTTACCTTCAAGCATGTCATCAATTGCAGCAAATGCTTGCGCTTCAGTCTCAGCGATAATTACGCCTTTACCTGCCGCTAGGCCGTCAGCTTTAATAACAATTGGGCAGCCCATTTCGCTTATATACGCCTTTGCTGGTGCGATTTCAGTGAAGTTTTGGTATGCAGCTGTTGGAATATTATGACGTGCAAAGAAGTCTTTTGAGAATGCTTTAGAGCCTTCTAATTGTGCAGCACCTTGTGTTGGACCAAAGATAGCCAAACCTTCTGCTTGGAACGCATCAACAACGCCAAGTACCAATGGTACTTCAGGGCCAACAATCGTTAGTTCAATTTTGTTTTCTTGTGCGAATGCAACCAATGCTGGAATATCTTCCACTTGGATAGGTACATTCTTACATTTGTTTTCTAGCGAAGAACCAATATTACCAGGTGCGATAAATACAGTTTCAACATTTTTAGACTGAGCCGCTTTCCAACCTAGGGCGTGTTCACGACCACCGCCACCAATAATTAATACGTTCATAATGATGTTATTCCTTTTACTTTATGCGCTAATCTTGGGGGTACTCTGCGATACTTAGCAAGATTTATAATTGAATGAGAGCAGTACAGTCAGAGTTGTGTGTGTCACTACTCTGACTGTATTTTTAACTAATGTGCTTTTCCAACAGGCTTAGTGACGGAAGTGACGCATACCTGTGAAGATCATTGTCATACCGTGTTCGTTAGCCGCATCAATAATTTCATTATCACGGATTGAACCACCTGGTTGGATTACACATGTAATACCCGCAGCCGCTGCAGCATCAATGCCGTCACGGAATGGGAAGAATGCATCCGATGCCATAACTGAACCTTCAACCACAAGACCTTCGTCAGCGGCTTTAATTCCAGCAACTTTAGCACTGTAAACGCGGCTCATTTGACCTGCGCCAACACCAACCGTTACGCCATCTTTTGCGTAAACAATTGCGTTTGATTTAACAAACTTAGCTACTTTCCAGCAAAATAGTAGGTCAGTCAGTTCTTGTTCTGTTGGTTGACGCTCAGATACAACCGTCAAGTCGTCTAGGCTAACCATGCCACGGTCGCGATCTTGTACTAAGATACCGCCGTTAACACGTTTAATATCGAACTCACCGTTTTTAGCTGTCCATTCACCACATTCAAGTAAGCGAACATTTTTCTTGCTCGCAACAATTGTGCTTGCTTCAGCACTGACTGATGGAGCTATGATTACTTCCGTAAATTGACGGTCAACGATTGCTTGTGCAGTTACTGCGTCAAGTTCACGGTTGAAAGCAATGATGCCACCGAATGCTGATGTGGGATCTGTTTTAAATGCACTGTCGTAAGCACTTAAGATATCGTCACCAATAGCAACACCACATGGGTTTGCGTGTTTTACAATCACACATGCTGGTGCATCGAATTCTTTCACACATTCGAGTGCTGCGTCAGTATCTGCGATGTTGTTATAAGATAATGCTTTACCTTGTAGCTGTGTTGCTGTTGCAACAGATGCTTCAGTGGTATTTTTTTCAACATAGAATGCGGCTTCTTGGTGGCTGTTTTCACCGTAGCGCATATCTTGTTTTTTGATGAACTGGCTGTTGAATGTGCGTGGGAATTTAGATTCTTCATCACCTTCTGTGTTGTCGCCATAACTCGGAACCATAGTACCGAAGTAGTTTGCGATCATGCCATCATAAGCAGCTGTGTGTTCAAATGCTGCAATAGCAAGGTCGAAACGGGTTTTATGAGTCAGTGAGGTATTGTTTGCAGACATTTCACTTAATACACGGTCATAATCGCTAGCGTTAACGACAATTGTCACGTCTTTGTGGTTTTTAGCTGCAGAGCGAACCATTGTTGGACCACCGATGTCGATATTCTCAACGGCGTCAGCTAGGCTGCAATTTGGATTGGCAACAGTGTTGGCAAATGGGTAAAGGTTAACAACTACAATATCAATCGGGTTGATACCGTGCTCTGACATTACTTCAACATCAATATCACGACGGCCAAGAATGCCACCATGTACTTTAGGATGTAGCGTTTTAACACGACCATCCATCATTTCTGGATGGCCTGTATAGTCAGAAACTTCTATTACTGGGATGTCATTTTCAGCTAATAATTTAGCTGTCCCGCCAGTAGATAATAATTCGACGCCTTGTTCTACTAGGCCGCGAGAAAATTCTACAATACCAGTTTTATCAGACACACTGATAAGTGCACGGCGAATAGGTCGAGCGTTGTCCATTTTACGATTACCTCAAAGTACATTTTTATAGAAGGATGTTTTCGGAAAAGGTCGCTTGGCCTTTTACGGAAACATCCTGCACTATGTTCCTTTTATATCGACTAACTTTAAGAAGCAATTTGCTTGTTAAATAGCTTTAGATATATAACGTACCGCAGATGGGGGGCATTCTAACTGAAAATTAATTAATTGTGTCGATTTTTTTAATAAAAATTCACGAACAGCATTTTTATGCTTTTAATTTAACGACGTAAGTATAATCGAGGTATATTAACGAATTATATACCTGTCGTAGACGCTAGCTTTTGTATTGCATTGTAATTTAACGTTTTTTCTTTTTGTGCCAGATCTTATCTTCTTTGCCTTGCAGCAGACGCATAATATTGTCGTAGTGACGCCAAATAATAAGGCAAGATAGCATGGCAACGGGTAGGGTATATTGGGCTTTAAAAATAAGAGTGTAAATTGGCGCGAAGAGAGCAGTAAAAATAGCAGCCATTGACGAATAGCCAGTAACGGCCAAGGATAGCCCCCAGCTCAATACAATTGAGGCTCCTAAATCAAGACCTATGGTCAGTAGCGCGCCAAATGCAGTTGCAACCCCTTTACCGCCTTGAAATTGAAAAAAAATGGGGTAAATATGACCTAGGCAAGCTGCGATTGCGATGAGTCCGAGAGAAAATGGCGTGAGGTTTAAATACCAAGCGACCCAGACCGGTAGTGCGCCTTTTAACATATCAAAAAAGAGAACTAAGCCTGCGGCGAATTTGTTTCCAGTACGTAATACATTGGTTGCGCCCGGGTTTAGTGAACCGTATTTTCGTGGATCAGGTAAGCGAAACAGCTGGCAAATAAGGATCGCTGAAGAAATCGAGCCTAGCAGATAGGCGAAAATGATAAAGATTAAGCTCAATAGGGTCATTACTGATTAATTCTTCTCTAGGTTTGCTGTATTATTGCATTATTATATCCATTAATAAATTACGTGCTGTAACAAGGCTTACAATTACGTAGTTTATTTTAGATATAAATAAAAATTGAGAAACCTATCATACGCGTTTTTTATTCGCGAGGGTATCCGACCTCTATCAAGTTTACTACGGACGAGCTCATGGACATTGTATTTATTGAAAAATTGGAAGTTTTTACCACGATCGGTGTATATGATTGGGAAAAAAAGATCATTCAACGGTTAGTATTTGATTTGAAAATGGCACATGATAATCGCCCTTCAGCACTGACTGATGATATTACCAAAGCATTGGATTATTCTGCCGTATCTAAGTTAGTGACTGACTTTGCACAAAACAATATTTTTGAGTTGGTTGAAACAATGGCAGAGCAAGTTGCTGAACTATTAATGACAACATTTGGTATACCTTGGATTAGCCTCAAACTGAGTAAACCTGGTGCTGTCGCAAATGCGGCAACGGTTGGTGTATATATTGAACGTGGCCAGCGTGATGGAACGCTAGCGTAATGGCTTTAGTGTATATCGGCATCGGCAGTAACATTGATAAAGAATATCATGTCGCGAATGCGCTACGTGATCTTGATAAGATGTTTGATGACTGTCGTATTTCTCCTATTTTCGAAAGTGCGGCTGTCAATTGCACGGGTGATAACTATTACAATTTAGTGGTGGAATTTACCACATCGTTATCGCTTAGCGAATTAATGCAGTGTTTAAAAGATCTTGAAATCACACATGGACGTAAAGCGACTGATCGTCGTTATGCACCCCGAACCTTAGATTTGGATTTATTGTTATTCGACAATATCATCCAATCTGAAACGCCTATTTTACCTCGCGCTGAAATTCTTTATCATGCTTTTGTATTATGGCCGCTTGCCGAACTAGCTCCGGATTTACGTCATCCGGTGTCTGGTATTTCAATGGCTGAATTATGGCGTGACTTTGACAAATCAACACAGGTACTCATGCTCGCTAAGTGGCAATGGCCGAAAATAGCTGAGCTGGCTTAGACGTTATAATGAGCAAGGTTAATGCGAATTATTTATAGTATTAACCTGTATCTTTAAACCTATTTATTTTTAACTATTACAATAAAGGAAATATGAATGAGTACTTTGGAAGTGATCGTTCTGGCATTGATTCAGGGACTCACTGAATTTTTACCTGTATCAAGCTCTGCTCACCTTATCTTACCGTCACAATTACTTGGATGGGAGGATCAAGGTCTTGCTTTTGATGTTGCTGTACATATAGGTACATTATTAGCGGTACTTATTTATTTCCGTGAGGAAGTTGGCGCTATGGCTGTGGCTTGGGTGCGTTCTCTGTTTAAACATGAACACACGAAAGACAGTCAGCTAGCATGGTGCATACTATTAGCAACCATTCCGGCTGCGTTAGTCGGCTTCTTTGGCAAAGATTTAATTGAATTATATTTGCGTAGTACCACGGTGATCGCCACTACTACGATTATCTTTGGCTTGTTGTTATGGTGGGCTGATGCTAATGCCACGCAAATAAAAGATGAATATAAAACTGGTTGGAAAGGGGCATTAATCATTGGTGTTGCACAAATGTTGGCGTTAGTTCCGGGTACTTCTCGCTCGGGAGTGACGATTACTGCAGGTTTAATGTTAGGGCTTAGCCGTAGTGCCGCAGCACGCTTCTCATTCTTAATGTCGATCCCGATTATTGCAATGGCAGGTGGTTATTTAACACTGAAATTAGTACTGAATGGTGATGTCGTTGAAACCCTGCAAGCGGGTGAAATCATTACGACAGTACGCGCTGTTGATTGGTTTGCTATGGGCTTAGGCGTTGTTATTTCTTTCTTTAGTGCTGTAGCCTGTATCCATGTATTTTTGAAAGTACTAGAAAAATTAGGCATGTTCCCGTTTGTTATCTACCGTCTACTTTTAGGCGCTGGTCTGTTCTATTTAATCTATACTCAAGGGCTTTAACTTCCTCGATTAGCATTAAGACTAAAGATGAAAAGGCTGTTACCTGTGAGGTAGCAGCCTTTTTTGATCTTACATGTTAACCATCATTTATGACCAGTGCTCATTGAGATCGTAATGTGGTTAATGCAGCAATACGTTGTGTTGTTAATTGCTGTTTGATTTCCGCACCACGGAATCCAGCTGCAATGATCGGTTGTACTGCAATATCACAAGCCGCATTAAGCATTTGTGTCAGGTATTGAGTCGGTTGATATTCATCGGGTAATTTACAGACTTTACTGCTTGAACAGGTTAACAATATTTGCTGAAAACGTTCAGGTTTACGCCATGCATCAGTATTATCGAAAAGGCTGATAATATCAGTAGGCTCTAAGGTTAGAGCGCTGTGAATGTTTTCTTGTTGTGCGCTAACCAGCAACGCTAAATCTCGGTGTTCGTTAGGCACTTTACAGCGTTTGGCCAGTGCTTTAATACTAACTTGAGAATTATCAAGCTTCTGCATCAATGCAGCAAAGCGAATGGCTAAATCAGCCGAAAGTAATGCAGTTTGCTGTAGCTGAATTAAGGCTTGCTGGCCGACAGTTGTAGTCTCATTATAACCTTCGCTATGTATACGCTCAAAGAGGGCATCGAGTTCGGGTAAGATAACTGCTAATGCGCCAATTTCATTTAAGACGTGGAAAAATATTTCTGGATTGGCTGCTGATAATGTCTTTTCAACTTCTTGCCATACGCGCTCGGGGGTTAATTCAGCAAGATCACCTGCCTGTGTCATGCCCTGCATTAACGTCAGTGTCTCATTAGCGATAGTAAAGCCAAGATGGTGAAAACGTGCGGCAAAACGGGCTACGCGTAGGACGCGTAATGGATCTTCACTGAAGCTTTCTGAGATATGACGCAGTATGCGATTATCTAAATCTGCTCTGGCATTAAGTGGGTCGATGGTTTGGCCGTTCATATCTTCAACCATAGCATTAATGGTCAGGTCTCGGCGTACAAGATCTTGCTCAAGCGTCACATCGGGTGCTGCATAGCAGGTAAAACCTGTATACCCTGAACCACTTTTTCGTTCGGTTCGTGCCAGTGCATATTCTTGCTTACTGCTTGGGTGTAGGAATACAGGGAAATCTTTACCGACTTGCTGATAGCCTTGTTCTAGCATTTCTGCGGGTGTTGCACCAACAACAACAAAATCTTTATCTTTTACCGGTAGAGATAATAATTTGTCTCGAACGGCTCCGCCAACTAAATATATTTGCACTAAACAACCCCTGTTACTTTACTTTAATGATAGCTTTAAGATAATTACATGGTATTTTTTAAGTATACCTTACCGAATAATAAATTCGATCTTTGCTGTCAATTGTGGAGATTTACTTGCGGTAACTCAGTTTCAGTTGATGGTTAATGAGCACTACAACTTATTTTATGAATAAAGTAGTATTTTTATCGCCTATTTTTGACATTTTGTTGTCTAGCTATTAACGTGAAGCATCAACTATAGGATGATAATCATAGATGTATACTGAGTTTTTTCATTTAAAAGAAATGCCTTTCTCTATTGCTCCCGATCCTCGTTTCTTTTTTATGAGCGATAGGCATAAAGAGGCACTGACACACCTGACTTATGGATTACAAGGTGCGGGTGGATTTGTCATGTTAACCGGTGAAGTGGGAACCGGTAAAACCACAGTTTCACGTGCATTAGCAGAGGGCTTAACGAATGACACGATCCTGGGTTATATTCATAATCCTGCAATAAGTGAGCTGGAGTTACTCGCGACGCTTTGTGATCAATTTAAGCTAGACTATGATAATAATGAGCTGAGTTTAAAGGTGCTCTTTGATTTATTACATCATTATCTACTCAGTAATTGTCAGCAACATAAATCCTGCGTGGTTATGATTGATGAAGCGCAATTATTATCCACGAAAGCATTGGAACAACTACGTTTGTTAACCAACCTCGATGTTGACCATAAAAAGCTATTACACATAGTGTTAATTGGCCAACCTGAGTTACAGCAAAAACTAAAACAGCCTGAGTTACGCCAACTCGCGCAACGTATTACCGCTCGTTATCATTTATTGCCTTTAACAGAATCTGAATTAACCAGTTATGTGGCGTACCGTTTAAGTATCGCATCCGGTAATCCAGGCTTATTTAACACCAAAGTATTAAAGCGTATTTACCAACATACTGCAGGTATCCCGCGTTTAGTTAATTTGGTGTGTGATAAAGCCTTGTATTATGCGTTTAAAGAAAATGCCAATAAAATTACTCCACAACATGTACAAGAAGCCGTTAATGCGGTCGTTGTTACTGGGACAAGCAAATCCAAGTCCAGTAAAGTAGGCTTATTTGCGGGTGCATTAGCCATGGTATTAATAGGTTTTGGTTTGGCTGGTTTTCAGCTGGGGTTATTTGATCGCCTAATAGATAAAGCGCCAACGACACAAGTAGTGGTAGTCAATGACACGGCAGACAAGAACGAGGTAAATAAACTTGTCATAGATGAGGCACCTCCTGTTATGAATGAGGTCATATCTGATAAGGCGTTATTAGCGAATATTAATTCTGCACGACAAAGCAGTGCAGCTACTCAGTTTTTATATAAAGAGTGGGGCTATGATATTGCATTGAACGATGCGACTTGTCGTAATGCGCAATATGCGAAATTACGTTGTCTGCAGCGACAGGGTAATTATGCACAATTAGTACAATATAACTTACCTGCTGTCGTCCGTTTACTGGATAACCTCGGTGAAGATTATTACGCAACCTTGTTGAGTATTACGTCATCAGGTGTGGAGTTACAATTAAACAACAGCCATTTATTGGTGAGCCAAGCTTGGTTTGAAAAATATTGGAGTGGTGATTTCACATTATTCTGGACTGCACCAAGTCGTTTTAAAAATAGCTTAAAACAAAATGATAAAGGCACACTAATACGCTGGTTAGATCGTAACGTGAGCGCAGCGCTTGGTGAAAAAGCCTTATCAGGTACGAGGTTTGATGCGATATTAATGAAAAAGGTGATACGTTTTCAACAACAGGCTGGTTTAACCGCTGATGGAATTGTTGGTCCTCAAACTATGATGACAGTTGTCCATTATGCTGATAGCACAGTGCCTAAATTGAATGTGGCAACACATATTCCGGAGAAAAAATGAGCCTTGCAGTTGGTAAAATCCTAAGTCTATGCAGTATCAGTGTAAGCTTAGCGGTGAGTGTATTATGGAGTCCAGCCTTGTTTGCAAACGACAATGCTCGTCATAATATAAATGTAACAAGGCCTGTTTTAACGGGCGTTGAACAAACCGATCCGCTGACTATTTTAAAGTTACCTGATATTGAGTTTGAACACCCATTATCTGCAGTTAATATTCCGGTAACGCCTTCTGTATCACCTTCATCAGAACAGTTACCTGCAGTGATTGTACCGAGTAGCAAGCCAGCAGTGAAAGAGGCTCAAGCTTCTGAGCTATTAACGATGAATGATGAGTTAGCTAATGAGCAGGTGTCAGCCGAACTACTTGCTAAATTTAATCGGGCGTTAACGGCGACAAGTGATACTGATAGCATACCTGCTAAAGTGATAGCAGAAAGTTACAATGCTGTCCCTATTAAGGACTTACCCGCACACTTACGTGCGCAAATCCCTAATATTAGTTATAGCTCGCATGTGTATTCGTCGAAACCACAAAATCGTAGCGTGCGTCTTAATAACCGAGACTTACGTGAGGGAAGTTGGTTGAGTGATGATGTTGAGATTTTAGAGATATTGCAAAATGAAGTGATTATGCGCGTCGGTGCGCAGAGCTTTAGTCTCCAAGCGTTATCTGATTGGTCTGCATAATCTCATTGCGCGGACAGTCTAAATGAGCAAGGAAGTCGTTAACTACATCCTTGCTTATCATCATCTTATTGTTTCGCTAATTTATTAATCACATTATCTGCTTCTGTCATAATACGATCTACGATAATAGCTACACTTGGTACATCATTAATCAATCCTTGCGATTGACCAATAAATTGCACACCAGTAGTTAAATCACCATTAATGGTAGCAGCTTCTAGTTTTTCAGTTGCAGCACCGAAATATGACAATTGCTTAATTTTATCGAATTGCACAAAGACGCCAGCGACTAATTTCAAAAACGGTAAATCGACCATTTTAGCGGCCTTTACCGATTTAAATAAGGCTAAGACAAAATTCATTGGCTTTTTGGTTGCTTTAATAGAAGCTGGCGTTTTTAAAACGCGGGCATAGAGACCATCAAAGTTTTTCGAATAGATAGTATCGTTTTCAGATTTGCTAGTAATGATTTGTTTAACGTTATTATGCAAAGCACTTTCTTGGCTGGTGGCAAAACGGGAGCCCATTGCAACCCCTTCAGCACCAAGTGAAAGAGCGGCAATTAAACCTCTACCATCAGCAAAACCTCCAGTCGCGATAATTGGAATATCTACGGCGCTGGCAATCGCGGGAACCAATACTAGTGAGGTGACATCGCCACCGTGCGCGGCAGCTTCATGGCCTGTTACCATCAAGGCATCGGCGCCAATCGATTGTGCAGACTTCGCATGTTTCTCATTAACGACAGTGGCAATAACTTTACCACCATAAGCGTGAACCTGTTCGACGATCCAATCACCTTTACCAAGTGAGAAGTTAATCACGGGTACTCGTTCTTCAATACCTATTTTGGCATTTTCTTTCGCTCCTGGCATAAGTAAGGTAGCGCCAATACCGAATGGTTTGTCAGTAAGCTCACGGATCTTTTTGATTGCTGTGCGGGTTTCTTCTTGGCTCAATGGTCCTGTTGCTAAAATGCCTAAACCACCGGCATTGGAAACTGCCGCAACAAGTTCTGGTTTTGATATCCAACTCATACCAGGTAAGACGATAGGGTGCTCAATTCCTAATAATTCTGTAATCCGTGTTTTCATCACTTTATCCCAAAGATGCAAAAAGGTTGGAAAATAAATTAGCATAAATGCACTAATACATACAGATGTTAATAATATGTTTATTTTTAACAAAGTTATTTATCGATAAGTTTTAACTATTGCAACTTTAGTTTGGGTATGTTCTGTGTATTTTATATCCACAATATTATCTGCTGGATAGATAGAATTCCATGTGTAAGACATCGACTATGTGGACGTCGGGATATAGTCGTTACGTCACTGTGTTTATCTCAGTATTAGACCTAGTCTTACACTCGTAAAAAATACCAATTTATATATATATCAACAACTTGTTGGTTTTCGTGTTTTTTTTCTTGTAAATTTATGTAATTTAATTGAATTTCCGCGATTGTTGCTCAGGCTTAATGACGTATATTTATAAGCACAAGGACGGAGCAGGAACATCTTCAGGAAGAAGACCAAAGGATTAAGTTGCAGGACGCGACACAAGGACAGCTTCAGGAAGAAGACCAAAGGATTAAGTTGCAGGACGCGACACAAGGACAGCTTCAGGAAGAAGACCAAAGGATTAAGTTGCAGGACGCGACACAAGGACAGCTTCAGGAAGAAGACCAAAGGATTAAGTTGCAGGACGCAACACAGAAATAAATCAGGATCGATTTATTGTGCTAGGAAGGCAAAAGGACACTCCGACGGATTGGGAAGTGGAAATTTAATGGAATGAATAGAGTCAGGATTTAGCAGGGGTGCTACACGTTTCATGGATTGAAAATATAGACTTTAGGGCGGCACAGTGTGCCGCCTTTTCTATATCTGGAGTTTAATATAAGCAGCGCTATATAACTTACCACCAACTAATTTTTCTGACATAACCCATCTCACTTCAACCATCTATATAACCTTACTTCTTACCTTTAGGTCTACTTATAGATGTATATGGTATGTTTGTTTTAACAGCATTATTTATCGCTATATTTTAAGTTTTACAACTTTAGTTTGGGTATATTCTGTCTATTTTAAATAAACAACATTATATACTGAGCTGGCAGGCTTCAATGTGTAAGATATCGACTATTTGTGGTGAGGGATATAACCGTTACATCACTGTGTTTATCTCGATGTTAGACCTAGTCTTATACTCGTGCTTCACGGTTATACTTATTTTTATCAATGGCTTATATTTTTACTTGTGTGTGATCTTGTAAAAGATTGTAATTTAATTGAATTTACGTGCTTCTTGCGAAACGTTAATGACGTATATTTATAAGCACAAGGACGGAGCGGGAACATCTTCAGGAAGAAGACCAAAGGATTAAGTTGCAGGACGCGGCACAAGGACAGCTTCAGGAAGAAGACTAAAGGATTAAGTTGCAGGACGCGACACAAGGACAGCTTCAGGAAGAAGACCAAAGGATTAAGTTGCAGGACGCGACACAAAGGACAGCTTCAGGAAGAAGACTAAAGGATTAAGTTGCAGGACGCGACACAAGGACAGCTTCAGGAAGAAGACCAAAGGATTAAGTTGCAGGACGCGACACAAAGGACAGCTTCAGGAAGAAGACCAAAGGATTAAGTTGCAGGACGCGACACAAGGACAGCTTCAGGAAGAAGACCAAAAGGATTAAGTTGCAGGATGCGACACAAGGACAGCTTCAGGAAGAAGACCAAAGGATTAAGTTGCAGGACGCGACACAGAAATAAATCAGGATCGATTTATTGTGCTAGGAAGGCAAAAGGACACTCCGACGGATTGGGAAGTGGAAATTTAATGGAATGAATAGAGTCAGGACTTAGCAGGGTAGCTACAAGTTTCATGGATTGAAAGTATAGACTTAGGGCGGCACTGTGTGCTGCCTTTTCTATATCTGGGATTTAATAAATACACAATTCAACGCTTTTCTATTCAATACTCGCCTACGAATTAACTATCGACATGACTTATCGTATACAGACCCAATTTATGTTTGAAAATTTAATATCAATATCTAATATTGAGATACAAAAAAGGCGCTAAATAAATTTAACGCCTTTTTTAATCAAGCTAATTTAAGCTATCGTCTGTTTAGCGATTACTTGCTTTTAGACTTATTTTTCTTGGTGCGTTTTTTAGCTTTAAGCTTCGCTTTCGCTGATACTTTATTTTTACCAGTCGCCGCTACTTTCGCTTTTTTCTTGGTTTTCGATATTGCAATTTTATTGTTTGGCTTCAAACCTTGAATTACACGACGCTTAATTGTTTCTTCAGTGTAACGTTCAATTTTACCAAAGATACGTAGATCATGCGCTTCCACTAATGAAATTGCTGTACCTTTCTTACCCGCACGTGCTGTACGACCAATACGGTGGACATAAACTTCAGCACTACGTGGTAAATCAAAGTTAAATACATGACTTACATCTTGAACATCAATACCGCGAGCGGCGACGTCAGTAGCAATTAGTACTTTTACTTTATCGTTTTTAAATTGATTTAATGAACGAGTACGTTTTGCTTGATCCATCTCTCCACGTAAATAAGCACACGGAATACCTTGAGACTGTAAATAGCTTACTAATTCAGCCAAACGTTCACGAGTTTTTACAAATACGATAGAACGAGTTGTGCTTTCGTCGCGTAACCAATGCACTAACAAGGCTTGCTTGTGTGCATGATTATCAACGTGATGCATTAGTTGGTGAATTTTTGCTTTTTCTTTACGTGAAGGATTAGCTGTAAATTTAGCTGGCTCTTTCAATAGTTCTTCAGCAAAACGCTCAATACCACGACCTTCTAGGGTCGCAGAAAATAGCATTGTTTGTTGACGACGAGTCATTTCATCAGTGATTTTTTTCACGTCATCATAGAAGCCCATATCTAACATACGGTCTGCTTCATCTAGAATCAGTACTTCAACGGCTGCGCATTCAAATGCATCACGACGGATATATTCTAATAAACGACCCGGTGTAGCGATGACAATATCAAGACTATTTTTTAATACTTCAGCGTGTAGCGCATAATCAACACCACCCGTTACCATCGATACTTTATGGTCAGTATAGGCAGCTAGCATTTTAGCTTGTTGGAATACTTGACTCGCGAGTTCTCGCGTTGGCGTCAAGATAAGTACTCGTCCAGGGCCTAATTCGCGACGTGGAAAGTCAAGAAGATGCTGAACAGCTGGTAATAAAAATGCCAGCGTTTTACCTGTACCTGTCGGTGCAGATGCAAGGATATCTCTACCTTCCATGGCAGTTGGCAATACTTGCTGTTGAATCAATGTTGGTTTAACAAGATTATTATCAGTAAGTGCTGCAATTAATTCAGGGTCTAGATCGAGACTTTCGAAGTCCATAAAACTACCGTATACAAGAGGTTAAAAAGGAAGATGAAGTTATCATTTGCTGTATTTAAACAAAGACACGTCAAATTTTTGAGCGCTAATCGGCCATTATGGCAGATTAGCGCCCTAGAGGGTATTAGTTTTCTACTCAAGTGACGAAATAATCGCGATTATAGTACTTATTTTTTGTCGGTATTATTGGCGCGATAGAATCGTTAAAGGGGATATTTAAATGCCCGATTGGTAATTATAGAGATTGATTATATTCATTAGCTTGGAGGCTATAATTTTGTTATCTTAGCTTCGTTGTTTTATTATTAAGGTACGTTTTCGATGAGCTCACATGGTCTACTTCCAACGGTATTATTGTCTTCTATTACGCTGCTATTATCCCTGTCTCCTTCTATTCATGCCGCTGAAGATAAGTACTACTCTGAAAATGAAGGTGAAGGTAAGGTTTCAAATAAAGGTTATTGGGGTAAGAATCGTGGTCACGTAGGCGGTGAAGAGCAACGTAAACCATCACCTATAGTAGAAGAGCCTGAACAACCAGAATTTACACCATTTGAATTTCCTGTACCACTTTATTCTAATCTTAGTTTTGGCATAACGTTAAACAGTAATTATGATGATTACGAGAGGCACGGAACTTCCTTAGCTAGTAACCCTGGGATTGATTACGTAGTTGACGATATCTTTGCTGATGATCTTGTCTGGCAAGCGAATATAGATTACAAAAATGGAGATGTATTAGTCTCTAATGGTATTGGTATTTTACCTGAAGATAGCCTTATTGGTGTGGGTGTTAATGCTTTCTGGGATATAGAGTTGAACTCCGGTAACCACCGTTTATCGGTTGGTACTAAATACGATGACCCAAATTATATTTTTAATTTGTCATCGAATATTTATTTTCCGACGTCTGGTAAAGATCATGAAGGTGACCTAGTTAACAGTGTGGATATTCGTGCCGAGGGCGCAATAACGACAACCGTAAAATTCCATAGTTCTTTTGAGTATTTCTTCGGTGATGATATTCAAATGAATGATGATTACGACCCTACTGATAATAGTCATAAATTAACAGTAGGCCTGGATTACACGCCAATCTCATTATTACAATTAGGGGCTGAAGCAACCAAAGTGAAAGAGCATGATGTCGGTTATGGTGTATATCTTTACTTCAACTATGATCCATGGCGACCATTTAGTGAACAGTTAGAGCTTATTTCTGATAATGATTTTTTGATGCATCAAATGATCCCATTCTCGCGTTCTAAAGTGCTTCCGCGTACTGCAAACTAGTGTAGAGTAGCGTCATCGTAATAACGCGCAGATAAAAGTGTGGGTATACAGTGACAAATAAAAATGATGGTTTTAGTTTTAAACAGTTTCATGTTTCACACGCTGATTGTGCGATGAAAGTAGGAACTGACGGTATTTTACTTGGCGGCTGGGCGGATGTGACAACAACGCCCGAAGCACCGCTAACAGTACTGGATATTGGTACTGGTTCAGGTCTTATTAGTCTTATGTTAGCGCAACGCTGTCAAGGTGAGCTACAAGCAACCGCGATTGATATTGACGAATTGGCGTGCCAACAAGCAAAAAAAAATATTGATAACTCACCATGGGCATCTTCAATCGTAGTTAAACATGCTGCTTTGCAATCATTCACCCCGGCATCTAAAGATAAAGATACTAAGTTTGACCTTATCGTTTCTAACCCACCTTATTTTATTCATGGCCAAAGTTTTACCGATGATGCCCGCAAAATTGCAAGGCATACGGGAAGCTTAACGCATCAGGAACTCGTGGATTGTGCGCTGGAATTATTATCACCAAATGGACGTATAGCACTTGTGTTACCTTATGATGCTGGTTGTGAACTTGTTAATTACTGCCAACAATTAGGTAATTTGCAAATAACGTGTCTGAACATAAAAACAACGCATACAAAGGCTTACAAACGTATGTTGATGAGTATTTCTCGAGGTCATAATCAATTGCAAAACCAGTCTCTTACTGTCCATAACCCAGATGGCAGTTACTCCCATGATTACCAGACCATCACTAAAGATTTTTACCTAAAAATGTAATTTCATTATAGTGCTGGCAGATTTGCTCTTGCACTTAATTACCAGATTGTTAGTATCGGTAATTAATAGGTGAGTGGCTGATACAAAATTCTTTACAAGAACATAATTATAATACTTTGTGCTACACCGGCTGGAGAGTATCTCTCCATGCTTACTTCACGGAAGAAGTTGATAAATGAAAACACAACAACATCTAAGCAGAGAGTATATTAATGACAACTAAGTTAAAAACAACTGATGTTTTAGCCATCGGCTTTATGACGTTCGCCTTCTTTTTAGGCGCAGGCAATATCATCTTTCCACCTTTAGCAGGTAATCTTGCTGGGCAATCATTTATGCCTGCAATGTTTGGTTTCCTTGTTACTGCTGTCGGTTTACCCCTGATTACAATCATCGCCGTTGCAAAAGCAGGCGGTGGTTTAATTACTATGACACGCTTTTTACCGGCAATGGTCGGCACCGCGATTGCCGTAGCTATTTATGTCATTATCGGTCCAGCCTTTGCTGCACCAAGAACAAGCTTAGTTGCTTATGAAATGGGGATTAAACCTTTTCTAGGTGATGCAGCTAACGATACTACATTGGCTTTGTACTCTGTTATCTTCTTCATTATTACTGCCTGTTTCGCTTTAGGCCAAGGTAAAATGATTGATAACATCGGTAAGATCTTAACTCCGGCATTAATTATATTATTAACGGTATTAGCGATTGCGGTCTTTATCATGCCACAAGGTGATATTGGCGCGGCACGTGAAGCGTATATAGATAGTCCTTTTACCAAAGGTTTCCTTGAAGGTTATAACACCATGGATACCTTTGCGTCATTAATGTTTGGTATGTTGATTATTAACGTACTTAAAAGCAAAGGCGTAAAAGATAAAGCGGGTCAATTTAAATATTTAGTCATGGCGGGTTCTATCGCAGCTGCGGGTCTTGCATTTGTTTATATTTCACTATTCTACTTAGGCGCAACGAGCCAATCTCTCATTGCCGCTGGTGCTGATGTAAATGGTGCGATGATCTTAGCTACTTATGTACAAGCCTTATTCGGTATGCCTGGCCAGTACATCTTAGCGGCGGTTGTAACATTAGCATGTTTAACGACAGCTGTAGGCTTAGCAAGTGCGGTAGCAGAATTTTTCCATGAGTTAAAGCCACAATGGTCATACAAAATGCTCGTTATTATTAATTGCATCGCGTGTGCGATTGTAGCGAATGTTGGTTTATCACAACTCATTAGTATCTCGGTACCGGTATTGTTTGCGGTATACCCACTTGCGATTGCGATTGTTGCACTAATCTTATTACAAGAACGTTTCCCTAATCCACAGTTTGCATTCCGTTTCGTTATGGTTGTTGCATTCATGTTTGGTTTATTAGACGGCATGAAAGTAGCGGGTATTGCAATGAGTGGCTTTGAATTTTTACCATTATTTGATCAAGGTTTAGCTTGGGTATTACCCACTGTACTTGCAATTATAATATCGATTGTTGCAATGCGTTCGCAAACGAATGTGCGTGTTGCTACAGCAAAATAGTCGGTCATATGCTCTAAATTAGAGTTGATTGTACTCATTTTAAATCCGTTCCCTCGTGAACGGATTTTTTATGTGATTTTTGTGTGAGTAACGCTTTATAGCACTATAATGAGGTGGTTTGATGGGTAATGAACTGTGGTTAGCGTTGGCGATTGTATTGATTATCGAAGGTACTATGCCGATGATAATGCCTAAGCAATGGCAAAAAATGCTAACCCTTATTACGCAGCTGCCCGCTGACAAAATACGCAAATATGCAGGTTGCCTGGTCGTAATCGGTATCGTATTATTGATTACGTTGTAATATAATTGTGCAACAGAACAACAAGTAAACTTATATTTTCTGATTTTAATGAGATAGAAATCAAATTTTTTAAACATTTTGATTTAAATTTTGCTAGAATCCTCTTTTAACCAACAACCGCGACGGTATCATGGGAAAGAATGTAGTTATTCTCGGCACTCAATGGGGTGACGAAGGTAAAGGTAAAGTAGTTGATCTACTAACTGACAGAGCTAAATATGTTGTGCGCTACCAAGGTGGTCACAATGCTGGTCACACTCTAGTAATCAATGGTGAAAAAACAGTTCTTCACTTAATTCCATCTGGTATTTTACGTTCAAACGTTAAATGTATCATTGGTAACGGTGTAGTATTAGCACCTGATGCATTAATGACTGAAGTTAAAATGCTTGAAGATCGAGGCATCCCAGCTCGTGAGCGTATGCTTATCAGCGAAGCGTGTCCATTAATTCTGCCATATCATGTATCACTAGATGCTGCCCGTGAAAAAGCACTTGGCAAAAAAGCAATTGGTACAACTGGTCGTGGTATCGGTCCAGCTTACGAAGATAAAGTAGCTCGTCGTGGTTTACGTGTTGGTGATCTATTCAACATGGAACTGTTTGCTGTTAAATTGAAAGAAGTAATGGAATACCATAACTTCCAACTACAGCATTACTATAACGAACCAGAAGTAAGCTATGAAGATGTACTAGCACAGATGCACGAAGTTGCACCTATTCTACTAGACATGATCGTAGACGTAACTTCACTTCTTGATGATGCACGTCGCCGCGGTGATGACATCATGTTTGAAGGTGCTCAAGGTACGTTACTAGATATCGACCACGGTACTTACCCGTATGTAACATCATCAAACACAACTGCAGGTGGCGTAGCTACTGGTAGTGGTTTTGGTCCATGTCACATCGATTACGTTCTTGGTATCACTAAAGCTTACACTACGCGTGTAGGCTCTGGTCCATTCCCAACTGAACTTGATGATGAAATTGGTCATCACCTAGGTACTAAAGGCCATGAATTTGGTGCAACTACTGGACGTGAACGTCGTTGTGGTTGGTTTGACGCAGTTGCAATAAAACGTGCAATTCAGTTAAACAGCATCACAGGTTTCTGCCTAACTAAACTGGACGTATTAGACGGTTTAGAAACGTTGAAAATCTGTACTGGCTACATGCAGCAAGACGGTTCAATCCTTGACGTGCCACCAATGGCTGCTGACGGTTATGAACTTGTTAAACCTGTATACGAAGAAATGCCAGGCTGGAGTGACGTAACATACGGCGCTACTTCTCTAGAGCAACTTCCAGAAGCTGCAATCGCTTACATCAAGCGCATTGAAGAAATTACGGGCGTGCCAATTCATATCGTATCAACTGGCCCAGATCGTAACGAAACAATGGTATTAGTTAACCCATACGACGTATAAGTCTGCCTGGTTAAACTGATAAATAAAAGGTCGCGTATGCGGCCTTTTTTGTATCTACAATTTATAAAAGCTACGTACCCTATAATCTTAGTTACCGTTTGTGACCTAATGATTTACGGTAAGGCTGTAGTTTCAGGTACAAAAAAGCCGTTTGATTCTTCGCGATAAGAATCAAACGGCTTTTTATTCACTAATCGGTTACTGCTTAATTACTGCGGTTTGCTGCAATGTAAGCGAGTGAGATCAGCGCTTGCTTGTATTCTGACTCAGGTAGTACTGCAATTGCTTGAACAGCTAAATCAGCTTCTTGCTGGGCTCTATCAAAGCAATAAGTAAGTGAGCCAGTACGGTCAAGTATCGCCAGAATGGCATCAAGATTATCCATGCCATTCATCTTCTCGATAGCTTCGCGTACCATTAATGCTTCTTGTTCGGTACCGTTCGCCATCGCATGAATTAATGGCAGTGTTGGTTTACCCTCTGCAAGGTCATCTCCAACGTTTTTACCCATCTCTTGAGCATCAGCTGTGTAGTCCATCACATCATCAATCAACTGGAATGCTGCACCTAAATGCACACCATAATCAATCATCGCTTGTTCGATGTGTGCCGGTTGCTCAGAGATAACCGCTGCAAGTTGCGTAGCGGCTTCAAATAGTTTGGCTGTTTTGTAGTAGATGACATCCATATAACGTTTTTCGTCAGTGTCTGCATCATTACAATTCATTAACTGTAATACTTCACCCTCAGCAATTACATTGGTTGCATCAGA
Source organism: Moritella sp. 36 (assembly GCF_018219415.1). Classification (NCBI taxonomy): domain Bacteria; kingdom Pseudomonadati; phylum Pseudomonadota; class Gammaproteobacteria; order Alteromonadales; family Moritellaceae; genus Moritella; species Moritella sp. 36. The sequence goes on along the minus strand of NZ_CP056120.1, from coordinate 4,413,559 downwards.
CAAAATATCGATAATTTTACTGTTATTGAGTTTTGCCATCATTTGAAAAGAGCGTGAGTATAAGAAGTCACCCACTAGCACGCTTGCCGCATTGCCAAATGCAGCATTTGCCGTTTCACGACCACGGCGCATGTCTGACTCATCAACCACATCATCATGCAACAAGGTTGAAGTATGAATAAACTCGATGATAGCGGCTACATCAATATGTTGTTGCCCCTGGTAACCCAGCGCGCGTGCACTTAACGTTGCTATTAGTGGACGAATGCGTTTACCGCCACCATTTACAATGTAATAACCCACTTGATTTACGAGGGCAACATCCGATTGCAGTCGATCTAAAATGAGTTCATTGACAGCGTCCATATCTTGTTTTGATAACGCTTGAATGGCTTTAATATCCATGAGTATAAGTTCCGTGCTACTTTTTATAGTTATATGACGATTTGAAAAGCTATTGATAGCTATATAGATAACTAGTTCTATCTTGATTGTAGGCTACAAGCTGAAATGCCCGTCAAATTTATGTCGTAATTGTACACTAAATTGGAATTGCCGAAAGGATTAAGCAGCAGCGATTTACAACTTTACTGCTTATTTATATTTATTTTAAAAATCAGCTTGCCTAACCGGGGAGTTTTGAGTAGAATTCGCGCCATTGTTATAAATTATTATGACGTGTCGCTACCTAAGGTACGCTGGACACGAATCGGAGTCAGAAAACATGTATGCTGTTTTCCTAAGCGGTGGCAAACAACACCGCGTTGCTGAAGGTCAAACTCTTCGTCTAGAACTTCTAGACGTTGAAGCTGGTTCAAGCATCGAATTTAACGAAGTATTAATGGTAGCTAACGGCGAGAATATCGAAGTTGGCGCACCTTACCTTGAAGGTAAGAAAATCACTGCTGAAGTGGTATCTCATGGTCGTGCGGACAAGGTTAAAATCCTTAAGTTCCGTCGTCGTAAGCACTCTCGTAAACAGATGGGTCACCGTCAATGGTTTACAGAAGTTAAGATTACTAAAATCGCTTAATTAGGAGTACTAAAAGATGGCACATAAGAAAGCTGGTGGTAGTACCAACAACGGTCGTGATTCAGAAAGCAAACGTTTAGGCGTAAAACGCTTTGGTGGCGAATCAGTTCTTGCGGGTAACATTCTAGTTCGTCAACGTGGTACTAAATTCCACGCTGGTACAAACGTAGGTTGTGGTCGTGACCACACTCTATTCGCTAAAGCTAGCGGTAAAGTGCAGTTCGAAGTTAAAGGACCACAAAACCGTAAGTTCATTAGCATTGTAGCTGAATAATTTCAGTACAAACTAAGAATTTTTAAACCCCGCCTATATGGCGGGGTTTTTTTATTGCTAAAATAAATATTAGTAATAAAAATAGTAGTCATTGATCGAGATTATTTTATCAACTTGCTGGTTAAGCTTGTCGAGTTATAATTCTCCATTGATAAAGTTGATAGCTGCACGGATTAATTTATTGATTCAATTATTTTACGGATGAAGTGATCTTACTGGTTAAGAGATCGATTACTTAATCCGTGCAACTAACTGCATTCCTAATTTGTAGGAGCGATAGCGAAATGAAATTTGTAGATGAAACCCGAATCAAAGTTGAAGCCGGTGATGGCGGTAGTGGTTGTGTAAGCTTCCGCCGTGAAAAATATGTTGCTCGTGGTGGCCCTGATGGTGGTGACGGCGGCGATGGCGGTCATGTATATATGATTGCAGATGAAAACTTAAATACGCTAGTCGATTTTCGTTTTGTCCGCTTCCATAAAGCGGAACGTGGTGAGAATGGTCGTCCTAAAGATCAAACGGGTGCTCGTGGTGAAGATATCACTTTACGTGTTCCTGTTGGTACGCGTGTAGCAGATGATGATACTGGTGAAGTTATTGCCGATCTTGTTATGCACGGTCAACGTAAAATGGTTGCTAAAGCTGGTTTCCACGGTTTAGGTAACACTCGTTTTAAAAGCAGTGTAAACCGTGCACCTCGTCAAAAGACACTAGGTACACCAGGTGAAGTGCGTAACTTACGTTTAGAACTAATGTTACTTGCTGACGTCGGTTTATTAGGTTTACCAAATGCTGGTAAGTCTACTTTCATTCGTGCGATTTCTGCTGCGAAACCAAAAGTTGCAAACTACCCGTTTACAACATTAGTACCTAACCTAGGTGTAGTAAGTGCAAGCCCAGAGCGTAGCTTCGTGGTTGCCGATATCCCAGGTCTTATTGAAGGTGCTTCTGATGGTGCTGGTCTAGGTATCCGTTTCTTACGTCACTTAGAACGTTGTCGTTTAATGGTTCACATTGTTGACCTATTACCTGAGAACATGAGTGATCCAGCTGAAAACGCAAAAGTTATTGTTAGCGAACTGGAAAAATACAGTGCCAAGCTAGCAGCTAAAACATGTTGGTTAGTATTTAACAAAACCGATCTTGTATTAGATGAAGAAGCTGAAGAAACAATTAAAGCGGTAGTGGCTGCGATTAATTGGGAAGGCGAAGTTCATACTATGTCTGCTTCAAGTGGTGTTGGTACCAAAGACCTTGTTCGCGCTATGATGGAACAGATTGAGTCTATGCCACGTCCTAAGATCGAAATGCCAGTTGAAGATGATGGCGATGTTGGCTTCTTATGGGATGAATACCATAAAGACCAAATTGCTAATCACGCCGTTATTGAAGATTGCGATGATGATGACGATTGGGATGATTGGGACGAAGAAGATGACGGCCACGTTATCTATGCTCGTGACTAAGCCTAATTAAACATTACGTTTATATTAAAATACCAGCCATGTGCTGGTATTTTTTTATCTAAAATTATACTTTTAGGCGTTTGGTCCATAATTTGCACTGAAATCATGGTTTTACATAATAAACGTATGCTTTAATGACAAAAAACTTTCAATTCAACTCAAATTAGCAGATAATCCCGCCCGTTCACAAAGTGAATATAGCAGGTAATAATTACCTATATTTTAAATCCGGTTATTTAATAATTGTCAGCTTAGAACTTTCCACTTTTCCGCTAAGCGATAGCCATTTATTAAATATCCAGTCACCTTAGTTTGTATCTATCAGTTGCATTAAAGAGCAATAAGTACAGACAGCCACTGTCATACAGTGAGTAAGGTGAACGAAACAAAAAGTGAGTACCTTAATGAATACCGCAAGTCAGTCTACCTCTGCTTCAACGAACACTTCTACTTTTGCAACTTTGATGGAAAAGTTGTTTAAGTTAAAAGCACATAATACGACAATTAAAACAGAAGTAATGGCAGGTTTAACTACTTTTGTCACCATGGCTTATATTCTATTTGTTAACCCTGATATTATGTCGATTGCGGGCATGGATTACCAAGCGGTATTCGTTGCAACAGCACTTAGTGCAGCAATTGGCTGTATCTTCATGGGTCTTTATGCGAACTGGCCTGTTGGTCTAGCGCCAGGTATGGGGCTTAATGCCTTTTTTACCTTCGCTGTTGTAAAGGGAATGGAATATACTTGGGAAGTAGCATTAGGTGCTGTATTTATTTCAAGCATCGTATTTGTCATCATGAGTGTAACGAAACTACGCGGTTGGATTATCGATAGTATTCCAAGCAGCTTGCGCTACGCAATGACAGCGGGTGTTGGTCTGTTCTTAGGTATTATTGGTTTAAAAGCAGCTGGCATCATCACTGCAAGCCCTGCAACGTTAGTGACACTGGGTAACTTTCATGATCCTAAAGTTATCTTAGGCTCACTCAGCTTTTTAATTATCGCTATCTTAGCAACACGTAAAGTATTCGGTGCGGTATTAATCGGTATTGTTATTACGACGGCAATCAGTGTGGTAATGGGTTTAGTCAGCCTACCAGATCAAGTCGTATCACTACCAACTGGCTTATCTAAAACATTCATGAAAATGGACGTAATGGGTGCGTTAGACGTATCTATGGTCAGTATCATCCTCGCATTCTTATTTGTAAACATGTTTGACACGGCTGGTACCATGATTGGTGTCGCTGAAAAATCAGACATGTATAACAAAGATGGCAAAATTGAAAACCTCAATAAAGCATTAACTGCAGACAGTGTTGCAAGTGTTGCGGGTGCGATAATTGGTTGTCCGCCGGTAACAACTTACATTGAAAGTAATGCGGGTATTGCTGAAGGTGGTCGTACAGGCTTAACGGCAGTTGTTGTTGGTCTACTATTCTTAGCGGCAATGTTTTTTGCACCAATAGCTCAGGTTGTACCAAGTTTCGCAACGGCTGGCGCGTTAATCTATGTTGCTTTCTTAATGGTTGGTAGCCTACATAAAGTGAACTGGGGTGAGTTCACAGACTACGTTCCTGCTGCAATCACCGCTATTATGATGCCACTAACGTATTCAATCGCTGATGGTATCATCTTAGGCTTCTTATCATTCACTATCATTAAGCATTGCACAGGTCGTTCTGCTGATGTGTCTTTAGGTATGAATGTATTAGCTGTTGTATTCATCGCGAAATTAGCATTTATCTAATGCGTTAGACTGCCAATCATTGACGGTGCCTGTGTTACCGCTAATGTGATCGCAGCTAATAGATAAATAAGTGCCAGCTGAGTATGCGCTATTCGTGTATATTAGGCTGGCATTTTTGATCTTCAAACCCTGTAGGTGTTGCCCCTATGACCTTAAGTGTTACACTTTCCTTTCATTCCATTTTATCTTAGCGGGGCAGAATGCCAAAATTAGAATCTCAATGTTGCCCAGAACCACAATGTAGTGCTGAATTACCTGCATTAGATGATCAGCATATTGCTTCTCTCGCGCATCTCTTTCATTTGTTAGGTGATGAAGGCCGTATTCGCTTAGTACTTGCCTGTATGGCTGGACCTGTTCCTGTTTCTGAGTTATCAGCAGTTACTGGGATGTCACAATCACTGACCAGCCACCATTTACGTCATTTACGTGAAGCGCGTATTTTACGCTCTGAACGTCAAGGTAAACAAATCCTTTATCGATTGGATGATCACCATATTCGTCATGTGGTACATGATCTGGCTTGCCACGTGACTGAGCATGCATAATTTTTATTCGAGCTCCTAGCTTAAAGGTTTTATTTTAAAGAGAGTGCCATGCGAAACCTATTTATCGAATTTTTAACCCAACTTGGTTGTGCCGATCGCGCGCATGACATCGACCATATTGAGCGTGTTGTTGCAACCGCTAGACAGCTAGGTGCGTGTGAAGGGGCTGAATTGGCTATTTTAGAGCCCGCCGCTTGGTTGCATGATTGTGTATCGGTTGCGAAAGATCATCCACAACGCAAGCAAGCCTCTTTATTAGCAGCAGATCGTGCCGTGGCATTCTTACAAGAGATAAATTACCCTCAGCAATATCACCAAGCTATTCATCATGCCATCGTCGCACATAGCTTTAGCGCGAATATTACGCCGGAAACTTTAGAGGCGAAAATATTACAAGATGCTGATCGTATGGATGCACTTGGTGCCATTGGTATTGTCCGCTGTATTTTAGTCGGTGGTAAGCTTAATCGTCAGCTCTATAGCAGCATTGATCCACTCTGTGTTGATCGTGAGCCAAATGACGATGTGTACACGCTCGATCACTTCTTTACTAAGTTGCTGATGTTGGGCGAGAGTATGAATACACAGGCTGCAAAGGCGGAAGCAGAGCGACGCAGCGTGTATATGCGTGATTTCTTAGCGCAGTTACAGTCTGAACTACTGACGCACGAGTAGAGAGTTAAAACTTAAATATAGCGCTTAAGAACATGACTGCTAACTTATTTTTCGTGAACAATAACGAATGAGTTAGCTTTTTTTTGTAAATACACTTGAATGAAATTTAATATGAATATATATTTATATGTAAGTTAACTGGCTTGAACGCTTTAACTGTTATTTATATTACTAACTTTGATTCAATTCTATTTACGAGGATAAACGCATGTCATGTAAAGGCAATACTGCAACAGCAGTCGCATCAAAATCAAACCTAGGATGTTGTGGTAGTGATCACAGCAAAACACACGTACACGAACATCAACATACAGATGAGCATAATGTAACATCTGCAAGTAGCGATTCTTGCTGTGTACCCGTAGAATCAAACGAGATTATTGCTGACGACGAGGAACCCGAGTCCAGTAGCTTAACTGCCCGTTTATCTTGGTTAGTCACTGGCATGGATTGCCCGAGTTGTGCCCGAAAAGTAGAAAAAGTCGTTCAAGCATTACCACAAGTAAAGCAATGCCGTGTTGCATTCGCCACCGAAAAACTACTTGTTGATATCGAAAAAAACACCAATAGCAATACTGTTGATAACATAAAAGAAGACGTTATTAATGCTGTTGTGAAGGCTGGCTTTAAGTTACAAGAAGCGGGTAAAAAAGCTAAAAATGTAGAAGAAGATAACTCGCTATCACAAAACATCCGTGAACATTGGCATGCGATTACGTTAGTCAGTGCCATCGTTATTGCCGCAATCCTAACGCAATTTAACAGTGATGCAAGTCAGTGGCTTTTTACCTTCGCCAGTGTATTTGGTGTTATTCCTGTTATTAACCGCTCAATTAAATTAGCGCGTTCAGGTACCCCATTTGCCATCGAAACATTAATGTCAGTTGCCACCGTCGGCGCCCTTATTTTAGGCGAAACCGCAGAGTCTGCAATGGTACTTGTACTGTTCATGATCGGGGAGAAACTGGAATCGTTTGCAGCAGGTAAAGCACGTAAAGGCGTTAAATCATTAATGTCATTAGTGCCAGAGGAAGCAACTAAAATAGTGGGTGATAAGCGCGTGCTAGTTGCAGCAAGTGACTTGCAACCAGGCGATATTATTGAAATTAAACCCGGCGATCGTCTACCGGCTGATGGTGCGTTACTTGCTTCTGGTATTAGTTTTGACGAAAGTGCATTAACGGGTGAATCTGTTCCTGTTGAGCATCAAGCTGACGATATTGTGATGGCGGGTAGCTTAGCTGTTAATCGTGTTGCGCAATTACGTGTTGTGTCAGAACCTGGTAATAATGCGATTGACCGTATTCTACATCTGATTGAAGAAGCGGAAGAAAACAAAGCACCAATCGAACGTTACCTTGATAGATTCAGTCGTTGGTACACACCTGCAATGATGTTATTAGCATTAGTTGTTGTGATTGTGCCACCATTATTGTTTGGCGGTGATTGGACTGAGTGGGTATATAAAGGGTTAACATTGTTACTGATTGCTTGTCCTTGTGCCTTAGTAATATCTACACCAGCAGCAGTGACATCGGCATTATCTGCAGCCAGTAAACGTGGCGTGTTAGTGAAAGGTGGTGCAGCGCTAGAGCAGATTGGCCGTATCCAACAAATTGCCTTTGATAAAACCGGTACATTAACGCAAGGTGTACCCGAAGTGACCAGTATCGTTAGCTTTATTGATGATGAAAATAAGGTATTACAGCTTGCTGCGAGTATTGAACAAACTTCGAATCACCCATTAGCAAAAGCGATATTGACGCATGCGGAACTAAAATCAGTCGCTTTGTTAGCGGTTAGTAATGACCAGACATTAGCGGGCTTGGGTGTACAAGGTGAAGTTCAACTGGGTGAGTCTGCACAGTTAATTAAGTTATTAGCTCCGCACCATATGACCGCACAGCTAGCGCAACTTCCTGAGGTTCGAAGTGCTATCGTAAACCTCGAAAATGGCGGCAATACTACAGTTGTAGTGCTGCAAAACGAGATCGTTATTGGTTTGGTTGCACTGGCTGATCGTATTCGTGAAGATGCGCGTGAAGCGGTAGAAAAATTGCAAAAGCTCGGTATTAATGCCGTGATGTTAACGGGCGATAACCGCCGAACAGCGAAAGTAATCGCCGATTCGCTAGGCATGGAATATCGTGCCGAACTATTACCAGAAGATAAATCACGTATTGTTGGTGAACTTAACCAGGGTAAAGATACTGCAATGGTGGGTGATGGTATTAACGATGCGCCAGCAATGAAGCGTGCAAAACTTGGTATTGCGATGGGCGGTGGTACCGATGTAGCGTTAGAAGCGGCAGACGTAGCATTAATGCATAACCGATTAGTTGAATTGCCACACATGGTTGAGCTTGGTCAGGAAACATTGGCTAATATTAAACAAAATATTACCTTGGCGGTTGGGCTTAAAGCTGTGTTTTTGGTGACGACATTACTTGGATTCACAGGACTGTGGGTTGCTATTCTAGCGGATTCAGGGGCCACTGCACTTGTTACAGCTAATGCATTAAGACTATTACGATTTAATGGTAAGAAATAATACGTTTAACGGTAAAAATAAATAGTACATTTTGTTCTATACTTAACAAAGCTCATCAAACTTAGTTTGGTGAGCTTTTTATTTGATGTTTAATTTACTGTTATACAGGTCTTCATCGGCTATTTTAAATAAACTCTCGATCGTTTCACCTGTTCGCCACGTTGCCGAACCAATTGCAGAGGTGATCTGAAATTCGCTCAGTAGTGAGTCATTGTTAATTTCAGCGTCAATACGCTCTACGACTAAGCGAGTTGATTGTTCTGATGCTGGCTGCAAGATAATTGCAAATTCATCGCCACCTAATCGGAATGCGATATCACTATTACGAATACTACGCTGCAATACGCGCGCATAATGTTTCAAAATACGATCACCAAATTGATGGCCATAAGTATCATTGATACGTTTGAAATCATCTAAGTCAGTAATCAATAACGCCATGTTGGATTTATGACGCTGGCATTGGCTATAAGAACGCTGAATGTTTTCATCAAAACTCGCGCGATTATCTAAACCGGTTAAATGATCTTTCATGATCCTAATTTGCATTTCTTGTAGCATTAAGGCGTGCATGAGATTAGTGACCAGCAGTTGATGTAATTCTTTTAATACGCTGAGTTCATTAATTTGTAATGGTTTGACTGAGCTATATACCAACGATCCCAAATCTTTACCTTGTGCCGTCAAATGATAATGTTGTTGAAAAACGGCGGTGCAGTCAGTCTTTAATTGGATATTGTTGGCTGCCTCAGTAAAACTTAAACCGGTAAAGCGGACATGCTGTGCCGCTATTGCGGCAAAATTATGTAACAAAGAATTGACGTCTAGGCTAGTTTGTAATTTTTTTAACGTGGTAATGGTTTGTGCCAAGCTTAACTTCTGTTGTCGCTTTGGCGTAGTAAGCCCATAATTAGTATGCATTTTGGGGGCGTTTATGATGCTTAAATTATCCATTTTAACCTCAGTCAAAAAAATCACTAGTCTAGTGTGATGTTAAATAATGCATATTGTGTACCATATTTTTAAAAATTAGGGTTAATTAATGCGGATCTTTGTTATTGATCCTTTGGTCAACTTGTTAAATCGGGAGCTAGTACATATTCTTTAGTGGCATTGTTTTTATTATCTTAGTCACGCTATTGATGGCGTTCATGTAACTGATTAAGGAGGAAAATAATTTGTTTATTGATATCATTCAATTACTTTCTCTTGCGGTTGCACTCGTGGCGTTATTCCAACGTATCCACTTACCGCCTATTCTCGCGTACCTTGCTACGGGTATGATTGCTGGGCCTTATGGCTTTCAATTAATTGTTGAACAAGCTGATATTGAACTGTTTGCCGAATTGGGCGTCGTTTTCCTCATGTTTTCATTAGGTTTAGAGTTCTCACTGCCGCGTTTATTATCGATGCGACATTTAGTTGTGGGGCTTGGTGGTGGGCAAGTGCTGAGTGTTGGCGTGCTATTTATGCTGCTCGGGTTGTTTGCTTCACTCTATTGGGCACAAGCATTTGTCGTTGCATCTGCGATGTTAATGTCATCAACAGCTATTGTGATCAAGCAGTTAGCTGAATCGAAATTACTGAATAGTCGCTTATCTAAGCTCTCTATCAGTGTGCTGTTATTTCAAGATATCGCGGTGGTGCCTTTCCTTATTATGATCCCTTTATTGGCGCAGCAAAGTGGCGATGTCATGCTGATTGCCGAGCAAATGGGTTGGGCAATGGTCAAAGGTCTATTCGCGGTATTTTTGATCTTATCCGTGGGACGCTGGATATTACCAACCTTGTTTAAAGAGATAGCTTTAATTCGTTCTGATGAGCTTTTTGTCATGTCGACATTATTAGTGGCCTTAATCGCAGGGCTTATGACCCATTGGTTAGGTTTATCTATGGCATTGGGCGCTTTTTTAGCTGGTATGATGCTAGGTGAGGGGCCTTATCGCCATCAACTCGAAGCTGATATCCGTCCATTTCGCGATGTATTAATGGGACTCTTCTTTATCACCATCGGTATGCTGCTTAATTTACCGAGCTTAATCGAGGATTGGCCTCGTTTAATAATAGTGCTTGTGGTGATGATGTTAAGCAAGATTATCCTGGTGTTTATACTTGCTAAATGGTTAGGGGAAAGCAGCAGTAATGCGCTTAGTACAGGCTTAGTATTAGCGCAAATGGGGGAGTTTGGTTTTGTTTTATTGGCGTTAGCTGGAAAATTGGCATTATTACCTTTACCGTTAATTTCGACCCTTGTTGGTGTTGGGGTTATCAGTATGGCGATAACACCTTGGTTCATTGATTGCCATCAGGGCATCGTGCGGCGGTTATTATTTCAGTCTAAACCTAAACCTAAACGTAAAAGTGGACTATCACCACCACTTCCTGGGCAATACAGTGATCATGTGATCGTTTGTGGTTATGGCCGCAGCGGGCAAACTATCGCGCGTTTTTTAAAAATTGAAGGTATCCCTTATACTGTTATCGATCGTGATCCTGTTCGTGTGCAAGAAGCCTTAAATGGTGGTGAAAAAATTGAATTTGGTGATGCCAGTCGCCGTGAAATTCAAATGATGTTAGGTGCAGAGAAAGCCAAGTCGATTATTATCACGTTTAACGATACCGAGAAAGCCATTGAACTGTTAAAGGTAGTTAAACCATTAACCGATGCGAAGGTATTAGTACGTACCACTGATGACTCCAATATACAGATGTTACATAATGCGGGGGCGACTGATGTGGTGCCTGAGTCCTTAGAAGGGAGTTTAATGATGGTCTCGCATGTCTTGGCTATTTCTGGTGTACCAATTAAACGTATTTTGAAACGCTTACAGCATGAACGAAAGGGGCATTATAACCATTTACACGGGTTTTATTTTGGTGGTGAAAGCAATGTGTCTTTTGAAGAAAGTGAAGCGTTAGAACGGTTACACGCGATCCGGCTTGAGTTTGGTGCTTACGCGATTGGTAAAACAGTCGCAGAAGTGAAATTAAAAGAAGTCAGTTACCGTGCAGTGCGCCGACAAGGAATTGAGTTGACTCAAGTTCATCAAGACTTTATTTTTGAAGTGGGTGATGTGGTACTGGTTTGTGGGCCTTCTCGTTATGTAAAGCGGGCGGAACATTGTTTGTTAGGTGGTTGGGCTGGCTAGATTATATATTTAAAAAAGCCCTTAATTCCTGTTCTTGTTTTAATACATCTTGATAGCCTAAGCGCATTAATTCACGCGTATAGTTTTGTTCAAATATCAGATAAGACGTAATTGAAGAATGGCTGTGTTCATTTACCCCTATGGTGCGTAATAGCATTCGGATGGTGATGGGTAATTCGTAAAAGTATTCATCGGCAATGGCATTAATATCATGTTCATTGGCTAAGTGGAATAAGCCAATCTGTTTTATATTTAACGTTGATAGTTGTGATTCTGGAGTTAATGTTAGGGTGTCATTAATACGTTTTAACCGTTCAATGTCAGAGTTTAAGGTATCGGTAAAAACGGTATCGAGTAGATGCCCTGCGATATCGGCACCTGATGGAGTCTGGCGTAATTCTCCAGGTTTAAGCTTTTGTGGTGGTTGTTCTGCACCGATCACCAGTAACTTCTCTGCGCCAAGGTGGATGGCGGGGCTCAATGGTGATAGCTGATGTACGGAACCATCACCATAAAAATCATGGCCTATTTGGGTACAAGGGAAGACCAAAGGGATAGCGGAAGACGCTAATAAATGGTGGGCGTGTAACTGTGTTCGTAACCCACTGCGACGGGCGCGTTGCCATTCTTGTAATTGCTGATTACCTTGAAAAAAGCTGATGGAATCACCGTTGCTATAATCAGATGCGGTGATCGAAATCGCATCTAGGTGTTTGCGTTGAATGTTAATGTCGATACGGCGCATATCCAAATAACGATCCAGCAGTTTACGCAAGGGTTTGTTGTTAAACAGGGATACCGGTTGTCGCACCACGTGTGGCGACTGGAATCGTGATAAAAAGGTAAGTAACAAGTGCCGTGATATTTCGTTAAAACTGCATTGAAATACTTGGTTGGCGTGGAAGTTATTCCAGATGTATTCGAGCTTTTTAACCCCCAAGCGAAAGCAACTGGCGTAGCAAGCTATCGCACAACTGTTGATGGCCCCTGCTGATGTACCAGTGATTACTTTAAAAGGTGTACCGTGATTACGGGGATAAAACTCCGCAATGGCTTTTAGCGCACCGACTTGATACGCGGCCCTTGCGCCACCTCCTGTCAATAATAGTCCTTGTTTAGTCCCTGCCATAACAAGCCAAATCCATAGATAAAATTCTGTTTAATCAAAGAAGAAATATCCTCTATTAATTATTGTTAAAGACTCACTGCTTCGCCAAATTAATACTGTTGGATAGGGGGATTTAGGGGGATTTCTAGATGTTCGCGCTTTCAGACACGAAAAAGCCAAGCAGATGCTTGGCTTTGATTGTTCACTTAACCGAAGTTAGTTAATTGCGTATTTGTTTATGCTAGTAGGCTTTTAATGTGCTCTACGATGTCAGTCAGTGCGATTTCAGTCTTATCACCAGTCGTACGTAGTTTGTGATCAACTAGACCATTCTTCAGGCTACGATCGCCGATGATGATGTTGTGTGGGATCCCGATAAGTTCAGAATCCGCGAACATAACACCTGGACGCTCTTTACGATCATCAAATAGTACTTCGATACCAGCGGCTTGAAGCTCAGCGTAGATTTTCTCTGCTGCTTCTTTCACGTCTGCTGATTTGTGCATGTTCATTGGGATGATAGATACTTTGTATGGTGCGATTGACTCGTTCCAGATAATACCGTTTTCATCGTGGTTCTGTTCGATTGCTGAAGCAACGATACGAGAAACACCAACACCATAACAACCCATTGTCATCGTTTGCTGCTTACCTTGCATATTCAGTACGCCAGCACCCATAGATTCAGCGTATTGAGTACCAAGTTGGAAGATATGACCTACTTCGATACCACGTTTAATTGACAGTGTACCTTTACCACATGGGCTCGCTTCACCTTCAACCACGTTACGTATATCTGCAACTGTGTATTCTGCAATATCACGGTCCCAGTTAGCGCCAGTGATGTGCTGACCATTAACGTTAGCACCACAAACAAAGTCTGCTAGGTGTGCAGCTGAACGATCAACAACAACAGGACAGTTCAGACCTTTAGGACCGATAGAACCTGCATCGCAGTTTGCGGCTGCTTGGATTTGAGCTTCGTTAGCAAATGTTAACGGGGACGCAACGCCAGCAATTTTTTCTGCTTTCACTTCGTTTAGTTCATGGTCGCCACGTAGAACAAGTGCGATAACGCCTTGTGCTGCGCCTTCTTCTGCTTCAGCAGCAACAAGCAGTGTTTTTACTGTTTGTGTTGCGTCAACGCTTAAGAATTTACAAACGTCTTCGATGCTGTGTGCATCTGGTGTATCAACAACGGTTAATTCTTGCGTTGCTGCAGGACGTTCGCCAGCAGGTGCTAGTGCTTCTGCTTTTTCGATGTTTGCTGCGTAATCGCTGCCGTCAGAGAATACGATATCGTCTTCGCCGCTTTCTGCAAGTACGTGGAATTCGTGAGATACAGCACCACCAATTGAACCTGTATCAGCAAGTACAGGACGGTACTCTAGGCCAATACGTTCGAAGATATTGCAATATGCTTGATGCATTTTGTTGTACGTATCGTTTAGACATTCATCTGATAAATGGAAAGAATATGCATCTTTCATCAGGAATTCACGCGAGCGCATCACACCGAAACGAGGACGAACTTCATCACGGAATTTAGTTTGGATTTGGTAAAGCGTCAACGGCAGTTGTTTGTAGCTGTTGATTTCTTTACGCGCGATGTCAGTGATCACTTCTTCGTGCGTTGGACCTAAAACAAAAGGACGGTTGTGGCGATCGTTAATGCGTAACAATTCAGGACCAAACTTATCGATACGGCCTGTTTCTTGCCATAAATCTGCTGGTTGAACCATTGGCATTAGAGTTTCAACAGCACCTGCTTTGTCCATCTCTTCACGTACGATGTTTTCTACTTTGCGTAAAACTCGTAAGCCTGTCGGTAACCAAGTGTATAGACCTGATGCAAGACGACGAACCATACCTGCACGAAGCATTAGCTGGTGACTAATTACTTCTGCGTCATTTGGAGTTTCTTTCAAAGTTGAAAGCAAGTAATTGCTGCTGCGCATAACGTTCCTTTATTTACTAATAAAATCGATATAAGAGAGCGATTTTAACAGGGCGACGCCTGAGTAAACAGTAAAAGTTCGTGATTAGTTTTATTTATTTTTGACTGGTGTCCTTTTATTCGTTTCTCGTAGGCCATATACTGGCTGCCAAAATTGGATTTATGCTACTTAAAATGAAAAAAACACTGAGATTAGCTGCACTTATAATAGTCGGCAGCGTATTGTTTGGTTGCTCGTCACAACCTCGTAATCCGGAAAATATTTGCGATATCTTTATTGAAAAATACGATTGGTATAAAGCGGCCATCGACAGTAAAGAAAAATGGGGCGTGCCTGTGCATGTGCCAATGGCGATGATGTATCAAGAAAGCTCATTTAAGCATAATGCCCAGCCGCCAATGCAGTATTGGTGGATTATTCCGACAGGACGCGCGAGTTCTGCCTATGGTTATGCCCAAGCAAAAACGATGACCTGGGGTGATTACGTTAAGGAAACAGGAAATAGCTGGTCAAGCCGTTCTGATTTTCATGACGCCATGGATTTTATGGGGTGGTTTATTAATAAATCTCAAAAAATCAATGGGGTATCTAAATGGGATGCCGAGAAGCAATACTTGAATTACCACGAAGGTTGGGGCGGTTATAAGCGTAAAACCTATAACCAAAAACCGTGGTTGAAGAAAGTGGCGAAGAAAGTAAACCAGCGTTCGTTGAAATATGCGGGTCAGTATCGCACCTGTAAAGAAGATTTAGATTCGAACTGGTTATGGCGTCTGTTCTTCTTATAAGCCTGTTGAAATTAACAATATAGGAAAATTCAGACCGTCACGCGGTCTGAATTTGTTTTAGCAGACTGTCTTTTTTATCCCGTCTGTCGCCAATTTGACGCGCGGGATTTCCAGCCATTATTGCCCATTGTGGTACATCCTTCGTTACCACACTTTGCATCCCAATCACTGCATTATCCGCAATCGTCACGCCATCGACAATTCCTACGTTAGCCCCAATCCAAACGTCTTTACCTATAATCACGCCTTGGGAGGTTGAGGCTTGCTGCCAAATAACTTGGTCAGGATGCATACCGTGATTAGAGGCATAGATACGGCAGTTATTGGCAATGCGGGTATCATCACCAATGATAATGCCATTTTTCCCCCCGTCTAATGAGCAGCTGTGATTGATCGCAACATTATTCCCCAGTGTCATTGGCCCGTGAATAAAACTCGCAGCAGCGAAGAAACAGTTATCGCCCATGGTGATCTTACGGCCGGGTTCTGCAAACATATGACAATCGGGGGCAATAAAGCAATTGTCACCAAATTCCACGGTTTCGACCGACATGACATAAGTTTGTAGGTCGGCTTGCCACGTTTTCGCCCAGCTTAATGCTTTGGGTTTTAGTTTGTAATATAAACCCGGCATCCACGCTAAGCGACGCTTGTGCTGAGCAATATAATCAATCATTTGTACTTTCCGGCTCAGTTTCTTTTGTAGGTGTAGTGACTGTCGCAAGCGTTGTTATTGTGTCAGTTTTAATTACCGAAAATACAGTCGTGATATTATCTTCTACTGTCCAGCGTACATTAAAGTCATACAACTTTACTCCGTATTCTTGGCGTGTTGTCTTATTCTTTTTATAAGCAGGACGTGGATCTTGAGCTAATACCTGTGCGATAAAGGTCTGTAATTCGGGATGCTTTTTTCTCTGTGCTGCAATTTGATTCAAGGCTTCGTCTGTAAACGTGACCGGCATATCTGCAATGGGGGCGTCAGTTGCGTAACCCGCTTGAGCATCAGGTAAACTGTCAGCATAAGGCACATAAGGTTTGATGTCTAAAATCGGCGTACCATCGACCAAGTCAATGCCTGATAAATTCAAAATGCACTGATTATTTTTAATTGTAATACTATCAAGTTTCGCTACCGACAGGCCTAACGGGTTAGGGCGAAATGTTGAACGGGTGGCAAAAACACCCAAGCGTTCATTACCGCCTAAACGGGGTGGACGTACTGTCGGACTCCAGCCTTTACCCATGGTTTCATGGAAAGCAAATATCAGCCATACATGACTAAACTGCTCAAGCCCACGTAAGGCATCTGCTTCATCAAATGGTGGGCTTAAAATGAGCTGTGCTTTAGCCGCGGAAACCAAACCTGGTTGACGCGGCACGGCAAATTTTTCTTTATATGGGGTATGGATAATCCCAACGGTTTCGAGTTCTAGTTTCATTATCAACTGTCGTCATTACTGCGGTTTAAAGGACTTACATTGATAGCATCGCCATAGCACACATAACTGCTAAGGCAGGCTTTAGATGCGGGAGGGGCGATACATGAACGAATAATAATACCATTAGCATTAAGCGCAGCAGCTTTACGTTTGGCGGCAATTTTAGCTTGCTGCTCTTCTGCTGGAGGAAGGTTCGTGGCGGTTTGGCAACTTTCGCCTTCAACTAAACCCAGTTGTTCAACCTGATAATTTTGTAGTGCGCCAGCAGTGTAATATTCGACACCTGAAATAGAGAAGTATTCGGTGAAGTTATCTTTATCTAAATTTGTTTGTAACGGATACTTACTACAGCCGCTCAGTAGTACTGTGAGTAATATTAAATATTTCATGGCATTTTAATCGAGTGATATTTGGGTTTAATTATAATTCTATCACTGGCTTAAAGACATTTATTTTTAGGGTGTTTACGCATGTTATCTAATTTATCGCAATTAAAATGAGCGATGAACGTGAATAATTGTGGTTATTTACTAGATAGCTAGACGATTATAGTCTTAACTTATATTGGATAAACGCCATATGAGGTAAGCAAGACGATGACAAAAACGAGCTGTATTATCGCTGTATTATGTTCACTAAGTTTAGCCAGTATTAGCCTTTATGCCCATGCGGGTATTGATAAAATACGTCTTACTGCAGAGGAACGTACCTATCTCTCTGCTCGCGCGCCGATAAAGTTGTGTATCGATCCTAACTGGATGCCTTACGAAGCATGGGACCCTAAACTGGGTTACATTGGTATTGCTGCTGATTATATAGCTGTGTTCTCGGCGATGTTAGATGTCGAATTTCAAGTTCGAGAAACAGAGACCTGGCAACAAAGTTTAGATGTTACTCGTAGTGGGGGGTGTGATGTATTGTCTTTTCTCAATCAAACACCAAGGCGCTCACAATGGCTAATTTTTACAGCTCCCTATGTTGAAGCGGTTGCAGCATTAGCGACTAAAAAAAATGTGCATGGTATTCGTAACTTAAAATCATTACGCGGTAAAACAGTGGCCGTGGTAGAAGGTTATGTGTATGAAGAATACCTACGTAACAACTACCCTCGAGTTATTGTGAGTCGTGTCGATAGCACAGATGAAGCACTGAGAAGAACGGCCAGTGGTGAGATAGTTGCAACGATTGAATCACTTTTTGTGTTGCGTTACAAAATTGCCAAACTTGGGCTTAAAAATTTAACCGTATCAGGTCGAACTAAATACGTGAACCGTTATCGCTTCGGAGTGCGTAAAGACCAAGCCATGTTACGTAAAATATTAGATAAGGCGATCATGCAAATTGAGCCAAAAGTCGAAAATAAAATTTTACGTAAATGGAGTTTGGCCATTAAGCAATAAACAAACCTGATCAAGTCGTTACACTACCGCCATTTGATCAGGTCGACTTATATCTCGGCGTTGGTTTTTATTTTTGTTCTTTGGTAAACCAGAACGAATCCATTCGAGAAATGAATTTTTTGTTAGTTTTATCCTTGGCTAATAAACCTGCCCATAGTTGCTGTAGTTCATCATTATAAGTACCAATTGAATGCCCACCATAAAGATTTTCGAACGCTACTGTTAAGGGTCTTATACCCTTAGGATCATCCTTGTCATTAAGGCCTTCAAAGCAGAATAAATTATTATTATTTTCATAGTCATCCACATTTTCAGTACCCATCGTATTATATTGTACTGAAAATACCTTACTGTCTGTACTACTGATTGTCGATGGCGTTATTTTCATAAAAATGAAGGTCTGGTTGTTACCCATCGGAGCCTTCCATTCCCCAATCAAATCATCACAGGTAAACGCTGTGGCAGCGATAGCATTCGGTACTAAGGCTGACAATAAAATAGTGGCACAAATTCGTTTTGTTATGTTCAATTTCCATTATCCTTAATAGTGTTTATTCACGATCGCATGTTAAAATGTAGCTGATTAGATGTCAATAATGTTGTTTTTAGGCAGGGTTGTTACAGAGATTTAACTAAGTACCATCTATACACATGAAATGTATTTAGGTGGAAAAATTTACTATACAAGTTAAAATGTAGCCATTAGTCCGACCTTGGACATATTTGATTGAGAGATAGGTAGCATGATAGAGAGAATAGAAACAAAGCAAAGAATGAGCCGTATTGTAAAGCACAACGGTACTATCTACTTATGTGGCCAAGTATGCGCAGATGCAACGTATGGAATCAAAGAGCAAACTGAAACCATGTTAGCAAAAGTAACGGATTTATTAGCCCAAGCGGGCAGTGATAAAGAACACATGCTATCAGCAACGATTTATATCAAAGAGATGACTGACTTTGCTGAAATGAATGCAGTTTGGGATGCATGGGTACCTGCGGGTCATGCACCTGCACGAGCATGTGTACAAGCGAGTATGGCACGTGAGGCGTTATTAGTTGAAATTTCAGTGGTGGCAGCTGAGATCGTATAAGCGATAGTGCGGTATGTAATAGAGCAGGGATGTATTGATTGCCATCAGTATTAACTGCTTTTTTATTTATTATATTTAACGAGCCCTACCTTTATAGTTGTTATTCACGTCATTTTATCCTCTAATTTAAGCGTAAGAATAGCGACTCCTGCGTTATTAGGCTTACCGTTTATTTTAGATTAGGTACTTGTTTGTTCGATGTTTTGGTCAGAATAATAACCACCCACTATAATAGTAAAAGAGGGTGGTAGAATTATTGTTTTATTTAGCTTTGGCAAAGGCTAAATATTTTGGATCATCATCACCAAAGATTTCTTCACCTTCAGCTTCAAATGCTTTTTCTAGTTGCTCTTTCGCTGGCCCCATGTTGCCAAGTTCAAAGTGTGCTTGACCTAAACGTAGGTGTAAATAAGGATTTACCGCACCTTCAGGGCATAACATAGCAAAACCAGTTGCTTCTTCTAATGACGGCCAATCGCCTAACATGAAGTGTGCATCACCTAGTGCTGTTAGGATCCATGTTGATACATTCCAGTGGATCTTAGGTTCAGGAACAAGATCATAAGCTTGCATAAAGGTATCGATCGCAGTTTTGTATTCTTCAGCTTCGAGCTGCTCTTCACCTTTTTCACAAATGATTTCGATTTTTTTAAATAGCTTAGGGTCAAGTGCTGTCTTGGTTGCTGTCATCTTATTTCCGTAATAAAAGCCTGATAGGGTCATCAGAGGTATGTATTTTGTAAGTATATCGTATTGCAGCACAGATATTGTAAAAAAATGGCTAAAAATGAAATCAACAAGGTCGACGGCTAAGCGCTAAGGGTTAGTCGAACTAAAAGAGGTGTTTTTATGGAAAGTACCAATAACAAAGTTTTCATTCTCGATACCAACGTGTTGTTACATGCACCTTTATCTATCTTCACCTTTCAAGAGCACGATGTCATGATCCCCATGACTGTTTTAGAAGAGCTCGATAATATCAAAGATAGAAAAAGGGATGTCAGTCGGGATGCACGAGTCGCTATTCGTGCATTGGAGGATATTTTTTCAAACGCCACCCCTGAAGAAATCAGTCAAGGTGTGCCATTGCAAAAAATAGAAAGTAAAAATAAATTGGGCAAGATCTCTATTTTTGCTGATCATAGCGTGATGAAGCAAGATGTTTTCTTTACTGAAAATGAACCCGATAATCGAATTATCAATGCCGCGTTGTTCCTGCAAAATCAATCTGATCGCGAAATTGTACTGGTCACCAAAGACATTAATATGCGCTTGAAAGCGAAGGGCGCAGGGCTTAATCGGGTAGAGGATTACCGTTCTGATCAATTGATTGAGGACATTAAATTTTTAGCGACCGGCTTTCATAAATTCGCTGGCGATTTTTGGCAAGAGATAAACGAATGCCACAGTGAAAGCATGAAAAGTGAAACGATGGGTTCAAAGACCATTCATACTGTCGAAACGGAATTGCTTAAAGATACTTTTATTAACCAATACCTGATTGATGAAACGGATCACTTTGCCGCCCGTGTTGTCGGAAAGGACAAGGGAGAAATTAGTTTTGTTGATTTAGGCCGTGAACGTCTGATGTCAAAAAAAGCTTGGGGTATACATCCTAAGAATATTTATCAAGGCATGGCGCTGGAAGCTTTACTTAATCCGCATATTGATTTGGTCATTCTGACCGGACCCGCTGGGAGTGGTAAGACTATTTTGGCGATGGCTGCTGCGTTAGAGCAAGTCGTTGAGCGAAAAATGTATGACAAGGTGATTGTTACACGTAACACGCCAGAAATTGCGGAAAGCATCGGTTTCTTACCTGGAACGGAAGAAGAAAAAATGTTGCCTTGGTTGGCCGCGATCACGGATACCTTAGAAGTTTTGCATAAACACGATGAATGTAAAGATGGCTCAGTTGAATACATTAAGCAGAAAGCGAACTTACAGTTCAAGTCAGTAAACTTTATGCGTGGTCGTTCGATTCAAAATGCGTTTGTATTATTAGATGAGTGTCAAAACCTCACTGCTGCGCAGCTTAAGACCATTATTACGCGTTGTGGCGAGGGCACTAAAATTGTGTGTTCGGGTAACTTATCGCAAATTGATAGTAGTTACTTGACCGCTGTAACCTCGGGTCTTACTTATATCGTGGAACGCTTTAAAGATTTTGACGGCAGTGCCAATGTGTTCTTAAAAGGAGTGCAACGTAGCCGTTTAGCTTCTTTTGCTGAGCATAATATGTAATTAATCATTAGATTTTAATGATACCGATAACGGGCTTTCAAGCCCGTTTTTTTGTGATTATTTTAAACTTTAGAATGCAAAATAAAAATTGTAGCACTACAGTTACTATGTATGAAACTAGTTATATATCAATGGTTATGCTTTGTTGTTTTGTAGCTATACTCTTAGTTGTTGGCGTAATATTTATCTCAATATTGTAATTGGCTGTGAGCTTTTGCTGTCCACATTTATCAGCAAAAATAATAGTAGACTCATGATCATGGATGGCCTAAAACATGAAAAAACAAGCTGGAGTTACGTTAGTTGAATTAAGTGCAGTTGTCGTTATATCAGGGATATTGGGTGCGATGGCTGTACCTCGATTTATTGATCTTACCGATGCCGCACTAGATGTCAGTGTGATTAATATTGCCCGTAGTATTGAAAGTGCAAATACGTTTAATTACGCTGCCAAAATGATCTCTAAATCGGGAGTATCTACAGGAGAGGCCGTGCACATTGATAATTGTGATGATGCTGGAAGTCTACTCAGTGGTTCATCATTACCTTTAGGTTACACTGTTACGCCAATGAGCATCGCTGAGAGTACCACTGCGACTTGCATCTTAACCCATACGGATTCAGCTAAAAGTACGACTTTTATTATGCAAGGATACTAAGTATGAACCAGAAATTTTTTATATAGGATCAGGAGCACACTATGCGTTTAAAATATGGTTTATTCACCTTGCTAGTATTAAGTATTACAGCCTGTAGTAAATCTGATTCAGAGTCACCGCTTATCGGCGGCGATCGTGACGAATATGGTTGCTTGCCTTCCGCGGGTTATATGTGGTGTGAACGAACTCAACGCTGTGAGCGTTCGTGGGAGCTTGCTGATGCAGCAGGCATTCCTCATACTGAAGCTGAAGTTATGGCCTATTGTAATATGAGTAATGCTGATGCAATTACTCATGAATAAGGCCTAAAGATGCATTTGACATGTATCTTTAGGTGGTGTAAATTAATATTTACTTTATCTGATTGTTTTCAGATGATTTTTATAAAATAAAGTCATAGCAATTAATTGGTGAATATTATGGTTAAACAGCACTCTAAGCAATCTTATCAACTGCTTAAAAATATAAGTAATTTAGTACTTTTTTTTACACTCGCAGGTGTCGTTATATCCATATTAATTTCATATCCTTACTCTGAATATTTTCAACTATCAATACAAATAGCCTCACATATTTTAACTATAGTTTTAGCCGCCATATTCAAAATCGCTTGTATTTTAAGAATGATTGCACTTCAAGGTATTAATAAATTTGAATGTATATCATGATGTAGTAGCTAAGAATTAAGAGTCTGATGTATGTATAAATAGAGTGTAAAGCTAGGCTGGAATAGAGTAATGAGTACTTGCATATATTAAAATATACAAATAAAATATATTTTATAGTACGTCTATTTAGAATTAAAATATGCAGTTAAACAGATACACTGATTATGGACTAAGGCTTTTAACTTACTTGGCGGTATTGCCTGACGGTCAGAAAGTGAGTATTGATGAGATAAGTAAAATATATGATTTATCAAGGAATCATATTAATAAAATTGTGCACCAATTAGGTAAAGAAGGAATCATAGAAACTAAGCGTGGTAAAGGTGGTGGTTTTTATTTATCTCGTACTCCAGAATCATTAAATCTTGCAGACATTGTAATATTACTTGAATCATCAATGGAGATCATTAATTGTACTTCACCTAGCTGCCGGATTTCTCCAGTTTGTAATCTAAATTCAATCTTATCTGAAGCAACTACAGCATTTATTGATAGCTTAAAGCAGTATACCTTAGCTGACCTTATTAAAGACAATAGACAACAATTAATCCAAGTGCTAGAAATTGGATCATTCTAATTTAACTTGGTTATTATCGATACCATGTAACAAAGGTTTCTAGAGCTTTAACCACTAATACCTCCTAATTATTTCAAGTGGTAATTCAATAATGCGATCATATTTTTAGTATAAATATGATCGCATTGGTAGTAATCAGATTGGTTTATAACTTACTCATTTTTAATAACAGGCATTTAGCTTATTCTTTTAGTCTAAATGCCAATTTAGTTAAGAAACGACAGATGGAGAGCGTTTAGTACTATTTTTTATTTCCCCTATTATTAATCGAGCAAAGAACGCAGCTAAGAACAGCCCTCCCATACCGAATAAAATATCACCGGGTACACGTAACCAAACAAACATTTCCACTAATTCACTATGAATTATTTCTGAGGATCTTGCATACCAATAACTATGCTCTACAGAAGCAATAAATTGTATTATGCCTACAGGGAGCAGGGACATGAATACCATGCCTGCCAAACCTATATTTAAAGACCAGAAACACCACTTAAGTAATTTATCATCCCATACTGAGAATTGACTTGTCACACCACGTAAGCAAGTTAACATTAAACCAATGCCTAGCATTCCATATACACCCATGAATGCTGCATGAGCATGAGTTGCCGTTGTATTTAAACCTTGAATATAATAAAGCGCTATCGGTGGATTGATAAGAAAACCAAGTACGCCTGCGCCAACCAAATTCCAAAATGCTGTTGCAACAAAGAACATAAATGCCCACTTATAACGAACCATCCAGCTTGTCGCTTTACGCATTCTATAAGTTTCAATAGCTTCAAAACCAATTAACGCGAGTGGTACAACCTCTAGTGCTGAAAACATTGCGCCCCATGCAACAACAGATGTTGGGGTACCTGTGAAATACACGTGGTGAAGCGTTCCAAGTATACCACCAGTGAGGAATACAACGGTAGCAAACAACACAGCACTATTAGCTGATTGAGCTCGAATAAGTCCTAAACGTACAAACACTAATGCAATTACTGATGTTGCAAATGTTTCGAAGAATCCCTCAACCCATAAATGAACTACCCACCAACGCCAGTATTCAGCAATCGCTAAATTAGTATGTTTACCTTGTAAGAATCCAACACCGTAAAATAATCCAATCGCTATACAGGATGCATAGAGAACCCAAATAACAGATTTCATTTCACTCTCTTTGGTGAGGGCTGGCTTAATTGCAGCCGTCACCAATGTTAGCCAAATTAATAAACCTGAAAACAGTAAGATTTGCCAGATACGACCAAGATCTATATATTCTTGTCCTTGGTGTCCTACCCAGTAACTTAAGTCAAGATCAAAGTATTGTTGAATCGCAAACCATTCTCCAGCCATAGAGCCAAGAACAACAATAACTAAAGCTACCCAGAGTATATTCACGCCTAGTTTTTGATATTTAGGTTCATGCCCAGATAAAGCTGGCGCAATATATAGTCCAGTACCTAACCAAGCCGTAGCAATCCAAAATACTGCAAGCTGAGTATGCCACGTACGAGTTAGTGAATATGGTAAAATCTCCGCTAGTGGGTAACCATAAAAAGTCTGCCCTTCAACTGCATAATGCGCAGTAATACCACCTAATAAAATCTGTAGGAGAAATAACCCGACAGCGGTTGCAAAATACTTGATTAAAGCTTTTTGCGAAGGTGTCGCTTTAACATCAAATAAGGGATCTTTAGTGGATACATTTGGCAGTGGATGCTCTTTAAGACTTGCATGATACCAAGCAAGTGCACCTACTGCAGCAATGAGCAGAACCATACTTAATATTGACCAAAAAATATTATCTGAGGTCGGAGTATTACCAATCACTGGGTCGTGTGGCCAGTTATTCGTATAGGTATAATTCTCACCCGGGCGTTCCGTCACTGCCGCCCATGCACCCCAGAAGAAGAATGCAGATAATTTTCGACGATGTTCAGCTGATGAAATTGTATTTTCTTTCATCGCGTAATCTTCACGAATCGGCTGAAAATCTGGATTATCACCAAATAAATTTGAATAGTAATTCTGCAGCGTACTAATTACTTCAGCACGACGTGTTGAGATTACTAATATATTGTTATTAGCATCAAAGCGATTAGATCGCATATCCTCACGTAGAAGAATTTCTAATGTAGCTTGTTGATAACTAGCTAACTGTTCAAATTGAACGGAGAATTGTTCTATTGCTGCTTTATCAAGCCAAAGTGTTGATTCTCGATGAAGCCAATCTGCAGTCCAGTCTGGCGCAACGTATGAACCATGACCCCAAATAGAGCCTAATTGATGTCCACCCATAGAACGCCAAACAAGTTGACCATTCTGGATGTCTTCTTTGGTAAAGATCACCTCACCTGTTGACGTTACAACTTTTTCGGGGATTGGTGGGGCTTCACGATAAATCTCACTTCCTAAGCTCAAAAGTATACTGAATGATGTTATACATACAATAATAAGAGCAATTAGGGAGAATTTTTGTTTAGTCATTTTAACTCCTCAATAATTAATTAACAATCCTATTAATCAATTTCCATGCCAAAGTGTAACCCGTTGTTTAAGCTTGGTTTATTTATTGCGGGTGTCAAATTGACAGTTAGTAATATTGTCAATTTGACAGTGGTGTTGTCTTTATGACAAAGGTTTAGTGTTGAACCTTTTTATTGCAGAGAGAGAAGGGAGCTTACCTATATGATTGTTTAGAGGAGGTTTGATTTAACAGCATTTTATCCTTTTGAGGAGGATAAAATGCACTGGAATTGTGTAGCAAAGTAGCTAGGCTTAGCTTCTGGTTATGATGTCAATGCTACCACCGAACCTAAGCCTATATGATAAACGTTGAGGTATCGGTGTTATTTAAATACTGACTGTTATCTTTGATTCTAGCCACTATAAATTAACCTACTTTCCAGTAATTCTCTGAACTGAATTGTCCTGATTTAGCTTGTAGATGTTTACTAAACCCTAATGATCTTAGCGTATCACTCGTGTCTTTAACCATTTGAGGATTACCACACATATACAAGAAACTTGATTTTTGACATAGCAATACTTTACATTCTCTCTCGAGTTCTCCCGTTCTAAGTAGTTCCGGAATTCTTCCTGATAGATTTCTGGGTGTCTGTTCTCTAGAAATAATTCGCACATATTTTAGTTTTCCTTGATATTTTGATTCAAGCTGCTTTATTTTATTTTTATACGCGAGCTCTGATTTTTTTCTCACCGCATGAACCAAAATTATATTGTTAAAACGCTTATTTTTATTTTCATTTTCGTCTTCGAGCATTGAAATAAAAGGGCCAATTGCAGTACCTGTCGATAAAAGCCATAGATCTTTGGAGCTAGTTGGAACCGCATCAAGGGTCATGAAGCCAGTACCTTCTGTACCAACGTATATATAATCATTAACGTTCAACTGATGGATTAGAGGAGAAAGATTACCCTTAGGGTCAGTAATAATTAGAAACTCCAGTTCACCTGTCTTTTTATGGTTTTCTGGACTATTTACTATAGAATATGCTCTTCTATGGAATTCTTTGTTTTTATCGTAAAGAGCTAGTTTGGTAAATTGTCCTGAGATATAAGGGATACTTCCAGATCGAATTCGAATTGTAAATAATGATTCAGTCCAATCTATACGACTAACAACTTTGCCTAAATTGAAGTTTATATTTTTCCATTGCATGATTATTTATATCCTCTTCGTTTCTATTTCTATTATTTTTCTATCTTAGTAGCATTATTCGAGCCAATATTATTTACTTTAAAAACAACTATTTAAATTGTTAATGGTAGCGTTTATGTCATTATGACAATTATTTATATTGTCATAATGATAATCATTGTCATTATGACAGCCGATTTGATGACGGTCTGAGTGCATATGCAGAGGGGTAAAGGGGCCTAATGATGACGCTTACAGTATTGGCATGAATTAACGTAAATAATGTAAATTCAATGCCAATGAAAACAATTATCAATTACATTGCTTGTACTTAAGTCCCATAATCAAGCAGTGTTATTACGATCATGTCTTCTCTCAGTCAACCTCTCACCCAGACACCTGCAAGATCGAAAAAAAAAGCGGCTAATTCAAATAACAAAACATTCCTAAAAAACAAACAAGTGCAATTATGGGCACGTCGCTTACATATTTATATTTCGATGGCGCTACTCTTGGTCGTATTATTTTTTTCGGTTACGGGTATTACCTTAAACCGCCCAAGTTTGTTCGTGAGCAGCCAGCCTGATATCCAAGAGACTATCCTTAACCTTCCGCAGGGTTTATTTAGCGATGCCAATGGCGGCGTTGCTGTCGATAAAGCCGGCATTGTTAATTACCTTACCGAACACGCCAAGCTTTCTGGTCAACCTTCTGCATTAGATGTATTTACCGAAGTTGAAGACGGTGAATTAATTGAAGGTGAAATCGCGATGGACTACAAAGGTCCGGGTTATAACGTCGCAGTATTCATTGACATGACCAGTGCTGAAGCTGTTATTGAAAAGACCCATTACGGTGTTATTGCAGTATTAAATGACTTACATAAAGGCCGAAATAGTGGCGGCGTATGGAAGCTGTTTATCGATATTGTCGCATTACTTATGGTGTTCTTTGTATTAACCGGTGTGTGTTTATTAGTGCCGAAAAAGAAAACCTTCGCAACCTCATTGAAATGGACCTTGTTTGGTTCCCTCGTTACCTTGGCTATTTTTGTGGTGGCCGTTCCTTAAAGGATCTTGTATGACTTTGTTATTTAAGCGTCTTAGTCAGTGCATTGCACTATTAAGTTGTCTGTTATTACCGGCTTATTTTGCCTCGGCCGCGCCAATTCCGGCCACTGCCACACTCGATGTTGAATTTAGTCTGCCTAAGATTGATACCACTATGTATGCCCGCCCTTATGTGGCGATATGGATCGAAAACTCAAAGCGTAAATCAGTGCGTACTGTTGAGCTATGGGTGGGTAAAGATGAATGGTTAAAAGATTTACGCAGCTGGTGGCGAAAAGTCGGACGTTATGATCGTGCTTTAGTTGACGGCGTAACATCAGCAACACGTCCTGCTGGTGATTATCGTTTCACTTGGGATGGCTTAGATAGTGATGGTAACCGCGTTGAAGCGGGCAATTATACATTTTATGTTGAAGTGGTGCGTGAACACGGTGGTCGTAATTATATCCGCCAAAAAATGACTTTAGGTGACAAACCGTTTAGTCACACTATTGATCCGACAGAAGAAACCGGTGATATCCGTATCAACTACCTAATTAAATAATAGAGCGAGTAAAGATTAATGACTAGAGTAAAAAAATTGAAAGCGTTAGGTCTAGCCTGTGCGGTTATTGCGGGACTAGCGGCAACAACAACGGCAAACGCACATCCACGTTGGCTATTACCATCACACTTCACTGTATCGAAAGAAGGTGGCGATTGGTTAACATTTGATGTAACGGCATCACACGGTACTTTTGTATTTGATAAACCTGCGGGCAGTGAATTTGCACAAGTGATCATGCCTGACGGTCGTAAAGAGCGCCCTAACTTTGTGATCCGCGGTAAACGACGTTCTATCTTTGACTTCTACTTTGAAGAAGAAGGCACGCACAAGGTAGCGATTAACAATGTACCGTCTTACTACACCTATTATAAAGCGGGCCGTCGCGATACCGTTAAATATGCTAAAGCAAATAAAGCAGAACGCGCGAATATAATCCCTGAAAAAGCACGCGATGTAAGTACACAATTAAGTTATACCCGCGCAGAAAGCTATGTAACGGTTGGAATGCCAACAGAAAAGGCATTAGAAATCGAAGGCAAATACCTAGAAATGCGTCCACTGACTCATCCATCAGACATTGTTGAAGGTGAAGAAGTAAGCTTCCAATTCTTCTTTAACGGTGAACCTCAAGCCGGTGTTGTTGCTGATATTACCCGTGAAGGTACGTTATACCGTAACCACCAAGAGCAAATTAATGTGGTGAGTGACAAGGACGGTAACGTTAAATTCACGCCAAATGTTGCGGGTCGTTATCTGATGAAAGCCAACTACAAAGGTGAATTGAAAAATGATCCGATGGCGGATAAAGCTAGTGTGAACGTGCATTTCACCTTTGAAGCACTATTACAGTAGTTTTTAACGACGACTAAGTCAGTCCTGTGTGGTTCTGAATTATTTATATTATGGCCTGTAATTAGACGCAATCTGATTACAGGCTTTGCTTCTTACTTATTTATCGATTAGTTATTACTTAGTTATTTATTCATAGTCCATAGTTAATTGTTGAGGTCTTCATGACAAAAATGCCAATCAAATCGGCGCTATTAGCGCTTTCATTGATGACGGGTTTATTTCCTGGGACGGCAAGTGCCCATTTTCCACTAATGATCTGCTGGTTCGAGTTTGAAAAAGTGGCTTGTGAAGCGGGTTACAGTGATGCCAGTACTGCGGTTGATTACGCTGTAAATATGTATGACTACGATGACAACCTGATTGCTAAAGCCGTGACTGACAAGCGTTCAATTGTAGAATTTAATAAACCGGATACTGACTTCTACTTAGTATTCGATGCGGGCCATGAAAACCCAGTTGAAGTCGATGTTGTTGAGATAAGCGCAAAATGATCAGTCAATCAGTCCATGCCGATGACGGTGGTCGTGAAGGTAAGTGGGTGGCGTTATTAATCATTTTAATCTTAGCGATAGCGGCATTACTTTTACCTTACCATCAAGCGATATCGAACAATAAAGTACTCGCGAATCATCAGATCTCGATTAAAGATTTACCGTCTGTTGAACTGGCGATGATCGCTGAACTGCGCTTAGCGCATGAAGAGATCCGCAATATTCATCAAGACAGTCTTGAGCTAGAAAGTGTCGAATTTGAAGGTGTCGATATTTGGCCTGATATGGCTGAACTAAAAGAGCTATGGTTAGCGCCATTTATTATAGATAAAAGCTGGGAGCGTAAAGGTAAACATGACTGGCGTAAAGTAGCGCCAGCTTTATATCAAGGCATTCCTGCGCTGACAACGGGCAGTGTTGCGGTGTTATTAAATAGCCAAGATGTACGACCTGAAGTGTGGTTAGCATTAGATATGACGACACCAGCCCCGATGACAGCAAACGCGCTTAATACAGCAGATCTTATTCGTGCAGGTTGGAAACAAGTGGTGTTTGCTGATGATAGTAATTTAGACCATGCAGAACACACAGATAAAGACAGCCACTAAGACGTGACGCGTGTCGACAATGAGAATAGTCATGATGAAAAAAAGCATAATGAAAAATAGCATCAATACAAGCCTAAAAAGTCTAATCGCAGCCGTTGCTACTACAGCTGTATTGCTCATGAGCGGAGCATTACAAGCCGCTGATAAATTAACAATTGGTATTACCTTGCAGCCTTATTACAGCTACGTGAAAGCAGTTGTTGGTGATAAAGCGGACGTATTACCTTTGGTTGATGAAGGGTTTAATCCCCACAATTACCAACCACAGCCGAATGACTTACGCCGTCTTAAAGAGATGGATGTGATAGTGGTGAATGGGATTGGCCATGATGACTTTGCCTTAAAAGTAATTAAAGCAGCGAACCGTGATGATCTGATTGTGATTGAAGCCAATAAAGACGTGCCGTTATTACCTGCTATTGGTCAATCTGTCGGTGACGGTGCGGTAAATCCACATACGTTTGTTGGTCTATCAACGACGATCCAAAAAGTTTACACCATAGCAACTGAGCTGTCTAAGATTGACCCTGATAACGCACGTACTTACCGTAAAAATGCGCGTAAATACGCAACCGAATTTCGCAAAATGAAGCGTCAAGCCATGCTCACGCTGGGTGACTTAGATACATCCGGTATGCTGGTGGCGACAACGCACAATGCTTATGGTTATATTCTGCAAGAATTCGGTGTTGACGTAGCGGCGGTGATAGAACCTGCACACGGTGTTGAGCCGAGTGCGAGTCAGTTGCAAGAAACTATCGAAAAGATCCGCGCGTCGAAGATCGATGTGCTGTTCTACGAATTAAATATGCCAAGCCGCTATGTGGAAACGATTGAGGCGGCCACTGGTGTGCAACTTTACCGTTTCTCACACATGACACATGGTGCGTATGAAGAGAGCAAAGTGGCTGTTGAAATGAAAAGTAACTTAGATACCTTAGTTGAAGCTATGAAGTTTGCAGCAAAGCACTCACTTGCTGATACAGCAGTAATCGCTCCTTCAACAACTCATGCCTCTATCAACAAGCAGCAAGGAAGTTAATTGTGGGACCTGCAATTCGTTTACAACATGTCGGTTTGAAATACGGTGATAATGTCATTTTAGAAGACATTTCACATTATTTAGAAGCGGGTCAATGCCATGTGATCATGGGGCCAAATGGTGGTGGTAAAACATCATTATTACGCTCTATTTTAGGGTTAACCCCTTTCACTGGGAATATTGATATTCAGTGGCCTGAGCATAAAGGCAATATTGGTTATGTGCCGCAAAAGGCTACGTTTGAGTCTAGTTTACCCTTTACGGTGATGGATTTTATTTTGTTAAATCAAAGTCGTAATCCACTGTTTTGGCGTAAGCGTAAAAAAGATCAAGATGATGCACTGGCACAACTCGATCGTGTGGGTATGGCTAACCGTACCGACCGTCGTATGGGACAGTTATCGGGTGGAGAACAGCAGCGTGTGCTATTTGCGCAGTCACTATTAGATAACCCTGATCTACTGGTACTTGATGAACCAACAACGGGGATGGATGAACAAGGCGTACGTTACCTTGAGTCATTAATTCATGAATTAGTTCGTGAAAATAAAACTATCTTAGCAGTGCATCATGATGTCAGTGCTGTGCGCCGTTTAGATGGTCAAGTGCATGTGGTTAATCGTCATTTAGTTGATTCTGGCCCCGTGTCTGATGTGTTACGAGCAGATAAAATTGAACGATTATTCAATCATTACACTGGTGGTAATGTGACTGATAGTCGTTCAGTAATAGACCGCGCTCAAGGAGTTAAATAATGGATACGATCCGTCATTGGGCCCAACTGGGTGTGGATGCTGGTTGGTTGAGTGAGAGCTTCTCTTATTCGTTTATGGTGAATGCGGTGGTTGCCGCGTTATTACTGGGGCCACTACTAGGTGGTTTAGGTACGTTAGTGATCGCCAAACGCTTAGCTTTCTTTTCAGAAGCGGTTGGTCATGCAGCGTTAACAGGTATTGCCTTAGGCGTATTATTAGGTGAGCCCGCTGAGAATCCGATCATCGGCTTATTTAGTTTTTGTATGATCTTCGCCTTGCTACTGCACTTTGTGCGTAACCGTACTAATGTACCATACGATACCTTGGTTGGGGTGTTTCTGGCATTTGCATTAGCAGTTGGTGCAGCATTACTGATGTATGTGGCACGTAAGATTAATATCCATATGTTAGAGAATGTGTTGTTTGGTTCGGTCTTAACGATCACAGATTATGATTTGCTTATCTTAGCGGTGACCTGCGGTGTTATTTTATTGGTATTGATACCGACCTTTAATCGTATTTTATTAACCTGTATCAGCCCTGATATTGCTAAAGTACGTGGTTATGCGACTAATTTTTACGACTATTTATTTGTTATGATGATCACGCTCGTTACGATTGCTTCGGTAAAAATTGTCGGTGCGGTATTAGTGGGGGCACTGCTATTAATCCCAGGTGCAACAGCACGATTATTAACGAAAAACATGGGTAGCTTTGTGCTTATGTCTGCATTGCTAGCGACGATCAGTTGCCTGCTAGGCACTATCTTACCAATGGAATTAAAATTACCCATTCCTTCTGGCGCGGCGATCATTATTGTATCGACGAGCTTCTTCTTAACTGCCACTTGTTACCGCATTGTTCGTAAGGGATAACCGATTATGACTTCTTCATTATTCACCATCAGTGCGGCTGTGCTACTGCTCACTTCAGCGCTTAGTTTTAGTCAAAAGGTGAGTGCCGCAGATATTCTTACCGCGACACCAGTGACTTATATGCTAGCGACAGAGTTAACTAAAGGCACGGGTATTACCACGCAATATTTACCACCAAAACGTTATGGTATATCGCGTTTACCTAACTGGTTTAGCTCGAAAGGTGTGACGTTAACAGAGAAAGCAGCCATTGATGCACAAGTGAGTATCACCCTTGGTGCTGTATGGCCGCAAGATCCATTATTCGTACACGCACGTAAAGGCAACATTCGTATGATTGAAGTGGATGCATCACAAGCTATTTCCCCTCGTGCGCAAGGTGTTGCGGCGCTGCGTTTAGAAGACGGTAGCATTTCGCCATATACTTGGCTTAACCCGACTAATTTAACCCGTATGACGGCGATTGTGAGTCAAGATCTACAACAAGTATGGCCACAGCAAGCTGCGACGATTGCGAGTAACCAGCAAGCCTTGATGATGTCGGTGCGTCACTTAATTAACCAGCAGCAGACCATGTTATTAGACAATGAGATTGATTCTGTTGTGTTGTTGTCGAGCGAGTTAGAAGACTTTGCGTCGGGCAATCAATTGTTTGTGGTTGAACGTTTAACCAAACCAGAATTGGAATGGTCGGCAGCAGATAAGCAGCAGCTTGTTAAGCTATTAACTGAGGATGATAGCTTATGGGTTCTGACCTCGAAAAGAGCTAGCAAGCAGTTAAAAACCTTAGTGCCTAATCCGGCTCGTATCTTAACGATTGACAGTATCGATCGTTGGGGCCGTGGCATTAACGCTGATAAGCCATTACAACGCTGGCAGCTAACACTTTAACTTGATTTTAGGTTGATACTTACAGGCTACAAAATAAAACATCCTGTGTAATTTAGATTATATAGGATGTAAGCCTGTTTAGTTATAATTTTACATTTCTAGCTTAAACTTACACTTCGAGCATCTCCCTTACACTTAATATTTATATAATAAACAATTATCTAGTAGTTTTTTATAGGGTTTTTAGAGTTAAAGTCATAGGACTTATAACTTTAACTCTAAAATTTCTCCGACATCGAAAATAAACTTCTTTCTAAGGCGTAATCAGAATACCTTAGTGTGTAGTTGATCCTGTCTTTATATAACAAATTATTTAACTACCCCTTAAGTAGCGTTAAGTTTGTTTACTTTACTATTTCTTTTAAAGTGTTATAAATGACGCGTTCCACTTGGCATGTCATTAAAAAATAAGGAAATAAAATGAACAAGGTAAAGTTTATCCTCTCTCCACTTTTACTGGGGCTTGCTTTCACCCCACAAGTATTTGCATCTTCAGCTTATTCACCACTTAGCGAGGAAGTTGAATGTCCGGAAGGTTCGTCATTAAATACGCAGTGCTACTATTTGACTGTTCCTAAGGATTACAGTTTAACCAACAATAATCCTGAAGATACTGTGAATCTATTTTACACAGTAACACCAGCTAAAAATGAAGCTGAACGCATCGGGTCTTTAATATTTAATTTTGGTGGTCCGGGTGTACCGGGTTCGTTAGAAGCAATGGAGATGGTAAACGACCTTGCGCGTTGGAACCAAGCATACCCGAAAGTTGGGTATAATAAAGTGAATGAATACTTCGATGTTGTTGGCTTTGATCCTCGTGGAACTGGTGGTAGTGCATTTGCTGAAGAGATCGCTGACTGTGCATTATCAAGCGAGGGATGTGATAAAACATTTCAATCTATTGCCCCTTATATGGGGACAAATACCACAGCAAAAGATCTTGAGTCCCTTCGTGTTGCATTGGATGAAGATAAAATTAGCTACATTGGTTACTCATATGGAACTCGCTTAGGTGCGGTTTATGCGGATATGTACCCTGAACATGTGCGATCTTTCGTTTTAGATTCAGCAATGGCTCCTGCATTAACTAACGTAAATCAACTTTATTATTCAAGCCTAGAAAGTTTTAATAAGGCGTTACGTATACGACTAGAACGCGAGAATCGAGATGCATCTGCTGATATGGGAAAGCTTAGCTGGATGATGTCTAGATTTGAACATAAAGATTTTTTCAGAGCTGCTGATGGTGCAGTCCTTGAAAAAAAACATTTTATCACCTTGCTTGATGCTGCTCGTTCGGTAGATGTTGATAAAAAGTGGGCGCTTGTTAAAAGATCATTATTTCAGCTTTTAGATCATGATAGTGGTGCTGAATTTTGGAATGTTATCGATGAGCTACAGAAAAAAGCAAAAACCGAACAAGAAGAGTGGAAGTTTCAATACGATGCGGTTCATCGTGCAGTCGTATGTACAGATGAGCACATAAAAAAAGAACGTTCAGAAAATAAATTTATAAATAAGTCAGCTGTTTTTGGGCAAACTGTTTATCAAAATAATGCGAGCCTTTGTCAAGGTTGGTCAGCAAAAACGGATCCAATTCTAAAAATAGAAGAAACAGGGACGAAGCTGATGCCAAACAGTGTAATGATTGTGGCCGCAAAAAATGATCCTGTCACTCCTTATAAATGGAGTAAAAAGATGTACAACTCATTTGAGCAATCAGCTGAACTATTAACTATCAATAAAAAAATAGAGAATTGTTTAGTATTCTCGTTCAACCTTAATCCGGAAGCTGATAAAAAAGTGATTCACTTTTTATTAGATTCTGTCGCAATGAAGCAATAAAAACACATTATTTTTTAAGTGCTGTTATTAACCCCTGAAGCTAGCCTCTTGAATATATTGTAGAATTCAAGAGGCTGACCTGTATCTATTTGTTAGCGATAATTTGCAATTAATTTATCTTAACTTACACCTTATAGTAAGTATAATAACCTTTATTTATGTAAGGATAATCAAGTGAAATATCACCGCTTAAATGAGATTATTGAATTATTACAGCCTGAATGGCAGAAAACACCAGATGTAAACTTACTACAATTGCTATCGACCCTGGCTGAAGAGATGAAATTTGAAGGGAAATTAGCTGAGTTGAGTGATGATGCGATTATCTATCACTTAAAAATGCGCAACAGCGAGAAGAATGAAATGATCCCTGGTTTAGCCAAAGATCATGAAGATGATTTTAAAGCAGCATTACTTAAAGCTCGCGGTTTTTTGTAGGCTATTACTTATTCAGCGTCCCCAAATAACGTTTCAACATTTCTGGCGCATCTTGATCGGCTAAGATAGCCGCGGGTGCATGTAGGGCTACCTGCCCATTTACTACAAAAACAATATTGTCGGCTATCTGTAGGGCATCATCTGGGTTGTGGGTGACCATTAAAACGGTAATGCCATGTTCTTTATTCAGCTTGGTAATCAAGCGTAACATTTCTTGACGTAATGCAGG
The DNA here is from genome assembly GCF_018219415.1 of Moritella sp. 36. Classification (NCBI taxonomy): domain Bacteria; kingdom Pseudomonadati; phylum Pseudomonadota; class Gammaproteobacteria; order Alteromonadales; family Moritellaceae; genus Moritella; species Moritella sp. 36. Next base: position 4,376,870 of record NZ_CP056120.1, on the reverse strand, counting down.
GTCGAGCGCGCTAAAAGGCTCATCTAACAGTAATAACGGCTGCTTGCGGGCAAGACAGCGGGCAATACCAACACGTTGACGTTGACCACCACTTAAATCTGCAGGTAGGCGATCAAGTAACTCTGTTATTTCCACTTGCTGTGCCGCGGTTGAAAGCGCGGTTTGTTGCGCGGTATTTAACTTCATGCTTGGTGCTAAACCAATGGCAATATTTTGTTTAACGGTTAAATGGTTAAACAAATTATGCTCTTGAAATAACGTGGTTATCGGTCGCCGGGCAGGTGCTTTTGTTAATATCGAGTTTTGTTGAAAACGGATATCTCCAGACAAGGGCTGATTAAAACCGGCAATAAGGTTTAGCAGAGTCGATTTACCTGAACCACTTGCGCCGAGTATCGCTAAGGTTTCACCTCGATTAACCGTTAAATCAAAGTGCATTGGCATTTGTTCATAAGCAAAGGTAACATTGTTTACTTGCAATAAAACATTATCGACCTGTAATAATACATTTGTATTAGCGTTACTTAGGTGAGTAGTCTTAGGCATTTTTGCCTCCAATAATACGTTCGAACAGATAGAAAATAACACCGCAAAGGGTTAATAAGAAAATAGCAGTAACAGCGGCTGCATCGAGTTGGTAGCTGCCTAGTTGACGATAGAGCATCAAAGGCAAGGTTTGCATATCTTGACTACCAAATAATGCAATCACACTTAAATCACCCAGTGACAATACACACGCCAGTCCTGATCCCATCGCGATCGGTTTACGTAATAATGGCCATTCGATAATACGCAAACGTTGCAGGCGTGATAAGCCTAAGCTAACCGCCAGTTTGTCATAAGCTGCAAAGCTATCTTGGATAGGTTGGTTCAATACACGGAGTAAGTAAGGTAGTGACATCAGCGCATTGACGAGGATCACCAACCAAGCAGCAATGCTAAATACATCGACATAAGGGCGTAATAATAAGAACAAGCCCGTACCGAGTACGAGAGCGGGTACTACTAAAATAATCGCACCAATATTTTCGATGCTATACGCGAATGCCATTAGCTTAAAGCGCACTTTTAATATGCGCGTCGAGAATAAAATCGAGCAGGCAAGTATCAAACTTAATAAGCCCGAGCTCAGGGCTATTTGTAGTGAGATGCCTGTGGCTTGCCACAGCATAGGGTCGCTAAGAACGGTGAGAGTGCTGCTGTTGATACCACTGCTAAAAATAGCCAACATCGGCGGTGCTAACAGACAACTGGCTAAGATAAAGCTTATCGCATCACAGACTTTACTGCTTAGCGTGTGGCAATCGGGGCGACGAAAATAATTGCCTGATGGCGCAGACATAGGTTGTGACTTTAAAAATATCGCGCTAAAGACCATTAACGCCACGGTGATCGCGACTTGAATGAGTGCCAAGGCTACAGCTTGCTCGATATCAAACTCAAATTTTAACGCTTGGTAGATAGCCACTTCTAAAGTGGCATAGTCAGGACCACCACCGAGTGACATCACAATCGCGAAACTCGTAAAGCACAGCATGAAAATAAGACTGATTAACGAGGGTAATTGTTGTTTTATCTTTGGCCATTCTAAGGTGATAAAGATATGCCGAGATTGTAAATTGAGTTGACTGGCTAAACGCCAAGATTCACTGGGGATCGAGTCTAATGTTTGTAGTAAAATACGCGTGGCTAACGGTACATTAAAAAATAAATGAGCAAGAAGAATACCGATTAAGCCATAAATATAATGGCCTGTTTCTATGTTAAAAAGCCCGAGTAGTTGATTAACCCAACCGCTTTTACCGTGCACAGCAATAATGCCAAAAATGGCAATGATAATAGGCAGTACCAGTGATAAATTAAACAGTTTGATAATCATCTGTTTACCCGCGAACTCTCGACGTGAGAACGCGCGTGCTAACGGGATTGCCAAACCAATACTCAAGCAGGTTGATAAGGCGGCTTGGTATAAACTAAAGCTAATAACATGCTGGGTATACGAGTCTGTAAGGACGCTGCGAAAGTCTAATTCCGCTTGTGAAAAATTAAGTAGGGCAGTAAAGCTACCACCCACCAGAAGTAAAATGATGCTGATGGCGAGCACTGCGCTACACCACCAGTATTTATGCGAATTCGCGATCATAATTTTTGATTAATTGTTTACTAATTATTGGGTAACAGCGTTACGCCATTCCTTCACCCAAGATTTACGGGATTGAGCCACTTCTTCTGGTGTGAATTCTAAGGTTTTTGCTGGCGTAATTAATTGGTCAAACTCATTTGGTAGTGCCGCCGCTTGTTTCGCTGGTAGCATCCAGTTACCTGTTGCAATCACATCTTGGAACGCGGGTGTGAGTACAAATGCCATGAATTTTTCGGCTAACTCAGGATTCGGTGCATCTTTTAGACGGGCAACCACTTCAGTCTGTTGATAATGACCTTCACTGAATTCAGCGGCTTTATATTTGAATTCTTTCTCTGCAACCATGTGGTATGCCGGTGACGTTGTATAGCTTAATACCATGTCTGCTTCGCCTTTTAAGAACATGCCGTAAGCTTGGCTCCAGCCTTTCGTAATTGTTACCGTTTTAGCTGCTAGTTGTTGCCATGCTTGTGGTGCTTTATCACCATAAACAGCTTTTATCCATAGCATAAAGCCTAGACCTGGTGTGCTGGTACGTGGATCTTGATAGATAATGCTCAGATCTTTACGTTTAACTAATTCAGCCAAACTCGCTGGTGGGTTGGTCAGTTTCTCACTGTCGTAGATAAATGCAAAGTGACCATAATCGAATGGAATAAAGTACTTATTCGTCCATTCGTTTGGCAGTGATAATGTGCTGGTATCTTGTTGGTGTGGTGCAAGCAGTTTGGTTTTTTCTGCTTCAGCCATCAGGTTGTTGTCTAAGCCTAATAATACATCTGCTTTGGTGTATTTACCTTCCAGTTTAACACGATTAAGAATGCTAACACCGTCTTCTAATGCGACTAAGTTCAGTTCGCAATTACATTCCGCTTCAAATGCGGTTTTTACTTTTGGACCAGGGCCCCAATCGGATGCAAATGAATCGTAGGTATAAACATTTAATACTGGCTTGTCAGCTGCGTGAGCTACTTGCAATGATAGTGTAGGTAATAGTAGGGCTGTGCAAAGTGCTAGTTTTTTGATCGTGTGCTTCACGTGTTCTCCTAGAATGTGAAGCATAGAACTTATGACTCAATTGGTCGAATCTCATTCCTATGCCAGCATTATCTGGTTCAAGTTAATACGGGTGTTATCTCAGCCACAATGACTTTTTCAATGAAAAGTCTGGTAGCACCCCGATGAGTGAACGCACATTGTATTTTTATTTAGGTTAAAGAGCCAGAGACAATAATTATATTGGCTTATATTTTATTCACTACCTTCTTTTAATATAGTTGCTTTATAACTTCTGGTAATTTAAATCTGGGTTGAAATCTTAACATTCAAGAATGTGGCTTACATTTTTATTTATATAATAAACAAGTAGATAACTAACCATTTGTAGGTGGTTAAAGGCTGGTTTATATAGTAATTTCAGGGTTATGTTTGAATTTTGCTCTAATTGTGCTTAATGTCTTATTTATCAGTGATGAAAAATGCTTGTCAAATAATTCATTTTTAATTATTTCTAATTAAATTAATGGCATAGGTGTAAATGTACGTTACATTCCCTTAAGTTACTATTTTTATTAACATGATATAAGTGGTCTGTTGTGTTTTCCATGTTATTAAAAAGTAAGGGAATAAAATGAAAAAAGCAGTGTTTTGTCCACTACATTGTGAGGTTGTGGTTTTATCTACATCAGAAGTGCTATCACCTTCAGGTAAACCGCTATGAATTTTAAAAGACGTGATTTTATTAAGTCAGGACTATTGGGCGGTACGGGGTTATTTATAAGCTCGCCTCTTTCTGCTCTACCTCGATTTTCATTATCTGAACAATCTAGCGTAATGACGGTCTCATTCTCTGGTACTGCTTGTACTCGAGACGAAGGTGAGGTGTCTCGAGAGGGGAGCGATAAAGATATATATTTACCGTCAACTGGATATATTCCAGTGAGAATTATGAATGAACTAGGTGGTGTAGGAAAGACGGTAAGAGGGGCTGGTGAGAATGATTGGGCTCATACAAGAGATACAAGTGAGCCATTATTAATAAACGGGCCTCTTAAGGCTCCCGACGATTTACTTCATGATATTCGTAACTATATCAGTGGTAATCAGTACACCAAATATAAAGAATCGATAGTTGGTTGGACGATGCCTGCTTTAGCATTACACGGTGCCAATGTCGCAGCGGCGAGTAAAGCAGAAACATTTAATTTTATTGGCCACAGCCGAGGTGCTTGTGAATGTATTATGGCAGCTTGGTTTCTCTACGCTTATGGCGATGAAAAGACAAGAAATACACCAGTAAATATCTTCGCTATTGACCCTGTTCCGGGGCCAGGAACTTGGTGGAGCATTCTTACGCAACTTCCTCCGAATGTTGTTAATTATGTTGGTATTTACTCGTGGGATCAGTCATACAATTTGAATGTTCAAGACCATGCTTTTCAGGCATTAGTACCTCGACCAAATGGCCGAATGAGAGGCGAGAGTAATGATATAAAAATTCATGATCAATCGTGGTGGGATTGGATTACAAGGTATCCAGCATGGGGGGTAATGGCAAACGAAGTACAGCAGGTCGACCCACTATTACCTGACGAAAATCGTCCTCAGCCTAAAGGTTATGAACTTTATACTTGTCGAGGAAGACATAGCACAATTGCGGGTAATACGACTGCCGATGGTAACTATGATCCAATAAATTCGAGTTTGACTGTCGCGCCTGTGCCCGAATTGATATACAAAATAGCCAGAGGTTATTTGACTAAATGGGGCTCGAGGTTTTCTACTCCCTGCGCCGTTGAAAAAGGTGTATTAGCGTTACGACAGGAAATTCATACGTTCCATCGTGAGTTTGACGTAATGGGAGGGGGGGCAACTCGAAACAGCACAACTTTTCCGAATAGACCTTATGTTCGACGTGTTTCATCTATTTGGGGACGAGATTCAAATGATACTTATTACATGGATGATGTGGTTGGCGATCCACCTTATAAGCTCTCATACCCTGTTACTACGGAACGAAAAAATAAAGGTTGGGTTGATTGGAAGTTCTTATAAGCAAATTTCAACTTAATTAAAATGTTTGTATTTTTGTTAGGTTTCCCCATTCCTTAGTTTTAAAATAATGCCAATAGATGAGAATAAATATGAGTAAAATAGACGATATTAAAAGTGAGTTGTCCGAAAATAAGCTTTTTTATCATGATAGCGAAAACAATTATGTAAGGTTACTGGATACCCCAAATATTTGGGGGATGTCTTTTGGACCAGAGATAATGCCGAGGGCGATAGCACGTCAAGGTGAGTTTGAACGCGCAATCGTTGAAATTGTTCAAAAAACACGTTATCGATGTGATGTGTCGTCTCTCAATAGTCCTGATCCTGATTGGGCTAAAGCTATCTTAGGTGCAATCGATACATCATTAACAAAGCAGATGGGTAGAAGTGAACCGACGCAATTTAGATTTTTATTTGGACAAACCCCCTTATACCCGATCAATGAACCTGAGAATTTAACTGATTTTAAATCTGCATTGGTTCGTCTTATACGCAGTCGTTCTCAATATTGGGAAGTCATGCCCGAATTTGTGGTGGGTCGCTTCTTTGAGCGTGTATCAGGTTCTTGGATGTCGGCGCAAAAGAAGTTTTTACCTGCTGCATTAATATCTGACTCAGATACAAAAATGACTTGGAATCATACCAAAATTATCGTCAGTGATGGTGTTGAGTCTTTGGTTGGTGGTCATAATTTAAATATGGATTTATTCAGAAGTTATCCGCCAGTTCATGATGTATCAGTGGTGGTTCATGGTGATGCAAGCTATGGATCTCAGCTATTTTTAAATGAGATGTGGAAAGCAGATACTTTTCTGTTAACCAAAGAATCATTAGATGTTGATACACTTAATTGGAATAACAGAGATACTGAACCTGACTACCCAAGTGATCCGTTAGCACTAAGCTATGTTCTAGATTATATAAAAGAAAAACAAGATAATGTTTTAACGGTCCATGAGACAGGTGTTCAACCAGGTTCAGATCCGGTAAGACCAAACTTAGCACCACAGCCTCCAACAAGTAATATTAAAGATTTCGATTTACGTTCAATAGCAGATCTAGAGGCCGATGTATTCGAAGAACGCAGTGTCTACAATTCTTATGCTCAGTTAGATCAATATAAAAAGGCCAGTCGAATTTTAACGGTAGGTAAATACTGGACGGGTCCTAACCGAGACACTGATTTTAAAATAGGTTCTGAAATTATGAAGAAAAGCCTTATTTTAAATGCTAAAAACAGTATTCGTATGTCACAGCAGGACGTCATTAGTGCTTGGAAGAAAAATTGGAAAGATCACGTTGTATGTCATTGGCTTATTGAAGCTTTATTAAAGAATGAAAACTTGAATGTTCAGATCGTTGTGTCTCCCTTAGATGCGGGAGCGGGTGCGGGAGGTGATCAATATTCATTTGGCTCTGGTGCCGTTCGCACATTTGAATTAATTAAATATTACATCACTCACGATGTTGATACTGATACCTTGCTTGATGATAGTGATGGAAAACGTGCCGATACATTATCGCGATTATTTGTTGCGCCATTCTTTTATACGGATCAAGTACCGTTCGATAAGCAAGATGAAGGGGAAACATATAAGTGGCCAGAATTACCAATCGAAGGTCGAACGGCGACTTTAAAAGGCAAATCGTTATCGGAAGAACCGCCTGAAAAAGGGATTATTGGTCATCCATTCTGGACGACTATTAGTGCCAGTGGTTATTTTTATGGTCGCGTGGATGCTGCGCCTGGGAATCATGCCAAGATTATGATTGTTGATGATGAAGTATGTATTGTTGGGTCTGACAATATGTACCCAGGGAATCTTTCTGAAGTTAATTATCTTATTGAAGGTGAGGCGGTCGGCGAGTTACTTAAATCGTACTGGACACCGTTATGGAAGTATTCTAGTCCGCATGCGCACACCGGTTAACTGAGACACTCTTTCCATTTAGATTTGCGGCAGATTCATAAAGTTTGGGTTTGTCGCAAAATTTATTCTGACTTTCACGAGTTTTCATTCAATCATTCCTTTAGTGGCTGAGCGTCGATTGGCTTGCAGCAGATCATCGACTTTATTGTCGATAAAGGCATGTTGGACTGCTAGCTGACTATTATAATCAAATAGTTATTTGGATCGCATTATTCTTGTTATACAACGCCGAGTTAATGAATGATGACTATACTCAAAATAAGATAAAAAAATTCATAGTTTTGGATTATTTATAACTTGAGAACATTTATAAACTATAGCAATAAGAGGGATATTGATGTGCTAAAAGCTAACTTAGAACGACGTAGTTATCACCGGATGTTAATCGACTCACCGGTTCAGGTAACGGATAAAGAAAAGAATGTTACCGCTATCTGTCGTGATTTAAGCGCCAGTGGAATGTCGTTAGATGTACCTGAAAGCTATTTTTCATTGAATGATAGCGTCAGTATTTTTTTACCGACTGGCGATTCACGTGTACCGCCTCTACAGGCTGAAGCGAAGGTAACACGGGTTGATAGTGACGGAGATGTTTATCAAATAGGTGTTGAATTTACCAGTTTGACTTAGTCATCTTTATTTATATTTGAGTCATAAATAAAGCCAGATAACATGATAATCCAATAAAAAGGCCGATGGTGACTATCACTATCGGCCTTGTTCGTTATAACCATTTACCTTATTAAAAAAGTATAATGTTCATGACTAATTTGAGCTACTATATTAAATATTAAGCACTAACTTTAGCGGCAATTAAGTCACCCATTTGTGCCGTGCTTTGTACTGGTTTAGTATTCGCATCACTGTGCAGATCGCCTGTCGCATAACCTTCTTCTAATACAAATGAAACCGCTTGCTCGATAGCTTGTGCTGCTTCTTCTTGTTTTAGTGAGTAACGTAACATCATTGCAGCAGATAAGATTTGTGCGATTGGATTCGCAATCCCTTTACCTGCGATATCAGGTGCAGAACCACCTGCTGGTTCGTACAAACCAAAGTCAGAATCGTTCATACTTGCTGACGGTAACATCCCCATAGACCCTGTGATCATTGCACATTCGTCCGAGATGATATCACCGAATAAGTTGCCACAAAGCAGTACATCAAATTGCGATGGATCTTTGATCAATTGCATCGCTGCGTTATCGACATAGATATGCTCTAGTTCAACTTCTGGGTAATCTTGTGCGACTTCTAGTACCACTTTACGCCATAAAACAGATGTTGCTAGTACGTTAGCTTTATCAACAGACGTTACCTTATTGCCACGTAGTTTCGCTGCTTCAAATGCGATGCGAGCAATACGTTCAACTTCCGAACGGCTATATAACATAGTATCAAAACCCGTTTCTTCAGGGCCTTCGCCTTTGCTACCTTTTGGTAAACCGAAGTAAATACCACCTGTTAATTCACGTACTACGACTACGTCAAAACCGTTGTTTGAAATATCTGCACGCAGTGGCGAGAACTTTTCTAAACCAGCATAAATTTTTGCTGGGCGTAGGTTACAAAAGAGCTTGAAGTGACCACGCAATGGTAATAATGCGCCACGTTCTGGTTGCTCTTGTGGTGGTAGTCCTTCCCATTTTGGACCACCGACAGAGCCGAATAAGATGGCATCTGAATTTTCACACGCTGTGAGTGTGCTTGCTGGTAATGGAGTACCGTGGTTATCGATAGCAATACCACCAACGTCATTAAAATTATACGTTAGTTCTAAATTAAACTTACTTTGCACAGCAGCAAGTACTTTAATTGCTTCCGCCATTACTTCTGGACCGATACCGTCACCTGGTAATACAGCAATATTGTGTTTTGTTACAGTCATCCTTAGCCGCCTTCTCTATATTATTGATTTTGTTTTTTTAGTTTTTGTTGTTCTACCGCGTTTGAGCGATGGATATTATTCATTACGTGGATATAAGCCAGTGCCGAAGATTCAATGATATCTGTGGCTAAGCCGATGCCGTGGAATTTACGGCCTTCATAGGTTGCTACAATATCGACTTGACCCAGAGCGTCTTTACCTTCACCTTTTGCGGTAATGTGGTAATTAGCGATATCGATATCGAAGCCTGAAATACGACTTAAACATTTATAAACGGCATCAACCGGACCATTACCAATCGCAGCTTCAGTATTTGTACAAGACTCATCCGTTGTTTCTTGTTGTGAGATCAGGCTAATCGTAGCGGTTGCTTTCACACCAGAACCGGACTGAACACTGAGATAATCTAATTTAAAGTGTTCTTCATCTTCGTGCAAATTATTAAAGAAGATTAACGCTTCAAGATCATAATCGAATACTTGGCCTTTTTTATCTGCCAGTTGCAAAAAGCTTTCGTACAGTTCATCAAGATTATAATCGTTGTCGGTATAGCCAAGCTCTGCCATACGATGTTTGATCACATGACGACCTGAACGTGAGGTTAGGTTCAACTTGTTTTGCGTTAGACCAATGCTTTCAGGAGTAATAATTTCATAGGTATTTTTTGATTTTAACACGCCATCTTGGTGAATACCTGAGGAATGTGAAAATGCATTGGCACCAACAATTGCTTTATTAGCCTGTACTGGCATGTTGCAGAGTTGACTGACTAATTGGCTGGTACGGTAAATTTCTTGCGGGTTAATATTAGTGGTCTTACCTAATAAATCTTGGCGTGTTTGCAAGATCATTGCAATTTCTTCTAATGAACAGTTACCTGCTCGTTCACCAATACCATTGACCGTGCACTCGATTTGACGTGCGCCTTGTTCAACCGCCGCAATTGAGTTCGCTACAGAGAGACCTAGATCATCGTGACAATGTACCGAGATCACCGCTTGATCAATATTCGGGACTCGATTGAATAAATTAGTGATGATGCCGCCGAATTGCGATGGCACAGTATAACCAACAGTATCGGGGATATTAATCGTCGTTGCACCAGCTTTAATCGCTTCTTCAACCATTCGGCATAGGTTATCGATAGGGGTACGGCCTGCATCTTCGCAAGAAAACTCTACGTCATCGGTGTAGCGACGCGCATGTTTAATGGCGTGGCGACCCATCTCTAGCACATCATCAAAACTACGTTTTAGTTTGCTTTTTACATGAATGTCAGATGTTGAAATGAAAGTATGAATACGAAAATCTTTCGCAACAGAAAGCGCTTGGCCAGCAGCATCAATGTCTTTTTCTAATGCACGAGATAGGGCACAAACACGGCTGTTTTTAATATTACGTGCGATCGTCTGCACTGACTCAAAATCACCAGGTGATGAAATCGGAAAACCAACTTCCATAACATCAACACCTAAACGTTCAAGTGCAAAGGCTATTTGTAATTTTTCTTTTACGGTTAAGCTCGCTGATAATGCTTGCTCTCCATCCCTTAAGGTCGTATCAAAAATAATAACCTGGTTTGACATTATGAATCCTTCAATTGCCGTTATATAAAAGAGTATTTCTGCGCCGCGTATTATTATTAGGTTGCGATAAATAGCCATCTATATATAAATTAATTTTATGTATTAATCTTTACAGGCTTGGTTGTTTTTTGTCAATTAATTTATATACAGGCTGGTCTCTGAGGCTTCATCTTTATGAAGTAGGAATATTAGACCTTTTCTTGATCTATGCCACACTTAAAATAGGTTTTTGATCATGAGGTGGGATATGTTATTTAAAAATGAACAAGGTGAGATGGTTGAGCTTGCAGATGACCTAACACTAAAAGAGTTAACGGATATGGGGATCGATATTTCCTTAGTGGAAAGAGCGAGTGACGAACCATTAGATAGCTGGTCACATCTAGCGAGTCATTAGGTATATTTATGGCAGAAAATGTTATAAATTTCGGCGAAATGAGCCGATTTTAATTAAAATGACGCAATTGTTGGATTTTTTAGTGTTAAATAGGATATAAAATATTCATTTGTTTTACAAATGACATTTTACAAGCTACCCTCTCGGGCTTACAACTGTAAGCCGAGTTCGTTTGCGCCCGAATTAACATGAGAAATAGACATGAGTCAGCATTTCGTAAATCAGATCCTTGCAAGGATTGAGAAGTATCAAGATAAAACTGCCCTGAAAAGTAAAACTAAAACAGGCTGGGATCGCATTAGCTGGAAGCAGATGGGCGAGCGTATTGAAGGACTTGCAAATAACTTGCTTAACCGTGGACTTAAAGTTCAGGATAACGTTGGTATTTGGTCAAATAATTTACCTGAATGGACAATTGCAGATCTGGCTTTACAACAGTGTCGCGCTGTTTCTGTACCACTTTATCCAAGTAGTACGTCATCACAAGCAGAATACATTATTAATGACGCTAAGATGACTTGTATGTTTATTGGCGATAAGGCCGAGTTAAAGCTTGCGCTACCATTACTGGATAAGTGTGAATCTCTGCAGTCGCTTATTGTTTTTTCTTCAACGGTCACTTTACCCGATGATCCCCGCGTGGTTGCCTATGCCGACATGCTGGCGTTCACCCCTGGTAGTTCATCATCGATAGCATTAGATTATCGTATTGAGAATGCAAAAAACGATGATCTTGTTACGTTAATTTATACATCAGGTACCACTGGTGAGCCGAAAGGTGTGATGCTTGATTATGCCAACATTCAAGCTGCATTGGCAGTGAATGAGCCGGAAACACGTTTAGAAGAAGATGATATTTCATTGGCATTCTTGCCATTAAGTCATGTGTTTGAACGTATTTGGACGTTTAACGCATTATTCTGGGGGGCTGAAAATACGTATCTTAAAGATCCAGCAAGAATCCAAAAAGGCTTAACGGATACCCAGCCTACAGTGATGTGTGCGGTGCCTCGTTTGTATGAAAAAATTCATACTACGATGATGAATAAAGTTGAAAATGCCCCCGCGGCACGTAAAAAATTATTTCATTGGGCTGTGGCTATTGGTAAGAAGCGCTTTGCAGCACAACAAGCCGGTACGTTTGTATCACCGTTATTGAAATTACAGCATGCAATTGCCGATAAATTAGTATTCACCAAATTACGCGCAGTATTTGGTGGTAAGGTACGTTTCTTCCCTTGTTCAGGGGCAAAACTTGATGATGAAGTTAATTTATTCTTCCAAGCAATCGGTATTCATCTTAAATACGGTTATGGCATGACAGAAACTGTTGCTACAGTTAGCTGTTATTCTAAAGACTTTAAATTAGGCTCTATCGGGTCGATTTTACCAGGCATTGAAGTGAAATTGGGTCATGAAAATGAAATTTTGATAAAAAGTCCGACGGTAATGCGCGGTTACTTTAATAAACCAGAAGAAACAGCAAAAACATTTGATGGTGAATGGTTAAAAACAGGTGATGCAGGTGCGATTGATGAAAATGGCTACTTATATATTACAGACCGTTTGAAAGACTTAATGAAAACTGAATGCGGTAAATATATCGCCCCTCAGTTAATTGAAGGTACGTTAGGTCGTGACCGGTTCATTGAGCAAGTGGCCGTATTTGCAGATGCAAGAAAATATACATCTGCGTTGATTGTTCCTGCCCAAGAAGCGATTGAAGAGCATGCTAAAACGCTTAATTTGAAATATGAATCCTATGTTGAATTACTCAAGCATACCAAGATCGTCGAGTTACTTGATGAACGTGTTAAAGAGATGCAGAAAGAGCTGGCTAAGTTTGAGCAAGTGAAGAAATTTAAGTTGATGGCATCACCTTTTACCAATGAAAAGGGGGAGCTAACACCAACACTTAAATTAAAACGTAAAGTTATTCAGGAGCGTTATAGTAGTTTGATTGAAAGTATGTATGGCACTGTTAAGAAAGGGAAAAATGTAAAGCCTTAAGTGTTTACATTTCTCATGCTCAATCCCGTTGTACATTTTTAGTGGCTTACAACGGGAGTATTAATTTTTGCTCACATTTATTACTGAGTAATATTTATTGCTCTAACACTTTCGACTATTTCTTGCTAAGCCTCGTAAATTATTCACACCATTGTTATTTATCTAGACTAATATTAACTCAATATGGGTAAGCAGATTGGTAACAATGGATAGTGCTAATATGAACAGGCTTAATACCAGAAGTTCTTCACATCAATGGCGTAAAGTATTATTCACCGTAATTGTATTAGGTGGCTTACTTGCGCTGTTTTTTTGTCTCTATATTTTAACGTTTTCCAGTGATACTGCCTGGTTCTTTTTATTAGAACTGTACCATGTGACGATGCGTATTCCGAGTTCACTTATTATTATCGCGTTTGCCAGTGTTATTAGTGTGGTGTGTGTTTATAAGCGGACTTTGCGGAAAGTAAATTCGGAATTACACAACCTACAAGGGCAACTTGTAGAGCTGGACCTATCGGTCTATTTAGATCGCGGAACTGGGTTAGCGAATCGATTTAAATTTTTAGAAAGACTTGATGCCAGTATGGTTAAAGGAAAAGGTAAGATTGCGTTATGTATTCTGGATTTAGATGATCTTAAAAATATCAATGATACATTAGGCCATAAAGTGGGCGATCAAGTTATCGCAATCATAGCGCAACGTATTAAATTATCGTTAGATAACACACCACAACCTACTTTGTATAAGACCAATATTTTTCGTATTGGTGGCGATGAGTTTGCTATTCTCATCATGGGTATTTCAGAAGCCGATGATATCGCGCCTATCCTGAACAAACTGCTGAAAAATATTCGCCGAAAAATTGAGTTGTCTGGTGAGAGTATCTCTATCGGTGTCAGTATTGGTGTCAGCATCAGTCCTGAACATGGTACTTGTAGCGATGCATTACTGAGAAAAGCTGACATGGCAATGTACAAAGTAAAGGCGTCTGGAAAGCATGGCGTTGCCTTTTTCAAACCGGAATACATGCGAGAATTAGAGTATCGAGTAAACCTAGAACAAGAGATTAATACGGCGATTAGTAAGGGAGAGTTTGAAATTTATTATCAACCCGTTATTGATATCGCCACAGAAAAGGAACTGGGATTTGAAGCGTTAATTCGTTGGAATCATCCGGTTCGAGGCCTGGTACCACCCGATGACTTTATTCCTGTTGCAGAGCAAACCGGTCTTATTGTGCCTATGGGACAGTGGATTATTAAGCAGGTTTGTGGTGATTTATCGTTATTACAGGTCAATAATCCGGATTACTTTATTGCCATTAATATTGCGCCGCAGCAGTTGGCTGACCGTGCTTTTGTACATAATGTTAGAAGTATTTTGGCTTGTTACTCATTATTACCGAGTCAGATCCATTTTGAGATAACTGAAACAACATTAATGAATGCGGACAGTGATAATTTACGTGTATTACGTGAATTAAATAATTTAGGTATTAAATTATGGATTGATGATTTTGGTACCGGTTATTCTTCATTTAGCTATCTACACAAATTTCAATTTCATGGTATTAAGCTCGATCGCAGTTTCATCGAAGGTGTCGTTGATTCTGAGCGTAGTCAGAATATCGTCAAAGGTATTTGTGCGATGGGTGACGCTTTAAAACTAGAATTACTCGGTGAAGGCATTGAACAACCCGAGCAAGCTGAATTTTTGTTAAAACAAGGTTGCTCTAAGGTTCAGGGATATTGGTACGCAAAACCGATGTCATTATCAACATTAAATATGTGGTTGGCGAACCGAAATGAAAATACGGCCATTGAAATGATTGAGCAACCATCGGCATAACTAAATACCTTTCATTGTTTAGTTATTTTTTAAGTGGGTTGTTTTTACATTAAGCGATGCTATTACATGGCTAACATCTTGATTTACATATTTTGTTATTTAAAATCAGTCGTTTAACTGCTCGTTACTCTTTGTATCTCCCTTATTTAAGACCGAAATATATCGTTATTAGAGATGATAATGAATTTTTTTGATATTTAATTTCTCATATCACTTTTAAAGATGATTTTATTTTGTTAATTTCAATAAATAAACCAATAAAAATAAAGTTAAATCTAATTCAATGGGAAGTTTAAACTTGTAACCAACTTGTTACAATGTGGACAGTTGTCAAACTAGAATTAGGATATGGGCCGGGAGGGCCTGCTTATGGAAATGTTGTCTGGTGCCGAAATGGTAATCCGCTCACTGGAAGATGAGGGTATTGAGCATATCTTCGGTTATCCTGGTGGCTCTGTTCTTGATATTTATGATGCGTTATTCGAATCAAGTCAAATTGAACATTTTTTAGTGCGTCATGAGCAAGCTGCAGTACATGCTGCAGATGGTTATGCACGTTCAACAGGGAAAGTTGGTACCGTCCTTGTTACATCTGGACCAGGTGCAACAAACTGTATTACAGGTATTGCAACAGCATATATGGATTCGATTCCTCTTGTTGTTTTATCAGGTCAGGTTCCTACGTCAATGATCGGTAACGATGCATTTCAGGAAACTGACATGATGGGTGTATCTCGTCCTGTCGTAAAACACAGTTTTTTATGTAAAACCGCAGCTGATATTCCTGATGCAATCAAAAAAGCATATTATATCGCATCAACAGGTCGTCCTGGACCTGTGGTGATTGATTTACCAAAAGATACACAAAACCCGTTATTGAAATTTCCGTACAAATACCCTGAGAGCGTCTCTATGCGTTCATATAACCCGGTTAAATTGGGTCATAAAGGACAAATACGTAAAGCGGTTAAAGCAATTGCCACAGCGAAAAAACCAGTGTTGTATGTTGGTGGCGGTGCGGTGATTGCCAACGCTGAAGCGCAAGTACTTAAATTTGCTGAACAGCTAAATCTGCCAGTAACGAACACTTTGATGGGGCTGGGTATATTCCCAGGTACACACCCTCAAAATATCGGTATGTTAGGTATGCATGGTACGTTTGAAGCAAATAAAACGATGCATAACTCAGACCTTATTATTTGTTTAGGTGCACGTTTTGATGATCGTGTGACGAATGCAATTGATAAATTTTGTCCAGAAGCAAAAATTATTCATGTAGATATCGATCCAACGTCAATTTCGAAAACAGTCCAAGCGGATATTCCAATTGTTGGCTCTATCGAAGTGGTTGTTGAGCAGATGTTAGACATTATTGATGAACTGCAGGTCACTGCTAATGAGGAAGAACGTGGTACGTGGTGGAAAACAATTGATGGTTGGCGTACTAAGCAATGCCTAAGTTATGAGACTGGCACATCAATTAAGCCACAAGCCGCAATTCAAGCTTTATATAAACATACTGATGGTAAAGCTATTATTGCGTCGGATGTTGGACAACATCAGATGTTTGGTGCTTTGTATTATCCATACGATAAACCGCGTCAATGGATCAACTCCGGCGGCCTAGGTACGATGGGCTTTGGTTTCCCTGCTGCTATGGGGGCTAAAATTGCACACCCAGAAAAAGTTGTATGCTGTATTTCTGGCGATGGTTCTATCCAAATGAACATTCAAGAGCTATCAACGTGCCTACAGTATGGTATTGCGGTGAAGATTATTACCCTGAATAACGGTGCGCTAGGCATGGTAAAACAGTGGCAAAAAATGTTCTATGATGGCCGCCATTCTCATTCTTATATGGAGTCAATGCCTGATTTTGTTAAATTAGCAGAAGCTTATCATCACGTTGGTATTCAGGTGAGTAAACCTGAAGATCTTGATAAAGCGTTTACTGAGTGCTTCTCGGAAGAAAATAAAAATCGTGTTGTATTCATGGATATTATTATTGATCCAGAAGAACATGTATATCCGATGCAAATTAAATATGGCGCAATGGACGATATGTATTTAAGTAAGACGGAGAAAACCACATCATGAGACGTATAATTTCAATATTAACAGAAAATGAATCGGGTGCTTTGTCACGTATCGTTGGTCTGTTCTCACAACGTGGTTATAACATTGAATCTCTGACTGTATCAACGACAGATGATGAAACATTATCACGTTTGACGTTAGTCACGAACGGTGACCGTGCTGTGATTGAACAAATCATGAAGCAATTAAATAAGCTGATTGATGTATTAAAAGTGAGTGATTTGACTGAAGGTGCGCATATTGAGCGTGAGCTATTACTTATTAAAGTAAAAGCTGCAGGTTTTGTTCGTGCAGAAGTGAAGCGCACATCAGATATTTTCCGTGGTCAAATTGTTGATATCACAGATTCTTTATACACAGTGCAACTAGCGGGTGATAGCGACAAACTTGATGCTTTCATCGAAACATTAGCATCGCATACTGAGATTGTTGAAGTGGTTCGAAGTGGTGTTTGTGGTATCGCACGTGGCGAACGCTGTTTAAAAGCATAATATAGCGTTATCATAACTATAAAAGCCAGCGCATATAATATGAGCTGGCTTTTTATTAAGCTTAATTTAATACGTTAGGACACTTATACTAATTTAGATATTTCACTATCAAATAGATTCTTCATTAAACCTACAAACTCTTCGATAAATGCCATTTGTTCATTACTTGGCGGTACATCCCAAGCACTTGATAATACTTCTTCTAAATCACCGACAATCGCGTCTATTTCACGGATAATAACAAAGCGGTGCTTTTCAGTAAGCTGCTGATGCTGATTACAAACTACCATAGTATTACTTGCGATATGTTCAGAAAAAATATCCCCAATCGTATCTGTTGTTGAAGTGCTCTGTTGGCTATGGTTTTCAAAAATAGCTAAATTGTCAGCTAAGAAATGGATAAGCTGAATATAACCATCACTGTTTGTTATCATAATTATTTACCGCGTAAAATATAAGAATGACATGCTATTACACCGTATATATACCGCTAAAAGCGGGGGGTATAATTAACAACTCAAGGTAGGTTGTTAATATTCATTGGAATATAAACATGTATAAGGCTTAATTATGCGCTGACCACCTCGAGAGGTAAAGTAGAACAGAAAACAAAGCGTAACTTTCTGTTCTATTTTTTGCCTTATTTAAAGCTGTATTTGTTAGTGATTAAATTAATAGCTATAAATAGGTATTAATCTGCACGATTAATTGAATCGTGAGAAATCCGGTTTACGTTTTTGCATAAATGCATTCACAGCTTCTTTTGATTCTTCGCTTTCAAGCGCTGTAGAGAAATGGGCTAACTCAATATGGATCACTTTTTCTATCTGGCTAATTAACTCAGCTTTCATTAATTTTTTGGTGTGACGTAATGAAGCTGGCGCTTTAGCTGCGAGCTTTAAGGCGCTTTTTTCGGCCATAGAAAATAATTCATTCGCAGGTAATACTTTATTGGCAAGACCAATTTCTAATGCTGTTTGTGCATCAAACTTGTCGGCAAGCAGCATCATTTCAGATGCTCGCTGATGACCCGCAATTCGGGGTAATATCAGACTTGCGGCGTATTCTGGCACTGCTGCAAGATCTGTAAATGGTAAGCGAAGTACAGTATTATCGGCAAGATAAACCAGATCACAGTGCATTAACATTGTCGTACCAATACCAACAGCAGGACCCGCCGCTGCTGCAATCACTGGTTTGGAAAAGTGTAATAAGGCGAGCATGTATTGCACTAATGGTTGGTCTTTAGAAAAATCCATGCCGTTCATGAAGTCGGCCATATCATTACCCGCACAGAAACAATTTTCAGAGCCTTTAAGAATTACTACGCGTACTGCAGGGTTGGTATCGGCCTGGTTAAAAGCCTCGGTTAGCTCAGTATAAAATGCACTATTAAATGCATTGAGCTTATCTAATCGATTAAGGGTCAAGGTTAATACGCCTTGTTCATTTAACTGTGTTAGTAAATAAGTTGCCATTTTATCATCCTGCTAATGGTGTCTATAAACCACTATTTTGCCATGTAAACCAGTTTAATTGAACCCGCAATGTTAATTTATGGTAGCGATAATGTTAATGAAGCTTGTGATTTATTTGTTATGTACACACAAACAAAGCATTTTCTATATAACAAAATGGAATAAAAAATCATTATTTATTCTTTGTGGTTATCCTTAACAGTCGTTAACCTTTAATTAATTCAGCACAGTGGAAGCCGTAATATGCTATTAAAGGAACTATCATCATTGACGAGTCCATTGAGTGAACTGCAGTTATCGCAATTGCAATTAGCACTTAATGATTTGTCTCCGACGCAAACCGCGTGGGTCAGTGGGTATTTGGCAGGGATAAGTCAAGCATCTGGGGGGCAATTACAGGCGCAAGGAGCGGTATCTCAACCTGCTCAATGTGTGACTATTTTATTTGGTTCACAAACCGGTAATGCCAAAGGTGTAGCGGAAGAACTTTATGAACAGGCACAAGCACAAGGCATTACTGCCCGACTTGTGAATATGGCGGATTATAAAGCCAAAGAATTGAAAACTGAATCGCACTTACTGATTGTTGCAAGTACCAATGGTGAAGGCGAAGCCCCCGATGATGCTGTTACCTTTCATGAGTTCTTAGCGTCTAAGAAAGCGCCTAAAGTACCTGAACTTAAATACAGTGTCTGTGCATTAGGCGATTCAAGTTATGAATTTTATTGCCAAACTGGATTAGAGTTTGATGAACGCTTAGCTGCCCTTGGCGCTAAGGCTGTAGTCCCTCGTGCAGACTGCGATGTTGATTATGATGATGCAGTTTCAACATGGAGCGAATTGGCGCTTATTGCTGTGAAAGCAACGCTAAAAGAAGCCATATCTGCAGCCCCGGTTGCTGCTGTAGGCACGACTCATGTTGCTAATACGTATTCTAAAAAGAAGCCATTTAAAACCGAATTATTAGTGAATCAAAAAATCACGGGGCGTTTTTCTGGTAAAGATATTCGTCACGTTGAAATTGCATTAGATGATTCTGGCATTCATTACCAAGCCGGTGATGCATTAGGGATCTGGTTTAAGAATGACCCCATCCTGGTTGACGCTATTCTAGACCAATTGGAATTAGATGGTACACAAACTGTTATTGTGACTAATGAAACAGAAAGCTTACGTGATGCACTGATTCATCGTTTCGAATTAACTCAGAGTTATCCTAGTTTCATTCAGGCTTATGCTGAAATATCGGGTTCGAAAAAATTAGCTAAATTACTCGATGATAAAACAGCATTACGTCACTATTGTTATGGTCGTCAAATCTTAGATGTGATTGATGAAAAGAAAGCAAAATTAACAGCAGAGCAACTCATTAGTGGTTTACGCAAGTTAACCCCACGCCTTTATTCAATCGCTTCAAGTCCTAATGAAGCGGAAGGCGAAGTACATTTAACGGTTGCTGTGGTTGATTATCAGCAAAGTGGCGAGCAACGCATTGGTGGTGCTTCTGGTTTCCTTCAGCGTCTTGAAGAAGGTGCCGAGGTTGCAGTCTTTGTTGAACACAATGATAACTTCCGTTTACCAAGTAATGATGACACACCTGTGATCATGATTGGTCCTGGTACGGGGATTGCGCCATTTCGTGCTTTTGTACAAGAACGTGACGTACGTGAAGCTGCAGGCAATAACTGGTTATTCTTTGGTAACCAACATTTTACTGATGACTTCCTGTATCAAACTGAATGGCAGGGCTACTTGAAATCGGGTCTATTGACTAAGATGGATGTGGCGTTCTCACGCGACCAGGCTGAGAAAATTTATGTGCAAGACCGTTTACGTGAAAATGCCGCAGAGTTGTATGCTTGGTTAGAACAAGGCGCACATATTTATGTTTGTGGCGATGGCGATAGAATGGCGAAAGATGTGAATGAAGCATTGATCGAGGTTGTAGCAGAGCAAGGTAAATTAGCGCGTAGCGAAGCAGAAGAGTATGTCGCTGAACTACGTCGAAATAAACGTTATCAGAGGGATGTTTACTGATGAGCGACAAGAAATTAGCGGTTAATGAACGCATTAAAACAGAAAGTAATTTTTTACGCGGTACCATTGCTGAAGGTTTAGCGGATCAAATCACTGGCGGACTGTCAGATGATGATATGCAATTAACGAAATTCCACGGTTTTTATCAGCAAGATGATCGTGATATTCGTGCCGAGCGTCAGAAACAAAAGTTAGAACCTCGTCATAGCTTTATGTTACGAGCGCGTGTACCAGGTGGTATTTGCAGTCCTGAGCAATGGCTAGAGATAGATCGTATTGCTAGTGACTTAACTATCTATGGCAGTATCCGTTTAACGACGCGTCAAACGTTTCAGTACCATGGTATTTTAAAGCCGCAAGTGAAGCCATTGATCCAAGCATTAGGCTCGGTGAACTTGGATTCGATTGCTGCCTGTGGTGACGTGAACCGTAATGTCATGTGCACGCCGAATCCAGTGGAGTCAGCATTACACCAAGAAGCTTATGCATGGGCAATTCGTTTAAGTGATGACTTATTACCAGACACCAATGCATATGCAGAACTCTGGTTAGACGGTGAAAAAGTGCATAGTAATGAAGCTGAACCTATGTATGGACCTACTTACTTACCGCGTAAATTTAAGATTGCAGTTGCTATCCCGCCACATAATGACGTGGATATTCACGCTAATGACTTAAACTTTGTTGCGGTTGGTGATAACGGTAAGCTAGCTGGTTTTAATGTATTAGTTGGTGGCGGTATGGGGACAACGCATGGTGATGTGAATACTTTCCCGCGTTTAGCTGATGATTTTGGCTTTGTAAAACCAGAAGATGCAGTTGAAATCGCGAAAGCGGTATTAACAGTACAACGTGATTGGGGCTGCCGTACTGATCGTAAACGTGCTCGTTTGAAATATACACTTGAAGATAACGGTGTGGATAAATTCCGCGCAGAAGTCGAATTACGCTCAGGTATTAAGTTTGAAGCACCAAAAGCAATTGAATTTACCACTCGTGGCGATCGCTTTGGTTGGATCAAAGGCGTTGATAATAAATGGCATTTAACCCTATTTATTGAAAATGGCCGTATTGTTGATACCGAAACACATCCGATTAAAACTGGGTTAGTTGAAATTGCTAAGATCCACCAAGGTGATTTTAGAATGACAGCCAACCAAAACTTAATCATTGCCGGTGTCGCAGAGCAAGATAAAGAACAAATCGAACGTCTCGCACGTTTATATGGTCTGTACTCTGACGAATTAAGTCAGCAACGCTTGAACTCAATGGCGTGTGTTGCACTGCCGACATGTGCGTTAGCGATGGCTGAAGCAGAGCGTTATTTACCATCATTGGTGACTAAAGTTGAGGGTTTGCTAACAAAACATGGTATTCCTGACGAACACTTTGTGATGCGTATGACGGGTTGTCCCAATGGTTGTGGTCGTCCATTTTTAGCGGAAGTTGGCTTTGTTGGTAAAGGTCCGGGTAAATACAATATGTATTTGGGCGCGAAGAATAACGGCATGCGTTTAAATAAGATGTATCGTGAGAATATTGGTGAAATTGAAATCTTAACGATTCTTGATAAATTAATTGCTGAATGGGCAACCAATGCATTACCAGACGAACGTTTCGGTGATTTTGTGGTACGTCGTGAAGTGATTAAACCTGTGATTATAGCGTCGAGAGATTTCCATGGCTAAATTGAACCTAGATGAATTATTAACGTTAGATAAGGCGAGCCAGAAAGCAGCTTTAGCTGTGGTTAATGCTCAGCTAGAGGAGATGACCGCAGAGCAACGTGTCGACTGGGCTGCCACTGAGTTGGGTGACAAATTAGTATTGTCATCGAGCTTTGGTATTCAAGCCGCTGTATCTTTACATTTATTAACACAGTTTAAGCCTGATATTCCGGTTATTTTAACCGATACAGGATATTTATTTCCTGAAACCTATCAGTTTATTGATGAGTTAACTCAGCAGCTAAGCCTTAATTTACAAATATATACTGCGCCACAATCACCTGCTTGGCAGGAGTCGCGTTATGGTAAGTTATGGGAACAGGGTGTTGAAGGGATCACGCAATATAATGTGCTTAATAAAGTAGAACCAATGAAGCGCGCACTTAAAGAGTTGGGCGCGCAGGTGTGGTTTTCTGGATTACGCCGTAGTCAGTCATCAAGTCGTGAAGCATTACCAGTATTGTCTATTCAAAATGGTTGTTTTAAATTTTTGCCTATTATTGATTGGACCAATAAAGAAATTCATTATTATCTGAAAAATAACGGGTTGAATTATCATCCGCTGTGGGAGCAGAATTATGTCTCGGTCGGTGATGTGCATACGTCACAACCGCTGCAACCTGGGATGACGGAAGAAGAAACACGCTTCTTTGGTTTGAAGCGTGAGTGTGGTCTGCATGAAGAAAATGATGAAGTGGGTGGTAGCGGAATTTAAGTTCAAGCTGCCACTGATATCGCTTGGTTGTTAATAAGGCTTAGTTCTGATTCGTTAGAACTAAGCTTTTTGCCATTCAGGCGTTGCGTTATCAACCGGCGCTGTTTCTGGTGTTGATTGTGTCTTTTTTTCTTCATCTTTTTCTGATGCTGATTTTTTGGATTCATCTAATTCTTTTTGCAACTCTTCTAGTTTTTGCTTGGTTTTATCCCAGCCTGACTCTGCCCCTTGTTTTAAGGATTCGAACCACTCATCGCTGTTATCCGTACTATTTTCTAATAGCTCTTCCGTTTTACTTTTCGCGGCTTCCATTGCTTTATTGGTTGCTTCTCTGGTTTTATCCCATGCTTCTCCCATGGCTTCTTTAGAGGCATCCCATGTGTCACTTGCACTATTTGCTTGAACTGCGAATGTCGAAAAGCAACTTGCTAGGCTGATTATTAAAATGGGTATTTTTTTCATCATCACTCGCTTATTCTTTCAATAGGATCGATTACATAACTAAATTGTAGCAAATATTGCCTATCTGCGTCATCCCTCAATCGGTATACATGCACTAACGGTGATATGAGTATCAATTACTTATGAAGTAATTGGGCTATAGCATCAATTTTGTATTTCGCAATGATCACTAACATCATTGTAATGAAAGCGAGCAGTGTACCGTATATTCCAGCGACTTTACCTTGTAGCCAGGTAAGCATGCCGATAGCGATAATAAATAGAAACAGTGCAATACTTGCAGAGGTGGTGCCGATAGCACGAACTTGACTAATTTGTTCTAATACAGGAACCGAAAAGGCAGTAATGGTCGCGACTTCAATACTTAAACGCACATCGATATACAATGCGACAACAAATAACAAGGAGGTCAGGGTAAACATAAGTAGGGTGATGGTACTATAGATGCTTTTTCGGTGGCTACGTATGATCTGCGCGGCGATGGATAAAGAAAAACCTGCCATTAAGCCACTGATAAAAGAAACTTGATTGGTCTGCAGTTCGAGGATCTCATTCATAGGCGTATACCATTAATGGACTTTGTAAGAAGACGATATTGAATTATATTAGTATGTTAGCTACAAAAAAGCCAAGTGCGAGACTTGGCTTTGTGATAACGGTACGAAGGCTCAAAATAAATGAGTCAATCGATATCGCGTGTTTTAGTTTACTTAGCTGGGATCGCTTTTAAGATCGCAAGTAAGTATTTCCAGAACATGCCTACTGTTTTGATGTTCACTTTCTCATCTGGAGAATGTGGGAAACAGATCGTTGGGCCAAATGAGGCCATGTCCATGGCCGGGTATGAAGTCTTGAATAAACCACATTCTAGACCTGCATGGATAACCATGATTTTTGGTACAGAACCAAACTCTTTTTCATATACATCACGCATGATCTGCATCACTGGTGAACTAGTATCTGGTTTCCAACCTGGGTAAGCACCGTCAAATTTCACGTCGGCACCCGCAAGTTCAAATACCGATGCGATCATTTCTTGTGCATCAAGTCGGCAAGAGTCAGCTAAAGAACGGATCAAGCATTGAATATGTACTGTTTTACCGCGTGATTGAATTACACCAAGGTTAGATGATGTTTCAACTACCCCTTCAATCTCATCACTCATGCGCATTACACCATTGAATACACCGTTAAGTGCAGTAATAAGGCGAGTCTGGCAATCTTGAGTCATCACTGTTGGTTCATTTGGAACTGGGAATAGTGAGATTGAGAAATCAGGTTCTGTCGCTATAAGCTCTTTTTTAACTGTTTTAGCAAAGAATTCTAAACACGCTTTAAACTCTTCTCGTTGTGCTGGTGCAACAGTAATAACTGCAAAAGCTTCACGTGGGATCGCGTTACGTAGTGAACCGCCGTTAATCTCAACAAGGCGAACACCCATATCGCGACCAGCTTCTTTTAAAAGACGAGCTAATAATTTGTTGGCGTTACCGCGACCGAGGTGAATATCAACACCTGAGTGACCACCCCTTAGGCCAGAAATAGATACTTCAAATGTTTGGTGATCCGTCGGAGTGTCTTCACGTTCGATAGGGAAAGACACTGTTGTATCGATACCGCCAGCACAACCCATGTAAACTTCGCCTTCGTCTTCTGAATCTGTGTTTAGTAGGATCTCACCTTCTAACCAGCCTGCTTCAAGACCAAATGCACCAGTCATGCCAGCCTCTTCGTCGATCGTTACGAGAACTTCAAGAGGACCATGTTCAATATCGTCTGAAAAGATAACCGCAAGACTTGCTGCTAGACCAATACCATTATCAGCGCCTAATGTTGTACCACGGGCTGTCACCCATTCGCCGTCAACATAAGCGTCGATAGGGTCAGTAACAAAGTCATGCTTAGAGTCAGAATTTTTTTGTGGAACCATGTCCATGTGCGCTTGTAATACGACGCCTTTACGGTCTTCCATACCTGCGGTAGCCGCTTTACGTAAAATAAGGTTGCCAACGTTATCTTCTTTACACTCAATACTATGATCTTTCGCTAATTGTTGGATCCACGCCGATACTTTTTCTTCATGCTTTGAAGGACGCGGATTTGCACACATTTGCTCAAAAATATTCCAGACAATTTGCGGTTCTAAATTACTTAAATTTGCCACTTGGGTAGCTCCTTAATTGGAATTAATCATTATATTTAGCGTGATACAAAGGATGTTCCAGTTTATTGAGATAGTAAAGAGGAATATGCCAAATGTACTGTGTTAATCTGTGGTTCTGCGATACCGTAAACAAGTTGTCGTTTTATCATGCTCAATAAGGGGTGATTAGCAGCTAGTAACTTGTCCTGCGGGTCAAGTACTGGTATCTTTACGGGTTGAAAATTGAGTGTACAAATCAGGGCTTTTTTGTACATAAACCCTTCGTTGATGATTTTATATAGCTACACGTTAGTTCGTTCGCTAAGTGTATATAGAGGTTGGTTAAATGAGTGATAAATTTATAGTATCTTGGGATGATTTACAGCGTGATACGCGTAAACTTGCTCGTAAGCTGCTTCCTGCAACACAGTGGAAAGGTATTATTGCGGTTAGCCGTGGTGGTTTAGTGCCTTCAGCTATTCTTGCGCGTGAATTAGACTTACGCCATGTTGATACTGTATGTATCTCAAGTTATGACCACGATCATCAGCGTGATATGACGGTATTAAAATCTGCACCGGGTGACGGTGAAGGTTTTATCATCATTGATGATTTAGTTGATAGTGGTGAAACAGCGAAAACAATTCGTAAAATGTACCCTAAAGCTAAATTCGTGACTGTTTATGCGAAGCCGCTTGGCGAGCATTTAGTGGATTACTTTGTTACTGCTATTAGTCAAGATACTTGGATTGAGTTACCTTGGGATATGGCGATTGAATTTGTAGAACCAATCTGCAAACAAGGTTAATTAAACTACCTAGGATATACGTCAGTCTGTATTCTTGTTATTAAACAGCGTTGTGAATCTCAACGCTGCCATTTATCGATATTATATTCTTAAAAATACCTTTATTTTAGATTTATAATTTGACCGCTATTGATTGTTAGCTATGCTTAACAGTTCTTCCTGACATTTAGAGATACTCCTTTATCACTCTTAATTTATCACGAAAAACAAATAAGAGATAATCATTATGCCAATACTGAATGACCCCGATCTGATCTATTTCCGTAAACGTATTCGTATTTTAAATGCACTTGGTCCTTATTTAAGAGAACATCACTGCCGGCCCACCTCTTTTTATTTTGATTGTTTTAGCATTTGCATTGATGCTGAGATTGAACCTGAATGTCGTGAGTTTTATGGATGGTGGCTAGAGATGGAGTTAGTTAGTGATACGTTTGAATATCATTATCAATTTGGTATTTATAACAAACTGGGTGAGTGGGTTGCAGCACCGATACCTGACACTTATCAGCATGACGTTACCCAGTCGCTAAATCAATTCTATGAAAAATTATCTGTTTGTTTAACCGATCAATTAACTTTGAACCTAAAACCTTCGTTAATTTTGGCTAAGACCCTTATTTTATCAGCGGCCTAACGGGTTGTTTAGATCTTTATTTCTGCTAATCGTACTTGATCCTTCTGTTTGATAATAAATGCCACGTTGGATCGGATAAAAGTACAGTATTTCGCTGTACTTTCCCCGCCTATCCAGCTTTCCCTATTGTATAAATTCAGTTCTCAGGTCAAAATACTTGTTAAGTTAGTAACGAGAATGAGTTAAATGGCTAAGAAAACCATAGTGGTGAAATTAGGAACCAGTGTATTAACCAGTGGCACGGCGAAAATAGATCGTGCACACATGGTTGAATTGGTTCGTCAATGTGCGCAATTGTACAAACAAGGGCATGATATTATTGTTGTAACGTCAGGAGCAATTGCTGCCGGACGTGAACATTTAGGTGCTCCTGAATTGCCCCCCACCATGGCAAATAAGCAAATGTTGGCCGCTGTTGGTCAAAGTCAGCTTATTTTTATTTGGCAAAGCCTGTTTAATATCTACGGCTTAAATGTCGGCCAGATGCTGTTAACACGTGCAGATCTGGATGATCGTGAACGATTTTTAAATGCGCGCGATACCATGCGAGCATTGCTAGATAATCGAATTGTACCGATTATTAATGAAAATGATGCGGTCGCTATAGCTGAAATTAAAGTGGGTGATAATGACAATTTATCGGCACTTGCGGCTATTTTAGCGAATGCGGATACGCTAATGCTCTTAACCGATCAAGAAGGCTTGTTTACAGCTGATCCACGTAACAACCCCGATGCTAAGCTGATTGAAGTTGTTGATGTTATCGACGATGAATTACGTCAGTTAGCAGGAGGTACTGTCGGCGGTTTAGGCACTGGTGGTATGGCCACTAAGTTACAAGCGGCTGAAATTGCTTGCCGATCAGGTATTGATGTTGTTATTGCAGCAGGAGTTGCTGAAGATGTTGTGCTACGCGTTGCTGAAGGCAAACGAGTCGGCACTTTATTTCCTTCGCATATAAGCCCATTAGAAAGTCGTAAGCAATGGATTCTTGCTGGTCCTCCTCCATCGGGAGTCATTATTATTGATGACGGTGCGGTAAATGCGGTGACACAAAAAGGCAGTAGCTTATTACCGAAAGGTATTTCCGAAGTATCAGCAACATTTAAACGTGGCGATGTTGTTCAGCTGCAAACATTACAAGGAAAATTACTCGGTCGTGGGATCTGTCGCTATACCAGCGATGAGTTAACCGCGATCGCGGGTTGTCATTCGTGTGATATCGAAAGTAAGTTAGGTTACGGTTACGGTGCTGTTGCCATACATCGCGATGATTTAGTTTTATTTTAAGGAAGATACAGTGTTACAAGAATTAGGAAAGAAAGCCAAACTTGCGAGTTATGAATTAGCAACGTTAACTACGGCACAAAAGAATAACGCATTAGAATGTATCGCGTGTGAATTAGAAAATAATCAAGCTGAGATTTTAATTGCTAATAGTAAAGATATTGATGCTGCTAAGCAAAATGACATAACCGATGCGTTACTTGATCGTCTATTATTAACAGAAGCAAGACTTGCAGCAATCATTGCTGACGTACGTGGTGTGATTGCCTTACCTGATCCCGTTGGCGCTGAGTCTGAAGGAAAGGTGCTCGAAAACGGTCTACGTTTATCAAAACGCCGCATACCATTAGGTGTGATGGGTGTTATTTATGAAGCGCGCCCGAATGTGACGATTGATATTGCGGCGCTAAGCTTGAAAACAGGTAATGCTGCGATCTTACGTGGTGGTAAAGAAACCGTTCATTCTAATTTGATTTTAGTGAATGTGATCCAAAAAGCGTTAGAAAAAGCACAATTACCAAAAGATTCAATTCAAGTGATTGCTGATCCGAATCGTGATTTGGTGACTGCTTTATTGAAAATGGATAAATATGTCGACATGATCATCCCACGTGGAGGACCAGGTTTACACCGTTTATGCCAAGAGCAAAGTACGATCCCTGTTATCACGGGTGGCATGGGTATTTGTCATGCATTTGTTGATGCGTCAGCAAATGTTGAAGATGCGCTTGCGATCATTGAAAATGCCAAGGTACAACGTCCTTCTGCTTGTAATGCATTAGATACGGTATTAGTGCATAAAGGCATTGCTGGCAGCTTCTTACCATTATTAGCTGAACGTTTAGAACACAATGCAGTGGAATTACGTGCAGAGCCAAAAGCACATATTGCATTATCAAACGTTAATGCAAAAAACGTGCATGTAGCGACAGCAGATTGTTTTGACCAAGAATGGCTAGCGCTTATTTTGGGCGTAAAAGTTGTTGATGACGTTGAAGAAGCGATTGTACATATCCGTGAGCATTCGACAGAGCATTCTGACGCGATCTTAACAGATAACTTAACCAATGCTACTCGCTTCTTAAATGCCGTCAATTCTGCTGCCGTTTACGTTAATGCAAGTACGCGATTTACTGATGGTAGCCAGTTTGGTTTAGGTGCCGAAGTTGCTGTATCAACACAAAAGTTACATGCTCGTGGGCCTATGGGATTAGAAGAACTAACAACGTACAAATGGATTGCGATTGGTGATGGTTTAATTCGTCCATAAGCATTTCAGTATTTTGTTGTTTTGATTAAGTGCTAAGGCAGTCCGTTATATGTGACTGCCTTTTTTATTTATGAGTGATGAAATACGGAGGAGCTTATGGCTCAACAAGCGGTAGATAAAGCGGCTTCACGGTTGAATATATCAGCGGTCTTAGCTGCAGCTTTGATTGCCGCGAGCTTAAGTTATTTTTCATATGCGGTACTGAAATTTACCAAAGAGGTGACAGAAGTACGTAAGGCTATACCTAATATATTGCAGGAGATTGATGATATTTCTGTGCAAATTCCGGCGATAGTGGCACAAGTTGAATTGATCAATGAGCAAAGCATTCCGAATATATTAACTGAAGTTGCTGCTGTACGTGACAGTGTACCAGCTATTTTAACGGAGGTAGAATCTGTCCGTGTGAGTATTCCTCCAATGTTGCAAGAGCTTGAAGCGATACGTTTAGCGGTACCACCAATTCTTGCTGAAGTGGCTGCAGTGCGGGCTGAATTACCCGCGGTATTACAGCAAGTTAATGCGATAGATAAACGGATCCCATCCATTTTGAGGGGAGTCGATGAGGTAAACAAACGAGTGGATGATATTAACCAATTAGTCCCGCCGATTTTAACGCAAGTTGAAAAAGTGCGTGTGGATATACCACCAACGCTAACACGTGTTGAAGCCTTGGTTGCAGCCAGTGATAAAATTGGTGAGAATGCGTCGAAAGGTGCGACAAAAGGAGCCATTAAAGGTCTTTTAGAAATGCCGGTTGATGCGACGAAACGGTTACTTACAGCACCTGGTTCTTATTTTGAGAGCGATGAAAAAAAGCCTGCTAAATAGTGTTCAGATAGCTGGATAGTTAAATTGTGACGTGATGCTTAATGACTTGCTATGGATAGGGCTAAATCAAAACTAACAGCGAAAATATATTATCGTGTTAGCTTTGATAAAGCAGAGCTTAAGAGTTAAGTAACCTCTTTGCCTTGTGCTTGTAAGTCTGCATGGTATGAAGAACGTACAAATGGGCCACAAGCCGCATGCTCAAAGCCAACTTCTTTTGCGAGTACACCAAGTGCATCAAAGTCGTCGGGATGAACGTAACGTTTCACTGGTAAGTGATGACGACTTGGTTGTAAGTATTGACCTAATGTCAGCATAGTTACACCGTGCTGCGCAAGATCTTTAATTACTTCTGCAATTTCTTCGTTAGTTTCACCTAAGCCCATCATTAGGCCTGACTTAGTTGGAACGTTCGGGTGCATTTCTTTAAAGCGTTTTAGTAAACGTAAAGACCATTGGTAATCAGAACCTGGGCGCGCCATTTTGTAATGCTGTGGTGCTGTTTCTAAGTTGTGATTGAATACGTCTGGTGGTGTGTCTTTAAAGATTTCTAATGCTTTATCCATACGACCTTTGAAATCAGGTACCAAAATTTCAATTTTGATTTCAGGATTTAGTAGGCGAATTTCACGGATACAATCGGCAAAATGTTGTGCGCCACCGTCACGTAAGTCATCACGGTCTACAGAAGTAATAACAACGTATTTTAGCTTCATCTTTGCAATTGTTTGTGCAAGCTTTAGCGGTTCTTCAGCGACAAGTGGCAATGGTTTACCATGTGCAACATCACAGAATGGGCAACGGCGTGTACAGATTGCGCCCATGATCATAAAGGTCGCAGTACCGTGGTTAAAGCACTCTGAAAGGTTTGGGCAAGATGCCTCTTCACAAACGGAATGCAGGTTGTTTTCACGCATCACATCTTTAATTTCTTGGATACGAGCAGAGCTTTTCGGTAGACGGATCTTCATCCACGATGGCTTACGCAGGATCTCGTCATTCTCAGTAGCAATAATTTTTACTGGAATTTTAGCCATTTTATCTGCGTCGCGAAGTTTAACGCCTGGCTCTAATCGAACGGTTTTACTCATGCTCTGTTAATCCATCTTTGAAAGTTAATTGGGTGTATTCTAGCAGGGAACATAGGTGTCCGACTAGCTTAGGTTGTATTTCACCTAGACTGGTAGCACCGCCAAGATCACTTGTTTGGGTCATTTCCATACCCGCATAACCACATGGGTTAATACGCAGAAAAGGGGATAAGTCCATGTTTACATTAAGTGCTAATCCATGGAATGAACGGCCTTTTCTGATCCTTAAACCTAATGAAGCAACTTTTTTATCAGCCACATAAACACCGGGGGCATCTGCGCGTGGGTAGGCTTCAATACCTGTTTCAGCCAGTGTGGCAACAATACCATTTTCAATATGGCTGACAAGATCTCGAACGCCAAGTTTACGACGTTTAATATCGAGTAAGAAGTATACCACTTGTTGACCTGGGCCGTGATAAGTAACTTGGCCGCCACGATCGGCTTGGACGACAGGAATGTCGCCAGTAGCGAGTATATGCTCTGCTTTACCTGCTTGACCTTGTGTAAACACTGGGTCGTGCTCAACAAACCAAAGTTCATCTTCTGTTTTGTCGTCTCTGTTATCAGTAAACGACTTCATCGCGTCAAATACCGTCGTGTAAGATTGGCGATTAAGTTGACGAATTATAATGCTGTGTTCTGACAAAATATGCTCTTCTATATGATTAACACCAACGAAAAAAATCTAATTAGCAATACTAATTAGATTTTTGATATGGATATTATTTATTATAAAACGCGGATCACACCAGGGATCGCACCGAAAGCCACGTATAAGCCTTCTATTTGATCTTTGTCTTGGACTTTAACTTTGATGGTTACAGAGTTGTAAGTGCCTTTGCTGCTCTTTTTAGAGCTAGGAGTATAGTTACCCGGAACATGTTTTTGTGCTACAGCAACAATGCTATCTTCGAGTTTAGGATCCGTAGTACCGATAACTTTAAAGTTAAGTTGACAAGGAAAATCAAGCAGTTCGTCGAATTTAGTATTTAAAGACATTAGTTTTTCTCGTACCTTAGAAATAATGGCAAAGGAGGCTGTTGCCTCCTTTGTATTCGTCATTATAATCGGGTAACGGTGTCAGGGAAAGGATTAACCAAACCAACCGGCAAATAATAATTTGAAATAATCAATTAATCGGCTAAACCAGCTGCCTAATTCTACGTCTTCCAGTGCAATTAAATCGGCTTGTGCAATCTCTTCATCGTTCAGATTATAAAATACTTTACCAACGACATCGCCTTTAGCGATAGGCGCACTTAGTTCTTTTTGGATTTCAAAAGCAGCCGTTAGATTTTTTGCTTGGCCGCGGGGTACTGTCAGTGTTAATTTGTTTGCTAGACCCAGTTCAACTTGTTCTTGCTCGCCCATCCACACACGTTCTGACACTATGCTACTGTTCGCTTCATGTAGTGTCACTGTTTCATAGAAACGGAAACCAAAGTTAAGTAATTTTTTACTTTCCGCTTTACGTGCATCACCACTTTTAGTTCCCAGCACGACTGCAACTAGACGCATGTTGTCTTTGGTCGCTGAAGAAACTAAGTTAAAACCTGCTCCTGAGGTGTGACCGGTTTTAATGCCGTCAACGTTCATGCTTTTATCCCACAACAGACCATTGCGGTTGTATTGGGTAATGCCGTTATAGGTAAATTTCTTTTGTGAGTAAATACGATATTCTTCAGGAACATCACGGATAAGTGCTTGTCCTAATGTCGCCATATCACGCGCTGTTGTATATTGTTCTTTGCTATCTAAACCGTGGCTATTAGCAAAGTGCGTTGCATCCATCCCCAGTTGTTTGCTCCACGAGTTCATCAACTGAGCAAACGCGCTTTCTGTTCCGGCGATATGCTCTGCCATTGCCACACAGGCATCATTACCTGATTGTACGATAATACCTTGGTTTAATTTTTTGACCGTGACGGTTTTACCTACTTCGACAAACATTTTTGATGAGTCAGGGAAGTTTCTCGCCCATGCATTTTTACTGATGGTAACTTCATCATCTAGATTGATGTTACCTGCTTTTATTTCTTGGCCAATAACGTAGCTGGTCATCATTTTAGTTAAGCTGGCAGGTTTTAATGAATCATCTGCATTTTGTTCTGCGATCACTTTGCCGGAATCAAAATCAACTAATATGAATGCTTTGGCTGCTATTTCGGGTGTATCTGGGATAACACTCGGTGCTGCACTTAATGAAAAACTCGCTATTGCTAAGCTCGTTAAGATAAGTTTTTTTAATTGATTGGCCACGTTTCACTTCACTATAATTAAAGTTAGATTTAAGTTATGAATAACTTAGTTAAATAGTCTCGATAGTTGTCACCACATCAAGACTATTTGATAATGGGGTTAGTCTATCAAACTCGCTGAATTTATGTCTTATTATTTAAAGTTTATTTATTAGATATTGTTTTACTGGAAAGTTCCTTCAATACATAAGCATTTTTATAATTTTTTTGAACTTGGGTTAAGAGTTCTTGTGCTTTATCACTATCCGTTATTGGTCCAAGCTGTACTCTGTGGAACTTCCCACTAATAACTAAGCGGTTAGCTGTGTTGTATTTCTCGCCTAAACCATCAGCAATTTTTTGCGCTTTAGCTTCATTACTTGACGCTAACACTTGAATGAACCATTGTGGCTTCGGAGTAAATAAAGTGCTGTTATCGGCAGTTGGAATAATTAATTCAACGCGTACATTAGCAGTACCAGATTGCAGCATATCGAGTTTATAAGCCGCCGCATAGGACAGATCAATGATACGCTCTGGATGAAATGGTCCTCGATCATTAACGCGGACAATCACGGTTTTATCATTACCGAGGTTTGTTACTTTAACAAAACTCGGTAGGGGTAAATTTTTGTGCGCCGCGGACATTGAGAACATGTCATAGATTTCACCGTTTGAGGTTTTGTGGCCATGAAATTTATTGCCATACCAAGACGCTTTACCTTCTTGGGTTAGGGTTTTTATATCTCGCCATACTTCATAATCAACACCACGCACTTGATAGTCGCGATTCGCATATCGACTGTAAGTTTGGGGCGTTGGTACTGCGTCGGCAATATCCTCAAGTTGGGGGATGTTCTCTGGTGCGTGATCATCACTGTACTGATAACGAGAAGAAGAACATGCGGCCAAAAGGCCGCAGATACAAAGTAGGGTTAAACGTTGTTTATTGCGCATGTTTAGCTTGTTTAATCTTTTCACTTAATTGGAATACAGCCATTGCGTACAAAGGACTATGGTTGTAACGTGTAATAGTGTAGAAGTTATCAAGGTAAACCCAATATTCATCACTATCAAGCTGTTGAAGCTTGAGTAATTTCGCAGGGTTTGAGTCTTCTATTGTTATTGTAGGTACACGTTCATCAAACTCTTTTAGCACAACACCAGCGGCTTTTAAATCTGCCCATGTATGCTTGATTTTCAATGATTTGCTCAGTAATGCCGCTACTTTTTCACTGTCAGCTTTAACTGGGTAAGCGACTGGCTCATCGGTTTTCCAGTGATGCTTGCTGAAATAATTAGCGATACTGCCGATAGCATCAATAGGATCATTGATCATATCTACTTTACCGTCACCAGAAAAATCAACGCCATAATGACTATAGCTTGACGAGATAAATTGACCTAAGCCCATTGCGCCCGCATATGAGCCTTGGGTTTCTGTCAGGTTCCAACCTTGTTTTTCGCTTAATTTAATGTATTGCGCGAACTCTTGACGGAAAAATTTGCCACGTGATGGGTAGTTAAAGCCAAGAGTATAGAGTGAATCTAATACCGAGATATTCCCCTTGTATTTACCATAGAAGGTTTCAACGCCCATAATAGCGACGATAACTTGTGCGGGGACGCCATATTCAGCTTCTGCTTTAGCAAAGGTTTTTTCGTATTGTTTCCAGTACTCAACACCTTTGTTAATACGGTTTTCTGTGATAAAGATTGGTGCGTATTTATACCAAGGCTTTTTTTCCCAAGGTGTCTGGATCTTGGTTAATACGTTTTCATCGAACTTTGCTTGTCCTATTGCATTAGTAAGCACTTTTTCTGATATATCATATTGAGTACTTAACTCTTCAACCCAAGTCTTGTGTTCACTGCTTAACTCAGCACTATTAGTTTGAAACGCTGCTAAACCTAGCAGAAATAATACTTTTTTACCTAGCATTTGGATTCCTCAACTTAAGCGACGGTGTGTTCTTACTGACATTAGAATGCCAAAACCAGCCATCAATGTCACCATCGAAGTGCCGCCATAGCTAATTAAAGGTAGTGGTACGCCAACTACGGGTAACAATCCGCTAACCATACCGATATTTACGAACAAGTAAATGAAAAATGTCATGGTAATACTACCGGCTATAAGGCGTTCAAATACGCGTTGTCCCTGCATAGCAATCACTAACCCGCGGCAGATCACGAATAAATAAAGTGACAGTAATAGAATCACGCCAAATAAACCAAATTCTTCACTAAATACCGCAAAAATAAAGTCGGTGTGCCGTTCTGGTAAAAAGTCCAGCTGCGACTGAGTGCCAGATAACCAGCCTTTACCCCAAAAACCACCTGAACCAATAGCAATTTTTGATTGAATAATATGGTAACCAGAACCCAATGGATCGCTTTCTGGATTGAGGAAGGTTAATACTCGTTGTTTTTGGTAAGGGCGCATTAAGAAAAACCACAGAATAGGTGCAAAGCCTGAAACCAGTCCAACAGCAATCATCACTAATCGCCATGACATACCCGCTAAGAAAATAACGAATATTCCTGAAATCGCGACAAGTAATGAGGTACCAAGATCGGGCTGTTTTGCGATTAATAATGTTGGTATTAAGACCATGATTAACGCCGATATTACGGTTCTAAAACTGGGTGGGATAGGTTGGTTACTCATGTAACGAGCAACGGCTAATGGCATCACTACTTTCATTATTTCAGACGGCTGGAACTTGGTAAAGCCAAGGTCAATCCAGCGCTGAGCGCCTTTGCCAACATGGCCAAATAGTAATACCGCGATTAATAAAATGGTGCCAATGAGAAAGATGGGAAATGCCCAGCGCCGATAAGTTGAAGGTGGTATTTGTGCTAGGGCAAGCATTACCCCTAACGCAAGAAACATGCGAATGACTTGTCTTTTCATCAGCGCGATGTCCGCGCCACCTGCGCTATAAAGTACGACAAGGCTAACCCCCATCAGGCTTAACAGGCCAAATAATAAGGGGAAATCGATATGTAATTTATACCAAATACTTTGATTATGACGACGATCTGGCATTAATTTTCCTTTGTATTTTTAAAGTAGACATCAAATAAACGGCGTGCTGATGGGGCCGCTTGTGAGCTACCACCACCGGCATTTTCTAGAATGATAGTCGCTGAAATCTCTGGTTCTTCAAACGGTGCATAAGCCACAAACATGGCATTATCACGTAATCGTTCGCGGATCTTACTGGCATCGTATTTTTCTTCACCGAGCTGGTATAGCTGTGCAGTACCTGATTTACCAGCGGCGGTATAGGTTGTGTTAGCAAATGCACGGTGTGCAGTACCTTTTCTGGTTACAACACCGAGCATACCGTCTTTGGCTACTTGCCAGTTTTCGGTGTCTTTTAGTTTCAGCGGTGGTAATTCAACGACAGGTTCAAATTGATCACCATTGATATATTTTATATCCCGAACAAGCTGTGGCACAGGGCGTAGCCCTCGGCTTGCAACAATACCTGTCGCTTTCGCAAGTTGGATTGGTGTAGCAGACCAGTAACCTTGACCAATACCAACGGAAATCGTGTCACCTTGATACCAAGGTTGATTGTAACGTGCGCGTTTCCATTCTCGCGAAGGTAAGATAGCATTGGTTTCTTCTTTAACATCAATACCGGAATATTGACCAAAGCCAAACTCGGTCATAAAATTGTTAATTTTATCAATGCCGACGTTATAAGCGAGATTATAAAAGAAGGTATCTGACGATCGTGCGATGGCAGTGTAAACATTAATCTTACCACGCCCCCAACGATTCCAGTCTCGGAAGCGCCGTTTAGTATTTGGGATTTGGAACCAACCAGGATCATTGATAAGGGTATTTGGTGTGATTGCACCGTCTTCTAAGGCCAAGATAGCCAACTGTGGCTTTACTGTTGATGCGGGCGGATAGCGCCCTTGTGTTACCCGGTTGATCAAGGGGTGATCTTTTGACTGTAATAGGCGATTATAATCTTTACTGCTAATACCGTGTACAAATAAGTTAGGATCATAACTTGGGCTAGAGACCATTGCTAATACTTCACCTGTTTTGGGAGCGAGTAAAATTATCGCACCACGGCGACCGGCTAATTCCTTCTGTGCTTTGAGCTGTAAGCGTATATCTATATTCAGGTATAAATCGTTTCCTGGTACAGGATGTGTAATTTTGAGTGTGCGGATAATCTTGCCACGATTATTGACTTCAACTTCTTTAAAGCCAGGTTTACCGTGTAACGTTTTTTCGTAATAACGTTCGATACCTTGCTTACCGATATCATGGGTTGCCGCGTAGGTTGCACGTAGGTCATTTTTCTCTAATCGGTTAAGGTCATTGTTGTTAATACGAGCGACATAACCGAGCGCATGCGTGAGAGCGTCACCAAATGGATAATAACGTTTTAATCGTGCATTGACGGAAATGCCGGGATAATTGTGCTGCTGAACCGAAAATAGGGCAACTTGAGACTCGGATAAATTGGTTAATATTGAGACCTGCTTAAAGCGACGTTGGCGTTTTAATCGAGTATGAAAATCGTCAATGTTATCTTCAGTTAGGCTTAATAAGCTTGTTAACTTGGCTATTGTGGCGTCAATATCGGTAATTTTTTCCGGTACTATATCTAAGCTGAAAACGGGTTTATTTTCCGCTAAAAGTATACCATTGCGATCATAGATAAGCCCACGATTGGGTGCGATAGGCACTAACTTGACTCGGTTTTCGTTAGAACGGGTTTTGTAAGCTTGATATGAATCGACTTGTAAGTAATAAAGGTTGCTTAATAACAAGCCAAGTACGCAGAGAACAAAAATAAATGAGACCATGATGCGACGGCTAAATAATGCTGTTTCCGCAGAATGGTCTCGTAAGGTTATACGCTTCCTTGCCACCAATATTACTCTCTATGATAAGGATGGTTTGTTGTAACACTCCAAGCGCGATATAACGCTTCGGCTACCACTACACGTACCATCGGATGTGGTAAGGTTAGCGGTGACAACGACCAGCGTTGTTCTGATGCCGCGATGCATTCTGGTGCAAGTCCTTCTGGGCCGCCAATTAATAGGCTAACGTCACGACCGTCATGCTTCCACTTATCTAGTTCAACGGCTAGTTGTTCTGTAGTCCAAGGTTTGCCGGTAACTTCCAGAGTCACGATACGATTACCTTTCGGGATCGCTTGCATCGTTTTTACACCTTCGAGTTCTAAGATCCGTTTGATGTCAGCGTTTTTGCCACGCTTACCCGCATTGATCTCAAGTAATTCAAAAGGCATATCTTTAGGGAAGCGACGTGCATATTCTTTATACCCGGTTTCTACCCATGCTGGCATCTTAGTGCCAACTGCAACTAGCTGAATTTTCATTTGACTATGCCCCTACAGACTGCCAAAGTTGTTCTAGTTGGTAAAGATCACGTGTTTGTTGTTGCATGATGTGGACTACTACGTCACCCATATCAACTAAAACCCATTCACTATCTTCTGTACCTTCAATACCCATAACGAATACTTCGTTACGTTTAGCTTCAAGGTAAAGGTGATTAGAAATCGACTTAACGTGAGTTTTTGATGTGCCAGTACATACGATCATTAAATCTGTTACTGGTGATTTACCCTTAACATCAACAACTTGGATGTCTCGGGCTTTCATATCTTCAATTTTATCTAGTACAAATGCTTGCAGTTCAGAAGTTTGCAAGGGTCCTCCAGAGGAACTTTATCGAGTTAACCGCGAATTATAACAGTGAATAATACCTAAATATATACCTAGCTTGTTTATGAGCCAGTATCTCTTGTAGTTTATTTATACAAGTTATTTTTATATATATAAGACAGCACATTATCAGGCAGTAGATATTGCGGGGTTTGCTGGTGTTTAATCAACTGACGGATCCGTGTCGCCGATATTTCTAACTGGGTGCTTGGCCAGAGTAAAATTCGGCCCTGTTTTTGCTGCTTTAGGACTTCGACATCCGTTGTTTGCACTTGTTCAAATAATTTTTGTACTTCTGGCGCTAATTGTAATGCGTAGTTAGGACGATAACTGACTACGAGATGACAATAATCGAGCAATTCTTGCCAACGATACCAGGTATGTAAACTATTAAGTGAATCAAGACCAATTAAAAAGCACACGGGTGTTGTTGGATTTTCAGCTGCTAGCTCGATTAACGTATCAATGGTATAAGAAGGCGTTGTACGATTTAACTCGCGCGTATCAACGCTTAACTCTTCACAGTCTTCTACCGCTAATGTCGCCATCGCTAGTCGGTGGTCTGCACAGGACCCCGGCGTGGCACGGTGTGGCGGGATATGATTTGGCATTAATCTGACTTCAGCTAAATTAAGTTGCTGTAATAAGTCTAAGCAAGGACGAAGATGACCATAATGGATCGGATCAAATGTACCGCCTAAAATACCGATGGCGCGAGTAGGTGTAAAGTCAGTCATAAACAGCCGTTAGTTATTAATAAAGACACAAATCATTTAATTTCGGAATGATTAAAATTGGGTAACAAGGTTGAGTCGGCAAAGCTAATACTCAACATCTGTAAAGATAGCCAAGGTTCAACGCTGGTACTTGTTTTTATCGCACTATCAACACTTGAACAGAGTACTAACATTTGCTCTATTTTACTTAATGATAAGCGGCTTAAGCAGGCATTTATAATCTGCTGTCGGCCAGCCCATAAGCGCTGTTTTTTCATTTCGTCAATCACAGACAAGCCTTGCTGCTGCATCAAACTGTAATGATAAAGTTGATTTATTTCTTTGTTTAGCGCCCAGTTAATGACAATCGGGTCGACACCTTCTGCTTGTAATTGCTGGAGGATCCGCTGACCACGATTTACTTTACCGGCAAGCAGGGCGTCAACAAGCTGGAAACTACTAAAGTGTGAATGCTGGGTAATTGACTGCTGCAATTGTGCCAAGCTCAATGTTTGACCTGGATAGAGCAGGGATAACTTATCAATTTCTTGTTTTGCTGCGAGTAAGTTACCTTCAAAGCTACGACACAGAAGGGTGATTACATCCGCTGGTGCTTCTAAGTTTGCACGTTTAAGACGGTAGCGCATCCAGTTGGCAAAAAAACGACCTTCGGGATGGCCAACAGGAATGTAGAGTGCATTTTTAAAGTACTGCGTAAACCATTTCGCACTTTGCTGTGCTTTGGTGAGGTAGGGACCACTGAGAATTAAAATAAGATCGGGGTTTAGCTGCTTAAACAAATCATTAAGCTGGCTAATGTCTTCTTTCGTGGGGCGTTTATCAAAGATGAGCTCGACAGTTTGACGACTAGAGAACAGTGACATCG
The DNA here is from genome assembly GCF_018219415.1 of Moritella sp. 36. Taxonomy (NCBI): domain Bacteria; kingdom Pseudomonadati; phylum Pseudomonadota; class Gammaproteobacteria; order Alteromonadales; family Moritellaceae; genus Moritella; species Moritella sp. 36. The sequence goes on along the minus strand of NZ_CP056120.1, from coordinate 4,335,360 downwards.
ATTGGCAAGTATTAAAAGCCGCAGGCCAATCCATTGTCGGTTCAGCATGAAACTTATGGTGTTCATCAAAGCCTACTTTTTTAGCGGCTGCTTTAATCTGCTCAATAGCTTCCATTTTTAATAATGGTTCTTCACCGAATATTAAATAACAGGGTTTTAGTTCAGTTTTTAGGTACTGATCGAGTTGTTCTGGATAGACGCGCATTAGTTAGCTTCAAGCTCTGTATTTAATTCTGTATTTAGTTCTACTTCACTTAGCTCGGTTTCATCATCGTTATCACCAATGGTTTGTGGTTTGATTATAACTTGACTTAAGGTTCGAACAATTTGTTGTGCCGCTGCTTCACGCATTTCCCGCTCTAATAGTTCTGATTCACGTGAGCTAGCGAGTGCTCTTTGTGGATTATTTAACAGATCGCGTTGTAGGGCAACAGTAAAGTATTGTGGTTCTTGATTCGGTAAACGTACTTCCATCTTGATCACATAGCTCAATTCATATTCAGCTGCACTTGCATCTGAATAGAGCGAAACAGTACGTCGTTCTGTGCTCTCGGACATAATTCTTAGTATTGGTGTCTGTGAATTTAATAGTGCAGGATCCATTGCTGTCGTTTTAGTTTTGGTTGAATCTTCATCCGTTATATCAGAAAAATTATCGCTTTCTGTTGTTAGAGTCTTATTGCTCGTTGTTGATGCTACAGTCGGAACAACAAGATTAATTTGGTTGTAGCGTAAATCTTGTTTGATGAGGCGTGTTAAATCGGAATACTTACTCGATACTAATGTTAAATTACGTAATTCATTTGGAATGCCGCTGCCATTTTTTAAATGAAAGCCACAGCCGCCAAGAATAGCAGTAAAGAGGAAGATGCAAATTAGTCGAATAAAACCTGGTTTCAGTGCCGATGCGATCATAATGCCTACAAAATATATAAGTGAATTGTAGGTAATTTTACACGTAATCTAAAAACAAAAAAGCCCTAGACTCTACTATAAAAATAAAAGCAGAATGCAGGGCCTATTTTTTGTGTCTAAGTTGTCTATTAATCGAGTAAATACAGCGTTAATTAATCAGCTATTAACGCTGTAGAACGTGACAATAAATAATCTTAGTTAGCAACTATGTTGAGTAGTTTACCTGGTACGAAAATCACTTTACGTACTGTTTTACCATCGGTAAATTTAGTCACGTTTTCGTCAGCGTTCGCAAGTGCTTCAACCGTTTCACGCGTGGCGTCTGCAGGTACTGTTAATTTAGCACGCAGTTTACCGTTCACTTGAACAATGATTAGTTTTTCAGACTCAACCATTGCCGCTTTATCCGCGAGAGGCCATAGTGCTTCGTCGATATTACCTTCTTGACCTAATTTGCCCCACAGCTCAAAACAGATATGCGGAGTGATTGGTGCAAGTAGACGAACAACTGCAACTAATGCTTCTTGAAGTAGTGCGCGATCTTGCTCTGCTTCTTGAGGTGCTTTAGTTAGCTTGTTCATTAGTTCCATCACAGATGCGATTGCTGTGTTGAAGGTCTGACGACGATCGATATCATCAGATACTTTCGCAATTGTTTTATGGACTTCACGACGCAGTTCTTTTTGCTTGCTGTTAAGTGCAGCAACATCGAGAGCGGCAACTTCACCTTTGCTGATGTGGTTATAAGCAAGTGTCCAGACACGACGTAGGAAACGGTGTGCGCCTTCTACTGCAGAGTCTTGCCATTCTAGCGTTTGGTCTGCAGGAGCTGCAAACATCATGAATAGACGTACTGTATCAGCACCAAAACGCTCGATCATTGTTTGTGGGTCAATACCGTTGTTTTTAGACTTAGACATTTTTGTCATGCCAGTATAAACAAGTTCATTGCCTTCATTGTCGATGTATTTAGTAGGTTGACCTTTTTCGTCACGCTCAACTGTTACATCTAATGGAGAAACCCAAACACGGCCGCCGCTTGCGTTGGTGTAGTAGTATGCATCTGCAAGTACCATACCTTGACAAAGTAGACGTTTGAACGGTTCGTTGCTATCAACCATTTGCTCATCACGTAACAGTTTGTGGAAGAAACGGGCATATAATAAATGCATACATGCGTGTTCAATACCACCAACATACTGATCCACTGGTAACCAGTGATTTGCATCGTCACGGTTTAGCATTTCAGTTTCTGATGTTGCGCTACAGTAACGTGCGTAGTACCAAGATGATTCCATGAAGGTATCAAATGTGTCAGTTTCACGTAGTGCCGGTTGACCGTTGTATGTTGTTTTAGCCCACTCTTTGTCTGCTTTAATTGGACTCTGAATGCCGTCCATTTGTACATCTTCAGGTAGGATCACTGGTAGTTGGTCTGCTGGTGTTGGAACCACAGTACCATCTTCAAGTGTTAACATTGGGATTGGCGCGCCCCAATAACGTTGACGAGAAACACCCCAATCGCGTAGACGGAAGTTAACTTTCTTGGTGCCTTGGCCGTTTGCTTCTAATTTAGCCGCAATTGCATCTACTGCTGCGCCAAATTCTAAACCGTCAAATTCACCTGAATTAAATAACACACCTTTTTCAGTGAATGCTACTTCTGATACGTCTAGTTCGCTACCGTCTGCTGGTTTTATTACAGGTACGATATCGATGCTGTATTTAGTTGCGAATTCATAGTCACGTTGATCGTGAGCTGGAACCGCCATTACTGCGCCAGTGCCGTAACCCATCAATACGAAGTTTGCTACGTATACAGGTACTTTACGACCATTTAATGGATGAATAGCATATAAGCCTGTAGCCATGCCTTTCTTTTCCATTTTTTCTAGATCAGCTTCAGCCACTTTCATGTTTTTACATTCAAGGTTGAATGCAGCTAATTCTGGATTTTTTTGTGCAGCTTGTTCAGCCAGTGGGTGACCTGCTGCGATGCCCACATACGTTACGCCCATTACTGTGTCTGGACGTGTCGTGTATACAGATAGTTTGCTTAGCTCGTCACTTTGACCATCAACGATAAAGTCTAATTCAATACCTTCACTGCGACCGATCCAGTTACGTTGCATTGTTTTAACTTGCTCAGGCCAGCCGTCAAGATCATCAATTGATGTAAGCAGTTCGTCTGCGTACTCAGTGATTTTAATGAACCACTGTGGAATTTCTTTTTGTTCTACAGGGGTATCACAACGCCAGCAACAACCGTCATTTACTTGTTCATTAGCCAGTACAGTTTCATCGTTCGGGCACCAGTTAACTGATGACGTCTTCTTATAAACTAAACCTTTGTTGAAAAGTTTAGTGAAGAACTCTTGTTCCCAACGGTAGTATTCAGGTGTACATGTTGCGATTTCACGCTTCCAGTCATAACCAAAGCCTAGAGACGTTAGCTGACCTTTCATGTAATCAATGTTTTCATACGTCCAAGGCGCTGGTGCCGTGTTGTTTTTGATTGCAGCATTTTCAGCAGGCAGACCAAATGCATCCCAACCGATAGGTTGTAATACGTTTTTTCCTTGCATACGTTGGAAGCGTGCTATCACGTCACCAATTGTGTAGTTACGTACGTGGCCCATGTGCAGTCGACCACTTGGGTATGGGAACATAGACAAGCAGTAGAATTTCTCTTTAGTTTCGTCGTTTTGTACTTCGAATGTTTTATTTTCTTGCCAGTGTTTTTGAACCTGAGGTTCGATACTGCTTGGAGTATATTGTTCTTGCATGGGTAATATCCAGTCTGTTCTTGGTAGGATTTATAAACAAAATTTTGCCATAGAATACCTTAGCAGACTAAGGGCAACAAGTTTCATTTGCAGATTGCGATAAGTTTTACATACTGATAATGCTTATTGAAGACTTTTACAAGGTAACTATGTGATGCCGTCCGCTTGTTGGGGGCGTATTTTGGCATATACTTAAGTTATAGCAGTAACTATATTCCTTCTTCTAAGGAGCCCGTTATTGCTGACAATAAATAATTTTTACTGATGAATATAGATGACGTTTTATTAATAAATGCAGGTTAACTGTTATTACATTAATTCGGAGGTTTATATGGCTAAGCTCAATACTCAGTATCAAAATTCAGTGCGCAACTTATCTGTACATCCTCTGGGCTTTAAAGGGAGGAAGCTGTTTATGGGTAATGATTTTACGCAACGATTTGTACTTAAAGCAGAAGCTTATTTAGGTGCTGCGGGTGATTTAACCAAAAAAGAACTAACAGAAGCATCTGCTTATATTCGCCATGATATTGGTGAATTTAATAAAGATTATCAGACGAGTGTTAGCAGTTTTAAGTTGTCAGCTTGGTATCAAGCATGGGATAAAATTACGTGGGGGGCATTGGCAGCGATTACGGATAAAACACAGGTCGAATGGACTGAGGTCGGAGATGATTTACAACACCAAGGTCGTTATAGGACCGGTGACGAAGTTGGCTTTGGTTTACTCACGTGTGTGCGCTGTGGTTATCAAAAAGAATTATTTCATCCTGCCATTGTACTTTCTTGTGCTGGCTGTGATGGTGACGAGTTTATGCGTGAAAGCTTTGATCCATAATGTATATAAACATATTTATATATAAATAATGATATACACCTAATGGTCAGTTCGATGATGCACTGACCATTTTTTTGCTTAGAATTAAACAGAGAGGATAGTTAAAATGGTTCATCTATTCTCACAGACGGAAACCCGACTTGCTGCGCTGTTGCTGTCGCGATATCTAAATTTCGATAACACTTTTCATGGCCGCTAAAATCGGTTAAAGGAATAATATCTCCATTTTGAGATTTAAATTCTACAATCCACCCGTTTGCTACCAAAGACGGTTCGACGATAGCCTCAACTAATTCATGTCTGTGATACATGCTTTTGATATCGGAAAGCTGCATGGTAATACCTCTCGTGGCGGAACAATCGGATTATAGATTTAGTGTAGTTGATGGTCAAACAACTTCAAGAAATTCGACTTTAAAAAATGATGGTACAGTTTGAATGGCTGGTTAGAATACGTATTAATTGAATTGTAAACTTGTGATCTAGAACGATTAATTGTATCGATGAATTACGGTCTTTCGATGCTTCTACTCATACGGAGCAAATTAATTCGTTAACTTCCATTCTGTTTATCATACTGAGTTATACCATATTATTGTTTGGAAATCGGATGTTTACTCGAACTTCGTCATTACTCATTTCGTTATTCGTATCAAGCTATCAGCAGTTGTTCGCCGCTGATGTCATTCCTGATCTTGAAATTAAGTTGCCCATAGAGGATGCAGAGGCGTATTCTCGTTGCCCAAGTGTGCTTAATCAACATCGCATTAGCTATTTAGAAACACAGATTATTAAACACCGCCAGATTTATTACGCTGGCCAAGAACCATTACTGCATGATGGAGAGTTTGATTTATTAGTTGATGAGTTAGCGCTCCTATCTCACTGCCTATCACCTGTATTAGGCAAGGTAGGTACAAATGACAATAAACAGAAGTATTTAGAGTATCCGCACCGACAAAAAATGCTGAGCTTAAATTCGGTACGTGATCGTGCCTTGATGGACGCGTTTTATCAAAGTCACCAAGATAAGTTGTTACTCATTCAACCGAAAATTGATGGTATGGCTGTTGAGTTAGTTTATGAAAAAGGCATCTTAGTTGCAGCATCGAGCAGAGGGGATGGTAGACAAGGTAAAGACTTGCTGGCGTTGATGTTACGCAGTGATGCCGTTGATAGCATTATTGCATATCCGCATACACTGATTATTCATGGCGAATTATATGTTAGTCAACAAGATTGGCAGGAGCGACGTAAGTATGTCTCCTCTCGACACATGACCGCGGGTATTGCCAGTCAATTGTCACCCACACAAGTAGATGTCATGAGTTTGCGCTTTATACCTTGGCGTTGGATTGATTCACCTTATAACGATGAATTTATGGGGTTAGCGAAGCTGGCTATGCTTGGATTTACTGATATGTCGAAGATGAGCCATGTCATTGATAGTACTCAAGACATTGATTATTGGCTTGCGCATTACCAAAGCATGGAAACGTTATTACTTGATGGTGTAGTCATTAAATTAGCTGAGAATGCACTGCAACGTGAATATGGTCAAACCCAGCATGCTCCGCGTTGGGCGCTTGCATTAAAATTTAGTGGGCCGAAAGGATTAAGTCATGTTATTGATATAACGTATCAAATTGGTAAAAGTGGTCGTGTTACGCCTATTGTTCATTTACAACCTCTGGCATTATCAGGTCGACAGATAACGAAGGTTTCTGGGCGTTCACGACCTTGGTTACAGAAAGCCAAAATTGAAGTTGGCAGCCAAGTGGAAATTGAATTAGTGGGTAATGCAACACCGCAATTAACAAGGCTCGTGAGCAGTCGCTAGCATCTTGCATATTTAGGCAGTTTGAGTATACTGCTGCCCAGTAACTGCAACGGGCTCACTTTAAGATGGGCCCGTTTTTATTTTGATTGAAATGATCGAATATATCAGCGAAACACCCGGCTCGATGAAATGCTGGGCCACCTGTTTGTTTGAACTATGATGTAGGCAAAACCATGAAATTTATTGTAAAAATATTTCCAGAAGTAATGATGAAGAGTAAATCTGTACGCAAGCGTTTTAGTAAAATGCTGCAATCAAGTTTACGTAATATTCTACGCCGTGAAGATGAACATGCACGCGTGATCCTTGAATGGGATAAAATTGTTGTCCGTACGACAGATGACAGTGAGAAAAACCGCGACTTTTATCGTGAAGTATTAAAAAACACCCCAGGGATTGCCCATTCACTTGAAGTTCAAGAGTCTGCTTTCACCGATCTGGATGATATTTTCCAGCAAGCATTACCTGTTTATAAAGATATTTTAGTTGGAAAAACGTTTTGTGTACGTGCTAAACGTAACGGTAAGCATGACTTTACGTCGATTGACTTAGAGCGTTATGTTGGTGGTGGCTTAAATCAGCATACAGAAGCGGCTGGTGTTCAATTAAGAAAACCACAAGAAACGATTAAAATTGAAGTTGAAAATGATAAATTATACTTGGTTACTGCTCGCCATGAAGGCTTAGGTGGTTTCCCTATGGCAGGACAAGAAGATGTGCTGTCATTAATGTCAGGTGGTTTTGACTCTGCGGTATCAAGTTACTTAACGATTAAACGTGGTAGCCGAACGCATTTCTGTTTCTTTAATTTAGGCGGTGATGCACATGAGATTGGTGTGAAACAAATTTCATACTTCTTGTGGAACAAATACAGTTCATCACACAAAGTTAAATTTGTCAGCGTACCGTTTGATCCTGTTGTTGCTGAGATTTTAGAAAAAGTAGATAACTCACAAATGGGCGTGATACTTAAGCGTATGATGATGCGTGCAGCGTCTAAAATTGCTGAGCGTTTAGGTATTGAAGCTTTGGTTACTGGTGAAGCAGTTGGTCAAGTATCAAGCCAAACTATTCGTAACTTATCGTTAATCGATTCAGTAACGGATACATTAATCTTACGTCCGTTAATTGTTGCTGATAAGCAAGATATTATTGATACTGCTCGTCATATTGGTACTGCTGAATTCTCTGAAACAATTCCTGAATACTGTGGTGTTATCTCGAATAAACCAACAGTAAAAGCAGTGAAAGAGAAGATCGAAGCAGAAGAAGCTAAATTCGACATGAGCTTGATTGACCAAGTTGTTATGGATGCAAACGTGATGGATATCCGTCAAATTGCAGAAGAAGCACAAGAGCAAGTTAGTGATGTTGAAGCTGTATCTGAAATTACATCAAACGAAGTGATCTTAGATATTCGTAGTATTGACGAAGTGGAAGATTCACCTCTTGAAGTTGACGGTTTAGCTATCGAGCACATGCCGTTCTTCAAATTAGGTAACCAGTTTGGCGAATTAGATCAAGATAAGACTTACTTACTGTACTGTGATCGTGGTGTGATGAGCAAACTGCAAGCGTTATACCTGATTGAAAAAGGTTATTCGAACGTTAAAGTTTACCGTCCTTAACTTTTACTAGTCTTAATAATTACGCTCTTAAGGTTGTGTCCTTATCAAGCTAATGAATAAAAGCCAGCAATCAGTTGCTGGCTTTTTTGATCCTGATGTGATTTTTGAATGATGTAACTAAGCTAGTTCAGTTTCGTGCAGCTTGATTTGATCATATAAGGCTTTATTCGCTGGAGCTTCGATACTGTAGGCATTCGCTACTTTTAAAACATACCCGGTAATGTAATCAATTTCGGATTGACGGTTAAAGTGATGATCTTGATGCATCGAAGAAAAGTTTTCAGCCGTACGTTCAATGACATTATCGACTTGTGCTTGTAGCTCTGTATAAGACCAAGGTAAGCGGGCTTTTTCACACACTAGTGCTAATTCTTGCACCACCTGTACTACATGCGGATATAACGCTGGGCTCACCAATTCACCATTCTTGCATTGATGGAGTGCTGTTAACGGGTTTATTGCACAGTTAATCACTAATTTAAGCCATAATTTCTCACGTATATCTTCACACCATGCTAACTCTTCAAGTGCAAATAACTGACTGGCGATATCTTTATAACGCTTAGCTTGATTATTAAATGCGCCTAACCAAGTGACACCTGCACCTGTATGGCGAATATGATCATCTGACAGTTTCAATACACCGTTGGAGGTTGTTCCAATCATGATTGCGTTTCGAGGAAATAGCTTTTCGGCTTGTTCCGCCGTACCCATGCCATTGTGTAACAGTACGATACAGCAATGCTTATCGATTTGTGATTGAAGCAAAGTTAATGCAGGAAGCACATGTTGGGCTTTTAGTGTAACCAGTAAAAAGTCACATTTAGGTGTGAGGCTAGGCTGTGCCATTACGGTGTTACTCGAATGTTCGCCATTTAAATCTTCAACGTTAAATGTGCGGATTTGAGCCTCACTCTCGGGACGTAATATAAACGCGGCGTGTTGGCCTGATTTTAATAATTTTTCTGCAAAGAAGTGCCCGATAGCACCCGCACCGAGAATGTTCCAATTAGCCATGTATTTTTGCTCGTAATGGTTGAATGATTAAGTAACCGGTGATACCGATTAAATCGGCGACGATATCCCAAGGGCTTGTTGTGCGGCCGGGTATCATACCTTGAATAAACTCAATGAAAATACCGAACCCAAGTAATACCATAAACAAGGTTATCGTTCTATCTGGGAAACTATAATCAAAAAGTAATGCTAATGTCGCAAAGGCAACTAAATGATTTAATTTGTCGTAACCTAATTGTGTTATATCAGTTGAAGGTTTGCCAAAAGCAAGTAGACAGATTATGAATATAACAATAACCAATAGTAATCGAAACCAGAGTTTATATTTCTCTAATGACATACTTATCTCAATAAAAAAGGGCATAATAGCAATTATAGTCAGTTAATCGTTACTTAATGCAAGCTAGTGACTTACTTCTGTAGTTAATGGTTGAATTACAACTACCATCTATTAGATAATCACATCATTATAAATGATAGGATATAAAGATGCCTCAATTTGATATTATTTCTGAAGTTGACATGGTTGAAGTTAAAAACGCAACTGACAATGCAAACCGTGAATTAAGCACACGCTTTGATTTTCGTGGTGTTGACGCAAGCTTTGAGCTGATTAAAGAAAAAGTAAAAATGCGCACAGATGAAGATATGCAACTTCGTCAAATGGCTGATATTTTACGTGGTGCTTTAGTGAAGCGTAACATAGATAGCTCTGCGATGAGCGTAGGTAAAACTGAATTTTCGGGTAAAACCTGCAGTGCAGACGTTGAGTTTTTACAAGGCGTTGAAGGCGCAGTAGCTAAAAAAGTTGTTAAATCAATTAAAGACAGCAAGCTTAAAGTACAAGTATCTATTCAAGGCGATAAAGTACGTGTTGTAGGTAAAAAGCGTGATGATTTACAAGCTGTTATGCAGCATGTAAAAACAGCTGAACTAGGTCAGCCGTTCCAGTTTGATAACTTCCGTGACTAATATGCCATGACTTGTATGAGTATTTACTTGCTCTAAGTCGTCTCATATAAATACATGTCATATAAGATGTTAAGCCCAGTCTATTTATATACACTGGGCTTTTTTATGCCTAAGATTCAATCCATTTAAAGCGTTTTGTCATTTGCATGTAAACTAATATTACAATAAAGACCACTGGAATAATCCCTAACACTGCGGTACCGATGAAGAAGGCTGAATAATCCCACGCATCGACCACAACCCCTGAGAATCCTGCAATAAACTTAGGTAGTAATACCATGATTGACGAGAACAGTGCATATTGAGTGGCGGTAAATTGGGTATTAGTTAGTCGCGATAAAAATACTACAAAAGCACAGGTTGCTATGCCAGCACTGAGGTTGTCTGCACTGATCACTAAGGTTAATAACAACAGGGCTGGGTCTTGTGTTTGCAACCAAGTCTCAGGCAGTATTAACGCAAGCATTGTCATTAATTGTGACATCGCCATGCTACCAGCCATCCAATGAAATAACAGATTAGTCAACGCAGCAAGTACACCACCTAATAATAAAGTAGAAAGTAAGCCTAAGCCATTGACCAACAACCCACCAACTCCGGCACCAACCAGTGTCATTACCACCCCAAAGACTTTTGCGACTGTGGCTACTTCAGCCTTCGAATAACCCATATCCACATAAAATGGGTTCGCCATGATCCCCATAACAATGTCACTAATACGATAGGTGATGACAATGCCCAGTAATAGTAAGCAGGTTTTACCGTATCGCTGAAATAGGTCGGTAAGGGGCTTTACTATCCCAGTAATAAGAAAGTCGCGAATATTATGTACATGATGTATTTTATGTTTGGCGATTGGTTCTTTAGAAAATAAGGTCGCAACAACACCAAACAACATAAATAGCGCCATACAAGCATAAGCGAACTGCCAAGCAGCAGCGTTATAGACAGCGCTATTATCATAGAATGCAGCAATGGCTAATGAACCCGCACCTGCAATAATCATAGCAATACGATAGCCGGTCATGTAAGTGGCAGCCATGGCACCTTGTAAACGAGTTTCTGCACTCTCAATTCGAAAGGCATCGACAACAATATCTTGGGTTGCTGAAAAGAGTGCTAAACCAAGTGAAGCGATAATGAATAAGATCACGCTTTGTTGGGGATCTTGAGTCGCCATGATCATCAGCATTACAATGATCATTATTTGCGTGAAAAATAGCCAACTTCGACGTCGACCCAATTTATTATGCAGCCAAGGCAGCTGGATCTGATCAATCAAAGGTGACCAAGCCCATTTAAAGCCATAGGTAAGTGCTATCCAGCTAAAGAAACCAATACTGGCACGATCTACTCCGGCTTCACGTAGCCAAAATGATAATGTAGAAAAGACCAAAAGGATGGGTAATCCAGAGGAAAAACCAAATAACCCCATAAAAAGTACACGGGGATTAAGGTAAATCGATAAGTTTTGAAGAGTAGTCGGCAATGTCAGCATCCATCTAACGTAAGTGTTTGCTGATACTACCGTATTTTTATGAATTTAATAAGCCCGACAACAGACTGGGCTTGGTTTAATTTAATTTAATCGATTAAGTTTTATAATTGTGATGGCGAAATTAGTCCAAATATTCCGTGATAGGTCTAATACCAATACAGTTGTATGGTTTAACCCCCTGACCCTGTAGAAATAAAGCACCTGTATGTAATTGCTGGCGCAATATTTTGTTGGAAAAAATCTGTTGGCTTGACCAGCTTTTTAGCTCAAATAACAGGAACCAAAAAACCTGTTCTTTGCAGCTACTTGTCGACTCGTCATAAATATCCAAATCATCCCATTCTCGTAATGTTTCCCAAAGAAAATGGTTTAATTGCGCATAACTAAGTTTTTTCATTAGAAAAAAATCGAGATAGTTAGCTAAAACGTCAGATTTATCGTCAATGAACTTTTTCGCTTCCATGCAAATCTCCTCATTTGTTAGTATCTCATTTTAATCCTAGACGAAAATGTTTGGCTGTCATTAATTAGCGTATTCTTAATGCTGATTTATGAGTAAAGTGTGAAACATCTCAAAAGATTAATCTTTTTAAGTGTTGCACTTAAAAAAATAAAAAAATTTATATTCATGTAATGAGCGTGATCGTCAATGACTAAGATGTTGAAAGACCCTTTATAGATCAAACATCTGCTATAGTAGCGAAGCATACGCTTATTTTTATAACTGAATGGAACCTATATCATGCGAATAAATCACTTTTTTGCAAAATTACTCTTAATTTTGTGTTCAACATTTATGTTTAATACCGCGATCGCGGCAGAAACTAAAGCTTTAATCAAAACTAACCTTGGCGATATTACGATTGAGCTATATCCAGCACAGGCCCCCGTGTCTGTGGCTAACTTTATCAGTTATGTTAAAAGTGATTTTTATAGCGGTATTATTTTCCATCGCGTGATCCCTGGATTTATGGCTCAAACGGGTGGTTTTAATGAAAACCTTGAAAAGCAGGTAACAAAAAAACCAGTTGTTAATGAAGCGAATAATGGCTTGAGTAATGAGCGTGGCACACTGTCACTGGCGCGAACCAATAACCCCAACTCAGCTACATCGCAGTTTTTCATTAATCTAAAAGACAATAATTTCTTAGATCGCTCGGGTTCAAGTCCGTCGCAAGCGGGTTATGCTGTATTTGGCCGAGTGACAAAAGGGATGGATGTTGTTGATCAGATGGCAAAACAACCAACAGGTAAAAAGAAGTATTACAGTGATGTACCATTAACTAACATTGTGATTGAAAGCATCACTATGCTGAAATAGTCGAGTTTAACGATTATTTCTAATCGGTTACAGTAAGAAAAATAAAGCCTCGCTCGATACTTCTGATAAGTCATCGAGCGAGGCTTTTGCAATTGTATGCTCACTATAATTAGCGAGTTAAATAATAATTACAATTAGCGTGTTAGATAATCATTGATTTGTTGATCATTAAATACATCGTTCAATATCGACGATAATTGCTGAGAAAACTTTGTTTCTAAGTCACTCATTGATGGGCTAAATGCGCCTGTTAAGGTTGATGCACTGCGAAATTGCTTCGTCAGTGTTTGACCTTTATTATCAATTGATACGATCAGCATTAGCGTTGATTCAGCTTGATGCTCAAAACTATCTTGCTGAACATCAATTCTTGCCGTTTGCAGTTCAAGATTAATCGCGATATCTGCTTGTGGTGAGAACACTAAGCCTTGTTGCTCCCATCCCTGTTGTAGTTTCGCCGTTGTAAGGTTAACCAGTGAACTTTGGTTATTAAGCAACTGTGCTGGTTCTCCGACTTTATGGATCGCAATCAAGTAATTCGCATCACGGATGTCTTTACTTGTTATCGAAACCTGAGTACCTGCATATTGCGTTGTTAATGGCGCTGGCTCAGCCGTAATATTAACTTGCTGAGGGGGACTCGCACAGGCGGTTAGTAGTAATAGACTGATATTTAACAGCAGTTTTTTTAGCATATTATTTTTGTGCCTTAATAATAACGAACTTGGCATTTGATGCGACAACTTCATGATTGTCGAATAGGCGGTCAAGTTTGATATGGTAATCAAGATGACGATTACCAACAATATAAAGTGCGCCACCCCAAGCTAATGCGCGGTGAGCATCTTTGAACATTTGCCATGCAATATGATCGGTAATGGCTTTTTCTTGGTGGAATGGAGGGTTACATAACACCAAATCTACACTGTGTGGTTCGTAATCGTAAAGGCAGTTATTCACCAAAAACTCAATGTCCGGTTCGTGATTGGCGATATTGGCCGCGGCATTTTCTTTCGCTGATGCAATTGCCATGAATGATTCATCGACAAAAGTGATTTTAGCTTGTGGGTTTAAGCGTGCGGCAGTAATACCGATAATACCGTTACCACAGCCAAGATCGATAATATGCTGGTATTCACCTTTTGGTAAATGCTGCATGAAGAAGTTGCCGCCAATATCTAAATTGTTACGTGAAAATACATTGGCATGATTAGATAAAGAGATATTTGTTTTCGCTACATCCCAAGTTACTGGCGCTGGGATCTCTAATGCTTTCGTTTCTGTGATAGTCGAGAAGATCAAACGTGATTTTTTCTTCGCTAATGATGTTTTAGTTTCGCCGAGGTACTTTTCAAATAACGCTAAGGTAGAATTATGAATATCTTTCGCTTTTGCACCCGCAATGATCTTTGTGTTAGGAGTAACAACATGGCTAAGCATTGCCAGTTGATGCTCTAATAAAGATAATGTACGTGGGATCTTAATTAATACTAAATCAATATTTTTCGGTAACGCCGCAAGACAGTCTTGGACTTTTACTTGTTCTGTGCTTAACTCATTTTCATCTAGATTTTGCGCGATTGCCGCATGGCTGATCCACGAATCACTTACTGTCGTGATATTGTGTTGATTATACGCACAGGTTAATGCACCAAAACTATCATTGAAGATGAGTATTGAAGATTGTTCAGCAAGCGTTAAATCTGCAACAGTATTAAGAATATACTCATCAGCAGAGTCCCAAGCTTGCAGTTGCTCAACGCTACGTTTAGGGTAGCGGTACAAAGATAATTCGATACTTTCAAGAGATAGTTCAGTGTTCATAATATGATCCAGTTAAGGTTGATCGTGCATTTTACACTGTTATTTTACTAAATATATAAAGAAGAGGTTTTTAAATGTCATTAGGTAACGATATTAAACAGCAGTTATTGGCAAGCTTTGATATTCAGCATTTAGAGGTGGTTTGTGATAGCCATAAACACAATGTGCCACCGGGCACCGAAATCCATTTTTCGGTGGTGGTCGTTGCGACGGAATTTGAAGGGAAAATGTTGATTGCACGTCATCGTATGGTTAACAGTGCGTTGGTTGCTCAATTTGAAGCGGGGATTCACGCATTATCAATTCATGCCTATACCCCTGAACAATGGGCTAAAAAAAATGATCAAGATCAAAAAATGCCCGAGTCTCCAGATTGTTTAGGCTAATTATCCGTAAATTTAAATAAATGATTAATTACATGTTACACACTGTGAGTTCATGTTAATTTTAGACGCTGTTTTTTCAATTGTTCGATCTATCATTAAATATGACTAAAATGAGATTAATAAAATATTTTTTTTTACTTTATTAACTGATTTATGCATTTCTATATGATTTAAGCTTTTGTTTTTAATCTTTTATTTACGCTTTGATAAGTTTGCTTTATAAGTACTCGTTACATGATGAAGTGCGAGCAATCATATTAAATTAGTGCTAGAATAAGCCAAAATTTTTTGTTAACTAAGACGTACCGCCTTGTGAGTACCTACTTGTGGGTTGTTTTAGGCGTGCCGTTTTTTGTTGATAAAAGTGTTCTTTATCTTCCTAAAAAAAGTAGTGCATGTGAGTATGATTACGATAAAAAAAGGACTGGATCTACCTATCGCAGGTAAACCTGAGCAAGTGATTCATGATGGCCCTGCTATCAAACGAGTTGCTGTTCTAGGTGAAGAGTATATTGGAATGCGCCCAACGATGAGTATTAAAGTTGGTGATCGTGTTAAGAAAGGTCAGGTTATTTTTGAAGACAAAAAGACACCGGGCGTAAAATATACAGCCTTCGCTGCAGGAACAATTGCTGAAGTTAACCGTGGCGCTAAGCGGGTCTTACAATCGGTAGTTATTGACGTTGACGGTAACGAGAGTGAGAAATTCGCTCAGTTCAAATCAACTGAAATTGCTAATCTTGACCGCGATGTAGTGGTTAACAATCTTGTAGACTCAGGCTTATGGACTGCATTACGCACTCGTCCATTTAGTCGTGTTCCTGCAATTGACAGTAATGCATCAGCAATTTTCGTTACAGCAATGGATACTAATCCATTAGCTGCAGATGCTGCATTAATTATCAATCAAAACAGCGATGCATTTGTTGATGGTTTAAATGTTATTTCACACTTAACAAGCGGTAAAGTTTACGTTTGTAAAGCGGAAGGTACATTACCTAAATCAACAGCATCAAATGTTGAAGAGCAAGTATTTTCTGGCCCTCATCCTGCTGGTCTTGCTGGTACACATATCCATTTATTAGAATCAGCTGGTACGAACCGTACTGTTTGGTCTATTGGCTATCAGGATGTTATCGCTTTTGGTAAGTTATTCACTACTGGTGAACTACATACTGACCGTGTTATTTCACTCGCAGGCCCTGCTGTGAAAAAACCACGTTTAATTAGCACTCGTCTAGGCGCATCAATTACAGAATTAACTGCAAGTGAACTTAATGCTGGTGAAAATCGCATTATTTCAGGCTCTGTATTATCTGGTGTTAAGTCTGAAGGTGTACATGCTTATCTTGGCCGTTACCACAGCCAAATCAGTGTATTAACTGAAGGCCGTGAGAAAGAGTTTATCGGGTACATGAAACCTGGTAGCAACAAATTCTCTATCGCTAACGTATTTACTTCTGCATTCAACCGCGCACGTCAATTCAACTTTACTACAACCACTGGTGGTAGTGATCGTGCAATGATGCCTATTGGTAACTATGAGCGCGTTATGCCATTAGATATCTTACCAACTATGTTACTGCGTTCATTAATAACGGGTGATACAGATGAAGCGGTTACGTTAGGTTGTCTTGAATTAGACGAAGAAGATTTAGCGTTATGTACTTTCTCTTGCCCTGGTAAGTACGACTTTGGTCCAATTCTACGTGATTGTCTAACGACAATTGAGAAGGAAGGTTAAGCATGGGTCTTAAGAATTATATCGAAGGGATTGAACATCACTTCGAACCAGGTGGTAAACACGAGAAGTGGTTTGCCCTGTATGAAGCAATTGCAACAGGCCTATTTACACCTGGCTTTGTGACAAAAGGTAAAACACACGTACGTGATAACATCGATTTAAAACGTATCATGATTATGGTGTGGATGTGTACTTTCCCAATGATTTTCTGGGGTATGTACAACATTGGTGCTCAAGCAAATACGGCTATCGCAACAGGTGCTGGTATTGCATTTGATGATTGGCATGTTGCGCTACTGAGTGCGCTTGGCGTTACTATGGGTGAGGGTGCTGGCATCTTTGCAAACATGGTGTACGGTGCAGTTTATTTCCTCCCTATTTACGCGACAGTGTTTATAGTGGGCGGTTTCTGGGAAGTTTTATTTGCAGCAGTGCGTAAGCATGAAGTAAATGAAGGTTTCTTCGTAACATCTATCCTATTTGCACTTATCCTGCCTGCTAATATTCCATTATGGCAAGCGGCTATCGGTATTACTTTCGGTGTTGTAATCGCGAAAGAAGTATTCGGTGGTACAGGTAAGAACTTCTTAAACCCTGCATTAGCAGGTCGTGCGTTCTTATTCTTCGCATACCCATCTGACATTTCAGGTGATGCTGTTTGGACTGCTGTTGATGGTTTCTCTGGTGCTACAGCGCTAAGCTCTGCAGCTGCTGGCGGTCTTGAAGGTTTAACAAGTTCACTGACTTGGGCGGATGCATTCATTGGTAACATGCAAGGTTCTACGGGTGAAGTATCTACATTACTAATCCTATTAGGCGGCGGTGTTTTATTGTTTGCTCGTATCGCATCGTGGAGAATTGTTGCTGGTGTAATGGTTGGTATGGTAGCGACAAGCTTACTGTTCAACATGGTTGGTTCTGACACGAATCCAATGTTCGAAGTACCATTCTACTGGCACTTAGTACTGGGTGGTTTCGCATTCGGTATGATGTTCATGGCGACTGATCCTGTATCTGCATCATTTACTGATAACGGTAAATGGGCTTACGGTATCCTTATCGGCCTAATGGTTGTACTGATTCGTGTAGTTAACCCTGCATTCCCAGAGGGTATGATGCTAGCAATCTTATTTGCTAACTTATTCGCACCTCTATTTGATCACTTTGTTGTTCAAGCTAACATTAAACGGAGACTTGCACGCAATGGCTAGTAAAGAAACTCCAATGAAAACTATCACAATCGTTGCGGCGCTGTGTTTAGTATGTTCAATCATCGTATCTGGTGCAGCTGTAGGCTTACGTGATGCTCAAAATGCTAACAAAGCATTAGACAAGCAAACTAACCTACTTTCTGTTGCTGGAAAGTTAAAAGCAAATGCGAATGTTGGCGAAGTTTACGCTGAATTTGTTGAAGCTAAATTTGTTGATTTAAGTACGGGTGAGTATGTTGAAGAAAATGCAGCGACATTTGATCAACTTAAAAACGTAAAAGATCTAGCGAAAAGTACCGACCTAAAAGGTAAAGATGTTGCTGGTATCAAACGACGTTCAAATGTTGCTGATGTTTATCTTGTAAAAGATGCACAAGGTAACGTTGAGTCTTACGTTCTGCCTGTATACGGTCGTGGCCTATGGTCAACTATGTATGCATTCGTTGCAATCGACAAAGATGGCAAAACAGTGAAACGCATTCAGTACTATGACCAAGGTGAAACTCCGGGTCTAGGTGGCGAAGTGTTAAACCCACTGTGGACAGCTAAATGGGAAGGCAAACAACTATTCAATGCGAATGGTGATGTTGCAATCCGTGTAGTGAAAGGTGGCGGTCAAGATAATACTCCTTCAGGTATTGATGGTCTATCTGGTGCGACGCTAACTAGCCAAGGTGTTGAAAATACATTCCAGTTCTGGATTGGTGAAAACGGTTTTGGTCCTTTCTTGAAGAAATTGCAAAACGGAGGCTTAAACAATGGCTAAGTCTGACTTAAGAGAAGTAGTTACTTCCCCTATTGTTACTAACAACCCAATTGCATTACAAATCCTAGGTGTTTGTTCTGCTCTGGCTGTAACAACTAAGATGGAAACAGCGTTTGTAATGACAATCGCTGTAATGTTAGTAACGGCCTTTTCAAGTTTCTTTATCTCATTAGTACGTAACATTATTCCTAATAGTGTTCGTATTATTGCGCAAATGGCAATCATTGCATCATTGGTAATCGTTGTTGACCAAACGCTTAAAGCGGTAGCATTCCAGTTATCAAAAGAGCTTTCAGTATTCGTTGGTCTTATCATTACAAACTGTATCGTAATGGGTCGTGCTGAAGCATACGCAATGAAGAGTAAGCCAATTCCAAGTTTCTTAGATGGTATCGGTAACGGTTTAGGTTACGGTGCGATCTTACTTGCTGTTGCGACAGTACGTGAAATCTTTGGTTCAGGTACTTGGTTTGGTATTGAAATTTTACCACTAATTCAAAACGGTGGTTGGTACCAATCAAATGGTCTATTACTACTTCCGCCAAGTGCATTCTTCATCATTGGTTTATTGATTTGGGGTCTACGTACGTGGAAACCAGAGCAAGTTGAGCCAAAGGGGTAAACAATGGAACATTATATTAGTTTATTCGTACGTGCTATTTTTATTGAAAACTTAGCATTATCATTCTTCTTAGGCATGTGTACATTCCTTGCGGTATCTAAGAAAGTGACAACAGCGATCGGTCTTGGTGTTGCAGTAACAGCTGTACTTACCATTTCAATCCCTGTTAACCAAGTTATCTATAGTGGCGTACTTGCACCAGGTGCACTTGCATGGGCTGGTTTCCCAGACGCTGACTTAAGCTTCTTGGGCTTCATCACGTTCATTGGTGTAATCGCTGCACTAGTACAAATCTTAGAGATGGTGTTAGACAAGTTCTTACCAGCTCTATATAACGCACTGGGTATTTTCCTACCGTTGATCACAGTAAACTGTGCAATCTTCGGTGGTGTATCTTTCATGGTACAGCGTGACTACAACTTTACTGAATCAGTAGTATATGGTTTTGGTAGTGGTCTAGGTTGGATGTTAGCTATCGTTGCGATGGCCGGTATTCGTGAGAAAATGAAATATTCAGATGTGCCAGATGGACTACGTGGTTTAGGTATTACCTTTATTACAGCAGGTCTTATGGCGCTAGGTTTCATGTCATTTTCTGGTATTCAGTTATAACAAACAGCTGGCTTCGGTCAGCATGTTTCAAGAGCAAAGGATAAGTCGATGGAAGTCATTCTCGGCGTAGTCATGTTCACGATTATCGTTTTAGCACTGGTAACAGTTATTCTGTTTGCTAAGTCTAAATTGGTAAGTGAAGGTGATATTACAATTAGTATTAACGGTGACGCTGAAAAATCAGTGGTAGCTGGAGCGGGTGGTAAATTACTCGGAGCACTTGCAGGTAGTGGTATTTTCGTTTCTTCAGCTTGTGGTGGCGGTGGCACATGTGGTCAGTGTCGTGTGAAAGTGAAATCGGGTGGTGGTGATATTCTACCAACTGAACTTGATCACATATCTAAAGGTGAAGCACGTGACGGCGAGCGTTTAGCATGTCAAGTTAGCGTAAAAGTTGACATGGACATCGAGCTACCTGAAGAAATCTTTGGTGTTAAAAAATGGGAATGTGAAGTTATCTCTAACGATAACAAAGCAACGTTCATTAAAGAGCTTAAAATGGCTATTCCAAACGGTGAAGCGGTTCCTTTCCGCGCCGGTGGTTATATCCAAATTGAAGCGCCTGCTCACCATGTTAAATATTCAGATTATGATATTCCTGAAGAGTATCGTGGTGACTGGAAACACTTTGGTTTCTTTGATATTGAATCTAAAGTTGATGAAGAGACAATTCGTGCTTACTCTATGGCTAACGCGCCAGAAGAAGCAGGTATTATTATGCTTAACGTGCGTATTGCTACGCCTCCGCCGCGTAACCTTTCTTTACCAGCGGGTAAGATGTCTTCGTACATCTTTAGCTTAAAAGCTGGCGATAAAGTAACTATCTCAGGTCCATTTGGTGAGTTCTTCGCAAAAGAAACTGACAATGAAATGGTATTTGTTGGTGGTGGTGCTGGTATGGCGCCTATGCGTTCACACATCTTCGATCAACTTAACCGTCTGAATACAGACCGTAAAGTTTCATTCTGGTATGGTGCTCGTTCTAAGCGTGAAATGTTCTATGTAGAAGATTTCGATATGCTTGCTAAAGAAAACGAAAACTTTGAATGGCATGTTGCATTAAGTGATCCACAACCAGAAGATAACTGGGAAGGTTACACTGGCTTCATCCATAACGTGATCCTTGAGAATTACCTTGCGAATCACGAAGCGCCAGAAGATTGTGAGTACTACATGTGTGGTCCACCAATGATGAATGCTGCTGTTATCGGTATGCTAAAAGATCTTGGTGTTGAAGATGAAAACATCTTACTCGATGACTTTGGTTAATAGTTTTTGATTCAATTCAAATCGATGTATCGATGGCTAGCTCTGATGGGGCTAGCCATTTTCATTCTTGGTTGTAGTGAGCAAAAAAGTACAGAAGAAGTGCTTTTCTCTGGTCCTACTATGGGTACAACTTATCACATGAAAGTAGTGGGTTTCCCACTGTCTGAACAAGATAAGCAAAATATCCAAGTCGAGATTGATAAACGTTTAGAATTAGTTAACGATCAGATGTCGACTTATCGCCCTAATTCAGAGTTATCACGCTTTAATCAAAGCGTTGCAGTTACTGGTTTTGAAGTATCACGTGATACAGCAAAAGTCGTGCTAGAAGCTCTTCGTTTAAATAAATTGACGAATGGTGCATTAGATGTAACCGTTGGTCCTTTGGTTAATCTGTGGGGATTTGGCCCAGATAATAAACCGGAACAAATACCGTCACAGCAACAGTTAGATATTGTTAAGCAACGTATTGGTATTCAGCATTTAGCTGCGACAGAAACAACTTTAAGTAAAGATATTGACGGTTTATACGTTGATTTGTCTTCAATTGCTAAAGGTTATGGCGTCGATGTTATTGCTGAATATTTTACTTCATTAGGGATTGAAAACTACCTAGTCGAAGTGGGCGGTGAACTGCGTATTAATGGTGTGAATGCACGCGGTATTGATTGGCAAGTTGCGGTTGAGAAACCGACAGGTGCTGGTCAAAGTGTGCAAGAAGTAATTGCTGTTGGTAACAATGCAATTGCTACATCAGGTGATTACCGTAATTATTACGAGCTTAATGGTGAGCGTTTTGCGCATACGATTGATCCAATAAGCGGTAAACCGATTAAACATAAGCTGGTTTCTGTGACTGTTATCCATACTTCATCAATGACAGCTGATGCACTTGCAACTGCACTAATGGTGATGGGTGAGAAAGACGGTCTTGAGTTTGCCAAACAGCAAGGTTTAGCTGTATTGATGATCTCAAAGTCAGATTCAGGTTATAATGAAGTGTATACCAAACAGTTCGAACCTTATTTAAAGTAGAGGCTAATATGGCTTATTTTGCTGCGACATTTGTTATGTTTGCGTTAGTTATTGCCGGTATGTCGATTGGTTATATCGTGCAAAAGAAATCAATCACAGGTAGCTGTGGCGGTATTAGTAACTTAGGCATGGAAAAGGCGTGTGATTGCCCAGATCCTTGTGATAAGCGTAAAGCTAAAATGGCAAAAGAAGAAGCTAAACAAAAGATGTTACACGAGAATCGTATCATCTAGTTTATGCCAAGCACCTAGCTATAAAGTGCAATACGCACTTTATAGCTTTTTCTTCTAATTATTTCATTCAAATCTCTAAACCATCGATATTACTTCCTTGCTAATACCTTCCTAAAGACGCTGATTATCTAATTCAATATTATTTACACATCCTTGTACTTATTAATGGGTATTTGTCTTGTGGTTGATATGGATCAAATATGTATTTTTTTAATGTGGCAAAGTATACCTAAGTTAAGGTTTTGTTATTAAATGATGCAAAAGAACATCAAGTGTAATGAAACTGTATTTTAAATGAAAAACATACCCGAATTGATGGAGCCTACATGAACAAGAACATATTATCAGGATTAATCACCGCATCTCTATTATCAGCAACGCTTGCAGCCCCAGCTTTTGCTCATCAGCAAGGGGATATTATTGTTCGTGCGGGCGCCATCGTTGTAGCACCAAATGAGTCAAGTGATGATGTACTTGGTTCAGGTGAATTTAAAGTGAGTGATAATACTCAGCTAGGACTTAACTTCACTTATATGGCAACAGATAATATTGGTATTGAACTGGTTGCAGCTAGCCCGTTCACCCATGAGGTTGCATTAGAGGGAGTCGGTGTTATTGCTGAAGTTAAACAATTACCACCAACGCTACTGGGACAGTATTACTTTGGTGATGCGAGCTCTAAGTTCCGCCCTTATATTGGTGCCGGTATTAATTTTACGGTGTTCTTTGATACTGAGTTTAATGGCACGGGGACTGGTGCTGGTCTATCTGATTTGGATCTAAGTAATTCGGTTGGCTTAGCCGCACAAGCTGGTATTGATTATAAAATTAATGATAAGTGGTTAGTAAATGCTTCAGTCATGTATGCGGATATTAATACGGATGTAAGCTTCAAAGCGGGTGGTGTTGATAAAAAAATCAAAACAGACATCGATCCATTGGTATACATGGTTAGCGTCGGTTATGTATTTTAATTAGCTTTACAGTTTTAATTCTCTAGATATAACAAGGTGCATCAGCATCTTGTTTTGTTTGTGGCTCAATATAATGTCCTATCGTTACACCTTCCTTGTTCAATTATTTCCTCCTGTCTTAATCCGTTTTTATACAGTTCTGTTTTTGATTATGCATGTTTCGGCTGTGTCATTTAAGCCGTAGATTACAATCCCTTACACAGAAGCCGTAATAGACAACGTATGCTATTAGTACTCTTATCGCTAAATTTGCTACCTCGAGCTATGCGATTACTGGCGTTTTCGGTGATGGATGAGATGTAAAATTAATACGGCAGACGATTTTCTGTTTGATTAAGACAAATAATAAAAGCAATTTCGAGTGTGAAACGTCAATAAATGCCGAGAAGATATTTAGGCTTTCATTAATTCGACATATTAGAGAATAAAGTTATGCTTGGTAGAAAAAATGCAAGAAATAGAAATGCAGTACTGGCAAATGCAGGGATTGCGAGCGTCGGAGCCACTGCGACAAGCGCTACGAGTAATGCTGCAGCATTAAGTGCTAATCAGAATCCACCTCCGAGCACAAAGGCTCAAAAGGCTTTAGATCGTGTAAAGTCATTAGGGCCCTTAGCTATCGATCGGCGTGGTGATATAGCTGGTTGGATAGGAGATTCAGCAGATGGTTTTAATGATCTTGCTAAACATATTCGGGATGGAGAGAGTGCGTATACAGGTGGAGGAGCTTTGGAAGCTTCAGCTTCTACTATTTTAGGTCCGCTAATGTTAGTTCATGACACTCTTACTAATATTTATGAATGGAAAACAAACTTCAGAAATGGCACACAACTTACAGCTAACCCACGACTTTCTCCGGCTGATGCAATTTTATATTCGAATACTAAGACTACCGCATATTTTAAGAAGCGGATGGTGAAGAAAATATGCGGTGATTCGGTTTCGTTTAGTGGTGGTATGCTTAGTGCTGTTACTCATGTGAATGTGCTAGGTGCAACTCGTCATGGACGTTCTGATGCTAAGACTATCGCACATCTTGTGAGGCTTAATAAATTACTTAGTCAGTATAAAGGTAAAGGCCAACATTTGAGTGAAGTATGTGATCTTTGCAAGGTCATTATTGATGCTAAAAAACTTAAACTCGAATCGCAGTCGGCCGCGCTGGTAGCTGATCTTATCCCTGGTAGTGTCGCAGGAGGTGCCACTGCTGCAGTTAGTTTTATACATGGGCAGACAATGGCTAGTCGATTATCAAAAATGGCTTTTGATATTGAAGAGACGGCTCAAAAATTACATCATCGCGCGTTTTATGAAATGAACGCTAGTTCATCGAAAGTATATGAGCCAGAGACTCCAGCTCTGGATATGGTACGTGAGTTATTTTCCCAAGTTGGAAGAATAGAAAAGGAAAGAGTATTAATTAACTTCTCTGGTCACAAGTTAAAACTGGGCGGAGAGCATCGTCGAGCGGATAAGTTGATGCGTGAACCAGGTGGCTGGCTGACAATTGTAGATAAATTAAATTTGATTTAACTTTATAAAAAACCTTAATTTGTACATGGATGTGCAAATTAAGGATAAATATCAACTATAAAATATCAGCTCAATATATACCCTCATTCACTTCAATTTATTATTTAATTATTTGTTCTCTGCATTAATTTTATTTATAATTAACTGGTCTTTTATACAGTTCTTATTTGTACTGTGCTACTTAGTTGGTTATGACTCGTTAAGCTTATGAGAAAAATAATTCATATCGATATGGACGCGTATTTCGCCAATGTAGAAATACGTGATAATCCAGCTTACAAAGATATTCCTATTGCGATTGGTGGCATGAGTGATCGTCGTGGCGTGATAGCAACATGCAACTATATTGCGCGCCAATATGGGGTGCGCTCTGCCATGTCCTCTTATAAAGCAATGCAGCTCTGCCCTGATCTAACATTAGTACCGTCACGTATGCAGGTATATAAAGAAGTCTCAGCCCAGCTCCATGAAATATTTTCTCGCTATACCGATCTGATAGAACCGCTATCATTAGATGAAGCTTATTTAGATGTCACGGATTGTGAATTATTTTCTGGTAGTGCCACGTTAATTGCCGAAGATATTCGTAAAAGCATTGAGTCAGAGTTAGCACTTACTGCGTCTGCAGGTGTTGCACCTGTTAAATTTTTGGCTAAAGTAGCATCCGATATTAACAAGCCTAATGGTCTCTTTGTTATTACGCCTTCACAAGTAAAATCCTTTGTCGCAGATTTACCACTGAATAAGATCCCTGGTGTGGGAAAGGTCACTTGGCAAAAGCTTAATCGTGTTGGTTTATATACTTGCGCTGATGTGCTTAAATTCCCACCCGAAGACATAATTGAGAGTTTTGGAAAGCTAGGCCATAGTTTATTGGAACGCTGTCAGGGCATTGATAATCGGCCTGTTTGTAATGAACGTCATCGTAAGTCGGTGGGGGTTGAGATTACTCTACCTGAAGATATTGTCACGCTAGAACAGTGCATGGTGTTATTTCCTCAGCTATATCAAACCTTGTTGCAGCGCCTAGAAAAAGCCTCTCCTGAAATGCGGATCACTAAGCAAGGCGTTAAGCTTAAGTTTAATGATTTTACGCTAACCAGTACAGAGCAAAGTATTACCAACCTCGATGAGTATCTCTTTACTGATTTGTTTGCCCAAGCATTAACAAAGCAAGAACAGCGTGGAATTCGTTTAATTGGTTTATATGTCGGCCTTGCCGGAGACAACGACAGTGAACAATATAACCTACTGTTTTAGCTGTGCTTTCAATTCATGTGATAATTTTATTTATCTTTCTATAATTTATCTCTCACCTTTCTATATTCCTAAAAGTTATTAAAAATCAGTTTATGTTCTTTGGCGGTTATAAGTAAAAGGGCTATATTGATCCAAACGATATGAAATTATCCAATTTGGTCTGATGGAGTAGAAGATGAATCAACAGAGGTTGACCCACCTTAAACAGCTGGAAGCTGAAAGTATCCACATAATCAGGGAAGTTGCGGCAGAGTTTGATAATCCGGTAATGATGTATTCAATCGGTAAAGACTCGTCTGTGATGCTACACCTAGCTCGTAAGGCTTTTTACCCAGGTAAAATCCCATTTCCATTATTGCATGTTGATACTAACTGGAAGTTTCGCGAAATGATTGAGTTTCGTGACAAGACGGTTGCGAAATACGGCTTTGATCTGTTAGTACACAAAAATCCTGAAGGGATTGCAATGGGCTGTAGTCCATTTGATCACGGCAGCTCAAAGCACACCGATATAATGAAAACCCAAGGTCTTAAACAGGCGCTGGACAAATACGGTTTTGATGCGGCATTTGGCGGCGCACGACGTGATGAAGAAAAATCACGTGCTAAAGAACGTGTTTATTCATTCCGTGATAAGAACCATCGTTGGGACCCGAAAAATCAACGCCCGGAATTGTGGCGCACTTACAATGGTCAGGTAAACAAAGGTGAAAGCATTCGTGTTTTCCCATTATCGAACTGGACCGAACTGGATATTTGGCAATATATCTACCAAGAACAAATTGAAATTGTACCACTTTATCTTGCTGCAAAACGTCCTGTTGTTGAACGTGATGGTGCGTTGATCATGGTTGATGATGATCGTATGAAGTTACGAGAAGGTGAGCAGATCGAAGAAAAAATGGTTCGTTTTAGAACTCTTGGTTGTTACCCATTAACAGGTGCTGTGGAATCTGAAGCATTAACATTGCCTGAAATTATTGAAGAAATGTTACTGGCGACAAGCAGTGAACGACAAGGACGTATGATTGACCATGATTCTTCAGCTTCAATGGAGCAAAAGAAACGTCAAGGTTATTTCTAGGTAGGAGCAGGGTAGATGAACACTCAAATAGCAAATGAATTAGCACAAACAGACATTGAAACCTACTTACATCAACAGCAGCATAAAAGCCTATTGCGTTTTTTAACCTGTGGTAGCGTTGATGATGGTAAAAGTAGCCTTATTGGTCGCTTATTGCATGACTCACATCAGATCTATGAAGATCAACTTGCTGCATTGCATGTTGATAGCCAGAAGTCAGGTACAACAGGTGAAGCGGTTGATTTAGCGTTATTAGTTGATGGACTTGCTGCTGAGCGTGAGCAGGGAATTACGATTGATGTGGCATACCGCTATTTCTCTACATCAACACGCAAATTTATTATTGCTGATACACCGGGGCATGAAGAATACACGCGTAATATGGCAACAGGTGCTTCAACGTGTGATCTTGCGGTGATCTTAATTGATGCACGTAAAGGAGTATTAACGCAAACTAAACGTCATTCGTATATTGCGTCATTACTGGGTATTAAACATTTTGTTGTGGCTGTTAATAAAATGGATCTCGTTGATTTCTCTGAACAGCGTTTTGAAGAAATTAAAGAAGAATACTTAGGTTTTACCGAAAAGCTTAATGACATTACCATTGAATTCACGCCATTATCAGCATTACTCGGTGATAACGTTGTAGAGCGATCGACGCAAACACCTTGGTTTAAAGGTCGTACATTATTGGAGTGTTTAGAGGCTGTTGATACATCCGATGAGGCTCTTGATAAACCATTCCGTTTACCTGTGCAATATGTGAATCGTCCTAACCTCGACTTCCGCGGCTTTGCCGGTACTATCGCAGCAGGTAAAATCAGTGTCGGTGATGAAGTTGTTGCGTTGCCATCAGGTAAGTCAAGTACAGTTAAATCGATAGTTACTTTTGATGGTGAGCTAGCCTCTGCGCATCAAGATCAAGCGATAACATTAACACTTACTGACGAAATCGATGTGAGCCGTGGTGATATTCTCGTTGCTGTTGCTGAGCAACCTAAATTATCAGATTCATTTTTGGCGAATGTAGTGTGGATGTCAGACCAAGCATTACAAATAGATCGTCAATATGATATCAAATTATCGAGTAAGAAAACCACAGGTCAGTTTAGGCTAATCCGTAATAAAATAGATGTAAACACTTTAGAAGAGTCAGCATCTACAGAGCTTTCATTGAATGAAATTGGTTTATGTGAGTTAACACTTACTGAAGTTGTGCCTGTAGATAAATATCAAGATGTAGCTGATACAGGTAGCTTTATTGTTATCGATCGTTTAACTAATGTGACGGTCGGTGCGGGTATGATTGACCAAGTACTTGATATGAAGGGAAGTACTCACTCTCATGAGTTTAGTGAGTTTGAAGTAGAGTTGAATGCCTTGGTGCGTAAACACTTCCCACAATGGCAAGCTATCGATATTAGCAAGCTGTAGGATGTTGTTATGAATGTGATACAGGGAAGTATTTTAGTCTCACTGGTGATCTTCATTGGCTTACTTATCTCTGGTAAGTTTCGACCGTCGAGTTTATTTGGTGGGATGGTTATTTTAGCTTACTTGTCTGGTTTTATTGAAATGCCTCAAGTCATGGCTGGATTTACTAATCCTTCTCTTATCACATTAATTTTATTATTACTTATTTCGATTACGATTGAAAAAACGCGTCTAATTAGCTGGATAGGACGGCAGTTATCCACGGGCCGTTTTACGGTTGTGGTGGCTAAACTCGGTATTTCTACGGCTTTACTCTCTTCTTTTACCAATAATACCGCTGTTGTTGCGTCGTTAATTGGTGCAGTGAAGCGTAACAATACCCATGCACCCACTAAATTACTTATTCCACTTTCCTATGCTGCGATCTTTGGTGGCACACTGACGCTAATTGGTACATCGACAAATCTGATTGTGAATAGTTTTGTGGTTGATGCAGGGCTTCCCTCATTGGGCTTTTTTGAATTTTCGATTATCGGTTTAGCTGGTTTTGCTGCTGGTATGATTGTACTTATTACCATGAGCCATAGGTTACCCGACCATACCCAAGATGAGAGTGAAGAATTAGTCTATTTTTTAGAAGCACGTGTAAAACCTAATTCAAACCTGGTTGGAAAAACCATTGCTGAAAACAATTTACGTGCGCTAAAACAGTTATACCTTGCCGAAATACAGCGAAATGGTGACGTGATTTGTCCCGTCTGCCCAGGCGAAGTATTACAAGCGAATGATCAACTTCTGTTTTGTGGTGACGTTGATTCTGTCGGAGTACTGCAAGATATTAAAGGGCTGAAGTTATTTGGTCAAGGTGAACTGAATGGTCAACATCTTGTTGAAGTGATCGTCAGTCATTCTTCAAAATTAAATGGCTTAACCTTAAAAGAAAGTAAATTCAGAGAACATTTTGATTCTGTGGTAGTAGCTATTCGCCGTGGGCATAGTCCTTTACGCGGAGGCTTAGGTAATGTGCGTTTACGTGCTGGCGATACCTTATTATTAGCACCGGGAGCCGAGTTTAAAAACAGTAAAGATTTGAGTCGTGATTTTGTCGTTGTCAGTGGTTTAGATGCTGCCACACGTTTAAGTGATAAACGTAGTATTGGCGTATTAGCTGGATTTGTTGGCACGATTGCTTTAGCACTAACGGGCACATTACCGTTATTAAAAGGTTTAGTTATATTCGTATTACTTCTTTGCATGAGTGGTACTTTATCCTTACAAGAGATCCGTAGACGTTTGCCCCTTGATCTTTGGATTGTCGTAGGTAGTGCATTAGCGCTATCGAACATGCTACAAACCAGTGGTGTTTCAGACTTATTAGCGGGATCTTTAATACAGGCTTTTAATGGCTGGGGGGTATTGGCTGCGTTTATTGCTACTTATTTTGCAACATTATTATTAAGTGAATTAATCACCAATAATGCCGCTGCTGCATTGGCATTCCCAATTGCATTTAGCTTGGCACAAAGTTATGGGGTGAGTGAATTACCTTTCATCATGGCGGTTATCTTTGGTGCTAGTGCCAGCTTTATTTCGCCTTACGGTTATCAAACCAATCTAATGGTTTATAGTGCAGGAAATTATGCGCTATCTGACTACCTTAAACTCGGTGTTCCGACATCGATTGCTTATTCCTCTATGGTATTAGTAATGATTCCATATGTATTCCCATTTTATTTGTGAGCATGTAATGACAAGAATTATTAATGAAAGTAATGCTGATACAGCAGCGACTGAAAACATCGTGTGGCATAAACATACTGTAGATAAAGCAGCAAGAGCAGCGAATAAACAACAGCAACCCTGTGTATTGTGGTTTACGGGCTTAAGTGGCTCTGGCAAGTCGACAGTGGCGGGCGCATTAGAGAATGAATTACATAAAGCGGGTTATCATACGTACTTGTTAGACGGCGATAATGTGCGTTTTGGTTTATGTGGCGATCTGGGGTTTAGCGATGATGACCGTAAAGAAAATATTCGCAGAGTGGGAGAAGTGGCGAAGTTAATGGTTGATGCAGGTGTTATTGTATTAACTGCCTTTATTTCCCCACACCGTCAAGAGCGTGATTTAGTTCGTTCATTATTGGGTGACAGTGAGTTTATCGAAATACATGTCGATGCGGACCTTACGGTTTGTGAGCAGCGTGATCCGAAGGGACTTTATAAAAAAGCGCGGGCAGGTGAGATCAAGAATTTTACCGGTATTGATTCTGTTTACGAAGCACCAAATAAACCAGAACTGTACTTAGATAATGGGAATAATCCAGTATCAACCTCAGTTCAACAGATAGTGACTTATCTTTCACAGCAAGGTCATATTAAGTAATTTTTATAAGTAATTTTTTATAAAAATCGTTTGTAAGTAAAGGAGTCGTAGCGAATAAATGGATAGTTCAATAGAGAGTTCAATAGAGAGTTTAATCGATCATTTAGTCAGTCAGGTTAATGATATTGCTGTTGCAGCGGGACAAGAAATATTAACTATTTATCAGCGCGATTTTAAGGTTGATACCAAAGATGATAACTCACCAGTGACAGAAGCCGACATTGCAGCTAATGACATTATTGTTGCTAGCTTACTCACTATCACACCTGATATCCCAATTTTGTCGGAAGAAGGCGCAAATATCCCTTGGGATGAGCGAAAGCAATGGCAAACATTTTGGCTTGTTGATCCGCTCGATGGCACTAAAGAGTTTATTAAACGTAATGGTGAGTTTACCGTTAATATCGCCTTGATCCACAATCAGCAACCTATATTAGGTGTTGTCTATGCACCTGTATTAGATAAGCTCTATTATACGAATACTGACGGCGCTTTTTTATTACATGGTGGCGAAACCGTTAAGTTAGCTGCATTACCAGTTCCTAATCATGAAACTGTTAAAGTGGTCGGTTCCCGTTCTCATGCAAGTCCTGAAATGGCATTGTATTTAGCACGTTATAAAGAAACAGATATTATACCGGTTGGTAGTTCATTGAAGTTTTGTTTGATTGCTGAAGGGAGTGCGCATTGTTATCCACGATTAGGCCCCACTTGTTGGTGGGATACTGGTGCTGGACATGCTGTTGCTTGTGCGGCTGGTGCAAAAGTAGTACAACTTGATGGTTCGCCTTTATTGTATAACCACCAGGAATCAGTATTAAACCCGTTTTTTGTTGTCGCTAAATAGTAGTGCTTAAAAACTAAATGCGTTATGTAAATGGCTGGTTAGCTCAGAAAAATATTCATGGTTATTCTCATGAGGGATGAGCTTAGCCAGCTCATCACCAATATTAGTAAAGCGATAATACTTCACTCTTGATGAACTGCTTTTTACTTTTACCGTTAATTTCTCTTCCCCGTAGCTTATCGGTAAGTCTTTATCTCGTGGGAGATTGACCATTTCTAATTCATTGTTATGAATTAATCCCAATTCAGATAAGGTTAAAAAGCTGCTATAAGGTAGTTTGTGTCGACCTAAGTTAATCGATTTAAATTGCGGTTTATTAAATAATAAGAAACTTTTGTTATTATTTTGGCAGTTAAGAATAATTTTACGGTTAGTGTCATAACCTACTTGAGAACTTAAGTTACAGGCAGACTGAAACATTTGAGCTTCACGTTGGGTCATTTGATTGAGTGTGCGCAGTGACTTTACTGAGAAACTGCCGGAATGGCTTAATTCTAACGCAAAAATTTTACCCCATAATGTTTGCATATGCGGCCCTGAAATATCTTTTGCCATTGACATAAAAGCACTGAGCCAATCTGGGTCAATCACTTCGCTGGTGACATCGTCACAAAAATTATTGGCGCGAACGACAATGCTTTCTAAATTTTGTTGTTGTTTTATTTGTTCTTGATTAACACGTTGGATTGCTCTGTGTTCAAATGTGGTGTGCTTGTTTACTGTTAACATACCGTCAATGCCTCTATCTTTAGAGACTTTTCTTAATTGTTGAATACTGTTTAAAATATTCGATTCAACTTTATTTATACTGGTATCATTTCCAGACATAGCAAAACCTAGCCGTGTATTCAGATTAAGGGTAATAAGCTTTATTTATACCTGATATAGGCCTGAATGTATTGTTTTGATATGTAAAATTGCTGGCTAGCGAGGATATTTTTATACTAGTTTATATTTTAAAGTTATTTGGACGAGTTCGGTAATAAAAAGTCTACTTCTACTCGTCCTTCGTATGGTATATCTAAGGTTTTGAAGGCTATTTAGATATTAATATTATATATAGGCATTGATAAGACCAATCACAGTCTCGATCTCTGTTGGATTCATCTCACCGTCTTTAACATATAAAATCTTGCCTGCTTGATCTAATAAAATGATCGCAGAACTTTTTTCTGTTAGACCCCACTTATTACGAATATCACCGTCTTCATCAAGAACAAAGATTGCATCGGGAAATTCTTCTTTGTTTGATCTCAATTGACTCGCGACTATCGCACCAGTACCCCAAATCGCTTCGTCTAAATTAACTAGCGTAGCAGTATTGTATTTCTCGAATGGGAAATCAGATTTTTTCAATGCATCAATCATTGGCTCATTTAATTCCTTAGCTGATGTGCGCCCTGCAATATGCTGAATTAAAATAACCTTATTATGTAACTCGGCAGTAGACCACTGGCGGTATTCGAATTCACCTTCGACTAGAGCAACATAACCTTTATCTTTGATTGTAACTTGGGGAACATTATCTCCCAACGTGAGGTTATGGCTTAAAGCGACAAAAGAGGCGAGTGATAGCGTAATAGCCGTCAGTATTTTTTTCATTATTTTTATCCTTTTAAATATGAAATTAATGTGAATGTTTAAGCCGATAGTCTATTAACCAGCCATATCGAGTTATATTATTTTCATATATTATTCTATTTTCAAGGATTTTTATTACTAAAATACAAATATTGTGGTCAATATAATGATTCACTAATCAATTCTGTGTCAGACGATAATATTTTATCTAATTTTACTTTTGACCCTAATATGACAGTATATTGATTTTGATTAATTATGATTTGTTGGCCTTTTATGCCGCTTTTACTATCAATGGTTAGCCATACGGGTGACACACTACCAATACTGTCTGATGGATAAAGCATGAAAAGTTCATATTCAGGTGCGAGTTGACTAATCAGTGTCGCTAATAATAGGGCTTTTTCATCACTGTCTGCTTCATTGCTTTTTAAGACGCTAATTGGAGAGAAGAAACTATTCTTATGCTCTTCTCTGTCTGGGATAGCATAAACCCAATGCTGTGCATTTTTGACAGCTGAGTTAACTGACTGCTGGTTGGCAAGTTGTGTCGCAATATCTTTTAGGTATGCCCTATACTCATAAAAAAGTTGAGAATAATTCGGTCTAACGCAAGGTAAATCTTCATCATCTGGATGCACGCAAGGGGTTATTTTTAAGTGATAAAAGGCATCGTTTTGATATTGATTGTAGGCCTGCCAAAATAATTGTGAGGCATTACTTTTGTCTTTATTGGTAAATGCGTATTGTATGTCTTTTATTTTTTCTTGATCATTTGGAGTGTAGAAATTAATACGGTCGATAGCAAATTCGAGTCTTGGCGTTAAGTAGGTATGAATCGCTTTGATTGGATAACTCAATGAAAAGGACAATTTATAACTGTCTAATAATGATGTTTCAACAATATCGGTATCAAAAAATGATTTTATCTTTAAGCTCTTTCCTTTGCTATCAGTCCATTGCCAATTAATCGAAAATGAATTTATTTCATTGTTCGGTAAGTTGATTAGGGGCGAAGACGAAAGATTATTGCGTTCATCTGTATCACCAGAGAGAGAGGCCATTACCGGTACAGAAAGGAAAATCATTATGCTTGTGGTTATAGAAGGCCACAGAGATACGTTGTTCAATAAAGAGTTGGGCATTTAATGAATCTCTGATGATGAGCTATTCACTAAGCTTGGTAGAAAATGTGATTGATATCAAAAATAATACAGAATAAATTTTGTTACCAACCACACCTTATTATAACTATTTAGACCTGTTATCGCACAGGTCGTTTGCGTAACAGCTGATTACCAGCCCTTTACGATTGAATTGTTAAATAGTTTTTTAGCTTCGTCATACACTTCTTGAGTTTGGAATGCCGCGATGAATTGTTTTACTTTCTCTGAATCTTTATTGTCGTTACGAGCAACAATTAAATTTACGTATGGAGATTCTTTATTTTCCACGAAGATGCCGTCTTTAGTTGGCGATAAACCAATCTTAGTTGCAAATGTGGTGTTGATAACCGCTATTGTTACGTCTTGTAAGTTACGCGCTAATAGCGCAGCTTCTAATTTTATAATCTCAACACCAAATGGATTCGCAGTAATGTCTAATTCTGTAGCTTTAATACCCGCGCCAGCTTTAAGTGCGATGATACCTTGTTGCTCAAGTAATAATAATGAGCGCCCTAGGTTAGTTGGATCATTTGGTACTGCAATTTTATTACCTTCTTTAAGCTCGTCAACACGCTTGATTGATGCTGAGTATGCCGCAATTGGATAAACAAATGTGTTTGCTACTGCTGTAATATCGTAACCACGTTGTTCGATTTGTGCATCTAGATAAGGTTTATGTTGGAAAGCATTTACATCAATACTGCCTTCTTCAAGTGCTCGGTTTGGTGTTACATAATCCGTAAAGGTGACTATTTCAATGTCTAGATCGTATTTCTCTTTAGCAATTTTCTTTGCAATCTCAATGACTTCCGCTTCAGGGCCAGCCATTGCGCCCACTTTTAATACTGTTGAGTCTTTGTCGCCACTACATGCACTTAATAACACACTTGATGCAATTGCTGTTACTGATACTAATTTCTTTAGTGAAAATTCCATGATTAATATTTCCTTGAGTTGTTAAAATTTATTATCTGTGGTCGACTTTACTTATTAAGCGTTCACCGACTGATTGAATAACTTGTACGATGATCACCAGTAAGATTACTGTAATTAGAATAATAGTAGGGTTAAAGCCAATGTAACCATGCTGAATACCAACATCGCCTAGGCCGCCGCCGCCGACAGTACCCGCCATTGCTGAGTAGTTTACAAGTGTTACTAACGTGATTGTGATGCTATTAATAATTCCTGGCATTGCTTCTGGGATTAACACTTTCATTATAATTTGTAGTGGTGTCGCGCCCATTGTTTGCGCTGCTTCGACTAGCCCTGCTGGCACATCTAATAATGCACCTTCAATTAATCGAGCAATAAAAGGGATTGAAGCAACTGTTAGTGGAACGATCATTGCGCCAGTGCCGATTGATGAGCCGACAATCAGGCGTGTAAAAGGAATGATTGCAACAAGTAAAATAATGAAAGGTACTGAACGACCTACATTTACAATCACACTTAATACATTATTTAATTTTTTATTTTCTAAAATACCGTTGGTTTTTGTTACATGCAATAGGATGCCTGTTGGCATACCCAGTAAACATGCAATTGCAGCGGCAATACCGACCATCTCGAGTGTTTCAATCGTTGCGGTAAAAAGTAAATTAATCATTTGATCAGTCGACATAACCGATAACCTCTACATTAACTGCGTGTTGTTGGAAAAATGCTTTGGCTGCAAGAGTGTTTTCTTTATTACCAATAAGTTCGGCAAGCATATAACCGAACTTGATGCCGCCGGCAAATTCAATATCGGCACTTAAAATATTCACATCAACATTTAATGTACGACTTACTTCTGAAATAACGGCTGAGTCAACACTGTTACCAGTGAAGCCAAGACGTACTAATGGCGTTGAGTTTTCTTTCCTATTTAACGATAATCGTTGTTTATACTCATCAGGAATTTCTAGGTTTATCGTTGCTTCAATAAATATTTGTGCTAATTCTGTTTCTGGATTAGCAAAGAACTTCGCTACCGTATTTTGTTCAATCAATTCGCCTTTATCAATGATCGCAACTTTATGGCAGATATTTTTAACCACTTCCATTTCGTGCGTGATAAGTAGAATCGTCAGGCCTAGTCGTGCATTAATATTTTTTAATAGTTCTAAAATTGATTTTGTTGTACTCGGGTCTAGTGCTGATGTTGCTTCATCGCACAGCAGTACTTTAGGTTCTGAAGCTAATGCACGCGCAATCGCCACACGCTGTTTTTGACCGCCACTTAATTCCGAAGGGTAAGCTTTATGTTTTGTTGATAAGCCAACTAACTCAAGCAGTGGTGTAATTTTGCTATTGATCTCGGCTTTATCAATACCTGCTAATTCCAGCGGTAATGCTACATTATCAAATACAGTTCGAGACGATAATAAATTGAAATGTTGAAATATCATGCCGATTTGGCGTCGTGCAGTACATAGTTCTG
This sequence comes from Moritella sp. 36, assembly GCF_018219415.1. Lineage (NCBI taxonomy): Bacteria > Pseudomonadati > Pseudomonadota > Gammaproteobacteria > Alteromonadales > Moritellaceae > Moritella > Moritella sp. 36. Next base: position 4,298,153 of record NZ_CP056120.1, on the reverse strand, counting down.
CTTTATTTAGTTGAGTTAGTTCAACGCCATCAAGCTGAATTGATCCCGATGTTGGAGTTTCAAGTAAGTTTACACAACGAATAAGGGTACTTTTACCCGCACCTGATGAACCTATAACACCGAATATCTCACCTTTTTCGACGTTTAGGTTAACGTCTTTCAAGGCATAAACAGGTTTGTCTGTAGTTTCAAATATTTTATTTATATTTGTTAATTTAATCATTTCAACGCCTAAAACGAAAAGTAAAAATTGATATATAAGATTAGATATTAATTCTTCATTTATGAGTAACAACTGGATACATATGCTAGTTATTTAGTTGCCCAAAGTCAATGGCCTTTTTTACATCTAGATGGCTAAACCGTGTTTTATTTCTATTGAGGTAGTTTTAATTGCTTAGGTTTACATTTACATGTAAAAGGTATGGATTGCGTAATTTTTATGACGTGAAATAATGTGCAATTAGAATGATTGATAATAAAGGTAATAATAGTGGCAACTGCAGCTGTGTTCTTAGACCGTGATGGTGTGATTAATAAAGATAAAGGTTATGTTTCAAAAATTGATGATTTTGAATTCATTGATGGCAGCATTGAAGCAATGCAATTATTGAAGGCGCATGGTTATCTATTAGTTGTAATAACAAATCAGTCTGGTATTGCACGAGGTTATTATACTGAAGATGAATTTATGACGCTCACGGAATGGATGGATTGGTCACTTGCCGATCGGGGTGTCGATCTTGATGGTATTTATTATTGTCCTCATCATCCCGAAAAAGGTATTGGTGATTATAAGCAAGATTGTTTATGTCGTAAGCCAAATACAGGGATGTTAGATAGTGCAGGTAAAGATCTAGATATTGATTTTGCTAACTCGTATTTAGTGGGTGATAAACTATCTGATATTCAGGCTGGTCAAAAATCACAGCTCAAAGCCAATTATTTGGTGTCGACGGGTAAAGTGCTATGTGAAAAAGGTGCAGAAGCAGCAGATGCTGTGTTTATAGACCTATTATCTGCGGCTAAAACGATAGTTAACGACTAAATCGACACTTGTTGGTTGTTATTTGAGCAGTTGCGTTTTTTTTAAGGAAAAGTCTTGCCAATAAAACGTAGTTCTCTATAATCCACCCCACTGACACGGCAGCAGCCGCTCAGTATGTTCTTTAACAATTTATTCAAGCAATCTGTGTGAGCACTTGCAGAGATATAATGACCAAAAATTATATCAATGTAATTGTGAACATTAAATTAAATCGAAAGATTTGGTTTTATAAACAACAAACCTCGGTTTGTTGTTGAAGTACAGAATTCATTGAGCCGACTTAATCAACGTCGTTGATTAGTCAAAAAACTTTTAATTGAAGAGTTTGATCATGGCTCAGATTGAACGCTGGCGGTAGGCTTAACACATGCAAGTCGAGCGGAAACGAAGAATAGCTTGCTATTCTGGCGTCGAGCGGCGGACGGGTGAGTAATGCTTGGGAATCTGCCTAGTCGAGGGGGACAACAGTTGGAAACGACTGCTAATACCGCATACGACCTACGGGTGAAAGGGGGCCTCTTCTTGAAAGCTCTCGCGACTAGATGAGCCCAAGTGGGATTAGCTTGTTGGTGAGGTAAGAGCTCACCAAGGCGACGATCCCTAGCTGGTCTGAGAGGATGATCAGCCACACTGGAACTGAGACACGGTCCAGACTCCTACGGGAGGCAGCAGTGGGGAATATTGCACAATGGGGGAAACCCTGATGCAGCCATACCGCGTGTATGAAGAAGGCCTTAGGGTTGTAAAGTACTTTCAGCGAGGAGGAAAGGCAGTAGATTAATACTCTACTGCTGTGACGTTACTCGCAGAAGAAGCACCGGCTAACTCCGTGCCAGCAGCCGCGGTAATACGGAGGGTGCAAGCGTTAATCGGAATTACTGGGCGTAAAGCGCATGCAGGCGGTTTGTTAAGCGAGATGTGAAAGCCCCGGGCTCAACCTGGGAACTGCATTTCGAACTGGCAAACTAGAGTTCTTGAGAGGGTGGTAGAATTTCAGGTGTAGCGGTGAAATGCGTAGAGATCTGAAGGAATACCAGTGGCGAAGGCGGCCACCTGGCAAGTAACTGACGCTCAGATGCGAAAGCGTGGGTAGCAAACGGGATTAGATACCCCGGTAGTCCACGCCGTAAACGATGTCTACTCGGAGTTTGGTTCCTTGAGAACTGGGCTCTTAAGCTAACGCATTAAGTAGACCGCCTGGGGAGTACGGCCGCAAGGTTAAAACTCAAATGAATTGACGGGGGCCCGCACAAGCGGTGGAGCATGTGGTTTAATTCGATGCAACGCGAAGAACCTTACCTACTCTTGACATCCATAGAACTTTTCAGAGATGAATTGGTGCCTTCGGGAACTATGAGACAGGTGCTGCATGGCTGTCGTCAGCTCGTGTTGTGAAATGTTGGGTTAAGTCCCGCAACGAGCGCAACCCTTATCCTTATTTGCCAGCACGTAATGGTGGGAACTCTAAGGAGACTGCCGGTGATAAACCGGAGGAAGGTGGGGACGACGTCAAGTCATCATGGCCCTTACGAGTAGGGCTACACACGTGCTACAATGGCGCATACAAAGGGCTGCAAACCAGCAATGGTAAGCGAATCCCATAAAGTGCGTCGTAGTCCGGATTGGGGTCTGCAACTCGACCCCATGAAGTCGGAATCGCTAGTAATCGTGAATCAGAATGTCACGGTGAATACGTTCCCGGGCCTTGTACACACCGCCCGTCACACCATGGGAGTGGGCTGCACCAGAAGTCATTAGCTTAACCTTCGGGAGGGCGATGACCACGGTGTGGTTCATGACTGGGGTGAAGTCGTAACAAGGTAGCCCTAGGGGAACCTGGGGCTGGATCACCTCCTTACGTAAAGTTGTTAATTTTTGTAAGTGCCCACACAAATTGCTTGAATAGAAACGTTAAAGACAGTCTTATGAAAATAAGACAACGTTTGGGATGAAATCCAAACGTAGAAAGTAAATAGTGTCCCGTTCGTCTAGAGGCCTAGGACACCGCCCTTTCACGGCGGTAACACGAGTTCAAATCTCGTACGGGATACCATCTTTCTTCTGTAAGGAAGATGGAGTATTTTTTCTTTCTGATTAAAAATCAAAGCTAAGCAGCGAATGCTTATCTTTGCTTTTTAGCAAATTGCTCTTTAAAAATTTGGAAAGCTGAATAAATAAAGAAGTTCTTAAAACACGTTATTGCTTCGGCAATAACAATATAGTGTTCTTGAGTATTCTTGAGGCGAAAAAAACTAGATAATACCTAGTTATTTCAATTGTACGGTCGACTTTAGATTGTATGGTTAAGTGACTAAGCGTATACGGTGGATGCCTAGGCAGTCAGAGGCGATGAAGGACGTGTTAATCTGCGTTAAGCTGTGGGGAGTTGATAAAAAGCGTTAATCCACAGATTTCCGAATGGGGGAACCCACTCTACTTTGTAGAGTATCGTAACGTGAATACATAGCGTTGCGAAGCGAACCGGGAGAACTGAAACATCTAAGTACCCCGAGGAAAAGAAATCAATAGAGATACCCTTAGTAGCGGCGAGCGAACGGGGTCTAGCCCTTAAGCAGTTTGGAAGTTAGTGGAAGATTCTGGAAAGTTTCACGATACAGGGTGATAGTCCCGTACATGAAAACGACCTTACTGTGAAATCGAGTAGGACGGCACACGTGATATGCTGTTTGAATATGGGAGGACCATCTTCCAAGGCTAAATACTACTGACTGACCGATAGTGAACCAGTACCGTGAGGGAAAGGCGAAAAGAACCCCTGTGAGGGGAGTGAAATAGAACCTGAAACCGTATACGTACAAGCAGTGGGAGCAGACTTGTTCTGTGACTGCGTACCTTTTGTATAATGGGTCAACGACTTAATTTCAGTAGCAAGGTTAAGCGAATAGCGGAGCCGTAGGGAAACCGAGTGTTAACTGCGCGAATAGTTGCTGGGATTAGACCCGAAACCCGGTGATCTAGCCATGGGCAGGTTGAAGGTTGAGTAACATCAACTGGAGGACCGAACCGACTAATGTTGAAAAATTAGCGGATGACTTGTGGCTGGGGGTGAAAGGCCAATCAAACCGGGAGATAGCTGGTTCTCCTCGAAAGCTATTTAGGTAGCGCCTCGCGTCTAACTATTGGGGGTAGAGCACTGTTAAGGCTAGGGGGTCATCCCGACTTACCAACCCTTTGCAAACTCCGAATACCAATAAGTTCAATCGCGGGAGACACACGGCGGGTGCTAACGTCCGTCGTGGAAAGGGAAACAACCCAGACCGTCAGCTAAGGTCCCAAAGTGTATGTTAAGTGGGAAACGATGTGGAAAGGCTCAGACAGCCAGGAAGTTGGCTTAGAAGCAGCCATCTTTTAAAGAAAGCGTAATAGCTCACTGGTCGAGTCGGTCTGCGCGGAAGATTTAACGGGGCTAAACATACCACCGAAGCTACGGATGCAAGACTTGTTCTTGCATGGTAGAGGAGCGTTCTGTAAGCCGTCGAAGGTGAGTTGAGAAGCTTGCTGGAGGTATCAGAAGTGCGAATGTTGACATGAGTAACGATAATGGGGGTGAAAAACCTCCACGCCGAAAGACCAAGGGTTCCTGTCCAACGTTAATCGGGGCAGGGTGAGTCGACCCCTAAGGCGAGGCCGAAAGGCGTAGTCGATGGGAAACAGGTTAATATTCCTGTACTCACTTATATTGCGATGGGGTGACGGAGAAGGTTAGGCTAGCATGGCGATGGTTGTCCATGTTTAAGGTTGTAGGCTGTGTGCTTAGGTAAATCCGGGCGCACATTAAGGCTGAGAGCTGATGACGAGTCTCTACGGAGATGAAGTAGTTGATACCCGGCTTCCAGGAAAAACCTCTAAGCTTCAGATATAAGAGAATCGTACCCCAAACCGACACAGGTGGTTAGGTAGAGAATACTAAGGCGCTTGAGAGAACTCGGGTGAAGGAACTAGGCAAAATGGTACCGTAACTTCGGGAGAAGGTACGCCGATGATGGTGAAGGACTTGCTCCGTAAGCTATTGTCGGTCGCAGAGAAATGGTGGCTGCAACTGTTTATTAAAAACACAGCACTGTGCAAAATCGAAAGATGACGTATACGGTGTGACGCCTGCCCGGTGCCGGAAGGTTAATTGATTGGGTTAGACTTAGGTCGAAGCTCATGATCGAAGCCCCGGTAAACGGCGGCCGTAACTATAACGGTCCTAAGGTAGCGAAATTCCTTGTCGGGTAAGTTCCGACCTGCACGAATGGCGTAATGATGGCCACGCTGTCTCCACCCGAGACTCAGTGAAATTGAAATCGCTGTTAAGATGCAGTGTACCCGCGGCTAGACGGAAAGACCCCGTGAACCTTTACTATAGCTTGGCACTGAACATTGAACCTACATGTGTAGGATAGGTGGGAGACGTTGAAGCATTGTCGCTAGATGATGTGGAGTCAACCTTGAAATACCACCCTTGTACGTTTGATGTTCTAACGTAGGTCCCTTATCGGGATTGCGGACAGTGTCTGGTGGGTAGTTTGACTGGGGCGGTCTCCTCCCAAAGAGTAACGGAGGAGCACGAAGGTTGGCTAAACATGGTTGGACATCATGTGGTTAGTGCAAAGGCATAAGCCAGCTTAACTGCGAGACAGACACGTCGAGCAGGTACGAAAGTAGGTCTTAGTGATCCGGTGGTTCTGAATGGAAGGGCCATCGCTCAACGGATAAAAGGTACTCCGGGGATAACAGGCTGATACCGCCCAAGAGTTCATATCGACGGCGGTGTTTGGCACCTCGATGTCGGCTCATCACATCCTGGGGCTGAAGTTGGTCCCAAGGGTATGGCTGTTCGCCATTTAAAGTGGTACGCGAGCTGGGTTTAGAACGTCGTGAGACAGTTCGGTCCCTATCTGCCGTGGGCGTTTGAGAATTGAGAGGAGCTGCTCCTAGTACGAGAGGACCGGAGTGGACGAACCACTGGTGTTCGGGTTGTTATGCCAATAGCATTGCCCGGTAGCTAAGTTCGGAACTGATAACCGCTGAAAGCATCTAAGCGGGAAGCAGGCCTCGAGATGAGTTCTCACTGGGACTTTAAGTCCCCTGAAGGGCCGTTGGAGACTACAACGTTGATAGGCAAGGTGTGTAAGTGCTGTGAGGCATTGAGCTAACTTGTACTAATTACCCGTGAGGCTTAACCATACAAATTAAAGTATGATTAATTGAAATACGACTTAAGAATAGATTGAACACTACTATTTATCGAAAGATAGGTTTTAAAGACTTCTTTATTTATAGCTTTTCAGATTTTAAAGATACAACTTGAAAGCAAACCAAATTTGCTTGGTGACCATAGTGTTGCGGTACCACCTGATCCCATTCCGAACTCAGTAGTGAAACGTAATAACGCCGATGGTAGTGTGGGGCTTCCCCATGTGAGAGTAGGGCATCGCCAAGCGCCAAATTGAGTCGAAAGACTACAATCAAGGTTTTATACCTTGTATAAAGAATAGACTGATGGAAACATTAGCACAGATTGTGCGGAGTGGTAGTTCAGTTGGTTAGAATACCGGCCTGTCACGCCGGGGGTCGCGGGTTCGAGTCCCGTCCACTCCGCCAACAACAACGAAAGCCTGAATCGAAAGATTCAGGCTTTTTTTGTGCCTGAAATTCAGGATACAAAAATACAGATTGTTCGGGGTGGTCGTTCAGTTGGTTAGACTCTTTACCTAAAAAAGGCGGCCTGTCACGCTGCCGAAGGCTTCGCGGGTTCTAGTCCCGGCACTCCGCCAACAACAACGAAAGCCTGAATCGAAAGATTCAGGCTTTTTTTGTGCCTGAAATTCAGGATACAAAAAATACAGATTGTTCGGAGTTGTCGTTCAGTTGGTTAGACTCTTTACCTAAAAAAGGCGGCCTGTCACGCTGCCGAAGGCTTCGCGGGTTCTAGTCCCGGCACTCCGCCAACAACAACGAAAGCCTGAATCGAAAACTTTTTGTTAGAAATAGAGGCTTTTTTTGTGCCTGAAATTCAGGATACAAGAATACAGATTGTTCGGAGTGGTCGTTCAGTTGGTTAGACTGTTTACCTAAAAAAGGCGGCCTGTCACGCTGCCGAAGGCTTCGTGGGTTCGAGTCCCGGCACTCCGCCAACAACAACGAAAGCCTGAATCGAAAACTTTTTGTTAGAAATAGAGGCTTTTTTTGTGCCTGAAATTCAGGATACAAGAATACAGATTGTTCGGAGTGGTCGTTCAGTTGGTTAGACTGTTTACCTAAAAAAGGCGGCCTGTCACGCTGCCGAAGGCTTCGTGGGTTCGAGTCCCGGCACTCCGCCAACAACAACGAAAGCCTGAATCGAAAACTTTTTGTTAGAAATAGAGGCTTTTTTTGTGCCTGAAATTCAGTGATAAGTATTGAGCAGATTGTGCGGAGCGCTCGTTCGTATGAGTCTATTCAGTTGGTGAGACTCTTTATAAAAGCATAAGCGGCCTGTCACGCCGGGGATCGCGGGTTGTGGTTTGTAGAAAGCCGTCCACTCCGCCAACAACAACGAAAGCCTGAATCGAAAACTTTTTGTTAGAAATAGAGGCTTTTTTGTGCCTGAAATTCAGGATACAAGAATACAGATTGTTCGGAGCGGTCGTTCAGTTGGTTAGACTGTTTACCTAAAAAGGCGGCCTGTCACGCTGCCGAAGGCTTCGTGGGTTCGAGTCCCGGCACTCCGCCAACAACAACGAAAGCCTGAATCGAAAACTTTTTGTTAGAAATAGAGGCTTTTTTTGTGCCTGAAATTCAGGATACAAGAATACAGATTGTTCGGAGCGGTCGTTCAGTTGGTTAGACTGTTTACTTAAAAAAGGCGTCCTGTCACGCTGCCGAAGGCTTCGCGGGTTCGAGTCCCGTCGACTCCGCCAACAACAACGAAATTCGGTTGAAGATAAAACATAGATTGTACGATGCAATCGACAGCCATCCCTGGCTGCTAACGATCATCAGATCTTAGCAAGTGATGTTGGGTAATTTCTATCGTGGGCAATCTCGCAAGCGAGTCTATTGATATCACTTTCAGATAAAGCCGTAAAACTTGCATTAACATTACGGCACTCTGTTAATTGCTCATGTGAGTAATCAAATAGTTTATGTATAATTTGATCTGCTACTGTGAGTGCTGACGATGCTTTAACTATTTCGGCTCTAGCATATTGCTGCCCTTCAAAAGAGACGTCATAAGCGCGTAGAGATACATCATTACCAGGTATTTGTTGCGCACCGAATAATGGCCTTCCTGCGGTTACTGCGTTGTTAAAGCTAGGGATAAAATGACTGATATGGTGAATCGCTTTTTTCGTTCGGCTATCAGACTCTTCTTTATTCCAACCTTGAACGAGCTTGTTGATGAAGCTTTTATCGAGCTTAGGTTGGGCACTGTCATCGGTACTCTTAGCTAAGCCATTTTTAAATAACGTGATCTCTTCAGTCATTCCGTGTAATTGGAAATAGCCATCAGGGTAAGGTGTTAATTGCGCCATACCTTCGGGTGTCCCTCGTTCGCCGTGAAAGACAACTTCAGGCCAACGTTCACTTTGTTCCCAATGCGTAATGTAGGCAGCCTTAAATTCAACCATTCGTTCTTTTGGTGTATCTGCCATGTCATCAATAATGCCTGTTCTATAACCACAAGCATTAATTAAATAATCAACTTCGGTTGTTGTCTGCTTATCGTTTTCAGCATGTGTGATTAACCAAGTCTTATCCGCAGTGTAAGCAACGTTTATCACTTTGTTGTTAACCAGTAAGTTGCAAGACGTTGAGGCATTCAAACTCAGTTCTGTACTTGCTGCGATACGGAATAAACTTAAACCGTACTCTTGAACCATCAATAATGGGAATTTAACTGAATCGAGATCAAGTGTTTTAGCAAGCGGGATCATCCAATCCGAAAATCGAGTTATCTCCTGCTGTTGTGATTCATGTTTTAATCGTTCAATGTCGCTGCGGGTAAACATTTGATAATAATCATCGGGGTCACCGAGTACTTTATTACTTTCATCGGCTTGAATTAACGCTTTGTAATGTTGAGTTAACAATTCAAGTCGTGGTAATAATTTTTCTATGTTACTGGCATCGCGTTGAGGGATTGCAATGACGGTTGGACGCTTATTAATGCAGTGCGGATAGATCTTCATTGTCGCGATTGACTGTTCTAATAACGTAAGGCATTGCTCGTCGGAAATGTCAGGGTAAAGGTTGCCGCCAGCATGTAAATGACATACTGGTGGGCCATTGACTAAGCTAACCCCTTCTTCAAATAAGGTCACATTTATGTCTAACCCAGCTAAACGCAGTGCGATAGTACTACCAGCGATACCACCGCCGATAACCGCAATGCGTTTTGATTTTAAAGTAGACGGTACGTTATTGATCATTTTCTTCGCAACGTATAAATAATTAGATGACTTATTATGCCAATTATTTATACTTGAATGAAACTTATTTTTAGTTAAAGTGTATTTATACTGCTAAATAGCGCTGAGCCTTTCGTATTCGCATGAACTTTATCCCGTTGCTAACCAGATCCCGACAAAGACCATCAGTGAGCCTGCGATTTTATTGAGTAAGCGGACATTATTACTTTTCTGTAAAAAAAGACGCAATGTTTGTCCACCGCTCGCATACATTAATAAACAGCTAAATTCAGTAATCAGAATAATAGCCACGAGTACGGATAGCTGTGGTGTTAATGCTTGGGTAGGGTTAATAAAAGGCGGTAATAGCGAGATCATAAATACCCAACCTTTTGGGTTCGCGATCGCAGTCACAAAGCCTTGGCTGGCTAATTGAATTGGCTTCACTGTGCTTTCAGGCCCTAGGCTATCAGAAATAGCGAGTTTACCCTTTGATCGCCACATTTGAATACCAAGGTAAATAAGGTAGCTACCACCGAGGAATTTAAGGGCTGAAAATGCGCTAGGGTATTTCAGCATAATCGTTGCTACACCAATAACTGCCAGAATAGCAACCAAGCCTACGCCGAATAACTCTCCCCACATCATGTGCAGACTGCGCTTTACGCCAATCGTCATGCCTAATGTCATCGATAATGTCATACACATACCGGGTGTAATAGAAACGAAGAAAAATGTAGGGATAAAAAGTGCTAAAAGCTGTAAATCGATGGCGGACATTATATAAACTTAGTTAATTAGATGAAGCTGAGTAATATATCATTCAAGAAGTTTTCTGTATTCTATTGTTGAATGAATATAAATTAGCCGTTTTTAACTTTGTGAACTTGATCAAGCCATTCATTTTTAAATTTAGCCAAGTATAGGTTTAAAAATTAATCCTTAAGCCTATACTTATCAATCACAGCAATTGTATTTAGAATTTAGACTGGAATGACGCTTTAATGATAAAATTTATTACCTCTCCACAAGACATGCGATTATCTGATGTTGAAACTGCACAGTATGATCAAATCGTAGATTATGTTACTGAAATAAGCCTGAATTTAATGGCTGTTAAAGTGACGAACCGACCTGAAGATTTTCTTGGCTGGTGTAATGAATTATACAATTACGCGCGTTACGGTATTAATATGGAATTGCTTGATGCAAAACATGAAAAACCGTTACAAAAATTATTGCAGTTATTAGAAAAGTCGATCACTTGCCGTCAGGTTAAAACGTCACGTATAACACCTTGGCCTTTCCTAAAAAACTTTATGCTTGATCAAGCTGATCGCCAAGCATTAGATGAACGTCTTCGCTTATTAAACTATATCAGCTCATTACGTATAAGTACGTTAGCGGATATGTCAGATCTTGAACGCCTCGCATTTGCAGGTAAACACTTATCTGCGCACGTACCTACAAAATTTGATTTTGATGTTGAACTATTTGGTAGTACACGTGGTTCAAAAGGCTTCCACGAGTTATTGCAACATACTCCATCTCTTCTTGATGACGCTTTAGCTGCGATCCCGTTAGAAGGCGAAGTGAGCGAAGCTGATTATAAAGAGTTTGTAAAACGTTATACAGCGGCTTTTGCTACCTTAGATAAAGGCAAAGCAGGTTTGTTTGTTGCGACTCGTTTATTGGCGATGCGCCGACCTGATGTATTCATGGTATTAACAGCATCAAAAGTAGATGCACTTTGCCAAGGTTTTGGTCTTGTTAAACTAAATGCAACAGACTTTACACGTTACTGGGTTGATATCATTGAAGCGATTCATCGTCAACCATGGTTTAAATCGGCACAGCCAGAAGATGCAACGGAACTTGAGCTATGGAATAACCGTGTCGTGTTATTTGATCTGTTCTTTTTTGTGGATAAAGATTTCGCTGCTAAATCAAATTATTTAAAATTGAAAAACAAGCCAATGGTTGTTCGTAGTACAGCGGGTGGCCGTACTCGTACAGCGGGTGCTGTTCGTCAAAAGCGTACTAAAGAAAGCGCAACAGAAGCGGTAGATCGTTTACTTGCAGAACCAGGATTACCTGCTTACTTGCAAGGTAAACGAGATTCTATGATTATTGAAGTTGAAAAAGGTAAAAGTGCAACAGAAGTAATGCTGTTAATTAGAGCAATCTTTGGCTAGCGCTTAGTGCATCTTTAGTCATTAAGGATCAAAGCATAGAAATAAAAAAGGCTTCAATAATTGAAGCCTTTTTAGTATTTATTATTTATTAAAGGCTAATTAAACCTATAGCTTGCAAGAACACGATTGCAATTGCTACTGGTGACAAGTAACGTAGACAGAACATAACCGCTTTATAAGCCACTTCTGATAAACCAAACTCTTCACGAGTGATTTTTTCATTTACAACCCAACCGACTAATACCGCAGTGAATAGACCGGCAAGTGGTAGCATGATGTTTGCTGTTAGCTTATCTAATGCATCAAAGAAGTTCAGGCCCATCACAACATCTTGAGCCCAAGGTGCACCACTGAGTGAGAATACTGTTAGTAGTGATAGACCCCAAATAGTACAGCCCGCTGTGATTGTTGCTTTAGTACGGCTTAAGCCAAGGCGTTCGTTCAAGTAGGCTACTGGTGATTCAAGAAGTGCTATCACGGATGTGAATGCAGCAAATGTCACCATTATGAAGAATAGCGTACCAAACAAACTACCTAATGGCATTTGACCAAACGCGATAGGTAATGACACGAATAGTAGACCAGGACCCGCAGAAGGCTCCATACCATTAGCAAACACGATAGGGAAGATAGCCATACCTGCGATAAGCGCAACCGCTGTATCCATGATCGCGATCCAGATAGATGTTTTCGCGATTGACGTACCTTCAGGCATATATGTACCGTAAATCATCATGATGCCTGATGATAAACTTAGGGTGAAAAATGCGTGTCCTAGCGCTGTTAATACACCATCAATAGATAATTTTGAGAAATCTGGCGAAAACATGAATTGTGCTGCTTCACCAAAGTTACCTGTTGCAGCGGCGTAAACCATGATAATCATCAATAAGACAAGCAATGATGGCATTAGGTAAGTAACGGCTTTTTCGAGACCGGCATTAACACCACGAATTAATACTAACATTGCAGCGACGATGGTAATTGAAGCCCATATGATCAACTGTGTTGTATCTGTAATTAACCCGGTGAATAGCGCTCCAATTTCATCTTTATGAGAAATTTCAGAACCTGCGGTTGCAAGGAAGTCACCACCGATACCAAAGAAGATGTAAGCTGCTGCCCAACCTGCAATGACGATATAAAAACTTAAAATTAATGAACCTGCAATAACACCTGATGCACCCAGTAGAGACCAAATGCTTGAACCGCCAGACTCTTTTGCAATCGTAGCTGAAGCATTAGCTGGTGATGTACGAGAGCGTTTACCAATCATTACTTCTGCCATCATGACAGGAATACCGATTAGTAGAATACAAAATAGGTAGACAAGAACGAATGCACCACCACCATTTTCGCCCATGATGTAGGGGAACTTCCAAAGGTTACCTAAACCTACAGCCGCGCCAGCTGCTGCAAGTACGTATTTAAATTCGCTAGACCAGCGATTGTCAATTGTTGTGCTTGTTGTCATTTTCCCATCCTGGGTTATGTATATAGTTATGTACATACTAATAACATATTAAAAACACCGGGATAAGGACTTTAATCAGATGATAACTCTAAAATGGCAGTTATTTATTTAGTTAACGCTTGATTGTTTGTGTTTTGAGGTTTAAAGCTTCGTGTATTTCTTTAATTTTGGTATTAAATGCTTATATTTTAAGCGTGTGCTGTATATTGCGTTTTTTTACTGTATTTGAGTTAATGAACTGTTGATTGTTTGTTTTTTATTCTAAAGCAAGTAGGGGCATAATCTAGAGGGGGGAGGAAACGCAATGAACCTGAATTGGCGTCCCAGTTCAGATTCATTGTGATTTTTTAGCTTATTATATCGAGAATCGAATTAAGCTGTCGCAGCTACCTTCGATAATGTTTTAGCTAAATTTTTGATGTAAGTATTTGTTAATGTTTCAAATTCAACTTTAACAACTGGTTTTAAACCGATACCAGCCAGACTTGGTAATGGAATTGTAATTACGGCATCTGTTAATAAGTTAATATCACAACCAGTACTAGTCTCAGTTATGATCCATTTACCAGATACTTTTGCACTATTATTAGCTGTTTCACGAGGTTCCCAAACAATTGATTTACTCGCTGCATCACAGGTATATTCGCATGCATAAATTGTTTGAAGTTGAATCGGTCCTAGACCAATTTTTTTCATTTCCCAACGGTAAGTATTTGCAGCTTCTTCGATCAAATGCTCTAGATCTGGAAAATGGCTAGTTGAAGCCGGAACGTCAGCTAAAAGCTTATAAACGGTATCTATATCTGCAGGCACTGTAAATTTTTTATTTAGTTGAATTTTTACGTCGAAAGCCATTTCAAGTGTTCCTTTATTTAATAATAGTGTTAAATATTCTAGGCTTAACGCGCTAGATGTATAATTTCTGCCGCTTACATTGCAACAGATGAATATTGTTGTCAAGAATGAACTATCAATTTTGGGGTATGTGTTATGGCTGTTTTACCTTCAAATATCGTCAGCTAAATGTGCCTATATATCCCTTTGTCGGGTAGATTGTAAGTTACACAAGATTATATACAGCGGTGTAACAACTATCATGCTTGTTTTGTATAAGATAGCGATTCGAACTGAAATGTATCATTGAGTAAATCAGTCAGATAATATTGATCTAATGTTTGTAGGAAGGCATCAATACCGGTTTCTAGTACTTTTTTTAATTGATAAATTGGCACAATGTCACTATCACTTGCGTTGGCATCTATGCCTTTCAAATTATTCTCGAGTGCTCTGACGAGCTGTCCAATATTAATTTCTGATGCGGGTTTTGCTAACCATATACCGCCATTTTTACCTCTCGATGATTCTATATAGTCGAGAGCTGACAGATGTGCTATGACTTTAGCAATATGGTTTCGTGATGCGTCATACACATTAGCTACTTCCGCAGAGCTTGAGCGCTGTCCTTTTGGAAGGGTGGATAAATACATGAGTGTGCGTATGCCAAAATCTGTATAAGTCGTTATCTTCACTTTAGTCACCATTGCAAATGTTATCGTAAGTTAATTATGCGCAAACTACTCTAGAAATTTATACCAACTCTTTCTCTGCCTTTATCATTATGACGTTTTCACCATGTTCTTGAAGGAAACGCTTAAACCCTTCGAGCAACTCTCTTGGATGACTAAACTGGCAGTAAGTGACTGGATAATCTTGATCTAACTCTTTTAAAAGTGGGCTTTTGATTGGCGCTCCTCGCCAGACTGCAAAAAAGACGGGTTTAGGATGGATGGAGCTTAAATTATAAGAAAGTTCATAAGCATCACTATCATTAGATGATGTGTGGATATAAAGCAACGCATCAACAACCGATAATAAACGTAACCGGTAATGACGATAATTTGCTGGTGTGAAAATGATCCCTGTTTGTCGCTGAAAAGCTTGCTGGTAATCACCTTGTTCTGCATCTAGATTGAAAGGAAGGAATTCAAGACCGTCGATGTTATGTTGTAAAAAGGTAATAACATTATCTAAAATCTTCAAGTGGTCTTTATGAATATCCCCCACATCTTGTTTGACTAATAGTTTCATTTTGATTCCCTTTCCTGACGATCGTTAAAATCGGTTGTTAGGAATACTGTTATACGCGGAACTATTAGAAATATTAATCAAGAGCTTGAGATATTTTAGCCTAGATTCTAGATTAGTGAAAAAGCATTGAAAATTAAAACCTAGGCTCATGTATTCGAGTCGTTTATTCCATAGGGTAGAGTTTGTCAAGTGCGATAGATAACCCATTTTCAGTGACAATACGCACATGATCTCGACGTAATTTCCTTGGTTCATTAACACCACATGAATGGGCGATTAGACCAATACCGTAATGAATGTATTTGTTATAGTTTGCAACCCGCTGTGCTTTATCTTGAACGTCTAATCCTTCTTGCAGTTTTGGGTTGTGAGTAGTGATACCCGTTGGGCAAGTATCCTTATTACATTGCAATGCTTGAATGCAACCTAGCGCGAACATGTTTCCACGTGCAGATACAATAAAATCGGCGCCGACGGCTAATGCCCAAGCGACTTTTGATGGGGTAATGAGTTTTCCTGATGCGATGACTTTAATTTTCCCTTGTAAATTGTACTTTTCCAACATATTAACAAGTAAAGGTAAGCTTTCTTTTAGAGGCAGACCCACATAATCCATTAATGGTTGTGGTGCAGCCCCTGTGCCCCCATCGGCACTGTCTAACGTCATAAAATCGGGTGCAGATTCGGGACCGCGTTTTATTATTTCTGTTAATATATCCGTTATCCATTGAGTATGACCCAATACAAATTTAAATCCGACAGGTTTACCTGTTACTTGGCGAATACGGGCGACCATATCAAGTATATCACCAACATTTTTTATTTCTGGATGAGCATTTGGACTGATGGAGTCTTCACCGACGGGAATACCTCGGGCTTTGGCTATTTCTGCTGTGACCTTTTTACCGGGTAATATGCCTCCCTTGCCTGGTTTAGCCCCTTGGCTTAGTTTTATTTCAAACATTTTGACTTGTTCTATTTCGGCAATTGATTTCAGTTTTTCATCACTTAAATGACCATGTTCATCTCGCACGCCATATTTTGCTGTGCCTATTTGATAAACGAGATCGGCACCGCCGGCAAGATGATGAACTGATAGGCCGCCTTCCCCCGTATTTAACCAGCAACCCGCTTCTTTTGCACCATAAGACAATGCTAATACAGCAGGTTTTGAAATGGCTCCATAACTCATGGCTGAAATATTAAAGACAGAATTTGTTACGTACGGATGTGGGCAATCGGGACCCAAGGTAATAGTTTGGGGAGCTATCGCATCTTTGGTTAAGGTTGGAAAGGCACAATTCATGAACATGATGGTACCGACTTGATCTAGGTTACGTGTTGAGCCAAATGCGAGGGTGCGGTCAACGTTTTTTGCCGCGCGGTAAACCCAAGATCGTTCAGCTCGGTTGAAAGGCATTTCTTCACGATCTTGTGCAAAGAAATATTGGCGGAAGAACTCCCCTTGTTTTTCAAATAGATATCTAAATCGTCCGATGACAGGATAGTTATGGCGAATAGCTTGCTTGGTTTGTCTTTTATCTACTATATACATGTAGATAACACTAATTATTCCTCCAAAGAGGAGTAAAATGAATAGCCCTGTCATAATATCGAGGCCGTACAGTAGCATATCAATTTGTGATTTAAATTCCGGTTGCATAGGTGATACCTTTATTGAACTCTATCCTTAAGTTAAGAATACAATAAAGGGCGCTGCACAACTAATCATAATTCCATAATTCCATAATGACTTTATGGAGGGTAATGCACTATTTTGTAACGATATCTTTGGCTATTTTTTGTAGTAGGTAGGTCTCTCGCTCAATTGACAGGCCAGCTCTAGGGTGACTCGCTATAACGTCAAGGTTATGCGCAATTGCGTCGTGGATATTGATCCATAGTGCGCTAACGCCATTCTTGATTTCATTTTCTTCTAAGCGTGGCGTGCCTAATTCTTTATTGGCATTACAAGTAAAGCAATAGGATAGCATTTGGATACTATCAAAGCCGTCTTTATACCAAGGGCGAAGTTCTTCGTAACTACCGTAAGGTACAACGTTGTGAATATTTTCGGCACCTGTTTCTTCTTGCACTTCTCGAATTAAACCGGTGATGATGTCTTCATCGTCATGCAATCCACCACCCGGTAAACTGTAATCATGGTAGCGGGCAGTGAAGATCAGTAAGATCTCTTCACCTTGAGTAATAATGCCACGCGTTGCGATCCGTTGGTCAGTATTTTTAGGCGT
The DNA here is from genome assembly GCF_018219415.1 of Moritella sp. 36. Lineage (NCBI taxonomy): Bacteria > Pseudomonadati > Pseudomonadota > Gammaproteobacteria > Alteromonadales > Moritellaceae > Moritella > Moritella sp. 36. The sequence goes on along the minus strand of NZ_CP056120.1, from coordinate 4,280,697 downwards.
GGTTACATCTGGATGGATAGTAGAACGAAGGATGGGCATTTGGTTGATCATTATAAATGGCTCTTATGATTGATTAACTTGTAGTTAAGATAGGTTATTTTTACCGTTCTTAGCTGTATCACTGTAATGCGTTTTTCGAATTTTGTATGCCAGCGTAATACTGTATGTCATCACGTATTGGAACTCGAATTAGCCATATAGTAGCATATTCGTAAAGAAGACTCTGCAAAGGGTTTACTTGTTTTTGTATCTAGATGAATTAGCCAACGGTGATACGAAGTCAAACTGAGACCATTTTTGCTCTATTTTATGTTTAGCTAAAAAAGATGAAATAATCAGAATTTTAATTTCTTGTCTTGATAACTAAATTATTTATGTGCCTAGCGTAATTAAACTTGATAGTCTAGTGTGTAATGCTGTACTATTACGCCATTACGGTTCAGGTGCGATGATTTTATAGTATGATCAATGAATTACTTTTAGATATATCAAATAAGGGCGATATTTCACTCGTCCTGCCATTGTTGTTTTCACCGGAAGAATTAAATGCTGTCAATGCCCGTGCTTTAGTTTATAAAGAACTTTTGCTAGGTGAGCGGTCACAGCGCGAAATAGCGAAAATACACAATATTAGTATTGCCACTATTACTCGAGGTTCAAATAATTTGAAATCAATGAGTAGTATTGAAAAAGAATTATTACAAACATTATTAATTAGGAAGTAGGTATATGTCTGAAGTAATGACCGTCAGTCAAGACGAAAAACCATCCTCGCTGGGTGGCGTATTCATTATTACGGGTACCAGTATTGGTGCCGGTATGTTTTCGCTACCCGTATTAACATCAAGTATGTGGTTTGGCTGGGCTGTATTATTTTTGTGTGTATCTTGGTACTGCATGTATAGTTCAGCACTTTACTTACTTGAAGCGAACCAAAAATTTAAACATGGTGTTAATTTTGATTCAATGACAAAGGCCTTGTTGCCGACATCATTACGTATATTGAATGGTTTGTCAGTGATGTTTGTGAGCTATATCTTAGTATATGCCTATATTTCGGGTGGAGGCTCGATGTTGGGGCACAGCTTACAATCGGGTTTAGGTATTGAACTTGATCAATCTGTCGCTAGTTTTGCTTTTGCAGTCCTGCTTGGGTTGATTGTGAGCTTTAGTACCAAAGCTGTTGATCGTTTTACTTCTGCAATGTTAGGTGGGATGGTGATCACTTTTAGTATCGCTATTTTCAGCTTGCTTAGTGGTGCAAACTTTTCTTTATTACAGCCACTTGCCGAGATGACAGAACGCTTACCTTATAGTTGGGCTGCAATACCGTCATTAATGGTGTGTTTTGGTTTTCATTCTAATATTCCAAGTCTGGTTAAATATTATAAAAAAGACAGCGGGAAAGTCGTTAATTCTATCCGTTACGGAAGTTTGTTAGCACTGACTATATATATCATCTGGCTGCTTGCGAGTTTTACTGTGATTGGTCGTGATGGATTTGCTTCTGTTATTGCTGAAGGTGGCAATATGGGTGCACTCGTTTCTGCGTTAGAGTCTAAGGGATCGGGTGTTACGTTAGCAATTACGTTACAGTTATTTGCCAATTTTGCTGTAGCAACATCATTTTTGGGCGTGGCATTAGGTTTATTTGATTTTCTTACTGATTTATTGAAACTCGATGATACCTTGTCTGGTCGTAGTAAAACGGCTTTAGTCACATTTGTACCGCCAATGATAGGCGGTGTGCTATTTCCAAATGGTTTTATTTACGCCATTGGTTATGCGGGGTTCGCTGCGGCTATATTTGCTTTGTTTACACCTGTTGCTCTTGCTTTTCAGGCGCGTAAGCATTTACCAACCACTGATTTTTTGGTTACTGGTGGTTATACACGTATGGTTGTGGTGATGATATTTGCCGTTTGCGTGGTTATCTTCCAAGTCTTGTCGATGATGGGGATGCTAGCGTAAGTACGTCAATTGATAGTATGACCGCCGTTAGTGATGAGTAGATTACTAACGGTGAGTTAGCTGATCATAAGTGAATTTAAATGTGATTAGATTTAAGTTTTTGAAATTAATCTCTATTTGTATTATTTAGTGCTTTGTTTTGGCGCTTTTTTGCGATATAGCACTATTTTGAAACAATAATGATATTAGTTTTGAATTAATTCTATTTTATTCAGTATAATAAGATATATTTTGATTATGTGATATAAACATGAATTATACTTTTTCTCGCACGGCCATTATTTTTACTTTTGTCTTCTCTTTATCGGGCTGTTTTGATATTGCTGACACGCCAAAATTAAACTCTTCATGGGAAGCAACTGGCTCAACATCAATTAAGAGCGAGCAATTCGGTTTCGTTAATGACTCTACAAGCACATGTCCTACCTTTTTAACGAATAGCAACTCCGATATTGAGCAGGCTTCATTGCCTACTGAATTTAGTATTGTTGATTGGAATATTTATAAACAACAGGGTGATAACTGGCGTTCAGAGCTAACAAGCTTAATTGAAAAAAATGATTTGATCGTTTTACAAGAAGCTAAATTAAGTTTTTTATTGCATCAATTAATGCAGCAATATGGGTTAAGCTGGACACAAGTTGAAGCTTTTAGTATTTATAAGCAGTCGATGGGTGTATTAACGGCAAGTAAAATCGAGCCGATATCAGCGTGTAAACAAACACTAGCCGAACCTTTGATTCGCTTTCCTAAATCGTCACTGATTAGCTATTATTCTTGGGCGGGCAGTGATGAACCTCTGCTTGTTGCTAATATGCATATGATCAACTTTACATTGGGTGTTGATGAATTTAATCAGCAACTAGAAAGCGTGATTTCTGTTATTCGTCAGCATCAGGGTCCTGTGATCATGGCTGGGGATTTTAATACTTGGACGAACAAGCGTTTGAGTAGGTTGCTTGAGGTGACGGCAAGTGTTGAGTTACAGCAATTGGTTTATAAAAATGATGTGCGTGAAACTGTATTTGGTCATTCTCTCGATGATATTTATTTTAGAGGGTTACAACAATTGAGTGCCTCATCTTATGAAACAACAGCCTCCGATCATAATCCGATTGTTGCGCGTTTTGGTCCTTTGTTTTAGTTATGATTAATGAAATGAGTTTTATGGATAAATTTAAACAGCAGTATCCCATTATTGTCGATGACATTGTACGCTGGGGTGACATGGATGCCTTTGGGCACGTTAATAATACCGTGTATTTCCGTTATTTTGAACAAGCGCGGATTGGTTATTTTGATCAAATTAAGGCAATGGAATACATGCAGGCGCATGGTATTGGTCCAATTTTAGCCGCGACGAACTGCCGCTTTAAAGCGCCACTAAAATCCCCTGATACTATTCAAATTGGCGCTACAGTTTCAGAATTTGCTGAACATAAATTTATCATGAAGTATGCGGTGTGGAGTAATACGTTACAACGTGTTGTTGCAGAAGGTGAAGGGGTCATTGTTTTTGTGGATTATCGTGAGCATAAAAAAATGCCCGTACCAGCAGATATAGTAGATAAAATAAAACAGTTACAACCAGCATTATTTACGGTGTAGCGATGGCGGGATAAAGCAGGCTAGGTTATAGCCTGCGAATAATCTTATACTTAAAGCGCGCTATTTGCCGCTTGTTCGTTTAAGAATAGACAACCAAGTGTGAATGCATTCTGTTGGAATTTTTTCAGGCCTGTTTCAGAAAATTCTACAAAGATCGGGTGATCTTGTTGTAGTTGCTTATAGTACGTTTGTGAAATCATGCTCACTTCTACGCTATTTACAAGTTGGATCGCTGCTTCTGCTTTAAAGCTTGTAGAACTACCACTAAATTTACCTTTAGTAAGACGTTCTTTGATCACCACGTGTTCAATTTTATAATCTTGCATTAGTTGGGCAAATTCTTTATGAAACTGACGTATTTGATACGCTTCAGTTGAACTTGCTAAGGTCATTTTTCTTTTACGGCATTCAATAAGTTCAAACATTCCATCTTTTAAAGAAAGGAAACATAGATTTACTTCATTGCCTGCTAGTTCAACACTACAAATTTTCATTAAATAACTCACCATAAATAAAGATAACTTCGCTATTATAACCACTTTATTGTCAGTTAACATGGTTATCGTTGTTTCGTTGTGAATTTATACGATGACCTATCCCCTAAAAACAACTTATTGTAAGGAAACATAATGACATATTTACCTTGTGTTGAAATTGAACCTAATCTATCGGCAAATGCGAGTGTTATTTGGTTACATGGACTTGGCGCTAACGGTCATGATTTTGCCCCAGTAGTCCCTATGATCGCATTACCCGTCGAACATCAAGTGCGCTATGTTTTTCCGCACGCACCAGACATTAAGGTAACCATTAATAATGGTTACAAAATGCCAGCATGGTATGACATCTTAGAAATGACACTTGAGCGGAAAATTGATATGTCAGGTCTCATGATAAGTGTGGAACAAGTACAGCATTTGATCCAACGAGAGATTGACCGAGGTATTGATAGCGCGCGTATTATTGTTGCTGGTTTTTCCCAAGGTGGTGCAGTAGCATATCAAAGTGCCCTCACATTTCCGCAGCCATTGGCTGGATTAATGGTGATGTCGAGTTACTTTGCAACGTATAAAACGATTGAGCTACACAAGAATAACCTTACATTACCAATTCATGTCTACCATGGTAGTGCTGATCCTGTTGTTGCTGAGTCTCTGGGATTAGACGCCGTAAAATATTTAGAAGCCTTAGGTTATGAGCCTCGATATAGCCGCTACCCTGCAGAGCATACAGTTACACCACAACAAATAAATGACATATCACAGCATATAACGCAGTTTTTATCGATAAATTAGGAGGTTACCTCGTATTAAACCGGGGTTTTATGTAATGCGTTTCAATCGATAATCGTCTTTTATTTTGTAATTAAGATCACAAGGATCCAAGTTGTGCTCTCATTTATGACGATTACACCTATGCTTAATAGTTCCTAGTATCAATAGTAAGATTTAACAATGCGCCAGAATAAAAAAGGTACTGTAAATAATGATGTTGTTAACAATAATGTATTGATTGATAACTTTGTGGCTATTAATGACATCAATAATCCTGATATTGAATCTCAAAAAGAGATTGATCGTGATGCTGCTGAAATTACGCTAGCGACAAAAATGAATTTTGCTCGACAGATTTGGTTAGCTGGGTTAGGGGCATACAGTAATAGCATTGATGGGCTCAATATAGCGGGTGAAAAATCTTCAATGTTTTTTGAAGAGTTACTACGCCAGGGTGAGAAGGTTGATAACGCATTTAAGTTACATACCACAGCAGAGCATATTTCGCTACATGGCTTAGAAAAGCTAATCCAACGGACTTATGCAAAATTAACCGGTATTGAAAGTGATAAAATTAACCAATTAAACGATAAGTTGGATGCGTTACTGGCGGAATTCACAGATAAAAAGTAAACCACTTCGCTTTTTTTGTAAGTGGTTTATGTATGCGTTTACTGCTAAACGGTAATATCGTTAATCTTCGGCGAGTAAGTTGCCAAGATATTCGCTGGCATTTGCTCTAATCGGCATAAAATAGACATTATCATTTTTGGCTTGCACCTTTTTGATCATTGCTCGGCCAAAGTTAATATTCCATTCTTTCGTTGCTTCGAAGTCGCTTGGAAAGACCACGTCATTTTTGTTTTCCCAGTAGGACTTACTTGTTTCGCTGTGAATTGGACTCATCCCCCAAAAAACTTCCGTACCCTGTAGCATATCCATGTATACATCGAGAAATTTTAAATCAAAAAATGGTTGCGTGAAGAAACCGTCAACACCAGCATCAATTTTATCGTGGATATAATCGAGCTCTTTACGCATACTGGTTCGATATTGATCGATTGCAGCGTACACTTTCATATATGGCAGTTCTTTTTTGATAATACGAATGAGTTCACATGATGTATTACGATAGGTACGATGTGAAATATCCTGTGGTGGATCGCCTTCGACGACAAGTACAGAATTGATCTTACTATGACGGAAAAAATCGGTTAATGGGAAGCCACTTCTCAAATCAAAATCGATAGCTCGAAGGTGAGGGATCACTTCATCAAACTTATCTTGTAGATGATCACAGGCATCCCAGCTACGAACATCAAAGCGAAGTAAGTCTGGAATATTTAGCGTATTTATTTGACTAAATTGGCTTACTTCTTCGACTTCAGTGTTTAAAGTTTCCCATGTACGGGGTACAAGCTCTATTGAGTATTTCAAATTACATCCCTATTTGTTATCAACAGTCCTCGTTGATAATCCTTTTAATACCTAAACTCGATTCCGCGTGTTTAGGTTTTTACAATCATTGATATAATTTGTATTACTATACCTTATTTATTTGCGGCTAACTGCTGTAACCAAGCAATTTCATTAGCCCAAATAGTATCATCTATTGTTTCCAATACCATAGGTATACCATTAAAGCGCGCATCCTGCATGATAAATTTAAAGGCATCTTCACCAATAAAACCTTGGCCTAAGCTGTGATGGCGATCAACTTTCGTTCCTAGCGCTACTTTGCTGTCATTAATGTGCATACCAGCGAGGTATTCAAAGCCGACAATATTTGAAAAATCGTTAAAGGTTTTTTCACAAGCGTCAAAGGTACGTAAGTCATATCCCGCGACAAAGGTGTGGCAGGTATCAATGCAAACACCCACACGACTCTTGTCTTCAACTTGTTCGATTATCTCGGCAAGGTGCTCAAAGCGATAACCTAAGTTTGTTCCTTGGCCTGCGGTATTTTCAATGACCGCTTTGACAGACGTTGATTTTTCAAGGGCGAAATTAATTGATTCTGCCACGCGTTTTAAACTTTCCGATTCCGATATTTTTTTTAAGTGACTACCAGGATGAAAGTTAAGTAAGGTTAAACCTAGCTGTTCGCAACGGTGCATTTCATCATAAAAGGCATTACGCGATTTTTCTAATGCCTCAGCTTCTGGGTGCCCAAGGTTAATCAAGTAAGAATCGTGAGGTAAAATTTGTGCCGAGGTAAAATTGTATCGTTTGCAATTGGCTTTAAATTTACGAATATCATCAGGACTCAGTGCTTTTGCATCCCAACGACGTTGGTTCTTGGTAAATAGAGCAAATGCAGTTGCACCTAAATCGTGGGCATTTTTAGGGGCATTCCACACACCGCCAGCTGCAGATACATGCGCACCAATAAATTTAGTCATTTTTTGCTCCATTAATTTCGGGATTCATCGTTTTTAATCAATTTAATGACAAAACAGTTTTAATGAAGGCTTTTTACGATAAAATTAGGTTTTTGGCAATGCTAATTTTTGGGATCTATTAATGAAAACTTGGTCAGAATTTTTGTTGCACGAACAGCAGCAAGCATATTATTTAGAGTTACAAAATTTTATCTCGACTGAAAGAGCTGCAGGGAAAACCATCTATCCCAAAGAAGCCGATATATTCCAAGCTTTTTCATTAACCCCTTTAAGTGATGTAAAAGTTGTTATATTGGGGCAGGACCCTTACCACGGTCCAGAGCAAGCACATGGATTATGTTTTTCGGTATTACCGGGCATTAAGATCCCACCATCATTACGTAATATGTATAAAGAATTAACGACTGATCTCGACGACTTTAATACACCTGATCATGGTTATCTCGTTGAGTGGGCACAACAAGGTATTTTAATGTTAAATACAGTGCTAACCGTTGAGCAAGCGAAAGCACATTCACATGCCAAATCAGGTTGGGAGACGTTTACTGATCATGTGGTTGAATTGTTAAACCAGCAAGACGAAGAGATCATTTTTGTACTATGGGGCAATCATGCTAAGAAGAAAGGTCGTCATATTGATCGCAGCCGACATTATGTTTTAGAAGGTGTACACCCATCGCCACTGTCTGCAAGTCGTGGTTTCTTTGGCTGTCAGCACTTTTCTTCTATCAATGCTCGTTTACTGGCGCGCCATCAACAATCGATTAATTGGCAAGTCAGTGACATTGATAGCTTAGTATAACTAAATAGGTAAACAGTGAACTCGATCAAAGAAACTAATACTATGTGGGTATACCGTAAAGGGAGGTAATTTTCATATTGGAGTTTGTATGCTATCTCTCATTATTAAAGATCATAAACAAGTCGAGCAACTGTTAAATGTATTAACTGAGCAGTTAGCTGAACTCGAGTCTGAGCTGCAAGGTGTTAATTTTACACTGATGGGTGATATCGTTAATTATTTACGTAATTACATTGAGCGATACCATCACCCAAAAGAAGATCTTATTTACTCGTACTATCTTGAGCATTATGTTGAAGATGCAGCTATGCCGAATCGATTAGCGAGTGAACATCAAAGCTTAAAGTTCCTTAGCCGCGAATTATCAAGTTCATTAAATATGATTCAGCTTGATTCTGTCATGCCGTTTGATGAACTTGCGGCCCAATTAAAAGAGTTTGTTAACAAGCAGCGTGCACATATTCAATATGAAACGAATGTCGTGATGCCACTCATGGCTGAGAAATTTACACCTGATGATTGGTGTCATATTGAACATTTGTGGAAAAATGGTTCTTTACAGGAAGTTCAAACTTTTGCTGAGTTTAATGATACGTATAACCAATTAAAACAGCAGATCGTTCAGGCTGGATTTACTTGTGAAGCAGAAGAAGACCTTTGTTTAGTATAAATAGCTAACTCACTTCGCATTAAATACAGACCATTAAGTCGAACTGTGGCTATTTATTAATTTGAATGGCCATTTTCAAAATTCCAAATCCCATAAGATTTTAACTTCTTGCATTAATGCACTTATGACTGGCTCACGAGCTCTATTTTTAGCAACAACAAAATAGAGTGTTGTTGGAAAGTCTAATACAGATATTATTCGAACTTGTTTGTTTTTTTCTGCCATCTGAGCTTCTTCTATTTCTAGAAAACTCAGCCCTAGACCACTCTTTACTAGTTCTAATCGAGAGGTTTCATCACTCGTTTTTATAGTAGAGAGGATATTATTTCCAAGTTTATTTTTTAGAAAATCATCAAAAGGACAATAGTCTCCCATCATTATCCATTGGTGAATACGAAGGTCCGCTTGAGTCATTATTTTACTACAATCAAACGAAAGTGGTGCGATTGTAGTTATCTTTTTCTTCATAACTGCTACGCCGATAAAGTCATCGGGAATAGCACCAAAAATATAACCACCATCTAAACGATGCTCTCTAATATCATTAATAGTTATGCCGGTTGATTGCTGATGAATATCCAAGCTGATACCTGGGCAGTTTTCTTGTAGGTTTTTTACTAATTCAGAAAGTCTTATTTGCTTGGCTGTTAAGTTAATACCTAAGTGAAATGTCCCAATTATCTCATGTTGATTATTAGCAGCTAAATTCACTAAGTCTAAAGCGCAATCTAGTGTTAGATATGCTTTTTTTAATAATAATTGACCTTTATCTGTTAAAGACATGCCTTTATTAGAGCGAATAAATAAAGGCGTGGCTAGTTCTTCCTCAAGCGATTTAATGTGAGCACTTATAGCTGGTGGCGTCGTATATAGACGCTTTGCTGCTTGAGTTAAATTGCCTATTTCAGCTACCGCGACAAAAGAGCGTAAATGATAAAATTCCAAGGTTAATTCCCTTTAATAAGTCCAACAAGGTTTAGCGAGTATAAAGTAGATTTTATACTCGCTAAATTATTTCACTATTCATTTTTGTTGAACGCAGACTTCAGTAATCATGAATTTTAGATTTTATTAAATCGCGATAAATTAGATCTATTGAAGACTAGCGTTCGATGCAGTCTAGAATCATTAATTATATAAGGAGCACTTATGCCTAGCAATACAAATACATTTTCTTATCAAGCCGAGCAATCTCAAAAAACGCATGACTTTTTTGCTACCAAACTTGCTTGCGAAACTGATTGTTCAGATGTTTACGCGGACATTAAAGCTGATAATAAAAACTATATATTATTAGATGTACGTTCTACAGAAGCATTTAATAAAAGCCATGCAATAACCGCAGAAAGCATGCCTCACAGCGACATAAATCATGAGTCATTCGCGAAGTACGATGAAGATACCTTATTTGTAGTCTATTGCTGGGGGCCTGGTTGTAATGGCGCATCTAGAGCGGCTTTAAAAATTTCAGCTTTAGGGTTTGTAGTAAAAGAAATGATTGGTGGTATTCATTATTGGGAGGATTTTGAACGATACCCTGTTAATCGTCGATTGGCCGAGGTTCAGAGGTAATATTTAATCATGTAGAGGAACCAGATAAAAAACCGCATTAAATGCGGTTTTTTTATTTAAGCAATAAGATCAGAGAAATAACTTAAAGGATCGTTATAACCATCCATTTCCTTTTCTAAACTTAGCTTATCTTTTATCGCTTCAATCTCACGCCATTTCCGTTTTGAAGACGATTTTTTTTCTTTTTTTGTATTTTCTATCGACACTTGATTTATTCCTTCCATGGGATCACCTTTGTAATGATAGTTACCCTTTCTCTATAACATTTTTTTCGTACCCTTAGTCATATTTCACTCCGCATTTGAGTGCCAGATCACGTAAAAAGGCCTAAAATGAAAAAGGTATTAAATAGTTTATGTAAAAAATGATATGAATATTTTACATATATGTATCTAGTTAGGGCTGGAATTGCGGCTTCGGTAATTTTTACACCTGTTTATTAACAATTTACTGGTTTTTTATGTTATATTCCGCGCCACGTTTAGTTGGTGGTGTTACGTTTACTGCTATCTATGGACTTTAATAATATTGTGGAAAAGAAAATATGACGGAAGTTATCGACTTTATCAATGGGCTGCTGTGGGGCTCTGTACTGATTTATTTACTTATCGGTACGGGTCTGTATTTTACCTTTAAATTAGGTTTTATTCAGTTCCGCCATTTTACTCACATGTTCTCTGTTCTTGCTGGTAGCCGTAAAAGCAGCTCTGAAGGTGTATCATCATTTCAAGCGTTATGTACAAGTCTAGCTGCACGTGTTGGTACTGGTAACCTTGCAGGTGTTGCTGTAGCAATTACTGCGGGTGGTCCTGGTGCGGTATTCTGGATGTGGTTAATTGCTGTTATTGGTATGGCGACTAGTTTTGCTGAGAGTGCATTAGCACAATTATTTAAAACCAAAGATGCTGACGGCAACTTCCGTGGTGGTCCCGCTTACTACATGGAAAAAGGTCTAGGCCGTCGTTGGATGGGTGTTGTATTCTCTGTCTGCCTAATCATTGCATTTGGTTTAGTATTTAACGCTGTTCAGTCTGATGCGATTGCTAATTCAATGCACAATGCGTTTGGTTTTGATAAAGCTATCGTTGGTATCGTATTAGTTGTATTTACAAGCTTTATCATTTTTGGTGGTCTACGTATGATCGGCGCATTTGCTGAAATCGTAGTGCCATTCATGGCGCTGGCTTATATTCTTATTGCGTTTGTTGTTGTTGCAATGAACATTTCAGAAATACCTGCTATTTTCGAACTCATCATTAAATCTGCATTCGGCTTAGAAGAAGCTGCTGGTGGCGCATTAGGTGTTGCTATGATGCAAGGTATTAAACGTGGTTTATTCTCGAATGAAGCGGGTATGGGTAGTGCGCCGAATGCGGCTGCAAGTGCGGCACCATTCCCTAATCACCCTGCATCACAAGGTTATGTTCAGATGCTAGGTGTATTCATTGATACTATTGTTATCTGTACTGCGACTGCGTCTATCATTCTACTCTCAGACCTTGGTGATACATCGGGTATTGGTGGCATCGAATTAACTCAGCATGCATTGTCATCTCATGTAGGCGGTTGGGGTAGTACCTTTGTTGCTATTGCTATTCTATTCTTTGCATTTACGTCAATTGTTGCGAACTATTCATACGCAGAAACAAGTATCTTATTTTTGAACCGAGATTCAAAAGTAATGGTATGGATCTTCCGTGCTGCTGTTTTAGGTATGGTTATGTTTGGTGCTGTTGCGAAATCAACTCTGATTTGGAACATGGCTGATGCATCAATGGGCTTGATGGCACTAGTCAATATTATCGCCATCTTAATGTTGTCTAAGTATGTCATCATCGTTGCGAAAGATTACAACAAACAACTCGCTGAAGGTAAGACGCCTACATTTGATAGTGCTGAATACCCTGAAATTGATAAAAAGATTAACAGTGAAATTTGGAATTCTAAATGTAAAAAGTAGTATTGTAGTTACTTTACATTAGCATTGTAAAATTAGAAAAAGCCACTCATTACAGTAATGAGTGGCTTTTTTATTAGGTATTAATTGAGTCGTAATAAAATCGTATTAAATTGACGAAATCAAAGTGGTTAGAGTTTTAGCTCTACCCTCTTTATGGTTAAATTAGAGTTTTAATACTGACCACATAGGATTAAGTCATGAATAAATTAGCAACTCTAGCGTCAGCAATGCTATTAAGTTTCTCTGTAAATGCTGCACAGGAAGTGTCAGGTGTTTCAGTTCCAGATAATGTATCTCTTGAAGGCGCATCACTTAATTATCAAGGTGCGGGTGTTCGTAGTAAATTCTTTATTGATCTGTACGTTGGTTCGCTATTTACACAAAAAGTGAATAAAGATATAGTAACAAGCCAAGATGTAAGTGCAATTCGTCTGAATATTATTTCTGGGATGATTACGTCAGAGAAAATGGTATCGGCGATTAATGACGGTTTTCATGGTGCAACTGCAGGTAATACAGCGCCAATTTCAGCTGAAATTGCAGAGTTCATTAGTGTGTTTAGCGAAGAGATTGCTAAAGGTGATCAATTTACTTTAGTGAGTTCGCCAGGCAAAGGCTTAGTAACGTATAAAAATAATGAAAAGTTATCGACGATTAATAACGACGTTTTTCGTCAAGCGGTGTTGTCTATCTGGTTAGGTGATAAACCTGCTGATGATGATCTGAAAGACGATATGCTTGGTTTATAATTTATGTTTTAACAAGTGTTTAAACATGCAAATTAAGCGTAATAAAAATGGCTTACGGTTAAGAGTTAAATCTTAGCGTAAGCCATTTTTTATGCGTGTATTCTTTTTAAGTTATACATAGCGTAAGGAGCTCTTTCACTAGGTATTTACTTTTGTGACATCAATATAAAGGCGCAATGCTTGCCCTGGTTGGATATACTTCTGATTAGCCAGTCCATTCCATCTTACAAGGTCTTTAACTCTGACATTAAATTTATTGGCAATACGTGCAAGCGAATCGCCTGGACGGACTTTATAGGTAATATTACGCATAACACCTTTGCCATTAGTGCTCCCTTGTTTTTTACCTTGCCAAACCACGAGCTTTTGATTGACCTTCAGTGCATCTCTAGGCGCGATATTATTCCATTTGGCCAAACTTTTGTAGTTAACTTTATAGGCGCGTGAAATATCCCATAAGTTATCACCTGGTTGCACTTTATGTACCACTTTAAAACGGCCTGCTGGTTTTTCTTGGCGGCGCGTGATGCGTGATGATTCGCTAAATTTATAATAATCGAGTTCTTTCGCGGCCATTGGGATAAGTAACGCTTGTCCGATCTTGATTGTACTGCTGTCTAGATTATTTACCGAGGCAATGATCTTGCTTGAGGTATTATAGTTTTGCGCAACCTCGCTTAGGCTATCGCCTGACTTCACTTTATAGCGAACCCAGTTTAGACGACCCTTTGCGTCCGTTCTTGCTAATGCAGTTTTAAATTTTTCTACATTACCACTAGGAATTAATAACGTATGTGGTCCATTTGGTGCCGTTGCCCATTGGTTGAAACCTGGATTAAGACGTTGTAACTGAGCGACTTCCATGCCCGCTAAGTCAGCAGCAAGTGCTAAATCGATTTGACTGTCAACGTCAACTTGCTGAATTGCAGGCTCATTATCGATTACTGGCAGCGTGACATGGTATTTTTCTGGGTTTTGTAAAATATCAGCAAGTGCTAATAATTTAGGGACGTATGCCTCTGTTTCTTTTGGCAGAGACAGGGACCAGAAATCAGTCGGTAGACCGGCTTTTTGGTTACGCTTAATAGAACGTCCTACACGACCTTCGCCGGAATTGTAAGAGGCTAGGGCAGCCAACCAGTCACCTTTGAATCGGCGGTTTAGGTATTCCATATAGGTTAATGCGGCGCTGGTTGATGCCAGTACATCACGACGGCCATCGTACCACCAGTTTTGTTCGAGGCCGAAACGTTTCGCTGTACCTGGAACGAATTGCCACATACCCGATGCACTGCCGTGTGAGTAAGCAAAGGGGTCAAATGCACTTTCGACGACAGGTAATAGCGCTAGTTCTAGCGGTAAGTTACGACGCTCGAGTTCTTCAACAATAAGATATAGAAACGGTTCTGCACGCTGTGATACTGTTTTTAAGTGCTGTGGATGCTTCAAGTACCAATTACGGTGCTTTGCAATACGCGCATTATCGGGAATCGGAATGCTCATTTGCTCAGAAATACGCACCCAAACATTATCAATTGGCTTGACTGTAACGTCTTCGGCAATAATAAGTTTCGCAATTTTTTCTTCTGCAATACTATCTAAACCGCTCTCTTTATTACTGGCTTCTTGAGATTGGGCAACGACAGGCGTTATAGTAGTTTGCTCATCGTTACTACGATCTTCAGGTATCATTTGACACCCGGTCAGTAATATCAATACCGGAATGGATAATTTAAATTTCATATTCGTCTTATATTCGTCTTATATTAGTGAACAACCCGATATGCTAATCGCCAAGGGAAAACAAAGCAAGTGTATCATTTGGTGTATGTATGCTTATTTTCTGGTTAAAAATGATCTTTCCAGGCTCTTAATGCGGTGAATACAGCTTGCTCGCTGGTGAGTATATCAAGCAGTTTATGTTCCATAGCCATACTTACAGTTGCTTCGTTGGTGCGTAAGAAAACATTGATCTGCTTTTCACTTTTAAGGCTGTTGGGTACGGTTGGTAGTCCTTGCTGACGTAATTTTGCCGTATATTCTATGTGTTTTTTTAGTGCGCGATTTTGCGGTTCGACGGCATAGCAAAACATTAAATTAGCTTGGGTATATTCGTGTGCAGGGTATACATGAATGTTTTCATCTAATGCTTTAATACGTTGTAGTGATGAAAACAATTCTGTCGCGTTACCATCAAGAAGTCGACCGCAACCACCCGAGAATAGGGTATCTCCAGAAAATAACATGGCTTGGTTATAATAAACGACGTGTTCGCGTTTGTGTCCTGGTGTCGCCATAACGGTTAAAGCTAAACTATTATCTAATAAGCTTAACTGACTATTTTCGGTGACTAAGGTGACCGGAGCCTCTACATCGATAGCAATAGATGAGTAGATATTAATGGGTTGGGTTGATGCGGCTAGAATATCACTAATACCATCAATATGATCATAATGGTGATGAGTAATTAAAATGGCATCGAGAATTAAGTTCTGTTGATTGATAACCTGTAATACCGCGTCGGCTTGGCCTGGATCGACGATACAACAGTGATTATTTTCAGTATTTTTGATTAACCAAACATAATTGTCGTTAAATGTTGGTATAGAAATGACTTCAAGCATTGCATCGTTCTCTTTATGGGATTATCTTTAATTATATATAAAACAAAATTTTAGCGGATATTGCCGTGTTAATAAAACCTGCACATCATAAGCATGAGATAGCAATACCCCATTATTGGAACGATCTTCCAATGGGAGGGTGGCTTGCGAGTCAAATTCAGGCTCGGCTTGATGTTTGGTGCCCGAAAATATTTGGTTATCATTTACTAAAATTAGGTTCGCTAAGTGGTGAGCTTAATTGTTTTGGTAGCAGTATACAACACCAGGTAACGGCGACGTCAGAGCAAGGTGTGGGCGGGGTATTCATTGATCCTGCACATTTACCCTTTCAAGAAAATTGTATTGATGCTTGTATTTTAACCCAATCATTGGACTTTTCTGCCGATCCGCATCAAGTATTACGGGAGGTTGAGCGAGTCTTAACGGGTGATGGCTACCTGATCTTAAGTGGTTATAATCCGCTATCATTATGTGGTCTAGTTAAACTACTTGGCGTGAAGCGTTACCACCCTCCTTGGTCGGGTCGAATGTTTACCCCTGCACGTATTAAAGATTGGCTTGAATTACTCGGTTTTGAAATTATTCAAGATGAACGCTTTGGCTTTACGTCTTTTCTAGGTAAAAAACCATTAACTTGGTGGTCTGAGAGTTTCGGTCAAATGCATTTCCCTTCATTTTTGTCGGTTTACTTTATTGTAGCGCGTAAACGTCGAACGCCGATATCTCCCGTTAAAAATTGGTGGCAAGTGAGTCGAACTAATCGTCGTTTTATGCCGACTGGGGCGACACAAAAATTACCACATAAACTCTCTTAACCTTTCTTGACGATTTTACGACTGTATCAGGTGAATCGAACGCTAATTCATATTAGAATAGCGACAGTTTAATTTAGGTGGTGAGATTTATGTCGTTGGACAATGCAGAGTTAATACAGGGCGCGGGTCGCGTTATTGTTTTTGATACCGAAACAACCGGTATGAATACTGGCGCGGGTGGTGTACACATTGGTCACCGCGTGATTGAAATTGGTTGTATTGAGTTGTTCAATCGTCGTCCAACGGGGCGTACTTATCATGTTTATATCAAGCCTGACCGTTTGGTTGATCCTGAGGCGATCGCGGTACACGGTATTACCGATGAATTCTTACAAGACAAGCCCGCTTTTTCTACCATCGCAGACGAATTTATTGCCTTTATTGATGGTGCAGAACTGGTCGCTCACAACGCGTCGTTTGATATTAACTTTCTGGACCATGAATTTAGATTACTAAATAAAGGTCTACCTGAAACTAAAGAAATTTGTAAGATTACCGATACATTAGCTATCGCGAAGAAACTTTTTCCGGGTAAACGAAACAACTTAGATGTGTTGTGTACTCGTTATGGTATTGATAACTCGCACCGTACTCTGCATGGGGCATTACTGGATGCGGAGATCTTGGCGGAAGTCTATCTGTTTATGACAGGTGGCCAAACTAAATTGAATTTATCGCAAGAAGGTGCTAATTCACAAGGTGGGAATGGTATTCGTCGACTTGCTGCAACCCGAACGTTATTGAAAGTGGTGCAAGCAACAGATGATGAATTGAAAGCGCATGATGAACGACTTGGTATCGTTGGTGATGCATTGTGGCAAGTACACTAGGTAAGGACAAAAATGCGTAATATTTGGTTGCTATTGGCATTTATTGGTGCTGTTAGCATCAGTACTTTTACTTCAGCTAAAAGTGTTTATCAAACTAATGTTTATCAGACAAGTGATATCGCGTTATTGGATAACCGCTTTCGTGTTGATTATGGTATTAAGAAAATAACGTTTATTATTGCGCGTGAACGTTTTTCTAAAGCGGTTATTTTGGTTCGTCCCGACGGTAGTAAGGTTTATATTTGGGATAAGTCTGAGCGTGTTCATTGGATTGAAGGTAAAGAACATGACATTATAACCATTGAAAATCCAATGCCGGGGCCTTGGCAAGCACTCGGTAAGATCCAAGGTGATAACCGTATTCAATTATTGTCAGATGTACAACTGCAAGTTACTCGTTTACCTATTCAGCTTTATAGTGGAGAACGTATAAAAGTGAGCGGTGAACTACACCACTTGAAAAAGCGCCTTAATGCAACATATTTACGTGATACTGAACTGATTATGACTGCCTATGGTTATAACCGAACAGAAGACGAAAACTTTAATTTTACCTCTCAAGAACTGGCCAAGTTTAACGATAAAGGGGTGTTTTACGATGAAGTGCCTGAAGATGGTATTTTCACTACTTTTTTACAACTTGATTTAGCCACCGGTAAGTATAAGTTTGAAGTCGCGGTAAAAAATAATGCTTTTACTCGTAGTTTTAATCAAGACGTGGTTATTTTCCCTCGGCCAATAAAAACCCAAATGTTGCCTTTGCTCGTCGATAGTGATCCACAATTAAAACTTACCTTTGATGTTGAAGAGTTACAGCCCGAAAGTATTGTGATAAAAGGCAGTTTAGCATCGGTTAATGGTGGGCCTCGTGATGATTTTATTATTTATGGCGAAGCCAATATGAGTGAACAGGTTTATACGTTTGAACGACCGACTCATATCGGTGGTTATAATATTGAATTGGTTTTGTTTGCAACAACGAAAGCGGGACGAGAAATTACTATCAATATGCCATCGGAAGCATTTGTTATCCCTAAACCTATTATCATTGATAGTGCGTTAATTCCGATAGCAGCATCTCAGGCGAGTGCTACCGATGAGATTGCTGATGGTTTAGAAGTATCAGAAAATCAATGGAATTTATTATTGTGGGTGGTAGGTAGTTTGCTAACCTTACTCATTTTAGCTGTCGCGATATTGTTTAGCATTAAATTTTGGCAAAAACGTAAATTTGAAAAGGTCATATCTAATAAAATGGATGCAGATATCAGCACACCAGAACCGCTAAGTTCAAATGATGGGACGAATATGATGACTGATTTGGACCTTAATTCACTCGATAAATAGTTTGATATGTAATCAATTAGATGATGTATCAGATTTACGGAAGATAAGGTTCGCATAACGCAGTATTTCATTGTTCTTTCACGATTAACACTTGTTTAAAAATTGTAATGCAATTAAAGTCAATGTTAATAAGGTAGCCTTTATTTTGAAAGGTTATCTTATCGATGAACTGTTCAACTTAGATAGTCAAACTAAGATAGTAAACTTCTCAAATTAAGGTTAAAAATTATGGCAATTCAACGCACTTTTTCTATTGTTAAGCCTGATGCAGTAAGAAAAAATTTAATTGGTGCTATTTATTCTCGTATTGAAGCTTGTGGTTTAAGCGTTGTTGCGGCAAAAATGCTTCACCTTACCCGTGAGCAAGCGGAAGGTTTTTATGCAGAGCACAAAGGAAAAGTATTCTTCGAACCTTTAATGGACTTTATGACGTCTGGTCCTATCATGGTGCAAGTATTAGAAGGTGAAAATGCGATCACTTTCTACCGTGAATTAATGGGTACGACGAATCCGGAAAATGCAGCTGCGGGCACGTTACGTTGTGACTATGCTGAGAGCATGCGTTTTAATGCGGTACATGGTTCTGATAGTGAAGAATCAGCTGCACGTGAAATTGCCTACTTCTTTACTGAAAATGAAGTATGCACACGCTAATGAATTAGTGTCACGGGCTGTAAAGTCGTTGCGTAGTGATGCGTGATTAATTTGCTGCCCGGTTTTATGATTTTACCCACCTGTTACAACCTCCTTTCATATTATATCATTTCCTTTTTATCGCGGATATTCAGTCTTAGCTATTGTTATCTCAGCTTAATATTGGTTATTGAAAATAACGACTCATAAATTATTTTGTTTAATTCGGCTAATGCGCTAGCGTCTAGGCGTTAAACTTTGTACAATCCCGCGCCCTGAAACCTCAATTTTAGCATCGTCTTTTTTATCCAACTATTCTTAAAATATTGTTTAAAATTGAGTCTTAAATTGTTTCAAACCGAATAAAATAAATGACAGAGGCTCACTTCATGAGTAATAAAAAAATTAATCTATTAGACTTAGATCGCAAAGCGATGCGCCAATATTTTTCTGACATTGGCGAAAAACCATTCCGTGCCGATCAAGTAATGAAATGGATCTATCATGAAGGCTGTGATGACATTAATGAAATGACCAACTTGAATAAAAAGTTACGTGAAAAATTATTACGTGAAACTGTTATTGAAGCGCCTGAAATTAGTCAAGAACAACGTAGTGATGATGGCACAATTAAATGGGCATTAAAAGTTGATGGTCAGGAATATGAAACGGTTTATATTCCTGACGGCGATCGTGCAACACTTTGTGTATCCTCACAAGTTGGTTGCGCACTAGAATGTACATTCTGCTCGACGGCACAACAAGGCTTTAACCGTAACCTGCGAGTATCAGAAATCATTGGTCAAGTATGGCGTGCAACACAAGTTATCGGCTTTAATAACAAGAAACGTGCAATCACCAATGTCGTAATGATGGGGATGGGTGAACCACTGCTTAACATGACAAACTTGATACCCGCATTAAACTTGATGCTAGACGATTACGGTTTTGGTTTATCAAAACGTCGTGTAACCGTATCTACTTCTGGAGTTGTACCTGCTTTAGATAAATTAGCAGATTCAATTGATGTTGCATTAGCTATTTCATTACATGCGCCAAATGATGCATTACGTGATGAACTTGTCCCTATTAATAAAAAATACAATATTGAAACGTTACTAGCATCCGTTAAAAACTATATTGGCAAATCAAATGCAAATCGTAAAAAAGTAACGATTGAGTATGTATTACTTGATCACGTGAATGATTCAACTGATCAAGCTCATGAATTAGCGCAGTTATTAAAAGATACGCCGTGTAAAATTAACTTGATCCCATTTAATCCGTTCCCAGGCAGTGATTATGGTAAACCAAGTAATAGTCGTATCGATCGTTTTAATAAAGTGCTGATGGAATACGAAAATACAGTAACAATTCGTAAAACCCGCGGTGACGATATTGATGCTGCTTGTGGCCAATTGGCTGGTGATGTAATCGACAGAACGAAAAGAACATTAAAAAAACGGATGCAAGGTGACGCGATTTCAGTCAAGATGAGTGACTGATACTTTTGACTAGATGGATTTAGGCATGAAACGTTTCGCTGTAGTAGGGTTGATGATAGTCGCACTGGCTGGATGTAGCACACAAAGTTACATTGAAACCAGTGCTGGTTTGAGTGATAATTCGGTTGATAAGACTGCAGCGGCCCGAAGCCGTCTAGCCTTAGCCTTAAAGTATGTTGAAATTGAAAACTATCAACAGGCGAAAATTAATCTTGATAAAGCCGTTAATTATGAATCAGACAATGCGGATATTTATTTAGCTTATGCGTATTACTATCAGAAGGTAAAAGAGTATAAACAAGCCGAAGAAGCCTATTTATATGCCATCAACCTTGCACCTGACAATGGTAATATTCATAATAATTTTGGTGTTTTCCTATGTGAAATAGCGCGTTTTGATGAAGCAGAGAGCGAATTTTTAACTGCAATCGCGGCTCCTGATTATAATAAAATTGCGAATAGTTATGAAAATGCGGGGCAATGTGCACTTGAAAATGGCGATAAACAGCTGGCATTAACCTACTTACAATCATCTCTTGCACATGCACCACAAAATTTAGAGGTACGGTTATCAGTTACTGAATTACACTATATGCTGGCTAGTTATGCGGTGGCCAAGCAACAATTAACGAAATATGAGTCAGTAACGAAGGTAACCGCACGCAGTCTTTGGTTGGGTTTTAATATTGCAGAAAAACAGAATGATTTGGCTACAGCTGAAGTATACAGTCGCCAATTATTAGCCCAATTTCCGTTAGCGACACAAACACAAAAATATATTAAAAATGACTATTGATTTAGAAGCCTCAAAAAATGCAGATACATCAGCTGAATTGCAAGATAATATCGACGTAATAACTGCTGGGCAGATATTACGGGATGCGCGTATTACATTAGGTGTTAGCGTGCAGCAAGTCAGTGATAATATTAACTTAAAATTATCTGTTATTAACAACATTGAAAAAAATGCTGCTAATAAAGATATTTCACAAACCTTTATACGTGGTTATATTCGTTGTTATGCCCGCTATTTAAATATTCCCGAAGATGATGTGCTTCGCGCTTATGATTGCCATAATGCAGAATGTGAACAACAAGCCGAGCTACAAAGCTTCTCGCGCCGAACAAAACTCGAAGCATCTGATAACCGCCTAATGCTCGTCAGTTACGGCATCGTTGGTTTTATGCTTGTCATATTCTTAATTTGGGGATTAGGCAGTGATAAGGCTGATATAGTCGTATCTGATCCTGTAGCAATAGAAGCCCTCGAATTAGTTGAATCACCTGAAGTCGTTGGTGCTGTAACCGTTATTGAGGACGAAGCGCCTTCACTTGTTGCACCAGCACAAGACGTTACTGAGCCCACTGTCGACGTGGTCGAAAAATCAGCACCCGCTGTTGTCGCTGAACAACCTGCAGTGACTACATCATCTGTCACCAATATTATTGATAATAAAGTAATTGCACCTCAGTCATTACTTCTCTCGTTTGTGGGCGATTGCTGGGTTCAAATTAAAGACAGTAACGGCAAAACGCTTTCGACAGGTGTGAGAAAAGCTGGTCAGACAATCCAATTACAAGGTTTAGCACCATTATCAATTAAACTAGGTGCACCAGAGCAAGTAACAATGAGTTATGCTGGTGAGCCAGTTGATTTATCAACCTTTAGACAAGGTCGACTTGCTAAATTTAAATTACCTTTTGAAGCTTAATTAACGAGTTATAAATATGCATCAGGAAAGTCCAATTATTCGCCGCCAATCGAAACAAATCATGGTTGGTAAGGTACCTGTTGGTGGCAATGCACCGATTGCAGTACAGTCAATGACAAATACCTTGACGACGGATGTGGCTGCAACCGTTGCTCAGATTAAAGCATTAGAAGCCGTTGGTGCTGACATTGTGCGTGTTTCCGTACCAACAATGGATGCGGCAGAAGCATTTAAACTGATTAAACAGCAAGTAGACGTGCCATTGGTTGCCGATATTCACTTCGATTACCGTATCGCCCTTAAAGTGGCTGAGTACGGCGTTGATTGCTTGCGCATTAACCCTGGTAATATCGGTAACGAAAGTCGTATCCGTTCTGTGGTTGATTGTGCCAAAGATATGAATATTCCAATTCGTATTGGTGTTAACGGTGGTTCATTAGAACGTGAAATTCAAGAGAAATACGGTGAACCAACACCAGCAGCATTAGTTGAATCGGCAATGCGCCATGTTGATATTCTGCAGCGTTTGAACTTCGATCAATTTAAAGTCAGTGTTAAAGCATCGGATGTATTTCTGGCGGTCGAATCTTACCGTCAGTTAGCGAAATTGATCGAACAACCTCTGCATTTAGGTATTACTGAAGCGGGTGGTTTCAGAAGTGGTGCGGTTAAATCATCGGTTGGTCTTGGTATGTTACTGGCTGAGGGTATCGGTGATACGTTACGTATTTCCTTGGCGGCCGATCCAGTTGAAGAAATTCGCGTTGGTTTTGATATTCTAAAATCATTACGTATTCGTAGTCGTGGTATTAACTTTATTGCTTGCCCGACCTGTTCTCGCCAAGAGTTTGATGTAATCAGTACCGTGAATGCATTAGAAGAGCGTTTAGAAGATATTATTATCCCAATGGACGTGTCTATCATCGGTTGTGTGGTCAATGGACCAGGCGAAGCGGAAGCTGTACAAATTGGTGTGACGGGTGGCAGTAATAAGAGCGGTTACTATCTTGATGGCAAACGTCAGAAAGAACGTTTTGATAATAACGACATGATTGATCAGTTAGAGGCTAAAATTCGTGCAAAAGCTGCGATGATGGACCCTGAAAATATCATCGTAACTGACGTTAAAGCGTAATTTTACCGTAAAAGGTGTTGAAATTAGGATAAATATCCGACTAACACCTTTGAATATTTTACCTCGACGTAGAAACTCCTTATAATCTGGGGTTATATGTCTTTTATAATTTTCGAGAGTGACCGTGGCTAAACCTATCCAAGCAATTCGTGGCATGAATGATTGCTTACCAGAACAAACGCCGGTATGGCAAAAAGTAGAATCAGTATTACGTGATACTGTTGCAGCCTATGGCTACTCTGAAATTCGTATGCCAATCGTTGAATCTACGAATTTATTCAAGCGTGCGATCGGCGAAGTAACAGACGTTGTTGAAAAAGAAATGTACACGTTTGATGACCGTAACGGTGACAGCCTAACACTACGCCCTGAAGGCACAGCGTCAACAGTGCGTGCTGGTATTCAAAATGGTTTGTTGTATAACCAAGAGCGTCGTATGTGGTACATAGGTCCTATGTTCCGTCACGAGCGTCCTCAAAAAGGTCGTTACCGTCAATTCCACCAATTCGGTGTTGAAATTTTTGGTCTTAAAGGTGCGGATACTGATGCAGAAGTTATTTTATTAACGGCGCGTCTGTGGAAACTACTTGGTATTGAGCAACATGTGACATTACAGCTGAACTCGCTGGGTTCGTCTGAAGAACGTAGTGCACATAAAGACGCATTAATTAGCTTCTTAGAAGGTTTTAAAGACCAGCTTGATGAAGAAAGCCAACGTCGTATGTATACTAACCCATTACGAGTACTAGACAGCAAAAATCAAAATGTTCAAGCACTGCTTACAGATGCACCAAGCCTAGCTGATTACTACGGCGAAGAAACTAAAGCGCATTTCGATGGTCTATGTAAGATGTTAGATAGCGCAGGCGTTAACTATCAAGTTAATGACCGTTTGGTTCGTGGCCTTGATTATTATAACTACACTGTATTTGAGTGGGTAACAGAAAGCTTAGGCGCTCAAGGTACAGTTTGTGGTGGTGGTCGTTATGATGGCTTAGTTGAACAATTGGGTGGCAAAGCAACGCCAGCAGTTGGTTTTGCACTGGGTATCGAACGTTTAGTATTATTATTAGAAACCTTAGAGTTAACAGCTGATATCGCAGGCGCCGTTGATGTTTATATTGCGGCATTAGGCGAAGGCGCTGATATCCATGGTATGTTATTAGCAGAACAGTTACGTGACCAAATGCCGAATGTGAAATGTATGATGCATAACGGCGGCGGTAACTTTAAGAAACAACTTAAACGAGCTGATCAAAATGGCGCTAAAGTAGCACTTATTCTGGGTGGCGACGAAATCGAAAATAAACAAGTAACTGTGAAAGATCTGACTGGTAAAACAGAGCAGAAAACTATCGCAGTCACTGAATTAGTAAACCAATTAACAACGCTACTAAACAAGTAATCAATACTGTTTAGTTGTGTTTTAAAATTAAGGGTGAGACGTGGAAGGTTACGCTACTGAAGAACAACAAGTTGAAGCGCTGAAATCATGGTGGAAATCTCATGGTAATGCGGTTATTTTTGGGACTGTACTTGGCCTAGCTGGCTTAGTTGGCTTTCGTTATTACAACGATAGCCAGTTAACAGCACAAGAAGAACTCTCGGCTGCTTATGATACTGTTGTGACTGAATTATCTGAAAATGGACTTGCAGCAAAGGCGACAACTCAGACGTTTATTGATGCGAACAGCGGTAATGCTTACGCAACATTAACAGCATTGCAACTTGCCGCTGAAGCAGTGAAAAAACAAGATTTTACGGAAGCTGAAAAGCAACTTAGCTGGGTAGCGACAAACAGCAATCAAGCAAGTATCTTACCGATTGCTAATATTCGTCTAGCACGAGTTCAAGCGCAGCTACAAAACTTTGATGTTGCACTGGCGACACTGGATAAAGTGACACTTGATACATTTGCGAGTAAGAAAGCAGAAGTAAAAGGTGATATCTACGTACAGCAAGGCGATTTAGACGCGGCTCGTAGTGCTTATAAAGCAGCATTAGCGGGTGTCGGTGCGAATACTCAGTTGTTACAATTAAAACTTGATGACCTTGCTATTACAGACGTTGCAGACGATCTTGATGCTGCTATCGCAGGAGAGCTGAATGACCAATAAGCTGAGAACACTTACAACAGCTGCGGTTCTTTCGGTTTTTTTACAAGGTTGTTCTTTATTTAGTGATGATGAGGAAGTGTATTCACCACTACCTGTCATTCAAGCTGAATTTACGCCAGAAATTGAATGGCGCAAGAGCATTGGCTCGGGTGTTGGCGAGTATTACTCTCAGACGCGAACCTTACTTGTAAATGGTCAGCTTTTTGCCGCAAGTCGTGACGGTTTAGTGAAAGCGTTGGACCCGATTTCAGGTGATGAAATTTGGACTCAAGACTTATCTGAACAAGCGGTATTTAACCGTTTTGATGACAGTGATAATGCGTTACTGTCGGGTGGTATAGCTGCTGGTTATGGCATGGTATTTGTTGGTAGTGAAAATGCAGTATTATTTGCGTTAAACGACAAAACCGGTGAAGTGATCTGGCAAGTTGAAACTGATGGTGAAGTGATCGCGAGTCCTGTCGTTGATGAAGGCCTTGTTATTATCCAAACGGGTAGTGGTAGCTTGGTTGGTTTTGACGTTCAGACGGGTGAACAGCGTTGGATCCAAAGCTCAGAATTACCAGCTTTGACTTTACGTGGTAATAATTCGCCAATCACCACTAATGGAGCAGCGATTTATGGTCGCAGTGATGGTAAACTAGCGGCAGTATTCCTTGCTAATGGTCGATTGATCTGGGAAGTGAACGTTGCCAAGCCAAAAGGCGCGAATGACATTGACCGTCTAGTTGATGTAAATGGCCAAGCGGTAGCGCGTGGTACTGATGTTTATACATCTGCTTTTAATGGTGAGTTAATGGCCATTGAATTGCGTTCTGGTAAGGTGCTTTGGAAACGTGCTTACGCGTCGGTAAAAGATCTTACTGTGGCGGGCTTCGAGCTATTTTTAACTGATACGGAAGGTCGTATTCATGCAATTGACCGTCGTAATGGCCTTACTTTATGGTCACAGAATCGCTTAGCACTACGCGGTGTAACTGCACCAGTTGTCTCGGGTAACAATATTGTTGTCGGTGATAAAGAAGGCTATTTACACTGGCTAGATCGTAAAACCGGTAAGTTGGTTGCACAACAATTAATTGATAGTGATGGACTATTTTCTAAAGCATTGAACTCAGAAAAATACCTCTATGTTCAAAGCCGCAGTGGTAAATTGGTTGCTGTAAAGAAACCAATTTAAATCCCTAGATAGAATACCATCAAAATAATTTATTGCGCCGAGAGGCGCATTTTGTCCTTTTAAATAAGTGACTTTCATTTTACTAGAGCCGTATTGAGGCTGAGGTTATATATGACCCCTGTAATTGCATTGGTTGGACGCCCTAATGTTGGTAAATCAACATTGTTCAACCGCTTAACTCGTACCCGGGACGCACTTGTTGCCGATTTCCCAGGGTTAACTCGTGACCGTAAATATGGACAAGCTAACTTAGCTGGTCGTGAGTTCATTGTAGTTGATACCGGCGGTATTAATGGCGATGAAGAAGGGATTGATGCAAAAATGGCTGATCAGTCGCTACTGGCGATTGAAGAAGCTGATGCCGTATTATTTTTAGTAGATGCACGTGCAGGCTTAACGGTTTCTGACCAAGCAATTGCTGAACATTTACGTAAACAAGAGAAAAAAGTATTTCTTGTTGCCAACAAAGTAGATGGCCTCGATGGCGATGTTGCTGTTGCTGAATTCTATGCGCTTGCACTTGGTGATATTTACCAAATTGCAGCATCGCAAGGTCGTGGTACTAATATTCTTATTGAAGAAGCATTAGCACATGTTGAAGTTGCTGACCTTGAAGATGAGGAAGAATTCTCTGACGCAGACCCTTTTGTAAATGGTGAGTTATTACCAGAAGAAGAGGAAGGTGAGGAACGCGACGAAGATTATGCGAGTTTACCGATTAAATTAGCGATGATTGGTTGTCCTAACGTTGGTAAATCAACGTTAGTTAACCGTATCTTAGGTGAAGAGCGCGTTGTTGTTTATGATATGCCGGGTACCACTCGTGACAGTATTTACATACCGATGGAGCGTGATGGTCGTAACTACATGCTTATCGATACAGCAGGTGTACGTCGTCGTAAAAATATCAATGAAGCGGTTGAGAAGTTCTCGATTGTTAAAGCATTACAAGCAATTGATGATGCTAATGTTGTATTAATGGTATTTGATGCACGCGTTGGTGTAACAGCACAAGATTTAACCTTGTTAGGCTTTGCAATTAACTCTGGTCGCTCAATTGTGATTGCAGTGAATAAGTGGGATGGTCTAGATACTGACGTGAAAGATCGTATTAAATCTGAACTGGATCGTCGTTTAGGCTTTATTGACTTTGCACGTATTCACTTTATCTCTGCATTACACGGTACTGGTGTTGGTCACTTATTTGAATCGATTACAGAAGCATTCGACTCATCAACTAAGCGTGTATCAACGTCTATGTTAACGCGTATTATACGTATGGCTGTGGATGATCATCAGCCGCCAATGCATGCTGGTCGTCGTGTTAAGCTACGTTATGCGCACGCGGGTGGCTATAATCCACCATTGATTGTTGTGCATGGTAATCAAGTAACAAAATTAGCGAATTCATATCGCCGTTATTTGATCAACTACTTCCGTCGTTCATTAAAAATCATGGGTACACCGATTAAGGTTGAATTCCGTGACAGTGACAATCCGTTTGCTGATAAGAAAAATAGCTTATCATTATCGCAACAGAAAAAACGTCGCCGTATGATGTCGCACTATAAGAGTAAAAAATAATAGTGTAAGTTTTTATTGATAGAAAGGTCTGTTTTTACAGGCCTTTTTTTATGCTTGAAAATCAGTGACAGGAATATTTAAATCATATTTGCGGTGTTTAACTGTATACCTTAGCGCAAAGACTGATACTATTTGTGATTAACTGAATACCTGTATTTAAGCTGCAGATATTCAGTGCCGCACTACACTATTAGTAGTGCTAGGTGTAAATAGGGATATAGGTTAATGAATATGGATAGCGTGAGAGGTTTTGTTTGACCATAGTTGCAGTCGTGTATTTTTCGGCGTCAGGTTCAACTCAGGCCCTGGCTCGAGAAGTTATCTCAGGCATTAACACCGTTGAGGATGTTAAAGTCATTGAATGTCAGATACAAGCTTGGGACATGTTCGAAGGCCGTTTTGATAATGATGAATTGATGTGTCTGCTTGATAATGCCGATGCCATTATATTTGGATCGCCAACTTATATGGGTGGTGTTGCAGGTCAGTTTAAAGCATTTTCAGATGCGACAAGTGAGCGTTGGGATAGCCAACAATGGCGTAATAAATTTGCTGGTGGCTTTACCGTTGGTAGTTGCCTTAACGGTGATCAGGCAAACACGGTTCAATATATGGCGACATTAGCCAGTCAGCATGGCATGTTATGGATTGGACTCGATATTGCGGGTGGTTATAATAGCGTGGGGCTAAATCGTCTCGGATGTCAGTTAGGTGTTGTTGGGCATAATCCTGAAGGGGAAGTTCACCGCAGTGATCTGGATACCGCCAAATACTTAGGGCGTCGTATAGCGATCATCACAAAGACCTGTGCTTATGAATTACAGGCCTTATCGTTATAATTAATTATCGGCGGTGAATAATTGTCGTTTTAGGCTGTTAAACGCTTAACGAGTTGGTTAACAAGTAGTTCAGCCCCCATTAAGTCATCATTATCAAAACGACCAATGCTTGGACTGTCTATATCCAGCACACCGATCAATTTATCGTTAATAACAATCGGCACCACGATTTCTGAGTTACTTGCTGCATCGCAGGCTATATGGCCTGGGAAGTCATGCACATCCGTGACTAATTGTGTCTGTAATGTACTTGCAGCCGTACCGCAAACACCTCGACCAACCGGAATTCGAATACAAGCAGGTAGACCTTGGAAAGGACCCAATACTAACTCGTCATTTTCGTAAAGATAAAAACCCGCCCAATTAATATCTTCCAGCTCCATGAATAATAACGCACTTAGGTTAGCTAAGTTGGCAATTAAGTTTGTTTCTTCAGCCATTAAAGCGTCAGCTTGTTGGGCTAAACGTTGATAAAGTTGGATTTTAGACATGTGTTCCCTTTATGAATGGATAAGATGAAAATGCAAAGCATACCTTATCGATGATAATAATGTGTATCTTAGCTGATGATTATATTGTCATAAAGATCATATTGGATTTAGCGGATTCGTTAGGGCTAAAAAAGAGTGATAAGATATAGCGTAATTTACTGATAATGTGTTTACTAAATGCGAACATAGTAGCTCCTCGTTATATTTACAACTTAGTTGATACCTACTGTAGAGTATAATGATAGCGGTTACTTTACCTCTTATTTAGTATTTATCCTGTTTCATCGATTGAAGTTATAAATTCATGCATATATACCTTGTTACCCACGAGAGAGAGTTTTCGCGCCGCAGTAATACCGGCAAATTAGTTCAACAGTTTCTCCCCGATGAAACAAGTGTTGTGCCTTGGCGTCGTAAAGAACCCGATAGTCAATTGTTAACTGCGATCAAGTCCGGTCGGGTGGCAATACTTGCACCAGATGCAGAACACAAGCATGACATACATGATTTTGATGGTCTTGTGTTACTGGATAGTACATGGCAAGAAGCACGTAAGATGTATCGTCAAAGCGAGTATTTGCAAGACTTACCTAAGATAACCTTGAATGCGAAGCAAGCGTCAGAATTCGTTTTACGTGCCAATCAACTAGAAGGTGGACTAAGTACCGTCGAGTGTGTGATCGAGCTATTACGTCTGCAACAACGGAATACCGAAGCCGAGCAGCTGGTATTAGAGTTTAAGGCATTTATTCGCGCTTGTTTATAAACGCTTGTCGGTAATTCTTTGGTGTACTCTCTGTCCAACGTCGAAAGGCTTTATAAAATGCAGCTGGTGTGGCAAAGCCCAATAAATACGATATTTCACTGAAGGAAAGCTGGGTATCACGGACATAACTCAATGCCAGACCTTTTCTTGTTTTATCCATGATACCTTGATAGTTAGTATTTTCTTTGTATAAGCGGCGTCTTAACGTCCAGGCTGATGTTCCAAGCAGTGCCGCTACTTGATTGATATCGGGCATGTTACCCACCAGATTATGACTGACTTTTTCGATAACCTTCGTTTGCCAATCCTGATTTTGTTGCAGCTGTTGTAGTTCATTTTGACATAACTGCTGGGCTTGCAGATAACTACTCATACAGGCATCGGGTAATAGCGTTTTGATATGCTGACTATTCAATACTAAGCCATTAAATGTGGAGTCAAAAATAACTGCGCATTGAAAAAATGCGTGATAGCGTTCGCTGTTCTTTGGTTCTGGGTATTCAATATGCACCTCTTTGATAATATCAACAGACTGGTTTAAGTGCATGGTTCGAGAGGTCAGTAAGGTGAACCAGCTTGCCAAGACTGAATCCACCACAAAATAATTATAGGGGTTATACGGGGCAATCGAATAAAAGGTGAGTGTCGGCTCTGGCGTTGTGATAAACGTTGAATGACCTCGCACATTTTGACTTAACAAACTTTCATATTGGGCGAGTACTTGTGCCATGGTGCTAATATTAATGGCAGACATACAGGCAAATCCCAGCATACCATAATGTTGAAAGCAGACATTTTCTCCCATCAGTAAGCCCAGGTCTTCGCGCCCAGTTTGTTGCATTAACTCAAAACCTATGCGCATATATTTTGGAATAGATAAGCGGCCATGATGGGCACTGAGTTGCGCGATGGAAACATTGTATTTGGCTAAAATAGGACTGATATCGTAACTGAGCTTATTACTGGTTAGACTCATTTGCTGCAAAAAGTTAACCGAAATATCCCCTAAGCTTACTTTTGAATTTATTGTTTCCGTCATTGAATCCATATCCGTAATCACACATGCTAGTCAAAAATCAACCTTTGCTAACTAAAGATAGTTAATTGTATATCATGAGCATTGTATCCGTCGTGCTTTAACGCTACTTTTAACAAAATAAAAATAATAAACTCTGAACCAAATAGCCAAAGCAATGGGGTGAACCATGTCAGCACAAAATAATTATCCAAATTTATTAACACCACTCGATCTGGGTTTTACCCAATTGAAAAACCGCGTATTAATGGGGTCAATGCATACCGGACTTGAAGAAGTCAGCAATGGTTTTACACGTATGGCGGCTTATTTTGCCGAACGTGCAGCGGGTGGTGTAGGCTTGATTGTGACTGGCGGTATTGGACCTAACCCTGAAGGATCCGTGTTTCAAGGCGGCTCTAAAATGGATACCGTTGAAGAAGCTGAAGCGCATAAAGAAGTAACCGCAGCGGTGCATGAAGCGGGTGGTAAAATTTGTATGCAGATTTTGCATGCTGGTCGTTATGCGTATAGCAAGCAACCTGTCGCGCCATCAGCAATCCAAGCCCCAATTAACCCTGCGCGTCCACGTGCGCTAACAACGGAAGAAGTATATCAACAGGTCGCTGCGTTTGTTAACTGCGCCGGGCTTGCGCAATCTGCGAATTATGATGGTGTTGAGATCATGGGTTCGGAAGGTTATTTGATTAACCAGTTTATTGTTGAACACACCAATCAACGTGACGATGAATGGGGTGGTAGTTTCGAAAGCCGTATCCGTTTCCCCGTTGAAATTGTAAGGCAGGTACGCGAAAAGGTCGGCACCGATTTTATTATTATTTATCGTTTGTCTATGTTGGATCTGATTGAAAAAGGCAGCTCTTGGCAAGAAGTCGTGGCGCTGGCAAAAGCCATTGAGAAAGCGGGGGCTACCATCATTAATACGGGTATCGGTTGGCATGAAGCTCGTGTACCAACGATCGTGACTAAAGTACCAAGAGCGGCATTTACAAAAGTGACCGCAAAATTAAAAGGGGAAGTATCAATCCCTTTGATTACGACAAACCGCATTAACACCCCCGAAATCGCAGAGTCAGTGCTTGAGCAAGGTCATGCAGACATGGTGTCGATGGCGCGCCCATTCTTAGCCGATCCTGAGTTTGTGAATAAAGCCGCGGCAGGTAAGAGTGATGAGATCAATACTTGTATTGGCTGTAATCAAGCATGTTTAGATCATACCTTTAGTATGAAATTAACCTCTTGTTTGGTTAACCCGCGGGCTTGTCGCGAAACGGAATTAAATTATGTGAAATCACCAGTGAGCAAGCGAATTGCAGTGGTCGGTGCTGGTCCTGCTGGTTTAGCATTTGCAACCGTTGCTGCCCAGCGTGGACACAAGGTAACTATTTTTGATGATAAGTCTGAGCTGGGTGGACAGTTTAATGTTGCTAAGCAAGTACCTGGTAAAGAAGAGTTTTATGAGACATTACGTTACTTTACTACGATGGCGACAAAGCTTGGCGTAGAAATTATGTTGAATAAGCGTGTTTCAGCGGATGAGCTTATCGCTAACGGTTTTGATGATGTGGTATTAGCGACCGGCATTGCGCCACGTACACCGGCTATTGAGGGTATTGGCCATAATAAAGTATTGTCTTACCTTGATGTGTTACGAGATAAAAAATCGGTAGGGAGTAAGGTTGCCATTATTGGCGCTGGTGGTATTGGTTTTGATGTCGCGGAATACCTTACTCATGATCACCAGTCAACAGCGCCAACAGCCAGTCAGGATATTGATACCTTTATGCGTGAATGGGGCGTTGATTTAACGATGCAAAATCGCGGTGGTTTAATGGCTGCTGAAAAATCGGCGGCGGCACGTGACATTTATTTATTACAACGCAAAGCCAGCAAGGTTGGTGCTGGATTAGGTAAGACCTCTGGTTGGGTTCATAGAGCTGGCCTCGCGAGTAAGAAGGTGGTCATGATGAACAGTGTTGAGTATGTTAAAGTTGATGACCAAGGTTTGCATATTCAGGTTGCTGGTGAACCTCTGGTATTGAATGTTGATAATATTATTGTATGTGCTGGGCAAGACCCATTACGAGAGCTAGAAGCGCAGTTAGTAGCCGCTAAGCAGCAAGTTCACTTGATTGGTGGCGCTGATGTGGCTGCTGAGTTAGATGCTAAGCGTGCGATAAAGCAAGGTTCTGAGTTAGCTGCAACAATTTAAAGTGAATAAATAAGGTTTATATTTATACAAAATTCAGCGGTTCCTATCCGTTGAGTTTTATTTTTGCAGGATAAAATGGCTGTTATATATGATAAATGATAAAAAATAGAATGAATTAACCAAATATGAGTGCCATAGTTAAAATTTGTTCTACTCTTTGAAATGGAATTTAACTTTTATGATGAGTGTAACAATGCCTAAAAAACTCTGTTATTTATTAGAACTGCCAGATTCTAAGGTGACATTCAGTGTCTTACTCATGGCCGATAACGTTTGCTTGTCTGTTGCAGGTATTGATGAGTGTTATGCCATTGAGCGCCTCATGATAGTTGAAAATCCGAGTGCGCAATTACAAGGTTATTATATTTGTGATTATGCAACACCCGTCTGGTCCCTCGAAGACCTATCATTGCAGGATATCGGTTTGCTTTCTGCTAACTTTGGTTTGTTAATTGAACATGAATATAATGATATTT
This sequence comes from Moritella sp. 36, assembly GCF_018219415.1. Classification (NCBI taxonomy): domain Bacteria; kingdom Pseudomonadati; phylum Pseudomonadota; class Gammaproteobacteria; order Alteromonadales; family Moritellaceae; genus Moritella; species Moritella sp. 36. The sequence continues at coordinate 4,246,387 of NZ_CP056120.1, read as the reverse complement.
ACGCGATGGAAGCACATCACGTCATTGATTCTGAAAAATATCAGTCAATTAAAACCTGATTTATAATTGAAATTTCACATTTATTTGTTCTTAATCGTGCTATAACAGAGTGTACTCAGCGAGATTAGCTGTCTGTGATGTGAAGAGGGAATGATGGCAAAACTGAAAAATGAAAAGAAATTATTTAAAGCTGCGATCGCATTAGGTACTCAGTATCTACAGCAACGCGGTAGTACATTTACAACGACAGATCCAGAAGACGTTAAAGCGCAATATATCTATAAAGCCTTAGTGTTTGATAAACTGATGCAGCCTCTGGCTAAAGATCAAGAAACGACTCTCAATATTAAACATAAATTAGCCATTTGGATATCTCGAAAATTACCGGCTGACCACCCTTTACTTACCAGCGAATAATTAGGTGATGCTGGGCTGAATACGTTATATTACGTGTTCAGCCCATTTTTATTGGTGCCTAATGACGTTGTAAGAATAACGTCGCGGCTTTAATACCTGCACTATAATCGCCTTCGAGTGTGTTAACTTGACGTGTTAACGTGGGGGTTTGCAGTTCTTCATCAGGCGCTATTTCGATAATATTAATCCCTGCTGGTGGATTGCGCATGAATTCGCAAGTACTGTTGTATTCTTTGCTGTAATTACCAAGTAATTTGGTGAGTATTGTATCGTGTCTAACCCAGAACGTAAGTAGGCGTTCTAAAACGGATAGTTTTTCTACCCAACGTCGGGTTCTGGTCCTGATCACAATAATATTATTGGCACCTAAGTCGACCGCTTTCTTTACTGGTATAGGATCTACTAAGCCACCATCAATGTGGATGTCATCCCCAAGTTTTACTCCGGGGCGAAAAACGATAGGTAGCGCGCATGACGCGATGATTTGTTGGAACCATTGACTGGGTTCAGCTATTTGATAACTTGCTTTACCTTTTGATCTATCACAACTGGTGATGACAAATGGACGTGAGTTTAGTCGACGTTTCGCTTTGTTTAGGTCTATTGGATCATGCAATACTAATAAATCATGTAATTCTCTAAGCTCCATGGCATTTCCGCCTTTTAAAAAGCGGGTCCAATTGACAAACGTCGTTGATTTAGCCAGATGATTAATGAGTCTAACTGAATATTTTTTTTGTCCAGCAATATACGCTGAGAGATTCAGCGTCCCTGCTGAACTACCAATAAACAGATCAAAGGGGTCATAACCTTGTTCTAAAAAGGTATCTAAGACTCCTGCGGTAAATACGCTACGCATACCTCCACCTTCTACAACAAGTGCTGTTTTTATCATAGCAACCTCGATATATTGCGCTTGCTTTAACAAGCCTAGAGTAAATACCAATATTTGGTAGTACTGTGTTATTTGATAAATATTTGTATCGTTGATAAGTATTGAGCAGTACTGTGACAGCTAAATTAAGCAAGGATGATGATACGATGACAAAAACTAGAATGGCGAGACTAATAATGAGGAGCTGCGTGGTTAATAACCCATGAAAAAGTGCTAATAACCACGTATTATTGAATAATCGAATTATTTTGAATTAATGAAAGCTAGTGCATCATTGAGCGTTTGTTGTGGGATCTCTTCCATCGGTACATGACCTGCGTTTGGATAAGTAATTAATCTGGACCCCGGTATGTTTTGCAACCATTGCTCGCTGAGTTTTTGTGGCACCCAAATGTCCTTGTTACCCCACATTAATAAAGTCGGAGCTGTGATGGTAGCGAAGTCTAATGGCGCTTTTTGGCTATTTTTTTCATCTAGCATTGCAATCGTATTGGCATAAGCTTGTTTCGCTCCAGGACGCAAAGAGAGATGAATATAACGGTCCATATTCTCTTTGGTGATTAGGTCTTTATTACCGTATACGTCCTTGACTCCCATTGCGATAATGAAGGGAGGAAATACATTTGCTGCCAATGTATTGATACCGGGTAGACTCGCAAAACTTAAAATAAATGGCAGATCTTGTGGCGCGCCTGCAGGATCGATTAGGATAAGCTTTTTAATTTTATCTGGGTAGTTAGCTGCATAATGAGCTGAAATATAACCGCCGAGAGAATTACCGACCAGAATAAAATCATCAAGTTTCAATTGGGTAATAAATTGCTCAAAAGATGAATGTAATAGTGCTTCAGAAAAGTCATCTGGATTTTCTGGACCACCAGTTAAACCAAATCCTGGCATATCAAGGCTGATGATCCGGTACTTATCCACTAAGCCTTTATTCCATTCTTTCCATGTATGTAATGATGATAGAATACCGTGTATTAATACAATCGGCTGACCATTCGGGTTGCCTTCGTCACGGTAATGGATACGCATTCCATTTACATCCATCCATTGTGACTGTTCGTTGGTGTACAAGGCATTGAGATTTTCTATTGGCATTTCACCTAGCCCCCACACGTTACTCACACTTGGGCTGGCGGCGACAGCCTGCTGCATACTGGAACAGCCTGCTAAGCTAAGGCTTGCGGTAACGGTTAAGGCCACTGCTAGCGGTAATATTTTAGGTCGTTTAAATTTTATCATCATTACTGTTTCATCCTTGAAATTTGGGTTTCTTGTGCAAAAAAATGAACAAAGTGATTAATCATAAACGAGTTTATTTTAAACTAATGCCTAATTTGATGACTTAGTGTCATTATGTAATATTTGATCAGTAAATGGTGAGTCCCAACATCATGGTGATGTAACGTAGTGTCGTCATTTTAAATAAAAAAGGCCCCGTACTTGTAACAAGTACGGGGCCTTTTTTTACTTAATTTTCTACTCAATAATGTAGCGCGTTAACACTACTATTTAGTTGAAATTAAGTTATTTAGCTAGAGATTCAGTCAGGTTAGGACGGATCTTAGCAAGCATATCTTTAAGTACGCGTGGTGATGCAGCAACTGAGTTACCAGATTTGAAGAAATCATGGCCGCCAGCGAAATCAGTTACGATTGCGCCTGATTCAGTGGCAATTAAGTTACCTGCTGCAGTTTCCCAAGGTTTTTGACCCATGCTCCATAAACCGTCGATACGACCAGCTGCTAGGTAAGCAAGGTTAAGTGCTGGGCAACCAGCTGCACGGATATCAGAACATTCAGAGAATAATGCACCAAAGATGTTTAGGTAAGTATCTTGCTGGTGCTTCATGTTGTGTGGGAAGCTAGTAGCAAGAACAGTGCCTGATAAATCTTTAGCAGAGCCAGCACGTAAACGGTAACCGTTTAATTGTGCGCCTTTACCACGACAAGCTGAGAAGATTTCATCACCGATAGCATCAAAGATAACAGCAACTTCAGCTTTACCTTTAACGTGTAAAGCGATAGATACAGCGAAATGTGGAATACCTTTAACAAAGTTAGTCGTACCGTTTAGTGGGTCAATGATCCACTGGTAGTCTGTATCTGTACCAGTTGTAGCACCGCTTTCTTTTGCGATGATAGTATGCTCTGGGTAGGCTTTTTTAATTGTAGCGATAATAGCTGCTTCAGCTTCTTTGTCTACGTTAGTCACAAAATCATTTGTGCCTTTTTGCTCTACTTTAGTCTTGCTTGGGTCACCATAAGCTTTTACGATTACATTACCTGCGTCACGCGCAGCACGGTTCGCGATTGTTAGCATCGGATGCATACTATTACCACCAAATTTTTGAAAGAACGGGAATTAGGGCGCGGATTATACCCAACTTTGTTAAAATGTTCAAAAGTTATTTCGTCTTATTTTATTAATGCCATTTTACCTGATTTTAGTATCGAATGGTGGCAATAAATACATACATTATAGATCATCTATGTATTCAAGGGACTTAATCCGCTTTTGTTCTGATAGATCAAAAAGTGAGTCTCTTAGATCGCGAATGTGAGTGTCTTTATTTAAATTATGAGTATCGCTTAGGATATCTCTTCGCTGGGCTAAATAGGCATTTATTTTGTTATCGAGTTCAGTTTCCTGATGTTCAAACTCTGTCATTCTTACCGCAACTTCAGCCCCTCCCAATGCTTCATAAGCAAGGTATCGCTGTTGTTCATTGTCATAGTTTGCTATTTGATTTAGTTCAGATGTCACAAGATCATCTTGATAAACTCGACTAATTTCTTCTGGGAAGTTGGACAACTCTTCTTTAAGGAGGTAGAAATAGTCTTCTTGAGATACTGCAATAGATTTTAAATAGAGTTTTTTGATGGTGACTTGCCGATGTAAATTCTCGTTATTAAAAAGTAACTTTTGCTCTGCTGTGCTAAATAGGGCTAATTGTTTATCCCGTAATTCACTATCAAAACGTTCTAAATCATCAATATTCGGGTCTTGGTTTACATCTATCGAAAGTAAAGATTGTTTATATAGCAGAAAGCGTTCGAATAAATCATAATCTGCTGTGCTATATCGTTCAGGATTATTTGTGATGAATCTTTTGACGTTCGCTTTTAATTGTTCAATATCCATTTCTGTTTCATCAAAACCAGATAGAAAATAGTCAAACATACCTCGTAATGATGTTTGATCAATTTCAGTGTCTTGTTGAGATGATACTTGAATCGGTGAGCTATCGACGCGGACGGCTAATGGCATCGTGTTTTCATGTTTGATCACTACTTCTGTAGTCTTATTATTTTTGACTATTACTGCTGAATGAGTGGCTAACTTAATAGCCTTTACTGCCTGTTTATTTATCGGTTTATCATTCAATGCTAGATAGGCTACACTAGCAGCCGCTGCGATAACTGTGATTACTAGTGTAGCCTTTTTCATTCTATAAACCTTGTAGTTTTAAGCGGTTTGCATGTTGACGGTACAAACTTGGAACAGAGAGGAATAATGCTGTATGGCCAAGCACCTGATTAATTTCATCAACATGGTTCATTCGATAAGTACCAATCACTTTACCTAAGTGAGTGCTACAAACGCCGACCATGCCATCATTGTCTTCACCACCCAACCATGACGAACCAAAAGCGAGTAAACTTATAGCCTTTAGCGGTACGTCAATTAGCGCATCTTTAGGACTTGTTACTAATCTGTCTCCAGTCCAAGAATAATAGTACACTTTGTGCTGTACATCATTCACTGTACTTATTACTACTGGGTCACCTTGACCACATGCTGTGGTTGGCACACCTGCTGGGTATTTTTTATTAAACGCAAGCGATTGATGCGTCGTTAATGCTTTTAAAGCGCCTACTGGGTCAACTGGAAGTGCTGAACCGTTTGATAAAAATTGCGCTATTTTTGATATGTAGCCGATAATAGTTGCACCAGCAGTATTAATCAAAGTGCCATCAGGCGCTACGGTATAGAATAAATCAGCGACTTTAGAGCCCTTGTTAACACCACCAATACTTGTAACTGAAGCCACGAGTTCTGGCGCTACTGACGCAACATAGCGAGACGTTGGACCGCCATGGCTGTGTCCGATAAGATTCACTTTACTCGCGCCACTCAGAGCTAAAAATTGTTTAACTTGTTTTAAAAGCTGCTCGCCTCTAATTTCGGTTGTATTGGTTGAAGATATTTGTGCGGTAAAAACGGTGGCACCATCTTGTCTTAGCTTTTGCGCTATTTTGTAGAAATAGTCATAACCTTGAATATCATCAAAGCCTAAAAAACCATGCACGAGTACAATTGGATATTTGGTTTCTGTATAATTTGTAGCATTTGCATAATTGAGAAATGTTGTCGATAGCATTATTGCGATCATCATTAATCGTTTCATTTTTCCATCCTTAGGTTAACTTTAGTTGCATGAAATCGTTGAGGTTTATTATTGTCGGACAGGGTGTCATATTCAATAATGGTTATGTAAAAAAGAGATGTAAGTCAAAGTAAAAGTAAAAATAGATGAGAATAAGCAGGGGAGGTATTGATATTGAAAGAAGATATACCTTGTTTACTGTGATAGAATCCGCGACCAGTAAATTAACAACTCCAATAATAGTCTAACCATTGTTTTAAACTCGTCGTTTAAATGGCCTTTTTTCTATTATGCATCTTTTTAGGTATTCATTAATTATGTTAGCAAACGTAAAAGTTGTATTAGTCGGTACATCTCATCCTGGTAATATTGGTTCAGCTGCTCGTGCAATGAAAACAATGGGCTTCACGCAATTGGTATTAGTTGCACCTTTATGTGAGATTGATGAAAAATCAGTAGCATTAGCTGCAGGTGCCGCAGATGTATTAGAAAATGCAATCATTGTCGATACCTTAGAAGAAGCAGTAACAGATTGTGGTCTTGTCATTGGTACAAGTGCGCGTTCACGTACGCTGCAATGGCCAATGCTTGATTCGCGTGAAGCGGGTTTAAAGCTAATTGAAGAAGTACCTAATTACCCTGTTGCATTAGTGTTTGGTCGTGAGCGTATTGGCTTGACCAATGATGAGCTACAAAAATGTACTTATCATGTATGTGTTTCTGCAAACCCTGAATACAGCTCATTAAATTTAGCTATGGCAGTACAGATTTTAACGTACGAAACACGTATGGCATATCTTGCTACCAACACCTATCCAGAGCAAGATAACCCGTATCCAAAGCAAGCTGAACTGGAAATGTTCCACACTCACCTTGAAGAAACATTGTGGGATACTGGTTTTATTAATAAAGCCCACCCAGGGATCGTGATGAATCGTTTACGTCGATTGTTTACACGTGCTCGCCCTGAAGCGGTTGAGTTAAATATTTTACGTGGTGCATTGGTATCTATTCAGCGTAATTTAAAAAAATAATTTGGCATCGCCGAACAGCTTATCATGGCATCAAGCATATACCTGAGTAAATTAGTCAGGTATATACTTGACCATTTAAGTCGGGTATGTAACCATAAGTGTAAATAACAGTTTTAGAGGTTGCTATGCGATTGACATCGAAAGGACGTTACGCCGTTACAGCTATGATTGATCTTGCATTGCACGCAGAAATGAAACCTGTACCACTGGCTGAAATATCTGAACGACAAAGTATTTCCCTGTCGTATTTGGAACAGTTATTCTCTCGATTACGTCGGAAGAAACTGGTAGCAAGTGCAAGAGGACCCGGTGGTGGCTATATGTTAGGCATGTTACCTGGGCTGATTTCTGTCGGCATGATTATTGAAGCCGTTGATGAGAATGTAAAAGCGACTAGGTGTGATTCTTCGGGTGGTTGTCATGATGGAAAACGCTGTTTAACGCATTCACTTTGGGATGATTTAAGTGAACGGATTAGTGATTTTCTTGATAACATATCGCTTGCTGATTTGATGGCAAATAATGAGATAAAGCAGATTGTCAACGAACAAGATCATGACCGTCAAATGTTAAATAAAATTGATGTAAATATTATTTGATAATTGTTTAATAAAAACATAATAGAATTATAATTATAAGTATGAACACTGTTAGCGTTTAACGGTGTTGTATGGAGCAATGACTAAATGAAAAAACCTATTTATTTGGATTATTCTGCCACTACGCCTGTAGATCCACGTGTAGCAGAAAAAATGATGCAATGCTTAACTATGGACGGCATTTTTGGTAACCCTGCGTCTCGTTCACACCGTTTCGGCTGGCAAGCTGAAGAAGCAGTAGACATTGCTCGTAATCAAATTGCAGATTTAGTAAATGCAGACCCACGAGAAGTTGTAATTACTTCGGGCGCAACTGAATCAAACAATCTTGCGATTAAAGGTGCTGCGCATTTTTATAACAAGAAAGGCAAGCATATCATCACAAGTAAAATTGAGCATAAAGCTGTGCTGGATACTTGTCGCCAGCTTGAGCGTGAAGGATACGAAGTAACTTATTTAGACCCAACACCTGAAGGTCTAATTACGGTTGAAACCCTTGAAGCTGCAATCCGTGAAGATACAATCATTGTTAGTATCATGCACGTGAATAACGAAATCGGTGCGATTAATGATATTGCTGCATTGGGTGAACTTTGTCGTTCTAAGAAAGTCTTATTCCATGTAGATGCTGCGCAAAGCGCGGGCAAATTACCAATCGATTTCTCTGAACTAAAAGTAGATATGTTATCGGTATCGGCACATAAAATTTATGGTCCTAAAGGTATTGGTGCATTATACGTTCAACGTAAACCGCGTATCCGCCTAGAAGCACAAATGCACGGTGGAGGCCATGAACGTGGTATGCGTAGTGGTACATTACCAACTCACCAAATCGTGGGTATGGGTGAAGCTTTCCGCATTGCTAAAGAAGAAATGCAAAAAGATAATGACCATGCTGAAGCATTACGTAAACGTTTCTGGGCAGGTATCGCAGGTATCGAAGAAGTATATCTAAATGGTCATGCTGAACAACGTATCGTAAGTAACTTGAACGTAAGCTTCAACTTTGTTGAAGGTGAGTCATTAATGATGGCACTGAAAGATCTTGCTGTTTCTTCAGGCTCTGCTTGTACATCAGCAAGTCTAGAACCGTCTTATGTACTGCGTGCATTAGGCCTAAACGATGAAATGGCACACAGCTCAATTCGTTTCTCATTCGGCCGTTTTACGACTGAAGAAGAAGTGGATTATGCAACCAGCATCATTGAAGAAAACATCAGTAAACTTCGTGAAATGTCACCTCTATGGGAGATGTTTAAAGATGGTATCGATTTAAGCACTATCGAGTGGGATCACCACTAATCGTTCACCCTTGTTTCACGAAGATTTATATTTAGTTTGAAGGAGTTATATCATGGCTTATAGCGAAAAAGTAATCGACCATTATGAAAACCCACGTAACGTAGGTTCATTTGATAAAAATGATCCATCTATCGCAACAGGTATGGTAGGCGCACCAGCGTGTGGCGACGTAATGAAGTTACAACTTAAAATTAATGATGACGGCATTATCGAAGATGCTAAATTTAAAACTTATGGTTGTGGTTCAGCTATCGCATCAAGCTCACTTGTTACCGAATGGGTAAAAGGCAAGAGCATTGAGCAAGCAGGCGAAATCACCAATATGACTATTGCTGAAGAGCTAGAATTACCACCAGTGAAAATTCACTGTTCAATTCTTGCTGAAGATGCAATTAAAGCTGCAATTGATGATTACAAAAAGAAAAAAGTGTCTTAGGAGCTTAATATGGCAGTTACCTTATCTGACTCTGCTGCAGCGCGTGTTGCTAGCTACCTTGATAAACGTGGTAAAGGTGCCGGTTTACGCCTAGGTGTGAAAACATCTGGTTGCTCTGGCTTAGCTTATGTCCTTGAGTTTGTTGACGCTATTGACGAGAACGACGAAGTTTTTGTTGAAAAAGGCGTTACCGTTATCGTGGATAAAAAAAGCCTCGTTTATCTTGACGGGATCGAGTTAGATTTCGTTAAAGAAGGCCTTAATGAAGGGTTTGAATTTAACAATCCCAACCTGAAAGGCGAATGCGGCTGCGGTGAAAGCTTCAGCGTATAATATTGATAAACCCAAATAACCTCGTTATTTGGGTTTTGTTTATTTAATCTATTCAGTAAAGGTCGTCAGATGAACCATTTTGAGCTGTTTGGTTTACCCGTTAATTTTGAACTAGATAATGCCAGTTTAGCTATAACATATCGAGAATTACAGCGCTCACTACATCCGGATAATTTTGCCAATAACAGTGAGCGCGAGCGTTTATTAGCGGTGCAAAAATCATCACAAGTTAATGATGCTTATTCAATTCTTAAGTCGCCAATTCAACGTGCTGAATATATCCTTGCCGTTTGTCATGAAGATATCCGTGGTGAGCAACAAACATTGCAAGACCCAATGTTTCTTATGCAGCAGATGGAACAACACGAGCGTCTTGAAGAAATTCCGCATTCAGCTGATCCTGAGCAAGAAATTGCAGACTTTGATGATGAATTAACATTATCGATTAAAGCGTACCTGCAAGAATTTAATAAATTAATCAGCGCTGAGCATTATAACGACGCGGCAAATGTAGTGCGTAAATTAAAGTTTGTCTGCAAACTGCAAACACAATTAAGTACACTTGAAGATAGTTTACTTGATTATTAATCAAATAATTTAAATTTAAGAACCTAAAACATGGCATTACTTCAAATTGCTGAACCGGGACAAACGGCAGCACCTCATGAGCATAAACTTGCTGTTGGTATCGATCTAGGTACAACGAATTCATTAGTGGCAAGCGTCCGTAGTGGCAGTGCTGAAACGTTAGTTGATAAGACTGGTCGAGATATTTTACCGTCAGTGGTTCATTATACTACAGATTCAGTTGTGGTTGGTGACGACGCAGCACAACAAGCGATAACCGATCCAGAAAATACCATTTCTTCGGTAAAGCGTTTGATGGGTAAAGCATTCACTGATATTAATACTACGCGTATTCCTAATGTACTTGTTGAGTCGGCATCGGGCCAACCGTTAATTAAGACGGTGGCTGGTGAACTTAATCCAGTACAAGTATCTGCAGAAATTCTAAAAGCATTAGCAGCACGTGCCACTGAGACACTTGCAGGTGAGCTTAACGGTGTGGTGATCACGGTACCCGCCTATTTTGATGATGCACAACGTCAAGGCACGAAAGACGCTGCAAATATTGCAGGGTTAAATGTTTTACGATTATTAAACGAACCAACGGCTGCCGCGATCGCGTATGGTTTAGATGCTGGCCAAGAAGGTATTATTGCGGTTTATGATCTGGGTGGCGGTACGTTTGATATATCTATTTTACGTTTAAATAAAGGCGTGTTCGAAGTGCTTGCAACAGGCGGTGATTCTGCACTGGGTGGTGATGATTTCGATCATTTAGTTGCGGACTGGATCAGTGCTGAAGCTGGACTTGTGAGTGAGCAGTCGTTAGCGATGCAACGCCTACTACTAACGGAAGCCAAACATGCGAAACAAGCACTAACAGATAACGATAGTGTTGAGATTAATATTGCATTAGAAGCAGTGAATTGGCAGGGCATATTAAGCCGAACAACATTTGAAGATCTTATTCAGCCATTGGTCAAACGTACTTTATTAGCATGTCGTCGTTCGTTAAAAGACGCTGATATCAGTAAAGACGATGTACTTGAAGTCGTTATGGTCGGCGGTTCCACACGTGTACCATTAGTACGTGAAAAAGTAGGTGAGTTCTTTGCACAAGAGCCACTGACAAGTATCAATCCAGATAAGGTTGTTGCAATTGGTGCTGCGATTCAGGCCGATGTATTAGTCGGTAACAAACCTGATTCAGACCTGTTATTACTAGACGTAACACCATTGTCACTGGGTCTTGAAACGATGGGGAACCTAGTTGAAAAAGTGATACCACGTAATACCACTATTCCAGTCGCACGCGCTCAAGAGTTTACCACGTTTAAAGATGGTCAAACTGCAATGACAATCCACGTGTTGCAAGGCGAGCGTGAATTGGTTGATGATTGCCGTTCATTAGCGCGTTTCTCGTTAACAGGTATTCCACCAATGGCGGCGGGTGCTGCGCATATTCGTGTTACCTTCCAAGTTGATGCGGATGGGTTGTTAAGTGTATCCGCGATGGAAAAATCATCGGGTGTATCTGCTTCTATTCAAGTTAAACCGTCGTATGGTTTAAGTGATAATGAAGTGGCTAACATGCTTAAAGATTCAATGACATATGCGAAAGAAGATGTAACTGCGCGCATGTTAGCTGAACAACAGCTAGAAGCAGACCGTGTAATGGAAAGCCTGATCGTAGCCTTACAACAAGACGGTAAAGCATTGTTGTCAAATGTAGAGCAAAGTGCCATTGAAACAGCGATTCAAACGCTTTATCAGATCCGTCAAGGTAATGACAGAGATGCGATTGAAAAAGAAATTGAAACAGTCGATAAATTAACACAAGATTTTGCTGCTCGTCGTATGGATGCATCAATCCGTAAAGCGTTGCAGGGTCAGTCGGTAGATAAGGTCTAAGAAATGCCAAAAGTTATATTTTTACCCCATGAAGAGTTATGCCCAGAAGGTCTATCTGTAGACGTTGAGAAAGGTGAAACGATCCTTGATGTTGCGCTTCGCAATAGAATCATCATTGAACATGCTTGTGAGAAATCATGTGCCTGTACTACTTGTCATGTGATTGTACGTGAAGGCTTTGATTCATTAGAAGAAAGTGATGAGCTTGAAGATGACATGTTAGATAAAGCATGGGGTTTAGAACCGGACTCTCGTTTAGGTTGCCAAGCGATCGTCGAAGATGAAGATTTGGTTGTTGAGATCCCTAAATACACGATCAACATGGTATCTGAAAGCCATTAACTGATTGTTAAGCTAAGGTGTCTTTATCCTACGCATAAATTGCGTAAGCAAACTAAACTGAAAGTAAGTGTGCAGTCTATTTGTTGCTGCACATATTTTTAGGGAGGTTTTTATGGCATTAGCGTGGTCGGATAGTACAGAGATTGCCATTACATTAGCTGAAAATTATCCAGAGCAAGATCCACAGCAAGTCAGGTTTACAGACTTGCGTCGGATGATATTAGGGTTGGACGATTTTACCGATGATCCTAATCATTGTGGTGAAAGAGTACTTGAAGCCGTGATGCTTGCTTGGATTGATGAATATTAACAATTTAATTGTTAATAGCTAATCGTCAATACAGAATAAGCCCATAATTAGCATATGCTGATTATGGGCTTTTTTTTAACTTTGAAGCGTTGATTTTTTTTACACTTTGTTATGTTTAAACTATTAATTGAATTTAATAGCCTGTATTTAAATACTTTTTTTTATGGCATGGCAAATGCTTTAGAGGGTATGTATTTATATAAGAGGAATTTAAATATGAAATTGATACAAAAATTAATTTTAACCTTCAGCCTAATTTTATCGGCTAACCAAGTAAGTGCGACTACAATTTCTGCAACCTTAAACTCTTGGGAAAATGGTTGGACTGAGGGGGTTTTATATACAGCACCCAGTAGCTATGGATACTCATCGGCTGGATTATTTAATTTTACCAATAATACGACACAATCAGATTTTTTAGCTTTTTGTCTTGAGGTCAATGAGCCAATCGATATCGGTGATACTGCAGACTATACTATTTACTCTGCCACAGACCCAGAACCTTTTGGAACAGGGGCTGAAGTGGCTGAATACATAGGCCGCCTTTATACAAACCAATATGCCAGTGTTTCTGATGCAAGCACAGCGGCAGCCTTCCAGATTGCACTTTGGGAAATCGTGCATGAAGACTACAATACATATGGCTTTGACTTACACACAGGTGACTTTCAGTTGGTACAAGCATTTCCGGGCGGTGCAAATATTGCAGCTGGTTATCTTAACTCTTTAGATTCGTGGACAAATAACGTTGTTGTTGATGTCTATCGTAACGCTGGAGCCCAAGATCTATTACAAGTATATCCAGAACCGCCCCCTATTCCTGTAAACGAACCAGCAAGCTTATCGTTATTTGGGTTTGGATTATTAGGGTTAGCATCAATGATTCGACGCAAAACTACTTATAAATCTAATGATTAGTCTCAGATTAGCCATCGCCATTAACCTATTTTTCTGAATTGATTATGTTAAGCGATGGTTTTTTGGTTTTAAGGAAATAAGCAATTAAGACACCAACGGATCTTTCAGGTAAAAAATCGAGTGTTTCCAGCGCTGTTACAGCTAGCCCCACAACTGCTATGTACAATCTTTATTCTTTCAAACTTGCTCCTCTATGCGTGGAACTACTCCCATAACAAGCTTGTTTTCATCTCAGTCAACTAATGTCTGAACAGTAGATCCTTCGCCGCATGAGATGGAACGCGTCCATATTAATAGCGAATTTATGCAAGTCAAAAACAAGGATAAGTATTAAAAAATTTAATTTAAAGTGTTGATTTTTTTTACACTTATCATGTTTAAACTACCTCTTTACATTTAACGTGTTGTATTTAAGGTGTTTTTTTTATGGCACGACAAATGCTTTAGAGAGTATGTATTTATATATAATAGGAATTGAAATATGAAATTGATACAAAAATTAATTTTAACCTTCAGCCTAATTTTATCGGCTAACCAAGTAAGTGCGACAACAATTTCTGCAACCTTAAACTCTTGGGAAAATGGTTGGAATGAGGGGGTTCTATATTCTGTTAACGGTGGTGTTGGAGCTGGTTTTTCATCGGCTGGGTTATTTAATTTTACCAATAATACGACGCAATCTGATTTTTTAGCTTTTTGTCTTGAGATCACCGAGCCAATTAACTTTGGTGATACAGCTGACTTTAGTATTCACCCAGCCACGGACCCCGAACCTTTTGGAACAGGACCTGAAGTGGCAGAATACATAGGCCGTCTCTATACAAACAAATATGCCAGTGTTTCTGATGCAGCCACAGCAGCAGCCTTCCAGATTGCACTTTGGGAGATCGTGCATGAAGATTACAATACAAATGGTTTTGATCTAGGTGCTGGTGACTTTATTTTATTTCAACTCGGCGGTGGTGGTGCAATCCTTGCCCAAGACTATCTTGACTCTTTAAATACGTGGACAAATGACGTTATTGTTGATGTCTATCATAACGATGGAGTACAAGACCTATTACAAGTATATCCAGAGCCACCCCCTATTAATGTAAGTGAACCAGCTGGTTTAACGCTATTTGGATTTGGATTATTAGGGTTAACATTAATGCTTCGACGCAAAGCTACTTATAAATCTAATGATTAATCTCTTATTTAGTTTAGGCTATCGCTAACATAACCAATTTTCTAATTAGTTATGCTAGCGATAGCTTTTTTAGTTTAAGGAAATAAGCAATTAAGCCACCAACGGATCTTTCAGGTAGAGAACCGGCTGTTACAGCTAGCCCCCGCAACTGCTACGTACAATCTTTATTCTTTCAAACTAGCTCCTCTATGGGCAAAATAATAAAACGATTTACAAATATTTATGATACATAACCAAACAAACCATAAAAGTATTGTTATAGTAATCGTATTATCATGTCTATATTAAGGGTATTTAATGAAGGATTTCATGAGCGTTGAGCTAACGCTTGCTCCCGCTGACAGTTTTTGGGGTAACAATGCATTAATTAGTTTTAATGCTGGTGTCGCCTCTATTCACCTTGGTGGAGATAGTGCAGATCTTGGAGCTGAGAGTGCATTACAAGTACAACGTGCGGCACGTAAACTATCCAATCAAGGGATAGGTAAAGTGACCTTAAAGGGCGAATTATGGGATACTGAATTACGTATTGCATTTGATCAAGGTTATTACACAGCAAAAGAAAATCAGCAAGCTTGTTTTGGTTTAGAGCAAGCGAGCAGTATTGAAAAGAAAGATTTCATTGCATTTCAACAAGCCAGTCATTGGGTGCGTAAAACCATTAATACCGATGCAGAAGAAATGTATCCGATTAAGTTAGCCCAAAGTGCTGCAGACTTATTATTACAATTGGCACCTGAATCGATTACGTACAAGATTATTGCGGGTGAAGAATTATTAACACACGGTTTCACCGGTATTCACACTGTTGGTCGTGGTAGTCAGCACCCGCCAGCAATGTTGCAATTAGATTTTAACCCAACTGGCAGTGGGGATGCGCCAATTTCGACAGCATTAGTCGGTAAGGGCATTACCTTTGACTCGGGGGGGTACAGCATTAAGCCTTCTGATGGTATGGCTGTAATGAAAAGTGACATGGGCGGTGCGGCAACATTGACGGGTGCATTGGCATTAGCAATCAGCCAAGGCTTAAATCAACGCGTGCAGCTATTCTTATGCTGTGCAGAAAACATGATTAGCAGTAATGCATTTAAACTTGGCGATATCATTACGTACAAAAATGATATTACTGTAGAAGTGCTTAATACAGATGCTGAAGGCCGATTAGTGCTAGCTGACGGTTTACTTGCAGCAGAAGAAAACTCACCGCAGCGTTTGATTGACGCTGCTACACTAACGGGTGCGGCTAAGATGGCGCTTGGTCGTGACTATAATGCAGTATTTGGCTTTGATCAGAACTTTGTTAATTCACTTTTGGCAAATGCGAAAGCAGAGAATGAATTTGCTTGGCAGCTACCATTAGAAAGATGGCATCAACAACAATTACCATCGAGCTTTGCTGATATGGCAAATATTCATGCTGGCGAAGGTCGTGCTGGAGCATCAACTGCGGCTGCATTCTTATCACGTTTTGTGCGTGAAGATGGGCAAGGTTGGTTACATTTAGATTTAGCTGGTTCGTATCAAAAAGCAGCTAATGATTTATGGGCGACAGGCGCTAAAGGGCATGGTATTCGTACTTTGGCTAAAACGCTATTAGACGCTTAGGCAATATAGGTTAGGTAATAGATCACTACAGTAACTTGTGGTGAATAAAAAAATCCCACTGCCATCAATGATCACAGTGGGATTTTTGTTGATAACGATGAATTGTTACCGGCTATGAAATAAAGACTAAGCTATCGCTTCTGTTTTTACTTTTTTATTTTTCGTTGGTTTCGCTGTGCCATTTGCACGTGCACGCCAGTCACCATTTAGTTGATTAACTAACGATTTATCTGCTGCAAGTACTTCAGGGTCAAAGTCATCAACGTTAATTGTACGTAAACGACCAACCTCTGCCTCTTTTAGTAGTTCCGCTTCATCTGCTGTGATCTGCTTTTTAGCCAGTGCTTCGTCAGCAAATTTGTCTAGATAAATAAATGGTAATTTAACGCCATTCTCTTTACAAACACGGATGAAGATAGGCTCTGCAATGATGATGTCTCTCAAGGCTTTTTCTTGAAGACCAATAGCATTACCTTCTTCTTCAGTTAGGTACATGTCTGTCGCTAGGCGACTACGGGTTTCAGAAGGAACTTGTAGCAAACCTGCCACAACATGGTCTAACGTATCTGTAGGACGTGATAGACGCGTACCTGCTGGTAATACCATTGCGCGTAGTGCGATACCAACAAAACGAACAGGGAAGTTACGTAGTAACTCATCAATCGCTTGTTCAGCTTTAAATAATGAATCTTGCAGTGCCCAATGTACTAGTGGTAAATCATCTTTTTGACGACCTTCATCTTCATAACGTTTTAGCGTTGCTGATGATAAGTACAGTTGACTTAAAATATCACCTAAACGTGCAGACACACGCTCTTTACGTTTCAGATCACCACCGAGTACACCCATCGCTACATCAGATAGGAAGGCTAAGTTGGCACTTAAGCGGTTCATCTGTTGGTAGTATTGTGCAGTTTCATCTTTAAATGGTGCAGCAGAACCTTTACCGTTAGTAATGCCCATTACAAATGAACGGAAGAAGTTAGACATTGCAAAGCCGATATGACCGAATAACGCGGCATCAAAGTCTTGTAGACCTTTCTTATGATCTTCAAGTGCGGCAGCATTCAGTTCTGGTAATACGAACGGATGACAACGGATTGCACCTTGACCATAAATGATCAGGTTACGTGTTAAAATGTTCGCACCTTCAACCGTAATTGCAACTGGCGCCGCTTGGTAACCACGACCTGCCATGTTGTTTGGACCAAGACAGATACCTTTGCCACCAGAGATGTCCATTGCATCGATTGCACATTTCTGAGCACGGTCTGTTAAATGCATTTTAATAATCGCAGTAATTACAGATGGTTTCTCACCTAAATCAATTGCACTTGTTGTTAGTGTTGATGCCGCGCCCATAAGGTAAGCATTACCACCAATACGTGCTAGTGGCTCTTCGATACCTTCCATTTTACCAATCGCAACTTTAAATTGACGACGGATAGCAGTGTAAGAACCCATGCCTAATGCTGCTAGCTTAACTGCACCAGCAGAACAAGAAGGAAGGGTAATACCACGACCAACAGACAGACATTCAACCAGCATACGCCAGCCTTGACCAGCCATTTCCGGACCACCAATAATGTAATCTAATGGTACGAATACTTCGTTACCTTTAGTTGGACCATTTTGGAACGGTAAGTTAAGTGGGAAATGACGACGACCAGTTTCAACACCTGGGATATCCGTAGGGATAAGCGCACAAGTAATACCGATATCTTCTTTATCACCAAGTAGACCATCTGGGTCGCGTAATTTAATCGCAAGACCAAGCACAGTGGCTACAGGTGCAAGCGTAATATAACGTTTGTTCCAAGTCAGTTTCATACCGAGAACTTCTTTACCCTCGAACTCGCCTTTACATACGATACCGAAATCAGGGATAGCGCCTGCATCAGAACCAGCTTCAGGGCTTGTCAGTGCGAAACATGGAATTTCATCACCAACCGCAAGGCGAGGAAGGTAGTAATCTTGTTGCTCTTTAGTACCATAGTGCTGTAATAATTCACCAGGCCCTAATGAGTTAGGTACACCAACTGTACTCGCCATTACTGCGCTTGAGCCAGTTAGTTTTTGTAGTACCATTGATTGTGCTAATGCAGAGAATTCTAGACCACCGTATTTTTTCTTGATGATCATGGCGAAGAAACCTTTAGTCTTAAGGAATTCCCATAATTCTGGAGGTAAGTCGGCACGATTATGCGTGATATCAAACTCATCAGCCATGCGACATGCTTCTTCAACTGGACCGTCAAGGAAAGCTCGCTCTTCAGCTGTTAACGCTGGCGCTGGCACATTGTGCAGTTTCTCCCAATTTGGTTTACCGCTGAATAGGTCTGCATCCCACCAAGTTGTACCGGCTTCTAATGCTTCAGTCTCTGTTTGAGACATTTCAGGCATGATTTTACGAAAACCTTTTAAAATAGGCGCTGTTAAATAGCCTTGACGAATACTGGTGATATTTAATGGTATCGCAATTACAGCTGTTATTATCCAAATAGCGAATGGCACATCACCGAAATATGAAATGGCTGCAAGTGCAACAAAAAACGCACCGGTAAAAGCAGCTAATGATGCTCTTTGGTAAGATAATGTACCAAATATTGCCACTAAGGCTAATAGTGAAATTGTGGTTGCCATGATTTTCTCCTTTCATTAAGCAACTAAATAGCAAAGTCAGAGGTCAGACCAGAACGCTGGTTTGAGTATTAGTTCTAGTTGATAACTATTAAATTAGCAAGTTTTTTACATGTATTTTACATACTATTTATAGAACCTGCCGCTAAACGCTTGTTTTTAACCAATTGGGTTTACAAGTGTGCACTGATAATAGCGTTATTGAATTGATAATTTAATTGCCTATTTGCTTTTATTTTAGGTCAATTCGGTCAATAAACAATGCCTCTTAATACTCATTATTGGGTATTAAGTGGATGTTAACTAAGCACTTTATCATGTGATTCACTTATTTTGGGTTATGCTTAACCTTTTATTTATGTGGGTGATACAGGTACATTATTTTGTGAAACAATAGTACTATTATACAAATATATTTTAGGCATAGAGGCGATAATAAATGACAAGTTATCAAGGCTTAATTCAGCAAGAATTAGTCGAAGCAGCACAAGTTTTAAATGACTTCTTAGCTGACCCGAAAAATGGTGAAAATATCGAAGCCGCAGCAGCTTTATTAGCTGATTCATTTAAAGCCGGAGGTAAAGTATTATCTTGTGGTAATGGCGGCTCACATTGCGATGCGATGCATTTTGCGGAAGAGCTATCAGGCCGCTATCGTGAAAATCGTCCTGCAATGCCAGGAATTGCTATTTCTGATGTGAGTCATATGTCTTGTGTGAGCAACGATTTTGGTTATGAATATGTTTTTTCACGCTATGTAGAAGGCATCGGCCAGAAAGGTGATGTGTTATTAGGGTTAAGTACCAGTGGTAACTCACAAAATGTAATAAATGCATTTGCGGCAGCGAAAGAAAAAGGTATGAAGACCATTGCATTAACAGGTAAAGATGGCGGTAAAATGGCGGGCATTGCTGATATCGAAATTCGCGTACCGCATTTCGGTTATGCTGACCGTATCCAAGAGATCCACATTAAAGTGATCCACTTGTTGATTCAGTTAGTCGAAAAAATGATGGGTTATGCAGATTAAGCTATAGTCTTTCGTTAAATTAATTTAACCCTATGTGGTTAATGTTAGTAAGCCATAAAAGTGAAGTTATCAGTATATGTGTGAATTATTAGGTATGAGCGCAAATGTGCCTACCGACATTTGTTTTAGTTTTTCTGGGCTGATGCAGCGTGGTGGTAAGACTGGACCACATTCTGATGGTTGGGGGATTACTTTTTATGAAGGTAAGGGTTGCCGTACTTTTCGTGACCCGAAACCAAGTTGCGAGTCAAAAGTCGCACAATTAGTCAAAGATTACCCGATTAAAAGCCAAGCGGTTATTTCGCATATTCGTCAAGCTAATCGTGGTGGTGTGGCATTAGAAAATACCCATCCTTTTACCCGTGAATTTTGGGGTAAAAACTGGACGTATGCACATAATGGCCAGCTCACTGATTATCAAGGTTTAGCGACTGGGTTTTATACACCAATTGGTGAGACTGACAGTGAACTCGCGTTCTGTTGGATTTTACAAGAAGTAAGTAAACAGTTTCCTATTAAGCCTAATGATATGAAACCCGTGTTTCGTTTTATTGCGAGCTTATGTGATCAGTTAAGAGCATTGGGTGTATTTAATCTGTTACTAACCGATGGCGATTTCGTATTTGCCTACTGTACTAATAACTTACATCATATTATTCGCGAAGCGCCGTTTGGTCATGCGCAGTTAATTGATGAAAACATTGAAATTAACTTTGCGAATGAAACCTCAGATTCTGATGTTGTCGCGATTATAGCGACGCAACCGCTGACGGATAATGAAGTTTGGCACAAAATGCAGCCGGGGGAATATTGCGTATTCTGTCGTGGTCATATTATGCTAACTAACTTTTGACATGTTGATTTAATTAACATGTCTGGAAGTTCCATAAAAAAAGCCTTTATGCAGTCATGCGATAAAGGCTTTTTATTATCTAGGATTAATGAATTAACTTAGTCTGCAGCGTAGCCACTTACTGCTAATTCTTTACCATCAAGTACGGCCTTATCGTCGATCATAGCTAAACGTTCAGCGCAGAACCATTGTACAACCATAGGGTAGATCATATGTTCTTGAGTATGCACTCGTGAACTTAAATCATCTACGCTATCATCTTCAAATACAGGTACTTTTGCTTGTAAGATAACTGGACCTGAGTCTAGCTCTGGCGTAACAAAGTGCACTGAAGCACCGTGTTCTTCATCGCCATTATCAATTGCACGTTGATGTGTATCTAAACCTGGATATTTAGGTAATAGAGATGGATGTATATTAAGCATCTTGCCAGCATAATGCTGTACAAAGTTATCACTCAGAATACGCATATAGCCTGCTAACACAATCAGGTCGGGTTGATATTGATCTATTTGTGTCATGAGTTCAGCATCAAATGCAGCACGGTCAGCAAAATCACCTTGAGCCAGTGATATTGCATCCACACCTGCAAGTTGTGCTCGCTCTAAGCCATAAGCAGTACTTTTGTTACTAAAAACAGCGGTTACTTTTCCGTTAATAGAACCTTGTTCGCACTGATCTAGAATGGTTTGTAAATTACTTCCATTACCAGAAACTAATACTACGATAGATGCTTGTTTAGACATTATTTTATCTCTACTTGTTCTTCATTTTCTGCAGCGTCTGCAATTTCACCGATTAGCCACGCATTTTCGCCGTGTTCAGTGAAAATTTCCAGTGCTTTTTCAACTTGTGCTTCTGGTAGAGCAATAACCATACCAACACCACAGTTAAACGTACGGTACATTTCTGTACGTTCAACGTTACCTTTCTCTTGTAACCAGTTGAAAATCTCAGGCCACTGCCAGCTATTTTCATCGATGATAGCTTTTGTTAATGCAGGTAGTACACGTGGGATATTTTCCCAGAAACCACCACCAGTGATGTGTGATAAAGCATGAACTTCACACTCTTTCAACACAGCTAGCACAGACTTAACATAGATGTTAGTTGGTGTTAGAAGCGTATCACCTAGCGTTGAATCACCAAATGCTTGACTTGGATCTTCTTTTGAAACTTCAAGGATCTTACGAACTAAAGAATAGCCGTTTGAGTGAGGGCCACTCGATCCTAAAGCGATAAGTTTATCACCCGCAGCAACTTTAGTACCATCGATGATATTTTCTTTGTCAACAATACCGACACAGAAGCCAGCAATGTCAAAATCTTTACCGTCGTACATACCAGGCATTTCAGCTGTTTCACCACCGGTCAACGCACAACCTGATAGTAGACAACCTTCACCAATACCGGTAACAACAGCTGTAGCTACATCTACATCTAGTTTACCTGTTGCGTAGTAATCTAAGAAGAATAGTGGCTCAGCACCTTGTACAATAAGGTCATTCACACACATAGCAACTAGATCGATACCAACAGTATCATATTTAGCTAAATCGATAGCGAGGCGTAGTTTAGTTCCTACACCGTCTGTTCCTGCGACCAACACTGGTTCTTTATAACCAGTAGGCAATTGGCAAAGTGCGCCGAAGCCACCTAGACCACCCATAACTTCAGGTCGTTTAGTCTTTTTTGCTACACCTTTAATGCGTTCTACTAATGCATTACCTGCGTCTATATCAACGCCTGCATCTTTATAACTTAGAGAAGTATTTTGGTTGCTCACTGGATCCCTCACAAACTAATCGTATCAATTGGATTAAAAAATCGCCGCCATGTTAACAACTTTAATCACAGAATAGAAACAAAATTATGCCTTGTTCGACCTGCAAATTGATTTTATTCTTAACTCTGGCTTTTCCTTGGAATAAGCTATCATTATAAGGCTATTATTGGTAATATTGCGCCTTTTTGTATCGCACTTACTTTGATTTTATTAGGAGAATCCATGAAAGTTGTTGAGGTTAAGCACCCGTTAGTTCGTCACAAATTGGGTTTAATGCGCGCTGCTGATATCAGCACTAAACGTTTTCGTGAACTAGCAACAGAAGTGGGTAGTCTACTTACTTATGAAGCAACGGCTGATTTAGAGCTAGAGAAGAAGACCATTGAAGGTTGGAATGGTGATGTTACTGTCGATCAAATCAAAGGGAAAAAGGTAACTGTTGTGCCAATTCTACGTGCTGGTTTAGGCATGATGGATGGTGTGTTAGAGCATATGCCGAGTGCACGTGTGAGCGTTGTTGGTATTTACCGCGATGAAGAAACATTAGAAGCAGTACCTTACTTTGAAAAAATTGTTCACAGTATTGAAGAGCGTTTAGCAATTGTAATTGACCCGATGTTAGCAACGGGTGGCTCTATGATCTCAACATTAGACCTATTAAAAGCAAAAGGTTGTAAGCGCATTAAAGTACTTATTCTTGTTGCTGCACCTGAAGGTCTAAAGGCGTTAGAGGAAGCACACCCAGATATCGAAGTTTACACTGCATCTATTGATGAGCGTTTAGACGAAAAAGGTTACATCGTTCCTGGTCTTGGTGACGCAGGCGATAAGATTTTTGGTACTAAATAAGACCAATAATAAGCGGCTTAAATATATTGCTTAATTGAGCTATACAGGCATTAGCGAATGATGTTGATGCCTGTATCTTTTTATTCAACTTGAGTTCCCACTAAATATCCGCCCCAGATAAATAATATATTCAATAGATATATTTTTTCAATATCGATATCAAAATATCGGTCACGCTCAGTTTCTTTACCATCCATACAACTAATTCCTTCATTTTAAAGACAACGCCTTGATACTTTAGTATGGTCAATGTTTCTCTATAAGGCTAATTAGCCTGAGGCCATGGAATATGTTTGGACATAGTGGCTGGTTTGGTTATTATTTGAGGTAAATTAATAGCGTTGGCTATGGTATTATTCAAATAATCAATTTGAGTCATCACGTTACTCTTAAAAAGGATCGTATGAAGCGTTTATTTCCTATTTTATTATCATTGTTATCTCTTTTACCTTTGACTGCGTATGCGGTTGAGGTGGAGCATCTTTATTCGGCATCTGTTATGGCTGTGAATGATCAGTCTAACCGTACGTTACAAAAAGTTGCTTTTTCAGAAGTATTGGTCAAGGTTTCTGGTAATGCGGCAATTGCGACTAATCCTGTGATCAAAAAAGCATTAATCAATGCGCGTGAATATTTAGTTAAACAAGCTGAAGAGCGTGTTGATGGCGAGCGCTATTTACAAGCAAGCTTTAATGAGCAAAAGATAAACCGCCTATTACGCAGTAGTGAATTTGGTGTATGGAGTCAGAATCGCCCTCAGCAAGTAATATGGCTAGTGGTTGATGAAGACTTTAGTCGCAGCGTAAAAGGTGAAAGTGACAGTGATTATGCTGACTTTATTAATGCGATTAAAGTACAAGCAAATAAACGTGCGATCCCGGTATTATTCCCTGTCATGGATCTTGATGATCAACTACAAGTAAGCAGTAGTGATTTATGGGGGCAATTTACAGATCCGGTTGAACTCGCTTCTGCACGTTATGGTGCTGACAATTACATAATTGCGAAGATTATTAAGCAAGATGATGATTACCAACTAAATTGGAGTATGTATGGTCGTAACAATAGTAATCAACCGTATGAGATTTGGCTAAATGGACAAGGTCAAGGTGAGCTTGCTGCCATCGGTACAAAACTCACTGATAGTCTTGCTGATCATCTCGGTGAACGTTATAGCGTGAAAGCATCGGGTAAAGATGAAGTGGTGTTCTTAAATGTAGGTGCTGTTACTGACATCACTGATTATGCTAAATTGATTGCAATGTTTTCTGAATTATCAGCCGTTGCACAAGTTGATCTTGGTTCCGTGACAGGATCGAATGTGCAATTAAAATTAGTATTATTGGGTACGCAGCAAGATCTATTGACCGAATTATCGTTAGATCAACGGATCCAAAGTACTGAAAATGCCTTTGGTGACATGAATTTTCAATGGAATGTGATAAATTAAGCAAATTTACATCGTGTTTTTTTACTAGTCGTTTTCTATCGGGCATTGAGGTGCTACAATGGCCTCACTAATCTTATGATTGTATGAAAGGGTGATATTGAACACTCCAGCACAACTTTCTTTATCTGTACAATTACCCGATGGTGAAACTTTCGCGAGTTTTTACCCCGGTGCTAATGTCCAACTACTGACAGCATTAAAAAATGCTGCTGTCGGCGACGGTGATCCATTTCTTTATTTATTTGGTAGCCGAAGTTCGGGTACCTCCCATTTACTTCACGCAACCTGTACCGAGTGTACGGACGCTGATCGTTCTGCCGCTTATTTACCGATGGCAATGTCTGCCATGATGTCACCATCTGTATTAGATGGTATGGAACATCTTGATATTGTTTGTATCGATAATATTGAATTGATCGCAGGTAACCGTGAATGGGAAGTCGCATTATTCAATTTTTATAATCGTTGGCGTGATAGTCATGATCAAGACAATCCAGGTTCACTTATTGTTACGGGTAATAGCGCGGCACGGCATTTAGGTATTCAATTACCGGATCTGCTTTCACGACTAGATTGGGGCGTTAGCTACCAACTGCAGTTATTGGATGATGACGGTAAGCTCGCTGCGTTACAGCTACGTGCTGAATTTAGAGGACTGAAGCTACCGGTTGATGTTGGCCGTTTTTTATTAAATCGTTCATCTCGAGATATGGAAACCCTTATTTCGATATTAGATCGATTAGATAATGCGTCAATTAGTGCCCAACGTCGTTTAACCATCCCTTTTGTGAAAGAAACCCTCTCTTTATAATTAACAAAGCCAAAACGACTTACAAAATATTGAAAAGTAAAAAGTAAAAAGGAAATAGGTTCGATGACACTATTTCCTTTTTTGTTATTTAAGTGAAACTGTTAGCTTACACAAAGTTAATCTTTGTTTTTTTCTTTGTATGCTTCTTCTCGTTCTTTTTCTTCAGCCATCACTACTTTTAGCTTATCAAGACCTAGGCCTAACTCTTTGCCCTGCATACGAGCATAAATACCGTTACCAAATAACATGCAGTTGGCTAAAATGAACTCTAATATAGCAAGATGACGCTCATCTGGATCGGTATACATGATGGTTAATGAATGCATGTAATAGATCATGACAACAAAGTTACTCCAAGCTGCCGTGTAAGGTTTTCCTTTGATCAACCCGTAGAAGGGGAATAATAATGGCAAGATCCAAATAAAGGCTTTGGCTAATGGATTTGACTCGTGTGATGCTTGGCGCTCTAGCCATTTTTGTTTTTCAGCTTCAACTTGCGGTAATAATTCTGGATTAACTTCTGCCATTGCTGTTAATTCAGCTAATGCTTGTGATTGGGTATGGTCTTGTAGTTTTTCTGGCGTTAGCCATAACTGCCATACGAACATGAGTATGATCAGGCCAAAGAAGCCAAAAAGTCCCAGAAACCGGTATTGAGTAATACGCTTTTGTATTTCTTGTGTTGTTTGCATTATTTGCTCGTAGTTAGAGAATGGCTAAAACATTTTCAGGTGGACGGCCAATCGTAGCTTTACCGTTTGCGAGTACAATTGGACGTTCGATTAATTTCGGTGTTGTGATCATTGCGGCAATGAGTTCGTCATTAGACAAGCTTTCATCATCTAAACCAAGTGCTTTATATTCAGCTTCTTTAATACGCATTAATTGACGAGGCGTTAATGCGAGTAAGGTTAAGATTTTTTGCAGCTGTGCTGCTGATGGTGGCGTTTCGAGGTATTTTACGATGCTTGGCGTGACACCTTGTTCTTCTAATAAAGCAAGAGTTTGGCGGCTTTTAGAGCAACGCGGATTATGATAAATAGTGACACTAGTCATGCTTGGCCTATTCCTTAAACAAGTCTTAAAACAAATGGGGATCCTTAAAGTCCCCATTTTGCCTTGTTTCCTGTCCCTTGGCTAGTTTTGCAATGCTTGCATTTCTTGCTTGTCTAACTCAATTTTCTCCATATGCGCATCAATTCGAGCAATATCTGCTGAGCTTGTTGCAAGTGTTCGCGCTGATTGCAGTTCATTAAGGGCTTTTGGATAGTTAGCTTTAAGTTGCGCCAGATTTGCACGTTGGACATACATCTTTATCTTATCATCTGTTTGACTCAGTAAATCAATATAAATGTTTAAGGCAATCATATCTGTTTCATTATCACGTAAGTAATTTCTAATGAGCTTTTTAGCTTCGCCATACTGTTTATCTTGTTGCAAGGCTACGGTTAAATTGATGGTGGTAACCGGGTTATTACGATATCTGTTATTGGCTTTTTTTAATCTAACAATAGCTTCGGCATTATGTTTTAAGGCTAAATCAATATCGGTAAGAGTATCGAGGTAAAACAGGTTGTTTGGCTGCGTTTTAGCTAATTCGACAACGATTTTTTTGGCTTCTACATTTTTATCTAATTGCAGTAACGCCAATGCTTGGCCATAGAGCGCTGCATCTTTTAGCTTGAAATTTTTAGTTTTAAGTTGATGTTGAAAAAATTGCAGTGCTTCTTTTGGTTTTAAGGTGCCATAGCGGACCTGAATACGGGCTTTGGCTAATTGATAGTCGAGACTTGGTGGATAATAACGATTTGGATATAGTGCTGCTCTATCACGTGCTTCGGCGATTCGGGTGGTTGGTAATGGGTGAGTGATCAGCATTTGTGGTGGTTTTGAGCTAAAACGGTATTGCGCAGATAATTTACCGAAGAAAGTCGACATTGCTGTAGGATCATAACCAGCATTGGCCAGCACTTGAATACCAATACGATCGGCTTCAAATTCATTGGCGCGGGTATAGTTAATGCTAGACTGAACATTAATAGCTACAGTGGTTTGTAACATCGCAATACCTGCAACCGGATTCGCAATACCCAATAATACTGCGCCAACTAACCCAGCAACAGTCAGTTGGCTATTACCTGCTTGCGCCTCTAAACTACGCGCAAGGTGGCGCTGAGTGATGTGAGAAATCTCATGGGCGATGACGGATGCAAATTCTGATTCACTTTCGGCGTATAAAAATAAGCCTGTGTGCACTTTTACATAGCCACCAAGAAATGCCGCCGCATTAATTTCATCATCTTTAATGAGGAAAAAATTAAATGGAAAACGAACTGAATCGGTTTGGTTAATGAGTTTTGCGCCCAGTTCGGCAATGTATTCTTGTAAAACAGGGTCGCTAACCATAGGGAAAGAACCACGCGCTATTTTAATGAAGGCTGCGCCATACTGTCGTTCTTGCTCGATCGATAAGGCCGTCACACCGGCTGTGCCAATTTCGGGCAGTTTGTTAGTTGCTTGCACTGTGCTTACTAGACCGAGCGTACTGACAAATAATGCTGTACTGGTCAAGCGTAATATTTTTTTTAGATACAAATGGGCGACCTATGCGGTAATAACTAAGTAAATTTAGTTAACATAGTAGAGCATAATATTAACCGATAACAGTGACAAATTGTTAGACGACCTATATTCGTTATAGTTCCGTGGGATGTTTAGCCAATTTTTGTTGATGGAAGATAAGATATTTACGCTTTTGTGGAAAAAATGGTGTTAATCCTGCTAAAATCGGTAAGTATTTATTTCAAATTTAAAATGAGAGTGAATTAAGATGGGCAGAGCGTTCCAAAACCGTAAATTATCGATGGCTAAAACAGCTGGCATGAAAACTAAGATCTACTCTAAATATGGTAAAGAGATCTATGTATCTGCAAAAACTGGTGGTGGCGACCCTGATAGCAACTTAAGTCTTCGCCGCATCATTGAAAAAGCGAAAAAAGATCAAGTTCCAACTCACGTAATCGAACGTGCTATTGAAAAAGCATCTGGCGCTGGCGGTGAAGATTATGAGCGCGCAAGTTATGAAGGTTTTGGCCCGGGTAACTGCATGGTTATTGTTGAGTGTCTAACTGACAACGGTAAGCGTACTTTCACTGAAGTTCGTCAAGCATTCGTTAAGAATGGTGCGAAATTAGGTGCGCAAGGTTCTGTATCACATATGTTTGATCATCAAGCTGTATTTGAATTCAAATTTGATGACGAAGATGCGGTATTAGAAACATTAATGGAAGCGGAAGTAGATGTAGCTGATGTTGAGAACGAAGACGGTACTATCACAGTTTATGTTCCACACACTGAATTTTACAAAACGAAAGTAGCATTATCAGAAGCGTTTGCTGGTATTGAATTTGATGCAGAAGACATTACATTCTTACCACAAGTTGAAACTGAAGTGACGGGTGATGACGTTGAAATGTTTGAACGTTTCCTTGCTGCATTAAACGACAGTGATGATGTACAAGATGTATATCACAATGCGATCATTGACTAATTATTAATATAGTTAATGAAATGCGGTTTTTTATACACATATAAACGCCGCATATAAAAAAGGCCGATTACCGCTTCTTTATTAGAATGGGTAATCGGCCTTTTTTGATCTGGTTAACTGTCAACGTATTTTAAGACGAGACAAACTAAGCAAATTACATTTTTTTACAGTATGCAGAAATGATCACCATTGCGGTACCGTTAGCGCGACCTTGAATGTGTAATGGATTATCTGTTAAACCAATATTACGCACAGCTGTACCACGTTTGATCACTAAGCTTGAGCCTTTAACAGGTAAATCTTTGATGATGTTTACGTTGTCGCCAGCTTTTAAAATAGTACCGTTTACGTCTCGTGCTGGTGAGTCTGTCATTGCCGCAATTAACACGCCTTTTTCAGCCCATGCTTTTACGTCTTCTTCTAGGTACATCATATCAAGTAGGTCACGTGACCAGTCTGCATCTAGGCGGTTTAACATACGGTATGCAAGTACTTGTACTGCTGGTACTTGGCTCCACATACTGTCGTTTAGGCAACGCCAGTGATTTTCATCAAGAGTATCTGAGTTGTTGATTTGCTCAAGGCAAGTACCACAAAGCATTACTGCACAGTCAGAGCTTTTTTCGGGTGATTCAGGTAGCTCATAAGCGGATAGGTTAGATTCTGATGTGCACATTTCACATTTAGAACCACTGCGTTGTAATAGCGTTGTTTCGATAGTCATTGAATTAATCCTCTAAATTTTGTAGGGCTATTATGCCATAGAGGAAGTATTTTGGGTATCTCACAATAGGTTCAATCTGATGTTATCGATTAACTTGGTCAATGTGTTTGGTTAAATTCACAATCAACAGCTTAGCGAGTTGAATTAATCGACTTAATCTGGCTACACTGTTTTTTTATCAAGTTGGAGTTCACATGGAAGCAAGCGTATTATTTGATGAGTTAGCGACGAGTAATGGTCATATTATCGGTGTTATTACCCTAAATAAAGCACGTCAATTACATGCCCTGAGTGCCGATATGTTTCCATTATTACGACGACAGTTACTTGCTTGGAAAAGTGATAATCGGGTTGTCAGTGTATTACTGACCAGTACTGGAGAGAAAGCATTTTGCGCAGGTGGCGATGTTAAATCATTACAGCAAGCCTTAGTTGCAACAGAAGGCTATGAGGCTAAGCAGCAGGTCGTTAGTTGCTATTTTACTGCCGAGTATCAAGTCGATTATTTATTGCATAACTTTGGAAAACCACTGATCGTTTGGGGTGATGGCATTATTATGGGTGGTGGATTAGGACTGTTTATGGGGGCCAGTCACCGTGTGGTTACTGAGACTGCACGTATTGCCATGCCGGAGATCACTATCGGCTTATTCCCAGATGTTGGCGCAACTTGGTTCTTAAATCGTTTACCACACCCAGGTGTCGGATTATTTTTAGGGTTAACAGGTGCCAGTATTAATGCCAAAGATGCGCAATATTTAGGGTTAAGCGAGTATTTAATTCCAGCTACAAAATATACGGATGTGCTGAATGCATTAACTAGGCTTGATTGGCAAAGTGATACTAGGTTACATCACCAACAAGTTGATAAGTTACTGACACAGTACTATGTGGATGCTGATTTCGCTAACTGTAATTTAGTCAATCATCAAGCCTTGTTTACTCAGTTGAGTGTTTATACAGAACTCACTGACGTGATGGTATGTATTCAAGCGCACGAAAGTTGTGATCCGTGGTTACAAACCAGCGTTAAAAAATTGCTATTAGGCAGCCCAATATCAGCGCATATCTTGTACCGGCAGGTAAACCAATATACTGAGCTATCGTTAGCGGCATGTTTTCAGTTGGAATTAGACTTAGCCATGAATGTCTGTCTAAATGCTGATCTTGTTGAAGGTGTAAGGGCTTTGTTAGTTGATAAAGACAACAAACCTAATTGGTTATTTAAACAGATTAAAGATGTACCTGCTGACTTTGTTGATGCTTTATTTGTATCTCCTTGGTGCGGTTTATATCATCCCTTGAGTAAGCTGTAATTTGTATTCTAATTCTTTAATTATGGCTCTATGCGTCTTTACGTGGCGCTAACTGTCCACCACAAATTAATGCAAGACTACCAGTTTCGTCACTCATTCAGTTCAATATCCCACTTCTCGCTCGTCGATATCACTAGCATGGCTAGATTCGACGGAGCAAAACCTATTGTTCCACACTTAACCAATAGATACGCAAGACATGTGTTTAACAAAAACGTGTCGTTATTAAAATTAATGAAAAGGGTTAAATTTCCGTAAATTTTATCAATAAAGTGACCTTGATACTTTTTAAGGTCACTGGAATAAGATCCAAAGTTAAAAAGTTAAAAAGTTAAATAGTTAAATTTGTTTTTTTTAAATTTAATAGTAACCTAACCGAATTACCCACTAGGTGGTACTCTTTTGTGGGTGTTATCTTGTGGGTTAGGGGAAACTATTGAAAATATAAAACCCAAATTGGGGATTGAATAAAGATAGTTCAAAGGGTTATACCGAAATTAATTTATTAATTTATTAATTGTCTAAAATATTTATTTTGCTAGACGGAGTTAGCAGTAATGACTAAAAAAACATTTTTTAATAATATTTCTTTTCTTTCAGTTCCAGTTATATTAGTTCTTAGTACGGGAGGCGTTCAGGCTAGCTTAGGTAACTTAGGCTCGACATTTGGCTTAACGCCCGTAGATATAGCTTCGACACAATCTTTCTCTTTATTTAACTCACAGTCATCAGCCGCATATTACAACCCCGCAGCACTATCTGCCACAGATCAAGGTGAACTGTATCTGGGTTATTTATCAGCAACTCCGAGCATAACTGCAGGCGATCAAAAATTTGATGACGTAACACAACCGATACTCGTGGGGATGAATGTTAATGTAACCAACCTTTTTAATTTTTCTTACCCCATTTATTTTGGTTTGATTGCTGGTATCGAAAATGCCGGTTCAGAAATGATGGCGTTTAGTTCGGCAACATCAGAGACGGGTCAGTTGCTTAATTATGGTGAGAAGCCATTATTTGTAGCTGCATCGGGTTCTATTCAAATAATTCCAGGTTTAACCATTGGTGGGGGGGCTCAAGTTTCATTACATGCAGATGCAGCCATGAGCTTGGAAAGTGAGTTAGACGGTACTTCGCCTGCGAATGAAAATGTTGCAGTATCAGCAAAGCCTGTGATGACTCCTGTTGGTGGGGTAATGCTAGATTTCGGTCGTATGGCCTGTGGTAGTGATAAAAGTTGTGCTGGTAACGGAATCACACTCGCAGCTGCTTACCGAGGTGAAAGCTATGGCCAGACAAATATTAAAGCACTAGCAACTATCACGCAAACTGTGTCCGAGTTACCAATTAACTTACTTACGTATGATGCATACCAGCCAGATACTATTTCTGCAGGTATACGTGTTAAAGCGGGAATGGTAAGTGTAGTGCTCAGTGGAGAGCAACAAAAATGGTCAAGTTTGAATGACTTGATGTTAGGCGATGCAGTGAAAGACCAGGCGAGTGTTGGTTTTAAAAATATCAATATTCCACGCGCAGGTATCGAACTGAACTTTAACGATACATTTAAATTAATGGCGGGTGCAAGCTATGAAAAATCGCCATTAGATGCAGATAAAGCAACGTTAGATGTTAATTATTTAAGCGCCGATAAAAAAGTGTTTGGTGCTGGTTTTTCTTATTTTCATAAAGGTACAGGTTTAACGGCTTACCCTTGGCAGATTGACCTCGCATATCAGTACCAAAAACTCAAACGTACCGATCATATAATTAAGCATCAAGATCGCGAAAATGATAAACCGGTTAAATTGGACGGCTCAGTGTCAACAATTGCACTTTCATTTTCGACTAAATTTTAAGGGGGCACTATGAAAAAAATAAACGCTTGTTTCAATTATTTTTTTAAATTCGCTCTTCTTATTTTTTATTTCGTACTTTCAGGTTGTAGTGATGGTAATGATTTAGTTTTAACACCTAGTGAATTAGCTGATCGTCGTGCGAACAGTCTGTTTAATGCTCATGAGTTTTACTCATACCCATCTAACGGTCAGAGAGGTGTCGCGATTAATACCTCTGTACTATTATCCTTTTCGCATCCGTTAGATAGTCTTTCGGTACAAAATTTTAGCTTGATAGACAGTGACGGAAATGTGATTGAAGTGACATCGGTCGAAGTGACTGAGAGTAGTTTTGCAACAGATCCTGACAATCCAAAAGCGAATGGTTTGGCATTAAAACCAAAACGTGCGCTTAAAGCGGGTGAACAGTATACCGTTACTTATAAAATAGGATTGATTAATGAAGCAGAGGGTAATCAAAAATTAACCGTAGAAAGAACGATGCAAAACCCGCTGATATTCACTACTCGCCTAGCAAAAAACGTGGCTGAGTTTGCATTGGATACTAACGGGTTTTATCCCACGAATGACTTACCGTTTACGACGTTCACGGCATTACGTCTACGTATGACCAACGAAATTGATGTCAAAACCTTGGTATTAGGTGAGACATTTAAATTTCAAAAAATAGGTACGACAGAGCAAGTCGAAGGTGATTTGATTGCCAAAGGTCGTTATCTAACATTTGATCCCGAAATCGATCTGGATGTTGGTGCTACCTACCAACTTATCGTCAGTAACGGCGTTAAGGACAGCCTAGGTAATAGTTTTGTAGGCCTAGAAAAAAAATTTACGGTATTAGATCCAGGTAAACGCTCATTTAAAACAATGAATGTTACCCTAAATACGAATGAGCAAGCTTCTCCTTATTCTGGAGAGCTCACCAATGGGGTAACGATTAAATCAATACTGATTGGTAATAATGATACAACTTATATTAATTCTGACTTGGTTACTGAATTCGCGAGCTTGCTTAATTTTGGTCGTTCGACTCCCCTTGTTATCCGCAAAGGTTCTATTTTAAATAGTTCGAACCTGAGCGTTAAAGTAGGGGGGACATTTTCAGCAGGTTACGATACAGGTAATATTCGCATGACTACTATTTCTGATGCGACGGGTTATTTAATTAATAATACCAGTTCAGATCATAAATACGCACCAAAGCAATTACACCTGTTTATGGATGTCGCAATGACAGCTGATGGCTATACTGAAAATGGTAAGATAAATGGTAGGGCGAATGGTGGTTTCAGTCAGAATATTATGCATCTTGAATTTATAGGGACGGTTAGAACTGAAGGGCCAAGGATGATCATTGATGCTATCAGTGAAATTGACTTGAAAATTTTAGGTGTTGATGATGCACATGCGAAACTATCATTTCATATGGAGTCATATACTAAAGCAGAAGCAGAAGCGCTAGCACTTACTGCCGACACTCTCTTACCTGTATTCCATTCTGCTTACCCTAACAGGAACACTGCGCACTTTAGCTTAGGTGACAATATAATCATTACCTATAACAAACCGCTAGATGTCGCATCATTACAAAATCTTATTCTTAAAGATGAAAATGGTATGGCTGTGGAAACATATATTTCGCAGGACGGTGCTTCCATTATTATTGCCCCGGTAGATAACTTAATCCCATTAACGGCTTATACGGTCTCTGGTGAAGTTAAAGATCTTACGGGTAATCGTACCCATGTAATGCAAACTTTTAAGACTCCAAATAAAGAACAAGGTACAGAGTTTGAAGTGAATGGTAAGCTTGTAGCTCGCTATACTGCCCCAACCGTTGAAGGCATGGTGCCAGGCTATTCATGCGCCTTTGAAGACACTGACTTAGGGCTGGATATTGCGGGTCGTTGTGCTGGTGGTCTAAAGGTGGAGGTAGAGGATAAATCGGGTAAAAAGAGAGGACCTGACCAAAAGTTAAATATCTTTAATTTACAAGAGGATCGCGATATTTTTGTCGTGTTCAGTCAGCAGATGGATAAAGCCAGTATACGTTTAGGTGAAACGTGTGATACAGGTTCGTTCCGTGTCGAAATTGTTGAACCTAACGGTTCTGGTAACTGTATCGGAACGGTTCCTGGTGTGCTCAATTATGAGAATAAAATCTTAACCTTTTCTCCTGATGAGAACTGGCACGATCAAGGTTTAAACGTATATCGTTATTCTTTAATTTCTGCGGAAGGTGAAACTAAAGGTAGCGTTGATTGCTCTAGTGGTGAGGTACTATGTAGCGCACAAGGTTACCCTTTACAAACAACCTTGCTTAAGTCTGATAGTAATGAGAGTCGTGGTGGCCCTGATATGTTAATGCCATTTCGTGCAGCACCCGCTGACAACTTAGTGTTTAATCCATTAATGATGCCAACAACCGATACCAACCGTGATTATCGTTGGGACCCTGTGAAAGAAGAGGTGCAGAATGGTAATTTAGCCCAGTTATCTATACTAGAAGTAAAGGGCCTTTTGAAGCGAGGTACGGTTGGTTGTGAGTTAGATAAAATCTGTAGTGACGATTATGCTAAAACGTATATGAGTGGTTTTATGCCGACGGAAGTCGGGGAGTATGATGCAGAAAATAACCGAATACCGGTTAAGGTCCATAGTGCGCAACTGATATCTTCAAGCGTAGACGTTACGGTTGAAACTGGTATTTTTTCTATGGTCATGACTGTTCCAACCGGAACAATGATTATGCGTACTAAGTACCCAGTGATAAATGGTAAAACAGAAGTGCCAACGGGCTATATTATTTGGAATGAAAAAGAAAATAGGCTTAATTTTAAAGTTGATTTAGATATATATATGGATAATCCATTCATGAAGATAATTTTTGGTACTCATAATCTTCATAGTTATCCTGTTACTCTTAATTTACAAGGGCCCCTAACATTTTTAGAGGATGGTCGTATGAATATTGAATTAAAGAACTTAAATCAAATTGAGCTCGATGTTGAAATGTACATATTGGGGAATATTGGCAATATGAAACTCGCTATTGAACCTGGTAGTATGGCGTTACAGCAGGTTTCACAACCAATGAAATAACGCTTAGCTATGTTCATGGCTCCACCTAAGCTGTTACGGGATTGTAGGTGGAGCTTTGATAGCTGAGGTTGTGGTATTTAGGTCTACTTTGTACTTAAATTTAAGGCTAATTGGCACTCCAGACTTGTTGACCTGTCCGGCTGAAGTTATAACCACCGAGTTGATCTCCCTTAGCTTGGATCTTCATATCAGATAACGACTGTAGTAATTGCTGCTGCAAGGTACGGAAATAGATATTTTTGGGGATCACCAGTTCAAAAGCTTCGGTACTTAGCGGAATAAAACCTAAACCAAATTCGCCTGCAGTGCTTTGACTCGCGCAGCCCACATCCGCTTCTCCACGGGCAATGCAAGACGCTAGCTCTCGTTCACTGTGACAAGTTTCCGCTGCGGTAAGCATATCGACAGTGTAAGCATGATTATGCAACCATTCACCTAAGGCGCGCATACTGCCAGCCCCTTCTTGACGTAGTGCCCATCGCCAACGTGAAGTTAGTAATTCTTGTAAATTTAATGAGCGAGAGTTCACTAAATCGGCTAGTTCTTTGTTAACCACTAAGCCTTGTTGACGCTCAAAGGCGTGGATCAGCACCCAGTTTTTATGCCCTGGATATTGCTGTAATAATGCAGGGTGACGTAAGCTTGCTTCTTCTGCATGTCCCCAGTGTATCGCACAAATATCCACATGGCCTTTACTGAGCATGGCTAAACCTTGGCGAGTGCCTGTTGAGGTATAACCAACCAGTGCGGTGCTGCCAAGCTTTTGTGCCATCTTCCCCACGACGAGTTGCAAGAGTGGATCATCAGAACCAGCGATGAGTAAGCGGTCATTCAGTACGCCGTTATGGCAAGATTCCAGTAGCCATTTATCCAACATCGCTTTGGGAAATAACCATTTACCCGTTACTTTCGTTGCAGGCAAATGACCATCGTTAGCCAGTGTGTAGACCTTTTTTTCATTCAGGTCTAAATACTCAGCGACTTGCTTTACATTCATAAAAGCAGGGAAGTGTTCGCTCATGCACTTTTACCGATTAGTGTTGATGATTGTTCTTGTGATGCTGTTTGTGCAAGTGCTTCTGCGTCAGGGCCTTTGACATCTAAAATCAGGTTCGCCATACCGTTATATACTTGAAAACGATTACCTTTAGCGCGAGCAACCATGGTAATACCCAGTTTTTTTGCTAAGTCGTAACCCATTTGTGTAGCACCAGATCGGGATAATAATACCGGGATCCCCATTTGCGCTACTTTAATCACCATCTCAGACGTGAGGCGGCCTGTAGTATAAAAGATCTTATCTTCACCTGTTTGACCTTTTAACCACATCTCCCCAGCCAAGGTATCAACTGCATTGTGACGGCCTACATCTTCGACAAACGATAAAATAGTGGTGTCTTTACACACTGCACAGCCATGCACTGCACCGGCCGCTTTATAAGTTGCGTTGTGGTGAGTTAATGCTTCTAACAAACCATAGAGTTTTGATTGACGTAATCTAGGTTGTGGCAGTGTGATACCTTCTAGTTTTTTCATTACATTGCCAAACATGGTGCCTTGACCACAGCCTGAAGTAACGGTTTTTTTCGATAACTTATCTTCTAAACCATCAGTATTTTCACGGCTGATCACGGCTGCAGAATTTGTATCCCAATCAATAATTACTGATTCAATCGCGGCAATGTCTTCAATGAAACCTTGGTTTTTTAAATATCCAAGCACGAGGTCGGCAGGTCGGGCTCCGAGCGTCATCACTGTTACGATTTCTACCCAGTTTAAGTAAATCGTTAGCGGATGTTCACACGCGATCTCTTTGGTCATAGTATCGCCATATTCATCCATGATGTCGACGGTCATAGTGTGCTCAACTGAAGAATTGGTTTTAATTATTTTTGGTAATTGCGGCATCGGAAGTCCTGCTGGTTTATATATCTATCAAGAGGTAAGCAAAGTTCATTCCAACTTATACCCTGCACCTTGAAGTAACTTGGGTATCACCATTTTATTTGTCACTTATCTTGAACTTGGTCTAAATTTTGCTGAGTAGGGTGCGTTATATAAGAAATTATAAAAATACTAAATAATTATAAAAATAGAATAAAGGAGCATGTGTGCAACAAATTGATGAACATAAGCGCTTAGAAAAAGACGAATCAAGTTGGCCAATCAGGTTTCGTCTTTGCTCTGAAGAAAAGCAAATTGGACGCTGGACGACGCTGTCTTGGTCTATTGATAATGTCGAATTATATGATCACAACCACACGCAAGACGATGCTAGCACTGGCACCTGTTATGAGCGTGTATTAACGTTATACCGCGATGAACGAACTGATTATCGTTTTAACCTCAGTTCACAAGACCCGCATTTGTTTATTGTTTGTGAAGAAAATAATGAGCAGCTATCGCCGTTACTTATCACTGTCGCGCAAAGTGTCGCAAGCAGTTACATGGATGGCGATTATCAAGTGTTACATATTCAAATGCCCTTACCAGTTCAGGCTTGGATGGAAGCATTCATTGGGCGTCATGGCGAACTGATTGAATTTAAAAAGAAACGTTATAAAGATAAAAAAGGACGTTCAAGTGGCAACTAACTTTTTTCAACGTTGGTCTAGCCGCTCTCTGACGGCTAAAGACAAAGCTTCAACAACGTTATCGGAAACGAATGAAGCCGTTGAAGAATTAACTGAATCTAAGCAATTTTCTGAGCCAGTTTATGATGCTAACGCAGAAATTAATCAAGCCGTTACGCTAGATAAAGTGACGAATGATGCGGTAGATAAGCAGAGCGATATTGCAGACAAGAGCAGTGATGACGTATTAACAATTGCAGATGCAGATAGTGTGACATTTGACAGCGGCGTCGTTTCATTTCTAAAGCAGGGGGTTGATAAATCAGTAAAAAAAGCGGCGCTCGCTAAATTGTTTCATTCAGATGAATTCAACTATATCAGTGATATGGACGATCATACTGAAGACTTTTCTAATATCCCTAAACTCGACGATAGTATCGCAAAGCAGTTACGTGGTTGGGTTAAGACAGTATTAGAAGAACCTGAGCAAGTAGAAGACCTCAGTATTGAACGAACAGAAGAAGCAGAAATGTCAGCTGTTGAAGATGAAACAGTTGAACCCGTCACGGAAGATTTCAAATTATCGCAAGGCTGCGATGAGCCACATCACAAAATTATTCAGCAAGGTGAGACATAAAGGGACTAATAACCCTTATTTTAATCGGGACAATTTGATACAGGCGTGATCATTTGTAGCGACAAAATGTCTCAGTTGGAAGTACATCAACTGTCCTTATCTGACTTTAGTTCTTTATAGGTCATTTTTTTCCGTTAAAAGTTGGTTCGGTTATTGCTCTATTAGCTACAGCATAAAGTACGGTAAAAACCGTACGGCAGAAAGAGCTTCGGGCACTAAACTCGCAGTTTAATCGGCACCAATTTTTGCGGTGACGAGTATACAGGAATAGCAATGTTAAAAAGTATTCTAGAAACATTTACAGATAGCAATGGTCAAGCACGCTTAAGTGCAATCGCTGGTACGGTTGAATTATCGAATTTGATCCCGCCAACGGTCTCTTACGAGAGCCGAGGGAATCTATTGATCATTGGTCCGCACGATACTATTACTACACTGGCCCCGCAATTTTCAACACTTAATTCAGTGACACTCCTTGCGACTTCGCAGGCAGCTGAAAACACGGCGAAAACAAGTAATGACATTAAGGTATTTTTTAGTAATGACGTAACAATAAAAGGTTACTTAGGCGCATTCGAAGTGAATTGCCGCGTAGCTGGTACATTACTTGATACCTATGTCAATCTAGCGGAAGTAACTATCGGTGGTGATAGCTTTGATTTAGTGGTTGATATGAGTGCCGAGAGCATTATCAACACCGAGATCCCTGCACCTGGTTATTACCCTGTCGGCAGTGGTAAAGCGGCGATTGCAGATGTGATTGAAACCTTACCTGACATGCTTGGTACGTTTGATAAGCCTAAGTATTTCCGTTTAAATAATGACAGTTGTGCACATTCATCCCGTGGTGTGAGCGGCTGTACACGTTGTGTTGATGCGTGTCCAGCGGGTGCGTTATCAAGTAATGGCCATGCGATCGAGATTAACCCGTTCTTATGTCAGGGGGTTGGTACTTGTGCAACGGCTTGTCCGACAGAAGCGATCACGTATGCATTACCAGATCCAGAGAAAACCCAGAACTTCATTTATCGTTTGTTAAACAGTTATCAAATGGCGGGAGGTGTAAAGCCGACGATCTTATTCTTTGGTAACCGTGATGAAGAAAACGTTGCAGCGAAATTACCGTCATTACCATCGAATGTGATCCCGATTGCACTGGAAGAGTTAGCAACTGTGGGTGTCGATACATGGTTTAGCGCGCTGATTTATGGTGCGCATCAAGTACTGTTAGCAACGAATATTGCTTACATGCCTGCGACAATTGACCGCGTTTTAAAAGATGAGTTAGCCATCGCGAATAACTTCTTAACTGAACTTGGTTTTGAAGCAGATCGCATTTGCTTGTTTGAACTTAGCTCCGCGGCTGAATTTGTGGCGTTCCCTGCATCTTTGTTGCCTGTGGTAGATAACAAGATCGCAGTGATGGATAGCGGTGTATTAGCCGAGCAATTATCAGGGACTAAGCGTGAGAAATTGTTTAGTGCATTAGATAGATTGCATGCGCAAAGCACAGTTAGACCAACATTGTCTAGCGTACCTGAAAATGCACCTTACGGTAGTGTTGAATGTAAAACAGATGATTGCACGCTATGTATGGGGTGTGTGGCTGTATGCCCAACCCGTGCATTACATGCTGTTGGCGGACGCCCCGGTTTGCAGTTCAAAGAGCAAGATTGCGTGCAATGTGGCTTATGTGAAAAAGCTTGCCCAGAGCAAGTGATTAGTCTTAAACCGGGTGTTAACTGGGATGCTGAAAGCCGCCAAAACACCGTGATGATCCATGAAGAAGAGCCTGCTTGCTGTTTAAGTTGCGGTAAAGCATTTGCGCCAGCATCGATGATTCAAATGCTGACCGAGAAATTACAAGGTCATTCACAATTTCAGGGTGATGCTATTCGCCGTTTATCTATGTGTGAAGACTGTCGTGTACGCGATATTTTTTCTGACATGGCTGATGATCCAACAAGTCAGTTGCGAGTGTAAAACGAAATGATGGAAACACAAAACATGTCACAGCCAGTTGCTGAAGAAACAAGATTACGTATCGATATCTATAGTTTACTTGCTCATCTATTACGTAAGGCACCGGATGCTGACGTCATTGATTGGTTAGCGAATTTAGATGTGGATGCACCGAACGAACTCATTCAAACCACGGGAATGTCGGCAGCTTGGCCGTTATTAAAACTCGCGTCACAAAAGACCTTATTAACCGCGGTTGAAGATGAATACCAAGATTTGTTTATTGGTATTGGCCACGGTGAGATCGTGCCGTTTGGTTCTTGGTTCCTCACCGGGTCATTAATGGAAATGCCATTAGCGCATTTACGCCATGATTTGAAAAAGCTGGGTTTTCAACGCGATGAAGACGTGAAAGAACCGGAAGATCATATTGCTGCATTGCTCGAAGTCATGACGATGTTAGTCGCAGAAAGTAATCAAAAAGTACAAGCTGAATTTTTTAATCGTCATATAGATACCTGGTTTGAGCGTTTTTGCCAAGATTTAAAGGTGGCGAAAAACGCGGTGTTTTATAGCGCCGTCGCCGAGCTAGCTTTGCAATTTTTAAGTATTGAAAAAATACGTTTTATCGACGTAAAAAAATAATAACGATAGAGGATCAAACTGGATGAGTAAACAAAATAAGCCGGATGAAAACCGCCGCCAATTGTTAAGAAATATTGGTTTAGGTGTCGCTGCAGGTGCGATTGCAACAGGTGTATCAACCTCTGTTAATGCATCTGTCGACACGCGAGAACAGAAAGATAAGCAGAAAAATACAAAAGGTTACCATGAAACTAAACACATTCGTGATTACTACGATTCTCTATAAGCGGAGCTCTAAATGAAATTAACTAAACGTTCCGATACGGTCAACAAGGACGAAAAACAACTGGGTATTTCGCGCCGTTCGTTTATGCGTAACTCTTCAATTGCTGCCGCTGGTGGTGCCGTCGGTGTTGGCATGTTCGCACCGGGCATGATGAAAAAAGCTGAAGCGAAATCTGTCGATCCAGAATCACCCGTTGAAATTAAACGTACGATTTGTTCTCACTGCTCTGTGGGCTGCGGTATTTATGCCGAAGTACAAGAAGGTGTATGGACTGGTCAAGAGCCCGCATTTGATCATCCGTTTAATGCGGGCGGTCACTGTGCGAAAGGTGCCGCGTTACGTGAACACGGCCATGGTGCGAAACGTCTTAAATATCCAATGAAACTGGTTAACGGTAAATGGATTAAAATGAGCTGGGAAACAGCACTTGAAGAAGTCAGCCAGCAAGTACTTAAGATCCGTGAAGAGTCCGGTCCTGATTCTGTTTACTGGTTAGGTTCAGCAAAGCATAACAATGAACAAGCGTATTTGTTCCGTAAAATGGTATCGATGTGGGGCACTAATAATGTCGATCACCAAGCTCGTATCTGTCACTCGACAACAGTAGCGGGTGTAGCAAATACCTGGGGTTATGGCGCGATGACTAACTCGCTAAATGACATGCATAATTGTAAATCAATTTTGTTTATCGGCTCAAACCCTGCTGAAGCGCATCCCGTCGCGATGCAGCATATCCTTATCGCGAAAGAAAAGAACAACTGTAAGATTGTTGTTGCTGATCCACGTCGTACCCGTACTGCTGCAAAAGCAGATCACTATGTGTCTTTACGTCCGGGTTCTGACGTTGCTTTCGTTTGGGGCGTGTTATATCACGTGTTCAAAAATGGTTGGGAAGATAAAGAATTCATTCACCAACGTGTTTACGGCATGGACGATGTACGTGCAGAAGTTGCAAAATGGACACCTGCTGAAGTAGAGCGTGTTTCTGGTGTATCAGAAGCGGATGTTTATGAAACGGCGAAACTGCTTTCTGAACACCGTCCAGGTTGTGTTGTTTGGTGCATGGGTGGGACGCAGCATACAACGGGTAATAATAATACGCGTGCATATTGCATCCTTGAACTTGCGCTTGGCAACATGGGTAAACCTGGCGGTGGTGCTAATATTTTCCGTGGTCACGATAACGTACAGGGTGCGACTGACTTTGGTGTATTAGCTGATAACTTACCAGGTTACTACGGTCTTTCTGAAGGTGCTTGGAAGCATTGGGCTGGCGTATGGGATGTTGATTATGAGTGGCTAAAAGGCCGCTTTGATCAAAATGCTTACCGTGGTAAAAAACCAATGAACCATGCCGGTATTCCGGTATCACGTTGGATTGATGGTGTATTAGAAAATAAAGACAATATCGAGCAAAACGATAATATTCGTGCCATGTTCTATTGGGGTCACGCGGTTAACTCACAAACTCGTGGACCAGAAATGCGCACAGCGATGGGCAAACTGGACATGATGGTTATTGTTGACCCGTATCCTGGTGTTGCAGCTGTGATGAACGGTCGTACTGATAATGTTTATTTGCTACCAGCGACGACGCAATTTGAAACAACAGGTTCTGTTACTGCA
Organism: Moritella sp. 36; assembly: GCF_018219415.1. Classification (NCBI taxonomy): domain Bacteria; kingdom Pseudomonadati; phylum Pseudomonadota; class Gammaproteobacteria; order Alteromonadales; family Moritellaceae; genus Moritella; species Moritella sp. 36. The sequence continues at coordinate 4,202,488 of NZ_CP056120.1, read as the reverse complement.
ACAAACCGTTCAGTTCAATGGCGTGACCAAGTAATTGAACCATTATTCGAATCAAAGCCTGATCATGAGATCATGTATTTGCTAATGAAAAAATTAGGTTTAGCAGATCAATTATTTAAAAATATTGAAGTGAAGAACAACCAACCTGTTATCGAAGATATTACTCGAGAATACAATAAAGGTATGTGGACGATTGGCTACACAGGCCAAAGTCCTGAACGTCTAAAAGATCATCAGAAAAACTGGCATACGTTCCACAAAACGACTCTTGAAGCTGAAGGTGGTATTGCTAACGGTGAGACTTATGGTCTACCTTGGCCATGCTGGGGCACGCCAGAGATGAAACACCCAGGTACCCATATTCTTTATGATACATCGAAACCTGTTGCCCTAGGTGGCGGTAATTTCCGTGCACGCTTTGGTGTTGAGCGTAATGGCGAAAGCTTATTAGCAGTCGACAGTTATTCAAAAGATTGTGAGTTAGAAAGTGGTTTCCCAGAGTTCAGTGACAAACTACTTAAGCAACTTGGCTGGTGGGATGAACTGACTGCGGATGAAAAACTAAAAGCAGAAGGTAAAAACTGGAAAACCGACGTATCGGGTGGCATTCAACGTGTGGCGATTAAACACGGTTGTATCCCATTTGGTAATGCCAAAGCCCGTGCTGTGGTATGGACCTTCCCAGATGCAGTACCGCTTCATCGTGAACCGCTATACACACCGCGTCGTGATCTTGTGACTGATTACCCAACGTGGAATGACAGTGAAGCGATGTTCCGTCTGCCAACATTATACAAATCAATCCAAGATAAAGATGTATCAGGTGAATACCCGATTGTGCTTACTTCTGGCCGTTTGGTTGAGTATGAAGGCGGTGGTGATGAAACCCGGTCAAACCCATGGTTAGCTGAATTACAGCAAGAAATGTTTGTTGAAGTTAATCCAAAAGATGCTAACGATTTAGGTTTCAGAGATGGCGAAATGGTGTGGGTTGAAGGTGCTGAAAAAGGCCGTATTCACGTTAAAGCAATGGTTACACGTCGTGTTAAACCAGGTCTTGCCTTTATTCCGTTCCACTTTGGTGGTTATTTCCAAGGTGAAGATTTACGTGGCAATTACCCTGAAGGCTCAACGCCATATGTATCAGGTGAGTCAGCAAATACAGCAACAACCTATGGTTATGATCCTGTGACACAAATGCAGGAAACGAAAGTAACCCTCTGTAAAATATCTAAAGCGTAAGGAGTCATTCAAATGGCTAGTATGAAATTTCTATGTGACTCTAAACGTTGTATTGAATGCAATGGTTGTGTCACCGCATGTAAGAACGAAAATGATGATGCACTTGAATGGGGTATCCAACGTCGCCGTGTCGTTACTCTGAATGATGGTGAGCCGGGTGAAAGCTCAATTTCAGTGGCATGTATGCATTGTACTGATGCACCGTGTATGGCGGTTTGTCCTGCGGATTGTTTTGAGCGTACTGAAGATGGCATTGTGTTGCACGATAAAGACTTGTGTATCGGTTGTGGTTATTGCTTGTTTGCCTGCCCATTTGGCGCACCGCAATTTCCAAAACAAGATGCCTTTGCTGAACGTGGCAAGATGGATAAATGTACCTTCTGTGCAGGTGGACCGAATGTAGAAGACGGCTCTGAAGAAGAGAAGAAAAAGTACGGTGCCAACCGTATTGCAGAAGGTAAATTACCTATGTGTGCATCGCTTTGCTCAACTAAAGCCTTGCTTGCTGGTGATGCGGCGAAGATCTCTGATATTTACAGTGAACGTGTTGTTGCACGTGGCGCTAAAAATGCGGGTTGGGCAAGTACTGTCGACCTTGCTTATGATGCGAGTAAACCGCAAGAAAGCTAATGCGGGAAGGCTGGTTAATGTAAGTTAGCCAGCTGTCAGGACTTGGTTACGAACCTACAATGACTATTTTTTAATATAAATATAGGTTAGCTGTAATATAAACATAGACTGTTTGTTTAGTGATAATCAGGCATCTATTTAGCGCTGTGGTTTAAACACAGTGAGGAGATTTAATGACTAAGCGAATTCAACATTGGTTCACTTTGTTAGTGAGTGTATTAATGCTGAGCTTTACCTTGTCGGCATTTGCTAGTGAAACCGCGGATAACAATACAACCAGTGAACGCTTAGGTGAGTCAGCGGTGGAAGGTGAGCTTACCGGTTTTGCTGGCGCTGATTATTGGCGTGCAGTACGAGATGGGCAAGAGGGTTACACTACATCAAAATCAGCAGAGCACGGTATCTTAATTAGTTCATCTGGACAGGCGTGGTCGATTCTTAAAGAAAAGTGGATATCACCATTAGGTGCATTGGCGATATTGGGTTGTATTGGGTTAGTGATATTAGCTTATTTTACCATAGGTCCATTAAGATTAAGTAAGCAGCGAACGGGGCGTAAAATTAAGCGTTGGAGCCTCATAGATCGTACATTGCATTGGAGTATGGCGTTTACCTTCTTAAGTCTTGCGTTGACTGGGTTAACACTGGTATATGGTAAACATTTGATTAAACCTATCATCCCTCGTGATATTTGGGCGATGATCATTTATGGCGCGAAACAGTACCATAACTATGTTAGTCCATTATTTGCTGTTTTACTGTTCACGGTCATGATCAAATGGTGGCGTAAGAGCTTATTTACCAAAGTGGATATTAATTGGTTTAAGAAAATGGGCGGCATGGCTGGCAAACATAAAGGGTCGCATCCATCAGCTGATTTTTCTAACGGTGGTGAAAAAGCGCTGTTTTGGTTACTGATATTTTGTGGTGTGTTTATTGTTTTTAGTGGCTTTATTCTCGACTTTCCGATCTTCGGACAAACTCGTCTTGATATGAAGTTATCTAACTTAGTTCATGTATTAGCATCGCTGATGCTTATTTGTGGTTTTGTATTTCACATTTATGTCGGTCTAGTGGGTATTGAAGCGTCACTAGAAGGTATGGTGACGGGTGAAGTTGATGAAACATGGGCAAAAGAGCACCATGATATTTGGTATGAAAAAGTAAAAGACTTACCAGAGAATCAACCAAAAAGTGAATCATCATCAAAGTCAGATGATAAGTAATAAAAAGTAAGAGTGATCGTAAAATAAGAGTAAACGTGATGGGGGAATAGTGGCGTGATGTGAGCACGCCACTATTTTTTAATCCTATCTCGTTGCTAAAATAGGATTAAATGAGTTACGAGTACTAAACGCGACCTTGTAATGGGATCACGCGAACCGAATCTCCAATTTCTGCATTCGTCTGTTCAGGTAATATTTCAACTAAACAATTAGCTTCACTCATCGATCGCAAGATACCAGAGCCTTGTTGTCCGGTACTTTTCACGGTTAAACGACCATTAGCATCAAAATCAAAAATACCTCGGGTATACTCAGTACGATTAGGACGAGAGCGGAAACGTTCTGTAGCAACTGCATTGAATATTTGTGGCTGCCAACTTTCCATACCCTGTAGTTTACGGATAGCAGGTTCAACAAATTGTAAGAAGACCACCATTACTGCAACTGGATTACCCGGTAAGCCAAAAAACGGCGTGTCGTTAATTTGGCCAAATGCTAAGGGTCTACCTGGGCGCATATTGATACGCCAGAAGTTAATTTGTCCCAGCTTATCTAATACGGTTTTGATGTAATCTGCATCGCCAACAGATACGCCACCTGAGGACAAGATCAAGTCCGCTTGCTTGCTGCCTTGCTGTAAGGTAGCTTCTAATGCAGCTTCGCTGTCTTCAATAATGCCCAAGTCAATCACTTCACAGCCAGCTTGGCTTAACATCGCGTGCAAAGTGTAGCGATTGGAATCGTAAATACAGTTATTCTTTTGTGTCTCACCAGGATGCTGTACTTCATCACCCGTTGAGAAGATGGCGACACGTACAGGTTTTTTAACTGTCACTTGGTTAATGCCGAGTGAGGCTATCATGCCTAACTCTGGCGCGCTGATCTTGCTACCTGCGGCTACGGCTGTTTGGCCTAATGCTAAATCTTCGCCTGCTTGACGTACATTCTGACCAGTGTTAATTGCAGCCATACTCAGATCAAAGCGCACCGTGTTGTCGATTTGCTCAGCTTGTTCGCGCATGACGACTGTATCGGCACACTCTGGAACTGCAGCACCTGTCATGATCCGTACTGCTTGGCCTTTTTCAAGTGGCAAGTCGTAACTGTGTCCTGCCATTACGTGGTCGACAACGTTATAGCATTCACATTCTAAATCATCACCGCGGACTGCATAACCATCCATTGCTGAATTAGTGTGTTGGGGTACATTCACTGGTGAAAGTACGTCATGTGCGACAATTTGACCCAAAGCTGCTTTTAAATCAACAGTCTGTGATTGCTCAAGTGGTACAATATGACTAAGAATACGCTCACGACCTTCTGCGACAGACAGCATACCTTGTGGTGTTAGGTCGCCACACTGTAATCCCTGAGGTTGTTCAGGCTTTACAGCACCCACTTCGCCTTGAATAAAGCTGAGCACAAACTCGGTTATCTGCTCAAGATCGTTAATATTGAGCTCAGGTAATGGCGTTTTTTCTGCTAAAGGTGCTGGCGCAGGTACATTCGCTGCGATTGCAATAATGTTATTGTCCGTTGGATGTAACCAAGGTTTACCGACTTCAGTGCGGTGTAATTCAATTTTAGGAAAATTCAGTTGTTTAAAACCTTCCACCAAAATTAGGTCAAGCTGAGTTCGATCTAACTGTGCGATCAAGTGCGGTAGCGTCGCTTCTTCATCCGGCGTTTCAGTCACTAATGCACGGCGACAACGGGATGAAATCAGCATCTGGTTAGCACCCGCTTTACGCAGGCGGTAGCTGTCTTTGCCTGGTTGGTCGATATCAAAATCATGATGCGCATGCTTAATCACGGCAACACGAATACCACGCGCAACTAACTTAGGCAGTATTGCCTCGAGCAGTGTTGTTTTGCCTGTACCGCTGAATGCAGCAAAGCCGAGTAAAGGGAGTGACGCGTGTATCTGATTCATAGATGTAGACTCATTGTTGTTGTTGACTCATTCTGTTTGTCCAAACTGATGTAATTCTGCTGGAGTATTTAAGTTTATAAAAGCGTTGGGCTGATCACTAAAGTCGACCGTGAGCATGTTACATTGACGGTATAATAGAATGATCTTGCGGTCACCGTTCGCTAAAAAGGCTTCTAGTTTCGGCAAAATGCGACGGTGTAATAGCGTCACCACTGGCTGAATATGCTCACCATCATGGGCGACCACAATATCAGTGTTGGTTTCACAGGCTGCAGCCATACGGGCGACTAAATCGCTTGGTAGCTGTGGGCAATCACAGGGGACAAAACCAATCCATTCTGCATCGTTTAAATGTAAAATAGCAGCATGCATACCACCTAAAGGGCCCGGATAACCTTGTAGCTGATCGCCAAATACAGAGCCATACTGGCTATAAACGTCTTGATTTCGATTTGCGTTAATGGCGATCTTGCTGGTTTGTGGCGAAAGTGTATCGATGACATGCTCGATCATGGCTTTATCGGCTAATTTAACTAAACCTTTGTCATTACCGCCCATACGGCTGGCCTGTCCGCCCGCTAAAATTACCCAACTTGTTTGTTCCGCCGAAGGCATAAGTATCCTTATCTTTTTTGATGAGCTGTAGATCAGCTCGTTCGATTAGTTTGCTATTGCTAATGCACCATTGACGGCGACAAAGTGCGGTAAGTGCATTTTGCTGGTGGCTGGTGATCACTAAGGTTGAACCGCGATCGAGTAAATCTTTGGCTAGCATCACCTGGCGCTCAATGGATTCTGTATCCATGCTGGCACTGGATTCGTCCATTAATAGCACGCTAGGTTTGAGCACCCAAGCTCTTGCCATTGCTACACGTTGGCGTTCGCCACCCGATAACACCGAAATATGTTCATTAGCTAAAGTCTCTAACCCTATCATACGTAGTGCTGTTATCGCTTCACTTCGTTGTTCTTGGCGGCCTTTTCGGGTAAATTTTAATCCATAGCAAACGTTATCAAGTACGCAACCGTCAAACATGTAGGGTGTTTGGTGCATATAAATAACACCATTTTTGGCGTTACTTTTAAATAAACGGCGAAACCAAGTATTGCACTGTAAGTTTACTTTGCCCGTGGTAGGGCTTTGTAAACCAGATAATACTTTTAATAACGTGGTCTTACCGACGCCATTAGCACCAGTGAGGTAAATGGCTTCTTGCGGACCGAACTTAAGATGAGGAATGTGAAATAGCAGACGATCTTTAAATCGAATCGAGATATCTTCTGCTTGAATAGTAATTTGCGACACGATCGATTCCTTAGTCTAATTGGTGCGCAAGTGGGCTTTACCACGAGCGAAGGATAATAAGAAATTAAGTCCTAGCGCAAGGATCAATAAGACCATACCTAGGGCAACACCTTGTGCAAACGCGCCTTTCGAGCTTTCTAATGCGATTGCCGTGGGAATATTTCGTGTTGAATTTAAAATATTACCGCCAACCATCATAGAGCAACCAACTTCAGTAATAATACGACTAAATGCAGCGATAATAGCGGCAAGGAGTGGGAAACGACATTCCCACATCAAACTTAATAATGCGCGGGGTAGACTTGCACCTAAGGTTAATGCCGTTTCCCAAGCACGGCGATCGCTGTTTTGAAACGCGGCGTGCATCATGGATACTAAAATCGGAAAACAAACCATCATTTGCCCCAAGATCATCGCCTTTTGGGTAAATAGCATTTGCCAATTACCGAGCGGACCTGCACGAGATAGCATCATGTAAAGTAATAAGCCAATCACTACCGTAGGGATGGATTGACAGGTATTGAATAATGATAGCAATAGCCAACGCCCTGGGAACTTCCCGTAGGCGAGAGCAAATGCGATCAATAATGCTGGTATTAATACCAATACAATCGCCAGTAAAGACACTGAAAATGACACACCGACAATTCCCCACAGTGCCATATTGCCGCTGAAGAGGAGTTGTACAGCTTGTTGGGTGGTTTGCCAAATATCCATTAAGTCTCTAGGTTTCTAATACGGTTATTAAGACTTGGCATTTGCAACAAATAATTGCTCGCCGCTACGTTTATAATTGTTGATCATGGCTTGTGCTTTTGGATTGACTAACCAATCACTGAATATCTTTGCGCCTCGGTAATTGATACTTGGATAGCGGCTCGGATTTACTAAAATCACTTGGTAAGGATTAAATAAACGCTTATCACCTTGTACAACAATCTTAAGGTCTAGTTTATTTTGGTAAGCTAACCAAGTACCACGGTCTGTTAATGTGTATGCTTGCAGCTCAGATGCCATGTTCAGCGTCGGTCCCATCCCTTGGCCAACTGCTTTATAGCCTCCAAAGTTTGGTTCCATTTTTGTTTGTGCCCACAGACCAAGTTCTTTCTTGTTGGTGCCTGAATCATCACCTCGAGAAATGAAAGTTGCGTTGTAAGATGCGATACCAGCTAATGCTTTCACTACATCTTTGCTGGCATTGATTTTTGCTGGGTCAGCTTTTGGGCCAACAAGTACAAAATCGTTATACATAAGTTTACGTGGTAGTACACCGTAACCGGCATCGACAAATTTCGCTTCAGATTTTGCTGCGTGTGTCATGACCAAATCAACATCGCCATTTTGACCCATGCGCAGTGATTTACCCGTACCAGCTGCAAGTACGTCAACCGTATAACCAGTGTCTTTTTTGAATTCAGGTAACAAAAAATCAAGCAGTCCAGAATGATAAGTACTGGTTGTGGTGGCTAAGCGGATCTTCATATCGTCAGCGGCATTGACACCCGCAGCTGTTACAAGTGCGAATAAGGCAAGCGATGTTTGGATAAATTTCATCGGTTTTACAGTCATTAGGTCTTCCTGACGTTAAAGTTATTTATATAAGTTAGTTGAAAAGTCACCGTATTTCTCGTTATGTAGCAAATTAGATGCCAAATTAAAAATAAACCATATAAAACACTGTAAATCTAAGTAAGCTGTTGATTTAAAAGGGTGGGTGATATTTGATTTCGATTTGGCGTAAATAAAGGCTTGAAACAGCTTTGACTTTGTTAGTCGATATGAGACAAAATGTCGCAACTCAAAAAATTACGGTAGTTATTTATATTTATGTCTGAATTTACTTCTTCTCCCTCTTGGGCTGCGGTCTCTGTACTTGTTGTTGATGATGAACCGGGTATGCGCGCGATCTTAAAGAAAGCGTTAAGCAAAAAATTTGCCCAAGTTGATACTGCTGGTAGCATCGAAGAAGCCGAAGAACTCCGTAAGCGCTGCCATTTCGATTTACTTATTGTTGATATTAATTTACCTGGGCGCTCTGGTATTGAGTGGCACGAAGCATTTGATCCACAAACGCGTCGTAGTGATGTGATCTTTATGACTGGCTATGCCGATTTAGATACTGCGATTAAAGCGTTACGGGCAGGCGCTTCAGACTTTATCTTAAAACCGTTCAACCTCGAACAAATGATGCAATCGGTAAGTCGCTGTATCGAACGTCGTTTAATAGAACGTCAGAACTTTGCGCTGCAACGTGATATAGAACGTACATTTCCTATCGATATTATCGGTGATGCGACTAAAACCTTATCAATGAAAAAGCTGATAACCCAGATTGCCCCATCTATGGCAGCTGTATTAATTGAAGGTGAATCGGGTACCGGTAAAGAATTAGTGGCGCGGGCTTTACATCAACTTAGTCTACGTAATGGTCCTTTTGTACCATTAAACTGTGGCTCGATTGCACCAGACCTATTAGAAAGTGAATTGTTTGGTCATATTCAAGGTGCTTTTACGGGCGCTAAAAAAAGCCGAGAAGGGCTATTTCGCGTTGCCAACGGCGGTACCTTATTCCTCGATGAGATTGGTGAAATGCCACTTGCCATGCAATCGTCGTTATTACGGGTATTAGAGCAAAAAGCGATTAGACCTGTTGGTGGTGAGCGTGAAATTCCCATTGACGTGCGCATTGTCGCAGCAACCAATCGTAATTTAAAAGTGGAAGTCGAAGCGGGGCGTTTTCGTCAGGACCTGTATTACCGTCTAAATGTATTAACGGTTGACTTACCACCCCTGCGTGATCGTGTTGAAGATATTCCTGCATTAGCACACCATTTTACACTAAAACTATCTAATGAATTAGGCATGAAGAGTGTTAGTTGGACACATGAAGATATACTTGCGATGCAAGCATATGATTGGCCCGGTAATATTCGCGAATTACGGAATATGATGGAACGTTGTATTTTGCTCGGCAAGCCGCCTGCGGAATATTGGCGAGAGCTGCAAGGTGATGCTACCCGGCTGCCAAGAGCGGCTATTACGCCATTTGACCAGATACGTATGGATGAAGCGAATCTAGAGAGTCCTTGTCGTTGCTCGTCTGAGGCCATCGGTGATGAAGAGCAATATTGTTATCCAACGACATGGACATTAAAAGAAGTAGAAAAAGCACATATCATGCAGGTAGTTGACTCTCACGAAGGGAATAAGTCAGCGGCTGCACGTAAGCTTGGCGTGGCACGTAAAACGCTAGAGCGTAAATATAAAGAATGGATTGATGAAGCCGCCTTATGAAAATGAAACAATTTATACTGTTATGGATTAAGCGTTTTAGAACCATGGTACGTTATCGTTTGCTGGTGCTTACATCGATGCCGATAGTGATCACGCTGTTTGCTTTATTTGCACTGACTATGTACTGGACAGTGACGTATACATGGCAAAACGCATTAATGAACGTGAAATCGGATCTGGCGGTTGCGCATAACAGTATAGAGTTATTGCAAAAAGAACAACGGATGAACTTGACGTCACTGTCTTCATCTTATGATTTCCAACATTTATTGCGCACAAATGAAAGCAAGTTACCAGAATGGGTTAAACGGCAAGCTGAAAATTACGCATTAGATTTTGTGGTATTACATCCTGTGTCAGCATTAGACTCGTTCCCGTTGGTGAATCAAGCGTTATTACTTACCGGAAAACCACAAACGTTTTTTCAAGTACTTAATCATGATGAATTGTTTGCATTAAATAGTACGTTGCCAGTGTCAGCTCAGATCCCGTTATTACGAGAAAATAAATTGGAGTCTCGAGGGCTTATTAGCCGTAATTTGATCCCGATTTTTAATCGTGATAATCAACTCGAGTGGATTATTGATGGTGGTATATTACTGAATAATAGCACCCAACTTGTTGACCGTATTCGAGACCTTGTTTACAGCTATGGGACATTACCGCTAGACAGTATTGGAACGGTGACACTCTTTATGGATGATATCCGGGTAAGCACCAATGTCCCGCTTAATAGTGATCAGCTTAATGGTCGTGCAATTGGCACCCGCGTTTCTCTAGAAGTGCAACAGCAGGTACTTATTGCTGGAGATAACTGGGTTGGTCGGGCATTCGTTTACGATGATTGGTACATCTCCGCTTATGAACCGCTACGAGACTATAATGGTCATGTGATCGGTATGCTCTACACCGGTTATTTAGAGTGGCCATTATTGGAAACGTTTCTAACCAATATCGCTGAATTTAGCGTGGGTATTATCGCGGTATTGTTACTTTCTGGTGGCTTGGTATATCGTGGCGCACGGGACTTATTCAGGCCGATTGAAAAAATTCATAATGTGGTGAGAGTGGTACCGTTAGGGCTAAATCGTCGTATTGGTGATCTGGGGTTATGTAAGGATCATGAATTAGCGATTTTTGGTCAGCAATTTGATTCCATGTTAGATCAATTGCAACAGCGTAATGATTTAATTAAACGCGCTTCGCTGGAGCTTGAGGATAAGGTCCATAGCCGAACGCAGAGCTTACATGATAAAACTCAAGAGTTAGAGCAATACATTAAGTTACTAAATCAAACGCGCAGTAAGTTGGTGATGAGTGAAAAACTGGCAGCCCTTGGTGAGTTAACCGCAGGGATTGCCCACGAAATTAATAACCCTACTGCTGTGATTCTCGGCAATGTGGAACTGTTACAACTCGAGCTCGGAGAAGACAGTCAACGAGTCACTGAAGAGCTTGAGGCGATACATGAGCAGATTGATCGTATCCGTAACATAACTCGGAGCTTATTGCAGTATAGCCGTCAAGGTGGGGTGCAAGATGAGATCACTTGGCAGCACTTAAATTTGATTGTAAAAGAGAGTTTAACTTTGGTTGGTTCTGGCACTAAATCTGCCGATGTACAGATTGAATCGCAACTTGATGCTAAATGTTGTGTGGAAGTGAACCGTCATCAACTTTTACAAGTATTAGTTAACCTGCAAATGAATGGTGTACATGCCATGGGTGATAAAGGGTTGTTGAAGATTAAAACTGAGGACTGGCATGATGATAACGGTAATATTATTGGTGCGGCGGTACATATTAGTGATCATGGGTGTGGTATCAGTGAAGACAATTTAGCGCGTATTTTTGACCCATTTTTTACTACACGTCGTAGTGGTACAGGGTTAGGTTTATCTGTGAGTCAAAGTATTATTAGCGAAGTTGGCGGCAAGATCACGGTAAAATCTGATCTTGGCATCGGATCGACATTCTCTATTTATTTACACGAAAAAGCCGTCATTCATAATGATTTATTACTGCCTGTTGAGGTGTATTAGCACGGTGAGTTATCTGTAATTGAAGAAGAATATAATTATTTTGGTTGTTTATCATCTTCGATTATAAAAACTGTCATGTTTTTGAAATATAAAATACATAATTGCTTGCTAGTTTATATCGGTCTTAAATAATGATTGAGTAGATAGAAGCATGAGCAAAGATACATTTGACCCGACGAAATATAATAATAGTAATAATGAACCATTTGCAGCGGTAATGGAGAGAGAATTATCTCGCCGCAGTATATTAAGAGCAGGCGTGGGGATGGCTGCTGTTGGTATGTTAAGTGGTATTGGTTTAACAGGTTGTTCAAATACTGGGAATGATAAAAATCTGACGACTACACCAAAAGTAGAATTAGGGTTCGACTCTATTTCGGGGGCTAAGCTAGACGCTGTTGTTGTGCCTAAAGGTTACAGTGCACAAGTACTTGCACCTTGGGGCACGCCGCTTAATGACTTTGCTCAAGAGTGGCAAGCAGATGGTTCAAATACCGCGTTAGATCAAGCTAATTCACTGGGTATGCACCACGACGGTATGCATTACTTTCCACTAAATGGCAGCTCTACTGATGGTTTATTATGTATTAATCACGAGTATATAGATCAAAAGGCATTACACCCTGCTGGACCGACTAAAGATGCGAATAGCTTACGTACAATTCTTGACGAAGTACGTAAAGAAATTAATGCTCACGGTGTTACCGTTGTACGTATTAAGCAAACTAATGGTATTTGGGATGTAGTTAAAAATGATAGCCATAATCGTCGCTTTACTGGTGCTACTATTATGGATATTAGCGGCCCTGTTGCTGATAAGGAATTACTCGTAACGGCTTTCGCTACAGATGGCGATAAAGTACGTGGTACGCTTAATAACTGTGGTAATGGTTATACGCCATGGGGAACCTACCTGACTTGTGAAGAAAATTGGCCGGGTTACTTTGTTAATACTGGCACGCAAACACCTGATCAGAAACGTATCGGCATTGATGATAAGAATACCCGTTATGGTTGGGATGATTTAGCGGGAAATGTTGATGAAGTCGCTGATGAATTTAGTCGTTTTGATATTACGATTAAAGGTACGAGTGCGACTGATGACTACCGTAATGAAGCTAATGGTTATGGTTATATTGTTGAAATAGACCCTTATGATAATCAATCAAAGGCTATTAAACGTACTGCATTAGGGCGTTTCCGCCATGAAGATTGTGTTTATGGAAAAGTGACCGCAGGTAAACCGATAGTATTTTATTCTGGTCATGATTCTCGTTTTGAATATATTTATAAATTCGTTTCTGATGCTTTGTGGGATCCTGCTGACGCCAGTCGCACTGACCGTTTAACTGTGGGTGATAAATATATGGATCAAGGTACTTTATATGTCGCACGTTTTGACGATAATGGGGTTGGTGTATGGTTACCACTAACCATGACTGCGGTTACGAAAGATAAAGGTGTGTTAGCAGATCACTTCGCTAATCTTGCTGATATTATTTTAAATACAGCTGGGGCTGCGGATCTTGTTGGTGCGACGCCAATGGATCGTCCTGAGTGGGCGGCCGTTGATCCTGTTAATGGTGCGGTATACATGACCTTGACCAATAATACCAAACGTACAGATACAACTAATCCTGCTAACCCAAGATTAAATAATAGCACTGGGCATATTATTCGTTGGCAAGAAGGCGATAATGCTGAGCAATTTAGCTGGGATATCTTTGTATTTGGTGCGGCAGAAGATGCAGCACCAGAAGTTAATATCTCTGGATTAGACGAGCTAAATCAGTTTGCAAGTCCAGATGGTCTTGCATTTGATTCACGCGGTATCATGTGGATCCAGACGGATAATGGCGCGCCGGAACTAACTGAGTACACAAATGATCAAATGTTAGCTGTCGTACCAAGTCAGCTAACCACTGATACTGACGAATTAGAGACAATTAACAGCGAGAATCAAGCCGCACTAAAACGTTTCTTTGTTGGTCCTAATGGTGCTGAAGTTACAGGCTTAGCTTTTAGTCCTGCTCAAACTGACCTGTTTTTGAATATTCAGCACCCTAAAAATTGGCCGTACAGTAACGATGCATCGATGGAAACACCAAGTAACAAAACGGTTCGACCACGTGCCGCAACGGTTATTATTCGTAAAAATGACGGTGGTGAAGTTGGTGTTTAGTTAACGCCGATGAATTTTTAGCGATTAATGGCTAATTGCACCTTGTTAAATATTGCCAGCCTTCGGGTTGGCTTTATTGTTTATAGGATATTATTTACGGTAGGATAGCGGTATAAATACTCAGAAAATAACAGCTGGCAGAACATGACTAAAACTGAAAAGAAGATTGATAATACTTTATGCAAAGTGCTTACTTGTGTTTGTGAAGATGCAAAAGACGAGATTCAGGGGTTTCAATGGTTAACACACACCGTTAATTACTCGAATTTTCCTGCATCTTTAAAAATAATCTGTGTGTTTGATAGCAATGCTGATATTGCTCAATTGACGGCATCGCAGCAAGATCAGCGCTTACATGGTTTATTGACTCAAGCACTTAATGCAGTTGATGTGAGACTCAAAAATATCAACAAGCAAGTGAAGTTTGATAGTGAAGAAAATTGTACTCGTGACAATGCGGGTAATTGGGCGAAGCGCTTAGGTTAATGTCCTCTCATTTGAGTGCATTCATACGTTAGCGTTAGTTTGTAAAGAGCTAAAATTAGTATATGTTTAACGACTATGATAAAAATTAGCTCTTGTTTCAGTGTGACGTGGAGATATAAACTATGATGAAATGCGATCAGTATGACTATATTGAAATAGTGTGTATGCACAAATACCCGGTTAAGTTAACGCTTAAATCGGGTGCTGAAATATACGGTATTGGGCTCGATACGCAACGTAATGAAAATCGAGATGAGTGTATTAAGATGACGGTTGATGATGTTATTCGTTTGATTGTACTCGATACGATCTTAACGCTCGATGTGACAGTCGATAACCCTCATTTTCAGAGTGTGACGTTTGATTATGATTAAAAATAAAAAGCCTTGTCTGCAATAAACAAACAAGGCTGATATTCAGTGAGTGCTGTCGTTATAAATTAAATTTACCAACCACCTCTTTTAATTCAGTATTCATGGTACCGAGTTCTTGAGTTGTCGCTGTCGTATGTTCTGCATTATTTGATAGTTCGTGCACGATAAGTTGTATTTCACTCATATTTCGCGTTACTTCAGTACTTACCGTACTTTGTTCTTCTGCCGCAGATGCTATTTGAATGGTGAGCTCACTGATGGTTGAAATAGCCACTTCCATACTATCTAAATCTTGATTTACTTCTTGGGTATCCGTTGCAGTGGTAATACAGCGCTCTTTGGTTTTATCCATCGCATTGACTACCGCATTTACCCCAGAATTAAGCTTCGTTAACATGGCATTAATTTCAGATGTGCTGTTTTGTGTGCGTGCTGCTAATGCTCTGACTTCATCGGCTACCACGGCAAAACCACGGCCTTGCTCACCCGCTCGGGCTGCTTCAATTGCCGCATTAAGTGCAAGTAAGTTAGTTTGTTCTGCAATGTCGCCGATCACGGTGAGTACAGCACTAATTTGTTGAGTATGCTGTGCCATGCTTTCAATATTGACCACGGTATCTTCAACATCATCCAGTAAGGTTTGTACGTTACTTGATGCGCGAATAACCGTTATTTTTGATTGTGATACTGCATCGTGCATTTGCTGGGTGGCTGCTGCTGCGTCTGCTGCATTGGTCGCTACAATCGTCGCGGTGGTACTCATTTCCTCCATCGCTGTCACTGCTTGCTCTGTTTCTTTTGCGTGACTAATGACGATGTTATTGGTGATTTGAGTTTGTTCTTCAACTTGCGCCAATGATCCCGATATTTTGACTGAAGAATCATTAACAGATAGCATTAACGTGTGTAAGTAATCAATAAAGTTATTTACTGAATTACCAATATCACCGACTTCATCATTTTCTTTGATTTGCACACGTGTTGTTAGATCTGCATTACCCTGTGAAAGTAAGTCAATGCTCTCACGTAATACAATCAAGCGCTGTGACAGGCGTTTAAAGGTAATATAACAAAAACAAATGATAGCCAGCATTAACGGTAATTGGATTGCCGCAATAATCGATAAAATAACCGATTCATTTTCATGTAAAGATGCGACTGGCACTGCTAACGCAATTGACCATGGTGTGCCTTCTAATGGTTCAAAATACAGCGCGTACTCTTCGCCATTCTCTGCGTCATAACTAATATATTGCTTGTTATTTTGATTGTTTAAGTTGCCATTGACGGCATTAATAAATGCAGAGCGAGATGCCAGAGATGAGGTGGTTTTTAATAATAAGTCTCCCGAGGTTGCTGCTGTATTATTCAGGATCTTACCATCTTGTTCGACAACCAGAATGTAGCCACCGAACTCTTGCTCTAAGTTTTTAGCAAGTTGATTAAAGAAACCGAGTGTTACGTCAATTGTTGCCGCACCATACAGACGACCGTCTTTATAGATACCCATACTACAGTTGGTACGTGCTTCGGTACTTGCCGAATCTTTATATGCAGGTGCCCAAGCACAGGTGCCTCTTGGGGCATTTTGTCCAGCTCTGTGCCAAGACTGCTCAAAATAATTTGGCGCCGCAGCGGTATTCCAGTAATCATTGCTGCTCAATTGGTTGTTACTATCACGATGCACAAAAGAACTGAATTTACGCGTGCCTTCTTCGCGCTGATCAGGTAATGGCCAAATACCACCACCAAATACGTTACTATCACCATATTGATCGACTAATGCTGGTAGTAATTTATCAATTTGTTCACTCGATAACTCAGGGACAACTTGCGTGATATTTTTTTGTTGAGCTTCTACTTTATTGAGTTTACTAAATACATTTTCAGATACTGTTTGTAATGATTTATGAATGATGTCTTCTGAAGATTCAAGTAGCTGTGGTGAGACGAAGGTTTTAATGCCGATCGTTGTTAATACCATGATTGCGAACATAAACGCAATGAAGTAGGAAGAGTAAATATTTTTAATAGAATTCATGATTTAGCTGCCTTGTGATGTCCATAAATTAAAGCTATTTAGGCTATCGGCCGAGTAGCTGATATCACAAGGTCTTTTTTTTGATTATTTTTATTAAACTAAAATTTATTTGTGACTGGGTGTCATTTAAATCAGTTGTTTATCTAAAGTTAATCGATGGTGGAACGTATTTCGCCATCGGTAAAACGGGTGACTAGCTTGTCGCCAGATTTTAGTTTGGCCACAGAGGTGATCACTTGGTGTTTGTCATTCTGCGTAATTGAATAACCACGGGTTAGTGTGGCTAATGGGCTAACAGTCTGGAGTTGTTGTACAAGGTTTTGTAAGTGGTTTTGTTCTTGTTGTAAACGGCGTTGCATTGCACTGTGTAAGCGAGTTTGTAAATTAGCTTGTTGTTGCTGCATCGCGGTTAATTTATGCACTGGAGAATGAGACTGTAAACGACCCGTTAGTTGGGTTAAATGTAAATTTTGCTTACCAATATGGCGATTAACTGCTTGGTTTAAACGTAGACTAAGTTCATCGAGCTTTTGACTTTGCTGCTGTAATTTACGTTGTGGGTGTTGGTTCATCAACGCTTGTTGTAAGTAACGCTGTTGATGTTGCTTTTTTGCTAACTGTGTTTGTATGGCTTTGTTTAAACGTCGGCTCAGGTTACTCACTTGATGTTGGAGGTGCGCTTGATCCTGACTCACAAGTTCGGCTGCGGCAGAAGGGGTTGGTGCGCGCATATCGGCGACGAAATCGGCGATAGTGACGTCGATCTCGTGGCCAACGGCGCTGATAATGGGTAATTGACTGTTAAAAATAGCTTGGGCAACAGAAGCTTCATTGAAGCACCATAAGTCTTCTAATGAACCGCCACCGCGGCCGACAATCAACAAATCAACTTCATTACGCTGATTGGCAATATTAATAGCATTAACAATCGCGGGTGCTGCTTGTGCGCCTTGCACCAGCGTTGGGTAAATAATCACCGGTAAGTTAGGGCTACGACGTTCAAGTACGGTCAGAATATCATGTACCGCAGCACCGGTTGCCGAAGTAACAATGCCAATGCGTTTGGCATGTAGGGGCAGGGCTTTTTTATGTGCTTGGGCAAAATAACCTTGTGCATCTAACGATGCTTTTAACTGCTCATATTGCTGTTGTAATAAACCGTCGCCGGCCGGGCTTAATGATTCAATCACTAATTGATATTCACCCCGCGGCTCGTACATGGTGACACGTACTTTGGCTAATACTTGCTGGCCGTTGGCTGGACGGAATGTTACTCGACGGTTGTTGCCTTTGAACATTGCACAGCGCACTTGTGATCGGCTATCTTTAAGTGATAAGTACCAATGTCCAGATGCTGGTGCGACAAAGTTGGAGATTTCGCCAGTTAACCACAGCGTCCCCATCTCTGATTCAAGCAATTGCCTAACGCTGGCATTTAAGTGAGTCACTGTATAAATATTGGTATTGTTCAAAATAAGGCTCTCTAAGCGTTAAGCAGTTAAAATTAGGTGTAATTACGTCGGTATATTGTAGCAGATTTACTTTTTAATGGGGATTAAGATCAATGACAACTAAAAAAAGTTGAAATATAGTTTGCTTTTACCCACAAGCATCCATATACTTCGTCCGCAATATTTATACCAATTATGTCGTCCATTTTATACCTTTAACGAGGTGAGATATTGCCCATGCTAAGAATTGCCAAAGAAGCCCTTACCTTTGATGACGTACTACTTGTACCTGCTCATTCAACTGTTTTACCGAACGATGCTGACCTAAAAACTCAACTAACAAAAAACATCCAACTAAATATCCCAATGCTTGCTGCTGCGATGGACACAGTAACTGAAGGTCGTTTAGCGATCGCGTTAGCTGAAGAAGGTGGTATTGGTTTCGTTCACAAAAACATGTCTATTGAACGTCAAGCAGCTGAAGTACGTTTAGTGAAGAAATATGTAAGTGGTATTGTTGCTGAGCCCGTTACTGTAAAACCTGACATGACAATTGCTGATGTAGCTGAACTAGCTAAGCAATACGGTTTTGCTGGCTTTCCTGTAGTAACCGAAGCCAATGACCTAGTGGGTATCATTACTGGTCGTGATGTACGTTTTGTTGATGATTTAACTACCCTAGTTGAATCCGTGATGACACCGAAAGATCGTTTAGTGACTGTTGGAAAGAAAGCTTCTCGTGAAGAAGTGCTTGGCCTAATGCACAAACACCGTATTGAAAAAGTACTTGCAGTAAATACAGACTTTAAACTAACGGGTATGATCACGGTTAAAGATTTTAAACAAGCAGAGAAAAAACCAAATGCATGTAAAGACGAATTAGGTCGTTTACGTGTAGGTGCTGCTGTTGGTGCTGGTGGTTCTACTGCAGAACGTATCGATGCATTAGTAGAAGCCGGTGTGGATGTATTATTAATTGATTCATCTCACGGTCATTCTCAAGGTGTTTTAAACCGCATTAAAGAAACGCGTGCTGCATACCCTGATTTAGAAATCATCGGTGGTAACGTAGCAACTGGTGCAGGTGCTCTAGCACTAGTAGAAGCTGGCGTTAGCTGTGTTAAAGTTGGTATCGGCCCTGGTTCAATCTGTACTACCCGTATCGTTACAGGTGTTGGTGTGCCACAAATCACAGCAATTAACGATGCAGTAACAGCATTAGAAGGTACTGGTGTTCCAGTTATCGCTGATGGTGGTATCCGTTTCTCTGGCGATATCGCGAAAGCACTTGTTGCTGGTGCATCATGTGTAATGGTTGGTTCTATGTTCGCTGGTACTGAAGAAGCACCAGGTGAAGTTGAACTTTACCAAGGCCGTGCATACAAGTCATACCGTGGTATGGGTTCATTAGGCGCTATGTCTAAGGGTTCATCTGACCGTTACTTCCAATCAGAAAACGCTGCTGACAAATTAGTACCAGAAGGTATTGAAGGCCGTGTTCCTTATAAAGGTAAATTGAAAGAAATCATCCATCAACAAATGGGTGGTATTCGTTCTTCAATGGGTCTAACCGGTTGTGCAACGATTCATGACATGAACACGAAAGCTGAATTTGTTCGTATCACTGGTTCTGGTATCACAGAAAGCCATGTTCACGATGTGATTATGACTAAAGAAGCGCCAAACTACCGTTCAAACTAAGCTTAGCTGAACGCATAGTTAGAAACTGATAATGTAAGGGGAGACAAGTGTCTCCTCTTACTATTATTACAAATACTACTACTAAATATATTTACAGGAATATCTTTAATGACCACAAATATTCATGAGCAAAAAATCCTAATTCTGGACTTTGGTTCTCAATATACGCAGTTAATCGCTCGTCGTATCCGTGAAATCGGTGTTTACTGTGAATTATGGACATGGGATGTAGATGAAGCGGCAATCCGTGAATTCAATCCAAACGGTATTATCCTTGCTGGTGGCCCTGAAAGCGTAACAGAAGCGGGTTCACCTCGTGCACCTGAATATGTATTCAACGCAGGCGTACCTGTACTGGGTATCTGTTACGGTATGCAAACAATGTCTGAGCAACTTGGTGGCAAAGTCATTAAAGGTACTGGCGAAGGCGAATTTGGTTATGCACAAATTGAGATGCAATCTCCTTCTGCGCTGTTCAAGTCTATCGAAGATGCAGTATCTGATTCTGGTAAAGCACTATTAGACGTATGGATGAGCCATGGTGATAAAGTTTCTGCTATTCCAGAAGGCTTTGTAACAGTTGCTAACACAGCGACTTGTCAGTTTGCTGCGATGGCAAACGAAGAAAAACGTTTTTACGGTGTTCAATTTCACCCAGAAGTAACACATACTCGTCAAGGTGAGCGTATGCTTGCTCACTTTGCAAAAGACATCTGTGGCTGTGACGGACTTTGGACTTCAACTTCAATTATCGATGATGCAATTGCTCGTATGAAAGCGCAAATCGGTGATGATGAAGTTATTCTAGGTTTATCTGGTGGTGTTGATTCATCAGTAGTTGCTATGTTATTACAACGCGCAATTGGCGATAAACTGACTTGTGTAT
The DNA here is from genome assembly GCF_018219415.1 of Moritella sp. 36. Taxonomy (NCBI): domain Bacteria; kingdom Pseudomonadati; phylum Pseudomonadota; class Gammaproteobacteria; order Alteromonadales; family Moritellaceae; genus Moritella; species Moritella sp. 36. The sequence continues at coordinate 4,181,694 of NZ_CP056120.1, read as the reverse complement.
TCGTTGATAACGGTTTACTTCGTTTAAACGAAGGTCAGCAAGTAATGGATATGTTTGGTGATCATTTCGGTCTAAACATTGTTCATGTTAAAGCTGAAGATCGTTTCCTTGAGCAAATGGCTGGCGAAAATGATCCTGAAACTAAACGTAAAATTATCGGCCGTGTATTTGTTGAAATCTTTGATGAAGAATCGAAAAAATTAAGCAATGCTAAATGGCTAGCACAAGGTACTATCTACCCTGACGTTATCGAGTCTGCTGCGACCAAAAATGGTAAAGCACACGTGATTAAATCACACCATAACGTAGGTGGTTTACCTGACGATATGGCAATGGGTCTGGTTGAACCATTACGTGAATTATTTAAAGATGAAGTGCGTAAGATTGGTCTTGAATTAGGTCTACCATACGACATGCTTTACCGTCACCCATTCCCTGGACCTGGTCTAGGTGTGCGTGTACTTGGCGAAGTGAAGAAAGAATATTGCGACCTATTACGTCGTGCTGATGCTATCTTCATCGAAGAATTACACAAAGCGGAACTTTACCATAAAGTAAGCCAAGCATTTGTTGTATTCTTACCAGTACGCTCTGTAGGCGTAATGGGCGATTGCCGTAAATATGATTGGGTTGTATCACTGCGTTGTGTAGAAACAATCGACTTTATGACTGCGCGTTGGTCACATCTTCCGTATGATTTAATCGGTCATGTTTCAAACCGTATTATCAATGAAATTGATGGTATTTCTCGTGTGGTTTACGATGTATCTGGTAAGCCACCTGCAACAATTGAGTGGGAATAATCCTCACTTAATTAAGTAGACAATACTGATATGAATATGAAAAGCAGCTCTTGAGCTGCTTTTTTTTGCCTACGGTTTTATATTTTCAAGTCTTTTGTTATTCATTACGGCCTGTTCGAGTACTGATAACAGTCGCTCTTATTTAGGACTGAGGTTATTTAAACCATCATAATTAGAACAAATCTCTTCTTCTCTTGATATTCTTCCTGTTGGTAACTAGACTAGCGGACTATTTCAATTGTAAGTTCGATTTTAAGGTACCTTCATGCAGGTTTCAGATTTTAATTTTAGTCTTCCTGACGAGTTAATTGCCCGTTATCCGAAAGCGGATCGCCGTTCAAGCCGTCTACTCCAACTAAATGGTAATAGTGGCGAGCTGGCTGATAAGCAGTTTGCTGACATTCTCGATTTAGTTGAAGCTGGCGATCTGATGGTATTTAATAATACGCGTGTTATTCCTGCGCGTATGTACGGTCAAAAAGCTTCAGGTGGTAAAATTGAAGTGCTTGTTGAACGCGTTATTAGTGACAGCTCTGTACTTGCGCATGTGCGTTCTTCTAAGTCACCTAAAGTAGGTGCTCAACTCATCTTAGAAGGCTCTGTGAATGCCGAGATGGTTGCGCGCCACGATGCGTTATTTGAACTTAAATTTTTAGATGAACGTCATGTATTAGAAATATTGGAAGACATTGGTCATATGCCATTGCCGCCTTATATCGATCGTCCTGACGAAGATTCAGATAAGGAACGCTACCAAACGGTCTATAATGAAAAACCGGGTGCTGTTGCGGCGCCAACAGCGGGCTTACACTTTGATGAACCATTGTTAGCAGAACTTGCTAAGAAAGGTGTAAACACGGCGTTTGTGACGCTGCACGTTGGCGCGGGTACTTTCCAGCCAGTACGTGTGGATAATATCTTAGATCATCATATGCACTCTGAGTATGCCGAAGTTTCTGAAGACGTTGTCGCTAAAATTGCAGAAACAAAAGCGAACGGCGGTCGTGTGATTGCTGTGGGTACAACGTCAGTGCGTTCTTTAGAAAGTGCTGCGCAAGCAACAATGGCAAAAGGCTTACCGCTAGCGCCATTTTTTGATGATACTGAAATCTTTATTTACCCTGGTTACGAGTTCCAACTTGTTGATGCAATGGTCACTAATTTCCACTTACCTGAATCAACGTTGATTATGTTGTTATCTGCATTCGCTGGTTATGACCATGTGATGCCCGCTTATCAACATGCTATTGCTGAAAAATACCGTTTCTTCAGTTATGGCGACGCCATGTTTGTCACTAAACAAACGGCAAAATAAATTCAATTAGCCGTGAGTTGATGTGTATCTATTCACGGCTAGTTTGTTAACGATAAACAATTGCTATTGAAGTACGTTGTTTGAATTTTTGAGAGAAGTAATGTCAGACTGTTTCTCTGACTTGAGGTTTATATGAAGTTAAAGTACGAATTAGATAAAACAACTGGTAACGCACGTCGTGGACGCTTAATCTTTGAACGTGGTGTTGTTGAAACTCCTGCATTCATGCCAGTAGGTACTTACGGTACGGTTAAAGGTATGACACCAGAAGAAGTTGACGCAACCGGCGCTGATATTCTTTTAGGTAATACCTTCCACCTGTGGTTACGTCCTGGTCAGGAAGTAATGAAGCAACACGGTGGTTTACACAACTTCATGAACTGGCAGGGTCCTATCCTGACGGATTCAGGCGGTTTCCAAGTATTCAGCCTAGGTAAAATGCGTAAAATTACTGAAGCGGGTGTGCATTTCCGTCACCCTGTAAACGGTAGCAAGATTTTCTTAGATCCTGAAACTTCAATGGAGATCCAAGATGACCTAGGTTCTGACGTTGTCATGATTTTTGATGAATGTACGCCATACCCAGCGACAGAGTCTGAAGCTGAAAAATCAATGCGCATGTCATTACGTTGGGCACAACGTTCACGTGATCACTTTGATAAACTAGATAACAAAAATAACTTGTTTGGTATTATTCAAGGTGGTGTTTACGAGCACTTACGTGATATTTCTGTAAAAGGGCTATTAGACATTGGTTTTGACGGTTATGCTGTTGGTGGCCTAGCTGTAGGTGAACCAAAAGAAGACATGCACCGTATTCTGGAGCACACTTGCCCACAAATCCCAGAAGATAAACCACGCTACCTAATGGGCGTTGGTAAACCTGAAGATTTGGTTGAAGGTGTTCGTCGCGGTGTGGATATGTTTGACTGTGTAATGCCAACACGTAATGCACGTAATGGTCACTTGTTCACAAGTGAAGGTGTAATCAAGATCCGTAATGCCAAGCATAAAACAGATACCAGTACACTTGATCCTGAATGTGATTGCTACACATGTAAGAATTACTCACGTTCATACCTGAATCATTTAGACAAATGTAACGAAATCTTAGGTGCGCGTTTAAATACAATGCATAACTTGCGTTACTACCAAAACCTGATGCAAGGTATCCGTGACGCGATTGATTCTGATACGTTTGAAGCGTTTGTTACAGATTTCTATACTAAACAAGGCCGTGAAGTGCCACCTTTAGCGAAGTCTGACGCTTAATTATTAAGCAAACACTAATCTGATTGTCGATCAAAGTTTGGTAAACCTTTCTCATTAGTAGTAATGTAATGTGATTGGTTTATCATATCTATGTCTAATATTTATAAAGGAAAATAAAAATGAGTCTTTTCATTGCAAATGCAGTTGCTGCTGAAGGTGTTTCTGCTCCAGCTGGTGGTGGTTACGAAATGTTGATCATGTTAGGTATTTTCGGTGTGATCTTTTACTTCATGATCTACCGCCCACAAGCGAAACGTCAAAAAGAACAGAAGAACCTAATGTCATCGTTGTCAAAAGGTGAAGAAGTACTTACTGTTGGTGGCATCGTAGGTAAGATCACAAAAATTTCTGATGGTAATGATTATGTTGTGATCAGTATTGCTGAAGCAACGAACATTACTATTAAGCGTGATTACATTGCCGCTGTATTACCAAAAGGCAGCATGAAGTCGCTTTAATCTTTTCCGTATCCCAGTAAGGTAATATTGTGTTAAACAAATATCCTCTGTGGAAGTATCTAATGGTGATCGCTACGATCGCCATTTGTTTACTCTATGCCACACCGAATCTATACGGGGAAGACCCCGCTGTTCAAGTCTCTGCTGCACGTGGTGCTGTTATTGAAGTATCAACACTCGATAAAGTTAAAGCAGAACTCGATAAACAAGAAATCAGTTATAAAAGTGTTTCATTAGAAAAAAACCAAGTGTTAATTCGTTTAAATGACAGCGAACAACAACTCCTTGCTAGTGAAATCTTAAAAGAACAACTTGGTCAGACATTTATTGTTGCTTTAAACCTTGCACCTGCGACACCTGAATGGTTACAAGCCGTTGGTGCTGGACCACTAAAACTGGGTCTGGACTTACGTGGCGGTGTTCACTTCTTACTCGAAGTTGATATGCAAGAAGCGTTAGTGAAAGCACAAGATCAAATGTTGCAAGATTTCCGTACCGATTTACGTGAAGAAAAACTGCGTTATACCGCAATACGTAAAAACAGTAACGGTGTTACAGCACGTTTTCGTGATGTTGAAACGCGCGATAAAGCAGAAAAATTCCTTAAGTCTAAATATGCAGACCTACTGTTAAATGACAGTGAAAATAATGGTCAATTTAGTCTAACGGCAAAAATGTCAGAAGCTAAACTTGCTGAAATCAAAGAATATGCCCTTCAACAAAATATTACTATTATCCGTAACCGTGTAAACCAATTAGGTGTTGCTGAACCGCTTGTACAGCGTCAAGGTGCAGACCGCATTGTAGTTGAATTACCGGGTGTTCAGGATACTGCTGGTGCGAAAGAGATTTTAGGCGCAACAGCAACGTTAGAATTCCGTTTAGTTGATAATAAAGCAGACCCTTACAGCAGCCGAGTACCTGCTGGTAGCCAAAAATACACCACGCGTGAAGGCCGTCCTGTTGTGCTGAAGAAACAAGTTATCTTAACTGGTAACCACATCACAGGTGCAACATCGAGCTTAGATGAGTTTAGTCGTTCACAGGTTAATATCGATCTTGATTCGCAAGGTGGCAGTAAAATGTCTCGTGCGACGAAGAAAGCAATCGGTACATCAATGGCAACTGTATTCATTGAATACAAACCAACGGGTGAGAAGACTGCTGATGGCAAATCGAAACTGAAAAAAATTGAAGAAGTCATTAACGTGGCGACAATTCAAGCACAGTTAGGCCGTAGCTTCCGTATTACAGGTTTAGACAGTGCAAGCGAAGCTAAAAATCTGGCGTTATTATTACGTGCAGGTGCGTTAGTTGCGCCAGTTCAAATCGTTGAAGAACGTACCATCGGTCCTAGCTTAGGTAAGCAAAATATTGAAAACGGCTTAGCTGCGATGATTTATGGCATGATTGCAATTGTTATCTTCATGGCTATTTACTACCGTAAATTTGGTATTGTTGCCAATGTCGCATTATCTGCAAACATCATCATGATCATTGGTATTATGTCGATGATTCCTGGCGCGACAATGACGCTACCAGGTATTGCCGGTATCGTATTAACAATCGGTATGGCGGTTGATGCGAACGTGCTGGTATTTGAACGTATTCGTGAAGAGCTGAAAGAAGGCAGAAGCATTCAGCAAGCAATTCATAGTGGTTATGATAATGCGTTATCAACCATTGCCGATGCCAACATTACCACGCTATTAACGGCGATCATTTTGTTTGCGGTTGGTACTGGTGCGATTAAAGGTTTCGCTATTACGTTAGCAATTGGTATTGCTGCTTCTATGTTTACTTCCATCATTGGTACACGTGCGATCGTGAATTTCCTTTGGGGTAATAAAAAAATCGATAAACTTTCAATCTAAGGGGATTAATTATGTTTGAAATTATTAAAACAGAACGCACGATCCACTTTATGAAGATGGCGAAGCCCGCGTTTATTTTATCAGCGCTGTTAGTTATTTTATCGATATCTTCTATTGCGATTAAAGGTATTAATTGGGGTCTTGATTTCACTGGTGGTACCGTGATTGAAGTAGGTTATGATAAACCTGCTGATCTTGAGGTTATCCGTCCGCTGTTATCTGCAGAAGGATTTGATGATGCGGTGATCCAACATTTCGGCTCTAGTCGTGATGTCCTGATCCGTATTGCTCCACGTGAAGATTTGGATAATAAGCATCTTGGTAGTCAAATTATCACTGCGTTACAGGGCTATGATAAGAGCGTAGAAATGCGTCGTATCGAGTTTGTTGGTCCAAACGTTGGTGATGAATTAGCAGAGCAAGGTGGTCTAGCGCTGCTTGCTGCGTTAATTTGTATCTTGCTTTATGTTGGTGTACGTTTTGAATGGCGTTTAGCATCGGGTGCTGTATTGGCCCTTGCGCATGACGTTATTATCACGTTAGGTATCTTCTCGGTATTACAGATTGAATTTGATTTAACTATTTTAGCGGCGCTATTGACCGTTATTGGTTATTCACTGAATGATACTATCGTTGTATTTGACCGTATCCGTGAAAACTTCCGCCGTATGCGCACTGATGATTCTGTGGAAATCATGGACGTATCATTAACGCAGACATTATCACGTACGTTAATCACGTCAGGTACAACATTAATGGTATTAGTATCATTATTCCTGAAAGGTGGTGCACTGATCCACGGTTTTGCACTTGCATTGCTGATTGGTATCGTGGTTGGTACATATTCTTCGATTTACGTAGCAAGTGCATTAGCACTACGCTTAGGCGTAAGCCGCGAAACGATGTTACCACCAGTGGTAGAAAAAGAAGGCGCAGACCAAGACCCAATGATGTAAGCCTTAGGGAAACCTAGTTAACGTATTGGTCTTCGGACTGTCATAAAACCCGCCTCGTGCGGGTTTTTGTTTTTTATATTTTAGTTATTGAAATATAGAATACAAAATGAAATAGTAGTTTAGTAACACTTGGTATTTAACTGAAAGGATAACAACATGGCTCATAGTCAACGATTTTTAGATTTATGTAATGAAGCACGTAAAGTAGTCAAAGAATGTAGCTGTGATGACGTGAAGCAGTGGCAAGACGAAGGTAAGCAATTTGTACTGGTTGATGTGCGCGAAGAAAGCGAATGGGCTGCAAGTCGTATTAGCGGCGCTGAATACATGGGGCGCGGTATTATTGAGCGTGACTTAGAAGCTAAATATCCTGCGCTAGATACCTGTATCGTACTGTACTGCGGTGGCGGTTATCGTTCTGCATTATCAGCTGAGTTCATCCAACGCATGGGTTATACAGACGTAATCTCAATGGATGGCGGCATCCGTGAGTGGAAAATGAAAAACTACCCAATCAGTAAATAGATTATTTTTATTATCGAATGAATGTTGTAATGTGATGTGCAACATTCATTATTGAAGTGAATCCTGTATTTCATTTTAGTCATTCAATTTAAACCAGAGCCTGAACTTGGCATTCCTATTGCGTCAGCCCTTTTTTTAGCCACTTTAACCCCGCAGTTTACATCATATTTGTTATTGGTTATCATTCGCATTAACATCATCTCGTTGATATACTATGACTCTTAAAATCGATAACGTTAGCTTTGCTTATCAAGCTGATCGTAAAATATTAGATGCTATTTCTCTGACTTTTGAACCTGGAAATTTTTATGTGATCATCGGTCAAAATGGCTGCGGTAAAAGTACCCTGTTCAATTTGATCATGCGTCATTTACCCTTGTCATCAGGGCAGATCAGCATCAATGGGAAAGACCTGCAGCAGCATTCCTTTAAAGAGCAAGCACAGAGCGTTTCAGTATTATCGCAGTCCATGCCGCTGCCTGAATTTATGACGGTTGCGGATATGGTGATGCAAGGGCGGTTTTGTTATCAAGGTTTCTTTTCTCGGTTTAGTGTCGAAGACCGAGCGATAGCTGATCAAGCGATGCAGAAAATGCAGATCACTGAATTGGCAAGTAAACGTCTATCTGCACTTTCTGGTGGTCAGCAACAACGCGCTAGAATGGCGATGTTACTCACCCAGCAAACGGACATCGTATTGCTGGATGAACCGACTACCCACTTAGACTTAAAACATCAATATATGTTGTTAGACCTAGGCAAAGAGTTGGCTGAGCAAGGTAAAACGGTAGTGGCAATCTTGCATGATATGACCCAAGCGGCGTTATATGCGGATCATGTGATCGTACTTGCCGAGCAAAAAGTATATGCACAAGGTGCGGCACAACTTGTGATAACAGATACTATGATGCAGCATGTTTTTCATGTAAACACGTCACGTGTTGGTAACGAAAAGGTCGGCATTCATGTTCCAACGCATCTCATTGCCTAGTACTTTATCTCGTTCTTTATTGAGAATATTACCTAGTTATCGTTTCCTTGGCGCGATATTTTTATTAACGCTGATGCTGTTACTGGTGGCATTAACCCACATAAGTATTGGTGCACGCTCGATAGCTTGGGTAGATATTTTTCAGGCCATTTTCGCTTTTGACAGCCAGCAGTTTGTTCACCACATCGTGATCAAACAAAGACTACCGCGTTTGGTTGTTGCCATGGCCTGTGGCGCAATGCTAGGTCTGGCCGGTTTTAGTGCCCAGAAAATGTTTCAGAATCCGCTGGTATCGTCTTCCACACTCGGGGTCAGTAGTGGCGCGGTGTTCTTTAGTTTGTGTGCCATCTATTTCTTTAATGTATCTGAGAATGATATTTTTATCCCAGCGTTTATCGGTGCCGCGGTTGCTGGGCTATTTACGCTGTCGATGACGGAAATGATGAACCGCTCGAGTATTTCCAAGAACTTACATATTGTGCTGGCGGGCAGTCTGGTTTCTATGTTGTTTTCTTCGCTGAGCAGCTTTTTGATGCAACTCGATCCACTGCGCTTTGCCAATGTCCAAGACTGGTTATTGGGTGATATTAGTCCCGCTGACTTCACCGATTTAAGTCGAATGTATCCTTTGGCATTACTGGCGATTGGGATACTGTTAACCCAAGGACGCTCGTTGGACGTGATGATCATGGGGGAAAAGCAGGCGCGCAGTGCCGGGGTGAATGTCACCCGAACGCGTCACATCACCTTGCTGTGTATTTTTTTACTGGCCTCGTTAGTTGTCTCGATTGTTGGCCCTATCGGTTTTATTGGCTTAGTCGTACCGCATATCAGTAAGCTCTTTGTCAGCGAGGTCGGTAATAAAGGTGCTTGGTTATCTATGCTCATCGGTGGTTTATTATTGAGTCTGTCGGACTTACTCGCCCGTATCGTTATTGCGCCTAAAGTTCTGATTGTCGGAGGTGTTAGTGCATCTATCGGCAGCATCTTTTTTTTATGTCTACTGTATTTTATGGTTCGGGATAAACGCGTAGTATGAATATATTTGACAATCAAAATATGATCATTAGCCCCTCGAAAGGGATCAGCTTACCGCTTTATAAACGCACTTTTTTGGTGCTCTGTGCATTAGTGGTAGTGTTGAGCGTGAGTTTTATCTGCAGTCTTAAATTAGGCTCTGTCAGTGTTTCATGGGCTGATGTGTATGCAGTTATTGGTTTTGATATGGCACTTAATGACGCTACATCAACTATCTATGAACTGCGATTACCGCGTATCATGGGGGCAATTTCTGCGGGCGCACTGATGGCGTTATCGGGTTATTTATTACAAACGGCTGCGCGTAATGCCTTGGCTGATCCGGGCGTATTAGGGCTCTCTGACGGCGCTGCGCTGTCAGTCATTGTGCTGTATGTAGTGTCCTTACAGGTTTCCTTAACGATGAGTATTATCGCCAGTTTCTTTGGGGTGTTCGTTACCGCATTAGTGGTGCTCTGGTTTGTCCATAAAAACCTTAACGGTACATTTATCGTATTAGTCGGTATTGCTGTAGGTGCGGTTTTGTCTGCGTTCAGCGATATGCTCTTGTCGTCGGTAACTATCGAAGATATGGCTTTCCTCATGGCTTTTTTATCCGGCAGTTTTTTATCTCTGGATCTGGCTAGTGCCAGCTTTTTAAGTATCTGGATGGCGTTGATTATATCTGTGTTTTTGTTATTAAGCCGGTACATTAATCCACTTAATTTCGGTTATCAACACGCTATGTCATTAGGTGTTGATGCCAAAAAATATTACATATTTATTATTATATTAGCTGTATTTGCTATGGCACCTGTGATTGCCCTCGTTGGCTCTATCGGTTTTATTGGACTGATCGCTACGTTTTTAGCAAAAAACATTATTGGTTATCGCGGTACTGAATTAGGGATTGTCAGCATGTTATTAGGGGCAATTATGACGCTCTGGGCTGACACACTTGGACGGACACTCTTTGCACCGATCATGATTAATGCCGGTGTATTTATCGCGTTAATCGGTGCGTTATTTTTTATTATAATGACGCGTTACATTGTTAGGCAGTAGCCTGAACACTATTTAGGATAATGATGAAATTAATAACATTTATACAGGGCGCGTTGTTGCTGAGCTTATCGCTGCAATCGGTTGCTAGCGAAACCATGATGATTACCGATCATGCGGGTAACAAGGTCGAGATATTAAAACACCCTAAACGCATCGCATCCCTGCATGTGATGTCGGCAACCTCTATTTTGTTAGATGTTGATGCCCCGATAGTCGGAACCTCAACCTATATTAAATTGCCTGAAAATAAGCCTTATATTCGCGGCGGAGAAGAAGTCTTTGGTATCAAATTTGCCGATACGGGTTACTTCAACTACGGTAATAAAGGCAGTGATATTGAACAGATCAAAGCATCGAAGCCGGACCTGATTATCGGTACGGTAAAATATCAGAAAAAAATATTTGATAAACTCTCTAAAATTGCCCCGACGGTATTGATCCAACGTTATACGCCGAACATTTTTGATGCTTACCGCGATGTGGCTACCTGGGTGGGTAAAAAAGATATTTTCGAGCATAATTATGGGCTGTACCAACATAAAATTGCCCGTTTTAAAGATAAATATGCCGATGAATTACTGGGTAAAACATTTATTTATGCGGTCCCTAGAAAAGGTCAGGCGGAAATTAAAATCCGCCAAAACTCAGGGATCATTACCCAGGTATTATTTGATTTAGGCTTAACTCGGCCACAATTTTTAAAGGATACTTTTACACCTGACGATGCGGGTGGTGAAATAAGCTCGGAACTGATTGAATCATTAGATGCAGACTGGTTTTTTAGTACCTACACATCGCAGTTAGGCTTAGGTCCCAAGTCAATCGACGTGGGTTTTGATGATGTTGCACCGGGTTGGCAGTTTGCCTTAACTGCTTATCAACACAATCAGTTTATTCGTTTAAACCGTGAACAAGCGTATTCGCCGACTTTTGTGTCTGCAGATTATGTATTAAATGCATTAGAACAACAGATTTTGAAAAATAGAAAATAGAAAATAGAAAATAGAAAATAGAAAATATAGGGTCGAGATGGCCCTTTATTTTAATGATCGGATTAATTTTATTCACTGCCTTTCCAGTTCCTTCTCTCTCAAAAAGTTCCCCATTAATGGATATTTTACATATTAATTCTATAAACGCTTAAAAAATAAGCGTTTCAAACTTGACACCAGTAAGCCAATCAATAAAATAAAGGCAAATGAGAACGATTCCCATTTCAGTTTGTATTTGAGTAGTTGTACTCCAATACAAAATATTTTAGCGATTAAATATATCCAACGGATGTATTAAGCTACAAAGGTTTTACTTACATGAACACTCAAGTTAAATTTATATCCGCCGTTATTTCGACAATCCTTTATTCACAAGCGAGCCTAGCACAGGCTGTTCCAGCAGACAGTACAGAAACGATGACTGTGGTAGGCTATCAGCAGCACTATAAAATCGACCAGGCACATGCCGCAATGCGTTCGGATGTCTCCTTGTTAGAAACACCACAAATGGTCACTGTGATCCCGAGTGAAGTGCTGGAAGATCAGCTAGCTGTCACTTTGGGCGATGCATTAAGAAATGACGCGAGTGTTTCATTAGGTCGTGTCACATCGGATCGAGAGCGCTTTAGCTTGCGTGGTTTTAGCTTGGAAGAAAATACCAATATTCTGAAAGACGGTCATCAGCATTTTGCTAAATACCGGATGCCGATGGCATTAATCGATAATGTTGAAGTATTAAAAGGGCCATCAAGTTTATTATACGGTCAATCAACCCCTGGTGGTATCGTTAACTTAGTGACTAAGAAACCATCGACTGAAAGTTCGGTTAAGTTTGCAGTGAAAGGGGATGATCATGGTTCATTCCGTAACTCGATGGATGCGACTGGCAGCTTGAATGACAATAAAACCGTTCGTTACCGCGCTATTGTCGAACAGCAGAATAATAACAGCTGGCGTGAATATCAAGACGGTAACAACCTCGAAACTGAGTCTGTGGTTGGCAGCTTAGTGACTGAGTTTGATGTGACTGATGCGCTGACTATTGCCCTGCATTACGATAAATTAGATGATGTTTCTGGTCAGGACAGTGGCGCATTGGTTGATGATAATGGCAATGTGATCGGTGGTGATAACACCATTTGGGATATGCCTTGGACTAAGATCGATGCCCAAAGTGAAAACTATGGTATTGATGTCACTTATCAAGTTAACTCATATTGGCAAGCCGCGACGGGTTATAATAATCAGCATAACGAACGTGAGCGCTGGGAAAGTAAACCGCAAACCAGTGATTATGATACTTCTGGCGATGGCCGTTATAAAAACAAACCTTATAACAAGTTAGAAGACTGGCAACAGCAATCATTCTACTTTGATTTGATGGGGTCAGTGACCACTGGCAGTATTGGTCATGAGCTATTAGTGGGTGGTAACTACCTTGCGCATGAATATACGTCACTAAAAGTGAAAGGTGATAAATTTAAAGGCAATATTAACGATGGCAGCATTATTGAGCAGCCAGTATTAGATTATGCCGATGGTAAATCTGAAAGTGAAGATTATAAGTACTATGGTATTTATGTTCAGGATCTAGTTACTCTAAATGATCAATGGCAGCTACTCGCGGGCGTTCGTTATGATCGTCAGGACAAAACCGATGCGAATAATAATGCGGTCTTACCGAAATTTGGTGTTATTTATCACCCACAAGATAATGCATCTATTTATGCTAACTACAGTGAAAGTTTTGAGCCGCAAGGTCGTGTACTTGATGATGACGATGCAAATAATCATATGGAGTTAGATCCGATCAAGGGTAAAATGTATGAGATGGGCACAAAATGGGAAATATTAGATAAGAAATTAGGTATTAACGCGGCTATCTTTGATATTACTCGCAGTAATATTTTACTTAATGAAGGGTCGAAAGATAATCCAATTACGACTCAGGGTGGTGAACAGCATCATCAGGGTGCAGAGCTGAGTGCAATTGGTAAGGTTAATTCTAATTTGTCTTTGATCACCTCAGTGATGTACCTCGATGCTAAATATGCAGAACATAATGAGTTTGCGGGCAATCGTCCGGAAGATGTACCGGAGTGGACAGCATCAATCTGGAGTAAATATGCATTTACTGAGCAGTTATCTGTTAATTTAGGTGCTTATTATGAAGGTGAACGTTATGGCGATGCTAAGAACGAATTCTTAAAAGACAGTTATGTTCGCATTGATTCAGGGATTAATTACCAGACTTCAGTTGGCGGTAACGAGCTGCAACTTCGTCTTAATATCGATAACCTCTTTGATACCGACTATCTTGCAGGTGGTGAAAATGGTGAGGTGAATGTGGGCGAACCAAGAACCTTTAAATTTGGTGTTAGCTATACACTATAAATATAAATTTGAAGTGGCCAAGTTAAATTGGCCACTATCTTATTCCTTCATTTCGAATTTTACGAACCGCATAATCTTCAGTGGTTAATTTACCTGCAATGCTAGCGTCGTGTTTTCTGCTTAAGTTAGCAAAGTTCCATTTCCCGATATTTAAACGTTTACTACAGTGTTAAGCCGAGCATTTATATTGATTCATGGTTCAGTCAAATTATGGGCTTGTTCTATATTAAGGTAGCTGTCATGATTAAGGTTCATTTCAAACATAAGTAAGGGTTATATTGATGGCAACTTATTCTCGCACTTACTTTGTTGTTCGTTTATGGCTGCTCTGGAAATCAGAGTAGCAGCTAACTAATTTTTGGCGAGGCTACGGAATATGTAGCCTGCTATCTGTTTTACTCTACTTATTCCTAGCCTTCATTTTTTTCTTGGAGGGGTCATGGAACAGACTACTATCAGCAGTAATACCACCAGTACTACCAGCACAAAGCAACGTAATATTCGTTCAGCTTTACGTCATAAGCTATCAGCACATAAAATGGGTTTATTGTGCGCATTTCTTGCTACCTGTTTGTTTTCGACCAAAGGCATTTTCATTAAACTCGCTTATCAATATGGGGTTGATAGCATTACGTTAATGACGTATCGCATGTTATTGTCGCTGCCTTTTTATATCGCCGTATTTGTGTGGATGTTAAGGAAGACGCCTGCGTTATCATTACCGATAAAAGCACAGTTTATGCCAGTGATGGGTATTGGTCTTTTGGGTTATTACTTGTCGAGTTATTTTGATCTTCAAGGGCTTCACTATATTAGCTCACAGCTAGAGCGATTAGTGTTATTTACCTATCCTACGGTTGTCGTTATCCTCAGTTGGTTGGTGTTGGGTAATCGGATTAATCGACAAGTGATAGGTGCGCTTATCTTGGCCTATGCGGGGGTTTTTGTACTGTTTTATCATGACTTGGGTAAGCAGGGGGAGGGAGTGATCATTGGTTCGTTATTGGTGTTAACAGCATGCTTTACGTTTGCTTGTTATTTGCTACTGAGTAAAACCAAAATTCAGAAATTAGGCAGTTTAGTCTTTACGTGTATCGCGATGTTTGGCGCGAGTTTTATGATATTTGTCCATTTTTCGGTTGCGCATGATATTAAAGATCTTAGTATCCCTATGCCGGTATTTTGGATCTCACTGTGGTTAGCGATTGGCTGTACTGTGATCCCTTCGTTTTTGATGAGTGAGGGTATTGCGAGAGTTGGACCTGAACAAGCATCGATTGTTGGTGGCAGTGGCCCCGTGCTAACGGCATTAATGGCAGTGTTTTTGTTAGGGGAAAACTTCACCATTTACCATTTTGTAGGTATGTTAATGGTAATTGTTGCTATTGTCTGGTTAAGTGTTAGAAAATAGCCTCTATCCCAATGTTAGTTGGGTATTTATGTCGTCGTTATCTGCAGAGGGTTGTATGGTTAAGGTTAAAGTTTGGGACGGATTTATTCGTGGCTATCACTGGTTACAAGTGAGTTTGCTATTTGCATTGTGGTACTGTGCTGATAATGGCGAAATGGAATGGCACTTTTTGTTTGGTTATGCACTATTGGGGCTTTGGATAACACGTTTTATTTGGGGTTTTATTGGAAGTGATACTGCCAAGTTTAGTTACTTTATAAAAAGTCCAAAAGCGTTAATCGATTACCTTAGTGATAAAAATAAGTTTGATCGAGTCAAATTTGGTCATAACCCTGCTGGCGCATGTATGGTTATATTGTTTTTAGGTTTAATAATAATCCAGCTATTTACTGGACTTAGTGCCAGCGATGATATTTTGTCAGAAGGCCCATTATCGCAATATTTTACAGCGGATACTGTTAGCTTTATGACATGGCTACACAGCATGAATTTTGATGTATTACTTTGGGCAATAGGCTTACATGTCGTTGCTATCGTCGCTTATAAACTTAAAAAACAGCCATTAGTGAAAGCGATGATAACAGGCGTAGCAGAGTATAAATTAGTTAACTCGATTGGCCAGCCCAAAATGATGAATGGTCTATTGGCTTGGGTAATCTACGCATGTATTGCTGGTGTCATTTGGTGGCAATGGGGACATGAAAATTTAGGCTATTTACTTTATTGATTGAAAGAAAGAGCGGTTAGGACGCTAATGTGGGTCGTTATATTTGCTAATAAATATAGCAATATTTTAAAAATAAATCATAAAGTGTATTTTTGTAGACATTAAGGCTAAGCTTTTGGTTTTAATGTCTTAATTTTTAAGGTTATAACAGTATTATCCCCTCTCTGCTATGAGTATCCTCTTAATTCTTTATATACATATTTTATGTCTATCATTTGCGAATTTTCACATTTTTTCATCCGTGTTTGTGGTATGTTCATGTTAAATCAGCTTTATTTTCATGGAATAGAAATAAATGATAGATGAAATACAATTTTACGAACCGAATGATGATTTTGGTTTTTTGTCAAATTTTGCGTTAGCCACTATCAAGGTTGATGGGGTTAAATGGCCGAGTAGCGAACATTATTATCAAGCGCAAAAATTCAATGATCTTCAATTACAAGATTTAATTCGTCAAGCACAGACACCTGATGACGCTTTTAGCTTAAGCCGAGAGTATGCGCAATTTGTGAAATCAGATTGGATGGAAGTACGTGACAGTGTCATGCGTGATGTCGTGATGAAAAAATTTAGTCAGAATCCATTTTATGCCTATCAACTTGTGGCAACGGGTGAGCAAGTATTAACAGAGCATTCGCATAAAGACACTTATTGGGGGGACGGTGGAGATGGTAGCGGACGCAATGAACTTGGTCGAATATTAATGGATGTACGTTGTGAGTTAGCTCAGCAAGCACCTTATAATTTGATCACTTATGTTGATAGTGCAAAGTTACCGACTAAATTCGGTACATTTCAAATGAATGGCTTTATTGAAAACGCGACAGGTAAAGAGCACTTAGCTTTAGTTTATGGTGAGCTTGATCCAAGTGAGCCTGTATTAATTCGTTTACATTCAGAATGTTTGACTGGTGATGCCTTATTCAGTGCACGTTGTGATTGTGGCTTTCAGTTAGCAAAAGCCATGCAAAATATTGTAGCTAAAGGGAGTGGTGTGATCTTGTATTTACGCCAAGAAGGGCGCGGCATCGGTTTGTTAAATAAAATTAGAGCTTACCATCTACAAGATGATGGCGCGGATACAGTTGAAGCAAATGAACGTCTAGGGTTTGCGGCTGATATGCGAGATTATACTTTTTGCCAAGGAATGTTAGGTCACTTGAATATAAATGCTGTTAATTTAATGACCAATAATCCACGTAAGGTAAATGCGTTAATGAAAGCGGGTATCAATATTGCGGAACGCGTGCCGTTACAAGAAGGTCATAATCCACATAATGCTGGTTACCTTAAAACTAAATCTGACAAGCTAGGGCACATGTTTGAGTCTAGTTTTATTGACTAAGTTTGATGCACCTGAATAGACTTCCAAGGGCGTAATATATACACCGATAATAAGTTAGCGACTTATTATCGGTGTAATAATGTTAGATATAGCGATGAATAATTTCTGTTAGTGAACCTGAATCAGACATGTCGGATAATTTCTGGTTAATAAATTTTTGAATGTCTTTATCCATCTTTGGATCGAGCGCCAAGTAAATCGGGTAGCTTGGAATTAATGCTGAAAAGTCTTGTAACCTATATTGTTTTAGATCTCTAGACTGTATTTTTAAGTTGTATTTAATTCGGGAGGTCATTTCAACAAAGGCAGAATCTTGTGGCATTTTGTCTAAAATACGAAAGGCTGCAGCATAATCTTTCACCCTTAGCTCTTTAATTTGGCCACGATCAATTAAAGGTTGTAAGTTTGGGTAATCAAAACCATAGAGTAATACAAGAATTTTGTCGTTTATGTCTTTTAGATCTCGGTAAATAAAGTCAGATTTAGCGCTGGTTAATATACTATGACTAACAGTGTAAATTGGCATATCGGATAAATTTTCTGCTTGTACGCCGCCCCAACCTGGGCTGCCATAAGTTACCCAGTTTTTCTCTCTCCCGGCTTCCAACTCTGAAATCATACGGTTGAATGGATAGGTATGGTAACGAACAGTGTAATTATCCATAAATATACAAGATATGATGTCTGAAACTATGCCTGAATGCTTTTCACTATCCGTTGTTATTTGAAAAGGCATTGCTTGTTTGTCAATGACATAATAATTGATAGATTCTGCATTAGCAGTAAAGCTAGCAATGCAAAGCTGTAGAGTTAACATTATTGAAATAAACAGTTTCATTTTTACTTCCTTATAGTAGTAATTCCATAGTAATGTCTATTATTAGATTAGTCGATTAGTAATTAGGTGTGAGCTTAGGAATGAAGAAAGCGAAGTTGCAAAATAAAAAAGTAGGTATAGCGAGGCAATTACTTGTATCCATAATACTTATTAGTTCTTTTTTTACATTACTGATTACCGGTCTGAATGTCTATCTTGATTATAAAGAAGATATATCAGGTATAGAAACTCAGCTTTATCAAATCAAGCAAAGCAATTTGTCCAGCTTAACAGCTAGTTTATGGGTTGAAGATCGTGACCAATTAACGCTGCAGGCAGAAGGGATAATGAAACTGCCTGGCGTTCATTACCTCGAAATTAAAGATGATAGCGGTACAATCCTTAAACTAGGAAAACCATTATCGGAATATCAATATCAAGTGTCTTGGCCAATGCAGCAAGATTTTGGCAGTAAGACGTTTAATCTCGCCACACTTAAGATTCAGGCCGATCTCTATCCTATCTATAAGGGATTATGGGATAAGTTTATTTTCTTGTTATTGTCTCAGGCGGTAAAAATCTTCATTGTTGCATTATTTATTCTTTTTGTTGTGTATAAAATAGTGGTAAGACCGTTAACTGAAATATCGGACGCCGTGAGTAAGTTTGATAATGATAAGCTGCCACAATCACTTGAATTAATGCCTCGTCCATTTGATGATGAGATCACTAGTTTAACGGCAAGTTATAATGCTTCCATTATACGCATTCGTCATAACTATCGTGAGCTAGAAGTTGCTAAGCTTCAAGCTGAAGATGCTAATTTAAAGAAAAGTGAATTTTTAGCAAATATGAGCCATGAGATCCGTACACCAATGAACGGTGTGATTGGTACAGCATCCTTATTACAAGACATGCCAATGGATAGTGACCAGAAAGAGTTTGTTGATATGCTTTACTCTTCTTCGATTACGCTGCTGGATTTAATTAACGATATTCTTGATTTCTCTAAAATTGAATCTGGGCAACTTGTGTTGGCAAAAAACCCGCTGAATTTATTTGAATTATGTAAGGAAATCGAAGCTAATTTTTCAATTGTGGCGGGACAGAAGCACATTGCTTTAGTGTGTCATATTGATGAACAAGTACCAGATATGGTACTCGGTGATATCACCCAATTACGCCAAGTATTAAATAACCTTTTATCTAATGCGATCAAATTTACCTCTGAAGGCTATGTGCATCTTAATATCAAGCTAATGCGACGTGAAGATAATAGTGCAGGGGTCATGTTCCAAATTATTGATACTGGTATCGGTATTGCCGCTGAAAACCAACAAAAAATATTTGATAAATTTCAACAAGCTGATGGCAGCACAACACGTAATTATGGTGGTACGGGATTAGGTTTAGCGATCTGCCGTAGTATTGTCCAATTAATGGACAGTGACATTATGGTTTACAGTAAGCCGGGTAAAGGTAGTCGATTTGAATTTACCGCTGAATTTGAATGTATTGATGAGCTTTTACACGGGAAGGATATAGAACAAAGCCTTGCTGGACTGTCAATATTACTTGTCGATGACAGTATGCTAAATATGCGTATTACCTCTGCGCAATTGAAAAATTTTGGCGCGACATCTGTATCTTGCGATGACCCGTGTTTAACCAAACAAATTGTGCTTGATGCCTTAGATAAAGGGAAGCCATTTGATTTGGTTATTATTGATAAAATCATGCCCAATTTGGATGGTTTTACGGTGGCAAAACAATTACAAGATGAATTTGCTGAACTCACACCTCGCTTAATGATGATGTCTGCAGAAGCGCAAATCGGTGATGATGTATTAGCCAAAAAACTTGGTATAAAAGCTTTTTTAAGTCGTCCTTATAAAGCTGACACATTAAAAAATGTGGTCCTTAAAACCATGCTAAATGAGGACGCAGAGCAAACAGAAAAAGTTGTAGATCACAGGGCCGCCAGCGATGTAATGAAAGTGCTCTTGGTTGAAGATACATTTATCAACCAGAAAGTGACTCAGATGATGTTACAAAAGCTCGGTATTGAGGTAACGATTGCCGATAACGGCCAAATTGCGGTAGATTTATGTAAAGAGCAAACATTCAATTTAATATTGATGGATTGCCAGATGCCAGTGCTTGATGGTTTTGAAGCAACAAAGATTATTCGAGAAAGTGAACCTGTTGATCAGCATATTCCGATCGTGGCATTAACCGCCAATGTATTACAAACAGAAAAAGATAAATGTTTTATCGCTGGGATGGATGATTTCATGGCGAAGCCAGTGAGTAAACAAGTATTAACGTTAATGCTACAAAAACATTTGTCGCCTTGGTTAGCGAATGCACCGCAGAGACAAACTGGCACCATCATAGATAGCGTGTAATCATTAATTTTTTGGTGTGAATTAATGCGCTAAAACAAAGAAAGGCGAACAAATACATTTGTTCGCCTTTCTTTATTATATTCGTTATTACTTCAGTTTATAATCGCTATGACAAGACTTACAGTTTTTCGCTGTTTGACCAAATGCCTTTTTGATTTGACCTCGATTACCTTCTTTTGCAACTGTCGCTAAGTGCAGAGCGTCTTTATTAAACTGACTAAATTTAGTGGCAAAACCATCGGCATCTGTCCAGATTGCTGCTTTCGCTTTAGTGTCACCAGTTTGGCTATCGCTTGCACTAAAACCGTGCTGAGCCATCGGAATCAGTTGTGCCAATTGCTCAGAACGAAGCTGGAATGTTTCATCATTCCATTCCTTCTTCCCTTTAACCATATCAGCCATGTCAGAAAAGTTAATTGCGATCATGGTTAATGCGGATTGACGATATTTAATATCTGTTTCAGGTTTATCAAACGTTGCCGCTTGTGCCGTCGTGAACATCATTAGCGATGTAAGTCCGGCTAACTTTAGTGTTTTGCTCCAGAACATATTGCTTCCTTATTTATATTGTTAAGATCATTGCTCAATAATCTATTATTATGTGCTTGATGGTAACTCATTTTTAGGCATGGGAAAATGTGATGCATTACATTATTTATCAAAAGATTATGTGTTAAATTAACTACCTTACCTCGACAGTATTAAATAGCTAAGGAAAGCGTAATGCGAGAAGGTCATATTATGGAACGATCACACCTATCACACCTATCACACCTATCATACCTATCACATCACCATACTGGCATACCATCAGCCGTATTTTTAATGCTTTTACTTTCTTTACTCGCCCTTGAAAGCCAAGCTAGTCAGCTTCGAGTCAGCCTTTCGGCTTTAGATTCTGGCATGGTGGTCGAACACGTTCAATCAGGGTTACAATCGGAGTTAACTCGGCAAGGTTATGTCGTTGGTACGAATCTGACGTGGATGGATGAAAGTCAGGCGCAGCTATCAGATGTTAATATGACTATTTCGATGTCACAACAGAGGCCTTTTATTACCTTGGTTAGCCAGCAAGGTGTATCCACCGATATTTACCTTGATAAGAGCAGTATGGATGAGAATCATCATCACGATGAATTAATAGATCATTATGATGTTAACTTTATTAAAAAATTATTGCCCGGTATTAATACCTTAGGTGTCATTATTGATAATAACTCGACTGATACCTTTAACGTGGAACAAATTTTAGCGCAGCAAAAGCAAAATGGTGTACAGGTTATTTATTATTATATTGATGGTAGTGCCGAACTTAGAGCTTCAGCTCGAGTACTCGCACCACAAGTCGATGCGATATATTTACCCCATCATATTACTGACATGCCTGACCTAAACTACGTTGTAACAGTAGCTGAACGGAATAGCGTTGCATTGATAGGTGAGGACCATAGTAGTATCAACAAAGGTATTTTTGCTGTCTATAACATCGATTATGTGCAAATCGGCAAGGATACCGCTGATTTATTAGTTCGCTTAGCTGAAGGTAAGAAAGACTTACACACCGATAATTATCTTGTTCACCCCGTACTTTCCATTAATTTGGATGCAGCTACCAGAATGGGCATTGAGTTATCAGGTGAAGTCATTGATAAGGCTAAGTATATTATCGAGTAATTGAGGTGTTGGTTGACTTAAATAGCGGTGTTATTAACTTTTTCAAACTATATTTAAGTCTATTTTCGTAATTATATTCATTTTTTTTTTAATTAATTCACGTTTCTGCTTGAAGCCTCTCATTTTGTCCCCATATTTATTTTCAATCGCAGAGATAACCTTGCAAGCCGCGGGTTGTCAGAGATGGAAAAAGTATTTTAATAGACTTGAAATAGCTTTTAACTGTCACCATCTATTCTGTATCAAATTTGTAAATGAAAGTATTTATTGGAGAATTACGATTATGGGTAAAATCATTGGTATCGATTTAGGTACAACTAACTCTTGTGTATCAATCTTAGATGGCGACACTGCTCGCGTAATCGAGAATGCTGAAGGTGATCGTACTACTCCGTCAATCATCGCTTATAGTGCAGATGGTGAAACTTTAGTTGGTCAGCCTGCAAAACGCCAAGCTGTAACGAACCCTGAAAACACGTTGTTTGCAATCAAACGTATGATCGGCCGTCGTTTTGAAGATGAAGAGATTCAACGTGATATCGAAATCATGCCTTTCAACATTGTGAAAGCTGATAATGGTGATGCATGGGTTGAAGCTAAAGGCGAAAAAATGGCTCCGCCACAAGTTTCTGCTGAAGTTTTGAAAAAAATGAAGAAAACGGCTGAAGACTACTTAGGCGAAGCAGTAACAGAAGCAGTAATCACTGTTCCTGCATACTTTAACGATTCACAACGTCAAGCAACGAAAGATGCTGGTCGTATTGCTGGTCTTGATGTTAAACGTATCATCAACGAACCAACTGCTGCTGCATTCGCATATGGCGTAAACACAGCTAAAGGCGACAGCGTTGTTGCTGTATACGACCTTGGTGGTGGTACATTCGATATCTCTATCATCGAAATCGATGAGCTAGATGGCGAAAAAACATTTGAAGTATTAGCGACTAACGGTGATACACACTTAGGTGGTGAAGATTTTGATACACGCCTAATCAACTACCTAGTAGCAGAATTCAAAAAAGCACAAAACTTTGACCTAACAAACGATCCGCTAGCAATGCAACGTCTAAAAGAAGCTGCAGAAAAAGCGAAAATCGAACTGTCTTCAGCATCACAAACTGATGTAAACCTACCTTACATCACTGCTGATGCGTCAGGTCCTAAGCACCTTAACATCAAAGTTACTCGTGCTAAATTAGAGTCACTAGTAGAAGATCTAGTTAAAGCAACAATGGAACCACTACGTATTGCATTACAAGATGCAGACCTAGCTGTTGGCGACATTAACGACATCATCCTAGTTGGTGGTCAAACTCGTATGCCTATGGTACAAGCGGCTGTTACTGAATTCTTCGGTAAAGAAGCGCGTAAAGACGTTAACCCTGATGAAGCTGTAGCTATGGGTGCTGCGATTCAAGGTGCGGTACTTTCTGGTGACAAAACAGACGTACTACTACTAGACGTTACACCTCTATCTCTGGGTATTGAGACTATGGGTGGTGTTATGACTAAGCTTATCGAGAAAAACACAACTATCCCGACTAAAGCGTCACAAACATTCTCAACAGCTGAAGATAACCAAGCTGCTGTAACTGTTCACGCAATCCAAGGTGAGCGTAAACGTGCTGCAGACAACAACTCACTAGGTCAATTCAACCTAGAAGGTATCCGTCCTGCACAACGTGGTATTCCACAAATTGAAGTTACTTTCGATATCGATGCTGATGGTATTTTACACGTATCTGCAACTGATAAAGATACGGGTAAAGAACAAAAAATCACAATTCAAGCGTCTTCAGGTCTTTCTGATGAAGAAGTAGAAGCAATGGTACGTGATGCTGA
This sequence comes from Moritella sp. 36, assembly GCF_018219415.1. Lineage (NCBI taxonomy): Bacteria > Pseudomonadati > Pseudomonadota > Gammaproteobacteria > Alteromonadales > Moritellaceae > Moritella > Moritella sp. 36. The sequence goes on along the minus strand of NZ_CP056120.1, from coordinate 4,157,805 downwards.
AGCAAATTCTGCAGAAGATGCTAAATTCGAAGAGCTAGTACAAGCACGTAACCAAGCTGATGCAATGGTTCACGGTACGCGTAAGCAAATCGAAGAAGCTGGCGAAGCACTACCTGCTGATGAAAAAGAAAAAATTGAAGCAGCTATTGTTGAGTTAGAAACAGCAATTAAAGGCGACGACAAAGAAGCGATTGAAGCGAAAACTCAAACGTTAATGGAAGCGGCTCAAAAATTGATGGAAATTGCTCAACAGCAAGCTCAAGCACAACAAGCTGGCGCTGAAGCTGGTGCAGAACAACCACAAGAGAAAGACGTTGCTGGTGATGTTGTTGATGCTGAGTTCGAAGAAGTGAAAAACGACAAAAAATAATAACGCCTAAGTTATTAGTTTTTAAATAGCAAAGGCGTTGGTGCTTCATCAACGCCTTTCGTGTATCTAAATTATTCCAATTTAAGCTGATTATTATGTCAAAACGCGATTATTACGAAGTGCTAGGCGTATCACGCGACGCTAGCGAAAAAGATGTTAAAAAGGCCTATAAACGCCTTGCAATGAAATTTCACCCTGATAGAACGAAGGGTGATAAAGCGATGGAAGAGCAATTTAAAGAAGTTAAAGAAGCTTATGAAGTGCTAAATGATGCACAGAAAAAAGCGGCTTATGACCAATATGGACATGCAGGTGTAAATCAACAAGGCGGACACGGTGGTCAAGGTGACTTCGGTGATATCTTTGGCGATGTATTTGGTGACATCTTTGGCGGTGGCGGTGGCCGAGGTCGTCAACAGCGAGCTGCACGTGGTAGTGATCTGCGTTATAACATGGAACTTACGCTTGAAGAAGCGGTTCGTGGCGTAAGCAAAACGATTCGTATCCCAAGCCAATGTCACTGTGAAGTGTGTAATGGTTCAGGCGCTAAGTCAGGCAGTAAAGCAACAACTTGTAGTACTTGTCATGGCCAAGGTCAAGTTCAAATGCGTCAAGGTTTCTTTGCGGTAAACCAAGCATGCCCAACTTGTCATGGTAAAGGTAAAATCATTAAAGATCCTTGCCGTAAGTGTCATGGTGAAGGCCGTTACGAACGTAGCAAAGATTTAAAAGTAACAATCCCAGCGGGTGTTGATACTGGCGATCGTATTCGTTTAACTGGTGAAGGCGAAGCGGGCGATATGGGTGCCCCATCCGGTGATCTGTATGTGCAAGTTAGTGTGCGTCAACACGCGATCTTTGAGCGTGACGGTAGCAACCTATACTGTGAAGTGCCAATTAGCTTCACACATGCCGGTATCGGTGGCGAAATTGAAGTACCGACTTTAGATGGTCGTGTTAAATTAAAAGTACCTGCTGAAACGCAAACTGGTCGCATGTTCCGTTTACGTGGTAAAGGCGTTAAGTCAGTACGTGGTGGCGCAACAGGTGATTTACTGTGTAAAGTAATACTTGAAACACCAGTTAAGTTAAACGCAGAACAAAAAGACTTACTACAACAGTTTGAAGCATCATTAAATAATGCGTCAGCAAAGAAACATAAGCCTAAATCAGAAGGTTTCTTTGACGGTGTTAAAAGCTTCTTTGATGATTTAACGAAGTAATTAAACTAGGTTATAACGTTTAATCATTCTAAAGCCGCAATTATTATTGCGGCTTTATTTTATCCACTATTATTTTATAGTCTCGACTCAATCGCTCTTGATAGCATAAGCACTGCGTAAAAATGCTTGGGTTAGCTGCTGATATATTGTGTCTATACTTGGGCGCTCTTGAATATGTTCAAACAAACAAGTGTGCGCACTCGCCTTCACTAATGGTGTTTTATCTAGGATGCCATAACAAAGATTGACCGGTTTAATTAATTCATCGAGCAGTACATCAATTAATATAAATGCTTGCGCCAGAACGATCTTACGGCCGCCTTTTTTTAATATGACACGCTGCGCAGTACCAATAATTTTTCGGCCATTAATATTTAAATTGTAATCACCATCGCAATAAGAAAAGGGGGTTGCAGCCGCTCCACTTTCTAATCCATATTGGGACAAAAAGTCATTTAGCACAGAGCACAGGTTTTCATAAGCGGAAACTGTAGAATAAGGTGTTTTTTCTGGCCAAATATAGATGTGGGATAAGTTGATGATGCCGGGGGATTGAGGAACTGGCGCGCCTCCAGTTTGTCTTGATAATAACTGCCAATATTGTTCTGCGAGCGCTTGTTTTAGCGTACTCGATTCAGGCCATTTATTCCCCGCCGGTAATACCAGTGTTGGTGTCTTTGCTTGCCATAACATTAAACATTGCTCTAATTCATCCTGCTTTATTTGAGTAATTAATTGTGCTTCTTTAGCAAAAGCATGATCTATATTGATACTGTTAAAACGGATGAATTTATTTTTAGGCGACGGCATTTTAAAGTCTATAGTTGGGTTGTTATGTTACTTTAAGCTTTATCTTCTGTAACTACAAACCCTTAAGTTGGCGCAATATCGATTAACAGCCCTTGATTTCATTTTGTTATCCAGTGTTTCTGGTTACAGCAGATATAATAAATTGTTGATGTGTGATTGATTATTTAGATATAACGCTGCCTATTCATATGAAATTGATTACACTTTCATTATTAAATGGAAAATATTATATTATCAGTTATTTAGCTGTTATTTAACGGTTATGGGGGTTAAATGTATTACGGTTTTGACATTGGCGGTACCAAGATAGAATTTTCGGTATATAACACAGCACTTGAATGTGTTTTTAATGAGCGGATCCCCGCACCTACCGAAGATTATGAAGAATTACTAGATGCACTCGATACTTTTATTTTTAAAGCCGATAAGAAGTTCGATTGCAAAGGACTCGTCGGGATTGGTTATCCTGGGGTAATGGATCCTGACACGAATACATTAATTTGTTCTAATTTACCTAGCTTACATGGGCAGGATTTGCAGTCTGATTTAAAGAAACGTATTAGTCGTGATGTAAAAGTGCAAAATGACGCTAATTGTTTCGCGTTATCGGAGTGTTATAAAGGAGCGGCTGAAGACGCAGGTATTGCCATTGCAGTGACTTTAGGTACAGGTTTAGGTGGTGCGATCTGCATTAATAAAACAATCTTGTCAGGGCACAATTTTGGTGCTGGTGAATTTGGTCATATGGCGATCCCAGGTACAATGCTGCAGCGTTATCCCGAACTACCTGTCACCCACTGTGGTTGTGGTGGACATTCTTGTTTGGAAACCTATTGTTCAGGCACTGGCCTTGCTGCGTTATACAAGCATTACAAAATTCATATGAATGGCTCGTGTAATGAAGAGCAGGCATTAAAGGGGCCAGATATTATTGCGGCTTACGAAGCTAATGAAATGGTTGCCGTTAAAACTGTGACTGTGTTTTTAGATATTTTAGCCGCGTCGCTCGGGAGTCTGATCATGGCTCTCGATCCTAATGTTATTGTGTTTGGTGGCGGGTTAGCGCGATTTGATGCTTTATATTCAAAATTACCTGAAAAAATGAGTGCTTACGTGTTTAGTAATATGAAATTACCTACGTTAAAACAAGCTGAATTTGGTGGTGAGGGGGGCGTGCGTGGCGCGGCGCTGTTGAACTATAAATAAGTCTTTTAGTGTTTATTAAATATCGAATATTGTTTAAGGAACAAAATTTTTATTTATTCCCTTGTTTTTAAATAAATCGCCCATATCTAGTTATTTAAGCAACACAGTCACTGTGTTTATCATTAAGAATTATGGAAGTTTAATTATGTCTGAATTTGCAACAAGTGAACAAAAAGGTAGTTACGGTATTGGTCTACAAATGGGCCAACAGCTTGCTGCTAACCCATTCGAAGGTCTAGACATTTCAGCGGTTCAAGCTGGTCTTGCAGATGCGTTCGCTGGTGCAGAAAGCAAAGTTAGTAACGAAGATCTAAACCAAGCTTTCCAACTAATCCATGAAAAATTAGAAGCTGAAAAAGCTGAAAAATCAAAAATCTTTGCTGCTGAAGGTGAACAGTTCCTAACTGCAAACGCAGAACGTGAAGAAGTAACTGTAACTGAATCTGGTCTACAGTACGAAGTTATCGCACGTGGCGACATCGAGCAAAAACCAACTGCAGAATCAACGGTACGTGTTCATTACCATGGCACACTTACTGACGGTACTATCTTTGATAGCTCAGTTGAACGTGGTCAACCAGCTGAATTCCCGGTTGGCGGCGTTATCGCTGGTTGGACTGAAGCACTACAACTAATGAACGTTGGTGATAAATTCAAACTATCTATCCCACACAACCTAGCTTATGGCGAACAGGGCGCAGGCGCTGCAATCGGTCCATTCCAAGCACTAGTATTTGAAGTAGAACTATTAGACATCGTTTAATCAGTCTTATTACAGACTAGCTAAACGCCTTGTTCATAGCGATATGAGTAAGGCGTTTTTTTATGTCTAAAATATGCTTTTAGTTCATTCGTTGGTGTTACATTTTCATGAACTTTGCTATTTATATAGTCTTGAAACCTTAAATTGGCACTACCTATAAGGGGATAAATTGGTGGCGCAATTAATATAGTTGCTGCTGAGTCATTATTATTTAGGTAAGATGTTTTTGATTTAGATCAATTTATGGATGATGAGTAATGGCAACGTATAACGATTTTAACTGGAAATATGCATTAGTATTTTTAATTGTATTTTTAACAATACCGACTATACACCTATGGGCTGGCCTATTTGGTATCTTCGGTTGATTGCTAATATTCAGCATAATAAAACCCGCATTCTAGCAAATAGGATAGCGGGTTTTTTTATGCCTAAAATAAAGGATAGCAATTCCGTAAATAGCCGAATATTTATTTAATGTAATTGGTATAAGTTAGCATTGTTGATGTGTTTCTAGGAGTGCTATCATCAGAGTACTTTAACTATTTGATTAATGATAAACACAGGGAGAAGTCTAGATGGGACAAGCAGTAAGAATCGCGGTGATGGGTTGTAATGGTCGCATGGGCCGCACGATTTTAGAAGCCATTCAAGATAGTGATGGCGCTGCCGTTGTTGGTGCAGCAATCGAACGTCCTGAGTGTAGCTTCTTAGGTGCTGATGTTGGCGAGTTAGCGGGTCTTGGTTCACTGGGGGTTAAAGTCGTTAGTAGCCTTGCTGATGTTGTTAATGACTTTGATGTGATTGTCGATTTTACGACGACCGAAGCGACATTGAATCATCTTAAGTTTGCTGTTGCGAACGACAAGAAAATAGTCATTGGCACAACGGGCTTTAGTGATGAACAAAAACAACAAATCCATGATGCCGGTAATACGACAGGTGTGGTATTTGCACCAAACATGAGTGTTGGTGTTAATGTGATGTTTAAACTGTTAGAAATGGCGGCCAAGGTCATGGGTGACTACACTGACATTGAGATCATTGAAGGTCATCACCGTTATAAAGTGGATGCACCGTCTGGTACTGCATTGGGTATGGGCGAAGTAATTGCTGATACATTAGGTCGTGACTTGAAAAAAGTAGCTGTGTATGGCCGCGAAGGTCATACCGGTGAGCGTGATCGCGAAACTATTGGTTTTTCTACTATTCGTGCGGGTGACTTAGTGGGTGAGCATACTGCTATGTTTGCTGATATCGGCGAACGTATTGAAATTACACATAAAGCATCAAGTCGTATGACCTTTGCAAAAGGTGCTATACGTGCATCAGCGTGGGTATTTTCCCAAGATCAAGGCTTGTATACAATGCAAGATGTGCTTGATCTTAAATCTTAAATTCAAAATCGTAAAATAAAATAGTTGCGTAACATTTATTTTTTCTGTATTATGCGCGGAATTTGCCAAAATTTAGTAATTCAGAGGTTGTTTTTTTAGTCTCGAATTACTATGCTGTGTGACAGCCTGGGGTAAATAGTTGATTTATTTTATTATTTTTCTATCTATTTTTTGGAGGTTGTCTTGAGTAATATCGCCTTGTTGGTGTTGGAAGACGGAACAGTTTTCCGTGGTGTGTCTATCGGTGCAGAAGGTCATTCGGTAGGTGAAGTGGTTTTTAATACTTCAATGACTGGTTATCAAGAAATATTAACCGATCCTTCCTATTCTCGCCAAATCGTTACTCTTACTTACCCACATATCGGAAACACCGGTACAAATGATGAAGATGCAGAGTCTTCAGATGTCCATGCTTGTGGACTAATCATTCGAGATCTTCCGCTAATCACTTCTAACTTCCGTAATCAACAATCACTCACTGACTATTTAAAAGAACGTAATGTTGTTGGTATCGCTGATATTGATACACGTAAACTTACACGTATCTTACGTGAAAAAGGTGCGCAAGCGGGTTGTATCATCGCAGGTGAAAACTTAGATGAAACACACGCATTGGAACTTGCTAAAGCTTTCCCTGGCTTAAAAGGCATGGATTTAGCGAAAGAAGTGACCGTTAAAGAATCATACGAATGGAACCAGGGTAGCTGGACATTAATGGGTGGTTTACCTGCTGATGCTACAGACTCTCGCTTCCACGTAGTTGCTTATGATTATGGTGTTAAGCGCAATATCTTACGTATGTTAGTTGATCGCGGCTGCCGTCTAACGGTTGTACCTGCACAAACGCCTGCGAAAGACGTACTCGCGTTAAATCCGGATGGTGTGTTCTTATCAAACGGCCCTGGTGATCCAGAACCGTGTGATTATGCAATCACAGCAATTAAAGAAATTTTGACTACAGATATTCCTGTATTTGGTATTTGTTTAGGCCACCAATTACTTGCATTAGCAAGTGGTGCTAAAACATTAAAAATGAAGTTCGGTCATCACGGTGCTAACCACCCTGTAAAAGACATGGAACGTGACGTAGTAATGATTACGGCGCAAAACCATGGTTTCGCGGTAGATCAAACAACGTTACCGGAAAATCTAGTAATGACGCACAAGTCATTATTTGATGACTCTTTACAAGGTATTCATCGTACTGATAAAGCCGCATTTAGCTTCCAGGGTCACCCTGAAGCAAGTCCTGGTCCACACGATGCAGCTCCTCTTTTCGATCACTTCATCGAATTGATGGAAAAAAGCAAAGCCTAAGCCTAAGTCTGATACCTAGTAGAGAATTGAACTATGCCAAAACGTAATGATATAAAAAGTATTCTAATCTTGGGCGCTGGTCCTATCGTAATCGGTCAAGCGTGTGAGTTTGACTATTCCGGTGCTCAAGCTTGTAAAGCGCTTCGTGAAGAAGGCTACCGAGTTATTCTAGTTAACTCAAATCCAGCTACAATTATGACTGACCCAGAAATGGCGGATGCGACTTACATCGAGCCGATCCATTGGGAAGTTGTACGTAACATCATCGAAAAAGAACGTCCAGATGCGGTATTACCGACTATGGGTGGTCAGACGGCATTAAACTGTGCGCTTGAATTAGAAAGCAACGGTGTTTTAGCTGAATTTGGTGTTGAGCTAATCGGTGCAACAGCAGATGCAATCGATAAAGCGGAAGACCGTAGCCGTTTTGATAAAGCAATGAAAGCAATTGGTCTTGAAACTCCTCGTGCTGGTATTGCTCACACAATCGAAGAAGCAAAAGGTGTACTGGCTGAAGTTGGTTTCCCATGTATTATTCGTCCATCATTCACTATGGGTGGTACGGGTGGCGGTATCGCTTATAACATGGAAGAGTTCATCGACATTTGTACGTTAGGTTTAGACCTTTCTCCAACAACAGAATTACTGATCGATGAATCATTAATCGGTTGGAAAGAATACGAAACTGAAGTTGTACGTGATAAAAATGACAACTGCATCATCGTATGTACAATTGAAAACTTTGACCCAATGGGCATCCACACAGGTGACTCAATCACGGTTGCACCAGCACAAACATTAACGGATAAAGAATACCAAATCATGCGTAATGCATCGATGGCTGTTCTACGTGAAATTGGTGTTGAAACTGGTGGTTCAAACGTACAATTTGGTATCAACCCTGTTGATGGCCGTATGGTTATCATCGAGATGAATCCTCGTGTATCTCGTTCATCAGCACTTGCATCAAAAGCAACGGGCTTCCCAATTGCTAAAATTGCTGCAAAACTAGCTGTAGGTTACACACTAGACGAATTATCGAATGACATTACTGGTGGTGCTACGCCTGCATCATTCGAACCAACACTTGATTACGTAGTTACTAAGCTTCCACGTTTTAACTTCGAAAAATTTGCAGGTTCAAATGACCGTCTAACGACGCAGATGAAGTCTGTGGGTGAAGTAATGGCGATTGGTCGTAACTTCCAAGAATCATTGCAAAAAGCATTACGTGGTTTAGAGATCGGCAAGAACGGTTTTGACCCAGAAGTAAACCTAAACGATGATACTGCAGCAGCTAAAATTCGTCAGGAATTAACCGAAGCGGGCGCAGAGCGTATTTTCTATATTGCTGATGCATTCCGTAGTGGCATGTCTCGTGATGACATCTATGATATTACACGTGTTGACCATTGGTTCCTCGTGCAAATTGAAGACATCATTAACGCTGAAGCAAACGTAAGTAAACTGGGTCTGTCTGGTTTAGACGAAACACTATTACGTCAACTTAAACGTAAAGGTTTCTCTGATTTACGTCTGTCTAAACTTGCTGGTGTAAGTGAAAATGAAGTACGCAAATTACGTCACCGTTTAGAAATCTTACCGGTTTACAAGCGTGTTGATACTTGTGCAGCTGAATTCTCAAGCGACACTGCTTACATGTACTCTTCATATGATGAAGAGTGTGAAGCAGCACCAACAGACAACGATAAGATCATGATCATCGGTGGCGGTCCTAACCGTATTGGTCAAGGTATCGAATTTGATTACTGCTGTGTACACGCTGCATTAGCAATGCGTGAAGATGGCTACGAAACTATCATGGTTAACTGTAACCCTGAAACGGTTTCAACAGATTATGACACATCAGACCGTCTATACTTCGAGCCTATTACATTAGAAGATGTATTAGAAATCGTTCGTGTTGAAAAACCTAAAGGCGTTATTGTTCAGTATGGTGGTCAAACGCCACTTAAACTGGCGCGTGATTTAGAAGCGGCTGGCGTGCCAATCATAGGTACATCACCGGATGCAATTGACCGTTCAGAAGATCGTGAGCGTTTCCAACAAGCTGTTGACCGTCTAGGTTTATTACAGCCTGAAAATGATACTGTAACAACGACTGAACAAGCAGTTATCTCTGCTGAAGCAATCGGTTACCCACTCGTAGTACGTCCTTCGTATGTACTAGGTGGTCGTGCAATGGAAATCGTATATGACGAAATCGATTTACGTCGTTACTTCAAAGAAGCGGTGAGTGTTTCTAACGAATCACCAGTATTACTAGACCGTTTCCTAGATAACGCAATCGAGCTTGACGTAGATGCAATCTGTGATGGTAAAGATGTAGTTATCGGCGGCATCATGGAGCATATCGAACAAGCAGGTGTTCACTCAGGTGACTCAGGTTGTTCATTACCTCCTTATTCATTAAGTCCTGAAATTCTTGATGTGATGCGTGGTCAAGTACGTGCATTAGCATTAGAGCTAGGCGTTATCGGTCTGATGAATACGCAGTTCGCTGTTAAAGATAATGAAGTTTACCTTATCGAAGTTAACCCGCGTGCTGCTCGTACTGTTCCTTTTGTTTCAAAAGCAACAGGTGTACAACTTGCAAAAGTTGCTGCTCGAGTAATGGCTGGCCAAACTTTAGTTGAACTGGGTTTCACTGAAGAAGTTATCCCACCATACTACTCTGTTAAAGAAGTAGTACTACCATTTGCTAAGTTCCCAGGTTCAGACCCGTTATTAGGCCCTGAAATGCGTTCTACTGGTGAAGTTATGGGTGTGGGTGATACATTCGCTGAAGCTTATGCTAAAGCACAGCTTGGTGCTTCTGCAGAAGTTGCTAAGACTGGTCGTGCGCTTATCTCTGTTCGTAACGGTGATAAAGCCCGCGCAGCTGACCTAGCGAAGCAATTAATTGCACTTGGTTTTGAAATCGATGCGACTCACGGTACTGCTGTTGCACTAGGTGAAGAAGGTATTAATCTTCGTCTAGTTAACAAGGTACATGAAGGTCGTCCTCATATTCTTGACCGTATCAAAAATGGCGAATACAGCTACATCATTAATACGACTGAAGGTCGTGTTGCGATTGAAGATTCTCGTCAACTACGTGCAGCGGCTTTACGTTATAAAGTTAACTACACAACAACAATGAATGCTGCATTTGCAACGTGCCAAGCGCACTCTGCGGATGACCGTGGTACAGTTCGCTCAGTACAAGAGCTACATAAGCGTATCAAATAAGTAAGTATTTATAGTTAATAAAAAACCTCGCAACTTCAGTTATAACGAAGTGCGAGGTTTTTTTATATCTGCAATTTTATATTCAAAAACAGCTAACGATTAATAACCGTTATTACAGTTCAAATTCCAACTCAATGAATGTGCAGCCCTTCGCACAACTTACCCCTGTTTTAGAGTCATCATTTTTGTTCTTTGGAGGTAATAACTTTAACGCTTGCTGACAAACTGGGCATAAAACAGTTTTTCCAAGACATACTTTTTTGATGGTATTACGCTGTTCATGGAACGATTTTGAACTGCTTTTGTTGATCGCTGAAAAATCTATTTTTAACATAATAACTCTTTAATTGTACGTGCTTTTTATTTATTGTGACTGGTAGAATTACACCTGTTGTTTACTTGTTTATGGCTCTGAGTTTAATCAAAGGGAACAAGTAATCAGTGTGGGCATACTCAATAATTACTGAACATTTTACCTGTTTATTGGAAAAAAAGTATCAGTGATTGCATTTTATTATAAGGTTAGTGTCATCATACTATGAGGTAAATAAAGCGAACGATGACGAAACAATGTAAATGTAAGTTACAAGGACTGACCTTAATCGAGTTACTTGTAGCGCTGGCAATACTGATAATATTGATGGCGAGTAGTGCGCCTTCATATCGTGCATTGGTGAATAAAAATAAAATATGTCATCTCACAAGACAATTAGTTGAAGCCTTAAATGTCACTCGACAATTATCAATAGTGCGGGAGTTACCACATTATTTTACCGTACAGGTAAACAACTCACTTATTACTGCCGTTGAACTATGCTGGATCATCAGTCAATTAGAAAACTGTGATTGCTTTACATCGAGCGCGTTATGTCAGTCTCAATATGGCCAAGTTAGCGCCGTAAAAAGTGGTATTGAGATCGTAACTAATCGACCTAATTTATCTTTTTCACCATTATTTGGTATGACTAATGGTGCCAGCTATCAACTTTCATTAGGTCGTTTTTCTACTAAGGTAATTGTGAGTACTCAGGGACGTATTCGAGTTTGCATGGATCGTGGAGAGAGTGCTATTTATGCACCTTGTTAAATCATTATTACCTTACCGCGTTCATCACGCTGGATTTGTGCTCATCGAAACAATGATTTCGATTGTATTAGTCGGCGTTATATCGATTGGATTTTATAGTTTATTCACTACACATGAAGTGCAAAAGAATCGGGCTGAACAATATTATCTTGTGCAGCAGGAAGCTAAAAATGTATTGCTTATTATGCAGCGAGAGCTAAGCCGAGCGGGTTATAATCTCAATAGCGAAGCGGCGAACTCTTTTATTTACAGTAATGATCAAGTATATAATTTGAACGCTAGAAAAGATTGCATTTTGTACCGTTATGATCGCAATGAAGATGGTGTTTTTAGTGGTGAAAACTTTGGGTTTAGGCTACACAATGGTGGGATACAGTTACGTAAAGGCAGTGAGGTTAGCTGTGAGGGTGGCTTAGGTTGGGAGATGATTTCTGACACTGCTAGTATCGATGTGACCTTATTACAATTTACAATTGCTCAGCAATATACGTTACCGCAAAGAGTGGAAAGCTATGTCACGATTGCGTTAAATATACGCCATCGTCATTTAGTGGATATTGAGCTTAATTTTTTTCGAAATAGCAGTGCGAGGGCTTTGCTATAGTGCGCGATAAACAATCTTCATGTTTCGCTGTTCATGGTTTCGCTTTACTATCGATGACGCTCATTATCGTCTTTATTATGATCAGTGGTAGTTTATCGTTTGCCCATCTTCAGCAACAGCGGATTCAACGGAACCAACTCCACCTTAATTATTTAAAAGCGAGAATCACAGCAGTAAATAAGTTAGATTTATTTTATATCGTTCTCTACGAGTCTCCTGAATTACTTGCTTTGGTAGCCCCCTGTACTAACTTAGCATTAGAGAGTCGTCAGGCCGTTATACCTAATGACATGATGCGTGAATTTATGCTATCAGAGCGGTTTTATTTATGCGCTGAACAGGAAGGTATTTTCAATGTGTTACTCGAAATACCATTCAATAGTACTGAGCGGCTGATGGTGCAGCGCAAACTCATTACGACATCAACACCTTGGGTTTGGCTACCCAATTCTTTATTCGGATTTTAAATGCGGCTTAAACGATATTTGGCACAGCAAGGAGGAAGCTTACTTGAAGTGATGATTAGCTTATTTATTCTATCACTGCCTGTATTTGGCATGACTGCGCTAAAGTTAACTCAGGCCCAAATTATATTGAAGCAATCACAATATACAACTGCATGGGCATTAATGGAGTTCAAGTTGAATGAACTCCATTATTTAGCTGGTTCGATTGCTGAATTTAATACGTTGAGTTCTAATATCGGAGGTAATTTAGCTGCGGGGAACATTCACTATGATCAACATAAATTTAATTTAACGTGGCAAGTAAGCGTTATAACAACTAAAACTACATTAAGCCTACTGAAAGAGGTTGTCGTTAAAGTTAATTGGATTGATAAAGCGAATACGCCCTATACCATTAGTAGTATGACGATACTGAATCAGGGCCTGATAGTGAGATAAAACATAGCAGCACAAGTGTTGTGAACTATAATTTACGTTAAACTCAATATTTATTGTTATTTTGTGATGAATTACCAATGTTTTATATTATCTTTTCCATTTAATTTGATATTATCCTGCCTTTATTGGTGTTTATGGATATTTAGGACGTGATATGGGTAGTAAAGTAGCAGGGCTTCTTCAACTGAGTTTGGTTAAGCAGATCATAATTAGTATTATTGCAGGTATCGCGTTAGCGTATGCAGCTCCTGAGATTGCTATAGAAGCAAGTTTATTTGGCGGATTGTTTGTTAGTGCGCTAAAAGCGATCGCACCTTTATTAGTATTTGTATTAGTTATCTCCGCGATAGCCAATCAAGAAGCGAATACCAATGCTAATATGCGCCCTGTTGTTATCTTGTATCTACTTGGCACCTTTGCTGCTGCGCTTGTCGCAGTTAGTTTAAGTTTCTTATTCCCTGTTCAGTTAGCCTTAATGACTGAAGGTGCAACGAATGCGGCACCAAGTAATATCACCGAAGTATTACGCAACCTGATTTATAAAGTGGTTGATAATCCAATTAATGCAATTGTTACCAGTAACTTTATTGGTGTATTAACTTGGGGTATTGGTTTTGGTGTTGCCTTGAAGCATGCATCATCGACGACCAAACAAGTGATCGGTGATATTGCTGGCGGTGTGTCTAAGATCGTGCATGTGGTGATCCGATTTGCACCGCTAGGTATTTTTGGTTTAGTGGCATCAACATTTGCGACCGTTGGTTTTTCTGCAATGGCAAGTTATACTCACTTGCTAGCGGTATTACTGGGTTCAATGGCTATTGTTGCATTAGTGATTAATCCGGCTATTTTATTTTTCATGTCACGTCAAAATCCGTACCCGCTTATTTTTCAGTGTTTACGTGAAAGTGGTATTACGGCGTTCTTCACGCGTTCATCTGCAGCCAATATTCCGGTAAATATGGAGTTGTGTAAAAAATTAAACTTACATAAAGATACTTACTCTGTTGCTATCCCGCTTGGTGCAACGATTAACATGGGCGGTGCGGCTATCACTATCACAGTACTGACTTTAGCGGCAGTTAATACCTTAGGTATTGCGGTTGATTTACCAACTGCCTTACTCTTAAGTATCATTGCGGCTATTTCTGCATGTGGCGCTTCTGGTGTTGCAGGTGGTTCATTATTGCTGATCCCATTAGCTTGTAGCTTATTTGGTATCGAGAACGATATTGCTATGCAAGTGGTTGCAACGGGCTTCATTATCGGTGTATTGCAAGACTCGGCAGAAACCGCGTTGAACAGCTCAACGGATGTGGTATTTACTGCTGCAGTAAGCCACGCTCATGCAAGAAAAACAGACGTATAAAATAGGTTACTAATCTGATTCACTTTGTGAGAACAGTATATCTATAATAAAGCAGCCAGTTAATGATAACTGGCTGCTTTTTTTTGATTAAATTTAACCTGACTCTTGTTATGCGGGTGTTATACTCATTTAAAATTCTAAGAACCGAAGTAGCAATAGATTAAAACATTAATCATCGGTTTAATGTGTAAATGTAGATTTTTGTATAGATATCGGCGAAAAGGAATAGACAAATGTTTGACTTTAGAAGTGATACAGTCACTCAGCCAACGGCAGAAATGCGCAGAGCCATGGCTACCGCCGTTGTCGGTGATGATGTTTATGGCGATGATCCAACGGTAAACAAGCTGGAAGAAATGGCTGCAGATCGTTATGGATTTGATGCTGCAATCTTTTGTTCGTCAGGCACGCAAGCGAACTTATTAGCTATCATGGCGCATTGCCAGCGTGGTGATGAATATATTTGTGGCCAAAATGCCCATAATTATCGTTGGGAAGGTGGCGGTGCGGCTGTGTTAGCTAGTGTACAACCACAACCTATTGCCAACGAGGCCGATGGCACGATCAGTCTACAAGCGATCCGTGACAATATTAAACCAGATGATGATCACCATGCTAAAACCAAATTGTTATCATTAGAAAATACTATTGGTGGTAAAGTTTTACCCCTTGAGTATTTAGCCCAAGCACAAGCGTTAGCATTTGATCATGGATTACGCATTCACCTTGATGGTGCGCGTGTTTTTAATGCTGCGGTTAAACTGAATGTCGATGCAAGTGAGATCACCCAATATTTTGATTCTGCATCTATCTGTTTATCGAAAGGACTTGCTGCACCGGTTGGTTCATTATTACTTGGTTCTGAGTCATTAATTCGCAGTGCAAGACGCTGGCGGAAGATGTTGGGTGGCGGTATGCGTCAAGCGGGTATTCTTGCCGCTGCAGGTATTTTAGCCTTAGATGAGCAAATTGATAAGTTAGCGATTGATCATGAAAACACACAATATTTAGCGGAACAATTATTGACACTGCCTGAGTTCACTTTTGATTTAGACAGTGTGCAAACCAACATGATATTTACTCAGTATTCCGGTAAAGATGGCAAAGCATTATCGGCATACTTACGCACTAAAGGCATCATTATTAGTGCGGGTTCAGCGATTCGTTTTGCTGTACACCAAGATATTACAGTCGACGCAATCGACTTATTAATTGCAGAGATCAAGCATTTTAATGCAATGTAAACCTAAGTCTTATTTCACATAAATAAGGCAGATATATACCCAAGCATCTTGAAGTAGTTTGGGTATAACTATAATTATTATAATAAAGGTAGTGTCGGAGTTATCATGTCAGATAAAACAACAGCAGTAGCAAAGAAGCAAAAATTGAAATTAGATAAATCGAGAATACCGACAGGTAGTTTGGTTTTACGTACTTTGGCAATGCCTGCTGATACCAATGCAAATGGTGATATTTTTGGTGGCTGGATCATGTCTCAAATGGATATTGCTGGCGGTATTTTAGCGAAGGAAATTGCACAGGGCAGGGTGGCCACTATTTCTGTCGATGGGATGACATTTCATCAACCGGTCGCGGTTGGTGATGTGGTTTGTTGTTATGGTACATGTTCTCGTATTGGTAATTCATCGATGACAATAAAGTTAGAAATTTGGGTTAAACCTGTGATTAATGCGCCGAAATTTAACTATCGTTATATTGTTACCGAAGCTACATTTACCTATGTCGCGATTGATGATAATGGTAAGTCTCGCCGTATCGAGCGTACTTGTGCTGTCGAATAATTGATATCAAGAATAATACTTGATATATAAGCGGAATATTTTTTTGATAAATATTCTGCTACTTCCTGCATTCTACTTCCTACCTTAATTGCTAAATAAAATGCGTTAGACTCTGTTTGATATCGACGATTAATTCATCGAGTAAGCTAGCTACTAAACATTGAGTTTTCAGTATAAAAACAATTGAAGTAAACTTATTAACAATAGAGTCTGATAATCATTATCTGGTCTGACCTTGTTTGGTTTTATCGTATTTTATTACTATTCTAGGAATGTCACTGTTTTTTTTAATAATTGCCTTTCAAAAGTGGAATTCCAGACTAACCTTATTTCTACTGAATTATTTTGTAATAACAATTTGTTTCTAGTTAGTTCTATAGTTGTTGCTAGGTATGTTTAATTTGTAAGCGTGGTTTCATGTGGAGAGACTCGCTTGGGGAGATAGAAAAATGGAATTATCTAACGAGTCGAATGCACTAGACGTATACATGTATCAAGTAAACCGAAGCAGTAAATTATTAACTAAAGAAGAAGAATATGAAACGGCGGTTGCTTCTCATGAAGGTGATGTAAAAGCCAGACAACGTATGATCCAATCGAATTTACGCCTAGTGATTAATATTGCCAAACGTTACCAGCATACTTCATTACCGTTAGTTGATATTATCCAAGAAGGGAATACTGGACTGATCCACGCGGTCGAAAAATTCGATGCAACTAAAGGTTTTCGTTTTTCCACTTATGCCGTTTGGTGGATCAAGAATAATATTGAACGCTTTATTATGAACCAGTCACGGACTATCCGTGTACCAATTCATATTGGGAAAGTATATAAACGCATTTTAAAAACCGCACGTGAACAAGAATTAGACTTGCAATGTAACCATGATGTGATGGCATTGGCAGAAATACTGGAAATGCAACACACACAAGTTACTGAAGTGTTATCCTATTATTTCAATGAAGCAAGTTTAGATAAAACGATCGTCACTGATCGTGATTCAAGTACCGCTTTGGTTGATATGCTAGAAGATTATTCTATTTGCAAACCGAACGATGAACTCGAAGATGCTGATACTTTATGTTATTTGGATGAAGTGCTAGGCCATTTATCTGAGCGTGATAGAAAAATCATTGAATTGAGATTCGGATTAGGTGAAGAAGATCCGCTGACTCTACATGTTATCGGCGAACGTCTATCCATGTCGAGAGAACGAATTCGCCAAATTATTAATTTTAGTTTACAGAAAATTCAGCCTGAGTTACTGCAAAATACAGTACAAAAACAAGATTATCTTAATTAAATAATCACCTTGCTGCTCACTAATTTTCTGTGTATATAAAAAGGAATATATTTTCAGCTATTATCGTTATCTTTAGTTTTTTTCTTTAGATTATGATAGCTTAGCCGAGTATATTCCTTCGTCATTTTAGCCCGTCCAGTTGTTACGACAGGTAGCATACTGCACTCTTTCATACATATGAGATATCAATGAGCACAACAAACCGTCCTCTGTATTTACCCTACGCTGGCTCTGCACTATTAGAAACCCCTTTATTAAATAAAGGTAGTGGTTTTAGTGCAATTGAGCGCCTAAGTTTCAACCTTACGGGCTTAATTCCCCCGATGGTTGAGTCTATTCAAGAACAATCTGAACGTGCTTATAAGCAGTTTTCAGGTTTTGAGAGTGCGATGGATAAACACGTTTATTTACGTAATATCCAAGATACCAATGAAACACTATTTTACCGTTTAGTTGATAATCATCTTGAAGAGATGATGCCTATTATTTATACGCCAACCGTTGGTGCCGCGTGTCAGCAGTTCTCAGATATTTACCGCCGTGCTCGTGGTTTATTTATCTCTTACCCTGAACGTGAAAACATCGATGATATTTTACATAATGTGAATAAACAGAATGTAAAAGTTATCGTAGTAACGGATGGTGAGCGTATTCTTGGTTTAGGTGACCAAGGTATCGGTGGAATGGGGATCCCCATTGGTAAGTTATCGCTATATACTTCATGTGGTGGTATTAGCCCCGCTAACTGTTTACCAATTGTGCTTGATGTTGGTACTAACAATGAAAATCGTTTACAAGATCCAATGTACATGGGCTGGCGCAAGCCGCGTATCGATCAAGACAAATATAATGAGTTCTTAGACTTATTTATTGATGCAGTCAAACGCCGCTGGCCAAATGTGTTATTGCAGTTTGAAGATTTTGCACAACAAAATGCAATGCCATTATTACAACGTTATAAAGATGAAATTTGTTGTTTCAATGATGATATCCAAGGCACTGCTGCCGTTACATTAGGTAGCTTAATGGCTGCTTGTCGCGCTGCGAAAACCAAACTAAGTGAACAGAAAGTTACCTTCTTAGGTGCGGGTTCTGCAGGTTGTGGCATTGCCGAACAAATCGTTGCCCAAATGAAGTCTGAAGGTCTTTCTGATGGTCAAGCGCGTGCACGTGTATTCATGGTTGACCGTTTTGGTGTACTCACAGACAAAATGCCAAATCTACTCGATTTCCAGCAGAAACTTGTACAGCATCAAGGTTTACGTGACGAGTGGGAAATTGACAGCGATGTGATCTCACTACTCGACGTGATGACACATGCTAAACCATCTATTCTAATTGGTGTATCAGGGCAGCCGGGTCTGTTTACTGAGCAAGTCATTAAAACCATGGCTGCAAATACTGAGCGTCCGATTATATTCCCGTTAAGTAACCCGACATCACGAGTTGAAGCTACGCCACAAGATCTTATCCGCTGGACAGAAGGTCGTGCATTAGTAGCAACTGGTAGCCCGTTCCCAGCGGTAAGTTATGGTGATGAATTGATCACTATTGCACAGTGTAACAATAGCTACATTTTTCCAGGTATAGGTTTAGGTGTGCTGGCTGCAAAAGCGACGCGTGTAACAAATGCAATGTTAATGGCGGCAAGTCGTGCATTAGCAGATTGTTCACCGTTAGGTCGTGATGGTGAAGGTCCATTATTACCGCCACTAACGGACATTCATTCGGTAAGTAAAGAGATTGCTTTCTGGGTAGCTAAAACAGCACAACTGCAAGGTGTTGCTCTGCAGACTTCTGATGAAGCGATCCGTAACAAGATTGAAAAGAGCTTCTGGTTACCAGAGTATCGTGAATATAAGCGTGTTGCTAACTAGTTTATACCGCTAAATATGCAATGCATATAGGTATTCTATACTGATGTTAAAAAAAACCAGCTACTTTAGCTGGTTTTTTTTATCAAGTTTATTGGTTATATGTTGCAATAAGTCGTGCTGCGTAACAATTTTGCAAAAAATACTTGTGTATTTGCCATATACTTCTGGCTTGATCAGCTATGTTTAGTAGAATGCGTGGCGTTTCTCTATCAAATTGACATTAACCTTAGGAGTTGGCCAGATGACCACATCATTTTATTCGCAAATTCAATCTCAGCTAGAACAAACTAAAGCTGATGGCCTTTATAAAAACGAACGAGTGATTACTTCAGCCCAAAATGCCAACATTCAAGTGGCAGGTAATGAAGTTGTTAACTTCTGTGCGAATAACTATTTAGGTTTGGCTAACCATACAGACTTAATTGCGGCTGCACAATCAGGTTTAGATAGCCACGGTTTTGGTATGGCGTCAGTACGCTTTATCTGTGGTACACAAGACAAACATAAAGAATTAGAAAGCAAGATCAGTACTTTCCTTGGTATGGAAGATACTATCTTATATACGTCTTGTTTTGATGCAAACACGGGTTTATTCGAGACGTTATTAAGTGCAGAAGATGCCATTATCTCTGACGAACTAAACCACGCGTCAATCATTGATGGCGTACGTCTATGTAAAGCAAAACGCTTCCGTTACAAAAATAACAACATGGCATCACTAGAAGAGCAACTTATTGCTGCTGATGCTGCAGGTGTGCGTCACAAGCTGATCGCAACTGATGGTGTATTCTCAATGGATGGCGTGATCGCTAATCTACAAGGTGTTTGTGACCTTGCAGATAAGTACAACGCATTAGTGATGGTTGACGATTCACACGCTGTTGGTTTTGTTGGTGAAGGCGGCCGTGGTACTCCTGAACATTGTGGCGTAATGGATCGTGTTGACATCATCACGGGTACATTAGGCAAAGCATTAGGTGGCGCGTCAGGCGGTTACACATCAGCTAAAAAAGAAGTTGTTGACTGGTTACGTCAGCGTTCACGTCCATACTTATTCTCAAACTCGGTTGCGCCTGCGATTGTTGCTGCATCAATTCGTGTTATCGATATGATGGAAGAAGGTCATGATTTACGTGCAAAAGTTAAATCAAATGCAGAACATTTCCGCCGTGAAATGGGCGCAGCTGGATTTACACTTGCAGGTGCTGACCACGCAATTGTACCGGTAATGATTGGCGATGCTGCATTGGCTGCTGAAATGTCAGAGCGTTTATTAGCAGAAGGCATTTATGTAATTGGCTTCTCTTTCCCAGTGGTTCCACATGGTAAAGCACGTATCCGTACACAAATGTCAGCAGCGCACAGCATAGAACAAATTGATATTGCAATTGCTGAATTTACCCGTATTGGTAAAGATCTTGGCATCATCTAAATAAGTGGATTAAAGAAAATGAAAGCACTAGCAAAATTAAAACCTGAACAAGGTATTTGGATGACAGATGTGGAAAAGCCAACGCTTGGCCACAATGATTTGTTAATCAAGATCCGAAAAACCGCTATTTGTGGTACAGATATCCATATTTATAACTGGGATGAATGGTCACAAAAAACGATCCCAGTACCTATGGTTGTAGGTCACGAGTATGTAGGTGAAGTTGTTGGCATCGGCCAAGAAGTTCGTGGTTTCACATTAGGTGATCGTGTTTCTGGTGAAGGTCACATTACGTGTGGTCACTGTCGTAACTGTCGTGCAGGTCGCACACATTTATGCCGAAATACAACAGGTGTTGGTGTTAACCGTGAAGGCGCATTTGCTGAATATTTAGTCATTCCTGCATTTAACGCATTCAAACTACCAGATGATATTTCTGATGACATGGCTGCAATCTTTGACCCATTTGGTAACGCTGTACACACTGCCTTATCATTTGATGTGGTTGGTGAAGATGTATTAATTACTGGTGCTGGCCCAATTGGTATCATGGCTGCAGCAGTATGTAAGCACGTTGGTGCACGTAATGTTGTGATCACGGATGTGAATGAATTCCGTTTAGACCTCGCTCGTAAAATGGGTGTTACACGTGCGGTTAACGTAATCACAGAGTCACTTAAAGATGTGATGGATGAACTGAAAATGACAGAAGGCTTCGATGTTGGCCTTGAAATGTCAGGTGTGCCATCTGCATTTAGCGATATGCTAGACAAGATGAATCATGGCGGTAAAGTTGCTATGTTGGGAATTCCACCTAATGACATGAGCATCGAATGGGGGAATGTTATCTTTAAAGGTCTAGTCATTAAAGGTATCTATGGTCGTGAAATGTTTGAAACTTGGTACAAAATGGCTGCATTAATCCAGTCAGGTTTAGACCTAACGCCAATTATCACGCATAACTTCCCAATTGATCAATTCCAAGAAGGTTTTGATATTATGCGTTCTGGTATGTCAGGTAAAGTTATCCTAGATTGGGATTAAGCTAATATCTTTATGACATAATACTGTTGAAAGGGTAAGTCTGATTATGTCTGGCTTGCCTTTTTTTATGCGCGGTATTTTTATTTTATCTTATCTTTATACAAGTATTATAGTTATATCATAAAAATGTTATAGTATAACAAGTTGTTTCTTTTATAGTGAATAGTAATTACAAATGACGATCCCTTCCTCTTCATTCGAACCTTCTTTTTTCCAGTCCTATTTGCGCTACATCTTAGCGTATCTAATGGTCGTTGGTTCATTTATTGCGTTTTGGTATTATGATTCATCGCCGTGGACCTCGGCAGAGTATTACTATATAGAGCAGTTTACTACATGTGTTTTCAGTGACCCATCAACTGAAATCGAAACCACATTTAAGGATGTCACTATTTATCATGCGAATAGTCTTTCGTTATTGATTAACACTGCCGAGATTACTATTAGTTATCATGACTCAGAGGTAGACTGCACATAAATTAGCGTCTCAATCTTTATACCATATGTATATTGTGACGAGTATTGGAAATATTATACGATTGATGGTGGCTTTTGTTATGGTATTATCTTTATAAATTACACGTATTGTAGATATTCATGACTGAAGACATCACTGAAAACAGTAGCCCTTTAAGCAATTTAGATATTAATTTAGCCCTTACTCCTGAACAGATTCAAGCTGATGAGCGCTGGATGCAACACGCTATTATGTTAGCAGGGAAGGCCGAAGCTATTGATGAAGTTCCCGTGGGAGCTGTCATTGTACTCGATGATAAAATCATCGGGGAAGGTTGGAATCAATCGATTCATTTACATGATGCGACGGCCCATGCCGAAATCATGGCATTACGTGAAGCGGGTAAAAAAGTCGAGAACTACCGACTCATTGATGCCACCTTGTATGTCACGTTAGAACCATGCTCTATGTGTGCAGGTGCGATGGTACACAGTCGAGTGAAACGTTTGGTGTATGGTGCGGTAGATTTGAAAACGGGTGCGGCGGGGTCAGTATTTAATTTGGTCGATCATCCAAAATTGAATCATCAAATTGAAGTGCATTCAGGGGTTTTTGCTAGTGAGACCGGCGCATTATTGAGTGAATTCTTTAGACGTCGCCGGAAAGAAAAAAAAGCCCTGAAGCTTTTACAAAAAGGTTAAGCTCGTACAGCGGGCTAGCCGTCAAAGTTGGCCTCTTGTTCATTTTGTAAAAAGAATGAACGCTGGCGATTAAGTAGTGAACGGTTTATTCTTGAACGTGATATTTGGCGTCTTGGTGTTTTAATTTTTAATCTTGCTCTGTTCTTCAGCATCTTGTTTTCCTTTGATTTCGCTGCCTAGTCCTAGGCGTTCTTTTGTCTTTATGTTCATTAACATACAGTAATATAAATAATATGCACATGAAACTTTTATGTCAGTTTTATGCGTATAGTGTGACAACAGACGGGTGTTATTCTATATCTGTTATCATCAGTGTTAGCCCTGTTTCAGTTGAAAGTTCAAAACCGACATCACGGGCGACTTGCTCGGTCATATTAATCTGTTCATCAAACCAACGTAAGCTATCGTAATATTTACGAATATTACTCACGTACTTGACGGCCTCATTACCTCGAGCATAGCCAAAGCGCGTATATTTATACCATTTAGGTTGTTGTAATAGTGGGATGATCGCTTTGACTTCCGCCCAGCTGTTCTCATTTCCACCCAATTTTTCAGTGATCTTTCTTGCATCTATTAGATGGCTATAACCTATATTATAGGCGGCTAATGCAAACCAGGGTTTTTCATGCTCAGAAATAGTATCGGGTAAACGCTTGATCAGTTTTGCTAAGTAGGCTGAACCAGCTCGCACACTTTGTTCTGCATCAATACGTGAGGTGACACCAAATTCTCTCGCGGTTGGCCAAGTAAGCATCATCATGCCGCGTACACCCGTTGGTGAGCGTGCTTTGGGGTTCCAATGGGATTCTTGGTAGCTGACCGCTGCGAGTAAGCGCCAATCGAGCTCTCCAGCATATTGACGGAACAGTCCTTCGTATTTAGGTAATTGTGAATTTACGCGACGTAAGAAAGTACGCGTGTCGACAAAATCAAAGGTATCAATATGACCAAAGTACTTCTCTTGTAGTTGCTCCATTGCGCCGCTGACTTGCTGCAAGGTAAAAAAGGCAAGCACGGCATTGGCTAAGCTATCATCGTTATTTTTTTCCATCAACCAAACAATATCGAGATCGTCTTCTAGTACGAAGGCTTTATTCAGGTGTGGGTAATAGTACTGATGTTGAGATAAGGAGGTATCATCTGCAATCGCCAATTTGATAGTACCTTCTTCTAAATTACTGAATAAAATATCTTCGTCGGGGAAGGTTTTATAAGTTAGGTTTAGTTCGGGATA
Organism: Moritella sp. 36; assembly: GCF_018219415.1. Taxonomy (NCBI): domain Bacteria; kingdom Pseudomonadati; phylum Pseudomonadota; class Gammaproteobacteria; order Alteromonadales; family Moritellaceae; genus Moritella; species Moritella sp. 36. The sequence continues at coordinate 4,133,645 of NZ_CP056120.1, read as the reverse complement.
ATCATGCTGTAGTTGCTGTAAATATTCTTCATGGCTTGAACTTTTTACCACATAAATAGGATCGTTTATCTGTTGTAAGTTACGTGGTCTAAGACTGCCTTTACGATAGATGAGAAGTTGTTTTACTTGATAGTAACTTGGTCCCATTCGATATTCTTTTAGGCGTTTTTCGGTACGTGTTAAACCACCCGCAGATAAAGCGATGGGTTTAACTTTCGTATTTTTACTTTCCAGCATACTTTTCAGTGAATGGTGCGGATGAATCACTAATTTAACACCGAGATAATCACTAAATTGTTTCAATAACTCATATTCAAGACCCGCTGGCTTGTTACCTTCTAGGTAGTAGTTGGCAGGGCCATAAATGGTATTGATATGTAATTCTCCCGCATCTTGGATCTTTTCTAACTGAGTACGCTCATCCTTTTCTTGAATGCAGCCGGAAACAACCAGGCTCAAAATAATGATTAAGCTGGGTTTTAAAAAGAGTTGTAAGCGAGTGAAAAATACCTGCAAGTAAGCACCTTTTTGTATGAAAATATAAATATACATATTGGATCTATCTTTATAGCGTTTTCATTGCCATTACACAACCGTTAATCACAATGAGCTGTATAAAAAAACAGTGTTAGTATTTATGCGTGAAATGACAATGTTATCAATACTGTTAACGATGTTATCGACTAAGGATTGAAAAAAAAGATTAGTAAATTAACTTGTTGGTCATGTAACGCTATCGTTATTGTAATTATTTGCATATAATGACCGGGATTTTTCCCCAGTAACCCTTTTAGTGAGAAAAAGTTAATGCATATAATGCGAGGAGCGCCAGCGCTTTCTGAGTTTCGTACTAATAAATTAGTCGAACGTTGTAATGATGTAGGATTATCGGATATAACAATTTACGCGGAGTACATTCATTTTGCTGATGTAACAGCCCCGCTCAGTGACAATGAACGGAGTGTCCTGGAAAAGTTGTTGACCTACGGGCCAAGAATTGCAGAGCACGCTCCCGAAGGAACTCTCCTTCTCGTCACTCCTCGTCCCGGCACTATCTCTCCTTGGTCTTCTAAATCTACCGACATCGCAATCAACTGCGGCCTTTCTAAAATAAAACGTCTTGAACGTGGCATCGCTTACTACATATCTTCATCTACACCACTTACACCAACCCAACTACAAACTGCAGCAAGTCTTGTGCACGACCGTATGATGGAAGTTGTATTTGATTGTTTAGATGCAGCTGAACAATTATTTGTTCAAGCACAAGCGCGTCCGTTAAAGTCGGTTGATATCTTAGAGGGTGGCCGTGAGGCACTTGTTGATGCGAATGTTAAATTAGGTTTAGCACTGGCTGAAGATGAAATCGATTATTTGATTGCGAGCTTTACTCAATTAAAGCGTAATCCAAATGACATCGAATTAATGATGTTTGCTCAAGCAAACTCAGAGCATTGTCGTCATAAGATTTTTAATGCTGATTGGACTATTGATGGCCAAGAGCAAGAAAAATCATTATTCAAGATGATCAAGAACACCTTCGAACAAACAGGTGATCATGTTTTATCTGCATATAAAGATAATGCTTCTGTGATGGAAGGTTCAAAAGCCGGCCGTTTCTTCCCTGATCCACAAACTCACCAGTATGAATATCACCAAGAAGATATCCAAATTCTGATGAAAGTTGAGACGCACAATCACCCAACTGCAATTTCGCCTTGGCCAGGTGCCGCGACGGGTTCAGGTGGTGAAATCCGTGATGAAGGCGCAACGGGTCGTGGTTCGAAACCAAAAGCAGGTTTAGTTGGCTTTACGGTATCTAACTTACGTATTCCAGAATTTGAACAGCCATGGGAAACCGACTTTGGTAAGCCAGGTCGTATTGTTAGTGCATTAGACATTATGCTAGAAGGTCCTTTGGGTGGCGCAGCATTTAATAACGAATTTGGTCGTCCTAACCTATTAGGTTATTTCCGTACTTATGAAGCTGAAGTTAACAGCCATAATGGTGTGGAAGTACGTGGTTACCACAAGCCGATTATGCTGGCTGGTGGTTTGGGTAATATCCGTGACCAACACATTAAAAAGGGTGATATCCCAGTAGGCGCGAAACTTATCGCACTGGGTGGTCCTGCAATGAACATTGGTTTAGGTGGCAGTGCTGCTTCATCGATGGATTCAGGTCAATCACACGAAGATTTAGATTTTGCTTCTGTACAGCGTGAAAACCCAGAAATGGAACGTCGTTGTCAAGAAGTTATCGACCGCTGCTGGCAGCTTGGTGAAGACAATCCAATTGCCTTCATTCACGATGTGGGCGCGGGTGGTTTATCAAACGCATTCCCTGAACTTGTGCATGACGGTGGTCGTGGTGCTCAGTTTGAATTGCGTGATATCAACAATGATGAACCTGGCATGTCACCGCTTGAAATTTGGTGTAATGAATCTCAAGAACGCTACGTAATGGCTGTTGCACCTGAAAACCTAGCAACATTCGAAGCGATTTGTAAGCGTGAACGTGCTCCATTCTCAGTGGTTGGTGTAGCGACTGAAGAGTTGCATTTGTCTGTAACGGATTCGTTATTAGACGAACAGCCAATTGATATGCCAATGGAAGTATTATTAGGTAAAGCACCTAAGATGCACCGTGAAGCAACAACGCTAGTGACTGAAGGTGAAGCATTAGACTTTACTGGTGTCACAGTTAAAGATGCAGCTGAACGTTTATTACGTTTACCTGCGATTGCAGAAAAGACGTTCTTAATCACGATTGGTGACCGCTCGGTAACGGGTCTGGTTGCACGTGATCAAATGGTTGGCCCTTGGCAGGTTCCTGTTGCCGATTGTGCTGTAACTGCGGCAAGTTTTGATACTTACGCTGGTGAAGCAATGGCTATTGGTGAACGTACGCCACTCGCACTGTTAAACTTCCCTGCATCTAGCCGTATGGCGGTTGCTGAAGCATTAACAAATATCGCAGCAACAGAAATTGGTGATTTAACACGTATTAACCTTTCTGCTAACTGGATGTCTGCAGCGGGTCACCCTGGTGAAGATGCTGGTTTATATGCAGCGGTTAAAGCGGTAGGTGAAGAACTTTGTCCTGAATTGAACCTTACTATTCCAGTAGGTAAAGATTCAATGTCGATGAAGACACGCTGGGAAGATGAAGGTGAAAACAAAGAAGTTACATCACCATTATCACTGATTATAACTGCGTTCGGTCGTGTGACTGACGTACGTAAAACAGTAACACCACAGCTACGCACTGACAAAGGCGCGACAGACCTTATCCTAATAGACTTAGGTAATGGTCAAAATCGCCTAGGTGCATCTTCATTAGCACAAGTATACAAGCAACTGGGTCAACAGACGCCAGATGTGGATAGCGCAGAACAGTTGAAAGGCTTCTTCGATGCGATGCAAGTGTTGGTGAAAGAGCAATCTTTACTGGCTTATCATGACCGCAGTGACGGTGGTTTATTCTCAACAGTAACAGAGATGGCATTTGCTGGTCACTGTGGTGTTGACGTTGAACTTGATATGCTAGGTACAGATGATCTTGCTGCACTTTACTCTGAAGAGTTAGGCGCGGTGATCCAAGTATCTTCAGCAATGAAAGAGCAAGTACTAACAACATTAGCAGGCCACGGTCTAGCTGCATGTTGCCATGTGATTGGTTCTACAAATGAAGATGACATGGTTCGCTTTACACGTAATGGTGAAAATGTATTAGCGGAAACGCGTACACATTACCGTGCAGTGTGGGCTGAAACAACGCTGAAAATGCAAGCGCTGCGTGATAACCCAAGTTGTGCTCAAGAAGAATTCGACCTTAAACTTGATGTGAAAGACCCTGGTTTAAACGTTAACTTAAGCTTTGATGTTAAAGAAGATATTGCAGCACCTTATATAGCTACTGGTGTACAACCAAAAATGGCGATACTTCGTGAGCAGGGTGTAAACTCACAAACGGAAATGGCTGCTGCATTTGATCGTGCTGGCTTCGCTGCTCAAGATATTCACATGAGTGATATTCTTGCTGGTCGCGTTAATCTAGAAGACTTCGCTGGCTTAGTTGCTTGTGGTGGTTTCTCTTATGGTGACGTACTGGGTGCGGGTGAAGGTTGGGCTAAGTCAATCTTATTTAACCCACAAGCTCGTGACCAGTTTGCTGCTTTCTTCGAGCGTGAAGACAGCTTCTCACTGGGTGTATGTAATGGTTGTCAGATGTTATCTAACTTGGGTGAACTTATCCCAGGCTCTGAATTATGGCCACGTTTCGTTACTAACCAATCAGAACGTTTTGAAGCACGTTTCAGCTTGGTTGAAGTACCGAAGAATCCGTCAATATTCTTAGGTGACATGGCGGGTTCAAGAATGCCAATCGCTGTATCTCACGGTGAAGGTCGTATTGAATTACGTGATGATGCACATCTGCAAGCACTACAGAGCAGTGGTACAGTTGCGCTTAACTTCGTTGATAACTACGGTCAACCTACGACGCAATACCCATCTAATCCAAATGGTTCGCCATTAGGTATTACGGGTCTAACGACGACCGATGGTCGCGTAACTATCATGATGCCACATCCGGAACGTGTATTCCGTACGGTAAGCAACTCATGGCATCCAGAAGAATGGGGTGAAGACAGCCCTTGGATGCGTATGTTCCGTAATGCGCGAGTGAACTTAGGTTAATCGCACTTAGATTAATTTTAGGTCACCCGTCACTCGGTTGATATGTTAATGAATGAAAGGTCGCAATTATTGCGGCCTTTTTTTGCTTTTACTCGTGCTATATTGATTATATAAAACAATATAAATGCTTAATTATGCTATAGTCTTAGGCGTTTAGTGAATGTATTAATTAATCATTAGGAAGGGTAATGAGTCAGTCACAAGGTTTATTATTATTTAAGTTGAATCTCCAGCAAAAATTTGCAATTGGCACGTTGAAAGTGCAAGAAATTGTCCCCTCCACACGTTTGTATTCTTTACCCGGTTCCCACCCCATGGTGATGGGCGCAGCGACACTACGTGGTCGGACAATTCCTATTATCGATATGGCGAGTGCTGTTGGCTATCGGCCAGTCAGTCAAGAAGAATATGACTCGTGTAATATTATCATTACGGATTGTAGCCGTCAGGTCGTTGGTTTTCTGGTGCGTCATATTGATAAGATTATGGATTGTAGTTGGAAAGATATCTCGGCTCCAGATTCATCTCTTGGCTGTAATATATATACCACAGGGGTGATGCACCTTGATGACCAATTGGTGCAGCTCATGGATGTTGAACGCTTGTTAGCTGACATTTATCCTGATGAAGACGTTGAGTTGCCCCAGTTTACAGAACTTGAGCTTGAGGAGCTTCGTACCAAAGAAATTTTGGTTGTGGATGATTCAATGGTTGCGCGTAATCAACTTGGTAGCGCGTTAGACGCTGCAGGTATCCATTATCAGGTGTCTAAAAATGGCCAAGATGCATTAGCTATGATGCAGTCAGCTGTCGAAGCTGGTAACCCTATTGATGTGTTGGTTAGTGATATTGAAATGCCGGGATTAGATGGCTATGAAGTTGCGTTTGAAGTGCGTAGTACGCCCAACGTATCTGCGACTTATATTATTCTTCATACTTCGTTATCAAGTGCGATTAGCACTGAACGTGCGCAGCAAATTGGTGCTGATGAAGCGCTGACTAAATTTGATGCAAGCGAGTTATTACAAGCGATTTTACGTGGAGTAAAAGGGCGAGATAAGATTACTCTGATTTAACACGCACGAATGCTAGGCACAAAAAAAAGCGCTATTTAGCGCTTTTTTATTATTTATAGTACCTTCACGGTATCGCTAGCAGTGTATGCTTAGCTTAATTCACCACAAAAACGGTAACCTTCACCGTGGATTGTTGCGATGATTTCTGGTGTATCTGCAATGCTTTCGAAATGTTTACGGATACGACGAATAGTTACATCAACAGTACGATCGTGTGGTTTTAGTTCACGGCCTGTCATCTTTTTCAATAACATTGCACGTGTTTGAATTTTACCTGGATTCTCTACAAAGTGTAGCATTGCACGGAATTCACTACGGGGTAGTTTGAATGAATCATCCAGTGGACTAATCAAAGAACGGCTGTTGATATTTAAACGCCAGCCATTAAATTCATATTCTTCTACGATCGCTTTTTCTTCGTCTGCTACTGGGGCTTTAGTAAAAGTACGGCCGAGTAGGTTACGTGCTCGAATCGTTAATTCACGTGGATTGAATGGTTTAGTAATGTAGTCATCAGCACCAATTTCTAGACCTAAAATCTTGTCAACTTCATTGTCGCGACCAGTTAAAAACATGAGAGCTAAATTATGTTTGTCACGTAGTTCACGTGCTAACAGTAAGCCATTTTTACCTGGAAGATTAATATCCATGATTACCAAGCTTATAGGGTTATTGGTAATGATCTCATACATTTCATCGCCGTTACTTGCTTCATGTACTGAATAGCCTTCAGCTTCGAAGATGCTTTTTAGGGTGTTACGTGTAACGAGTTCATCTTCTACGATAAGAATGTTTGGGGTTTGCATAAACGTACCTAGTTTCGCTTTGGATCAAATAGTGCCCAGATTATTGATATCAATTAATCGGGGAGTAAGAGTAATACATCCATGAAATATAAGACTATTTATCTAAAACAGCTGACTGTGGCAGGATATCTAGTTTTATGGCGTCCTTAACTATAGGATTATATGTTATTAACAGCAGTATAACAACCTAATGTAATTATGTTACGTAATAACTAAACGTGATTTGATATTTATCAAATAACCCCCATTGGTTATATTTTAGTTGAAGTGAATGTTTTCCATATTTAAGTAAATGAAGAATAGTGATACAAGGATAAATCATATATTCATTTAAGTTATATAAATCAAATTGTTATAATTTTGTTCTATATGTTTAATATTGTTTAATGATTGAGTTACTCGGACTTGACTCAGCTCACATTGTTCGAATTAACCAGTGTAATTATAAGAATAAAGGTAAAAATTATTTTGATTAATATTTTTTGTTCGTTAATTTTAGTACTAAATAAACAGACCTGTTATGGTTTATCGCGTTTCTATTTTATGTTGATGCGGTGTTTTAGTTTGAATTTATCTATATGTCAGTTGTTTAGATGAGTGACTTTGGTTTATTAAAGTGTTCTGTTATTGAACAGGTTTTTTGTCAGTAAAATGTAATCAAATTACAAACTGGTAAGTTTTATCTATAATTAATGATTAATGTATTTACTTTGTTAATTAATTATAGATTGAAATAATTGATTTGCGCTAATGTGTTAGCAGTTGTAGTAAGTATCGTTTCACGTAACATAGTTACTGGAATATGAGATATATACAATAACGACTCTAAGGATGGACTATGTTAGACCTGTTACCTGATCTGTGTGATCAGCATTTTAATCAATTGTCTGTAATGGACCCTATTTTTCAAAGTTATGGTAAAGCGATTATTTTTAGTGGCCAAGCGGTAACGGTTAAATGTTTTGAAGATAACTCGCTTGTTAAAGAACTTGCTGGTACGCCAGGAGAAGGACGTATTTTAGTGGTTGATGGCGGAGGCTCAACACGACGTGCGTTACTCGGTGATATGATTGCCGAAAATGCAGTGAAAAATGGCTGGGCTGGTTTCGTTATTTATGGTGCAATTCGTGATGTTGCGACTATTAATACGCTTGAATTAGGGGTTAAAGCGATAACGGCTTGCCCTGTTAAAACAGAAAAACGTGGCTTAGGTGATGCGGGTATCGATTTGCACTTTGCTGGTGTGAGCATTGCCGAAGGTGATTATATCTATGCCGACTTAAATGGTGTAGTGGTGGCTAAAGAACCACTTCTTTAGGTGTCTGTATTCGCGGTGAAGATAGGGGTGAGGTTAATCGATTATTAACCTCACCCCTTTTTATTTATTTACCCACCCATCTATCTAGATTACTTATTCATCTCGGTTAAAACGTCGTGCTCGGCGATAAGGGAATACATCGCTGTATTTACCACGATTAATATTGTTTTGCAGTCCCTTCCAATAATCGGCGTCAAGCAGATCAGAATGGTATTTTTTAAAGAGCTTGTTAATTTCTGGTCGAGATAATAAGAAGGTCTCAAACTCCTCAGGGAATACATCGTTGGGAGCGACGGCAAACCAAGGTTCAGCCAGCATCATGTCTTCTGGATAGCGTGGTGGCGGAATGTAGCGGAAGTTAACTTCATGCATATATGAGATCTCATCATAATCGTAAAAGATCACGCGATTATGTCGGGTCACACCAAAATTTTTAAACAGCATATCACCGGGGAAAATATCTGCTGCCGCAAGTTGTTTGATAGCATTGCCGTATTCATCGATAGCATTATCAAGCTCTTCTTCATTTGCTTGTTCGAGATACATATTGAGCGGGATCATCTTACGCTCAATATAAAGATGTTTGATCACCACTTTACTGTTGGTTAATTTTATAATTGAAGGGGCGACAGCTAACAATTCGTCGAGCAGTTCTTGACTGAAGCGATCCTTGGGAAAAGCAAAATTTTTAAATTGTTGAGTATCTGCCATTCGACCAACACGATCATGGGATTTTACGATCTGATACTTTTCTTTTACGGTCGCATGATCGATTTGTTTGGGTGGTGCAAACTCATCTTTAATGAGCTTAAATACCACATCATAAGAGGGTAGAGTGAATACGCTCATCACCATACCTTTAATACCTGGGGCAATAATGAACTTATCATCAGAGTTATCTAAGTGCTTTATATAGTGGCGGAATAGCTCTGTTTTTGCATGTTTTTGGCAACCAATGGCAGAGTAGATCTCAAAGTTAGTTTTATGCGGGATCATCGGTTTTAAAAATTGTACAATGGCGCCAGGTTCTGGTGCATAAACAAAGAAATAAGCACGGGCAAAGCCAAATAGAATACTGGTTTCTTCTTTTTCAAAAATGACCGTATCTAAATAAATCTCATTTTCTTCGTTATTTAAAATCGGAAATACCAACGGGTACATGTGTCCATCAGCAAAGATCTTACCCATAAGGTAAGCGCCTTTATTACGATAAAATACTTCGTTAAGCATGTGCACTTCGATGTGTTCGGCTTCGGTGAGTTGTTTTGGCGCATGTTGGTTAAGGTAATCCACGACATTAGCAAGGTCCCTGTCCAAGTTCTCCCATCGAGCCGTAAACGTATAACCACCAATGATCTTACGTAAGATCACCGAAAAGTTTCCGCCTCGGGTATAGCTGCGATAAAAATTATTCGGATACCCTGGATCTCTAACGCGATTAGCATTAGTAATAAATAGCTGTTCTTTATATATATTGGTATGTTTAAAGACACGGCGATAAACAGAGTTAAAGAAGCTTTCGGCAATTTCAAAATTTGGGTAATGCTGTAATAGCGCTTCGTACTCTCGCTTAATCCCTTGCAGGAATATTTTATTCGCTTCCGTTTCCGCCGCAAGATCTTGCATTTTTTGAGCTGTCTTACCGACGTGGTAATCATAAAGGCTAATACGTTTTTTCGCTGCGATTTGCACACCATGCCAATCCGCGTTTTCAAAACGTAATTTTGCACCACGCGTGACTTCTAAAAAGCGGCTATAAAAAGCATCAAACGATTCTAATAACGACCCCGCTATTTGCGCTTCTAAAACTTTTTCCATACAACAAATCCTTGGACTTAAGATAAGCCTAAATATCGCAATCTTTTTACATTATTTCAACATGTTTAAATCCTTTTATCTATGTATAGTGAAACAACTAAATATATTTTAAACTTGATTTGGCTCTCATTTTTTGATATTGCTATAGGTATTGAAATTATTAACAGATTTATTAAATATTATTATGACTTATTGCTTAGCGTTCATTACCACCACGATTATTAACACTGTTATTACAACGGTGGGATGACACGTAGGGCTAAGACAGAAATGATAAAAGAGCCCGTTACCATTTGGAACGGGCTTTTTTGTATCTACAAGGAGCAAAGGATGCGAGTTTTAAAATTTGGTGGAACATCGTTGGCAAACGCTGAACGATTTGCCTGTGCAGCAGATATATCTGTGAGTAAGATTGAGCAATCACAGGTAGCATTGGTGTTGTCTGCACCAGCAAAAGTGACCAATAATTTGGTTGCCGCTGTGCAACAAACGGTTCGTGGCCTTGATGCGGAGTCATCACTGGAAGAAATCGAAGGGATATTTAAGGCGCTCGTTGCAGGCCTAAAAGTTCAATACCCTAATTTTAATGATGTGGTTGCATTAACGCAGGTAACAACATCATTAGCGACATTAAGAGAATACTTATATGGCGTAAAGCTGTTATCGCAGTGCCCTGAAAATATTGAAGCAAAGATTTTATGTACCGGTGAAAAGCTGAGTATTGTTTGTATGGAGCAACTGTTATTAGCCCGCGGCTTTAAAGTTGAAGTGATTGTTCCGCAAGACAAGCTAGTAGGAAAGGGCTGTGTACTAGAAGCCACTGTGGATATTGACGCTTCTCGTACTCGTTTTGAACAAGATCCAATTAAGACTGACTATATTTATTTAATGCCAGGCTTCACTGCGGGTGATGAACAGGGCAATACAGTTGTACTTGGCCGTAATGGTTCTGATTATTCTGCTGCGGTATTAGCGGCGTGCCTGTATGCTGACTGCTGTGAAATATGGACTGACGTAGACGGTGTTTACGCTTGTGACCCACGCTTAGTAAAAGATGCTAAATTACTTAAAACATTAAGCTATCCAGAAGCAATGGAATTGTCTTATTTTGGCGCGAAAGTATTGCATCCAAAAACGATAGCACCGATTGCTCAGCACCACATTCCTTGTTTGATTAAGAATACTAAAAATCCAGAAGGTGAAGGCACTCTAATCGGCGGGTTAATGTCAAAAACCCAAGCCGAAGTTAAATCATTATCAGAGCTTAGTGGCATGACCATGATTAACGTATCCGGTCCGGGTATGAAAGGTATGGTTGGCATGGCGGGTCGTATTTTTGAAACCGTATCACGCGCTGGTGTATCCATTGCCCTTATCACGCAATCATCATCAGAATACAGCGTTAGCTTCTGTATCCACAGTTATGATGCAGGTAAAGCTAAACTGGCACTGAATAACGAATTTACGTTAGAGATCAGTAATCAGTTACTTGAACCTATCGAAATGCGTGATGGTTTAGCTATTGTATCGCTGGTTGGTGATGGCATGCGTAAAGCCAACGGTATTGCTGCGCGTTTCTTTATGGCATTAGCACAAGCATCAGTGAATCTTGTTGCCATTGCGCAAGGTTCATCAGAACGTTCTATTTCTGCGGTTATTGATGAAAGCAAAGCCAATGAAGCGATTAAAGCATCACACAATATTTTCTTTGGTAAACAACAATACATTGACCTGTTCTTATTAGGGTGTGGTGGTGTAGGTGCGGCATTAGTCGAACAAATCAAACGTCAAAAAGAATTTTTAGCAGAACGTCATATTGAGATCCGTGTCTGCGGTATCGCTAACAGTCGCCAGATGTTACTCGACTCAGAAGGGTTATCATTAACACATTGGGCTGATGATCTTGCTGCCAGTAATTCTGAATTCTCACTAGCAGCACTGGAAAATTTGGTTAAAAATAGCCACATCATTAACCCAGTGATTGTTGATTGTACCAGTAATGATAATCTTGCTAGTCAATATGTTGATTTCTTGGGGAGTGGTTTCCACGTTGTTGCGGCGAACAAAAAAGCCAATACCATGAGCATGGATTATTACCACGAGCTGCGTTTAACGGCATTAAAAACCCGCCGTCGTTTCTTATACGATACTAACGTAGGTGCAGGTCTACCTGTGATTGAAAATCTGCAGAATCTATTGAGTGCGGGTGATGAACTAGTATGCTTCAACGGTATTTTGTCAGGTTCTATGTCATACATCTTTGGTAAATTAGACGAAGGCATGAGCTTCTCGCAAGCAACGGCACAAGCACGTGACAATGGCTTTACAGAACCCGATCCACGTGAAGATTTAAGCGGCATGGATATCGCGCGTAAATTATTGATTATTGCACGTGAAGCGGGTATGGATTTAACCTTAGACCAAGTTGAAGTTGAAGAAGCAATCCCTGCTGACTTTGATGCAACGGGCACTAATGAAGAATTTATGGCGAACCTACCAAAAGCAGATGCGTACTTTGCTGATTTGCAAGCGTCCGCTGCAGAGGAGGGTAAAGTATTACGCTATATTGGCCAGATTGAAGATGGTAAATGTAAAGTATCAATTACCGCGGTACCAGAATCTGATCCGCTGAATAAAGTCAAAGATGGTGAGAATGCATTAGCATTTTACAGCCGTTATTATCAGCCAATCCCAATGGTATTACGTGGTTATGGTGCAGGTTCTGAAGTGACTGCAGCGGGCGTATTTGCCGATGTATTACGTACCCTTAATTGGAAGCAAGAGGTTTAACCATGAGTATAGTTGTATTCGCACCAGCATCGGTTGCAAATGTAAGTGCAGGTTTTGATGCATTAGGTTTCCCGATTGCTCCGATTGATGGTTCGCTCATCGGCGATAAAGTATTTATTACCGATGCGGATTCGGCATTCAGCTTAGCCTCTAGTGGTCGTTTTAAGCATAAGTTACCTGATGATTACCGTGAAAATATCATCTATGATTGTTATCTTGGTTATGCCGCCGCGTTAGAAAATCGTGGTTTGAAGATCAAAAATATCGCCATGGAGTTAGAAAAAAACTTACCGATTGGTAGTGGTCTAGGATCAAGTGCGGCGTCAATTGTCGCAGGACTAGAAGCACTGAATGAATTTCATGATAACACCCTCGATGAGCATGACATGGTGTTATTAATGGGTGAACTTGAAGGTAAAATTAGTGGTAGCGTACATTATGATAATGTCGCGCCTTGTGCATTAGGTGGTATGCAATTAATGCTGGGTGAAAATGGGGTCGTGAGTCAACCTGTGCCTTGTTTCGATGAATGGTATTGGGTTGTTGCTTATCCGGGTATCAGCATCTCGACGGCTGCAGCGCGTGACATCTTACCAACAGAGTACAGCCGTGGTGATTGCTTAACTTATGGTCGCCACTTAGCTGGATTTATCCATGCTTGTTATAGCAAGCAACAAGACTTGGCTGCTGCGATGTTGAAAGATGTGATTGCAGAACCGTACCGTGCTCAGCTTATTCCTAAATTTGATGAAGTGCGTGACTATGCTAAAGAACTAGGCGCATTAGCAACGGGTATATCTGGCTCTGGCCCGACGGTATTTAACGTGATGACTGACTTAGCGCAAGCTGAAAAACTAAAAGCTTGGCTAGACGCTAACTTTATCCAAAACGGTGATGGTTTTAGCCATATCTGTAAACTGGATAAACAAGGCGCACGTGTTGTGGGTACGGCACTGTAATAGACAGTTAAAAGTGAGCTTACAACAAATAGTAAATACACTGCGCGTTGCACTTATTACTTGGATCCAAGTGGCAAGGGTTATATGCTCTTATTCAGTTAAGACCATAGTTATCACGCAGGTTGCACCAATAATGTTTTAGGGAATGAACAACAATGAAATTATACAGTATTAAAGATCACGCAGAGACAGTTAGCTTTGCACAAGCAGTAAAACAAGGCATGGGTAAAAACCAAGGTTTGTTCTTTCCGAGCGAAATTAATCCGATAGACGATATTGATGCTTTACTAGAGATGAACTTAGTCGACCGTAGTCGCGTTATTTTACAATCACTGATCGGTGATGAATTTAGCGAACAAGAATTACATGACATTGTTGCAAGTGCGTTTAACTTCCCTGCGCCAGTAACGAAAGTGAACGACAAGATCAGTGCATTAGAATTATTCCACGGTCCAACATTGGCGTTTAAAGACTTCGGTGGTCGTTTCATGGCACAGTGCCTGTCACGCTTAAGTGCTAATAAAGGGTCGGCTGGTGAAAAGATCACGATTTTAACCGCGACATCAGGCGATACGGGTGCCGCTGTAGCACATGCCTTCTATGGTATGGATAATATCGAAGTAGTGGTGATGTATCCAAAAGGTAAGATCAGCTTCTTGCAAGAACAGATGTTCTGCACGCTTGGTGGTAATATTCGCACTATCGCGATTGATGGTGACTTTGATGCCTGTCAGGCATTAATGAAGCGATCATTTGATGATGCAGAGCTGCGTCAGGCAATTGGTCTTAACTCGGCTAACTCAATCAATATTAGTCGTCTAATGGCACAAATCTGTTATTACTTCGAAGCATTCGCACAACTGCCAAAAGCACAGCGCGCACAAACAGTAGTATCAGTGCCAAGTGGTAACTTTGGTAACCTGACTGCAGGTCTATTAGCAAAAACATTAGGCTTACCAGTTAAACGCTTTATTGCCGCGACGAATATCAATGATACTGTGCCGCGTTATTTAGAAAGCGGTGAGTGGGATCCAAAAGCAACGCAAGCAACCTTATCCAATGCGATGGACGTAAGCGTACCAAGCAACTGGCCACGTATCGAAGAACTAGCACGTGTTAAAGGGTGGGACTTGTCTGAACTCGCATCTGACTTCCTATCTGATGAAGATACTAAACAAGCTGTTGTCGCGTTAGATGAACAAGGTTACTTATGCGAACCGCATGGTGCAATTGCCTATGACCGTTTAAGTGTACAGCTGAGCGAAGATGAATTCGGTTTATTCCTATGTACTGCGCACCCTGCGAAGTTCAAAGAATCAGTTGAAGAGATTCTAGGTCGTGATATTGGTTTGCCACAAGAACTTGCTGATTGTGCCGACAAGCCAAATCTATCTGTTGATATGGCAGATGACTTTGAGGCATTACGTGCATTTTTAATGGTGTAGTCTAACGCTAAAGCGATTAATTATTCACATTTTATTATTAAGGTCTTAATCGGTATTTCTGGTTAAGACCTTTTTTTCAAATTGAAAATAGCAATAAGGCTTATAATGCAGGCCCCAAAACCATGTGTAATTGATAATCATTTGCATTGTGGTATTCAAGTGGTTATTCTAGTTTTTATTTACAGCTAATTGATATTGTGTATTAATTCTTATGCAAAATAGTGAATATTTTGAAGTACTCTTTCAGTCATCTAAGCAAGTGACACCTTACTTATCTGGGCAGTTAGCAGCAGATAACGGAGAAGGTATCCACATTTCACGTCAGAACAGTGGCGTTATCCAACAGCTTTATTGGCAATTGTCCGAATCCTCAAAAGAAGCCGGAAGCGCTTATTGGTTAACGCGAACCTGGGATCTTCTCTGCTGGCAACCCATCTATATTGCTTTTATTTCTGTTTATAAATTAAAAGCGATTCCTGATATTAAAAATGTGAGTCAATCTATTCAATCGGGATTTATTTCTGGATTTACATTCCATACATCAGATCTTATCTTTGGTTCTAACGAAGAGTTGATCTCATCGATTGGATTGCAATTAAGCGCACTATTTGAGTCATATCGTGAAGAGCTATCCCAATGGACTCGTATTCGCCCCGGATTCACCAAACATTTAATTGCCGATGGTTTACTCAATTGCATCATAAAACTGCAAGCACAGGCCCCTGCATTATCTAATGCGTATTTTCAGACGCAAGCTAAATTGTGGTTAGCTGCTTTTGAGTTACCAGATAAGCATTTATCCGGCTTGCAAGTTGACCTTACCACCAATAAGCTAAAATTGATCCGTACCAGCTGCTGCTTAGTTTATAAATGCGAAGGTCGCAATCTATGTGCAGATTGCCCGCGTCACCCCAGTAATAAGCGTTAATTTACGCATTCTTACCACCTAGTATTTTCTTGGAAATTGGCATAAATGTAATCGCTATAATGCTACTCGACAATATAATACAAATATAAATAGTGGGCAGGCTGAAAGAATCGGTATATCCTACTAACCATCAATCGTAATGAAAATAATTATCATTACTGGGTGTTTATGTTAGAGTTCAGTTAATCACTTATTAATAAATAGCTTACTTCATTTTATGTATCAACTTATCGATGCGTCGTTTGAAATTGGCGGGAAACCGATCCTGCATTCAACGAACCTGGTCTTTACTAAAGGTAAAGTCACGACCTTACTTGGTCATAACGGCTGTGGTAAATCGACGCTCATTAAATTACTCAGTCGTCAGAATTCCCCGACTCAAGGCCGTGTACTGTTTGATGATCAAGCCGTTCATCATTTGTCTCATCAAGACTTTGCGCTTAATGTTGCTTATTTACCGCAACACCCACCAATCACGGATGGCGTAACTGTTCGAGAATTAGTGTGCTTTGGTCGATATCCCTGGAAAGGGGCATTTGGCCGATATAGCAAAAAAGATCACCAGCTGGTGGATGATGCGATAGAGAAAGTTGGGCTAAGTACGTTTAGCGATCGCTTTGTTGCGACTTTGTCTGGTGGCGAACGTCAAAGAGCATGGGTGGCGATGTTATTGGCTCAACAAAGTCAGTGTATCTTGCTCGATGAGCCTACGTCAGCTCTGGATGTTGCACACCAATATGAATTATTAGCCCTGATCCGAAATTTGAATGAAACCTTAGGATTAACCGTCATTATGGTGCTTCATGACATTAATATGGCGGCAAAATTTAGCGACCAGCTTATTGCTTTACATTCAGGAAAAGTGATTGCACAAGGTACGCCTAGTGAGTTAATGACTCCTGCGATATTACAAAAAATATATGGTATGGAATTGGCTTTGTTTGCGCATCCGAAAACGGGTCAGCAGATAAGTTATATTCCTTAATCTCATGTTTTTAACCCTCATGTTTTATAGAGCATAAACATGGACGAACAGCTAGGAACACACCCTTGAATAAAATTATTGGTTTCATTATTACCTTATGTATTTTTTCGGTTCAGGCTGTAGAAATTAAACATGAACTTGGTATTACTCACCTTGAACAAACGCCAAAAAAAGTGGTGGCGTTAGATTGGGCGCTTGCCGAAACGGTATTAAGTCTCGATGTTATGCCACTGGGTGTCGCGGATGTTAAAGGCTACCAAACTTGGGTGACGGAGCCTGAGCTTAATGGTTCTGTGATCGATGTGGGCTCACGAAGAGAGCCTAACTTAGAGTTACTGACAGAATTACAACCTGATGTGATACTGATTAGTCAGCACATGGTTGCAGCCTATAAACAACTCAGTGAGATAGCCCCGACCTTAGTGTATAGCGTCTACAACAATGACAAAACACCGCTTATTTCAGCAACACAGATCACGACACAACTCGGTCTATTACTGGATAAAGAAAAACAAGCCAAACAAGTCATTACAGAAACACAGCAACGATTAAAGGCGAATGGCAATAAAATTAGGCGTATGCAAGCTAACAAGAACCCGTTGATGTTTATTCGGTTTATTAATGACAAAACGGTTCGGATTCACGGTGCTGGCTCCTTAGCGCAGGCAACTATTGAAGAAATGGGACTTGTTAACGCTTGGCATGAGCAAAGCAATTTGTGGGGATTTACGACTGCAGGCATCGAAAAACTAGCAGAGCACCAGCAAGCAAACGTGTTGATTTTTGGCCCATTAAAGGTGGCAGAAAGAAAGCAGTTAACTCAATCTGCATTATGGCAAGCGATGGCATTTACCCGCACAGATTCAGTGTTTGAGCTTCCTGCTATTTGGACGTTTGGTGGACTTGTTTCTGCGCAACGATTTAGCGACCATATTACTCAGCAACTCATTAAGTAATCGATGAATACATTTCCTCTATTTAGCACTTCAAAATTTAATGCCTCAAAACAGCAAGGCATGTGGTGGCGTTTTTTTCTTTGCTCACTCATTGCTGCGATATTGCTGAGTTTACTGCAATGGACCGCGCCTTATTCGCAAGGGTTGAGTTTATTGTGGCAAACGGTGTTTCATTATGACGCGAGCAATTATCAGCATCTTATTACCCACCTTACTTATCTACCCCGTTTAGCGATAGCGGTATTATGCGGTTTTGCATTAGCGGTCGCAGGCTGTGTGATGCAGTTTGTACTACGTAATCCAATCGCTTCTCCGACGACCCTAGGTGTTGCTGCTGGTGCCGAATTAGGGTTAGTGCTAGGCATCTTATTTTTGCCCGTTAATAGTAGTATTAATGGTTTTATTCCGGCTTTCTTAGGCGGGGGGCTAGCAACGTTATTGGTATTTTTATTATCGGCCAAGCGTGGGTTTTCTCCTGTGCATATGGTTTTGGCTGGTATGGTGATCAGTTTATTTTTTGGTTCACTCAACACCATGTTATTGCTATTGAATGAACAAAAATTAGCAGGTGTATTTGTGTGGGGGGCGGGGACATTAAACCAAAATGATTGGTCGAGTGTTATGACGGTATTACAGCTTATTACGCTACCCATTATTGCTGTATTGTTACTTTCTAGGCCCTTGTCAGTATTACAATTAGGAGACACTGTTGCTTCTTCTATTGGTATTAACATTAAGCAAATTAAAGTGATTTCATTGACGCTAGCGATATTTATTACTGCGGCAGTGGTCAGTGAAGTGGGTTTAATTGGCTTTATTGGCATTGTCGCCCCGGCCGTAGCACGACTGTGCGGGGCGAGAAAACTCACCGCTCAGATCCTTGTTAGCGGTGTGACTGGCAGTTTGATGCTGTTACTGGCAGTTTGATGCTGTTACTGGCAGACCTGATTGTACAGCCATTCTCTGGTGCTGGAGGGGCGTTACTGCCGACCGGTGCAATGACGGCATTATTGGGCGCCCCTTTTTTACTTTGGTTATTAAATCGAAAGTTATTGCAATCGGATCTTAAGTCGAGAGAGACGAGTCAAATAACATATCAGCACAGGAATATCCAAAAGATATTATTTCCGCTTGGTATCCTCGTGATTGTCTGCTTTGTGGTGGCTTTAGTTGTCGGTAAAAACCAAACGGGCTGGATGATGTCATTTAACACTTCAGTCATGGAACTTCGATTGCCAAGAGTACTTGTTTCTCTTTTCGCGGGCATTGGTTTGGCTATTGCGGGAACAGTCATTCAACGGGTCTCGACGAATCCAATGGCAAGCCCTGAAATATTAGGGATTAGCTCTGGCGCGGCGTTAGCGTTAGTGCTTGGCGCATTGTTTGGTGTGACGGTTGAAAGGTATGAGCAAATGTTACTTGGCACCTTCGGGGCGTTTACTGTCACTGGGGTTATTTGGTTGATGGGGCGAAAACATAATTTTGCGCCAGCGCAAATGTTATTAACGGGGATCGCGCTGAGCGCAGGACTCGATGCTTTCTTACGCATTGCAATGTCATCAGGGCAAGATAACGTGACAGCATTGTTAACTTGGCTGTCAGGCTCGACGTATTTGGTCAGCATGAGTGATGTGTATCTATTAGGTGCGGGTGTGGCCTTGTTTTCCGGCATTGCTTTTTTGAATCATCGGCGCTTAGACCTGGTTGGTCTTGGGGAAATTACCGCGACCAGTATTGGATTGGATTGCCGCAAAGTGCGTTTGCTCTTATTGCTTCTGGTGGCCGCGTTGACAACCTTGTGCACCATTATTATTGGGCCTCTGAGTTTTATTGGCTTGTTAGCCCCACACATGGCGCGATCGCTTCATCAGTATCGGGCATCTCATCAATTGTTAACGGCCAGTCTATTAGGCGGATGCTTGATGATCCTCGCTGATTGGGTTGGACGAACCTTCTGGTTCCCGTGGCAATTCCCGGCAGGATTATTGGCTTCGTTGATTGGTGGTGCGTACTTTTTGTATCTGATGAGGAAATAGTGATTGGTTGGATTTCTGAGTCTTAAGTCGGCGAATTAGTCGCAGCGAAATGAATTTTTAAGTAGTAAATATTAAGTAATAAATCGTTATTTAATATCAAGGTGTGAATACGAATCATTTGTCTTAGTTTTCGTTATTCGGTTAAGTGTAAACATAAAAAAGAGAACATAAATGAAAGTTAAAAAAGGGAATTATCCACTAACATTAGTTGCTGCCGCCGTCGCCTCTGCGATCTCGTTTGTATCGGTCACTGCCCAAGCTGAAGGGATCACACCAGAGGAAGAAACCACTGTAGTGGTCGCGAGTCGAACAGAAAAAGCGATAAGTGAAATTCCAGGCACGGTTTGGTTTGTTGATTCAGAACAAATTGAGCAAGAATATCGAGGTGGTAAAACGCTGGGTGAAATCTTGGCTGCAACGGTCCCATCTTTGGATGTGAGTAGTGGTGGAAGAACTAACTATGGGCAAAATTTACGTGGTCGGGCCATGCTCGTGATGATTGATGGTGTGTCATTACAATCTTCACGCCCTATTAGCCGTCAGCTAGACGCGATAGACCCGTTTAATATTGAACGAATAGAGGTACTTTCTGGTTCTACTTCGATTTATGGTGCTGGCGCAACCGGTGGTGTAATTAATATTATTACCAAGAAATCTGAAGGGGGAGCGCTTCAATTTGAAAGCTACGTGAGTAGTTCATCAGGATTTAATAAGGGTGATGATCTCGATTATAAAGTGGCGCAATCTGTTTCTGGTGGTAATGATACGGTATCTGCTCGTGTTGCGGCTGTTTATACAGAAACACAAGGGTTTTATGGCTCGGACGGTAAGATGATTACCCCCGATATTTCACAGGGGTCATTGCAATATAATAAAACAATCGACTTGCAGACAACGGTAAATGTAGCGGTATCTGATTCGAAAAACCTAAAATTATTAGCGCAATATTATGATAGTCAGCAAGATTCGCCATACGGTTTGTATATTGTTGGGCGTGATTTTGTTGATGTTAGAAAAGGATTCGAATCAGACCGCCAGCACGGTACAGAGCGTATCATGTTAAGTTCGGCATACAGTGATTCTGAATTTTTTGGTCATCAACTTATGGTGGAAGGGTCTTACCGTAAAGAAGATCAAACGTATACGCCGTATTACCAAGGTGCATCACAGCAAACAACAGATGTATTCTCGTTAAAAACAGCGTTGGCCAAGTCTTTCGGCAAGGTGGATTTAGTTTACGGTGTAGACGCTTATTTAGATCAATTTGATAGTAATCAAGCGTTATTCGATCCAAAGGTTGCGAATGCTTCTGGTAATTTAATTAATGAAACCTATGCTGAAATAGGCCGTTATCCTGGGGTTACAGTCGGCTCTACCGCTGCTTTCATTCAGGCAAATGTCAATATTACCGATGATTGGTCAATTGAAGGTGGTTATCGTTATCAATATATGCGCAATAAAATCGATGATTTTGTTGATTACAAGATTCAAAAGAAAATTGCGCAAGGAAAGGGGTCATCAGCAGATGCGGTTCCTGGTGGGAAGACAAATTATTCAATCGGGTTATTTAATTTAGGATCTGTTTACAAATTAACATCAGACTCACAAATATGGGTTAACTTCTCTCAAGGTTTTGATCTTGCGGACCCTGCAAAATATTATGGTAAAGGTAGCTATAGTGCCGCAGATGCGAATGGCCACTATGGACTTAAAAACAGTATTAATGTTGCAAACTCTAAAATGTCAGGCATTAAAACCAATAGTTATGAACTTGGCTATAGAATACAAAAAGACGCATTAAGCTTCCAAACCGCTGCTTATTTATCGCAATCGAATAAGTCAGTTGAATACAATAAAAAGACGTTGTTAATTGACAGTGTAAGCGATAAAAAACGAGTCTATGGTGCAGAGGCGTTAGTTTCTTATTGGGTTATGGATAATGTACAAGTGGGTGCATCTGGCCACTATGTGGTTTCAGAAGTTAAGTCTGCTGATAAGTGGGATGACTTTAGCGCTGGGCAGGCAAGTACGTCAAAAGCCAGTTCATGGGTTGGCTGGTATGATTCAGCACTTTCGTTAAAAGTCCAAAGCCAAACAATGTTTGACTATAAAGATGCGGAAGAAAACGAATTAGTTGGTTATACCGTGCTTGATTTGGTTGGTCGTTATGAATTGCCTGTCGGTAGCCTTGGTTTTGGTATCCAAAACTTGCTAAACAAAGATTATACAACGGCGTGGGGACAACGAGCGCAGATATTATATGCTAAACACTATGATGCCGCAGCCTATGATTATAAAGGAAGAGGCCGTACTTATACGCTTAATTATCAAGTTAAATATTAATCTTTCACTTTTTTGAGTGGGGTTATGTAATAAGACACTTAATCGAGAATGACTTTGTGGTATTAGGTGCATTTTTGATGGTGTAGTCTAATCTTAAATCACGCATTCTCACATTTGTGAGCATACCTTGTTTGATGTCGTGTTAATGGCATCGGAACAAGGTATTTTTTTGTCCCGATTTTAGGGTTGAGCGAGGTATTAAGTTTAAGGTGTGAGGTCAGAGTGGTTAGGCTGAAGTTCTGACTTAATCATAAAGTATGTAACCCTCGTCCTACAATTACTGTAATTAGCGCTTGAATATCTTACATAACAGCGGTAGCGTTGCTCTTTTGTATTAAAATAATAATCTGAATTTTTAAAAGGTATTTATGGGTAAGGTATTAAAAGATCTGCTTGGACAGTTAACGTTAGAAACCATCGAGGAAGGGATTTACCGTGGTCAAAGCCAAGATTTAGGATTTGGTGCAGTATTTGGTGGTCAGGTAATGGGACAAGCATTATCGGCAGCGAAAGAAACTGTACCTGCAGATCGTAAGGTGCATTCTTTCCATTCGTATTTTTTACGTGCAGGTAAAGTTACAAAACCGATTGTTTATGAAGTTGAGAATATTCGTGATGGCGGTTCAATTACCACGCGTCGAGTACGTGCAATTCAAAATGGGCACGCTATTTTTTATATGACGGCATCATTTCAGACTGAAGTTGAAGGTTACGATCATCAAGATGAAATGCCGGATGTACCGCCCCCAGAAGAACTTGTTTCAGAGCAGGACCATGTACTATCACTGCGTGATGAATTACCAGATGATATTTGTGCCAAATTTGTCTGTGAAAGACCGATAGAAATGCGCCCTGTGCATTATATTGACCCATTAAGCGAGGAAAAATCTGCACCACTGCGTTATGTTTGGTTTAAAGCCAATGGGCAAATGCCAGACGATGCGCGTATTCATAAATACCTGCTCGCTTATGCATCCGATTTTTGTTTATTACCGACGGCATTACAGCCACATGGTAAGGGTTTTATGAGTCCCAATATGCAAGTGGTGACCATAGATCATTCAATGTGGTTCCACCGTGATTTCCGCCTAGATGACTGGCTATTGTATGTAATAGATAGTTCAAGTGCGTCTGGTTCTCGCGGATTGGTTCGTGGGCGTTTCTTTACCCGAGATGGAAAAATGGTCGCAACCACAATGCAAGAAGGGTTAATTCGTAACCGAGAGATCGCTTAATTACGAAATAGTACAACATTTCGGATGAAAACGCCGAAATGTTGTTTTATTACGAAAATTTGTGGCCGGGATCATGCTTTTCTGAAATTTATAAACATTTCCTACTCCTGCATATTCGCTTCTGTCTCATTTTAATCTACAATGAAGATCGTTTTTTGTTACTAGGTATTCCCCCCTATTATGTCTGTTAGAGTTGCCATTAATGGTTATGGTCGAATTGGACGTAGTGTTGTCCGAGCGTTGTATGAAAGTAACCGTCAGGACGAAATTAAAATCGTAGTGATTAACGAACTAGCGGCTCCTGAAGCGATAGTACATTTAACTCAATATGACTCAACGCATGGCCGTTTTCCATTCTCAGTACAACTGGGCGATAACCTATTACAAATTGAAAATGATTGTATTCATTTAGTGCGTCACCAAGAACTGGTTGACTTACCTTGGCAGGAACATGACATTGATATCGTACTTGATTGTACGGGTATATATGGCACTAAAGCGGATGCCGAAGCACATATTGCTGCGGGCGCTAAAAAAGTTATTTTTTCCCATCCTGCGAGTTCGGATGTTGATGCCACGGTTGTGTTTGGCGTTAACCATGAACAGCTAACGGGTGATGAGACATTTATTTCTGGTGCGTCTTGTACCACCAACTGTATGGTGCCAGTGATCAATGCACTTGATAGTGCATTTGATATTAAATGCGGCACGATCACCACTATTCACTCAGCAATGAATGATCAACCTGTAATCGATTCTTATCATACGGATTTGCGCCGCACCCGTGCTGCAAGTCATTCTATTATTCCGGTTGATACAAAATTAGCAGCAGGGATTGAACGTATCTTACCTAAGTTCGCGAATAAATTTGAAGCTATTGCCGTTCGGGTTCCTACCTTAAACGTAACTGCAATGGACTTAAGTATTACAGTGAGCAAAGAAGTCACAATTGAAGATATTAACAATTGCTTACACGCTGCCGCAGAAACTGAACTAAAAGGGATCTTGGGTTATACCGAGGCTCCGCTGGTATCGATAGACTTTAACCATGACCCACGTTCTAGCATTATTGATGGCACCCAAACACGGGTCAGCGATGGACATTTGGTGAAATTATTAGCTTGGTGTGATAACGAATGGGGCTTTGCTAACCGTCTACTTGATACGACTCATTACATCGCTACATTAGCGAAAATGACGTGAAATAAATCGAATTGAAATAAATTTTATAAAATTGATAGCTTTAAGGATTGAACGATGAATATTATTAAAATGACAGATCTTGATCTTGAAGGTCAACGTGTATTAATTCGTGCAGATTTAAACGTACCAGTTAAAAATGGCAAAGTAACATCTGACGCGCGTATCCGTGCATCACTACCAACAATCAAACTCGCACTAGCAGCAGGCGCAAAAGTGATGGTTACATCACACCTTGGTCGTCCAACGGAAGGTGAATTCTCTCAAGAGTTCTCATTAGAGCCTGTTGTAAACTACCTTAAAGAAGCATTAGAAAATAACGTTGTACTAGCACGTGATTACCTAGACGGTTTAGAACTAAACGCAGGTGAATTAGTTGTATTAGAAAACGTTCGCTTTAACAAAGGTGAAAAGAAAAACGAAGACGCATTATCAAAAGCATACGCAAATCTATGTGACGTATTCGTAATGGACGCATTTGGTACTGCTCACCGTGCACAAGCTTCAACACACGGTGTTGGCATGTTTGCACCAATCGCTTGTTCTGGTCCGCTACTTTCTGCAGAACTTGAAGCACTCGGTAAAGCAATGGACAAGCCAGCACGTCCATTCCTCGCTATTGTTGGTGGTTCTAAAGTATCAACTAAATTAACTGTACTTGATTCACTATCAACAATTGCTGATCAGCTTGTTGTTGGTGGCGGTATTGCGAATACATTCATCGCAGCGCAAGGTCACAACGTAGGTAAATCACTGTGTGAGCATGACCTAATTGATACAGCAAAATCATTAATGGCGAAATGTGAGATTCCAGTAGCAACTGACGTATTAGTTGCTAGCGAGTTCTCTGAAACGGCTGAAGCAACATTGAAACAAGCATCAGAAGTCGGTGATGACGATATGATCTTCGATCTAGGACCTGATTCTGCAAATCAACTTGCTGAGATGATCAAATCGGCGAAAACAATTATCTGGAATGGCCCAGTTGGCGTATTTGAATTTGCTAACTTCGCTAAAGGTACTGAAATTATCGGTCGTGCGATTGCAGAAAGCAACGCATTCTCTATCGCTGGTGGCGGTGACACACTGGCAGCTATCGATCAATTCGACCTAGCTGATGGTATCTCTTATATCTCTACTGGTGGCGGCGCGTTCCTTGAGTTTGTCGAAGGTAAAGTACTACCAGCAGTGGCTATGTTAGAAGAACGTGCGAAAAACGCGTAATTAGCTGTTAATCGCTAATAACGAATCGTTGTTTGCTGCTTCGGCTATTACTATAGATTAACTGTAGCGGCAAAAATATTTTTAAATTTGTGCTGAATAATTCAGTACTTAAATATGTAAACAATAAGGCTAATATTATGTCTAAGATCTTTGATGTTGTAAAACCAGGTGTTGTAACAGGCGATGACGTGCAAAAAATCTTTGCGATTGCTAAAGAAAACAACTTCGCGCTACCTGCTGTAAACATGGTAAACACTGATTCAATCAACGGTACATTAGAAGCTGCTGCAAAATCTAAATCTCCTGTGATCATCCAGTTCTCACACGGTGGCGCTGCATTCTTCGCTGGTAAAGGTATTGGTCTTGAAGGTCACGGCGCATCTATCATGGGCGCAATCGCCGGTGCTAAATACGTACACGTAATGGCTGAATCTTATGGTGTTCCAGTTATTATCCATACCGATCATGCAGCGAAAAAATTATTACCTTGGATCGACGGACTATTAGACGCGGGTGAAGAGTTCTTCGCACAAACTGGTAAGCCACTATTTAGCTCGCACATGCTAGATCTTTCTGAAGAATCACTAGAAGAAAACATCGCTACATGTGGTGAATACCTAGCACGTATGTCTAAAATGGACATGACTATCGAAATCGAACTAGGTTGTACTGGTGGTGAAGAAGATGGCGTAGATAATTCTGATATGGACGCTTCTGAGCTTTATACTTCACCTGAAGACGTTGCATACGCTTATGAAAAACTAACGGCAATCAGCCCTCGTTTCACTATTGCTGCATCTTTCGGTAACGTACACGGTGTATACAAGCCAGGTAACGTTGTACTTACGCCAACTATCCTACGTGATTCACAAGCATACTGTTCAGAGAAATTCGGCCTTCCAGCTAATTCTCTAAACTTCGTATTCCACGGTGGTTCTGGTTCAAGTGAATCTGAAATCCAAGAGTCAATCGGTTACGGTGTTATCAAAATGAACATCGATACTGATACACAGTGGGCAACTTGGGACGGTATCAAGAACTACTACGAAGGTAAAAAAGAATTCCTTCAAGGTCAAATTGGTAACCCAACTGGCACAGATGCTCCAAACAAGAAACATTATGACCCACGTGTATGGTTACGCGCTGGTCAAACAAGTTTAGTTGCTCGTCTAGAACAAGCACATAAAGATCTAAACAGCGTAGACGTACTATAATTACTCGTTAATATACGAATAATCTAGTCGGCTAAATAAAATGCCGCAGACTTTAGGTCTGCGGCATTTTTTTTAATTATAGAAAGTTGATGCTAGAATGTTGTAAGTAAAATCAATACATTAATATGACAGGTTAAAAGAAAACTAAATGTATATCTTCAAATCTAGATTATTGAGATGGTTAATTGTTTTTTGTGCTTTTAGCCTAGGCAGTGCCGTCGCAGAACCTCGCTCTAAAGTAGCGTTAGGACGTTACTTATTTAATGATGTCCGGTTATCAAAATTGGGAAATCGAAGTTGTGCACTCTGTCATTCTCCTTACCATGGTTGGAGCAATACTTTTAGTAAGACGCCTGATATTTATGGAAAGTTAGCGACATTAAACACGCCTTCTTTACTTAATGTTGCTGATTATTCTACTTATATGCAAGGCACTACTAAGTTAACCAGTTTAGTTGAAACGATTAAGCGTCCTTTGCTTTCTAAGCATCCAGAAGAGATGGGTATGGAGCCAGCGCTATTAATCACACGGTTAAAGTCAGCCTCTGACACATACTCGATATTATTTGAGAATGCTTTTGGCAGTACTGAAGTAACCCTTGATAAAGTGTTATTTGCTTTGGCTGAATATGTAAAAACGATCCGCTCTACAGACACCCCTTATCACCAATATCTTCAGACTGGTAACACTAAGTTATTAACGGTTGCACAGCAGAAAGGGTTAACACTTTTTAATAGCGAAAGGCTAAATTGTCGTGCTTGCCATGGCGGTCAGCTATTGAATAATAGGACTGCTGTTAATCAGAGTAATTTTGCTAATACAGGGCTTTATGGTATCCAATCTGGCGATAAATATTATTATCCTGCTGAAGCGCAAGGATTAGAAAATGAGACTGGCAGTCATCACGATAATGGTAAATTTAGAATACCATCACTGATTAATGTAACAAAGACAGGCCCCTGGGGGCACGATGGCAGCTTTGCGACATTAACTGCAGTCATTGAGAGTTATGCGCGCGGTGGGCGATTGACTGTATCAGGGCCGAATAAAGGTGACGGGCGGAACAATGCACAAAAAGACCCTTTGATTAAAGGATTTAGTTTAACCAACGCTGAAAAATCACAGCTATTGAGCTTTTTAGATGCTTTAACAGTACCCGACCAAAATGGGTTAAGTGAACATGCATCACCGTTTTGCGCATTAGTGAAGTTAAAGGGTAGGGAAGATATAGCTAATTGCATACCGCCCTTTGTCTATCGCGATTAAGGTATTAAAAAGTACACACTCAAACATATTATTGAGCAATGTAAAAATAATTAAACAATGTAAAAATTATTAAGGGTTATTAGATTATGAAATCAAATCACGTTGTATTGGCTTCCATTTTATTATTATTGAATGCGTCTGTTTTTGCTGCCACAGATAGTGATAGTCAAGAGTCTGTGAATAAACGCAGGAATGCTAACTTTAAGTTAGATTATACAAAGGCGTGTGGGCAAGCATTACAGCAAGCGTTGTTGTTACCTGCAACCAAAGAGCTAGCGGCGCAGCATGAAATCAATGTTAATATTGATAGCGGTTATAGATTCAAAATGAATGAGAATGGGGTTGGATATTTACAGCTAGCAATTACTGAATGGAATGAAAAACTGGTTTTATTTTATAGTGAAAATATGACGGTTGAAATAAAAGGTGCCGATATGACGGACTTGTATTTATCAAACCTAGCTTGTACGGAACAAAAAAAGCAAATTAGTCATGTTAATACACACGAATGGGGAAGCTATGTGATGGAGCTGAATGCTGAACCAAATAGTTGGGTCGAGCTAACGATAGTGAAAGAAACGACTAAAGATTAATGAATAAAAAAACCTGCTGATTTAGCAGGTTTTTTTAGGTGTGATTAAGCTGAATATTCACTGTAATCCGCGTAACCCACTTCTGTACCCCCGTACATAGTTGTCGGATCCACGTCATTGAATGTCCAATCATGCTTAATGCGAGCAGGCAAATCTGGATTGGCAATAAATGGACGGCCAAAACCAAAGATATCACCGTAACCAAGATTAAGAATATGCTTTGCTTTTTCGACCGAGTATTTACCCGCATACATGATAGTGCCTGAGAAGGTATCACGTACGTCTTTATAGAAAGCGTCAGGTAAATCAGGTGCATTATCCCAATCGGCTTCTGCTAATGACAGGTAACCAATACCGATATTTTCGATTGTTTTAACTGCTTCGATATAAGTCTCATGTGGATTTTCTTCAACTAACCCCAGATAAACGCGTACATCGTCAGTGGTTGCAAACAGTGGTGCGAATCGAACACCGACATTTTCTTTCCCAACTTCATCGGCTACTGCCTGAGTGATTTCTTTTAAGAAGCGTAAACGGTTTTCTAAACTCCCCCCGTACTCGTCGGACCGTTTATTACTGTGTTCAGAGATAAATTGATTCACTAAATAACCGTTAGCACAATGTAATTCAACCCCATCAAAACCCGCTTTCATGGCATTGTTCGCAGCTTGCGCATACAGGGTGACAAGTTCTTTTACTTCTGCGGTTGATAGCTCACGTGGCATACTTGGATCTGTTAATGCACCTTCACCTGGCGCCGTCTCAATAAACACTTTCACGGTATCCGCTAGAATGGCTGATGGTGCGACGGGTGCTGCCCCATCGGGTTGTAAACTGGTATGTGAAACACGGCCGACGTGCCACAGTTGAGCAAAGATAATACCGCCTGCATCATGCACTGATTTGGTTACTTTTTTCCAACCTTCAATTTGTGCATCAGAGTAGATACCCGGTGTCCATGCGTAGCCCTGACCACGAGGTTCAATCTGAGTGCCTTCGGTTACCATAAACCCAGCGGAAGCGCGCTGAGTGTAGTACTTAGCCATTAATTCATTCGGGATATTGTCCGGCTGTGTACTACGCGAACGTGTTAATGGTGGCATTACAATACGGTTTTTTAAAACGTGTGAGCCTAATTGGGTCGGCGTGAATAATACGTCATTTTTCATCATGGTCTTTATCTCGTGAGTGGCTGATGAGTTGAACTATATCGCCGCTTAGGTACAATGAAAATCAAGTGAAGTGTGTATGAGAAACAAATATGGCTGATATCAGTAAGCTGGAAATAAAACAATTACGGGTGCTTGCTGCATTATTACAATTACATAGCTTAACGAAAGCTGCCGCTAAGCTCGGCATAACTCAGCAAGCGGTCAGTGAACAACTGAAAAAACTGCGGGATATATTCCAAGATCGACTTTTTATTCGTGGCAGTCATGGCGTGGTACCAACCCCAAAAGCGCAAGAGTTAGCACCCAAAATTCAACAAATATTAATGGCCATTGGGGAGTTAACTGAATTAGCAGAATTCGACCCACAACGATTAAATGGGGTATATAAAATCAGTGCCTCAGATTATGCGATGCGGGTTATTTTACCTTCTTTACTCGTGCAGATTAGACAGCATGCCCCGCATTTAAAAATAATCATTCGCCGTTTTGAATCGGATAATTTAACGCAGTTAATGGCCACTGGCGAGATTGATTTAGCGTTAACATTTCCAGCGTTTATTCCGATCACTTGTCCTTCGATGCAACTGTATGAAGAGCGTCATGTTTGTGTTGCCGCTAAGGCTGTGGCGAGTGAATATCAGGGACTGAGTTTAAAAGAGATTGCAGCAGCGCCACAATTGGTTATTTCACCTTCACGGGCAAGTCTAAAAGGATCTGCTGACGAATGGTTCGCGGCAAAGGGTTTTCAGCGTAATATTATTATGTCACTACCCAGTTTTTCGGCAGCCCCAGACTGTATTGAGGCGATGGGGGTGTTGGCATTTTTACCCTCACGTATGTTACCCAATGATAAATTAGTTGAGATTGCATTGCCCGAGCCATTACCCAGTTTCGAGGTGGTGGCTGCATGGCATCAACGTTCAAGCCAAACTCAGACTCATCAATGGATCACGGGTTTACTGGGTGAGTTATATCCACAACAATAGCCACAAAAATAACCCAAAAAAAAGCCTGTCAGCGTAAACTGACAGGCTTTTTTAATCCCACCCCCTTTTTCAAGGGGAAGGTTAAGCGGGGTCTATCTAGCGTAATAAACGCGAACGGATAGTACCGCTAATTGATTTAAGTTTTGTTAAACCACGTTCAGCATGTTCACTTTCAACATCAATAACCACATAACCAATATCGCCTGCAGTTTGTAGGTATTGACCAGAAATATTCACACCTTCTTCAGCAAACGCTTGAGTGATCTGGTTTAAGATACCCGGTTGGTTATGGTGAATGTGCATCAAACGGCTTGAACCACTATGTGTCGGCAATGATACTTCAGGGAAGTTAACTGCAGACAGGGTTGAACCATTATCCGAATATTTAGTCAGTTTACCAGCCACTTCATAACCGATATTTTCTTGTGCTTCCTGCGTACTACCGCCCACGTGTGGTGTTAGGATCACATTATCAAATTCACGTAACGGTGAGATAAATTCATCGTTATTTGATGCTGGTTCGGTAGGGAATACATCGATCGCTGCGCCAGCAATTTTCTTGCTTGCTAATGCTGATGCAAGCGCATCAATATCAACCACAGTACCGCGTGAAGCATTAATGAAGATTGCACCATCTTTCATTTGTGCAAATTCAGCTTCGCCCATCATCAATTTCGTTTGTGGTGTTTCTGGTACGTGTAACGAGATAATGTCAGACGTCGCTAATAAGTCTTCCATGCTCATTATCTGCTCGGCATTACCCAGCGAAAGCTTGGTTTCTACGTCATAATACTTCACACGTAGACCTAAGTTTTCGGCCAAAATACTTAATTGAATACCAATATGGCCATAACCAATAATACCCAATTGCTTGCCACGTGCTTCGTAAGAGCCCGATGCTGATTTCTGCCATTCGCCACGGTGTGCTTTGGCATTCTTCTCTGGGATACCGCGTAATAATAACAGGATCTCGCCAAGGACTAATTCTGCCACACTACGGGTGTTCGAGAATGGGGCGTTAAAAACAGGGATCGCCGCTTTTTGAGCCGCAGCAAGATCAACCTGATTAGTGCCAATACAAAAACAACCAATACCAACTAACTTTTCTGCAGCAGCAATGACGTTTTCATTTAAGTGTGTACGGGAGCGAATACCAACAAAATGGACATCTTTAATTTTTTCACACAGTTCTTCTTCACTTAATGCTGTCTTAATCGATTCGATATTCGTGTAACCAGCATTGGTGAACGTATCGACTGCACTTTGATGTAGTCCTTCAAGAAGCAATATCTTGATCTTATCTTTCTGAAGAGAGAGGTTGGTCATGTAAATTCCTTTATCACATATTTCGCAAATCGCACTAATTTTGTTTTGTAAATCGAACTAATTGTTAAAGTAACAGGTTTTATTTCATTAGTGAATGTTTGTGACGAAAATCAAAGAAAATAGTTAATTTATGATTTATGGCTGTTTGATTTGCTTAGGAAATTACTTTTGGGACTATGAAAATATTTATTTTTAAAATAAAGTTTAATATAACCAATTGTTATACTTAATATAATATGAGTTGTTGTGTGCAAGGGGTGGGATAAACTGGTGTTGTTCGATAACACCAGTTTCATATTATTATTTAGTTACTTTAACGCCATCTTGCGTGCCAATTAGCACAACATCTGCGCCGCGAGCCGCGAATAGACCATTTGTTACTACGCCCACTAAACCATTGATCGCCAGTTCTAGTGCTTTTGGATCCGTGATCTGCATGTTATACACATCCAGAATAATATTGCCGTTATCAGTCACAACACCTTCACGGTAAACGGGATCACCGCCAAGTTTCACTAATTCACGTCCCACGTAAGAGCGTGCCATTGGGATCACCTCAACAGGGAGGGGGAAATCGCCGAGCACATCGACATTTTTGGTATCATCAATAATGCACACGAATTTTTTTGCTACTGCAGCCACGATCTTTTCACGTGTTAGCGCTGCGCCACCGCCTTTGATCATGTTGTTGTTGCCATCAATTTCGTCGGCCCCATCAACATAAATATCAAGTAGCGCTACAGAGTTTAAATCGAATACTTCAATACCCAGAGCTTCTAAGCGCTTAGTTGATGCAATAGAGCTTGAAACGGCACCTCTAATGTCTTCGCGAATCGTACCTAGTGCATCAATAAAATGATTAACGGTTGAACCGGTACCTACACCAATGATGCTATCCTTTTCAACATATTCTAATGCTGCCCAGCCTGCTGCTTTCTTTAATTCATCTTGAGTCATGTTATATCCATTATTATTGAGTGGCTTGATACTGTGTTCGGCTTGTATTACGGCTCTGATTATATACTTAAATTCCTCTAATATGCCAATGACGTATGGTTAAGAAAATGCCAATGTTCTTGATGGTGTAATGATTTCTTTAATTGGCATATCCCAAGGGGCAATAGGTAAGTTGTCGTGTTGTTGGCAATCGTGTGCTAAACCCAATACGTAGGGAGGTTGCTGGCCTTGACGTACAAACTGATGTTGGGAAAAAGTGCGATCGTAATAACCCCCGCCCATACCCAAACGGTTACCAGCGAGATCAAAAGCCACTAACGGACTGCACACCAGATCTAAATCGAGATAAGGGATCACTTGGCTAACATCCAGCTGGGGTTCGTGAATGCCGTATTTATTTTTGATTAATTGGGTATTAGCCGTTAGCCGAGTAAACAGTAATTGTTTGTGGCTAAATGGATGTAAAATCGGGATGTATACTTGTTTGCCTTGTTGCCAACACCAGTTAATCACGGCCTGGGTATCGAGTTCACCATCGTTGTGTAAATAGATGGCAATATGCTGGGCGTGTTGAATATGTGGGTGCTGACGAAATTGGCTGAGTAGATCAATACCAGCTTGTTGCTGTTGCTGCGTTGAAAGCTGCTGACGGCGCTGGCGTATTTGTTGTCTTATTTCAGTTCGGGTAGTGGCAATCGGTGACGTTAAATCAGACATAAACAAGATTCCATACTGGTTAAAATCGGTAATGGATACTTTCGGTAATAGATTGCTGTTAACACAAGAAGAGGGCCCCAGGGTGCGGCTACAAGGTTTAGTCCTGAACCAGAAGGTTCAGGTTGGCTATTCAAGCTGCTACGTCAGGCTTCTCAGTACGAGCTGAGCTTGCACAATGGCAACAGGAATGAAAGCCTGTAAAGTGTGATTATCGGCTCAGGGACATAACCCGCATACCAATCACCCCAGGGTTATTTGGTTATACTGCAGATGGTGTTTCGTCAATTTTATTATTGACTTTATTATCAACTAAAGCGCGTTCAATGGTTTCTTGTAACAGTTGAATGCGATCATCTACGGTATTTGTATATTCTTTTGTTTTTTGACGTTCTTGGCGAAGTTCATGACAAAAATTTAATGCCGCCATTACAGCTAAATGCTCTAAATTTTTGATATTCGTCTTCGCTTGTATTTCATCTAACTTAGTATTCAGTATTGCCGCTGTTTTATGAAGTTCATCAACTTCTTCACTCGGACTACCGACTTTAAAATGGCGACCCAATATTGAAATGTCAACCGCAGTTGTGCTCATGGCAATACTCTAAGTTATCTGGCTACAAGGTCTATATCAAGCGCCTTGGCTGATACGTCTGAACTGACTATATCTCGCAATAGTAAGCATTGCAAGAGGTTATGGGATTGAAATTTTAAGTTCCGGATCGAGATTAATCAAGTTGCCCATAAATCCAACAGCTTAGTCTTGGTTTTATGTATTGGTTTGGATTAATCGCTATAAAATACGGGGATTTACAGGTCAAAAGTAGATAAAAAAATTAACTATTTTACTCTAATTTACGCGGTAATTTGACCGCTATCACAGCATTGTGTAGCGGTCGTAAATAACACCTAAGTATAGTGGTCGATCTGTTACGCGCCAGTTGTATTTGTCGCTAAAATCGGTTTAGGCAATGGGGTGTTTAATTCTTGTTCAGCTTTTCCTTGCGCAGCTAAACGTTTATTTTTCGCTTCGACTTTTGCTAGCCACAATAAAGGCAGAATAATAAAGGCGGTACCAATCGCCATACCGATATCTGGAATTTCATCGAACCAGATAAGACCCACTACCACGGCTCCGATTAAACCACTGTATTCGGCACTGGCAATTTTGCTGGCGTCACCAGAACGATAGGCCACCACACAAAATCCCGCATAGATAAGGATAAACGAGGTAGAAGCTGCCGCTGTTAATAATGGGGCGAAATCCCACGGTTGGCCTTCCCATACTGCCAAGCCTAATGATGCAGGCATACCGACTAAATTGGTTAATAGTAGCGTTTGGAACACAGTTTGGTGTTTTGGTAATTTTCGGATCAATAAATTATTCGCAGCGAGGGTAAATGCCACCACGATTGCCGCTGTTGCAGCCCAATCAATTTCGGTTGGGCGGATCACAATTAATACCCCAATAAAGCCTAATATAGCCGCTGTAATAGAATGCATGGTCAGTTTTTCTTGAAACCATAACATCGCCATTGGCAACATGATGAGTGGCGCGGCATAAAAGATCGCATTTGCGGTGGCCAATGGCATGGCACTGATGGCATAAACCATGAATATTGCGCCAAGCAACCAAATATGACCACGTACCGCATGCCATTTTAGTCCATCAATCAAACTCTCTCTGCTGCTTTTTAAACAAAATGGGATAAGCAGCAGTACGGCTGTCAGTTGTCGGAAAAACACAAATTGATACACGGCCGTATCGTCCGATAATGTCTTAATTAAGGCATCAGAAAAAACGGCAACAATGTTACCAATAATGAGCAAGATCATTGCTAAACCGACAGACATTTTAGGCATGGTGAATTCCAACTATAAAAATATAAAAAGCATAAGTAGCAACATAAACAGCAAACAAGGCTGGTTAGTTGAAAGATAAAAATGTGATGTGGCTAGCATATTCCAAAAGCTGTGATGAAGTATAATGATAAATATATTTTTAGTATGAGCTGAGCTTATAATGAAACTTCCCCCGTTACGTGCGTTGCAATGTTTTGAAGCGGTTGCTCGTTTTAACAGTTTTTCCAAAGCGGCCGAACAACTTAATATTACTCAAAGTGCGGTCAGTCATCAGGTACGTCAGTTAGAAGAATATCTGGGGGAATCGATGTTTAATCGTAAAGGACGAACCTTGTCACTGACTGATATGGGCGAGCGCTATTACGAAGAAATTAGTCAATCATTAGCGAATATCTCTACTGCCAGTCAACAGCTCCGAGAAGGTAAATCGGGCAAGATCCGGTTAGCCTTATACAGCTCGTTAGCGGTAAAGTGGTTGATCCCACGGTTAGATAACTTACGTCAGCAATATCCCGAGATTGAACTGTCATTAAACATGGTGGCAGATGAACCTGATTGCAGCGATCAAGTGGCGGATTGTTTTATTACCGTGAACCCACCGAAGCGTAATTTTGTCAGTCAGTTTTTATATGCAGAGCGTTTATATCCGGTGTGCGGAAAAAAACTTTGGCAACAGATCCAAGATCAACCTTTACCTGATGCCTTGTGGCAACATCCCTTGTTGTCGGTGCAATCGGTATATCCCGATGATGAACTGGGTGAAGACTGGCAGCGTTGGTGTGAGTTAGGTGGTTTTACGCTGCCGGCAGAGGCGAAAATGAACTATTTTAGTCATATGTTAATGGCGGCTGAAGCGGCACGTTATGATCAAGGGATTACCTTACTTAATCATTACTTAATGAATGATCAAGACCGGCAGCATAATTTTGTGCGGCTTCCCATGCACGAGATCTTAACCGGGGATAATTTCTATTTTGTGTATAAAAAATCGCGCGCCAAGCAAACTGATATTTTGAAACTAGGCCGCTGGCTCGAACTGCAATGCTATGATCAAGAACAGTAGAACGACGCTAACGCAGTGACAGTCGCTTAAAAGTGGTTAAGGACTGGGCAATGCGAGAGAGGCATTCGTTTGGCTATGGTCTTGATCTGGGTTAATATAGCCCTCATTATTCTAAATACATTAATCTATTGGTAAGGTCCTCGCATGGATAAAGTTAAACTTCCTCTTTTTGCTGACGTAAACGCGCAGCTACAACAAAGTGATTTATTAGTGAACCCTGCCGATGTGCACGGTGTGATCTGTGGTTTGTTATGTGGTGGCATCAAGCTAGACAACAAAGCCTGGTTAGCACCGTTTGATGAGTTAATTAACGAAGGCCTTGGTATCCCTGATTCAGTGGAGTCAGTATTAACTGAGGTTTATAAGGCTAGCGCAGCAGCATTAGAAGACATGACGTTAGGTTTTGAATTGTTGATCCCAGATATGGATCAACCATTAGAAACACGCATGGAAGCATTAGCTGAATGGCTGCAAGGTTTCCTTGGTGGTTTTGGCATGGTGCATTCAGCATCAACGAAAGCCAGCGATGAAGTGAAAGAATTGATTACTGACTTTGCGAGTATTGCGCAACTGGACGTAGATGGCGGAGATGATAGCAACGAAGCAGAAGAAGCATTTTACGAGATCGTAGAATACGTGCGTATGGGCGCAACTTATTGCTTTAACGAATTAAGTGACGGCGATACTAACGCAGCACCTGTGCTACATTAATATTGCTATACGTGAACAGATAACGGTATGAATTATCCCGTTATCTGTTCAAAAGATGATTTATCGCAAGCGTATCTAAAAGGATACTTGTTATAACAAAGATTATGGCGAGGTTAGGTACTGTTTGTCATTGTAGCTAGATAGATAGGACAAGGAATGTTTTATGTCTTTAATAAACAAATTAACAGCCAAGTTAGGCAGCAAGCCGAGTGCCGCTGTAACACCTATAGTGTTGCCTGAAGCAGCGTTTACCCGCGAACAGCATGTGCAACGTAATACCCAGTTCAGTCAAACTTACCATGCCTATACGGACCCACAACAAGCGTTTGAATTTTGTCGTGCACAAGCCGATGAAGGTGTGGTGATGGCCTTGTATTTATTAGCATTACAGTATGAGCAAGGTGATGGTCAGCAAACTTATTTGCGCCAAGCGATAAGCTGTTATCAACGTGCTGCCGATTGTCAGCACCCAGAGTCGTTGTTTAATTTAGCATTGCTGCAATTACAAGGACAGCTGGGTAAGCCGAATGCCGTGCTGGCGTTCAGTTATTTTGAGCAAGCAGCAAAACTAGGCTTGGTACAGGCGCAGTATAATTTGGCCAGTATGCTGGATCAGGGCTCGGGTTGTTTTAAAGATCATATCGCTGCATTTGATTGGTACAACAAAGCAGCTGAACAAGGTTATACCCAAGCATGGCAGAACATTGCGGTCATGTATTATCGCGGTGAAGGTGTTGAACCCGATAAATTAAAGGCGTATGCGTGGACATTATTAGCGGCTAAAGCCGGTGTTGAAGAAGCGATCGCCGCAGAACCTGAGATGACACAAGCGTTAAACTCAACCGAAATACTGGTGGGTAAAGCGTTGTTTGATCACTTACAACAAGGCTTTTTAGCTTATTTACCAATCGAAACCAGATTCGAAGGATAGCTGCTAGTGCTGTTATAAAGCGTTAAGTCTTATCATTCGAATTGTTTGTGCTGTTGGTTTTTGTATCGTGTCATCGTTTTTTAATTTCAATAACTTGTTAGGATCAAAATGTCAGTGGTTGAATATGATATTGCAATTGTTGGTGCCGGTATGGTCGGTGCGACACTTGCACACGCCGTAAGCCAAATAAAACGCGAAGATGGCCGTCAATTATCGATAGCCTTAATTGATGCTAATCCACCAACGACCAGTAATCATCCTGGTTTTGATGCGCGTGTGATTGCATTATCTTACGGTTCACAAAAGATCTTAACCCAATTCAACTTGTGGAATAAGATCGCACCGACCGCAACGGCCATTAAGCATATTCATGTGTCTGATCGTGGCCACTGGGGGATCACCCGTCTCGATCACAGTGAATACAATTTGCCTGCAT
This sequence comes from Moritella sp. 36, assembly GCF_018219415.1. NCBI lineage: Bacteria > Pseudomonadati > Pseudomonadota > Gammaproteobacteria > Alteromonadales > Moritellaceae > Moritella > Moritella sp. 36. The sequence continues at coordinate 4,094,592 of NZ_CP056120.1, read as the reverse complement.
TAGGGCAAGTGATCGAACTGCAAACCGCAGGGCATATATTCCAACAAGATCTTGCCGAGATTAAGAACATCAATTGGTACTGCCCCAATCAGTTAGTCAGCCTGGATCGTCAAGTGAGTCATACTGATCTTATTCTCGATGACGGCCAGAAAATACGCTGTAAACTATTGGTCGGTGCCGATGGTAACAATTCAATGGTACGCCAGTTAACCAATGTACCCATTGAAGTGACCGATTTTGAACAAACCGCGATCATTGCCAATGTGAGTTTGAGCCAACCCCATGAAGGTAAAGCTTTCGAGCGTTTTACTGACACGGGACCGTTGGCACTGCTACCGATGACAGAGCAACGCAGTTCGTTAGTCTGGTCAGTGCGCAGTGACGAAGTCGATACGATCATGGCCTTGAGTGATGATGCATTCTTATCTCGTTTACAGCAGCGTTTTGGCTATCGTTTAGGGAAGCTCACCAAAGTCGGCCAACGTTTTTCATACCCGTTGTTATTAACAGAAGCACTAGAGCCAACCCAACATCGTAGTGTTGTGATTGGTAACGCTGCGCATGCATTACACCCCATTGCGGGTCAAGGTTATAACCTTGGACTACGTGATGTTGCAGTATTGCATCACCAAATTGAACAAGCATTTGCAAGCGACCAAGACATAGGTGCTCAAGCAGTGACGAAAGGTTACTGGCACAAGCGTCAAGGCGATCATCAAACCACTATTTGGATGACAACCTCATTAGCGACGCTCTTTGCTAACAATTATGCACCGCTGGTGGCAGGGCGTAATTTAGCGCTACATACCATGGGTTACAAGCCTGAATATAAACGCGCATTAGCACGTCAAGCACTTGGCGCATTCAAGTTATTTTAAAAGATTCGGATTAGGAAGTTATATGCAATCTTATGATATTGCGGTTGTTGGCGGTGGCATGGTTGGTCTTGCTTTTGCTGCTGCATTGAAGGAAACCACGCTTAAGATCGTGGTTATCGAAGGTAATGAACTTGATCGCGAATTAGGTGAATCACCTGAATTACGCGTGAGTGCGCTAAGCCGCGCAAGCCAAAACATATTACAAAATTTAGATGCATGGGCGGGTATCGAAAGTCGCCGCCATCAAGCGTATAACGCCATGCAAGTTTGGGATCGTAACGGTTTTGGCCAGATCAACTTTGACGGCGATGCACTAATGACAGACACATTAGGTCATTTAGTTGAAAACAAAGTGATCCAATTAGCACTGCTAGAGCAAATTGAAAAAGCCAGCAACATTACCTTATTAACGGGTACTCGTATTCGTAAACTTAGTCGTGCTAACGATGCAGCTTGGTTAACCTTAGAAGATCAAGATCCTGTGTATGCGAAGCTGATTGTGGGTGCTGATGGCGCCAACTCATGGACGCGTGCACAAGTGAATATTCCGCTGACGGCATGGGATTATAACCACCATGCTATTGTCGCTAATATTCGCACTGTTGAACCGCATCAATCCTGCGCCCGTCAGATCTTCAATCCAGAAGGGCCGTTAGCGTTTTTACCGTTATGGCAACCGGATCTGTGTTCGATCGTCTGGTCACTACCGCCAGAGCGCGCCACTGAATTGTTGGCAATGGACGAAACCGAATTCAACAAACAACTGACCGTGGCGTTTGATGGCCGTTTAGGGCTGTGCAAAGTTGAAGGACAACGTCAGGCATTTCCACTTAAAATGCGTTATGCTCGTAGTTTTGCAGCCGAGCGAGTCGCATTAATTGGTGACGCTGCGCATACTATTCATCCATTAGCAGGGCAGGGTGTTAACCTTGGTTTGTTAGACGCGGCAAGTTTGGCGCAATGTGTATTAGAAAATCATCGCGCGAACAAAGATATTGGCACCCATGCCCATTTGCGTAAATTTGAACGCTGGCGTAAAGCCGAAGCGGCAGTGATGATCTCGAGCATGGAAGGGTTAAAGCGTTTGTTTAGTGGTGGTCATCCGGCGAAACGTATTTTCCGTGATATTGGTCTAACCTTATCTAATACATTACCTGGGCTAAAGCAAAGCTTCATTAAACGTGCCATGGGGTTAGATGGTGAGCTACCTGATTTAGCTAAATTAGACCGCAATGGCTAAGGCAAACACACATAATCGTTAAATAGTGCAATTAATCAACCTTGCACCATAATGTTAACGATGAGCATAACTAATGTAAACGCCCTGTTTACATTAGTTATTGTAATGCTAAGGCCGTTCCTATCCAAGTTATTCACAGTTTAATCATTGCCAATATAGCTCGAAGTTAGCAAAGTAAGCTGCTCTTATTGGTTTTTTTGTGATCTATGACGTCATTATTCCCCGCGAATAACTTTTTCCTCTATTAAAGTGTTAGCCTTACACGCATTATCATTTGATTAACCATTAGATTTTCTATTCCTTAAATAATTTTAACGAATGCTTTCTAAGGGTATAATTGAATTATTATCATGTAATAGGTTTTACATGACGCTTTAATATAAAAGCAAGAAAGCAATTTTACTTGATCCCAAAGTCTTGATTAATAACTGTCAATTAAAGGAATTATAGAATGGCTCAACAAACAGTACTGTTCCCGAAGCACGTAGAAGCAGGGGCAAAAATGGTGGACTTTCATGGTTGGGATATGCCAATCAATTACGGTTCCCAGATTGCTGAACATAATGCTGTACGCGAAGATGCGGGTATGTTCGATGTGTCACATATGACCATCGTTGATATCAAAGGCGCTGACGCTAAGTCGTTCTTACGTTATTTACTTGCCAATGACGTGGCAAAATTAACTGTTTCTGGTAAAGCCCTCTATACCGGAATGTTACAACAAGATGGTGGGGTTATTGATGACCTTATCGTTTACTTCTTCAATGATGAATACTACCGTTTAGTGGTGAATTCAGCGACTCGTGTTAAAGATTTAGCATGGATCAACAAACAAGCTGCAGAGTTTTCTGTAGCTGTTACTGAATTACCTGAACTGTCTATGATTGCAGTACAGGGCCCGAAAGCCAAAGAAAAAGCCGCTACTGTATTTACTGCTGAGCAAAACGCCGCAGTTGAAGGCATGAAGCCATTCTTTGGTGTACAAGCGGGTAGTTTGTTTATTGCTACAACGGGTTATACCGGTGAAGCAGGTTATGAGATTGTCGTACCACAAGACGAAGCTTGCGATTTATGGCAGAAACTTGTGGACGCAGGGGTTCAACCAGCTGGTCTAGGCGCACGTGACACACTACGTTTAGAAGCTGGTATGAACCTTTATGGTTTAGATATGGATGAAACTGTATCACCGCTAGCCGCTAACATGGGCTGGACGATTGCTTGGGAACCACAAGAACGTGACTTTATCGGTCGCGCAGCGCTAACTGCTCAAAAAGCAGAAGGCACTAACAAACTTGTTGGTTTAGTACTTGAAGCGAAAGGTGTATTACGTACTGGTCAAAAAGTCGTATTCACTAACGCTGCAGGCGAAGCATGTGAAGGCGTTATCACCAGTGGTAGCTTCTCACCAACACTTGGTTTTAGTATTGCATTTGCACGTGTTCCAGCATCAATCGGTGAAACGGCTGACGTTGAAATGCGTAAAAAACTTATTACTGTTGCAGTAACTAAACCAGCGTTTGTTCGTAATGGTAAAAAACTAGTTTAGTGCTACGTTTGATTTAACTGAAAATTGTATGACGTCAGCTGAGTTGCAGATTTTTATTTCGAAAGAATAGTAATAATTCTGCTTATAAATAATCGCAATTCAGTGTCTACAGCGTTACCAAATAAAAACATAATCATTTAAGTAAAAGACAAAAGGAAGTTTCAACAATGAGTAATATCCCAGCTGAATTAAAATTTGCACCTTCACACGAATGGGTTCGTAACGAAGGTGACGGTACTTATACTGTCGGTATTTCAGACCATGCTCAAGGCCTTTTAGGTGACATGGTATTCATTGATTTACCCGATGTTGGCGACGACGTTGAAGCTGGCGAAGATTGCGCAGTAGGCGAGTCTGTTAAAGCCGCATCTGATATCTACGCACCAATCAGTGGTGAAATTGTAGCAATCAATGAAGAATTAGAAGATTCTCCAGAGTTAGTAAACTCAGATGCATTCGGCGAAGGCTGGTTGTTCCGAGTTAAAGCTTCTGACGAAAGCGAACTCGCATCGCTGTTAGACGCTGACGGTTATGCTGAGTCAATCGAAGACTAATTTGTTGTTGAAACCCTGAGCTTGTCTCGGGGTTTTTTTTAGTGTTTAAACGCTAATTGCTATTTTTTAAAGTATTAGTTTAAGTTTGTTAAACGCTAATTTAATTTTGTTATTTGTTAAAAGTATAAATACAGGGAATTGCATGAAAACCCATACCCCACTTGCCCAGTTAGAGCAGATTGATAATTTCGCCCGTCGCCACATCGGTCCTTGCGAAACAGAAACTAAAGAAATGTTAGCGAAAGTTGGCGCAGACTCTTTAGAAGACCTTATTCAACAAACAGTACCAAGCTCGATCTTATTGGCAGAAGACATTGTTGCTGGCCATCAGTTATCTGAAGTTGCAGCACTGCAAGAATTAAAAGCCATCGCAGCCAAAAACACAGTCAATAAAAGCTACATTGGTATGGGCTATTACGGTACTAACGTGCCGAATGTTATCCTACGTAACGTATTCGAAAATCCAGGCTGGTACACGGCATACACGCCTTACCAACCAGAGATTGCACAAGGTCGTTTAGAAGCACTTCTTAACTTCCAAACCATGACTTGTGACCTAACAGGCATGGATTTAGCAAGCGCATCTTTACTTGACGAAGCGACAGCAGCCGCTGAAGCAATGGCAATGTGTAAGCGTGTTTCTAAAAACAAAAAATGTGATAACTTCTTTATCGCCGACAGCGTACACCCACAAGTCGCTGACGTGATGATCGAACGTGCAGAGCACTTCGGTTTCACTGTTATTCAAGGCCCAGCAGAAACAGCGCCTGAGCATGACTTGTTTGGTGCGGTACTACAGTACCCAGGTACAGACGGTGATGTAACAGACATCAGCGATATTATTGCGGCTATCCAAGCTAAAAAAGGTGTTGTTGCAGTGGGTTCTGATCTACTTGCACTGACACGCATTAAGTCACCTGCAGAACTCGGTGCTGACATGGCGTTTGGTAGTTCACAACGCTTTGGTGTACCAATGGGTTATGGCGGTCCACACGCTGCATTCTTCGCAAGCTGTGACAAACATAAGCGTTCTATGCCGGGTCGTATCATTGGTGTTTCTAAAGACACTCATGGTAAACCTGCACTGCGTATGGCAATGCAAACGCGCGAGCAACACATCCGCCGCGAAAAAGCTAACTCAAACATTTGTACTGCACAGGTATTACTCGCGAACATGGCTGGTTTCTACGCAACGTATCACGGTCCAGAAGGCCTTAAAGATATTGCTAAGCGTGTACACCGTTTCACTGATTTATTAGCAGCTGGTCTTGTTAAAGGCGGTTTAAGCCTGACTAACAATACCTGGTTCGATACAATCACAGTACAGTTAGACAACGACCAATTAGATAACAAAGAGAAAGTGGTTACTCGTGCATTAGCTGCGGGCATTAACTTCCGTCTTGACGCTGAACATCAAGTTGGTATCAGCTTAGATGAAACAATCACGCAAGCAGACCTAGCGACATTATTCGACGTACTATTGGGCGATGACCATGGTATCTCGGTTGATGCACTAGAAGCTGAACTAGCAGCAACAGGTAGCACGTCTATCCCTGCTGAACTTGAGCGTGAATCAGCATTCCTAACACACCCAGTATTTAATTCGCACCATTCTGAAACAGAAATGCTGCGTTATATTAAATCGCTGGAAAATAAAGATTTAGCCCTTAACCATTCAATGATTTCATTAGGTTCTTGTACCATGAAACTGAATGCGGTTGCCGAAATGATCCCAGTAACATGGCCTGAATTTAGCAACATGCACCCGTTCTGCCCAGCAGATCAAGCGGTTGGTTATAAAGTGATGATTGACCTGTTAGAAGACTGGTTAGTTAGCATCACAGGTTACGATTCAATTTGTATGCAACCTAACTCGGGTGCACAAGGTGAATACGCAGGTCTGTTAGCGATTCACAAATACCATGAGTCACGTGGCGAATCACATCGTAACATCTGTCTGATCCCTAGCTCTGCGCACGGTACTAACCCTGCATCAGCGCAAATGGCGGGTCTGAAAGTTGTCGTTACTAAGTGTGACGTAAACGGTAACGTTGACGTTGCTGACTTACGTGAAAAAGCGGAAGAGCTAAAAGATAACCTTTCTTGCATCATGATCACGTACCCATCGACACACGGTGTATACGAAGAAACGATTAAAGAAATCTGTGACATCATTCATGACAACGGCGGCCAAGTTTATATGGACGGCGCGAACATGAACGCACAGGTAGCATTAACATCACCGGGCTCTATGGGCTCTGATGTTTCTCACCTTAACTTACACAAAACATTCGCTATCCCACATGGTGGCGGTGGTCCAGGTATGGGTCCTATCGGCGTTAAAGCGCACTTGGCACCTTTTGTTGCTGGTCACGCGGTTGCTGACACAGGTAAAGAAAGCCGTAACAACGGTGCGGTATCTGCTGCACAGTTCGGTAGCGCAAGTATCTTGCCGATTACGTGGATGTACATCAACATGCTAGGTACAGCAGGTCTGAAACGTTCTACACAGACAGCTATCTTAAACGCTAACTATCTGGCTCAAAACTTAGACCCACTGTTCCCAGTACTTTATAAAGGCCGTAATGATCGCGTAGCGCACGAGTGCATCGTTGATTTACGTCCACTTAAAGAAACAACGGGTATTACCGAGTCTGATGTTGCTAAACGTTTAATGGATTATGGTTTCCACTCGCCAACAATGAGCTTCCCAGTTGCGGGTACGCTAATGATTGAGCCAACTGAATCAGAATCTAAAGCTGAACTAGATCGCTTCATCGAAGCAATGACCAGCATCCGTGCCGAAATTGCTAAAGTTGAATCGGGTGAGTGGACTGCAGAACAAAGCCCACTACATCACGCACCACACACGCTAGCCGATATTGTTGACGCTAACTGGGACCGTGCTTATGACCGTGAAACTGCCGTTTACCCTGCACCTTACGTGAAGAAAGACAAGTTCTGGCCTACTGTAAACCGCATCGATGATGTGTATGGCGACCGTAACTTATTCTGCTCATGCCCACCAGTTGAATCGTATAACGATTAATTTTGGTCGTTGATGACTAGTAATTAAGTTTGTGACTGTTTTAATGAAGGTTGTGACTGTAATTAAGATTGTGACTAATTGAGTTATTAGAAGTCGAATAAAGTGAAAAAGCGAACCAGAAATGGTTCGCTTTTTTTGTTTTATAAATGGATAAATAAATTGCCCCGTATTAAACCGTTCTTCAGTATTGATGTTATCAACTCATATTAATATTTTTGTAAAGGGTGTTGTAGTTATATGTTTAATGATTTCAATTATATAACTACAATGTAATAGGCGTTATAATCTGAGGATATAAGTGGAATGAGTATGGGTTGAGAGTGTAAAGCTTTCACATAAGGATGAAATATGGCTCTTGAATTAAAAATATTACAGGCTGAACATGGAGACTGTATAGCTATTAGCCTTGAATACAAAGGTGAATACAAGAATATACTAATTGATGGCGGTCCATCTAGAACATTTGAAGTGCAGCATATCCCACGTCCTCTTAAAATTTTTTTAAACGAAGTTAAGGCTAAAAATCAAAAAATTGATTTGCTTGTATTAACCCATGTTGATGATGATCATATTGGAGGCCTTTTAGCTGGCTTTAATAAGAGTGGTTATTTAACTGAATTAACCGAAGAGGTGTGGTTTAATTCTGGGCAATTAATTTTCAAGTATTTTGATAAACCTATTGATGCATCAAATGTTGTCATGCTAAAAAATAGCACCGGTACGAATACTAGCATTGGGCAAGGTATTAAGCTTGAAGATCATTTAATAGGTAAGAATATTTGGTCACATTCTCTTATTAAAACAGGTGATAAATTTGAACGGTTTGGATGTAAATTTAAGATCCTTTCACCTTCCATCGTTAATCTTCAAAAGCTTTTAGTTAAGTGGGAGAAAAAACGTAAAATCCCAAATACAGCTGGTGCAAAGAAAGACTACACAGAATCACTTGAAGAGTTATTAATAGAAGATCAATTTATTGAAGATAAATCAATTCATAATGGAAGCTCACTAGCTTTTATCTTTGAAAGTGAGGGCTTATCACTGCTGTTGTTAGGAGATGCACATCCTACGGTCGTTATCGATAGTTTAATAGCTTTAGGTTACTCCAAGCATAACCCTTTGAAAGTTGACTATGTTAAAATTTCCCACCATGGTAGCAAAGCTAATACTAACGATGAACTGTTAACACTAATAGCTTGTAATAATTTTATTATATCTACAAATGGTAATCATCATGGCTTACCAAACAAAAAAACGTTAGCTCGTATCATTAATCATTTCCCTAGTGCTAACTTAATGTTTAATTATCCAGATTTGATTAACAAAATATTTAACAAGCAGGAATTAAGCGATTCAAGCTTTAATGCAATAGGATGTAAGGATGTTATTACACCATGAATCAAGGCACTCCTACGGTAAATCAAAAGCATAGTGTTAAAGTTAATAATGGCAGTGGTGTATTAATTCAGCCAATGTCTACAACCTATGCATACGTGTTAACTGCTAAACATTGCTTGAAAGTTGATAAAGATGACCTTACCAGCAATTTTATATCAAAGCATGAATTATTTTCTTTTGATGGGAAGGAAATACCGGTATTAGATGTTATCTGTCATGACACTAGAGATATTGCAATTTTGATTGTGGGTCAAAAATCTGAATGTGAGCTTATGATTAATAGCGATTCTTTAGTAGTCAATGACCAGGTTTTTTTATGTGGTTACCCTGACGATAGACGTGGCACTTCTCAGGAATATTCCGCATTTATTTATAATTTCACATATATGTCTGGAGAGTTTGCTGTCCTTTCTCCTGAGGCTGCTGGTGTTGGTTATAGTAATGTTTCTGGATTCTCAGGTGGAGGTATTTTTACTCTAGATCGTGAAGATAAGCCAGTTTTGCTTTGTGGTATAGAAACTAAAATGGATGGAGATCCAGATAGAGAATGTCATGGTAACATTTCAGCTATACCAATTAGTGAGTTTGAAAAGCTTATCGCTGATCCTAAAAATCTTTATTTAGAACAGCCTTTAGCACCACTTTTACCATTACATTTGTCTAGTTTTGAGCATTTACGTGATTTTAGTTTTGATGTTATTCAGGGCTGGATTGAAGATGATAAGTTAAATTTTCTTAAAGATCGCTTAAGAGATATTTCAACGAATGAAATTCAAGTAAACCTTTCCCCAAGTGAAGTATTTAAAGAGTTTAAAGAGTGCCTGCGAGTTTATAATCGACCTAGCAATGAATTGCGAAGCCGTGAGTTATGGGTCGCATTAATGGAGTTATTAACTATATCGATATTAATCGATAAGCCTAAAATTGTAGACGCAGCGTATGTAGATAACATAATGCATTCGAGACGGTTAATTTATATTGGAGTCAAGGAAACTTGGCAGCAACACGTATCTGATATTTTCAAAGGAAAGCTTAATCGCTTTAACGAAAATGGAATAATTGTGGTTAAAACACTCTGCTCTCCACAGCGAAATGTCAGTTTTTCAAAAGTCGGTATAAAAAAGTTGGTTAAAAATATTGCTAGACCGCCTTCCGACCGTCGGGCCATTACGAATATTAATTCGAACCTTTCTAAAATTCACAGTATTGTAGATATTACAGCGCTACATGCTGAATGTATTGAATCTAAGGAAGATGTATTTGAAAATCACACTGATCTTTTCGATTTTGATGATAAAAAAGAAGCTGAACTACGCATGTTATTAGCTAAAGAGTATGGCGCTTATTTAACTGTTAAGGATATTGTTGATGTTACCTAAATTTGTTTTAGAGCAAGATTACGACATGAAGCTTTTAAATCTCGAATTTCCAGATGTTGAATTTAATCTATATCAAGCATTAATTGGCGGAAAATCATTTTTATCTGCATTTTCTTGCTGGATTGAAAATGAGGAAATACTTGAACAGTTTTGGAACCGTATCAATAACCTAATAGGCATTGATTATCAAACAAAACTGGAAGACGAATTTTCAAGTTGGAATATTTATTTAGTTTTTTTTATACCCACCACCGTGAGTAATTCACTTAAATATACTATAGAGAATGACACCTTTTTCATGCGTAAAATTGTTTTTGATAGTAAGTTGAAATCTTTGAATAAAGATAAATTTTCTGCATATCTTGATGATCATATTTTAGGTAAAGATATCTATATTGAACAACCGTCAAGTCAAAACGTTATCAATAGTTCTATATACTCATCGGTTACACAAGATTTATTCGCGATGAATAATTCTATATATTCATCGGTTACACAAGATTTATTAGCCATGAATATTTCTTTAGGAAAGTCTCGGGATGAAAAAAGAATGCGTGGGGCATGGTTGGATAAAATAATTTTAGAGGTTGAGAACGATGAAGTTTAAACGTGTCGAAATACAAGCTTTTAAAAGTTATTTAGATAAACGTGATGGCATATTTGATTTTACGGTTAAAGGTGGAGAACCGGCTGATCTCGTTTCAATATACGCCCCAAATGGATTCGGAAAAACATCCTTCTATGACGCGATAGATTTTTGTATGACTAATAATATAACTCGTTTTATCCGGGATTCGAGTCTAGCAATTGTAAATAATACAGATGCGAAAGAATTAAATCAGACTGGGCAAAAACAACATATTTTAAGATCAAAAAATGCTCCTGATAATCTTGAATCTATAGTCAAAATTGTTACTAATACGGATGAATTCGAAAGAAAAGTAAGCTCTGCTCGTGCAGGAAGTAAGGATTACGCATTTGATGATAAGAAAACAAAACCAGAAGAGCGCTTTTTCCGTTCTGTTATGCTCTCACAAGAAGCTATTGACAGTTTCTTAAGAGAATCAAAACCTGAAGCACGCTATGAGCGGTTTATGTATGAACAATTGGGTGGCGATGACAGCTTGGAGAAAAGCCGTCAGTATATCCAACTGATGCTGGGTGAAATAAATAGCAGACTGGATAAACTTAAAAGTCAGATCGAAACAGTAAGAAATAGACATTTACTAATCGAGTTAGGCGGTGAATCTATGCTTGATTCCAGTTGTTTAACTGTTATTAATGAATTAGTTTCAGAACTGAATGAGCAGGGATGTAGTTTTTCTATATTCGACGATGAATTTAATGATGAATCTAATGCAAAGTTATTATTAAAAATTGCTCAATTAAAAGATAGCATTAATGAAAATATTGAAAAGGTACTGGCTGAAAAAGTACAGTTAGAGAGTTTGTTAGATAGCTTCCCTGTATATGAAAAACATCACAATGAAATTGCAGCACTAAATAGTGACATCCTTAAGCTAACAAAGCAAAAAAATGATATTGAGCAATTCGAAGTATTAAATGACGAACAAGGTGTTTTAAAAGGACTGTTAGCAGCTTGCGGTAATCGTCTTGATAAACTCCACTTGCATAAAGTTCAACTGCCTGATTTCGTTAGTAAAGTTAAAGCTAAAAATAAATGTAATAGTGAGTTGGCTGATATTGAACATGATTTAAATAAAAATACTCAAACGTTGAAAAGTAAGAACGCAGAATTAGATGAATTAGAAAGCCAAAAGGCAATCTTGCGACATAATAAAGTTGAATTCGAAACGCTGAAAACAGTATCACCTCAATACTTTGATGAAATAACTAAATTAGAACAAAATATTAAACAGTTGGGTGCTGATGAACTTAGCATTAAAAATGATGGGTTAGATAAGAAAATTACCGATTTAAAATCGGAAGGTATTTTAATAAAAAGTTTTAGAATCGAAGAGCTTGATGCCATTTCTGAGAGTGAATTTGATAATGAAATACTTGAAAGATTGGCTAAGAATCATGTTGATGGAGTTCTTGAGAAGGAAAGACTGAATAAGCGACTAGCTGAGCTTAACAGCTCAATTGACTCTGTAAAGCGACAAAAAGACTCGATTACTAGGCTTATTGATCTAGGTTCTAAATTAGTAAATGATAACCAAGAGCAGCATTGTCCTTTATGTCAGCATGACCATAAATCATTTCTAAATCTGGCTAACGCAGTCAATTCAAATTCAAGTTTGAGCGACTCTCAACAGCGCCTTCTTAAAGATGTTGAAACTTGCCAAACACAGTTAAAAGAACAGGAATTAGTACTCAAAGAATTGAATGAATCTTTTTTGATCCAGCAAAGAGACTATTTGGGGGCTTTACGGGAACAGCTTAAAACGTTATTCAAGGATAAACAATCGACAGGTAATAGTCTTGAACAGATAGATAAAGACCGTGCTGAAGTTAATAGGTTAAAGGTATTAACGGTTCAAAAATCACCTGAACTATTTAAATTATATATCGATGACGAAATATCAAGGGTAGCATCGGATATTACTGTACTTGAGGGCAAAATTGATGAAGTTAAAGCTGAGTGTAATACGCTAATAGAAGGCACTCCGCAACTTAGGTTGGATTTTGCTGTTATGACTAGTAAATCAAAAAATGATGATGATTTCATTACTGAGTACTCAGACTTCCTCTACGAGTTGAAAGTTCCGCTTAATCTTATTGAACTTGTGTTGGATGAACAAGAGTTAAATGAAGCTATTGGTAATAAATTAGAGGCTTTAACTTCTTTATTTGAAAGTCAATCAAAGGACGTAGACAGTAATGATGTTGCTTTAACTACGTTAAAAACACCTTATTCCTCCACGTTCTTTGAAGATTTAACCGATAAAAAAGAGATGCTTTCAGAGCTGATAATGAGGGCAAGTGAACAGCTCGTTAGATTAAATGGATTGGTTCGCGGATTTTATGTGATGGTCAGATATCTTGGGCATGAAGCTTTACTCGAAGGTGATAATTGGGGAATTCTAAAACAGAGTTTTGATGATAAAGTATCAACTCTTCAACACTCAATAGAGCAAAGTGATGCATTGAACTCAGGAATGAAATTATTAACGGCACTTGCAGAACAATTATTAACTTATATTGAGTGTTTAAAATCAACAAGTGAACTCAATGGTTTTGATTTAGAAATCAAGAAATATGACAAAATTAAAGATGCGTTAATGACTGATTTAAGAGTTATCAATGATTCTTTAAAAAAACAAATTAATCATTACTTTCATATTGATTTAATTAATACTATTTATAAAAAAATCGATCCTCACCCTGACTTTAAAAAAATAGCTTTTAATTGTGTATTTCCAGATGAAGGAAGGCCTAAATTACAAGTTTATATCGAAGATGATGAAGGGAATAATATAATATCACCAACATTACATTTTAGCTCTGCACAAGTTAATGTACTTAGCTTAAGTATTTTTCTAGCGAAAGCAATTAATACGAAAAATGCAGGTAAAGATGTGGACTGTATATTTATTGATGATCCTGTGCAGTCGATGGATAGTATCAATGTACTTGGTGTCATTGATTTATTACGCAGTTTGAGTGTGAACTTGGGTAAGCAAATCATCATTTCAACTCATGATGATAATTTTCACGCTTTACTGAAACAAAAGCTCCCTGAACATTTATTCAGATCTAAGTTCTTAGAGCTCGAATCATTTGGCAAAGTTGCTGCTCATGCAGGACAATGATTACGTCTAAGATGGGTGTTTTATGTTAGTTATAATTTAAGTTTGGAATGCTCCCCCATATATCTTAATAAGTATGGGGAGTGAACTTGGCCCACTTATAAACTTGTGAATTTTAGTGGATTAAAAATAGAGTTAAATAGTACTTATCTAGCACCATCATAAATGTCTTTTGGCGATATTCTCCGTAATAAAGCTAGAACGAGCCAAAGTTTTTAAATAATTTAAAAATAAATTTTACAGCCCCATTCAGACAAAATGTAAACCTACCTCAAATTAACTTTCTACCTATCTGATTTGTAGCAACTTTTGATCTACTGACATTTATTACTTATTGATATAATATATCCCTATTATATCATATGCTTAGGTGTTTTTGTAGACTGCTATTTTATGTTTCTTAGTGCTATAACTAGAACTTCAATTACGGAGTTCTTATGAGACATAAACAAATACTCGCTTCAACAGAGGTAATCAAGTCGCTTAATGACTGGAAGCGTGACATCGTTAAATCAGGTCGCTACATCCCCTTTATCACTGTGCGTAAGGTAAATAAAATTGGACGACGTCATTGGATTTTTTGCCCTCGGCAAAAACGACAGGTTCATTTGCTATCTGACGGTGAATTCCGCGCATACAAAATCCTTCTTTGGAAACCAAATGTCATATCTGTTGAAGAACAGTTCGCTTTAGATATAGATGAAACGCTTGATATTGCCGTAGCTGCTAACTTAATACACCCGCGTGATTGGAAAACTAACCTTGCACATGTGATGACGACAGATTTTGTCGTTACGATACGTCTGGACGATTATTCACAAAAACGAATTGCATATACGTTTAAATATTGGGATCAGATTTTCAAGCGATTAGATAACGGTAATGTCGAGAGAATTAAAGCACGTACTTGGCAAAAATTTGCCATCGAACGTGAGTATTGGCGTAAGCGTAATGTGGAGTATCGCGTCATCACTGAACTTGATACGACTAAGATTTCTGCTTGGAATATTGAGTACTTTGAATTAGCTCATGACTTGGTTGCCAGTGCTGACGAACTCAAAGAGTTCGGGCAGGCCTTCATCAAATCATGGATTGAGGAACCGAGAGCTGAACTACAAGATCACTTTGAATCAGTGCAACACCGAGTCAACACGCCTTACCAGCGTGTGCAAAGCCTGTTTCAGTACTCATGTTTGCACCACCTCTTACCTGTTAAAACAGATAAATACATTCGCTTATTCCGCGCTGTGGAGTTGAGCCTATGATTTATTTGGGTCAGAAAATATATGATAGCGAGACGTCAGAGTTACTGAGAGTTTGTCATGTTAATTATCAGCTTAAATTAGCTGCAATTGCGGATATGAATATAGCTGGGAGTGCTGACAATATTTCTAAACCAGAGGTTTGGAGTTTTAACCGTATTGCAATACTCATCAAAAAGACATCAGTACAGACATCTCTGCATGAACTGCCTGCTGAGTTTTCATTTTCAGATGAATTTTTGATTCAGGACGGCCGGCAAAAATGGCTTGATAAAAGAGACAAAAAATACCAAATAATTAAATCTTTAACGGCAGAATCGCGCATTACTCAATATTTATATGATGGAGGGCTCGCGAGTGAAGTTGAACTATTGGTCGGAGATAATCTTGCTACTAATCCAGATAACGCATGGAAAACTAAAGGGGCTTATTACAATGCGTTGAATCGATACATTGTGTTTGGCTGTCATATTAATGCGCTATTACCATTTAAATTAAAAAACACAGGGAGTAATTTTTTCCTCCCAGCTACTCCTGGTGTCGAGAATGTAAAACGAGGTCGTGGCGGGGCTGATAATCGTAATAGTCGCTCAAAGAGTATCGGTGTTACTCAGTTGCAAAAGGACAACTTAAAGTCTGTCGTGGCGTTTGTAAAAGCGGATAAAAATAAAGAACACTTCCCCAAGTTTTCGTTTAAAAAAACGGCCGAGGTATACCAAAATCTTTTTGAGTCTTCAGAGGTTGAACGTGAAATAGACGGTGTAGTTAGCAGAACCTATGTTCCTTACGAGGAGAGCGCTTGTTTATCTGATGCTCAGCTTCGATATCATCTTAAACAAATTATCGATAAAACGTTATATCTGAAAATTCAGCATGGGCATATCGTTTATGAAAAAGATCATGCTGACCGTCAGGGCTCTGCGCACGACGGTGTTATAGGCGCGACATATCGATATGAAACGGATGCTACTGTATTAGATACCTATATTCGATATCCGTTTGACACGACCGGGCGTCTTTCGATGGGGCGACCTGTTTTTTATATCGTTATTGATGTCTTTTCTACCATGATTGTAGGCTTTTATGTGGGCTTCGACGGACCAAATTGGACGGGGGCTTCGCAGGCGCTTGTGAACGCTTGCTCGGACAAAGTTGAGTTTGCTGCTCGATATGGCGTTGAACTTAAAGAAGGGGATTGGCCTGCTCATCATATTCCGGTCCAAGTAACGGTCGATAATGGGAATGAACATCCAGATAAAGTCATTTCATCGGTATTGAGTTCTGAGATTGGAGTGCGTGGATATAATTTCACGGCGGTGTTCCGTGGTGATGCGAAAGGAACAGTGGAAAGTAAGTTTAACTGTTTAAATAAGCAGGCCATACATTTTGTACCTGGTGCAATTCCTGAAGCCGCGCCACGCGGTGAGCAACATCAGTCTAATCAATCTCTACTGGATTATGATTCTCTTATCGCATTTTTAATACATGAAATTATTCATCACAATAACTCAGCGGATAGGCTCAAACGGTTTGATATTAACGCCGTTAGAGATGGTATTGATATAACTCCTCAAGCTCTTTTTCTTCATAGTCTTTCTAAAGAAATGAATGGGGGTCGTGATGCAAGAAATGAAGAGATTGGTCGTATTTTCTGGGCATTTCTGCCAGAGGAAGAAGCTGTTGTGAGAGAAAATGGCATCTATTTGAAAGGACTCGTTTATTACTCTGATTTTGCTAAACAGGCGGGGTGGTTTACTAAAGCCAAGCATATCAGTGCATTCAAAATACCAGTCAAAAGACCCAAAGATTGGAGTTCGAATATTTGGCATAAAACTACAGCTGGTCAGTATGTACGTTTTGATTTGAAGAATCTTAATGGCGAAAGCCCATTTGTAGCGACTCACTGGGAGCCTATTTTACACCTACTTGAACAATTCAAAGATAAAAGACATCAAAATAAAATTAATGCTAAGAAACTAAGGCTATTTAAGGATGGATTACAGTCTAAATTACTGGAATATAACCAAGAGCAAATTGAATTAGCCCCTAAAAATACTCGTATTAGTATCCAACCAGGTATCAAAGGTCGTCAGGCAACCTATAAAGCCCTTGAACAGCTTATTCATGCAATTGAGATGCATGAGGGGCTTATGGATGAAACACGTCTCTCTGATAGCTCTGGTCGAATTACTGAGCAAGACGATTTAGATAATGAAATGAATAGTTAGGAGTATTAATAATGAGTATAGAAGCCGTTTATAAACCCCATTTAGATCTCAATTTAAATAACAATCCATTATCTGAGGCTGTTCATGTTGAGTTGAGTCGTGAACAGTTAATTAAAAATCTGACGGAAGTACCCTGTATTCAAGAGAATTTTTGGGATTTACCTGAGATATATCAGCAAACACAGTTGCGTCAGTTGACTGAAGTGCACATTCCCGTTCCTCAAACGTGGAATTTATACAATAAGATTCTTAGTTTAATTCTGTTTGGTTATGTCCGGCGTAATCCGTTGTCAAAAGAGATGCGCATGCAATACGCTAGAATCGCAGAGTGCATGCGGCTTGGTAAGTTGTATAACCCTGGCCCAATGAGTGGAATTGGACCGACAACAGCGCCGTCATCATTAGTGTACGGGGATTCTGGCAGTGGTAAAACTAAATGTATACGGAGTGTTTTAGGACAAGTAAAACAAGTGCTTAACCATAAGATTTACCAAGGAGAACATTTTAAGAAGAAGCAACTTGTATGGATTTCGTTTGATCTTCCGCCCAATGGTTCTCCTAAGGCGATGGCGGCTAATTTTTTTAGGGCTGTTGATAGTGCACTAGAAACTGATTATGCGGAGCAATGGAGTGATCACAAAAAATTTTCAGCAGATCAACTAATCGCCGCAATGCAACATATAGCTGCAACGCATTGTCTTGGTATTGTTCATATTGATGAATTACAGTTTATGTTGGGTTATAAAAAAATCAAAGAAAGCCCTTCACTTCAAACGCTTGAGACTCTATTTAATAAAATAGGTGTGCCAATCATTCAAAGTTCAACTCAGCAGGGTATCGAACTATTTGATTCGTTAGAGGACGGTGATCATCGTTTAGGTCATGATTCAACAACAGTGCGCCGAATGCTGAATGATCGTGAATTTAAATTTTCTACACATGCTTATGGGTCTGAATATTTTACTAAATTATTTGATGCGCTATTTCCTTCATCATTGATTTATGGAATTAAAAGCGTTTCAAATGAAAATTTTAAAGTAAAATTTCAATCCCTTAGTTGTGGTCTGCCTGCGATAATGACTCGATTGGCCCATATGCATCATGAAACGTTACAAACTTTGCTAATGAAAGACAGTAGTGAATATAAGAATTATTTTACTTTTGATCCCGAATTATTAGATAGAGTTTATACCAATCAATTTCATTTGATTGATCCAGCACTAAAAGCTCTTAGGAAGGGTAACAGAGAAGATTATGAAAAAAAGATACGGGATAAAACGACCAACAAAACGACATACACAAACAAAGATGTAATAAAAGAGCAAAAAAAAGTTCGAACCCCAGTACCAAAAATATTAAAAAATCACGATGAAAGCAGTACTCAGCCATCGACGGTCTCAAAACTTCAATTAGATAATTTTCTGATCGGTATTGAGGAAAACAAAGATGTTAATTGAGTTGCCCCGATTATTGCCAAATGAACATATATTGAGTGTACTTGCCCGCTGGTTTGATGGAACAGGTCGAAATGATTTTATAATGACATCGAAGTGGCTGTCAACGAACCTGAGCAAGCTTAATGCTTCGACCATTTGGCGTCCGGTATATAGCGATCTTATGAGTCATTATGCTGACACTACCGGTGTTAATAAGATTATATCTGAGCATACGCTAGTCCCTTACTACAGACCCTTTATAACTAAGCCTCAATATACATTGCTTCAAGACGCTATTACGACTGGAGCTAGGCACAAGGTTATACCTAGCTTACAAAATAACGTTACAGGTGTTTATATGTGGCGCTGGTGTCAATCATGTGCAGATGAAGACTATGAGGAATATGGGGTTACTTATTGGCATACCTATCACCAAATTCCTACGATGTTACGCTGCTATAAACATCAAACAGCTTTGGTATCTATGTGCCAGAGTTGTGATTTTAAATATATGTCTTTTCAGCGGCATTGGTTGCCGCCTGTTAATGGTGAATGCCTAGAGTGTGGTGAGATAGTTGAAGTACCGACGGTATTAAAATCAACGACATCATATTGGTTGGATGCCGTCAGTATTGCTTTGCAGCAAAAGCAGACGGATTTGACGTTAAATGTGTTACTTGAATTGATGAGGGAAAAACTTGGGTATCAATGTTTACCGCGTAATATCCCGTTAGCGTTACGAAAAGAAGTCGTTGAAATACAAAAGGCATTTGAGGTGAGTCTAGAAGGTAGCGTAATTTCTACCTACTTTACTCGTGAGCAAGAAGAAATTTATAAGCGAGGTCAAAAATTACTTAATATAATTACGACCGTTTATCGTAATTCCCAGGTCCCACCAATTAGTCTGTTGCTTATGTTGAGGTCACTCGGGATTGAGCATGAGCTTACCAAATTATTACTGGACGGCTACTCATGAATACAATCAACTTAGCGCAGTATTGCCCTAAATTGTTTGTAGATGAAACACTGCATAGTTGGCTTATTCGCTGGGCTTATGAATCGCCATATCCGAGTGTTGGTGAGTTATTAAAGCACCTATTAGGAACTCGTAATAAGCAGTTAGATTCAATATTTCCCAGCTATATTGATAGACTGGCTTGTCAATCGTCGATGAGTGAAGAGCTGCTTATTACTGCTCATACTTTTGTTCCTTACTTTAGCCATTTTTGTGGTGAAAAACTGTATCAAGAAATATTACAAGATATGCACAGGGGGGATACACAGGCCATTTATTCTAAAATGTCACTTACAGCCAGTCGGATAAATACGACCAGTTATGTTAATTACTGTCCTCGGTGTGTTGCGGAAGATGTTGAACAATACGGTATTGCTTATTGGCATGTATCTCATCAAATACCGGGTGTACTCTCATGCGTAAAGCATAAACTTCAACTTAAAGGGCTCCATAAGCTGCGCCGAGGAATGATAAAACCACCTCAATATGTTGTTAAAGATGATTTTATTGATGCAAGCTCTGAGGCCTTAAAGCTGGCCCGTCTGAGCTTAGAACTTCTTTCTAGAGAAAATCCTTTATTCGAGGGTTATAGGATGTCGCTGATATATCGTACTCGGTTGAGAGAAATGGGTATGGCATCAACCTCCTTTAATGTGCATCAAAGCGAGTTGCGGGCGGCATTAGAAGCATATTGGCAACCAATTCTTACTGATGAAACGATTGCGCTAATTTTTGATTTAGGGGATAAGCGTACTTATCCTACATGCATGTTTTATCATTCCGATGCTCATCATCATCCGTTGAAACATATACTTATGATAGGGATGCTGTTTCATTCAATAGAAGAGCTTCTTGAGTTTAATTACGATCTTGTTAATACCTATGTTGCTATCGCAAACCCTGCCTTAAAGGAATCGTATAAACCAGAAGAAGTTAAACTTGCGCTTAAAGAGCTCAAAGCTGGGTGCAGTTTACGACACTCAAGTAAAATTAGCGGCTTGAGTGTTGCAAAAGTAAAGCAAATAGCGATTTCTAATGGCATTGAAATAAAGAGACGAGAACAGAGTATATTCGAGAAAGACCGTAATCTTATTATTGAAAAATTATCTGAAGGATTTTCCACAAAATCAATAGCAGAGTTTATGCACTTATCTATACCAGCGGTAGAACAAATCCTTTCTCAACATCCTGAAATTGTAGTTAGAAGAAAAGAACTACGATTTCTTCACTCTCGTAGTCAGCATCGAGAAAATTTGCAACTCGCGCTGAAGCGTAATTCAACGGGTACGCGGCATGATCTTCAGAAAGAAGTTCGGAATAGTTACACGTGGCTCTTTAGGTATGATCAAAAATGGCTCTACGCTCAATTACCTGAACGAAAAGACTATAAATATTGGCCTAGAAAGACTAAAGGAACGCATGATGACAGCGAATGAAATTTATGAGTATCTTATGTCTCTACCTGGAGTCTCAGACTACGATGTAGGCTGTGAAATGAATGAAGTACAGCAGCGAATTGATGATGCATATGCTCTTTATTCAGGAAAGGGGATCTGTGTTGTTGCCGATTGGAAGTGGATTGATATTGAATTGACTAAGCAAGGCGAAAAACGGCTCCCAAATGATCTAAAGCCAGCTCTTTTATTTGCAGATACGATCCTTGAAGATTCACCTCAAAGAGGCATTGATTGGGTTAAAACTTCAATGCTAGTTGAGTATCAACACCCAGGGCTATTTGTTACAAGAAATACCTGTTATGTGATTGTTGGGTTAGGGGTTAGATGCCGAGTTCGATTTGGTGATGTTTAGATTGTGGTTGAAAATGGTATGCTGAGTATGAGCCTACATCGATGTACATTAAATGCGATTTTGTGTACTCCGCGCTTAAAGTATGTGTGTAAGATCTGCATATATTGAAGTGCTGGTGGCTCACTTCAATATAATGGCAACTAAGTTTTAGTCACTAAGACTTAGTTGCCGTTATATATTAATAAAAAAAAATTGTTACATTGGTTTAATAAGTTATCCCTAAAGTGTATTTATTAAGGAGGACTTAAGCGACGTTATTTTTCAGAGGGGAGTCATGAAAATAGCCGTAGACTGGAAGAAACCTTGATGCTCTAACAGATAGTCTGGTTACTGGAGATATAAATGCAATTGAACCTCCTTATACCATCTACAATATCAATACTGGCTGTATCCCCAAACAAATTTCTGGGTTTCAGCTAAAGGTGCTCACCACCTTTAATGAGGGGGTAGCCAAAAACAGGGGCATTAAGGTTGTTGTCGAGTAGAAACATAACGATTTTAGGCAATCGGCATCGGCTGCGCAATTTTCCGTTACTAAAGGCGTCATACGTAATTTATGAATAATCTCAGCAATAAACACAAAGCTTTTTATAAAAAGGTTGCCGAAATACTATGGGAAAAATGGGATCCCATTGGTGTGAATGATGGCGATAATGAGTGGGATGATGAATATGATAGTTATGTTCCTCACATCTTCCGTTTAGCTATAGAAGGCAATGATGCTTTTCGAATTGCAGCCTCGCTAACTTCTTCAGTTGAGCAAAACATTGGACTAGGTCCTGACAAAGCGGCTGATCTAAGAGTTGCTGAACTTATCGTACAAGAAAAAAAAGATATGTTGGGATAATCCAAACGTATAACAAGCGCATGTTGTATCAATAGCTGTGTGGCAGGACTGCTTTCACGTCACTCGTTTTATTACAACTGCCCAAAAAGTAAAGCGTTAATCTCAATTTGATCGTATTTTCTATAATGTGAACGGTGCCATTTAAAGTTCACACATTTCAAGTTTAAACTCTAAGCCATTTATGCCCCAAACGTTTCAGAAGGCATAGAACTGGCAAAAGAATTAGCTAATATGAAAAACAGCATATTGATCATCAAGCAACTACCGAGGAATCCTCAGTAGTTGCAGATTCTGCAACTACTGTCATTGATCCTAATTGGGCAACAGCCTAGTTGCCCAAATCAGTCTGAAGCACCTATGCCCCTAAACGTGTTTAGAACGCAGTAACCTTCATAAGAATAATTTGGTCAACAGGCTGTTGACTAAATTCAGGACAACTCATTCGTGAAGCAAGCTGTTTCGCAATTGTGTGTAGTGGATGAGTTAACTTGGCCAACTACATGTAGTCTGGCCACGTGGTTTCAATGCTAAATGTAACCCGAAAAATTAGAATGTTCGAAAGGTTGTAACTCGGAAATGTCCACGAATGAGTTAGCTAGTCTAGCTAACTCAAAATTGCCCCTTTCTGCGTTAGAGCAGTTACTCACTCACGATGTTTTCATATCGATTTGCCATACATTTTATCATGTGAGGAATCGTCATATCACAACAGTACACGCGAACTCTATTGCGAGTTCAATTGTGATCCAGCCTTAGTTAGATTAGATATTATGCAAAGGGGCTCTCCCTCCTATAGTGACTTGTATCCCATATTACAAAAGCATTAGAAATAAGCATTTCAATTAAAATCGATGCGAAAGTGATATTCACTAAGACAGTACAAAATGATCCATCCAGAATTACGGGTTAAAATTGGTTTTAAAGGGGTAAAGTAAGCGTTAGAGAGAACTTTTTGCCTGAGTAGTGAAATGTGTTAAGGCAAGTTTGAAATGTCACATCGGTTATTTATTTAGACATGTCACATTGTTCATCTCCTTAATCCCGAGATGAACTTGCTTTAAACTCGACGTCAGTAAGGTAAATCGGATTCATCGCACGCTTGGGTGCCTTGCGACTCGTCATTCTTGAGTTGCGGTTACGACTCGGTTCTTTTTCTTTTTCGTCCTGTGAACGCTTAGCAGCAGCTAAGATCGCACCCAATCGTTTATTACTCACGAGCGGTGAAATAGGCCGAATATCGACTTTATCTCGAGATGAAAGAGCATCCAATACACTTTTCACGAAGCATACTACTAAAGGTGTATTATTATCGATTATAAAAATTGCAAAGTGTAATGATAACAATTACCATTACACCTATAGTTATTTAATTTATATGGATATTAAAGTCGTGCGCAATATCGAATTGATCACATTTAAAAAGTGGATTGCAATTTTATTTTTTAATTTTGTAATAGTTACCGATGTAGTTTCCGAGTCTATCGACATCACTCACTTAGAACAAACTAACCTTGCGCAAACTAAAAATGAAAATGTACCTCTTGAAACATTGGGGGATAAGTTTGATCAATCCAGTGGGAGTGTTGTCTTTACAAGAGTCGATGGAGATATCCCTGGTAACTCAGATTTACAGGTTGCTTATAAAACGTCGTATTCAACCAACTTTCCAAATCAAAAGCGTTGGAGAGAAGATATTCCTAGAATTGAACTTAATTATGGTCTGGAAAACGTGAAGTACAGATGGGGTAACAGCCTACTTATTAACTGGCTTAATGAAGACTTTTGCTCTAAGGGCCAAAAGCAACCTAAACTTCCTTATAACACACCTTCAAAGTTAAGATCAAATACATCCTTGGTTATTCCTGGTCTGGTGAACGAACCTCTATTAATGAATAATGAAACCTTGGGGTTATCGAAAGTAGAATATCCATATATTACAAACAGCAAATGGCGATTAAGCTGCTATACATCTGAGTTGACTAATGCTGAAGGGTTTAAAGCAACAAGTCCAAATGGCGACATTTATTATTTTGATATGCTTAGCCATTATCCTGGTTATCCCTTTATCCCTAATTACTCCTATGGAATGGACAGTCTTTACCAGACTAATTATGAGCATTACCACGGCCCTATAACACTTTCAATAGGATTAATGGTGAGTAAAATTGAAGATAGGTTTGGAAATTGGGTAAAATATGAATATGACGATTATGATACCTCGAGAGTGATTAAATTTAAATCCGTTAAAAACAGACGCTTATTAACAAAGATACACAGCAATGATAAAAGAGAAATAATTATCTCTAGAAATAAATCGAATAATAGGTATGGATCATATGTTGAAACAACAATAAATTCATCAGGAAGGACATGGAAATATTCCTATGGCGAGAAAGGGGAATATTATGTTACGAGGCCAGATGGAAGAAAATGGGTATATGATCTTGATGCTTCTTCCGCTGGGGCAAATTTTGATCTAGGTGATGGAACAGGAAGTATTGAATATTTATGTCGACCTTCACTTTACGGAATGAAAAACATGACTATCAAGAGTCCAGATGGACTTACTGGTATTTTTGAGTTCGACTTTGTAAGAACGGATAAGTCTAATATACGATTAAATAGCAAAGATTATAATAAGCAAAGTTATCAGTACCTACGTTGTAGTTTTACTTTTGCATTACAGAAGAAGACACTATCTGTAGGTGGGAAAGATTATGAGTGGAACTATAGCTATTCTCAAAATGTAGGCCAATTTGAGGGGGAAGCAGCAAAGGCAAATAGCAAGCTTTCTGGCGTAGTACCCAGAGGCGTTTCCCGAGTAGATCATAAAACAATTTCTATGTTAAATCCCGACTCTTCACTTATAACATACTTTATTAATAGAAAGTCAAGGTCCTATTTGGAGGGGACCATTTCAGCAATTAAATATCAAACAAATATTAATGGTTTGTTATCTACAGACATGACTGAAATATATGAATATGAAAAGGGGGAAAAGTTAGGAGAAGTTGCAGGGAATGCTGGTCCTTATCATGAATCGAATTCAATACCAAAAAAATTAGTTAGAGTTATAAGTATCACTGATGGTAGCGAAGGCGAACAGGAGTATTTAACTGAATATCATGATTATAATCAATTCGGTCAACCAAGAACTATCATTGAACGCACGAATAATAATTCTAGTAAAGTAACTAAAGTGAAGTTTTTACATGATATAAGTCGCTGGGTATTAAACCTGCCAACTAAAAAATTTATATCGTCTCTTGATGGTGTGGATATTTTAAAAGATGAAATTCGTTACTATCCTGACTCTTTACTGCCATATCAAAAAAGTTATTTTGGTAGGCAAGTTAGCACTCATACTTATCACGATGATGGTAACCTGAAAAAGAGTATCTATAACGGCAGTAACCGTTATGAACTATTTGATAATTACTATCGTGGAACTCCTACTCAAATCACAGTGCCATGCGCTACGGTCAATGGTTGTAATTTAGTCAATGGTAGTACCACTAATACTATGGTGACTAAAAAGGAACTTAATAGTGACGGAACAATAAAAAGTGAGACAGACTTTAAAGGGGTGAAAACTAACTATAGTTATAATTCGATAGGACGAATTACTAAGGTTGATTATGTTACTAGCAGCCGGACCGATAAACATATTAGTTACAGTAACGTAGGCCGATTTGGACTATTACAGCAGATAATAAGGCAGGGTAACTTTGAGAAAGTAACAGACTATGATGGACTATTGAGACCAACGCTAACGCGTATTCGTGATAAAAAAGATAGTGATACAATTCGTTATCACCGTACTCAATATGATTATAATAATAGCCCTGTTTTTCAATCTTTTCCAAGTGTCAGTGCTAATAACACTATTGGTATAACCACTAAATACGATTCTCTTGGTCGCATAGTATCCACCACTCGTCAAAGTGATGGAGCACGTTCAACTATCGAATACCTCAGCGGTAATAAGCAACGAATAAAAGATGCTAAAGGTAATGTCACAAACGCTACCTTCTTGGCCTATGGCAGTCCCCGTTATGATATGCCGATAGTAATCAGTGCACCTGAAAGTGTTGATACACGAATTATCTATAACAAATTTGACCAAGTCACCTCGATAGCTCAAGGTGGTGTGACAGAAAAACGTCTTTACGATAGCTATCAGCAGCTTTGTAAAATCTACCGACCTGAAACGGGGGTTACCGCATATAGTTATAACGCCCAGCGGAAACTCATTTGGATAGCCGAAGGCACTGATGGTGGTAGTGACAGTTGTGCTGCAACACGGGTACCAGATGTGCATAAAGTCCGATTTAGTTATGACAACCGAGATCAATTGAGGACAAAAAGCTATCCAGACAAGACACCTGATAAGACGTACAGTTATGATGCCAATGGGAACTTAACCCGATTAGAGTCCGGCATTGGCCTCGGATCCGTTATCTGGCGTTACTGGTATAATTCGTTGAACTTAATAGATAAAGAGAGCTTATTGGTAAAGGGGGAAAATTTTATTCTGGACTGGGGATACAATAGTTTAGGGGCTGTGTCATGGCTTACATACCCTTCGGGAAAGACCATACATTATGCGCCGAATGCTTTAGGACAGGCAACAAAAGCGAGTGAAGGAAGTATAAATTATGCCAGCAATATTAAATACCATCCTAATGGTAAAATTAAACAGCTGACTTACGGTAATGGTATTGTACGAAATGTGGTTCTGGATACAACAGGCCGAGTTGATGCCATCAGTGATGGAAAAATGGGCGATTATCAATTGTACTTAGATGCAAGTTATGATGACAATGACAATTTATCCAGTTTGGTGGATAGGGTAGACCATAGTAACGATATTTATAATATTAGTTATGACGGACTAAACCGATTAAAGACTGCTGATGGTAAGTGGGGGAGCGGCAGCTATAACTATGATGATATAGGAAATATCCTAAGTCGTAGTATCAGTGGCTCAGTAATCAATTATAACTACAACAGTGCCAACCAACTTATCAATATTAGAGGAGCATATAGTTATAACTATGCTTATGATACGCGAGGTAATGTCATTAATAATGGTCGTTATAGTCTTGCTTTTAACCGTGCGAATCAGGTGAGTTCAGCGAAAGAAATCACTTATATGTACGATGGGCATAACCGCCGAGTCGCTCAAATTAAAAGTGATGGCACCAACTATAGTGTTTATAGCCAAAAGGGATTGCTTTTACATCGCCGTAAAGCCTCTGGCGATAAAGTCGACAACGTGTATGTTGGCAAGCAGTTAATTGTTAATATTGACCGTCGCTAAGGGAGCTAGTAAAATGAAATCAATCAATTTAACCCCGTTAATGATAGGGCTAATCTTTTTCTCTTTGTTTATAGGCAGTATTATAAGTCAACCGGCTCAGGCAGCTCAAGGAAAAACTGTATGGATCCCCATCGCAGTGGGTGATATCACGATCTTTATTCCTGCTATGCCATTCATTCACACTGCTAATCTAGCTCATTCTAGTGGTGGCTATAATCTGACTTGGTCTGCGGTAGCTAACGCTAGCTATTATCAACTCATTATCACCGATGAAAATGGTGAACAACGTATTGTCGAGGTGACAGGAACTAGCTATGTTTTGAGTGGCTTGTCTTTGGGTAGTAATAAGATAGAAGTAAAAGTATGTAATGCCACTGATAGATGCGGGGGAGGTTACTATGTTGGTTCGGCAATAATTAACTCTAAAGTGACTTATCAACATACGGATATGCTTGGGTCTCCGGTACTTGAAACTGATGATCAGGGACAGGTCGTGAGCCGTAGCGTATATGATCCATTTGGTAAGCGTCTTGGTGGTGAAAAAGAAGGTATAGGTTATACAGGTCATCTGCAAGATGAAGACCTAGGTTTAACTTATATGCAGGCACGATACTATGATCCAGTCATAGGTCGTTTCTATTCGAATGACCCTGTTGGTGCTATGGGGCATATTGCTAGCGGAAACTCTGTTCACGGTTTTAATCGTTTTACCTATGCTAACAATAACCCTTATAAGTATGTAGATCCTGATGGAGAATTTGCAATACAACTAACTGCAATATTTGTTGGTACTGTGATTGGCGGTGCTGCCGAGTACATGAATAATCCCGATGCTACACTTAATTCGATTGGCCGTTCGGCTGTAGTAGGCGGTGCCATTGGCCTAGCTACCTCACTTCCTGGCATGGGGGCTTTGGGAACTATGGCTATGGGCGCGGGCGCAAATGCTTCAGGGGAAATGGTAAATCAAATAGCTACAGGGAGTTTTGATGGTAGAAAAGTGCTTACGGCTGGGGTTGTTGGGGTCGTTGGGGGTGCAGTTGCCAAAGGCGCAGCAAAATTGGCTATTGCTAGTCGAGGGTTACCTAATAATACAGCTACTCAGGCTACAACTAGTATGACGGAATCAACATCTCAGCGTGTTCTAGCTGGCTCAAAGTCATTGAGTACCACACCTGGAAATAGAGCTGTATCTGAAGTGAAACTTGGTGGTGCTTATGGCGCTGGGGCTGCCTCTGGAACACAAATATCAGAGTCAATTTGTAAGAATAATGATGGTTGTTAATTAATGAAAAGTTTTAATATTTCTGATGCAAAAACAGAAAAAAGCAGGAAAGTAAGAACGTTAATACATGTTATTAATGCGGTAGTTGTGTCGATTATATTTATGACGTTATTACATTTAGTCGCAGGTTTTTTTAATATAGATCCTAATTTACGTGTACGTGATATGGATGGTAAAATTGTATTTGTTTCTTTAGGTGTAATGCTAATAGGCATTACAGCATTGTTTGGAATATCACTGTTTGTGATTAGTAAATTGTTTGCTAAGTTTAAAATATAACAAGCAGGTATCTTTTTACTTATGCACCCAAACTGTAGTGGTATAGCTAATTTGGCCAAAAGCTAAAAGGCTATAAACTCTGTTAAGGCAAGTTTGAAATGTCACATCGGTTATTTATTTAGACATGTCACATTGTTCATCTCCTTAATCCCGAGATGAACTTGCTTTAAACTCGACGTCAGTAAGGTAAATCGGATTCATCAAACGCTTGGGTGCCTTGCGACTTGTCATTCTTGAGTTGCGGTTACGACTCGGCTCATGCTCTCGTTCATCCTGTGAATGCTTTGCCGCCGCTAATACCGCGCCCAATCGTTTATTACTCACGACTTCAGCTTGCTGAACATGTCTCAGCTTATCAAATATGCTGTATTCAAATGACTCTCCGCAATGTTGAATGGATAGCGTGCCATCGGGATAATCATAAATCATGACCTTTTTACCGACCAAACACTTGGCTTTATCGGTCGGTGTGAGCATATAAATGACTTTATCGTACTGGAGTGTAAGTGATGAAGTTAAGCTGCGGCTCACTTGACGCGCAAATATATCATCAAGCTCTACGTTAGATTCTTGGAGTAGGCGATGCTTATCGTCAGTACTGTGGGGTAAGCACGCAAAGCGTGCGTTATGGAGTGAAATATAGTGTGGAACCCAGGCATTCGCTTCTTCAATCGTATTGATACCAGCAAGCCTCATCTCCTTGATTAATCTATCTTGCAGAGTGTAATTTGCACGCTCAACACGTCCTTTAGCTTGTGAGCTATTAGCACAAATAAGCTCGATATTTAACTCGTATAACGCTCGGCTATACTGCGTCATTTGCTTGCTTGTTTTACGACTAGGACTGTTGATTTTAAAGACGGAATGCTTGTCGCTATAGAGTGCAATTGGCTTCCCATATTCAGAAATATACTGACGGGTTACGTTCATATAATCATAGGTGGTTTCAGCTTCACAGAAATAAAGGGACATTAATTTACTTGTCGCGTCATCAATAAATACGAGTAAACAGCATTTAGGTGAACGGCCTTCGAACCAATCATGATGAGAACCATCGATTTGAATTAATTCGCCAACACAATCTCGTCGATATCGGGGCTGATAGATTTGCCGTTTTTTGCGACGGCGAACAGTCCACAAGCCATCTGCGACCATCCATTGACGGAGCGTTTCACTAGATAGCTTGATGTTGTGATTATCTAATAGTTTTTCACAAGCAAATGTGGGTTTGAAGTCGCTGTATTTATCTTTAACTATGTTGAGGATTTGTTCTCTAAATTCGGCTGGATAGCGCCGATTGCTCGGCATGTTACGGCGCTTAGATACTAATCCAATATCGCCATGAAGGCGGTATGTATTAACAAGTCGCTGAATATGTCTGCGGGTTAGATTCAGCAGTGTAGCGGCCGCTACTTGAGTGATCCGCTTATGACAAATATCTTTAATAACACCTAAACGATGCAGTTCTTTTTCGCTCATAGTAATCAACATGGCACAACTCGATGCTTGGATTAGTTACGACCAAGTATACCAAAATGTGACATCTCTAAATTGTTAGAATGTGACATTACTATATTGCACTTACAAGGCTTTACATGCAGATTGCGCATAACGCATGTTATGTTAATCGGATGTGAGGGCTTCAGCTAAAAGCCTTCACTTGCCCTACAAAACCTAATGACTATGTAACTCTAACAAAGTTATGTCCAAGAATGAGTTAGCTAGCCTGATCCTGTCCTTGCTAAATCACATTCTTTAGCCAGAGCGTGTGAACAAATTCATTTACTGCTCTAACCCTCCTCTGATTATAGTGCTGTACAATAATGGCTAGCATTTAGATAAGAGCCAGAACTAGTTGTAAAACGTGGTCACAAACTTAATTAAATTTACAGTGTTTTTTATTTGGAGGTTGAAGTTAAGTGTCACAAACTTAATTCGAAATATCTAGACTCTAAAGCTATGATTTTTAGATACCTTAAGTCACAATCTTAATTAACAGTCATCAGTCGTAGCCGAGTAATTAAAATTTAGACAAAGGTAATTAAAAATAGACAAACTTCGGTTTGTCTATTTTTTTGTCCAGAAAGTAACTTCCCCCCAAACTGTAACGGTCAACCTAAATTGGAAAGCTGATGGACATAACAGCTCTCTTAATCCATGTTGGAGGAATGCGGTCGTCTTAGGTATGCGGTAAATTGGCATAGTTGGCTATTCTACCAGGCCCCCGGAGCTAATACGTATCCTTTATTTCTGATGGTTTTAAAGCGAGGGCTTACCTGGTCGTTATCGAGGAGTTTTTTTCTTAATTGGCTTATTCTGTTATCAATGCCTCGTTCTAAACCATCAAATTCCTTGCCAAACAGTTGAATAGAAATTTGAGCACGAGACAGTATTTGTCCTGCATTTTTCGCCAGTATTTCTAATAGATCAAATTCTGCGCTAGTGAGGTGTATGTTGATGTCATTTAGAGTGACTCTTCGATTGAGTGAATCGATAGATAACGCACCAAATTGAATGAGTTGTGTCGGTGCTTGTGCCTTTGGGGAGCTGGTTCTACGTAAAAATGATTTTATTTTGGCTAATAAAAGGCGAGGTTTGACTGGTTTTATCAGATAGTCATCTGCACCAACTTCTAGCCCGACAATTTGATCTATGTCGTCTTCTTTTGCTGTGAACATTAAAATATAACCGTTATAAGAGGAACGAACATCACGACATATACTGATACCATCTTTTCCGGGCAACATGACATCGAGCAACACTAAAGAGGGTTGATCAGCCAATATTCTTTTTTCTGCAAGTAATCCATTTGACTCATAAGTGGCATTGAAGTTTTCTTGTTGCAGGTAGTCACAAATAGACTCTGCGATATCAATATCATCTTCAATGACTAGAATACTTTGACGGTTCATTATTACTTCCACTTAAACAAATTAACATGATGTTGTTATGGGGAGTATAATCTTTACTTTTACCCCTCCTGAATGGCAGTCTTCAATCCATACTTGGCCATGATGCCAGATAACAATTTGTTTAACAATTGCGAGCCCAAGCCCTGTTCCACCGGAATTACGCGAGCGACTGTGATCCAACCTAAAAAATGGTTCAAACACTTTCTTCTTATATTTATCTTCAATTGATAAACCGTCATTTTCAATCGTAATGAGACACTCATTGTCACGTATTTCGGTGTGCACATTGATGGTATTTAAAGAATGTTTATAGGCATTTCTAATCAAGTTATCAATCATTCTGTTGAAATAAAAAGGCGCGATTGATACATGTATTTTAGGTGATAAATGGACAACATTAATGATGATGTCTTTCTCGTCATCTATCCATTCTGGACTTGTATTATCGAACCATGCTGTCAGTTCGGTAGTGACTAATTCAAAGTTAGGTCGTTCTTGGTCAAAGCGTGCATATAACTCCATTTCATCAGACATTATTCGTATTTCTGAAGTGGCTTTTTCAATACGATGTATCTGTTTTTCTCGCTGTTTTGGCGAAGGGTCTCTAAGTAACTCAATAGCAAATTCAATTCTTGTTAGCGGCGTTCTCAGTTCATGAGAAACGGCATTATTCAACATGATATTATTCTCATATAGCGTCTCAACTTTGTTTGCCATCTTGTTAAATGTCGTGGCTAACCCATTTAAATTGCTGCCTTTAAAAATGGCAGAACGGCTAGATAGATCACCATTACCAAAGTTTCTTGTCGCTTTGAGTAGAGAAGCGGAGGTACGCCAAGAGGGATATAACCAGATGCTCAAAGGTAGCAAAATTAATACGCCGATGATGATAAAAAATCGCATTAATAGATCATTGTTAATGCTTTCTTCGATCACGCTGTTAATTGGTCCAATAGCAATAACGGTATTGTGATTGGGCATTTTTTTTAAAACATATTCAGGAATATCATTTTGGTTGAGGGGCTCAATATACTGAAAAACAATCTTTTCCTTGAGCAAATCTTGGCGTTGGATTTCGGATATTCTGCTGTCATTTAAGGCAATCATTTTAATATCGACGGCAAAATAGAGGTCTATTTGTGCCATTCTGGCTGGCCAATCGGCCGAAGACATCGTTAATAAATCTTGAACAATGAGGTTTAAAATGGCGGTAATCTCATCTTGTTGTGCTGTTTGATAAATTGGGGCTGCATTATCTATATCGCCAATGACCAAAATTAAATCATTATTGTCCAGTTGATAGTAGAGTTCTGATTTTTTTAAATCAAACAAGGTTTGACCTTGTTCTAACGCTTTGAATTGCTCAGAGGTGAGTAATAACTGGTTTTTGTTTTTCAGTATCAACGCATAGTTGAATTGGGTTTGCAGTTGAGCCAGTGTTTCAATTTGTTTATCAGGTTTAATCAAATTGAGTTGCTCTGCTAGCAAATAGATAGAGCCAGCAGAGCGATAGGTTTCAATCGCTTCAACATGGCCTGATTGATTACGCCAAAACGAGTTTAGAGTCGGTATAAGAAAAGAAAAGCTGATAAAAACAGACAATGAAATGATAAATATTAACTGGATTAATAAATTACGAAAGAACATTGGGTATCTCCAATGTTATTGTACCGTTTGAATGATTACGCAAAATCTGGCCTTTGTACTGTTGAGCAAGTAGTAAAAGATATTTTTCATTTAGATTCGTAAGCATCTTGGTGTCTGTTTCATGGTCACTTTGATAGATAGTTACCTGACTCACTTGCTGGCTGATGATTAAATGCAGCTCTAATGCGTGTGGTGCCTGTGTTGAAAGCCTCAGCATACTCAAGATAGCTTTATCAAGATAATAAGGTTCGATATACGTTAGGATCCCTGACTCAATGTCACTTGCCGAATGATTGATAACAGTCAGTTTGCTATCAAGCTTTATTTGCCATTGCTGTGCTTGTTTATTTATCCACTCACTAAACTCAATGGCCATATACTGGCAGTTGTCTTTTTCTCGATTGAATTTCCCAATGAGAAGAATTAACGACGTAATATCGCGCATATCATTAACCGACTGCTCCATTTGGTCTAATGCTTCGTTTTGTTGTTCGCCTTTTTTGTATTTTTCTAACTGTTGTTCAATTTTGTCTAAGGGCTGTTTGAGTGCTTTTGAAGATGTATAGATAAGCTGTTGATTATCACAAAAAAGCTGCTCAGTTCTTTGCGCCATCAGGTTAAAAGTGCGAGCTTGAGGGTTGAGCAAACTCGCAAAAAGGGTAGGCATTCGACTGGTATAATCTTGCGCTCTGAACTTGCTGGTTATTTGGTTTAAGTAGTGAGTCGATCGCCAAGTAGGTAGCAACGATAACAGCAATATCAATGCATTGAACATTCCGATACTGAGCAAGATAGAGAAATTGCCAATAATCAATTTATCGGTGATAAAGGGGGCGATTGGACCACCGGATAATACACTCCCATTGGAGAGCTGTTGATAAAATCGATCAATACCCGAACCATATTCATGATCATTCAGAGTAGTTTGAGTCAGTAACTGTCCTTGCTGAAGTTGTTTAATCTCATCTCTGGTTAAAAGCAAATCATCAATAGACAGGATCTCTATTGGATAGCGAAAAATGGTCGTTAATTGTTGAGTTAAGGTATCCCATTGCTCAATGGGGGTCTGGTTAAATTTTTGGATAAGTAAAAACACAGTCCCCTTAATTTCACGTTGAGAGTGGGACAAGCTCGCCTCGTTTGGCGTATCAGGATTACCGATGACAAGCACTTGGTTATTTGCTAACAGCTTGTATGAGTACAGTGTTTCTGGATGAACCCAGAAGTTATTTTGTTTCAATGTACTTAATTGCACTTTAGTGAGGTTGAGTTCACTAAACGTTTGCACCTTTACAGCGTAGGGAAAATCATCCAAATTAACACTATTCGAGCCATCTTTATTTGCTTGTGAATTCAATTGTTCTGCCAGTATATTTGCCACGCCTTGACTTCTTAAAGTCTGAAACTTAATTTTTCCTGGTTGTAACCAAAGAGGCTCTAATAGCGGCATCACATAATTTGGTACAGCATAAAAAAGCAACAGCATAATAGTTAATAGTTGTACGATAAAAAAACGGTTCAATACTTATCCCTCGTATCGGCAATATGTTGCAATCCTATCACTTTAAATCTTGTCGATAGATGTAAAGTGTCTGGTTTTTTCGAGTTTTGTCTGGTTTTGTCTTCATGTTTAAATACTCATCCCCTATATATCAAATGGTTATGAATATACCCCATCGTATTCTCAGACATAATAAGACATTTAAACAGGTTCCTTGAAACTCTAATTATCGAATATTGATATTATGATTTTGACATAAAATTGCGTTATTTAATTGGAGAAATGGAATGAACAAGAGTGTTGGATTGATTATTGGAATGCTTGCTTCTGGCATCGTGCAGGCAAATGGATGGACCGGTAATATAAATGTTTTTTCCGGTAATAAGTCATTAGACAGTGATTGGGGGAAGTTTGATTCACAGGGTGAATTTGGCATTATCAGTGATGTTGGGCACCAAAGTTGGCCTTTTGTTATTGCGATTGATGTTTTTGTTTCTGCCGATGATGATAAAAATAATGAAAGTTCCAGTGATTCTCATGTTGATGCTGTAACGTCCGAGGTTATGGTTGGTATTAGACGTTATTATGATTTTAATTACGCCATTTCCCCCTACGTGGGAGGCGGGATCACTTCAGGTTATGGATATCGAGAGATTAAACAATCCGATGGTACGTATAAGGATGAAGATGATCGAGGTTTTGGACTTTGGATCGGTGGGGGGGTAGTGTGGAGACCATTGGAGCACTTCAATGTCGGTTTTGATGTTCGTTACTCGAATGTCGAGGTTGATCTGTTTGGAGAGGATCTAGGTGCAGGAGGGCTTCATACGGGCTTCACTGCTGGGTATCATTGGTAGCTGTATTACCCTTTGGATCATAAAAAACGAGACTGGATTAGGTTGATAGATGGACCAAAACCGTATATAGCATTGAACATCAAATAGGAGATATTTTCACAGCTAGTGCTTATGCCGAGGCCAATAATAGTTTGATAGTCCTTTTAGATAGGTCTTTGGGAATGTTAGAAATGGGGAGAAAAAGGTTAACTGAGATTTGTGGTTCTAGCCTTCTTCTGAGTATAGTGTTGTAAGGTGTGAGTAAACTGGGGGCGATTCACAGTTTTATTCTTTAGCGGCATAATTGTATCTGAGGAAAAGTGCCTCTTAAATTTAGAACCTACAATCTGAGTTTGCGACATAACCCAAAAAAGTGGTCGATGCCGATCCATAACTGGAAAGCAGCCATGAATCGTTTTATCATTGAATTTGAAGACCGATTAAAAGATCATCTCTAAAATGGTAATTACACAGAATCATTTACAGGGTCCAATGTAGAAATATATGACTGTCATTACAGTTAAGAATAAGCCATAAATACCAGCCTATGTTTAAGGTAAGGAACATTGAAATTCCTTACCTTGCACCATAAACGGCGATGCCTCATCTAAGGTTAAGTAAATTTATATCCATCAGAATAGACAGAACTCAGCATCACATTTTAATACTACCAATAGCTATTAGCCGAAGTTTATCTATCATATTAATAACATCTGATAACTCATGTTGATCGGTATTAGATCCTGAGTTCAAATAATTAAGCGCATTGAACCATAAACTTATAGGATACTCAACGCCTGCAATTTTAAGTTTAGACAAACGTCCTTTAGACCCCTCTTTAACAGATATAACAGACACACTATCCTTAACATGATCTATGCTTAATCCACCATCTTTGATAGACAAAGAAAAATCATCTATTTCACCTGCTACGATGAACTTAGAAAACGGTGCATTACTTTGTATGCTAATAACTTTATAATGTTTGAGATCTTCCTGTATAATACTTACAACTTCTTTATTATTATTAACCAATATTTCTAAGTAGTCGACCTGATCCAATAACGGTAGCTGCTGAAAATCTCCACTACGTCGCTTACTTGTCATTAAAAATGCTAATTGAGGATTTTTCAACATTATTGATTGATAATAACCAATGACATTATCGATATTCCCCTTTATTTCATGGAGCGCATTTGTCACTGTATTTAATACATATGAAGTATTGCCATTCTCATCACCAAGTCCAATAAAGTTAAATTTATCTGTTCTTGTTTGATTGTTGAGTGTGATATGCTTTTCTTGATCCATTAAGTACCAAGATATCTCGTTACTTTCTTCAGAATTGACTGTGATCACCGAAGGTAACGTAAAGTCATAATGCTCTTTTGCACGATTTATTTTCTCACTGAAGTTAACCCCATTATTAAATAAATCAGCAGATACACCAATTAATGCTTTATTGCCTTTTTCATCGACACTGACAAAATGGCCGTCTTCAGTTTGAATAACTATCGTTGAACCTTTCATTGATGCAGATTTAATATTTCCTTTAAACGCAGTGCTTATTTCTGCATCGAAAATATCTTGATCATCATTCAATCGCAGCTCCCCATCATGCTCAAAGGTAAATTTCGAAAGCGCTTGACTGTATAAACTATGATCTGAAAAATTAAATATCCAAGATTTTGTTTTTTCCATATTACTACCAAGGTACTTAATATTCTTACCGATAAGGTTCTTACCTATAATCGCAATATCTTCTAGGTTAGAGTCATACCACGCATTCAAAACAGTATCTTGACTATCTTTAATACCAACAAGTACAATATAATCGAACCTCTCTTTTTTATTTTTCAGTAACACCTCTATATTACTAATTAGCTTACTTTTTACATCGATTTGCTCACCTGTCGATGCATGTTTTAGCCAATCTTTACTTACTCCCATCAGATATGCGTTACCTAAATTATCCATTTCATATAATACGCCGTCTTTATCTTTTAATAATAACGAGTTATCATTTGAAAAAACACTCTCTATTTTTATATTATCAGCCATTCTTATTGCTTTGGGACTCGCTAATAACCCTTGCCCTTTCTGAAGAAAAAGGTATCCATTGTTATGACTATAAAAATAAAACGAATTATTATTATTTTCTTTAACCAAAGTTAAGTCTTGATAATCTGCTGGAATAGTCGTGCCAAAATTAGCTCGAACTATATCAAAGTGGTCCGATTCTTTCCTAAACATCCAATATAAATTACGCTTAGTATCATCCGATGTTGAACCTGTAGCTGTTCTTGAAATAAAGATACGATCTGATAGTGATGCTTCAATAATAGCATCAGGTTTTAAGTTTATTTGACTGGTAAACCCCTGTTGGGACAATAACACTTCGACATCTACGTTATTGCTATTTATATCGAGGTAATCAGATATCGTATCATCATTCTTTATCGATACCAGTTCTAGTTTTTCATTATGTAATCTGTAAGTATATATAATATCGTCATCACTATCGTCTGCATTCTGAGTGATACTAAAATAGATAACGCCATTTTCAAACCAAGCACCTGACGTTGTAAAATCCCCTCCCTCTTTCGCGGAGAAATGAGGCTTATATACAGCTTTTACATCACCAGAATTTATATCGACCTGCCATAAAAACGCCTCTTCAGGGTTAAATAAATATGCAGTCCCTATTTTATCTACATCTGTAACCATTCCTTCATTTTTATCTTTATAATCGATATAAACAAGTTTCGATCCCTTTAGAAAGTCATTCATGTCTTGTCTATTGGTATAGATCACTTGTTCATGTGCTGAATCATAGAAAGCGACACCAAATTTTGTACCGTCCTTCTGATAGTTATCAAGCTTAATAATATTACCATGTAATTTTTTATCATGGATCAATTGACTAATACCTTCTTCTAAAGAAGTGTCATTACCATACTCTTCTACATCAATTTCTGACGTTTCCAGATCGTTAGCTTCAAGATCCAAGTAATATACACTACCCGTATCATCAGTCAGATAAATTGAATCAAAAAATTCATCTCTATTATTTATTTCAACGTTAATGCCATTAATGTTGAACCCTTTAGCATTAAACTCTAGGTCACTAATATTTTGTTTACCAAAATTAATAAACCAATTAGACATACTATTATTGCCTACAAGACTTAAGGATGCCCCTTTATTAGCGATGATAGAATAATTACCGCCCAATCCTTGTAATTCATACGTAATATAACCTTTCATCGTCTTTAACCCTGCTGTAGACAAATAGTCTGGCATGATTAAAGTTCTATCGATACCATCTAATACAACCTTAATATGAGTACTTACATATTCCTGTGTAATAGATTGCATAATTTTTTCTGAAGGCCATATATAGTAGTCAAAACAGAAGTCTCTTTGCTTTCTATTTTCGATATCTCTAAGTATGCTAAACCCTTTATCATGTTTAGCAAATGCAAATGGCAACATATTCCAATTATATGAGATGTATGACTTAGGTGTATAGGGTAAATAAAGAGGTTGATGTCTTACTGGAAGACCAATTGGAGCATCAGAATCAACACCGTTCATAGAA
The DNA here is from genome assembly GCF_018219415.1 of Moritella sp. 36. Taxonomy (NCBI): domain Bacteria; kingdom Pseudomonadati; phylum Pseudomonadota; class Gammaproteobacteria; order Alteromonadales; family Moritellaceae; genus Moritella; species Moritella sp. 36. The sequence continues at coordinate 4,054,794 of NZ_CP056120.1, read as the reverse complement.
TGTCGAACGTTTATTGCCTTGGATCTATCATGGATCATATACGGTGCATTCTGCGACTTTATCCAATTATCCGATTGATGACAATGGGTAGAATTCCCAGTACTATAAATATATTGACTATCATAACTAAGCTTTTCACTATCAAGATCTATTTTTGATATAACCGCACCAGGGCTCGGTAACCAGACCTGTGATTCAGAGTCAAGGTAGTAGCCTTGCTGGTATGCCTTATCAACACTATCAAAATATAACCCAACGGATTTAGCATCATCCGAAACTCCACCATAAGCATTAGCCAAACTTATAATTCCTTGACCTAAACCTGCCAAAGGTACCAAGAATCCTGATACCATTGAAGTGCCAACAAGACTTACCGCTTCAAAACCCAATGACGCAGCTACACCTGGAATAAGGCTCGCGACGGAAGTCACTAAAAAAGTAGAATCAAAAAAAAGCTGTGAGCCAAAAACAGCCTTCTGTCTATCAGTCTGCGCATAATGAATTTGGAAAGCATCCATAATTACACCGGCAGCAAACTCAATGCCAAACACACTGGTAAAGGCGACAGTTGCCGGACTTGCGATCATCTCGATGTCAGAAAAAATACGCACAAATTCATTGATACTAGCAACGACACCTGTTCCCATCTGTATATCATATAAATACTCATGAGCTTTAACTGCACGGTATAGATTATTATGGATTTGGCTATCTACATTTGTTTTTCTTGCTTCATCAAAGTAATTGATAACTTGTATTATACTAAAAGCAACATTAAGTGAACCTAAATCAGAGATATTTTCTTCCATCATCTCTTTAAACTCTAAAATGCTCTCATCTTCAGTCTGAACGACTACTATTTCATTAGTATCCACATTAACAAAAGAAACTTCTATTTCTCTATTAGCACCATCCCCAGCAACTCTTTTAATGCTACCTATCACTGGTACCATATCACCATTTAAACTATCATTCTCAATAATTAGTTCTTCAATCGCATTACTAAATTCACTCGCGACATCTATGAACTTAGATTCATCATTCTCATTAATGTCATCGGCTACGTTGTTTAAATTTTTTAATTTATTTTCCTGTATCTTTGATTCAACGTCCTCACCCGCTATTTCATATGTATTAATGTGCTCTCCATTAATCGTGTAACCAGCATCAGTAAGAAAGCTATCGTTATATATTGCCATTTTCCCCCAATCCACCCAGATATCTTCCCCACTTTGAAGACCGAGAATATCAAGAATATCCTGATTTACCTCCACCATCTGATTACCAACAATTTTATAGTAGGGTTTAGATACTTTTGATGCCATAGGCAAGGAACCGTATAACTCTTCAAATTTAGTCCCATTGATCACCCATTCGTTATATACTTTTTCACCTTTTTCATTAAGTATCGTTAATGGGTCTTCATTTCTAGCAATAACATCGTCATTTTTAACCAGCTTATTATTCTTTGTTTCTGCAACTAGCTTTCCATCTTTAACAATCCAAGTTGTAAAAGATTTACCTATTTCTTCTGCATTAGGCCTCCTTGCATAAGTCGGTGCCTTTTTAAAATACCAAGGGCTCTGTTCAAGCAAAGCAAGAATTTCAGAAAATTCTAGTGGCTTAGGTAAGTCTTTATCGACTTCTGTAGCGAATAGAGGGAGTGGAGTGGAGCTGTAGCTTACTGATGGATAAAAATATGACAGACTTATAACTAATAGGGTTAATTTAGTGTAATTCACGTGACATCCTTTCTTAAATGATAAGTACTCATATTTCACGATATACTTATCACAAACCTAAAATATTACTTATTATTTTATTTACTTTAGCAAGGTAACTTGATCGAAGCTTTCACACTTACCATTGCTAAGGTTATGTGAATACAGTGTAATTTCATGACCAAGAAAATACGCTGATTTTATGGCGTCATACATAACTCGACCTTGAGGATCACCAAGACTTGACGAGCTCTTAATACCTATCCAGCATTGCGTACCCGTACTGGTATCGCATCTAATATGGTTTTGAGATTTATTCCAATTATTAGACTCGATTCGCACAGATAAATTATCTGATGCACGAGACGGAGATTTATCACTCCCCATTTGACCAACATTAAGTCCCGTTATTGTTCCTGTAACACATTCACCAGAATCAGAATCAGCAGAATTAGCACTCGATGACAGGACCAACAAAATTAATAAACATTTTCTCATTTTATTTTCTCATTATTTAATTTTAAATTTAACGTTATTTCTACACGATAGTTTACAGAATTATACTTATTTTCAGCCATAACAAACAAGCAAATTTTGTTATAAAAAAATTATAAAAATGTTAACCTAACATGAAAAGCGAGATGCTACATAATTGTTAGCCAAATGTAAGACTATTTGTGTTTTGTTGACATATTATAATTGTTAACCCAATATAGTAATGTCACATTTCCCCAACTTAGAGATGTCACATTCTGATAGGATTAGTTCCATTACTAATCCTATCAGAGCTATGTGTCATGTTGTTTGCTATGAACCAAAAAGAATTAAATCGTGTTGATGTTATTCGTGACGTTTGTGAGAAGCGATTAACTCAAGAAAATGCTTCAAACACCCTTAATTTAACGCGAAGACAGGTTCAACGGTTAGTTAACAAATACCGTGAAAACGGTGCGTCAGGGTTAGCCTCATTGCAAAGAGGAAAACCAAGTAATCGACGTTTCTCACCATGTTAACCCAATATAGTAATGTCACATTTCCCCAACTTAGAGATGTCACATTCTGATAGGATTAGTTTCCATTACTAACCCTCTTTAGAGCTATGTGTCATGCTGTTTGCTATGAATCAAAAAGAATTAAATCGTGTTGATGTTATTCGTGACGTTTGTGAGAAGCGATTAACCCAAATAAATGCTTCAAACGCCCTTAACTTAACGCGAAGACAGGTTCAACGGTTAGTTAACAAATACCGTGACAACGGTGCATCAGGGTTAGCCTCATTGCAAAGAGGACAGCCAAGTAATCGACGTTTCTCACCAGCGTTCAAACGACATACGTTGAGTATTATCAAAGATAAATACGCGGATTTCGGGCCTACATTTGCGAATGAGAAATTACTCGAACAGCATGGTATCAAGCTGTCATCAGAGACATTACGGCACTGGATGATTGACGAAGGCTTATGGAAGTCCCGTGCGAAACCTAAGCCAAAGACTTACCAACCCAGGTATAGGCGAGAGTCTTTAGGTGAGCTTATTCAAATTGATGGCTCACATCATGACTGGTTCGAAGGTCGTGCAGATAAATGTTGTCTATTGGTATTTATTGACGATGCCACCGGTAGATTAATGACATTATGCTTCAGTGAAGTGGAATCAACATATGATTACATGAATGCGACACGGGAATATATTGAGCAACATGGCAAGCCCATCGCTTTTTACAGCGACAAGCATTCTGTCTTTAGAATCAATAAGAAAGCGCCTCTTAGTGGTAATCAGATGACACAATACGGTCGTGCCTTGTATGAATTAAATATCGATTTAATTTGTGCTAACAGCTCTCAAGCTAAGGGGCGAGTTGAAAGAGCAAACAAAACCCTACAAGACAGGCTAATCAAAGAAATGCGACTTGCAGGCATTGATTCAATGGAGCAAGCGAACGCGTGGCTGCCTATTTTCATTGCAGATTTCAATCACCGCTTTGGTCGAGCGCCGCATAGTTTAGAAGAAGCACACCGTCCATTACGGGAAAGTTCAGAAGAACTCGACGACATATTCGCGCGTCAAAAGACCCGTAAGGTATCGAACGCGTTAACATTGCAATACGACAAAGTGGTTTACCTGATAGAGCCTACGGATGCGACAGCGCGTTTAGGAGGTAAGAACGTCATGGTATACGACTACCCGGATGGCACATTGAGCATAAAGCATTGTGGTAAGGCATTGCCTTACCACGTGTTCGATAAACTGCGACAGGTTAATCAAGGTGCGGTTGTTGATAACAAACGGTTGGGTGCGGCCCTGTCTTTTGCTAAACGCAGTCAGGAAGAAAGAAGTGACACGTTGGAGCGAACGAGAAGCGCGCAAACGTTCAGCCGAACAGCACAAAAAAGAGCACGACAAATCAATCCTATTTTACGCGAACCATTAAAACCGGATAAGTAACCAATGTGACATTCCTATCTTGGTGAACTATGTGACATTTCTAACTTGCTTTAACAGCCAATGTAGGTCCCAGTTAGAGATGTCATGTTAGAACCGTATTTCTGACAGTTTAATCCGTTAAATATCCCACATATCACCAAGATGATTTTGCACTATTTTGGTGAATATGCCTTTCGAGCTAACTCTAATTTAAATGTCTATTTTCAATGCTTATTTAAATATTTTATCCAAGACGTATTTCTAGGTAGCAGGGGGTTTTTCATGCCATTGTTTTCAGGTTATTCACATGTTAACTTTATCTTATTACTCAGTTTTTATTGATAAGGATTTCAAATCAGATGGCTAAATTTCTAAATACAAGCGCGACTAATTACTATCTTGAAGAATTAATTAAGGGTGCATCCGAACGCTTGGTTTTGATTAGTCCGTATCTCAAGCTGAATGATCGCATCAAAGAGTTATTAGAAGATAAGAACCGATTAAAGATAGATGTTCGCATTGTATATGGTAAAAGTGAGCTACAGCCAAACGAAATTAATTGGTTAAAGGAACTGACCTTTATTAGAACTAGTTTTTGTAAAAACCTACATGCTAAATGCTATCTAAACGAAGAATCATGCATTATAACAAGCCTCAATTTATATGAATTTAGCCAAGTGAATAATAACGAAATGGGTATACATGTTTCTCGTAATGAAGATGCAGTTATGTATAAAGATGCCTACGAAGAGGCTCAACGGATCATCCGTATTAGTGATGAAATTCGTATCTCATTAGAAAAAATAGTGCCTAAAGAATCACCAGAAATTGAAGTCAGCGAAAACATTAATGATACTGACATAGCAAAATTAACATCATCAAAACTTGCTAAGAAACTCGGACTTAAAACACCAGATTTAATTGAGAAATTAACTTCTGTAGGTTATTTGTCTCTGATTGATGATAAGCACTCACTTACAGATAAAGGTAAGGATGTAGGTGGTGAATTTAAATATAGTAAGCGTTTTGGTGCCTATTTTATGTGGCCTGAGAATACAGTTATTAATTAACCAACGAATTAAACCTAATCCGCATCCTCTAAATGCTCTGGTGCAAAATATGAATATTTCATCGTATCAAGAATTGATGCGTGACCAAGTATTCGCTGCAGCACCAGAATATTCCCGCCATTAATCATAAAGTGACTCGCAAACGTGTGCCTTAAAACATGGCTCATTTGCCCTTTGGGTAATTCAAATCCTGCTCGTTCCAACAGTATGAATAATATTGCGCTTCTTTAGAAATATAATTCCATCGCAAACAAATAAACTCCTAACGATAAATAGCCGTTCATCACATAGGAGGAAGCATGAGTAAAAACATTATTCTTTGTCTAGATGGTACATGGAGTAAACCAGATGAGGATCCGCATGCAGTAAACGAAGAAACTAATGTTCGGAATTTGTGGGAGATCTTAGATAAAACCCAACCAAAGCGGCAAGTGGTGTATTACGACGAAGGCGTCGGCTCGGACTGGTACAATCGTCTCATTGGTGGGATATCAGGGTGGGGGCTGGCTAAAAACATAAGAGAAGCCTATTTCGAATTATGTGAACATTATGAGCATGGCGATAAAATCTTTATTTTCGGCTTTAGCCGAGGCGCATATACCGCCCGTTCACTCGCTGGTATGATCTACAGTTGTGGATTGTTAAATAAAGACCGGCTTACTGAGACGGCGATTGAACATGCTTTCGATGTTTATAAGCATGCAGATAACCACGAAAAAAACAGCTTTAAACAAAATAATATCATGTGTCAGATCGAAGTGATTGGCGTATGGGACACTGTCGGTTCGCTTGGTATCCCTATCGGGTTCTTAAAAGAAATCACTCATCAATATCTTCAATTTCATGATACAAAACTTAACAAAGATGCTTTGCATGCATACCATGCCGTATCAATCGATGAGCAGAGGAAACGTTTAAGCCTACCTTATGGGCAACGCGTGCTGGTACTGATAATCAAGTTATAGAGCAGGTTTGGTTTTCGGGCGTTCATGCTGATGTCGGTGGGGGATACAAAGAAAGGCACCATTCTAATGTCGCATTTAATTGGATGATAGCCAAAATAAAACACAAAGTAGAATTAGATATTCGTCATTACCCTTACCCTGAAGATGTATCGAAAAAAATACATGATTCATACAAATTTTACTACGGAGGAAAGGAGCCAAGGGTCGCATCGGTAACCGATATAAATACCCCAAGTGTCCATGTCTCTGTACTCCAAAAATTAAAGCTCATTGTTGACTACATACCACTCGCGTTAGTTGATCTTAACAGTAGGAGCGGACTTGAACCTTATAGGGTTAATTTAGTGTAATTCACGTGACATCCTTTCTTAAATGATAAGTACTCATATTTCACGATATACTTATCACAAACCTAAAATATTACTTATTATTTTATTTACTTTAGCAAGGTAACTTGATCGAAGCTTTCACACTTACCATTGCTAAGGTTATGTGAATACAGTGTAATTTCATGACCAAGAAAATACGCTGATTTTATGGCGTCATACATAACTCGACCTTGAGGATCACCAAGACTTGACGAGCTCTTAATACCTATCCAGCATTGCGTACCCGTACTGGTATCGCATCTAATATGGTTTTGAGATTTATTCCAATTATTAGACTCGATTCGCACAGATAAATTATCTGATGCACGAGACGGAGATTTATCACTCCCCATTTGACCAACATTAAGTCCCGTTATTGTTCCTGTAACACATTCACCAGAATCAGAATCAGCAGAATTAGCACTCGATGACAGGACCAACAAAATTAATAAACATTTTCTCATTTTATTTTCTCATTATTTAATTTTAAATTTAACGTTATTTCTACACGATAGTTTACAGAATTATACTTATTTTCAGCCATAACAAACAAGCAAATTTTGTTATAAAAAAATTATAAAAATGTTAACCTAACATGAAAAGCGAGATGCTACATAATTGTTAGCCAAATGTAAGACTATTTGTGTTTTGTTGACATATTATAATTGTTAACCCAATATAGTAATGTCACATTTCCCCAACTTAGAGATGTCACATTCTGATAGGATTAGTTCCATTACTAATCCTATCAGAGCTATGTGTCATGTTGTTTGCTATGAACCAAAAAGAATTAAATCGTGTTGATGTTATTCGTGACGTTTGTGAGAAGCGATTAACTCAAGAAAATGCTTCAAACACCCTTAATTTAACGCGAAGACAGGTTCAACGGTTAGTTAACAAATACCGTGAAAACGGTGCGTCAGGGTTAGCCTCATTGCAAAGAGGAAAACCAAGTAATCGACGTTTCTCACCATGTTAACCCAATATAGTAATGTCACATTTCCCCAACTTAGAGATGTCACATTCTGATAGGATTAGTTTCCATTACTAACCCTCTTTAGAGCTATGTGTCATGCTGTTTGCTATGAATCAAAAAGAATTAAATCGTGTTGATGTTATTCGTGACGTTTGTGAGAAGCGATTAACCCAAATAAATGCTTCAAACGCCCTTAACTTAACGCGAAGACAGGTTCAACGGTTAGTTAACAAATACCGTGACAACGGTGCATCAGGGTTAGCCTCATTGCAAAGAGGACAGCCAAGTAATCGACGTTTCTCACCAGCGTTCAAACGACATACGTTGAGTATTATCAAAGATAAATACGCGGATTTCGGGCCTACATTTGCGAATGAGAAATTACTCGAACAGCATGGTATCAAGCTGTCATCAGAGACATTACGGCACTGGATGATTGACGAAGGCTTATGGAAGTCCCGTGCGAAACCTAAGCCAAAGACTTACCAACCCAGGTATAGGCGAGAGTCTTTAGGTGAGCTTATTCAAATTGATGGCTCACATCATGACTGGTTCGAAGGTCGTGCAGATAAATGTTGTCTATTGGTATTTATTGACGATGCCACCGGTAGATTAATGACATTATGCTTCAGTGAAGTGGAATCAACATATGATTACATGAATGCGACACGGGAATATATTGAGCAACATGGCAAGCCCATCGCTTTTTACAGCGACAAGCATTCTGTCTTTAGAATCAATAAGAAAGCGCCTCTTAGTGGTAATCAGATGACACAATACGGTCGTGCCTTGTATGAATTAAATATCGATTTAATTTGTGCTAACAGCTCTCAAGCTAAGGGGCGAGTTGAAAGAGCAAACAAAACCCTACAAGACAGGCTAATCAAAGAAATGCGACTTGCAGGCATTGATTCAATGGAGCAAGCGAACGCGTGGCTGCCTATTTTCATTGCAGATTTCAATCACCGCTTTGGTCGAGCGCCGCATAGTTTAGAAGAAGCACACCGTCCATTACGGGAAAGTTCAGAAGAACTCGACGACATATTCGCGCGTCAAAAGACCCGTAAGGTATCGAACGCGTTAACATTGCAATACGACAAAGTGGTTTACCTGATAGAGCCTACGGATGCGACAGCGCGTTTAGGAGGTAAGAACGTCATGGTATACGACTACCCGGATGGCACATTGAGCATAAAGCATTGTGGTAAGGCATTGCCTTACCACGTGTTCGATAAACTGCGACAGGTTAATCAAGGTGCGGTTGTTGATAACAAACGGTTGGGTGCGGCCCTGTCTTTTGCTAAACGCAGTCAGGAAGAAAGAAGTGACACGTTGGAGCGAACGAGAAGCGCGCAAACGTTCAGCCGAACAGCACAAAAAAGAGCACGACAAATCAATCCTATTTTACGCGAACCATTAAAACCGGATAAGTAACCAATGTGACATTCCTATCTTGGTGAACTATGTGACATTTCTAACTTGCTTTAACAGCCAATGTAGGTCCCAGTTAGAGATGTCATGTTAGAACCGTATTTCTGACAGTTTAATCCGTTAAATATCCCACATATCACCAAGATGATTTTGCACTATTTTGGTGAATATGCCTTTCGAGCTAACTCTAATTTAAATGTCTATTTTCAATGCTTATTTAAATATTTTATCCAAGACGTATTTCTAGGTAGCAGGGGGTTTTTCATGCCATTGTTTTCAGGTTATTCACATGTTAACTTTATCTTATTACTCAGTTTTTATTGATAAGGATTTCAAATCAGATGGCTAAATTTCTAAATACAAGCGCGACTAATTACTATCTTGAAGAATTAATTAAGGGTGCATCCGAACGCTTGGTTTTGATTAGTCCGTATCTCAAGCTGAATGATCGCATCAAAGAGTTATTAGAAGATAAGAACCGATTAAAGATAGATGTTCGCATTGTATATGGTAAAAGTGAGCTACAGCCAAACGAAATTAATTGGTTAAAGGAACTGACCTTTATTAGAACTAGTTTTTGTAAAAACCTACATGCTAAATGCTATCTAAACGAAGAATCATGCATTATAACAAGCCTCAATTTATATGAATTTAGCCAAGTGAATAATAACGAAATGGGTATACATGTTTCTCGTAATGAAGATGCAGTTATGTATAAAGATGCCTACGAAGAGGCTCAACGGATCATCCGTATTAGTGATGAAATTCGTATCTCATTAGAAAAAATAGTGCCTAAAGAATCACCAGAAATTGAAGTCAGCGAAAACATTAATGATACTGACATAGCAAAATTAACATCATCAAAACTTGCTAAGAAACTCGGACTTAAAACACCAGATTTAATTGAGAAATTAACTTCTGTAGGTTATTTGTCTCTGATTGATGATAAGCACTCACTTACAGATAAAGGTAAGGATGTAGGTGGTGAATTTAAATATAGTAAGCGTTTTGGTGCCTATTTTATGTGGCCTGAGAATACAGTTATTAATTAACCAACGAATTAAACCTAATCCGCATCCTCTAAATGCTCTGGTGCAAAATATGAATATTTCATCGTATCAAGAATTGATGCGTGACCAAGTATTCGCTGCAGCACCAGAATATTCCCGCCATTAATCATAAAGTGACTCGCAAACGTGTGCCTTAAAACATGGCTCATTTGCCCTTTGGGTAATTCAAATCCTGCTCGTTCCAACAGTATGAATAATATTGCGCTTCTTTAGAAATATAATTCCATCGCAAACAAATAAACTCCTAACGATAAATAGCCGTTCATCACATAGGAGGAAGCATGAGTAAAAACATTATTCTTTGTCTAGATGGTACATGGAGTAAACCAGATGAGGATCCGCATGCAGTAAACGAAGAAACTAATGTTCGGAATTTGTGGGAGATCTTAGATAAAACCCAACCAAAGCGGCAAGTGGTGTATTACGACGAAGGCGTCGGCTCGGACTGGTACAATCGTCTCATTGGTGGGATATCAGGGTGGGGGCTGGCTAAAAACATAAGAGAAGCCTATTTCGAATTATGTGAACATTATGAGCATGGCGATAAAATCTTTATTTTCGGCTTTAGCCGAGGCGCATATACCGCCCGTTCACTCGCTGGTATGATCTACAGTTGTGGATTGTTAAATAAAGACCGGCTTACTGAGACGGCGATTGAACATGCTTTCGATGTTTATAAGCATGCAGATAACCACGAAAAAAACAGCTTTAAACAAAATAATATCATGTGTCAGATCGAAGTGATTGGCGTATGGGACACTGTCGGTTCGCTTGGTATCCCTATCGGGTTCTTAAAAGAAATCACTCATCAATATCTTCAATTTCATGATACAAAACTTAACAAAGATGCTTTGCATGCATACCATGCCGTATCAATCGATGAGCAGAGGAAACGTTTAAGCCTACCTTATGGGCAACGCGTGCTGGTACTGATAATCAAGTTATAGAGCAGGTTTGGTTTTCGGGCGTTCATGCTGATGTCGGTGGGGGATACAAAGAAAGGCACCATTCTAATGTCGCATTTAATTGGATGATAGCCAAAATAAAACACAAAGTAGAATTAGATATTCGTCATTACCCTTACCCTGAAGATGTATCGAAAAAAATACATGATTCATACAAATTTTACTACGGAGGAAAGGAGCCAAGGGTCGCATCGGTAACCGATATAAATACCCCAAGTGTCCATGTCTCTGTACTCCAAAAATTAAAGCTCATTGTTGACTACATACCACTCGCGTTAGTTGATCTTAACAGTAGGAGCGGACTTGAACCTTATAGGGTTAATTTAGTGTAATTCACGTGACATCCTTTCTTAAATGATAAGTACTCATATTTCACGATATACTTATCACAAACCTAAAATATTACTTATTATTTTATTTACTTTAGCAAGGTAACTTGATCGAAGCTTTCACACTTACCATTGCTAAGGTTATGTGAATACAGTGTAATTTCATGACCAAGAAAATACGCTGATTTTATGGCGTCATACATAACTCGACCTTGAGGATCACCAAGACTTGACGAGCTCTTAATACCTATCCAGCATTGCGTACCCGTACTGGTATCGCATCTAATATGGTTTTGAGATTTATTCCAATTATTAGACTCGATTCGCACAGATAAATTATCTGATGCACGAGACGGAGATTTATCACTCCCCATTTGACCAACATTAAGTCCCGTTATTGTTCCTGTAACACATTCACCAGAATCAGAATCAGCAGAATTAGCACTCGATGACAGGACCAACAAAATTAATAAACATTTTCTCATTTTATTTTCTCATTATTTAATTTTAAATTTAACGTTATTTCTACACGATAGTTTACAGAATTATACTTATTTTCAGCCATAACAAACAAGCAAATTTTGTTATAAAAAAATTATAAAAATGTTAACCTAACATGAAAAGCGAGATGCTACATAATTGTTAGCCAAATGTAAGACTATTTGTGTTTTGTTGACATATTATAATTGTTAACCCAATATAGTAATGTCACATTTCCCCAACTTAGAGATGTCACATTCTGATAGGATTAGTTCCATTACTAATCCTATCAGAGCTATGTGTCATGTTGTTTGCTATGAACCAAAAAGAATTAAATCGTGTTGATGTTATTCGTGACGTTTGTGAGAAGCGATTAACTCAAGAAAATGCTTCAAACACCCTTAATTTAACGCGAAGACAGGTTCAACGGTTAGTTAACAAATACCGTGAAAACGGTGCGTCAGGGTTAGCCTCATTGCAAAGAGGAAAACCAAGTAATCGACGTTTCTCACCATGTTAACCCAATATAGTAATGTCACATTTCCCCAACTTAGAGATGTCACATTCTGATAGGATTAGTTTCCATTACTAACCCTCTTTAGAGCTATGTGTCATGCTGTTTGCTATGAATCAAAAAGAATTAAATCGTGTTGATGTTATTCGTGACGTTTGTGAGAAGCGATTAACCCAAATAAATGCTTCAAACGCCCTTAACTTAACGCGAAGACAGGTTCAACGGTTAGTTAACAAATACCGTGACAACGGTGCATCAGGGTTAGCCTCATTGCAAAGAGGACAGCCAAGTAATCGACGTTTCTCACCAGCGTTCAAACGACATACGTTGAGTATTATCAAAGATAAATACGCGGATTTCGGGCCTACATTTGCGAATGAGAAATTACTCGAACAGCATGGTATCAAGCTGTCATCAGAGACATTACGGCACTGGATGATTGACGAAGGCTTATGGAAGTCCCGTGCGAAACCTAAGCCAAAGACTTACCAACCCAGGTATAGGCGAGAGTCTTTAGGTGAGCTTATTCAAATTGATGGCTCACATCATGACTGGTTCGAAGGTCGTGCAGATAAATGTTGTCTATTGGTATTTATTGACGATGCCACCGGTAGATTAATGACATTATGCTTCAGTGAAGTGGAATCAACATATGATTACATGAATGCGACACGGGAATATATTGAGCAACATGGCAAGCCCATCGCTTTTTACAGCGACAAGCATTCTGTCTTTAGAATCAATAAGAAAGCGCCTCTTAGTGGTAATCAGATGACACAATACGGTCGTGCCTTGTATGAATTAAATATCGATTTAATTTGTGCTAACAGCTCTCAAGCTAAGGGGCGAGTTGAAAGAGCAAACAAAACCCTACAAGACAGGCTAATCAAAGAAATGCGACTTGCAGGCATTGATTCAATGGAGCAAGCGAACGCGTGGCTGCCTATTTTCATTGCAGATTTCAATCACCGCTTTGGTCGAGCGCCGCATAGTTTAGAAGAAGCACACCGTCCATTACGGGAAAGTTCAGAAGAACTCGACGACATATTCGCGCGTCAAAAGACCCGTAAGGTATCGAACGCGTTAACATTGCAATACGACAAAGTGGTTTACCTGATAGAGCCTACGGATGCGACAGCGCGTTTAGGAGGTAAGAACGTCATGGTATACGACTACCCGGATGGCACATTGAGCATAAAGCATTGTGGTAAGGCATTGCCTTACCACGTGTTCGATAAACTGCGACAGGTTAATCAAGGTGCGGTTGTTGATAACAAACGGTTGGGTGCGGCCCTGTCTTTTGCTAAACGCAGTCAGGAAGAAAGAAGTGACACGTTGGAGCGAACGAGAAGCGCGCAAACGTTCAGCCGAACAGCACAAAAAAGAGCACGACAAATCAATCCTATTTTACGCGAACCATTAAAACCGGATAAGTAACCAATGTGACATTCCTATCTTGGTGAACTATGTGACATTTCTAACTTGCTTTAACAGCCAATGTAGGTCCCAGTTAGAGATGTCATGTTAGAACCGTATTTCTGACAGTTTAATCCGTTAAATATCCCACATATCACCAAGATGATTTTGCACTATTTTGGTGAATATGCCTTTCGAGCTAACTCTAATTTAAATGTCTATTTTCAATGCTTATTTAAATATTTTATCCAAGACGTATTTCTAGGTAGCAGGGGGTTTTTCATGCCATTGTTTTCAGGTTATTCACATGTTAACTTTATCTTATTACTCAGTTTTTATTGATAAGGATTTCAAATCAGATGGCTAAATTTCTAAATACAAGCGCGACTAATTACTATCTTGAAGAATTAATTAAGGGTGCATCCGAACGCTTGGTTTTGATTAGTCCGTATCTCAAGCTGAATGATCGCATCAAAGAGTTATTAGAAGATAAGAACCGATTAAAGATAGATGTTCGCATTGTATATGGTAAAAGTGAGCTACAGCCAAACGAAATTAATTGGTTAAAGGAACTGACCTTTATTAGAACTAGTTTTTGTAAAAACCTACATGCTAAATGCTATCTAAACGAAGAATCATGCATTATAACAAGCCTCAATTTATATGAATTTAGCCAAGTGAATAATAACGAAATGGGTATACATGTTTCTCGTAATGAAGATGCAGTTATGTATAAAGATGCCTACGAAGAGGCTCAACGGATCATCCGTATTAGTGATGAAATTCGTATCTCATTAGAAAAAATAGTGCCTAAAGAATCACCAGAAATTGAAGTCAGCGAAAACATTAATGATACTGACATAGCAAAATTAACATCATCAAAACTTGCTAAGAAACTCGGACTTAAAACACCAGATTTAATTGAGAAATTAACTTCTGTAGGTTATTTGTCTCTGATTGATGATAAGCACTCACTTACAGATAAAGGTAAGGATGTAGGTGGTGAATTTAAATATAGTAAGCGTTTTGGTGCCTATTTTATGTGGCCTGAGAATACAGTTATTAATTAACCAACGAATTAAACCTAATCCGCATCCTCTAAATGCTCTGGTGCAAAATATGAATATTTCATCGTATCAAGAATTGATGCGTGACCAAGTATTCGCTGCAGCACCAGAATATTCCCGCCATTAATCATAAAGTGACTCGCAAACGTGTGCCTTAAAACATGGCTCATTTGCCCTTTGGGTAATTCAAATCCTGCTCGTTCCAACAGTATGAATAATATTGCGCTTCTTTAGAAATATAATTCCATCGCAAACAAATAAACTCCTAACGATAAATAGCCGTTCATCACATAGGAGGAAGCATGAGTAAAAACATTATTCTTTGTCTAGATGGTACATGGAGTAAACCAGATGAGGATCCGCATGCAGTAAACGAAGAAACTAATGTTCGGAATTTGTGGGAGATCTTAGATAAAACCCAACCAAAGCGGCAAGTGGTGTATTACGACGAAGGCGTCGGCTCGGACTGGTACAATCGTCTCATTGGTGGGATATCAGGGTGGGGGCTGGCTAAAAACATAAGAGAAGCCTATTTCGAATTATGTGAACATTATGAGCATGGCGATAAAATCTTTATTTTCGGCTTTAGCCGAGGCGCATATACCGCCCGTTCACTCGCTGGTATGATCTACAGTTGTGGATTGTTAAATAAAGACCGGCTTACTGAGACGGCGATTGAACATGCTTTCGATGTTTATAAGCATGCAGATAACCACGAAAAAAACAGCTTTAAACAAAATAATATCATGTGTCAGATCGAAGTGATTGGCGTATGGGACACTGTCGGTTCGCTTGGTATCCCTATCGGGTTCTTAAAAGAAATCACTCATCAATATCTTCAATTTCATGATACAAAACTTAACAAAGATGCTTTGCATGCATACCATGCCGTATCAATCGATGAGCAGAGGAAACGTTTAAGCCTACCTTATGGGCAACGCGTGCTGGTACTGATAATCAAGTTATAGAGCAGGTTTGGTTTTCGGGCGTTCATGCTGATGTCGGTGGGGGATACAAAGAAAGGCACCATTCTAATGTCGCATTTAATTGGATGATAGCCAAAATAAAACACAAAGTAGAATTAGATATTC
Organism: Moritella sp. 36; assembly: GCF_018219415.1. NCBI lineage: Bacteria > Pseudomonadati > Pseudomonadota > Gammaproteobacteria > Alteromonadales > Moritellaceae > Moritella > Moritella sp. 36. The sequence goes on along the minus strand of NZ_CP056120.1, from coordinate 4,038,908 downwards.
GTCATTACCCTTACCCTGAAGATGTATCGAAAAAAATACATGATTCATACAAATTTTACTACGGAGGAAAGGAGCCAAGGGTCGCATCGGTAACCGATATAAATACCCCAAGTGTCCATGTCTCTGTACTCCAAAAATTAAAGCTCATTGTTGACTACATACCACTCGCGTTAGTTGATCTTAACAGTAGGAGCGGACTTGAACCTTATAAAGTCGTGGAGTAAAGCTAGCGGTATCAAATATCATTATATCTTAAAGCCCTTCAAGCAGAGAACTAAGCGGCTTCAAAATTTTCGAAACATAAAGGAATACTTGTTGTGGAGGTGAGTGAATGGGTAGATGCTTCTGGGCATGCAACTATTTGGAGTGGACTACAGTGCACTGATCATTGCTACTTTCCTCAATCAAATAAGGGATATTTATGGACTCTAAAAGATTAATCATAACCATGTTAGCCTGTATTTTAAGTGTTACTAGTTATGCTCATGAGTTAGATAAAGCGACTGAAAAAACAGCTGTTTAACAATTATGCCTTGGCAATGTGTTTAGCAACTGAATACAAAGATTCTGATATTCATGATGACGCCATTAAAGCCCTTAATGGTTATCGAGAGTTTGGCAATATGATATTGGAAGCTTATGCTGCGCTTAATGATACATATAAAACGTGGGAAACTAGACCATATACCGCCAAATCAGGCTCAACATTGGAATTAGCTCGTTGTATCGATTTTCAAAACTCAAAGGATGTTGCTGCCATATTCGATATGAACAACCCTTGTAAAGATCCAACTACGTGGGATAGCGCAGATGAATTTAGCGTTAGGTGCCAATAGCGGCAGGATTGGTTGTTTCATAAAAGAGACTGGTATAGCATATACGGTCTACGAGCGAGGGCGATAGCATAATGACTTTTGAATTCATAAAAGATAAGTTTTTATTGATCATCGCAGGGCTTGGATTTTCAGCATTTGCATTTATTGGGTCTCCTTTGATAACAGAATATATCGATGTTTATTTTATCGTTATTATTGTTGTTATGTTCTGTGTTGACAGGTTAGAAATCAGAAAGTTAAAAGCTGAAATAAAACAACTTAAAAGTAAGTCTTCGGCGGAGTAAGTTTCATCATGACGACAGTTCGTAATAGGGGCTGGCTAAAAACATAAGAGAAGCCTATTTCGAATTATGTAAACATTATGAGCGTGGCGATAAAATCTTTATTTTCGGCTTTAGCCGAGGCGCATATACGACCCGTTGGTTCGCTAGATTTTAGTCAGACCGCCAACAGACGGCCTATCTTCTTATCTCACATCATGTAGGGGGAGGTAAAACAGTTTAAATTGCAACTATCCTCACAATATTATCAACCTCGACACTCGGTTTACCACCGTTATATATTACTCTTAATTGAAAATACTCCTTACCAGAAGCATAACTATATTCTTTATAGTTAAATATAGTTTCAGTCGTTATTGAATCATCAGTACTTTGCATTAAGGCCAAGAGCTTCGTTTCAGACTCAGTATCTGTTGATAATCTAAAGCGGCCTTTGTATTTATTGAATACATTTCTATCAATTTTAATAACATTAGGAATAGCCTCTCGATCAAAAACACAGCGATTACAAGTTTTCTTTTTGAGCGTTACAAATGATTTATCTTTTGGGTTATAAAAAACAAGTCCATCTCCATTGTGGGTGGTACCGCCTAAAGAATTTGAATATTGCAAATAATCAGAAAATTCAAATTCACCTAGATAAGAATAGTTTTCATCAATTTCAACGCTAACATCTGGGTTGTTAACTACAACAGAGTTATCTTGATTGATAAAGTTTGGGGGAAGCAGTTTACAGCCGCTAAGAATGCTGACAAAAAATATTATTACAACACGGTACATCTTTTCATCCTTGATTTATAAACATAAAAATATAAACGCGATCGTTCAAGGAGGCAAGGGTTATATTACTTTTTAAGTGGTTTGGCCTCCTGATTGGAGTTTTTGTATTTAGATAAAATCGTCAATATGCGGTCTATTGAACTATCTTCAGAGCATAAATTATTAACCCCCCCCCCTTTATCTTTAGCCATATCGTTAACCCACAAACGTTTATTGAATTTCCCCTCCTGTTCGGCGGTTTTTTTCTTAATATTACATAGGAAATATGATTAAATACCAATTTTGGGATATGGAAATCGTTTTAAATGAAATTTAAAAAATATATTTTACCTATTGGAATTGTTGCTGCTATTGGTTTCGCATTTTATGCAGTGGAAAGTGATAGTTCTGTTGTATATGTGCAAGCATCTAAGGGGAGTTTTAATGATGCAGCAATCACCAAGTTGTTTTCACTGAAACCAAAACTAAAATCTGATGTTGAATTTTCAGGAACACCTAAAAATGCTTTCAAGCAAGCTGATGATAATAACCAACTCGCTTTTGCAGCCGTAACCAATTCAACGATAACAGGAAACCTTGTTAGAGCTAGTGTTGAAGCTGTTCAGGAATATAAAATTATTGATGTTAAAGCATTGATTTCAATTCCAATTGAAATGTGTGTTTTAATGAGCAAGAGTGATATTGATAAGGGAGTTGAAATTAAGTATATAGCTTCACACCCAGCAGCGTTAAAACAGATTTCAGGATGGAAGGCTCCATTAAATGCAGAGGAAATTGCAGTACCAGAAGGTACAGCAGCAGCTGCAGAAAAAGTATCTAACAATAAATACCCAGAAGGTACTGCAGCGATAGGATCTTGCGTTCTTGAGTCAACGTATCCTAATATAAGTGTTGTTGCTAAAGCTGTTCAGGATAATAAAAATAACAATACATCTTTTTTATTAGCTAAAGTGGAAAAGAGAGATTTAGCTTTAACTGAGTTGGAAGCAAGGCGTGAGCTTAATAATGCCATATCATCAGTAAATATAATCAACAAATAAGAACGGTCGCATAAAACTACAGTCTGTAGTGTGATCGTTAATTTGGCCTCCTGATTGGAGGTTTTTTAGATCTAGGGTTTAAATCGTCCCTGAGCGGCCTTTAAAATATAGACCTGAAGGCATGTTTATTACAGATGAGTATTTGGCTTTTGGAGACGGCACTATATCTAAGGGCAGGGGAGTTGCTAGCGCTACGCTTATCTCGAATACTTCTGCAATCTCAACTGGTGTGACAAAAACAAAGAGTAAGCATGTTACATCAACACTCTATTTTAATTCGTTAGATAGCATGGAACTCTTTCATAAAAGAGACTGGTATATAATTCAGTTACGTAACGATGAAAATCATATAGTAAAACGTTTTTATACCCGAAGCAGGAAGAAAGCAGACAGATTTATTGATGCGATGAATTTTTATATATCCACAGCAAAGGACTTTGGGTGTAGTGAATTTCATACTTTCTGAAATACCTAATTTATATTGTAATGCTTGTGTACCCATCTATCTCTACCTAATTTTTTTGCTTCATAAAGTGCGTTATCTGCGACCTTAATTATATCTTTAATAGTCGCACCATCAAACTTAGTAATGAGTGTAGAGCCCATGCTGCAAGTTATTTTTATATCGTTATGCTGTGGGATATTAATATCTTTGACGCACTTGAGTACGCGTTTAGCTATCACATCTAATTCTAGCATTGAGGTATTGGTTAAAATTATGGCGAATTCCTCTCCACCAATACGCGCATGGAAGTCGTCATCTTTACGTAATGCAGAGGAAACCGCATTGACCACTGCAATTAAACATTCATCTCCGACATCGTGACCATATTTGTCATTTATTTTTTTAAAGTAATCAAGATCATAAATAATGACTGAGAATGGAGTTTGTTGCTGAATTATTTTATCGCAAAATTCAACATACGAACGATGATTGGCAATGAGTGTAAGTGAGTCAGTATGTGCAATTTCATTTAATACAGTGGTTCTTTCTTTTACTTTATCACCTTTGACGAAAAACACTGTCCTTTAGGGCGGTGATGTAAGTCATTATTGCGTAGCAATAAGCACTTTGTTTTGTTATTAATATTGACATATTTTCACATAGAGTCTACGTTTAGAACTTAGTGCTGTATATAAATACAGTTATGTAAGGTGCTGAAAATTGAAACTTATTGCGTATAAATACAGGTTCTACCCAAACAATGAGCAGGTAACAATACTTGCTCATACATTTGGTTGTGTTCGTTTCGCTTACAATTCAGCGCTTGGCTTCTCTAAAGCGCAATACGAATTGGGTAATAAAACCAATTATAACGATTGGAGTAAAAACCTCACTCAACTAAAAAAGAATCCCGATTTTATATGGCTGAAAGATGTTTCTAGCGTGCCATTGCAACAATCACTAAAGCATCTCGATAAAGGCTTTAAGTCATTTTTTAAATCAGGTTTTGGTTACCCTAAGTTTAAACATAAACACGGTAATCAATCTGCTAGCTATATGAGTAACGGCTTCAAATGGAGCGCGGACAAGCAATCGTTAACACTCGCCAAGATGAAGCAAGCATTAAAGATTAAATGGTCACGTACATTTACTGGCACACCCAGTTCATTAACGGTATCGAAGACAAAATCAGGTAAATATTTTGTATCAATGCTTGTAAAAGAAGATGTTAAGCAGCTACCAGTCGTGAACAAGACCGTCGGTGTTGATGTCGGTATTAAAGACTTAGCGATTTGTTCGGATGGAACAAAGTTCAATAACCCACGATTAACCAATAAATACGCGAAGAAACTCGCCAAGGCATCACGCAAATTAGCCAAAAAGAAGAAAGGCTCTAATAACTTCAATAAACAAAAATTGGCCCTTGCTAAGATTCACGAAAAGATAGCCAATTGCCGTAAAGACTTTACCCATAAAATGACGTCGACACTTATAAACGAAAACCAAGTGATAGGCATCGAGTCGTTGAAGGTCAAAAATATGGTTAAGAACCGTAAGCTATCTAAACATATCCACGATGCTAATTTCGGTGAAATAGTAAGACAATTAGAATATAAAGCGGATTGGTACGGGCGTAAAGTATCAGCTATTAGCCAGTGGTTTCCGTCAAGTAAAATGTGCAATGAGTGCGGGTTGCTGCATTCTGGCAAGTGGTCTTTAAAGATTAGAAATTGGACTTGCAAGTGCGGAGCAGTACACGACAGGGACGAAAATGCGGCTATCAATATCCACAGAGAAGGGTTAAGGCTAGCCGCTTAAGTCATTTGTGGCGGTAGGTAGTACCGACACGTTAAACGCTTTGTAAGAGGTTTTGGAAGACTAACGCAATTTAATATTGCAATGCTTAAGCCGTTGACGACAAGAATCCCCTTCCTTCCCCGACTTGTCGGGCGCGAAGCGAGGTAGGGGAGCTTCAAGCTCTAGTTCTTGAGACAAGCTCAGCGCTCTTTTAAGCGTTATAAATATACATGACAAACTAATTATTGAGAAAGAAATAAATATCACATAAGAGTATCTCATTGTTCCAGATAGATCTTTTTCATCAATATTTAAGGGGATGGCAATGTCAATTGCACCACGTACATCGCCTACTCGCCAATCTTTTTTAGGACTATCAGGATGATTATTATGGCAGGTTACACAACTTTTCGTCATAAAAATCGCTTCAGCATAGCGTGATACTTGTATTCCATTAAGCTCTTCGATTCGCTCAAATGTTGGGGATGATGTAGTTAATTGTGAAAGAGCATCATGTTGAAAACTGTCTTGTGGTCCACCTATATTCTCTCTATTTTTAAACGGATATTGACTGTAGGTGAGCAACATAAATCCTGCTGAGGAACGAGTAACAGCTTCACCTAATTCAATAGCAAATGTAGTAGGGTTGGGAAGTGATAGTGGTTTCCCATGATATAAAGCTTCGACAGTAATATCTGGATGCAAATCTAGTGGTGTTGTATGAGCACTATATGAAATTCTAGCTTGGTTGATTGTAGTAGCTAACACTTCAGCAGTGCGGCTTGCTAATGTTGTGGCTACAGAGTGTTGGAAATTTTGGAGCATAAAAAACGAAATTAAAGAAAGTAACATAAAGATAAAACTGAAAACCGCGGCAGTTTTAATTTGAGTTGTTTTAATTTTATTAATCATAGGTTTCAGTGTTACTTTGTCGAAAGTTGAATTTTATTATGGAATCTATCTTCTAGGTTTAAATATCCGTATGAAGGTACCATATAAGTTATGATTTAAACTAATGGTTTATTGGTATTTACTTCGAAGTAAAACCCTGATTGGTTGAAGCTATCTCCTATGTTAGGAGATTCTGGAAATGTGAACAGGTGGTTTACCTATTTACCTCATTTAGGGCGGCTGGCATCTGTTTAGGAAAACTTTTCATTCAGAGCATAAATTATTAAAACACCCCCCTTTATCTTTAGCCATATTATCCATTCAATTTCGAAATTTACCATGAGACTTTTAATACTGATTTTACCCTTGTTTCTTTTTGGCTGTACGGCGACATAGCTTCAACATACGCCAAAGCCTGCTGAGAGCAAGGTGCTAGCGACTAAACCCTTGATTGGAAATATGAGAATGAAATTAGGGTTATTTGCCAAGCAACCTCGCCTGAAAAGTGGCGGATTTTTGCAATATCCGCCTAAAGCCATTAAAAGAATAACAATCGTAGGAAAAGTGTCATAAAAACAAAGGGAAGCATTAAAGATGATTTTAGAAATCTTTTCGTATCCTGTTGCATTGAAAGAAGCATTGAGAGTTGCTGGAGAGTTTAACATTAAGTTATTTGATTATTTTTAGATTCGAGGAAAGGGTTTCTAGATCCCGAACACGCCACCTTACATAAAGGTGATTATGCGCAGTTGTGAAATATGCAACACCTTGTTTTGTTTGCATTTTAGGTGTTTGATGGTCACCAGCTACACGCCTGATATTATTTTTGGCGGGTGCTGGTTCGGGGGCGAATCTTACGCTACAAGCACCGCAAATGTAAATGAGTGTGTAGAGATGTATATAGATGTAAGTAAATAAAGCTCAAATGTAAACAAGTATAAATAACATGTCTTTAAGTGTGTATTGTGTGAGAGGCTGTGCGGACTATATTAAAGAGGATATAAAAATGAAAAAACAAATACTTTTGGGACTAACGTCTCTTGCTATTTCAGCACCTTCTTTTGCATGGATGGATCTATCGTTTAATGCAGATATTTTCGGTTACCAACGAGGCGATCCGCGATTTTCACTTCAATGTACTAATGCAAACTATTCAGCTAAGTGTACGAACCCTATTCCAACCACTTCATCTACAGGGCTCATTACATATAACCCACTTGATGGTCGCACTTACTCAAAGTTCATCATCTGGAATACGGAGAACAATGAGAGACTTGACGTTAGTCTGAAGGATACAGGAAAAGATTGTAAGATAGGCGTTACAGGAGATCTTCTGGACAAATCTGGGTGGGTCTGGCTGATGGATATTCAAGGCGTGGAGGAGAGTATAGACTATTGCCTCGTTAAACATGATAGGCTATCAAGGGCTCCGATACTTTATTTGACTGTTGATGTAGAAAAAGATGTTAAAACTAAAAAAGACATTGCAGTTCTTACTGTATATGGCGAAGAGTATTCCAAAGCAATAAATAAACAGAAAATTAAGCTGCCTGATTTTGAACTATAAGAACTCTTAGTCCGGATAAGACTGACTGAACCAAATATTAAAGATGCTCATAGGGTATCTTTAATAGATTCTTTCTTATCCTCAAGATTAACTTCATCTTTATCTTTGAACATGGGCCGCCTGCGGCGGCCCATTTTTTGATCTTAATATTCCCGCCATTAATCATAAAGTGACTCGCCAACAAATAAACTCCTAACGATAAATAGCCGTTCATCACATAGGAGGAAGCATGAGTATTCTTTTGGTTATGCGAAGTTTTCTTGATTATTCAACACTTTAATTCAAGGTGTGTTACAGTTCCCAGCTAAATTACCTAAATGTTATCAGTGTGATATGTTACTAAATACCAAGTTAATACAAATTGTCCGCGATGAATCTTTATCTGTATATAAGGAGGCTATAAAGGATCGATCAATATATTTATTGATATTAGTTATGGTGCTATCAATATCAATATTTACTTTTTATTATGATTATACTAATCAATTACGTTTTTTTTCTTACTTTCATGCACTGGGATTTATCATACCAATTTCAACATTACTCTATGTAATTTTTTACTATTTTAAGCGACTAATCAATAGAGAGCCCCAACCCATTAAGTGCTTTAATAACCCACTAGCACTAGTCTATGCGTCTCGAACTAAATTGCTCTCATCTTTCTTACTCCTTACAGCAATTAGTCTATTTATGTCATGCTTTTCGACGATGAAAAACATGATACCTATCGTCAATATGTTTAAGTATGACGTGCTATTTCAAGAGCTAGATAGATGGTTTTTTTTAGGACACGACCCTGCTCTATTTATTCATAGATTAATCGAAAGTCCTTACGGGATTTTTATCATGGATCTCTGTTACAACCTTTGGTTTTTCATTATGTGGACTGTGATATGCTATTTTTTACTCGCATCTAACTCTGTCGTTAGAACCCGTTTTCTTATTAGTACGATACTGTGTTGGTCAATCATCGGTATCGTAATCGCCATGTTATTATCGTCTGCTGGACCTGCATTTGTCCCACGATTAAATCCTGAAAATCATGCCTATGACTTACTAATACAAACATTAGAAAACAAGCATAACTGGTTAATAGAACAAGGATGGCCTGGATTATCTAGTCTTTCTATGCAAAATAATTTATGGGATGCGTATGCAAATAATAAAGACATGTTAGGTAGTGGTATCTCAGCGATGCCAAGTATGCATGTTTCTGTTGCTGTACTTATGGCTCTGGCAATCTCTAGTGTGAATCAAAAACTGGGATATGCACTGTGGGTATTTGCTTTTATTATCTTTATCGGATCTTTTGCCCTTGGATGGCATTATTTTGTAGATGGAATTGTCAGTGCTTTACTGACTCTATGTATTTGGCGTATATCCTCTTATGTCAGTGAAACTGATAGGCAGGTTATCTGTACAACTCGAATTTCTGAATAAATAAGCCACAACTGTAGTGGATTAGTTAAATTGGCCTCCTAATTAGGAGGCTTTTTAGGTCTCCGTTAGAAATGTCATATTACCCATTTAATTTCGATATTTACCATGAGACTTTTAATACTTATTTCCCTTGCTATAAAATTAAAATATAATAAAATCAGTTCCATACCTGTCCTGTTATACCTATGTTATGAGTCACTTGGTACGGAAACTATGAGCACTCCGATAATTATAATCACTATACTCTGTTGCCTGGCTGTATACGCGGGGATTTTCATCACTTACCATGTAGTTAAGTCTGATTTTTTTGATAAGAAACAGAAAGTTATTTTAATAAGTGTGGCATGGTTATTACCAATTATTGGCGCTGGTTTAATTTTTAGTTTATTAGCTGAAGATAAGCCGATTAAGAAAAGATCTAGTTTTCATTTATTAGATTATATTTTTTTAACTGCAGTTCTTACGCAGAACTCTAATAGTTTTGATAGTGGTTCTCCTGCGAACTATGATCAAAGCAGTAGTTGCGATTCAGACATATAGTAAGTCAATTTAAGCGGGACCTGAACCTCAGCTCTTTCTTTGTGGCCAAATTAATTGCGTTATTACAAAAGGCTTAAAGACTTATGTTTAAAAAGTTATATTTGTTATGCTTTGTTTTCTCTATTCAATACGGTCAAGCGGCAAGTTCCACCTATATAGACTTCTATGTTAGCAATGACATCCCTAAGAATCTTGTCGAATCAAAAATAACCAACTCAATTGCAGACTCAAACTTAGTGCTAAGTAACTCGTCTCTCCCATTAACTCGAAAGCAGGGCCATATTTATTTTTCTTCATCGTTGGCTGATGTGAATTATGATCGACTTGATTTAGTTATGATTCAATTGATGATTGAGGATTACAATCTGTACAAAAAACTAATTGATGGTAGTAGATTGTCAGTGTTATTAATGAAATCACCGACCTCTACAAAGAGTCTTTGCGGATCGACTGTATCTATTTCTTTTCCAAATATTGCGATTATTGATCTGAATTGTGACTCTCTAACTTTAGAACATGAACTAGGCCATTTATACGGTGCTCAGCATGAAACCGTATACGAAGAAGATTTAATTCCCTATGCCTATGCTGCTGTATGCGGAAGATATATAACGATCATGTCTTCTGTGACATCGTCGGTGAAAAATAAACAAATTATAAAAGCATATTCATTCCCTGAATTAAAGGTGTATGGCGATCAGTGTGGTAGTCATAGCACAAACAATAGAAAGGTTATGTTGGATAATATTGAAAAATTTCAATTCTATTAAAGTCTTGGAACCCCTTAATAAATGCCATAATATAGTTTATGAATAAATTAACATAGTAAGCTAGGCAATGAACGATACACACTTTTTAAACGTCGATCTGGATGTCGAATCAAAGCAGGATATTACCCCGATAGTCGAGTTTTGGGGAGATGAAATATCAGTGTTTCGACTTGAAGAAGTCGACGGTACTTGGTTCGGAGCCTTCGAAACGCTAGAGAGTACTGAAGATGACATCATTGAAAAATACCATCAGCTAATAACAGGTTTACCATCTGATCTAAGGACCATTTGGGACTCTGCCATAAAACGTGTCTTTGATTTTGGCTATGATGGTGGTTCAACACCAAGGGCCTTTCAGTCCACGTTGAGTCAAGATTCGGTTTCAAAACTCGCTGACGTTGGTGGGCGAATTACAGTGACTATCTACGCGCCAGAGGAATAGTCGGGCGCAAACCATGCTATCTGGAAGTTAAAATCCAGATGCAAGTAAACTAGTTTCTGCTACTTTTCTTGGACCACTCTTTGCTATAGTCCATGAATATTCGCTATGCTTTTAACAAAACTGACTGCACCTTGAACCTAAGTTGCAGACTTCATTAATATAATTATGATGCTCGACGTGTTAATGGAATTTCAGTGCCCAATTTTGTCAACATAATTTGCCATACATTGAGATCTCGACAACGGAATGCACCAGCACAACTTAGAAGGTAATATTTCCACATTAGATAAAATTTTTCACTGTAATTACTTGCAATATTTGTCCAATTTTTTTCAAAGTTTTCATACCAAGCCATTAATGTTTTATCATAATCTGGACCAATATTATGCACACACTCAATGTTTAATTTGTTCTCGATAGCGCCTGATATTTGAGTCATCGAAGGAATAACACCATTAGGGAAAATATATTTTTGGATCCAAGGATCACTTTCATTAATTGTTCTCGAAACTGAACCACCTATAGTATGGCAAAGGAAAATGGCATCATCTTTCATAAACCTTTTTGCACATTCAAAATATTCATTGTAATTTTTAGGTCCAACGTGCTCTAACATCCCAATAGATACTACACGGTCATAGGTTTCAGTGGGTTGGTAATCACGATAGTCTTGTAAAACAAAAGTAACATCTAGCCCTTGAGCATTAACTCTATCTTGACCTAACTTTTTTTGTTCTTTAGATAAGGTTAAACCATCACAAATAACACCGTAGTGTTCAGCTGCATATATCATAAAACTGCCCCAACCACAGCCGATATCTAGTACTCGCATACCTTTTTTTAGGTCTAGTTTTCGACATACCAAGTCTAATTTAGCTTCTTGTGCCTCGTCGATATTACTTGAATCCTCCCAATAAGCGCAAGTGTAAGTCATTCTTTTATCTAACATATTCTCAAACAGATCATTGCCTGTATCATAGTGAGATGAGACATCTTTTTTTGAACGTTCAATCGTTTGAGGGTTAAAAAACTTACGTAATTTATTTTTACCTACTTCAACTCCAATACGAAGCTTTAATAAGCCATCTAGTTTTGACTCTATATCCGTACGTAAAATTTTACTAATTAACTCTGATATATCATCACATTTCCATTTCCCGTCCATGTAACCTTCACCGAAAGCGATAGAACCTTCAGTTAGTATATTAGTATAAAGCTCTTCATCATGAACTTGGATATCCCATGGACGATTACCATCGATCTGAATATCAGCTTTTAATAAAATTGATTGGAATAAATCTTTATTAGACATAAAACTCTCTTGAATTGAATAAGAAATTAAATAGATATAATTTAAGACTCTAAAAAAGGGGGGCGATATTAATCGTCCAGCCTAAGCGTATAAATTATATTAATTCGGGGACCTTTCCAGTTAGGAGCTGTTGAACTTTAAAAATGTATTTTACTTGTATTACCGCCACGGCGTAATCCGATACTTTGATTACATTTAGATGCCGCGCCAGCACTGTGCTGATGAGCTTTGATATAGCTCCCATCAATGAACTACCACTCACAATCGCTGTTTTTAGAAAGTGTTCTAAATCATCGTAACAGAATGCCTTCCAATGTTTGACGATGTTCAGGTTTCTCATAGACACGCTCTTCAAGCAATATAGATTTTCAGTTTCGACCAGTGTTCATCCGTGAGCATTAATTAGGGCATAGTAAAACTTAATGACAGACCGAGAAAGAAACTTGATTACAAAACCCCTGCTCAATTAATGGCTGAGCATATAGTAGCGATAACTGTTTAGCGGTAATGTACTTCGAAGTTGAATCTGCCGATTTAAACGTGATCTGAGTTTTCGAGTTGGGTTTCACCCCCGTTTCGAATGAAGGTAGTGTGCGCTTGTTATTAGTCGTTATCAATAAACTTGTTGTTTTTTTTTAATTATGAGTATTTTGTGAGCTTACGAGAGCATAATTTGACATGACAATACTGTTGTAATCCCGGCTGATATGCCCAGCTGTCGCTTGATTATCAATATACTGTAATATTTACCTTCAGCTAGCACTCTTCATACTATAAATTAAAACTTGCGAAATGAAGGTATAGCAATTTCAATCAGGCATTGGTTTATGTTCACATATATCATGACCTCGATTTCTTAATTGGGAAGCAGAAGGTAGATAATGCGTGTAGATAAATACCATGAAGAGCGGATTAAAAGAGTTTGTGATTACATTAATAATCACTTAGATGAAGATATGTCGTTGGAAACATTGAGCAACGTTGCAATATGTTCTAAATATCATTTTCATCGCATCTTTAAGTCCTTCATGGGGTTTAGCACTATTCAGTTTGTGCTGCTTGCTAGAATGAAGCGAGCCTCTTTTAGATTGGCATTCGAATCAGAGAAAAGTATTATTGATATTGCCTACGAAGCAAATTTCGAAAGTCCAGAAGCATTCTCGCGTGCGTTTAAAAGAATATTCAAGCAATCACCTTCCCAATTTAGGCACAATCCAGAGTGGCAGTCGTGGCACTCTAAATATGAATTTAGACCACCAATAGTTGGAGAGATCGTTGTGGACATAAAGGTTATTAATTTTGAAGAAAAGAAAGTTGCGCAGATAGAGCATAGAGGCGACCCTAAATTAGTTTTTGATACAGTAGCAAAATTTATTGCTTGGAGAAAAGAAACTAGTTTATCTCCGGTTAAAAAGAGTGACACTTTTGGTATTCCATACAGCGATCCGAATGACACACCAAGTGCCGAATTTCGGTTTGATATTTGCGGTACGCATAAGGGGGAAGTTCCAGATAATCAATATGGTGTAAAAGCGGGCGTGATCCCGAGTGGCCGCTGTGCAGTTGCTCAACATAAAGGTAGTCATGATAAAATCAGTGATACTGTTTATTATTTGTATCAAAAATGGTTACCAGATAGTGGTGAAGCGCTGCGTGATTTTCCTTGTTTCTTCCACTACTTGAATTTTGTCCATGAAGTGGATGAGTGTGAATTGGTAACAGATATTTACTTACCTATTAAATAGGTTTCGCATTTGGTCATTATTAAAACCCCTAATGAAGTGACCCATTAAGTTAGGCATTTTAGTTAATCAGGTGCTGCACACCGTAGATATCTGCTTGTTTACTTTAAAAATCACTTATTTACAATGGTTTACGATGCTTTGCAGTACTAGGCTTGTCACTAATTCTGTCTTCAACTAGTATGCTTTTCAGGTAAGACCAGTGGTATTCGGCTGGTCTTTTTTGTAAAGATGATAGGTTCGTTGGTGGGTATGATATCAATATATGAAACGGGTAAAATGCGGGTCGAAATTGGCGATGAGGAAGTAGTAAAAACTTTTAAAATTAGACCAAGTTACAAAAAACGTTATAGTCGCGAAAAATTCGCGCTGCTTAGATTAAAAGGTCTATCTGGATTTCCTGAAATAATTAAATATAAAGACGATGATACCACTCTAACAATGACACGCTTGCTTGGTGAAAATAAGGAACAACTTTCTGATGAAGCACTGCAACATTTGTGCTTACTGGTTGATAGAATGTTATGTGCAGGTGTAGCTCGTCACTCTCTACCAGAGCGCGATTTACTTATTAAAGATGATAAGGTTTCTATCGTTGATTTTGAACGCGTGACACTTCGTGGTTCGACTTGGTCACCAATATGGTTTTTTTCTAAAAAAGTAACACGCTTCCATCTACTCCGGTTAATTTCGCGACATAACCCAGCGCTATTATCTGAAGAAGAGAAAAATAAGTTGGCCTATTTTTCAAATGTACGTGAAAAGTTACAAGTTCTAAAAAGACTCCGTACAAAAGGACGTAAAGTTTGGCGTCCAAAAACAAAACCTGGCGTTTATACGAACAAATTTGAAAGTACAAAGGCGAAAAAATAACTTATCAGTGCGCGTTTAGCCTCCAGTCAGGAGGCTCATTTCAATTAACAACGACAGTTAAAATATTATTATGCTTCAGCAGTTACTTTAGCTTTAGTCACTTTTTTTGGTGCCGTGTTTAGTTCGCTAATAAGCACTGTCAGTTGATCAATTTTGTTTTCTAATTCACTTAGTTTTGAATCTTGAGCACCCGTAAAACGGCTAGTGATACTTTGCAATTTAGTTTCAACTGGCTCTGAGGTGGTTTTTTTAGTAAATATTGTAGACGTTTGTTCTTTCAGCTTCGATTCAACTGGCGCACCGCGCTCAACAAGAGATTCAAAAATTTGCGTTGCTTTATCTGATGATTTTGATGCTTCGTCAATGATCGTGCCATAAACACCAAAACCAGCAGTGACAGATTTTTTTGCAGTGTCTTTTGCGATAGTTAAGATAGTTTTTGCTTGGTCAAGTAAGTTACTCATGATAATCACTCCTAGTAAAATAATATAGATTAAGGTTGTTCCAACAGAGTGAATCATATTGATTTTATTTAGAAATATAATTCCATCGAAAACAAATAAACGACTAATGGTAGATAGCCGTTCATCACATAGGAGGAAACATGAGTAAAAATATTATTATTTGTTTAAATCGCTAAGTTTGGCCTCCTATATTGGAAGCCTTTTAGATCTATAAATATTTTAGGCTTTACTACCAATTAATGAATATATTAAAAGTTATATAATTCAAATTGAAATACCATCAAACCCCCACCCCCCTTAGTAAGTACCTATTTATGGTGGATCACTCTAATTGTACACGTATCGACAAGTTAAAACTTCACTCTGAAGGTTGGGGTTGGGGGATTCAAAAGTCGTAATTGTTTGATTTAAAAAGGAAATAAATATAGCATTCTGCAGTCTTATTTATCTTATTGTAGTTAATCTCCCTGACTTACATGGGAGGTTGAGTAAGTTACAACAAATAAAAATAGTAATGGAGTACTAACCATGATTGTAACATCTCCAATGGAGTTATTATTAACGGATTTATTTTTAAAAATAAACATAACAAACGATGTCTGCGCAAATGTAAAACTGGAAGGGTTATCCGCAACAGGCTCAATTAAAATAAAATCTGCAATTTCGATGATATCTCAGCTGGAAGAAGAAGGGACCCTAAAACCAGGAATGGACATTATTGAAAGCTCTTCAGGAAACCTAGGTATAGCATTAGCCATGATCTGCGCAACCAAAGGGTATAACTTTACCTGTGTTAGTGATCCTAATATTTCACCCCAAACAGCCAGAATAATTAAGGCATACGGGGCTCGTCTCATCATTGTAAAAGATAAAGATTCAAACGGTGGTTATCTTTCAACTCGTATAGCCCTGATCCGTAGCCTAATCCAGTCTAAGCCTAACTTAACTTGGATAAACCAATATGAAAATATAGCTAATATTAATGCTCATTATTCAATGACTGGTCCAGAGATTTTACGAGAGTTTCCAGACCTTGATTATATATTCATTGGTGCTGGCACAACGGGAACTTTAGGAGGTGTTTCCATCTATTTGAAAGAACACTCACCAAAAACAAAAATAATTGCTGTAGATAGTGTCGGATCAGTAACTTTTAATACCCCATCAGGAAAAAGGTTTATTCCAGGTTTAGGATCTAGTTGTCGTCCTCCACTGAGTAAGAACTCTGTTTATGACGAACTAATTTTAATCCCAGAAACTGACACCATTAAAATGTGTAGCATGCTCGCTAAGAAAGGAATATTACTAGGCGGTTCTTCAGGCACTGTTCTTTCTGCGGTTCATAAATTTGCCGATAATATTCCAAAAGGCGCAACTGTGGTTGCGATCTCTCCAGACATGGGAGATCGGTATGTTGATACCATTTATAATCAAGAGTGGGTATCTTCTAAATTTCCAGTATTAAATAATCAGGCTGACTTAATCCAGGCAATCTAATTTACAAATAAAATAGAAGGAGTAATTTAATGGAAAATACATCGATTCCTAAATTCAAAGTTGTTGGTTCAAAATATATTTCACAATGGCTTAATGAAAACCCTAAGTCAGTGATTGAAGCTGCAGAATCAGCCTATTTAATGCATGCAGATTCTAAAACAGTGAGTCCAGATAGCTATTTTTTACGCTTTCCTGATAATACTCGAGACAGAATTATAGCTTTACCAGCATCACTCGAAGCGGAACAACCAATTACCGGAATAAAATGGATTTCCAGCTTTCCTGATAATATTAACAAACAGTTGAATAGAGCATCTGCTGTTATTATCGTCAACGATAGAAATACCGGCTATCCAGTTGCTTGCTTAGAAGGTAGCTTAATCAGCGCAGCTCGTACTGCTGCATCTGCTGTTATTGGCGCTAAATACCTCCACAGTACACCAGGAAAGATAAAACGATTAGGAGTGGTAGGTTGTGGACCCATCTCCTTTAGTACTGTAGATCTTCTAGTCGGTTCAGGTTGGGAAATTGAGGAAATGTATGTTGCAGATCTATCTAAAGATAGATCATCTATATTTCGCAATAAATGTAAAAAGTCACTCGTAAGTAACTCCAAAAGTGCAACACTTGAGGAAACAATTACAACGTCAGACTTAATTTTAATAGCAACATCCGCGACTGTCCCATACATACTTTCTCCTGAATGGTTTAAACATGCACCTACTGTTCTTCACATGTCACTACGTGACCTTGCACCTGAAATAATACTGAGTGGACAAAATGTGGCAGATGATATTGAACACAGTTTGAAGTCTCAAACTTCTACACATTTAGCGAGTCAACAAGTTGGGCACAGTGATTTTATGGCAGGTGGTATTGCCGAAGTGATCAGAAATAAAGTAACTCCAGATCTGACGCGTACACGTATTTATTCTCCTTTTGGTATGGGGATTTTAGATTTAGCTGTAGCTCAAAAGATTCTTAATACTGCTGATAAATCAGATGTCACCGAGCACTCTGACTTCTTTCCTGAGGCTTACACAAACTAAATGGGTTAAGTCACGCGATGGGAAAATTTTATCTTTAGCTGGAGGGAAGTAGGTTACCTTGAAGTTGTAGAGTGTGGTAGTTCATTGAAACTAGCCTCCAATTCAAATCAGGAGGCTCATTTTAATTAACGACGATAGTTAAAATATTATTATGCTTCAGCAGTTACTTTAGCTTTCGTCACTTTCTTTGGTGCCGTGTTTAGTTCGCTAATAAGCACAGTCAGTTGGTCAATTTTACTTTCTAATTCACTTAGTTTTGAATCTTGAGCACCCGTAAAACGGCCAGTGATACTTTGCAATTTAGTTTTAACTGGCTCTGAGGTGGTTTTTTTAGTAAATATTGCAGACGTTTGTTCTTTCAGCTTCGACTCAACTGGCGCACCGCGTTCAACAAGAGACTCAAAAATTTGCGTTGCTTTATCTGATGATTTTGATGCTTCATCAAGGATAGTGCCATAAACACCAAAACCAGCAGTGACCGACGTTTTTGCAGTGTCTTTTGCGATAGTTAAGATAGTTTTTGCCTGGTCAAGTAAGTTACTCATGATAATCACTCCTGGTTAAATAATATAGATTAAGGTTTGTTCCAACAGAGTGAATCATATTGTTTTTATTTAGAAATATAATTCCATCGCAAACAAATAAACGCCTAATTATAACGGGGATGGAATTCGCGGCGCTTATGTTCGTCGTTTCCTCTTCGATAGTTGGCTACATAGATATTATTTTCACCGATCTCAGTAATTTAATCACCAAGGTGATTTCCAAGATCAAAAAAGCCTCCAATTAGGAGGCTCATTTCATTAACTACGACAGTTAACGTATTATTATGCTTCAGCTTCAGCTGTTACTTTAGCTTTAGTCACTTTTTTTGGTGCGGTGTTTAGTTCGCTAATAATCACAGTCAGTTGGTCAATTTTACTTTCCAATTCACTTAGTGTTGAACCTTGAACACCCGTAAAACGGCTAGTGATACTTTGCACTTTAGATTCAACAGATCCTAACGTGATTTTTTTAGAAAAAATTGCAGAGGTTTGTTCTTTTAGCTTCGGCTCAACTTGCGCGCCGCGCTCAACAAGAGATTCAAAAAGTTGTGTTGCTTTATCTGACGATTTTGATGCTTGATCAAGGATAGTGCCGTAAACACCAAAACCAGCAGTGACAGATTTTTTTGCTGTATCTTTTGCGACAGTGTAGATAGTTTGTGCTTGGTTAAGTAAGTTACTCATGATTATCACTCCTGGTTAAATAATTTAGATTAAGGTTTGTTCCAACGAAGTTAATCATATTGTTTTTATTTAGAAATATAATTCCATAGCAAATAAAAATTCCAACCAAATAATCCTAACGGTTTAATGGGTCCTCAAATATCAGGTTTTGAATACAGCTATCCTGCTAAGAACTTATATTTGAAATGTGGTTTCAAAGTCATTGGTGAAATGTCTGTGATCTTCATATCAAGGGCTTGAAATTTAAAGTGTTAACCCGCATATTTTATTTGAACCGTAAATTATAAGGAACGTAAAATGGCTTCATATCGGTTAACGTTTACATATAAAAAGATAGAATATAATGAACCTTTGGATAAGGTTAAGCTTGCTCAAATAGGCTGTGACTCAGATAAGGAATTAGATGTTGATTCTAAGAGAACTATCGCTGATATTTACAATAAAATTATACTTCCAATGATTGGTAACCCTATCGGTGGCATTAATATCACTCGTTATCAGAGTGAGAAACTAGAATCATTTGGTTTTGAAGGAAATATACTTTTATCACCTTTGACGAAAAACACTGTCCTTTAGGGCGGTGATGTAAGTCATTATTGCGTAGCAATAAGCACTTTTTTTTGTTACTAATATTGACATATTTGCACATAGAGTCTAAGTTTAGAACTTAGTGCTGTGTATATATACAGTCATGTAAGGTGCTGAAAATTGAAACTTATTGCGTATAAATACAGGTTCTACCCAAACAATGAGCAGGTAACAATACTTGCTCATACATTTGGTTGTGTTCGTTTCGCTTACAATTCAGCGCTTGGCTTCTCTAAAGCGCAATACGAATTGGGTAATAAAACCAATTATAACGATTGGAGTAAAAACCTCACTCAGCTTAAAAAAAATCCCAACTTTTCATGGTTGAAAGCTGTTTCTAGCGTGCCATTGCAACAATCACTAAAGCATCTCGATAAAGGCTTTAAGTCATTTTTTAAATCAGGTTTTGGTTATCCTAAGTTTAAACATAAACACGGTAATCAATCTGCTAGCTATATGAGTAACGGCTTCAAATGGAGCGCGGACAAGCAATTACTAATACTCGCCAAAATGAAGCAAGCATTAAAGATTAAATGGTCACGGCCGTTTACTGGTACACCCAGCTCATTAACGGTATCAAAGACAACATCAGGTAAATATTTTGTATCAATGCTTGTAAAAGAAGATGTTAAGCAGCTACCAGTCGTGAATAAGACCGTCGGTGTTGATGTCGGTATTAAAGACTTAGCGATTTGTTCGGACGGAACAAAGTTCAATAATCCACGATTAACCAATAAATACGCGAAAAAACTCGCCAAGGCATCACGCAGATTAGCCAAAATGAAAAAAGGCTCTAACAACTTCAATAAACAAAAATTGACCCTTGCTAAGATTCACGAAAAGATAGCAAATTGCCGTAAAGACTTTACCCATAAAATGACGACGACACTTATAAACGAAAACCAAGTGATAGGGATCGAGTCATTGAAAGTCAAAAATATGGTTAAGAACCGTAAGCTATCTAAACATATCCACGATGCTAATTTCGGTGAAATAGTAAGGCAATTAGAATATAAAGCGGATTGGTACGGGCGTAAAGTATCAGCTATTAGCCAGTGGTTCCCATCGTCAAAGATGTGTAATGAATGTGGCTCGCTGTATTCAGGTGAGTGGTCATTAGCGATAAGAAACTGGTCTTGTTCGTGTGGTGCAGCTCATGACAGAGATCATAACGCTGCTATCAATATTCACAATGAAGGGTTGAGGATAACAGCTTAAATAATTTGTGGCGGTAGGTAGTACCGACACATTAAATGCTTGTAAGAGGTTTTAGAAGTCTAAAGTGATTTAATATCACAATGCTTAAACCGTTGACGACAAGAATCACCTTGCTTTAGCTGGGTGAGCTTCAATTACGCATGACATTCGTGATGAGGCGAAACTGATTAGTCTCATACTAAATAGTGCTGCTGAAGTAGAAGTGTATGCTAGTGAATTCAATTTCTTCTCCGTTCCTCATTAATTCTCTATTACTTTTTGGTTATTTGTGCACTGAGTCATAGTTCGTAAAGGGATATTGCCATTTCTCTTGTAGAGGGCTAAAAAACCAATATTATCAATTGGATATGGAATCTTGTGATTAATTAACAGGATTTTAAACATAAATAACAGGACTGCACACTTTTTCAGAATTAGCTTTAATGTCAGGTTGGTATCTTGTATTTAGTTAGTTGCTATTGACTAGGGTGAACAGGTTTGGGGAGTCGGGATGTCCTGTTATACAAAGTGAGGCACAAGGAAGAGTTATGAAAGCTGCGGATATATCCGAATCATATGTTAAGACATTTTGTTCCGAAATCAGCGGAACGCAACCAATTTTAGTTCCTTGTAAACCTCAATATCAAGAACGTGAAAATGAGTGCTTCCAATTAGTCCAAGATAAAATTGATGAATTTGGTGGAACATTGGTTACCGGTTGGGTTATTTGGGAGAAAGTGGGTGTATTTATAGAGGCTGAGTTTCATGCGATTTGGTTGGGTCCTGATGGTAAATACATTGATCTTAATGCCCGTGATATGTTTTCAAACCTGAAGGAAATACTGTTTATTCCCGATAACGAAACTAAGTACGAGAATAGACAAATTAACAATATCCGTAAGCCTCTTATAGATGACCCAATGGTTAAGAAGTTTTTACATCTGAATACGAAACGTTTCGAATTTATGAATCGAGGGGAGCGTGCCTACCAACATGGTGAAATTGAACTCTCGACACGGGAAAAGAAAGAATATAGTAAATTAATTAAAGAACTTATAAAGCTGCAACAAAAAATCGACAATAAGTATGAGGCAGCTGTTGCCCAATAAAATATTAAAGTTTTATTAAATGTGTGACTTTCTCTTAATCGATTTTAATGTCGGTGGTATCTTATCTTACTTATTTTATTTTTCATCTCATGGAGTTATTGTGATCATTCGATCTTACGCAAAATTTTCAAAGCAGAATTCATTTCTACATAAATTGCATATCATATCGTTATTAATCATTACCTTATTTTCGGTCTATGAAGTATTAGAATTAGCTCACATAATTTTTTCTTTAGGATTTATTTTTATTATACCTTCGTTAGTACTCTTATCTAAATCATCAACATATAAGAGAAAGTATTTAAATTAAAACTTTCGGCTGTGGTTAATATTGAGATCAAAAAAGCCTCCAATCAGGAGGCTCATTTCAATTAACCACGACAGTTAAAGTGTCATTATGCTTCAGCAGTTGCTGGTGCTTTAATGACTTTTACAGGTGTCGTTTTTAGCTCGCTAACCAGCGTAGTCAGTTGGTCAATTTTGACTTCTACTTCACTCAATTTTGAACCTTGAACACCAGTCAAACGGCTAGTGATACTTTGCGCTTTAGATTCAACTGATCCTAACGTGATTTTTTTAGCAAAGATTGCAGACGTTTGCTCTTTTAGTTTAGGCTCTACTTGCGCACCGCGCTCAACAAGAGATTCAAAAAGTTGCGTTGCTTTATCTGATGATTTTGATGCTTGATCAAGGATAGTGCCATAAACACCAAAACCAGCAGTGACAGATGTTTTTGCAGTGTCTTTTGCGACAGTGTAGATAGTTTTTGCTTGGTTAAGTAAGTTACTCATGATTATCACTCCTGGTTAAATAATTTCGATTAAGGTTTGTTCCAACGAAGTTAATCATATTGTTTTTATTTAGAAATATAATTCCATAGCAAATAAATAAACTCATCATGACATTATATCTTAATAGGGATATTGGATGGCCGTTAGCTAGGTGCTAAGAGTAATTACTGGTGGGAGTTAGTTCGCTCGCATTCACATAGCGAACTAACATATTACATAGTATGCGTTATGACTTTATAGTCTTAACAGTCTTAAGATTCACAAGCGCCAATCATTGTCGGGATAGAAAGTGCTGGAACAAGAAGGTAATCAGCTGAACAATCTTTTTCTTTGTTATAGGTAGTACCAGTACAACCAGAAAGAGCCATGAAAGTAAGGGCGATGCCAGCTAGTTTTAAAACATTTTTCATAATAAATCCTTTTTATATAATAAAAGTAAAACTCAGCACAAATATACCTTAATAATCAGTAAACTAAAAGTGAATCAAAGGTGAATTTAAAGTTGGTAAAAGGTAAGTGCAAGGTAAATTAAAGGTAGGTAGCTGTCAGTGTTTGAATGTTGGTAGTTTAACTGACTTGAAATGATGTTTTTGGGGACGTTAGTTCACTAGTACTCACGTAGCGATCCGAACTATATACCAAGTGCCGCGTTTCGGTTTGATATTTGTGGTACGCATAACGGTGAAGTCCCTGATAAATGAGTGATGCAGTGTTATTTGTTTATTTTTTAGTTCTGTCACACTTTGTAACAAAATAGTGTTTTTTCATTTGATTAGTTATTATTGACTAGGGTTATCAGGTTTGGGTGCTTTACACTACAAATTGTATTTTTAGATGTTGTCTTGGGTCGTATCGGCTACATGATTGGTGGGAATTAGTTCGCTATATTTTACGTAGCGAACCATAATCTTGATCTTACACAGCATAATTCTTTCACTTTCTATGTAAGAGGTTGATTTTTTATTTGATTACGCCCGCGATTTTAGTTTGATCAACACCAATGATGCGGTTTACTACACCAAGGAATGATGAGGTATCTGTAACTGTTGACTTGATTGTTACGATTTCAGCATTTTCTGGCGCTAATTCCATTGCTCGTTCTTGGGTGTCACCACCAGGGAACTGCATAAATAATACATTTACATTCTCTGCATGGGCATCAAACGTTTCGTCAGTTTGACGAATACCAGAACAACCAGACAAACTGATAACAAGAAAAGACAATACTAATAAATTTTTCATTTTAAACTCCTTAACAATGTATAGGATTATTATAGATTTTTTTAAAAGTCCTATTCAATGTTTAAAATGTAAGTGTTTGTCGTAGCTGAACTAATACAAATCTTTACATAAATAAATATATTTATCCTTATAATCGAGGTCGTATCATCTCGATTTAGGGAAACCACGTATTATCGTTATCAACCTTAATGTGAGCTAGCAGGACTTGAAGTCCAATATTCTAACTATCTAAAGTAGTAAATTTGGAGAATTTTATGAGCGCGCGAAAAGTGGTGATAATTACAGGTGCTGGGCGAGGAATCGGAGCTGCGACAGCGCAACTTTTTGCGAGTAAAGGTTATGCGGTATGTATCAACTATAAGTCTAATTCAGAATCTGCCAACCAATTAGCGGAAGCGATAATCGCGGAAGGTGGGAAATGTATGACTGTTCAAGCCGATGTTTCTTCTGAGAAGGATGTGGTACGAATGTTTTCTACTGTGGACAAAGCGTTCGGTTCGGTATCAATATTAGTGAACAATGCAGGTATTTTGAAAAAGCAGTCACGCTTAGAGGATATGAGTGCCGATAGAATCAATTCAATACTCGTAAATAATGTCACCAGCTATTTTTTATGCTGCAGGGAAGCTGTAAAGCGCATGTCTACTCGTCATGGTGGCTTAGGTGGGGTAATTGTTAATGTATCTTCTGGAGCATCACGCTCTGGTTCTCCAAATGAATATATTGACTATGCCGCGTCAAAAGGAGCGATAGATACCTTAACTAAAGGTCTATCGTTAGAGGTTGCAGGTGAAGGCATTCGGGTTAATTGTGTACGTCCAGGGTTAATTCACACGGATATGCATGCAGACGGTGGAGAGCCAGAGCGAATCGAAAGGTTAAAAAATATTATTCCACTGAAAAGAGGTGGTAAACCTGAAGAAGTTGCTGAAGCCATCTACTGGTTAGCTTCAGATAAATCGTCATTTTCGACGGGAAACTATTTAGATCTAGCTGGTGGTCTGTAATGCAGTGCGTTGGTTTAATATCAAATATTGCAACCTCTTTAAACAAATCAGTAGAGGTTTTTAAACTTTAAACTCGATTAGGTTTTGTTGTAGCTGTACAGTCAATTAGACCTCTTCAACGGAGGTTTTTTTGATCTAGGGTTAAAATTGTCGACGTGCTTAGAGCAGTAATGGCTCGCTAGATTTCTCGTAGCGAACCATTACTTGATACTGATCTTACATTACGACGGTTACGTGAGATCATCGTTGATTTTCACCTCAATACCCGTCCAGTGACAGTTATTTTTGGTGAGAATTCAACTTAACCTTTACTATAGAAGAATGTGTTCTGTTTATTTCCAGCTTCCTCTGTAAATACACCTATACCTGAATCGTCTGTCAGACATTTGAAAGTATACGTGTAGTTTAAGGCACCCATAGTTCCTTCAAGTAGACCAATTCCGTTCGTAGAGTCGATCACTTGGTAAGTATAGTTTGATGTATACTGAGTAGTGCGATTCAAAGCCTTGAAGTCGTAAGTTCCTGCTCCAAAAGTTACTTTCGCTAATGTGCCTGCGTTAGTTTTCTTTTTATCGTAAAGTGGATTAGCTAAAGTCGTTAACGTTAATCCATCTAACTGTGCTGGCACAGTACAGTTGTTAGCAAAGCTCATTAGCGGTAACATTGACAGTACTGACGCAAGTATAATTTTTTTCATTTTAAATCCTTTATGATTATTCACATGCCCTTCCTACACAATAGGAGGTACGACAAAAGTAGCATGTAAATTCGTGTTGCTTTAAGTCGGTACATCAAATTGTGTGATCTGTATATCCCTACATTTAAAAGTCAAGTTTGATTTGTGTGCTCTTTGTGTGCTTTTTGAGCTCTTACGGGTTTGGTGATACGTGGTAAATTAAACATAAAAATGATCATTTTAGTGCGTTTGCAGCATAAATAACTATTTTATAGGTATTTATTAACTTTTTTATAATTATTATTTAGTTTTATTATAATTAATGGTGACATTTGTGGTGATTTGTTGTAGTCATTTTGTGGTGTTTGGCGGTGGTTTTTTGGTGCTTTAGTTGGTGTTTATTTTGGTTGTAACTTTACAATGCGGCAGTTTCAAAGTGAGATAGGTATTCAGTGTAATACTTGCATGTTGCTATTTGCTTATTTCTGAATAACATTTAAAGTACCACTAAAGTAGTGTCGCGTTTGTGGTGGTGAACAGGACTGAATGCTTGCTAAGAATAGATTTTAATGCCGAGTTGGTATTTTATTTTAAATAAATGGAATTTTTTGAATATGAAATTATTACTGTTACTGATCTTATGTGTAAATAGCGCGATGGCAAAAAATAGTGTTATTTATGACGAGGTTATTGTTGATGATGTTTCTACTAAAATTATGACTTACAAAAGTAAAAATATGACGAACAACCCTATATTAGTTATTGCGCTACATGGTGACGCACCTTTTCATAATCCTTCATATCAGTATCGGTTTGCAGAAACGGTTTCAAAACTATCAGAAAATGTGGTCAGTATTGGAATGCTTCGTCCTGGTTATATGGATCATTTATCTCGGATTTCAGACGGTATAAGAGGTGACGCTATCGGAGATAACTACGATGATATAAGAATTGAACAAATTGCTAAAGCCATTGAAAGTTTAAAATTATATTACAATTCTCGTAAGGTTATTCTTGCTGGGCACTCTGGCGGCGCGGCGATTAGCGCTAAATTAATATCTTTATATCCCAAGCTTGTTGATCATGCATTTATTGTTTCTTGTCCTTGTAATATACCGGCTTGGAGAGCTGATATGTATAAAATATCTAAATATGAGGGTTTTAAAGGGGACTTAGGCATTAGTTCACCAATAGATTTAGTAAGCCAAATTTCAGATGATACTAAAATTAATATTTATTTTGGGAATAAAGACGAAACGGCTAAGCCATATTTGAGCCTCAATTATGAAAAAGCGCTAAAGTCTCAAGGTAAACAAGTTCAATCAAAGGAGCTTGAAGGTGGTCATAATATATTTTTAAATGATGAAATCATACAATCGTTAGTAGGTGTCATCGGTACTTAGCTAAGAGGCCTCCATGATCATTTTTAATCTGATCAACAATCAGAACTAGGTAATTATGAATAAAGTATACAAAGCTCGTGTTGATAAAGTAATTAAGTATATTGAAGCGCATTTGTCTAAGAAAATCTCACTTGCCGAAGTGGCTGAAATAAGTCATTTTTCGGTATTCCACTTTCATCGTATTTTTACTGGTGTTGTAGGTGAAACCGTTAATGATTACACCGCTAGGCGCAGATTAGAGAAAGCGGTCAATTTGTTGATCTTTAAAACAGAGCTATCCATTACTCAAATTGCTTTAGATAGCGGTTTTTCGTCGAGCGCCAATTTTTCAAAAGCCGTGAGGCTTCATTTTGGTTTCAGTCCGTCAGAAATTAGAAATCCAGACAAAGTCAAAGATAGCAAGATTGGAAAAATATCTAGCAAGTATGGAAAAGACTTTAATCCCTCAGATTTGTATCCTAATCGCATCACAAATGAAGTGATGGATAATACTAATTTAAAGGGAATAAATATGAGAATTGAAGTAAGAGAACTTGAGCGTCAGCGTGTATGCACATTAGCCTCTGAAGGAGGGTATGAATCTGAAGCAATATATACAGCATGGGATAAACTGATTGATTGGGCGGTAGGTAACGGTATCAAACCAGAAGATCAAAAACGATTTGCCTTTGCTTTTAATAATCCAACGGTGACACCTATAGATAAATGTCGTTATGTTTCGTCTATCGTCATTGGTGATGATATTCAGGTTAACTCACCATTTACTCTATCTGAAATACCAAAGGGTAAGTACGCTGTACTTTATTATAAAGGGCATCCAGAGGAGACAATTAAGGCTATATTGAGTATCTATTCTGATTGGCTGCCTGATAGTGGATTTGAACCAGATGAGTTCCCGATGCTTGAACGTTATTTGAATGACGCAAGAGTTGATGGTTATCTTGAAATGGAAATTCACGTTAAACTGAAAGATTTATCTAATGTGTAGCAGCGTTAAACACTAAGTGATAAGAGCGAGTTCTGCGAAAGCGGGACTCGAAGCCGAATAAGCTACTTACTCTACCTACCTATCTAACGACATAGTAATTGAGCTTCTATATCCACGAAATTAATACTTATGTTTATACTACTTCTTTTGGACTATACTGCGGCATTGATTCGACATACTACAAAATCTATTGAAAGCAAGAGGTTGTCGAATTACGGAAGCGTCTTTGAAATACAGGCTTGAAGGTATGTTGATTACTGATGAGTATTTTTTAGATACAAAAAAAGCCACTCTATGAGTAGCTTTAATGTTTGGAGCAGGCAGCCTGGATTCGAACCGAGCGTCTTTAACTGGGTAAGCTAACGTATTGCCATTATACGATGCCCGCATCAAAGTTGATAACATGGTGTTGATGCATCTATGTAAAGTAATATATCAAAATTCTCCTGCTTGTGCGTTAATTGCTCTTTATTTTCTGTGTTAATAGCGTTGTTCCGCTTTAGCACTAGGAGAGTTCCTATGGCAGAACATGATCCATTCATAATGCAGGGTTTTCTGCGCCTCTGATGGCAATAAGGTGAGAGTATGAGAATAGTAGAAGCAAAAATATCAGATTTAGCGCGTTTCTTTGATTATTTGGGAGACCAATTAACCGAAAATGGTGCTGAAGGTGAAGCTCTATTTCAGCCGATATCAAGAACTCAAAATAATGTATCAAAGCAAACGCGTGAAAAATTTGAAAATGGTTTTGATGCAGATCTAGGGTCGCCTAACTGGAGGAAGCTCTGGTTAGCTAAAGATTCCTCTGGGCATATTTGTGGCCATATAGATCTACGGCATCATAGCGAAGAGTATTGTTTTCATCGAGTATTACTGGGTATGGGGGTGAGCAAAAAATGCCGTAAACAAGGTGTCGGTGAAAAAATGATGGAAAAAGTAGTCGGCTTTTGTTGTGAAAATCGTAGTATTGATTGGCTTGATCTTAATGTACTCTCGGTAAATATGCCTGCTAAAAGTCTCTATTTAAAGTGTGCCTTTAAAGTTATTGGTGAAATATCTGACTATTATCGAATCGAAGGTGAATCGGTGTCAGAAATAACGATGACAAAGTGTGTCAAAACTTACGTATAACAAATTACCGTATTTGGCGCAAAGACTGAAGCTATTGACGTTATCTCGAAAGCACAGTGACAGCTTAACTTATATATTGAGTAGACATTTTAAAGAGGAATAAACATGAACAAATTCTTAAAGAAAAAACTACTCGCTGTGTCATTACTTAGCTTTAGCACTTTTAGCCAGGCTGCACCAATAGAGGTAACGTTTAGTGATTTAAGTCATCCACAAGCTAACCAATTTTTAGAGCAAACTTTTGATAACTTTTTAAATAACCCGAGTAAGTTAGATGAGACTCTTTCTGATGATTTTGTGCAAGTATTTGGCGCCGGAACAAATGGGAGAGCTGATTTTTTAGCGCACGCAAAAGTGCTATCTGAATCTATATCAGGCGCAAAAATACATTTTGAGGACGTAAATGTTGATAGTAGTGGTGTTATCTCAGAAACCCATACAATTACATTAACAAAAAAAGGAGGAGGAGACGCAGAATTAAGATTTTTGGCTTTCTACTATTTTAAAGATGGAAAGTTAGCGAAGGTTGATGAGTTGTATACTCTTGTTAAAGGCAGTAGTGAAGATCGTGACTTAGGGTCTAGAATTAAATAGCGAAAATATTATCCACCTACACAGGTATTTTCTCGGATACCCGGCTCGGACACAGAGGTCCGAACCGGAGTGCGACATTAATTTATTTTTAACTGCGTATTAAAAAGTAGTGAGTTGCAGCATTTTATGTAATCGCTCTAGGGCAACCGGGCTTGCTTTTAATGTGATACGAATACCTTTTTCATGGTATTCCTCTTCTAGAACCTGCATTTTACTGTGAATTTCACCCATCACACCACTGGCTGTGTAGGGGATATCAAAACAGGCAGGGCACATTTTCTTTTCCAGTAAATTTTGAATTTCCTGATGTACGAACGCGACATCGCTCTTGTCATGCGCACTGATTTGTAGCGCATCGGGATAGCGTTCCAGCAGGTCTAATTGCTGTTCTTCGCTTAAGCAATCTACCTTATTGAGTAATAATACTTTGTTATTCAAATCGATATTTAATTGCCCTAATACATGATCTACAATGGCTAATTGCGAAATGAAATTTTCGTCTGATGCATCAACCACGTAAAGCAATAAGTCTGCATTTTTTGCTTCTTCTAAGGTCGAATGAAATGATGCAACCAAATCATGGGGTAATTTCTGGATAAAACCAACGGTGTCGGAGATTAAAATACGCGGTTGTGTCGGCGGCTGTAGTGTACGTATCGTGGTATCTAAAGTAGCAAACAGTTTATCTTCAACTAATACTTCAGAGCCTGTTAGAGCACGCATTAAAGATGATTTACCGGCATTGGTATAACCCACTAACGCCACGGTTAACTGCTCGATACGACCACTGCTTCGACCTTGCATCTCGCGTTGTACCTTGGTCAGTTCGCGTCGTAGATCGGCTATTTTAGTGCGAACACGGCGACGATTAATCTCAAACACAGTTTCACTGATTGAACGGCCTTTTTGGCGTTCGCGATCGCCACTGCTTTCATCACGTAATCGCGGTGTTAAGTAATTAAGTCGCGCGATCTCTACTTGCAGCTTCGCAGTACGAGTACGTGCGTGTTTACTAAAAATTTCGATAATAACGCGGGTACGATCGTAAACTTCTACGCCGAGTGCCGCTTTAACATTACTTAATTGATTCGGGCTTAGTTCGCAATCGAATACCACAATGTTGGCTTGGCATTTAACATCTGTTGTTGCTAATAATTGGCTTAACTCGTCTTGGTCTAATTCAATCTGCACTTCATCTTCATAAAATGTGCTTTCACCTGTTAACGAGGCTAATTCTTCTAGCTTACCAGAGCCTAATACTGACAGTTGTTTGGTCGATTTTTGTCGTTGCGTTTTAGTCCCAACCACAGAAAATCCGAGAGTATGAACTAAACGGCTTAATTCAGATAATGATTCGTCCACGTCCTGTTGCGTAGTACAAGGCGTGCGAATAGAAATAAGTAAGGCGCGGGTAACAGATTGTTCTGTTGTTGTGATCGACATGTCGGTGCTCGTAGCTCATTGCTTAAAGTAATATGAGCTGCATCCTACGCATTTCGAATTTCTATTACTAGCTGTATGGACGTTAAAGCGAAAAATAATAAAAGCGAGACAGCACTGAATAACGCTACAGCGCGTATAAAATAGCCATATTAATGTACTGCTCTCTGTCCACAATACGACAACTGGCACTGACATTCACTGACATGCACTGACATGCACTGACATTTCTTCTGTTTGCATTGCGATAAAACTGAAGTAATATCTCCACCCATGCGGACATCGTATAATGGTAATACGTCAGCTTTCCAAGTTGAAGACGCCGGGTTCGAATCCTAGCTGACCGCTCCAAACATTAAAGCTACTTATTGAGAGGCTTTTTTGTATGGCATGGCATCACCGCTTTAAAGTTAACTTGAGTAAACTTATTCTCTCTCGTTTTTGATTCTTTATCGCCAAATGTTACTGACATACACTGACATTTCTTCTGTTTGCATTACGATAAAACTGAAGTAATATCTCAATCCATGCGGACATCGTATAATGGTAATACGTCAGCTTTCCAAGTTGAAGACGCCGGGTTCGAATCCTAGCTGACCGCTCCAAACATTAAAGCTACTCATTGAGTGGCTTTTTTTGTATGGCATGGTATCACCGCTTTAAAGTCACTTGAGTAAACTTACTCTATCTCTCTCGCTTTCTATTCGTCATCGCAATACCGCCATTCTCTGTGCCGTTAAATAGTCTTATTGTTGCTTGATGAATACCTGCGACGTTAGAGCTGGTCGTATAATATGTATGTGTAGGGGTCGCTAATGCATTCGTTGAAATTAATTTATACCGATTAGTACTCGTTATTGACAGAGAGAGATCGAAATTGAATGAGTTTTATCTTATTTTGAGTGTTATTTAAGTTGAATCACAGTTTTCCAGCTGAATGCGGCGTTGAAATGACGCCATAATATAGAGTGAGGAGAATAAAATGGACCTACCAAAAGGTTTTGATTTAGACTTGGCTTTAGAGTTGGCCTGCTTAAGTAATGATGCATATAGTCAATATGATGCCTACAAAGAAAGAAAGGTATGGACTGGTCCTGAAGGATATAAACTAGAGCTCACATTTCAAGCGATGTATGAGAGTAAGCATGTCCCATTAGGGTTCGTCGTTTCTAAGGGGGGACAACATTTATGTTAGTTGGCGTGGAACGAGTTCAGTTGAAGAGTGGGTAGAAGACGTTAAGTTTGAGCAAGTAAGATGTTCTTATCTTCCTGGACATATCGACGTTGAGTTAGGTTTTTATCAGTTATACGCGACAGATCAGTCAGGTTCTTCACCTCAAAATATTGTTTTGAATTTCCTTAAAGAGAAGCAGATAAAAGGGACTCTATACATAACTGGTCATAGCTTGGGAGCCGCACTTTCCGTTTTGAATACGCTCGATATTGCAAAGAATACAAACCTGAGTAATCTAGCCCTCTATACATTTGCTGGACCTCGTGTTGGTTCTCCTGAGTTTACTTCAATTTATAATAGTGCAATTTCTGATTCATGGAGAGTTGTCAATTTAAATGATGAAGTGCCAAATCTACCTTTAAAGGACTCTTTAGGAAACGATTATAGACACGTGAATAAGGAGTTTGATATCACATTTGGCGGAGAATGTCCTTGGGAATGGGGAGATAACCACTCATTGACTAATTATATCAATCAACTGCATAAATTAAAAAAACACATAATGATAAAATCTGCCATTCTTACTTGAATGACAGGATAGAGCTTAACGCCTATCATTTGGCTATATGGCGATAAAATTAATCAGACTAAGAGAGGTTATAGCAACACCAGCTGATACCCTTTGTGCACGTGTCAGATCTGGCCGACTGATGGCATAACGCTGATCTACAATTGAGTGTTGTAAGCTCGCTATATCAAAGATTCCTGATACACAAGATTGAAAGTTTAACTTTCCGCTTGATACCATCTTGGGTAAGTCGTTATAGCTGATATGGTTTGTGATATTGTTAACCTTGTAAACCATGGCTTCATCAATTGATAATAAAGGTGAAACATAGCCTGTTTTAGTACTATCACTGCCAGATCTCATTATAGGCATGACTAAATATTTTCCACCGACGATAGAATTGTTTACTCCCATATTAAAGCGTAAGAACTCTTTTTTATTTGCTGGAATAGTTGCTGCTGTAAGCGCTAATTTGTATTGAGGAATAGTGATAAATTCATCGAATGGTACTCTAGCAATACCATCAACATTAAATTTATTGAGAAAGACACTTTCTTCTTCACAGTAGGTGATACCTTTAGATTGGTATAACACGTTTCCTTTACCACACTGTTTATTTAAATCATTCGGTTCGGTTTTTATCACCACGATAAGACTTCCTATCTATAAAATTGATCATCTTGATTATCTCTTACTTAAAATAAATATCACGAGATTATTTTCGAAAAGAACTCTTTTTTTAAATACCTTACCTTGGGATCTTGAAAGCCCCTTTAATTATCAAGCCTATAGATGTATAGGTTATGTTATTAGACTTTCTCATGATAGAAATCAGCCAAATTTTCCAATTAAATATGTTAGAAATGACTTATTGGCGGAAGCAGCATCGAGTTTTTATTGGAAACAGGGGCTATGTCTCTAGCCCCTACTGAATGATGCATGCAGTCAATATTATGGTCACAAAAAAGGTATGGACTGATATTATGTTAAGTTGGTTATTATATTAGCCAAGGTGTTGTTATCCAATTGCCATTAAGTTTAATTTTAATTTCCTCTACACCGCTAAGATCTATTTTCTCAAAATCTTTCAGCTTAATGGTCCATTGAGAAAAAGCGGTAGGGTCAAACATGTATTTATCGAAGTCACTAGCAAGCTCTCCGTCAACCTCGACTTCAATGGTATCTCCAGATTTAGAGTACTGATAAAAACGTTTCGCTTCACTCGTATGGAATTTATAATCCTTACCATTGTAAAAATCAGTGAATCCGCCCGAATGGCTTATCTGGAATATGAATTTACCATCAGGCACGTCCTCGCCTAAAAGTTCAATCCCCATCTTTTCTAAACGAACTCGCTGCTTCCCATCAAATAGACCATCGGCAAAAGATTGATGATTTTCTTTATCAATATTAAATGTAAAGAAACCAGATTTTTGGAGCTCTTTTATTTGCCCGTTATTATCGAGTACAAACGAAGTGCGAAATGTTTGTGGAGCAACGTCATAAAAGTCTTCAATTACATTAAGGAGCTCAGTGTCCATCGTTACTAGGTTTTTGCTGTAGTCGAGATACGACCCATTCAACTGCGGTGTAATGCTACTATCCTCAAATGTATGGTATTTAAACGCAGCATTGTAGTTCAATTGAACAGTATAAAGAGGCCGTTTGAAAAAGTTATATGCTCGGAACAAATACTGCTCAACTTTTTCTAAGTCTGTTTCCTTACTGTCAATACTAGTGAGGATATTTTTAACTGTTTCCATATCACTAACAATGACATTTTTCTCTAACTCTAGGTCGACGACGAGTGCAGACATCTGAACGATTGCAAGTTGGGTACTCGTAATCGATGAGCCCCAGATCATAAGTCTATCTAATTCATATTTATATTGTGATGCTCCTTTTATCTTCTCGGTCTTGGCGAGTCCTAATTTTTCATTAATGTCTTGTTGAGTCAAAGTCCAATTTAAAGCTGAATCCTCTAGGCTTGGGATATCAAGAACTAGTTCTTTCATCTGTTTGCGCAAATTGTGGTCATAACTTTGATTTTTGAGCAGCTTGAGCATCTCTGTGATTGATTTTGAAATTTTTTGGATGTTAGCAATATTCGTTGAGAGATTTTTTAGATTTGCGGCACTAAAAAAAGTGTTATCGACAGTATTCGCCATTTTACTTGCAGTGGTAGCAATTGCTGTGGGGTTACCCGTATACGCAGCTATGATGCCGGTGCCAATGTCTGTAATAATATTTAAACAGTCAAAAAGTACGTTTGCTGTTGATGTTATTTTATAGTATGCAAGCCCCACGTCAAAGTCAATTTTCGCGGCGTTAACTGCGGGCTCCTGCTGTTCAAATGCTGTAATTCTATCATCTACAATTTCCTGGTATGTTTCAATTTTGTCATTTTGGTTTTTAATAATACCTTCTTGTGAATCAAGCGCACTTTCTAAGTGTCCTAGCATCGCCAAAGCTGTATTTTTTCTTGCTGCTAAGTCGTTTTGTTGCTTATCAAATTTATCGTATTCACTTTGGTAGGCTGCCATAGAGTGCAGGATCGTCTCATATGAGTCGGAATACACATCTAATTTTAGTTTTGGGATGTAGTCACCTGCTTTCTGGTTTAACTCAACAAACATCTGCAAACTTTTAAGGGAGTGGTACAAGTTAGCGAAATCTTTATTTTTTGTGAGTAAAGGTTCTGACTTACCAAGTACTTTTGCGTACCAATCGAGCATCTGAAGACTTAGTTCCGGTTTTTGATCGTACATTGAAGCACCTAAATCAAAACCTTGATCGAAAATAAAGGTCTTATTTTCTGGTAGTGAAGCAATCAGCCCCTCCACGTTAGTGTTATTATCTTGGTAAAGACCTTCTATACCTTGGCTGTTATAATACGTAAAGTTTTCTCCTGCATCCGTTTTTACCTCAATCGAATTGTACTTTTGCATAACAAAAACATTGTCTTTGATCTCTTTCGCAACAATTTTTAATAATGTATTATTGTCATCGCTTACAAGCAAGTTAAGATCACTGCTGCCAGTTATCTTCCTTGCCATTATCTGGATTTGTTTGCCTGTGATATCCGCAATTACTGGCGTTTCAAGGTTGATTGTATCGGCCACGATAACAACACTACTAACCTTGTTGCTAAGATGCAAAATTTCATTAATATCCTTGGAATTTAAATACATCCCCTGAATGACTGCATGATGTGTTGAAATGACCGTAGCCGTTTCATCGTAAGCTGTGGGTAAATACAGTGGTTCTTTGGCATCATAAAAGTCCGTCCATATATTTGCAGATATCGACGGGCTGGCAAGAAGCATACATGCAAGAACAGCATTTTTTTTAAACATAGTGAACCTCATCTTATGATAAAGGGAGGGGGCCCCCCTTTAGTAGCTAAAATCTAAATTAGTTTCCTAGCTTAAATCTGTATTCGAGTGATTCAGTTATGTAAGCATTTAATTGCCACGCTGATGCTGTATTTCCAACGTCATTCCAACCACATATGATATTTTCGACTATACTCGATGTTGAAAACGCTGCCGTAAGGCTATTTGGATTATGAATAACACTTTCAGAATCAATTGACTCAATAAGCATAAGCACTCCTTTTATCTGCGAGTTGAGCTGTGACCAACCGCCTCTCAATTTATTGAGTGAATTACGGGCCGCCAACATTGGTTCTTGTATTCTATCAATATTGGTTGTTGCCAAGACCCAAGATGTATATACAGCTTGGGTCGTCGTTAATTTATCTCGAGCTCTCTCAAGATCTTCCTTTTTCGCATCTAATCTTATTTTAAGATCCACTGCGTAAGCTGTACTTGCGGCAGCAGCGCCTATTGCTGCGATAGTTCCAAGTGGATAAACCCATGCATAAGTTGGTGTCGTGGCGCCGACTGTAACCCATTTCGTGTATTCGGCGTTCAATTCGTCTTTCTCACGAACTAGCTCTTCGATATGATATTGTTCTGCTGTACCATCATTCAGCAAAATGCCCGCATTAAGCCTTTCTACTTCGGCAAGCCTTTTTGCTTGCAGACTTAAAGTCTCACTAAAGATAGTTAACTCATCGTCCATTTTTGTAGTGTCTTTATAAAAGCTCTCGGTTTGGTTTTGCATAATACTCAATAAAGCGAGAGTCATCATTTTACTTTCTTGGAACTTTACTTCATCGCCTGCTCGTGCAGCTGCCAAGAGGTCTTCTGTGGCATCTTCCAACTTTGTGGCACTCCAAACTACGGACTTTGAATATACCATTAGATCACCAGCTAAATTGACCATTTTACTCATGTGTCCACTAGGACCTGACCACAGTGATGCAATATCATTTATTTCCTCATAACTTTTAAGCAACTCGTTATATACGCCGTCAAACGCCACGTGATCTGTTATTTGAAAGTAGGTTTTCATACTCTCTTCGGTTGTTGGTAGACCTTTTGCTGCCTCGGTAAATAATTGAATCTGGAGCCATTCCTCTGTTTGTAGTATGAAACTACCGTTTTCATTAAGAAATTGACGCGGATCACCTAAAATATTTTCATTTTCTTGGAGTTCATACATAGCTGAATGCTCAGCGTGCGGATACCGCTCAAATGAAGCATAGTTTGCTTGTAATGAGGTATTTATGCCAAAGGTCAATAGTATCGCTAGAGCAACTTTGTTCTTATTTATCATCATATATCCTTATTTCATAATGGGACTTGGTAGCAGAGTTGTTTGCATGCCTTAGCCATTGTCGTTGTAGTTGAAGTTGGAGCAAAATTAACAGTATTTATCGTTAATTTGGAGTTAAATTAGCGATTAACGACCAAAATGTAGGATTATCCGACTTCAGCAAAAGGGACTATTTATTAGTTGGTTGATTGGTTTGTTAGTGAGTGTTTCACTGTGTATTTATATTTTAAATACACAGTCGTTCTGTTGATGATGAATTCACTGGATTAGTGGGAAGGGAGTTAAGATTAGCATTGGTAAATTTAAATATAACCAATGAAAATTAATGGGGGCAGAAACCCGATTAATCCTTTAAATAAAGGATTAATCAATTTATAATACCACTTAATGGGTGGGGTGTAGTGGTTTGCACCTCTAGGTGGGTAGTTTGTGGTGGTTTGTGGTTTTCTACTGCATGCGCCTTAATCACAGGCATTTTATTTGGTGTTTCTCCAGAATATCTTGAAAGATGTTTAGCAAAGGTACGCAGCTACAGGATGATTAAAATGACATTTGATAGGACCACTTAATGGGTGGTAGTAAATGAATAAAATGAATGATTATCCTGTACAAATGAAGCGTACTACGTAAGAAATATTTTAAATTCAGTTGAGTTGATTCTGGGTGCCGATATATGAAAATAGTGTTAAGAAGGAAAGCGCATGAAATTTAATTTAGATCCTCTGCAGTGTAATGATTTTTTCATGGATGTAAGGGAAGGAGAGTTAATATTATTTTCAGATGGGGGAGTACTATCAAAGGTAAGAATTAATGAAGTTGAATTTATAGTAATAAAAATAATAAGTGAGCATGGAAGTAAATCTAACCCTGTATCCGCAAGGGAGATCGAATCAAGGTTATTTGAGTTAATCCCGAAAAAACTGACCGCTAATATGCTAAAGAATGCAATCGCATCCATTAGAAGAAAAACGAGAGAGTTGGTAAGTACCACGCTTAATAACAGTGACGAATTTCATTTTATCGTTAATGCCAATCGGGTTGGCTACTATGTGGGGTTAAGTGCTCATAGTGCGGCATCTGAAGTAAGTAATTTGAATTCCATTATTAATAATACCCAATCTCGTTTTCAAGTCTTAAAATTTATGCTGGGCTATAAACCTCAGGTCATTAGCATGAAAGTCATATCATATACTCTAGGGGGAATAGCTTTAGTTGGATTAATATATTTTCTACAGATTGCTCACCTAATTACACTTCGCGAGAAAGTAGACCTGAAGTATGATGGAACTCTTCTTGAAATCGCTAACGAGTACAATTTAGGGGATAGAGGAAAGGCATGTCTACCTATTGTAAATGAAAGGTTTGAAGATGGTGCGATTCTCGTTATTAAAAAAGATGTTGAACAATGTATTATTGAAAAAAATAAAGTTGTGTACTTGGACTCTAACAGCATAATCATCTCTGACTGGATGTCAAAGAGAGACTCGTATTTTTACAGGGAGGTTGTTAGTGGTGAGGTGAGAGTTATCGGGCGTATGAAGAAAAAAAAGATAACAGCACCATACAAGCACTCTATCATTCATCCGCTACTTAGCGGTGTTACCTATAGCGATAATTTCGGTAATAATATTGGAAAAATCGATAATGGAATATTTATTTATAAATGGCGCGGTGATGATAGCGAAATATCATTTTATGGCCGTTATATCGCAGTACAAGTTGTGTTTGTGGTGATTTTTCTGATTTTTGTTTTTGAGAGATTAATGATCATTGCCCTTTTTAATTACATATTTAGACTTTCGAACTTTTCTATCTTTTTGAACCCAATCGTAAATACAAAAACTGGAATGACGCATTACTGGGAAATGTTTACTCGGTTTAAGGGCATAGATACATTAATCGCAATAAATAGTCTGAAAAAAAATGGTCTTCTTGGCTTGCATACAATTCTGGTGTTAAAAAGTATAGAAGGTATAACACCTGAGTACGGTAGATTTGGTGTCAATATCTGTCCTTCTTTATTGAGGGGAAGGGGATTTAAAAAAATTTATAAGGCTATAAAACGTTGTGATAAGGACGTAATAATAGTTGAAATAACCGAGTGTTCTGAATTTTATTATGATCCCCATATGTTAGAAAATATAAGTAAGATAAAAAACTTGGGGGTTCATGTGATACTTGACAATTTTGGTTCTGGGAATAATAACATCGACTTGTTGGACAAGATATCTCCTGATGCGATCAAAATCGACCGATTCTTTGTCAGTGATTTGGAACATGATTTAAAGCAGCAAAAGTTCGTTAAAGATATTTTATCACTAATGGAAGGTCGAACTAAGATCGTCGTATTTGAAGGTGTTGAAAGAGAATCTCAAAGTCAGATTCTGAAGGGGTTGGGTGGCTATCATCAGCAAGGGGATTTTTTGAGTCGACCTTGATGTAATCGATATTGCCTTTCACGCGTAATTACGAGTGAAGGGCAATATTATGCGTGACGACTCGAGTATTTCCCTCGATAGATTTAACTAACTAAGTCGAGTAATTGAGTTGTACTGTCCACGTTACAGTAACCAAAATTCAATGCCGCCATAAATGCACTATGAACATGGATTGCAGGGACGGTGACACCATTAAATTCAAGATCCAGCGTTGCACAAGCATCATGAGCGACATGACATTCATATCCAAGGTCAACAGCGGCACGGGTCACAGCATCGATACACATATGACTCATTGCACCCACAATAATCAGCTTCTCAACGTTAAGGTCTTTCAAGATATTATTTAATTCAGTGTCACGAAAACTGTTTATTTGATGCTTCAAAATTACGGGTTCACCTTCTATTGGCGCGACACTCGTATGAATTTTTGCACCTTCAGATTCTGGTAGAAAAAAGGGTGCATCATTTGAAGGAAATTCATGACGGACATGAATGACAGGCAAGCTTTGTTTACGGAATGCTGCTAATAAAGTCGCGGCATTAGATGCTGCAGTTTCAGTACCTGATAGTGCCCATTTAGCATCTGCATATGTTGAGTAATAGTCATTTTGAAAATCAATTAATAATAATGCTGTGTTAGACATAATAAGCTCTCTTGTGTTGTTTCGACGTTTTGTTAAGGCTATTATGCAAAATATAAATCAACGACACCTATGGCGTTATTGCCACAAAGTAGGGCAAAAATGACAAGTAGTATCCGTATTGTAATTATCGACTACCCTAATGCATTGCAAAGTGCAGTTCATGGCCTTAAAGAACTATTTTTAATCGCGAATAAAATAATCATAGATAGTCAGTTTGATATGCAATTTACTGTGGGTGTTGTTCAGTCTGATAGCGGGTTAAGTCGTAATAGCCAAAGTGATATTGTGATCCTTCCTCCTAATTTGGATGGTCATTATTACCGAGCGCCTAAACCAGAAGTATTGCAATTTCTGCATGATGCCCACAATAAGGGGGCGATATTATGCAGTGCTTGTGCTGGGGCATTTATACTGGCCAAAACGGGATTGTTAGATAACAGACCTGCGACGACGCACTGGCAGTTAGCCGAAGAGTTTAATTTTCTGTACCCTAAAATATCTCTTAACGTCGAGAGCTTGCTTATTAATGATGGGGACATCATTACGGCGGGCGGTCTTATGTCATGGATTGACTTAGGATTAGAGATAGTGGCACAATTTACTCGGCCACACATAATGCGAACACTTGGGAAATATCTTATTGTAGATACAGGGAAAAGAGAGCAGCGTTATTATGGTAGCTTTACGCCAAAATTTAATCATGGAAATCAACGGATTCTACAAGTACAACACTATATTCAAGCAAACTATAATCAATCATTAAATATTTCTTTGTTAGCGGGTTTAGCCTGTATGACTGAGCGAACATTTCTACGCCAATTTACTAATGCTACAAGCTTAAAGCCGATTAAATATATTCAAAAAGTGAGAGTTCAAAAAGCATGTGAGCTACTAGAGTCTACAACTCAAAGCTTTGAGCAGATTGCTCTGAATATAGGATACGATGATGTAAATAGTTTCCGTAAAGTGTTTATGACCATTATTGGGTTAAGTCCGTCGGCATTTAAAGCGAGATTTGTTTGACTCTATTCTGTGGATAAACGAATAAAGATCAGCGACGACTTTGTTGATGCTTGTAGCATGTTGGGCGAAATATGATATATAGAGAGATGGTGTAAGAGAGTCCTAGTGTCACTAGGGTCCCTAACTGTAATGTAAGGAAAAGCCATGACATAGGAGCATTCAGAGATAAGATAATGTAGACACAGTAGGTCGCGATCAATATATTTATTGCAGCGTAGATTTTGATATGTTTTTTTGTCCAAGATGAATTCGAAATCAACATACCTGCACTAACACAAGCTGTTAGCATCTCGTTAGTGAAGCCTTGTTCAACTTGAGAGACTAGCACCAAGGCACTAGAGAGAAACAAGAATAAGATATGGTGTATGTAGATAAGCAGATTACGCCGTAGGATCTTAAAGTCCATAAGCATGAAAATATTGCTTGATAATATCAGTCCATAGAGTACTTCGATGCTAGGAATTATCTGGCTGATAATCAGAACGAACGCTATCCAGAAATGAAGGACCAATGAAATAAATCGAACTCGTTTTAATGTCATAACCACTCGATGTATTAATGGTCGTTTGATTTCGCATTAGCTTAGCATGGTGTGAGCCAATATTATCCCAGTGATCCTTATATGTTTCTTATATATTTCTTATGCATTTCTTATGCATTTATTAATTGTGTATATCTCAAGATGCATCAACACCGAGTGTCTGTACTTCTGTAATTGCGGCTTTTATCTTGAGTTCAATAATCAGAAAAATACTATCGTCATTCAAGTTTGATTCAATGATTAGAATATCACTGCTTAGAAAGTCAACGGCATTTTTTACCCCTGATATTTTTTCCATTACTCCTCGGAAGTCTGTGCCCAGTAATTGACTGGCTGATTGCATTGTTTTTAGTGCGCGAATTTGATTGTTTAATGCATTGATTTGGCTTTCGTAATCGTTAACATCAGATTTCCATTTTAAATATAATCCGAGTGCAGTTGCTAAACCGATTAGACCGAAAGGACCTAAAGCGAGAAGATAATAATACTTCTTCTTTGTGGCCTCTTCTTTATCTTTAGCATAGTCTCGTTGCCCCTGTAATTTAAACATCTGTGTTGTTAAGTCAGACTCGATGGTTGCTAGTCGATTAAAATAGCTAAGTATTTGCAATGACGCTGTTTGTATTTGGTTAGTGGTTTCGTTTACGTCGGACTGTAATGTTATCGTTTCGTGTTTAACATTCTCTATTGCAGTCTGTATACTTGGTAACGATTGATTGTTCGCAAGCATGGCATCTATTTCATTTAGCTCGGGAACGGACTTTTTGACAAAGCTAATAATGGTATGTTGTGTGGTTTGAACTGTCGATAGTATCGATGAAATAAGGGTTATTGATTCTGCCTGTATTTTCTGGGCCGCGGATGGCAAGCCAGAAAGGTGTGAAATTTGTTTTTCGGTAGCCTGCAAGTTTGCAATTGCTTGTGATAAATAACCATTCATTTGTGAACCTCCTGCATTTTATGGTTAGTATAAAACACGTGATCGATCGGAATTTGAATTATTTTATGAAGTATGGGGGAATGTACTTTTATTATTCGGATGAAGTTAGCATGCACCTACACTTGTAGGAACATGCTCAATTATTTATGCCGCGAGCGCTTCTGCAGCCTCAACGATTGCTTCACCTACTGTTTGCCCTGGTTTGGCTACGATAATGGTTACGCCAGCCATCTGTCCTTTTATGGTATCAATATCCTTAAGCACTATTTTTATTATGCCGTTAGTTGCGGTCAACATCATTTCGCGCACGATACCAGTACTTATGATCCCTAATTGTAAATCACTAATCATACTGCCTAGATCACTCGCTAGGGATCCCCAAGCATTTTTCATTTGAGTTGCGGCAGTAACCGCATTGTTAACTTGGTTTACTAGGCTTTGATAACTACTACTAATCCCCGAGGCTAATTTAACCTCTGCTTCAAGCATTGATTCTTCTCTTAATAAGCGGGCTTTTTCGTCATTCAGGTTTTTCAATGTGATCGCAGCAGCTACCTCGCCACCTATACCTCCTGTTACCATACCGATACCACCTACCACTAGCGGAGTGGTGGTTCCTGCCGTGACAAAGTCAGCAACACCGCCAACGACGATCATAAAAACACCGCCTGCAATAGTAAGACCACTCACGGCGATACCTGCAATTGCGCCATCTATTTTTCCTTGGATATTATCTAATTGTTTTTGATCTGACGCTAAGACACCATTATCTCCGTTAACAGCGGTATTAAGATTACCGACAGTTTTTGAAAAAGATTGGGAATCATGACTCAGATCCTTGGTTAATCCTTCCAGTGATGTTTTCACCCCATTTGCATCTTTCTGGTATTCTGTCGCTTTCACTTTG
Source organism: Moritella sp. 36 (assembly GCF_018219415.1). Lineage (NCBI taxonomy): Bacteria > Pseudomonadati > Pseudomonadota > Gammaproteobacteria > Alteromonadales > Moritellaceae > Moritella > Moritella sp. 36. Next base: position 3,994,826 of record NZ_CP056120.1, on the reverse strand, counting down.
AGTACCGTGAGGAGCTCTACCCATTGCTCTTCTGTTGACCCTTCAGGCAATATTGTTGGAACTGCATTGTGTAGCGTGTAGTAATTATCAATATTGGCTATGTTCTTAATAATATTTGGTTGTATATTGTTTAAATAATTGGCTGCGTGGCCTTGGGCTGTTGCCAGTCCATCATTAATTTGTTTTTCGTAGAGCGCTAAATTTTGATTACCTGAAAAATCGACGCTTGGTTGCTCGTTAACGCTATTCGCATAGGTTTGGATGATAAGGGACTGGGCTGATTGCCCTTTGTTCGCTTTGTCTATATGACTTGCTGCGACACTTGGATTGCTTTTTTCGACACTTGGATTGCTTGTTACGACATTGAGATTAGACATATCAAATTCCTCTAGTAGCCTCGTATAGTGAATGGCTAGAGTTTCCTGAGGCCATTGGAAACTTAACCGTTGATTATCGTTGTGCGATATAAAAACTCTATTTTTCGTGGTGTTAATAACACTACACCCACTAACTATTTGAATGATATATTTATTTTTAATTTACATTAAAATTGGTTTATTAAACTGGATTTCACCGAGTTCCAAGTATTTGTGATCACTTATTCTCGCGCTTAGTGGTGTATAACTCCTCCAACCTCTTGGTTGATATCATTGATTTTACGGTGCAAGCTAAAATAGTTTACCCAGAAATTGGGGCGAGTAGATATTTGGTTATCAGATGAAATATTTGATAAATAGAGAATGTTCGTCTGGCAGGTAAATCCTTATAATAAAAAAGTCCTGCAATGAATGCAGGACTTTTTTATCCACTACGAGAATTAGAAATTTAGTATTGTGTCTAATAATTTTAAGAGCTCATTAATTAATTCAAGCATGCTTTTTCCGTTTAAGGCATTACGGCTTATGGGCGGGGATTCTAGCATGTGTCGTTATTCTGCCGCTATTTTTAATTAATTTGGGTTAGGGTGCACGGTTCGTTAAGATAAATTACTATTTTTCTTGTAGTTAATTTAAAAACTAATAGTATCAACGAAGTATGGTTTATCTGTCGCGAAGGTAGCCCCCTTTTTTAAATACATAGGAAGTAAATAATGACTAAATTAGCAGTGATTTTATCTGGAACGGGTGTTTATGATGGCTCAGAAATAAATGAAGCCGTTTTAACTTTATTGTCTATTGAAGAGTCTGGCTCGACTTACCAGTGCTTTGCACCAGATATGGAACAAATGCATGTCGTTAATCACTTAACTGGCGAAGTGATGGTTAATGAAAGTCGTAATGTATTAGTTGAGTCGGCAAGAATTACAAGGGGGGATGTAAAACCTATTACAGAATTAAATGCGATTGATTTTGACGGGTTAATCGTTGTAGGTGGTTTTGGTGCAGCTAAAAATTTAAGTGATTTTGCAATTAAAGGCGCAGAATTTTCAGCAATTAATGAGTTCATTAAAGTTGCCACTGACTTTAAAAACGCACAAAAAGTTGTTGGCTATATGTGTATAGCACCAATGCTACTGACTGCAGTATATGATGATATTACCCTAACGATAGGTAATGATGCTGATACCGCAAAAACACTTGAAGGACTTGGTGCTAAACACGAAGTGAAAGATGTGACCAGTGTTTCTATTGATATTGAGAATCGAGTTGTAACAACGCCAGCTTATATGCTTGCGAATAGTCTTTTAGAGGCAAGAGTAGGGATTAAAAATTTAGTTGATTCTGTTGTGTCGTTAAGTCAGTAATTAAAGTTTCCATTGTGTGATATAGATGGAAATAATTAACGCCGTAATCCTAAACTACGGCGTTAATCTATACCACTACACAATATTCAGTAATTAGGGTATCGTTCCCACTCTCATCGTAAGTAACCTTTGTTTGCTATATTGAACTTGAACCCCCTAAGAGGTTAGAAAGCATATAACAGAGTCATATTCGTTTCAGTATCTGTGCTTTCTTTATCGTCGAGAGGGGAATCGTTATAACGCACAATAACGGCAAATTTCATTGCTAATGCGCCAATAATATTTGCTGTAATTGATGTTTCAGAGCGCCCTTCGAAATCTTCGCCATGCTCGACAACAAACATCTGCTTAAACTTAGAGCTTTTAGATATCTTAGTTTCAAAGTTCATTACTCCATGCGCAATCCAGCTGTCTTCAGTATCATAGCCAGCTTCAGCTGCACTCTCACTGTCTAAACGTTTATATTTATAACCAGGACCGACTTCAATATTAAGCTGAGTCTTGCCATTATCAATAAACTTATGGCCGTAACCGGAAGAAGCTGTTGAGGTAGATCTAAAACCGGTGAAGGGGTCTATTTCATGGTTTGCGGTCACAAATATATAGCTTAAATTGGATAATTTATAGTTGCCCTGGATCCGGCCAAAATAACGTTTTCCTGTGACTTCTCCTGTATCCTCCTTGTATAAAGCTTCAATTAAATACTGATTTTCCCAGTTATCGAGTTCGTGCTTCATATCTAAACGGCCTTTTATTGAGGTCGTTTCTGTATTACCTGTGGTTAACGTCGCTCCTAGCTCTGCATCTCCACCAAAGACCTTGTTTTCCCCGACGAGACCTGTATTGGCTTGAGCTGAAAAAGGTGCCGCAATTAAAATAGCAGATGCTATCAAAATCTTTTTCATTGTGGTTTTACTCCGAAAGATAAAATCCCTTAAACCTTAGTTTGGTAAGTTTTTAATTATTTGTTTTTAATTATTTGTTTTTAATTTTGTTATCAGCGCTCGTAATCGTAATCGGTGAGATTAGATGGTGTATTTAGACGATAATCAACACAACCAAATATCTTTTCTGCAGTGGATGTACGGCCAATGATCACGGTAGTAATTAGTATTAATACCGATGGTAACAACCAACTTGCATTGGCATTATAAAGCGGCAGATACCGAACAAATAATGCATTAAATTCGAGAGGCATTTTACCCAAAATATTGATCGCATCTAGGGTGCCAAACAGGGTTGCAGTGATTAACATACCGCTGTGGGTAAGGCGTGATACTGTGAATATCGACGCAGTAAAAGAGGCCAATGTTAGTGCGATAGCAATCGGACATAATACTAAAATAGCAGGTAGACTAACTTTTAGGATTTCGTCTAGACCAAAGTTCGCAATAACACCAGTAAGCACGACAATGATTGCTGCTGTGAAACCAAAATGGGCTTTAAAGGTATCTTGGTAATATTCAGCACAGGCATTGGTTAAGCCTACCGTCGTCGTTAAACAGGCCATGATAATAATTGCGGCAAGTAAGTACTGACCATATTGACCAAATGCCTCTGCTACATAGCGCGTTAGAATAACGCTACCATTCATGCCGTGTTCTGCGATCGTGGCTGATGTTGCCCCAACATAGCCCATCACGATATAACAAGCACTCATTAAAACAGCATATATACCTGCAATCTTAATTGAGCTAGATGCAATATCTTGCTGGCTAGTGATCCCTTTTGCTTTGATTGCCTGGATTATAACCCAACCAAAACCCACTGCAGCAATTGCATCCATAGTCATATAGCCTTGAATGAGACCGCTAGTGACAGCGCTATGTTGATAATCGCCATACGGGGTAGTAGGCAGACCTAAAGGATGAATAAATGCGCTGAAACCTAATCCACACAGAAGTAAGATTAAGGCTGGTGTTATTATTTTTCCGATATAGGTAACAATATTGCCTGGCTTGAAGGCAAGTAATAAGGTAATAGCAGAAAAGATGATAGAAAATAGGAGAAGATGGTCGCTTTCTAAAAATGGTTTTATGCCCATCTCATAGGCAACTGTGACCGCTCTTGGCATGCCAAAAGCTGGGCCAATTGCGGTGAATAGTAACACCCAAAAAGTTGCCCCTAACCAGTTAGGTAGCGCTTTGGTTAGGTTACGAATATTACCAATACGCCCTAAAACAATGATAGTAAATGTGGGTAACCCAACGGCCGTGAGTAAAAATCCCCCCATTGCAGAAGATAATGATGTGCCAGCATTAAGTCCCATCGCTGGTGGAAAGATCAAGTTACCAGCACCGAGAAAGAGTGCGAAGGTCATAAGACCGATGACGAAAATGTCTTGAGTTTTCAAACGTTATACCTGCAAAATTTTGACGTTCTAGATAACCATCGGCAGTGTTTACACAATGGGCTATACGTCTGTGATTGAGTTTGATTCCGCAGATTTGCTGAAAAGAAGATATGTAATTTGATCGTATCCCCCGTCAGCTAGGCTGACGGAAGTTTACCCGCCAGCCTAGTAAATAATCACTAGGATAATAGCGGTAATAATTCGTTTTAGTTGTTTTATAGCCATAGTCGACGAGTCGGCCCAGCCATGTGTTACTTGGGTCGATGCTAAGTTTTTTTTAATTGTATGTTCAAACAAGTCTGAGTACATAACTTAACAACTTCTAATATGCTATCGAATTAATGTTATAACATATACAGAAAACGTAGAGTTGTATATAAGCTTTCATCATATTTTTGTTAAACGCCGTAATCCAAAGGACGACGGCGTTAATTTATACCATTACACAATATTCAGTAACAGATTATTTACCTTGGCTGAATAACCAGAGGTGCAAAGGTCGCCCTTGCATTACCTCCTGAACCATAGTGGTTTGTGTATGTTTCACCTTCTTGTAAGGTGTAATACGCATCCACAAAATCATCGTCATTAGTAAACCAAGCATCAGGTAACGCTTTGATTATTCCGTTAGTAATCGTGGCTATAATAGCAAAGCCTTGTACTTCAGGATCTGGGATCGATTTTAAAATTGTCTCGGCAGCAGATACAAGCAGTGTCGCAAGCTCTTTGTAATTAGTACCGTCATCATGCTCCATCAATATAATATCAGCTGCAGCCCAACGATAGCGCTCCCAATGAATGACGACTTGATTTGGGTAGTATTCTTTCTCTGCATAATCAAGATAAGGCATTTCAATGATATCAAGCACTGGCTCATCGCGGGTTGGGTTAACGCCATTCACTATCGCGTATACCTCAGCAGCACCTGATATCCAAGGTTCCTGATCGTCCTGTAAGCTTATCTGCTTAATTAAGGTCGTCGATATCGGCTTATCTCCAGATTTAGACGCGCTTCGCAGAGGATAGGCCGACTTGAGTTGTTTTTCTGAATTTGTGCTTTGAGCTAAGATCTCGCGCATTACCGCTAGCCCTTCACGTATCGTTTGTTGTTTATCTAATTCAACCACGAAAACCGGTCTGTCTGGCAGCTGATACACATCTAGCAGCTGAATATCACCATTTAGATCATAGGCTTCAATATTAGCCCAGTCTTTATCATTTCCTTCTGGCTCGAAGGCAAATAATGGTGATACGCCTTGCCGCCAGTCGCTCAGCATACTTGCATCTGCGAGACGAAATTGAACCAAGTTAGGATTATCACTGCCCTTAAAAGCAGATTTATTCAGCGCTTTATTCGATAAACCTTTTGCCGAACGAATTGCTTGCTCACTTTTATGTAATGCTTGAGTTGCAACCCCACTAGATTGCAATACTTGATCCGCATTAACAGTTAAATTATATCGATTGATGTCAGATTGTAGAGTCGGCAAGACTTGAGTGTATTGTCGGCTCAGCTCCAATGCTATTTCACGTTTAGCACTCGTAACACTGATACCTAAGTCTGGTCGCTTCTGAACTATTTGTTTTGTATCGTCAAGTTTCGCTGCAGAAGCAAAGGAGGAATTAATTAAAGTGAAAGGCGCTACTACGATCAGCATCGCTAAAGTCATTTTTTTCATATAATGTCCTTATTAATTGTTACTCATTTAAACTACTTTTGAGTTCATCGCGAATCGTATTGATAACTATTATCACTGTAAAGGCTTTGTTTCAACTTTGTTGATCTAGATTGTTTTTTCTGTATTTTGGACTTTTTAGTGTGATTAAAGTCTGTATTCACTTATGAGTACCTCTGGTTTGTATCCTTATATTTATACGCACTTTATAAATATAATTCCATAGCAAAAAAATAAACGCCGAATAATAAATAGCGTTCATCTCATAGGCGGAAATATGAATAAAAACATTATTATTTGTTTAGATTATTCATGGAGAAAACCAGACGCTAAGTTGGTATAGATTTACCAAGGGCACAACCTGAACGATTGGATTTAGACGTATCAAAACGCTGTTATTGCAATTCATTGTGTATACAAATACTTACAAACTAATGATGGAATTGCCCTCATTTAATCATTAAAATCGCCTACCTCAAAAATATGGGTGCATCGCTGCCCGTGTTAGAAAATACCAAAAGAGTTAATTATGTTGAAGAGAATTCTCGTTACTTTATGTGCTTTATCCCTTGTTGCTTGTGGCGGCGGTGGAGGTGGTGGAGGTACGACGACTAAATCCAAGAAATCGGAAAATCCAGAAGCAATAAATGTGTCATTCCAAAATTTAAACGGGGATGTGATTGAGCTTGGTGATGAATTGAAGGGAGCATACACATTTTTTTCTGCAAGTATGCCTGTTGAAAAAGACGCATCGGATATATTTTGGGAGATAGGCGGTAACTTCGTGCATAGAGGTGAGCGCTACCGTATTCCAATGGATAACAATTATGTCGGCCTTGAAATACGTTTTTGCGTTAACCCGATCAACCAAGGGGATCGTTTAAAAGGCAATAAGACCTGTTCAACACCATTACTTATCGATAGTAAATATGTACCAATGACGCCTAGAGTCTCAATTCCTAATGCAGCAACCAATAATACAGTTGGAGCGCCGCTTAATGTGTGGGTGTTTGATAGTAGTGATTATTCAACGTCGATTCAGTGGTACCGCAATGACAAACCTATTTTAGGCATAACGCAAAAGGAATACCTATTAACGAGAGATGATGAAGGTCAGGTAATTTCAGTTTGCGTGTTCGATAAAAAAACAAAAATTAAGTTAGCTTGCTCAAGTAAAACTAATGCTATCCAACCTCAGTCTGGTGAGCAACCAGACGTTGATTTGACGCCGCTACCTCGTGATATTGAAGTAGGACAAAACTTATATTTAAATTATGATTTTTCAGACCGTGATGGTGATAAAGAAGATACCAGTAAAGTATCGTTTAGTTGGTATCAAAACGGAACTCGCATTGCCGCTACTCGCTCGTTAACGCTTAAAGAAAGCATGGTCGGAACTAAGATCAAGGGTTGTGTGACAGCGTATGCTCAAACTGGGTGGCCTAAAAACAGCGCTCAAACGTGTACACCTGAGGAAACTGTTTGGGCAGTGAAAGACTCAAAGCCACGTGCAATGGATGTGGCTATAGAGGGGCTGCGTTTTGGTGGTCATACCCTATCTGGTCAATACAAATATTTTGATTTAAATAATGATCCTCAAACCAGTAGTCAGTATGAATGGAGCATTATTAAAAATAGCATTGATACCCTTGTTAGCCGAGATCAGAATTACACTCTGGCAATGAGCGATGAAGGTAAAGATAATCAAATTCGCTTCTGTGTTACTCCTGTAAATGCAAAAGAGCAGGGGGACACTGAGTGTGTTACTCAAGATATAGCCTGGTTTGAAGGGCATGGTGAATTTAAAGAAGGCGGTATTATTACGCCTGAATTAGTTGGTTATCCTGATTTTTCACTCTCTTATTGGAAATCAGCTTCAACAATGGTTCCGATGATTATTGCATTAGATTTTACAGATAATAAAGTGAAACCCTTGGCTGTGGATGACGCGAGTCCTAGTTTTAATAATTTCTATCCAATATCGCTGTGCGTTTCTGTTGATGAGGAAATTGAAAATAAAGATGATATTTGTCGAGAAATGACGGTGAATGATAAACTAAAAGGTGGGATGATTTTTGATTTGAAAGATACTCGTCGTGTAGGCATGAATTACAAGCGTGAAGTTTATGCTAGGGTAGCCGGTAAAGATTATCGCATTCGCCGTCCGTATACATGGACAGAGTTTAAGGAATTGAATTTAGGCAGCGAACCTGGATTCGATTCTGCTGAACCAAGTATTCTCCGAGAAGGACTTGGTACGGTAGAAGGCGTTAAAATGACGCCGATACAAGCTAACGATTTTTGTTTACGTACTTATGGTGCTCCAGGGCTGATTAGCTCCGATATTAATTTTAGTGACGGTACTATACCTGGGGGTAAACATCATTGGCCTCTTTACCTAACGATTCAAGGGTATGTTACAAAAGAGTCTGATGGAATATATGTTGTTGATTCGAATAAGTACATCCCCGCGGACATGAATAGAAAATATGCTTTTACATGCTTGACGTTGTAGATTAGTCTTTATTAAAATCGTTGCCTACTCTATCTTTTCACTCTTGTAGGCAACGTGTTGTGGCTAAGTCAAACGAGCCACAAGTTCACGTATCGTTGGTCGTATGTATTATGCTGTTGCTATCGAGCCATTGCTGGTTTGGGGTATAATTGTGTAACCAATTTGGGAACTCAGTGGCTGGCATAGGTCGGGCAATGCCATAACCCTGCGCCGCATAACATCCCATTTTTAGCAACATCAAACCGTGTTCCGTTGTTTCAACACCTTCTGCAATGACTTCGCGATTAAAGGAATCTGCTAGCGCCAGCACGCCATTAATAATGGCATAATCATCAGGGTCGTCGAGCATGTTTTTGACAAAATTCTGGTCGATTTTGATCGTATTAGCAGGCAAGTTTTTTAGGTGAGTCAGTGAGGAATAACCCGTACCAAAATCATCCAGAGCGATATTAACGCCTAATATATCCTGACAGGTATTGAGAATGTTACGGATTGTATTGAGGTCCCCCAGTGCGCTGCTTTCCAATATTTCTAATTGTAAATATTTGGAGTTTAAATTGGGGTGGCTTGCTAACGCATTTTCAAGTTGAGTCAAGAATGTGGATGAGAGCAAGTGATAGGACGCGATATTGACACTCACCTCAATAAAAATACGTTGTTTTTGCCATGCCACAATTTGTTTTAATGCTTCATTAATAACCCAATCTCCGATCCGGTTCTCTAATTTAGACCCTTCAATGATCGGTAAAAATTCAAGCGGTGGGATCAATCCTTTCTCAGGATGCAACCATCGAATTAACGCTTCAACACCAAATACTTCTCCGGTATTCATATTGATTTTGGGTTGGTAATACAAAACAAGTTCATTATTTGAGAAGGCTTGCTGTATCTCATCAAGTTGCAGGTGTTTTTGAATGGTCAGTTGATCGTGCTCGGGATTAAACAGATGGAATCGATTTTTTCCGGCTAACTTTGCTTGATACATCGAATAGTCAGCGTGACGTAATAAAGTATCCAAATCGGCATCATCACTTGGATATAGCGTGACTCCAATCGAGACACTGATATTAAAAGTGTGTCCAGCGATGATATAAGGGAGGGCAAGAAAATAATTAATCCGTTGCAGTATCTCGTTACAGTGATCAGATGATTCTATATCACCCAGCAGCAAGACAAATTCATCACCTCCCTGGCGTGACGCGGTATCTTCATCTCTGATATTGGTTTTGAGACGTTGGGCGACGGCGATGAGTAATTGATCGCCTATGTCATGGCCATAGCTATCATTGACGGGTTTGAAATTGTCCAAATCGAGAAAACAAACACCGAGCATAGTGTCAGTTTGTTTACTGTGGATGATGCTAGACCTAAAACGGTCAGCAAGCAGTGAGCGGTTAGGTAACTTGGTGAGCATGTCATAATGCGCCATCAATTCCAGCTTTTGTTGCTGTTGCTTAATCTCGGTTATATCAGAAAATAAACCCACGTAGTGTAACGTCTCATCATCATCATTCGTGAGGGAAGAAATAGACAGTCGCGCCGCAAAGAGTTCGCCGTTTTTCTTTTTATTCCAGACTTCACCATACCAGTGGCCTTGCTCAATGAGGTTATGCCACATTTCAATAAAGGAAGCAGGACTTTGCTTGTCAGAAGACAGGATATTCGGGGTTTGACCTAATACTTCGTGGCGGCTGTAACCAGTGGTTCGAGTGAAAGCTGGGTTGATATCAATAATTTTACCCGTCGAATCAGTAATCATCAGCCCTTCATTGGTATCGCTAAATACACGGGAAGAAAGCCTGATCTTTTTATCCGACAGATTTCGTTCAATCGCTATCACACTGAGCTGAACTGCGAATTCGAGCAGTTTGAAATCGTGTTCTGTTGGCGTACTTGGCTTACGTTGGTAAATTGCAAAGGTACCAAGAAGTTGGTTGTTTGACCCGATAATCGGTTCAGACCAACAAGCGGCTAGTTGAGCGTTGGCTGCTAACGCTTTAAAATCAGCCCAATAGGGATGAGTTTGGATATCCTCTACAATCACTCTTTTTTTGGTGAATGCTGCAGTACCACAACTGCCGACGCTATCTCCTATTTCAATGCCATTAACGGCTTCACTGTAATCATCTGGAATGCGGGACGATGAAAATCCAGCATTAAGATGCGTACCTTGTGCATTTGCCAGTAGCACAGAACACAGTGTTCCCGTTTGCTCTTGTTCGATAAAATTAACGATATGTTCCAAAATGATGTTTAATGGTTCGCCTTTTAATAATTTTTCTAACACGGCACTGCGTGCATTATCACGTAGCTCTATGTGTTTTCGCTGCGATATATTGGTATGAACGCCTGTGCATCTGATTGGTTTTTGATGTGTATTCCTCTCTGTAAACTCACCGAAGGTGTGGATCCATAACCAGTTTCCATCTTTGTTTTTTCTTCGGTATTCAAGTTCAAATGGAATGCCGGTTACTAAGGCTTTTTGATATCGATTGGACGCAGATTGAAGATCATCAGGATGAATTTTTTCTCGCCATTGCGCCAAGGTCGATTGAATATTGGCTGGCGTGTACTCTGACAGTTGTTCGTATTGGCCGCCAAATAAAATTTCACCGCTCTGTACGTTTAGCTCAAACCAAACTTGACCTGCTGACGTTAGCGCCAAGTTTAAGCGTTGTAAATTATCGCCCAATTCTTTAGTACGTGCCGCGACAATATTTTTAAGCGACGCTTGGCTATGCTTTATACGCATGATTAATATGGCGAAAAAGGTGGTTAAAATCGTAAATATCACGCCGAACAGAGACATTACGACAATCGATGTGAAGTGAACCCAGCCATTGATGGGGGACACTTTTAACATCCAAGTCACGTTGGCAATGTTGATACTATTTGCGACAGGATTCGCTAATAGTGGTTCTGGTGAGTGCGATAAAATTTGAATTTTTTCGGTGTCTGGATGTATATGCGATAACTGATATGCGAACCCAGCCTCTACCAGTGCTGGTAGGTCTGCAATTTCAAATACGTCTGGAAAGTGCATTAAAACAGTCACGAAACCCCAAAAATACGCTTCACCGTTTGGGCGGTTCAAATAGATAGGTAACCGTCCAACGGCTCCATCCCCTCCTTGGATTAAATTAGAAGGTCCAGCTAGGGTCAATTTACCGCTATCTCTGGCAGCAAAAGCCTCTTTATTCCGACTCGGGGAGCTGAGTAAGTTATACCCAATCGCTTGTTCATTCCCTGTTAACGGCGCGATATATTGGATAATACCATCAGGAGCAAGTTGGAGTGCCGCGATGCCTGGATAGAAAGGCAATATTTCAGTTGCGAACCGAGTAAAGTCAGCTTCATCAACATGTTTATTTTGGATCAAGGCTGCAAGTGGGAATGTGGCAGATAATACCTGATTGATATGACCCTCAATGATACTGGCATAACTGCTCGATAAGTTTTGAGCGGATAAGCGTTGTTGCTGATGTTTGTAACTATGAATTGCGTAAATCGTAATAATAGATAGCGCGATTGAGACGGCAAAGATAAGTTGTATGATTAGTGATGTTTTTATTTCTTTCCACATTTTATTATTTAAGGCGCGCAACGCCAGTCCTTGCTCTATGGTTACAGAAAATTATGCTCCTATTCTTTCCCTTTCTACACGGATATTGTCAGTTTTAATTGCGTTTCTTGTCTAATTTTATCGGAGACCGTTTGTTATTAATACCATGATGACGCTGAGGATTGTAGAGGTATTCAATATCATTAAAGATATTTGAGTTGAAACTTTTGGTTTTAAACTGTTTTATGTCGTTTGTTTAACGGCTTAGGGTTTGAATTCATTCTGTTTACCATTGATAGAGTATGAGAGTAATGTTAAGTGAATTCACACTATTGATTGAGTTTCAAATGATTGTAATCGGATCTAGGTTGTAAAATTCTTGAAGGTTGTGTGACTAATGTCACTTACAATCTAAATCTAGCGATGCTTTATGTAATGATATGAAAATAAAGTATATTCCAGACTGTTATTTAATAATTAATTATTATTATAAATAAATATTTGAAAAAATATAATTCGATTATATAAAATAGTTGTCAAGGGAGGCGTTTCACTGAAAGCCCCCTTTACAGCACTTTTACTTATTTTGTATTGCTTCTTTCGGAGGATATATTATGAACACAATCGATTTAACCCCTCTTTACCGCAGCACTATTGGTTTTGACCGATTAGCACCTTTGTTTAGTCGCGTATTGGGTGCTGATAATACTGTACCAACTTATCCACCTTACAATATTGAGATTCTCGACGAAAATAAATATGCGATTACAGTCGCAGCTGCTGGATTTTCTGAGAGCGAACTCGATATCAATGTAGAAAAAGGTCTCCTTACTATTTCCGGAAATAAAGTAGATAAAGAGGAACATAAATACCTTTATCAAGGCATTGCTAATAAGGCATTTAAACGTAAGTTTGATCTTACTGATTACGTAGAAGTAACAAGTGCCAATCTTGAGCACGGGTTATTAACTATTCACTTGGTTAAAGAAATTCCTGAGGCTATGAAACCTAAACATATTGCCATAAACCAAGAAGAAAAAGTAATAGAACATCAATCTGAGGAAAATGTGAAAATTAAAGCTGAAAAAACGGTTTAATTTAGCATAAGGGCTACGTAGTGGCCCTTTTTCCCCTCGTTTTTACCTTGATAAGGGAACTGATAATGAACGTAAAATTTTTTGCTAGCTTATTAATTATTTTTTGTGGCCTTTTCACACAAGTAACTGTCGCAGCACTCCCGAATGTTGATGCCAATGGCTCGGCACTACCTTCGTTAGCACCTATGTTAAAAAAGATTAACCCAGCAGTGGTAAATATTTCAACGTTTTCAACGCAACAAGACAGCTACAATCCATTATTAAATGATCCTTTTTTTAAACGGTTTTTTAATATACCTAAGCAAAATAAGTACCAAGCGCAACCAAAAAAGCGTCAACAAAGTGCGGGTTCTGGTGTGATTGTAGATGCTAAAAATGGCACCGTGATGACTAATTATCATGTTATTAAAGGTGCTGATGACGTACAGGTATCTTTGATCGATGGCCGGAGTTTTCACGCGAAGGTGGTTGGTTCCGATCCTGATTTAGATATTGCAATTCTATCTATTAAATCGGATAACCTTGTAGAGGTTAATATTAGTGATTCAAGAGAGCTCGAAGTCGGAGATTTTGTTGCGGCTATAGGAAATCCGTTTGGTTTAGGTCAGACAGTAACAACGGGGGTTGTAAGTGCACTTGGTCGAAGTGGCTTAGGTATCGAGGGCTATGAAAATTTCATTCAAACTGATGCGTCAATAAATCCAGGTAATTCTGGTGGTGCTTTGGTTAATTTAGCTGGTGAACTTGTGGGCATTAATACCGCAATTATTGCGCCTGCTGGTGGTAACATAGGTATAGGATTCGCGATTCCTGTCAATATGGCCAAAGTGAGTATGGAACAGATATTAGCGCATGGTGAAGTTAAACGAGGTGAAATTGGTATTGGTATTCAAGATCTTACCGAGGACTTACGTGACGTATTTGAATTAAGAAATGGACAATCAGGTGTATTGCTCACCAATGTCATAGAAGACTCACCAGCTTACGACGCGGGGTTAAAATCTGGAGATGTGATATTAGCTGTTGATGGTGATAATACTAAATCGACTGCTCAATTACGTAGTCAAATTGGCATGAAAATTATTGGGGATAGAGTAAAGCTAACTATATTGCGTGATGGCGTTCAAAAAGAGATCAAGGTAAAAGTTGGTAAACCTAGTTCGATGTTAGCAAGTAATGTTATATCACATCGTTTATTAGCTGGCGCACAATTTGAAAATAACTCGAGTGGCAAAGGTGTTTTGGTCAATAAGGTATTGCTTGGCTCACCTGCTGCCTACAGTGGTCTGCGTCCAAATGATATTATTGTTGGAGCAAATAAGCGTAAAGTTTACGACATTGAATCTTTTCAAAAATCATTAAAGCTAAGCGATTCATCAATGCTATTACAGATAAAAAGAAATGGTGTGTCGCTGTTCATTGTACTCAGTTGATAAATAACCAAAAGCGCCTATTTACGGCGCTTTTTTACAATAACATCGGATATAATAAATGCTGTGTGATAATTATTTAGCCTCTTGTTATACGGGCTCTGGCCCTAAACGTAGACGCGCTTCGTAGTCGTCGTAATAATCGTTCTCTGCTAATAAAACAGTTAACCTGTCTAAAGTGAAATCCTGATTGCTTATGCCATTTTCTAAGCGTTGTAAGCAATGACCAATGGCAGTTTGCTCGTCTTGCTCTAAATATTCACGGCAAAAATACAGTGGCGGCAGGCCATAAGCAAATGAGGTTAATTGGGCAATGTGCATCGCATCGAGTTGCTGCGTTAACTGTGCGAGTGAAATATTAGCAGTTGATTGATTTTCTTGACAGGTATTAGACATTGAAAGCGCTCGTATAAGAAAGACCTAAACAGTCTACAGTAAATCTATTTATTACTGTAGCGTATCTGTCGGTTTAGTCTGTTCGAGGCCTTTTCTACATAAGTTCATTGGGTAATACTCGCTATACTGCTTACCCTAAGCACATTCTTTTTCTTCTGGTGTTGGAATTAACACATAAATCATCGAGACAAGGATAAATGTTGCAAAAGTATACGCTTTTATTTGACCATTCCATTGATTTGCCCACGTCGAAAACCATTCACCACCGTTAACTGCAAAGCCTAGGTACCAGAGTGCAATCGCCACTGAACCACCAAATAAGAAGCATGCTTGACCCTGTGAAAATTCTGCTTTATTGATATTTTTAGCCATTACGATGCCTCCGATTAAACCAAAGATACCAGCCAATAGCTCAGCAATAATAATAACGACATAGCTGATGAGGTGAAAGGTTGGATTCGTTACAGTGCGATATTCAACGGCATTGGCGTCAAACATCGAATCCATCATCAAAGCATGCTGCACAAATTGATAATTAGCGTTGAAATCAAGCATATTATCGATACCGACAAGCAGGCATAAAAGACTAATAGACATACTAATAATTACTTTAGAAATTCGGTGAACGAGGGCGAGATTCATCATGGTATTAAACTCCTATAGGTCGTGGTGGTGAAATGAATTTATATTTCATACTATGCTTAATCGGTATTCTAACGATAATAATTAGTAAAATAGCCCTATTCACCAAAAGACAGCATTTACGGTGCGGTGCAAACCATGAGTATGTCACTGGGCGAACACAAGACTGCACTAAACAAATGGTGAGGAACCTGCAAACAGGTTCTCGTAATGCAATTTCAACCATGGACATTTGTGCTGAAACCAGCGCTAGCACAGTGACGAAGTCACAACATGCATCCGAGGCCTTGGCTCAAATTGTGACTGCGCTAGAAACCATTTCATCAATGAGCCATGAAATCGCGACCGCAGCAGCAGAGCAAAGAGTGGTGGGCGAAGATATTGCGATGCAGGTGAATATGATTGAAGAAAGTAGCTGTAAACTATCAAGTACTGTTTCTAGTGGTGAGTAAAGCGCGGAAATATTAGTGAAACTAACGGATGATTTCGCCAGTTGGTTGAATAAATTCCAAGTGAAATAAGAAACTGGTTAAATGAGAGGGGGCATAAAAACGATTATGCCCAATGGTTGTAACTTATTGCTTATCCAACATCTATCATTTGAAATCCATTAGTGATGTTATTCTTACTCATAACATAACAATAGGCTACCCCTACACTACGCTCAAGCAGCCCACCAGTTTTTATACCATAGCACACCTCTTGAAGGTTAAACGTTGGTATATTGTAATCGATATTGAGATCAAACGAGGCGGATATCACTCCGCTTAATGGACTAAGATCAAAACCGTAAACGTAATCCACCGTAGTTCCACCAACATCCTCAGGGGGATTACGGTTAAATCCGAACCACATGCCACCACTGACACCAGCATGCAAACCTATACCAGCGCCAACTTCAATAATCCATCGGCATTCAGTGAAATCCATTGCCAACGCTAATCCATAGCTGACCCCTATAACTTCGCCAACAACCTGTGATACATCTATCTCTCCTCCCAACAGGAATGTGGCGTATTGTCTTTTTCTGTAGACGTCAATAACACCTTTCAGCGGGTTCAGTAACTCGATAAGCCTAGCAAGGTCACCACCAAGTAGGGGTTCAAGCCCTTCCTCGCCGGCCATCATTCTTGCCTTTGTAGTTAAGACATCAGTAAGTACCGCATCAGCCCCATTTGCCATTAATTCGGGCAACTTTGACATGGCAAGTTGGTCCAATTCAGCATCTGATGGTTCTCTCCGAGCCATTACCTCCTCATGAGTTAATTGGCGCTGCTCACTAGCAATGTCTTTTGCCATTGTGAGCGCTTTCTCTAGATGGGGAGCAACGCTAAATTTTAATTCATATTCAGCTGAAAATGTTTCAAATATCGCCATACTCCAAGCATGTTCAGGGTTGATAGTCACAGTACCAAGGTCATCATCAGAAGTGATCATATCTTCATTAATAAGACGAATCTCAGCTTGATCTACAAATATCATTTCGTAATCTAATGTGGTGTGTAATCCAGTATTTAAACTGCCTTCATGAAATTTAGTCCACGGACCGTTATCGAGTCTAGATTCGAGTCTGTAATTGTCGTAACCCACATAATTATCGGTGTGGATACATCTTAACTCTGTAAGGTGAACTTGATTTACTATAGGCATTTATTAATCCAAATTGTAGTTAAAGTGGGGATGATAGGTGTTACCCTTATGTTAACACCTTGTTATCACTATATTACATGGGAAGGAGTGAATGCAACCGATACTATATAAAATGGGATAGACTCGTTTAACTGAAGAAGGCTTTAATTATTTAGATGCTGGTGGTCGTGTGACTCTTACTTCAGCCTTGTTGCACTTGTTATCGAGCAACAGGTGCGGCTTATTCTACCGCGCCTCATAAATTCGATGATCCCTTAAGCGAAACTGCTGTGGTGTTAGGCCAAAGCGGTCTTTAAATGCTTTTATATAAGAGGAATCATTTTGATAGCCCACCTGATGCGCCACGTTTTGTATTGAAAGTCCTGACTCTAGCAGAGGCAGTGACTGGATCAGGCGTAAATGTTGTCGCCACAAAGCAAACGAGGTATTGAACTCTTTAGCAAATATGCGAGAAAGCGTTCGTTCAGATGCCCCAACGATCTCACCCCATTTTGATAATGTTAAATCGAGATCTGGTTTTTCAGTCAATGCCTCAAAGATCATCTTTATTCTTCGGTCTTTTGGAACTAATAATTTAAATTTGAAAGATTCACTTGTATGGATTTGGTCATACAGCACCTCTATTAAGCGTAACGTGTTGCCATGAGAGGTCGCCAGCTCAGCTTGGCATTGCTGTCTAATCATCAAGATTAGTTCTTTGAGAAAAGGCGTCATCGAAACTTGCTTAAGTCGCTGCCCATCATTTATATCATGACATCGCCCATATTGGGGATTGATATACAGACCAATAAACGTGGTATTGGTTATGGCAATCGATTCATGGCAGACACCAGCTGGAATAAAGATCGCAGTGGTATGGGGTACAAGGAACTGACATTGATCCGCTTCTGTTTGTATCAAGCCTTGGATTGGAAATATAAGTTGGTGCCAGGTGTGATGATGTAGCTTGTCAACAAAGCCCTTATGCATTTCGATTGTTTTGACCAGCGCGAGGGCCTGATGATTTTGTTCTATTAACGTGTTCGCAGATAGTACTTGTCGGTTTGGCATGGTTATGTGTCTCAGTGGCCTTATCCAGTCATCATGGGGTGAGTGTAACATAAAGCCAATAGTCTGAATCGTTATAGAGGAAATATGAGAATTCATTTTATTGAACATGAATCTTACGAAGGGCCGGGGTATTTCACTGAGTGGGCGCATCTAAATAACTATCAAGTTAGCTTCACTCGCGTTTACTTAAATGACCCCTTAGTTTATGAAAATGAAGCATTTGATGTACTTGTTATATTGGGCGGACCGCAGAACCCGAGTACTCGTCAAGAGGAGTGTCCGCACTTTGATAGCCTTGGCGAGCAAGCATTCATTAAACAGGCAATCGCGAATAACAAAGCCGTTATTGGAGTTTGTTTGGGGGCGCAGTTAATTGGTGAAGCCTTAGGCGCTGCGTACCAAACAAGCCCTGAGCAAGAGATTGGTTACTTTCCTATTGTGATGACAGAGCATGGGCACATTGACTCCAAATTAGCAGAGTTTGATTTAGCAGAGGTTGTGGGTCATTGGCATAATGACATGCCGGGATTGACAAGTGACAGTGTGGTATTGGCGGTAAGTAAAGGATGTCCACGACAAATCGTGCGATATTCAACGTTAGTTTATGGCTTCCAGTGTCACCTTGAGTTTATAAGTGAGCAGTTGCCTCCTTTGATTGAACATGATCAGTTAGCATTTAATATTGACTCAAGAGGTCAGTATATTCAAGATCCGAGTTCGATCCTTAAACATTCGACAACACGCATGAATCAATTATTGGGTGGTTTTTTGGATAAATTAGTGCAGGCTTATCGTGATTTTTGATGATTGATGATTGGTTTTCTGCGGACCAGTATTTCATGTAGATATTTTGCAGCTAAGCTCGAGCAATGCAGGCTCGAGCTTTCATAGCGTTGCTCAATAATTATAAAAAGTGAAGTTGATAACTGTTATAAATCTCTATTGATGCGTAGGAGACAAAAATAACGCCTGCTATTTTTTCAACTGGTTGCACTATTTTATTGACGTAAGGCTTCGTACTATCAATGGTTAGCATTATTGAGATGAAGCAAAGCCACGAAAAGCAGATAATCGTTATTACTACACCATATCCGACTTGAAGGAAGAGAGGAGTATTGGGGGCGACCACTTGACTAAAAATACTGATAAAGAAGAGCGTAGCTTTAGGGTTTAGTAGATTATTAATAAAACCTTGTTTCCAAAATGCAGAACGCTGAATTTCATTTTCTTTTGTTGCCAAAGGTTGTGGTGTCGACGTTAATGATTTCCATCCTAGCCAGAATAGATAGCTTGCCCCGAGTAGTCGAATTACCTCAAATATAAATTCAGATTGCGTTGCCACAAATTGGACCGCGACAATAGAATAAAATATATGTACCCAAATTGCAGTGGCAATACCAAACGCAGTTAAAAAACCCGCCCGTCTCGATACACTAACCGTATTTTTGACAACCACCACAAAGTCTGGACCTGGGGTTATGACAGTGACTAACGTAATAATCACTAAGGCATAAAATTCATGACTAAACATCAAGGTTCCTTATTATTTTAACATGACTTCTAATTTGTGATTATTCACAAAGTAGAAACATATGTTTACATAAGTACGTTGAAATTAAACTGCTATGTACTTTACAATAACGATTCAAAATAGAGGTTTTTTTCGTTTAATGGAGTAAATGTGAAAAAAAACACTAATACAATGCTAGATGGCACCGATTTAACTATCCTTGATCATTTGCAGCGCGATTGTAGAATTAAGATTAATGAGTTAGGTCCACGGGTTAATTTAAGCGAAACGCCCTGTTGGAGACGCTGGAAGCGACTTGAGAAAGAAGGGATTGTGACTCATTATACGGCGGTTTTAGACCGTAAAAAGCTTGGTTTTAATGTGATAGGCTTTAGTCTGGTTTCTTTAAATAATCATGCTCCAGAAGAGACTGATAAATTTGAGCAGATTATTCGAGATTTTGATTGGGTGCTCATGTGTTTTTGTATTGCGGGCAGTGCGGATTTTATTCTTCAAATTGTAGCGAGAGATCTCGACGAATACTATGACAAGATTTCTGAAATACGTCGCATAAAAGTGGTTGATTCAATTCAATCTAATATTGCGGTAAAAGAAATTAAGAACTCGACCAAATTACCACTGTTCTAATAATCAGGGCACTAAGTAGTGCCCTGATTATGATTTACTTAAGTCGTATTTGTGATAAAGCCTTAAATAGCGCTTGTTTGTCTGCATCAGTCAAATAACGAGAATCCAGCGTGACTTTAAATGTTTCCCAGTCTTGTGCTGTAAATTTACCACCTTCATTTAAATATAAAGCCAGTTTTGTATTGATTTCCTTGCCCAGTTTGATCAGTGCTGGTCTAATGACCGTTTTTAGATCTCGAGGTGTGTTGCTGGTGGTTTGACTTAATAAATCAGCGCGGTATCTATATTGAATGGCTTTTGCCGCCGAGATTTGGGTTTGGAAAAAACCAACCACGCTTTGTTTATCTAAGCCTACTTTTTCTGCTGATTTACTCGCTTTATCGATGACCACTTTCTCGCGTTCAATGTCTTCAATAGGTTTATTGTTATTTGCTTTATATAAGGCAACATCTTCCATGTAGCTCAATCGTTGATTTAGGGTTGAGAACAGTTCTGATGGTGTTGGTGTTGGTGTTGCGAATGCGCTGAATGAAAGTAGCGTGATCGCTATTAGTGTAAATCCTTTTAGCATTTAAGCCTCTTAATTGATTGATATTATGAGCATTCTAAGTCTGATTAAAATAAATGCAAGCTTATGTTTGTTTTACAGGGATGGCAATTCAATCTGGTTATCTCGTTGGGAGAATCATAGTATTTTATTTTTAACGGTATATGCGATTGCCGCAGCTCTTTAATTAAGCTCCCTTCTTGTTATATTTATGCTTATATTAATGTAATGTGAATACTTCCTCTATGGTCTACTCAAATTGTGGTATTAATTGTTTTATAATTACACTGTTATCATTATGTGCTTATTAAATATCATATAAATGCAATTTAAACATTGCGTTGTTTGCTTTATTAGAGAGATAATCTGGAGAAGGTTAATTGTTGATTTAATGTCGTTTAATTGATTCTACATAGATTATGTTTATTTCATTTTAACCACTTGAGTTATGGCTATAAAGGTTCTGCCATTTTCGCAGAATCAAAGAATATAGGTATTATATGCTAGACATTGTAATCATTGAGGATGATCTTCAGTTACGAGAAATGTTGTGTTATTTTCTTTCTGAAATAGAAGGTTATGATATCGACTGCCTTGATACTGGTGATGGTGCTGTAGAATTCATAATTGAAAAAAACCCCAAACTTGTACTCCTAGATATACAGCTTCCACATACTTCAGGATTAAGCGTACTCAAAGCGTTAAAAGATCTGGAATTTGAAGCGCCAATAGTAATGATGACCGCCAACGATACAGAGTTAACAGAGACAAACTCTCTACTTTTAGGGGCAAATGATTACGTCACTAAGCCGATCAGAACGAAAGTGTTAAGTGAAAGAATTAAGCGTCAACTAGACCTATACTTGGTTGAAAAGCAAGTTGACGAACAACAAGAAGAAAATTTAAGCCGTGATCAGTTTTATCTAAGTGCCCTGCATTCGAGTGTGTTTTACAATCAAATTCAGATTAAACTCATTCCCTCGGAATATGAATTATTAGAAATATTGTCAGATGCGGAACAGCCTATATCTGTCGCTGTATTATTCGAAAAAATTCATGGTTTTAGTTATCACGAAGAAGACCGTTCTATATATATGCGTATCTCTTCGTTGAGAAAGAAATTTGCTATACAACTACCGGGTATTGAGTTGATAAAAAATCGACGTTCAAAAGGTTTCTTTCTTTCTTACCCTATGATAAAGCGATGAAAACATTCATTACCCAGGTCTTTACCTCCGTGATATTGGGCTATATTGTCAGTTCAATTATTTCTGATATTTTCATAAACCCTCAAAAGGAAGCGCTTGAAGACCAGCTAAACCTTAATCGTGTCGAAATGGTGATAGAGGGTTTGGAAAACCATGACAACCATACTCATACGGATGCGGCTATCTGGCAGTTTCAATGTAATATAGACTCTAATTACGCTGCAGATTTACCTCTGGACAACTTGCATTCGATTACAAGCAGTCATGATGATGTTAAGTTTATTCGAGCGACGTTTGATAGTGAAGCCTACGCGAATGCGCCAGTGGTAAAGGAACTAAAAACCATTGAATTAATAGATGATGCGATTCAAATTTTATGCACCTTGATGATTTTGTTGATATCGCTTCGAGCGTGGAGTAATGGGATCATGTCTCTTCACTTCTTATCCGAGAGCTATTCTGAGGGGAAGTTTAAGACCCGAGTGGAAGAAACTGGGCCTGAGTCGATTCGGAGTTTGATACGAAATCAACACAAGATGGCGAGTGCGATTGATGAACTGATTATTAAACAAAAAATGCTTTATGCAACACTACCACACGATATAAGAACCCCCTTAGCCGCTATTCAGCTAACCAGCGATATACTGGTGTCGAATAAAGGTAACAATGAATTTCTTTTAGAGCGTTTGGGTACGCAAGTCTGTAGCCTAAATACGCTGTGTGAAAGCAGTCTCCACCTCTTTAAACTGTTGAACAAAGAAGTGGTGTTGTGCCAAGAGAAAATCAATTTGGTTGATGTTTTGGAATCAACAATTTCAACGCTGGGAGGACATAAAAACTTCGAGTTAGTTAACTGTTCTAAAACAATCCAAAGTGATGCCAAGCTGCTTAAAATTCTATTTTTAAATATCTTATCTAATGCCGAACGTTATGCAAATGAAACGATTCTAATTTCACTTACATCCTACCCTAATGTGGATGTTGTGAAAATTAAGGACGATGGTAAGGGCTTTACAGAAAAAACAATATCAGCCGTTAATAACGGGGATATTGCTAATATTTTAAGTAAAGATGGATTTGGCATAGGCTTGGTTTTAATATTTGAATTAACGAAGCTGTTGAACGGGCAGGTCTTTCTTCATAATAATAGCGATGGTGGACAGGTTACACTGGTAATGAGCCACTAAACGGTTATCTCTGATCTCCCCCTTTTTTATAAATTAGGGGGAGATATCTTCGCGTAATACTCTATTTTTAACTCATGAATGCTTCAAATCGGTCAGATATTTAATTGTTTCTGATAGCTCAGCAATAGACTTATGTGGGCGCATATTTACTTGGTATGTACCATTTACAATGATGCTTGGAATTTGCATGATTGTGGCTTGTGCAGTCAATTTTTCTGAACGAGCCAGCTGTGTATTAACTTTCGCTTGCTGTTCTTCTGTTAGTTGACTGATAGGGTTAAGTTGGTAACGAGTAAACAGGTTCGCTACCGAGCTACCTTTAATTGGTGCTGATGCTTGAACAATTAAAAAGAGTTCGCGGATAAAATTCTCTGGAAGATTTTTATTTTGAACTGTCGCAGAGTAATACAGTGTTGCTGCGGATCGCGTTACATCATCAAATACGACATGTGTTTTATATATATGCTGCTGGCTCTGCTTACTGATATTAGGCAGCATCATACTTAACTTCCAACAAGGCCGACAAGTTAAAGAAAAAAACTTTTCAACGCCAAGGCTTTCTTCATAAAAATCATTTTTGATTTTATCGTAATGCTTACCTTTAATCGCTTCTGCATAAGCAATCGTATTCTGAGACAGTAGTAATGCGATGAACATTGATTTTAGTATTAAATAAACCCGTTTCATTATTTCTCCTAGCGTTGTTAATCGTGGATACCTTCTAAAGTGTAAGTAACCGGTAACTGCCAGTCTTTAAGGGAGTGTAAGCTGCGTTGCTTGTTAACAGTTTAAACTCCCTTGGTTTTCCTTAGTGTGTATTTTTTTCGTTATTTGATTAAATAGAATGAACTTAATCGAAGAGATCAAATTTAGATTCTCTGTATCAATTTCATTCACTATTAAGGTCGAAAATCATGATCACTAAATTATATGTAAAATCAGCTATTGCACTTAACGAGTTCAAAAAAGATCAACGTGGTGTTACCGCTATCGAATACGCAATTATTGGTGTAGCTATCTCATCTATCGTATTAGCTGTATTCAATGGTTCTTTGCGTACTGCACTGACTGACGCAATAAGTACAATTACGACCAATATTTCATCAGCTAATACACCTAACTAATAAGTTATTTGATGGCATCTTATTTGTGGCTATTTTTAGCCACATTGTCTGTATTTATCTGTATTTCAGATTTAAAAATAAGGCACATATCTAATTTTAATTGCGTGTGCATATTTGTATTGTGCTTGCTGATTTTTATTAATAACTACGATTATTTGAGCATCATTAATTCAAGCTTGGTTTTAATCTGTGGGTTCATGCTCAATCGATTCAATATGATGGGTGGCGGAGATGCAAAACTACTGTTTGCTTTCTCAATTGCAATTTCCCCAAGTTATTTACTCTTGACCATTATGGTCATTGTTTTTATTGGTGGTTTACAAGCTGCAATACTCATTCTTTTTTCTTGGTACAAGAAAGAACCTTATACACGCGGTGTACCTTATGGTTTCGCTATTTGTGTAGGCGCTTTATTTGGTATCGCTGCATCAATTTAGGAACGCTGTGTGAAGTCTAAACTCATTTTAAGCCTTGCTATCGGGTTAATTATCATCGGTTTATATGGTATTGCTGGTAGCTTAAGTCGTCCGGAAACCAATATTCCCGTTATCGAAGCATTAGTCCAAGACACAGATGTCGAAAAGCTAAAGACCTGGTGGTTAAAAAACGATGTTGAGCGTGGTGACATTGTAAAGCGTAGTGATTTTGAAGTTCGGTATTTACCCGAAGCAGAAGCGAATAAAAATGGGGTTGATACCGAGATGAGTATCAATTTTTCGTCTGGTGCTGTTTATAGTCAGAAGCTCAGTAAAAGTACCTTGTTATTTCCTGACATGCTGGTATCTCCACAAGACCAAGGATACATCGAGCTAGTGTTAGCTCCAGACCGTGTCCCTTATGTATTACGTGTACCGGCTGAAGCTGTTGTTGGCGGTGCCATTCGTCATGGCATGCGTGTGGATTTGGTAGCGCTAACATTACCTCAGTCACGTATGAGCATCGAATTCGGCGCTGCTGCATCAAAGACGGCAAGAATGATCGGTGTTAATCCGGTGCTTTTAAACATCAAAATTCTTAAAGTTGTAGAGCAAGTGCTTACCGACAACAGCGAGTTAGAAGATGTACCTACCAATGTTGACATCATATTAGAATTGACAAGAAAGCAAGTTGCTAAGGTAACCGTTGCGAAGCGAATTGCTGAAATAGAGGTACATAAATCAATCGGGGATTATACCGCCGGTGATCTAAAGGCGGATGCTGGTGATGTATTACCAGATTTCAAATCCGTTACTGAGATGCGTGCTAATCATGTGGTAATAAAATAAATGAAAAATATAAAATTAAATATGCAGCTTCTATTTAGAATATTGACCGCATTATGCTTATTCACACTGCCTAACCTTGCTCATGCGGAAAAATGGATTTATATCGATAATGGTGATGCGCATACAGTAACAACCAAGCGTGAAATTGGCACTATATTTGTTAGCGATCCAAGTGTGGCTGATTACCAAGTTATTGATAAGAACAAAGCCATTATTTATGCCAAAAAACGTAGTCAAACACATCTTGTTATTTTTGACGAAGATGGAGAGATCATACTTAATTACAAAATAGTGGTTGCTCGTAATCTTGCCAGTATCAGAAACAAAATTCGTAAATTATTTCCTGCGCAAAAGGTGACACTGACGAATGTGGATACACAGGTGTTGGTGCGAGGCATTGTATCTTCTCAGGACGTGTTAGATAAGATTCTGAACCTTGTATCAAAGTCAATAAATGCGTCTAATAGTGGAAATATAGCAGTATACGATACACAGAATAAAATAAAGAAAAAAACGTACCCAGGTCTATTGAATGAACTTGAGTTGGCGGTAACCAAACAAGTAAATGTTAAGTTATCGATTGCAGAAGTTTCACATACTTTCCTTGAACATATCGGTGTCGAATATGGCTCAATATTAAATGCAAATTTCACGGCTGGCGAATTTTTGAAAAACTTAGCCACAGGGACTAATTCGGATATTGTGTCTTGGCTTTCTGCGACTGGTAATGACTCGGTGGGACAAATATTAGCTGAGCCTAATTTGTCTGTGATTTCTGGTGAGTCGGCTGAATTTCTGGTCGGTGGTGAGCTACCTGTGATTTTCTATGAAGATGGTGGAACGAGAGTCACATATAAAGAATATGGCATCAAACTCACTGTCTCTGCTGAAGTACTGCAAGACAGTAAAATCAGACTATCTCTTGAGCCTGAAGTTAGTAATTTAGATACTCAGTTTGCTGATAGTACATATGATTTACCTGCACTTAAAACACGTAAAGCAAGCACTACTGTTGAATTAGGTGATGGCCAGAGCTTTTTACTTGGTGGACTGATGAGCACTGAAGATAAAGAAGTATTAAAAAAAGTGCCTTTACTTGCGGAGATCCCGCTATTAGGTGCGCTATTTAGGAAGACGGAGACAGAGCGTAATAAAACGGAACTCGTTATTGTTGCAACTGTTAATCTTGTTAAGCCTATCAGCGCAGAGCAAATTCAACTTCCGACGATGCGTAGAACTACAACCCTAAGCCGTTTCTTTGCTGTGGAACAGGAATTTTCGGTTGAGAGTGCTAAATGGACTAAAGAGTTGTTGTCAAACGGAGGGTTTAAACTATGAAATACATTAAGGTATTGATTGTTAGTAGTATTTTGTTTTTGACAGCTTGCGCTGACCGCGCCGATGTTACGAGTGGTATTGGCGTCGATATCACACCAATACATTATTCATTGTCGCTAAACGTGAACAAAAGTAAAAGTCTAGATGCAAAAAAAAGACTTGATTCGTTCCTTGTCGAGCAAAAAGATAACATCTTGTTTGGTCATATAGAAATGTATGTCAGTAATAATACGGCGTACAAATTTGCTAAAAAAGTTGAATCTAAATTGCATGCACAAGGTATAGAGGCCTCTATGATAAGCATTGCCCGTGTTAAGCAGCCTATCAAGCAGCGTTTTGATTATGTTATTAGGGTAACGCGACATCAAGTGACAGTACCCATTTGTCGTCCTGCTCAATTAGGTGATTTTAATCATAATCAATTAGGTTGTACGATCGATTCTATGCGTTGGCAGTTAATGAGTAATCCCGAAAATATGTTGAATCAATTTGAAATGGATACTCGTCCATCAAAGGCTTTGTAATGCTTGATATTGTAGATCTACTCAAATCAAAAAATGATGAAAAGGTAAAGCATGAAGATACTTTTTCGGCGGTTTTATTTAACCAAACGGTAGAGTGTAAAGAGTTAGTAGAAGAAGCCTTTCGTTTTGAAGGTATTACTACGCCAGCGAGTATCGAGAATACCGATGAAAATATTCGTCGCCATGTCAGAGAATCCTCTATAGAAGTGGTGCTGGTTGATCTTAACCGAAGTCAAAATGTCACTAAAGATATGGAAAGGATCTCACACCTACTACCCAATCATGCCTCTGTTATTGTAATTGGTAGTGAGGATGCGATATCGACAATCCGAAATCTAAAGCAGATGGGGTTTTATTATTTATTTTGGCCAATTACAAAAGTTGAGCTTGTCGACTTTGTAAAACATGTTTATGAAAATCGTAAAAAACAAGCTGGGCTTGGCAAGAATAGAATCGCTAAAAAAGTGGCAGTTTGGGGCTCTAAAGGTGGTTTAGGGACGACCTTGTTAACCAGTGAAATTGGTTTAATCCTAAGTGACTTAAAAAATAGTTCATGCGTGATCGTCGATCATAATTTTTCTGGTGGTGATATTGATATATTTTTAGGTATTCCTGACTTTGAAAAAAGAATGGTTCAGAAAGGGGGGATGACGGCTGGAATGGACTTTAGTTATGCAACAAGCATGACGAGAAAAGTTAACGATATGCTGTCGGTATTATCTATTGAATCCGCCGAGCTGAATGAACTTGAGTTGAAAGAATATATTCGTATCTTTGCAACCGAATTAGCAAAACAGAACAACTTTATTCTAGAAGATCTTTCACGTTCAGTTAATAGTAAAAAGGATCTGCTTTATGTATCTCAGGAATGTGACATCTTTGTTTTAGTTATTGAACCAAGCGTGGCGAGTGTTAGAGAGGCCTGCCGTCTTATTTCTGAATTAGACAGAATTGGTTCACCACTGCGGTGTATTTTAGTGATGAATTACACCCGACCTGAAATGTCAGCCAGTATCAGCAGAGCTGAGGTCGAGAAGTGTTTAGGCCAAAAAATTGATATTGTATGTGGTTTTGATAAAAGTGCAGCGAAGGACATTATTGAAGGTAAGCATATTTATCAACTCAACAGCGCCTTGTCTAGTAATATCCATAAATTAACTGGATTGATCCTTGGTCAAGAGAGTCGTGTCACTAAACCCTTTTCTATTAAGCAGTTATTTAAGGGGCGAACGTAATGGAAATGTCTGTTTATGCCCGTTTGAGGTTACAAATTTTCGATGCGCTTGAAGTTGAAGCGGTTAATAGCCTTACTAAAGAGCAACTAGCAAAGCAGTTGTCGGGTGCTATTGATTTGCTGGCTGATCGACAAGGATTAGCAATAACTGTATTGATTCGAGCTGAATTTGTTAAAAACTTAATCGATGAGATTCATGGCTTAGGTCCTTTGCAATCTCTGATGGATGACGAGAGTATCAGTGACATTATGATCAATGGTGCGAACCAGGTTTATATTGAACGTAATGGCTTAGTTGAGCGTTCTGCAGCGTCATTTATTGACGAGGCACAGTTACTTCAAATCGCAAAACGTATTGCCAGCAGGGTGGGAAGACGTGTTGATGAATCACAGCCAACTTGCGATGCGCGTTTAGCTGATGGCAGCCGTGTGAATATTGTTATTCCCCCAGTGGCGATTGATGGTACATCTATATCAATTCGTAAATTTAAAAAAAGCAGTATTGGTTTAGAAAAACTAGCCGAATTTGGTGCCATGTCACCAGAAATGGCGCAATTACTGATGATCGCGGCACACTGTCGTTTGAATATTCTGATTTCAGGTGGTACGGGCTCGGGTAAAACAACCATGCTGAATGCACTTTCTCAGTTTATTTCTGAAAATGAACGAATAGTGACAATTGAAGATGCAGCCGAGCTTAAGCTTCAACAGCCTCATGTTGTAAGACTTGAAACAAGAACCGCTGGTATTGAAGGCAATGGTGCGATTACACAGCGTGACCTCGTGATTAACTCACTGCGTATGAGACCTGATCGGATCATTGTCGGCGAATGTCGTGGTAGCGAAGCGTTTGAAATGCTGCAAGCGATGAATACGGGACATGACGGCTCAATGTCGACACTACACGCGAATACGCCAAGAGACGCACTTGCACGTGTAGAAGCCATGGTTATGATGGCGACGAATAATTTACCACTTGAAGCAATTAGAAGAACGATTGTGAGCGCTGTTGATTTGGTTATTCAAATTAGCCGTTTGCATGACGGTAGCCGAAAAGTAATGAGTATTACCGAAGTTGTCGGTTTGGAAGGCAGTAATGTGGTGCTCGAAGAGATATTTCGTTTCCAACCTCAAGCTTCGCAGGGGCCGGGCGGAAAGGTGAGTGGTAACTTCATTACTGCTGGTTTGATGCAGCGTTCTGTGTTGATGGAAAAGGCGCGCTTTTTTGGCCTTGAGGATAAATTATCTGCTGCATTTAGAGTCGGAGACCCCGTATTTAGAGCAGGGGAAACGGCATGATAGCCAGTTTATGTCTTTGTTTAGGTGGTATTTTAGTGCTAGTCGCATTGAAACCTAACCAGAAAAATAAACAAAAATACCTAGCGCATATAAATCGTTCTGTGCTGGTTAGTTCTATGGACGAAAATCAACAAGCATTAAATTTTAGCTCGCTGACAGCTCTAGATTGGAAACAAAAGACAGTAAGGCTAGTAAATAACCTAAAACGTTATCTTGGACAAGCTGCACCTCTAAAAGCTGCTTTGTTTATGATTAGTATCATCGCTTTATCACTGTTTGTGAACAAAGGTTTTTTCCGAGTGCACTGGCTATTTGTTTCTGTACCTATGTTAATAGTCTCTGTTGTTGTTGGTTATTCGTGGCTTGCAAATAGGGCTAAGAAAAACTTTGAGGCTTCTTTTCCCGATGCGCTCAATATGCTCGCAAGTGCTGTGAGTGCTGGTGAAAGTATCATGCACGCGATTATCTTTGTTGGCCAATCGCTAGACAATGATGTCGGTCGAGAATTTAAATTGATGGGGGAGCGACTCCAGCTGGGTGAAACACCTGATAAGGTTTTCCAAAAGTCTTGTGTACGCTATCCATATCCAACTTTCCAGTTTTTTGTCATTACATTGCGTGCAAATATGCAGCGTGGTGGTCAACTTAAAGAGATTATAACGCGACTTAATCGTTTAATTTTTGATTCGAACGCGATAGAAAAAAAGAAATATGCAATGACATCGGAGGCGAGGGCTTCCGCTAAAATTGTCGGCGCTATTCCATTTATATTCCTGTTTATCTTGCAATATTTAAGCCCTGAAAACTTTGAGTTTGTGATGTTTAGTGACTCAGGTAAACCAATTCTTTATTACGTATTGGTGAGCGAACTTATCGGTATGTCCATCATTTGGTCATTAATGAAAGGGGTGAAATAATGCTTAGCAGTCAAAATGAGTTGTTCTTATTACTGATATTAATCACGTCTGGCGTGGGCTTACTTGGTTTTTATACGTTTGTTTTGTGGAGGCGTAGCAGCAAGCTGTCGAAGCTTAACTTTGCTAAATCAGATGAAGGGGACATACCCTATATTAAAAAGGCTGAAGCTCAGATTCAAAAGGCACTTAATGATCGTAAAAAAACCACTAAAAATGCATTTGAGGCTGCAGGTTTTTATCATATTTCTTGGGCTGAGCATTATCTTAAGATCAAGTATGCTTTGCTTGTTATTGGTTTGTGCGGGTATTACTTTTTATCATTAAACCAGTCGATAGAGATGACTCAACATGTGGTATTTATTGCTGTATGGGTGCTGATATGTGTGGTTATACCCGATATATATATTGATTATAGAACGAAGCAGCTACGTCATAAAATTGCAAACAAGTTACCTTACTTATTAGACCTCATGGCTGTTTGTATACAAACAGGTATGACTATTGAGTCTTCTATGCGCTATTTATCTAAGGAGATGGCTTCATTTGACAGAGATATCAGCTATTTCCTTGATAAAACCAATGATCGTTCAAAGATTGTAAGTTTAGAAAAAGCATTAGATGAGCTGTATGAGTTAGTACCAAGCAATGAAATGCGCAGCTTTGTCGTCACCCTTAAACAGAGTCTTAGATATGGCACGTCTATATACAGTATTTTAACGACGCTGGCGAAAGACATACGTGAACTGCAAATGTTAGGCATGGAAGAGAAAATTGGTAAGTTGGCTGCAAAAATGTCAATCCCATTGATTTTATTTATTATGGTTCCGATTGTTATCTTAATCGCGGCCCCGGGTATTATGAGGTTAGTGCAAAGTGTATAGATATTTGACTTTTATATTGATACTGCTCGTTTCAGGTTGTGCCGCTAATAACAATGATTCGATCTCCAATTCACTCGATTTTTATGAACAAACTCAAAATAATCACAAAATGATTGAGCTATATAAGGCCGAGTTAAAGGCGGAAGAGAATGACATGCTCAGAACTAAGTTGGCGAATGCTTACTTATCGATTGATGACTATGAATCAAGCTTGTTTACGTTAGCGCCTTTATTGAAACAAGGTGAAGTCTCTATCGATATATTAGAGATAAAGGCAAAAGCATTATATAAAAGTGAAAATTTTGATAATGCATTACGTACATGTGAAGAAATAATAGAGAAAGTTGGCGTAAACCCTGAGATTGAAAACTTAATGGGGCTGATTTATGCCGAGAATAATAATTATGCGCAAGCAAGAATTTATTTTAATCGTGCGAGAGCACATTTTCATGACGATATTATTATTCAAAACAACTTAGCTGTTTTAGATTTACTTGAAGGAAATCCACAGGCTTCAATTACACGTTTAATGCCACTTTATACTAAAGATCCAAGTGATATTAAAATAAAGGCTAACTTGATCATTGCTTTCTCTCAAATTAATGATGTGAATGCTGTTAGAAGTATTTTAACTTCAAGTTATTCGCAAGATGAAATAGACGACATCGTCACCGCATTAATCGAACTGAAACCCCTACCGTGAGACCTCTATATGAATAAAGCATTAAGGACCCAGAATGGCGTAGCGACCATAGAGTTTGTTCTCGGGCTATTTCCATTTTGGTTATTAGTTTGTGTTTGGGTTGAAATGAGCTATGTGTCTTATATATCTGGATTAACCGACTTAGCATTGGCTGAATCTTCTCGGTCGGTGAAGAAAGATGAAGATGGCTATATGAATCAGTTTCGGCAAAGTATAAAAAGCAATAACACCCTCTGGTCGCAATTTCTAGACACGAGTAAGTTTAAAGTGTCTGTTCACTATATTGCTAGTTTGAATGACCTTCGGAATATCACGTCGGTTTGCAGGCCAGGTGAAGATGAATTTAGAGAATGTGGTATCGAGGTTAATAGTGCCATTGCAATATACCGAGTCGAATATAACTATAACCCGATGTTTAACTATTTTTTAAGTGATGATCAACTCTTAGTTCGAGAATCAATTGTGATACAGGAATATGAGCGCGATGAATTTAAATTATAAACAAAAAGGTAATTTCACCGTTGAATTTGCAATTGTTGGTGTCGCTTTTTCCTTCCTTATTATATTTAGTGCTGATGTGATTGTTAAATTATCGCTGAAGGGAAAGCTTGACCGATTAAGTTATTCTGTGGCCAACATTCTTAAAGAGCGTACCCAGTTCTACAACGACAGTTACACACTATCAAAGGCTGAAACCAGTACTCTAAATACGATTGCAGAGCAAAGTATGCGCAGAACCTCACTGAATTTTGATGGCAACCTATGGGGTATGCGTATAGAAGCGTTGCAATTTAACAGTAGGGATGAGTCGGCTGTTGTTTCATTTCCTGAAGGAACTCAACCAATTACGCCGAGTATCGACATGGATACTCTGACAAACTTGGCTGTGATGACGAGTTGGGGACGCAGAGCGAGCATATACCGGGTTACCATGGTTTACAGAACTGAAAACTGGTTTGGGGCGTTGATAGGTGAAGAGTTTAATACCGTATCATCTAGCGCAATAATGATAGGCCGATAATGATGAAAGCATATTATAAGCGCCAACAAGGGCATGCAGCATTACTGTTTGTAATGATAGTTCCTGTTTTGTTTGGTATTTTTGCTCTGGCGACTGACGGGGTGCGTGCTTTACAGAGTAAAGCACGGTTAGGGGATGCCGCGGAAGTTGCTATTTTAACAATCGCAGCAAAAAATGCTGATAACACTGATGTAGATTTTGATGGTGCTGGTTCAAAAGTAAATAGGGATATCGCTACTCGTGTTATTTCAAACTATTTTTATAATCAGGATACGATATTACCCCAAGACCTAAAAATTAGTAAATTAGCATGTCATGATATACCCGAATGTCTTGCAGGGTTAGATACAGGGGAGAACCGTTTTAACGAGTACAGCATCGAGGCTAAAACGAAACTCGTTACATGGTTTCCTGGTAATGAATCTATTGTCGGCTTTGGTGATACGTTTACAGTTGGGCATGCAGCAAAAGCGCGAAAATATGTGAATAAAACCGTTGATGTGGTGTTCGTTACCGATTTTTCAGGTTCTATGACAAATGATTGGAATGGCAAGGTAAAAGTTAGGGCTCTTAAAAGTGTAATGAGAGGCATTGTAGATGAAATAGAAAAGTTTGATGCTATTACCGATGGAAATAATACGGTTGGTATTGTCCCGTTTAACACTTATACCAGAAATAGAAGAGGGGATAGATTTTATAATTATATTGATAATGCGTATACGACCATAAGTCGGATTTGGTATCCAGCTCGGAATTCCGGCTGGGTCGATGCCCAATTTTACAACATACCATTAACTAACGATTATAACCGTTTTCGCAATCATATTAATTGGTTTGGTGCAAAGCAAGGGACCGCCTCTTACGAAGGGATAATCAGTGGTGCTCGGATGTTAAAAACGGGTAAAAATCCAAGACGGTTGCTCATTGTGCTTTCAGATGGGAAAGATAGTGATGGTTATCCGTCTATTCGGCATAAGGCATTAAATGATCTCAATTACTGTCAAATAATCAAGAAGGGGCTTTCAGAAGGAAAAAACGAGAAGGGTGAAAATTTCTCGGCTAAGTTGGCCGTTATTGGTTTTGGTTATGATCTAGAAAAAAATGTAGAGCTAGCGAGGTGTGTTGGCGTTGATAATGTTTATAAAGCCGAAAATGAACAAGACATATTAGATAGGATCCTAGAGCTAATATCTGAAGAAATCGGTCATCTAAAGTAACAGTGAATGAATGGGAATATATGAAATCTAAAATAGTGTTGTCGTTATTAATATTATCAGCTTGTACAAGTGCCTATGCAAAGGCAATGAAACAAAACGAATTTATCTCTTACTGCTCTAGTGAGCAGCTAGAATATCAACTAGGTGTTCACATGGGCGAGGTAAATACGGTCCACGAAAAGCAAGGTCAAATGATGTTAGTTAAGGCTAGCAGCGAGACTGACTATGTGTTGAAACGCATGAAAGAGAGCTTCCGTGATTCGGGCTTAAAAGAAGAGTGCGCTGAATATTTATATAGAAATAGTGGTCTTAATTTTACTGAGGGTAGTGGCGATATTTTTGCTCGAGTTAACTTTTCTTTTGATGAAGACAAGTTAACAGGCGAAAGTCGACACATTTTAAATGAGTTAGCGAGTAGCCTGAAAGACTCAAATACTGGTTTACAATTGACTGGTCATACCGACTCTATCGGTAGGGACATCTATAACTATGAACTCGGTATAAAGCGTTCTGAAAGCGTGAAGACATACCTGATCGAAAATAGTGTTAATTCTCAGGGGATATTGCTAGATTCAAAAGGTGAAAAAAAGCCTGAATTTAACAATGATACTTCAGAGGGGCGTGAAAAAAATAGGCGCGTAGATATTGAGTTAACAGAACTCTAACTGCGGTTAATAAGAGTTGTGCTTGTATTGACGCAACTCAGTTTTATCTTTATTAACACTCGACAGGCTCGGGTTTACTTGGGTTTACTTACATTTACTTAAGATTACTTAAGTTTACTTAAAGTTTGAAAGGGTTAATCTCGATATACTCATAGACTTGGTCTAGTAAGTTAAGAGTAGTGGAGAGTGAAACCCTTATGATGAAGTCGATTTCTTTTATATTCAAACAACATTACTTTTTCCCACTATTCTTTCTTATCTTTATAACTCCCTCTTATGCTACTTGTAGCACCAAACATGCTGTAACAGGTATGCTTCCTTATCAGAATGAAGCAATCAAAATTGGTGTTGTAAGCGGTAGCCTATACACAAGAAAAATTGCGAATGGCGATTTTGCCTATAAAATTATAGAAAAACCACTAAAAAGCTGTTTAGGCGTTGAGACCCTCATTATTCAAAAGCCCCTAGCTGAATTGCTTGCATTGGCTAAGAGTGGGAAAGTAGATCTGATTTTTGATCTTGCTAAGAGTAAAGAACGAAATCAATATTTAGACTATTCAATAAGTGTTAGCGATGAAGCTCCCTATATAGTAAGCAGTAACTCGTTAACGAATAGCCTGAAATCAGGTCAGTCAATAGCGACACTTAAAGGTTCTGCTTGGATTGAAATGACCAAAGCTTTTTTAGAATCAATAGGGTTTGAAAATAATATAAAGCTAGTGGGATCTATTTCTGATTTGAACAAAGAACCGTTATTTGTGTCGGGTAGTTCTCATATTACAAATTACCACGGTTTTAAAATGCCGATATCGGAAATTATGGGCAGCCATATTGCGGTTATAAAAAGCAAAAGTGACATATTATTGCCAGTGATAAATGAGATTATCGAAGGTATCGATAAAACTCAATTGGAGAAAGAAATTATCGGCTTTAATAATCAGTATTTGTCATTGTCGAATGCAACGTTACAGAATGGTAATGATATTAATGTATTAATGGATTTTCACTTATTTCCTTTTTATGCCGATAAATATAACAACCTGTTGATATTCAACAAGTATAAAAATCTTGCCGATGAGATCTATGGCATTAATCTTATTGATCAAGATTGCCATGATGATAGCTGCTTTAAATTATATGGCGATGACGTAAAGATGGCTATATACGATAAAGAGAAATTGAGCGATAGGTGGCCAACTAATAGTTTAGGGTTGGTTCGTATTGTACTGTTCAAAAACACTGACATTAATGATGTAAAACGAATTGGTATAATGAAAGAGATGCCAAGTGACCTGCGTTCTCCGTCAAAAAAATATATAGAGTTTTTACATCAAGAAGAAATGGTCGAATACTTTATGCAAGGTGGTATTGATGCATTTATTTCGACAAATTTAGATGGGAAGCTGTTACTCGCGCAGAACCCAGGGTTAAACTTTACTGAAGAACAGCTGAGTTTTAAATCTGTTGTATTTTTAGTACCTAAAGAGCATCCAGACAGCAAAGCCTTACTGTCAATCCTAAATTCACTCATCGAGATATCCAATAACACAGGGTATGTTGCAGTCGATAAACATGCTAGAGAGCTTACTTTACAGTCTGTCATTGACGGTAAAAAGGAATTGAGATTAAGAGATTTTTATTCTTATATAATATTATCTATAATTTTCGTTGTTTATCTTTATTTTGTTTATAAAAAAGTGACTGTTGACCCCCTCACAAAACTATTAAATTCGAGCTTGATGAAAAAGTATCATAAGAAAAAAAGTTATAATTATATCACTTATATTAGTATATCGAATTTAGAAAGTATTAAGAAAGTAGAAGGCGTTGAATATGCTAATAACGTAATTAAGACTTTCTCAAGCATTCTTGTAAATAGTTTTCCTAAGGTTGATAAAATATTCAGGCTTTATGGTGATCACTTTGTTGTCTTTTCAAAAAATAGCTCAGTAGAAATTCTCGAATACAGATTGGGGGTATTGAAGAATAACTCAGAGAAGCAAAAGGTGATATTTAATTGTGGTGTAAAAAAATGACCTGCGATATTAAATTAGACCTGATAGCAAGTACTGAAGCTATGTATGCTAACTCTCTTAATGATGGCGCTTTATTTTATTCTTACGAAAATTCAAAAGAAGTACAAGATTACATCAATAAAAATGTAATTAAAGAGGTTATAACTCAAGCGTTAAAATACAAAAGTTTTAGTGTTAACTTTCAGCCTAAATTCGATCTGAAATTAGGTGTTATATACGGTGCTGAAGCCCTCGCTCGCCTCTATGTAAATGGACAGCATTACTCTCCCGCGGTATTTGTAAATTATTTAGAAAAATGCGGAAGAGTACCAGAGTTAGATTATCTGATTTTAGAAAAAACGATAGATTTCATTAAGATAAATAACATTTATGATGTTGTTTTTTCGGTTAATGTGAGTTCTGAAAGTATAGCTTGTGAGACGTTTAAGAAAAAATTCAGAGCGATATTGACTGAAAATGACATGATCAAAAATTTGGAACTAGAAATTATTGAATCAATAGCATCAGAGCATAAAAATGCGGTTATTAGTTTTATTACAGAAATAAGAAATGATTTTGGTGTGCAAATTTCATTAGATGATTTCACTACCGGTAACTCATCGATGATACTGCTCAGTGAGTTCAGGTTTGACTGTATTAAATTAGATCGAAGTTTGTTTAATGCAATGCATAACAATGACAAGTTCAAGAGGTCGGTTAAAAATTTAATTAAAGAAATAAGAAATAAGAAATAAGAAATTTTAGTGATGATATTGTGTTTGAAGGGATAGAGAATGAGGAGGATGAGTCGCTTGTTATTGAACTTGGCGTAAATAAAGTACAGGGATGGAAGTACTCAAAGCCTATAAGCCCTAGTGATTTTATGATTATGATAATTGGCGAAAATGCTAACTTATAATCAATACCGAGACAACAGTAATGATGAAAAATAACCATGTTTAATAGAATGATTAATAACACTTTTGAAGAATTGTCAAAAAATATATACTTACGAGGACTGTGTAATACGTTTATTATGTTGTTACCAATTCCAGTTATTTCAGCATTATGTGAAGTTTTATCGTCTTTTTTTGCGGGGGGGGAATTTCATCGGTTTAGCTTGTTTATGGAACTTGTTTCCGAAAGTACACGCTCGCTATATCCAGTATTATTATTGACTTATTTTTCTTTATTTCTTTCTAAAAAAGAAGGTGTATCGCGCATTTTGGTAATCACTTCATCTTTAGTGATCGTTTTAATTATATGTAAAACGTGTAAAGTGATAGACAGCACTGCGTTGCTTAATATGAATATCCCATTTTTTATGGCCGTATTAATTCCAGTATTTGTTTCTAAACTTATCTTTTATATTCAGAGCAAAAAATGGTTTATGCGCTCTGAACTACCCTCAGTGATAGATCCGTCGATAAACCTTGTTGGCATCACTTTATTAGTGATTGTCATCATAGGGCTTCCTGCATTCTACTTGTCTTGTTTCGTGATGACTGAAACAGTGAATTGGTTTATTCATTATGATATTAACCCTATATTTAATGCGCTTATATTAGAAACAAGTCGGAATCTGCTTTGGTTCATCGGCATGAATGGCCATGCTGTACTTTCTGGTTCTTCTGCAGGTCTTGATTGCAGCCATTCGGTAGCGATTACTGACATTCAATGCGATTCTGTGCATATTATGAATAGCCTTTTTTTGACCGCTTATGCGTCGATAGGTGGTGCTGGAAATTCGTTGAGTTTAGTTATCTGTATGTTATTAACAAAAAATAAAGGTTATCGTCGACTTGGTGCTGTGTCATTAATATTTAGTTTTTTTAATATTAATGAATTAGTTATATATGGCTTACCTGTCATGTTTAATCCAATTTTAATCATTCCCTTTATTATGGTTCCCATATTATCTCTGTCTCTTGCCTATTTAGTGACGACACTAGGTTTAGTCACTCCTGTTACGATTCCAATTAGTTGGATGACACCGACATTATACAGTGGCTATTTATCTACAGATGGTGATATGAACGCCGTCGTGTTACAAGCGGTCATTGTCATTCTCGGTATTTTTATCTACTACCCATTTTTTCGTCGGATGGATAGTATAAAAATGGCAAATATTGTGTATTCCAAGTCTATTTCGGATAACTATTTTGATTATGATAAATTGGACGAAAGTAAATCGATAGGTGGCATGTTACCAGCAATGAATCAGAATATTCTCGCTCAGAATCGTATTAATAAACTGCAAAGGAGTGGGGACTTTGTATTATTTTATCAGCCTCAATATAATTTTATCACTAAAAATATTGTGTCTATCGAGGCATTGATTCGACATAGAGATCGTCAGGGTAAAATAACACCACCAACATTTATAGATGATTTTAATAAAGTGGGATTGGCTTCAGTACTCGACTTTTGGGTATTGCATCGGGCATTGACTGAAACCGCGACGATCATTAAGGAATTTGGCATTACAGTTTCAATTAATGTATCACCAGTGACATTTATTCGAAAAGATTTTTTTTATGCTGTAAAAGAAGAAGTTGAAAAGGTGGAAGTCCCTTTTTCTAGTATCATTTTAGAAATAACCGAAGATGTATTGATTAAAGATGAGTTTAATACAGCTAAAACAATTAAAAAGTTTAGAGCTTTGGGGGTTAAAATTGCTTTAGACGATTTTGGTTCTGGTTATTCATCATTAGGTTATTTGTCTAAATACACATTTGATATCGTTAAGATTGATCGCACGCTAACAATGAATATTTATAATAAAATAGGGGCGGAACTGTTCTCGTTAACATGCCAGATTGTAAGAACGCTAGGCGCCAAAATAGTTGTCGAAGGTGTTGAAAAACAATGTGAAGTTGAATTGATGAAAAAAGAACAAATTAATACTGCACAAGGATTCTTTTTTTCGAGACCAAAGCCAATAGAAAAGATAGATTTTACTGAAAATGTGCAGTTATAAATTTAATTTGGATGTGTTATGAAAAATTTACTTTTTGTATTTTTAACTTTACTAATAGAGGTTAATTGTGCTTATGCAAAAAGAGAAACCTATGATGTGGGTATTGTTAAACGAGACAAAATTAGTGAGTTTATTTTCCAAAAAATATCAGATAAATTATTAATTGATTTTGATTTTCATTATTATGAAAGCTACGATGATATATTGTATTTGTTGAATACAGAGTATTTGGATTTTACTGCTGATATTACATATACATCTGAAAGATCGTCTTTTCTGGATTTTACAGCCCCTGTGCATACCGATTTATCGTACATTTTCACAAAAAATAAATTTAATAAATCAACTGTTAATAAATTTTTAACACCCAGTGGGTCAACATATCATGATTTTCTAAAATTACAGTTTTATAACAAGTCTTTTGCCACTTATCAGGATATTGATTCTGCATTTGATTATCTTCAGCATGGCGATGTAGATGCCGTTATTGGCAATTCAGGGATGCTTGAGGTTGCACTTAAAAAAGGTTTTAAAGCAGAGAGAGTATCAAGTTTTTTTGATATTATTCCCGTTTCGATTGCGACTAAACATGGAAAAAATGCCGCTCGACTTGATGAGATTAACCGTCTGCTCAGTGAAAATAAGTTACAGCATCAAGTCGCGAATATTATTAATAAAAATGAGTACGATGTTAGACTAAAGTCGCTTCGGGAAAAACTCGCGAGTAGTAGTGTGGATACCAATCATGTCATCCAATTTAAAGTTGAAGATTTAGAACAAGATGGAATAGTCCCAATCAACGGATTGAGTTTTTCTCTTGTTAATAGGGCTTGCTCTATATTAGGGTTTAAGTGCCAATTAGTTAATGGTGTAGATGAACCTTGGGCTGATATTTATAATGACTTAGAAAAAAAATCAATTGATATGTTAGCGGCCATGGTTATTACTGATTCTCGTAAAGATAAATTTTATTTTAGTGACTCGTATTATAAACCTAATTTACTATTGATCAGTCGTGCTGGTTATAAGACAAATCAATATCAACAACTATCTGAATTAGTTGGTGAGCGGATAGGCGTTGTAGAGGCAGATTACTTCGAAGATGTTATTACACAGCGATTACCTAAAAAACCTATATATAGATTTTCAAGCCAAGATAAAATGGTTGAAGCTTTGCTTAATGGAGATGTAGATTACATCCCAATTGGTGAAGGTAATTTTAATAATTTAATGACAAAAGAGCGACGAATACTGCCTGTGTCTCAAGTTAAATCGATATCAACCGAAATCAATGCGGTTGTATCTATGGCCTTCCAACGTACAGCGCTGGGGAAAGATTACGCGATGCTGTTTTCTGAAGCGCTTCCTCTTGTGAATGTGAAGCACATAGTCAACTTTCATGGGCTGCAACCTGATTGGAAGTCTGCTTTGTTAGCTGAGAAAAAATACATACGATTGACTCAATTATCTTTTGCTTGCGTTGTTATACTTTTACTTTTATTTACGTATTATCTATATATTCAAGCGACTACAGATTCATTGTCTAAACTAGGCAATCGACGAGCACTTACTCGTAGATTCAAATCAGGGGTTCAAAGTGAGTGTGTTTTTGTCTATATGGATATTAATAATTTCAAAAATATTAACGATAATTATGGTCATCATGTAGGAGACTTGGTGCTTGTCGCACTTGCTCAACACATTCAACGTTATTGGCCTGGAAAAGCATATCGTATCGGTGGGGATGAGTTTGTACTTACCCTCAATAAAATAGTACCTGAAGTTTCAGACTCATTTACGCGTTTACAGCGATTCAGTTTCAGTATTAAAGAAACGGGTGAAAAGCTTGATATCTCTGTATCCGCTGGTATCTCATTGAGGCGTGGGAGAACGATATCATTGCAGGCGTTATTACGCGATATAGATCATAAAATGTATAATAATAAAACATCAAAGCAGAATTAGTTAGTTTTTGTTATCTATTTAAATTAACTATTTAATGTCGGTAGTTCGTATATATTGATGAATGTGCTCCTAATAAATAATAAATAAATAATAAATAAATAATAAATAAATAATAAATAAATAATAAAAACACATATAAATGGGTGCTTTTATAAGTATATAATATATACGGACATTAATAATTATGCTCGAATATAAATATAACTATAGGTGTTTATTTAAAATGGAAGAAAAAGATAATAATGACTCTACATTTATTTCTTCAGTAGATATATGCATAATAAAAGAAATCGGAAGTATATGTTAGACATTGTGATCGTAGATGATGACCCGCAGTTTCGAGAAATGTTGTATTATTTTCTTTCTGAAATAGAAGGTTATAATATCGATTTTTTTGATACTGGTGATGGTGCTGTGGAGTTTATTATTGAAGCTCAGCCTAAACTTACTCTTTTAGGTATACAGCTTCCACACACTTCAGGCTTAAGTATACTTAAAACTTTAAAAGAGCAGTTTTTTGATGGCCCAATCATCATGGTGACTGCCTACGATACTGAGTTAGCTGAAATAAACTCACTTGCTTTAGGGGCTGATGATTACATTACTAAACCGGTTCGCATTAATGTTTTAAGCGAAAGAATAAAGCGCCAACTAAGACTGTATCATTTAGCATTAGGTTGATGCTCACACATCTTATATTTCCATATTTATAGAAATATCCTTGACATAATTTATTTTCAAGTCTATATTTCCAATATTCTAGAAATATAGAGATTTCGGTTATGTTTAACATTACACAAGAAATGGTGATGGATACCTTAGGAATGTTTGGTTTCTTAGCCGCAGAGTTAACGGTACTTTTTTTACTTATTAGTTATGCTGTGGGTGTATTGCAAGAATATATTCCGCCAGCCAAGATCCAAAGTCTCTTGAGTGGTAAGTACGGCAAGGGCTATATCCTTGCTGGTTTGCTAGGGGCTATCACGCCGTTCTGCTCATGCTCAACAATTCCTTTTTTGAAAGGTTTGTTACGTGCTAAAGCTGGGTTCGGTACTATGATGGTGTTCTTGTTTGCCAGTCCGTTATTAAACCCCATTATTATCGGCCTGTTTGCTGCCACTTTTGGTATTCAAGTTACAGTTTTTTACTTTACCATCGCAATGGGGGTATCCGTTATTGCGGGTTATACCTTGGAAAAACTCGGTTTTGAAAAATATGTCAAGCCACAAGCGTATATTGAACCTGCACTTGTAGGAAAGTCGCAAGGGTGTGCATCTACCTGTGGCGGAAAACAAGCACCGATAAGCAAGTGGAAGAAAATTTGGCTAACTACATGGACTGACTTTAAGAAGGTATTACCTTATTTAATCGGTGGCATCGCACTGGGTTCAATAATTTATGGTTTTATGCCGACAGAATTTGTGGCTAGTATTGCTAGTGAAGATAATCCATTTGCAATTCCTGTTGCAGCCGTCATTGGTATTCCACTGTATATTCGTGCGGAAGCTGTAATTCCATTAAGTGCAGCGTTAGCAGCAAAAGGCATGAGTCTAGGTGCGGTAATGGCGTTAATTATTGGTAGTGCTGGCGCGAGTTTAACGGAAGTTATTTTACTTAAATCTATCTTTAAAAACCAGATGATCGCCGCATTCTTATTCGTGATTTTAGGGATGGCTGTAGGAGCTGGCTTCCTTTACCAATTCATTTTTTAACCTGTATTTTAATAAAGTGGGCGGCACTAGTTATGTTATAGTGCCAACCGTTTAAAATTTAGCAGAGACAAAAAATGGATTTTATTCATTCACAAAGAAATAACGGTTTTACACTCATAGAATTAGTTATTACTATTATTGTTCTTGGCGTACTTGCAGCCGCTGCGATCCCTCGTTTTATTGATTTACGTGGCGATGCGAAAAAAGCAGCGGTTGAAAGCTTTTACGGTAGCCTTCAGGAAACAGTAAAGCTACTGCATATGAAAGCGCAAATTAAAGATATATTGGGTGATAATGAAACAATCAAAACTGAGTATGGTAATTATCAGTTTTATCGTGGATACCCGGAAACTAAAAGTGAAGCCACAACGCCAAACCTTTACTTTATTGAAACCTTTCTTGCGTTAGGAACTCCTGACCACGTAACTAAAAATAATACGACAAGAACAGCGAT
Organism: Moritella sp. 36; assembly: GCF_018219415.1. NCBI lineage: Bacteria > Pseudomonadati > Pseudomonadota > Gammaproteobacteria > Alteromonadales > Moritellaceae > Moritella > Moritella sp. 36. Next base: position 3,950,297 of record NZ_CP056120.1, on the reverse strand, counting down.
TCATGCTGACGTTAGCGTATATGAAGACAATGGTCATTCGCGTATCGGTTATGGTACGGGTAATTTAATGAATGATCTTTGTTATGCAGAGTACCGTCATACCAGTTCAATTCAAGAATTTACCGTTACAACGAGTGGCTGCTAATTTACAGAACTAACAACTTGTTATGAATTGATGTAGCAATCGGTATGGTCAACGAGCACACCACCGATTGCTTCCGTTATCACGACGTTAAAGCACCAACCAAGGTTAGCATCAGCTAGATGTGATCGCTTGAGTGATGATCTTGGGTTTACCTGCTTGTGTAGCCAAGCCTGTCCATATAATACTCATGCTAGCTGTGATAATTAATGGTATATCCCAGCTTCCAGTCATTTCATGCAGTGAACCAAAAATTATTGGGCTAGTTGCTGCAAATAGGTAACCTATACACTGCGCCATCCCCGACAATGCAGCGGCTTGATGCGCATCATGGGTCCGTAGACCTACAAATGATAAACCGAGAATAAAACCACCCCCACAGCTAAAACCAAACATCATCACCCAGATAATAGCGTATTGGGGCATCATGAGTAATCCAACAATACCAATGAATGCGAGAATCGTCATTGTTAAGCTAAGTGAGCGTTTATCTTTTAGTTTTGCCATTAATGGGATCAGTACGATAGCGGGTACTGCAGTTGCGAGTTGCAGGATACCGTGGATATAACCCGCCTGATGTTCAGAGTAGCCATTATCAATCAAAATACTGGGTAGCCAGGCGATAAAGGCATACATAATAAATGAGTTCAAAGCCAAGAACCCTGAAACTTGCCACGCTTCCGCAGAGCGCCACAGGTAGCTATGACTGTCAATTTCGGGGGTATCAAGGGTTGGTCTAGTGTGGCTGCTCATTTGTGGTAACCAAATCAACATGGTTACCACCGGAAGTATAATTGTACCAGCTAATGCGAATGCCCAACTTGGGATGACGGTAACATTAAGTGTATCAGCCAGATGAAGCATCGGGATTGTTGTACTAGAACTGATACTTGCGCCAACGCCCATCACCAATACGTAAATAGCGGTTAATGTGGGTACTTTATTAGGAAAGTCGCGTTTTAACAGGCTAGGTAAGAGTACATTACCTATCGCAATGCCGATACCGATGACACAAGTTCCTAAGTACAGGGTGAGCGTTGAGCCTGCAGAGCGAATGATAATACCGCTGGTGATGGCGAGTAGTGCTAGCATTAATGATGGTTCGAGTCCTATCTTGCGTGCTAACCCCGATGATATCGGTGAAAAAATAGCAAAGGCGAGCAATGGTAATGTGGTTAGCATACCTGCCTGTGTTGCGGATAAAGCAAGATCGTTAGAGATGAACTCTAAAATTGGTCCAATGCCGGTTATTGGGCCTCGGAGGTTACTGGAAATCAGTAAAATACCGATAATAACCAGTACGGGATGAACAATATTACGTGTATTCTTATGTGACATATTTCTGTCCTCTTGAAGCTATGCCACTATATTATCTCTATTCAATCATGCTGAATTTGTGTACATTGACATTTTATTGCTAAATTCGGACAGTATATGGCATTACCTAATATCGCTTTAGATTTTGATTCAGACAGATACGTAGAAAGTGTCAATGCATTACGTACTTCAAGTTTTGAACGTGGTCAGGAAATGCCAGTTCATCAACACGTGAAGTGTCAGTTAGTGATGCCGTTGACAGGCTTTGTCCGTTGCTCAATTGCGGACGCTATATGGATGGTTCCTGTAAATTGCGCTGTATGGATCCCAAGCCAAGTGCTACACAGTAATCATATCTCGTTAAGTTCAGATGTTTGTATGTTATTTGTTGATCCTGATATTCCCGGCATACCCGATAAAAGTTGCACACTATCGATCTCTCCGTTACTACGCGAACTTATTATTAGCTTGGCAAGTAAGAATCAGGACTATGCATCTGATGACGCGACCGTGAGACTCACGCAAGTATTGATTGATGAACTGATCTGTATGCCGAAAGAGCACTTTGATTTTCCTATCCCCGCAGAACCGAGACTTAATAAGATTGCTCATCTGTTATTGGCTAATCCCGCGGATCGTAAAACAGTTGGGGAGTGGGCGTCGCTATTTGCAATGAGTGAAAGAACATTTTCTCGATTGGTGAAGAAAGAGGTAGGTATGACGTTTGGACGTTGGCGTGGGCAACTTCATCTGGTCATGGCATTGCAAAAATTGTCATCAAATGAATCGGTACAGCGGGTATCAGAAGATTTAGGCTATGAGTCAGTCAGTGCCTTTATTACCTTTTTTAAGAAGACGTTAGGCAGACCACCGAAGCAATATATGAGACAGTCAGTTTAAATATGAAGGACTGGAAGGGGGTAAGCGATTATCGTAGTCACTGTTTAGATTTAATGATTAAGGCTTATTTCAACAAGCCTCAATCTGGTTCAAGAGTTTGTTATTAATAATTATTTTTTAAATACCAGATTAATATTTAATGGAATAATATCTGAAAGGGCAAGACCACCGACCGTAGCTGAAAGCTTGGTTAAGTTTTCTGTTGGGATACTAAAATCACTGGCTCTCACGATAACGGGGGCGTACGAACTGACAGTGATGGCATTCTTGGTTTTAGTTATGATAACAGGAAAGTTAAATGTCTTTGTCTTACCGTAGAAAGAAACAGCGGCAGGTACAATCGCTTTTCCGATATCTTGCTTAAAAGTGGCTAATTCAAATTGTCCGTTAATCGCAATGGTTGGATTTATTGCAGAGTTAAAGAATAGTGAATTAAGGCGATCATTACGGATTGAAACACCAGTATCTACATTTACTACTGGCACTTTAACTTCAAATTTACCGCGTTCATCCAAGCTGCCTGTTAGTCCACTGATGGTTGCTGGTTCAACCACAAATTGTTTTTTAATCGTGGCAAAACTTACCGATGATAAGTCACTCACTACATTAAATGTGTCTGCGGCAAATGACTGAAATGAAAGCAATATGAAGGTTAAGAATATTTTAATTTTCATGTTTATGTTCCTTAATTAACATTATTAAAACCCTGAGTGTACAATGAAAGGTATAGTAAAGTCGTCGACCATTAAATAATAGGTAGCTTGGTCTCTATCGTTGACGGTATTTTAGGCATTTCATCCACGACCAAAACTGGAACAATATTTATTAGCTTCGACTTTTCGATATTAGTATATCCTTAACGTCTTACCATAACGTCAGTCGATATTTTTGAGTAATATCACATGGTTATCTTTATATTGTGAACACTGTCAATTATATTCATGAAAGCAATATGATTTTATTATGCTCTTATTGGTAATTTGTCTTTGTTCATTAAATGGGCATGGCTATCGAACAATCTTTTTAATTTTGGGGTTATGATGTTTTTACAATATGGCCGTTTTGGATCGCTGTAGTAATAGTTTTGAATGGATTCGTCAGACAGTTTGAATTGGTTAAATGTATAAGCGCGAGTGATTAATGGCGTGTCAAATTCATCTTGGAGTAATGCGAGGTTGTGTTTTATTTCGGTCATTTGGTAGGGTTCCATTGCATATACAGCACTCCGGTATTTAGCTCGCATCGAATGGATTTTGGTACTGCTGTGAGTATGTAAGTGAATAGAAATTATATTTTTTAAGCTGATGACTTCGGGCATGTAAGTAACAATAATACCTTCTGAAAACCAGTCGTGTTCACCAACGGAAGACAGCCAACCTTGTTCTACTTTTGTCACTCCGTGCAAAGATAAAAAGATAGCCTCTGTACACCAATAACATGTGCCACTGAGACCGATTGTTTTAATTGTATTATCCATCATCCTTCCTTGTTTAATCTTGTCTATATAACAAACCCTGTGGTTAATTGAATGCGAAACAAGGTTTAAACCCATTTAATTATGGACCATATAAATGTGACGGAATAAGGTTTCACTAAATTATTTTTTATCACCTTTGACGAAAAACACTGTCCTTTAGGGCGGTGATGTAAGTCATTATTGCGTAGCAATAAGCACTTTTTTTTGTTACTAATATTGACATATTTGCACATAGAGTCTAAGTTTAGAACTTAGTGCTGTGTATATATACAGTCATGTAAGGTGCTGAAAATTGAAACTTATTGCGTATAAATACAGGTTCTACCCAAACAATGAGCAGGTAACAATACTTGCTCATACATTTGGTTGTGTTCGTTTCGCTTACAATTCAGCGCTTGGCTTCTCTAAAGCGCAATACGAATTGGGTAATAAAACCAATTATAACGATTGGAGTAAAAACCTCACTCAGCTTAAAAAAAATCCCAACTTTTCATGGTTGAAAGCTGTTTCTAGCGTGCCATTGCAACAATCACTAAAGCATCTCGATAAAGGCTTTAAGTCATTTTTTAAATCAGGTTTTGGTTATCCTAAGTTTAAACATAAACACGGTAATCAATCTGCTAGCTATATGAGTAACGGCTTCAAATGGAGCGCGGACAAGCAATTACTAATACTCGCCAAAATGAAGCAAGCATTAAAGATTAAATGGTCACGGCCGTTTACTGGTACACCCAGCTCATTAACGGTATCAAAGACAACATCAGGTAAATATTTTGTATCAATGCTTGTAAAAGAAGATGTTAAGCAGCTACCAGTCGTGAATAAGACCGTCGGTGTTGATGTCGGTATTAAAGACTTAGCGATTTGTTCGGACGGAACAAAGTTCAATAATCCACGATTAACCAATAAATACGCGAAAAAACTCGCCAAGGCATCACGCAGATTAGCCAAAATGAAAAAAGGCTCTAACAACTTCAATAAACAAAAATTGACCCTTGCTAAGATTCACGAAAAGATAGCAAATTGCCGTAAAGACTTTACCCATAAAATGACGACGACACTTATAAACGAAAACCAAGTGATAGGGATCGAGTCATTGAAAGTCAAAAATATGGTTAAGAACCGTAAGCTATCTAAACATATCCACGATGCTAATTTCGGTGAAATAGTAAGGCAATTAGAATATAAAGCGGATTGGTACGGGCGTAAAGTATCAGCTATTAGCCAGTGGTTCCCATCGTCAAAGATGTGTAATGAATGTGGCTCGCTGTATTCAGGTGAGTGGTCATTAGCGATAAGAAACTGGTCTTGTTCGTGTGGTGCAACTCATGACAGAGATCATAACGCTGCTATCAATATTCACAATGAAGGGTTGAGGATAGCAGCTTAAATAATTTGTGGCGGTAGGTAGTACCGACACATTAAATGCTTGTAAGAGGTTTTAGAAGTCTAAAGTGATTTAATATCACAATGCTTAAACCGTTGACGACAAGAATCACCTTGCTTTAGCTGGGTGAGCTTCAAAATTTTGATGGTATTGTCTGAAAAATAAAATCTACGTTATGATGGTTAGTTGATGATCTTATATGGCGAGTGCTCTTTTGAATAACTACAAATTATTACCGGCGTTAATTGCGATATTACAAACGCGTAACCTGACCGAGTCTGCACGACAGCTCAATGTCACTCAATCGGCAATGAGCAAAACCTTAATGCAAATTCGCGCGGCGTTTCATGACAAGATCGTGATCAGAGAGGGCAATCAGTTTGTATTGACACGTAAGGGCGAAGCGTTAAAAGCGCAATTACCCGTATTGATGCAGACGTTAGATAATTTGTATTTACCGAGTGAGATGGATCCAAGCCGATGCCAACGTCAATTTACCTTAGCTTCTAGTGATTATGTTGCGCAAGCGATCTTACCGTCAATATGTTGTGAGCTTGCTCTCAATGCCGCTAGTGCTAGTGTTGAATATCAATTGTGGCATAAAGACAAGTTAACCGAGTTGGCTGACATGCCGCTGGATCTGGTGAGCACGATTACGGATTTTGTGCCTGAGAACTTACATGGAAAAAGTATTGGTGAAGATCAGCTGGTGGTTGTATGTCGCCGTCAGCACCCTTTGTGTTTGAGTGATGAGTTATCGGTGACTGAGTATATCAATGCGAAGCATGTACTGATCAGTGGTGGTGGCGATAAAGACAGCCCCGTTGATTTAGCCTTGTCGGCATTGGGTGAGCAGCGCCTGGTTTTTGCATCAGTACCCTTCTTTCAATCGGCGATTGAGCTGTTATTAAAAACTGATACCTTATTGACGACGCCACTACACATTGCGGCTGATTTTGCACAAACATACGATCTTCGGGTCATGCGACTGCCTATTACGCTTAAACCGCAGCAATATTACCTGTTATGGCATGCGAAACACCATCAAGATCCTGAGCATACTTGGTTCAGAGAATTATGTTTTCCCTTCTTAAACAAGCATCTTGAGCGTACCAAAATCATAGGTATGAAATTACTTCATGCTAATAAGTCGTAAACGCAATTTTAACTCATGCTTTGGCTGTATTAATATGAGGGTAGATAAGGGCAATTGATTATCCTTATATAACAATATAATAAACGAGGAGTTGGAATGGAATTAACTGCGTGGATGTCTTTAGCGCTGATCTGCATGATGGGGGCGATGACGCCGGGTCCGAGTCTGGCGGTGGTGTTAAAGCATACTATCTCGGGTGGTCGTGTTAATGGTGTTGCAGCCAGTATTGCTCATGGTGTGGGTGTTGGTGTGTATGCCACGTTAACAGTGGTCGGTTTGGCTATTGTGATCCAACAAACACCGTGGTTATTTAATGTGATCAAATATGCGGGCGTTGCCATGCTACTACGCTTGGCTTACAAAGCGTTAACCTCAAAACCTGCATTGGATGATGTGGAGCAGCAAGAGGAAGCGGTGACCTTAAAAGAGAGTATTGTACAAGGCTTTATGATCGCGTTTCTTAATCCTAAATTAGCGATTTTCTTTTTGGCCTTGTTCGGTCAATTTGTCGAAGCGGATGCGGGTTGGTTACAAAACCTGATCATGGTGGGTACGGTATTTAGTATTGATACCTTGTGGTATTGCATCATTGCGATTGTATTATCGCAATCATCATTACTCGCTAAATTAAAAAATAATGTGCACAAGATTGATAAGGTCACTGGTGTGGTCTTACTGGCTGTCGCAGCTAGAGTCGCAATCTAGGCTTTATATAGAAATATAGAAATATAGAAATATAGAAATATAGAAATATAGAAACAAAAAAGCACCACAATTTTTCCTGTCAATAACAGTCGTTGTGGTGCTTTGAGGTATTTTAGGGTATTAAAACCGTCTGTATAATTACGCTGTTAAGGTTACTTTACCAACCGCTTTTCCTGATCCTAAGTGATTGTGCAACGTCCCAAATTGAATAGTCGATTTCATCAATAATTGGCAAAGATACTTTCGCCTATTTCAGCAATTGCTTTATTAAGTTGACTGATTGATTTTCCTGTTTGACCCAGATAGATAGTTATGATTAGTGGTTGGCGTTTACTTGACCAAATTGCCGCTGTAATGCCTCTTGAGCCATGATTACCGTCGTATCCAGACCTATCGGCAATAGACCATTGTGTTGGTAAGACTGCCCGTAGAAGTGAATCCGATACTTTATTATTCATCATCCATTGTTTTAATTTTTGTGTTGATTGTGTCGAGAGTGCACCGTGGTAGAGTAGTGCTGAAAGCGTGCTAGCAATAGCATTTGGGGTTGTTGTATCACGAATCTCATTAATATCTACGTTATTAAGAAAAGGTTCGATACGATCTAATCGGGTCGTTTGGTCGTTAAGCCCGCGTATGAATGATGTTAGCGCTTGAGGGCCTCCAATATGACTTAGGATTATGTTTGCGGCGGTATTATCACTGGTTAACATAGTTGCTGCGCAGATCTTGTCTAATGTCATGGTTTTACCGACCATCGTTTTGGTGATCGGCGCATAAGATAAAATATCAGATTGCTTGATTGTGACAGGAGTATTGATATTTATTTTTCCATTATCTGCGTCATTGAGTAATTTGGCACAAGCTAATGTTTTGAATGTACTCATTAACGGAAAACGTTTGTTACCATTGTAATGCCATTGCTGGCCTGTTTTGAGGTCGAGTACAGAAATACCAATACCTGAGCTATTTTTTGCATTTCCGATCAATTGCTGTTCCACTTTTTTTATAGTAGATAGTGATACGGTAATAGGGTTATCTGACGTGATTAAGGTTGCTGAAATTGCAGGTATTGAGGTAAACAGTATACTGATGAAGATAACACTATTTAAAAATGTACTAAAAATATGTCGAGAGTTCAAACTAATATCCTCTGATTTATGAATGTATAACGATATTATAAAGTATAAAAGTGGCAATGATGTGCCGAATTATGTCAGATTGTGTCAATTTTATGATTGATGTACGGTGTTGAATCACATTACACGGTTAGAGTGGTTTTATTGAAATTGAGTGAACTGCGAGACACAAATTTAAGTGCAAAGACTAAGCTCACCATCATGGTATAAATAATACTTGTCGCAGCAAGCACCGGCCACCATCCTCCGATTTGCCAACAGTAAATAAGAATAAAGCCACCAATACTACCGCCTGAATAGTACATGACAAGGTATAGCGCGGTTGCGGTTGATTTACCTTGTGTCGCACTGCGGCCAATATGGCTGTAAGCGAGAGCATGAATAAAGAATGCGCCAGCGCTTAATACTAATAAACCGATAATGATTGTCAGCATCGTTTGCTGCGATAGGATGATGAGCCCGACTAGGCTAATGCCGATCCCGAGTAATAGCCCGCTGAATAGACTATGTGCGTGCATCCAGCGTCCACTTAATTTTGCTGATAATGTGCCGCTGAGGTAACACAAGAACAGCAGTGATAATAAGCTGGCAGGTAAAGATATGGGCGCGGCAGATAACTTGAATCCCATCACTGAAAAAATATTAATGAATACCGAAAAATTGAGCCCTCCAATCAACATTGCAAAAATCAGATTCGGGTTTTTAACATGCCTGACGATTTGTACTGCATGATGCAGTAACCTACCTTGTCGGCCGATAAAGTGGCGTTGTTTTAATATCAGCGGAAATATAATGAGCAGTGCTATACCACTGAGTATCGACATCACAAGCATCGTCCACTGTATACCAATTGCATCGGTCATGACGCCGCCATATATGCGGCCAATAATACCACCTAACGTATTGGCACTGATGTAACCGCCAATTGCGATCAACATTGCTGGTGGCTCTAATTCTTCAGCCATATATGCCACTGCCACGGCAATAAATCCTGCCAGTGCAATGCCAAGCAATGCACGCAGTAATATTAATGTGTGTAGATCTGCGCTAATAAACATTAAAAAGTTAATACAGGGGATCAGTATTAAACTGCAACGCATAATCGGTCTGCGGCCAATTATTTCAGATAAGATTGCCCAAGGCAGTAAGGACAAAGCGATCGCTAAGGTGGTGCTAGAGAATAACCAGTTAACTTGTAATTCAGTGGCGTTAAACTTGACCATGAAATACGGCAGTAGCGGCTGAAAATAATATAAATTGCAAAACACCAGAAATGAGCCTAGTCCAAGCCCTAAGGTTACTTTTTTATAATCTTGAGAATGCAGTGCAATCATTCATCCGTCCTGCTGATAACGAAGGTAAATAGTTAAGGGAGTAGCATGATCTGCTTTATTAGGGTCATGCGGTACTAACAATGCTTATAGACTAACGTTCTAATGCTAATATGAAAAATATATAAATATCATAGAAGGTATCTATTTTAGTTATGCTTAATTCTAAAATACTGCATTATTTTGCCACTATTGTTGCCCTGGGCAGTTATACCAAGGCGGCCGGACACCTGGGCATTGCTCAATCTGCGCTGAGTATTGCGATGCGTAAATTTGAAGAGCAAATAGGTATGCCATTATTGATCCGCAGTAGTAAAGGCGTGGTCGTGACCAAAGAAGGGGAAGTTCTGCTTGCACACAGCAAGGGTATTCTTGCTCGTATTACTGATGCTGAAACCGCGTTACATGATCTACGGGGTTTAGATCAAGGGGAGGTTAACATTGGTATTCCGGGGATGATGGGCTCGTATTTCTTTCCCGAGATCTTAATGGCCTTTAAGTTTAAGTACCCGAATTTAAACTTAAGCATTATGGAAGGTGGCACGCAAACGATTAAAGAAAAGTTACTCTCGGGTGAGTTAGATCTTGGGGTGATTGTCGATGATCATATCCCTGACAGCTTACAAGTTCAGCGTTTTGTTCGTCCACAAATGGTCGCGGCAGTCGGCAGGAACCATGCCTTAGCAAATGCGAAGTCAGTAACTTATGCAGACTTTTTCACTCACGAATTAGTGATGTTTAAGGCCGGATATTTTCATCGCGAAGTGATTGATGGCCTGTGTAAGGCGAATAATATGACCGCCAATTACTCCTTTGAAACAAACTTGATCACCATGATTCTTAATATCGTTAAAAATGAATTTGCCATTACCGCGCTGCTTGAGTTAGTCACAGATCAAGAAGCGGACGTTAAAGGCATACCGTTTGATCCGCCTATTTATTTGGACCTGGCACTCGCGTGGCGTAAAGATGGGTATTTGTCTTTGGCTAATAGACGCTTTGTTGAATTTACCCTTGCGCAGGTGAGTGAATAGAAAATCTTTAATAGCCCATTTTTATATGCAGGTCTATTGACTGTGGTATTAAGTTTAAAGATAAAGAATACGTTAGCTGTGGTTTTTATAGGTATGTGTGCTTTCATGATACTTAGATTTACGCTATAAAGTAGTAAAGGGAGAAATATGCAGATCACGACTCAACGTTTAAGTATGTGTCAAATAACGGAACAAGATTGGCCGTTATTTTTACGTTTACATACAGAATCGCGTGTGATTGAAAAATGTTTTGATCAACCAAGTGAGGATGATATTCGCGTTAAGTTTGAATCGCGTTTACCTCGATGGTCTGTCACTTCTGGTGCTTGGTTATGTTTGGTGATCACCGATGTTGAAACCAATACGGCAGTTGGTATCACGGGTTTTGATTATGATGGCCGATCTGCAGAAGTCGGTTATCTGTTATTACCGGAATACTTTGGTCTGGGTTATGCCACTGAGTCATTACTTGGCGTTATCGCTTGGGCAATGCGAGTGCATCTTATCTCAGTCTTTCAAGGTATCGTGACTGAAGGTAATGTTGTTTCAGAAAAGGTGTTGGCGAAGTGTGGTTTTAAGCTTGATGAAGTGATACCACAAGCATATAGCATAGGTGGTGTTTTATATGCAGATCGGATTTATAAACTAAATACAAGTTCACAAGCTTAATGTTGTGAACTTGTATCTAGCTGTTGAGTATGTTTTTAGCTAGTTTGTTCGTTTTTTATTATTGGGTTCACCAGCCAAGGCGCTAAATTTGTCGCCATGGTAATTTCAGAGTCATCTAACCATTGGTATCGTTTAGTGTACATTTTACGTTTGGTTTTTTTCAATGTCAGTGGGTCTTTTCGTGGCGTAGACACAGACAAACCAAAAAAGTATGGGTCTATTTTGGTTGCTTCAAATTCGTCCCACAAGCCATCATAATCAAAGGTTATTACTTTTCTTTTCGAGATAATATAATTCAATGCTTGATAGACATGACCTTTATTAGAAATAGCTTTGACTTCACTAATACCTAAAATACGTGCCAACATTAATGCCATTTCAACTAATAATGATTTGGTGCGTAATCCGTGTAATGATTTAGTTAGTTCTTTAATTAGCGCATGACGGTTTTCTATTTCCTCACTAGCACCTTGCAATGCCCCAATGTGCATTGTTTTAGTATGGGTACCGGAAATGTTACATGTTAAAGTATAAATATTTTGATATTTTTCGTTAACCAAACGAATACCAAGGCCACCCTCACGGCTAGACCCTTGATATAACATAACGTAATATTTCTGTCCGCTTAAACTTTCAAAATCTAAGATGCTAATACCTTTACTTGAAACCACAGTACTCGCGTGTGAGCCAAAAGTATCATCAATAAACAGATAATGTTCGGTTAAATATTTAATTCGTTCTGTACTTGACCAGTTAGCGCATATGTAGGGCTTTAGCGGCTTTTCCATGATTCTAGGGTTGTTTTTAAATACTGGTTTTAAATTATCTCGGGAAAAAAGATCTGCCATCGCATTGACTGATTTACCGTTTTTTAACGCCCAAAAAGAGAACCTGACTTTTTTTTGTATTTTTTTAATCCCTTTTGCATTCGGGTAAATCTGATCGGCTAATTCAAAGATGTTAATTGTAGACATCGATTTTTTATTCCTAGTTGGGCTGTTATTTATACTTTAAAGTGAGGTTTATTACATTGTTCAGTATTAATGTCTTACGATATTAATACCTGATATGTAGAATTTATATGGAATCTAGCGCTACATTGATTTCATTTAACCTTCCCGTTATTCAGAGTTATTATACTAAAAGTAGTATTTTTAGCTAAGTGTAATTTTGTATGTTTTTGTAAATTTGAGGTCGCCTGTGCTTAATACATCCGAAAAACAGATGGAAACTAACTTTTAGTTATGTTTTTTCACTATAGAATAGCCGCCACAATAAATATTTATAAAAGTATGGTTACGACAATGGGTGTGACATACAGATGATGATGTGGAGAGCAAAAGATGAGAACAAGATTAGACCGTATTAGACATGCGATTTTATTTGAGATAATTGGCCTAGTTGTGATTATGGGTATATTAAGTCAACTCGGTTTTGATCTTGGTCATGTCGGTGCTATGGGCGTATTATTCTCGGTTGTCGCGACGGGCTGGAACTATGTATACAACATTGGTTTTGATAAATACATGTTGAAAAAAATGGGTTCAGTGACGAAAACAACCCTGATCCGTATTGTACATAGCATCGGTTTTGAAGGCGGTTTACTGTTTTTAACTATCCCGTTTATGGCGTGGTTTTTAGACTTAAGCTTATGGGATGCGTTTGTGCTTGATATCGGCATGGTTGTTTTCTATTTGTTTTACGCTTATGGCTATAACTTAGCGTACGATAAGCTATTTCCAGTGCGGCCTACCGCGGGATAATGGCACTAAAGTACATTATAAATCTGACGAGAATGATGTTTATTTCACTTATGTTAAAAACATCTTGACCAAAATATGTAGAACGCTTAGTGTTATAGCTGTCTGGAAGTCCAGCTGTTCGGCCATCCATGGTGATTGTTGAATATAATTATGACCACGGTTGTCGAATATGAGGGAAAAATATGTCAAATGCCAAGATAAAAAATATCACTACAGCGGCAGTGAGAGCAGGAATAAATACAGATGAGCATCATGGTGCTGTCGTTGCTCCCATTCATTTATCAAGCACTTATTCATTAAATGGTTTTAATGATAAACGTACGTTTGACTACTCTCGTACGGGAAATCCAACCAGAGCAACATTCGCACAAGCCGTTGCTGATTTGGAGCAAGGTAGCGTAGGTATTGTTACCAGTACTGGTATGTCAGCTGTGCATCTTCTATGTCAATTGTTGTCCACTGATGACTTAGTGGTTATTCCTCATGATTGTTATGGCGGTAGTTTCCGTTTATTTACTCATTTAGCTAAACGTGGTCAATTTAAACTCATTGTTGTTGACCAGAATGATCAAGCCGCATTGGCCCAAGCGTTAGTTGGAAAACCTAAGTTGGTGCTACTGGAAAGCCCAAGCAATCCATTGCTACGCTTAGTCGATATTGAGACTGTTACTAAAGCGTGTCACGAGGTTGGTGCCTTGGTTGCGGTTGATAACACTTTCCTTTCTCCTGCATTACAACAACCGTTAGGACTCGGTGCAGATATTGTTTTTCACTCTACGACTAAATACATTAATGGCCACAGTGATGTGGTTGGTGGTGTTTTAGTGACTAAAGAACAAGCCCTTGGTGAAGAGCTAGCTTGGTGGGCAAACTGTATTGGTATTACAGGTAGCGCTTTTGATAGCTTTTTAGCGTTACGAGGGCTAAAAACGTTACCTATTAGGATGAAACAACACCAAGAAAATGCTTTGCAAGTGGCGAGTTTTTTAAAATCTCATCATGCTATTGATACCGTGTATTTTCCTGGTTTTGAAGATCATCCTGGTCATGATATCGCTAAAAAGCAGCAGGCGGGTTTTGGCGCGATGCTCAGTTTTAATGTTAAAGGTGGCGAAGCGGCAGTGAAAAAATTATTTGCTAATCTAGAGTTGTTTACGTTAGCGCAGTCATTAGGTGGCGTAGAAAGTCTTATTTCTCATCCTGCAACCATGACTCATGCTGGTATGGAAGAAAGCGCTCGTCTTGTTGCTGGTATTACAAATTCGCTAGTAAGAATTTCTGTTGGTATTGAAGATATAGATGATATTTTAGCTGACTTAGCAAATGGTTTAGCTAAGAGTCAACAATAGTAGATAGTAGATAGGGTGATAACAATCACTCTATCTTATTGTGGGTAGTGCTGGATAGAAAATAGGATATAATGCCTACCTCTTATCTTTATAATAGAAACCCGCATGACACAACCAACCACCATGACCTTCTTTGAACGCTTTGAAACAGATATTCTTAGCGGTAAAAAAACCATTACCATTCGTGATGCATCTGAAAATAACTATGTCCCGGGTTCGATAGTGACTGTTTCTACGTTAGAAGGTGGACGTGAGTTTTGCCAACTATCTATTATCTCAGTAGAGCCTATTTTATTTACCGCGTTATCTGATTTTCATGCCGAGCAAGAAAACATGACATTAGCTGTGCTGAAAGCTGTGATCCAAGATATTTACCCGGGCATTGAACAGTTATATGTGGTGTCTTATAAGCTTGTTGCAAAGTCAGCTTTCGATGCAGACGCGGTGCCGATGACGTAAGCACCACCCCATTGGTGTTGTACTTGGTATACCGACATAATAAATTCCTTTTAATGATGAGATCTTACACTAATCTACTGGTTTTATATTATCTATTGATACTTAAAATCGCGTTGATTATTACTGCTGAACAAGGATAATAGCGCTCTTTATCTGATATAGAATTTAGTTTAATGCGCCTTGATAAATTTGTTTGTAAAAGTACTGAGTTAAGCCGAACCGAAGCAACTTCGATGATAAGTGCTGGTTGTGTCGAGGTTAATAACGCAGTCATTTGTGATGTGACAACGCAGGTGCATGAAAACAATTATATTAGTTTAAATGGTAAGGCGCTGATAGCAAGAGCGTCCCGCTATATCCTCATGCACAAACCGGCTGATACCATTTGCTCTAATATCGATGAAGCTTACCCGTCATTATTTAATTATATCGATGTCGCTAACGCATCCGAATTACATGTAGCAGGGCGCTTAGATGCCGATACGACCGGGCTAGTACTGGTCACTGATGATGGGCGTTGGTCATTTAATATCATTACCCCAACCAAGCATTGTCAAAAGGTCTATCGTGTTGGCTTATCTCGACCGATTAGCGATGATGTTGCGGTTAAATTTGCTTATGGTGTGCAATTACAAGGCGAGCAGCAATTAACACGTCCGGCTATTTTAGAGGTTGTATCACCGAAAGAAGTATTATTGACAATTACCGAAGGTAAATTTCATCAAGTGAAGCGCATGTTTGCAGCTGTAGGGAATCGGGTGGTGAGCTTACACCGCGAAAAAATTGGTGCGATACAGTTGGATGTAGAAGTTGGGCTGTGGCGTTACTTAACCGATGATGAAGTGAATTCGTTTAGTAGTGAAGATAAGATGATAGATAATCTGCTTTAGCACTTGACATAAATCTAAGCAATACACACTCGTTGACTATTTTAAGAGCGATATAATACGTGGTTTGTTATTGCAAATGAGATGTATTACTATTGGTGGGTCGTTATTATTAGGGTGTTATATGTCTACTTTTTCTCTGTTATGTTCTCCATCAGCACGTGTATTCAAAAATTATAAACGTAGTTTCATGAGCGTAGTACTTACTTCCGCACTTGTAGGTTGTGCGACTTCCCCATCCTTAAAAGAGACTGAACAAACTATTCACCCATCGGAAGTGACTACTTACTTTGGGTATGGTTTACAGTCTCCCTCTGGTCAGGATATTAACTTGAAACGCTTTGTTGCTGACATCCAAGGTGCCGATGTTGTGCTGGTGGGTGAATGGCATACTCATACTGGTATTCATCGTTTTCAAACGGAATTATTACAAAGCATGATTGCGGAGAACGACAATGTAACGCTGTCGATGGAGCAGTTTACCCGTGATAAACAAGCGATTGTTAATGCTTATTTAGCGGGTGAAATAGGGGAGGGAACGTTAATAAAACAGGGTAATGCATGGCCAAATTATACCAGTGATTATCGCCCGTTAGTGGAGTTAGCCAAAGCCAATAAAATTGATATTATCGCGGCAAATGCACCTAAAAATATCATTCGTTGTATCGCCAAAGAAGGCATCAGCTATGTTGATAAATTACCAGTGGATGAACGTACTTGGTTAGCCGCGAATATTAATATCCAAGACTCGCCGTACAAAAACCATTTTATGGCGTCGATGCACCATGGTGATGAAAGTCAAAATGAGAACAAGTTTGCCTCACAAGTGACGTGGGATGAAACCATGGCGGAGAGTATTGTTAACTATTTAGCGCTTAATCCGAATAAACAAGTGATGCATATCGCGGGTAAATTCCATACCGAGAATGGTCTGGGAACGGCTGCGAGTATTCTTGCGCGTGCACCTGAATTAAAAGTGGTAATTGTCACCCCGGTTGATGTAAATGCTGAGAACATCCTTACAGAACAAGCGACAAGTGATTATCGCCTGCAGGTTATTGCGCCACCCAAACAATTCGTGAAAGAAGCGAACATGATGGCGTCATTCAAAGGCTTATCTCAGCGTAATGATAAGTTAACGTGTATTGAATAAATGCGTTTAAAAGTATTTTTAACTGGTTTTAGTGATCGAGTAGGAAGGTGACTCCTGCTTGATACAGCGTGCTAAAATAGCGATAACAATAAAACCAAATACTAATCGTCCCCATAAAATAGACATTACATCTGCACCTAGTAGTAAGATCAAGAGCGTATCTTCAATTATACTGTGCGTTAAGCCTAGAAAGCAGACGGCGAGAAAAATATCACGTTTACTTATTTTTCCTGTACGCGCTTCATCAATTAATAACCCCGCACCAAAGCTTAACCCAAGCACTAAGCCAATCACACAGACATTGGTTGTTTCTTTACCTATGGTTAATGCTTTTAAAAATGGTGACAGCAGCGTTTGTATGAGTTTTTCGATCCCACACCATTTTAATAAGCGCAGTAAAATTATCAGTGCTGCAATGATGAAGAAGATAGAGGCAAGCATGGTTAATTGGGCGATCGCCCAATCCGGTATACTTGAAGATGCAGGGGTGGGTTGCCAAACGATGACTGCTGGTTGTTGCTGCCAATCCCCGAACTGATAAATTTGATTCGCGATCATACCAAGTATAAATCCACCACCTATACGTAACGGCAGGGTGATACGCCAAGACACACCTGATAACTTAGCAACAGCACCTTCGACGGGCAATGCGTGTGCGAGTAACATCATGATGCCAAGGACTGAGACCTGGGCGACGCTCAACGAACTATCACCCGCTAACTCAAAGAATACTGCCATGCCGGTATAGATATTGGTGAGCATTGCGGTCGCCCATACCAGCCCCATTTCGTCTGGCAAGCCTACGAGGTTCATGAAAGGAGATAAGAATGCTGCCAGCCATTGTGTGCCACCAACAAGATCGAATCCTTTGACGATAATAAGCGCAGGAACCATGACTTTGAGCAGTGTTAGATACACACGCCAGACATCGAGTAATAATAATTTTAAGGTTGTTAACATGTGATGGCCTCCATGGCTGCGAAATAAATACCTGTTTGATGTCACTTATTATATTCAAGTAGATAGAAATAGTTTCAATGTTAACGTACAAATGTGTATATAAATTTCTTATTTAACTTGGTTTGGTTAATTATGTTTCTTGATCGGCTTGATAAAGCGATATTACATCAGTTACAGCAAGATGCTTCGGTGAGTAATTTGCAGTTAGCATCACTCGTGGGTCTTTCTCCACCCGCTTGTTTTAAACGTGTGAAAAAATTAAAAAACGAAGGTGTTATTGCCAGTCAAGTAGTACTGCTTGACCAAGATAAGCTGGGTGCGTGTTTGCATATGATTGTAAATGTGGAGATGGAGCGAGATAGATTAGATTTGAATGATGGCTTTATTAAACATATCCGCACCGCTCCTGAAGTCAGAGAGTGTTATCAAGTCACTGGCGAAATTGATTTTGTGTTATTGGTGACGGTTGAAAATATGCAGCAGTATGACGACTTCTGCCGACGTTACTTATACAGCGAGCCGAATATGAAAAACTTTAAAACGCAGATATCGATGAACCGCCTCAAATACGATACCCGCGCCGTCATTCCTGATTAGCAGATTTAAGCGATTAAGATACCTATGCTAATACTTGTTTAATAAACATTGCCATATTATCTATGGTCTTTTGCAGGTGGGCTTGATGAGTAAAACCACTTTTAACTCTTGGTTTTAAATCATGATCGCCGTCTTCTAGCCATAACCATTCGATGTTATCTGGTAGGCCATAACTCGCTACTTCTTCTTTTGTGCCTAACTTGTCTCGCTCACCCTGAGCAATAAAAACCGCTTGTTTAATAAGTGGGAAATGTTCGGTACGTAGTGATTCTGGTTTATTCGCTGGATGGAAAGGAAAACCTAAACAGGCGATGCCTTTTACTTTTGAATTTACGGTCAACGCATCTGTCGTCGGATCGGATGCCACTAAACTTGCCATGCGTCCACCCATCGATTTACCCCCAATAACCATAGGTTGGTCAATGCTGGTGATAAGCTGTTGGTACTGGGCGATTAATTTAGGTGCACGTTCTGGTGGTCGGCGAGTACCGTTATCAACGCGTTGTTGCATATAAGGAAAGTTGAAACGAGCAACACGAATACCGTGTAAGGCTAATCCTTTGGCGATTGCTTCCATAAAGTCAGCAGTAGCAGGCGCGCCAGCACCGTGAGCGAATACAAATAGTGGGCCATCAACAGGGCCGTTATAAATGAGTTCCATGATCTTCCTATGCCGTGAGTAGTATCTATGCGCGTTAACGCATTAAAAGAGCATTATACGTTATTGCTTATGGAATCGTAATTAGATCATCAGATGAGCCTAATAGACGGCTAAAATAATAAGTGCTAGTGTAATTAGCTTAGGCTTAACTTTAAGTCTAATTCTAACCATAAAAGGCGTTCGTAATGGAAATGTATGATTCAGTGAATGTATTTGGTGAGCAATTGGAGTTGTGTGGTGAAGATCCTGTCACCGGTTTTTATCGTGATGGAGCTTGCAACACTTGCAGTCAAGATGCCGGCTCGCATACGGTATGCATTGAAGCCTCGGCCAAATTTTTAGAATATTCTCGTTTTAAAGGCAATGATTTATCAACCCCTGTACCTGACTTAGATTTTAAAGGCTTACAGGCGGGTGATCGTTGGTGTTTGTGTGCGGCTCGTTGGTTACAGGCGTTAGAAGATAATATGGCGTTACTTAAACCCTATGCAATAGATTTGAGTTAGCGTATTAATTCGGCCCTTTGTTAGTCTAGCTTGGCAACCCTCATATGTTTCTGCTAATATCGAAATATATGTTGTTAGGGGTTAGGCGGAGATAAAAATGGATATTGATATTATTGCGAAAGCATTGAAAGAACTTGGGCATCCAACACGATTAACTATTTTTAAAAGCGTTATCCGTGCGGGTTATCAGGGGATCGCCGTTGGGGGGTTACAAACGCAACTATCAATCCCAGGATCGACATTATCACATCACATCTCTAGTTTAGCGTCAGCTGGATTACTCTCACAGCGCCGTGAAGGACGAATCTTGTACTGCGTGGCTGAATATGAAAAATTACAAGCTGTGATTGGTTTTTTACAAGATGAGTGCTGTATTGATGAAGTGAAGAACAATGCTGCAGAATCTGAACAGTAATTATTTATCATTGATATTCGTTCCGTAACTTAATATGAATACGGAACGCTATCTCGCGTAGAACCTGCCTCTATGACTTAAATCATTCTTTTTAAAATACGCCTGCCCATCATTTCATGCTTTATTAACGCGGCTAAGTGACACACGACTAATACCGCTAATAATCGGCAGGTGTACAAATGCATCGTTTCAAAAAAATGAATACTGCTTTGCTGTTGCAGTAGCTGCGGGATGGTAAATAATTGAAACACAGTCACATCATGATCCATCATCAATACACCACTTACTAGAACCAATGAAACCAGTACATACAGTAAGGTATGTCCGACGTGGGCGAGTTTGACTTCTAATGTCGACATCGCGGGGTGTGCTTGGGGCGTACCCTGTTTTATTCGGTGGTAAATACGCCAGCAGAATAGTGGAATAAATACCGTTGTTATCGACACGTTGAAAATTAAAATTTGGGATTTAATATGTGTTTCTAGCTCGAAAAAGGCGATATATAACCCCGATATACTTGCCCATAAGATAACGAGAGCTGAAATCCAATGAAGATATTTCGCGGTTATATCAAATTTCTGGGTGAGTTTACTCATCTGCTTTCCTTCTTTTGACACGAAAAAAAACAGCGCAAATATGATTTACGCTGTTTTTCAAGTTATCCTTTTTTGAAAGGATAATGTGTTAACGACTTGTGTATGAGGGCTTATTCACAAGGGTTAACTTGGTGCTATGCACACGGCCCGACTAATACCCAGCCTGAATACTGTGCATCTGGTGCTTTGCCGCTATCTGTCCAACGTTCTGCACGGTAAACATGACCTTGGTAAGAGACTTCGTTACCTGGTTTGTATTGCTTGCTGATATCAATTGCTTGAATATCTTGGCAGTCGCCAGGGATGTCAGCATCAAGGATTTTGAAGCTATTTGACACTTGTAGCGATAGATTGCTGTTATCGTTTGAGTTGGCTATTGAGACCAGTTTAAACGTGCCTGCAGTTGCATTCTTGAGTGATATTGTAAAGTGCTCAACCGTGTCATTAACATTCTTAGATTTTGATGCGATGGCTTTGTTATTTGCATCAAAGATAGTATTGGTGACATTTAAGTTACCGACAGCTTCAATGCTAAACGTGACATCAACAGTATTGTTGTCAATTATATATTCATCTTCTAGACCTAAAACGGTAATGCTGTCATCAACAGGTACGTCACCTTTAATGATATCAACTTCAACAGAGCTAAGGTTAGAGCCCGCTTTTAAGTAGATAGGGTTATTACCGTAAATAGGGGTAAATATATCGTTGTCACTTTTCGTACCCGCTTGCGCATCGGTTTGATTAGCATTAATTGCAGTGGCCAGGTTGTAAGACCACGTATTTTTTTTACCATTGGCAGTGGAGTTAATTTCAATGATGGTTTGAGTGGTGAATGAACCTACCGATGAATCAAAGAAGCGGGCTTTTACTTTATCACCTACGGCTAAGTCTTCTTGTGGTGTAATTGTGGTGCTTTGCTCCCAAGCATCGGGTGGTGGTGGTGGGGTTACACCGTCTTCAAATTCCACATCGATAACATTATAGAACGCATTCGCGGTATCGTCGATCGTCCAGACGGAAAGGATCACCTGATAGCCACTACGTTCTGGTACGTTACAGCTGTGTGCCTTGCCTAAATTTTTCAGTGGTTGTTGACCACCCATATCAATCACACAGAAAGGGTTGGCTAAGTCAAAAGATGCGCGGGTTAGTGGTGCGTTTTGGTCCCAATCAGGTTTGGTGATGTAATAAACATAATTGGTGGTTTTATGATTAGCTGTGCTAAACCAGCGGAAGTCATTTAAGCCCGCTTGGATCTTAGTTTTATACCATTTATTTGATGATTGCAGATCAAGTACATCAAATGACCCGCCTTTTTGTGCTGATGCTATCTTACCGTCTACAGGACCTTTAGTTGGAAAGCCTTTTGGCGCTTCTAAGCTTTGTCTATCGTATGAAGCATTTACACAATCATTTTTAGCTCCATTGTCTGCATGACATAAATTAACGCGAGAAGGAAATGCACCTGCTACATACCCGTGTGCAATAGCGAATGTTGGTGCTAAAGCTGCGGATACTGCTAAGGCACTGAGTGACGTTAATATTATTTTTCTCATATGAGACTCCATGTTCATCAATTTAAAATGCGCAGATATAGAGCATATGTGATGCCCGATTGTTGCGTGATATAGCATAACGAGGCGTTATATCTACCACCAGAGTAATATTTTATATATATGTATAAACATATGCCTAGTTGAGATGTCCATATTTATGCATGCTACGCATGTAGGCATTTATTAAAATAAAATTAAAATTATTACTGTGGAATTAGTGCATACATGAGAATATATTTATAAATCTATTGTTTGGTGGCATTTTTATTTTTAACTTGGTGGCGTTGAATAATGAAAGTAATTAGGTTTGTTATAGCGGCATTCGATATAATTGGAAGTGAAGATGGTATATAAAATATACTCTTATCAAAAAGCTGTAATAATGAGGGTATTCTCAAGTTTTTTAAGGAAAGTGCGCACAGAACATGACCTTTCCCAAGAGGGCTTACGTGCTTTATTAAATGAGAGAAGCCATTCCTTTGATAGCTTAGATACTATCTCAATCAGTCGTTGGGAACGTGGCATCAACACACCTTCTTTAACGAAACAGTCAGAAATAGCAGAGATATTTGATGATGATCTGTTTAATATCTACAGTTCAAATGCAGACTTTGTAGAAGAGTGTTCATCTTTTATTCAACTTTCGTCTTGCGTCAAGAATGATAAAGTTACTCACCCTTATTATAAGAATGAGCAATACTATACTCAATCAATGCTACCTGAGCATGCTGATTTTGAGTCGATGTTAGAGCTTTGTTTGGTGTATGAGGGGAATCCCCGCTTATTTCCAACACGCCAAAAAATGACGACTACAGAGTCGCTAAAACCACTCACTTTAGTATCTGCTTTTTGTAGTTTGAACCAGTTAGTTGGACATTGCTTATTTTGCAAGGTAACCACGAAAGCATTATTTGAATTTATGAATAGCAGCATAGATATTCTGGAATTACTGAATATTGCGAAACAAGACCGGGCGAATGTATTGGTTGTACTCTCTTCTTTTGGTGTATCCTCACAAATTGATAATCATATGATGTCTGTCTACCTTAATCAGCTAGCGACAGATAAAGCGATTGAATATTTAAGTTTTAGTACTTGTGATAGCAAATTGAAACAAAAATTGATGCAGATGAAAATCCCCATGTTTAAAGTCAAACCAATTGAACACCAATCTAAAATTATTCAGAATTATTCGTTTATTATGAGTCGTTCTGAAGTCATGGCAAACCGAAATATGCTGATGCTTTCAGTTATACCAACACGAAAAATACAACCTACGAATGTCGGTATATAGCGGAGTAATTATGAATATTTTGATTGTCGATGACCAAAAATTTATCCGAGAAGCGATTAAAGCCGATCTTGTTGAGACTAGCGTCGAGCATGATCTTCAGATGTTTGAAGCTGAAGATGCAAATCAAGGTATTGAAACCATTGTTGCTACCGAAGGCAATATTGATTTACTGATCTTGGATTTAAAAATGAATAACAGCGATGGAATGGAGGTAATTAACTTCTTATCTGTACACGCATGTTATTCCGATATACCACTTGCAGTCATTAGTTCTTCGGATCAACGGACTCTTGAGTTAGTGAGTAGTATTGTGAGTAGTTTAAAATTGAACTTAGTTGGCGTTTTTGAAAAACCGATTAATGTGGGCTTTATTTTAGCGCAAGCGACACGCTTACAAAATCAGTATGGCAATGAAATAGACGTAAACGAATCCGTAAATACATCTGATTATGATATAAATAAACTGCTTGAAGATGAACAAGTATTACTTTGTTTTCAACCCCAAATAAATATGAAAAGTAAACGTATCATCGGCTTTGAAGTGTTAGCTAGAATGTACGACGAAAATGGTTACATTTATCCAGATACGTTTTTACCCTTGATTGATAAGGCTGGGCTTAATGTCGAATTTTCGATGATGATTATCGCCAAAGCATTCAAATTCTGGGAAAATGAAACGGGCGTTACTAATTATAGGTTATCGATTAATGTCACTGCTGAAGATTTGATTTGTGATAGCTTGATTGATTACATCATTAGTTATAAGAAAGCTCACACCCACATTAACTTAATCTTAGAGCTTACCGAGTCACAGAAAGTGATTAATCAAGCCTGCGTATTAAATTCGATCGCGCGACTGATTATTAATGATATCGGTATTTCACTTGATGATTTTGGTAAGAGTTATTCGACTTATGAACGTTTAGATACTATTCCTTTTAATGAAATTAAAATTGATCGCTCTTTTGTGTGTGATATTGATACAAACAAACAGCATCTCCTCATTGTTGAGTCCACGATCGCCTTAGCTAAAAAAATGTCTGTGAGTGTTGTAGCTGAAGGCATTGAGACTGAAAGTGTACTTAATATTTTAGATGAGCTTGGTTGCGATATTGGACAAGGATATTTATATAGCCCGCCAATTGAAGGCCGCTATTTAAAAGCTTGGGTTAATCGTTACGTGCATAAGGATACTGCTATTAATGAACATTGATATTAGTGACAGCCTACGTCACTTTTTTTGGGGGTATAGTGAAGCAAGACGCTTGCCTTTATACCGAGCATTGGTCGAAGAGTTGGTTAATATTCACCAGCAAACGGCCTTAGTTGACAATGATGATAAGCTTAATGCACTAAAGCATCAGCTTAAGGGAATATGCCGCTATCTATCTCTTGCTCTTGATGAACAGATAAATATGATGGCTACTCTTGGGCAGTTACATTGTCTTGCTGACAACATTCACGGGCAAGTTGCAGCGATTGAAGATGAATTATAAGTTTAATATTCACATTTATATTTGTGTTTGTGTTTTATTTACTACGGTACTTGTTACTTCATTTGTCAGTTATAGTTTAGATGAATCTAAACATAACCATGATAAAAAAGTGGCAACGCTAATGGCATTTAGTCAAGAAAAGCATTTACAACATAAACTTATTATTAATGCGATTAAATCTTTTTTTAAATCATCTGTAAGGGTAAAAAAAAACGAGTTTTCTATTTTTACCCGAGAATTGTTGGGCACAAGAGAAGCGCTGATTTTTACCTTAACACCTGAGATGACGCTAGGTTATATTTCGGATGAAAAGTTTGTACCTGAATTGGAACAATTAAAAACCACTTTAGATGAACATGGCAAGCTTAGAGGGGAACTTGATAACTATGAATTGATCGGTGTGAATATTAATGATCCTCATATGCCGTATTTATTTTATGCT
Organism: Moritella sp. 36; assembly: GCF_018219415.1. Lineage (NCBI taxonomy): Bacteria > Pseudomonadati > Pseudomonadota > Gammaproteobacteria > Alteromonadales > Moritellaceae > Moritella > Moritella sp. 36. The sequence continues at coordinate 3,924,903 of NZ_CP056120.1, read as the reverse complement.
ACACCAATAAAGCGTCTGTTATTTAACATCAATAAATTGAACGATACTTGTTTGCAATATTCGTCATCACAAGGATATGTTAAGAATCAAAGCTGTATGATGCAATCAACAAGTATGATATCTGAATTGTTTAGTCATAATACCAAACTGAAAATTAGTCTCCCAGAGTATGACTTTTATTATACGCTAAGTATCGGTTCGAGGGCGTCATCGCCAATGATCATTGAGTTTGTTTGCGTAATATTATCCTTGATATTTATCTGTTCGCTTATTTTTGTGTTGTTGTATTTTAAATTAGAGAATAAGCGTTTATTTAAACGTATTACGAGAGAAAATAAACTAAATGTCGCGATGGTATCAAGTATTAATCATGAAATTAGAACACCGATTAATGCGTTATTAGGCTATAGCCAGATGCTAAGAGATATGCCTCAGATCAGTGATGAACATAGTGTACTTATTGATAAGATGCAGTGGTCGGCTAATTTACTGTATTCAGTAGCAGAAAGCACCTTGAATTACAGTAAGTCAACTGCAGGGGCTCTAGTATTAAATAACGCTCCGATTAATACCTTACAATACATAGGTAACATCCAAGATTATTATAACAAGTTGAGTATTCCTGTCGGTAAAACATTAGATTTTCATGTTAGTGATAAGTTACCTGCAGTAATCAGTGTTGATAGTTCTAAACTATTTCAAGTTATCACTAACATGATTAATAACGCATTGAAATACAGTACGGGTAAGGCTGTACGCTGCCATATTGATGTTTGTCAGCGTGCAGGGTTTAACGAGGAGTCAATAATTCGAGGTCATTATGTACGTATTTTGATCCAAGACTCTGGGCTTGGCATGTCAACATTAACCAAAGAATTACTTATTAATCCTTTCAGTGTGGATACTGAGTCGAAATTCAAACATGTCTCGAGTATTGGGTTAGGACTTTATACCTGTAACCAATTATTAGCTCAAGTTGGTGGCAAGTTAAGGCTGCACAGTGTTAAAAATGAAGGTTCTAAAATCATGCTGCATTTTCCATGTCAGTTTGATTCATCAAGATTATCGCTGCGATTGAATCCGATAGATTACCGTGATGTGCGTATTTTAATTGTCGACGATAACCGCTTTAATCTGGAAGTATGCAATGCGATGCTGGCAGAAAAGCAGTTTAATACTGTTTGCGCGAATAACTCTGAAGTGGCGTTAACCCAATTTGTGAATGCAGAACCCGATGTTGTGATTGTTGATTATCAGTTAGATGAGATGAATGGCTTGGAATTGATTGCCAAAATGAAATGTATTCAAGCGAATGCGCAAACCCAATATTTTATCTTATCGGCTAATGATAAAAATGAGATAGTCGATAGTGAATTTCACTCCGATATTTATTTTATGCAAAAGCCGTTTAATACTGCGATATTTTTAAGTCGCTTGGGACGAGATAATTAATTCGCTTTTGTGGGGTGGTGTTTTACATCTTTCCACAAGCGCTAGTCATCGGTATTATACGGTGTTATTGAACGCATTAATTTCTGATTATCCCTAGGTGAAGCAATGGCTAAATACAAACCCGTCACTAAAATGCAAACATATGGCATTCATTCTCAATGGCAGAGCAAATCAAAAGACTTACCGAGTATTCAGCAGTTCACGACAAATATTCCTGCCGAAATTGATATTGAGTTTGGCTTTATCGTGAATATTAAAAAAGCCCGTGGTGCTAAGATCCGCTTTTGTATTGCTCACCCTGGTATTTTAGATGCTGAAGGCAATGTGCGTATGCCATTTACTGGGGAGGTTCATGTGACGAATAACGATTGGCAATTTTACTTAGGTGATACAGTGTGGCAGCCGATTGCTGATAAATGTGGTGACTGGCGGATGACGATTGAACTCGATAATAAAATTTTAGCCGATAAAACTTTTAATATATCGCTGGAACACTGTTAAAATTCAACCTTCATTATTATGTATAACCAACAAAGGCAGTAACTGTGGACGTTTTTATTTCCAAAAAAATTGATGACTCAGCGTTAAGATCTCATCCGTGGACGAATATGGTATCGGATGAGTCGAGTGTATACATGGATTTTAAACGACAGCCTAAGTTGATCCGTAGTGCATTAGAAGATCTGCTGCCATTTAATACATGGGACTTTGTTGAACAGTTTTATAGCTTAATTGAGTGGGTAAATGGTTCAAGCTCGCTATTGGAAAGTAACGATTGTGTGTTTAATGCGGTAGAAGATAACCGAGATCAACAATATCTATATGCGAAAAAATGCAGCGCACGGTTAATGATCTTGTTTCGAGATATTCCCGAAAACTGTCAGGAAAAAAGCATTAATTGGTTAATGAATAATATTCAATCAATGGCATCGTCGATGAAACCGGGCTTCAACACTGGTGCGATTGGTTTATCGCAATCACCAACATGTTATTTAGCACTCGGTGATAAACCAGATAGTGGTGGCATGGGTCATCAAGTGACGCTAAACTTTTTTGCTTACGGCAATAATGAACAGGATTGTTATGAGAGCATGAAAGACGTACTAAAGATTGCCCAACATGCTCTATTACGTGTGAATATGCGTATTAAAAACGGCGAAGTGGATGCGCTTTACCGTTAAATATTACGCTTAAAATTTACGGCGTATTATGCTGGCAACTGAGTTAAATCAACACGTAATAAGCAGTTAAACTCCTTGCCAAAATCAACTGATACACGGGCGTGTACAGCGCCTTGTTTATCGGCAAATTCTTGTTCTCCTTCAATGGCAAATACGCCTTCATGCCAAATATCGGCATGTATATAGGCGCCGCGTTCACCACTGAAATAAAAACACACAAAATCTTGTGGTTTCACGTCATCGCCAGGCAGTGCTAGTGGCACTAAGAATGGCTGGTTAGATTTAGGATAAAACATCTGACCACCATCGGGATGATAGTTGGCGTGCCATAAGATCAGCTGGCTTGGTTTGTCATTATGCGTATCTACAGCTATTTCTGGGCGTTGGTTATAACCGATAATATAATGGCCATCGACGGCTTTATTACGACCAAATAAGTAATCACCTTTCCAGGTACTAATAAAGGTCCCTTCAGTCACCCCACCTTCATCACCTGTATCTTCATCGACTTTTCGCCAACCTTGGGCTGGCCAGCGTGTGATCTCGATGTCAAAAGACTCAGGGTTGTCGACAAAAAAACCATAACCTTTTAGGCTTTCTGCAGTGGCTTCAATAATAGGAATATCCAATAAAGTCAGATCTGACGCGATATCAGGGTTGAGATAATTTGGAACGGTGTTTGAAACAGTCGATGTCATGTTAGTGCTCTATTTTAGTTGAATACACCATTAAACTAGCATCTGATTATTTAATTTTAATGACAAAATTTCATATTATCGAAATAATAACGGCATAAAACTGTCACATACCCAGTCTAGAATGTGCGTCATAAATACTTATCTATTGTGTAGAAAGTTATCAATTAATTTATCAATAAAGGATGTTATTGATGCACATTTTTAAACAGTCAATACTCACTGCAGCCATCATTTTAGGTGCTTCTTCTCCAGCGTTTGCGAAAGAGGAACTGACCGTTTATACCTCTTTTGAAACGGACCTTTTAGCCTTATTCAAAAATACTTTTGAAGAAGCTCATCCCGATATCGATATTAAATGGGTACGAGATTCAACGGGGGTGATGACGGCGAAATTATTAGCCGAAGGTCAAAATGCGAAAGCGGATGTCGTGTGGGGACTGGCGGGTTCATCATTAGCATTACTTAAAGATAACGGGATTGTTAAACCTTATACCCCAGCTAATCTTGATGGTTTAAAAGCGAGCATGGTTGACCCAGAAGAAAACAAAGCCTGGTTTGGTAATGACGCCTTCTTTAATACTGTTTGCTTTAATACCATTGTTGCTAAGCAACTTGGTTTACCAAAACCGAAAACCTGGGAAGACTTATTAGATCCTGTCTACAAAGGTCACATCGTGATGCCTAATCCAGGTTCATCGGGTACCGGTTATACCCAAGTAATAGCCTGGTTACAAGGGATGGGCGAGCAACAGGGTTGGCAGTATATGGAGCAGTTGGATAAAAATATTGCGCATTATACCCATTCAGGTTCTAAACCTTGTGTTCAGTCGGCAATGGGGGAAACTGTGATCGGTATATCTGCGGCGATTCGAGGTTCGAAGTTGAAATCTCAAGGCGCACCGATTGACTTAATTTTACCTAAGGGCATAGGCTGGGATACGGAGTCTGTTGGCCTAGTAAATGCTAATTCTGACGCGGCTAAGAAGCTGGTGGATTGGTCGTTATCACTGGATGCGAACAAAATGTACAACACGATTTATCCTGTAGTTGGTCATAAAGACGTGAATGGCGCTGTTGCAAACTATCCAAACGTAGAGGATGCAATCGTCGATATGGACTTTGGTAAAATGGCTAATGATCGTAGCGCGGTACTCACTAAGTGGTCTGATAAATTTAATAATAAATCAGAATCGAAAGGCTAATTTAACGCTATTTTTTATAGTTTCAATTCAACTCACTATTTTAGTTAAATCGGTGCAGTAAGAGATTATGATGATCTTATTGCATTGGTGTTTTTGATAACAGGATTTGTCTATGTTTACACTACGCGCTTCTCACCTTATTTATAATAATCAGCCTTTTCATTATTTTTGGTTAAAAGATAATTGTCGTTGTAACGACTGTTTACATTCGTCTGGGCAACGCTTGCAAGAAATCCTTGATTTAGATTTAGCGATAAAACCCGAAGTGGTTACTATTGAAAATGATAATTTAGTGATCACTTGGCAAGATGGACATTGCAGTCATTACAGTCAAGACTTCTTAGACAGTATGCAGAGTTGTGAGAACAAGGGGGTTGACGTCGATCATCGGGTATTGTGGGATGGGCAGTTAGCCGCATCAGACATCACCTTTAGCTATCCAGACGTACTGAGTCGTAATACGATTAAACGTGACTGGTTACGTGCTGTGGATCAATTCGGCTTGGCATTTTTACAAGATGTCCCAAATACCGATAAACAGCTATTTGAGGTCGTAAAGCAGTTCGGTTTTGTGAGAGACACCAATTACGGCAGCCATTTCGAAGTTATCTCTGAAGAAAATCCGGTTAATTTAGCCTATACCCCAAAACCATTAAGCCTGCATACCGACAATGCTTATCGCCATCCAGTACCGACATTACAGTTATTACATTGCTTAGTGAGCGCTGAACAGGGCGGAATAACCGCGTTAACGGATGGCTTTTATGCGGCGCAATTATTACAGCAACGTTATCCACAGCAGTATGAGTTATTAACCTCGACGCCAGTGACTTATCGCTTTAAGAATGATGAGACGCATCTTGAACATACCGGTTATATCATTGAGTTAAACAATAGTGGTCAACTCGAGCGTATCCGTTTAAATAACCGCTCCATCCAAGCGATCAAATTACCGTTTGTTGAGATGGCTGCATTTTATGAAGCATATCAAAACTTCAGCCGGATCTTACACAGTGAAGAGTGTAAGTTCTCGTGTACTCTACAACCGGGCGAACTGATGATCTTTAATAATGAGCGTATTTTACATGGCCGAGAAGTAGCGGCCGAAGGGGCGCGTCATCTACAAGGCTGTTACGCCGACATTGATTCTTTAAAAAGTACCTTAGCGGTACTTGAGACTAAGTTAGAGACGACGTTAGAAATTCAATTAGAGTCTAACGTGGAGATTAAATGATGGATATTATTGCGTTTATTAAACAGCAGTTCGAAGAAAATGGTCACGTTGCTTATGGTGAGCATATTTCCATGGGTGAGCATATGCTGCAGTCAGCCTATTACGCGGAGCAAAAAAATAGTAGCGATGCGATCATTACGGCGGCGTTATTACATGATTTCGGTCATTTGATCTTAGAACTACCAGAAGATATTACCGAAAACGGTATTGATGGTTATCATGAGGATGTTGGGGCTAAATTCTTAGCGCCGTATTTTCCGAAAAAAATTATTGATGGTATTGCACTACATGTGCAAGCAAAGCGTTATATGTGCGCTGTAAAACCCAAATATCATGGTCAATTGAGCCAAGCATCGCAAGATACACTTGCCGTACAAGGCGGTCCTATGAATCTTAAAGAGATTGCTGACTTCGAACAAGAGCCATTTTATAAAGATGCATTACAAGTACGTTTATTTGATGACCTTGGTAAAAATATTGAATTAGAACATCCTGATTTAACGCATTACTTACGTATTGCCGCGCAGTTTGTCGTGTAAATAATAAGTAAAGCCTTCGTTTTTTTATAAGATGATTTTAAAAAATCGAGGGTTTTGTATCTATGCTAGTGGCTTCTACGTGTCACATTATCTCTATAGCATAGGTAATGATATTTAGGCTAATGAATAAACTGACAAAATTTACACTCGCTGACCTCAATCTCCTCATTTTCTCCATATTTTCCTGCCTATTTTACGGTATTATACGATATCAAAATTTTAGACGCGCTATTCATGGATGAAAGCTGCCACGCTCATTTTTATAGAAGAGATATAATGTATAAACGTACTTCCCTTACGATAATTAGCGCTCTTATTTTTAGCTTCGTTAGCTATACGGCTCCCGTTCATGCCAAAGGTGGCAATGCTGGAAAAAGTGCTGAACGTGTGGTTTCTGTATATACGGATACCGTGCAATATCATGAAGTTTCACAATCAATTTCATTGATTGGTAAATTACAGTCAGATCAATTTGTTAGTGTGGCACCTGAAGTGGCAGGTAAAGTCGACAGTATTAAGATTCGAGCCAATCAAACGGTGAAAGCAGGGCAGCTATTAGTGCAACTCGATGACGGTAAAGCACAAGCTGCATTGATGGAGGCAAACGCTTATTTTACTGATGAAAAACGTAAGCTAAATGAATATTCAACACTGGTAAAAAGTAACGCTATCACGCAAACCGAAGTGTATGCACAAACGGCATTAGTGGCTATTGCAAAGGCGCGTTTAGCGGCAGCACAAGCGAATGTGGATGATCATTATTTAACAGCACCTTTCGCTGGTACGGTTGGTTTGTTAGATTTTAGCCGAGGAAAAATGGTGTCGGTTGGCACCGAACTATTAACATTGGATGACTTATCGACGATGCAACTGGATCTTGCAGTGCCTGAGCGTTATTTATCGCAATTATCAACAGGCATGGTCGTTACCGCAACAAGTCGGGCATGGTCTGGCAGCAGCTTTAAAGGTGAAGTGGTTGCTATCGATTCACGGATTAACGCTGAAACATTAAATCTGCGCGTTCGGGTAAATTTTGAGAATAAAGATAATCGTCTTAAACCGGGCATGATGATGTCATCAAGTGTGGTTTTCCCCGCAATTAATGAACCAATCATTCCAGTACAAGCGTTGGAGTATTCGGGTACTAAGCGCTTTGTGTATGTGGTTGGTGAAGATGCGCGAGTGACGCGTACCCAAGTATCGTTAGGTGCACGTATTGTTGATCAAGTACTGATTGAAAGTGGTTTAGAAATTGGTGATCGTATCGTTGTTCAAGGCTTAGTTAATATGCGCAATGGGCTGAAAGTGAATGATTTGACTGGCCAACAGGAGACTAACTAATGTGGTTGTCTGATACGTCAGTTAAACGGCCGGTCGTCGCTATTGTATTAAGCTTATTGCTTTGTGTTTTTGGTGCTGTGTCGTTTAGTAAACTTGCGGTACGTGAAATGCCGGATGTTGAAAGCCCTGTTGTGAGCGTAATGACGCGTTATGAAGGTGCTGCTGCATCCATTATGGAAAGCCAGGTCACGTCTGTCATTGAAGATCAAATTACCGGCATTAGTGGTATAGATGAAGTAAGGTCAGTAACCCGTAATGGTATGTCGCGTATTACTGTTACCTTTGATTTGGGGTGGAACTTGACAGAAGGCGTCAGTGATATTCGTGATGCGGTTGCGAAAGCGCAGCGCAGCCTGCCAAATGAAGCGGATGACCCCATCGTATCGAAAGATAATGGCAATGGTGAACCCTCAGTTTATATCAATTTAAACTCAACGGAAATGGATAGAACTCAGCTGACTGATTACGCTCAGCGGGTATTAGAAGATCGTTTTAGCTTGATTTCTGGTGTGAGTTCGGTCGGTTTATCGGGTGGGTTATATCAGGTTATGTACGTTAAGTTGTTCCCTGATTTAATGGCTGGCCGAGCAGTAACAACCAGTGATATCGTCACTGCATTGAAAACTGAAAATGTCGAAAATCCAGGTGGTGAAGTACGTAATGATACCACGGTAATGTCAGTGCGTACGGCGCGATTATATGCGAAACCACAAGACTTTGAGTACCTTGTAGTACGTACTGCAAGTGACGGTTCACCTGTTTATTTACGCGATGTGGCACAAGTCTATGTCGGGGCCCAGAATGAAAGCTCGTCATTTAAAAGTAATGGTATCGTTAATCTTAGTTTAGGCATTGTCGCGCAATCGGATGCGAACCCACTCGATGTTGCGAAAGCAGTGCATGCGGAAGTTGATAAGATGCAAAGCTTCTTACCGAAAGGCATGAGCTTAGCGGTTGATTACGATTCAACGGTGTTTATTGACCAATCTATTTCGGAAGTGTACAGCACGCTATTCATCACGGGTGGTTTAGTTGTACTCGTCTTATACATCTTTATTGGTCAGGCGCGCGCTACCTTGATCCCCGCGGTTACCGTACCAGTATCGTTAATCTCGTCATTTATTGCTGCTTATTATTTTGGTTTTTCGATTAACTTAATTACCTTAATGGCACTTATTCTATCGATTGGTCTAGTTGTGGATGATGCTATTGTCGTGATCGAGAATATTTTCCATCACATTGAGCAAGGTGAGAAGCCACTGCTCGCTGCTTATAAAGGTACGCGAGAAGTTGGTTTTGCGGTAGTCGCTACGACAATGGTATTGGTGATGGTGTTCCTGCCTATCTCTTTTATGGATGGTATGGTGGGCCTGTTATTTACTGAATTTTCGGTATTGTTAGCAATGTCAGTGATTTTCTCTTCATTGATTGCACTGACACTAACGCCGGTACTTGCCAGCAAAATGTTAAAAACAGAACAAAAAACTAGCCGCTTTAGTTTATGGATGGAAGGATTATTCGAACGGTTAGAAAACGGTTATCGCGGTATTGTTGTTAAGGCTATTAAATATCGTTTGGCAGCGCCTGTGGTTATTATCGCTTGTGTTGCTGGCAGCTTTTTCTTGATGAAGCAAGTACCGTCACAGCTATCACCGCAAGAAGATCGCGGTGTATTATTTGCGTTTGTCAAAGGTGCGGAAGGTACGAGCTTTAACCGTATGACTGAAAACATGGATATTGTTGAAGCGCGCTTATTACCTTTAGTGGGGCAAGGTGTTATCAAATCCTTTAGCACGGAGGCGCCTGCATTTGGTGGCCGTGCCGGGGATCAAACCGGTTTTGTGATCATTATTCTTGAAGATTGGGCTGATCGTAGTGTCAGTGCTGGTGAAGCATTAGGCATGGTGGCAAAAGCGTTAAAAGATATTCCCGATGTGATGGTTCGTCCAATAATGCCTGGTTTCCGTGGCGGTTCGAGTGACCCAGTGCAATACGTACTCGGTGGTTCTGATTATTCGGAATTAGAAAAGTGGGCGGAATTACTAAAACAAAAAGCCGAGGATGCAGGTGTATTGGTTGGTGGAGACCTAGATTATTCTGAAAAAACCCCTGAGCTGGTGGTGAGTATTGATAAAGAGCGGGCTGGAGAACTTGGTATCAGCGTTGATGAAGTATCAACAACGTTAGAAATAATGCTTGGTGGTCGTAGTCAAACCAGTTATATCGAACGTGGTGAAGAGTATGATGTTTACCTGCGTGGTGATGAAAACAGCTTTAACAACGTCAACGATCTAAGCCAAATTTATATTCGTAGTGCCAATGGTGATCTGATTACGCTGGATACCATTACTACAATCGAAGAAGTGGCTTCAGCAAGTCGTTTATCACATAGCAATAAACAAAAATCTATTACCTTAAGCGGCAGTTTGGGTGACGGCTATACCTTAGGTGAAGTATTGGATTTCTTGGATGCACAAGCGATAGAATCATTACCGAGTGATATCTCCATTGCTTATTCTGGTGAATCAAAAGACTTTAAAGAAAACCAAAGTAGTATCTTAATTGTATTTGGTTTAGCTCTGCTGGTTGCTTATTTAGTATTAGCGGCGCAGTTTGAAAGCTTTATTAATCCGATGGTGGTGATGTTCACCGTGCCGATGGGGGTACTGGGTGGTTTCTTAGGCCTGTATTTCATGGGCGTTGGCCTGAATATTTACAGTCAGATTGGTATGATCATGTTAATTGGTATGGTGACGAAGAACGGTATCCTAATCGTTGAATTTGCCAACCAGCTACGTGACCGCGGCGTCGCTCTAGAGCAAGCCATTGTTGATGCGTCTGCACGTCGTTTACGTCCAATTCTAATGACGGCATTCACAACGTTAGCAGGCTCAATCCCATTAATATTATCCAGCGGGGCGGGTGCAGAAAGTCGTGTTGCTGTAGGTACTGTCGTGTTCTTTGGGATGGCGTTTGCGACCTTAGTAACCTTATTGGTTATTCCGGCAATGTATCGCTTGATTTCGGGAACAACGCATTCTCCGGGTCATGTTGAAGCTATGTTAGAGGCGGAATTAGCTGAGCAATCAGAAAAATTACGATCAGAACAATCAGCTAGACAAGTAAAAGGTGTGCATGTAGTGAAAGATGTTGCTTAACTATTCGTTGTAGATCTAATTGACGTTAATACTGACGATAAGGGCAAGCATAATCGATATTATGTTTGCCCTTTTTTGTGTTTAGTCGGCATGACCAAATAAAAATTCTTCTTTGTTTTCCAACCATTGTGGGTATTTTGCCATTGCTTTGGCAAATCGTTGATCTTGTAAATGTTGATTAAGCCAATTACGTAAATGTGGCAAGGGCGCTTGCAGATACCACTGGCGATCTACACGAGCAAATTGGCGGATCAGTGGTAAAATAGCGTAATCAGCTAAACTGACTTTCTCGCTCATTAAATAATGATGCTGACTGAGGCGTAATTCGAGCATAGTTACATAGTCAGCACATTGGTTTCGTAATTCAGCTTCATTATCTTCATGATAACGTACTGCATATTTGTATTTACTTAAGGCTGAAGTAAATACAGTATCGTGAATGTCAATTAGCGCTAACATTGCTGGATAAGCTTCTGGATCTTCACTGTGTAGTAAGTTCAATGGATCACTTTGATGTAGTGCCCAAATCATGATATCTAAACTTTCGTCAATTACACTACCGTCATCGAGTACTAATACCGGTACTGTTGCTTTAGGTGAAACCGCTAACATTTCTGTGGGTTTATTTTTCATGACCACGGCGCGTAACATGACAGGCTGCTGGGCGAGTAATAAGCCCAGTCGTGCGCGCATCGCATAAGGACAGTTTTGTAGTGAGTATAAAATTGGCAGTGACATTGACATTCCCTTCGTTCTCGTCACCGTATATTGATATCTAATGACGAAATTATTATTAGAAATCGATAGTAACGTATTCTCGATGGATGTCTAAATATACAGTATCACTTTAACTCAGTTAATTTTTAGCAATAAAAAAGCGAACCCTTAGATCCGCTTCGTCGTTTAAGATGCTGATAGCACTTCGTCATGATGCTGTTTTAATTGCTGATACAACACATCTTTTAACTTGGCTCGTCGTAATTTTAACTGTGTCATATGTCCATCATCAGTGGGGCTGCCATCCATTTCCAACTGGCGAATATCATAATCTAATAGGTGGTATTGCTTTGATTTCTCTCTGAATGTTTCATTTTTATAATTCAAATAAACGATATCTTGTTTTAATTCTGGAAAGTCAAAGATAAGTGCATGATTCTCATTTAGCATAAGGTTTCCTCAAGAATAAAAATAAACGACTTTCATAACTATAGCATTACTATGTACTGTAAACATCGACCTAATCACGTTTTTATAATTTACTAAGCATGTCAGTTTGACTTGATTTTGTAATTTTGAACAAATCTTATTTTTGCTGCTTAGCAGAGGCTTTTGATGATATTAGTTTGATCTTATCGACAAAAAGGTATGAATTGATGATGATATTTTTATAATTCTGTATAATTAATTTAAATCGCCTGATTATTGCTGCTTTGTTGGTGGAAAATATCCTTTTCGATTGGCTTTTTATGTTCGACGTTATGCCCCCTTTAATACTCCTGATAGGCTTGAGACATGCTTAATTATAGTAAAATAAATCAGATGTTTAACCAAGAAGAAGAGACTACGATTCATCTTGAGATGCTTTACAATATCGCGATTAATAATTATCAGGGACTATCTCGATTCTCAATTATTTTGATTAAAGACAATCAAGCCTCCAATTATTTTGTCCGTGATAGACTTGTAGCCGATTGTAATGGTGAAATTTTTACTCAAAAAGTAAATAAAGGGACCAGTCTTCCCAAAATGATAAAGTTAAATTCAGAACGTGTAGTGAACGATCTATCCAGTCTAAAATTAAATGCAAGAACCCTTTATTTATTAGAAAATGGTCATCGTAGTAGTTTTTCTTATCCCTTGGTGTTCAAGGGGCGTCCGATTGCTATTGTATTTTTTAATGCCTCAGAGCTTAATTTCTTTGCAGAAAATTCAGTACAGCAAGACATGTTATTTTTATCTATGCTCATTCGTTCTATCATGGTACGTCAATTTGAGAAAAAACAATTTATTAGTATTTCACTCGCGATCGCATTAGATATGGGTCATGCCAAAGATCCTGAAACAAAAGGGCACCTACATAGGATGGAGCGTTATAGCTCAAAACTTGCTTCTCTCTTAAGTAAAGAAAAAGGTATTTCCCATGAGTTTATTCGTTGTATCGAATCGTATGCGGCTTTTCATGATATAGGTAAATATAAGATCCCAGATGAGATTTTATTTAGTAGTACGATCTTTACCCCAGAAGAACGTAAAATCATGAATCAGCATTGTAGGCATGGGGTTGATATTATTAATGGTGTGCTTGGGTATTTTCCTGAGAATCTACGGCATGTTGAAGAATATCGTTTTTTAAAAAATATTATTCTTCACCATCATGAACATTTTAATGGTAATGGTTATCCGATGGGATTAAAAGGGGATGCTATTCCGTTAGAAGCTCGGATAGTAATGGTCGCAGATGTGTTTGATGCGTTATTAAGTAAACGTTTATATAAACAGGCTTGGAGCATTGATGATGTTGTTACCTATATGAAAGATAACTCAGGCATTATGTTTGACCCTGATTGCATCAATTCTTTAATCTCTAATCTACCTGAATTTATTGAAATTTATGAAGCTTATGCTGATTAAATTGAGGGCTAATATCTGCTATTGCAGGCCCTTGTAAACTATTCTGGTAGCCATCGTTCGTTAAATGTAATGGAAAGTGTAATTCTTGTTGGTTATGCCTCGCTATAATAGAAATTGAATCCGCTTGTAGTAGTGCTTTCAGCATTTCAGGTGGAATTTCTGCAAGTATTAAGTCATGAATATCATAATGTGTTTTACTCATACCGAATTCTTCTTGTAACGCATTCAGTTCAATTTCGGTTAAAACTTGATTGTCGGTATTTAATTTTGATTCATTAATTGGTTTTTTCATCGCATAACCTCGTAAGAAATAATCACTGTTACGGGACTAACGCAGTCATGATCGTCGTTTAACTAGACTACATTTAGTGTAATGTACGATAGCTCTATAGTAAGTCAGTCATTATTGTTAAAAGTTCGGTATTTTTTAATATTTAAACTTAAATTGTGAACAAGCTAATTGTGATTTTGTTTATTTGCTAAATGTTCAATTTTTATGAACGATAGGTTAATTTCATTCTAATGTTTTTAACTTATAGAGCAGGTTATACTATTGGCTCTTAGAAAGAGAGAGTCCAACATGTTCAAATTCGTTACCAATTCGTCATTTAAAAAAACAGACCTATTGTTTATCACTATCGGTTTATTGTGTCTAACACCGCTTATATCATCACCCGTGGCTTTAATATTGGGTTTTATGCTGGCCACGTTAGGTCTTGTTCCTCAAGGTATCAATTTAAGTGTCATCACTAAAAAAACACTGGCTTATTCTATTGTCGGTTTAGGTTTCGGTATTAACTTAGAAGACGCGATAATTGCGACGAAAGATGGGATTGGCATTATCGTTACGTCTATCTTCTTTACCTTAATATTAGGTTGGTTTTTAACTAAAGCGCTTAAAATTGAAAAAAAAACCGGTTATTTAATTTCTGCGGGTACAGCAATCTGTGGGGGGAGCGCGATTGCTGCTGTGGCGCCAGCCATTAATGCTAAAAATGATCAGACCTCGCTGGCATTAGCGACAGTATTTATTCTTAACTCTGTGGCATTATTCTTATTTCCTGTTATTGGTCATCTACTGGACATGAGTCAGCATGCATTTGGGGTATGGAGTGCGATTGCTATTCACGATACGTCATCTGTTGTCGGTGCAGCTTCAGCTTATGGTGATGAAGCATTATTAACGGCTACCACATTAAAATTGGCCCGCGCTTTATGGATCGTACCTGTGGCGTTTATTAGTGCCTTATTATTTAAAGGTGACAGTAAAAAATTAACAATTCCGTTTTTCATCTTATTCTATTGTTTTGCTATTTTTATTGCGTACGTATTGCCGGACTATCAGGTGTTTTATCAAGGTATTTTCAGTGTTTCTAAACACGTATTAGTCATGTGTTTGTTCTTGATAGGTGCGGGTATCACGGTACAAAAAATAAGAGATGCAGGTGTAAAACCATTATTGTTAGGTGTGTTACTTTGGATTGCTATTAGTGTCAGTTCACTGGTTTATATTTTGTTTTTTATGTAGTCGTATTGTTATAGATAGATAGATAGATAGATAAAGCGTTTAAAAGAGAGGTTCTACCACCTCTCTTTTTTATGTGTTTGCTTTTTTTTCTGCTTTCTTTTTCCTTAATAGATAGGTTATCAATAATGAAAATGCGGTGAGATCTAATGCTGATGATATTAATCCACTCGTGAAAACGGACAATAGTATAGATAAACATACCAGTAGTATTATGAGTTTGTTGATAAGCATATTGGCTCCTTGCGATTACTTGTATTTGTATTATTGAAGTAATAAGAGCAAAATGGGAAATACCGTAAATTTATATCTAATAACTAATAACAATTCTTCGTGTATTCAACACGTTGTTTTCATACTTCTTGCACTATTCTTATGATGCTCAATTTACATTTGTGAGGTCGGTAATGAAGGAAATACCACATGGTTTAATTAAGGGTGAGGTTACTGGGCGTATTAATTGGACTGATAGCGAATTCAGTTTACAAGTCACCGCCGAAATATCTCGTTATACCGCAGGCCAATTTACTAAGCTAGCACTGTTCGATGAGGCTGGAGAATGGATTCGTCGGGCTTATTCATTTGTTAACTCACCTAATCAGGCGCAGGGTCAACAGGTGATGGAATTTTTGATTATCACTGTGCCTGATGGGAAATTATCGCCACGCTTAGATAAGTTACAGGTAGGCGATGAAGTATATGTAGGGAAAAATCCTGCCGGATTTATGACCTTGGATGAGATCCCGCGTTATACGAAAGATCTATGGTTGTTGTCGACTGGCACTGCGATTGGCCCTTTCCTATCATTACTTGATGAAATGGATACTCAGCAGCGTTTTGATAATGTGGTATTGGTGCATGCCGTGAGAACGTCTGTCGAGTTAGTTTATCAGGATAAAATTCGGCTACTTGAAGCGCGATATCAGGGTAAGTTTCATTATGTACCAGTCGTGTCTCGAGAAAATAGGAAAGAAACATTACGCGGTCGGATCCCTGCCTTACTGGAGACCGGTGAGTTGGAAAAAGTAGCGGGTGTACCATTGACTCCGGAACGTAGTTTTTTCTATTTATGTGGTAATCCGAGTATGGTTAAGGACACGAGTGAGGTGTTAAAGCAGCTCGACTATCAAAAACACTCACGTCGCAGTTCCGGTCACTTTAGTTCAGAGAACTATTGGTAGTTACTTTCTCGTCCTTTTTTCGTATGTTGTAAAGCGGCTTGTTGCTTTAACCAGACCTTAAAACATTCAATTGCGGGCGAGTGATGATGTTGGATCAAATAATATCCAGCTTGTGCATCGATAGGACTGAAGGGCGAGGCTAAACCAGCTTTGGCTAGACCCGCTGTGGTTAAATCATTATCAAGCAGTGCGCAGCGGGCTAATGCAACACCTAACCCAGCGGCTGCGGCTGCAATTGCCATATCTGTACGATTAAAATAATGCCCGTGTTTACTGAGCACATTCTTTCCTGTGTTTGCTTGTTTTGTTTTTGGCGTTTCGAGAGACATTTGCTGTAACCAAAATTTCCATTCAGCGTTTTTATCGGCATGCTGCCAAGGCATCGCATCATGTAAGAGCGTAATCGTTTTCCAGAAATTACAGCTGTCACTATCGTTAATTTGGTTATTATTCGCCATATCCCAATTAAATTTTTCCATATATTGCGGGCTCATCACAGGCAATAACTGCTCTGCCAATAACAATTCAGCGTTAATCTTCTTATCACTCGATTGATAGGGGCTTTGGCCATAATCAATTGCCAGATCAAAATTAGTATCGGTATGATCCACTAGTGCTCCTTCGGCAAAGGTATGGATCTTAATATCTGGGTATTGCTGATAGAAATCTTGTAAGCGGGGGACTAACCATTTATATGCAAAAGAGGGGGTGAGTTTAAGATGCACCTCACCTGCATGGCGATTAACTTGTTGTAACTGGCTAATGACATCGCCAATATCCGTTAAGCTTTGTTCGACGACTTGATGTAATTGATATCCTGCTGAAGTTAAACGAATACCACGAGAATGGCGTTCAAATAGGGTCAATTTAAGGTTTTGTTCCAACTGTTTTATTTGCTGGCTAATGGCACCAGTCGTTATATGGAGTTTTTCAGCGGCTTGAGTAAAACTATTGCAACTGGCCGTCGCCGTAAATGTCGCTAAACCGGATAATAGATTATCGTTAATTTTTATCATCAATGGCTCCAATCTCGATTTTGCGTTTAGTTTATCTAAAGGCTGATGTTAATACTTATGGATTGTTAAGTAAATGTAACCTCCTTATGCTAGCCGTATTATTTATTGGTGATGGTCGGTATAACATGAAAGTGATGGTATTAGGTTGTGGGGTTATTGGATTAACGTCGGCGTGGTATCTGGCAGAAGCTGGTCATGAGGTGACCGTCATTGACCGTCAGGCAAAGGGGGCTGAGGAAACCAGTTTTGCTAATGCCGGGCAGATTTCTTATGGTTATTCTTCGCCTTGGGCTGCACCAGGCATTCCGGTGAAAGCCATTAAATGGTTGGCACAAAAACACGCGCCATTAAAAATAAAACCAGGACTATCACCTGATTTGTATTTATGGGCAGCAAAAATGTTAGCTAACTGTAATCAGCAGCGCTATGAAATAAATAAAGCGCGGATGCTACGTATTGCTAATTACAGTCGGGACTGTTTGATTGAGTTACGTCAGCAGCAAGATATTCACTATGAAGGTCGGCAAAAGGGTACCCTGCAGGTATTTCGTCATGAATCCCAGTTATCAGGGATAGCGAAAGACATTAAAATATTGGCGGATAGCGGGACTTCATATGAAGCGCTAGATGTTGCGGGCTGTATCGCGGTCGAACCTGGATTAGCAGGCGTTAAAGATAAAATTGTGGGCGGATTACGTTTACCCGATGATGAAACCGGTGATTGTTATCAGTTCTGTCAGCAGCTTACGGCATTAGCACAAGCGGCGGGTGTTAAATTTAAATTTGGGCTAACCGTCAATAAGCTCAATCAAAATGACGGCAAAATCAGCTCGGTGGATACCAGTGTCGGGGAATTAACAGCGGATGCCTATGTCGTCGCGATGGGCAGTTATTCATCTGCATTATTATCATCAACGCTGTCACCTTTCGGGTTAGCCCTGCCTATTTATCCGGTAAAAGGCTATTCGTTGACTGTGCCTGTTGTTGATAGTGCGCAAGCACCAGTATCAACCGTCATGGATGAAACCTATAAAGTAGCGATGACGCGCTTTGATCAACGTATTCGAGTTGCTGGAACGGCAGAGTTAGCCGGTTATAATTTAGATTTGACGGCTTCTCGTAAAGAGACCATCGCGATGGTTATCAAGGATTTATTTCCCAATGCTGGCGACATGAGCAAAGCTGAGTTCTGGACCGGATTGCGACCAATGACACCTGATGGCACACCTATTATTGGCAAAACGCCTGTGGCTAATTTATTCACTAATTGTGGCCATGGTACATTGGGTTGGACCATGGCATGTGGCTCCGCTCGTTATCTTGCTGATGTAGTCAGTGGGGTCACGCCAGATATCGATAGCCGTGATTTGGATGTTTACCGTTATGGTCATTAATGCTACCTAAACAAGGTGACATGATGACTTGCTAAAAATTGAGAACCCATTTCATAACCCATTTGATAATCGGCTGCTAATGCTTCATCACTGCTCCCTAAAATTCGACTTTCTAAAGCTTCGGGTGGGGCGATTTCGATGATCTTGGCATCTTCTGGTGGACTATGTATAAAGTCGATTGCTTCACTATATGAATTCTCATGGCCGGTAATAATATCCAGTACTTTCGGACAGCGTTGTGAACTGCATACCCAAGATTTCAGCTTATGTGCCCACGGTGAACGCGTATTATGGTGTGCAGGTACGGTGCGGATCACTATTATTTTTTTAGCGCCGCGATGATATGCTTCTTGAATTGGAATTGGCAGTGATACCCCCCCATCGACGTAATGTTCATCGCCAATTGCGACGCCTTTTTTATATAAATAAGGTAATGCACTCGATGCTTTTAACATGGTAAGCCAATTGTCAGCGGTGGGCTCAAAAAAAGTAGGACTGAACCCACTGATGTTAGTTGCAGAAAAGAGCAGTTGACGGTTTTTTAGTTGTGCTTGTGCGCAATCCATATTGAGTTGGTGATCCGCATCATTTACCTTGTCAAAATACCAATCTAGGTTAACCGTATTGCGTCCCATCAGCGTTCGTTTCATATTAAAGAATTCAGGATGCTTGGATAGTTGCATGATTGAGCGTTTAGCATGCCCAGATTGTCTGGTCATGTAGCTTGATAAATTTTGAGCGCCAGCAGAAGTACCAATCAATAATGCGAACGGATTAAAATCTTGCGCTAACCAGCTGTCTAATACTCCGGCTGTGAAAATACCGCGTTGACCACCACCTTCAACTACCAGTGCCGCGTCTTTAATCGGTACGCTAGCGTTGCAACTGGCAATATTAATTAAGGAATTTTGGGTTATGCAGTTCATATTCAAGTCCTAAAGAAGGTAAGAGCTAAATTTATCGTATATATTAACATTTGTTAAATCGATTGAATGTTTCTAATTGATAGCATTTGATTATCAATGGATTTTGTATCCTGGTTGTTTTCTGTTTTAAAATCTAAATTACTACCTTTTGAGTAATTATTTTAAATGCTGTTTTCTCATGCTTTTCTCATGCTTTGTCGATACTTTCGGTTTGCAGAAATAACGGCCTTTAGAATTTTTAAGTACAGTGTTATGCCATCCTTAAACATTGAAATTGAAAATAAAAACGATTGTTTATATGTGGTTACGTCTTTTTATGGTTTTTTTCATTAACTTTTTACTTTCGTATTTTAAATTTTCGCTGTATTTGATTGATGAATTAATTATCTTTTAAATTCACACTTCACCAATATAAATACTAAATCGACCCTTGCTCCTAATACTCAACTTGGTACTTTATTAATACTTCCCTTTTTGTCAGATAGTGCAAAGTAATTGATGCGAGTCGCAAATATTTAGCTTAATAAGCGGTTTATATTTGTTTCGAATAATCTGGTTGGAGAAGTTATATGTCTAAAATTAACAATGAAATAATTGTAAAAAATAGATTTATTCAAGGTGCGGTAGTGATTTCTGCGCTGTCATTTCAACCATTTGTGAATGCGCAGGTAAGCGCTCAGCTCGATCCCTCCCCACAGGTATGTTTCTATGAACATGATGATTTTGCGGGTCAGAAAAATTGTTTTGATTCTACACAACATACGGTTGGCAGTGAAAATGATACTTGGTCATCGGTAAAAGTCCCAAGCGGTTCGTTGTTGACACTGTTTGAACATGATGACTATGGCGGTAAGCAATGGACACTATATCCAGGTGAATATACGAGCCTTTCAAGCCATAACTTTAACGATATAGTCTCTTCATTTAGCATTGACCCATTAGTTTGTTTTTATGGGAATGCGGACTTCCAAGGTACTCCATCTTGCTATAGCGCAAGCCATCAATCTATCGGTAAAGCGAATGACTCTTGGTCTTCGGTCACTGTCCCTGCAGGTTATAAATTGACGATTTATCAAGATGATCATTACAACGGTAGTCGTATCGAGATTAATGATGCTGGGCAGTCGCGTTTAGCCAATATTAATTTTGATAATAAAGTGTCTTCATTTTCACTGACCAAAGCAGATAAAACTTTTAACGAATATAGTTGGGTTGGCGCTCATAATGCGCATGCTTCGCAAAGCTATGTATTTGAAATCGGTTATATGAATCAATGGCTCGATATACCGGAGCAACTACGTGACCATAATGTGCGTTCATTATTAATTGATATTCGTTATGAAGATGGTCGCGTTGAGTTAACGCATGATACTGATAATGCTGGTGAGTTCATCGATAGAATGAATGATGAGATTGTTCCATTTTTGAAAGCGAACCCTGATGTGGTGCTTACTTTTGATGTTGAGGTGACGAATAACGTCTTAACGAAAGAGCAGCTGAAAGCGGCGATGGATAAAATGCCTGAATTCACTGCGATGATGTTTGATCCGAGAGACCCTGTGTGGGATGGTAAGCAAGAATGGCCGACATTAGAAGAGATGGCTGCTGCTAATCAGCGAATCATCTTCTACATAGATAAGTATGATGTGTCGGGTGATTATGGCGATTATTACGTGCTATATAGAAAAGATGTCACCATGGAGAACATGTGGGCTGTCACTGATTATGATAGTTGTGAAGAACGACATAAATACGGTGTGCCAACAGTTAATATACTGGGACATAAAACGTGGTCAAGATTATTCAGTATGAATCATTTTCCTAAGGTTCCTTTTTCTTGGGGCGCTGGATCGGATAATAACTGGGATGGACTTTATCCGAGGATTATTGATACATGCATGCCTGCCACCTTGCTAGACAAAAAGCCTAATTTTATCGCAGTTGATTTTATTGAGAAGGGCGATGTTCAGGAAATAACAGAAGTGCTGAATGAAGGCGGGGTAATTTTTTATGAAGGTAACGGTGCTACACAGAATATAGTTTGTGGTATAGGCGGGGAGCAAACTCGCTATATTTCAAGTGGTCAGCACGGTTGTGAAAATGATGAAGCACGCTCTGCTAAACTCGTTGATGTACAGGCTGGCACCACGATAGTCGTGTACGACAGTCCTTCTGGTAATACTAATGATGACTATACGGTTGTTCAGGTTAAGCATAACTTGTCTGAATATGTCATCGATTCATTCGAAAATAATGTCAGTAACGCAGCGATTAGCCAGTGGGCATTTCATAATAACGGATTAGATGGAAAGATTTCTTATTTTGAAGTGTTTAAGCCTGGTGATTATGAAACTACGCCTGAAATAATGCTCTATGAAGGGAATAACTCGACGCAAAATATCGTCTGTACATTGAATGTGTATGACCGTGAGTTTAATTTTAAGAAGTCAGGAAGTTGTGATAATGATGAAACGCGTTCAGCTAAATTAGTTGGTGTGAGTGCGGGAACACAGTTCACCGTTTATGATTCTCCAAATGGCGACAGAGGTGATGATTATACTCAGATAACGGTATTACAAGATATCTTAGGAACTTATGATA
Organism: Moritella sp. 36; assembly: GCF_018219415.1. NCBI lineage: Bacteria > Pseudomonadati > Pseudomonadota > Gammaproteobacteria > Alteromonadales > Moritellaceae > Moritella > Moritella sp. 36. The sequence goes on along the minus strand of NZ_CP056120.1, from coordinate 3,902,824 downwards.
TAGACAGTTATGAGCACAGTTATAGTGATGACTATGTGCGTGTTAATTTCCATCGCCATAATGGCTTAGATGGCAAGGTATCTCGTATCAAGATCAGTGCACCATAAAGTGTGATTATAATAACCATAACTACTTTGTTATGAGCAAAAAAATAGCCCTTGTTAGGGCTGTTTTTACATATGGTTTTTTTATTTCATTGTTGGTTAGTTTAGGTAATCTTGCTGGTCTACGCTGTTTACTAACAACTCAGGTTTGATTTTTTGTAAACTCGCCGTAATAATTTGGCGTACACGTTCTCGAGACATAAATAGGCGCTCACCAATGGCGTGTAGTGTTTGTGGCTCTTCTCTACCTAGACCAAACCTTAGCTCGATGATCTCTCTATCACGGTCACATAAATGGCTTAATACTTCAGTTAAATAACTAGAGGTATCGGTATTTTCTACCTCATCATTGGGTTTACAAATAGAGCTGTCTTCAATCAGGTCAACGAGCGCAGTACTTGAGTCATTTTGGGTTTCAATGGTCCTATCTAAGCTTGCTTCTGTAAAATAATAAGCGAGCACACCAACAACGTCTTCAAACTCGATTTCGAGATTTACTGCAATTTTTCGTAGATCCTGATTACATTTCAGATCAAGTGATTCTTCACGAGCATTTTTTAAAATACGTTTGTAAGATTTACCTATATGGATAGGCACGCGGATGGTACGTGATTGATTCATGATGAAACGTTCAATGTTGTTCTTGATCCACCATACTGCATAAGTTGAAAAGCGAAATCCTTTTGTTGCATCAAACTTTTCGACGGCGTGGATTAATCCGGTATTACCTTCTTGAATGATGTCAACAAGTGACAATGACGTATGCTGATAACGTTTTGCAATATTGATTACTAATCGCAAATTAGATTGGATCATACGTTGACGTGCTTTTTGATCTCCTTCATGGACGGAAATAGCGGTATCGTATTCTTCTTCCTTGGTAAGTAAGGTGCTGTTTTTATTTACTTGTTGCATGTAAAGATCTAATGCGTTTGATTCGTTAAATAATTCCATTTTTTAACCCTCAACGTATTTTATTAGCGATACTCACTTATCCCTGTAAAAAATACGTAACTCTATGACAGATGAAGAAATTTAATTTCGTGACAGACTGTCTAATTATAATCTGCCAAATTTGAAAATATAGATAGTGATATGAATAAAAAAAGGGTCATATTGTGGATGGGTTAAAAGAACGGAACAAATAGGAGTGATGTCTGACCAGTTTTTTAGTAATTACTATCTATAATTAAGTATTTGAAATTAAATAAATTATTATATGGTCATCTGACCAATTAACATCCCTATTTACGCAGGTTGTACACTCAGGGCGGCTAGGAAGGAACCCTAATCAATCTAAGCTCCGAGATTAAGATTGAATAGGCTAGTATTTGAAAAAGTGCAACTTACATATGTGCTTTACGTTCTTCTTCGCATTCATACGAAGCCATTTCGAATATACGACATACCCAAGGTCTGTTTTCATAGATACTACACATCAAGGTGTCTCTATCGAGTGCAGCACACCAGCCATCATGGCTTTGCGCCATTACTTCACTTCCCCATTCATCTGTTGAAATGTAGCGTTTTGGCACACCAGTATCGGTTAAAATCATGACTTCTAAGCGACAACAGCAGGCTTCACAGTTAGAGCAAGTTATTTCGGTCGTTGGGAGGTTTGTTACTTCAATCGTCATTATTATGCCTTTTCTACCGGTTTAATACGGTTGTTAACAAACTCATGGGCTGAGGTTGCAATATCTGCACCTTCAGATCGTCGACCTAGATTGGCAGCTGCAATTAAGGTTGCGCCTGAACCGAAAAAGGGATCAATAACCAGATCGTCAACGCTTGAACTTTGGGTAATCAGTTTTTCAATTAATGGCACAGGTTTTTCGGTTGGATAGCCACGCCAAACCCGTTTTTCTTGCAACACATCCGGCATGCCTAAATCATGTAATTTACGTTTGCCTTTTTCGAAAAACAAAATGAATTCATAACGTGCGCGATAATGGTAACCCATACCAATTGCGCATTTGTCCCAGACAATTGGTTTCCAAAATTTAAACCCGAAATCTTCAGCGATCGGTTTAATCACAAACATTGTTTCTTGATCGCAAAATAAATAAAAATGGCTGTTCTTTTTCAGTACTCTATATATTTGTTCAACTAACGCAGGGAAATCACTGTTCGGGAAAATGCTAAACCATTGATTACTTGAGCCTGCGCTGTTTTTTAAACGCGTTGTGGTACCAATCTTTCGGTGTTTTTCTAAGGATTCATAAGGGGGATCTGTGATGACTAAATCAATACTTTCACTAGGAAGCGTTTTTAACCAGTCTACGGCATCAAGTTTATGTAGCTTCATTTATGTTATTTCAATCTTTTCGCAGTTATCTGCATGGCTTAGGGCGGCTATGTTATCAGGTAACGGCTGCAAACAGTAGTATTGCGTGTGTTATATCGAATAGACATATAAAGAGAGAGAGGTTAATCGAAAGGCATACCCCCAGTAGCATGACGCGTATTTTGGGGATATGGATTCGGGCTATAGTGCCCTAGGTATTATTCTTCGCCGTAATCTAAATCTTCGTCTTCTTCATTGATCACGCGAATGCCATCTTTTACCAAAACTTCGACATAGAAAGATGCATCTTTGCTTAGGTCACCGCTATCAATAGATTTATTGATTTCAGACAGGTGAATAACCTGCGCTTCTTGTTCTGTTACACCATACTTACAATCAAAGTCCCAGTAATCGACACCTTTAGGTAGAACTTTATTACGTTCTCTTTTAATGTATTTTCTGATTTCGCTTTTGATAGATTCAACTTGGCGAGCTGGAACAATTTTTGGGTGGTTTAATACAAACGTTTTTTTCATCTTTACCCTTTAAGGAATTACGGAATATTTCATAACATAGGTTAATTATATCAGGGAAAGGAATAAATGTGGCAAACAGTACACTTTGTCTGCACTTTTAATCGGGTTAAGTTTTCTTGTGACGAATAATCGTGGAGTTGATTATGAAGTATGGTTTCTTAATTATCTTATTTCTCCTTACTTTTTCTGTTCAGGCAAGTTATTGCAGTGGCCGGAATTGGCGGGATGCTTATCAATTTTATACACATAATATCGACCTACTTAACTACCATATTGATCGCTATAATATATTGTTGGACAAACAATATTCGGTTAATGAAGATGATGAAAAATATACTTATTTGATTGTCAAACTATCGGTAGAAGAATTAGATAAACTCAGTATCGATGTCGAAATTTTAGAGACCAAATTTAATAAGGTAAAGCACCTGTGGCAACTGATCAGTGAACACTGCTTGCATGATGATGAGCTAGATTATAATAATATGGCGATTAAAAATGCACGAGGGGCAGATATTGGCCGACAAGAAGTGAATGATTTATTAGCTCGAATTAAATTTTTAAGACAGCGGTTTCGTTTATCGGCTCAATGAATGTTAGAAGTAATATTACTGAACATGAAACGAGGTCAATGACCTCGTTTCATGTATTTGTAAGAGACTATTTTTCAGCGACTTTGTCTGCGCGATATTCGAGGTAAAACTCCTTCATCCTTTCGTAAGGGTCAATGTAAGCTTGTTTAAAGGCTTCATAATCTCCAAGACTAAAGTATGTTGCATTTACCTTATCTACACCTTGAACAGCAAATGACAGTTTGTCAGGTTGTAAATAGGATAGTGGACTAAGGAAGTAATCCGCGCCACGCCCAACTGTATCTCTTAGGGTTGATGGGCCAAAAATTGGCCACACAATATAGGGACCATTGCCTATGCCGTATTTACCTAAGGTTAACCCCATATCTTGATTATTTGGTTGCCAATCCAAATAATCTGCAGCTGGGTCCATTACTCCTAACAAACCAACTGTCGAGTTAACAACAAAACGTCCTAGCTCAGTACCTGAGGATTTAATATCACCTTGGAATAGACTGCTGGTAAATCTGATCGGCATGGTTATATTGTGAAAGAAGTTGGCAACACCGACACGAAAAAACTGAGGCGTAATTGCCTTATAACCGATTGCCGTCGGACGCATTACCCAAAAATAAAGCTTATCATTAACATAGAACATGGTCTTGTTAAAGTAGTAGAAGGGATCTGAAACCTTATTGCTGTCATCTATCTCAGCGGGACTATCATCATCAAATGGGTCATCATCAAATGGGTCATCATCCTCTTCTGTAAATGGATCATCACCATCATCTTCTTCTGTAAACAGTCCATCATCTTCAATATAATCAGGTGTTGAACTTACGACAGTCGGGATAGATTGACTTTGTGGTAATTCGGAGTGAACTTCAGCGCTTTCTTTATTATTGCTTTTAGTTGTTGTACAACCGCTCATCACTAAGATGAGCAGTAATAACGGCACTGTAAAGAAACTGGAAAACTGATTATTCTGCATTACTTTCCGTATGAGCTAGGTTTTTTTCATTAAGTAATGTGAGTAATTCATCGGGTGTCTTTTTCAGTAATAATGCTGAATATTCCTTACGAAATGAATTAACTAAACTTCTGCCTTCCACTTTAATATCATAGATACGCCATTCATGATTTTTAAAGCGTAGTGAATAATCGATAGCTGTTTTGCTATTAATTAAGCTGTTTACACGAGCGCGTTGCATATTACGGATCGGTTTCATTGCAGATGAATCTGTGAGTGAAACTGTAAACTTACTGTCATTGTTTAGTCTGTCTAAGTATAAGTTACCAAGATGGATAGTAAAGGCGTCAGTAAACTGTTCTTGCTGGCTTTCTGTAAAACGACGATCGCTGTAATCACCAAGAGGGCGAGTCGAATCAGCTGCAAATTTCCCTAACGTCAACTCCGAGATTAATGTAAAGTCAAAATAAGTGGTCAAAACTGGCCATAATTTTTTACGTTTGACTTCAGTTGTGAGACTTGGATCATTAATAATCGTTAAGGATTTTTGCATTGCTCCATCGATTAATGCGGTTGCTTGGCTGATATTTGCAACGTGTGCGCGCACTGTACTTGTAAATAGTAGCAATGTTGAAATAGATAAAACGATTATTCTTTTCATGTGATTTCTCATAATGAAGTTGTTTGACATACTGTTACTCATCTTTGATATCATTATTTACTGTCGCCACTAAATATGTATTTACTAATAAGGTCTTCAATATCAAGCGCAGATTCTGTTTCTTCAATGCTATCACCTTCTTCTAGCAGTTCATCACTACCACCCGGGGTAAGGGATAAGTATCTGTCACCGAGTAATCCCGCTGTTTTTACCGATGCCATGACATCGACCGAGAGATTTATGCGCTTTTCAATTTTTAGTTTTACACGTGCTATTTTGATATTTGGTAGCAATATAATATCTTCAACTTGACCGATTCTCACACCTGCCATTTCGATATTAGCGCCACCTTTCAGGCCTGTCGCAGAATTAAAGTCTGCATACACACTATAGTAGTTATCACCTAACAGCTCCATTTTTCCGAGTTTAATAGTCAGGTAGCCGACGCAAAGTATACCTATCAGTACAAATATACCAACAGAGGTTTCGATGGATGATTTTTTCATAATAGTTCCAATTAAATAGGTTGATCGATTTTGAGTCACGATGACTCGTGGCCATGGACAAATTCTGAAATAACAGGGCTTTCATCATTGTTTAGTTGTTCAGGAGTACCTTGAAAAATAATGTCACCTTCATTAAGCACTGCAATGCGTTGAGAAATTGTAAATATCTCAGGAATTTCGTGGCTTACAATGATTCCGGTAAATCCGAGCTTACGTTGATAGTCTGCAATCATTTTATGTACTGCTTTTTTACGTATTGGATCTAACCCTGTCGTTGGTTCATCAAATAAGATAATTTCAGGTTCTGTGACGAGTGCGCGCGCTAGAGCGACCCTTTTCCGCATACCACCTGATAGCTGCCCTGGGTATTGTTGTTCTGTACCTAAGATATCTAGCTGTGTCATACGTTTTTCAACACGCTGTTGTATTTCTATTTTATTTAATTTACTTGCTTCTCGTAAGGGGAGAGCAATATTGTCATATACCGTCATTGAGTCAAACAGCGCAGAATCTTGAAACATGTAACTGAATTTTTTCTTTAAGTTATGTTGTTCTGTTTTTGCATGTTCGGATAAACTCTTACCATTGAATAATATTGAGCCAGAGTCAGGAGTCAATAAGCCGATAATATGTTTGAGTAAAACACTTTTCCCTTCACCACTTTTACCTATGATCGTCGTTATCTCGCCTTTAAAAACACTGAGGTTGATATTATTTAATACTTGAGTGCCATCAAATGCTTTACTGACATTACAAAATTGAATAAGTGGAATATTCATAGTTTTCCTATAATAAGACAGACGTTAAAATATAATCAATAACAAGCACGAGAATACTTGCTTGTACAACTGCTGTTGTTGTTGAAAATCCAACGCCTTTTGCGCCAAAGTTATTACGGCGAGTGTGGGTGTAATAACCGTGATAGCAGCATACCGTTATTACAGTAATAGAGAAAAATAATGATTTAATAAAACCTTCAATAACATCAGCCATGAGGACGCTGTTTTCTACACGATAGAAGTAAATCGCAGGATTAATACCTAATAATTGAGATCCAGTAAGGTAGCCGCCAAAAATGCCCACTGTATCGAAAATAGCGGTTAATAATGGAAAACTAATGAGTGCTGCAATGATGCGAGGGCTAACTAGAAATCGAATTGGGTCAATGGTCATCGTTTTAAGCGCATCGATTTGTTCTGAAATTCGCATAATTCCAATTTCTGCAGTCATTGCTGATCCTGCACGGCCGATAATCATTATTGCGGTCAACACGGGACCTAATTCACGAATAAGGGTAAGTGCGACAGCAGAACCTAATAAACCAGTCGAGCCAAATTGAGATAGGGTGTAATAGCCTTGTAACCCGAGCACCATTCCGGTAAACAGACCCGTTACACAAATAACAACAATTGACTTTGCTCCAATAAAGTAGAGTTGTTCAAGCACTCTTCGCCATTGCCAAGGACGAGAAAACATATGTGTTATCCCATGCAACAGAAATAGTGCTGCTTTACCAAAGCGTTGGAGTAAAGTCATGACTGCACGACCAAGTTGGGCTAATGGGCTAGTCAAAAAGATAGCTCGAGACATGCATATTCCTTAAGATATTTAGAGCCTGTTTGACGTTTATATTAATGATTGTCATCAAATCAGGGAATTTAAAATAGTATCAAATATTTAATCTGTCAAAAACGAACTGAAAAAGCGATCTAATTATTATTAATATGGGCACTCATTCAGATTTTATATTTTATATAATTTATTTTAGTTAATTTCATCGCAAATATATGACGGTGTACTATATTTGTAATTAGGTCGACTGGATATTTTATTCCTACTACCTTTGCAATATGTGAATAACGTGCATGGCAGATACGTGTAATTAAGATGAGTAACGTACGTGACAGGTACGACTTAGTAAAGAACGTAAGAGTAAGTAAGTGTAAGTAAATGTAGGTAAGTGTAAGTGTAAGTGTAAGTGAAGGCAAGTGTAAAGTAAGACAAATAACGTATGTGCAAGGTACGTGTAAGTGAAAGTAAGGTTAATAACGTATGTGAGAGGTACGTGTAAGTAAAAATGAAGACGAATAACGTATGTGAAAGGTACGTGTAAGTGAAAGCAAGTAAAAATGAAGACGAATAACGTATGTGAAAGGTACGTGTAGTGAAAGAAAGTGTAAATGAAGACGAATAACGTATGTGAAAGGTACGTGTAAGTGAAAGCAAGTGTAAATGTAAATGAAGACGAATAACGTATGTGAAAGGTACGTGTAAGTGAAAGAAAGTGTAAGGAAGTCTGTAAGTGAAGAAAGCAAGTAAATGTAAGAAGAAAAGTATTGCGAAGATAGAAGTAAGTATTTCAGTCGACCTTCTTTTCCAATATATGTAAGTCAGGCTAACAACCTGACTTTTTTTTGCCTAAAATTCATACCCCATTGTCCTCAGCTAAATGATAATACCAATCAATGGTATAGGCCTGTCATACATATAGGTGTTATAACGTGATGATAGATTTGTCTTGGGTAGTTAGAGTATGGGCTGTTTAGGGTCTATGAAGTGTATATAAAGGGAGTAGCGAAGGGGTTAACATCCCGATATTAAAGTATATCGGGAATTAAAGTTGATAATGTCAGTTGATGTAATTAAACGTTTACTAGCATATCAATAAAGTTACGGCGTTCTGTTACTGTTGCAAGTTGAGCTGTTTTCTCACCTTGTGAATCAGTAAATGCTACTCGGTTTTTGTGAACTGAAATCGAGTGTACCGGTTGTTTAATTTGGATCTGTGTACCATTAAAAATAATAGTCATAATAAAACTCACTATATAAGGCGTAGCTTAAAGCTATCGCATAATTTGTAATAAGCTTCATTACCGTATAACGATAATATTCTGAAATCTAACTATTTTTATTATTTATAAATAGTTGATTTAGTAAGAAGTGTTTACAGCACGCAACATTTGCTGTATTTCGTTGTTCAATAATTTAGCTTTGTATGTTGGATTTTTTAATCTGGCTTACGGAGATTTTCTAGGTAAGGCTTAATCGTTGATTTTTAATTCGAGGATTGTTATTAAATAAATCTGAGCCGATAGTAACAGCGGATTTTATTAGTAGCAAGTTTATTTTTACTTATTTTTATTTATTGTGTAGGTAAATCACACTTTCAGCTATCATACCCCCCATACTGATTAAGATAACATGATGTTTTACTGATTGTTTATTTTTTAATCCACCTATGTAATTTATTGTAACGGCTAGCCGTTGGAGAAAAATATCATGAAGTACCAATGGATCTTGTTTGATGCCGATGAAACCTTATTCCATTTTGATGCGTTTAAAGGGTTGAAACTGATGTTTTCTCGTTTTGGTATTGATTTTAGTAGTGATGATTTTAGTCATTATCAGACAGTTAATTTACCTTTGTGGGTTGATTACCAAGATGGTCGAATCACAGCAACACAATTGCAAAATAAACGCTTTCAATTATGGGCGGATAAACTGAAGGTGACAACCCAAACTTTAAACAGTGCATTTATGACTGCAATGGCTGACATATGCAGTTTACTACCCGGTGCTCAAGCGCTTATTTCGGCATTAACTGGGAAAGTAAATATGGGTATTATTACCAATGGATTTACAGAACTACAGCATGTGCGTTTAGAAAAAACCGGTTTAAAAGATGTATTCGCACCACTTATTATCTCTGAGCAAGTGGGTATCGCTAAACCCGATATCGGTATATTTGAATATGCGTTAAGCCACATGGGTGACATACAGCGTGAGCAAGTATTGATGGTTGGCGATAATCCGCATTCTGACATTTTAGGTGGGATAAATGCAGGTTTTGATACTTGTTGGCTTAATAGTGAGAATGCTGTATTACCGGACGGTATCAAGCCTAGTTATCAAGTTACGTCATTAATACAGCTGCAATCATTGCTATTAGCCGCTTAATTCGATTGTAGGCATCAAATGTTTATATTTTACGGAATGTTGCCGATATGCTTTTAGTCATCAATTTAAAATTTACTATTTAAAGTTTAATTTATTTATAGGGAAAGAAAATACATGTTTAAAGTTTCAACGCTTGCAAGCATACCGTTACTTATTGTTGCGCCAACACTGATGGCAGAACCTTTTGACCATAATAATGCGCAGCTAAGTTACCGATCTGGGCATTGGGCTGTAAATGTTGAACGTGCTATTACAGAGCGCTTTTATATGGCAGGTTTTTATCATCACACAGATGATATTGAACTAAATCCAGGTGTAAAAGCCAAAGCGAAAATACTTGGTGCAGGTTTAATGACATCAACAAATGCCGGCCATATGACAGAATTTTATGCCGGTGCGAATTTAATCCAAAGTTCAATAAGGGTATGGAAAAATGATACTCAGTCGCAAGATTCAAATTTTTACCCAAGTGTTATTGCGGGTGTAAAACTTTCTTCTAGCCCTAAATTTGAAGCTGACTTTAATGTTAATCGCGCGTTCAATGGTACAGAAGTGACATATGGTTACCTTGATTCTACGTCTTACACCCTAGGTGCTAAGTACTTTATCGATCAATCAATGGCGTTAGGCTTATCTTATGTGTGGACTCAAGATAAACCTAATGGTAAAGCAAGCAATTGGGATAATATTGGTGCGTCGTTTAGCTTATATTTTGAATAATCCCAATGAGAGTAATAACGGAAAATAGAGCATTATGATGCGTTAATTGCCACAATTGAGTTGCTATTGTTGATTTAAGCAAAGCATATTATCAATAGGTTGTGGCTCTCCAATGCCGTAGCCTTGTGCGAAATCGATACCAATAGCTTCAATTTTTTGTTTTATAGCATCATTTTCGACAAATTCCGCGACAGTTTTTAACTTCATTAAATGTCCTATTTCATTAATCGATTTTACCATTGCAGCGTCTATTGGATTAGTTAAAATATCTTTAATAAAGATACCATCAATCTTTAATGTGTTAACTGGTAGGTTTTTTAGATAAGCAAACGAAGATAAACCACTACCAAAATCATCCAGTGCGAATTGGCAGCCAAACTCACTTAAGATATTGATGAATACTGTTGCGTTGGTAAGGTTACTAATTGCGGCTGTTTCGGTAATTTCAAACATGAACTGTTGAGGAGTTAAACCTGCTTGGGTTATATTCCGCATAATATGCTGCAATAGTTCATCATCGCCGAGTGAAGTGCCTGATAAATTAATACTAATATGGTCAAAAATATCCAATTGTTGGCTATGTTCTCGCATCCAATCTAATGTGTGATCAAATACCCAACGATCAATTGGTTGCGATAAGTTATAGCGCTCTGCGATAGGTAAAAATATGCCGGGCGCAATGATCTTGCCGTCTTTAGCTTGCATACGTAGTAGCACTTCAAAAACATGTTTATGTTCAGGATCGGATAATGCAACGATAGGCTGAGCGTAGAGTTCAAATCGGTCTTCATTAAGTGCTTCTTTTATCTCGTTTACCCAGCGGAACTCACCGTCACGAGTAGTAAGTAATTCATCATTATGGTGATAAGTATGTACTCGGTTTCGTCCTAAATCTTTAGCGGCGTAACAGGCTAAATCTGCATGAATAAGTACTTCGCTCGTGTTACCTGAATTACGGCTTATTTCTGCAACACCAATACTGACACCGATACTAAAACAACTTTTTTTCCATATGAATTGGAATTTTTTAACTTTTTCTAAGATTTCATTTGCGGCGGAAACCGCTTCAGTAAGTTGGCAGTTGCGCATTAATATGGCAAATTCGTCGCCGCCTAGTCGGGCTAATATATCGTTTGGTTTTAAGTTGTCGTCAATTAATCCTGCTACTTGGCGTAATAACTCGTCACCTGCAGCATGGCCACACGTATCATTAATTATTTTAAACTGGTCTAAGTCTAAAAAGAATAATACGTGGGTAAGTTGACTGCCTTGTGCGCTGCAAACAGCATCGGTTAATTGATGTTCGAATTCATAACGGTTAATTAATCCTGTTAGCATATCGTGTTTTGCTTGATAGGCTATTTGTTTAGCTATGATCCGAGATTCGGTAATATCTACTTGAATACCAATAAAATGGGTTATTTCGTCGTTAGCATTAGTCATTGGAATTATGGTGACTTTAGCCCAGTATAATTCACCATTTTTACGCTGGTTGTGAACTTCCTCAGACCATTCATTACCACTTGAAATACGGCTCCAGAGCGCCTTGTAAGTAGTATTGGTGGTTTCTATCGAACGGAAGAAATTGGCTTTCTCACCGATCGACTCTTTTGATGAATAGCCTGTGATTTGTGTAAATCGAGGGTTGACGTATTCAATAATCCCGTTGGTATTAGTGATCAGGATACCGTCTAAACTGCACTCAACGACTCGTGATAATTTTTGTAAATTAGACGTGTTTTGTTGTTGTAAGGTGATATCGTCACAAACCCCTACGCCACCATCTATCTCACCAGTACTTGAATACAATGGGACTAAATCAACTTCTAAGTAGGACTTTTTACGGTGTGATATTGAAATATATTCGCCTTCGAAAGTACTTATTTGTCCTTTCAATGAGGATTTCATTGCAGTGGCGAAAGGGGGATTTTTGATATTACTCAACATGTTGAAGCCAATCAGTCCATCTTTGTTCGCCCCAAATATCTTTTCAAAATGCCGGTTGGTTTTTAATAAGATCCCTTGTTTATTGTAATGGAAAATACCGACTGGAGAATGTTCAAAAATAGAGTTTAACTTTGCTTCACTTTGTACTAATTCAGCCGTTCTTTGCGCGATCTTATGACGTAGTTTTTTTAATTGTTGGCGATAGGTAATGGCCTGTATAAAAAATAGAGAAAATACAGAAAAAATAAAAAGAACAGAGATTAGCATTATCTTATTAAAGTGTTGATTGAGTTGAAAAGAAATCGTATCAATAGTGATGTCAGCCGCCGCAATATAAACACTTCCGTCTGCGGCATAAATGGGAATGAAAATACTACGAAATCGACCCCATTTATCTTGGTATTCAATTAAGCGGGGTTGTTGATCGGTAAAAATATTATAAAGCTGGGTGTCTGCATCATTGTAAGCGGTTAAGAATTCGATATCATTGCTATCAAAACCATCGTCATCAATATTTGTGGTGCTTGCTGAAGTAAATAGGATCTGATTATCGCGCAGGATAAGCGTATATAAGTTGGATATATTTATATTTTTAGCGTAATTGGATAAGACAGTTCTGTTTATGCTATTTAGTTGCGTTGAATTTTTATCATAGGCCATTTTTTTTTGATGGAAATTGGCTGGCAATAATGAAGAGATCGTTAGGGCTGCCGTTTTTAATTTTAAATCAAGGGCTGTGTAAATGTGATTTTTCTCTTGGAGATAGCTATAAGTTGCCAAGCTAATAATAGATAAAATATAGAGTGTAATCGAAACATAAATCCGCTTATTTAATTCAAAATGCTGCATTTTTAGTGAACTATCTATGGTTGACGACTTTTAAATATGCCTGTTTTGAATATTGATTGCAACACGTTGACTGATTTTTTATACCTCTTAGGGTATAACTTTAAATTCTAGCACTTAGGTATAGCTATTGGTATGGGGAGTGTACGATTAATCGTGTGCAGGTTATATTTATCATTGACTTAGTGATTTAATTTACTCGATAAACATTAAGGACTTTACATAAATAAATAGTATATTTATATACTGTATTAATCGCACCTGTTTAGATTAAAATACCGCTCTAGGTCGTTTGGTTGATATTATCATCTGTACGTTCGACTTTCATGCAAATATTAAAGTGTCAGAAGTAAACGTTGAAAATGATAATACTTATCATTAGAATTCGTTTTTTTGCAGCGCGAATAAAGCTGACTCAATTCTGAGGGTAAATTTACGTGAAAAATATTAACTGGAAACGTCTTAATCGAAACACACATTATTGGGGGTCGATAATAATTGCGATTCCAGTGCTAATTATTATAATTAGCGGTATCTTGCTACTCATCCGATCTGAATTTTCCTGGATACAACCTACAACGATGAAAGGAATTGGCACAGAGCCTAAGCTCTCTTTTGAACAAATATTTGATATTGCATCCCAGGTACCAAACTCAGATATACACAGCTGGAAAGATATAAGTAAATTGGATGTCAAACCATCTAAAGGTATTGTTAAAGTAAGAGCTAAAAATAATATCGAAATTCAAATCGATAATACCAGCGGTCAGGTTTTACAGGTCGCTTATCGCCGTGTTGGAATTATCCAAGAATTACATGAAGGATCATTTTTTAATAAGCATATGCCATTATGGGTGTTTTTACCTGCAGCCTTTATTTTATTCATATTATGGGTAACAGGTATGTATATGTTCTTACGGCCTTATATTTTAAAACGAAAAAATAATAAGAAAAAATAGTCTGCGAAAGTAAGAGTAGCTTACCAACTAATTAAGACAAGTACCAAATCTCAGCGCTGTATATCGACCGCGATGCAGACTAAAATATACTTAGCATATAAGTTTTAACGTTAATGTGCTTTTTTTGTTTTATTTCCTTTACATTTCGTAGGCTTAGGTAAGAATGTTACTTCTATTTCTTTTAGTCGTGGGAGTAACATGAATTTATTTTTTAGAATGTTGATTATTATTTTTCGTGCCCGTAAGCTGGATGCGGTGGCGCTTGTGAATAAACGCAGTGACGGCTTTCGGGTGTGGTTACATGATCTCGGCTGGCGCGACCATTTACCTAATTACCGTGTATTTAGTTTTATGGAATTAGGTCGTTTTGGTATCTGGCACTCTTCTCGACTCGCGTTATCTGGGCGTTATGGCTTACGCATGATTGCTGCACAAGATTTTATTTATCTAAAACCAATTCGTCCGTTTCAAGCGTTTACGATGACGACTGAAATTTTAAGTTGTGATGAAAAATATTTCTATTATCAGCACCAGTTCTTTTGTAACGACAAGCTCGTGGGTATTGGTTTAATCAAAGAAGCTGCATTGAAATCAGGAAAACCTGTTACACCACAATCATTGTTAATGGCTGATGCAGAACTTAACGGTTCGGTTATCAAGAATGTGGGAAATACAGAATTACACCCTATTGTCGAAAGTTGGCTGACGATGCAGCAAGCCATAAAAGAAAACAGCTAGATAACGACGTCATACTTTGCGGGCAAAAAAAGACCGAAGCGATGACTTCGGTCTTTGTATACCTGGATACTCGTTAATTACACCGTATACAGGGCAATGGATTGATCTAATGTTTTAGCCTGATTAGCGATGTCACTGGCTGCTTGTGCATTTTCATGGGCGATATGGGAATTTTGACTGGTAATATCTCGTATTGACGTTACGTTACGGCCAATTTCATCGGATACGACCGTCTGTTGTTCAACGGCGGTGGCAATCTGAGTGCTGGTATCCATGATGAGTTGCATATCAGACATTATTTGGCCAATCTTCGACTCTGCACTGTCAGCTTGTTCGACGCTTAATTCACCTTGTTCGTGGCAGCGGCTAATATGTACAACTACCTGACCCGTTTGCTCTTGTAACGTGGCAATAATGCTGGTGATCTCTTCTGTAGATTGACGTGTTCGAAGGGCGAGTGAGCGAACTTCATCTGCTACAACCGCAAAACCACGGCCTTGGTCGCCTGCTCTTGCCGCTTCAATTGCTGCATTTAGAGCAAGCAGATTAGTTTGTTCTGCAATTGAGCGGATCACATCAAGCACTGAGCCAATATTGTCGGACAGTGTTGATAAATTTGCGACTTCATTACTGGTTTTAGATAAGTCATCAGATAAAACACGTATACGATTCTTTGTTGCACTCACTTCTGATAAACCTTCTTGAGCGCCATTGTAACTGTTATCAGCATTGCTGGCGGCACTCTCTGTATTACCTGCTATTTCTTTGATTGTCGAACTCATCTCGGTGATTGCGGTTGCGACTGCATCGGTCTCGGCTTGTTGGCGGCTAATTGCTGTATCAGAATCCACACTACGGCCCTGTAACTGACTTGATGCCGAGCCTAGTTCATGTACAGCTTCTTTTACGTTGCTAACGAGTTCACGGAGATTGGTTAATAAGTAATTAAAATTACTTGCCATATGTGACAATTCATCATTGCCTTGTTCATCTGCAACTGCTGTTAAGTCATGACTTTTCGCTATCGTGGCCATCAAACTACTTAAGCTTTGTATGCGGCGTTGGATAGAGTTACTAATTAACCAAGACAGTGTAATGAGCGCTATTATCACGGCTAATACAGCCACAAGAATGATCGTTATAGTTTGTTGCTGTTGCTTGGCTATCTCGTCATTTAATTGTTGGCTGACATCTTTAAAAGTACGTTCAACTTGATGTGAATACCCTCGCATTTCGCCGCGTAATCCAACTTCGGGTGTATCACCTATCGTTTTGTATTGCTCTATGATTTTAGCCATCGTTGCGCGAAAATCGGTATAGCTGCTACCAAAATCAAGTGCAAGCTGTTGATCATAAAGTGTAAACTTAGCTTGATATTCTAGGTAATATTCATGATTTCCGAGTAATGCGAACATTTTTGCTGTTTGTGCAAGATCGGTCGTAATGAGAAGATTACGGTTATATCGATCTGCTGTTTGCAGTAAACGTTTATAGCTATTATTGAGGCGCTTTAGTAATCCTTGCTCAGGGGTAAGGCCAAGGGCTTGGTAATTATTGACCAGTGCAATCATACTGAGATTATAATCTTGCATTGATGCAGGTAAGGTTGCAACACTTGGCACTATAATATTAAGTGATGTAAGCTCTTTTTCTAGTTCGCTTAATTTCGTTTGAAATAATGCGTAGTTAGCTTTAAATTTGTCGAGATATTTGGTGTCTCGTCGCAGTAAAAAATCTTTTTCATTGCGGCGTAAATTTAATAGCGTAACTTCGAGTTGTTTTACATCGGTTGCGGCATTGTTAATATTCGTAACTTGTTTATTGGCAACCCAAGACATTCCAAGTACCAATAAGAGTGCACTTACCGAAATACCAGTAAGACCTAATAATTTATCTCTGATTTTCATCTTTTACGACATCCTAGCTGATTAACATTACCGATTTTACGGCTTACTCTAAGTTTCGGCTTGATGTGTAATAACTTTAAGGATAAATGGGGGTAAACAATACTATTTTCATTCTGTTGACATAAACATTTTTAAAATTAGTTTGTTATACATAAATCAATTTTAATTAATTTATGTATCTTGATATTGTCTGTTATTTTTAAGTTGACGGCGTATTCCTTTCGAGTGTTACTTATAGGTATTAATTTGGAGACTAAATGCAAAGTATTAATCTTCTGTATTAAACTCCAGTTCGAATAAACACGTTTCTAAGCCTGCTGGTAAATTCAATAAAAGTCGATCGGTATTAAGTTCAAACTCTATGTCGCTAAACTGTATTGCATCTAAAATACTAAGCTGCTCGGAAAATAGCAGTAATCCTGTGCTAACAAGAATAGCGTAATAGCATTGTCGTGACGCCGAGTCTTCTGTTTCCATTATGGTTTTAAATGTTTCTAAAAAAAGTATCAATATTTGTTCTTGTGTTTGATTACGATAAGACTCTTCAAGTTGAATTAATTGAGAGTAGGTGAGTGTAAACTGATGATTAAAGTTACGCATATTAATGCACACGCTATCTTCTTTCTTATTATCATTGAAATTCACGAATCGGGCTAAATTATCGCTTTTTATATCAATAAGAAAGCTCACATTAATATCGTTATACATTGATTTTTTGATCGCCTCAACACTAATACCTTCTTCGTGTAGCGCGCTAATATGATAGTTTAATATCGCTTTTATTAGTTCATCTTTACTTATACCTGCATGCAGCATTTGCTGATAAGTATCAGTAAGGTGGATACCTGCAATATCAGAAGATTGATTTTGATAAGCTGTGCTGCTGATAAAAGATGCGATCACTTGATTTGAAAATTCAAAGTCAAAGCCATTTAAATGAATATACATATCAACTCCTTATTAGCATTCGCTAAATCGGGGAGGAACAACGCAGTTGCTATAAGTATAACGGGTTATATTTGCTTAGTAAGGCAGATTAAGTATTGTCAGTATTTTAAGGTAAGTATAGTAAATCGCGGGAAATGGCGAGGAAGAATGGCTGTTTTTTTAGATAAATATAAAGAGTTGAGCAGAGAAAGTAAAAATTTCTCTGCCTCAACATAGCGTTAATAAGTTAACGTTATTTTAATTTTAGTGGCAGTGTTTCAAATTGAATGCCTGACCAGCCTGTGCGCATGAAATAACGGATGTTGGCATGATCATCACCCTCTGGATTATTTAATACGTCATCACGGTAATAAGTACCGAAACATTCTAACATTTGTTGTTTAGTGAATTTATTTAAACGACCTAATGCGAACAATTTGCATGAAGCTATATTTTCAGTAGCGTCGTTTTCTAGGTAGCCATTGTAAAATTTAGTGGGAGTGAAATCATAGCTTGCATCAATAACAGCGATGACATCGTCGAACTGAATAGTAGTTGGCTGTGCCGCTAGTTTATTTAAAAAGTCATTTAACATGGAGTGTCCCATTAATTTAAAGTATTTGCTATCTTTGCCTAATTTATCATAAATGTTAGTTAAATGAGTGATAATTTACCAATTAGTTTCAATGTTCACCTACTTATTCAATAAATGAGGGATTATATAGTACGCTTTCTCACTCAAATTGTGATTTTTTCGTGATAAGTTAAACCTAGTATTTGATGTATGCTTTACTTAGAAATAAGTGGTAATAAAAGGAATGATTATGGTCATAGATCCTGTAGAGCAATTTAGAACGGTGATTAAAGGAAACATAGAAGGTGTCGATCAAGGGGTTGCTTTACTAACCTCTATGACAAATGAGCAGTATTGCATGCGCGCCAAGCCTTATGTTAATAGTTGTATTGGTGAACATTTACGTCATGTATTAGACCTGTATTATGCGTTAAAAGAACACGTTGGGATTATTAATTATGATGTTCGTCGTCGTGGCGCATTAGTGGAATCTTGTCGTGTGACGGGATTATGTGAATTAAAGCAAATCAAGACGTGGCTACTCTCATTGCAGCCAAGCATGATGAATAATAAAATGATTATGTCGACAGAAATTTCTGTGGTTGATACGTTAGTTACACAAGTCGAGACATCATTAATTCGTGAACTTATATTTGTGAGTTCGCATGCTGTTCACCATTACGCATTGATGGATATATCTGCTAAATTGTGCGATTTTGATACACCTGATAATATGGGTATAGCACCTGCGACGCTCACGGCATTAAGGAATGATTCATCATGTGTACAGTAAGCTGGTTGTTGGCAAATGATGGCTATCAAGTTTTTTTTAACCGAGATGAACAAAAAGGTCGGGCATTAGCCTATTTCCCCAAATATTTTAATGAACGAGGGGTTAAATATTTAATGCCAGTGGATCCGGTCGGCGGCGGTACTTGGATTGCAATTAACCAAGCTGGCTTATCAATATGTTTACTTAATTATTACCAAAAAAATACCCACCGGAAAGATTTGATTAGCCGTGGTTTATTAGTTAAATCATTAATCAGTCATACATCCTTACCCAAGATCCGTTACGCACTCAGTAAATTGCCTTTACAGCGCTACGCTGCCTTTACGTTACTTGTGTTTCCGAGTCATCTTACAGCGCAAACTGGCGATGTTTACGCAGTACGTTGGGATGGTCATACGTTAACAACGGTTACTGCGGTATCGCCAATGATATCGTCATCAGTTGCATTGGCAGAAGTGACTAATTATCGCGAAGATCATCACAATTCTATTTTATTGCAGCATCAGGTCTTATTTTCAGGTGATGGTTGTAATGATGAGCTGGAAATTAAAAACACGCCTGATTTGTTAGAGCCGGATTGTGTAGAAGAGAATATTATTGAGTTGACGAACCTACGCCGTATCGAAGATAAAAACAGTTTAGCGCTGACTCGATTTCATGCCAGCCATGAACCCACACCGTCTTATTTATCTGTCTGTATGCACCGCGATGATGCTCACACTGTTAGTTTTACCCACCTTATCGCCACGCGTAAGCAACTTAAAATGAACTACGTATGTGGTTGTCCGTGCTCATCTAAGCAACATCAGTCTTATGCTTTGTATCCACAGCGAGAAGCTTACGTCGACGTTATTTAATATCGTAAGTTGGTTATACGCCGTAAACCGCTTAGGGTAATACGGCGTTATTGCTGATAGGCTTACTACTTTGCTGATAGAGCATATAAATAGCAATTAATGGTAATACTCCCCAGTAGACGTAGTTAAGGCTAACGGTAGTTACGTTAGACATAACGGTTAATCCTGTAAAAAACATCACAATGCCAAGCTGAGAATAGAGGCTCTTGCTGACTAAATACTGGTAATTAGCTTGTTGTTTCGCCTTATCATAAAAACGTTTATTGAAATATAAACGAAACAATGCAGTAGCAAATGCCACACTGAGTAAGCCTAACCCAATTGTAAAACTGCTCCAATCAGGAGAGATCCAACCGCGGACTAACCAACCACAAAAATAAAGTAATGTCGCGACTTGATATAGTCGGTATTGTGGCTGTTTGTCGATGGTATTTTTGATGAAATAAAAGATTAATCCCAAGGCTAAAGACAGTGCAATGACAGTTAAACTAAATTGACTGGTATCACTGTTGGTTAAATGATAAATACTCAGCACCCATAAATAGCTTTCGAGATACAAAAAAGGCCCATCAACAAGAAACACGATTTTATCACGGGTACTAATCACTGATTTAGCCTGAATATGATCACTACGCTCGTAAACAAATGTCTGCGTTGCGAGTGATTTTATAGTCATGATACAGAAACCGAGCGCTGCCATTATGCTTAACGACAATATAACCCAAGGTTGTGTTTGCATAAAATAGCCGCCAAACAAGATCCCCAGTTTTAAACTGAATCCTAATATTAGCTGTAAATTACCAAACAGTCGCCCGGTATTACTACGATTACCATTACCATTACCATTACCATTACCACTAGCACCACTGATGCTATTAAAAAGGATTCGTTGTAACATCCAATAGCTACAATTAAATAAGCCGTTGAGTAAGCCAAGTATGATTAAGTTAATGTTTGCTATATGAAAGAGCGCGACATAAATAAGCCCGATTTCTAAGGCGAACGATAAGATGATTAATGTGCGCCAGTAACCTCGGATGAATAATTGATGCCAGCCCCATAATGCCATAACGAACCCCGCGCCAGTCCAAGCGATAAATTCAGTGAGTGGTGCGAGTTCTTGATATTGCAGCCAAATCAGAATGGGAAGGAAGAAGGGCAGTAATCCGATCACAAAACTGTGAGTGGCTGAAAATAAAGTAAAGTGGCTGGCAGGTGTCAGCGTCGATATTGAGCGAGACATTAGAATATGTCTGCTTGTTGATTTTTTACTATCGTAATTAAACCAAGATGCTCAGAAAGATCGTCAGCTTGGCCATAACGTGGATAGTTATGCATGTTCAGATAAGGACGCGAATTTACTTCGAGGAAGATCAGTTTTTGATTGCGGGCATCATGTTCAATACCTTGCTCCATTATCACATCAATACCAAGAATTTCGGCGTCAAACAGAGCTAATACTTTGGCAAATAATTCATTATTGTATGCAGGGATAAGATCGCGCTGTATGGTTTCCACAACACCACCGGGTGCTAATGAAATACGATAAAATAAATCAATTTGTTGCTCTGTATCTGGAATCGACGATAAGGTCAAACCTTGTTTCGCCAGATAATGGATGGTTTGTTGACCCAGCGAAATAGGGTTGTTACACGGATATAGTCCCATTTTTTCACGTACATTATTTTCTGTATGAATCAAGGTACTGATTGTGCTGACACCGTCTCCTTTTACAAATGCAGGGTAGCGTTGTAAAACAGAGATAACACCGGATTTAGTCATCACTACGCGATAGTTTTTACCTTGTAAGTACTGTTCTACGACCGTTGTTGGCCACCATAATTTAGCAAAAAAGATAGCGCGCCACAGCTCTTTATAATTACGGATCGGAAAATGGCTACCACGAGAGAAACCACTTACGTTTGGTTTGATGACTAATGGAAAACCATGTTCTTTGGCAAATTTAACCGCAGTGAAGGGATTGAAAAAGATTGTGCCTTTAGCGTGAGGAATATTACCTTCAGCAAATTTATCACGAGCTTGCTTCTTGGACCGACAACCGCGGCGAACTTCAAGGCTGTTATAATTACTACAACCGCCCATGAACTTGCTACTGATCCACTTGTAGATTACTTGTTTTATTAGTTTCATCTTGATTTAAAATCCTTGTATTACGACCCCGTTTAGCGGCGATCAACTTATTAAAAAAGATACCTTGTGTTACTTTTTTGCCGTTTAGCTGTTGCGCTAATTGAGCAAGAGAATACGTGGTGTTATACAGTAACTGGTATTTCTGTAACCGGGTCAAATTGTGACTTAATAAACTTAATGGCATAGGAACATAGAGATTTACTTCGACTAATTTAAATTGTCGCTGCAGAAGGGAATCTAATGAATCTGCCTTTAAGCTATATCGTGCAATCGTAAAGTCACCCATACGATTTAACTCTTTCCACAAGGCCTGTTGCTCTGTGACGGTGAGCAGGTCTGTAATATCCTGATATTGGGTCTCGGTATTATAAATACCATTAACGGGGAACTTATCAGTGCTGTTGTTAATGACTTGAGTTATCGACATCACCGAAAATTGACCGGTCTTTTGAGGGTCTTTAACAACAAACACTTCAAATTCGATATTGCCTGTTGCTGCTTCTTGAATTAAATAATTCTGAACCTGATAACCAGGGCTTTCTCGTAATGCTTTCAGCTCAGCATAATTACGGATACAGCTGACGCCCGTTGAATTTTGTCCCCATTCTGGTTTTGCGAATACGGGATAGCGCGTCGGAAGTAAATCACTTCTATCAATATACTGATTTAAACGCCATTCCTCAGGGGTGATAGCATCTAAATCTTGCTTCGAAAATATTTTCTTTTGATTATTGAAATATCGCGCATTAAGCTGAAAGTAACGCCATGGAATAGTCAAAAAGCGAAAGCAAAATGCGAGATAATGTAATATTAATAAGCCGCGTATAATCATATGATTACTCTGCTTTGATTAGTTTTAAGTTAATAGCGCATAATACTAAGCCTAAAATTAAGATTGATACGGCAGCCATAAATAATGAGCCGCCATCGCTTTTGCCTTCATGTAATACTTCAACACCCAGCGGGGTAAATAAGTGAAAGAAAACTGCACCAGCCATGATACCGGAAGACGCTAAACCACCCAACACGTGTATTTTTGCACGTAAACGCATGCTATTTTGACCTGATATTTTATCTTTAATCAACAAAACCAAAGGACTTAGCAAAAGTAGACTTGTGGCTAATTCTGCACTACCAACGACAATGGCACCGTATTGCGCAAAAAAAGTACCTAAATCGACAGATAAGGTTGCAGCCATCCATGAACCGATTGTAGAGAAAATATGCTCTGTATCTGGATGACCAGAGAATTTGTACGGGATGGAAGTCAGGAATATTTTAGCGATCCAAAAAACGATAGCCCAGCTTGCGATAATGTAAATACGTTTTTTTGTTAGCATATTAACAATCCTTTTAATTATGTTTAATACTGTCACTCAATTTATGATGATTTAGTTTAATACGTGAGGCCAGTTTTGGTCCGCTTTTACAATAAAGTTTAGTTTGTCTTTTAACCATTGCTGCCTGATATCTGCGTTGTAGTTTAAGTAAAGCTTACCGTTTACAATCGTCCATTGTGTAGGATCTGAAGAGGCGGTGTCATTTTTAGCGACTGCATAGGCACAATAACCGCCATATTGTGGCGCGTATTTTTCTGGTTCTTGTTTGAATAACGCGAGGTGTTGGCTATTACTAAAATACCAATCTTCCCCTTTATATTCGTAAGTGAATTTTTTTAAGCCTTTAACTGCTTTTGATTGGGTGAAATAAGCAACAGTGTCGTAGCCACTTACTGCTTTACTACTAAAATAACCCGTATAGATAGGCGCTTTAGCAAAACTGTTAAACGAGAATATTAGGCTGCTGATAACTAACAATTTAATTATATATCTCATGTCTATTTATCCTACTGCATTAAGTTGATCTAGTCAGGTATCTACTAGGTGTTGTATATACTATAGCGGTAATTAGATTTATAATTATCACGAAGTTATCACAATTTAATAGCAAAACAGCACATTGTGATATTGTAGCTCTGTTAGCATCCACTCTTTATTGTTTATAGTTTTTACCAAAGGTAATTTTATGGATTTTTATACGTTGGCCTTAGGTCTATTTATGCTGTGTCATGGTAGTTATATTTTATTCACGCGCGCTAAAGCAAAACATCAAAAAGCACGTTTAGACTTTATGACCAAAGCATTAGGTCGACCATTTGGTTTTACCATTTATTCGATTATTTATGTCATCTTACCTATTGGTTTTGGTGCATATATCGCGTACGCAGGTTTCAATAATGTGTCCTTGAGCACAATCTTTACTGGTTAATGGCCTGAGGAATACACATGTCTGTACAAGAAAAATCATATAACGTTAATATGTTGAAGCTTGTTAGAGAGGGTCTAACGGCACTTTCTGATGCGCAAGCACAAAAACGTAGCTTACAAAATCCAGTATCAGAAACTCACTTTCTCGGTAATTGGATTATTAGTGCGTTAAAAGAAAAACGTTTTGATATTATCCTCGCGGGTGATTTGAATATTTGGTTGCAAGAAAGCCGTACATTAGGGCCTAAAGCTAATTTTAAGCAGCGTTTTGAAAAAATAGAGCGAGTGTATACACAGATTTGTGAACTGGAATATAAGAATTTAACGCAGTTTATTTTAGAAGATATTTTGACTGAGTTAGATAATGAAGGCTGGTTGATTGAAACTGAAAGTAATGTGACGGATAAGTTTAAATTAAGCTCAAGCGGTGAAAATTCACTGGTTATTTGTGCTGAAGTTTATGATCGTGCTTTCTCTGATACCGATGGTGTATTAGAAAGCCCGCTTTCAGTCTTTATTCGTCATGGCGATCAGGTATTTATTGATAAAATGTTCTCACACGGCTATTTGGTGTTTGGTTCAACAAACCGTTCGATTGTGAAACGCCATAACCGTTATATTCTCCGTCCGTTTAATCACGCTAAAAAGTTAGCTATTTTACCGACACTAGCAGACTAAATTAGCATGATATGCAGGGATGATCTTGATTGATTATCCCTGTGTTATACGTGCTGTTAGTATCTTATTCATGCCCGTATTTTCGCTATTTATACTTTCAGTATCTTCTGGTGTTGTAACCGTTTTAGCAAATTGTTCAGGCAGAGGTTTCAACAAGCTAAATATTTGCGAAAACATGACAATCACAAACGTAATAAATAGATTGAAATGTTGAATACCGGGTAACGGTAATATCACGCTAAATAAAATGAAAATGAGTGCGAATTTACAAGCATGACCGAGGATCATAAAGGTATTAGCGCGCATTATATTGGCTGAGCCAGTATACAAAAATGACAATCGGGTAAAAATATATTGTGGCAGCAAGAAGATCATCCCACCTAACGCTGCGGAACGTGTCGACTTGTGATCTGTACCAAGATAAGTCGCTGAAACAATAAATAATACGAGCAACAACTGACCTAAAATGAGTTTTAGTGCATAACCTCTGATGGCTAATTCATATGCATTATGTGGCATTTACAGCTTACCCCCTATTAGATGAATTACACATAAGCGCTATTTTACCGTTTTCTCGCGAGTTATGCATGAAAATCTTTAGTTTTGAAGTGTAAATATTCTTAAATATACGAGTAACATTTTATCCAACCTCTACTCTTATTAGAAAATAAAGAGCATGCATTTAATGAAAAACAAAATGTACTCGTTGTTATGGTGCATAACTGAATTAGAAATTGTTACTTTAAAATAAATTAAAATGCGTAGTTATAGCCAACCGCAAAACTATCATCACTTGAATCGCCGTCATCTCCGCGATAAATCAGGGTTACATTTTGGCGATCAGTGAACTGGTAACCAAGGGTGAGGTCGTATTTAGCTTTAGCCATTTGTAAGCCGCCATCTGCGATATTATCAGACCAAGATTTACCTTGAATATCCGTGGTATAAGAGTAGCTACCAAGTGCCCACAGTTGGTCGGTGATCGCGTAACGCGCATACACCATACCAGTGATTACCGCTGAGGCAATATCAATACCGTCACTTGACATTGAGTTGTCCATCGGGAAGTGTTCACTGTTGTTTTCTACAAGTACACCGCCGACATACACGATAGGCCAAATGTAGAAACTGTCACCCACAGGAATTGTCATGTTTGGTCCTGTTTGTACAACCGTCATATTGCCAAAGAACGGGTGTTCTGCATTTACCGCATCAATTGACCAACCTAAACCATTTTCGGTGTTAATTGTGCCCCAACGCAGGCGATAAGAGCGGGCACTAACTTCGTCGCGTGTTAGTGGGTTAATTGCGTCAGCATCTTCATTAAGCATATTTTTAGCTTCAAAAATCACCCCTGTTTTTTGTGTCTCTGTGCTTGATAGCATCAGCATGCCTTTAAAGTCTAATCCCGCGGTACCGTAAGCTAGGCCCAGCGTGGTATATACATCGGTTGGATCTGACATGTCGAGTTGGGCACTTGTTTCGGCTGCTATTGCTGGAGACATAAAGGTTAGTACTGCAAGCGTCATGATCGTTTTTTTCATAATTGACTCCGTTCTAGATGAAATATTTATATGATTGAAAGCTATATTTTCTCTATATCGTTAATGGCATGAGATCATGCTGTGACTTTTGTGAGCTGACGTTGTTGCCATTTTTTACTGAAAAATAAGTAAGCATAAATACTATTGATAATGAAACTGGCGGCACCTGCGGCAAGCATTAACTCGTCATTACGTGGCATGACAACAACATTACTTTCAAACATGGCGGGGTTGCTGAAGTAATACATAAATGAACCGGCTAAGGTAAATGCACGGGCTTGTAACCAAGTGCCTTTTTTAATGAATAATGCGGGAATGGTTGCCGATATGAGTACCATCAATTGGGCTGTCGCTGAGCCTGGGAAATTTAAGTAAACAAAAACAATATTCCATACATCATAAGCAATGATCCAGAATGTTGTCATTGCAGGCCAGACCATGTCCCGCTCTTTACTTTTATCTGCTTGGATACTCATCCAGCCACTTAAAGTGATAATCGATAAGATACCGCCAATGGCATTCAGCACATTCGCCGTATTACCCATACTGAAGTCTTGCATGACTGCTTCGGAGATATTAATGGCGAGGAATGCTGCGGCACCAAATTTAGCCCATTTCATGTTACCTATTTTGGTAAAACGGATCAGGGTGAATAATGCAGCCGCACCGACTACCGAATAAAGTTTTACCCATTTAAACCAGTAAGTAACATCGTAGCTAGACCACAGAGGGATAAGTACAACAGGTAAAATAAAGAACAGTAAGTAGTTACTCCAAACTACGCGACGGCATATTTCGTTCAGTAGCATTAGACCAAGTAATACCAAGAGTACGTGCCCGTAGGAGCGGTATTCATACCATTTGTGGATGGTAAATGAATCACCATCTAGGTTAAAGCTAACGCGATCATCAGCGAAGAATGTTAGCGTTGCACCGTCAAAATCTTTAATTTTAGAGTCTTCGTTGCTGCTAATGATGATACGGTTATCTTGCTGCTGCCAAGTTTGCGGTTCGCTGTGGTTAAATCCCCCCGATTGTTTGATTACTTGTACTTGGTTATTATCTGCAAATTCTAAACGATAAAGCATGCTGCCTTCGCCTGGTTTACCATCTCGTGTACCTTGCCAAACCGTATTTTTAATGTCGGTTACGTAGCTTATATCATTATTGGTTGTGGTTGCATTTACGCCGCTAGCACAGAGCATCAGTAGCAATGTGCACATTGCCATAAACATAGCGTTAATTCTGTTTGTCATCATCGTGCTCTCTATCATTTAGATTCAGGGACTGCGTCCATCCCATGGACGCGATTTGTTGAGTATTCACATTGATATAATCAAACCCTTATTTGTTTTCCTCTCATTGCAGGATCCAACTCCGTCCCCGCGTATTCGCTTATTAATGGTTGGTTTTTACCACAAGGTGGCTCTCCAGTCGGGTTGTTACGTTTTTTATTGAAGTACCAAATGGCAAATGGAACGTGTAGTGCAAGGTTGATCGCACCCCAGAACCAGAGCATTTGCTCATTGGCCCAGCTTGAAGAGTCCATTACAGGTGTGAAGATATCGGCGTTTGCACGTACTAGGATATGGAAAGCGAGCGTATATACACGTGCTATGATGTATAGCTCTGGGCGACCTTTGATTAGTGGATATAGCTCTGCGGCCATTAAGATACAGAATGAACTTGCAAAGAAACCCGGGTTTTCACCAAATACAAATGCCAGATTCCATGTTGTGTAAAGGAAGTTCCACGCTGCGGTAGAGTAAAATAGCAGGTCGTTAGGTTTATCACGACCGATCACCCAATACATACGCTGGCCATTTTTGTAACGTGGAAATGGGATCGTAATACACAAGATCACACCACAAATAGCATTAAAGTGATTAGCTGTTGCGAAGTCTTTAACGGTGGCTTCGGCGATATTGAGGAAGAGTACTGCATAGAGCACTTTTAGTACCCAATCCCCTCGGAAGAAGGATAAGAACTTATTTGGATTATCGTGATATAGCCAAGCGATACGTGCACCACCCACCACAATTGCGGTTGGAATCAGCACACTGACAGTTTTAGCCCAGCGGAACCAGCCATCTAAGTTTTCTGCCCATAAGGGCGCGGTTAATAATGAGAGTAACCAAAATGCAGCGGTCAGTTTTGGGGTCCGGCGCATGCCTTCTACCATTAACAGTAGGAATAATATGTAACCACCCATGGATACAATATATTGCCAAGCAGGAATATTCATACTACCTCCAATCAGTTTATAACTTATTAATTAAGGTGTAGAGTAATGGCTCTAACTTGGTTTTATTATAATTATGTAGCGGTGTTTATTAAGCGATATTGATCACGGCCTACAATGTTAATAACCCTAAATGAGTACTGGTTGACTACTCTGTGGTTCACATCTAATTTATGCTTTTTTTTTGCGATATGGCGCTGTTTTTCTCTTTCTATGTAGGTCAATCATTGATGTATTTACTGGGTGTGAGATACAGATAATAATATGTAATGTAAAGATAATGCTGACCGCTGTTCATTTTGCTAGCATAAAGTAATCATTATCAAGGAACTGATGAAAATGGACATAGAATCGAGTTACAACACTTTTACGTTAACAGTCGAGAATAGCGTTGCGCATTTACAATTTAGTCGGCCTGATAAATTGAATTCAATGAATTTGGATTTTTGGCGTGAATTCCCTGCGGCTATCGCGGCACTTTCGATGACAGATGATTTACGTGTGTTGGTTATTTCGGCGCAAGGCCCACATTTTTGTGCTGGTATGGATTTAGAAGTATTCCAGAGCCCTGATAATTTCCCTATAGGTAAAGAGAAAGCCAGAGTCAGTGAAGCGATGCGTCGTTTTATCATGCAGTTGCAGCAAGTATTTACTGATATTGAACAGTTACGTATACCTGTATTAACGGCAATTCAAGGTGGCTGTATTGGTGGTGCTCTGGATCTTATTGCGGCATCAGATATGCGTTATTGCACGCAAGATGCGTTCTTCACGATTAAAGAAGTGGAGTTAGGCATTACCGCTGATCTGGGCACATTACAGCGTTTACCGAGTATTTTACCGCAAGGTATCGTGCGTGAACTCGCGTATACAGGGCGTAATTTTAGTGCCGCAGAAGCGGATAAATTTGGGTTGGTTAATCAGGTATTTGAAACGCAAGAAGCCATGCTAGATGGTGTGTTACAGATCGCTAGTCAAATTGCAGCACATTCACCATTGGCAGTAACAGGCAGCAAAGAGATGCTTAATTACAGCCGCGATCACGGTGTTGATGATAGCTTGAAATACATGGCAACTTGGCAAGCTGGTATGCTGTGTTTAGAAGAAACGATGACGATATTACAAGCCAAGAAACAGCGTGTAAAACCGGAGTTAAAACCATTACGTAAAGTGACTGGGTTGTTTAGCGGTTAAGCGTTAGCGACTGTATCAGAATTTAATCGGTGGTATTTAAATAGCCTCAAAAACTATAATCCATAAGGGATTGGTCTAGAGGCTATTTTGTTGTTGTCTGTTTATTCTTTAATTCTCGATGGTTGGAATTATCGCTGTGTTTTGCGCTAACGAAAACTCAATCAGTTCCAGCATCTTATCTTGGATCATCGGCAGACTTCTAGCGTCTACTGCCGCCTCTAAAGGTTCATTCAAAGACGTGCTATAACTACGGTAACCTTTTTTAATCGGAATAGACATCGACATTGGAATGCCTTGGGCAACACCACCACCAATTAACTCGATTGCTTGTGCTGTAATTAACACGGTTTTAGGATCGTGAATCGGTTGGAAAATAATACCATTCTCATCTGAACGAACCATTATCCCTGATAGATCTGGTCTCCAAGTCTCATCTAATTGTGGCATGAAACGCCATGCACAATGCCAGTCTTGGCATACAGAAGGCCTTTTGGTATAGATTTTACAGCCACCTTTTTCCATCAAATTTTCACAGACTTGATCGGCAGGTTTTTTAAAATGTTCATCATCAATCTGAAGGACAACGCAGCAGGCTGTACACTCTCCACATTCTCGACCAGAAACTAAATGCGACTCGTTATTTTTACTCAATTCTTCCACCTGCATACGACAATTTAAAAATGATTGATATTTCTAGCAGCTCTTATAACTTAACATTCACTGTATTACTACTGTTCTTTGTTGTGTATAGCCCATCAGTCGCTAACCTATTGAAATAGGATAGCCTAATATTGAACAGGGGCAGAATAGGACTGTAAAAGTTTATTGCTTACTGAATTTTAGATACAAAAAAAGATGCCCTAAGCATCTTAATATAAATCTTTTAACAAAGAGAATGGCGGTGACGGAGAGATTCGAACTCTCGAAAGGTTGCCCTTTACACGCTTTCCAGGCGTGCTCCTTCAGCCACTCGGACACGTCACCTAATCAGATTGTTATATGGTATATAACGATGCGTACTTTAGGTAATCCTCTCTTAAAGGTCAATAAAAAATTCTTATTAGAGGTTTGATTGCTGCATTACTGAGCATCAGTATTCATATTAAGCATTGTGAGCACGATCAAAAAGTAATCTATAAGTAGCGTATTTCTCTATTTTTTTGTGCGACTACACGAAATTAACTAAAGTTGTTACCAGAAATGACGATATAAACCTTATAATGTTGGTGATGGAACATATCGCTATTCAAATATCATAAGGATCCATGGTCTGATGAAGATTCAATTCTCGAAATCATTGCTGTTGCCTTTTACGCTTGGCATTGCAGCCACAAGTTGTCAGTTATCTGCGACGGAGTTTGATGCTCGCTCATACGCAATGGGCGGCGTTGGTGTTACTACGGCGGATTACGTTACTGCGTCGTTTCACAACCCTGCAATGGCAGCTAAACATGATGTGCGTGATGACTTTGGCTTATTAGCACCTGTGATTGGTCTTCAAGTCGATGATCCTGATGATTTATATCATGACGCCTCCAATATTTATGATGTTGTTTCTAAGGCTAACTTCCCTGATGATACAGCAGCAGTTGATGCTGCGTTAGCGACAATTGCGGGCGATAAAGCCTATGCTGAAGCTGGCTTTGGTTTAGTTGCGTCTGTGCCGACACGTTATTACTCCACCAATGTGTTTCTTAAAGGCTACGCGGATTCTTTCGTCTTCTCTGATGTAATCGCAGATGATACTGACAATGGTGTTATCGATTCTAAAATGAGTGTGTATGCGATCTCTGTGGTTGAATTCGGAATGACCTTTGCGCGTAAATTCGATACGCGTTATGGCGGCATGCATATCGGCATGTCGCCTAAATACAATATTATTTCGACTTATAACTACTCACAAACAATTAATACATTTGATCCAGACAAATACAAAGATGGTGCAACCAGTGATAAGAAAGGCTTCAACCTAGATTTAGGGATGGAAGTTGGTTTGCAGCATGGACTAAGCGTGGGTGCAGTGGTTAAAAACTTAATCCCACAAAAGATCGATTTAAAACCGATGAATGGTTCAAGTGCGAGTTATAACTTAAACCCAATTGTCACTACAGGGTTAAGTTGGAGTCATGACTATCTAACGCTAGCCGTTGATGTTGACGTTAATGCCAAGAAGCGCTATGAAAATATAAACAGCCTATCGGGTGTTCAAGATGATTTTGATAATACCCAAATGCTGAGAATTGGTGGTGAAATTGGCCTACCGTCAGCAATGCAACTGCGTGCTGGTTATGTAAAAGATTTGCAAGACAATAAAAAACAAGTATTTACTGCAGGTATCGGTTTATCTCCCTTTAATGTTTTCCATCTTGATGTTGGTGCCAGTTATGGTGGTGCAAATAAATTTGGCTTAGTCGCACAAACCATGGTGTGGTTTTAAGATCTAATTTTCAGAAACTGTTTAAAAAGCAATAGTAACATTTTAAGTAAAATTTGTAATAGCTCCTATATTTGAATCTAAGTATTGTATTTCAACATAATCTGGGTATTTACTCTAAGCATATAAAAGCTTGAGATATGTCATAAATTTAAGTGACTCTTTATTCTACTATCTTGTGATACGATTTATTATTGAATCTAATACAAGGAGAGTTAGAAGATGCCAAGTAATCAAGCGGCCATACAAGCACCACGCGTAACTGTGGATATTAACGATGATGTCGCCATTGTTACGTTAAATCGAGGCCAAAAGTACAATGCATTAGACATGGATATGTTTTATGCATTAGATAACACAGCAACAGAACTTGCTAATAATAAAGCCATCCGAGCAGTCATTGTACGTGGTGATGGTAAGGTGTTCTGTGCTGGTCTTGATGTCAAAAGTATTATCAAAAATCCCCTCAATCCCGGCAAACTATTAAAACGTGAAGAAGGCGAACTTGCTAATCTGGCGCAAAAGGTCGGTTATCTTTGGCGTCAAATCCCTGTTCCTGTCATTGCTGTCACCCATGGTGTGTGCTTTGGTGGTGGACTGC
Source organism: Moritella sp. 36 (assembly GCF_018219415.1). Classification (NCBI taxonomy): domain Bacteria; kingdom Pseudomonadati; phylum Pseudomonadota; class Gammaproteobacteria; order Alteromonadales; family Moritellaceae; genus Moritella; species Moritella sp. 36. The sequence goes on along the minus strand of NZ_CP056120.1, from coordinate 3,869,852 downwards.
AAATTGCGTTAGGGGCTGATTTCCGTTATAGCACCGCCGATTGTGAATTTTCTGTGATGGAAATTAAATGGGGACTCATTCCTGATATGAGTGGCATGATCACCATGCGTGAGCTCACCCGTATTGATATAGCCAAAGAGCTTACGATGACAGGGCGTAAGTTTAGCGGTATCGAAGCGGAGAAATATGGTTTGGTGACGCATGTCTGTGATGATCCAATGGCGGCGGCGATGACCTTTGTTGATAGCCTTAAAACGCGCTCTCCAGATGCGATTGTGGCGGCGAAATCATTACTTAATGATTCATGGGCGGCATCAGAACAAGCGGTATTAGTATTGGAAACTCAAACTCAAAGAAAAGTCATGGGAAAGTGGAATCAAATTATTGCAGTGACTCGTAATTTTATCAAAAAATCATTACCCTATAGAAAACGTAGTATTTAACAGGCGGTCTCATAACTATGTCCCAATTGAATATCAAAGCATTATTAGAACCTTCATCTATTGCCGTTATTGGCGCTAAAAATAGCCCAGAAAGTATTGGTTATTGGGTCGTTAAAAATTTAATTGCTAGTCAGTATGACGGTCCTATTATGCCGGTATCATTAAAATCGAACAATGTATGTGGGATTTTAGCGTATGAGAAACCAAGTGAGTTACCTATTGCACCTGATCTTGGCGCGATTTGTACACCGATTCGTTTTGTAACCAAGATCGTAAAAGAACTCGGTGAGGTAGGTTGTAAAGCGGTTATCTTATTTAGTGATGAGCCTTATGAAGGCAATGCCGAAATTTGGGAAAAAATTGGCTTAATCGCGGCAAAATACAATATTCGCGTATTAGGCCCAAGTAGTTTAGGGGTATTAAATCCGCGTCTTAAATTAAATGTCAGCTTGGCTCACGTCGCCCCGCCTGCGGGTGATGTAGCGGTTATTTCACAATCCGCGGCGTTTGCTACATCTATGATCGACTGGGCTGAAACGCGTGGTGTAGGCTTCTCTTGTTTCATTTCGATTGGCACCCGTATTGATGTTAATTTTGCCGATTTAATCGATTATCTAAGCCGCGACCGTTTTACTAAATCAATTGCTTTGTATGTCGATAATATTATTGATACACGCCGTTTTATGTCGGCAGCGAGAGCCGCGGCATTTAAAAAACCAATTGTGGTGGTACGTTCAAGTTCAAATGTGAGCGGACCAACGGCGTTATTACAAGACCGACGCAATAAAATATCTTATAACACCGCTTATACAGCCGCATTCCAACGCTCGGGTATGTTACGGGTTAATGATACCTTTGAACTTCTGTCGGCAATCAAAACTATTGCGACGATCAAGCGCTCTGTACGTGGCGATAAAATGTTGATCATCTCGAATGGTGGTTCACCGGCGTATATGGCAACTGATGTACTGATTAAATCTGGTTGTAAGCTGGCTGAATTAAGTTATGAAACCGAGCAGAAATTATTAAAAGCATTACCGGGTAAAATTACCAGCATGAATCCTATTAATATACTCGGTGGCGTTGACGCAGAGGCGTACAGTAAAGTGATCGATATTGTATTAGAAGATGCACAGTACGATGCTTTATTGATTATTCATGCGCCACAGGTGACGGAAGTCTGCCATGTTACCGCCGAAAAATTGATACCACAACTGGTTAAAAATAACAAAAAAGGCCCGATTATATTTACTTCATGGATGGGGGAAACCAGTGGTCGCATTGCCCGCCAGACCTTGATTAAAGCCGGTATTCCGTCGTACGGTACACCAGAAGTGGCAGTGAATGCCTTCAATTATATTGTTAAATTTAGACGTCACCAAAAGCAGCTAATTCAAACCCCTGAAACATTAGCTGATTTGAATCCAGGTTTGATTACTGATGCTAAGATGATGATCGACAAAGCCATGCGTAAAGGTGTGAAGGAGGTCAACGAAAAAGGTATCACCTTGTTACTCGCCGCATACGGGATTATGTCGGATACGACGCTAACTAAAGATGAAGTGAATAAATTCCGTATTGAAGTTGTCGACGATGCGGCCTTTGGTCCGATTATTTGCTTAGGTGAAGCTGGTGGTAATTGGGATATAGATCAAGATGCGGGGGTTGCGTTACCACCGTTGAATATGGCGTTATCCCGTTATCTTGTGGTGGGCTCCATCAAGCAGGGCATTATCCGTGAGCGTAGTTTATCTGTGCGTTTAAACATGGAAGGCTTGTGTGAAATATTAACCCGAATTTCTCAAATGATTATTGATTTTCCGATGATCAAATCTATTTCGATAGATCCATTAGAATTAGGGCGTAGTGGTTATAACATTAAAGTTGATAAGGTTAATATTGGTTTACGTGGTCGACGTTCACTGCAAAAGTTAGCGATTTTACCGTATCCGAAAGAGCTGGAAAGTATCTACACCATGAAAAATGGTAAAGCGGTGTTATTAAGACCGATCCGTCACGAGGATGAGCCACAACATCAGGCATTTGATTCATCGTTAACCGCAGATGATCGTTACCTACGTTATTTTGGTTCGCGTTCTAAATTCAGTCATTTCGAAATGGCGATGTTAACGCAAATTGATTATGAACGTGAGATGGCATTTATTGCTAGCGCTAAGAATCCAATGGGTCAGCCTGAAACCTTAGGGGTGGTGCAAGCTATCTTTGACTGGGATCGCGGCGAAGCTGAATTTGCTATTTCGGTACGCTCAGATTTGAAAGGGCAGGGCTTAGGTAAAGCACTTATGCTGAAAATCATTGCGTTTTGTCGTCAATTAGGCTTAAAAAATATGGTTGGTTTCACCATGCCAACCAATTCGGGGATGATTAAATTAGCAAAATATTGTGGCTTTAAGGTGACAATGGATTATCGTGAAGGCAACGCAGATTTAAAATTAAAACTAAATGATTAATTTACAACGCATCAACCTCAATTTATTAGTCAGCTTGCAGTACTTGTTACAAGAGCAGCAGGTCACTGCCGCTGCACAGCGTCAATACATTACTCAATCGGCAATGAGTAAAAATCTGGCGAAATTACGTGAGATATTTTCCGATCCGTTATTAATAAAACTGGACAATAAAAGTCAGTTAACCGAAAAAGCCAAGCAATTAAAACCAGTACTGGCACAGATCTTAAATAATATTGATGGCTTGTTAGTGACTGGAGGGTTTGATCCGCTGCAATCTCAGCGTGAGTTTACCATAGCGTCAACCGATTACGTGACCGACTATATACTACCTGCCGCCCTTGCATATTTATATCAACAGGCTCCGAACATTAAACTTAATCTCACCTATTGGGATAAGTTTACGTTAGCGGCGATGGAGCGTGGCGAGATTGATTTAGGGGCAACCATTATTCGACCCGAGCATAAACATCTTTCTTATTTACCGTTAGAAAAAGATAATTACGTGTGTATCATGCGCCAAGGGCATCCATTAGAAAATGAAGTGTTAACATTAGCGAATTATACCCAATATCCGCATGGCATTATTACCTCGGGCTCAGACAAAGCGGGTGATATTGATGTCGCCTTATCTGCTCAAGGACTGTTTAGAGACGTGGCATTGCGTATTCCTTCTTACTCTTCGGCTTTTAGTATTATCGCTAAAACCGACCATTTATTGACCATACCTAACTCTATTGCAGATAAATTAATCATTGGTGAGCAATTTACGCGAAAAGAATTACCGATCAAATTACCTATTTTACAGGCTGCAATTATATGGCATCCCCGTTTTGACCATGATTTGGCACATAAGTGGCTGCGTGATGAACTACATGCGCAATTAAGCTGCAACATTCCTAGCGGGACTGCGGTAGAGTAGAAGAAGTCATTATATTCATTTCGATTAACGTTCTATGATTACCCTAACGCAATGGAGTGGTAATCATTATGTACGAAATTATAGTGTCTTTATTAGTAGTTAATTTTTTTGGCATGCTCAGTCCAGGCCCTGACATGATGTTAGTGCTAAAATACGGTAGCCTAAACGCTAAACGTGCCGCGTGGTATTGTGTTGGTGGTATTATTTCTGGTTTAGCCGTACACATGATGTTAGGTTTATTTGGTATTTCATTACTGATTTCGAGCCACCCAATGCTGTTCAATGTTGTGCGTTGGTTAGGTGCTGCTTATCTTATTTATATCGGTATTAAATCACTGCGTGCAGGTAAAAGCGACATTGAAGTGGATGCCGGTACATTGAACTATCGTCCAACGAAAGCGTATTTAGACGGTTTGTTGTGTAATTTATTAAATCCGAAGATCTTGATGTTCATGGTGGCGGCATTCAGTCAGGTTATTGCACCTGAAACACCAACATCAGACAAGTTATTAATTAGCTTATCTATATTTTTAGAAACGGCAGTAATGTGGTCGTGTTTCATCATATTGCTGAACCGTGGCGCACTTAAACAAATGCTCAATCGTTATCAAGATAAGATCAATAAAGCCACAGGTGGCCTTTTGATTACCTTGGGTGGTTTCATTGGTTTAAGCAGCTAACAAAAATTGCTTTAAAAAAGGCGCTGTGGGTTAATAACCGACAGCGCCTTTTTGCATTAATGGCGATATAAGCTAGAGTTCAAACACATTACTTTGTTGCTGGAAGGCTTCTACATCTGCAATATAGGTGCCTTCAAGCTTTTCTACATGATCTTCTTCGTATTCATCGTCATGTTTATTTACTTGGTTTATCGTAGACATGATCAAGCGGTCAGAGGTGCGAGATTTTAATTCCACCATAAAGCGAATAAGGTCGATGCGTTCTATTTTTTCTAATTCTTCTGCGATCCTCTCGGATTTATTAAAGGCTTTATCTTTAATACCAATGGCGTGCCACAGACGTTTACTTTTGCTGTTTATGTTGGCATCTGGTTCATGTAATTTAGAGATCAAGCCTTGTTTACTTGATTGCCATTGCTGTTCGGTAAACGAGATCATCCCGAACGGGAAGAAATCAATAAAGTCATTGATCGCATCCAACAGTTTCACTGGTTGAGTATGTGGTGACTGTACATAGAACATCAAACCCGCATGACGATTAAGCGGGATATTACCTGTACCAACGACATAACCCAATTGTTGTTGGGTGCGTAACTCATAGAAGAATTTAGACGACATCACATGATTAGCCAAACTGTAATAAGCGAGCTCTTTTGGTGATATCTCTGATGCTTGGTAATAAACAATCAGCGCGGCATCATTATGTTCAGTAGCAACTTCATGCACCAACGAACCTGTATCGCGAATGTCCACTAATTTACGTATTGTCTCTTTACCGGGAGAGCTAAATGGATGCAATTTATCTCTCACATACTGGCTTATTTCTAGCGCTTGAGATTGATGCCAGTCACCGTGTACGAATACTTCAACACTGATGTTTTGATATACTTTTTCCAAGTACTCAGGTAATTGCTCCTGCTTAATACTCACTAACGCTTTCGCTAAGCGCTCGCTCGAGGGATTATTTGGTTGTAGCACCGAGGTGAGCGTTGAAAATAAGCGATTGATTGGTTTTGCTTGTTTCTGATTTTCCCACGAGATAAGCAGCTGATTACGAATACTCGAGAAGGTTTCACTATCAATCATTTGTAAGTGACGATGACCGATGATCAGTTTTAATAATTCGAACTGTTTCTGGGCAAACCCGGCAATGTGTAAGGTAAAGCCGCCTTGGTGCGCATAAATGTGGTAATTAATGCCAGCAATCTCGGCTTGATAAGTCAGGCTGTTTAATTGCTCCATCAAGAGTTCAACCGCTAATCGGGTCATCGCAATATTATGGGTATTGGCAATGGCATATTCACTGTCTATTGAAATGAAGATATTACCCTTAGGTAAATGGAACTGATGTTCTTGCATAAACCAAGTTTTAAAACCTTCACTCTGATCAATTAGCCTTGGTTGCTCAGTTAGGTTGGCTTCATCAAGCGGAAGGGCTTCTAAAGACGAGCTCATGAAGCGGTTTTTTATAGGCAGTGCCAGGCTTTCATCAATCTCTACATTCGCCCAGCGTTGTTGCTGGTAAGGTGTAAATTCATCGACACGATAAGGGGTATCATACCAAGCGGCTGTTTTATTGGTGTCCAAGTTTGGTGCCGATACCATTAACCGCATATTCGTAGCATTAAACTGCTGTAAAAAGAAACGACAAGCCTCTATATCAAAGCCCGTCATCATGTAATCACCATAAATGACATGCTCAGGTGGATAAATATGTAAGTTTTGCGATAGGTGAGAGACATTTTTTATTGCCGGTATTTTTTCTTGGTAGCGAAATGCTTGCTCTAAGAAATTTTTCTTTTCGTCATAACGCCACGCCTGTAAACCTTGTTCTGCGATCAGTTTGATATATTGTAAACAGAATTCGACAATCTCGGTAATATGCTTAAAGCCATCGCTCGTTAAGCCCATAATGACATTGTAATCTTTAAAGTTAGCACCACTTTGACCACTACCTGCAGATAATGCGGTTACCCAACCTTTGCTTTTTAACAACGACAGTAAACTTCCTTCCGTTTCATCACCAAGTAACTGACTAATGTGACTCAATGGTTTGATTTGGTAGTAGGGCACAATATCACCGAGCGGAAAGCAGATGTATAATTTTTTGTGGCCACTGATCGATTCAACCCAAATGGCTTGTTGTAATTGCGCGTCGGTATATAAAGGGGTCGCTAAAGGGACCGCGTTTATGCCTCGGTTAGGGATAGCTGAGAACATCTCGTTAAGCATGTGTTCTTGTTTATCGAGTGAAAGTTCGGATTGTATAACTAACTTCATTAAAGAGGCGCAGTAATGTTGTTCGTAAAATCGCAGCAGTTCTTCACGCAGGGTGTAGGTTTCTGTGTCCGCGAGCGTAGAGAGATTACCCACCGAAAATTTGCTAAATGGATGGGTTGGATTGACAGTTTCTTTATGAACTTGATAAAAACGGCGAACATCATCTTTTAGCTTTAGCTTAAATTCTGAATCAACAGCATGGCGTTCTCGGTCTAACAAGTCGGAATTGAAGCTGGGGGCGATAAAAAATTGAGCGAAACGATCCAACGCATTATGGAAATAGCTGTTGTTAATATCAAAGTAATAGTTGGTGTATTCGGTGCCTGTCCACGCGTTGTTGCTGCCACCATGCATGGAAATAAATGACTGGTACTCACCGGGGTTGGGATATTTATCGGTACCGAGAAAAAGCATGTGTTCGAGTAAATGCGCAAGTCCTTCATGTTGCTGGGGATCATCAAAGTGACCCACAGCGACAGACATTGAGGCGGCGGACTTTTTACATTGATCATCTTGGATCAATAATACCGCTAAACCATTTGGGAGCGTGATGTGACGATATTGTTTGGAATCATTAGGGCTAGTAATCAAGGCGAGTGCTCCATGTAATGGCTGCATAGAAAATAAATTAGATCGGCTTCAAAGAATCGCGAATCTAAAATGCAGTAATGAATACTGGGGTATAACCTTATTAACAATATAAAATCGTGCGATGACGATACTATTTGCTAATAATATATAAGTCAGTATGGCGCTAAAATAGCGGTAAGTAATTATTTTTTGAAAAGAATTTCAAAAAATATAAGCTAAACGTGGTTTTTAATATTTTTGTCATAAAGGCGCGTTATCATGCAATCGTTTTTTGGTGCTGTGTTAATATCTATAAGACTTCAATAGATAATGTAGCGTGGTGGTATGAAGATTTATATTATGCGACACGGTCAAGCAGGCTTATATGCAAACAGCGATGCGGAACGTGAGTTAACGGGTACAGGACGACAACAGTCTGTTGATATGGCCAGTTGGTTAAGTGCGATTGAACCAACTTTAGATTGTGTATTACACAGCCCTTATGTACGAGCTGCACAAACTTGGCAAGTTATCGGGAACTTATTTACCGTAAACAGTGTCGAAGTCTGTGACGATATAACCCCATACGGGGATGCAGAGTATATTGCTGATTATGTTCGTGCACTGGTTGAGCAATATAATTACCAAACAATCTTACTGGTTTCGCATTTACCTGTAGTGAGCTATCTCACTTCAGTATTGACAACCGGTAAGCAAATGCCAGCCTTCGCAACATCTGCGATTGCTTGCTTAGAATTAGATGAAAATAGTTGTAATTTGAAGTGGTTAGAAACACCCGCGAGTATAAAGTAACACACTGGTTTTTAATGACGTTTATAATTAGTGCTTACACTTTATACAAGGCTTAATGCAATGTTAAATATCTTTGCATTACCCTATTGTTAGTATATTATGCCGCCATCTGTTTAAGTACTTGGATGGTACTTATATAAGCGTATAAAGGAGTGCTAAATGCGTAGTTTTAAACAGTTTAACTCATTGCGTATCGCAAGATATGTAAAGAGTTTTTTTCATGGAACCCTCTATGTCACAGGTTTGGGATTGTTAGAGTTCCAGCAAGGTTTGTTAATCATGCCGAGCAATGCAGCGAATAATGTTAAAATGCGTATCTCGGAAGTAAATCGTGAAATTAAAGGATTTGCAGTTTAGCAAAGCGCGCTTGAAAGGTTAGTGTTATACACTAACCTTTTTTTGTGCCTGTCTTTTGGTTCAGTTGGATAGCGAGTTTTGCTCTTACCGATAAAGCATTTGATGTTAGGCGATAAACATCGACACATTAAAGCCTACTGTAATAGCTAAGCCAATCAGCATAATAATGATGACATTGTAACGCTTTAGAAAACTAAGCCTTGGGTGCTTTACGTTAAATATTGCAGCTTTGTCAGTCTTTACCCTTATCTCTTCTGCTTTTATTGCGTGTAATCTATTCTCTTCTATCATTGCTTCTTCAAGCTGCGCCAAACGCTCGTTATTTTCTTTTTCTAGCTCTGCAAACCAGAGATCTTGTTTATCGACCACCATTAATTCATTACCTTAAAAAGTCTTCTTTATTAGTCAACTCAACGAGAATTGATATTGCAGCACTGCCACCCCAAGTTTTGGTTGCTTGGTGAAATGCTTCAATATCAGGATGCTGGGCTAACCACATTGGCAATTGACGCTTAAGAATATTTTTGCCATGACCGTGCATGACATTACAACAGCGGATATGCTGTTTACGGCACTCTGCGATTAATGCAGATATTTCTACCTTGGCGATTTCTTGGGTTAAACCATGCAAGTCCAAAAGCAATTCGGGTTCGTAATCACCACGACGTAATTTCTTCAGCTCATAGGGTGAAACGCCATCACGTATATAACGGGTAGGGCCTTCGTCTGCAATGTGGGGCTCAAATTGATCGGAGAAAAAATGTTCACGTTGCGCTGATTCTTGGCGGATTGAATCATTTGCTTGTGTTTTCGGTTTATTAGCCCTGATTTTTGTTTTGCGTATGGTATCCTGTGTCAAAGGTTTTATACCTTTCATACTATCAGAAAAAAGAGCGTGTTCATCTGGTTTCAGCGCGGCTTGCGATACTTTCACTTGCGCAGCTTGTACCTGTTCTTTTGCTACATCTATTTGCAGCAACATCTTTTTTTTCATTTGTTTATTAAACATAATGTTAGTTACCCAAATTCAACTGCTAAGCTCAGTTGATTAAACATTTTGTTATTTTACCAAAATTGGAGTCAATTGTGGACAGGATTTTTATTGACGAAGCAGTCAAAGAGTTAACGACAATACAAGATATCATCCGTTGGGCGGTTAGCCGTTTTAACGATGCGGGTATTTTTTATGGTCACGGTACTGATAACGCGTGGGATGAAGCTGTACAGTTAATCTTACCGACACTACATTTACCATTAGATATTGACCCTCAAATTCGTCATGCGAAACTGCTTACTTCTGAACGCCAAAAATTGGTTGAGCTGATCGTTCGCCGTGTAAACGAGCGTATCCCTGCAGCATATTTGACTAACAAAGCATGGTTTGCTGGTTTAGAGTTCTTCGTTGATGAACGTGTTTTAGTGCCACGCTCACCGTTTGCTGAACTGATCATGAATGGCTTCCAACCTTGGTTAACACACGAACCTATGCGTATCCTTGATATGTGTACGGGCAGTGGTTGTATTGCCATTGCATTGTCACATGCATTCCCAGATTCAGACATTGATGCAGTTGATATTGAACACGGTGCGATTGAAGTTGCCGAAATCAATATTCAAGATCACGGTGTTGAAAATCAAGTAACACCAATTCAATCTGATTTGTTCTCGAACCTAACTGGGTTACGTTACGACATGATCGTATCGAATCCTCCTTATGTTGATCAAGAAGACATTGATAACTTACCAGACGAGTTCAAACACGAACCTGAAATCGGTCTACAGTCTGGTTTTGATGGACTAGAGCTAACGCTTAAAATGCTAGCACAAGCACCTGACATGCTAAACGACGGCGGTTTACTGTTTGTTGAGATTGGTAACAGCATGGTTCACATGCAAGAGAAATTCCCTGAAGTACCATTTACCTGGTTAGAAATGCAAAACGGCGGTCACGGTATCTTCGTGATCAGCAAAGAGCAGATCTTAGATTCTATGGCAGAGTTTGCTCCGTTTAAATAAATAGTCGCTCCGTTTAAATAATGCGGTAACGAACTATTATAGGTCTTTAACCCATGATAAACCTGTGATCATCTTATGATGATGACAGGTTTTTTTATTCCTTTTTTAGCTATTTTCTATTGTCGCTAAGCCGCGGGTCTTGTATTCTCAAAGGTATTAGTCGGCATTATATAAAGGAAACGCTGTTATGGCAGGGAATAGTATTGGGCAATTATTTAAGATCTCCACATTCGGAGAAAGCCATGGTCCAGCACTTGGGTGCATCATTGACGGCTGCCCTCCAGGACTTGAAATCTCACTCGAAGATCTGCAGTTTGATCTCGACCGTCGTAAGCCTGGCACATCTCGCTATACCACTCAACGACGTGAAGCTGACGAAGTTCAGATCCTTTCTGGTATTTTTGAAGGTAAAACTACAGGTTGTTCAATTGGCCTGATGATCAAAAATACCGATCAACGTTCACAAGATTATTCAAATATTAAAGATACCTTCCGTCCAGGTCACGCTGATTATACTTATCATCAGAAATTTGGTCATCGCGATTACCGTGGTGGTGGTCGTTCATCGGCACGTGAAACTGCAATGCGTGTAGCAGCGGGTGCAATTGCGAAGAAATATTTGAAAGAGCAACACGGTATTGTGATTCGTGGTTATTTATCACAACTGGGCCCAATCAAAGCAGAAGCACTGCAATGGGATCAAGTTGAACAAAACCCATTCTTCTTTCCTGATCCAAGCAAATTAGAAGCGCTTGATGAATACATGCGTGGATTGAAAAAATCAGGTAACTCTGTGGGCGCTAAAGTAACTGTGGTTGCTGAAGGTGTTCCTGTCGGTTTAGGTGAGCCGGTATTCGATCGTTTAGATGCTGAAATAGCTCATTCATTAATGAGCATTAATGCCGTGAAAGGTGTTGAGATTGGTGATGGTTTTGGCGTTGTAGAACAGCTTGGTAGTGAGCACCGCGATGAAATGACACCAGAAGATGGTTTCCTTTCTAATCATGCTGGTGGCGTACTGGGTGGCATTTCAAGTGGCCAAGACATCATTGCTCACATTGCGATGAAGCCAACATCAAGTATTACCATTCCCGGTAAATCAATTGATAAGTTTGGTAATGCAATTGAAGTGGTTACCAAAGGTCGCCACGATCCATGTGTGGGTATTCGCGCAGTGCCAATTGCTGAAGCACAACTTGCTATCACGCTAATGGATCACTTGCTAAGACATCGAGCGCAGAATCTACATGTAGTAACAGACACACCAAATATGTAGTTAAGCTCTCCCTTAAAGTAAAAGGGGAGGAGTTAAAATGTTATTATCAAATACCCATCAGCTTAGGTTGATGGGTATTTTTACATTTAATCGGCTACATAATTACGGTCAACAAATTTCACTTAGAATCCATTGTCTAAATGTTTCAATTTTTTTATTATCAATTTGATTTGTAGGTGTTTTTAAATAAAAACCTTCTGTTGTCGGTATCGTTTGCGAAAAGGGGGCTATTAACTCACCTTTATGTATTGATTTTTTTACCAATGAACTACGTCCGAGTGCAATTCCATGACCATATTTTGCCATTTCAAATGCCGATACTAACGTATCAAATGTCATCCCTTTATCAGTATTAATATCATGAAATCCAGTAGCGTTAAGCCAGTGTCCCCAGCCTTCTTCATAACCAATAACATGCAATAAAGAGTGATCATTAAGTTCACTTGGGCATTTAGGGATTGGCATACCACTTAATAATGTGGGGCTACATACTGGTATTAACTCATCCCAAGTCAACCTGTCAGATCTAAAACCGTCCCAATTTCCATGACCGTATCCCACATTAATATCTGAATCTTTATCAAGATCATCGGCCCAAATATTACTCGTAAAACGGATGAGAATATCAGGATGTTGTTCATAAAAGGATGCCATTTTAGGTGCTAACCATTGGCAAAAAAATACGAGGTTAGAACAGACTGTAATTTTTATTTTTTTGCTATCACCAAAAATCTCATTTGTTGTGGCTGCAAGTTTATTAATGGCTTCGCTAACGGGTGGAAAGTATGATTGTCCAGAATCAGTCAATGTTAAACCACGTGGTAAACGTGTAAATAGAGGCATACCTAAATTAGATTCTAAGCATTTTATTTGAGTACTAATTGCAGCTTGAGTTAAATTCAGTTCATTCGCCGCTTGTGTAAAATTCAAATGGCGAGCTGATGCTTCAAAAGAGCGTAACCAGTTTAAAGGTGGGAGATTTTTTTTCATTTTAGAACCATAAATGAGACATGTTGTCGCGAATGTTATCATGCTAAAATTAACTTTTATTAGACTTAGATCTAAGATAAAAACTTATATTAAGAGCATGCTCAACTTAATTTAATTCGGAATGAAAATAAAAAGTTAGATATGTTAATGGGTTAAAATATATTTTTATTGTTCAAATAATTTGTCTGTAGCACTAAACTTTTTTGCGGCTACAGACAAAAGATAAACAGGCTCGAACTTATTATTCGGCTTATTTTAATGTTGGCATTGCGAATTCAACATTTTCGCGCAGACTTGTTGAAGGCCAGCGCTGGGTAATTGTTTTTCGTTTAGTATAGAAACGAACACCATCTGGACCATACGCATGTAAATCACCAAATAAAGAACGTTTCCAACCACCAAAGCTATGATAAGCAACTGGTACAGGTAATGGTACGTTAATACCAACCATACCAACTTGAATATGATCAGAGAAGTAACGTGCAGCTTCACCATCACGCGTGAAGATACAGGTACCGTTACCGTATTCATGAGCATCGATTAACGCCATTGCTTCTTGCATTGTATTAACACGAATAACTTGTAGTACAGGGCCAAATATCTCGTCTCTGTAGCTCAACATATCTGTTGTTACGTTATCAATTAATGTACCGCCAACATAAAAGCCGTCTTCATATCCAACCACTTCAGGATTACGACCATCAACAACAATCGTGGCGCCATCTTTTTCTGCACTATCAATATACGCATTTACTTTTTCTTGATGTGCTTTTGTAATAACAGGGCCAAAATCATTTTTTGGATTGCTATATGGACCTACCTTTAAGTCTTGCATTGCAATCGTCATTTTTTCAACCAACAAGTCACCAGCTGTGTCGCCCACAGCAACAGCAACAGATAATGCCATACAGCGTTCGCCAGATGAACCAAATGCAGCGCCAACAAGCTGATTTACAGCGTTGTCCATGTCAGCATCTGGCATAATGATGGCGTGGTTTTTAGCACCACCAAGTGCTTGACAACGTTTACCATTAGCAGCTGCTGTAGAATAAATATATTCCGCAATCGGTGTTGAGCCTACAAAGCTAACGGCTTGAACACGCTTATCTGTTAATAGTGTATTAACCGCGGTTTTATCACCATTAATGACGTTAAGTACGCCTTTTGGTAAACCCGCGTCTTGTAGTAACTGAGCAATGAATAGTGTTGCGCTCGGGTCGCGTTCAGATGGCTTAAGAATGAATGTGTTACCACACACGATCGCCATTGGAAACATCCAGCAAGGTACCATCACAGGAAAGTTAAATGGTGTTATACCCGTTACCACACCAAGTGGTTGAAATTCGCTCCAGGAATCGATACTTGGTCCTACATTTTTACTAAATTCACCTTTTAGTAGTTCTGGCGCACCACATGCGTATTCCACATTCTCAATACCACGTTGTAATTCACCCATCGCATCATGAGAGATCTTACCGTGTTCTTGGCCGATAAGTTCGCAGATTTTTTCTGCATTCTGTTCCAATAATTCTTTAAATTTAAACATAACACGAGCACGCTTAATAGGTGCCGTATTACGCCATGCAGGGAATGCCGCTTGAGCACTTGTAATCGCAGCTTCAACAGTTGCAACACTGGCAAGATCAATATTCTTTTCTGACCTACCTGTCGATGGGTTGAAGATAGGCTGACTACGTTCACCATCAATAATCATTTCACCGTCAATCAGCTGACCAATAGTTGTTAATTCTGTGATTGTCGCTTGAGATTTATCCATTACTACTTCACTCATGAGAGATCTTCCCTTTTGATAAGCGAATATTCGCTATATTTAAATTAATATAAAATGCTACATGTAAAAGTTGGGTAGTTAATCAACCCAAATCTCTTTATATATCGCAATCATTTCGTCAATGCTTGGAACCCGAGGATTGTTATTTGGTGAGCCTGACGCTAATGCTTGTTTTGCCATTGTAGGCAGCAAATCAAAGTACTTAGCGCCCTCAATACCAAACTCAGCTGGTGTTGGTACGTTAAGCTCAACATTTAGAGCCTTAAGTTCTAGAATCAATTTTTCATTGGCGACATCAGTTGAATCTGTTTCACTTGCAATGCCCATGGCTTTTGCACAATTAGCATAACGTTCTGGTGCTGCAGGAATAGAAAATGCGGTAACTGCAGGTAATAACATCGCATTAGATAAGCCGTGAGGTACATGAAAAGCGGCACCAATGGGACGACTCATGCCATGAACAAGTGCAACCGAAGCATTTGAAAACGCCATGCCAGCAAGCGTAGAACCTAACATAATGTTTTCACGTGCCGTTTTATCATTACCGTCATGATATGTTTTACGTAAATTTGGCGCGATGAGCTTCATCGCTGAGATAGCTTGTGAGTCACTAAACGTATTCGATTTTCTACTTACATAAGCTTCGATCGCATGCGTTAATGCGTCAATGCCGGTATCCGCGGTAATTCGGGCTGGTAATGAGAGGGTTAACTCAAAATCAACCAATGCTGCAACAGGCATGAAACCAACGCCTGCGCATAACATTTTTTCATCATTCTTTTCATCGGTTATAATCGTGAAACATGTACATTCAGTACCAGTGCCAGCGGTCGTTGGAATTGCAATTAGGGGTAATCCTTGCTCGCTAACAACCCTCGGTACTTTATAATCACGCATTTCACCACCAAATTGTGACAAAACAGAGATTGCTTTCGCGCTATCAATCGGACTGCCACCACCCAGTGCGATTAAGCAATCAAAATCACCACTTTTAGCTTTATTGATACCATTTTGAATCGAAGCGACAGTCGGTTCTGGGACTGTATCATCAAAGATTTCAGCGGCTAAATTTGATAATGCTAATGCATTTTTGATTTGAGCTGCATAACCTAATTTGACCATCATTTTATCTGTAATTATCAAGGGTTTCGATACGCCCAAGTTATTTAAAACGTTCACTATATCTTTACTTGCACCAGCGCCAATTTGCATTATGCGTGGTAATATTACTTGTGATGACATGACTATCTTCCTATTTATAATATAGAGGGGAACCAATAACCCCTCGCTATTTGATTGTTATTACTTTAGCTCGGCAAGTGTTGCTGATTCAGTTGGATAATCCTCATGTAATGCACGGATTAAGCCTATAACAGAAAGTATAATAACGAACGAAAATGGTAGTGCGGCCAATACTGATGCGGTTTGCAATGTCTTTAAGCCTCCAGCAAGTAGCAGCACTGCTGCAGATGCGCCTATCGCACAGCCCCAGAAAATGCGGTATCTTGGTAATGGATTTTTTTCACCCATGCACACCAGTGAACAAATAACTAATGTCGCAGAGTCTGCTGAAGTGACAAAATAGGTCACAAGCATTACGACACAAATGACAGCCATTAAGATGGTAATTATTGAGCCTGAATCCATCGCTTCAATTGTTTTAAACAAGGCCATCGTCATGTCAGTGTTTACCGCATCGATAATACCTGCACCTGCTTGTTCTAAATAAAATGCAGTAGAGCCAAATGTGGTGATCCAGAACGCGCCCATTATCGTTGGTGCAACTAAAACTCCCGCTACAAACTCCCGAATCGTACGTCCTTTTGAGATACGAGCGATAAATACACCAACAAATGGTGCCCAAGATAACCACCAACCCCAATAGAAAATTGTCCAATCACCTTGCCAAGAGTCATCTGGATTAGTGTTAACCCAAAAACCAAGTCCGACAACATTTGTTAAATAATCACCAAAATTAAGTACAAATTCACTTAAAATATAAACCGTCGGTCCGAGTATCAAAAATAATACCAGGATGACAATCGTCAGCTTCATATTGATGGTACTAATGACTTTAATACCTTTATCAACACCTAGTAATACCGAGCCGATAGCGACTACTGACACAATGGCGATAATGATGATTTGATTGACTGTCGATACTTCAAAACCAAGTAAATAGCTCATACCCGCATTTATTTGTTGAGCGCCAAGGCCAAGCGATGTTGCAATACCAAATACAGTGCCAAACACGGCTAGATAATCTGCTGTGTGGCCTATTGGGCCATAAATTTTTTCACCAAATATCGGATACAATGCTGAACGTATCGTCAGTGGTAGTCCTTTATTATACGAAAAATAAGATAAGGCTAAGCCAATAAGAGCGAATATAGCCCAGCCATGTAATCCCCAATGGAAAATCGTCACTCGCATCGCAACTTGTTTTGCACCTTCAGGATCTATCGCGGCACTGACAAAGGGGTTTGATTGGTAGTGATATATAGGTTCTGCGATACTCCAGAATAGAATACCAATGGCGATACCAGCACTGAATAGCATCGAAAACCAAGCGAAATCACTATATTCAGGTCTATCAGTCTCTTTGCCTAAGCGTACTTTACCAAAGCGACTGAAAATCAACCAGATTGAGATAAATAAAAATATGCTCATTAAACCAATGTAATACCAGCTTAAATTATCTGTAATAAATTGTTTTGAATTGTTATAAATGGTATTGGCAAAATCTCCACCAACAATTGTAAAAATAATAAAAAATAAAATTAATAGCCCTGATCCAATCATCATGACTGGATTTGAACCTTTAAAAAATCCTTCCTTCGCGATCATATTTTGATGACTCACAAACAGCTCCTTAGATTATGTATCAATATTATTACCTACCAACAATGTCATATATCACCGTATTGTATTTCGGCTTTTAATACGTAATTTACAACAATGAAACCCCTGTCATAAATGTTAATAAAGTGATGCTGAAACTTAATTGCAGGTCATAAATTCAGTGTTTGCATTGTTAAGCAGTTACCTGTGATTGAAAAGTAATTTAAATCACCTCTATGGCCATAGTTTTTTTATAGTTATAAAACAGTCGCTTGGGGATACCTCGTAGGTGGTACTTTATTGTTTTAAGAAAAATGTCAAAGATTTACAAGTAAGAATATGAGACTTGTCACTTTATTTTTAGCCATAAAAAAAAACACATCTAAGGTTAAATTTTTGTTGCTGGTCTGATTTTTATTTTGCTAATAGTATCCGTTTGAAAGAACACGATATTAATAATTCACATCATAAAATCGAAATTCATATAATTGGAATCTAATCATGACAACTCAAATTCAATTACCACTTAAAGGTATTTCTATTATCGATTTTGGTCAGCAAATAGCTGGCCCAGGTGCTGCAATGATTCTCGCTGACTTAGGCGCAACGGTCATTCACATTGATCCACCGACAGGCCCTCTTTGGGATCACCCTGCCAACGCCATATTGAACCGTAATAAGAGTTGTCTTCGTCTAGACTTGAAAGACCCAACCCAACAGAAAGAAGCGCTGAGCCTAATAGCAAAAGCTGATGTTGTACTAGAAAGCTTTCGCCCTGGTGTAATGAAAAAACTAGGCATCGATTTTGAAACACTACGCCAAGAAAATCCTGCTTTGGTTACATTATCTGTACCTGGGTTTGCAAGTAATGATGAACTGCGTAGTGGCTGGAAAGCAACGGAAGCAATCGTTTCAGCTGCATCCGGTGCGTTTAGTGATATGGGGTATAACCGAGTCTTGATGGGTTTAAATCCAAGTTTTTCTCCATTGCCATTAGGTTCTTCATACGCAACCGTACTTGCCGCAAGCGCTGTTATTTTGGCGCTTTATGCCAGAGAAAAAAGCGGCCGAGGTGATCATATAGAGGTGCCAATTGTTGCAGCGCTAATGGAAGGCTTATCATATAATTCTTATGTTGTTGAAAATTTACCAAATCGTTATAAAACAATGCGTGATCATGAAATTGAATATCGTCAAGCAAACAATATCGAAATGGATTTAAGTTACGAGGACCTTCAAGAGTACTTAGACCCATTTTACCGTACATATTTATGTGCAGATGGCCGCATGTTTTATTGCGTTTGCCCATCACATCGAAATCATGCAAAACGTGCATTAAAGGCATTAGGCATTTATGAAGAACTTATTAGTGATGGTTTACCTGAAGTTGAAAATCTACATTTACCAACAAATGAATGGGATGGAGAAACATCAATCGGTGTTTATCCACTACCTAAAAAATGGGCCGATATTATATCAACAAAAATGAAAGTGGCATTCCTTACAAAGACATCCGAAGAATGGGGGGGGATTTTTGGTGAAGGAAAGATTCCAGGTGCACCACATCGTACCACGCAAGAATGGGTAAACAGTGAACATTGCGAAAAATCAGGTCTTATTGTTAAAGTTGAAGACTCACAGTATGGTTTAATGAAACAGCCAGGCCCAATTGCATGGTTAGAAGAATGTGCAACAGATATGGTCACACCGACAGCACGTATGAATGTGACCGTTGCACGTGCTTTAGATTTATTATCAGTCAACGAAGCTGCGCGTAACTTACCCGAAGCTTCAACAATTGTTAGTCATAAAGGTTGGTTAGACGGTATTAAAATCCTTGATTTAACAAACGTTATTGCAGGACCACATGCTGCGGCATTACTCACACGTTTTGGCGCAGAAGTAACAAAAATTGATACTGTCTCTCCTATGTATGACCCACTGATCGGTACGTTTTTTACTTTCCTAACTAATATGGGTAAAAAGAGCGCGTTAATAGATATAATGTCAAACAAAGGTCGTGAAATATTCAATCGTTTAGTACAAGAAAGTGATATTGTTTTAATTAATGCGCCAAGCAGACAAATGGTACATTTAGGCCTAGATTCAGAAAGCCTATTAGCTATTAATCCAAAAATATTGTTCTGCCGTTTAGATTGTTTAGGTGGTCCATTGGAAGGCCCTAAAACAAACTATATTGGTTACGATGATATTATCCAAGCTAACAGTGGTATCATGAGCAGATTTGGTGGAATAGCAACGCCAGAAGAACATGCTCATCTGGGTACTCTCGATGTTAATTGTGGTTTCGCTGGCGGTTTAGCTATGGCAACATCGTTATTCCATTTACAACGTACTGGTGAAGTAAGCCGTGCAAGAACATCGCTTTCAGCTGTAACAAATTTAGCGCAACTCCCATTTGCTTTTGATTATGAAGGCCGAGCACCATTTAATGAACCGTCTGGTCGTGATGCACTTGGGTATAATGCTTTGTCACACTTCTATAAGACCCTAGACGGTTGGATTTTCATTGACTCTAACATGCAAGAGCAAGATAAATTAGCCACTATCTCAGGTTTAGAAAAACTGACTGATGCTCAAGATAAAAAAGTATTTTTAACAAGCATTTTGGTAACCAAAAAATCTCAAACATGGATCGATGCGCTACACCAGATTGATATTGCAGCCGTCATCCCCCGTAACATTGAAGATTTACGTAAACAATACAGTCGTGAAATTAATGGGACAGCAGGGATAGACAGGGGAAGCTATGCTTTTTCTATCTATCCAAATCACCCTAGTGGCCACAAATTAACACAAGTTGATCATTATGCTATTCGTCCAGTAGAAGCATTTATTAAATCTGTTACTCCAACTGAGAGGTTTGGTCATTCTACACAAGAGGTTTTAGCTGGCGTTGGTTATGATAAAGATGAGATTGCAGCTATGATCGAAGAAGAAATTGCAGGTTTGGGTTGGGGTAAAGAGTTTTTACCAAGTGATGGACTCACTGCAACTGAAAAGGTAGAAATTAGCGAAGCGTTACAACCAGCTTAATTTATTACTAATTACCTATCATTAATTATATTAATGGTAGGTAATTATGACAAAGTAAGAAATTGGAGTCTGTGTGTCAGATAGAAAAAGGCACTGATAATCTCAGTGCCTTCATAAGCTTATTCTAGAAGTAGTCTAGGTTTATTTTGTCGCTGAAGCTAATGTCTGCTTCGCTGTCGTTTCACCTTGTGCTTGCTTCTTTTCAAAGCGAGAGATCCACCACCATGCAATTGCAGAGAACACCATCGTCATGAATACGTTGATAAAGAATGCATTCACTAAATCAACACCTGTTGGGAATGCTGATGCTGTCATACTTACCACAAAGATAACGATAAGAATTGAAACAATAGTCATACCCACTTTACGAGAACCCATGCGGAAATCACGTGGTGTGTCATCGTATTTAAGACGGAAGATGAAGTAAGCAACCATAATAAAGATAGGCGGTAACATCGCTGTACCAGCAGTTAAGTTAATTGCTGTGCTCATCATCTCTTGTACCGATTCAGAACCGAAACCATTAACCACTAACATGATTACCACGAATGCGAACTGCCACCAAGCGGCACGTACTGGTACACCGTGCTCGTTAAGTTCAGTTGTTTTCTCGCCGTATACGCCTTTTGGAATTTCAGAAAAGTGAATTTTAACTGGTGCAGCTGTCCACATCATCATCGAGCCAAACATCGCAATGAACAGAATGATACCAACCAAGCGACCCACTACGTTTTCATTAACATTGAAGTATTGCGCCATACCGGTAAATATTTCAACCATACCGCCAGCATAAGTCAGTGACTCACGTGGAACGAATACGTTTACTAATAGAGAGCCAATTGCATACATAGCACCGATAAGGATACCTGCTGAGATGATCACGCGGATAAACGTTTTCTGACCGCCTTTCACATCTTTCAAATATGCAGCCGCTGTTTCAGCACCACCTGCAGCTTGGAAGATCCAGCACATAATACCAATCGTTGCCCAGTTGATCGTCGGCGTCATTGCTTCCATCGTAATTGGTTGAGCCGGAACATGGTCACTACCGAGTGCCATTACCGCCCCAACAACATAGATACCAAACAGCGCGAATACACCGTAAGCCACAAGTTCAGAAATTCTACCTAACCAAGATGCACCCTTTGTCGAAATGTGCGTTGCCGCAGCAAACAAAACAATCGAGATAATAGAAGTTACCACTGGAGAGAAATTGTACTCATATCCAAGCATTGCATAAGACGCATAAGCAATTACGTTTGGTAGTAGTGATACAAACCAAAATAGGTTCACAAACCAATACAGGAACGAACCAAGGTAGGCATTCTTTGTGCCTAATGGTTTTTTCAACCAGTCATACATGCCTGATTCTGAATCTTTATTGGCAGATACAAATTCAGAAATAATAAACACGAATGGGATAAAGTAAACCAAGGTAGCCAGTAAAAATATAGGCGCTGAACTTAAGCCTAATTCGATATTATTATTAACAATGTTACGGACATTAAATACCGCCGCGAGAGTCATAGATAACAAAGCGAACTTTCCTATCGTGCCACGTACAGATTGAGACATAATTAACGTATCCTATATTAATTAAATTATTAAGTGATCTTTAGTAAATATCCAATTATTAGCTTTACTAAAAATTACTGTGGTTAAGTCATTAAACAGAAAATAAGCAACAGACCAAATGAGTATAATAGAACATGTCGCTGTGCTTACTTATCTGTGTTTAACAAAGGAAGCACCGATGTCACTGGTGCTTCATAATGTAATTCAACGCCTATAATTGAACTGCAGGTTTTGCTTCTTCAGCAAGTTCTTCGTGTGTCAGTGATTGTTCATACTTGTTGTATTTCCACCACGCGTAGCCAAGGAAAATAACAATCCCGCCAACGTTGTAGAAAATAATAGTCATGATGTCTGCGCCAGTTGGGAAGGTTGAAGCAAAGAACCCAACAGTAAAGATAGCGATAAGTACAGACACAATAGCGATACCGGTAAAGCGAGAACCCATGCGGAAGTCACGCTCGAGGTGATCTAATTTTAAGCGTAGGTTGAGGTAAGCAATCATGATGAACAGAGGTGGTAGCATAGACGCTGCCGCTGTCATGTTGATGATAGTGCTCATTAAGTCTTGCACCGTGTCAGACGCCAATGTTGGGATAAACATCAGTGGGATAACAATTAAGAATTGAATCCATGCTGCGCGTACCGGTACACCTTGTTTGTTGAGTGCCACCGTCTTTTCACCAAAAATACCTTTTGGAATTTCAGAGAAGAAGATTTTCACTGGTGTTGCCGTCCACATTAATAATGAACCCAACATGGCAGTAAACGAGATGATACCAACAAAACGGTTCATCATGATTTCTGGTAAACCGAAGTGTCTTGCAAGGCCTTCAAATACTTGCACAGAGCCGCCGGTAAATTTCAATGCTTCACGTGTCACAAAGACGTTCGCTAAGATAGAACCCACAGAGTAAAGTGCACCAATAAAGATACCTGCAAGGATGATGACTTTAACGAATGACTTGTGGCCGCCTTTAATATCATTCACATAAACAGCAACAGATTCTGCGCCACCTGCAGCCATAAAAATCCAGGTGATCACACCGAGGAATGCCCAGTTAAACGATGGTGTCATCGCTTCAATTGAAATTGGGTCCGCAGGTACAATACCGCCCATTAAAGCGCCAGCTGACAGGATGATGTAAGACAGTGTGAGTAACAGCATGAGTGACGATGTAACGGTCGTAATTGGACCCAGTAATTTGGCTCCGTTATTTGATACGTGTGTTGCAACCGCGAAAAGTAAGGTACTTAAAACCGCCGTTGTCATTGGGGTGAATATATACTCAAACCCTAAGAAGGCATACGACGCGTAAGCAATAATTCTTGGTAACAGTGACGTGAAAAAGAAGAGGTTAACGAACCAATAAGTATAAGCTGAGATGAACGCCCAGCGACCACCTAGCGAACTTTTTACCCAAGAGTAAACACCCGCTTCAGAACTTTTGTTGAGTGACACAAATTCAGCCACAATTAAGCAGAACGGGATAAAATAAAAGATGGTTGCGAGAAAGAACATAGGGGCAGACGATAAGCCTATTTCAATATTATTATTAATAATATTATTGAAGCTAAAAACCGCTGCAAAAGTCATGGACAGTAGGGCAAATTTGCCTATCGTGCCTCGTCTAGATGTTGACATAAGGTACTCCGATGTATCGTGTTTCAAATGTAGGTAAGGAGGGATTTGGACGGTTAAGCTCCAATCCCTCTCTCATTTTTAGTTCTGGATACGTGCCCAGATTTTATTATTTAACTATCTATTTGGTTACTGATGTAACTATTTATCTAGCTATTTATTCAACTACTTATTTAATTATTTATTCAAAAAATAGCCGTCTTCGATTGTGACTTTCAGTACCACTTTTCGCACCGTATTATCACCGTGGAATCGGTACGCTTTTGAGTTATCAAATACAGCGACTTGGCCTTCACAAAGTTGCTGTATTTCACCGTGACCTGTCAGGTATTCACGGTCAGTTTCATCGGAGTAAACTTGCACTAACTCAAGATCAGACTTGTCTGCTATTTCTACCGTTTCACGGCCTGCTAAGTAATAATGCACATCAAAGTAACGACGATTGCCTTCAAAGGTTTCGGTATTACGTGCGATGCCATCTTCAATCATGTACACCAACGAATCGCCGATAGAGTACATCACGCCATCTCTTAGATTGCCGATGTTCTCAATTGCTTCAATGCAGCGATGCCATTTACGGCCATCGCGATATACCACTTTGAATTGGTCTAAATTATCTAAAACGATCATTACTTATCTCCGCCAATAAGAGTGTGTGCTTGAATCGCGTCGTCCGTTGTTGTGAACGTATGATTTGCGAGTGCGCTTGACTTGCAACCACCCTGGTGAAAAGGGACTAGCGTTAATGCGTAGTTAAACTTATCCATGTACACACGGTATGAATCTAATACTTCCGAACCCCAAGAGTTTGACCCTAAGCCCATCAATTTGTGGTCAAGGTTCACGGTAATGTAACCGCTCTTTTCAAGTTCAATCGTGTGTTGTGCTTCATGGATGTTTTGGTTGGTGTAGAACCAAGCACTGAAGTTAATTTCTTGCTCTGGTTTCACAAACAAGCCAGTACCTTGGCGGTTTGCTAATGATGCCCAGCGTACATGTTGGCGGTTGCCGTTGTTTTGTGGGAACGGATAGTTCTCAAACATATCTGCAACTGTCGTTTTGTACACATCAATCATGTTAGCTTGCTGGCTGTCTTGGTAGTTTTCTTCAGGACCGCGACCGTAGTATTGCACTTGGTCGAAGTCATTATTGATGCCTAAATCTAAGCCAAGTACTGGGATAACATGTGGGTATTTACCGTAGCGTTCGCCAGCAAGTTGAATGTTGATTTGGCCTTCTTTATTCACTTCGTACACGTAAGTACAACGCATACCAAAATCAAATACCGGTGGTGCAATAATGCTGGTCACGGTGAAGATCGCTTTACCGTCTATTTCTTCAAGCGCAATTGAACGGAAGTGCTCTTGCATTATGTGCAAGTGAGCAGGTTCCCACAAACCATCGTGTTCTTGTTTGTGGTTATCAACCATAGGTTTGAAGAAATTCAGTTTTGGTGAACTGGCAATCAGCTCTTCGCCGTTAACCAACCATGATGTTAATTTACCGTTCACTTTAGAGAAGTTAACTGCAAAATTTAGCCCTTTAACCACATAATTTAAGCGAGATTCAACTACGTCTAATGCAATGGAATTGCTATTCGCGAATGTAGGTAGTTGTTGGGTGTTCTCTTTTAATTGTATTTGGTAAATTGCGATGTCGTGGTTTGCTTCGCTGTAACGCGTGCGAGAGTCTTTGCGTACCGTGAAATTAATGAATACTTCACGACCATCTAACTCTGGCAGGGTAATTTCAATATCACGGCTGCTGTTTTCTGCTAGTTCGATTACTTTAAATGTAGTGCTTTGTAGTGTTTCACCTTCGGCGCGTATTTCAGCTGTAATGGTGTAATCATCAAGGTTTGAGAACCACAGCTTGTTATCAACAGTGAAAATACCGTTTGTCGCATCTTTCGCGCGGATCTTCACAGGTGCAATTACTTGCTTGTATTCTTTTAACCCCGGACCCGGTGTTTGATCTGAATAAACCAGACCATCCATACAGAAGTTATAGTTATTTGGGTAATCACCGTAATCGCCACCGTATTTCAAAAATTCAGTGCCGCTTTCATCTTTAGCCAGAATTCCGTGGTCACACCATTCCCAAACAAAATGACCTTGAATAGAATCATGTTTGTAGAACACGTTTTGGTATTCCGTCAATCCGCCTGGACCATTACCCATAGCATGCGCATATTCACAAATGATGCGTGGTTTGTTATGTGGGTGTTCACCAAAGGCATTCATTAATTGCGCGCGAGAATACATGGTACTGATGATATCAACCACTTCGGCATCACGGTCTTCTTCATAATGCACTAAGCGTGTGTCATCAATTGCTTTTGCAGCTGCATACATAGCTTTGATGTTACAGCCATAACCAGATTCATTACCCAGCGACCACATGATGATAGAGGCATGGTTTTTTTGAGCATGGATGTGGCGTTCGATACGTTCAACGAATACCAGTTCCCAAGCTGGATCATTAGTGATACGGCTCAAGTCATCCACGTTAGCAAAACCGTGGGTTTCCACATCGGTTTCGGCCATCACGAATAAACCATATACATCACACAGCTCGTAAAAACGGGGATCATTTGGATAATGTGCGGTACGTACTGAGTTGATGTTGTGTTGCTTCATCAAGATGATGTCTTTCTCAACACGCTCCATACCGACAGCACGCCCTTTTAGGTGATCGTTATCGTGGCGGTTAACGCCGTGTAACATGACGTATTTGTTATTGATGTAAAACAAACCATCGCGCACTTTAATATCACGGAAACCAACACGCTGCGGGATGATCTCAAGTACCTCGCCTTGTTCGTTTCTTAGTGTCAGTACTAATTGATACAAGTGAGGATTTTCAGCAGTCCAGTGAATAGGGTTAACCAGATCAATGGTAACGTTTACATTTTGAGTCGAAGCAAAATCCAATGACTTGATATTACCTTCTGCCAGCGCTGTTGCATCATCATATAAGGTATATTCGAGTGAATAATTAGCCACTGGATCCGGTGTTAAGTTTTCTAGCACCGCTTTACAAGACAGGGTCGCATTTTGGTAAGTATCATCAAAGTCAGTACAGACGGTAAGATCTTGCACGTGTACTTGTTCTTTACCCACTAAGTAAACATCACGGAAGATACCGCCTGTCCACCACATATCTTGATCTTCAATGTAAGTTGAATCAGCCCATTGCATTACACGCACGGCCAGTAAGTTTTCACCTTGTTGGGAAAATTCTGAGATATCAAATTCAGCCGTTAAGCGACTGCCTTTACTAAAACCAACATAGTGACCGTTAACGTAAACTTCAAAGTAAGTTTCAACGCCATCGAACTTGATGATGGTTTGCTTATTGCTCCATGTATCGCCCAACGTGAATGTACGTTGGTAAGCACCAGTTGGGTTATCACTTGGTACGAAAGGCACATCAATCGGGAATGGGAAACCTTCATCGGTATATTGAAGATCGCCATGGCCTTCCATTTGCCACATATTTGGAACGGTGATCTTGTCCCAGTTGATCATGTACTGAGAATAAAATTCGTCAGGTACAAGCAGCGGATTAGTGAAAAAGTTAAAGTTCCATTGGCCACTTAGAAGTTGATAGTGGCTGCTTAATTCACGTTGGAATGTTCTTGCTGTTTGTACTGAGTCGTATGAGAAAAAGTAAGCACGCGGTGCCATTCTATTTTCATTCAGGCGGAAGAAGTTTTCCCAATTGTTCACGTGTAGCCTCCAAGACGATAGCGATAGTTCTAAAAAATTTAGCAAATTGCTTCTGGTAAAGCATGTTAACTAAAGTTTTAGTAAAACAAAGCGGGAGGTTGTTTTACTTTTAACTGGATCACAGTAGATGCTAATTTTTGTGAGCTAGATAACGTTAACTCAAGGTTGTAATGTAACTAATTTGTATGCTGTAAAGTGAACGGGTAGAGGGAATGTTAAGAAGTCGCTTGAAAGGGGGTAAGAAAGAAGAGGGGGGGGATAGCAGCATAGCGATATGCTGCTTTGATTTTAGTTCATGCTATTTCTTGGTGGTATCGCGTAAACGTAAGTTACTTGGAATATACGCATTAATCGGGATCACACGTTCATCTCGGCGGCGCTCAATCAATAAATTAACCCCTTGGCTCCCCATTAATTCTGAATGAATACGTACCGTTGATAACGATGGAAAAGTAAATTTAGCGGTCGGAATATCGTTAACACTGATCAAGGCTATGTCGTTAGGTATGGATAGACCTTGCTCATGAATAGCGCGTAATACACCGATGGCGATTGAATCTGACGCGATAAAAAAAGCATTCGGATAATCAGTTTCAAGCATCTTTTTCGCGAGTTTATAACCTGATGAACTTGAGAAGTCACCGCGGTATAAATCTGATTCCAATACGACGCCTTTTAGCTGACCATATTCGCTAAAGGCTTGTTCACGGATATCCGGTGTATCAATATCATCCTGACCACCAATAAAGCCAATGCGGCTATAGCCTTGATTGGTAAAGTGATTAATAACTTGCTTGCTGATTCTAGCTAGGTCGATATCGACAGAGTCAAAGGCTTCTTCATGA
This sequence comes from Moritella sp. 36, assembly GCF_018219415.1. Classification (NCBI taxonomy): domain Bacteria; kingdom Pseudomonadati; phylum Pseudomonadota; class Gammaproteobacteria; order Alteromonadales; family Moritellaceae; genus Moritella; species Moritella sp. 36. Next base: position 3,841,557 of record NZ_CP056120.1, on the reverse strand, counting down.
TCTGTGTAATCAATATAAACAATGTTTTTAGTGAGTTTTTTTATCGCCGTTAGTTGTTCTTTACTTTGACGACCAATTAATAAGATCCCGTCTACTTGCGAGTTCTTAATATTGAGGTTGCTCTCGTAACTGTTGGTCAGGGCTATATCAAACTTATCACATTGAGTTTCTATGCCGTGACGAATAGCCAGGTAATAAGGGTCATTTATTTCAGTATCTTGCTTGTAATTATACAGGGCGAGAAAGTGCAGATGCTCTTTTATTTTCGCAGGTAATGCGCTTGCCAGTTTTCGCGTTGAACTGGTTTTGTATTCCAGCTTTTCTGCTATTTCAAAGATACGTCGTTTGGTTTCTTCTTTTACACTTAATGTTGGATCTTCATTTAATACACGCGATACCGTCGCTAATGAAACCTTAGCTTCGTTGGCTATTTCCTTTAATGTTGCCATTCATCCTCCAGCCCATTCATTATTGTTCTTTTATAGTGGGGTATTTTACGGAATAAATGAAATTTTTGATACCTAAATCTCATTTTTAGTAAAACTTTACTAATCGGCGGTTGTTTTTGTGGAAACGTTTACATTTGATCGGTAGGGTACTCAAATATTTTAGAGAACCACTGACTTCGTGTCTTAAAATTGCGGGAGAATTCGTTGTGAAAATATTGGTAACTGGTGGCATGGGCTATATTGGAAGCCATACATGTGTGCAGATGATTGAAGCAGGCATTGAGCCTATTATTATCGATAATTTAGATAACAGTAAATTGGCGGTACTCGATCGTATTGAAGCATTAACGCAGGTTCGCCCTATTTTTTATCAAGGTGACGTGCGTGACGAAACCTTTCTAGACCAAATTTTCACTGAACATACGATCGCATCGGTTATTCACTTCGCAGGGTTAAAAGCGGTTGGTGAATCAGTGCAAAAACCATTGGAATACTACGATAACAATGTAAATGGTTCACTCGTGTTGGCACGCTCAATGCGTAACGCCAATGTGAAAAGCATCGTATTTAGCTCTTCGGCGACCGTTTATGGTGATCCAGAGGTTGTACCAATTACCGAAGATTCCCCGACAGGTGCGACGACCAACCCTTATGGTCGCAGTAAATTTATGGTCGAGGAATGTTTTTCTGACCTTTTTGATGCTGAAAATGATTGGAGCATTACCTTACTACGCTACTTCAACCCGGTTGGCGCTCATCCGTCTGGCACCATGGGTGAAGATCCGCAAGGGATCCCAAATAACTTAATGCCGTTTATTGCGCAGGTTGCAGTTGGTCGTCGCGAATCATTGTCAGTGTTCGGTGATGATTATTCAACACCGGATGGTACGGGGGTTCGAGATTATATCCACGTTATGGATTTAGCCGATGGTCATATTGCCGCATTAACCGCGGTAGGCCAAAAATCGGGATTACATATTTATAACCTCGGCACAGGTAAAGGTTCAAGTGTATTAGAAATGGTGAATGCGTTTGCACAGGTATCAGGCCAACCAATTCCTTACCAATTATGTCCACGCCGCGCTGGTGACATTGCCGAGTGCTGGGCCAATACAGCAAAAGCCGAACAAGATCTCGGTTGGAAAGCCACGCGCACTGTGATGGAAATGAGTGCTGATACATGGCGCTGGCAGTCAACGAATCAACAAGGATATTAATCTCATGTCTAACTCTAAATATAAGTCGGAATCTAGCCAAGAATTTAATCCAATTGATCATCCACATCGTCGTTATAACCCATTAACGGGTCAGTGGATCTTAGTATCACCACACCGAGCAAAACGTCCGTGGAGTGGTCAAGGTGAAGAACCTGATACAGCCGAGTTATCGACGTATGAAAAAACCTGTTTTTTATGCCCGACTAACAAACGTATTTCCGGTGATGAAAATCCAAACTATGACGGCACATATGTGTTTAGTAATGATTTTGCCGCGCTCATGCCTGATTCACCTGAAGCACCAAAATCAACTAACCCGTTGTTTAAGACCGAAGGTGTACGTGGGTTAAGCCGCGTTATCTGTTTTTCGCCGGATCACAGTAAAACATTACCAGAACTACCTGTTGAAAAAATCCGCGGTGTTATTGATACCTGGAATGAGCAAATTGAGGAATTAGGTAAAGATTACTTATGGGTGCAAGCGTTCGAGAATAAAGGCGCTGCGATGGGCTGTTCGCAACCGCATCCGCATGGCCAAGTGTGGGCGAATAGCTTTTTACCTAATGAAATTGAGCGTAAAGAAAAACTGCTTAAAGAATACCAGCAAGAGCATGGTTCGAGTTTATTAGTTGATTACGTTGAATCAGAGTTAAAAGACGGTGAACGTACTGTCGTTGAGACGGAACATTGGCTTGCTGTTGTACCATATTGGGCGGCGTGGCCGTTTGAAACCATGCTACTGCCAAAAACACACATTCGTCGTATGAGTGAATTAACAGATGAACAGCGTGATGACTTAGCGTTAGCCATTAAGAAACTCACTTGCCGTTATGACAACCTCTTTCAATGCTCATTCCCTTATTCAATGGGCTGGCATTACGCGCCATTCTTTGAGGAAGGGACGGATATAGATCATTGGCAATTACATGCACTTTTCTATCCGCCATTACTGCGTTCTGCTTCGGTACGTAAATTCATGGTGGGTTATGAAATGTTAGCTGAAAGTCAGCGTGATTTAACGGCCGAGCAAGCAGCGCAAAAACTGCGTGATGTGAGCGACGTACATTATAAAGAACGTTTATAAACAGCGATGACTGATGGAAAATAGCTGTGATGAAAAACCGCCGTCATAATAAAAAAAGATAGTAAGTAAAGTCGGTAAACGCAGTGTGATGATACTGCGCTCGACGAGAAACTCAGACCCCTACAAAGTGTGGAAGGCACCGATGACCAATTTAATTCAAAACGTAAAAAATGCATTCAATTCAGTTCTTAACTACGCACCGACTCATATTGTGCAAGCGCCAGGTCGTGTGAACCTGATTGGCGAACATACCGATTATAACGATGGTTTTGTATTGCCTTGTGCAATCAACTATCAAACCGTGGTGGCAGCGGCTACCCGTGATGACAATATTGTACGTGTGGTTGCTGTGGATTACGGTAATGAAACGGACGAATTTGATATTACCCAGACTATTATGTTTCAAGACAATAAAATGTGGGCGAATTATATTCGTGGTGTAGTGAAGTGTTTGCTTGAACGTGGTTTTGAATTTAAAGGTGCTGACATTGCGGTAACAGGTAATGTGCCACAAGGTGCTGGACTCAGTTCATCTGCTGCGCTGGAAGTGGTTATCGGTCAAACATTTAAAGATCTATATGATTTAAATATCAGCCAAGCAGAAGTTGCGTTAAACGGTCAGCAAGCTGAAAACGAATTTGTTGGTTGTAACTGCGGCATCATGGATCAAATGGTGTCGGCAGAAGGTAATGAAAATCATGCCATGTTACTTGATTGTCGTAGTCTTGAAACTACAGCGGTATCAATGCCAGAAAACATGTCTGTAGTGATCATTAACTCGAATAAAAAACGTGGGCTGGTGGATTCTGAATACAATACTCGCCGTGAACAGTGTGAAGAAGCGGCACGTATATTTGGGGTGAAAGCGTTACGTGATGTGTCTATTGAAATGTTTAATGCTAAAGTGCATGAACTTGATGTCATGGTGGCGAAACGCGCTCGCCACGTGATCACCGAAAATGATCGTACCGTTGAAGCGGCAAGTGTATTGGCTGCAGGTGATATTAAACGCATGGCAGAACTGATGGCTGAATCGCATGCATCAATGCGTGATGATTTTGAGATCACGGTAAAAGAAGTTGATACCTTAGTTAATATCGTGAAAGACGTTGTCGGTATTAATGGTGGTGTGCGTATGACGGGTGGCGGATTTGGCGGTTGTATTGTTGCCTTAGTGCCACCTGCATTACTTGATTCAGTGCGTCGTGCGGTTGAAGAACTGTATGAGCCAGCGACTGGTTTAAAAGAATCCATCTATGTGTGCCAAGCAAAAAATGGTGCAGGCTTAGTCGCAACACTTTAGATCGTGATAATAGGGCATGATGATGAATGAGCAAACAAACTTGTTCGACAGCATGACTGCTGAGGTGGCTGTTGATGGCCGCCCAGCTCAGTTGTTCGAACTGAAAAATAATAACGGTATGGCTATCGTACTCATGGATATCGGTGCTGCGTGGTTAAGCTGCAAAGTACCTGTAGATGGTGAATTGCGAGAAGTATTGCTTGGTCAAAGTCATATGTCAGACTTTCAATTACAGCAAAGTTATATGGGGGTGACCGTGGGGCGAGTAGCTAACCGTATCGCAAAAGGTCAGTTCTCTATTGCTGGGGTTGCGCATCAAGTCGATATTAATCAGGCTGGTAATACCTTGCATGGAGGCACTTATGGATTTGATAAACGCCGATGGATAGCGACGGATAATTCGGAAAAAAACAGTGGGGAAAACAGTGTTGAATTTGAGCTAGTTTCTCCTGATGGTGATCAAGGATTTCCGGGTGAACTCACAGTTAAAGTTAAATATCAGCTGACTGAAGATAATACGGTGGTGCTCAGTTATCACGGGAAAACCAGCAAAGCGACACCAATCAACTTAACCAATCACGCCTACTTTAATTTACTGGGTGCGGATAGTGGGCAATCAGCGTTAACGCATAGCTTAAGCATTAATAGTGGTGTCTTTGTGCCAACGGATGACGTCGGCATTCCGACTGGTGAGTGGCTGAGCGTTCAAGGCAGTCATTTTGATTTCATCACGACGAAGCTTGTTGCTCAAGATTTCATGCTAGATAAACATCAACAAGCAGCAAAAGGTTACGATCACGCGTTTGTGTTAGATAAAAGCTGTTTGCAAGGGGCGTTAGCGGCAAGTTTAACATCGCCAGATAATGTGGTTACTTTAAGTGTGTTTACCACTAAACCAGCGATGCAGCTGTATACCGGAAACTGGTTAGCTGGCACGCCAAATCGTCGTGGAGGCGAGTATCAAGATTACGCAGGTATTGCGCTAGAAACTCAGTTTGTACCTGATGCGGTAAATCATCCGCACTGGGACCATCCCAATGTAGTTCTTCAACCTGAAAAAACGTATCAACACCAGACGTGTTATCAGTTTACTGTATAAAGAGTTGCTCGCTAAGGTCGACATGTCATTTTTAGCTATAAGAATTATTAATTTTATAAAATGTAAGCACAAAAAAACCGGCGAGATGCTCGCCGGTTTCGTTTTGTATTAACTTAAGTACTGTTAATTGCAGTACTTTTCATTACAGTTAACAGCGGTTTAGAATGCGCCGTAGATAACTGAAGTGATAGCTAGTAGACCACAGATAGTAACAAAGATGTTTGCTGCTTTATTGCTAGCATATTTTTGCATCGCTGGAACTTTCTTGATTGCGTACATTGGCATTAGGAACAAAATAGCAGCAATCATTGGTGCGCCGATTGTTTCAATAAGGCCTAGTACACTTGGGTTGATAATCGCTACAACCCATGTAGTCAGTACGATGAATACGATAGAGAATGTACCGATTTTTTTCTCTGATGCTTTCGGCATAACTTGTTTAACTAGACCGTTTAGACCTTCTTGAGCACCTAAGTAGTGACCGAAGTAGCTAGACGTAATCGCTGCGAATGCTACGAAAGGACCAAAGTATTGAATTAATACTGAGTCATGTACGTTTGCAAGGTAAGACAGGATTGAGATGTTTTGTGCCTTCGCTTCTGCTAGTTGCTCTGGTGATAGTGATAACACACAAGAGAATACGAATAGCATAACGAAACCAAGTAGCATTTGACCTGCACGTTTACAGATAAGGTCTGATTTTACTACTGCGTTGTCACCGTAAGTTTCACGTTGTGCTTTAGCAAACTGGCTGATTACTGGTGAATGGTTGAATGAGAACACAATCAGTGGAATCGATAACCAGATAACAGGTAAGAACGAAGATGCTTCAGGAACAACTGTTAACATCGTTGTGTTCCAGCTCGGGATTAAGAATAAAGATAAACCGAACAGGATGAATACTAATGGGTAAACTAATGCTGATGTCGCTTTAAGCATTAACTCTTTACCGAATAGAATCAGTGCAGTCATTGCTAAAATTAGACCACCAGATAGTAACCAACGTGGAATACCGCTTACTTTATCCATAAGTTGAACACCAGCTTCGTTAAGCATCGGTGCACCATCAGCCGCTAGGCGTGGGATTTCAGTGAAGATATCAAGTTGGTGAACAATGAAACTTTCAAATGTATTTGTAATACCAACACCGTAGATTAATACGATAGGGTAGATAGCAAAGAAATAAGCAAACGTGATTAGTTTTGCTGCGCCTTTACCAAAATGTTCTTCAACAACATCTGTAATATCTGAATTTGGATTTTTTGATGATAGAACGAAGCGAGCAAGTGATCTATGCGCGAACCATGTCATTGGGCCTGCAATCAATGCTAGAAATACTAACGGCCAAAAACCACCTAAACCTGCTTTAATAGGTAAGAATAAAACACCAGCACCTACTGCTGTGCCGAATAGACTTAATACCCATTCTGTGTCTGCTTTGTTCCATTTAGCAGCATTCGTAGTGCCGTTCGTGATTGTTGTAGTGGCTTGTTCTGACATTTCTCTTTCACCTGTAATATTGCGCTGTATCTTAATTGCTGCATAGGATAATGATCTGAATTTTATTTAAAGTGATGCAGATCGCTTTTTTGCCTCGAACCTAAAAAAATACCCGCATTTATCAAAATAATTTGATGTTTTACGTGTTTTTTATTAACTGTTACCGTATTTGTGTGTTTATTGAACTGTTTCTTGTGTTTACTCTGTATTTTTTGATTTTTTAAACTTAATTTAGTTATTTGTGCTTTGGAAGTTGTAAGTTGTGGTTTTATATTTGCTCATATAGTCATCGATAAATAACACATGTAGCTATAAATGGGTAGTTTATAGGTTTTTAACAATTCATTAGCAATTATTTTGTATGTGCAGATCACACTTATATTAAGGGGCTCAAATTAATTTTAGTGCTACTTTTGAGTGTTTCAGGTTAAAAACAATGAAACTGCCTAGTTTTGAATATCCATCTAGTAGTAATTGTGAGTTTTAAGCGGTTATCTCAGCATCTAAAGTGAATAGATGCTGAGATATTAATTAACAGTGTATTCTGCTGTTATTTTTCTGTTGGGTAGATAAAATACCCGCGAGCTGCGTAATGATCAGATAAGTCCCAAATCCCCCACAGTGATTCGGTTACTACGCGAGGCGCGAATATTTCTTGGCTTGCACTGATTGGCTGTAAATGGTCATTTCCTGTTAGTGTGTAATCAAGATATTCTAAATAAGGTTTTTCTGCCCAATAGTTAGTATTGGAATCAAAAGAGAGGTTGTGCCCTTTGTTGTCAGGTTCGGTGGCATTAAGAATATATTCCATTTGATCACGATCGCCGGGTAAGCCTATTTTGTTGACGTTGAAATCACCGGCTAAAATGACGGCTTCGTCAGCAGGGATATTTTGTGCTCGAATAAATGCTCCCATTTCTTCTAGCTGGGCTAAACGCGCAGATCGGTTGCTATCATCATCAGATGATTGGGTGTGAGTTGCAAACAGATGGTAAATGTGACCTTGCTTGTTAATGCGGGCATAAATAACACCACGGGTTGCGGCACACTGAATACCATTACAACTGGTATACTTTAGACTTTTCTCTTCTTCTACAGGCCAAGGCGTTAAAATACGCGTACCTGACAGCATGATTTTTCCTAATTTGAATATTTCGCTGCTGGTAAAACTATATTCTTTACTGAGCTGTTTAAGTAATTTTTTTGTTCTAATTAGATCAAAGACCTCTGTGAGTACCAAGGCATCATAACCGGACATAACTTCTGGCATTTCCGTTAGGCGTGTACCTACTTTTTTAGAACCGAATATTGTGGTCTCCCAAATGTTGTAGCTTAATAAGCTAAATTCATTACCAGGTCCAATAGTAGGTTTCTGATCATGCTGTTGTAATACGTAATTGATTTTGCCACCTTTATTTAGCTTTTCACTATTGAAGGCGATAGTATTTTTTCTGTTGGCAAGTTGGATCTCAAAACGCTGAATTGCGCTGTCCGTTTGTGGTTCGATAGTCAATTCATTACTGTCTAGACCAAAGGCAATCTCACCGCCAGTTACTTTTTGAGTTAAGCTAAAGCTGTAATCTGCGTTACTCAGTGAAATTGCAATATTATCTTCACTGCTTGTTCGGGTTATACCTGCTAGATCCACAGTGCTCAATGGCATCACTTCTGCTGTTAACAATTCGGTATTATTACCTTCTTCAATATACGCATACAGGGTATGTGGCGTGCTATTGGTGAATTGAATAATAGTATGGCGTTCTGTGGGTACTTGGCTCATTGCCATTAAGGCTGGGGTGATCATGTATAGCCCAAGTAAGACTGCTATTTTCCTTAACATAAATATCCTTATTGTTTTTATATTGTATTAAATTAAATACTACCTAGGGGTGAGTATAAATGATTGTTGTACATATTAAGTACGCATAGTAAGCAATTTTGATGATGTTTTGATTAAAGTATTATTTTTTATATTTAAGCGGATTGGTAATAGCTGCCATTTCAGCGATGAATCAATACTGTTCGCGCAATTAAATGTGAACACTTTTGTAAATTGGGGTTTTTAGTTGCTTCTAATTGCTATTTACCTGGAGTTTAACACTGCATTTCAACTACTTCTTGGTTTTTGGTTCCTTTTGTTTTGTCGTTTTTAGGTGTAAATTCTACCTTGAATTTAATTTGGCAAACTTGGTACGGATAAATGGCTGTAATACAGAATAATGATGGTGCATCTCGAGGCCATTTTGGTTCTCGTTTTGGTTTTATAATGGCTGCGGCAGGTTCTGCTGTTGGCATTGGTAATATTTGGGGCTTCCCTACGCAAGCGGCCAGTAATGGCGGCGGTGCATTTTTAATGGTGTATCTGTTTCTGATCTTTGTACTTGGTTACCCTATGTTAGTTGCTGAGCTAATGGTGGGTCGTCACGGTCAAACTAATCCAGCAGATGCGATGGCTAAACTAGGCCGATCTTCTGCAACAAAAATGATTGGTCGTTTGATTGGTCTCGCGTCAATTATCTGTGCTGTGCTGATATTCAGCTTTTATGCCATACTTTCTGGCTGGTTCGTCAGTAACACACTGGCACCGATTGCGGCTATGCTTGGTGCCGAGGAGGCAAGCCGTTGGTTAATCGACTTCTCATTATCTCGTAATATCGTATTTACCTTAGTATTTACATTAATGTCTATTTATGTAATTCAAAAAGGCGTACAAGATGGTATTGAAAAATGGTCAAAGCGTTTAATGCCATTATTATTTGCTATCTTGATTGCGAGCGTGATGTATATCTTGCTCCAACCCGGTGCGAGTGAAGGTGTTGCGGCGTTATTTACGATTGACTTTGAAAAAGTAATGCACTCAGATGTACTCATTGGTGCGCTTGGTCAGACATTCTTCTCGTTATCTATTGGTACGGGGGTGATGATGATTTATGGCTCATACCTTAAACCAAAAGAGAACATCGGTAAGTTAGCGGTACAGGTGACCTTTATGGATACAGGCGTCGCCTTCTTAGCGGCGATGTTAATCCTGCCTGCAATGTATGTAGCTAAGCATAACGGTGTCATTATCTTTGATGCTGACGGAAACTTACTAAGTTCAGATACATTGGTATTTACAGTTCTTCCAGCATTGTTTGCGACGATGGGCGCGGCCGAGCATATTGTGGCTACCATCTTCTTTGCGTTGATGTCAGTAGCTGCATTAACATCGGCAATTTCGGTAGTCGAAGTGCCGACCAGCTATATCGTGGACAAAACAGCCCTGCCACGTAAGAAAGTAACTTGGGTTGTTGGCGTCGGTCTGACAACACTAGCTATGGTTGTTGTGACTAATTTTGATTTGATGTTTGGCTTCATGATCACGCTATCAACCGAAATGATACAACCGCTTATATGTTTAGGTCTGGCTATCTTTACGGGTTGGGTATGGCATCGTAATAGCTTGTTGGCTGAAATTAAAGGTCAAGACGGCGCTGACGTAAATGGTATTTTCTGGAAGGTATGGCCATTGTATGTGAAGTTTGTTTGTCCTGTTTTAATTATGGTATTAATTAGTACATCGCTTTAATGAGACTCTGAGCCTAAATGCGTAACTAGGTTTAGGTTAGATAAAAGCCCAGTAGAGTGATCTACTGGGCTTTTTTGCTTCTAAAATTAAGATGTGGATCACCTTTTTATATCGCGCTGACGGTTTCAACCTCAATTTCATCGCTAAGGACTACTATTCATTGCTAATTGAGCAAAAGTCAGAAGTACGGTATTACCGATAATACTAAAACTTATAACTTGGTAATACGTCACCAATGCAACTTTAAAATACACAGGAAATAATCATGAAAAAGACATTATTAGTAACAGCAATACTAGCTAGTCTTGTTCCGACGGTACAAGCTTCTGTTAATGTATACAAAGATGATGCTCACCTGGTTGATTTGTATGGCCGTGCTTATGCTGCTTATCTTTACCAAGATGGTAAAGGAAAAAAAAGTGATGGTCGCTCAGATAGCTATTTTCGTACTGGTTTTAAGGCCTCTTCAAATTTAACGGAGGATTTAAATGCGCTTGCGCATATTGAGATGCAATTTGAATCCAGAGATAACAGTGACGCTAATTCAACCTCTAAAACGCGTTTGATTTATGCTGGATTAAAAAATGATTGGGGGCAGCTGACCTTTGGTCGTAACTATGCCGCAGATGAAATTATTGCGGATTGGGCTGATGCCGGTACCACTAACTATTCTGGTAATCCCGCACTAGGTAATTTAGGTCGACAAACCAATATTTTAAAACTAGAAACCAAGGTGCTTGATGATGCCCTTAGCTTAGTTGCACATATTCAACCGGAATCCAGTGTTGATGGTAGTAGTGGCAACAATAGTCAATCAAGTTATTCGATTGGTGGTGTTTATGCTTTCGACTTCGGTCTTGAGTTAGGGTCAACCTATACAGGTGTTATGACAAAAGATTATACTGCAGACCCAGATTATGATAGATCCACCTTTCTACTTGCAGCACGTTATAAGTACCAAGGGTTAACTGCCTCTATTGTTGGGGATAGTACCTCTGTTGATACACCAAATAACACATCTGCTAAGAATTCAGATGATTGGACTGCCTATGAGTTATCTCTCGCTTACACCTTGGATAAAATAACAGGCACCTTTACCTATAAACAACGTGATACGGATAATATAAGTAAAAATACCGTTGATGAAACAGCTCTTGGCCTTGCTTATAAGTTTAATCCCAACTTCCGAGTCGTTACTGAATATGCCATTTTAGGTGTTGATGGCGATGAAGATCAGCTGCACGTAGCTGCAAGGTATGACTTCTAGAGCTACGGATTCATTATTATTCACTACTAATAGCAGCAAACTCAGCATTGGTTAGCTGCTTTAGGTCTAACGGGCTTAGTTCGATTTCTAAGCCTCGACGACCTGCACTGACATAAATAGTCTCATGTGTTTCTGCTGAGCTATCAATGACAGTGAGTAAGCGTTTTTTTTGCCCCAAGGGACTAACCCCACCAAGTACGTAACCAGTCGAGCGCATTACATCATTCTTATCTGCCATTATCGCTTTTTTAGCTTTTGCCGCTTTAGCGATGGATTTTAAATTAAGCATTGCCGTTACTGGGACAACTGCAACAACGAGTTTCTTATCTCCGACATCCACCACTAGTGTTTTGAATATGCGTTCGGCGGCGACGGACATTTTCTCCGCCGCTTCTAAACCATAAGACTCTGCATTCGAATCGTGTTTATATTCATGGGTTTTATGGGCTACTTTTGCTTTTTTAGCTAATTTAACTGCTGGTGTCATACTATCTATTCTACCTTATCTATTTCGTTATTTAGCGCTGTTGCAGACTTGTCTCTATTTTTCATCACGTCTGCTAAGCTATCTTCGAGTTGTAAATACAGGTCACGATAAGCGGTATTAAACTTGTCGTCTTCACTGTTATTCAACCAGGTTTGATACAAGGTTGCTTTACTTTGTTTTTCTATTTCTTTAAAGGTGATCTTCAGGTCTTTTGCTTGTTGTTCACTGAAACCCAGGTTAGTCAGCGCGTGTGATCCAAGTATCAAGGCTGAATGGTAGGTCTCACTGACCACATGATCTGCCCCTGCATGACGCAGGGAATAGCCATGTCCACGGTCATAAGCACGCGCTAATATTTTGACTTGTGGATAATGTTGCTTGATGTAACGTACGAGATCAACAGCTCTGACTTTATCATCAATCGCGACGATGAATAAACTGGCGTTCGCGATGCCCGCTGTTTCTAGCAAACTGGGTTGAGTGGCGTCACCAAAATAACTTTTCATCTTAAATGATCGCACTCTTTGGATCATACTGACATCATGATCCAGTACCACTGTTTTAACTCCGTTAGCAACCAACAGGCGATTGACAATTTGGCCGAAACGGCCGATACCTGCCACGATCACATCACCTTGTTCATTGATATCATCGTTTGCTTGTTGATTGGTTTTATCGACGTAGCGGGGCTGGATCACGCGGTCATAAAAGATAAATAACGCGGGTGTTAAGAACATAGATAGGGCAACAGACAGCGATAAGGTCTGTGCTAGATCAATCGGCAGTACGTGGTTGTTCACGGTAAAGCCAATTAATACAAAGCCAAATTCACCCGCTTGCGCCAAGCTGAGGGCTAATAACCAACGGTCACTGCCTTTGATCTTAAAGACCAACGTTAAGATAAATAGCACTAAACCTTTGACCAACATTAACGCGAGTGTAATGGATAAAATGGTACTGGTTTCGTTAAACAAGATATTAAAATCAATACCAGCGCCCACGGTCATAAAAAATAACCCGAGCAACAGGCCTTTAAATGGTTCGATGGTGGCTTCTAGTTGGTGTCTAAATTCACTGGTTGCTAATACTACACCGGCTAAGAATGCGCCCAGAGCTGGGGACAGACCCACTAAGTTCATGATGGCAGCAATACCAATGACAAGCATTAATGAGGTAGCGGTAAAGATTTCTGGTACTTTAGAGCTTGCCACAAATTTAAATAATGGACGACTTAAGTAATGACCGCCGACCACTACGCCGGTGATGGCCACTATGATCACGAGGGCATAATAAATGCCGGAGATATTGGCGACTAAGGATAATTCTTCATGCTGCGTACTGGCTGCTTGTACGGCATGTTGTGCTTGTTCAACCAGTTCAGGAATGGCTAATAATGGGATTAGCGCCAGCATCGGGATCACGGCGATATCTTGAAACAGTAATACCGAGAATGCGGAGCGTGCCCCTTCGGTTTTGGTCAGGCCTTTTTCGTTAAAGGTTTGCAATACGATCGCGGTTGAGGATAGTGAGAATACTAAACCAATAGTGAGGGCAAGTCCCCAGTCTAAATTAAGCGCAAGGCCGATCCCCATTACTGCAGCCGTCGTTAAGCCAACTTGTAAGCCACCTAAACCAATAAGGCGATGACGCATATCCCAGAGCATACGGGGTTCTAATTCTAGGCCAACCAAAAATAGCATCATGACTACACCAAACTCAGCGAAATGCTGAATAGTAGCTGCTTCATTGCCAACTAGCCCTGTCACTGGGCCTATCATAACCCCAGCAATTAAATATCCGAGTACCGAGCCCAGCCCAAGACGTTTGGCAATCGGTACGGCGATAACCGCAGCAAACAGGTAGATGAATGCTTGGATGAAATAACCTGTCATGGTGCTTCCTTGTTCCTTGGTAGGTAATGCGATGAGTGATCTGTAGTATTAAAAAAGCCCTTAGAGCCATTTTATATAACCATCGTATTGCGATAGCATAATAATAGGCATTAAGGGCTTAATTGGTAAAGTGTTATACCCAAGTATCTTGAAGTAGCTTGGGTATATATTTTGTTTATGCTCGACTATTTAATTGTTGCGGCTTTCATTGGCGTCACGAACTCAGCGAGTTCTTGTAGCATTTTCGTATTGTCATTAAGGTTTTTCTCAATGATGTTTACAATCGCAGAACCTGAAATAGCACCCGCAGCACCCGCTGCAACAGCTTGTTTAACTTGTTCTGGTGATGAGATACCAAAACCGAGCAGGCAAGGTGCTGCATTAAACGATTTCAGTTTTGCTAATAATGGACCTACTGGCATTTCAGCTTTGGTTTCTGCCCCTGTGACACCTGCACGGCTAAGTAGGTAAGTATAACCAGAACCTTGCTTTGCCACTTGCTGTAGCGTTGCTTCATCGGCATTTGGCGGTGCGATGTAGATACTTTCGATACCGACTTTATCGCCTGCTTCTTTAAATTGTTGGCCGTATTGTACTGGCACGTCGGCAATCAATAATGAGTCAACGCCAGCAGCAGCAGCTTTAGCCATAAATTTATCGGTACCATTACCGTAAACAAGGTTGGCATACAATAATAAACCAATTGGCATGTGCGGATGTTTAGCACGTATTTCGGTCAGCATTTCAAAACAGGCATCTGGGTTTATACCTGCGTTTAATGCACGAGAGGTGGCTTTTTGGATCGTCGGGCCATCAGCTACCGGATCTGAGAATGGAATACCCAGTTCTAATGCGTCAGCACCAGCTGCTATTAGCGTCTCGATGATCGCCATTGATTGTTCGCGGTTTGGATCGCCAATCGTTACAAATGGAACGAAAGCGCCTTCATTTTTTTCTGCAAGTGCTGCAAAAGCTTGTTGATAACGTCCCATTATAATGCTCCTTCACCTTCTAGAATATCTGCAACGGTAAAGATATCTTTGTCACCACGACCTGATAAGTTAACCACTAAAATTTGTTCTTTATCCATATCCAGTTCCATCATCTGTAGTGCATACGCCAATGCGTGAGATGATTCTAGCGCAGGGATAATACCTTCTTGCGATGATAGTAACTGGAATGCTGTAAGTGCTTCTTCATCTGTTACTGACGGGTATTCAGCACGGCCAGAAGTATATAGGTGTGCGTGCTGCGGACCAACAGATGGAAAATCTAATCCAGCAGATACCGAGTATGATTCTTGGATCTGACCATAGTTATCTTGCATCAATAGTGAATGCATACCAAAGAAAATACCGTTGGTACCTTCGGCAATTGGCGCACCGTGTTCACCTGTCGAAATCCCTTTACCCGCAGGTTCAACACCGTAAAGTTTGACACTTTCTTCTTCGATAAAATCATTGAACATACCAATCGCGTTAGAACCACCACCAACACAAGCAATAACAGCATCGGGTAAGCGACCTTCTGCTTTTAGAATCTGTTGCTTGGCTTCTTCACCGATCATTTTTTGGAATTCACGTACGATAGTTGGGAAAGGATGTGGGCCTGCCGCAGTACCTAGTAGGTAATGAGCATTCTCGTAGTTAGCAGACCAGTCGCGTAATGCTTCGTTACAGGCATCTTTTAATGTGCCTGCGCCAGAGTCAACACCGATAACTTCAGCGCCCATTAACTTCATGCGGAATACGTTTGGCTTTTGGCGTTCCATGTCTTTCACACCCATATAGATGCGACATTTTAGACCCAGCAACGCACACGCTAGTGCTGATGCAGTACCGTGTTGACCTGCACCTGTTTCAGCGATAATTTCAGTTTTACCCATGCGTTTAGCCAGTAGTGCTTGACCCAATACTTGGTTAGTTTTGTGCGCGCCACCGTGTAATAGATCTTCACGTTTTAGGTAAATCTTAGTTTTCGAACCTTTGGTAATGTTACGGCATAGTGTCAACGGCGTTGGACGACCCGCGTATTCATTTAACAGTTGCTGGAACTCTGCTTCGAAGGCAGGATCATTTTGTGAATCGATAAATGCATCTTCTAATTCATCTAATGCAGGTATTAAAATTTGCGATACGTATTGGCCGCCAAATTCGCCAAAAAAGGCATTAAGTTTTGCCATGATAACTTCCTTTAGTAATTTCTAAGCGCGTTAAATGCCGCGATAATTTTGTCTGTATCTTTAATACCGGGTGCTGATTCTAATCCTGAGTTTAGATCCAGCCCTAAGCAACCGAGTTTTGCTGCGTCTTGCACGTTGTCTGGAGTTAATCCTCCGGCCAACATGATTTGACTGCAATCTTCAGATGTTAATAACGACCAATCAAATGGCTGTCCTGTGCCACCTGATTGTCCCGCTACCTTACTATCAACTAAATGACGATCAACCTTGGTCAGACTTAAATCGGGTGCTTGTTCGCTAACCCCGTGTGCTTTCCAAATTTGTATGTCGTTATTGAGTAAGGTTTTTAATATCGCAATGTAGCTTGCATCTTCGCTACCGTGTAATTGTACAGCGGCCAAATCGAGATGATTAGCAAGCTGGGCAACGACGGTTACTTGTTCATTCACAAATACCCCCACGTAAGCCAGTGGTGCTGCTGCAATGACTTCTTGCGCTGTTGCTACGTTAACACAACGTGGTGATTTTGGCGCAAAGATAAGTCCACCATAGATAGCGCCTTGTTCATGTACGACTTTTGCATCTTCTGGGCGGGTAAGACCACAAACTTTATTGTCACCTAAAATCAAACGACGGCAAGCTAAATCGACGTTGTCTTGTGACATTAACGAGCTACCAACTAAGAAGCCGTTTGCGTAGTTCGCTAAATCACGTACTTGTTGGTTATTGTAGATGCCCGATTCTGAAATGATAATACGATCATTTGGGATCTTCGGAGCAATCTCTTTGGTACGGTTTAAGTCAATTGATAAGTCGCGTAGGTTACGGTTATTAATACCGATCACTTTTGCGTCTAGCGCAATCGCACGGACTAATTCTGCTTCATTACTGACTTCGGTAAGCACGCCCATGTTTAAGCTGTGGGCGACTTTAGCTAAGGCAATATATTCAGCGTCATCGAGTACCGATAACATTAACAGCGTTGCATCGGCTTGGTGTAAACGGGCTAAGTAAATCTGATATTCGTCAATGATAAAGTCTTTACAGATCACCGGCTGAGTCACGACATTACGTACTTTAGTGATGTAGTCGAAGTCACCTTGGAAGTATTTCTCATCCGTTAATACAGAGACTGCAGCCGCATAGTTTTTATAGACGCCAGCAATTAAATCTAAATCAAACTCAGGGCGGATTAGCCCTTTTGATGGTGATGCTTTTTTACATTCCAGAATAAACTTGGTTGGTTTACCCGATAACGCGGCATAAAAATCACGATCTGTCGGTACTAAATCAGCAATAAAACTCGCTAATGGTTGACTGGCTTTACGCGCTGCAACCCAAGCCACTTTATCGTCAACAATATTACCGAGAATGGTTTGCTGTAATTCTTGCGTTAACATTTATGTTTCCTTCCTTTCGTTAAACTAAGGCTAAGACCAAGACTAAACTTGTTGACTTTTTACTGCTAGTTGGTGGATCAAGGCTAATGCACGGCCATCATCAATTGCTGTCATTGCTAATTCAGTACCGTGTTTGAAGTCTTTGGCTATTTCAGCAACCACTAATAATGCCGATACGTTGATGGCCACTGCGGCTTTTTGTGCGTCAGTACCGTTACCTGATAGCAGGCGTTCGATAATGACTTTGTTTTCTGCTGCATCACCACCGCGTAGTTCGGCTACGTCATAACGTTCAACACCAAAATCGGCAGGGCTTATTGTGAACTCGGTGATCATGCCATTATTTAACTCGGCAACTTTAGTTTCACCGTGTAGGGCGATTTCATCTAAACCACTGCCGTGAACGACTAACGCACGCTGCACACCTAGTTTATCCATGGTTTCGGCGATTGGGCGAATTAAACATTTATCATACACACCCATTAACTGAACTTGTGGGCGAGTCGGATTCAGCAGTGGGCCTAACACATTAAAGATGGTGCGGGTTTTAAGAGCTTGGCGTACAGGCATCGCATGGCGAATACCTGCGTGGTATTGTGGTGCGAATAAAAAGCAAATACCCAATTCATCAAGGCAGGCTTTTGCTTGCTCTGGGGTTTGGGTTAAATTAATACCAAACGCTTCCAATAAGTCTGACGAGCCCGATTGACTTGATACGCTGCGGTTACCATGTTTAGTCATTTTTAACCCACAAGCAGCAGCGACAAACGCAGCTGTTGTTGAGATATTAATGGTATTCATGTTATCGCCACCTGTCCCACAACAATCGGCATGTAGGCCTTCTACTGCTGGAAAGGGGGTTGCTGCTGCTAATAATGCTTGCGCAGCACCTGCAATCTCATCTGGTTGTTCACCGCGTATTTTTAATGCTGTTAGCACTGACGAAAGTATGATTGGATCCATTTCACCTTGTACTACAGCCGTAAATACCGTTTCTGATTCTTCAAGAGTCAGTACTTGGTTTGCGTATAACTTTTCTAGAATCGCGGTGATTGTTGCTGGTGCCGTGTTTTCCGATACTATTTTTTCCGGTACGATGTTTGATTCTGCCATGACCTACTCCTTAGGGCTTGTGACCTATGCTGTTGCCCATGCTAGGGTGTTTTTTAACAGCTCGGCGCCTTCACTGGTTAATATTGATTCTGGGTGAAATTGAAAACCAATGACTTTATCTTCTGGTTGAATTATTGCCATTGGCATTCCGTTAAATTCTGCATTAACGGTTAAGCTGCTCGGTACTTCAGTTGCGACTAATGAATGATAGCGTGCAACAGGTAAGGGCTGACTCAAACCGGCAAACATTAACTGACCATCATGGTTAATCGATGAGGCTTTACCATGCATGATCTCTTCTGCACGGCCAACTACGCCACCATACTGTTGTACCAGTGCTTGGTGTCCTAAACAAATGCCAATCATTGGATATTGACCGCGACACAAGCGGATCAGTTCCAACAAACAACCGGCTTCTGATGGATTACCAGGGCCCGGCGAAAGCACCACAACGGGGTTGTTTTCACATTGGTCTATTTGCTGTTTAATTGCTTCGGCACTAATACTGTTACGGTAAATTTTAACCTCATGCCCTAGGCTGCGGAATTGATCCACTAGGTTGTAAGTAAAAGAGTCAAAGTTGTCTAATAAAAATAAAGTATTGTTCATGTTGTCTCCGTTACTTAGCGTTGTGAGTTGTTGAGTTAGCTTCTGCCTTCATGATGGCAGCGAATGATGAACCTTGTGCGAGGGCTACGGCGTTTAATACTGCGGCTGCTTTACTGCGGGTCTCTTCGGCTTCGGCTTGTGGGTTTGAATCGTAAACTACCCCCGCACCAGCTTGTACATATGCAGTGCCATCTTTAACAAATGCAGAGCGAATAACAATACAGGTATCCATGGTGCCATCACCCGTAAGGTAACCAACGGCACCGCCATAACTACCACGGCGTTGCTGTTCTACTTGACGAACCAGTTCCGCGGCGCGGATCTTAGGTGCGCCAACTAACGTCCCCATGTTCATGCACGCTTGGTATGCATGTAGGGCATCAAGGTCATTGCGTAGTTTTCCTTTTACACGAGACACTAAGTGCATCACGTGGCTGTAACGATCGACGTTTAATAAGTTAGCCACATAACGTGTACCAGGCTGACTGATACGGGCCACGTCATTACGTGCTAAATCAACCAGCATGATGTGTTCGGCAGTTTCTTTCTTGTCTTGACGCAATTCTAATTCGATACGGCCATCTAAGTCAGGGCAAATAGAACCATCTGCACGGAAACCACGACGACGAGTACCGGCAATCGGATAAATTTCTACATCATTAGTTTGCGCATCATATTTTAATGCACTTTCTGGAGATGCACCAAATAACACAAAGTCAGAATCGTTTAGGTAAAACATGTACGGACTTGCGTTCGTTTGTTTTAGTTTGGCATAAGCGGCTAACGAATCTGGACAAGGCAAGCTAAAGCAACGTGACGGTACAACTTGGAAAATGTCACCTCTACGGATGTAATCTTTTAAATCTTCAACTGTCGCGCAGAACTCACTGTCACTAATATCGACGTTGAGCATTAGTGCTGCTGCTTTAGAGTCTGGTATTGCTGTTAAGACTGTCGCACATTCTGTTTGGATTCGGGCTAATTTTGCTTCTGTTTCGTTAAGTGCTGTTGCAAAGTACTCACCACCAAAGACACTACCGATTAATTTTGATTGTTGAGTTTGGCGATCAATCACAATTAATGTTTCGGCAATATAGAATACAAAATCAGGACAGATATTGGCGCCATCCGGCACACTTGGTAATTCTTCAACACTGGCAATCATGTCATAAGCAAAACAGCCTCCGAGAAATAATGCTTCATGAAAAGGCGTTTCGGGGATGACACGGTTGATAATAGTGCGTAAAGCGTCGAAAGGTGATGATGACTGTAAGCGGGAATCTTCATCAAGGCTATCGTCAGTCGGGGCGAATATTAAAGCTAGTTTGTTATGACTCAGAGACGTAATAGCATCGTTGCCAAGTTGGGTTTTAAATTCATCGGCTAAGAATGGCAGCAGGTTTTCACCATTCAGGGTTAATGCCGTGAATTCAACGGTACGCCCAAAACAGGCGATTTTAACCGCCGCATCGAGCAAAATTAAACTTTGCAGTGCGGTTTTTGTGACTATATCAGCCGACTCTAATAATAAGCTGTTACCGCTTGGGCGATACATGTGGCGATAGAAGGCAAGGGGATCGTCAATATGAGGGCAATCTTGCTGAATCGAATGTAATTTTCCTGGCGCTAATCGTTGCGTCATCGCACTTTCCTTGCTCTAGTTTGTCTAAATTTCCAATAAAAAAGCCCGCTTCAATGAAACGGGCTTTAATGTTTGTTATTTTTTGTAGATTTACATTTACTGCAGATATCACAAAATCACATGCCCGTTTAGAGAGGGATGTGCCACCACCAACTGATTGTTTGGTTTGTAATATTTTGCATTGCGTTTGAGCCATAAAGTTATCTAAGTAGGTTAAACTTAGGCGTTTAGGGCTATTATTGTCAATACATTTATTAATTTTTGTGTGAAATTGTTAAATAAAACTTATAATAGGGCCTTATTGTGCTTTTTTCTGAATTTTTATCGCTGGATACGCTTTATTTTTATGATATACGATTTACATTCTCATACGACAGCCTCTGACGGTTCTTTAAGTCCAGCTGAACTAGTCCAACGTGCGGTTCTACATCGCGTTGATGTGTTAGCGATTACCGATCACGATACTACGGCTGGCCTCCAAGAAGCCCATGATACGATTGCAGCCAATCAATTACCGCTTACTTTAGTTAATGGTGTTGAAGTTTCAACCAATTGGCAAAACCATGAAATTCATGTGGTTGGCTTAAATGTTGACCTCGAGAACCCTGTGTTGCAGGCATTCTTAGCAGAACAGCGTAATAAGCGTGAAGAGCGCGCGGTTGAAATGGGTAATCGTTTAGCCAAAGCGCGTATTCCAAATGCGTATGAAGGCGCGAAAGCACTTGCTGGCGATGCCAGTATTACTCGCAGTCACTTTGCTAAATATTTAGTTGAGCAAGGCGTTGAAAATACCTTTCAAAATGTATTTAAACGTTTCTTAGCTAAGGGAAAAACTGGCTATGTGCCACCCAACTGGGCAACAATTGAACAAACGATCGAAATAATTCATCAATCTGGTGGGCAAGCTGTACTGGCTCATCCGCTGCAGTATAAACTGTCAACTAAATGGTTTAAAAGATTATTAGCTGCCTTCGAAGAAGCGGGTGGTGATGCTTTAGAAGTGGGACAGCCACAACAAGGTATTACCGAACGTACTCAGTTAGCCAGTTATGGTCGTGATTATAATTTGTCTGGGTCTGTTGGTTCTGATTTTCATCGGCCAAGCAGCTGGACTGAATTAGGTCGAAATTTATATATCCCTAAGGATTGTACCCCAGTGTGGTCGTCTTGGCCTGAAGGTGATGCGAAACTTGCCTCCACTGTGGAGCAAGGCGCTTAAGTTTACCAAGTGGTAATTAAGCTGTGTCAACGATGGTCACTAAACAGTTAAGGAGTAATAATTTATGAGTCAATTTTTCTATATACACCCTGATAACCCGCAAGCGCGTTTAATCAGTCAGGCGGTTGCTATTTTACGCAATGGTGGTGTGATCATCTATCCAACAGATTCTGGCTATGCGCTAGGCTGTCATATTGGTGATAAAATGGCGTTAGAGCGTATTTGTAAAATCCGTAAGTTAGATAAAGAGCATAACTTTACTTTGTTATGCCGTGATTTATCGGAGTTGTCGTTATACGCACGCGTTGATAATCAAGCTTATCGCGCGCTTAAAAATAATACCCCGGGTCCTTTTACGTTTATTTTTAAAGGAACCAAAGAGGTGCCGCGTCGTTTAGTGAATCCTAAGCGTAAAACAATCGGTATTCGTGTGCCAGACAACACAATTGCATTGGCATTATTAGATGCACTCGGTGAGCCTATGATGTCGACGTCGTTAATCTTACCGGGTAACGAAGGTGCAGAATTTGATCCAGAAGCGATCCGAGACCAACTTGAAAACCAAGTGGAGCTCATTATCAATGGTGGTTACTTAGGCGAGCAAGCGACAACGGTTATTGATTATTCGGAAGGTGATGCCGTTATTCTTCGTCAAGGTGCCGGTGATGCATCTTCTTTCGTGTAACCTGTGGTAGAGTCTAGCACTGCGATTGCCAAGGTTAATGGCGAGTTATTACGTAAAGTTCCCAAGGATTTGTTTATTCCGCCAGATGCGCTGAGTGTATTCTTAGACGCATTTGAAGGACCGTTAGATTTATTGTTGTATTTAATCAAAAAGCAAAAACTCGATATTTTACAGCTACCGATGCAAAAAATCACCGCGCAATACATGGAATACGTGGATCTGATGACTACGTTGAAAATTGAACTTGCCGGTGAGTATTTGGTCATGGCAGCGTTGTTGGCTGAAATTAAATCACGGTTATTACTCCCTAAACTCGTGGTGGCAGAAGAAGAGTTGGACGATCCGCGTCTCGTGCTGATCCGACAGCTACAAGAATATGAAATCTTTAAGAACGCGGCAGAAAATCTAGATAAGCATCCAAGGATCCAGCGCGATATTTTTGTTGCTAACGCCGAACTGCCAGAAAATATTACGACAACCCCGTTATTAGCTGAAGTATCTCTGCGCGACTTGGCGTATAATCTGCAAAAATTACTCAAGAAAGCAGAACACTTCGAGCATCATCAGATCCAACGTGAAGTATTAACCACGCGTGAAAAGATGACCCATATACTGGCATTACTGCAAGATGGTAAGGTGCGAACTTTCCATCAAGTACTCGATCTTAAAGAAGGTCGACGTGGTATCGTGGTGAGTTTTCTGGCGATCCTTGAGTTACTTAAAGAGTCTTTAATTAGCCTTATCCAGAATAATCCTTTGGGTGAGATATACTTAAGTTTAGCCGAATAAGTATGAGACCTGAGTGTGAATACAACACCTTATAAACAGATTATTGAAGCGGCTATTTTTGTTGCGAAGAAACCGTTATCATTAGCGGCTTTATGCCGTGATGTTCTTGCCGATGAAGGCTTAAGCCGTCAACAAGTGACCGCCTACATTGCCGAGATAAGCGCCGATTATCATGATAAAGGTATCGAGCTGGTGGAAGTAGCCAGTGGTTATCGCTTTCAAGCGCGTTCACATTTAACGCCTTGGTTGCAGCGTATGTTGCAAGATAAGCCCGCGAAATATTCGCGCGCGACATTAGAAACATTAGCACTGATTGCTTATCGTCAACCCGTAAGTCGGGGTGATATTGAAGCAGTTCGTGGGGTTGCTGTGAGTAGCCAAACGATCCATACGCTTGAAGAGCGTGAATGGATCAAAGTGATTGGCCGCAAAGAAGTACCGGGTAGACCGGCTTTATATGCGACAACGACCCAATTTTTGGATTACTTTGCTATTAAAAGTATCCAAGAGTTACCCCCATTGGACGAAGCGTTATTGGCTAAATTAGCCGCCATGGACGAAGAAACATTGTTAGATATTTAACAGTATCAAATAAAAATAACTGTGTTGGGTATCTGAGGATATCTGGCACATACAAAATTTTTTAATTGCGAAATAAGATCGTAACTTAATATTTAGGAAAACTGATGAGTGAAAAGCTACAGAAAGTACTAGCACGTGCTGGTTTAGGTTCCCGTCGTGAGATGGAAGCTGTGATCGCAGAAGGCCGTGTCAGCGTTAATGGTGAGATTGTGACATTGGGTACCCGTGTTGAAGATACGGACAAAGTTCGTTTGGATGGCAATCCGGTACACGTGATCACTGAAGAAGAAAACGTTTGTCGTATTCTTGCATACCATAAGCCTGAAGGTGAGTTATGTACACGTAAAGATCCAGAAGGTCGTAAGACAGTATTCGATCGTCTACCACCATTAAAAAGCGGCCGTTGGATCGCGATTGGTCGTCTAGATATCAATACATCTGGTCTATTGTTATTTACGACAGATGGTGAGCTAGCAAACCGTCTAATGCACCCTAGTCACGAAGTAGAGCGTGAATACTCTTGTCGTATCTTTGGTGAAGTAACACCAAAAATTATTCAAAACCTACGTATGGGTGTTGAATTGGAAGATGGCCCTGCCAAATTCCAAAAGATTAAAGGTGTTGCAGAGGGGACTGGTGGTGAAGGTCTTAACCAATGGTACAACGTATTATTGAGTGAAGGTCGTAACCGTGAAGTACGTCGTTTATGGGAATCTCAAGGTATTCAGGTAAGTCGTCTTATCCGTATCCGTTATGGTTCATTAGTACTTGATCGTCGTTTACCACGTGGCGGTTGGTCTGAACTTGCACTAAACGAAATTAACTACTTACGCGTACTTGTGTCATTACCACCAGAAACGACTGCACGTAACTTAGATCGTAGAGAAACTCGTATTCGTCAAGGCCGTATCCGTCGTTCATTGAAAAATAATGACGCACGTCAAAAGCCGACTAAAAGCGGTCGATTGGGTAAAGAGATCGAAGAAACCAATGAACCTCGTGGTAAAGGTCGTACTAAGCCTACGGGTTCTGGTATACCAATCCACAAAGGTAAGAAAGGCCCTGCTAAACAGCAGCGAGGCCCTAAAGCGAAAAAACGTACTCGTATTTAATAAGACGTTTTTAATTGCAACGCGCTATTTATAACAAAATAGACGTGACTGTATAACGCGTTATCCCTGCCTGCAATCGGCATTGGGTTAACGCGTTTTTTTATGCCTGCGACTGACACTGCTTTATCAGTGACTGTATATCATTGCCACTGGGTTGCTGAAAAGCGTGTAGGCCAAATGCAGGTAATACCGAGAAGATATGATCAAAGATATCTGCTTGTATGTCTTCATAAAAAGCCCAACGTGTTTCATCGGTAAAAATATAGATCTCGATTGGCATGCCTTGTGTCGTTGGTGCTAATTGTCTTACTAATAATGTCATGTCTTTACGTACTTTCGGGTGCTGTTGTAAGTAAGCTAACAAGTATGTGCGGAATGTTCCTATATTGGTCAAACCACGGCCGTTCACCGCTTTCTCGTCTTCATTGAAGTCGAGATTAAAAGTATTGATATCAAAGCTTTTATCCGCAAGGTAGTTTTTTAATAAATGAATCTTGCTAAGACGTTGTAACTCATCTTTGGTTAAAAAATTGATGCTTTGAATATCAATAAAGAGACTACGCTTGATACGGCGGCCGCCTGACTCACTCATACCACGCCAGTTTTTAAACGCGTCAGAGACCAAAGCATAAGCTGGTAGCATGGTAATTGTTTTATCAAAGTTACGTACTTTAACTGTGGTTAACGATACTTCTTCAACCGTACCGTCTGCACCGTATTTATCCATTTGGATCCAATCGCCCTTAGTGACCATCTGGTTCGTGGCTAACTGGATACCGGCGACAAAACCTAAAATGGTATCTTTGAATATCAGCATGATGAAACCAGTCGCTACACCCAAGCCGCTTAAGAAATAAATTGGTGTTTGGTTGGATAAAATAGAGACAGTAATAATGGCTGTTATAAAAAATAAAAACAGTTTAATTAATTGAATAAAGCTAGTGATGGGTAAGCGTTTTGTTGCTTTGTGCTCATCGGCTATTTGTGCAATAGCATTCAATACAGCATAAATCGCGCGTATAAATAAAATCACTAACAGAGCAGTAAGAAGGCGACCAAGAATATCGGAAACAAACGGAGACCATACAGAGAACAGAGGTAGTAGTAGCTCAATAACCAGTAGTGGCACTAATAATGCAAACTTCTCTAATACACCATGTGCAACAAATTTATCATCCCAAGTCGCTTTGGAGCGAGCTGATATGACTTTCATTGCTTTAATCACGACACGTTTCACTATTACATAAGATATCCCCGCTAGACTCAAACATAATACGAGTAGTATTAGGTTGTAAGTATTTGCCCCTGTATTATTTAACGTATCGCTCTCTGAGAGCCATTGTGAAATCATTAACCTTAGTTCTTTATCCAATGTCATTATCCTACTACGGTAATAAAACGATATGATATTCATTATATTTAGTGATTGGCAATAATTATTATCAAATTCCTCTTCTATCCTGTATTTTTTCATTGATGAAGAACATAAAAATCACCATTAGTTCGCTAAAATTGATATTGCCAATAGCTAAAAACAGTTTTATAACATACATTACACAAGTTTTTATCATTTTGAGAGGGAAGGCACACAACATGGCAATGAAGCTTATTTTAATTATCTTGTTTGGATTAGCACCTGCAACGTTTGCGTTTGCATCAGGTGGCGGTGGAGACATTGTTGATCTTACTGCGTCCAGAATAGGCTATTTTGCTGTAATTATCTTTACCTGCGCATACTTGCTGGTAATGGCGGAAGAGCATTTACATTTACGAAAATCAAAACCTGTCTTGGTGGCTGCGGGTATTATTTGGGCTCTCATTGGTTGGCACTATGCTAGCTTAGGCATGTCAGATGTAGCTGAGGCTGCGTTTAGGCATAATCTGTTAGAGTATGCTGAACTATTGCTGTTCTTACTAGTAGCGATGACTTACATCAATGCGATGGAAGAGCGTCAGTTATTTGATGCACTGCGCAGTTGGATGTTAGGTAAAGGTCTCGATCTGAGGGGCTTATTTTGGTTAACGGGTATTCTCGCATTCTTTATTTCTCCGATTGCCGATAACTTAACCACAGCACTGCTTATGTGTGCGGTGGTAATGAAAGTTGCAGGGGAAGATAAGAAGTTTATTAACCTTGCTTGTATTAATATCGTTGTTGCCGCAAATGCGGGTGGTGCGTTCAGTCCATTTGGTGATATTACAACCCTAATGGTATGGCAAAAGGGCATGGTCGA
Source organism: Moritella sp. 36 (assembly GCF_018219415.1). Classification (NCBI taxonomy): domain Bacteria; kingdom Pseudomonadati; phylum Pseudomonadota; class Gammaproteobacteria; order Alteromonadales; family Moritellaceae; genus Moritella; species Moritella sp. 36. The sequence continues at coordinate 3,814,124 of NZ_CP056120.1, read as the reverse complement.
ATTTAATGAATTCGCTGCGTTATTCTTACCATCTGTGGTTAATTTCATCGTACCAGCTACGATAATGACGTTCTTCATTCCTAAAAATGCCAAGTTATCTGGTGTACAAGAAATCGTATATACCAAACGTGGTGCGAAGCGTATTGTCTTGTTATTCCTACTGACAGTTACATCAGCTGTTGCTGCACACAGCGTGTTACACATGCCACCAGTATTAGGCATGATGACTGGCCTGGGTTATCTGCAATTCTTTGGTTACTTCCTGCGTAAAACGCTGCCAATCTCGTTAGAGCGTAAACGTGCAAAAGCAGAACTTGCTAACGACGAAAAAGCCTTAGAACAGCTTGGTGGCGTTGTGCCATTTGATGTATTTAACAAAGTCGCGAAAGCGGAATGGGATACCTTGTTATTCTTCTACGGCGTGATCATGTGTGTGGGTGGTCTAGGCTTTATGGGTTACCTCAGTCTGGCTTCTGGCATTATGTATGGCACGTGGGATACTACAATGGCAAACGTGGCTGTTGGTGTCTTGTCGGCGATCGTTGATAATATTCCGGTGATGTTTGCGGTATTAAGCATGGAACCAGATATGTCTTTGGGTCAATGGTTATTAGTGACCTTAACAGCGGGCGTGGGCGGTAGTTTACTGTCTATTGGTTCGGCTGCTGGTGTGGCGCTGATGGGTCAAGCACGTGGACTGTATACTTTTGCGGGTCACTTACGCTGGGCTCCAGTGATTGCACTGGGTTACATAGCTTCGATTCTTTGCCATTTATGGTTGAACGCCGCTATTATGTAATTGCGAGTAAATAAACGGATTAGCTGTGATAAACAAACAGGTTGATCCTTTATCGATACAAAGAACTAATCACATTTACTTGCTGGTTAGTTCTTTTTTTTATCTGCTTTAACTATTCTTATCAATCTCATCCGCTTGCGTTTGTACTGCATATTGTAATTGCTCTTCTAGTTCATCATGTTCTGGTTTATCCTTGATCGACACACTCAATTCACTGTCATCGAAAACGTCAGAGCATTGTAAGATCTCGACCATATCAGAAGCGATATCAGGAACTGAATCAACCATAGTACTGGCGATATCAACGGCATATTCAGGGATAGTTTCTGCAATTTGAGTGACGTATTCATTGACCGCAGTTTCGATATTAGCTGTGGTATCACCCGGTGCAGCTTGCTCTGCTTCAATGAGGTTAGCTACGTACGCTTCGGCGACCACGTTCGATGATTCTGGTAGCGCTTCTGATACTGCTAAGGCTAACTCGGCAGACTGTTCAGGTGATACGTCTGTTAAACGGCTATACAACTCAGTTGCGGTCTGTTCAGATGCGGCAGCAGCACGATCGACAGGACGCATTTCATCTAACGAATTAGATAGACTAGTCATGTATTGATCTGTCATTTCTAACAATTCTTCTTGGTGATCTTCAACCATATTTTCAGCCGCAACTTCCATTACATCAATACCGTTGTCTGGCATTGAGTTGGCGATGGCAACAATAATATTGGTAAATTGCTCGGGACGTTCAGTGGTGATCCAGTCGACTAATTCTTCAGCTTGTTCAGGCGAGGCATTGGTCAGTGCTTCTGCGATATGAAGACTCATCTCTGGTGCGGCTGCTGTGATGGCGCGATACAGACGGCTAATATCAATTTCGTCAATGGTACTTAGTGCTGCGGCTAAGTTCGAGGCATCATTTGGATCGCGCATAGCTAAAGTTTTTGCCATGTTCACGGCGGCGGCTGGATTGTTAGCGGCTAAACTAATCGCCACTTCAACTTCTGACGTTGGTTCAAAAGAAGGTTGTGCATACTGGGTTCGTGGATCCAGTTCTGATGCAACACCTGAGGGGGTTTGCATGATGAAGTTTTCTTGTTCATCGCGTGGTAATGCGGTCTGATTGACCATATTACCAATGATCAAAGCCAGTAATGTCATGGCCGTCATGCTCGTAAATGAAAACAATGCAGCACTGCCAAACATGTTCATGGCGATCGACGCAAGATTGGGACCCAGGATACTACCCAGTGCGTAAATGAGTAGTAAGGATCCCATTGCTGCTAGGATTTGTTCTCTTAATACTTTATCGAAGGTTTCTGACATGCTCATTGGGTAGAGGCAAGCGGTTAGCCCCATCACGATCGCAATCGTTAACAAGGTGAGATTAAATTGTGATGAGCTAATCAGTTGCGGCACGAATAAAGACAATGCTGCAATGGTTAATACCATACCGATCATGGTTTTACGACGGTCAAAACGGTCGGATAAATAGGCGATCGGATATTGGAAAATGATGGCGCCAAAGATAGATGCCCCCATGAATATGGATAAACTGAAACCTTGAATACCATTATCATTGGCAAAAACAGGCAGCATGTTGACTAAGCCAGCATAAAGAAAACCACCATAAAAACAGCAGATAACACCGAGCGGTGACAGCTTCATAATGGTCATTAAGGACATGGACTGACTGTCTTCAATCTGCGGCCCTTGATGCTTACTTATCACCATGGGGGTTATAGAAAGACTAAATAGAATACCGGATATAACAAACAAGGTGACATCGCTAATCGGTGCCACGTTCAACAAAAATTGACCAGAGAACAGCGCAGACATGATCACCATCTGGTTAATCGATAATATTCGTCCACGGCTTTCTTCTGTAGCGCTATGGCTTAACCAGCTATCGAGTGTGGCATTGGCACAGGCCATACAAAACCCAGTGAGCATACGCATTGCAGCTAACATTAACGGCTCTGGATACAGGCCTGAAAGCAAGATTGCCACCGAAGTTAAGCTACCGCACATGGCAAATATACGAATGTGGCCAACCCGCTGTAATAGTGTTCGACTATAGAGAGCACCGAGTAAGAAGCCCACTGACAGCATAGATAAGATGATACCTATGTTGTCGACGCTGATACCGTCATTTTGCATGCGTACAGGCAATAGAATATTACTTAAGCCATAGCCAAGCATGAGCAAAAAGCCACTGATAAGTAGCAATATGAAAGGTTTCAGGGTCGTGGTCACAAGCGTGTTCTCTTTTCTATTTTATCTAAAATTGTTAATTAGTAATTCCAGTAAGCTTTATAACATATAACTAACAAATGATGGCATCAGATTACGACTTTGTGTAAATATTTTCACGCCTCTAAAAATGCTGTACACTTAACCAGTCTTAAACAACTTTTTCTGGTTAATTTTGTCTGCTACATATCTGGGTTTTTTATTATCGCGCCATAGCCGTGATCGTAATGGTAACAATGAATTAAGCTACTGGTTAGCATCTGAAATGGGTGCGGTTAAACTGATCCCGGCAACCCAGCCGCTGGTGATGTTCATTCCTCAAGACCAATTGACTACAGCACTGGCTTGCTTAAGTGAATTGAATCCACGTTTTACTTATAAAAACCTGAAAATGCGCAGTTTTGATTTAGAATTCATGAGTGCCTTTTATTTCCGCACTTCGCATGATTTTCACCGCGCACAAGAGTTATTAAGACGTAAGCTGGTCACTGTATTAGAAGCCGATATTCGCCCGCCTGAGCGTTACTTAATGGAGCGTTTTATCAAAGGCGCAGTCGAGTTCATGGGCACGCCTGTACAACGTAAAGGCTATGTTGAATTTCAACAAGCGCAGCTTAAACCAGCGGAACTGCCTGATAACTTAGTCGATAAAATAAAACAGATCTCACTGGATATCGAATGTTCAGAACACGGTGAGCTTTACTCTATTGGTTTGTATTCATTAAGCCCAGCCTATTGCCCTGATGGTCAGCCCTTTAAACGGGTATACATGATAGGTGAGCAGCCTGAGCGCGATTTAGCACAAACTCCTGAAAGCGAACCGTTAATCCATTGGGTTGCCGACGAGAAAAGTTTATTACTGGCGCTGCAAGCCTTTGTGATCAGCTACGATCCCGACATCTTTATTGGTTGGAATGTAATTAACTTTGATTTCCGTTTATTAGCCCAACGTGCCACATTCCATAATCTTAAATTAGCATTGGGTCGAGGTGGGCAAAACCTGCATTGGCGAGATGGCCGTACCCCACAACAACAAGGCTTTCTGACTTTACACGGTCGTGTAGTCGTTGACGGTATTGATAGTCTAAAAACCGCAACTTATAGCTTTCCCAGCTTTAGTTTAGAAAACGTGGCGCAAGAGATACTTGGTGTCGGTAAAGATACTGACGATGTGGATAACCGCATGGAACAGATCAACCACGATTTTTATTTTAACAAGGTCAAGCTAGCGAAATACAACTTGCAAGATTGCGTCTTAGTGTGGGATATTTTTGTTAAAACCCGTTTGTTGGATTTCTTGTTATTACGCTCACAGTTAACCGGTTTAGAGCTAGATCGTAACGGTGGATCGGTATTGGCGTTTACCAACGTATACTTGCCTAAGTTACATCGAGCGGGTTATATCGCGCCAAATCTGCGTGAGAGTGGGGTAATGGCAAGTCCTGGCGGTTATGTGATGGATTCATTTCCTGGCTTGTATGATCATGTCATCGTACTGGATTTTAAAAGTCTGTATCCGTCAATTATTCGCACCTTTAAAATTGATCCGGTAGGGTTGCTAGAAGGGGTTCAAAACCCTACTGAGGCGATTCCGGGTTTCCGTGGTGGTTTGTTTGATCGTGAAAAGCATTACCTTCCCGATATTATTACCGAACTGTGGTCGCAGCGCGATCAAGCCAAACTCGATAAAGATGCTGCCCGTTCACAGGCCATTAAAATCTTAATGAATTCGTTTTATGGTGTGTTAGGGTCGGGCGGTTGTCGTTTTTATGATACCCGTTTAGCCTCGTCGATCACCATGCGTGGGCAAGAAATCATGCAGACTACCGCAAAATGGATCGAAGAGCAGGGATATAAGGTGATTTACGGCGATACCGATTCCACCTTTGTATTACTCGATGCCGCCAAGTTTACCGAGGGTGATCGTAGCGAACAAGCCGATCGCATGGGCAAAGAGCTGTCAGAATATATTAACCAGCAGTGGCAACGACACCTACGTGAAGATTACGATATCGACTGTTTCTTAGATATTGAATACGAAGTGCATTATCACAAGTTTTTAATGCCGACTATCCGTGGATTAGATAAAGGCAGTAAAAAGCGCTATGCCGGATTAGTGAATACCAAAGACGGTGAAAAACTGATTTTCAAAGGGCTGGAAACCGTACGTACCGATTGGACTGACTTAGCAAAGATGTTCCAAATGGAGTTATACCATCGGGTATTTCATGGCTTAGCAGTCGAAGATTATGTGCTGGAAATTGTAGAAAGGACCTTAGCTGGTGAATTTAACGATAAGTTGGTTTATCGTAAGCGTTTACGCCAAGAATTGTCTGCTTATGTGAAGAACGTGCCGCCACATGTAAAAGCGGCGCGCGCTGCTGATGAGAAGAATCGCCAATTAGGGCAACCGTTACGTTATCAGCATAAAGCGTGGATCAGTTATGTGTTAACCCTGAGTGGCCCTGAAGCTGTCGAGCATCAACATTCGGTACTCGATTTTGAGCATTACATTGAAAAACAAATTAAACCTATTGCTGATGGTATCTTGCCATTTATTGGCTTGAGTTTTGATTTGATAACCGATCAACAAATGGGATTATTTTAATCCTACCACAACTCCCCCTGACAGTACTTTACCCGCATTTGTGAAACGTATCCTGACATATTAAGACAAACTAGTTTATCTTAATATGTTATGGATTTATCAACATGGGTTATTCAGTCATCAATATTAGTTATGCTCACTATAAATGACGGCTAATTGCTTTGACATAATATCGGCAATTTTAGGTTGTGCAGTGCGGTTAGGGTGAATACCGTCATTCTGCATTAAGCTTGGGTCGATAGCGATCTGCTCCATGAAAAATGGTAACACGGTAATGTCTTTTTCACTGCCAACCTGCGTAAATACATCGGTAAACATTTTGCTGTAGCGTGGACCATAATTAGGTGGAATACGAATATTCATCACATACACAGGAATATTCTGCGCGTGTGCTAGCTCTATCATCTTAGTCAGATTTTTTTTGATTAACTTGGGTGGAAAACCACGTAAACCATCATTAGCACCGAGTTCGATAATCAGTGTATCAATTGATTGCTTAGCTAAAATACCCGGTAACCGAGACAGGCCGCCAGCGGTAGTTTCACCACTGATACTGGCATTGATAATATTATACGGGGCATTTTGCTTTACTAACTGTTGATTAAGCAGGGTTACCCAGCCTTCACTTTGTGTCATACCATAACTGGCACTAAGGCTATCACCCAATAACAAAATTTTATGGTTAGCTGTGGCATGTGCTGCAGGTAACAAGGTAACCATCAATAATAATACTTTAAAGGCATTTTTAAACATGAAGCTAAATTCCGACGTTATATTAAAAGTAAGTGCCTTAACTAAATCAGTTAAAACAGAGGCTAAAACCCTCGATATATTACATCCGATGGATTTAACTGTGGTAGCAGGTGATTCATTAGCGATTGTTGGTGCGTCTGGCTCTGGTAAGTCTACCCTATTGTCTATTATAGCGGGACTCGATTTACCTTCGAGCGGTGAAGTTTTTCTTAAAAATCAGCCATTGCACCAATTCAATGAAGAAAAACGAAGTGCGGTTCGTGCGAAACATGTTGGTTTTATTTTTCAGCAGTTCTTACTTATAAATAGCTTAACAGCATTGGAAAATATCATGTTACCGGCTGAGTTAGCAGGTATGAATAATCCCGAACAATTAGCGCGAGAATTATTAGCTAAAGTTGATTTAACCGATAGAGCCGAACATTACCCGTCACAATTGTCGGGTGGGGAGCAGCAGCGAGTGGCGATTGCCCGTGCCTTTATTTCTAAACCCGACATACTTTTTGCCGATGAGCCTACAGGTAACTTAGACACCAAAACGGGATCACACATTGCTGAGTTGTTGTTTGAAATTAACAAGCAAGAGGGTACCACCTTAATATTGGTCACTCACGACCCTAAATTAGCCGCACGTTGCCAGCGCCAAGTGAGCATGGACAGTGGCGAGTTAACAGAAGAGAATGTTGAGTCTTTAGTTACAGAGCCTTTAGCGACAAAACAGCAGTTAAGTGAGTCGTTATGAGTTATTGGCGAAACCACTCCCTGCGTTTATTAAAACACGAATTAAAACGCGGTGAATTGACCATTATCTTACTGGCGATCGTATTAGCTGTGTCTGCGGTATTTGCTTTATCGGGTTTTTCTAGTCGTGTTAAACAAGCATTAACCGCCGAGAGTAGTACCTTTATTGCAGCGGATCGAGTATTGGATACCGGCAGTGTTATTGATCCTGCGGTATTAGCCAAAGCAACAAGTTTGGCGTTAATCCAAGCTCAACAGATACAAATGTCATCGATGGTATTCACTGATGATCAGATGGCGTTGGCGGCCTTATCGGCGGTATCGGATACCTATCCATTACGCGGTGAATTATTGGTAAGTCCGTCGTTAGATGCCTCACAAGCGGTTGCGGCTAATTCACCGAAATACGGTGAAGCTTGGTTAGAAGCGAAGGGATTAAGACAGTTAGGCATTAAGCTTGGCGATAGCATTGAAGTCGGCGTCATGCGTTTTAAAGTCACTGGGGTGATCACGCAAATACCGGATGCGTCGTTTAGTGTGTTTAGTTCTGGTCCTGTGGTGTTTATTAATACTCAAGATGTACAGCGAACCGAGCTTATTCAACCGGGTAGTCGACTAAGTTATAAATACCTGTTCGCCGGAGAAGCCGACAATATTACCGAATTTGAGCAATGGTTCAAACCACAGTTGACTGATAACCAGCGTTGGTATGATATCAAATCACAAAATTCACCCTTGGCGAGAGCGTTAACTAAAGCGGATAAATACTTGTCATTAGCCAGTATGCTGGGGATTGTTTTAGCCTCTGTTGCAGTTGCGGTTGCAAGCCGTCGTTATAGTCAGCGTCATCAATCTGTGGTGGCGGTGTTCAAAGCCATGGGTGCATCCAAGCGTTATGTGACTAAACTATATTGCCTGCATTGGTCGCTATTGAGTGTACTGAGTATCAGTTTAGGGCTAATTGTGGGTTATCTGATATTGAATATTGGTTTGTATGCCATGCGCGATTATCTTGATACCTCGACCACGGGTAATATGGCGTATCCCTTCTTAGTCGCGATTGTTACGGGCATCATTTGCGCTGTGGCTTTTGCTATCACGCCATTAAGAGAGTTAGTAAATACTTCGCCGATGATCCTGTTACGCGGTCGTGATAGTGGCGCTGAAAATAGTTTGTTGACGAGGTTAATGAGTCCGCTACCTGCGATATTCGCTATTTTTACGCTGCTGTATTTGTTTAGCCAAGATGCAGTGCTGAGTGCGGCGTTATTAATTGGCGGTATGCTGGTGGCATTCGTACTGCTCGTTATTGGTCGTCTGTTTATGTCTGTGGGACGTTCTGCGGGTAGTAAGGCTGGAAAATCTTGGCATTTAGCGTTAGCCAATTTGAAACGTCGTGCTAATGAAAATGCGGTGCAATTGATTAGCTTTACTATCGCTATTCAACTGCTATTGATTATTGTGGTCATGAAGAATGGCCTCATTGATGACTGGCAGAAGCAATTACCGGATAACAGTGCCAATCGATTTTTAGTCAATATTACTGCCAGCCAAGTCGAGCAAGTGGACAATTTTGTTGATGCGTTAGGCATTGAATCCAGCGGTCTATTTCCCGTCGTCCGTGGTCGATTAACCAAAATTAATGATGACCAAGTGACTAAACGTGTGAGTAAGGAAGAAACTAAGTCTGCTGATAATGGCCGCCGTGGTGTGGGTCGAGAGCTAAACCTGACTTGGCGTGATGCGATCCCTTATGAAAATAGTTTAATTGCTGGTAGCTGGTGGCAGCCAGAAGATACCCGTGCGTTAGTGTCTATCGAATCGACATTAGCAGATAAGTTAGATGTCGCTGTCGGGGATAACTTAACTTTCCAATTGGGTAGTGAAGAAGTACAAGTGATGGTGAGCAGTATTCGTAAAGTGAACTGGCAAACGCTGCAACCTAACTTTTACATGATTTTTAACCAGCATGTGCTATCTGATTTCCCTGTAACTTATATTTCATCGTTATATGTACCAGATGATGCCACTGATGCTTTGCAGGATTTCTTGAGCCAATATCCGACCATTACCTTAATTGATGTGGACGCTATTATTACCCAGCTAAGAAGTGTGATAGGGCAGGTATCTATTGCTATTGAGTTTATTCTGGTGCTGGTGGTACTGGCTGGCAGCTTAGTATTAGTGGCGCAGGTACAAGCGAGTATGGAAGAGCGTGAACGTGAACTTGCTATTTTACGTACCCTTGGTGCAAGTGGCCGCTTACTTCGTCATAGTGTGTTATTTGAATTTGTAGCCTTAGGCGCATTAGCTGGACTGATGGCGAGTATTGCCATGGAGCTTGGCGTGTATATTTTACAAAGTCGTATCTTCGAGATGCCAGGGACGTTCCATTTTCAGTATTGGTTGTTAGGGATCGGTGCAGGTGCGGGCTTTGTTGGTCTGATTGGTTTGCTTAGTTGTTGGCGTTTATTAAATATGTCGAGTGTGACGCTAATTAGGCGGACCATGTGATTTGAACTTATTCAACACCGCATCTCAATTTTAACTAGGAAAATGAAATTTAATAAGGAAGTCGTAATGAATAAAACGGTAATTAAATATGGCCTCATATTAGCTGCGCTGGTTAATATTGGTGGAGTACTGACGTTCTCGCAATTGTTTAGTAATACGGCCATTAATGATGCAGACCCTATTGTGATGTCTAACTTTGGTTTAGTCATGATTATGGTATGGGGACTGGCATATTTTGCTGCCGCGATGACCAAGGGTAATATTCGTTTGTTAGTCTCAGTTTTTGCGATAGAAAAATTGGTATACGTGGGCGCATGGGTGTATTGGCTAAGCACGCATAATTTATTTAGCCTGTATGAAACAGACTTATTTGCCGGTATATTTTATACCATCTACGGCTTAAATGATTTGCTGTTTATGGTGTTCTTTATCAAGGTTGCTATGTATAAAGGCACTAGTGTTTAACGATAAATGAGCGTGAGTTGAAGCTAATAATCGTAATTACAGTGCCTTTTTATTTAAAACGATTAACCGACTTGATCTAACTGTGCGTTGCGATAAGTCACAATATCTTCAATCGTTAATACTGGCAAGTCGTGATTTTCACCAAAAGTAATGATTTCTGGTAAACGTGCCATTGTACCGTCAGGATTGGTTACTTCACATAATACACCTGCAGGTTTTAGCCCTGCGAGTTTCATTAAATCAATGGTCCCTTCGGTATGGCCACGGCGTGTTAATACACCGCCTGGTTGTGCGCGTAGCGGGTAAACATGACCTGGACGTGCCAAATCACTTGGCATTGCATCATCGGCAATCGCAGCTTTAATTGTGGTAACGCGATCAGCAGCCGATACGCCTGTTGTTACGCCAACGGCCGCTTCGATACTCACAGTAAACGCAGTACCATACTGGCTTGAGTTGTTCTCAACCATAGGTGTAAGCTCTAAATGTTTAACACGCTCGTCAGGTAGACAAACACAAACAATACCACTGCCTTCTCGGATCAGTAATGCCATTTGTTCATTGGTAAGCGATTCAGCCGCGTACACCATATCGCCTTCATTTTCGCGGTCTTCATCATCAACAACTAAAACCCCTTTGCCTAAACGTAATGCTGTTAGTGCTGTTTCAACACGCGTGATCGCGTTGCCAAAAGGGGAAAGTAAAGACTGATTCATGGTTTAAATCCTTAATATACAACTATATAAAATATTGGGTTCCAGAATCAGGGCGTGCAGAATTAGAGGTGCGTGATTAATCATCTACCAAGGCAGATGTTAACGCATCTTACATTCTCTCTCATCCGGACTTAGCCATACATGATATGTATGTACATTACCGTCGGCTCTGGACTAGGCTATGGGGCATAGCGTTCACCAGATCTGCTGACCCTAAGTGACTTATGTTTATTAAATCAGAAGACTTTATAAACATAAGTCACTTAGGCGCTCGCGGGCTGAAATAGGTGACGAATAAATCGACCGCCTGATTATTACCGCCGGTGGGGAATTACACCCCGCCCTGAGAATTTAATCGATTAATGATCATGTGATCACCGTCGACAAGGTTATGTTGCCTTGATTTGAGATAAATAACAAGTGTTTAAAGTGATGGTTAGTTTAGCGCTTACGTGGGATGATTAGCCGCCTGCGAGTTTTACTGTGTAGCCTTTTTTCTCTAAAAATTCTTTTGCCATGTCACGCTGATCACCTTGGATTTCGATGATGAAATCTTTGACACTGCCACCAACACCGCTTTTCTTTTTCAATTCTTTCGCTAGCGCTTTTAATTCTTTTTCAGGTAATGCTATACCGCTAATCGTCGTCGCGCCTTTACCTTTACGGCCTTTGGTTTCGCGGCGAATACGTACAATACCATCACCTTCAGGTGCCGTTTCAACGTGTTTTTCTTCTTTAATACGGCCGCTTTCGGTTGAGAAAACCATGCGGATATTGTCATCGAAATGCATATCAATACTCATTAACAGTCAATAAAAGGGATTATACCAATCCGAATAAATAGATTATTACTTATTTAACGCATTGGTATCATCAGCAACGCTGAGTAGGAGATTATAGCAAATAAAAGTAAAAATGATAACGCTAGAAATGAGCCCGTCCTAAACTGTATTGGTGAGTTTAAGGCGGATTATTCATTCTGAAATTACGTTAGCTATTATCATATTCATGAATGATATGATTGAGCAGGCTACCTTCCAATAGCGCTTTTCGGACTAACGCTACGCCGGCCATAGAGGGTTCATTTTGAAACTGTGCTTCGTTAATCACTACGTTTGGTACAAAACTACCTAAAGCATGTTGTTGTACACTGTGTTCAATAATCGGGAAGATTAATTCTTTTGCTGCGACAATCTCGCCCTTGATTAACAATTTTTGTGGATTGAACAAGTTAACGATGATTGCGATTGCTTGACCGAGTAATTTACTCACGCGTTGTAATACTTGTATGGCTAATTCGTCACCGCTATTTGCGGCACTACAGATGCCTTCGATAGTTAAGCCTTCGATCGTGAGGCTGGTTTCGTGACCTTGATTAATTAACCCTGTTATCTGTTTAAGGATCGCTTCATTAGAGGCTATCGTTTCTAAACAACCATGGCTGCCACAATGACAAGGTAAACCGAGAGGATCAATGCGAATATGTCCTATTTCACCTACTTGATTATTGTGGTTGGTAAAGATTTTACCGTTATTAATGATACCCGAACCAACACCATCATGAACGGACAGTAACACACTGTCTTGGCAATCTTGCGCTGCACCAAAGTACAACTCAGCTAATGACAGCGATTGGGTGTGGTTGGCAATATACGCGGGAACACTAAACTTTTTGGTGAGTAGGCTTCCGAGTGGAATATCTTTTAGATTGTGTTTTGGTAGATACACTATGGTACCTGATTCACGGTCGATCAAACCGGGTGATGTCACTGCAATGGCGATCAAACGTTGTAAATCAGTATTGATATTAGCGTCGATGAAATCGGCAATCTGTGCTAATAAAAATGGGATCACATTGTTGTCTGGTGCAGTGTCTAAAGCAACACGGTAAGTAGTGAGCTTAGTCCCTGCAATATCATGCAATGCGATGGTTAAATTGTTACGACCAAGTTTACTACTTACAAAGACAAATTTTTCTATCTCGCAGGTCAGTGATATCGCTGGTCGACCACCTGTCGAGGCTTGCTGTGCAATTTCTTTAATTAACCCTGCCGCCATTAATTGACGTGCCATCTTCGTAATACTTGCAGGCGCTAGCTCGCTTAGTTTTGCTAAAGCGACACGTGAAATTTGCTTTTGTTCATCGATAAGGCGATAAACAGAAGCGGTATTTACTTGTTTAATAAATTCAATATTGGCGACTGGGCTATGTTTCATAATTAGAAGCTTTTCACTTTTCCGTTTACAATCGTTTTGATAACGGTGAAGTCGGCATTGAAGGCTGTTAAATTCGCAACTTTGCCTTTTGCAATGCTACCAAGTTTATCTGCTACACCAATTGCTTTTGCTGGGTATAGGTTTGCCATACGCAGTGTTTCTGCCAGCGGTAAGCCAACATATTTCACTGTATTTTCAACTGCTTCGATCATCGTTAATGCTGAACCGCCTAGTGTACCATCGGCACCAACACATTTACCATCACGATAGAACACTTCTGTGCCAACAAAGTCAAAAGATTCGATGTTGGCCCCCGCTGGCGCGACGGCATCAGTCACTAAGACTAATTTTTCGCCCATTAACTTATGGCTCATACGTACATTCGCGTAATCGACATGGTGGCCATCAACGATAATACCGGCGTAAACCTCTTTATGATCGTAAATTGCGCCAACAACACCTGGATCACGACCCGTAATTGAGCTCATGGCATTAAACAAATGCGTCGCAAAACGCGCACCAGCTTCAAAACCTTGCATGCATTCGGTGTACGTTGCGTTCGTGTGGCCAACTGATACTAATACGTCTGCAGCGGTTAACTGTGCAATGTGTGCCGCGTCAGTATTTTCTGGCGCTAAGGTTACTTTGCTGATTACTGCACTATTGGTACAGATATGGTCGATCATCGTTTGTTCACTGCGACGAATAAGGTTAATACTGTGAATGCCTTTCTTCGCTGTAGACAGGTAAGGACCTTCTAAATGCAAGCCGAGTGCTTGGTTGCTGTGTTTTTCTAAATACGCCGTCATCGTATCAATCGCAGACTTCATTTCTGTATCGGTAGCCGTGATCAATGTTGGCAAGTAGCTAGTACAGCCAAAGCGCTCGTTGGTTTGTTGCATGATTTCAAGGGTGTTAATACTGATATCCGTATTAAACAATACACCACCGCAACCATTGAGTTGTAAATCAATAAAACCAGCAGTTAAGCTTGCACCGGCAAGGTCAATACGTTCGATATTTGCTGGGCAATCTGCGACAGCAACCAGGTCATGAATGTATTCACCATCGACAATTACACAGTGCTCAGTTAACACACTGTCGTTTGTATAGATAGTGCAATTAGTGAGTGCATACATGGACTTACTCCGTAATAAAGCTTTGAATGTTTTCCGCTTCTAGCTCTTTAAAATAGCGTACAGTTTTCACTTTTAATTCCATCGTTGCTGGTTCGTCACACGCAATGATTGATTTAGGGTGTAACTGTAGTGCAGAGATTGTCCAAAGGTGGTTAACACTACCTTCGACAGCCGCTTCAAGTGCTTGGGCTTTATTATGACCTGTGATTAACACTAAGATTTCTTGTGAGTCTAATAGTGTGCCTACGCCAACGGTAAGCGCGAGTCTTGGCACTTGGCTAATATCGTTATCGAAGAAACGTGAATTAGCAATACGCGTGTCTTCTGTTAGTGTTTTGATGCGAGTGCGTGAAGCCAGTGATGAAGCTGGTTCGTTAAATGCGATGTGACCATCAACGCCAACGCCACCCATGAATAGGTTAATTTGACCGTAGCTCTTAATTTTGTCTTCATAACGCTGGCATTCAGCATCCAGATCGTCAGCATTACCATTCAGTAAGTTAACGTTTTTATCTTGAATGTTTACGTGATTGAAAAAGTTGCTGTACATGAATGTGCGGTAGCTTTCTGGGTGATCTTTATCTATACCTACATATTCATCCATGTTGAAAGTAACAACGTGTTCAAAGCTAACTTCACCAGTTTGGTGTAACTTGATTAGCTCTTTATAGGTTGTTAGAGGAGTTCCGCCAGTTGGTAGACCTAATACAAACGGCTTGTCTGCAGTTGGGTTGAATGCGTTAATCTTGTTAGCGATGTAAGCAGCGCTCCAGCGACCAACTTGAGCAGGGGTAAGTAAAGGAATTAATCTCATGCGTTACTCTCTATAATTTTTTAATGGTAATTGATACTTTTTTTAAATTGTAAATTAAGTTTTAGGATCCAGCCATCAAAACTTGTCTTTTTATGCTCAAATGGTTGAAATAGATCACAGTGTAATGAATTAAAGGTGAATTACGTTTGTCATTCAATCGTTCTTACTTTACATTACGAAATAAGTTATGGCGTAAGTAAAAAGTCTGTTCTTTTAATGGAACTTGAACAGTTTCATAACAAGAACAAAACATTGATTTGGATTTAAACTTAAATAAGGATAATGGCTGTATGTTTAGCTATTTACAAAAAATCGGTCGAGCACTGATGGTTCCTGTAGCAGTGCTACCTGCTGCTGCTATATTAATGGGTATTGGTTATTGGATTGATCCAGTTGCTTGGGGTGGTGACAATATATTTGCTGCATTCTTTATCAAATCAGGCGGCGCTATTATTGATAATATGGCCCTTCTATTTGCTGTCGGTGTTGCTTACGGCATGTCAAAAGATAAAGACGGTTCAGCGGCACTTGCTGGACTTGTTGGCTTCTTAGTCGTAACCACATTGCTTTCACCGGCTGCAGTAGCTGCAATCCAAGGTGTGGATGTTGATCAAGTTTCCGCTGCATTTGCTAAAATTCAAAACCCGTTTATTGGTATTCTAGTGGGTGTTATTTCAGCTGAATTGTATAACCGTTTCAGTGAAGTTGAATTACCAAAAGCCCTCACGTTCTTCAGTGGTCGTCGTCTTGTTCCTATCGTAACATCTTTTGTTATGATGGGGGCTTCATTCGTGCTTATGTATGTATGGCCAATGATTTTTGATGGTTTAGTGGGTTTCGGTATTGGCATTAAAGATATGGGACCAGCGGGTGCGGGTCTTTATGGGTTCTTTAACCGTCTGCTTATTCCTGTTGGTCTTCACCATGCATTAAGCTCTGTATTCTGGTTTGACGTAGCAGGTATTAACGATATACCTAACTTTTTAGCTGGTTCTAAATCAATTGCAGAAGGCACGGCTGTACCGGGTGTGACAGGCATGTATCAAGCTGGTTTCTTCCCAATCATGATGTTCGGTCTATTAGGTGCTGCATTGGCTTTCATTCATACTGCTAAACCTGAAAATAAAGCAAGCGTTACCTCAATCATGATGGCAGCTGGCTTTGCGGCATTCTTCACGGGCGTAACAGAACCAATTGAATTTTCATTCATGTTTGTTGCTCCTGTACTCTATGTAATACATGCCGTGCTAACGGGTCTCTCGCTATTCATCGCAGCCTCGATGCATTGGATGGCCGGTTTTGGTTTCAGTGCGGGTCTGGTTGACTTAGTATTGTCTTCAGGTAATCCATTAGCAACACAATGGTATATGTTACTTGTTCAAGGTGCTGCATTCTTCGTAATCTACTACGTAACATTCCGTACTATCATTGTTAAGTTTGACCTTAAAACACCGGGTCGTGAAGACGCTGGTGACGAAGCGGCGGCTCCTGCTAAAGCGGGTAAAGCTTCACATGCTGACGTTGCAGGTAAAGTTTTAGAATTGGTAGGCGGCAAAGATAATCTTGTCCATATTGATAATTGTGCGACACGTTTACGTCTTGAAGTTAAAGACTCTGGCCTAGTCAATGATGCTGAACTTAAGCGCCATGTTCCGGGTGTAATCAAGCCAAGTAAAACAGCAGTACAGGTTGTGGTTGGCCCACAGGTTGAGTTTGTTGCGAACGAACTTAAAAAATTAGTGTAATTATTGTTTACGACTTGCTAGTTCGTTATTTTATTCATGGGTTACATGCTATTGATTAACGAATTAGTAATTGTGCTTTAATTTAAGAATCAAGTTTAAAGAAAGTATGGCAGTAAATGTCATGCTTTTTTTTTGCCTCGATTATACTGTCCTATTTTCTGTTATTACGGCCCTTAACTGCACTCCAGATTTTCCTTACCTAACTCTATATAAAAGCCATTTAGCCATTCTATATACTTATAAATTCATTATTGATAGAATTAAATATCAAATATTGCATTCCGATCACCTTTTTGTGGTTAAATGTAACCAAAGTGTGACGTGTGTTAACTATTCATCAGCAGTAAGGTATAAAATGCGAACTAAAAATCTCATCGAATTAAGCGGTGTCGCTTTTTCTGACTCGGATAAAAATACGTTTAGACGTCGTAAGTTCCGCTGGTTTTATCGCTTGAAGTTTGTATTACAAGCACTTGCATATCGTTCTCATTTCCATAAACTACAAGCGGCAATCAAAGCACCTTACCTTGATTTATTATTAGAACAGCACCCTAAGTATTTACAAAAAATATTTCGTCCTTACGTCGATATCACGAATGGGACTGTTGAACGAATTAATCTGATTTGTGAGCACTATGATTTTATTACTGAACAGTTACCGGAAAAAACGGCTCTCACTATGTACAGTTCAGCGCAAGGGTTAGAAGTCACCCGATTTCTTGTTGGTGAGCAAGAGTATAGTGTTTCACTTGGCTATTGTGCAAAGAATCACAAAGAAGGTGATTTGGGTTTAAAGTTACTCGATGAGACTGGCAACGTTTTCTATGCGCTCACCTTCAGTGTGAGTGATAATATTGGTGAAGGTAGAACGATAATAGTGGGTGGCTTACAAGGCCCTAAGAGTTCGCCAGAAATAAATGAACGTATCAAATACTTTACTAAGCAGCATCACGGGCAAAGACCCAAGGACATGATGATTAAGATGCTTACCATCATTGCCAATGTTTGGGATGTAAAGCGTCTTTTACTGGTCAATAACAAAGCTCATATATACCAATGCAACCGATATAAAAAGAAAACCGTCACTTCTAATTATGATGCGCATTGGGAATCATTGGGTGCCGAAAAATATAATGAAAGCCTTTATGAATTAAGTCCTCTAGAAATACGCAAAAATCTAGAAGACATTAAACGTACTAAACGCGCGATGTACCGTAAACGATACGAATGGCTGGATGCATTAGCGGAAGAAGTCGCACGTAAACTGGCACTGTCTAAGGTGATGTAGCCGATAGAATCACTGAACTAAACGTCTTCTAACTAAAATCGAGAGCATATTTGTTATGCTCTCGATTTAGTTTTTTCAACTGTGTCTAATCAGATCTAATACCTGCTGATAAGGATAGGCTTGCAGCGCGGCAAAATTACTGATCTTCTTCGCTTTCATTTTCATAAATAACGGTGTACTTATACCGGATAAGAAACGCGTGATTAATACTGGCGTAGGCTGTTTGTCGCAAGCATTAATAAATGCTTGGCTTAGTTCGACAACGTGCTCTATTGATAGTGGAGGCATGCTGGGTGGTTGCGGCAATTGTGCAATACGTCCCTGACAGACAGAGCAAGTACCGCATTTTTCTGGCGCATTATCATCACCAAAGTAGGTTGATAAACCTTTACTCAAGCATTGTGAACTCTGAATATATTGGCCTACCGCATGCACGCGTTTTATTTCACTTTGTTCTTTATGCAAAAATTGTTGATGCAGAGTTTCGGCTAATTGCTGGCTATCAAAACGAGAATTCAATATCTGATATACATCGGTCATTAGCTTGCTTTCAAGGACAATATTATTGCGTTCATGTAAAAATTCCAGCGCGGTGATCACGCGGCTCCGCTGTTCTTGGTAACCTTCACTCATACGTTCGAAGTTAACCGTTGCCCAAGTTCGTTTCGCTGGTGATGCGTTAAATATTTCTTCAATAAACACGCGTTTTTCATCAGTGAACTGGCTGAGTATTTGCGCCGGTTCTTTCAAAAATTTAAAGCGGTACTCGGCAAAATACGAATACAGAGGCTTGATGATGCCTTGCATTTCTAAATACACCAGTAAGGTTTTTAATGGGGCTTGGCGCAAGTTACTGCTCATCGATAACCCGTATAAAGTATGTTCCCATTCAGTCCCGCTGGCTTGGATCTCGGCAAGTACCGTTTCAATGCCATTGAGCTCGGGTGTATCACCGTAAACGAAGTTTTCGAGAATGCTTTGGTTATCTAGATTCGCTAATACTAAGCATTGTGAATCATTACCGTCACGACCCGCACGGCCAATCTCCTGACTGTAGTTTTCGATGGATTTAGGCAAATCAAAATGCACGACGTTACGGATGTTGCTTTTATCGATACCCATCCCGAAGGCGATGGTTGCAACAATACAGTCGATGCCATTACGCATGAAGTTTTGCTGTACTTCTTCGCGTATCTCGGTGGGCATGCCTGCGTGATAAGCCACGGCTTCAATACCTGTTTGTTGCAGGGCACTGGCTAGTTCTTCTGCGGTTTTTTGCAAGGTGACATAGACAATGGATGCTTGTCCGGCCTTTTTACCTAGCCAGCGAGTTAGCGCATGTAGTTTTTTGTCTTGGGCAATAGGGTGCATTAATAAGCTAAGGTTAGCGCGATGAAAACCAGTTTGTATAATATCTTCTGGCTTGATATTAAACTTAGTTTCCATATCTTTAATCACTGCAGGTGTCGCAGTTGCCGTTAATAATAAAGCTTGTTTAATGTTTAGCTCTTTTTGGTACTGCGGTAGTTTTAAGTAATCGGGGCGGAAGTTGTGTCCCCATTCTGAAATACAGTGGGCTTCATCGATCACCAATAATGAAATTGGTACTTGCTTGATGAATTTACGAAAGCGTTCATTCTTCAAGCGTTCAACCGAAATCATTAAGATCTTTACTTTGCCCTCACGAACTTTTGACATGGTATCTCTGACTTCATCGACTGACATGCTCGAATCAATTTTAGCTGCCGCGACGTTATGTTTCTTTAAAAACAATAGCTGG
This sequence comes from Moritella sp. 36, assembly GCF_018219415.1. NCBI lineage: Bacteria > Pseudomonadati > Pseudomonadota > Gammaproteobacteria > Alteromonadales > Moritellaceae > Moritella > Moritella sp. 36. The sequence continues at coordinate 3,794,295 of NZ_CP056120.1, read as the reverse complement.
TCTTGGATTAGGGCTAATAAAGGTGAAATGACCAAGGTTAAATGAGGTAAGTGTAAGGCTGATACCTGATAGCATAATGATTTACCTGAGCCAGTTGGAAAGATTGCTGCACTTGAATTGCCACTGACAATACTGTTAATGACAGCTTCTTGGCCTTCTCTAAATTGATCATAGCCAAAATAGTGTTGTAACGTCTGGTGCAGCATATCTGTCTCTCGTATTATGAAACCAAAGGGCGGTTGAGCAGGGGAGTATATAGTTTTTTGTTGAAAAAGTGATCCTGTAGATGAGGATAAAACAGTGGCAATGCTATATTTTTAACAGTCAATCACGATATTACAGGGTGTATTATGAAGTATAAGCAACAATTTGGTGCTGATTTAATGTGGCAAGGGCAAGTTAACATGGGCGCAAAATCGGCATTCTAGACTATCCTCAATTAATGTTTTGACACTATTATATGGATTTAATCATGACGTTAACAAAAAAGCTGGCTGCTGAGTTTATAGGCACATTTTGGTTAGTTCTAGGCGGTTGTGGTAGTGCTGTGTTAGCCGCTGCATTTCCAGATGTCGGTATCGGATTATTAGGAGTGTCACTGGCATTTGGTTTGACCGTATTAACCATGGCGTTTGCGATTGGGCATATCTCGGGTTGTCATCTAAACCCTGCTGTTTCAATCGGGCTTTGGTCTGGCGGTCGTTTTTCTGCTGCAGAGCTTGGGCCTTATATTTTTGCGCAAGTATTAGGGGGTATTGCCGGAGCTGCAATCTTATATTTGATCGCAAGTGGTCAAGTTGGTTTTGATGCTTCTGCTGGTTTTGCATCAAACGGTTATGGTGAACATTCACCAGGAGGTTATACGCTAGTGGCGGCATTAGTGACAGAAATCGTCATGACGTTCATGTTCTTAATCATCATCCTGGGGGCAACGGATAAACGTGCGCCACAAGGCTTTGCACCGATTGCAATTGGTCTTGGTTTAACCTTGATCCACTTAATCACTATTCCAGTCACCAATACCTCGGTTAATCCTGCTCGTAGTACTGGTGTCGCGATTTTCCAAGGCGATTGGGCACTGTCGCAGTTATGGTTATTCTGGGTTGCCCCGATCGTCGGCGCTATCTTAGCGGGTATTGTGTATCGCTGGTTTGAAAGCGAAGATACAGCTTAGATATCTATTTGGTTTATGCTTTAGCGGATACTGATTTTTTCGCTGTTACTAGCCCTGAAATCACTATGGTGATTAACCCAGCCGTAATGCCCCATAATGCCGAGCCAATATGCCACAAGGTAAAATCAGATGCGGTGACTAAAAAGGTCATTAGTGCCGCTTCTTTATAAGGTGATTCAACAAAAGCTTGTTGCAAACTACTGCCAATTGTAGAGAAGAGGGCTGTCCCGGCTAATGCATATATTAAGGCTGAGGGCATGGCTTGAAATAAGGTCATGAGGCTTAACGCACAAACTCCCATTAACAAATAGAACGCCCCTGCACTCACCGCTGCCCAATAGCGTTTTTTCGGATCTTGGTCAGCTTCTTCTGACATACAGATTGCCGCGGTGATCGCGGCTAAATTAATACCGAAACCACCAAAGGGCGCAATGAGCATATTGGTCATGCCTGTTACCGTCATTAATTTGGATACCGGCGCGTGATAACCATGGGCTTTTAAAATGGCGATACCGGGCATGTTTTGGGTTGCCATCGTGACCAGAAACAAGGGTAAACCGATATTGATTAGCGCGGCTAAGTTCCATTCAGGTTCAATATAAATAAGTTGTCCGAAACTCCATTCTAAATCTGGTACGATAAAGAATCCTTGCATCGATGCAGACATAATTCCCACCATTAAAACCGCGAGCATGGCAAATCGCGGGATCAATGATTTACTGACTAAGTAGGTAATAAACATGAGACCGACAAGCTGCGGGGACTCGTTCATAACATTAAATACATCGATGCCAAACGACAGTAAGATCCCAGCTAGCATGGCACTGGCGATTTGTAAGGGCACGCGGTTCATTAATTTTTCAAATAAACCGGATATACCAGACAGGGTAATTAAGCAGGCTGAGAAAATGAAGGCTGCGATAGCTTCGTTAATGCTAAAGCCTTGGGTACTGGTGATTAATAGTGCTGCTCCGGGTGTCGACCATGCGATTAACAAAGGGGTGCGGTAATAGAGTGATAGGCCAATAGAGGAGAGCCCCATACCAAGCCCCAACGCAAAGACCCAACTTGATATCATCACTATGTCTGCACCGAGGTTCGAAGCCGCTTGGTATATTAAAGCGATAGAGCTGGTAAAGCCGATTAAAGAAGCAATAAACCCCATGTTTATTCTATTTAAAATTGTGCTGGTCATTGTCACCGCTTCTCCAATTATCGATTTCGTGATAAAGTCTTTGTGCGCAATAACGCACGCCACATCTCGATAAAGTAACACTGTATGTTATAACGCACAATGGGTTGTGCTATCACAAAGGACATTATTATCAATATTCATGCATCTTTAGGCTCGCGTCTTAAAACTGCGCGTAGTAACAAAGGCTGGAGTTTAGACAAAACCAGTCAATACACTGGCGTATCAAAAGCCATGCTAGGGCAAATTGAGCGCGGTGAATCAAGTCCAACTGTGGTGCGATTATGGAATATTGCCAATGGTTTTGAGTTACCACTTTCTTACTTTTTGACTGATTTGGCACAAACACAGCCGGCCAATAAACCGATAAATAAATTGGAAAATAGTGAGCAAGATATTCACATAGTGACACTATTCCCTTATGACGCACTGACTAAGATTGAAGTATTCCAGATCACGTTAGATCCCCAACGATCGCATATCTCGGCACCGCATAATACGGGGGTAGTTGAGCATATTATTGCTGTTGACGGTGCGATGGAATACTTCTTAGCGAAGACTCCAGAGGGTACTGAACTGGAATGGCATATTTTGAAGCAAGGAGAGAGTATTAAGTTTAATGCTGACCAGCAGCACGGTTACCGTAATTTGACGGGAAAGGCTGTGACAATCCACAATATTATTAGTTATACCCAAGCCTAATTAAACTGAGATGGACCGAACCATAACCGAATGTCCAGCTTCGGACATTTGCCTGCTATCTTGTATCTAAAATATCTTCTTTTCTTCCGCCTAGATCAAGGCCGCTCTCTTTTTTATGCAATATTGTCGAATTTACCTTGTTCGAGGTATTAATAAATCCTAGTATGGAGATATATTAATTATCTAGGGCGAGAGACAAATGTTCACATTAAATGTTGATCCAGACTTACAATTAGCGATTGTGCAGCCGTCATTCGCTCGTCGTTATTTAGATATTGTTACGGCGGAACGTGCGTATTTATCAACATGGTTACCGTGGGCGACTAATGCCGATAATGAAGCCTTCTTTCTTGAGTTTGTCCGTAAATCCTTGCAAGGATATGCAGAAGGTAAGTCGATGAGTTGTGCGTTGGTTTATCAGCATACGGTGGTGGGTAATATCAGTTTTAACCGTATTGATCAGGAGCTTAAAAAAGTTGTAATTGGCTATTGGTTAAGTGAAAAATACCAAGGTATGGGCATAGTGACTAAAGCGGTGAGTTTTTTAATTGAATACGCATTCTCTGAGTTGGATATGGACAAAGTCGAGATATGTGCCGCTGTCGACAATATCGCAAGTCGTCGAGTCTGTGAGCGTTTGAATATGGCGTTAGAAGGCATTATTAGTAACGCTGAAAACGTTAATGGCGAGATAGTCGATCATGCGATTTACGGTATTCACCGTACAGATCTACGTTAACCTTTACTTGGTTTACTGAATGAATAAGCAGGCCATTGACCTGCTTATCTATTATTACTCGTTTAAAGCGAGCTTCTAACTAATTCGTTTTTCACTTACTTTATCTACCAGATACAATATCGAGCGATATTCAATACCACTGTGCTCTGATAAACCAATCTCACAAGTACGGCTATTCGAATAACCTTCACTGCAATTACTCGGAACTTGACGTGCTAATGGTGACAAGGCCGATGCGTTAAGCTCTGGTGTCGTAAAGCCTTTATCACCAGCAAAACCACAACATTGAATATCTTCGGGAATAATCACTTGTTGCGCACAAGCACGGCTGACTTTTTCCATTACACCCGCTAAACCTTGCTTACGTGAGGTACAGGTAATATGCAACATCACAGGCTCTGGTTGCGGGATAATATCAACATGCTGCATCACGAACTCAGCCACAAAGCGGAATGGTTCATAAATCGAGATGTCTTTGGTCATCAGCTCAATACTGGTACTCGCACACGGGCTAGTATCCATTAATATCGGTAATTTACCTTGCTCTGATGCTTCCCATAATGCGGCTTCTAACTGCGCTGATTTGCTCAAGGCTGTATCCACAAAACCTTTACTCTTATACGGCATACCACAGCATTTTTCTGATAACTTGCTTGGCATAACTACTTCGATACCAGCTTTTTGTAATACAGCTTGCGTCACTTCAGCAAGTGGGCGGTTATCCATGGCATTCTTCGCAGTGCCCATATTACGTGCTGCACAACTTGGAAAGTAGACGACTTTTTTATGCGCCAGACCATCACTTGCTAATAACTTCACTTTACCTGCTGCTTTTGGCATGCTCGGCGTCCATAATGGTACTGCGCCGCCACTGAGTTTACGGGTGGTTTTGGTAACAGTGCGCATTGCCTTGGACCCTAAAACAGTATGAATACCGTTAGCCACACTAAGTCCAGCTTGCGTGGCAGTGGTTAACCCAGCAAAGTGATCGCTACTCCAACGCGCGATAACATTGGCGATTGGGGAATGCTGTTGGCGTAACTTACGGATCAGGTCTCCAGTATTAATATCCACTGGGCAGCGTTCTGCACATAAACCTGTTGCGGCGCAGGTATCAATACCTAAATATTTAAATGACTTCTCTAATTCGGCCAGACGTGCTGGATCGTCTTGGCTGCGTTGTAAGCGGCTGATCTCACGATATACGGTATTACGTTGTCGGGGCGTTAACGATAATTCTCGCGACGGGCAAACCGGTTCACAGAAACCACATTCAATACACTTATCAATAATATCATCTGCTGCTGGCATGATTTTTAAATCGGTGATGTGGCTGTCTTTATTATCATTTAAGATCACACCAGGGTTTAAAATTCCCGTTTTATCAAAGATGCGTTTGATCTCTTGCATCAAGGCATAACCTTCGCTGCCCCATTCAAGCTCGACATACGGTGCCATATTACGGCCTGTACCGTGCTCGGCTTTTAATGAACCTTGATACTCGACCGCGACTAACTGGGCCACATCGTCCATGAAACCACTGTAACGATTAATCTCTTTTTCTGTTTCGAATGCTTGGGTAAATACAAAGTGTAAATTACCTGCTAACGCATGACCAAAGATGATTGCTTCATCATAATGGTATTTTTTAAATAGGATCTCTAAGTCACGTACCGCTGCGGCCAATTGTTCAATAGGGAAGGCAACATCTTCGATGATTACGGTTGTACCCACTTCACGTACCGCGCCCACTGCGGGGAATAGCTCTTTACGGATTGCCCATAATTGATTATAGATCTTGGTATCGGTACTAAACTCAACCGCTTCAGTAGGATTGAATTGATTAATCAAAGTGCTGATTTCAGCGATTTGTTGATTTAACGATGTTTCGTTTTCAGCGTGGATTTCAACCAATAATGCCGCGGCTTCGGTATTGTGTTCGGCGGCAAGTTGGGTAATAAAGTCTGGCATCCCAGGTTTGTCTGCAACTGAATTTAAGGCGCGGTTATCCATTAACTCTACAGCTGCAATGCTGGTGTTAGCAAGTGCGCTTACGGCTAAACAGGTTTGTTCAATATCGGCAAACAAATACAGACCTGTGGCTTTAAAGCTATGGTCGATCACCGTATTGTAAGTAACGTCGGCAATGAAGCCCAATGTGCCTTCCGAGCCAATAAACAAATGCTGTAATATATCAATTGGATCGCTGTAATCGGTTAATGAGTTAAGGCTATAACCAGTGGTGTTTTTAAGGCGATATTTGTGGCTGATCTTTTCTGCCAATGCGGAATTGTCTTTACATGCTTGCGCTAGTTTAGTCAGGTCATCAAGCATCTCGCTATGACTCATTTTAAACTGTGCAACACTGTAATTGTCTAAGGTATTCAATACCGTACCGTCGGCTAGTACAACTGTCATGCCCGCTAAGGTTTGGTAACTGTTTTGCGCAGTACCACAACACATACCTGATGAATTGTTTGCAGCAATACCACCAATTTTACAGGTGTTGATAGAGGCTGGATCTGGACCGATCTTACGTTGGTAAGGGGCTAAGATCTTATTCGCTTCGGCTCCGATAATGCCTGGTTGTAACCAGATCTGTTCGCCGTTGTTTAATACTTTATGTTCGCGCCAATCAGAGGTAAGCATGATCAGTACTGAATCTGACAAGGCTTGTCCTGATAAGCTAGTGCCTGCTGCGCGGAAGGTCACTGGGATCGCCATGTCATAGCAAGTCTTAATTACCAATACCACTTCGTCTAAATTAGCGAGTTGTAAAATCAATTTTGGGATTAAACGATAAAAACTGGCATCCGTACCGTAAGCTAAGGTGAGCGTTGGGTCGGTGATAATACGTTTTTCATCAATGGACTGGCGTAATTTGCTAATCAGTATGTGGTAAGGGTCAGACATTGCAGGCTCCTAATAACGCGGCTATGTTATTTTTATTTTATTGTTAATTTGCCACATTATGTTTGTTTAATTTTGTAATGATGCGGTTTAGACAAATCACTTATGTGATCTTAGATATAGTACCGAACTAACACTGTTTGATATACTAGCCCGATTACACATGACTGTTTCATAAAGTGGACCAATAATGCGAAGTACCGACGATTTTTTAATTTTTTATCACCTAATCGAACAAGGTTCTTTTAGTAAAGCGGCTGATATTGTTGGTTTAACTAAGTCTGTGGTGAGTAAACACATTACCCGTTTAGAAAAAGAAATGGGTGTACAGCTGATCTTCCGTACCACGCGTAAGTTAACGTTAACGGAAGCCGGTAAAGTGTTTTTTGAACATGCTAGAACCATTTATCAATCGGTGCAAGGTGCTGTTGATGCCATGAATGGATTAGGGGATAGCTTGTCGGGTTCTATTCGGTTAACTGTACCGACTGTGTCTGGCGAAATTATCTTAGCCGAAGCCATTGCCGATTTTAGTGCCTGTTATCCCGATATTCATGTACATATGGACCTAGATAATAGCTTTGTTGATTTAATTGATAACAACTTTGACTTGGCAATTCGTACTGGCGCATTACAAGATTCGAGCTACATTGCCCGCCGTCTAGTTCAAGCACAATGGGTGATCTGCGCATCACCAGCCTATTTAGCTAAAAATGGCACACCGAAGCGCACTCAAGATTTAGACAAGTATAATTGTTTAGCTTACAGCCATCAGGAAAGTGGCGCTAATGACTGGTTGTTTAAAGGCAGTGAAGCAGACTACAGCGTGAAAATATCAGGTAACTTCAGTACCAATAATTCTGCCGCCTTACGCAAAGCTGCGTTATTTAATTTAGGTTTGATATACGTGCCTAAAGTGCTGGTGGCCGATGATTTACAAGTCGGTACCTTGGTTGAAGTATTGCCAAAACAGGTGGCTAAGTCGTTAGGTATTTATGCGATTTATCCGTATACCAAACTTCAGCCGTTAAAAGTGAAGCTGTTTATTGAGCACATTTATCAGTTTTATCAACGCCAAGCAGATAACTTTAGCTAAGCGTTGACGAACGACCAACAGAATATATGTAAACAAAATATAAGAAAACAGCAAGGATGATAATGATGCTTAAATACAGTGAGATGTTACTTGATCGTGCATCTAATCAACGCAAAAGCCCCGAATGGCTAGCGATCCAAAAGAATAACAATAGCCGTTGGGTATTGACCCATTCTGATCAAAACTATTTTAAGCAAGCGGATAACGCGCCGTTATTTTTAATGCTTGAGGCTGTACAGCACCTTGATTTAGAGGCTGCTGTGTTTTTAGGGGTTGATGAAAATAATGATAATACACCTTATTTTGCGTTGGATTTAACCCATACTGATGACGCGTTATTCGCTCCTTTATTGGTCGAAGGTGAGTTTGGCGACTTGCGTAAAGTTGCGGTGATACTGGATAACCAATCGGCTTCATTATTGGCACTGGCGCGTGGTTTAGGTTTTTGGCATCGTTCGCATTGTTTTTGTGGGCGTTGTGGCAGTGCTAATAAATCGGTATCTGCAGGACATGCACGATTATGTACCAATCCAGATTGTCAGCATCAAACATTTCCACGTACCGATCCTGCGGTGATCATGATTGTGCGAAAGCAGTTTCCTGATGGTATTGAACGTTGCCTGTTAGGCCGCCAAGTCGAATGGCCAGAAGGCGTTTACTCGACCTTGGCGGGTTTTGTTGATCCCGGTGAAACATTAGAAACTGCTGTTGTCAGAGAAGTACAAGAAGAGTCGGGTATTCGCGTTACCAATGTGCAGTACTTAGCCTCACAACCTTGGCCATTTCCATCATCTATTATGCTCGGTTTTATTGCCGATGCCAGCAGTGATGATATTCAGGTTGATAAGCATGAAATAGATGACGCCCGCTGGTTTTCCCGTACTGAATTACAATCGTTTGGTGATTGGGGCGATGATACACCTGGTTTGAAAGTACCAAGAGTTGATTCAATTTCGCGTTATTTAATTGAACATTGGGTTAGTTTAGGGGATTAATTTTTGTCGTGGTGGGTTACTAGCACATAGCCTACGCCGTCTATTCGCGTAATAAGTATTTGAACTGGTTAAAGAATGTAAAGAAGCTTGTGGTCAAATATGACTTAAAGTCATAATTGAGACTGGCAAATTAAAAGAAGCACATTTATTAAACGTGCTAGCGGAATTTGTATCGATCCAGCTGCGAACTAATTGTCGATGCTTCTATTGGTTTCATAGTCTTTACCGTAGAAGAAAATAATAAATCCTTTATGTAAAATCCCACTTATTTGCAGTAAGTGGGATTCTTACTCTCGCTAAAATAATGTATTTCCCTACACGATATAATGGCATTGCAACCATTGTTACTGATTTTATAAAAACGCTTTATTTTGATTTTATCCTCAATCAATTCCAATCAATTTCAAATCAATTTTGTGTCGCCTAAGGTCGCCGTTTTTTTTATGAGCCATCCCAGATACTAGGGATGGACGATTATCTGGTATTTTTACGAGTTACGGAGCATTGGGTTAATCCATATACTATCGCAAGCAAGGCTAAATACGCGTGCTATAGCTGAGAGTATTAATGACGCTTATAGATAGCGACGGCGTAAAACTTGCTTTTAATCTGCGATTTTAAAAGTTATTTAACTATCGACTAAACAAAGTTGGAATTGTTCATGACAAAAATAAATAAAGCATTATCTCTCACATTAGCAGCTATTGTATCTATGCCAACTCTTGCAGAGAGCGTAAATACCGACGATTTTTCTTTTGGAGGACGTGTTGAAGCTAGGGGCGTACTTGCAGACAGCGATTTTTCAGATGCATCTCGTGTTCGTTTAAACGGTCAAGGTAAACATCAAATCAATGATGATGTAACGGCGGTTGGTAAATTTGAATTTGAATTAACACAAGATAACGATACCGCTGATACGACAAACCAAACTAAGACTCGTTATTTATACGTTGGTGCTGAAACAGCTTACGGTACAGTAACATACGGTACTCAAGATAATGCTGTTACCTACCTGACTAATTTCACTGATATGGCTGAATTCTTTAGTGGTTATACAAACGAGAACATTACAGCCAGTGGCGACAGAGCGGAAGATACTATTCTTTATAGCGTGACCAAAGGTGATTTTAAATTTAATGCATCAGCTAACCTCAAAGCTACGGAAAATGGTGGTGGTGTGATGGTTGCTTATCAATTACTTCCAAATATTGAAGTGAGTGCTGGTTATGCGGCCACAGAAGGTTTTGAGAAAAGTTCATCTAAGATAGTAGGTATTGATGAGACAGAATCATCAGATGTATACATGCTCGGTGCTCGCTATACTAAAGATGGATTTTTACTTGCTGGCTTAGTACAAGGTGGTAGCTATGGTGGTTCTGACTTCAATGCTGTTGATGCATATGCCGCTTATGCATTTGGTGAAAACAATGTGAATGTTTCATATAACTACTACAGTGTCGATGATACAAACGAGTTAGATATTAACTTCGTTGCATTTGAATATGCCCGCTATATTGGTGACGTAGCAGCATATGCGAGTTATAAAGTTGCACTAAATACGGATACTTCAGCTGGACATGGTCATAATAACAGTGCAGATGAATTTGTACTGGGTGCTCGTTACTCTTTTTAAGCGTGTCATGAATCATTCACGTTAACAGCTTCTGTCGGTTTCTTAGTCTTTACCGGAGAAGAGAATAATAAATACTTTATGTAAAATCCCGCTTATTTGCAGTAAGTGGGATTTTTTGATCGTTTAATATCGGTATTACTGTAACATCCCTCCACAACCGAACCCTATAAAGCTGATATTTGGAAGTAGTACTCAAGATATGATCGAGATTGAATATGCCATTGGTGAAATTAAAACGTCGATGTTTGTCGTAGAGGATTACGTTTTATCGCTTGTGACTAAGCAGTGGATAAAAGCGCGAGATCTTAATGTGGGTGACAGCATAGCCGCCTGCGATGGAGCTACTGCTGAGATCGTCCACATCAATAAAACCGAAAATTTACACTCTTGTCCCGATTTAAAAATCATTCACAATCATAATTATTTTGTGACTAAAGGGCGCCTTTCTACGCATGACAAAATCAATGATAATGCTCCAAGCGATCCACTGGAACAAATTCCGTATCAGTTGGCCAATAAGCCTTCTAACTTCCCTGATGGTACACCAACGGGCGAGCATGCTGGACCTTGGGCTGCAGCCAAATATTTAAGCTGCGATACAAGTGAGGACATTATAGGCTGGGGTCGTGCAAGTGATCATATGTGTGCAGAAGATGCGGCATTCCATGATTTAAGGAATAAACTGGATGATGCTATTGAATTAGACCGTAGTAATGTCAGTATTTCACATGCTTACGTGAGAAAGTATACGAAAAAAGGACGATTCGTGAATACAATGAGCCCTTGTATTCACTGTCGTGACAACTATGGCAGCGCACTCAATGATGTCACTATGGGAACGAGTAATGTCGTTAAAGAGGGCCGAGGGTATTTGGCTCCTTCTCGGATATCTGACTGTTTGCTTACAAAGCCTTACAGTAATTTCCCTCATACCTCTAGATAATAGCGTCATAAAGCAAATTTAAGCGTGTAATTAATCATTCACGTTAACAGCTTCTGTCGGTTTCTTAGTCTTTACCGGAGAAGAAAGTAATAAATCCTTTATGTAAATCCCGCTTATTTGCAGTAAGTGGGATTTTTTGACCGTTTAATATCGGTATTACTGTAATCCCCCCGCGAACCACTGGAAAAAATTCCGTATCCGTTGTCTAATAAATCTTCCCGTCACCATAAAAGTCGATTGTTTTCATTTGATGGCAAATAACAGGACTTTAAAGGTTGTTTGTAATTAATTTTCTATAAAAGTTGGTTTAATGCATCGCGTTGGTATGTCTTATTTATCTTGAAGTTAACTTATTTTAGTTGGCTTATTCTAGGATATCATGACTGCTCGCTTACAAAACTTTACAGTAATTTCCTCATACCTCTAGATAATGGCGCCACAAAGCAAAGGTATAACTTATCTATTTAGCTTTCAACTTTGCAAGGGTTTATCTTATTTTTCGCAATAAGTTTAAATTAAAGCTACAACTAAATTGGAAACTTACTATGAAAAAAATAACGCTATTGATACTAACCATGATATTAGGATTGCAAGGTTGCAACAGTTCATCTGACGGTTCAAATAAAACAAAAAATCCACCTGTTGTGCCAACTAAGCCAACGACTCCGCCTGTGGTTCATATGATAAAACCAAGTGATGTGGCTAATTATATTGATGACTTTAAGTTAGAGCAGCGACGTCTAGAATTGGTTTTTAATAGTGTTACATCAAAGATAACCTATGTTGAAAAGACTAAAGACTCTATCATATTGAAATATGACCAAGGTCTAGCGGTTTTGGGATATGATTCTGACAAGGACAAACTATTACCTTCACTCACACTACTTGAAGGTGATACGTCGGATTTAGATAACTTTAAAAGTACGCGTACATTAACTAGCTCTGATATTAGTGTAGATGGAGATGATCACCTTACTATATACACTGGTACTGTTCAAGATGGCGAAAGTAAAGGCTTATACTCAATTAGTATACAAATTAACGAGTCAATACTCGAAGCAGGTGATAGCAAACTCGTTATTAACGGAAGCAAGGCGACATTATCGGGGACGTTAGGAACATCAACATACATTCAGATACAAAAGATGATTAAGACCACGAGTGTTGATACATTAATACTAAGCAATATCCCTGGCTCAGTTAATGATGCTATTAATATGCACACTGGACGATTAATTCGAAACGCTTCATTGGCCACTGTTATTCCAAAAGATGGTGATGTAAATTCAGGTGGCGTTGATTTATTTGCCGCAGGTATACTACGTGTTTATCAAGACGGCGGTAAAGTTGGCGTACATTCTTGGTGCTGTACTGCCGATGGTAAAGACGCTGGTCAATTAAGTAAAGATGATAAAGCGCATGGCGCGCAGCTTACTTACTTTAGAGAAATGCTAGGTGCTAAGAAAGGCCCTGAGTTTTACTTTTTTACTATTAAGGCTGCTCCCGCTAAAGAGATACATTTAATGACGTCGCAGGAAATGGCGAAATATAATTTAACTATGCCTTAGTCACGCTTAAGCAATAGAGTGCAACCCTCACGAACAAAACCTGGTTACAAAGTATAACCTTATGATTCAACGTTTATTTTAGCGTAAATGTAACGTGCCACCCATTTTCTATATGAACTGTGGTTATTCTGACCTATGTCAGAATAACCATTTTAGCTATTAACTGAAAAAGAAATAGGATTAGCACTGAGCAAGTCGTCAGTCTTAATGCTAAGTCCGAATACTTGCCTATCGCTGTGTCATATTTCCATTCCTGAATCGCTACTATCGTGTAGAAATGATATGTAATAAATAAGAGAATGATAATTTGCGTAGCGATATGGCTAATTTCTAATATTGTATCGGTATTCATCGTGAAGCCTCAATAATTTAGTTTTAACTAAACCTAGCTAACAATGTCGATTTTTAATGGGATAGTACGCTTTCTTTGATAAAAATGTGACTGGATAGGTTCATGATTTTTTGAGATGTGAGCTTTGTGCTAGATACAATATCTCCTTAGGATGTTTGGTGGAAACTACATGCCTTGAATAAACAAAAAACCAACAGCTCTCACTGTTGGTTTTTTATTTAAACATTAATCACGCAGGGCTATTCCTCTGCATGTAACACTTATAAAAATGTGCTCATTACTGCTGCAATCAGTCCGTAGATAATCATTGGAGTCACCGTACGTTTAATGATGTAACCTTCTTTGTTCGAAATACCTAAAATAGTCGATACTGCAATGATGTTGTTAATACAGACCATGTTACCCATAGCGCCACCAACAGATTGCAGTGCCAGTATAGTTGTTTCAGGTAAGCCAACTGTGGTTGCGATTGTTTGCTGAATACCACCAAATGTTAGATTAGATACCGTTGCTGAGCCCGAGAAGAATGCACCCAATGCGCCAAGGTAAGCAGAAGCAAACTGCCAGTTAGTACCCATCAAATCAGAGAACGCCATACCAATGATTAGGATAGGTGAGTTCTCACCGCCAGCCATCATCAGTTTCACCATTATCAATGCACCAATCAAGGTAATGAATGGCATTTTGATACTGCGACCTGTTTCGCTAAATACTTGCTTAACCATGCTGCCTTTAAGCTTAAACAGTGGGATAGAAATCAATACCACTAATAAGAAAGGAACAAGTGCTGGCACATAAAGCGCTTTGTATGCCCAAGCCACGTTAGTTCCTAAAATGTTACTTAGCTTGAAGATTAACGCTTGGCTGATACTAAAGTCACCAAAGTAACCTAACGATACTGATAATGCTTCAGTTGCATCCGTCAGCATTGATTTTATACCAAGCTGCTTAATACGCGTCACAATTAAGATAATAATTAATAGCAGTGTTGGTGTCATGGCTTTGAATATCTCGCCACGGCTCATTGTCGCTAATGTTACCTTGTTGTCACTCTCATTCGCGGCTATTTTACCAAGCCCGATGTTTAACTTCGCTAAACCAACAGAGATAGTCAGACCAATTGCGCCACCCACTAATGCAGGGAATTCATAATTCCATTGTGCGAACAAGAAGTACGGAATAGTACACGACAGGGTACTTAATAGAATGAAGATGTAGTTACGACGGATCTCAGTCCAAGAAGTGACAAAGCGTAATGCTAATACTGGGATAGCAAAGGCAGCAAAGAAGTGGATAATTGCTGTTTGTTGACCAATTTCTAATAACTGGTTATCGGTTAAGCCTAAGCCTGAGAAACCAAACCAGGTCGGTGTACCAACCGCACCAAATGATACAGGTACCGAGTTCATCACTAGCGCTAACATTGCTACTTGTAATGGTGGGAAACCCAAACCAACTAAGATCGGCGCTGCAATGGCCGCTGGCGTACCAAACCCTGATGCACCTTCAATCATAAAGGCAAACGCCCAACCAATGATCATTAACTGAGCAACTTTATTACGGCTAATGCCTTCTAACCAGCGACTGATCGTATTTTCAGCCCCTGATAGACACATCATGCGGTTCATCAAAATTGCCCCGGCAATAATCGATATTGGAGTAATGGCTGACAAGCTACCAGCGATTACATTTGCCCAGATTAATGTCAGGTCTGTTTGGAAATAAAAGATTTGCAGTGCTGCCACAAAGAACGCCGTTAACGGCAGTGCAATGTACGAGGGTACACCATTATTTTTGGTCATCATCCATATTAGGACTATAATTGGCATCATTGCCAAAATTAGGGACGTCATTGCTACCCACTCCATCTGTGCTCAGGCTATACGTCTATCTGGCTTACTTACTTATTATGATAGCTATGCATGAGTCTATTTATTATATTATTTGAATGTATTGTTGATAAAGTACAAGTAAGTAAATGCCTGTGCTTTCCTAAATACCCGTATCGTGTGGGGAGTGGATTGTAAGAGCTTAAGCTTCAAACTCCACTCCTCTTTTTAGGTATGCAATTAGGACTATGGGTAATAAATGTGATATAAATAACAATGTGTAAAATAATGTAAAGTATCAAGTGTCTTAAAATCAACGGCTTATACTTAATGGGCTGAGTCGCGGTAAATGATTATAGCGGTATTAGAAACAGTGATTGTCATAATTCACGGTAATAAAAAGGCATGTCACTATCGATAAAGTAACCGATTTACGCGTTTCTTGTGATGTGATAATTTATTACACGTAAGAATCCTTATTGCCTCTCGCGTAGTAGTCCGTTGCTGCTGACTAATTACACTAAATTGAAAAATGGCTTATTACCGTTAATGTCGAACTTCATTGTTTCCATATATGATCTAATAATACCTATCATAATTCCTACATTGAAATATAACCGATTGTTTTAAATTAATTTATTTATTTTTACAAAAAATTAAGATAACGTAAATACCGATATTAAGATATTTATTGGCATTAATCACGTTCGTTTTTTACTGTGCTTGCTTATATCATGCTCCAAAAAATAAGCTCGGTGAGCAAGGTGAGATGATGAAAGTTAATTTTTTTGTAACCTGTCTATGTGATGTTGTTAAGTCAAACGTCGCTAAAAAAACAGTGCTATTACTGGAACAGTTAGGCTGCGAAGTATTGTTTCCTAAAGATCAAGGCTGCTGCGGTCAACCGTCATTAAATAGCGGGTATATCGAATCAAGCAAGCCAGCGATGAAATCATTAATTCGTGCCTTTGAAGGTAACGAGTATCCAATCGTAACGCCTGCGGGTTCATGTGCGGCAGCGGTAAAGAAATACCCTGAGTATTTAGCGGATGAGCCTGAATGGGCGGCGCGTGCACAAGCTGTATCAGATCGTTTGTTCGAACTGACGCAGTTCATTGTGAATGAACTTAAAGTCGAAAATGTTGGCGCAAAACTACCTGGTCGTGGTGTTTATCATCCGTCTTGCAGTCTTATTCGTAAGTTAGGTGTACGTGAGGAACCGCTTAAATTACTGGGTAATGTCGAAGGGCTAGAGCTTGTTGCTATTAAAAACCAAGAAACCTGTTGTGGTTTTGGCGGTACTTTCTCAATCAAAATGTCAGAGATTTCTGGCGAAATGGTGAAAGAGAAAGCGACAAACATAACTGCTGTAACACCTGATTATTTAATTGGTGCAGACGTCAGTTGCTTAATGAACATCGCCGGACGTTTATCGCGTGAAGGTAAAACAGTCAAAGTGCTACATATTGTTGATGTGCTAATGAGCAACATTGTTGATAGCCTTACCGTGGAGGTTAACTAACATGTCGATGAAAACCAGTGATGTGATCTTTAAACAGCGTATTAAAGAACAAATGCAAGATGGCTTCATGCGTAAATCGGTGGCTAATGCCCAAGAACGTATGTTTACCAATCGTCAATTAGCGGCAGACAAACTCGGTAACTGGGATGAGTGGCGTGAAAACGGCATGGCGATCCGTAACCATGTATTAGACAACCTTGATTATTACTTACATCAGTTAAGTGAAAACGTGCAAAAGACCGGTGGTCATGTATTTTTTGCCGAAACCTCGCAGCAAGCAACTGACTACATTGAAAATATCATCAAAGAAAAAAACGCGAAGAAAATCGTTAAATCTAAATCGATGGTGACAGAAGAGATCGGCTTGAACGCAGTGATCCAACGTAACAACTGCGAAGTGATAGAGACCGATCTGGGTGAGTATATTTTACAAGTGGATGACTGCGATCCACCGTCACATATTGTTGTGCCTGCGTTACATAAAAACCGCGAACAGATCCGTGATGTATTCGAAGACAAAATTGGCTATAAAGGCAGTTCTGATCCTGAAGAAATGACACGTTTTGTACGTGAACATATCCGTCATGACTTTATCGAAGCCGATATCGGTATTACCGGTTGTAACTTTGCGGTTGCGGAATCGGGTTCAATCAGTTTAGTGACCAATGAAGGTAACGCACGATTAGCGACGTCATTACCAAAAACGCACATTGCGGTAATGGGCATGGAGCGTATTGTCCCGACATTTGAAGAACTAGATATCATGGTGAGCTTGTTATGTCGTAGTGCGGTTGGTCTGCCATTAACCGGTTATGTGACCGCGATTACTGGTCCAAGAGAATCGAATGATATGGATGGTGCTGAAGAGTTCCATTTAGTGATCTTAGATAATGGGCGTTCAGATATTTTAGCGTCAGAGTTTAAAGACATCTTACGTTGTATCCGTTGCGCGGCGTGTGTTAATACATGCCCTGCTTATCGTCATATTGGTGGTCAGTCTTACGGGTCTATCTATTCGGGTCCAATCGGTGCGGTACTATCGCCATTACTGGGCGGCTATGAGGATTTCCAAGACTTACCGTATGCGTGCTCGTTGTGTCAGTCTTGTAATGATGTGTGTCCGGTGAAGATCCCACTGTCCGATTTGTTATTAAAACACCGTGAAAAGATGGTGATTAAGAAGATCACACCATTGGCAGAACGATTAACGGTATCTGCATTTAACTACCTGAACTCAAGTCCAAAGTTGTGGAACATGAGCATGAAGATTGGTGGTAAAGTTGCCCCTAAAGTGATCAAGGACGGCAAGTTACCGATTAATGTTGGCGCGATAGCTGATTGGACGGAAGCCCGTGATTTACCACAACCCGATGGTGAGTCATTCCGCAGTTGGTTTGCTAACCGTGATACCGCTGCTGTTACAGGTATAGTTAAAGCAAAAGTTAAAGCTAATAAGAGTGAGAAATAATCATGCAAGGTAAGATACATAACCGCGATACTTTTCTAGGCTCACTGGCTAAAAAACTGGGTCGTGAACTGAATACTCAAGGTGTAGAACGTCCACCATTACCACATCGTCCTCATCATGATGTGATGGCGGGTTTTAGCCAGCAACAACTTGCAGATGTATTTTTAGAATACACCAAGAACAACTTAGGTTCGTTAGGGGTGAGCTGTAACAAAGATGAATTACATGAAACGCTCACTAGCATCTGTACTGGTTTTAGTGCAGGTAAAATTGTGGTATCCGGTGATCGTCGCTTAAGCGAATTACAAGTGACGAATAATCTTAAGCTGCAATTTGATGATGTTTATACTTGGGATACAGACCAAGCGCATGACATTAATATCAAGCAAGCGGAGCAGGCGAAAGTGGGTATCGTATTCGCTGAACAGGCTTTGGCAGAGTCGGGAACTATGGTATTACACAGTGCTGCGTCCCATGGTCGTTCGGTTAGTTTGTTACCAGAAACATCGGTGTTTTTGATACCACAAAGCCAAATTGTGCCGCGCATGACCCAAGCGACTAAGCGTTTACATGATAAGGCGCAGGCAGGGGAACGTTTACCGTCTTGTGTTAACTTTATCTCGGGTCCAAGTTCGACAGCCGATATTGAGTTGATTAAAGTTATTGGTGTGCATGGTCCTATTCATGCTGCGTATGTCGTGATTGCAGATATGTAGTCTAAGTGAAGTTAATGAGGTTGGGTCTATTCAACCTCATTGTATCTATCTACTATCGTTGCATCTATTGAACCTCGTTACATTTATTGACTATCGTCTAATGCTACGATTTAAGTGTATAATTACAGGTTAATCCCCCCAAAAAATTAGCTGAGAATAGCATGCCGCAAATTGATGATTTAGTGTTATTTACCCAAGTAATAGAACAAGGTTCGTTTAGCAAAGTTGCCGAAGCGAACAAGGTCACTAAGTCTGTGGTGAGTAAACGTATCAGTCGATTAGAGGAAGACCTTGGCGTACAGCTAATCTTCCGTACCACGCGTAAACTGACATTAACCGAAGCTGGCGAGATGTTATTTTATCGCGCTAAAGGTATTGCCCAAACCGCGAAGAATGCTTTTGATACCGTGACGAGTTATAGCGAAACCTTAGCGGGTCATATAAAAATGTCAGTGCCCACTATCTCGGGCGAATTATTATTAGCGAGAGCCGTGGCTGAATTTTGTGAAAAACATCCTGGACTCACTGTAGATATGTCGATGAACAATGACTTTGTCGATCTAGTCGCTGATGGCTATGATTTGGTGATCCGTACTGGCCATTTAGAAGACTCAAGCCTGATCGCGCGTCATATCTTTAATTCGCGTTGGATGATCTGCGCCAGCCCTGAATATTTAGCGCAACAAGGTGAGCCCCAGTTTCCCGAGCAGTTGGCACCATACAATTGCTTAGGCTATACTTGCCAAACTAGCGGTGCATTTAATTGGTTATTTACTCGTGATGACGCCACGTATAAAGTTAAAGTATCGGGTAATTTTAGTTCTAACAATGCCGTTGCACTTAAGCAAGCGGCGCTGGCAGGGAAGGGTTTGGCTTATCTACCAAAATGTTTGGTCTATAACGAACTTGATAGTGGCAAGTTGGTGGAAGTTTTGTCACAGCAAACAGCGAAGGTAATTGGTATTTATGCAGTGTATCCTTATACCCGTAAACCGGCGAAAAAAGTACAGCTGCTCATTGAGCATATTCGTACTTGTTATCTAGAAATGAAAGAAAACTTTTAAAGTGTTGGTATCGATCCATAATTTATAACGGGTGATCTACATTATAGATCGATGACCTAATCAAAATGGAATAATAGCGTGTGTAATCGCTATACTAAATTTTCCATATTGTTTTTTCTTTGTCTTCTTAGCATGCCCATACTTAGAATCCCCAATCCTAAGAATGCAACGGTTGTTGGTGCTGGTACATTGATGATTTCTTCTACTTTAATATCAACAAAAGCATTGGTAAATGAAGTCGCGGTTAGGCCACCTGCTCTAAGTTGATTTAAATCCCATGCTGCCCCACCAGTATCAAGTGCTAAATTAACGTAATCAGCGATTGAAGAACCTGTACCAGTCGTTGCAGTTGCTCCAGTACAAGTAATAAATCCTCCACTACCATCCGCTTCATAGCCTAGGGTGTTAGTCATACCAAGTGCTGTGTTACCGTTGCCACATTCGAAATTGACATTAATAACAGCGTTAAGTAATGCATTTGCGTTCGCTAGACTCGCTGCTGCATTTGCTACACCGAATGACCCATCACTGTCTTCGTCGGTGACTAATATTATGTTCTTGACTGCACCGCCTGTGAACGTATAACTAGTGAGGGCATAGTCGATTGCTTGGAGACCATCTTCATGACCACCAGTGAGAACTAACCCGCCCGTTGCTGTATCGAATTGAGCTGCTGAGCCTAATTGACCCCCGCCGACGGTATGTTGATGACCAGCTACAGCGTGACCTCCGTTACCCGATGCACCATAACCTGTTAAGCCATAGCTAGCGCTGAAGGGATCGCCAGCTGTAGCAGCGAGTAACGCTGCATCTAAACTTGTTATCATCGTTCCTAACCAGGCGTGCTCGCCACTCATTGAACCGGATTCATCTACAACAGCGATAACGTTAGTATTAATTGGTGTTGCCTTTACTGGTGCTATCATCACTGTCATTGTAGATAATACCACTGTTGATAATATGCTTTTAAATACTTTATTATGTTTCATGACGCTTGTCCTTGATACCATTTTCATAAAGTTGAAAAGTGAATTGAAGACTACTAGTACTTAGCATTTAGGATCGAGCATACCCTATGCCACATTGATTTTTATCTTTTAAATCAGTTGGGTAAATTTTAGCTGTAAATCGTTTTTTAATATGTTGTAAAATTTTTCGACAGTCTTTTCGAGGGCTTAATGCTGTAGGTGGTTTATATTTATAAAATGGGTTGGGATTGTTTACGCACTAGCTCGGTTGCAGTCTAGTGAGTCAAATAAACCCTAAAGTAATATTTCCTCTTATTCATTTATTTTTACTAATCAGACTACGTGATTTACGTCACATTAGATGCTATACTCCGCCAACTTAAAATTCAGTAATTTATATTTAGTCCACTTTTTGGACAGGAGCGTTCCCTATCATTAGCACAGCAAATATTACAATGCAGTTCGGTGCCAAGCCACTTTTCGAAAATATCTCAGTTAAGTTCGGTGGCGGTAATCGTTACGGTTTAATCGGTGCTAACGGTTGTGGTAAATCAACATTCATGAAAATCCTAGGTGGCGATTTAGATCAAAGCTCTGGTAACGTGAAGCTTGATGAGAACGAACGCCTAGGTAAATTACGTCAGGATCAATTCGCATTCGAAAACAACACCGTTCTTGATACCGTGATCATGGGTCACGCAGAAATGTGGGCTGTGAAAGAAGAGCGTGACGCAATTTATGCTAACCCAGATATGTCTGAAGCAGACGGTATGCGTGTTGGCGATCTAGAAAGTGAATTTGCAGAGATGGATGGCTACACAGCTGAATCTCGTGCAGGTGAACTACTAATCGGTGTTGGTATCCCAGTAGAACAGCATTACGGCCTAATGAGCGAAGTTGCTCCAGGTTGGAAACTTCGTGTACTACTAGCACAAGCACTATTCTCTGATCCAGATATCTTATTACTTGACGAACCAACGAATAACTTGGATATCGCAACGATTGACTGGTTAGAAGAAACACTAAACGCACGTCAAAGTACAATGGTAATCATTTCGCATGATCGTCATTTCTTAAACAGTGTTTGTACTCACATGGCTGACCTTGATTTCGGTGAACTACGTGTTTACCCTGGTAACTATGATGATTACATGTTTGCTTCTGCGCTAGCACGTGAACAGCTGCTAACAAGTAACTCGAAAAAAGAAGCACAAATGGCAGAGCTTAAAGCATTCGTTGCTCGTTTCTCTGCAAACGCATCAAAAGCAAAACAAGCATCATCACGTGCTAAACGTCTTGATAAAATTGAGCTTGATGAAGTTAAAGTTTCTAGCCGTCAAACACCATTTATTCGTTTTGAGCAAGAAAAACAGCTTTACCGTAATGCACTAGAAGTTCAAGGTCTAACAAAAGGTTTTGAAGAAGGTCCATTATTCTCGAACTTCAAGGGTATGGTTGAAGTTGGCGAACGTATCGCGATTATCGGTACCAATGGTGTTGGTAAAACAACATTAATGCGTACATTAGTAAGCGAATTAACACCAGATGCAGGTGAAGTTAAATGGTCTGAAAACGTAAACATCGCTTATTACGCGCAGGATCACGAAGCATTATTCGAAGAAGATCTAACGCTTATGGAATGGATGAATCAGTGGAAAGAAAAAGGCGATGACGATCAAACTGTTCGTGGTTTCCTAGGTCGTTTACTGTTCTCTAATGATGACATTAGCAAGAAAGTAAGTGTACTATCTGGTGGTGAAAAAGGCCGTATGCTTTACGGTAAACTAATGATGCAACGTCCAAACGTATTATTAATGGATGAACCAACTAACCACATGGATATGGAATCAATCGAAGCATTGAACATGTCTCTTGAGAAATATGAAGGTACTTTACTATTCATCTCTCATGACCGTGAGTTCGTATCTACAGTTGCGACACGTATCTGGGATATCACGCCAAACGGCATCGTTGACTTCGACGGTACTTACGAAGAATATATCGCAAGCAAATAATAATTTGGTAAATTGAACTAGTTTAGTAAACAAATAATTGAGTGAATTATAAAAAGGTTATCGCTGTAAAGTGATGACCTTTTTTTGTATCTGCCAGACCCATTCTAAATAATACTAATTGCAAAATTAACGTATAACGCTTATCAACCGTTCGTCATTAAACGGGGAATCCTCGGTCAAGTTACTGAAAGTGTTAGCTATGTCGAATGCAGCTGCTGATTTAATTTATGGAATTAGAGATATAATTTCAATTTTCAATGTTAATGTATTGATCGAAAGTGAAACAATAAATCAACATTTGAATTAGTTTATTCAATTCAATTCAATTCAATAAGGTAAAGAATATGATTAAAAGGATTTTAACATTATTTCTAGCTACCAATATGGCATTATTTTGTGCAAATGCCTGGGCAGAAAGCGATATATATTTAACTAATAATACGCTTCAAACAGTAACGTTAAGTATCAAACAAAGTGGCCATCATTTAAATGAAGGTGAGCATTGGAGACAACTCGCATACTCAGTGCCTCCGTTAGCAACCGTTCGCTATTTAAATTTGAATCGTAATCAGGGCATTGTATCGGGTGATGACTATTACTTTGATACAACTGTTACGGCCGAAGATGGTAGCAGTACCACTCTTAAACAAAAATTAATTGGTACTTGGACTTTTAGTAATATTTGGCACGGTGCTAATAATTCCTCTTGGTATGATGATCGGGGTATTTATTCTGTTAACCAAGATTTTATAGGTGAAAATACAACTATCGCTTTTAAGGCAGAGTATGCATCCCCCACTGGGGATGATTTTTATTATATCATTCATCCTAAACAACCAAGTGCATCGCGTGGTTTAAACAATAATCTTAATGTATTGGCTTACAATGTGTGGGCGTTAATACCAGGTTTTGCATCTCATAGCGTACCTGAACGTTTAAATCAGCTTAAACATAAAATAAACGGTTATGATGTCATTATATTTTCTGAATTATTTGACAATAGTAACCGAAAAATATTTTTAGACGGATTAAGGGCTGAGTATCCTTATCAGACTCAAGTCGTTGATAAACCAGGCTTCGAAGATGGTGGTGTATTAATTGTGAGCCGTTGGCCAATTGAAAAAGAAGTGCAAATGACTTTCGATGAATGTGATAAAGAAGATTGTTTGGCTGCAAAAGGGGTTATGTATGCCAAAATTAATAAGGGAGGAAATCCTTACCATGTTTTTGGTAGCCACACTCAGGCATGGGCAAACCAAGACAATCAAGAAACACGTGTTAAGCAATTTACTCAAATGCGTGAATTTATTGATAATCAATATATTAGTGGGGCAGAGCCAGTCATTATTGGGGGCGATCTTAATGTTGATAAGAATAAGTATCCGCATGAATATGACAAGATGTTAAGTATTCTTGGTGCGGAAGAGGTGCTAAGAAACGGTGGCTATGAGTATACCTATGGCGGTACTGTCAATAACTGGGCGAGCGGTGGAAACGAAAATCTAGATTACGTCTTATATTCAAATTCACATTTGGCTCCAGTGTCGTCGTCGTCTAAAGTACTCGTTCCGCGTAGTCTCCATGCGGATGTATTTACAAAATATGATCTTTCTGATCATTTTGCTATCACAGGTAATTTAACATTCGATACGCCTGAAGGTGGTAAAGACACCGCTGATTAGTCCTGCACATTCATGTAATCGGTTACTTACTTTTGATAAAAGGCCATCACGTTAAAGAGATGGCCTTCTTTCTTAAACAGTTTTTTTACTAACGCTTGGTTCAGACGTGTACTTTACTGGCACAAAGCGGCTCAGTATTAAAGATAAACAAGCAATAGCGGCACCTGCGTAAAATACTAATGACGGATCATATAACCAGATCATGCCAAAAATCACCGGGATAACTACGGCAGCAATATGATTAATAGAGAAACTTACGCCCATGCTCCCTGCAATGTCTTTCGGATCAGCGATCTTCTGGAAATAGGTCTTTAATGCAATAGCGACTGCAAAGAACAGGTGATCAATAATATACAGCACGGCGGCAAACTCTGCTGACTCTACTAAGGCGTAACCAATAAACACAAAGATAAGTCCGGTATATTCGAATGTTAATGCGCGACGCTCACCTACACGTCCAATCCATGCGCCGATTTTAGGCCCTAAATATAGATTAATAACATGGTTAAGCATGAATAGCGCGGTGATCTCTGGAACACCGTAACCGAATTTTTCAACCATTAAGAAACCAGCGAAGACGACAAATATTTGTCGGCGAGCACCCGCTAAAAACGTCAGCAAGTAATACAAACTGTAGCGCTTACGCAAAATGAGTTTCTTGTGTTGTACATGCGTGTTTTGGGTTTTAGGCTTATGTGTTGCTAACCATGCAGTGATCGCTAACCCGAGTAATCCAAATGTCACATATACGGTAATATAGTCAGCCTTAAACACACTGAACGCCAACCAGATAGCCGCAAAGGTAAAGAGGGCTGCAAATGATTTCACCGCGAGTAGTCTACCCAATTGCGCAGGTGCTTCGGTTTTACTAAACCATTGCAGACTTAATGATTGGTTGATGGTTTCGTAATAATGGAAGCCCACAGACATAAGTACGGTTGTGGCATATAAGCCATAAACTGAGGGGAAAAATCCCGTTATCGCCACACCAATCGAGAGTAAGGATAAGGCTATAATAGCAAAAACTTGTTCCTTTAATATCAGTAATACAAACGCTGCCGTGAAAGCAAGTAACCCTGGGATCTCGCGTATAGATTGTAAGGTACCGATTTCGGCTCCAGTAAACGCGGCATTCTCTATAGCAAAGTTATTCAGCAGTGCGTTCCACGCCGAAAAGGTCATCGACATGACAATACCGGCAAGGGCGAGAAAGACGAAAGGGCTGTCTTTAGAGAGTGATTTAGGTAATGGCTTCATGATGATTTACTGCTAATTGGCTGAGAGACTGTTAGATTAGCATTGTTATTGTGAAAATAAAAAGACCATCATGTTGAAATTATGGTCTTTTTTAGTGTGATTTTAATTTTCCTTTTTATCTTTATTTTTATTTTTAGCGCATATGGCGATCAAAAGAATCATAATCATGTAAGTCACTGCAATCATTGAAAACCCTTGATTTATCGCTAAAAGACTTATACTAATCGCACCAACTCCAATACCTATTAATGCGCCAAGCTTGCTCGCACTGTGGCCCATACCGATACTTTTGCCAATGTCATTTGTCGTCACTAATTTTCGTAACTGCATAAATAACAACGGTAAAATAGCGGCAAGAAAAATACCCCATATAAAGCGTAATAAGCCTGCCAGTAGCAAGCTTTGTTCTACAAAACTAAAGGCAAATTGTGATAGACCTGCCATGGTACAGATTAAAAGCAGACTGTTTTTTATTTGTTGATTATTGGCTCGGTCAAAGTATCGTCCCCAATAAGGAGCAAAGAGTAAAATAGCGAAGCCGGTTAATCCGTATAGCATGCCGATTTGAAATGAACTTGCTTCTAATACGTCTTGCCCATAAATGGCAAAAAAGCTACTAGGCAAACGTTTAGCAAGTTGTGCCAATGCTAACAAACAGAGTAAAACGGGGAGACTAAAAAGAGGAGGTGAAATAACTCGCGCTGTAGACTTCCCCCTCGCTTTGTTAACTGGACCATTTTTATCTTCAGGTAATAACAAGGCGACGGCAAAAAATACCAGCAAGCAACTGACGGAGCCTAATGTAAACACGCTATTGAACCCCCAGTAATCGATTAGCATTCCGCCTAAAACGGGTCCTAATAGCGTACCGGCGGCAACAGATGATTGTAGTTTACCCAAAATCTGACCTTGTTCTTGTGTCTTACTGGTTCGTAAGGCATAGGCTTGCATTGCAGCAATCGACCCTGCGCAAACCCCTTGTACAAAGCGGATCAAACAAACCCATTCCACTTCTTTCACATAAAGTAATAAACATTGTGATAGAGCTAAAACAAATAGTGCTCTTAATATCATATATTTATGCCCTATACGATCACCTAATTTCCCCCAGACTGGCGCGCTAAACATGGCTCCTAATAGAGGTAATATATAAATGAGGGCAGAAAATACTGATAAGCTGACACCTTGGCTCTGTTGAGATAAAATAAGTGGCCAAAAAGGGCCACTCATTTCCATCGAACCAATCGCGATTATTTGACTAAACCACAGTAAACGAATCACATTGGTTGGCATCTAGTACCGCCTCCTGACTTAAAGGATTCAACAATGCCTGATAGTTATATTCATTGTTATTGGCTAATCTCATTAAAGTGAAACGTTTCATTTGCCAAGGTTCATTTAATAACGCTTGATATTCTTGAGCCCACCATTGCGCTGGCGCATTATGTTTAGTGTGCTCGAAAATAGTAGCAATACGTTGATAAGCCATTTTCCAAGCCTGTGCTTCATCAATATAACCCCGCACGACCAAGTGGTTAATTAACTCTGAAAGATGACAAATAAATACCGCGTGTAATAGTTTATTTCTGACATCTTGTTTGTCATTACTGAGTACACTTTTATCTTGATGAAACTCAAGTTTTTCACCACTCGAGATAAATGTGTTTTGGTGTGCTCTAAAAGCCCCAAAATCTCTTAACAGTAATGATTGTGGTAGGCCATTATCATTAAAAATCATCATGGAATTTTGCTGATGAGCCTCTAGGCTAATGCCAAAGCGTAAATATACTTGTAGTACTGGCGTCAGCAACACATCAAGATAAGTTTCTAAAACGGACGCGATAGAAAGTTGATTGCTTTGGGCTATCTCTGCAAATAAAGAGTCCGAACTCGGGGTGTCAGCCATGAGCGTCGCAACAGGTACGGCAACCTCATTATCGATTAACTTTTCACGGGGGTTCTGACGAAATAGCACCGAAAAGTATTTGCCATATTTTTCTTCTCTGTATTTATCGCCAGCATAATGTAACCCTGGTGTTTCGCGCATAACACGTAATTTACAGCCAATCTCAGGGTACTTTTCAGCAATGGTCTCTAAAAATTGGCTCACTCTTGGTCCCATATGGCAAGAACGATTGGATAAAACGCGTTCCGCACTGGTTAGTCGCATTGCGATCGGCAGTTTTATATGTGGGTAAGATTCTGAGTTTTCAGGTACTAAGGTACGAAAAGACATCGTTGGACCACAGTTTATTTGTGGTCCTGAGTCGAGTAGTAATAAGTCCTGCTTCACAATTAAGTCTGCAAATACTTCGGGTAAAAAGCTATCGGCCTGGAATGGGTGTACGGGCACAGGAATATAATCATTCGCGTCGAAGCCCTGCGTTGTTAATGCTATTTTCCAGCGTTGTTGCCATTCTGGATATTGTTCGGCAAACCATTCTTGATACTGAGACTGTTGATAACCCTCGATGGAGAATAAACCGATTTTGACTGCAGCGAGACGTACTGCAACATTCGCTTGAAACTCGGGTGACATGGTTAATACTTGCTGTGCCGTTAGGTCTTGTTTACATTTTACACCGGGGTGGATCGGGTGACCGACTGTTCCCCATTGCTCTAGTAGCAAGCAGTTATTATTTTGTCCATTTAAGTTTTTAACCCAAGACCAGAAGCTCGCATACCCAGTCTGTATTCTTTGTTGTTCTATTTTTTGTCCCCACACGAGACGATAGCTTAAAAACAAAGCGTCGTTTAACATAGAATTCAGCAACTCATGTGCGAATCGCTGTACTTCTATTAAAGAGTAGTTTGTACAAACCTGTAATAGAGCCAATAGTTTAGTCGGTTCGTCCAAGACGTAAATAAGCTGATCATCTTCGTGTAAGGTTAATCCTGTAAAACCTTCCAGAAAGCCATAGCGCACCTGTTCAATGTTTTCTATTTTTAAGGTTAACGGCGTATTATTGATGCGTAAATAAGCATTGTTATCAGAAAATTGTAGGTTTTCTGGTGCATTAAAGATACCTTCTCGCAACATCGACTTACATAATGTGACTAAACAGCGTCGCTGTGCATTGGTAAATTGTGCGCGTATATCGACGACCGATAATTGCTTTTCTTGCAGCGTATCATCCTGCAGCTGTGAAAACCATAATTCACTAAGCTGCGCGGATTCTTGATTTATTTGCTGATAGGTATACGCTAGGCTTTGTTGATAGTGATTCATACTTTTTCCTTCACTTTAGTTGGGATAACACGAGGAAACCCTAAAGGATTGGGGAAATCAGTGTATTCAGCTTGTTTATCAGCGCGTTTTAAAAATCTTGTGATCAAGTTTGCTTTATTAGGGATCGCTTTTCCTGCTAATAAATCACCTAGCTTGTTAGCTGCAAATTCACTGTCGCTTTGAGCTAAATACTGTTGAATCGTTAAACGTACTTGATGCCAAAGTCGCGCTTCAAGTACCGACTCTCGTCTAGCGATGCAGAAAATCGCCTGCACAATATTGTTAATCAATAAGCAATAAGCGAGGCGATTCCAGCATTTCTCTTGATCGTATAACACACTACTACTTGCCTTTTCACTCATGCTTGAGAGCTGTTGGGCTTGCCACGTTTGCTTATTGAGCTTGGTACCTTCTAAATCGCGGATCCAAACACCTGCCACTAAGTCTTGCTCTAGTTTGATTAAAATATTTTGTAGGTGCGGCTCAAACACTAACCCGTGTTCAAACAGGGCATCAAACATGCTTGGCAATAATGCATCAAGGTAACTTCTAAACCATAATAAACTGCTTTGTTCGTAGCTCATTTGATTGCGCTGTGAAAGATGCCAAATATGGGTTTTTACATTACTTTCCCCCGATACACCTTGGGTGAAGAGAGAGCCAGCTAATAAGATGTTTTGCTCTCGTAATTCAGTTGGATTTTCACGAAATAGAACCCCGAAACCTTCTTCTATTTGTACTCGTTTTTCTGCATCTAATTCATCAAAATCAAGAGTCAAACAACCAGGCTCATGCATGATTTTAAGACCTGGGTATTTTTTTTCTAATTGATTAAAGTTAGGTGTTAATAGTTCGGTTAACTTAACTGCGCTTTCAAGTTCGTAATAGGCATTTTTACGTACGCAATTTGTGATGCGGACATTGAGGGATCCTTTAATAAAAAAATCCAATTCTGGATTATATAAGGTACGTAGCGATGACGTTGCTGTTAGTTTTTTTCCGCGGACACCGAGATCAATTAATAAACCTTGTTCGATTAATTTTATAATTACATCCTGTTTTAGCAGGTATTTTGCCTGCCAAGGATGCACAGGTAATAATGCATAATCAGGCGGTAAACTATCATAGGTAGCTGAAAAATCACGTAATGTGTCATCACTCAAACCTGTGCCTAAACGTTTCACTTTGTCGCTCTTTGCCGCGAAATAATGTAACTGAAAGCTAGCGCGTAATTCTGGGGAGTAATCTAGTATATCTTGCTGACTAAAACCTAGGCGTGATTTGGCCGCAGGGTGAGTGGCATGACCGAGTAATAATTTAGATTCTGATTCAAGATAGAGGTTTGTTGATTCTTTTGATCTTTTTCTATTTAATAATAAATAAGCTAATACTTGTTCACTATTATTCATTTGTGCTAATAATTCATCATTAGCATCGGTATTAAAACGACTCGCAAGATCGTTTAACAGTATAACTTGTAACTCATCCCAGTCTAATTCCTGTTGATCTTGGGTATTATTTTGAAATAAAAAATAAGATAAATAACGGTATTGGTAACTTTGTGACTTTTTATCAACCACACATATTAATTGTCCATCATGTAGGTCGATGTTTAATAAAATCCCACCAGTTTCTTGTAAGCTTTGAAAAATACTGTCGGGTAAGTTAATGATATCTTCTGGGTAAGAAAGTGCGCCTTGTGGTCCAGCTACTTCACGGCAAAAACAATTTAAAAAACCACGTAGAGAATAGATTTTTGCAAGATTTTGGTGCAAGATTTGATCGTAACTTTGTATCATATTTGTTCCTTAATAAAAGTGGCTTACCAGCCACTTTTAATTGAATTACCAGTCAAGGCTGTAGGCAAGACCAAAGACACGTCCAATACCTTTTGCATATTGTGCATCACGGTTTCTGAACTGTGATTCGGCAGTGTAATAATCGTGGTTAAATAAATTTGCCACAGAGAAAGTGACTTGACCTACTGGCATCTGATAACGGCTAACAAAATCAACAACGGTGAAAGATTCTACCTTGCCTTCGGCGTATTGACGTTTAACTTTATCGCTCGGGTCAACATCGGCTGCTGCATTGTTATCTGCAAATTTATCTCGATTTCCTGAATAAAGTACATCTAATTGGTTATGCCAATTTTCGCTCGTTTGATTTGATATAAATGCGGTGATTTTAGTGGGAGGAATACGTTCGCCAGTTAGGTAATCGTCATAATCCCCATTGTCTTTAGAGTCTGACTTTCCTTCTTGCCAGCTAAATGTACCGCCAGTGTTCCAGTCATTACTGATGTTGTAATTCAAGGCTAGCTCTATACCATAGATTTTTTCTGGTTCACGTTTAGGGCTGAAATTAGTATCGTTGGCATCACCTACAAAACGTAGGCCTAAATCAGAAGTGTTATAAAATACGGCAATATTCGCATCAATATTTTGCCATTGGCTTTTGCTACCAATTTCATAGTTTTTCACTCGTATTGGTTCAGGGTTTAGTAACGCGACGCTACCTGCGCCACCATCACGTAAAATCCTGCCAACATCAGGTAAAGAGAAACCTTCCGAATAAGAAGCGTAAACAGAGTGAGTATCGCTAATAAGATAGGTTAAGCCGGCATTATAAGTGGTTGCAGAATAGCTTAAATCACCACCAGTGACTGTATCGCCTTTATTTTTTCCAAAATTCACTTGGAAGGTATCAATATCTAAATCAAAAAGATCATAACGCGCGCCAAAACGTAAGATCCAACTGTCTGTTAGTTGTAAACGTACATTCGCAAAAGGGGAGATAGTTTGTTGTTCGAGATTAGGTGACCAAAGTCGGCCGTCTGTCATATATTGGCCTGCTTTTTCCTGTGCTAAATCAGTGCCCCAAAAAACAGAACCATTAACAAAGCTTTCAAATTCAGTATTTACAGTAAGGCGTAGGCCTAATTTGTCTGAATCGGTTACAGACTGCGCTTTGTTTTTAGTATTGTATTTATTTGTTGCCTTGCTGCCTTGCGCGTACGCCTGCAAGGTTAACTGGCTGCCCATTAGATCATCGTGGTGATATTTACTGTTAACCGACCAATTTTCATTCTCTTGTCCGATCGCATTTTTCTCAGGCCCATCGCCCTGTGTCGCTTTGTCTTTACCGTACTGGCCATTAACCGTGTGATAATTATTTTCTTGTGCTAAGCGTGAGGTGATTACTGATAACTCTACACTTTGATTGTCATCTAGATAATGGACTATTTTCCCGTATAGGTCGTAGTCTTCAGAATCACTGACCCCACCTTGACCATGCGGACTGACTGGGATTGCATCACCTTCTGCATCATAAAATAATCCAGTGCTGGCATACTTTGCTGAAGCAATATAGCTGGTGTCTTCGCTCGCAGCACTAATCTGTTGGAAAATATCAGCGGATGCGCTTTTACTAAAGTCTTCACTTTGTGCATGTGTTGACACTTTAGTTGTGAAGGCAAGTGCTTCTGATGAGGCTCTACGAGTAATAATGTTGATAACACCACCTGCTGCACCTTGGCCGTAAATTCCTGTAGGCCCACGTAATATTTCCACTCGTTCTACCATATCAGGAGAAATATTGACTAAATCTCGTGATGAGCCTCTTAATGAACCTGATTGCGGTACGCCGTCAATTAACACTTGTATCTTACGACCACGAATCGTTTGGCTATAATTAGACATACTTTGTGAGCTAGTTGCCATACCGGGTACCGTTTTAGCTAAGATTTCTCCTAAGCTAGTGGCGTTGGATGACAGGCTTTCTATTTGTTCTCGGTCAACAATAGTGACTGAATTGGGCAGGGTCAAATTTTGTTCTGGATTGCGGGTGGCCGTGATTACCGTATATCCAAGATTATCTTCTTGTTGGGTAATCGACGTCTCTGCTAAAACTTGTTGACTCATTAACAAAGAAATTACAATGATGTTTAATTTAAAAGGGGTATTTGTTACTAACATTATGTCTCCATACATTTTGTTATACAAGTAGATAATTATTATCTATACACGCTATTACTGTCTTTATTCATCGGGATAATATAACTAAATCCGAGGTATTATAAATACATACAACTCAAATGCAAATCATTATCATTACTATGTGTTATTTTATCGAGAGAAAATGGTTATATAAATCACTTAGAGTGAACATTTTGTTTTTTATTACCAATTCTCAACACTTCTTAAGTGTGGTCAATTTTTGATACAGATATTATCCGTTGAATATCATTAAGAAAACCCAGAACTAGACACCGACTTTATAAACAGAAAACGTAAATTTGCTTTCTTTATCAAGTATCTTTCTTGATCATATGTATATGTTTTAATTATCTAATAGTAGTAAATGAAAATTATTGTTATTTGCGTTTACTACTTGGTGGTTATGTAGTAAATTTGCAACGTTTAATTTAAAGGCGCTAGGATAATGAATGTAAGATATGGAAATATGTCGAAGCTAAGTTATTAGCTTGACACTTTAGGTGCACAATATTGTAGCTTTAAGGTAATACTAGAATGATGGTGGTGCTAGATTGAGAAGCAACCTGCTGATAATCAAGGTGCGCCATTGAACTTATTGCTTACTTATAGTAATTAATTTAAATAGTTATGCATTCAAATAAAGGGCGATAACGTTAATTAATGAGACGGCTTATTTTGCTGATTTTTTTAGTTTTACCTAATGTAGGTAAGGCTTTTGTGGTTTCAGACCTGAGCGGCAGACAGGTCATATTCGAGCAACTACCAAAGAATATAATTCTTTCTGAAGGGCGTATGATGTACTTGGTGATGGCGCTGCAGCCTCAGAATCCAGGACATAATATTCGCGCTATGGCTGATGATCTGGCTAAAGCCGATCGAGGCACTTGGCAAAAACTCACTGAGTTGTATCCATCATTCCTTAATAAGCCAACTGTGGGGAGACCTAACACTGGTCAATTTGACGTTGAGCAAGCCTTTAGCTTAAATGCAGACTTAGTCATATTTAGTCTTAATTATCGGGAAAGTTTACAGCAATCGGAAACATTAAACCGTCTTGATGCTTTGTCTATACCCTATTTATTTATTGATTATCGCCATGATTTAAGTAGTAACCTTTTACCGAGTATGAACATTCTCGGGAAGGTTTTAGGGCGCCAAGCGCAGGCACAAAAGTTCTCTAGTTTTGTGCAAAAGCAATTGGATATTGTCGAACAAAGGTTAGCGGAAAATAAATATAAGCAACCCCTAGTATTACTTGAACGTGCAGCTGGAATTAATGGTCCGGCTTGTTGCCGCATTTTTGGTCAAGCCAATTTTGGTGCATTTGCTGAGATGGCTGGCGGAGAAAATTGGGGCAGTAGCAAAACCTCGGGTGTTTCCGTGGATTTAAACCCGGAAACTCTGCTGGTAGAAGATTTTGATATCATTATCGCCACAGCAGGTGACTGGTCCCATAAAAAACAGAGTATTTCTCCGCCACTGGGTTATTCGGCGCAGCAAGCACTGGTCGACTCAGGTATGCAAGCCTTAGTACAGCGAACTGGTTGGTCACAAATGCCAGTGGTAAAAAATAAACAGGTATATGTAATATGGCATCAATTTTATAACCACCCGGGTTATTTTGTCGCTATTCAGATGATGGCTAAGTGGATGCACCCGAGCTTGTTTACCGATTTGAATCCACAGCAAGTTTGGCAAGAATATCATAAGCAGTTTATGCCATTTCAATCTTCAGGCATTTTTTGGAGTCAATTACCGTGAGCAGTTCTCAGCTTGTTATCACTCAGCAGCATTTTTTCTATCGTCGCCAGCGTTTAATTAAGTCATTTATTTTATTGGCATTAAGTGTTTTATTAGTATTTAGTTTTATTTGGGATTTAAGCTCAGGGCCAAGCAGTTATGGCTTGCTTGAGGTCGGTGCCTGTTTAGTGGACTGCCCAGATCCTAAATTAGATTTAATTCTGTGGCAAATACGCATGCCCATCGCCCTGATTGCTATGTTGGTGGGGGCCATGCTGGCTTGTGCTGGTGCGCAGATGCAAACTATTTTAAATAATCCGTTGGCAGATCCCTTTACCCTCGGGATCTCTGCCGCCGCCGCCTTTGGCGCTGCTTTAACTTTTGTTCTGGATTGGGCTGTGTTGCCTGTTGCTGGCATATACATCGTATCGGTTAATGCGTTTCTATTTGCCATGCTCAGTGCTTTGGTGTTGTTTGCCATCAGTAAGATGCGGGGCGTGGGTTATCAAACCTTGGTATTAGCCGGAATTGCCTTGATGTTTAGCTTTAATGCCTTGTTAGCTTTTTTACAATACATCGCCAGTGAAGATGCCTTACAACAATTGGTCTTTTGGACCTTAGGGTCTCTTGCACGGGCCAGTTTTGAAAAAGTAATGATTTGTCTTGTGGTATTACTCAGTATGTTGACCTTTTTTTTCTGCTACCGAGACCAATTAACTGCGTTACGTTTTGGTGATGAACAAGCCAGGAGTATGGGGGTTAATGTGGATAGGTTACGTTTATTTTCCTTGTTGGCTTGTGCGTTATTAGCCTCGGTTGCCGTGGCATTTGTTGGCACCATAGGTTTTGTCGGTTTAGTGGCCCCTCATATAGCACGTTTATTACTCGGTGAAGACCAACGTTTTTTCCTACCTGGCAGTATTTTAGTTGGGGCGAGTCTATTATCGCTAGCTAGTGTCCTTAGTAAATTAGTAATTAGTGGTGCTTTGTTACCCATAGGTATCACCACATCCTTGATTGGTATTCCTTGTTTCTTCATTTTAATTTTTACAATAAGGCAGAAATAAAAATGGCTTTATCAATGTCAAATATCAACCTTAGTTACGGTAAAAAGAAGGTCTTAAATAACCTTAATATAGCAAGTGTTAACCGAGGCGTATTAACGGCATTAATTGGCGCGAATGGTACGGGGAAATCGAGCTTGTTTCGTTTGATTGCAGGTATTACCAAAAACCGTAGTGGAAAAATAATGCTAGAAGGTCAGGACCTCGATCGAATACCTAGCAAACAGCGTAGTTTAGCGGTTTGTTATGTGCCTCAGCTAACGGATTACCATATTCGCTTGACGGTTTTTGAAGGCTTAATGCTTGCCCTTAATCTAGCATCTGAATCAATAAATCAACAATCGAAAGAGAAAAAAGTCAGTGATATTATGCAGCTTCTTAATATCAGTGATTTAGCTAATCAATTTTTAGCGGATTTAAGTGGTGGTCAAAAACAACTCGTGGGCATTGGTCAGGGCTTGATCCGTAATCCTGATGTATTGCTTTTAGATGAACCTACCAGCGCCTTAGATTTATCGCGGCAGCTGCAGGTAATGATGTTATTAGCTGACTATATAAAACAGCATAATATGCTGTGCATTATAGCCATTCATGACTTAAATTTGGCTAGTCGCTTTTGTCCGCAAATGATAGCGTTGCACGAAGGGGCTTGTTTTGCTCAAGGACCTACACCAGCTACTTTAAATTCTCAGTTAGCTGAGGACATGTTTAATATTAGGTTAAACAAGGTTGCTTCGAACTCAGGCTACGATTTACTCGATGCGCAGTATATCGCTTAGTATTACTTTCATTCTAATTTTAGATCTTTAGTTATTCGTGTGCGTTATTGTGTGGGATGTATTGGCAAGGGTACTTACGGAGACGAATTAAGCTGTGCATTAAGATAAAACACCAGACCTCGCAAGTGTACTTGTGTATCTGGTGCTTATCTCAATATTGATATCCGCTTATTAGATTTATTTAGGGCGCGGATTATCGTGTAGGTGTATGGCGTTCGATTTCTTCTTATTTTTCGTGAACAGCTTTTGTTATTGCTTTAATCTTTTTGCTAATTTCACGGCGCTCTTTAGATAGTTCAGCACCGGTAATGATGTGGTCATCTACACGGTCTTCATAATCTGACTTCATGTTCGCAATGATTTCAACAATCTCTGCTTGAGTCATTTCTGGTGTAAGATAATCAAGTAGATTATCAAGTAGATCGACACGTTTTTGGTTATCACGGATCTTTTTCGCGTTATCGAGGATCTCACGTTTTAGCTTGTTTTTACGACGAGCACTTTTTACTGCATCAAAAGCATTATTCATTTGTACACCCATATTGTATGAAGAGTTATGTAAATTGATGAAAAGCTATTAAAATAAATCCTCTTTAATTTAACAGGATAATGTCCTAAAAGCTCTGTGTTTTTGACCTAATTAGAGTCAACTTTCAAATTTTTGCACTAAATCAAGAATGGTTATTTTATAAACCGCGCAGTTAAAATGCGGCTTGTGTTATTATTACTTGATAACTTATTGAAGGAATTACCATGCAATATCAAGATCTAACTCAGCAGTGGCCTGCATTCTCTAAAGCGATTTTAGCATTCTCACATACACTTGGTTTACTTGAGCAATCAAATTTAAAAACTGATGCGTTATGGTGCGATCATGTCGCACTGCGGGTGAATGATATTGCAACAGCAGAGTCACTACTGGCTGAATTAAAACAACGTGGTAAGGTTATTTCTGACAGCATTATTAACGGTCGACCGATATATATAATAGTATTAGATGAGCCGTTAACGTTAGGTGATTGGCAGATTGATTGTGTCGAACTACCGTTTCCTGCCAAGCATTATCCCCAACAAGGTTGGGAACACATAGAGTTAGTGTTACCGGGTAATGCGACTAATATGGCAGAGTTAGAACTGGCATTACGTTTGATTAATCCAGATATTGATGCCTTATTAGCTAATGACAGCAGTATTAAAATTAAACGCTCAGCCCCACAAGTTGAAGGCGAAACATTAGCAAATCCTACGATTGCATTTAAACAAGGTGATATCTGCATCAAGGTACATAGCGAAGGCATTAAAGCTGTTGTTGCGAGTGAATCTACGGCATAATGTTGTAATTGATAATCATTCGCAACAGTATCAAGGTAAGTGTGGTTTTATATAAATTATGATAGAAGAAAATACTCAATTTAAATCGCAATCTCAGCAAGCACAGCAACAAAACAAAGGTACGCGGATTAGCTGGGGCTTGATCCGTCAACGTGTATTACGCCAAAAGAAACCATTAATTAGTGCCCATATCATTGCCGTTTTTGCCACCTTAGTCAGTGTCCCTATTCCGCTGATGATGCCTTTACTCGTAGATGAAGTATTGTTAGAAAAACCCGGTTCGGCGGTACAGGTAATGCAAAATATGTTCCCTGAATCGTGGTGGGGGCCGCAACTGTATATTCTGGCGATCCTTGGTTTTGTAGTGTTGTTACGCTTGTCTAGTTTAGTCTTGTCGGTATGGCAAGCGAGACAGTTTACGATCATTGGTAAGAATCTAAGTTTTTATATTCGTAATAAGTTAATGCACCATTTACCGCTGGTATCCTTAACCGAATATGAAACACAGGGATCGGGGGGGATCAGCTCTCGTTGTATCACCGATGTTGAAACTATCGATAAATTCTTAGCAGAGACCTTATCTAAGTTTCTAGTCAGTATGCTCACCATTATCGGTACGGCTGCGATCTTGTTATGGATTGATTGGCAGTTAGGTTTAATCATCTTATTGTTGAATCCAGCAGTTATCTATTTT
This sequence comes from Moritella sp. 36, assembly GCF_018219415.1. Lineage (NCBI taxonomy): Bacteria > Pseudomonadati > Pseudomonadota > Gammaproteobacteria > Alteromonadales > Moritellaceae > Moritella > Moritella sp. 36. Next base: position 3,755,634 of record NZ_CP056120.1, on the reverse strand, counting down.
TCTCGTTCGTTTGGTAAGCGGGTTAAAAACTTAAAAACACGTGAAAATGCCGCCTTTGAAGCATTTCAAGAAGCGCTAATTGATACCTTAGATGCAATCCAACAGTTACGTACAGCACAACGTGAGAAGCAATACTTCAGCCGTGTTATTGATGCGGCGAGTGAGTTACGCCATAGCGCGATCCAATCACAATGGAAAACCGATGCGGTTAACCGTTTAAGTTTCACTATCTTCTTAATTGGTTTTGAAGTGTTCCGTGCGATCGCTATGTTGATGGTCGTTTTTGCTGATCTGACTATCGGTCAGATCTTCGCGGTATTTGGTTACCTGTGGTTTATGATGGGACCAGTACAAGAGTTATTAAGTATTCAATATACCTACTTTGCAGCTTCGGCGGCATTGAAACGATTAAATGGTGTGTTTGAGTTAACGCAAGAGCCACAATATTCGTGTGTGGTGGACCCGTTTGCGAGTCAAGATGGGGTTGCTGTAGAATTCAAAGACGTGTGTTTTGCTTACAATAGTGAAAACAAAGTGATTCGTAATGTAAACTTAGTGATCCCGAAAGGTAAAAAAGTCGCGATTGTTGCGGTGAGTGGCGGCGGTAAGTCAACACTGGTGCAGCTGTTATTAGGTTTATATGAGAAACAACAAGGCGAGATCTTAATTAACGATGTGCCGCTAAACCAGATTGGTTATGATAAAGTACGTGAGAATATTGCCACGGTATTACAGCAACCTATCTTGTTTAATACCTCGATACGTGAAAACTTATCTATGGGTAATCGTTTTACCGATGATGAATTATGGCAAGCGCTACAAGTTGCCGAAATGGCAGAAACAATTAAACAACTGGGTCATGGATTAGATACCTTAGTCGGACGTAATGGTGTGCGTCTCTCTGGTGGTCAACGCCAGCGTTTAGCGATTGCGAGAATGGTATTAAGTAAACCACAAATGGTGGTCTTTGATGAAGCAACATCGGCATTAGATACCGAAACCGAAAGTCGTTTACACCATAACCTTAGCGAATTTTTAGAAGACAGAACGACATTAATTATTGCCCATAGACTCAGCGCAATTAAACAAGCTGACTTGATCTATGTGCTCGACGATGGCGAAATAAGCCAGTCAGGACAACATCATGAATTATTACAGGTTGAAGGGCTTTATCAAACATTGTACGGCCGCTTACAATCTACTCATTAACCGTGAGGATAAAAAGAGTATGAAGAAAGAAATAAAAAACACAGATAAAAGCAGTATTAGAGTGACTAAAACTGATGCCGAATGGCAAGCTGAGTTAACGGATGAAGAGTTTCACGTGTGCCGTAAAAAAGGCACAGAGCATCCTTACACGGGTACGCTGTTAAACAATGAGACGGTGGGTGTTTATCACTGTAAATGTTGTGGTAATGAATTATTTACCAGCGATAGCAAGTTTAATTCGGGTTGCGGTTGGCCAAGCTTTGATAAAGAGATCAAGTCGGGCGCGGTGGTCTATACAGAAGATAATAGTTTAGCCATGCAACGTATTGAAGTGACGTGTAGTCACTGTGACTCTCACTTAGGGCATGTATTCCCCGATGGGCCAACAGAGACGGGTCAACGTTTTTGTATTAACTCAATATCAATGGGTTTTAAAGCCGATAGCAAAGACTAGGTCGTTAAGCTAGATCGCGAAAGCAATCGTCACAAAATAGTCGATGAAGCATATACCCAAGTTGTTGTTAGGTGTTGAACACAATACCATGCAATAATTTGGGTATATTTATATAAAGCCTTAACCGCAGGGATAATCCGTGAGCATCGTTAATAAGCCAGTAGACAGCCATGAACAAACCGATAGGCTTGATAAGCTGACAAGTATTGATTCACTGAACTGTGATAATCACTATGCGACGTTGCCCGCACATTTTTATAACAAGCAAATGCCAGATGGGATCAGTGACCCGAAAATGGTCAGCCTAAACCCGCAAGTATTAGCCTTGTTAGATTTAGATAATGCTGTTGCTGATAGCGATGCATTACTGCAGCTATGCTCTGGTAATTATCTACCAAGCTGTTTCGCCCCCCTGGCAATGAAGTATACCGGTCATCAATTTGGTCACTATAACCCTGATCTCGGTGACGGTCGTGGCTTGCTATTAGCGCAAGTTAAAGGTAATGATGCTCGTGGTGATAGTAACAATCACACGACTTGGGATCTGCATTTAAAAGGTGCAGGCCGAACGCCTTATAGCCGTCAAGGTGATGGTCGCGCTGTATTGCGTTCAAGTATTCGCGAGTATTTATGCAGTGCGGCAATGCAGGGGTTAGGTATTCCAACTACACAAGCATTAAGTGTGGTTGTTGGTAGTGATACGGTGATGCGCGAGCAAGTTGAACAAGCCGCCATGGTCGTGCGTGTTGCTGAATCGCATGTGCGTTTTGGTCACTTTGAACATTTTTATTATACCCAGCGTTTAGACGATTTGAAGCTGATGTTGGATTACACCCTAACCAAGCATTTCCCTGATGCCTTAAACGAAGAAGTACCTTACTTGGCGTTTTATAAGCAAGTGATGACCACTACCGCGGAGTTAATGGCACATTGGCAAGCGGTTGGTTTTGTTCATGGGGTGATGAATACCGATAACATGTCTATCTTAGGGCAAACCTTTGATTATGGCCCGTTTGCGTTTCAGGATAACTTCGATCCCGCTTATGTTTGTAATCACACCGATTATTCGGGTCGTTATGCCTTTAATCAGCAACCACAAGTGGGTTATTGGAATTTAATGGCGTTAGGTCGTGCCCTGACTCCGTTCGTTGATATCGATCCGTTAAATGCAGTGCTACAAACTTATGATGATATATTCTTAGCGAAATTGCGTGAGTTGATGCGTGGAAAACTCGGTTTACAACAAGTGCATGATACGGATGGTGAGTTGATTAAACACTTGTTGGAAATATTGGCCGGTAGCGCAGTGGACTATACCTATTTTTTCCGCCTATTAAGTGATTTTAATAGCGCTGAGGATACTGATAATAGCCTAATACGCGATCAGTTTATCGACCGAGAGGCATTTGATGCTTGGGCGGTGAAATATCAGCAGCGTTTAGTCTTAGAATCGAGCGTAGATGAGCTGCGTAAAGTGAGCATGAACCAAGTTAACCCTAAGTATATTTTACGTAATTACTTAGCGCAGCAAGCGATCACGCAAGCAACTGACTACGACTACAGCTTGGTGAATGAGTTACTTGAAGTATTAGCGGATCCGTTTGCCGAACACCCTGAGTTTGAAAAGCTCGCTGCATTACCTCCTGAGTGGGGACGCAAGATGGTACTGAGTTGCTCGTCATAGTTATCCCCTTATTGTTTACGTATTATATTTTCCGGTTTAGTTACCACAAGGATTTAATGATGAATTTAGATAAAGCAAAAAAACGTATTGAAAAGCTAGTTAAAAAAGGCTTTAAAGGTTACCCATTAGTATCGCTAGCGTACTTTGGTGAAACGAAGGATACTGCAACCGAAGTTGTTGTGACGTTCACGTTAGAAGAGGGCGCGGAACCACAAGCACAAAAATTTGTGAGCAAAAGTGACGCACGAGAAGATGAAACGATTCAATCCGTGCTTGTTAAAACAATCGAACGAACCAATGCGAGTACTGTCGCGCAAGTCGACGGTGTTTCGATTATTAAATAATGTATTAAGACTACATTAGTAAAACATGAATGTAAAAATGAGGGCCGATCATCAAATTTTCGGCCCTCGGAATATCTACTCATTGTAATACGAGTAATGAGTTAACTAGTTAAGAAAATGGATCACATTAGGGTTTAGCGTTGTTAACAATCGGTCGCCAACGAGTGTATTATCCACTGTATCAATAATATCAACTCCAGGTGTAGCTGGGTTGATCATGCTTAGCCATAAAAAGCCTTTTTTATCTAACCCTAGATAATTGATATGTTCATTACCTGTGCCTGCAACTTCGCTTTTAATAACATCGCCTGTTGTCGGGTTGAATTCATACAGGGTTGAGATTTCACCATAGACTGGCGTGAAGACAACTTTACCTGCATAAAAATAACCTTTGTTTGTCGATACCTGTACGCTTGCATTGATAAATTTACTTACATTACTGTCAATATCTGCTGCGGTCAAAATAGTACGCAACGCATAGGTACTTGGGTCTATCACTTCAATTCGACTGTTGCTAAGCGTTGTTGAAGCGTAAACATCATGAGTACTGACATAGACTTTACCGTCAGGGCCAGTCGATAGACTATTTTTAAGCGGATTTATCCCTTTAAGTAAAATACCTTTTAGGTTATCACTGGGTGCTGAATTGGTTTCAATTTCGGTATTTGTCGCGACATCAAAAACGGCCACGTATGCTGGATTCGCTGAAAAAGAATCCGATAATCGCTGCATGGTGATAAATAGTTTGCCCTGACTGATGATCGCGGCTGCAGGGCTTGGCGTACCACTACTATTATCAGCAGGAACATAAGCAGAGAGATCTATTTCATCAATTTTAAAACTAGCGAAGTCTTTTGCATTTGGATTTACAATCCATACTTTTGATGAACCATAACGGATTAAATAGGCTTTGTTATTATTTGCAAAGACGAGGCTGTAAGGATTACGGCTAATAGAGTCTTTGCTGTCTTGAGTCGTGAATGACCATGCTGGATTATTATAATCTTGAGCGGCGTACTTATCGATTGTATCAATACCGTAACGACCAATATGGTAAATATCACTGTTGTTGGTAGCCAGTGTGTAATCAGATTTAGTCTTACTGTAATAAGGGCTACTCACTTGTTGATTAGCCGAGTCTAAAAACAGTACTTCGGAACTGATGTAACTCGGATCGACAGTCTGCACGACTGCTGATGCAGCTGGCTTATGAATAACGGGATCAGTGTCAGTGTCAGTGTTACTATCAGTGTTAGTATCAGTGTTAGTATCAGTGTTAGTATCAGTATTAGTGTCAGTATTAGTGTTAGTATCAGTATTAGTGTCAGTATTAGTATTAGTATTAGTATTAGTGTCAGTATTAGTATTAGTATCAAGATACGTATTATCACAACCTGACAGTAGTGCGATGCTGACTAACAAGGTGAGTGTAAATAGGTATTTTTTCATTGCGGTTAGCATTTATATTTCCTTTATTGCTATTTTAAATTGGATATTTCGACCTTGCGCTGGTCTGTTGGCGAGATCCTGATATTCATCATCGAACAGGTTGTTTATCGCTAGAAGCGAGGTGTAACGTCCCTTTTTCCAACCCAGTTGTAGGTCGGTTGTAAAACGATTAGCAGGGTTTTCAGTATCATTACCGACGCTGTTAAAAACATTCGCACGGTTAAAATACAGCTCATTGTCGATATTGCTATTGAGGTTAACCTGCCAATGTTCTGTGATGGCATAGCCTATACCTGCGCTATATTGCTGATGATAAATACCCGGTAGTCGCTTGTTGTTATAAGCTGTGTATTCTGATTGGCTATTACTGTCGATAAGGTTGGCTTGCAGCATCAATGACAGGTCGCTACTGACTCTATAGTTGGCTTGTAACTCTAATCCGGTTAATTCAGCATGGTTGACATTAGCGTAGCTACCGACGTTACTTGAATTGAAAATAGCGACAATAGAATTAACTAATTGTTGATGATAGACAGCACCTGTAAACGACACGTTTGAGTAACTGAGCGTACTGCCCAGTGATAAGGTTTCAGCCTCTTCAGGTTTTAGGTTAGGGTTGCCTTTAAAGCTGCCTCGATCACCAAACATTTCAAATAGCGTTGGGGCTCGAACGCCATTACTCCAGGTTAAAAATGCCGAAAAATCAAAACGGTCATCAACGACTGTATTGAATTTATTTGGTTGATAAGTAATACCGAATTCTTGGGTTGTATAATCTTGTTTATCGACGTGCTTAGTGCCGCTTTGATTCAAAACAGAATTTGTATTTTTCTCTTGTGATTGGCTGATTAATACATAGGGAATAAGTGCAAGCTGTGTAATTGGCCATTCTAAGCGTGAACCATAGTTAAGCTGAAGCTGACTCGCCGTGACATCACAGCTGTTAATCCCGTTACAAGGTGTTATTTTCCCTTTTAAAACCGTCGTAGATTCGAATGTTTGATGGTTGACGTTGATAAAGGGAGTCATGGTCAAATCACCGATATTCAGCGTCGGCTTTATACTGGTAAAGCTTTTCACCGTTTGGTAATTTGAACGCTTGTTCATGACGCCTATCGGTTGCTCTAAATAGATCTCATCAGTGAATTGTGTGTACGCTTCAAATTCAATCTGTTCTAACCAAACATTGGATGATTGCCAGTTATGTAAATAACCAAATCGCCAACTGTCGCTACTTATTTCACTGGCGTTTTCTGGTGAATTATTTTGATAATTAGCCAACTCTTTACGTTGTTCAGTGTATTGCATATTAAATCGCAATAGGTGCTGGCCGATATAGATCTCACTATTGAGATGCAGCGTATTTTTGCCGTAGGCGTTGTTGGCAAGTTTTTCTTCTGCTGAAACCGAAGGGTTTGTGAAGCTTTGTGGTACCAAGTAGTCGTAATTATTTTCACTTTGTACATGGCTAAATCCCGCGGCAAGGCTGTAGTTGGTAAACCGTTTGTTCGCCGTGATGTTCACTTCTCGGTAGCCAAATGAGCCAGTCGCGAGGCTCATTCGCGCACTGTCTATTTGAGGATTGTAAGTATTAATGCGGATCACGCCACCAATGGGAGTTGATCCTGTGCCTAGTGCCTGACTTTTGCTAATTTCAATACTGTCGATTTGTTCTGTTGGCAGCTGGTTAACATCAAAGCCGCCAAACTGACTATCGTTAATAAGCTGTCCATCGATATATAGCTGCACTTGCTTGCTACTTGAACCGCGGACAGATACGGATGCTGGATTACCTAAGCCACTGATTTGTCGGATCTGAATACCGTTAATTTTTTGGAGTAGATCACCAAGGGTTTGTGATGAGTCAATAAAATCTTCACGATATAAAATCTGATAGTTTGGTGTGTTAAGCGCATTGAGATCCGTTTCTGCTGTCGCGGTTACGACAGTCGTCTCTGTGGTATTCTCTGCCTGTGCAGAGGATAAATGTAGCAGTGATAGGCACGCCGCTAATACGGGTGTTGGTCGTCGAAATAACATGGGTTCCCCAATGATGTTGGGGATGGCAGAATACAAAAAAACCATGTATGTGTTTATTGCCAAAAAGCAAAACAGAATAGGATTTTTCTATTCCGCTATCGCCCTCCGCAATACGGTAATATTTCAATAGGCCGGTATCGGGCTCTCAACATTCGTTGATTACCGTTGCGGGGGCAGCGTTGGTTTCACACCAAACTTCCCGTTTAACTCAATCCTTAATTGCGATCACACGCTGTTTAATATTGAGCACCTACTGTAAGTCGCGGCACTTTAATGATAAACAATAATAAAAGCAACGCTGTTAACAATATAGATATGCAGTTGCATAAATTTTGTACGACTCATCAAGCACTAAGGTATTTAAAGTCGAATTGGTCATTGTGATCATCGTACTCGGCATCACCTGGGTAATGGTTATTATCAATCGACGGTTACCCTTAAGGCTGGGCTATGCTGTTTGTACCAAATGGTAAATCAGTGAGGGACCAATGTTATGCATTTTATGCATTCAGGGTGAACAATGGAATTGTCGTATACAATGAAGTATCTAGAATTGAAGACGGGTGTTAGTTTTATTCGCGCTATTTCATTTGATGATTTTCTGGTAAAAAATAAAAATAAAAATAAAAATAAAAATAAAAATAAAAATAAAAATAAAAATAAAAAGGGGAGAAACACATGTGGTTTCTCCCCTTTCGTTTATTTTATACTAGCTAACAGCTATTTTGTTAAAAATGAATGCCGTTCTCTAGTGAACTAATACGTGCTAATGACAAGGTATCAATGCCTTTTTCTGCCAGCATTGCTGCGCCACTTTGGAACGACTTTTCGAATAAGATACCGACACCGACTAATTTAGCTGTGGTTTGCTCAAGAATCGCTAGCGTCCCTTCAACCGCATTACCGTGTGCTAATACATCATCAATAAATAATACGCGGTCATTGTCATTAATGTGTTCAACATTGCAGTTCAATTCGTATGAGGTATTTTTAGTAAAGCTGAATACGTTAGTCGTTAGTACATTCTCTGGATCTAACATGCTACGCTTTTTCTTCATGACCACTAATGGCACATTGAGTTTTAAAGCCACCAATGTCGAGATCGCAATACCACCGCTCTCAATCGTTAAAATACGGTCGATCTTAGCATCTTGAAAGTGGATCGCTAATTGTGATGCACACCAGTCTAAAATCTGAATATCGATTTGCTTTGTTAAAAAGCTACTAGCGTCTAGCGCTACGTTCTTTACTGATTTTCCGTGTTCTAAAATCGCTTTTTCTAATAAATTCATGTGTCAGTCCCTAAATTATGAAATTGCTAAATAAACAATAAATAGTAGTGCGAGTGAGTAAATAATCGGGTGAACTTTTTTGCCGTCACCTTGTACTAACATAACGAAACAATAACTGATGAACCCCATTGCCATGCCGTTTGCAGGTGAGAAGGTTAACAAGCTAAATACCATAATAAAGAATACAGGAATTGCTGACTCTTTCTTATCCCAGTTAACGTTTGCCAAATTCTTAATCATATAAATACCGATAACAACCAGTGCTGGTGCCACAATCGCCGAGGTAAAGATTGAGAATACAGGAAATAAGAACATAGATATTAAGAACATCACGGCCACCGTGATCGCACTGATACCTGTTTTAGCCCCTAATGATGACGCGACTGCAGATTCTGAATAAGCGGTAATTGACGTCGTTCCTAATATCGTACCAATGATCGTACCGCCTGAATCAGCCACTAATGCCGATTTCGCGTTTGGTACTTTACCGTCTTTACCGATAATACCTGCATCACGGCCGACACCGACAATCGTACTTAAACCATCGAAAAAATCGACAATAAAGAAGATCACAACTAAGAAAATTAAATCAGTCAGTTTTGGCATTGTTAGTTGTGACAAATCAAAGATAGCACCGAATGTAGGCGCTAAACTTGGCGGTATAGAAAATACTTCAGTTGGTAAGGTAATTAAGTTACTGCCCAGGAAGTGGTCGCTTAATAAACTTAAAATTATAGATGAGATGAACGAAATAACAGTCGCGAGTTTCATATCGCGGACTAAACAGCCAATCGCAATAAAGATGCTGAACAGGGCGATAAATACTTTGGGATCGCTAGCATCACCCATACTGACTAAGGTAAACGGGTTACTTACAATGATACCGGCGTTACGTAAACCAAGAAAAGAAACAAATAAGCCCAGACCAACTGCAATACCGAGTTTTAAATCTTCAGGAATCGCATCAATCATCACCTTACGAGCTGGTGTTAAGCTTAAAATTAAATAGAGACAACCAGAAAGGAAAATAGCAAAGAGTGCTTCATGCCAAAGTAACGAGATACCGCCACCGAGTAAGATAGCTTTAAAGAAGCCGTTCATCGACATACCCGGCGCTAACATAATTGGGTATTTAGAAAACGCACCCATAATAAATGTTGCGATAGCTGCAGACAGTGCTGTCGCGGTAAATACCGAGCCTTTGTCTATCCCTTCGATGCTTCCTAAGATTGCCGGATTCACTGCTAAGATATAACTCATCGCTAGAAAGGTAATTAAACCCGCGTAGATTTCATTTTTTACAGTTGCGCCACGCGCAGACAGGAGGAAGTACTTGTCCATTAAACACCCATTACTATTTAGTTGGTTGATTTAAAATGACAATATTCCGAAGTATAAACTTGGGTAGGGAACCATACCAGAAAAAAGGTACAATTATCCTGCTTCATTGTAGGTCTGAAATTTACGGTTTCAGAGTAGAGACTTAAGGCCCATATTGCCAAAATTATACAACGTCACATTGCTTGCGGGGCATCATAAAGATGTTGACGCAGTTGTCAATTTTTTTGTGCGATGCGATGATTCAAAACAGGCCGGTATCTATGCTATAAACAGCCTGTATTGTTAGGGCGGACTGCTACTTATAGGGCTTTGAAGGGATTTAGGTATATAATGGGATAATATTAAATGTTTTTAATTTAACTGACCTTTTGGTCAATATTCGAACAAGACGATAATATGCTTTATATGTTCATATTTGACTAAATATTGGTGAACTTGTTGTTAATTTGAACTTTATTATGTCCTGAAACGAAAAATGGTGAGCCTAGGCTCACCATATCTATCAACTTAAAAGAACCACTTTAACTTTTAAAAGAATTACTTTTTAAGTTCAGCAATTGCTTTAGTTAATTCGTCAACTTTAGCATTTAGCGTGTCAACTTTAGTGCTATCAACACCAGAGATTTTAGTGAACACTTGGTTTACGCGAGTTTCTAAAACATCTGTAGAGATTTTTTTATCAGATAATTTTGCTTTTGCTGATTCTTCAATCTTAGCGCCTTTAGCAACAAGTTCTTCGAATAATGTTGAAGATTTGTCTGAAACTCTGTTCGCTTCATCAATGCTTTTACCGTATGCACCAAGACCTGCTAGCCAAATATTTTTAGCGATTTCGTCTTTGCTGCTCCAAAGTTTTTTAGCTGTATCAACTACGTTTAATTGTGTCATGGTACTTATCCTTTCTGGGTGCGTTTCGATTTGATGTGGCCAGAATATGGTTTTAAATTAGAAAATGCATACAAATTGTGGATTTACTTTTATGAAAATAAAGATTAATTTAGAATGGTTTTTCAGTCTAATTATGCTCCACTTATTTGGTCGTCACCTGATTTTTGTATTCGTAATTCAAACATGTATTTGTGTGATTATATGTAGGATGAGTGAAAGGGTGATGGGAACGATTTTTTATTCATATAATACTTATCGAGGCTCATAACTTTTGTTTATACATATTGTTCAATTATTAATTGAACAGCTATCTTATTATTAATGACTATTATGCTGTTTTTATGAACCGTTGCATTGTTACAACGAAAATTTAATTATATTCAATTCTGCTTTTTGAGGATGGTGACTATAATTCGGCGACTTAAATTTAATTGAGAGGCTAACAGTGGAATTTCAACAATTAATAAAAGATGGTCTGGCGCTTGTGTCACGGGTAAGACAAGAGATTAGTTTTATCCGTGGATGTAATTATACGCAAGCAAGTTTAGACATCTTACACACAGCTTCTTATAATTTGGCTTCTGCTGAAGATTTACTGAATTATGCCGATGAACTTGCCTTAAAACAGAGCGATGCCGCAGGCGAGAAAGTGTTGATTGCCAGTGATGCGATTAAAAAAGTACAGTCAATGTTATCCCGTAAATTTGATGCAGAACTAGACTGCGAAAGCCAACCTTGGTTTGATGATGTAAGCCGTCATATTGGTATATGCGCTTAACGAAAGATTGTCACATTCAAGTTAAAGTACGCGATCACCGTATCGATAAAAGCCAGTTACATTTTGTTTCTGGCTTTTTTGTGTGCGTCATTCTCCGTTAGTGGGCGCTAGTCACTTAATTTGTGACGCTCGGTTAAACCAAAGTCATCTAAGATGCCATAAAAAGCTGGTAGAATTAAGATCACTAACATGGTGGATGCTAGCAAACCAAAAATCAACGCCACAACCAGTGGAATAATCACCTGAGCTTGGATACTTTGTTCAAGTAATATTGGCATTAAGCCCGCTGCCGTTGTCGCTGTGGTAATTAAGATCGCACGAATACGGTGAGTTGTTGCATGTATTGCTGCTTGTCTAATGTTATTACTCTTGACTAAATCTTCTTTGATAAACTGTACTAACAAGATGGAGTTATTTACGACGATCCCGGCCAATGACGTAAAGCCCAGCATTGACGGCATAGTCAGATCATAATTCAGCATGTAATGACCCCAGAATACCCCAATGAGTGCCAGTGGGATCGCAAGCATAACAATGACAGGTTCAACATAACTGCGGAACTGGAAGCTTAAGATCGCAAAGACCACGAACAGACCGATTGAGAAACTTTTTACCATTGAAGTACCAGTTTCAGCGGTGGATTCAACTTCCCCGCCTAAACGCACTTCAATGCCAGGGTATTTCTGTGTCAGGCTAGGGACGAAATCTTTCTGCATCTGCGTCATGAGTTCTACGGTATTGGCTTTTTCTTTATCAATGTCACCTTTTAACGACATCGTCCGGATATTATTAATACGGTTCAACTGACTGACACCACGGCCCCATTCTACTTTCACAATACTGGCAAGGGGGATTTGGCTACCATCAGCAAGTGTAAAAGGGAAATCTTCATAGTAAGCCAGATCAGAGCGGTAACGCTCGGCCAGCCTCACGTCTAATTCGACATTTTCACTGCCGATTTGTAACTCATCGACGGTGACACCAAAAAATGCCGCGCGCAGTTGTATCGCAATATCCTGCCCTGTGACACCAAACGTTTCAGCGCCAGGCAGCAGTGACATTCTCAGCTCGGGTTTACCATCACGAAGATTGCTGATAATGTTACTCACACCATTAAATTGTGACAGGTATTGTGCCAATTCATTACCTGCATCTTTCAACGTTTGAATACTAGGATGACTGAGTTCAATATCAATCGCACGCCCCGCTGGTCCGATTGCTGGCTCGCGGACAATCAGGTTTGTCACACCGGGAATCACACCAATCTGTTGTTGCAGTGCAGCTAAATAATCGGCCATACGTGTCGAGCGTTTTTCTGATGTTAGCAGGTCAACAAAGATCGTGGCGACATGTTCACCTGTTTCGCCTGCGTCTGGATTCGCGCCACTTTGTACCGTGATATATTTCAGCAATGGTTCATTATCGGGTTGTTCCCCAAACTGGGCACTGGTGATCTTAATATCTTTGCTGATACGGGTCACCACTTTATCAGTTTTATGGAGAGGGGTGCCGGGCGGCATTAATACGGTGATCTGTACCCAATCACCTTCCACTTCGGGAAAGGCCGAGAAGCGCAACATTCCACTGGATGCCAGTGATATTGTACCGATGAATAAGACTATTATGCCTGCTGTGACCATATAACGACGGTCGACAATGGCACCAATTACTTTAGGTAAAATCGTAAACTGGAAGTATTCGAATTTTCTATTAAAGCGACCTTTAAAACTGCTTTCTGCTACCTTGTCATCGGCATCTTTAATAGATGCGTACAAGTGATGCGGCAAGATTAAAAACGCTTCAACCAAGGATACACTTAAGGTGATAACTAAAGTTATTGGGATAACTTTAAGTACTGCGCCCATGTCCCCTTCAAGAAATGCAAGCGAACCAAAGATCGCCACTGTGGTTAAGAACGATGAAAACACCCCATTTTTAACTCGGTTAACCCCTTTGACTATACCTGCAAGTTTGTCTTCGGTTTTACTGAGTTCATGAGCGATACTTTCGGATAATACAATGGCATCATCCATTAACAGGCCGATAGCCACTAGCAGCGCCACCATTGACATCAGGTTTAAGCTAATGCCCACCAATGACAGTACATACATACTGGCAAGGAAGGAGACTGGTAAGCCCATTGCAACCCAGATGGCGTAGCGCCAAGGGAAAAATAACCACATCACCAAGAATACTAAAATGAACCCCTGCCAACCGTTTGATAACAGAAGATCCAGGCGATCTTTCGCGATCGAGGCAATGTTTTTTGTGAGCGAAAATTCAATATTATCCGGTGTGTTCAGTTTTTCGCTTACAATAAATTGTTGTATTTCTTCAAGTACATCCAGTGAGTCATCGGCTTTCGATTTTTTGATATCGAGCATGGTACCTTCTTTACCATTGACCGATATTTTTGATTCGTCTAGTTCAAAGCGTCGGGTGATTGTAGCTATGTCTTTTAACTGAACTTTACTACCATCTTCATTACTTAAAACAATGATCTCACCCAGTTCGCGTGGGGTATAACGTTGTGCATCGAAACGTAATAAGATTGTGCTGCTAGGGGTATTTAGGTTACCACTGGGCATTTTCACATTTTGTTTGGCGATCTGGTTTGCCACGTCCTGTACTGATACGTTGAGTTGGCGCAGGGCGATTAAATCAAGTTCGACGCGCAGTTGTGGATCAGAGAAACCATTGATCTCAACTTGGGCAATACCTTTTAAGTGTTTTAGACGGCGCTTAACATCTTCTGCATACAGTTTGAGTGCTTGTTTATCCATGTCACTGTAAATAACCAGACTGACCACACTGTCATATGTCAGGAGTTCTTTTACAATGGTCGTTTCTACTTCATTAGGGAACTGGTCAATGGCATCGACTTCGGTTTTAATATCTGAAATAAAGGTTGTGCCATTACCGTCATGGGTCATTTCCGCAGTCGTTACCGCTAAACCTTCACTGGCACTACAGGTGAGTTTTTTGAGGTTGTTTATCCCATCAAGGGCATCTTCCATTGGCAAACAAATTGCCTGTTCTACATCTTCAGGGCTTGCGCCTGGGTAGGGTACAGTAATTTGTGCGATAGTTACTGAAAAGTCGGGAAAGGTTTCACGCTTCATATCTGAAATAGTGATAGCACCGAGCGCTAAAAACATCGCCATAATTAAGTTGGCAGCAGTTGGATGTCTGGTAAAGAATTGGATCATTATTCTTTATCCTCTGTCCACACTGTCGGCGCGAGTTTTAAGCCATTGGCAACAGGGATAATGTCAGATAACACCACCTGTTGACCGGCTTTAAGGCCATCTGCTTTAATGGCGGCGACTTGATCGCGAATAAACAGCACATCAACGGTTTGTAATTGGAGTCTGTTATTTTTATCCACCAGATATAAACGATTATTATGCAGGGCTGCTAATGGCACGGTTAATTGCGGTTGAACTTGGCCATTTACGGTCACTTCAACAAACATACCCGAGATGATCGGACTGTCATTGGGATCATTACGTTTAATGAATTCAAGAACATCAAAGTCAGCTTCAACGACTAAGCCTGCAGTGCCTAAGCGCGAATCAATTTCACCTAGAATTCGGGTTACCTTACCTCGCCAATGGGTTTCTGATGATGAATTACGTAATGTAATATGTGCCGTTAAATTCGCGGTAGCGATATCAGGGACAGCGTTAAGATTATCTAATACCCCCCGGTCTTGTTTTAAGCTGTGTATTAGGCGGCTGAGCTGGCTGGTGGGCATTTTCGCTTCGACTTCTAATTTCGACACGTCATGGGCCAAGATTAGACTGGTGCCAGCAGACACAAATTGTCGCAGTTCGGCGTTAACATCAATAATACGACCGTTAAATGGCATGGTAATGATGGTATTGTCTAAATCCAGTTGTGCTTGTGCGATTTGGATTTGCGCTTGAGCTACTTGTGCTTGTAGTGCTTTTTTACGGGCTGGAAGTTGACTTACTTGTGCTTTTAAATCATTTAATTGTAGTTGGGTATTGTATACGATACGTTCTTGCTGCTCTAAGCTTGACGCCGAGATAGTACCTTTTTTGTTTAGTTTGATATTACGTTGGTATTCTTTTTTTTCCAGCGCAAGGGTTTTGCTTTCGACTTGGTATGAACGCGTTAAGCGCAGTTCTTCAATATCGAGATTTTCAACTTCAGCGTTAATACTGTCTAAGTTCGCGTGTGCAGTTGTTAGATTTAACTTATACGAGGCCGGGTCTAGGCGCAGTAGTTCCACACCTTTATTGATGAACGTACCACGTTGTAATCGTTCGTTTTTGTAAATCAATTTGCCGTTGACTTCGGAGATACCTTGCCACTTGTTTTTCGCGATGACATGACCATAACCTTTTACTGTGGGAGCAATGCTCAGAACTTGGACCTGAGTAGTATAAACACTGCGTGCAGGTTCGAGCGTTTCTAATACAACGTTTTTTTCCATGATGAAGTTATTAATGGCCATGATACCTAGCCCTGCAGCAATGCCGAGTGGTAGCCACAGTAGCTTATACTTCTGCATTGTATTGATCCGTTGTAATTGAATTGATTAACATATTATAGTTCTGTTGGGCGAGATTGTGATAAAACTGCATGTCTAAATCAGTGGGGGTTAATTGTTGTAATAAAGGTTTAAATGCACAAGGGAAGACACATAAACTTAGAATTTGAATCGTTAATAACTCCGGATCTAGTTCCGATTTTATATCACCTTTAGTTTGCAGTTTAGTGAGCATCGTTTTGATTAATTTGAAGGATTGCTGTGGCCCTTCTTGAATAATATGCGCTTTAAGCTGCGGGTTGTCGTTACTGGTCATGTTACGTCTGATGATGTGGTGTAAGCTTTTATTTTCTTGAACCGTCGTATAATAAAGTATAAATATATCATGTAGATTATGTAATGTTGGCTTGGCGACATGCTGTTTGAAAATATCTAATATTGGCTGGCGATATTGCGACATAGCGGCATGAAACAACCCTTCCTTATTTTGGAAGTAATAGCGGATCATCGCTGGAGTCGTATTGGCTGCGATTGCAATTTTTCGGGTACTGATTTGGTTGTATTCATTATCGGCGAATAGCTCAAATGCCACCGTCATTAAATGTTGGCGGACATTGGTGTCGGAAGATTTTGTGGGTCTACCTATGTGACGAATCGGGGGCTTATTTTTACTATCGTTATTATCCATTTCTGCATCACCATTAATTAGTCAGATGGATAATTCTGAACTTGTTTGAATAAATTATCCAGATGATTAATTTCCCATTTTTACCGTTTTGGGTGAATTAGTTCGTTAGCTGGTGATTTTAAGTAAATGCCGAATACGTCGAGATACCAACTTTTCAATACCTGTGCTAATTAATTTTTTATCATCTTTGACGAAAAACATTGTCCTTTAGGGCGGTGATATAAGTCATCATTGCGCAGTAATAACCCCCCTGTGCTGTTAGTAACATTGACATATTTGCATATCGAACCTAGGTTTATAACTTAGCCTCTATCTATGTATGGATACTGTTATCTAAGGCGCTGAGAATTGAGACTTATTACGTATAAATACAGGTTCTACCCAAACAATGAGTAGGTGAAATATATGTACGTAATGTTCGTTAACTCACCTGAGGTAAGCTTTAACTTTATGATTTAAAATAACAAATCTTTATTTTAAGAACTGTGATTGTAAAGAAAGTTTAATTACAGTCAACTTCTGTAAAGTAAGGTAATTGTCATTTTACAAAGAGGATCTAGCGAGTTTTTTTTTATTTATTTTAATCTTTATTTTTTATTAGTTTATCTTCCATCAATCCTAAATTTTTGGATTATTAACTACCGAACCTAATATGAGCGCCTCTTGATATGTTTTTTTTTAAGACTAAGCTTTGAAAGTGAAATAACAACTCAAAAACAAATTAGGAAAACTAATGAATATAAGTAAGCATACTATAGTAGCTTCATTGCTATCTTCAATTCTTATGGGTTGTGGCGGAAGTGGCAGTGGCGGCGGAAGTCGCACTACAGACTCTGATCGTGTCCTTCAGTATAACTTTGATAATATAGCTTCAGAATTTTTAGGCGCAGATATAGATTATGAGTTGACAACGGGGCTACAATTTAACTCGGGGTGGAATGGAGAGACGGTGAAAGCGTATAACAAGCAAGGAGTTCAAGTTGAATCTTTTAGTATAACTCCAACCATACTAGCGAGTAATACATGTGCTCAAAAACCAGAACCGTTGAATTTAGGTAAACAAGGTGGTCCTCGCTTTAATATATCACCTATTGGTAGTGATGGTTCTCGCCACGTCGTTAACTTTGAGGGCTTACCAAAAAAGTATCAACCTAATTTTACAGATAAATGTGAGTACCAAAATTATAGTCTTCATGGACGGTATATTATCGGAAGTTCAAACGAAAAATTAACTGATCTAGGTGACAAAGAAGAGATAGTAAACCCTACTGATTTGGTGTCTTTAGATGATATGAGCAGATTACTATCTGTTTCTATACCTAATTTGGAAGAACCACTTTCAAAGTACGTGAGCAGAAAAGTAAATATGTCTGATCATGAATTTATTGTCAACAATGATAGTGGTGCTGTAAGAGTATTCGATACTGATCTTAACCAATATGTTAATCTTGACGGTACAAAAGGTAAAAAATGGCAATTTTATGGTAACAACTATCTAATTTCAACATTCATAGGTGGTAGTGTATATGTTTATGACATTAAAAATAAACAACTTATCGATGATGCATCCTTTGAAGTAGCCGTAAATTTTAAGGCTAGCATAAAAGATTTAGCGGATGATAAAATCGTAATTAGTTATGGTATCTTTCCTGATGAAAATAATGTTAAAGGATTACCTTTTAAATTTGTCTACGATAAAGCTAATACTGAGAATAAAGTATATGTACTTAAGCAGGGTGAATGGGTAATAGCTAGTGAAGAAGCTGATCGACTTCCATTATTAACTGTTTATTTTGCAAGTTTAAAAAGTGGTGATGTATCACAATTTGATTATGATTTAACTAATGATAACTTTTATGCAACATATAATCTGAGTGGTGGTGGATTTACAGTTAAGGTTAGTACACTAGAGAAGTTAATAAGTACAGGTAATATAGATGGTATAGCTGATATCAAGATTATTACTGGTTTTCCTGATGAGAA
The DNA here is from genome assembly GCF_018219415.1 of Moritella sp. 36. Lineage (NCBI taxonomy): Bacteria > Pseudomonadati > Pseudomonadota > Gammaproteobacteria > Alteromonadales > Moritellaceae > Moritella > Moritella sp. 36. The sequence continues at coordinate 3,736,965 of NZ_CP056120.1, read as the reverse complement.
AACAGGTATACAGAAGATTAACGGTAGTGTGGTCGTGAAATCACGGAATGTCGACTATACCTTGAACAAAAGAACGGACACTTTTTACATGATTAAGGATAATGATAAATCTCGTCTTGGTGGTATTAGTACTGACAATATGAAGAGTATTGAAGCTTCATCTCACAATTAAAGATGAAAAGCAAGTAACTGTGTTTCCTACGGTTTAGGAAACACAGTTACTCTTGAAAAGAATATTCAGTCGTTTAAGCACCTAGCCAATCACAAGTTTCGTTTCTGCGTAGCGCAGTTTTTTTGCTCTTGGACTCGCGAGAAAGTAAGCGAGTGTTAATGGCCCCAAGCGTCCCATAAACATCATGAAAATGATAATGAGCTCACCTGATTCGGAAAGTTTGCCTGTTAAACCTCGGGATAAGCCGACGGTACCCAAAGCGGAGACAGCTTCAAAAACAATATCAATCATGGGGGCATCCTCACTGAGTAACAATGCAAAAATGGCTAACCAAGTGACCCCCACCGATATCATCGTCAGCGCCAGTGCTTTACTCACAGTGTCTTTAGCTATTTCACGTTTAAATACATAGATCGATTCATCACGACGTAAATAACTATATGTCGCCATAATCAGTAACATAAAAGTGACTACTTTTATTCCGCTGGCAGTACTTGACGACCCCCCACCAATGAACATTAATACTAGCATTATGGCTGTGGTTGCATCCTCAAGCTGGTCAATCGCTAAGGTATTAAAACCTGCTGTACGAGGACTCACAGCCTGAAACCAAGATGCTAACCACTTTCCCAGTTCGCTGAGTGGCGCTAAGGTATTTGGGTTATTGTATTCAATTAGATAGATGGTAATAACGGCGAACGCATTGATGAATATTGTACCTGTAATCATCATTCGGCTATAAACTGTCAAACGTGACCAGCGTCGGTTACGGCGTAGATCCGTCCAGACTGAAAACCCAAGACCGCCGATAATGAGTAGCCCTGTAATTGTCAGGTTAACAACAGGATCTGCGACATAAGGCATTAAACTATCAGCACTCAAGGCAAAACCAGCATTGTTAAATGCGCTGATAGTATAGAAAAATCCATGGAACAAACTGGTTGTCCAACCCAATTCGCCACTCCAGTATACCGAGAGAATCACCATACCAATCAGTTCTACGAATAATGAAAAAGCCAATACCGACTTGGCTGTGGATGCTAATGTTGAGGTGTCGGTTTGGTTAAAGGCTTCTCTTGCCACTGTGCATTGCAAAAAACCGATTTTTCCGCCCAGAGCAATCAGTGTGACAATCGCGAACGTCATTAATCCCAGACCACCACATTGGATCAATAGCGCAATAATGGTTTGACCAAATGGCGTGAATGCCGTTCCGGTATCAACCACAACCAACCCAGTGACCGTCACCGCTGATGTTACTGTAAAAAGACTTTGCAACCAAGAAATAGGTTCTAGTGTTGCGATCGGTAATTTCAGTAAACAGGTTCCAAGCAGAATTAAAAGTGCAAAACTGCCACTCAAGATGAGCGGTGGTGCGCCAAGTAACTTTTTACCCGCTTTGGGCTTACGCTCAACGGGTGACATTGAAGGGTGCCATAACACCACGTTACACCAACCTTGGAGCTATGCTCTTTAGTTCAGTTCGTGTACCACACAACAATAGCGTGTCATTCACATGCAATACAAAATCATCATGAATGTGAGTGAAAACTTCCTGTTCTCGATTAACTAAAACCGCACGTACATTACTTCGAATATTACCAATCACTTGCGAGATAGGCTTATCATGCAGTGCGGATTTTATGTGAATTTCGACTACATAAAATCCATGGCCGATGGATAGATAATTATTCACCATAGGGTAATTAAGGGCTTGAGCGACACGAACCCCCATTTCTTCTTCTGGGTGAATTATCCGTGATACCCCGAGTTTGGACACTATCGTATGGTGTGCTTTGGTACTTGCTTTAACCCAGATGCCTTTTACGCCAAGATTCTTTAATGCGAGTGTGCAAAGCAGGCTGGACTGCATGTCTTTCCCTATTGCAACCAGCACGGCTTCACTGTTTGCGAGGTCTAATTCACTTAGCACACTTTCGTCGGTCGCATCACAGATAACTGCCTGAGTCAGTTCTTCTACGTATTTTTCAACAATTTTCGGGTCTGTGTCGACCCCTGTTACCGTGTGGCCAAGATGAATTAATTCCAAGCTGGCAGAGATGCCAAATCGCCCCAAACCAATAACTGTAAAATGAGCCATAATGACTGCCTTTTCTATTTTCCAAAAGTGATAAAGAAGCCCCCGAAAGCGCTGCTCGGTATCGTTATGTTAAGTAAATAAAATAAAATAAAATGAAACGAAACGTGTTTAAGGATTAATGAAGCCTAGAATTATCTGATATTAATCGATAACCCAGTCCTGACTCTGTCTTTATGAGTTGTTGTAGATCGGCACTATCGCTGAGTTTTTTACGCAGCTGGCTCACTAAAATTCGCAGATAATGAGTATCAATGCGATGTGAGTGCCCCCAAATGTCCTCAAGTAACTCCGTTTGCTTCACTAGTTTCCCGGGCTGGTTCATTAGCTTTTCAACGAAAGCAAATTCCTTTTTTGTTAAGGCGACCTCTTTACTGTCCAGCCATACTTGATTAGTGCTTTTCTGTAATTGAAGTCGGTCACTGACGAGTATATCTGAGCAAGACGCTTCATCGACCAAATCACGAACAAGCACTTTAATGCGCACGATCAGTTCTTTAATGCCGAATGGTTTGCTCAAGTAATCATTAGCTCCTGCTTCTAATAGGCGTACTTTTTCTGCTTCCTGATCTCTTGCTGTTAGGATGAGCACAGGTGTTTTAACGGTTTGACGAATAGACTGCAAAAATTGAGTACCATCCCCATCAGGTAGTCCTAGATCAAGCACAATAATATGCGGTTGCTCCCGATGGAAAATATCCAGCGCTGATTTAATCGATGTTGCACCAATATAGTCGAAACCTTCCGCTGCTAATGAGATACGAATAAAAGTATGAATTTGTGGTTCATCATCGACCACCAATACTTTATAAGTCATTTATTGATCCTCTTTAGTGATGGGTAAACGTATACGAATGAGACAGCCATGAGTCACGGGTATCGCTTCAACATTACCGTTATGAGCGGTCAGAATACCCTTAGCGACGGCTAACCCTAGTCCGGTGCCACTATCATTATTTTTGTGCGTATTCTCGCTATAAAACAAGTCAAAAATATGTGCCGCTTGATCAATCGTAATACCGTCGCCTTCATCTTGAATATCTAAAATGACCTCATTACCTACTTGGTAGGCGTTGATATTGACCATGTTGTCTGAAGGGGTGTAACGGAGTGCATTATCTAATACATTAAAGATAGCCTGTTCAATCAAGGAACTACTTATCTGCAACGTGGATAATGGCGTTGCTGCGATGAGCTTGATACGTTGTCGTGATTCAGGAAAGCGATCGATAGTTTGGCTAACGACGTTTAAAATGGAATCGGCACTTTTATTGAATCTAAGTGCGCCGTGCTGCAATTTGGTTGCCTGCAGCAGATTTTCTATGTATTGATGCAGTCGATGGCTTTCTGCTGTTGCACTGTCTAACAACTCTATTTTTTCGCTCTCACTGAGTTTTTCCATATACTCTTTTAAGGTCGTTAGTGTACCTATGATAGTCGCTAATGGTGTGCGTAAATCATGTGAAACCGAGAGTAGGATGCTGTTTCTAAGCTGCGCTTGTTTTAACTCATTTTTCTGATGCTGGTAATGATCCGCCAATTGACTTGCTGTCAGTGCGACAATGACAAATACCAGCAGGTTCACTATATCGTCCATATTAAACATCTGTAATGAATAACGCGGAGTCGTGAATAAGAGATTGAAACTCACGGCTTCGAAGATAGCAGCAAAATAAGCAAACTTCGCGTTACATCGTAAGGCTACAATCACCACGGCTAACTGCAAAATAAGTAATACTGCAATCGTTGCACCGAACAGCAGATCAATGATAACGCTACTTAATAGCGCGCTAATTAATATAACGAACGTGAAAAACACGAGGTTAGAACGCCAATACTTGTACATCATACAAACAGGCCATAAAGAATGATTTGTAAATACTGTAGCAAATTAGTGCCAGTTGTTCGCGTAAAGAAAGCGTAAAATTAGTGATTCTTCATGATGTCAATCTGATAGTTAAACACGTGCAATCGTTGTTATTTAATAATTAATTATCGATAATCGATAATTAATTATTGAAATACACTTATTTCTGCCTTAGTATCCAGTTATCTACTTAACAGGAACACTCATTATGTCCAAGATTCAAAAGCAAAGCCGTCGTGCTCGTATATTTTTTCAAAGCCTTTTTGTTTTCACCCCAATAGCGGTATGTTATTACTGGCTAACGGTTGAAACATCATATGATTTTCTTACATCGTTAGGGGCCATTCAAATCACGCATAACATCGATAGTTACACACAATTACCGCTAACGTTAACAACGCGAATATTAGCCATGATCGCTAGCTTATTTTTATGCAGTATCATTATGTATGCGCTTAAGGTACTGATTAATTTATTTCGTAGCTACGAACGGAATGATATTTTCACACTCGATAATGTGATGAGCTATCAAAAACTAGGCTACAGCTTATTCTATTGGGTTGGTGCTTCTGTCGTTTACGGCACACTAATGTCGCTTATCTTGTCATTTAATAATCCTCCTGGCGAACGTATGATTTCAGTTGGATTTCTAGGGGTGGATTTTTTAACATTAGTACTTGGCTTTATTATCTTGATTATTTCATGGGTGATGAAGGAAGGTTATATTCTTGCCGCTGAAAATAGCCATACAATTTAAGGAGCCGAGATGACTATTTGTATTAATTTAGATGTAATGATGGCTAAGCGAAAAATGCGCTTAAAAAGCTTGGCTGAAGCTGTTGGTATCACAGAGGCAAACTTGTCGATTTTAAAAAACGGTAAAGCGAAAGCGGTCCGGCTATCAACACTCGACAAGCTTTGTGAAGTACTAGAATGCCAGCCTGGCGACATTCTTGAGTTTGAAGTTAACAAAAGCGATAACGCCAGTTCAGAAACGGTTTAAACCGGAGCTATAGATGACAGTTTTAAAAATGAAAACTAAATTGTGGCTTGGGTTTTATCTATTTATCATAGGTATTCTCGCAGTCGGTATTCATATTCAAATGACCAAAGCAGGAGTTAGTTATCCTCAATGGGAACCGCCTGAGTGGGTACCACTGGCGTTGTTTGTATTGCAAAATATTGGAATACTATGGTTGAGCAAACGAGTTAAAGAGTGGAGAGTATCGCCAAGCTTTATCAAGCAGTGGTCTATGGTTTTTATTACGATGGCGGCTTTGCTGGAACTATTTATACGTTTACCACTAACAGCAGGTTATACAGTTGATCAGCAATATCTGTTTTTATGGGTTTACAGCTATTTACCTGAATTGTTAATTACGTTAATGATTACTGGGGTTATTGTTGCTATTAGTCGAGGGTCAGCACTAAACGGTAAGGTGATTAGTATTTTGTTAGTTATTATTTTTAGTGTACTGGCTTTTTACTTTGCTCTGCCGGTATTAAAAGAAATAACTCAGCCGCTACTTCAATATTTAGCAGAACCAGACCCCGCTGGTGTTTTAGTATCGCCATATCCGTGGCAGGTAGAGGTGATTGCCTCTGTTACTTTTATTGAACCAGTGATGGCATCATTCTTTATTTGTTATTTGATTTATTTGAACCGTTATTTAGGACTCAGTAAATTGATTTTACAGACTATTATCGCGTTAATGGTGTTAACGCAGAGTGGTGCAAAATTTGTATTTTATCTGTATTACTCAACTATTGAGTCTTATATTGAGCGTATTTTGAGTATGGGTCAGTTTACCTTGGAGTGGGTATTTATCGGTGTAGCTGTGAGCTCAGCGATTGTGTATTTGACACGTAAACAACGCTTTTCCACTGTTTAAATGGATGATTTGTGGGTGTAACAACCCACAAATTAAGTGTTCATTATAGCCTTATCCCTTCAATAAATTTAAAGCATAGGAATAATGGAGGCGAGTAACAATCCGGCCATGCTGTAGTTGAAGAGCTTTATTCTGTTTGGTGCTTGTAGGCTGGTTTGTAGCTTTTTCCCTGCCGCCGTCCACAGACTAACAGAAGGTAGATTAACAAAAGCAAATATCAAAGATACGATCAAAATATCTTGCTGTGCATTTGATGAGGCATAAACGGTTATTGCGGTTAGTGCCATTGTCCATGCTTTTGGGTTGACCCATTGAAAGCTAGCTGCTGACATAAAACTCATGGGTCTATAGCTAGATACTTCGCTGGTCATGTTTTTACTCTTGGCAATTTTCACGGCTAAATACACAAGATAAATCATACTGACTATACGTAAACCTTGCTGGACCACAGGATAGGCTGTAAATAACCCCATTAGGCCAAAACCAACCAAATAAACCATCAGGCTAAAGCCAAAAGTAATACCCAGCATATGAGGGATAGTACGCATAAAGCCAACGTTCGCGCCAGAGGTCATCAACATAATGTTGTTTGGCCCTGGTGATACGGTTGAAACAAGTGCGAAAGTTATTAGTGCTATAAGTTGTTGATATTCCATATTTATCCATATTGTCGTTTCGATTTGTAGTTGTATTTTAAGCAAATACGAGGTAAATTTTGTGTCTATATTTGCTCTCACTAAAGAAAATTCACAAGGAATGGTCGCTATGGATAGGTTTGACGAAAGAATATTGCGTGAGCTTAAATTGAACGGTAGATTGTCGAATGTAGAGCTTGCAGAAAGGATCGGATTATCGGCTTCTGCGACATTACGCCGTGTGCAAGAACTAGAACGCAGTGACGTTATTCAAGGCTATCGTGCCGTGCTAAATTCAAAAAAATTGGGTATTGGCTTTATCGCTTATGTCACTATTGGGTTGTCGAGCCACAGTCAAAAATCTCAACGCGGTTTTGAAGAGCAGATCATGGATGTGGAGCAGGTGACTGAGTGCCACAATGTTACTGGCGCCAATGAATATTTACTGCGAGTCGAGACTGCTGATCTGACCGCTTACAAACGTTTTCATTCTGATGTACTCGGCGAGATCCCACAGGTAAATTCAATTACAACGCTGGTGGTGATGGAAACAGCGAAGGACGCACGGGCGTAGTGCGTGCGTTGACTGCCGAAAAATTGATGCTGTCTATTGCTAAGGTATTAAGGCGTGAATGATAAACTTAGTTAAACTGCGTCTTTACTTTAAAGTTAAACAAAGTGTATCATAGCGTTGCTTTATTATATGTTTCGTAGAATTATACATTTCAAATCCAGGGTACAGAGATGACGCCGCCATAACCTTCAGACTACCTCCTCTATGCAATTTGTATGACTTTTCTGTCTAATATCAGGTTCTTGCACATCGTAAGATTAGTATAAATTGAACTTTATCAGCACGAGCTAGTATGTCTATCGAAGATACTACTGCTAATTGTTGATGCTCTCTATTTTCCTGAAATATTTTAGGCTGCTCAATCAGCTCTCGTGTCTGCGTGACAAATAGCATTATTTAAAGCAGGAGTCCTTCAATCATGGCATCATTGCCATCGCTATTTATCGTTTAAAAGTACACTACATTGAGTGTGGATACCTTCGTGGATGTTTTCTTCCTGGAGGCCATTGACTGTGCCTAAAATAGCATAATCCCCACGATGTAATGGCTTACCTAAACGAAATATCCGTGCATCATCACGTGTTTTCACGTGCCTTGATCTGGATTATTTTAGGAATTTTAATGTCAGGTAATCATCACTACTATTCAGCACACCGTTCCCAAGAAAACCGAGATTACAGTGTTAATAAGGCTAATTCTATTGCGCTTGTTGTCGAGGGCGGAGGTCAAAAAGGTATTTTTACTGCGGGGGTGCTAGATGCTTTTCTTAAAGAAAAATTTAATCCGTTTTCATTATTAATTGGTACCTCGGCAGGCGCATTAAATCTTGCCTCCTATATTTGTGGGCAATATCGGCACGCCTATCGCGTGATTACAGAAGCCACAATGCATAAAAGCTTCTTTAACATGCGTTCTTTTTTATTCGAGAGTAAAGGTATGGATCTTGATTGGTTGATTGAACAAACAAAAACAAAGATACCGCTTGATTGGAATCGTGGTTATGAAAATATGACAAACCGTGTAGTGTTAGTGACGGCTACTCAAGCTGATAATAACCAAGTGGATTATTTTGATTTATTTGGGGCCGGTTGGGAACTGGCATTAAAAGCGAGTTGTTCTATTCCTGGCATTTATAATACGCCAGCTACACTCGATAAATATCATTGGTTAGATGGTGGAGTGCAGGCGCCAATACCGTTAGAAGAGGTGTATCGGCAAGGCTATAAACATATTGTCGTGATTAGAACTGCACCGCCAGAGGTCAAATATGAACATAAACTTTTAGCTAAATTAACACCGTATATTAAAAATTTAAAAGCCAAAGAAATAATGAATAACTTAATCGATCATGAAGAATCGTATCTTAAAGCTCAGATGTTTTTAGAGAGACCACCTGAAGATGTTTCCATATACGAATTGCATCCAACTCGGTTATTAAAATCAAAATTGATTGGTAGCAAAAAGACATCGCTTGATTATGATTATCAACAAGGGTTTGATTGTGGTCGACAATTTTTAGAATCTTATCAAGGGATTGATATGTATCGATGATGTGTCTAAATCCACTATTCCCTGACTAGGCTAAACATGCCAAAGCGTTATAATAGACTGAAAAATAAGTATTAATCTTGATGTTTGTGTCTTTTAGGCCTAAGTTTTCAACATTTCCTCGCAACCTTCTATTTCCCCTTGTGTTGCATGTGTACATTTTATAAGGTGATAGGTTACTTTGGCGTGTTGAATATCTAGCGTCATCGTGTTTCACGCTACACCTGAATGGATTCAAACGATTTGGAGCTAGCTCTTATTTACATATTAAGGAAGAAAGTGATGATTGATGATTATTGGGAAGCGAGTGACTATGCAAATCATGCTAGCTACGTATCACAGATGAGCCAGCAGGTTATGCAGGACCTAGCACCGAAAAAAGGTGAGAGAATTCTTGATTTAGGCTGTGGTGATGGCGAGTTAGCTAAAGTGATGGTTGATTTAGGCTGTGAAGTCATTGGCGTTGATACGAGTCAAAATTTGATTGATGTTGCTCGTAGCCGAGGAGTTGATGCTCGTCAAATAGATGCGCAAGCTATTGATTTCGAGTCTACTTTCGATGCGGTATTTTCCAACGCTGCATTACACTGGATGCCTAAACAAGAAGAGTTGATACATCGGGTATATAGGGCGCTTAAACCTGGAGGTCGATTTGTAGTTGAAATGGGCGGGCAAGGAAACATCGCTATATTATGCTCAGCGATGACTGTCGCACTTTCCGAAATAGGTAAAGATTTTTCCTCACGTAACCCTTGGGTTTTTCCTTCACCGGAAGAGCACAAAAAATTATTAACCTCAGCAGGATTTAAGGTAGAAACAATAACGTTGCGTGATAGACCTACATTGTTGCCTACAAATGTGCGAGGCTGGTTTTTGACTTTTACACAGGAAATTCTTAGTGATCTAGGTGAGTCTTCGAGAGCCTCTGTGATTAAGCGAATGGTCGATTTGTGCAGACCTAAACTTTGTGACAGCAATGAGCAATGGACGGCTGATTATAAACGATTGAATTTTGTTGCGATAAAAGAAGGATAGGCGTAAGACGCCAATACGCTTAGCGTTAAAATAAACGTATACCTCAAAGTGCAATACATTCCAGCGATAACGCAGTTAGTCAGGTATAACATTGATTGCCGGCTTTCTTGCCGTGTGTCTTCAGCATCACTTCTATAGGCGAGTTTTAGCCTCGCCTTCCACCCAGTACTACGCCTCTTCACAACATGTAACTTATTATTTATCGTTTTTTATTAATGTTTTATGGGAAATGGTCGATACGCTGCATTGTGTCATTGATGGATTATTCAGAATATTCTCATTGTTAGGAAGTAATAAATAGAGAATGAAGGACGTAACGAAGAGTATGAGGTTAATTTAAAGCATATTCTAAGTTTGTTAGACACTACTGCAGTTAATTTTATGGATGTAAATTATCTCAGCAGTTAATCTCTGATCTATCTAATTGTGGAATAAAAACAATGATAAAAAATTTAGGATTTAAAAGGCTCATCATATTGTCGGTAGTTATTTTACTGACCGCTATTTTACTTGTTTCGAATATAATTTCTTATAATATAATTAAATCTAAAACAATTGAAGATGTGAACCTGCTGTCGAGTTCAATCGTAAGCTACGAAGCTAAAAAAATTGAAGATTGGTTTACAACAAAAACGGATGCGCTTAATGCTATGTCCCAAAAATATAAGTCAAATAGCCTTGGTGATGATTACGTCACAATTGCGCGACTTATAAAAGAAACCAGTGGTTTTGCTAGCGTCTTTTTCTCATTTGACGACGGTGTCACGTATTCTACAGCTCAAAATTCAGACTGGGTTAATGGCGTTGCGATTATAGAACGTTACGATGCGCGTAAACGCCCTTGGTATACCAAAGGTAAGAACACAGCAACGCTAGACGTGACGGATGTTTATAATGCTAGGAGTACTGGTCTTCCGGTTATCTCAGTCGTACGTAATATCGGTAATGGTGTGCTGTTAGGTAATATTGGTTTAGAAATTCTTGAAAAAACCGTTAAAAATGTTAATTACCCTGGCTCTGTGACTGCAATTATGGATAGCGATGGTAAGGCATTAGCATCCAATTCACTTACATTGAAAACGGGTGTTAATTTTTCTGATATCGGTATGGGTGATGTTAAAACCGGTATGCTAAGCGAAAGAGCACATACTACCGCTTATACTTTAGGTGGTGTCGATAAGTTAGCTTTTACTCAAGAAATCACGCTTACTAATGGTAAGCGATGGTACTTATTTATTGGTGTTGATAAGTCTGTCGCTTATGCTGAAGTTGATGAGGCGTTAGAAAGTGCGATTGTGGTCTCTGCTATTATGCTCGCAATTGGCCTATTCTTGACTATTTTCGTATTGAATATTGTTTACCGTCCAATTGTATCATTGAAAGCAGTTGTCATGGATTTATCGAAAGGTAATGGCGATTTAACGCGTCGTTTACCGGTTGAAAGTAACGATGATTTAGGTGATATTTCGGGCGGTATTAATGCCTTCATTAAGAACCTACAAACCTTAATGCTTGAGATCGATAACTCTTCACAGCATATTTCTGAAAGTGTAGGAAAGCTAGAGCAGCAAACGACAAGCAATAACCAAGTATTGGATGCTCATTCAATTGAAACAGACCAAATCGCAGCGGCAGTCGAAGAAATGAGTGCAACGGCAAATGATGTTGCCAGTAATGCAGAGGAAGCTTCACAGTTTACAGATGCAATGAATAAGCAGGTTGGTTCGTCGAAAGTGACGGTAACAACGACCACATCAACCGTGTCTAAGCTGGTTGACAATGTAGAAAGTTCATCAAAAAGTATCCAAGACATTGAGAAAGATACGCAAGCTATCACTAAAGTACTTAATGTGATTGGTGAGATTGCAGAACAAACAAATTTACTTGCGCTTAACGCGGCAATTGAAGCTGCGCGAGCGGGTGAACAAGGTCGTGGCTTTGCTGTTGTTGCTGATGAAGTTCGTGCGCTAGCGGCGAGAACGCAAGTGAGTACGGCTGAAATCAAAGAGACGCTGGATGCATTAACTATGGGGTCAAGTTCAGCTATTTCTGCTATGGATATGACACAAATAACCTGCCAGCAGGCCGCTGAAAGTACGTATGCAGTAGCTGAAGATTTAGATAATATTGCTAGTTCTGTCACTCAGATAAATGATTTAAATACGCAAATTGCAACCGCAGCTGAGGAACAGAGCAGTGTTTCGAGTGAGGTGACTCGTAACATGACTGCGATCCGTGAAATGGCGCAAGAGCTAGCTCTAAACGGCCAATCTACCGCACAAGAATCGATCAATGTTGCTGTTGCCAATGAGCAACTGAAATCAATTGTGGCTCAATTTAAACTGAAGTAATCTCGTTTCGTCTTATTTTAGTGAATAAAAAGCCATTAAGTATTCATGCTTAATGGCTTTTTTATCACCTTCGGCTTTTTAACTAATTAGTACTCGCGCTTACATATCCTTACACTAGTTTACTTACGCTTAAGAATAACCTTATGGTAGATTGTCGACATATAAATCTTGATCTAGATCAAGAAATGTCTTTATGGCTCGTAACCTAACGTGCCAAGCAAACCATAATTATGAGGTTAATAATGTCGATCACTTTCCAAGGAACACCTGTTTCAGTATCTGGTACTTTCCCACAAGTTGGCCAAGTTGCACCAAGCTTCACGCTTTGTGCTGCAGACCTGAGCGAGCTAAGCCTTGATAGCCTGAAAGGACAGCAAGTTGTGTTGAACATTTTCCCAAGTATCGATACGCCTGTATGTGCGACTAGTGTGCGTGCTTTTAACGAAAAAGCAGCGAGTATCGACAACGTAACAGTGCTTTGTATTTCTGCTGACTTACCGTTCGCAACAAGCCGTTTTTGTGGTGCAGAAGGTATTGAAGGTGTTAAAACTGCTTCTTTCTTCCGTTCACCAACGTTCACAGAAGACTATGGTGTTAACTTAAACGAAGGCGCACTTGCTGGTCTTGCAACACGTGCTGTTATCGTTTTAAACGAAGAAGGCAAGGTTGTTCACAGTGAATTAGTATCTGAAATTACAGATGAAGTAAACTACGATGCTGCGATGTCTGTTTTAGGATAATACGATGAAAAAAATAGCTATATTATTATCTGCTTTACTTTCAACTAGTGCGTTTGCACAATTTGAAACGACAAAAGAGAGTGCGAGTTTTGGTACTGGTCAAATCGTAACACTTGAGCAAAGCAACAAGTTTGACTTGACTGGTAATGCACTAAAAGTTGGTGACTTTATGCCATCAGTTGTACTTATGACGTCTGGCTTAAAGTCTTACGACACTAGTGCTGAAAGCAAAGGAATCAAAATATACAGTGTTTTGACATCTGTTGACACGCCAGTATGTGTACAGCAAGCTGTTGACCTATCAAGCTATGTTAACTCAAATGATAATTTGAAAGGCATTGAATTCTACGCACTTAGCGCAGATACACCTTTTGCTCAACAACGCTTTATCAAGGACCATAATCTTGATGGTGTGACTTACTTATCAGATTCTTTAGATCATAAATTTGGTCAAAAAACGGGTTCATTGATCAAACAACTTGGTTTGTTAGCACGTAGTATTATCGTAACAGATAAGAACAATCAGATTATTTATCTTCAGCGCGTACCTGAGCTGACGACAATTCCTGATTTAGAAGCAGCAGTTAAGATTGCGCAAAGCCGTCTATAAAATAAACCCTGTTTTATGTGATAGCAAATTTAATTTAGCCTCCTCATTGGAGGCTTTTTTGTATCTAAAGCTCTCGTTATAAAACAAATGTATTTGGAACAAAACACCTAAATGCGGTTGGCGCGGTAAACCTGATTATCAACTTTTGATACAACCCAAATAACCAACGACACTTGCCCATGAGCTGTAATATGCTAAGTAGCATAATTGGCCTAAGCTTAGGTGTTGAGTAAGCTGGAATCCTTGCTTGGTGCTGGTAGGATTACTATAGGACGGTTAGCTGTTACTTAATTAACCGCGAACAGAGCAGACTACGTTTATAGACATAGTAAAAAACAGTATAGAAAAATTATAATTGCGTGGTTACAACGACCTGTATCATGACAGCGTTGTACATAATTAGGAAATAGACATGTTTTTGCTAAATAACATACATAATAAAAATTACAAAAAATGCTATCCAACAGAATCAGATGTCATATTTGATATCTCGGAAAAGCAATTAGGAAATGTTAAAAATGCTGCTTGGAAAGAGCTTCGAGAAGGAAGTATCGTTTGTGTAGTGACAAGCACAAAAAAGGTGAGCACTTTTTGCAAAGTGACTGCGATTAAGGGCCTTGGAGACAATGATCCGGATTGTGGCGAAACATTTCTTTTATTTGGTGTCGTAATCGCAAAACTTATGCCTGAAAGTAATATGGGCTTACTGCTTAGTAAATTCAGTGTGAAGCATCAATATCTTACCAATAGTAAATTTAGCATTGGATCTAATGTGGTTGAATTGGGCACAGTGTTAGATACCTTAGAAGTAAAGACCAGACGCGGCATTAAAAGCATTAGTGAGCTTAAAGCGAGCGCATAACAAATGTACTCGCCTTAAATATGAACCGTATTAGCTTAATTTAAAACGTGCAACCAACGCTGCGAGTGTCTCGTTTTCGTCGGTAAGACTCTGCACACTTATCTTTGTTTCTTGACCGTTTTGACTTAACACTTGCACCATCTCTTGGATGGTATGCATATTACGTGTGATTTCTTCAGTCACAGAGCTCTGCTCTTCAGATGCGGTTGCAATTTGCGTACTTAAATCATTAATTTCAACGATAGATCCTGTCATACTATCTAGGCTCTTTGTTACTAATGATGTGTTTTCTGCCACTTTCTGACAGCTCCCGGTAGTATTGTTCATTGCGGTGACGGCTGAGCTGGCTCGAACAGTCAGGCTTTGCAGCATATCATTAATTTTAGCGGTACTATCTTGGGTTAAGGCTGCTAAAGAACGCACTTCATCTGCCACAACGGCAAAACCACGACCTTGTTCACCTGCTCTTGCGGCTTCAATTGCGGCATTCAATGCTAACAAATTCGTTTGATCAGCAATGCCCCCAATGACTTCTAATACCGTTGCAATATTCTTCGTACTTTCATCCATCGCGTGGATACTTTTTGCCGTATCATCCATTTCAGTCACTAAAGACATGACACTATTTGATGCCTCGATAACCGTCACTTTCGATGCTTTCGCGTCATCATTTGCGACTTGTGTACTGGTTGCTGTTTGGAGTGCATTTTGGGCGACAATGTCAGCGGTTGTGCTCATCTCGGTAATAGCCGTTACTGCTAATTCCGTTTCTGCACTGTGATTATCCAGCGCTTGTGTATTACGCTCAGACTGTGAATGAATATCATGAATACCACGTGTAATATTTTTTGAAGCGCCGGAAATATCTAACATCATCGATTGTAAGTAACCAATAAAGTTATTTACAGAATGGCTAATATCGGCGACCTCATCATTCCCCTTAATGACTAATCTCGAAGTCAAATCTGCTTCACCAGTCGATAAATTATCAATACTTAATTTCAGCACAAGTAATTCACGAATAATTCGGTTGATAATCCAAAGTGAAAGCACAATAGCAAAAATGAAAAGTGCAGTTGCGAATTTAAAGTTATTTATTATTTCATTATCGAAAATATCAGTTGTTGCTGTCGTTAAACTATCTTCAATTGTTAATATTTCACTCTCATAAGTACCAGTACCTAGTGACCAGCCCCAATCAGGGAAGATGTTACGTATATACAGGATCTTATTTTCTACTTTATTGGTTTCTTCATTTTTAAATGTCGCAGACATAAAAATATCAGACTTATTTTGAAGGCTGTTTGCTGCATTACGGGTAAAGTCCGCAGTCGTACCGATTAACTTCGCGTCTGGATGCATAAGGATTTTACCGTTTGCATCTTGAATCCAAAAGTAGCCATCTTTACCATACTGAGTAAGACCGACCGCATTCAACGCCATATCAATTTTGCTTTGTTTTAATCGGCTCGTATATTCACCTGTCGCAATAACAAGGTTAAGTGGCTCAAAATAGAAAGAAGCCGACATTTTTTCTTCAACTTTATCCGATGCAGGGTTTAGAAAATAATATTGGCTATAACCAATGGTTGATTTTTTAGCACTATTGATAATATCTCGAGCGTAGTAATTGCCTTTTTTATCTTGCGAATTATAACTAGACGTCCCAATAATGCGATGGTTTGCACCATTTGCCATGTATTCAGATGAATCCGCATCATAAGCAAAAATGTAACGTCCACCATTCCAACGATAGTTATCTATAAAGGCATAGATATTTTCTTTTGCATCGTCGTCCGACGGTGCGTCAGAATACATATCTGCAATTGTTTTTTTGAATGTTAATATCTCAGTGCGGAGTTCTTGCCTAATATTATTGCTAGAAGATGATTCATATAAACTGGCTAAAGAGAAGCTAAGGTTGTCGGTTTGACCTTGTAAGTTATTCTTTATTAAGCTTTCGACTTTCGTACGAATGTTAACTTTCTCTGCCTCTAGTACTGTCTTTTCTGTCATAAAAATACTGGTAATAAAGAATCCATTAACAAGTAATAGCATTACGCAAATTGTCAGTGTTAATTTAATTTTGATTGTTATTTTCATTAGACTCAATTTCGGAAAAGCGTGATTTAATATAAATCACTGAGATCACAGAAAAATAACATATAAATTACATTTTTCAACATCTTTGTTTAACTTTAAAGGGGTAGGTTGTAACAGCGTGACTCACTGGATTTTTCATTAGTAACAATTAAACAACTGAATTAACTATGTATATCAACACTAAAGCAGATGTTAAGGTTTAAAATGGGCATCTAAAATGCGCAATTGATATCTGTTAAATCGATATTTAATATTGTGCTGAATATTTGTTCATTTACATTAAAATCTTATTATTCATTGAGTTTGTCGCTATTGGCCGCGGGAAACTGATAGGTAGTCTGTTTAAACCGAAATACACCACTAGTGGTAGGTTTACCAAAGTGGTGTGCTGATTTGTCGGAATTGATTGTTATTGTTGCGGCCTGTTAGTCAGTCGAAGGGTTTTACTTGGGTCCAGATAGACACGAATAAACTGGTTCATGTCTGCAACCGAAATACTGTTGAATATCGCAGGTGCATTTTCCCCTCAACAGTGTGACTTATGTTTAGTCGTTACAATTAGTTACAAATAGGTATGACTTAAGCTGAATTGAGGTTAGTGATCTGACAACAGGTCAGGATTATTCACTAAGTTTCTCACTCCATGTGCATAATGCTCGTCAAAAACATTGTTTTTTAGCCACGTACCTACGCTATTTATATTCACCTTCATTACTTGTGGACGAACGCTCCAGCTAACCTGAAAAGGAGAGCCTATTTCGTTATAACTCGGTCCAGTTGTTGAACCTGCATACTGTACCGGAGTACCTGTATTACTTGGAATATTGACTGCTTGATTAACACCATTGGCCATACCGAGCTTAGTTAACTCAATAAAGTTGTTCGCTTCTGGATCGTTAACAAGTACGTAAACTTGAGTCTCAACTCTAAGTTGTGGGTTTTTATTCGTATCACTGAAACATGAGCCTAAAGTTGGACCAGGGCTTACTTGAGCAGTTGAATAGACATAGTGAGCTTCAATTGTATCGCCAGGGTATAAACTGCCGTGCTTACTTGCACCGACTTCATATTTAAGTGGAGATAATTCTTGTTGGGTTAATATACCTGAGTATTTATAACCGCTGTGATAGCCTTGACCGTCTCCGTTACCTGCATATTGGGTAAATTCCCCGCCTTTATGCTCTGCATTTTTATGAAAATGGATATTACAGAGGTTCATTTTTGTGTATTCAGGCGCTTGTGAAAATACTTGTTTGTTTCGGCCTTGTATTAGGTCAATATCACGTGGTGACTGAGGACCGAAGCCTTTACTCTGAGTATTGTCTGCTAAGGCTGATCTTTGTTCTTTTATTTGTTTATCTGAAACATGAGAAGTAACCTCTTGCTCAGAAGCTGCACTTGCAAAAAGTGGGGAAAATGCAGCTATGCTAAATAGTAATGTCTTGTTATCCATGTTCATCCTTTACTAATCAAAAGTTAAAATATACAAAAATAGTTTTCTGTGTAACTAAGAGTATTAATATATATCAAAGAGGTTTCAAGGTATCGGACAAGCTTGAATACTCAGTTCTAAAGCTATGCGTCAGCACCATTATACCTTGATATGATTCTGGTGCTAAATATTAGTGTATTCTTCAGACCAAACATCATGTATTTCAGGCCAACCCCAGACATTTATCGACACACCTTTGAGCACCCCTTGAAAATATAAGGTCTGCCTGTGATGCAGCATGGGTATCATCCAGTGCTCAGTAATCATTGCTGTGCTAATCGATTCCAACTCGGTAAGATAATGGGTTAATGGCTGTTGTTGGCGGATGTTGATTAATTTAGTTTGCAACCAGTCTCTGGCGTCAACAGAAAGACTGTGATTTAGAACCGTATTCGATAACATCCAGTGAAATACCGACGTTGGCAGGTTGTCGTCTAAATCCAAACTTATCAATATAAGGTCTTCCATTAGTGTATTGGCACTGGCCTTTTGCAGTAACTCCTCAAAGGAATAGACGTTAATTTCGCATTCAAATCCCGCTTGTTCAAGTAACACCCTCATCGCCTGTGCACATTCCTTTAAGGTATGGTGCTCGAATATTGCGATCGTCAGTTTGCTTGGCAAAGGCTGCGCTGTTGTGCCTGTCGACGTTATTTTTAACCAATTGGAAAGCAGATTGTATGCTGGAATGGCTTCAATCGGGTTGGTTGACTTACTTAATTCTGCCATTAATTTATCAGCCGCAAGCAGTTGGCTAAGGTATTTACGCTGTAATAATGAAAGCTGAGTTTTATTGTTTATCACCGCCAGCAGGCAGCCATATTCTATTCTGCTTTTTTGATCGCTTTCAATGGCCTGATCATTACTTGAAGTCCCCTGTTGAAGACTGCCGATTTCTTGCTCAGGGCTATTTTCCTGTTCAAGACTGTTAATGTCTCGTTCAAGGCTGCTAATTGCATAATTTGAACGGATCTGACTGGTTTTATGTACCACATTTGCCTGTATTTCCCTGATACACGAAGGACTGATTTGTGGTGACGCTACTTGCCAAATAGTGACGGTATCGGTAAGTGCGCGATGGCCATAATAGTTGTCGTATGCCTGCAATCGCAAATACTGCTGTGTGTGTTCCTGTACCCTAAATGCACCACTACCGACGATAGCCGTGGTTGCGTTAAGCTGAGAGTAAGGTTGAATTGAGTACTTAACATCAGCAACGAGTCCTGCAAATCCAGGGTCTGGTTGATCTAATTGAAAATCGATACAGAGCGGGTTTATCGCTGATATATGGATGACATGTGCCAGTTCAGTTTTGTATGTCGCTAATCGTTTTAGGCGATTAAATAATTCCGCTATCTTATCGGCATTAATGGTACTGCCGTCATGAAAGGTAAGCGCTGGGCGCAGATAGAATCGCCAGCGCTGTAACTCTGCGTTGTAAACCCAGTGGTGGGCTAGTTGGGGGCTGATAACTCCGTTCTTATCGCACTGTACCAGGCAGCAATAAACCTGGCGTAACAAGAAACGTTCGCTGTTTCTTAATGCAATATGCGGAAGTAGGGCTGAAAAAGAACGCGCGTAAGTCAGTTGAATGTGTAATCGACCTTCACGTTGTACCGCGCCAGAGGTGTTTTGCAGCAATTGCCCAAATAACAGTTGATCATGGTCGATAAGCGCCAGTGCTTTCTCGTATTTACCTACGGCGATCATCTGCTGCGCTAGTTCTGCTTTCAGCTCATCGACAGCATAAACGAGATAGAGCCGAGAACGTTGGTTACGGCCTGCTTTTGGTGTCCATTCTAACCAGCGTAAATCACGCATCTCGTTTAATAAGGTACGGCAATGTCGGGAACTGGTAAACATTACTTCAGCCACTTCATGCAGGGTGATCGCTATTTCTTGCTTAACACCTAACTTACTTAACCGAGAGAAATACAGCATTTTCTTATCATTGTTCAAAACGGGCACCATATCGTCATCTTGACTTCCCTGTTTAGTGAGGAAATCGGGTAAAAAAGACATTATAGGTAAGATTACGACTTTAACCGGAAGTAAACAATATAATTCAATCTGTTTTTCACTTCCCTTTATTGGGTGATACTTACCTCAGTGCTTAAACAAACAGAGGAATTAACATGCTAGAGATAATCAAGAAAATATTACTAAATACATCAAGTAATGCACTTACTGAGTATTATCAGTCTCGGTTGAAAACAAGTAACAGTGCCGTTGAAGTAGAAGCGATTCTTAGCATGGAGTCGTTAATGACATTTAGTGAGGAAGAAGATCAGCAACGTGACGGGGTTAAATGAGAATCGAACATGTGGCGATTTGGTGCAAAGATCTGGAAGAAATGAAACATTTTTACACGCACTTTTTTAATGCTACAAGTAATGAAAAATACGAAAACCGGACCAAAGGTTTTCGTTCTTATTTTTGACTCTGTCAGGTGGTCCGCGTATCAAGTTGATGCAGATGGATTCGGTTTTAATATCTCCATCTGCTACCCCTTGTTGCATGTCAGTATTTTTTACACCTAATAAACCGATAATGATATGCCGTTCTTGAAATTCACTAAAGTGACATAAAAACAGTAGGTTGCTGGTATTGGAATGATACGTGCTTAAAGTAGTTTAGTGCTGATTTATATTTCACATAATTCTCAAGCAATATTTTAGGAGATCTGAATATGAAAATTAAAAAGATCGCAAGTTTCTTACGAAATTCTATTGTTGTAGTCAGTTTGTGCGGCATGGCAGCCACTGCTATGGCAACTATCATTGATTTCGAAGATGTTGCTGTTACTCATAATACACACTTAATTGTTAACAGTTTTATAGCCAATGATTTCGTGCTTTCCAGAGATGGGAACGGCCATATTGATCTTGGGAATGATGAGGTGTTGTATACAAACAACGGCACACAGGTTGCTTTTGTGCATAATGGGTCTTTTACCATCAATGTGGATTCTATTTCCGGCGACACGTTTGAGATTTCCCAGTTTGACGGTGCGGAGTTTTGGAGAGACGGACAGGCAAATGCAAGCGCAATAACACTCGATGGTATTACTGACCTAGGGATTAATGTCTCAGAAAGTTTTGTGTTGGACGGTATTTTTGATGGCCGTAACGGCGTTGATGACTTTGAACTATTTACAGTCTCTAATGCCTTTCAAAATTTAGTTCATGCTGAATTTTCTGGCGGTGGAGCAGCCTTCTCTATTGATAACATCATCGGTTATACCGCGAGTGAAGTTCCTGAGCCATCTATCTTGTTTCTTTTAGGTATTGGCATCACATTTTTTGCTGCAGGGCGTAGAAAAATACGCGTAACGGATTAACTGATTTTTATGCATTTATTTCCTTTGCTATAAATTAAAATAATAATAGAATCAGTTGTATATTTGTCATTGTTAATTATTAACCGGACTTGAAAATAAATAACAGGAACGCATATTATCGGCTCTACGCGTCTTTGCGTGGAATAATTAATTTTACTAAACTTGTGTCACTTTCAACTATGACACAAAAAAGGTATTTTCTATGTTCGGTATTCCTTCTGGTTCACTCAATATTACAGCGGAACTATTAGGGTTACCAGATGTGAAAGTGATAGACGTCCACACTAATCTATTGGTTCGTGAGATCACTATTGCAGTTGAAAGTACACGAAACACCTCCTCTGTCGTCAATGTGGTAAGCCGACTAAATCACATGGTTTGAGCCGTAAATTACGATTGCGACATTTGCCCATGTTTGGCAGAGATACGATCATTGAAATCATTCCTCGCAGGGTTGATGTGAGCATTGTGATGGGGGGCCCTACCACCACCGAAAAACTGGATTGGTATGATGCTAAAGGCAAATTAACCAAACCATTAGAGCATCACTTACTGTTTGAGTTGGTCAATTCGACCGTCGCGGATGTAAGTCGTAAAGCTGATGTAGATTATCATACCGTTGATGCCTTAATTGATAGCTATATTGAAACCGACATCGATTCTTCGACAATTAAAACACTGGGTGTTTTAGGGCTTGATGAGATCAGTATGAAGAAAGGTTATCGAGATTTTGTCACACTTATAACCTACCGAGTGGATGATAGGGTTAACATACTAGGTGTCATGGGCGTTAAATGTTCAATTTTATCCGGTTCTTACGTACAATCCCGATATCATTACGCAACAGTGTCAGAGCAGTATATTATGATTTATACGATGGTTATATGAATGCTTGTAAAGCTGTATTCAATAAGACTATTCCCATTGTCGCTGACCGTTTTCATGTCCGTAAGTTGTATCGAAAGAGTCTCGTTAGTTTACGGAAGTCCGAGCTGAAACGATTAAGAAAAGAGCTTACGGCGGAAGAGTATGCAGAGTTTAAACCAGCTATATCCGTAAGCGCGTAGTTAAGCGGTGAAGCCTGATATCATCAGGCTTCTAGGTCTGTATTCCAAGGCAATAAATCACTTAAATCAGAAAGTTCATCCCGTTGTGGCAGTTCTGTGAAGAGTTTTTGGAAGTATAAATACGGATTTATATCGTTCGCACGGCAAGTCATCACAATACTATAAAGTACTGCGCTCGCATCGGCACCATCGACTGATTGACTGAACATCCAATTTTTTCTACCTGTGGTAAATGGCCTGATATCTCGTTCAGTGACGTTATTATCAATCCCTAATTCTCCCGAATACAAATAGCGTCTCAGCTTTTCCCATTGATTTAAGGTATAGCTAATAGCCACGCCTATTTTACTTTTCGGAGTGACTGTCTTTCCACTTTTGCTTAACCATTCATGAAATTTCTGCAAGACTGGTTCGGATTTTTTCACTCGTAAGTGTTGCCGTTCTTCGGGGGTTAATGATTTGGCTTTTTTCTCAATCGCGTAAAGCGATTGAATGTAATTTAATGCCACAGTGGCTTTGCCTGTCTTTTTTGGCTGCGCGGTTAAGGCATCGTGAAATTTACGTCTTGCATGAGCCCAGCAACCAACTGGAATAATATCATCGATATTTCATAAACACTGTAACCATCGCATTGTAAGTAACCTGCAAATCCAGTTAAGAATGCTTTAGGGCAGCGACGTGCGCGACTCGGTTGGTAATCGTAGATTACAACCGGCTTTGCCGTGTATTCATTGCTACGATAAACCCACATGTATGATTTTTGCTGCGGGGTTCTATCTTTTTCATCAAGTACTTGGATCGTTGTTTCATCTGCGCATAGCGTTGATTGAGCAAGTAAATGTGTTTTCATTACCGCTAATAATGGGTTGAGTAATTCAGCACTTTTAATACACCAATTAGCCAATGTGCCTCGGGTAATTTCAAGACCACCGCGAGAAAATATATCAGTTAAACGATAGAGTGGTAATGCATCGCAGTATTTAGCGACGACAACTGCGGCCAGTGCTTCAGGGCTAGCAATGCTGCCAGGTATTGGCTGTGCTGGTTTTGATGCAGTCACTACTGATGAGCTAATTGACGTTGCTTCGCATGCACGACAGGCGTATTTAATTTGTTTGTGCTTAATAACGCTGATTTTTTCTGGAATGATCTTAACTTGTTCGCTTATCTGTTCGCCACACTCATGCATATCATGCCCACAGCATGAGCATGTTGGAGTGTCGATAACGTAAGACTTTTCTTCTCGTTCAAGATGTTCAGGTAAGATCTTACGGCCTTTTCGTACGCGAGGTTTACTTTCTTCTGATTGGTTTTCTTCAGCTTCATTGAATGTGCCTTTAGGCATTTTTTCACTACGTGAACCAAACTCTTTTTTACGATTGAGTTTCAACTGTTCTAAAGCGATATTAAGGCTATTTTGAAGCTTTTTGTTTTTAGCTGATAATATTTTGTTGTCTGTATCCAAATCTATATTTTTAGAGTTAAGCACCTGATTTTCACGCTGCAAGTTTGCCTGCATTTGTTTTAATTGTTCAATATCATCAGGTAGTTCAGTAGTCATTTATTAGCGCTCAATACAAGTAGATAGCGCTAGTTTTCCTGTTGTATTGGATCATGCAACAGGCAATTGTCGATCCAGTGACGATCACCTCACTGCGAGACCATTTAAAGGCTTGTGTGAATGAGCAGTTTCTAATGATAATCCTGAGAGCAACCAATTTAGCTGATGTTGGTTGATTGTCAGAGCGTCTTGCTCACCAGTGGCACAAGGCCACTTAAAGCGGCCTTTCTCTAAGCGCCGATAGTAAAGCCAGAAACCATTGGTATCCCAAAATAAGATCTTAATTTTATCGCGATGGCGATTCAAGCTTCACTCAGCGGGTCCATTTCCAGCACATCACTGACGATTAAAGATAAGCCATCAATGGATTTACGCATGTCCGTATGACCCGTAACAAGGTAGATCAGCTTGTGTGGTGTCATGCTGAAAACACACTTAAAAATTGCTGTAATTTGCTCGGTTCTAATGACACGGGAAATGAAAATTGATAACCATTAGGTAATGTTAGAGTGAGTTGCTGGTCAGGTTTAGTTTCAGGAAATACGAGTGGTATAACCTTCTGCTTATTTGTTTTTTTTAGGTGGTTGTGGGCTGAGCTTTTTAGACCAAGCATAAAATGTGGATACGGCAATATTGTTACGTTTACAGAATTCAGATTTGTTTAGGCCACTTGCAGCTGAAATATGCGCTGCCAATGTTGTTCTTTTTTGCTTTGTGACATGATTTTATCCCTTCATTTAATGAAGGATAATCATGCAATAACTGAAAATATTTGGTAGGTGGGGTTAACTCAGCGCTTACCTTGCTTCGTAGACAGCTCTTAGCTCATCAATTAATTCTTTAGAGTTCAATATTTCCTCCTAATACGCTTAGCAACTTGTTATTTGGTTGAATTTCCGATTAAAACGATGTAATTACTAATATATTTTTTAGCTTAACTTTATATTATTAGCTATAGCTTTCATATTATCGTAATGTTCGTACTTAATTCTCTCCACCTTCACATCACGACTCCACAAATAGGCATGTAATGCATTAACTTCGCGCTTATCATATAGGGCAACACATAAAGTACTGTAAGCACAATTCAACGCACATCTATCTAACCCCCCTTCGGTAAGTCGAGGAAGAATTTCTTCCAATCTTAACTGTACTTTCTCACAACTCTTTTTCGCTGATTGCGAAACAAGTAAGTCCTCTTGAGATAGAAACATTCCGATGCTCTTAATTACATCATTCAAAATATGCTTAACGTTAGGGCTATACAAACTACCATCAAGTGTGTTGGTTACTCTGAGAATCTAGGGTCGACGTTATTCTGTAGTTATTTTTCATTAACAAGCAAGTATTGAGCCATTAAAGTTTAATTGAATTTTTATTGAGGCTTTATTACTTTTTAGTTGTTTGGGCGCAGACTCAGCAAGCAATACTGTTTTTAAGCGCATATATAATGGCTCAAGTAATGCCGCACAGCGTAATATCCAACTCGACATTGTTTGACGGCTTAACTCAATACCGATATCACTGAACATAGTTTCTTGTCGATAAAGGGGCAAACCAAATTGATATTTACAGGTAATGATTTGACTGAGCAAGCTCGGTGTCGCCATGCTTTTGGGTATCGGTGTTGCTGGCATTGGTGCCATTTTTACCTGACTTTCAATCTCGTTATTTTCACAATGTCGGCACGTATACTTCGGGCGAATGGTTTTGATGACTTTAATATAAGCAGGGACAAACTCAAGGGTTTCGCCACTACTTTCACCTATCTTATGTAATGGATGACGGCAACAATCACACGTTTATGTGTGTCATCAATATCAACTGTAATGGTCAACTCAAATCGGACACTTGCTTAAGCTACTTTTCTTAATATCTGTTGCTCAAATTCCATCGGTGATAAATACCCCAATGTCGTATGTGGCCGCTTGCTGTTGTAATAAGCAAGATAATCCAAAATACAGAGTTCAGCGTCTTTCTTTGTTTTCATGTTGTCGGCAATACTCCATCCAATGATTTGCCTTGAATATAAATCCATTACAACGGCTAAGTACATCCAACCTTCAAGTGTCCAAACGTAGGTGATATCAGTTGTCCAATATTTATTTGGCTGTTGAACATCGAATTTACGATCTAACAAATTATCTGCAATATTAAAATTATGCTTACTATCAGTCGTTATCTTGAATCGTTTTGGGTAGCGAGCTTGCAAGCCTAAACGCGACATTAAGCGCCATATTTTATAATAGCCTACATCAAAGCCTTCTTTGCGTAACTCATTGGTTAATCTGCGATACCCTAGCGTTTTCCTGTGATAATTAAATATCTCAGTTGCCTTGATATCAAGCGCAACATCTTTCTTAGGCGACGCTCTATTTGATAGCCAGTGATAAAAAGCACTAGGGCTTACGCCCATTGCTTTACATGTAACTCGAATTGGAAATGTCTTCTTATACTCAGCAATAAACTGAAACCTTACTCGCTTTCCTTGGCAAAGAAGACTGCGGCCTTTTTTAGGATTTCCTTCTCCATCAGCAGTTTAGCGTTTTCTTTACGTAGCATATCAAGTTCATTACGTTCAGATAGGTTCAAGCTTTCTTGTTTGGTTCCTGGTCTGGCTTGCGAACCACTTTCAGCCTTAACCCAACGCGTGATAGCACTTAATGAAATACCTAAGCTATCTGCGGCACCTTGACTGGTATATCCTTGCTCAGTAACGAGTTTTACAGCGCCTTGCTTGAATTCAGTTGTAAATTTCGGACGTTTAAATTTAGTATTCATAATCACCTCTAATTAACATTATACTTAAATGCTTTTAGAAGTGTCCGATAGAATTAAACCACAACAATAACCTTGTTCTGTTATTAAGCCTAAAGCTTCCTCTTTAAACTCTTTGATATAAGTTCGGTACTGTCTTTTCGTATTCATGCTTACCTCAATTGTTGGTTCTATTATCCACAATCAAGGTGTCCAGATAGATTAGACCAGAATAATTGATGTCGAAAAGGATGTTAACTATTATCAGAATGCAACACAACCCTCCTTGTGAACATACAGTTGTAAAACAAATATACCCCAAGTTCAATGTCCTATTGTGAAAGTAACATTTTATTAACTATTAATTAACTTTTGTCCGTTGAAATGGGGATCTGCGTATGAAATACTCTAACAAACAAACATAAACTCAAGATCATAGGAATAAGAATATATGTTAAAAAATAAGAGTTTTTTTTTAAAAAGTTCACTTTTATCGCTAGCACTGTGTTTTCCTGCAATAGCCAGTGAAGGCATTTTTTCTCCAGTATATATTTACAATAAAGAAAGTGAGACAAATAAATTTATATTAAGCAATTCAGATTGGAGTTCAATTCAAAGACTTACGAGTAATCTTCTTTCTCTTCCTCACAGTAAAGCCGAATTAAAGGCGAGATTAGATTTAAATGATAATAATGATTTTGATCAATTTGAACCATTACTTGCATCATATAAGGGGATTCATGATAAAGCACATGAATGGCTAACAGTCATACATCCAAGCATGCTAAAGTCCGCTTGGTCAATCGTCTCTTATGCTGATGATATGTCTGTATATTTAGCCCAGCTTCAACGAAGTATGGCTAAATTAGCTGACACAAAAAGTGAAGAAGACTACAAGGTTGTAATAAAGATAGCTGAAATATTGAGAAATCAGTCTGAGGGTTTCGAGCATGAGAGTCAGGAATCCTTAGATAGTTTCAAGGAATATAAATGGTATCTTTATCAACAAAGTAAAAATTTAAACACAATCCAAACTAATTATACAGAAGATATAAAGAATATAAATACAGTGGCATTAAAGGAAGAAATAACCGACTTTCTGGATAAAGTTGAAATATTACAAAAAAGGTCAGAATTTCTAGAATATCAAGAGATGATGATTGCAACTTATATATGGATCCCAATAGCAGGATGGATAAGTGCACCTATTGTCGCCAAAGTTTATGGAGATGAAGACTCGATAATATTACAAGAAATAAAAAAATTAAAAAATATAATTAGTGAAGATAAACTAAAGCTATCACTCTTCCAGACATATATATTAGCCGATAAGAGTATGGCGCAGAGTATCACATACCTAAATACCCTGTCTCCTTTATTATCTAAGGTATCAACACAGTGGCAAAAAATGTCATATGATATGGATTCAGTTATTAAATATAGTAATCGAATCATGAGGGGGGATAGCACACTTGAATCGCTAGTGGGAGAAGGGGAAGTACAGCAAATAATTAAAGACTGGACAGACTTATCTACACTGGCTGAGGACTTTATCCGCAAGGCTAGAATTATAAAAAAATAGCAATATAAATAATCCCTTGAAATAGTTAATGAGTAAACTACTAAAATTCAAGAAGTATGAAAAATAGTAGTTTACACATTAAATTTAGTACATTTTCGATAAAATATCAATAAAAGGATAATTGATCATAATGCAATTTAATACAAAAAAAAGTATTCTTAGTGTCCTCATACCATACCTAATAACTTTTAACAGCTTTGCAGGAACATGCACATTAGACCTTGAAGATGAAATATACCGAAATACTCTACTAGCTGATTCACCAGTAGAAAATATAAAAGCAGAAGGAGAATTAGGGTTTGGAGATCTTTTTGGTTCTGCCATGTTTCTTGTCGGAGCGTACAGTCTAATTAATACAATAGAACATGGTGATGTAAATGAGATTCTGGCTAGTACAACTTTGACGATAGCTGGCGGAGCCAGTGTGATATCTTCTGCTATTGCGAAAACGACAGGAAGTCTTATTGCCGAGATCGTTGGAGATTCACTCGATGGTATAGGATTCGTCGTAGGAGCGATACTAAATACAGGCACTATAATGGAATTAGATTCTAAGATCGCTGAATTACAGCTAAGTGCCGAGCCCAGTGAGATGCTGGACACGTACCAGAACGCAATTGATAGTGCTCTTGAGACAATACGCCCGAACGATGAATATCTAGACTTGCCTTTAGAACAATTGGTTGAATTAATTATTAATAATTCAGATGAATATGTTCTATTGCAAAATAAACGAGTATTAGACTTCATTCAACTCAATACTTTTTCATCAGCATTAAAAATACACGTAGAGAAAAATAAATTTTCATCCACTTCACTTGATAACATGAAGAATGATTTTAACGATATAGTTGAATCTATTTATGACCCATCGGATTATTTCTTAAATATTCAGATTCTAGGTCAAAGCTACTTTGCTCCAGGTAAGTTTACAGATACTATCACGATTCATGCGGATTATACAAGTGATAGTTGGCAATCTTATATCCAAAAAATAGAACCTGTTATCGACTCTAGCTCTTACATATTACGAGATAAATCGTCAAAAATAACTCAAAAAATGGACATTACTAAAGACCTTTTGGATGAGTTCTCCCTTGTGACATCGGATTCTGAACGGATTGCATATAATGATAAAATTGATAAAACTATTGGTTGGCTATATTTTAGCAAACACTTTATAACATTTATAAACAATCGTGTAGAACCTATAGAAATCACGGATAATATACTTTCTACGTTGACATTAGGCTTATGGGAATTTTTCTCTAATGATTCTTTACCTAAAGGTTTGATTAATGACTTATTGATAATGAATCATATAAATCAAATCTTAGAAAAATTATCCGGTGAAACAAGTATACAGGAAGATGAAGGCGTTATTTTCAAGAAAATAGTTGAATTCAGCCAAATAAAAAGCATAGATCCTGATCCAGAGAAAGATACAGGGTTCTTAGAACGTGCCATTAAGTCAGCTCTGAAATCTGCCCAAAAAGACGTTGCGCCGCTTTATGTAAAGGAGCATATCAATAAAGATTATCAGGAAAAATTCAAAAACATCTTATCAGACCATATTTCCGTATATTCAGAAGACATAAAAGAAAATATTGCTCGGACGCAGAGCGCTTATATGGAAAGACGTAAAGACGCTATGCTGTCTACACTAAGGTATTCACGCTATCAGCTTGCTTTAGTTTCAAAGCATGAACATGATGTAATTACAGATATTAATAACATTATTGATCAAGAAAGAAACGCATTAAACCCATATATAGTTGATGCTAAAGATACCAAGGATTCTCTAATAAGAGTTAAATATAACATTATCAAGTATAAGGAAAATATAAAAAGTGAAATAATACCAGGTACATATTGGACATATGGAAAGACTCCTAGAATAACAGTATATTTTGATACCGTCCTTGAACACCTTGATAAAGCATACAGTGTTGTCGATTCCTTCGATAATTAATATTAATTCATATACGTAGAGGCGTTACTTTGCATACATATATAAATAAAGAAAAATATAATTTTACTATAGGCTTTGTTGTTACAGTAGTTACCATATTTCTCCTGCTTATTTCTAACATAGCAAACGCTAAACCGATTAAGTTTGATGATATAT
Organism: Moritella sp. 36; assembly: GCF_018219415.1. Classification (NCBI taxonomy): domain Bacteria; kingdom Pseudomonadati; phylum Pseudomonadota; class Gammaproteobacteria; order Alteromonadales; family Moritellaceae; genus Moritella; species Moritella sp. 36. The sequence continues at coordinate 3,706,551 of NZ_CP056120.1, read as the reverse complement.
ATATTGATAAGTTACTCAATGGAAAAGCATGGGAAGCTTTGCGTGGTTCATCTCGATCGGGGGACTTAGATTCAAGAAAAACAATAGAAGATGTTATCTTACGAATATTAAACTTTGATGATAGCAGTAGTACTGAATTTATAAAAAATAAAAAATTAATCCGCGAAGTAGATATTCATTCCGAAAATATAAATAAAACAGAAGTATGGGAGATAAATGCAAAGTTTGATGATGATATTAATTTTAATCTCAAGGTGAGTAAAAAATATATTAATTTAGATATTGATGGAGGACAGGAAATGGGGAGGGGAACCCTAGAGAAGATGGCATGGGATTTTGATCACATGCTAGGCCTAGGAATAGTACCACCTGTTGCTGTAGATAAAGACACAGAAAGTAATACTACAATCATATATAGTCTTTTTGCTGAGGATACCGTTTCGGATAACTACCGGTTATTATCTTCAGACCTTGCTCAAGGCCTCAGTTTTGAAGGAGAACCAATAGAGCATATGGGGGTAGAGTTTACCGGAGTTGAAGTAATAGACTGGCTGTTTGGAAATACAGATCGTATTACCATTGGTTCAGCGGGAAGTAAAATAACACTTGCTGGTATAGATGTTCCAGCTCGTGGCATAATTCAAGACAATTTCCTTATAGATTCAGAAGGTTTTCCTATCGCAATAAATAATGAGTCTCTATTAAGTGCGACAATGCCAAAATATCCTATTACAAATTCTTCTTTAAGTGACTTTTTTCATTCTTACCATGTCTATGAGCGTTTTCTTGACTATTCTCATCTTGGTGAGTATACCGCTTCAGATTTTATGGAGACCTATTTATTAGAACTTCCAAAAGACTTTTTAGCGATACTTGAGGCACAACTGGCACAGGTGAATGCAAAACTTTCGAAGGAAAATCAGATAAAAGATATAACAGAGATGATAGCTCAGCGATGGAATGCTATAGCTGACCAGGTCGAACAACGCTGGGGAATTTCAGAGGATCCTGTAGAGACGAAAATAGAGATTGAAGCCGAACCTAGACAACAGGCTTCACGTACTAAGGACGCTCTTGCTTTAGTTAACCCTGAAGATAAAAAAAACATCGATATATCAGAACTAACCCATCCACTACTCGAGGAACAATCAGTTCGAAGCACAAGAGGTGACTCAATATACATTCAAAAAAGTCTCCGATGTAATGAATAAAATAGAAAAAACCTACTGAAACCCCCCCCACCTTACTTCACGCCCTAACAATTTAGGGAAAGGAAGGGGGGATTTGATAAAAAGGATTTAAAAATTATGAATATAAACTCAATAAGAAAATTATCAGTGGTGTATTTTTTAATTATGACATACACCGTTTTGGGTGCTGGGCTGGCTCAAGCTCATACATTAGATCAGAAATATTTAGATAATATTTTAAACGGAAAGGCATGGACTGCATTACATGACGCAACGACGGCTGGAGACTTCGAAGATAAAAAAATTATAAAAAATATAATTCTGGATATATTAAATTTTGAGGATTCAGGGAATGTAACTGAGGCGAGGCTGATACCTAGACCTGAAAACGAAGGAGAGCCGAACAATCTACACCCTGTAGAAATGTGGAGTGTAACATCCGAGTATAAGGAGCAAAAATTTAAAATCAAAGTATTAAAGAAAAGAATTATACCGCCTACTAACGCACCCTACGAAAAAGGAGCCGAACAATCTGAATTAATGGCTTGGAAATTTGATGATCAACTAAATCTAGGTATTGTCCCTCCAGTGGTCATAAATAGTACATCAGAAGACGGTAAAGGTGGTGCTGATGTGTACTTTCTTTTTGTTGATGACGCAATATCAGACAGCTACAGGATATTAGCCCCTAATAACATAGGTATAGAACATGATGCGGTGATCATAATGGATCATATATTTGGCAACCCCGATCGACTTTATGAATACTTGAGTACTCGTTCAAGAGAGATTAATGGGATAGACTACCCTATTAAAGGTTGGAGGCAAACAAATTACCTCATAGATGAAGACGGTAATCCCATTGCTATAGATAATGAACAACTTGTTTCTGCCTACAGCATCACCAAAAAAGAATATATTTCAGAAGAAGCTTATTATGACTTTGCCTATTCCAAAGATGTTTATGATGCTTTTATTAGTCATTCTGATCTTTCTCCAGATGGGTATGAAACCATTTTTTTGGAGGCCTATTTAGCCGAGTTGAGTAAAGAGGAACAGCATATATTACAACAAGATAAAACATTAGAAAAAATTACTGAACGTTGGAATGACATTGCGAAGGAACTCCATGACAGATTTGGAGCTTCTGATTATGATTGGTCAAATCATGGGCGCTTACATAAACAATATGCCAACAATAGAAAGAGCGCTATAGATCAATTTCGTGAAGACATTGATGTGCCGACAAATGAATATGTACTTGGAACAGATATCAGTCAGTCAAAGAATAAAACCATTAGTGAACTCCTTCTATCTAAAAGCAGGGGAGATAGTAAAACTTTAAAGAAAAATACATTGTGTAAATAATTATTAAAGACCAGATAACCGTTTAAAAAACACACGGTAAAACATCTCCAATAAACTAGCAACGTGATCCGATAAAATAAACACTATAAAATTAATTAAAATGGATATAAATATGGCGTTAATAAAAAAAAATATACTGATATTCTTATGTATTATTGTATACATAACGTTGAGTGCAAGACCCGCTCAATCACATACTTTACATCAGAAATATTTAGATAATATTTTAAATGGAAAGGCATGGGTTGCATTACGTGATGCAACTAAATCTGGAGACTTAGAAGATAAAGAAATTATAAAAAGTATTATCCTGAATATATTAAATTTTGATAATTCTGGGCATGTGACAGAGGGAACCATTAAATATAAAATAAAAGGCGGTATAAATAATTTGAACTCTATAGCAGTATGGGAAGTAGAATCAGAATACGAGGGACAGAAATTTAAGACAAAAATATTGAAGAAAAGAATTGTAGCTGATAGCTATGGAGAATCCTCTGAAAGAGAGAAATTTGAATTAATGGCTTGGGAATTTGATGATCTACTAAATCTAGGTATTGTCCCCCCTGTGGTTATCAATAGTACACCAGTAGGCGAGAACGGAGCCTATGTATACTCTCTTTTTGTTGACAATACAATATCAGACAACTACAGGATATTAGCCCCTAATGACATAGGTATAGAGCGTGATTCAACGATCATAATGGACTATATATTTGGAAATAGAGATCGACTTTATAAAAACAGCATAATTTACGAAAAAAAAATTAATGACGTAACGTACGCTATTCAAGGTTGGGGACAAACTAATTATCTCATAGGTGAAGAGGGATACCCTATTGCTATAGATAATGAATTTCTTGTTGAAGCTACGGGCAACATAAAAAAAGAATATATTTCAGAAGAAGCTTATTATGACTTTGCTTATTCCAAAGATATTTATGATACTTTTATCGATCATTCTAATCTTTCTCCAGGAGGATATGATACCTTGTTTTTAGAAACGCATTTTGCAACAATTGAAGGGGAGGTTGCCATTGAATTAAAACAAAGCCAAGCATTAGAAAAAGTTACTGCTCGTTGGAATGAGATTGCGAAGGAACTCCATGAAAGATTTGGAGCTCCTGATTATGATTGGTCAAATAATGATCGTTTACATAAACAATATGCCAACAATAGAAAGAGCGCTATAGATCAATTTCGTGAAGGCATTGATGTTCCGACAGATGAGTTTGTACTTGGAACAGATATCAGTAAGTCAAAGAATGAAATCATTAGTGAACGCCTTCTATCTAAAAACAGGGGGGAGAGTAAAACTTTAAAAAAAATAAGGTTATGTGAATAACCTCAGAGAGGTTTAAACGTACCGCTGTTGTTGCTACGAAGAGGGGAAGATCTAGCCTTATACGATCCAGAATCCCAAACCAGTATTCTTATCCAACAAGTTGATACCGCTGCACAGACCAACAAAATGAAGCTGAGAACTGCGTTAGGAGAAATACATTTAGAGAGTATAATATTGAAAATGGACCTACTATTATCAGCAACACCTAATGAGATCATCACTTATGGGATGTTACAGGAAGGAGAAATAGTCCCAGTGGCGATAGAAAATGCTTCATTTGATAACACAGATATTCCCGAAAATACCCTAGTAAAGGATGTTCCGGGGTGGAATCTTTTTGCTTACAATACTGCAATTGTACGTGAAACCTCGGGTTTATCCGCTGTTGATGGCGGGAACTTCATGCAAATTAGCTGGAGTGACAGCTCGATAAATCAGGAGCTGAATGAAACTTTCGATACCGCTGCAGATTATCAATTGGCGATGGATTTCGCTAATAGCAAGTATGGTATTTCCGTCTCTGGCTTCGAGATTCGTCTATGGGCAGGCGATACCCTATTAGGTAATGCGGTATTGTCGTACAATCAAGCTCGTGAGCGTTTGGGGTATGGTCGATGGAATACGCTGACGCTTAATTTGGATGGTCGATCCCACCAAGAGGCATCAGGGGAAAACCTTAAGATTGAAGTGCTTAATACGGGTACAGAACAGCAGGATACTGTCAATGTGGACAACATACGTCTTGAGACGTTCACTGGGGCTATGGCTGTTTTTAGCGACAATGCGTATACCATTAAACCATTAAGCGAGTAGTGGCTCCGGTTCATTAAGCTCAAATAGGACATAGGTGTCTCAGTTGACCAAGAAAGCCCAATATTTGATTTTGGCGGATATCATGCTCGAAAGTAGCAAAATGCACACGCTTGCAGAGCTTGTCGCGATATCAGGGTTCACCGCATCGCAGGTTGATGCTCAAATCGCTACGCTAAGGTACAGGCACGAATATGCGCTGCTTGTCAAAAGATTGGGTTGTAAGCACCAATACGGTTTAACGGTAGTGAACAGTTTCGGTCAACGTGATTTCGTCACTGAGCTTTTTGCGGGAAATGCATCAAAATCGTTGGCGTTATCTCGTAGTATCGTGAATGCGGAAATATGGTGATTGATATCTGAGGTTACCGAAATTTAGACACAAAAAAAGCTACTCGATGAGTTAACGCCGATCAGTGAAGAGAAATATGATCGGTTGACTGATCCTTTGAGTGGTTCAAAATACCCTTTTTCGTATAGATTGAGGGTATTTTTTTTGCTTGCACATTGGCTACTAGATACGGATACATTTGCTAATCCAGAATCACTTTCTACCTTTCAAAAAGACCTGCCGCTTGAATGGATTGAAGAAGTATTAGAAAAAACTAACAAAGCGAGCATTCGAAAACGTAAACTGCCTGCTGAGTTAGTCGTATGGTTAGTCATTGGTATGGGGTTATTTCGTGATCGTTCTATAACGGATATCGTTTCCAAATTAGATCTTAACCTCTCAGATTCACTCGGTGATAATGTCGCTCCAAGTGCAATACCTCAAGCCAGACAAAGGCTCAGCGATGAACCTCTTGCTGAGTTATTTTCAATGACGGCAAAGCATTGGGGAAAGGAAGAAGACTCAGACGATAAGTGGAATAATCTAAAGCTTTTTTCAATTGATGGTACTCAACTCCGGTGTCATGACACACCTGAACACGTAGCATCATTTGGATATATTAATTATAGTAAAGACAAGCACACTGAATACCCGATTGTCCGTCTTTGTGCTTTGACTTCACTCCGAAGCCGCATTATTCACGATGTTGCTTTTGGCCCAAGTTTCACTGGTGAAATTAGTTATGCCAAAGCACTTACCCGTTCCGCTCAAAATTCATCTTTAACTATTTTTGACCGCTGCTATCTCAGTGCGGAGCTTATGATTAACTGGCACCGAAAAAATACAGATTGTCATTGGTTGACGCCTATTAAAAGTAATACTAAATATGACATTGTTGAAGAGTTAGGTAACGGTGATTATATAGTCGAAATGGCGGTGTCTGCGCATGCGAGGAAGGAACATAGCAGCTGCGCTGCAATTGGGCTGGCTGAGAGATAGCGTGTATAATCACATCCTCTTTTGGTTGAAGCCGTGTTGTTATTACTTATGTTTTCTTCTTTTATTTTACAAATATCGGTCACGAATTAATTAGAAGACCGCTTCCTCCGCCAAAAGTGCATCACCCCAGACCCGTCCGTTATGCATTTGAAAAAAATAAACGCTGGAAGGAGATGATAAACGCGGCACCTGACACATTTAGGCCGATAGAAATTGAAGAAGTCACCAAAATGTTAGCCTGCGCTAAACCTGTTCTCGGTGGTAAGGAATATTGCTGTGATAGAGCCGATTGTCCTCATCAAAAATGCCGCTATTTTACCTGTTCTAGTCGTGCTTGTTCGTCCTGTGGTAAAAGTCCACTGACAACTGGATAATTCAACAGGTGAACAGACTGCCTGATTGCCATTGGCAACACATGACCTTTACGATGCCCGATGTACTTTGGTTGTTATTTTTTGATAATCGTTTTTTATTAGACAAAATATGTCAATTGGCGGTTGATAATTTACTTTATGCGGCCAAAAAACGCGGATTAATCATCGGTATATTTTGCGCTATCCACACCTATGGTCGTCGATTAACATGGCATCCTCATGTCCACGTATCTGTCACGTTAGGAGGCCTCGATGAGAAAGGTAAATGGCGTGCTATTGAGTTTTTTCATGAAAAAGTAGAGCAGCGTTGGCGTAATAATCTGTGTGACCTTTTACTCGCTGAATACGAAAACCTTAATGTTAATCAAAATAGCTACTGTGATTATGATGAGTGGCGTCGATTTATTCATGGTCAACGTCAACGTTTTTGGCACGTGCACTTTGCCCAGCTAACTAAAGACCCAAATAGTACGATCAATTATCTTGGGCGGTATTTAAAACGGCCACCTATATCGGGTATGCGGTTAAGCCACTATCGTGGTGAAGCAACACTTTCATTTAAATACTTAAATCATCGCACTGGTGAATATGAAGAAGAGCACCTATCATAGGAAGAATTAATTCGCAGAATAATACAACACATCCCTGAAAAGGGTTTCAAAATGATACGTTATTATGGTTTTTTAGCGAACCGCGTGGTTGGTACATTATTAGGTAAAGTGCGAGATGCTTTAGGGATGAAAAAGCTAACACCAGTCGCGCGATTACGCTATGGGCAAATGTTAAAAAGCTTTTTAAATCAGGACCCATTCACCTGTATTTTGTGTGGTGGAAAAATGGTATTTCGTCGTTTTATTGCTGGTAAAGGCAGAAGAAATTTGGTTGAAGAGGCATTTGATAATTGTTAAAAATAGCGTTGTGGGATAGATCTATCTAAAAACCCAACCGTACCCCTAAAGAGTTGCTATTGCTCGCGTTAATTAACACTTTTTAATAATTTAGCAATTCAGGATCCTTTTTTCAGAATTGAGTCAGAAGAAAAATTACTTTTTGTATCATTTTAGCTAAATACTAGATCTTTCAGATCGCTAAACATCAAGATGACTTCGGCACGACAAATAAACCATTAAAGCCGAAAGCCACGAATGCTAATCAATTGATATCATCGCCCTTTTTTATTTTTTAATTGATAAAATATTGCTTGTTTATTTTCGTTAACATAGCATTAAATACATATTTATTTATAACCATCAACTGTCGACCCGGTCGCGTTTAACACCTACAGCTACATGTTCAATTCTTATTTTGATTCCTCATTTTTCGGGTCTTCGACCTCATTAAATGTCATTAACGTGTTCATACTAAGAATGGCTTCGACCTCAACAACACTTTTTATCCTAGGTGGCGTTTATGGAATTTGAATACATTTTATCTACAGTCATAAATCAGATGATTTTCATACTTCAGCATTTATTTATAATGATAAGATGACCTTATACATTTAGAAAATAAGGATATTATCTAATGACGACTAGAAATATATTATTATTAATCTCGATTGCAACACTAACTGCTTGTTCCGCACCAGAAGAACAGTCCACATACGCTTATCAGTATTACAAAGAGCAATATATCAAATTCGAAAAAGTGCTAACTGAATGTGGAAATAAAAGTAAGCGCTTAGTTAACCCCACCTACCAAATATTTTCAGTTATTGCATGATTATCCTTCATTTAATGAAGGGATAAATCATGTCAAAAAGCAAAAAAGAACAACATTGGCAGCGCATATTTCAGCTGCAAGTGGCCTAAACAAATCTGAATTCTGTAAACGTAACAATATTGCCGTATCCACATTTTATGCTTGGTCTAAAAAGCTCAGCCCACAACCACCTAAAAAAAACAAATAAGCAGAAGGTTATACCACTCGTATTTCCTGAAACTAAACCTGACCAGCAACTCACTCTAACATTACCTAATGGTTATCAATTTTCATTTCCCGTGTCATTAGAACCGAGCAAATTACAGCAATTTTTAAGTGTGTTTTCAGCATGACACCACACAAGCTGATCTACCTTGTTACGGGTCATACGGACATGCGTAAATCCATTGATGGCTTATCTTTAATCGTCAGTGATGTACTGGAAATGAACCCTCTGAGCGAAGCTTGGTTTATCTTTTGTAATCGCCATCGCGACAAAATTAAGATCTTATTTTGGGATACCAATGGCTTTTGGCTTTACTATCGGCGGCTAGAGAAAGGTCGCTTTAAGTGGCCTAGTGCTACCGACGAACAAGATGCGCTGACAATTAATCAACATCAGCTAAATTGGTTGCTCTCAGGATTATCATTAGAAACCGCTCATGCACACAAGCCTTTAAATGGTCTCGCAGTGATGTGATCGTCACTGGATCGACAATTGGCTGTTGCATGATCAAATACAACAGGCAAACTAGCGCTATCTACTTGTATTGATTGCTAATAAATGACAAGTGAACTACCTGATGATATTGAACAATTAAAACAAATGCTGGCAAAGTTGCAGTATGAGAATCAGGTGCTTAATTCTAAAAATAAAAAGCTTCAAAACAGTCTTAATATTGCTTTAGAGCAGTTGAAGCTCAATCGTAAAAAAGAATTTGGTTCTCGCAGTGAAAAAATGCCAAAGGGCACATTTAACGAAGCTGAAGAAAACCAATCAGAAAGCAAACCTCGCGTACGAAAAGGCCGAAAGGCCTTACCAGAACATCTTGAACGAGAAGAAAAGTCTTACGTTATCGACACACCAACATGCTCATGCTGTGGGCATGATATGCATGAGTGTGGCGAACAGATAAGCGAACAAGTTAAGATCATTCCAGAAAAAATCAGCGTTATTAAGCACAAACAAATTAAATACGCCTGTCGTGCATGCGAAGCAACGTCAATTAGCTCATCAGTAGTGACTGCATCAAAACCAGCACAGCCAATACCTGGCAGCATTGCTAGCCCCGAAGCGCTTGCCGCTGTTGTCGTTGCTAAATACTGCGATGCATTACCGCTCTATCGTTTGACTGATATTTTTGCTCGCGGTGGTCTTGAAATTACCCGAGGCACATTGGCTAATTGGTGTATTAAAAGTGCCGAATTACTCAGCCCATTAATAGCGGTAATGAAAACACATTTACTTGCTCAATCAACGCTCTGCGCAGATGAAACTACGATCCAAGTACTTGATGAAAAAGATCGCACTGCACAGCAAAAATCATACATGTGGGTTTATCGTAGCAATGAATACACGGAAAAGCCGGTTGTAATCTACGATTACCAACCGAGTCGAGCACGTAGCTGCCCTAAAGCATTCTTAGCTGGGTTTGCAGGTTACTTACAATGCGATGGTTACAGTGCTTATGAAAATATCGACGATATTATTCCTGTCGGTTGCTGGGCTCATGCAAGACGTAAGTTTCACGATGCCTTAACCGCGCAGCCCAAAAAAACAGGCAAAGCCACAGTGGCATTAAATTACATTCAATCGCTTTACGCGATTGAGAAAAAATCCAAATCGTTAACCCCCGAAGAACGGCAGCACTTACGAATGAAAAAAGCCGAACCAGTCTTGCAGCAATTTCATGAATGGCTAAGCAAAAGTGCAAAAACAGTCACCCCGAAAAGTAAAATAGGCGTGGCCATTAGCTATACCTTAAATCAATGGGAAAAGCTGAGGCGTTATCTTTATTCGGGTGAATTAGGGATTGATAATAACATTACCGAACGAGATATCAGGCCATTTACCACAGGTCGAAAAAATTGGATGTCAGTATTTTTTACACCTAATAAACCGATAACGATATGCCGTTCTTTAAATTCACTAAAACAACATAAAAACAGTAGGTTGCTGACATTGGAATGATACATGCTTAAAGGTAGTTCAGTGCTGATTTATATTTCACATAATTCTCAAGCAATATTTTAGGAGAGCTGGATATGAAAATTAAAAAGATCGCAAGTTTCTTACGAAATTCTATTGTTGTAGTCAGTTTTTGCGGCATGGCAGCCACTGCTATGGCAACTATCATTGATTTCGAAGATGTTGCTGTTACTCATAATACACACTTAATTGTTAACAGTTTTATAGCCAATGATTTCGTGCTTTCCAGAGATGGGAACGGCCATATTGATCTTGGTAATGATGAGGTGTTGTATACAAACAACGGCACACAGGTTGCTTTTGTGCATAATGGGTCTTTTACCATCAATGTGGATTCTATTTCCGAAGACACGTTTGAGATTTCCCAGTTTGACGGTGCGGAGTTTTGGAGAGACGGACAGGCAAATGCAAGCGCAATAACACTCGATGGTATTACTGACCTAGGGATTAATGTCTCAGAAAATTTTGTGTTGGACGGTATTTTTGATGGCCGTAACGGCGTTGATGACTTTGAACTATTTACAGTCTCTAATGCCTTTCAAAATTTAGTTCATGCTGAATTTTCTGGCGGTGGAGCTGCCTTCTCTATTGATAACATCGTAGGTTATACCGCTAGTGAAGTTCCTGAGCCATCTATCTTGTTTCTTTTAGGTATTGGCATCACATTTTTTGCTGCAGGGCGTAGAAAAATACGCGTAACGGATTAACTGATTTTTATGCATTTATTTCCTTTGCTATAAATTAAAATAATAATAGAATCAGTTGTATATTTGTCATTGTTAATTATTAACCGGACTTGAAAATAAATAACAGGAACGCACATTATCTTAGTGTCGATTTTAATATCCGATTGATGTGGGAATCGAGATGACCTGCTATACAAATGTTATATTCTAAAAGGGCTGTTCATGATAAACCTATTTAAAGTTACCTTGATCACAAATCTATTGGCTGCTTTAGCTGTATTCGTTCTCTTTAAGTATGTCGATGCTTTTACTTCAACAAGTCTTATAGATCACCTGCATTTTTAGGTTCTATCTTGTTGCTGTTGTGATCTTAGCGATACTACTTAAAATATCACCAAGTCGTTATTATTCTATGCCATATATTTTAGGCCATGCTCTTTCCAATGCATCAAGTCCATTAAATGGTTCCTGCATTTCTTGAATTGAGAGTAATGCTTTTTGGGTGTCAGCAGGTAGTTGTTCGAATTTTCTTTTTGCTGGTAAATATAAATCTATGAATTGGATTTTTTTGAGCGTTAACAATTCATTTTCAATTTCACTATTACCATTTTTATAACTTTCAACTTCGGCAAGTAATAGGGATTCCATAAAATCACGGTATATATTTGCCATGCACTTACGATCCGCTAAATTCATAACATGGCCAAACCCTTCAACAGACTCTTGAGGTAATTTTTTTAATATATCTATAGCCGAATCAGATAATGTTTTCTGTCTTTTATTTCCACATTCAGTTAGCACTTTTTCGAATTTGATATATTGCTCTTTGTAATACTGATAAGCATATGTGGACTGTTCTTCTGGTGCGGAACAAGCAGTTAGTGTTGCAATCGAGATTAATAATAATATATTTTTAATTGTCATTATTTTGCTACCTTACATCCATAATACATGGCTCTCCAAAATTTACGCTCTTTTGGTGTTAGATCATTTCTATATGTTTGGTGTGTTACAATTTTTTCTATTTTATTTTTAGCTATTGCATCAAAAGCGCTGACAGCTTGAAAGAAAATCTCCCAATTACTTTGGAATATATTATAAGCAACAGAACCTGCGGGGCCTCCTGCCGCCTCTGTTAGGTTGGTCGCTGCCTTTAAGATAGGTTTAGCCCCCAGAGCTGTAATTTCTTCAGGGATAGCTTTTCCTGGGCTTAGAACTAATCCCGCAAAAATTAAACCTAAATTACCTATTGTCAGAGTAATCCAGCTTTTTGTTGATAGCGTATGTACCTCGTTTATTAAATCTATCGCGCTTTGACTACTTGCGCTAAATTCAAGTTCTACAATGGTTGGACATACATTTTGATTTCTAGTCGTCATTAGATAATATCCTTATTTTCTAAATATATAAGGTCATATTATCATTATAAATAAATGCTGAAGTATGAAAATTATCTGATTTATCACTGTAGATAAAATGTATTCAAATGCCATAAATGCAAAAAGGCGAGCACAATAATGGACATGCCCATATCAATGCTCGCCTTTGTTAGCTTAAATACGCAGTTCTAGACCTGCGTATTCACACTAATTTATTCTTTACCGAATACGTTATTTTCTTGCTCAAGTACGCGGACAAAGGTAGTTCGTTTGCTTAGCTCTTTTAATGATGCTGCGCCAACGTAAGTACAAGTCGAACGAACGCCACCTAGGATATCGAAAACAGTGTTTTCGATTGGACCACGGTAAGGTACTTCTACAGTTTTACCTTCTGAAGCACGGTATTTCGCAACACCACCTGCGTGTTTGTTCATCGCAGTGGTAGAGCTCATGCCATAGAATTTCTTCGTTTTCTTGCCATCAACTTCACACAGCTCGCCGCCACTTTCGTCGTGACCTGCTAACATGCCGCCAAGCATAACGAAGTCTGCGCCGCCGCCGAATGCTTTAGCAACATCACCAGCGCAAGAACAACCACCGTCACCAACCACCATGCCACCAAGACCGTGTGCAGCATCTGCACATTCGATGATTGCAGACAGTTGTGGGTAACCAACACCTGTTTTAACACGTGTTGTACATACTGAACCTGGGCCGATACCAACTTTGATGATATCTGCGCCAGACAGGATAAGTTCTTCTGTGATTTCACCAGTAACTACGTTACCAGCCATAATCGTTTTAGAAGGGTACGCTGCACGTACTTTACGTACGAAATTAATAAAAAATTCTGAGTAACCATTAGCTACATCGATACAGATAAACTGTAAACGCTCATCTAATGCTAGAACTTGTTGAAGTTTTTCGAAATCTGAATCTGATGTACCAGTAGATACAAAGATATGGTCAAAGATTTCTGGGTTTGCTTCTAGGAACTCTTTCCATTGGGCAACAGTGTAATGCTTATGTACAGCTGTTAGCATTTTGTGTGCAGCAAGTTCTTTTGCCGCTTCAAATGTACCTACAGTATCCATGTTTGCAGCAATAACTGGTACACCTGTCCAAGTGTACTTGCTGTTAGGGAAAGTGAATGTACGCTCTAAGCTTACTTGTGAACGACTCTTTAGAGTTGAACGTTTTGGGCGGAAAAGTACATCTTTAAAACCTAGCTTCAATTCTTGTTCTATACGCATGACATCTATCTTCTGTTTGTTTGCACAGGCTCTTATTCTTACGCTACGGTATATTGCAGGCGCAAGAAAAACCCTAATTCAATGGGTTCAGGATGGTACTGTGCAAAAAATTATAAGGATTTTAGTTTAAGCGGTACAAGCGAATCGTGTGTGCGGGTAAGCCGCGTTTATCCAACGCGCTTATACGGGTAGATACTAGTCTAAGGGTCGTTATCTTGTAAAGGCTTTATTTTGGGCTGAAAGGGCGGATAGATTAATTTCCTGACTTGAAAGTCAGTATTTACGCGGGTCTAGACAGTGTTTAACTTTTTTTAAAATAATGAAAATAATTTTTAAGTGAATTAGGGCCATATTTTAAACAGGAGAATGTAATCGCTTGTTAAACAAAAAAGACCAAAACCCCAACGGCATTACAGTGCTTACCGTGGGTGTTTTGGCCAAAGGCTTATCAACTATTAATAACGACCAACTAGCCGCGACAGACTAGGGTGCTGTTTTTTTAACAGGGTATATACCGTTTATAGTAACGAGAATAAGTTTTTCACATCATCCAGTTCAGGGATCAATTCCATTTCGCTGCCGATGTTATGTTGCTTAGCTAGCTTGTAGATCAAACGTAGTACTGAGTAATCTTCCAATGCAAAACCTACTGAGTCATACAAGATAGTGCCGTCTGTAGCAACGTTCAGTGTTTTTTCGCCTTTCACAATTTCGTGTAGTTCAGTACAGGTAAAGTCAGGACCCAGTTGTTGGATCTCACCTTCAACGCGTGATTGTGGTAGGTATTCAACAACAATCGTTGCACTTTCTACTAACTCTTTTTCAATTTCTGTTTTACCAGGGCAATCACCGCCAAGACCGTTAATGAATACGTCTTTGCTGATCATGTCCTTGGTTAATACTGTTTGGTATTTCTTGTCTGCTGTACATGTGGTAATTAAATCAGCACCTTGAACCGCTTCTCTTGCGTCTTTACATGGTGTTAGGCGAATGTCGAAACGCGCCATGTTCTGTGCAAATTTACGCATTGCTGCAGGATCTGTATCAAAGTAACGTACTTCTTTTAAATCAAAGATGAACGAGTATGCTAAGAATTGGAATTCACTCTGTGCGCCAGTACCGATTAACGCTAATACTTCTGAATCTTTTTTTGCTAGATGCTTGGCAGCCATTGCTGATGTTGCAGCCGTTCTGAAACCTGTAAGCAGAGTCATTTCAGAGAACATAAGCGGTTCGCCAGTCTCAGTTAACGATAGTTGACCTGTCGCCATTACTGTCATTTTGTTTTGCGCTGGGTTTTTTGGGTGGCCATTTACATATTTAAACGAGTACATTTCAGCATTAGAAATCGGCATTAATTCGATAACACCATCGTCAACATGGTTGGCAACACGTGGACATTTATCAAAGTCGTGCCAATTTTTATAATCTTCAGTCAATGTATCATTAAGCTGTGCAAAAAAGTCTTGGTAGCCAACTTTCGCAATTACCGCTTTAATATCTTTTATCTCTAAAACAATCATGGTGATCCTTGTTAAATTCCGTCTAAGGTAAAAGAGAAAAATCGAATTTTTCCATTACATTCATGATTACAATAATCAATGAGTGGTTTATCTAATACGTTTAATAATGAGATACACATCAGTTATGTGCATCGGGTTAAGTGCTATTATTATTCGGTTTAGCTTAATAAATTGCCAGCATCACGCCCTAGGGGTATGATTAATTTTCGTCGAATAGACTCACCTTATACTTAAATACGGATTAAATACCTGCCTATGCCAGCGAAAGGAACGAAAGGTAAAAACCGTAAACAAGAGTTAATCAATGCCACACTTGATTGCATTGCTAACGAAGGTTTACAAAAAACCACTGTACGTAATGTGGCTGAATATGCGAACGTGACCAACGGTCTGATCCGTTTTTACTTTTCCGGTAAAGACGAACTGATCCGTGCGGCGTATTCGGCATTACTCGAGATTATGTACGTCAATGCTAGGTGCGACATTAACGACCAAGACGTTTGCGCCAAAACTCGATTACAGCATTTTATTCAAGCGACTCTATCAGAGCCTATCGTGTCACCACGTACCGTATTGTTATGGGCCAATTTCTTGCCGATGACGTACATCGACCCTGAAATGGCTGCCATTCGTACTAATGAATATGCTAAAACAACCAAAATTTTAGAACCGTTAATTCGTGCTGCATTAGCCACCGAAGACATTTCAGTTGATCATCATGAATGTGAAGTACTAGCCATAAAAATCAATGCATTAATTGATGGTTTATGGTTAGAAGGCAGCATGGCCTCGTACAAATTCAAAGATAATGAACTGGTCAATATCGGTATCGACAGTGCGTCTTCGATCTTGTCAATTTCGTTAGAAAAAATTTAACGCAGATCTTATAGAATACACACTGCCGTCTTAATTTTTAGTGACGTTCTAATGGGAACGTCATGCAGTGTGGACCACCGCCGGTTTTCAAAATCTCGGTAGAGTGCAGTTCAAATACAGTGAAACCACGTTCGCGTAATTGCGCGTTTACAGCTGTATTTGCACTTAACGAAATAATGCGCTTGTTACCCAATGCTTGTAGATTACAGAAGTGCTTAAACACCCCTTCTTCTTCAATTTTAATCAGGTCATAGCCCGTTTCATCAAGGTAGTTTTTGAATTCTTGTGGTAAACCGTCGTAATAAGTCACGGCAGTCTTTTCACCGACAATATTAAAGATCATGTCGAGATGTAGGTATTCTGGTTTCGAGTTAACCGAAATAATCGTATAACCTAATGGTTCAAGCTGTTCACGAATACTTTGGATGCCTTTTTCATCAGAACGCTGTAACGTACCAATGGCTAAGGTCTTTTCATCCAGCTGCCAGAAGTCACCGCCTTCTAATACACCTTCATGACAAGTGGCAATGATTGGTACACCAAGCTCGGCGAGTTTTTCTGCATACAGTAGGCTTTCTGCGTGGCGAATTTCTTCTTTAAAACGGCCTAGTACATAACCTTCTTTGATGTTGAAACCAAAGTCACGGGCAAATACTTGACTTGATAAATTTTCAGTCGGCGTAAGTACTTCGACATTAATGCCGTTTTTCTCGTAGATATCAATCAACTGTTGGTGTTCTCTTAGGCATTTTTGTTGATCAATCTGTTCGCCTTTCTCTAACCAATCTTCAGCAATTTTGTTGATTGGTGAGAGATTCAGGTAAGTAGGAGAGCAAAGTAATACTTGCTTCAATTCACCTGTCGCTGATTTTACATAACTGGTTTCCATAACCTTTTCCTTTTCCATAAGCCATATCTTCTATATTTTGTTACTGCTAAATGTGTTTTTACGTTCGTGGGCTTAAGTGGATCCCTGCGATCATGCAGCGGATCGAACCACCTGCTAACTCAATAGTTGGCACGCTAAAACTGAGTATCTTTGAATGTTGTTCGATGCGTGAAATTTGCTCGGTTGTTAAAGCATCTCTCGCTCGTTGTGACATAACCAAGTGGCTACTGCCATTGCCTGTGAGTTCGATAGCATTACCAGCAAAGTTATCAACTTGGTCAAAGCTCAGTTCAATTACTGCAATGCCTGATTCTTCTAAACGCTGTCTAACCGCTTCGCGACGTGCTTCATTTGGGATCATGTCCAAACAAATAAGGGCGTATTTAGAGCCAACACACATCATCACATTGGTATGATAAATCGCAGTGCCTGTAGCATCAGCCGTTTCAAACGCCATTGGCTCGTATTGGAACGTGGTACAGAAGCGTTCAAGGATCACTTCGTTAGAACGGTTTGATTTAGCTGTGTAGGCGATCCGATTAACGTTATCTAATACCATCGCGCCAGTGCCTTCAAGAAACAGGTTATCCCACTCTAAACCAGAGAAGTCGATAACATCTTGTACGCGGTAATTGGCTTTTAACATTTCAATAATGTCACTGCGACGTTCACGTCGGCGGTTTTGTGAAAACATTGGGTACAATGCAACATGACCACCACTGTGGGTCGAGAACCAGTTATTCGGGAATACTGAATCTGGGGTTTCTTTTTCCCCAAAGTCATCAAATACGTGGACGTTGATGCCATTTTCGTTTAATCCTGCTACGACGATATCAAATTCGTTTTTTGCTTGTAGTGATATGCCAGTGCGATCTAACTCAAGTGAGTCTTGCTCATCGAGTCCGGTTTTTTGAAATGCATTATCAACTGCGGTTTCTGGATTCGAGAAAAATTTCCACGGTCGAACCATTACAACTGAATTTGGCGCTTGGATTAAAGCCATACAACTTCCTTTTATTAAAACAATATCATTAACAAATTATTCATTCTGCAAAACTATGCAACTGCATAAACAATATGCCAGAGATTGATTAAAGTCAATTAACGGAGAGTATGAGAACACCATTTCACTGCACTGAAAAATGCCTCTATGAGTATATGAAATGTGTTAATGTATTGTAAATACTGAGTTTTACTGTTTGTTAATAAATTATAAAATTTGTTATGGAATGTGATGGGGTTATCGGTTTTTTATATGGTTACTAGCGGATGATATGAGGGTATTTAGGTGATAACTGGGTAGAATACAGGTTATTATTTCATAAAAAATTCATGTTGACGGAATAAATGATGGCTTATTAGGGTGATAACAAGCCATCATTTTGCTAGCGTTAATTGTTATTGTGCGAGTAGCTTAACCAGCGTTTGCTCGTATATTTCCGCTAATTGCTCAATATCTGTAATCTTCACACATTCATTCACTTTGTGAATGGTCGCGTTTACAGGGCCTAATTCGACAACTTGTGCACCCGTTGGTGCGATGAAGCGACCATCTGATGTACCACCTGATGTCGACAGCTCTGACGCATAGCCACATACATCCTGGATTGAATCAGTAATAGCATTTAGCAAGTTGCCTGGTTCTGTTAAGAAAGGCTGGCCACTGTGGATCCAG
Source organism: Moritella sp. 36 (assembly GCF_018219415.1). NCBI lineage: Bacteria > Pseudomonadati > Pseudomonadota > Gammaproteobacteria > Alteromonadales > Moritellaceae > Moritella > Moritella sp. 36. The sequence goes on along the minus strand of NZ_CP056120.1, from coordinate 3,687,943 downwards.
CTGATCTCGTAATTTAAACCGTGTTTTTCGAAAATGCCTTCAATGCGGTATTTGATTAGATCCGCAGTCAGCTCGGTAGAATAACGCAGGTTAAACTGACAAGTTGCTTCACCTGGTACGATATTACTTGCACCTGCACCACTACGGATGTCGGTGATTTGTAAGGTTGTAGCAGGGAAGTAGTCATTACCTTGATCCCAAACCACTTGGCTTAGTTCAGATAATGCAGGCGCGAGTTTATGAATTGGATTTTCGGCAAGGTGTGGGTAAGCCACGTGACCTTGAATACCTTTCACGACGATGTCGCCAGTTAAAGAACCGCGACGACCATTTTTAACAATGTCACCGACTTTGTTGGTGCTTGATGGTTCACCCACAATACACCAGTCAATTTTTTCGTTACGCGCTTCTAAAGTATCAATCACACGCGTTGTGCCATTGATGAACGGGCCTTCTTCATCACTGGTGATCAATAATGCAATTGAACCTTGGTGATCTGGGTGTTCGTTCACGAAGTCTTCGACAGCGACTAAGAATGATGCGATAGAACCTTTCATGTCTGCTGCGCCACGACCGTGTAAATAGCCATCAATAATAGTGGGTACGAACGGGTCGGTATCCCAATCTTCGATTTTACCTACTGGTACAACGTCGGTATGACCGGCGAAGCAAAATACCGGAGCTGTGGTACCGCGACGAGCCCAAAGGTTAGTCGTGTCTTCAAATACCATGGTTTCGATAGTGAATCCGAGGTTTTCAAGGCGTTCGATGATCATTTGCTGACAACCGGCATCTTCGGGTGTCACTGATTTACGACTAAGTAGATCTTTGGCAAGTTGTAATACTAAACTGTCTGACATGAGTAATTCCTTTTTACAGCATATTTTGAGCACAGGCTTACTGTTGAGGCCAGCGCTGGAAATTCTTTGATGTTTGCCCTTGGAGGTTGAAATCCTCTAGTATTGTGAACATAAATAGAGATCATAATTATTGACCAAGAGTTATTAGATTGAGTATTAGTTTACTTAATATTTAACCGAAAACAACCTAAAGATACACTTGAAATTACCAGTTAACCAATCAAAATTACACGCTATTTCAACGCTATATATCACAGCATCCTTACTGTAAATTCTTGCAATATATAATAGTATCGTAGTATTCTAATTTAGATTACTATTTCAAATAAATTAGGGTATGAGAATCAATGAATAAGACCGAAGTGGGTAAGAACGCAGGTAAACCTGGGTTTACAGGATTGACGCGTATTATTAAAGCAACCGGGTATTCATTTCAAGGATTACGAGATGCATTTAAATACGAATCGGCAATAAGACAAGAGTTACTATTACTGATTATTTTAACTCCCGTTGCCCTGTTATTAAATGTAAGTAATGTTGAAAAAATATTATTGATTGCCCCTTTAGTTTTAGTGTTTATTGTTGAATTATTAAATTCAGCTATTGAAGCCGTTGTTGATCGTATTGGCTCAGAACATCACATATTAAGCGGTCGTGCTAAAGATATTGGATCTGCAGCCGTATTTGTTAGCTTGTGCCTAACGGCATTTATTTGGTTTATGATTGTATTTCTATAATAATTAGCTGACGTTATAATTACCATTGATTGTCACATCTTTAATTTTAAATAGTGCAATTATCTATTATTTCATGATAATGTTCTGAAAATTAATTAAATATAAGTGTATATGTTCAAGGTAAAGAAGTCGATTTCAGTGGCGGTATTATTGTACGTGGGTCAATTACTGGCTTTAGTTATGGTCGCCTATAGCACATCCCGACTGTGTTTTTATTTGTATAATCAAAGTGGGTGGGATGGACAAAGTTCAGCCGATATATTTAAAGCTTTTATTCATGGTTTAAGATTTGATTTATCAGCTTTAATGGCGATCAACGCATTATTAATTATAGTTTTATTGTTGACATCTTTTTGGTTTGAATTTAAATCACGTCATATGAATATTATTCGTGGATTGTTTTGGATTTTCAATCTACCTATGTTGCTAATTAATTTTGCTGATATCATTTACTACCCTTTTAGCGGGCGGAGAAGTGGTGTAGAAGTTTTTGATTATATGAACGATTTTTCAGAACAGTCGGGGCAGATTATTCAGCAGTATAGCGGTATGGTAGCCGCTTTAATCATATCATGCGTTCTGGTTATACGATTTTTCAAACCTAAATATATACAAATATCGCTTACGCGTATCAAGTACCTCTTTGTTATTTTAGTTTCTTTTATCATTATCATCGTTAGTATTCGTGGTGGTTTGCAGCGTAAACCGTTGTCGCTATATCACTCGATGGGCTGGTCGTCATCAGAATTATCAGATCTTGTATTGAATACGCCTTTTACCTTGATAAGGAAAAAGCCCTCTAATATTCAGCGCAAAGACTGGTTTGTCAGCAAACAAGAAGCCTTTAATATTGCACAACCGGAATCATTTCAGCTGACTCAAGATTTACGCAGGCAGCAAAATGTTGTCGTGATTATTTTAGAAAGTTTTGGCTTGGAATATGTTAAAGATTTACCTGGAAGGAAAAGCTATACTCCTTTTTTAAGATCATTGGCTGAAAAGGGCTTATATTTTGAAAATGGTTTTGCTAACGGACGGATCTCTATTGACTCGATTCCTTCAATTCTAGCTGGTTTGCCTGCACTAATGGATCGAACTTTTGTTCGCTCACCATATAATTCAAATAAGTTATATCCATTACCAAAAATATTACATAATTATGGCTATACGAATATGTTTTTCCATGGTGGAAATAATGGATCTATGTATTTTGATGTCATGGCCAGTCAATTTGGTTTTGATGAATATTATGGTCGTAATGAATATAATGATGACAGTGACTTTGATGGCAAATGGGGTATTTTTGATGAACCATTTTTACAATTTACTGCACAGAAACTAAATCAAGCCGTTCAACCTTTCTTTTCTACCATTTTTACCATTAGTTCACATAATCCTTATACATTACCAAAAAAGTATGAAAGCATTATTCAACCGGGTCAAATACCGATGCACCGTGTTGTGCGATATAGTGATTTAGCGTTAGAGAAGTTTTTTTCACAAGCACAAAAAATGCCTTGGTTTGAAAATACTTTATTCGTGATAACAGCGGATCATACGTCAGATAATTATGAAAAGGCATTCTCGTCAAAAATAGGAAAACATCGTATTCCTATTATTTTGTATAGCCCATCAGGCTTGGTTCCGCAGAAAAAATCGAAAAAAATAGTTCAACAATTAGATATACCGGTAACGGTATTGGATTATTTAGGTATTGCAGCACAAGAGACTAATAAACTTTCACCTTTTGGGCGCAGTATGTTGAATGACGATGCGCCAGGTAAGGCTTTATTTTATGAAGATAGTTTATATTGGTTAATCAGCGGAAATTCTTATACGACGTTAGATCAACGAGGATTACATTCTGTGACAAAGGTTTTAGATGAGCCTTTCCTTAACGTGCCTGATAGTAACAATTCATCACAATCCGATTTACAACAGCTAAAAGCAAATTTACAGATGTATAATAATGGATTGATCGATGATAAGTTTTATCTAAATATGTAAGGTTGTACTCAGAGGATATCTTAACGGTATATAAAACACTGAACGTAAAAACGTTCAGTGTTTTCTTTTAATGGTTTCAGATTAAGTATTGATACCATAAATAGCAGCATACTCATCAGCTTTAAAACCCAGCGTTAATGCACCATCGACATCTAGGATTGGACGTTTGATCATGGCAGGTTGTTCAATTAACAGTTCGATAGCGGTGGCTTCTGTTAGATCTGCTTTTTGCTCATCGGTTAATTTACGGTAAGTTGTGCCACGTTTATTCAGTACTTGTTCCCAGCCAAGTGTTTCACACCAACTGATCAGTTGTGCTTTATCTAAGCCATTAACGCGGTGATCGTGAAATGTGAATTCCAGTTCGTTTGCTTCTAACCATTTTTTGGCTTTCTTAATGGTGTCGCAGTTTTTAATTCCGTACATCACAGTCGTCATTTCAATTCCTATTTTCGTGGTTTTTTTCTTTAAACATTATATCGCCAGTATATACCTAAGTTACTTCAAGATGCTATATCACAGATAAGCAGGAATATCAGAATAAGGCGCAATATGTAGATAATTGGTCGTATAAAACGAAATTAGGTCTGTGGATCCGCTATGTCTGGAATTTGCGAGCTAGCTCCTTTTCAATCGACACTGTTTTTCTTACCCTGTCTGCATTGTTTATTTATACAAGGACGTAGATTATTTATGTCACAACAATCAGTTATTCAAGTCGCTTTAATTGAAGATGATGAGATTGTTCGTTTGGCGATTAGTCAACGACTACAGCTAGCTGGCTATGATGTTATTGAATGTGCAGATGGCGAGTCGGCATTAAGCCTTATACCAACAGCCTTTCCAGGTATCGTGATTTCTGATGTGCGTTTACCTGATATTTCTGGCTTAGCGTTGTTACCGAAATTATTGGCTAACAACCCTGAAATGCCGATTATTTTGATGACGGGTCATGGCGATATCAATATGGCTGTGAATGCATTACGTGATGGTGCCTTTGATTTCTTGGAAAAGCCTTTCGATCCCGATAAATTAATTGAAACTGTCGGTTGTGCAATTGAAAAACGCCAGTTACAACTTGGTGCGAATAAGCGTGAGGAATACTTACAGCAGGCACAAGGTTTAGATCAGATCCTGATTGGATCTAGTCCGGCTATGGTGGAGTTACGCCAACAACTGGTTAAAATTGCCAAGATAGATACCAACGTCATTATCTATGGTGATACCGGTTGTGGTAAAGAACTGGTCGCCGATTGCTTACATAAAGTGAGTGCACGCTTGAAAGGAGACTTTGTTGCTTTAAATTGTGCCGCTATTCCTGAAGCATTATTTGAAAGTGAGCTATTCGGTCATGAAGCGGGTGCCTTTACTGGCGCAATAAAAAAGCGAGTGGGTAAGCTAGAATATGCTGATAAAGGTACACTATTCTTAGATGAAGTAGAAAGTATGCCTATTAACATGCAGATCAAGATGCTACGTATTTTACAAGAACAGGTTATAGAGCGTGTCGGTGGGAATAAATCGATTGCGATTGATATACGTGTGATTGCCGCAGCCAAAGAAAGCTTGAAAGACAATCAAGCATTTCGCCAAGATCTTTTCTATCGCTTGAACGTTGCCCAGTTATATTTACCCCCATTGCGTGAACGCGGTGAGGATATTTTGTTGTTATTTGAGCACTACATTAATCTAGCCTGCATTAATGCTAAACCGTTATCTGGTATGGATGAAAAAACCTTATTGGCGTATGGCTGGCCTGGTAATGTGCGTGAGTTGATTAATGTAGCGACCCGTTTCGCGTTAGATGAGTCGTTAACCGTAGCTGATATTTTAGTGACTAAACCGCTTTCAGTTATTGATACTAGCGCTAGCGAGTTGTCACTCGCAATGCAAACTCAAAACTTTGAGAGGAAGGTCATTGCTGAAGCGTTGAGGTTACATAAAGGCAGTATCATCGAGGTAATGGATATACTTGATTTACCACGCCGTACTTTAAATCAGAAAATGCAAAAGTATGACCTGCATCGAGCGGACTATATTTAATCAAAGTGGCAATATCTTGCTTATTGCCATTTATTTATCCTACCTATCTCATTTCACATAACTCATTACGGCTTTTCCATTACCTCTTTAGTATGTGTTTGTTGCCTGCTTATATTATATTTTAAACTCGTATTATAAATGGAACATGTTTTTATATTGTTAATGTGATGTTTATCTCCTTACTGTGGCTATGCGCTATTTCTTGCTTATCAAAAATCGCCATATAGGCATGATCTTGCTTATCTATCGTCATATTTAATATTTTAATTATAGTTAACAATAGCTTAACTTTGTGGCATTGTTGTTGCTACATGTCATTCATAAAGGAAGTGATGACATTGCCTTGTGCTGATAAACGATATGCAATGCAATTTTTATAACAATAAAACAACAAGGAAAGACCATGTTTAAAGGAATGTTAAAAAAATCATTATTAGTAAGTAGTGTACTGCTTAGTTTGGCAGCGACCTCTGCAATTGCAGAAGAGAAGCGCAGTTATATTTTAGCGACTGCATCGACGGGAGGCACTTATTATCCAGTGGGTGTCGCACTCGCGACGTTGAGCAAGATTAAACTTGAGCCTAAATACGGCTTCTCATTAGCAGCTATTAGCTCTGCGGGTTCGGGGGAAAATATAAAATTGCTGAGTGATGATGAAGCGCAATTTGCCATTCTACAAGGTTTGTATGGTGCATGGGCTTGGCAGGGGGAAGGGCAATTCAAACAAACTGGTCCACAAAAAGACTTACGCTCAGTCAGCATGCTATGGCAAAACGTGGAGCATTTTGTTGTGCGTAGCGCGTTAGTTGAAACGGGTACAATGAGTGATCTTCGCAATTTAAAAGGTAAAAAATTCTCAATTGGTAAGAAAAATTCGGGTACTGAGCACTCGGGCCGTCAGATCATGAATGGCGTTAAGGTAGATGTAAATAGCTTTAACCTTGCGTATTTAGGCTATAGCTCAAGCACCGATGCCATGCAAAATGGTGCGATTGATGGCATGAATATTCCAGCGGGTATGCCAGTAGGTGCGATTACGCGTGCATTTGCTGCGATGGGTGATGATATCTCATTATTGCAATTTACTGACGAACAAATTAAACAAGCAAACAGCGAGTATCCGCTGTGGACTAAATTTACGATCCCTGCAAATACTTACCCAAGTCAAAGCAAAGCCGTGACGACGATTGCTCAGCCTAATTTCTTAGCAGTACGTGATGATGTATCTGAAGAAGATGTGTATCTATTAACCAAAAATATCTATGAAAACCTACCTTTCTTAAACAGTATCCACAAAGCAACGAAAGCGATGGCTGTCGATAAAGCCATTAAAGGCTTGCCAGTACCATTACATCCTGGTGCTGTGCGTTATTACCAAGAAATCGGCTTAACAATTCCTGCAGAATTGCTACCAGCTGCACTGTAACAAACAACATTAAATATTGATAAGGACTGCTGTCGTGATGGCAGCAGTCAACAAGGAGTTTGTTATGGACAAGCAGGTCGAAGAAAAATTAGAACAATTTGAGTCAGTTACCCGCACTGATTTTCCCTGGGTAACCGCGTTTATATCAGGGTGTGGTGTCGTGTTGTCGATATTACACATCTGGTTTAATACGTTTGCAACGATCCCTGAATTATGGGCTTCAGCGACTCACTTTGCTGGGTTTTCCGTTATTTGTGCACTTTGGTATCCAGCACATAAAAATTTAAAAAGCAGTAAGTTGGCACTTGGTGTTGATATCATTATTGCGCTTGCGGCACTTGCTTGTTTAGCATATATCCCCTTTGCTGAGGATGCGTTGTATGCACGTGGCGTGCGCTTTGTTACCAGTGATTGGGTATTTTCAATCATGGCTATTATCATTGTATTGGAATTGATCCGCCGTACTATTGGTTGGTTTATTCCAATGCTAATTATGATTTCATTGACCTATGTGGTGTGGTGGGGTCAGTTAGTACCAGGTATGTTCCATTTTCCTGGTTTAAGTGTCGAAACATTATTGTATCGTAGCTTTTATAGCTCAGAGGGTATGTTTGGAGCAATCTCGCGTATCAGCTGGAGCTTTGTATTCATGTTCATTTTGTTTGGTGCTTTTTTAGTGCGTTCGGGTGTGGGTGATTATATTATTAACCTTTCTCGTGCGGCGGCAAACAAGGTGATTGGTGGACCTGGTTTTATTGCCGTATTGGCCTCTGGACTAATGGGATCTGTATCTGGATCAAGTGTGGCGAATACGGTCTCGACAGGTGTTATTACCATACCACTTATGCGTAAAGCTGGTTTCCCTGCTCGATTTGCTGCTGGTGTTGAAGCCGCTGCATCAACGGGTGGGCAAATCATGCCGCCAGTGATGGGGGCGGGTGCGTTTATTATGGCCTCTTATACGCAAGTTCCTTATGTAAATATTATCGCGGTATCGGTTGTACCTGCGCTAATATATTTTCTTTCTGTTGCATTTTTTGTTCGAATCGAAGCGAAGCGCAGCAACATCCAACAAGTCACCGCCTCTGACGATTCATTCTCAAAAGTGTTTTTAGCGGGTTGGTATAACTTAATTCCACTCGGTGTATTGGTTTTTTTATTAGTCTCTGGATTTACCCCAACTTATTCTGCGGGTTTATCCATTATTTCAGTGGTTGTTGCATCTTGGTTTTCACCCAACAAAATGGGGGTTAAAGCGGTATTCGAAGCCTTAGAACAAGGAGCTCGTAATATGGCGACGACAGCGGTATTACTGGTTGGTATCGGCCTTGTCGTTAATGTCATTAGTACGACAGGCGTTGGAAATACTTTTTCGTTAATGATCAACGAATGGGCGGGTGGTAGCTTGATGCTGATGCTAGCCTTGATTGCGTTGGCGTCATTAATCCTTGGCATGGGCTTACCTGTGACAGCGGCTTATATTGTGTTAGGGACACTATCGGCACCTGCACTCTATACGCTATTAGCAGAAAGCCAATTAATTCAAATGTTAATGGATGGGCAACTACCAGTACAGGCACAAGGCATATTCATGCTCGCTGCACCGGACCAAATGGCAGCATTAACGCAGCCTATGTCGCAGGTTCAAGCTGAAACCTTATTAAGCTTAGTACCAGTTGATTTTATGGGCACCTTGTTAGAGCAAGGGTTAGGGCTAGAACAAGTAGCGTTAGCCTTGTTATCTGCTCACTTAATTATCTTCTGGTTATCACAAGACAGTAACGTCACGCCGCCTGTTTGTTTAACTGCATTTGCCGCGGCGACAATTGCAGGTACACCGCCAATGCGTACAGGTTTAACAGCATGGAAGATCGCGAAGGGACTTTATCTAGTACCGATTTTGATGGCTTATACCTCACTCGTGAGCTGGGATGTGATGACGGTTATCACAGTAGGTTTTTTTGCCATCATAGGTACTTATGCCTTTATAGCTGGTATCGAAGGTTATTTAGAAAGTGAACTGAATATTTTCTTACGTGGTTTGTCCTTATTACTGGGCTTAGCAATGACATGGCCTGATTTACCGTTAGTAGTGAGAATTGTTGCAATACTGACTTTTGTTGGTTTATTTATTTACACTAATCGCCGTTATAAACCTGTTGTGACGACTCCTGCAGTCGCTGCTGTTGCTGTTTATTAAGGTAAAGATAGGGTAAAGATAAGGTAAGGACAATGAAAATGACTTTTACTACACGGGGTTCTGATAATAGCGTTTATGATTATATTATTATCGGTGGCGGTATTGTGGGTGTATCAACTGCGTGGCAATTACAGCAGCGAGAGCCTGAAAAACGGATATTATTAATCGAAAAGGAAGGCAAGTTATCACAACATCAAACGGGGCATAATAGCGGTGTGATCCATGCTGGGGTTTATTATGAGCCGGGGAGTATGAAAGCTAATTTTTGTAAGGAGGGCGTTGCTGCTACGAAAGCATTTTGTAATAAGCATGCTATTCCCGTTGAAAATTGCGGCAAACTTTTAGTCGCAACCAATGCATTGGAATCACTACGAATGGAAACGCTTTATAAACGCTGCCGTGATAATGGCATCGACGTTGAATTATTAGATGCAGCGGGACTCGCTGAAAAAGAGCCTAATATTACAGGGTTCGGCGCTATCTTTGTCCCTTCAACCAGTATCGTTAATTACCGCTTAGTGACGGAGAAAATGGCGGAAGAGTTCTGTGTGCTCGGTGGTGAGATAGTTATGGATACTGAGGTGACTCACTTAATCGAAAAAAGTGATCACATTGACGTACAGTGCCACCAACAAATTGCATTGGGGAGCTCACTCGAGAACCGTGATTATGTCGCCAAATTTTTAATTACCTGTTCTGGCTTAATGGCGGATAGGGTGACTAAGATGCTGAATATTGATACCGAATTTCAAATCATTCCATACCGGGGTGAATACTACCGTTTACAGTCTCAGCATAACAATATTGTGAATCATTTGATTTACCCCATTCCTGATCCTGAATTGCCATTTTTGGGGGTACATTTAACCCGCATGATTGATGGTTCGGTGACGGTAGGTCCGAATGCGGTACAAGGATGGAAGCGAGAAGGTTATGGTAAAGTAAATATAGATTTACGTGATATTTGTGACATGATTAGGTTTCCTGGATTTTGGCGAGTGAGTGCAAAAAATTTAAAAACAGGGTTAATTGAAACCAAAAATTCGTGGTGGAAGCCGGGTTACTTAAAACTCGTCAATAAGTACTGCCCGATATTGAAGGTGAAGGATTTGGAAGACTATCCTGCGGGTATTCGTGCACAAGCGGTATTGAAAGATGGCAGCCTAGTGCATGACTTCTTATTCGCAGAAAGTCCACGCAGTTTACACGTTTGTAATGCACCATCGCCTGCAGCAACGTCTGCGATCCCAATTGGTGATTATATTTGTAATAAAGTACGTGATAAGTCCCTAACGCTGGTATCAGATGCATATTATTAAGTATATTATATGTCTAACTGGATATTCGAACTAATCAAAAATGGAATCAATTTTGCAACGATTAAACTATAAAAACCTCTGTTTAATGTCTCTCATTCTTTCTTTTAGTTATCAAGCAGAAGCTGCAACAGAAAGTGAGTGTATTGAAAAGCAAGTCGCTAATAGTGCTGCAGAAGTTACATTAGGAGAGATAAGAACGATATGTAAAGCGCAACATAGCCTCGAAGAAGACGGTTCAGTCATTATCCGCGGTAAAAAAGTGAAAGCAGGGCTACTGACAAAGCGAAATATTGAAGAGCGTCAAAATGACACATCTGAATTTGTACTCACTCCACACAGAATGAACTATATTCTACCTGTTTATAGTACTAATCAAATGAACCCTGAAGCCTATCGTACTCTAAATTCCCTTGGCGACGGCTATAAAAAAGTCGAATCTAAATTTCAATTAAGTCTGAAACTGCCGTTAAGCTATAGTTCATTATTCGTTGAGGGTGATCGCATTTATGCTGGTTTTACCCTCGAGGCTTGGTGGCAAGTTTATGCGAAGGAAATTTCAAGTCCCTTTAGAGAAACGAATTATAGACCTGAAATATTTTATGTCGCGCCATTAGATTGGCACCCTAATGATGCTAATACGACAGTCACGGTTGGGTTTGAGCATCAATCCAATGGCCGTGCTGGATCATGGTCTCGTTCATGGAATCGTGTTTATACCGAGTTTATTTATGAGCAGGGTAACTTAGTGTGGGGTGTTAGGCCTTGGTATCGTTTACCTGAAGATGCTAAAACGGATCCGACTAGCCCTAATGGTGATGATAATCCGGATATTACAGACTATATGGGACATGTTGAGTACAGTATCGGTTATGCTTTTGGGAAATATGAATTGAGTGCCGAAATGCGCCAGAATTTTTCAACGAATAAAGGCTCTGTAAAGTTAAACTTAACAACGCCTTTATATGGCAAGCTGAAAGGCTATTTCACTATATTTAATGGGTATGGTGAAAGCTTGATTGATTATAATCACAGTCAAACTCGTTTCGGTATCGGGGTCGCGCTTAATAATTTGTTTTAAGGGGAGATCCCCCTAATCTCGGAAGTTGTTACCGATTAATAGCTACTACTGGCCTGAAGCGAGAGTGTAAAGGTCATTCCTGCTTGATGCAGGTTGTTATGAGTCGTGATTTCACCTTGCATATCGCGCATGATATTGGCGGTTATTGCGAGGCCGAGCCCAAGCCCTTCGCCGATTTTTTTGCTGGTATAAAAAGGTTCGAATAAATGTGCTAACGCGTCATCATCCACGCCTGAGCCATTATCAGTGACCTTGATGTAAATAATGCCTTTAATTAAACTTGCGTTAATGAATAATTGTGGCTGTGAAGTATGTTGCATCGCTGCGGCTGCATTACTGATTAAGTTTGCAAATACTTGATGTAATCGATGCGGCTCAGCTAAGACTTGTGGCAGAGAGTCAGGCACATCAACCTTAATATCAATACTGGCTAGTTTAGACTCTTGGAGCGTGAATACCTCTGTTAATATGTCGGTTATTGACGTTGCAATTAAGCGCTCAGGACGATTGAAGGCAAATACTTTAAGCTGTGCCGTCATCGATAACATACGTGTAACGAGCTTATCGATTAAAGCCATGTTGGAACGCAGTACCTTGGTATTCCCTTGCTCCAAAAATAACATATTACTTGATAGTAAGGTTCTGATGCCAGTGAGTGGTTGATTTAACTCGTGGTTGATTGCGCTGGACATACGACCGAGAGCAGCCATCTTACTGCTTAGCAATAATTCTTCTTGGGCAGTGTAAAGTTTTGCAGTTGTCTCTTGTACTCGCGTTTCCAGTTGTGCATTGGCTTGTGAAAGTGCGTGTTCTGCGCGTTTACGTTTGCTGATATCAACAAATGTCATTAGCGAACCACGCTGTTGTGACCAAGCTAGTGGGGTGATAGACAGTAACGCGGGAAAGCTATGTCCCTGATGATTATGCGCGAAAACTTCAATGCCGGTCAGGGTTGGAATCACTGATAGATCATTTAATTGTTCGATGATTTTTTTATTATCATGTTGTTGGCTGAGTAGCTGGCTCGCATATAAGCTTTTGTCATCATCATTGTTCAACCCAAAATAATGCATTGCGGTTGGATTAATATAACTGATACTGCGATCGTCATTCAGTAAGACTAACCCGACATTCGTCCCTGTAATCATCTGTTTTAATGCGGCTTTCGAATAGAGTTTTTGCCTACGTTCATGGCGGTATAGTAGAATTGACAGTAATAGTGACATTAAAATAGCGGTAATAAATCCGGCTATATCAACGGTTTTATATAGATTACTTAAGGGTGTTAGGTAATAAATATGCCACTTTAGATCGTCCAGTTGAACTTGCTGCACTTGATAATCGTTATTATTAATTTTCCAGTGAAAGATATTCGCGTCATTGCTGAGTTGGCGAGCTTTAATACCGTTCGTTCCTCGCTTATTCATTTCTGTCGCCGAAATCTGTGGATGACTAGACAAAAAGAACTGGTCTTTAGTATTACTAATGAGAATAAATTCATTGGCGGCAAGCCAAGGTTCACTTAATGCGGTTAAGTCGACTTCAATAACTGCAATTCCAATCAGTTTGCCGTTGTGGTTGATCGGTAAACTTAAATAATAATTAGCCGTGCCATTGGCAATATAGCTGGATGTTAATACGCCTTTGTCATTATCTAATTCACCGTTTTTATTACGTAGATTAGCGGTAATGTTTGCCGCTTTATGCGCATCCCAATTGGCATTATGGCGGCTCGATATTAATAGCGAACCATCCGGTTTAAGTAAATACCAGCCCTTGGTATTGGCCGCTTTATCAAACTGCGTTAATGTGCGTTTCAGCGGTGTCATTGACGCTTGGGCGTTAGTGAGCACTGCAGTGACACTTTCTTGTTCTGTTATAAGGTAGGGAAGGTATTTGTAGCTAGCGAGTACTCGTCGAATATCCACTACGTAGGTGAGTAATTGGTTTTCCGCTTGTTCACGAGCGGAGTCTAAAAGCCAATCTCGACATATTTCACGTACTGTGAATGTTGTTGCTATCACGCAGCCTAAAATGACACTGGCTATAATTTTAAACTTATTTGACACTCGACATTCACCACAACAGAAAACACAGTTAAGTTAACAATTTATCGTCCATAAAACTGGACCTGTAATCACATTTAACCTTATTAACACGCTCCTTCTCCATATTAATGTTCTTCAATTAAGTGGGGGTTTGTAGGTTTAAGTATAATAGTGGGGCTAATACAGCAGGCATATCTAGTCTTACCGCAAAAATGGCGACCAAAGACGATGTGATTACAGCGTCTGTGGTTGCTGATTTAAGCCGTGAGTTTGATGTTATGCCAAGCTATTATATTGATTGGTTTCAAGTCAATTAATTTGTATGATCCCAAATATTAACTGATTCTGTTAAGCCTGCGCCAAGTGTGGCGTCAGGAGTGATATAAACATGACTGTCCTTGTTGGCTGCGGTTACTTGACCGTTTGCCAGTGGCATTAAGATGTCGTTAATAAATGGCGTTAAGTAATGGCTGTCGGCTGGGTTTAAACCTGCGGCTTTCGGGAAATAAATCATGTTTTCGTTATGACGGCCCGACATAGTCGCGACTGGATCTTTTTCTCGTACCATATTAATCACGTTGTTGTAACGCATTTTATTGGCAAACGCATGAATGTATTTTTCAATGATACGCGTTGCTGGAGATGAGAACACCCGTGTTAAAACGCCAGTTCTCACGCCTGCATCAATCGCGGTATACGCACCAAGTGAGTGACCTGTGAGTACAATGTTATAGGTCTTTGCTGCTGACGATGCTTTATAACCACGGGTTAACGACGCTGTGTTAGCGGGGTATTGCGCTAGGATCTGTTGAGTAAACTGATATGCTTCAGCCTGCCAGTCTTCATCCGTTTCAGAGAGGTTAGCAAGCATGAGCTCGGCATCTTGCATCACATCATTACCACTGCTAGTACCTTTAAAGGAAATAATGATTTCTTCTTTTAGGTTTTTACTTGGCACTGCAGGTACTTTAATCGCCACACCGTGAACACCGCTATCACCCGCATAAGTTGCAATAATATTCAGCTCGGCGCTGTTGGAATCGACCATTAATTGCTGGAATGTTGCGTTGTCAGTAAATGAGAAAGGATCTGCCCCTTGCTCTGTGCTGTAGACATAACTTGATGCAAACGCATAACGCAGCATGTTGTTATACGCGACGGGTAATTCGGTATTGTTGATTGCTAGCGCATCAGCTTCGGTTATGACTGGGTATTCAAAACCGTAAGAATTGTTTGAAGCAAAATAAGTGATATTGCTAATAAATTCGTCGGAATACTTGTTGACTAGCGTATTACTACACATGCTGGTTAATACACTGTGTACTTGCTCAGAAGTGACTGGTACTGAATCAATGGCTTTCACGATAAAGTAGTTTTCGGTATCGGCATTATAACTATTGTCTTTCCAGTAACCGTCAAGTTTCAAGTATTGGTTGTTAGGGTTGACTGCCCATGATTTCTTAATTAAATCTGAGCGTGACGCGAAACTGTCTTTCACACCATAGCATTGTAAATAAGTGCTATCGAGGGCAAAACAGTTAAAACTAAGTGCAGATATTAGTAGTGTAAAAATAGTGCGCATTTGTAGCTCCAAGCATTATATATCGTAATCGAACAACTGTTATTGACGATTTCGAATGTTAATTAATTGTTATTGGATTTGAAGGCTATCGCATTTGTTTAATGTTTTTTTCAGCGTAGATCACGTTATCACTTAATATCACGTCATTTCGTGACACATGGTCCCATATGTGATCACTTTGTGATCTTGGTGTGTGGTTGAGCTTACAGGTGTGACTCATGCTGGTGTTGGTTTTATATGTCGTGAATAAGGTAATTCTGGTGAATTGCTCTATTGGTGTGTTTTGGATGAATAAGACTAATTACAAGGAGGTAACATAAAGGGGTTTTGTTGCTTATGGTGTTTTCTTTCTGTTAGTCACTGCTACGAATCGGTAGAAGTATTCTCTGTATCCCACTCAGCTAATGGTTTCGGGCGAGAATAATAAAAACCTTGTGCATAACGACAGCCCAGTTGTTTTAAATGTTGAGCTTGTTCGGCGGTTTCGACACCTTCGGCAACAATTTCAGCATTGAACTTACTTGTCATCGTTGTAATAGCGGCCACGATAGCCGCGTGGCTTTCACTATTTAGCATTTGGCTGACAAAGGAACGATCAATTTTTAATGCATCAAACTGCAATTGAGTGAGGTAGGCAAGGGAGGAATAACCCGTACCAAAATCATCAATCGCAATCTGTATGCCTAAACTGCGTAATTGGCCAAGCAGTTGATTGGTGAGTAATGGTTGACTGACTAACCGCGATTCGGTTATTTCGAGTGTTAAATTGGCGGCGGGCAGTTGAGTGTTCGCCAAGATCTTTTTTACTGTTGAGATATAATCAGGGTGCAGTAATTCACGTACAGACATATTCACGTGTAACGCAAAGTTTACTGGCCACTGACCACGCTCTATTTGTGATTTAGTATCTGAACATGCCTGTAATAAGATCTGTTTGCCTATGTCGACAATCATCCCCGTGTCTTCTGCTACTGGGATGAAATCTAGCGGTGATACGATGCCACGAATTGGACTGTGCCATCGAACCAAGGCTTCTGCACCTGCAATTGTGTTGTTTGTTAGATCAATCACTGGCTGGTAGTACACGGCAAATTCATTGTTGGTGATCGCACGTTGTAAATCTGTGGTTAATCGGGTTTGCTCTTGCGAGGCTGTTATCATGTATTCTTGATAGTGACAACGCTGTATTTGTTCTTGTTTTACCGCGTAGGTTAATGCGAGACTTGAGTTACGTAGCCATTCATCCATGTCTATGTCGTGGAACTTACCACTCATTATGCCTGCGTTAGCGCCCACTAATACTTCTGTATCATTAATCGTGAAGGGGCGATTAAAGTCGGTTAATAGGTTTTCGGCAAACGCATGGCTGTGCTCTAGATCTTGGAAGTTCGGGGTGAATACGGCAAAAGTATCTTTATCAATACGGCTAATGGTTACGTTGTCTGCCACGTTTTTTTGTAAACGTGAGGCTATAGTAATAAGTAACTGATCACTCTTGTTTTGACCTAAGCTGTTATTGGTGTGACGAAATGAACGTAGTCCTAGCAAGACAAGGATACCTTGTTGTTGCGAAATCGGATTATTCAACTTTTCAACAAAGCCATCACGACTTAATAAGCCAGTAAGACTGTCAAACAGTAGTTGTTTATGTAATGTAGTAAATGAGCTTTCTAAACGGGATGACATCGATTTGAAGGTAGAAATAAGTTGGGTCGTCTCATGGAGTTTGATGTCTTCTCTAATCGTTACATCCCAGTTATTATGATCAAGTTGCTGTGATATTGCGGCAATATCCATAATGGGTTGGGTAATAATACGCAGTAAATATAAACCCATTAATAGGCCAAAAAAGGCCAGTGTCAGTGCGGCTACTAAACCTAAGCGTTGTTGATTCGGTAGCCCATCGAGTAATACATTTTCTGGTAAAGTAACGATAATAAACCATTGTAAATTATTGTTGCTGTAAGCGGTAATACGGCTAAAGTAACGAATACCATTTTGGTCAAATTCAAACGTCGCTGGCGCATGTTTATTCTGCAATTGTCTATTGGCAATATATAGACCATTAGCAGCAATAACAGCATTGTGACTTTCTTTTGCTTGGATGCGGTTATTATCATTATCTGTTAACGATGCTTTGAGTGAGCTCGCAATGAGTTTATTTTGATTATCAGTGATGTAAGTAATGCCTTTGAAATGGTGGTTTTCAGGTTCTATAAAATGAGACAAATGGCGAAGATTGATGTCAGTAGCAACGATGCCAACTAATGTGTCGTCATTTATTACTGGTGAAATACTGGAAATGGTAAAGGTATTTTTTTCATCGGCATTACTGTATATCTTCGCCCATCCTGCGGCTTTTTCTTTTGCGAAGGGGGCGTACCATGGTCGAATTGTTGGGTCGTAATTACTGATACTATAATCGACAATATCATCACTGCTCTCCCCATGATAAAACTCTAGCTCATAGTTAGTACGCTTATCTTGTAAAATCAACGAAACATCTTGATCTTCGTTTTTACGAAACCCGACATAATCTTTATTTTCACTACCAAATGAGATGGTACTGATTTGTTTTTGTTGATAGTAGATATCGCTGATAGCAGAGTGTAGATAATCTTCTACTTTGGTTAGATCTGATGCCTGGTAGAGTTGATTACGTTGAATATTGTCTGCGATAGCGAGCGTTGTGTCGAAAGGCTGCTCTAAAAAATGATCGAGATTAGTTTTAATATTTTCTGAGTATGAAGTTAGCAATTTAGCGCTAATCTTTGACTGCATTCTTTCGTAACTGTTATTTTGAACTAGCGTTATGATGCCAACTGTAAGTAAAAGCAATAATGTGAACGGTAGCATGACCGCACTACGGAGAGTGTGAAGTTTTGGTTTCATCATGACTGTATTGTGAGATCATTATGCCGCTTAATATTAGGCTCATAGTTACTTATTTTTTGATGTTATGCAAAGTTTCAGATTTATATTTAGAGGCTCATCACAAAACT
This sequence comes from Moritella sp. 36, assembly GCF_018219415.1. Taxonomy (NCBI): domain Bacteria; kingdom Pseudomonadati; phylum Pseudomonadota; class Gammaproteobacteria; order Alteromonadales; family Moritellaceae; genus Moritella; species Moritella sp. 36. Next base: position 3,669,641 of record NZ_CP056120.1, on the reverse strand, counting down.
GATAGTTAACATCACGAAACTATAATGGGTTTAACTTACCGTTATTAAACCGATTTAATAATTATGTATGCTTTTGTTTTGACTTAAGTGCGCTTATTACGCGTTAAATGAGCGCACTTAGTAGAGGTTAATAGCGATTTCTTAAATTGGGTACATCAGTATTATATTGTACAAACTCAACTTCGTACCCATTGGGGTCTAGGAAGTAAATATTTTGGCGATATTCATCGTCCATTCCATCTTTTGCAATGCTAAAACCGGCATCGGCTAGACGTTTTATAACGCCTGTAATATCGTCGGTAACATAGGCGAAATGAGCAAGACCTACTTGGTGCCCAGCTAAGTCGCGATTTTCACCGACACCGTTATCACCAAAAGCTAAATATTGATAATCATCACCAAAATGGATCCAGTTTCTTGGTTTTCCTGACCATTCTCCTTTGTCACCCCCACGCACTGACCAATGCGGAAATGCGGCACGATAAAAAGTGAGTGTTTCTTCGATGTCGCGTACGATTAAATTCACATGCTCAAGATGTATCATAATAATATCCTTTTATTGTTGTTATAAATATTGTTGTTATAAATATTTGTGCTTACATTGCGTAACTGTATTTTTCTTGCTGGGAATAAGGTTGCTGTTGTTGTAACTGACGAACTTGTCCTAATGCATGGCCGTATTGATGTAATGTATGCAGGCTGTAACCAATACGATGTCTAATACTGTCGTCACGTTCGCTGATTGGCATATTATCCGTACCTGCATTTAATACATCGCCTACGTTACGAATGATTAAGTGATCTGGTATCGCCACTAACTTATTATTTTTACAGCCATTCATTCTTAATTCGGCGATGGGATTCGCACCATTAATGCCACTGACAACAGAAACAAGTAGTGCCGGTTTATGTGCTGTTTCTTTATGCTCACACATCATTAAAAAGTTCTTCAAAATGGGTGTTGCCATCCCATCCCACTCTGGAGTGATTAGCACCAATGCATCTGCTTGCATTATTGCTTCACTGATCAGTGGCCAATCACAGCCTGGCGCTGATTTACTTTCATTATCACCATCCCAAAAGGGTAGTTGGTATTTACACAGCTCGATATGTTGAACTGTTTTAAATTGGTTTGCTGCGCTGGCGATGTAAGCCGCTACTTTTGCACTTTCAGAATGATGTCGCTGACTACCACTAATAATAACTAATTCCATGTTAAGTAAACCTTTTTATTTATTAATTATTTAATAAAGTAAACCCTTTACTTAAGATTGTAAAGGTCAAAGCTAAAATAAAGTAAATAAAAAAGTTTACTTAATATTTGTATCGGTAATAATACTCAGTATGAAAGCATCTGAAAGCATCTGAAGGCACGTCGAATGTGCCTGTCGTCAGGTAACGCGGAGTCAAAATGAAAGAAAAAACCAGTGAGAAAATTCTTAGCCTGTTAAAAGTTGAGGGTGCGTTGACCGCTAAAGTACTTGCTAGTGAATTAGGTTTAACGACCATGGGAGTACGCCAACATTTGCAAGCGTTGGAAGATGGCGGTGACATCAGCTTTGAAGATAAAAAGGCCGTGCGAGGTCGTCCAACCAGATATTGGTCACTGACAACGCAGAGTAATAGTCACTTTTCAGACCGTCACGAGGAACTCTCGGTACAGCTGATCGATTCAGTCAAAGTAATTTTTGGTGATGAAGGGCTTGAGCAACTTATCGCGCATCGAGAACAAATGTCATTGGCGCTTTATAGCGACAGGCTGGCGAGTAAACCCGATTTATTGGGTAAACTTGAAGCGCTAGCTGAGTTGCGCAGTGAAGAGGGCTACATGGCGACAGTGGTTGTTGATAGCGACATCGATGATAAAAATACTGTGTATTGGTTAATGGAAAACCATTGCCCCATTTGTGCAGCTGCATCGAGATGTCTTAATTTTTGCCGTTCAGAATTGAATTTATTTCAAACCTTGTTGGTCGGCATTGCGACAGTTGAGCGAGAAGAGCATATTGTCGAAGGAGCAAGGCGTTGTGCGTATAAAGTGACGGCGCTAGATAGTGAATAGATAAGTGTTCACGTCAATAAGTAAGCCCACATTAAGATGATGAATGTGGGCTTTTTCATTGTGTAACTAAACGATTAGATGCTTGCAGCTTCTTCATCTGTTAAGAAACGCCATTCACCTAGCTCTAGTGCAGGGTCTAGTACAATCGCACCAATCTGTTCACGGTGTAAACCTACAACGCGATTACCTTGGCTAGCAAACATACGTTTAACTTGGTGGTATTTGCCTTCTTGGATGGTAAGCAGTACTTCTTTTTCGCTTAAGATCTCTAATTTAGCAGGTAGGCAAGGTTTGTCTTCGCTACGCAGCTGGATACCGGCTTCGAAATCAGCTACTGCTGTTGGTGCAATTGGATCGGCAAGTTGAACACGGTAGCGCTTGTTGCACTCACGCTTAGGTGATGTAACGCGGTGTGACCATTGGCCATCATCGGTGATCAATACTAAACCAGTGGTATCAACATCAAGGCGACCAGCGATATGCAATTCGTCACGCTTGTCTGCTTCGATCAGGCTGATCACTGATTGGTGTTCTTCATCTACGGTTGAGCAAATTACATCTAATGGTTTATGCATCATGATATAACGCGGTGGGCGTTGGCTTAATGATTTACCACCAAACCAAACATCCATGTCTGCTGTTACTTTATGGTCTGCTTTACGTACAACTTCGCCATCAATTTTCACGTTGCTGCGTGCAATCTCACGCTTGGCAAGGGTACGGGTCAGGTTAGTACTTTGGCAAATAAACTTATCTAAACGCATTTATGTTCAACTTTTGTCATGGTGTTATAGGAATATATCCAAACGAGTCGGTAACCCGTTTGGATAGGTGGGCTGATTATCTGCCTTTTTCGCTATAAGCGCAAAGTATAGTGAACAATTAATACCCAAGCTACTTCAAAATGCACAATCATAAAACAGAAAAGTTAGTATATTCAATGTATTAAGTCAAAGATTTAGTTGTTCTAAATCAAGGCTTAATAACGCCGAAGATACCTTCTTTCGGCTTGTCCTACAGGAGGCTCGCTGATATAGCATTTTGAAGTAGTTTGGGTATACCCGTTAAGCACTCAGTAATTCGCTAATTCGTGTATCTGCGTTGTTTAATACATCATCTGCCGAGTTCATCGCTAGGCCTTCTGCAAAGATAAACTCGACTTCTGGTATACCGATAAACTTAAGTACTTGTTCTAACCAAGGCGCTTGAGTATCTGCTGGTGTGTTGGCATACATACCACCGCGGGTTGCTATCACATAAGTTTTTGGCATTTTCAGTAATGGTTTTGGGCCTTCTGATGTGTAGGCAAATGTCTTACCTGCACGTGCGATGTGGTCAATCCAAGCTTTCAGGGTTGAGGGTACACCAAAGTTATACATAGGAACGGCGATAATTAAGATATCACTGTTACTTACTTCATCAATTAATTGGTCTGATATTGCAGCCGCTGCTTGTTGTTCTATTGTACGCTCTGCTTCGGGTGTGTGGAACGCACTAAAAATAGCGTCGGTTAAGTGTGGAACTTGCGATACATTGAGATCTCGATAGGTGATTTGTTGCTGTTGAGCATTGTTCACATCTAATTCGTCGATTAGTTTTTTTGCAATCTTTGATGATGTTGAATTGCTGCCTTGCAGGCTACTGTCTATGTGTAATATTTTCATTTTTCGATTCCTCGTTTATGTTGTAGAGTAAGCTTACGGGAATTTAAAAATTAATTAACCGGGTAAATAAAATCTATATCATCGAAATTTTAGATGAATTAAAACAGCTATTTTATATACGTGTTAAGGATCATGATGAAAGTGCCAACGGTGAGTTTAGAACAATGGTATATCTTTAAGGTCGTAGTCGATCAGGGCAGTTTTCAGGGGGCGGCTGATTACTTAATTAAAAGTCAAAGTTCGATTAGTTATGCTATCCAAAAGCTGCAAGAGAATCTGGGTGTGCGTTTATTTGAACAACAGGGTCGTCGCGCAGTCGTCACAGATATGGGTAAGAAGATGTTGATCCAAGCGGATGAGTTATTAATGCAAGCGGCAAGTATCGAGCAATTGGCGGGGGAGTATAGTGCAGGTTGGGAACCGTTGCTAAAAGTGATGACGACGCAACTTTTTCCACCGCAATTGTTAACTGAGGTTCTGGCCTTATTTGCTCAGCAATGCACGGTGACCAGCATTGATTTTCAGCAAGGTACGTTATCAGGGGTGACGGACGCTGCGACCTATGGCACGGCAGACCTGATTATTAGCAGTCGAATTCCCACTGGATTTACGGGAGAAAAATTGTGTCATGGGCAGTTATCACGTTTTGTACATCACCAGCATCCGTTAGCCTTGTTAAATCGACCATTAACGCTTGCAGAATTAAAACCCCATGCCCAAATTGTGATGAGTGATTCGAGTACGTATCGTAGTGTTGATGCAGGTTGGTTAGGCTCGCAGCAGCGTTGGACGGTGAATAATTTTCATGAATCACTTAGTTTGATTAAACTGGGGGTTGGACATGCGACTTTACCCATTAGCCGCATCCAAGATGAATTAGCGAATGGTGAGCTGGTGGAACTTATCATTGAAGATCATGTGCGCTTTGATTTGTCGTTATACTTGGTATACGCCAATAAAAAAACCTTAGGCCCTGCTGGCTTGCTGTTTTCAAAACTATTAAAACAACAAGCCAAACAATACGTAATCGATGCTTAGATCATGCGAGGTTGCGATACAGACTACTGGCGATTAACCACATAATACAGCCGACCGTGATGTCGATAACACGTTGTATTTTGGGGTGGTTGAGCCAGTTCGAAAACTTAGCTGCGCTAAAGGCTAGGCCATAAAACCACAAGATTGAGGCTAAAATCGTCCCCGCGGCAAAAGCTAATCGGTTATCGCCACTAAATTGATTACCGACACTCCCTAACACAACCACAGTATCTAAATACACATGCGGGTTAAGTAAGGTGACCGCTAGCGTTGCCATTACCACCATTTTACGGGATTTATGGATGCCATCTAACTCGGTTTTTCCGTATTGATATTGCCATGCACTGCGAAATGACATTGCGCCATAAGTCGATAAAAACGCTATGCCACCCCAAGTTATTATTTGTAGTAAATCGGGATTTAATGCCAACAAACTACCCGCACCAAACACACCAGCACTGATTAGTAAGGCATCACAAATAATGCAGATACTAGCGGTTAAAAAATGATGGTTACGTTTGATCCCCTGATTTAAAATATACGCATTTTGCGCGCCGATAGGGATGATCATACTACCGCCAAGCAGTAGCCCTTGAATTGTTGCTGTTAACATAATGAACCTCTAGAAAATAGGCTGTCGAGATTACAAAAAATTAAGTTATAAGTATAATTAATGTTTTTTATACTTGATTAGTTAAACTTATATGGCGTGTTGAGCGTTCAGAATTGTCATGATGAATGCTCAATATTGGAATCATAAAGAAGGGATAGTGCGCAGTGGATTATAAATTATTACATGCTTTGCAAGTGGTGATAGAGCAGCAAAGCTTTGAACGAGCAGCCAATGTTTTGTGTATTTCACAGCCAGCAGTATCACAGCGTATCAAGTCGTTAGAAGAATATGTGGCACAGCCAGTGTTGATCCGTAGCCAACCGATTGTGGCGACCGATATTGGCCAGCGCTTATTAAAACATTATAAACAAGTGCAGCACCTAGAAGCTGAATTATTACCGAGTATCAGTGCGGCATCGACTGATAAGGCTGTGGTGATGGCCATTGCAGTGAATGCTGATAGTTTAGCTACCTGGTTTATTCCTGCCTTGGCACCGTTGTTAAAGCAATATCCGATTGAACTGAATTTACAGATAATGGATGAGGCTAGAACGCTTGAAAAAGTGAAAGCTGGAGAGGCGTTTGGTGCGCTGAGTTTACAAAAGAAGCCATTGCCGGGTTGTGAATCAACGTTATTGGGTGAGCTGAACTATGCCTTAGTGGCAACGCCAGCGTTTGTGCGACAGTATTTACCTGAAGGTATAACTCAGAAAGCCCTGCGTAAAGCACCAGCGGTGTCATTTGATCATAAAGATGACATGCACATTAAGTTTATTCAACAACATTTTAGTTTGGCTGGTGGCAGTTACCCTTGTCATATTGTGCGCTCGTCAGAAGCTTTTGTCGCAATGGCTAATGCAGGTGTGGCATATTGTTTGATCCCAGAGTTACAAATCAAAGATGAACTCGCATCGGGTCAATTAGTTAAGTTGACTGATATACAACTCACCATTCCTTTGTATTGGCATCGTTGGATATTGCTAAAAGGTTTGTATAAGCAAGTATCAGAACAGGTTATTCTCGCTGGAAAGCGAGATATCCCTTGTTAATTGGATGGTGAGATATAAACATATTGATAAATTGTATTTAATATAATACTTTGCTATTAACCTTCGATTTTGAATGAGATAACTTAGATATTAAAGTTAGTGGTAACTGTTCAGGAATGGTTAAATTAACAAGGATGGAGACAGTAGCTATGGATAGTAAAGAAAGACAACACTTAGATGAGACGTGTTCGGAACAAGAAAAAACACAGTTGATCATTAGAGAGTTAAATGAACAAATTAAACGTATGACTGACTATGTTGAGCAACATAGTCAGTCATATACTACTGCGCTGTATAACACGCTAAAAGCGACTATACGTTATCGTGACAGTTTAGTTGCAAGCCTTGCACGCCAAACTTAGTATTTGCTTAAGCGCTTAAGTTTTAACTAGCAACCTGGACCACAATCCATACAATGCTTAATCATATCTGGGCCTAAATGCAGTTTTGCATTGAGGTCTCGTAGCGCTGTTCTTACACCTTCTTCAATAACGGGGTGATAAAATGGCATATCTAGCATTTCTGATACGGTCATTTTTTGTTGATGTGCCCATGCTAATAAGTGCGCTAGATGTTCGGCATCAGGACCAATCATTTCAGCCCCTAAGAAAAGACCTGTTCCGTGTTCTGCATATACATGTAACAAACCTTTATTACGTAGCATTACACGTGATCGGCCTTGGTTTTCGAATGATACAGTCCCCGTTTCAAAACAACCACAGTTACCTAGTCGTTCGATGATCTGTTTATATGTTTCACCTACCATAGCAATCTGCGGGTCTGTAAATACCGCTGATATAACGGAGCGACGTAATCCGGCTCTGATTTGTGGGAAACGTCCTGCGTTATCACCGGCAATACGGGCTTGGTCGGCTGCTTCGTGCAATAGCGGGATTTGATTACTTGCATCACCCGAAATAAAGATACTTTCTACGGATGTTTGCATGGTGTAATAATCTGCCGTTGGTACTCCGCGTTCATCCAGTTCAAGGGTGGTATTTTGTAGGCCAATTTTATCCACATTTGGACGACGTCCAGTGGCTGCTAGAACGTATTCAACATTAACCGTTTGTAGTGCTTGCTGATGATCTAAATACTTAATTTCAACATGGTCACCTTGACGTTTCATGCTTTCAACTTTTACATCGGCATCGAGGTAGAATTCCTCATTAAATGATTTATTCGCATATGCCATGACTGATGGGTCTGTTAATGGACCGACTTGGCCACCAAGACCAAACATGATCACTTCAACACCAAGGCGCTTTAATGACTGACCTAGTTCCAGGCCTATGACTCCAGGGCCAAACACCGCGATTGATTTTGGTAAATCATCCCATTCAAATACATCATCGTTGATAACAAGGCGGTCGCCTAATTCGTTCCATATAGCTGGATAAGCAGGACGTGAACCTGTTGCTATCACAATACGTTTAGCATTTATCTGTGTATGGTCATCAACAAGTAATGTCGTATTGTTTAAGAATTTTGCATAACCAGACACTTTGTCTTGAGCTGGAATTTCATCAACACCCTCGACGACAAAACCAACAAAACGGTCGCGCTCACTTTTAACTCGTGCCATTACTTCTACACCGTTAATGACGGTTTCGCCTTGTGGGTGAATCCCAAATCCTGGCGCCTTTTGAATGTGGTGTACACTTTCGGCTGCAGCAATCAGTAGTTTTGATGGCATGCAGCCAACACGCGCACAAGTTGTTCCATAAGGGCCACCTTCGATAATCACGACACTATCTGAATGAGCCTTTGCTGCACGGTATGCGCCTAGCCCTGCTGTACCACCGCCAATTACTGCTACATCTACATTTATCATATTCATAATTCAGCCTTAAAAAATGTTATGGCGAAAACGAAGTTTGTTTGTCGCACTTATTTTATATTCAAATTTGGGGGGACGAAGTGTCTGCCTCGTCTTGATGTAGCTATTATGCAAAACCCCAATGGATAGCGCTAATCGATTGATTGTTTTGATTTGATAGTTTTAACTTATCAATATTGATGTTGACACTGTATTTTTAATCCATAATGGGCGTTGTCTTTGCTGTGGTTAAGGTATGAAATAGAGCGCTATGACAGGGATGTCGTAATGGTTTTTCTATTAATAAAACAGTCAGTTACTTTTATATATAAAACTTGTATTTAAATAGCGTATTATTCAATCGTTCGCCCAAATTTCATTGCGCCAGAACAAGTAAAGGTGATCTTTATCACTGTGTTACGTAAACATTAATACAATGTATGATATATGTGGGTATTATTTGTTGGCATAGTTATAGTATTTACTCTAATTCTATATATTTTAGTACTTTATTTACGTATTCAGGGATGGTTATGAAATTTTCAGATGTATCGTTTAAGCATAAAATTCTTATGTTATTGGCTTTGCCTATGTTAGGTTTTTTATGGTTGAGTTTTTCTTCTATCTCCCAAAGCATTGAAACTCGTAAAGAGATGTCTACGTTAACAGAATTAACGCACCTATCTGTGCAGTACAGCGAATTAGTGCATGAATTACAAAAAGAACGGGGTATGACTGTAGGGTTTATTGGCTCTAACGGCAGCAAATTTAGCGCTAAATTACGTAAACAACGTGCAGATACGGACGCGAAGCAAGCTAAAATGATGCGTTTTTGGCAACAAAATGAATTTTCAGACAGTCATATACAGCAACTCTACGTAAGAATTAAACAAGATTTATCTATGCTTACGGGTATTCGTAACAAAGTGGATGCTCAAAATATTGAGTTAGCATCGGCGTTACGTTATTACACACAATTGAATGCCAAGTTGTTAAGTGTCTCTGGTTTAATCGTCGATATCAGTAGCGATGCTAGTATCACCGCAGAAACAATTGCATATTATAATTTTTTACAAGGTAAAGAGCGTGCTGGAATAGAGCGTGCAGTGCTAAGCAATGTGTTTTCTAAAGATCATTTTTCGACGGATAATTTTGTTAAATTTATTTCATTAGTGGTTGAGCAAGAAACCTATTTTTCAAATTTTAAGACATTTTCTACAAGCAGTAATAACAAATTTTTTGCTCAGCAGTTAAATACCCCTGCAGTGAAAGAAGTCATGAAGCTAAGACATATCGCCCAGACTAAATCGACAGGGCTTAATGTTGATGCCGAATATTGGTTTAGCCAAGCCAGTGCGCGTATTAGCCAACTGAAAAGCATTCAAGACGAACTTGAGCGCTCGTTATTAACTCTCGCTGATAGTCATCGTAATAGTGCTGTTACAATATTGATGATGAATATCGCGTTCAGTGTCCTGATTATTGTTATTGTTGCTGTGATTAGTTTTATTACTATTCGAGATTTAATGTCGAGAGTAAATGAGCTAATGGATGTGATGACCGAGGTGCGTGACAATAATGACTTAACAGTGCAAACAAAGCTTGCTGGTGAAAGTGAATTGGGACAAATAGCAACAGCTCTGAACCTTACGTTATCGCAATTTGCGGGGGCGATGGATAACATCTCAACATCAAGTATTACGCTTGCTTCTGCGGCAGAAGAAACGGCGCAAACTTGTGACTACAGCTCCAAATCATTGGCTGAACAGCAAAATGGTATTAGTTTGATTGCCACTGCAATTGAGGAATTGTCTGTAACGGTCAAAGAAGTGGCTGAGAATACGCAACTGACAGCGGATTCAGCAAAAGAAGTCGATCTACAAGCGGTGAGTGGTTTTGACATTGTACAGCAATCATCATTGTCTATTGAAGATTTAGCGAGTGAAATTGATGGATTAGCGCAGCGTATTAATAATCTACATACGAGTAGCAATAACATTACTAATATGGTCGATGTTATTAAATCTGTTGCGGACCAAACTAACTTATTAGCGTTGAATGCAGCGATTGAAGCGGCTCGAGCCGGGGAGCAAGGACGTGGTTTTGCTGTCGTAGCAGATGAAGTGAGAACATTAGCTAAGCGCACTCAAGAGTCAACAGCAGAAATAGAAAGCTTTATTAGTGCGCTACAAGCCGATGCAGATGCAGCGTTTAATGTGATTGAAGTTAGCCAGACAAAAGCATCTGAAGCAGTGAGTAATTCTCAAGCTGTAGCCAAAACATTGCAGGATATAACCGTTTCCATCAATCAAATATTCTCAATGACTGAACAAGTGGCAACCGCGATCGAAGAGCAATCTGTAGTGACACAAGATGTTGCTCAGAATGTTGTAACGATAAAACAAAAATCGTTGGAGTCAGCAACGGGGGCCACTCAAATAGCGATGACAGCAAAAGAGCAAGCTCAGTTAGCTACGTCGTTACAAGATATTGCTAAAGTATTTAAAATCTAAAAAGGGTAAACATGAAAATAATAAACAAAGTAAAAGTAATTGGATTTTAGCATTAATCGCTTTAGTTATTAGTGGTTGTACATCCGAAAAAACGGCGATAGAGAAAGGGGATGTCGTTCTTGGTATGAGTAAAGATGCCGTTATCACCAGTCGTGGTTTTCCGCCTGCACATAAAACCGCAAGTCTAAAATTAGATAGCTGGATATTTTGTTTAACAGAGCTTAAAACGAAAAAGGAAGCATCGCTGCTTCCTTTTTTATTGCCCACGAATAACGGCATGTGAGACACGCTATCCGGTAATATAATTGTAGCTGATATTAAGCGAAGTGTGCTTCTAACGCTTCACTTCCACCTATATGTTTACCACCAATATAGATTTGCGGCACTGTGCTGCTACCTGTTACTGCACGTAGGCTGACTGTTGTTGCGTCTTTACCTAATACCACTTCTTCGTAGTTTAGGCCTTGGTCGATCAAGGTTTGTTTTGCTTTTGTACAGAACGGGCAACCCGGTTTAGTAAATACGGTGATTGACTCTTGTACTTTGTACTCAGGGGCCACATAACCTAGCATAGTATCTGCATCAGAAACCTTGAACGGGTCGCCTGGTTCGTCAGCTTCGATAAACATTTTTTCTACCACGCCATTTTTAACCAGCATGCTGTAACGCCATGAACGTTTGCCAAAACCGATGTCAGATTTGTCGACCAACATGCCCATGCCTGCAGAGAACTCACCATTACCATCTGGAATGAAAGTGATGTTTTCTGCTTCTTGGTCATCTTTCCATGCGTTCATTACAAAGGTATCGTTTACTGATACACATAATATGTCATCAACGCCATGTGCTGAAAATACGCTAGCTAATTCGTTGTAACGTGGTAGATGGCTTGAAGAACACGTTGGTGTGAATGCGCCTGGCAGGCTGAATACAATCACAGTTTTGTTAGCAAAAAGTTCTTCTGTTGTACGGTTAACCCATGCGTCACCTTGACGGATTGGGAATGTAACTTGTGGAACCGCTTGGCCTTCTTTCGATACTAATGTTGTCATAATATATTCCTTAACGTCGCTATTAATTAAGCTAACTTATGTTTGTTATAAAGAGGTTTGATATAAATTGTTCTATAAAAATAAATAGGGTGAAGACGTTGTGTCTGTGTCGTCTTGATGTAGCTATTATGCAATAAACATGGTTGTAGGTATAATCGATTGAACTTTACATTTTGATAGGTTTTGATTATCGTAATTTCTGGTGTATGGATTTTGCGTATATGATTTCCGTAGGCTATTGAGCTGTAGTAAAGATAATAGTTCGGGTTGTCATTATTCAGTTAATCTACTTGATTAACATGCGGTTATACGGTAAATTCTCTGCGTTGAATCGTTAATGAAGTATCACTTTTTTAGAGTTTAATGAATCCCATGCCCTTATCCATACTAGACTTATTTTCCATCGCAATATTCACCGCTTTTGGATTATTATTTCTGGCGATTATTATGGTGTGTATTTGGATTGGTAATCGACGTTATGTGGGCGTAAGTAATTGGCTCGTCGCGACCTCCATTATATTAGTTTTTGCGTTTATTATCGCTGAAGAACTTTGGTACTTGAAACTGGATGGTTATAGCAATAATGCATGGTTAAATATCATGTTCCCCAATATTCTATTGTGTTTTGGTGTATGTCAAATTAGTCATGGTTTCCATCGCTTTCTTCAGATAAAACAATCTTTATTTTGGCTCTATGCTTGCCAGCTCCTGATTATTGGTCCCTTGTATGCGTATGGATTATCAGTCGAAGCACCGATTTTATTCAGTATTATAGTACTCACGTTATCAGTAACAATAAGCCTGTGTTTTAACTGTTATTATTTATTTAGCGATCAAGGTAAGCAGTATGGTCGCACAAGGTATATTTGTATTCTGGCGTGCGTATTGGCAATGTCTCTAAACGTGACACGTATACTGCTGTTATATCGTGAGCCTGATTTAATGTGCACTATTGAATTCTCTACTGCGCTAGCTTGTATCAATCTATTAATGAGTCAGTGTTTTCTTACATTTTGTTATTTAATGTTCTGTACTCAGCGTAATGCATTTTCATTACAACATATGTCTTTTATTGATCCGTTAGCGAATATTTATAATCGTCGTGGCTACCAGCATGCGATCGCAGCCTTGGCACCGCATAAAGAAGCAGCTGTTATGATCCTTGATATCGACAACTTTAAACGTGTGAATGATGAGTATGGTCATGCGACAGGCGATTTAGTCATTAAAAATATTGCGATGATTATTGCTAAAGAGTGTGGTAGTACCTGTATATATGCGCGTACAGGTGGCGAAGAGTTTAGTATCTATTCTCCATTAACTTCAGCCAAAGCAGCTGAAAGTATTGCTGAAAGCGTCCGTCTTAGAATCATGAAGCATGCTGTTAAAAAACAAAATTTATCCATTAATGTGACAGTCAGCATTGGCATCAGTATTGGTAAAAGCGTTAATATATTTGCGTTGGAAGAAGAGGCTGATAAAGCGCTTTATCAAGCAAAAAGAGATGGCCGAAATTGCACTGTGATGCAATTGTTTGTAGCCTAAAGTAGACAGCCTAAAGAATAGGAGCAGTGTGATTTGTGAATTCACGTTAGTCGTAAGAAAATACGGGCGAAAAAAAAGAGCTATCAATAGCTCTTTTTTGAATACTTAATGCGTAGTTAAAAACGAATCTCTAACTATTTTAAGTACTAGTCCTTAATAACTTTAAGAACAATAGTTTCACCTAGTGCAACTGAACCAGAGAATTTCTCCATGCTCTTAATTTCATCCATATTTGAGATGATGCAAGGTGTGATTACTGATTTCGCTTTTTCAGTTAGTAGTGCTAGATCGAATTCAATGATAGTTTCACCAGCATTGATATGTTGACCTTCTTCAGCAATACGTGTGAAGCCTTCACCGCGTAATTCAACTGTATCTAAACCGAAGTGAACTAGCACTTCTAGGCCTTCGTCTGAGCGAATTGCGAATGCGTGGTTAGTTTCGTAAATTTTTACGATCTCACCTGTTACTGGAGCAACTAGTTTGTTACCTGTTGGGTTGATAGCGATACCGTCACCAACAATTTTTTCAGCAAAGATAACATCTGGCACATCTTCGATAGCAACGATTTCACCGGCAAGTGGAGAAACAATGTGTAACGTATTGCTGTCTTTACTGTCGTCTGAAACCAGTTTTTTTAATTTATCGAATAATCCCATTTTTAACTCCTAGAATTTGGTAGACATAGTCATTGGTGATGAACAAGTGTATAACCAATGACTTTACATTGTTATCATAACATTATCTTACAAGATTAGATGCTATGACAACTGAATTAATTAGCAAGCAGCGCGCTGTTTAGTGAACTGAGCCACTAACTCCGCTATTTCGCCAGCTGTTGCACAGCTTAATGCTTGGTCTGCTAACTGTTTAACGTCAGTGAAATTAGCATTACGAATCGTTTTCTTCACTTTAGGAATTGAGATCCCGCTCATAGAGAACTCATCTAAACCCATGCCGAGTAGTAGCAGTGTTGCAGTTTCGTCACCCGCAAGTTCACCACACATACCTGTCCACTTGCCTGCAGCATGTGAAGCATCGATAACCTGCTTAATCAGCGTTAGTACCGCTGGCGTCATTGGGTTATACAGATCTGAAATCATTTCGTTACCACGGTCTACCGCAAGTGTGTACTGCGTTAAATCGTTAGTACCAATACTAAAGAAGTCTACTTCTTTAATAAGGTGATGTGCAATTGCAGCAGCTGCTGGTGTTTCAACCATGACACCTGTTTCAATTGCGTTATCAAAAGCGTGACCTTCAGAGGTTAATTCGGCTTTCAGAGTCTCAAGAATATCCTTAAGGCGACGTACTTCTTCTACAGAAATAATCATCGGGAACATAATGCGAACTTTACCAAATGCAGATGCACGTAAAATAGCGCGTAGCTGTGCGTTCATGATTTCTGGACGGTCGAAACAGATTCGGATCGCGCGCCAACCCAAGAATGGGTTCATTTCTTTTGGTAAGTTTAGGTATGGTAGATCTTTGTCGCCACCAATATCCATAGTACGAATGATCACACCTTGACCATTCATGCTTTCTGCAACCGCTTTGTATGCTTCGAACTGTTCATCTTCAGTTGGTAAGCTATCGCGATCCATAAATAGGAATTCGGTACGGTAAAGACCAACGCCTTCGCCGCCATTACGAATTACACCAGCACAATCTTTTACTGTACCAACATTACCACACACTTCTACGTGATGACCGTCAAGCGTGATTGCAGGTAAGTCTTTCATTTTAAGCAGCTCAGCTTTGTCAGCAAGATACTGTGCTTGAGTTACTTTGTATTCTTTGATTACGTCTTCTGATGGGTTAACAATAACGTTATTGTTAATGGCATCAAGAATAACGAAGTCACCTGATTTGATTATTTCAGTTACGTTGCCTGTACCAACAACCGCTGGTAGCTCTAATGAGCGCGCCATGATTGATGTATGTGCAGTACGGCCACCTAAGTCAGTCACGAAACCTAAGATTTTATCTAGGTTAATCTGTGCTGTTTCTGACGGTGTTAAATCGCTTGCGATTAGAATCACTTGCTCTTCGATTGCGCTTAATGACACGATTTCCATGCCTAGCGCATTTTTTACGATACGGTTACCGATATCACGGAAATCCGCAGCGCGTTCTCTTAAATAAGGGTCATCTAATGCAGCCATCATTTCAGCATTTTCTTCAATGATGCTGTGAATTGCAAAATCTGCCGATACTTTATTTTTTTTAATAAAGGTTACGATATCTTCTTCAAGCTCTTCGTCTTCAAGTAACATCATGTGTCCCTCGAAGATTTCAGCTTTCTCGTCGCCAAATGTTTGGCGTGCCATTTCCGTAATAGCTTCAAGCTGTATAGCAGACTTATCCCTAGCAGCTAAAAAGATAGCTATTTGTTCATCGATCTGTGCCGTTTCAATAGTTTGTTGGTTAAGAACAATTTCTTCGTTAATGAATAGTTGTGCTTTACCAAAAGCAATACCTGGTGAGGCGAGAATGCCTGATATCATAACCTTTCCTTACTTCAATACAAAAAATACATTAATAACGGATGGGATTTATTCTAAAACATCCATAAGCGCTACTAGCGCTTCAACAGCCGCTTGCTCGTCAGTACCTTCAGCAGAAATAGTCATTGTTACACCTTTAGAAAGGCCTAACGTTTGTAGTTTAAATAAGCTTGTAGCACTTGCAGATTTACCGCCAGCTTCAACAGAGATTTTTGATTCGAATTCTTTTGCTTTTTTTACGAAAAGAGCAGCAGGACGAGTGTGAAGACCGTTTGGTGCGATAATTACAACTGATTTTTGATACATAACTTTTCCTTAAAATAACGATTCTAAAAGAGTGTTTACTATAACCATAAGTGTAATTGTAATCTAATTTTACAGTGTAAAATAACTTTTTTTCATACAAAAAATGGGTATAGATCATGTTTTTGTAAGTTTTACGACAAAACAATGCGATGTCAGTATATTACCCCTAATTTAGCCCTGTGTTGTAGTTTAATTACAACAAAAGGAGCAAAGTGTGACCGCTATCAATAGGAATAAAAAAAGTGGCTTGTACAAAAAAAAGCCGCTAGTGCGGCTTTTGTTAATCTTGTTAATTTGATGTAACTACAAGATTACGGTTGTAACTATAACAACACGGTTGTAACTATTGTTGGAGTTCTTGCTCAGTAAATACACCATCAAATAATGCAGTACTTAAATAACGTTCGCCTGACGATGGCAGGATGACGACAATGTTCTTATCTGCAAATTCAGGTAACGCAGCTAAACGGGCTGCAACAACAACAGCTGCACCTGAAGAAATACCGGCTAAGATACCTTCTTCTTTCATTAGACGTTGTGCCATTTCGATAGATTCTTCATTAGACACGGCTTCTACACGGTCGACCATTTCTAGATCAAGGTTACCTGGGATGAAACCTGCGCCAATACCTTGAATTTTATGTGGACCTGGCGTTAATGCTTCACCGGCTTTCGCTTGACTGATAACAGGTGAATTAGTTGGTTCAACAGCAACAGATAAAAGTTCTTTACCTTTATTTAATTTAATATAGCGGCTTGTACCTGTAATCGTACCGCCCGTACCTACACCTGATACTAAAATATCGACTTTACCGTCGGTTGCTTCCCAGATTTCTGGACCCGTTGTTTGTTCATGGATTGCTGGGTTAGCTGGATTTTCAAATTGTTGTAATAAAATCGTAGTTTCAGGATTTGCGTCACGGATCTCAGTCGCTTTATCAATCGCGCCTTTCATACCCTTAGCACCATCCGTTAGAACGAGGTTTGCGCCCAATGCTTTAAGCAATTTGCGACGTTCAAGGCTCATTGTATTTGGCATTGTTAATGTGAGCTTATAACCACGAGCCGCAGCTACAAATGCTAATGCAATACCGGTATTACCACTTGTTGGCTCAACGATATCAATTCCTTCTTTTAAGAGACCGTCTTTTTCTGCTTGCCAGATCATGTTAGCACCGATACGGCACTTAACACTTGCACTTGGGTTGCGGCTTTCTATTTTTGCAAAGACGTTACCTGTTGTTACACGGTTTAAACGAACTAAAGGTGTGTCACCGATAGACAATGAATTGTCTTGTAAAATTTGGCTCATGAGATTTCCCTATATAAATGAATACTCGTAACTTATAACTAACTAATTTATAGCTTAAGCATACTGATTAGTTTGAAAATTGAAAATTCTGTTTTGTTATATCGTTAGGTTCTAAAATGATAAGCACTTATAACTATTGGTTATGCGTGATGCTTAACAACATAGTGTCTAAATTTGGTTTAATCAACAAATTAATTCTATTTAATAATTTATTAATTTTATTTAATGATTTATTAATTTATCGCGTTGAGTCCACTCTATATATAGACCAAATACGATAGGTTAGTTCCTTGTTACTTATGTAATTTAGTGTTTGCTTCGCAATTTTAACCCATGTTATTTGATAACAGGGTGTTATTTTTTCATTTTGTCGGATAGGTAACTAGATCTAGCTAACTGTTTGCTTTATTTTAGTGGTCACTGTATCCAACTTAGTTGATAGTAGCTAAAGCTAATTAGTCGATAAAGGACAATGTAATGAGTAATGTAGTAATTAGTGGTAGCGGTTTATTCACCCCTCCTGATGTAATTAGTAATGATGAATTAGTAACGAGCTTTAATTGCTACGTTGATAATTTTAATACAGACAATGCCGTTGCGATTGAAGCTGGCGAATTAACTGCCAAAGCGCATTCAAGCAGTGAGTTTATTGAGAAAGCATCAGGCATTAAAAGTCGTTTTGTGATGAGCAAAGCGGGTATTTTAGATCCAGCTATCATGCGTCCGGTATTTCAACCTATTGCTGACGATGAACCTAGTATTACGGTACAAATGGCGTTAGTTGCCGCCAAACAAGCATTAGCTGCAGCCAATAAAGAAGCACAAGATATCGATTTAATTATTTTTGCAGCGTCTGGTTTCCAACGCGCGTATCCGGCAATGGCTGTTGAGCTGCAACACTTCCTTGGCGCTAACGGTTTTGCTTATGATATGAGTGTGGCGTGTTCATCGGCTACATTTGCTATTGCTAGTGCCATGGACGCGGTTAAGTCAGGACGTAGTAAAGCAGCGTTAGTGGTTAACCCTGAAATTTGTTCTGCGCATTTAAACTTTAAAGATCGTGACAGCCACTTTATTTTTGGTGACGTGTGTACAGCTGTCGTGATTGAAGATAAAGCCACAGCAACGAGTGAACATTGCTACGAGATCATTGATAGTAAGTTGTTTACCCAGTACTCAAATAATATCCGTAATAACCTTGGGTATTTAAGCCGCAGTGAAGGCGTTGATATCAATGCTGACTCAAGTTTCTTTATGCAAAATGGGCGCAAGGTATTTAAAGAAGTATTACCTACTGTTTATAACTTGATCACAGAACAGTTAAACGGTTTAGAGTTGCAAGCAGGTGACTTTAAACGTTTATGGTTACATCAAGCGAATATCAACATGAATAATTATTTAGCAAAGAAGCTATTGGGTCGTGATCCATCGGCTGCAGAAGCGCCTATTATTCTAGATGAGTATGCGAATACTGCATCGGCCGGCTCAATTATTGCCTTCCATTTACATCAAGACGGTGTGGAAAGTGGAGATCTCGCGTTAATCTGTTCGTTTGGTGCTGGTTACTCTGTGGGTTCTTTAGTACTAAAGCGCTGTTAATTCGTTACGAGTGATCGAGTAAACGATATAGTTGTCGTTATTAAAGAATATATGAAACAAAAAGACCCCGTTAATGCGTTAACGGGGTCTTTTATTTTAACGAACATCATCTCTATGCGTTGCAGTGTCTACTTATCGCTGCTATCAACCCACATTGCTGTTGCGCCACATACGGCAACAGGCATAACGATGAAATTAACCACGGGAATAGACTGACACAGTGCCACCATAGAGCCAAAACTTAACGACTGCATACGGTTTGATGATAGTTCGCTGCGCATCTCGTCAAAGCCAACTTTATTGTTATCAAAGGTGTAATCGGCATATTGAATGGCCAACATCCACGCGGTAAAGATAAACCACAATACTGGCGCCACGGTCTGACCGACAACTGGAATGAAAAATAACAGCAGTAAACCAATGGCACGGGGAATGTAGTATTTTATCTTTTTAAGCTCGCGCGTCAGTACTCGGGGAATATCTAATATAATATCTTTAATGCTACTTTCTGGCATCGGCTTATTACTTAATAGCAGTTCGGTTTGTTCTGCTAATAGGCCATTAAACGGCGCGGCAATAATATTGGCAATAGCACCAAAAAAGAACCCGAATAATAGCAGTATAAGGATAAAGGCGAGGGGTTTGATGATATAAACTAACCAGCTTAACCAGTCTAGGCTTGCTTCGAGTTGCATTAGCCACACATCGATTTGTTGAAATAAGAAATAAAAGCTAACCGAAAACAACATGAGGTTAACTAATAGCGGGATCAATACAAAAGGTCTTAGCTTAGGTTGACGAATTAAGTCAAAACCTTGCAAGAAATATTGAAATCCCGATAACGATGGTTTTATTGAAAGCATATTCTATGGCGCCTTATGGGTGGTTTATGTAGCACAGCTTATCATGTGGTTACTGTGGTGCATCTATCATTGCACTAAAAGAGACCCCGATTGAGGTAAAAAGTGCAGTAAAAAGCAGCAGCTTTTCCATTCTGTTCAGACGAATCTTTAATATTGCAGATACATCTGCTAAAGTTTTCTGGTTATTCTATATGCGTTGTTTGATATGTACCTTAAAAAGATCAAAATATCTGGCTTTAAGTCATTTGTTGATACTACAGAATTGCTTTTTCCGCACGATATGACCGCTGTTGTAGGCCCTAATGGTTGTGGTAAATCAAATATTATTGATGCCGTACGCTGGGTGCTGGGCGAAAGCTCGGCGAAGCACTTGCGTGGTGATGCAATGTCTGACGTTATTTTTAACGGTTCAGTGGCGCGTTCTCCTGTCTCAAGAGCCAGTGTTGAACTGCTATTTGATAATGCTCAGCAACGTATTGATCATGCTTTATTACAATATAATGAAGTGTCTATTCGTCGTGAATTATACCGTGATGGTACTAATCAATATTACCTCAACGGTAAAAAGTGCCGTCGTAAAGATGTGACCGAACTGTTTTTAGGCACAGGCTTAGGCCCACGCAGTTATGCGATTATCGAACAAGGCATGATCTCACGTTTAATCGAGTCCAAACCTCATGAACTGCGCCACTTTATTGAAGAAGCCGCGGGCATTTCTAAATATAAAGAAAAACGTCGCGAAACTGAATTACGTATTAATCAAACGAAAGATAACCTAAATCGACTTACTGACATTCGTATTGAATTGGGTGCGCAAATCGATAAGTTGAAGGTGCAGTCGGTTGTCGCGCAACAATTTAGATCGTTAAAACAGCAGCAGCGAGAAGCGAAAAGCCGTCTTGGTTTAGTGCAAATATATGATGTAGAGCGCTCGATTAACCAACTGACTCAGCAAAAATTAGTGTTAATGAGTGAGCAGGAAAAATTTACAGCAACCGCCACTAAACTTCAGACTCAAATAACAGATTCTGATGTGCAGCTAAATGAATTAACGATACTTATTGAAAATCAGCAACAAGCGTTTTATTTACAAGGTACAGAGCTAACCAAGATAGAACAGAAAATACTGCATCACAAAGCGCGTAAGCAAGAGTCCGCAGGTAAGCAACAAGAATATCAGCAGCAAAGTGAAAAGTTACAAATCTTACTGAAAGAAGAGCAAACCCAATTACAAGTGCATCAGCAGCAGGCGTCATTGACTGAGACTGACTATAATCGCATGACGGCCGAATTATTAGTGATTGAACAATCATTAGCATCTGCCACCATCAGTAGTGACCAAGCTATGGCACAGCATGCGGTATACCTTGATAAGGTACAACGTTTTAGTAGTAAACTTGATGTATTGACCAATGCATTACAAAGTGCAGAATCAGTACTTAATAAAAGTAAGCTGCAACGCATTGATCTAAAAGAAGAACAGCAGCAGCTCGAGCTGCACAGCAAGCAAGCACTTATCACGGATAAAACTACAGAGCAGCAACAGTTACAGTCTCAAGAAACGCGCTTAGCCCACGAACTCGCTGGGTTGAATAATGGTTTTCAAGGGATCAACAAACAAGTTTCAGAACTTGAGATTTATATTCAGAAAAACGTGACTGAACAAACTGAAATAAAAGCATCATTGAGTGTTATCACGGAGTTATTACGTAAAGCGGAACATGCAGACCACGCGCATACTTGGTTAGAATGTAATTTCGAGTCAATACCGTTAAAATTATTACAACAGTTAGATGTAGAATCCGGTTGGGAAGCTGCAGTAGAGAAAGTGCTCGCAAATTGGCTTGATGCTTACTGCATTAGTGACGAGCAACTTGCACAATTTGATCTGGCTGAGTTACCTGCTTTGCAATGGTTCAAACCTAGCCATTGTGTTGCACGCGCTGGTTCGTTAGCAAGTAAGGTTAAAAATAACTTATTTAATCGACAGCTAAATCAAGTGACTTGTGTGGCAACGATTAATGATGCGCAAGTGGGTGCTAATAGCCATGGAGAGTACAGTTATATCACTGCCCATGGAGATTGGTTTACCGATGAAGGTGTATGGTTATCACAGCATGCGAAAGCCAATGTGTCTTCTGCGCAAGGCCGGATTGAAATGCAATTGCAAGCATCGCAGCAACAGGCGCGTTTACTTGTGATTGAAACAATGATTGCTACGCAGCATAATCAATTAACGGCGTTGTCGGTGACACAGGGTGATTACCAAGATCAAATCGATAAGGTTCAAGCTAATCTTACTTTAAAACAAAGTGAAGTATCACAATTAACGATAGAATTGGACTTATTACAGCAACAGCAAGCCCAATGGCAGCTTAATCACGACCAGTTAAATACACGTTTATCCACACTTGATAATTTATTGGCGATTGAAGCAGAAGAAGTACAGCGTTTTAATGAACAGATAATCTCGACTCAGGTGACGATTGGACAGCTTGCTAATGATGATGGTTTGATTCAAAAATCAGAAGCGGCAAAAGCAGATAAAGCGCGATTTTTACAAGAACAGAAAGTACTTGAAAAACAAGTACAGCAATTGCTTTTAGTTAAAACCAAGTTTGCGGTCGAAATTGAGAAACAGCAGCAATTAATTGCTAAAACAGATTCTCAATACCAAACTATTTTACAAGATATTGCTGCATTAGGTGACAACTCATTATATGCTGAAAACTTGCAACAGTTAGAAACGGCGCGTGCGATTGCTGCAGAAAAACAAATTGCGATTGAAAATGATAATAGCCAAAAGAAAACAACACGCGCTAAACTACTTAATGACAAGCGTGATGTTGAAGAAAAACGTGCTAGGATAATGGCAAGTTGCTTAAAAGTTAAAGACAAAATACAGCAGCTTGATTTAAAACAAGCGAACAATAAAGCAAAAGAACAACTATTATATCAACAGATTGCGGATGATAATGTGGATGTAGACACATTAAAACGTGAGTGTGTTAACATATTAACACTAAAAGAATATCAGCAGCAGCTAAAACAGTTTGAAGTACAGTTACAGAAGATTGGTGCTGTCAACCTTGCTGCAGTCGAAGAATATGAACAACAATCGCAGCGTAAGCAGTATTTAGACGAGCAAACCGATGACTTAGAAAAAGCCATTGCTACGTTAGAAGCCGCGATTGTTAAAATAGATAAGCAAACTCGGGCGCGTTTTGCGACTACGTTTGAAAAAATTAATGATGATTTTAAAATGTTATTTCCTAAAGTGTTTGGCGGTGGTGCAGCTTGGTTAGAGCTAACATCGAGCAACTTATTAGACACGGGAGTAACCATTATGGCGCGACCGCCAGGGAAAAAGAATGCACGAATTTCTTTACTTTCCGGTGGTGAAAAAGCATTAACGGCACTGTCGTTAGTCTTTGCTATATTTAGATTAAATCCAGCGCCATTTTGTATGCTAGATGAAGTTGATGCACCACTCGATGAATTAAATGTCGGGCGTTTTTGTAAACTGGTTCAGGAGATGTCAGAAACAGTACAATTTATTTATATTAGTCATAATAAGTTAGCCATGGAAATGGCTCAGCAATTAATAGGGGTGACCATGCATGAACCAGGGGTCTCTCGAATAGTCGCCGTAGATATTTCGACTGCGATTGAACTTACAGACAATTAACATTAAGAGATAGGCTGTTATGCAAGATTTGCGACTTGTTCTCATCATTTTAGGGTTTATTGCAATTGTTGCTTTAATTACCCATGGCCTTTGGTCAAATAAAAAGAACCAAGTAAAACCATTAAAAGACAAACCATTAAGTAAAGTTGACGCTAACGTTAAAGATAAGCAAGGGTTTGACCTTGATGGTATTGGCGAAAAACGTGTTGTTAGTCAGCCTGGAGAAGAGAACATCAGTGTGCCTAAAGCGCCAGTTGAACCAACGCCGATAACCGTTGAGAAAATTGAGCCTCAGTTTGGTGCATCGAAAGCAACGGAAGACACTACAGTGCTAAGCGGAACGTTTACTGCCATGGATGTAGACACTCCTTCATCAAGGGATGATACAGCGATGAATGATGTCAGTTATGATGTTGTTGATACGCTAGAAACGTCAGCGGCTGAAGTTAAATCAGAACCTGGGCGACAAGAGCAAGTGGTTGTTGAAAGTCAGACGCAAGACGAACAGAACAATCTTGATCATAGCGGTGACGATATCGCCGACAATACAAATGCTAGCGCAGCAAGGGTACAAGAAAAACCAATTGATGATACTGCGGATGAAGCGGTATTTGTGATTAATATTATGGCTCGTGAAGGCAAGCGTATTGCCGGTGCTGAATTGCTACAAGAATTATCAGCGCTTGGCTTTAAATTTGGCGCGATGAATATTTTTCACCGTCATGTTGATGCCGCAGGTAAAGGACCCGTTATCTTTAGTTTAGCTAACATGGTTAAACCGGGTGTTTTTGATATTGATATAATGGAGCAATTTGAATCACCAGGTGTATCATTATTCATGATGTTCCCGTGTGCAGGTCAAGCATCTCACAATTACAACCTAATGCTAAATGCTGCAGAGCGTATTGCTGAAGGTGTTGATGGTCTATTAATGGATGCATCACGTAACCCATTTACAGAAGAAGCCATTGAGCAAGAACAAGCGTTCATTCGCAAGTTAGAACATAAAGCATTAGCGAAATAAATAATGTTATCCAGATAAATGCCTCACTTCGGTGGGGCTTTTTTTGATCTTCGGAATTTTTTATCTTTGGAAGTAAAGATGACAGAACAAGTAAAACAAATTCAAACCTTAACACTGCAACTTGAAGAATATAATCACCAATATTACGTATTAGACAATCCCACCGTACCGGATGCGGAATATGACCGTTTATTACGTGAGCTAAAACAGCTCGAAATCGAGTTTCCTGAGCTTGCATTAGCCACATCTCCAACTCAAAAAGTGGGGGGGGAAGCTTTAACTGGCTTTAGCCAGATTCAGCATGAAATGCCAATGTTGTCATTGGATAATGTGTTTTCTGAAGAAGAGTTGTTAGCGTTCGAAAAGCGTTTACAAGATCGTTTATTAACGAAAGCAGAGATTAAGTTTAGCTGTGAACCAAAGCTCGATGGTCTTGCAGTGAGTATCCTGTATGAGAATGGTGACTTTGTTCGTGCTGCCACCCGTGGTGATGGTCAAATCGGTGAAGACATTTCTGAAAATGTAAAAACCATCAAATCAATCCCATTACGCTTACGTGGTGATGACTTTCCTGAACGTTTAGAAGTACGTGGTGAAGTCTTTATGCCAAAAGCGGGTTTTGAGCAATTGAATATCAATGCCAAAAAGAAAGGTGAAAAGACCTTTGTCAATCCGCGCAATGCCGCCGCTGGTAGCTTACGTCAGCTTGACCCTAAAATTGCCGCAAGTCGTCCGTTAGCCTTTAATGCCTATTCATTAGGTGTCGTGGAAGGTGAGGTTGAAGGTAAAGGCTTATCAAATTCGCATGCCGAAAATTTACAAAAATTGAAGCAATGGGGTTTACCTGTTTGTGCAGATGTAACGGTTGCTATGGGTTATCAAGGCTGCTTAGACTTCTATGAACAGATTGGTAAGCGCCGTGATTCACTGTCGTATGACATTGATGGTGTCGTGTATAAAGTCGATGATTTAGCCCTACAGAAAACATTGGGTTTTGTTGCGCGAGCACCACGTTGGGCCACGTCACATAAGTTTCCTGCGCAAGAAGAGATAACGACATTATTGGATGTTGAATTCCAAGTTGGCCGTACTGGCGCAATCACACCGGTCGCACGTCTAGAACCTGTGTTTGTTGGTGGTGTGACAGTAAGTAATGCCACACTACATAACTCTGATGAAATTGCCCGTTTAGGCATTAAAATTAAAGATCAGGTGATCATTCGCCGTGCGGGTGATGTTATTCCGCAGGTTGCGCGTGTGATGCTAGAGCGCCGCCCTGATGATGCCCAAGATATCGTATTCCCGGCAAAGTGCCCAGTGTGTGATTCAGAAGTAGAGCGTATCGAAGGTGAAGCAACAGTGCGTTGTACCGCTGGTCTGTATTGTGGTGCACAACGTAAAGAAGCGATTAAACATTTTGCATCGCGTAAAGCGCTAAACGTTGATGGTTTGGGTGACAAGCTTGTTGAGCAATTGGTTGATGCTGATTTAATTAAAACCCCAGCCGACCTATTTACCGTGACTTTTGGGAAGTTAACCCTGTTAGATCGCATGGGGCCAAAGAAAGCCACTAACTTATTAGAAGCATTAAAAGTAGCAAAACACACCACGTTAGCCAAGTTCTTATATTCACTGGGTATTCGTGAAGTAGGGGAAGCGACAGCGGCTAACTTAGCCAATGATTTGTTAACTTTAGACGCAATCAAAAAAGCCTCTGTAGAACGCTTAATTCTGATTTCGGATGTCGGTGATATTGTTGCTAAACACATTTACTACTTCTTCCGTGAAGCGCATAACCTTGAAGTGATTGACCAGCTAATTGAAGCGGGCATGAGCTGGGATGATGTTGCGGTTAAAGAAGAAAGTCAGCAACCCTTGTTAGGCACTATTTATGTGATCACCGGAACGTTAGTGAATATCTCTCGTGCCGAGGCTAAAACACGGTTACAAGATTTAGGCGCAAAAGTGGCTGGTAGTGTGTCGAAGAAAACGACGGCGTTAGTGGCAGGTCCTGCAGCAGGTTCTAAGCTCACTAAAGCGCAAGAGTTAGACATAGATATTCTGACTGAAGATGATTTACTGGCACTCTTAGCTACACATAGTTAATTAATAGTGGTACATCGTTCGTTAATGATAGTTCGCTGTTGTTAGTTTTATCTTTAGTGGTAAAATGCGCAGCATCATGTGCTTAACCTGCTAGTAGGTTAAGCGAATCAAATAATGTAAAAGGTATTGTGAGACTTATGACTGTTAAGACTCGTTTTGCACCTAGCCCAACTGGCTACTTGCACGTAGGCGGCGCACGTACAGCGCTTTATTCTTGGTTACATGCAAAAAGCCAAGGTGGTGAATTTGTATTACGTATCGAAGATACTGATATAGAGCGTTCTACTCAAGAAGCGGTTGACGCGATCTTAGAAGGCATGAAATGGGCTGGTCTGGATTGGGATGAAGGTCCTTATTTCCAAACGCAACGTTTCGATCGTTACAATGAGTTAGTTGATCAACTAGTTTCTGAAGACAAAGCATACAAATGTTATTGTTCACGTGAACGTCTTGATGAATTACGTGAAAAGCAAATGGCTGCCAAAGAAAACCCACGTTACGATGGTAAATGTAGCCATGGTGACATTGAAGACACCGGTGCTGATTACGTTGTACGTTTCCGCAATCCGAAAGAAGGTTCTGTTATCGTTGATGACAAGATCCGTGGCAAAGTTGAATTTGCTAACACTGAGCTAGATGATCTGATCATCCGCCGTACTGATGGTTCACCAACTTACAACTTCTGTGTTGTTGTTGATGACTGGGATATGGGCATTACTAATGTTGTTCGTGGTGAAGATCACCTAAACAATACGCCACGTCAAATTAACATCTTAAAAGCACTTGGCGCACCAGTACCTGAGTACGCACACGTTGCAATGATTTTAGGTGATGACGGCGCTAAACTGTCTAAGCGTCATGGCGCTGTTGGCGTTATGCAATATCGTGATGATGGTTACCTGCCTGAAGCACTACTAAACTACTTAGTTCGTCTGGGCTGGTCACATGGCGATCAAGAAATCTTCAGTACTGAAGAAATGATCAAATTGTTTAGCCTAGATGCAGTAAACAAAGCGCCATCAGCGTTTAATACTGAGAAGCTACAATGGGTAAATCAGCATTACATTAAGACACTAGCACCTGAATATGTTGCATCTCACCTTGAGTGGCACATGGCAGATCAAGGCATTGATACAACTAATGGCCCTGAGCTAGCTGAGATTGTTAAAGTACTTTCTGAACGTGCTAAAACGTTAAAAGAACTTGCTGCATCTAGCCGTTACTTCTTTGAAGACTATGCTGAATTTGATGCAACTGCGGCGAAGAAACATTTACGTCCAGTAGCGAAAGAAGCATTAGTTAAAGTGCAAGAGAAGTTAGCTGCGATTACAGATTGGAGCGATGCTGAAGTTCTACACGCTGCTATTAACGAAACAGCGACTGAACTTGAAGTTGGCATGGGTAAAGTAGGTATGCCACTACGTGTTGCTATCACTGGTGCCGGTCAATCTCCGTCATTAGATGTAACGCTAAAGCTTATCGGTAAAGAACGCAGCCTTGCTGGTATCGACAAAGCGTTAGCATTTATTGCTGCACGTGAAAACGCCTAAGGGTGTGTAAATAATATACTTTCTGTCGTTTGATGTTGATTTTTAAATTATAGATATTGACAGTTAAACGGCAGATGCATATTATTCTCTGCAGTAGCGAACGCTGCTGTAGAAATGGGGCCATAGCTCAGTTGGGAGAGCGCGACACTGGCAGTGTCGAGGTCATCGGTTCGATCCCGTTTGGCTCCACCATTTCTGCTTCAAACATTATTTTCAAAATAACATTTTCAAAATAACATCTTCAAAATAACATCTTCAAAATAACATCTTCAAAATAACATCTTCAAAATATCTTATTTCAAATCATAGTTATATTCACTGCATTTAATTCCTTGTTTAGCATGCGATTGCAAATATTCACAATCTAATATTATTAGTGTTTTAACCTTGTTAAGGTTATATTCATCAATCACGTCGTAGAATACTGGCGACTATTAGCGCCCAGTAGCACCTTAATGAGTAACTATGAAACTAATTTTAAACGAAAATAGCCAGATGCGTAATGTGGGGATGATAGCCGCTGTGATCATTATCCTCGGTGGTATCAAAATAGCCACGCCGATTATAATTCCATTTTTGCTTGCTGTGTTTATTGCTATTATTTGTAATCCGTTGGTCAATGTGATCACTCGTTGCCGTATCCCTCGTGCAATAGCCATTTTTATGGTGTTGATTGTAGCTATCTTGATTGGCTTGACGATCACCAGTGTCATTGGTTCGAGTGTACAACAACTAACGAGTAATATTGGTGATTATCAAAGCCAAATTAGAGGACATTATGGCGAGCTAGTCATATTCTTAAATAAATACAATATTCAAATATCATCAGACACTTTATTGGAATACTTCAATCCAGGCACCGCTGTTACTATGGTATCTAGCATGGTGAGTAGTTTGTCTGGGGTGATGGCCAATATCTTCCTGATCTTATTAACTGTCGTCTTTATGTTGTTTGAAGGTGATGTATTACCGAAGAAACTACATTTAATGTTTAAAGACCCTGACTTCAAATTAGCACAGCTAGACAAGTTCTTAGATTCAGTGAACAAGTACGTAGCGATCAAAACGCTAGTTAGCATGGCGACGGGTATATCTGTTGGTTTAATGTTGTTTATAATGGATGTGGATTTCTATCTTCTGTGGGGATTGATTGCATTCCTACTCAACTACGTACCTAATATCGGTTCTTTAATTGCCGCAGTACCGGCAGTGATTCTAACGACTTTACAGCTGGGTCTACCACAAGCTGGTGCAGTCGCTGCTGGCTATGTCACAATTAATTTGATCATGGGTAACGTTGTAGAGCCACGCTTCATGGGTAAAGGACTGGGATTATCAACTTTGATTGTATTCTTATCATTAATCTTCTGGGGTTGGTTACTTGGCCTTGTTGGTATGCTACTCGCTGTACCGCTAACCATGATTGTTAAAATTGGCTTAGAAACCATTAATGATCAGAACTGGATGTCGATACTGATCAGTAGTGATGTTGATGTGAAAAAATAACCGATCCGCTTGATCGCATTTTAGTGCTAATCAAGTATAATGCGGTGAATTGAATAAAGGGATGTACAGTGTGCATCCCTTTTTATTTTGTAAAATTAATTAAGGTGAACAAGATTGTGACTGTTGCTATGTCTGAGGCTGATGTGAAATTGCCGCTTGAATTTATTGATTTTTCTGCTGCAGCAGAAGATGCTTGTCGCTTGTTCCATGGTCGTGGCCATACGTATGCTGGTTTTGAACACATGAACATTGATTGGTTACCACCAGTTGCACTTATTACGCTATACAAAGAAGAAGAAAACGATTACTTATTATTGTTAGCTGAATCGCTTCAAGCACAACTTGGTGAGCAATGTAAAACTGTACTCGTGCAATTCCGCTGTCGTGAACGTGCGCCTACAGCATTGTTCCTTGGCGAAGAGTGTCACCGTACCGAAATCACTGAAAATGGTATGACTTTCAATTTAGAATTTGGTCGTGCGCAAAATACAGGGTTATTCCTAGATATGGCGAATGGCCGTCAGTGGGTGAAAGAGCATGCAGAAAATGCCAATGTATTAAATTTGTTCTCATATACATGTGCTTTCTCTGTTGCCGCTTTAGCGGGTGGTGCAGACAAGGTGATGAACGTTGATCTTAGCCGTACCTCATTAACCATGGGTCGTGATAATCACCGCAGTAATGGTCATGATCTTAAGCGGGTTAAATTTGAAGGCGTTGATATCTTTAAATCATATGGTCGCTTGCGTAAGCACGGTCCTTATGACCTGTTGATCTCGGATCCACCGTCATTCCAAAAAGGCAGTGTTGATATTAAACGTGACTACAGCAAGATCATTAAGCGTATCCCACAGTTGATGAAACCGGGTGGTAAAGTGATGTTATGTTTAAATGCTCCTGAGCTTGGTGAACAGTTCTTATTTGATAATGTAGCAGAGCATTGCCCTGATTGTGTGTTTCAAGAACAACTTGCGCCGCCAGCTGTATTTAAAGAAGCAGAAGTGGGTAAAGGTCTTAAAGTACTAATCTTTATTTACTCGCCTAAAGCAGAATAGTTGCAATGATGGAGTGATTGTTAAAGTCACTCCTATCACTGTATAAACAGAGTCTGTTACGTCATTTCCTAGCCAACTCCTTTTCTTGTCAATTCATTGATGTGCTGATATTAGCGTCAAAAACCTTCCATATTACTTTTTGATATAACTTATATTAAGTTGTTCTATTTTGTTTATTTTTGTTCAGTTTTAGTCACCTCCTTGTATTTGAGGTAATGGTTCCTTTGTTATTTCGTTAGTTTACTTTCATATGAAGAGCTGATAATCAAAATGTTGATAAATAATTACAAAATAGATTTATTGACCATGATCAAACTTTTCATCCAGATCAACAAATATTGCAGACTGAAAATGCTGTGTTACGATTAATACATGAGCTGAGCAAAGGGTTGTTCGGAGAAGTGTGATAAGCAGGTTATCGATTATCGACATATTTAACGATGTACTATTTGGTACAAGTAAGGTGGTTATGATGGACTATAATGAAAACGATTTATCGTATTATCAACTTCAAGACGAATTACAACAAGAATTAGAAGCGGAATTACGCAAACAACTTGAAGATGAGTCAGGCGTAAACTAATCAGCTCAGACTGAATAGTTAACGACATATACTGATGATAAAGAAGCCTCGATTGAGGCTTTTTTTATGCCTCACACGTTATACACAAATATATCCGCATTGTGTATATATCTCCTTAGCATTACTCCTGTTGTGCATAACTTTAAGCATAAAAACGCGGTTGTGGACTAAATTAGGCATATGATTGGATTATCCTACCAATAATAGGTATTTTAATCAGGTTATCCACAGATTCTGTGGATAACCATGTGTGTTAACTGGGGTTTACATTTTAAGTGGTTGTATTTAAAGAGTTTTGACTCTGATTTTTAATGTATATTCAAAAATCAAGGAAAAATTAGAAATTAAATACAACTAAGGACTGACGGTTTTAGTTGTTTTTGTTATATAAAATAACGTCCTCAGAAGCGCTGAGCACGTTATTTTTTATTTGAGACTAAGACGTTAATTACTTAATTTTAATCGCTGTAATCGCGATTTTGTAGATATGTCGATACACAAGCTTAAAAGAGGATTTTGATGAGCTAAAACCTCACTTTGCATAACCATAAGTTAACGATTGCTTAACTATTGTGTGATTGTTATTTACAATAGTTGTGCGAAGTTTATTGGATTTCGTATGCGGTATTGATGTTGACCACTTAATGGCAAAAGCGTATCTGCAGGCGTTAGAGAGGCACAGAATTTACCGTCAGCGTTAATTGATAAGTTGAAAAATCAGATCTAAGATAAGTGATGTAGCGGGAAGAGGTGTATAAATACCATTCTAGATATTAACCTTGCCAGTATAAATTTGGGAAATTGACCAGTATTGATATACCAAACACCAGTAAAGTGTAAATGATGAACCGAGCTTTAATTGCAAGGACTTGCTCGAGGGTGAGCGGTTTCCCTATTGTGATAGGGTGTTGCTGGTGTACACGATAAAATATACCGATATAGGTGACTAATAATAAGAGTAAATGGGTAACAATGCTCACTGATGACATAGGCGTTTCTTTTACTGTTAAATACGTATTAAAAATAGCAATAAAGTGAATTTAGGCATTTTTCTGAGAGGATGGGGCTGGAAACTGTGAGCGAGCTTGTTGTTATGGAGATTAAGGCGTGATGTATATATCATTTCGTCGCTATTATTTGATAACGATAGCGACGTTTATTTTTCTATCAGCTTCTTGCCTATATTTTAGAGTCGGCAGCTGACTCAGATGGAGTACAGGTGCCACCTGGAGAGATATAACATGTTTTGGTTGTTGTCGTGCAACCTTGGAGTGCAATACTTACTAATATCGTTATGATCAGTTTATTCATGTTTACCTCATATCTATATGCTATTAATATAAAACAAAAGTTAGGTTATCATGCTGCCATTTTTTTGTGTATGAAATTCAGTGTCATTACTTAATTAATCGTTTTAAACGTATTATCTACTTAAATATTGGTATATATTGCTATTTTTAATTGCATTCAGTCATTTAAATTTAGTTTACGGAATTCCGTAAATACACCGTTATAAGGAGTATTGCTTTAAATGGATTCACCAGAATTATCTATTCTATTATTAAACCTAATTATTATTTTAGTGGCGTACCTTTCTATCTATCCGAAGTTAGCTGGTGACAGCTTGAACAAAATTTCAGTTTATGACCTTTTTGTTTCAGCTTTTTCTTTGCTAGTCGTTGGCCTGCATTATTGGGGTAGTGGTCATGAATTCAATTTGTTCATTATGAATGTTAATTGGGTTTGGTTTACGCTCATTACTTATGGCTTAATCGAAATACCTATTTTAATTTGGTACATCAAAAAGCAGAAAGTTGAAGCTAATAAACAGGGCTCGTAACGCTAGCGATCATCACAATCGGCTTTTCCTCCTATAGTGACTTACATCACATATCTCAAAAGTATTAGACATAAGTATTTAAATTAGAATCTCGCGAAAGAGGGATGACTAAGACAGTGCAAGATTATCCATCTATAATTACTGAGTAAAATCGCTATAAAAGGCTAAAATGAGGTTTAGGGGGCATTTTGAGCTGAGTGGTATTACACATTGTCACCTTTGTGTTCAATCGGTCGTATATGGACGATTTAGTCGATAGATCAAAAAGTTCTTACTAAAAAATATTATCAACCGATAGACACCGAGCAACTAATTAGATGTTTTTCAAAACTTTAAATAGGTGTATTGTTAACTGCCCACACGTTAAAAATAAAGAATGTAACTGTATAAACAAAACTACAACTTAAGGATGTCTTATGAAAGTAATAGTAGAGTTTCTAGAAACAGGTCAATATAAAGATAGAGTATGGGAGCCTTCATTCCATGGAGAGAAAGGGAATGTTCGCGCGCTATCACCGTCTTATGCTGCACGGTTAATAAATGAATCTAAAGCAAAACTTTATATCAACGAAGAAGGTAAACCTGAAGTCGAGCAATAATCTAGACAATAACTCTAATAAGGTGTTGTCCAAAAATAAGATAGAACAGACTAACTTAAGCAGCCAAATTAGTCTGTTTCACATCTAGCTCAAATCCAAACGTCACATCTTCTGTCCAGTCCAAACCACACGCCCTATAAGCGTAAGTCAAACTCTTGTTCCTTCAGTACACTGTAAAATGTAACGTAAGACCCCTTGAATAGCCGACTACTTAGCCCTTTAAGTGGGGGCTGATTCTGAAATTCTTCAGCTTTAATCAAGGCGGTAAGCACACTGCTTAACCGCGTTTGGTTACGGTTGATTCTGAGTCGACAACAGCCCGCGTTCGTACTTCTGCGCTTCACCTTTGGTTGTAAACTTATTTCTGTAGCGCTTACCGTTTCGATCCTGTGGGCGACAATCGACGTCATAGCCGTGGGTAATAGATTAAATAGACATGAATTCGCCCCTAAGGTTACTGGTTTTTACACAGTGTAATTGCTAGATGATAGGGCTTAAATTAGATGTGTTCAATGTTTGTTTGTACTTGTTAGATACACTTTGTAAGACAATGTAAGTGATTGAATATATTGAAATAGATTCACTGTATTGAATTTATAGCCTATAAGTTGTTTGTTTTTCACTCCCGTCACAGTTTGTCATTAAATAGTCTTACTTTTCCTTGCTATAAAATTAAATGCCAATAAAATCAGCCGCATATTGGTCCTTGTTAATAGTTAACAGGACTTAAAAAATAAATAACAGGACTGCACGCTTTCTCAGAATCGGATTTAATGTCAGATTGCTATTTTATCTTATTTTTCATCTGATTAGTGACGATCTACTCGGGTGAATAGATTTGGGTAATCGAGAGTCCTGTTATACAAATGTTAAATTGCAAGGAGGCATTGGTGCCAAATTCAAATATCGAAATGACTGATATAGAACGATTGAGCTTGATAAATCAATTCTTAATTTTGGAGAAGTTATATCCAGAAGAAGCCGATTATTATGAAAAAAATAGGATAGCGTTAGAACAAGGGTATAAAGCACATTATAAAACTATTTTTGAACACCTTTGGGAAGAAATGTCTGAAGAAAGCACTAAAGAAGTCTTAGATATTCTAGAGATGCACAGAGCAATCACTTGGAGTGTTTCCGACTTAGACAAAACGAATAAGTTAAAATCAAAATACTTTTTTAGAGGCTTTGATGGTAATGAAGAATCAGAGCAATTATCTTACTGCCATTACTTTATTGTTAATTTAGAGCGATATCAGGAGTTAGTTCAAAACCAAGAGTACCCTGATTTCAATAGTCATTGTAATATGTTGCAGAAATATCGTCGAATGTTGTCAGTTTGGAAAGAAGAAAAAGAACAATATGAACTTAGGCTTACTTTAGATCAAATAAAAATGATTTGGAGTGCTTAATGGATACTTTATCTATTGTTGGCTCTTTAGCTTCTTTGTGGGGAGCTTGGTATGCATGGAATCAAGCAAAAAAATCAGAATTAGCAGCCAAGCTTGCTGAAAAAATTAAATCTCAGTTAATTCACCATAGAGATATTGAAAATCTTTCACAACTTGAACCCCTATCTAAAACATCAATTACTAAAATGCGTAAATACGCTGTTCAATCAATAAATGAACTTTCAGGATTAAGCCCTCAAGTCGACGCTGATTACGTCCAAGAATATATCAATGAGGTTTATGCCTTATCGGATTTTTTTCCTGATAACAAATCTGAAAAATTATATAAAAAGGTAAATTCTTTAATTCAGAACTTTGTTAATACCAACCAAGATCAGGAGCGTAAGAAGCTTGGTAATGAGATACATAATGAGTTAGTAGCATTTTCATTAGTATTCAATAAGATCAGAAAAACATATCAAAGCAAAACGGAGTAGTTGCAATTTAACAAGTTGCTTAAACGGACAAAAAAAGCTGGCTTTACTCGTTCCTCGCTAATTTTAGCCAGCTATTTTATTGCCGCTAGCAAAGCGTTATAAACTAGAGCAAATATCATGCTCTATACAATGAATAATCTTAGGGAATATATATGATCGCAGGAGTTTTTCTTCGCTATTACAAAACTTACCAAGGGATAAACTATGTCCCAATAACTGATGAAGATAAGTTCTGTGGGTTGGTTGGAGATAATGGAATAGGCAAAAGCTCGGTTCTAGAGTCTCTAGATACATTTTTTAATGGAAAACCGTGGAATTTCAACACCGCCACAAAAAAGAGCGGAAAAAAAAATACTAAGCCACAAATCGTACCTGTTTTTCTATTAAATAAATCTATGTTTACAGGTGATATTTTAGAAAAAGCAGAAATATTAAATTCATTAGCGTTAAACCTTCAAGATTCAGTAGTTTCATCAACTCTAAAAGCGCATGCAAGATCTTTTATTTCACATAGAGACCAATTAGCAGAAAGAGTTTGTTTAGATGAAATGCTGGTACTCCCCATTGGTTTTGATTATAGGGGGTGTGTTTCTATCTCACTCTTTAATAACCGAACAGCAGTGGAAGCATTACTAGGAGAGGAAGCTGACACAAGTAAGACTAATTTAGAAGATGATGAATTAGCTGTTTTCTTACCTTTGTTAGAAAAAATTCAAGAATTAATTGACTACATCTATATTCCAAGAGAAATAGAACCTGAATTATTTACTAAATTAGAGACAAGTGAAATCCAAGTATTGATGGGTGAAACATTAAACCAAATTCTTAGCCAACGGGTTCCACAAAGACAAATCAATGAGATCAATAGTAGCTTAAATGCCTTTATAGATACGTTAAGTGAAGAGTTAGAAATTTATTCATATAGAACTCCTACGGATAGACAACAGCACCTTAAAAAAAATGATGTGTACAATTTAATAATTCAGTCATTCTTCAGCACAAGGAAACTGCATAAAAAGCAAGGGAATAACTGGCTTGAAATCAGTTCACTAAGTTCTGGAGAAAAGCAAAAAGCTATAATTGATGTAGCTCATAGCCTATTAAATAAACATAGAGATAGTGGTTCTAACTTAATAATTGGAATTGATGAACCTGAATCATCTTTACATATGTCAGCATGTTTTGATCAATTTGATGCTCTTTATCAAATTAGTCGAGATGCCATGCAAGTTGTTTTCTCTTCTCATTGGTATGGATTTCTTCCTACTATTGAATCTGGAAGCGCTACAGTTATAACAAAACAAGATTCATCTCATGTTTTCGATATGATTAATTTAGCGAATTATAGGGAGCAAATTAAACAACTAAGATCTAGCTCTAGAGGACGATTACCGTTTGATATTCGTCTTAAAAGTGTTAATGATTTTGTTCAATCAGTAATAACAAGCACCATAGGTGATACTCCCTTTAATTGGATTATTTGTGAGGGGTCTTCTGAAAAAATATATTTGAGTGCTTACTTTAGAGACCTTATTGATACAAAACGTTTAAGGATCGTTCCTGTCGGTGGCGCAGGAGAAATCAAACGCTTATATAATCACCTATCAACATCTTACGAAGACTTTCAAGCAGAGATATCTGGAAAAATCATATTACTTTCAGATACCGACGCAGAATTAGTAAATTATGATGTAAAGGATTACCCTAATTTAATCTGTAAAAGGATGGTTAACTGCAATCGTTCAAGAACTACAAAATTAGTTAAAATTCAGTCAAATCCAGTATCCCCAGCGACTGAAATTGAAGATGCATTAAATGGACGGCTGTTTTATCAAACTCTGAGTACATTTTCTAGTGAATATCCAGAACAGCTAGGCTTCTTGTCTGAAATAATTGAAGAGGTTACTCAAGAGTCTTCTAAAATATCCTTGGATTTAAGGTCTAGCGAATGGGAATTAATAGATCAGTTCTTTAACCTTGATAATAATAAATTTAAGTTTTCTCAAAAGTACATTGAGAATATAGGTGAAGAATTCGAAGAACCGTCTTGGATACAAGAAATTAGAGGGTGGCTGAACTAGCTTATAACATATAAGAATAGGTGTCGCGCAGCCGACACCTTATTCGAGTATTGAGCAAGCCCAAGCCCTTCTTCATATAGTAAATAACGTGTTTGATCTTGGTGGATACCTTGTCTTTGGGTTAAATCTAAGACGAGCGAAATTGAGATAAATAACCAGTGTTCACCATAAATTGAATCTCTCCAAGTTCTAATGTTAACGGCATTATCCTTATTATGTTCGATTTCGGCTAGGTCGTTCATTAGTCTATTTTATACCTAAGCTAAACCCCAAAATAAACCTCTCTCAACAAAATAGGCATAGTGATAAGATAAAATATTCCTACTATCATCGAAGTAGAAAAAGCCCAGCGCATATAAAACAGTTTCAATCGAGTCTTATCAATTTTCATACTCAGTTCTATTCGTTCAAAGCCATAAGTAACAAAATAAATACCTACATGCGTAATAAATAATGTTGCCATAAGTCCGTTCATCATTAGTTCAGTCATACTTTCATTTTTAGTAGTGGGGGATGCTATAAAGTTAGCCTTAGAATTATACTTGGCAAAAATATGAAGTACTTTGCTTTTAAGTTGTGAGTTAGTTTACGGCCATTAACATTCGGGCGTGATGCTTGTCTTTATTCTGAAGGAAACACCTAAATAGGCGTTCTAGATACATTAGTGTGAATCTCGTATTTCCAATAATCCCAGCATTCACTTAAATGAATGCTTAATAACCTTTTATAGTATTGTCAATTAGTTGTTTTATATAATGAAAATTAGATTTAAGATATGCATAGCAATTACAATTTAGGAAAATACAATGTTGTTGAACAATGTTACGTTACTAGGTAAATCGATAGATCTCGCCGATGCTAGAACTCATGATGGGTCGAATGTTGTAACTATAGTAATGGGGAACAATGGTTCAGGGAAAAGTAGGCTTTTCCAGACCATATGCTCAGCGTTTATACAAGCTCCTAGACAGAACTCGATAGATCGCAACAGGATGTTGCGCGACGTGAAGGATATAGTTAATTTAGAACAGCTAGATAGCTTATCATATATTCAAGGTGGCAATTTCAATTCAATCTCTTGTTTTAAAAGACCGTTCGTTGGAAGACGTCCTGTAGGTAATGATGATGCATTTATAGACCTAATTTCCATTCATCCATATGAACAGGTTACTATAAATCATGTGCACGGTTTAGATGATGATAATTTAATTAATTCAGTAGCTCGTCACTTTCTTGAAATGGCAAAAGCTCATAGTGAAGGTCTCATATTTAAAAAAAATGGAATAAGCGATTCAGAATTAAATATACCGAACAAAGTTTTAGCGGTGACAGGTAGTCCATACGATAAGTTTCCATTTAGAGGTTCAATTTCAGCGCGGCTTTCTTTAGAACCTTATGTTTATTTGGGAACTAGAGAAAAAAGACTCGCTGGAGCTAGGTTTAATAGGGGTTATCTTAGCCATAAGTTTGACCAACTGGGTGCATCTTTTATCAAATTGCTTTTAAAGCCAAGGCAAGAGTATTTCGACTTTTCAAAGATGCTAGACTTTTTGAATATATCTCCTTCTTTTATACTTAAGCTCTCTCTTAGTGAGAGAATAAGGAAGGAGGAACTAAATCAAGAAAGTATTCTTAACCTAGTTAGTAGTGTTAGGTTTCATAAAGCCAAAGGTCATAAAGAGATAGATGAGGAAGGTGACCTATCAATACGGTTATTAGATGCACTGCATTATGTTGCTGGTGAAAGGTTAGATAAGGATGACCACTTCTTTGAACCACTTGAAATATTATGCGATATAGACTTATCTAAAGAACCTAAAGATAAAAAGTACTTAAGCTCATTAGAGCTTTTATCTGAGTATGATTTAATAGAGTTAGAAGATGTTATTTTCTCTAAATCTAAGCATGATTTTTTGCTTTCTCAAGCAAGTTCTGGAGAACTTAGCTTACTATTTACAATGTCTTCGATTGCTGGTGAGATTGAAAATGATTCACTGATATTGATTGATGAACCTGAGCTGAGTTTGCATCCAGAGTGGCAATTGAATTTCTTGTCTTTACTCACCGATATTTTTTCTAATTATAAAAACTGTCATTTCATAATAGCCACACACTCTCCAAATATAGTATCTTCCATCCCAGAAGATAACGCATATATTGTCAGTATCGATGCTGAAGGGGCAAACTTAATGCCTTCAAAAATGTACCACAATAGATCTGCTGACTTTCAATTAGCCAGAGTTTTTAATACTCCAGGAAATAGTAATGAATACCTCATTAAAACAGCTATAAATATTTTTTCTAAAGTGAAAAGAGATAAGGTTTTTGATGAAGATGATTTGGAAAACCTTAATTTTCTAAATAACATTAAGAACAGCATTCCTAAAGAAGATTCTGTCATTGAGTTAATTGAAATGCTTAACGAGGTTTACCAAAAATATGGCAGAAATTAACGCGGCAGTCTTATTCAGTACGGAGCAGGCAAAGCTTATTAATGATGTGATATCAGATCCTTTATTCAAACATTCTGATTGGAACAAAGAAGAGTTAACAAAAGAGTTACAGGATCTGCGTTCGTACATCAGAGGTCACTATAGAAAAGAACAAAAAGAAAAATGTGCTTATTGTCAAAAGGATTTAAGCACCGTTTCAGCCCTCAACTGCCATGTAGAGCATATTGTCCCTAAGTCACGATATGACAGTTTTATGTTTGAGACTAAGAACCTATGTGTTGCTTGCGCTGACTGCAATCAAATAAAAAATGAAAAAGATACTTTAACTCTTCTATCGGGTAATAAGGTTAGGAAAAAGTATCCAAGATCATCATCTGGTTTTAGCATAATCCATCCGCACTTTGATGATTACGAAGAGCATATAGAGATATACTATCGTAAATGGTACATCGACCTTACTCCTAAAGGACATTTCACGATAGGAGCCTGTAAGCTAAATCAAAGAGGTGGTAGGTATGGTATCGAGGAACCAGATGAAATGATTCAAATGGCGATTGAGTTGCAAGAAGCTAAGCAGTCTAAAAAGAATATCTTAGTAGAGTTGATAAAAAATCGGATACGCGACCTCTGTGATGAATAATGCTTTG
This sequence comes from Moritella sp. 36, assembly GCF_018219415.1. Lineage (NCBI taxonomy): Bacteria > Pseudomonadati > Pseudomonadota > Gammaproteobacteria > Alteromonadales > Moritellaceae > Moritella > Moritella sp. 36. The sequence goes on along the minus strand of NZ_CP056120.1, from coordinate 3,628,679 downwards.
AAACGTTGCATGCTTAATGTGAATTGGGTCATAAAGAAGCTTGTTCCTGTCCAAAAATAAGATAGAACAGACTAACTTAAGTATCAAGCTAGTCTGTTTTACCCACAAATCACATCTTCTTCCCAGTCCAAACAACACGCCCAATAAGCGCTAGTTCTTCACCGTCCAATTGCGACTTAGTGATCTCCCAAGGGTCATACATGGAATTATCAGACTTAACGCGAATAATGCCGCCTGGTAACATCTGTAATCGCTTCACCAACAAGTTATTGCCATAACGCATGACATAAATCCCATCAGTCGGACATACGCTAACTTCACTACGTAACCAATTAAGAGATCAAAAAAGGCTCCCGAGGGAGCCTTAATACACGTTTATCAGGTTTTCAGACTAAGACGTTAATTGCTTAGATTGAATCGCTGTAAGTGCGATTGTGTAAACGATATCGTCTACTAATGCGCCACGTGATAAATCATTTACTGGTTTACGCATGCCTTGCAGCATTGGACCAATAGAGATTAGGTTTGCAGAACGCTGTACCGCTTTGTAAGTTGTGTTACCAGTATTAAGATCTGGGAATACAAATACAGTCGCTTTACCAGCAACAGGGCTGTTTGGCGCTTTGCTTTTCGCAACATTTTCCATGATAGCAGCATCGTACTGTAATGGACCGTCGATGATTAGATCAGGACGACGTTCTTGTGCGATTTTAGTTGCTTCACGTACTTTCTCTACATCACTACCTTGGCCAGATGAACCAGTTGAGTAAGAGATCATAGCAACGCGAGGATCAATACCGAATGCTTTAGCAGAATCAGCAGATTGAATCGCGATGTCAGCCAGTTGAGAAGCATTTGGATCTGGGTTAATTGCACAATCACCGTACACTAACACTTGATCAGGTAGCAACATGAAGAAGATCGAAGACACTAGGTTTGAACCCGGTGCAGTTTTGATCAACTGTAGTGCTGGACGGATTGTGTTTGCTGTCGTATGAACGGCACCAGATACAAGACCATCAACTTCGTTTTGTTCTAGCATCATAGTTGCTAGTACAACGTTGTCTTGTAACTGTTCACGTGCAACTACTTCTGTAAGGCCTTTCGCTTTACGTAGTTCAACCATAGGAGCAACAAATTTTTCAACACATGTTACTGGATCTACGATTTCAACGCCGTCAGAAAGTACGATACCTTGGCTTTCAGCAACACGTTTAATTTCAGCTGGGTTACCAACAAGTACTGGAATCGCGATACCGCGTTCAGCACAGATGTTAGCTGCTTCAATTGTACGTGGCTCTTCACCTTCAGGTAGTACAACACGTTTCTTCGCTTGACGCGCTAATTCAGTTAACTGGTAACGGAATGCAGGCGGTGATAAACGACGAGTACGTTTAGTACCAAGTGTTAACGTTTCAATCCATTGCTTGTCGATGTGACTTGCGATGTAATCTTGAACTGCTTCGATGCGTTGTTTGTCATCTGCAGGGATATCAAGATTGAAGTTTTGAAGCGTTAATGCAGTCTGCCAAGTATTCGTTGTAGTCAACATGATCGGTAGACCAGTTGCCATCGCTTGTTGACAAAGTTTTAATACGCTTTCGTCTGGACGAGCATCACCAGTTAATAGTAATGCGCCAATTTTAACGCCGTTCATTGCAGCAAGACATGCAGCAACGATAACGTCTGCACGATCGCCAGAAGTAACTAATAAGCCACCTGGACGGAAGTGCTCAAGCATGTTTGGAATCGAGCGTGCACAGAAAGTGATACCTAGTAGACGACGTTCTTCTAGTTCGCCTTTATTTAAGATTTCAGCTTTTAAGTGGTTAGCAAGATCTTTTGCACGTGGTGCAATTAGCTCTGCGCTCCAAGGGATACAACCAAGGATTGGCATTGGGCTTTTGCCAAATACTTGTAGCACTTCTAGGTTATGGCTAGCATTACCTGAGTTTGCTTCAAACATTTCTGCAAGATCTGGACGGCTACGACCAGCTTCATCAAGTGGTGCGCCAACTTTGTTGATCACACAACCAATGATACGTTTGTTTTTGCTGCCACCGAAGTTCGAGCAAGCGATTTCTAAACGATCTTTAAGCTGTTCTGAAGAATCTGTGCCTGGGTTAGCCACAAATACCATTTCAGCATCAAGTGCTTTCGCGATGTTGTAGTTTACGCTGTTAGCAAATGGTTGTTTTGATGTTGGTACTAGACCTTCAACAACAACGATTTCAGCATCAACCATGTGTGATTCGAAACGCTCAACGATATCTTCAAGAAGTACGTCCGTTTTACCAGCACCGATTAATTTTTCAGCGTGTGATAAAGTGAACGGCGTTGCAGGTGATGCATTCGTTCCTTGACGGATAATTTCAGTTGATAACTCTGGACCTTTTTCGCCTTGGCGAGGTTGAGCTACAGGTTTGAAAAAGTTAACGTTTAGGCCGTTGCGTTCAAACGCACGAACCATACCTAGACTAACAGAAGTTACGCCTACGCCTACGCCAACTGGGATAAGCATTATAGTGCGAGCCACTAGCGTCCCCTTATATTGGGATTGAGAAGAAAGAAAGGTGCGGTTACACCTTTCTTATTTAAAAATGAAACTTATTTAGCGAACAGTCTTAATTAGATTAAGTTTACTGCATCTTGTGCAATAACAAGTTCTTCATTAGTCGAAATAACCATAGCTTTAATTTTACTATTTGCTGTAGTAATTGTACCTTCAGAACCAAAACGTGCTGCTGTATTCGCTGCATCGTCAACTTCGATACCGAAGATAGAAAGTTGGTTTAATACTAATGCACGGATAACGTCAGAGTTTTCACCGATACCACCAGTAAATACGATAGCGTCAATACGGCCTAAAGCAGCTGCGTATGAAGCGATGTATTTAGCTAGACGGTAGCAAGAAAGTTCCATTGCTCGAACTGCGCCAGCTTGTTTTTCTGCATAACCATCTTCGATAGCACGGCAATCGCTAGAAATTTCAGACACACCTAGTAAACCACTTTCGTTGTTTAGCATGCTGTTCACTTCTGCAAGTGTGTAGTTACACTGTGTAACAAGGTGGTTGATGATGCTTGGGTCAAGATCACCACTACGTGTACCCATTACTAGACCTTCAAGTGGAGTCATACCCATGCTTGTGTCTACTGATTTACCATCTTTAATTGCACAGATTGATGCGCCGTTACCTAGGTGACAGTTGATGATGTTAGTTTCTTCAACTTTTTGACCTAGAAGAGCAGCTGCTTCACGACCGATGAATAGGTGACTAGTACCGTGCATGCCGTAACGACGGATGCCATTTTCGCGGTATAGTTTGTACGGTAGTGCGTATAGGTATGCTTTTTCAGGCATAGTCTGGTGGAACGCAGTATCAAATACAGCAACTTGTGGAAGCGCTGGGAATGCAGCTTGTGCAGCACGGATACCGATTAGGTGAGCTGGGTTATGAAGCGGTGCTAATGTTGCACAGTCTTCGATACCTTGCATTACAGCGTCATCAATGATTACTGATGAAGTGAATTTTTCGCCGCCGTGTACAACACGATGACCGATCGCAACGATTGCGTCGCTCATTTCTTTTTGGTCTTTAAGAATGTTATTTACGATGTATGCTACAGCTTCTTTATGTGAAGCGCCTGCGCCTAGATCGGCTGTGCCTTTATTGCCGTCAAGTTTCCACTTGATGCGTGCGTTGTCTAAATTAAAGCATTCAGCAAGACCTGATAATTTTTCATCACCAGATACTGAATCAAGAACTGCAAATTTAAGAGAAGAGCTACCACAGTTCAGAACTAGAACGAGTTTATTCATGCGTAAAAACCTATTATGAAATAATCAATAAAATAACTGATAACAATCCTAGCGATATTGGCTTAGGTATCGTATCTTTATTAAAGCAAAGAAATATATCTGTGCTTACTAAATTGGCTGACACTGTCATTTTTACGTACGATGTCGTCGTTGATACGACTAATGTTCGTTACTAAATATCCATCTTAAAGAAATGACGACTTTTTAAAACTGTGAGTCATGTCACTCACATTTTCCCTTAAAGTGTTAACTGCCTCATAGTTTACTTGCAATGAGACGATATCTCAAAGTATATTTATAATAATGTTGATCTAGAGCATTAGCTTAACATCTATATAGTATTTTACCTGCACTATGACATGGTGTATGGTTGGGGATATAGAAAATTTCAATCTATTAGGGAGGATGCTGATGAGTGTATTTACAGATACGCTTTATAAAGGTCAACATTATATGCAGCGCTGGCCGATGAAAAAAGAACTGGCCGCACTTTTTCCTGAGAATAGAGTTATTGCCGCCACGAAACTTGGCTTTAAGACTATGCCGCCATTAGCGATTTTAACTGTGATGATGCAGTATCTCTATGGTGATATACAGCAGCTACCAGCGAGTATTGCGGTTGCATTATTACTTATTACGCTACCGATGCAAGGTGTGTTCTGGTTAGGTAAACGTTCGAGCGAGTTATTACCCGTGTCACTAGCAAATTGGTATCATGAACTTTATCAAGGGCTAGTTACGCAAGGTTGTGATCTTGAGCCCGCAGTGAAAAAGCCACATTACAGTGAATTGGCTGATATTTTAGAAAATGCATTTAAGCGAATGGATAAAGCATTTATGGTTAAGTAATACACGATCACACTTTATTCCGATAATCATTAATACCGATATTAAAGCTAATATCGGTATTTTTTTGTCTTTTAAACGGCGAGGGCGTTAGAAAAACTACGCAGTACGTTTATAAAGCGTGATATTAAAGTCGAGCGTTAGGGTTAAATCTGCCGCATATATCTCTGCTTTTTGTTCGTCGCTCATCTTCCACGCTAATGGTGTCATTTCTAATAAGTTCTTGCTGTCTTTAGCTTGCGTCAGGGTGATCTGGTCGGTTAAACGTTGCTGTTCAATCAGTTCAAACCCGGCAATATCTTCAATCTTCATGTCGTGTTTTTCAGGGGTTTGGTAAATCTTTTGCTTTAGCTCGAATAAATGCTCGGCAGCGGGAGTCACTGTGAGTAAGTAACCCTCGGTTTTGATTATACGGGCCAGTTCAGCATCTTGAGATGGTGCATAAATACGGGTCACCAAGTCTTGGCTCGCATCCGCGAATGGAGTGTTGTAAGCACTTGCCACACAAAAACTGATCGTTTTATAACGTTTTGCTGCATAACGGATCGCTGATTTAGAAATATCGAGTCCTGCGATTTGTGGCGTTGTATTAGCATCATTAAGAGCCGCCAAAGCCAGTGCTAAGCGGTGGGTGTAATACCCTTCGCCACAGCCTAAGTCGAGGATGTTTGGTGCGTTGACAGCCGTTAGCGCTTGCTGAGCAATGTTATTTACCGTGTCAGATAGTGATTGATAGAAGCCTTGGTCAAGAAACTCTCGACGGGCTTGCATCATTTCTTTGTTGTCGCCAGGATTTTTTGATTTTTTGTTTTGCACTGGGAGTAAGTTGACGTAACCCTCTTTTGCTAGATCAAATTGATGGCGTTGATCGCAAGTGAGGCTTTTGTCTTGTGCGGATAAAGGGCGTGCGCAGATAGGGCAAAGGTAGTTCATGTGATCTCGTTATTCTTATATGAAGGTTAGCAAAAGGCTAAAACAAAAAACCGATCATAGCATAGAGCTAGGATCGGTTTGCAATAGAATGCTGTTTGGGCGATTAATACATCACATTATCTTTATATTCTAATAAGATATTTTTAATGCGGTCCATGGTGTCTTTACTTGGTGGGGCAACACCATCAAGAGGGTAATCAAAGCCCATTGTTTTCCATTTATGCAAGCCTAATTCGTGATATGCCAGCAATTCTACTTTTTCAATATTATCCATATGTTGAATAAACTGACCAAGTTGATGCGCTGATGCATCATCATCGGTATAACCGGGTACCACAACATAACGTATCCATGTTTTTTGATTACGTTTTGCTAAATATTCGGCAAACTCGAGGGTACGTTTATTGCTAACACCAACTAACTTCTGATGGATCTTGTCGTTCATGTGCTTTAGATCTAGCATGACTAAATCAGAGACATCGAGTACTTCATCAATGACATCTGTGTATTTACGAATATAGCCATTGGTATCTAAGCAGGTGTTAACGTCTTGGGCTTGGGCCGCAGTGAAAAAATCACGCACAAATTCAGGTTGTAGCATCGCTTCGCCACCGGATGCAGTGACACCACCCCCCGTCGCTTGCATAAAGGCCTTGTATGAAACTAGCTCACGAATTAATTCATCAACGGTGGTTTCTGTACCAGCATGTAGGTCCCATGAATCACGGTTATGGCAATATTGGCAACGCATTAAACAGCCTTGCATGAAGACGATGAAACGGATGCCAGGGCCATCAACTGTGCCACAAGATTCGGTAGAATGAATGCGTCCTACTGTGCTACACAACTCGGTAGAATCAATAGGTTTAATAAGCGGCATAATATCTCCAAAAAATAGGGCTATACGATCATTATAAATACAAAAGCCTTACAGGCGTAAGGCTTTTGTGTCTTGCTACTATAAAAACAAACAATTGTTATATTTTATAGTGTAATTCTCGTCAGTCTTAGAATGACTGTTGGAATGTACGTGTGATTACATCTTGCTGCTGTTCAGGTGTTAGCGAGTTGAAACGTACCGCGTAACCAGACACACGAATGGTCAGTTGTGGGTATTTTTCAGGGTGCTTAACAGCGTCTAACAACATTGAACGGTCCATCACATTTACGTTTAAGTGCTGACCACCTTCAATTACACTGCTGTGCTTGAAGTAACCATCCATTAAACCAGCGAGGTTAGTACGACGAGTATCGTCTGTTTTACCCAGTGCGTTTGGTACGATAGAGAAGGTGTAAGAGATACCATCTTTTGCGTATTCAAACGGTAGTTTTGCAACTGAAGTCAGGGCTGCGATTGCGCCTTTCTCATCACGACCATGCATTGGGTTTGCACCTGGTGCGAATGGTGCGCCAGCAGGACGACCGTCTGGTGTAGTACCCGTTTTCTTACCGTATACAACGTTTGAAGTAATTGTTAGCACTGACTGTGTTGGTTTCGCATCACGGTACATTTTGTGACTAGACACTTTCTTCATGAAGGTTTCAACTAGGTCACAAGCGATTTCATCAACACGTGAATCGTTGTTACCAAATTTAGGGTAATCACCTTCGATTTCAAAGTCGATTGCAATACCATCTTCGTCACGAATTGGTTTCACTTTTGCAAATTTGATTGCAGAAAGTGAATCAGCAGTAACAGATAGACCCGCGATACCACATGCCATTGTACGTTCAACGTCGCGGTCATGCAGTGCCATTAGTGATGCTTCATACGAGTATTTGTCGTGTGAATAGTGAATTGAGTTAAGCGCAGTAACATAAGTTGTTGCTAACCAATCCATCATCTTATCTAAACGTGCTGCGATATCTTCGTAGTTAAGTACTTCATCAGTGATCTTGTCTGATTTAGGACCAACTTGGATTTTCAGTTTTTCATCTACGCCGCCATTGATTGTATATAACAATGCTTTAGCAAGGTTACTACGTGCGCCGAAGAACTGCATTTGTTTACCAACAATCATTGGTGATACACAACAAGCAATTGCATAGTCATCATTGTCGAAGTCGGTACGCATTAAATCATCATTTTCGTACTGGATTGATGAAGTATCAATTGATACTTTCGCACAGTAGCGTTTGAAGTTTAATGGTAGGTTTTCAGCCCACAATACAGTGATGTTTGGCTCTGGTGAAGGACCCATAGTGTATTGTGTATGTAGTACACGGAATGATGATTTAGTTACTAATGAACGACCGTCTGTACCCATACCTGCGATTGTTTCAGTTGCCCAGATTGGGTCACCAGAGAATAATTCATCGTATTCAGGTGTACGTAGGAAACGCACCATACGTAGTTTCATTACGAGGTGATCAATCATTTCTTGAGCGTCAGTCTCAGTAATGAGACCAGCTTGTAAATCACGTTCAATGTAGATATCTAGGAAGGTTGTTACACGACCAAAGCTCATTGCTGCGCCATTTTGTGATTTAACAGCAGCGAGGTAGCCGAAGTAAGTCCACTGGATCGCTTCTTTCGCGTTTGTTGCTGGGCCTGAAATATCGAAACCGTAAGTTGCCGCCATCGTTTTGATGTCGTTTAGTGCACGGTACTGTTCTGAAATTTCTTCACGTAAACGCATTGTTGCTTCTAGGTCTTCACCTGAGTAGAACTTCGCTTCCAATGATTGTTGTTGTGCAAGTTTATCTTTCATTAGGAAGTCGATGCCGTATACAGCAACACGACGGTAATCACCAATGATACGACCACGGCCATATGCATCTGGTAAACCTGTTAGGATACCTGACTTACGACATTTCATGATGTCACTTGTGTAAACGTCAAATACACCTTGGTTGTGTGTTTTACGGTATTCAGAGAAGATTTTGTTTGTTACTGGATCAAGCTCTTTACCATATGCTTTACAAGAACCTGCAACCATACGGATACCGCCATTAGCGATGATTGCACGTTTTAATGGTTTTTCAGTTTGTAGACCAACAATTGTTTCCAAACCTTGGTCAATGTAACCAGCGGCATGTGATGTAATTGTTGATGGCAAAGATGTATCAAAATCAAGCGGCGCGTGCGTGCTGTTTTCGATTTTAATGCCTTCCATCACATTGCTCCAAAGCGTATCTGTCGCTTCAGTTGCATCGGCTAGGAAAGACTCATCGCCTGTAAACTCCGTGTAGTTCTTCTGGATAAAATCACGTAGGTTAACGTCGTTAGTCCATTCGCCAGTTGTAAAACCTTGCCACGCTTGATCAAATATTGTTTGTTCAGTCATAAGTACACCTAATCTATTAATATTCTAAAAATGTAATTTCAAAGTTTGTTATCTGCTGTGTTTACAACAGATATTAAGATTCTTTTTTGCAGTAAATAATCCAGTACGTCATACCAACCAGTAATCCGCCACCAATTATATTGCCGATGGTGACAGGGATAAGATTGTTAAATACAAAATTAGTTAACGTTAAATCGGTAAAGTCAGCAGGGTTCGCACCGGTTGCTAGCCAAAATTCAGGGCCTGAAAAGTTCGCAATAACATACCCGAGTGGGATCATAAACATGTTAGCGATACTGTGCTCGTAACCTGATGCGACAAACATACTCACAGGTAATGCCACCGCAACAAATTTATCGGTAATAGAGCGCGCGGCAAAACTCATCCAGACACCAAGACAAACAAGTAGGTTGGCTAGGGTGCCAAGCGTGACCGCTTGAATAAAAGTATGATGCAGTTTGTGTTGGGCAATCTTCATGGCATTTAGACCCCAAGCGCCATCGGCGGCGAGGTGCTGCTTAGCTAATATCATTAACGCCACAAAGAAGAGACAGCCGATAAAGTTACCGACGTAGACCACTGCCCAGTTTTTAGCGAGTTGTGCGGTTGTTATCTTGTTATTTGCACGGGCAATAATGGTTAAGATTGAGCTAGTAAATAGCTCGCCGCCACAAACAACAACAAGTAGTAGGCCAAGACTAAACGCAAACCCCCCAATGAATTTTTTTAAACCATAAGCAACATCCGTTGTTCCTGTTGTTACCGTGGTATAGAAAGCAAATGCAATGGAGATGAATACACCTGCAGTAATCGCAAGCATGAACGCTTGTTTAGGGGCCTTAGTTGCTTTTGCGACACCGATAGATTCTGCTTTTTTTAGCAATTCTGGTGGTAGGATTGCATCAAATTGGTTTGCTGTTTTCATTACTTAGTCTCAATAAATCACTTATGCTTATTATTAACCCACTAGTGGTACTTGTAACGTGATCTAGATCAATTTCATGCTGCTTTTTGTTTTTTTATTACGAAATTTGATACTTTAAACTCGAATACCCCTAACTAGGTGTAACTAAATTACAGTAACCGCGTATTTACATGTACTTTATTTTAAATATAAAACAAAAGTTCAATTAACTATTTAAAGTAAAGTAAGCAATCATAAATACCAATATAGCGGTAGTGTCCTATACTGTCTTTTGAGATCTTTTGGCACTGCGATATTTGCTTTTGCAGTATATAAAACTGTCGTTTATTTATCTTGGAGTCTTTTAGTCTAAATATTGGTGGTTTTATGTTATCCGAATGACTAATTTGTTATGTTTAATGTTGTATTTATGTTGCAATATTTAGGGTTGATTTGAATTTAAATATTGCGCATGTCTTAATTGTTATAAATCGAATTTAGGATGAATAGAATGAGTAGCAGTCCCACATTAGACATCAAAAATTTGCATAAATCATTTGGTGACAATGAAGTCTTGAAAGGTATCGATCTGACTGCAAATAAAGGTGATGTAATCTCTATTATTGGTTCATCTGGATCTGGTAAAAGTACCTTTTTACGTTGTATTAATTTATTGGAAATGCCTACTTTAGGTGACATCTCCGTAAATGGCGAATTAATCGAAATGATTGATGGTCGCGACGGCAATAGACTAATCGCGAATAAAAAACAAGTTCAACGTATTCGTTCACGTCTCGCTATGGTGTTTCAAGGCTTTAATTTATGGTCGCATATGACGGTCATTGAAAATGTGATCGAAGCACCAATTCATGTTTTAGGACTCTCTCGTCGCGACGCGAGGGCGAGTGCAGAACAATATCTGAAAAAAGTCGGTTTATGGGAAAGAAAAGACTATTACCCAAGTCAGCTATCTGGTGGTCAAAAGCAGCGTGTGGCAATCGCCCGTGCATTAGCTGTAGAGCCGGAAGTATTACTATTTGATGAACCAACATCCGCATTGGACCCTGAATTGGTAGGTGAAGTTTTACGCGTAATGCAAAGCCTAGCGGAAGAGGGTCGAACCATGCTGGTTGTTACTCACGAAATGGCGTTTGCACGCGATGTATCGACCAAAGTTATATTCTTACACCAAGGTCAAATCGAAGAGCAGGGCGATCCGAAAGAATTATTTGATAACCCGAAATCAGAGCGTGTGCAGCAGTTTTTAGCACCAAAATATTAGCGTCTAGTAGATTCATTCGCGTAATGATAAAACCAGAATTATAAAAATATAACTATAACTATAACTATAAAAATAAAACGACTACAAACACAAGATCATTGATTGATCTCATTATAATAATAGGGAAATACTTATGAAAAAATTAGCCTGCGTAATTGCAACAAGCTTATTGCTTTCTTCAGCCGTAATAGCAAAAGAATGGACTGATGTTCGTTTAGGTGTTGATTCACCTTACAAGCCATTTGAATATAAAACCCCTGATGGCGAGCTAACAGGTTTTGAAATCGATTTAGGTAACGAAGTGTGTAAACGCGCTAATTGGAATTGTACTTGGGTTGTACAATCTTGGGACGGTATTATTCCTGGTTTATTATCACGTAAATACGATGCTATTTTCTCTTCAATGTCGATCACAGATGCGCGTAAGAAGAAGGTTCTTTTCTCTGAACCTTACTACAATACACCAAGCGCTTGGTTTGCAGCAGCAGACTTTAAACTTGATGTAGCAGATAAAACAGCATTCAAGAAATTACGTATCGGTGTACAGCGCGGTACAGTTCAAGATACACACGTCACCGATAATTATGCAAGCAAGAATACAATTAAGCGTTATAACACCAGTGGTGACTTATTGCTTGATCTTGAAGGCGGTCGTTTAGACATGGTATTACTGGATTTCCCTGTCGGTGATAGCACGTTACTTATCCCTGAGAAAAAAGGCGCTTATGCAGCTGTTGGCGATACATTCCAACTGGGTGAGGGCATGGGTGTTGCACTGCGTAAACGTGATAAATCACTTGCAGCAACGTTCAATAAAATATTGGCAGAAATTAAAGCGGATGGTACATACGAAATTATCCAAGCTAAATACTTTAGCTACAGTATTAAAATGTAGTCTCTTTATCTATGATAAAAATGGGCGCTTAGTTAAGGCTATTAGTTAGGACTATTAGTTAGGACTATTAGTTAGGGCTAGGTGCTCACTGCTTTCTGGGAATGTTATGTTAGATCTCCAAGGTTATGGGCCAGGTATCTTTAATGGCGCTATATTGACCGTTAAACTCGCCATTTTTTCATTAATCATCGCAGTGCTGCTCGGTCTGATTACCGCGGTTGCACGTTATTCCGGTGGTAAAGTTGCTTCTGTATTAGCTGTGTCTTATACCAGCTTAGTCCGTGGTGTGCCGGATTTGGTCTTAATGATGCTGATTTATTTTGGCTTACAAGTCGGATTCAATAATTTTTCGGAGTGGTTGTACGAATTACATGAAACCTATGCCATCAATGAATTTTATATCGAACAAGGATGGTTAACATTATCTGCGTTTTATGAAGATGGTATGTATTTCAATATCGATGAATTCGGTGCTGGTGTGGTGACGATTGGTTTCATTTTTGGCGCTTATATGGGCGAGACGTTCCGTGGTGCGTTATTGTCTGTGGATAAAGGCCAATTGGAAGCTGCAACCGCTTATGGCATGTCAGATTGGCAAGTATTCCACCGTGTCATGTTTCCACAGATGATGCGTTTTGCGCTACCGGGTATTGGTAACAACTGGTTAGTACTGGTGAAAACAACCGCGCTCGTGTCGATTATCGGCTTATCAGATATGGTTAAATTAGCGAAAGAAGCGGCAATGACAACATATGAACCGTTTCTGTTTTTCATTCCTGTTGCGTTTGTGTATTTGGCAATTACAACCGTGAGTGAAATTGCACTGAAATATTTAGAGCGTCATTTTAGCAAAGGTATAGAAGGTCATTAATATGTTAGATCAACTGATTGCTTTGCTTGAGCAAAATGAAATGTTTACTCCGAGTACCTTAAATGAGTATTGGGATGGTGCGGTATTGACGGTACAGCTGACGTTCTTGTCTGTTGTCATCGGTTTCTTTTTGGCCGTGCCGTTGGCGATCATGCGTACGAGTCAGTATGTATGGTTATCACGTGGTATTTGGGTATTTACTTATGTGTTTCGTGGTACACCGTTATTGATCCAGTTGTATCTGATTTATTATGGTGTGACCATGATTGATGGTATTCAAGACAGTTCAATATGGTTTTTACTCGAAGATGCATTTTACCCTTGCTTGTTAGCGTTTGTATTAAATACGGCAGCATACAGCACCGAGATTATTCGTGGTTCATTGGTGACAACCGATAAAGGTGAAATTGAAGCGGCACAAGCATATGGCATGAGCTATTGGCAGATTCTGCGTCGTATCATTTTACCGTCGGCGTTCCGTCGTGCGTTGCCAGCTTACAGTAATGAAGTTATTTTTATGCTGCATGCAACGTCAATCGCCAGTGTCGTGACCTTGGTTGATATCACAGGGGCTGGCTACAATGTGTATTCACGTTTCTATGCTCCCTTTGAAGCATTTATTTTTGCGGGTGCTATCTATCTGTGTTTATGCTTTACTATTTTCGCCGTATTCAAAAGGTTAGAAAAACGCGCATTTAGGCATCTTGCTTAACGATTTACATCGCTACAGTTAATAAATTAAATAGGAGGTCGCTTTGTATCAACATAGCGGCCTTTGATTAATGACTGCTTCTCTTTGCTTACTGAGTATTGCTAGCAATTTTCTGTTGCGCTATCTGTGTATCGTTGATTGTATAACGTGAGGCTAGCAAATAAGTGATGTAAAACTTATAAATGTTGTTTACGTAATTCACCGTTTCTTTACCTATGGTCTCTGCGGCTATTTTCTCGACATGATTAAACCAAATGTTGGGGTTTAATCCTTCTTTTAAAGCCCGTTTCCTTAATTGTATTAACTTCGCTGGTCCAGCGTTATAGGCGGCAGAACTCAATAATAGCGAGTCTAACTTGGCAATATCCTTATGGCTAAAGTAACGCTGTTTCATAAAATGTAAGTACTTAACTCCTGCATGGATATTACTGTCTACGTCGTTGATGTTTTTAATATTGACGTAAGGTTCATTCGCCGTCGATGGTAATATTTGCATCACGCCGACCGCACCTCGATGGCTAATGGCCTTTTGATTAAGCCGAGACTCCTGATAGGCTTGCGCAAGAATAAACTGCCAATCGAATTCATACTGTTCGGCGTATTTTTTAATGATTGTTTCAGTTTCTAAATAGCGTTTTTCAAACTGCTGATGGATGACTTTATTCAGCCAACGATGGCTAACTAAATAGCGACGGTGCAGAATGTTGCCTATTTTAGTGCCTTTTTTATGCTTATGGATAAACTGATTTAAACTGCGCGTTAATTGTGGCGTGTGATTACGTACCGCCCAGGTACTTGGAATATTATTACCGATGACTAATCGTGAGTGTAGTTTTATGTTTTTATATAATTTTTGCCATAATCGTAAACCATGGTTAGAGATCATCGTCATGAAAATTTGATTGTTGTCGACCATATCTAATAGTTCGTAATCTTCGAGTTCATCAGCCACGATATTGATGTAAATAGGTTGTTTATTGAGTCGGAATAATTGCTGGTTGATGATGTCTAATTGCTGATGATAAATACTATTACGACGTATCCAAATTTCCTTGCCTGATAACTGATTTATATTCTTATACTCATCCATAGAGTCATGGCTGACGAGCAATAATTGATTGTTGGTGTATATGGGCTCTGTATGGGTTACTTGGTTTTGTTGGCGTAAAGGCGTCATTAATGGGCCAATTGCAATATCACCATAACCCTGCGCGAGTAAGTTGATTATTTGGCTACTAGGCACCGGAATAAACAAAATATTGAGTTTCAACTTGGTGTTTTTGAAGTATTTACGGTTTAGGTGTTTTTCGTATTCACGCATCATGTCATAAGCAAAACCACGCGGACGACTTTGATAAATGAAATAATAAGCGGGGTGATTAACGACTAAGACTTTGATAGTACGTTTTTTTAATAGCAGGGGGAGGTCTTCAAAGCTGGGCTGGCTGTGAATATTCATTTGTTGTTGCGCGACAGAGTTTGAAAATGTTGAGCTTGCCAAATTAGAGTCAGTATTAGCGGAGTATTGAGCATTACTGGGTGATATGTTTACGACGATACTGAGAAGTAAGCTATTTGTTGCTGTTACGCATATCTTAGTCCACTGCATAGCCATCATCGCTTTTGGTATGTGAATGTCGAGGTAACACTAAGATTAGACACATATTTCTAAAATGCGGTTTTGAGACTTTAAATAGCTTAGGGATATGCTCCTAAGCTATTGTTATCGGGTAACAATTTTATTCGCTAAATGTTGTCCAGATTGGCGCGTGGTCTGATGGCTTTTCAATGCCACGCAGTTCGTAATCTACATCACTCTCAACTACTTTTGCGTTCAATGTTGCCGTCGCTAAGATCACGTCAATACGCAGTCCACGGTTGTCTGGGAAACCTTTTGAGCGGTAATCAAACCAGCTATAACGATCTGTTACTTCCGGCTTAATGGTGCGGAATGTATCGTGTAAGCCAAACCCTTGTAGTTTTGCTAACCATTCACGTTCTTCTGGCTGGAAGCTACATTTACCTGTTTTTAACCAACGTTTTGCATTTGGTTCACCGATGCCGATGTCTTTATCTGCTGGAGAAATGTTGATGTCGCCCATTACGATCACATCGTCTTCTGCCGTGTGGTTGTCGTTAAGGTATACGTTTAGGTCTTGATAGAATTTACGCTTGTTCGGGTATTTCGTCTCATGGCTAATGTTTTCGCCTTGTGGGAAGTAACCGTTTAACACAGTGATCGGTTTGCCTGATGTTTGGTCAAACGTCACCATTATCATACGTTTTTGCGCTTCTTCGTCATCGGTAGGGAAGCCATATTGCACTTTAATTGCTTCTACGTCTGCCACTGTGCTTTTCTTCACCATCATAGCAACACCGTAATGTGCTTTTTGACCGTGGAAAAATACGTGATAACCCATGTCTTCAACCGCTGCTACAGGGAACATTTCGTTGTGAACTTTAATTTCTTGTAGGCCAATTACGTCAGGCGAATGCTTGTCTATGATAGCTTGTAGCTGATGCAATCGAGCGCGAAGGCCGTTAATGTTAAATGAGATTATTTTCATTGGTTTTTTAACCCTTTGTTATTTGCAAACCTTTATACCTATAGCTTCTATTATTCGCGCGCCAGTTGCGAGGCAAATTTTAATAATTTGTGTCACTTGTGCAGAAATGGGGCTGTTTTGAACGAATGTTAATAGTTCTGCTACTTGGTCATGGCTATGGCATTGTGACAGAGTCAAATAGCGAGGCGGTGAGCTGGTATCGCAAGGCCGCTGAGGGCATAAAATACTTGGTTTTATGTATGATGAAGGAAATGAGTTGCTCTGGATAAGGGAGACGCATTGAATTGGTATCATGGTAGTACCAATATTGGACTCGATCAATCGTTAAAATACGTTTGTTTTTGACGTGAATGTAGATCAGCATGTAAATCGAATATTCTACATAGTCAGCTATAGTTTGTCATTTCCATGTCTAATATTTAGTGTACTTATAATGTGAGCTATTCGACGTTTATCTATATCATTTAATAATGAAAATTTTGTAATTATAGATTCTATATCTTCGTTTATGCTTTCGTTCATATTCTGAATATCGTATTCGATTACTTCTAGTTCATGATTCCGCTCCTCGCATGCATCTCCATATGCCTCATGTAATGCAATCATCTCTTCATCATTTATTATATTTTCTATCATGAAATCACCTCATAAATGGACAGCCTGAATTAATAGTACACCTTTGATTTTATTTAAGATATCGGACAAGATGGGTAAATAATACCTCAATCTTGATAGATGGTAGGTATTAAATAAACCCTTATGTCCTCGACTAAAAAGTAGCGCTAATTGACATTAGATTATTTCATTTAGTCTAAAAGTTAAAAGCGCCTTATTGGAGACTTTTGATGTGATTGAATGATTCTCGTATCTAATTGATGCTGGTTGTGCAGCACTACGATTATAGTAATCAAAGGAAAGGGCTTTGACTTTTTATATGCGCTAAATTAGCGATACGATTTAAAGTATTTATCACATTGACCTTGGGCTGGACTTTGTTGCTCACGGTTAGAATCAAGAACAGAAAGTATGGTGTTATCTCTGTTCTCAGGTCCACACCAATATTTAGCATGCTCATTAAAGTCAAACCTAAATAAATTCACAAATTACAGTGTTGCATTAATTTTACAGCTTCATTTAAAATTGTAAATAAAGTGAGTGTAAGTGAGTGTAAGTGAGTGTAAGTGTAAGTGTAAGTGAGTGTAAGTGTAAGAGAGTGTAAGAGAGTGTAAGAAAAGCTGGATACAAAGGTGTTACGGATCGAGCGTTCAGAGGAATTAGCAAAAACACCATAATGAAAATGACAAAGCCCAACGGTAATTACTCCGTCACACTCCCTCGTAATCACAGTAATAACGCTCGCCGAATTTGCCCCAAAGTGTATATGGAATCCACTTACCAATTACATTACAACTTTAGAGAGAAGGTATTGCTCGTAAATGGCTAACTACATTGATTTTAATCTTGAGCCAAAATGTTTGTAGACATGATCATTGTTGAAACCGTCAACATTTTGACTAGAGAAGACCAAGGGTGTGACACCTTGCTTTATAGCTTCTTTTTGAGCCTCGACGGTAAGAATATTCATAATTAACATACCAGCAATGCTAGAAAATGCGCCAGTAATATTCCCGTTGATATTACACAGACCATCTCCTGTAGGTACACAATTATCAATAACAATATCAGCAATATCCATTAGCTTCAAACCAGAACTATGACGACTCTCGTATTTTGATGATTGCTCTACTGACGTTATTGCTATTACAGAATGGCCTTTGCTTTTAGCTATTTTAGCAAATTCAATAGGAAGTGCATTTCGACCTGAATTTGAAATAATCATAATAACGTCCCCCGACGATATATTTTGGTCATTCCACACTACCTCAGCCAACCCTGATAATTTTTCCATTGCAGAGCCTCTTAAGGCACCATCATTGGTCAGTAATACTGAATCCAAAATAGCATTTATATTACCAAGCCCCCCGGCTCGAATAAATCCCTCTAGCCCAATCATATGAGAGTGCCCAGTTCCAAGAACTTGCACCATTTTGTCATCAACAATAGCTTTAGTGAAAAGCTCGGTCGCTTTAGATAAAGTATCTTTATTCGCTTCAACGAGTGAAGTAAGCCTTGGCTGTAAGTGATTAAAATATTCAAACATATACAATGCTCTCTGTATGTTATAGATATAACTATCTTACAGTTCCACGATTCAAGATATAATACTATTCCATTAACAAGTAATACTTATCTTGATATATTACTGCATGTACTAGGCTGTTCCCAATTTTCATATTTCTAACCCAAAGGTTGTAGACGAGTAATAATGAAAACCACAATACAAAAAGTACCCCAAAGACAAGGCTGGTCTTGGCGTTACAAAATGTTGGAAGAAATGTATAAATCCGAAAATTGGCATGCTCACAAAGAATTTGAGCTTGTTTTACATAGAAACTTTAAAGGAAAAGCAGTCATAGGTTCTTACGAAGGTCAGATAGAACATAATGACCTTATACTGATAGGACCAGATGTCGTCCATAGCTTTGAATCCATAGATACAAATGAAAATAATCTTTGTGAGACCCATATTATATGGTTTAGTGAAGAGTGGATAGCCAAAGCTATGTACAGTTGTGTTGAGTTGAGGCAGTTAGCACCTTTACTTCAACGCGCAAATAAAGGGCTTAGTTTTTCGCCTAAAACAGCAGAGATGGTTTATAAGCACCTAAACAGCTTTGAAAGCCTTTCTTCCATAGGACAACTTGCTGTATTGATTCAAGTACTGGCTGAATTATATGCAGACCAATCAAGTTTAACCTTACTTTCACGTCCAGCAGATGTAAAGAAAAACACAACACACCATAACAACAATAAAATTGACCGAGTTTGTCAGTACATTGATAACCATTTTGCATCGGATATAACATTAAAAAAGTTAGCAAATTATATGTATGTTAGTGAAAATACTATTCATCGTTGGTTTATACAGAATTTCAATGAAAGTTTTAGTCAGTACCTAAAGAAGCTTAGGCTGAATTATTCAGCTCAATTGCTGACGACAACGAATTTATCAATTAGCTTAATCGCAGAAAAAGCAGGCTATAGAAACCAAGCGAACTTTAATCGGTTGTTCAAAGAATATAAGCACCTAACCCCCTCTAAATACAGATTAAAATTTAAGTAGCTGATAAGTTACGTAATCATTAACTAATCAGACTTCATAACGCTGAAGGAGCTTTCATTTGGTTTGCCATGGATGTCATCATCCAAAAATAAATCTCGTTGTAACGGTTTCCCTGGATGGCAACTGTATGCATCGAAGTCTTTAACACCTTGTGCACGTAACACATCTTCATCAAGATAAAAGCCATTTTGATGCTCTGAAGGTAACTGGCTAATCAAAGCGAGACACGCATCCGCCATGATACTTGGTTTGCGGCAGCCCCCTTCAATCAATTTTCCCGCCATCATGTTTTCGACCGCGGATGTTGCGATCGCTGTTTTCGGCCACAAAGAACTCACGGCAATATCATCGGCTGCGAACTCTTCGGAAAATGACTGACTCAATAATGACATCGCATATTTCGATGTCGTGTATGTTCCGTATTGTTTAAACCATTTTGGGTCGAGATTGATCGGTGGAGACAAAGTCACTACGTGGGAATGTTGGCTACGGCGCAAGTGCGGTAAACAGGCCTGTGTCAGTAAAAATGTCCCTCTGACATTAATACAAAACATCAAATCAAACTTTTTCACGGGCGTATGTTCAATCTGATCCAGATGGATCGCACTGGCATTGTTGATTAAAATATCGATACCACCGAACTCAGCAACAGCTTCATCCACCGCGTGTTGCACCGCTATTTCATCACGTACATCAAGCTGAATAGCCATGGCTCGCCCAGTACAAGACTGATTAATCGCCTCCGCTGCGGTATAAATAGTGCCCGGTAATTTAGGGTGTGGGATCGTGGTTTTTGCAGCTATCACCACATTCGCGCCAGCCTTAGCACACGCGGTCGCAATGGCTAAACCAATTCCCCGCGACCCACCGCTGATCAACACCGTTTTTCCAACAAGCGTATCTACATCCGATAAAGGCGAGGGCGAGGGCGAATAACTCGCTTCCTCCCCGCGTACTTTACGTAGACTGAGGGTTTGACTCACAATTTCAAGTCGAGTGATCACTCGGCGAGCAACATCAAATAAAGAGGCCATTGTCTTCCTTATATCAGCATCTTACGGTTAAAAGTACTGTATTTAGTATAGGGAAAATAAAAGGCTTTGCGCTTAGATTCATGTTTTTCTCGACCAAGCTGCAGCTCCACGAGTCTTTTTCTTTCATCTCATCTAAATGTAGTGATACAGTCAATTTGTCTGCATGCTATATTCGATTATGACTGCGTATTAGTAAGCCAGTCCAATGCTAAACGACGGTCACTGAAGATTTTGATATTCCAGGGCATTGGCCTAGGAACGTCCACAAGACTTTCTGTACATTTTTTTGTGACTGAGCTATAAGCAACTACAGCCATTGAACCTATTTGAACTAGTGTGGCTAAATGTTGCTGAGCTTCAAAGGTATAGGTGTATTGATGGACTTTATTGATTAACAGATTAAAAGGGTGTTCAAGTTTGGAGAGTAAAAATTCATGGTATTCTCCAACCATTTCTAAATCCATTTCGATATTATTGTCGACTATCACTTCAGCTAAATTTGGCTTCAGTATAATTATTTCACCAAACGATAATTTATATTTAGACATTGGGATCCGTCCCTGTTAATTATTAACAAAAAAAACATACAATTGATTCTATTATCATTTTTGTTTACAGCAAGGAAAAGCAAGAATATTTTTTTACAAATTGTGACTCAACTGATAAATAAAAATAATACAGTATAAAATAATCGTTCTTGATTAAAACTGCGGCAGATATAGTCGCGTTGAAGTGCTCGAACAGGCCACATATTGACGGTTCCGCCAAGATACGTATACTGAAAATAGGTATTTTTATAGTTATATCAAGTAAGATTTAGCTTGTTTTTGATAACAACCCTACAATATTCATCATATTCTAGGGTTTTGTATAAAAGGTAATAACGCATGTATTCGTACGTAGCTAGACAACCGATCTTAGATACAGATAAAAATACAATTGGTTATGAATTGTTATTTCGGGATGGTCCAAAAAATTCATTTCCCGATATAGATGCAGAGCAAGCAACCAGTCGCCTGCTATCAGATCAGTTCATGAATTCATGTTGGAATACGACAGGGAATAAACTTGCTTTTATCAATTTTCCATACAGTAGCTTAATTAGGTTAATACCGACCTTACTCCCCAAAGATAAACTGATTATTGAGATTCTGGAAGATTGCGAGCCGACAGATGAACTATTACAAGCGGTCGTTATTTTTTATAAAAAAGGCTACAAGATGGCCCTTGATGATTTTATCCCAGATGCTCGCTGGGACAGATTCTTACCTTACATCGCCTTTATTAAGTTTGATATCCAACTTTACCCACTCTCTGAGGCAAAGTCTTTTATTCATAATAATCGCAATTATAAGATAAAATTCTTAGCGGAAAAAGTAGAAACCTACGAAGAGTTTCAGCAAGCAAAAAAAATTGGATTTAATTACTTCCAAGGCTATTTCTTTAGTAAACCAGAAATGGTGCAGCAACGGACTATTGAACCATCAGAACTGGTCACATTGCAATTGTGCACTGAAATTGCCACTCCAGAACTGGACTATGATGCGATAGGGAAGTTGATAGCCAGCGATGTTACCCTATCTTATAAACTCCTGAAATATGTAAATGCATCGTCTGCTATTAGCAAAACCATCACTTCATTTAAGCATGCTCTGATTTATCTAGGGCAGGACAAGCTGCGCCGATTTATTTCTTTAATGACAGCCGCTCATGCCAATCAGCATAAACCTCAGTCTCTCTATGTTCTGTCTATCCAACGGGCGCGAATTTGTGAACAGCTCGTTACTAAAGGGTCATTTAAAGTAGAGCCAAACCAAGCCTTTTTAATGGGGATGTTTTCTTTGCTGGATGCTTTATTGGATAAACCTCTGTCTCAGCTTTTAACTAATTTACCCCTCAGTGAGGAACTTAAATTGGCATTGAACGAAGGTAAAGGAGAGCTTGGGCACCTGCTTAATGCAGTAAAAGCCTATGAGAACGCTGATTGGGAACAAGTCAATAATCATTGTCACGTACTTGGTATTTCGGAAGAACTTTTTGCCAGTCAGTATGCTGATTCGATCAAATGGGGCGATGACTTCACTATCTAAGTTTTACCATCTAAATCTAATAAATAACAGTTTGATGTAGGTTCCGCTTCTTCTTGAACGGAACTAACTACCTAGTGTTGAGTAAATCACCAATGGTAGGTATCTAATTTGTATTAGTTTTTTTAAAAGTCATTTGTAAATCCATCCTATCTATATGATAAATAGAGTTAAGTTTACATACGTGTAGTAATTATTGTATGTCTGAAAAATATAAATTAATGAATACACCAAACAACCTAAAACTACTTAAGTCAGTCATAAAAGCCATTGATTATTCTAAAATATATAATTCAGATGGGGCGTTCACCATCATTCGATCGAAATTACATTTAAACATGCTATATCAACAGGTGATGCTCATCATGTAGCAATAGCCTATATTTGTGATAAGTGTGTAAAAAATAAGTTAATTATCAATATTTTGGTGCTCATAGTGATGGCTACACCACTGGGGACGATCTTGCAGCTTCTCATGTCGCACAATTTACAAATCAGTTAAAGCGGCGATTTCAAATGGACTAAAGTTAGAGTGTGCCTGATTCATAAATATTAATGCTATCTATTTAAAACATTAAATGGCCTGTAAATGTGTGGCATATCTACTAATCCTGCAAGAGGAGAGCGAAAAATGGAAAAGAGCATTTTTCAATTTATCTGGAAGTATTCAAAAAGAAATCAGCTGGCTCTAACAGCGACCACGCTCCTGACTTTTCCTATTTTGTACGCTTCACTGGAGTTACCTAAGCGCATTATTAACGATGCCATTGGTGGAACAGGGGAAGACGTTTTATTGCTGGGCATGAACCTAAGTCAGACCCAGTTTTTGATGCTTCTTTGTGTCGGTTTTCTATTATCTGTATTAGCCAACGGGTTATTGAAAATGCACTTAAACACCATGAAAGGTGTGTTGTCGGAACGTTTATTACGACGATTTCGCTTTAAACTTCTCACCCGGATGTTGAAGTTTCCACGTTCATATTTTCGCACCACAAGTCAAGGTGAGTTGGTCTCTATGGTGACATCTGAAGCGGAACCCATGGGGTCATTTATGGGAAATATGCTATCGCAACCTGTCTTTCAGGCTGGGCAGATGCTGACAATTCTTGTGTTTCTATTTGCCCAGAGTTTCTGGTTTGGGGTAGCGTCCATAGCGCTTATTCCATTGCAAGCATGGATTATTCCTAAATTACAGCGCCAGATTAATGTGTTGAATAAAGAGAGGATAAAAGAGGTTAGAAAATTTGCTGCTGATATTGGTGAAACTGCTGCAGGTGTGAGTGATATTCGTATGAACGGCAGGGCACGTCATAGATTGTCATTGTTTTCTAATCGTTTGGGGAACTTGTTCAGTCTTCGTTTTAAGATTTATCAAAAGAAGTTCTTTATGAAGTTTTTGAACAACTTTATCAATCAATTGACCCCCTTCTTTTTCTATTCTGTTGGTGGTTACTTAGCGATTAAAGGCGACGTAACAGTAGGTGCTTTGATTGCTGCGCTCGCAGCTTACAAAGATCTGTCGTCGCCTTGGAAAGAGCTGCTAGCTTATTACAACCAGACCCAAGATATGGCACTGCGTTGGGAGCTCGTAATCGAACGTTTCGCACCAAAAAATTTGGTGACAGAGACTTTGTTTGATGGCGAATCTACTACGTTGACTAGCCTTAGTAGAGGCATCGATCTTGTGAATGATAAAGATAGGCATTCGATATTGGAAGGTATTAGCTCGACCATGCCAAAAGGTGCGTTTTCTGATGTATTAACGCGTGAGGTTACGCCACAGAAGGGAACCGTGAAGATTGCTGGGCATGAGATGAATGATTTACATCAAACCCTTGTTTCTAATCGCATCGGCGATGCCAGTTCCAAGCCTTATGCAGTCGGTGAAAACCTATTCATGCCATTTAATGATGAGCCAGCCTTTGGTGAGGATATATCGGTTGATGTGGCTGACTGGGTTGCTCCTCAAATGGCGTGGGCTCAATCATGTGATGAGAGCCAGGGCTGGTTGCTCCCGTTGGATAAAGCAACGGGTACCGACAATACCATGGTGCGTAGAGGTCGACGGACACGTCTTGCTCCAGATACTCAGCAAGTGAATAACTTCGTTCAGATGTTGCAGGGCGAAGCGCTTTATCATCGGTTTAGAGTAATCGCGCCACTTCTGTATAATGTAGTGACGACTCAGGGAGGTGAACATCTTTTCGCTGTTTTCAGGGATCGCAGGTGCCCGTGCTTTAACTCGTGAATGAACTCGTAAATTGATGACTGATACCATCCTAGTTTTCATTGAAAACCTTGCTAGGATAAGTACCCTAACAAGGTTTAATCTAAACTGAACAGGGATTTTTGGTGTTGTGTTAAGAGCTTGAGCCTTGACCAAGGTCACTGTTTATTCCACTGCGTGTCAATTTTAGCCCTACAAGCATGCAGGCGACTAGCCCACATATAAGTAAAGTGATGGCGAGGCTACCAAAGTCACTGGCAGCATGTAAACCGAAACCAATGAGGAGATAGTAGAATAGGCCAAGTAGCGCCCCGGCACTGCCCAAGTGATCATGGTAATTCGTTAATGCACCACTTAGAAGGTTGGGTATTGCTAGCCCAAAAGATAAATAAACCATTACCATTGGAATGAAAAACCATACTGAATCCTGCAGAAGGTACACACATATAGCACTGAGTAAAAGTAAAGCGCTCGCAAGACTAATTATACGATCATGGCTTAAGTGGTTGCGGATTAATTTCATGTTGATAATTGACCCTACAATGGAACCTGCAGCAAGTAACAAACCAGTATAACCAAAATACTCAATACTGACTCCAAGCTTTTCAAACATAAATGGCGCAATACTGTAATATGAAAACAATGCAATATTAAAAACAGCGACCATAAGTGAGATATACCAAATATGGCCATCTTTTAACATTTTCAGAGCGACAGCTAATAAGCTATCGCGATGGTTGTTCGCTGGCTTAGTTTCAGGCAGTCGAATAAATGACCATATTAAGAGCGGTGCGACAAATACGACCATGGCAGCAAAAATCCAAGTATAACCACCATGTATTGTTAGCCAGCTGCCTGTTAACATGCCAATAACAGGACTCAAACCAACTGAAGTCCCAACGATAGAGAAAACATGTGAAAGCTCCATACCTTGGTAGCCATCACGAATAATGGTTTGGATACAAATTGAACATACCGCTGCTCCAAAAGCGCAACAAGCAAACCCCAGTAGTAGCATATTGAAGCTTGGCGATATCAAGGTAAACACGGCTGATACAATGAATACAATTAAGCCTGCTAATGTTGAGGTACGCCGGCCAATAACATCACACATACGACCCCAAAAAATAACCCCAGCAGCAAAAGCAATAAAAAAAATCGATAATGCTTGTGCGGCTGCGGCAGCTGATACACCAAAATGATTTTTAATGGATGTCAGTGCAGGACTGTACATGGTTTCTATAATTTGCGGCAACATCAGTAATATGACTGCTAAAGGAATTGAAATCTTTTTTACGTTTGTATTCATTATTACTCCTACTTTTTATGTGTCATAAAGCACATAGTTATGACAATGGAAGCATATAATATGTAGGCTACAGGTAATGTTAATATTGAGACAATAAACATCGATTTAAGGACAGGGTGAGAAAATGGCTTTTATTTTAAAGCCATACATTCTAGAAATAGCATCGCTCCGAGTACAAACAATAGGTCTGAGAATAAGAATAAGAATAAGAATAAGAATAAGAATAAGAATAAGAATAGGAATAAGGATGAATATACCTATTCAGCTGTTATGGTTAAGTTAAACGAAAAGTACCGTAATATTTGCGGCACTTTTCGTTTTATAGTGAGTTATAAATCGATATCCTTAAGGTCAATGTTTATTAAATTGCGTGCTAATTTTAACCCTACAAGTATACAGGCGAGTAGCCCACATATAAGTAAAGTGATGGCGAGGCTGCCAAAGTCACTGGCGGCATGTAAACCAAAGCCAATCATGAGGTAGTAGAACAGGCCAAGTAATGCACCTGCACTGCCTAAGTGATCACGGTAATCCGTTAATGCGCCACTTAGTAGGTTGGGTAACGCGAGTCCAAAAGACAAATAAACCAACATCATTGGGACAAAGAACCATACTGAGTCTTGTAGAAGATAGACACAGATACCACTGAGTAAAAGTAAGGCTGTCGCAAGACTAACTATACGATCATGGCTTAAGTGGCGGCGTATTAATCTCATGTTGATCATTGACCCCACAATAGAGCCTGCAGCAAGTAAAAAACCTGTATAACCAAAGTATTCAACACTGACACCAAGCTTTTCAAACATAAATGGCGCAATACTGTAGTATGAAAATAGCGAAATATTAAAAATCGCGACCATAAGCGAGATATACCAAATATGGCCATCTTTAAGCATTTTAAGACCAACAGCTAATAAGCTATCACGGTGGTTGTTCGCTGGTTTCGTTTCTGGCAGTTGAATAAACGACCATACTAAAAGCGCAGCGACAAATATTACCATAGCGGAAAAGACCCAAGTGTATCCACCGTGTGTGGTCAGCCAGCTACCTGTTAGCATACCTATTACAGGACTCAAGCCAATAGAAGTTCCCACGATTGAGAAAACGTGTGAAAGTTCCATACCATGGTAGCCATCACGAATAATGGTTTGGATACAAATTGAACCTACTGCTGCACCAAAAGCGCAACAAGCGAAACCTGTTAACATCATATCAAAAGTTGGCGCCATTAACGTAAAAATGGCCGCTACAATAAAAACCATTAAGCCTGCTAATGTTGAGGTACGTCGACCAATGACATCACACATACGACCCCAAACAACAACCCCGACAGCAAAAGCAATAAAGAAAATAGATAGTGCTTGTGCAGCAGCTGCAGCCGAAACACCAAAATGATTTTTAATGGATGTCAGTGCTGGACTGTACATGGTTTCGATAATTTGCGGAAACATCAGTAATATGACCGCTAAAGGAATTGAAATCTTTTTTACTTCGGTATTCATTATTTTTTCCTACTTTTTATTGCCTCTTTAGTGCTAGTGCAAACTAACGTTAGAGAATTTACTTTATGAGTCAGAAATCACATTCGTTATGATAATGAGAATTATATAGTACGTAGAATGGTATTAATGTTAATATTGGAACAATAAACATCGATTTAAGGACAAGGTGAGGAAATGGCTTTTATTTCGCAAACATCTGACTTCAATGTCGACGAACATTCAGGTTTAGTCGTTGGTGTTGCATCGGTCTTGGGTGATCATGACTCGGGGCGACATACACATACAAAAGATCAATTACTGTTCTCTCAGCACGGTTGCATGGTGATAACAATGGCTGGGATGAAGTGTGTTCTTCCTCCTATGCGTGCCGCTTGGATCCCTGCGGGTATTGAGCATAGTGCTCAAATGACGAACGTGAACCATTATCGATCACTGTTTTTTAATGAATCGTTACAACCTAAATTATCACGTGAAATGAGGATATTGGATGTTAACCCGTTATTTATCGCCTTAATTGAGAGAATGGCAATGTGGCCATTTGATAAGTCAGAAGATGAAATGATTAATTATCTGAACCTATTTATTGAAGAGCTGAACGCCGCTAAAGATACACATTTGAATTTACCCTTACCTCATGATTATCGATTAAAAGATTGGCTACTTAAGGTGAATAACGACGACTTTCTCGCCCCTACGTTGACACAGTTAAGCACAGAAGTAGGAGCCAGTGCTAAGACGATCACGCGTATTTTTACCAAAGAGACTGGGATGCCCTATCAAAGTTGGCGTCAACAATGGCGGTTACTAGGGGCAATAGAGTTATTATCAAAGCAGTTACGTGTTACTGATATTGCTTATCGTCTCGGTTTCTCGAGCGATAGTGCTTTTATTAGTTTTTTTCGTCAGAAAACAGGGTTTACGCCGCTTCATTTTATCGCGAAATCGACAAAAGATTAACGCTAGCATCAAACATCCCATTTTTACAATCGGTGACTTTGTTAACTTGCCTATCTTTAATATCTAAACGGAGTTTTAATGATTGCTATTCCACTGCCTTTTATCATGTCGCTGTTGCTGGTGATCATTGCAATTACTTTATTTGCTAAGAAACCAGTTGAGGGAAAAAGGGCTTCTTTATTTATCACTTTATGTGCGATAAGTACGGCTGTAGTTGGGCTTCGCTGGACTTTTGACATCGCCATTTTCAGGTGCTTACAGCCTATTTTTGCATCGTTTTTACCTGTGATGGCTTGGTGTTGTTTTTCTAAAACATACAATGCGGGACGCCTTTCATGGTTACATCTTTCTGGTCCCCTTGTGATTATTGTATGTTCGTGGTGGCCCGAATTATGGTTAAACGCGATAGATGTTATTTTGACTATGCTCTATCTTAGCTATGGCACTTTACTCATACGTTCATCATTCGTGATGCCGGAAGATGTTCGGCTTTCTCATGTTGAGCGGGTGCTCTTTGCCCAGCGTGTTGCAGGTATCACCTTACTTGTATCTGCCTGCATTGATGGCGTACTGTCTTTTGATTTTATGGTGTATGGTGGAGAGCATGCGCTATATATTTTATCGCTCAGCTATCTAATCCTTATTCCGAGCGTCGTTGTTGCTGTGATTATTGTTGGCTTTAGTACATTAAGTACGGAGTCAGAGGTATTGTCAGATGTAGAGGAAAAGTCGTTGCGAGAGGCTAGCATCGCCCCCCCTTCGAAAAGTGTTCGATTATCTGAACAGGATGCTAAGGACATAGTGAGTAAAATTGATACCTTGATGAAGGATAAAGAAGCGTTCCGCGATATGAATTTAACCTTGGGTCGTTTGTCGCGAAAAGTCGGCATTCCTACGCGGCAAGTTTCTATGGCTGTAAATCAGATATGCGGAATGAATATTTCGAAAGTACTGAATGAATACCGAATTATTTATGCGAAAAAGCGGCTTGTAGACAGTGAAGATAGTATCACTGATATCTATCTTAGCGCTGGCTTTCAGACCAAGTCTAACTTTAACCGTGAGTTTACGCGCATCACAGGTCAAACACCCAGCACATATAGAAATGACGCTTAGTACTTTGCGAAAAATAATAGTATAAGGTCAATGCAGGGCACTATCCGGTGAAGAGAGTGCCTTGTATATTAGATTATTTTACTATGCACGAGTGAGGAAGTTAAAAATATCCTTAAACATTTGCTGATGGAGCATGAGTCGACTTGTACCAGAAGCGTCCTTACATATAATACCATCCCCGGGTACTTCTTCCTCTAAAAGAGCGATAGCGCCTGGCTTACACACTTGTAAAAAACTGAAATGCATTGCTTGTTCATACACCTTATAATGACGATTAAATAATGGCAGATGTTCGGCCAGATAACCAGATTCCATTGCTTGAGGCAAGTCTCCAATATCGATCCCTGCACCTAATATCAGCACGGGTGTCTCCACTTTTTCCATACTTTTTAAAGAGAAGCTACGTGCACCACCGAGATCTAAAATCACCGCTTTTTTGATTCGTGGATCATAGAAATCAAAGGATTTTGGTTCTCCTGGTTGTGATGATGTGAGTCCCAGTTCGTCTGCTAGGCCACATGTTTTGGGATTGGGGTACAGTTGGCACTGCGTTTTAAATGCGTCGCGGTCAAGTTGCGCGCCGACTAATTGCATCACACTCCAGCCTCCTAAAGAGTGACCGATAGCAGATACGTTTTCTGCATCAATTGAGGTGCGCCAAATTTCATCTTTTAGTAGGTAATCTAATACGCGCACCAAATCGTGTGGGCGTTTCCACCACTGCGATGCCTGTAGTCTAGAATGATTAAATGTTGTGGTTCCAGGATGGTTGAGAGCTGCGACCACATAACCTTTTAGTGCCAACGAGTTTGCAAGCCAGCTTTGATTTTTCCAGTTTCCGCGATATCCATGTGAGAGTAATACAAGAGGGTGCTTTGTGGGGAAAACCGAAGCATCTTTTATCACCTCAGATCCAATAAACGCTATATTTTCGGCAACTGATTCTGAGGGTGTATTTTGAGAGGTGGGATACCAGAGGCTGACTTTTAATGGGCGGCTAGTATCACTAGCTAACTGAAACTGTTGAAATCCAACAGACTCTGCGAAGGCTAGCTTACTAATACATAGAAATAAAACACTAAGGACGATAGGTAACTTCATTTAACGATTCCTGATTTAGGCTAAAAGTGACGCTAGTATGTCAATAAGCATGGTTGTAGACGCCCTAGAATATGATTTAGGACGACCTAAAACAGGTTTTAGTACCTATTTTCTTGCGTTTAATGTACAGAACCATAGAATCAGTCTGATATTTAGGTTCGTTGATGAATGCAACAGACTTAAATCGTGTTTACTTTAATTTATGGTATATCAGAATGAAAAGTTTAGTTTTAGCAATGATGGTTTTATTGTCTTTCGGGAAGGTAAGTGCAAGCGAAGTTTCCGATGCTGCTGCATTTAAGGATCTAAAAAAAGAAGTGCGGATGCTTAGAAAAGACATTCGAAGATTAGAAACGTTAATTATAAGGTTATCAGATAAAATTGATGACGATGAAGATGACACTGTTCCTACTCCTACGAAGAAAGAT
Source organism: Moritella sp. 36 (assembly GCF_018219415.1). Taxonomy (NCBI): domain Bacteria; kingdom Pseudomonadati; phylum Pseudomonadota; class Gammaproteobacteria; order Alteromonadales; family Moritellaceae; genus Moritella; species Moritella sp. 36. The sequence goes on along the minus strand of NZ_CP056120.1, from coordinate 3,597,615 downwards.
GTATGGGGATGCTATATCAAGGATATTACTGCAGGAGCAGTATATGGTACAGGGCGTACAGAAGCAGAAGCTAAAGGTAAGGCATTGGAGAAATGTGAGTTAAAAGGTGGAGCGTGTTGGGAGAGCAATTTAAAATGCTCTTCTGATAACTCGTAAAATTGAGACAAGCGCTATATAACTATTTTGGCGCTTGTCTATTATTATTTTAATAAGTGCTGACGATCATGTTCACTGGCGCCTATTAGAACTTAAATTGTTTCAGTTTAGAGCCTGATATTTGTTCGGCAATTACCTTATGAGTTTTTGTTGTCGGGTGAGTCACCCCCCAGAAAACATAATTATCAGAGCCATCCGAATTGCACTCACTTGTTAATGCATGACTTGTAAAGTAATCGACAGTTGATGACCTGTTGATGTTTAAGCAGGCATCTTTAGCATTACTAAAGCCATATTTTTCAGGTGTATTAATTATGTTTTTAATTAATGTATTTGTATCAAATAGGACTATATTTACACCTTTATTTTGATATTCATTAATTAATTTTTTAATAAATAGGTTAAAACTTGTGATCTTTTGTTTTACTATTTTTGCATGTTCCTCAGTACTGTATTTAAATTGAGGAGATTTTGTCGCGTCAGGTAAGTTGAGAATAAGAATGTTCTGTGCACCATTATCCGTTAGTACCTTCAATGCGTAACTAAAGTCATTACTTACATCGATGACTGAACGGTCATAGTTTACAAAATCATTAAGCCCGAACTCGAGTGTAAATAGGCTATTTTCCGGCTGATAATTTTTTGCCATCGCTACATAGTTAAGATATGAGTCTATTTGGTCATGGATACCTGACAGTACTTTTTTTTGTGTATTTCCTGCAGCCCCACCAACAGCCCATGTGTATAGAGGTAGCGCCTTTTCTTTTGCAAGGTACTCTGTCCATACAAAACCGTTAGTGAAGTGACCTAAAAACCATGAATTTATATTTGGAGCTTGCCATTGTGCGCCATTAAAGAAATTCCCTGTATCTGAGATACTATCGCCAAAGCTCACAATTTTATTGATCGCATCTGGTTGTGCATTGCTGTCATTTACCCAAATTGAGTGATTATAAGAGTACTTATTATCAGCAGCGAAATACGTAATATCTGCGGTGTCGTGAGTAACATCTAAAGTTTCTGCGCATCTCTCCATAATTTGTTTTTGAGGTGATGTGGTATAGAACATATTCATAAATGAAGTTGACGAGTACCAGTAACCAGATATGGTGTAATAGCTGCCATTTTCATTTAATGCCCATTTCCAATCTGTTGCTGGATCGTCATGATTATAATGAGGACGATACCAGCACCTCACATAAGTATAAGACTCAGAGGATTGAACATATTTAATGTCTTCAGGGGTTATGCTTTTAATTAGTTCATCGCCAGATGCAAAAGCAGCAACGGGTAAAAGTAATAATGTGGCAAGTATTATTTTTTTCATATTGGTATTTCTCATATTATATTTGTGGTTAAGCATATACGGAAATCTAAAGATTTTTTGTAATGCTCAATTATTGGTAAATATGTTCGCTAAGAATAAAGTATCTTGTAAACATGCCTATGTTAATACAGTAATTAGCATGCCCATTAAAATCAAAGTTAATTAATGATTAAAAATCAAATAGTTAGGTGTTCTTAACAGAGTGGGAGGACGTGAGGTGATACGGGTCACGTAATGTAGTGTTTATAATTGATTAAGGATGTAATTGAATTCTATATCACTAGCTTAAAGGTTATATATAGTGGTAACGCGTGGCCTTCTAATTAAACATTAGATTATATGTATTTTGCCTCAGTGCGGGAGTGCCTATGGCAGGTGTTCCCGCCTGAAATAGACTGTAGTAGATGCATTGTGGTTAGATAAGTCTCAGGCTTAGATTTTGTTTGCTCTTTTCTTCTCTTGCATACGCTGGATGTTGAACTCTTTTCTCAATTCTGTTTTACGCTCTGCTTGTTGTTCAGATAGTGGGAAGTTTTCTAGCTCGGTAAAAGTATCGGCTATTTTTTTGGTTACTTCTGGCCATGGTCGCTCGACTTTGACGAGTAGCGCGATACACACTTGCACTTTATTCAGCGCTGCACCAGTATTGAGTGGCGCGATAGAAAGTGCGGTTTCAAAGTGTTGTAATGCAAGGTCAAGTTTACCTTCAGTAAATGCTTCAATACCCAGTTTGTTGTGGTGCTGAAATTGAACCTCTTTACTGTCTTCTTCACCACTGATACTAGCAAGTAACTTTTCGCTGTGTACGTTAGAGTGTTGAATATAAGGCTGCAGCTTTTCAGCAAATTCAAATTCTTCTAACTCGACAAGTAGATTAACCAGCTGTGGCCCTAACCATTCAGGTGTGCCTTCGGGTTCGGTTAAATACGCTTCATTACTTTTTAGCAGGGTGTGTTTCGCTTTAACTTGGTTGCCTTTCACATTATGAATAGACGCTAAACTGTAACCTTCCAATGCCAATAATTCATCTTCTTCTACATAGGGGTGTTGTTGCGAAGAACGGTGAAACAAACCGCTAATCTCTTGTAACAAGCGGCCTTGTTTAAATTTGTCTTCTTCATTTTTCGCGACAAGAATAATAGCTTGAACATAATTAATCAGATGTTGGGGAGCTTGATGTATGGTGTTTTTGGTCTGCATTAAAATAGCGAAAAAGGCTTCTTTGGCTATCGTATTCATATTTGTATCAAGTGCCAATTCTGCGAGTAGTCCTTGACGCTCTAATGACAAGTGGGAGTGTTTGATCGCGCGTTGCACAATTTGCAGTGCTTTTTCACTGTCGCCACCATCCCTAAAGCAATGCGCTAACCAATCATAACCATCTAGCAGCATCGGATTATATTTAATGATGTCTGATAGTAGTGGGATCGCTTGCTGGTAGTTTTTCTCTAGATAATATACTCGACCTAACAGCAATTGTGCTTGGGTATGCGGGTGGTCCTCTATAAACTCTTCTAAGATAGTACGCGCTTCAGCGTACTTTTCCTTTTCAATTAATAGCTCTGCTTTAAACAAACGACAGAAATTACGATAGCGTGCAGAGTAGATTATTGCGTTATCACATTCTTCCATTGCCTGAGCAAAATCGTCATCCTTAATTGCTTGGTAGATCGGCAGCAGAGCCTCTTTTTTATTGAATGCTTTTTGAATACGTAAATTAAGTTCGTTTTGTGAAAACGGCTTCATTAAATAATCATCGGGTGTCATTTGAATTGCGCTTAATACAATCGCTTTCGAATTATCACCTGTGACTAAGAAAAATACGGTATGGATAGGTAATAAGTTATCCATTTTTAATGTTTCAAATAGCTGACGTCCATTAAGGCCAGAGCCAAGATTGTAATCAACTAACAGTAAATCATAGGTATTGTGACGGCATAATTTTAATGCGTCTTCGGCACTTCCCACATGTGTGACATCTTTTGCCCCGAAGTTAAGCAACATGGTTTTGAGCATGATCTGAAAAGCACGTTGGTCATCAACAATGAGTACGTGTTTGTTTCGATAGTCAAAATTTTGATTCATGTTTATTTAAAACTCAAGGGTTATGGGTAAATTTAGACGTGAATGATTAGCATTCACCACAATAACAGGTATGCATAATACTGTCTTGAGAGGAGCGCTATTTTGTTAATCAGAACTGTCAACTGGGTGTTTTTTGTGCGAAGGAATTATCACAAAACCATATTGTTAATTGCCTTATTAAGCAAATAGTATTGAGAAAATCATTGTGTTATATAGTGGTTTTATTGATGTTTTAGAAGGTATATTACAAAGATAAGATGTGCTAATTAGCATTGGTGGGAATAAGTCGTATAGAGAGTGGTGGAGGGAGAAGGATTCGAACCTTCGAAGGCTGAGCCGTCAGATTTACAGTCTGATCCCTTTGGCCACTCGGGAACCCCTCCACATTATTCTCTATTTTTGTCATCTATTACTAGATGGATATTTTACGATGATGACTGCTTTTACATTGACCAGAATGTAAAATCATCAAAGTAGAATGATGGTGGAGGGAGAAGGATTCGAACCTTCGAAGGCTGAGCCGTCAGATTTACAGTCTGATCCCTTTGGCCACTCGGGAACCCCTCCACAAGTAATGCTTTTTCATCTACTCGCATTGGTAGATGTTGTATTCACTTTGTTGATAACTTTAAGACCTATTTTAAGGCATATTTAAGATATAGTACATTGGCCACAACGTACTTCTTATTTCAAGTTATCAGCAAAGCTAAATGATGGTGGAGGGAGAAGGATTCGAACCTTCGAAGGCTGAGCCGTCAGATTTACAGTCTGATCCCTTTGGCCACTCGGGAACCCCTCCACAAGTAATGCTTTTTTCATCTACTCGCATTGGTAGATGTTGTATTCACTTTGTCGATGACTTTAAGACCTATTTTAAGGCATATTTAAGATATAGTACATTGGCCACAACGTACTTCTTATTTCAAGTTATCAGCAAAGCTAAATGATGGTGGAGGGAGAAGGATTCGAACCTTCGAAGGCTGAGCCGTCAGATTTACAGTCTGATCCCTTTGGCCACTCGGGAACCCCTCCACAAGTAATGCTTTTTTCATCTACTCGCATTGGTAGATGTTGTATTCACTTTGTCGATGACTTTAAGACCTATTTTAAGGCATATTTAAGATATAGTACATTGGCCACAACGTACTTCTTATTTCAAGTCATCAGCAAAGCTAAATGATGGTGGAGGGAGAAGGATTCGAACCTTCGAAGGCTGAGCCGTCAGATTTACAGTCTGATCCCTTTGGCCACTCGGGAACCCCTCCACGAGTAATTCTTTTTTCATCTAAAGGTTAGATGTTATTATTATGTCGACTTTTATATCATTTTAAAAATGAGTTTTATGTAATCAGCATAACGTAAATATTGTGGTGGAGGGAGAAGGATTCGAACCTTCGAAGGCTGAGCCGTCAGATTTACAGTCTGATCCCTTTGGCCACTCGGGAACCCCTCCACAAGTACGAAACGGATAGTATCAGAAAATGTCTGTATGTGAATAAAAAAATCGAATAAATAGCTAAATATTTATAAAAACAGGTCGATAACTTACTAGTTGATTATTTCGTGGCAAAATTTGGTTGTTCTGCGCGCAATATTGTTCAAGAGGTAACTTATTTACGTTCAATCGATACGACAACATGCCTTAATTGATGAGCTGCAACTTGGCCAGCAGTTAAACAAATGTACTTTAAATGGTGATAGAGCGAAGTTTTCTCTGTTATTAAGTATGTTGTCATCTGATATTACAGATCAGAAACAAATCGAAGTTAAGCATACTGCCGTTGATACGTCAGCGTATGATGCTGCGCGAATCGCAAGGTTAAATGAATACGCTGCAAACAGTAATATGGCCGCATTGCGTTTAGAGATCTGCTTTTCACCTGAAGTCGGTGCAGGGGTGGGTGATGTTAAATATGTGGCAGAGTCTGTACTACAAAACAGTTCTCACTTATTACAGCAAAAATTAGCGCACGATTCGCTAATTAAACCAAAGGCGAACGAGCGGGCTCAAGCAGCGCAATCTACCACTTCCACTCAAGATCTTGTATTACCACTGGAGAACCAATCGAGTATGGCAAGCTTGTTAGATGTATTAAATAGTTATGATGCTTATATAAGAAAGGTTTAATATAAAAAACGAGTCTAAAGCAAGACTTGCTTAACATTATGATTAAGATTTATTATGGTCACCAAGGTGATGGGGTGCCACCTACTTAACCGCCAATTGTTGGCTGATGACTCCTATTAAATTTGAAAACAAGTGAATCTGTAAAATAGCATTAACTGAATAGTGACTACATTTATTTGTTGGTACTATTATTTGTTGGTACTGTTATTTACACCACGATGACACCTTGTTTTCCTAAATCTAATAGGAAAATTGTATGCACTACTCTTCTGACATTCAATCAATGTGCCCGATTCAACGCGGCGATCTCCATGCATCTGCTCCCATCCCAATTGAAGGCCGAATGGTCAATCCTAAAGAAGTTATTGCGATTTCAGGCTTAAGTCACGGTGTCGGAACTTGTGCGCCTCAGCAAGGTGCTGCCAAACTCACTCTCAATGTTAAAGAAGGCATTATTGAAGAAGCCTTAATTGAAACAATTGGTTGTTCTGGCATGACTCAATCAGCTGCGATGGCTGCGGAAATTATAACTGGCAAGACGATTCTTGAAGCAATGAATACTGATTTGGTGTGCGATGCTATCAATGTTGCAATGCGTGAGATCTTCCTCCAGTTTGCTTATGGTCGTAGTCAATCCGCGTTTTCTGAAGGTGGACTAGAAATCGGTGCGGCTTTAGAAGATCTGGGCCAAACTCAACGCAGTCAAGTTGGTACTAGTTATGCGACAAGCGCAAAAGGCGTTCGTTACATGGAAATTGCAGAAGGTTACGTTACTAAGTTAGGGTTGGATGAAAATAATGAAGTGATTGGTTATGAATATGTAAACCTTGGGAAAATGATGAAATCCGTCAACAAAGGTGTCCAAGCAGATGATGCCATGAAATCTGCTGCAGGTACATATGGTCGTTTTGACGACGCCGTTAAAACGATCAATCCACGTGAAGCTTAATCTAAGGATACTATTATGACTAATCGCACTATTACAAACCCAATTACAGCACTACTAAACGAAATGAACTTGTCTTCAATTGAAGATGCTTATCAATATTGCCTCGCTAAAGGAATTGACTCTAAAGTTTTAGTGATGGAAACGCAGCCTATCGCATTTGATAGTGCCGCTGATGCTTATACCGTTGGCACTGCATTGGCATTATATCGTCAAGCAAGTTCAGCTGAAGAGGCTGCCAATATTATTGGTGAAGGACTGCAATCATTCACAAAAGAGGGGAGTGTTGCTCGACAACGTCAAGTCGGTATTGGGCATGGTGCACTTGCTGCTCGATTATTGAATGAAGAAAGCCAATGTTTTGCATTTCTTGCTGGTCATGAGTCTTTCGCTGCAGCAGAGGGGGCGATCAAAATTGCGCTGAATGTGAATAAATCTCGTCAATCACCCCTTAAAGTTATTTTAAATGGTTTGGGTAAAGATGCCGCATATCTGATCTCTCGTATCAATGGTTTTACGTATGTCAGAACTCAATTTGATTATCAAACGGGTGAGTTAAAAGAAGTTCGCCGTCGTTCATTTTCAACTGGTCCTCGCGGTGACATTCTTTGTTATGGTGCTGATGATGTACGTGAAGGTGTTGCTATTATGCATGCCGCTGGTGTTGATGTGAGTATTACGGGTAACTCCACAAATCCCACTCGATTCCAACACCCTGTCGCGGGTATTTATAAATCAGAGTGTATCCGAGCGGGTCATCCTTACTTCTCGGTAGCCTCGGGTGGTGGCACGGGTCGTACTTTACATCCTGATAATGTTGCTGCAGGCCCTGCGTCATATGGTATGACTGATACAATGGGACGTATGCATGCTGATGCACAATTTGCTGGTAGTTCGTCGGTGCCATCTCATGTTGCTATGATGGGGTTTATTGGCATGGGTAACAACCCAATGGTTGGTGCAACGGTAGCATTAGGCGTTGAGGTTGATCAGTTACTAAACCGATAAAAATAGATAACGGTAAACGTAAATCGCTCTCTCCTCAAAAACGGAATTTCAGGTTAAAAATTGTTTTCAATTTTTTTAAGATAGTATACAAAATAAGGCTAGATTGTTACACAGCGTTAACATATTATGACTTTATATCAATAAATGTCAGGTTATAGCGGTACTTAGTTGTATTGAGATAACTAAATTGGATTAACAATGGTGAAAATAATGTCTGAGCTAAGTAGTTCTGTAGAAACAGAAGGCAAGTCAGGCTCAATGGCTCAAGATGATATCGTCTATGCACATATCTTTGATGCCATTCTTGAACGTCGTCTTCCGCCTGGAACAAAATTAAATGAAGAAGCATTGGGTGATATTTTTAGTGTAAGTCGCACTATTATACGTCGTGCATTATTACGCTTGTCACACGAACAAGTGGTGGTGATCCGTCCTAACCGCGGTGCTATTGTTGCATCGCCTTCTGTCGAAGAAGCAAAACAAGTCTTTATTGCTCGGCATACACTCGAAGATGCTATTACTAAGCTTGCTATTGAGAATGCATCAAATAAGCAGATCACGCATTTACGTCAATTAATAGTGGAAGAAAATGAAGCCACCAAACAAGGTGATTTAGGTAAAGCGATCCGTTTATCGGGTGAATTTCATCTAAAGCTGGCTGAAATGTCTGGTAATGTGCCTTTATTTAATTTCCAGCGTAGCTTGGTATCGTTAAGCTCGCTGATTATTGCGCAATACGAAGTCGCGACGAGTACGCATTGTGTATTGGATGAGCACAGTGAGTTACTCGATGCGATTGAAGAAAAAGATGCTGAAAAAGCCTGCTTATTAATGCGTGAACATTTAAAACATATCGAGTCTAAACTGAATTTAGATGGCGAGACCGTTTCCAGCGATCTACATGTTGTCTTTTCTAATGTGCTAAATAAAAAATAAAATAACGCTAATTTTTATAATATTGTATACAAACAATGCCAAGTTCGATGTAACTTGGCATTGTTATTTCTGCCTGCCATACCTATAGCCTTATCTAATCTTCACTATAATTGTATATATAACCCTTAAATTATTTTATTAAATTGTTTCTCAATTGTTATTTTTATGTGACAATAAGTTGACTTTAGAGTCAGGTTTCTAATTTAATAGGCTCAATTAGTCAGTCAAAACACAGCTAGAAATAAAAAATAATAGCAATTAATGTGAATGTCAATGTTACGGAATAACGCAGGAGGTACGATTTGATTAAGTTCCTACTTAACCAAAAGATGTGTCAGGTATCTGACCTTTCACCTAACACCACGGTACTCAACTTCTTACGTCAGGAAGAAGCGAAGAAAGGTACTAAAGAAGGTTGTGCATCAGGAGACTGCGGTGCATGTACCGTTGTACTTGGTGATGTTGTCGATGGGCGGATCCGCTATACATCAGTAAATGCGTGTATTACGTTTATATCCGCATTGCATGGTAAGCAATTGATCACGGTCGAAGATCTTAAATCAAAAGACGGTGCCTTACATCAGGTGCAACAAGCACTTGTTGATTTTAACGGTACCCAATGTGGTTATTGTACCCCTGGATTTGTAATGTCGATGTTTGCATTAAGCAAGAATACCCCGTCAGCCGACAAGCATGCTATTTTTGAAGCATTAGCAGGTAACCTATGTCGTTGTACTGGTTATCGTTCAATTATTGATTCGGCAATAGCGTTAGCAGAGCAAGAGCATATTGTTGATGCGTTTGAATGCCTAGAAAGTGAAACGGTTGCGAAACTTAGTACCATTGAGCGCAACGGGACACAAGAATTAACGGGTAACGGCCAATCATCTTACTCGCCTGATAATGTGGCTGAGTTGGCGGCGTTATTAGTGAAACACCCTGATGCTAGTATTGTTGCCGGCGGTACAGATTTAGCCTTGGAAGTGACCCAATTCCATCGTCCTATTAATACCTTGATTTCGGTTGGCAACGTGGCAGAGATGAAAGATATCAGTGTGACTGATACCCATATCGAAATTGGTGCTGCACGCAGCTTAACGGATAGTTACAGTACTTTGGCATTATACTTCCCAGATTTTGGTGAATTATTACATCGCTTTGCTTCGCTGCAAGTCCGTAACCAAGGAACGCTCGGTGGCAACATAGGTAACGCATCGCCAATTGGTGATACACCGCCAGCATTAATCGCGCTGAATGCACAAGTTGAATTACGTTGCGGTGATGATGTGCGCTTAATAGATTTAGAAGATTACTTCATTGGTTATAAGATAACAGCGCAAAAAGCAGCGGAATTTATTACCAAAATTGTCATTCCATTACCGACGTCAGAACAAGTATTCGGTATTTATAAACTATCAAAACGTATTGATGATGACATTTCAGCTGTGTTAGCTGCATTTAATATAACCTTGAAAAATAATGTTATTACGGATGTGCGCTTAGCATTTGGGGGGATGGCTGCGACGCCGATGCGTGCGCAACATGCTGAGAAGGTATTACTGGGTGCAGTGTGGGAATACGACAGTATTTATACGGCGATGCAAGCGTTAGATGAAGACTTTTCACCCTTATCTGATTTTCGTGCAAGTAAAGAATATCGTTCACTAGCAGCTAAGAATCTACTGAAGAAATTTTATTTAGAACAGCAAAGTACAACAATTGAAACGCGGGTAACGTCTTATGTCTAATCACAATAAAGTGCAACCATCACAGCAGCAATTGTTAGTGCAAGCGAATCGTTCAATCAAGACTGGTGTGGGTAAAAATGTAAAACATGAAAGTGCCGGTATTCAGGTGACGGGCGAAGCGGTTTATGTCGATGATCGTCTTGAATACCCTAATCAGTTACATGTGTATGTACGCATGAGTGATGTGGCACATGCCAATATTACGAAAATTGATTTAACACCGTGTTATGAATTTGACGGTGTGGAATTAGCGATTGAAGCCAAAGATGTTCCGGGCGAGCTCGATATCGGTGCTATTTTACCGGGCGATCCATTATTAGCCGACGGTAAAGTGGAGTACCTTGGTCAGGCTGTGATTGCTGTCGCGGCCAATTCGATGGAGATTGCCCGTCAAGCGGCACAAGCGGCAATTATTGAATACGAAGAGCTACCTGCGATTTTAGATGTGGAAGAAGCATTAGCCAAAAAGAGCTTTGTGACTGAATCGCATCAACAAAAACGCGGTGATTCGGCTGCGGCATTGTCAGCAGCTAAGCATATTTTAGAAGGTAGTATTCATATTGGTGGCCAAGAGCATTTCTATTTAGAAACGCAAGCTGCGTCAGTGATGCCAACAGAAGATGGTGGTATGATCGTTTATGCGTCTACGCAAAATCCAACTGAAGTACAAAAATTGGTTGCCGAAGTAATTGGTGTACCTATGCATAAAGTCGTGATTGATATGCGCCGTATGGGCGGTGGTTTTGGTGGTAAAGAGACCCAAGCAGCAGGTCCTGCGTGTTTATGTGCGGTGTTTGCTAAGTTAACGGGGCGGCCAACTAAGATCCGTTTACCGCGTGTTGAAGACATGATGATGACAGGTAAACGTCATCCTTTCTTTAATCAATACAAAGTTGGTTTTAATGATGATGGTCAAATAAATGGTATTGAAATCATCGTGGCGAGTAACTGTGGTTATTCACCGGATCTATCAAGTTCGATCACTGACCGTGCGATGTTCCACTCAGATAATGCCTACTATTTAGGTGACGCGACAATCACTGGTCACCGTTGCAAAACTAATACCGCATCAAATACTGCATTCCGTGGCTTTGGTGGCCCTCAAGGTATGATAACGATTGAACACATTATGGATGAAATTGCCGGTAAGTTAGGTAAAGATCCATTGGATGTACGTAAAGTGAATTTTTATGGCACCGAAGACAGAAACGTTACGCATTACTATCAAAAAGTAGAAGACAATTTTATTCATGATTTGGTTGCAGACCTTGAAGCAACAAGTGAGTATGCCGCGCGTCGTGAAGCGATTGACGAATACAATAAAAATAGCCCGATTTTGAAAAAAGGTATCTCGTTAACACCTGTTAAATTTGGTATTTCGTTTACTGCTACCTTCTTGAACCAAGCGGGCGCATTACTGCATGTTTATACTGACGGCAGTATGCAGTTAAGCCATGGTGGTACCGAAATGGGCCAAGGGCTTAATACTAAAGTGGCGCAAATTGTCGCGCAAGAATTCCAAGTAGATATTGAGCATATTCAAATTACCTCGGCGAATACCAGTAAAGTACCGAATACTTCACCGACAGCTGCATCGTCAGGTACGGATTTAAATGGTAAAGCGGCACAAAATGCGGCTCGTACTATTAAGCAACGTTTGATTGATTTTTGTGTAGCGCACTTTAGTGTGACAGACGAAGAGATTATCTTTAGTAATAATACGGTGACGATCCGTGAACAGGTCATGACATTTGCTGACTTAATCCAACTCGCTTATTTTAACCAGATTTCGCTATCGAGTACTGGCTTCTATAAAACGCCTAAAATCTATTATGATCACGGGACAGCGAAAGGGCGCCCATTTTATTACTTCGCCTATGGTGCATCGTGTTCAGAAGTGCTGGTGGATACCTTAACGGGTGAATATAAAACGCTGCGTGTAGATATTCTGCATGATGTTGGCGCGTCACTGAATCCAGACATTGATATAGGCCAAATTGAAGGTGGCTTTATTCAAGGCATGGGTTGGTTAACCACCGAAGAGTTGGTATGGAATGACAAAGGTAAGTTAGCGACCAATGGCCCTATGGGTTATAAGATCCCGGCGATTGCAGATACGCCAATTGATTTTAGAACACACTTGGTTGAAAACCGCAGCAATCCAGAACAGACAGTTTACAACTCAAAAGCAGTGGGTGAGCCGCCATTTATGCTAAGCATGTCAGTGTGGAGTGCATTGCGTGATGCGGTGGCGAGTGTGACTGACCATCAGTATGTACCGCACCTAGATACGCCAGCAACACCAGAGCGTGTGTTATGGGCCGTACAGGATGCAGAGCATTATAAGCTTGATGAGGCTAAGCGCACTCAGGTTGTTGAGTCCGAAGTAGTAGGTGTTATTGCGTAGCTTTTAATCGCGTAGCCTGTTAATCATGTAAGAGTACTGTTTAACAAGGAGATTGGTGATGTTTAAAGACAATTGGATTGATCCACTTGCAGAATTAAAGCAACGTGGTGAAGTGTGTATCATGATCACAGTACTTGAACATCACGGTTCAACCCCCCGTGATTCCGGTACGAAAATGCTGATCACGCCGGACCAACAGTATGCCACCATTGGCGGTGGTCATTTAGAGCATCTCGCGACTAAAATGGCGCGTGAGATGCTAGCTGAAGGCAAAGATGCACTGGCCGTGGAGCGTTTTGATTTAGGTGCACGCTTAGGACAATGCTGTGGTGGTAGTGCGACCTTGATGTTTGAACCGATTGGGCAGTCACTACATCATTTAGTGGTGTTTGGTGCAGGACATGTGGCTAAAGCCTTGCTGCATGTTGTCGCGACACTGCCATTTAGGGTCACTTGGATCGACCAACGCGAAGAACAATTTCCGGCGCAGTTACCTGATAATGTCACTAAGTTAGTCAGTGATGATCCTGCAGGCGATGTTCTCGATATGGCAAAAGACAGTTACTATCTAGTGATGACGCATAATCATCAACTTGATTTTGACTTAGCCAAGGCAATTTTGAAGCGTGGTGATGCGAAATATTTTGGCATGATTGGTTCGCAAACAAAGAAAAAACGTTTCCAATATCGACTACGGGCACGTGATTTTACTGATACCCAAATAAATCAAATGATCTGCCCGATTGGGATTAGTGCGGTGGTGGGTAAACATCCCGCTGAGATCGCGATTTCGGTTGCCGGTGAATTAATTGCAACCTATCAAGGCAGAGCGTTAGAAAACAAACAAAAACCTAATCTAGTGCAAATCAACAGTGAGATTGCTAAGTTAGCCTAAGTATATACAGTGTATTATTATAGACACGCTATCATCAGAGTATTAGGATAGCGTGAGATATAATGCAGAAGCATAATGAAGGAAATTTTTAAATGAGTACAATTCGAACAGCATACCGGTCAGCAATATTACATAGTATTGGCGATCCTGATAAAATCGGTATGGAAAATTCGTACGAATATTTTGCTGACGGTGCCATGATTATTGAAAATGGTGTCGTACAAGCAATCGGTAACGCAGATGAAATTCTAGCGAATGAAAACAGTGATATTGATGTTAAAGTGTATGAAAATAAGATCATCACATCGGGCTTCATCGATACCCATGTGCATTACCCACAAACGGGCATGATCGCGTCGTATGGTGAACAATTACTGGATTGGTTAAATAATTATACTTTTCCTGCTGAGGGGAAGTTTGATGATCCCGAGCATGCGACTAAAGTTGCTGAAATCTTCTTACAAGAGTTAATGAGTAACGGTACAACGACCGCGTTAGTATTCGGTACTGTACACAAACAATCGGTTGATAGCTTCTTCACCCAAGCACAGTTGCGTAATCTACGTATTATCTGCGGTAAGGTCATGATGGATCGTAATGCGCCTGATTTCTTAACTGATACCCTTGAAAGTTGCTATGAAGACAGTAAAGAGCTCATCGAGCGCTGGCATCAAAAAGGGCGTTTACACTATGCGGTTACGCCTCGGTTTGCACCGACAAGTACCCCTGAGCAGCTTGATGTAGCGGCGCGTTTGTTAAGTGAATATCCAGACCTGTATATGCACACGCACTTATCAGAAAACTTAAAAGAGATTGAGTGGGTTAAAGAGTTATTCCCTGAACGCGCTAATTATTTAGACGTTTACGACCATCATGGCCTGCTAAGTGAACGTTCGGTATTTGCCCACAGTATTCATTTGTGTGACAGCGAATGTCAGCGTTTAGCGGATACGGGATCTGCGGTTGCATTTTGTCCAACGTCAAACTTATTCTTGGGTTCAGGTTTATTAGATTTACCACGTCTAGAAGCGTTTGGTATTAATGTGGGCGTGGGTACGGATGTAGGCGCGGGTACGTGTTTCTCATTATTATCAACAATGAACGAAGCGTATAAAGTATTACAGCTGCAGGGCAAGGCGTTAAGTCCGTTTAAATCATTATATTTAGCGACATTAGGCGGTGCGAAGGCATTACGCTTAGAAGATAAAATTGGTAACTTGGCAGTCGGTAAAGAAGCTGATTTTGTGGTATTAGACTTGGCGGCTACGCCGTTACTTAAGTTCCGTATGGAAAACTCGACGTCATTAGAAGAAACCTTGTTTGCATTAATGCTAATGGGTGATGATCGTGTTGTGTGCGAAACTTATGTGTATGGTGAGAATCGTTATAGCAGCCTTTAGTCGCTAAGCATTCATATTTAAAAATGAAGGTACAAGCGTATACTGGAAGGTGTTCGCTTGTATCTTATCTTCAGGTTATCTTACACAGTTTTCAATCCAATGTGACAGGCTTTTTGCTTGATTCAATGCATCAAAATTATTTTCTATATTTAATCGTGCCAGGCGTCCCATATCTTGACGTTTTTCTGCTGGGTAGTTGATAAATTCGGTGATCGCTTTACTCAGCGCTTGGGGATTTTTTTGTTTTACGATTATCCCTGTACCTGGTGCGACAATTTCTTTGCAGCCCATTAGGTCTGTTGTTATTACTGGAATACCAACTGCCATCGCTTCTTTAAGCACGAGAGGTCCTGTATCGACACAACCAGATCGTGAAATACAAAATGGCGCAACTAAACAATCAAACCTAGAGAGATTATGACTAACCCAGCGCGGTGATTTAGAACCAAGGAAATGTACAAATTTTGATAAGCCTAAGTGTTCGACTTGTTGTTTTAAATTTGATAATTGATCCCCATCACCAATAATATCCAATGTGACTAAGTAATTATGATGTAATTCGTGCAGGCTTTGAATCAGGTAATTAATCCCTTTTTGCTCTACCAATCGGCCTAGAAAAACCAGTCGTAGTGGTACTGGTTTATGCTGTTTTTCTGGGGTTAATAAGGACGGTTTAAATTCATTTATTTTTACGCCGCAATGCAATAGCTTTATTTTATCGTGGTTGATTTTTTTTAGATCTTCTTCCATGTCTTTGCAAACGGCTACGACAAAGTTACTGTTATGTATTTTTAAATTTACATCATAAGGCGTTTCGTAAATATCGTGACCATGGGCAACAAAAGAGCAGGTGATATTCATCATTTTTGCTGCCACTATTGCGTGGGCGCAGGTGTGCTGAGCAAAGTGTGCATGAGCATGACTGACGCCTTCTTTACGCATTTGGAGCGCGAGTCTTAAGCTGTATCGAAATAAGGATAATTTGGGCATTGCACGTTGCTTTGCAATAAAGTGTAGGGCTCTCATTATACCGATTGGACTGAGTGTGGAGATTAATGAGAAATAAGCTTTTGCACCGATAACATGAATATCATATCCAAACTCGCCGCAGTCGTGGTATTTGGTAAATGTCATGACGCAAACTTCATGGCCATATGCACTTACCGAGTCAACTTCGGTACGAATAAATGTTTCTGTGAGCACTGGGTATGAAGGGGCTAAAAATGCCACTTTTTTCATTCTAATACCCCTACCTTTTGCATTTAAACGTCCTTACTTTTATTCCAATGA
The DNA here is from genome assembly GCF_018219415.1 of Moritella sp. 36. Lineage (NCBI taxonomy): Bacteria > Pseudomonadati > Pseudomonadota > Gammaproteobacteria > Alteromonadales > Moritellaceae > Moritella > Moritella sp. 36. Next base: position 3,581,289 of record NZ_CP056120.1, on the reverse strand, counting down.
ATGTAATACTGCTGTTTTGCATTCAAAAATAAATTTCTTAACTACTCTTAATTTGATCGTCAAAGTAAAGCCTATACCGAATGATAGTCTATATAAATGCGATTGTTTCTTTAGTGAACTGAAAATAGGGTGTTGGTAAATAGCATAAGGAGTGGTGTTATGGTTTATACAGTCTCTGTAATTATTCCTAGCTATAACTGTTTGGAATACTTGCCGAAAGCGATAAGTAGTATTTTTCAGCAAAATAGAACCGATATTGAAATTATCATTGTTAATGATAATAGTAGCGATGGTAGCGCAGAATATCTTGCTGCGTTAAGTCAGAAGGAGCCTTGCGTTAATGTTATTACGGCTCACGGTGTGGGTGCGGCTGGGGCGCGTAATCTTGCAATAGAAGAAGCGAGTGGTGAGTACATCGCTTTTTTAGATGCTGATGATTATTGGTACCCTAATAAGCTATTAGCCCAGCTGGCACTGCATGCGGAAAATCCGAACGTTGCGATGTCGTTTACTAACTATGATCATGTTAATGAGCAATATCAATATACTGTTGATTGTTTTGGTTATTGGAGTCAATTCACTAACATTAGCACGCCGACTCATCATATCAATCAACCGTTAGCGCAAGTATTAGGCCATAATGTCGTAGGTACATCGACTGTGATGGTTAAAGCTTCTGTATTTGAGACTGTTGGTTTGTTTGATACCAGCATGAGTTATTGTGAAGATTGGCAATTGTGGCTAAAAATATGTGAGAACTTTGAAGTCGCGGTATTAACGAAAAGCTACACTGGTTATCTTGTGCGTAGAAACTCTATTACTCAGACAGATAGTAAACGTTTACAGCACCTTGAATGTATTGAGCATATTATTACAGGCTATAAGCAACGTGATGTCGGGTTAAGTCGACATACATTTGCATTGGCCGATGCAAAATTAAAAGAAGGTTATGCCGACTATTATCGTACGCAAAATAAATTCATTAATGCGCTGTGTTATGAGGGTTATGCTTTTTTGCTTAACCCTCAAATTAGACGCTTTAAAAATGGTTTGGGAGACATTAAAAAACTAATTCTGAGCCCAATTACTTAGTGTTACTCAGTCTGTGCCGTTACTTCGTCACAAGACTTCACATTGCAGCCTTTTAGGACAAGTTGACTAATCAGCTGTGCAGCGTCGTCATAGTCACTTGCTGCCAGTGATGTTTTTCCCATTACAGCATTGATCTGCCAACTAAAGTCAGCATAAGTTTGGGTCGAAGACCAGATCATGAATAACAGATGATGCGGTGATACATTGTCCATTTGACCAGCTTCAATCCACTGCGTAAATTTATCAAGTAAAAACGTACTTTGATTCATTAAACGCTGCCTTATTTCAGGAGAAAGTAATGGCGAACCACGCATGATTTCATTCGCGAATACTTTGGAAGCATAAGGATAATCTCGAGAGATGATTAGCTTTGTTTTAATATATTCGGTTAATGCGACTGCGGGGTTATTGATGGTTTCGATAGGGTGGGTTGCACTGAGTAATGGTTCGATGATTGTTTCCAGCACTGCTGAGTATAAAGTCTCTTTATTCCCAAAATAATAATAGACGTTGGCCTTAGGCACACCGGCAAGTTTCGCGATATCAATGGTTTTTGTTGCTGCATAACCTTCACTGGCAAACACTTGACTGGCAGCCTTTAAAATCTTTCCTTCGTTTTTCTTCCGTATGGTAGACATTCTTATATTCATCCCTTCGCAGTTATTTTATAGAAAGTTATAAAAATTAACGTCACAAACAACTTGACCCTGGGGTCGCTTTTTGTTTAATAGTTTTGGCTCTAATACTCAAGCTTTACATGGGCTTTGAGTATTATATTTACTTATTTGGCAACGATATTTCATTCCTTTCTACCTATTGCCTAGCTATCGCTCTTTGAATTTTTTATCAAAGAAGTAAGTATACTTTATCCTGTAATTTCCAGCTAGCTTGGATATATAGCGGGCGTAATATTAGAGGGGTAAAGTATATCTATTGATTTTATCGTATTTTATTTACCGATTAATTGGCTACTATCCCACTGCTGGCTGAACTCGATAAACGCTGTAATTAATTCGCTTTTGAATTTTTGTTTATGCATAATGATTTTGTATTGGCGTTCTAGTTTCGTATCAAGTGGTAATATTTGCACCCGGTTGTTTGCTAAAGCGTGCGTCGCACTGAATTTAGATACACAGGCAAGCCCGAGTCCTGCTGCGACAAAGTTGAGTTGTGCTTCGATTGAATTTAACTGGTACGCGAGTTGCCACTGTTGAATCTCGGAGACGATATTATTATCGAAAAATGCACGACTGCCTGAGCCTGGTTCACGCAATACCCAAGTATTATCGGCTAAGTCTGTTAACTGTAATGCTGATTTTTTTAGTAGTGGATGATTAGCTGCCACAATTATACACATTTCGTCTTTTAACCAAGGGGTAGTTTCGATGTCATTATGCCTAACATCACCCTCGATAAGTCCTATATCTAATTGATAACTTAATATCATTTCCGCAATTTTTTCACTGTTACGGATATGTAACGTTTGCTGAGTGTGTTCTGTTTGTTGTCTAAATTGTGCGATCAACCAAGGACATATTTGGTTGCCAATCGTCTCGCTTGCACCAATGGCGAGATCGCCAATTAGCTGTCCTGATTGCTGAAACAAGGTATCAATACTGGCCGCGCGGTGCAGTAACTCATCGGCGATAGGTAATAAACGTTGACCATATGGATTGAGGTGTAAGCGGTTATTAGTACGATCAAATAACTGCTGATCTAATTGATTTTCAAGCTCGCTTAATGCCATGCTTACGGCGGCTTTGGTTAAGAATAAGCTTTTTGCAGCGTGGGTGATACTTTGCTGCTGGCTGACAGCAACAAATACACGTAATTGTTTTAATGATAAATTCATATGCGTTCAACTTTTATTAACTATAGGTTAAAAATATACAGGTTTAATTAACGAATGGCTATGTTTATAATGTCTGCATCAACGAGAGAGGTGCATTATGTTAAATCAAATTAGAATTAACTTTAAGTTATTACCAACGCCAGCAGCAGGTCTTGCCCTAGGAATATCATCATTGGGTGCATTGTGGGAGTCGGTTTATGATTTTAATGGTTATATTCAGACTGCTACGGCGGTGGTTGCAGCTGCGATCCTATTTTCCTTGTTGTTGCGTTTTATTATCTATCCAAAAACGTTGTTGAATGATCTTTCTCATCATGTTGTAGGGAGTGTTGTTCCAACATTTGCAATGGCGACTATGGTGGTATCAAATTCGTTAATTACCTCATCACCAGCGCTATCTACAACTATATGGCTGGCTGCTATCGTGGCACATTTGGTATTTTTAGTCGTGTTTCTTTATCATCGTGTTAAAGATATGCAATTACAACATATGGTTCCGAGTTGGTTTGTGCCACCAATTGGTTTGATTGTTGCTGTATTTACCTGTCCTCAACCAGAAAAATTTGAATCTCTTTGTTATGCAATTTTGGTTTTTGGTATAGTTAATTATGCACTGTTATTGCCAGTGATGCTTAATCGCCTTATTTTTGGTGAAAAAATTCAGGCTGGTGCAAAACCGTCAATTGCCATATTAGCGGCGCCAGCGAGTTTATGTCTAACTGGATATTTAGCCTTTGTTTCTGAGCCATCACCAATTATTGTTGCTGTTTTATTAGGTATAGCAGTGTTGATGACTATGGTTATCTATATGGCGCTTCTACATTTATCTCGCTTAACTTTTCACCCTGGTTTTGCAGCCTTTACATTTCCGTTAGTGATTAGTGCTAAGGCTTTATATAGCATTGGTGATTGGCTTGAAAAAGTCGGTATTTCTGAGCATTACATCTCTCAATTACATGTTGTTGCTTTATTTGAATTAGGGGGAGCAACCGTAGTCGTTGCTTGGGTTAGTGCATGCTACATAAAATGTTTAGTCGTTAAATTGCAAAATATGTATATCGCGCATAAAACGCAGATAGCAGTAACTGTATAAAGTCAGTGGTTTGTTATTTGGTATATTTACACGTTATATGGTGATAGAGTAGCTTTTGCTAAAACGTTCCCTTTCTTGAGTTACATATAATGCTTATAGAACAAGACATTACCTGTATTACTATTGGTGCTTACATCGAAAAAATAACCCTTCAAACAGGTAGTTTCAGACTTACTCAACCTGAATGGGTGAAAAACGAGGTAGTGCTTAATAAGCTTATTGAGCTGGGAATCAAGCGCGTATTAGTTAATACTGACAAATTTGATGCGAAAATGGCGGCTACAGCTGCCTCTGAGACGTCAATCACGACAAAGCGAAAGCAAGCGTTTAATGTAAAAATGATGCACGCTAAGGCGCTAGTTTTAACGTCTAAAGATATACAGAGAAAGATATTTCAGCATATTGAAGAGGGGTCTCAAATTGACCTTTGTTCAGTAAGAAACCTCACAACAGAACTAATCGACACCCTATTTACCAATTCTGATGCGCTAATGTGCGCGATAAACATTCGTAATAAAGATGAATATTTATTAGAACACTCCTTTGCTGTTTCTATGTTAATGGCGCTATTTTCTCGTTATCTTGGTATTGAAAAAACAGTGATCAGAGAGTTGGCTATCGGTGCTTTTTTACATGATATTGGTAAGATCCGAACGCCTGATTATATTCTTAATAAACCGGGTAAATTGACACCCGATGAGTTTGGAATTATGAAATTACATGTAAATCATTCCATCGATATTATTAAATCAATTCCTGGTATTTCTAAAATCAGCTTGGATGTTGCGGCCATACACCATGAAAAGTTAAATGGTGAAGGCTATCCATATGGTTTGATGGGACAACAAGTATCTCGATTTGGTCGTATGCTTTCTATCTGTGATATCTATGATGCACTAACTGCAAACCGCTGTTATAAAAAAGGTTTAACCCAGCTAAAATCATTCGGTATTCTGCGTAGTCTGGCTCAGGACGGGCAATTGGATTTGGACTTAGTTCATGCTTTTATTAAATGCATGGGAATCTATCCTGTTGGCTCACTGGTCAAGCTAAATTCTAATCGTTTAGCGATTGTCGAAGGTTATAACAAAGCAGATCCGATTAGACCTAAAGTAAATTCGTTTTATAGCTTAGATAAACGGGATTTTGAGCTAACGAATCAGATTGATTTGTCTATGGTTGATGATGAAATTTCAGCGTCGGTGAGAGCAGATGATTTTGATTTAGATATGGAAGAGATCATGCGATTTTTAGTCAGCGAAGCGTAATAACCAGCAACCGCAACGTGCTGCTGGTTTCATTATTCGCTTCTTATTTATAGAATTCGCCCTGCTAAACGATCACTAATGGAAATAATAACGTTATAACAGCTGGCTAATTTATGTCGAATAGAATGTACCATCATTGCTGAGAGTGCACCGATAATAGCTGCCCCAGCAATGTCGAAAGGGAAATGAACGCCAATATACACACGAGATAGCCCACCAACAACGGCCAGTGCTGTTAACCCGAATGCCAATTTTCTTGTTGCCCGATGAAACAATAAACTAAATGCAATGCAAAACATAAATGTGGTGTGATCAGAGGGAAACGACGAATTTGCAGCGTGTTCAACAAGTGTTGTCCCCAAATTATCCATAAAAGGGCGAGGGTGGAAATAAACCTGAGCAATAAGTGTATTAATCGTGATGCCAACAACAGAAGTCAGCGTCGCCCCAATAAGATAACGCTTCGATTGCTCTTTACTGCGAAACCATAAGATCACGACCAATGCGATAAAGACATAAGGCATTGCTTCTGCGAATAAAATGAAAAGGTAGTCCAAGAGTTGGTTTTGGCCTGCAAATTGATTAATTGCGGAAAAGAGTAAATTGTTTAATTGTTGCATGAAATGGTCTTACCTAAATGAATATCAACGATAAGACCATTATTCTGAAGTAATGTTCATTCTAAACATAAATATCTATATGAAAGGGAGTTCTCAGTTCATTCATCATCAACTGAGCACTCATCCTATTATTGGTTTGTGCTTATATTTTTGCGCCTTGGTTTATCCAGTTAATCACGACGGTACGTTCATCATCGGTCATTTTGGTTATATTACCTTGGGGCATAACGCGGTTACGCACTGCAGATAACACTCTGTCTGAATTAAGTTTTATGTTTTCAGCTGTATCAAGGTGTACGCCAGCCATAGGCGCAACACCTGCGGTCGCGTGACATACAGCGCAACGTTCTGCGACAATACTTTGCACTTCACTAAACGCGACTTGTGGTGCGCTGTTATCTACTGTTGGCTTAGTGATAAACGCTAAGGTGATCATCGCAAAAGCGGCAAACGGTAATGTCCATGCGTATTTCTGATGCTGGTGACGCGTATTGAAATAATGGCGCACTAACACACTGATAATTGACACTGCGGCTAATATTAACCAATTGTACTCACTCCCATAGGTACTTGGGAAGTGATTACTGATCATGATAAATAACACTGGTAATGTCAGGTAGTTATTATGCCGCGAGCGTAGTAGTGCTTTTGCAGGATCTTTCGGATCGGGTTGTTCACCTTTCGATACTGCCGCAACCATTTTTCGTTGACCCGGCATAATCACAAAAAACACGTTGCCAACCATGATCGAACCGATCATAGCGCCAACATGGATATAGGCTGCACGGCCTGTGAATACCAGTGATAGACCATATGCCACGGCAATGATCATGAGCATCAGTACTGCGCCCATTAATGCGGGTCTCTGCGCTAATGGTGACTCACATAATAAATGATAAACAATCCAACCAACCACAATTGTCGCGATTCCAATCGCAATACCTTGCCATTCAGTTAAGCCTGAACCGGGTGCGATAAGCATCGATTGCGCATTAAAGTAATATACGACGGTTAACAGTGAGATACCGCTAAGGAAAGTTGTGTACGCTTCCCATTTAAACCAATGTAGTGTTTCAGGCATTTTTTCTGGTGCAAGTTTGTACTTTTCTAAGTGATAAATACCACCGCCATGAATAGCCCAAAGGTCACCAGCTAAACCCGTTTTTGGGTTGGTGCGATTAAGATGGTTTTCTAGCCATACAAAATAGAATGAGGCACCGATCCAAGCGATACCAAAAATCATATGCATCCATCGAATCGCAAGATTCAGCCATTCCGTAATATGCGGATCCATAAATACTCCCTGTTATTATAGTTGCGTACTGAGTACGTCTTTATTAAATATACGTGTTTCAGCATCGGTAAAATGTACTTCTTCGCAGTTATTACCCGGTCCAGCGCGATCGACGATCAAAAACTTATCTTGGTTTGTTAACGCGAGGATAGGGTGGTGCCAAACACCTTTGTGATAATTAATACCCTGTGAACCATCGCTGATAAAGCCACGAATGGTTTGGCTATCTAACCGTTCTTGCTTTAAATCACCAGTTGGTGCGGCGACTAAAATTAAATACGCATTGCCAAATAAAGGAATAAACGCCTGTGAACCTAGCGGGTGACGCTCCATCATGCTTACCGATAATGGATAAGTTAATGGTGTTGCCTGAAAGATACTGATGATCGTACGGCCACCCTCCATTTCGGTGTCGACATCGGCAAGCTGATGGTAGCGACGCGTAGAACCATTGTTGATCATGAAATAATCACGATCCGTCGTTGCGATCACATCCCCGTAAGGCTTAAACGCTTCAGCAGTTAATGGTTCAAGTGTAATAATGTTAGTCATCAGCAAGTCCTTTATATTGATAATATAGTCGTGATTATTTAGATACACTACCGAACAGTCGTACCCGGCTAATACCACCGTCTGGATAAATATTTACACGAATGTGAGTAATATCACCAAGCGAGTTCACTTGTTTTTCAAAGTGATGAATATTATCTGCAGATAGTTTTTGTGCTGGTAACAGCTCGCGCCAGAATAAGCTTTGTGCTTGGATTTGTTCTTCGGTACCGCCTGTCACACAAGCTGCTTGAATGTTGACTGAATCTGGAAAATTACCTTTAAAGTGCGCAGTATCGATTTCGATACGATTAATAGTGCCTTTATTACCTAATGCGATAATTACCCAATCATTACCGGGTGTACGACGACGTGCAGTTTCCCAGCCATCACCCATGTTTACACCACGACCTGGATTCAATAAATTACCCATCACACCAAAGTGTTCATCGTTACAAGCAATCGCACGACCGCCGTTTACGGTTGCGGCTAAATCAATTTCTTGATCGGCGCTGATACTATCCCAGTTAATACTTGGCTTTCCGTAAACACGTAAACGTGCAACACCTCCGTCAGGATAAATGTTAAGACGTACGTGGGTATAAGCAGCATCGCTTGTTAGGCTAAAGAAATGCTCACTATCACCTTGTAATGATTCTGAACCGAGAATTTCTGTCCATACTGTTTCTGCTTGTGGATCTTGACCATCAGCGACAAAGCAGGCGTCAACAGAGGCTGAAGGTGCATAGTTACCAGTAAAGTTTGATGTATCAATGTTCAAACCTTCAATTGAACCGGGTAAACCCAAACGGACGATACAGTAATCATAACCTTCATGGCGCTTACGGCGAGACTCCCAACCGTCCATCCATTTACCATTTTCATCATATAAGTCGGGTATAAATACCGCGGCTTCTGTTTTTAGCATTCGTTGCTTATCAGCAAAAAAATCATCTGTCGCAAAAATAGCTTCTGCACCGAGCTTTTCATCTGCAAGGTTAATATGGCGGTCAAAGCTTAATTCAGTAGTCATTGTAGTCGTCCTTGTTATAAATCGTTTAAACGAAATGCGGCTATTTTGTTTATTTCTAATAATGCTTGTTTAAACTCGGTGTCGATATTATTTTGAATTCGACGTTTAAAGTCGGCTAGGATTAAAAAACGGTTAGCACCGCGCACAGCTTTGATGAAAGGGAAATTAAATTTCGCTTTATAGGCATCATTGAGTTGTGTGAAATGGGTAAACTCTTCGGCTGTACATTGATCTATTCCTGCACCAGCTTGTTCAGAGGTTGATGCGGAAGTAAGTTCCCCATTAACTGCTGCGCTGCCTGCTAAATCAGGGTGGGCATTGATTAATGCAAGTTGTTGATCAGGAGCCGCCGCAAGTAAAATGTCCGCCATGCATTGCTGTAATGTGGCAATGTTATTGATATCGCCATCAATACCTTGCTGTTGGTATTGTTGATAGGCTTCTTCTGCTACCCAAGGGCTGTGTTCATAGATATCAGCAAACACCGCCACAAAATCGGATTGCGATAGTTGACTTGGGATGCAGGTATTAAAACGTGTCATGTTACGCGTCCTCATATGGGTGATGTTTGATCCAGTGATTTGCTATTTGCTCTCGGGTACATAGCCATACATCATCATGCTGTTGTACGTAATCTAAGAAGCGCTTCAGTGATGCCACGCGACCTGGACGGCCGATTAAGCGGCAATGCAGTCCCACTGACATCATTTTTGGTGATGTTTCGCCTTCAGCATAGAGGGTATCGAAGCTGTCTTTTAAGTATTGAAAGAATTGCTCGCCACTATTAAAACCTTGCGGAGTTGCAAAGCGCATATCATTCACATCTAGGGTATAAGGGATCACTAAGTGCGGTTGATTACTGGCTTTAACCCAATACGGTAGATCATCATCATAGGCGTCCGAGTCATACAAAAAACCACCTTCTTCAGCGACTAAACGTCGGGTGTTAGGACCCAATCTGCCTGTATACCAACCCGTCGGACGTTTCCCTGTTAGCGTTTTGATAATGTCGATAGCTTTATGTAAGTGTTCGCGCTCTTCGGTTTCATCGGTATATTGATAATCAAGCCAGCGATAACCATGGCTGCAAATCTCGTGGTTCGCGGCAACAAATGCTTTGGCGACATCAGGGTGTCTTTCTAATGCCATTGCGACGGCAAATATAGTGAGCGGTATTTGGTAGTCTGAGAATAAGCTTAATAAGCGCCAAACACCCGCACGGCTGCCATACTCATAGCAAGACTCCATACTGAGATTACGCACACCTTGTAGGGGCACTGCGCCGGGCATTTCGGATAGAAAAGCTTCTGATTCACTATCGCCATGTAATACGCAACGCTCGCCACCCTCTTCATAGTTAAGCACAAATGAGATCGCTAAGCGTGCTTTGTTAGGCCAGTTGGCATTTGGCACATTTTGGCCATAACCAATAAGATCTCTGGGATAGGCAACAGTCATCATGACTCCTTATTATGCGTATATTTCGCTAATCACTCTTTAAATTATAGATAAGTAATCACGTTGTTATACAATTATTACAAGTATTGTATACAAGATCTACATAAATGTGTAACAAGTTTGTAAAGGTTGTTCTTGTACCTAAAACGGGGTGGGGTGTTAGTGTATTCTTGGTTTTTTCTATTTATTAATGATTGTTATGGGGTTAATTAGGTATTTTTTTTGTGTTTTTAAAACAAAAACCAGATTAATAATTTAACTTTCGAGTGTTTTTCTGTAATCATGTGAAACATAAATTTAACATATTGTATTAATCTATGTATTGAATTTGTAGTTTAGACGATATTTAAGCTGTGATAGTTAATGGCGACAGTAAGGTATTTTTGATTATGAGTGGACTCAGTACACATGTACTTGATACAGCCAATGGTGTTCCAGGTGTTGGTATCAGTATTAAATTATTTAAGGTAGAAGCAGATCAATTAGAGTTAGTCGCTTCAGCTGTTACTAACAGTGATGGGCGAACGGATTCTTTATTATTAACCTGTGATGAACTGCGTGTTGGTAAGTATCAACTACAATTTGATACGGCTGATTATTTCCGTGCTCGTGGAGCGATTGTACCAGAGACTGCTTTCTTAGATGACATTGTGATCCGCTTTGGTATTAGCGATACACAAGCGCATTACCATGTCCCCTTGTTGGTGTCCCCATTCAGCTATTCGACTTATCGTGGTAGCTAGCTGTTAAATCTAAATATTATAAAAACGTAAAATCGGTAAAACCGAATACAATAAGGGAAGTATGATGGATAAAACACAACAAGGATCTGAGTTGCAAGGATCACCTAAAGATGGCTTATTGGAGCGGTTATTTAAACTCTCTAAGCATGGCACTACGGTGAAAACTGAACTTATGGCAGGTTTAACAACCTTCGTTACTATGGCTTACATTATTTTTGTAAACCCAGACATTATGGCCAAGACCGGTATGGATAAGGATGCATTGGTTGTTGCTACCTGTATTGGTGCTGCAATTGGCTGTATGTTGATGGGTCTATATGCAAACTGGCCAGTGGGACTTGCGCCGGGTATGGGGCTTAATGCTTTCTTTACTTATACTGTCGTATTTGACATGGGTTACACTTGGCAGGTTGCGATGGCGGCTGTATTTGTTTCGGGTGTACTCTTTGCGTTAATGAGTTTTTACAAGATCCGAGAATGGATATTGGACAGCATACCGCAGAGTTTGCGCTATGCGATGACAGCTGGTGTAGGTCTCTTTTTAGGTATCATTGGTTTTAAAAATGCGGGAATCGTTGTTGCTTTTGAACCGACTCTGACTACATTAGGTAATTTTAAAGAGCCGAGTGTATTACTTGCCGCATTAACTTTCCTCATTATAGGTTCATTATTCCGTCGAAATCTATTTGGTGCGGTATTAATCGGTATGTTAGTGACAACGCTTGCAGGTATTCCTCTGGGGCTAGTTTCTGCTCCCGCGTCAATTATTTCTACACCACCAAGCATTGCGCCATTATTCATGGCAATGGATTTTGAACACTTGTTTTATAGTGCTGAAGGGCTGTTTAATGTTGGTATGGTAAGTGTCATTATTTCGTTTCTATTTGTGAATATGTTTGATACGGCTGGCACACTAATGGGGGTCGCGGATAAAGCGAATTTAGTTAATGAAAAAGGTGAAATTGAGAACCTGAAAAAATCACTGAAAGCGGATTCTGTATCAAGCGTATTGGGTGCATGTGTGGGTTGTCCGCCAGTAACGTCTTATGTTGAAAGTGCGTCTGGTGTTGCAGCTGGTGGTCGAACGGGTTTAACAGCTGTGACGGTCGGTGTGTTATTCTTAGCGGCGACCTTCTTTACTGATATTGCGTTAATTATTCCAAGTTATGCGACTGCGGGCGCTCTTATTTTCGTTTCTTTCTTGATGATGAGTGGTCTGAGTAAAGTGAATTGGGATGAGTTTACCGATTATGTACCAGCATGTATTACTGCAATTATGATGGCATTTACATTTTCTATTGCTAACGGTATTGCACTTGGTTTTATTGCTTATACTTTCTTGAAATTAGGATCGGGTAAAGCGAGCGAAATTTCAATTAGTATCTGGGTACTAACTGCAGTGTTTGTAGCTAAGTTAGCATTTATGTAAACACGGATTTAAACTAAATAAGAAAGCCACTGATGTTGTCCAATAAATAGGAAACTTATCAGTGGCTTCTTTGTTTGTACGGTTTAGGTATACCGTACAGCTATATCACGTTATCACTATTTTGCGTTGTAAATCGTGGTATCTAATTCTTTTTCTGATTTAGCAATGATCACCGAAGCTGCGATGTCACCAGAAATATTAACGGTAGTACGTGCCATATCCAGGATACGGTCGATACCGGCAATCAGTGCGACACCTTCAACAGGTAGACCAACAGTAGTAAGTACTAACGTTAGCATGATAAGACCCGCACCTGGTACACCGGCAGTACCAATCGATGCTAATGTCGCTGTTAAGATAATTGTGATGTATTCAGGCATGCCTAAATCAATACCAAATGCTTGTGCAACAAATAATGTAGTTACACCTTGATAAAGCGCCGTGCCATCCATGTTGATTGTGGTACCCAGTGGTAATACAAAGCTTGATACGCCTTTTGATACACCGAGCTTCTCACGTGCACACTTCATTGATACTGGTAATGTTCCTGCACTTGATGTCGTGGTGAAAGCAACAATTTGCGCATCAACAATACCGCGAAAATATTGTACTGGACTTAGTTTTGCAATGAATACAATCAGTGCGCTATAAACACCTAACACATGCAAGATGCTACCAAGGTAAACCGCGCCAATGACTTTCATTAGTGGTAATAGTAGCGCTAAACCAAATTTACCAGCCACCCATGCCATTAACGCAAATACACCGTACGGTGCGAGTTTCATCACGAGATCCGTTAGCTTGTACATTGCTTCTGCAAGGCTTTCGAAAACCGCGATCGCTGGTTTTCCTTTTTCACCAATCAGGGTCAGTGATATACCAAGTGCCACGGCAAACACGATGATTTGTAGGATATGACCTTGAGCTAGTGCACCTACTGGGTTAGTAGGTACTAGTGCGACCAGTGTATCAGCTAATGACGTTGTTTCTTTTACTGTTTCAACTTGTTGAGCGACTAAGCCTAGACCTGTGCCAGGTTGTAACACATTACCCAATAATAGGCCGATGGAGATCGCAACAGCAGTAGAAAGGAGATAGAACATCACAGCTTTAAAACCAATGCGTCCCATTTTACTGGTATCTTGCATTGAAGTTATACCAACAATGATCGAGCAGAAAACCAGTGGCACGATTAGCATCTTAATGGTGTTAACAAATAATGACCCGATTGGTTTTAGAATGACAGCATCTTCACCAAAGGTAATACCCACGGTAATACCGAGGATCATACCGATAACAATTTTCTGCCAAAGGGGTAAGTTAAACCATAATTTTTGGCTTAAAGTTGGGGTACCTACTGATTCAGTATTACTCAAAATTGACGTCCTCTACTTTTTCTATCGTAATGTGGAGCATAACCTGCTGTGAATTCATTCAGCACAGTTGAGAGCGGTCAGTTTATCGGTCATGTTGTAAATGTAAAGCCATTCATGCTTTCCCTTTGGTAATATTTAGTTATGTGTGCTGTATCATGCATTTTTATTGGTTTTCTTGTTGCTAAAGTGAACTTTACATAACCAAAATGAGTTACTGTTGACGATTCTATTGTTACTGTGTAATTATTTCATTATCTTTTTAACATCAGTAATCAGTGATTTATAACCATCGGTAATTAACATAACTATCGTATCTTTTGAGTTTGGCTTGAGTGCTTTTTGCTTAATGTAAACAACCAAGGTAACACCAATAAAGAAAGAAATAAGCATAATTAGAAAGCCCTATATAGAGTGTGAGTTAGGTTATTGATAATAACATAATCAGATAACCACGAAATACTCGAGTGGTACTATAAACATTATAAAGGAATGTAATGTATAAATTTTTAATAACTAAGACAGCCCAAAAGATTTACTTTGTGCTGGCTACCATGCTGATTATTGGTACGTTCATCGTATCTTTACAGCCAAATACAGTGGTAAGTTCAAATCCTACGATCAGTATCGAACCTGCTATTCAGTCTATTGTCACTAACAATTCTTCTATAGTGGCAACCAACGATGTGATTCCTGATGTCGATATTGTACCCATTCCACCAGTCGCTGTGTCAATTCAGAAGGTATTACGTGTGTTAACGTGGGCGGGCGGTGAAATTATTTTCCCTCGTCGCGGGCACCCACAAAATATTGAATTAGAGTATCTGCAACGATTTGCTGACGAAAACAATTTAAAGATTGAAAAAATTCGTGTTAAAAAGTTTGTTGATCTTATTCCTATGCTGCTAGGAGGCAAAGGCGATCTTATTGCTGCAAATCTAACGAAGACACGTGGTCGAGCTAAATTGGTTAATTTTACAGAACCTTATTTACTTACTAAAGAATATTTGGTGATGGGTAGCCAAAGTAAAAGTTTAAACTCAGCTAAAGACTTGAATGGTCGTGAAATCGTTATTCAAAAGGGGAAGAGTTACGAGTCGACAGCGTTAGGATTACAAAAAATATATCCTAAGCTTAAAGTTCGTTTAGTTGATAGCGCTATTAGCCACGAAGCCTTATACGATAAGCTAGCCAGTGGTGAGTACGATATTACCATCCAAGATAAAAACTTAATTAAGTCAGCAATTGCTTATCGTGATGACATTAAAATGAGCTTGCAGGCAAGTGTGACGCGTCAACTTGGTTGGGGCGTTGATCCAAATAACAAGACGTTGTTAAAACAACTAAATCAATTTTTAAAAGAACAAAATTTGATTGCTAACGTTAAGCGAAAATCAAAACATAGTAATAAAACCCAATGGCAAAAAATTCAAGAGTCTAGAACAGTCCGCTTTGTATTACGTAATAACCTTTCTTCTTATTATATTTGGCGTGGTGAGTTACTTGGTTTCCATTATGAATTAGCAAAACGCTTTGCTAAAGAGCATAAGCTGCGCTATGAAATTATTGTCGCACCGAACAATGTCGCTTTACTTGATTATTTGCTTGAGGATAAAGCAGATATCGCATTGGGATTTTTAACTCCGACGGTACAGCGACGAGATAAGGGGATCGCTTTCTCTCGCCCGTATCATTACGCTTCTGAGTTAGTAGTCGCCCATAAAGATCATCCTGAAATTAGTTCTACCGTCGAACTCGCTAATAGTAATATTTATATTAGACCATCGAGCTCGTATTGGGAGAGTGCTGTGGAATTGAAAAAAACGGTCAAAAATATTAATTTGATTGGCGTACCAGAAAGTCAGGAAACAGAATCAATCATTGAAAAAGTGGGGGATAAAGAATACGAGATGACGATCGCAGATAGTCATATTGTTGATATTGAAATGACATTTCGTGATGATATTCAGTCGTTAATGGCATTAGGTGCACCTAAATCCCAAAGCTGGGCGGTTACATCGGGAAATAATAAGCTATTAGAAAAATCGAATGCCTTTATTAAGAAGCATTACAAGGGGCTATTTTATAACGTTATTTACAATAAATACTTTAAGAATCAAAGACGTTTAGATACCCACTATAAAGATTACGTTCGTCAAAATAATTCCGGCGTATTATCACCTTATGATGACATTGTGAAAGAATACGCGAGCCAATATGATTTTGATTGGCGTTTGTTAGTATCACAAATGCATCAAGAAAGTCGTTTCAATCCTAACGCTAAATCAATGGCGGGCGCGAAAGGTTTGTTCCAATTAATGCCGCGTACAGCGAAAGAATTAGGGATCAGTAATGTGCATGTTCCTAAGCAGGGTATTAAAGCCGGTGTTTTGTATATGAATTGGGTGCGTGAACGTATGCGTAAAGATGAGGTTAAAGATAATCAGTTAATCTGGTTCACGTTAGCGTCATATAATGCCGGGGCTGGGCATGTTCGAGATGCAATGCGTTTAGCTAAACAAAAAGGATGGCGTGATGATGTCTGGTTTGGCCATGTAGAGAAAGCCATGTTATTGCTGTCTCAATCTAAATATGCAGCTAAAGCGCGTTATGGGTATGTGCGTGGACAAGAGCCTGTGCATTACATTCGTGAGATTAAGCGACGTTTTGAAACATATGATAATATTTTGAGAAAAGAGCGGTTTACGAGTAAATAATCGTTGGTTATTACACTAAATATTGCGTAAGGTCATTCTATTTGGGATGACCTTTTTTATCCCCTTAATAAAAGTGGACATCACTAAAGGGGTATTTTATGCTGGTTTCATTCTCTTTTTACGCCGTTAAATACTATGAATTCATTATCCTCTTGGTTTCTTGTTACACGTCCAAAAACGTTACTGGTCGCACTGGCGGTTATTTTACTTGGGCAAACGCTAGCTTGGGTCGACTCCCCACATAATTTCAGTTTTTATATCGCCATTCTTTGCATGATTTGCTGCATGACATTACAAATTGCGGTTAACCTTTCTAATGATTATTTCGATGGTAAAAATGGTGTCGACGGTGATGATAGACTCGGTCCTGCTCGTGCGTTGCAAAAAGGGCTCATATCGGCTGAAGATTTGCGCGCTGGTATCATTACCATGTGTATTCTGGCTATTGTCAGTGGTTGTTATCTTATCTATGTGGGTGGCTGGATTTATGTTTTGTTAGGGTTGCTATCACTAGTTGGTGTGTATATTTATAGCGGTGGCCCTCGACCACTGGCTTCACATGGACTTGGTGAGGTGGCTGTTTTTCTTTATTTTGGTTGGCTTGCCGTTGTCGGAAGTTACTATCTGCAGGTACAAGTGCTGACTATCGATGTCTTTATTCCGGCTAGTCAGGTAGGCTTTCTCGTTGTCGCAATTATGCTGGTGAATAACATTCGTGATATTACTTCCGATCGTCGCGCGAAAAAATTTACCTTAGCAACCCGCTTGGGCGTGAAAGCAAGTAAGCACCTTTATTGTATAACTATGCTATTACCTTCGTTATTAATGACTGTGGACAGTTACCCTGTACTCATTATGATTTTAGTATTGCCAGTGCAACTCGCATTGTGTATCGCTATTTATCAACGTAATGGCAAACAATTAAATTTGCAGTTAGCGCAAACCTCGATGACGGTATTATTGTGGGGGGTATTGTATTCGGCGGATTTAGTCATTGGTTAATGTAGAATAGATAGGTTATTAATGAGTGAAAAAATACCGAGTTGGGATGTAACTCGGTATTTCTATTTTAGGTTATCTTCAAATACGGATGTACTTAATAGCGTGTTTTTTGGACGCGAGTTGGCATTGACGATGTATTCTTATATAACTCAAAAACGCGTTTAAAATCGAGCTCTAGCTCTGTTGCGTATACATCTTCATTAATAGGGTAAGTTTGCACCACTCGTGCACCACGGATGATACCGGATACTGATGCCTCCATTTTCTCGCCTTGCAGCGTTCGCGATCTATAGTTGGTATCACTATAAATCTCTTGGCCACTGACTTGCTCTGCTAACTCTCGATAAGCATCTAATTTAGATGCACGCATTGCATTAAGCATGCGTTCACTTTCACTATTGCCTGGCTGAGAACTCAACGCAGCATAGCCAACTGCTTTGAGTACAGGGAAGGACTTTGGTTCTTTGATATCATAAACCGTATTTTTTTCTAATAGTGTACAACCTGTTAAACTAACCAGAGTTACAAGCATAAGCAAACGCAGATATTTCATTGATAAACCTTAATTAGTAATACGAACAGAAGGCGCTGAACCAGTACGATAAATATAACGACCACGGCCTTCGAGTGGCCCCATACTATTTGAACCACCAATCACCAAATGGTTAGGGATAATGCCTTGCGCTGTTGACTCAACAAAACCTGATTCCATATTAATGACCCGCATATTAACGATCACACCTTCACTGTTACGTGACATGGTGCCCGTTAGGATGCGTGATACAGGTAATTGACCGCGTAATTTTTTCCAATCACGGGTGAATACAAAATCACCCTGACCAGTCACACTGATAGTACCTGTGGTTTTATAGTCAATCACTGGAATACGGCGAATGGTTAATTCGTGAATAAAGGATTCCGATAGCGATTGGCCGAGCCAATTTGTTGTCGACAGATCGTCAAGGTTGACGAAAGAAGTGACGGCAATCGGTTCATTATTGGGAATAATAGACAAATCATTGACGATCAATTGATCCGCTAAACCACGGATGATAAAACTTAATTCTTGGGTGTAGTTTATCGGCTGGTTTGGTAATAAACTTCTTGGATATTTTGGCTCATAAGAATTACCACCCCAAGTTGAATGAGGCGGTGTTTCTTTATCCTCGTCAGGGGTACTAGGTGGCTGTTTTAATGCACAACCGTTGAGTAAGGTAATTAGGCTGATAGCTATGACTGCCTTTTTCATATTACTTCCTTAAGTGCTTTTAATTATTGTCGTTAAACCGTTATTTTCCGCTGGTTGAGGTGTCTCGGCGGTAAGGATAGGTATAAGGACTTCTGAATATATTATTGTATTGTTCTTTAGTAAGCACACTTTGTGCCATATTGGCATTTGGCTGGTAAACAGGTTGAACAATAATCTGTTTAATAACGACAGGCTGTACTTTGGTATTTGCGCCCGTTAATAAAACATGTCCAGGTTCTTCTATCACTGTGCATGCTGAAGTCAACACAACCGCTAATGACGGTAGTAAAAAACGCTTCATATTTGTTCCTAAAGTTGCGCGATACGTGATTATAGATAAATACAAGCAAATTACTTGCCAATAAGCTAGGTTCGGTATTATTTATTATTATAATAGCGTTTTATCTATATAACTTAACCTCGATACTGTTTTATTTTTATAAAAATTTGATCTGGTACAAATTTTGCTTTTAAAATAGACATATTCAGAATTCATATGCGATTAAAAATGAAAAACGTTCTCCTACTATTATTAGTTTGTTGTTCTTTCACTCTACATGCGGAATGGTATGAGGTTGAGGGTGAGGCTATTATTATTGATGGTGATGTTGATATTGCTCGCGAGTTAGCAGTACGTAATGCATTGAAACAAGCACTGTTATATGCTGGCGCGTCGGTTTCAAGCTTACAAAGCTTTAATGGTGGGAAAATATTATCTGATCGATTTCAGGTCCGTATGGATGGCGAAGTGAGAGATATTCGCTTAAAAAGTGAGTCGGTAAAGCTGGATAAAATCAGCGTTCAAATTGTCACTGATATTGTTGCAGACCGTAATAAATGCTTGAGTGCAGGGTATCAAAAATCTGTGTCTTTATTGCGTTTTGGTATTAGACATCGTGAACAAGCCAGTTATGGTGGTATCTATAACATAAACGAATCTTTCAGTCGTTTGTTGTACCAAAGTTTACGTAAAAATAGTCAAACATTTGATGCGCGTGAATTTATTAATCAAAACATTGGTTTTAGCGGCAGCTCTTTGCCGCTGCGAGGTAATTTAACAGCACAAGAAATTAAGCAAATTAGTAAGTCAGCAGATAGCCAATATATTATTTTGGGCTCGATTACCGACTTATCGACATTTAAACCAGTTGTGAATGGTATCGCGAAGATATTTGCCGGTGACTTACCAGATCGTAATTTCCGGCTGAATATACAAGTTTTTGATGGCTTTAATGGCAATTTATTGTTTGATCGTAACTACAGTAAAGTGGCAAAGTGGGAGTTTGCTAAGCACCGTATTGTGGATACGAATACGTTAAAATTTTGGCGCTCTGAGTTTGGTGCATCTTTACAACTAATTATTGACGATGTATTGTTTGATTTAGATGCAAGTTTGCAATGTAAATTGGTGGAAGCGCGTGTTATTGCTGTTGATGGTAATGAAGTGAACATTAATATCGGTCGTAATAATGGCTTAAAATTAGGCGATCAATTTATGATAAAACACACGGGTAGTTATGTTGATCAGTTTGGTATCAGCCGTAAAAAAGAAACCAATAGTAGTAGCCAGGTTGAAGTAACCAAACTGTATGATCAGCAAGCAAGTTTGATGACGGTTGATAGACAACCGACTGCCAATGTACAAATAGATGATTTGGTGATTTTAAACTAGTTAATTTAGTGGTTGTGACTGTTTATCTATAACCACTTTAGGTAAATACTATTGGCTTGCTTGACTGTAGCTGATCGTAGGGTTTGTGATATAGCGCTATATTAGCGTTAATATTTTTAGGCTAATCTTGTGTTATTGTTATATTTTTTACACGGCCTGATTACTTTTTTAAATAAAACTGCTATTGCTTTTATTCCAGTTTATTGCTTGATTAGTGGTTGTTCAAACACGGGATACTATCATTATGTGGTTTTTGATTATTGCTATTACTATTTTAGTTTTTTTTCTTTTTATTCGTAATTTGTATGGCGAAGATCTTCGTCAATACGATAGTGCGGATTTAAATGCGACGTTTTATCGTCCGACACCTTCGTATAAATACCCTCAAGCGCTAGAGTTGCTCGCAAGTATTCAAGAGCCAATCGATTTTATTAAACCGAGTAAATATCTTTATGCATTGCGAAAAAATATTGATCGTTTAGGTGATGTTGAATTGGATTGTCAGATTATCCCTGTATCGACCAGTTTTCAAGGCCATAACATTATGGGTGAGTGGATTATAAATAAAAAAAGTGATGTAAATAAGCGCTTACTTTATATTCATGGTGGTGGTTTTGCGGTGGGCAGTGCGAAGAGTCACCGGGTGGTTACAGAGCGTTTAGCACGTGAACTTGGTGTTGCAGTGTTTGCTGTGAATTATGCAATGATCCCTGATGGTAAGCGTGAGCAGGGGATCTATGATTGCCGTTATGCGTATCAATGGCTACTCGCCAATAACCTAAATAATGAACAGGCATGTCATCGTATCTATGCGGCTGGAGATTCTGCTGGGGGGAATTTAACATTATCCTTAATTGGCTGGCTAAAGCATCAAAAAATTCGTCAGGTTGATGCTGCCATTGCTATATGTCCTTGTATTGATAGTACCTTTAGTTATGACAGCTTGAGCTATAATGCTAAAACTGACTTTTTACTTAACCCATTCATGGGTAAGTTTCACCATTTTCCTCAATTTATATTACTTATCTGGGTAACCATTCTTTTCCGGATGAATCCTAGCGATCCGAGAGTATCGCCAATTTTTGGTGACTTATCTGGTTTACCGCCAATTTTGATTCATGCAAGTGATACCGAAATGATGGTGGATGACTCGCGACGTTATATGAATAAGGCGTGCTCGCAAGGTTCTGATGTGCGCTTGCAAACATGGTCTAATATGTTGCATGTGTGGCATTTATTTGATTTAGAAGAGGCCGATGAAGCGTACGCTGAAATCCGTCAATTTGTGCAACAATGTGATGATGGGTTGGAAATGATTGCAAGTTAGCTATCCGGTTAGCGCAACGTGATTTTATGGTTTTATAGCGCTTGTTATGCTATTTTATTTATAATTTCACTGACTTATAAAGGAGTGGCTGAATGTCAACTCAAGGCTTAGCTAGCCCTATCCAATTGTTTTCTGTTTCGGTGCAGTGGTTTATACAAATTATATTATTGTTCAGCCTATTGTTCTGTATGCACGTTAATGCCACAGTGGCGGTCGAGGGATCTGCGATCACTGTGTCGGATGAGTTGATAGCAACTCAATTAGCAGACAAACAATCACAGCCCGTAGGTATAGCAAATGCTACTGACAACGCCGCGTTGAAAGCACCTGTTTCTAGTGATTTATCAATACAGAATCCCACTACTTTACTTGTAAAGACATTACCTATCATTGCTGACTCCATTTATTTTGGTGGTGATATTTTGACGATGGAAGGGTTTGAGCCGACTTATACTGAATCAGTTGCAACGAAAGATAAAAAAATAATTTTTGTTGGTTCTAAAATAGAAGCAATGAAGTTCAGTGGGGATAATACCAAGCTAATTAATATTAGCGGGAAAACTATGTTACCCGGTTTTATCGAGCCGCACGTACACCCTTCAATCGCGGCTGTTATTTTGCCTAATGAGATTATTGCTCCTTATGATTGGGTGTTACCTAACGTAGTTAAGAAAGGGGTATCTGGTCATTTCGCTTATCTTGAGCGTTTAAAGCAATCAATTGATGATAATGCCGAAAAAGATAGCGTCTTTTTTGTGTGGGGTTATCATCAACACTGGCACGGTGAATTAACACGTGAAATATTAAATGAACTGTCGCCAGATAAACCTGTTGCTGTTATTCACCGTTCTTTTCACGAAATATTCTTGAACGATGCTGCGATTAACAAATTAGGTCTTAAGCAAGATGACTTTGCTAACAATCCGCAAGTTGATTGGGACAAAGGTCATTTTTATGAAGGTGGCTGGTTAGCATTATTACCTAAGATTACGGCTGATTTAATTAATCCTGAAAGTTATAAATTAGGGTTAAATATCATGTCTAAATTAGTGCTTAAAAATGGTATTACAACGATAGCCGAACCGGGATTTCCTAGCTCTAATTTTGATTTGGAATATCAATTATTAAAATCAGAAATGGATCAAAAACCACCTTATGATGTCTTTCTCATCCCGAGTGGTACGTATTTATATAATGCAAATGGGCAGAGTAATCAGAAAGCATTAGATTTCATCGAAACTTTAGAAGATGAATATAATACCGAGAATATTAAATTTTTACCTAAGCAAATTAAGCTGTTTGCGGATGGTGCTATTTACTCTCAGTTGATGCAAATGCAAGATGGTTATTTAGACGGTCATGAAGGTGAGTGGGTGACGCCATTGGATTTATTCCAGCAACAACTCAGTTTTTATTGGAAAAATGGTTATCAGATCCATGTGCATGCTAATGGTGATTTAGGTATTCAGAAAGTATTGGATTTTAATCAAGCTGATCAAGTTCAATTAGCGCGAAAGGACCATCGATTTACTTTGCACCATATGGGTTATTTCACCAAAAAACAAGTTAAACAGATGGCTGAATTAGACATCGAAGCATCTGTGAATCCGTATTATTTATGGGCCTTAGCGGATAAATATTCGGAAGTTGGGTTGGGCAGTGATCGTGCCGAAAACTTGGTGCGTGTTAATAGTTTGATGAAGAAAAATATTCCCGTTTCATTTCATTCTGATTTTGCTATGGCACCTATGGAACCGCTAACACTTGCTTGGACTGCGGTTAACCGAGAAACATCTGAGCTTAACAAAGTATCGCAAAAAGAACGTATTACTGCCTATCAGGCGATGCAGGCTATTACCATTAATGCAGCCCATACGTTAAGATTGGAAGATAAAATTGGTTCTATCGTTGTGGGTAAAGCAGCTAATTTCACCTTGCTTGAGCAAAACCCGTTAAAAGTAACGCCCATGCAGATTAAAGATATTCCAGTGTGGGGCGTCATTTTTGAAGATCAGGTAAATACAGTCGTGGTTGCGCCTAAAATGAAGCATTTAGAAACGCGTGTTATCTATTTAGAGCGTCAGAGCTTACCGCCGTCTTCAACCGTTACTATTACATTGGAAGATATCTCTAAAACCGATATAAGCAGTTCAATACTAGGCCAAAAAACGATCGAAGCCCATACATCACCCCCTTATAATATTTCGTTACAATACGATCCCGCATTATTTGATAACAATGGTCAGTATGTTGTTCGCGCGAGAATTGAACATGATGGTAAACCACTGTACTCAGCTACTCTAGATTTACCTGAGTTGAATAAGCTGTCAGGACAGTTATTTGAATTGGTGCTTAAGCCTATTTCTATTCCACAGCAACCTGACACCGTCAGTGACACTGTACAGACTCCTCAATCAACGCCTGCGCAGTAAGTTTGTAAGCTGTTGATTAGTCTTAAATTATATTAAGGTAGTTATTTGCATGAAAAAAAATAGACGTCTGCTAAATCGTAAAACGCTTTTAACGACTGCGGTTATTACTAGCTTGTTAATAGGCTTGAGTGGCTGTGCAACTACCGAGCAGGGAAGTGCTAGAGTTGGGGACGCGGCAACTACCCAGCAACACAGTATTACAGCGAATGTGTTTTACCTACAGCGTATTGCTTTACCACCGGGTGCACAAGTGAGCTTGGTATTGGAAGATATTTCGAAAATGGATGTGGCCGCAGAAATTATTGCTCAGCAAACGATCACTGCTGTCGGGTCTCCACCCTATAAAATGGATTTACGCTATAACGCTGCGAAAATAAAGCCGCAGCATCGTTATGCGTTACGGGCGCAGATTGAGCTTGATGGCCAGTTGCTATTTACTAATACTGAGCAAGTTGATGCGTTTACTAACCAGAGCGCGAAACCAACCGAAATTTTGGTTTCTCAAGTACGTCCTGGAATCAATGGTTATGGGCAAGTACGTTTAACGGGAACGCACTGGCAGTTATCTATGCTAGGTACAGAGGCAGTTACTGCAGGTGTGACTCTACACACACCCTATATTACATTCAGTCAAGATGATAATAAAGTGATGGGATTTGCGGGCTGCAACCGTTTTAGTGGTAATTATGACAGACAGGCGAATAACGTTAATCTGACGCAATTATTAACAACTAAAAAGCTATGTTTTCAACAAATGAATGTAGAAGCGCAATTTTTAACGGCTTTATCAGAAACTGATAATTATAACGTAATTGATAATACTTTAACGTTATACAGTAATAGCGGTCTTGCGTTAGGGAAATTTACAGCCCAAAAAAAGAAGTAGTAATGTAGCTCTCTATAACGAAGGTCGTTGAGTTGCTGTTGCCGATAACCAGCTGTTATTAGATCATCTAGCCTTTATTTTCTTTCTGATTATATAAGCACTGTCATGTTTTTCATGATGGTGCTTTTTTCTATTTATGACTCATTAAATATAAATTGCGCGCAATCTAGTTGTAATTTATCGTCTTCAGGAATATAGTAGATGCAATTGAGTTGTGCGCAATGTAATGTAATTTAATCTAATCTAATTAAGGAATTTATGATGACAACACTTTATACAACAACTGCAACAGCATCTGCGGGTCGTAACGGTCAAGTTGCGACTGATGATGGCATGTTATCGCTAGAACTAAGCTATCCAAAAGAAATGGGTGGCACTGGTGCTGCAACCAATCCGGAGCAGTTATTTGCTGCTGGTTATGCAGCTTGTTTTTCTAATGCCATCTTGCATGTTGCGCGCGAAATGAAAATTAAAATTACAGCTGCGCCTGTAGCTGCAGAGGTTGGTATTAGTCCTAACGCGACGGGTGGTTTTGCGTTAACAGTAAGCCTTGCTATTGAGTTAGCATTACTGCAAGCGGAAGCAGAGACGTTGGTGGCTACGGCACATCAGGTTTGCCCTTACTCAAACGCGATACGTGGTAATATAGATGTTCAACTTAGCGTAAAGGGTCAAGCATAAAATGAATACTGTATTACTTACCGTTGGCCGCATCATGTTGGCGCTGTACTTCTTAATTCCAGGCATCATGAAGTTTGTGTCTTGGGACATGCACATTGGTTTAATGGAAAAGCATAACATGCCATTTGTGCCTGTATTACTCGCTGCGGCAGGCATATTTCAGGTTGTTGCTGCGCTTTTACTGATTGCTAATCGTTATACCGCTATTGTTGCTTTACTGCTGGCAGGACTTGTGTTGGTTATTAATGTTAACTTGCATGATTTTTGGAACCTAACTGGTCTTGAAGGGGCGCATGAAATGCAAAACTTCATTAAAAACCTCGGTATTTTTGCTGGGTTATTGGTGTTATCAGGCCATTATTGGTCATCACTTAAAGTGGCTAACACCGATAGTATTGAAAAGTAACGTCGCTAATCTTTGATAAGTAATTTTGTTGAGAGATGACAGTCCCGTTATTTCTTATTTTGAAAGCACTAAAGCTGAAATCACAGCTTTAGTGCTTTCTGTTTTGTGGCTGCCGTACTATGGTTGCTTTGGTATATTTTATGCCTGCCATATGCGCGTTGTTAGTAGATGTGTATCCATAAAATAGACCTGTTTTTAATCAATCTATCCAGTTGAATATTTAGATATTGTTATTGATTCACATCAAGATCTACAGCTACAACCCATATTAAAATACCCCTTATTGGTTACTTGTTTTTAAGCTGACTTTTGATGTGGGTGAAAATGCATAAATTTAAAATAATTAAAACAGATGTCGCCATTATTGGTGCCGGGGGCTCGGGATTACGAGCTGCAATTGAAATCGCGGAAAATCATCCAGATCTTGATATTGCACTTATTTCCAAGGTCTATCCGATGCGCAGCCATACCGTCGCAGCAGAAGGCGGTGCCGCAGGTGTAGCACAAGATCATGATTCTTTAGAAAACCATTTTAACGATACGGTTTCCGGTGGTGATTGGTTATGTGAACAAGATGTGGTCGAGTACTTCGTCGAGAATGCTGCGAAACAACTCACGCAATTAGAGCATTGGGGCTGTCCGTGGAGTCGTAAACCAGACGGTTCAATTAATGTTCGAGCCTTTGGCGGCATGAAAATTGAACGCACTTGGTTTGCAGCCGATAAAAGTGGCTTTCATATTTTACATACGCTGTTTCAAACTTCGATACAGCACCCTAAGATCACTCGATTCGATGAGCATTTTTGTTTAGACCTAATTGTTGAAGATAACAAGATCCAAGGTGTTGTTATTCTTGATATCGCTGAAGGTGAAATCAAACTGATCCAAGCAAAATCGGTGATCATGGCTACAGGTGGTGCAGGGCGTGTGTACAGCTATAATACCAACGGTGGCATTGTTACTGGTGATGGTATGTCACTGGCTTATCGTCATGGTATTGCACTGCGCGATATGGAATTTGTACAGTATCACCCAACAGGCTTACCGGGCAGCGGCATTTTAATGACCGAAGGTTGCCGTGGTGAAGGTGGTATCTTAGTGAACAAAGATGGCTACCGATATTTGCAAGATTACGGTTTGGGACCTGAAGTACCTGTAGGGCAAACTAAGAATAAATACATGGAACTCGGCCCCCGTGACAAACTCAGTCAATGTTTCTGGCAAGAACAGCAAAAAGGCAGGGTAGTCGAAGGTGAACGTGGTGATTATATTTATTTAGACCTGCGTCATCTCGGCGAAGATAAAATTAATGAGCGCCTGCCATTTATCCGTGAACTCGCAAAAGCGTATGTCGGTGTTGACCCAGTATATGATCCAATTCCAGTGCGCCCAACAGTACATTATACGATGGGTGGTATTGCCACTGATGCTAAAACAGCAACCTCGCTTTCTGGTCTGTATGCTATTGGTGAGTGTGCATCTGTTGGTTTACATGGCGCTAACCGACTTGGTTCGAACTCGCTGACAGAACTTGCTGTATTTGGTCAACTTGCAGGTCAAGAAGCAGCTAATTATGCGAGTAATCATCAGCATAAAGATATTGCACCACTGAAAGCACAAGCTGAAGCGGTAATTAAACGCATGAATGACCTTCTGCACAGCGATGGTTCTGAAAAACCTGCTGATATTCGTCAAGAAATGGGCGACTGCATGGAAGAGGGCGTTGGTATCTACCGTACTCAAGCATCGATGCAAAAGACGATTGATAAATTAGCCGAGCTTAAGCAGCGTTATAAACATATTAAGGTCGAAGATAAATCGAGCGTCTTTAACACTGACTTCTTATACACAATTGAACTGGGCTATTTACTCGATACGGCAGAAGCAATGGCACACAGTGCGATTTTACGTGAAGAATCTCGAGGTTCTCATCAACGTATTGATGGCTTTGAAGCGCGTGATGATGTGAAATTCTTAAAACATTCACTTGCGTACTACCAAGCAGACAAAGCACCAAAAATTGATTATAGCGATGTAAAGATCACCAAGAGTCAGCCCGCAGTCCGTGCTTATGGTGCTGCTGGTGAAAAATTAGCGCAGGAGGCAAAATAATGACTCATCAAAGTATTAAAATCGATATTCTTCGTTACCGCCCCGAAATGGATGATAAGCCTTTTACCCAAACGTTTGAACTGCCCTACAAAGCCGATATGTCTATTTTAGAGGCTCTGCAATATATTAAAGACAATCTGGATAGTACTATTAGCTTCCGTTGGTCTTGTCGTATGGCGATCTGTGGCAGTTGTGGTTTGATGGTTGATGGTGTACCAAAGCTAGGTTGTAAAGCGTTCCTGCGTGATTACTACCCTAATAATGTCAAACTTGAACCATTGGCTAATTTCCCTATTGAGCGTGACTTAGTGGTGGTAATGGATGACTTTATTCAAAAATTAGAAGGCATAAAGCCTTATATCATTCCTGAAAAAACAGGTTCACAAGAGAAGAAATGTTTATCTGACGGCGCTTATAAGCAAACACCTGAACAAATGGATAAATACAAAAAATTCTCAATGTGCATTAACTGCGGCCTTTGTTATGCAGCCTGCCCACAATATGCGTTAGACACTAAATTTACCGGGCCTGCAGCTCTTGCATTACTCGCGCGTTATAACCGCGACAGTCGCGATGCTGGTACAGCTGAACGCATGAAAATAGTCAATCAAGAAGAGGGCGTTTGGGGTTGTACGTTTGTTGGTTATTGTTCCGTGGTTTGCCCAAAAGGGGTTGATCCAGCGGGGGCTATTCAATTGCTAAAAGTTGAAAGCAGTAAAGACTATTTAATAGGTATGTTTCAGCCTGATCAATAAACACTGAATAGTGAGGAATTAGCAATGAGTAAACGTAAACCTTATACAAGAGAATTACCCACTGATTGGTGGATGAAGCAACTTTTTTATACCAAATACATGATCCGAGAAGGCAGCAGTGTATTCATTACTATTTATAGTTTGATACTTGCTAGGGGTGTATTAAGACTTAGCCAGGGTGAAGTTGCATTTAATGCTTGGTTGGAATCACTACAAAATCCAGTGGCGATTATTTTTCATTTTATCGCATTGGCGTTTGCGCTGTACCACACTGTAACATGGTTTTCATTAGCGCCTAAAGCTGTTGATTTATGGATACAAGGCAAACGCCTTGATGACAAAGTAATTGTCTCTGGGCATTATGTTGCTTTTGCGGTTGCAACGGTTTTTTGTCTATTTGTTATTATGCTGTAAGGAGCCGTTATGTCTGAGATGAACAAGAAAACCTACATACGATCTCACGAACCTGTTTTTTGGGGATTATTCGGTGCTGGTGGAATGTTAACGGGTTTTTTGACTCCTGTGATGATTTTAATTACTGGGTTATTAATTCCGTTGGGGATTATAGAACAAGGCCGTTTTAACTATCAAACTTTGTATGGTTTTGCGACGACTTGGTATGGCGCGGCAATTATTCTCGTGTTAATTGCACTACCACTATGGCACACCTTACACCGCATCTTTCATGCATTACATGATTTAGGCATTAAACGTGGCCGAGATTGGCAGCAAGTACTAAGCTATGGCTTTGCCTTTGCGGTAAGTGTGTTTGTATTTACCTTGTTACTACAAATGGCTTAGTTAGATTTTAAGTCTAAGAATTAAAGGTGTTGCTTCTAGATTAAACATGAAGTGATGCCTTTGCTCTTTTACTTGTTGTTTTCGTTGAAGCGTTATATTTATATACAGAATGTTTGTTATTTAATACATTTTGAATGCTTGTTGGTTTATTTACAAAACAGCATTTACATCTTATCTAAGTTGTTCTAATATTCGCTCCATTGCTGCGGAGGGGTGGCAGAGTGGCCGAATGCACTGGTCTTGAAAACCAGCAGGGGTTAATAGCTCCTCGAGAGTTCAAATCTCTCCTCCTCCGCCATCTATTAGAGAAGCCGGAACTTATTCATTTAAGTTCCGGCTTTTTGCTTTCTGTATCATTTCTAATTTAAATTCACTTCTTTAAGTCGCTTTACATTTGGTTGAGTTCGCTCACATTATCTTTGCATTTCTTTACATTTTATTGCGTTCGTTCACATAAAATGGGGACCTACAATGAGTTACTCAATATACCCTGTTAAAATTTCATGATGATTAACCTTTGTGTAACAGGTAATTAGCGTGTTTCATTTGCTCACAAGCTCAGTAATGGTTAATCATTCCGAACCCCCAGTATTATCCAATATAATTGTATAGAGGTTATTGTGAAAAAAAACGTTATTTTATTATCATTACTTTCTAGTGCTTGCTTACCTGCTTTTGCTGCTGAAGATAAAGACACTATTCAGGCTGGATTGATGTCTAGCCAATTTTATAAAGAATCGTGTTACATAGAGCCTGATGATATTAACGCAGATCTTGATATTACAGCGTGTGAAAAGTACGTTTTTATCAATCTATCCAAAGCAAAGGAACAAATTCGAAGTATTGCTACAACTCAGCTATTGAATATTGGCGTGATGAGCCCATACGTTTTAGTGAGTAATCCTAATGTTGAATCTGAAAGAGTAATTACCACACTCGATACCTATGAAGAAGATGTAATTATCGATCTCATTAATAGTGTGGAATCAGACTGGGTGTCTAACCCTACGCAATTATCTATTGTTGACAGTTTCCCAAGGGCGGAAAGTTTGGTTAGTCACGCAGGGGAAACTTTTAGTGACTCAAGTAATGCATCATCAAATTATAGCTGGCGATTTAGACAGGTGGTTAAACTAAATCAAGGTTTTTATCCAACAAAGAATGATGTTGCCATCTTAAATTATGAAGTGGAAACAATCGCATCTAAGCCTACTTATTATCAAAATAGCGATAATGCGAAATATGTTCGCGTTACGCTGGTTGGCGGTAGTGGGATTAATTTTAATCCAACGGAGGGGAGGGGGAGAGATTACAAGACGATCCGAACAAACTCTGCACCTCATCAGTTACTCAAGTATTCCTATAGAGAATATTTAGATAAAGTAAAAATATCAACAAGTTGGAACGATGGTAAAGCTGAGTTATATGACTCATTTCCGCGTAACAATGATCAGGATAGATCAGGTTACACTTATAACTCCAACATCAGTTTTAGTTTAGGTGTTAGTATTCCGAAAGTACCGATTAATGAAATTGGTTTTGAATCATCAAAATCAATGACGTTTCAAAATGGTAATTATTTTGATTACTACGCCAATTCTGCACGAACCGCACACAGCGTAGAATATAAAAATAAAGAGTATGGTTCTGATAATCATAGATACTACGGTCTTGTGAATAATTCGCGGGACCGATGGGACTATTTAGATGGTATAGAGCCGCCTTTTAAAACATTCCACAACTTGAATTCAACGCCATATAGCAATGGTTTTTTACCAAAATATTCCGTTACTTACTCTGCTAATAACAGTGCAAGTGGCCAGTCAGTTTTGACTGTTCTGACGGATATACGTGGTATGTCATTACAAGGATTCGCAAAGTGGTGGATTGGCAATTTATATTGGGGTGGGGTGAATAGCCGCAAGGGTTATGGCAATGACTATATTCAGAAAGCTTATACATTATCGCTTAAGTTAAACGTTAACTGGGATAGTCCTATATTCGCAGGTACTGAGCCAAGTGTCATAACTTACCCATATTTATCTGTCAATACAGCGCATTGCTTTACCGTTAATGGTAGCCAGGATGTTACAGCAGAACCTTGTGACCCATCGAATACCAATCAGCTATTTGTTTATACACCGGAAAGGAAGTATGTGTATGTTAATAATAAAGCCCTGTGTTTAGACAGTTCAGAAGGACAATTGAAAGTCGCACAATGTAAAACGTACGGCAGTAACAATCAAACGTGGATGTGGTATACCGCACCATTGAGTAATAACATCTATGACAATACCTTGTTATATACAACGACGTCATCTGGTGACTTTAAAGTGGTTAAGGGCAGGGGGGTGAATGAAGCAATGTCTATTGAAAAGGCTGATGCATTAGATGCTGCCTTCCAAATGTGGCCTAAAGCAAAACTAAATTCGCAAAATGGTCGGTATAGATCCGCGGTCACAGTACAATAGTGTTATCCGGCAGTGTTGT
Organism: Moritella sp. 36; assembly: GCF_018219415.1. Classification (NCBI taxonomy): domain Bacteria; kingdom Pseudomonadati; phylum Pseudomonadota; class Gammaproteobacteria; order Alteromonadales; family Moritellaceae; genus Moritella; species Moritella sp. 36. Next base: position 3,548,955 of record NZ_CP056120.1, on the reverse strand, counting down.
TTTTATACAATTGGTTGTTTATTTAACTCGTTGAAATAAATTTATAATTTATTCTGTGATGTGTATTTACAAATAACGGCGTTTACCCTATTATTCGGACCTGCTGCGGAGGGGTGGCAGAGTGGCCGAATGCACTGGTCTTGAAAACCAGCAGGGGTTAATAGCTCCTCGAGAGTTCAAATCTCTCCTCCTCCGCCATCTATTAGAGAAGCCGGAACTTATTCATTTAAGTTCCGGTTTTTTGCTATCTGACCTAAATAACATCCACATCTAGCCCCCGAATGATAAAGCATTAAAAGAAGGTTGATACGGGTAAGCAAAACTGTAATTCAAACTGCTCATCATCGTCTAAAAAATGATTCTTTTGGTAATGCACGTAAGCTGGAGTCGATTGCATTTTAAATCCAGATGATGGTAGCCACTGTTCAATAATCTTACTTAAATACGGCAGTAATTCACCATACTTACCTGTTAATTTAAATACTGCGTGTAAACCACCAGGGATCACCATGCTGTTCACCATGCCACGGCGTAGCAAAGGTTTATCTATTGCTAGACATGCCACATAGCGGCATTGTTCTAAGCCGACAAAAGTAGGGTTAGAGTGGTGTAAGCCAAACTGTTGTTGATCACTTCTGCCTTCCACATTTGCCCACGCCACCAGAGTTTGCCAAGCGAGACGAATGGATCGACCATAACCTTGATGGCGGACATAAGCCACATGCCTTTCGGGTAATTCAATAATTTGGACTCGGGGCAATATGCGGTTTTGAATTCGAGCGTAAGCTGCTGCAATCTCTGGATCGCGCAAATAAGGCGGGGTGCTGGTGGCTAAGTCTTTACTGCGCCACTCTCCCGGTGACATGGCGAAGGTGGCTTTAAATGCACGGCTAAAAGAAGATACTGAGGCAAAACCTGACTTTGTCGCGACAGTGACGACTGAGCTGCTGATATCAAACATTAACTGGTTAGCTGCAAACTCTAAGCGGTTACGGCGAATGTATTGGTGGACGGATTCACCAACAACATTTTTGAATACGCGGTGAAAGTGTTGTTCAGAATAAGCGGCGATCTCAGCCAACTGTCTCGCTGGCAGTTCAGCACTAATATCACTATGGATAAAATAGAGTACATCGTTTATTCGTGATGTTTGATGATTTAAAGATGGACTTGTCGGCATTGAGATCTTATAAAAGCATAAATGGACATCTATAAGCGCATAAATGGACATGCCATGTCAAATTTATCTGCGTACTATAATGGATAGCTATTTCGTTATTAATCTCTTTTTTATCCGTTTTTAAAGTTAATTTAACTAAAAAACTATATAGCATGTGATTAGTTAGCGATTAAAACCAATAAAAACAAAATAACCAGAGAGATACATTATGCAGTTAGCGAAATCATTACAAGCCATTAAACCGTCTTACATAAGAGAAATTTTGAGTGTCGCTAACTCTGCTGAAGTTATCTCATTAGCGGGGGGACTACCTGATGGTGATCATTTTCCTTTGGCGCTAATGGAGAAGAGTATCCAACAATTGAGTACGCGTGCAGAATTATTCCAGTATGGCAGTACTGCAGGTTATGGGCCGTTATTAACTTATTTCCGAGAATGTTATCAATTATCTGATCAGCAAGATGCGTTGGTTTGTACGGGATCGCAGCAAGGACTTGATTTGATTGCGCGTGCATTTTTAGACGCTGGCGATAAAGTGGTCATGGAAGCGCCAAGCTACCTAGGCGCTCTGCAAGTATTTGGATTGGCGCAGGCAAGTATTGAGAGTATTCAGCAAGGTGCTGATGGCCCTGATTTACAAGAGTTAGAGCAATGCTTTGCGGATAAGGCAATCAAGATGTTTTATGCAGTACCTGATTTTCATAATCCAACGGGTGTATGTTGGTCACTTGAGGTGCGTAAAAAAGTCGCGCAACTGTGTCAGGAATATAATGTTGCACTGATTGAAGATGCCCCTTATCGTGAGTTACGTTTTGCAGGGACTGAATTACCTTTGGTATCAAGTTTTTGTCCTGAACAGGCAATCGTATTACGTTCATATTCTAAGATAGCAACGCCTGGCATTCGTTTAGGTTTAGTGAGTGGTCCTAAAGCGTGGATCTCGGCACTTGAACGTGTAAAACAAGGTGCAGATTTACATTCAAGCCAGCCAATGCAAGCGGTATTATTAGATCTGTTACAACATGAAGACTTTCCTAAGCATTTAGATGGGCTACGTCAGTTATACCGTCAACGTTATCAATACCTAGCGGATCTATTAACCGCGCAATTACCTGATGATTGTCAGTTTGAACAAGTTGAAGGTGGTATGTTTATTTGGTTACGTTTGCCTGAATGTAATGTTGATAAACTTGCCAAAGACATGCTCGATGTGGGGGTTGCTGTTGTACCTAGTTCTGTATTCTATCAATCAGAGGCAGGGAAGGCCGCTGCATTTAGATTAAACTTTACCAATGCTTGTCATTCAGATTTAGCATTGGCAGTTAATCGACTGGTACAAGTACTAGAAACAGTTGTGTAGTTTAGCGAGAATAAACGAAGGGCTGTATCACACAGCCCTTTTTGTGATTTAATCTATATCATTCCGAATTTGTAATTACCGTTATTCATTAAGCAAAAATCTTCTCGGCCCAACGAGTTAACCCTTTAGTTACACTACCGAAATGATCACCAATAATGATTTCACAGTTTGGATAGTGCTGTTGGATATATTGGAAGATGATCGGTGATTTGGCTGTACCACCCGTCACAAAGATAACATCCGGTATTGTTTGTGCTTGGGTAATCGTCTCATCCATTAATGCTTTTATTTTTGTTAACTGTGGCGCATTGGCGAGTTCCAGCGCTTGACGTTCTAGCGCTAAAGTTAATCCGTTTTCAACAAAGCCTAAATCTGCGATTGTGCTAGACGCTTCAGATAGTTGCTTTTTCATTTGTTCTGCAAGATTCACCACTTGATACGTCTGTTTTTGTTGTTGTACCTTGAGTAAACGGGTGATCAACTGTTTTTGTTCCGCATTTTTATACAGTTCTTTTAAGCCGATAAGGCTACGCTGACTATAAAAGTCGGTTTGACTGCCGATGTCATTAATCGCAACCGCATCCCAGAAAGGTTTAACAGGCATAGGCAGGCCACTTATTAGGTGCGAGCCTAGACCGAAAAGTGGCATTAATGATTTTTGTGCAAAATGAATATCAAAATCATTACCACCAATACGTTCACCTGAGTAACCTAAAACATGTTTAAAGCGATCACTCAGACCGCAATTATCGGGTCCCATTTTAAGTAATGAACAGTCAGTTGTACCACCACCGATATCGACTACAAGCACAGTTTTTTCTGTTGTTAGACTTTGTTCATAATCAAAACCTGCAGCAAGCGGCTCATACAGAAACTCAATATCTCGAAAGCCTGCACGTTGCGCTGCTGTTGTTAATAGCGATAACGCTTGTTGGTTACTCTCTTCGCCTCTAAGGCCTTGGAAGTTAACTGGCTTACCCATCACAACTTGGGTTATTTGCTTATCTAACTGTGTTTCAGCTTTATGCTTGATATTGCAAATCATCGCGGTGACAACATCTTCCATTAAAGCAAGTTGTAGCGGGCTTAAACTGGTCGCACCTAAGAATGATTTTGGCGATTTTATGTAATAACCTTCTTCGGGATCTTCTAGGTAGGTATCAAGCGCTTCTTGGCCAAAGAATAATTGGTCTTCATAGCCATCATTAATCAAGTTACGGCCAGCTTGGATAGGACCGCGGCGTAATTGCAGATAATTTGGTTTTGCTACTGAGTCAGGTAAGTGACGCGCGACCCAGTTAGGGATCATATTTCGATGCGAAGCATATAGCGTAGATGCTAGATAAGAACTGTTCTGGCCAAGAGAAACAAGTTCTGGGTTGGCATTATTAACATACCCAACAGCACAGTTAGAAGTACCGTAGTCAAAACCGACAAACATAAATCTTTCCAATTAAATCACTCAGCCGCGCATTGTACACTGCCGTGATAAGCGAAACCAGATTGAAATCGGATCTTACTTAATCGGAGGCAGATTAGCCATTTTGCATCAATATAAGGCAATGATGTTTAGACGTTACGTTGTTATTTAGACGTTATGTTGTCATTTAGGTGAATGTAAAAAGCGAGTAAATATGGTTGAATTAAAATCCGATTAGTTTATTTTTGTTTGTTTAATGGATTAAGATCATGATAAATACAGTTGAAATTAACACTGCTGATGGTTATCAGCTTGTTGCTAGCGAATACAAACCGAATAGCAATAATGGACGCGTTGTTATTATTAATGGTGCAACAGGGGTGCTACGTAAATATTACCAAGCATATGCAGAATTTTTATGTGCACGGGGTTTTACGGTTATTACTTACGATTACCGAGGTATTGGAGATAGTAAACAAGCGAGCGTAAATGCTAAGCCGGCAAGTATGATGCATTGGGGACAACTTGATATGGATGCAGTGTTAACTTGGACGCAAGCTTGCTATCCCGCAATGAAAATTTTAGGTGTTGGTCATTCTATCGGCGGACAACTACTTGGCATTACTCCCAATAATAATCGCTATGAATCTTTTTTAAATATTGCAGCACAACAAATCCACTGGAAAAACTGGAAACGTAAAGATCAACCACTATCTGTGTTGTTCTTTTATTGTGTTTTACCTTTGTTTTATAGTGCGAACAAAGGGTTACCAAAATGGGTGCTTGGCGCTGAATATCTACCGCAACAAGTTATTCGAGATTGGAGTCGTTTTGGGCGTAAACCATTTTATACTGATGAACAAGGTAACGAGTTGCATGATGGTTATCATCAGTATAAGGGTAAGATGCGATTCTATGCCATGGCAGATGACAATCGGTTTGCCCCTCCAAGCTGTGTTAAAGCGCTGCAACGTCATTTTAAAAATGCAGCATCGGATATGGTGGTTATTGACCCTAAACAGGTCGGCATGAAATCGATTGATCACTTTGGTTTTTTTAAACGTTCGATGAAAGAATCAGTATGGCAAGATACATCAGATTGGCTACTCATATCTTCATAGTATTGGAGTTAGTATTACTTGCGTGCTAACCTTGCCGAAAATACCATTCATTAAGGTTTAGGCTTGGCACAATCCAATATAAAATTTCACCTCCTTGTCATGCTTGCTACTACATTGGTAGCAGGATCATTTCTGGCATCGGCAAATCTTGCTGGTCTTGTAAATCCATTTTCTCTCACCTTATTACGATTTACTGGCGCGGTTAGCCTATTGTTACCATTTATTCTGGTGACTAAAAAATGGCGTAATAAGGTATTGCGGACTTTACCGCGATCGATGGTGATTAGTTTATTTTATTCCGTGTTCTTTATTTTCCAGTTTGAAGCATTAAAAATAACGACAGCGTTAAATACGGGGACTTTATATACTTTAGTGCCATTTATAACTGCGATGCTGTGTGTGCTGGTATTTAAAGATAAAATCAAAGTTAAGCAGTTGATGATTTATTTACTTGGCGCCTTGGGGACTTGCTGGGTTATTTTTGGCGGTGACTTGTCTCGATTGGTCGAGTTCTCTTTAAACAGTGGTGATCTGTTATTTATTGCGGGTTGTTTTTCCATGTGTTGTTACTCTATTTCGATGAAACGTCTTTATCGAGGTGATGAACTAATTGTTATGATATTCAGTACGTTACTTGGTGGTTGTATCTGGATGGGGCTGGCTCTGTGGTTATCTGGACTACCATTAGAATGGCATTTGATCCAAGGTGAATCTGTATTTTACATGGCATATTTGGTTGTGGGTGCCACACTCATGACAGTATACTTATATCAGAAAACAACGGTCGCATTGGGGCCTGCACGAGTAATGGCATACATCTATATGAACCCTGCCGTTGTTGCTTTGTTATCGCTATTGGTGAACGGACAAAGCATTAGTTTACAAGTTATTCCCGGCATTTTGTTGTCAGCCTCTGCGACCTTATTATTGCAACGTCAAGCGAGCGCCAGCAAAACCTAGATTGTGTATTCAAGTATTTAGCGTTAAAACAGAGTCAAGATCTTAATTCGTCCCTAACGAAAAATAGAAAAAGGTACTGTATGTTTAACACACGCATAAAAACAAAAAAGTTAGAAATCAAAGCGTCGCCCTCGGATCGCGCAAATGATATGCGCGGTATTAATCAGCTTGCGGTTGATGCAGTAACAGGTTTAACTGATATCGTGGAAGCGCTCCATTACACAATTTTAAGTTTGGGCCTTAATAAGCAAGATACACAGCCAAGAACGCGGGGGGTTACGGGATTTGTTTATCGTAACATTCGAACGGTAACCGCATTCGTCGGTGACAAAATAGATTTTTCTTTATCTCAATTAGGCTCGGCACTTGGACAGCATGAATCGTCGCTAAACCGTGAAGTTGCGATTTCTATGCTTAATGGTGTATTGGGGGATTATTTACTCGAACGTGAAAATCCTTTGGCTGTGATTATGCAATTTAGGCGTGACGGTAAACCATTATCTGATGTGGCTTTACGCAATTTGATTGAGAAATCTAACGGCAAGATATTGTTGATGGTACATGGGCTGTGTATGAACGATTTACAGTGGCAAGTTGATGAGCATGATCATGGTGTTGAATTAGCCCGAGATCTTGGTTACGAGCCTATTTATTTACATTATAATACAGGTCGACATATCTCGGAAAATGGTCGTGATTTATCCTCGCTGTTGGAATATTTAGTTGGTTTATCTCCACAACCTTTATCATTATCTATTCTTGCTCATAGTATGGGTGGCTTAGTGTCTCGCAGTGCTTTTTACTATGGCGAAAAAGCAAAACATACTTGGTTAGAACAAGTGAATAAAATGGTGTTTTTAGGTACACCGCATCATGGTGCTGCGCTTGAAAAGGGCGGTAATTTGATTGATGTATTACTTGGCTCAAATCCGTACAGCAAGCCATTTGCTAAGTTAGGGAAAATCCGTAGCGCAGGGATCACTGACTTACGTTATGGTTCGATTATTGATGAAGATTGGCAAGGTAAAGATCGCTTTAGCTATACAATGGATAATAGAGGCTCCTTAGCCCTACCTAATGGTGTGCATTGCTATACGCTTGCCGCTGTAAAAAGCAAAGAGTCAACTGTTGTTGGTGATGGTTTAATTGGTGATGGTTTAGTTAATGTTGATAGTGCGTTAGGTCGACATAATGATGATTTACTTCATCTTACGTTTCCTGAACACCATCAGTGGATTGGACGCGATATGAATCACATGGATTTGCTATATCATCCAGATGTTTATAGAAAAATTAGACAGTGGTTACTGGATCCTTAAAAAGGTTAGTTGTAACGCAGTTGGTATAGAATAATGTTATTGATGTCGAGATATAATGTTATTGGTCCCGAGGATAAACTTGCATGTTATCAATCCTCGGTTATCTGCTATACTGTGCGCCATAACTAAAATTGTGAGTCATAACGACATCACGCTAGCCTTATTAGGACTAATTAATGACCAATAACGATATTTTACGCCGTATTCGCTACACTTTTAATTTCAGTGACGACAAAATGATTGCTTTGTTTAAACAAGCTGAAGCTGATGTTACACGTGGTGAAATCAGTGATTGGTTAAAAAAAGATGACGATCCTGCATATGTGCGTTGTAATGACACACAGATGGCGACTTTTTTGAATGGTTTAATTAATGCTAAACGCGGTAAAAAAGACGGCCCACAACCTGAGCCTGAACACGCGATTAATAACAACATTATTTTACGTAAGTTAAAAATTGCTTTAGATCTTAAGAATGAAGATGTTCTTGAATTATTAGAACTTGCTGAATTCCGTTTAGGTAAACACGAACTAAGTGCATTTTTCCGTAAACCTGATCACAAACACTTCCGTGAATGTAAAGATCAAGTATTACGTAACTTCCTTGCAGGTATGCAAGTAAAATATCGAGCTGAAGACAAGTAATAAGATTAAATCATGAATAGAAAGAAAAAAGTTGTTTCGACATTAAAGAAAAAAGCTAAAAAAGCGAATGCTAAATTGGCTCCTCATTCTAATAAACCTCGTTATATTTCTAAAGCCGAACGTGAAAAAATGGCTTTAGAAGCAGAGGTTATTCAGAAGGAAGAGAGTAATCAGCAAGCAGGAAAGGCTCAGGAAGAGCAAGTTTCGGCAGAATAAATGGCCTTAGCTGAAATGTAAGAATGATAAATATAAAAGGTATAGCATTGCGCTGTACCTTTTTCGTTTTTAGCTTAAAGTTTAAATATAGAGTACTGGTTTCGTCCATTTTCTTTACTTTGATACAATGCGCTGTCGGCATTCTTCGTCCATGTATCAACAGCGTCTGTAGTAGCGGTAAATTCAGCCATACCAATCGAAATGGTTACTTTAATCGTGTTACCATCATCTATGATGGAAATTTCCTCAATCGCTTTACGAAGGCGATCTGCTAATATCACAGCATTTATTGCGGATGTGTTAGTCAAACAAATTGCAAATTCTTCACCGCCATATCGAGCAGCAAAATCAGTTTCTCTAACATTATCTCGCATCACTTTAGACACGGCTGCAATAACCTTATCACCAGCAACATGGCCATAGGTATCATTCACATTTTTAAAATGATCAATGTCTAACATCATTAATGTTGATACTTGTTCGTAGCGTTTAACACGCTTAAATTCGTGATCAATCAGGCTGTTCCAATGATGACGATTATTTAACAGGGTTAGGGCATCAGTTTGACTTAGGTGTGCCAGCTTTTCATTTGCTTTATCGAGTTGTAAACGGTTAATCGCAATATCGGTTACATCATAAATAATCAAGCTTACGTGTGTCACTTCACCTGTGAGGGATGCTAGCGGTATGATTGTCATATTCTGAAACATAAATTCAGAAATACCAGTCACTGGGCGATAGTTATTAAAACGGAAAATATAAGGGCGTTGTTCCCAACTGGTGAATGCGTTGTTTTTTAATAAAAATACGGATTCAATTTTACTCCGTAACCATGATTCAGGTAACTCGGGAAAATGCGAGAATAGGTTTGAGTCTTGTACAGTCCTTGAGCTTAACCCGCTGTGATTACTCATAAAGCCATTCCAAAGTTGAACTTTAAAGTCTTTATCTAGTACTACAAGACCAGCATCAATGGTTTGTACCATATCCATGATCCAATGAAACTCATGCAATGAATGTTGATTATCCATGTTAACAATTCCTTGTAACTGTCTTGTTATTTGATTGGTCTGTAGTTTGATAAATCATCAAAACACAATAAATTAATCGATGAGGTAAGAAAGACTATTAAGTAAACTTGGTAGTGACTTTTCAGTAAAGAGTAATAACAGATCACATTGCACATTATGGTGCTCAATTTGATAATTGATTTCAATAGCGACCGTCTTTTGTTTACGGAAGTTATTGGCGTTAATCATCTCTTGTACTGTGCTGTGCTGACCCAGAACAGAAGGGTGGCCCTGACTAAAGCTAACATTCAATTGTTGGCTAAACCCTTGCAAAAATGCACCGATAAGGATATTTGCTGTATCCATGAGAATTTCTTTCTCTTGGAAGTTTGAATTTTCGTGCTCAATACCCATTAATTTAGCCATGTCATCGAAGCTTGAATCATGGAATAGCAGTAGTGCTTCACCAGAAATACCTGAACAAATGAAGCCTTGGCACACTGTTGAAATAGATGCCTGTTCGGATGCGGCTGATAATGCCATGGTTAATTCACTGGCTTCAAAGACATTTACATTCGGCACGGGTAATAGCACAAATACATCAAGTAAACGCGCTAACAAATCGGCTGCTTGGCCCATTGCTACATTGGCGACTTCTTGCAGTGCATCACGGAATTCAGCGGGTAACTCTAGCTCATTACTTAATGTAGGTAAGGTGTCCGGAATTGATTGTATTAAATCTTGCTGTCTTTTTTCAGCTAATTGTTGGGCAATTAATCGTGCTTCAGTTTGAGATAATTCATCTTTTTCGACAATACCATAATTAATAAGGATTGTTTCTATTTGCTGACTTGTTACCGGTTTTTTGATAAAAGCAAGTGCACCTAATGCCATTACGCGTTGGTGTGCTTCAGCTTGAATATCACCCGATACTACAATCACAAGCGCATTAAGTTGCTCTTTTTGAATGGCTTCTAAAACTTGATAACCATCCATCACTGGCATATTAAGATCGAGAAATACGATGCTACCTTTACCAGCCTTGATTGCATCAATACCTTCGGCACCGTTAGATGAAAAACTCACATCCACATCCCAATAAGGAGGCAGTGTTCTGGCCATTTGTTTACGTGCTAGGTTTGAATCATCACAGATTAGTACGGAGACTGACATGAATATCCTTTTTCATCTTCAGTGAAATAGCAAAGATTTATTACGCAATAATAACGAAAAAAGAGGGGAAGTTAAAGAATTAGAAGGCATATTATCAAAAATAATGACAGATAAACATATCGATTTTTGATATTTGAACAGTGAATAACACTGTTCAAAAACATCTTATTGTGGTTTAACAACCATTACACTCATTGATGCTGAACTTACAACTCTTGCTGCTACTGAACCAATAACGGCAAGCTCTAATTTAGCGCGTTTGTGGCTTGGCATCACGATTAAATCAGCGTCGTATTTATTTGCTGCCTTGATAATCTCTTTGGAAGGTTTGCCTTCCATCATATGTATTTGTGTTGGAATACCACTATCAATATGCTTTTTTGCAAAATCTTGTAATGCAGAATGTGCAGATTTACGGATCTCTTGTAAAACCGACGCAGGGAAGTGCGCCGAGACCATAGGTAGTTGAGACGTTGGTAATACATTTAATAAATGGATTGTTGCGCCAGAAATTTTTGCAAGTGTGCAGGCGTGTTCAGCAGCAACGTGACTAAAACCTTCTTCGTTAAGGTCCACGGGTAGTAAGATTACTTTATACATAATAAATTACTTATTTAAAGTGATTTGGATATATGCAGTGTACTTAAGTACACTGCATATATATGTTTCGAGGCCGATAATGCTTATTTGCTGTTAGCAATACGGCGACGTTGACCAACAGCAATACCTGCAAGTAGCAGTAATGCTGGGATAAACAGGAACTCTTTTGCAGGGCGTTCTAACGGACGTTCCACTGCTAGGATATTCCAGTCAAAATCAATACCTGATTTTTCGGCTGGAGAACCAAAACCGACCATATCAACAATCGTTTTTTCGTCTTCAAAGCGTAATTCTAAACCTGTACTCAATAGGCGTTCAGCACCAGTGATAGCATCTTCAGCAAAAGGTAGCTGTACAATCTTAGTTTGGAATGCGCCGTCCAAGGTTTCACCTTCAACACGTAAGCGTATATCACCACCGTTTGGTAAATCAGCAAGCACTTGCTCAATGTGCTGTGGACTTACTTCTTCAATTGGTGGATATACCATATCCCACCAGAAGCCTGGGCGGAACAGTGTAAACGTGATTAATAATAACCCGATTGTTTCATACCATTTCGACTTTGTTAACCAGTAACCTTGGGTTGCCGCAGAGAATACCAACATTGCCGTCGTGGCCGAGAAAATTGTCAGTAGTAAGTGAGGCACAGAATCCACACCAATCAATAATAACTGGGTATTAAAGATAAACATAAAAGGTAAGATCGCGGTACGGATATCGTACATGAAACCTTGGATACCGGTTTTAATCGGATCTGCTTTTGCAATGGCTGCAGCTGCGAAAGCCGCGAGGCCTACTGGCGGAGTATCATCGGCCAGAATACCAAAGTAGAACACAAATAAATGCACTGCGATTAACGGTACGATCAAGCCATTTTGAGCACCTAGTTCAACAATAACAGGTGCCATCAATGTTGAAACAACGATGTAGTTTGCTGTTGTCGGTAAACCCATACCTAAGATTAAACTAATGAGTGCAGTAAAGCCCAGCATCAGCATGATGTTACCACCTGAGATGAACTCAACAAACTCAGTCATCACTAGACCAATACCGGTTAGCGTTACTGTCCCAACAACAATACCTGCTGCAGCTGTCGCTACACCGATACCGATCATGTTACGAGAACCTGTTACCATGCCATCAAACAGTTCAACAAAACCTGTTTTAACTGCATCTGATATTGGTTGGCTTTGTTTAAAGTAAGCCTGTAATGGGCGCTGTGTGATCACAATGAAGATCATAAATATCGTTGCCCAAAATGCCGATAGGCCTGGAGAGAAACGTTCAACGGTTAAACACCAAACTAATACAACAATTGGTAGTAGGAAGTATAAACCTGCTTTTGCTGTTGGTCCTGGTTCTGGTAACTCGAGTAGCTCACTGTCTGGATCATCAATGCTTAGCTCAGGGAATTTTGTTGAGTATTTAATTAACGCGACATAAATCGCAACAGTCGCGATACCTACAATCCAAGTTGCGCCTGCACCAAATACATCTTTAGTCCAACCTATACCATAATAAACAGCAAAGCTAAGGACTAGAATTAGCACCAAGACAGACATAAACGAGAATAAACTTTGTGCTAATGTCGGCTTGTGTCGACGTGGTAAACCTTCCATTCCCGCTTTACACGCTTCTAAATGCACGATGTAGATTAATGCAACGTAAGAAATAAGCGCGGGTAAAATAGCAGCCTTAATTACTTCAATATAAGGAATACCAACGTACTCAACCATCAAGAATGCAGCTGCACCCATAATCGGTGGTGTTAGCTGACCATTTGTTGATGCTGCTACTTCTACTGCACCAGCTTTGGTTGCAGGGAAGCCAACGCGTTTCATTAGCGGGATCGTGAATGTACCTGTTGTCACCACGTTCGCAATGGATGAACCAGACACTAAGCCACTTAAACCAGATGCAACCACGGCTGCTTTTGCTGGACCGCCACGCATATGACCAAGCAGCGAGAATGCAACTTTAATAAAATAGTTACCGGCACCCGCTTTATCTAATAGTGAACCGAATAGCACAAATAAGAATACAAATGATGTTGATACACCAACCGCAACACCAAATACACCTTCGGTTGTTAGCCACTGATGAGACATTGTTTTTGTTAAGCTCGCCCCTTTGTGGGCAATAATGTCTGGCATATAAGGACCGGCAAAGGTATAAGTCAAAAATACTATTGCCACGATCATCAGTGGTGGACCTAATGAACGACGTGTAGCTTCAAGCAGTAATAACATACCTGTTACTGCAACTGCAGTATCAAAGGTAGTGGGTGCACCAGCACGATCGGCTAATTCATTATAAAATAGGAATAAATAACCAGCACTGAAAGCGCCAGCGAATGCAAAAATCCAATCGGTCAACGGCACATGGTCACGCGGTGACGATTTCATTGCAGGGTAAGCAGTAAATGCTAGAAATATAGCAAAAGCTAAATGAATAGAACGAGCTTCAGTATCGTTAATAATACCAAAATTTAAAACGAACGGCAGAGGAGAGGCATACCATAATTGAAATAGCGCCCAAATAAATGGCACAATTAACAATATTTTTTTAGCAATACCTTTGGGATCGCGCGCACCAGTATCTGATTGTGCAAGCATTTCCTGCAGTTCAGCATCCATGCTAGTGGTTTGATTTTCTGTTTTAGACATTTGTCCTCCATCATTCTGCGATATTTTTATCACAAGAAGTGGCTCGGTTATTCGTTAGTAGAGTAATTAATAATTACTGAACTCTTAATTTCAGAAAGGTTGTACTGCTTATTGCTTCACTAATCCGTAGTGTAAGAATAGTCAGTAACTTGAGTAAGAGTAGTAAAAATTAAATAATGATATATAGGTAATGTAATTTTCTTGAAAAATTAAGGGGACAATGTCCCCTTAATTTTTATAATGAAAAGTCGACTTATTTTAGGCCAACTTCTTTGTAGTATTTTAATGCGCCAGGGTGAATCGGTGCACTAAGTGCTGCATTCGCCATATCTTCTTTTGTTAGCGATGCAAATGATGGGTGTAGACGCTTAAATGTATTGAAGTTTTCGAATACAGCTTTCGTTACTTCATATACGATCTTGTCAGACATTGATTTTGGGGTAACGATTGTTGCACGCGCACCAAATGTTACAGTGTCTTTTGGTGTACCAGTGTAAGTGCCACCAGGGATCACAACTTGGCTGTAGTAAGGGTTATCAGCAACGAGTTTTTCTACTGTTGCATCGTTAACCGTTACAATCACAGCGTCACACGTTGTTGTTGCTTCTTTAATTGAACCGTTAGGGAAACCTGCGAAGAATACAAAAGCGTCGATTTTGTTATCACAAAGTGCTTGAGATTGTTCGTTCGCTTTTAGTTCAGATGTTAGTGAGAACGCACTGTTATCCCAGTTGTAAGCTTTCATTACAACGTCCATTGTGCTGCGTTGACCTGAACCAGGGTTACCCACGTTTACACGCTTACCTTTAAGGTCTTTAAAGTTTTTAATGCCTGAATCTTTACGAGCTACAATTGTTAGTGCTTCAGCGTGTAGTGAGAATACTGAGCGTAGGTCAGTGTAAGCACCTTGATTTTTGTATTGGTTTAAGCCTTTGTAAGCATAATATTGTTGATCAGACTGTGCTACACCGAAATCAAGTTCACCTGCACGCATCGTGTTGATGTTATAAGCTGAACCACCAGTACTTTCTACTGAGCAACGAATGTTGTGCTCTTTACGGTTGCGGTTTACAAATTTACAAATTGCACCACCGGCAGGGTAGTAAACACCTGTAACACCACCAGTACCGATTGTAATAAAGTCACTTGTTTTCGCTGTTGCGATACTTGGCGCAGCAGCTGCCAGTGTTAAACTTGCTACAGCAAGTGATTTTGCAATTGTTTTTGTAATAGACATGTTGTGTTCCTTTTTATTAGTCATTAGTCGCTTGTTTACTTCAGGGCATTTCATAACCATGAAATTAAATCCGTAAATTCAAGTGGGTGTATTTAATCAGCAAAAATAAATAATGCAATACTTATGATACAGCAAAATAACCCATCATTATCTGTTTGAACCATACTTTGTGACACGGGGTTAACAAAAAGTAAACATCCACTTGTTTTGTGCGAATTTAAGCTAAATTCTAGTACACACTGGGCTTTAAGATGGGTTTATTTTTATAAAAATACGTATTTGTAAATTTGAAAAGTACATTTTTTGACTGATATTATATTTTGTTAAATCTTCATAACATAACGCAATTATTTTTACTTATGGTGAAATACGTGAAGTTCATCACTGAATAGATTGTCTGTTTTATGTTCACTTTATAGACTTTTTTATTATTAAAATGGTTTTATCCATAATTAAAAGTCGAAAAAATGTTTGAAAGCTTGCATTTTATAGCGTGAAATAAGAGGGTTTTCGAGTTTGAAAGATATTTCATCCCCCTGTTGGCGTTGCGATAACTGACTGCAATCTAAAGCCGAAATAATACCTGCTTTCGGGTATCCACCAATCGTTTGCCTGTCTTGAAGTAGAACAATTGGCTGTCCATCAGCAGGGAGTTGTACACTGCCTAATGCGATGCCTTCTGACGTCAATGTTGCTGGTAAATCGGCAATCATGTTACCTATTAGTTGATAGCCCATACGATTGGCTTGCGGACTTATTTGATATTTATTGGTGAGTAGTTGCTGTTGTTGTTTTGAAGTGAGTAGCGGCCATTGATAACAAGGTAATAACCCGAGGGTTAATGGCGCAGAGTAATTTGGAATATAATGTCGAGGAACCGCGCGTTGTTCTTGTGATTGTGCTGGGGTTTGGGCTGTTACAGGTAAGCGCTGTCCCTCATATAATGATGAACTCGTTATTTCACTTAGTTCATCACGTATGACGGTACTTCGACTATGGTGACTCATCTCTGTTTGCAGACCACCGACAATAGCCAGATAGCCACATTTCCCCGTTCTTGCTCCACCATACTGAATAATGTCACCTGTTTTAACGTTATGTGTTTGCCAATTAAAAGCGGGTTTATCATTAATATTCACCCCAAACTCGGCACCGCAAATCGCAATTTTTGTATCCGTTAATACACGTAATATCATTAATCCATAATGTATTTCAAGAATGGCCATATTACTATCATTGCCGAGTATCTTATTTGCCCATAGATAAGCATGAAGATCGGCTGGACCACCGGGCGTGATACCTAAATGTTGATATCCAAAACGCCCAAGATCTTGAATTAAAGTATGAACGCCTGGTTTGATAACGTCGAATGCAGGAGTAATATTCATTATGCGTCAGCCTTTTGGTCGTAACGATTAAATTCATCCAGTGAGATCGCAC
Organism: Moritella sp. 36; assembly: GCF_018219415.1. Lineage (NCBI taxonomy): Bacteria > Pseudomonadati > Pseudomonadota > Gammaproteobacteria > Alteromonadales > Moritellaceae > Moritella > Moritella sp. 36. The sequence goes on along the minus strand of NZ_CP056120.1, from coordinate 3,532,609 downwards.
TAAACTTGACTTGGCAGCCAACAGATAATGTATTCACTGCTGCAGGGCTCTGACCTATAATTTGCCAACCACCAGGACTCGATTTAGGATAAATAGCAGTTTGGTTATCTGCAATACCTAGACTACCCGCAGCGACTTGGCCTTTTGGCTTGGCATGCCTTGGTATCTGTATTCGTTTATCAACATCACCCAAATAGGCAAAGTTAGGCATAAAACCAATTGCATAGCAGCTATATATAGTAGAAGAATGGATCTGAATAATGTCATTGATACTCAGTGCTGAGTATTGCGATAAGGATTCAAGATCTGGCGCAAGACTTTCGTGGTAACAAACAGGGATCGTGATTAAATTAACGGTACTGGGAGAGGCATGATTAGATTTTGGTGATGCTGTATTTAATAGTCGCTTAACATAAGCGTGAAGTTTATCTGCCAGCTGATGCTGTTCCATATTGAGTATATTAAAGCTGACAAGTAATGTTTGATATGAAGGGATAATATCAATAATCACTGTGCTTAAATCTGGGGCACTTTTTAGTTGTTGATTTAGAGTGTAGATCACAGGTAATAGTTGAGTATTATCTGCATCGGTAAAGTGAATAAGAATTGCATCATAACCGATCATATCGAGCTGATATTGCATACCTCACTCCTTGTTTTCTGTAAGTGCTAACTTTATTTGTGCGATGGCTTCGATGGATTGGGCGTTATCGCCATGTACACAAAGCGTATCAACTTTTAACTTAATTAGATTGCCGTTATTACTTGTCACATGACCGTGTTGCACGAGCTGTATTACTTGGTTAATAATTTGGCTGTGTTCGGTAAATACCGCCCCAGGTAGATTTCTCGGCTGTAATAATCCGTCATCGGTATAACAACGATCTGCAAATGCTTCAAACAGTAGTGGTACATTAAATTGTGCAGCAAGGGTTTCACTGCGACTGTTGTCTGCTTGTGCCATTAGCATCAGGGGTAAATCGGGACTAAAAGCAGCCACTCCTTTTAAAATAGCAATGAGAATGACTTCATCTTGCATCATGTCGTTATAGAGTGCACCGTGAGGTTTAACATAAGTTAAGGGGATATGTTGCTGATTGCAGAAAGCGGCGAGGGCACCAACTTGATACAATATAAAGGCTTGGATTTCATCAGAAGTACAGCGCATATGACGACGACCAAAACCAACCAGATCAGGATAACTAGGATGAGCGCCGACGGCTACATTATAGTGTTTAGCCAGTGCCACTGTTTGCTGCATGATGAGGGGATCGGAAGCATGGAAACCGCAAGCGATGTTAGCCATATCAATATGTGGCATCACCGCTTCATCCATACCTAGTTGCCAAAGGCCGAAACTTTCACCCATATCACAATTCAATTTCACTGGTTAATATCCTTATTAACAAAGTCTTTCAATTATATCGAGAAGTATATACCCAAGCTACTTCAAGATGCGCAATCAGCAAACCGAAAGGAGAGGATATTCAAGGCATGGAGTCGAGGATTTAGTTATTCTAAATCAAGACTTCATAACGCCGAAGATTCCTTCGTTCGGCTTGCCCTACGGGAGGCGAGCAGGAATAGCAGCACAGCGTTACAATATTTGAAAATGGAATAACCATTCTCTACATATTGCGCCTTGTTCTGTTATCCCTGCACGTCTCTGATATAGCATCTTGAAGTAACTTGGGTATAGGTATTAGTTATTGCAGTAATTATTTGCGATAGCAAGTTTTTTGTAGGATAGGACGCTAATCAAAGGTATAAATAGGATCACAATGCCCAAATAATGAAAAACAGCATTATTTGGGCATTTATGCAGCTAACCGATTATCTGTTTGGTTGTGCTTTAAAGGTCTGACCTGTTTCAGCGACGCTGTCATTACCCATCAAATAAAGGTAAAGCGGCATAATATCTTCTGCTGTAACAAGCGTATTTGAATTTTCACCTGGGAAGGCTTTTGCACGCATACCAGTACGTGTTGCACCCGGGTTAATGCAGTTAGCGCGGATGCTGGTATTTTCAAACTCGTCTGCAAGGGTTTGCATCATGCCTTCGGTCGCAAATTTTGAAATTGCATATTCAGCCCAGTAAGCACGCCCTTTGACTCCCACACTTGATGAGGTGAAAATAATAGATGCTTTGTCCGCTTTTTTCAGTACAGGTAATAACGCACTTGTCATGAACAATTGTGCTTTAACATTGACCTGCATGACTTCGTCATAGCTCTTTTCATCGATTTGATGAAATGGACCTAACACACCTAATTGACCCGCATTGTTCAATAAACCGTCTAGTTTACCGAATTGTGTATCTATGGTGTCTGCCATGTCTTTATAGTTTTCAACTGTAGCACCTTTCATATCAAGCGGAATAATCGCAGGCGTTGGTGCTCCAAGTGCTTCAATTTCGTCATAAACAGCTTCAAGTTTAGCGACTGTTTTACCAAGTAATATCACTGTCGCGCCATGTGCTGCATAGGTTAGAGCTGCTTGACGACCAATACCGTCACCGGCACCTGTTACTAAAATAGTTTTGTTTTCTAATAGGTTTTTTTCTGCTTGATAATCCATTTTCTGGTTCCATATCGATTTATCTGGCAATATTGTAACCTGCAAAGCTTGTAGATGCGATGTTGTAAATGATATAAAGAGCAAAATCGATATAACCGACCGAGGATTAGGATTTGGAATTTTTAAGTGAATACGGTATTTTTTTAGCAAAAACGGTAACATTCGTTTTAGCGTTATTATTTGTAGTGGTCAGTATAATCAATCTTACGTCTAAGCAAAAAAAGAGTAATGGACGTTTGGAGATCACCAATTTATCAGAGCAATTTAAAGACGTAGAAGATGAACTTCAGTTACATCTTGTGCCTGAAGATGAAGCTAAAATTTTAGAAAAAGAACAGCACAAAGCAGAAAAGAAAAAACACAAAGCAGAATTAAAAGCATTTAAAAAGGCCCATAAAAACAAAGCCAATGATAAAGATGCAGTTACAAAAGAAAACATTGAACCACGTCTTTTTGTACTTGATTTTACCGCCGGTATTGATGCTAAAGAAGTCGCATCATTACGTGAAGAAATTACTGCTATCTTGTTTGTTGCTAATGAGCATGACGAAGTCTTAGTGCGCTTAGAAAGTGGTGGTGGTGTTGTGCATGGTTATGGACTTGCAAGCTCACAGCTAGAACGTTTAAAACAAGCTAATATTAAGCTAACTATCGCGGTTGATAAAGTGGCGGCAAGTGGTGGTTATATGATGGCATGTATCGCTGATCATATTATTGCAGCACCATTTGCAATCGTTGGTTCTATTGGTGTCGTTGCACAAATACCGAACTTTAACCGTCTATTGAAAAAGAACAAAATTGATGTCGAACAACTGACAGCGGGTGAGTTCAAGCGTACATTAACGATGTTTGGCGAGAATGATGACGCTGGACGTGAAAAATTCCAACAAGAGCTTGAAGAAACGCATGTGTTATTTAAAGACTTTGTGAGCGCTCACCGACCGGACATGGATATTGAAAAAATAGCCACAGGTGAGCATTGGTTCGGTACACATGCACACGAACGTGGGTTAGTGGATACCTTACAAACCAGTGATGATTACTTATTAAAAGCGAATAAATCGAAAACAATTTACATCGTTAAATATGTCGTGCGTAAAAAACTGGCTGAAAAATTAGCCCAAGCGGCATCATTGGCTATTTCGACAAGCCTAAATAAATTTTTACAGCAAAGTAAGTACCCACAATTATAGAATTGTAGGTTCATAACTGTAAATGTGCATTGAAACATAAACCACATATTTCAAGTGTATGTGGTTTATTAGTTTGATTTTTATGTTTTTTGTGAATTATTACGTCAAGTAGTTATTGCTATGCTTATGTAATGTTTTAGTATGAAATATAGACATAAAAAAAATAATTAAAAAATTATTGACTACTATAAGTGTATTCAATGTATATATATAAATAGAGTACAAATATAAGATGATGCTTTTTGACTATCCTTAATCGATAAATTATCAATTGTATTCATCAATTTCATATTATTCATAAATTAAAAGAATCCGTCTGTATGGGAAGATCTCTGGTAATTGTGGAATCGCCAGCAAAAGCGAAGACCATTAATAAATATCTCGGTAAAGACTACATTGTTAAATCAAGTGTGGGACACGTACGTGATTTACCGACAAGTGGTGGAGCAGCCAAAAAACGAGCTGGTGCACCGACGCTTGCGCAACAAACTAAAGGCATGACGCCAGAAGCAAAAGCTGCATTTAAAGAAAAACGTGATAAAAAATCGTTATATTCGCGTATGGGAATAGACCCAGAAAATGACTGGGCAGCAACGTATCAGATTTTACCTGGTAAAGAAAAAGTCGTTGCTGAATTACAACAACTTGCTGAAAAAGCAGATATTGTCTATCTCGCAACCGATTTGGACCGCGAAGGGGAAGCTATTGCATGGCACCTGCGGGAAATTATTGGTGGTGATGATTCACGTTTCCAACGTGTAACGTTTAACGAAATTACGAAAACAGCGATCCAAGAAGCATTTGAACAACCGTCAGAATTGAACATTGATTGTGTGAATGCACAACAAGCGCGTCGTTTCTTAGATCGTGTTGTTGGCTATATGGTATCGCCGTTACTTTGGCAAAAAATAGCGCGTGGTTTATCTGCTGGACGTGTTCAGTCGGTAGCGGTACGTTTAATCGTAGACAAAGAGCGTGACATTAAAGCATTCATTCCAGAAGAATTTTGGGATGTCCATACAGATTTAGTGACGTCACTGGGTGAGCCATTACGTGTTGAAGCGGTTAAATATGCCGGTGAAGCGTTTAAACCTGTTAATGAAGCACAAGCGACCAAAGCGGTTACTGACTTACAAAACGCAAGTTACTCGTTATTAAAACGCGATGACAGAGCGACAAGCAGTAAGCCTAAAGCCCCTTTTATTACGTCAACACTACAGCAGGCGGCAAGTACGCGTCATAGCTATGGCGTTAAACGTACAATGGGTCTGGCACAGCGCTTATATGAAGGCGGTTACATTACTTATATGCGTACTGACTCAACAAATTTGAGTAAAGACGCTGTAGAAAGTGCTCGTGGTTTCATTGAAACAAAATACGGTAAAGATTACTTACCTGCAGAACCGAATCTATACGGCTCTAAAAAAGGCGCGCAAGAAGCCCATGAAGCGATCCGACCTTCTGATGTAAATGTTATGTCAGGCGATTTGAAAGGCATGGATGATGACGCGAAAAAATTATACGAACTAATTTGGCGTCAGTTTGTTGCTTGTCAGATGATGCCTGCACAATACGATTCAACAAAATTGACGATTGCTGCTGGCGAGTATCAGCTTACCGCGAAGGGACGTACTATGCGTTTCCCTGGTTGGACTAAAGCGTTACCACCAATGAGCAAGAAGTCTGAAGACGAAAGCAATTTACCTGTACTTGAAGTGGGTGAAGCGCTAGACCTGATTACTGTCGATCCTCTGCAACACTTCACTAAGCCACCTGCGCGTTTTAATGAAGCGTCATTGGTTAAAGAATTAGAGAAACGTGGTATTGGTCGTCCATCGACATATGCTTCGATTATCTCGACAATTCAAGATCGTGGTTATGTAAAAGTGGAAAACCGTCGTTTCTTCGCTGAAAAAATGGGTGAGATTGTTACTGAACGTCTGACTGAAAGTTTTGAAGAGTTAATGAACTTCGATTTCACAGCAAGCATGGAGTCTCAACTTGATGGTGTTGCTGAAGGCAAGCTGAATTGGATTGATGTACTTAATGAATTCTTTGGTGACTTTAAGAAACAGCTGCTCACAGCTGGTGCTGAAGTGGCTGAAGGCGGTATGCGCTCGAACGAAATGGTTATCACGGATATCGAATGTCCAACATGCCAACGTGAGATGGGTATCCGTACTGCCACGACAGGTGTATTTCTCGGTTGTGCGGGTTATAACTTGCCACCAAAAGAACGCTGTAAGAAAACCATTAACCTTGTATCAGGCGAAGAAGCGATTGATTTACTCAATGAAGACGCTGAAACTGAAGCATTAATGGCAAAACGTCGTTGTCCCAAATGCAGTACTGCAATGGATAGCTACCTGATCGACGAAACTCGTAAACTACACGTTTGTGGTAATAACCCAGAATGTACGGGCTACGAAGTCGAAAAAGGTGAATTCAAGCTAAAAGGCTATGATGGCCCAGTGGTTGAGTGTGACCGTTGTATGTCTGATATGCAGCTTAAAAATGGCCGTTTTGGCAAATACATGGGCTGTACTAACGAAGAATGCAAAAATACCCGTAAGATCCTGAAAAGTGGTGAAGTTGCGCCGCCAAAAGAAGATCCTGTTTTCCTTCCTGAATTGGAATGTGAAAAATCGGATGCTTACTTTGTGCTACGTGACGGTGCTGCGGGAATCTTCTTAGCGGCGAATACTTTCCCTAAATCTCGTGAGACACGTGCTCCGCTGATTGAAGAGTTAGTTCGCTTCAGAGACCGTATCTCATCGAAATTTTATTACTTAGCAGATGCGCCTGCACAAGACCCTGCAGGTAATAAAGCGATAGTACGCTTTAGCCGTAAGACCAAAGAACAATATGTAATGACCGAGGTAGAAAAGAAAGCTACTGGTTGGACTGCGCATTATATTGATGGTAAATGGGTTGAAGAAGAGAAGAAGAAAGCGGTGAAGAAGAAGCCTGCTGCAGAGAAGAAGAAGCCTACTGCTGAAAAGTAGTTAGCGGTTCTTTTTAGCGCTCAATCTATACCTTGCATAGGTCATTATGCGTTTATAAGATACCTCAGCATTGCTGGGGTATTTTTTTATGTACTTTTAGATTTCAATTTTTCTGCCTATATATAGATAAAAATAAATTAACCTTGCCGAAATTTTATTTTATCCTATTCTAGAAACTAACCCTAAATCATTATCTGCATATTAAGTTGAACTTTCGAGCGTTTTATCGTTCTGAATAGTTAGCAGATTGAATAGAATATAATAGTTAGAATAGTAAACTCAGCGATACGTATTCTTTTTAACCATTTAGCTTGAAAACGGCTCTCCTTTGAGGTGGCTGTAATTCCTGCTGTCAAGAAATTTCTAGAAGTCATACCTTTTTCTGTGTCCGTGATCTTGTTTTTGATCTCCGGTTGATTTTCCTTATAGTTTTCAAAAATATATTGTGAGTATAATCCATATCAAGTTTTAAGCGTAGTTGTTAAATCTTATTCAAATGGCTTAATCAGATGAATTGTTGGTTTAACTCGCTACTTGTTAGAGTATATTAACTCTTGGTTTAACCGATCATTACCAGATAAAATCATCTCAGAGAGAGATTTAAGTAATGAGTGAGTTAACTTATAAATCATAAAGGATTTCAAAATGAAAAAGACTATTCTTGCTACTGCAATTTTATTAGCTGGCGCTGCAAACGCTGCTGAAGTTTATAACAACGAAGGTACTTCAGTTTCTCTAGGCGGTTCTTTCCGTGGTAACACTGTAATTCAAGATTCTGACAACGTTAAATTTCAAGATGCTGGCTCACGTTTCGATATTAAAGCATCTAAAGACGTAGCCGAAGGTGTTAAAGCATTCGGTCAGATGGAAGTTAAATACAACGGTAAATCTGGTGATACACTATATATCAACAATGCTTTCGTTGGTCTATCGCATGATGTATACGGTACAGTTGCACTTGGTAAGCAAATGGGTCTGAATGATGATTTAGTTATGAACGATTTCTCTTATGAGAATGGTGTTTATAATGAAGACAATGCTCTTTTCGGTTCTGATTCAGAAGATCAGCTTAAATATACTAAAGCATTCGCTGGCGCTACAGTTGTTGTTTCATTAATGGACCAAGATACTTATGCTATCGGTGGTACATATGAAGTTGCTGGCTTAACGCTTGGTGCTTCTTACAATATCGCAAATGACCGTGTTGTTACTACAGAAAAAGAAGTATTAACAGTTGTAGGTACTAACGTTGTTAAAACTAAAGTTGGCACCTCAGTTAAAACTGATAACTCTACTTATATCGTAGGTGCTAAATATTCACTTGATGCATTAACGTTAGGTGTTCAATATCAAGCAAGCGAAGTTGGCAAAGAAGATTTCTCTGCATACGGTCTTGGTGCTCATTACCAATTAGGTCAAGCTGGCGTATACGCTATGTATGATGTGCTAGATGGTAAATATGATGACGCAGTAATTAAAGGTGATGGTTCTATCATCGTTGTTGGTGCTGATTATGAACTTGTTAAAGATGTTAAAGCATACATTGAATTCGATTCAAGTGACTTTGATGTAGATGGTAAAGCTTCATCTAAGTCTGACGAAAAAGTAACAATCGGTGGTCGTGTATACTTCTAATCAACCCTGTTGATTCGTTGCTATAAACAACACTGACTAATGAAACCGTTCACTGCTAAAGTGGACGGTTTTTTTATAAGTATTCGATTACTTAATGCTTAAAGTCCATCATTTCTCATGTTTAGTTCGCAACCCAGTTCACTTCCTTTTACTTTTATATTATCTCATTTTTATCTGTCTATTCACCCAAGTTGTATTTTAACTCATTAATAATATGTGCTATTTACCATATCATTCGTTTATAAAGTTTTGATACTATAGTTATTCTTATCAATCAATATTTGGTCATCACTATGCCTCTGCGTATTACCTTAAGCGTCTTTAATCGTACTATAGCTACTACAATTTTTATCTATATGTTTTTGATGCTGAGTAATACAAGCGTGGCTTATGCGCAGGGATCTGAGTTATCACTGACAAAAGAAACGGTTGATTTAGTAAAGACCAGCCCAGTAAGTAATGAGAGTGATAACCTGTCGGGTGACTACCAATCTGTAAATAATGACAATGACCCATTCGTTGCAGATAGAAAAAACGCGCGTAAGGCGAAAAACTGGCGTGCTACAGATGCGTCGGCACAACGTGGCAGTAATAAAGAATACGGTTATCGCAATGATGAGATGGCCCGTTTTATTTTTTTAATGGATGCCAGAGATCGTAAAGAAAAATTATTAGCCAGTTTAGCCTTGTGGCCTCAACACCAAGCGCAATTGATTAATAACCTGACGAATGAAGAAGGTGTAGGGCATTTCACCTCTTTGTTTACTATTTTTGTGTTGATGCTTGTTGCTGGTTTTATTGTAGAGCGTGTTGTTAGTCTGAAAATGGATTCTTTTTCTGAGAGTGTTGTGAAAGAAAAAGGTTCGAGTTTTAAAGATAATCTTGATTACATACTCATGCGTGGATTTTTTCAATATGTAGGCATTGCTATTTTCGCCTTAACTGCCGCGCTTATCGCTATTTATAATTATAGCGAAACCGACCCCTTTCGTGTATTAAGCCTGCATGGACTCGGCCTTGTCGTTAAAATACGTGCATTAGCGATTATATTACGACTTATCTTTGCTCCCTATGCTAAAGGTAATCGGCTGTTTAAAATTGATTGCTTATCGGCAACCCGACTATATTGGTCAATACTTATTTTTATGGCTATATACCTTACTATTACAACACTTTGGTATATCCTCATATTATTCTCGTTAGATAGAATTCTTTTCGCTCTGATTATTCCTTCGACCGGTATGATAATGAATATTTTATCGATTTATTTTATTTGGTTTAACCGTAAAACCATTGAAGCAATGTTTACGGATTCGAAAGAAGCGAGCTCGGCATTAACTCGATTTTTGCGTCAAACGTGGACTACAATCCTTACTATATGGTTATTTATTGCTTGGGTTTTCTGGGCTATGTATGAGTTTTTAGGCTATTACGAACAAGCTGATAACTTTACGCCAATCTGGTGGCTAACGTTTAGTTATCCTATATTGGATCGTCTGATTTTTGTCATAATGAGCCAACTAAAACGTATAACGTGGTTACAGAGCCATTCTTTTGAAATGCGTTGCGATAAATTTATTCGTAGGGTCATTATTGCACTTCGCATTATATTCGTCGCTGTTATCTTCTATCATATTGATGCTAGCTTTGATCATAATGCTTGGGAAAAATTAGCGAATAGCTTTGGCGGTTTTATCCAAATGTTTGTTGATATTATTATCGTTATTATTTTGGCTTATGCTATTTGGGAGGTTATTCAATCTGCTATCGAACGCCATTTACCTTATGAGATGATTTGCGAAGATAACAATGGTAGCTCCACATTAGAGGGGGAAGGTGGTGGTACGGGGGCTTCTCGTTCTGAAACCTTGTTGCCTTTAGTGCGTTCATTCTTATTAGTATTCTTATTTTCTTGTGTACTACTGATGATATTGAGTATCGTTGGTGTTGAAATTGCTCCTTTACTCGCTGGTGCGGGTATCGTCGGTATCGCCGTTGGTTTTGGTGCTCAGAAACTCGTACAGGATGTAATCTCTGGTATCTTCTTTTTGCTTGATGATGCATTTCGCCGTGGTGAATATATTGAGGCTGCTGGTTTACGTGGTACTGTTGAACGCATTTCTATTCGTTCAATTACATTACGTCATCACCTTGGCGCAATACAAACGATCCCTTTTAGCGAAATGGCAACCGTCAGTAACTTATCCCGTGATTGGATCACTAAGAAATTAGAGTTTCGATTAGATTACAGAACGGATGTTGAAAAGGTACGTAAGGTGATCAAAAAAGTGGGACAAAAAATGCTGTTACACCCTGAATATGGGCAACATTTTTTACTTCCATTGAAATCGCAAGGGGTGACGAGGGTTGAAGAGTCCGCGCTTATCTTCCGGATGAAGTTTACGTGTGTGCCTGGAGAGCAATGGGTCATTCGCCGTGAAGCATTTAGACTTGTACAAGAGTCATTAAAAGCCAATGGTATTGAGTTTGCTCATCGCTCTGTGCATGTGTTAACTCAGCATGCGGGTAAAGACAAAGAAGACCTGAAGGATATCATTGAAAAAAATGATGAACTTGCTGAAACTGTGGGTGCTGCCGCCGCATTAAGCGTCTCTACAGAGATAAAAAAGAACGACAAAATAGACTCTGATTATAATTAATCGAGTGTTTATTTTTAATAAAATGAATGGTTTATTAAGTGAGTAGTGCGCTATCTTAGGCAACTATTTTTTGATAACCTTATCCATCTTAATAATATTTAGTTAAAGAGAATTCAAGTGCGCAGTAAATTAAATAATAGCCGTTTGCTTATTTATAGTCATGACTCTTTTGGTCTTGGGCATTTGCGACGCTGTAGAACCATCGCGCATGAGCTTGTTGACCGATACAAGGGCTTATCTGTTTTAATTATTACTGGATCACCGATTATTGGTCGCTTTGATTTTAAAGCCCGTGTTGATTTTATTCGTATTCCAGGCGTTATTAAGCTTCACAATGGTGAATACACCTCACTTGGCTTACTTATCGATCTTGCTGATACTCTGGCATTACGTGAAGCCATCATTTTGAATACGTCTAAAGTCTTCAAACCGGATATTTTCCTTGTCGATAAAGAGCCGGGTGGATTGAAAGATGAAGTCGTCAGTACGCTCGCCTATTTTAAAGATACGAATACCAAATGTATTCTCGGTTTACGTGATGTGATGGACTCTCCCGAGCTTTTAAAAAAAGAATGGCAGAAGAAAAATGTGATGCCATTGCTTGAAAATCTTTATGATGAGCTTTGGGTTTATGGTCCCGCAGAGGTATCTAATCCATTAAAGGGGCTAGATATAAAGCAAATCGTCACAGATAAAACCTTATTTACAGGTTATTTGCCAAGGCAGCTACCACAAAAAGTCGATACCGATACCATTAATTTTCCTGAGCAGCCTTATATTTTGGTCACCCCAGGTGGTGGCGGTGATGGTGTTGAAATGGTTGACTGGGTATTACGTGCTTATGAGAGTTGCGCAACACTGATGCCTGCTTTGTTTGTCCTTGGCCCTTTTATGCCCGCTGCGGATCGTAATGCGTTTTTGCATCGTGCAGAGTTGTTACCGCATGTCGATGCGATCACATTCAGTAATCACCTCGAGCATTTGATGGTCGAAGCTGAGGCGGTTATTGCGATGGGGGGTTACAATACGTTTTGTGAAATACTGTCGTTTGATAAGCGTGCATTAATTTTACCTCGTAGCCACCCACGTAAAGAGCAGCTAATTCGAGCGAGTAATGCAGCAGGCGTTGGCCTGTTATCTATGCTTGATTTGGCGTCTGAGCGTTCAACTGAGCTGATGCACGACAGTATTATTAAATTATTGCAACAAGATAAACCGAGTACACATAAACTTGATAACTTGCTGAATGGTTTAGACTTTGTTGCCGATCGATTTGGTGAGTTAGTATCAGAATAATCTAATCTAGTTCTTCTTAAGTTATTTTTTTTAGTAAGGAATCAGGTATATGTCAGCGCCGCGTATTATGTATTATGTGCAATATTTATTAGGTATTGGCCACGTTCGTCGCTCTTCTCTTATTGTTCAAGCATTGTGTGAGCAAGGTGCACATGTAGATGTTATTTTTGGTGGCATGCCTGTTCCGAGTATGTCTTTTGGTGACGCGACGATGCACCAGTTAATGGCGGTTAAGAGTGCTGATTCAGGTTTTAGTGGTTTAGTTAAAGCAGATAGCACTCCTGTTAGTGATGATGATAAGAAAGAGCGTACACAGGCCCTATTAGCTCTTTGTGAGACCTTACAGCCTGATTTAATTGTGACTGAAACGTATCCTTTTGGCCGTAGACAGATGCGTTTTGAGTTGTTACCACTCCTTAATTGGGTTAAGTCACAAAGTAATCCCCCTGTACTTGTTTCTTCAATACGAGATATTTTACAGCGTCGTTCAGCAGTGAGGGAACAAGAGTACGTTAACCTTGTACAAACGTATTACCAGCATGTATTAGTGCATGGTGACAAAAATTTCTACCCACTAGAAAAAAGCTTTCCAGTTGCCGATATGATTGCCGATAAAATCAGTTATTCCGGATATGTTTGTCCGACCATGGAAAATGGTGGTTCGTCGCAGAAAACACGGGATACGATAGTTGTGTCTGTCGGAGGCGGCAGCATAGGTAAAGATATTTTGGTTGCAGTGATGGCGTTATTTAAGAGTGGGTTTGCCGCGGATAAAAAGTGGTTATTGATTACAGGTCCAAACATGGACAGTGCCGACAAAGCCTATTTTAAAACGCAGGAGCAGTCTAACTTACAAGTTGTAGATCTTGCGGATGATTTTCTAAAAGAATTAAACAATGCTTATGTGTCCATTTCAAGAGCAGGGTATAATACTGTGATGGATTTGTTATTGACTGGCGTACCTGCGGTGGTAATACCGTTTGAAGGGGAAGGCGAAACAGAGCAGTTAGCGCGAAGTGAAATATTGGTCGAAGGTCGAGTATTACAATCTGTAAAAAATGATGAGTTGAGTGTCGAGACATTAAAATCTGCGATTAATACTGCAGTTGGAAGTACCGCAAAGAAGGTTAACATCGACAATCAGGGCGCCCATAAAAGTGCGAAATTGCTTATTGAATGGGCTAGCTCAAGGTATTCGTAAGTTATTAAAGTAATGCTCAAGCTCGATATATGTTTTTATGACGTCTCATCACGTTTTAATTATCAAAGTTTAAGGTAAGTCAGTAGTGAAAAAAATTGCATTAGTACTTAAAGGTTATCCACGCCTCTCTGAAACATTTATCGCTCAAGAAATTCGCGCATTAGAGTTACGTGGGTTTGATATTACATTAGTTTCATTACGTCATCCGACAGATACCAGCACGCATCCTATTCACCAACAGATTGAAGCGGATGTATTATATTTACCTGAATACTTACATGTTGAACCATTACGGGTACTAAAAGCGTTTTTTCATGTCGTCAAACGCTATTCATTAACCAAAGTTGTTAAGCAGTTTATTCAAGATATTAAGCGTGATACTAGCCGTGGACGGGTTCGTCGCTTTGGTCAAGGCATCGTACTTGCAGCCGAAATGCCAGACGGTATCGAGCAAATGTATGCGCATTTTTTACATACGCCAGCATCGGTAACACGCTATGCCGCATTAATTAATGATCTGCCTTGGTCGTGCTCTGCACATGCCAAAGATATTTGGACATCAGAAGAGTGGGATCTTGCCGAAAAGCTGACAGAGTTACAATGGTTGTCTACGTGTACCGCCGCAAACCATCAGTACTTACAATCCCTTGCTCAAGATCCAAGTAAGGTTCATTTGGTTTATCACGGTTTAGACTTTACCCGTTTTCAACATGTAGAGCGTCTATCTCGCGCCAATGTTAACGGTAGTTCGGCTGACAACCCGGTTAAAATTATCAGTGTTGGTCGAGCGGTTCCGAAGAAGGGTTACGATGATTTACTTAATGCGTTAGCTAAGTTGCCAAAGGATTTACATTGGCAGTTAACGCATATTGGCGGAGGCGGTATTTTAAAGAGTCTGCGACAGCAGGCTAAAGCGTTAGGTATTGATAAACATATTGAGTGGCAAGGCGCACAGCCACAATTAACGGTACTTGAAGCTTACCGTAAAAGTGACTTATTTGTATTGGCGAGTAAGATTGTTGCCGATGGTGACAGAGATGGGATGCCGAATGTGTTGATGGAAGCACAAAGCCAGTCTGTATGTTGTCTGGCGACGGATATTTCAGGTATCCCTGAGCTGATTGATAGCGGTGAAAATGGCGTACTCGTTGAGTCGAATAATGTTGATCAGTTAGCATCTGCATTAGATGATTTATTACGAGATGGTGAAAAACGAGAACGTCTAGGGTTAGAGGGACAGAAGCAACTTCACCGACGCTTTGATGTTAAAATTGGTATTGACCAATTAGAAAAGCTTTTTGATAGCCGTGACTGATACAAGTGTAAAAACAGGCATCGCATTTTATGCGCCGCTTAAATCGCCTTTACATCCGATACCCTCGGGTGACCGCGAAATAGCGCGTTTATTTATACGTGCATTGGAGCAGGGCGGTTATCATGTTGAACTTGCGAGTCAGTTGCGTACCTTTGATAAGCGAGGTGACAGTTATCGTCAGCAACGCTTGATTATGATAGCTAAAAAAGAAGCGACTAGAATTATGCGGCGCTGGAACAAGCAAGGTTTTAGACCGCACGCTTGGTTTAGTTATCACCTCTATTACAAAGCACCAGACTTAATTGGCCCAATCATTTGTCAGGCGCTTGATATCCCTTATATTGTGGCTGAAGCTTCATGGGCAGAGAAACGTGCCAAAGGGGGCTGGGCTTTGTATCACCAGCAAGTGGCTACAGGATTAAAACTAGCGAGCAAAGTCATCTGTATTAACCCAAGAGATAAAATCGCACTTGTTGAATTTTATTCTCTGCGACAGAAAAAATGTCATTCTCCACTTGTGTCACTTAATGCTTTTATCGATGATTTTCCTGTTCATCATGACGGTTCTTATGTAAATAATGAGCATTCTCGGATAAATAAAGATAGCGGAAAATTAACTGCGACTTTAACGCGAGAAGGCATCGCTGTTAAATACGGTTTAGATAGTCACTTACCTTGGCTTATCACAATCGCGATGATGCGCAGTGGTGATAAGTACCATTCTTATCAGCAGTTAAGTTCAGTGGTCAATTTATTACAACAGCCTTACCAGTTATTGATTATTGGTGATGGAATGATGGAAGAAGAAATTCGAACTCTTTTTGTTCGGCACAGGCAAGTCAAGTTTTCAGGTGCACTTGAAAACAGCCAAATACGACAATTATTACCGCATTTCGAATTACTCGTTTGGCCTGCGATAAATGAAGCGCTTGGCATGATCTTCTTAGAAGCTCAGCAAGCGGGTGTTGCAGTTGTTGCAGGTGATCAGGGGGGCGTGAGCTCAATTGTGAATAATAAGGTCACAGGCATTTTGGTAGATGCGTATAATGCGCAAGAAATGTCAGTAACAATTGACTGTTTACTGAAAAATAATGAAAAATTGGAAACCATGAAACACGCGGCGAAGCAATACGTTACTCAGCATCATTCTATTGAGGCCAGTGCCCGGCAGCTTAATTGTGTTATCCAAGGTGCGATATCAAATCCGTTGGATAATATATGATCCACGTTTATTTTATCCGTCATGGGCAAACGCAATGGAACTGTGAACGGCGTTTACAGGGGCGTACAGATATTCCGTTGAATGAAGCGGGGAAGCAACAAATTAGCGCTTATCAGTTACCGTCAAATTTTTCATCGTTGCGGTGGTTTCATAGCCCGCTGTTAAGAGCCCAGCAAACGGCCGAATTGCTCTGCATTGAAGCACAGACGGAAATGGCTTTGATCGAAATGAGTTGGGGTGAGTGGGAAGGTAAAACCTTACAACAACTAAGATCCCAAGATCCAAGTTATTTTGCGAAACAAGAAGCGCTAGGGTTAGATCTACAGCCGCAGAATGCAGAGTCGCCAAGGTTGGTTGCTGCGCGAGTAAGTACTTGGGTTGAGTCACTGGCTATTGATAACGAAGAACACTATATAGGCTGCGTCAGTCATAAAGGTGTTATCCGTGCGATATATGCGCTCGCGACGAATTGGAACATGTTAGGAAAAGCACCGCATAAAATGGATTACCACTGCGCTCAACACTTTTGCTTTGATCGCGGGCGTTGGTCTATTGTTGAGCTTAATATTCCGTTATAACCTTCTTTACGTGGTGTGAAGTAGTAGGGAATTCATAGTATTAATCTATTAATTGGTAATTTAGTTGAAAGCCAAACATAGTACTATTGCCTTCTGTACTTACATCGAAGCTATCTTGGCCAACAGTATCTTTAATTCGCGTGGATTCATATTTTGCATACGTAAGGCCGATATCGAAACTTAACGAGCGACTTGCATAATAGGATAGCCCAAAGCTGAAGTTTGTTTTTTTATCAAAAGGTATCGAGAAGGTTGCGCTTTCTGTTGACTTTTCAGTTGACATCCCACTTCGTAACCAGACAACATCATTTAATTTATAGTTAATGGCGAATGCAACTTTCCAACCATCTTTTGCGTTAACAGACTCTATCAAGCATTGACCTTGTGGTCGATTAAACCCCGAGTTAGCAGGACAATTTGGATGTGATACTGAAATGGAATCTAGGCTTTCCCATCCATACCAAGCTAATGAATACTGTACTGACAGTCGCGGATCAAGTAGGTGAAATCCTGAAAATGTTAGCTCACTCGGAATTGCCATCGTTAGCGTTGTCGTATCTTGAAATACTAAATCATTATTACCCGCCAATGTGGTAAATGTACCTTCTGTTTCAATGTCACTTTCAGAGCGATAGGATAGTCCAAACTTGTGGTGTGTGTTTAGTTGATAAAGTATGCCGATATTAAACCTAAAACCGATACCCGTACCATTATAATCTTGATAAATCTGACTTGGATTATTGGTATTTTGTGAGCCATAGTTTGTTGTTAATTGATAGTTACCATAAATAGCGCTTACACCCGCACCTACATAAAAATAATCAGTTAATTTGAGGGCTATATTTGGGCTGATTTCATAGGTGAATAAAGAGCGCCGCCCAGCAAGAAGACCTACGGGATATTCAGTATCATAGTTGTTACGGACGTTATAATTAGAAAAAGTAGCAAACCCAAATGACCATTTATCATTAATGGGAAAGGCAAAGTAGCCAGAAGGGGCGATATAATTATCACTGATTCCAGCGTTATCCAATGCTTCAGGATCACCATTGGAATAGTATTCACCAGTAATGTCTTTTTTAGATTGAACTAAGATACCAGCGATAGCCATACTCGGAGATGAAAATGCAGCGATGATCGCGGGGTTAACGGCTATATTTGCTAGGTTAGTAGAGTCTGCTGCAGTGCCTGCGCCTGCATTGCTGAGTTCGATGGCTGAGGTTGTTGAAGATTGATATGATGCAGCATAAGTCGAAGGGCTGTAATAAGATATGAAGCTAAGGAGAGCACTTAGGTAGGCGATAGATGCATCACGGCTACAACGTTTTATCATATTTATACCCTTAAAATGATGTTTTATTTTAAGGTTAGTCGAAAATAAAAATAGCGCCATAAGACGCTATTTTTATTACTATATTTAAGTATTAAGTTACTTATCTAAATACGCTTAGAAACGGTAGTTTGCTTGTGCTGAAGCAATGATTGCATCACCTTGACCTTCGAAAGTATAACCGTATTCAGAGAATTCAATTTCTTTCGTATAGATATAAGCTAGTGCGAAGTCAAAACTTAAGTCTTGTTCTAGTTCGTAAGTTGCACCGATAGTGTACCAGTAACGATCTGTATCTGGGATACTCAGCGTCGTTTCACCCGCTTGCTCATCAAATGCGAAACCTGCACGTAACGTTGTGTTACCAACATAATATTCAGTACCGACAGCGTAACGCATGTTGTCATCGTAATGCTCTTCTTTTTTGAAACATTCACCAGCAACACATTGGTTACTTAATGCTTCAAGTTCAGTGAATTTGCTCCATTGCGTCCAAAGTGCGCTATAAGTGACGGCAATTTTTGGTGTTAGCTTGTGGTAACCAGATATTTCAGCTGTGGCAGGTAACGGGATTTCTAAAGTCGTTTGAATTTTTTTACCACCACTTGTTGCGCCTGTGAAGTCGCCTTCGAATTCAATATCAACTTGTGAGCGGTACGCTAAACCAATGCGATTATTTTCGTTAAGCTCATATAGTGCACCAGCGTTCCAGCCATAGCCCCATGCATCGCCTTCAAGCAGGAAAAGTTGTGAATTTGCTGAAGTATCAGAGCCATAACGTGGGTTATATTGAAGGTCACCGTAGTTACGTTCTAGAGTCGCTTTTGCATATACAGCGCTAACACCTAAACCTAAGCTTAATTCATCAGTGGCCTTAAAAGATACATTTGGGTTGATACTGAACGTAAGGAGATCCGTAGTACCAGCGCCAGCGCCTACCGCGTAGTCATCTTCATGCTCCGAGACCATGCCATAGCCAGAAAACATAGCTAGACCGACAGCCACTGTGTCATTGATTGGTTGAACGTAATACATTGCAGGAACAAAAGCATCATTAATGATGTCGTTTGAATCTAGGCGTGATGGATTGCTTGCAACAGGGTCATTAGTCCCAGTAATATCCGCGTTTGGCACGATGTAAGAACCAACAACTGAAATTTCAGCTTTATCGAAAAGTGACATTGCAGCGGGGTTACGTGCAATTACTGATGCGTTATCAGCAACGGCTGCTTCACCAGCAAAAGCTCGTCCAAGACCAGATGCTGAATGTTCGCTTACTTGGAAGCCTGCCGCAGAAGATTGTGCAGTGACAAGCAGTAGGGCTGTAGCAAGCGTTGTTTTTTTAAATTTAGACATAGTTAATTACTCATCTTTATAAGTTTTATTTTGTTTAACTCGTGACTGGTTTAGATCTTTGAATAGAAAAACAAAGTTCCTTTTGTTTATCCTTTAAGTATCAAGGTCCGACCAGCTGTCGATAGTATGAATAAATAGTAACTGCTTGTTCATGCTTTGTAATTAAGAATAATCACAGTGTGTAATGTTTGGTTATTAAGGCTTGACGTTTAATTGAAAAAATAGTGGTGGGTCGGCATTTGTTTAAGTTGTTGATAAATATGGACTTATTTTTACATGTGCATATTGTTATTAAATTGTTATCGCTACCAAATTATTTAGAGTAGTTGTTCTTATAGTGATCAAGTCAAAATGAATGTTTAAAACTGTGATCTACATCAAATAACGGTGTCAATCTTTTTTGAGACAATTCTTTTGTAAGTGTCACGTCTGTCACATTTTATTATGTTGTTGTTTATAATACAGCCAAGTTATTTGGGTATACATCAAAGCCTTATAACAAAAAAAAGCCACGTCACCTTCTCGAATAGAAGATAACGTGGCTTAAAGCAGTAGTTAAAGAGGCTTAAATTACGCTTCTTCTTTATGCTCTTGCATGAACTGGTGTGCTGTATCCATCATGTCCACAGAACCTGTAAAGAAAGGCACACGTTGGTGTAACTCTGTAGGCTTAAGATCTAGGATTGGTGTATAACCATCTGTCGCTAGTGCACCCGCTTGTTCAGCAAGAAAAGCCATTGGATTGCACTCGTATAATAAGCGTAGTTTACCTGTTGGTGCTTGTGCTGTTTGTGGGTAAATGTAGATACCACCCTTAAGCAGGTTACGGTGGAAATCAGATACGAGAGAACCAATGTAACGTGAAGTATAAGGACGGTTTGTTGCGTCGTCTTCTTCTTGGCAATATTTAATGTATTTCTTTACACCAAGTGGGAATTTGCTGTAGTTACCTTCATTGATCGAATAGATTTTACCAGATTTAGGGAAGGTTAATGATTCGTGAGATAAACAGAATACGCCAATTGATGGATCATAAGTGAAGCCATGAACACCGTTACCGGTTGTAAATACCAGCATAGTTGATGAACCATATACCACATAACCCGCTGCAACTTGTTTACGGCCAACTTGTAAGAAGTCATCCATTGAAACTGGACCACCAACAGGTGATACACGACGGTAAATAGAGAAAATAGTACCAACTGATACATTAACATCGATGTTTGATGAACCGTCTAGTGGGTCCATTAATACTACATAGTTAGCGTTACGGCTGTTTTGGTTGTCGAAAAATACATAATGATCTTCTTCTTCAGAAGCAATACCACAAACTTCACCACGTGCAATCAAAGCATTTTTAAATACTTCGTTCGCATACATGTCTAATTTTTGTTGCTCTTCGCCTTGGATATTTTCAATGCCACTTGCACCTGTTATGTCAACTAGGCCTGCTTTATTGATCTCGCGGTTTACAATTTTAGCAGCAAGTTTAATTGCACTTAATAATGCTGTTAATTCACCTTTTGCATG
The DNA here is from genome assembly GCF_018219415.1 of Moritella sp. 36. NCBI lineage: Bacteria > Pseudomonadati > Pseudomonadota > Gammaproteobacteria > Alteromonadales > Moritellaceae > Moritella > Moritella sp. 36. The sequence continues at coordinate 3,511,711 of NZ_CP056120.1, read as the reverse complement.
TGGAAAATCAGATTGATTTTCAATGATGAATTCACCAAGTGTTTTATGTATTGACATTCCAATTCCTTAATAAAGCAATAATTAAATCCGATAGCTACTGCTATTTTGCGCTTTTTTAAGGTGGAGATCTAGTGTGGACAGTAGATAAATGTATGTAATTTGTAAATTCACTTGTTAACTTTCAGTTAATACTGGCATGCTTTCATTTGAAAGGGCTAAATGCTCATATGAATCTTTAATTTTCATACTTGAGATATATTGCTTAATGTTCGAGCATTAGTTGGCGGGTTTTATATGTTCGAAAACGAACTTTATGGGCGTGTTGTTATTTTCTTAAACGAAGTTGGCGCTATGTTTAAGCGCCAAACTTGTCTTTTTTCAGTGAAACCTATGGATTAAGCTGGGTTTTTATCTCGGGTTGTTGTTTTTTTGTTATGGTGTTTTTCGAGCCTTTAAGTTTGGTTAATTGTGCTAATAATACTTGTCCATTCCAATTCGTTATTTCAGCGTTGTTACCGTAAGTAAACGTAAATAGATCTTGGCAAGCTTGCAGGCATTCTTTATTCATCGGCAGTGAGGTTAGCTGTGGGTCCTTGATTTCAGGCCAACGTTGTTTGAACCACTGATGCAATAAGTGACTACTTTGGTTAGCATCATTATTCTTTAGTGCGGTTTGTAATTGCGGCCAAATATTATCTGTTTTAGTTGCAATGGTTATTTCGGGGCTAGGCGCTTTTTGGTTGCGCTTACGTAAGAGTAACCAAGCGACACAGGTTAATATCCACAACCCTGCAAAAATAAAGGTTAACCAACGCCATACTGGTGATGTCGATAGGCTTTGTATATTTTCCTGATTATTACTGTTAGGTGCCACAAGTGGAGCTTGGTCGTTTTGATTCGCTACATTATTCTCACTCGGTAGTATGGTCACTGTTTTAGCGGGTAGCGTCGCCCATTCTTGTTGCTGTGTTTTACTATTAAACCAAGGCACTGATATTTCTGGTAATGTTAGTTCACCAAGTTGATTGGGAATAATGGCAAAACTTAATACCTGTTGCGCGAAGTAACTGTTTTGTTGTGCAAAGCTCGTCAACTGTGGTTTATCCGGGTAGACCTTGACGGTTTGTGGCCAATTAACTGTTAAGACGGGTAGCGCTGACTTATCTACATTCGCAACAGTTAGTGTGACCGTTCGGGTTATTGGTTCACCTTGTTGATAGTTCTCTTGCGATGGTTGTAGCTCTTCGTCGAGTTGAACAAAGTCACTGACTAGCCATTCGCCTTTATAGTCTTTTGGTTGTGCCTGTATATTTACATCTAGAGTGTCAGCCTGGATAATTACTGGCGTTACAGATCCAAACCGGTAGCCACGCTTTGAGGTACTCACTTGTCCTTCAAATCGAGCTGGAGTAATCGTGCTTGCTCCTGCTGTATTGATGGTAATGGCATATTGACGTGTAATTGTTTCAAAGCGTTTGCCATTAATTATTTGACTGGCATTTTCATCTTTACCTATTTGTTTTACTACGCCGTCTGCCACTGTTGGTTCGATGAGGTTGCCAGATTGCATCTTGGTATTTTGGGCAATATATAAGGTTGCGGTATAGATAAACTGCTGACTAACATAAATGTTTTTCTCCGAGATATTTACTTTTAATTCGATATTACGGTTATTGATACCACGGCTATTTGCAGTCGCCGATGAGATGACATTTACTTTAATTGGTTTTGTTGTAGCGCCATCAATCGTAAAGGCTGGAATGGTATAAGCACCAATATTTCGAGCCATTAATACGGTTGTCAGAGTTGTTACATGTGTTGTCTTGCCATTGAAATAACTGCTTTGACTATTGATCGATGTTCTACCCACGACAAAATTAGCCAATAATGCAGAATTATCCCAGTCACTGGCGCTAATACTTTCATTGGCACGGATTTCAAGGATAAAACTGCTCCCTTGTACAATTGGGTTCTGATTGACGGATGCTGTTATTTTTAGTGCTGCATTAGCCTGAAAGCTAAATGTAAATAACAAGCCTGCAAGAATGAGAAAATTTGCCATTAGTGAGAATGTTGAAAAACGGCGATGTGTCTGAATTGCCTTTACCATATTTGCTCCGAACTATTTTGCTGATTTGATTCAGCTTTACGTTGCTGACTTTCTATATACATTTTATTTCTTAATAACAAAGAAGGATCATCGGGAATATTCCGTAGCCATTTTTGTAGGCGCTTTTGTTGTTCTTTTTCTAATGGCGTCTGTTGTGCTGCCGACAGTCCTTGGGCATTACCTTCATCCGAATTCTCGTCGGTTTCATCTTGTCCAACTACACCCGCTTTATCTTGGCTGTCTTGCTGGCTTTGGCTGTCTTGCTGGCTTTGACTGTCTTGCTGGCTTTGACTGTCTTGCTGGCTTTGACTGTCTTGCTGGCTTTGACTGTCTTGCTGGCTTTGACTGTCTTGCTGGCTTTGACTGTCTTGCTGGCTTTGACTGTCTTGTTGGCTTTGACTGTCTTGTTGGCTTTGACTGTCTTGTTGGCTTTGACTGTCTTGCTGGCTTTGACTGTCTTGTTGGCTTTGACTGTCTTGTTGGCTTTGACTGTCTTGTTGGCTTTGACTGTCTTGTTGGCTTTGACTGTCTTGCTGTCTTTGACTGTCTTGCTGGCTTTGACTGTCTTGTTGGCTCTGACTGTCTTGCTGGCTCTGACTGTCTTGCTGGCTCTGACTGTCTTGCTGGCTCTGACTGTCTTGCTGGCTTTGACTGTCTTTGCCTTTATCACCTTGCTGTTGTTTCTGTTGTTGTTTTATTTGCTTAGCAAGTGCTAAGTTACTTTTTGCATCGTTATTTTCAGGATCCAATTTTAGCGCTTGTTCGTAGGCTTTAGTAGCGTCATCAATATTACCGAGCTTCATTAAGGCATTACCTTGATTATAATAGGAATCACTGCTTGGATTATTCGACCACAGATCGATAGCTTGTTGGTATTCTCCCGCTTCATATAATGCGCTGGCCTGCCATTTCTCGTCAGAGAAAGTATCTGCAGCTTGCTGGTATTGCTTATCTTGATACAGCAATGCACCATTTTCGTTGCTGTTGTTCCATATCGAGGTCTCGGCCGCGTAGCTCGATTCAGGCTGTAGCAAGAAAACCAAGAAGAAACTGAAAAATAACTGCTTACGAAAACTGAATGCCGCTAATAAGGCGATTAAAGGCAGTAGCCAAATACCATCATCATTACGCTGTTCTGTCGTTAACTCCGTCTTTTGGTTATTTTGAAAATTGAGCGGATGATTAAATAAGTCCGTTAGCTGTTGGCTTCCGTGGGTTATCACTTGCACTTGCCCTGAATTCGATTGTGCCGTGTCTTTCAATAAACGGGCATTCAGCTGAGGTACGACGATTGTGCCTTGGTTGTTTTTAAGTAACTGACCATTCAGCATTTTAATCGGAGCACCTTGAGCGGTACCGATACCAAGAATCGATAAACTGTAATCCGTGTTTGTTAATAATGCATTGATACTATCTGCTTGCGTTGGACTAATACCGTCGGTCACCAGTAATATTTGTCCTTGCTGATAACCTGCGTTGGTGAGTAACTCGATTGCCTGACGAATACCAGCTTCTGGCTTAGAGCCTTTTACAGGCATAATTTCAGGAGATAAATTTGGTAATAAGTTCAATAAGGTGCTTGTGTCCGTCGTTAATGGTGAGATAACAAATGCATCACCTGCATAAGCAACCAAACCTATTTCCCCTTCTTTAATGCTATTAATAATGTCTGTGCTTTTAAAGCGAAGTTGCGCTAGGCGATTTGGCTTAAGGTCTGTGGCACGCATTGATAGTGACATATCTAATATCATGACTTTGGCTTGAGAAATACTTGCCACAGGACGCTCTGTATAGCTAAAGCTTGGGCCTGATAATGCAATTGTGGCGAGTACCCAAATACTGGCTAATGGTATAAAGAAATGCTTGGATTTTGTTGTTGGTTGATGCTGCGCTAATAAGAACTGTGCGATCTCAGGTGAAAGCATTGTATGCCAGCCTTTAGTTTGGCTGTTTTTACGGAAGTACCAAGCAAGGACTATGAGCGGTAATAACGCCAGTAACCATAATGGGCGTAATAACATAAAATCAGTCATGACTAGCTCCTTGACGTAGATAGCAGGCGAAAATGGACAATAATAATGCGATTGCTAATGGCCAATGAAATAGATCTGTTTGCGGTCTAAATTGTTGTTGTGCTTGTTCTACCGGTTCAAGTTTATCAAGTTCGGCATAGATAGCGGTTAAGCTACTTGCATCGCGCGCTCGAAAGTATTGGCCACCAGTTTGTGCTGCAATTGTCTTTAAGGTGGCTTCATCGAGATCGTGTGAAGGATCTACTTTTCGATTACCGAATAAGGTGCGTTGATAATAGGCATCAGCGCCGACGCCAATCGTATAAATTTTAACACCTTGATCTTGCGCGAATTTAGCGGCTTCAAGGGGTTTTACTTCACCGGCGGTATTCTGACCATCGGTGAGTAATATCAATACTTTTTGGGGGTTATCAGCCGCATCAAAACGTTTTAGCGCTAAGCCAATCCCTTCACCAATCGCAGTTTGTTCACCAACAAGGCCGAGTACGGCTTGCTGCATATAGTCACTCACTGTTTTCAAATCGAAAGTGAGTGGCGCTTGTAAATAGGCATTATCGGCGAAGAAGATAAGACCGACGCGGTCGCCTTTACGTTGTTGAATAAAGTCAGCTACAACTGTTTTCACCAGCGATAAACGATCAACCATGCGGTTATTAATTTGCATATCTTCAATCTGCATAGAGCCTGATAGATCAACGGCAAGCATCATTTCACGACCTTGCTGTGGAATTGACTGTGGTTCACCAATCCACATCGGACGTGCAGAGGCGATCACTAAACATAGCCACATTAAGACTAATGGCCAGATTGCACGGGGATTTTTTGTTGCCGTGCCTGTTGCTGTTTCAATGTAAGGTAAATTAGGTAGCACTAATGGCGTTTGTGCTTGACCCGCGTGGCTAAAAAAGCGAATAAGCAGAGGTAGTGGCAATAATAATAAAAGCCATGGCCAATTAAATTCAAACATTACTGTTTCTCCACTGGCATAAGTGGGGTTCTCTTGATCCAGTCTTGGCAAGTTTTAAAGTGTAAGGATTCGGCGATTGCATTAGGTTTAGCGCTATATAAATCGAGTGTCCATGCGGTGCTATTATTTGAGAACGCAGTGAAGGGTCGCTTGTTTGAGCTCGCTTGTTGGTCGAGAAAACTTAACCATGCTTCACCGTGTAACGAGGCCGTTGTTTCACGTGGGAAACTGGCTAACACAATACGCTTAAGCAGGTGGTGTAAGTCGTTTACCTCACAGCCTTGCTGTTGTAATTTTGTTAGTTCAGCTAGGGCTAACCGGGTTAATTTGGTTTTTTCGATGTAGCGTAATACACCGTAAATAGCCAATCCAATGATCAACAATACAGCGATAATAGCTAGCCACCAATACAGTGACAGTGGCCACGTCGATACTGGCGCTGGTAAATGAATATCTTTTAATTGTGCTAACGGATCCATGCGCTTTATTTACCCTTACCTTTAATTTGACTCAATAATGACTCGCCACTGCTGATCCTATGGTGACGAATTCCGTATCGATTCATTATTTGTCTTAATGCTTGTTGTTTAATGTCTGCATGTTGTTGATATTTTTGACGACTCTTCGCGTTACTCGGGTTAACAAAACCATGTTGTTGGCCATTTGATACAGCGAGTCGGACATTACCTGAGATGCTAGGAAGAGCGAGTTCTAAAGGATCATAAATTTGCCAAGCTTCAACTTCATTATGGCGTTTTAATAATGCTAATTGCTTTTGTGCTTTGTCATCAAGATGAAGAAAATCGCTGATGACCATAATATGGCTACCAGTTTTACACAGTAAGCGTAAGCGAGTGAGAGCGCTGGCAAGAGACTCTTTCGGTTCGGTATTTGTATTATTGACATTAGCCGTAACAACACGCTCGGTTTGAGACATAGTCAGTTGTGAATTATGTAAGCTCACCGTTTCACTGAGTAATTGCATAATACCGCGTTGTTGACGCTGTGGTTTTAGTTCTTTATGACCAAATGCCCCAATAATAATACCGCCTACACGATCACTTTTATGCTTTGTTGCCCACGCCAATAATGCAGTCAGATGACAGGCCTGCACTGACTTTAGTCTATATTGACTGCCAAAATACATACTTGATGACAGGTCAAGTAAGACATAAACAGGTCGTTCTTTTTCTTCACTGAATAACTTGCTGTAGGTTTTACCTGTACGTGCGGTAATACGCCAATCAATACTACGAATATCATCACCGGGTTGGTATTGACGACATTCACTAAATTCCATACCGCGGCCTTTGATTGGCGAAAGGTGACCACCAGCAAGTTGTGCTTTGGCTAAAGTTTTGTTCGCTAACAGGCTATTGGTTTGGTAGCTGTATTGTTGCAGCTCTTTTATCGTAACGTCGATCGCTGACATAGACTAACTCTGTTTACGAAAATGCAATTAATGACAAGATACGGTCAATAACTTGGTTTGCAGTAATGCCGTCCGCTTCCGCTTCAAAGCTCAGTAGTAAGCGATGACGTAGGATAGGGTAGAGGCAGGTTTGGATATCTTCGGGTAATACATGATCACGGCCGTGTAACCAAGCGCGAGCACGTACACAACGGGCAAGAGAGATCGTCGCACGTGGACTTGCACCAAAGTTGATCCAACTGGCGAGTTGAGAATCTAAGGTATCAGGATTTCGTGTGGCCATAATCAAATCGACAAGGTAATGCTCGAGGGCTGGTGCAAGGTGAATATTAAGTACTTCTTCTCGCGCTTGCATGATCGCTTGTTGACTGATTTTTGTAATTGGTGTGGGCGCGTCTTGCTGTGCTTCTTGTGTGGTTAAACGCAAAATTTGTAATTCAGTGTCTTTATCTGGGTAGTCAATTTCTAGATGTAGCATGAAACGGTCGAGCTGTGCTTCGGGTAATGGGTACGTACCTTCTTGCTCAATTGGGTTCTGCGTTGCCATTACCATAAATAGCTTTGGTAATAACATGGTTTTGTTGCCAACTGTTATCTGCTGCTCGGCCATAGCTTCTAGCAGCGCAGACTGTACCTTAGCAGGTGCACGGTTAATCTCGTCCGCAAGCACAATATTGTGGAACAGAGGACCGGGTTGAAAATCAAAGGTGCCGGTTTCGGCGCGATAGATATCAGTCCCTGTTAAATCTGCAGGCAGTAAGTCGGGTGTAAACTGAATACGATGGAAGTTGGCTTCTAAACTATCGGCAAGTGCTTTAACTGCACGAGTCTTGGCCAATCCGGGTGGACCTTCTACTAAGATGTGACCATCTGCTAGAAGCGCGATTAATAAATTGTCGACAAGTTTTGCTTGCCCAAGAATTTGGCTGTTAAGATAGCCTCTTAATTGATTAAAGTTTGATTTTGGCATAATTATCTATCGTATAAAGTTAATATAAACACTACTTTACCGACAATACGTTGACTGTAAAAGTTCAAACTTATTTTATATAAAGATTTTATAAAATGTTTTTACAGAACTTTACTGGTAATGACTATTTTATAGTGCGGATGGTGAGTAATATATCTACAGATGTTTTGTCTTTAGGTTGATATGACTACTATTTAGCATTATTTTTTCACACGATATTTTCTTTTGGATCACATATCTAAGATGAAAGACTCAATTTTCAAACTAATGTTTGAATATTGTGACCAAAAGGTTAATATTGACTTAATTTTATGAGGTCTGACCTCTTTTTACTTAACGGAATGAGGATAAGTGATGGCTAAACCACAAAGCCTAACCACCCGCAACGGCGATCGTATCGCGGTGGTCACTGGATTACGTACCCCGTTTGCTAAACAAGCAACAGCGTTTCATGGGGTTCCAGCATTAGATTTAGGCAAAATGGTTGTTAATGAGATGCTTACTCGTAACGACATTGACCCTAAAATTATTCAGCAAGTTGTATTTGGACAAGTTGTTCAAATGCCTGAAGCGCCAAACATTGCGCGTGAAATCGTATTAGGCACTGGCATGGACATCGGCACCGATGCATACAGTGTATCACGTGCATGTGCGACAAGTTTCCAAGCTATTTCAAATGTTACCGAGTCTATCATGGCTGGTTCGATTGACTGTGGTGTTGCTGGTGGTGCAGATTCATCTTCAGTAGTGCCAATTGGCGTATCTAAAAAGCTTGCTCATCAGTTAATTAACTTAAGCAAAGCAAAAACGACTAGCGATAAATTAAAAATTGCGCGTCAACTAAGCTTGAAAGATTTACTGCCTGTTGCACCTGCGGTTGCTGAGTACAGTACGGGTTTGACTATGGGGCAGACAGCAGAACAAATGGCTAAGTCTTATAACATCTCGCGTCAAGCGCAGGATGAACTTGCTCATCGTTCTCACTCTCTCGCCGCTAAAGCTTGGGAAGAAGGTAAGTTAAAAGATGAAGTCATGACGGCTTATCCTGAGCCGATGAAGTCATTTATTTCTGAAGATAACAACATTCGTAAAAATTCAACAGTTGAAGGTTACGCGAAACTACGTCCTGCATTTGACCGTAAACACGGTACTGTAACTGCGGCAACAAGTACGCCACTAACAGATGGTGCTGCTGCGGTACTATTAATGAGTGAAAGCCGCGCGAAAGAACTTGGTCTAGAAGTACTCGGTTATATTCGCAGTTATGCTTATGCTGCAGTGCCTGCTGATGTTGATGGTCTAATTGGTCCATCATATGCGATACCTGAAGCGTTAGACCGTGCAGGTATTAAATTTGACGACTTAGCGCTATTTGATATGCATGAAGCATTTGCCGCACAGACATTAGCAAACCTAAAATGTTTAGAGTCAGATACGTTTGCACAGGAAAAATTAGGTCGTCCAGAGCGCGTTGCTAATATCGATGAGAGTAAGTTTAACGTACTGGGTGGTTCACTTGCATATGGTCACCCATTTGCAGCGACTGGCGCACGTATGATCACGCAAACATTGCATGAATTGAAACGTCGTGGTGGTGGTCTAGGGTTAACGGCGGCATGTGCTGCTGGTGGTCTAGGTGTAGCAATGATTGTGGAGAGTGCGTAATGAGTCAGCAAGATAAAACATTTTCACTTGAGATCCGTGAAGATAAGATTGGCGTTCTAACAATGGACGTACCCGGCGAAACGATGAACACTTTACGTGCAGAGTTCGCTGATGAAATTTCTGATTTGATGAAAGAGATTAAATCAAATTCAGATCTACAAGGTCTAGTACTGATCAGTGGCAAGAAAGACAGCTTTGTTGCTGGTGCTGACGTGACTATGATTGATGCGTGTGAAACGGCTGCAGATGCAGAGCTGTTATCACTTGAAGGCCACCGTGTTATGGGGGAACTGGAATCATTAAATATTCCTGTTGTTGCAGCTATTCACGGCCCTTGTTTGGGTGGTGGTTTAGAACTTGCTCTTGCTTGTCATATCCGTGTTTGTACAGAAAGTACAAAGACAGTATTAGGTGTACCTGAAGTGATGCTAGGTCTATTACCTGGTAGTGGTGGTACACAACGTCTACCACGTCTAATTGGTGTGGCTAAGTCTCTTGATTTGATGTTAACAGGTAAACAAGTACGTGGTAAACAAGCGCTTAAAATGGGTCTTGTTGACGATGTAGTGCCTGAAACAGTACTTCTTGAAGTGGCTGTTAAGCTAGCGAAAAAAGGTAAGATCCAGCGTAAACTAACACTAGATCTGACTGGTAAGCTATTAGAAACAAACAAAGTTGGTCGTAACATCATGTTCGATCAAGCTAAAAAACAAACGCTTTCTAAAACCCGTGGCAACTATCCTGCACCAGAAGCAATTCTAGAAGTGGTTAAAGTTGGTCAAGAAAAAGGTTTTGAAGCAGGTTTAAAACTTGAAGCAAAACGTTTTGCAGAGCTTGCAATGACATCTGAATCAGCATCACTGCGTGGCATTTTCTTTGCTACAACAGAGATGAAGAAAGAAGATGGTGTTGAAGGTGTTGCACCGAAGAAAGTGAAAAAAGCAATCGTACTTGGTGGCGGCTTAATGGGTGGCGGTATCGCTAACGTTACTGCAACAAAAGCGAAAGTACCTGTACGTATTAAAGATATCGCACCACAAGGTCTGCTTAACGCACAAAAATATACGTATGACATTCTAAACAAGAAAGTTAAACGTCGCTTTATGTCAAAAGCCGACATGCAAAGTCAACTGGCTATGATCACAGGTACAACTGAGTACACAGGTGTGAAGAGCGCTGATATTGTTGTTGAAGCTGTATTTGAAGATCTTAAATTGAAGCACCAAATGGTGGCAGATATTGAAGCTAATTGTAACGAAAATACTATTTTCGCATCAAACACGTCTTCTTTGCCTATTACTCAGATTGCTTCTGAAGCTAAGCGTCCTGAAAACGTAATTGGTCTGCATTACTTCAGCCCTGTGGACAAAATGCCACTTGCAGAGATCATTACGCATGAAGGTACGTCGGATCAAACTATTTCTACAACAGTTGAATTTGCCCGTAAACAAGGCAAAACACCTATCGTAGTTAAAGATGGAGCAGGTTTTTATGTAAACCGTATTCTTGCGCCTTACATGAATGAAGCTGCACGAATCATTTTAGAACAAGAACCTATTGAAGCCGTTGATAAAGCATTAGTTAACTTTGGTTTCCCAGTTGGTCCTGTAACACTTCTTGATGAAGTTGGTATCGATGTTGGTGCTAAGATCGGTCCAATCTTAACGAAAGAGCTAGGTAGCCGTTTTGAAGCGCCTGCTGCGTTCGATAAGCTATTGGCTGATGATCGTAAAGGTCGTAAGAACGAGAAAGGCTTCTATCTATACGGTAAAAAAGCGAAAAAAGGTAAGAAGCAAGTTGATGAATCAATCTACAAGCTATTCAACCTGAAACCTGAAGCTACAATGGATCCGAAAGCACTTGCTGAACGTGCTGTATTGTTAATGCTAAACGAAGCGGCACGTTGTCTTGATGAAGGTATCTTACGTAGTGCGCGTGATGGTGACATCGGTGCAATCTTCGGTATCGGCTTTCCTCCTTTCTTAGGCGGCCCATTCCATTATATGGATTCAATCGGTATTGCTGAACTTGTTGACAAGCTAGAGCGTCATCAAGATAAATACGGTGAGCGTTTTGCACCGTGTGAATCGCTTATAGCAATGGCAAAAGAAGATAAAAAATTCTATAACTAATTGCGTGATGCATTAGCTTATTAAATTTAAAAGCGGCGTTAGATGCAAATCTAACGCCGCTTTTTTGTTTTAAGTACACCCATTTAATACAAGATTAATGACTATCACCAGTTATTGGATTAACAGTCGTATCACCAGTAGCACTGACCGTAATATTAATACCTTTACCACCGGGATTGTAACGAATCGTATTATCTGCCGTGATAGTGCCGTTAGCGCGAAAGATAATGACAGAGGTGAGACCTGTAACTGATAAGTTTGAATCACTGCCAGTATCTATCGTTGTTCTATTAACGATTTCAGCTGTACTCGTTGCTAGGGTAAGAACATTATCTGCAGCTGTCATATACAGAGGACGGTTATGCGCAATTGCGGTGTTTTTAGCATAGCTAAGTGCGCTATTAATTAATGTGGTCGCGTCGTCTATACGGCTTTGTTGTATGGTGTTTTGGTAACTGGGAACGCCAATGCCAATGAGTATGGCAAAGATAGCGATTGTGATCATTAATTCGATGAGTGTGAAACCCAATGATTTTTTCATTCTTACACATCCTTGTTAAAGAAAACAATAGATTAACATGATAACAAGGATCAAAAAAGGGACCACTTTTAGTATATAGTGGTCCCTTTACATTATCTTATTAGAGTCTGTTTATGGCAGGTTAGATTACCAATGCACACCGCGCATGATAGCTGCAAATGCAACTTGCTCGGTACTTGCTTGTGTCGGTTTATCTTTGTCTTCTTCTTTGCCCTTCGCAGCAGCAGAATCATTAAACATACGGTAGCCGGTGTTCATGATGATCTCACTTACTTTAGGGAACAGTGAGTAAAGTACTTCAGACATAATACCGACTTTCGTTGCGATGCGTTTAGGCTTACGAATAATTGCTTGAGCAATTAAATCAGCCGCTTCTGACGGTGCAAGTGTAGGTACATTGTCATATACTTTTGTTGGACCAATCATAGGTGTACGCACTAACGGCATATTAATCGTCGTCATGTTTACGTTACGGTCAGAGAACTCTGATGCGGCACAGCGCGTAAAGGCATCAAGTGCTGCTTTTGATGCAACATAAGCAGAGAAACGCGGCGCATTTGTTAACACACCAATTGAAGATATGTTAATTACATGCCCTTGTTTACGTTCTAACATGCTAGGCGAGAAGCCCATGATTAAACGAATTGAGCCAAAGTAGTTTAACTGCATCGTTCTTTCGTAATCGTGGAAACGGTCAAATGATAAATCAATTGAACGACGGATTGAGCGACCTGCGTTATTGATTAATACATCAACACATTTATGTTCATCAAGCACTGACTTAACTAATTCATCACATGATTCCATGTTTGAAATATCACATGAATAGATGTGTGCTTCGCCACCAAGCTCTTGGATTTGCGCCTGTGTTGCTTCTAGTTTTGTGACATCACGTGCGACAAGGATTAATTTAGCGCCTGTTGGTGCGAGTTTTAATGCCGTTGCTTCACCAATACCAGAGCTTGCACCTGTGATGACAATTGTTTTACCACTCACATTACCTTTCAGGGTCATGTCATTGACTAGGTCATCATTTAGGTTACGCTCCCAATAATCCCATACCGCAGGTGCGTATGCGTCTAAGCGAGGCACTTTGATATTAGAACCTTCTAGAGCACGTGCTGTTTCACGGTCATCGAAGCTTGTTGGGTAGTTAAGGAAGTTCAATACGTCTTTTGGAATGCCAAGGTCATTTAATACCCCTTCAGTAAGCTGTTTTACTGCTGGTAAATGGGTGATTGCTTGACGAACTGAAGCCGGTAAGAAATTAGCGATTCTAGAATCAATTCGGAATGCCGTTTTTGGTGCGTTACCTGCTGTAGCGAAGATATTAAGTACTTCACCCACTTTAAATGGTTTTGGATCTACAAGGTGGAAGCAGTTACTGTGCACTTCTTCCTTGTGACTAATGTAGTCAATTGCATCTGCAACATAGTCGACAGGGACAATGTTCAGACGACGGCCTTCAACACCGATCATTGGCATCCATGTTGGAATTGTCTCACGGATCTTTTTCAATAGTTTGAAGAAATAGTATGGGCCATCTACTTTATCGATTTCACCTGTTTTAGAGTGACCAACAACCATTCCTGGACGATAAATACGGAAAGGAATTGAACATTCATCACGAACTACTTTTTCAGAAACATGTTTGGTGCGAAGATACGGATTCTCCATATTTTCAGCTTCTTCAAACATATCTTCGTAGAAAGTACCATTGAACAAGCCCGCTGCAGCAATAGAACTTACATGATGAAAGCTTTTTGCCTTCATATTTACAGATGCTTCAACAGCGTTGCGTGTACCTACAACATTCGCAGTTTCTTGTGATTCGGCATCGGCCTTCATGTCGTAGATTGCAGCAAGGTGGTAAACATTATCAATTTGGTCTGTGTGCTCTGCTAACCATTGCTCATCAATCCCTAAATTCGCTTTAGTGATATCACCAGTAACCATTTTGATACGACTTTTAACACTTTTATGCACTCGATCCTTTAATGCATTGAACTTGTGCTCTGAGCCTTGGCGAGTTAATACATAAACTAACGCATCTTCTCTTTCTACTAGACGTTCAATTAAGAATCGACCAATAAATCCTGTACCACCGGTAACTAAGTATTTCATTCCATTATCCTCAATTAAACTGTGTTTGCTTTTTGTTAAATAAAAACGACTTTTCGGTTTTATAGCAATGAGTGTGTATCACTTATGTAGTAGTAATATCATCGATTTGAAAATAAATGTCAATGATGTGCCCTTAACGTAACTGGATATTTAACTTTTCTAACAACAACTTGTCAGTATTTTATGACGCATTGTTAGGTTTTCGTGTTGGTAAGTTCTGTTAACTAAATATTAACGTTTAGTGTAAATGCTCTTTTTTTTCAATCGTAATTATGATTCGTTTTTACAACGTAAAAGTTTACTTTCTTAGATGTTATTGACAAGTATTGACGTGTAAAATTAAAAATGATGATTGTTTTGGATGGTATATTCTAAATATTATTGCTAGCTATTATTTGGTGGTGGAGTATTAGCGTAAATTTGAACGTGATTATTTAAAGTCGTTAACTATCAGTGTATTAGGTGGGAGGTGTTGTGGTGTGTTCATTTGTAGGTAGATTGGTTTACTTTGACACTAATACTTTTGTGCTAAATGTTATAAAAGTTAACTGTTTCCGACCTAATTATTAATGATTTTAATGTGACTTAAGTCAAATAAAAATAGTTTTAGGTGACTTGTTTTGGTGAGGGATTTTGACCTTTCAATAGATATTACTAATTAAGTAATATCGTATAGTATGACTTTAGTATTAGAATATTTATTCCATAGTCCATATCTATCTCAAAAGTATTAAATTCTGAATTTAACCTTTTTACAATTTATAATTTTAAAATAGCAACTTTGGTGTTGATAGCGGTATCATCTTGGCGTGATTGATTTAATCATAGTCAATTAATCTTGGGGTTCGGCGATAGAGTATTCAAACTCACCAATTTTCTCACTTTTACTGATCGCGATAATGCGTTGATTTCGGCTACCTCGAAACTTTAATGCCGGATCGATTTGTTGTTGTTCGAATTTACCATCGATAAGGTAATCAATATAATGAACGACGGCCTTTTGTTGTGCAGTTAATTGCTCGATCGTGTAACCAGTCCATAGCCATATATCTTTCCCAACACATTCTCTTTTAACCCTTTTTACAAGTTTCAATATAGTTTCTAAGTTTGCTGGATAGAGGGGATCACCACCGCTTAAGCTTAATCCTCGACGGCGTATTCGTGTATCATTCAAATCATTAATTATCTTGTCTTCTATCTCTTGGTCGAATGGGGAACCATTGCGTGGAGACCAGGTCGATTGGTTATAGCAGCCTTTGCATTGGTGTTCACAACCACTGACAAATAAGGAGACCCTTGTACCTGGGCCATTGATGACATCAAGGTCAAAATATTGAGAGTAGTGCATCTTTACTCCTTAAACGCTAGCCAATAAGCAATTGGCTAGCTAGTTAATTAATCTGAATATGGTTTTATATAAATGTGTTATAAAAATTGAATGATTTATAAATGTTTAACGCGGCGTTTTACTTCTTCCTGTTTACCTTCATTAAAAGGACGTGCATCTGGACTGCCTAAATAACCACATACGCGACGGGTAACAGATACCTTTGCAATATCGTTATTTCCGCATTTAGGGCAGGTGAACCCTCTACTGGTACATTCGAACTCACCGGTATAGTCACACTCGTAACATTCATCAATAGGTGTATTAGTACCGTAATAAGGAACGCGTGAATAGCTGTAATCCCAAACGTTTTCTAATGCCTCAATGTTGTGCTGCATATTTGGATATTCACCGTAGCAGATAAAACCACCGCTACTAATAGTAGGATAGGGCATCTCAAAATCAATTTTGTCATATGGATTCGCTTGCTTCTCAACATCTAGGTGGAAGCTGTTGGTGTAATACCCCTTATCTGTCACATCCGTGATATCACCAAAGGTGATTTTGTCTAATTTAGCAAAACGACTACACAGATTTTCACTCGGTGTTGCATATAAACTAAATGCGTAACCCGTTTCAGTAGTCCACAGCTCTGTAATAGATTTTATATGGGTAAGCATCGCAATGGCTTTTTGTTGCAATGTTTTACTATTAAAAGGGTGTGTTTTATTGCCAAATAGTGCATTGATTGCTTCGTGTAAACCTATGTAGCCTAGAGAAATAGATGCACGACCATGTTTGAAAATTTCTAATACGTCATCATCTTCTTGCAGACGAACACCGCAAGCACCTTCCATATACAAGATTGGCGCAACACGCGCTTTGACACCTTTAAGGCGAGAGATGCGAGTTTCCAGCGCGCGTTTACACAGGATTAAGCGTTCATCGAGTAATTGATAGAATCGCGATTCATCACCGTTTGCTTGAATAGCGATACGCGGTAAATTAAGGCTGACGACACCTAAGTTATTACGGCCTTCATGTACTAATTCACCTTGCTCTTCATAGTTTCCTAAGAAACTACGGCAACCCATGGGTGTTTTAAATGACCCCGTAACTTTTACTACTTGGTCGTAATTTAAAATATCTGGATACATACGTTTACTTGCACACTCAAGCGCAAGCTGCTTAATATCGTAGTTTGCATCGGCAGATTTATGGTTTAAACCATCTTTGATCGCAAAGACCAGTTTTGGAAAAACAGCGGTTTTATGATTCTTACCTAAACCCGCAATACGGTTTTTAAGGATTGACTGTTGGATCAAGCGAGCTTCCCAACTTGTACCTAAACCAAAACCAAAAGTCACAAAAGGTGTTTGCCCGTTAGCTGTATGTAAGGTATTTACTTCGTATTCTAACGACTGGAATGCATCGTAACATTCTTTTTCAGTGCGTGAACGAGCAAACTCTTCTTTATTAGGGATCGCCCACTCTTCAGCTAAAATTGTGTTTTTGTTAAAACTTGCGGTGACATATGGCGCTAAAATCTCATCAATACGGTTGATTGTGGTACCACCATAAATATGACTAGCCACTTGTGCAATAATCTGTGCGGTGACTGCCGTTGCCGTAGTAATGGATTTAGGTGTTTCAATCTCAGCGTTACCCATTTTAAAACCATGCGTTAACATGCCATCAAGGTCGATCAGCATACAGTTAAACATTGGGAAAAAAGGGGCGTAATCAAGATCATGATAATGAATATCGCCAGACTCATGCGCATGGACAATATCGCGTGGTAAGATATGCTGCTTGGCATAATGTTTCGCGACAATTCCCGCCAGTAAATCGCGCTGAGTAGGGATCACTTTGCTATCTTTATTGGCATTTTCATTAAGCAGTGATTCGTTACTTTGTTCAATAAGCCCTTTGATCTCATTGGTCAGAATGCTTTGCGTTTCACGGGCAATATCGCGCTGATGACGATACTCGATATAAGCGCGGGCAATGAGTTTGTTGCTTTCTTGCATCAACACATCTTCAACGGTGTTTTGAATCGTATGGATTTCGATTGCATGTTCACTGGATACATCTTGTTGGATCAGTATTTGATGAACCTTATTCGCCATTTCTGCCGCATAATGACGACTTTCTTGTTGCACTGATTTAGCCGCTGCGAAAATGGCGTTTTGTATGCATTGAATGTTAAACGGCACACGACAACCATCTCGTTTAATGACAAATAGATCCACAAAATACTCCTTAAATAAACAATGACATTATACACCCACACTATATGTGGGTTAATTTTAAACATTAGACACAATATGTAGTGCATTAGGCTTTAAGTTTACTTTTTTTGTATTGATTTAGATCAAAAATTATTAAGGCTTCACTTGGATTTATCAGGACTGTATTGTCGATCAATAAACAAACTGGTTTTACTTGTAAGTTGCTTTTTAAGCGATATTTAAACGTAAAGTGAGCAGTGATATAGTGACGAGATAAAAAGCTTTACAAGTCCGGGAGCTTATTCTAATATCTGCTCCATTGCTGCGGAGGGGTGGCAGAGTGGCCGAATGCACTGGTCTTGAAAACCAGCAGGGGTTAATAGCTCCTCGAGAGTTCAAATCTCTCCTCCTCCGCCATCCATTCAAGAGAACGCTAATCGATTACTCGTTAAAAGTAGTCGGTTAGCGTTTTTTTATATCCCATTTTCGACATTCTTTTCACTAATCCTCTGCAAACTTCATTACTATAGCCGCACACTTACTCATCTTTTTGGGATCTAAGCTTATGAATCCATGTATCTATAACCGAATTCGTTCTTTTTTTATTGCCGTCTCTGTTGTTACCAGTTTATTTTTTTCGACGACCATTTTTGCTGAAAATACCGCTAGTGTTACTGAAAGTAAAGAGACCCAAGCGCCGACATTTGTATTACCTGGTATCGATAATACCCAAGTGAACCTTGAAGACTACCGCGGAAAGGTAGTATTAGTTGATTTTTGGGCATCCTGGTGTACGCCCTGTATTCGTTCATTTCCGTGGATGGATGAAATGGTTGAAAAGTACGGTGAAAAAGGCTTTGTAGTGATTGCGATTAATATGGATCAAGAATCTATTTTAGCGACCAAATTTTTGCAACGTTATCCAAACAAATTAACTATCGCATTTGATCCGCAAGGTGTTGTCGCTGAACAGTATGAAATAATGGGATTGCCTAATTCGTTTATACTTAATAAGAAGGGCGAAATTGTGTATAAGCATATCGGCTTTAGATTGGCGGAGCTAGATAAATACGAAGCTGAGATCTTGTCGCTATTACCTTAGACCTAGCTGTTACTGGAGTTAATTAGTTGTGGAGATGCCTTATGAGACGGATTTTATTATTGGCTAGTGTATTGAGTTTAACTGCTTGCTCCTCACTCGGCGTTACACCTTGGGAACGAGACTTGTTAGCGAAACCAGAAATGCAGCTTGCAGATAACCCGATGGAAATAGGGTTTGACGACCACACTTATTTTAGTAAAGAAGGCTCTAGCGGTGGCGGTAATTTTGCTGGTGGGGGCTGTGGATGCAACTAAAAGGAAAAACCTTCACCAATATTTCGATAACGTTAGCAGCTGCCAGCTGTGCACTTGCTGCGCCTGTGACAGCTCAGCCGTCAGAATTAGGCAGTTGGGATGTTGATGCAGGTCTGTTGATTTATGCTGAGAGTGATCATCAAGTGCAAGCCTATGAGGGAGCACTTTCCCTCACTAAGCAAATTGATGACGAGCGCAGTATTAATCTTAAAGGCATTATTGATGTACTTACTGGTGCTTCACCTAATGGCGCGGTTGCACAAAATAAAGCGCAAACATTTACCCGTCCGTCAGGTAATGGCAGTTATATTACGGCTGCAAGTGATACTCCGCTGGATGATACTTTTCATGATACGCGGGTTGCACTGAGTACCCAATACCAACAAC
Source organism: Moritella sp. 36 (assembly GCF_018219415.1). Classification (NCBI taxonomy): domain Bacteria; kingdom Pseudomonadati; phylum Pseudomonadota; class Gammaproteobacteria; order Alteromonadales; family Moritellaceae; genus Moritella; species Moritella sp. 36. The sequence continues at coordinate 3,492,436 of NZ_CP056120.1, read as the reverse complement.
AGTTAAGTCGCCTTTGGTTGTATTCTGGCGGAGCATATCTGTCTAAAGAATATGATTACCTTGCCTTGTCGATCAATAGTGCGCTGGCGCGTGATTTTAATAAGCGTAATACCACTGCATCTCTCGGCTTTGCTTATGCCTACGATACTATTGACCCTGAAGGTAGCATCCCAAACCCTGGTGTTTCGGTTGATGATCCTAACAACCGTTTAACGGACTCTGATACCAAGCAAACCCTTGATTTGCTCTTTGGTTTAACGCAAGTGATTGACCGTCAAACATTGATGCAATTAAACTATTCGATTAGTGATGTGAATGGTTATCAAACTGACCCCTTTAAAATCTTGTCGGTGGTTGATAGTAATGGGTGGGCGAATAATTATGTTTATGAAAATCGCCCCGATCAGCGCACTAAGCAGAGTTTATTTTGGCGTACTAAATACAATATACAGCCATCTGGCCAAGTGCTTGATGTTAGTTATCGTTATTTTTGGGATGACTGGGGAATAGCCTCACATACGATTGACAGTAAATGGCGAGTTCAACTTTCAAACCAACATTTTATTGAACCGCATCTCCGTTATTATTGCCAGCAAGCAGCTAATTTTTATCGTGTCTATCTTGATAAAGGTCAGCCAATACCGGAATATATGACTGCCGATTATCGTTTGGGTGAGTTACAAACTTATACTATCGGGCTTAAATATGGTTTCCCGATCGCGGGTAATGAATTCAGTGTACGGCTTGAATACTACCTTACTCAGGTATCGGGTGATGATGGGTTAGCGAAAGGAGATGGTATGGCGGGATTAGATATTTATCCAGATAAAAGCGCCATCATGATACAGAGCTTCTATCGTTTTTAATACCGTTTTTAATGTTTATATGAGCAGGTATAAAGTTTGAAAAAAGACGATCTATTAAACAAAGACAACCTTTTACAGCAAGGCGATACTTCAAAAAAAGCCTTTACCTTAAAACGAAAATCAGGCTATTGGCTCGGTGAGTTTACCGTCATGGCCAGTCCTTGTCAGATCTTATTAGATAACCTAGATGAAGCTAAAGCGTATAGCCTTACTGCGCAAGCATATGCAGAAGCAAAACGCATTGAACTAAAATACAGTCGTTTTCGTGATGATAATATTATTGCCCGCCTTAATAGCTCTGCTGATGAAACCATCTCGGTAGATGAAGAAACGACACGGCTTATTAATTTAGCTGATTTATGTTTTCAACTCAGTGATGGTTTATTTGATATCAGCTCTGGTGTATTAGGTAAACTCTGGCATTTTAAGCAACAAACTCAACTTCCCAGTGACGCAGGTATTAAAGCGCTGTTACCGAATATTGGTTGGCAAAAAGCAAACTGGAATGAACCGTTATTACATTTACCCAAAGACATGAAAATTGACTTGGGTGGTATTGGTAAAGAATACGCGGTCGATAAAGTCGCTCGGCTATTGCAGCAACAAACCGATAACGCATTTTTGGTTAACTTTGGTGGTGATATTTATGTCAATAAATCACGCTGTAATGGTGACGCTTGGCAAGTCGCGATAGAAAATCCACAGCATCTTGGCGAAAGTAAGCTTATGGTTAGCTTAGTCCAAGGAGGCCTTGCAAGTAGTGGTAATAGTCAGCGCTATATTGAAGTCGATGGTCAACGTTATAGTCATATCCTGAACCCCAAGACTGGCTACCCTATTACTGGTGGTCCTGCTCAAGTGACTGTCTATGCCCAAAACTGTGTGCAAGCGGGGATGCTGGCAACCATTGCGTTATTACAAGGTGAGTTTGCTGAAGACTTCTTGAAAGCGCAAGATTGCCGATATTGGCTGTCTAACTAACGACACTGGTTTTGTGGTGTTCCTGCAATAAAGGCATTTATATTGGCAATAAGCTGGTTGGATAATGTCTGAATAGCAGAATCCGATCCCCAAGCGACATGCGGCGTTAATATAAGATTAGGCAGATGTGCATTAGCGATTAGGGGATTATTATCATCAGCAGGCTCTTGGGTAAATACATCAACACCTGCGCCAGCAATTTGTTGGCTATATAATGCCTCCACTAACGCCACCTCATCAACCAGACCACCACGTCCGGCGTTAATCAAAATGCTCGTACTCTTCATTAGCTTAAATTCGTCACTGCCGATGATATTGTGCGTTTGTTCTGCAAGTGGGCAATGCAGTGTCAGTACATCCGCTTGTTGTAAGACAAGTTCAAATGGGCTGTAGCCTTTACGACACTCATTCGCACCTTTACGCTCAGCAAAAAGTACCGTCATGCCGACTGCTTTGGCCAACGCTGCAACAGCATTACCGAGGCTGCCTTTACCAATAATACCAATCGTAGCGCCCGCAATATCAGAAATGGGGTGGCTAAAAAAGCAGAACTGCTTTTGCTGCTGCCAAACACCGGCTTGAATATCTTGATGGTAACCGACAAGATTTCGTTTTAGTGCAAACATCATGGCTAATACATGTTCAGGTACGGAGTTGGTGGCATAACCTTGGATGTTACTGACGGTGATGTTGTGCTGACGACAATAATCTAAGTCAATGTTGTTGGTGCCAGTCGCCGCTACGGCAATCATTTTTAATTGTGGGCACTGACTTAATACCTGCATATTTAAAATGACTTTATTAGTAATGACAATGCTTGCATTTTGCAGCCGTTCAATCACTTGCTCCGATGTTGTTGTCGCATACTCATGCCATTGGCAATCAACATCAGGTTTAGGGATCGTAATGTGTTCTGGGATCGTAGAGCGGTCGAGAAAGACAATAGTATCCATGTAAACAAGTCCAATTTGATAGTTAAGATTAATAGTTAAGATTAATGGTTAAGATTGATAGTTAAGGTTGAAAGTTAAGGTTGAAAGTAGATTGAAATATCGCTTGCGCTAATTTTCGCAGGCTGATACTTTTAATACATGAAATTAAAACCTATTTTTACACATATCACAACATCTTGGTGGCACTCTCTTTTATAAGAGCGGTGTTGAATACTTTTGTTCACAGATCGCCGGATGGCAACTGATGAATAAAGTATGTATGTCTCCGGTAATCTATTTTGGAGATATACAATGGAAAATAACCTATCACTAGACTTAGACCAAACACCTAATTCAAGTCAAAATAACGCGACTAGAGAAAAGATCCTCACGGGTGATCGTGCAACGGGTTCTTTGCATCTCGGGCACTTTGTCGGTTCATTGCAGCAGCGTGTAAAGTTACAGTATCAATATGAGCAAACTATTTTAGTTGCTGACATGCAGGGGCTCACTGATAATGGTCATAATCCACAAAAAGTCTCGTCGAATATTTTAAATGTTGTCGCGGACTATCTTGCTGTCGGTATCGATCCATTAACAACCACTATTTGTTTACAGTCCGCCATTCCAGCCTTGGCTGAACTCACAATGTATTACTCAAACTTAGTGTCTATTGCTCGTTTGGAGCGTAATCCGACGGTTAAAAATGAGATCAACAGTAAATCATTTGGCCGCTCTATTCCTGCTGGTTTCTTAACATACCCGATAAGTCAGGCCGCTGACATCACTGCATTTAAAGCCACATTAATACCAGTGGGGGAAGATCAATTACCAATGATCGAACAGACCAATGAAATCGTAAGAAAGCTAAATAACATTGCCCAACAAGAGATTTTGGTTGAGTGTAAGCCATTGTTAAGTAAAGTTTCACGTTTGCCTAGTGTCGATGGTAAAAGTAAAATGTCTAAATCCATGGGTAACACCATTATGCTAAGTTCGAGTGAAAAGGAGATCTCCAAAGCGGTTAAAGCCATGTATACCGATCCGAATCATTTACGCGTGATCGATCCGGGACAAGTTGAAGGGAATGTGGTATTTACTTATTTGGATGCATTCCATCAAGATCAGGTGTATGTTGCTAATTTAAAAGAACAATATATAGCTGGTGGATTAGGTGATGGCACCGTGAAGAAGATTCTGGAAGAATGCTTACAGGATTTATTAAAACCAATCCGACAGCGTAGAGCTGAGTTTGTCGCTGATCGTTCGCAGCTTATTTCTATTTTGAAAGCAGGAACAGAACGTTCTCAAGATGAATCTAATGATGTATTACAGCAGGTGAAAAGTGCATTTGGCTTAAACCTATTTTAAAAGGATTGTTAAAATGAATAATATTTTTGATTCGATACCCGCAGACCTCAGCAGTGAAGTATTTGAAGATTTGGTCACGAGTGACAAGGTTAAAATTGAGCGAATTATCTCAAAAGGGCACTCGTCACCTGATGTCGGTTGGTATGACCAAGAGCAGAGTGAATGGGTGATCGTTATTGTAGGTCGTGCCATTATCGGCTTTGATGACAAGCCCTCTGTTACGCTGAAGGCGGGTGATTATCTGAATATTCCAGCGCATCAAAAACATAAAGTTGCGTGGACGGACCCTGATGTGGAAACTGTTTGGTTGGCTGTATTTTATTGATGGACGATAGCGCATGCAAATAATTATAATGACAGATATTTTTGGCCTGACAACGGATATCGATTTACTTGCTGTGTCACTCTCAACCGAGTTGACAAGGGTAACGGTAATTGATCCTTACGATGGGCATAAGCAAACATTCATTAATGAGCAAGCAGCTTATGATGCATTCATGACTCTATGCGGTCATGAACAGTATATTTCAGCTGTAGCATCAGCGATTGCACTATCAGAAGATGAGGTGGTATTACTAGGTTTTAGTGCTGGCGCATCTGCCGCTTGGAAAGCCATCGACCGACACTCAAATCCATTAATCAAACATTGCATTGGTTTCTATCCGAGTCAGATCAGAAACCATCTGGATGTAATCCCTTGCTGCCCTGTGACATTAGTATTTCCTTGTGAAGAGAAGCACTTTGAGGTTGATAATATACTCTCAGCCCTAGCATCTCTAAAACAAGTCCACTGTATTAAAACCAGTTTTTATCATGGTTTTATGAATTCATTATCAGAGAATTATTCATTAAGCGCGGCTACATTTTTTACTGACAAAATACGTAATAAAATTAAATTGGATAACATAGGTATACTAAATTAAGTTGTTGATGTTAAGGTACTTATTACTTTGTTGTTAGTTAATTATAAAGGATAGTCGAAATGGAAATTCGTATAGATGATTTAAAAGGTAAAGAAGTAGCCCTTTTATTACAAGCGCATCATGAAGACATGCTGGAGCATACCCCTGCTGAAAGTGTACACGCGTTAGATTTAACTGGGTTAAAAGCGCCAGAAGTGACTTTTTGGAGTGCGTGGATTGATGGTGATCTTGCTGGCTGTGGTGCGATAAAAGTAATCGCAGCGGGTCATGCTGAGATCAAATCAATGCGTACAGATCGCTCTTATCTTCGACAAGGGGTTGCTCGGAAATTATTAACCCATATTTTGGCTACAGCAAAAAATCAAGGTATTACTACTGTTAGCTTAGAAACGGGTACACCTGATTCGTTTATACCTGCTCAAAAATTATATCGAGATTTTGGCTTTAATGAATGTGCCCCTTTTGCTGATTATCGTGAAGATCCGTACAGCTTATATATGACTAAAGAACTCGGTTGATGATTTAGCAGCCTTGAGCATATCCCGGTATGCCCAAGTTACGGTCAAGGCGCTAAGTTTCAATCTAAATAGCGCTTTCACTAAGTACCATAACGCCTTCAAGCAAGTTATACATAATTGCACTTGATACAGCCATAAACAGCAGCCCGGTAAACAAGTTGATTGCTGGCGCTGCCTTTTGTACACGTTGCTGGATCATCGGTTTTGATAAAATCAATGCGATAAGGATAAACCAAATCAAGGATAATCCTAACATGATGACTGTTGCTGATAGCTTAGTGAGAAAGCTAACATCAGGGGTGATCATGGCTGAGAATAAAATAATAAAAAACACCATCGCTTTGGGGTTTAACAGGTTAGTCCAAAGCCCTTGCATGAAGCCTTGTTTTGGCGTTAATTGATTTAATTTAAATGGGCTATTATCCACTGATACTTTTGCTTTCCAATGTTGCAGCGATCCTTTTACCGCACTAAATCCCATCCATGCTAAATAACCTGCGCCAACCATTTGCACAATGGTATACAGAGTTTGTGAGCTTTTAATAATCAGACTAACCCCAGTTAAACTTAAGATTGTATGAATTAAAATAGCCATTGAAATACCAACCGCAGAGGCAATGGCAGTACTTCTTGATTCTTGACTTGCAAGCCTGACAACTAAAGCAAAATCAGGACCTGGGCTAGCTAAGGCGACAGCGTGAATAATAGCGAGTGATAACAACAATTCGATGTTCATTGATAAATCCTTAAACGTAAATTATGTCGCTATTTTGCTAGTTGAAGAGCGAGGATTATAGGAAAAAATTGCAGAGCCGGTACCTGTCTTGCTTAATCAACATAATAATCGCTTGTTAATACATCTAAATTAGTTATGTCTATTTGTGATGATGATCAAGTTAATCAATCAATATTGTATTAAATGATAATGAATCTCATTATCATTGGTGTCTATTAGGGAAAATAATGGATATCAGTAATGACTAATACGACAAGATGTAAATTAGACAAAGAGGAATTGGAAACCAACACAAGTATTTGTGAGGGATGTAATAATGACAGTGCAAATGAACCCTCTCGTGAAGACCGTCGACAATTAATGCTTCAATATTCTTTTATTATTTTTGGCTTATTATCTATACCTCTCATGTTAATTAATGATTGGCTAGGCTGGATTGATATTAAGAGAGAATGGTCAACATACTTTTTTGGTTATATTGTGCTGTCTTCATCGGTCATATTTATCTCATTGATCACCTTCTTATGTTGGAATAAATTTGTGAACACTGAAAAATGTGAGGGCGGTACTCGTGCAGTCAAATAACTAAAGTACACGACGTTGAAAGTGGGATGGGGTAATAAGGTAAGCATTCTTGAACGCTTTATTAAAATGGCTTTGATCGAAAAAACCAACCTGATAAGCAACATCAGACAAGTTACCGCCTTTCATTAACGCCTTTTTCGCATACTCTAATCGTACTCTTTTTAAATATGCATGCGGTGTTATTCCCATCGACTGTTTAAACTGACGTAGAAATTGAAATTTACTTAAATCAAGTTGCTGTGCTAACTCATCTAACTGAAATGACTGTCCGGGTTCATCGTGGAATAGCGTTTTAATATAATCTAGCTGTTGCCTTGATAGCTGCTTGATTGATACGTGCTGCTGTGTCGGGATCCCACCATTGTGAATAAACAATTCTGTGATGAACGCCATCATAGTTGTTTCTATCTGTAGCTGAACAGAAGCATCTTGCTCTGTGGTTAAGAGCTTATGTAAGTGTAAGAAGGCATGCGATAGCGTCGGATTGTTGATCAGTGGTGCATTAAAAAAGGTTTCAGCCTGATTCATTTCTCGGCTAATTTCGTTAACATAATTAACTGGTAATGCCATGACATGTGATTGATAACCACCAAGCGTAATGTTCTCGCCATTGTGTGCTTCGTCTGGGTTTAGCGTAGATAGAAAACCAGGTGCAAGGTGATATTCTTTACCCTTATGCAGATATTGTTGGCAACCACTCGTTACGATACCAATGTGATAATCAAGATGAATGTGCGGTTCGAAAGAAAAGTTTTCAACATTCGCTGAGCTTAGTTCTATATTGGGTAATACAGGGTTATGCCAGTATTCAATTTTTTCTTGTCCCATCGTGTTTACCTATATTACCAAGCTACATCACCTTAATCTGCATATTAACAGTGCGGTGTTGGCGGTGATAGTAAATAATTGCATAAATATTATTTTTGTATAGACCAAGATTTATCTATGTTTAAACGTTGAATATCACAGATATAACCTTTGCTTTAAAATTGCAGTGTAACTGTCTTGTTTTGGTGTCATGGTCCTTATTAAGTAGCTGTAGGTATTACAGCCTCATCATAAATAATAGAAGGGACGCTATTTATGTCAACATCTGAAGTTACGCGTAATCAACTGCAACGGAATATGCAATCAAATAATATTTTCGAACAAAACCTACCTATTACCAATGCGAATTATGCAGCATTAACCCCCATTTCTTTTTTAGAACGTTCTGCATTTGTCTATCCCAACCATACTGCGACGGTGAATGGTGACATTCGTCATACTTGGTCAGATGTATACCAACGCTGCTGTCGTTTTGCCAGCGCGTTGAGCAAACGTGGGTTCGGTAAAGGGGATACAGTGTCGATCATCGCCCCAAACATTAATGAGCACTTTGAAGCGCATTTTTCTGTACCTATGTCAGGTGCGGTATTGAACTCGATTAACACCCGTTTAGACGCTGAATCGATAGCATTTATTCTTACACATGCGGAAACCAAGGTGTTGATCACTGACCGTGAGTTCAGCGCTGTTGTCCAGCAAGCAATAAATAAGTTGGTTAATAAACCCTTGGTGATTGATATTGATGATCCGGCATTTGATGGCGGTGAATTTATCGGTGACTTAACTTATGAGCAATTCTTAGCGGAAGGCAATGACGACTTTGCTTGGGTAAGACCTGATGATGAATGGGATGCTATTTCACTTAATTATACCTCGGGCACAACGGGTGACCCAAAAGGCGTTGTTTATCATTATCGCGGAGTATATTTAAATGCGGTCAGTAATATCTTATCGTGGGAAATGGGCGCACATCCTGTGTATTTATGGACGCTACCCATGTTTCATTGTAATGGTTGGTGTTTTCCATGGGCGATTGCTGCCACAGCTGGCGTAAGTGTCAGTGTCCGCCATGTTCGTGCAGATGCTATTTATGATTTAATTAGAACTGAAACAGTGACACATTTTTGTGGTGCTCCGATTGTATTAAATATGCTTAATGGCGCGGACGAATCACTTAAAATGGGTATTGAACACGAAGTAAAAGTGATGACCGCAGGGGCGCCACCACCTGCGTCTGTGATCGAGGGGATGGAAGCGTCAGGCTTTAAAGTGACCCATGTTTATGGACTAACAGAAACGTATGGTCCTTCTGTTGTTTGTGCATGGCACGATGAATGGAATGATAAAACCAGTGAACAACAAGCACGTTTAAAAGCGCGCCAAGGTGTTCGCTCACCTTTGCTTGATGAACTAATGGTCGCCGATCCCATTACGCTAGAGCCAGTAGCAAAAGATGGCAAAGCAATAGGCGAGATTTTTATGCGAGGTAATTTGGTAATGAAAGGTTACCTGAAAAACCCAGCGACAACACAAGCGGCTTTTGCTGGAGACTGGTTCCACTCGGGTGATTTAGCGGTATGGCACGAAGATGGTTATGTCGAGATTAAAGATCGATCCAAAGATGTAATTATTTCTGGCGGCGAAAACATTTCGAGTATTGAAGTTGAAGATATTCTTTATCGCCATCCCAAAATACAAGATGTCGCCGTTGTGGCAAAAAAAGATGAGAAGTGGGGGGAAACACCTTGTGCTTTTATTAGCCCAATGCCAGATGCTGATATCACATCGCAAGAAATTATCCTTTTTTGTCGTGATAATATGGCGCATTTTAAAACGCCAAAAACCATTGTATTTGGGGAGTTACCAAAAACATCGACAGGTAAGATCCAAAAATTCCTATTACGAGAACGAGCAAATAATTTGATTATGGAAAATGAGAATAGCCTAGCATAAAAGTCTATTGTGTCATCACCAGTCCCGCCATGATCGATATCGGAACCATTTTCCCCAAATGTTGCGCACGATAGAAAGTGGGACACTTGCTCATAGGATATCCCTATGTGTGTTTATACCCATAAATGTGTAAATTTGGTGTGACCTATGTTGTATTATGGTTAACAATACTTTACATCGTTATGAAGCCTATGTATTGTCCATAACACTGATTTTCAAGGTCTAAGCAGTTGAGTTACCTATGTTCTAGTTATAGCTTGGGTAAATTAACTGTTTTCGATATATCAAGGATTAATGCGTGTTAAATATTAAGAGTAGTCAATCTCAATCTCAATCTCATTCTCAATCTTATTCTCATTCTCAAGTTGATTCAGATACTGGCAGTTGGAGTGCCCATGATACCAAGTGGACAATTAGCTTATTTGGTACTGCTGTAGGGGCAGGCATATTGTTTTTACCTATCAATATAGGTGCTGGTGGATTCTGGCCGCTTATCATAATGGCACTGCTCGCGGGCCCGATGACTTTTTTAGCGCATAGGGGGTTATCTCGATTTGTTCTTTCATCGAAGAATCCCGAGGCTGATTTTACCGATGTTGTTGAAGAACATTTTGGTCACAATGCTGGTCGTATTATCTCTATTCTGTATTTCTTATCTATTTATCCTATCTTACTTATTTATGGTGTAGGGTTAACTAATACAGTCGATAGCTTTATCGTAAATCAGCTTGGTTTAGCATCTCCTTCACGTGTGTTGTTATCCGGTATATTGGTTGCTGGCATGGTGAGTGTGATGATGGGGGGAGAGAAGTTAGTACTCAAAGCGTTTGAGATCATCGTTTATCCATTGGTGCTTATTCTCGCTGGACTGTCAATTTACATGATCCAAGATTGGCAAGTGCCTGACATATCAATGGTGACGGCTATGGGTGAGTTCTCGCGTACATTGTGGTTAGCTGTGCCTGTTACTGTATTTGCGTTTAGTCATGCCGCAGCTATCTCTAGCTTTTCTACGGCACAAAAGCGCCATTATGGTAAACAAGCTGGGGAGAAATCAGAACAGATCCTTAAACGTACGTCAATCATGCTTATTTCGTTCGTCGTATTTTTTGTTTTCTCCTGTGTGTTCAGCCTTACACCGGCGCAGTTGTTGGAAGCTAAAGTACAAAACATATCTGTTTTATCGTATCTTGCAAATGTGAAAGACAATGCTTTAATTGCTTCTTTAGGTCCGTTAATTGCTTTCATTGCTATTACATCTTCATTTTTTGGGCATTTCTTAGGCGCTCGTGAAGGCTTAAATGGTTTGATACGTAAGCAAGTAGACATGACGCCTGCAGCGACTAACAAGCTGACTATTTTTATATTGTTTATTAGTATCTGGATTGTGTCAGTAATGAACCCAAGTATTTTAAATATGATGGAAATATTTTCGGGACCAGTTATTGCTATGATCTTGTTTGTGATGCCTATGTACGCGGTATCTAAAGTTGAAGCATTGGCGAAATACCGTGGTGCCTTAAGTAATATTTTCGTTACCATCATGGGATTGATTGCCATCTCAGCACTGATTTTTAACGTATTCTTATAAATACGGCGGAATAATAAAGGAAGGAACGTTCAGTTTATTGAAGAGGGGCTCAATTGTATGTGCTGAAATGGAACATACAATTGAGTTCTGGCTTACTTATTAAAGCGCTATTATGACTTGGTTTGAGTACCCGCTAAACGTGGTAACTTGCCTTTTAGCGCTGTAATGTGCACAGTTTTATTGGTGAGATAATCATTTAAACCATTATTACGTAATAGACAGGCTGGGCAGTCGCCACAACCTTTACCCACAACACCGTTATAACAAGTCAGTGATTGGTGAGTAACGAAATCAAGTTCATCATGCAAATCTGCAAGCGCCCATGTTTCCGCTTTGTTCAACCACATTAATGGCGTCTCAAATTTAAAATCTTTAGCCATACCTAGGTTACAAGCTTGATTAATTGACTTGATAAACTCGTCTCGGCAATCAGGGTAACCAGAAAAATCAGTTTCACATACACCGGTAATAACTGTGTTAGCACCGACTTGGTAAGCATAAATACTCGCCAGCGTCATGAATAAGATATTGCGACCTGGTACAAACGAATTTGGTAAACCGTTATCCATCAGTTCGTGAGATACCGCTATATCGTCACGAGTTAGTGAACTAATCGCCAGTTCACTAAGCAGATCAACATTGATGATTTTATGATTTTTCACACCGAAATAAGCCGCTGTTTTTTTCGCTACCTCGATCTCTTGGCTATGGCGTTGACCATAATCAAAGGTAATACAATCGACGCTATCATAACGTTGTAAGGCATCAACTAAACAGGTAGTACTATCCTGACCACCACTGAATACTAATACCGCTTTGTTTGCTGTCTGCTGTGACATTTTTTGTCCTTTATCTATTTTAATGAGGCGATAATAGCACAAGTATATTCAAACAAGGTTAAATCGGTTGTTAAAATCGCTTAAACAATTACCTGCCACTGGTTAAAAAACAACGGTGTAATAGCACCTATGCAGGAGGATGTTGTTTCGGTAGAATGTAATAACTGCTGTATAAAAATATAGTGATATTTATACAGCATTCAATTTTATGTATAAGTCGGTTGTTGCTGGCTTTTTGTTTTTATTGGTAAGTACAAGCATGTCAGACAATATTGAAAACGCGCGAGTAGAACCGCGAGATCCTCGTTTACAAATCGTTTCAGAAGCCGAACAAGGCAGCCCTTTCTCTCAGTTGGCTGCTGCGGATATGTTTTATGCGCGAGGTACTTATGAAGATGCTTTTTACTGGTACAGTATCGCAGTGCGGTCGTTTACCAGTAATCCAAATGCTTTTTCTGCCGAAGTGATTAAATACGAAGTGTCAGCAGCAGAGTATAATCTCGCTACTATGTTCTTTAATGGCTTAGGCACTGATTCAGATAAAAAACAAGCATTTAAATTATATGCAGAAGCGGGACGTAAGCGATATTTAGCTGCGCAAGTACAATTGGGTATGATGTATGTTTATGCCGAAGGTATTCAGCAACATTATGGTTTAGGTTATGCGTGGCTTTATGCTGCAGAATTAAATGGTGAAAACAGCAAAGACGTGAAAAAAGTGCTAAAAATGATCGAAGGTAAAATGGATCGTAAATCACTTGATAACGCACGTAAAATGTCGGAACAATGGGTCGATGAAGCTGTTTTAGAAAAATTAGCGCAACGTAAGAAAACCCGTTTTTCTTTTATTAGTAATTGGTTTAAGAAATCAGCCTAGCCTCTGCTTACGCCGACTAAAATGACTTGAGATTTTCTTAATTTCCCGTCCCATGGTCGATAGCATACTTTGGTACCTACCACTCTCGTAAAAAATCAATAAAAGCTCTCACTTTTTCAGGAACGTAACGAGTATTTGGATAGATTGCATAAATATTTTGTAATGGAAAAATATACTCAGGAAGTAAGTGAATGAGTTGGCCTTGCTCTAATGCTGGATGTACAAGCCATTCGGGTATTAGTGCGATGCCCGTCCCGTTTAATGTAAAGGCTAACAGTGCGCTAGCGCTATCAGCAGTGATGGTTGAAGGACTTTCGACATTGAGTAATACAGTTTCTTTTTGCGGTGTTATTACTTGCCAACTCAGTGGCGATTTTAAGCGACTGTTAGTGATCCAATTAGCTTGTGCTAAGTCAGATAACGTATTTATGTTATTCGTTGCTAGATAACTTGGAGAGCTGACAGGGAAAATAGCAAAATGATCAATATATGCTGCGTGATAATTTGAATCGGCCAATTCACCCAATCGAATAGCGATGTCAAAATATTCGGCAATTAAATCAGCATGCTTAGATGATGAAATGTAATTAATATGTAACTGAGGGTGTTTTTTTGCGAATGCTGCCAGCGCTGGTACAACTTTGTGTGCACCATACTCAGGAGTACTTGTAACACGTAGCACACCACTTAAACCATGATGATCGTGACGCACATCGTTCAACATGTGCTCAGCATCCGCTAATAAGCGTAGGCTATTTTGATAGAAATGTTTACCGGGTTCTGTGAGTGAAATTTTTCGCGTACTACGCCTTAATAAAGAAACCCCCAGTTCAGCTTCTAGTTGTTTGACATTGAAGCTAACGACAGCCTTGCTCTGATCCAACACCTCTGCCGCTGCAGTAAAACTTCCGGCTTCGACCACTGCAGTGAAGATCTTCATCCTTTGTAAATTAAGCATGTTCCTCTCGTTAACTGTCAAATTATTTTTGACAGTGTAAGTGACTATACCCTATTTATCCACTGTGATTTTAGATTTAGACTGCGTATCTTTCGTCTGTAGGAGGTTTTATGCAATATCGAACTAAAGTTGCAATTGTTTATTTACTGGGTTTTTTTATCGATCTCATTAATATGTTTATTACTAATGTAGCTTACCCCGCGATAGGCCTGGCACTGAATGCGAGCGTTGATCAATTGACTTGGGTAAGTACGAGTTACATTTTGGGATTGATATTAATTACACCAATTAGTGCTTGGTTAGCATTACGTATTGGTGGGCGTCGAGTATTTTTGTTATCGCTCACTTTATTTATTGTGACGACAGCACTGGCTGGTTTTGCTAACTCTATCGAACTGCTGATTGGATTACGTTTACTTCAAGGTTTAAGTGGTGGCTTGTTAATTCCGATAGGGCAGACTCTCACCTACCAACTATATGCGAGTCATGAACGCGCACGTCTTTCTTCTATTATTATGTTAGTTGGTTTATTAGCACCTGCACTTTCTCCGGCTCTCGGCGGCCTTATTGTTGATCAGCTAAATTGGCGATGGGTATTTTTTGTTAATTTACCGCTGACATTGATTGCTTTAGTGCTTGCTTTTGTGTGGCTGCGTAGCGATAAAGTGTCATTTCCGAAAGATAGTCACTTCCTAGATGTTCGGGGGCTCGCTATTGCAAGTGTGGGCTTAACGCTGTTACTACTCGGTTTAGACTGGTTAGCCGTCCCCAACAAACTATTCGGTGCTCTTATATTACTAATTACAGCGGTTGCGGTATTGGTTTATTACGTGCGTCATAGTTTCCGTCATCCTAAGCCATTACTTGATTTGGGCTTAATTCGTAATCCATTACTTCGTATTTCGATGATGGTTTATTTGTTTATTCCAGGTGTATTTATGGGCGTTAATTTAATCGCAATGATGTACCTTCAAATGCAGTTGGGTATGTCAGCATCATCGGTTGGTGTACTGATGATACCGTGGTCATTGTCAGCATTTTTAGCCATTATGCTTGTGGGCAAATTATTTAATTATTATGGTCCTAAGCCTTTATTTATGCTGGGGTGTTTGATCCAAGGTATTGGTATTTTATGCTTATCTCAAATAACTATGGTTGATCAACCGCTGCTATTGCTGATTTCTTTTTCATTAATGGGTTTTGGTGGTTCTTTATGTAGTAGTGCAGCCCAGAGTTCAGCTTTTTTAACCATTGATTGTGTATCGTTGGCTGATGCGAGTGCAATTTGGAATATCAATCGCCAGTTTAGTTTTTGTGTTGGTGTTGCTGTAATGAGTTTGATACTGCAGCTACTACAAATGACTGTTGATAGCTTGAGTGCTTATCAAATCAGTTTTTATCTCGCGGCGGCTGTGACTGCCGTGCCATTTTTGCTTTGTTTATATATTGATAACAAAGCTGTCTTGAAAAAAATAAACGCTTAAAGGAAATAGTATGAACCGTTTTTTTAATGAACTTGTCGATACACATGTAAAAATTGAGAATTGGCTTGGGCAAGGTAAAGGTGATCTTGAAGTGTTACTTTCACGTTTTGATAGGAACTTTTCGATGATAAGTATCAATGGTACTAAGTTAGATTTTCTTACTTTGGAAGCATTTTTCCAGAATAATTGCGGTACAAAGGATGGGCTTAAAATTATTATGGATAAAATGGAGATATTAGCTGAGTGGTCACAAGGGGCTTTGGTGAGTTATGTTGAACGTCAAGTTTTGCCTAACCACATAGAGTCATTGAGACATTCAACTGTTTTATTGACGCTTGAAGGAGATGAAGTGTTATGGCGTCACCTTCATGAGACACCTGCGTCTGAATCATAGTTACAGCGATTGAGGCCACGCCTGTTAAAATGACTTAAGTCTTCTAAACTTAACTTATCAGTACTTACATGACGGGTGATGAAGATGGACTTAAGTAATTTTGAACAAATGGATACTGCTATCTTACTCGGTATTGTTAATGAAAAACTACGATTAGAATGTACCGATCTACATGATCTTTCTGCATCTTATGAAATGCCTACCGAAGCGCTCGCCAATAAATTAGATACGCTTGGTTATCATTACGATACAAAAACCAATCAGTTTAAAAGTTTTTAGCCAAGAGACGATTGTTAGCATTTTACTATTTGTAAGCTGCTCCTTATACTGGTTTGATGATAACTAGTTTGTTATCAAATCAAAGAGCCAATTAGGAGGGCGCATGTTTAAACAAATCTTACCTTTAGTCGTACTATCATCTTTAGTTGTGGGCTGCACTGCATCGCCAACGGGTCGTAATCAGGTGCTATTGTATTCATCTGGTGATATGACGCAGCTTGGCGCACAATCATTCGATCAAATTAAACAGCAAGAAAAAATCAATACCGACCCTAAACTGAACAATTATGTACAATGTATTGCTGATACTTTGACGCATTATGTTGACCAGCCAACCAATTGGGATGTGGTTATTTTTGATAGCCCACAAGTGAATGCTTTTGCCTTACCGGGTGGTCATATTGGTGTGTATACCGGCTTATTAAAAGTAGCGAAAACACCGTCACAATTAGCGGCTGTAATGGGGCATGAAATTGTTCACGTAACAGCAAAGCACAGTAACGAACGTCTATCACAATCAAAGATCACCAACCTTGGCTTACAGGTCACGGATTATGCATTGCAAAATCAAGCGTATAAAGAGACTGCAATGCAAGCGTTAGGATTAGGTCTGCAATATGGCGTGGTGTTACCGTACGGACGAACCCAAGAATCGGAAGCCGATATTGTTGGGTTAGAATTAATGGCGAAAGCGGGATTTGATCCAGAAGAAAGCGTGGCATTGTGGCAAAATATGGCTGCTGCATCAAACGGTAAGCAACCGCCTGAGCTATTGTCAACGCATCCATCACACGATACGCGTATCAAAGATTTACGTAAAGCAATCGCAAAATTACCCGCTGAATACCGCCAGCATAAAGAATTGAGCTGTCAATATTGATAGGCAAATAAGTCACGCTTCTAATGCAATAATATTTACGTCTTTTTATTGAAAATGAAGCTTTTAAATTTGTGCTTAATTACTTTTTCTACAGTTAATGGTCGGTTGGTACTTTTTGTAATTAATTGCTGAATGTCTGTAGGCGTGATTTCAGAGAAACCATCATGTGCCATTAATATTTTACTGATGTTAAGTTGCAATAGTTTGTTGAGTGATTGCTTGTAAGCCTTAGGCTGATAGATAGGGAAGGGTGAGGTGAACTTGTTTTTGAGTTTTAAAATCATATCCCCCACATACATTTGTTGTGTTGGCTGATGTAAAAACGACAGATCCCGGTCGGTATGCCCAGGAGTAAAATGTACTATCCAGTCGTTAAAACCAGGCACACAGGTTTCGTGTTGTAAAATAATATCGGGCTTAAGGTCGGGGGGATAATAAATGTTACGGATATTTTTACCTTTACGATGTGCGACATATAAAGACAGAATGAGATCAATAGCATGCGCGACTCGACCATTAAACCCTTGATACCACTGACGTTCAAATCCAACTGACGCAATTTTACAACCAAATTTTTTACGTAATAAGTGTGCACCGCCAGCATGGTCGGGGTGCATATGTGATACCAACACTAATTTTAAGTCAGATATATCACGTTGCAATGTTTCGGTAATGAAGGTTTTGATAACGGGCACATCACATCGACAGCCGCCATCAAGTAATAATAACTTGTCTGGATACTCGACTAACAGAATAGTTTGAATATAACCTTCAATGTGATGTATTTGCATAAACAATACTTCTTTTTAAGTGTTTAGTTATTTGGCTATTCTCGCATAAATCCACTGTTATGTTAATTTTTGCAACTTAAGTGATTAGGGCTAAAACAACTGGAAGTAAAACCAGTATTTATCTACACTAGCGGTAGCTTACATTTACCGCTAGGAAACAAACGTTTCATGAAAATACTGCACACTTCAGATTGGCATCTTGGCCAGCATTTCATCACAAAAAGTCGCGCTAATGAACACAGCTGTTTTATGGCTTGGTTACTCGAACAGGTAGAGCAGCATCAAGTAGATGCCGTTATTGTCGCTGGTGATATTTTTGATACTGGCACTCCGCCAAGTTATGCGCGCGAACTTTACAATAGTTTTGTTGTTGCCATGAGTAAAATACAGTGTCAGTTAATTATTCTAGCGGGTAATCACGATTCTGTGGCGACATTAAATGAATCAAAGCAATTATTGTCGCAGCTTAATACCCGCGTTATCTCGAGTGTGTCACTGGATTTAGAGCAACAGGTGCTAGAGTTAAAGGATCGCCAAGGTGAAGTGGGGGCATTGCTTTGCGCAGTGCCGTTTATTCGCCCCCGTGACGTGATGCAAAGTGAAGCGTGGCAATCTGGTACTGAAAAACAGCAACGTTTAGGCTCGGCAATTACCGAGCATTACAGTAATCTGTATCAACTTGCTAAGCAAAAGCGTGAACAACTTGGGTTCGCAGTGCCGATTATTGCCACGGGTCATTTAACTGCGCTGGGTGTATCGGTCACAGAGTCGGTACGCGATATCTACATTGGCACGCTTGAAGCATTCCCTGCCAATCAATTTCCGGCTGCAGATTATATTGCCCTTGGTCATATTCATCGCGCGCAGAAGGTCGCAAAGTCAGAGCATATCCGTTATAGCGGTTCACCAATACCCCTTAGCTTTGATGAAGTAAAAAAACAGAAGAGCGTAAACTTAGTGAGTTTTGATAAAGGGGCGTTAGAGGATGTTACCGAACTGACCATCCCACAATTCCAACCAATGCAGGTACTGAAAGGTAACCTTGATAGTATCGAAGCGCAATTAGCCGAATTTAAAACACACGATGATGAGCTACCGGTATGGTTGAGCATTGAAGTGCAAGAGCAAGATTATTTAACCGATTTACAAACCCGCATTGAAATGATGACCACAGACTTGCCTGTTGAAGTCTTACAAGTGCGCCGAGCCCGTAAAGACAGAGAGCAGCATTTGCATAGCCAAGTTAAAGAAACCTTATCAGAATTGTCTGTGAATGATGTTTTCCAACGTTGTTTAGAAGGCGTTGAGTTTACGACTGATGTGGAAATTGCCCGTAAATCACGAATTGAACTTGCCTTTAGCCAAATCGTTGAGCAAGTAGAGCATGCGACACAGGAGGACAAATAATGAAGATCAAACGTCTTTCCTTTAAAAATATTAACTCGTTAAAAGGCGAGTGGCAGCTTAATTTTGACCAAGAACCGTTTTTAAGTAATGGTCTATTTGCTATCACTGGTCCTACAGGTGCTGGTAAAACCACCATCCTCGATGCGATCTGTTTGGCCTTGTATCACGAGACGCCACGCTTAGCGATATCGAAATCGCAAAATGAGGTGATGACGCGTAATACCGCAGAGTGTGCCGCAGAAGTTGAATTTGAAGTGCAAGGTAAAGGTTACCGCGCCAGCTGGAGTCAGCGCCGAGCTAAAAACAGTCCGCAGGGCAATTTACAAGAGATGAAGGTAGAGCTGGCTGAAGTTGTATCGGGTAATATTCTGGCAAGCCAAGTGAAATTGAAAAAGCAGTTGGTGGCTGATATTACTGGACTCGATTTTTCACGTTTCCGTAAATCTATGCTGTTGTCACAAGGTGAGTTTGCCGCGTTTTTGAATGCGCCCGCTAACGATCGTGCCGAGTTATTAGAAGAACTGACAGGTACAGAAATTTACGGTCAGATCTCACAAGCGGTATTTGAAAGCCATAACCTAGCCAAAGCGGAATTAGATAAACTCCGTGCTAAAGCAGACGGGGTTAACTTACTCAGTGACGAGCAACGTACTGAGATCGTCAGTGAGCAAACGACAGTAGGAAGTTTAGTTACTGAC
Organism: Moritella sp. 36; assembly: GCF_018219415.1. Taxonomy (NCBI): domain Bacteria; kingdom Pseudomonadati; phylum Pseudomonadota; class Gammaproteobacteria; order Alteromonadales; family Moritellaceae; genus Moritella; species Moritella sp. 36. The sequence continues at coordinate 3,472,545 of NZ_CP056120.1, read as the reverse complement.
CTTAGCCAACAGCAAACCAGTTTACAGCAACAAAAACAGTGGCGAGAACAGCTTGAAAAAGCACAAGTCAGTGCTACAGAAGCACAAATCAGCTTAGCGAATGCAGAGCAAGAAACTGTAAGCCAACAGCCTGAATTAGAACAACTAGAAAAGGCGGAACCAGCGGAAGCGTTGCGTTTACCTTTCACGCATTTAAGCCAAGCTAATACTAAGCTCGCGGAATTAGAGAAAAAGCAACACGCATTGCAAGCGTCAGTGGTTTCTGCTCAAACAGCTGTCGCGGATAACCAGCTGAAACTGCAGTCTAGCCAAGCACAACTTGATGCCAGTAAACAGCAAAACCAAGCGCAAGAAACATTAATCAATGAGCAGATCATACCATTGGATAATGAGTGTGCGCAGTTGACCAAAGAACAACTGCAATTTAAGTCGCAACAGCAACAACAAAATAGCGAACAGCAGATCACGCAACAGAGTCTAGCCGGATTAACGCAAACAGCCGAAACCGCTAAAACGACAGTCAACGCATGCCAAGCGTATCAGCAACAACATGCACAAGATGCGCAGTTAAGTACCCGATTACCGTTATGGCAGAGCCAGATACAGCAATGTAATCAACAACAAGCTAATGTCGAGACACTGCAGCAGCAAGTGATTACTAACCAGCAGTCATTACAGCAAAGTTTAACAGCGCAACAGCAGCTAGCGAATAACGTGACGGCCAATATTGAACGTGAGCAGTCGGTGAAAGAGGCAGTTAATCAAGCGCTGCAGCAAGTCTCTAATTTACTCGCGGGTGATGATTTAGCTGATCTTGAACAGGCATTTAGTCAGCAATCACGCTTACAGGGTATTGTTGAGCAGCTACCCAGTTTACAACAGCGTTACCTGACTGAGTCGCAAGAATTTGAGACCAATCAAGCAAGTATGGCTGTATTAACGCAACAACTTGTCGATATTAATGTTGAGATAACAGCTAAGCGCGATCTGTTTAAAACCAAAAAGAATGAGTTAAACGATGTTCAGCGTTTATTAGAACAAGAACAGAAGATTGCGAGCCTAGAACAATTGCGTAGCCAGTTAGAACCGGGGCAAGCGTGTCAGTTATGTGGTTCGACAGCGCATCCACTAATAGAAGAATACCAACATATTGCCGACTCACTGACAGCGCAGCGTAAAGCACAATTAGAGCTGGATCTAAAACAGATTGAGACCGATGGCGGAGAGCTTAAAAACCGCTTGGTCGAAGCGAATACCAAGCTTGATAACTTTAATCGCCGTAATGCGACACTGCAGCCACAGTTAACGTCTTTAATAGAACAATGGCAGGATTATACCCAACAACTGAATGCTAACCTTATGATTGAGGATAGCGCCAATTCGCAAGCATTTATCCAGCAGCGAGGCCTGCAATTAACACAGTTGTCACAACGCATTCAAGCGTTGAAAACAGTGAACACGCAATTACAAAGTGCGCAGCAGGCATTGACTGAATTTGATAAAAACAGTGCACAGCTACAACATCAAATTGAATTGGTAAACCGTGATGTAAAAGCAACACAAGACGCTGAGCAGAAACTAACACAAGAAGTGCAGCAACAAGCGCAGGTATTAACCGAGTTACAACAATCGTTGACCAATAGCGTGACAGAGCTCGGACTTACATTACCGGAATGGAGCCAACTCGATCACTGGTTAGTTCAGTGTCAGCAAGCACTACAAACCTGGGAACAGCAAGCGCAGTTGTTACAGTCAGCTAATGAGCACTATGTCGCGGCAGAAAGTCAGTTAACGCCATTACGTGAACAGCTGGCGAAATTGGAATTAGCGATAACGCAGACCTTAGAAACCTTGTCTAGCTTGTCTGAGAACCTCATGGCGAAACAGCAGCAACGTCAGCAGTTATTTGGTCAGCGTAGCGTAGCAGATGCACGACAAACGATGCAGCAACAATTAACTGCCGTAGAACAAGCACATCATGCATGTTCAACGCAAGATCATGCGTTATCGAATCAGTTGCATGCACAGCAAGGTGAGTTAACTACATTGCAACAAGGTTTGACGCAGCAACAGCAAGAATCGAGTGATTGTTTAGCGACATGGCAGCAAGCGTTAGCGACGAGTCCTTTTGCCACTGAAGCTGAGTTTAATCAGGCGTTACTTCCTTCAGAAGAAAAGCAGCGTTTATTGGCGCTTAAATCACAACTGACTGCGAACTTAACACGCTGCCAGGCGTTGTTTGAGCAAGCCAGTGAGCGTTTGCTAACACTGCAACAGACACAATTAACTGAATTGGATATTGCCACTATTGTTACTCAGTTAGACGAGATCACGACACAGTTAAATCAAGGTTTACAGCGCCAAGGTGAGTTGAAGCAACGCCTTGCCGATGATGCCGCTCGTAGCGCAGATTTAGCTGACTTTTATCAGCAGATCAAAACCTGTGAAGCAGACTACGATGACAAGGCTTACTTACATAGCTTGATTGGCTCGAAAGATGGCAGTAAGTTCCGCCGCTTTGCGCAAGGGTTAACCTTGGATCATTTAGTGACTTTAGCCAACCAACAATTAAACCGTTTACACAGCCGTTACCAGTTGCAGCGTAAGCTCGCATCAGGCAGCGAAGCCTTGGCTTTACAGGTGGTGGATACTTGGTTAGCCGATGCGGTGCGTGATACCAAAACCTTATCCGGGGGGGAAAGCTTCTTAGTGAGTTTAGCATTAGCACTTGGTTTATCTGACTTGGTCAGCCACAAGACCAGTATTGATTCGCTATTCCTTGATGAAGGCTTTGGGACCTTGGATGCAGAGACTTTAGACATCGCCTTAGATGCGCTGGATAACTTGAATGCGTCAGGAAAAATGATTGGTGTTATTAGTCACGTTGAAGCTTTGAAAGAACGTATTCCAGTACAAGTTAAAGTGAACAAGGGCAGTGGCTTAGGATTGAGTTCGTTTACTGTGGTGAGCTAGTTTAAGTTGTTTGATAGATGAAAATGAATGGCGACGGGCTTTGTACTGTCGCTATAATCCCCTTCATTATCAATAGGGCCGTTTACCTTATTGTTTTAAATTGTTAGGGTATTGTTACGAGATTTTCAATGGAATAGGTAAAGTTAATGAAATACGTGGTTTATTTATCGGGTGAAATTCACAGTGATTGGCGCGAACAAATTATCAGTGGCTGCGAACAGAAAGGTCTCGATATTCAATTTACGTCAGCGATTACGAATCATGAAGCAAGTGATGCAGCTGGTGATTGTTTAGGTGAAGAAAGTACGTCATTTTGGCGAGATCATAAATCATCAAAAGTGAATGCTATCCGTATTCAAACAGCGATTAAAAATTGTGATCTTGCGGTCATACGTTTCGGTGAGAAATATAAGCAATGGAATGCTGCCTTCGATGCAGGCTACTGCGCTGCTTTAGGTAAACCTTATATTACCTTACATGACGAAAGCTTGATCCATGCTTTGAAAGAAGTTGATGGTTCCGCGCAATCTTGGGCAACGACACCAAATCAAATTGTGGAAATATTGACATACTTGGTCGCTAAGTAACAAGTTTAATAAGTATTAAATAGAATCGGTCACAACAGCGATTGCCTCCAACACTGTTTACTGCAAAATAAGGTTAATTTAATTCCGTATAGGAGAATATGAATGATTGGATATGTAATGTTAGGGTCACAAAATATCGACGTTTCGCGTTATTTTTACAGCGCTTTAATGGACATGATGGGCGCAAAAAAAGTAGCTGATTCAAAAAAATTCTTAGCGTGGAGTTTTGGTGAAGACAAACCTATGCTCGCAATCGGTAACCCCTTTGATGGTGAAGATGCGAGTTATGGCAATGGCACCATGGTTGCTTTAAGTGTTTCTTCGACAGAAGAGGTCGATAAGCTGCATAAAAAAGCATTAGCCTTAGGCGGGCAAAATGAAGGTGACCCTGGTGTGCGTTCTGGTGGCTTCTATTGCGCTTACTTTAGAGACCTGGATGGTAATAAACTTAACTTTCATTGCAAGCCGTAAGCTTTACACAAAAGCTCACGATTTAAGGATAAGTTATGTATCAGGATGTAGTCCAAATTGTTTTCATCAAAGGTTATCAAGTACTGCTTAGCTTTCGTCAAAACACTGAATTTCTTGATCAGCAGTGGAGTCTTCCTGGTGGTCGAATTGAACTTGGCGAAGCCCCGCAAGTAAGTGCCATTCGCGAATCATTAGAAGAAGTGGGGGTTGATCCTATCAATCTCACTTTTTAATTCAGTTATCTGATCCTAATGTCGATTGTCAGCATTACGTTTATGTGTGTGATGATTGGCAAGGTGAAATCATTAACGCCGAACCGCATTTATGCCGAGAAGTGACTTGGTTCGATATTGAAGCAATACCTCGTGTTTACGCACCGACAATACCGCCGATAATAGCTGCCTTAAAAAGGTATTTAGTATGAATATCGCTTTCTTTGATTTTGATGGCACCATCACCAATGAAGATGCATTTACCAAGTTCATCTTCTACGCGACCCCAAAGTATCGCTTAATTGCGGGTATGATACTGCTATCACCCGTTATTTTGTTACACAAAATAGGCTTGTTTCCTGCTGCTAAAATTAGACCAATCTTAGCTAAATTCGCATTTTGGAATCGCAGTGAAAAACGGGTATTCGAGCTGGGAGAAAAGTTTGCTTTGGAGTATTTGCCTTCGATATTAAGACAAACTGCAATGGAGCAGATTAACTGGCACAAAGCCCGAGGTGATAAAATTGTTGTTGTCTCTGCGTCGTTAAACCCATACCTTTATTTCTGGTGTCTACAACACAATATAGAATTGATATGTAGTGAATTGGAATCAAAAGGTGCAGTACTTACCGGTAATTACGTACACGGTGATTGTGGTGGTGATAACAAAGTTACTTTAATCAACCATCGTATTGATCTATTAAAGTTTGATTCAGTGTTTGCATATGGAGATACCAAAGAGGACTTACCTATGTTGGAATTAGCTCAAACAAAGTTTTATCAATGGCGTGAAGTTGCTTAGCTGTTTACTCATCGAGTGATCTTGAGCGTGTATGTTGAATCAATTTGATTTGGTATCCTAAAGATTAAACGGAAAACATAAACATTACTAAAAGGGAGTTTGATATAAATGGTTACTTGTTATGTGAGATATGTGATTAACGCTTCAAAGGTTAAAGAGTTCGAAACCTACGCTAAAATGTGGATCCCTCTGGTTGAGAAATTTGGTGGTCAGCACAATGGCTATTTTTTACCATCGGAAGGTGCGAGCAATATTGCATTAGCATTATTTACGTTCCCAAGTTTGGCTGCTTACGAGGAATATCGAATTAAATCGCTTGATGATCAAGAGTGCATAGAAGCTTTTAAGTTCGCAGAAGAGATAAATTGTATCGTAAGTTATGAACGTAGCTTTTTTAGGCCCGTATTTTCTTAGATAATTGTAGTGAGATCTCTTGGGGGCTGATTATTCAGCCCCCCATTTTTAAATTAGTGTCTTATTTGTATTTATAATCAGTGGCTTATTGATGAATTTAAGAGTTGTACCAGAGCTTTATTGTGTTGATATTGATGTAAGTAAACACTTTTATGTCGATATTCTTGGCTTCAGTATTAAGTATCAACGTCCAGAAGAACAGTTTCTATTTCTAACGTTAGGTGGCGTTGATTTGATGTTAGAAGGGTTAAATAGCGAAGGAAGAAAATGGCTAACGGGTGATATGAATGTACCATTTGGCCGTGGTGTTAATTTTCAGTGGGATACAAACGATATTGATAATATCTATGTTCGTATTCAGTCATTATCACCAAGCTCTATCTATATGGAACTGGAAACGAAAACCTACGGATGTAATGACCAGCTCGTCACTCAAAAACAATTCATTGTGCAAGACCCTAATGGATACCTGTTTCGGTTTTGTGAAGACAGTTAATTCGACGTCAAACACAGGGATGATATAGATGCTACTCACAGAACGACTCATATTACGAAAGTTTGTAGAAGGTGATAAAGAGACTGTTGTTACGCTATTAAAAAATGCTGATTTCATGGCGTACTCTCCGACAGGTACAATGAGTCAATCGCAAGCTGAATCCCGTTTTGAATTACTCTTAAACGCCTTTAAAACTCACGGCATTGGTAAGCTTGCGGTGATCGAACAATCTACCAATGATTTAATTGGATACTGCGGTATTGAGTCATTCGAATATCACAATAATGCAGCTGCCGAATTAGGTTATCGCTTAAAACTGTCTGCTAGAGGTAAAGGCTACGCGTTTGAAGCCAGTCAAGCAGTGCTAGAGTTCGCAAGGCAGCTTGGCTACCAGAGGATCTTAGCGTTAACGGAACCTGAGAATGCGGCATCTCAGCATATACTTTTCAAACTCGGCTTCGAATCTCGTGAACAAGGAGTGTATCAAGGAATGCTAATTCAGTATTTCGAGAAAGGTTGATGTATTAAAAAAGTATGGTTTTGTTCTTAAATTTTGTTATTGCGTATAAGTCTTGGTAAGTTGATAGTTATTATTTTAGCATTCCATTTTTTATAGGATAAGCTATGAAACGTTTCACTCTGCTTTTGGTTTTACTGTGTACTCCTGTTGCTTATGGAAGTACCTTCACATCAAATTTGGTTGCTGCGGCTTTAGAAAGGACTGAACATAGTGTTCGATATGATGGTTCTTATTATCGAATCGCTTATCCTAATGGTGACGTACCCTCTAATATCGGTGTTTGTACCGACGTGCTAATTCGTAGTTACCGTCAGTTGGGTGTTGATCTTCAGTCATTGGTGCATGAGGATATGCGAACTAATTTCTCAAAATACCCTTCAAAGAGAATATGGGGATTATCTCGCCCAGATAGCAACATCGATCATCGGCGAGTCCCTAATTTGCAAGTTTTCTTTACGCGTCATGGTGAAGTGCTACCAATTAAACAGGACGGGGAATTATATCAAGCTGGGGATATTGTCACTTGGATGCTACCTGGAAATTTTCCTCACATTGGCATAATTTTGAATCAATGGTCAGATGATTCTGCAAGACCATTAGTTGTTCATAATATTGGTGGTGGCCCAGTACTGGAAGACATGCTGTTTAATTATAAGATCACAGGCCATTATCGCTATGAGCCGAAAAGGATTATGTAGCCAAAAATATAAAAGGAAGGAACACGTGCCACCATGGTTTTGGATAATTGTAGTGATATCAACCTGCAGTTTGTTTTGCTGGTATATATCACCAGAACGACAAAATAAGCCCTCAAAAGTGCAAATTGTGATTGCTAAAACGTGGATTATACTTCGACGGTTGATTTGCTTTAGCGGGTCTGCGTTCGGTCTGTTTACCCTATATATTTTATGGGAAATGGCTGAATCAATAGAATATAAACTAACGGGCAGTATCATTATCATTTTCTTATCAATATTCTTTGCTTACGTTGGTATTGTTGGTCAAGGTTGGTATCAATACAGTATTAGTGACGATTTTAGATTATATAAGAAAATCAAAGACAAATATGGAATACGCTGGTAAATGGGGGGCGCGAAGAAGGGTGACAGCTCAAAAAAGTATGGTTTTATCGCTATTCAATTGTGATTTCTACGTTGTGCTGATAGTTTCGTTTAGAATTTTTACTCAAATAAACGGACAAAGGATACTTCGCAATGGATGCAGAAATAAGGTCAAAAATAGCTAAAGGTACACTGGGTGGGGTGATTTTATCAATCATGCTATATGTCGTTTCACAATCATTTTTTTATGCCGAACCGGGATACATCTATCATGTACGAACGGTAACGGGTAACGAAGCTGTAGTGACTGAAATTGGTTATAAATTTTATCCATTTGGCCGCTATAATGCTTGGAAACGTGCGATGACAGTTCAGGCGGCTTCGGGGGCAATTAAACATGCCATTACGGCTGAAAAAGACCAAGATTCAGCGTCTGCAAGTTTACCGCCAATGAGTATCATGTTTTTAGATCAAGTGGATGCCAAAGCGGAAGCCACTGTGCGATTTTCTATACCTTCTGATGAAGAAGGGTTCCTTAAGTTAGCCCATGAGTATCGTTCTCCTGAAAACTTACTACGAACTGCCTTACTGCCGGCTTTTAAGGAAACATTACAAGCTAATGCCTCATTAATGACTGCCGAAGAATACTATGCTGGTGGACGTACTGAGTTTAATTCTGAATTCGAACATCAAATGAATAATGGTATTTATTTAGTAAAACGTGAAGAAGTGGTTGTTAGATCGATGAAAACAGCGTCTGCGTCTGCGAACGCTGCATTAGGTAGTGAGCAGGAAGAGTATGGTGAAGATACAAAAACGATATTTGTGGTTCGTAAGGTACTTGATTCTGATGGCTTACCACAGCGTAAAACCCAACGATTTACCGATTTTGGTATCACGGTAGTATCCGCATTAATTACTGATATGAATCCAAACCAGAAATTTATCGAGCGAATGCAATTGAAACAAAAAGCATCGGCTGATAGAGCGATTGCACGCGAACAACGTGTGCAAGAAGAAGAGCAGCGCTTACTGGTTATCGCACGTGGTGAGCGTGAAGTAGCTGAAAGACAAGCGCAATCAAAAGTGGACCAAATCCAAAAAACCACAGAAGCTGAAACGGATAAACAACTGGCTATTACGAGTGCTGAGAAGTTAAAAGCAGAAGCGGAAATTCACCGTGAAACAGCACAAATTAATTTCGAAAAAGCTATTATCGAAGCTAAAACTCAGCGCACACTGGCTGACGCAGAGGCGTATCAAAAAGAAGTGATTTTACAGGCTGATAATGCGTTAGCGCAAAAGTTAGACGCAGAAATCAAAATCCAACAGTTATGGGCTCAGGCTTATGCTAAACGCCAAGTGCCGACGAATGTTTTTGGTAGCGGTGGTGGTGCAGGCGGTGCTCCCGTCGGTAACGATTATGAGACCAAAGCCTTCATGCAAATGCTTACTCTAGATGCAGCTAAAAGGTTAAGTTATGACCGTGATTTAGTTAAATAGTAGAGGATGCTATTAACCATTTCTCGCCTTTTTTATTTTTTTGTCTTACACTGATTTTAATTTATCCCCCTAGTAAAACAAAGGAAAAAAACATGGCTCTAGCAACTGCACGACACATTTTAGTAGACGACGAAGCAAAGTGTAATGAACTAAAGGCTCAAATTGAAGCTGGTGCTGATTTTGCTGATGTTGCAAAGCAAAATTCAAACTGTCCTTCAAGCGCTAACGGCGGTGATTTAGGTCAGTTTGGTCCTGGTATGATGGTTCCTGAGTTCGATAAAGTTGTATTTTCAGCGCCTGTAAATACAGTTCAAGGTCCAGTGAAAACACAATTCGGTTATCATTTATTAGAAGTTACTAGCCGTAGCTAATAATAAATTATGTTTCTCGCATCTTTCGTGATGCGAGGAATATCCCTGCTATTCAAGCCAAGCTTAAATTCCACCCGATATTTTATTACCCCTGTACCAAGACAAGTAGCTTAGATTCAAATAATAAGTGCATGCTCGTCATTGTTTGACTGTACTATCCACGACTGAAATATTTTAAAGGTATTCACTTGATTAATTCCCATAAGTTCACCCTTGCTGGTTGTCTCGCTATTTTACTTTGGAGCACTATTGTTGGGCTAATCCGTAATGTTGCCGAGCAGTTAGGGCCCATTGGCGGTGCTGCGATGATTTACACTGTCAGCTCTGTATTTTTGCTGATTGTTTTAGGCGCTCCTAAGCTTAAAAGCTTTCCTCCTCGCTATTTACTCATTGGCGGTGGACTGTTTGTTAGTTATGAAATTTGCTTATCTTTGGCATTAGGAATGGCAAATAACCGCACCCAAGCGGTAGAAATGGGCGTAATTAACTACTTGTGGCCCTCGTTAACGGTCTTGCTCGCGGTATTTATCAGCGATAAACCCGTTAACAAGCTACTTTACCCTGCTATTGCCCTGTCATTTTTCGGTGTAGCATGGACCGTGGGTGGTGATGATGGTATTTCGATTAGTCAATTAAGCAGTAATATAGCGACCAATCCCGCGAGTTATTCAATGGCGTTCTTTGGTGCGTTCATTTGGGCGTTGTATTGCAACATAACGAAGACGCTCGCCAATGGTATGAATGGTATTACTTGGTTCTTCATTGGTACTGCGATTGCACTTTGGATTAAATATTTGATAAGCAATGAACCTACCATGGTATTTACGACTGAAGCTACGTTTGACTTGTTACTTGCGGGTATCGTGATGGGCAGTGGTTATGCGCTGTGGAATATCGGTATTATCGGCGGCAACATGGTATTTTTAGCTACGCTCTCTTATTTCACGCCAATTTTATCGACCTTCTTTTCTGCAATGATATTAGATATAGAGTTGACGACTAAATTCTGGGAGGGGGTGGTAATGGTGACAATCGCCTCGTTAATTTGCTGGTGGTTGACGCGTGAAAAGCCTGTTATGAAGACGCAAATTGAATCTAATTAATCGTTATCTTAACTAAATATAAGAATTTAGGTGCGGTAAGTTGCTATCAAAAATCGGGTTTATAAGTTACTGGAGCCTTATACCTTGGTGGTATTTCAGGCCTTAATTATATAATGAAAGCTGAAATTATCTAGGTTAGGTCATAAATCTTGAATTTAAATGTTTTTTTGTAGTCCAATGCTTGATGTACTGTGATTAATTTAGATTAAGCGGATGTAGGGCGATAACATGAGAACAATTGGTAACATAATCTGGTTTCTGTTTGGTGGCGCTGTCATGGGACTTGCATGGGTTTTATTTGGTCTATTAGCGTTTATCAGTATTGTTGGCATCCCTTGGGGGCGCTCTTGCTTTGTTATCGCGGGTTTCTCATTTTTTCCATTTGGTAAAGAAGCCATATTCCGCGATGAATTAACGCGCGCTGAAGATATCGGTACCGGTAGATTTGGTTTTATCGGTAATGCGTTGTGGTTCATCTTTGCGGGTGTTTGGCTGGCAATCGGCCATGTAATGTCTGCGGCCGCATGCTTCGTTACTATTATTGGTATTCCATTTGCCCTACAGCATTTGAAATTAGCGGTTATCTCACTTGCACCAATAGGGCAAACAATTGTAGATAAAGACGTGGCGGCAATGGCGCGTTATAAGAACGCTAAGTTTAAGCTATAAATAATCGTTATTATCATGATAGCCCGTTTAACATCAGCCAATTTGTTATCTTGATACTGGAAACGGGCATAATAATCTTTAATTAGTGCGCTGCTTAAGGCGTTTAAACTCGTCACTTTCTTGGTCTTCTTGAATACAAACACTTAATAAATCATCAACAAAATGCAGTAGTGCACGGTGTTCAATTTGTTTCACTTGCGCTTGTTGTGTGTCTGTTAGCATGTGATACATAGTCGCGGCACCAAAATCACCAAAGATGATATTAGCATCCACATCAAACAGTGTATTGTGGGCGTACAGATCGCCGTGACAAACTTGGTTGTCGTGTAAATGGGTAAACACGTCTTCCATCTGTGCGACTATCTTGCTAATTTGCACAATAGACAAGCTAAAGTCTGTTGGGAAGGTATCACGTGTACAGCTGTTAAAGCATGGTGGTAGACCTAAGTTTGCATAGTGCGCAGGAATCAAGTTCATGATCAGGGCTAAGTAACCGTCTTCTTTTACCTGTGCAAGCGATTGCACTAGGCTAGGATGGTTACCTACTTTCAAACAAGCTTGTAACTCATCTTCAGGGTAACCGTCACTGGTGACTTCACCTTTGAACACTTTAACTGCAATTTCATCAGGGAATTGCGTTTGTTGTTCATTCCAAATGGCTTTTGAGATCACGCCAGATGCGCCTTGTCCCAGTACGTTTTGTAATGTGTAGCTTGATGATGCTAATTGCGGCACGTTATCAATCGATACATCAGACTGGCTAAACGGGTTGCCCGAGAACGCAAACCAAGCTAGCTTCGGCAGGCCAAACAACTGTTCGGGACATGCTGTTAGGCGGTTCGCTGAAATACGTACCAGTTCAAGGTTATGACACTGAGACATAGTCTGAGGTAATTCTGTCAAGCAGTTACCAGCAAGCGCTAACTTTTGTAAGCGTGGACGTTCGCCTAATGAATCTGGTAATACTTCAATTCGGTTATCCGTTAAGATCAACCAACGTAATTTTGTTGGTAGAGAGGCTTCTGGTACTTGGTTAATTTGGTTTGATTTAAAGCCGACCATTTCTAAGTTCGGGCATTGGCCAAGTACTTCAGGTAGCGTTACAAATTGATTGTTTGATGCAAACAAGATCTTCAACTTGGTTAATTGGATAATCTCTGCTGGTAAGCTCGTTAGCTGGTTATTTGATAAATCGAGAATCTCTAAGCTGTCAGCCAATGACAAGATCTCAAGTGGGAAAACAGTCAGGTTTTCTGATAATGATAAACGCTTAATACCTGTTAATTCACCAGATTTTAGCTGAGATAGAGTATGCAAAATAATTTAGCCCGTGTTAGAAATATACAAACCGGGCTAGTTTACTCGAAAATAACTGAAAGGGGAATTCTCAGCGATATTTAGGCAAAGATAGTATGGGGAAACCGGACTATGACTGTACACGTTCTTTAGCTAAAGAGTCTTCAGCCTCGTTGTCATCACGTTTGGCAATTTTATGGCCATCTTCAGTGCAACCTGTTTTCCAATAACTACTGATATAAATATTATCTTTATCGACGGATTTGTCATTTCTAAAGTACACACGTAGCGCACGCATATCTGAAAACTCACAAGCGCACCAAACCGACACCTCACCTTGCTGCCACGTTAACGCTTTCACTTGAGCCAGTAAGTTTGTCTTAGCTTTATTGGCGACAACCCAAATAACGTTGATACCCTCGGGTTTGACTAAGGTTTGCTTGTCATCTTGATGGTTAATTTCGATAACCGCATAACCACTGGCTGTTGTTGGTAGCTTAGTGAGTTGTGCAGACAAGGCTGGGAGACCTGTCATGTCTGCGACTAAGAAGTACCAATCTGTATCAACATTGACTGGTTTAATCATCCCTGGTCCAGCTATTGAGATCATATCACCGATATTCACAGACTGTGACCACGCTGCGGCAAAGCCACCAATGCTGCTGTTACAATCCTTGTTATTATTGGCACTGTTATTATCACTCATGTTTAAGTGTTCATGATGCACAAAATCAACATCTAATTGATTGAGGGCTTGACGTAAATGACGGATGGTATAAGTGCGCATTTTTGGACGTTCATCTGTCGCTAGTTGTGAAATGTCAGTGTTACCTTGCTCGGTAAAAAGTAGCTTAATGTAGCCACCTGCTGCATCAGAGGGGAAGTCAGACAGGTCGTCAGCCTGAAAGCTAATGCGCTGCATGTTAGATGTTAATTGCTGGCTGTCTATTACGGTTAATACTCTGGTGCTTGGTTTTTTACTCATTTTTATATCCTTAATAATTCGGTTATTGCCCGTAGTACATACAAATACGCTTACCGTTGATTTCGTGAATATCAAAATCAGTGTCGTAAATCGCTGACAATGTTTTTTGGTTAATGATCTCTGCGACTGACCCGTTCGCGACAACTTTGCCTTGCTTAAGTGCCACGATATTGTCTGAATAACAAGATGCGAAGTTGATATCATGGATCACAATAACAACTGCTTTACCTAATTTATGAGCCAAGGTTTTGATGTTTTTCATGATCTGTAATGAATGTTTGATGTCGAGATTGTTCAATGGTTCATCCAAAAATACATAATCGGTATCTTGAGCCACGACCATCGCGATAAAGGCGAGTTGACGTTGACCACCACTGAGCTGATCAAGGTACTTGTTTTCGATTAGTGTTAAATCTAAATAGCCAATCGCTTTATCAATCACGTCATTGTCGTTACTTGTTAGCTTGCCCTGACTATAAGGGTAGCGCCCAAAAGCCACTAGTTCTCGGACTGTAAAGCGCATATTGAGATTGTTAGACTGGCGTAATACTGCGAGCTTTTTCGCCAGTGCTTTAGTATCCCAATCTAATATGTCTTGATTGTCGATAATGACACTACCACTGTCTTTATTTAATAAGCGACTTGCCATCGACAATACGGTACTTTTCCCCGCGCCGTTCGGGCCAATGATTGCCGTGACTTCACCTTTAATGAAAGAGGCGGAAGCTTGATCGACAACTTTGTGTTGGCCAAAGGCTTTAGATAAATGAGTTAATGAAATCACGTTTTATGTGTCCTACTTACTTTATTAAATTTTTTGTCGAATAAGCAATGATAAAAAGTACACACCACCAACGAAATTGATCACCACACTGAGCGTGGTTGAAAAGCTAAAGACGTTTTCGACAATCCATTGTCCCGATAACAATATCGACATCGCCATTAAACTGCTGGCAATAAGCAGCGTATGATGGCGGTAGGTATGGAAGAATTCTTTAGTTAAATTTGCCACGAGCAAGCCAAAGAACATCACGGGACCGACTAAGGCGGTGGATAACGAGATCATGATTGCCACCAGTATTAACACTTGCTTGGTGACTCGACGAGTATCAACGCCTAAGCTAATTGCATTGTCATTGTCTAGCCAAAATACATCTAACACAGGGGCTAATTTGAATAGCAAAGCACTGACCGCAAACAATGGCACAACACATAAATAAACCAGTTCTTGGTTCACATTGTTAAAACTTGCAAACATGCTTGATTGAATCGTTAAGAAGTCATTGGGATCAACCAACATCATGAAAAATGATGAAACATTGCTAAACAGCTGGCCGAAGATAACCCCGAGCAGCAATAACGTGATGACGTTGCCCTCGCCATTATTGTTGCGAAAATAAAAGCCAAACAGTAATAACGAAAACCCCACCATGATTGCGACTGATAAGGCAAAGTTAACAAAGGGGTTTAATAGCAATACACTAAAACCACCAAAGATAACCACAACCAGAACTTGGGTGAGTAAATATAAGGCATCAAAACCCATAATACTTGGGGTCAAAATACGATTATGGGTAATGGTTTGAAACACCAGTGATGACTGAGCGATGGCAATACTGGCGATGATCATGGCGAATACTTTCGGCACGCGTCGTGATAAAAAGTATTCATAATTCGAGGCATCTAAACCAACACCGATGAATAAAAAGGTAAAGACAAGGGTGATAACAGCCAGTCCGGCTAGCTTCATTGAATCAGACATTTTGCTTCCCCTTTACAATAAAGAAGATAAATACTACGCCACCAAGCATGCTGATGATCATCGAAATTGGGATCTCGTAAGGGAAGATGATCACGCGACCTATCACATCACAAAGTAAAATTAAAATCGCGCCGATAATAGCCGTCAGTGGAATATTTTTACGTAAATTATCACCGTAGAATTGCGCCACTAAATTCGGGACGATCAGACCTAAGAAAGGCAGTTGACCGACAATCATGACCACCGAGGCTGACATCACAGACACAAGTAGAATACCGATGAAGAGTACGTGTTTGTAATTCAAACCAATATTGGTGGCGAAGTCTTTACCCATGCCAACCGCAGATAAACGGGTTGCATACCAATAGCTAATAATGGAGATAGGTAGGGCGATATAAAGCAGTTCATAATTACCCTGCAGGATGCTGGCAAAGTTAGCCACCGTCCAGGCTGACAGATTTTGCACTGCATCATATTTATAGGCGATAAAGGTAGCAGCAGAAGACACCACATTACCAAATATGATACCGATTAATGGCACATAGATGGCATTCTTAAATTGAATGCGATGGATAAACTGAATAAACAGCAATGTACCGGCGATCGCCATGCCAAAAATAAGCAGTAAGCTGTCACCATGGCCGAGAAAGACTAAACTTAATACATAGCCGAGCATGGCACATTCAATGGTGCCAGATGTCGATGGTGACGCAAATCGGTTCTGACTGATTTGCTGCATGATAAGCCCGGCAATACTCAGCCCTGCCCCCGAGAGTAAGATAGCGAGTAAGCGGGGGAGGCGACTGATTAACAATAATTCAATGGCATCAGTATCGCCTGCTAAAATGGCCGCTAACGATAAGTCTGCCACGCCAATAAATACCGATGCAATGCTGAGTAATACCAGCACAAAGAGTAACTTTTTCAAGGTAAACCTCAATTACAGTGCGCGTGATTTCTGCATATCTTGGATCATTTTATCGGTTGCAGTGACACCTGAAAGGGCTATGTACCAGGCGTTAATATCAAGGTAATTTAGGTTGTTATTTTTATAAGCCGTGGTTGATTTAACTAAGGGATTAGCAAATTCTTCACGGGTACGGCTTTTGTCTTTATTAATCAGTTTGTCTTTGTCGATAATGAACAGGTTAGCTGGATTGACGTTGCTGATGAACTCATACGAGATCAAATCGCCATGACGAGACTCTTTAATGTTCGGCACGGCTTCTTGGAAACCAAAATCACGGTAAATAGCAGAGAAACGAGACTGTGCACCAAACGTAGTGATATTACCGCCTGCACTCATTACCGTTAATGCTTTAACGTGGTTGGCTTTGTTGTAGTTGGCAATTTCGGAGATCTGAGAGTCAACACTGGCGATCTTTGCTTCTACTTTAGGTTGGATTTCAAAGATGTCTGCGAGCATACGCCATTGTTTCTGGGTGCTTTGCCAATAGCCGTTTGATTCAGGTGCAAACATCACTGTAGGGGCAATTTTGGATAGTTCTTTGTAAGATTCGGCAGCGCGAGAACCAATAATAATTACGTCTGGTTTTTGCATGTAGATAGTTTCAAAATCAGGTTCGTTTAAGCTACCTGACGACGCGAACTCTTTCGCTTTATATTTCAATAAATAATCTGGCATCGTTGTCGCTTTACTCAATGCAACCGGCTTAATACCAAAATAGTCTAGGGCGTCTAGTGTACCCGTGCCTATCACGACAACACGTTCAGGTTTAGTGTCTAATGTTGTTTTACCGAGTTGATGAGAGACTGTGATCGTTTCAGATAAAGCATTAGCAGAGAATAATAAACCAAATAAAGTAGCTACAACAGTTCGTTTCATATTAACGGAGATCCAAATGATAATTGTTCGTATTCGCCATCTTATACTAAGATAAACATCGATGACCAGTAAATTAAAGGTAAATAATGTAAAGCAGTGATAGAGTGTAAGGTACTGTAAATAAACGTTATTTGGTGAGTTGATGTGCTGTGTTTGTTGCGTTATTTATGTCGAATGTGAAGAAAGTAAAGGTCGTATTCTGCAATACAGTAATTGTGTTATGTTGAATCTTTTTTTATAAGCCAATGTTATAGCTCTATTTTATGAGGTGTTTATGGATATGCCCGTTAATGGTCATGACAATTATCATGCACATTTTTATTTTGATGAATCATCACGAGTACACGCACAAGCATTACGAACAAGCATCAATGAAGAATTGGGTTTATATGTCGGTAATTTCAATACCAAACCAGTAGGACCGCATCCACAGTGGAGTTTTCAAGCCTCTTTCACTGCAGACGATTTTGATGTATTTGTACCTTGGTGTATTGAACATAGGCAAGGGGTATCAGTATTGTTACATGCAGTAACAGGCGATGACTTGCTCGACCACACCGAATATGTGCAATGGTTAGGCGATCCTATTACACTCGATTTATCTCGTTTTTAAAAATTATTTAAGGTGTGAGGGTTACTTACCTAACGCATTAATGGAGATGACTGCGTTAGGTTCATATTTAGTCTAACCTTTCGGATAAATATCACTATCGTAAAAAACTGAAATATACGTGCATAATTGATATCACGTATAATCCGCTACAATCTCACAGGTTTTAATGAAATCAGTTAATCTTTCTTGAGCTACCTGTATAGAAGGTTCCACCATATCGGTAGTAATATGAAGGTCACCAAAAAATATTTTGTCGTCTTTTACGATCATCCAAAAAGCAAATGTTTCATTCACAGTCGAATCATCAAAAGTGGCATCTATTATATACCCACTACCAGAAAGTGTTGAAATAGATACTGGAAAAGACTCTCTAAGATGCGTAGTGTAAAACATTTTATCTTCAAGCCGATTTATATAATTACGGAGTGCTATTGTTATAATGGCTTTAGAGTCAGTTAAATTATTCATCCCCTTTAGGAGATACAAATTTTCTTTTTTGTGTAATTCATACGCAGCCAAATGCCAATAATTATTATCATCATCCATAAATGATGCGCTTGTTTTCTTGATATCCGGAGCATTAGCCACCGTAATTTCTACGTTCGGTACGTGGAATTGATCTACTTTACACTCTAATTTACTATTCGCGAGTGCGCTTTCACAAAAGATTAATAAGATCAGTGCAATATATTTAAGATTTTCCATCCAATTTATCCTGAAGTTTGATTATTTTAAAATTTAAATAAAAAGCTTGAACGTTAGCAAATATAAACACAGCATAGAAAAGATATATTTTGTGTTCTGGAGTAGCAGAATTAAATAGCCATATCCCACCAATTACATTTATTAGGTAAATTACGATTGCAAAGAGTCTATTCATGATTAATATAAAGAAGAGGTGTTCAATGTTGTTCGGTTTGTTAACTCAGTATTGACCTTACTAAGTTCAGAGCTATTAAATATCACTGCTCCCCAAATGATTAGAGTAACCCAACCTCCCTTGGATAATTTTTTATTTTTCCAAACTTCTTGTAGTACACTTTTAGTACCTGCTGCTGATGCTGTTACACCTAACCCACTTGCATATGTATTAATTATTTCGTGAATTTTTTTATCAGCTAATAATTCTTCATTCGTCATTGACCACATCCCCCATTGAGGGTTGGTTTTTGTATCTAAAACCTTATCAACAAGCTTTCCAGTTAGCGGGCGACTATCAAGGCCTCGTATTAATTTCCACGCTTCCATTTGCTGAATTCGGTTTAAATGTCGGTACATAATAGTTGCAGTCATAGCTTCAACTTCTTGCTGTCCACCACTGGCCACAAATGAGTAAGGGATATTAATTATTTTAGCTAAATACCTAAGTTGCTCTTTTGGGGACTTCGGCAGGTTGTAAGGAAGTACAGTATGTTCCATTTCTAAATGTCCTTTTTGTCGTTTGAAGATATACAGCTTGTAAGTGTCTTACAGTCTCCAATTATAACAACAACGCAACGGTGTTACGTACTATAAAAGTACTAAATACATGGTCGTAACAGTGGGTTAGTCCTGCTCTGGAAAGTGTATCTTTAAGCCATTTTGAATCGCGCTCCAGTTTACTCGACGCTTTCAAGCTTAAGCGCATAGGTTATTTATCACAGTGTAAACATAGCCGACAGCACTGATAGTAAAAGTAAGACCGCAAGTATTTTGTTGATGATATCGTTTTGCTTTGTGCTGCTTAATATTTTTCTTGTTAATTGTCCGAGTAATGTCCAGCAAACAAGCGTATTGCAAGCAACGAAGAAGAATATTATTGCTAAGGTTAGATTGTGGTTGAAGCTGTGAGAGTCAGTACTATTGAATAAGCTGCTGACGGTCATGGCCATAAACCATGTTTTAGGGTTAATGAATTGCAAGCCTGCACCTTGAATCCAACTCGGCCTCGTAAAGGCATCGCGTTCATCTGCTGTTGCTATAGCGGGTGTCCAATACAGTTTCCAAGATAACCAGATTAACCATATACAGCCTATCCATGCCATTATTTGTTGTAGTAGGGGGTAGGTAATAAGTATGTTGGCGATACCTTGCGCAGTAAATAAGAGAATTAACGACGCAGCACTTGCAGCACTAATGATAAAAGCGAAAGCAGAATTAATGCCGTATCGATGGCCAAGGGTTAACGCGATAAGGTTTGTTGGACCTGGAGTGATAGAGATAACAACAGCAAATAACAAAAAGTTTAAATATAAAGTAGTCATAACAAGATACCATTAAATTGACGATGTAATGAGTATCTCGGTATTGTCAGCGATAGTCTGGATGATTTGTGCAGAGCTGCTGATAATTTGCAGGTGTTAATTTATAGACTCGGCGAAACCAACGACCTAGATGGCTTTGATCGGCAAAGCATAGCTCGCTAGCAACATCGATAGGCTGATAGCCCTGAGAGAGTAATTGGCGCGCTTTTACCAAACGAAGCTGAATCAAATAAGCATGAGGGGAAAGGCCAAAGGCAGCTTTAAATGCTCGGTTTATTCTAAACCGATCTGCATCAACCGCACGAGACAAGGCATCTAAGCCTATATCGGTATAAATATTGGCATGTAAGAAATCTTGTGTTTTAAGCGCAATAACATCAACTTCAACAGATTTAGACTGTTTTTTTCTCCAGTCTAAATTGATGGTTAGCTTTTCTAACATCTGGTCTAAGCACGCATCTTTCACTATCTTCGGGTCTTGATGGTGTAACGATAAAAATGCAGATGAAATACTGGCTGACAGTGCTTTGTTATTCGATAGCGTGGTATCAAAGTTAAGCTCAAAACTACTTGGTATATTATCAAACAGGGTCAAAAACTTGTCCTTTATCCAATCTTGTGGGATGTAGAGCATTCGATAAGTAAAGCCACCATACTCAGGTGCTTTGCCATCGTGTATTTCCCCTGGTTCAAGCAGAAAGCTACCACCAGATAAAGATGTGTGGGTATTACGTCTGCAGTTAAACTGTTGAACTCCCTGTTCAGTGATACCGACTAAATAACTGTCATGCCAATGCGGATCATATGCATGACCGTTAAAATGCGCTCTGATTGTTTCAATCCCAGTCTCATCATCTTTACTCAATTCAAGCCAATCCTTAGATGCTAGCTCAGCCATTTAATACTTCCTTGTAAACACAAATACACACTTTACTTAGTTAAATATAATATGAGACTTTAATCTAGAATATTTGTGCGTTTTTAATAAGTTATTTATTGAAGGGTTATGTGGCTAACATATTACGAGAATCAATAAAAACAGTACGGTAAAGTAATGAAAAGGTTGTGTAAAGGTGTTTTTGTGTAGCACCCGTGTAACATTTAGGTTGTAGGTTTGTACCGTGTTCAATACGGAAGCTTATGATTTAACTTTACATGGAGTTATGATGAATTTAAAACATTTATTAGTATTACCTGCTGTTCTTTTTTGTTCGTATCCTGCCACATCGTCATCTTTTTCTACACCAGAAACAAATTTTGAATATCTAGATATAAAAAAAGCAACCTCGTATGTAACAGGTAAAAGCTTTCTTTATAGCGTCATGGAGGAGACTGGGGAGATCGGATTACTTACCTATGATGACCTTTTGACGATAGATGTATCGGTAAAAGATATTGATTACCAAGAACTCACTATCCTTGAATGCGGTTCAAGTAACAGTTTCACCCCTAGAGAGCGGGTTGTTAACTATGAAAATACCTTTGGTGTGACAGGTTATGATGTTCTCGACTCTCCTTGTAAAATTGCTATCAATAAGGAAACTAAATGGATAGATGCAACCAGTTTAGGTCAATCATTATGGTACTCAAAAAATATTAAGGGGGATTTACAATGTTATTCGATTGACGGTAAACAGTGTGTCAGCTTACCTGATTACTCAAAGTACAAAAAGATTGATGATAATGTAACGCTACGTAGTTTGGAAAATAATGCAGCTAAATTGGCTACCTATTTTGAAGATGTTGATGAAGTTACATTACATATGAGGGATGGAGCATGGACGGGAAATATCTCTTTGCCTAAGAGTTCCCAAGGGAAAAGTATCGTCATTGATGTTACATCGACATATTCAGTTAATGTACATATCCCCAACAGCCAGATGAAAACAATAAGGTCTAATGAGATACGAAGTTGGGTATACCTAGGTCAAACTTGGCTTGAAGAAGGAACTAACATTAATGATTACCCCGAAATTATACAAATAGCAAAGCCATTAATTTGCACGAGTCAAGATCAGATTAATTTTAATGATGGCACTGAAGGTAATTGGTGTAAAGAATTACTCAATACAGAACATGCAGAAACAAAGCGAACATTACAGTCCATGATTGATACCAAAGAAACACATATGGATCGCTTATTCAGTCAGATGTTGGACCATGACCTGTTAAAGGTAGATATAGATAATGATTACCCTAACCGCATATTAGCGCTAGAGAATAAAAAGAATGAATTAAAAAAAACACGGGATTTGGTATGTGCTACTGGATGGTGGAATATTCCAGCTTTAATAGCGTGTGGGGTACTTACTGGGCAATATAATGATGCATATAATGTATGGGAAAACCTTAAGAATGAGCGAGACGCTAAGCTTAATGAAGTGAGCGTACAAGTTGACATAGGCCGTGCTATGGATTATCACAAATTACATACGGATTGGGCGACTGCAGATGCAACCCATTTTTCAGCTTTATTAAAGGAAGAAAGTAGTGCATTAGCCGATCTAAAGTTGCTTAAAGAGGCATACCATCAGAAAGCAGAGGATGCACATAAGGCATACTTGGATGCTGTTGATAAATATATGGCTGATACTAAGCCTGGAAATATTCTTCTGAATTCACTGGAAGACATGCCTTTAGTTGGCCGAGAAGTACAGCATATTGTTGATTATGCAGATAATCCATCAGGTACTAATTTAAGGCGTATGCTATTAGGTTTGGCTGGACCAGTTGGTGAGGCTGTTGAAGGTGTTGTCGAGATAGAGACGGGAGACACTGAACTAAACCCTAGTGTGATGACGTTTTTAACTGATGTATTGTCCGATTTAAATGACGATCATAGTATTGGTGAAGCTTTGCAAGATATCGTTTCTGATGTGATTAATGATTTTGGTTCTGACGCGATTGAAGCCATTCGTCAGGCTGGAATGTGGCGAGATAATCCAGGGCAAGAAAATTTTATTAAAGTGGACTATGAAAACATTATCGATTTACGTTCACAGCTTGATCCAATTCATTATGATTTCTGGGAAGGATCAAGTGTTGAAGAAATTAATGTGCAGAATAATCTAACGCCTGAAAATGCTAACTTTAAACAATATATCTCAGATCCGCTTAGTTATAATCCGAGCTCTCTTATTGACATTGAATATGCGAGTGGTGGCAGTAAATTTGAAAATCGACTGTCATCTTTGTTCGCGCACTCTTTTGGTAAAAACTATACCGATGTTATTAAATTAAACGCCAAGTATGCAGACTGGACGTCAGCAAAGATTAATAATGAGTTGTATAAGTTTTTCTCGGACCCCGCTTATATTGAACAAAGAACACCTTATTGGGGAGATTCTCGCACAATGGGTCAACGTCCAGCAGGTACCATTTATAATAATGAGCATGCATTTATCGTACTTAATAGTGATTTTGTTACAAGGGGGAGTGCTGATTTCTATAAGTTTTATTTTGAAGAACTTGGTCATATGGGCAACTATTGGCGTTGTAAAATATTTGATATTGCAGTAAACAAATGTCAATCGACAGGTGATGTGGGGGCTCGCTTTAGAGATGCTGTCTTATTGGACGAGTCACTTCATACTGTTCCTTTCGCTAATTTGTTAAATGAATTACCTAAACATACAGACGTTGATATGGAAACATTACACTTTTCAGATGGTAGTGTCGCGACGCTGGAAGGGTGGCCAAGTTATTATACTATTAATGATCATATCGCAGGTTTCGGTAAATTTTCTTGGCTGATGCGATTAGGGCTTGACGTTGCTAGCGAAGACTTACCGGGGGTCAGTGATGAATTTGATATTGAGGTTGTCATCTCAGCTCCGAAAGGGGCAATGAAAGGTGACCCATGGAAAAAATCAGCGAATGGCTATTGTAAAACGGATGCAGAGACCGATTGTAATATGCCAACAATGTGGGTTTCGGTGGCATTTCGCGATGCGATTAAATACTCTATTGCTAAATTACCGAAAGTTAAAAATACCAAGTTAGCAAAAGCGGGGGCGGACCTTTCGCCACGCATGGTGCGTAAGCATAGTGGTAAACTTCCTTTTCAGTTAACTTCAGTGAAGGGGACGGATTGGAAGTATATGAACGATTATAATATTTATGCAAAAAAATTCACTGTCGCCGCTGAAGTTAAACTTGATTTTTTTAAGATGGGGACGGAAATTACTAAAGGAACACCAAGTAGGATTCATAAGCCTGAACTGTCATTAAAATCAACCCCGCTTTCTGGTAGTTATCTTGTTGAAATTGCAACTAAAGATAAAAAAGACTTTGCGGGGTGGCTATCTGCAGATATTGCATCCTCTGTCATTGGCTGTGCTGGGGGATTCATTGCTGGGGTTATATCAGATAGCGATCCCGTGGTTATGTGCCATGCTGCGTCTGATGTGCTTGAAGGTGTGGAAACTGCTTTTCAGGCTTTAGACCATAAGCCTACAATGATTGTGGAGGCTGATGGTAATATTACCTTACCAATATCATTGGAATACAAATATGCTAATACAGGAAGAGGACAGGTCCACGCTGATACAACAACTAATCCACATATTCCTGATGAGGGAATATCGGGTACAAGCATTGTTGAAAGTAATAAAATAACGAGTTTAAAAGAAAAAACTGGTAATGCGTTATCTAAACTATCTCGGGGTACAATCGCTGGGGTTGGTGTATTTAGATTCCGTATTGGGTTTGATTATGCGAAGGAAGTGGTCTCTAAAGGGGCATACGCTTTACCCGCGTCTATTGTTGGAGATTAATTAATATTGTTACGTAATTATCCCACCATACCAGCAAGTATAAACACTTTGGTTTGGTGGGAGATATGAAGGAGGGCGAAAGTAAGCAATGCCTTCTGATTCGGTAATGAAAGGTATGCGTTATAACGACTTCAAAATTAGCAAGCTGATACCGTTAAGCTCCTAAATTTACGACAGTGCTAGACGTTGATAGGTAAGCCGTTAGCCCAGAGTTTAGCTATCTCAATAACAGTGCTTTTATGATCCATATTTTTACTCGCTAAATTCCGCTGTTTACAAAACGCTTGGCCTTGGTTAAAAATAGATGAGGCAACTTGGCGACCACCCATTGTAATTTTTGACGTTTTAGCCGCTCTTAACTTGGTAAACTGCTTAAATACCTTAGGTATATCATTCACATTTTCTTTTAAACAATGAACAAAGTGCCATGCATCTTCCAGCGCCTGACAAGCTCCTTGACCAGAAGTAGGTAAGGCGGAGTGCGCTGCATCACCGAGTAATACCAGATTATTTTTATGCCAAATTTTTATTGGGTTATGATCATGAACATAAATTTTATTAATTCGGGATAAAGGTGTTTTATTGATGATCTTCATAATAGGATCAGGCCAATTAGCAAACAGTGAACAGAGTTCGGATTTATACAAGTCAGGGTTTACCTTGTCTATATTTTTAGATACGACACATCCAGCCCAATAAGCTTTTGTTTTTGATACAGGTACTATTCCGAAACGCTCTCCAACGCCCCAGTAATCTGAAACCGAAAGATCAGTGAAAACCTCACCTTTACACTCAAATACACCAATCCAATTAATAACACCCTGATAAACAGGAGCGTTATTACCATTTACATATTTTCTCGCAAATGAATTCATACGGCCATCAGCGCCAATAATGATATCTGGTTCGATATTTTTACCATTGGTAAATTGCACATAAACTTTGTTGTTATCGTTATTTGAAAGTGAAGTTACATCATGTCGGTAATGTATATTGATATCCAGTTCAAGAGCCCGTTGAGTCAATATAGCCATCAAATCTTTACGAAGAATAGAATAACTAGGATATGCCATTAATTGATTTAGTTGAGTGATGTCTAGTGAGCCTAACGGTTCGCCATGACTAGAAAAACGATGCATATAGTTGAGTGAACCTGCCACTTTAGCCACTTGGCTTAACACTCCAAGTTGGTCTAAAACAAATGAAGCATTCGGCCAGTATACAATACCGGCACCAATCTCGCTTGGTCGACTATGTCGTTCATAGACATCAACCTCAAAGCCTTCTAGTTTCAATGCAATGGCAGTACTTAATCCACCGATACCGCCGCCTAATATACCTATTTTCATAAATGAGTCCTTATTCCTAATAATGTAGGGAAAACGTGCATTCCAGCTAATGTTGAGTCTTGTCAGTTATCTCTTTTTTAGCTGAATAGTGATTAATGACAAACAATATAATTCATATCATTTATGATTATTAGCTGGTATAAGTTGGACTTATTGATATCAGTAATGGGATGGTGTAATGGGTAATATTGATTTTATTTCACTCCGAATATTTTCTTTGGTGGCTGAAAAAGGCAGTTTTATCGGCGCTGCAAAAGCATTACAAATGCCATCTTCAAACGTGAGTCGTACTATTTCACAATTAGAGGATAAGCTCCAAGTCCGCTTAATTGAACGCAGTACAAGACATATGAGGTTAACCGAGTCAGGTGCGCTACTTTATTCCCGGTCTGGTGCATTACTCGACGCCTTAGCGCAACTCGAATCTGACATCACATCCAATAAAACGCAACTTAAAGGCCCATTAAGGCTCTGTATTCCGAGTGAAATGGGTCCCAAATTATTGGGGGATTCTATTATTGATTTTTCATTAAAATATCCTGAAATCAGTATTAACTGTACGACGAACTTAGCCGGATTTGAGTCCTTAATTGAGGATATCGACATTGCAATTATTGTAACTAGGGGGGATCTACCAGACAGTGATTACATTGCACAAAAACTAGCTGAGTTTCCATGTTGCATTGTGGCTTCGCCCAAGGTTATTAAGCAATGGGGTAAACCAAGTAACATCAGTGATTTTAGTGCATTACCTTGCATAACAACAGCGACAGCACTGCAAGGAAAAGCGTGGCAATTTATTAAAGACAGTGGGGAGTTTCATCACATAAGCGTGTCTAGTAACTTTAAAGTGAACAGCGGAGAAATGGCTTTTAAGGCAGCCTTATCGGGGGTTGGCTTTGCTATCCTTTCTCGTCATGCTTGTGATGAGCATATAAAAGATGGCAGTCTCATTGAATTAAATTTTGCATCCAAGGCCGCACCGTTAAACCTATACGCAGTATACTCTCATCGAGTATTTCTTCCTGAAAAATTCCGGGTGTTTATTGAGTTCTTAAAAGCTGATTTAGCAGTTAACACCGTAAACCCTCGTCCGATCAGGGCGGGGATACAAGGCGAAAGTGCGTAGCGCTTTGATCTTTGTTATTTTGTGGTATGATACTGTACGAATGTACAGAGGTTTATTATGTTAAGAGCAACAAAAGTACGTATTTACCCTACAGCCGACCAAGCAGAGTTTTTAAATGCTCAGTTTGGTGCTGTTCGGTTTGCGTATAATAAAGCTCTGCACATTAAGAAACATTTTTATAGTGTAAAAGGTATATCACTTGCAGTACAAAAAGACTTAAAACCGTTACTCGCTAAAGGCAAGAAGTCCCGTAAGCATGGTAAACAATCCAGTTACCACTGCACGAGCGTAAAAGCCACTGATAACACGATTAAAATACCTAAATTATCCGCCATAAAAGCACGTATACACCGTGAGCTAGTCGGCACACTTAAAAGCATTACTATCTCAAAATCTGTAAGCGGAAAATACTTTGCATCGCTATTAGTTAAGTCAGATGAAGCAATCCCAGTTAAATCAAAGCACATTACAAGCGTGTCAGGTTATGACCTTGGATTGGCACATTACTTAATTGACGATCGAGGTAATAAGACCGCTAACCCTCGCTTTCTTGTGAATGCTTGTAGCAATTTAAGAAGAAAGCAAAAGGCATTAAGCAGAACTAAAAAAGGTTCTCGTAACCGCTCTAAAGCACGTTTAAAACTAGCGTTGGCACATGAACGTGTCAGCAATGCTAGAAATGACTTTCAGCATAAATTATCAAAACGAATTATTGACGATAACCAAGCGGTAATAGTTGAGACTCTGAAATCATCAAACATGCTAAAGAATAGAAAATTAAGCCGTCATATTTCGGATGCTTCATGGTCTGCCTTTGTTGATAAGGTATCTTATAAAGCTGAAATGTACGGAGTCCACCTTGTTAAGTGTAATCAGTGGTTCGCAAGTTCTAAAACTTGCTCATGCTGTGGTGATAAGGTAAAAGATATGCCGTTGAATATCCGTCATTGGTCTTGTCCATCATGTAACACTCAACATGATCGCGACATTAACGCATCAAAGAATATTCGTCATTACGGTATAATTAAATTAAAAGCGGATGGATTGACCGTTTCTGCATAGTGAAGCTGTGTTAGACCTGTAATATTTACAGGCTGTAGCTAACGACCTATGAAGCATCGCCATTTATGGCGGTGAGCAATCACGATTGTGTGTTTACAAAATTGATGATCTGATTAATTAAATTATAAGCATGAAAATAAAATGCCGCTCATGTTAATTGAGCGGCATTACATACATCAACTTTTATCTATGCTGATGTTAATGGCGATGATTTAGTCTATTGAGACGCAGCTGACATAGCCTAAGGTATCATTTGGGAGGTCTTTCTTGACAGAATCATCATTTTCTCTCAAATTAACCATGGTATTAGTATCAGTAGCGTTAGATAGATAATCTCTATCCGTTAGTTTGTCATCGAGTGAGAGCTTTTTCAATACTTGCAACTCATTAACCGATGCGAGTGTCCAATTATTGCGGTTTTTGTACCCTGCACTAGATAGATTTTTGCAATACTGCGCAGCAGAGTTATCTCTAGAGTTAACACCTTTAAATTGTGGGTAATTAGAATGACCTTTATTATAATTATAATTATAAATATGACCTAATCTTGAATCGCCATGCTTATCTTCTTTATTAGTAAACCCCATCATTCTTAATAGAGTTGTCGAAGGTGCTAAGCTATACAAAGTCTTGTCAACAGGTATGAGGACGGGGTTGCCTGTACCTTTAAGGCTATTGATATTGCGAGTATCGATAGTCTTGGTATCTTTAATATCACCTAATTGAGCTGAAACACAAGTCTCAAAAGTCTCGTATTTCATAGTCGCAAGAGCAATACCATCTTGGTCAATTTCTATTGCGTCAGAGTCACTGCTCCATTCCACCTCTTTAGTTATATCCTTGTTTGTGCCGTCAGAGTATAAACCCGTTGCAATCATTTTATGGTCAGTACCATTAATTAGAGTGAGTACATTTAATTTAATGTAGATCTTTTCTAACACTTTAGGGCCCACATTAATTCTCATCGAAAATTTTATTGATGGGTCAGTTTTATCACTTACTGTAACTTCGGTGCTGCCTTCTTTCATCGCTTTGATTTCACCAGCCGAAATGAAGTCCACAATTGAGTTATCAACAGTGTTCCAATTAAACTTGTTTACATCTAGAAAAATTTCTTTGTCTAAACTATCTATACCAATGCCCGATAATTTATATGTTTGACCGAGAGGAATATCGTCTTGCACCTGATTTAGTTTAATCTTTTCTAATTTGGCATTACTAATTGTAAGGTTAGTGCTCTCTGTTAACGTACCTAATGTTGCGCGAATGGTTACTTGACCAGCATGTTTGGTCTTTAGCGTATTACCTGTAAAAAATGCTTTGTTTAGATTTTCACTATGCCACTCAACTCGATCAGTGACCTTGTGGTCCGTGTTGTCAGTGTATGTCGCAAAAGCTTGATATTGAACGGAGTACCCTGCAATAGTAGTCTCTTCTTTCGGAGTAATAAGCAAAGACAGAGCTTCAGCATCCGTGACCTTAACATTAAAATGTTTACTCTCTAAACCACCTAAGCTACACCAAACTTGGGTGATACCTGGTGACTTACCGACTAAAGATTGCTTATCAACCACAATGATGGATGGGTCCTGGCTATGCCAAGTAACGTTCGGTGTAACCGTATGAACAATACTCTTACCAGCATCATCATTATCGTATTCATAAGTCCCGTGAACATCGAGTGTAAGGTTTAAGCCACTCGCTATAGATAATGTAGGTTCCTGAACAACCATTAATTTGGTTAGCTTAGCCTTTGTTACCGTGATGGAAATCGGGTTACTAGATACTTGATTTTCCCATGCGGTAATTGTCGCGGTACCGGGCTGTTTTCCGGTGATGATTGTGTCAGAGAGGTTCACTCTCACAGTGTCACTGTCTGATATAAGCTTCACACTTTTTGTGATATCGCGGTTGGTACCATTAGTATATTGGCCTAGGACTGTATACTTTATTACCTGTTTTGGGACTATGCTCGTTGTATCTACTTTTAGAGATAGTGTTTTTAATTTTGCTTCTTCTACCGTAATGCTGATCCATTCACTTTGCACGCTACCTACTTGTGCTCTGACACGTACGGTACCGGGTGCATGTGCAGTGGCCTTTCCTTGAACAATGGCTAAAATATCAGAACTTTCTGAGGTGTCTTTGTTTTCTACAAACCAGTCGACTTCGCCTGTGAAGGGACGTTGTGTGCCATCGGTAAATTCACCAGTGATATGAATCTGGGTATTTAGACCTTTAATGATGGTATCATCTGCACTGATCACTAATGTTGTTAATTTTTCTGCGGTAACGACCACTGGAATAGATGGTGATTGTATAGATAAGTATTCAGCATGCACACTGGTGTTACCTTCTTTGATAGCAACTAGCTCGCCCTGTTTATTGAGATGAGCGATGCTTTCATCATCAATAACCAATGTCGCAGCGTTGCTCAGGTCCTTAAATTCTTTGTTACTATAAAACCCTTTGACTGTAAGTGTTTTAGTTAAACCTTTCGGTAAGTTTATTTCATCAGATTTGACGTCGACTACAACTTCGAGCTCGCGTAGTTCTGCAGGTTTTACCACTAAGTCGATGCTTGAGTTTAAGCCACGATAAGATCCTGTTAGGGTTGCGCTACCTGCTTGCATTGCGACTACCTTACCTTCGCTAACTTCAATCCCAGCCGAAGTTATCCAAGTGACACCATCAGTGACTCTACTCACACTGTCATCGGATAATGTTGCGGTTAATGATATATCTTGTCTTTGACCTTGGAGCATCTCATGTTCTTTCAGGTCAATATTAATTGATAAAGGAACTGCATCTGTGATTTTTAGCCTTGTTTTTGGGCTGATCACATTGCCTTTTGAGGCTGTGATCATTACAACCCCGGGCTTAAGTCCTTCTACTTTACCACCCGTAATAACTGCCAGTGCTTCATTATCGACTTGCCAAGATACGTCATCAGTTATGACCTGTGTAGCCCCATCGCTATAATAACCAACGGCATCATATTTCTGGGTAAACCCTGCTGGGATCGTGGAGTCTGTACGGCCAAATGTCGTCGCTTGCTTGCGATGGATCTGAATTGATGTCAGTGTTTTTTTATCTGAAGGCTTTGGTGCTTCGCCAGTACTATCGCTACTGCTACTGCTACTGCTACTGCTACTGCTACTACTATCGCTACTGCTACTGCTACTGCTACTGCTACTACCGCTGCTGCTACCATCGCCGCCACCGCCACCGCCACCGCCACCACAAGCAGTTAATATACCTAATGTACAAAAGAGTAATAACCAAGACGTAAAACGTATCATTTTCTAACCTTTTTCGGAATAAAGTAATATATATAGAAATGTTAAATAACTGAGTCCGTCCTGGAAGTACTGCTTTTAGCAATCATTGTATGTAAGTTTTTAATCTATTTCTGTAAAGCAACATATTAAAAAATGTTTGGTATGTTGCGGTATGCCGACATTTTAATTTTTTGTTGGCACTAATTTGAGGGCGCATATTATCAATAAATGTTTATAATTCACGTTGATTTACGTATCTTTTCCTGTTGATTACATATCTTTTCTCGATGCTTACGTATCTTTTCACTTTCTATTTATGCGATAAATATCAATTGTTTAAATTCATCTTGGATGGAATGTTTTTTGAGGGGATAAGGAGACTATTAGATTTATCATTGATTGTCGCGGTACTGTTACTTGATTAATGGGATGATCCAATTGCTTGGAGTAGGGGTTACATGACGAGATTACAAAATAAAATGCCGCTCATTTTAATTGAGCGGCATTACATATATCAACTTTATCTATGCTGATGATGATTTAGTCTATTGAGACGCAGCTGACATACCCTTGGGTATCATATGGGAGATTCATCTTGACAGGATTATCATTTTTTCTATCTAAATCAACCATGG
The DNA here is from genome assembly GCF_018219415.1 of Moritella sp. 36. NCBI lineage: Bacteria > Pseudomonadati > Pseudomonadota > Gammaproteobacteria > Alteromonadales > Moritellaceae > Moritella > Moritella sp. 36. The sequence continues at coordinate 3,440,387 of NZ_CP056120.1, read as the reverse complement.
TATTAGTATCGGTAGCATTGGTGAAATAATCACTATCTATTAGTGTCTCATCGAATAATGACATCGTTCTTAACATTTTCAGTTCTTTAACCGACGCAAGTTTCCAATTATGGCGATCGTTGAACCTTGCATTCGATAGGCCTTCGCAAAACTGTGTAGCAGACCCATCGTTGGAGTTAAAGTGCTTAAATTGTGGATGCTGACCTTGCCCCTCATAAATGACATGATCGGGTCTTAGACGCACTCGATCCGCTTCGTTTAAGGTATTATAGTCCATCATACGCAATATTTCTTTTGAAGGTGTTAAGCTAAAGAGGACATTGCTACTATTTGTGATGAAACTTACGACATTTGGTTTTCTATAGATCACATTGATGTTGTTAACAGTGAATTTTTTAGTGGTGTCAATATCACCTAATTTAGCCGAAATATCCGTACTAGACGAGGCTGTATCGTCTTGCTGACGAGCAAGAGCAAGGCCATCTTGGTCAATTGTTATTACCTCAGAGCTACTGCTCCACTCTACTTTCTCACTAATGTCATTACTTGTGCCATCGGTGTATATACCTGTTGCACTAAGCTTCATATCAGTACCATAAATTAGTCCGAAGGAAGTTGCATCAATAAGAATCTCTCTTAACGCCTTAGGACCTACTTGAATCGTCATAGAGAATGTTATTGATGAGTCACTTTTATCGGTCACTGTAACTTCGGTACTGCCTTCTGATATCGCTTTGATTTCACCAGGTAAAGCAGTGAAAGTCACAATCGAATTATCAGCACTGTGCCAATTAAAATTCTTTGCATTTAAAGCAATCGCTTCCTCTAAACTATCAGTACCAATGACCGATAATTGATATTTTTGACCGAGAGCAAAACCGTCTTGCAATTCATCTAGTTTAATCGTTTTTAATTTGGCTTGACCAATCTTAAGGCTAGTGCTCTTTTTTAACTTACCGAATGTTGCGCTAATGATGACAAAACCAGAATCTTTGGCATGGAGCGTATTATCTATAAAAGATGCTCTTTCTATCTCTGAACTTGTCCATTCAACCTGGTTTGTCACATTTTTCTCTGAGTTGTCAGAGTATGTCGCAACAGCTTGGTATAGGACGGAATACCCTGCATTAGTAGTCGTGTTCTTCGGCGTTATATCCAAATCTGTTGGTATTGCAGCGGTAACCATCAGTTGGTGATGATCACTTTCTATACCATTTAAAGTACACCATATAGAGGTGATGCCTGGTGTCTTACCGACTAAAGATTGATTCTCAACCGAAATGATATTGTGATCCTGACTATGCCAGGTAACATTCTGTGTCACTTTATGATGATTTTCCGCACCAGTTATCTCATCATTATCCAATTCGTAAACCCCGTAAACCTCGGGTTTAAAGGTTTGGCCAGCAGGACCTTCGTTCAGATCTGTTAATAATAACTTTATTAGCTTAGCCTTTGTTACCGTTATGGTAATCGGTTCGCTTGATATGTCGCCTCTAGATGCGGTAATTGTTGTTGTGCCGGGGATTTTTCCGAGAATTGTTCCGTCAGTATGGTTAATCCTCACTGTGTGATTATCCCTCTCTGCAAGGACTAACGTATCATTTGTTAAATTTTTTCTGGTACCATTATCATATAGACCCATGACGGTATAACTTGTTGTCTGATTTGGGATAATATTAGGTGTCTCTACGGTTAGAAATAGTTTTTGTGCTTTTGCTTTTACTACAGAGATACGGACCGATTTACTTTGCACGTTACCTACTTTTGCTGAAACATATACGGTACCCGGTACAAGTGCAGAGGCCTTTCCTTGATCAAGGGCTAAAATATGAGATCCATCCAGTTGGTACATGTCTTTTACAAACCAGTCGACTTTGCCTGTGAAGGGGCGTTGTTCGCCATCGGTAAATTCACCAGTAATATGAAGCTGGGTATTTAGACCTTCAATAATCTTTGTTTCATCTGCAGTGATCACTAGTTTTGTTAATGTTTCCGCTGTAACGACAACAGGAATAGATGGTGATTGTATAGATAAGTATTCAGCATGAACACGGGTGTTACCTTCTTTGATAGCAACTAGCTCGCCCTGTTTATTGAGATGAGCGATGCTTTCATCATCAATAACTAATGTTACTTCGTCACTTAGATCCTTAGATTCGTCGTTGCTATAAATCCCTTTAACCGTAATTTTTTTCGTTAAGCCTTTCGGTAAATTTATTTCATTAGATTTGACTTCAATTTTGAGATTATCTAGTACCGCTGGTTTTACCACTAAGTCGATGCTTGAGCTTAAGCCACGATAAGATCCTGTTAGGGTTGCGCTACCTGCTTGCATTGCGACTACCTTACCTTCGCTAACTTCAATCCCAGCCGAAGTTATCCAAGTGACACCATCAGTGACTCTACTCACACTGTCATCGGATAATGTTGCGGTTAATGATATATCTTGTCTTTGACCTTGGAGCATCTCATGTTCTTTCAGGTCAATATTAATTGATAAAGGAACTGCATCTGTGATTTTTAGCCTTGTTTTTGGGCTGATCACATTGCCTTTTGAGGCTGTGATCATTACAAGCCCGGACTTAAGTCCTTCTACTTTGCCATTTGTAATTACTGCAAGTGCTTCATTATCGACTTGCCAAGTTACGTCATCAGTTATGACCTGTGTAGCACCATCGCTATAATAACCAACGGCATCATATGACTGGGTAAGCCCTGCTGCAATATCGTGTTTAATGTTACCAAATGTTGTTGCTTGCTTGATATTGATCTGGATTGATGTCAGTGTTTTTTTATCTGAAGGCTTTGGTGCTTCACTGCTACCAGCGCTACTACCGCCCCCACCACCACAAGCGGTTAATATACCTAATGTACAAAAGAGTAATAACCAAGACGTAAAACGTATCATTTTCTAACCTTTTTCGGAATAAAGTAATATATAGAAATATTAAATAACTTAGTCCGTCCTGGAAGTAACGCTTACTGCTTTCTAATTACATATAAGTTTTTTAATCTATTTCTGCAAAGCAACATATTAAAAAATGTTTAGTATATTGCGGCTGTGCCGACATTTTAATTTTTTGCTGGCACTAATTTGAGGCGGGATTTTATCAAAAAATGTTTATAACTCACGTTTATTTACGTATCTTTCCTGTTGCTTACATATCTTTTCCCGATGCTTACGTATCTTTTCATTTTCTATTTATACGATAAATATCAATTATTTAAATTCATCTTGGATGGAATGTTTTTTGAGGGGATAACGACACTATTAGATTTATCATTGATTGTCGCGGTACTGTTACTTGATGAATGGGATGATCCAATTGCTTGGAGTAGGGGCTACACTACGAGATTACAAAATAAAATGCCGCTCATTTTAATTGAGCGGCATTACATACATCAACTTTTACCTATGTTAATGACAATTACTTTTCTTCGGAGTTGCTGATATTGAAAGTAGCTGTATTATCAATATCACCTAATTTAGCAGAAATTTCCGTATTAGACGAGGTGCTATCGTCTTGCGCATGAGCAATACTATCCTTGTCAATCGTTATTGCTTCAGAGTTACTGCTCCACTCTACTTGACCACTTATGTCATCGTTTGTGCCGTCAGTGTATATACCTGTTGCACTAAGCTTCATACTAGTACCAGAAATCAGTTTGAAGGAAGTCGCATTAATAAGGATATCGTTTAACGCTTTATGACCTACAGTAAAGTGTCTCGAAGATTTTACTTTTGAGCCCGTTTTCTCGATTGCTGTAATTTTGGAGTAGCCTTCAGACATTGCTTTGAACTTACCTGGTGAAGTTAAAGCTAGCACTTTTTCATTAGCACTCTTCCAGTTGAATTTATTTACATCGATATCAAAATTTTGATATGAACTATTACTAGCAATCCCTGTTACTGTATATGTTTGGCCGACAGCAATACTACCTTCCTTTGGGTTTATAAACAGGGCCACTAATTTAGCGTCACTAATCGTAAGACTAGCGTTATCTGTTAATGTACCGAATGTTGCGTGAATGGTGACCCTTCCCGCATTTTGGGTATGGAGCGTATTACCTATAAAAGATGCTTTTTCAATATCTGAACTTTTCCATTCAACCTGGTTTGTCACATCTTTCGTTGAGTTGTCAGAGTATGTCGCAACAGCTTTGTATAGGACGGAGTACCCTGCTTTAGTTACCGTGTTCTTCGGCGTTATATCCAAATCTGTTGGTATTGCATCGGTGACCTCTAGCTCAACATGATCACTCTCTATACCATCTAAAGTACACCATACAGTGGTCCTACCTGGTGACTTCGCGACTAAATTATTATCATCAACTGTAATGATGGAGGCATTATCACTATACCAAGTAACCATCGTATTAACGTTACGAGGAGTATTTTCCCTATCGTAATAGGCGTAAACATTGGGGCTAAAGGTTTGCTTAGGATGGAGTCGAAAGTTATTTACATCGATTAATAAGTTAGTTAGCTTAGCCTTTGTTACCGTTATGGTAATCGGGTCACTGCTTATATCACCCATTGATGCGGTTACAGTCGCGTGGCCGGGGTGTTTTCCGACAATTTCTCCATGTATCAAGTCAACCTTCACATTTTCACTGTCTGAGATTATTAACCCATTTCTTGTTAAATTCACTTCGGTATTATCACTATATTGACCCATTACTTTATAATTTGTCGTCTGGTTTGGGATAATATTAGATGTATCTACTGTTAGAATGAGTTTTTGTAATTTTTCATCTTCTACATTAATCCAGATCGACTCACTTGTTACGTCATCTGCTTGTGCCCAAACCTCTACACTACCCTTTCCAATCGCAGTAGCCTGTCCTTGAACAACGGTTAAAATTTCAGAACCGTTCCCGAATATGCTTTTTACAAACCAGTTGACTTCGCCTGTGAAGGGGCCTTGTTTGCCATCGGTAAATTCACCAGTAATATGAATCTGGGTACTTAGGCCTTTATTGATGCTTTCATCTGCACTGATCACTAGTTTTTTTAATGTTTCAGCTGTAACGACAACAGGAATAGATGGTGATTGAATAGATAAGTATTCAGCATGCACACGGGTGTTACCTTCTTTGATAGCAACTAGCTCGCCCTGTTTATTGAGATGAGCGATGCTTTCATCATCAATAACTAATGTTACTTCGTCACTTAGATCCTTAGATTCGTCGTTGCTATAAATCCCTTTAACGGTAATTTTTTTCGTTAAGCCTTTCGGTAAATTAATTTCATTAGATTTGACTTCAATTTTGAGATTCTCTAGTACCGCTGGTTTTACCACTAAGTCGATGCTTGAGCTTAAGCCACGATAAGATCCTGTTAGGGTTGCGCTACCTGCTTGCATTGCGACTACCTTACCTCCGCTAACCTCAATTCCAGCCGAAGTTATCCAAGTGACACCATCAGTGACTCTACTTACACTGTCATCGGATAATGTTGCGGTTAATGATATATCTTGTTTTTGACCTTGGAGCATCTCATGTGCTTTCAGGTCAATACTAATTGATAAAGGAACTGCATCTGTGATTCTCAGCCTTGTTTTTGGGCTAATCACATTGCCTTTTGAGGCTGTTATCATTACAACCCCGGACTTAAGCCCTTCTACTTTACCATTTGTAATAACTGCCAGTGCTTCATTATCGACTTGCCAAGTTACGTCATCAGTTATGACCTGTGTAGCGCCATCGCTATAATAACCGACGGCATCATATGACTGGGTAAATCCTGCTGCAATATCATGTTTAATGTTACCAAATGTTGTTGCTTGCTTGATATTGATCTGGATTGATGTCAGTGTTTTTTTATCTGAAGGCTTTGGTGCTTCACTGCTACCAGCGCTACTACCGCCCCCACCACAAGCGGTTAATATACCTAATGTACAAAAGAGTAATAACCAAGACGTAAAACGTATCATTTTCTAACCTTTTTCGGAATAAAGTAATATATATATAGAAATGTTAAATAACTTAGTCCGTCCTGGAAGTAATGCTTACTGCTTTTTAGCTAATCATTGCATGTAAGTTTTTAATCTATTTCTGCAAAGCGACATACTAAAAAAATGTTTAGTATGTTGCGGTGTGCCGACATCTTAACTTTTTGTTGACACTAATTTGAGGGCGCATATTATCAATAAATGTTTATAATTCACGTTGATTTACGTATCTTTTCCTGTTGCTTACATATCTTTTCATTCCTTTATTTTCCTTATTTATCAATGCTCTGATATGAAGCGGGAAGGGCTGACTTATAGTCTTTGTGTGTGTGATGAACAATAAAGGCATGATTTAAATTAATATATCTGATTATTTACTTTATCTAATATGGCCTTTATTACGTCAAAAGAATAATACCAACAGGTGATTAATTATGGTGCGTTGGCATAAGACGGATTGCAGAGTTTGGGATTGATGGTGTATTACAAGCACTAGAAGACTTTATGTGAGCTTCCATCACTAATTAAGCATAATTAATGATTAGGTGTTTATTGAAGGTCTTCTGTTATGGTTAATCATCATTCAAGTAGTTTGTGGTTATTTCGTTCATAAAAGAAAGCATTGTTTTTAATCGTGGTGATGAACTTTTCTTACTGGCATAGACGGCATAAATCGTCACATTTGGGCTAACCTTTATTTCTGGTGCAATTCTGATAAGTTTCTTTTCTTTTACTAATTGCCGACAATAAATATCAGGTAATAGGGATATTCCTGCACCTGCCACGACCGAGTCGCGTACCATCAGTACATCTTCGAGTTGGTTTGCCATAGGGAAGGTAACAGGGTATTCATTTCCATCGGGTGCGAATAAACAAAAATTAGCAGGGTAATTTTCTTGGCTATGATAATAACGCACATGTTTTTGTATTTCTAACCAACTGGAGTTGACCAACTCTGGGTTAGCAGATAAATAGGCAGGGGAACTCATCCAGCAAAGCTCAATATCTGCGAGATGTTGGGCATAAAACCCTGAAGGAGCCAACGGACCAAGTTGGATCGCTAAGTCTAATTTGTCTTCGTACAAATTTAAGATTCGTGTTGTACTTTTCATGTTTAAGCGAATGTCTGGAAAACGCGTAACAAAGTCATTTAAATGTGGTGCCATGACTTCTCGTGAAAATGCCAAGGTGACAGCGATATTTAATTCCCCGGCAAGTCCTTTTTGGTAAAACTCATCACCAGCAAGGTTAACTTGTTCGAGTAATGGTTTTAGTTGCTGATACAGTTGCGCTCCATCAGAAGTAAGACGAAGATAACGATTGTTACGTTCTAGGAGTTTCACATTAAGCCGCTCTTCTAAGCGGGCTATAGCGCGACTAACACTTGATTTTTGTATGTTTAATCGTACAGCTGCTTTTGAAAAACTGCTGGTTTCAGCTACGGCAATAAATAAAGGTAAATCATTCAAATTCCAATTCATACTTATCCTAAACATAATGCGCAAATAATATGGGCATTACGCGGTGTAAAAGGTTTTATCTTCACTACAACTACTCATAGATATTGGCTGTTTAACGAACAGAGTCTGCTAACCCTGAGTTTATCTTAACTATTTAACGCTATTAAGCAAGGTTGAAAACGAGCAACGCTGTGTTGCTTTATTGAGACTATTGCCGTGACGACGAAATCAATATAGTGCATGGAAGAGAGATACCTACAAATATAAAATTAAACAATAATATTAAATTAATCTCTCTGATTATTCTGATTTCAACAAAAGAGAGAATCAATGCCTACGTATAAATCGAATACCTTAATGAAAATTTGTTTATTATTGGGGAGTAGCTTACTTATTATGGGGAACGCTGCTATAGGCCCTTCATTGACACAGATTAATCAGGTGTTTAATGACCCGTTCTGCGTGTCATTACTCATGACATTACCTGCGATAGGGGTGGTATTATCTGCGCCATTTGTTGACAAGCTAATGAGATTCACTGGAGAAAAAAACACACTACTTATTGGGTTGTTTATTTATGGTGCCGCAGGTAGCAGTGGTCTATGGCTTAACTCAATCTATGCGTTATTATGTTTTCGCTTGTTATTCGGCATTGGTATTGCGATATGTATGACTGTTATCAATCATATTATAGGAAGTGCATTTCAAGGTAAATCGCGTACAGATTTTATCTCTTTTCAATCAATCGCAGTTAATCTGGGGGGAATTGTGTTTGTGCTCTTAAGCGGTAGCTTAGCAGAATATAGTTGGCGTTTCCCGTTTGCCCTATATTTACTGTCTTTTGTTATTTTAATTATGTCAGCAAAGGCGATTACTATACCCATCCATAGGGATTATGAGATCACAAAACGTTTAACACTATCTGATATTAAAGGGGTCTTTCCTTCCTATGCAATGGGCTTAATTGGTATGCTTTTTTACTATATGATCCTTATTAATTTACCTTTTACACTGGCTTCATCTTTATCCTTAACGAGTAGTATGATCGGCATAGTTATGGCCGGTATGAGCGTGATTTCGGTGATTGTCGCTTATTTGTTTAGGCATATGTTGTCAACGTTGGGTGAGCGATGGTTATTGGTTATTTGCTTTACCTGTTACGCCATTGCATTAACTTTTCTTGCACTAACTCAATTTGAATGGCGGGCTTATGTCACGATTGTATTCTCAGGAATAGGTTTTGGATTATTACTACCAACGCTAAGCCATATGATAATGTCGTTAAGTACTGCGGTACTGCGTGCTCGTTTAATGAGTGGATTTGTAATGTCTTACTTTTTAGGGCAGGCGCTTAGTGCATTTGTTTTACAGTTAAATATGCTACTACCAGATGGGCTAGTTTTTCTTATCTTTGCCATGATCTCGACTATTGCTGCATGCTTGTGCGCACGTTTTCTCGATATAAAAGAGCCAAAGGAGGAGACGTTAAACGTAAAAGAGAATGAAGTCTGCTTTGAGAAGGACTTTTCATGAAATTAGTACCTGCTGTTAACTTAGTACCTCATTATATGAATGATCCCGGGTCTCTGACCAAGCGACTTAAAGCTAGATGTGACAATTTCCATATTATTGAGCAAGAAAAAGGTAAGTTGGATCCGAGTACGTTTTTTCGTCAAAGCATATTGATGAACAACCAGTCTAGTTTAATATTAGCGCGATCGTCTTTAATGTCAGAGGACGCTGTGATAGTGAATAAATTTTGTGAGCTTGGAGATAAATCTTTGGGTGAACAATTATTATTTGCAGAGCAGAATGTAAAGCGTAGTGAGTATACGTTTTTCCACGTTAGTCAGCTTGATTGTGGCATGATAAATCTAGATAGAACGGAAATAGTGTATGCAAGACGTTCTTATTTTAGATGGCAGAGCAACCAGTTATCATTACTTGAGATATTCTTACCTGATGCACATGATGTGTTAGAGGGCGCTTGTGTTGAGTAGCCATCGCTAATTAAGCGTAATTAGCGATGGCAGTAAGGCGTTGCTTATATCTGGGTGATATTAAGCGTCGTCTTCTTCTGATTCGTCAGACTCTTCAACGATTTCTTCTGCATTATCTTCAACGCTTTCTGAAACGAGGCGAATACGACGTGCGTTACGTTCGATTTGGTTTTGTAAAAAACCTTTTAATTCAGTTTCAGCCCAAACTTGTGCTTCTGCTTCTGAAGCAAAGCCAGCTTGGCTTTTTGATACAACTGTTTTTTTAGATGTGATTTTTCTCACGATTTCAGCAGTCCAAGAACCGTCTACTAGTACCAAATTAAAATCGTACTTTTTACCTTTTGCCATGTGTCTATTTCCTAGCGATTATTCAGTGTGGTGATATCCCCAAACTACTTTAGGATGCTTTATCTGAGACTAGCTTGGATATCTTATTTGTGCTTTTTCATTCTACTTAATCATCGCGATACGTTTTGTTATCAACACTGGATAAAGAGAAATGAATTAGAAGGCGGGATTCTAGGCTAAAATGACAAAAACACCAGCAGTTAATGAAATTCATCGCAACATTTTATTATATTACGCCGTTTATTGGCGGTATTTGCGTAAAGAAGGGTAATTTTAATTAGTCTTACTTGTTATATTTTATGATTGTCGGTAAAAATAAGCCCTATGATTAATGACAACGTAAGAATGTATGCGCATCACTAAACCAACAAACAACGCAAATATAAGCCTACTGTTAATAGTAGCGTTTTTGATTGTTTGTATGGTTAACAATGCTTATTCATTTAATCAACCTGTGTTAAGTAGTGCTCAATTAACCAGTGCTGAGTTAAATAGCCAGACTCGTGCTAATGAAAGTGTGAATTATAGTGCTGACTTTAGCGCAGTCGTAAACGCGGAACTTACAGGTGCCAGTTACCTTGATAACAGTGGCGGTGTCTGTAAACTGACTGAGCAATTATTACAAAAATCCAGTACGCATATGGACGAGCTAGTCATGGTCATTTTAATGATCATCCTATTCAGCCATTATTTTACGCGTCAGCCACTCAACTTTACTTATCTAGCAAGTACCTTTGTCCCTTCTCGACGTCGTCACCTTATTTTGTGTAAATTCGAAGAGTAATATTTCTTAATATACCTCTGCGATAGCTTAAAATTCAAAAATTAATCACTGTTTTATATTAAAGCGTATTTAATTGATGTTTATAGCTTGGGTATACTACAGAATAATTATTTTTATCGACGCCCCATTAAATACAATTGGTATTAAAGCATCAGCAAGATGACTTTAAGTACTTTTTGGAGACATGACTTGAAGACAATAAAAACCATATTTGTGACTTGCTTGCTATTTATATCCGCGAGTATTTCAGCGCAAACAACAGGCTGGTTACAAGCACCATCACACCCACCAATTAAGTTACGCTTTATGCTGACTGGAGAAGTGGATAAAATCAATAATACAGTGCCTGCTGTACTTGAAATAAAGCTTGCTGATGACTGGAAAACCTACTGGCGTTCACCCGGTGAAGGCGGTATCGCACCAAGTATTGATTGGCAAGATTCGACAAACCTTGTTGACAGTGACTGGCAGTGGCCAGTACCAAAACATTTTTCATTGCTTGGGTTAGAGACTTATGGGTATAGCGATGCGGTTAGCTTTCCAATCCAGTTACAGTTCGAAGACATGAATAAACCATTGGTATTGGCGGGTAAATTAACCTTATCTTCGTGTACTAATATTTGCGTATTAACTGATTATAACATTAACATGTCGGCTGATATTCAAAGTTTGAAAGCCGATGCTGAAGCGATGTTTTTATATAACAAAAGCATTACTCAAGTACCGATAAAAGTAGATGATAATAATGCTATTCAATTAGTATGGGATCACGCTAACAGTCAATTACAAGCGACAGTGTCTGGTTATACTTGGGGTGAAACACCGACATTATTGCTTGATGGAGACTTAGACACGGCCTTTAAACTAAAGAAGGTAGAAGAGTCCGGTGATCATTTAATTGCGGTATTCGACGCCAGTAATTGGCTGGGTGACGTTGAATTAATCGATAAAACGTTAAACTTAACCGTCATCACTTCAGCTCAAGCGTTAGAGTTTTCGACACCTGTTATTGCGGGACAAATCACTATCGCAGGTCAGTCTCTAATGGGAATAGTACTGTTTGCTTTATTAGGTGGCTTAATCCTCAATATAATGCCGTGTGTATTGCCGGTTCTGGGCATGAAATTGAGCACTATTATCGATGCGCCAAGTGTCGAGAAGGGTAAAATAAGGCAACAATTCCTTGCTTCTGCGGCCGGTATCATCGTGTCGTTCTGGTTACTTGCGGCCTTCATTTTTACATTAAAAGTATCGGGTCAGGCTATCGGCTGGGGGATTCAATTCCAAAGTCCCTGGTTTATTGCGGTTATGGTTATTATCACAGCTGTATTCTCATTAAACATGTTAGGGGCATTTGAGTTTAGTTTATCGTCAAACTTACAAACGAAATTAGCCACCGCGGGTGATGACAGTAATCGTGGGCATTTCTTGCAGGGCATGTTCGCTACGTTACTCGCAACGCCTTGTAGCGCACCATTTTTGGGTACCGCGGTTGCTTATGCGCTGGGTGCTGATACGTTAAGTTTATTTGTTATCTTTACTGCTTTAGCCATTGGCATGGCCCTGCCGTGGTTGTTAGTTGCAACTTTTCCAAGCCTTGTCAGTCTATTGCCTAGACCTGGTGGCTGGATGGGGTCGGTGAAAACTGTTTTTGCTGGTTTATTAATGCTGACTTGTTTATGGCTAGTGACTTTGCTGTCTAGTTTCTTACCTACACTTGCTATTTATGGCCTGTTTAGCCTTGTTAGCTTGGTATTTATTGGTTTTATGATAAAACTTAAAGGTAAACGCGCAGTACTTATCAGCGTTAGTGTTGGTTTGTTGCTTGGTAGCGGTGGTATGTTAGCTGCGTCGTTAACAACGAGCAAGTGGTCAAACGGTTTACCGGATGACTTAGTGTGGCAAAATCTTGATACTGTACGTATCGATGAGCAAGTCAAAGAAGGTAAAACGGTATTTGTGAATGTCACTGCGGATTGGTGTATTACGTGTAAGGCGAATAAGATAGGTGTCGTATTACAAGATCCAGTTTATAGCAAACTGCAAACAGACAATGTAGTAACGATGGAAGGTGATTGGACGGTAAGATCTGAAAACGTGACGGGTTACTTACAAAGTAACGGTCGTTTTGGTGTGCCATTCAATATTGTTTATGGTCCTAGGGCGCCAAACGGTATACCACTGCCGGTCATTTTAAGTGGCGATGCTGTGATGAATGCAATTAAGCAAGCGAGCGGCGAATAATAATTAATTTCTGCCCTGCGTATATGCGTGGGGTATGACGATTCGTAAAATAAATACAGAAACAAATTTAATAAATAGGAATAACAATGAAAACGAAATTATTAACACTTTCTACCACTATCTCAGCCGCTATTTTAGCGACGCAAATGGCGTGGGCAGCACCAGAACAAATAGATATGACGGCTGTACAACAAGATAAGTTTAACCAAATGGTAAAAGAAACCTTGGTAAATAATCCTGAAATCTTAAAAGAAGCAATTATTGCGCTACAGGCTCACGAACAGAAAAAAGTTAAAGCGCAACAAGATCAAAGCTTAGGTGATAATCATGCAGCCTTGTTTAATAATAAAATGGATCCGTGGATGGGCGCTGAAAATCCTAAGCTAACCATTGCTTACTTTACTGACTTCAACTGCTCTTATTGCAAAAAAATTGAGCCAATATTAGATCGATTAGTCGAAGAGTTTCCTGAAGTACGTGTTGTCTATAAATTTGTGCCAATCTTAGGTCCAAGCTCCAAAGAAGCAGCTGAGCTAGCATTAACTGTTTGGGAAAAAGAACCTGCAAAATTCGATGAGTTACACAAAAAATTAATGTCACGTCCGAGCCGTTTAGACAGTGATGCTATTGAGAAAGTAGGTAAACTAACGGGCACTGATGAATGGGTAGATAATACGGGTGCGAGTGTTGAAACTACAATTAATGGTAGTATGAACTTGATGCGTGAGTTTGGATTAACTGGAACACCGGGTCTTATCTTTGCTGATCAAATTGTCGGTGGCCTTGTGCCTTACGAGAAGCTTAAACAGCAAGTGAAACGTGCACTAGAAGCACAACGTAACAAGTAGTGTTGATATTAATTTCATCATCAAAGGAAGCAAATAAATGAAACAACGGCTACTTGGTTGGACTAAGCAATTAGTGATATTTCTATTGTTAGCCCTTGTTATTACTACGGCTGTGGATGTATGGCGTGGGAAAGAGTTTCCGAAACATAACATTCCAGCATTAGCTGGGATGACATTGGCCGGAGAACAGGTTGACCTTGCCGAGTTAAGTAAAGATCAAGCTGTGGTTGTTTATTTTTGGGCAACCTGGTGTCCTGTGTGTCGTTTTGTTAGCCCTGCGGTTGAGACATTATCGGAATTCTACCCGGTGGTGACTGTCGCCTTAAGTTCTGGTGAAGAGATAAGGGTGAAGAAATACTTACAGCATCATGAGTATGATTTTGATGTAGTGAATGATGAAAACTATGACTTGGGTCGTGACTGGAATGTGAAGGTCACCCCAACCATCTTAATTGTGAAAGATGGTGAGGTTAAATGGTTCACCACCGGATTCACCAGTTTGCCTGGGATCTGGTGGCGATTAATGTTGAGCTAAAATTCATCCCAACTTTCGTTATTTGATAATGCGGCTATCGCCTTGTCATTGGATTGCTTTTCCTGCGCCGTTATTGGCGGTGTAGTGGATTGTAGTCCATGGCGGTAGCTTGCATTATGACGACGTTGTCGCTGTTCTCGTGGTGCGTGTTGTCCGTTTTGAAGGATGGTTTCTTGTTGCTCTGTTTTTATCAATTTAAAGAATTGAATTAACTGGGTCATGTGATTAACTTGTTCTGACATGGCAGAGCTGGCAGCCGATGCTTGCTCTACCAGTGAGGCGTTCTGTTGGGTAACCTCGTCCATTTGATTTACAGCTTGATTCACCTGCTCAATACCGCAGGATTGTTCCGTTGCTGCGTTACTGACTTCTGCAATCATACTAGCAACATGTTCAACAGAATGAACGATTTCTTGTAAGGTCTCACCCGAGTCATTAACCAGTGATGACCCTCTTTTTACCTTTTCAACACTGTCACGGATCAGGTCTTTAATTTCTTTTGCTGCATCAGCCGAGCGTTGTGATAGATTTCTGACTTCAGCAGCTACGACAGCAAATCCACGTCCTTGTTCTCCGGCTCGCGCAGCTTCTACAGCGGCGTTTAGTGCGAGTAGATTCGTTTGAAATGCGATTTCATCGATGACGCTGATAATATCATTGATACGATTACTCGCGGTGAGAATATCTTTCATTGCTGAAACCGCATCTTGTACGGTTTTACCGCCGTTCTGTGCTTTGTTTTTAGCTTCTGTTGCAAGTTTATTTGCTTCATCGGTATTGGCTGCACTTTGTTTCACGGTAGCGGTGATTTCTTCCATACTCGATGCTGTTTGTTCAAGAGAGCAAGCTTGTTCTTCAGTGCGTTGACTGAGGTCGGTATTACCCAGTGCAATTTCGTGTGATGCTGTACTTACCGTCTCTGCAGAGGTTCGGATCTGGCTGATGATCGAAGTGAGTTTAGCGATAGTATTATTGGCATCATTTTTAATTTTTTGAAATTCACCATTATATTCTTGCTCGATTGACTGGGTTAAATCACCTTCGGACATAGAAGAGAATAAGCCCCCGACATCGCTGACAAACGACGATGAGCTTTCGAGTAACTCATTTAATCCTAAGCTTAACTTCGTGAAGAACTCATTTTTACCTTCAAGCGAAATACGTTTAGATAAATCACCATTTGCCGCCGCTGCAACAATCGTGTCGATCTCTTGTTCGATTGCTAGCTCTGCTGTTTTATCATTCCATTCCACGACGGTACCGAGACGTTCATTCGCTGTGTTTATCACTGGATTAAGTGTTAACTGCATGGTTCTACCGCCAATATTGATATTTGCCTCATGGGTAGATGACAATCCTTGTAGTATCTGCTGTTGATGTTGTGGGTCTTTATGAAATACATCGATACTTGAGCCGAGTAAATTGTCTACATTAAAGTCGGGTAACTCTTTTTTGAAATCTTTTTCAGCATTTTTAAGTAATTTATCAACCGACTCATTCATATAAATAATATTACGTTGACCATCTGCCACCATGACATTGGCTGTTACGTTGTCTAAGGCATTTTTGATACGTAATGCTTCTTCGGCGGTTAATCGTGACTCTTGAATATCGAAATTGAGTTTGGTCTGGGTGATGTAAATGGCTTGAAATAATCGACCAAACTCACTGTTATTACGAATTTCAAATTTGTTCTCGTATTTACCTTCATTAATTTGACTGAAAATACCAATTAACTGTTTGATTGGCTTCATGATAGCTCGGTGTAATACCATGATGGAAAGACAGGCTAGGATGAGGAATGTTGCCAGTCTTTCAATGGCAAGACTTACGAATGAATCCGTGATTTGTGTATGTAGCGTGCTGGCAGCTTGCAGCGTGAGTGATGTATAGTTTTTCTGCAATTGTGAAAGTGCATTAAGCGCAGGTTCATCATCAATGTTCACACTGGTATCAATTTGGCTTGTTCCAACACCGTTAGTGATAAGTGATTGAATACTGTCTAGATGCTGGCGATATTGCTCTGCGACAAGTGAGATATCTTTTAACGCGTGTTGCTCTTGTAAATTAATATCTGGTAGTGCTTGGTAGCGACTGAGCTGATTAAGTAATTTTGTATAACTTTGGATAAACTGCTGTCGGTAGTTATCATCCTGATGTAAAGCATAATTTTTAAAGTGCGGAATGATACCGCCGTAACCTAATGAGGATGTGATCTCGTTAATGAGCGCCCCACGTGCGGTGACATTGGTTTGGTAGTTATCCCAAGTGGCCTCTATTTTGTGCACGCTTGTGTATTGAATAAGCGCGCCTGCGACTAAGATAAAAGCGACAAATGTGGTCAATATTGATACTTTGGCTTTGAGTCTGGTGTTAACAAGCAGTTGTTTGAGTGTGTTCAATGGTTTTTTACGTGGTTGGTTATCGGTATTCATCGCCAGATAGGTGAGCTCTGCGTCTTTAACTTCTTGCTGTGTTGGTTTGGTTCTGACCGACATAAATTCGATGACTTGACCGTTTTTTTTGATGGGGATAACATTGGCGATCACCCAATAAAAATCACCATTTTTTACTCTATTCTTAATAATACCTGTCCACGGATTACCTTGCTGTATTGTTTCCCACAGGTCTTTAAACGCGGCTGCTGGCATATCGGGATGCCGAACGATACTGTGACTTTTACGTAATAACTCTGCTTCGGTAAATCCACTTAGCTCAATAAAAGCGCGATTTACGAAGGTAATACTGCCTTTTAAATCAGTTTTGGAGACAAGAATATCTCCGTCTTTCATAAACTGTTCTGTATCCGTAATTGGCATGTTGATTTTCATTGCCATTGCCTCCAATTGGGTAAGTTATGATAAACAACCCTAGCTATAAATTGGTAATATGAGAGGCATTAGTAATAGAAATCAAATTATTGCGAGCTAGATCTTATAAAATAGATGATCTCTATAGGATTATGCGCAGCGAGGCATTAGGTCGAGTTGCTTGTGATAACGTTAAGCAGATAACAGTTTAACCCCTTTCAATACCGAGATCGTATAGCCGTATTGATTTTGATAAAACTTAGAAATAAAGCCACTAATATAAATGTATGACTTTTCAGTAACAGCTTGGCTGTGATTGAACTGAACCACACGGCCGGTATCATCTTTACCGCGTATATCGTAGCGTTTGGTGACGATTTGGTATTTACAGCTATTTACCGTAATACGGCAACGTACATAATCACCTAGCTTGCCTTTTAAGCGTAATGCCTCACTAATATTGCTACCGTCATTATGTAATGCGAGTTTTTTGTCGGTTGCTAATGGTGATTGATGACTTAACAAACCTTGGTTATTCACGATATAGTTCGAAATAATTAAAGTGGCTGTTGCCAGTTCATTTTCTGCCAGTACACTTTGTTCACACAGTTGTTTTAATTTGTCGTTTAAGCTGGTGGATTTCATTTGTTTGGTGTACAAAATTGCTTTTTCAACAAACTCAAAACTGAGGTCTTTAGGATAAGTGGATTTTTGATAGCGTTGGGCTGCTTTTTTATAAGTTGCGTGATTAAAGTTGTGATGGAATTGGATTGCATCCTGTTTACTGACAAAGCCGTGTTGGCGTATTTCATCTTCAACAATCGCTAAATATAAGCGTAGTGGGGCACCGGATGAATAAACTTGGCTAAAGACACTGCTTTGCAGTTGATCGAGATGACTAATTAACGCGGGTAGTTTTTGTAAATAATTAACAAATGGCATTAGTTCGGGCAGGCGTTTTTTTACACAGCTTAGATGTGCACAAAAATCACCTTGCTGCGGATGACTAAAGATAAGACCCTGACTGCGATTAGTCGTGGTATTACAGATACTACAAATACGGGTAAACCCCGGATTTTTTAATAAGTTGATTGGTTGTGCGTATTCATTTATTGCATAGATATTTTTGTTATCAGTGATATCATAATACGCTTCGATAATATATCGCTCGTCACTTTGTTCCAAAAGATCTAATGTAATTTCATAACCTTGAGCAGTCACCAGTTGGTCTGCTTTTTTTACTGTCAGCGCTGGTACAGGGTTCACAGTAACAAAGTCTGAAAAAGCAAAGGAATCAAAAGGTGCAAGTAAGTCTTCTATGGTAGACTTTAGATTAGCGTATTGCTCAGTTGTAATTAAATATGGCATTGTGGTGTTAAACAGTTATGAATAGAAAAATGGAGAGCACATACTTTATCGTGCCCGATCATATCGCGCAATCATCATCACTTTCTGATGCTGCATTTCGCTTATTAGTATGGATGTTATGCAAAAAGAATAAAGATCGCATTGCGGATTTTTCGCGTTTCTCATTGCAATCAGATAAACAGCATAGCATTACTGAACTGATTAATAAAAACTATCTTCAGCAAGATGATACTGGTTTGTACATCAACAACGCCATTATGTATGAAGACTTTAAAGAACAAGTTGAAGTGCCTGTATCTGCGCCTGATCCAAGTCTACAATATTTCCAGCAAGTATTTGATTTGGTGGCAGAGTACTCTCAGAAACGCTTGAACTTTAATAACGGTAAATTCCGTGTGCGCTGTGATGAATTTATGCGTCAAGGTTTTACTATCGAGCATATCAAGGTGCTCTGTATTCAACTTAATAGCCGTAACTCTGCCTTTGATTGGTATGAGCTTGATAGCTCTGAATTACAACATATTAAAGATGTATCAGCAGTGAATCGAGTGAATGCACCATCCAGTATTCAGTCTGTGAGTAATCCGTCCTCTGAAGCGCGTCAGCCTTTTCAGCCAACGCTAAGCCGTCAAGGTGTTCGTCATATCCAGAATCAAAGTGGGTTTATGCCGAGCTATCATCAGATTAGGCAAGACCCACAAAAGATGGCGGACATTAAGCAAGTTTATGACTATTGGTTTAGTTCTAAACGCTTACAAATGTCGCAATATATTGCACCAAAACAAGCGCATTTTGAGAAACTACATAGTTTGCTAATGTTGCATTCTATTACCGAACTTAAGCGTGCTGTTGATGGTGTTGATCACCGCCGTGATTTGGTAAACAAAGGCCGTAATTTTAATGATATTTTTACTAACTCCGGTAACATTGAGAGCCTGATTAGTTTAGCGGATAGTATGGAAGTTAGCCAAGCTGATTCTCCCGCGTTACGGATCTTTAGTTATTGGCTTGAACGCACGCAAACGGCTGTCGGCATTAATTTACGCATGACCGCAGAGCAACGTGACAGACTCATATTACGTTTGGAAGTCTTTACCGAAGCCGACCTTAAATTAGCGATTGATGGTGCACAAATAGACCCTTATTATCAATCTGTTAACTTTGCGTTTGGGCTATTATTTAAAGATGATACTAGCGTGCATAGCTTGATATCATTAGCCCTGAATGGCAAACAAGATGTATCGAAAGCAAGTCGTAAAGACAGTAATTTAAACAAAGCCTTAGCTGATATGGGCATTAGTAAGTTGACGGTTGGCATGACCGCGCAAAACGGCGGACAATCACGACCACAGATGAATGAACGCACGGTAACGCCAGCGCCATTAAAAACATTGCCACCACAATTCATCGATCCGGGCATTACTGATAGTGACGATGATTAATGTATTAATATAGTGATAGTGCCTATATGGATCTTAAAACACTAAATTTTGATAGTAGGGTGTATGGAACAAACAATTAATTTATCTCAGCCACAAACCGAAGCGATTGCAACTATGTACACCATGCTTGCAAGTAGTTTTCCGTCATTTAATTATGATTACGATTCGGCACAATTTAATATCTGGAAGCTGACATTTTCTAAATATGCGCCTGAAGCGGTTATCAAGGTCGCAGAGCAGATCCCAACACTGCGCCGCAGCAATGGTTTACCTTATGACTTTCCGCCTAGTTTACCTGTGGTTGCGGATATGATCATGCGTGAGTCTATCGTATTAATGGGCCATTCCGATCACGATAAAGCCTATGAACGCTTATTTAAATTTAAACGTAAGAGCCCCGCGGAACGTGCCGCGACGGGTGATAACTTTGTCTATACCCTATACCGCCAATTAAACAATTATATGGCGATGGACGCCGATAAATTCCGCCCTATTTTTACCCGTGAATATTTAAAACTGGCAGATGGTGTCACGAAAGGCACCATGATGTTAGAAGAAATACCACTGGCGATTGAGAGTAAATAGGCATTACTGGCTAGTATATAAACTGGTATTTGATGCCGCTGATACAAATTAATTTAATATTAAGCCTGTCTAGAGCAGGCTCTCCCCCCCCAACTTAGCCCCTGTTTGTAACATCCTTTTAATTGATAGCCACCACGATATTTCTATTGGTAACAAGTATTACTAAGTTTCTATTTAGTTAAAAGTATATTTAATATGTTCTAACAACATAAATGATCTATCATTTTAATATAGTGCAATGATTAATCAGACTAAACGATATGGATAAATACCAGTGCGTCCTAAGCGAATGGCCAATTTTTTATAGCTGCTGTATCCCGTCCCAATTATTTAACTTATTTTATTCAGGATATTCATGAAGCAATCCCCCCCTATAAATAACCAAAGCGGAAAGCCTGGTTATACCGGTTTTAAGCGAATATTTAAAGCGACTGGTTATTCGATGAAGGGGCTCCGTGCAGCGATTAAATATGAGTCTGGGGTAAGGCAGGAATTACTATTATTACTGATATTTACGCCTGTCGCTTTTATGTTAGATGTGACTAATGTCGAAAAAATTTTATTGGTTGGAACCCTAGTATTAGTGTTGATTGTTGAGTTATTGAACTCTGCAGTTGAAAGCACTGTTGATCGCATTGGCTGCGAATACCACGAGTTAAGTGGTCGCGCTAAAGATATAGGCTCTGCAGCAGTATTTGTGAGCCTCTGCCTTGCTGCCTTTGTATGGTTTATGATTGTGGTTTTATAGTTAAAAATATAATTCGACTCGTTATAATTATAAAAGGAATAAATATATGATTTGGAATGGCATGACTAAGGTAGATTCGAATATCTTAAAAGGTTTGGGTATCTTAATGATTGCTATTCATAATTTCATGCATCGTTTTCCTACCCCTAGTGAAAATGAAATGGAATTTACCTCGGGAAAAGTGTTCAATTTATTTGATATTTTATTAACTGAGCCCGCTGGTATTATTCGTGCATTATTTAGTTACTTTGGCCACTTTGGAGTGCAGATATTTATCTTTTTAAGTGCTTATGGCTTAATGAAAAAGTACGCAAAAAATGAAAATAAGCTGTTATATATAAAATTTATTATTAGTCGCCTTGTGAAAATTTATCCGATGTTTTTACTCGCAATCGTTTCATATTTTATTTTTATGTTCACCTTTAATGTTGTTTATAAGGGTATGGGGTTTACCGAATGGTTAATCCCTCTTTCAAAACCTCTTATTTTTAAATTATCTCTGCTATATAACTTTTATCCATATCAAGGTTTATCGTTAGTTGGCCCTTGGTGGTTTTTATCGTTTATTTTTCAATTTTATTTAGTATTTCCATTTATATTGGCGATGTTCAAACGATTTGGAAACATATTTTTAATCGCTATAAGTTTAGTCTGTATCACTATTTCGTTGCTGACTAACGGTTATCTATATAGCAATGTCAGTGTTTTTATTACCGTTATTGGCCACATGCCAGTATTGTGTTTAGGGATTTATTTCGCGCAGGATAAACCAGTTAACTTACCAAATTGGTTGTTTGGCGTGTCAATTTTAGCATTCGCCGCTGGCAATTTTAATGAGTATGCCTTCTTAGTGAGTCATTTCTTTTTTTGTATTATCTTGCTCTTTATTTTTAGCTTCATATTGAAAAACATTAAAGAGGGCAGTTTAGTATTCAAAACATGCATGTTTTTTGGCACTATCTCGATGCCGCTATTTTTGGTTAATGGATTCTTAAGAACGCCCTGGGAAAGTATGGCTCGTGGGATAAACAGTGAATTAATAACCATAGTATTGTGTTTATTGTTTTTGACAATCGCGTCGCTTTATTCGGTTTTTTTGTTGAAGGTCAATAATAAATTACATCGTTTATTAAAACGATAAATCGACAACGATATGATGAGATGAGATGGCGTGCGAACGATATAATTTCGTTGCCTGAACACACTATGTTTAGGTATCTCTATTTGGTAAAGTATATTATTTCTGAAGAGTCATTCAACACATATTTTTCTTGCTTTATTTTTGGGTGGAAAACTGATTTAGTATAATCAATTTGTGTTGCTGTAACGCCTAACCATTCTGCGAAAGTGTGTGGGAAATCTCTCATGAAATATGTTGTATTTTGCATGTCACTGCTGGTCTTGCTACTTGAGATAAATATAAGTGGTACTTCAAGTGCTTTTCTTTGAAATAAACTCCCCACACCATGAGATTTATAGGGTTTTCTTTCTATATCCACGAGTCCGTGATCTGAAAAATAGATGATTTCATAATCTAAAGAGGTAGATTCGAGCAGAGAAACTACTTTATTTATAAAAATGCTGGTGTTTAGGATAGTATCATCATAACAGTTTTGCTCATCTTTCAATTGCTCTCTATAAGCATCTTCTAATTTTATTGCGTTTTTTGTTCTTTCACAAAAATCGAAATGAGAACCAATCATATGAAGAAAGTATACATTATTTGAATTATCATTTAAATGCGCTTCTAAATCTTCGATTAAAACGAAATCAGAATTTGCTTGTTCATAACTCTTATTATGAAATATGGTTAAACCTGTTCTTTTCGCAATATTAGTGATGGGGCTATCGTATATCCCAATCTGACCTTGATTAGAAAACCAGAATGTATTAAAACCAGAAAGATTTGCTAAGTCGATAATGTTCAAATTGTTATTAATATTTAGCTTATCATTGATGGCTAAAATTCTACTTAAGGCCATGCCGGTTTGGGGGGCTGGCGCAATTGGATCTGAAATTAACGTCATACCATTTGTTTCTTTTAGAGGTTTAGTCGTATTTCTATGGTATCCATATGAAAATAAAGATGATTTTTGCACTGACTCACCAATGATAACGACATAATTTTTCTTATTGGATGAATTTGAAACTATGATATTTTCCCATTCTGCTTTGATCGGAGTGTTTTCAATTTTTTTCAACTTTGAATAGGATTGTGATAGGGCAATTGGCTTTAATAAAGGCATATTAAATAAAATGTAATAAGCTCTACTCATAGGGACCAGTACAACCTCTCCCGTTAGAGACACTGAAAATATTGAATTATTCTTGGCTTGTGATGAGGATAAACCAATTAATAAAATTAGGGCCAGAATAAGAACTAAACTTACTTTAAAACCTCCTAGGTATTGATTTAGTCTAAATAAAATAAACGGAGTTATAATCAATTGAAAAAGCACAATAAATGGGATATCAATAGAATGAAATAGCTCTATAGTTTCTTTCGTATTTGTTTCCATGATACTGATATAACTACCAAGTTCAAAGCTACCATATTGAATTTTAACAAATAGAATAGCTGATGAAATGATACTAACAATGACAAATAAAAATAAGTTTAGGTATTTAAATTTGAAAATTGAAGATAAAATCAAAATGAAGAGAGTGCTAATGCTGGCTTTAAGTAGAACCCCAATTATATACTTTATATTAGAATAATTTAAAGTGTTACCTAAAGATGCTATATCTACAATGATGTAAATATAATATGTTAAAATTAAAAAAATAGAAGTAGTTAAGTATATTCGACTTTTAGATAAACCAAACGGTATTTTATTTGACATTAAATATATAACCAAGTTAACAATAACTATATCGAATATTAGACTATAACAGTTGAAGTGAAGCTCAGATTCAGTCTTATTCTCGTCTGTAAACCAATCGTTTGATCTAATCGGCTCCAAAAAAACCATATTTTTATATTTTGTTAACTTCACTTTTTTATATCCCTGCTTTACTTAGACAATGAGATCAATAAGCAGGGATGTTTAATGATAGATCTGCATACGGTTAATCCGCGTTTACAAATATTTTTAAGCTTCATGCTAACCCTTGTTACTGGCCTATTGTGGTATCAGACTAAAAACTGGTTAGTGCCTGTGGTATTTCTTGTTACGCCAATGTTTTTGATTAGCTTACTGAAGATCCCATTTTATATTGTAATTACCTTTGTTATTTTTTCTTATTTTCGTATACACGAAGCATTTCCAGTACTGATCCCGTTGCATATTCCGCTGGCGTTTTCTCTCATGTCATTTTTTGTTTTAGGTTGGCATATCTATTTGACTAATCGAATTAAGGTTTATTGGTCAACAGAGCTGACATTTGTATGCTTGTTTCTGGGGTGGGCTGCATTTGGTATCGCATTTGCGTATAACCGTCAGGCTGCATTTACGCTTTTTTCTGATGTAATCATTAAAGTTTGGGTAATGACAATTGCGATCTGCTGGTTGGTTCGTACTATTTACCATTTTCGTATTGCGACTTATTTATACGTGGGGGCAGGGGCTGTTGTAGGGCTAAAAGCGATTAATAATAAGCTACAAGGTATTGGTCTGGTTGAAGGTACACGAGTGACAATTTCACGGGAATTTGGCTCATTAATTGGTGATCCGAATGACTTAGCGTTAGTACTTCTGTTCCCCATGTCTTTTACTTTATCAAATCTGTTGCAATCTAATATTGGTAAATTGCATCGGGTATTACTAGCAATGGCTTACGTTATTTTATTTTGGGCGATTATTGCTACGCAAAGTCGTGGTGGGCTGATGGGGATCATGGCGGTGACTGGGTATTTCGCGGTTAAGCGAATTAAGAATAAGATATATGTATTAGCGGGTGGTGTACTATTACTACCCATCTTAGTGATGATGGCGGGTATTTCAGATCGTACGTCTGGAGGTTCGGTAGAAGAAGGCATTGGTGAATCAACCATGGGGCGGATTTATGCGTGGATCGCATCATGGGAGATGGCGCTAGAAAACCCACTGACAGGGGTTGGGGTAAATAATTTTTACCTTAATTATTACTTGTTTAGTCCTTTCTGGGATGGTAAAAACCACGCGGTACACAGTACGTGGTTTCAGGTTTTAGGTGAAACGGGATTTGTAGGTCTAGCGCTGTTCATTGCACTTATTGTTGTGATATTTAGACAATTATGGCGGACAGAAGTGAGTAGTCGTGTGTTACTTGTGGGGGAACGCAATATGATTGTAACCTGTAATGATGGTATTTTTGCTGGGTTAGTTGCGTTTTGTGTGGCGGGTACCTTTTTGACTCAGAGCTTTACTTGGCCTTTATATATTTTATTGTCGATGAACGTGGCGCTAGCTAAGATCCTATCTGAAAAATTGGCGGCGGCCGATCTCAGCAAGGCTGGTTAAGAGAGTTGAAAATTTCCGATAAAGTTAAGTCTACGTATTAAATAATACCAATGATTGTGCTATGTTTTCTCTATTATTTTTTATCGAGTTCATCTGCATTGCCTGATTATTCTTTTTCTACTTTTGCTCAGTTATTTGGTGCAAATTGCCGTACATTATCGTTTTGTCCAGAGGGTGCTGTGTTTACGACTAAACGGCAACAAACCTATCACTATCCTTGGACTACGTTTGAACCTAAACTAAAGCATTTCCGTGGTTCATTTTTTGATACCTTAGTACTTAATTGGGAAAGTCAGCGTGTTCGTTTAAATGGTATTGATAAGGCTGAGGTTACAGGGCTAATTGATGAGTTGTATTTTCGTGCATTAGAGGGGAAAGAAGCCGAGGTCCTCGAACTGTATCAACAGCTCACACAAGTGATTGAGCTGGGCTATATTTCCCATTCAAAATGGTTGGCTTTACAGACATGGTTATTACCTTGGGCTGATTGGTTTGAAATATTACCGCAAATTAATAAGATCCCAGCTGCTCTTAAATTACCCTTAGCACATTTACGATTTTGGCAGCAAAGTCAGGTCGAAAATTTAGATAAATATAATCAAGCTGTAATGAACAAGCAAAAACAAAACTATAAAACCCTATTTGATAGTCTTGAAACACACCCACTTACCGAGAAGCAACGCGATGCCTGTATTGTCGCTAATGATGCTAACTTGGTATTAGCGGGCGCTGGGTGTGGCAAAACAAGTGTCATGTTAGGGCGCTGTGCGTATTTATTAGAATCACAGCAAGCTACGGCTGATACTATCTTAATACTGGCGTTTGCAAAAGATGCAGCACAAGAAATGAAAACACGTTTGAAAGAGCGACTTCCAAGCGCGAGGATCACAGTAAAAACATTTCATGCCTTAGCGTTAGATATTATCAAGCAAGTTGAAACGAATAAGCCGAAAATCAGTAAGCTAGCGAGCAGTGATAATGCGAAACAACAATTTTTTAAGCAGACCATAGCGACGTTGCTGATGGATGCTGGCTTTAATGCATTGTTTAGTGAATATTGTTATGCCTATGTGGCTTGGTTAGGCAAGTTACCGAGTGAAAAACATGAGCAAGAAGTTACGCGATTATTAGCAGGCAAAGGTGGGTATAAAAAATTGCTAACCCAACTTGTCGAATTAACGATGCAGTATAAAAATACCCGCACAGTGCGCGCTGAAAAAAGGTTAAGTGCGTTACCTGATAGTGATTTTGCGGCATTAACACATGAAGTCGTCGTTATATTACTTGAACACTATCAGACGAATTTAGCGGAAAATAATGAGATTGATTTTGATGAGATGATCACCAAGGCAAGTGATTATGTGAGTCATGGGCAGTTTAGTTCACCTTGGCTGCATATTCTTGTCGATGAATTTCAAGATATATCTCAAGTACGAGCGAGCCTAGTCAGGCTGTTACAGACGCAACATGATGATAGTAAATTATTCTGTGTTGGTGATGATTGGCAGGCTATTTATCAATTTGCAGGCAGTGATATCGCGGTTACAACACGCTTCAGTGATTATTTTGGTATGACGAGTACATTACCACTCGATACTACGTTCCGCTTTAATGACCAGATTAGTGCTGTTGCGAGCGGCTTTGTGATGGTAAACACAGAGCAAATGAATAAGAAAATAACAACATATAGCAAAGCAAAAAAAGCCTGTATACAGGTTAATTACTATCAGGTTAGTGACAATAAGCACAGCGAAAATAAAAAAAATGATGATGCAGCAAGGTTACTGTTAGAAAAAAAATTAAAGCAAATAGCGGCGAGTGTTAAAGGCGAAGGCAAGCAAAAATCAGTGTTATTGCTCGCTCGATTTAATTTTCAATTACCGGATCATAAGACGCTGACAGTGTTATCCACGCAATACCCTCAGTTAGCCATCAAAGCCATGACGGTGCATAGTTCGAAAGGGCAAGAAGCCGATAATGTAGTTGTGTTAGCGATGGAAGCAGGCGAGCATGGCTTTCCTTGTCATAAATCCCGCCACCCCTTTGCGATGATATTACAGCCTGATGTGTCTGGTTTTCCTGATGCAGAAGAGCGCCGGTTATTTTATGTGGCATTAACACGGGCTCGTCAGCAGGTATATTTACTTTGTAATAAAAGTAATCCGTCGAGCTTTGTGGAAGAATTAGTAACAGGGGACTATGCCGTTACAATTGCAAAATAGATTGGAACTTTGTCTGATAACAATTACTGCTTATTGGTCTTACTCACTAATGAGTGAACTAACTAACGTTGTTCGTTGTTTCAGTTCCAAGTTTACGTTGAAAATCTTGTTGTACGATTGCCAATGCTTTGATCACTGTTTCTGTCGGTAGTTGGCTTTCTTCAAGTAGTTGGATGAGGTCAACGGCAAGTTTTATATGTTTTGGTGCGTTTTCTAGCGACATAATAAAGGATCCTTACTTATTTTAGTTATATATTGCATATTAAGGTTTTTAATTGGTAACGAAATGTTTTATTACACAAGATCTTTCTTTTGTTCATAGCGTTGTAACTGCTGGCGAACTTTTGCTGTTGCTGCCTGACAACGCTGTAATCTTTGCTTAGTTTGTTGTAATTGAAGAGGATCGGTTTGTTGATCTATCATTGCTTGCAAACGGCGTTCATACTCTATTTGCTGCGCTAATTTTTGATATAAATAGTGTGATTTCTGCAATAACTTCTTCGCAATAACAGCATAATTTTTTTGCACACCTTTGACTTCTCCACGCCTAAAATGACACTGTCGTAATACGCCATTAATAGCTCTAAATTGATGTGCTACTTTTTCTAATAACACGTTCTCTATAGATAATGTATTTTCTGGCGATGTGCTTGGCTGCTTTGTGTTGGTTGCCTGTTTATCAGCACTCTTATCAAAATAGTGTTGTAAACGCGTCATACTCTTTTCTAATTCAGCCATGTATTGCTGAATATCGTGGCTGTTACCGATAAATAAGCCAGGATAGAACAAGGCGCGATCGCGTAATTTATAATTGATGGTCGTTGTGTGACTCGAGTTGACTTGCTTACTCAACTCACTCAACTGTTTAATACGTTGGGTGAGTTGGTTGAGCTGTTGTTGCTGACGGGTTATTGTAGCCATGCTTGATAAGCCAGCTTAAAGGCAATAATAATAACGACAGTAATGAATAATGGGCGAATGAACTTAGCCCCAAAATGAATAGCTGTATGTGCTCCAATGATCGCACCAACCATAATTGATAACCCCATGCTTAAACCCAGATACCAATTGATGTGACCAAGGTAAATAAAGGTCAGTAGGGAGGTGAAGTTACTGGTAAAGTTCATTGCTTTAGCAACACCAGAGGCAAATAGGATATTAAGTTTATACAGTGCCATTGTTGAGACAGTCCAAAATGCACCGGTACCTGGGCCAGCGACACCATCATAAAAGCCGATAATACACCCTTGTAAGCCCTGCTTTTTATGTAGTGCAGGGTTATCATCAGGTAAGGTTTCACCTGTGTGTTCTTGGGTTTTGCTAAAGATAGAATAGATAGCAGTAAAGATAATAATGACGGGTAATAATTTCTCTAGCCAAGCGGTGCTGATGACGTTAACTACGAAGGTACCAGATATAGCTCCGGTGGCTGTAAACAGAAATGATCGCCACCAAAATTTGGGATTAAATAAACGCTTCTTATAGAAGGTTATTGCTGCAGCGCATGAACCAAAACTGGCAGCCAATTTATTGGTACCTAATGCAAGGTGTGGGGGTAGGCCAGCACTGAGTAATGCGGGGACTGTTAATAAACCACCACCGCCAGCAATAGCGTCAATGAAACCAGCAACCAGCGCAACGCTGCATAAAATTATAAAAACCGAAGGTTCTAAACCAAGTTCTAACATCAAAACTCTATATTTCTTTTATAAGGGGGAAGCGAATTAAGCAATGCTGGTCCATAGCGTTTACTAACAACTCGACGATCAAGTAACGTAATTCTACCAGAATCTTTCTCTTTTCTCAGTAATCTACCACAAGATTGGATCAATTTTTTACTGGCTTCGGGAACTGAGACCTGCATGAATGGATTTCCACCAGATTTAGTGATCCATTCTGATTGCGCTTCTTCAACAGGGGAGGTCGGCACTGAGAATGGGATTTTAGTGATAATTAGATTTGTAAGTAAATCCCCAGGTAGATCAAGACCCTCAGATAAGCTACTGGTTCCAAATAAGATGCTGGTTTTATTTGCTTTCACGTTTTCTGCATGTTTTTGTAATTGTTCGGCACGTGAACTTTCTTTTTGTACCAATAGTTCTAATTTTGTTGTACTACGAATAATTTCAGCGACTTGATTCATTTGTCGGTACGAACTAAACAACACCAAAGATGCTTTTTTGTCCGGCAGTAAACTTGGGAGTTTTTCTGCTAATAACTCAGTGAAACCCTGTTCATTTGGTGCTAGTGCTAAATTAGGTATATATAGCTCTGCTTGTTCAAACTCAAACGGTGAGTCGAGTTGCAGGTGCTGCGCTGATTCATCATTTAATAAGCCGACTTGGCGGCGGAAATAATTAAAGTTGCCGAGTGAGGTTAATGTTGCTGAGGTCAAGATCGCAGCGCCACATTGCGACCACAACATGTGTTCTAGTTTACTGTCAACATCAATCAAGCTAGCTGCAAAGATATGGTCGTCTTGGCGAGTGCCACTTTTCTCTACCCATTTTGCCAGTGGTGTGCCTTTTGTTTCTTTAATCAGCATGTTCCACACTTGATGTAGATTCTCGATGCGTTGCAGGTAAAAACCCACTTCGGTAATGAGTTTATTTGCTTTAACTTGTGGCAACTGATCTTGTTTTACTTGTTCGGCAAGAATATCAACAATCTTTGCTGTTTGGCTAACGCCACGTTTGGTTTCATGATTCATGTTTGCTGCCAGTTCTGCTAACGATTCTGGTAGTTCACCATCAGCAAAGCGCCAAGAATCATCACTAAATTGGCGATCGTTAGCGGACATTAAACTGTGGACCTTGGTGAGTTCTTTACTGATAGTATTGATTGAACTGAGCAGTTTTGTGACCGGATCGGATATCTCGCTTGACGCGATAGTTTGCGTGAGTTGGCGCATTGATACCGCCATGGTCTGTAACCAGGCTTTTGCGCCGAGTACCGAAGCATGCGCTGACGAGAAATCACGGGTAATGCGTGGTAAATGATGGGCTTCATCCAGTACGTAATAACAGTCTTCTGGTTTTGGTAGAATAATGCCGCCACCAAGCTCTAAATCAGCTAATAATAAGGCGTGATTTACAATGAGCACGTCACATTGGTCCAAGGCTTCACGTGCTTTATGAAAAGGGCAATTACGGTGTGCGCTAAATGATTTACTGCAACTGTGACGGTCTGAAACAATTAATTGCCAAATATCGCCGGGGATCTGGGTGGGCCAACTGTCGATATCGCCTTTCCATTTACCTGCTGCGTAGGCCGTAAACATGCGCTTGATAAGCTGTAAATCGCGTTTTTTAGGAACTGTGGCTAAGTCAGCAAGTAGTTCTATTTGGTCATCAGCTTGCGAAAGCATGGCAAGCTTTTGTTCACAGCAATAACGCTGACGACCTTTCACCAAGGCAAACTCAAATTTAAGCCCTGATTGACGGCGAAAGAAAGGCAGTTCTTTGTGCAAAAGCTGCTCTTGTAGTGCAATGGTGGCTGTTGAAATGACGAGGGTCTTTTTCGCTTCGGTGGCGAGTGGGATCCCTGCAATCAAATAAGCTAATGATTTACCTGTTCCTGTACCTGCTTCGGCTATAATTAAACGACGATTTTTATCAAAATTACCGGCGAGGGTTTTTGCCATTTCAGCCACAAGGATATTTTGTGATTTACGGACTGCAAAGTCAGGCAGTGAATCGCGGATGTTCTGATAAACATCACGAATAGCTTGTTTACTCTTATCTGAAAGCATGTTTACTCTTATCTGAAGCATGCTTGCTGTTTCTGCAAGCACGATTTAAAGCCAAGGTCATTAGGATTGTATTTTAGCGTAATTATACCGTCTGTATAGATATTAAGTAGGGGAACACTGATAAAATCACAGTAGTTTATAAAAATATTGACTGGCTGCTTGATTACTACTGACAAAGCTGACAAAGCTGACAAATTAGAGACTGAAAGCTTACGTTTTGTTTTATATGATTGCGTTGTTATTCATACGTCATAGTGTAAAGGCATTCATATAACTAAATTCGTTAGTATTACAGTATTGTTAGGGTTATTATTTGATCGCTATACTTGGGTTATACCGAAAAATTACAATATTCATACCATTAGACTAAATGATAGTGAACTAAACTTACCTAGCGCTTAAGTGTTTTCTTATCCCTGTATTTTACTTATTTATAATGACATAAGGTTTCTTTGAACATGTTAGAAAATGGCAAAAAACACATTTTAATTGTTGAAGATGATTTAGAGATTTGTCGTCTTCTCGACATGTTTTTACGCACTAAAGGATATAAAGTATCACTTAGCAATAATGGTACAGATGGACTCGCCGATATCATCAGATTACAACCTGATCTGGTGGTATTGGATATTATGATGCCGGGTATGAACGGTATTGAAGTGTGTAAGCAAAGTCGTGAAACTTATACTGGGCCTATTATTATGCTTACCGCTTGCAGTGAAGAAATATCTGAGATTGCAGCGTTGGATACGGGCGCTGATGGTTATCTGCATAAACCGTTACGACCGCATATTTTACTCTCTCATATTGAAGCATTGTTACGCCGCGAAAGCAGAAGTAAGAAAAATGATAATGCGTTAAGTCATACTGGTACGTTAACGATAGATACATTGAAGCGTTTGGTTACCCGTGATAATGAAGAGATTATCTTAACCGGTGCAGAATATGAAATGTTGGAATATTTAGCAAAACAAGCGGGAACAATTGTTAGCCGTGATGAGTGTTATCAAGCATTAAAAGGGGTTGAATTTGATGGCTTGGATAGAGCACTCGACATGCGCTTATCCAGTTTACGTAAAAAGATAAAAGATGATGTAGCACCGTATCAAATTATCAAAACAATTCGCTGTAAGGGCTACCTTTTTGTTAAACAATAATATATTGACTAATCTCAATCGAGTAATAAACCGTAATAAGGGTCATACACTTTTTTTTAAGCTGTATCTCAGTATTACGACCGTAATCATTGGTAGCATAGTATTATTTGTAATCATCATTTACAATTATTTTAACAATGCTGAATTTGTATACAATGCTAATTTTGTTGCACGTTTACTGGATAATTTTGAGGAAGGTAGTGAACGCTGGGATATGGAAGTGGATCTATTAAGCCAATTCACGGGTTTTTCAATTCAAACGTTATCCGCGAAAGAAGTATTAAAATATCACCAACGACATGAATTATTGGATGTTATTGATCAGGATAATGATACACCACCTTTACCTATTGGTATTGGTTGGGGCGGCGTGCATGTATATGATAACGCTAACGCTAATGATGAACGCCTGGCTGTAATCATCCCGTATTATGACAAGTCACTACTCATTATTGATACTATTTCTAGTATGGATGCACCCATGGAGGGGCCTGATGACGATAACGATGCTTTATTTTTATTATTGGGCTTTATCTTTTTGAGTATCGCATTAGTGCTGTATGTCGCTGTGAAAAATATATCCGATCATGTTTATAAATTGAGTTTGGCAAGTCAGGCATTAGCAAATGGCCAGCTCGATACAAGGGTTGTCGACAACATACCCGCCCCCTTAAATCAAATGGCGGTAAGTTTTAATGAGATGGCGATATCCTTGCAGTACTCACAGCATCAACAACAGGTTATGGCCAATGCAATTGCGCATGAGTTACGCACACCGTTAACGCGAATTCAATTAGTGATGGGATTATTAAGTGATGAAGAACATAGTACATATACGACTGAATTACATAATGATTTAAGCCGTTACACGGTTGAAATGGAAGCGTTGGCCAATGATATTTTGATGTTGCAAACGATCGAACATAAACCTTCATTGGTGCATCAAATCGTCGATTTAAGTGAGTTGATGCAATCACGTAAAATTGAATTTCAACGCCAATATCCTAGTGTCTCGCTTTCTTCAGATGTCGATACGGTTAGGGTTGATGCAAACCCTCGTTACCTGCAACTTATAGTTGATAATTTGGTGAAAAATGCGTGTTTATATGCGGATTCAACCGTCAAGCTTAGCCTAAAAAGTGATCTTGAGTATTTCAGTATTATTGTTGAAGATGATGGAGAAGGTATTTCGCCGTTACAACGTGAACAAGTATTGGATGCCTTTACACGTTTAGATAACAGCCGAAGCAGGCAAACGGGTGGTTTTGGTTTAGGTTTAGCTATTGTAAATACGATAGTTAAAACAATGAAAGCGGATATTAATATTGGCAGCAGTGAGTTGGGTGGCGCTATGTTTGTCGTTAGGTTTAAGCACGTTGTTAGTATCGCTTAGGGCTTTGTTCACTGGCTATAGCACTCCCCGAGCAAATAATTAAAACAATTCGTTGTGAGGGGCTACCTATTTGTTAAACAATAATATGTTTTCTAATCTTAAAAAATCTATCAATCGTAATATGGCTAATACGCTTTTCTTTAAGTTATATATCAGTATTAGCACTGTTATTATAGGTAGTATTGTCATTGTTTCGTTAGTTATGGATTACTACTATGATAATCTTAATAATGATGCATTTGTGCACGATGCTAGCTTTGCTGCCACACTACTTGATGACTTTACCGCAAGTACTGACGATTGGAATATGGAAGTAGACTTATTGAGTCGGTTCACAGGTTTTACTATTGAAACTATCTCGGTGAAAAACGCATTGGCATATCATCAAAAGCATGAATTGTTGGACGAAATTGATATAAAGCAAAATATAAACTACCCACCATTACCTGCAGGGATTGGTAAATGGGGGGTGTATGTATATCGACATGAAGAAGAAAGTGGACGTCTTGCTATTATCATTCCGCATCATGAAGGGCTATTGCTCATTATTGACCGTTTAGAAGAGGCGTACCCGATAGATGGGCCTGAAGATTTGGAAGATAATTATCCTGAGCTATTTTTATTAGGTTTTATCTTTTTGAGTATCGCTTTGGTGCTGTATGCCTCAGTAAAAAATATATCTGATCACGTTTATCGGTTGAGCACTGCAAGTTTAGCCTTAGCAAACGGGCAGTTAGATACTCGAGTTGACGATAAAATACCAGCCCCGTTAAACCAGATGGCGGCAAGTTTTAATGAGATGGCTATATCATTGCAGCACTCGCAGCATCAACAACAGGTTATGGCCAATGCAATTGCGCATGAGTTACGCACACCGTTAACGCGAATTCAATTAGTGATGGGATTATTAAGTGATGAGGAACATAGTACATATACGACTGAATTACATAATGATTTAAGCCGTTATACAGTTGAAATGGAAGCGTTGGCTAATGATATTTTGATGTTACAAACGATTGAACATAAACCTTCATCGGCGCATCAAATCGTCGATTTAAGTGAGTTAATGCAATCACGTGAACTTGAATTTCAACGCCAATATCCTAGTGTATTGCTTTCTTCAGATATCGATACGGTTAGAGTCGATGCAAACCCTCGTTACCTGCAACTTATCGTCGATAATTTGGTGAAAAATGCGTGTTTATATGCAGATTCAACCGTCAAGCTTAGCCTTAAAAATGATCCTGAGTATTTCAGTATTATTGTTGAAGATGATGGGGGAGGTATTTCGCCATTACAACGTGAACAAGTATTGGATGCCTTTACACGTTTAGATAACAGCCGAAGCCGGCAAACGGGTGGTTTTGGTTTAGGTTTAGCGATTGTAAATACGATAGTTAAAACAATGAAGGCGGAGATTAATATTGGCAGCAGTGAGTTGGGTGGCGCTATGTTTGTCGTTAGATTTAGACACGTTGTTTAATTTAGGTGTCGTGATTTAAATGCAAAGTTTTGTTAGTATCGCTTAGGGCTTTGCTCATTAGCTATATCACTTCTCTCGAAAATCATTAAAACAATCCGTTGTAAGGGCTACCTATTTGTTAACCAATAATATGTTTACTAATCTTAATCGAATAATAAACCGTAATATGGCACATACGCTTTTTTTTAAATTGTATATCAGTATTACCGCCGTTATTATTGGCAGTATTGTGTTTGTTACTATGTTGATTAATTATTATGACGATACTGATACTGGGTTTGTACATGACGTTAGCTTTACGGCTGTGTTACTCGATGATTTTGTCGAAGATACTGACCGTTGGAACATCTCGGTGGAATTACTGAATAAAGTCATCGGTTTTACTATTAAAAAAAATGACCGCTAAACAAGCATTTGATTATCAGCTGCAGCATGAATTATTATACGAAATCAATCTTAACGAGGAGAGCGATACTCCGCTTTTACCAGCAGGAATTGGTAAGGTAGGGGTATATTTACATACCGAAGAAGAGAATGATCTTCTTGCTGCGGTCCTCCCGCACAATGATGGTTTTTTACTCATCATTGACAATCCTGAAATGATTTATTCTAAGGGTTATTCAGAGGATTGGGAAGATAGTGGGCCAGAACTATTTCTATTGGGTTTTATCTTCTCGAGTATCGCATTAGTGTTGTATTCCTCAGTCAAAAATATATCTGATCATGTTTATCGCTTGAGCACCGCGAGTTTAGCCTTAGCAGATGGCCAGCTCGATACGCGAGTTGACGATAAAATACCCGCTCCCTTAAACCAAATGGCAGCAAGTTTTAATGAGATGGCGATATCCTTGCAGTACTCACAGCATCAACAACAGGTTATGGCCAATGCAATTGCGCATGAGCTACGCACACCGTTAACGCGAATTCAGTTAGTGATGGGATTATTAAGTAATGAAGAACATAGCTCGTACACAGCTGAATTACATAGTGATTTAAGTCGTTACTCGGTTGAGATGGAAGCGTTGGCCAATGATATTTTGATGTTACAAACAATTGAAAATAAACCTTCATCGGCACATCAAATCGTCGATTTAAGTGAGTTGATGCAATCACGTGAAATTGAATTCCAGCGCCAATACTCCCATGTATCTCTCTTTTCAGATATCGATACGGTTAGGGTTGATGCAAATCCTCGTTACCTGCAACTTATTGTTGATAACTTGGTAAAAAATGCGTGTTTATATGCGGATTCAACCGTCAAGCTTAGTCTTAAAAATGATCCTGAATATTTCAGTATTATTGTTGAAGATGATGGGGGAGGTATTTCGCCATTACAACGTGAACAAGTATTGGATGCCTTTACACGTTTAGATAACAGCCGAAGCCGGCAAACGGGTGGTTTTGGCTTAGGTTTAGCGATTGTAAATACGATAGTTAAAACGATGAAGGCGGAGATTAATATTGGCACCAGTGAGTTGGGTGGCGCTATGTTTGTCGTTAGATTTAGGCACGTCGTTTAATTTAGAAGTAGTGTTTTAAAGAGTCTTACACAAGCTTACAGAGGCTTAAAGTTTAGTAGCCCTTTGTTTTATATAATGATCTTATTATTTATACATTATGTAACGAAGAGGTTTAAATGAAAAAAATTGTTAGTATCGCTGTTTTGGTCGGGTTATTGCTCACCGGCTGTAATAGTTCGGATGAGAATGATTCAAGTAAATCAAGTAAATCAAGTAAATCAAGTAAATCAAGTAAATCAAGTAAATCAAGTGATTCATATGTCGTGCCGAGTAAGTTCGGTCCAACTGTAGTGGATTTATTTGATCGTTATACTTGGATTAAAGCCCCCAACGGTAAAGCGATTCATATTTTCTCACAGCCCAAGGTGTCTGTAGCGCAACTGCTTAAAGCACGAAATACACTTGAGTTTTTTTTAACTAACACGGTATCAACGAATAAAAAACTTATCGCCAATAGCATGGCAGATAGGGGGGCGACATTATTCATATTTGATGATGAAGAGGCAATGGAGATAGCTTTATCTAATGAAGAATTTGTTGAAGACGCAATTGCTAAAAACCCTCAGGCCCTTTATGCGACGGAAATATTTGTTGAGGGTGATAGTAACTATTTAGCAGACTCACCGGCTGGACGTGATGCAACCTTTGAAGAAGTATTACACTTCACTCAAGCGCAAGGTATTGCTCCTGTTATGAAAGATTTTCAAAAACGAATTGCAGAACAAGCTGACCGAGCGATAGAGGCCAATGTGTGGAATCCTACAGAGGTACAGCTCGAAGAGTGGAAGGAAGAAGGTGATGAGGTCACTGGCTATACCACCTCCCACGAATATTTTGCTGCAATCGTAGAAGCATATTATGGGATGTGGGAAAACGGGACAAAAGGTATGGATGGCTATATTGGTTACTCTCGTGTCTTACAAGCAGAACATGACAAAGAAGGACTGAAAATCGTTACATCATTCTTACCTAAATTTATTCCAACAACAATGGACATTGATCCTAGTTTTGCAGCTGATAGTACTTTCCATATGAGTTACGATGCAGACTTGGCTTACACCACAAAATCACAATACTTGATGTCAGTACGTTTGACGGGTACAAATAACAGCAATATCTCAGGTAATGCTCAAGATAATTTATTGATGGGTAATGAGGGTGATAACAAAATTGATGGTAAAGGTGGTATTAATACGTATAAAGTTAATGCTTTACGAGCTGAGTTTATAGTTACGCCTCATGGTGGTGCTTACTTAGTGCAGGATAAAGATAATGCTCGTAATGGTGCTGATACTTTGAATAATATTAAGTATATCGAGTTTAATGATGAGAAAATCGATCTTACTAAGTTATAAATATTTGGCCATTTCTGTACTTTAGCTTAAGTAGTTAAATAAAATGACGACAAATATAATTTGTCGTCATTTATCTAACTTATTACATCGTTATTTATACGGTACGTAATTCACGACGTAAAATCTTACCGACTGCTGTTTTTGGTAATTCATCTATAAATACGATCTGCTTAGGCACTTTGTAGCCGGTTAAGAAATCCTTACAGTGAGAAATAACATCTTCTTCTGCAAGATCTTGGCTTTGTTGTGATCTGACGATAAATGCCTTCACTGCTTCACCTGTCTTTTCTAGTGGTACGCCAATTACAGCCGCTTCTTGGATACCCGCGTGATTAGATAAAATCTCTTCGACTTCATTAGGGTATACATTAAAACCCGACACAATGATCATGTCTTTCTTACGGTCAACGATTTTGTAATACCCATTATCAAGTCGCTCTGCAATATCACCGGTTTTGAAGTAACCATCACTTGTTATTACTTCTGCGGTTGCCTCATCACTGCGCCAGTATCCTTGCATTACCTGTGGACCGCGAACGGCTAATTCACCAGCCTCTCCAGGCGCTACTTCTTTATCATTTTCATCAAGCAGTTTAATTTCAGTTCCTGGTACGGCAGATCCAATCGAACCAATCAAAGTTTGCCCTGGTAGGTTAAAAGTAACTACCGGTGCTGTTTCTGATAATCCATAGCCTTCACAGATATCGCATCCTGTTACTTCTTTCCATAGCTTAGCGGTTGAGCTTGTTAATGCTGTACCACCAGAAGTCGTAATTCTTAATTGACTGAAGTCGAGACCTCTAAATTCAGGAAGAGAACATAAGCCTACAAATAAAGTATTAAGACCAGAAATAGCAGTGAATTTGATGGTCTTAATTGAATTAATAAAACCAACCATGTCACGTGGATTTGGAATCAATACTGAGTGAGCGCCAGTGCTGAAGTACAGTAGTAGGGTGATATTAAATGCGTAAATATGATAAAGCGGGAGTGGTGATACAAGAATTTCTTCACCTTCGGTAATCAAGCAGGTTAAACGACCCTTCGTTTGAAATGTATTACTTAATACATTGCTGTGACTTAGCATTGCGCCTTTTGATAAACCAGTCGTGCCGCCTGTGTATTGTAAAACGGCTAAATCATCAAGATTACAAGTCACAGGTTGATAAGCGCAGTTTTCACCAAGAGCAATCGCGTCGAGTAATGAAATAGTATCTAGCTGCTCTGAGCCTTGTTCTTGTGGCGCAAGTAAATCGGCTGCATGCGTTGTGATCACTGTTCTGATGTTGGTATCAGGCAGGACTTTTTCTGCTACAGGGAGTAGATCTGATAGGATCACTAATGCAGAGGCTTCTGAGTTATTAAACTGGTGTAACATTTCTCTTGGTGTGTAAAGTGGGTTGGTATTGACTAATACTAATCCTGCACGTGTAGCACCATAGGCTGCAATTGGAAATTGAGTGATACTGGGTAGCTGAATTGCAATTTTATCACCGGGCTTTAGATCTGTATGATTTTGTAAATAAGATGCAAAAGCGGCAGAAAGTCGGTCAATTTCTTTAAAGGTAAGCGTTTTTCCTAAGCAAGTATACGCTGGTTTATCAGCAAACTTTTCACATGTTTGTTGTATCAAATCTGCAATACAATTGATTCCGTTCAATTCGATTTTTTCTACAGCGGCATTCGATAACATATAATTCTTCCTATCTATCAAGTTGTGTTGTGAATATAAGGTGGTACCTAGTTTTAAAGTTTGTTGCTAAATACCCGTTACAAACGGGTTATTCAACCTGAATTTATTTGAATAATAAATTTAAACAGTCGTATGATTTATTATATTACAGTTGAATTTGTGGATTGCCGCGATCAATACGACGTTTCTATAAATAGATTAGCTAATCGGTTTAGTTTATATGCGAAATGTTGTTCGAGGATACTTTACAGGGGAAGCTCGAATTAACTGCAATCATTAATGATATTGCAGTTAATTTGGATAATACTTTCACTTGGGTACTTATAAATCGAGGTACATTAACACTGGGATGAGAAGAATATTAAAAACGAGGAGGTAAGTTGCCAAAGTAAATATCTTCTTAACCTTATTACAACGATAGATAAAGTATTCATCAAAATGATGTAGATGTTCATCACGGCGAATATAATGGAACAGTTGCATCTGTTTGTTGTAATTACCTTCGGTACTGAAAAATACACGCCCATTAACACGTTGGTATAGCAGCGGATCAATATCTTTCATGCGATATAGCAAGCAACGTAATGATGACACTGCCCGTGCTACATTAATGAGAGTAATAATAGAGAAGGCGATAAAGATTAGATCACTATTATTCATACTATCTCCTCAGTGACGGCTTTCATTGTACCTAACTGATAATCTATCTTACCTTAATGAGTTTAATATAAATTTTGGTTTTCGGTAGGCATAATCCAGAAAAGCCGTGTTAATTTTACTTAATTGTATTGGTTACGCTGAATAATTTTGAATAGAGCTCTGGTTGTGATTGTCGCGCTGCAATTGTAAAACGGTAATTTCCTATTATCGGATTATACCAACGTGCTTGGTAGATCCCCATATTATGTCTGCTGCTTGCTAGATAGCGGACTTCAATATCATAGCCTTCATCAGAAATAGGCATGTGTCCTTTTTTGACATCCTCCCATTTACCCTGTTGGTTTTCTTCTATTTTAACGAGTGGGAGATGAAACGAAATTTCAGCAGGATTTACATCTACCCATTCAAATTTGATGTAGTTCTCTTGTTCGTTATCTGAGGGAGAAGGTCCATGATGAGGGCTTATCATTTTTAGAGTCGGCTGCGCGTGTACCGTCCGTTGTCCAGCGCTTTTTTCTTGAGCAGATAATTGGGGTTTAATGGCAACGTTATAACGCCATATCGGTAAGGTCTCATTGATGGTGTTGTTTTGCATATCCTGAGCAAGGACGCTTAATTGGGCGCTGAGATAAGCGGTTGTATATTTACCATATAACGTATGTCCGCCTTCATAGTATTGTTGAAAATACTCTTCCTGTGTTGTGCTATAACCAAAATAACCATTTGCATTGCTGGTTACCCAGATATGCTTAATGGGCTGCTCTTCACGGCTAAAAGCGTTTACCACATGGCGGGTTATTCGTCGTCCAGCTTCTGCGGTGACTTCAAATGGTAAGGGAATGATGGCCGCGTCGTTAATTCTGATTAGCTGGAATAAAACGGTATTCGGAAAACTCTTGATCGGCGCTAATAATTGTTGTGGGTATTTATAACCGAGATAGGCTTTATTACCTTGACAACCATCATTAAAAAACCAACTTCGAGTGACCGCGCTACCGCCGCGGAAGAATGGATTTAAGCCAAGGTAAGGAGTTCGACGTTCATAAGCCCCTCCGGCAACGGGCGCACCGACTGCAGGCGCTTTACAAAGTGTGATATCACCTATTCTGTTATTGTGTTGAATGTTGATTTCTCTTGCAGCAGTGGTGATATTTATGGTGCTAGTAAGTTGAGATGAAAGGGCGTTAAACAAACTAATCGACTCTTTACCAATACCTTTGCCTAAGCGCTTGGCGGCAGGCCAGTTGACATTAAAATGTGTAAATAAATTATCACCAAGATCGGGTAGTGCTGGGGCCATATCTCCTTGGGTACCAGTTGTTAAGGCATGTACTATAGGCCAAGGTGTGAGGTACTGTTCTTGAATATGCCATTGCAGGTCTTTTTGTGCATAAGCAAATAAATCTGCATTATAAACTTCTACCGCAGGGCTTAGTGCCGTTGCATGTACCGAAAAACTCGAAAATGCGGCAAGTGGTTTAAACTGGCCTAAATGATCTTTTACATCAATACGGATCATAGATAATGTTGGATTTACTGCATTAAATTTAGCGTCCGGATCCTTGGGGTCTATCCCACTTATATTGTTGTTATATAAATAAGCGCTTAATGAACGGTTACGATTATAGCCGTATATATCACGCTGACCCGTGGCTATTTTGGCTGTTTTTTGTTGCGAAATGGCTTGTTGAATACCTGTACTAATTTGTTGAGTTAAAAAGTTTAAATATTGCTCGTCTAAACCTGCCTGACTCGACATGTGTTTATTGTAAAAATCATTCTCAAAATGGTTTGCAGGTGCGGAATGTGTATGTGTGGCTGTTATTACAATATCACTTATCTTTAGTCCTAAATTGGCAACCTCTGATGCGACCTTGTGGTGCAGCAGTAATGACGCTGAGGTCAGGTCTGTTTGTACTAATGCTGTCGCATTGCCTTGCCCATCATTAATATAAATCACTCTGGCTTTTAGGCGAGTCCTGAAACCGACACCTTTATTTGCCATGACTGAATAGCCACCCATAGCCATGCCCGGAGGTGGCGTTATATCAACGGATATTGCGCCAGCAGTTGCGATATCTGTCGATACAATAGGGACGGGGTTTGGTGGTATTAAATTAAGTTGTTTTTTCATTGAGCACGCTGACAGATAAAGTGACGCAACCAAGCTAATTAGCGGTGTGATAAACCGTTTTAAAATGAAAATCATATGACTATCCTTAGTCTTGATTATGCAAATAGAGGCAGCCATGCCTTCACTATAGCTTCAAATTATAGAAGGACTTTACGTCACTTGCAATGCAGTAAAGGTGAGGTTGAAGTGATTAAAAAGCATTGAGATATACGAGGTCGATAGGTGTATGTTTATGCATTAGATAAACTAATGTTTTTGTGGGTGAAAAACTACGGTGTTAATACATCTTTTTTACTTGCTCTGTGATGCCTTCAAGATTATTATTCCGCCTGAAATGCAGAGTAAGATATTGTATATATGGATTTAGCCTGTCACCAATCTTTTCATTATCAATCAAGATAGAGTTTAACTCTATAATCTACGGTTTTTAGTTATAAATCCCGATTTTTATTCTTAACTTATTGTGAGGGTATGGTTGTGCGTCAACAATCGTCTTCTGCCAACATGGCAAAATTACTATTTCTAATTATTATTCTGACAGCTGTCGGGCAAATGACACAAACGATGTATGTGCCCTCTATCGCTGCAATGGCAAGCGATTTTGCTGTACAGCCCACGTATTTACAAGCTGTTATGGCAGCTTATTTGATCCCTTATGGGTTATCACAGTTTGTCTATGGGCCATTGTCGGATCGTATCGGTCGACGACCAGTGATTATAGTGGGGATGCTGATATTTTTATTGGGAACGTTAGGCGCGCTGCTCGTATCGTCTTTTGAACTGTTTCTATTGGCAAGCTTTATTCAAGGTGCTGGTACGGGCTGTGCGGGTGCTATGTCGCGGACGGTAACGCGTGATTGTTATGATGGGGCATCATTACACAAAGCAAATAGCTTAGTGAGTATGGGCGTGATTTTTTC
The DNA here is from genome assembly GCF_018219415.1 of Moritella sp. 36. NCBI lineage: Bacteria > Pseudomonadati > Pseudomonadota > Gammaproteobacteria > Alteromonadales > Moritellaceae > Moritella > Moritella sp. 36. The sequence continues at coordinate 3,396,528 of NZ_CP056120.1, read as the reverse complement.
ACCTTTACTTGCACCTGTGGTTGGTGGTTATCTGTCAATGGCGTTTGATTGGCATGCCAGTTATGTGTTTTTACTGATTTTTGGTGCCTTGGTTACATTAGCTATGTTTGTGATGTTTGATGAAACATTGCCTAAAGAAAATCGTCGTAATGAACGCGTTTGGATAAGTTATAGTTATGTGCTGAGTAATCGCCAATTTCAAGGGTATGTATTTTGCTTGATCGCAACATTTGCGGGGATTGCCGTATTTGAAGCGGCTGCAGGGGTATTACTCGGCAGCGTGTTAAAACTCGATCCAACCACAGTAAGCTGGTTGTTTGTATTGCCACTGCCGGGATACTTATTAGGTGCGTGGTTATCAGCAGCATTAACAGCGCGTATCGGTCAACGCCATCTATTTAATATTGGCATGGCGACACTGATCATTGGGGCCTTGATTATCTTTATACCGGGAATGGCTGGACTTGTTACTGTGGTATCGCTGATCGGTGGTGGGTTTGTGTCGTTTATTGGTGCTGGCATTATATTCCCTGCAGCAACGACCGCGGCAATTCAACCTTTCCCACATCACGCAGGTACAGCGGGGGCTATTTTAGGTGGTATGCAAAATTTAGGCGCAGGTCTTGCGACTCTAGCTGCATCTTTAATGGGCGCAAAGGATCAATTTAACCTTGGTTCTGTGATGTTAGTGACTGCTGTTCTGGTTGTGTTAAGCCTGCTTTGGGTTCGTCGTCGTTTCGCGAATGACGCAGCAATGACACCGAGTTTATAAATGAATGACGTGGGAACAGGGATGTTCCCGTTTGAATTAATGCTCATGTTCTCGATAATGAGGATCGGTCCAGCAGCGTGGTAGTTCTTCGCCAGATAGAAAAATGAGATCTGATTTCTTAAATGATTCAGGGTCTTGTTGCTCTTCACCTACCTGATAACGACCTAATACACTATCGTGGTATAGATTAGTGAGATCATCTTGTCCTATTACTTCTATCATGTCGTTATTGCTTCTATGTTTAAAAAACATAATTGGCTCCACTCATTAGCTGTTTTCTACTAGTCAAGTATAGCTTGCGGTTACCTTTTATTTTTATTATCGTTAAACTGTTCATGGCAATGGACAACTGATGTAGGTGTAATATGACAAAACCTTTCTCACAATCGTGTGAAAATAATAAACAAGCTATTTTGAGTGTTCTCAATAGCGAGTTCATTCAACCCCAGAGGATATTGGAAATTGGTACGGGAAGTGCACAGCATGCCGTGTATTTTGCTGCGAAATTACCGCACCTTACTTGGCAAACAAGTGATCTAGCGTGTAATCATGCTGGGATTAATTGCTGGTTAGACAGCGTGTCGTTGACTAATTTACAACGGCCATTATTGTTAGATCTACACCAGCCTTGGCCGATTGAAAAAGTGGATGGTATTTTTACTGCGAACACTTTACATATTGTTAGCTGGCCTTTAGTTAAAAAATTCTTTCAAGGTGTTGGTGAGCATTTGTCATTAGGTGGCAAACTATGTATTTATGGCCCGTTTAATTACATGGGGAAATTTACCAGTCAAAGTAATGCTGATTTTGATGTGTGGTTAAAGGATCTTGATGCGGAGCGTGGTATTCGCAATATTGAAGCGATTAGCAAGCTTGCAATTGAACAGGGGCTTACATTAATACATGATCATACTATGCCAGCTAATAATCGTTTATTAGTGTTTGTGAGGTCTTAGTTTTTCGCTAACAGATAAACCTCTTTCACACGAGGTGCAGCCGCGACAAGCAGAGCGTGTTTTACTGCTTCGGTCTAGTCGACCACGCAGCACTTTACAATAGGCATTTTTTAACATAAAAGTGAATTATATGGAATACATTCAGCATATTATTAATGAGATGAGCCCACTCTTACAGGAATATGGTTATTTTATTCTAGCGCTGATGGTCGCAATTGAAGGTATGGGGATTCCTGCACCGGGACAATCGTTATTAATCGTTGCCAGCTTAGTAGCATCACAAGGACAAATGTCATTGCCGCTTGTATTGCTCACAGGGTGGGGAGCAAGTCTGTTTGGTAATACTTGCGGTTATATGATTGGTCACAAATTTAGTCACATTATCAGCAGTAAAAGTTGGATAAAGGAACAAAGGTTACAGAAAATTAATACCTTTATAGAAAAGTATGGTCTGCTTGGCTTGGTATTAAGTCGCTTTATTGAAGGTGTGAAGCAATTTATGTGTTTAGGTTGTGGGATTGCTAAAATGCCATTCAAATTTTTTATGTTAGGTAACGTTTTAGCGGTCAGTATCTGGATTGTCTGTTTTGGAGTATTACCCGCTTATTTTTATCACGATCTTGGTGCTATTATCCATTTTTATCACCTTCATCAGCAACAAAGCTGGGCAATAGTAGGTAGTATTTTATTATGCTTAGCACTATTCATTACGTGGAAAAATAGTACTAAGAAATAACACCTTAATTTGTTCAGTTACTCATCATCTTCGGTTAGCGTGGTGTGATTTATTAACGTCTTTCACAAGATGTGCAGCCGCGACAGGCTGAGCGTGTTTTACTGCTTCGGTCTAGTCGACCACGTTGCACTTTACAATAGGCATTTTTTAAGCAACGTCGATAATCAAACCAATATCAAAAAGGCGTAATAGCGCCGAGATACTTGTTAATTGTTTTAATGTGTCTTCAATGCTGGTGGCGGGTGCTGTTGGCATGGCTATATGTATCTTAACTGGTAGTGATGACGGTGGATTGTGATATTAGACATTTTCTCATCTTGCTTGGTGAGCGTAAATGTAAATCAGGGGTTTGATTGAAGTAGACCAAAATAAGCATTCTATCCGAGTATTAAGTATTATCTAAAAAGTGCTTTACTTAATAATGATTATCAAATATAAATAAGAACTATTATCATTTGTAAATCATAATTAAACAGGATGTTTATGACTCAATCTCTTACCCCCCAAAAAATACTGACCGCGTTAACCCTTACTTTAGCGAGCCCGATGGTTTTGGCACACGCAGGACATGATCACAGCGATCCACTGTCAGGGTTAATTCATTTACTTTGGATCGCGCCAGTTGTATTGGCTGCTGGATATGCAGTATTTGCTATTCGTCGTGCTAATCGCATTAAATCAACCGAAAAATAAGGGAAAACCGTATGTTATTTAAATTAGTATCGGCAATGGATAAGAAATTGTCATTTAGTCAGGTATCTGCGCATTGTGATATTCCATGCAAGATCTATGATCCTATCTCGGCGCAGTTAGCTGTACTCACAATGATACGTATGGTTGATTTATTGGATGAGTTTGGCTGTAAAGATTCTTTCAGCTTAAATGATCAAGCGCAATTTGGACGTTTAATTACCGAGAAAGAAGTGCATGGTTTAAAAGTGAAAGAAGAAATTCGAGTTATTTGGGGCGATTATATTAAACAGCCGCAATTAGAGCAGTACCCAGAACTACACGAGTTGACTCATAGTATTATGCTCGCAGCATCTAAAGCTAAGCAGAATATTGATAAAGACGCGACACTGGATTTATTAGCAAAAGTTAATCGATTTGCCGAAATATTTTGGGCTACAAAAGGTGTAGACACATTTACCGCCACATCACCGTACCCACCTGCGCAACAACTTGTTTATCCTAAACTCGATTGCTAGGTTTTCATATTAGCCGAGTTCGGGGGACGAGTATGTCACCTTGTATTCCCGAAGGAAGTTATGTCTTGGTTAACTGCTGGCATTCTCTGCTATCGGTAAAACCAGGACGAATTATTAAGGTTCGCCATACCCGTTATGGCGATATTATAAAAACCCTTGATCATATTGATGAACAAGGGTTTTTATGGTTACGTGGTGAGCATAAAAGCAGTATATCTACGTTTGAAATGGGACCGATAAACCAACATCAAGTGATTGGGGTTATTTGGTTTATCGCTAAATCCCCACCAATAAACATTTAAATGATAATAAGTCTCATTTGTATTGAGAAAGTGTTTATTCCTTGTTAGTATTATCGGTATTGGATTAATAACAAGGAATTAACATGCTTCGTCAGTTTGGTTTTACTACATCATCACTACTCTTCTTATCACTTTTTTTATCCATGTCAGTGTGGGCTAGTTCTTCTTCAAAAGAGGAACATAAATTTAAAGTTGTCACTACGTTCACTGTGATTGCCGATATGGCCAGAAATGTTGCTGGTGACGCTGCTATTGTCACATCCATCACCAAGCCGGATGCAGAGATCCATAATTACCAAACGACACCGGGTGATATTCGTCGTGCGCAAGGCGCTGATTTAATTATCTATAACGGCCTTAATCTAGAGCTATGGTTTGATAAGTTTTTCCATAATTTGCGTGATGTACCTAGCGTTGTGGTCACAAAGGGCATAGTACCGATGGGCATAGCGAAAGGACCTTATTCTGGAAAACCTAACCCTCACGCTTGGATGTCTGCGCCTAATGCATTGGTTTATGTTGAAAATATCCGTCAAGCACTGGTTAAATATGACAGTGTGAATGCTGCTATTTATAACCAAAATGCCAAGCGTTACAGCGCACAGATTCTCGATGCAGTTAAGCCATTTAAACAGAAAATTGCAGCAGTACCGAAAGACAAACGTTGGTTAGTTAGTAGCGAAGGGGCATTTAGCTATTTAACGCGTGATTATGATTTGAAAGAGCTTTATCTTTGGCCCATTAACGCCGATGCACAGGGCACTCCACAGCAAGTACGCAAAGTCATCGATGAGATCAAAGCCAACAATATTATCGCAATATTTAGTGAAAGTACGGTGTCGGCTCGGCCTGCACAGCAAGTCGCGCGTGAAACCGGCAGTCACTATGCTGGTGTGTTATATGTGGATTCATTAAGCGCGATTGATGGACCTGTACCAACCTATATTGACTTGCTTAAAGTCACGCTAAGTACAATAGCAGAAGGACTAAATCAATAATGATGGGATTAGAAGTTAATGATATCAGCGTGACTTATCGCAACGGTCATACCGCATTATTCAATGCCAGCTTTAGTTTACCTAAGGGTTCTATTACAGCGTTAGTAGGAATAAATGGCAGCGGTAAGTCTACCTTATTTAAGGCGATAATGGGGTTTGTTACTTTGGCTAAGGGCTCTGTAAATATTTTGGGCTTACCGGTTAAAAAGGCGTTAAAAAATAATTATGTTGCTTACGTACCACAGAGTGAGGAAATTGACTGGAACTTTCCTATTTTAGTCAAAGACGTCGTGATGATGGGTCGTTATGGACATATGAATATGCTGCGTATCGCGAAGCAAAATGATCACGATAAGGTTAATATGGCGCTTGATCGTGTCAACATGGGGGAATTTAAACACCGTCAAATTGGTGAGTTATCTGGTGGTCAAAAAAAACGGGTGTTTTTAGCACGTGCATTAGCCCAAGAAAGCCAAGTTATTTTACTTGATGAACCTTTTACGGGGGTTGATGTAAAAACGGAAGAACAAATTATGGCGTTATTACGTGAGTTACGTGAGGAAGGAAAAGTTATTTTAGTGTCCACACATAATCTTGGAACAGTGCCAGAATTTTGCGACAGAACCGTGCTCATTAATCGTACCATATTAGGTGCAGGTTTAACGCGTAACATATTTACCCAAGAGAACCTACAAAAAACGTTTGGTGGTGTATTACGTCATTTCATTCTAGCGAGTGATGAACTTCATGAGGATGATGATGCGAGGCAGGTGACGGTACTTTCTGACCATGAGCGTCCGGTTGTACTTTATGGCGAAGGTGAACAAACGTCTGTTGTGAGGGAGCGATGCTAGAGATATTGTATGTGCCATTTAGTTATGACTATATGGTCAATGCTATTTTTATTAGCTCGCTGGTGGGCGGCGTTTGTGCTTTTCTGTCTGCATATCTTATGTTGAAAGGCTGGTCATTAATTGGTGACGCGTTATCACATGCGATTGTTCCCGGTGTGGCAGCCGCATATATGCTGGGTTTACCGTTTGCTTTAGGGGCTTTTTTCTCGGGTGGTTTAGCGGCAACCACTATGTTGTTTTTAAACCAACGCACAAAGTTAAAAGAAGACGCAATCATAGGTTTAATTTTTACCTCATTTTTTGGCTTGGGTCTGTTTATGGTATCGCTGGCCCCGACATCGGTGAATATCCAAACAATAGTGTTGGGTAATATTCTGGCGATTACCCCCGCTGATACAGTGCAGTTACTCTTAATCGCGGGCATTTCACTGTTTGTATTAATATTAAAATGGAGAGATCTAATGGTGGTTTTCTTTGATGAAAACCATGCTCGTAGCATTGGTTTAAATCCAAATGCGTTAAAGATCCTCTTTTTTACCTTACTCAGTGCATGCACCGTAGCTGCACTGCAAACCGTTGGTGCATTTTTAGTTATTGCGATGGTAGTGACACCCGGTGCGACAGCTTATTTATTAAGTGACCGGTTTTCACGTGTGATTATATTAAGTGTTGTCATCGGATCCGTCAGTTCATTTGTTGGCGCTTACTTAAGTTATTTCATTGATGGTGCAACGGGGGGGATTATTGTGGTCCTTCAAGCGATAGTATTTATTCTGGCGTTTGTATTTGCTCCCAAGCATGGCTACCTAGCCGCTAGATATAAAGCCAGACAAACGATAAGGACGCTATGATGGTTACATTACTTGATACATTATCTGAGACAATATTAAACGCAGTATTAGAGCCTTTTTCATTTACTTTTATGCAGCAAGCATTCGTTATTGTGTTGTTAGTTGCGATTCCGACTGCTTTGTTGTCGTGCTTCTTAGTGCTAAAAGGTTGGTCCTTAATGGGCGATGCAATATCCCATTCGGTATTGCCAGGCGTGGTTGTCGCTTATGTGCTCGCTATTCCTTATATTGTTGGTGCGTTTGTTGCGGGAATGTTTTGCGCATTAGCGACCGGGTTTATTAAAGACAATAGTCGGTTGAAAGAAGATACCGTCATGGGCGTCGTGTTTTCGAGTATGTTTGGTCTGGGCTTGGTATTGATGACCAAAATAGAATCGGGTGTGCATTTAGATCATATTCTGTTTGGTGACGTCCTTGGGGTTACATGGCACGATATTTTAGAGGTGGGGGTTATTGCCTTTCTCGTTGTGGCGTTTATGTTGATTAAAGGTAAGGATCTATTAGTATTTGTATTTGATCATCAACATGCTAAAGCCATTGGTTTATCGACAACTGTATTACATTATGGTTTGTTATCGCTATTATCATTAACTATAGTTTGTGCGCTAAAAGCGGTGGGTATGATCTTGGTTATAGCAATGCTAATTGCCCCCGGTGCAATTGCATTTTTACTGACGAATAAATTTCAAAGTATGCTGTTTGTTGCCTTGCTGATTTCGTTACTGACGTCATTTTTAGGGGTGTATTTAAGCTTTTACCTCGACAGTGCACCTGCACCGACGATAATCATGCTATTGAGTATTACGTTTGTTTTGGTGTTTATTTATAGCAGCTACCAGGCGAAAGTAACTGCATCAAAATATTTACACAGTAATGTAGCGGGAGAGCTAAGCTGTTTGTAAGTCAGCAAGCCATTGCTGTTCAAAGTCTTTCATCCGTAAGTGCTTACGTGAGCTTTCATGGGCTTGTTTGTGCTGGTCTGATGTAAATGGACCTGCTTGACAGTAATGACAGCAATCGTCACCTAATATTGGCGGTTGCGTGAGTTGGGAACTGAGCGCTTGTGTAAGCTGGTTCCCTGCTCGTTGACTCCATACGTAAGTAATCCCTTTGGTATCTTTAACATGTTTATCACGATCGACATTACGTACACGGTATCCAGGGAAATTCACAATGTCGAAATTCATTTCACCCAAGTAATTAATATCGGTATTGAGTATCAGCGAGTGTTGAATATTCCATTCAGAATAGGGTTTTACGTCTTTACTGGTGATATAACACAACTGTGGGCCTGTGGGATCTAACAATTGTTCGCTTGCATTAATCAAAAACTGACGTAAAAGCCGACGATTAAGCGTATTGATCCCAATACCCGCGCATTTTTCATTGAATTCTGTTTTAGACGTGAACCCTGGTACTAATGGAAATTGAAAAATAACCAAGTCAAAGCTATGTTTAGCCACTGTAGACCAAGTCTCTGGGTTGGTTATATCGAACTCAGTTAAAACTTGGCAATGGCAGTTTAATAGTTGTTGATGAAAATCATCACCGTACTTAGATTGTAAGGTGTTGAGAGAATCATAAATCGTTGCTGTTAAGTGTTGCGGAGCATGGTGTCTAAATAAAGCATTGGAGAATGACAGATCACCATCACCAACTGTTAATATGCGCCATTGTGGATCAATATACATGGTCAGAAACACTCACTAATACTATAAAACAGAATATTATACGGTAGACCAGTCTAAAATTCACTTCCACAATGCCAATATCATTATTATTTCTATACTTAGGTTAACTTTTTTGCTTAAGGTATCGCAATGAAGCATATCGCGATTGTTGTTCCAGAATTTCCTATTGCCTCAGAAACGTTTGTTGTTACTGAGATACAGGCCTTAGCAAAGGCGGGGCACAGGGTCACGGTATTTTGTTTTATTAAGCGAGAGTTAGCCATTACATTACCTCAAAACGTCAGTGTGATTGATGTAAACAGTGCGTCAAATAGGGATGTCTCAAAATTTGTAGCCAAAAGGCCATTCGCAATGGTCAAGGCATTGATGTGTGCTCAAAATCAGCATGCAATTTCAACCAAGTCATTATTGCTGTATGGGGCAAAACTGGCTTATCTTGCCAGTAAGTCTTGCTGTGATCATTTTCATTGCCATTTTATGCATTGCAGTTTGGCTTATACCTTGGTTGCAGCCCGCTGGCTTGATATTGCTACGTCGAGTGTTGGTCATGGTCATGATGTATATGTGAATAATGATGATATTCAGTTCAAGTTATCTGCTTGTGATTTTAATATTGCGGTATGCCAAAGTATGGTTGATACATTTGAGAGGCTAGGGGCTAAGCATACCCATCTTTTGCACAGTGGAGTTGATCTCTCTCAATTTATTGCTCACCCTGCACCTGTCCATAAAAAACTCGAGCTCCTTTTTGTCGGTCGGTTAGTCGAAAAAAAAGGCGTTGTATACGCTCTACAGGCGCTTGCTTTAATTGCTGAAAACCAACGTCCTCATTTAGATATTGTAGGTCAAGGGCCATCACAAAAACAATTATATGACTTGGTTAAAAAACTAAAGTTGAAGGCATTTGTACGCTTACTTGGTTACCGTTCTCCACATTGGATAGGACGGGAAGGCGCTAATTATGATGGCTTTGTTGCGCCGTTTTGTACTTCGGAAGACGGGGACCGCAATACGGAACCTATGGTCTTAAAGGAGGCTATGGCGATGGGGTTACCTGTGATCACGAGCGATGTGATGGGCTGTAGTGAAATCGTGACCAAAGATACCGGTTATATTGTTGCGCCGAAGGACACTATCGCGCTAAAACTCGCGATTGAAAGCTTTATGCAATGCCAAAATAATGTCAGGGAACAGATGAGAGTATTAGCAAGGCAGCGCGTTGAACAATGCTTTAACGCGCAAGTACAAGCTCGTCGTTTATCTCATTTAATTGAAGGAACCAGAATTAAATGAATAGTCTGAGAGAGATGTTTATTTATGGTTTTGGTATCTTTCTACTTAAAGGGTTGGGTTTCATTATGATGCCCATTGTCACCCGGATATTAACGCAAGTTGAATACGGAGAGCTTAATTTTTTAGTCAGTATTGCGTCGATGATAAGTTTGTTCCTGACGCTAGGGCTTGGTGATGTATTATTTCGTTTTGCGAGTAGCCAAGTGCAAGAAGATAATGCGGCGGTAATGCGCCAATGCTTTCGATTATCACTCTTGTGTGCGGTTATATTTCTTGGTCTTGCTTTACCTTTAAGTGGTGTGATCATGACGTGGCTACCTGTTAGCTTACGTTTATTTGATCTGCAACTATTACTCATTAGCCTATCTTTATCTTCATTACTCACTGTGCCGTACTGCTATTTTAGAATGACACATCGCGCTCTGCCCTTTATGTTCTTTTCGATTGTGCAAGGCGGGCTACAAACCACGCTGTCGATAGTGTTACTTTTATCTGGTTATGGTGTCACGGGGATGATGTTATCGAGTGCGATTAGTAGTTCGGCAGTCGCAGTTGGGGTGTTGATCTATTTCCGTCGCCACTTACAAGGTCAGCGTGCTTCTTTTTCAATTCAGCATTATCGTTATATTGCATTTATTGTTTGCTCGGGTATTTTTGTGTACGGCCTTAATGGGGCTGAGAATTGGCTGGTGGTTATTCATCTAGGTAAGCAACAGTTAGCTATATTTTTCGCCGCAGGACAGTTTGGACTGATGATATCAGTCGCGTTTGAACCCTTTCGTATGTGGTGGTATGCGCGGCGTTTTCAGGTTCATGATATAGACCCAAAACAAGGCGCTAAATATGCAATGTTAGGTGTACAAATTGGCATGTTGTTAGCCGGAAGTATGTTATTCATGGCGCCGATTTTGATGGATGTAATGCTCCCAGACAGTTACCGAGATAGCGTTAGTTTGATCCCTTGGATGTGTTTGATTATGGCGTTACGTTTTCATTCTGAGTTGTTGAATATCGGCTGTTTTTTAAAGAGAAATGCGCAATGGACATCGATTATTGATGGCGTGTGTGCATTACATTTGGTGCTCATTGGTTACTGGACTATTGGTGAATTTGGGGTTACTGGTTTATTGCTGACAATGGTATTCACTGTATTCATTCGCGGTGTGCTGTTTTATGTGATAAGTCAGCGATTGGTTTACTTATCTTATTCTAAATCACACTTATTTATTTCGTGGCTAGTTTTTATTATTTTATTGCTTGTGCACATTAGCAAAGTTGATGGTTATCGTGTGATTGAATTTATTCTTCTCGCGATAAATACATTATTATTAGTATATTTTCATCGGGATTTATGGCGTGATTTAGAATTGACGGCATAGCGAAGATATATATCACTAATTTTGAATTCGTGACTAAAGTTAGAATATTAAGGTATGTGCCATAGCGTTGGCATGACAAGGAGTCCTTGTATGGAGTTTACTGCGTTATTAGTTGAAGACAGTGCTTCTGTAGGTGCTATTTACAGTACTTACTTGCGTACTGAAGGAGCCAAGGTTACTCATGTTCAATCAGGGCGAGATGCACTTGCCGAGCTTACTCGATGGCAACCTGATTTACTGATTTTAGATATCCAATTACCTGATATGTCAGGTATGGATATTTTGATAACTGTGCAGCAACGACACCCTGATATCAGCATTATTATGATTACGGCTTATGGCTCGATTGATATTGCGGTCGATGCAATGCGCGCTGGCGCATTTGATTTTTTGGTTAAACCTTTTGATGCGAAGCGTCTTTCAATTACAGTACGTAATGCGATTAAGCAGCGGAATTTAATTAATTTGGTTGCCAATTACGAAAGTAGTTTACCTAAAAATAATTTTCAAGGTTTCATTGGGGAATCACTCGCAATGCAGGCGGTATATAAAACGATTGATTGTGTCGCGAGCAGCAAAGCGTCTGTCTTTATCGTCGGCGAAAGTGGGACAGGTAAAGAAGTTTGTGCGCAAGCTGTTCATGATTGTGGTATACGAAAAACGAAACCTTTTGTTGCACTTAATTGTGCTGCGATACCTAAAGAATTGATTGAAAGCGAAATTTTTGGTCATATGAAAGGTGCGTTTACAGGTGCAACATCTAATCGTGATGGTGCAGCAACTCGCGCCCACGGTGGGACGCTTTTTCTTGATGAAATATGCGAAATGGACCTTGATTTACAGAGTAAGTTATTACGCTTTATTCAAACCGGCGTATTTCAACGTGTTGGTGGGTCACAAGAAGAGCATGTTGATGTGCGTTTTATTAGCGCAACCAATAGACAGCCTTGGAATGAGGTGTCGGCAGGTAGATTCCGTGAAGACCTTTTTTATCGTTTACATGTGATCCCCATTGAGTTACCCCCTTTACGTATGCGTAATAATGATTGTCTTATAATTGCTCAGCAATTACTGAATGACTACAGTATTGAAGAGGGCAAAAAATTTAAAGGTTTTGATAGTAAAGCAATCGAAATAATTACGAATTATTCTTGGCCGGGCAATGTGCGCATGTTGCAAAATGTGATTAGACAGATAGTTGTTTTAAATAATTCGGGTCTAGTAACAAGTGCAATGTTACCAATTGAAATGCTTCAAGAAAATATAGTAGATGAAGAGAAAAGAAATCCACATTTATTAGCGTTTGATGACTGTCTAAATTTATTACCTTCACGCAAGAATTTACCGACTCTGATTTCTCATGACAGTGATAATTTTAAGCCTGAGAATGTAAGACTGATTACAGAGGTAGAGGACGATATAATCCCATTGTGGCAAAGTGAAAAACAGATTATTGAAAATGCGATAGCACATTGTAATGGTAATGTGCCAAAAGCCGCAGCCTTGCTTGATATAAGTGCATCAACGATTTATCGGAAACGTCAGAGTTGGGCACAGTTATCATCAATTAATGCGAATTGATTAATGATCGAATTATATTTCGGTTTTGCACTAATTTAGCTTTACATGATAACGTTTATCAAATATAAATGATAATCATTATTATTAAGGTGGTGTTATGCAAACTTGGAAAGTGTTGATGGAAAATGGGGACAGTTGTTTTGATTCAAAATCTTGGCAAGATGCTGAGTTTTGTTACCAACATGCAGTCGAACAGATAAAGCAACAGTGGGAAAATGACCCTGAAAATGAAGAGCTGCTAATGGCTTGGATATCTGTTCAGCATAATTTAGCTGCAGTATATGAAGAACAAGGCCAACATTATACCGCACTACGCTATTTAGCCATGCCGCATCAGTGGATGATGTCATTATTACGTGGCGAGTTTGTATCAGACTCTTTTAAGGCATTAGCGAAACAAGGGGTCAAAGTTACTTTGATGCCGTTATTGGATTTTAGTCGTCGTCACCCTATCTGTGAATCTTGCTTTGATGCTTTACAAATATCACCCGAATGGCTTGCAGATCTTCACCCAACTATGCATTAGCCTTAATTACATTAAATAATCATTATCTGTTTATAGAATAGGGGGAGTGATGAGTTTATTATGGACTGTACCTGTGATTCTGACGGTACTTTATATTATGATATGTGTTCGGCGTGCGAATCGAGTTAAGCCAAAACTGAAGTAACTTGGCTATATGAATATTTTTAGGATTATCAGGCCTGAGATTCACAGACCTGATACATCGGAAGTTTATCCAATAAAGCTGATATAACCTTGTAGGATAATCAAGTTAACAATATCAATGAAGAATGCGCCAACAATAGGCACGACCATAAATGCTTGTGGCGAAGGGCCGTAGCGTGAAACGAGCGATCCCATGTTCATTACAGCTGTGGGGGTTGCGCCAAGACCAAAACCACAATGTCCGCCAGCAATAATCGCTGCATCGTAGTTTGAACCCATTATTTTAAAGGTGACAAAATACGAGAATATAGCCAGTACAACTGCTTGCACAGCTAAGATAATAAGCAGTGGTAATGCTAAATCAAAAATATTCCACAATTTAAGATTCATCAAAGCCATTGCTAAGAACAGCGATAGGGCAACGGTACCAAGGATATCAATGGCTTCACTGTTTACCTTATAAGTTTTGGTTACTTCTGTTGTGTTGGTGATTATCACGCCTAAAAATAATGCATAAACAAAGTCAGGAATTCTTAACCAAGAGATATTAAGCAGTGATACGGCTTGTTCGACATAGCCTGCACCAACAACACAAGTTAACAGAATAAATAGCGTTTCAATGACACTTTTACCTGTAATACGATCTTCTTCTAATTCATTGTAAGTGACGAGTTCAGGAAACTGTTCGTGGTGATTAGTACCTATACCATACTCGGACTCTAAATTATGTTTGGTTATGAGTCGCTGTGCAACAGGACCACCGATAATACCACCAATCACTAAACCAAAAGTCGCGGCTGCCATTGCTAATTCAAGGGTATTCATCCCGTACAAATCATAAAATGTTTGAGACCAAGCTGCCCCAGTGCCATGGCCACCTGACAAGGTGATTGAGCCCGCAATTAAACCTAGGATGGGATCAAGACCAAGCATCGTTGCTAAGCTCACACCAATACCATTTTGAATAATAATATAGAGTGATGCTACGGCTAAGAAAAGGAACACTTTCGATCCGCCTTTCAGTAGCTGAGTATAACTGGCGGCTAAACCGACAGTACTAAAGAACATGAGCATCAATGTACTTTGTAGCGGTAGTGAGAATTCAAGCGTGATATTTTGAAAATGTAAAATGGTAATGATTATTGCCACGAGCAATCCACCGACAATCGGTTCGGGGATATTGAAGCGTTGCAGTGCTGGGACTTTTTTATTAATGGTATGCCCTAAAAACAGCACTAAAAATGCAATTAAAAAAGATTCGAGTTCACCAATTGAATAAATAGTATTCATATTACCTCTTGGTTATTTATCAGTCTGATATGTTTTACTTAATTTGAAATGAATGTAAGTAAACAGATCATAGCGCTGATTTTATGATTGAAGTTGAAATTTAATACCGAGTAAATAGTGTGGTGGGATGAATCCTAACCATTGATATTCACAGCCTCATGATTGATGACCGGATTGTTTACTCTGAGCGTTAAACACTTATTAAATATATAAAAAAATATATTAAATACCTAGGTGCCATACCTAAGTACATAAACAAACTTTTACCGTTCTAAACGGCGAAATTTGTAGTGTAGCTATCTATTATGGATAGGTTAATTAAAAAATAGCGCCTGAATATAGCATATTTTCATTTTTATTCATTATTTATAGTTTAATGTTGATTCCTGAGCAACATAAATGACTAATAGTGCTTAAAAAACTGCACAAAACTTACGCGTAACATTAATTACAATAAAATACTTTATCCTAAACCCTAAATGTGGGATTAAGTAAGTAAATTAATGTAAGTGTTAATGTAAATGGTAGTAATTCTCATTCGCCTTTGGTATGTTGTTGCCACTCAAACATGAATGACAACCGTAGGAAATCCTAGATGTCTTGGAATAAGAAGTATTTAACCACGTCTATTTTATTAGCATTATCAATGCCAGCAGTGGCTGATATTAACAGCAAAGGTAATATGGTTGATGCAACAACAGTTGTATCTGCGACAAAAACGGAGCAATTACTAACTGATGTTGCTGCTTCGGTTAGTGTTATTTCTGCTGATGATATCGAAGAAAACCTAGTGAAAGATGTCGGTGAACTATTTGACTATACACCGGGGGTAACAGTAAAAAGTGACCCGCGTTATGGTATTCAAAGTGTGAATATTCGAGGCATGGAAGGTAACCGAGTTAAGATTGTTGTTGATGGTGTTTCACAGTCAAATCGTTTTGATTCTGGTCAGTCTTTTATTCAATCTGGCCGATTAGATATTGACCCTGACATGATTAAATCTGTAGAAGTGGTTAAAGGTGCAGCATCAAGCTTATACGGTAGTGATGCGATTGCAGGAATTGTGGCGTTTGAAACCAAAGATCCGAGTGATTTCCTTGACGCTGGTGATAATAGCGGCGGTCATGTTAAATTAGGTTACAGTTCTGTAAATAAGGGCTTCTACCAATCTGTTGCATTAGCTAACCGAACCGGTGAACTAGAATCGTTAGTGGCTTATACCCACAGAGCTGGTGAAGAAGAGAAAAACTTTGGTAAACCGGATCCGCAAGAAACAGATAACAATAACTTGTTAGTTAAACTGCAATATCAGTTAAACCAAAATCACCGCATCGAATTTACGGGTGAGCAAGTCGTTTCAGATACGGATACTGATTTAGCTTTAACGTCGTCATGGAACAAAAGTTATGATGCCGCAGACCAGAGTAAGCGACAACGCTTAGGTGCTAAATATATCTTCACTGCTAATAATTCGGTGTTTGATTCTATGGCATTACAGTTTGATTGGCAGAAAACTAAGCAAGTCTCAAAAACACGCCGTAGCACGACTAAAATAACTGGACGTCAGCCTGATATTAGTCAGTTAAAAGATTATTTTTATGCCGAGGATGGCTACGAATTAAGTGCTCAGTTTGATAAGTCTTTTGTACTTGCAGGAACTCAGCATGACTTAACTTATGGTTTGTCTTATGCAACCCGTGATATTGAAAATACGAATATTACGCATTCTGTAAAAGCAGATAATAGTACGGGTACGAAAGCTTATTATTATATGCCTAAGGCTGAAGATACTAAGTGGGGGGCATATTTACAAGATCAGATTGGATTATTTGATGGTGCATTAGTATTAACGCCAAGTGTACGTTTTGATAGTTTCAATACGAAGCCTGATAATACTGATCCAACTACCAAGTATAAAGATGTTGTGGGTTATGAACCTATTTCTTATAAAGATTATTCCGATTCTGCTGTAACCGGAAAACTTGGGGCATTATACAATCTAACAGATGATATGAAGATATTTTCACAGGTCAGCCAAGGTTTCAGAGCTCCGGATTTTCAAGAACTGTATTATTCATGGAGCAATACTGCTCATCGCTATAAAAGCAAACCAAATGAAAATCTAGAAGCTGAAACTAGTATTGCTTATGAAACGGGTCTGCGCGGGAACTTTAACGCAGGTAATTATGAATTTACCTTGTTCTATAGCGATTATAATAACTTTATTGATACGGTTGAATATACAGAGAATCAAATTCAAATCACTACTTATAAAAATCGAGATAAAGCTACAATTAAAGGCGCTGAACTTGTAACTAATCTATTGCTAGATAGCTTAGTTGGCGCATTTGATGGTACTACACTACGTCTAGCAGCTACTTATGCCAACGGTAAAGATCAAGACGGAAAAGCGTTAAATAGTGTCGCGCCTTGGAACATGGTCGTTGGCCTTAACTATGATAGCCCAAGCGAAAACTGGGGTACATCACTGAAAACTGTTTATACAGCAAAGAAAGGCGCTAGCGACATTAATTCAACTGATACTGGCAATCAAGATCAAATTGAAAATTCAAGTTCAACTGTGGTTGATTTAACTGCTTATTACAAGCCAATGGAAGATTTAACATTACGAGCTGGTGTTTATAACTTAACTGATGAACAGTACTGGTCATGGAATGATGTTCGTGGTTTAACAGCCCAAGATAACGACTTATCTCAAGCTGAACGTAATTACGGTGTGACTGTTAAGTATGAGTTCTAATTAATCTGGCTTAATTGGTTTTTTAATCCGCAGTTCTTTGTTGAACTGCGGATTTTCAGTTTCTGGAGGTCACCCGAATTTCTTCTTGTGCGCTTGTAATGTATTTTCTACCTTTTTTAACGCGGATGCTATTTTATCGGCGACAGAAGGCGATGAATGTTCATTTCCTAATAAAGAGGAAGAATGCGCAGCGCATAAGTTTTCAGCATCACCCCATTGCTTAATCAATAGCGTCCCCCAATTATGGAAGTCTGTTGCTGCACCAGCTCTTTTTTCGAGAGTCTGTGGTAATGTCATGTGAAATGAGACTTCTGGCTTTTTAAGCACACCAATGATACTCGGAAACTTTAAGTACATTAAAGTATCGTCCGCGTGAATGGTTTTAGACGCTTTGTGATACGCAAGTACAGATGAAAAGTGTAGGTTTTCATTACTTGAAATAAAATCTACGCCAGCCGGTACTGAAAACTCAAAGTCATCAGCAAACAAGGCTGCAAAC
This sequence comes from Moritella sp. 36, assembly GCF_018219415.1. Lineage (NCBI taxonomy): Bacteria > Pseudomonadati > Pseudomonadota > Gammaproteobacteria > Alteromonadales > Moritellaceae > Moritella > Moritella sp. 36. The sequence goes on along the minus strand of NZ_CP056120.1, from coordinate 3,378,687 downwards.
TCGCTTGATTCTGTGAGTTGTGATTGCCAAGGTAGTTCGGACAATTTTTCATGATGGCGCTGTGTGCCATACAGCTTGGCATTAGGATAGAGTTCATGCACCTTTTTCACATGTATGGTGTGGAAAGGGTGTAAGTTAATGATGGCTTCTAGATCTGCCCCATTGTTTGTTAGCGCATCGACTTGATTCTTTAGCTTCCCGCGTAGCGTATAGGCATCTAATAGCACAAACTTCCCATTCGCACAGCGAACTATCGAGGCATGAGTGCCAATGTTTAGTATACCGCCAATTTTAAAGTCGCCTCGAATGTTCCAGAAGTTATTCGAAATATTTATAATGTGTTCACTCATGATCTTTGTTACCTCAATATCAGTTTCGCTTTCACGGTAAGGTCATTATTTATGATGTTCGTTATGCCACAGGAAATTAGACGTATATATCTAATTGAGCATATTTAAGTTAATTAGCTACAACAAGGCAAAAATAACTATTTTTAAGACAGCATGATGGCGTTGAACATTTGGTTGGTGTGCTTATTTACTACAAATTCCATTGGTTTGCTTAAATTTAAATCGAAGGGCGTGCAAAGTGTTCATGCGAAACAAGCAGGCTTGCATGTTTAATCTAACTACTGCATAATCTCTCCATCGAAACAACAGACGGTCTGGCTAATTATTTAGCGGGGTTAAGTCGAAAGTTAATGGCGGTTGTAGCTCAGTTGGTAGAGCCCCGGATTGTGATTCCGGTTGTCGAGGGTTCAAATCCCTTCAGTCGCCCCATATTAAAAAGCCTGCTTATATAAGCAGGCTTTTTTGGTTTTTAGCACTGTGAAATATCAATAACTCTCCTTCATTAATTCTTCTTCGGCCACCAAGTTCCAATCGTCATTTATCATTATTCGTCTCTTAATCAGAACATGGCATTCGCACCCGTTGCATTTCAGGTTGCGCTTGATCCAAGAGGCGGGTATGTATGTTGATCAGGATACCGATGATTTAGGCCTTGGGCATACACTGCTTGCTTGTAAGAAGAAATCATCGAATAAAACTAAAATCGACTTTGTCAGTGAACGTCAGCGAAAGTAAATAAAAGCCAGTGATGTAATTGTATATATTTCAACTTGATAGCGGTTATACCCTTACGGCGTAGAATGAATGCTCGATTATAACTTGTTGATATATAGTTATTCACATTTTTGGCTGTTGATTTATTATTGACGATTAATTACTATGGCGGCATAAATATTGTCGCTATTTTAGCTTTAGGAGAAACCATTGAAGTTATATATAGAAAGCATCAGTTCTTGGTCAGCTGCTGATGCTGGGAAAACGAAAAATATTGATGAAATAAATGAAAAGTCATTAGCTTGGCCAAAATTGGATTTTGTGCCAGCAATGCAGCGTCGTCGTTTAAGCCCTTTTGCTAAGATTGCACTCTATACTGCTGAAAATGCGCTATCAGAACAGTCTGTATCGTCAGAAGTCTCCAATCAAGTTGATATTGTATTTTCGAGCCGTCATGGTGATTTACATAAAACGGCTGAGTTACTGACTGAATTAACAGCAGACCAAGATATATCACCGACGGCATTTAGTACCTCTGTGCACAACGCTGTGCCGGGTTTATACAGTATTTTGAAACAAAATAAACAAGCGATTAATGCAATCTCTGCGGGTAAGGATAGTTTCTTTTATGCTTTTGTTGATGCTTACGCGCGACTAAAGTCCGGTCGTGCTAATAAGCTACTTATGGTGCATGTCGATCGTGAATTACCTGAGTTGTATTCACAATTTAAAGATGAGCTGCAAATAGCTCACGCGATATCTATGGTGATTACTTTAATCCCTACTGCAACCGCATTGGCCGCTATCGATGTCAGTTTTTCTGCACTCGCAACACCTGAGATTGGCAATGAGCAAGCGCCGCCAGAATTGAATTTACCTGCTGGCTTGTGTTTTATAGATTGGCTTAATCAAACAAGCATAGATTCTCCACTGAAATTTACATCAGAACGCCATATTTGGACTTGTGATTTAGTTTCTGGTTCGTCACGTGTATAAAAAGTTAAATTACCTTTGGCGCTTATTGGCCACTGCGATATGTTTTAGTTTATTTGGCGTTGGCGGCCTAATACTGACATTGTTCGTGTTCCCAGTTCAAAAACTGTGTATCACTGGTGAACAAGCACAAAAACGCACTGCACGTAAAACCGTACATTATAGCTTTCGCTTTTTTATTGCCACCATGGCGTTTACGCGAATCTTCGATTTTGATCTGCGTAATAGAGCTGAACTGGCTCAACTACAAGGGCAATTGATCCTTGCTAATCATCCGTCATTGATTGATGTGGTCGTGTTGCTTTCTATTATTCCCAATGCCGACTGTGTGGTTAAAGCACATTTATTTAGTAATCCCTTTATTCGCGGGGTGATAAAAAATGCAGGCTATATTAGTAATGCTGACCCTGAAGCCTTGCTGGATGCATGTAAATCATCATTAGAACAGGGTAACAACCTGATCATTTTTCCAGAAGGTACACGCACAGTACCGGGGAAAGAATTGGTGTTTCAACGTGGCGCAGCCAATATTGCTTTACGTTGTCAGGTGCCAATAACATCCGTATTAATTAATGTAACGCCAAGTACATTAACTAAAGCAGAATCTTGGTATCAAATTCCAAGCGAAAAAGCGAAATTTATGTTGCAGTTGACACGTGATGTACCAACGCTTTCAGTTGCAGCTGCTACACCAATGAGCAAGCAAGTTCGCCAGTATTGTCGTGAACTTGAATGTTATTTTAAACAGGAACTACGAAGCCATGATTGATTTAAAAACAGAGCTAAAGCAGCTTATTATTACTGAACTAGATTTAGAAGATATTGAAGTTGAAGACATTAATGATGCGGATGCATTGTTTGTTGAAGGCTTAGGGCTAGACAGTATTGATGCGCTTGAATTAGGCCTGATTCTAAAGAAACATTACGACATCAAAATCGATGCAAACTCGGAAGAGATTAAACACCATTTTTCATCTATTGATGCACTAAGTGCATTTATAACTCAGACTCGTGCCACGGCTTAATTAAGGATTTCCCATGCAATCTAGAGAACACATCTACCAAACATTAGCCGACATCTTAGTTGAAGAATTTGAAATCGATGCAGACGATATCAACCTCAGTGCCCATCTATATACTGACTTAGATTTAGACAGTATTGATGCCATTGACTTAGTGATTAAATTACGCGAGATTACTAACGAAAAAATTGAACCTGAAGTGTTCAAATTAGTACGTACAGTAGAAGATGTTGTAAACGAAATCGAAAAACTAACGTTGGCGAAATAATCGCAGTATATTAGTCCACAGTGAATTATATGTTGAAGAAACTACTTACAGTGATCTTGGGATTGTGCTTATTACTTTACCCCTTTGCAGTATATTTAGGGTTAAATTACGTGAGTCCTTTTTGGCTTGGGCTCGGTTTATTAGTGCTGTTATTGTCTCGTTTAATGATGCTACGTGGTGTTTTGAATAAAATGCCTTGGTTATTACCCGCAACCGCGCTAGGCGGTTTGGCGATAGTTACCTCGTTATTTACTGATTCAGATATTGGCTTTAAGCTATATCCGCTGATGGTTAACTTTGCCATGCTGGCGGTATTTGCGTATTCATATCTTAAACCGCCCACTGTCATTGAAACATTTGCGCGGTTACAAGATCCAGATTTACCTGAACATGCTGTAAATTACACACGTAAAGTCACTTTAGTTTGGTGTGGTTTTTTCATCATTAATGCCAGTATTTCATTGTATACGGCTTTATATAGCTCATTTAAAGTGTGGACTATTTACAACGGATTTATCGCGTATATTTTGATTGGTAGCTTGTGTGCGATTGAATTTGTTATACGCCTATTTGTGCAGCGAAAGTATGCGAATAATAGCGACGTAATCAGTGCTAATACAAGTATTGAAACGACGCAGAAGGAAGACTAAATAATGACAGAACTGTCGCAACGTCAGCGTGATATATGCTTTCATATAAACAAGCAAGCATATAGTTTTGAGCAGTTTAGTGCTGATATTCATGATACAAGACAAGTGGTTCGCCAAATGGATGCAGACAGTGTGTTACTGTTTCATCAATCGAGTTATCAGTTTAGCGTTGGCTTTTTCGCTCTGGCACTGGAAGGTCGTCACATTGTTATGCCACCGAATGCACAGTCTCAAACACTCATGCATATCGCGCCACAATGTCAGGCTACGCTCGGTGATATTAAAGTCGATGGACTAGATGCGATAAATGTAGCATTAATCGACGCGCCTTTGATTAACATGAACAGCATTGCTAAGCATGATATGATTGCTGTTCAAAGTCAGCCATTACAAGACAGATCTGCCCTGTTTACACCATTAGACTGTCAAATTACCTTCTTTACATCAGGTTCGACCGGGCAGCATAAACCGATTGTTAAACAGTTTAGTCAGCTTAACAGTGAAGTCGATGTACTAATCAATACCTTTGCTGTACGTCTAGATGCCTCACAGCTATTATTAAGCACAGTGTCCCATCAGCATATCTATGGGCTGTTATTTAAACTGTTGTTGCCGTTAAAGTCCGGCTTAGCAATTGTTAATGATACCTTTGAATACCCTGAACATATTAGTCAGCTTTTGGTCGAAGAGCTAGGTGATCATGGCCGCCCAACAGCATTATTGATCTCTAGCCCTGCGCATTTAAAACGGCTGAGCTTAGATAATGTCTTGATAGCAAATAAAGCGCAATTACAAGGTGTATTTAGTTCTGGTGGGCCATTACCTTTTACTGTCGCTCAAGAATTATTTACCCAACTATCGCAGGCGCCAATTGAAGTCTTTGGCAGCACTGAAACCGGTGGTATAGCGTGGCGACAGTGCCAAGACTCAACCCCAAGTGCGTGGCGGGTTTTCCCAGATATTAGCTATCGTATTATGCCTGAGACTGCGCAGTTGGTCTTAACATCACCTTATATTCATGATGCTAACTACGTCACCGAAGACCGGGTTCAGCGTATTGATGAACAACATTTTGAAATGTTAGGCCGTGCCGACCGCACTGTGAAGCATGAAGAGAAACGTATTAACCTCGACCATATGGAACGCTGTCTACAGCAACACGTGTTGGTTAACGAGGTTCGTGTTATCGTACTTGATGGCGCTAAAAAACAAGTGTTAGCAACAGTGATTGAATTGACCGAAGAAGGGCAAGCATTACTGAACGAACAAAGTAAGAAGTCACTGAATGATGGCTTTAAAAAGCACTTACTCGGTGAGTTTGAACGCATTTGTTTACCTAAAAAGTGGCGTTATCCAGCGCAAATGCCATTTAATTCTCAAGGTAAATTAGTGATTAAAGAATTGGAGAAATTGTTTGACTGAATTAGTGAAAGTGGATGCAACCATTCTGAGTACTGAATTTCTTAATACAAAGAACCCGGATGATAAGGTTGTATTAACCTTGCATATCCCAACAGACCTAGATTACTTTAAAGGCCATTTTGACCAAGCGCCAATCTTAGCGGGTGTTGTTCAACTGCACTGGGCGGTAGAGTATGCGAAGCAATATTTAAGCATGGGCACGGCTGATGTGATGAATATTCAAGTGTTGAAGTTTCAGGAAATGATCTTACCGGGTCAAGATGTGGTGCTGACGTTAACGAAAAAATCAGCCGAAAAAGTGCTGTTTAGTTATCAATCCACAACGTCAAACGGTGATATTAAATCTCATTCTTCTGGTCGACTTATTTTTGCTGAAACAGTTGCTGTATATAGCGCTGAACATAACGCTGAAAAGAATACGGTAGGTGGTCTGTGAGTTATTGTATTGTGATCCCTAATTACAATCACACGGTAGTGATTGATCAGTTGTTAGGGGCTTTGGCGGAATACAAGTTACCTGTGATCATGATTAATGATGGCAGCGATGCTGACAGTAGCGTATTTATGCTGACGTTAGCGGAAAAATACAGTTATGTCACTTTGATTAGCCATGAGCAGAATCAGGGGAAAGGTGCGGCAATACAAACAGGTTTAAAGTATGCAGATAGTATGGGCTTTACTCATGCTGTTCAAGTGGATGCCGATGGTCAGCATGATATTACTGATATCAATAAACTGGTTGAGTTATCACAGGCACAGCCAAGTCAGTTAATCAGTGGTCAACCTATTTATAATGAGTCTGTGCCTAAACACCGCTATTATGCGCGTTATTTAACCCATGTTTGGGTATGGATTGAAACGCTCTCATTTGATATTAAAGATACCATGTGTGGCTTTCGGGTATACCCATTGGCTGAGACGCTCGGCTTGTTAGCCAAAAATAACAATATTGGCGAATATATGGCGTTTGATACCGAAATTATGGTGCGCTTATATTGGGATGGTGTAAATACGTTCTTCTTACCAACCAAGGTTAATTACCCTGAACATGGCGTTTCACATTTCCGGTTATGGGAAGATAATGTGGCTATTTCATGGATGCACACGCGTTTGTTTTTTGGCATGTTAAAACGTTTTCCACAGCTACTATTGCGTAAGTTTAACACTTGATTAAGGGCAGAATAACGATATGACTACCACAGTTCACTGGTCAAAAATGCAAGAGCGCGGTACCTATATTGGAATGAAAACACTGCTGCTTTGCTACCGTATTCTAGGCCGTACTGGTTTGTCTATTATTCTTTACCCTGTCATTGTGTATTTGTATTTCACTGGTGGAGAAAGCAAAAAAGCATCGTTAAATTACCTTGGTAAAGTTGCAAAGCGTAAAGGCAGTTCGAAACAGCCGGGTCATCGAGAAGGTATCAAACATTTCTATATTTTTGCCCAAAGCGCATTTGATAAAATAGATGCTTGGACGGGTAAAATAACCATGGAACAAGTGGAGTGTGATTACACTGATAAATTTAGACACTTATTAGAAACGAGTCAAGGCGCGGTATTTATTGGCTCGCACTTGGGTAATTTGGAAGTATGTCGCACGCTCAGTGTCGGTAAGTATAAAACCCGTATTAATGTATTGGTATTTACTCATCACGCCGTTGAATTTAATAAAATAATGCAAAAGATTAACCCCAATGTGAATGTTAACTTCATTCAAGTGTCAGATGTGGGTGTTGATTTAGCCATTTTATTAAAACAACGTGTAGAAGCGGGTGAGAAGGTCGTTATTGTGGGAGACCGAACCAGTACTACGTCTCCTGGGCGAGTCGTTTATGCCGAATTTTTAGGCCAGAAAGCGCCGTTTTCACAAGGGCCATTTATTCTAGCTTCTTTGCTGGAGTGCCCTGTGTATTATCTATTTTGTTTGAAAGACGGTGACAAATATCGCCTTATCTTCGAACATGTATCTGATAAATTGAAGTTTGCACGTAAAACCAGACAAGCCGATATTGGCGAGCTGATTAATCAATACGCACAAAGGTTAGAACACTTTTGTTTGCAGTACCCGTATCAATGGTTTAACTTTTTTGATTTTTGGCAAGAAGACCATAAAGTAGAACGTAAGAAATAGTTTGGAGAAGTCAGTGGCTACCACTAAAGCAACAATTAAGTTTGGCGAATCACGTTTAACGATTGAAGATATCGTTGCAATTGCGAAACAAGAAAAGCATGTCAGTATCAGTGATGCACCAGAGTTAACGACTAAGATTGATTCAGCGCTCGCGTTCTTAGATAGCTTATTAAAAGAAGATGGTGTTATTTATGGTGTAACCACAGGTTATGGTGATTCTGTTACAGTAAAAGTACCGCTTCATCTAGTACATGAATTACCATTACACCTTACTCGTTTTCATGGTTGTGGTTTAGGGCAATTATTTAGCACTGTTGAAGGCCGTGCTATTTTGGCTACCCGACTTAATTCTTTAGCACAAGGCTATTCTGGCGTAAGCTGGGAAATGCTGCATTTATTGGCGGCCTATTTAGAACACGATATTATTCCGGCGATCCCACAAGAAGGGTCAGTGGGTGCAAGTGGTGATTTAACGCCATTATCTTATGTTGCTGGCGCATTAGTTGGCGAACGTGATGTGTATTATAAAGACCAGATCCGCAATAGTGGCGAAGTCATGGCAGAGTTAGGTCTAACGCCATTAGTGCTACGACCTAAAGAAGGGTTAGCGATCATGAATGGCACGGCAGTAATGACAGCCGTTGCTTGTTTAGCCTTTGATCGTGCTAACTACCTCACTAAATTAGCGGCGCGTATTACTGCCATGGCGAGCTTGTCTATTCAAGGTAATAGCCATCATTTCGATGAGATCTTATTCTCGGTAAAACCACACCCAGGTCAGCAACAAGTCGCTACCTGGATCCGTAATGATTTGAATCACGCAGAACACCCACGTAATGCTGACCGTTTACAAGATCGTTATTCGATTCGTTGTGCACCGCACGTTATCGGAGTATTGCAAGATTCACTGCCTTGGTTCCGCCAAATGATTGAGAACGAGCTGAACTCTGCAAACGATAACCCGATTATTGATGGCCAAGGTGAACACGTATTACACGGTGGTCATTTTTACGGTGGTCATATCGCGATGGCTATGGACAGTATGAAAACAGCGGTTGCTAACCTAGCTGATCTTGCTGACCGTCAGTTAGCGTCTTTGGTTGATAGCAAATACAATAACGGCTTGCCATCAAACTTATCGATGAGTGATGAATCGCGCCGTTATATTAACCATGGTTTCAAAGCCATGCAGATTGGTGCATCTGCGTACACAGCAGAAGCATTAAAACAAACCATGCCTGCCAGTGTTTTCTCACGCTCTACTGAATGTCATAACCAAGACAAAGTGAGTATGGGCACGATTGCCTCGCGTGATGCAATGCGTGTTTTACAGCTGACAGAGCAAGTATTAGCGACGACATTATTGGCGACAGTACAAGGCCTACGTATTCGTATTGAACGTAAAGAGTTAGATTTGGCAAGTTTACCTGTCGCTGTTCAAGCTATGTATAACGACATTTGCAGCTTCTTCGAACCATTAGTAGAAGACCGACCAATGGATAGTTTATTACGCTTTACAATTGATGCGATTCAAACGCAGCGTTGGGCGCTTTATCAATAATCTTTACACAAAAAACAAGATACAAGATACAAGCAAGGTAATACATAAATGAGCAAAAATAGTCTGTTATCAGAATCCGTTATTATTGACGTACCGTTTCATGATTGCGATCCGATGCAAATCGTGTGGCACGGTAATTATGCACGTTACTTTGAAGTCGCTCGCAGCGCGCTATTACGTAAAATGAATTTTGATTATGAAGATATGAGTAAATCAGGCTATATGTGGCCAATTGTTGATATGCGCGTGAAGTATATTGCTTCGGCGCGTTATGCTCAGAAGATAAAAGTGGATGCACATTTAGTTGAAGTGGAATCTCGCTTGAAAATGGAGTATGTAATCACCTGCTTAGATACAGGTAAGAAGTTAACTAAAGCATCGACTATTCAGTTAGCTGTTGATTTAGAAACGCAAGAATTGCAATTTGTGACACCACCTGTCTTTACTGATAAGTTAAAGGGTGAACTGAATGGGTAGTTGGCTACGACTGCTGATCTTACTGTCATTGACTGGCAATGTGTTTGCTGCCGATGATGCTAAAGATTTAAGCTCGGGTAAAATTAAAGGCTCAGCAGCACCACTGGCACTATTATCGCAGTTTAAACCGCTGGCGATAGCCAGTGGCACATTTGTGCAACACAAGTATTTCACGGTATTGAAGAATCCAGTGATCTCCAGTGGTGAACTGTTTTTAGATCAAGCTTTAGGCTTTGTCTGGCATACCAGTAAACCGATTGCCTCGACCATGATACTCAAGGAAGAAGGGCTATTTTCCATCGACCACCGTCAACAGCAAAAGCAGATCAATAATGCTACACCAATTGCAAGCGTGCTCATGAGCGCCTTGTCTGGTGATCTTGCTGCGCTCGAAACTCAATTTAGCTTAGCGACCACATCATTAACAAAAGCAGCATCTTCAAACCAAACTTGCATTGAATTAACGCCGAAAGATGCGGTGATAGCGAAAGTTATGAGGGTGATTGAGCTATGCGGGAAGGATACTGTCGATCATTTAGTATTATTTGAAACCTCTGGTAACCGTACCGAGATTGAACTTAGTTTGACTGCGGTTGATGAACTGCCAAAGGCTATTCGTGAGCAACTCTAACTTTAGTGGCTGCAATAATAAGTTTGGACTTAAATGTTACTTGTTCCAATTGGTTGTGGTATTGCTATTAGCGGGTTATCAACTTGGCTGGGGTCAATGGAAAATAGAGACGAATATACTGTCGTTATTACCGACCGACAGCCAAGCGCAAGCGAGTCAGCAGCAAGATATAAACCAAGCCAAGTCGGCCTTATTCCAACAAGCGAATCAACGGGTATTAGTGGCGATTTCAGGTGAACAAGCTATTCCTGCGTATCACCAATTAGCTAATACTATTACGTCGTTTACTGGCATTGAAAACGAATCAATGACAGTCCCTGATATCAGCGATGTGATTGCGTTTTATCAGCCTTATCGTGACAGTGTCATGACCGATGACTATCAAGCCTTGTTAACCGAACCACAAGCAATTAATAATTTTGTCTTAGGTAAACTGACGCAAGTAAGCGATCCGTTCGTTAGCGGTAGTTTAGCTATTTCCCCACGATTGAATTTGGCTGATTTTTTAGCGACAGGTTTAACCCAGTTACAATCGTTTGAAACTGAACAGGGCATTATTGTCGTTCATAAAGATGGGTTAAAACATTACATTATGCCTATTAAGGTTAATGTTGATGGTTTCTCTGTGAAGCAAACTCAAGTATTTTCGACGCAGTTACAGGCAGAGTTTCAAAGATTAGAAACCAAGTTCGATGTGGATGTGCTTTACAGTGGAGTATTATTCCATACTGCAGAATCGAGTCAGCAAGCTGAATATGAAATGTCGACCTTTGGCGTGATCTCATTATTAGCTGTGTTATTAATGATTTTAGCGGTATTTCGCAGTGCAAAGCCCGTTAATCTGTCTCTGCTGGTATTAGCCATCTCGATCATTTATGGATTAACGGCGGTCGTTACTTTATTCAATCAATTGCATTTACTCACTTTAGTCTTTGCTGTGACCTTAATTGGTATTGTTATTGATTATTGTTTTCATGCCTTTGTTAGTCTCAGTAATAGTAATAGTAATAGTAATAGTAATACTGGCGGCGGTATTAAATCGATTCGTACCGCCTTGTGTTTAGGGTTTATCACGACTGCATTAGGTTATGCAGCACTAATCATGTCGCCGTTATCCTTATTGAGTCAAGTTGCAGTATTCATGATCTTTGGCTTGTTTGGCGCACTGTTAACTGTGCTGCTATTACTGCCTTATTTAAATCTAAGTGGCAACATCAGCGTAACGCCAAGTGTTTGGACGTTAACAGATAAGCTAAATACCTGGTTAACAAGACTGCACCAGCAACGCCGACTCGTCTTTGCCTTACTGAGCTTAGGGTTAGTCAGTGTGATCGTCATCGATGACATTAATTTTAATGACGATATTCGGCTGCTTAATTCCAGTCCCGCATTTTTGATTGATAACGAAATCAAAATGGCGAAGCTAATGGGTTACCAACACAGTCAACGCATTGTGATTACCGCGGATGATAGCGAAACCTTATTGCAACGCCAAGAAGTCTTACTTGCACGATTGCAGCATTCACAACAGCAAGGTTTAACCGTGAAGAGTATTGCCAGCTTGTTGCCGTCCGTTGCGAAACAACAAGCAAGCAACGATCTGCTTAAAGACGCTGAGCAACAACAGATTTTCCAGCAGGGATTAGCGATCTTAGGGTTAACTGATACGGTAGATGGATTTAAGCCGTTAACGTTAGATGCGTTTAATTCTGGTCCATTACAGGCCCTATCTGCTGTGTACATTTTTCAATATAAGTATCAAAACCAAGATACCAAGAATATAGATGAGAGTGTAGATAAGAAAGCGACGATGAAGTACGCCTTGTGGGTTGAAACCTCAGGTGTGGCATTAAATACTGACTTACAGCAATGGATCGCAGATCAACCTGACATGAGTATTGATAATAAACCTGCGGAAGTGTCTGCGGCATTAAACCATTATCGACAAGCGTTATTATTACTGTTCGCGGGTGCGATATTAGTGGTGACGATTGTGCTGTGTTTACGTTTTGGCTTGATGCAAGGCTTGCTAGGGTTATTAAGTATTATGGTCAGTGCTGGCGGTGCCTTGTTATTAACGCAATTAAGCTTAGGCCATCTTAATATTTTCAATTTGTTAGCGGTATTACTTATTCTCGCTTTAGCAATTGATTATGTTATTTTTTATCAAGAACACGGATTGCAGCGTAATACCGTTTTAGCGATAACTTTATCGGCTATTTCATCTGCGCTGGTATTTGGTGTACTTGCCTTAAGTGTGACACCTGCGGTAGAAAGTTTCGGCTTAACTGTTATGTTTGGGATCTTGTTAGTATTTCTATTATCGCCATTAAGTGCAAAACAAGTCACGGTACTGAGTACCAAACCAGTTGAGACAGAAAGTCGGGGTGACGATGTGAGTCATAACAGTATTGAGGTAGTAAAATGAAGTGGACCTGTTTGCCGAGACTAAGCTTGCCGAGATTAACCGCTGTGTTATTAACGGCCTTATTATTAACTGGCTGTATTAGTATGCAACAAAGCCATTTAGTCGCGATGGCACCGGGTGTCACCTTACAACTTACTGCACCACCAGAAGCATTACAGATGCAGGCGAAAACGCAATTAATTGAAGCCGAGTTTAATGGTGAAACCCAAAGTTTATTAGCACAAGTCGAATTTACTGAAACGCAAATTAAATTGGTGGCGATGACACCCTCAGGTATTCCGTTGTTTGATGTATTCTGGAGCGTAAATGACGAGGCTGTGATTAACCAATATGTGCCTGTACCGGGATTAGATATCGGTTATGTGATCGCAGATCTGCAATGGGTTAACTGGCCGTTGGCGCAATTACAGTCAGCGACCAATGGTTCGTTTAGAGAAGAATTTAGCAATCATGAGGGGCAAACCTCAACAGATTGGACACGTACATTAACGCAAGATGGTCAGGTCATTTTGACGGTTGAAAAGTTCGATAATCGTTATATCCTTAAGCATTTACTGCGCGATTATCAAATAACAATAACAGAATTAAGTAAGGTGTCACTGTGAGTATCTGTCTAAAAGATTTTGGTGTGGTATGTGCTTTAGGTGATTCGAAAGCATCTGTCGCTGCTGCACTACTAAAAGGTTACCGAGGTGGATTGGTACTTGATAGCGAGTTGCCCATTGCAGAACCTCAGTATGTTGGTCGTGTCGCTGATGCAACTTTTGATAAAATACTCACCCGTAATGATAAGCTTAGTCAGTTGGCTTATTTACAAATTGCCGATACGCTTGCGCCTCTGATAACTGAGTTTGGGCAACAACGTATCGCAGTGGTGATTGGGACCAGTACTGCAGGCATTGAATACGGCGAACAAGCATTAAAGCAAAAAATGGCGACAGGCGAATACCCAGAAAACTATCATTATAAAGTGCAGGAAATGGGTACCACAGCGCAGTTTATAGCGGATTTATGTCAGGCTAAAGGACCGGTTTACAGTATTTCGACAGCCTGTTCATCTAGTGGTAAAGCGTTAGTCAGTGCACAGGCATTACTGGATGCTGACTTAGCTGATGTGGTTATTGCCGGTGGTGTTGATAGTTTAGCAAAGCTTACCGTCAATGGCTTTAAAGCATTGGCCTCAACAGCGACTGCAATGAATAACCCATTTGCGACAGACCGTGATGGTATTAATATCGGTGAAGCATCGGCGTTATTTGTCGTCACCAAAGAGCAAGGTGGCATTCAATTGTTAGGGGCGGCTGAAACCTCTGATGCCCACCATTTATCAGCGCCGCACCCAGAAGGAGAGGGCGCATTACGGGCGATGCAAGTAGCATTGGCCGAAGCGCAGTTACAAGGCTCACAAATAGATTATGTCAATCTACACGGTACTGGCACACCAAAGAATGATGACATGGAAGCTAAAGCCATGTCTAACGCTTGTGGAAGTGAAGTATTGTGTAGTTCAACAAAAGGCATGACAGGCCATACGCTAGGCGCAGCAGGTGCATTAGAGGCGGGTATTTGTTGGTTATTACTTCATGATGAATATAACCCAGAACATAAAGTGCCGGCCAATGTGAGCGATGGTGAGGTAGATAACAGCCTTGCTACGATAAACCTAGTGGATGCAAAGGCCAATGCCGATCGTACAGCTAAGAATAAGTTACAAACCTGCATGAGTAATTCGTTTGCTTTTGGCGGTAACAATATCAGTTTAGTGATAGGAAAACAGCAGTGAACCAATCTACAGTAGTGAGCAAATATCCAATTGCAGATGTCTTACCGCATAGCGCACCGATGATCTTAATTGATGAGTTGGTGAGTTATGACGACGAAAACGTCTGTTGCCGAGTGACTATTACGCCCACGATACCTTTCTATGATTGCGCTAAACAAGGCGTACCAAGTTATGTCGGCTGCGAATATATGGCGCAAACCATCGCGGCTTATGGTGGTGCGCATGCACTGGATGATGCTGGTGAGGTGAAAATTGGCTTTCTATTAGGTTCTCGTAAATATAACGCCGAAGTGGGTGTATTTAGAGTCGCGCAAACCTTGTTAATTGAAGCCAAAAAACTAATTCAAGACGAATCAGGACTGTGTGTTTTTGATTGCGTTATAAAAGATGAAGACGATGCGGTGCTAGCAAAAGCTAAAATCAATGTATTCCAACCGCAGGATCCCGCACAATTTTTAAAGGATAATCATGAGTAAACGTATTTTAGTAACAGGCTCAAGTCGTGGACTGGGTAAAGCGATCGCACTGCAATTAGCAAAAGACGGCTTTGATATTACGGTTCATTGCCGTTCTGGCGTTGAAGCGGCGCAGGATACTTGTGCTCAAATTGCTGAACTGGGTCAAAGCACGAGCTTATTACAATTTGATGTGTGCGATAGAGCCGCGGCAAAAGCAAGCATCGAAGCGGACATCGCTGAACATGGCGCGTATTATGGCGTGGTGTGTAATGCGGGTATTACGCGTGATATGGCATTCCCATCAATGGAAGGCGAAGACTGGGATGATGTGATCCGTACTGGCTTAGACGGCTTTTACAATGTGATTCATCCAACGGTAATGCCAATGGTACGCGCTAGAAAAGGCGGTCGTATCGTTACTATGGCCTCTGTTTCTGGCCTCATGGGTAACCGTGGTCAAGTGAATTACAGCGCAGCAAAAGGCGGTATTATTGCAGCATCAAAAGCGTTATCGCTTGAGCTAGCAAAACGTAAGATCACTGTAAACAGTGTAGCTCCAGGGTTAATCGAATCAGACATGACCAATGACTTACCGCTCGATGAAATCAAAAAAATGATCCCATTAAAACGTATGGGTAAACCGGAAGAAGTGGCAGGTACAGTGTCATTCTTAATGTCTGATTGTGCGGCTTATATCACTCGCCAAGTTATTTCTGTAAACGGTGGGCTAATCTAATGAGAAGAGTTGTTGTTACAGGTATGTCTGCGGTCACTGCACTTGGTGACGATTGGGCGACGTTTAAAGCTGGTCTAGAAAAAGGTGAAAATGCTGTTAAAGTGATGCCTGAATGGGATTATCTTGATGGGCTTAATACCCGCTTAGCAGCACCTGTCCTGCATTTTGAAAAACCAGCCCATTATAAGCGTAAACAAGTTCGCTCAATGGGGCGCGTATCATTAATGTCGACACGTGCAACAGAGTTGGCGTTAGATCAAGCGCAATTATTAGACCACCCAGCATTAACCGATGGTCGCACGGGTATTTCGTACGGTTCATCTGTGGGGTCGACTGAACCACTGGTTAATTTTAGCCGCATGATGGACACGGGTAACATGTCTGGCGTAACGGCGACCAGTTATATCCAAACTATGTCACACACCGCACCAGTAAACGTAGGCGTATTCTTCGGTTTGACGGGACGTGTTATTACCACAAGTTCGGCCTGTACGTCGGGTTCACAAGGCATTGGTTATGCGTATGAAGCGATTAAATTTGGTCGTCAAGATTTGATGGTTGCTGGTGGTGCTGAAGAGCTTTGTATTACCGAAGCGGCGGTATTTGATACCTTGTATGCAACAAGTGTTAAAAATGATACACCTGCGCTCACACCGCGACCATTTGATACTGATCGTGATGGCTTGGTGATTGGTGAAGGCGCATGTACGCTGATTCTAGAAGAGTTGGAACATGCCCTTGCGCGTGGCGCGACAGTTTACGCTGAGATCATTGGTTTTGGTTGTAACTCTGACGGTAAACACGTGACCCAACCAACCGCGGCAACTATGCAAGTAGCCATTGAACAAGCGGTGGAAGATGCCAAGATTGATATCGATGAAATTGGTTATGTGTGCGCCCATGGTACAGCAACGGACCGAGGCGACATTGCCGAAACCATCGCCACTGCCAATGCGTTAGGTAAAAAACCAATCAGCTCATTAAAGAGTTATTTAGGTCATACCCTTGGTGCTTGTGGCGCAATTGAAGCGTGGGCATCAATCAACATGATGCAAGACAACTGGTTCGCACCGACAATCAACTTAGATAATATCGCGCCTGAATGTGGCGATCTTGATTATATTCGCGGTGAAGGCCGTGAGATACACACTGATGTTGTGATGACTAATAACTTCGCCTTTGGTGGGATCAACACATCACTGATATTTAAACGCTGGCATAAATAGCATTTCGAGAATATAAACGCGCCTTACTTTTCATTAAGTTGCGCGTTTTTTGTAATTTTAACTGGAGTAATTGCTCTGCCTGTCGATAATAAGGTTATACCTTAACTAAGTGATGAGTAGACATTGATGTCGATTAAATCTGTTTTATCTGCGGTGAGCTTACTTGCTTTAAGCCCATTGGCTGCCGCGGAGTCTTTTTACCATAGTAATATTGAATTGAGCTATGCAGAAGACACATGGACGTTGAATACAGAAAATGAAATGTCGGAAGATGTACATTTCAAAACATTCATTGATAAAAAAAGTGACATATCAGAAGTCAGCGATGCATCGGCTAAATCAACGGATATTACGGTTGGTTTGTCAAAGACATTTAGGGTTCATGAATATGCGGAGATATATGGTTCGGTTAATCTTGGCGTTAGTGCTTTAGTCGCAAGAATTGAAGGACAAGAAAAAGATAAAACCGTTGCAATATTAACATCACCAGTATTGGGTGTTACGTATTCTACGTCACCTGAGTATGAAATAGATTTTAATGTATCATATGACCTGGTGAACCTCGATCATGAAGTGGATGCTATCCAATCTATTTATAACGCTACAAAATTTAAAGTGGGGGTTAAATACCATGTTAACTCGGCCGTCACAATCAGTGCGGGCTACCACTGGACGGTTACCGGGCAAGACAGGTTAAACCTGAACAATGTTGTATTATCATTCAGGCTTAACCTCGAGCCCGTTGTTATGTTTATGATGTAGCGTTTTTCCTTATCGTTATATTCCTGAACCTTGGTTTGTATTGCTAATTTACTGTACACTTATCCAATACATTTAAACGGTTTAGAGATACGTTATGGAATCATTCGACAAAATATACCACCGTGCCGCGGAACGTAAGGGCGGAGAACAGGCGTTAGCGTATTTATTATCGCAACCACTGACAAATGCCGAACTCGTTACTGTACAAAACAGCGATGTGTTGGCTGAGTTTACCCGTGCGATCTTTAAATCAGGGTTCGTATGGCGAATTATTGAAATTAAGTGGGCTGGATTTGAAGAGGTGTTCTGGGGCTTTGACATTGATAAGCTAATCTTAATGCCTGACGATATGTTAGAGCGTAAAGCGGCTGATGCTAAAATTATTCGTAACTATACCAAGGTAAAGACAGTACGTGATAACGCGCTGTGGCTCAAAGATATCTGTGACGAACATGGCTCTGTTGCTAAGTGGTTAGCACAATGGCCAGCCGATGATGTCGTGGGTTTATGGCAATATATGAAAAAACACGGCAGTCGTTTAGGTGGTAATACCGGCCCGTATGCATTGCGTCGATTAGGTAAAGATACGTTTATTTTGAGCAGTGATGTGGAAGCTTATTTTCGTGGGCATCAACTCATCGATGGTGGGCTCATGACCAAACGTAGTTTAACCACGATCCAAAACACCTTTAACCAATGGCGACTAGAATCGGGTTACAGTCTGCAAGAACTTAGCCAAATTGTCGCTTATTCTGTCGGTGATAATCGCGTTGGTTTTAGTGGCGAAGTGCAGAGTAATGCCGAAGTAGATAGTAATACCGAACTAGAGAGTGTTAAATAATGAAAACTGGTATGAATAAGTTAATCATCACCTTGTTATTAATGTGCACATTTGTATTACCCGCACAGGCGTTAACGGTTAAATTTAGCGAAGCAGAGTTGCAAGAGAAAGTCTTGAGTGTCATGCCGCTAGTGAGAAAAACTTCATTTTTGACGGTTGAACTGAGCAAACCTGTATTAGCACTAGCGAAAGATAAGAATGAAATTGAGCTGCAATTAAATGTTAAACTATTAATGGCAGGTTTAGAGTACAGTGGTCATACGCGACTAACGGGATCACTGAGTTATAATTCAGAAAAATCCGCGTTCTATGTAACAAATATGAAGGTGCATGAAGTTAAGGTTGAAGGCATGCCGGACTTGTTTACACCACAAGTGATCCAAATAGCAGAGCAAGTGGTAAATCCAGTACTTAACCAAATGCCAATATATAAACTTAAAGATGACTTAACCCAAACCATGATTAAAGCTGTTCTAGAGTCAATTGAAGTGCGTAACAAGGAATTAGTTGCGACACTCAAAGTCATTTAACAAAAAATACCGCGTAACGCTAATGTTAAGCGGTATTTTTAATATATTTAGATTCAGCTAGTCCGCTATAACTTAAATACGCCGACCATATCACCAAGACGCATCGAAAGATCGCGTAATGCATGACTTGACTTCGCTAAGCCTTCTGCAGTATCTGCTGTGCACTGGGTGATATCATTAATCTCAACGATGTTTTGATTGATTTCATTGACCACAGTTGATTGCTCTTCTGTTGCTGTCGCGACTTGTGTGTTCATGTCCGAAATATGGCCAATACGCTCACCAATAGATACTAGTGCTGTCGAGGTATCGGTTGTCGCGATTGTACCCTGTGTGGTTAACTCACGGCTTTTTAGCATAGCTGCTACTGCGCTGCTGGCCTCATTTTGTAAGTTATCAATCATTATTTGAATTTCGTTGGTAGATTGATCGGTACGGCTTGCTAAACTACGTACTTCATCTGCAACTACGGCAAAACCACGCCCTTGTTCACCCGCACGTGCCGCTTCGATCGCAGCGTTAAGCGCCAGTAGATTAGTCTGCGCTGAAATGCTGCTTATCACCTCTAAAATGCCACCAATCGCCTGGGTATTATTGGCTAATGAGTCGATAACTTGGCTGACTTCATCCACATCACCTGCAAGCTGGTTAATCACATCACTAGCTTGGGTTACAACGTGTTGACCACCTCGGGTTTCAGTTTCTGCATTTTGGGCTTCAACGGCTGCCGCTGATGCGTTATTAGCGATCTCGTTAACTGTCGCGCCCATTTCATTAATTGCAGTGACGACCAGAAAGGTGCGGTCTCGTTGTTCATGGCTATTATCTAAAGTGATCTGCGCTTGGCCTGCCACTTCTGCTGCTGCCTCCTGGAGCGCTTCACCAGTGCGTGATACTTCTTGCATTGAATCGTGGATTTTAGTGATAAAACTATTAAAGCCCAATGACAATTGCGCAATTTCATCGTGTCCTTGAATCTCAATACGTTGACGCAGATCGCCGTCACCATTACCAAGCTCAGAAAACACACCTGCGATACGTTGAATTGGACGCGTAATGTTGTTACCTAACCAGATGGCGATGAAAGTAAAAGCAAGGGCAATTACAAATGTCCATAACATGATCTTGTTATTGGCTTGCGCTAAGCTGGCAAATGCTTCCTCGGTCGGTAACTCGGCAATCACATACCAATCCATTGATGGGATATAACTACTGGCAATTAATGTATCATGATCCGACACGGTCGTTTCCGCTAGATTGAATGCAGTTTTTTTAAGTAGGGAAGTGGCTACTTGGCTATCATATTGTTGGATTAGGCTGGTCTTACCCATAAGCGCACTGTCATTATGTAGACGGATCATGCCTGCTGCATCCACCAGATAAACAAAACCACTTTGCTCTAGCTTAAATTGATTGATAAAATCGACCATTTCATCGAGGGATTTTGACAGGCCAGACATGCCTTGCCCATTACGTTGCTGGTAGTTAATAAAGAGTTTCATCTCGCCGTTACTTTCTTTAAATACACTCACAGACTGTTGCTGACTACTGTTGGTAAAGTCAAAAAACCAGTTATCTTGTTGACGATTCAGCTGACGTAAAAACCCGTTTTGATTCCAGTAGTCACCGGTTATACGGTTAGCAAAGGAAGCATCAATAAGCTGATATTGGCTTTTTACATCGTTAAGCACTTGCACAAGCTGTGCTTCTTGCGCAGGGGTTCGTTCCGTTTGCAATAACTCAAGCATAAATCGGTTGCTCGCCACTTGCTGGGCTGCCTGCTGTAAGCTTGATATCTCTTTATCAACCTGATTGCGGATCTGCATTAATTTAGCGGGCAGTTCAGAAGTGGTTAAGCGTGTTTCAATGACTTCTTTGGCTAGGTTTTGACTCACTAACCCGACGAGTAAGGTCGCGGTAATAACGGCACTAATCATAGTTATGATCAGTTTTTGCTTGATACTAAATTGACTTAAATTCATTAGGGTATTGTCCTGGCCTATCGATAAGGGAATTCAAATGTAAAATGTTGCTGGATTTCAGTAATAATCAGCACTTTAATTTGAATTATTATAATTACAGTTTAACATTATGCGTTAATTAACTTGGTTAACGGCATAAATAACGAAACCTTTAGCGATATAGGCGCGGTTTTAATTAATTAACTAGCCTAGTGTTTAAAAGATGGCAGTTTTATAGTATAAGAGCCCACTGAATTAAGAATATCTAAAAATTAGGAACTGCAGATGTCTAAAATGTTTTTCAAAGGTCGTATTGACGCGAGATTAAATCACGTTAAATCTGGCTATAACACTAAACGTGATATTAAGCTTGGGACTGACGAGTTACCTTTAAATTTGACCGTGCAAACACCAGAGCGTAAAACTGAAATTGAAGTAATTTTAGCTGACACCAAATTAGTCGCGAACATTGAAGTAAATGCAGACAAAGAAGAAAATACCCGTGATTTAGACGGTATGTTAAATAAGCCAAAAACAACTGTATTCGAAAAAACGCCTAACCGTAATGATCCTTGCTCATGTGGCAGTGGTAAAAAATACAAAAAATGTTGTGCTTAATTTATAGTGACCGTCACTTAATTAAATAACGTTTGCCTTAATTGTGCATTAAGCTCTTAGCCATATGGTTAAGGGCTTTTTTTATGTCTGCCGTTTAATGTTCAATGTAACGATTAGTTTCAATAATTGAACGATTTTACCGGTAACATCGACCACTTAAGTCGCCATACAACCACTGACATAATCAACACTATTAATATAGCGTTATCTTACTAAAATTACGCCCATATAAATAAGGAGATCTATATGAGTTTGTTGTATTTTTTTTGGTGGCTTGCGTCCATCAATTAAACTCGTACAGCACTGTTGCTGACAAGGATGCAAAGGAGATTGGATATAGATCAGCCTGGCAGGGGTGAAAGAAGTGCTTCTACACATTAAGTAATGTTTCTTTATATTCAGTCTTTAGCATAAAAATAGCCTTATTCACTTTCGTGGTAAGGCTATTTTTTTGTCGTTGAATTCCGAATGCTTATACAATACCAAAGCTTTGTTTTAATAGTTTTAGGTAACGGCGGCTTACGGGTAACGTTTTACCACTTGTCGTCACGATTTCAGCTAAACTATTATCCAATAGTTGTATCTCTTTAATTGCTTTTAGATTAACAAGGTACTGGCGATGACAACGAATTAAAGGGGTCTTTTCTTCTAGTACCTTCAATGTTAATTGGCTCGTTGTTTCTTGCTGGCCGGTATTAATGTACACACCAGATAATCCGCTGTATGCAAATTCAATATCTTCAGTGGCTATAATGAGAATACGGTTGTGACCAGTGCAAGGAACTTGCGCCAACTGTTTATGCTCTATCGCAGTGTAGTTTTGCGGTGTTGTTGACTTGACTAACCTGTCTACCGTTTTTTGTAATCGCGCGGGATCGATAGGCTTAAGCAGATAATCAAAAGCGTTCTCTTCAAAAGCCTGCAAAGCATATTGATCATATGCTGTTGAAAACACAACTTTAGGCATGTTGTCAGGGTTAAGCATCGAGAGCATCTTAATGCCCGTAATCTGTGGCATCTGAATATCTAAAAATATAATGTCGGGCTTTAACTTGTTAATGAGTTGCAAGCCTTCGATTGCATTTTCTGCTTGTTGAATTACTCGAATCTGTTTGGTTTCATGTAATAATTCGATTAACTCTTCACGAGCATACTGTTCGTCGTCAATGACGATAGCATTAAGCATGAGCTAGTGTTCCTTATTATTAATTGTTATCGTGCTTATCGGTAGTAAAAATGATATTTGAGTTAGCTTATTTGCTATGCTTGAAATCTGTAAACTTGAACTGCTATTAAAATGATTAATTAGTCTTTTATCTACTATTTTCAGTCCTAACCCTTTTGAATCTTCTTTTGTTGTGACATATGTACCCGCATTGTCGGTGACAAAAATAAGCGTTCCTTTCGCTGTTTTTTTACTGTATATCTCTAATTTACCGGCTCCTAGCATAGTTGAAATACCGTGCTTGATGGCATTTTCGATGAGGGGTTGTAGAGTAAAACTCGGTAGTCTTATATCCATCAAATCTGGGTCGATATCAATATTGACCGTTAATCTATCTGTTAATCGGGCTTGTTCAATGGTCAGATAAGCGTTTACGTGAGACAGCTCTTCACGCAGGGTTACCGACTCAATGTTCTGTTTAAGATTACTACGGAAAAATTGTGACAGGTGCTGGATCAAAGCTCTGGCTTTATCTGGTTCACGACGTGTCACAGCACTAATTGTTGTTAGCGCATTAAATAAGAAGTGTGGGTTAACTTGAGCATGTAATAATTTAAGCTCAGCTTGTGTTAATAGTGTTTGTTGCTGCTGGTAGTGACCAAGTAATATCTGGCTCGACAGTAATTGTGCGATCCCCTTTGCCATCGATATATTGATATTAGACAGTAGCTTTCGGTGTAGTTCGTACAATTTAATTGTGCCTACGACCTCATTGTTACCATTACGTAACGGTAAGATTAATGCTGAGCCTAATCGGCATTTTTCATCAATAGGGCATCGGTAGATAGTTGTGCTGTTTAGGTCTACGATGCGGTTTTCATTAATCGCTTGTTGAGTATAATTTGAAATGGGCACATTCGCTTTATGATGTCGTTCACCAATACCAACAAAGGCTAGAATGTTGTGCCTATCTGTAATAGCTATCGCACCGACATTCGTTTCTTCATAAAGAATGTTTGCTATGGTTTTCGCACTTTCAGTATCAAGACCTTGATTAAGAATGCCGACACTGCGATCTGCAATTCTTAATGCGCGTTGTGAAAATGCGGTTGAATACTTTTCAAAAATAGATTTTCTATCCTCGATAATACTCATAAATAAGACTGCACCAATCGTGTTTGCGGTGATCATAGGTAGCGCTATTTGACTGACTAATGCGAGTGATTGATCGTAAGGTTTGGCGACCGCAAGTAAGATTGCCATCTGTGTTAGTTCTGCAATCAAGGTAATTAAAAAAATAACGTGTGGTTTAAATAGGTCATTAATTTTATTTTTACGTAACAGATAGATGTGAAAAAAACCACCAATCAAGCCTTCTATGGATGTCGAAATAGCGCAAGCGAGATCAGTAAAGCCACCCATAAAATAACGATGTATACCGCCTGTCATGCCGACGGCTAATCCAACAATAGGGCCGCCAAATAACCCCCCCATTACAGCGCCGATTGCGCGGGTATTCGCTATTGCATCTTGGTATTGCAAACCAAAATAACTACCCATGATGCAAAATATCGAAAATAAAAGATAACAGCTAAGTTTATGCTCCCAGCGTGAGGATATATTTAATAGAGGCATGAAAATAGGTGTTTTGCTGAGTAGATAAGCGAACACGAGGTAAACACACATTTGTTGTAATAGAGAGGGGATCAAATCCATAATGTCATCTCAATTTTATTGATTAATAACAAACAGTAACGATAATTATTTTCATCTTGAGTATTGAATGCGCTGTTCATTTATGAATGAGGCAGCATACTACACACTTACTAAAAAAACCTATTGAATTTAATCATTTAGCTTGGTTTAAGTTGTTTTTTGACCGAAAAATAGCAGTTAGCTTAAATCAGGAACAGTTTGCTTATACCTTTTACATAATAAGGAGTATAAAGTTAGTTATATCAATAATATATCTATGGTCTTTAGCAGGGTTAACGTAACGCGATTTGAAGAACCATACTATCGCAGTGTATCTGGATTTAGATAATTCAAAAGGAATTAATGAAACGTTTGATCATTGAAAAGGTGACTAGATGCGGATTAACAGCTTTATAGCAGTAATAAAAAACGCAAAGTGAGCGTTAATAAGGACGTTAGCAACATAATATATGCTGCTAACGTTGAGCATCATTAGAATGCTAATTCGATATCAGCTTTCAATTGCACTAACTCACTGCATACCGATGGTGAACCTTCGTTAAAATCAAATGTTTTATCATTTAGGGCACAAATTGTCCCAACGACAACCCCTTTAGCCATCAATGGAAACCCAAGATAAACACCGAGATTAAATTTCACGTAATCTTCGTTGCCTTTCCATTCTTCATCAATACTTGCATCTGGGATAAATACCGGCTGCGCAGTATCGACAACACGTTCGCAATACAGTTCGTGGCAACCTGGCTGCCGACTTTTGGGGCCACAGTCTCCCACATTATAAATAGGTTGTTCATTGGCAACGACAACTTCCATTGTGTCGGGTTTTGACTCCATGATCAGGATTGAATGTAAGCCTGAATGATTGGCGAGCGTATTTAGACGATCTTGCCACTCAGAGAATGATTGTTTGATGTTAACAAATGGCATATTTAATTCCTTATATCCTTATTTGGAGTTAGTTTTAATTATACGTCTTAAGTGTGTTTTTTTAGTTGATTAGATCTCATTTTTACAATTTTAACAGTAAATTTTTGTCAGTTATATGATATGTGAATAAACATATATAACTGTGTTTATTGTGTTTTATTTACCCGTCTTAACCCTATCTTAACCTTCCATTTTTTATACTTGCCTTAGTAAAATTGAGGAGATAAACAATGGCTTATTCTAGTCCATCACGATATTCAGTGTTAGCACTACGTCATTCAATGTTAGCACTTACTGTTGCAGCGGTTGTTGGCTGCAGTAGCAGCACGGTTAATTATAAGCAAAGTGCTGATTCAGCGCTGACTGAAATAACACATTGGCAATATCAACAACAAGATGCCGTTGATATTACGCAATTAACTGAGCTGATCGCGATACCTGAACTGACTAGTTTAGTCGAACAAGCGATATTGCAAAACCCAAGTTTGCAACAAACTGCAATTTCTTTGCAAATTGCTTATGCACAGCAAGGTGTGGCGGAAAGTGAACGAATTCCGCAAGTGAGTGGCGGATTTAACGCTGAGAGGGCTGATGGGGATACAAGTTATAAAACTGACATTAGCGTGAGTTGGGAACTTGATATCTGGCAGACGCTCAGTGATGAAGTCGCTGCTGCAGACATGGATATTAAAAACTCAGAGGCGACTTATCAGGGCGCTCGAGATGCATTAGCGGCAAATATCATGCGCAGTTGGTTACAAATTAATTTACAGCAACAATTAATTACTATTGAAATTGCTCGTTTAGCAGTATTAGAGAACAATGAAAATTTTGTATTAAGCCGCTATCGGAGTGGTTTAGGGGCTCTTGAAGAGCTAGATAATGCACGTACAAGTAGCGCGCAGACCCGTGCAACGTTAGCAGAAAAGCAAGAAACCTTAGCGAAAAACCAACGTAACCTAGGATTGTTGTTAGGGCACTCCACTGGGATTGAAGTAGGGCGTGATTTCCCTAACGTATTGCAACCATTAGCGGGTTTACCGGAACAAAATTTAGGTCGCCGTCCCGATTTACAAGCTGCTTATGCAGAGATTAGTGCTGCACAATATCGAACGGATGTTGCTTATAAAGCCTTGTTACCGTCAATCAATTTATCCGCGTCGTTAACCGATATTGCCAATTCACCCAGTGAAGCGTTATTAACAAGTCCAGTATGGAGTTTATTAGGCCAACTTACAGCCCCTATATTCCAAGGAGGTAAGTTACGTAGCCAAATTGAAATAGCGGAATTGACGACCGAGCAAACATATTGGGCTTATCAAGAAACGCTCTTAACAGCGGTGAACGAGGTTGAAAATAGCCTGGGCCAAGAGCAGTCGTTAAAACGTCAGCAGCAACACCTTAATGACGCGTTGACGAGTGCGAAGCGTAGCGAGGCTAACTATCAAACTAAATACCGCCAAGGGCTGGTGGATATATTAGATCTGCTTACCGTACAGCAACAAACTTTTGATCTGCAATCGCAATTGACACAAGCCACCTATAACCGACTGGTTAATCGTATTGATTTAGGACTGGCCTTAGGGCTTGGTATCACAACAGACAATGCTGGAGAAGCATCATGAAAAAGAATGTTATTACTATCGCGATCACATTAGCGGCCGCAGCCAGTATTTTTGTCGTAATGAGTTACAACGGTGCCAAAATGGATGCTGCGAATAGTGCTGTGCATACGCCTGTTGTTAAAGCTGTTGTGCAATTACCCGAAGTCACGGTGATGGCCGTGAC
The DNA here is from genome assembly GCF_018219415.1 of Moritella sp. 36. Classification (NCBI taxonomy): domain Bacteria; kingdom Pseudomonadati; phylum Pseudomonadota; class Gammaproteobacteria; order Alteromonadales; family Moritellaceae; genus Moritella; species Moritella sp. 36. Next base: position 3,351,526 of record NZ_CP056120.1, on the reverse strand, counting down.
TAAAGGCAGTTACCAGGCTGAAGTGATTGGTTATGGTGAGGCAAAATCGCGTTATCAATTAACCCTCACCAGTGAAGTCAGTGGTCAGGTCGAATCCCTCGGACAGAATTTTGCGACAGGCAAGCAGTTCAAGCGAGGCGAAGCGGTTATTAAAATTAATGATATTGATTATCAGCAAGCCTTTAGCAGTGCGCAAGTGGCAGTCGCCGACGCTAAATTAGCCTTGTTAGAAGAGAAGCGTCAAGGCCAGCAAGCACGTCTGGAATGGCATAACTCCGGTATCAGTGGAGATCCTGATTCCCCGTTGGTATTACGTGAACCGCAGCTGATTGCCGCTCAAGCCACGTTTAAAAATGCCCAAATCCAGTTAACTAAAGCACAACGTGATTTAGATAAAACCGTCATTACAGCGCCATTTTCAGCGTTAGTGGTGAGTCGAGATGTGCAATTAGGCAGTTATCTGCAAGTGGGTAATAGTATTGCGACCTTATACAGCACAGATCGCATGGAGATTGAGATCCCATTATCGGCGCATCAATGGTCAAGTTTACCGAACATCAGTGGGGCAGTAGAGGGTCAATGGCCAGTTACCTTAACGAACACTACGGGTGATAGCCAGTGGCAAGGTTACGTTGAACGTGTCGAACAGCATCTTGATAATAACAGTCGTCAACGTGCCTTGGTCGTTGTCGTTGAACAGCCGTTAGCACAGCAAACACCACTATTTCCGGGTACGTTTGTGACGGCTACAGTACAGGGTAAAGCGCTGAATGATCTATGGCAATTACCTGCGTCGGCGATATCACAAAATGGCGAAGTTTGGTATATAGGAGCAGATGGTCACTTGGCTACTTTCACTGCCCAGCAGCAGTTTGCTCAAGGTGAATTAAGTTACATTAAGCCAATGGCGGGGATGGACAGTGCCAACATTATCATTCGTCCATTAAACAGCTATGTGCAAGGCATGCAGGTGATCGCGAAGTTAACCAATCAAAGTGATGTGCAACTTGCAGATGCCTCTGTCGTCTCTGATGTGACGATAAATAACGCGAGTGTGAAATTATGAGTGAACAACATCGTGATTTAACAACTCGCCCGTCACAACCTAGCGAATTATCTACTATTAATCCATTGCAGGGGGTCATTAACTGGTTTGCCACCAATTCCGTAGCGGCTAACTTACTACTCATTAGTATCATCCTCCTTGGGGTAATGGCATTAGGAAACTTACGCAAAGAAGCGTTTCCGAGTATTGAACCAGATACCATTCGTGTATCGGTTAACTACGACAGTGGTGACGCCAAACAAGCGGAGGAGGGCATCGCGATCAAGATTGAAGATGCGCTTGAAACCGTCGCTGGTATTAAGCGTATTACTTCGACATCTAACGCGAACGGTAGCTCGGTTAGTATTGAAAAAACCAGTGGTTATTCACTCGATACTTTACTGACTGATGTGAAAACCAATGTTGATGCGATCAATAATTTCCCTAGTGATGCTGAAAAACCTGTAATAGATAAAGCACGTCGTCAGGATCATGCTTTATGGGTGCAGCTATACGGTGATGCTGATCGCGCAACATTACAGGCTTTAGCGGAAAAATTAAAATCCAACCTGTTAGCAAAATCAGGTATTCGTGATCTAGAGATTAAAGCCAAAGTTGAGCCGATGATTTCTATCGAAGTCGATGAAGCCAAGTTGCAAGCCTATGGATTAACCATTGCCGATATTTCAGCGGTGATCAATGCCGAGTCAGCGACGCCATTAACGACCAGTTTACGTAACGGTGAAAAAGTGATGCGCTTAAAAGCATCATCGCAGGCGTATCAGCAAAGTGAGTTCGCGAGTATTCCGGTGATTACCAGTAGCAGTGGTGGTGTTATTACCTTAGCGGATATCGCGATAGTTACGGACTCGTTTGCCGATGATAGCTACATATTATCCCGTTATGATCAACAAAATGGCATGGCGATTGAGATTGTGATGGATGATAATGGTGACATTACCCAGATTGTGAAACAAGCGCAGGAAGTCGTTGATGAATGGCATGCGCGTGGGTTATTACCTGCCGATGTTGAGCTGGTGACTTGGTACGATCAAAGTAACACTATTACAGATCGCTTATCACTGTTAACCAAGAACGCGTTAACTGGTATTGCACTGGTGTTTATTGTGCTAGCGCTATTCTTGAATATCCGCGTTGCATTTTGGGTTGCTGCGGGTTTACCGTTTGTGTTATTCGGCACCCTGTTCTTTATGCAAGATGCTTTTGTTGGTTTGACGATTAACGAGATGACCACCTTTGGTTTTATCATGGCGCTCGGTATTGTGGTTGATGATGCAGTGGTGATCGGTGAAAGTATTTATACCACCCGTAAAGAAGAGGGCGATACTGTCGCCAATACGGTAAAAGGCACAATGAAAGTCGCTATCCCGACTTTGTTTGGTGTATTGACAACTGTGGCAGCGTTTGTTGCGATTGCCAATGTTGACGGTAATCTTGGTAAGATCTATGCGCAGTTTGCAGGTGTCGTGACGATCTGTTTATTGCTGTCGATGGTGGAATCTAAATTAATCCTACCGTCGCATTTAGCGCATTTAAACACCGCTCGTCAATCGACAAAGGGCATTAAAGGTGTGTGGGTACGTATTCAAAATACCGCTGATGCAGGGTTAAACTGGTTTAATGTACGTATTTACCGTAACGTGATTGAGTGGTCATTAAAATTACGTTATGCCGTTATCTTAGCCTTCATCGCATTGTTTATTCTGGTGGTTGGCTTGCCATTAACGGGCAGTGTACGCGTTACATTTTTCCCTGATATACCAGGTGAAGTAGTGAGCGCTGACATGGTGATGCAAAATGATGCCAGTTTTGGTCAAACCAACACGAATTTACTTTGGATAGAGCAAGCCGCATTACAGGCGGATAAGAATCTATTAGTTAAATACGATGTTGTGGCGACCAGCGAAAATAGCGAGATTATGAGTTTACAGGTCCTTGCTGAAGATGACAGATCGGGTACGTTGACGGTAGAACTGGATGCTGACTCTGTTTATCCGTCAACTGAATTTACTGCAGAGTGGCAGGCGTTAGTAGGTTCACCTGAAGGGATTAAGAAGCTTAAATTTCTTGCTAGTAAACACATGGTCGATAACTTTAAAGTCGAGTTAAAATCGTGGGACAATGCGACGGTGAAAGCCGCAGGCATACAGTTTAAAACTGCGTTAGAGTCGATATCAGGTGTGAGCGGTATTGATGATAATCTTAACCCTGGTCAGCCACAGCTACGGTTTGTATTAACAGAGCAAGGTCGTAGTTTAGGCATGGATACGGCGACGTTGTCGCAACAAGTATTGCAAGCATTTGGTGGTGATATTGTACAGCGTTTCCAGCGTGATAAAGATGAAGTGAAAGTGCGTGTTCGTTATCTTGAAGCGCAGCGTCAAACATTAGCGGATATTATGCAAGCGCGTGTGCGTACGCCAGACGGTACGGTTGTGCCTCTGAGTAGTGTGGCGAGTATTAGTAGTGAATATCAAGAAGATGAGATCACCCGGATTGATAGCTTACGTACTGTGTATCTCACTGCATCGGTGGACAAATCGATATTAGCATCGAATGAGTTGGTGGCGAATTTACAGCGTGATTTAGTGCCAGAGTTAACGCGTCAATTCCCTGAGCTAAATATACATTTTGCGGGTGAAGCAGAAGAGCAGGGGGAAACGACAAGTTCGATGATCTCGGTATTTGTTGGCGCGCTGTTGGCTATTTACGTATTACTGGCTATTCCATTAAAATCGTATGTGCAACCTGTGCTTATTATGTTTGCGATCCCGTTTGGTATTGTTGGGGCTATATTAGGACATTGGCTCAATGATCTGACCATTAGTATTTTATCGTTAAATGGTATTCTGGCGCTCAGTGGCGTGGTGGTGAATGACAGTTTGTTACTGGTCTCGCGTTTTAATGAGTTGATGAAAGAGGCTAAAATGTCACTACACGATGCTATTGTGACGGCTTGTAGTAGCCGTTTACGCGCGGTGTTATTGACCTCGGTGACTACGTTTGTTGGTCTTGCGCCATTACTCGGTGAAACATCGACACAATCACAGTTCTTGATCCCAGCTGCGGCATCATTAGGATATGGTATTTTGTTTGCTACCTTGATCACCTTGGTATTGATACCTGCGTTATTGTTCATTCAATATGAAATTAAACAGTTTTTCGCTAAAATGATGGGGAAAGGTGAAACGAGTCTAGGCTAGACGCAGACTCAATTGGTCGAGTCAGTCAACAACAGCTGTTTTATGTTGGCGGACTCCCCTGATACGGGCGCTGGATTTTGCATTAGACATAGTGTGCTAAATGGTAAAATTAATTTAAGGGTAAATCAAAATGTTAAACCTGTTGTTAGTGGAAGATGATTTAGATTTAGCGACTGCTGTGGTTGATTATTTAGAGCTGGAAGACATTCAGTGTGACCATGCGGCAAACGGACTAGCAGGTTTAAACATGATCACCAATAATGATTACCAAGCGATTATTCTGGATTTAAACCTGCCTAAAATGGACGGATTAACAGTTTGTAAGCATATGCGTGAGCAGGGCATTGATACCCCGGTGTTGATGCTGACAGCGCGCGATAGTTTGGATGATAAGCTAGAGGGCTTTGATTCTGGTGCCGATGATTATTTAGTGAAACCGTTTGCGATGGCGGAGCTGATAGTGCGTATGCAGGTTTTAGCCCGCCGTCGTAGTGGTCAGGTTAAACGCTTAAGCTTGGCTGATTTAGAGTTAGACCTACAACAAAAACAGGCATACCGTGCTCAGCAGTTGTTAAAGCTATCACCCATCGCGTGGAAAATACTCGAAGTATTAATGCGTGCAACACCTAATCCTGTCTCACGAGAAAAGTTGATGCAGGCTGTCTGGGGTGACGACCAACCCGATAGTAATAGTTTAAAGGTGCATATTTATAATTTACGTAAACAATTGGATGCGGGTGATGTGCCGCCATTATTGCATACCATATCAGGTGTCGGCTTTGCGCTACGAGTTTCCTCTAAATAGGTTTATGTTATGAAATTAAGACCCAGTTTACGATTATATTTTCTTGGCGCTATGTTGTTTCTTGGTGTCTGTATGGCCATTATGTTTTCTGCGCTCACGGTTAATTATTTTGTTGAAGGCATGGACTCGGTATTACGCGGTACTATGGTCGAAGTTGCTGATACAGAAGGGCTAGAAGTACAAGATGGCCAGCCTGAAATGTTGCTGGATTTCTATGTCTCAAGTCGCTGGCAAGATCTCCCCGCTGAGGCGAGAGACCATTTTGTAACACCACCGACGAATATGTTCGAATTAAACAAGTATATTATTAAAGATGAGTTATTTTCGCCGCCGAGTGCTGTGCACTTTTTGATGGTGATGGAAACGAAACAAGGGCAATTATTGTATATCTATAAGTCCTATTCGGGCGATTTACATGCTCGCTTGTCCGGTGGACCCGGTTCTCAGTTTTTCTGGATCCCAGTATTTGGTTTAGGTGGCATTGCGGTGTTTGCTTTGTTATTAATGATGGTGATGCGTCGTGTTGCCTCGCCTGTCGAAGCATTACGAGATTGGGCCAAGTCATTGAATACTGAAAGCTTGCAGCAACCGCCGCCAGAATTTAAATACAAAGAGCTGAACACTTTAGCGACAATTGTACATAGCAGCCTTAATTCGGTGCAAGAGAGCCTTGATCGCGAACATGAGTTTTTGCGTAATGCCAGCCATGAATTACGTACACCAATCGCGGTTATCCGTACTAATGTTGAACTGTTGAATAAAATCAACAGTAAATCACCTATGACAACCAAGCAACTGCAAGTTATTGAACGCATCGAACGCGCGGGCTTTACCATGAGTCATTTGACTGAAACCTTGCTGTGGTTGAGTCGAGATGAGTCATTATCATTAACGCCTGAACTTGTTAAATTAGACGAACAAATCATGCAAACAGTGGACGATTTAAGCTATTTATTACGCGGTAAATCAGTAACCGTTGAACTTGATACCAGTGAATGGCAAGTGGAATTACCAGCCACTGCCTGCCGAATTGTACTCGCTAATTTGATCCGTAATGCATTTCAGCACACCGATACGGGTGTTGTGACAATTCGCCAGCAGCAAGGGCTGGTTGTCATTCGTAATGTGAATGACGATGTTGATACTGCTATGGTGAATGACAGTAGCACAAATGATTTGGGGTTTGGCTTGGGGGTTAAATTAACCGACAAACTCACTGCACGTTTTAACTGGCAACATCAGCGTGAAATAGAATCTTCTGGGCATAAAGTGACTGTTAATTTTGATTAATTTAGTACTTTAATCAGCATTTTGTAAATTTCGGGAATGCTAGAATTTATTCTTTATCAATTTATAGAGATTAATATGGCATATTGCCCAAGCATTCATCATTTAGAGATGGATGAGGAGAGCTTATTAGCATTGACTGAAATTTTTGGTCATGATGATTTAAAGCTGAAATTACAGTTTGCTATAAGTGGTGGTCATTGGATTAATACGTTTTTGGGTAATGGCGCTGTTGAGACATTGTACAGTGTCCATAGCACGGATTTTGACATGATGACTAAAGCAATATCTGCTACAAATCGTATTACTCAGAGGATAGTTGAAGATATTATTACGACTCAAGCTATACGAAGTGATGTGAATACTAAACAGTTATTATTTTGGAGGGCTATGTATAATGGCTGCATTCTTAAAAAGTAAAAAAATATACCTGACGGCGCTATTGTTTATTTCTGCTAATGCGATTGCTACACCGGCTAAAGTCGCTGAAAATGATTATAGAATTGCCTACAAAGCATATGAAAGTAAAATAGATTTATGTGCGGGCTTAGAAGTAGAAAATAAGATTTCTGAAAAATTATTAAACCAATTAAAGAGTATTCCTAAGCAGCATCTCTCGAAATTATTACCCTATTATTCATTTACGGCGTTTCATCAATGTTTACAGCCTGAAGAGGGTGGATATTTGGTGACACGAGAAAGAGCTACTTTATTTAATATAGAGGTCGGTTCACAAGGTGCAGTATCAATTTCTAAATTATATGTAGAATTGAAAGATGAAGTTAATCAACTACCTCACTATGATGTATTTGAAAATCAATATTTTAAATCGCCTTATAAAGTTTCACAATTCTTTGGGTTAGTTGATTAATATTGAACGTCGACTTATTAGATTAAGGGCTATTTAGTTAACTAAATAGCCTTTTTTTATTAAAACGGTGCTGGATAACGTTTAAATACCGATTCAATATCCGCTAATGCTTGTGGTGTTAGCTGCGTTGAAAAGGCAGAAATGTTTTCTTTTAATTGCGGCAGTGTTGTCGCACCAATAATGGTCGATGTGACACCATCTACTTGATCGCACCAAGCTAAAGCCAACTGTGCTGGTGTAAGACCGTGCTGGTGGGCAATATCAACATATTCTGCAGTCGCAAGGTGGGCACTTTCAGTATTTCTATATAATTTATTGCGTTGCGAGAATGTCCAGCGACTGCCTTCTGGTCGCGCATTGTTTAAATACTTTCCTGATAACATGCCTGTCGCCAGCGGAGACCAAGGTAGATAGGCGATATTTTCATGCACACAGTTTTCGATTAAGTAGGGCCAGTCTTTCGCGTGCAATAAGCTGAATTCATTTTGAATTGACACCATGCGTGGCAGGTCATATTGCTCACTGAGCTTCAGGTAAGTATTAATTCCCCAGGTGGTATCATCAGACAAACCACAAAAGCGGATCTTGCCTGCATCAACACAACGTTTTAACCCTTGTAAAATATCAAGCATTTGTGCGGTATGGTCGGCCGCATTGATATCACTAAAGCGGATCTTATTGGGACTGTGCTGACTAAAGTGCGGATTAGGGCGGTTTGGCCAGTGTAGCTGGAATAAGTCGATATAACTGGTCTGTAGACGCTTTAATGAAGCGTCTACAGCTTGAACGATAGCATCACCAGTAATCGGTCCACCGTTACGTACCCAAGGTAATCCGGGGCCTGCAATCTTAGTGGCTAACACTATGTCTTTACGACGATGTGGGTTGGCCGCTAGCCAATTTCCAATAATAGTCTCTGTTTTACCATAGGTCTCTGCTGACGGCGGCACGGCATACATCTCAGCCGTATCTATAAAGTTCACGCCCTGTGATAACGCGTATTCGATTTGTTGATTGGCGTCTTGCTGGTTATTCTGAAAACCCCACGTCATACTGCCTAAACAGACTCGGGACACAGACAAACCGCTACTACCTAGTGTTGAAAATTGCATTATCATCCTTATGCTGCTTCTTTTTCATCATTATACGACTGCTAATATCATTAATCGACCCAACAGCGAAGAAATAGTGTCGACTACGGGCTGTTTTGTTGCGGTAACTGTATGAAATAGTTAATGATACCGCTTTGTCTTTTAGTATCAATGATTTACGTATTTACCATGATGTAATAAATAACCCGTTTGTCAATGCTAATTGATCTGACCAGATATTTTTGATCAGTATTATTTGAAGTACTACACATAAACGTGAAACCTTGTTACATTATTTTATTATTACATTATGAGTACCTAGTTATTGATACTTTTGAGTGTTCTAATGATTTTATAAGGTGATTGATGACAGTATTAGATCGGAATATTTATATAAGGTTTAAGCCGTTAAGCCGTTAAGACTTCATAGGACTGAAAAATGGAATTATCTCAGGAATCAAATGCATTAGATGCGTATATGCAACAAGTGAATAAAAAAAGTACGCTACTGACAAAAGAAGAAGAATATGAAGTTGCAGTCGCTGTTGGTAAGGGGGATCTACGCGCCAAAAACCGTATGATTGAAGCCAATCTACGTTTAGTGATTAGCGTTGCTAAACGTTACCAGTATAGCGCTATTCCTTTAGTCGATATAATCCAAGAAGGGAACACAGGATTAATCCGAGCGGTTGAAAAATTTGATGCGAATAAAGGCTATCGTTTTTCTACTTATGCTATTTGGTGGATAAAAAATAACATTGAGCGCTGTATCATGAATAGCGCTCGTACCATTCGTATCCCCATTCATGTCGGTAAAATGCACAAAAGTATTGCTAAGGTTGCCAGAGAGCTCGGATTAGATGTTGGCAGTGATAATGACTTGGTTGTGATTGCTAAGGTACTCGAAACCGATGTAGATGAAGTAATGGAAATAATGTCGTATTATTTTAATGAATTGAGTCTAGATAAAGGCATTATTACGGGAAATGATTCGGTCACCACCCTTGCTGATATCATTAAAGACGACTCGGTAAGTACACCGAGTGAAGAGATTGAAGGTGGCAGCACGCGCGATTATCTTTTAGCGTTATTAGAAAATTTACCTGAATGTGAACGTCGTGTCGTTGAATTGCGGTTTGGGTTAACAGGCGAGGAGCCGTTGAGCTTGTTAGGAATTGGTGAGCGCTTATCCATTTCTCGTGAAAAAGCGCGGACTATCATTCGCTCGAATCTGAGAAGACTAAAGCCTAGACTATTAATGAATAGTGTACAGCAACATGATTACATTTCTTAATATCAAATAACAGTAACACTGCGCTGTATCGCTTGCTGGTACACTATCCGTTGGTAACAGCAAGAAGTACTTTGATTATCTCTTTTTTTCGATAGAGAGTAGTTGCTGTTTTAATTCTAAGCCATAAGCATAGCCCACTAGTTTATTATTCGCGCCAATCACCCGGTGGCACGGAATAATAATCGGGATAGGGTTTTTGTTATTGGCCATACCTACCGCTCTTGATGCATTTGGATTACCCAGTCCCGCTGCAATGTCCTTATAACGGCGTGTTTCACCATACGGTATTTTAGTTAATTGCTGCCACGCATGACGTTGAAACACGGTACCCGCAGGGTTTAGTTCTAACTCAAAAACGTGGCGTTTATTATTGAAGTATTCACGTAGTTGTTGCTTCGCGTCATTAAAAAAAGTACTGGAGTGTTGCCAGTCGGCAGCAATGTTAATTTCTTTGGTATCATTATCAATCAATAGCTGGCTAATGCCTTTTTCATCTCCGACTAAGATGATGAGGTAATCTTGTTCATCTGAAGGGGTTGCTAGTTGGATGGTGAATTTATCGTAATACATAACGGCTTTACAACTTGAACTTAAAATTTTGAGGCCTAAAGCTTAGTTTAATTTTACAATATTTATTGTTATCTGGATCAGATAATTTGCACCGTAACCTATCCATCATAAAAATAACGTATGTGCATTTTTAATTATCAACCCTTAAGGGGTAAGTTACTATTCTCCTTTTGTTCTTTTTGTTCTTTTTGTTCCTTTTCTTCTTTAGCAAATATTTCTAATTTGTTTATACGACTAAAGTCGGTAATTTCTTTTCCTGTGCCTCAGCCATGAGTATTAATTGATTTATTGCGATCAGTTACTGAAAAAAGCAAACCACTAAGTATTATAAAGCCTATCTAATATACCTTTTAATAAGAGGGAGGAATACCCGTTTCATAGGGCGATCTGCTGTATTGGTATTAACCTTTAGACACCTTAATTTTATTATTTAAAAGGAGTTAAATATGAATAACCTGTCGATCAAGGTAAAGCTGTCAGGTTTAGCTGGGCTTGTTTCTTTATGTCTTGTTGTCTTATCTATGATTGCACTGAGTTCGTTTAACAACATCGCAATGTTGAATGAAACATTAGTATTAGTGAAAAATAGTGAAGTTGATATGTTGCAGTTACGTCGAAATGAGAAGGATTTTTTAACCCGACTAGATGTTAAGTATCAGACCAAATTTGAGCGTAATTATGAACAGTTAACGGCTCGAATTAATCAATTAAAGCAGAAAGTTGAAGGATTAGATTGGGAGAATGGGAAAGACGCTGAACTGGTCAATCTATTACAGTATCTTAAAGATTATCAATATTCATTTTATAATATAGTCGCTATTTATCAAAAGATTGGTTTCACTTATGACACTGGTTTACGTGGCAGCTTAAGGCGATCGGTACATGATGCTGAATCATTAGTGAGAAAATCAACCCAGTTGCAGTTAACCGCTGATATTCTTATGTTAAGACGTAATGAAAAAGACTTTATGTTACGAAAACAGCAAAAGTATAAACAAAAATTTGAGCGTAATTATTTACTTTTTAATCTACATTTGAAGGAATCAGCACTTGATGTCACAGTGAAGCGAGCAATTGAATTGAAAATGACGGATTACCGTCTTAAATTTATGCAACTTTTTGATGGGTATCAGCAGTTTGGCCTATCTCCAGATATGGGGTTTCAGGGGGGGATGCGTGATTCAATACATAAAACAGAGGCTATTTATCACCAATTGACTCATGAATTAGAAACGAACATTATTGCGCAAAATGACCGTATTTATAATCAATTATTATTAATAACAATATTGCTTATTATAATCATTGTTTCTGCAGTTCTATCCATCTCTTATTCTATCAATACACGTTTGGACTTGTTGAAGTCGCACCTTCGCGATGTAGCCATAAAGTCGGGCGATTTATCCGTGTCTTTAAAAATCAGTGGCAGGGATGAAATTACGTTGATTTGTAAATACTTTAATCAATTTGTGGATAATTTAAAAAACACATTTAATCAAATACCCATTTTTTCAGAACATTTAGAACAAGCGTCTAAAATCAATGCGACAGTATCATCTCAGGCACATCAATTAGCAGTGACGCAACAAGTGGAGTCTGATCAGTTAGCTGATGCGGTATCTAAGATGGTCTCGGCGACAGAACATATTACGCAAAATATACATGTTGCCGCCAATTCTGCCGAAGAAGCGAATAAATCAGTATTACAAGGTAAAGCGACCATTCATCATGTTAGCCATTCGATTAATACGCTTGCTGAACAATTACAGTCCTCGGTAGATGTCGCGAATAATCTCGCTGAAAATGGCAATAGCATTAGTATTGTGTTGGATGTTATTCGTGACATTGCCGCACAGACTAACTTACTTGCACTCAATGCTGCCATAGAAGCCGCTCGCGCTGGAGCTCACGGACGCGGATTTGCTGTTGTCGCGGATGAAGTGAGGACACTAGCACAACGGACAGCAGCATCGACAGTACAAATTCAAGCGCTCATTGAAAATCTACAGCAAAATGTGTTTAGTACGGTTGATGTCATGCAAAACGGATCTGCGGGTGCATTAAGCACCGCGCAAGATGCAGCTAATTTTATTGAAATACTCGATGATATTAGTGATAACGTACAACAGATATTTGAATTAAATACCAATATTGCACGAGCATCCAAAGAGCAGGGCGTGATGTCGACTAAGATAAATCAGAACATCATGAGCATTAATGCAACTGTGCGAGAAACCGCGAAGCAATCCAACGAAACGAGTCAATCAAGTTCAAGGATAAAGAATATTGCCGTTGAGCTGCAAACGTTAGTCGCGACATACCAGCTTTAGTTTGCTGGAATAAAGGTTTTCGCCAAATTACTAATCGTATCAATATCGCTTTTCAATTCATCCATTTGTGCCACCACGGTGTCGGTATGTTGCCAGTTCTGTTCTGAACCTTGCTTAATATCGATAACGTGGTTGTTGATCTCATTTGATACCATGCTTTGCTCTTCAGCTGCCGTAGCAATTTGCATCGATAGCTGTGACAGTTGCTGCATCTTCTCATGAATGATGGCAATGGCTTGATCTGACTGTTCAGCTTTATCGACACACTGATCGGCATTGTTTTTGTTTTTTTTCATCATAATGAGCCAGTCATTAATTGTTTCTAGCATGGTCGATAAGCTAGAATGAATGTGTTCAGCCGTATCTTGTGTGCGTGATGACAAGGTACGTACTTCATCTGCTACCACGGCAAAACCACGGCCTTGTTCGCCTGCTCGCGCCGCTTCAATAGCTGCGTTCAATGCCAATAGATTTGTTTGGTCGGCAATCGATTGAATGTCAGTCATCAAACTCCCCACATTTTGCGCTTCGGTATTGAGCTTGTCTGCGGCGGTAGATGCTTGTTCCACTTCATTGGCGAGTTGTTTAATTTCAATCGTGGTTGTGTTAATGCCGTCTTGGGCCATTTCACACAGTTTAAAGGTGGCGGTAATTTCATCTGATGTTTCGACACTATTACGTACAATTTCATCGGTAGAGGTGAGCATTTGCGACATAGCAGTGCTTACTTCGGTTAATTCTTGTTGTTGATTTACCAAGTTTGTTCTGATTTTTTCTGTCCCGAGTGAGACGGTTTTAATCACGTTTTGCACTGGTTTAGTTGAATCTAAAGTACGTTCTAAAATGGCTTTTATTTTCGTTTTTAAAAGTCCCATATTAAAATCAAAGACGCTGGCGGTCCCTTTACCAAAATAAACTTGGCGGCTGACACTATCAAACGTGGATTGCATATGTTGCGCTTTTTGTGCCATTGGGATGATGTCTTGCCAGAATACAAGCATTGGTGTTACTGCGGCAAAGAAGGCAATAACGGAGGCTGCGAAACCAAAATTATTGTAGATAAAGACTTGTGATACAAGGCTGATTAAGGTTAACAGGATAAAGCGTTGAGTACGTGTAAACTCAAACAGCAGTCCTTTACCTTGCAGGTTTTTGTAGACATTACTTGCTCGGCTTACCATTTGTGGTGTTGCAGGTGTACCGACTTCTTGATGACCAACTACTTTTCCGTTTTCAAATTGCGGGGTAATGAAGGTATCAAACCAAACATCATTGCCTTTGCTTGTTGTTTTACAAATAATTCCCTGCCAAGAGAAACCTTGCGCCAAGGTATTTCTTATTTCTTCTATCACGGATGGAGGCATGGTTGACGAGTTCAGCTCTCGGCTATTCTTTCCTAATAATACGTCTTGTGTATATCCTAATACGTCACAATAGTGATTGTTAACATACGTGTATTCACCTTTGTCGTTTACTAATGAAATTAATTGCGCAGCGCTATTAGCCATCAAATTACCTATTAATATATACCATGGGATAAAAACCCAAAATAACATTGAACTTACTTATAGTCATCTTATAGTTACTTTTTATGTGGTTATTGTCGACGATGGATGCATATTATGCAGGTATTCGTGATGTAAAACAAAAAACGAGGGGCTCACTTCGGTTTGATGGTATTAATGCATGATTAGCATTTCCAACATTTGCCATTATTAGGGTGGTTATACCAAGATGGAGTATTCACGCCACTGCTTTCTACCCAACCTCGAAACTGAGGATAAGCGGATAATATATCAATATATTCTAATGGATGACGCCATGATGTTGTGACGTTAAGTGCCCAAGGGTGACCAGCTGCCGTTCGGTAGTAAGTCTGCGTTCCTGCATTCGAATCATCATCTCCTGTACCAAGTAAAGTGAGGTCAGCTAAATCGGACGGTGCTTTATTCGCGAGGTGGATTTCTTTACCACGTTCGCTTACACGATAGATAAATGGATTGAACGGTGCACCGCCGAGTATCGTTGCATCAACAGGATCCGTAAACACCATCTTAAATACGAGTGGCACCTGTGGTCGGTCATCCCCATCTTGACTGTTGTAAAATTGATAATCGCCTGCGGGTAATACAGCAAAAATATTGTCGATGAGCACTATAACGACTTCTCCAGTATGGCCTGCTTCAGGTGTCAGCGTGCTGCTATTGCCATCGATTATCATCGTCGCGCTTTCTATATTAACGGAATCTGTCCCCGGGAAACTAATCGCGAATGCATTCGCATACATCGCACCACGCGCCACCGCGTTACCTATCATCAAGACCTCTTTTACTTCACCTGCAGCATTCGTAATTCTATTGAATGTGTGTAGAAGTACAAAGTCATTAAGATCGTAATCCCCTTTGTCTGGCCATAGGTCTTCAAACACCAATGTGGATTGTGCCGAGAAATTATTAAAGGCGCGTTCTGGATCGCTTGGGTAATCATCTGTTGTATCTGGTACCCCATCTTCATCACAGTCGATACCTATATCGACCCAAGTCACAATCGCTTGCTCACTCATTAAACCATTTGAGTCGGTAGCGGTGACTTGCACGCGCCATGTTTCACCTGCGGCGGTTTGACTGGTTAATACGGTATCACCTTGATGATCTGTTTTACCTGCCACGTCATCATCGACTACGTTACCTTGACCTACATCCACAAACCAACGGTATGAATAGGTTACGCTATCTCCGTCTGGATCGGACGGTGTCGGGCCTGTTACATTAACCACCAAATTATCTGTAGCTTGGGTACAAGTACTTGGTGTCATTGCTAGTGTTGGCTGTGATGGTGGGCTGTTGTTCGTTTCTATATAGGAGATCGTTAATAAACTGTAATCAAGAATGGTTACCCAGCCATAGTTATTCATATCAACATCGATGAAGGTATTGATTAAACCATCATCCGAGATAGAGGAGAGCGGAATATCAAACGTTGTCTCTGACCATGTGTTATTTGAACCTTGCAATAAACCTGGGTTCAAATCGATGCCATCAATACTGACGCCATCATACTCACCGGTTGCACCATGAAATACTTCTGAATCAATATCATAACTACGTATCCATAACGTCGCACTTTGGATCTGAACTAAGGGGTTAGTGATAATGAGGGCGAAACTGTGTTGCCAGCCAAAATCCTGTGATGCGTTCGTGTAATAATTGAAGCCCCCATTTTGTGAGCCAATACCCGACGGCGTATAATGTGGTGCTGTACTCGATACATCAATTTTTTGTGTGTAGGTGAATGAACCATCACCATGATCGACAGTACTTTCTGTTGTGGCTAAGGCCAACGCTGAATTTGTTACTACAGAACTGGATAGTGTAAGTAGCGCAAGGTAACAGAGTTTATTGAATTTAAATGAATGCATACCTCTACCTACTTTTATAATAAATCAGAATTAATAACCACATCACAACCCAGAACTTGTGTCGCTGTTATTTGTTCTTTGTATAGTGTATTGATACAAATTAAATCAAGTAATTGGCTTTTTACTGTGATGCCTTGCCATGAATTTACAAGTGTGAGTAACACTTCGACTTCACCTTTCTCTGTGGTCATTGCTTTTAAAAATGGCGTCGTATTTGTTTTGTTATTTTCATTCAGACTGTAGATTTCGATATAATATTTACCGGTAAGTGCAAGAGGAGCGCCGTTTAACTGGGTTATATTACTGACATGTTTAAAGGTAACGGTTTTTGTACTTTGCATCTCCCAGTTGAAGTCTGTTGGTACTATGGTGTCAGGAAACATGATTGGTGTAGATGCGGTGCTCGTATTGATCCCATTTTCTCCTGCATCATTTTTGTTGCCTGCTGGGCTAGAGTCTCCATTACCACAACCCGCGACTAATATAGATGTCATAAAAAACACAAAAGGAGTTACCTTCATAATGTACACCTTATTTCATGATTATCAGTTAAAGCAAAACTCAAGGCTTTATCAATAATAAATAAGGATTAGGTTAACCTTGAACTTTATAAGGATACTTGCAAGTGGGATACCACTTATTAACTTGTGTATAAACAATGGCGTGTGGTTTTATTAACACTTTTTGGCTTATTGCCTCGCATTTTGCAATGCAAATTAGGAGTGAAGATTGGGCTAATGCTAAAAAGCCTAGGGGTTAACCTAGGCTTGGCGTATGTTATCAATTATAAGTTATCAGCATTTCCAACAATACGTATTGTTAGGGACATTATACCAAGTTGGGTGCGTTACACCGCCACTTTCTGCCCATACTTGCATTTGTGGATAAGCAAGTAATACATCGATATATTCATATGGGTGACTCCATGCTGAAGGAACGAGAATTGCCCAAGGATGACCATCTGTTGTTTGATAGTAAGTAGCCGTACCAACATCTGAAACATCATCACCTGTACTCAGTAACGCGAGATTAGCTAAATCAGTTGGCGTTTTATCCATCAGATGAATTTCTTTACCTCGTTCACCCACACGATAGATGAATGCGTTGTATGGTGCGTCGCCAAGCGCCGCGACAGTAACTGGCGTCGTAAATACAGCATTGAACGCGACTGATATTAACGACCTATCATCACCATTTTGGGTGTTGTAGTAAAGAAACGGGCCAGCCGGTAATACATCGAACACATTGTCGATCAGTACCATCACCGCTTCACCAGTATGGCCAGCTTCAGGTGTTAGGGCGCTTGCGCTACCGTCAATGGTCACATTCGAGCTTTCAATATTAGCTCCTTCAGTGCCTGGTAAACTAATCGCAAATGCATTTGCATAACTCGCACCACGAGCAACTGCAGAGCCTACCATCTCAATTTCTTTTATATTCCCATCCGCATTTGTGATTTTATTGAATGTATGACGAAGTACAAAATCATTGAAGTCATAATCACCTTTATCAGGCCATAGATCCTCATACCCTAGCGTTCCTTCAGGGTAATAATTATTAAAGGCGCGTTCTGGATCGGTAGGGTAATCATCGACATTATCGTCTACACCATCACCGTCACAATCGGTACTAATCGAGATCCATGTCGAGAATTCAGGATCACTCACTAGGCCGTTTGAATCAACAGCTGTAACTTGCGCACGCCATGTTTCTCCGTCGACAGTCTGACTTGATAATACAGTATCACCTTGGTGATCTGTTTTACCTGCAACTTCATCGTCAACCACATTACCTTGACCGATATCCACATACCAACGATATAGGTAGCTTACGGTATCGCCATCAGGATCTGCGGGTGTTGGACCTGTTACAGAAACAACCAGATCACTTGCAGTTGTCGCGTCGCAACTCGATGGCGACATTGATAATTCTGGTTTGAATGGTGGACTATTGCTTGTCTCCATATAGGTAATCGTGAGTAAACTGTAATCCAGTTTTGTTACCCACGAACCCTCTGTGTTCATATCAATATCGATAAATGTATTGATTAATCCATCATCCGTAATATAGGAAATAGGCACATCAAATGGGGTTTCAGACCACGTCTCATCTGTACCTTGTAATATGCCTGGGTTTAAGTCGACCCCATCAACACTGATACCATCATATTCACCGGCAAGACCATGAAAGGCTTCTGAGTCAACATCATAGGCACGAATGAGTAATGTTGCAGTTTGAATTTGCACTAAGGGATTGCTTATTACGTCTGCAAAACTGTGTTGCCAACCGAAATCTTGGTTATGCCAAGAATAAATGTTAAAACCACCAGATGCTGGAGGGGTATAGTGGGGTGCTGTACTGGAGACATCAATTTTTTGTGTATAGGTGAACGTACCATCACCATTGTTGACTGTATCTTCTGTTGTGGCCGCTGCTAAGGCCGAATTTGTTAGTACTGAGCCTGATAATGCAAGTAGACCAAGACAACAGAGCTTATTTAATTTAAATTTACGCATACCGATATCTACCTTTATAATAAGTCAGAATCAAGAGCAACGTCACAACCAAGCACTTGTGTTGCTGTTATTTGTTCTTTGTCTAATGTATTGATGCAAACTGAATCGTCGAGTTGAGTCTTCACCGTGATGCCTTTCCATGAATTTAAAAGCGTTAGCAATAGTTTTGCCTCCCCTTGTTTGTTGGTCATGGCTTTTAAGAATGGTGTTGTACTGGTCGTGTTGTTTTCATCAATACTGTAGATTTCGATATAATGTTTTCCAGAAACGCTAAGTGGAACACCAGCAGGTTGGCTAATGTTACTGACATGCTTAAAGTTAACGAATTCCGAATTTCGCATCTCCCAGTTAAATCCAGCTGGTATAATTGTGTCTGAAAAAAGGGCTGGTGTAGAAGCGGCACTACTGGTACTCCCATTGGCTACCGAGTTACTTGCGTTACCTCCAGGGCTTGAGTCATCACCGCCACAACCGGCGAGTAATATAGATGTCATAAAAAATACAAGAGGAGTTTTCTTCATAGCTTACACCTTAATTTTATTAAGTTTCGTAAATTAAAATCCAAGAATTTTTTAGCAACAAACTAATATTACGGTTCCCTCGAATCTTGTAAGTGATATTGCAAATGAAGTGCCATCTTTATATGTGTTAATAAACAATGGGTTATGGTTTTGATAGGGAGGGGGACGTGATTAATTTGCATTTTGCAATGCAAATTAGGGGTAGGCACTAAGCGAGTAGTTAAAAAGCCTAGGGGTTAACCTAGGCTTGGCGTGTGTTGATCAATTATCAATTATAAGTTATCAGCATTTCCAACAATACGTATTGTTAGGGAAATTATACCAAGTTGGGTGCGTTACACCGCCACTTTCTGCCCATACTTGCATTTGTGGATAAGCAAGTAATACATCGATATATTCATATGGGTGACTCCATGCTGAAGGAACGAGAATTGCCCAAGGATGACCATCTGTTGTTTGATAGTAAGTAGCCGTACCAACATCTGAAACATCATCACCTGTACTCAGTAACGCGAGATTAGCTAAATCAGTTGGCGTTTTATCCATCAGATGAATTTCTTTACCTCGTTCACCCACACGATAGATGAATGCGTTGTATGGTGCGTCGCCAAGCGCCGCGACAGTAACTGGCGTCGTAAATACAGCATTGAACGCGACTGATATTAACGACCTATCATCACCATTTTGGGTGTTGTAGTAAAGAAACGGGCCAGCCGGTAATACATCGAACACATTGTCGATCAGTACCATCACCGCTTCACCAGTATGGCCAGCTTCAGGTGTTAGGGCGCTTGCGCTACCGTCAATGGTCACATTCGAGCTTTCAATATTAGCTCCTTCAGTGCCTGGTAAACTAATCGCAAATGCATTTGCATAACTCGCACCACGAGCAACTGCAGAGCCTACCATCTCAATTTCTTTTATATTCCCATCCGCATTTGTGATTTTATTGAATGTATGACGAAGTACAAAATCATTGAAGTCATAATCACCTTTATCAGGCCATAGATCCTCATACCCTAGCGTTCCTTCAGGGTAATAATTATTAAAGGCGCGTTCTGGATCGGTAGGGTAATCATCGACATTATCGTCTACACCATCACCGTCACAATCGGTACTAATCGAGATCCATGTCGAGAATTCAGGATCACTCACTAGGCCGTTTGAATCAACAGCTGTAACTTGCGCACGCCATGTTTCTCCGTCGACAGTCTGACTTGATAATACAGTATCACCTTGGTGATCTGTTTTACCTGCAACTTCATCGTCAACCACATTACCTTGACCGATATCCACATACCAACGATATAGGTAGCTTACGGTATCGCCATCAGGATCTGCGGGTGTTGGACCTGTTACAGAAACAACCAGATCACTTGCAGTTGTCGCGTCGCAACTCGATGGCGACATTGATAATTCTGGTTTGAATGGTGGACTATTGCTTGTCTCCATATAGGTAATCGTGAGTAAACTGTAATCCAGTTTTGTTACCCACGAACCCTCTGTGTTCATATCAATATCGATAAATGTATTGATTAATCCATCATCCGTAATATAGGAAATAGGCACATCAAATGGGGTTTCAGACCACGTATTATTTGTACCTTGTAATATACCAGGGTTTAAGTCAACGCCATCAACACTGATACCATCATATTCACCGTAAAGACCATGGCTGGCTTCTGAGTCAACATCATAGGCTCGAATGAGTAATGTCGCAGTTTGAATTTGCACTAAAGGGTTGCTTATCACGTCTGCAAAACTGTGTTGCCAACCGAAATCGTTGTTATAACCAGATGAAATATTAAAACCGCCTGATGCTGGGGGGGTATAATGCGGAGCGGTACTGGATACATCAATTTTTTGTGTATAGGTGAACGTACCATCACCATTGTTGACTGTACCTTCTGTTGTCGCGAGGGCGAGGGCTGAGTTTGTGAATACCGAACTTGATAATGCCATTAGACCAAGACAGCAGAGCTTATTTAATTTAAATTTATGCATACCGATATCTACCTTTATAATAAGTCAGAATCAAGAATAACGTCACAACCAAGCACTTGTGTTGCTGTTATTTGTTCTTTGTTTAGTGTATTAATGCAAACTGAATCGTCGAGTTGAGTCTTCACCGTGATGCCTTTCCATGAATTTAAAAGCGTTAGCAATAGTTTTGCCTCCCCTTGTTTGTTGGTCATGGCTTTTAAGAATGGCGTTGTACTGGTCGTGTTGTTTTCATCAATACTGTAGATTTCGATATAATGTTTTCCAGAAACGCTAAGTGGAACACCAGCAGGTTGGCTAATGTTACTGACATGCTTAAAGTTAACGAATTCCGAATTTCGCATCTCCCAGTTAAATCCAGCTGGTATAATTGTGTCTGAAAAAAGGGCTGGTGTAGAAGCGGCACTACTGGTGCTCCCATTGGCTACCGAGTTACTTGCGTTACCTCCAGGGCTTGAGTCATCACCGCCACAACCGGCGAGTAATATAGATGTCATAAAAAATACAAGAGGAGTTTTCTTCATAGCTTACACCTTAATTTTATTAAGTTTCGTAAATTAAAATCCAAGAATTTTTTAGCAACAAACTAATATTACGGTTCCCTCGAATCTTGTAAGTGATATTGCAAATGAAGTGCCATCTTTATATCTGTTAATAAACAATGGATTATGATTTTCACAGGATTGTTTTTGGGTGTATTCGCATTTTGCAATGCGATATGTGAGGCATAATATAGCGTGGTGGCCACTTGCCATAGTTGTTTCAACTATGTTAATTGTTTTTCACAGTTGACATGTTTGGAGGTGAAATCGAGGTAAATTATTATGTCATCGTACCTACCGTCGCAGTCCTTGCTGTGGCTAATCGAAAACGCCTAAAAAATTAAGTAATACTAATAAAGCACCTGTAAGTCCTGAAGTCATGAATAGCCAATAGAAGACGATCCCAAGAAATCGGTCAAATTTGTTGGTGTTTTCAAAAAGGATTTGAGAGTTTGCGTACATAGAGGATAGCGGGCTTTTTTCTAATTTTCGGCTCCACGAGCGTGGGAATGCCAGCGCTTGCGCTACATTAATAATGTCCCACCCACTGGCATATTCCAATCCAAGTTGATCTTTCGTTTTTGGGTTGTTTCTGAGTTTGCGTACTGTGATTTGACCAAA
This sequence comes from Moritella sp. 36, assembly GCF_018219415.1. Taxonomy (NCBI): domain Bacteria; kingdom Pseudomonadati; phylum Pseudomonadota; class Gammaproteobacteria; order Alteromonadales; family Moritellaceae; genus Moritella; species Moritella sp. 36. The sequence goes on along the minus strand of NZ_CP056120.1, from coordinate 3,329,390 downwards.
AGCGACATACAGTATCGCGCTAAAGATACACCCAGCCAGAACAAAGATAAAAAGAGTTTTTTCTATATCCATTAGAAATTAACTAACCTCATGATGTCATCATAAACCCTAAAGCTGCGCTGCCTGCATTAACTACAGCTGTACCAGTTAAAGCACTTAAAGCAAAACTGCTCGACTCAATAAACATCTCGCGTTCCCAGTTGCCGCCAGCTTTATAACTGTTGTGAATATTCCCAACGCGACCACCAAAGTCGATAACAGCAAGGCCATTGCCGAGGAATTTGGTATATTGGCTAAACTTAACTAAGTTACTGGTTTGAACTTGTGAAACGATGTTTAATTTTGCCACGTTACGGCTACTTCTGGCGATGTTTGTCGCGCGAGTGCCGCTGGTGAGCGGTGTGCCGCGTGCAGATTTATTCGCACCTGTTACCGCTTTTAATTCATGGTGAAAGCCTTGCTGCATCTTTTGGAAAGCGGCCATTGCTTTCTGCTTCGCTAAAACCGCCAACTCGATTACCGTAAAAACTGGTAGCAGCTCCCATCGAACCTACACACAATTCCTTTTGTTCTGTTAAATCAAGTCCTTTGATTAGCTGGGAATAGTTTAGCCTAGATGTGAGTTAACATGGAAGAGCAGGGCTGTAATCTAAGAAGAAAATCAGTCTTGGCTGTTCCCTGAGTTTTAGCTATTAGGCATGTTAGCATCGATACTAATGGTGTTTTATGTAAAAATAGCACCTCTATCACTATTAAGGTAATTTAAGTATGGAAGCGATAAAGTTACTAATGTTAGTTTTTGGAAGTGTTATTTCTATTGCATTTACACTTCACAAACTTAAGCTTGGCGGCTTTTCTTTTGAGGTAAAAAAATATGATCACTTTGAAAGACTACAAGTAATATGTGGGAGTAACGCATCAAATAATTTAGTTAATTTACGAGTTGCGTTTAGATGTATCACCACTAGAGAATTGACTCCAACAGAAATGGAATGGTTTTTATATACTCCCGGTGCATATAAGTTTCTTAGGCGCTATGGGAAAAGCCAAAGGTTTACTTCAATAGATATTGCGAATAATAGATTTATATGGAATAAAAAGCTCGAAACAAAGAAGCTAAGGTTGATTGAATTAACTCAAATTCTTGCTGTATATACAAGTACGGGTACATTGGGTTTACTTTGTATATCAAATGCTGACTCTATTTCATCTTTTTTAGAGCTAAAGTTACTTTATGGGACCTATGCCATGGGGATTTTATTATCTATAATTTCATTGTTCTTTTTATATTTATCCCTAGTTTATCAAGATTCAGGATATTTGATAAAAGATAAATTATCCTAATTTAAAATAAGATTCAGAGCTTAATAATTCTTCAGCAGCTCTGAATCTTTGGTGGTTACTTTTTACTGCTAGCTTTTTTTATTGCTTCAATAATTGATGGTTTCATTAAATTCGCAACAGCCTCAAATACTGGTGCTACAACAGAGTTGCCAAATTGGCGGTAAGCTTGAGTGTCTGACACTGGAATTTGGAACTTTGATTCATTTGGCTTATCAAATCCCATTAACCGAGAGCATTCTCTTGGTGTTAACCTTCTGGGTCTGTTAGCTTGATTACCTTCATTTTGAAAGTCAGTTTCAGCTAATCCCATATCCCAGCCATTATGGTCAATTAAGATTTCAGATCCATCTTTGTGGTAACGAGCTGAAAGAGTGCGCGCTACAGCTTTTTCATTTTTAGGGTCAACTAGACCGAAGCCAAAACCGTTACCCTTAGCTTTATGCTTTTTGGCATAATTATATAGGTACTCCCATAATTTGGGGGTAAGCGTATACTTGGCATCTACAGATTGATCAAGTATGTCATTAAAAGTCGGTTTGGTTTCTGGAAACTTCACGTCTTTTAAAGTAAATCCTTTTACTAAATCTAAATCTTTCCTAAAACCAACAAGTACAATTCGCTCTCTATGCTGAGGAGTAAAATGTTTACCATCAATAACTTTAGGATCTTTAGAACCATTTGCGTCAACATCGGCAACATCATAACCAAGTTCGTCTAGCGTCTCTTGGATGATCTTGAAGGTCTTACCTTTATCGTGGCTTTTTAGGTTTTTTACGTTTTCTAGTAAGAATGCTTTCGGACGTTTAGCTGCGATTATTCTGGCAACATCAAAGAATAAAGTACCCTGTGTTTCGCACTCAAATCCATGTGAACGACCGAGTGAGTTCTTCTTCGATACACCTGCAAGTGAAAATGGCTGGCATGGAAAACCCGCGAGTAAAACATCATGATCTGGAATTTCTTGATCGATATGATCATAGGCTTCAGATTCTGAAACACTGTTATCTTCCGATAGAGTTACTGAACGAATATCCTGATTGAATACATGCTTATTTGGTTCTGAATACCAGTTTGCTTTATAGGTCTTTACAGAGAATTTATTCCATTCACTTGTAAATACACAGCGTCCACCAACTGATTCAAAGGCATTTCTTATACCGCCAATACCAGCGAATAAATCGATAAAATCAAATTCAGGATTGTCATAATGAGTTGGGCGCGTTGGTAGCAAGGTATTTAAATGCTCAAATTCATCATGGGTAAGCTTTTCTTGAGCTTTACCATTTCTCCAACGATTAATTGCTTCTCTATTCCATTTATCTGGAGATATGATATTTAAATGCGCTGCAATTTGTTTTTGGTCGTATATTTCTAGAACTTTTTCTAGTAGTTGAAGACCTTGGCTATCTTGAAGTTCGTACATATTCAACTCTGGGTATATTGTGTGACGTTTCATCACTTAACTGACCCAGAGGATACCTGTATACTTAAACAGTATCAATAAATATCTTGTATCTTTGTAATATATATTTTGATTACCAATTTATTTTGATATAAATAACATATGGTTATATTAAATAATGATAAAGTTATGGATGAATTAGAAAAGTGGATTAGCTCTATCCTTAATAATGAATGGAATATTTATGTTAAAAGGTTATCGGCTAATGATACTGGACTTACTGGAGGGCACCAAGTCGGTGTATATTTTCCTAAACAGGTCTTAGCTACAGTATTTCCTTCAATAGATACTATATCTGAGCCTAACCCTGAGTATCAATTCTATGCGAAGGTTGTTTCTCACAATTTACCTGAACAAGAATTACGTGCAATTTACTATAACGGTAAGTTTCATGGTAAAACGAGGAATGAAAAACGTATAACTCGCTGGAATACAGGGGTAGCTCAGAGTCCTTTGCAGTATCATGAGAATACTGGTGCGCTTGTTATCTTTGCTTTTCATCAAGCTAGACATTTTGAAAACGCAGACGAATTACAAGTATGGGTCTGTGAAAATAAAATTGAAGAAGATTTTATTGAAAAAGAGATCGGTGAGATACTTCCTGGGCAGTCTCTCTTTGAAAGAAGTGATAGCTTGTTTGGTGGATTAGCTTTAAATCTCCGCTCTTTAAGTAGTTCTATTAAAATCCCTGAAAGCTGGAAAACAAATTTCCCTAAAGGTAGAGAATTAATTGATCATTTAGATGTTGGTGTTAAATTTAAGTCTAAAAATGCAGATAGTCTCTTATTAGAGCGCCGTGACGCAGAGTTTTCGCTTTTCAGACAAGTAGAAGAGTTACATGTGTTAGATCAAATTAAGCTTGGATTCCAGTCTGTTGATGATTTTATTCGAATGGCGAACTCTGTAGGTAACCGGAGAAAGTCTAGGTCTGGACGCTCACTGGAAATTCATTTAGAAAAGATATTTCATCATTTTGGCCTTACAGAATTTACGGCTCAATGTATTACTGAAGGTAATAAAAGGCCTGATTTTATTTTCCCTTCAGCCGAGGCATATCATGATCCTGATTTTGATGCTTTGAATTTAAAAATGCTCGCAGTTAAAACCACTTGTAAAGATCGTTGGCGGCAGATTTTGAATGAAGCCGATAGAGTGGGTAAGATGTATTTATTGACCTTACAAGAAGGTGTATCAATAAATCAATTTAATGAAATGTTGGCCGAAAGAGTTATTTTAGTTGTGCCGGAACCATTGCATAAAAAATATCCTAAAGAATTAAGACCTAAGCTAATGTCTGTTAGTCAGTTCATTGAAGAGTGTAAGTGTATACAGTAAGTGATTTTTATATACTGGAACGCTAACACTCTTAATTTAATGTTGTTACTCCAAGATAAGATATTTCAGCTGAGAACTCTTCTGTCATTAACCATTCTTCTATAGTGTCTGTAAGCCTTACTTGATTGAGCTTTTTACGCCCTTGTAAGGCACACTCCCAAATATAAAGTACCCGCCAGCCGTTCGAGATAAGCTGTTTATAGGCGAGTTTGTCTCGCCGTCGGTTGTCATTGATTTTCTTAGACCAAAATTCAGTTCTCGTTTTTGGCATAGAAAATAGGTGACAGTTGTGACCATGCCAGAAACAACCATGAACGAATATCACCGCGTTATATTTCTTTAATACAATATCGGGAGTACCGGGCAATTTTCTAGCGTGAAGCCTGAACCGGAAGCCCTGTGTGTGTAATAGCCAGCGAACTAACAGTTCTGGTTTGGTATTTTTACTTCTGATCGCCCGCATATTCTTACTGCGTACCGCTTTTGAATGTACATCCATAACAGATATCTCTTATCACATGCTAATTACTCACAAGTTAGCCCGTATTCTCCACGGGGAAGCTGTCAAACCTATGCTTTATCAGTTGAGGTAAAGTATCGTCGATATAAAGCGTAGAAACGACTTTTTTCTCATCGACTGTCCAGTACATATGACCATGATTATTCAAGGTGACCGAGACTGTATTCACACCTTGCTTAAAATGCGTTGCTGGCAAATGAACGTCTAGTCCATAAACACGCTGTATTTTAACCCCGTTAATATATAAATGAGCGTGGCCTTCGATAAAGCCTGTCTCTTGATCGCGTGTAGCCGACATTAATTCAGACATACTCACCACACCTTCTGGCGGTGGCATTAGCTGGTAGCGTGCGAGTTGCAAATGCAAGTTATACCCAGACATAGCGTCTTTGGTTAATGATAAACTCAGTGCGGGTTTAGGCGCATTACTCGGTGCCGCAATGGGTAAATGTGAATGGTCCATTGTCATCTTCATCATGCTACTTTGTTTATTGGGTTCGGTCTGAGCACTCACGTTATTCGTTATAACGGTTAGCGTCATCAGTGCCAAAATAAAATGTTTTTTCATCATATTCACCTTTTCTCTGTGGTGAAAGTGGTATTCAGACCCACTTCCACCGCTCATATTATTAACGTCTTGGAGGCGGAGACATACCACCCGAAGCGCTACACTGGCTTATTGAATTACTCGCGAGTTGGCCTTTAAAATTGGGGCCTATGGTATACGGGAATGCGGGTTCCAGCTTACCATTCTGCGCTTGTGTTAACGTGATATGGTAGTGATAGCCTTTACCATCATGCGTATCGTGGCCGTTGTTTTGGTCAAGCTGAGCCCCTTCAACAGTGACTCCCGCGTAGTAGTGATCTTCATAGAAGTAACCATCGGTTGCAGCGAGTGTGTTACCAGATAAAGTCGTTACGTTTTCGCCGATATCCGGGCCGTTCGACACAGTTTTTACGCCTTTGGATACATCATAAGGGTCTACTAATACACAGCTTCGTTGACCTTCGGTATCACAACCGCCTTGGCTGGCATCTGCACCATAATCACGTACTTTCCAACCACTCACTGCCAGTGTGTTCTCACTTTCATAGGGACCGTAAAGCGGATAACCATCAGCGGCAAACCCATAAATAGGAGAGTGATTACTGCCATCATCGCCCACTAAATTTGCTAAACAACTAGTATAGAAGTGATGATGATAATCACCCGCGGCAGCATGACCGCCACAAATATCTACGTCGTATTGTTCTGCTACAGGGGCTAAGGTATACCAAACGTTGTCACCTTCACTCATGCCATCACCCCAGTTGTAAATACTAGTGCCATTGACCATCAGGCCAATTTTACCCAGCCCTGTTTCGCAACTTTCTTCACCGTCTTCAATGTTAGATGGTTCCACCGGAAAGTAGGCTTGTTTATCTTGTTGGGTCGGACACCCTGGACCTGGCGGCCAATAACCTTCGCCACCTGTCGTCGAGCAGTTTTCTTGGCTGCTGTTATAGCCAATGTCTTCACCAAAGGTAACCACTTGTCCTTCAACCGCAAAGGTGCTGCCTGTTAGAAAGTCAGAGTCGGCTCTTGGTCGTTGATTCAGTTGTTCAACCATAACCTGAGTCATTGTTACGTCGTATTTAGGTATCCCGGTTGTTTCAACATAAACATAACCAACGTCTAAGTTGTTTTCATCTAGATTTACTATTTCAGCGACTTGTACGTTTTCGAGCGTGCTGCCTGTATCTGAATAAATATAATTGGATGTTGTTTCATTGTTCATTATCCAATTTTCAGTTTGGGCTGAGTCTGCGGGAACGCTGGTATCTGCAGCATCTGTAACCTCAACTGAGTCCCTCGTATCGCCTTCGCCACAAGCGGTCAGCCCTAAAATAGGGAACATAAATAAGGCTATCATCGATTTTTTCATGCGTTCTCCTGCTAACTGTATACTGTTGTTGATGTTTGATAGGTGACAGGTTAGCAAAGCGTAGGTGAATTTTAGGTGAACGCAGCCCTATGGAAGGGGATAATAAGGGCTGCGTAAAGAACTGATTCTAAAAATAAAACGTATGATTAATCACGTTTTTGTTTGCTTGGTATTTCGTCCTTAGTGAGAAAACCATCTTTGTTCTTATCTAATCGTTTAAAGTCTTCTTTTAATGGACCTCTTGCTTCGCTGAACGAGATTTTGCCATCGCCATTTGTGTCCATCATTGTGAGTGGTGACTTCTTCATCGGCATCTCAGATGTCGATTCAGTGCTCATGTTTTCTATTGTCATGGCTGCTCGTGCTTGATATTCAGGGGCCGCATTAAACGTCACGTCACCACCACTCACACAACGAACCATATTGTTTATACGGATAGAATCACCTTGAGGGCCATGACCTTGTGGATATTGGTTCGCATCGCCAACTTTAGGGTCGCTTCGTTGTGAACCCGCGCCATGCACGTCTAACCATTGGCCATTCATAAAGCCTGTTGCACGGCCAAATGAAACATACGTCGCGTTTTCGCCATCTTTCAGGTTAACGTGTGTTGTGCTACTCCAGTAGTTGGCATAATCTTTTTTGCCACCTTCATTGGTGATCGCTGTGCTATTAAATAATGGGTCTATCGCGGCAGACGAAGAGGTGTCTGGAGAGCGCGTGTAATCCACAATCGATTGCAGTTCTTTTACATTTGGTAAGCGCCAATTGTTATTACCTGATACCGATAAGCTTTCACAATAGCCAAGTGCATCGGTAAAGTTCATTGTCGTTGCGCTGTCATTTTGTTGCCATACTAGGCTTGTTGCTTGGTCAACAATAGTGCCGTTGTCAGCTTTGACAAAGTCATTCTTGCCGTAGTCTGGGTTGTCTCGTACAGCAAGTACATAGAAGGTTTTAACACTGCCGTCTGGCATGCTTGTTCCATAGCCTTTAATGCGTCCGTCAATAAAGTTAACACCAAAAACAGTGTCATCACCGTGCATGGTTGTTGACACATATTTCGTGCTGGTGACAAATTGGCTATCAATCAAGCGCTCACCAGATTTGGTATCACCGGTATTAACACCAAATATTTCGTGGTCAATAAAGGGAATAAGTTGAGATTTACCCGTGTTTAATTTCACACCACTCGGGTCTTGCCCATCAAACAAGGTCAGGGAATAAAGCTCTTTAATGGTTGGTAGTCGCCAATCGCTGTAGCCTGCTAACTTTAGGTTTTTAATATAGTTAACAGCTTCTTCGAAGGTGAGCTTATCTTGGGCATTGATTTTACCGTCACCGTTAATATCGGTTGTTTGTGACCACATAAGACCTGTCACCTGATCAGACACTGTACCATTGTCGTGTTTTATGTAGCTTGGCTGGTTGCCTTGGTATTGTGCATCCTGACCAAACATCGCTTCTGTTGCTGACGGACATTCCTCTTGATCTGTAGTACCGAAACACTGTGATTGATTGGTATCGACGATTGCATATGATGGGCTAACTTGCTTGCCATCGATACTCGCAACCGCTGTGTTTATATTGCATAAAGCGGTCACAACCGAAAGGGCGATGAGGGTGAGTTTAGATGCTTTTGACTTGATCATATCGTCTCCAAATATTACTTAACGTGCGTTGTTGCTGATGAGGCATCCTAACAATCGATAGGTGAAGTTTAGGTTAAGACCTCTAAGGTGGGTTATACAGTAATGATGAAGTTAACAAATTAAGGGTGAATTTTAAGTGAATGGGCGATTTTCGTGTAAGTTATACTAAACCTGAGAGGGCATTAGGATTTAAACAAAAGGGAGTGCTTAGTGGTTGTACTTGTGGTCGAAGATAATAGCGCGTTAGCTGCCAACATGATTGAGTTTTTAGAAGCGCATGGTTTTGAATGTGATTATGCAGGCAATGGTAATTTAGGCTTGAGCTTGGCAATGAGTCAGCCATTTAACGCCATCGTGCTCGATATTATGTTGCCAGGCAAAGATGGTATGAGTATCTGCACAGCGTTAAGAGAAGCGGGTATTAACACGCCGATCCTAATGCTGACTGCAAGAGATACCTTAGATGATAAATTACAAGGCTTTCAAGCTGGCACCGATGATTATTTAGTAAAGCCTTTTGACTTGCCCGAACTGGTTGCACGCCTGCAAGTACTGACTAAACGTATTAGTAAGCGCGATGTAAAATTGAGTGTGGGTGATTTGGTGATGGATGTTAATTTAAGAAAAGTCACCCGTGCAGGCCAGGTTATTGAGCTAAATAAAGCCTGTTGGCAAATATTAGAAGTGTTATTAAAAACCAGCCCCAAGGTTGTTACCCGCCAACAAATCGAACACATTATTTGGCCTGATCAATTGCCTGATTCTGATGTGCTTAAGTCGCATATATATAAATTACGACAGCTGGTGGATAAGCCATTCGATAAGCCGCTGATTCAAACGGTGAGGGGAGTTGGGCTAGTATTAAACGGTGAGCAAAATGAAGCATAGAAATAGCTTAAAATATCAGTTTAAGAAACAGTTAGCGATCAGCATAGGTTTGCTGGTTATTGTGTTTTCATTCTTACTGTATCAGCTTTTTTTTGTTGCGGTTGGTACCACTATGCACCGTACTATGATGCCGATGGCCAGCCATTATGCTAAGCAGGTTGAGCTAAACCAAAACGTGCCGTTACCTAGGGATGGTGCTTATTCTGTTTTTGTTGGTCGCGAGTCGATTCCCAGCGAGATAGCCAGTTTGTTTGATATTGATGGCATGAAGGACTTTGGTCTTTCAGTGAATGATGGTGATCAACTGGTCAAGCTTTCTCGTCCTGACGCTGTCTATTTTTTGCTTGTTCACCCGATAAAAAATACCACGGACAAACTTTATTTACTTTATAACGATACGCCTAAAAATGGCTTAACGGCCGCTTCAAAACGAGCACCGTTATTAAATGTGCCATTTTCCATTATCTTTATTACCTTGTTAGCTATATTTTTGGTGTATTGGGTAGCGCGGCGTTTAATCAGTAAGGTGTTAAACCCATTGCATGAGCTGTCTGTGATGGCAAAAAGCCTTGACGAGAGTAACCCGGAACTGTCGTTCGCTGTCATGAATGATAAGACTGAAATTGGTGAAGTGGCGAATACATTGCACCAGACAATGGGGCGTATCCATCAATACCATCAAAGGGAGAAGCAGTTTTTACAAAACGCCAGTCATGAGTTACGCACGCCCATTGCTGTGGTGTCTTCTGCCTTAGATATTATTGATTTAAGAACGGCCCAAGGTAAGACAAATGTTGCTGATCAATATATGCATATTCGACGCGCCAATAAAAATATGGCGGAGATGACCGAAGCGCTGTTATTACTAAGCCGGAAAAGTGGCACGTCAACGCAGCTAGAAACAGTAAACCTTGAGCAATTAGCCACAGTGATTATTGATGAACACAAGTATTTGTTGAAAGGAAAAGACGTTGACGTTGAGCTTGTCGTTGATGACAGCCCATCACGTGAATTACCTTTGTCACTGTGTCGAATTGTGTTGAGTAACCTGATACGTAATGCATTTGAGCATACTTTATCAGGTATAGTGCGGGTGCAGCTTTCGGGTCTTATTGTGTCAATTACGAATACGAGTGCTGGTTTAGCTGATTATGAGCAAAATGCTACTGAACGTGGTGTGTCTCAGGGGCAAGGGTTTGGCATTGGTTTAGATATAGTCCAAAAAATTGTAGCGCAGCAAGAATGGCAGCTTCACCTTTCGTCAGACAATAATGATGGTAGCCAAGTCGTTGTTTATTTCGAACCGCGTCATTGACCTAACACCCAGTCATAAGGCAAACTCACTGCCAATATCATCTAACACTGATTTTAATAGGAAAAAAACATGAGCGGAACGAACAGATCGGATATCAAAAAGGGTTTAGCGGTATCGATTGTACTGAAACAAGACCAACGCAGTGGTAACTTGACTGACGGGATCGTGAAAGACATTCTCACTAATTCACCAAACCACCCGCACGGTATTAAAGTGCGTTTAGAAAGTGGTGATGTTGGACGTGTTAAAGTGATTAACGACTAATCTAGTTTATCCGCTACTGTAAACTTTGTGAGATTAACTTGCCAGCTGTGTTGATACATATAATATCAGTTGCAGATACGGTAGCATCTTGTGCTTTTTCACCTGCGCAAGTTGTTACTGAAATGGGCTGTAGTTGTGGCAACTGATAGACATTGATAGTTTGACCTATGGTGATGTAGGCAATAATGGTAAGGCCACCAGGAACATTTTTTAATACAGCGCTGGTGGTTTTCGTAAATCAGTTATTTATAGGATCTTACAAACCATTTGCGGCCATAATAAACTGTGTCTTTCTTTTGAGCGCAGACGTTTTAACACAGATAGAATAATGTTCTTTCCTGTCTTTGAGCTTTCTAAGAATTATATTACGTATTTCTTTTGTTAACCATTTTGCTGGTTGCTGTCCTAAAGGAAGTGGGCGAGGTACTAAATCCATTAAATCGGAACATTGTCTAGAATCGTTGATTAATGCATAAGTTAGGTCAAACATTTTATCACCAATAGACCAAGCATTAACTTGTGGACCATAAACACTGATTAAAAATATTTTTAAGTTTTGTTTTTCGATAAGATCCAATTTCATTTGTTATTTCCCTTTATCATACTAAGCAGTTTACTGAAGTGTTTATCGGATCCCGAGTAGGAGATACTGTGAATCGTTACTGGCTCTAATATGTATACGATCCCTTTTTGATTGGCTGAGTCATAAGCACTGTAAATATCTAAGTCGCTACTGCGTTTAATTGTGCTGCTGGTATCTGTTATCGCATAGGATGCCGCTTGCTCCTTTGATAGCTCAGCTAACCATTTAGGAAGTTCTAGCCTCACTTTAGGTATGAACATTGATTTGATAAAACTGTGTTCTAATCCTGTTAGATCGATAGCCTGATAAATATTTTTTGGTTCGAGCTGTTCATGCGAGAAGTACCAATCTTGGTATTTTACAATTAATAAGTTATCTGCATGAGATACTATGGCTGGAGTAGGGTAATTAACAATAACATTCTTCGATAACCGCAATTCATTTGCGTTTACTATAGGATTTAATAAACCGATGAATATAGCGAGCAAAAATATGATATTTTTCATTTGTATTCCTTTTTACTTTGTTTAATCAAGTCCTTTGATTAGCAGGGATTAGTTTAGCTTATATAAGAGTTGATTAGGAAGAGTCGTGGGGGAATATCAGGGATAAATCAGTCTTTTTATCGTTACTATCAATTAAAAACACTAATACCAACTAGTTAAATTAATCGAATCATCCCCACGGTATTAAAGTGCGTTTAGAAAGTGGTGATGTTGGACGTGTTAAAGTGATTAACGACTAATAACGACTGTTTAAGCTATTAATCTAATCAGGGCTAGCTTGTTTTTAGCCCTAACAAACCTTCCTATTAAATAATTCAGTATTAATTTAATTTAATTTAATTTTATGTTTTGTTACTTCACCGAACAAAAGTCACACTGTTGTAATTAACATCACCATAACTGTATATAATATAAGTGTTTTTGTTGATTTCGCCATTCAAGTCTACTAGAGTTGCCCTCCTACATATATATTTATAATTACCTATGTTGAGAAGGTCATGTCCATTAGTTGAATGACCTCTGACTCTAGCAACCGGCGGGAACATGACCGAATCACTGAGCTTTAGACAAGCTCTCTCTGTACTATCCAAATCTTCACCTTATGCTGTTTCCACTGAGCGTGATTCAGGAATACATCCAGATTTAGATCTAGTGAAAAAATATCTGCTTGTCGGTACTGACATAAATGATCATTTTGATTCACTACTAACTAGCATATCGTCTGCAGATAAAAAATTGATATTTCTTTGCGGCAGTAGCGGTGATGGAAAGTCTGAGATACTTACTCAAGCTAAAAAAAAGCACAATTCCAAAGCAACATTTTATTTTGATGCCACACATAGCTTAAGACCCGATGCTACAGCTATCCAAACGCTCGATGAGTTATTCGAAACGTTTGTGCAGGGTAGTCAGTCGTTAGTCGTTGGTATTAATACGGGTATGTTAGGGAACTATGCTAACGAGGGTAAGGTTGATAGTATTAAAGCTTCAATCAATGGCTTTTTATCCGATAAAATTAGCACTGAAAATCATATTTTTGTTGATTTTGAACACTTTCCTAAATTCCAACTGAACACTGACGGCCACACATCAGACTTTGTTTTAAAAGTTTTTAAAAAAATAACAGCCTCAGAAGATAACTTAATTCGTCAGTATTACGACATTGAACGAGCATTAGACAATCCGAATAAACGTTTGTGTGCTAATTACCGTCTTTTAGCTATGCCATCTGTCCAGTTGATTATTGTTGATTTGTTATTTAAGGCTAGATTAGAAAGAGATCAATTTCTTACCGCTAGAGCCTTATTAGATTTCATTTATCATTTATTAGTTGGTGGCGAGTATCTTTTTGAGAATTTATTTTCTGGATCTGACTGTGATCTGATCAAGAAAATGGCTGATTTTGACCCAGTTAACATGAGAAATAAAGCAATTGACAATTTTGTCCTGACTCATAGATTTAAGGGTGAAAAATCAGAGTTCGATATATTCTCTAAAGAATTACGCGACTTTGGTATTAACGTAAAGAGTACAACGTCAGCTCAAACCTACATTCGAATTTTTTATCTGTTAAAAGATGAGCCATTTGGAAACAACTATCATAAACAATTTTCCCACGATTTTAATGATGACATACTCAATGAATACTCTAAATGTTGGCGGTTGCACTGGTCGTACAGTGAGTCACATAAGAAAGACATCAAGGAATTCTATAATCAGGTTCTATTAAAAGGGTTGTTAACTTACAACAATAGAAGTGCCGCTGGGCTAGGAAATAGGGAGTTCTTAGTTCGCCATTTGAATGGATATAATTTGGTGGCAGAACTTGATATTAAATACAATCCTGCAGCAATAAAACAACAGTCATGCATTCATGAAACGAATAATCACTTTGATGACGTAAGTCACTTTTATGCTCATATAAAAGTCAATGGGAAAGACGTGAATCCAATACGTATTAACATTAATCTTTTGTCATTATTAAACCGAATAGTTAAAGGCTACCGTCCTAATAAACATGATAAAAACACCATTTTATTGTTGGATGAAATAATTAATGAGTTACGTACTTTGGCCAACGCAGAAAATACGCTTTATATTCATCATATTGATAAAGAAGATAGAAAAGATAAAAAATACCGGGTTGAGGATGTCGATTGTGATGGTAGTGAACTTGAAGTGAGTGGTGGATGAGTATGTGTATAAATGTACCTAAAAAAGTAGCAAAAAATAGTTTGAAAACATACTCGCCTTTTCGTACAAAGGATGAGCGAAAAAAGGTTGATTGGAATATAGTACTTGGCCAAGTTGTCAGCCATGTTTATCGTAAAGAGTTGAATGTTGAAAGTTTTGAACAGTTCACTGAATTATGTCAACAACAATTTCAATCATCATTAGATAGTGAGCATCAAAATTTTTGGAATATAGTTAGAGAAATGTATTTTGATAAACAGGATGCTCTGAATATATCACCTGAATTTTTACTATTTAGTGCAGCAAAAGACTCTGATAGTACGATAAACAAAAGACTGGCTGAAATGTTTATCACCTTGTTAGGTGATACAGGGTTAATGAGAGCACCATCGAATCGTTTAAACTTCATTGAGAAATCAATTTTTGAATGTTTCAACCAACAGGCGGTTAAATCTGAGGACAAAAGGAAAAAACCGAAGCAGATAAAAGAATCTGCATATTTACCTTATCTATCAAAAAAACTGATTGCAGACCTACGATTTTTAAGTTCAAAGCCTGATTACCTGTTTTCTAATTTCAAAAGTTTCCTAAAGTTATATGCTTTTCTTTACACATCGCAGCTAGCGCATAACCTTTATCACTGGTCTGATGGTATGGCTAAAAGCAGGCCTAATTATTTTATTTTAGATAGTGAAAAAGCGTCTAAAGAACGACGCTTTGTTCGGGATTCGGGGTGTAAACAATTACTACGTAATATTGAATGTATATTCCCTTATTTGAATATGGCGCAATTTTTACAAAAATCAGATAAAGACACCATTATTCAGCCACTTTGGAAACTTGTTGAAACACTTCCTGAGAATGACGAGTTAACAAATGCCTTAAACGAATATGCTAATAGTTTTGCGGCCGATAGAAAGATTAAACAAGCTCCAGAAACTAAAGCTACAACCTTCGATGCGTTAAAACAATTATTACAACTGTCGAAAGCTCAATTTAAAACTGGAAACAAGGATAAAGATGATATTAACCTCAATTATATTAAAGCGGTCAAAATTCACTTTTGCGATGACTTTATAAAGCTGCGAGGTTCAGCTGGCGCTACGTTAGTGTTAAATCAAGATTATATGATTCTACTGACTAATATGGCGATTGGTGCTGATCGCGAAAAATTAAGGCTTCATGAGTTACTTGAAGAATTTGAGGCTCGAGGTGTTTATCTTGATAATCAAAGTCAGGAAGAATTAGTTAAATTTTATGAACGAATTGGCAATGTCGAAAGAATGAGTGATAGCGGAGATGCAGTTTATGTTACCAAAACAATTTAATGATTTTTTAGTTCAACAAGTTGCTACCGCTACCACACAAGGTATTGCTGTTGGTTTTCGTTATCAATTTAAGTCACCGGATATAGAGAATAGTACGGGGCTTTATCAAGTATTCATGGACCAGAGTAATGGTTGCATATTAGATGACAACGAAAACAAAACAGAAATACCATTTTTGTTCATTAACGAGATAAAGCTACTGGTCGTTCTGCATAATGATGAAACTGGCATTGGTTACACACAAAATTACATATCTAGACTTCGAGATCTCGTGTCAGGACAGCAAGGTGCATTTAAAAATACGGCATTATTAATCATTCATAACAGTATGTTAGACACGATTATCAATACATGTGAAAACTTAGCTCAGAAGGGCGCTGTTTGGCATCCGGTTGAAATTAAAGCTCGACTTAGCGAATATCTATCTGAGGATGATAATAAATTTCACATATTAACGTCGTTATTAAACAGTATTACTGAAGATCTAATTAAAGACACTGGTACTGTATTTGGTTTAAATGATCTTTACTTAGCTATTCTGGACAATGAAATTGACCTGCCAAAGCTCGGTTATTTATCTGATATAGAATTAATGGGTTGGCAAGATCAAGTACGTATAGAGTCGCGTTTATCTGAAAATAAAGACGTGTATGACGACCTTCAATATATAACAGAGCATCAAGCCTCGGAACTTGCAGAGAAACTGGGTGAATTAAATTTAGGTGAAAAATTTATAGCAGACCATTTTCAAGCGCAAAGTGATTTCAGTCAAACAATTGATTACGGTGCATTAAGGGCTGAGCAAGATAAAAATAAAGAATTAGCGCTAGCATATGAAGGGTACGATATACCGGTAGGTAATTTAGTTATACGTGAAAAGTCCCAAACTAAAGCGGGTAAGAAAGAAAAGCATTTAATTTTAGAATTACCGCCTACTCATAATCAATTCGAGATTGTACTTTCGTTTTCCGGCGATAAAGTATCCGACAAACTCACTAATATATCACCAAAGTCCGTCGACTCTGTTGTGATTGAGAAGGTAAATAATCTTGGTAAGACCAAGAAAGTAACGGTAACTGGTGTGATCAGTGAGCAGCCGTGTTATTTCTCTGTCGATGTTGTTGGAGAAAAAAGTAATGACAAGGTCAAATTTAAAATTTTGGTATTACCCGTTAATATCATCGATATTACAGAGATTAAAGCGAATTATTTAATCTACCCGAACAAACAATACATTTTGTTACAAACAGATGAAACCACATTAAAAATATCTCCACAAGATTCTGTCGCTACATTAGATAAAATAGGGCAAGGCTTTGATGCTAGTGAAATAGGAAATATAGACTTTTCAGGATTAATTAAAATTGAAACGGATATTAACTTTAGTGTCAAAAATGGTTTGTCAGATCTAAATATAAATATCGAAGGCTTGGTGTTAGCTGATAAAGTTGAATTACCATTACTGCTTAATACTGATAACTTTACGCAACTATTTAACGATGGTTATTACGCTGAATATAATAGAGATAAACAGACGGTATTGTTATTGTTACAAGAGTATGAGCTTAAAAACCAGCAGCTTATTCCATTGATGAGAGAAGCTTCTATTGTTGATCATAGCCTGTTGCATATAAGTGAGCACGAAAGTGAAAATATACACTTAGTCAATATCCAAGATAGCTATCCTGAACTATTTACCGCTTATCAGGCGCTTTATCATTATTATAGTGAGACTAATTCATTACCTAGTTTAGTGGGATGGGGGGATCAATACGTAGCGTTAGTAAACGATATTGTAAGCTTTTATAATGCTGCTTTGAATAGTATTAGCTATAGTGTCCCTTTAACTTTAGACCAGAAAAATTTGGTTAAAATTGGTTTGGCGACATTTAATGAAGAAGAGTTTATTACTCCATTTCACCCTTTGTCACTAGCCTATTATGCCAATTTAGTTGAAGAAATAAAAAAAGACAAGGCATATGAAAGTTACGCTACGTTACCGAAAGTAACGCTTGAGAGGCTTAATCCACAAGGTTTAATTCCATTTGTTTATCATCCAAAACATGAGTTCTCTTATGTTCAGATAGGGGAGGATAATTGTTCATGGCTCAAAATGGTACCAAAACAAAACTCTAACCATAGTTTTGTTAGACGACTCGTTAAAGATAAAGTGAAAGCATTTAAAACTATTTTCTCATCGTTGTTTAGCGTTGGTAATAAACCGACATTATTAATTAACTCTGTTGATAATAATGACAACCGCGAGATATTCATGGGGCTTATTGATTTATTTATTTTATATAAAGATAAATCACCCTATATCCATGTCAATTTATATGATGATGAACACCATATTAGTGAGTTCGATTTATTCTCTGAGTTATCAAGTCTTGAAGAACTAAAAGAGACATATGGTCTTAATAAAGGTAGTGTCAAAGATAACGCTGACTTGTTAGTTGATTTGCTACGAACTCGTCTTACTTACAGTAAATTTAAAAACAGTGAGATTAACGAACAAGTATATGCCCATATAACCTTCTTTAAAAATAAGCACGAAGTAAAACGAAGAGATGTAAATCCAGATTGTGAGTTAAGTGCTGTTAGTTGTGGTGGTTTAATCTCTGGTGAAGCGGTAGATAATAAAAATGGCACTTACTTTACAGGTTTTGGACTTCGAAATATCGATGTTAAAGGTAAAACCCATTTAGAAATAGCCCAAAAATATAACCGATTGTTAAAACCTGCATATGATGATGGCGAAAACTATGATGATAATAGATCTACTTCTATTATGGTTAGTAATAGTTTTCGAGAGCTATTAGAACGTTCTTATGAGAGCTCGATTTGGACTTGTGTCATTGACCCTAAGGTGACATTGAGTTTCTTCAAAAACACCAAAAACATGGTGTTAATCCATTACTCTGAAAACTACACCAATTCAAGTAATTATGATGCAATTACTGTAACCAAAGACACCGATATGTATCGTCGGGTTCTTGAGCAAGATAATGGGGGCAGTATCGAGGAGTTTAACGCTTTCAACGGTGAATGGTTACTCGAAATGGTGAACGATAATGCCAACGAGCGTAAAGCAAAACGTGGGATACTGGGCGCTTATAAATATGTAAATTGCTTGTTAATCAATTCAGATATTGTTTGGGTGCCATTATCTATTGCTGAAATATTGCGTGTTGCAGGTAACCTTGGCTTAAAAATGTCAAAATCTGACTTCTCACGACACTGCCAAGGTTATAAGAAAGGCAAAATATCAGACGATATACTGTTTGTCGGTTTTAAAGATGACCAATTGATCTTAATGCCAGTGGAAGTTAAAACTGGCAAACGTCAGACCCATAGTAAAGGCGTTGAACAAACCCAAGAGTTAAAACGCTACTTTGAAGAGTTATTAGGGCAGCCGTCTCTTGCTGGGGGGGTATATCGGGGCTTATTTATTCGTCAAATATTAATGCAAATAGATAAATATAAACTCTATGATTTATACAAAACTGACTACTTTAACGCTGTTCTTGAACGCCGTGAGTGGTGGTTAGCGGGGAGTTACCAATTAGCTCAATTAGTACAGTATCCACAAGGGTTACTGGTTGTTAATGTTGAAGATGAAAGCTTTAAGACCGCGAAGTTTACGCCGATCAATAATATCTTAAAAGTTGAAATTAGCAGTGAGAATTTACCCTACTTGATTACATCACCGTTGCAAGAGATGTTAGAAGGAGCAAGCAGTGAAACATTGTTCCATATTGATGCTTGCTATATTTTAAATGGTGAAGCATTAATAGAGCCTGTGGTGGGTAAAACTACTATTACGGAGATTGATGATACTATTTCAGCCAAAGTAGAGACAGAAAGTGTAGCTATCACTGATAAAGAGCCATCAGCTAATGATGACATAAGCTCAACAGCTATGCGTAACAACATGAGTAGTGCTGAGTTGAATTCAATTTATGACAAGGTTGTCTCATGTTTGGCTGAACATAATGTTTATGTTACTAAGCCGGCAGATCAAGAGGCTTTTGTCGAAGGACCTGCATCAATATTATTGCGTGTAAAACCAAACCCAGGTACAGATCCCAAACGACTGTCAGAAAAGTCACAAGCATTGAAGTTAGATTTATGCTTAGAACAAGAGCAAAATTTAGGTTTTGCGATTGATAAAGGCTGCGTCACCATCGATATACCTAAAAGCCAAGAACAACGTTATTTTGTTGACCAGCATGATATTTGGGATAACTGGGAACAACCTGATGACGCACTAGAAGTACCACTCGGTGAAGATCGTTTTGGTGAGGTTGTAAAAATCAATTTCTCATCATCGAACTGTCCACATTTACTAATTGGTGGAACGACGGGTAGTGGTAAATCTGAAGCGCTTAATACTATTTTGTATGGCATGGTTGAACACTATAGTGCTGACGAATTAAAACTAATGCTGGTGGACCCCAAAGGGACTGAGTTGAATGGTTTTGAACGTTATTCGCATTTACTCGGCAGTATTGGTTGGGATGATGCTGATGCATTGGAATTACTTAATACAGCCGTAGAAGAGATGCAGAATCGCTATGCTCAATTTAAAGCCGTTGGCGTTCGCTCATTACCTGACTATAACAAGCAAGCTGCTGATGGTGAGACGATACCTTGGTGGGTTATTGTATTAGATGAGTATGCTGATTTAACCTCTGATAAAGAGATGAAAAAGCAAATCGAAGCAGAGCTTAAGCGCCTAGCGCAAAAAGCGCGTGCTGCGGGTATTCACCTTATAATTGCTACGCAAAAGCCAAGTGCTGATGTGATCAGCACTAACTTACGTTCAAACTTACCTGCACAGCTTGCTTTACGGGTTAAAAATGGCACTGAAAGCCGTGTAATTCTAGATGAGCAAGGTGCTGAAGTATTGAATGGTAAAGGAGATGCTTATCTTAAATCAGAAGGTAAGTTGGTGAGGATCCAATGTGCTAGGGTCAGCATATAAACACTTTATTTAGAGTCGAAATTATGGATTTGAAGAATTGAATTTATAAATAATTTAAACACGTAAATTTTAGGTGAGGTATCAATGTAAGATATAGCACCTATTTTTAAACTAATAAAAATGACCGAATATAGATATTTTGATTGTAGTTTTTATATTTTCAAATAAGAGATACTTATGCCAGATGAAATAGAAATAGAAATAGAAATAGAAATAGAAGATCTTATCGAAGAAGAGAAGCCAAATTTTGGAGTTCCAATTATAGGTAACTTTGGCTCATTTCATACTAAGACTAGTTTTGAAGTAAACTATTTACTTACAAGTATGAATTTTAAGCAGTTAGATGATATTGAAGTGGCATCAGATGCTTTTACGTTCGAACAAGTAAACTTTGATGAAATGATTCAAAGAGAAGTTGATGAGTCCAGAGTCAATAATGAGATAGTTACAGACTATTTAGAAAGTCCATTAAAACAAGCTCTTTTCTTCCCTCCATTAATAGTGTCTATAGTTGCATTTGATGATAATGACGTTCCCCTACATAAATATGAAAACTCACTCGAAAAAATTAATCCTGATGGAAAAATTCCTATTTTCACTAAAAGGTGGGACAGGCACTTTGAAATTGAGTTTCCAATTGTAAAAAATGGTTTTGATTATTATAATTCTTCTGAAAATGGTGAGCTTAAAATATATCCACATGCTGCTAAGCTAAAGCTTGATAAATCTATTGTGAAGCTTGTTATAATTGATGGGCAACATAGGTATAAAGCTATTCAAGAATATTTGCGCAGGCACCCTGATGAAAACAAATTTTTGAATATACCAGTGTGTATATGCTTCTCCCCTCAAGCAATGGAAAAAAATGGACCTGAGGATATCTTGGATACGTTACGGAATATGTTTGTAACGATTAATAATACAGGGAAAAGAGTTAGTGGGCATTACTTAGATTTGTTGAATGATAATAGTCTAGCATCACAAACTGTGCGTTTATTGGCAAATAAATGGAAAAAAGAGAATGATGACCCACTGCAAAGTAAATTACAGTTTCTCGAATGGAATCAAAGAAGTGATTCGAAAGCGCGAAGAGTAAACCGCGCGCACTCGATTACTACAGTTTCGATGTTATGTGAATCCTTAAGAAAGTCTGTTTTCCTTGACAGCAAAGATGTAGACTTTACATATAATCTACTTGGCTTATCTGAATACAAAAATGAATTAAGTACTGACCAGTTATCTGTTTATGATATTTCAGAAAAAGTTTTTTCGCATCAACAAAAAACAATACTTTATGAAATTATTGAAAATAGACTGATTGAACCAATCGAAATATTATTAACATCACCTAGCGTTTATAAGTCCAAAATTGATAGCTATAAATTAGCCATAGATGAAACTAATCAGAAATCTTTAAAAGGCGATAGTGGATATCCGACATTCATTACACTGATGAAAAACTTTGGTGATATAGATGTGAAAAGGCATACTGAAAAAGCTAAGGATGCTAGCGATAAGTTTTATAACTTAATTAAAACAAATGAACATCAAGATAATTATACTCGCCTCGTATTTAATCAAGCTTATTTTCGTTCGTGGGCTTCTATAGCTAGCATTTCGCCATTTATTTGTGA
The DNA here is from genome assembly GCF_018219415.1 of Moritella sp. 36. Classification (NCBI taxonomy): domain Bacteria; kingdom Pseudomonadati; phylum Pseudomonadota; class Gammaproteobacteria; order Alteromonadales; family Moritellaceae; genus Moritella; species Moritella sp. 36. The sequence goes on along the minus strand of NZ_CP056120.1, from coordinate 3,307,454 downwards.
TGAACTTGCTAACTTCACTCATGTGTTTGTAAATGCTCTTGAAACTGTAGCATTTGACGAGAGAAGGAAAACATTCTCTAAATCAAGATCTTACAATCAAAATTTGTTGTATAAAGGTGGCAAGCCAAATGTTACTTTGTTTGGTAAAGACTGTTGGCTTGACTTAGTTATGATGAGCTTACTCGGTGAACAAGCCCAGCAAATTTTGAAAAGTTATTTTAATACATTAGCGAATTCAGGGATTATAATTGAAAAGTTCAATGCTGAACTATGTAAAGCAAACCATCGGTTTATGGAACGGTTGTTTGATGAAATACTAAAAGATAATCGGAAAAATTGGCATGTAAAAGAGTATCCATTATCGTTCCGTAATCAATTAAGTGCTTTGAAAGAAGCTGGGGATGAAGAAAGCATAAAAACGTTAGAAACATTACTTAAAGATAAAACATTTGAGATTTATAAAGAGCGTAAGGAATTGTTATCTAATGTTGTTGACGTTGATTATTCACAGTTAGGTTTATTCTAATGACCTTATGGAGTGATGATGACTATGAAAATTACAATTATATTTTAGTACCCCATCATTTAAAATCCGAATTTAGCGAGGCGGTAAAGTGTGGTATGTTCGAAAAACCTCTTAAGGAGGTTTGGTTACTTTCCTCTACAGCTGCAGAGCTTAATGATGTTGAGCTAATTTGCAGACTATTACGTAAAGTTTTTGGTTATTCGAGCGTGGATAACAAAATTGATTTTGTAGAAAAGATAAATACTTATGTTAAGGGAGGTCACTTTAACTTAATACCCGAGGCTCTGAAATCAATAAAAAAGAAGTCACGTATAGAAAGTAAAATACTGGACTCACTCTTCGAATTATTTTACGTAAATAACTTCATAAAAAATACGATTGTAGTTGGCGGGCCTATTGGTGCTACAAATAATTGGTTAGATGATGATTTATTATTTTCACAAACTATTGTGAAAGAAATAGATTTATCATCTTACCAGCACTGTCATATTACGTCTGAAATAATTAAAAATAGTAGAGAGTTAAAGAAATATATTGCAATTTATAAGGAGTTAAATCCTTATAAAAAATTAGCTTTTTTGGCTTCATATTTTTTATATTGTTGTATTTTTTATATGAATAAAAGTGATTATTCTCATGCAATAATATTGTTACATAGAGCTGTAGAAACTATTTTCATTTCTTGGCTGGTGCAGGACCAAGAGTTGCATTTGAGTGTTTTGACTGGCGGAAAATCGAAAGATAAATTTGTATACATATTGGGTTATATGGAACGAGTATTAAAAAATCGTTCTTTAACTGATGATGAACAAGAAGCTGTAAAGAACTTAAATATTTTACGCAATGAGTCAAAATTTGCGCATGGGTATAAAGTCATTTCGAAAGAGAGTTTTGATAGTATATTTTCAATATTAAAATCAGTGATTCTAAGCGATATTTTATGCCAAGAACATTTAGTAAAGTGGGACGCTATCACCCAAGCGCCCACTGATATTTATGACTTATTATATAATTATCTTACGAAAAACAATTATATTATAAAGTATGATTGTTGATGAAATAAGAAATACCTCGATTCAAATGTAACTTAAAGAAATCAGTGAAAGGCACACCGACTAGGTGTGCTTTTTGTTTTTGATAAGCTTCACGCAACAAAGCTAAATAAACTTCTGAATACTCACCAGCAAAGACCTTCCAGCTCATCTCAACATTACTGTTAGAAGGTATATCTTCAAAAGCAGGTACAGTTTCTTCTGCCAGTGACATGCATAATGCCCAACGGCATAATACGTTCCAGTTCTCTATACCTGTTTTTCGTTTTAAGGTACTCAGCTGTTGTTTTTGCTTTTCTGAAAGACGAATTGTTTCGATTGTAAATTCCATTAGAAGTACCCCTCAGTGAACGCTGAGCTCTGTTCTAGTTCGTTATATTGAATATGGTACTCACGGCAGATAGCAGGGTTTAATTGCTCGTAGTACTGTCCATTGATCTCTTCATCCGTTGATAACAAAATTACTTGTTGGCTAGCATTAGGGAAGTAGTTATTAATGAGTTTATTACGATGCTCACCATCTAATCGACCTAATGGTGTATCAATAACCGTTGGGATCTCTTTACCTGATGCTTCTGCTAACCCCCATAAAACAGCGATAGCTAACAATTGGCGTTCACCTGCAGATAAACGGCTTGGTGACATCGTTTGGTTGTTATTATCCTGTAACGTTAATTCAAAGCTAGTAGGGCAAATTAAGATGCCGTTAATTAGTTTTTCTTTACGTGATAGATCATGGAATTTCTTACTGATATGAGATTGTAGATAATCAACATTTTCAGCAACTAATTTTTCAGCAAAACTTTGCATTGTACTTTTAAGCTTACCAATATGCTCCGCGACTTGTCCCGCACGCTTTTGCTCAAAGGTGTCTTTACTTTGTTGTGTCAATAAGTTTGAATAGCGTTGGTTAAGCACATCTAGTCTGGCTGCTGCTTGTTCTAGTAAAACCAGCTTTTGTTTTTTAACTGTTTGCGTATTTTTGAACATTACCTCACATTCAGCAAGCTCATTTAATAAGTGCTGCACTGTTTCATAATCTGGCACGCTTTCCAGTTTCTTATCAAATAACGCTTGTGCTTCTAATAGCAGAGTTCGCTCTTCTGCAAACTGCTTACGCTCAATTGAATCAGTTGCTAACTTTTCATTTAGGCCATTAAATATCGCAACATTTGAATTAATGTAACACTCTGTACTAACGACTTTTTGGCGTTCGTTGGCAAGTTCTAGCATTGTTTCAGCTACTTTACTCAATGCCTGCTTATTAACACCTGCTTCAGTAAGTGATGCTTTTATGGTTTGTTCATACGCACAAATAGCACCCTCGATTACTTTTGCCTGTGTGGCTTGCTGTTCAAGGTTTATCTGTTGTTTAGTTTGGTTTATTAAATTTGAAACTAACGCTAATGGTCCGCAGCCTGCATCTAACTTAACGCGACCTTGTTGATTAGCTCTCAACTTTTGTTCGATAGCGCCAAGCTCAAACTTAATAGAATCACGTTCTTCAATTAAATGCGCACCTGCATTACGTACTTTTTGACGTGATTTATTAATGCTTAAGTTATATTCACTTGCCTGTTTATCAAGGTTTGCTAGATCGGTGCGTAGGTCATGCACAACGATATCTTGATCGCCAATATCTGCTTCACAGCTGATTACTTTTTGCATCACTGAGTCATCGAGATTTGCACTTTTGCGTTTACGCTCGACATTGCCTAAATCGATTTGCAATTGGCTAAGAAGGTCTAACCCTAGTAGGTTTTCTATGCCAGTGCGTATAAGCTCTGAGCTTCTATCTGGATGCGCTAAGTTCTCAATCTTTTCACCATCAAAGAAAAATAAATCTGATAACGAAAGAGGAATGAATTCATTAACGAATTCATCCCAATACTGGCTTAGGTGGCGATCTTCTTCACCGTCACAGAACACTTTAACTTTATCTCGAGTGTCTGATTTACCAGATACGTTCCAATTCCGAATAACTCTAAATTCTTTGGTATTGGTATCCGTTGAATGTCTAAAGGTGATAGATAGCTCAACATGTTCACTTTCTTCAGCATAACGGTTTTTGGTATTAGCTAAATAAGTGCTAAAGGCTTCAGTTCCACGGTTTGAGCATTTAGCATGTTTGCCATAAAGAACGAGCTGTAGCGCATCTAAGAATGTAGTTTTACCACCCCCGTTTAACCCGCCAAATAAAATGATTGGTTTGTCTTTAGTAACACTTAGATCTATTTCATGAAAACCTTTGTAGATACCAAAGTTTTCAATAGTGAGTTGTTTAATAATCATCACTTAACTCCTCTGCATCGATAAGCAATGAGCTATAACCTTCTTCTTTAATCGATTTTGTTACCATTCTAATTTTTTCTTCAATCGCCAGTTTCTCTTCTTCTTCGAGATTTGGGGAGTTAGTTAAATGTATTTGTAAGCGATGACGCTCGCGCTCTAACGCAAATTTCTTTGCTTCAAATAAAGAGTTAAATGCACCTTTATCCAAGCTTTTGTTTAATTCATCTGATAAATTTGCACGGCGTAGTTGATTGCGGTGCTTGTTTGCAATAGACATGACTGAACGCATCTGTTGATAGAGAAGCCCATCTTCATCACCTTGCTCTTTACAATGCTGCTTTAACTTATCAAGCACATCTAAGTTCAAAATAGGGTGGTGTGCACGCTGCTTGCCTGGGTATTCTTTTCTGAATACCTTTTTATAAATTTTAGGTACGCTGTCTTCTGCTTCATGCTTGTCTTCTAACCAAATTCGGCGTATCTCTTCTAAGTCTTCTAACGTTAAAAGCTCTAAGTCTTTGACTTCTTCTGGTCCTAATTCTTGTACCGCAATTTGAGCTTCTAACACTTTGGCTAACATATGCTCACGGAATGATTGGATGTAAGGTCCAGGAACAAGATCTGCGCCATGTTTAGAAATATGAACGGTTAAATTGCCTTTCATTCTTCTAAAATCACGATTACTTTTATCACGTGTTAATTTTTCAATCTTTTTGGTTTTATTTGAATCATTAACTTCAATTTCATTGCGTAATGCAACAAGCGGATACATCCAATCTTTTTCTTCATCATTGGCTATCATGGCATTCATTGATTTATCTTCAGATACCATAGTGCAAACGTAACAACCAAAACGACTATCACCACAACTTTGAGTGCTCTTGTCTACAACAAGGGGACATTCACCGCCTTCTGTAGCGCCTTGATACATGCCCATTAAATCATGATTTGGGAAACCCCAAGGATTTTGAACACTGTTTAGGTATACCCAAACATCGTCATTGCTCCAATTGGCGATTGGGGCGTATACCCAAACGCGTTCAAGTGAGTCATTTTCTGTTAACCCTTGCGCTTTACGCGTGTTTGTCTCCGATTGTTCAAAGCGTTCCATACTTGCTGCACGGGCAGTACTTTCTGCTTTACGTGTACCAAGTACTAGGATTGCTTCACCACTCTTATTAGCCATATTTTGGATAAAAGTATTCGAAGGCGATATTTTCAAACGATCGGTACACCAACGGAATTTGTAACGTGGTGCTGGATAACCTTTACCTATTAAGTTTACCCAAAATCGATCTTTCACTTCAGGGGTTAATCTGTGTGGAGTAATAGGCAAACCTTGGGCATCTGCTTGCTCTTTCATTTTACTCAGCGACTTGCCAACCCATATGGCTACAATTGGATTTTCAACTAAAGTATCAGTACTAATGACATGAACTTTCTTATCTGCTAAACCTTGCTCTTTAAGTTCTTGTAATGCGTACCAAATAATTTGTAAAATCGCAGTTGAATCTTTACCACCACTGTAGCCTATAACCCAAGGAATTTGGTCGCTTTTATAAAGCATTTTGACGTGCTCAATTGACTCTTTAATTGTTTCTTTTAAGCCAATCTTTGTGAAAGCAGAGCTGGTCTGTACAACTGGATCAGAATCCATTTTTTGCCTCTTTTAGTTTTTCTTCTTCTATCAACTCTTTCGTGCTAAGAGGGATATTAAGGTAATGTTTTATTCGAATAGCGGTCAATTTTGCTGCAACAGATGAATTTCTCATTGCACCATTGAAGACACATCGGCCTTCCCAGTCCTTTTTATTGGTGCGTTGCCAATCAATATCTTTTAGCTTTTTAAGTGTTTTTTTCCATGTTCTATCATTTTTCAATAACCAGTTACCAACTATCCCAATAGCTTGGAAAGTGACAGAATATGCGTTGATTGCCTCTTCACGAACTTCACCTGCAGAGACTTCATCTTTATAAACAAGCACCCATGTAGGCATATTGTTAACAACAGACTCCCAGAAATCAGTTGTTTTAGGTAATAGACTTTTATAGTTATTCTCATCTATACGATCAAAAAGCTCTTTTGTTGCTTTATTGAACGCGCTATGACTAATAAGTTTTTTAGAGCGAGCGCCTAAATTACTTTTCTCCATGTGAATAAGTTTGGAGAGTAGTGGACTTTGATAAATAGCTTTTTTTGATAATAAAGCATCCGGCTTATCATCGTAGGTAATACTGAGTGAACTATCTGTTTTTACAGGGTAAAGATTTAGATCTTTAAATATTTTTTGTCTATCAGATAGTGATTTACCTGCAAAAAATACAACGGAGATAGTTTCATTTGCGAGACTAGGGTCTTGTTTTAATGCTTCCGCGATAGCTGCGTTTCGATGTTGACCGTCTGTTATATACAGCTCTGCATCTTCATCTATCACTAAGGTGCCAATTTTTTGTTGATGTGTATCATCACCAATTGGAGTGAACTGGCTATCACCATCAATACAGGCTGTAATTGCTGAAAAAACATAATTATCTCGATTAGAGAGAATGTAGTTGGTGATTTCAGGAATTCTTTCTGTGTTTAAAGTTCGTTGTGCACGAGCTTCAACAGGTAAGGTTCCTTCATCAAAAGTGAATACTTTTCTCAATCTTTTTAGAGAACACATAACAATGTAATATTCATTATCGGCTTGTACGCCACGAATAGCAGGGAAGGAAGATCCCGAAATAATGGTATTCATAATATGATGTTAATCTCCTTTGATTAAACCAACTGTTCTTACGAAATATTTGTTTGTTCGTACGAACAAGTGCGGTAGGATACATAATTATAAGACTGATGTCTTGCTTCTTTTTATTTAAATTTTTAAGGTTATTTAATGACTGTATACCTCGACTGCAATGCTACTACACCGGTAATAAAGGACGTTGCGGACTTAGTCTATAAAATGATGGTAGATGAATATGGCAATGCTGGAAGTCGAACTCATAATTTTGGAGCTGATGCAAAAAAAGCGGTTGAAAAAGCGCGAGGTCAAGTTGCAAATGTCGTTGATGCGGATAAGACTGAAGTTATTTTTACAAGTGGTGCGACTGAAAGTAACAATATTGCGATTCTAGGTTTAGAGCCGTTTGGTCTTGAGCATAATAAGAAGCATATAATTACAACAAAAATTGAGCATAAAGCCGTACTCGAACCAATTCAACATTTAGAAGATAAAGGTTTTGATGTCACTTATTTGAATGTTGGTGAGAGTGGATGTATTGATATTGCAGAGTTAAAGTCCGCACTGCGTGATGAAACAATGCTTGTGTCCATTATGCATGTTAATAATGAAACTGGTTGTATACAGCCATTGGCTGATATCTGTGACGCTTTAAATTGTCACGATGCCTTTTTACATATTGATGCGGCTCAAAGCTTTGGTAAATTCAATGCTGAATTATGCAATCGGCGTATTGATTTTATTAGTGCTAGCGGTCATAAAATTCACGCACCAAAGGGTATTGGCGCTTTAGTTATGCGCAAGCGTGGTTTTTTAAAAGCGCCCTTAACACCAATTATGTTTGGTGGTGGGCAAGAAAGAAAGTTACGTCCAGGTACGCTAGCTGCGCCCTTAATAGCAGGCTTTGGCCTTGCATGTGAGATAGCCTGCAAGCATGCTGAACAATGGCAACAAAATGCCCTGAGCTTAAAAGCATCACTTGTTACAGAACTAGATAAATTGGGGGCGCAATATAATGGTGAAAATGTATCTCCGTTTGTACTTAACTTTTCAATTCCTGAAGTCAATTCTGAAGCCGCAATGGTCGTTTTAAAGGGGGTTGTTGCTGTTTCGAATGGCTCTGCATGTACGTCAAAAAGTTATACTCGTTCACATGTATTAATCGCAATGGGGTTAGATGATAAGCGTATTGATAGTGCCATAAGAATGTCTTGGTGCCACATGACCGATGAGTTACCATTAGTGCAATTAATTAATAAATTTAAGCAGTTAATGTAATGAAAAAACTCACTATTGTTGAAGCAGCATTGGAAGCACTACATTTACTTGGCAGAGCTTCGACTATCAAACAAATTTATGCAAAAATTATGGAACGTCAACTATATAAGTTTGGTGCAAAGGATCCTATTTCAGTGTTGCGAATTCAAGTTGAGCGTCATTGTGAGTCAACGGCTTGGAGCTCTGAAGCGAAAGTAAAATTGTTTTTGAAAAATGATAATAGTGAATTTAGCCCTTTAATATCTAGACAGTCTAAAGTGGAAGATAAAACGGATATCGTTGATAGTTTGTCACTAGTGAAAGAGCTCGCTAACAAGCTAAAAAAAGATACGATAGCTCGCATTGTTGATCATCTTTATGCATTAGATCCTGAAGACTTTGAATATTTCTGTCGCCGCTTTCTTGAACGTTATGGTTTTGAGGATATGCAGGTAACCAAAAAAGGTCGTGACGGTGGTATTGATGTTTTAGGCACATTAGAAGTCGGAATTTCAAAGCTACATGTAGCGGCTCAGTGCAAACGTTATAAGAAATCAAGCAAGATATCTAGACCCGATATATCTCAATTCCGTGGTGATATTACAGGTGAATATCAGCAAGGTATTTTTATAACAACGAGCTCTTTCACACAAGAAGCTCAAGATGTAGCATTTAAGAGAGGTTGCGTTCCTATTGTTTTAATTGACGGACAGACACTCGCTGAAATTATGATTGATAAAGGGATTGGAGTTACAACTAGCCATATCCCCATTTATGATTTCGAACTAGATCTAGTTTAGTTTATGGAATTTATTCCCTTTTAGCCTTACACCTCTATATTCAAATACTTTTTGTAGTAGCTCCCAGTCTGGAAATTCATTTTTAGGTATACCACCTAGCTGTTTCATTAATCGTTTCTCAAAGGCTAGTTGGGGTTTTAGTTGTTCTGAGTTTGGCTGTAGATAAACGGATTTATCATAAAGAGGTTGTAGGGGGAACTCGTCACCATAGGTAAAGAAGTCGATATCTAAATCCAATAAGCGGATCTTGGTGCGTTCGCAGAGTAGTGGCAGGGCTTTATCTGTAAAATCATCATAACGAAGTAGGGTGACTTTACCTGAACGAATATGGGCTTTGAGTAAATCAATATTATCGAGATCACCGTATAGCTGAACGGCGCAACCAATATAAACACGTAGTATCGGGGGCATACTATTCAGTAGCTGTTTATCAAAGATGTAAGAGTGACTTTGGGTTAACTGCCCACAACTGAATTGTGCATAGGCTTGGTCACAAGCAGCAGCAATATTACTGGGTTTACCGACTGAGAATAGTAGCTCTTTGGCTGTATCGACACAGTTGGCATATGAATCAAAAAGCACTTTAATATCACGTTGCAATCTTGCCGGTATATGCGCTTTGGCTTTACGTTTTTCAAATAGACTTAACGCAAAGTAAACTAATACGTCTTTACGCCTTTGTTGCTGGGCAAGCTCGAATTCGGTTTGTTCTACGCAGTCCTGTAGTAGTTCAAATGCCTTTCTATGACTGCCGATGATAGCTCTTATATTATCACTTAGCTCAAACTCATCATTGGCAGGAAGACGGCCTAGGAATAAACATTGCTGCCAAAAGTCATTGAATAGATCCATATGCTTTTCGTATAAGGATTTCTTAACAGCTTGGCTTTGTGGTTTAGCTATTGGTCGTGTGGTTTGTTGTTGCCATGTACGCTTCTGGTATTGTCGGTTGAGGTAAAACTCTTCTTCTAAGTCTTTATCTTTAAATACAGCAAATATGCCTTGTCCCATCGCTACTGCATTAGTCTTTAATACTTGTTCTATGTAAGAGCGTATCTCTGCTTGTGCATAGTATTTTTGGAAGGTATTACGTTGAGTTATCACCCCGTCTTTGTAACGTTTGAATTGGTTTATCCTGGCATCACCACAGATCATGACTGATACCATCAAGATACGGTCGGCATGTTGCCATGCTTTAACCAGAGTTTGCTGACGTTCACTTTGATCTTCAATGACGTTTAATACAAAACCAAGGTTAACGATGTCACTGGCTGTTAGTTTGCCTTCTGGCTTGTGTACTGGATCCCAGCTATTAATATCGAGCCCATGCGCTTCTAATTCACGAGCATCATCGCCCTTGCCGCAACCATAATCAAATACGCTGTAATTGCCATTTAAATAATCATGCTGCGCTAATTTCTGAAACGGAGCCGACAGCTTGTCTCTGTTAATTGCTGTTCGGTGGCGTTGAATGGTAATTCCTGTATCTGTTTCATTCGCTTTAGTGTGATTATCTATGCTCTCGATATCAGTTAACTGTACTAAAGGCTGTAGCCGTCCACTTTCATCGAGTTGATAACCTTTACGTTTAATTAATCGATGCCACTGTTGCTTAAAACCAATGGTTTTGGTGTTTTCATACAGTCCAATACTTTCACCTTCTGCCGTTACTGCTTGGTATATTTCTATATCGGGATGGTGTTCTAAAACAAAGGTTTCCTTGCGGTGCAGTATCGGTGGGTTTTCAGACTTGGTGTAGCTGGCCGTTCGATAAGTCAATTCTGTTAAGTCGATAGTCGTGCTCTGTACGAGTGCAGGATACGCATAATCATCAAAATCAGGATAGTGAAGCAGGGTAACTTTGAAATCACGCTTATAGAGCTTAAGTAGATTCCAATCGACCGTGAGCTTGAGCGTTGATATGACCTGACGAATAAACTGCAACAGTATATCGGGTAGCACTTCGTCTATTGCTGAGGCGTGTAGATAAATTGCAGTGGGTAGCTTTTTACCCTGTTTAACAGACTTTATTAGCTCTCGGTATTGGACAAAATCCATTTCAAAAATCCCCATAGTTAAAGCAAGTACATAACAGCTTAGTCGCAGTTAGTCTGGCATAGTTATTGTTTAATCAGAAGTGTGAATTCAATCATTGGTTTAGCCCTAATGCATTGATTTTATGTAGCTAAAAGGTGGTAAGCTACAGCGCATAGTTTTCATTTAAGTTATTACGTTCTTGGATAACCAGAATATAATTTATTAGGAGTTATATTGTATAACGAACAATTTTTTAAATATGTACAGCTGTTACATGATAAGCATGAACAAAAATCAGAGTTCAATTTGTTCTCAGTGCTGCGCTCTGACTCTGATGAAGTGCGACTGCACTCTCGTTTTCTTGGTGAAATACTAAACCCATTAGGATCTCATAATCATGGGGACAAGTTTTTACGTTTGTTTTTAAAGCAGCTTAAAATAGAAATGGGTGAACCAGCGCAAGCTAAGGTTAGGATTGAATATCGTAATATTGATATTTTAATCTGTTGTGGTAATCAAGCCATCATTATTGAGAATAAGATTTACGCTAGCGACCAAGATAAACAGCTAACTCGTTATTATGAAATAATGAAATCGGAAGGTTATGACAATATAGACCTTATTTACTTAACGCTTGATGGACGCTCGCCATCCGATCAAAGTATTGATGGAATTGAGACGGATTTTATAAGCTCTGATAAGTATCGCTGCTGTAGTTATAAAGACGATATACATGATTGGTTAACCAGCTGTCTAGCATTGGCAATAAGAGAACCTGCATTAAGAGAAAGCTTCCTCCAATATATTAACCTTATTGATAAATTAACAAATCGGATTCAAAGCGACGAGTATATGGACAACCTTAAGAATTTACTTAAATCAGATAACAATTTGGTTAATTTTCTCGATTTACAACAAGCTTTCGAAGAAACTAAAGCCGAAGCTCAGCTAGATATGTGGGATAAAATTAATGTAGCGCTAAGTCCTGTTCTAGGCGAGCCAAATGCAAATTCGATAACTAAGTGTGAAGATAAAGAAGCATTTATTCGTAGCTATATTCAAGGAAAAAAAGGGTATAAATATCACGGTTTATATTACCCAATCGATGGCCAGGATATTTTATTGTATGTTGAAATTGATCATCGGCTTTATTTTGGTATTCGTCGTAGTGAAGATGGAAATACACAAAGACATGAAACATACCGTGTAATATGTAGAAAGGTTGGAGATTATTTATTTGACGATGAGTTATGGTCCAGCTGGGAGTACGCTAAACCACAGCTTAATTTTAGAAACCCAACAAAGCAAACACTTGAGTATTTATCGTCTGAAACTAAGCGACAACAATTTGCAGACTCGATTGCAAAAGGTGTATTGGAATTGGCTGATGCGGTAAAGCATACGAATAAATAGCTACCACAATAGCTATTTTAGGACTGCGGTCCCCAAGTATTATGTCTGTATTCAGCGTCATTCAATCTGATAGTTTACCCACCGCTAGAAAACTCAAAGACGCTAAGCCACGTATTACAGACTGGTGGCAACAAGCTTGGACAAATGATAATACGCAGTCGACTCGCTTCTTTGCCGAAGCGAATATTGCTTTACCGGGATTAACGATGAACAACACGTCTACTGATGATCTTTTTGAAGCGCTGGAGATGGTTAGAGGATTCGGACTCGCTGTACCGCCTCGAAGTATCAATCCACCGTCATTAACAAGTAATCATATTGCTGGCAAAGCAATCGATATGACAATCACGTGGACGGGAACAATTAATGTCAAAAAGAAAGATGGTAATGAAGAAGCATTAACTTTTTCTACAAATGCGAATACCAATATTGCATTGCATAAAGTCGGTGAATCTTTTGGTGTCAAAAAATTAAAAACTGATGCACCTCACTGGTCTTTTAATGGAAGGTAACATGAGAAAACAGTCATATTACGCATTACTTGCTGGCACTATCATGTTAACCGCGTGTGCTGAACCAACTCACATTCAGCCTGCGCAAGTCGTTGCTGATTTTGAAAATAACGTTGGCTGGTTGCATGGCAGTTGTTTGGCGATTAAAAATGATTCTATTGTTAATAACACGAAGTTAACGTTGGTGCCGCTGGACAATTCAGAGAACGTGATTACCGCTCGTATCGCTAGACCAGCCGAAACGGGTAAGGATTGTTTAGCATTACTAGAGGATCGCGCATCTGTTAATTTAACTAACGGTTATTCATTTTATGCCATTAATACAGATACTGATATCGATCTTGCAATAGGCGTAATCGATATGGATGTAAAGCTGTATGGTTTTGATTATTGCAGTACAACAGAAGGCCTAGTTTTTAAGCTGACAAATGCAGGCCAATCACAAGCGTTATGGCGCGGATATTACTATCTTGGTTACGATACAGAAACTACGTGTGAATAGTCAGAGTCATTCAATGTTTTTCTGGTAGCGCTTATTAAGCGGGCAATGCTGACACTGAGGTACTTTAGTGCAGTAGCGTTTAGCGTGTTCAACCAGCAAAGCATGATATTGCTGATAGGTGTTGATGTTTTGTGGCCTTTTGGGCAGGTGTCCATAATGCTGTTGCAGTTGAGGGAGGGGTTAGTACTCCCTTTGAATTCACATGCTAGTTAGGTAATGCACACGCTAGTGTGATATTTAAATCGTAATCACCAACGATTTTTTGGCTACTTGCTATGGGAATATTGAAGCTATCTTCGGTATTAAGAATAAATTGCCCTGCGATGATTTGAGTTTCCAAATCATCTGTAACTATAGCCGTTGAATAAGATAAAATTTTAGAATTACAAGCACACTCCGAAATGTTCTTCTTTACCTGATACTTAGCTTCGAGTATTGGGACTTCATTTGTAATCGAAATGGTTTGCTGCTGCAGCTGAAAGCAACTACTCAGCTTGTTATTAATATCAATATTGAGCTGTGGGGAAGCTTGGGCGCAACCAGTGAGAATTAGGCTGATGTATAAACTACGTTTTAGTACCGCCATTTGTGGCTATTCCTTTGACATATTTAACTTTTAAAATAATCGTGTTTTTTCTAGTAGCAGTATGATGATTCCGTAATTGAAGAAAAATTTTCGTCTCAACTTCAATACAACCATGGCTGTAGCCCTTAGTCGAGTCATGTAAGTAAAAACCACCTCTCATGATAGGTTTGCATTTATTCTTTGTATCTAAGTCTGCAGGTTCCATCCTTGCTCTATTTTTCCCCCTGTTTGCCCAATATTGTTCATTTTGTTGTGAGGTGTTGTTTAAGCATAGGACTTTAAAGCAGTGTATTTTTTGACTGTTATCATAGAACAAGCAGATGAGGGAGTGGGGTTAGTACTCCCTTTTAATGGCTTGCAGAACTTACTCAACAATCTTAAGTGATTGATTGTTTATGATATAAAGCGTATCACCATCCCAGCCTTGATAGGATGATTGATTATTTATATCAAACCCATCATTTTCTTTAGGAAATAAGCTCATGCGTCCCTTGTAAGCTATATCTCCTGAAGCATAAAAAATTTCACCCCAATAAACGTCTTTATCTGTATCAGTTGGTTTGGTTATTGAGATAAAAACGCCGCCATCGTGACCGCCGACCCAAATTGCACTACTGGGGATCGTTGCAGCCCTATCAGGTTCTGAATTGTCGAGAACTTTGTCACCGCAACCAACTAAGGAAAGAAATAAAGCCATTAAAAAAACATTTAGTATCTTCATTTTTATCACCTTCTAATATTCGCCCATTGTTTCTATGATTAGTCGATCTTTTGTGTAGTCTAAATCAATAAAATCACCTCTAAATTCACCCATGTAAGAATTAGGTCGAGGATCTATCATCCATGGCGTATCTACACCTGCAATTTCAATAATTTTTTTAACAAAATGAATGCAACTATTGCTTGTTAAATCATAAGGTTTTCTATTTGGATTTGTATTTTGCGCCTTCCGTATTCGAGCATAATTTAAAATGTCTTCATATTTATCATCGACCTCAATATAAACACCTTCAATTCTACCGGACTGACCTGAGACTCTTGATATAAATGAAAATGGTTTTTTTAATGATGATACATCTAGTTTACCATTTATGATTTTTGCATCAGGCAGATTCTTAGCCTTTACAACGAGTCCTAAGTTATGTGGTGGATCATATCGACCATACTCAAAGTATTTTGTTGTACCATCTTTACCGCTAATGAACATAACGCCTGCATGACCAAGATTTGATATTTTGTCTTTAAACTTTGGAACTGTAAAGTTGTCGAAGCTAAACCAAGGTAATACATCGACCTCTGTGCTTTTAATTTCTACGGTTATTCTATAGTCAGGAAAAACGATAGGTATAATGATGTCTTTAGCCATAAGTAACTGTCCTTGTTTAGTATTATGCCTGTTCGGTAGAAGGTTATTGAGTTTACATCAGTATTAAGTGATATCACAGACAGGTAGATGGGATTAATGCTTAAATCATACTTTTAAAATACCGCTTATTTTATTGATTTATTTATATATTATTATAGCTATCATACGATCCTGAGGATTAGGCTTTACCACATAAGGCCGTTTTTTGATTAGTTTTCTGTAATTTTTTCTGGCAACACTCACTAAGCGGACAATGCTGACATTGAGGAATTTTGGTGCAGTAGCTTTTGGCGTGTTCACCAGCAAAGCATGGTATTGCTGATAGGTTGTGATGTTTGGTGGGATGTTATGCTCTAACATTAATCTGAGTTTTTCATAATCAGTAGGTAGCTCATTACGCAAGGTTGTCCCTTCGATGTAGCGAGCTTGTTGTTTTAATCATAGCGCTTTAGGCCGTTTTGTTGAAATCAGGAATGTCGCATATATCGAAGATATGTTAATAAAGATTTAAATTACGCCATAATATTGTTAATTTAGCGGCTGATATGGATATTGTCGTAGTACATGCAGACAAATCGATTAGTTTAACCATTCATTAATGCGTGTAAGATTCTTATTAGGGTATTTTTAGTGAAAAGTTTATTTGAAAGCAAACTTAATATAGCGAAAGACATCGAACCAAATGACGTATTAGTAAACCAAGTACTGGATCAGATAAAAGGACTCTTACCTTCACATAGTCATGACGAGTTTATCGTCAGAGAGTCATCTTCAATAACATTAGCAACAGTGCGAGAAGGCGAGTCCCCTTGTATTCTTGTTATTAATGGGTATCTCTCGAAAGAGGGTAGAGACATGTCAGACTGGCTAAGTGTTGTTGATGAACAGTATCCTAAAAACAAAATCATTCATGTGCGCTGGAACGCGGGTAATGTTACCGACATCGCGCGTGATGACAGTAAAATGACGGGTGATGTGAAAGATACAGATACAGATGCAGATAAATGGTTGGCGGCTGCAAGGCTAGCAAGAGATATGAATCCTGTCGATTTTGCCGCTCTGGTTGGTGAGATTGTCACGGATAAATTTGTCGGACACTGGAAAAAATCGTTTAACGAAACATTGCATGCAGGGCATGATTTAGCGAAAGCAATACAAGATGACGAGCAATTACAGGGCGCAATCTTAATGGGTTATTCATTAGGCGCGGTCGTTGCTTATCAGGCATTGAACAACCTTGATGCAAATAAAGTCACCGCTTGTTATCTTTTGGCGGGGGCTGTGTCTGCTGAAGCGGAGCAATGGACACCTATCTTAGAAAAACACACGGATCTGCGTCTGATCAACTGCTACAGCGATAATGATGATGTATTAAAGAGTGCATACGGTGCAGGGACGATACTTGATCATAAGCCTGCTGGGTTAACTGAAATAGAAAACAGTAATCTGGAGCAAGTCGTGAATTTAAATGTAACTGAATTTTCATCTGGGCATTTGAACATTAAAAATGGAACAGTCGGTAAAGCATTGGCAGGAACTCTTAAGCCTTAAACCCTAATATGTGAATGATTTTACGTTCTATAGCTTATTCGAGTGTGAGACGAAAAGAGGGAAGGAACTGCTCCAATGGATGCGGGCTGTTAGTGATGACAAGCACATGAAGCATGTGCTTGTTTCTTCATTATCACCGATTGGTTCAAATTATGCGGCGTGTACGCTTTCCATAAAGCTTAACAATTTTGCTGTAATGACAGCTGGTTGTTCAAGGTTCGAAATATGTCCAGCATCTTTAACCACAAGCAGCTCACTATCCGAGATCGCATCTTGCATTAGGTGCGACTCTAATGGCGGGCGAGCAACATCTTGCTCACCGACAATAATCAATGTTGGTAACGCGAATTTTTCGATATCTTCAAATGCATCACGACGTGTAATAAACATGCGACCCATTTTGGTGATTTGTGTAGCGCGCTCACCTTCCAAGCTAACAAGGTAGTTACGTAACCTTGCGACTAACTCTGGGTTTACTTCTGCTGCATTTTGCGCAAAGAACATTGGCGTAATGATATCGAGCAATGGTGCAGGAACCTGTTGTGCGTCATCAATTGCACTAAGCATGCCTAAGTATTTGGTACGCATAACTTCAGACTCAAGTCCTACGAAGCTATCCATTAATACTAATGATTTAACACGTTCTGGCGCAATAATAGTTAATTCAGCTCCCCACATACCGCCAATAGACAGACCAATAATCGAAAAATCATTAATAGCCAAGTGATCCATCAACGCCAATACATCGCGTGCGTAATCTTGCAGGCGGATTGTTTTTTCTGGCGCGTCGTCCGATTTACCATGAGCCCATAGGTCAGGAACAATGCAGCGATAATGTTGGCTTAGTGCATCAATCTGCGGCGCCCACATTTCACTATCCCACAAATAGCTGTGACCCAAAATAAGCACAGGGCCTTGACCCTTGTCGATATAGTGCATTGTTTTATTGTCAATCGTAAACGTATTCATTTTATCTCCTTTGACGAAAAATACTGTCTTTTAGGGCGGTGATGTAAGTCATCATTAAAGCGTAATCGTAGCAGTATAATGTATTGATACATATAAGATCAGTGTAAAGATTGAGTTACTCAATACACACACCTTCTTGTACCAGTTTTTTGCATATTGACAGCAACTGATCACATTCACTACTGCTTAGTGGTGAGTAGAATTCTGCAATTGACGCATGCAGCATAATATCTGCATTTGTTTTGGTAGTGAGGCCGTCGGCAGTAAGGGCGAGATAGCGGGCTTTTTTATTTTCATCACTTTTGTGTACTTCAATAAGCCCACGTTTAATGCAGTTATCAACTAAACGTTTGGTTACTGAACGTTCTCGGTGCAGTGCGGTTGATAGGGTTTGTTGCGGTACTTTACCCAGATAATCTAATACCCGTAATGCGCCTAACATCTCTAGTGTTATATCAAATTCGGTGGTGAGTTTTTGATTCGTAATTGTGCGGAACTGCTTATAAGCGAGTCCCATCATAAAGGCTACATTCTCATTTAATTCAGGGATTAGGGTGATTTGCTTGCTCATGTTTGTCTCGTGAAATGGTTAACCGATAACCAATAAATAAGATAGTCAACGTGATAAAGAGTTGCCACGCACGTAAAAACGTATTGTCTAAACCAAAGCTATTGTTGCCCATATAAAGTTGGATTGGCAGTATCGTCGCTAATAACGTATCGGCATGAACACCACTGGTAAACCCGGTTGTTGATAGCATACTGCTCGTCAGTATAAAGATAATGCTACCAAGTGATAATGCATAAAATCCGAGCGTACTTTGATGGCCAGCCATCAGAAAGATAAATATACCAGCAATAGCACAACCTGCAATTTGAGTGATAAAACGCTGCTCTACAAGCTCAATGAACGTGCCGCGATTAAACTGAATCGCTGCTGCAATCACAGGTACCATGCAAAACGTAGCGGGTAACATATCCACAATCAGCAACAAGCCTAAACCAGAACCGATTAAAGCTAAAGAGACCAATCGGTGGCCGTACGTTACTGGCTGGGGTTTAAACTGAGGTAGTTTACCCAATTTAGATACAGGAAACAAAGTAATCATCAACTTTGTCACTGCAGCCGAAATCGCCATTGCGGCAAAGCATTCACGGAGCATACCTGGCATATCAAAATGACCGCTTTGCGAAAATATCACCATCAATACCCAGTGAAAACAAGGTAGTATCATTTTAGCCAATTTAATCGGTGTATCAGCCCGACGTCGTAGCTGATCGAAAAAGAGTAAACTGATAGTCCAAACGATAAAGGGGTGGCCATAAAATAGCTCACTGACAAAGACGGCCAATACCGCAGATATAAGCGAGGGGGCGAGAGCCCGTGACATCGCCAGCCAGGAGAAGTCTCTCCCTTTAGTAATTAACATGGTTGGATATAAAGCCAGATAAACCGGGGTATTAAAGTTAAGTATTTTACCCAACACCATACACAAGGTAATTGTGAAGGTGATCCGCAGCGCCTCTTGCAGATTATTTTTCGGCTTGAGTGACCGAAACATTAATAAATATATCTAAAATAAGAAACAAAGGTGATCCAGCTGTAACCGATAGCGGACAGCAGGCTATTACTATTTTGTACGATAACACTGGCTTTTGCGCCTGACATTAATGCGGTATCAATCCCCTCAACTTGTATACGAGTGCGTATTTTTTGTTGTTCGCGGATCCAGCGATTATCATTCTTCACCGTTGATAGTTGATTTGTTAAATTAGAGGCATCATAAATGGCGCTATCTTGGTTTAACAATGTGCCATTAAATACCTGCCCCGGGATAGCATCAAATACGACCGCGACTTTAGTACCTGTGCCTAGCAAGCTCATTCCTTTCTCATTAAAATCAGCGCCAAGCCAACTACTGGACTCATTAACTAAAAATAACGCCACCGAGCCTTTTGCCACATAACTACCCACCTGCAATTGCAGATTACTTACTGTACCTTGGCTTTTGGCTTTCACGTCAGTATTAGCAAGCGCAAGTTTGGCTTGATCGAGTTTGGCAATGGCAAACTCAATTTCTGCAGTATCATTGTGATCTGAAAGCGTCGATTTAATACGTTGGATCTCTGCCTTTGCAATTGCCACTGCACTTTTAGACAGATTAAAACTGAGTTGTACATCTTCAACGTCTTGCTGAGTAATAAGGCCTTTATTAAACAGTGATTGATAACGTCGTAACTTGGTATGTGCATTGTTAGATTCGGCTTGACGTTGACCTAGGGTTTGCACTGCTGATGTCAGTGTTTGTAACTTCGACGAGTTGGCCTCTTGCGCCAAATGTAGTTCCGCTTCAGCTTGGCGCACTGCTAGCTTATACGCTGCCTTGTCTAAGGAAAATAAACGCTCGCCAGTATGCACGTGTTGGCCGTTCTCGACATAGACTTGAGTGATTACACCTGTTACTTCAGGCGCAATATTGGCCACATTTTTATGCAAACTCGCTTGAGTCGTAAAAGGAAGAGCATTGTCAGAAGTGACTAGAAATGCAGAAAAGCCAATGGTAACAGCCAAAACAGCATAGATAATAGATTTATAAACGATATGTTTCATTTTTGTTGCTCATACAACTAAATAGGTCGTTTGATTATACATCTTTTTGTTGCAGGAGCAACAAAAAGTAAAGCGGGTATAAAAAAAGAGTGAATGAGTGAAATAAGACATTAGGAGGGAGGCGTATCGCTGATCGCGCGATACGAAATCGTGATTAAGTATTATTGTCGTGACTGTCGTCGAATAAAATTACTCTAATCCGGGGAAGTGACTGAGGGCGAGATCGGCGATGTTCTGTAATTCCGCTGCACTGATGCAGTTCGTTGCCTGAATCGTCATACCCTGAATAATTGTCGCTAAGTATTGAGCAAGTGATTCGGCACTGTACGCCGTGGTCAAATCCCCTTGTTGTTGGGCAACTTCCAAGCGTATTTTCAGTTCGTGTTGATGATTCCGGCGGCGATCAATCAATGCCTGTCTTACTGATTTACAGGCATCACTCCCCGTTAACGCACTTTGAATAAGCATGCAGCCTTGTGGGTTAGTGTGATCAGCTAAACTTTGCGCCGCACCATTGAGCATGGCTGTAATAACCGCTTTGGCCGTCGCTTCTTCTAATGCGGGGCGGAAATAACTACAAGGTCTTTGTTCATATAAATCAACTGCTTTAAGGAACAATCCTTCTTTATTGCCAAATGTTGAATACAAGCTTGGCTTGTTGATCCCCATTGCTTGTGTGAGATCACTGAGTGACGCACCTTCATAACCTTTAGCCCAAAATACCGCTAATGCCTTCTCTAAGACGTCATTAACATCGAAGCCTTTAGGGCGACCAACGCAACTTGTTTTAGACATATTTTTTAGACCTTTTATTACCTTTATTTATGCGCATAGGATAGACAGAGTGTTGTCTTCTGTCCAGTGTCTTTACAGACGAAAACTATTGACTCTATTTGAAAAATATATAACATACCGATCGGTACATAACAATTTGTACTGGTCGGTACGTTATAATTCATACCAATTGGTATGTAATGATAGAGCAAAGCAGTGCAATAAGCGCGATATCGACTGACACTAATTATCTTGATTTGCTGATTGCAAAGCAGTGTAACGAAGGGACACCATCACATGAGAACAAGCAATATATTCCGCACATTCATGATCACCAGCTTAACAGCGCTGGTATTAACCGCATGTGGTAGTGAACAATCGCCACAATCCCAAGCCCAAAGTAGACCCGCACCCAAAGTGAGTGTTGCTAAGGTAATAAACGAGCCTGTCACGGAATGGGATGAATTTACTGGCCGCTTAGAAGCACCTGAACAGGTCACCTTGATCCCTCGGGTGTCTGGTTATATCAATTCAGTGAATTTTGATGAAGGGGCCTTAGTGAAAAAAGGCGCTATTTTATTTCAAATCGATCCCAGTGTTTTTGCGGCAGAAGTACAGCGCTTAAAAGCGAAATTAAGCAGTGCGACAGTAGCAGAGACCTTGGCGAGAAATGATTATCAACGCGCGTTTAAATTATATAAGAAAAATGCTGTTTCAGAAGAGTTAATCGATACTCGCCAAGCGAATATGCATCAAACCACGGCGGAAGTTGCCTCGGTTAAAGCCGCGCTAATGAGTGCCGAACTCGATCTTGCTTATACCCATGTTAAAGCGCCTATTTCGGGACGTGTATCTTATGCCAGTGTGACGACGGGCAACTATGTGACCGCGGGAAAAACACAGTTAACCAGTCTTGTATCAACCGCACATATGTATGCTTATTTTGATGTTGATGAACAGACTTACCTTAAATATGTGCAGCTAACGGCGCAGCATAAACGTAATGATCAACGTTCTGATGGTAACCCGGTATTTATGGGGCTGGCGAATGAAAGCGATTTTACCCATACCGGTGTGATTGATTTTGTTGATAATGCGGTTAACCGCAACACAGGTACGATCCGAGTCAGAGCGCGTTTTGCGAATCTCGACAATGATTTGTTACCGGGACTATTTACTCGATTACGTATTGCAGGCAGTGCAACTTACAGTGGTATTTTGATTGACGACAAAGCCATTGGTACTGACTTAAACAACAAATTTGTGTTAGTGGTCGGTGCTGACAATAAGCTGCAATACCGTGGTATTTCACTGGGTGAAAAAGTGCAAGGCCTGCGGATCGTGACACAAGGTTTATCTGCTGAAGACAAGATTGTGGTAAATGGACTGCAAAAAGTACGTCCAAATATGGTAATCGAACCGAATATGGTTGAGATGGCCACACCCGATAGTTTATCGGCATTACGCCATGATCAAGCAGTATTAGAGCAAGCGCGCGAATTAGTATTAACACGAGTAGCGAGATAAATATGTTTTCTCAATTTTTCATTAAAAGACCCATTTTTGCAGCGGTGATCTCATTGCTGTTTTTTATCTCGGGGGCGATATCCGTTGGTTTAATGCCGATCACTGAATATCCCGAGGTGGTACCACCAACCGTGGTTGTATCGGCAAGTTATCCGGGGGCGAATCCTAAAGTGATTGCCGAAACGGTCGCGTCAGCCTTAGAGCAAGCCATTAACGGGGTGGAAAACATGTTGTATATGTCTTCACAAGCCACCTCGGATGGTCTGTTAAAATTAACGGTTACGTTTGAGATCGGCACCGATGTTGATAAGGCGCAAAGCCAGGTTCAAAGTCGTGTTGACCGTGCGGCACCGAGATTACCTCAAGAGGTACAGCGTTTAGGGGTTGTCACAGAAAAGTCATCACCGGATTTAACCATGGTGGTGCATTTAACTGCGCCTGATAACCGTTATGACATGCTGTATTTATCTAACTATGCCGCATTAAATGTAAAAGATGAATTAGCGCGTATCGAAGGTGTCGGCGCGGTAAACTTGTTTGGAGCGAGCGAATACAGTTTACGTATTTGGTTAGATCCCAATAAAGTGGCGTCGTTGGGACTTGCCCCAGCAGATATTATAAAAGCGGTACGTGAACAGAATAAACAAGCGGCAGCCGGTAGTTTAGGTGCGCAGCCAAGTGGCGCAGATTTTCAGTTACTGATTAATGTGAAAGGGCGTTTATCGACGCAAGAAGAATTTGAAGACATTATCATTCGTGTTGGCGAGCAGGGCGAGATCATCCACTTAAAAGATGTCGCGCGTGTTGAGCTTGGTGCGCAAACGTATGCACTGCGTTCATTACTTGATAATAAAGAAGCAATTGCGATGGGGGTGTTCCAAGCATCTGGCTCTAATGCGATCCAGATATCGGATGATGTACGCGCTACCATGGCTCGTTTATCACAGAACTTTCCAGATGGTCTAGAATATTCAATTGTTTATGACCCAACGGTATTTGTACGTGGCTCGATTGAAGCGGTAGTGAAAACCTTGTTTGAAGCGGTATTACTTGTGGTGTTAGTGGTCGTGTTGTTTTTACAAACATGGCGTGCTTCTATCATTCCATTAGTTGCCGTGCCTGTGTCGTTAGTCGGTACGTTTGCATTCATGTATATCATGGGCTTTTCATTAAACGCGTTATCCTTATTTGGGTTGGTGTTAGCCATTGGTATCGTTGTGGATGACGCCATTGTGGTGGTTGAAAACGTCGAACGTAATATTGAAGAGGGCCTTGATCCTGTTGCGGCAACGCAAAAAGCCATGAAAGAAGTAACCGGACCGATTGTGGCAACGACGTTAGTACTCGCTGCGGTATTTATTCCGACTGCATTCATGAGTGGTTTAACAGGGCAATTCTATAAGCAATTTGCGTTAACGATCACTATCTCGACCTTTATTTCGGCCATTAATTCACTGACATTAAGCCCGGCATTGTCGGCGTTATTGCTAAAAGGCCGCGATGAGCCGAAAGACAGATTAACCCGTGCGATGGACAAGCTATTAGGCGGTTGGTTATTTACCCCCTTTAACCGTTTATTTAATCGAGCCTCGGAACGCTATACCTGGTTGGTACGTAAAGTCATTCGTTTTGGCGGCATTATCGGTATCTTGTATTTTGGTTTAGTGGCGTTAACGGGTGTGCAATTTTCGCAAACACCGACTGGCTACGTACCAGGACAAGACAAACAATACTTGGTGGCTTTTGCTCAATTACCTGACGCTGCATCGTTAGATCGTACCGATGCGGTGATCCGTAGAATGTCCGATATTGCCCTTGATCATCCAGGGGTATTACATTCGGTGGCATTTCCTGGATTAAGTATTAACGGTTTCACTAACAGCCCTAACTCAGGTATTGTTTTTGTTACCTTGGATAAGTTTGAAAATCGAACAACGGCTGATTTGAGTGCGAATGCCATTGCCCAACAACTGAACGCAAAATTTGCCGGTATTGAAGATGCTTTTATTGCCATCTTCCCCCCACCGCCAGTACAAGGGCTTGGGACGATTGGCGGTTTCCGATTACAAATTCAGGACAAAGCCAATTTAGGGTATGAAGCCTTGTATAAAGCAACGCAAGCAGTGCAATATAAGGCGTGGGCAACACCCGAACTGGCCGGGGTATTTTCAAGTTATCAAATCAATGTACCACAACTTGATTTAGATATTGACCGTACTAAAGCCAAGCAACAAGGGGTATCTTTGGATCAGGTATTCCAAACCTTGCAAACCTATATGGGCTCGAGTTACGTGAATGATTTTAACTTGTTTGGCCGAACCTACCAGGTGAAGATGCAAGCTGATGAATCCTTCCGACAAACACCGGAGCAAGTTAGTCAGCTTAAAGTACCTAATCAACAGGGTGATATGGTGCCATTGGGTTCATTTATTACCATTACGCAGTCATCAGGCCCCGATCGTGTGATGCGCTATAACGGTTATACTACCGCCGAAATTAATGGGGGACCAGCACCGGGTTTCAGCAGTGGTCAGGCGCAAGCGGCGATTGAAAAGATCCTCGATGAGACCTTACCGATTGGTATGAGCTATGAGTGGACTGAAATTACGTACCAGCAGATCATCGCAGGTGATACTGGCATGTTCGTGTTCCCATTGATTATCTTGTTAGTATTCTTGGTATTAGCAGCGCAATATGAAAGCTTGAGTTTACCATTGGCGATCATCTTGATTATCCCTATGACGATATTGTCTGCAATCAGTGGGGTACTTCTGTATGGCGGTGATAACAACATCTTCACTCAAATCGGCTTGATTGTATTAGTCGGACTGGCCACTAAAAATGCGATTTTGATTGTTGAGTTTGCCAAAGAAAAGCAGGATTCGGGTATGGATACGATGGATGCAATTTTAGAATCTGCAAGGTTACGTTTACGGCCTATCTTGATGACGTCGTTCGCTTTTATCATGGGTGTTGTGCCTATGGTATTGTCAACGGGTGCAGGCTCAGAAATGCGTCAGGCAATGGGCGTTGCTGTGTTCTCTGGTATGATAGGGGTGACCGTATTCGGTTTAATTCTGACTCCGTTATTCTATTACGCGTTAGCAAAACGCGGTAAGCGGAGTAGCATCGAAAATAATACAGCGTTAAGCTCGGATTAAGACTTAAACTGAGTAAAATAACAAGGCGATATGGTATTCATATCGCCTTTTTTGTACCTGCTATTGAGTCGCGCTACTTTCGGCATTTTAATACCTGCACCGTCATTATACTGTCATTTTAGCTGTCTACACTAGCGGTGGTCAATGTGACTGAGTAATCGTTCCCAGCTGGAATAATAAGCTGGCAGGATGAGGGTTTGACAGTAAAAACCCTTTGGATTCATACTATTGCCACTGTGGGTTGTATGTTTTAAAGTGTTGCGTGACACGTTGACATGTTAATTTGTGTGGATAGAATTTGACTCTAAAGTAATGCATCTAAAGTAATGCATCTAAAGTGGTGTGTATAAAGGGAATTAAAAATTAATATGAAAAAAATATCACATAAAGTTAGCTGTATTTTGACTTGTGTAATGGCTGGCGCTTTTACCTCGGGAGCACAAGCATTCAATTCAGAAGAGCATAAAAACATAGTCGATAATGCTATCGCGCAACTCAATATTCCAAAGACAATCAAATTACCGACAACAGTGTCGCTAAAGAGCAGAACTGATAGTTACACAAAAGAGCTCCGTGCAGCGAAACAACTGGCGGCAGGCTTTGATAGTAACGATGAAAATGACCATGATGCATATAAATATAATGTACAGGATAACTGTTATTATAGTGGCTTTGGTCAACATCATTATAATAAAGCAATCTATATTCCCAAAGACAGTCAACTGCCAACCAAACTGCTCACGCTGAGCACGAATATGGGTAGTCAGTCTGATGAGTTCACATTAGGGGAACTGGCGGCAATCTATGGTGATTACCGTCGAACGACTTCGTGTGATGCTGATGGCCAGTGTTTTTTAAGCAGTGACATTAAAGAGAATATTGTTTTCGAACACGGTTCACATCCGAGCTATTGCCCTCAGCCGGTAAAAAATACGACCTATCTGCATCATGTCGGTTCTGGTGTTGTGCCGCCATTTGGCGCACTCGGTAACCTGAATTCTAACACTGCTGGAGATGATGAGCTAGAAGAGGCCGGGTGGTGGGGAGATGAAATGATGCGGCTTGCCAACGTGAATGATTGGCATTTCTCTGACGCTGCTGTTGCTTGGTACATAGGCTTGCACCGCCAAGCGCTTTATTATGCGGACAAAGCCCGCACCGAGCCAAAATACTGGAACGTTGCCTTACATCATGAAGCCAACGCCTTGCACAGTCTAACTGATTTGTTTTCATTTGGGCATGTTGTGACGTCTCGTGAGCAATCATCATTTAACATGATAGAAAGTGCAGGTTTAAAAGAGAAAGGTACTTATCTGTGGATGGAAGCGATCATGAAACAAGCTGGTGCCACACGTGATAATGATGGCATTCTTTCGTTTGATCTCGCTGACTTACCTCCCATCACGCGAATCGCAACAGCGCCTCGAAATGACTTCATGCCTTCATACCGTGGTACCTGGATGCTGTGGGCAAAAGATGAACAAGACTTCCATAATGAGTTTAATGAGAGTGGTGCTCTTGTGCGTAACTTAAATGGTGATCGTTTTCAAATATACGGTGATAGCCACCTTAAAGAGTTGACTGACCAAAGCAAAGAAATCATCATTATGGCCACTAAAACGTCTATTCAATCTTTAATTGATGCTTACCAAGCGCTTGAAAGTGGCAGTAACATTACCGAAGTGGGTGCCGTTGGCAGTCAATTCTTTAATGCATTAAACTATTTACCTGCGTTTGTAGAAAAAGACGGTAATAATTACTTTGCTGGTACTTGGACCAGTTATGCAAATGTGATCAACACCATGACTGGTAGCGACAAGCTGTTGAATAACAAGGGTAATTGCACTATATCGACAGTGAGTGGTAAAACACGCGGCTGGCCGACAGTGCGTAGAGAAGCTTGTACGGTGTTTTAATTGATCGCGGTATTACGTAACATACACCGTTAATAATATAAGAAGAGTAAGTCGTTATGAGAAGGTATTTGTTGGTATTGGTGCTGACATTATTGAGTGGAAGTGTATTTGCTGGTACCAAGTATGCTGTTGAAGTAAAGATTGAGGATGGTGGAAAGCTCATGGTGTTTCCTCGATTTGAATTGTCAGAAGGTCAGTGGGCAGGCTCTAAAAATCAAAACTGTCGATATAAAGGTAAGTTAACCAAACACGTTGATGGTTTGCTTCTTAACGGTTCTCTGCAGTGCACATCTCCTGAAGGGGACTTTAGTTATACTACTCCCGATTTCGTGTTATTGCCGAAAGGTGGTAAGGCGAGTATAGAAATGGGTGATAATGAAGAAAACGTGTGGAAGTACTCTATTGATGTGACGGTACTAAACCAGACGTAATAGTACTATTTTACTTCTATATAATGACTACCTATGATTGATGTAAACATTATATCAATCATAGGTATAGAGCCTTTGGTTACCAACATTCGTTAGTTTTTTACATTATCCACTTCCACCAAATAAACACCACTAAGAAGCTGAACAGATAAATCAAACCCGCCCATGAAAGCAGTTTCATGCTAGTGGTGAGTTTTAACGCTTCTGGTAGCTCTGCTTGTGTCACTAAGCGATAGTTAATCAATGCAAATATCGGGGTAGTCATAAATGCTAACACCATCGCAAAGTTCAACATATCCATTAATGATGACGTAAAGAATAGTAAGATAGCCAATGCACAAGCACTGATTACAACCATCCACACTTGGTGATATTTACGTTGATCAAGTGGTTGTTTGGTGATTAATAAGTGCGACTCTGCTAATGCGCGCGCGTAGCCATCAATGACAGTGATTGTACTGCCAAATATACAAAAGAAGGCCACCAGTGCGATTAAGTTACCAGACCACTCACCAATCGTTTGTGCATACATGCTCACTAACTGATGTGAAAAACCAATACCTGAGCTTTTTAATTCAACCCCATTACCATGGAGTACCAGTGCGCCAAGCATCACAAAGGCCACAGCAAGTAATGCGGTACCTATATAGCCGATATTAAAATCAAACAGTGCTGAATCTGGCGTTACCTGTTGTTCTTTTTGCTGGTTCTTCAGCCACAGCGAGGTAATGCTTGAAATCTCAATCGGTGCCGGCATCCAACCCATCATTATCACAATAAAGCCAATTGCAGATACTTGCCAAGGAGAAGGGCTAACATAATCAGCAGGAGCAACCGCACCTTGATTCAGCGCTATTACCACAGCTGCCACGGTCGCAACAACCAGTACGGCCATTATCAGTTTAGAAAGCTTATCAAGTGCTTTAAAATGACCCGCAAGTAAGATGGCGAGGCATACCGCTAGCACAATTGCTGCAAGTGTGGTTAACGGCAGTGACCAGGGTAAAAAGTAACCCAGTAGGCTGGCACTAAAGAGTAACAGTGCCGCGGTATTCACAATCCCAGAAATGACATTGAGCCCAGTATAAAGCCATAAATAACCCTTACCTAATTCGCTATAGCCTTGAATCAAGCTTTTATTGGTCCCTAATGTGTATTGTATTCCTGCACGAAAAAAGGGATATTTGAATAAATTTACCAGTAAAATTAATCCGATTAGTTGCCAGCCATAGGTTGCGCCTGCCTTTGTTGATGCAACTAAGTGAGAGCCGCCGACGGCCGCGGTTGCCATCATAATTCCTGGACCTAAAGATTTGATTCTTTGTTGCCATACACTTGTTGTCGCTGGTAGCGTTGTTTGCATTATCACATCCTGTTGATTTTAATGTCATTGTTGTTAGTGTAACGGATTTAAAGCGTTATCGGTGTCATTATTATTGAAATAATAATACAGTTATCACTATTTCAAATTATTTAGTGGGTTGTGTAAATGTTCTGAAATAATATATTAGGGTATATTGCAAGAGGAACAGCTAAAAATCGTTACCTATATCATACATACTGTTGACTATGTGATTATTCCTGTCACTGTCGCTAATGTATAGGTTAAAATCAGCAGCATTATGCTAGTGGCAACGCCATTATCTTAAGTTGCTCAATGTCATAATAATACTGTAGGGTCGTGGATAAGTTTTGTGATGAGAATGAATTGTGGGTACCAGTTATTTGGATAGGTATATTTACCGAATAATTATATAAGCTGTTGCTGTTTTCATATTTTAAAGATGTTTATTAGTATATTGCATTTTAAACTGTTGTCATAAGCGGCATGTTGCGGTCGTTATTTGAGCATTGGTAAGCGAAAGTATGTGGGCGTAGAGTTATAGTTTTATACATGTTAATTTGTTTTAATAATAATTCTATAAACTGGCAATGTCTTTAATGAATGGAAATTGAGTGGTTATTCTTCTCACTGAAAAGTTACCTAGAAGTAGCTAAGTAGAAGTATTATTTTATTTATTATTGAGGTGTTTTAAACAAATGAGCGATATAATGGGAACTGGTCCGCATACCAGTAAAGTTAGGGATGAAGGCGAAGACTTGAGTAAACATAGTCGGTTTTTACGTAAAATCGCTTGGTTAGTCGAGATTATCGTTGTATTTATCGGTCTTTGTATTTCAATATCATTAATGTCAAGTGGTAATGATTTGTCCAGTACATTCACATTAGCGGCACCTTTTGTGATGATCTCGTTGGTGGAATTAACCAAGATCCCTTTTGTGATCGGACTTTGGCATTCACGTAAATCATTCCTTATGTACCTGTTGATCATTAGCTTCTTGTGTCTGATCACATTTGAAACCTTACTTAATGGTTTTGAACGCGCTTTTTCATCGATTAATAGCCAAATTAACCTCAGTGAAATTGAGATCAGTAAAATTGAAAACCAGATTAAAATTAATGAAGAAAATATTGAAATTGCATTGCAAGATTACAATATTAAAACCCAACAAATTGACGACGATACCACTACGGTCAATTCAAACTATAAATCGCAATACGCCAGTGAAGTAAGACGTAATAAGCGCTTATCAAAAAATATTCCACAGTTAAGTCGTGCTCTAGCAGCAAAAAAAGAGGAATTAATTCAGCTTAAAGTTGAAAAATCAGAGCTGCTACAAGAGCTATCACAGAAAAAAGAGCAGCGCTTTAAGTCATCGATGGAACGTACTCAAGGCAACGCTGATTTAGTACAATCCGAACGTAACCGTTTACTGGCTCAGCTTGATAAGCTGAATGCCGACAAGGTTGTTGCGTTAGATGATTCGAATTTCTTTACTTCAGCAGCAGTGAAAAAAGATTACGATGAAAAGATCCGCCGTGTTGAAACTCAGCTTAACAAAATTAATAACAACACTATTATTGTTAAAGACAACAGCCCTGATTTAGAGTCGGTTCAATTCCTTGACGATTATTATGCGGATTTACTTGGATTGAAAGATGATATGATCCAGCAGAAAAACGAAGAGGTGAAGCAACTTCGTCGTAGCTATAAAAATGCAGTGAGTGCGAGTAATAGTAATTTAGCGGTTAAGCAAAGAAAACTAGCTCAGGATAAAACTATAGCGTTACGTAATTTAGAGATTAAGCGTGATCAAGCAGATGTTCAGTTCTTAAATGAGAAAGACTACATCAAAGATATCAAGCAAATGAATATGAAGTTACGTTATGATATTCGCGTGATTGAAATAGAAGCGAACACACTGGCGTTATCTAACCAGGTTTATCGCATGGCTTCTTATGTTGATAATGTTGACCATTATAAAGAAGTGAAAACGGAAACCTTAACGCTTGTTGGTTTGGTTTGGTTTGGTTCGTTAGCCTTAATCGGTTCGATCACGGGTATTGCGTTGACTTTATCTGGATTACACCTGAGTAGCCTTGCAAGAAAGCGTGACAAAAAAACAAAGGTATATTTTGATAACGAAGCATAAGTAATACGACTAAACGTTATTGATATAAACGAAACCTGCACAATTAATATGAATTGTGCAGGTTTTTTTATTTTTAATGGGTTGGATTAATGGGGCATTACAGGGGGTCATATGAGCAGGTTATTTGTTGAACAATATTGTCAATTAAACATCACTTTTGTCTTGTCTATTATTAACATGATGCCTATAAAGAGATGATTATCTATTTTAAAGCGTAATGTTGAACAGGCCGTGCATTTTTATCCCATAATATTCTAATGAGTTGAGGGTATGAAAGGGGAATAATCATGATCCAACCGAAGCACGGCAATGATGACATTTCAAATATCACGGTGTTATCATTTATTGAACCACATCCATTATTCGTTGATATTGCGAATAATGACGATATCGATATGCAATTCATTACGGCGCAAGATGTAATCGCGCATGATGTCAATCTACTGCAATCAGATTTGATTGTTGCTATTTATCAGCAAAAAAATGTCAATCAACTTGGTTATCTTTCTCGACGTAAAATTATTGAGGATAATTTTATTGCGACTATTTGGTTGAATATCGATGAGCTTGATAAACGGGCTAGTTTAACCGCATTACGGTTTGTTAATCATATGGCGACAGTGCTGAATAAAAATCAGCTGCTTAAATTTAATATCAGTGATATTTCGTCATTGGTGTCACATTCTAAATCACTCCGTTTTTTTGAAACTTCTTGCGAAGAGAATCTATTGAATCTTGCTGCCAACGATACGATAGCGGATTCTGCCGCGATGATTATTGTAACGAAAGATCCCATTTCAATACGAAAAATAAATGCAGGTTTTGAGGTCATCAACGAGGTTTTTGAGCACGAGGTGCCTTGTTTTTACGGGGTGCATATGTCGCCTAAGTACAATGCTAAGCACACTTATCTGTATCTCGTTGGTGAGCGCTAACGTTATCGCTGTCAAGAGGCTAAATTAGTAGGTGTCTATAATAAACACCTACTAATAATTTAAGCCGATAATGTAGTTATGTTAATGGATTCCTAACTCAAATTTCGTCGCTGGCTTTTGAGGCGTCGGAGCTGTGATTGTGGTTAAAAAGGCTTGTAATGCTTCAGCTTCCGTAACCGTTAGATTTAATGGCCTAATTTTCTTTGATAATACCGGATAAGTGGGGTCATACTTATCCCAACCAAAGGGGGCATTATCTGCCATACCAGCTGAATACATTGAGATAACACCTTCCATCGTATCGAGTAAACCGTTGTGGAACCAGGGGTGATTGTTCATCACATCACGTAATGACGGTGTTTTAAATTTACCGACACTGCTTGGTTTACCATCAACATTATACAATCCCAGATCCTCATAAAAACCTTGATAATAAGTCAGTCCGACATTTTGCATTTTGTGATCCGTAAACTCAGCCCCCATGTGACAATTAACACAGCGGCCATTACGGCGGAAGATGTCTAACCCCCACAGTTCTTTATCAGAAAGTGCGCTAGTATTGCCTGCATTATCAGCCTGAACTACAAATGTATCAAAACGACTTTTGTTACTAATAATCGTTCGCTGGAATGTGGCGAGTGCCATTCCTAATTGTTGTTCGGTGATATCAGTACTCATCGCATCTTCTGGAAATGCTTGTTTAAACAAGGCTGGATATTGTGCATGTGTATTGAGTCGTGAAAGTAAACGCGGTAAAGTTTCAGCCATTTCCACTGGGTCTTGAATTGGCATTAATGCTTGTTGTTCTAATGTCGCAGCGCGACTATCCCAAAACAACAGAGGTAAGAATGCACTGTTTACAATTGTAGGGGCGTTGCGCTTGCCACGTTGACGGTCATGGCCAATGGAAACCTCTTGCCCGTCTCCCCAACCTAATTTAGGGTCATGACAACTAGAGCATGACACATCACCTGCTTGAGATAAGAAAGGGTCGAAGAAGAGTTTTTCTCCTAATGCGACTTTTAGCTCACTATAAGGGTTTTCGTTAGGGAAGCTTGGTTTAGGCATAGTGCCTAGTTCTTGATAACTCGACATATCATCGACAAATGGTGCTGGCCAACGATCACTATTACTGGCGTAGTCTTGTCGTAAGCGATTGAAGTTAGGTCTACCGTGATTATTAACTGAACGGGGATCTTCTGTCGCTCTGGTTTCAAACTCTGTTGCAATTAATAAAATACGACCAGTGTCTGTGCCAGTTGTAGACTTTGGTTGTAAACTCGCCGTTGTTGGTAAGCTGTACAGGCCATAG
Organism: Moritella sp. 36; assembly: GCF_018219415.1. Lineage (NCBI taxonomy): Bacteria > Pseudomonadati > Pseudomonadota > Gammaproteobacteria > Alteromonadales > Moritellaceae > Moritella > Moritella sp. 36. The sequence continues at coordinate 3,273,703 of NZ_CP056120.1, read as the reverse complement.
CTAGAGCCTGTTTTAACCCAGTAATCACCGGTTTCAGGTTTGTTGAGTGATGTTTCGTATAATAAGCTGTAATCACTGCCTTGTTCACCTTTATACAGTAGCATTGCCAACTCATCAGCCGTGGGTAGACGCCAGTCATTACGGCCACAAAATTGTGCTTGATTAATGTCTGAGACAGCCTTTGGTACACTTGCCTGTATTGATAATTGCTGGCTGGTGTTAGTGATATCTTGTGGATCTGGCGTTAACCAATATACATAAGAAAACTGTTTATCGCGTAAATAAAAGTTATCACGTACTAATCCGCGCGTATCATCTAAACAACGCCAAGGTGTATCAGTGTAGTCATCATCTTGCAGTGCTTTAGCTAATGGTTGACCGCTATTATCTAACCGTATAAAGCTGTCTTTTTCAGCTTTTGGCTTCTTTTGTTCTGATGGCAGTGTTGTATCACGTTTAACGCCACTGACAAGCATCACTGATTTAGGCTTACGCTTGTTTTGCATCACTGTGTTATGACGACCAGTCATAAAATCTAACGTAGGTGCAATATTGTCAGTATGTAATAGAGGATTATCATTCGCTAACCAGTAAGTCTCAAAACCTGTTGCAGCAAAAAAGTAAGGATCAATGGCGGCTTGATTATTATCTAATGCGTAATCTTGCTCACTGATTAATCCTTTCATTTCATAGTCTGACGGTAAGCGCCAATCATCGTGGCCACACCAGTTTTGTTGATTTGCGTATTCAATAAGCGTATCTGTTGTACATGCTTGACTCTTGCCATCAGCATCTGTGAATTGACACAGTGCTTGAAAGTCAGGCAAGGTCGGCTGCCAATCACCCCAAGCATAAATTTGTATTGAAGGTTGCAGTGGGGTTGCCCAAACGACACCTTGATGAATATTGTTATCTGCTACGCATTGCCAGTCTTTATTTTTACTGCTGTCTCCAAGCGTTAATGCTGTAAAGCGAGGCGTTGGCTTATTCACTCTAATCAGCCAATTGATGGTTTCAATTTTATCGTTGGATATTATGGCTAGTTTTACATAGTCAGAGCCTTGTGCGTCCGCATTTGCTTGATAGGTAAACGTATTGCCTTGAACACTGGCATTCCCATACAGGCCTGGTTGAATAAGTCGTAACTCTTGCGTTGGCGTTAAGGTGTACTGCTGAGTCGTCGTACGCCCTTGCGTTAGCTGTATACGCGGGTTCAGTACCAGCGGTTTAGCAGAACCAGTGCCAGAACTAGTGCCAGTCTCAGAACTAGTGCCAGTACCAGAACTAGTGCCAGTACCAGAGCTAGTGCCAGTACCAGAGCTAGTGCCAGTACCAGAGCTAGTGCCAGTACCAGAACTAGTGCCAGTACCAGTACTAGTGCCAGTACCAGAGCTAGTACCAGTGCCAGAATCTCCACCACATGCAGCCAATAACGCACAGCCAGTGATGATCACTGACAGGCGTTGTATACTTTTAAATGTATCTTTTATCATTATTTTTGCAATCTGGTTGTTGAGATTAGGCGTACACGATGCATTTCGGTATTTGCAATCCGACTACTAGCAGACCAGCTATCTTGGAATGCGAATGCAAAGTGTTTTGTCTTTGGATTGTATGAACTGATAGTCGAAGTCCAGTAATAACTGTCATAGCCTACGTTAGTGTCATCAAACACGCTTTTCACATAGCTTGCACGTAAACTCTCCATTCCATACATAGGTGTATTTACTAATAGGCTTTTTAATTCATTTTCTGTTGGTAAGCGCCAATTAGTTTGCCCGCACAATGCTGCTTTGTTGATTTCTTCGGCGTATTCCACGGCCTGAGCGTGGTTTTTCAGTGGTTCACTTTTACTGATGCGTTGCCATAGAATTTGTGTATTTGGTAACGCGCTTCTGTATTCAAGGTCAGATGTGCAAGCCCAATCTGTGCTGTCTTGCAATGTAAGGGCTTGCCCGTGCGAACCATGCTTAACAAAACGTGATTGCCAATTAAGATTTTCGTCAACGTCAACAGCCACATTTTGTGGTGGTAATACGGTCGATATTTCTGGTACTTCATTGTCTTTTTTATCAGGAATAACAGTACCGTTTACTAACATAGTAAAGTGAGGCTCGTTTGTTGAACGCGGCGGCATGTTGGCAAAATCAAAATCGTCGCCCATCCACATCACATGTGCATCACCAACAAGGGCATTTGAACCCTGCCAGTCATTAGCAGCGGGTTTGGTGTCATGACCATTTGGATAAATAGTAAATGAATTAGTCCAATAAGCTTCGTCATAATTAGAGTCGACATAAGGGAAATAGAAGTTGTTAATTGGAGACTGTTTTGAGTCTTCATCGAAAAGTTTCTTATCTAATAATGTTTGCCATTCAGTGCGAGTTGCTAAACGCCAGCCTGAACGACCACAAAGTTGTTGTTTGTTTGCTTCTGCAACCAAGTTATCAGTATTACAGCCACCAAGTGCACAGATTGCTTCGCTATAATCACGATTATTGATTGTTCGATCACCCCAGTAGTAGGTTGCATCAAACGCGTATGTACCACTTGCTTGAGGAACTTGCCACATCAGCTCATTTTTGTTATCTGTTATGCAACTCCAATCACTCACATTTGCTGGCCGTGCTTGGTCTTCTGGTGATAAAGGTGTGCCATCTTGACTCACTTTGCTAAAGCGTAGTGCTGGCTTATTCGCTTTATCGTTATATAGCGGTAAGACAGAACCATCAAGTTGATAAATTGTATCCTCAACTTGATAGCTAATAGCAAATTTATAATCGTTCTGGGCTGCAATAATTTCAGCACTTAAAGGATTACTCGTAGAAGTAGCATATGGTTGGAAAGTGATAGCACCTGTCGTTTGATCAACGTGAGCTTCACCAAAATTAGCCTTGATGTCTGTTATTTCACTGAGGTTGGTAATGGTAACACCTGGGGCGATAAAACTAACCATTGTTGGTGATACAAGTACTATATCACTGGTTTTAATATGTGCGGTGATCGTCGTCACGGGATCTGGAGTGACTGGGTCTGGAGTGACGGGATCTGGAGTTACTGGGTCTGGAGTGACTGGGTCTGGAGTGACAGGGTCTGGAGTGACTGGATCTGGAGTGACTGGAGCTGAAGTTACTGGTGGTGTAGTCACTGATGGTGTAGTTACTTGTGGTGCTGTTGAGTTAGAATCGTCACATGCACTGAGGAATAAGCTTGCAAAAGCGATAGATAATGCTGTTTTTTTCATTTTTTTTAGTTTTTTTGTGTTTAAAATTGGGAGTAGGATAATAAAGAATCATAAAAGAAGATGCAAGTGTAAATGGTAGTAATTATCATTTGCACTCGTGGTGTTGTATCTGATTCAGGTAAAAGGCTTATTTGTTTAAATGTTGTTGTAATTCAGTCCCTGGAATGGAACTTGCTGTCGCGACTGCAATTGCAGCCCATTCGGAGCCAGTTATCATAGCTTGTTTTATATCTTGGTTGGTGAGTAAGCTGTGGATTAACCCTGATGCAAATGCATCGCCAGCCCCGGTAGTATCAACGACGTTAGTTGGGATTGCTGCAATTGAAATATGCTGCTGGTGGTGATAAGCGACAGCGCCTTTTTCACCATCAGTTAGAATAAAATAACGTAAGGTTTGGCCTGCGATGGACTGACCATAGCACCATAACTCTTCGCTATTATTCACATCAATACCATGATTAAAGAGGTCTGAACGAGAGGAGATTAAGACGTGGCAAGGGCGTAAACGGTTGTCTTTCGCTAACTGAGCAATCACCAAGGTGTGTTCAAGTGCGGTTTGAGCCCAGAGTTCAGTGCCGACTGCCGATGAGTTAACGTATAGCGCTTGCCAATGTTTAAAATTGGGTGTTGGACCTAGCGTGAAAATGGGGCGTTGTGGACGAATAATAGTGCGTTCACCATCGGGTGTCATGACTAATAATAACTCGGGAGTCTCGAGTTCATTGCGTTGTAATAAGCTGCAATCTAATCCTTGGAGACTGGCTTCTGCTAATAGCCAGTCTGCGGTCTTATCATTGCCAACTTGACTGACTAGGGCGACTTTATGCCCCGCATAAACCAAGCCTAATCCAGTATTGGCACCACCTCCGCCTAATCGACGGCCATGATCAGCATAATAGTGGCGACCACCTGTCGTTAATTGCCTATCCAGTTGTAATACTCGATCACAGTTCAAATTGGCAAGTAATAGGACGTTTGACATAGGTAATAGCCTTGGATTATGTATTGAGGGTAATTGTCTCTTATTCCGCGAAGAAAGAAAATAAAAGATGGGTAGTTGTGATATTAAAATTAGCGATATTACACACAATAATAGATGGTTTTAATTAAAGCGAGGTGGGAGATTCAATCATCAAGGATAATTTGGAGGCATTCTGTGGCATGGCTTGTTACCAAGAAGTGGCTCGCGCCTTGTATTATGTATTTTTTGCTGTTTGCTAATTCACTACTCAGGTGGTTAACGATGGCTTGAGCAACCGGATTTGATGCCGAGCCACAGACTAACCTTGTTGGAATCGTTAATGCGTTTAGTGTTTTTCGATTCTGATGGATGTTCATACACAGTGTCCAGTGTCGGTTGTTATTCGCTGTTAAGGGGACCATGCCGTTTTTAATGAAGTCGGGTAGGGGGCTAAATGCACCTTCACCAGCCCAAAAGTCTATTACTTTTCCACATACATAAGGTTCATTGTTGCTAATGCCTTGACGATAGTCTTGAACAAACGCATCTACACGCGCCATCATTTCTTTATCCTCAACGGACTCGAGTACCCATGTCGATACTGGTTCAAATAGGGTTAACTCTTGTACTTCGACAGAACCTTTGAGTGCTAAGGCTAATGCAACGACACCACCAAAGGAGTGCCCAATAAGATGGATGGGCTGGTTCGTTAATTTTGCGACTACCGATTCAATAATATGAAGTTCTGTATTGATGTTTGGTGCTGAAAAATCATCGGGATCTGGCATTCCACAGTGACCTGGTAATTTAATAGAAATACAATGGTGTGTGCTTGCGAGTTGTTGGACTATTTTCTTCCACGTTGAGGTTGTTGCGTATGAGCCGTGAATAAACACAACTGGACTACCGCTACCTTGTTGCTCATAGTAACAAGGTACTGTAGTGGTGTTTTCGTTATTATTGTTCTTTATTTGATTATTACTCATCTGACGTCCTGTCTTGGTTAATACTGTTTAAGTGTAGCATGCCTATACAATGCGCTTAATAGTGTCACTTTACTGTGATTGTCACCAGTTATAAAAATACCGCAGGCTGGCTGCGGTATTTTTATATCAATGTGGTACCTCAAAACGTTAAGTAAAGATTACTTTTTGTTTTGTAGGTCTAAGCTGTAGATAGCAAAACCAAGTTTATCATCTTTAATATATTGCATTGGGTATTGGCCTTTGTCCTTGATGAACTGTGCAGCTTTGTCACCCGGCGCTGTTTCAAAGGTAATGGTTAGCTTTTTGTCGCTTTGTAATGGCGTGAAGTGCCAGTTGTTATCTGCACTTGGTGTTACTTGGCCTTTCTCTTTACTGACGCGGCTAATGTAATCGGCCAGAATAGTACGGTTTTCATCTGGTGATGCAAATGCAACAAACGCTTCGCCTGTGCCCGCAAATTTACCACTGTAAGCGCGGTAGTTATTAGTCGCTACGATGAAAGGTTGGGCTGGGTTAACGGGCTTTCCTTCGAACGTTAAGTCGGTAATACGATTTGAGCTTGGGTTGATCAGTTTACATTCACCGTCATAACGTGCTGGTTGTGATAAATCGATACCGTATTTCACACCGTCAATTACGTCGTAATTGTATGTGCGGAACTCATTCCAGTTAATTAAGCCTTGTGGCGCTGTGCTGTTTAGATCGATTTGATTGAATTGACCTGCAGCGCATTCTAACCATTCTTTCACTTCTTTACCTGTTACCTTCATAGCGACTAGCGTATTCGGGTAAAGGTAAAGGTCCGCTGCGTTACGGAATGTTAATTGACCAGATTCAACTTCAGTAAAGTTCGTTGGATCGTTACCACGGCCACCCGCTTTAAACGGTGCTGCGGCAGAAAGTACTGGGATGCCTTCTAAATCAGGGTCACCTTGGATAAAGCGTTCCACATAATCTTGCTGGGCAAGATTAACGATTTGGATTGTTGGGTCGTCTTGTACTAGCGCTAAGAAGCTGTACATGACGTCATTTGCTTTACCAATAGGCTGGTTAACAAAATTACGTGTTGCTTTGTGGTCAGCTTGTACTGCAGCAACCATTTTTTTGTCTGCGGCCACTAACGGCTTTTTGGTTAACTTGTCAAAAATAGGACGCGCTTCTGTTTGTGCGTCGGTTACTTTCCAAGAATCACCTTGTTTGTCTAACACCAAGTCCATGATACCGACGTGATCGCCCCAACGACCAGGCATTACAGCTGGGATACCGTTGATTGTGCCTTTTTCGATATCGGCACCTGGTATTTTAGCAAATGTTTTACTTGGGAATACAGCATGTGAATGACCAAATGCAATCGCATCAATACCCGGTACTTGTGTTAGATAGTACACTGAGTTTTCAGCCATTACTTTATACGGGTCAGCTGATACGCCTGAATGCGGGATCGCCAGAATAATATCTGCGCCTTCCGCTTTCATTTGTGGTACAAATCTTTCGGCGGTTTGTTTAATGTCTAACGCTTCAACTTTCCCTTCTAGGTTCTTCTTGTCCCAGATTAAGATTTGCGGTGGTACAAAACCGATATAACCAATCTTAACTTGGTGTTCTACGCCGTCTGTATCTTTAAACGTATTTGTTTTGATGATGTAAGGGGTGAACATGTTTTTACCGGTTTTTAGATCGATAACGTTCGCATTAATATAGGGGAAGTTCGCGTCATTTGTCGCTTCTTGTAAGAACTCTAATCCGTAGTTAAATTCGTGATTACCTAAATTACCGACTTCATAACCAAGCTGGTTCATTGCTTTATACACTGGGTGTACATCGCCAGGTTTAAGGCCTTTATCTGCCATGTAGTCGCCCATTGGACTACCCTGCAATAAATCACCATTATCAACCAGTACACTATTAGTTACTTCAGCGCGGGCTTCTCTTACTAATGTGGCTGTTCGCACAAGACCTATTTTCTCTGTAGGCTTGTTTTTGTAATAGTCATAGTCCATTACATTGGTGTGAATATCCGTCGTTTCTAGAATACGCAGTTTGATGGTTTCAGCATAAGCAGGACCGGCCATAGTAAGCAGGCCACCGAGTACCGCAATAGCCACAGGTTTGATAGATAACGACATGGTTTTCTCCAAATTAATAAAAGAGTAGGTAGAAATAGATACAGAAAGCGCCAAGGTAGCATAAATATACTGAGCTTGGCGCTTTAATGTCGGCAATAGCTTGTTTTATCCCTTTTTTTATTGATTACGTTTAATTTTTTATCAAAGAGTAGGGGATAAAACTGATTTGGTTGTTTTTATTTCTTCTTAAATTCCCGATCCATTTTGAATGAAAAAGAAATAACATAATTTTCCATTTTCTGCAGACCTTGATCAATATCATCGAGCTCTGCGGTAATATTATCCAGCAGTTTTTCTGCTGTATGACCTTGTTGCCATGGTTTCGTTTTCATTGAATGGTTGGCATAAATACTTCGTTGCTGCTGCTTTTCAATCGGCATTTTTTCAAGCAATAACCAGGCAATGATATAAATCAGAATGGCGAGAAAGAAACCTGTGAATAAAAACAAGGATACGAACAGTAATCGCACAAGCCAAACCTCAGCCCCGAAGGAGGCCGCTAAGCCCGCGCACACACCGCCGATCTTGCCATTTTCGGTGTCTCGATATAAGGATTTAGCGTTCATCGGTCTCTCCATTTCGGTGATTCTTCATCTAAAATTTGTTCTAACGAGATAACGCGATCTTGCAATTGCTCGGTACGGCTAATTAATGTCTGTAACTTGTCTTGGTCTTTCTTTGATAACCCTTGATTGCTTTGGCGTTTACTCCGATAGGCTAAAATTAACCACAGTGGTGCGACGAAAACTAAAAATACAGTGAGTGGTACTTGAATAAAATCCATGGAGATTCCTTATTGATGTTAGCGCACAACTAATGATGATTTATTACTGTATTTTATACATAAATAGCTTGTTTGTATTGCTTAAAACCGCAGAAATCACATTTTCTTATTCGACGGACTCTGTCTTCATTATGCTTAAAACTAAAACGCACCTTAATGAAGGTGCGTTTTTAAATATGCGATTTGAAGGTTGATTATGAATCCAGATCTAACTCGTCATAAGTGCTGTCAATTTCTTCTATTGTCGATAGTTCATCCACAAAATAATCCCGACTGGGTTGTTTTGCACTGCGTTTATGTGTCGTGTTACGTAATGAATGGGGATGAGTGATCTTATGGTTGTATTTACGCCAGCATCGCGCAAAATCAGAGGTTAATTCAAATTCACCATCAAGCTCTGCGAGAAAGAAATGTTCGTCAGCGGTGGCGGGTAACAGCTCGCCTTCTTGTAGTCGCTGCATTGTTAAACCGTAATGTTCTAATAATTTTGATTCATCTAAATTAAACGCATTTTGTTGTTGAAAACCAAGTGGAAAATGCACTTCATCTAAAAATATACCCATGCTTCTCATATCGATTACCTTTCGTTAAATTAACCGTGTAACAACAATCGTTAGCAGTATTTATGGCTGCATTGGAATCTTCATACTGTCACAGTTATGTCATATTCAATCTTTATAATTTTAATTACAGACTTTGTTGGTCTCTAAATTAACGGTGGATGTTGACAGTTTAATGACAATGGTAAATTTATTTGTAATCAAGCGTCACAATTTTATTTTTATATTATTAATGAAAGATATAAGCAGGAAATAATATGGCTAAATTAGATCAGAAGTTTAAAAAAAAATCAGCGCAACGTGTTGACGACGACGGCATTATGCCATCAGATCGTAAGGCTCATAAACGTGCTCGACGTGATAGTCGTCAAAAAGATGAGCTGTATGCGTTGATGGATAACGCTTCTGTGTATGAGAACGCATCACACGAAAATAGCATGCAATTTTAATGATAGTAATAATAGAGGTGAAAATATAAGTAATAAATTTAAGATGTTTATTGCTTGTATTTCATTGCCTTATGTTTTTGTTGGAATTAATTAAAGCTTTTTACTTGAAAACAAATCGTGTAATCCACATCTATTAATTAGGCGCTTACGAGGCCTAACGTAAAGTAAACAGCAACTGCCTAACGGAGTATGTTTTTACTTTTTACATATAAACCGGAATAAAAATACATCATGGCTAAGCGCAAAATAATTTGGCTTGGTGACTATGATAATATTGCTCAATGGAGAATATAATTATGCGTACTTTTGACTTCACTCCCCTATACCGTAGTGCAATTGGTTTTGAACGTTTAGCAGCACTTGCTGAAACGGCTGCATCAAACCGCCAATCTGGTAATAACTTTCCTCCGTATAACATCGAACAACTTGATGACAATAACTATCGCATTACGATGGCTGTCGCAGGTTTTGACGAAGCGGAAATCGATATTTCAACCCAAAATAATGAATTATTAGTAAAAGGCACGAAAGAGTCTGTGGCGAAAGAAGACGATCAACGTACTTTCTTACACCGCGGTATTGCTGAACGTAACTTTGAACGTAAATTCGAGCTTGCCGATCATGTTTTTGTCAACGGGGCAGACATGCGAAATGGCTTGTTATATATCGATTTAGAACGCCAGTTACCAGACGCAATGAAACCACGTAAAATAGCCATTAACGGCGCTAAAACCTTATCTGCAGAATAATACTGCACAAACACTGTTATAGATTGGCAGTGTCATTAACCTTATAAATTATATTCGGCTTAGTGGGAATTCTTTCATTAAGCCTGTTCCCCCCAAGTATCTGAAGGGCTTGGGTATATAAGTGCTGCTCAGCAGGCTTATAGCTATCTATTGTTTGAGGAAAATAGAGATGACTACAACGACTACATTTGATTTTGCACCCCTATATCGCCACGCGGTTGGTTTTGATCGCTTTGCTAACATGGCACAAAAATTAGTTGAACAGCAATTAGCATCACAGCGTATGTTAGATGCGAACTATCCACGTTATAACATAACTCACGCAGGTGAGTTAGATTATCAGATTACACTGGCGCTAGCTGGTTTCTCACTCGAAGAGATCGATATTACTGTGACGGCTGATGAGTTGGTTGTTACCGGTAAAAAGCAGCCAGTAGAAGTCACTTCAACATTGTTGCATCAAGGCATTAATCAAGCGGATTTTAGCCGTAAATTTGCACTCGCCGACCATGTACATGTATTGGGTGCTGAAATGGCTAAAGGATTACTGACGATTAATCTACAACGTCAGGTGCCCGAAGCATTGCAACCTCGTAAGGTGACTATTGGCGCTTAAATCTGGCCAGTAAAGTTTTGTTTTAAACACGTTAAGCGCATCAATAATGATGCGCTTTTTGTTTTTTAGGCTAAAGAGGATGGTAAGTTATAATTGAGGATTAAACTAAATTATCAAATGCAGTTAACGTTAAATCACAATTAAGTACTCGGCCATGTCCTTGTCCTTGTGTTGTGACTAAATCGATAGTATTTGCTTCTTTTGCGGCTAATTCTGAGGTGCTGAAATTGGCAAATTTATCATGCTCATCATGTACTATAATGGTTTTTTGCTGACGAGATATGAGTGTTTTATAGGGGTTGATCGTCTCTAGCCTATAGTCATATTGGTTTTCAATTTTTTTTATCATCTCACCAAATAATTTCATTGAATAGCCAGAACTACCAACAGTGTCATATAAGCTTTCAACATAGTTTAATACAGGTGCAATTAATAAGAAGGGTAAGGCTTGTACTTTAGGGTGACGACTCTCTAAGACGATTGTCGATCCAATGCTATGTGCAATGATACCTACAACGTCATCAATATTATCGACGATTTCATCGAATGCTTGTACAAATGCGGGCAGGTGAGCGTGACGCCCTTCACTTTGCCCGTGTGCAGGATGATCGTAGGCCAGCGCAGTAAAACCTTGTTTGGCAATATGCTCCATCAACGGAAAGAATTGACTGGCACTACCAGACCAACCGTGGCTTAAGACCCAAACGGGTCCGTTACCCATTTGATAGGTATTTAGTCGGCCTTCAGATGTCATATGTGTGGATTTTAATAATCCAACCGGATCTTCATTTTTGGATGTACTACGTACGGGGGTTAACAATAAGTTCTGCGCTGTTTTTAACGCATGAGCGGGTGCAATGCTGTGATGTAATCGAGTGCCGATATTGATCATGCTGCGGCGGATTGTGAATTTGTTTCGAGTATTAAAATAAATGCTACTGCTCATCGTAAATTCCTTAAATAACACCTTTAAGCGAACGGTCGTGCTATTTTTTATGTTTGAAACGCGTCAAAACGCGCTTAATATTTATTCTGTATGTATTTAGGATTTTCGCGTTTTTTAGCATGACCGTACTTTTAATGCTAGCGTTGAACTCACTAAGCATTTAATTTATAACTAAGTAGGTATTAAATGTGCAAGGGAGGTGCGATGTTAAATTATTTGGTATATCGGTTTATGACTTATAGATGCCCGTATCTAATTATTTATGCTGACTTCTGTTCTGTATTGGAAATTAAATAAGGTTTTTAGGGTCATTAGTAAACATCTTCTCTACCCAGTGACAGCGGGATCGTTTATGCTTAAGTTAATTTCAAAAATGAATTAAGGAAGTCGTATGCGGATCACCGCTAATTTTGATGCTGGTAATATTGAAGTCATTAATTTAGATGACAAAAATGATGTACAACTTGCAATTCGCCCTGATGTGGGTGAAGAATTTTTCCAATGGTTTAACTTTCGTATTGACGGTGTAGTCGGTGAGCAATACACACTTAATATCCTTAATGCAGGAGAAGCGGCTTACCTAGAAGGCTGGGAAAACTACCAAGCTGTTGCCTCATACGATCGTCAGCACTGGTTCCGTATTCCAACTTTTTATAAAAATGGTAAATTAACTATCATTGCTGAAATGGATTGTGAGTCAATGCAGATTGCTTACTTTGCACCGTACAGCTACGAACGTCATCTAGATCTACTTGCTGCAGTGCAAATGCACCCATTAGTAAGCTTAGAGCATCTTGGTGAAACGATTGATAAGCGTGATTTAACTTTAGTTAAGATTGGCGATGGCGCTGAAGGTAAGCGTAACATCTGGATCACTGCGCGTCAGCATCCAGGTGAAACGATGGCTGAATGGTTAGTTGATGGTTTAATGCATAGCTTACTTGATAGTGATAACCCAACGGGTAAAGCATTATTAGACAAAGCTAACTTCTACATCGTACCAAACATGAATCCAGACGGCAGCGCACGTGGTCATCTACGTACCAATGCATTAGGTGTAAACCTTAACCGTGAATGGTTAAACCCAAGCCTAGAAAAAAGCCCAGAAGTATTCCATACCATTAATAAGATGAAAGAAACTGGCGTTGATTTATTCTATGACGTACACGGTGATGAAGCTCTACCTTTTGTATTCCTTGCGGGTTCACAAGGTACGCCAAGTTATAACGACAGATTAGCGAAACTACGTGACCGTTTCTCTGACGTGTTCAAACTGGCAAGTGCAGATTTCCAATCTGAATTTGGTTATGACGTTGATGCACCAGGTACAGCCAACATGACAGTGGCAACTAACTGGGTAGCAGAAGAGTTTGATTGCCTTGCAAACACTATGGAAATGCCATTTAAAGACAATGATAACTTACCTGATCCTATGATGGGTTGGTCACCAGAGCGTTCTATTAAGCTTGGTGAAGCATCATTAGTGGCTATGCTCGCTGTGGTTGACGATTTACGTTAATCGGCTTTAGTTATTAAAGGCTAAGGCATAAAGCCCGTGCGTACTCGTTGTTTTATAAACAGTATTTACGGGCTTTTTTGTATCTAAAATTCGCGATAGTAAAGATTTTGTGAGGCATATCGGCTTGTTGAATTAATTAACGTGGTCTAAATAGCGAATTTAGACATATACTCCATAAATACTGACCAAATTTGGTAGGGGATATGGGGTTATGTCACAAGAAGGTAACCAGATCATAGTGCATGGTAGAGTACAAATGGTCGGCTTTCGTTATGCAACAGTGGAGCAGGCGCAGCAACTCGGTTTAACCGGGCACGCAATTAACCTGAAAAACGGAGATGTCGAAGTACAGGTCTTTGGCGATAAAACTGAGCGAGATAAGCTTATTTTATGGTTGCGAGAGGGACCGGATGCAGCACAGGTCGATGCATTAGAAATCACCGCTATTGATTATAAAAAATTGCCAAATTTTACTCAGGGCTAATTAATTACCTTCCTTTTGTATGAACTATAAAGCGATTCACCTGCCTGATATGCACATCTCGGTAAGATAAGCAGACTAAACCTGCAGCTTATCGACAAAAATGTACATAAATTATGTTTAAAATAGTTATGTATCAACTCTAATCTAAAATTCAAGGGTCGAAGGAAAGGACCGTGTGCGCTTACTTAACCGCATTTACTTGGTTTATGGTCATCACTGGATAACAATGAAAAATCTACTCACAACAAAGCTAAACGTTTCCTTAACGAATATAACTAGCTGCCTTACTCAATTATGCAAATTTCGTATTAATATCAGTATGACAACGTTTTTATTACTGTATTCTTTTTATTTTGGTTTCGTATTTAATATACCTATTAGCGCACGTTTAATTGATATCACGGAACACACGAACAGTTGGTTATTTGTATATACCGCACCGGTAGTATTAAGTTGCGCCTTTTTTATTATTTTTTCGTTATTTGCAATTCCTTACTTCGCGAAACCATTTTTTATTTTTGTACTTGTATCATCCGCAATTGCTTCTTATGCAACATTAAAATATGGGGTTTTATTTGACTATTCGATGGTTGAAAATGTTATTGAAACTAACACCAGTGAAATGTCTTCCTATATAAATTTATCGTCTATTAGTTACCTATTCTTTATAGGTGTTATTCCAGCCGTATTAATCGCCTTAATACGCTTTAATACCCAAGAAACCTTACTTAAGCGTATTTTAAAACGCTTAATGTTAATTATATCGGCTACTCTCATCATCCTGTTAATTCTCGGCTTTTTTTATAAAGATTATGCTTCGGTAGGTCGTAACAACGCTTACCTGAATAAAATGATTGTGCCTGCGCATATTTTTAATAGTGTTAAATATATAAAGAAAGAAGTGTTTACTGAAAAATTCACTTATAAAACCCAAGGGACAGACGCGACGCAATTACTCGCGAGCAATGGGAAACCAACCCTGATGGTATTAATTGTCGGTGAAACCGCTCGCTCTATGAATATTGGGTATAATGGCTATTCGCGTAATACAAATCCTTATACTGAAGATATGGGCATCATTTCTTTTAAAGATGTCTCATCTTGCGGCACTTCAACCGCACATTCACTACCGTGTATGTTCTCAAACCTAAATCGTAGTAATTATGATAAAAACCGCGCTAACAGCCAAGATGACGTGCTTGATGTATTAAAATATGCCGGTGTAAACGTATTATGGAAAGATAATGATGGTGGTGATAAAGGCGTCGCAAAAAGGCTAACCAAAATTAGCATTGATGCTTCACAGTATCGTGATGTATGTGACAATTCAGTTTGTTATGATGAAATAATGTTGAAATCATTTGATGATGAAGTCGAAGAACTAAAGGGAAACAAGTTAATCGCTATGCACATAATAGGTAGTCATGGGCCTACCTATTGGAAGCGTTATCCGCAACAAAAAGAATTATTTACTCCATCATGTAACCAAAGTGATATTGAAAATTGTTCTGACGACGAAATTGTCAATACTTATGACAACACGCTCGCTTATACTGATTATGTAATTGCCGAAACAATTAAAAAATTACAAAGTTATGCAAACGATTATAACGTTGCCTTGATGTATATGTCTGACCATGGTGAGTCACTGGGTGAGAACGGCTTATACTTGCATGGCACGCCTTATTCTTTCGCTCCTATAGAACAAACACAAGTGCCTTTATTTATGTGGATACCTCAGCAATATGCCGATGCCAAAGGTATTAATAAAAACTGCTTGATAGAAAAAGCACAAGCCGGGACTTTTTCTCACGATAACCTATTTCATACGCTACTCGGATTTTACGGTGTTGAAAGTAGTGTAATAAACCAAGATTTAGATATTACTGCGAGTTGTCGTTTGTAACTAGACCCCTACATTCCCCTACAAAACTCTGTATTTCTTTAGTGAAATAGTGCCGTGCGCAGAGAGGGGAATACCTTCAGCGGCAAGCTGTTGTCTTTGATAATCACCACGGCTACCTTGCAGTGATATTTTGCCTTGGCTATTTACAATACGATGCCAAGGCAGCTTGCTGTCGGTTGGTAAGCGACTAAGCACTTTACCAACCTGGCGTGCGTGACTTGGCATGCCCGCTAACTTAGCGATATCGCCATAGGTGGCAACCTTACCTGCAGGTACTTGATACACCAGAGCAAATACTTGCAAATCAAAATTATTCATATTAATTAAAAACGCAGTTTGGTCACCAGTTGCTCACCTAAATTAACATTACTTGATGAGCCGTTAAGGGCATCTTTAGTGTCACTAATTAATGCTTCCATACCGGTTGTAATACTGTGTGAATGACTTAACTGTTGCTGTACTTGACTAATGGTTTGTTCTACTAAGCTCGAACTTGAATGAGCTTGAGATACGAGCTCTTGCAAACTTTGCATTGTCACTGTCGCGATATCAACACTGTCATCAATAATATTTGTTACCTGTTTTTGTTTATCAATGATCGCCGCTGAAATATCCATGATTTTTTTCATTTCACCTTGGATCTGGTCTGCAGATTGGTTTGCTGTATTCGCAAGTGCGCGTACTTCATCGGCCACCACGGCAAATCCACGACCATGTTCACCTGCTCGTGCCGCTTCAATTGCCGCATTTAGCGCAAGTAGGTTGGTTTGGTCGGCAATGCCTTTAATAGAGTCAACTAATTGACCAATGTTTTTATTGTTCTCGTCTAGGTTAGCGAGCAGTACGGTAAACTCAGCAATGTATTGTGCAGAGTTTGTGATGTTACCTGTCAATTCTTCAAGCTGTTGAATACCAGTCTGAGAGATATTTGCGGTACTTTGTGCAGAATTGAACGAATCATTTGAAAGGTTTTCTATACCCTTCGACTGTTCCATAAACCCTTGAATTAAACCGAAGTTTTTCTCGACGTTGTTAAGTCTGTGTGCCGAGGATTGATTGACTTTGTGTGCATTTTGAGTGATTTCTTGGGCAATAGATAATAGGCCACTACTTTGTAGTTGGTCTAAAAGTTGTGCTTTACTTTGCAGTGCCGCTAAGTCTGTTTCTGAGATAAGAACTTGTCCAAGAGGGACTTTATTAGTGTTAAAAAAATTAAACATAGCTTAGATCTGCCTTTTTTAGTCGTTTATAATTTATAGCGGCAAAATAGATCCCGCTGAATATTATTAAGCAATAATTAGACCGTAAATTGTAATAAGAGATAATTTATTTTTCTTCTTATTCATTATATAGTTATTCTTTATCCTTGAGATGACTGTTTGACTATAGTTAAATAGTCGTCTTTTTGTATTATCGGCATCAGCTGCGATTTACTTAATCATTCTTGTTATATTTTTTAAAACGGGTCGACATTTATAAAAAGTTAAGTATATTGTGCGCAAGGCAGTTAAGAGAGGTTACCCTGATGTCAGAAACGAATGAAGAGACGATATTGCACTTAGATAATCAGGTTTGTTTTGCCTTATACAGTGCGACGAATGCGATGGTTCGTGCATATCGACCAATGTTAAAAACACTCGATCTTACTTACCCACAGTATTTAGCTATGTTGGTTTTTTGGCAGCAAGATAAAATTAGTGTGAAGGTATTAGGTGAACAGTTACACCTTGATTCCGGTACGTTAACACCCTTGTTAAAGCGCTTAGAGTTGAAAGGGCTTATTCGTCGAGAGCGAAGTAAAGAAGATGAGCGTGCTCGTATACTGTGTCTAACAGATGTTGGCTTAGCCTTAAAGGAACAAGCAAAAGATATTCCTATCAATATGTTTTGTCAGGCTGGCTTACCAAAAGAAGAGTTGCTGATGATGAAGGCGAGCTGCGAAGCATTGTTAGGTAATTTAACTGATTAATGTTCGGCGAAGTATTGATTAAGGGCTTGTTGCCATTCAGGGCTTTGACGAATATTGAGTAGTGCTCGGTTTAATTGCTCGGTGTAAGGGCTATTGTCTTTAATGGCCAAACCATAATTTTGTTTTTCGAATTGATAAGGCAATACTGATATTTGTTGATAACGTCCTTGTTGTTTTTCTTGTTTTAGCTTGTACTTTAAAACCGCATTATCATCAACGATAGCGTCAATTTTTCCGTCATTAAGTGCAATTAGCATATCATCAAGGTTCGTAAACGTTTGATGTATTATTCCTAAACTATCAAGATAAATAGAAGACGTGGTCGAGACTGTGGCCCCGACATTCAGCTTGATTAGATCATATGGACTTTTTATATCAGTATTGAGTAACCCCAAGGTGAAGGTACTGGCTAGCATAGCGGTAATGCTGGCAATAAATAAGGTGGATGCGATGGCTAAAAATACCGTCAATACTCGCCCACTCAAGGTTTTAAATTCAAAATAGTTGAAAGGACCTTTGGTGATGAATAGGAGGCCAAGAATAAAGGCTTCTAATAATTGTGCTCTTGCTGATGGCATTGAATACAATTTATGATTAACTTTATGTTCGAGTAGGTAAAATATCCAGCCGATAAGCCCTGCACATATGAGGATAATACCAATAGCAAATAATAATGTAGTATTGGTGATGATATCGACAAAAGAAGCGAGATAGCCTTTTTGTTTTACTGCAATGGCTAGGTGTGTCTCATAAAATGAGTGTGAAAAATCCATGAGTAGTTCACGCTCCGGCGTAATAGTAATACAGGATATTCCCACTTCTACATTGCCATTTTCAACGGCACTTAATAACCCTTTTAAAGTGTAATCTCGCATCTCATATTGTAGGTCGATACTATCGGCTACACGTTGCCACAATAAGATGCTCAGTCCTGTGCTGGTGGATTGTGGACTACCATTTGGATGTAAGCTCATGACAAAAGGCGGGCAGTGATAACTTCCAACGTTAATGACTGAACTACTATGGCTATACGATGCCATACTGTATAAATAGCAAAAAACGCACAGTTTTATGAGCGGGTGCGAGAATGGATGCATAACAATCCTCAGAGCTTGGTCAATGAGTTAAAGTCAGTTGTTATCTACCTATCAAGTCTAGTGGAAAACGGAAAAAGGTTAATTAATATGAAATTTAAATTGCCAGTATCGTTATTATTAACGGGAATATTAAGCGGTTCACTCATTGGGTGTTCGAGTTCAAGTGATAACGGTACGAACGGTGTTGCTGAAAATAGCGATGTAACGACGAATGAAATGTATTGGGTTGCCCCTGAACGCATCGCTTGTCAGGGTATTGTGCCTATGCAGTGCTTGGTGGTCAATCAAGTGATTGATGGCAAGGTCAGTGAGTGGCAGTTATTTTATAACGATATTGCTGGTTTTGAATTTGTACCTGGGTCTTTTTATCAGTTGTCTGTGGCTAAGTCAGAAGTGGCAAACCCGGCTGCTGACGCGTCAAGTTCATCGTATACATTGATATCCGAGGTAGATAAAACACCACGTCATTATGCACCCCATACAATGTTAACTGAAAATAGAAAGTGGAACCTTAAACAACTTGTTGGCTTAGGTAACGTAAATCCAGTAACGCTTGAGCAACCCGCTAATATTACTATTTCTGGTGATCGTTTGTCTGGCTTCTCAGGCTGTAATAATATGTTTGGTCAGGTACAGTATTTATTTGAAGATGAAAAATTGCAGAATACCTTATTAAAATTAGGGCCTGTCGGTTCAACGCTTATGGCTTGTGCAGATCCAAATGCGAATGCTGTAGAGCAGAAATTACAGCAAGCACTTGGTGTTGTGAACGCCATTCAAGTGCAATGGCCATTTTTAAATATGTATCAAAATGATGAATTGATGATCCAGTTTGTTGCCGAAGATTGGGATTAATCGAAACTAAAAACCTCACGTGTTTACGGTAAGAAGCACGTGAGGTTTATTATTGTCTTATATTGGCGAATATTAAGCCATATTAAGCGCGATGCGTTCTATTAATTTCATTTCTCTGCTGAATTTAATCGCAAGTAAATCTTGCTCTGGATCCCACCTCACTATTGTTGTTTTGATTACTTCCGTAAAATAGTTATCAAACTCCATGATTAAGTTTTCATCTACAGTAAATTTCCTTTTTGTTTTTACTTTTGCCAGTAATCCCGATTGCGATATGTTACGAACTTCAATGGGGATTTTAAAGAAATCAAATAGCCCTAGCTTACTCACATACAAGACTGGAAACTGTTCCCAATTGCTAAAGCGTGTGTGTCCACGGCTAATTTTTATCGATTGGTCTTTTTTTACACTAAGCATTGCATATCCATATTTTTATGTATATTTGCAAACTAGCAAACGTCTGTAGCTGCCCCCTTCAAATCTAGTTTAAAATTAATGAAATAGCCTGATAAATTATAGGAAAAAAGCAATAATATGTTTTTTATGCTGTTGATTTTCATCAAGCCTAGTTGAATGTGTGTTGTACTTCAGTCTTTTCTTCATTAAAATACTAATACGAATTGTTATTATTAAGGTGTTTTTAACTGTGTCGCAAATTCTCATCGTAGATGATGATATACAACTGTGTGAATTACTCACTGAAGTTTTAATGGAAGATGGTTATCAGGTGCACAGTGTGCATTGTGGTGAAACTGCACTAGATTACATACAGTCTCACCCTGTTGACCTCGTATTACTCGATGTCATGCTTCCCAATATTAATGGTTTGCAAGTGGCAAGACGTATCTGCCAGCGCTTTGCGACACCTATTCTAATGTTGACTGCATTGGCGGATGAAACGGCAATGCTTGATTGTTTACAAGCCGGTGCGGATCAATATATTGCGAAACCTTATCATGTACCTGAGTTATTAACGCGTATTCAAGTGATGTTACGTCGTGTTGGTTTAGAAAAGCAAAGGCAAAACCTAGGTGGTGAAAGTTCAATCCTCACACAGCTATCACGTCTATCACTGACTGGTACAGAAGCTGAATTACTTGAGTACCTGGTGTCACGTCATGAAATTGTGGTATCGAAAGGTGAATTGCAAAAACAAGTATTAAAGAAAGATTTATGCCCATTTGATCGTAATTTGGATATGCACATTAGTAATATTCGCCGCAAAATGGTGCAATCAGGTCTGTCTAAATTACATATTAAAACGGTACGCGGCAAAGGTTATAGTTTTTTTGAACACGTCGGCAGTATAGCGATATGAGTCTCGGGTGTGTTAAAACGGCAAGGCGATTGTTTTTTTTAGGTGATAGTCAAGGATTGGCATTTCGATTATTTAGCTATTTTGCGATTACCCTTGTCTTAATTCTTAGTCTACAGAGTATCGCTGAAATGGCTTTGGTGCGAGTGTTATTGCATCTGCCCGCTAATGTTAAAGTGGAGATGTTGGATCTTGCGCAGCAAGCTGATGCATTACTTGATAATAAAGACAGTGAAGGGAATGTCGATAGAGCTAAATTAGCGGAGTGGGAAGAAGCGCAATCAAGTTATTTATTTGTACTCGACGATAACCTTGAAGAAGTGAGTACGCGGGTCATGCACCCACACTTTAAGTTCAAATTACGTTACATTCGTCCGCTCGATACAATTTTAGAGAACAAAGTTAATAAGCCCGTTATTTCGTTACCCTTGCGGCCAGGCTATCAGTTAATCGTTCAGTTTTCCGATAAGCAACATCCGGCACATTACTTCCCTTATTATTTTGCGGCCATCCAATTTATCATTACTAGTATATTGCTGGTTATATTTTCATTATTACTCGCGCGGCATTTACAACAACCGTTACATCGTTTAAAAGCGGCGAGTCGCGGCCTTGCTGAAGGAGATTTTAGCATTCGGGCATCCCATAAAGTGGGCAATAGCGTGACCGAGTTTAATCAGCTTGCACAAGATCTGGATGATATGGCTGAGCATATTAATCATTTAATTGGTAAGCAGAAAAAGCTCATTACCGACGTCTCGCATGAATTAAGAACGCCACTTGCAAGGCATAGTTTGATCTTGCATTTATTACGGAAACGTTGTCCTGATGAGGTCGGTGATTTATTAGATAAACTGGATAATGAATCTGCTGAAATGAATAATCTTGTCAGTGAGATTCTGGAGTTTAGTCGCTTAGGGCATGAAAACGTATCGGTTAACTTGGTGCCAACACAGCTTGAATCCTTGTGTCAGATCCAGGTGATGCAGAATGAAATGGATTTAAAACCACAACAATCACTGCAAGTCGAGCTGGATAATACGACACCTATGGTTCTTGCTGATAGTCGTCTATGTTTAAGAGCGATAAAAAATGTGCTTGATAATGCGATTAAGTATGCGGGGGATAATGCTGCTATCGTATTAACGGTTAGCCAACAAGGTCAATATGTAGAGGTTGTTATCGCTGACGATGGCATAGGTATACCGGCACAGCAACTATGCCGTGTTTTTGATCCGTTTGTACGTATTGAACAAGCAAGAAATAAACAGTCTGGTGGTTACGGACTTGGACTTGCGATTGTAAAGGAAGCAATGCTTATCATGCGCGGTGAAGCCATTGCGGAACTAAATGTAAATAATGGCGTCACGGTGAAATTACGTTTCCCTATCCAATAATAGCTATTAATCACTCATATTTTATAAAAACGGCTTATTTCATATTGAAATAAGCCGTTTTTATGTGCGCCACTGGTTGATAAGTATCCTACTTATCTGCTTCATTAATGTTTACATTTACTACGAATGCAAAGAATGTAATTTTGATACAAATAGTAATGATTATTAATTAGACTCCTTTTCATTAAGTCGACCTACAGCAGTAGGCGTGAAATTTAAATTAATGAAAAAATGAATCGGAGATAACGGAATATGTTTTGTAAAACTCGATTAGCTGTCGTAATAGCGACAGTACTTGCAGCGCCAAGTGCTTACTCTACAGAAACGGTAGAAACAGATGAGCACATGGAAGTTGTAGGTCGTGATTATGGTTATAAAGTTGATACAAATAGTACTGCAATGCGTGTTGAAGCTACTCAGCTTGAAACTCCAGGGCAAGTAACGGTTATTGATGAGCAGCTAATTGATGAGCAAAGAGCAAGCACACTAGGTAACGTACTTAAAAATGATGCAAGTATTTCTGCTGGTGGTGTAAGCCGTAACCGTGAATCGTTCAAGCTACGTGGTTTTGATTTACAAAGTAGCAGTGGCTTCTTGCGTGATGGTAAGCAGCATTGGTCTCATTACCGTCAGCCAATTGAATTACTAGAACGTGTTGAAGTATTAAAAGGCCCAGCAGGTCTACTTTACGGTAAATCAGCACCTGGTGGTCTTGTGAACATGGTGGCTAAAAAGCCAACTTACGACACTCAAGTAAGTATTAGCCAAGATTTAGGTTCAAACAATGATTCTCGTACGACTGCGGATGTGAGTGGCTCATTAAATGATGCGCAAACATTACGTGCTCGTGCGGTTGTATCTAAGCAAAGTTACGATTCATGGCGTACATATGGCGATGGTAGCACACCATCGACAGAACGCTTTGTTGGTGGTTTGTTTGTTGATTACGACTTAAATGACAAAGTAACTTTATCTGTGCATTACGATCGAACTAACGATAACGGCAGTGTTGATTCGGGTGCTTATATTAAAGATGGTAAGCCTGTACTTGGTGAAGAGCACATCTGGGATGCACAGTGGTCAACCATTGAAAATGACGTTGAAAATGTTGGTTTTGATATTGCTGCACAGCTATCTGATAACTTGAACATGAAACTCGGTTATAACCACCAAGATTTCAGACGTCGTGATACTGAAAGTTTTACAGACCCAAAAAGTTATGACCCTAAAACTGGTGAAGTAACTTATCAAGTATACGACCGTCTTGATCATTGGGTATTTAATACTGCATTTATTGACTTTGTCGGTGAATTCGATGCATTTGGTATGCAACACCAAACATTAATTGGTGCAAACTGGTTAGGTTACTACTATTCAAAATTAAGTGAAAGTAGTGATGATTTGACTGGTGTTGTTGGTCAGCCATTTGATAAGCCAAGTGGTACAAATGCTGAAAATGATAAGACGAAATCAATAACTGAACGTGATTCATACGGTATTTATGTACAGGATATGGTAACGATTAACGATCAGTGGCAAGTACTTGCTGGTTTACGTTTTGATCGTGAAATCAATGAGAAACATACGTATAGCAACGTATTACCGAAATTAGGACTTATTTATCACCCGAAAGCGAATGGCTCTATCTACGCGACTTACTCAGAAAGCTTCGAACCAAAAGATCCTGTGAGCGGTTCGAAAGATATTAACAAAGGTACGGAACTTGATCCTGTAAAAGGTAAGTTATATGAGCTTGGTTCTAAATGGGAGTTGATGGATAACCAACTATTTGTATCCGGTGCAATTTTTGATATTACCCAAGAAAATATAGTTATTACTCAAGATATCAGTAATACGAATCAAACTGAAACGACGCAAGCAGGTAAACAAGTACACCGTGGTGCTGAATTCAGTACTACAGGTTATGTAACAGAAGCATTGTCACTAAGCGGTTCGATGACTTATTTAGATGCTAAAATTCATGATGAATTTGATCCTGAAATCAATGGTAACCGTCCAGCAGATGTACCTGAATTCTCTGCAAGTGTTTGGAGCCGTTACTCTTTTGCTAACAACACTGATGTAAATTTAGGTGCTATCTATGTTGGCGAACGTTTCGGTGACGAGAAAAACACGTACAAGAAAGATGCTTACACGCGTTTTGATACTGGTATCGCTCACACCATTAATTACGATAAAGACATGGACCTCGTATTACGTTTCAACATCGAAAACTTGTTTGATACGGATTATCTAGCGGGTGGTAGTCAAAAGAAAACTATCATTGGTGAAGGTCGTAACTACATGGCTTCAATCCAATTACGTTATTAATAACATAATCTAAGCCTTCATAAACAGCAATAATCGACTCTTGATTCCATAGATGTCGGTTATTGCTTTTTGTGGTTTATTCCTTTTAAATTTTAATTCGAATGTTGATTAATTATGCTTTTAAATAAATCTTACTCTCTCGTTCTCGTGGCTGCACTGAGCAGTGCTACGTTTAGTCCTTTCGTGTTTGCACAAGCTAATGATAGTGCGCAAGCGATTGATCATGCACAAGCTCTGACTCAAAAAATGAATAATACGGCGGCTAGTAGCCAGTATAAAATTGATAATAGCGCAGATCGTACTTTAAGCATGCAAGCAGAAATAGAGCGTCTGCAAGAAGAAGTCGACAACTTAGCTGTATATCGCGACCATCTTGCTAAATTAGTTAACAATCAAAACCAAGAATTAAATAGCTTAGATGAACAACTGCAAGGTATTAAAACTACTCGCCAAGGCATAGTACCTTTGATGTACAAAATGCTGACTGGTTTAGATGACATCATCAATACTGGCAAGCCAATTAAAAAAGAGCAACGCCTAGCGCGCTTAGCAAAATTAAATACCATGATGGCCCAGGCTGATGTGAGCGATGCAGAGAAATATCGTCGTATTTTAGAAGCGTACCAAATTGAAATCGACTATGGGACTAAGTTGGGTGTGTACCAAAGTAAAATTACACTTGCTTCATCAAATAAGACTATCACAGTTGATCTATTACACCTTGGGCGTATCGCATTTGTTGCGCGCAGTTTAGATAGCCAGAATTATTGGCAGTGGCATGACGAACGTAAGGTATGGGTAACGGTTTCTGAACAAACAAATGATATCGATAAAGCCTTCAAAATGGCGAATAAACAAATTGCACCCAGCTTAATTTCTCTTCCTGTGACCACTGCGCAACGTGTAGGTAATGCCCAATGAACTCTCGATTTTCAGTGAATAAAGCCAAACTATTTTTAACAAAGACATTGCTATTAAGCGCACTCACCGTTAGTGCATATCCTTTGACTGCTAATTCTGCAGAAGCTGCGGATACGCTGAAAAATGACGCGCAAGTCGTGAGTGAAAAATTACTCAAGGATACAAAACAAGATAATAAACAGCTTACAAAAGCGTTAACGCAACGAGAAGCTGGCTTTAAACTAACAGAACAAGAAATTAAACAGCAACGTCAGGCGTTATTAGCGCAACAACGTCAATTGCAAAATGAAACTGAAACGCTAAGCCAAGAGTTTACGCGTAACGAAGAAAAATTAGCGAAGCTAGAAACGGATTTACGGTTAGAAACCGGTAGTTTAGGTGAACTATTTGGTGTTGTACGTCAATCAGCAAAACAGTTAAATAGCGAAATTAGCACCGCAGTAACCGCGATTGATAGTGCAACGTTTGCGCCGATTGTAGTGGATGTGGTTGCAGCAAAAACCTTACCTTCAATGTTGCAGCTAACAGGACTGTGGTCAGCGTTATCAGAACAAATTAAAGCAAGTGGTGAAATCAAAACGGTGAATGTTGCTGAGATTGATGGCGCAGGGCAATTAGCAGATAAACAAGCTGTGCGTATCGGTAGTATTGGACTAGTGGGTGAGGAAGGTTATCTCACTTGGAATGGTGAAAAGCAAACCGCGACAGCTTACCTAAAGCAGCCAGAAAAAGGCCCTGTTGCGGCAGATCTTATCAATACTGGTGCAATTGGTAATATCCTTGTATTGGACCCATCGCGCGGTGTGATGCTAGCGCAATTAGAAAATACCCCAACCTTAAAAGATCGTTTAGAAAATGGCGGTACAGTGGGCTACGTGATCATTTCATTGTTGATGGTTGGTTTGTTGATTGCACTGGTACAGGGCGTGAAGCTAATGCTTGCTCGACGTAAGATCCGACAACAACTAGCGAACCCTAGTCTGATAGGTGACAACCCACTAGGTCGTATTCTACAAGTATACGTAGATAGCAATGTTAAATCGGCATTGCATAATAGCACTGAAGCGTTAGAGCTGCGCTTGATGGAAGTAGTGGTCGATGAGCAACAAGGGTTAGAGAAAGGCTTGTCGATGCTGAAATTGCTGGCTGCACTTGCACCTATGCTTGGCTTATTGGGGACAGTAACCGGCATGATTGAAACCTTCCAAGTGATCACACAGTTTGGTAATGGCGATCCAAAAGTAATGGCCGGTGGTATTTCAATGGCACTGATCACGACGGTATTAGGTTTAGTTGCAGCAATGCCGTTATTACTTGCGCATAACATACTGAGTACGCAAGCCGATAATATTCGCGATATCTTAGAAAAGCAGGGCATTAGCTTAGTTGCAGAAGAAGCTGAAAAACTCGCTGTTGCAGCCGTTAATGACACGAACGTGACTCCTTTTACACAGCAAGTGGGCTAAGTTATGCATTTTGATATGACGTCAGTTGATTGGCTTGAAAGCGTCAATCAATTTATGCAACAGGGGGGACCAATACTGTATTGGCTTGCCGCTATTGTTATGTTGTGTTGGTTTTGCGTGATGGAACGGTTGTTGTATTTGTATTGTTATTTCCCTGCGTTACAAAGTGACTTGTTAGCACGTTGGCAAGTACGTTCAGAGCAAGGCTCATGGCATGCTCAAGCCATTCGGGCTGGTTGGTTGTTACAGGCACAGCAAGCATTGCAGCAAAACCTCAGCTTTTTGAAAGTGCTGGTGGCTATTTGCCCTATGTTAGGGCTGTTAGGCACAGTGACGGGCATGATTAGTGTGTTTGATGTTATGGCGACATTAGGTAGCAGTGAACCTAAGTTAATGGCAGCAGGGATTTCGTTAGCGACCTTGCCAACAATGGCGGGCATGGTTGCAGCACTTGCAGGTATGTTTGCTCATGCACGATTAACCAAAGCTTGTGATACACGATATAGCAGATTAGAAAAATTGTTAAGACTATCTATTAAGGAATGAATATGAGATTTAATCGTCGTTCAGCCGCGCGTGAAGATGCACAAATTGATAT
Organism: Moritella sp. 36; assembly: GCF_018219415.1. Lineage (NCBI taxonomy): Bacteria > Pseudomonadati > Pseudomonadota > Gammaproteobacteria > Alteromonadales > Moritellaceae > Moritella > Moritella sp. 36. The sequence goes on along the minus strand of NZ_CP056120.1, from coordinate 3,246,424 downwards.
GACCTCGATGTTAGATATCGTGTTTATCATGCTGATATTTTTTATCGTAACAAGTTCATTTGTTCGTGAATCAGGTGTGGAAGTTAACCGTCCTCAGGCAAGTAATGTGGTTAGCCAAGCGGGTGCAGGTATCTTTATTGCCATTACCGCGAACAATGACATCTATATTGATAAACGTATGGTGGATGTTGAGCGTGTACAGGCAACATTAGAGCACTTGTTACTGTCTCAACCTGATGCCTCTTTAGTTATCCAAGCCGATGAACATGCGTTCAATGGCACTGTTGTTAAAGTGATGGATGCGGCGAATGGTGCGGGTGTGAGCGGTATCGCATTGGCGGTGGAGAAGTCTTAATGTTACGTTTTTTACTGGCTGTACCGCTGGCTTTAGCGATGACATTAGTTTTGTTCACCGTAATGGCATGGATGGTGGATAACGGCCATTCTGGTAAACCTGAAGAATCGACTGCACAAGCGTTCGACATTGTTATGGTCGATCAAGAGCGTGATGTTAACCGTCGTCAACGTGCGTTGCCCGAACAACCAAAAAATGCACCGCCACCCACAGACAGCATATCCGTTGCGAATGCAGAGGTTAAAGCGCTCGCATTACCTGATATGCCTGTACTTGGTATTGATATGGCCAGTATTGGTGTCGAAGTTGGCTTGCCTGCAATTGGTGAGTTTAGTGCTAACCAGCAAGCAATGCCTTTGTATCGTGTTGAACCGCGTTACCCATCACGCGCCATGAAACAAGGCGCACAGGGCTGGGTTAAACTGTCATTTACCATTGATACTTTGGGCCGTCCTATTGATATCAAAGTAATGGATGCGAAACCAAGACGTTTATTTGAAAAGTCGGCAATGAAAGCATTACGAAAATGGAAGTACCAACCCAAGTTGGAAGAGGGGAAAGCTATCATGCAAGTTAATCAGACGGTCACCTTGGAGTTTAAATTAGAACGATGATTCATTATTTAAATAAGCTGAAAAGCAGTTGGTTGTTTGTCCTGATGTGTTTTTTTACCTCATCTGTCTATGCTAACCAGCCACAGTTAACACAATTTATTGCGGGTAAGATCCAGGCCGCGCAAGCATTACAGCAGCAAGAACGCTATACAGATGCAATTGAGTTGTTAACTGAACTTACCCCGAGGCAAGCGTACGACCAAGCTTTTGTACAGCGGGTATTGGGTATCTTTCATTGGCAGCAAGAAAACACCGACCAAGCGGTTAAGTACTTATCATTGGCCGTTGAAAGTAAGTTATTACCAACGGAGCAGGCTTGGATTACGCAGCGTATGGTGGCGGATATTTTACTTAGTCAGCAAAAATACCAACAAGCGTTGCCGCATTACTATGTTCTTGTTAATACGGCTGCAAGCAGTGACAAAGAGAGCCATAAAGCGGTAACGAAACGCAAGAAAAAAGCATCAAATATTAAGACCAAAGAATTCACGGAGTTGTGGCTACGTATTGCCCAAACCCATTATCAGTTACATGAATGGGAGAAGGTACTCAGTGCGGTAGGGTCATATGAAGATTTAAATACGCAAGGTGACCAAGTCCAGGCGCTGAATCTACAATTGACGGCGCAATCTCAATTGCAACGGTGGCCTGCTGCGATTGATACATTAGATCGTATTATTGCTGTTGAACCCGATAAGTTATTGTGGTGGCAACAGTTAGCAGGTTTGCAACTACGTACTTCACAGCCACAAGCGGCATTAACAACATTGATTTTAGCGCAGCGCCAAGGGTTCGCATTAAGTGTGCAAGAGCGCCGTACTCTGGCGCAACTATATGCACAGCAAGGTATTCCTGAACAGGCCGCACGTGAATTAAATTTGTTAGTAAAAGATATAACTGACAATGATAAACGACAAAAAATGTTAGTTGAGCAAGCGCAATATTGGCAGATGGCGAAAGAGTGGAACAAGGCCATTAGTACATGGCGTGATGTGGTTAACTTGTCTACAGATGATACTGCAGAATTTCGCTGGCCATTAGCGCAATTGTTACTACAGCAGGGGCGTTATAAGGCTGCATTGGCAGAGTTAAATCACCCTCAAATTAAGCTGGACCGAAGTAAAAAGAAGCAAGCGGAAATTGAACTCGCCAAAGTGAGAGCTTACTATAAACTTGCGCAATTTGATCGTGCGATTACCCATGCGAAGTTAGCCCAGCATATCGCCCCATCTGCAAGTGCGAAAGGCTGGATTAAATACTTACAACAAGTACGTCTGATAAATAGTTAGTGCCGACTGTCTCGACTTACACTTGCCTGTTGTGATAGAAATGATTATTTACGTAATCGTTCTATTTATTTGTTAATGTCGGTATTATCGCCGGCATTCTTATTTACATCGTATGCTGCCGGTCACATTTTTAACTTATTATTCACATTTACAGCATCCAGCCGTTAGTACTTAAGTTCATATGGGGTAGAAGCAAATACCGCACTGTACCTGGTTGTCTTACGACCCAAACCTCTTATCTCTCATACTTCTTGATTTATGGTTCTCATGCTGTCCATTTATTGTTAGCCCTTTTTTTTAAATCGCAAATGTTAACCTTTTCTGCGGATGAATAAGGATTATTCATCGTCAAAATTAAATAAGGATATTTACCATGTTGAAGAAGTTACTTCTTGTCGTGACATTGATGAGTGGCAGTGGTCTTACTGTCGCACAACTTCAAGTCACCTCTGCGAGTTATGATAAAAATGTATTGGCTGTGATTAATGCTACAGATGGCGCTGTTGAGATAACTGTAGATGGTGAGGTGGTTCAGCTCGTTGATAGCAATTACATTATGCCGTGCTCACCGGTTTTAGGTTTTCCTAAAAAGGTGCAAGTAGCTGTTACTACTGCAGCTTATGACGAAGAAGTTACTTGCCCCGTATTTGTAACTATTGGGGAGACTGAATAATGAAAAAACTATTACTCGTAATGACACTCGGTGCACTATCTGGTTGCTTTGGTGAGTCTGATGGCACTAAAGAGCAGAGCTCTACAGTAATCAATGCTGATTTTTCTGCGGTAAAAGACAATCTAAAGGTTACCTTTACTAATACATCGACCAGTGCTGACATCCCAATAGACAGTTATTTGTGGGATTTCGGTGATGATTCAGTCAATAGTTTTGATATCAATCCAGTTTATACCTATGCAACGGCAGACACTTATAGTGTGCTACTTACTATAACGACTGAAGACGGAGGCACTGCTAGTGTGACTCGAGATGTCACTGTGGCTAAAACCTCAGGAGATCCAATCGCTGATTTTACGTATAGCTCTGAAGGCTTAACGGTAACGTTTATTGATAACTCAGCGGTTACCAATGACTCGATTGACAGCTACAGTTGGAATTTTGGTGATGCTGCACCCAGCAATACATCGACATTACCTTCACCTATCCATACGTTCACGGCATCAGGCAGTTACGATGTGACATTAAATGTTACTTCTGAACTTGGCAATAAAACGAGTACAGCGACTTATACTGTAACAGTATCGGATAATGTAGTAGACCCTGTTAATCCAAAAGCTGGTTTCAGTGCTGCAGTGAATTACTTAGACGTCAGCTTTACAGATTTAACCAGTGTTGATAATGGCAGCATTGCTGATTATTTATGGGACTTTGGCGATAGCGCGTCATCAGCACTTGCTTCACCTACCCATCTTTATGCCGCGGGTGGTACTTATACGGTGAGACTCGATGTAACGGGGAGTGATGGTACAACGGCAAGTAATAGCAAAGAGGTTACCGCTTATGATCCTGCCGTTGAGCCTACCACACCTACGGTGAGCTTTACTTCTGATGCATTAGAGGCATCACCAAGTCTGACGGTTAATTTTTCGGCTGATGCAGCAAATGAAACAAGTCCCATTAGTAGTTATGTATGGGATTTCGATAGCTTAGGCGCATCGACTACAGCTAATCCGACGTTCACATTTAACGATGCGGGTATATATACAATCGGCTTAACAGTGATTTCAGAAGAAGGAATTGAGAATAGTATTATACAGAGTGTTGAAGTATTCGCCCCTGTGATAGAACAGCCTGAATATATTGCCTGTCAGGTGACTTCAACCAGCACATTCGTAATCACTTCCAACCGTGATGAAGAGTTAGCAAGTTGTTTCACTAGTGATACGGCAATCCTAGATAAAAAACAGGCGGGGACTTGGTGTGCAGAACAAGTCGCGACTTATGCTACAGATATGTCTTTTTTACGTATTCGTCCGACATTAACGGCGAATGTATTAGAAACAGCGTGTCCATAAGTTAACCGTTTGGCCCTGTATTATCGAAACGATGATGCAGGGCTTTTCGTTTTGCCTTTCTAACTTCTTAATAAAGCTAATAATGCTATTTCAATAAGTTGCGTATCATTGAGCTGCTTATATTTATCTTGTTGCTTCAATGTTTCAAGCATATTTTTGTGTGTTTTACTGAGCTTGAGATAGTGACTATTGGCATCTAAAGCGGCTAAATTTTGAGTTTGCAATGACTCGGTGATAATACGTAAATACGCAGGGCGTAGATGAGCGGCTAATATTTCCAAGTATTGTATAGGCGCTTTGCCTTGGTATTCTGTCACGGCTATTTGAATATCAATCGATACGTTATTATCGATAAAGATCTCATCGAGCTGTTTGGTTGCTATATCAGCAGTCACTTTACGACTGAGTTTACGTGCATCATCGTTAGAAATCGCTGGTGTTGTTGAGGTGTTTGTAGAATGAATCACGTAATTAGTACCTTTGAATGTTGTCATTACTATTATTTAATATCGTTTATTTGTTTCTGAAGGGCTGGGTTAGCATCCGCTGCACCTGACATTCCTTCGTGTCTCGAAAATAAGGTAAACCGATCTGCATTTGCTGATGGCCTAATTTGGGTTGTGCTTGATAACTGCCAAACAGATGATCCCACCACGGTAGACAAAAACCAAAATTATGATTGGTTTCGTGACCATTTACAGAATGATGAACACGGTGCATATCAGGCGTGACTAAAATGTAGCGTATATAGCGGTCAATCTTAGCTGGCAGCCTAATATTACTGTGATTAAACATGGCCGTCAGATTGAGCAACATTTCAAATAACACAACCGCTATTACGGGTACACCGAGTGCAATAATAACGGCAATCTTGATTAGCATAGATAAAACAATTTCTATGGGGTGAAAACGAATAGCTGTGGTGACATCAATATCAAGATCGCTATGGTGCATTCGGTGTAAACGCCATAGTACGGGGATATGATGGAATATCTTGTGTTGGAAATAAATGGCGGCATCAAGGAGCATGATCGAGACTATCATGATCAAAATTTGATTTGTCGAGCTTCCCAAACCGGCTAACGAAGACAGTCCCCATTGCTGTTGTTCGGCAAACATTGCGGCATCAATGGCGAGAAAAGGAACGAATAATTTAAGCACCAGGTTATTAACGAGTACCATCGCGAGGTTATTTCCCCAGCGTTGTGACTTAGGTACCGTCAAAGGGCGCTTTGGTCGATAGTGTTCACTAATTGCTAATAAGATAAGCAAGCCGATAAAAGCGCTGGCACGAAGTGTGTTACCGTTAACGATAAGCCATTCACTCATATAGCACTCCTTATTATAATAGTTAATCGCCTTATTTTGCGGGATAATTGCTTTGTTGCCAAGCTGTATCGATAGTGGGTATTCGTGCAATACATCAAGTCAGCACTTGATGTATTGCACCCGCTAAGCTGTAAATCGCCTTAAGCGCTAAAAAGTAACCAGCTATACCCAATAAACATAATTAACAACACGGCACCTGAAAGGCGACCAAAACGGTAGTTCAGTTTACTGTCTGCTGCGATAGCTTTATCGGATTGTTGTTCTGGTGTCAAAGCTGAGCGACGTTTAGTCACCGCTATATAAGTCATGGTGAATGAGATAACCATGAATGCTGTCATGATAGATAACATTGGTACATCACGCGTTAAGACTTCAACTGGCAGTTGCAATCCATCACCAATTAATCCTGGGAATGCTAATACACCTAATAGGTTAAAGGTGTTTGAACCAATGACAGTCGCGAATGCAATTTCAGGCATACCACGGCGAACACCAGCGATAGCAGCGGCTAGTTCTGGTAAGCTAGTACCAAATGCAACAATCGTTAGACCAATCAACAAGTCGCTAACACCCATCGCTTTCGCAAGTTGTACACTACCCCAAACCATGATTTGTGAGCTGATTAGAAGCATAACAAGCATTGCAACCGTTTCGATTAGCGCACGTCTTTGGCTTATATCCAAAAATTCTAATTCGTTTTTAACATCTTCGTCTGATGACGATTTAGCAAGGTATACGCAGTACAGTGCGAGTAATAGGATCAGTATAAGACTATCCCACATTGTAATAGAGCCATTGGACATTAACGCGATGACGGCGATAAGTGCGATAACTAGAATTGGTAATTCGCGTTTAATGAAGCGTACTTGAATAACAAGTGGCATAAACAGGGCACAAAGTGCCAGCACTAAACCACAGTTAATGATGTTGGAACCGATAGCATTACCGACAGCAAGACCTTCTGCACCATTAAATGACGCAATGGCGCTTACGACTAATTCTGGGAATGAAGTACCAAACGCAATGACGGTCATACCAATAAACATGACTGAAACACCAAACTGTTTGGCTAATGTTGATGATACTAAGATAAGACGGTCGGCACTTACGGTAAGTAAAATGAAGCCAACTAACACTGCGATGATGGGTAATAATAAAGACATAGGGTTCTCGTACGAGGGCATTTAGACATAAACAAGCGACACCCTGCCCTCGAAAGTAGGTGTTTACTTGTTCAAGTCTCATCAAACTTAGTTTCGGATTATTAATCTCGAACTAGATTGAATACACCATGACCTGTGGGTCAGTTATGTTGATGTACTCCCTCACTTGCGTGAAGCGACTACTCCCTCGAATAGATTAGCGCATTATAAGATAGAATTGGGCTAACGCAAGCATAATATGTAATTGAATTACAGAATGATTAAATAGCACTTATGTAAATGCTAATTTCTCAATTGCAAATTGATTTGAACAACGGCATGATCGGTACTTTCGCTATCACGTTCATAGATAGGGTTAATCAGGTGACGATCATACGTGTGGTAATCGCTGACTTCATAAAGGCTACGCTGATACTCTGCATTAAACTCACACGACAGTAAGATGTAATCTAATACCGAGCCTTTGTTGTAAAAGTAATGTGTCGCGGGACGGGGGAGTTGTGTACAACTGGGGACCGAGCCATTTGTTGCATGCTGATATAAATGCCAACTGTCTTGTAAGCTAAATAGCTTAACAATATTTTGTGCTTGTTGATCTGAATTGAAACGTAAGGTATTCATCGTTAGGTGCGATAATATCCCATCGCGGTCATTATCTAATACGTCGTTAAAGTCACCCATTAACATCATTGGATTGTTCGTCGCTAGTCGACGTTGGATCATTTGTTGAAATAGTAAAGCAGCTTCTGAACCGCGTTGCATTGATGAGCCCCAACTTCCGCACATCTGCTTGGTAAAAGCATCAAGCACAGCTTTGGTTGTCGCCAGTTCATTATCTTCACTTTCTAGCATTGGCCGTTTAGATTTAAAATGCACAACGTAGCAATCCGTTGTTCCAAGGTGTGGCAGTTCAATACTGGCGCGCAGTGGTTTACGGCTAAATTTATATTCTGATGATAATCCCATGCTAACGGCAAGATCACTCTCGGGCATAACTGCTGCGATATCTATTATCGGGTAGCGTGATGCGATAGCGACTACAGGGCTGCGGAAAATATAGTCTTCGATAATATCGGCGCTATCGACCACTTCAAAATACGGGTAATCACATTCAGCCACTAATGCTTTTAAAGAGTCAGGACTAAATACTTCTTGAAAGCCGATGATATCAGGCTGATGCACGGAAAGATAATCACGTATCCACGTCTGCTTTTTCTGCCATTGTTGCTCGTCATAGATTCGGTCAAAGTCATAACAAGCAAACGGAGGTTCAATGTAGTTGAAAAGATTAAAGGTGGCGATTTTTAGCATAGGTAAGGAATACCATGAAATAGAAAGTAACAACTATGTTATAACAAGCTTAGGAGCATGGGGCAAGTTTAGTCATCGTGATTCAGGATTTTGTTGCTTTCACTTGAAGCTAAACAGTGTGTTGTTTATAAATCGAGCACCTATTAAGCATAACGATTATATGTATCAAACATGTGACAATTATCACTTTATGGGGGCTCTCGCTGCATTATGATTACGTCTTAATTTTTACCGTTATTTTAATATCGTTATATCATTTTTATTATAATGGTTTTCTTCGGTTTTAAGGAATATGTTATGACTACTGCAAATGTTTTTCACCTTGGTATCAACAAATTAGATTTAAAAGGTGCTGAATTAGCAATCATTCCAGGTGATCCAGCTCGTGTCGAAAAGATCGCACAGCAAATGGAAAACCCACAGTTTTTAGCAAGTCATCGTGAATACACTGTTTATTTAGCAGAGCTAGAAGGTAAGAAAGTTGTCGTATGTTCGACTGGTATTGGTGGTCCTTCTACATCGATCGCTGTTGAAGAACTTGCTCAGCTAGGTGTGACTACATTCTTGCGAGTGGGTACTACTGGCGCAATTCAAGAACACATTAATGTTGGCGATATGATTGTGACGACTGCATCAGTACGTCTTGATGGTGCAAGTTCACACTTTGCGCCAATGGAATACCCTGCTGTTGCTGACTTTGCTGTTGCAACAGAAATGAAAGCTGCTGTTGATGCAGAAGGCATTAAAGTGCACATGGGCGTAACCGCATCAAGTGATACTTTCTACCCAGGTCAAGAACGCTATGACACATTCTCGGGTCGTGTTACTCGTCGTTTCCAAGGTTCAATGCAAGAGTGGCAAGAAATGGGTGTTCTGAACTTTGAAATGGAATCAGCAACTCTCTTTACTATGTGTGCAAGTCAAGGTTTAAGAGCAGGTTGTGTTGCTGGTGTTATCATCAACCGTACTCAAAAAGAGATCCCTGACGAAGCGGCGATGAAGCTCGTTGAAACAAGGTCTATTAAAGTCGTTGTCGACGCTGCACGTCGTATGTTAGTTGTATCATAGTCCATTGATTATAATTTTAGTCATTGATGTATAAACTATATTGTAAATAATTAGACTCAATATTTCGTTTGGGTTAATTAAATTTCAAAGCCAGACTACTTAGGTAGCTCTGGCTTTTTTGTATGTCTAACTTGCAGATGCAAAATAAACAGCTTTATCGCCAGCAGACCACTGTGGATATTTGTACATAATATCAGTAAACAGAGGTGAGCTTGTGTGTTGTGTTAGCCATGTGCGTAATTTTGGGAAGGGGGACTGTGAAAACCAATCTTTGTCCACACTTGCAAATTGGCGGATGAAAGGAAAAATGGCAATATCAGCCAAGCTAATTTCTTCGTCAATAAGGTTACTGTGTAATGCTAGTAGGAGCTCTAACTGATTCAGGAAATGGCAGCCTTGTTCGCGATACACTGCTTCAGTATATTCTGGATGGCGATCCGCGTATTTATATTTGTCTAAAATGGCTTTAAATTCGTTATCGTTTTCATCGATCAGTAAGGTGATCTGTTTTTGTAATTGGGGCTGATTCTTACGAAGCCAATTATTACTGTCGTTTTGTGATAGCGCCCACTGCATAATATCGCGACTTTCATCAATAATCTGTTTGTCGTTAGTGACAAGAACAGGCACTGTTCCTTTTGGAGAATAAGCTAACAAGCTTGTTGGTTTATCTTTTAAAACAACTTCTCTTAGCTCAACTTCAACTTGGCTATAACGAATAGCTAGTCGTGCTCTCATTGCATATGGGCAACGTCGGAATGAATAGAAAACAGCAGGGTGGTTAGCTCTCATAAATAGGTTCCAGCATCAAATGTTTAAGGTCAATAACGTAAGATATCTCGATTTAGTTACAGTATCAAATACTCACGTGAACATATATTAAAATGATGGATTAATTAGTTTGATATATCCGCCATTATCATTTTTATGTGTGTTAATATTGCCGTGTTAACTGATATTAATTAAGGTTTTACATTAAAATGAAAGATGAAATTGGCTTTTCATTGATTGAATTAACGTTTGTTATTGTAATTCTTTCTGTCCTCGCAATGTTCGCCATACCTGAATATACAAAGACACACCGAGAAGCTAAAATTGCAGTGCTTAATGATATGCGTGGCAAGTTGAATAATGCGGTCGATAATTTAAAGACAGCCTCAAATATCGATTCGCGAAAACAAACGCTTCCAAATGGACTAACCTTTATTCAATACGATACTCTTAAAAGCTACCGGGTGTCAGGTCAATTACTCTATCCAACAGAAATATGCCATATTTTAGGTTTAACGACACGCCCGCTTGTAGAAGGAGTTGAGGCGGACTCTATCGATGCCAGTTATACCTGCAAAAATGAAAATAAAAGTTATTCTTGGGTCAAGATGAATAAACTTGAATCGACAGAGTGCACGTTATCTTATAGGGCTAGATATAATGAAGACATTATCACATCTGTAGACATTAAACTTGTCGGAGAATGCCTAGAATAGTGAACCCTTGTTTGTAGCGTAGATAAACAGCACAATGTTTAGTATTTAACGCCGAGCCCTTACTTTCTAAACTTTCGTTTTTTTGTTTCATTCGAAAGCGGCTTGGGGTTTTATTCGAGATAGATTTTTACTTAAGCGCCTATTTTTAGGTATTTAAGTGATATATTGCTGAAACCATTTTAGTTTTCGATCATTTTGAGTGATAATGCCGCGCCTTAGTCTGTTATCTGTGCGTAGTACAAACGGACTAAAGCCATATATTCTAATCTTGTCGATAAAATCTTTAGGAAATAAAACCATGGTAAAACCTGAGAATAACAGTATTGTCATTTTTGGTGCTTCGGGTGATTTAACAAAACGAAAGCTACTTCCCGCGCTTTATCACCTTTATGTCAATGAACTGTTACCTGAAGATTTTTCTATTTTGGGTGCGAGTAAAACTGCATATACGGATGATTTATTCCGTGAAAAAGTAACTAATGATTTGATCAAAGGTGAAGGCGTTAATAAGCAACAAGCTGAAGATTTCTGTAAGCATTTATACTATATCTCGATGGATATGACCGATGCTGATAGTTATGGTGCTTTTAAAGCGCGCTTAGACACATTATCTGAGACGCATAATACGGTTGGTAATGCTATTTATTATATGGCCACACCTCCTAGTTTATACGCAGCAATCTCATCTAATTTAGCAAAATATAAATTGAATAAAGACCGTGATGGCTGGAAAAGATTAATCGTTGAAAAGCCATTTGGCTATGACCTTAAGTCGGCAAACGAGTTGGATTCGCATCTACATACTTGTTTCCGTGAACGTCAGGTTTACCGTATTGATCATTACCTAGGTAAAGAAACTGTTCAAAACTTATTGGTATACCGCTTCTCTAACGGCTTATTCGAACCGCTTTGGAACCGTAGCTTTATAGACTATGTTGAAATTACGGCCGCTGAAAGCTTAGGCGTAGAAGAGCGTGGTGGTTACTACGATCACTCTGGTGCAGTACGCGACATGCTGCAAAACCACTTGTTGCAAGTATTAGCACTTGTTGCGATGGAACCACCTGCGGTAATTAACGCGGATGCAATGCGTAACGAAGTTGTTAAAGTGATCCAAAGTTTACGCCCACTTGAAGAGCAAGACTTACGCGATAATCTTGTATTAGGCCAGTACACGAAGAATGTTGTGAATGGCGAAGAATTGCTTGGCTACCGTAGTGAAAATGACGTAGATGAAGATTCTCGTACACCTACGTATGTTGGCATGAAGATGATGATTGATAATTGGCGTTGGAACGGTGTGCCTTTCTATGTACGTACCGGTAAACGTATGCCAGAACGTTTAACCGAAATTGTTGTTCACTTTAAGAAAACACCACATCCAGTTTTTGGTCTGAATGCACCAGAGAATAAAATGATTTTACGCATTCAGCCAAACGAATCAATTCAGATGGACTTCGGTTTGAAAAAACCAGGTGCAGGCTTCACCGCTCAACAAGTATCAATGAGTTTTGATTATAATAGCTTGGAAGAGAATAACCTACTCACTGCTTACGAACGTTTACTGCTAGATTGTATGAAGGGCGATGCAACACTATTTGCTCGTTCTGATGCGGTTAAAGCATGTTGGGAATACGTACAACCAATTTTAGACTATAAAAAAGAAGCGAAATCTTTATTTGGTTATAAGTGTGGTACTTGGGGTCCGAACAAAGCCGATGAAATGTTAGAGAAAGATGGCCGTGAGTGGCGCTTTTCTAGCGAAGAAGTGATTAATTAATTTAAACTTTAGAAGTGGAACTATGATGGATTATCGTACTTTTGAAACACCTCAACAAGTTGTTGAGTCTTTAGCTAATTCGCTCGTTGAATACAGTAAACAAGATAAGCCTGTGCATATCTCGTTATCAGGTGGCAGTACACCAAAACTTTTATTCAAAGTATTAGCAAAGGCACCCTTTGCTACAAGTATTGAATGGGGAAACTTGCATTTCTGGTGGGGTGATGAACGTTGCGTAGCACCTGATAATGCTGAAAGTAACTTTGGTGAAGCTCAAACGTTATTATTTTCTCAAGTTGCATTACCTGCTGAGAATATTCACCGTATTTTAGGTGAAGATGCGCCAGAGCAAGAAGTTATTCGTTTTGCACAAGAAATGAAAGCATGTATTCCTGCTAAAAATGGACTGCCTTGTTTTGATTGGATCTTGCTTGGTATGGGGGGGGATGGACATACTGCATCATTATTCCCAGGCCAGACTGATTATAATGATCAACATATTGCAATTATTGCGCAGCACCCAGAATCAGGACAGTATCGTATTTCTAAAACTGCACGTCTATTAGCAAATGCAAAGCGTATTAGTTATTTAGTGATGGGTGAAGGTAAAGCACAAGTGATTAAGCAAATTCATGATAATGATGATGCCGCACTTGCATACCCAGCAGCACAAGTAAAAGCCAGTCTAGGTAAAACTGAGTGGTTTCTAGATGCGGATGCAGCTAGATTAATTAACGGTTAATCCTTATAAGTAATTTCGATAGCTCACTGAGCTTAGAGTAAAAGACCTGTTAGTTTATACTAACAGGTCTTTTTTTGTTCGTTTGTTTGTTTTTTATACTCACCTTAAATATTTAATTCCCCATTAAATTATCCTAAACGGCTTTTAAAAGATCATATAAAATTCAGCTGATATTAGTTTGAGTTGTACTTAGATCGTTTCTTAAAAAGCTATTTAAGTGGCTTGTGTGGCGGTTTTTGTTTCCATTCTGTGTTGTTTTATATTTTTGATAGGTTTTATCACTGTTTTAGCGCTGTTTGTTAGCCATTTATGGCTATTTTTTAGAACTGAGTTTGATATTTATATGTGTGATTTTTTATTATTATGTGTCATATTACTTGTCATAATATGTCGAGTTAGACGGAGGCGGTAGCAGTAGTAAAGCGTCTTAATAGCATAAAATGTAATTATGCTTTAATTTATATAAATTGATAATACTGAAATATCTTCATTCTATATTGGGTGTAATAAATATCATTGCATTGAGCTTACCCCTTATAAATGAAAATGTTGATATAAAGGAAAAATATGAACAACACACAAGAATCATTTTTATCTAGTTTCTTTAAACTAGAATCAGCGGGCGGCATTATCTTAATGTTCTCAGCTGTATTAGCTATGGTTTTAGCTAATAGCCCTGCACAAGATCTATATGCGTTATTTCTGGAAATTCCAGTAGAGATCAAGCTTGGCGGTTTAGAGATAGCGAAACCATTATTACTTTGGATTAATGATGGTTTAATGGCGGTGTTCTTCTTTTTAGTTGGACTTGAGCTAAAAAGAGAATTAGTCGAAGGGGAGTTATCTAATCCTCGAAATATTATCTTGCCCGGCGTAGGTGCTATCGGTGGTATGTTATTTCCAGCGCTTATCTATGTTTACTTTAATATGGATGATCCTGCAGCGTTAAGTGGTTGGGCTATCCCAGCGGCAACAGATATTGCATTTGCGTTAGGTATCTTGAGTCTATTAGGTTCTCGAGTGCCTGTCAGCTTGAAAATATTCTTAACATCGCTCGCTATTTTTGATGATATTGGTGCGATTTTAATTATTGCTTTCTTTTATACATCGAAGATTTCAATTTCGGCGCTTATTGTTACGGCATTATGTATTCCTGTGTTGGCCTATTTCAATAAACGTAATGTTGATTCAAAAGCATTGTATATCATCGTTGGTATAGTCATGTGGGTTGCTATGCTGAAATCTGGTGTTCATGCGACATTGGCTGGTGTTATTCTTGCGCTGTTTATTCCGATGCAGTCAAAAGATAAGTCACATTCACCACTGAAGTCGATGGAACATGGCCTACACTTTGTTGTTGCATTTGTTATTTTGCCTATATTTGCCTTTGCGAATGCTGGTATTAATTTATCAGGTATTGGTCTAGATCAAATTTTACACCCTGTACCTATGGGTATTGCGTTAGGTTTATTCTTTGGTAAACAGGTCGGTATCTTTGGTCTATGCTGGCTAGCAATTAAATGTAAAATTGCACAAATGCCAAAAGGTATGAACTGGTGTTCTTTATACAGTACAGCCATTCTATGTGGTGTTGGTTTTACTATGAGTTTGTTTATTGGTTCATTAGCCTTTGGAGATACAGGTACAAACCCATTATTTGATGAGCGCCTTGGTATTATCTTGGGTTCATTACTGTCTGGTATTGTTGGTTTCTTCCTGTTGAAATCATGCCTATCCAAGCAAGGGGAGGTCGCTAAATAACGTAGCGTTCACCTTGTAATTTAACAAAAAAGCATCCTTGATTGGGTGCTTTTTTATAGCTGGCTTGTACAGTGTTTTTTTTAATTTTTACACTCATAAGTCCAGTGGCTTATATTCGAAGATTACTTATTTATCAGTTGAATATATTGATTAAACAAGCTAATTTAAGGGTTCAAAATGTAGTTACTAATCAGAGAGCGTAGTCTTGAGTACAATTAAATCGATATTTGAACGTAATCGCGCATGGTCAGAACAGATTAATGAACAGTTCCCTGACTTTTTTGAAAAACTTTCTAAGCAACAATCACCTGACTATCTCTGGATCGGCTGCTCCGATAGTCGCGTACCAGCAAACCAGATCATGGCCCTGCCTCCGGGGGAGGTTTTCGTGCATCGTAATATTGCTAATGTTGTTGTGCATACAGACTTAAATTGTTTATCTGTGATCCAGTACGCGGTTGAGGTGCTTAAAGTTAAGCATATTATTGTGTGTGGACATTATGGTTGTGGTGGTGTTAAGGCCGCTATGGGCGATGAGCAGCATGGTTTAATTGATAATTGGTTACGTCATATTAAAGATGTCGAACGCTTCCACATGGACGACTTAAAGGATGTCAGTGAAGAAGATAAAATTGACCGTATGTGTGAATTAAACGTTGTAGAGCAGGTTAGGAATGTCTGTAATACCACGGTTGTGAAGCGAGCTTGGCGCAAGGGGGAAGAGTTAACGATTCATGGTTGGATTTTTAATATCAGTAATGGTGTATTGAAAAGCTTAACTGAGAGTATTAATTCGAGAGAGAAGCAATTGGAAGTTATTGTTAAATAGTTTCAGTATTTAAGCGTGTAGTTATAGAGATAAAAAAAGCCAATGAGATATCTCATTGGCTTTTTTAGTACCTAAGTATAAATCACATAAGGAGTCATAAATTTTAGGTAATAAAAAAGGTGAACTAAGTTCACCTTTTTTGATAACTGTTTAACCTCTTAATAGTAAACTATTAAGAAAGAGGTTTAACGTTCTCAGCTTGTGGACCTTTTTGGCCTTGACCTACTGTGAATTCAACTTTCTGACCGTCAGTAAGTACTTTAAAGCCATCAACTAAGATAGAGCTGAAATGTACGAATACATCTGGGCCATTTTCTTGCTCGATGAAACCGAAACCTTTAGCTTCGTTGAAGAATTTTACTTTACCGATTACTGTATTAGACATATTAAAAACCCTGTATATATATACGTTATTAAAAAAATTGTTAAAAAACCAGGGTGTAACTTATATAAACAATACAAAACACAATAATCAATACGAGTATTAACTAAAGCTTATTCTACCGATATAAACTAGCCTAATTTCTTAAGACGAATTATACATGGTTAAAGGCTCATAGCAATACACCCGCTCGTTATTTTTATGAAATTGTTGTTTTCATTAACAAAATCATTATTCCCAAGGCATACTTGATGTCTTTTTAGGCGTTGAAACACTGATTTCGTGCAATATACGGTCATATTACACCCAGTTTATATCTTGATCTAGTTTTGCAGTGGATTTAGAATTGTAGTTATTGATTATTGCTAATGTAGCTGTGTTTAAACTACATGATATAATTTATAAGCTTTTGATATAAAAGGTTTATATCTGGTCTGGTTATAGGTGATTTGGATTGCTTTTTGGCAGAGAATAGACATTTATTAAATGGATTTAAGGAGTGATTATGAGTAAGAGTGTGCGTAGACAGTGGTTTTTAGCCAAAAGAAAGTAGTACAACGCTTCATTAATAAATAATAGGCCAGAGATTTAAAGTCTATTTCTTAATGAGTAGATAACCTACTCTAAAAACTGTCAGTAAATAGGCTTATTTACTGACAATATGTTATTTTATTTATCAATTAAGCCGCGTATTCTTCTTCTACACGCGCAATGTATTTTTCCATCGCTTGCTCTGTCGTTAAACCGCGTAACTTATCCCATGCCGTCCACTTAGCGAAAGCAACCATATCAAAAATAGATGGTTTCTTTGTTGCGACATCACCTTCAGTTGCTTGCTTAAATAATGAGTAAAACTCTAATTTTAATTCTTGAGAAGGTTTTTTCTTTGCTGTGCCATTTTGAACTTGCTCTACTGTTGCTTCGAATTTAACGCGTAGGTCTGTCATTCTATATTCCTTTATCTAATTGTTGAATCAATAAGTACTTAAATATCATTACAACTAGCAACGCTGCAATGCACCTACTAATGAGTAGTTAAGTCACAATTCGAATATTACATTTATTTTTGTATTAATACACTCTTTAATTTCAATTTTAGGTATGAAATTAAATAATGAAAAATCCTTATGTTTCAAACTAGTAACTATTATATAAGTATGAAGCTTCTAAATTAGATGATCATTATACTGCAAAAATGATAACTCGAAGAATCTTCTAAATATTGATGTAGCGTATGAACGCTAGGGTTTTAGGTTAAAAACCAGTAATTAAGCTTGATATATATGGAATAATATATATCATTACCCATTTGTAGTTATGACCATTTGGGTGTTAGGGATATATTTATCTTTAAATACTAGAGATGGAGTGACGTTAAACTCATTTATTGTAAATTAAGATATGATCGGACAACAATCGAAGAGCCAGATAACATTATCAGAGGCAGTATTGCACAACCTAACAACCTTACAACGTTGCTCGATGTGCACTTTCGCGCTTTTAGTGATGAGTACCATTGTGTTTACCGAAAAAACGAACATAGCATCGTTTTTTTTCGCGAGCTTACCGATTGGACTTGGTTTAACAAGTAGCTTTATTACACCTTTAGTTACTTTAGGTTTATTGGCGCTATCCAGTGCGGCTTATTTTGGTATTGTTTACGCGACTAAGATGCCAACACCGCGGCGGCAAGATACGAATAGTTCAGGTTTTTTATCTGAAGTACGCGTTACCTTTGTATTTGGCGCTTGCTTTGGTTTATTAACCGCTATTTTATGTAGTTTGATCTTTGTGATTGCTGAGCCGCATTTACCGCAGGCATTCCTTAAATATCATCAAATATTTGGTTCGTTAGATATTGCTTTGATTTCACTTACAGGAGCAGTTCTAAATGCCTTATATTTAGGTTTATTTATGTTACCGCTATCTCTTTTTCTCTCTCGATTGTTTGAGCGAGTCGAGAGCGTGACGCCGATTAAATTAACGACTCGAATTATTCTTACGTCATCACTTATCGCCTCGCTATTTGTCGCATTTATAATTGTTGTCATCACATCCAGCCTCTCAATAAATCTCATCTTGTTTAGTGTCACAATAACTGTGATTACATCCACAGCTTTAGGTTTACTATATTGGTTTGTAGGGTTGGAGGCGAGCATCATTGGCAATATGGTATATTGCTTATTAGTGTCTTATCTGGCAAATTTATTCTTATAATCTAGCGCGATTAACAGTCGGTTGATAACTGCGCTAGGATTATAACGGTTATACAGTTCTTGAAGAGTGACAAACCGTACAGGTAGGCAGTTTTGGTAGTTTCATTTGTTGAAATGAAAGTGTGAGACCATCGACAATTAAGATTCTCCCGGTCATTGGCTGACCAAAATTAGCAATAACCTTAATTGCTTCCAGGGCCTGCATCGCACCAATAATACCCACCATCGGCGCCATAATACCGGATTCCACACAGCTTAATGTTCCGTTACCGAATAATTGGCTTAGGCATTGGTAGCAAGGCTCATCATCGGCATAAGTAAAGACACTGATTTGACCTTCCATACGGATCGCTGCACCTGATATTAATGGCGTGCGTAAAGCGAAACATGCACGGTTTATCTGCTCCCGTGTATCGACGTTATCAGTACAATCAAGCACGATATCATGTTGTTTGATTAAGTCTGTTAACTCATCTTCAGATAGTCTTTTAGTGATAGCCTGAACTTTACAGTGTGGATTTATTTGTTCAAGCTCATATTTAGCTGAAAGTGATTTAAATTCACCAATACGACTATCACGGTGTAGCAATTGGCGTTGTAAATTCGATAATTCAATATGGTCAAAATCGACTAATGTCATCTTACCCATACCAGCAGACGCTAAATATTGGCTACTCGCACAGCCAAGACCGCCAGCACCAATAATTAATACATTCGCTTGTTTTAAGGCTTCTTGACCGTCAAAGTCAAAGTGACGTAGGACAATTTGACGGTTATAGCGTAACTCTTCTTCCGAAGATAAGATATCTTTGGAAGGTAAGTCGCCATTCGTAGAGGGGGTTTTCATCAATTTAAGATCTCGTTAAATGGTTCGATCGTCACTGTTTCTCCGATTTCCACATTACCGCGGTCTTGCTCTAAGATAGCATAACAATTAGAGTGGCTCATGCTACTAAATACGCCTGAACCTTGACTCCCTGTTGATATAACTTCAAGTTGTCCGTCTGCATTAACACTATAAATGGCGCGTTGGAAGTCCATACGACCAGGTGCTTTTTTCAGTTTTGTTGCAGCAATGGCATTGAAACGTGGTGTTGGAGTGTAAACTTGGTTGGTCATTTTAGCTAATGCAGGTACAACAAGTTGATGAAAAGTTACTGTTGCTGATACTGGGTTACCTGGCAAACCAAAGAATTTACTGTTTGGTAGCGTACCGAACGCAAAAGGCTTTCCTGGTTTAATCGCTAATTTCCAAAAGCCAATCTCACCCAGTTCTTCAAGTAATATTTTTGTGTAGTCAGCTTCACCAACTGATACCCCTCCTGATGTGATCACGGCGTCTGCTGCCGCATCGGCTTTGATGAAAGTTTCACGAAGTAGGACTTCATCATCAGGGACAATACCAAAATCAATGATATCTAAATTTAAACGTGACAGCATTGCAGTGATGCTATACCTATTACTGTCGTAAATCTCACCGTTAGCTAAAGGTTGGCCCAAGCTTTTAAGTTCATCCCCTGTTGAGAAAATTGCAACTTTTAAACGACGATAAACTGTGACTGCATCAATGCCAATGCTTGCTAACATTGGAATGTCACGTGGCGTGAGACGGCGACCTGTGGTTAACACTGCTTGGCCGACTGCAATATCTTCTGCTGCATTACGAATATTGTCATGCATTGGCGGTAAAGCTTCAAAAGTCACCAAATCACCATCGACTTGTGTTCGTTCTTGCATGATGACGGCTTCACAACCTGCCGGCACTGGGGCTCCAGTCATGATGCGGATACAAGTACCAAGTGGCCATACATCATTGAATGGTTGACCTGCAAATGCTTTACCTGCAAGTGGCAGTGTCATTGACTGCGTTAGATCTGAGATTCGGATAGCATAACCATCCATTGCCGAATTATCAAAAGGTGGGACATTAATTGGAGAGACGATGTCTTCAGCGAGAATATAATCGAGCGCATCAGCTAAGTTTAATGTGAGTGTTTCTTTCACTACATCGATATCGGCTAACATCTCTTGCATCGCTAAATCTAGCGGCTTTAGCCCTTGTACATCACAACATCCCATTGCATACCCTTGTTGGTTATTTTTTAAATATATAGGTAATTATGACAAACTCAGCAGGTTGACGATAGGATCTATAACAATAAAAAGCTTAATTAACGTTAATTCAGTTAATTTGTTTATCTTCTTAATTGTTAGATGTTATTATGCGCCATTATTTTAAAGTCGATCCGTTTGTGGAGTAATTAATGACCTGCCTAAGTAAAGAAGCTTTATTAGTCCGTTCAGTCTTGGAAGAGCGAGGGTTAGAAACACCTATGATCGGAACTGGGCTAACGAGCGCAGAAAAGAAAGAACGCATTGAATCGCATTTTACCGAGATCCTAACATTATTAGAGCTGGATCTAAGTGATGATAGTTTGGCTGAAACGCCACATCGTATTGCAAAAATGTACGTAAATGAAATTTTCTCAGGCCTAGATTATGCGTCATTTCCTAAAATCACTTTAATTGATAATAAAATGCAAGTGGATGAAATGGTTAAGGTGAGTGATATTACATTAACGAGTACGTGTGAGCACCATTTTGTGACTATCGATGGTAAGGCGACGATTGCTTATATCCCTCGTAGTAAAGTGATCGGTTTATCAAAGATTAACCGTATTGTGCAGTTTTTCTCACGCCGTCCACAAGTGCAAGAGCGCTTAACTCAACAAATCTTAGTTGCGCTGCAAACCTTGCTTGATTCGCAAGATGTTGCTGTTAGCATTACTGCTACGCACTATTGTGTGAAGGCTCGCGGTGTGATGGATGCAACGAGTGAAACGACAACTACATCACTGGGTGGTATCTTTAAATCACGTCCAGCAACAAGAGCTGAGTTCTTGCACTGCCGATAGAAATTGATTATTAACAGTTTATTACGTTAACCCGAACTACAATTCTCGAGTGCTTCCACTCTGTGGTTTGGGTTTATTCATCATTTTTACCACATAATCTAACGACCATATTGCCACATTTCGTCATTATTCATCTTTTTTCATCACTTTAATGAAATTTAATCGCCACACTTACTTGGTTTAATAGCCTCATTGATGATTAATGAGTTACTTTAAATGACCCCGATATTAAAATTAAACGTACGATGGGAATTACACGACGCTCAGCAACAATTCGCGCCGTTGTTATTATTGTGCTGCTTTTTTGTTTGCTTAACGGCGACAATGAGTTTGATCATAAGTAATTCAAATAGCACTTATGCTAAGGATATGGCGTTATTGTCTATTTACGATGATAATTCGACATTGGGGATGGTGAATGTCGATGGTCTGTATGCCGACGTAATTAGCATGGACCGTCAAGCGACTGTCGATGTAGCGCTGGTGAAAGAGCAAATTAAATTTGAAGAAAAGTTAGCAGATTTAGAGTTTGTGTTACAGCAGTATCAAATGATGGAGTTACAAGCCTTTAAGTTTGTGATTGATATGCCGAAGCGTGAGCAAGTCACGACGGTTATGCTAACGCATTTAAAAAACATGCTGGCGAAGTTTACGGCGTTAAATCCGGATATTAGTGCGAATTGGCAGATAGATCCAAATGATGCGCTTAAATTAATTGTGCAATTGCACACAGAGCGACAGCGACATTGGGGTGGGGTAGGGTTTATTATTTAACGAGGGCAAGCGACCTTGCCCTCGTTAACTGTTTTGTATAAAAACAAGGCATAACAACGAATACGTTACAACTATTTGCGATTAATCGTTGTGGTGATTAACTCGCCACTTTTTCAACTGGTTTAGCAACAATGTTACGTTTTTCTTTGTTGATTTCAGCAATGTTAACGTAAATCACGTCACCTAGGCTGTATTCCACTTGATCTTTAATGCTGATTTGACCTGTTTCAACTAAGCATTTAACTTCTTTCTTATTATCATGTAATAAGCTAGCAGGGATAAATGCAACCGCACCATTTTCAAGCAAACGTACACGTAAACCACCACGGTTAACATCCATAATACTTGCTTCGAATGCTTGTTTGCTTTCTACTGCAGGCGTTAGGTAGTCAACGTATAACCACGAGGAGATATCACGTTCAGCCATTCTGTGTTGACGACGACGCTCTGACATTAAGATAACTTCATCTTCAGTCGCTGATGGCGCAGAACCATTGGTCAATGTTGCTTTGATTAGACGGTGGTTAATAATGTCACCATATTTACGAATAGGTGATGTCCACGTTGCATAACCGTCTAAGCCCATCGCGAAGTGGCGTTCTGCACTTGCACTAATTATGCTATAGCTTTGCATTCGACGTAAACGACTGTCTAAAGCTGGATTGGCTTTTTCAGCGAGTGTACGTTGTAATTCAACATAACCTGGTAGTGATTGGATGTGCTCTTTAGTACATTCAATACCATGCTCAGTTAATAACTCGACAACCAGATCAATTTTCTCTGGATCGAAGCCAGCGTGGGTATTAAATACACCAACATCACCATTTTGACGGAATAAACGTGCAGCTGTAATGTTCGCAGCAACCATTGTTTCTTCGATCATTTGATTGGCAATACGGCGATGCTCTACATGAATAGCCAGTACATTACCAGTTTCATCTAGCTCAAAGCTATAATCAGGTTGGTCTGGGAATACGATTGCATTCTTCTTGCGCCACTGCTGACGATGACGTGCAAAAGTAGCCAGTGATTGTAGCTGTTCTGCTAGTTGTGCTTCAGGCTGCCAATCAGTTGATACTTCTTCAATCCAATCTGATACTTGTGTGTAAGACAGTTTATGCTGTGATGTGATCCATGCTGTGAAGAATTCAAATTCTTCAGCTAATGCGCCGTCTTCTTGGATAGTATAAGTACAGCATAATGTCGGGCGTTTTTCGCCAGCAACGAGTGAACAAACACTATCACTGAGTTCACGTGGCATCATTGGGATATTACGGCCTGGTAAATACACAGTGAATGCGCGTTCTGCTGCGATTTTGTTTAATTCTGAATCGGCAGGGATATATGACGTTGGATCGGCGATCGCCACTGTTACTTTTAAATTACCTTCCGCTGTTTTTTCAACAAGCAGGGCATCATCCATATCTTGTGTTGATGCTGAATCGATAGTGAAAAAGGCTTTATCGGTTAGGTCTACACGTGTTGTGTCATCTTTGAATTCAACCGAATCAGGCATCACAGGTACATCTTTAGCTAAGTCTTGACGTGCTAATGTTACCCACCATGGTGCATTTGGATCGGTTGCAGTCGCGACGAAGCCTGTTACTTCTGCAGAAAAATTACCGTCTTTTAATGCATGAGATTTAAGTTGTGCAACAACCCAGTCACCTTCATTCACTTTCTGGCCACCCAAGCCGACTAATTTCGCTTTGATTGGCATGTTGATAACAGGACTATCTGCAAGAATGGTGAGTTTATTTTTAGTAATACTGATACGCGCAATAAAACGCGTTAGCTTAGCTTCAACTAAGGTATCTGGTTCTGCCGATGTTTTATCACCGTTAGTTTCGATATACGCTTTAATTCTATCGCCATGCATGATTTTTTTCATGTGAGGCGGGGCAATGAAATAGCTTTCGCCATCATCCGCTTCAAGGAAACCAAAACCACGTTCAGTGCCTTTAACTGTACCTTCTACACTCGGCGTGTTTTGGCGCATATTTTGTTTTAATTGAGATAGTAGTGGATTGTCGCGAAACATGTAAAGCCTTCCTATAATGAATTGCGCATACTATACGACAGAGAAAGGCGAAACTCCACCCCTTATGAGGGTTGTTTTTTGTAAAAACAAACGAGGTTAAATAGTTAGCTTTATCTAAAAAAACCGCCTGTCACTTTACTAAGTTATTGTAAATATTAAATACTTTATTTAAAAATAAAATCTACAGTAGTTTTTCAATGTCTTTAACCATGCCTTTTGGTGACAAGGTTGGTGGAAAGCGATCGACAACATCGCCTTCACGGTTTATTAAGAATTTAGTGAAATTCCATTTAATACCTTTACTGCCTAATATGCCCTTTGCTTCTGTTTTAAGCCAATTATAAAGCGGGTCTGCATTATCTCCGTTAACATCGATTTTACTGAACATATCGAACGTCACGCCAAAGTTCAGCTGGCAAAATGAGTTGATGTCCGCATCTGAACCTTGCTCTTGTTGTTTAAATTGGTTGCAAGGGAAGCCTAAAATAGCGAATCCTTTGCTGCCATATTTCTGGTGTAACTCTTCTAATTCGGCATATTGATTAGTAAATCCACATTTACTTGCTGTATTTACAATCAACACTGCTTGGCCTTTATAATCACTGAGTTTTTTTTGTTCACCTGTGATTGTAGTTACTTCGAAATCATAAAGCTTAGTCATTTTAAGTACCTTAATAATAGAATGAGCACGAGTGCTAATGTGTATCAATTAATTTAAGTTGCGCGCAATATATTGGTGGTTAGTGTACTAATGTGCAAGGACTTTCTTATATTTAATATTATTTTGTAGTGTATTTTATAGTTGTTGCGTTAGAGGTCACAGATAAAAATTATAAACTGCCCTTGAAAACACTGATAACAAACCCATCTATCTATTAACGAATAAATTCAGATAGTTTTAATCTGAATCACCCATTAGAACAAAGGAACAAGTAATGACTGATACAGTTAATACTGAGACTCACGGCTTTCAAGCTGAAGTTAAGCAGCTACTTAAATTAATGATCCATTCTTTATATTCAAATAAAGAAATATTTTTACGTGAACTCGTCTCTAATGCGGCAGATGCAGCCGATAAACTTCGTTTTAAAGCATTATCAGACAACAGTTTATATGAAAATGACGGTGAATTACGTGTGCGTGTATCGTTTGATAAAACAGCGCGTACAATAACGATTTCTGATAACGGTATCGGCATGTCACGTGAAGATGTTATCTCACACCTAGGCACGATAGCACGTTCTGGCACGTCAGAATTCTTTAACAACTTATCGGGTGATCAAGCGAAAGATTCGCAATTAATCGGTCAGTTTGGTGTTGGTTTCTATTCTGGTTTCATCGTAGCAGATATGATGACAGTAAATACACGTGCAGCGGGCGCAGCAGCGGACCAAGCGGTACAGTGGGAATCTGAAGGTGAAGGCGACTATCGTCTTGCTGAGATCACTAAAGAAAGCCGTGGTACTGAAATTATCTTGCACTTACGTGAAGGCGAAGATGATTTATTAGATGCATGGAAACTGCGTCAAATTGTAAACAAATACTCTGACCACATCAGCATCCCTGTTGAAATGTGGAAAGAAGAACAACCTGAATCAGAAGGTCCTGACGGTGAAAAAACACCTGCAGTACCTGGTGAATGGGAATCGGTAACACGTGCAAGCGCATTGTGGACATTATCGAAAAATGAACTGAAAGACGAAGAATATCAAGAGTTCTATAAGCACATCGCACACGATTTTGAAGATCCACTAACATGGAGCCATAACCGTGTAGAAGGTAAGCAAGAATACACCAGCCTACTTTACATTCCTGCGCGCGCACCGTTTGACATGTGGAACCGTGAAAAAGAACATGGTCTAAAACTGTATGTTCAACGTGTATTCATTATGGATGACGCAGAGCAGTTCATGCCAACTTACCTGCGTTTCGTGAAGGGTGTATTAGATTCGAATGATCTACCACTAAACGTATCTCGCGAAATCTTACAAGATAATAAAGTAACAACATCATTACGTACTGCTTGTACTAAGCGTGTACTTACGATGCTTGAGCGCATGGCTAAGAATGATGATGAGAAATACCTCAAATTCTGGAATGAATTCGGTCAAGCACTGAAAGAAGGTCCAGCTGAAGATATGGCGAATAAAGAAAAAATTGCTTCTTTATTACGTTTCTCTTCAACATCTGTTGGTGGTCCTGCACAAGAAGTTGGTTTCGGTAAATACATCGAAAACATGCCAGAAGACCAAGATAAGATTTATTACATCACAGCTGATAACTACACTACAGCTGTAAACAGTGCTTACCTTGAAATCTTCAAGAAGAAAGGCATTGAAGTATTACTATTAACAGACCGTATCGATGAGTGGTTGCTATCACACTTAACAGATTTCGACGGTAAGCAATTAGTATCAGTAACTAAGGGCGATCTTGACCTTGGTGCACTCGATGATGAAGACGCTAAAAAAGCGAAAGAAGAGGCAACTGAAGAGTTTGCAAGTTTCCTTGAGCGTGCTAAATCAACATTAGGTGAAAAAGTAGCCGACGTTCGTTTAACTCATCGTCTAACTGAAACACCGTCTTGCGTGGTAACAAACGAAGATGGTATGAGCAGCCAGATGATTAAGTTGATGGAATCTGCAGGTCAAGCTGTACCACCACAAAAGTACATTTTTGAGCTAAATCCTGAGCACGAAATGATTAAACGTGTTGCTGATGAAGCAGATGAAACCGTATTTGCTGACTGGGTTCAACTATTGTTAGAGCAAGCTCAGCTTACCGAACGTGGTAGTTTAGACGATCCTGCTGCATTTATTGCACGTATGAACCGTTTAATTGGTTAATTTCGGACTTAACTTTGTGGGTATTATTTTTATCGCATTACTCACAAAGTTGTATACAAAAAAGTAACAAAACCGAGCTGGACTTGAACACATCGGATTTCCCGTGTAGTCTAGCCGTTCTGAAATTTAAGCAATTTAAACAAGCTAAGTCAATTTAAGGGCAATTTATGCGTATTATTTTATTAGGTGCACCAGGTGCAGGTAAGGGAACTCAAGCACAGTTCATCATGGAAAATTATGGTGTTCCGCAAATCTCTACTGGTGATATGCTACGAGCTGCTATTAAAGAAGGTTCTGAGTTAGGTCAAAAAGTTAAAGCTGTTATGGATGGTGGCCAACTAGTATCTGACGAACTAATCATCGAATTAGTTAAAGAGCGCGTGAAGAAAGAAGATTGTGCAAAAGGTTTCCTACTAGACGGTTTCCCACGTACTATCCCACAAGCTGACGCTATGAAAGAAAACGGTATTGACGTTGATTTCGTACTTGAATTTGACGTGCCTGATGAAGAAATCGTTAAACGTATGAGTGGCCGTCGTGTTCACGCTCCTTCTGGTCGTGTTTACCATACAGTTTACAATCCGCCAAAAGTGGAAGGTAAAGATAACGAAACTGGTGAAGAATTAACAATCCGTGTGGATGATGTTGAAGAAACTGTTCGTAAACGTTTAGGTATCTACCACGATCAAACTGCACCACTTATTGCATACTATGGCAAAGAAGCGGAAGCTGGTAACAGCAAATACGTTACATTTGACGGCACACAAGCTGTTGAAGCTGTAA
This sequence comes from Moritella sp. 36, assembly GCF_018219415.1. Classification (NCBI taxonomy): domain Bacteria; kingdom Pseudomonadati; phylum Pseudomonadota; class Gammaproteobacteria; order Alteromonadales; family Moritellaceae; genus Moritella; species Moritella sp. 36. Next base: position 3,218,708 of record NZ_CP056120.1, on the reverse strand, counting down.
GCAAGCAATTAGCTGAATTACTTGGTCAATAGATAGGGCATAACCCCTTTCGATTAATCTGTATACGGTTACTAAACCCTGAGCATGCTCAGGGTTTTTTTATAGCTAAATCTCAGTGAGTTGTTGGATCCAATGCGTTTAATCACATAGAATAGCTTTATTCGTTAAACGACATAGTGATTATGGGTAATATGACTAAGCAAAGTGTGTTATTGGTTAACCTTGGTACGCCAGAATCGGCTACACCAGCGGGCGTTAAAGCATTTTTAAAACCATTTCTTTCTGATCCTCGTGTTGTTAGCATTCCGCGATTATTGTGGTTACCACTATTAAACGGTGTCATTTTACCTTTGCGCAGTAAACGTGTTGCTAAAGCCTACCAATCAATTTGGTTTGATGATGGTTCACCTTTATTACACTACAGTCTATTACAACAAAAAGCCTTGGCTGCCTTATTCGAAGACGCGGGTCAAAATGTCAATGTTGAACTGGCAATGACCTATGGTGAACGCAGCATTAAAAATGCCATTGCTAAGCTACAACAAATGGGGTCAGAGCATATTGTTGTGTTACCGTTATTCCCACAGTATTCCTCAACAACAACTGCGCCGGTATTTGACCAAGTGGCTCATTATCTGCAAACAAGTATCGATGTGCCAAGTGTAAGCTTAGTAAAGCATTACCATAATAACGCTGCCTTTATTGATGCACTCGCACTGAGTATTGAACGACATTGGGCAGAAAAGGGCAGAGCAGAGAAACTGTTATTGTCTTACCATGGTATCCCTAAGTTCCTTGTTGAAAAAGGCGATATTTATGCTGATCATTGTGTTGAAACGACCGCGTTGCTTTGTGCGCGCTTAGGGTTAGCTGAAGATGAGGTTGTGCATTGTTATCAATCTCGTTTTGGTAAAGCAGAATGGTTACAGCCGTATACCAATGAAACCTTAATTAAATTGGCTGAAAGTGGTACTAAGTCGTTAGATGTGATTGCGCCTGCGTTTGCTGTCGATTGTTTAGAAACGTTAGAAGAAATGGCGATAGAGAATAAAGAAGTGTTTGTGGGTGCCGGCGGTGAGGATTACCGTTTTATTGCGTGTTTAAACGACGACGAAGCGCATGTCCGTGCACTGCATGCCGTAGCGAGTGATTATTTACGTTAGTTTTATAACGTTACTTAGCTCGGACTAAGCCGTGTTTAGCATTCGCGTGTTGGACGCTAACCACTTCGGCACGTTGCATATTATCTACATTTTCTAAATTAGTGACAGAGTAATATCGATTCAGCATCCAATCAATTGGGTGCTGAAAGCTGTATTCGTCAACGATAAATGATTGGTTTTACCCTCCTTCATCCACTCTCACTATCCATAAGCGCTTTTTGCTGTCGAGTTGTGAAAGCAATCGCTGACTCTGCGAGCTAAATCCACGCTATGTCGTAGTCGTAAGCACTCTGAATGAGCAACACAAGTGCACCGAATTGTAATAGGGGTCCTAGCCTGAAGTACTTATTCTCATCCAAAAACCATGCTAATACCTGATGGTTAGTTTCATATTTCTAGCGTAATATTTTTGAATGCAATTCAAAAAAGGATATTACGAATGCCAACATTTAAAAAAATATGGGATAACCATCCTTCTGTTGAAAATTTTTTTGATGACTTTCCTTGTATTGATGGAAGTGGAAGTAAGGCTTTTGATAATCAATGCGCGATTAGAATAGGGGTCGCTTTAGATGCGACAGGCATCAGTACTGCGGGGTTTACAGGGGCTCGCTGCTGGCATGGACATAAACCAGGTCATATTTTAAGAGCTGAAGAATTAGCTAATTGGTTGAAGGGGGCTTCATCTCCTTTTAAAACGATGATAAAGTTTGAAGCTAAAGACGGTTTTTCAAAGATTAACGGTAAAAAAGGTATTATCTTTTTTAAAGATTATTATGGCGCTAACAATCAAGGCGATCATATCGACTTATGGAATGGAAGTAGACTCACTCGTTACAGCTCTTGGATAGAGTTTGCAGCTAGAGGGGGATCTCATTACTCAAAATCAACAGTGTGGTTCTGGCCTGTTGCATAAAGGAATTTTATTATGTTCAAATTAAGACTATTCTTTATAACCGCTGTGTTTTTAATTGGTTGTACACCTGAGCATCCATCACCTACATCCAATATTTTTGAAAATAATATTCCAAAAATGGGAGTTCTATTAGAAGTATCTGAGGATGGGCAACTGATTAATATTCCCCAAGTTGAATCGTCGTTAAACGATAATCAAAAGAAAATTTTTAATTTGTCAATGCAGTGGATTGCGACTGAATCGGAAATTAAATTTATTGAGCTTAAAGGCAAATCGGCATACTTAATAATTCAGATTGCAAATTGCCTCAAGATCAATGAGAACAAAGGCGTTGATTGCATAAAATCAACGTGAGTAATATAAAGTGAAGGTTCGTTAAGCACTAGGCTTATTTATTGCTCCAAAGTACACATAAAATATTACCGAACCACATCACTTATAAACGCTTCATCAATATTTTTGAACGACGTTGTAGATTATACAATTCTTGTTTTTCTAGTGGTAACTGGTCTAATTCAACAGGATCAAAACCACGCTCTCTAAACCAATGAATACTGTGTGTGGTGAGGACGAACAGATTATCCATTCCTTGCAGGTTCGCTTGTCTTTCGATTTCTTTGACTAATAAGTCACCGCGGCTTAAACGTCGATATTCTGGATGAGTAGCGACACTCGCCATTTCAGCAATATTACCAGAGAAGCAATACAGTGACGCACAGCCAATGATCGTGCCGTCGCGCTCAACCACAGTGAAGTGTTCGATATCCCTTAATAGCTGATCTCTTGTTCGCTGCACTAGCATGCCTTGATCAACTAACGGTTGTGTGAGCAACATGATACCCGCCACATCTTCAATTTTGGCTGGGCGAGTTTGCTCGGCACTTTGACGGACAATCTGAGTGCCGACACCATCACGTGAAAACAGCTCTTGCAATAGCGAACCATCGGTTTTGTAACTCACCAAATGACAACGAGGGACCCCTGCTAATGACGCATTGATTGCGGCACGTAAATAAGATGCGGTACCGCTATTAATGCCACCTTGAGCATCAATTTCGGCCAGACGTTCTTGGGCTTGCTCTGGGAACATTTCAGAAATGAGGTTACCGCTATAATCCAGCACACCTTGAGCAGAACAAAAACTGATCAGTTTGTGTGCATTTAGTTTAATAGCAATTTTGGTTGCAACTTCCTCGGCACTTAGATTGAAGCTTTCACCGGTAACGGAATAGCCGAGCGGGGGAATGACTGTGATGGCATTTTGTGCAAGTTGATATTCTAATGCATCGGTATCGACACGCCGAACACGGCCGGTATGACAAAAATCAATGCCTTCATCAACACCCATAGGTTGCGCAGTAATAAAATTACCACTGACAATATTAATTTTTACGCCATGCATCTGGGTGTTGACCAGTCCCATTGAGAATGCTGCGGTGATCTCATATTGGAGTTGGCCAATGACTTGCTTGATTAGCGGGAAAGCTTGTTCATCTGTGACTCGCTGTCGCTTGTGAAATACACTTTCACAATTGTGTTGCGCCAATATTGTGTTGATTTGTGGGCGAGCACCAAACACCAGAACGATACGAATGCCAAGAATATTTAATAAGGCGATATCATTGACGATATTAATAAAATTAGCGTGTGCAATCGCTTCACCGCCCAGTGTGAGTACGATGGTTTTATCACGATGGGCATTGACGTACGGGGCTGATTGGCGAAACCACCGTACTAACTGGTTATCTTGTTGACTCAATTCCATCTCCTTGGATTATAATGCTTATTCTAAACGTTAATATTCCTTAATTCGAAGATGAAAGCAAGTCACTAACGTTTGATTATTCAGTCTTCCAAAGAATATGGATAAAATTATCGTTAGTTTTTTTCTTAACGAGTACGCGTCCGAATACATCACTTAACAGGTCGTTGTCGTCAACAAGCCCAATATGTAATTCGCAGTACTCATTATCATTGATACCCATTGCTACGTTTACTGGCCAATCATCACCTAGGCTGACGATATCAACCGCACCTCGATCTTCGAATTGCATGGCAAATAAGATTTGATCAGCAGGGGATAACTCTGTTTGTGCACTGTCTAGGAATGTATCATAGGCAAAGTCAATTAATTCATCTTCAGTTTTTAATCGCATGGGGTTTCCAAATTTAACTTATTTGTGGTGGATTTTACCTTAATCTCGATAAGATAAGAATATTTCTTATAATAGCCACTGAATTTTTATGTGATTTGTAATTGCTTCCGAGTGAAATAGACGTTACATTGAATGTGGACAATATAACATTAGAGTATGAATGCCCACGGGCCGAATAAAGGAATATTAGTAGTATGCATTATCAAACAGACGACGTTAGAATCCGTGAAGTAAAAGAATTATTACCGCCAATTGCAGTGTTGGAAAAATACCCTGCTTCTGATGATGTGACTAAAACAGTATTTGAATCACGCAATAGCATTAGCCAAATTCTTAAGCAAGAAGATGATCGCCTTTTAGTGATCGTTGGTCCTTGTTCTATTCATGATACAGTGGCTGCATTAGAATATGCAGAGCGACTAGTAGCATTGCGTGAGAAGTATAAAGATACGCTTGAAATTGTGATGCGTGTTTATTTTGAAAAACCACGTACAACTGTTGGTTGGAAAGGCTTAATCAATGACCCGTATCTAGATGATAGCTTCCAATTAAATGATGGTGTACGTATCGCACGTAAACTATTGCTTGATGTGAATGCAATGGGTTTACCTACTGCGGGTGAATTCTTAGATATGATCACGCCGCAATATGTAGGTGATTTAATGAGTTGGGGCGCAATTGGTGCACGTACTACAGAGTCTCAAGTGCATCGTGAACTGGCTTCTGGTATGTCTTGCCCTGTTGGTTTTAAAAATGGCACCGACGGTACAATTAAAGTTGCTATCGATGCGATTGGTAGTGCAAACGCACCGCACCATTTTTTATCTGTCACTAAATTCGGTCACTCTGCGATTATCTCAACAGCAGGTAATCCTGATTGTCATCTTATCCTACGTGGAGGCAATAAATCGACAAACTATTCTGCTGACGATGTAGCCACAATTACAACTCAGTTAGAAGCGGCTAAGCAAGACGTTAATATCATGATTGATTTTAGCCATGCTAACAGTGAAAAGAAATTCCAAAAACAAATGGATGTTTCAACTGATGTTTCTGGTCAAATTAGTGCTGGTAACAAAGGTATCTTTGGTGTGATGGTTGAGAGTCATTTAGTTGAAGGTCGTCAAGATCTTGTTAACGGTAAAGTTGAAACTTACGGTCAAAGTATCACTGATGCTTGTATCGGTTGGGCTGACACTGAAACTATGATGGCACAGCTATCTGAAGCTGTTGCGACACGCCGTACAGTTTAATAAGCAAGCGGTTAGCTGACTTGCATTACAACGCTGTTTAGGTATATAGTCCTAGCATATTATAAAGCACAAACTTTGGTTTGTGCTTTTGTCATTAAAGAGCGGACCAAAATGAAACGAATTATATTTTCTCTTGATGAAGTTTTGCCTATTGAAGCTGAAGCGTTAGCAGCAAAGACTTTTACCCCTACTTATGATGATCTTTGGGACCCTACGAAATTTAAAGGCTCTAAAGTTGTTGATGAGCACGGTAACAATGAAGTTGAAGCATTAAGTAAAGGTCTTAACTTCTGGCCAGATGTTAATCAACTGAACCCTAAAAAACTAAAAGCACAATTAACCTTGATGGCTGAGCACGGCGTTTTCATTATGAACAATGTTTCAAGTGATATCTCGCCAATCGAGCGAGGTACATTAGCGTACGCACTAGGTTGTCACCCAGATAACGATGCTGATTTTCAATTCAATCAAGATGAAGTTTTTGATGGTGAAATGGGCTCAATCACAATTCCATTAGAATGGGTGAGTCGTTCTGTAAAAGCCGGTAAGGAACAGTTCATTATTGAACTTGGTGATGATGACGATGTGCGTTTAATCATCAAATAAAGCGTTAAGTAAGATGAATACTTAGCGTTAATCAATAATAAAAAGCGCCTCTCGTTACTGTAACTAGAGGCGCTTTTTTTTAAATTACTATTTAGCAAAAGCCATTATTAATAAACAGCTTAATTATAGATTAACGACGTTTTTTCTTTGGCTTACGTTTTTTAATCTTCACGCCTTCAAGGGCTAAACGTTCAATCACAGCCTGTTTTTCTGCTTCAGCCATTGCTGGCGTTTCTAAACTGATACGACAGATCTTGGCAGTACGTAACTCATTAATTAATATCGCTGCGGCTTTATTTAAATCAACAAAACCACCTGGACCTAAACAACCACGGCCACGACCAATGTCTTCTAACAATTCTATATCTGTTTTGTCTAGGTTATCGAGCTTGTAACGTGCACGCATTGCGTCTGGATAGGTTTGACATAAGTATTCTGCTGCATACATACCAATGTCATCATATTCAATCGCAGTATCTTTAATTGCGCCTGTTGATGCTAAACGGTAGCCAGAAAGTGGGTTTTGTACTTTCGGCCATAACATCCCTGGCGTATCAGACAGTACAATACCGTTGTCTAACTTGATACGCTGCTGCTGTTTCGTCACTGCTGGCTCATTACCCGTCTTAGCAATAATACGATTAGCGAGGATATTAATTGTTGTTGATTTACCCACGTTTGGAATGCCCATAATCATCGCTTTAATGACTTTATGCGCACCTTCTTTATTAGGCACTAGCGCGCGAGCGAGTTGTGGGATCTTTTTGATCTCAGCAGGCTCTTGTGTCGTAAAGGCATACGCTTTTACACCTTCTTCTAATTCTAGGTATTCTAACCATTGTGCAGTAACGATAGGATCTGCAAGGTCGCTTTTATTGAGAATCTTAATGCAAGGGGTATCACCACGTAACTCGGAGATCATTGGATTCTCGCTGCTATAAGGGATCCGTGCATCGAGTACTTCGATAATGAGGTCCATTTGCGGCATAACTTCCGCGATCTCTTTACGGGCTTTGTGCATATGCCCTGGGTACCACTGAATCGTTTGTTTACTCATTTGAAATATAAGCCTTTTATTTTATCTTTGTGTCAGATGGGTTCGTTGTGAGGTACCCCATCTTCTGTTCTGAAAGTTGGTTGCTAAAGCAGTAGGCGTACTCTTTCCTGCTATAGTCTGATAATTGGCGCTAGTTTAACGTAAATCGTGATTTCGGTCACTAATGGTTGGTGTATCTCTGCAAATTATATTGAGAACCTATAGCGTTGTTTTAAGCTCGTTATTCGAGTATATCAATACTGCATAACATTATTTATAGACGGAAGGGGAATCTTGATTTGGGCGAGTTTTAAATCGTCTGTGTAACCACATATATTGAGCCCTATCTTTATCAATGATTTGTTCGATAATGGTATTGCCTCGTTTTGCGTCTGCAGCGTGATCTTTGCTCGGGAAGTTATCGAGTGGTGGCATTATTTCTATGGTATAGCCTTTATCATCAGCATTACGTATTACGCTAAATGGCAACACTTTTGCTTTCCCAAGGTGAGCGAGTGTACTTGCACCTGTAATCGTTGCTGCATCGGGCATCGCATAAAAAGGAACAAATGTTGCGCTGGAACGCCCGAAGTCTTGATCCGCGGTATACCAGATCACATCAAGATTGCGAAGGCTCTTAACCATTTGACGAAGATTGCTTTTAGGCACAAGTGCTTTGTTAGATCTTAGACGTCCCTTTACTTGTAGGTACTCCATTACGGGATTTTTATGCGGGCGGTAAACACCGACTCCGGGGTGGAATTGACCAAATATTCTGGCCCCCATTTCAAGTGGTAGGCAATGTACAGCGAATAAGATGACGCCGTGACCATCTGCGATGGTTTGAGCTATATGCGCTTGGCCTTTAATCGTCATATGGCGTTGAACTTTCTCGTCTGACCACCACCAAGCATTAGTAATATCGAAAATAGCTTTACCGATCTCTTCAATATTACGTTCAAGCAGGCGTTCTCGTTCTGCCTCTGGCATATCAGGAAAACAGAGCTCTAGATTTCGTTTTGCTATACTCACACGACGGCTGATAAGTTTTTTTACCAAGCGGCCGATTGCGGCTCCTAATTTCATTTGCTTGTCCAAGGGAAGGAATTGGGTTAAACGTGCCAAGCTGGCAGCAAACCAAAGCGACCAGTATTTGGGATGAAATAACTTATTTGAAAATTGCGCTTTTTCTATCAAAATAACCTCGAAACGATAATGAGAATATAACTTAAATCACATTGTAAGTATTTTTATTGGAAGATGCTATGCGGAAAACTACTGATTTTTCTTGTTTAGGATCAAGTTTATAATAACTATTAATAGTTTAGTCGATGATGCGCTAGTGGTTGTTTTTAATTGGAGCTTAGATAAATTAAAACAAGACACGTATCACAATTTTAGTTATATAAAATAAAACAGCCGATTATCGAGCTATTTTGGTAACATTGGATTGCTTTAATCAATAACTGAGCTTACACTTGTGCGCTATTATAAATGAAACTACTTCATTAGGCTTTAGAGATAGTATTATGAAAAAACCACCGTTAATTTGGTTAAATGTATTCGTTTTTGCTTCAACCTTCCTCATTGCTATAACTGCAGTGCCTTGGTATGGCTATGTATATGGTTTTGAGACCTTCGAAGTTATTGCTATGATCATCGGCATTTTCGTGTGTGGCTTATCTATTACAGGTGGTTACCATAGACTCTGGTCTCACCGCACTTATAAAGCGCATTGGTCAGTACGATTGATTTTTGCACTCGGTGGTGCGTTCGCATTACAAAATAGTGCAATCCATTGGAGTTCAGATCACCGTCGTCACCATAAACATGTTGATCATGATGATAAAGACCCGTACTCAGCAAGTCATGGCTTTTGGTTTTCGCACATTGGTTGGATGTTACGTGAATATAATGCCATGCTTTATACCGATTATACGAATGTTCGTGACTTACAAAAAGATGGTATCGCAGTATGGCAGCATAAATACTATAACGTACTTGCGCTGGTGATGAACGTTGGCGTGCCTATCTTAGTGGGTCTTCTGTACGGAGACGTTTGGGCTAGTTTATTATTGTTAGGTGTTGCTCGTTTAGTATTAAGCCATCATTTTACATTCTTTATCAACTCATGGGCACACATGTGGGGCACACAGCCTTATACAGATCGTAACACGGCTCGTGATAATGCATTATTGGCTATCTTCACTCATGGTGAGGGTTATCATAATTACCACCATATCTTTGAAACTGATTACCGTAATGGGATTAAATGGTATCAATATGATCCGACTAAATGGTTAATTAATGTTTTAGCGTGGTGCAACTTAGCAAGCGACTTACGTATGGTACCTGAAGCACGTATCGAACAGGCTAAATTGAAGATGGAATTAAAACGTCGTCACGATAAAGTGCAGCATTTACCTAATGCTGAAGAAGTTATTTTACGTCTAAATCAAGAGTACGATGTGTTATGTGAGAAACTTAACGCTTTTTATAAAGCAAAAATCGTATTATTTGAATCGAAGAAAAAATCACTGAATGATAAATTTGACAAAATTCAATTTGAGCAACAAATTCGTGATACTAAATTGCAACTAAGCCAACTTAAAGACGCGTTCCATGCACAGCGTAAAGTCTGGAATAACATGCAGCTTAGTTTTTCTCATTAGATTATAGATGTATGTAATAACAGTTAGGCTGTAATCTTAATACACCCTAACTGATTGCCAAGGATGGCATGTTAATCACGGAGGATATTTTGATCAAGCATAAAGATATGCGTAAGTATTTACTTGCGCACGATTTACTAACCAATGATTTCGGCAACGCCTCATTTTTCGCCTTTGTTGAATATGTCAGCCCATTACGCAAGTGTAGAGTCGAGACGCTTGTCAGTTTTGTTCTTGCTGGCTATTGTGAAGGTACTATTCGTATCGATCCGAATGAAGCATTAACTCAAATGGATTATATGATGAATTTCACCTGCGCTTGGCATGAATGTGAATTTGACCTTGTGAGTAATAGCTTTGTTATTCGTGGCCGTGATGAAACAAAAATGGGTGGTGATTTTGTGGTAACTATTCGACAGAATTAGGCTTAAATTTTTGTTTTTTTCGATTAAATCTATGTGATCGACCAAAATATGGTTAATAATTGGATCATTAATTTGGTTTTACTGGTATTTCAGAATTAGGCTGGTAAAATCAGCCCCCTTTTATTCTCTCATGCTGGTTCAAATATGAAATTTCCCGGTCAACGCAAGTCTAAGCATTATTTCCCTGTAAATACAGGCAATCCATTTGTCAAACCAGCAAACATTGCAAATGTAGCTCAACCTGTATTATGTGGTATTGATCAGACACTCGTTGATATTGAAGCTCATGTCGAAGATTCGTTTTTAACCCGTTTTGGGTTAAGAAAAGGCGAGTCACTGATGATCAGTGATGAAATAGCTGAGCAAATTTATACTGAGTTAAAGCAAAATGATCTTATCGTAAGTGAATTTGCTGGCGGTACTGTTGCTAATACCCTACATAACTACGCAATCCTGTCTGAATCACAGTCACTACTATTTGGTACCATGTGTGACCAAATTAAAATTGGCAGTTATGCGTACCAATATTTATGTAATACCAGCAGTAAAGTAAACCTTAATTACCTGCAACCTGTAAATGGCCCCATTGGCCGTTGCTTTACCTTTATCTCTTCTGATGGTGATCGTAGTTTCGGTATTAATGCTGGTTTAATGAATAAATTAACTAAAGAGCATTTGCCCGTTGATCAGCTGCAGAAAAGCTCTGGTCTACTTATCTCCGCTTATTTATTACGTTGTGCAGATGATGATCCAATAAAAGAAGCTGCGATGCACATGGTTGAGCAAGCTAAATTCCTTAATATTCCTATTATTCTTACACTCGGTACACGTTTCATTATTGAAGGTAATGAGAAGTGGTGGCAGAATTTCATTAACGAATATGTCACTGTGATTGCAATGAATGAAGATGAAGGTGAAGCATTAACAGGCTTTACTGATCCATTACTTGCTGCGGATGCGGCACTAGAATGGTGTGATCTTGTTCTTTGTACTGCGGGGGCTGAAGGTCTTTATATGGCGGGTTACACGGATGAAAAATATAAACGTGAAACAAGTGGCCACTTATTACCTGGTGCGATAGCTGAATTTAACCGTTATGAATACAGTCGTCCAATGCGCTTGGCTGATACGAACGAACCATTAAAAATGTATTCACATATTGCACCGTACTTAGGCGGTCCTGTCGAAATTAAAAATACCAATGGTGCGGGCGATGGTGCATTATCTGCAATCTTACATGATATGTTAGCTAACTCTTATCATAGAGATATCGTGCCTAACTCTGATAAACATTCTGCGAACTGTTTGGCTTATTCATCGCTTTCACAGCTGTGCAAATACGCAAACCGTGTAAGTTATGAAGTCTTGGCGCAACACTCGCCGCGTTTATTAAAAGGCTTGCCTGAACGTGAAGATTCATTAGATGAAGGTTACTGGTCTAGTTAATATCTTTATTGCTGATACTCGCATTATCTAGCTTTAGTGCGGGTTGATAAATAATACAAAAAATGGCGAACAACGAAACTGATACTAAGTTGAGTTGCTCGCCATTTTTTATGAGCTATTTTGTTTAAGTCACTAATAAGTAGAGACTATGGTATTAAAGAATGCGGCCGAATATTGCGTCAGAGGTGATGCTTGTCTCGGTTTATTATGCTTATCTTGCTCAATAGTCTTAGGGTTGTAACCACTCACCATCAGTACAAAAGGAACCATGTGATTTTTTTCTGTTTTTACAAAACCAACTAAATTAGATAAACCTTTTAATGAACCCGTTTTCGCGACAATCTTACCTGTTAGTTTCTTTGTCAATAACCCGCGACGATATTGCAATGTACCATCTACACCTGATATTGGCATTGTGTCTAATAATTGTAGTTCATCATCATGGCGGATGACATACTCCAGTACTCTGAACATAGTTTGTGCAGACACTAAATTGTGACGTGATAGTCCAGAGCCATCGGCAATCACATTCGATGCTAATGAGATGTCTTTTTCGGCCAAGATTAAGCGCATGGCTTTAGCGCCATTTCGGTAATTACCTGCTTGTTGGAAGTATTCTGCACCGATGGTTTTAAATAATATGTCAGCAATTAAATTATCTGACTCTTTCATCATTCTAGCGATAATTTCTGCAAGCGGTGGTGACTGGTGATTGATCACTTCGGCTGTCTTTATCGTTTTATGGCTTTCAACAACCTGACCTGTAAATTTAATGCTCGCTTGTGCTAATTCTGCTTTAAGCAGTGCTGTAAAGTAAGTGGTCGGTTCTGAAATAGCAAATGACAAGGGAAGGTTACGTTTAGAGGGCGTAATACAGCCAAATAACGTGTAATTGTTGTCTGGATGGCGTGTGACCTCTAAATCACAAAACTGTGCCTTCTGCTGCTCTTTAGTGACGATATTAACTTGGCTCGTTAATACTATCGGTTCATAGCCCGGAATGTAAACAGTTGCTTTTTCAAGTTCGGCAGAGCGCTTTAAATTTCCTAATACACAATTACTGTTGATGACCAAGGCTGACGCTTGTGTGGCATAACAGACAGCTTGATCATTCCATACCTGACCATTGCCCCAATTATAACCGTTAAAACGGCTTTGATTAAGCGTGATATCACCGTTAATATGTGTGATCCCTTTGGCTTTTAATTGCTTAAGCATTTTACGTAAATCTTTTCTGGTGAAAGTTGGGTCACCCGTAAAATTAAACTCCATTTCGCTTAATGTCTGTTTATAAATATTGCCATGTAAGCTGGTCTTAAAGATATACTCGTCTGTAAGGTAAAGCTTGGCTGCTAATGCTGTTAGTAGCTTTTGTGTTGATGCTGGCGTTAATAAGAGGTCGGCATTATGTTGATTGATGGTGTTACTATTGATTTTTTCAGTTGCATTGAAAGGTTGACCAATAATATAGGCAACATTTGTACCTGGCGGGAGCAGTTTTTCTAAAGGCGCTATTTCATCGGTATTAGCGTTGGCATTCATGCTGATGAAGTAGAGAGTAGTACAATAAAGGAAAGTTCGTAACATATTATTTTTTAATATTGATTGCTGTATGGATGATTATTCTATCTGAGATTGTAAAGCAATAAAATGCGTATAATTAAATTACACAAAATATTCATACATGCGATATTACTACACGAGTGATATTTTAAATGAGAAAGCATAGTCATGTATTGATTGTGATGGCTATAAAAGTAAAGGCTAAGTCGTGATAAAAGCAGTAGAACGGTTATGGATTGTTTACCTTATTGAAACTGATGCGGGCCTGTATTGTGGTATAACTACCGATATGGAAAGACGTTATCAGCAGCATTGTAAAGGAACGGGTGCGAAATTTTTTCGTCGAGCGAAACCGATACGGATTGCATATACAGAAATCCAACCCGACCGAAGTCGGGCCAGTAAACGAGAGTACGCGATTAAACAGTTACCGCGGAAACAAAAACTCGCTTTAATCAAGTCTGCGAGTTTTTGCGATTAAATCGCTTTGGTTAGGATCTCAGGCATACCAGCTGCTTGGATTGCTGACGGATTACCGTCGAGGGCTGCTGAAAAATGAATCGGTTTAATCTTAGCCGCTCTTTCGGCATCGAATACTGGGATCTGCGCCATCGCATGTTCAGTTAGAGCCAAAATTGTAAGCGATGGATTTACGCCTAAGTTACCAGCAATAATTGAACCATCGAGAATACGCAGGTTCTTATAGCCATAAGCCTGGCCTGTACCATCAAGTACCGCTGTTTTTGGATCCTTGCCCATTATTGCTCCTCCCATCATGTGAGCTGTGATAGGGGTGCCCACAATGACTTCTAAGGCGAGATTACCGGCATCACCACCGGAACGCTTCACGTAATGTTCAGCTACTTTATGCGCAATAGGGAAGTAGTTTCTGAGTTTTTCGTCACCTTTGTGTTGCACAGGTATCCATGTTGGTTTGAACGGTGAGTACCAAGCACGTTTACTTTCTAGGTGAATGTGGTTTTGTGCTGTCTGCATCACTAATAAGATAATCGTGTCTTTCGCTTTACCAACTGGGTTTGCCATTTTAAGGGTTTTAATGGGTTGCTTAGCGATATTAATGAGCATGCTCACAGAGCGGGGAATTCCAGACTGTTTTGACGTTAGTGGTACTGACATGCCTCCTGTAAATGCAGCGTCACTGCCTTTTGCATAACGCACAATTTCAACCTTGGTTTCATCATCTGGAGAGAAGATCGAGGTAATAGCACTGCCATTCCAAACTTCTTCTTTTTGTTCTTGTTGGGTCAGGCGATTGTGTGAAACTGTTAATAATGTTTCTGAGTTTGTTAGTACGTTCTGACCAAGGTTTGGACTTAGATTTGGTAATGTCTTTTCGACATCCCGCATTCTGAGCAGCAATGGCATGGTGCCAAAGACACCACCTGAAACGATGACGCCACGTGTTGTTAAGGTGTATTTTTTCTTATTAAATAAACCTAAACCTTCGGTTACATGGATTGTGTAGCCCGCATTACCATCTTTTACGCCGTTTTCATCGGCAATCGGTTCAATCTTAGTGACATTTGATTCTGGACGGATTTCTGCGCCATTACGTTCAGCGAAGTAAAGGTAGTTTTTATCGAGACTATTTTTAGCATTGTGACGGCAACCAGACATACAGTTACCACAATAGGTGCAGCTATTTCGTTTTGGACCATCGCCATTAAAATAGGGGTCGCCACGATCTTCACCTAAACGTTCAACATCTATATTTTGTGAAACCTTATTTTCACCTTTTGGATAGAGCAGGCCGCTATATACAGTTTTAAAGGTATCTTCACGTCCCATATCCTTTGCAACGTCTTTTAAAATAAGGTCGGCAGGACCAAAGAATCGGTTTTGTTGTACGCCAATCATACGCTGTGCTAATGCATAATAAGGAGATAAACGTGTATGCCAGTCTTCATGCATACCTGTCCATGATGGATGAGTAAAGATCTCAGGACCCGGGATAAGGTGAGTGTTTCCGTAAACAAGTGAACCTCCCCCAACCGCGCTACCATGAACCAAGTTAATTTTACGTGTGATAGAGAGTGTAAATGGTCCTGTAAGGCCTAATTGAGGCAACCACATAAAACGCTTTAAATTCCAACTCGTTCGTGAGAACTCTTTCGTCCTAATGCGTTTACCACGCTCTAATACTAATACTCGAAATCCTTTTTCTGTTAAACGCAATGCGCTGGCGGCCCCACCAAAACCAGATCCAATGATTATCTGGTCAAAATCAAAGTTAGTATTTGACATATATTACCCCTACTGCTAATCCGTTAGTATCACACCAAGACTGTACTTTAAGCACTATATTTGTTTTAGAATATCTTGGGTGTGCTCATTAGGTTAATTAAGATTAATGACTGAATATGTTATCAAGATGTTGTTATCATTGTATGCACCATACTGTAGGTATGTCGCGGAACATTTTCTTTAATTAATTGTTAATGTTGTATTTAATCTATATTAAATAATACTAGTAAAATTATCAGGCTGTTATGTTTCGAGACGTTTTCATTGATTAAGCTGTTGTGGCGTTGACTTATGATAGCGCTAACGTGAACGCAATCGCAAAAATAAAATATTGTCATGTATACCTAATGAGGTAGGAAATGCGAATACATAAAAATATACCAATCAACCATAAAGGGCGGGACTTCTTTGTGGGAGACATTCACGGTGAATATAATTTGTTATTAGCGACATTAGCGCAGTGTCAGTTTGATTTTGAGTGTGACCGTTTGTTTTCTGTTGGGGATATTGTGGATCGTGGTCCTGACTCAATAGCATGCCTTGAATTGCTTAAAAAACCTTGGTTTTATGCCGTTAGGGGAAATCACGAAGAAATGTTATTCGCTGATAGTAATAGTGAGTTGGCTCGAATTCATCGTAATGTAGGTGGAGAGTGGTTCTTTCAGTGTTCAAGAGACGAGCAAGCTAGGTTAAAACTACTAATAGAACAGTATTGTCCAATCGCATTTACTATCGAGTCAGAATTTGGCAAGATTGGCGTCTGCCACGCAAATGCACCATTAAGTTGGTTATCGTTACAAAATGCAGGTATAGATGACATGGAATTATTAAAGGAATGCGTTTGGTCGACTAAACAATATAAGCAGGTGAAGCAGGGAGAAATATTTCATATTCAAGGGGTTAACTTGGCAATACATGGCCATGTAAATTGCACGCGAGTCACAACTAATTCGAATCAATTATGGATTGATACATTAATGCGGACAAGACGATTAACCATCTTATCCGCACAACAAGCATACATGGTGGTAGCTTAATTCTTAATCCTGTGTCTGCGCTGGCGCTGCTTTAAAAAAGTAATTTAATTCACTAAGTACCTGATTAAATGTAGCTTCATGCATCGTCGTTCGTGGAACAGACTTGTAAGAGTTACGATTACGTACATCATGGTTACCCTGGCGACTAAATATACCTTGATAAGAAAATAATGTGATCGTGTCTTCTTGAAGGATAACAAAGTTATTCTCATCGCCGAGTAACTGCCATGTTTTAAAGTTACCCGCAAATAAATCAATACCATTACTGTAATCTGAAATCGGGTTCTTTACAGCGGATAGGTTACTCAAAATAGTCGGAACCAAATCTGTGTGGTTTGTGTCTTGTTCTATGACACTTGGTTCCTTTCCTGGCCACACGATAAATAATGGTACTTGAGTTTGATAGATAGAATAAGAACTTCCATAACCCCATGAATGGTTTTCTGAGTCATTAAACTCAGTGCCATGGTTAGACGTAAATACGATAACCGTATTATCAAACTGGCCTGTCTGCTTTAGCTCATAGACTAATTTTGAAATGGCTTTATCGACATAACTAACACTGTTTCGATAGCTGTTAAATAATGCTAGTTGGCGATTACTGGCCTGGCTATTTAGATCTTGAATATTCGGGTAAAACATAGCTGGAAAACCATTCGGAGTTTTCATGTTTTGCACTGAGTTCAGACTGACATAGCTGAACCAAGGCTGTGTATCTTGTTGCTTACCTAACCACTTTATTGTTGCATCGATAGTTTCATTGTCACTATTTGATCCTTCAACAATGGTTGTCTGTGGTGATTCTAAATTAATAAACGCCGTTTGTTTTTGTCGATAAGACGCTAAATCATCAGTACTAAATATACCAAGGTTATAGTTTGCTTGAGTGAAATAGTCGAGCATAAACGGAGGTTTCGCTGAGGTTTGGATATCATCCCAGTATTGTGATGCAAGGCCATACATCATGCTGAAGTTACCCAAAATGTTATCATTGCTGGTACTAAAGTGATGGGTAAACAATTGAGCTTGTTGTGATAACTTTGTCATTTCAGGCATGACGCTACTATTAAGCATATCTGCTCGAAGCGTACTTATATTAACGAATAAAACGTTAAGTTTCTGACTCTCGTTATTAATTACCAACGGACTTTTAGGATAGTCGAGACGTGAATCTGATAGTTTATCTGTATCTGTCACACGCTTGTCAAATGCTTTTTTATCTAACCAGCCGTATTTAGCAAGGAAGGTTCTTGCTGTCATAGGGTAAGCCAGTGGGAAATTTGCTTTTTGTGCGGTAATAGGGCGGTACACTGCCGCATCAGCCCACATGTGTAGCAGGTGTCCCGTTAAGAAACAGCTGAAAAAGAAGATCGCAATAATAGGACCAAGTTTAAAACGGCTTAAACGTCTTAATCTGTGCCACAGAAAACTTGAGATAAGTAATTCAAATAAGAATAAGAAAGGTACGAAAACAAAGAACGATTGCCAATCGGAGTTAAGTGTTTGTTCGTTCTCTCCAAGTAATATCTCAAATATAATTGGATTTATATGTAAATTATAGAGCTTAAATATTTCTGTATCGATAATTAACAGCGATATTCCCAACGTGGAAAATAGGACTGTTAAAAAACGCAGTGTACGTGGAAACGGTATCAGAAAACTGACGGGGAAGATGACCACCAGATATAATATGAAAATGATAAAACTAAAATGACCCAGCAAGCTGATAAGGGAATAAACTTGACCTAGCATCGTTTCAGGCCATTCGGCGATGAAAAGGTAACGTGATGCAACAATGATTGCCAGTAAGATATTGGCTAAGCTAAACCAATGACCCCAACTGATAATTTTGGAGACCTGATCGCGATAATGATGTCCTGTTTCTAGCATAAGTTAAACTGCTGTCTCATATAGTATTTTTATAATGTAATGGCGAATAATAAATGACAAGGCATCCTTGCCTATCATTTTAATTAATGTGATGTATCTTTACTCTTTACTGATGCAACAAGTGCTTTAGCAAATTTTTCAGCAACCGCTTGGCGCTGTTTTGGTGATAAAGAAGCATTGATGATATTTGCAGCTGCATTACCAAGTACCATTAAACCAAGGTCTAGTGGCGCGTCGTGCTTTTCTAGTACATCAATAACTTCATCAATAACTTTTTCAACTTTATCACTTTTGTATTTAGAAACTATAGGCATAATTTAATCTTTTAATGTATGAATGGGCAAAGATGATTATAATACCTCACAGAATTCATTAACTCTAATACTTTAAATATATGCAGCTAAAATTAAATAACATTATTCTACATTCGTTAGCCTTTAATACAGAAGGTGAGCTGAAATGTTACCCTCGTAGTGAAGAATTGGTTAATTCACAGCCTGTTGAAGAGCTTGCGAGTGAATTACATCGAATCTACAATGCCAAACCAGCGAAAGGTTTTGGTTATTTTAAATGCGCAGAAGAGGACAATAGTCGTCTACCTTTTGAAATTGAACTTCGCAAATTTATGGATGAAGAAAGTAATTTTGTTGATTTTTCAAGCTCTGCTTCAAACTTGTTGGTGGGTGAACTACTCAAATATGATTTTGTGACACAAGGTATTCTGTCGTTTGTTCATTATAATTGGATGGCATCTGATTACCTTATCGTTGCGTTATTAGAAAATAAAGACAGTGTAATGGTTACTGAACAACTCGATCTCAGTAATACGCATTATCTTGAACTGTCTAAAGTACAGCTTGCAGCTAAAATTGATTTGACTGAGTGGCGACAAAATAGCGATTCGAAACGTTACTTATCATTTATTAAAGGCCGTGCTGGTCGTAAGGTATCAGATTTTTTCTTAGATTTTCTTGGCTGTACAGAAGGAATGGATGCAAAATTACAAAATGCAGGCTTAATGCGTGCTGTTGATGAGTTTTGTCATGTAGCAGAGCTAGATGCTGAAGAGTCGATACAAGCACGTGAGCAAGTCGCACAGTACTGTAATGAGCAAATCAAAGAAGGTAATGAGATTGAAGTTAAAGATCTATCCGATCATCTAGGTGATGTGACATCTCGTGACTTTTATCAGTACGCGTCAGAAGCCTATGAACTTGAAGATAGTTTTCCTGCAGATCGTGGGGCTGTACGTAAACTGACTAAATATGTCGGGCAAGGCGGTGGTCTTAGTGTTAGTTTTGATCAAAAATTGATGGGTGAACGCATTACTTATGATGCACAAACTGATACGTTAACAATTGTTGGTATTCCGCCTAATTTGCGTGAGCAGCTTATACGTCGTGGTAGCTCTGTTGATGATAACGAATAGTATTTAACTCGTTATTTGTTGTAAATGCAGATGATGGTAATGACGATTATCATCATTTGTTTAAGTCTCATTCAATCAATTTATTTTCTATAGATCTCGCTTGTTTTAATCCCCATTCTCCTTTGACCGCTACTTTTATCATCATATCTAAAAATATATGCAAGCCGTTATTATCGAGGTCAAGACAAATACCATGGCTTTCTCGAGAATAAATATATAAGGCGACAAGATTATCAGGTTTTTTATCAAGCGAGATTCGTGTCGTTAGCAGCGCATCGGGTTTTGCCGGTGTCGATTTTTTCTGTATTTCGGTTCGCCCTGCAGCATCATGTAATGCTTGCTGATGTTTATCTGCGAAAGACGCTTCTTGGATCGTTTTGTTTTCTTTGTATAAAGATTGAATTTTATCTAGCTCATATTGCAGTGTTAACTCAGCATTTAGCATTTCTAATAATTTCTTGCACATGTGACGAGTTAGCCACCACTGAGGATGATTTATATTATTAGAAACGATGAGTAACATGCGATCTTCAACTGGGTTATAAGTTAAGCTAACTTGGCTCATTCGTTATCCTTAGGGGATGATGTACATTGTATTGATATTACTTAATAGTAGTTTTTACGTCGTAAAGTGCAAATACAAATGGCAAACACTTTTAGGGTAATTTTAATGCAGATGTTGAGAGTGTGTACTAAACGGCATAGTGCAGAATTATGACTATATCTAAATGATAAGTATGATTAAATTAAATTAAATCAATAGATAAGATGAACATGAAGGGAGTTGGGATGGAAAATTAGAATAAAAAAGGGAGGAGAAGGCCTCCCCCTAACCATTAAGTTATCAAAGCTTAATTAAGCTTCAGCAGTTGCTTTTGAAGCTGCAGCTTTAACCACTTTTTGTACTTTTGCTGGTTCAGTTTTTAATTCGCTGATCATTTGAGCAAGTAGGTCGATTTTGCTTTCTACTTCATTCAGCTTTTGACCTTGAACACCAGTAAAGCGACCAGTAATGCTTTGTGCTTTAGTTTCAATTGATTCTAAAGAGATTTTTTTGCTAAAAATAGCAGACACTTGCTCTTTAATTTGTGGTTCAACTTGAGCGCCACGTTCAACTAAAGATTCAAATAGTTGAGTTGCTTTATCTGATGACTTTGCTGCTTCATCAATGATTGTTCCGTAAACACCAAAACCTGCAGTGATAGATGTTTTTGCTGTTTCTTTTGCGACATTGTAGATAGTTTCTACTTGGTTTAGTAAGTTAGCCATTGTAATCACTCCTAGTGAAAGTATTTTAGGTTAAGGTTTGTTTCCAACTGAGTTAATCATATTGGTTTTATTTAGAAATCACATTCCAGAGGGAAATAAAACATGGCTAACTTGTAAATAAAAATGCACCACCGTAAGTGATGCATTTCACTAACCTTATTTGCGGTTTATCACTTAGCTCGAAGAGCCTACAATATATACCAGAGGGATTATTTTTTCAGTTGATATACTACGGTTGTTCCGCTTACTTCATTTGCCACGAGTAATAGAGGTTTACCGTTTGGACTCTTGTTCTCTGGAATAAACTTCATACCTTCAGGACCGAGATCACCAATAGCATGAGGGTTGCCCTTTGTTATTACACCGTCTTCAACTTCAAATTTAGGTGTAAAATTACGGTTAATAATGTAATCGATGAAATAAGCCTGCTGTGGCACGGTAATATCATAAATCATAAAGCCAGATGTACGCTCTAAACCAATAAAGGCATATTGACGTCCATTAATTTCGCCAATCGCTAATGCTTCTGGCTCTGCGCCTTTATCATCACTGCGGCTATCTCCTTTGTTTTTACTGTTATGGTTATTGAAGTTGATACCTAAGCGGTCCGCAGTTATACGTTCAAAGTCATTACCACTGTCAAATACTTGTTTGCCTTGTGCATCCCAAATAGAGAAAGATCGTGAACCGTAGCTATAGATCTTATCTATGTCTCCGTCATTATCAGTATCACCAATACTGGTTGTTACTTTGAGTCGTCCTAGCTGTTTTTTATCTTGGATGGCATCAAATTGAGGGTGGTTTTTATCAAGTGTTAACTTACCTGCGCGGGTTTCTTCTGAGAACCCTGCGTAATCACGCGCATCACCTTCGTTGGCTGTGACGATGAAATCAGCGCCTTCAATGCTGTAGCTAGCGATTGTATCAGGCTGGTAAAGACCGTACACACCAGGGTAAGATTGGATATTTATTTCTCCATCCTTATCACTGGCATCGATAGCGTTTTTCGCTAGACCATAATCCTTGCAGCCTAAATCAATAATACGCTCAACGCGTTGTGACTTGAGGTCTATCACTGCAATTGCATTATTTTCTTGTAATGATACAAACGCTTGCGAGTTATCGTGAGATATGGCGATATATTCAGGTTCAAGGTCTTGGCTAACGGATGATTTTGGACCGTTTACCTTCACACCTTTTGGTAATTCATGATGACGTGCTGACTGTGTATCAAAGTCGTTAAAATTGATATTAATTGCTTGTTTTACTGGCACATTGTTATTGATGTTGATGATGGACATTGAGCCTTCAGGATCGACGGTATAATCATTACTCGGTTCACCTTCGTTGGCTACAATCACTTTATTGCCGTCATGGGTGAAAACAACATTATCGGGTAGGTAACCGACTTCGACAGCGCGTAAATAAGTCGCTTTTCCTGTGTTGTCTAGACTATAGAAACCAATGAATCCACGGTCTTGCACTGAATTTCCTTTGTCGTCACCACGTTCGATCGCAACAGCAAGTAAATTATCATAAATAGCAACGCTGTTCACAGAACCTAGGCGTGTTAGATTTAGATCTGAAGCGAGGTTTAACGTGGATTTTTTAGTTAAATTATTAAGTGTTAATGGGTCAACAGTGGTTTTTGTCGTGTTATTAGCGGTATTTTTTATGGTACTAATTATACTGGCATCGAGAATATCAACTTGACCACTTTTAGCGTTAACCACAAAAATAGATTTACTTTGTGCATGATAATCTAAGATCTCTGCTGCACTAACACCATATTGACCTGATTCATAACGTGCAAGCATTGTTACTGTAAGAGGTGGTTTTATGAGTTGTTGCGATGTGTCCCTTGGTTTTGCTATACAAGCTGTTATGGCTGTCGTTAGTGCAAGGGCGATGGTTGTGCTTATCAGAGTCTTTTTCATTTGATTCACTTATTTTATTGTTTTTATGAATACGGATGTGTGTATATTGATAAATATAGGGTAGTTGTAATGCACATTTGTGATACTCATATGACATCTTTGTGAAATATTGATATTCATCCACCTAAATATGACATTTAAAGTTATACTTTCACTTCTTCAAATCCCCAAGTTGGTTGGGTGAATTATTCGTTTGTTAAAAAGGATGGAACAATCATGGCGTTCAAACATATTGTGATGTGGACTTTACTCGACACTGCCAATGGTAATGATAAAAGCACAAATGCTAAATTAGCGAAAGAAGCTCTTGAAGCGCTTAATGGTCAGATTCCAGGGTTACAACGTTTGGAAGTTGGTATTGATTGTCTGCAAGGTGCAGGCTCTTACGATTTAGTATTAATTGCTGATCTCGATTCTCGTGAAACGTTAGATGTATATCAAGATCACCCAGCACATCAAGCTGTGTTACCTATGATGAAAAGCATCACTAGCCAGCGTGCAGCTGTAGATTATTAATACCTAATTTATACAAAATAGATGAAAAAAGGAGAGCGTTTGCTCTCCTTTTTAGTAAGAAAATAGATATTAGCTTAGTTAGAGAATGTATCGCGTAAGTTATGCGCTGCTGTCACCATGTTCTTCAATGCTGCTTCTGTTTCTTTCCAGCCACGTGTTTTAAGACCGCAATCAGGGTTAACCCATAAGCGTGCCACATCAATGTATTCACTGGCATTGGTGATTAACTGTGTCATCCATTCAACACTTGGTACGTTTGGAGAGTGAATATCATAAACCCCCGGACCAATATCATTTGGGTAACTAAAATCAGTAAAGGCAGATAACAGTTCCATGTTAGAGCGTGACGTCTCAATCGTGATAACATCCGCATCTAATGCGGCAATTGACGGCATAATGTCATTAAATTCACAGTAACACATGTGTGTATGGATCTGAGTATTGTCTCTTACACCTGATGCACTGATACGGAAAGCTTTAGTCGACCAATCTAAATATGCTTGTTGTTCACTGTGACGCAGTGGAAGTCCTTCACGCAGCGCAGGCTCATCAATTTGAATTACTTTAATACCAGCCTTTTCTAAATCAACCACTTCATCACGAATAGCCAGTGCGATTTGATTAGTTTGTTCTTCACGACTGATATCATCACGGGTAAATGACCAGCATAAAATCGTCACTGGGCCTGTCAGCATGCCTTTCATTAGCTTGTTGGTTTGCGCTTGTGCATATTGGCTCCAAGCTACTGTCATTGGGGCTGGGCGTGAGATGTCGCCAAAGATGATTGGTGGTTTAACGCAACGTGTACCATAACTTTGTACCCAACCATTTTTTGAGAATGCGAAACCATCGAGTAATTCACCAAAGTATTCAACCATGTCATTACGCTCTGGTTCACCGTGTACAAGTACATCTAGCCCGAGTGCTTCTTGGCGTTTTACGACATCTTTGATCTCTGCTTGCATCTTGGTGATGTATTGGTCTTGGCTGATCACATTTTGTTTAAATTGATTACGCGTCTGACGAATATCGCTGGTTTGTGGGAATGAACCAATCGTTGTCGTTGGAAATAATGGTAAATTCAATTCTTGCTGTTGGCTTACTATACGTTGCGTAAATTGACTATGACGTTGTGCATCCTGGTCGGTAATTGCTGCAACACGGGCTTTAACGGCGGCGTTATGAATGCGAGATGATGTAGCTCGAGATGATACTACCGCTGTTGATTCAGTGAGTTGTGCTATTAATTTATCAGAACTGTCACCGCTTAAAAGCGCATTGATAGTGCTAATTTCAGTCAATTTCTGGGTCGCATACGCTAGCCAAGATTTTAGCTCTGAATCGAGTTTAGTTTCATTATCTAGGTCAACGGGGCTATGTTGTAATGAGCATGAAGATGCAATCCATAAACGCTCACCTAACTGTGCTTTAGCTTGCTGTAATGCGCTGATTGATTGCGCAAGATCGTTACGCCAAATATTGCGGCCATTAACAATACCAGCAGATAAAATAGCGTTATCAGGGAGTAATGCTAATGCCGACTCTAATTGCTGTGGCGCACGAGATAAATCAATGTGGAAGCCATCAACAGGCAATGAGAATGCTAACTCAGCATTGTCACCTAGCGCACCAAAATAACTGGTGAGTAGTAGTTTGTTGCTACCTTTCGCTAATTTAGTATAACTGGTTGTCAATGCCTGTTGCCATTCGCTTGTTAGATCTTGAACGAGAATAGGTTCTTCAATTTGCAGCCATTCAACACCTTCAGTTGCGATGTTAGCAAGTAGTTGCTTATACGTTTCAGCAAGTTGAGGTAGTAATGTCAGTTTATCAAAATCACTGTTGGTTTTACTTAACCAGAGGTAGCTTACCGGACCTAGCAAATTGGCTTTAATTGGGAAACCAAGTGCTTTTGCTTCTTGGATCTCTTCAACAAGTTGGTTGTAGCTTAATGCGAAATTTTGGTCTTCGTTTAGTTCTGGAACAAGATAATGATAATTAGTATCAAACCATTTCGTCATTTCACATGCCGCAGCTTGTTGACCACAGCAAGGGCTAGAACCTCGCGCCATATTGAACAGTGTATCAAGGGTGATCGTTTCTTCTTGATGACGCTCTGGGATAACACCTAACGTCGCTGACAATGCCAATACTTGGTCGTACCAAGCAAAGTCACCCACAGTGATGAAGTCTAAACCCGCATCAATTTGCTGTTGCCAATGTTTAGCGCGGAGTTGTTTACCAACGGTTTCTAGCTCAACTTTGGTGATGTCATTTTTCCAATATGACTCAATTGCTTTTTTTAATTCGCGGTCTGCACCGATACGGGGGAAACCTAATATGTGTGATTTAGCCATCTTTAACTCCATTTTCTTAGATGTATTTTTTTGCTTGAGTCTTAAACTTTAAATTAAAACGGTAAACTTAATGTATAGACGCTTAGCTGTTTAGATGGCTAAAGTATTGAACATTATCTCACATGAATCAAATTCATATTTTTACTGATTAAGTTGAAATTAATTGATGTTGGCATTATGCTGAACTTAGCCATCCGTTTAAAAGGAAATTAACGATGCTCGAAGTTAAGCATTTGAAAACTATAATTGCATTAGAAAAGACAGGTTCATTAGTCGAAGCATCTGAAAGTCTCTATATGACGCAATCAGCGTTATCACATCAGATAAAAGATCTTGAAGACCGTTTAAATACGGCGTTATTTATTCGAAAAACAAGACCGCTACGCTTTACGGTAGCAGGGGAGAGGGTACTTAAACTTGCGAAATCAGTATTACCTATGTTTGCTAATACTGAACGTGATATTAGCCGTTTATTATCGGGTAATGCAGGGCGTTTACACATGGCAATCGAATGTCACAGTTGCTTTCAGTGGTTAATGCCGGCGATTGATGTGTTCCGTGACCAGTGGCCTGAAGTCGAGCTTGATTTAACCTCGGGCTTTAGTTTTGCGCCTTTACCAGCATTAAAGCGGGGAGACCTAGACTTAGTGGTGACCTCTGATCCACAAATATTATCAGGTATTCATTACGAACCGCTGTTTAGCTATCAGCCGATGCTTGCGGTCAGTCGCCATCATGCTTTAGCAGATAAAGCGTATATAGATCCAGAGGATTTGAGTGATGAAACGTTGATCACGTACCCTGTAGAGCAGGAACGATTAGATATTTTTAATTTATTTTTAGATCCTGCAGGTGTTTCCCCTCATGCCATTCGACATGCGGAATTAACCATCATGATGTTACAGCTGGTGGCGAGTGGGCGCGGTGTTGCGGCATTGCCAAATTGGGCGTTAACAGAGTACTTAGAAAAAGATTATATCCTAGCTAAACCACTCGGTGAGGAAAGCTGTTGGACAACCTTGTATGCGGCCATTCGTATTGAACAACTTGAAATGCCGTACATGGTTGAGTTTTTAAAAGATGCGAAAGAAAGTTCATTTCAGCAGCTGAAAGGGATAAAAGCAGTGAACGGATAGTCTTTTAATGGTTAAAAAGGGAATGAGCTTGGTGAGTTGTTCATCCCCTTGATGAATCTACTCTATGTTAAGAGTAGTCTTCAAACTACGAGTAGACCTGTACTATTGTTCATTCAATAACTGCTGCACAAGCATTCTGACCGTATCAATATCAAAAGGTTTATCACATAGTGCCGAGACACCAGCTTGTTTTACAGCGGTTAACTGGGCGCAGCCTTCTTCAGATGTCACCATCAAAATGGGTAAGTAAGATAATTCTGGGTTCATTCTGATCTTTTCAATTAACTCTTTGCCATCCATTTCCGGCATGTTGTAATCGGTAACGATCAAATCGAATGTATTTTGTGCTAGATATTCCAGTGCTTCGACACCATTTTCTGCTGTGGTGATATTCACAATACCCATGCTATTGAGTACGCGACAGATGTGTTTTCTCGCTGTCAGGCTGTCATCAACTACCAGTATTTTTAATGTGGTTACATCGTATAAATCCAGTTCCATTTCTTCTGGTTCAATGTAACTCAGTGTGGCATTGAGGGCGCGTTGCAAGTCGACAAACTTAAATGGCTTGGGCAAAATTGCGATAGCGCCAGCTTGTTTCACTTGATCTAAGACAGAAAATCGTTGCTCGCTAGAAATGAGCATAAAGGCAATATTTTCAGTCAGCACATTAGATTTAACGAACTCCGCCAATTCCGCGCCAGAGCCATCTTCAAAATACATCGCGCTGATAATCAAATCCGGAATAAATCCGGTTAAACTTTGCTTTGCCTGCTCGATTGAGACAAGGCATTCGATGTTATCAACACCAGCGTCTTGTAATTGTGTAGTAATGAATTTACGTTGTGTGCTAGAAGGCTCAATTAATAAAATTGACAGATCACGAACTTCAAGACTCATATTATTCCTTGTAACATATTATGTTGCTTTAATTTAAGTGTTTGATATTAGTGGTTTTAACTTATATCCGATATTTTATAATAGCCGTATTAAGCATATATTTGTATGATTTAGTCTATGTTTTTACTTGGTGCGCCACTTTTTTATCACCTTTGACGAAAAATACTGTCTTTTAGGGCGGTGATGTAAGTTATTGTTGCGTAGCAATAAGCACTCTGTTTTGTTATTAATACTAATATATTTCCGCAGTTCATCATAAAGTGAGCTGCAAATGTGTGACGTAGAACGTGTATTGTTTGCCCTTTACGCAGGCGCAATGGAAGCCGTTATTTATACCGTGGTAGGGATCGACAGATGAGCATATACCCAAATCAGGTGATAATACCGGTTTGTATATATGCTCATCTGGGTTAGCGCAAGACACATTATTTTAGGGTTACTTGTCCGTTATTGCATTAACATACGGCGTAGCTTGCGCCGATACTTTTAATCGACGACGCTGAGTAAAGCCAATTAAGCCCAACAATAGTAATGCCGGAATATAGAACCATTGACGAGCAGGCCGTTCAACCGGTACTCCAACGCTAGCGATCACCTGGTCAAAATCGAAGCCTACTTTTGATGCAGGGCTATCAAAGCTAACGTTATCGATCATGATGTCACCATTGTCTTGTACCAGTAATTCTAACCCATAAGCTTCGACGCGCTCTTGCCCTGTCGCTTCATCACCAACGGCGATTAGCATCGTGAGGGTGACAGGATCACCAACATCATTTTGGCCGTTTACTAGGATCCGTAGTTCCTGCCCCGGCTCGACATCAGCCATCGCCTGTGCCAAACCAGCACCACCGCGTTCATCATAAGGAGGCACCACATAATCCATCCAGAACCCAGGGCGGAATAAGGTGAAGGCGATTAACATTAATGCCATCGATTCCCACACTTTTGATTTAGCCAAGAAGTAACCCTGAGTACCCGCGGTAAAGATCAGCATTGCGGCTGTTGCGACAATGAAAATAAGTATGCCTTCGGTAAAGGTGATATCAATTAACAACAAATCCGTGTTGAAAATAAACAGGAATGGTAATAAGGCGGTTCGCAACGAATAGAAGAAGGCAATGAAGCCAGTGGTCATTGGCTTACCTCCAGAAATCGCCGCCGCCGCAAAGGAAGCGAGTCCCACTGGTGGAGTCACATCGGCCATTATACCAAAATAAAAGACGAACATGTGCACTGCAATTAACGGTACGATCAAGCCATTTTGCTGACCAAGACTTACAATAACTGGCGCTAATAACGAGGATACAACGATATAGTTAGCCGTCGTTGGCAGACCCATGCCTAAAATAATACTCAGGATTGCGGTCCATAATAAGATCAATATGATGTTACCCATCGACAAGAACTCAACCAATGCAGCCAGTTTTAGTCCAACTCCGGTTTGAGAAACTGCACCCACGATAATACCAGCCACCGCCGTGGCGATACCGATACCGATCATGTTTCTGGCACCAGCAATCATTCCGTCGATCAGTTCATCAAAGCCTAACTTAAAACGGCCTGACGTTGTTTGATCGCGGAAAAAAGCAAACACATAACGCTGGGTCAGCAAA
The DNA here is from genome assembly GCF_018219415.1 of Moritella sp. 36. Taxonomy (NCBI): domain Bacteria; kingdom Pseudomonadati; phylum Pseudomonadota; class Gammaproteobacteria; order Alteromonadales; family Moritellaceae; genus Moritella; species Moritella sp. 36. The sequence continues at coordinate 3,189,123 of NZ_CP056120.1, read as the reverse complement.
ATGAAAATCATCAATATGGTGGCATAGAAAGCCGAGAGGCCAGGAGATAACCGCTCAACCATCAGACACCAAATCAGTACAATTACCGGTAGTAAAAAATGCAGTCCAGCCATTACAGTTGGTTTTGTTTCAGGTAATTGAAGGACCGGAGAGTTCGGATCGTCAAGTACCAAATCAGGGTAAGCAGAGCTTAGTTTTGCCAAGAAGATATAGGCCACTACGGTGATTGCGCCCATAACCCAAGGCGTTAAGCTTTTACCAAAGGTATCCTGAATCATATCGACCAGGAAGAATAAACCAAAGGCGCCAACCACAATGTTGCACAATACCATAGCGCCTGTAGAGACGATTTTGGTATAGCTATTTTCTGCGGCGCGCGATTTTAGGCCTTTAAGTACCAGGAATTGAATGAGTAATACCGCAATAATCCCCGTCAGACGAGCCCCAGAGGATGCCATGACCTGATAAACTTCAGATAAGTAGTAGAGCCCACCACCCATCGCCAGAATAGCCGATACTGTCATCGCCCAAGACAGCATCATATATTTAGCAGGCTTGCTTTCACCTCGCTTAGTCAAGCCTTGCATATTAGATTTCATCGCCTCTAAATGGACTATGTATACTAGGGCAATATAAGAAATCATCGCGGGTAAGAACGCATGTTTAACCACTTCGAAATAAGAAATGTTAACGTATTCCACCATCAGAAAGGCCGCCGCTCCCATCACGGGAGGCATGATCTGACCGTTTACCGACGAGGCAACTTCAATCGCACCAGCTTTCTCAGCGCTAAAGCCAACTCGCTTCATCATTGGAATTGTAAAGGTACCCGTAGTGACCACGTTGGCAATTGAAGATCCCGAAATTAACCCGGTCATACCGGACGCAACTACCGCTGCTTTTGCAGGCCCACCCCGGAGGTGTCCCATCATTGAAAAGGCTATTTGAATAAAGTAATTACCCGCGCCAGCGCGATCTAATAAGGCCCCAAATAATACGAACAAGAACACTAATTCGGTCGAAACACCCAGTGCGATCCCGAAGACCCCTTCAGAGAATAACCATTGGTGATCCATAGTGCCACCAAAAGAAGAACCTTTCCAAGCGAGTAGTCCAGGGGCATAGGGCCCTAGAAAGGTATAAGCTAAGAATACAATGGCGACGACCATTAAGGGAGCACCTAAGGCGCGCCGCGTTGCTTCGAGCAACAGAATGATGCCAATAACCGAGAACACAATGTCTATGTTATTGGGGTTTGCGGGGCGGTCAGACAATCGACTACCGAACAGCGTCTCGATCAATGCCAAATCGGCGATAAACGGATAAAGTGCGCAAAAGGCACCGACTATCGCTAAGCTCCAATCGAACGGTGAAATATGCATCCGCGAAGAACTTTTCAGTGCCGGATAGACCATGAAAGTAAGAAAAATGGAGAATGCCAAGTGAATTTTACGAGCTTCATCTCCTGAGAATACGCCCCAGCCAATGGTAAATGGTACTGGTGACGCGATCCAGACTTGAAATATCGACCAGGCTAGTGCTGTCGCTGCAAGTAGTTTAACAATAACTTTATTGGACGGCGTTCGAGCGCCAGTGTCACTTGATGCAACCAGTTCCTGAATATCTCCATCACTCATTTTTGATGTGTTGGTATTATATGCACTCATCCCTTTCCCTCTCTGGCGAACTCCAACCCTAAAATGTTGATAACATATCGCATTATTAATGAAATTTTGGCTTAACTTTATTGTTTTTCACCACTGCGGATATTTCAGAAACGCAATCAGGCGAAAGTGCGCTAATACTTTCGCCTTAGTTGATTGCTGAATTAAAATTCAGCCGTAGTCGTTTGTTCGATTATATCCAACCACGTTCTTTGTAGTAACGGATCGCACCGTCGTGAAGTGGTGCTGATAGGTTATCAATGATCATGTTGCTTTCTTTCAGGTGAGCAAAAGCAGGGTGCATTTTCTTGAAACGTTTGAAATTTTCAAACACTGCTTTTACGATCTGGTAAATAGTTTCGTCGTCAGTCGCTGTTGAACTAACAAAGGTCGCGGCAACGCCAAAAGTGGCTGTATCGGTAGCTGAACCTTTATACATGCCCCCTGGAATTGTAACCATTGCATAATAATCATTGTCAGCAGCTAGCTTCTTAGCTTGTGCATTGTCTACCGGAACTAATATCGAGTCACAAGACGTGGTCGCTTCTTTGATTGAACCATTGGGGTGGCCAACAGCGTAAACGATGGCATCCACCTTCCCGTCACAAAGCGCTGCCGCTTGTTCTGATGACTTTAATTGTGATGCCACAGCGAAGTCATCCATGGTCCAACCCATTTTAGCCATGATAACTTCCATGGTGCCACGCGAGCCTGAACCTGGGTTACCAACATTGACTTTTTTACCTTTAAGATCGGCAAATGTCTTGATGCCTGAGTCGGCACGAGCAACAACGGTGAAAGGTTCTGGATGAACCGAGAATACCGCTCGTAATTCTTTGTATGCTCCGTTTTGGAACTGGTCTGGCGCGGTGCCGTTATACGCATGGAATTGCCAATCCGATTGGGCCGTCCCCATGTCAATATCTCCGGCACGAATACCGTTAAGGTTAGTTATTGAACTACCTGTTTTATGAGTACAGTTAATATCGTGATCGGCAGTGCCTTTGTTAACTAGGCGACAGATCGCACCACCAACTTGATAATAAACTCCCGTTTGACCGCCGGTACCAATTACCACATGTTTAGTTTCTGCAAACGCAGATGTTGTCATCATGGCCGCGACACCAACGATGGCAGTGAGGGCTAGCTTTTTGATTAACATTCTTATCTCCTTTGTTTTTATATTTATACAATTAGCAGGTAGCCAAAACGGGATAACGCCAGTTATTAAACCGGGATATTGTTATCCATAGCCATGGCTATTTTCTTTAATTCCTGGTTATTGCCATTGCTGGCTCCGCCCCATAGTTCACTCGACAATAATTGCATATCGCCCTGCTCAAAGTTGAAGGCATGGTCGCGATCTGTTGCTAACAACAGCGGCCCGTCAAGGTCAACAAAAGAAGCGCTTTGAGCGATTAAGAAAGCGGGAGCCATGGCTAATGAGGTACCAACCATGCAACCGGTCATCACGATAAAACCTTGTTGCTGCGCAGCGGTTAGTAACCGTAACGCTTCGGTTAAACCACCGGTTTTATCAAGCTTAATATTAATTGCCTGATAGAGCCCAGCCAAACGCGGTAAATCATCGCTGGTATGGCAAGATTCATCGGCGCAAAGCGGTATCTCAGACTTAAATCCTGCCAGCTGATGATCGTCTGCGCTGGGCAGCGGTTGTTCAATTAGGGCAACATTAAGTTGCTTTAATCGCGGGAGTAACTGCTTTAATAAGTCGATATCCCAGGCTTCGTTTGCGTCAATAATAAAACGAGAGTCCGGTGCAGCCAAAGCAATTGCACACATGCGCTCTAGTACCAGTTCGCGATCTAACTTTACTTTTATTAGTGGTCGTTCGCTAAGGCTTGCCGCCTCGCTGGCCATCTTGTCTACTGTATCTAAACTCAGAGTTTGCGCCGTGACCTGAGGTATTGGAGTCGTGATATTGACTAACTGCGCCACAGGTAGCTGGTGTTGTTTAGCAGTTAAGTCCCACAGGGCGCAGTCTAGGGCATTGCGGGCGGCGCCAGGCGGTAACAGTGCTAACAAGTCTTGGCCCGTGGTCGTGTGAGTTAGCTGTGGCATTATTTGCGATATTTGCGACATCACAGACTCGACTGTTTCGTCATAACGGGCATAAGGGACGGCTTCGGCCCAGCCTGTATGCTGGCCGTCGCTTAATGTAACCACGACCACATCTGCCTGATTTTTTACCCCGCGTGAAATCCTAAATTCTTTGGCTAACCGCCATTGCTGCTTGGTTATAGTGCAATTAAGTTGGCTCATCCTAGATCTCCGAACACAAGTTATCGATAATGGAGTCAACGCCATGACGCATAGGGTCTACACAAGGTAAGCCGAGTTCTAGCTCGATAGTGCGACAGATATCAAGCGCCTCGCCATCACTGACACTGGAAGTATTAAGGGTAATGCCAACCACCTGTGCTTGAGGGTTTGTGACTCGTGCTGAGGTAACATTTAGCGCGATGGTGTCAGCAATTGAAGGTAGTGCGCGATTTTTAATACCACGCATTGACTCTCGGTTAATGGCATGACAAACCACAATTGCATCAGCCTGAGCACCGTGCAGTAAACCAAGGCTAACCCCTGCAAATGCGGGGTGCGATAATGATCCCTGACCTTCAACGACATCCCAATGCTCTGGGTCATTGGCTGGTGATACGCTCTCACTAGCACCTGCAATGAAATCTGCTACGACGCAATCAATGGCAACGCCATTACCAGCAATCAAAATGCCACATTGGCCGGTGGCACGAAAGTCCACAGCTAAGCCACGCTGTTTCATTGCCTGTTCAAGGCTTAGTGAGGTATACATCTTACCAACCGAACAATCAGTACCTACGGTGATTAACCGTTTACCGCTGCGTTGCTTGCCAGTGCCAGTGTTAAATTTTTGCTGTGGATGTCGAATATCAATTAGTTGTAGATTTAGCTTTTCTGCGAGCTGTTTAATTTGTGGAATATCACTTAATTTATCATGTAAACCACTGACAATATCAAAACCGTTATTTAGCGCATCAACAATAAATGGTATCCACTTTTTATCGATAGTTCCGCCGCTGTTAGCAAAACCGAGCACAAACGTTTTTGCGCCAGCTTGTTTTGCTTCTGCGATAGTCATATCTGGTTGATTGGCTGTGACGCTACAGCCATCTAAGCGGAATTGACCTGTACAAAGCTCAGGGCGCCAATCGGCAACCCCTTTAGCCATTTTAATTGAAAGGTTATCGGTGGCATCACCTAAAAAAAGTAAGTATGGCGCTTGTATCTTCATGGGGCTATTTCCATCTTAGGGTTAGTGTTGTTTGGAGAACTAACCTTAAGCGAGCAAACAAAAAACTGGAAATAGTAAAAACTACCCAGCCTATAACCTTAGGTTATAGGCTGGGATTCTGACGTGTGGTGTTTAGCATTGGAAAACTCAATCACCAGTTCAAGAAAATCATTGGCTATCTGCGAAAGATTTTTATCTTCAAGTCGTAACACGGTTAAATTAAAATTAAGTGCTGGTTTAATGGCCGCTATAGCAACCTTATCGTTGAGATTACCCCGAGCGGTAAATTCATCAATAGCACACACACCGATATTTTGAGAAACCAAACGTGCGGCAATAAAATAGGTTTGAACCGTGATATTAGTATTAATGGCAATATCATCTTCAGTTAATCGATGCCAGAGTAAATCACCTAAGGGACCACTGTCGCCAATACCAATCACTTCCTGATGTTCAAATTGATCTAGGCTAACATGAGTCGGTATGTCGGGTAGTAAATCACGTGGGTACATCATGACCAACTGTGACAAACAAACGAGCTGCTGCTTAATCCCAGGCAGTGGCGGCGGTGAGAACATCAATGCAAAATCAATTTTGTGCTCAGTGAGGGCCTGACGAACCTCGTCATGGTGCATCGTTTGTAGGTGTATATGGACTTGCGGGTTAAGTTTATTATAACGTGCGACAGCCTGCGGAATAAGTTCGAATCCTAAAGCAGGTGCTAGACCAATGGTTATTTTACCACTGCTTTTATTTTTAAGATTAAGCGCACAATGACGAACCGAGCGGAGCTGTTGATACATTTTGTCTACCTCACCAAAAAGCAAGTTCGCCTCTTCGGTGGCAATCAACCGTCCTTTTATCCGCTCAAATAACGCAAAGCCTAGTTGCTGCTCGGCATGAGCTAACACTTTGCTGACCGATGGCTGCGACACATGCAAAAACTCAGCCGCATTAGTCACCGAACCAGTCATATAAATGGCATGAAATACTTCAATATGGCGTAAACGCATGGTAAATTCCGTTTAGTTAGTTCCGTGTGATTAGTCAATCTTTTGCGTGGGGCTCACTGCTTAGCATCACTAAGGCGTAGCTTAGCATTTACTAGACTGGTGGAATAGCGCCGTAGCCGATTGTTGCTCTCCCACATCACGTTAGCCGTGAAAAGGTTAAACGCATAGCGAAAACAATCGTGGTGAGCCACTTTAATTTTACTGACTATAATCTGTGCTGAATGAAAACGGTACAATAGATTAATTGATGCACTGTTATTGATACTTTGGTAAAGCTACCACGGTTTCTGTCACGAGTTATCCGTTACGATAGGTATTTTTAGAAACATTTATTACCGCAGCCCTTGAGCGTTAGGCCTATATTGTCTACAATAGCGCACTTTTTATTTACTACAGGTCACGAACATGAACGATATTAAATCGAAACCAGCTTTACCGGATCGCCTTTCGGGTAATCCCCGCAGCCCACATCATATAGAAGAAGTTTTCCAGCACGACATTGGTATTATACTTAATGGTAAAGAGCGTTTCGATGTTGAAGAATATTGTATCAGTGAAGGTTGGGTAAAAGTACCGTCACATAAAGCGTTGGACCGTCGCGGTCAACCGCTTTTGATGACGATAAAAGGAACTGTTGAATCGTTTTATCGTTAAGACGTGTCAATAACTTAGTTAAGGGTCATCCCTCCTATTGAGTTGGCGCAATTGTGACGTATTTTTGCAATGCCACTTATTATTGGAATCTAAGTCATCGCAAAAAGGGCCTAGAGAAATTTAGGCCCTTTTTGCTGTAAAAGCTAATTATCAAGGTCGCTTAACGTACGTTGCTTATAAGCCGTACCTGCATCTGTTGTTTCAAACTTTGCTAACTTAGCAGTAAGCGCGAGTTCAAACGTTTGCACTTGAGCCTTGTATGACAAGTTTGATAGGTCTTGACCGATAAACTTAGTACCTAATCCTTCTAGTGTGGCGCGGTAGTGTAAAACAACCTGTTCACGTTGTTTTATATCAAGTCCATTTATCCAGCTTACATCTGTCGTTATATGCTCCGCACGTTGAATCCCATTTTCGATTAAGTTCGCTGTTGTTGTCAGCAAATCTGTATCACGAGGGCTGGTAATGATAATGGTATTAAGCCGTTGTAAACCCTGCGATACGTTATTGTAGCTTAGCGGAATTAATTGCTGATTTAGCAGTTTGAATTGTTCTTCAAGTGGAGAGTAATAGTTTGCTGTAACTATATTTATTTCGAGAGCACTGATTTTTTTCTGTAACTTAGCACGCTCAAATTCTTGTCTTGAAACTAAATAATCATCCTCAATCATATTTATGATGTGGTTTAAATCTTGATTAATAATCGCGAAATCTCTTTGCCATACATTGTCTATTTTGGGGGTTAGATATTCAATATCAGCCAAGGGTTGAGATAAAAATGTAGTTACCTGAGTTTTTATTTTTTGCGCTTTAATTAATCCATCATTGACCTCTGAAATCCCTTCTAAAACAGTACTTTCTGATGGGCCACCAAAAAAACCTTGATCATTGGGATCGAATCTATTCACGAGTTTGCGCATACTGACTAAATCTTTTTGAACTGACTCCCAAGTACTTGGGGCATAGGTAGCAAAGTTTTCATCTTTCACCTTTAGGTAAGTTTGCTCAACGTTCGTCACGGCATCGTTTACGCGTTGATTGAGGCGTGTATTACTGACTTTAATTTGTTGGAGTTCTACTGTCGTCGATGACTTTTTTTCAAAGCTGGCACAACCTGTGATAAGGGTGATAAATACAAGGGTATAAGTGAGTTTAAATATGTGCATGTTCATCCATCCTAAAGGGTGTATTGAGGGGTGAATAACCGTAATTTAACGGTTTGTATAAGACTAGTGTGGGTTAATATATTTGTGGTGAAAATAATGATAAGTAGTGATAACTATTTGAAAAATTTGATCTAGAGTGAATAAAATCGGAAGGGGATGTGGAGAGGTTGTGTTATTCAAAAATAATTAAAGGTAAGATCTGCAGCTTAGTTGACTAGCACTTAGCTGCAAGTAAGTCTATATTCTCACATTGGTCGGTAAGCTAAAGCTGAACGTTGTACCTTGGCTTAACACGCTAGAAACCGAGATCTTGGCATGATGCAGTGAAAGTAGTTTGGCAACGATAGCAAGTCCTAACCCCGAGTTTCCTTGCTGACCATTGACGGTATTTTTAGCCCTAAAATGAGCGTCAAAAATCCGGTCAACATCTTCCTTCGGAATACCCACGCCAGAATCGGCAATACTAATGATTAGCTGGTTGTCTTTCGGTTGCAGATGGATCTTAATACTGTCACCGGATTGACAGTGTCTTAGGGCGTTATCAATAAGGTTGGTTAGTACTCGCTCCAATTTAGCAATATCGGCAATGGCTTGTAGACTTGGATCTTTAGGTTCAACTGACAGGGTAATATTTTTCTGTTGTGCTTGTAGCTGGAATTTACTTAATACATCTTGTGCCAGCTCGGCAACTGCGACAGGTTCTTGATATAGGCTTACCGTATTACTGTCGAGTTGAGCGAGCTCGATGATTTGTTCGACAAGGCGTTGTAATTGATTGGCGTTCTTTTGTGCCACTTGAATAAAGTCACTTCCGGCCGTTTCTGGATATTGTAACAACCAGGTTTCAAGATAACCTTTTAAGGAAACTAGCGGTGTTTTTAGATCATGGGAGATATGCGAAAGCATTTCTCGACGCAGTTGCTCCGTCGATTTAATCTGTGTAAGTTGCTTGTGTATCTTCTCTTCTAATGACGAAAAATTATTGTGTAGATTGATAATCTCATTCGCAGCATACTGATGCGGTGTTGATGTTGAGACCGTTGAGAAATCATTTTTAACAAAATTAGTCATGTCTTGATCAAGTTGTATTATCGGCCTCACGACTCGTGCAAAAATGAATACTAATAGTGCAAAAGCAAGTGCGAAGAATACAATAAGTGCCGCAAGGGTCTTATACATACCGCTATCGAACGATAAGTTTTTTACGATGCTATCGTATTTATCGCCACCGAGAATGACAAAGACATAGCCAATTTGTTGGTTATCTTTAAATATAGGGGCTGTTGAAAAGAGCTTTTGTTGATCTAGACTTCTAGGGTTATCGGCATAAATAGGGTAGGTAGCGCCTTTTATAAAATGGTCTAATGGTTTTGTATCAATCGATTCCCTTTTTATTTTATTCGGTTCTGCTGCATAGACGAGTAATTTACCTTGGTTATCTGTGATGTATATTTCATAGCTGGGGCCAAGCAACATTAAACTGTGGAAGGCGGGTTTTAGTGCTGTAAGACTAATCTCGCCTTGCTGTAAATCTTCAGAATAGTGGATGATTTGTTGCGCTAAATTTTTGTGTAGTGTTTGTTCTACGCGGGCTGAGTTTGTATCCGTAATGACACAATAAATAAAAAACAACCCGGCAGCCATAGTGGTAAACAAAATAATTAACGGGAATGTAATTTGTCCTAATAAAGATCTATGTGACATCGCTGACCTCCAGTTTGTAGCCAACGCCCCACACTGTTTTAATGTATGTAGGTTCTGCAGGGTTCGGCTCTATTTTGTTTCTTAATCTATTCATGTGTGAATTTACCGTATGTTCATAACAGTCGTTATGATAATCCCATACTTCAGCAAGCAATTGCTCTCTGCTATACACACGGCCAGGCGATTTGGCTAAAAATAATAGCAAAGAAAATTCAGTACTGGTTAAAGAGATGAGTTCCTTATTCCGATGAACACTATGCGTCGCTTGATCTATGACTAAGTCTGCAATCTTGATTTGTTCTGGTTCAAGGTTATTTGCAGCTTGTACATTACTGCGGCGAAGTAAGGCTTTTACACGGGCTTGTAATTCTAATACGCTAAATGGTTTGGCAAGGTAGTCATCTGCACCAGCTTCTAACCCTTGAACTCGATCTAATTCTTCTGTGCGAGCGGTTAACATCATAATAGGAACAATCGCATCATTGGTTCTTATTTTTTTGCATATATCTAACCCATCCATATCTGGTAGGTTTAGATCTAATAATATAAGCTGGAACACATTGCTACGTAGCTGTTCAAATGCATCTTTAGCGTTATGGCAACAAGTCACTTTTTTGCCGATCATCTCTAAATTGATTCGAATTAAATTTGCGATATCTTGTTGGTCTTCTACCACCAATACGTGTGTATCCATTGTGTCCTTACCTCTTATATCGTCTTAATAATATGCTTATTTAGGGCCTAACTGCGCGTAGATACTAATCGCAACAATAAAAGTAGGGCATATTAAATCTTAGTTAGTGCGATCTATGCTTGATTTTTTTGTAAGCGGCTGTATTGATATCATACATATGCACATTTATTTATGCATTTTTATTTATCTTGGCTACCGTTACATTATACCCCATGTTTAAGAGTCTAACAGTATGCTTGGCCAGATAACTGAAATCGATAAATTAATCTTGTTATACAAGTATGAAACTCAGGGGACGTTAGAGGCAGAATCGGTGCTTGATATATCTGACGAAGAAGCGCGTTTTATCCGTACTTCGGGTGAATATATCTTGTGGGAGGCGGGTAAGCGAGACTTTGATTATCCCGAAATGGCCAATTCACATTGGTTAGAAACCACCTATCGCGGTCAAGCGGCTAAGTTAGATTGTTTACGAACTCGTGATGCGGTCTTATGTCCATTGTTTTTGAGAGATCAATTTTATGGTGAATGGCACATACATAATGGCTTCTTACGAATGAGTATAGAATCAGCACATCATCATATTGAGTTATTCTCTGTGGCGAATTATGGCAGTAATATTCATCCAATATTGTTGTTTAAGGACAAGGAGCTAGTCGGTTCTGCAAATATAACGTTAATGGTGTAGAAATTGTGGGGATTACAGATAATATTTTCACTGTTTGATATGTAAAACCATTTAATTTGATAGTTATAGCTGATTAATCATTATCAAACGCACGTTTAAATTATGGATTCGTTAGTTTTAGGTTATTATATTTTAACCTTTAGTGCTGTAAAATTAGCCATGAATCACTCATGATAAGTATAAAACTACACTTTATAATAAAAAGTAACAACATATGTCTATTTGTTTCATCGTGTCATTTTTAGGCATTATACCATTTTAATATTCCACTTCATTTCAAACGAAACCCTTTCATGTTAGTCATGTAAGTCGTTGAAGATTAAACTAATTTAATCTTGTCAACTGAACTTCAAAGATGCTTTAATTCGATCTAAGAATTATTTACTTTACGTTTAATCTACATTTTAGATTCTAATTTCCATTTAAAATGGGGTAAGTTAATATAAATTGTTGTTGCGTTAAGTCACATTTTTGTGAACAATCGTTAGTGACAAATGACACTCTTCATTTTGAATATGAAGGGTTAAATCCGATATTTTGTACTGATGCTTCTCCGTACCTCATGCTATATGAGTACACATGGAACGTAGTATTTTATCTTTGATGTTGAAACAGACAGGAACAGATGATGCAAATAGGTATACCAAGAGAGAGTCTCAAAGGTGAAACTCGAGTTGCTGCAACACCAGCAACGGTTGAGCAGTTACAAAAATTAGGCTTTTCAGTATTGGTTGAAAGCAATGCTGGTAAATTAGCTAATTTTAGTGATGCTACTTTTGAGGCGGCTGGAGCAACGATATCGGAAGATACCAAACAAGTTTGGGCTTCTGACATTGTACTAAAAGTTAATGCGCCAGCGAACGACAAAGAAATTAAGCTATTACAAAAAGGCACTTCATTAATCAGCTTTATTTGGCCAGCCCAAAATGAAGCACTTTTAGAGAAACTTGCAAAACGTGAAATCAATGTTTTAGCAATGGATTCTGTGCCACGTATTTCACGTTCACAGTCACTTGATGCATTAAGCTCAATGGCTAATATCGCCGGTTACCGTGCAGTAATCGAATCAGCAAATGAATTTGGCCGTTTCTTTACCGGTCAAATTACCGCTGCTGGCAAAGTAGCACCTGCCAAAGTACTGATTATTGGTGCTGGTGTTGCTGGTCTTGCTGCTGTAGGTGCAGCAGGCAGTTTAGGTGCTATTGTTCGTGCGTACGATACGCGTCCTGAAGTTAAAGAACAAATCACCAGTTTGGGTGCTGAATTCTTAACGGTAGACTTTGACGAGTCTGCGGGATCTGGTGATGGTTACGCGAAAGTAATGAGTGACGACTATAAGGTTCAAGAGCAGAAAATGCTTGCTGAGCAAGTTGCTGATGCGGATATCATCATTACCACTGCATTAATTCCTGGTCGTCCAGCACCACGCCTAATTAGCCAAGAAATGGTTGATGCCATGAAAGCGGGTAGTGTGATTGTCGATTTAGCTGCAGTGAACGGTGGTAACGTTGAACCTAGTGTGGTTGATAAAGTTATTACGACTGACGGTGGTGTTAAAGTCATCGGTTATAACGAAATGGCTCGTCGTCTACCAGCACAAGCATCACAGCTTTACGGTACCAACTTAGTTAACTTACTTAAATTACTTACACCAGAAAAAGACGGCGAAATGACCATCAACTTTGATGATGTCGTTCAACGTGGTGTGACGGTAATTAAAGACGGTGAAATTACTTGGCCTGCGCCACCTATTCAAGTTTCAGCTGCTCCTCAAGCGGCGAAACAAGAAGAAGTGAAAGAAGCGCTAGTTAAACCTGAAAAGAAAAAAACAGGTATCTATAAGGCATTATTAGCCGGTGGCGGTATCTGGGCATATTCAGCGCTAGCAAATTATGTTCCTGCTGAATTTTTAAATCACTTAATGGTATTCGCACTGGCTTGTGTGATTGGTTATTACTTGATTTGGGATGTGGCAGCGTCATTACATACGCCGCTGATGAGTGTAACGAATGCGATTTCAGGTATTGTTATTCTTGGTGCTTTCTTCCAAATGGGCGCAGAGAGTGGTCTTGTAACCTTACTCGCATTCCTCGGCACATTTATTGCCACTGTCAACATCGCCGGTGGTTTTGCCGTTACTGAGCGTATGTTGAAAATGTTCCGTAAATAAGGATTTTTATAATGTCTCAAGAATCAATTGAAGCTGCACAACATGCTATCAATGCTGCGCAAGTAGCGGTAGATGCAGCAACACAAGCCGCGCAATTGGCACAGATTGCAGTTGCAGAACAAGCTCCTGTCGCTGTTGACGTGGTACAGGAAGTTGCAGGTGGTAAAAGTATTTTAGAAGCCGCATATATCGCGGCAGCGGTACTGTTTGTACTTGCTCTTGCTGCGTTATCAAAGCAAGAAACGGCACAGAAAGGCATTTATGTCGGTATTCTGGGTATGATTGTAGCGGTTGTTGCAACATTATTTAGTAGTGACGTAACAAATATCGGTTATATCATTGCTGCTATGCTTGCTGGTGGTGCATTTGGTGTGCGCTGGGCAAACAAAGTCGGAATGACTGAAATGCCAGAAATGGTTGCGATCCTAAACAGCTTCGGCGGTTTAGCGGCTGTATTTATCGGTTACAACAGTTATATTGAATACAATATTACAGATCCAGTTATGTTAAGTATTCACTTAACATTAATCTTCCTGGGTGTATTCATTGGTATCGTTACATTTGTTGGTTCATTAATTGCCTGGGGTAAATTAAACGGTCGTGTTAAATCGAGCGCGTTAATGCTACCACACCGCCATAAAATGAACTTAGTTGCATTACTTGCTACTATTTATCTAATGTTCTCGTTTGTTGGTGCTGGCTTTGAAGGTAACACAACAGCATTAGTATTAATGAGTCTTATCGCCATCGTATTTGGTGCGCATTTAGTGCTATCAATTGGTGGCGCAGATATGCCAGTTGTTGTATCTATGCTTAACTCTTATTCTGGTTGGGCTGGTGCAGCTACAGGTCTTATCTTAGGTAATGATCTGTTAATCGTAACAGGTGCGCTCGTTGGTTCTTCAGGTGCAATCTTAAGTTATGTAATGTGTAAAGCGATGAACCGTTCGTTTATCTCTGTTATTGCAGGTGGCTTCGGTAACGACGTTGTTGCGCCAACAGGAGATGAAGAGCAAGGTGTTCACGTTGAAACATCTGCAGCTGAAGTTGCTGAAATGCTAATGGGTTCTAAGCGTGTAATCATCACTCCGGGTTATGGTATGGCTGTAGCGCAAGCGCAGTATCCTGTATTTGCAATCACGAAGAAATTGCGTGACGCGGGTGTTGATGTACGCTTTGGTATTCACCCTGTAGCGGGTCGTTTACCTGGTCACATGAACGTATTACTTGCTGAAGCAAAAGTACCATACGATATCGTATTAGAGATGGATGAGATCAATGATGATTTCAACGACACTGATACTGTACTTGTAATTGGTGCGAATGATACGGTTAACCCAGCAGCGAAAGAAGAAAACTCGCCAATCTCAGGTATGCCTGTACTAGAAGTATGGAATGCAACGAACGTTGTTGTATTCAAACGTAGTATGGCAACTGGTTATGCTGGTGTTCAAAACCCATTATTCTTCAAAGAGAATACAACTATGCTGTTTGGCGATGCTAAAGAAAGCGTAGAAGAAATCTTCAAAGCAATGTAATTGCGATGTTAGTATCGGTTAAATGATACAAAATTTTTTGAAGATTGAAGGAGCCGAAAGGCTCCTTTTTTTGTTTTTAAATAAGCATCAGAGCCAAACTTTTTAGGCTCTAATTATTGGAGTATTAACTAACTCTGTATGAGCATAATCATCAAAGGGAGTGCCAAAATCCATGGTTGATGTTTTGTTAAATGTAAAGTCGGAAATAGAACAGAATAGGTGATTTTATTTATAGAAAACCAAGGCTCTTCATCAGTAACTATGGTCTTTTTTATCACTTTACCAAGAGTGAGTAATAAAAATATTGGGGCTAATAAAAATAATGCATTGGCCATAAAATAATACCTTCCATTATTGTTACAAGGCGTTATTTTTGATGACACTTAATAACATCTCAATTTTTGTTCATGATTCGTCAGTAAATCTGATGAATTGTGGGTTATTCTATATTTTCGGCATTGCTTTCTACTCACCACAGATAACGTTGAGTAAATCAATTGATTAATTATCTTATCTATATGATTTATTTGAAGTATTAACGCCTAAATGCTAAATGGTAATTGAAATGTGACCGCACAAGCTAAATTGGACAAGTCGTTTGTTTTATAGTGAAGTAATGGAACATCGATTTAATGCAATTCATCTCTGACATTATTTGTTATATCTCAGCCATTTTTTTGCCACATAGCTATGAATTTAGGGGTTGTGATGGTATAAATAAGTGAAATGTTAGGTTTAATACGTAGTTTAATTACAAGCAGATAGGGAATACCATGTTTGAGAAAATCGTTACAGCAGCAGCAGATCCAATTTTAGGTTTAACTGAAGCATTTGCTAAAGATCCACGCGCCGAAAAAATCAATTTAGGTGTGGGTATTTATAAAGATGAAACAGGTCAAACGCCTATCTTAAAATCAGTTAAATTAGCAGAGCAAAAGTTAATTAATGAAGAAAAAAGTAAAAGTTATTTAAGTATTGAAGGCCATAAAGCGTATGCGTCAGCAGTACAAAAACTATTATTTGGTGCTGATAGCGAGGTTGTAACAAAGCAACGCGCAATCACAGCACAAGCACCGGGTGGTACTGGTGCACTACGTACAGCTGCTGATTTTATCAAGAATCATTTAACAAGTGATCGTATTTGGGTAAGTAATCCAACATGGGCAAATCATGGTAATGTTTTTAATACTGCGGGTTTAGAAGTTAAGCAGTATGCTTATTATGACGCTGAAACACGTGGTTTAGATTTCAACGCAATGCTCGCATCTCTAGCTGAAGCAGAAGCGGGTGATGTCATACTTTTCCACGGTTGCTGCCATAACCCAACGGGTATTGATCCAACGCTTCAACAGTGGACTACACTTGCGCAATTATGTGCGAACAAAAAACTATTACCCTTGTTTGATTTTGCATACCAAGGTTTTGCAACAGGTGTAGAAGAAGATGCAGCAGGTCTACGTGTATTTACAGAGCATTGTGAAGAACTATTAGTTGCGAATTCTTTCTCTAAAAACTTTGGTTTGTACAACGAACGTGTTGGCGGTCTAACGCTAGTGGCCAAAGATCAAGATGTTGCGGCTGCAGCATTTAGTCAAATTAAATCTGGTATTCGTGCAAACTACTCAAACCCACCGGCACATGGTGCGGCGGTTGTTGCGATTATTCTTGATGATGAAATATTACGTAATCAATGGGTTGCAGAAGTCGCTGAAATGCGTGTTCGTATCCATGAAATGCGTGAGCTATTTGTAGCAACACTTGCAGAAATGGGTGTGACTGGTGACTATAGCTTTATTACTCGTCAGAACGGAATGTTCTCATTCTCAGGTCTTACTAAAGAACAGGTTGCTACATTGAAAGATGAGCACGCTGTTTACATTGTCGGTTCTGGCCGTATCAGTGTTGCTGGTATGACCAAAGACAATATGCAGCCTTTATGTAAAGCGATTGCTGCAGTACTTTAATCAGTAATAAATGATTAATGACTAAATGGGTGCTTCGGTGCCCATTTTTATACATTTTTAGTTTGTAATAATACAAGTTAGGTCTAGCGCTATGGCTCAAACAAAGACTCATATGCTACTTTTAATGATGGTGATAAGTTTATTTTTTGGTTTGTAGTGTTAAAAATATATCTGAAAGACTTATAATTGCAACGTTAACCTTTAATGTATTGTTATTTATATATATTTAAATTTCCCCTCTCTTTTCTAGTAATGCTTCATATCAACAAAAGTAATATATTTTGAATTAAAAGTTGTACCTAGATCACAAAACGTGTAGATTGCCGCAATCTTTGTAATTTTGAGGCAATAATGAGTAATAAACCACTGCAAATCCTATTAGCTGGCATCGGCATTAACCTAACTATCGGTATCCTATACGCATGGGGGGTCTTTACTGTACCTCTCGCTGAAGCGTTAAACGTTGATGCGTCAGATGTAAAAGCACCGTATAAAATTGCTGTGTTCACATTTGCTACTTGTTTACTTATTGCTGGTATTTTACAAGACAAGATTGGACCTCAAAAAGTGGCCATGCTTGGTGTGACTCTCGTTGGTCTTGGTCTCATTGCTTCAGGTTACACTACGACTTTGGTAGAACTTGAATTTACCTTTGGCGGTATTGTTGGTGCCGGTATCGGTTTCTCATATGCATGTATTAGCCCAAGTGCGATGAAATGGTGGCCCAAAGGTAAAAAAGGTTTAGTAAGTGGTTTAACTGCGGGTGGTTTCGGACTTGCGTCTGTATACCTAGCGCCATTATCTACAAGCCTTATCGAAAACTACGGTATCTACGACACATTCAAAATCTTAGGTGCAGGCCTATTAGTAATCGCTATTCCATTAGCGTCTCTGCTTGTTGCGCCTCCTGCAGGTTATGTTGCTGACCCATCTGAAGCGAAAGCGGTTGCATCAAGCGATGATATCAATCTTAGCTGGCAACAAATGCTGAAAACGCCTCAATTTTACCAGTTATGGGTAATGTTCATGGTTTCAGCTGCTGCAGGTATCATGCTTATTGGTAGTATTGGTAACATCAGTAAATCAATCGGCCTGACATCAGAGCAAATTGCATTCAGCGTTGTTTTACTTGCTATCTTTAATACAGGTGGCCGTGTCGTTGGTGGTTTAATTTCTGATAAGATTGGCCGTGTAAATACACTTGCTTTAGTATTTATGCTTCAAGCAGGTAACATGGCATTCTTCACTACTATTACAACGCAAATACCGCTGATGGTTGCGATTGCAATAGGCGCGATGTCATACGGTGCACTATTAAGTGTATTCCCTACAATTACTGCTGATAACTACGGTCTAAAAACTTACGGAACTAACTTCGGCATCCTTTATTCTTCATGGGGTGTATCTGGTTTCTTCGGTGGTTTCTTAGCAACTGTTGCCGGTTCAACTAATAATACTTATTTTGCTTTTGCAGCACTACTAGTGGCTGTTACTGTCATTGCTTTCTTTACTAAACCAGTAGATAAAGCGGCTGTATTAGCAAGAGAAGCAAATAAATTAAAAACTGCTAAAGCTTAATCGTTAGCATTTACTAATTTGTGGCAAAGGGATAGTTCAAGTCATTGACTATCCCTTGTGGTTAAAAATGAACATTACCGCCTAAACTAAAATATTTCAAATCTGCTTGAATGACGGTATAGCCCGCTTCTACCGTGAATGCATCACCAAGCTCAATGCCAAATATTATACCGCCAGAAAAACCATCTTCGTCCCATTTTTTTGTGTCTGACTTTAGTGTCCCTTCTAAATAACCAGCCCTTAATTTTGCATAGTATGTACCTGATGTACGATATGTCCCATAGATAGCGTATGACTCATATTCCAAATCAATACTGTTTTTATCCATATCGACAAAAGTACCTTCAAACTCTAAACCAAAACTACTTTTTTGAATTCCTACAAGAAAAGTAGCGGGTATTTTAGAATCTAGTTTGTCAAATGCAGTATATATATAACCTGTTTTAGCGCCGAGGTAAAAGTCGATATCGCCAGATGTTTTATCTTCTGCCGTGGCTGAGGTTGTTGCGATTGTTGCGAGTGATAAAATGAGAGGGGTTAATTTTTTCATCGTTTATCCTTGTTTTATGTGAACTATGCCGTGTTTTTTTAATCATAGTTACAAGAATCATTTTCGCTATAATATAAGTTGTATATCAGTCGATTATCTAATAAATCAAACGATGTTAGTGATATTGATCTACTGCTTTGGGTGTTATTAAAGTTGATTTAGTAAGGAAAAAATGTTGTTTTCCAATACAATCACTTGTGGTTTCACTTGAAGGTAGTGGGGGTGGGGTTAATCGTCGTATTATAACAAATTTTGTAGTAAAGGTTATGATTTTAATGCGCTTTTAAAATGCTCATTTAAGTCTAACTTACAATTTAAAGTAGCGATTATTACTTTAAATTCAATATCGATTAGAGTGTATTTACTATGTTATTATTCGAATATAGTAACGAATTTAATGAGCTGTCATTAACGGTGAAATGATAGCGAGAGGTGCTTGTGAGTAAGAATGTAAAAGGTCGTGGTTTATGGTGGAAGTTATTACTCATCCCAGTGTTTATCGGGTTAGCTGTAATGATTTATTTAGATATTATTATTCGTTCAACATTTGATGAAAATAAGTGGGCTGTACCATCGACGGTTTACGCACGTCCGCTCGAATTATACGAAGGCGCGGCTTTAACTGCAGCTGATTTAAAAACGGAACTCAGTTTATTAGGTTATAAATTTGTTGCTCGTCCGACTAAACCTGGACAAGCAAATATACGAGGTAATGAGGTTCGTATTTATACGCCCGGATTTCAATTTAGTGATGGATTAGAGCCCCCACGTAATATTTCGTTGATATTGAATGATGGCATGGTTGCTAAACTGGATACTGACGATGGTGTCGGCCTTTTACGATTAGAGCCTGTTGTTATTGGTGGTATTTATCCTGCACATAACGAAGATAGACTGCTAGTACAGTTATCCGAAGTACCTGCGTCGTTACAAGCAATGTTAGTGGCGGTTGAAGATGATAGCTTCTATGAACATTTTGGTATTTCTGTTCGTGGTATCGCCCGTGCATTAGTGGCGAATATTAAACAAGGTGGTATTTCCCAAGGCGCGTCAACACTGACTCAGCAACTGGTTAAAAATTATTACCTGAGTTCTGAACGTACTTTTAGCCGCAAAGCAAAAGAAGCATTGATGGCAATCTTACTTGAACTCCATTTTTCGAAGGAAAAGATTTTAGAAGGGTATATTAACGAAATTTATCTTGGTCAGGATGGCCCTCGTGCTATCCATGGCTTTGGCTTAGCGAGTCAGTATTACTTTAAAACCCCACTTGCAGATTTACCGATCGATAAGCAAGCCTTATTGGTCGCATTAGTGCGTGGTGCAAGTTACTACAATCCTTGGCGAAACCCTGAACGAGCACTTAAACGTCGTGATTTAGTGTTAGATATTGCGGTTCGAGAAGGTCGTTTAGACAGTGAGTTAGCGGCGGCTGCAAAAGCGCAACCGTTAGGAATGGGTGATCAAACAGCGAGTAGCACCAAGCGATTTCCTGCTTATCTTGATTTAGTTCGCCGCCAATTACAGCGCGACTATAAAGTTGAAGATTTAAGTGAGAATGGTTTGTCTATTTTTACGCATTTTGACCCACTTGTGCAAAGTAGCGCAGAATCAAGTCTCACGAAATCCATTGCACGACATAAACGTAATGGCTTGAGTGCTAAACTTGAAGGTGCCGTGGTGATAACTAGACCAAATACAGGCGCTGTTATTGCTATTGTTGGTGGCGCGAATGCGCGTTATGCTGGTTTTAATCGCGCCATCGATGCTAAGCGTCAAGTGGGCTCATTGATTAAACCAGCTGTGTACCTGACAGCACTAGAACAGCCAGAGAAGTATAATCTGTCCACCTTGATCAGTGATGATGAATATAACCTAAATCTACCCAATGGGGATATTTGGTCACCTAAAAACTACGATAAGAAAGATCATGGTGAGGTATTGTTATATAAAGCGCTTGCTAAGTCTTATAATCAAGCTACAGCACGCTTAGGCAATGAGATTGGGTTAGATAAGGTCATTAATACGATCCATGGTCTTGGTGTCGAACAACGTATAGCGGCTTTGCCATCGGTCACCTTAGGTGCGGTCGATATGACGCCATTAACCGTTGCTCAAATGTATCAAACATTATCTGCGGATGGTTTTTATACACCTTTATTAGCAATTAATGCAGTTGTCGATCCAAAGGGTAATGTGTTGAAGCGTTATCCGTTAGCCGTTGATAAGCGCTTTGATGCTGGTTCTGTGTACATGCTGCGTCATGCGATGCAAGCTGTTACGCATGAAGGCTCGGGGAGAGCCCTCGAATGGTTGCTACCAAACTTTGAAGTCGCAGGTAAAACGGGAACAACGAATGATCTAAGAGACAGTTGGTTCGCTGGATTCTCTGGTGACATGATGGCCGTTGTATGGATGGGACGTGATGATAATGTGACGACTGGTTTAACAGGTTCGAGTGGGGCTTTGCGTGTTTGGGCTGACATTTTACGCCAACGTTCAGCATTGCCGATTCAGAACTTGCCACCACAGAATATTACAGTCGGTTGGGTTGATAGTGATACTGGTCAAGGTAGCCAAGGTAGCTGTCTTAACTCGATCCCGCTGCCTTTTATGAGTGGTTATGAACCTGAAATTGAATTACGTTGTAATCAAGGGGTTAAGCGAGTGATTGAGTGGTTCCGTGATCTTGTCGAATAATGCGATTTGTCATTAAAAATTAACTTTGGAAGTAACATGAAAATAATAAAACGCGCGTGTCTGTTCGCATTGCCATTACTTTTAACAGCCTGTGGGACAATACCTACGTATAATTCCAATGGTACGCAAGTGCAAGAGACGAATAATACTGTCCCAGTGTCGGGTGAACAAAGTAAACCGGAACCAAAAGCTAAGCCAAAACCAGCACTGGTAGATGATACAGCTCAAGCACCAGCAGCGGTATTATCACTCATTAAACGAGCTGAAAAACAGGTAAATAGTGGTGATAATCGTGCTGCGATGGCATCATTAGAGCGTGCTATCCGAATCGCGCCACGTTATCCAGACACTTATTTCCGTTTAGGTGAGCGTTATTTCTATCAAGGTAATTATAAACAAGCCCGCTCACTGGCTGAAAAGTCGATAACATTGGGTGCAGACTGGCTGTTACGTCGACAAGCAGAATCTTTAATTGAACGTGCTGCGGCATATTTATAATTTATAAATAGAGTAAAGAATGGAAATCGAGCTACTAGAAATTAAAAACTTTATCAGCCAGTATCAACCTTTTGATCAACTTCCTGAAGAAGCGTTAGAGGAAGTGGTTAAAAGTATTGAGATCTCATACTTCCGTGCAGACTCGATGATTATTGAGTATGGCGACAAGATCCATGATCTGTATTTTATTCGCAGTGGCGTGGTGGAAATATACCGCCGCAAAGGTGAACTATATAACCGTCTTGATCAAGGCGAAATATTTGGCCAGATGGGTTTACTCGCCAATAATAAAGTTCGACTTCCAGCAAAAGCGGTTAAAGACACGCTTGTTTATTGTATTCCTGAAGCACTCTTCCATGATTTTTGTGAACGTTATGAAGCGTTTTCTGATTTCTCGGAAGTTGAAGGCACGATTCGATTAAAGCAAGCTGTTGAAGATAATAACGATGATGCGAACTCATTAACCACTTCAAAAGTTAAGACATTATTAAGTCGAGACTTAGTAATGTTAAAAAATACGACGTCAATTCAAGATGTTGCCAAGGTAATGGCAGAAGAGAGTGTGTCCGCGGTACTGATTAATGATCCGACCATTATCCATGAAGATGGCAGTAATTTTGTCGGTATTATTACTCAGCATGACTTATGTGCAAAAGTGATAGCGACGGGGATGAGTGTTGATAATCCTGTTTCTGATGTAATGTCGACAGAGCTTATGTCACTCGATCATAATGCCTATGTCTCAGAAGCGATGCTGATGATGTTACGATATAATGTCCATCATTTACCTATCTTAAAGAACAAGCAACCTATTGGCCTCATTGAAGTTGCTGATATTATTCGTTATGAATCTCAAAATAGCTTGTTGTTGTCGGGCAGTATCTTCCAGCAACAAAATATCGAAGATCTCGTTTTACTCTCTGAGCAGCTCAAAGATTGTTTTGTACGTATGGTCAATGAAGATGCTAATTCACATATGATTGGTAGTGCGATGTCCGAGATTGGTCGCAGTTTTAAACAGCGATTACTCGAACTTGCCGAAGAAGAATTAGGTCAGCCTCCAGTTCCTTATTGCTTCCTAGCTTTGGGCTCAATGGCACGTGATGAGCAATTGATTGTAACAGACCAAGACAACGGTATTATTTTAGATAATAGTTATGATAATGAGAAGCACTGCGCATATTTTGAAAAATTATCTAAGTTTGTATGTGATGGATTAGCCGCTTGCGGCTATACCTATTGTACAGGCGATATTATGGCAACTAATCCTGAGTATCGTAAAACCCAAGCTGAATGGGAAGATTGTTTTGCTGACTGGATTGATAACCCGAATCCACAAGCATTATTAAATTGTTCTATCTTCTTTGATTTAACTGGCGTGTATGGTCGGGTTAAATGGGCTGAGCAGCTAAATGCCTTTATTTTACGTCGCGCCAAGAAAAATAACCGATTCTTAGCTTGTTTAGCACGTAATGCATTAAACCGCACGCCGCCACTGGGTTTCTTCAAAAATTTTGTGATGGAGAAGGACGGTCGTCATAATAATTCAATTAACTTAAAACGTCGTGGTACAGCACCGCTGGCAGATTTAATCCGCGTACATGGACTGGCAATTGGCTCTCAATCGCAAAATTCATTTGAACGTTTGGAAGATATTATTGAAGCGGGTATCTTACCAGCATCAAAAGGACAGGACTTACAGCATGCGATGGAGTTTATTTCCTTAGTTCGTTTACGTCACCAAGCGTTAGATGTGGAGTCGGAAATTGAACCGGATAATAATATTGAACCAGAAAATATGTCGGAATTTGAGCGACGTAATCTTAAAGATGCTTTTTTGGTTTTAAGTAACGCACAGAACTTTTTAAAATATCGTTATACCGCCAATAAAATGTAGGGGTTATTAATGCATAATTTTATCAATAAAGAGATTTTAAACTGGGGTGCGTTTTATCAAGTTAAGGTAGCCCAAAGTAAGGATGAACGTTTAAAGTCTTTTTACCAGACTGGTATGTATCATGATGAAACGAAGTTAAGTGATATTGATTTTGTCGCGTTAGATTTTGAAACGACAGGGCTGGATTCACAACAAAATAGCATTATTAGCATTGGCTTGGTGCCGTTTAATTTAAAACGTATTTTTTGTCGGCAAGCACAGCATTGGTATATTGATCCAGAGGATAAGTTACAAGAAGATTCCATTATTATTCACGGTATTACCCATACCGATCTAAAAGGTGCACCCGATTTATTACGGATACTAGAGCCTGTATTAGAGGCATTAGCGGGAAAGGTTGTTGTGGTTCATTACCGCCGTATTGAACGTGATTTTTTTGATAGTAATTTACGTAGTTTAATTAATGAAGGTATTGTGTTCCCTGTTGTTGATACAATGCAGATAGAAGCAGATGTGCAAGATGCGCAAGCCAAGGGCTTTTTCAGTTTATTTAAACGTAAACGTCAGGATTCTATTCGTCTTGCAAATAGCCGTTCTCGTTATCATTTACCTGTGTATCCACCACATGATGCATTAACAGATGCAATTGCGACTGCTGAACTATTACAAGCCCAGATTCATTATCACTTTTCGCCAGATACACCGATTAAAAGGCTTTGGCTGTAGATAGTAGATAGTCGTTGTAATCAGTAAGCGTTTTAAAAAATAGCGCGTTAATATTATATTAACGCGCTATTTTTTTTATTAGACTCTGTTTTTATTTCTTATTTTAACTAGGATACATCAAGTCCTTGCTGCCAAAATGCAATTTCCATACGATTGGCGTTGATATGTTTGTTTTAACCTTTAGCATAAATATCCCTAGAGCTGGCGCACAGGAACTTTATCAAGCCAAAGATTGAGAGACGCGAAGGTCAAATCATGAGAAGCAAGATCGATAGTTCCCTACGTCAGTGTTAACTGAATCAGGTTCAACGGGTCTCGCAATCAAACAATTAAGCCATTGATATGATTGTTCGAATTTTAACGTCTTTGATAATGGATAATGTTGTTTCCAATCTCTCATGCCATTTCATCGTAAAGCTAATACTATTATCACGTTTCATTGCGCTCAATTTTGTTTTTGATAGCCCTTACAAAACAGATTGTTACGTTATATTTGTAAGGTTTGAGCTAGTCATGTGATAACCTAAAATTCGTAAGCTGTTGTTTGTGTTAATAAACAAGTTGATAACTTTGGACGTATCATTTTAGTTTGTCTTATCGACCAAAAGGGCTCAGATAAGTGTTGGGAAAAATAAAGGGAATTATTATGTTGGATAAAAAATATACCGCAGGTGTCTTAGCTATCTCTGTGTTTATGACAAGCGGTTTTATTACTGCTCAAGCTCAAACGTCAGAAGAAAAAGGTTTTGCTATAGCCAAAGAGCGTAAGGTAAGGGATTCTGGGTGGAATGATAGTATCCAACAAACCACTATGGCACTGCGTAATGCAAAAGGGAAAGAAAGTATTCGAGAAATACGGATAAAAAGTCTAGAAGTTATTGATGATGGTGATAAAGGTTTGACTATTTTTGATAAACCCGCAGACCTTAAAGGTACTGCTTTTCTTTCTTTTTCACATATCAATAAAGCGGATGATCAATGGCTTTATTTACCGTCATTAAAACGAGTTAAGCGTATTTCCTCTCGCAACAAAGCGGGTCCTTTTATGGGAAGTGAGTTTTCATATGAAGATCTATCCTCATTCGAGCTAGAAAAATTTAAATTTAATTATCTGAAAGATGACACGTTTAACGGTAATCAAATGTTTGTGATTGAAAGCTTTCCTACCGATAAATATTCTGGATATACCAAGTTGATTAGTTGGGTGGATCAAGACCAATATTTGGTACACAAAGTTGATTTTTATGATCGTAAATCGACAAAATTTAAGACGCTTACTGCAAATAACTACAAGCTATATCTTAATAAATTTTGGCGAGCTGAATCGATGACCATGATTAATCACCAAACTGGGAAAAGTACGACAATGACTTACCATGATGTGAAGTTTAATCAAGGGTTAACAGAACGCGATTTTAATAAAAACTCATTAAAGCGTGCGAGATAGTTTAATCGTATGAGATATTTAGAGACTCCGTTGAAATATAATAATAAGTCCTTAGTTGCTGTATTAAGTTTAATTATCTCCACTAGTTCATTTGCTGCGATAGACCTAAGTGGCTTGGTGGGCCTAGAAACTCGATATTTTATACAAACACCAGTTGACTCGGAACAGACTGATGAGCAGGTATCACTAAATTTTAGCCCAGAGCTTTATTGGGAAGGGGACGAGCAAAGCGTTCTCTTCAAACCTTATGTTCGTTTAGACAGTGTGGACCCTAACCGTTCACATTTTGATATTCGAGAAGCGATCTATTCTACATATCACGATACTTTTGAATTGAAAGTGGGTATCGGTAAGGTTTTTTGGGGGGTAACAGAAACGCTTAATTTAGTTGATGTAGTTAATCAAAATGATGCAATAGATCGATTTGATGAAAACGAAAAATTAGGTCAGCCTATGTTTCATTTTTCAACCTTTAGTGATTGGGGAAATGTAGAACTACTGATATTACCTTTTTTTCGACCTGTTATTTTTCCTGGTGATAAAACACGTTTTCGCCCAACCCCTATCGTATTAAGTGCACTTAATACGATAGGGCGCTCTAATGGTATAGGGCCTCCATATATAGATATAAGAATAGATAATAGTGATCCGACATATGAAGCGAAAAATGATGAATCACATATAGATCTAGCAAGCCGTTGGTCAAACAGTATCGAAAACTGGGATTTAGGGGTAAGTTGGTTTAACGGTACATCAAGAGACCCTAGTTTTAACGTATCGATTGATTCCGATGTATTATCGACTGGACAGGTAACATTGAAGCCATTTTATCCATTGATTAATCAGTTTGGCATTGATACTCAGTACATTTATGATGATTGGATACTTAAGTTAGAAAGTATTAATCGAAGTGGCGATAAAATCAAAAATTACACTGCATTTGTTACGGGGTTTGAATATAATTTTTATAGTATTCAAGACTCAATGGTCGATATAGGGATGATCGTTGAATATGCATGGGACTCACGTGACAAGATCAAAAATTTAAATGAAAATATGAGTAATCTAGAAGACATTAAACGTCAAATAGAGAGTAATAATCTCAGCATTAACCGCAATAACATATCTGTTGCATCAAGGTTTACATTTAATGATGCAGAGTCGAGTGAACTACTGATAGGAACAAACCAGAACCTTGATTATAAAGGTTCTCGAACAATATTTATTGATATAAGCACCCGAGTAGGTGAGTCCACTAAAATATCTGCAAACGCGACGTTTATTTGGAGTGACGATCCATTTGATCCTGGCTATATGTTCCGACAAGACGACTACATTCAAGTCACGGCCGAGTATTACTTTTAATAAAATGAGCCTTTCAAGGGCTCATTTTAGCTGTGTTAGTCACTTAATTTAATTCCACCATATTCATACAGTTAAGTCCCTCCTTCACTGTTTTTATTTGAACTCCTGTACTTTTTATCTATGTTTTCGTTATTGAACCTTTCAGGTTTTCCTGTTCGTTATCGACCGTTTATGGCAGTTAAAACGGACACTGAATTTTATAGATGTATTAATAAAAAAAGTATTTCAATACTACTATTTGAATATCACATTTATGGTAATTTTAATGACCTATGTTATCCAATGTCGGCTAATTCTTTTATTTACAATGATTTATGCTCGCGTCGTAGGCGGGTTATTTTATTTTCAATGATTTAATATACCCACTTTGACTAGTAGGTTTTAGTGCTTTTAACTAAAATTTAGTTCCCATAAGGAGTTGTTCAATGGTGTCTGAAGCTTAATCCGACTATATGCCTGCAAAACACCCTAATATGACACGCCGTCATTCATGTTGCTTCATTATATCTTGAAAATCAACGGCTTATACGTTGAGGTCAACCGTTCTAAATGTTATCTTTTTAAATGTTAACGAAAAGTAATGTATCAAACGTACCAGAAAGTAAATTTAAAAATTTACCCTGAAATGTTCGTTCGCTCATTATTGTGGTTCTTGTACTATATATTTAGGATGGATATTGTAAATGGAAGTCATAAAAACCTCTTTACTGATTAACTTTGTTATAAAAAGGCCAAAACTAACAATTTGTTTGTTCACATGTCTAATCTTTGTTTCAATTTTTGGTGCTGTAAACCTCAGTTTTACGTCTGATTTCAGATCTTATTTCAGTTCAGACAATCCTCAGTTAAAAACATTTGAACAACTTGAAACTGACTTTAATAAACAAGACACACTGACTTTTCTTGTTGAAAGTTCGAATAATAACCCCAGTATCTACCAGCCAGAAATTATTCATTATCTTGAATTATTAACCGATGAAGCATGGGCTATTCCTTATTCTCGGCGTGTTGATTCACTGATTAATTTTCAAAAGATGAGCGTAGATGAAAATGATTTACAAATAAATGATTTAGTACCCGGAAATAGTCATTTGACACCGTCTTTTTTACTCGAATTAAAACAGTATGCAGAAACTCAACCTAGACTACTTAACAATTTAGTCAGTGTGGATGGGACGCTTGCAATCGTTCAGGTTACCCTCACTTTACCTGAAAGTAATGAGTCCGCGACTCCAGAGCTAATCAGTTATGCCCGAAATAAGCTTGAAGAGATAAGTAATAATAATGTAAAAGTTCAACTCTTTGGTACTTCAGTTATTAATATTGCGTTAATGGAAGCGGTTGAGCGTGATATGGCGCTACTTATTCCGAGTAGTTATTTATTAATTTTCGCTGCGATATATTTCTTATCTCGCTCTATTTCTGGCGCTACTCTGTCTCTTGGTGTGACCCTAATGACAGTATTATCAGTATTTGGTATTTTTGGCTGGCAAGCGCATCAACTCACTCCAGTAGTTGGTGCTGTACCTTCAATGATTATGGTCATTGTCGTTGCTGATTGCATGCATTTACTTGTCTCTTATCAATATCATATACGCCAAGGCCTTAAGCAAGTTTCTGCAATTAGAGAGGCGCTAACAACCAATATTAAACCTATTGTTATTACTTCAGTCACAACAGCGATAGGGCTTCTTTGTTTAAACTTTAGTGAGTCACCACCTTATCGAGATCTTGGTAACCTCGTTGCTTTGGGTGCGATTATCGCCTGTTTTTTGAGTTTGACTTGGTTTCCGGCTGTTTTATTACTATTGCCCGAACCGAAGAAACTGCCGAATATTGATAACGGATGGTTATACTCCATTATTATGAAATTTAGTCAGTTGCTGACAACACATACAAAGTCATTGTGGTTATTCACTTTTGTGCTTCTTTTGGCTGGTGGTTTTGGCGCAACTAAATTAGAACTAAACGATCAATGGCATCAGTATTACGATGAAACCTTTGATGTTCGTCAAGCAATTGAAACTCAAAATGATAAATTAAATGGCGTTAATTTCATTCAATACTCTGTTGCGTCAGGTGGTGAGCAGGGCATATTAACGCCTGAATATCAAAAAGATTTAGATAAGTTAATTCAATGGGTTCGCACACAAAAGAATGTCGGATATGTTGATGGGTTTAGTCTACAAGTTAAGGAGTTAAGCCAAAAACTTAATCAAGATAATCCTGATTTTTATCAGGTACCAAACAGTAAAAACGCGATAGCTCAATCTGTGTTGCTTTATGAAATGTCACTCCCTTACGGTATGGGCGTTGACGAGCAGGTTAATTTTGATAAATCAGCGACACGATTAACAATCAATTTACATAAAATATCCTCTAAAGAATTATCAGCATTTGATCTGAAATTAATAACTTGGGCTGCAGAGAATACACCTGCGCTGTTGCTAACAGAGGGATCTGGCGTTGATATGATGTTTGCAAAAATTTCAGATCGTAATAGTGAGAGCTTGCTGAAAGGAACGGCGCTTGCGTTGATCTTAATTTCAGTATTACTGAGCTTCTTACTGCGCTCTTGGAAGCTAGGCCTTATTAGTATCATCCCTAATATTATTCCGATTATTATGGCTTATGGTATATGGGGGCTTATGGATGGCCACATTGACCTAGGGCTTAGTATCGTCGCAAGTATGGGGATAGGGCTTGTTGTTGACGATACGGTTCATTTTTTATTTAAATATCGTTACGCGAAACAAAATAATGCGACAACGCCAGAAGCGGTTGAATATGCATTTAATACCGTTGGTATAGCCATCATTATTACCTCGATTGTTCTCACTTTAGGTTTTGGCCTACTGACATTATCACACTTCTCACCGACCTACGGGATGGGAGCATTACTTGCCTTAACAGTGATGTTTGCTGCAATTATTGATTTCATTTTATTACCGCTACTTTTACTCAAGTTCGACAAATAACTCAATGGATGAGCCCATTAATAAATAGGCTCTAATAATATTAAAAGGACTTTAATCATGACACAAATGTTAACCCTTAACGACCCTATCCAAAAAAGAATACTTGGGTGGATTGATGAACGTTTTCCACTTCCTAATGCAGTATTATTTTTTATTTTGTATTTGCTTTCTGCCGTCGTTGCGAGAGCGACGCATAATGGTGAATCGAGTCTTGTTCTGTTTGATATTGTAAGCTGCTTAGTCACTTGGCTATTATTCTTACTTGTTCGTATTTTCGATGAGCATAAAGATTACGAGTTAGATGTACTTAATCATCCTAAACGCGTACTTCAAAGTGGGCTTATTACGCTAAATCACTTAAAAGTATTAGGCGTTATTTCTATCGTTGCTCAGATACTGCTTTCACTGTATCTAGATGCATTTAATTTTGGACCTATTACCCTCGCTTGGGCAATTATGTTTGTTTATTTATGCTTAATGGGCGTTGAGTTTTTTTGTGGTGAATGGTTAGAGAAACGTCTTACGCTTTACGCTTTTTCTCATATGTTACTTATGCCTATTACCGTTTATTGGTTGGCTAACTTAGCTGTACCTGGGATTGAACTAAATACGCCACTAATATTGACTATGCTGTTGTCATTTGTGAGTGGTTTTTGCTTTGAAATAACACGTAAAACCAGAGGACCTGAAGAAGAGAGGGAGACGGTCGATTCATACTCAAAAATATTTGGTACTAAAGGTTCGGCGTTTGTCATTATTTTACTGCTATCAGGCATGCTTTTATTACAAATATTATTACTACTTAGTTTAGACGTTTCAACTGTTTGGATTTATGTTATCGCGTCATCTGCAATGTTTGTTTATTCCTTGAAATTCATTTTAACTTTTATTCGTTATCCAACTTTAGCTGCTCGAGAAAAGAATGAAACTGCTATCGCTCTTAACCTGCTTGTTGGTTATCTTATCGTCATTATCGCAACGTTTATTTAAGCTCAAGGGGAGGATTATAGTATGAGAACCAGCAGTGAAAATATCGTTAGTTACAGCATGAATGATGTAGCCAATACAAAGAGTACTATGTGTGTCGACAAGAATGTCTGGGCTGTGACACTGCTTAATGTGTCTAAATGTCAGTTAACGCTTTCCTGTAAAGAGTATCAATTTAGTGGTGTTGGACAGCTTATTGATAGTATTCAAATATCTATTCTAGGTCATACCTTCCAGTTAAATAATTTATCTGTTTATCAGTTCGACCAAAATAATGGTGGTGTTGCACAAGTCGAATTACGAAATGAAGCTGATAGCGACACTAAAAAAGTGTTGTGGAAAATATGCGATATCTTGCACCTTATACAAGAGCAAGAAAGCAATGGAAGATTGTCTAAATTACCATTACCAAAAGTACCAGGGCGAGGTTTATACACGCAAGAAGCAAGATTAGACCGTCTCGAATATGTGCGTAGTCATACAGATGCAAAACTTGAAATGGTAGCTCAGACTACGCTTAACGAATCTTCGCTAAAGAGTAATATCGAAGCACTAATCGGTTCTGTCGAAATACCTTTAGGTGTTGCAGGTCCACTGCTAATTCGAGGTAAACATGCTCGTGGATTATTTAATGCGCCGATGGCAACCTCTGAAGGTGCATTGATTGCTTCAGCCACGCGAGGTGCTACGGCATTATCTCAAGCTGGCGGGGTGAGCGTTCGTGTATTAGGACAGCGCATGTATCGAGCACCCATTTTTGTGTTCAGTGATTTATCCTCCGCTTTATTCTTTACCGATTGGGTGAAAGATCATTATCAGGAGCTTGTTAAGCAAACGCGTCAATATTCAAATTATGCCGATCTTGTTGAAGTTTCGACTGAATTAATGGGTCGTGCTGTACATGTTCAATTTATTTATGAAACAGGTGATGCAGCCGGACAGAATATGACGACAACCTGTACTTGGCAGGCTTGTCAGTGGATTTTAGATCAGCTCAAAGAGTTTGAGAATTTAAAATTACAGAATTTCGTGATTGATGGAAATACTTCGAATGATAAAAAAGTCACTTATCATTCATTTTTGAAGGGACGAGGAATTAGAGTCGTCGCAGAGTGCGTATTAACTGAAGAAATATGTAAAAAAACATTAAAAGTAACGCCACTACAATTGATTACGGCTTATCACTATATCCTTAACGGTGCAATTGCATCGGGTACTATCGGTATTAATATTAATATTGCTAATGTGATTGCCGCGATGTTTGTCGCTACAGGTCAAGATATTGCGAGTGTTCACGAATCATCGATAGGTAATTTGCATTTAGAACTGAACGAAAATAATGACATTTACATTACGCTTCAATTACCTTCTCTAGTCGTTGGCACTGTGGGTGGTGGTACCAACCTGACGCAACAAAGAGAGTGTTTAGAAATACTCGGTTGTGCGGGAGCGAACAATTCACACAAGCTTGCAGAGATCATCACTTCATTCTGTTTGGCATTAGATCTATCCACTTTATCTGCGTTAGCCAGTGATCAATTTGCGAGAGCGCATGAGAAAATGGGGCGTAATAGGCCGATTGAATGGTTGATGTTGAAAGACCTAGACAAAGATTTCTTCACTAAAGGGATGCAAAGGTATACTCAAAACAACAGGGTTATTGTAGCGAAAGCGGAGCCCTTAGAAATAGAAAAAACGGGTTGCAGTATTATCTGTGATTTAACAGCGGAAAGAGTTAACAAGATTATTGGGCATCACCCTTATCAGTTAACCCTTGAAGGAGAAATAAAGCCTGTAAATGTAATGGTCAAAATAAAGCCATTAGATACCGAAGTTATTTTAATGGTGAATGGCATTATGTCTATGGGGCACCCTGGGTTGGCCACGTCATATAATAAGTTCAAAAAAAGTATGGGATTTAGAGGTTGCCATATAAGAGAATTGGCTATCATGTCACAAACAGATCCTCGGTTTGTTCGCAATGCGCCTAAAACATATATGACCGTTCAGGATGATACCCGAGAGTCTTATGTATTAGTTCAAGAACTTATGGAAAACATGGAACTAATGGATAGCGCCGACGATACTTCTGGCTGGACTCCTGAGCATATTAATACTGCAATTGAAGGTATCGCTGAAGTTCATGCAATTTGGTATGGCCGTGAAGATGAGCTAGCCAAAAAAGAGTGGATCATGGATGTGCCTAATAGCGAAAACATGCAGGAAAAGATTTACCTGTGGGAAATGCTAGGCACACATGCGACAGAAGATTTCCCCGAATGGTTCTGTGAAAAAGACATGGTTCGTTTTATCAATCGTGTTAATACATTAAAAGATTGGTATCGCGAGATAGATGCGATGCCAAAAACATTAATTCATAATGATTTTAATCCAAGAAATATCACTTTCCGCCGTGAATACGGTGAATTACGTCTTTGTGCCTATGACTGGGAACTGGCTACAATTCAAATACCTCAACATGATTTAGCTGAGTTATTAGCCTTTACCCTACAGCCTGACTTTGATCAAAATGATGTCGAACAATATATCGAAAATCATCGTCAAGCATTACAGCAAGAAACCAATTCAGAGATAGACCCAATCCAATGGCGTAGAGGGTTTACGTTGTCTTTATTTGATCTCGTGATTAACCGTATACCTATGTACATAGTGAGTCATAGCTTCCGTCACTATGAATTTATGGAGCGAGTACAAATGACATTACGTAAACTTTTAGATCATGAAGGAGCAGTAGAATAACATGACCACAAAATATATTTTAGATGCCGTAGAAGCGGCACAAGTGGATACCGATTTACTCGGTGGTAAAGCTGAAAATTTAGCATTGTTAACACGTAATGGATTCACTGTTCCTAAGTGGTGGGTACTCACAACTCAAGGTTTTTCAACACAACTTGAGCAGCTTGGTATTAAAGGTTGGGTTGAAGCTAAAGTTAAA
The DNA here is from genome assembly GCF_018219415.1 of Moritella sp. 36. Classification (NCBI taxonomy): domain Bacteria; kingdom Pseudomonadati; phylum Pseudomonadota; class Gammaproteobacteria; order Alteromonadales; family Moritellaceae; genus Moritella; species Moritella sp. 36. Next base: position 3,154,891 of record NZ_CP056120.1, on the reverse strand, counting down.
TTATTAGCGGGTGAAGAAAATAACAAGGTTATTGCAGGCATTGCGCAAGAGATTCAAGCAGAGATCGGCAAGCAGCAATTAAATGACGAAATAATACAGGGTATCCGTAGTTCAATCCCGGATGACGTATTAGCCAATACATCTTTTGCTGTACGCTCATCTGTTGTGGGTGAGGATGCTGAAGGTGCATCTTTCGCAGGACAGATGGATTCATACTTATATCAAAGTGGCGAAAATGCTATTTTCACCTCGATTATTAAAGTGATGCAAAGTGCATTTAATCATCGGGCATTAGCCTATAGGATCCAAAAAGGGCTCGATCTTAGCGATATTCGGGCAGCGGTGATTATTCAAGAAATGGTCGATGCTGACGTTGCAGGGGTTATGTTTACAGCTCAGCCTATTACAGGTAGTCGCCAGCACGCTTTAATTTCATCAACATGGGGTTGTGGCGAAGGGATTGTTTCTGGTATTTGTAATACAGATGAAACAACAGTTGCTCTGTATAACGATGATGTAGATACGATCATTAATGATAAAGACACAGCTTTAATATTTGATGCAGGCGGTACACACGGCACAACAGAAGTGCCTGTTGATGATGGGCGTCGGAACATCGCATGTTTGGAAAAACAACAGATATTAGTGTTACGTGATATTGGTTTGAAAATTGCTGAAAGTTACCAAATGCCTCAAGACATCGAGTGGTGTTTAAAAGATGGTCATTTTTATATTTTACAAACGCGTCCAATTACCTCTTTACCACCTATTAACGCTGCTACAGATGATGTACAAGTTTGGGATAATTCTAATATTCAAGAGTCTTATTGTGGCGTAACAACGCCATTAACCTTTAGTTTTGCCAATAGAGCTTACAAACATGTTTACGAGCAAACATTCAGGTTGCTTGGCATTAGTGAAAAAGTAGTGCAAGAAAATCAGGATATGCTAAATAACATGCTGGGTTTAATAAATGGCCGAGTCTATTACAACATCAATAATTGGTATTTAGGGTTACAGTTCCTTCCTTCATTTAAAACGAATAAGGCTGATATGGAACGTATGATGGGGTTAACTGATCCTGTTGATATGATCCAAGATAAACAGCTTTCTTTTAATGAGAAATTAAAAAAGGTACCACAAATATTTAAAGCATTATTTGCCTTGCTCGGTCGATACAGAAAGATGGATACACTAGTAGCAGAATTTAGAACGCGTTTTCAACAAGTCTATAGCGCAATCAATAGAGAGCAGTTACACACGTTGACGATTGGTCAACTTATTAATAAAAGCAAGCAGCTAGATGCAGATATATTTTTAAACTGGACGTCACCAATTGTTAATGACTTTTATGTAATGACGATGAACGGAAAGGTGCATCGTTGGTTAGAAAAGGTGAGTGTAGAATACCCAGATGTAGTGCAAAACAATTTACTCTCGGGTGAAGAGGGGATTGAAAGTACTGAACCAACGAAGTTCTTGCTACGTATGTGTGGCTATTTACGTCAACATGAAGAGATGAAAAATCTAGTCCTTGAGGGTGAAAACAGTAAATTACTTGGTTTAATACAGACTCGTGACCCTCAATTCTATTCACAGTGTATGGACTACATCGAGCGTTTTGGTGACCGAACTATAGGCGAGTTAAAACTTGAATCTATCACACTGCGTCAAGATTCCTCGTTCATGTTTGCTATATTGAAAAACTTCTTAGCAAACCCTGATTTAAGCCTTGAGTCTTTGGCCAAAAATGAGAGTAAATTTAGAAAAGAAGCGGAAGAATTAGTTTATCCATTAATTGAAAGTAAATTAGGACGTCGATCATTAAGGAAATTCAAAACAGACCTTGGAAAGCTGAGAGATGCTATTCGGAATAGAGAAAATATGCGTTTGGCACGTACACGAGCCTTTGGTTTATTTAGAAGTATTTACTTAGAAATTGGCGAACAGCTTGCGTTTTACGGCAAGATAGACGAACCAAGAGATATATTCTTTCTAAGTATCGAAGAAATTTATGCTTATAAAGAAGGTCGTTCCATACATACCAAACTCGATACTCTTATTGCCCCACGTAAGCAAGAGTTTGCATCGTACGAAGCTAGTGACTTACCACATCACTTTTGGACTAAAGGTGCGGTTTATTGCAATAACGTCTATGAGTATCCGCATCAAGATGAAGACCTTGATCTAAATTCTGAACATTTAAAGGGAACAGGCTGTTATCCTGGTGTTGTAGAGAAAAACATACGCTTGATTTTCTCTCCTGATGACGAGCTAAGTCTAGATGGTCAAATCCTCTGTACTGTAAGAACCGATCCCGGCTGGGCTCCATTATTTCCAACTGCTGGTGGTATTATCGTCGAGCGGGGTTCAACATTGTCGCATTCTGCTGTTGTCGCTCGCGAGCTTGGAATTCCGGCTATCGTTGGTGTGCCTAATTTAACTAAAATCCTAACCGATCATGAAAAGATCCGCATGGATGGTACGTCTGGAAAAATTGAGCGAATTGAGGTATCGGATAATGATTAATCATCAATCATGGATACCTGAAAATACATTGCCGAATTCATTTTTTGATGTTGCAGCCAAGATATATCAGGATAAAGCTTACTGGATTAAAGAAAGTGAAGCTCAAATTCGCCAGCAATTTAGTGCTGAAAACCCTTATTTTAAACACTGCGAAGCAAAGGTTATTGTCTATGAAGATGAAGCAAGAGTTGTTGCTTTCTTCAATCCGAATCAACAAATAGATGGGGAGACCGTCGCCTATTTTGGGTTCTGGGAAACGGTTAATAATGTTGAGTTAAATCGAGTTCTATTCTCTCAAGTAGAGACATGGGCAAAATCGAAAGGTGCAACTCGATTATATGGACCGATTGACTTCAGTACATATGGTGAAAATCGTATACGGATAAATAGTTTTACCAGTCCTGCATTTATTGGTGAACCCTTTAACCCTGATTATTACCCAGACCTATTATCACAATTAGGGTTCGGGATTAAATATAACTATGTTTCTCGTATACACGATAAATTATCAGAGTTTGCGTTACAGGTTCGCCCTTTTTATGACGGACTAATGACTAAAATTGGTCATGAATTTACTATTACGCAGTTAACACCTGAGATATGGCTGGATAAACTAGACCAGTTTTACCCCATGATTGACCAAAGTTTCAAAGATAATTTTGCTTATACGCCCGTAAGTTGGACTCACTTCAAACATCACTTTGGTGAGAAGTTCGCTGCCAAGTTATGTCCTAAAACATCAGTACTTGTACTCGATAAACAAGGGGGAATAGCCGTATTTTTACTCTGCTTTCCCGATTACGGTGAACTTGTGAATCAACAAGGTGAGCAACTGGATGTGGCTGAACTTAATTACAGCACACATTACGACGCTTTAAGTCGTCCAAGGCTTTTACTGATGAAAACCGGTGGTGCCGACCCTAAATATCGTTCTAAAGGTTTGTCGACACTTGTTGGGATGCAAACCTCGATTTGGGCTGATGAATATTACGAGCAGCTTTCAGGCGCGATGGTACGAGAAGACAACCGTAGCTTGGCTTTTCTCAAAGATTGGGAAATTGAAAGGAAATACGCTTTATTCAGTAAATCATTGGATAACTCTTAATAACAAAAAGGCGTTTAGGATGAATGAGACTTATCATAATGGAAATATGGCCGCCGATTTTATGTATCAAGCGAATCGATTTCCCAACAAATTAGCATTAAAAATTCCTGTGATGGATAAACAAGATTATTTGTCAGAAGAATCTTGTACGTATGCGGAATTATTGAATCTTGTTAACCGCTATCAACAGCTATGGCGAAGTAAGGGCTGGAAGGCTACTGATAGGGTGATTATTATTTTAAAACCCAGCCAGCATTTATATGCAATTGCGCTGTCTATGACAGCAATTGGAATCATACCTGTATTTATTGATACGGGGATGGGTAGAAAAAAAATACAAATGGCGATCCAAGATGCAAATGCAAAAGCCATTATTAGCTTTTCGGCCTTAATAAAATTGTTTTGGTTTATCCCCTCGCTATGGCGGCTTGAGCGTTTGGCTGTAGATAATCCGGGAATTGGCTATGGGTGTATTTTACAACAATTGGCGTTAAAAACGACAGCAGTGCCGATATGCATAGCACGGAATAATACTGACCATGGATTAATCACGTTTACTTCTGGTAGTACAGGTCGGCCGAAAGGGGCTGACCGTACACACAGCAGTTTAGTTAACCAGCATCGAGCCATCAGCCTGTTAGAAGGAGATGGTGAGAATGCTATTGATAGTCCTTGCTTCCCAATGATTGTCTTGCATAACTTAAGTTGTGGTATGAGCACAATTATTCCTAAGGTTGACTTTGCTGATCCTGCAGGCGTGAATGCTGGCATTGTGATTGAACAACTTAAGCAAGCTGACGTAACACAAATATCAGGCGCACCTGCTTATATTTCTAAATTGGTTGATTGGTTATTAAGTCATAATCAATCAATGACGGATATTGGGCAGGTCGTTGTCGGTGGTGCCACTGTGCCGGTTGAACTTGCTAAACGAATACTGCAGGCATTTCCAAATGCTCATGGCATCATCATTTATGGTTCGACAGAGGCTGAGCCAATTTCAACTATCGATATGAAAACGTATATCACAGACCATAATCATGCCGATGGTTACTTAGTGGGTATGCCACATGAATTTTGTGACGTCTTAATTGCTGATGTGAGTGATGATTGTTGCCATGAGTCATCTCTTGGTTTAGGCATCAAAAAGCAGGGTCAAGTAGGAGAGATACTCGTCAGTGGAGAGCATGTTCTTCAGCAATACCTTGATAATCCAAGCGCAAATAGGGAAAACAAAATCCCGCGTAATAATGGGTTGGTTTGGCATAGAACAGGCGATACAGGGCTATTAGATAGGCAAGGAAGACTTTGGCTAACTGGACGTGTAAAAGATATTATTTATGTAAATAATGAGTCTTTACAACCATATCCAATCGAGCGTGCACTTGATGCATTAAAAGACGTGACACGTGCAGCTTTAATTTCACATGAGAGTCGTGTTTATTTGTTCTTACAACTCAAGACTGAAATCAACATTGGTTTACAGGAGCAAATTCAGCAAATATTACGTCAGTCGGGTATTCAGCTAGTCCTGTCTTTAGTCCTGCCTAAAATCCCTGTTGATGGTCGGCATAATAGTAAAATTGATCGCCCAATGTTACGAGAGCACATTTTAAGTCGTAAGACGTCTAATGCAGAAACATGGAGTTGTTAATATGATTGAAAAAATAGAATCACCTTATATTATAAAGTTAAATCGCGTTGACTTATTAACGTTAACAAGCGTGTTTACCACTTTTACTGCATTGATTAGTGCGATTGATGGACGTCCATATTTTGCAATGGTACTGCTATTCATTGCGATGATAGCTGATGCATTAGACGGCATTCTTGCGAGAAAATGGGGACTCGAACGTGATTTTGGCCGTTATCTTGATGGTTTTATGGATATGCAAATATACTTAATTACACCTGGAGTCGTCATGTACCAATGGGGTTTTGATGGCTATTGGTCTCTTTTCATTATGGCGATGATAACCAGTGGGAGTGTCAGGCTTGCCGCGTTTAATCAAACTGGCAATATAAAAGAGGAGAATGGATTAAGTTATTTAGGGATGCCTGTCTTCTGGAGTATTTTTATTCTTTCTGCTGCTTTTGTTATTGAAAGGCTTCTTGGGTCATTTTCAGCATATATTTCACTTGCTGTGGGGTTATCTTTGTTTAGTTATTATATGGTCGTAAGAAAGCCCTTCTTTAAGTTTAAATCGATCAGCCAAATTGTAAAGATTACATTAACAGGTATATTATTTTTTACGATTTTGGAACTTTTAAATCATGATAAGGGTTCTCCTATAATGGATATATTACTCGCTTTATATCTTCTGATTCCTGCCGCTTTGGGAGGTGTATTACATATGATGTTTGTGAGTAAAAATAGACTGAGTTTTTTAGTTGTCCCTGTTAGCAAATCATTATTTGGTGCAAACAAAACATGGCGAGGGGTCATACTTGTACCTTTGTTAACCATGGTTAGTGCTCTGGTATTGATGCTCTTGGAGTTCGTATTAACAAACGTATATGGAGAAGGCCTATTACCCAATATCAACATTTTGTTTTTGGGCTTTATCACTGGTGTGGGGTATATATTGGGGGAGTTCCCAAATTCTTACTTTAAGCGTTATTTGGGTATCGGGCCTGGAGAATTACCTGAAAAGAACAAATATTTTTTTATGGCGATAGATCAGTTAGATTCAGCTATTGGTATCGCAATTATGTATAGTTTAGTATTTGGTTTCTCTTTTGAAATATTATGGGTGTACGTGCTTTGTTTCCCAATCACAGCACTTTTAGTAAAAAGATGGCTGTTCAATAACAAGTTGAAATCAAGTGCTGTGTAACTAAAATAATGATGGTACGCTTTCGTATCATCATTATTCGTAGTAACTTTTATGTAGCGAAAGTTAACAATTGAGTGGTGGGAATGTTTGAAAGCTGCCAATACGAAGGTACTGACAGCTTATATTGATTACGCTAGATATTAATCTTAGCGATTACGCTGTTCTGTTCTCAAACCCATAATCAAGCTCACACACATCACTAATAAGATAATAGTGAAGGGGAGGGCTGTTGAAATCGCACCAGCTTGTAGCGCTTCAATTGCTTGTGTACCACCAACCCAAAGGAGACCTGTAGCAATTGCACCTTCAATTAATGCCCAGAACACACGCTGTGGAATCGGAGCATCAACTTTACCGCCCGCAGTAATACTGTCGATAACCAAAGAGCCTGAATCAGAAGAAGTAATGAAGAAAACTAATACCAGTATGATCGCAAGTATTGATAAAAAATTACCTAAAGGTAAAGAATCAAACATTTGGAACATAGCTAAAGGTACTTCTGTTAACCCTTCACTACCTAAAGTACCAATATTATTCACAATTTGATCAATGGCTACGCCACCAAATACAGACATCCATAAGATAGTCACAGCGGTTGGAACAAGTAATACCGCAGTCAGGAATTCACGAATAGTACGGCCACGTGAAATACGCGCAATGAACATACCAACGAATGGTGACCATGAGATCCACCATGCCCAATAGAACACTGTCCAGCCGTGCATCCATGCTTCATCAGCTCGGTCCATAGGGTTGCTGAGTGGAATGATATTCTTAACATAGCCCATGATTGTCATTGGGATGGTGCCCATAGAAACAGCCAAGGTAACTAAAGCAACAAAAACAAGTAACACAATGGCAAGTAGCATATTGATATTACTAATTACTTTTACGCCGCCATCAATACCACGTACCACAGAGCCGACCGCAATCAGTGTGACAACAATGATAATGGTGATCTGTAAACCCAGGCTATCAGCAATACCGAACACGTGATGGAAACCACTCGCAGCTTGTTGTGCACCTAAACCAAGTGATGTAGCAAGACCAAACAAGGTCGCTATTACCGCAAGAATATCGACAATGTGACCAGCCCAGCCCCAAGTACGATCCCCTAGTATTGGATAAAACACAGAGCGCATTGAAAGTGGAAGGCCTTTATTATAAGCAAAGAAAGCCAGTGCTAATGCGACGACACCGTAGATTGCCCATGGGTGTAAGCCCCAGTGGAACATCGTTGCGCCTAATGCAAGCTGAGCTGCTTCAGGTGTGTTAGCTGCCACATTGAGAGGCGTGTGATACGAGCCTGTATAATAAGAAACGGGCTCAGCAACCCCCCAAAACATAAGACCGATACCCATGCCAGCAGCAAATAACATAGCTAACCATGACATGCGGCTATAATCAGTTTTAGCGTCATCACCACCTAAACGAATTTTACCGTATGGCGAGACAATTAGCGCTAGGCAGAAAATAACGAAGATATTTGCAGACCACATGAATAAGCCATCAAAACTGGCGATGATTTGCCATTTAATACCATCTAGGAATGATTTCGATGTTTCAGGTTCTACTAATAAAATAGCGACCAAGAATAGGCCAATTAACGATGCACTAATACCAAATACAGGGTTATGTACGTCAAACCCCCATTTTTGAACGTTATCTTGTCCAACAGTATAATCAGTATTATCAATACTGTATTTATCCCTATTAATACTCATTAGTCCTCAGTTAGAACAGTCCTGTTCTATATTGGTGTATTTATTTATTATGGGCTAGTTTAGCAAATTTAGAGTTAAATATCAGAAGAATAAAAGGTTATAAAGTATAAAACCGCCTAATAAGCGGTTTATCTGTGATGGAAAAGTGTGAAAAGCGCGTCGAGAATTAGCTAATACAGGGTTCTGCTTCTTTCTCGTTGACCACGCTTTAAGCCCAGAAACTGACGTGGTTGCTATATCTACCTCACCTCTAAGGTCTATTGGTAGAAAAAAACGCTCTTCATTGTTTAGTATAGATCAGCTTGAATAACTGTCCAGTTCACAAAATTATGATATTGAGTTATTTTCAAGAAGATTAAATAACGTATTCTATAACAATCATTTAAGTTATTTGGAGCGATACGATGTCGATACTTGAAAACAAAATTCCACCACCTGTTATTACTTTATTATTTGCCGTACTTATGTGGGGAGTATCACTTATTACTCCAAGTCTGACATTTAGTTCAACACTGCGGTTACCCTTATCCTTGCTAATCGTTGCCTTAGGTAGTTTCTTTTGTGTCGCAGGTGTGGTGTCTTTTAAAAAGGCGGCTACGACAGTTAATCCATTAAAGCCAGAGACTGCATCATCATTAGTGAATTCTGGTATTTACAGAATATCTCGAAATCCTATGTATGTTGGTTTTGCTTTGTTTTTACTTTCTTGGGGCGTTTACTTATCCTCTCCTTGGACTATTTTAGTCATAGTGGGCTTTGTTTTTTATATGAATAAGTACCAAATCATTCCAGAGGAGAGGGCGCTCACCACAATATTTGGCGCTGAATTTACTGCGTACCTATCACAGGTTCGTCGTTGGTTATAAATTTATTAAGCGACCATTTGGTTGCGCAAATGTTGACAAAATGTAAAAAACCAATAGTATTGAATGAAAATTCAAACATTGTCGACAATCTTATGCCTTTAGAAGATCCAACAAAAATAGTCGCTGTGACTACAGCCGATAAAGTTTTTGAGCTAATGCAGCGTGCCATTGTAGATGGTGAAATACTTGCTGGTAGTAAGATTAGTGAACCCGAGCTCGCAAAGCGCTACCAAGTTAGTCGTTCTACCCTTCGTGAAGCATTAAACCGATTAGAAAAATGCCATTTAATTGAGCGTAAAGCGAATGTCGGTTCACGCGTAGTACAGTGCACAACTCAAGGTCTACTCGATCTTTACTTTGTACGTGAAGCGTTAGAAGGCATGGCATGCAGACAAGCGGCTGAAAACATGACAGATAATGAAATTGTCGACATGAAAGCCATGCTTAATCAACATGCGTCAGTACAAGCATTGAAAGATGGTGTCGCTTATTATCAAGAAGAAGGTGATTTAGACTTTCATTATAAAGTGATTTTGGGTAGTCATAATGCTCAACTCATTCATTTGATATGTGGTCAGCTCTATCATTTAGTTCGCATGTACCGCTGCCAGTTTGGTATGCACAGTCCCAGAGCCAGCCGTGCTTTTTCAGAACACGCCCAAATCATCGAAGCCATCAGTGACCGAGATGGTGAATTAGCCGAAATGCTAATGCGCCGTCATATCGCAGCTTCACGTAAAAACATTGAAAGTAAAATTGCACGTCAACTAGCCGCAGAATTAAAGACAGACACTACACCAGTTCAAGGAGAGAAATAATATGTCTATAGAATCAGCTTCGCCTCAACGTTTATCCCCAGGCGCTAAGTTTCGTTTAGCACTGACCAATAATAAACCCCTGCAAGTCGTCGGTACTATTAATGCGTATTGCGCAATGATGGCAGAGCAGCTGGGTCATCAGGCTATCTATCTGTCAGGTGGCGGTGTTGCCAATGCGTCTTACGGTTTACCTGACTTAGGTATGACCTCATTGAATGATGTGATCGCCGATGTACAGCGTATTACTGCCGCATCGAGTTTACCTTTGTTGGTCGACATTGATACGGGCTGGGGCGGTGCATTTAACATTGCTAAAACCATTCGTGATATGGAAAAAGCGGGCGCGGCAGCTGTTCATATTGAAGATCAAGTAGCACAAAAACGTTGTGGTCATCGCCCGAATAAAGAAATTGTGTCGACAGAAGAGATGGTTGACCGTATTAAAGCAGCGGTTGATGCGCGTATTGATGCTGATTTTTTCATTATGGCGCGTACCGATTCATTCGCACAAGAGGGTTTAGAAGCCGCGATTGCCAGAGCACAAGCGTATGTTGAAGCGGGTGCTGACGGTATTTTTGCTGAAGCTGTGAAAACCGAAGCGCATTATCGTGCGTTCTCGGCGGCGTTAGATGTACCTATTTTGGCGAATATCACTGAGTTTGGGCAAACCGAATTATGGAATAAAGAGCAGCTTGGAGAGTGGGGTTGCGCCATGGTGCTTTATCCATTATCTGCATTTCGTGCGATGAATAAAGCGGCTGAACAGGTTTATAAAACCTTGCTAGCTGACGGAGACCAAAAAGCCGTAGTTGATAACATGCAAACGCGTATGGATTTATACGATTATCTCGGTTACCACGATTATGAGCAAAAACTTGATAGTCTATTTTCCGAAGGAAAAAATAAATAAAAAGTCGAAGGAAAAAATAAATAAAAAGCCGAAGGAAAAAATAGTCCGCGTAATCATCGACTAAAATTACTTACATTAGACATAAAACGATACACATAAAATATAGGCATTACAGATATAGAAATTAAATCATCAAGCGAATAGTAGTGAACAGGATGTTGCAATGTGAGCCAACTGTAGTCAAGGACAGTTGAGTATGTAGAGTTGCTATTAACCGTTTGAAATTAACTGTTTTACATTAATCAAAATAATAATTAAAGGAATAATTATGACAGATAAAAAATTATCAGGCGCTGGCTTACGTGGCCAAAGCGCAGGTGAAACAAAATTATGTACGGTTGGTAAATCAGGTAGTGGCTTAACGTATTGTGGTTATGACATAGCCGATCTAGCCGAGCACGCTACATTCGAAGAGGTTGCTTACTTATTGTTTAACGGTGAATTACCGACACTTGATCAGCTTGAAACATACAAAGCTGAATTGGACACCCTACGTGATTTACCTCAATCGTTAAAAGAAGTATTACAGCACATTCCTGCAGATGCGCATCCAATGGACGTCATGCGAACGGGTTGTTCATTCTTAGGTAACATTGAACCTGAGACTGACTTTTCCGCGCAAAACAAAGCCGCAAATCGTCTACTGGCTGCATTTCCTGCAATCATGTGTTATTGGTATCGTTATTCTCATGATGGTGTAGAAATTGACTGTACTACTGATGAAGAATCTCTGGCTGGTCATTTCCTTAAATTATTGCGCGGTGAAACACCGTCAGAACAGCATCGTCGAGTGATGGATGTATCGCTGATCCTCTATTCCGAACATGAATTTAATGCCTCAACCTTTACTGCACGCGTGTGTGCATCAACATTGTCGGATATGTTCTCGTGTGTAACGGGTGCTATTGGTACATTACGTGGGCCATTACACGGTGGTGCAAATGAAGCTGCAATGGACATGATTCAGGCGTTTACTTCACCTGCAGATGCGAAAACGCAGATGGCTGGCATGCTTGAACGTAAAGAAAAAATTATGGGCTTTGGTCATGCAATTTACCGCACTTCCGATCCGCGTAATGTGATCATCAAAAAATGGTCAGAAAAACTAGCTCACGAACACGGTGATACTTCGTTATACGATATTTCGGTGGCATGTGAAGAGTTCATGTGGGACAGCAAAAAATTATTCTGTAACGCCGATTTCTTCCATGCGTCGGCTTATCATTTCATGGGCATTCCGACTAAATTATTTACCCCAATCTTTGTCTGCTCGCGTCTAACTGGTTGGGCTGCGCACGTGATGGAACAGCGTAATAACAACCGTATTATTCGCCCAAGTGCAGATTATATTGGTGCAGAGCCTAGAGTGGTAACACCTATTGCAGACAGATAACTAAAGACAGAATAGTAACTGTTATTAAAGCATTCATACAGAATGAGTAAATAACATTGTATTGCGTGATCTACTTGTTTTCATTATTGATAAAATGAGCAGGTCACAATGTTAGTTTTGATTAAAAGAGGGAGGAGTAAAGCCGGTTTTTTGTGCTTTATCTCAAGCCCCATTTATTTAATGGATTAAGTTATGAACATTAACTATCGTAAACCGTTACCGGGCAGTGAGCTCGATTATTTTGATACCCGTTCTGCAGTTGATTCAATCCAACCCGGTGCGTATGCCACTTTGCCTTATACTTCACGCGTATTTGCAGAAAACTTAATACGTCGCTGTGATCCTGAGATATTAGAAGATTCGTTAAAGCAGTTAATTGAACGTAAACGCGATCTAGATTTTCCTTGGTTTCCTGCGCGTGTCGTTTGTCATGATATTTTAGGTCAAACCGCATTAGTTGATTTAGCGGGATTACGTGATGCGATTGCTGAAAAAGGTGGAGACCCATCTAAGGTTAATCCAGTCGTCCCAACACAATTGATTGTTGACCATTCATTAGCTGTTGAACATGCAGGTTTTGAAGCTGATGCATTTGAAAAAAACCGTGCAATTGAAGATCGCCGTAACGATGATCGTTTCCACTTTATTAACTGGACGAAAACAGCCTTTAAAAACATTGATGTTATTCCTCCAGGTAACGGTATCCTGCATCAGATTAACTTAGAGCGCATGTCACCTGTGATCCAATCACGCAATGGTGTGGCATTTCCAGATACCTTAGTGGGCACAGATAGTCATACGCCTATGGTTGATGCATTAGGTGTAATTGCAATTGGTGTGGGCGGGCTTGAGGCAGAAAGCGTGATGCTTGGTCGAGCGTCATATATGCGTTTACCCGATATCATTGGTGTTGAGCTGACTGGTAAACCACCTGCGGGCATGACGGCAACAGATACCGTTTTAGCATTGACCGAGTTCTTACGCGCACAGAAAGTAGTATCAAGTTATTTAGAGTTTTATGGTACGGGTGTTGCGCATCTGACCTTAGGCGATCGGGCCACCATTTCTAATATGACTCCTGAATATGGGGCGACTGCCGCATTGTTCTCAATCGACGAACAAACTATCGATTACCTTAAGTTAACTGGTCGTGAAGACGAACAAGTTAAGCTGGTGGAAACTTACGCCAAAGAAACGGGTCTATGGGCCGATGACTTAGCAAACGTTGAATATGAACGTGTACTTACATTCGATTTATCGACTGTGTGCCGTAACATTGCTGGACCATCTAATCCGCATAATCGTGTTCCTACCTCTGAATTAGCCAAGCGTGGTATCAGTGGCAAGGTCGAAAATATACCAGGTAAAATGCCAGATGGTTCAGTGATCATAGCCGCTATCACCAGCTGTACCAATACTAGTAATCCACGCAATATGATTGCGGCAGGTTTGATTGCGCGTAACGCCAATAAGCTTGGATTAACACGTAAACCTTGGGTTAAAACCTCATTGGCTCCAGGTTCAAAAGCGGTGGAACTCTACCTACAAGAAGCCGATTTATTGCCGGAACTAGAGCAACTTGGCTTTGGTATTGTGGCGTTTGCCTGTACGTCTTGTAATGGTATGAGTGGGGCACTTGATCCCGTTATTCAGCAAGAGATTTTAGATCGTGACCTGTATGCTACCGCTGTGTTATCAGGTAACAGGAACTTTGATGGTCGTATTCACCCACATGCCAATGAGGCCTTTATTGCGTCCCCACCTTTAGTGGTTGCTTATGCGATTGCTGGTACTATCCGTTTTGATATTGAACGTGACACTCTTGGTTTAGATCAAGCTGGTAACGCAATCACACTGAAAGACATTTGGCCGAGCGATGAAGAAATTGATGCTGTGCTTAAGGCAAGTGTGAAACCAGAACAATTTCGTCAAGTCTACAACCCGATGTTTAGTAGTGATATAGAGTGTAGTGTTGATTACGGTGAGAAAAATAACCCGCTGTATGACTGGCGTGAAATGAGTACCTACATTCGTCGTCCGCCTTATTGGGAAGGTGCATTAGCAGGTGAGCGTAGCCTTAAAGGTATGCGTCCTCTAGCGGTATTGGGCGATAATATTACTACCGACCATTTATCTCCTTCTAACGCCATCATGCTTGATAGTGCGGCAGGTGCGTATTTAGATAAAATGGGTTTGCCGGAAGTTGACTTTAACTCATACGCTACCCATCGAGGTGATCACCTTACGGCGCAACGAGCGACCTTTGCAAATCCTAAATTGAATAATGAAATGGTGCTAGAAAACGGCAAAGTTAAACAAGGTTCATTAGCACGAGTTGAGCCTGAAGGGAACGTAATGCGCATGTGGGAAGCGATTGAAACCTACATGGAGCGTAAGCAACCTCTGATTATCGTCGCAGGTGCCGATTATGGCCAAGGCTCTTCACGTGACTGGGCGGCGAAAGGCGTTCGTTTAGCGGGTGTAGAAGCGATTGTTGCAGAAGGGTTTGAACGTATTCACCGTACTAACTTGGTTGGTATGGGCGTACTACCACTTGAGTTTAAAGCGGGTGAAAGCCGTAAAACTTATGCAATTGATGGCAGTGAAACTTTTGACGTCATTGGTGAGCCAACCCCGCTTGCAGCCCTAACGCTAGTCATAACTCGTAAAAATGGTGAAGCCCTTGAAGTGCCTGTGACTTGTCGTTTAGATACGGCAGAAGAAGTATCTATCTATGCGGCAGGTGGTGTACTACAACGCTTTGCACAAGATTTCCTTGAATCGAATGAGGCCTAGCTATTTATGATGAAAAACAACATAGGGTATTTACCACAGCTTAGGATACCTGCCACTTATATGCGGGGCGGCACCAGTAAGGGGGTATTCTTTAATCTCCAAGACTTGCCTGTCTCCGCACAAACCGCGGGGGCTGCGCGTGATGCATTATTACTGCGTGTTATTGGTAGTCCCGATCCCTATGGTAAGCAAACAGATGGTATGGGCGGAGCAACATCGAGTACCAGTAAGACTGTGATCGTGTCTGCAACCGATAAACCCGATCACGATGTTGATTACCTGTTTGGGCAGGTATCGATTGATAAACCGTTTGTGGATTGGAGTGGTAACTGTGGCAATCTATCCGCCGCAGTGGGCTCTTTTGCCATTAACTGTGGATTGGTGGATGCCAGTCGTATTCCAGAAAATGGTGTCGCGGTTGTCCGTATTTGGCAGGTGAATATTGCTAAAACAATTATCGCCTATGTGCCAATTACTAATGGTTTAGTGCAAGAAACTGGTGATTTTGAGTTGGACGGCGTCACTTTTCCAGCAGCTGAAGTACCAGTGGAATTTATGGAACCAGCAGATGGCGAAGGATCTATGTTCCCCACAGGTAATCTGATTGATGACTTGATTGTACCGGAATCAGTTGTCCTTAGTGGGCAGTTAAAAGCGACAATGATTAATGCGGGTATCCCAACCATCTTTATTAATGCCGAAGATGTTGGTTATACAGGTACAGAACTGCAAGATGCCATTAATAATGATGCTGAAGCGTTAACTATGTTTGAAACTATTCGCGCTTACGGTGCGGTGCAGATGGGATTGATATCAAACATCGCAGAAGCCGTGCAGCGTCAGCATACCCCTAAGGTCGCGTTTGTCGCTAAGTCGGCAGACTATGTGTCTTCAAGTGATAAGCAAGTCGTCGCGAGTGATATTGATTTGTCGGTGCGCGCCTTGTCTATGGGCAAACTGCATCACGCGATGATGGGGACTGCGGCTGTTGCAATTGGTGCTGCAGCAGCAGTTCCGGGGACATTGGTTAATTTGGCTGCAGGTGGTGGTGCGCGTGACTCGGTGAATTTCGGCCATCCATCAGGAACATTACGCGTTGGTGCACAAGCAACCGAAATTAATGGTGAGTGGACGGTAACTAAAGCAAGTATGAGCCGCAGTGCTCGTATCTTAATGGAAGGTTGGGTGCGTATTCCTGCCGATAATGGTTAATCAGTATTCTTATGGATAACATTCAGTCTAGAATGCCAAACTAATCAAACCAGTTAATAGAATAATTGGATTAATTTTAATATACCGTTATATTGTCAGCCTATTTATTTCTAGGTTGGTTCTATAATGGTAAAGGTAATTACATTCTTACTGATAAGTGTTTGCAGTTTTGCAGCGATGGCGACGTCAGTGAACTGCGATAAAGCGTTTAATACGTTAGAAATTAATTACTGCGCTAAAGTAGAATTAGATAAAGCAGAAGCCGAAATGCAGCGATACCTCGATAAAAGTATTGCGCAATATACCGCTGACATTCATATTCTTGAGTCGATCAGCATCGCACAATCGGCGTGGCAGTCGTACAGTAAATCACAGTGTGATTCGGTATTTACTATGTACAGAGATGGGTCGATGCGCGTTGTGATGACATTAAGCTGTCGAACTAAACTTACTCAACAACGCACCCATGAACTTTGGTCACAGTACTTAACATATATGGACAGTTCAGAGCCGGTACTGCCAGAACCAGCTGCATCCGATTTAGGTTAAAAGCTTTTATAATAGGGATTTAGCATCGCTTTGATACGTTTTAGTACCACAAGTGCTGTTACGCGTCCCCAGCTAAATAGCACCCGTTGGTGTAAACGAAATATCGTATCGTATAAATGTCGGATTAAACGTCCTTTCAATACGATCCTATTATTCATTAAAGCACCAACGGCATTGCCGTTCCCGACAGCGACAACCATACCACCATCGTTATAGATAAACGGCTGTAGCGGTTTGTCTTTTAGCATTCGATTAAACTGTTTTGCTAAATGTGTCGCCGCTTGGTTAGCTGCTTGCGCACGCGGTGGCACAAAACTACCGTCAGGTTGCGTGCACTGCGCATTATCACCTATCACAAAAATACTGTCATCAAGGTTCGACTGTAGGGTTGGATTAACGATTAATTGGTTTAAACGGTTTGTTTCTAATCCGTCGAGCTTGGTTAACCATTCCGCACATTTAATACCTGCAGCCCATATCTGTAAATCCGCGGGAATAATCTCGTTTTCCGATGTGATTAATTTACCTGTTTCAGCACGTTGAACACGCGTTTCGGTGCGAATTGTGATGCCTTGTTTTTTAAGGGCTTCCTGCACCTTTTCTGACATGCATTCTGGACTACTGGGTAACACCCGGCCTGCCGCTTCGACTAAGGTAATTTTAAATTTTGATGCTTGTCTATAACGCTGTAATTTACTACTTACCTTCGCGAGTTCTGCGGCGAGTTCTACGCCTGTTGCGCCAGCACCAACAATAGATATACGACGTGTACCAGTGGCTTTTAGTTGTTGTTTGATTTGTTGCCAAGCCAGTTCAGCTTGCCCTGATGAATCTAAAAACAAACAATGTTCACTCACACCTGGGGTTTTAAAATCATTACTGATCGCACCAACAGCCATGACTAAGTAATCGTATTGCAGTTTCGTTGGAGCACTATTCATACCACGTAAATGGATGATTTTACTGTCGCGGTCTAATCCTGTCATCGCATCTTGAATGTGGGTATAGCCATTACATTCGGCATGTTGGAAATAACTCACTGCATCCAACTCGGTATCAAAGGTACCCGCCGCGATTTCATGTAGACGAGGTTTCCAGAAGTGATGTGAAGACGGTTCAACGAGTATGACTTCGTGGCGTTTATTACGGCCTAATCGAGTCACTAATTCAAGGCCAGCTGCGCCACCACCTACAACAACAATTCTTAACATAATACGTTCTACCATTCTGTGTAACTAAATCTGATGGCAGCATTATATCTACGTCTCAAATATTGATAATCCCTATAAATAGTAAATTACTATTACTCAGCTGTAATAGTCTTCGAGACTAATATCATCTATACTTCACTGGATTAATTAATCTTGTTCAAGAACGAAAAACGCTATATATTGCCCGCTATTAACGCGATAGTTCGCTGTTTAGACACATGAAATAGTAATAACTAATAATTGGAGTAAAAATGAAAAACCACAGTGTTAAAAGAATGAAGGATGTATTCTTTATCTTCAGATTTATAAGTTGGATAGCAATTATCTGTTCATTATTTGGTTCTTTACTACTGTTTGGTGTGGGAGCAATCAAAACGTATTATGCCTTTACTGCCGTTGCGTTTGGCTATATACCAAATGAAAGTTTGGCTCATCTTGATTCAGCGGATATTGCCACCGCCTACTTGATTAAAGGCTTAGATACTTTCTTGATTGCCTTGGTATTATTTATCTTTGCGCATGGTGTATTTACGTTATTTATCACGGATAAAAAACTAAACAATATTCCCACCGTATTAAGCTGGATAAAAACCCCTGATATTGGCCATTTAAAGAATATTTTAGGTGAAGTAATCGTTATTATTTTGTTTGTTAAGTTTTTAGAAATGATCTTAATTAACTTGAATGACTTAAGCTGGGAAATATTGATTTTACCTATTTCGATTTTACTCTTAGCGCTAGCATTAAAGTTCTTGGATTTGAATGACAAGAACAGTAGCCATAAAGACGAGTAGGGTGTAGTCGGTGGTAAAAATAAGACAAGTTTCTAGTGTGGATTGGGAGCATATCTACGAACTGATAGAAGCAAACATGTTCTCAATGCAACAAGAATTGGGACTCGATTGGAATAGAGAGTCGATCATTAAGCATTACATGTCTAAGACGGTATTAGTTGCTGAGTTTGGACGTCATGTTATAGGGTTTATTGCTTATGATGTGTCAACCAACAACCAAACTATTCACTCACTTCAAATATCTCGAGAATATCAAAATGGTTTGTGTGGATTTCGTTTGTTAAAAGCGGTACTTACAACAGAGCTGGATTATGTTGACCACGACTCTCAAGTGTCATGCTGTGTCTTCGAAAATAACGTGGCGAAAGATCAGTATTTTTCGCTGGGATTTAAGGAAGTAGACAGAAACAAAGGCGTACTAAGTTTAGAGATTAAGCGCCACCAGTTACTTGAACGTTTGAGGCTTGGATAGCAGTATGATTGAAACAGAACGGCTGATATTAAAACCCGTCACAATAGTAGATTTTGATATCTATAAAGACATAATGTCTTGTCCGATGATGAGCTTATATCTTCCAAAAGGTGAACCCTACGATGATGAAGAAATTCTCCAGCATGTGTCGAAAAGAGTCGAGCATTGGAAGCAAGGTTTTGGTTCATTTGTTGTATACCTAAAGCATCATCCAAACGTTAAGCTTGGTTATGCGGGAATAGAAGTTTCTCCTAATTTTGAATGCAGTGATATTCGATTTGGGTTTAAGCAAGACGCTCAAGGTAAAGGTTATGCGTATGAAGCTGCAAAATCTGTTTTAGAGCATACTTTTGCTTTAGGCCTGCATACGAAAATATATGGCGTGGCTGTAAAAGAAAATATCCCATCGATTAAAATTCTAGAAAAGCTAGATATGAATGCTGATTATTCAGTTGTGCTCTATGACGACGAAAGATTAGTGACTCTATCTGTGGGTAAATCGGCATAATAAACTAAGTTGTTAATAGAGCTGCTATCAGTGGTCGCTGACCGTTTACCTTGTTGAATTAAATTGGTAAGGTGTTGTTCATAAAGACAAGTAAATCACAGTCGCTGTGAACGATTCCTGTCGTATTGTTCAATAAGGATAAGTTGTGGAAAATTATTTAATGTATGTTGCCGTGGCAGCTCTTACACTTTAAAATCCCAAATCCATATTATTTTTCATGTCCTTATTTCCGCAATTTATTGACTCTCAAGGGCGTTAAACATTCATTAGAATCAAGGTCAATTGATGGAACAATTCAACGTATCAGCTTTTCTAGTTATTAACCAATATGCGGGTAAGAATAAAATGCTGGATAGTATTTTAATTACAGCTGTTGATGTAATGCCTTACCTTTTTGTCATGGCGTTAATATATTTATGGTTTAGTTCAAGCGTAGAAAGGAAACAAGTTAGTTTGAACGCTGTCGTGTCAGTTGTTCTGGGGATGTTAACGAGTAACATCATTTCTCGTTTTTATTATAACCCTCGTCCATTTGTAGATAACTTAGGTGTTCAACTAATAGAGCATGCGCCAGATTCTTCATTTCCCTCCGACCATGCAACGTTTACGTTCTCTATCGCTATCACGTTATTATTTAACAAAGCAACTCGGGTGCTAGGCATGGCTCTATTTGTGTTGAGTTTTATTAGTAGCATGTCTAGAGTGTATGGTGGCATTCATTATCCTCTTGATATATTAGGTGCTATTTGTGTGGCGATATTTGCATCGACACTTGTATCCATACTCAACAAGAAACTACATTTAGGTGTGTTATCGAAGAAGATAGCCTAACAGAGTTGTTAGTAATGGGGTTTTACCAAGGGATCTTGTAAAAGGAATTATCATGCAAGAATTAATAGAGCAATATACAGGTGCTAATGAAGATAGTCGTCTTACTCGGCAATTCATTACTCAAATGGAATTTGATACCACGATGGATACACTGAAAGCGTATCTTGTTCCAAACGTAAAAGTCATCGAATTAGGTGCTGCAACTGGCCGATATTCTCTCAACTTTTCGAAAATGGGTTGTAATACAACGGCTGTAGAACTGGTACCTGATCAAGTTAACATTTTGAAACGCAAAGCCAAAGAACAAGGTTTAACACTTTCAATTTATGAAGGGAATGCTTGTTCAGTTCCGTTTATTGAAAGCAATTCACATGACCTTTGCGTTATTCTTGGGCCTCTCTATCATCTACAAACTCAGGAACAGCGTGACCAAGCAATCTCAGAGGCTTATCGAATCCTAAAGCCTGGTGGTGTGTTAGCGATTGCTTACATTTCGCGTTATTTCGTTGCAGGTATGTTCGCTCAGCAATCTCCAGAGCTGGTTACACCAGAGATTCTATCCACGCTTTTTGAATCGGGTTTGGTTCCAAGTCAGCTTGCTGATAGTTTTTTTAATGTGGGTTACTTTGCGACTCCAGCTGAAGTGGAAGCGCTGGTAAGCACACATGGTTTTACTACATTACGTCATGTAGCGACAGACGGATTTGGGCGATATATCTCGTCAGGGGTTAATAACTTTACTCCTGCGCAATATCAAACATGGTTGAGCTATCATCTAAAAACGTGTGATGAACCGTCTCTGCTAGGGTCAAGTAACCATGGTTTAGTCATCGCTAGAAAAATAAGTGAGTAAGGTTATCGAACAAAGAATCGGAAATGTAGCGTTAGTTGTTGAAAACTATGATGACGCTATTGAATTTTATACTAATAAACTGCAATTCGAGCTTGTTGAAGACACTGATTTAGGTGGTGGGAAGCGTTGGGTTCAGATTTGTCCTCCTAACTCGACTGGAACCAATTTATTATTGGCTCAAGCGAGTAACGAAGAACAGCAACAATCTATTGGCAATCAAGCGGGTGGTCGTGTCTTCTTATTTCTACAAACTAATGATTTTTGGCGTGATTATGAATTCATGAAAAATCAGGGCGTTGAGTTTACTGAAGAACCCCGTAGCGAAGAATACGGCACTGTAGTGGTATTTAAAGACTTATACGGTACAAAATGGGATTTGTTGCAGCTAACCAAGTAACTAACTTGATCTGTGTAATCTTCGTATTTTAACCTTGTAATGTGCCTAAATTTAGGTATTGTTTGTCATCGATATTAAACGAGTTCAGTTATCAGCTAAGTTTATGTTTGAGCGTTATGCAAACATAATAAAAGGATTTATAGCCATGTTTAAAAAATTAGCACTTGCTTCTGTTATTGCATTAGCAACAAGCTCTGTGTTTGCTGGTGAGCCGATTAAGATCGGTTTTGTTACTACGTTGAGCACGGGGGCTGGCGTAATAGGGCAGGATATGCGTGACGGTGCTGAGTTAGCACTTGATCAATTGGATCGTAAAATGGGCGGTTCAGACGTAACAATTATCTACGAAGATGATGGTTTTAAGCCTGAAATTGGTAAACAGAAAACGGATAAGCTAGTAAAGAAAGACAAAGTTGATTTTGTTTCCGGTTATATCTGGAGCCATGTATTAATGGCGTCTTATAAGAAAGTGGTTGATAACGATGTATTTCTAATCGGTTCAAACGCGGGCCCAAGTACGATTGCTGGCAAGCGTTGTCACGAGAACTTCTTCTCTACGTCTTGGCAGAATGATCAAAATGCAATGGCAATGGGCGAAGTGCTTAACCAACGCGGCATTAAACGCCTTTATATTATGGCTCCTAACTATGCAGCGGGTAAGAACATGGTTGCCGGTGTGAAGCGTACGTTTAAAGGTGAGGTCGTTGGTCAAGACATGACTAAATTCCCTGCGCAATTAGATTTCTCTGCCGAACTAGCGAAAGTAAGAGCGGCTAAGCCAGACGCACTTTGGGTGTTTTACCCTGGTAAACACGGAGTGCAATTTCTTAAGCAGTATTCACAGTCGAAGTTAGCTAAAGACGTCCCTTTGTATAATATCTTCACTATCGATAATTTAAGTCTTCCTCGTGTGGGAGAGTGGGCTGAAGGTAGTTTGATGACCCAATTTTGGGCACCAAATCTTGATACGCCTGCGAATAAACGTTTCGTTGATGGCTTTAAGGAAAAATACGACCGCTACCCAAGTTTTTATGCAGCCCAATCGTATGATTCCATGATGCTAATTGATAGCGCGGTGCGTAAAGTTGATGGCGATATCTCTGATAAAGATGCTGTTCGTGCTGCTTTGACTGAGGCTGATTTTGAATCTGTCCGTGGAAAAATAAATTACGGTAATAATCATTTTCCTATTCAGGATTTCTATCTGACAAAAGTGATTAAAGATAGTGATGGTGTGTATACCACTGAAATCGTGAATAAAGTACTGTCAAATCATCAAGACCCTTACGCAAGTAAATGTAAAATTTAATAAGTCGTAAGTACTCAATAAATGAAAGCGCGTACTCACAGGTACGTGTTTTTTTTTATCCTTATTTTTAAATGGAATTTACCATGAACTGGTTGTTATTGTTGGAGCAAGTCTTAAATGGCTTCCAACTAGGAATGCTTCTCTTTCTTCTCGCCGCAGGTTTAACGCTTGTTTTCGGCATTATGGATTTTGTTAATCTCGCGCACGGCTCATTGTATATGATGGGGGCGTTCTTCTGTGCCACGTTCAGTGAATGGACGAATTCATTTTTGTTTGGTGCCTTACTTACCATTCCTGCTACATTTCTTCTGGGTGTTGTTGTCGAAATGGTTGCTTTAAGGCGACTGTATTCACGGAGTCACCTTGATCAAGTGCTTGCCACGTTTGGCCTGATTTTATTCTTTAATGAGTTAGTTCGACTTATTTGGGGACCTGTAGGCTTAGACATCGCGCTTCCTGATTTCTTAAATAGCAGTGTTGAAATTATTCCTGGAGTGCCTTATCCCACTTATCGTCTTGCTATTATTGTATTAGGACTCGCAGTGGCTTTGTTATTGTATTGGATTATCTCAAAAACACGTTTAGGCATGTTAATTCGAGCGGGCGCAAGTAACCGAGAAATGATGGGGGCGTTAGGCATTAATGTTCAACTGCTGTTTACGCTTGTTTTTGGTTTAGGTGCAACCCTGGCTGGTATCGCGGGATTGATGGCTGGTCCTATTTTATCTGTCGAAATTGGTATGGGTCGAAGTATTATCATTTTAACATTCGTGGTGATTGTTATTGGTGGTATCGGCTCGATTAAAGGCGCGTTTATTGCTGCTATTCTGGTCGGAATTATTGATACTGTTGGCCGTTCATTTCTTCCCGATATATTAAAATTGATGGTGTCGAGTGATGCGGCTTCCACGGCTGCACCTGCTATTTCGTCTATGTTGATTTATTTCATGATGGCGTTGGTTCTTGCGATACGACCACAAGGCTTGTTTCCACCTAAGGGGGTGGCTTAATGGCTTTATCTACACGGAGTAAAATTAATATTTGTTTATTAGTACTACTCGCATTAGTGCCGACAATAACCACGCTTGTTGATGATAGTTTTTATACTGGCGTATTTTCTCGGGTATTAATTTTAGCCATTGCTGCGATTAGCCTTAATTTATTAATTGGTTTTGGTGGGCTTGTTAGTTTTGGACAGGCTGCATTTATGGGCGTTGGTGCATACGTGGTCGGTATCGGTTCATTTCATATGCTGGAAGACGGCATTGATTGGATGGGCAATGGCTACATCCAGTTAGCAGGAAGCATGATTATTTCGGTCGTACTCTGCTTGATCATAGGTACTATTAGCCTACGTACACGTGGTATGTATTTCATTATGATCACCATTGCGTTTTCACAAATGCTCTATTTTACAGCCGTCGGTGTGGATATTTATGGTGGTGATGACGGCTTATCAATTTATGAACGCAGTGACATGTTGGGGTTAATTGATTTAAATGATGAAGACAGTTTTTATTACCTGTGTTTTATCTCCTTGTTATTTGTGCTCTGGTTTTTTCATAAAATTAATCATTCTCGTTTTGGTCAGGTGATCTCAGGCAGTAAATCTAACGAAGAACGCATGTTAGCGATAGGTTTTTCACCGTTTAAATACCGACTTGCTGCGTTTGTTATATCGGGCGTATTTGCAGGGTATTCAGGCTTTTTAATGGCAAATCTAAACGATTTTGTTAGTCCTGATATGATGCACTGGACGCGGTCGTGCGAACTGATTGTAATGATTGTACTGGGTGGTGTCGCAGGTTTGTTTGGTCCTTTATATGGAGCGCTAGCCTTCTTGTTATTAGAGGAGTTACTTTCTTCTATTCCACTTAATATTGCTGGACTAAGGGTTGGAGAATACTGGCAATTAATATTTGGACCGTTACTCATCGTGCTAGTGTTGTGTGCCCGTAATGGTATTGATGGATTGTTACCTGGAGCAAAGCATGACAAATGATCTACTAACCGTGACAGGCTTGAGAAAGAGCTTTGGTGGGGTTTTGGCAACTGACGAACTAAATTTGTGTGTTAGAAAAGGAGAGATCCACGCGATTATCGGCCCTAATGGCGCAGGTAAAACCACCTTGATCCGCCAGTTAACGGGTGAGATTAAGCAAGACCATGGTCATATTACATTTGCTGGTGGCAATATTGATAAATGTTCGATACCAGCGCGATGTCATAAAGGCTTAGCGCGTACATTTCAAATTACTTCGCTGTTTCAAGATTTTACTGTATTACAAAATGTGGTACTCGCGGTACAAGCACAGGCTGGTCATTCATTTCGCTTTTGGAAAAATGTGAATAATGATAAAAGCCTGACTGATCCTGCCAGGCAATATTTAACACGAGTTGGATTGGAGACAAAAGAACATGTGTTAGTCAGCGCGTTATCGCACGGCGAACAGCGACAGTTAGAAATAGCGGTGGCATTAGCGAGCAAACCGAAAATGCTGTTAATGGATGAGCCTATGGCAGGCATGTCGGTAGAAGACAGTTGGAAATTGGTGGATACCTTGAAGGTATTAAAAGACCAACAGAATACGATCTTGTTAATTGAGCATGATATGGACGTGGTGTTTGCATTAGCAGACCGAATATCGGTGTTAGTTTATGGGCGTATTATCGCAACGGGCACGGCTGCAGAGATTAAACATGACCCAGAGGTACGTATGGCTTATTTGGGTGATGAAGGAGGTTTAGATGCTTGTGGTTAACGATATTGAGACGCTCTATGGGCAAAGTCAGGTCTTGTTTGGTATTTCAATGACAGTCAGCGCTGGTGAAGTTGTGTCACTAATGGGGCGGAATGGAGCAGGTAAAACGACTACTGTGCGTTCTATTATGGGACTGACGCCTGTGAGCGCTGGATCTATTCATTTTAAGGAACAACGCAGCGAAACACTTCAACCTTATAAGATCGCGCGATTAGGGCTTGGTTTAGTGCCTGAAGGGCGAATGATCACGCCGAACTTGTCAGTGAAAGAAAACCTGATTGCGACTGCGTTTATTCCCAAAGGGCGAGAGAACCCATGGACGTTACCGCGGGTTTATTCACTTTTTCCTCGGCTTGAAGAGCGTGCGCGTAGTATGGGCAATCAATTATCTGGTGGCGAACAACAAATGTTAGCGATAGGACGTGCCTTGTTGACCAATCCAGATTTACTCATTCTAGATGAAGCAACAGAAGGACTTGCGCCACTTATTCGGCAGGAAATCATGGACTGTTTAGTGCTGCTGAAAACAGAAGGTCTTGCTATTTTGATTGTCGATAAACATCTTCACGCGCTTAACCAATTAGTCGATAGGCATTATATTATTGACAAAGGTAAGGTTGCTTGGAGCGGAACACCACAAGCTTTGATGCAAGCGCCTGATGTTCAGCATCGCCTTTTGGGTGTTTAATTGAGGTTTAATGTTGGTATCAGGGGATGAAATTGGCTTAAACAGCAGATACTTTAACCATTACTGCCGAAGAACACTACGTATCCGTAAAGTAAAATTATATTACAAGGAGAGAATAATGATTGATCAAGCATGGATAATTGAAATATTTTCGCATTTGGAAAACGGTAATCCTCAAGGCTTTTTTGAACATGTGAGTGATGATGTTGTTTGGGAAGTAACGGGTACTCATCCGCTTGCAGGTGTTTATACATCAAAACAAGACTTCATTACTGGCACCATCTCAAAATTAAATGAAGTATTAGAGTCACCTCTATCGTTAAAGTTACTTTCTTGTATAACCGATGGGCGTTCCGCATCCGTTGAATTGGTCGCAAATTCAATAACCAAAAAAGGCGCAGAGTTTCATAATCGCTATTGCTGGGTTTGTGAATTTGAGAGTGAGAAAATAGTACGGGTTCGAGCATATTTAGACTCAGCATTAGTCTCTAACACATTAGCTTGAATAGTTCGCTATGCTGGCACATATCGGCTACTGCTTTTGCCTTAATCTTGATTTATGTTGAGATTTTTTTAGTTTTTAGATTGCTGATTAAAGAGGAGTCGTGTGATGATGAAAAATGTTATTTTTCGAAGTTGAAGTATGTGAAACTAAAATGATATAACTTTTGTTATCATAAACTGAAGTTTTCCTTTTTAATTTATATTTATGGACAACAGCTTAGATTAATGCCCGTTGAATAAATTAAATATGAATTATGGAGAATTTATGATGAACAAAATAGTGGAATTGAGGGATGAGAACTTTGAAACTGAGTTAATGACTGGCAGCCAACCGGTATTAGTTGAATATTGGGCGTCTTGGTGCGCCCCTTGTTTAAGTGTAGGTCCAGTGTTGGAAGAAATCGCTTTTGCATATAGCGGTAAAGTGAAAATTGGAAAACTTAATATTGATACTAGTCCCCAAATCGCGGCCAAATATGGTATTCGCGCTCTTCCTGCAATGATGCTATTTAAAGATGGCGAAATTTTATCGTCAACAGTGGGTGTATTGAGTAAAACCCAACTAACGACACTGTTAAGTCAGCATATTTAAAGTTACTACAAATTACTCATCTTAATCGAGTCGCTCTTAAGCTGTACTATAAATAGAACAAGTCAGTTGGTGTTGTAGCATCACAGGCCGAACAAAATAAATCATGGATATTATATGTTAGTTACAGGAAGTTTTTTGGCAATATTTATCGGACTCGTGCATTCCTATCTAGGTGAGCGCTTTATTTTGACTCGGTTGTTTAAAAGAGAGCTTCCAACGCTTCTTGGTAGTGATTGGTTTACAAAACGGATTTTAAGATTTGCTTGGCATTTAACAACCGTGGCTTGGTGGGGATTTGCAGCGATTCTTTTCATCCTTTCAAGTCCCACTGCAGACATTCAAAAGCAAATTCTAACGGTGATCAGCGTTGTATTTTTAGTGAGTGGCTTGTTCTCTGCTGGGTTCACAAAAGGTAAGCACATCTCTTGGATATTCTTTTGGTCAATTGCTGGCCTGAGTTTTTATGTTGCGCTGAGCAGCTAATAATGTAATGTGTTTAATTACTTCTTTGGTATAGCGATTCAAGTATGAGTATATTCAAATATGGGCGTCATTTATGCAAATTATAAAAGTAGATAGCAGTAATAAGCATGTATACATGAATTTAGCACAAGCCTATGAGGCTGAATTTTCAAAGATCATGCAGAAGAAACCAGATGCAGATGGTTTGTTTCCATTAGATACAAAAATCGGTGGTCATGTGTCGGGTTATTTATTATATGTGGATGGCGTCCCTGCTGGACATACCGCGATTGCTAATGAGGCTCAGGGTTGTTATGAAGTCTGTGATTTTTATGTCGTGCCTTATTTCCGTAAAAACAAAGTCGGTAAACGTTTTATTTCTCAGGTTTTTAACAACCTAGGTGGCAGTTGGGAAATCAAGCAGGTTACAGGAGCTGAACATGCTGTCAAATTTTGGCGTGACGTACTTTCTGATTACACGTCGGATAATAACATTGCAGGTGGTTATGTCGAAGACAGCTACGACGATGAGCAATGGGGTGTAGTAACAAGACAGCGCTTCAGCCATGATTAGCGTATAAAAATAGGTGTCGTTTAACCGACACCTTATTAGGACAAAAATACTAAGCTAATTTACCACGTAACGCGATATCCCAGATGTCGACAACAATGTCATTCTCGACCACATAGAATTTGTCATGCAGGTTAATGGTTGGATCACAATGCGGTACGATCATTTCAATCATCTCACCAACATCTGGTAAATGTTCTCCAGATACTTTACCGTGCTCGTCACCAAAGTAATGCCATTCATATTTAAGGTCATCATGGCTAATGATTTGTGGGTGGGTCGCTTCTTTGTAAAGGGCCTTGGTGCCCGCATCAACGGTTACATGCGTTGTATGGTTGGCACTAATAACACTGGTTAGCAATGTCATTGCAGGTTGGAAATGACCTGAGCTATATTCAATATCGAAATATTCTTTATCCATCACAGTGTATGAACCCGGTTGTATTTCGGTGACAGACGCAATGTCACTGTCTATTTCATAAGTACCCGTGCCTGAGCCTGATTGGATCAGATTCACTAAGCCTGTCGCGCTTTCAATGTCTTGCTTTAGCTTACCCGCTTTATTTAATAATGCGGCAGACGCTTGTTTTCTTTCTTTGTTATCAAGAATATGTTGGAAATGCCCGGCATAACACTGAATACCTTTAAGAGTCGTATTGGCATGCGAGTGTACTGATAATGCTAAATCAAACGCAGTTTCAAATGATGCGCCAGTTCTACCTATTCCTGCATCAATATCAACAAGCAGGTTAATTTGTAGGTTAAGCTCGCTGCCTAATTTATTTAACTGAGCAAGGTTCGACTCAGAATCCACGACGATCATAGTCTCTGGTGCAAGTTTGATAATTTTAGCTAAAGTTGCCAGTTTATGCTTAGTGACAATTGGGGAGGTAATTAGCAGGTGACGAATATTGGCCTTGGCAAGTTCATACGCTTCCGATGGCTTAGTAATTGATATACCTATGCTACCTGCATCAAGTTGTAGCTGACAGATCTCGACGCATTTATGGGTTTTTGCATGAGGTCGAACATGTTTCGATTTTGCTGATGCGAATTTTTGCATCGTGTTGATGTTATCAATCAGTTTGTTCTTGTCGATAACCAAGCATGGCGTATCTAATTCTAATTTGTGTTTTCCAATCACTGTTTATCCCTTTAAGTCACTGTTTTAGCGTTGTAAACATTCTACTATGAAAGTGATTGAGATTAATCATTATTTCATCTTATTTTTCCCCAACTCATAATCATCTCAGACGTGATGATGTTGTGTTCAATGAGATATTACAGATAAATAAAATACAGATACAATAATTGTTATATTAATTAACTCATGGTTACTTAAATCGATTTATAGCGCTTATGCCTGTATCACCAACATTAACACCTAGATTTAATGCTTCATTTGATACCGCAATTATTTTTGCAGACATCATATCTTTATAGCTGCTAACACCAGATACAATGGCACATGCTTCATTAGTTTTGTTGCATGTCTCTACATTAATATAAGCACAGGCTAGCATACCTTTTTTTTCTTTGATAATTAAAAGAGGTTTGTCTAATTCATATCGTATCATTTTAGCTTCCATGTATTCATTTCCTTTTTTAGGGTTAAAATCTAATGACGCAAGTGGATCAACAATTAATTCAGTTTCTTGTTTATTATGATTTATTAATTTGTAGCTAACAAATGTAATAATTAGAATACTTAATATTGTATAGATAACTTTATATTGTATAGATTTCATAATTAGCTTCTTTTCTATGTCTCATTTATAATAATTTATGTTTATTCTTCTAACTTAGTTAAGGCTTTGTTTTAACATAGTTTGTTGGCTATATTTGTTAACAAAATGCTATCAGTTGGTTAGCTGTTAGTCAATATTAACCACAGGTCTATGGATTTTAGGAATAGAGTTGTGCGAATATTTAATGACTGGTTTAACATTGCTTTATATCGACACATTTTAATACTAAGATTTAATGCTGCTAGTAAGGATGATTTAACTTTGTTTATATTAATTGGCAGGTTTTAAAATTACATCTAAGTTCTTTTTAATAAATTTTTTAGAAAGTAAAATCTAAAAATGGCTAAAGTTAAACATTTAATATTTAATATTTATTTTAATAATAGAGATTATATTTTGATTATTGATGACTATTAACATCTAAAAATCACTATAAGAGCAGATTTAGTTACTCTCTTAATGCTAGATTTTTCTAGTGTTTTTTCAATTTAAGTCGTAAATTCAGAAGGAGTTATAGAGCTTATTCACTTTAATAGTAAATGATGAGCAGATATCAATAGCCTTTTAGGTCATTGATATTGAGAGAAGTAAAAATGATTGAGTTTTTGTTTGGTATAATTATCGGGATTGGTATCTGCATCGGTATTCTTTTTAGTTGGAGGGGGCTGAACGACTGTTAGTCAGAACATAATCTTTAGACTTGTAATAATGGCAATACAATCATTGTTCTATTTTAGATTCAGGAATCGAGTCACAGCGGGAATACATGCCTTTCCTGCATTTTTGTTTCCTTCGACTAAAGCTGAAACAATCGCTCCTTCTTTAAGCATAAAAACCATGTCAGTAAGTGTGTTAACCTCTTTGGGATCGTCTATAAATAAACTAATTTTGTTTTTTATTAATGCTCTGATTTCTTGTTTATGCGAACGACAGTACTGACGTATCGGTGAGTCGGTTACGCTGTATTCGGCTGCTGTATTGATAAAAAAACAACCTCTAAATGGGCTCAGTTCTGGCACCCTATTATTAAACCAATCATCTAAACCGTAAAACAGCGCCAGTATGGATTTTTCGCCTGATTTTTCACTTTCAAGCACTTCATTAAACCATTGATTAAAAATACCATCTCGATATTGAAGGGTCGCTAATACAAGATCATCCTTACCAGAAAAATGACTATATAGCGTTTTCTTCGCGATACCAGACTGCTTCAATACTTCATTAATACCAACAGAATTAACGCCTTTGCTATAAAAAAGTTGTAAGGCTGTTTGAATTAAGACTAATTTTTTTTCATTCATGAATAGCTCCTGTTATGAAATATGTTGACACATGTAGACCACTCTGTCTACTATTAGGGGTAGACAGAGTGGTCTACATTGAGTAGAGGTTATATGAAAAAATTTGTTTTTCCGATTATCGCGGGTACTTTTGCAACGCTAACTATCGGTGTTTTGGCTTACTTAGGCAGTATTATAAATCCTGAACTGTGGTTAATGGCCCCCTTTGGCGCTACTGTTGTGTTGGTATTTGGCGTACCTAAGAGTCCACTTGCTCAGCCTAAGAACGTTATTGTTGGGCACTTATTAACAGCGTTTATCGGTGTGTTATTTGTTGAATATGTTGGCGTCGCACCTTGGTCGTTGGCTATTGCAACGGGATTAGCTGTTACTATTATGCTACTGACAAATACAACGCACCCGCCAGCAGGGGCGAACCCAATGGTTATTATGCTATCAGGTCAAAGCTGGGCATTTTTATTTAATCCAGTGTTGATTGGAGCATGCGTGATTGTGGGTTTAGGGTTAGTATTAAATAAATTGAGAACATCGTATTTTGAGAGTATTGAATAAAGGAACATCATGAAAAAATGTCTACTCTTTGATTGTGACGGTACTTTGGTTGATAGTGAAAGACTATGCAATCAGGGCTTTGTGATTAAGTTTGCTGAGCTAGGTATAAAGCTTGATGTCGACCTGCTTATGCTCAATTATAGAGGTTGGGAATTAGATAAAATATTAGCCGATCTGTCTTGTGAGTTTGATGTGAGATTACCGAATGATTTTGCTGCGAAATATCGTGTTGTCGTTGCCGAATTATTTGAATCAGAGTTACGACCGATAGAAGGGATTAAAGCGGCATTAGACCTGCTTCCGTACCCCAAAGCTGTGGTGTCTAATGGCCCTATATTTAAAATAAAACAAGCGTTAGAACTGTGCGGTTTAAGTGACTATTTTGGTTCTCATATTTACAGCGCTTACGACATCGGTATTTGGAAACCAGACCCTCGTATTTACGAGTTTGCAGCAAAAGATATGGGCTTTGACAGTAAAGACTGTATCGTTATCGAGGATGGCCTTGTTGGTGTTGAAGCGGGCTACAAAGCAGGTATGCAGACATTATTTTATAATCGTTTTAACCAAACGTGCGTCTTCTCATCTGTGGTAAGTTTTAATGCGATGGTTGAGCTACCAGGGCTGATCAATGCTAGTTAGTGAGCACAGTTGCAATCATTTTTATTGCTAACAGGCTTAGTAATAATTTGATGGTAAACAGCAACCGATTATTGTCAGCGAGGCTACGTAATTTAGTGCCCACGAATGAACCTATGATTGAGCCCAATATCATATATATAAGCAAGCTAACGTGTTCAACAAATGCAAAACCAATGAAGCCAAAAACGAAAATTTTAGCCACATGACTGATGCTCATGAACATAGAGCTAGTGGCTATTATCTGATTTTTACAGGTTAACTCTTTGGTCAATACACTGATGGCAATTGGTCCTGTCGCACCAACAATAAGCCCTAAACCTGTCTGTAATAAGCCAATAATATAATAGTTTTCATATTTTTTGATGAAAACTGAAAATCGAGAACTCCACAAATTGAGCAGAATATAGGATCCGATGGCGATGGGGATATACGCACTTGAAATATTCGCTAGCAACACCCCAAACAAAACCATGCCGACCAATGATCCGATTAAGAATTTAGGCAGGAGTGACCATTGCACATCCTTAATGGAAAACAGCATGCGAGACGAGTTACTCGCTAACTGGGTTATGCCATGAATAGGAATGATAGTGCTGGGGTGCAAATATAAGGGCAGGAGGACAATGAGCAGCATTCCACCACCAAAGCCAAGTACACCTGCAACTACAGATGTAAGGAATGATGCTAATCCTAAAATATATTCAATGGGCATGTTCGCTGTCCTTAAACGTTACTGCTGTAAACGCGGCGATAGCACCTGTGGCAAGCATCCAATCCTTGGTGGGGCTAACAGTAAAAAGATTAACATCAAATTTGAAATACATGAAGGTGTAAAGGTAATAACTACAAATAAGTATGATCTAGCGAGGATGATTATCTCAGCAGCGGCTATTATTTATAGACATAAACAATAATTGGGGATATCTCATGTCAGCAATCAAACTATACCGTCATCCACTGTCTGCGCATGCCCACAGAGTGGAATTGCTGTTATCCTTACTTGGATTAGAAACGGAACTTATTGATGTCGACTTGTTGAAAGGTGAACATAAACAGCCTGAGTTTTTGAAAAAAAATAGCGCAGGGCAAGTGCCCGTTATTGAAGACGGTGATGTGACCTTGTCAGACTCGAATGCTATTTTGATTTACCTCGCCAGTAAATACGATAATGCGCATACTTGGTTGCCAATAGATCCTGTACTCGCAGCCCAAGTACAAGGTTTTCTGACCATTGCCGCGAGTAGCGTTGCTTATGGACCTGCAACTGCGCGTTTAATTAACATCTTTCACGCGAAACTTGATCATCAAAAAGCGCTAGACATAGCACATGCGATTTTAAAACAATTAGACCCGCATTTAGAACATAATCCTTGGTTAGTTGGACACAAACCTACTATTGCAGATATTGCGAACTATACCCATATCGCGCATGCGCCAGAAGGGGGCGTATCGTTACAAGGCTATCCACATGTTAGACGCTGGTTATCTCGTGTTGAGGAGCTTAGAGGCTTTGTTCCCATGCAAGCGACTGCGGTTGGACTCGCTGTCTAACGTAAAGTTAGTGGCAGTGTACTGGTGGGTAAGCTTCACTGATGTTAAATTATAAAGTGTACTCATTAATAGCTAAACGTATTATGACCAAGGAGTTGGTGTGGAAAACATTGAAAGGGTATTAAATTTCATAGTCGAAATTGAAAAACTGAAAGGTGTATTACGTAAGACAAAACCTGTCGGATTAGATCGTTATGAGAACTCCGCAGAACACAGTTGGCACGTGTGTATATCTGCATTGATGCTAAAAGACTATGCGGATGATGAGATTAATATTGACCGTGTAATTAAAATGCTGTTGCTGCATGATCTTGGTGAAATAGATGCAGGAGACACGATTGTTTATGCTGCTGAAACGGCGGAGAACAAGGCGAAGGAAGCATCGGGTATTAACCGACTATTGAATATATTACCGCCCGAACAAGCAAAAGAATATATCGAGCTTTGGCATGAATTTGAACTCGGGGTTACAGCAGATTCTGTTTACGCTAAAGCTATTGATCGTGTTCCTCCATTATTGCATAACATACATGGTGAAGGGCATAGTTGGAAAGCACATAATATCTCGAAAGAACAAGTGTTTTCGGTTAACAGTAGAATTGGCAAAGGTAGTAAACAGCTGTGGACGTCGTTAGAGCAGAAACTTGAAAAGGCGGTGAGCCAGGGCCTACTTAAATAGATATTTGTTTAGTAATACAATAAAGTCGTTAAAAATGGTGAATAAGTCGGCGCTTCCTTGTTGCAGTACTTGGTCTGTTTTAGCCTTTATGTTATTTTCTATTACACAATTTATTATTGGGAATACCTAAAATGCCAAAGGCAAGTGACGTTAAAAAGAATACCGCTGTTGAATATAATAATGGCGTATACATTATCCGTGATATCGAACGTTCAGTACCACAAGGCCGTGCTGGTGGTAGTATCTACCGTATGCGTATGTACGATGTAGTTACGGGTTCAAAAATTGACGAAGTATTCAAAGACAGCGACAATCTTAATCTTGCAGATCTTACACGTAACCAAGTTATGTTCTCATACTCTGATGGTGAAGAATATGTATTCATGGATACAGAAGACTACACACCTTACAGCCTAGATAAAGCAATAATTGCTGATGAGTTATTATTCATCACAGAAGACACACAAGGTCTTCAAGTTCTTATTGTTGATGGTAAGCCAGTATCTATTGAGCTACCTTCTGCTGTTGAAATGGTTATTGTAGAAACTGACCCATCAATTAAAGGTGCGTCGGCAAGTGCTCGTACTAAACCTGCTATCCTTTCTACTGGCCTTACGGTTCAAGTACCTGAATACATCGCAAGCGGCGAAAAAATCAAGATCAATACGACTGATCACAAGTTCATGAGTCGTGCAGATAAATAATAGCGTTGTCTATTAGATAAAGGCTCGTTATCTTAAGCAGATAACGAGCCTTTTTTGTTTTTAGCACTCTGGTATGATAATTGCCGAATTATCATTTGCTGCTACGCTCATAGGACTTAAGATAAACTTAAGCATCTCATGTAATCACGATTAGGAGTGAATGTTATGATGCGTAATCTTGCAATTATTTTATCGGGGCTGTTGTTGGTCAAATAAAATATCAAGTGCTGAAGTCTTTTCTGGTTGTTCATCTAATTTACTTTGAGCTTCGATTTCAGCTAATTGATCGGTCGATTTATTTAATAGTTTAATCATGTTGTCTCGTTTATCTATTAAAAAATCATCTTTGAGATCGACAGCTTCAATTAATGTAATATTTTCATTTAACATTTTTACCGCAGTGCTATATTTTTCATGATCAAAAAATGTAGTCGCTTTGATTAAGCAATTACTCAAACGCAGTTTTAAGCGAATCTTTTCCAACTTAGATTCTTCAGTGACACAATCTTCTAATGAGATGTTTCTCTTGTGTAGTTCGTGACGCAAAATTACTTTGATACGTGAAATGCTTCGTGCTAAGTCAATTGCGGTTCGCTCATCAACAGGTTCAATAAATAGACCTGATGGTGATGCTATTTTGGCTGTTGCAATATGCATTTTCTGTTGAGTTATATGGTGTTTGATTTTATCGCTCAGCGGTTCTACGGTTAAAATGTTTTTGAGCGCGGCGATAATACGTTGGTGTAATAAGATCGTAAGTTTTGTGCTAAATGCAAGTGACGTTGCGTACTTTAAAACAATTTCGGTTTCTTCAATGCTCCGACGTTGTGCCGCTAAAACTTGGCGCTTTTTGGTTAATATCATTTTTCTTACTTGTACAAAAATTGCAACGGCAATCATTGAAAATACAAAGAGTAGGATACCCATTTCCATGAACATTAGATTCAAACTTTCTATTCCTTATTAAATGCAGCGACTTGCCTATTACGTATGGCATTCCTATGATACCTAAGTGCTGCATAATACACGGGTTTATTCGTGTCTTCACTCTTATTTGACGTTTTCAATCAATGTTTTCACTCAACGTTTTAACGTGCATGAATGCAACACTGTTTTTAATATACTGGTTCACGATTAACCATAACGTATTACTCAGGGGGCGTACTATGTGCTTTCCCCAAGTGTTGACGAAATCAGACAAAAATAAATGTTAAACCCTTGTTTTATCACTGATGGTTTTTGGTTAAAAAATAGCAGAAACGATGTAAAACGTGAGTGAACTCGCTTTATTTCATATTACTTTGGTTTAATTCGCCATGATTATCTCTATATTGACGTGTCGATTTCTATTATATGTGAGAATAACCCTATTGGAGTATTTTAGAATATATATTCATTAGGAGAATTGAGCTCACATGAACAAAAATGAAAGCCTACCGCTGCCCACCAATACGATGGAGTGGCTAACCAATAAAAACAGCATTATTATTATTTTAGATGTTGTTTTATTTGCCTTATTATATAATTTTTTACCTTTTGAAAAAGATGTGGTATTGGGGCTTAGTATTCTTAGTTTTATTGCCATTTTATGGTTAACAGAAGCACTGCATGTAAGTATTACCGCTTTATTAGTGCCTATTCTTGCTGTGGTATTTGAAGTCTTTAATACTCAAACTGCGCTTAATAATTTTTCTAACCCTATTATCTTTTTGTTCCTTGGTGGTTTTGCACTTGCTGCCGCGCTACATCGACAAGAGCTCGATAAGGTAATTGCGGATAAGGTACTTTTGCTGGCAAAAGGCAGAATGAATGTTGCGGTGTTTATGCTGTTTGGTGTCACTGCGGGTTTATCTATGTGGATCAGTAACACCGCGACAACCGCGATGATGTTACCTTTGGTATTAGGTGTACTTAACAAAGTAAACACTAAAACAGGCCATAATACTTATGTCTTTGTATTGCTTGGTATTGCTTATTGCGCCAGTATTGGTGGAATTGCAACTATCGTTGGCAGCCCCCCTAATGCGATTGCAGCGGCGCAATTAAATTTGAGTTTTACGGAATGGATGTCATATGGTGTGCCAATTACCTTGATATTACTGCCTGTGACAGTCGGTGTGCTATATATACTGCTTAAACCAAATCTGAATGAAATCTTTGAGCTAGACCATCAACCTATTGAGTGGGATAAAGGTAAAATTGTTACACTTGCTATCTTCTCGTTAACGGTATTTTTATGGATATTTAGTAAACCGATTAATGCAATGCTTGGTGGTTTCTCTAAGTTTGATACATTAGTGGCCTTGATGGCGATTGTGCTTGTAGGTGTAGCTCGAGTCGTCAATTGGAAAGATATTGAGAAGACGACTGACTGGGGTGTACTCCTGTTATTTGGCGGTGGAATTTGTTTAAGTAATATATTAAAAGCAACTGGTACCAGTGTATTCTTGGCGGAAAGCTTAAGCGGGATTCTGGCCCAGGCAGGAATGGTTATTATCATTTTAACCATTGTTGCGTTTGTCGTTATGCTGACAGAGTTTGCCAGTAATACCGCCAGTGCTGCACTGTTAATCCCAGTTTTTGCAGGTGTAGCAGAAGCGCTTGGTATGTCACCTGTTATTCTATCTGCACTTATCGCAATTTCAGCATCGTGCGCATTTATGTTACCTGTCGCAACACCTCCTAATGCGATTGTATTTAGTACCGGGCACATTAAACAATCTGAAATGATGCGTGTTGGTATCTACCTGAACTTGATTTGTATCTTTATTTTATCGATCGTAGCGTGGCTATTCTGGTTATAACGATAGGGTATTAAATTTAATGACAGTACGGATGTAAGGCCTCTATTTATAGAGGCCTTACTATTTATAAGGTTTATTCCGCCAGTATATAAAGCGTTTTATCCCCAAATTATATATTTCACGCTTATTATTAATATATTACGCTTCCAATATGCATATTTCAGTAACATAATGTTTCTATTGCATGTCCTTACATTGTCAACCATAGTAATCAGTAATGATTCAGTATATTATTTCCAGCTAATTATCAGGCATAAAAAGATGCGATAAACAGGTGTATTGTGAAAGCTAGAATTGCTATTTATTTAGTTATTATTATTGGTACTATCATCACTTATCAGGTTAATCGTTCTGAGGTTAAACAGCTAGATAAATTCCAACATTCTTTTCAGGCCGTTGAAGGGCGCTTAGGTGAGCTATTTTATCAGTTGCAAGCAATTCAATATGGCATGTCGCAATTAAGCTCCTTAAATACCGCGTTAGTTGATGATAAAAAATTAAGTTTCACATTGAATGACGATGACACTTGTCTTGTATCTAAACTTCCAACCAGTGAGCATATGTATGAATTTGAGACAAACTTCTTAGTTGCCAGTGATAAAGCGGGCTGTGAGGACAACACGGTACTGCAAAATAAGATTAAAGAGACGATAAAAATAGCACCAATGATGACGTTTCTTGCGGGCCGTGCGGATGATGTGATTAGTTTGTATTTCATTTCGTTGGATAAATTTGTGATTACCTCGCCAAAATATAATGCATTGGTTCTGAAGCCTAGTGAATTTGAAACTAAGTTGTTTACTCGACCGTATATGCAGAAAACATTGAGTGTAGATGTTGAAGATCTTGGGAATCAGATCTTCATTACTGGCCCTTATGCAGATTTAAGCCTCAACAAAGATGTCATTACCTTTTCGATTGCAATTTTCATGGATAAGACATTTTATGGTGTGCTGAACATGGATATTTTGTGGAGTGATTTAGTCTCGGATATTGATTCAGATTTTTATATAAGCAATACAGCAGTACTTCCACCGTTAGGTAATTTATCCAGTAAAAATTTAAGTTTTGATGGTCAGACGACGGATTTGCGCTTAGTGATGCCCAACGCTATGGCTGACAAGTTAAAATATCTAATCAAAAATAGTTTTGTTGATATTACGTTTTATTTTGTCGCTATTGTCCTTGCTGGTTGGGTGTTGTATACGCTTAAATTACGTCTTGTATCGCAAACGCTAGCGAAAGAGTCTCATCATGATCCATTGACTGGTTTACTTAACCGCCGTGGTTTTATAGCTGAGTTAGAAGGTATTGGAAGGCATCAGTTTTATTCGTTTATGATCATAGATCTTGATAACTTCAAACACGTTAACGATACTTATGGTCACCCTGTCGGCGATGAAGTTCTTATTCGGGTTACCACTGCAATTCGGCATATGGTCCGTGAAAAAGATATTTTTTTCCGTCTCGGTGGTGAAGAGTTTGGTTTGTTGATTGCTTATAACAAAGGCAATAAACAAATTGATATTTTTGAACGCATCTGTGAAACTGTCGCTAACTTACCGCATTATAGCGGAGATATTACATTTCACGTCACCATGTCTGGTGGTGCAATCACTACTTCTTCGATTGATCAAATTAAATTAATCAAAAGCATTATAAAGCAGGCGGATGAACTCTTGTATACAGCTAAGGTTGCAGGTAAAAACCGTGTGTTATATGGTGATTTTAATAGCCGTAATCCAATTGAACGCTAGTTCAGTGCTATATACATGCTTATTAAAAGTGTGACATCAAAACCAAGCCGATCATTCTGCTATCTCGCAGTAGGGTCACACACGCCTAGTTAATACAGTGTTGATACGGTTAAGCCTGTTGATGGTTTAACCGTATTTTGTTCGTTTTAATCATATTGTCGTTACAGTGCTCGTTTAGTTACATCTTATCTTTTTTAGCCCTTTCTAATTAGACTATATGAAGTATTTATGCGATTTAAACACATTTAGTTACCAATAAAGTGTTAATTTTGTTGCGGGTATGCAATGTAATTCTATCCGTATATGATTTTATTCTGGTCAAACCAGCTCGATACTGCGTATTTTGTAAGTTAATATAACTCAATGTGTCTTATTTGAGCGTATTAATGTGTTCGAACGCTCACTTTTATTCTTTGTTTGTTTTAATTATGTATTAAAAGTGTAAATTTACTGGCACACGAAGATCGTGTATACCCTACATAAAAATAT
Source organism: Moritella sp. 36 (assembly GCF_018219415.1). Lineage (NCBI taxonomy): Bacteria > Pseudomonadati > Pseudomonadota > Gammaproteobacteria > Alteromonadales > Moritellaceae > Moritella > Moritella sp. 36. Next base: position 3,113,971 of record NZ_CP056120.1, on the reverse strand, counting down.
AAAAACATAACAAAGGAATGAATCATGGCTAACAATAAACAGCATACTCTGATGGGCGAATGCCTCGCTGAGTTTATTGGCACTGGACTGCTAATTTTTTTTGGTGTCGGCTGTGTAGCAGCATTGGTATTAACAGGCGCTAGTTTTGGTCAATGGGAAATCAGTATTATTTGGGGTATGGGGGTAGCGATTGCTATTTACTGTACAGCCGGTGTATCTGGTGCTCACATTAACCCTGCTGTGACGATTGCCTTAGCAGCTTTTCACGGATTTGATAAAAGCAAAGTATTACCTTATATTTTCGCACAGCTATCAGGAGCTTTCTGTTCAGCTGCTTTAGTATACGGCTTATATAGCAACTTATTTACTGACTACGAAATCGCGAACGGTTTCCTACGTAACAGTGAAGCGGCATTATCAACAGCGGGTATCTTCTCAACTTACCCACACCCATCATTAACGTTCATTGGCGCATTTGCGGTTGAGTTCGTAATCACTGCGGTACTAATGTTCGCTATCTTAGCGTTAGGTGATGAAAGCAACGGCGAACCACGCGGTGCAATGAATCCTGTGCTTATCGGTGTATTAATTGCGGTCATTGGTGGTTCTTTAGGTCCACTAACTGGTTTTGCAATGAACCCTGCACGTGACTTCGGTCCAAAACTATTCGCTTATTTCGCGGGTTGGGATTACGCACTAACAGGCGCTAAAGAGATTCCTTATTTTATCGTGCCAATTTTAGCGCCAATTGCTGGTGCATGTTTTGGTGGCTGGTTGTATCCAAAAGTGATTGGTCAATACCTACCATCAGCAGGCCACGGTTGTACTATCCCAAACCAGTGTGATGACGAATCAGTTGAAGGTGTAGCTGCTAAAGTATAAGTATGCATTTTGAATTACACCCAAGCGGTTTTGAATACGATATTATTTATAATAAATAAGACCTATTTACTTTAAACACTAAGTATAAAGTACTCTACCAAATGAAATATAAAGGACTTCATAATGACTGAGAAAAAATACATTATTGCTTTAGACCAAGGAACAACTAGTTCTCGTGCCGTTATTCTTGACCACGATGCAAATATTGTTAGCGTCTCTCAACGTGAATTTACTCAAATCTACCCGCAAGCTGGTTGGGTTGAGCATGATCCACTTGAAATTTATGCAACTCAGAGTTCAGTATTAGTTGAAACGTTAGCGAAAACAGGTATCACCAGTGATGAGATCGCGGGTATCGGCATTACGAACCAACGTGAAACGACTATTGTTTGGAATAAAGAAACAGGCAAGCCAGTTTATAACGCAATTGTATGGCAGTGTCGTCGTACTGCAGACATTTGTGACAAATTAAAAGCACAAAACGAAGGCTTTGAAGAGTACGTTCGTGAAAACACTGGTCTTGTTGTTGACCCGTACTTCTCAGGTACAAAAATTAAATGGATCCTTGATAATGTAGAGGGTGCGCGTGAAGACGCTGAAGCAGGTAAACTACTGTTCGGTACGGTTGATACTTGGTTAGTTTGGAAAATGTCACAAGGGCGCGTTCATGTAACAGACCACACGAATGCATCACGTACCATGCTATTTAACATCAATACATTACAGTGGGATGAGAAACTACTTAAGATTCTTGATATTCCACTATCAATGATGGCAGAAGTGAAATCTTCTTCAGAAGTGTATGGTCAAGTGAACATCGGTGGTAAGGGTGGTACGCGTATCCCTCTTGCTGGTATTGCGGGCGATCAGCAAGCTGCACTTTATGGTCAAATGTGTGTAGAGCAAGGTCAAGCGAAAAATACTTATGGTACTGGTTGTTTCTTATTAATGAACACTGGTAAAGAAAAAGTAACATCTAAGAATGGCCTATTAACTACGTTAGCATGTGGACCACGCGGTGAAGTTGCATACGCACTCGAAGGCGCAGTATTCATGGGTGGTGCATCTATCCAATGGTTACGTGACGAAATGAAGTTACTTTCAGATGCGAAAGATTCTGAATACTTTGCGACTAAAGTTGAGACTTCTAATGGTGTTTATGTTGTTCCTGCATTCACAGGTTTAGGCGCACCGTACTGGGATGCATATGCTCGTGGTACGATCGTTGGTCTAACACGTGGCGTGGGTGCAAACCACATTATCCGTGCAACACTAGAAAGTATCGCGTATCAAACACGCGACGTACTTGATGCAATGCAAGCGGATTCAGGCATTAAACTGACTGAACTACGTGTAGATGGTGGTGCAGTAGCAAATAACTTCCTAATGCAATTCCAAGCTGATGTTCTAGATACAACTGTATTACGTCCAGCGGTAACGGAAGTAACAGCATTAGGTGCTGCATACCTTGCAGGTCTTGCTGTTGGTTTCTGGGATAGTCTTGATGAGCTTTCAGACAAAGCTATTATCGAAAAATCATTTGAAGCACATGATGATGAAGTAAAACGTCAGCGTCGTTACCGCGGTTGGAAACGTGCTGTTAAAGCGGCACAATCATGGTCTGAAGGTCATGACGAAGAAGACGATTTACTGTAATCGTGTTTAAGTTTGATTGCCAATAGGTCGTCGTTTTAGCTTAAATTGAAAGAGTGCCATTAAGTTTTATACTGTGGCGCTCTTTTTTTATGTGTTTTATTGCTATTTGGTCTATTTTTGTCATCAAAGTGCCATGTCTTTAATGTTTAATAGCCATTCGAACATTCAATTGGGCATGAATTTAAACTCAAATGTTCGAAATGTAAAAATAAATGCGCGAATTCGAAAGTAAATGGTGATTTTAATATGAAAGTGTTCTATATTAACTGCAGATGTTCGATAGCGGTCGTTCGCTCAAACAAGAATGTATTTAAAGTGAGTTAAGTATGAATAATGGAAATCAGAAAGTAATGACCAATGAAGTATTAGATCTGATCGTTGTTGGCGGTGGCATTAATGGTGCCGGTATTGCTGCAGACGCTGCTGGCCGAGGCTTAACTGTTGGCTTATATGAAGCAGCTGATTTTGCTTCTGCAACATCATCAGCAAGCTCTAAATTAGTTCATGGCGGTTTGCGTTACCTTGAGCATTACGAATTCCGTTTAGTATCTGAAGCATTAGCAGAACGTGAAGTATTACTTAAAAAAGCGCCACACATTGTTAAACCAATGCGTTTCCGTTTACCACATCGTCCTTTCTTACGTCCTGCAATACTGATTCGTGCAGGCTTGTTCTTGTATGATAACTTGGGTAAACGTACAACGTTACCAGGCAGCAAACAAGTAAATTTAGCGAAATCAGGTTTGCTTAAAAAAGAAATTACTAAAGGTTTTGAATATTCAGATTGCTGGGTTGATGATGCGCGTTTAGTGATTCTAAACGCAATGGCAGCACAACGTAATGGCGCTGAAGTTGAAAACTATTGCCGTGTAGAAAAAGCCGTTCGTAAGGATGGTTTATGGCAAGTCACTATTCTAAACGAGCAAACAAATGTTCGTTTCGAGCGTACAGCGCGAGCATTAGTGAATGCAGCTGGCCCTTGGGTTAAGCAATTTTTCGATGACAGCATGGAAGAAAAATCGCCACGTAACATTCGTTTGGTGAAAGGTTCACACATTGTTGTTCCACGCATTCATGATGAAGAACAAGCTTACATTCTACAAAATAAAGATAACCGTATTGTATTTGTTATTCCTTATATGGAAGACTTCTCAATTATCGGTACGACAGACGTTGAATACGTTGGCGACCCACGTAAAGTAGCGATCTCTGATGAAGAAGTTGATTACCTGATTGATGTTGTAAACGAACATTTTGTTAAACAACTTGCACCGAGTGACGTTGTTTGGACTTACAGTGGTGTACGTCCACTCTGTGATGACGAATCGTCATCACCACAAGCAATTACACGTGATTACACACTGGAAATTGAGCAAGAAGGCACACAAGCGCCATTGCTATCTATCTTCGGTGGCAAGTTAACAACTTACCGTAAACTGGCTGAATCTGCGATGAATCTAATTTCACCGTACTTTGACAAGCTAGGTGATTCATGGACTGCTGATACAGCGCTACCAGGTGGTGATTTTAACTATCCTCGTACACAGCTAGTTGCCAATATCTGTTCACAGCATTTATGGCTAAACCCTGAAACCGCTAAGCGTTATGTTAATCAGTTTGGTACAGATTCTTGGAACTTATTTAAAGATTGTCAATCTGAAGCTGATTTTGGCATTCACTTTGGCCAAGGCGTTTATAGCCGCGAAATTGATTACTTGATTGAAACTGAATTTGCTAAGAAAGCGGAAGACGTATTATGGCGTCGTACTAAGCTTGGTTTGTACTTAAATAAAGCACAACAAGCTGCTGTTACTGACTACATTAATGCACAAGTAGTAAAGCTTAATCCGGTAAAGCTAGATAAAGTTGGTTAATTGCGTAACTCACTACGCTGATTGAACAACTTGTATTAAAGCGCTGCTAATCATTGATTAGCAGCGCTTTTTTATCACCTTTGACGAAAAACACTGTCCTTTAGGGCGGTGATGTAAGTCATTATTGCGTAGCAATAAGCACTTTTTTTGTTACTAATATTGACATATTTGCACATAGAGTCTAAGTTTAGAACTTAGTGCTGTGTATATATACAGTCATGTAAGGTGCTGAAAATTGAAACTTATTGCGTATAAATACAGGTTCTACCCAAACAATGAGCAGGTAACAATACTTGCTCATACATTTGGTTGTGTTCGTTTCGCTTACAATTCAGCGCTTGGCTTCTCTAAAGCGCAATACGAATTGGGTAATAAAACCAATTATAACGATTGGAGTAAAAACCTCACTCAGCTTAAAAAAAATCCCAACTTTTCATGGTTGAAAGCTGTTTCTAGCGTGCCATTGCAACAATCACTAAAGCATCTCGATAAAGGCTTTAAGTCATTTTTTAAATCAGGTTTTGGTTATCCTAAGTTTAAACATAAACACGGTAATCAATCTGCTAGCTATATGAGTAACGGCTTCAAATGGAGCGCGGACAAGCAATTACTAATACTCGCCAAAATGAAGCAAGCATTAAAGATTAAATGGTCACGGCCGTTTACTGGTACACCCAGCTCATTAACGGTATCAAAGACAACATCAGGTAAATATTTTGTATCAATGCTTGTAAAAGAAGATGTTAAGCAGCTACCAGTCGTGAATAAGACCGTCGGTGTTGATGTCGGTATTAAAGACTTAGCGATTTGTTCGGACGGAACAAAGTTCAATAATCCACGATTAACCAATAAATACGCGAAAAAACTCGCCAAGGCATCACGCAGATTAGCCAAAATGAAAAAAGGCTCTAACAACTTCAATAAACAAAAATTGACCCTTGCTAAGATTCACGAAAAGATAGCAAATTGCCGTAAAGACTTTACCCATAAAATGACGACGACACTTATAAACGAAAACCAAGTGATAGGGATCGAGTCATTGAAAGTCAAAAATATGGTTAAGAACCGTAAGCTATCTAAACATATCCACGATGCTAATTTCGGTGAAATAGTAAGGCAATTAGAATATAAAGCGGATTGGTACGGGCGTAAAGTATCAGCTATTAGCCAGTGGTTCCCATCGTCAAAGATGTGTAATGAATGTGGCTCGCTGTATTCAGGTGAGTGGTCATTAGCGATAAGAAACTGGTCTTGTTCGTGTGGTGCAACTCATGACAGAGATCATAACGCTGCTATCAATATTCACAATGAAGGGTTGAGGATAACAGCTTAAATAATTTGTGGCGGTAGGTAGTACCGACACATTAAATGCTTGTAAGAGGTTTTAGAAGTCTAAAGTGATTTAATATCACAATGCTTAAACCGTTGACGACAAGAATCACCTTGCTTTAGCTGGGTGAGCTTCAAACCTGTCATTTAAGATAATGATGATGGGTATTATTGGTATTACATACTGGCATAATTGGGTCCGCTACCGCCTTCCGGTGGTGTCCATACTATGTTTTGTGAGGGATCCTTAATATCACAAGCCTTACAGTGAATGCAATTTTCAGCATTAATCTGGAATTTAACTTCGTCGTTGATGGTTATTATTTCATAAACGGCCGCAGGGCAATACCGTTGTGCAGGTTCTGCAAAGCGGGGTAGGTTAGAGCACATCGGGATACTGGGGTCGGTGAGTTTAAGGTGGCAAGGTTGGTCTGCATCATGTTGTATATTGGCTAAAAATACCGAGCTTAACCGATCAAACGTTAATTCGTTGTCTGGTTTAGGATAAACGATTTCAGTGGCAGATTTTACTTTTTGTAATTGGCTGTGATCTGGTTTTGAATCGTGCAGTGTAAAAGGCAAGCTTTTATGCAGTATGTTCTGTTCAAACCAGGTGACACCTAGCATGGCATTACATCTGTGGGTGATAGGTGCAAAATTACGAGATTGATATAGCTCTTGGTATACCCAGGATGCTTCGTATAATAGGGTGAAATTATCAAGAGTCTCTTTATTTAATGCGATTGCTGAAAATACGGTTTCGGCACCAACCATCCCCGTTTTCATTGCGGTGTGCGTACCTTTCAATTTTGCCACATTCAGTGTACCTGCATCGCAACCAAGTAATAACCCGCCGGGAAACACCATTTTAGGTAGTGAGTTATACCCACCTTTAGTGATAGTTCTGGCTCCGTAAGCAAGGCGCTTTCCTCCTTTAAGGTAACGACAAAATGCGGGGTGTAATTTGAGTCGTTGAAATTCGTCGAAAGGACTGAGGTTAGGATTTTGGTAATTTAAGTCGGTGATCAAACCAACATAAGCCTGATCTTTACCTAGATGATATAAGAATGCCCCGCCAGTGGCGCCGTGCTCTGCTAATGGCCAGCCGATACTGTGCATCACGAAGCCCGGGTGATGAAGGGCTGGATCGATTTGCCACAGTTCTTTAATACCGAGTCCGTAATGTTGTGGGTCTACGTCTTTATCTAGCTTGTATTTTTCGATCAGTTGTTTACCTAGATGACCACGTGAACCTTCTGTGATTAAGGTGTATTTACTAATCAATTCCATACCGGGCATGAAGTTATCTTTTTCTTTTCCGTGTTTATTGCGACCCATATCACCAGTGATTACACCTTTGACACTGCCGTCCTGATTAAATGCTAAATCGTTGGCGGTAAAACCAGTGAAGATCTCAACACCGAGCTCTTGCGCTTGCTGTGCTAACCAAATACATAAATCGCCAAGGCTGATGATATAGTTATGTTTGTTGTCTAAGCTTGATGGGACTAACATACTGGGGACGCGACGGGCTGTGGTCGCATTTTTAAGTAGCCAAGTTTCATCTCGTTTTACGGCGTTGGTCACTGGGGTGTTTAAGTTTTGCCAGTCGGGAAACAGTTCGTCTAATGCGCGGGGTTCAAAGACTGTACCTGCAAGGGTATGTCCACCAATATCAGCGGCTTTTTCGAGGACACAAACGCTCAGTTCGGTGCCAGATTCTAGCGCTAGTTGACGCAAGCGACAGGCCGCAGATAATCCAGCTGGACCAGCCCCGACAATGATAACATCAAACTCCATTGATTCATGTTCCACGCTTGGCATCCTTATTCAATGACTTACATTAAGTATTGTGTATGTTTGAATAAGCGCCAATCATATTGTAATTAGCGACTAACTAGTTGAATTAGACTGGTTAGTTCAATTATTTTAGTGAAAATGAATGTGCAATTAAAAATATTGGTTACAATAACGTTAATGACTTTCAACCAATATACTCAGTTTAATTTGAGGTTTTATTATGTTAAAAAAATCCCCTTTAGCAATATTGCTAACGATGGCGTCTTTCAATACCTTTGCCGCTGAATGTGGCTCTGTGACAATCGCAGATATGAACTTAGGCAGCGCCACGTTGGTGGCTAATATTGATGCGTTCATTTTAACCAACGGCTATGGCTGCGATGTTGAAATTGTACCTGGTAACGCGACGATAACTGCGACATCGATGATTGAAAAAAACACCCCTGATATCGCGCCCGAATTTTGGACTAACCAGATAAGGACAACATTGGAAAAAGGCGGGGAGGAAGGTCGTATTGTTGTTGCGGGGGATTTACTTTCTGATGGTGCCGTTTCTGGTTTTTGGGTGCCTGCGTATATGGTAGAGAAAGATCCGTCTTTAGCTACGTTAGCTGGTATTAAGGCCAATGCTAAATTATTTAAACACCCAGAAGATCCAAGTCGCTCTGCTTTTATGGCGTGTCCTGCAGGCTGGACTTGCCAGATATCAACCACCAACTTATTCAACGCGATGGGCCTTTCTGACTACGGTTTTGACTTAGTGGATCCTGGTTCCGGTGCTGGATTAGCTGGTTCAATGGTAAAGGCGTACGAAAATAGAGAAGCATGGTTTGGCTATTATTGGTCGCCAACCGCGCTTATGGATAAATATGAGATGGTTCGTGTTGATTTTGGTACTGGTTTTAACCGTGATGAATTTGAAAACTGTACCATTATCGAAGACTGTGAAAACCCGAAAGTGACGGATTATCCTGCTGCACCTGTACAGAGCATTGTCACAACTAGTTTTTCTAAAAGAGAACCAGCGGTTATGCAGTATCTTTCCAAACGTACATTTACTAATAGCGAAATGAATCAACAGCTTGCTTGGGTAGAAGAAGAGCAAGCCGATGGTGATTATGCCGCAGAACACTTCTTATTGAATAATAAGGCAATGTGGAGTCAATGGGTAACAAGCGATGCAGTTAAAAAAATTAATGCAGCGTTAGCTGATTTATAGCCACTAAATAGCGTTTAGAACGTGTGATAGATACATAATTTAAGGAAGCTGAAATGCTTCCTTTTTAATATTTTCGATATTGAAATCAGTACCATATTCTAGTTGCTAACTATAGCTGAATAATTAGAGTTGGGTTAAAGTGAAGCAAAATCACGGACTAGTATTAACTCGCAATTTTGCTTGATTATCACAAATTAAACTTATTCGATCTCGGCCTTCAGTGTGACTGGAAGACCTACTCCGCGTTCACCATCACGAGCTTGGAGGAATACTGCACTAGACCATGGCGGCACTTCAAATTGACCATTAGTAAAGCTAGCGTTACTGGCAATAGAGTTAGTTTGGTTGTGCGTGGTACTCAGTTCAAATCCTATAAGGTCGATAGTGTTATTACTGTTATCAAGGAAATGACCAATTGCTTGTTTCTGAGGCGTCGCATTAATTATAATAACAATAGAATCAAGTTTACTGTCTAAATCCGCTGTTTGTGTTAAGCCATTATCGATGCTCATTACAATGATTCCCGGTGTTTGATCTTTTCCTACGTTACGGAAATCAACACGGCTAATAATTTCATCTGCATTTGGCAGAGCCATCAGTGGTGACGCTTTACGAAGTCGAAGCAGCTCTTTGTAGAACTCAAACATCTGGTCTAGGTTTGCGGCACTTGGTTGTGCGTTTACTGTTTGTATCTTTTCGATTAAGTCATAGTTGGCGGCGTCTTTATCTTTCGCTGGAAGACCTTTATTCCAGTTGTTGTCATTAAGGGTAAAATCAACACGATTATACCAGTCCCCATAATCGTAGGAATCACGTTGCATAGATTTAGAACGCAGCAGTTCACCACCCATATGGTTAAATGGCATAGCTTGACCAAGTAACACGGTAGAAATGCCAATCGCCTGCATGCGAACGCGATCGTCTAGTGAGACATCGTGTGATATTTTGTACATATTAATATCCCAAAGCGTCTGGTTATCATGCTTAGAGACATAGTTTTGAGTCTCCCAAGGTTGTTCTGCATAGCCAGCTGCCTGACCATTATAGTCTAACGTTGAACCTTTCTGAGTGTTGCCTTTATAGTCAACAAATTCGAAATTTTTGAGGTTACCGGCCATACCTAAACGAGTGAGATCTATTTGGTGCAGTGCACGTGCTAATTCATCTGATACTCCGTCATCATTAACATTGGCTGCAATGTTGACTCGCTCATTCGGCATCACATAGGCGCCTGTAGCAAAGCCTTGTGTTTTACGTATACTTTCTCCGGTATCAAAGGGACTTCCTCCACGTACGGCATCACGCAGTCGATCAGAGAAAGAACCAATACCCGTACCACCTAAGTGTTTTTGGGTTGCCTGAACAAAACGTTTGTCGTCTTGGACTTCACCAAAGTTCCAGCCTTCACCATAGAAGTATACGTCTGGATTAACTTGACGGGCAGCCTTAAGTGTTTCCTGCATTTGCGACAGTGGGTGATGGCCCATTAAATCCCAACGGAATGCATCAATCTTGTATGCTTTGACCCAGGTTTGAATTGAATCATCGATAAGTTTGGCAAACATTGCATTTTCTGGTGCAGTGTTATCGCAACATGTTGACGTTTCTATCGCGCCGGTATCAGGGACTAAGCGTTGGTAATAAATCGGAACAACTTTGTCTAGTACCGACTTGTCATCTAGGCCTGACGCATTAGTGTGGTTGTAAACAACATCCACAATCACATTCATACCTATATCTTCTTTGATTGACTTAACCATTTCGCGGAATTCTAGGATCCGCTTGGAACCCTCGGATTCTGTTGCATATGAACCTTCTGGTACTGTGTAGTGAAGCGGATCATAGCCCCAGTTGTAGCTATCGACGCTACGTACGTATTCATTGAGATCTTGAACTTTTGTATTGTCTTTGCTGTCGACTTCAGCAAGTTCTGTAAAGGCATCTGAAATTGAGCCTCCACTTGTGCAATAGTTTGAAAACTCAGACTGTTTTATCGTAGGGTTTAGCTCACAAAGTTTACTAAATGCTTGGTCGATATTTGCTACTTTTTCCGGGTCTTCGTTAATAGTCGCAATATCGAATACTGGCATTAAGTGTAAGTGGGTCATGCCTGCTTTACTTAGCTGTTTAAGGTGTTCGACTGGTACGGATTCTTGCTCGGTAAAGGCAAGGTACTTACCTTTATTCAGCGTACTTTCATCGCGCGCTGAGAAATCACGGACGTGTGATTCATAGATCACCATGTCAGAAAGATCGCTTTCTTTTTGAGAATGAGGCGCTTCTAAGTTATCCCAGCCGTTTGGTTTTAATTGGTCCGAATCTAAGTTAATTACCTGACTGTAGATGGAGTTAGTTGAAAGACTGACTGAATACGGGTCCGTGACTTCATAGCCGTAGCCTTTTTGTTTACGAGGTTGGAATATCTTCATAGCATAACGATAGAACTTCCCATCTACCGCATTACTTTCAAGATCGACGCTCCAGCTACCCGATGTTTTGTCTTCAACCATTGCAATACGTTGAGCTTCTGATTTATTACTATTGTAGATAACCAGCTCGATGCTGCTGGCAGTTGGGGCCCAAAGCCGGAAAGTTACGTCGTTATTATTATAGATTGGACCATATTGCAGTTCTGTGGCTTCTTGTGCAAATAATGCATCCAATGCGCCAGCGTACTGGATACCTGTGGTGGACCGAAATTTACCATTGTTGGTTGAAGCAATCGCGACCATACTGCCTTTCAGTAATGAAGAAAGTGCTATATCTGCTGGAAGAGTAGGTAAAGAAAATACAGGGTATTCAGCAAGATGAGGGTATTTCGTTTTCTGCTCCACTGTTAGCTCGGTAGAATTCAATATAATGGAAGCACCAGAAACGACCTTCTTAGATTTTCCATTTTCAATGATCTCTTTAACTTTATATTTACCATCATGGTTGAACATAATTTGGACCATGTCGGCATTCGCTCCACCTTTCCATACAAGAGTTTTGTCGTCTAGCATGATTGCGCCTAAGGTATCGATTGAGAATTCAGATGACGGCGCGGCTAACTCAAAAGCTTGTACGCGAGTATCGTATTGAACAGTACTACCTGGAATAAAAGTGACTGAACGATTATCTCCCATAGTTGCAATATTTATTTTAATATTTGAGTCAATAAGCTTATCTTTATTTCCATTACGGAAGATAACATTGAAGCAACCAGATTCCGTACTTGTGACAGGAAGATACCAGATAGGGCCAAATTCATCATTATCATCTGGAGTAACGGAGATATCATTCCAATCTGTATTTTTGGCTGAATCAGTTAACCCTTCACAACCCCCATCTGGAATTTTATCTGTTCCCCAGAGGTGAAGGTTCATGTTCTCGTAGGGTGTGTAATCACCCATAGCATCGTAAATCTGCAATGCCACCATGCCTTCTTGAGGAGCATTAAACGCCTTTGGCTTGATGGTCTCAGGCATGATGACATCTGTACCAGCCTGCGGAAGCCCCTTAGCCGTGAGTAGTCCATCTCGACGGGATCCTTCAACTTTTTTAGTGCTATTGTCTGCAACAAAAAATTCTTTTCCTAAATCAGCTTCACTAATAGCCACTGTAACTTGTGTTACTTGGTTTCCATCTTTGACAGCTAGCCTGCTACATGAATTGAGTACATTTTTATTAAGCAGCCAAACAGGGCCAAACTCATCAGCGCTAATTGTAGATACAGGGTTAATATTCTTGCAGTTTAGCGTCCAGTGAGTGTATTTAGGCGCATTTGACAGTAAGGATTCGACGGGATTAACGCTTATTATATAGCTGATAATAAATTGTTCTTTAGATGCTGAAGGTGCGTCATCCGGTAGGGCGATTGTCGGTTGAAGTTCAACTGGAACAGGTTGTGAAATACTCGGTTCTATTAATTCATCTGGGATAGTGGGAGTGACAGGTTTTGAAGGTGCAGATGAATTGTTATTACACCCTACGGTAATAGCTGCAGAGCATAGCGGTATAATTATTTTCGCAAGTGCTGAATATTTAAATTGTGTCGTATTATTTTTCACTGTCTCAATCCCTTGGTTATTTATAAATTTGGCTAAGAGTTCAGAAATAATTAATTGTTTCTGTGATGATAAATAAATGGGTGACAATAACATCAACCTTTTCAATAAGCTTTGGGGTGGAGGCAAAGGGGGGGAGATAATATTTAATTTGAAATAAATCACACTAATTAGGCTTAGTCTTGTGATTAAGGAACAAAAAGCATGTACGGAGGTTTAAGCAAGTCACTTTTTGTAGGCAAGTACGGTAAAAAATGTAATTCATTAATTATTAACTTTTTTGCTGGGAGCTAAGACAAAAGCTAAAATTTGAGATCGTCAGTCGGTTTCTCGTGATAAACCTTAAATTTCAATTCTTATCGTTTAGTTGTGGCCAAATTACGGGACTGATCATTTGAGGTGTGTTTATGTTGAATTTACGGAGAGGGCTAGTTGCATACTGGCTAAATAAAAAGGCCATCACTTTGTTGTAATGGCCTTTTTTAATGTTAGCAGTTATTACTTATACGCTTTAGTTATTTTTCTTCAGTAAAGAAATCGTTATATAGCATATATAGGTGGGCAGCACTCCAAGAGAAATTTGGCGCGCCTTGTTGTTCACCTGTTAGCGGGTTGTAGTTCTCACGAATTGGACCGTCTTGCACTAGGCCATCGGCGTTATCAAAGAAAGCCGTTGCCATTTTAACTGCATCTTCACGGTAACCATATTGTTCCATGCCTTTTAGGCCAAAGTAGAACTGGTCAACCCATACACGCCCACGCCAGTAAATATCAGGACCAAAAGCAGGACTTGAAATAGCAGCTGTTCCAAGTGGTACATAGGTATTGAATTCGCTCGTATCCTTCATTACTTTTACTACAGCGTCAGCGTTATCTTGTGTTGCTGCGCCATTAAATAGTGGTGACCAACCTTCAGGGCCTTTACCACGTTCAACAATAGGTTTACCCGCACAGCCATTGGCTAGTTCTTTATCTTCGATACGGATATCGTAGAAGAAGCCAGTACTTTCATCAAACATACACGTATTGATGTAAGTCGCTAGGTAATCCGCTTTATCACGGAATTCTTTCGCTTCATCATCTTTACCTAACATATCGGCCATTTGCGCTAAGTATTTATTATCGCTATACATGTAGCTGGCTTGATCAACTGACTCTTGTAGCAATGAGTAACCAAGTAGGGTGCCATCTTCAGCGCGGTTTTGGGCAAATGCCACATCCCAATCACTGCGTTTACCACCATTTGCAACGTAAGCATCTAGCTGTTCTTCACTGATAAAACCGAATACTGCGGCGTCATCACGACCTGACTCCCAAGATGCAGCTGTTTGTGCTGGTACTTCAATATGTTGAAAGTTACCTTCGGCAAGGATCCTGTTGTATTTTTCGATGCCTGCATACTTGTAATCTTTACCACCACGTTTAACCGTGAACAGCATATTTCCTTCTGTATCATTGTGAGCTTTATGGCGTGTTGCACCATATTCTGGTACACCATTACCATTGTTATCACGGTTACGTAACCACCAGTTATGATAAGCGACTAGCTGCGGATACATTTCTTCTATCCAAGCCTTATCACCAGTGGTGTTGTATACTTCCATTACAGCCCAAGCTGCTAAACTTGGTTTAGTATTACGTTCACTCCAGTTACTACCGTCACCGCCACGTTCAGGGCTGGTATTATAGGCCAGTAAGTCAGGTATATAGCCTTCATCCCATGGACGAACAGGATCGTTAGCTTGAATTTGGTAAGCGAACATCGCACGAATGTTATCTTTTGCTACGTCAGGATTGAAGTGTGCCATTGCAAATGCTTGTTTCCAAGTATCCCACGGCCAAGTTTGGTTACCTGAGAACCAACGCGCTGTTACTGAAGGTGTAACAGAATCAAACTTCATTGCACCAGCTACGCCACGCCAGTTACCATTTAATGTTTCTATCGCTTTTACGGCAACACGCTCTTGCTCTTGAGTCGCGTAAGTATTGGTTAAACCTTTGTCTAAATAACCTTCCCAGCGCTGTTCAGAAGCACTTAAATACGCAGTCGGGTTCGCGAGTATTGCTTTAATGTTTGCTTGTTCAGCCTGATTTTCTTCTGCTGTTAGTACGTGCGAATAAGTTGTATAAAAGGTTGTTGAACCTGCTATCGTCGCTTTTGAGGTGAACTTGTGCTCATCAATTTCGGTATTCATTGGAATTGATTTATGGATTTGGTATTCAGAATCACCTGAAGTTAGTAGTGACGAAGTTGCACGTACTTTACCGAAGGTGACCGTTAAGCCATCGTCTGTTGCCACAAGCATACGATCATAATTAGGGTAGGCTTGGTCGATGGTTTTATCTGATTGTGATTTACCTTCTTTTGCGTGGTTCTTCTCAAGTAACTCACCATCCCAAACTAATTCTACTGGTGAGTCTGACGTTACTTTGGTTTCAAGCAATGAAGTACGGTTTGATGCAAAGCGCAGTGTTAATTCAACCGTGACATCATCTGATGTTAACTTCTGAACTAATGCCCCTGGTAAGCTGTATGCGTCCATTGTAAAAGCAACTTTTTTACCGTTTTTGAGCACACTTAAGCGATCAAAATTGTTAGACATAAAATTAATGTATTCTTCAGTTAACAGTGCCGTACCAGGGAAACCGCCCATGCCTTCGTCATTGTCAGGTAGTAGATGACCGTGCCATGCGCCAAGGTCAAAAAATGGGTTAAAGCGCTGATGGTCATAAAAATCATAATCACGCATGTATTCAGGTGAGCCTGAGCGGTCAATAACATTCTTATATTCAGTTGTTTGTGATTCACTATTTGCTGAAAATGGTGAAAGGCTGCAACCTGTAATCAGCAGTGCTGTGCCAATCGATATCGTAATAAGTGACTTATTTAAGTTCATTATTCATATTCCTTGTTATCAGTAGAAGTGCTGCATCACAAACACTGTGTTATCAGAGTCAGATGTATCGTTACGTATTTAGTTTTCATCTGAATCGTTTCTGTTTGTGTGACAAAGGGATAATACGCAAGTTGATATACCTCTAAAGGCTAGCTACGCTGTGATTTCAAATGGAGTCTACAACCTATTTTGGTGTTTATTAACCAAACTTTTACTAAAGTGTGATCTATTTTAGTAAAGTTACACTAGGTTACACTTGGCTACAAAATCGCCTTGAAACGTAAATCACAAAATGTTGTTATTTTGTTGATTTGAGAGCTTGGATTTGAACTGTTTTCGACAGTGAATACAATGGATTTGATCTTTAAGGTGCTGATATTGTGTGGTATACGTCTTCCGTTACGGCCTTGTGGGTAGCACTCGCAAGTCTAAGGTTTTTTGTGGCCGTTTTTGAGGTTACGAACAGACATGATTATTTGCCATACATTTCATTATGCATAATGAAAACGGTTCGATAGAGTAGATTAATACAGTGTTATTCGTATTTAGCAGAAAACAGTCTTGAATTGTCAAAAGACAATCAGGTTATCCCAAAATCTAAAAAGCCTCCAATTAGGAGGCTAATTTAATAAACGACTACACCTTAATTGCTTTTAGTTGTATAGCAATAAGACAAGTAGTCACAGCTTGTAGCTAGTTACCGAATGACATTTATAAAGGTCGAAGTATAGTAAAGTTAATGTGTGTAGAATCAGCCTTTTCAACAATAAATTGCGCACCTTTATATGTATAAGTCCCACCAGGCTTATAATCAAGAATGACCTCTTGAGTAAAAGCAGGGGTCGCCATCCCTTTTTTAGAAAATTCTTTATAGGCGAAACGGATTTGATCTGCAGCGACTCCAACATACGTCAATGTCGCGCGCGGAGCAGAAACTTCTTGGCCATTTATTATCGGTGATGTCAATTTAGCCTGGTATACCTTACTTCTATTAGGAGTCCAATGCCAATAAAGCTCTGTGGCCTCTGAAGTTTCGTTTGGTACAAACAAGCCACCGTACCCTGCTGGAGTCCCCTCTAAGCCAGTGAAAGGCGCTGGTGCTGAATAATAACTGCCTTCAAGGGTTTTACTACGCAGAAGATAATCACCTGCTGGAATAGAGAATTTAAACGTACTCATTTTATGCTCTACGCTTGTTGTCGTACTTTTTTTAACACGGAACATTTCAAACTGGAGATCTGAAGCATCTTTTAAGTATTCTCCTTCAGTAAGTATTACATCACCAACATTAGCAGTAGATTGACTGATAAAGAAAAACTTTCCGGAAATTGCTTTAGGAGCTACTGGTTCACCCAATCGCACAGTACGTAGTTGTGTACTGCATGCGGAGAGTAACAGTGCCGAAGCTATTAAAGCAAGACGAGGAATAACAGTCTTAATCATTTTTTGTACCTACCTGTAAATTTTTTGAATATCTAAGTGAAAAAAAAACGGTAATATAGCACTTTCCTCATTAAAAAGTACACCATTTGATATCTTTGAAACTAATCATATCGAAATATAATCGAGAGCAACCTTACTGTCTTCATAATCGCCCAACAACTTAGCTTTTCCATACCTGAAGGTATTGGTAAATGAGATTAACGCCTTGTTAAATTCTGGACAACGCATAAAGCCCAGATTTTTCTATTATTTTAAGCAATGGTTCTATCTTATCTCTGGACTCAAAATACAATAAGTGCGTATTGTCATTATATTGTTCATAAGCAGCTCTCTGATCAGGTAAAGTGAGCCCCCTAGAGAACGATATTTCACTAAATAAGGTGATAAATTCGATGCTAGTAATTGATTAAACTTATTCCATTTACAGTCAAAGTGTTTTTGTTCATCTAAAACAGGAAACAGCCCACCAGTGGCCGGAGGTCAGATTGTAGGCGCTGGTTATGTTTTTTTAGATATTTCTAGCAACCATATAAACTTCATTAGCCGAAAATAGATTGCTTATTGTGGCCTCAACTTCTGCACCTAGAACTTTACGATAAAGCTTCTGTTCATCGTTATCTTCCCGCGTACTCACTAAAATATGCTTAAGCTTTGAACCTTGATTAGTAAGATGAGATTTAACTAGTTTTAGCGATCTCTTTATTAGATCTTGGCTAAATCCATTACTAGTCCGACTTTAAAACCTTGTTAATTGGCTTGATATGCACAGTTCTTAGGCTCTACGGACATATTAGTCACCTTGCCTGTCTCATGTTCTATAGTAAAAACGACTACACAATCTTTCGTCTCATTAAGGCGATATGCTGGAAACTCATCATATAAATAATAACCATCTGGCTCTCCCAATAAAGAAATGATTTCGATGCGTTTGAGGCCAACTACATTGTAATTAGATACACTTTGTAACATTTGATAGCGCTCACTGATGGAAGAATCCCAGATCGAACGCTCAAAAGTGGCATTTGAATTTTCAAACCTAAGTTCTTCGCTACACCCTAACAAAGTTAGTGCCGTTAATATTATGAAAAATCTCATTTATTTATCACCTTCAAGCGAGCAGCTAATAAAGCATCATTGCAATACTTAGAAAGTGTTGAGTTGTCAGCCATTGATAAACCAATCCTTAACCCCACTAGGTTGTTATGTAGATCCATTACTTTCTCAGATGGTACATTTTTCGGACTGCTTTCGTGTGCATTTGTAAATGCCAAGGCATTTTAATATCCAATATCCCGACTTAAAACTGCTGACCAGTAACAGTGACGAAAGGCATCACTTTTATCATTTCGGCTATTGAAACCAAATCTATTCTTTGTTTCCGAATAAGCTAATTCCCTAGACTTCATAATTGCAGGAAGGTGATGAGGGTTTGACTTTAAATATAACTTTTCATCTTCTGTAAGCCTTTCATATTGTTCTAACATGTATAATTCCTTTTATACCGATACGATTTTACCAATTAGACATAATGACTCCCACAAGGTGCTAGCCTCCAACTTCGTGGGTTAGTTTTAAAAACCAGAGCCATAATATATTTGTCAAAAATATAAAACTGGAGACTAGCATGAGTAAACATAACATAGTTTTTATTGGCATGGACACACACAAATCATTTATTGAGGTCGCTTATATTGAAGATGTGCGGGGCGTCAAACCTATTCACCTAGGTAAGAATCCATCAACTAAACAATCAGTTACAAAATTGGTGCGTCGGTTCGAATCAAAATACCCACATGCAACCCTACACTTCGTTTATGAAGCCGGTCCTTGTGGTTATTGGATCTACCGTTTGATCACATCACTCGGCCATTGTTGTTATGTCATCGCGCCTTCGCTTATCCCCAAGAAACCAGGCGATAAAATAAAAACCGACAAGCGTGATGCAATGAACCTCGCTAAATTGCTTAAATCAGAAGACTTAACCGCTATTTACGTACCCGAGCCTGAAGATGAAGCGGTACGAGATTTATCTCGTGCCAGAGAAACTGCAATGAAAGATCTTAAAGATGGTAAATATCAACTTAAAGCCTTGCTGCTGCGAAATAATGTTACAGCAAAAGTGAAAGACAATTGGTCAAAACAACATTTACGCTGGTTAACCGAATTGATCTTGCCGCACCCTGCTCAACAGATTGTTTTGCAGGAATACATACAAACAATAACTGAGCGTATGAATCGATTAAAACGGCTCGATAATGAACTTGAGCATCATGTGAAAAACTGGCGCTATTACCCCGTGGTAAAAGCGATCCAAGCGATGCGAGGTGTACGCTTACTTGTAGCAACTGGTGTTGTAGCAGAGCTCGGAGATCTAACCCGTTTCGACCATCCAAGAAAGCTCATGAGTTATCTTGGACTTGTCCCCAGTGAGCACAGCAGCGGTGGCAGCCGTAAGATTGGTTCTATTACCAAATGTGGTAATAGTCGAGCAAGACGCTTACTTGTTGAAGGAGCACACACCTATCGTTTTGCCGCAAACATCTCCACAGAACTGCAACTTCGACAGGAAGACCTAGGTAAAACCATTGTAGATATCGCATGGAAAGCACAGCTTAGGCTGTGCCGCAGATATCAAACCATGTTACGTCGAGGCAAACACTATAACGTGATTGTCACGGCAATAGCGCGAGAAATGATTGCCTATATCTGGGCGATATCGCGTGAAATAGTGCTGACACCCGTAGAGCCAAAATTACGGCTATCGAGAGTGCCTGCATGATAAAAGTTGTTGAGTTAGCGTATAGAATCAAGCATCGGGTGTGGCACAATCACCGACGGCGTTAGGATGGTAGCTAATGAAAGTTAGCTGATCCACGAACATAGACTGAAGACAGGTGTCACGACGAAATAAGTAAGGTAGGCGCTGCTTGCGAAAGCAAGTAATCCACGAATATCAGCATGATAACCGACGAATATACTTGCTTCATTCTTACGTTAACTCACTTTATTTAATGAAAGTGAATTTATGGCTATATTTTTTAGCAAGGATCTCTGCGTTTTACTTGACGTGGGGAGTCATACCAACGCCCCACTAAGAGGCAAATGATAGTTGGCTAAAATAGAGAGCGAAGCGAACAAAGCCAACTGTTATTTGTCCTGCTTGAGTGGCTTGTTATATTTTTGATGCCACTTTACTTGGCTTTAAACCTAAGTACAGTAACGGCCCAATTGATACAAACACCAAAGTTAGCAACGCAAACGGTAGAAAATACAAATTTGATTTACCTAACTTCTTACAATCATCGTACATCCAAACCATAGCTAAGAATGCCATAATATATAAATCAAAGAAAACCTGAGCTGTATCAGGACTGGAAATTAACTGGTAACCAAAACTTAACAATGACTGTTGAGCAATTGACATCGTAAATGCGGTATAACCAGTAAATAGGAGTAAAAGAATTATTGATGTAATTCGTAGCTTCAAACTAATTTCCTTATTGCTGACTGTGTGAAAATATAACAGTGTATTTTACGGAATTCCGTATAATACCTAGAAAATCACTAGTGTTAAAGGGTTGGGCATTAAATTATTGTTCAATAACAATAATTTACACCATATTTATCATCGCTTGGTATTATCTCTTATTTGGATATACAGAATGCTGTTATTTATACAGGCCCGTATAAATAATGGCAAAATAGATTAATGACTTATAATCAACAACTTAATGTTGAGGTCGATTGCAAATGAAGCCAATCTAGGTCTGTTGAAGTTACTAAACATTTATTTAATAGAACGCATAAGCAAATGTATGGAAAGTCGATATGAGTATATTGTGAGAGAGTTAAAGCTCTAACACATTTAGGGGCAAATTTGGCTTAGCGTTCACACGGCTTAGAGCGATCACCCTAAGCCATTGATGGTTTACTATTTGATAGTATAATTTGGTATATTTGTGGTTGTATCAATCTTTTAAACTTTTAGGAAAAAATAATGAATAAGTTGTTCGTATTATTACTACTATTGGCAGCAAATTTCGCCCACGCATTTAATATTGGAGACTCGATACCTCGTTTTGAAATTACCGATCAATTTGACCAAGTGCATACTATCAAAGCTGATACCAAAAATATCATTGTTGCAGGTGATAAAGATGCCAGCAGCATCATTCGTGATTTCTTATTAGCTCAGGACAAAGGTTTTTTAGCGGCTCACCAAGCTTATTATGTCGCTGACATATCAGGGATGCCAAGTTTAATTAGCAAATTCTTTGCTTTGCCTAAAATGAGAAAATATCCATTTTTAATTTTGTTATTAGATGATACTAACAAAGACAAGTTCTCAAAAAAGGAAGATCATATTACGGTTTATACGGTAAGTGAAGGCAAAATATCTGAGGTTAAATATATCAAGACAGCTACTGAGTTAGCCGCTGTCTTTGAATAAATCGTCATTTTACCCTTGTTTGGTCGCTGCTGTGATGCCACAGATATCAATCAACGAATTACTTCTGTCATGCGAGCTATACCATTTAAAGCTTCAACTCTAAGCCAATTCTGTCCAAGAATGAGTTAGCTAGCCTTGCTAACTCAAAAATTGTCCCAAAGTAGCTTAGAACATTTGCTCATACTCGATATCCACACATTAATTTGCCATATATTTTATCGATACGACAATAGGTAAAAATCTACTCTCTGTGGGTGAATATTTATTAATATTAGAAACAAAAACGCCAGCAAATACTGGCGTTTTAAAGATGAATGTCAATTATCGCATCATGCCGATATCACGTAGGATATGCGGTGACAACTCTCTTAATTGAATATCTGATGATATTTCTTTTTTATTACTAAATAAAATGTCTTTCGTGTGTCTAATCAGTCCTTTGATAGAAACAGCATAAGCTTTTTTATCTAAAGCCAAATCTTGTGGGATCATATTGAAGTGCGCTGCGTGTGCCATATTAGCCTCTACCTGAATTTAATAATTAATGTTTTAACTGGGTGATGTTTATATGCTTATCTAGTGGATATAGTAGCGCATGAAATAACTATGTAACAATGACAAAAAATACCATTAAGCATTAGTTTTACTAATGCATGCAACGCCGCCAGCAGCTTAATAAATAATCATTCACTTTAATTGCATTTAAATTGGGTTGTTGATTCTAAAGATAGTTAAAATAAGCACTTGTTACATATGTGTAACAATTAAAAGTTATTAAAATAAGCTTAATATAGCAATAACAAATAATGCTGAGTCTTTAATATTCAACATAGATGAATTTAATTTATTAGATCCTGTAATGCGAATCTAGCTTGTTGATTTTAATTTCTAACGCATGTTAAGAATAAAAGTTAAGCTTGGCTATTATTCAATAGATAATTAGACATATACAAAGTGAGGTAGAGATCTAATATGCAGAGAAAAAGATTTTTTTATAAAAAAGGTTAGATTTATAATTGTTTAAACCCATAACAACACTAGTAAATAATTATGAAACGAAACTTAAAGTTTTTATCAAACCCAATAATAAAAATTTTGTTAGGCGCTACTTTTCTACTTGGAACACAAGGCAATGTTTACGCCGACACCATTCTTCATGCTTTTAATTGGAAATATAGTGATATCACTAGTCAGGCCCAAAATATTGCAAAAGCAGGTTATAAGAAAGTTTTAGTATCTCCACCATTAAAATCTTCAGGGAAAGAGTGGTGGGCACGTTACCAGCCTCAAGATATTCGCTTAATTGACTCACCTTTAGGTAATAAAGAAGATTTACAGACGTTAATTTCAGCGCTTAAAAAGGAAGGTGTCGACGTATACGCAGATATAGTTTTAAATCATATGGCTAATGAGAGCTGGAAAAGAAGTGATCTAAACTATCCCGGTAGTGAGTTGTTAAATCAGTATAGTAAAAACAGTGAGTATATAAACAAGCAAAAGCTTTTTGGAGATCTAAGTAAGGGGCTATTTTCTAGTTTTGACTTTCATCCAGCAGGGTGTATATCTGATTATGGGGATCCTGGAAATGTACAATACTGGAGATTGTGTGGTAACGATAAAGATACAGGGCTCCCCGATCTAGATCCAAGTGATTATGTCATTAAGCAACAGCGTCAATATCTTCAATCTTTAAAAAGTATGGGAATAAAAGGCTTTAGGATTGATGCCGTTAAGCATATGAGTGATTATCAAGTTAACCAAATATTTACGTCTGATATAACGTCGGGTATGCATGTTTTTGGTGAAGTTATTACAACAGGTGGTAAGGGGGATTCTCAGTATCATACATTTCTTGAACCATATTTGAATAACACTAATCATGGTGCATATGACTTTCCTTTATTTGCTTCTATAAGGTCTGCATTCTCTTATGATGGAAGTATGTCTTTACTTCATGATCCACAAGAATATGGTCAAGCATTGCCTGGTGATAGGGCTATCACATTTACTATTACTCATGATATTCCGACGAATGATGGCTTTCGTTATCAAATAATGACTCCAATTAATGAAAAATTAGCTTATGCCTATATTTTAGGTAAGGATGGTGGATCTCCTTTAATTTATAGTGACGCTCTTTCTGATGATGAAGATAAAGATAATCGTCGATGGGAGGATGTTTGGAATCGTGACTATATGGTTAAAATGATTAGCTTTCATAATGATATGAAAGGAAAACAGATGGAAACTTTATATAGTGATAAGTGCATGCTCATTTTTAAGCGAGAGAAAAGTGGATTAGTCGCTATAAATAAATGTTCTGAAGAGCGTTCTTATACTATTGATACATATAAGACGGAGCTTAATTGGTATGTGCCATATAAGGATAGGCTAAGTAGTCATAGCGAAACGATTAAATCTCGTTATCATAAATTATCTGTGCCAGGCCAGACGGCTAGAATGCTTGCGCTTTAATTTGAGAATTTCAGTGTTTGTAAAAAGTCTCCAAAAGGGTGGCGTGAATTTTCCTGTGTGCTTTTTTGGAGAATCAAGGTTCAACACAGGACGTATTGGAATCGAATGTGCCTGTCGTTGTTGAGTTTACGGCTGAGGGGTTAGATTATACTAACCCCTCTTACTTATTTGAATTCAGTATATTGAGCTAACATCTTAACTGGTTGTGTTATCGGCGAGGCTTTGTAGCTTATCTCCCTCAACAAGATGCGTATTTGTTGTGTAGTAATCTAGGCTATATTCAATGTTTAATGAAAAATATAAACTTTGCTTAAGGTGAGCTTTTATTGCCTGTTCTATTTCGCCACTTAACTTTTCCGTAAACGCTTTATCTCGATGAGGTTTAGTTAATAACGATACAGTAACGAGTATATGAGAGTATTTATACTGGGAACAAGGATAAGCTCTTGATTTGCATACACCAGCACTCATGTCATTATCATTAATGATTTTTTCGACAGAATCAAAGATTTTATTCGTATCTATATCTAAATTATCAGAATATTTAATTTCTACGTGAGGCATATTAATATAATCCTTAATTGCATTACGCCCTAATAATGGGCAAAAAATTGTTGGCTAAAATGTGAAGAACGAAAGCTACCAGTCGTCCCGATGAACCTTTGCACATAGATGTTTATTATACGGCGTTTCGTATCAATCAAACCCCCATTTCAATACCATAAACAGTATCAAATTTATCATTAAATACAAACGAATAATAAAAATGCTTTCCTAAAGTCGGTAATCGTTCTAAAAAAGCTAAACCTTATTATATTTGTATATATACCCAAGCTACCTCGAGATGCACAATCAGCAAACCGAAAGGAGAGGATATTCAAGACTTCATAACGCCGAAGATTCCTTCATTCGGTTTGCCCTACGGGAGACGAGCAGGAATAACAGCACAGCGTTACAATAGTTGAAAATGGAATAACCATTACCTACATATTGTGCCTTGTTCTGATATAGCATCTTGAAGTAACTTGGGTATAAGGCTAGATTAGCGCTTTCGGCTAGCTGAAAATGTCGTAGAATATACAGAGATGCAAGTGAATTTTTACAGGTCGCGCATTATTTATTTTATAAATACCTTTGACTTTTTTTAAATATTCTATAAAGTGCTGTCTCAGCAAGAAAGCCTTTTGTTTACATTCTCCATTTCGTTGTTTTATTCATAATACCTCGCTCTGCAGTTTTTAAGTTCCAGATTTTTGTACGCTATTCAAGCCTATTAAGGCAATTCAACATTAAGATTACAGGATATTATTATGTCTAAAGTTCAAGGTACGGTTAAGTGGTTTAACGAAGCTAAAGGTTTTGGTTTCATCGAGCAAGAAAATGGCCCAGATTTATTCGCTCACTTTAGCGCTATCGCTAGCGAAGGTTTCAAAACTTTAGCTGAAGGCCAAAAAGTTGAATTCACTATCGGCGAAGGTCAAAAAGGCCCGAACGCTGAAAACATCGTAGCACTTTAATTTGCTATGTAGTCAGTTCTAATACTGAGCTGAACAAATATTAAAGAATGGCGAACCTTAATGGGTTCGCCATTTTTTTTGTCCTATCACATACCGTCGAGCCCTATGCTGATATCGTCAGCCTCGCCGTTCTAATTATACTTTGTGTTTTTACGCACGATCATCCTATTGTTTATCGTATTGGTCACAGTTTGTCTGTAAACAGTCTTCTTGTTATTTTCATTTAGTAAAAATACTAATAAAATCAAACCTATATTTAGCTTGTTAGTAAATGACAACAATGAACACTTTCTCACAGTCGTTGTAATATCAAATAGCGATAAATAGGTTAATAAGGATTAAATTTTGGACGAAGTACAAGACAAATGGATTTGCGGATTTTGGACTCGAATAGGAGCTTTGCTCGTCGATTCCCTCATACTAGGGAGTATTGGTGTTGCTTTAGGTTTCTTTTTCGAAAGCACTTTTGTTCAAATAGGAAGTTGGGGTAAATTAATCGGTTTTAGTATCGCCATGATTTATTTCGGAATGATGAATAGCGCCATGTTTAATGGGCAAACTTTTGGTAAGAAAGCATTTAAAATAAAAGTTGTTGATGCTTCTAATCAAGTCATTAGTGTGCCTAAATCAATGCTTAGATATAGCATTCTTGCAGTGCCATTCTTTGTAAATGGAGCACAAATTCATAACGATGATTTACTTACCTACTTAATATATCTTTTCTCCATTTTGTTATTTGGTGGTTTTTTCGCAATTATCTATCTTTATGTTTTTAACCGCGCAACTCGACAGTCTTTGCATGACTTAGTGGTTGGCACATATGTTGTTAACGCTTCTGCATCGCCAAAAGACACGGATAAGGTTTGGAAACTCCACTTAATACTTGTATCTGGCGTTTTCATTATGGCAGGACTTGCACCTGCATTTGTTTCTAACGTAGATCAATCAGAGCAATTTAAAAGCCTATTATCTACTCAAGAAGCACTAAACAGTATCCTACCGGTTAAATATGTCGGTATTACTGACAGTACGACAAAAACGATGTCTACGAATGCTAAAACGCGTATTACAACGTATGTAAAGGCCAGTGTTTACCTCAATGAAAATGTTGTCGATGACAGAGCATTTGCTGAAAAATTAGCGCAGATGATTGCTAACACTTACCCTGATTCGACGGATAGAAACTTAATTCAAGTGACGCTGATATATGGTTACGACATTGGTATTTGGTCTCTCTGGTATAGCCATGGCCATCTATTTAACCCGATAGAGGTTTTGTTTTTAGAGGACGACTAAGCGCTAAAACGGTTTTATAAATTGTTAAATAGCTAGTTTTTGTTAAATATGATGAGATCTATTCATCACAACCCACTTACACTTCCTATACTAAGAATAATGCAGTCACAGATTATTAAACATAGCCGGAACAGGCTTGTAATATAGGGATGTATTATGCTCAGTCCAAGAGAAGTAAAGACCGTTGCCGATGCAAAACATATTATTGATCAGCGAGGTCTAAGCCATGTGAAAGTGGGGCTGTTTGATGCAGACGGCGTCATGCGCGGTAAATATATGAGCAAAGAGAAATTCTTCTCGTCCCTCGATAATGGTTTTTCTTTTTGTGATGTGGTTTTAGGCTGGGATTCAAAAGATCAGCTTTACGATAATGTTGAATTTACGGGCTGGCATACTGGTTATCCTGATGCTCCTGTGCGTATTTTACCCGAGACTTGTCGTAACCTACCTGCCGAAGGCGATATGTTGCTATTCATTGCCGAGTTCAGCGAGCATGCCGAAGCGGTTTGTCCCCGAGGCACGCTACGTCGAGTATTAGATCGTGCCGACCGTATGGGCTTTGATGTCATTGCTGCATTCGAATATGAATTCTTCATGTTTAAAGAAACGCCTGAATCAGTGCGAGAGAAAGGCTATAAAAATCTAACGCCGCTTACCCCCGATTGCTTTGGCTATTCCATGATCCGTAATTCGGTACATGCCGATTTACATCATCAAATCATGGCGCTAGGTGAAGAGATGGATTTCCCATTAGAGAGTCTGCATACCGAAACAGGTCCGGGGGTATTAGAGGCGGCTATTGCTTATGATGGCGCGCAGGATGCTGCAGATAAAGCGGCCTTATTCAAAACCTTTATTAAAGTCTGGGCGCAGCGTAATAATCTGATGGCTACCTTCATGGCTAAATGGTCAAGCGATTGGCCGGGACAAAGTGGTCATATTCATATTTCATTAAAAGACAAAACTGGCAAGGCTGTATTCCACGCCCCCAATAATGCGTACAACATGAGTGATACTCAACGTCAGTTCTTGGCTGGGCAGCAAAAATACATGCCTGAGTTCTTATCGATGATCGCACCTACGGTTAACAGCTATAGCCGAATGGTCCCAGGGTTATGGGCACCGCTCGATGCCACTTGGGGCGTAGAAAATCGCACCACAGCACTGCGGGTTATTCCGGGATCGGCAAAATCTCAACGTATTGAGTATCGCCTAGGCTCTGCGGATGCGAATCCTTACCTTGCACTCGCTGCCGCATTAGCGTCTGGTCTCATGGGCATAGAGCAGAAACTAGAACCTCATGCACAAGTAAAAGGGAATGCGTACGAGCAAGACCATCCTGAAGCGCTATCGCTACCGCGAACACTGTTTGATGCTGCGCGTAAATTAAAACGTTCCGAAGCGGCCAAAGAACTATTTGGCCAAGCATTTGTACAGCATTATGCCGCTACCCGTGAATGGGAAGAACGTGAATTTAGAAAACAGGTGACTGATTGGGAACTCGAACGTTATTTTGAAATTATCTAGGGAGAACTCAGATAATGACGAGTAAAAGGCAACTACAGCAAACTTATTCACCCATCGATAACTCTGTTTACGTTGAGCGTGCTCTCGCCAGTAGCGAAGACGTTAATGACACTTTGCAAAAGGCGGTTGTGGCTCAAGCTAATTGGGACCATATTACCTTGCAAGAACGTGCTGCGATCTGCCATCAAATGGTCGATGCTTTCGTTGCCAATGAAGACGAGATTGCTAATGAACTATGCTGGATGATGGGACGTCCAATTCAATATGCACGGGGTGAAGTCGCGGGTTTAGCCGAGCGTGCTCGTTATATGATTGATGCCGCTGATGAAGCCTTAGCGACTATTCAGCTGCCAGAAAAAACAGGGCTCCGGCGTTATATCAAACGCGAAGCATTAGGGGCTGTCTTTGTTGTCGCACCGTGGAACTATCCTTATCTCACGTCGATTAATGCCATTATTCCAGCCATCATGGCGGGGAATAGTGTGGTATTAAAGCATTCCGCGCAGACGCCATTATGCGCAGAGCAATTATTCAATGCCTTTCAAAAAGCCGGTTTACCGGATGGCGTATTCCAATATTTACATCTTAGTCATGCAGATACCGAAGCGGTGATCAAGGATAGTCGAATTGATTATGTGGCTTTCACTGGCTCGGTAGCTGGTGGAACTATGGTTGAAAGCGCCAGTTGTGGGCGTTTTATTGGTGTTGGTTTAGAGCTCGGAGGGAAAGATCCGGCTTATGTCCGTGCAGATGCAGATATCGAACATGCGGTCGCAACTTGTATCGATGGTGCATTCTTCAATTCCGGACAGTCTTGCTGTGCTATCGAGCGTATCTACGTAGATAGCCGCGTGTTTGACGAATTTGTCCGCAAGTCTGTCGATCTAGTTAAAGGTTATCAGCTTGGACGACCTGATGATGCTAATACCACATTAGGGCCTGTAGTAAAAACGTCAGCGGCTGACTTTGTGCGTTCACAAGTACAAGATGCAATTTCTAAAGGGGCTATTGCACATATAAATACAGGAGACTTTCTGCTGGATGAAGTCGGTACACCTTATCTGGCTCCGCAACTATTAACCAATGTGAATCATCAAATGCGGGTCATGATCGAAGAAAGCTTTGGCCCTGTCGTTGGTATTATGAAGGTAGAAAGTGATGAAGAAGCGATATGGTTAATGAATGATTCTGAGTTCGGTCTTACTGCATCGGTATTTACTCAAGATATCGACGCCGCTATCGCGATTGGCGAGCAACTCGAAACGGGCACTTTCTTTGTTAATCGTTGTGACTACCTCGATCCTGCATTAGCGTGGACGGGGGTGAAGAATTCGGGACGAGGCTGTACGTTATCAACATTAGGTTATGAGGCGTTAACGCGCCCCAAATCATTCCATATTAAGCTTTAGCTGTAAGGAGAAGTGATGGAACTTAATCAGTTTACTGCTAATTGGCATTATCCCACTGCAATTCGTGTTGGTATTGGTCGCATTAAAGAACTTCCGGCCACTTGCCAAGAGTTGGGTATGGTATCGCCGTTATTAATTACCGATCCGGGTCTAGCTGACTTAGCTATAGTGCAAGCTGCGTTAGCTAATTGCCAGCAAGCAGGCTTAAGGTGTGGTATTTTTTCACAGATTAAGGGGAATCCAACAGGTGAAAACGTCACCGATGGGGTGAGTGCATACTGGCGTGGCGAGCATGATGGTGTCATCGCATTTGGTGGCGGTTCTGCACTTGATGCTGCTAAAGCTGTGGCCTTGATGGTAGGCCAAGATCGTCCGCTCTGGGACTTTGAAGATGTGGGTGATAACTGGTTAAATGTGCGTACTGAAGGGATGGCACCTGTTGTCGCAGTACCAACCACATCTGGCACAGGTTCGGAAGTAGGGCGCGCCTCGGTTATCACTGATAGTGAACATCATATTAAACGCATTATTTTTCATCCGAATATGTTACCTGTTATCGTGATTTTAGATCCTGAATTGAGCACTGGCTTACCTGCTAGGCTAACCGCAGCAACGGGTATGGACGCATTGTCCCATGCCTTAGAAGCGTATTGTGCTAATGGTTATCATCCGATGGCGGAAGGCATTGCGCTAGAGGCGATTCGTCTGATTAAAGACTATCTACCGCGCGCCGTAGAAAATGGCCAGGATCTGGAAGCAAGAATGCAAATGATGGCAGCCTCGACGATGGGATCAACGGCTTTTCAGCGAGGTCTTGGCGGCATGCATGCGCTCGCTCATCCTATCGGTGCGCTTTACGATAGTCATCATGGTTTATTGAACGCAATCTTAATGCCGTATGTATTAAAGGCCAATCGCAGTGTCATTGAGGCCAAGCTAACGCGTTTAAGCCGCTATTTAGAGTTAGAAGATACGGATTTTGATAGTTTTATAGACTGGGTATTAACGCTGCGTAAGCAACTTGATATTCCTCATTCTCTGGGGGAGATTGGTATTGATACTGAGCGTGTAACTGAAATCGGCATTATGGCTTCGAAAGACCCATCGGCAGGTAGCAATCCTATTAAACTTGATGCGCAGCAATACGCCGATATTTACTTGTCAGCGATACATGGCGACTTGTACGTGTGACCAGTATGGAGGTGAGGGAATGAAAGTCGGTATTCTTCAATGTGATGATGTACGGCAGAGCTTACAATCTGATTTCGGTGATTATGCCGCTATGTTTGAGGCGTTATTTCAGCAAGTCGATGAAGCATTAGAACTTCGTTTTTATCTGGTGATAGATGGCCAGCTTCCACAACATATTGATGAATGTGATGTGTATGTTTGTAGTGGTAGTAAATGGGGGGTTAATGATGACGACCTTTGGATCCGCCAACTGGAGGACTTTATTCGTTCGCTTTATGTCGCTCGTAAAGGCTTGGTCGGCATCTGTTTTGGTCATCAGCTCATGGCAAAAGCACTCGGCGGGGAAGTTGAAAAAAGCCCACTGGGTTGGGGAGTCGGGATTGCGCATGCTAAAGTGGTAGCTGGGCAAGGCTGGATGCAGCCGAAGCAAGATAATATCGCGCTCGTCGTTTGTCATCAAGACCAAGTCTGTAAGTTACCCCGTAATGCAACCGTATTGATGAGCAATGATTTTTGTCCGTATAGCATGTTCCAAGTGGACTCTCACTTTCTTGGTTTGCAAGGGCATCCAGAGTTTACTGCGCGATATTCTGCAGCGCTGATGGATCAGCGCCGTGATATTATCCCTGCCGATACTATCGAGTCAGCGATGGCATCACTCAGCTATCAAGCCGATGATAAGCTCATTACCAAGTGGATATTAGCATTTTTAAAGCAGACTAGGTTACGAGGCTCTAGGTGCGAACATAATAATAGCCATGCCAACAAGCGCGACTGAAGCGCCAATCATATCCCACATAGTTGGCTTAATACCATCAACTCCCCATAGCCATAGTATGGCGACGAAAATGTAGACACCACCATATGCGGCATAAACACGACCTGCCGCTTCAGGATGCAGAGATAGCAACCAAGCAAACAGTGCAAGACTTGCTGCAGCAGGAATTAGCAGTAATATACTCTTATCTTGTTTAAGCCAAAGATATGGTAAATAACAGCCAATGATTTCAGCAATAGCTGTAACGAAAAAAAGTGCGATTGTTTTTAATTCAAACATGATATCCGGTTATTTCTAATTAAAGCGAAATACCTCAGTTAGAGGCAATAATTGTGAGTTAACGCCTGCACAGCTGCCTTGTGAAACAGGCGCTTGTTTTGCGGGTTTTATGCAAAACGACAGGTTTATAAATCCGTTGCTGCTACTTGTTAGCTTTGCTCCATCGTTCTCCCTTTGGCATATACGCCTCATTAAGAGGCAAATAATTGTTGGCTAAATTAGCGACGTAGGAGCAAAAGCCTACTGTTATTTGTCCTGATTTAATGACTTGTTAGGCGAATTCTGACCGCGCCTACTTTCGACCTAGTTCGTGCTTCTCATTACGTGGAAGATCTGCATCCAAATTTTCCCAGTTTGCCTTTGAGGTGACGAAATTGTGAGAAATTGGACGTTCTAATATATCACTATCCAATGAGCCTAAACGAAGGCGATACCTTTTCGGAGATTGAGCATTTGAGCTATAAATCGGAGCTCCGCAGGTTTTGCAAAAGTACTTTCGTTTACCCTCGCTGCTCTCGTAAAAAGTAAGCGTGATACCTCTGTCAGTTAGCTTTAAATCTTTGGCATCAATGAAACCATTTGTAGCATATGCGCTACCGCTTGCCTTACGGCACAACGAACAGTGACAATGGATAATATCCGTTACACTACCGTCCAATGAGAACTGGATTGAGCCACATAAACAACTTCCTTTGTACATTAATTATCCTTAGCTAAATTTACACTATTATAAAGCAATTTCCATCTGAACCCATGGCCATTTTTCACCACCAAACTCTTTAAATTTTGGCTCTTTATCGATAGCTACGAACCCCAATGACTTGTAGCAGTTGTATGCCGAAACGTTTTCCGTAAACACTCCTAAAGTAACTGTTTTATATGTTCTTCTTTGTTGAATTTCATTCAGTGAAAGCTGAACTAGTTTTTTACCCAAACCTTTGCCGCGATGGTATGGGGAAACAACTATTCTGCACAAACGCATTTCGGTTTCACTGATTTTCTGCTGCTCAATAAAACCGAGAGCATCATTACCATCAGCTAGAGTATAAAACTCAAGATTAGAGTGTTCACTTCGTTCAATGATTTCGCTAGCCTCTATAGGCCAACCAAACACTCTACCACCCCATAAAAGTGACTGTTTTTGAGTAGGAAACCAAGTAATAATTTCACTCGCGACTTCCTTGCTAAATCTTTTTAGTTGCACTGAATTCCCTTTGCTTTATAACGCTTTTGTAACAGCCGAATTTTTGTGAAGCAGTTTGTGTGATACTGACGCGCAGCGGCAACACAAAATACATAGCTAAAATTTGTCCTCGTTGACAAACTTGTTATATGCAACCTTTGATGGCTTCAAACTCTGTGGCAGCCATCGTTGGAATAAATTCAGTCACTTCATAATCAGCAACGTTCGCAATATTAAATGGATCTTCTTTTAAAATTAAATCCAACTCATCTTTGTTTGCCGCATTAACTAAAATGATGCCACCTGTTCTGGGGACTTTACGACCTGAAGCAATAAATTTACCTAAGGCATAATGTTTTTCAAGATAGGTAATATGTTCGTCGATATATTTGTCGACTTCTGATAATTCCGTTTTGTATGTTAAGGATACGATAAACACTTAATTCTCCGTTGCATATAACAGCTTATTATACGGGATTCTGTATAACGTGAATTCATATTCAACTTAAATGATATCAAATTTATTATATTTAACAAATAGATAAGTGGTAATTACTGACTCTTAACCAAATAAACGAGAGACAAAAACAATAATTTTATTTATACGGCCCCATATAAGCAGACGAACAATCAATATACTCGTTATACTTCAGATGATTATAAATTTGATTACGGGAAAATAAAGCCTATTTTTCCGTATAAACAGACCCTTCTGGAATGACTGTATGAACAAACATGATCTCGATGTCATTGTTTCCGATGTTAAAAAATGTACCTTGTGCGAACCTGACCTTCCACTGGGAGCAAGACCTGTATTGCAAATCGATACTCAAGCCAAAATACTGATAGCAGGGCAGGCGCCAGGTATTCGCGTGCATGAATCGGGTATCCCATTTACAGATCCAAGTGGTGATCGTTTACGCCAATGGATGGGCATTGATAAAGACACATTTTATGATGCGGCTAAAATAGCTATTTTACCGATGGGCTTTTGTTATCCAGGAAAAGGGAAGTCAGGCGACCTGCCACCCAGACCCGAATGTGCTCGAACATGGAGAGCTGAAATATTAGCTGCAATGCCAAACATTGAGTTGATATTGGTTATTGGTATATATGCGCAAAAATGGCATATGGGTGACGTGAAGCAGAAAAACCTCACCGAAACAGTGAAAAACTGGCGAGACTATGGGCAAAAAAATTGGCCAGAACGATTACCGCTGCCGCATCCTAGTCCACGTAACAATATTTGGTTGAAGAAAAATCCTTGGTTCGAACTAGATGTACTCCCGCATCTACAAGCACGGGTGGCACAGTTGGTTAGCGAATCGTAAACGTATCAGATAAATAGGTTTTGCTCTAACTCTAAAAGGCGTTTCTTTAATGACAAGCCACCGCCGTAACCGACTAGCTCACCTTGGCTACCAATAATACGATGACAAGGAATGATAATCGCTAATCCATTCGCACCATTCGCATTGCCAACGGCTCTGACTGCTTTTTCATTGCTAATGGATAATGCCAAATCTAAATATGTCGCCGTTTCACCGTACTTTATACCTTCTAGTGCATGCCATATCGACTTCTGAAAATCTGTGCCGACCAATAACAGCGGAATATCAAACACACTGCGTTCACCAAGAAAATACTCTTCTAGTTGGGCTTTTGTTTGCTCTAAAACGTCGTTATTTTGTTCAACAAAGGTAGCATTAAGGCCTCGCTGAATACGGTTATCAACCGACTCTCTCATTTTCCGATAACGAAAATCACACAAACACAGTTTGCCTTCATACGAGCCAAGTACAAATTCGGCATAAGGGTGTTTAAAGTATTGAATGTTGATATTCGTCATCACATGTCCTTGTTTAGAGACGTTATAAAATAGTTCCGGAAGTCTAAATTTGCACACATATATTAGCATTCTTATGTCTAAATTATTAATGGATTAAGGTAAAAGTACAACGTTATTTTACTTCACTGTGGTTGATAATGATTATCATTCGTAATATATTGGTCGTATTCGAATTTACTATGTTTAAGCGTTTTTATATCTATATTTTCAATCTTTCATCACATTTAATTACTGGAGTTTCTTTAATATGATCAACCGAAAAATCCTTGCTGTCGTAGCACTAATGGTATGTAGTACCGCATTGCAAGCTGCTGAGCATACGGTGAAATTGCTAACGTCATCAGCTAATGGCATGATGGTCATGGAACCTGGCTATCTTAAAATAGCTTCAGGCGACAGCGTTAAATTTGTGCCTTCGGATGTGAGCCATAATGCGAGTTCTTATTCAATTCCAACTGGTGCTGCAAAATTTAATACGGCAATGGGTAAAACAGAAACCGTTAATTTTAAAAATGAAGGTGTCTATATTTACAATTGTACTCCTCATTTGGCTCTTGGAATGGTTGGGGTTATTCAGGTCGGTTCAGCTGTTAATATCGAACAAACTAATACTGCAGCAGCTCAGATATCGACAAAAATTATGATGAATAAAGAACGCTTAGCTGGCTATATTGCACAGATTAAATAACCAAGGTATTTAATGAGGCGCTAACGGGGGAGAGGTAAAGCTACTTCGACCTCGCTGAATCTAATCCGCAAGGAGGTAAGTTCCTGAAGGATGGATAAAGTTGAGACGTCTTACTATCAAAATGTGGGGTTAAAAGAGGGGCGTATGCAAAAAATAGCAGATAACATTTGGATTTTCGATGGCGAACCGGTTTCATTTTTAGCATGTCCGTTTACGACAAGAATGACCGTTGTCAGGCTATTTAGCGGTGACTTATGGATTCACAGCCCAATTAAATTAACAACCGAATTACAGCAAACAATTCAATCTATTGGTTCTGTTAAGTATATTGTTGCTCCAAATCATCTTCATCATTTGTTTATCGCTGACTGGCATAACGCATTTCCGAAGTCTAGCTTGTTTGGCACATCCGAAGTTATAAAAAAGCGACAAGATATTGCATTTCATTTTTCTTTAAATGATGAACATGATTGGCCTTGGAAACCAGAAATAACGCAAGAGTTGGTTTTAGGTTCAAAGCTAATGCAAGAAGCTGTTTTTTTTCATAAATCTTCAAAAGTGTTGATTCTAACTGACTTTATAGAGAACTTTCCAAAGTCGAATTTTAATTGGTGGCAGTGTATATTGGCTAGCATTGCAGGGATTATCGCTCCTAATGGGAAAACACCATTGGATTGGCGAATCAGTTTTAACAAAAGACGATTAAGGGAACATTTAATCAAAATTAAATCATGGAATCCAGAAATAATTGTAATGGCTCATGGTGATATTGTAGATGTTAATGGGGGGGATTTTTTAGAAAAATCATTTTCATGGCTGGATTAAAGTATATACAAAGTATTACGTCATAAACCTTACTGGTGAGTGTGGCATTATATCTCACAGAGGACATTAACATGAATGGAATCCCTACTAAATCAAGTATGTATCAGTATGTGCATGATGCTTCTTTTGCTGATGGATTTTCATCACTTACAAGTTATGAAAATCAGTCTGCACTAGATATGTATCTATCGCTTGTACAGGAAACACCTGTTTGGATTAATATGTTAATGTCACTGCGTAACAAGGTTGTATCTAAGTTTGGTCTCAAAGATCTAGGGCACTTAGCCGAAATTGAGCCAAGTAAATTAAGCTCAGATTATAAAATTGGTGATAGGGTCGGAATATTTATTCTATCTGCTAATGAGCATAACGAGATTATTCTCGAAGATAGTGATAAGCACCTAAATGTCAAAATATCGTTTTACATTGAGCCGAACGGTAAAACTGCAACTGTATATCTAAATACTGTGGTTCACGTGAAAAATACGTTGGGTAAGGTGTACATGTTCTTTGTAGGACCTGTGCACAAAGTTATTGTACCATCGATTCTAAAGAAACTACCACGACCATAACCATCAGTTCCATTCTTCGGATATTTTTGTGATAAGGCATTGTATTTTATTGTATTCTAGACTGTTAATGCTTATTGTTGTTACAGGCTAGATTTACGGAGAGTGCTAATGAAATATCCCAAACCACTGCAACAAGGTAGCACTATCGCTATTACTGCGTTTTCGTCAGGAATTGAAAAAAAACATGACGCTAGGTTTAGAGTCGTGCGAGATAACCTTGAATCTAGAGGCTTCAATGTCGTTGTTGGAAAGTGCCTATACGGGCAAAATAAACACGTAAGCGCACCAGCACAGAAACGTGCGGATGAGCTTATGTCATTTCTTATGGATGACGAGATTGACGCTATCTATCCTCCTTGGGGCGGACAGTTGGCGATTGAACTCCTGCCGCTTATAGATTTTTCCAAACTTCAAACCGTAAAGCCAAAGTGGATCTTAGGGTTTTCCGACGTGAGTACGGTAGCTGCCGTGTTCGCGAGTAAACTGGAGTGGGCAACTGCACACTGCTCAAATTTGATGGATTTATCCAGCGAAGCTGATGATCCATTAACAGCTAATACACTGACGCATTTAAGTACTTCTGTTGGAGGGTCTTTTTCGCAAACCGAATCGAAATTATATGCGAGTAGCTGGCCAGATATTGTCACTGAGCCAACCTCTGGAATAATGCCTGATACACCAACTAACTGGAAGTGGTTGGTAAAACCTGAATCTGGTTCATCAATAGAGGGAAGGTTAATAGGCGGGTGTTGGGATACGCTATCTCATCTATTTGAAACTGAGTATTTAGATCTAAAAGGACTATCTCAGCGTTACTCTGAGGGCGTCGTCTTATATCTAGAAAATGCTGAAATGCCACCTACTGAGCTAGCCAGAACCATTTTAAGCATGAAGTTCCGGGGCGTATTCTCATGTATCAGCGGGTTACTACTCGGTCGAAGTGCAGCTGCTGAACCAAAAAGTGATCAGAGCCTTAGCTATTATGAGGTCTTGGAAAAATACCTGATGGATATAGGGGTTCCAGTTATGATCGACCTGGATATCGGTCATGTTCCACCAAACTTAACGTTAATCAATGGCGCAAACGTAAAGGTTGAACTCAATGAGATTGGGATCTTGCATCAATACTTAAAGTAATACTTCCTTGTTACCCATCACATTCAAGTTCATAAATAGATTTCAACCATTTGATAAAAGCGACTAGTTTTGGGGTGGGGTTGTTTGCATGAACAACAAAATATGACCTGCCTGTGTTCAAGTACAGTTCGGGATAGAGATTAATTAACGTTCCAGCTGCAATCTAACAGTTGGCTTCGCTGTTTGATACATATATGAGAGGAAGAATAACGGGGTTTAAATTATCCGTTCAAACCCAGTTACGATCTATGCTATGAATGGCAAGATCTTAGTGTTTTGTTTGCACACCATTACGTACCATTTCTTTGCCGTTTTCATAAACGTCATCGGTCACATAGCGTGCTAAAAGTAGACTTTGGTTATCATCAAATACAGCGACAAAGTGACGACCGTCTTTGGTGTTTGTTGCCATGCCTATACCCGCAACGCCTTGTAGACCGAAACCACCGTTTTCAATGCTTAGTAGGAAGCTTTCAAGTTCTGCTAAATTGTCAATGACATCATGTTCGTTATTCATTCTAAATACTCTTATTTCTGCCGCTCACAGGGAGCTAAGTCACTCGTTATAATATGCTGCGTACTTTACAGATTATAAGCGATGATTTAAACCCTTGCTACGCTTTAAATCTTAAGTGTTTAATTATAATCACTCCTCATTTGCCATACCCCATAACACCACTATTCTTAATGCATAATTGTTTGATTTATTAAACACAAATAGGTGATTTAATAAACATAAGTACGTTGTGGGGAAGCTATGAAGATATTGGTCGCGGTGAAGCGGGTTGTCGATCATAAAGTCAACGTCAGGGTGAAAGCGGATGAAACGGGTATTGAAACCGCGAATGTAAAAATGGCGATAAATCCATTCTGTGAAATAGCTATTGAACAAGCTGTACGTTTTAAAGAGCAGGGCTCGGTTGACGAAGTTGTCTTGGTTTGTATTGGCCCCAAAGAGGCGGATGTACAGTTACGGGCTGGATTAGCCTTCGGTGCCGATCGCGCAATTCTGATTAGGACCGATGAAGAAGTACAATCCCTTGATGTGGCAAAAATACTACACAAAATTGTGCAAGAAGAACTGCCAGATGTAGTACTACTGGGTAAGCAAGCGATTGATACCGACAATAATCAAACAGGGCAAATGTTAGCTGCACTCACCAATATGCCACAAGGCACCTTTGCTTCTAATATCGTTTTTACCGTCCCGAATACCGTCAAAGTAACCCGCGAAGTTGATGGTGGTTTAGTCACATTAGCCTTGAGTTTACCTGCCGTAATTACTGTTGATTTACGTTTAAACATCCCCCGGTATGCCTCGTTACCGAATATCATGAAAGCGAAACGGAAAGTCATCACTATGACGTCCCCTGGCTCTTTGGGGGTTAGTTTATCCCCACGGTTAACCACGCTTAAAGTAGAATCGCCCCCAGTACGTCAAGCTGGGGTTAAAGTGGCTGATGTCGCTGAACTGGTGGATAAATTGCAACGGCAAGCAAAGGTGATTTAAATGGCAATATTGATAGTAGCAGATCATGACAACCATACACTGCAAGCCGCGACGTTCAGTGTGTTGACTGCTGCATCTGAGATAGCAAAGCATATCAGTGATACGGAATTGCACTTGCTTATTATCGGCAATGAATGTCAGTCTGTGATTGCTATGGCACAGGGGATAACAGGTTTGAGTAAAATATTGGTAGCCGATCATCAGATTCATCAATATCCCTTAGCTGAGAATATCGCACCGTTAATTTTTTCGTTAGTACAAGAGCAAGGTCACTGCAACGACGAAAACCGAGAGTTTGATAAGGTAGAATATAGTCACATCATTACGTCTGCCGGAACCACAGGTAAAGATTATCAGCCCAGAGTGGCTGCCTTGTTAGATGTTGCGCAGATCTCCGATATTATCAGTGTTGAATCAGCAGATACCTTTAAACGACCTATTTATGCGGGTAAAGCCATTGCGACGGTACAATCGAGCGATGCCATCAAGGTTTTAACTGTGCGTAGTAGTGCGTTTACAGCTGCGTCATTAACGACTGAGCTGTTAGCAATAGAGAGTCAAGTACCTGTTGCTGCATTAGCTGCGCAAGCGGATAGTGGAAAGTCAGCGTTTATTAAAGCGGAATTAACGCAATCATCCCGACCAGAATTAACCACGGCCAAGATTGTTATTTCGGGTGGGCGGGGGATGCAAAATACTGATAATTTTGAGCTGCTTTACACACTCGCAGATCAACTTCATGCGGCGGTAGGCGCTAGTCGCGCGGCGGTAGATGCCGGGTTTGTGGCGAATGATTTACAGATCGGGCAAACAGGTAAAATCGTTGCCCCCGATCTGTATATTGCCGTGGGTATATCTGGTGCGATCCAACATATAGCGGGTATCGCAGGTAGCAAGGTCATTGTCGCCATCAATAACGATCCAGACGCACCGATTTTTGATGTGGCAGACTATTGCTTAGTAGCCGATTTGTTCGAAGTATTGCCTGAGTTAACAGCGGTGTTGAAAGTGAAAGGTTAGCTATGATTAGGTGTGTTTCACTATGGTATTACCTCTATTTTCTGTTCTCCATATTGTTG
Source organism: Moritella sp. 36 (assembly GCF_018219415.1). NCBI lineage: Bacteria > Pseudomonadati > Pseudomonadota > Gammaproteobacteria > Alteromonadales > Moritellaceae > Moritella > Moritella sp. 36. Next base: position 3,073,060 of record NZ_CP056120.1, on the reverse strand, counting down.
GCAATACTTAAGAAAAGCCTCGAATACGGGGGTTTTATATTTGTGCTGCTGATAGGTAATAAAAAGCGGGTGTGTAATGACTACATCCAGTGGCAGTTCTTTAACTCTGTTGTCGTCTAATGCCCATTTAGCCGTTAACTCTGAAACACATGCCAAACCCAGACCAGTACTGACGGCATTAATAATGGCTTCGCTGTCATTGAGTTCTAGTGCCATGTTCCACTGGTTTAGATTGGGAGCTAGGCATTGGGTAAATATGTCCCGGCTTCCGGAACCTATCTCCCTTAATATCCAGTTCTGTCCACTCAGGTCTCCATAAGATAGGCGGGTTCGTTGGCATAAAGGATGGTCGGTGGCGGCAATAAGACACATACGATCTTGCCACCAGGGTAAATGCACCTGACCTTTTCGGGGAATATCGGCTTCGATCAAGCCGATATCTAACTCGAAGTTAGCTAATTTTCGGCAAACATCCTCACTATTGAGGATCTTGACCTGTTGCTCTTTATGGCCCGAGTGCTGACGAAAGCCAGCCAGTAACTCGGGTAGTACATGGTTACCTATGGACTTACTACAACCTATTTTGAGTTCTCCAGATAGCGCTTCACCATCAAATAAACTTTCTAGCAATTGTGCGCGCGCTAACAATTCATCTGCGAGGATAAGTAACTTTTCACCGTTGGTATTAAGCCTTAAGGAATTCGGCAATCTATCGAATAATGTTCTATTTAGCTGCTTTTCCAACTCTTTAAGGGATATGCTGACGGCGGGTTTTGACAGGAATAACTTTTCTGCAGCCAGTGTAAGATTCGTATTTCTGGCCACTGTTGCGAAAACGTTAAGTTGTTTAAAGGTAATATTAATCATTTACTCACCGAGAAATTTAGCCGAGATCAGTATAGAGGCTGCCATTCATCGCAGCTCTATACACTCATGTTGAGATTAAACTTGGTCTTGCTGATCTTTTGCAACGTTATCTTGATGTTGCTCCATTTCATACCAAATTACATTGACGATGCCGAAAGCACATGCCAATAAAACACCTAATATCCAGCTGAAGTACCACATATATCTCCTAATCAGGTATATCATATACCCTAGTTTGTGACTAATTATTTAAATATGATTTGAAATCAACAGCCTTAAACATAACCTTAAGCAGATGTAATCTATTGATATACACTGTTTAAGGTTATATAGCGACTGACACATATATCCAGATGTTCTAATATGCCGAGTGATTGTTTTGAATAATTTCCTCTACTGTCACAGTTCGCCACATCTGGTAATAACACCAAGTAGTGTAGAGCAGAATGACTGGGATCATGATAAGCGCAACGATTGATATCACGGATAAAGTGTATTGACTGGCAACGGTATCCCATAACGTTAAGCTGTGGTCTGGCACGCTACTCGATGGCATTACAAATGGGAACATTGCTGTACCAGCAGTGAGAATGACCCCTGTTACAGATAAACCACTGGCGATAAATGCCAATGCGCCTTTACCTGCGCGGGCCATCAAACCTGCGATAAGCGCCATGATGATACCAAGAGCCGGGAATGACCAAAGTAATGGTTGGAGCTTATAGTTATGCATCCAAGCACCTAATTCTGTAACGACGTGTTTGGTGGTCGGAATCGCTAACGCTGCAGTGTTTATCTCGCTGGTGATCACAAAGCCTTCAATTGTTCTGGCAACCATAGCGCCCGCTAAAGCAAAGCTGGCAACCAGAACTAAAGATGCGATTTGTGCAGCCTTCGCTGATCTTGCTGCCACTTGTTCATTGGTTCGCATCACTAACCAAGTACCGCCATGCATAATAATCATGGCAACACTGACCACTCCAGACAGCAGGGCAAATGGGTTAAATAAACCGAGGTAAGTGCCGGTATAAGTAACGCGCAAAAACTTATCGAAAGAAAAGGGGACACCTTCTAATAAGTTGCCAAAAGCGACACCAAATACCAGTGGAGCAACCATACTGCCGACGAATAAGGCCTTATCCCAGTTGTTGCGCCAGCGAGGAGAATTAATCTTATTACGATAATCAAACGCCAAAGGTCTTAGGAATAGCGAAAATAGGGTTAGCATCATCACAAAATAGAAACCACTAAATGCGGTGGCATACACCATCGGCCAAGCCGCGAACAAGCAACCGCCAAAGGCAATAAACCACACTTGGTTACCGTCCCAATGCGCCCCTACTGTATTAATCACAACGCGGCGTTCATTATCACTTTTACCAACGAAAAGTAATAAACCACCGACCCCCATATCCATACCAGCAGTGACGGCAAAACCTATCATCAGGATACCAATCAATGCCCACCAGAGTAATTTTAAGCTTTCATAGTCAAACATGTTAAGACTCCAGTGTTTGTTGACGCAACCCTGATGGTGCGTTAGCTGCTTGTTCGAAGTGATAACGGCCTGTATGTAATGAACTTGGACCTATTCGAGCAAATTTAATCATCAGGAACATTTCGATAATGAACATAATGGTATAGACAGAAATAAAGGCGATCATACTGGTTAGAACATCACTTACCGTTAAATTTGATACGGACAGGAACGTCGGAAAAACTTCACTGATTGACCAAGGTTGACGACCTAATTCAGCGACAAGCCAGCCTGTTTCTATCGCAACCCAAGGTAATGGAAGGGCAAATAAAATGGCTTTGAGTAACCATCGTTTTTGTTCAATAACCCGTTTTGCATTAAAGTAAAAAGCCAGCAAAAACAGGCATAGCATAGCCATACCACTGCCAACCATAATACGAAATGCAAAGAACAGAGGGGCAACTGGTGGGATTGAGTCATCCACTGCCTTGGTGATTTGTTCTTCACTTGCGTCTACCACATCTTCTGTATAGCGCTTAAGCAGCAGGCCATAACCGAGATCTTGTTTGGTCTCGTTGAAACCCGTTAAGTTCACCTGTGTTTTCTCGCCTGCTTGTAGTTTTAGTAGATAGCTATAGGCAATCATGCCATTGCGGATCCGTGCTTCGTTACCTTTTTTAAGGTCGTTTATCCCAGTGACTTGTTTATCTAATGAACGGGTAGCAATAATGCCCAGCGCATAAGGGATCTTGACTGAATAATCAGTGTGCATCTCCTTGTCGTTTGGTAACCCTATCAAGGTAAAGTCCGCGGGTGCTGGTTCGGTATGATATTCAGCTTCAATGGCAGCTAGTTTGGCCTTTTGCACCGCACCTGCTTCATAACCCGATTCATCGCCGAGTAATAAAACAGATAAGATCGCTGCGATACCAAATCCTGACGCAACTGAAAATGAACGCTTGGCAAAAGGTAAATCCCGACCCTTCAATATGTAATAACTGCTGATACTCATCACAAACATCGCGCCAGTCACATAGCCTGCTGCAGCCGTATGAATGAACTTCACTTGCGCGACTGGATTGAATAGCAATTCTGAGAAACTGATCATTTCCATGCGCATGGTTTCATAGTTGAATTCACTACCGACTGGGTTTTGCATCCAAGCATTACCAACTAAGATCCACAATGCAGACAAGTTCGTACCTAGCGCCATGACAAAGGTACCGGTTAAGTGTTGTCGTTTAGATAATCTGTCCCAACCGAGGAAAAACATACCCACGAACGTTGATTCAAGGAAAAAAGCCATCATACTTTCGATAGCCAAAGGGGCACCAAATACGTCACCCACATATTGCGAGAAGTAGGCCCAGTTGGTACCAAATTCAAATTCCATGGTTAGGCCAGTCGCGACACCGAGCGCAAAATTAATACCGAATAGCTTTCCCCAGAACTGGGTCATATCGCGATATATTTCACGTCCTGTTATGACATAAACAGATTCCATGATGACCAGTATCCAAGACATGCCTATGGTGAGAGGGACAAACAGGAAATGGAATAGCGCTGTGATGGCAAACTGCCAACGAGATAGCTCCACCAACGTGTCATTAATCATATAAAGATTTCCTAATAGATTTATTTATGCGTGTTGGTTAGATTTAAACGTTTTTTCAGCCAGTAGTCGGCACTGACATAACTGCCACCGCCGTAGAAGAATAGAACCATTAACATAACAAAATAGGTGATGCCGAATTCCATACCGTTATTGAGCATCACAGGATCGGCCAGCTCAGTAATGTAGTTATAACGACCAGGGAAGTTTTCAGCTAACCAAGTAATAAAATTACTCAACCGGATACTTGATTCAGCATGACCATCAGCGATTGCAAGCCAGCCATGGGACCAATGGACCATAGCGCTCGCAGCGCTCATCATAATGATCATTGGTATGGACATGAGTCGTGTGAATAAACCCAGTGCAATACAAATTAAACCAATAACTTCGGTAGCGGTTGCTATAAATGCCAATAATACTGGGAAAGGTAAGTTAAGACCGCCGTCTGCAGCAGATGCGCCAAACCAGGCCACAGTACCCTCAAAACCGACAACCTTAGAGTGGGCCCCAACATAGATGACTGGGATTAAATATAAGCGAATTGCAAGTAATGCTAGGAAATCGAATTTTTTACATTTATCGAGTAGTAAATAAATGCGAGATAATAATACTTTAATCATGACATTTCTCTTTGTGGGATATGTTAATTAAGTTTGAATTGTGGGAGTGCATCAACCAGGTATTTAAATCTAAGTTTTGCAGGTGTTTTTCTATCTGTTTTTTTAAGGTGGCGTAGCTAGTCGGTATGTCATGATCAAGATAGCCCATTAAAAATCGATCGATAAGCGTAAGTGCTTGCCATAAAACCTGATGTTTTTTATTTCTAAAAATCCCATAGGAAAATCGTCCTGGTATAAGAGGGCAAAAGCCCACAGTCATTTGATTGATTGAAAATGGAACATCAACACATTGCAGTGTTGGATTAAGAATGATGTCAACATCCCGATCTTTTAAATTGTCTAATTCAGGCATTGCGTCTGAATGATTGGCGATGAGAGGGGTTATTTCGGTACTGAATATAACCCACTCAAACTCCAGCAGAGACAATAATATATGGCTGGTCTCATTATGATTTTGCATGAAACGTACAAATTCGGTCGCGATGTTATGAAACTCAGGCTCCATTGATGGGTGACTATTTAAAAATGCTAGCACTAAACTTTCTTTGTTTTTATCGCCTAGCGAAAAGCTAAATAATGGAAACGTATGACTAATAACATTACTTATGTTGTCAATAATAAATCCCCGATAACGAGCAATATTTAGTTTGTTGGTTGCAGTCCCTTGGTGGCGAATAGCGTGAGTAAATTGCTGTATATCTTGACGTAGTCGATCTGGTGGATTATGCATATCTGGCCACCTCTATTTGCTTTTCTTTTGCTACAGACTGATGCACGTTGCTCAACTCATTGCAAAGTGTTGCTAGCGTAGGTACATGATGATCGCGTTCTAAAAGTAGCGGGCGTATACCATGATATTGAATGGCCTGTTGCGCTAATGCTGCCACTTCATGATTAACGTCCTTGCCGTGCGTATCGAGAAGAAAACCATCTTCTTGTTTTAGATGTCCGGCAATATGGTAATAACGAATCGATTTACTCGGCAATGACGTAATAAAGTTCATGGCGTTATAATTGTGGTTCTTGCTATTCACATAGACATTATTAATATCCAGTAGTAATTCGCAGCCGCTTTTATCAACGAGAGCTGATATAAACTCTGCCTCTGGCATTTCATCTGCATATTGATGATAGAAAGAGATGTTTTCCAATACTAATGGTCGTTTAATCATGTCTTGAACCTGCTTAATGCGATCTGCCAAATAGCCTATGTTGTCTTGATGGCGGGGAATGGGCAGTAGCTCATAGAGATAACCTGTTTTATCTCGAGAAAAGCTTAAGTGTTCACTGTAAATTTCAATATTGTAATAATCTAAGAAATCACCGACGTTTTTGATGAAATCAACATTCAGTGGCTGGATATCGCCAATAGATAAGCTAAGACCATGCGCAATAAGCGGGTAACGTTCAGCAATACAATCGAGACTTTCGCGTTTTACTCCGCCCATGTTCATCCAGTTTTCAGGTGCTAGCTCTAAGAAGTCTAGCTGTGGCACAATGGGCTGATGACATAATGCATGGATATGCTCGTTACGCAGGCCAATACCTTTACTTGTCGCCGCTATTGCCCGCATAAGCCGCCTGCGCATTTACCTGGTTGAGCATATTGAGTCGGTGTCTTATCGCTGGTAATACCTTGACCGGAAAGGCCACATTTACCATCCCGAGCACGAACTAATTGTCCTTGGGGATCATTGATTAATTCTTTTTTTTCAAAACGTTTTTCTGTTCCGCATTTACCACTGGCACATTTACCACCGTTGCCGCCATCCGCTTTCGCCGGAGCCGTCTGAGCCTGAGTTTGAGCTTGAGCTTGAGTTACTTCAGCTTGGACTTGGCCTATATTAAGACCAATTAAGGACGTCATGGCGATTGATAGCATTAATTTATTTTTCATTATCGAGTCCTTAATTAAAATTTAACGGGATAGCTAGCAAGGTCGCGACCCGCATAAACAGGCCCTTTATAGTATTTTTTGATTATTTCGATGGATTTATCTTTTTGGCGTAAGCTCTTACCCATAAAGTGATTAAGCACAAGTATTTTTGCATGGGTTTTAGCCGCGATTTTTCCAACCGTTGAGGGTTTTGAATGTAGATAAGCAGAGCTGCTGTCGGCATCTTCATCAATAGCCATCGGCATAACCAGAATATCGGCATCTTGAGCAAATTCGATAAATGATTCGTCACTGCCGTTCTGATCAGCTGAAATCACAATCGTCCCTTTAGCTGATTCAATTCGATAAGCTAAGCAAGGTACATCTCCGTGGGGGATATTCTTAGCGTAGATGGTTAAACCATCTGCGTCGTATACTTTAGTCGCTTGTTTTTTATGGATATCAACATCTTCAATAGAGACAGGGAATAGACCGTGACTACCATCATAAATCCCATTAAGGTATGCATATGCCCCTTCATCTGAATTAAATAGAGCATCCATATACTCAGTTAAACTAGGGAACTCTCCACCTCCTGTTGGTCCTGATATGGCTAAAGTACTCGTTCGGTTAAAAAAGTAACCGCCTTTTAGTAATGCGGGTAGGTCTGTAACATGATCGGTATGAAAGTGAGTAATACCGAGAAAATTAAGATCTTCCATTCTAGAACTAGACTGACCAAATCTTAGATATACACCGCCCCCCGCATCGATAAGGACGCGTGATTTTCCTTTCCACCAAATAACCTCACCGGAGGAGGCTCTGGCATCATCAGAAATCGGGCCACCAGAACCTAATAGCTGTAAGGTAAAATCTTTATCTAGGGGCTGGGTTGAGATTGCATGCGCTAATGAGCTGATGAGTAATAAGCTTGTCGCCAACATCGTTTTCTTTAACATCATTTTATGTGTCCAATATGTTGTTAGATATTAAAATCAATATTTGAATAAAGTGTTTGCCTTTATGTTCATATCAAGTTGTTTTGAAAGTACTTAATGTTCTGAGCGGGGCGATATTGACCTAAATCAATTAATAAAAATATTTAAATAGATTTAACAAGCGTTAGTTTTTATAAAACGCTTGTGGTAAAAACGGGTTGACGTGGCTGGTTGTAACATCGGATATGAAGGCGTTTACTTAATGGGGACTTTGTGACAATGGATTTTAAAATGGGGTGAACAGGTATGATTGTGACTGTTTATGGCGATCTAAATACGTCATTTTTGATGTGGCAGATTATTGCTTAGTTGCTGACTTGTTCGAGGTACTGCTTGAGTTAACAGCGGTGTTGAAAGCGAAGAATTAGCTATCATTTTTATAAACGATAGCTAAGATTTTGATGGACAATAATGGTGGTTAAATATGAACAAGTATTGTGGTCAATAGGAATAACACTTGTTACTTATGTAATACGATCACTCGAATTTATAAGATTCAGGTACGACAACAATACCGCGTTCTGAAATGGTGAATCGCGCGGCGTCTTCTGCTTTATTCACCCCTATTTTGGTTCTTGGTGGGATTTTTACATGTTTGTCGATAATGCAATTCTGCAGCTGGCTGTACTCACCGACTTCAACATCATCAAACAAGATACTTGCTGAAACAGTCGCCCCGTCGTTGATTTGTACATTTGATGATAAAACCGAATTTTGTACTGAACCACCAGTGATAAGCACACCGTTAGAAATAAGCGAATTGATAAATATCCCTTCATTGCCGGTTTCCGATGCCGTCGTTCTTGCTGGTGGTAATTGTGGTTCGTAGGTTCTAATACCCCAGTCGCGTTGGTACAAATTGATGGGTGAAACGGGTTGTAGCAAGTCCATATTGGCTTGATATAACGAATCGATGGTGCCCACATCACGCCAATAAGCATCCTCGCTCACACGTCCAGTCGAACCGCCAAATTGGTGTGCGTAGACTTTTTCGTTATCAATTAACCTTGGAATAATATCTTTACCAAAATCGTGGTTAGAATTGGGATTATCTGCGTCTTTTTCTAACGCATCAATTAACGCATCAGTGGTGAAAATATAGATGCCCATCGACGCTAAGCTCTTTTCAGGGTCATCAGGTCGTGACGCCGGATGTTCGGGTTTTTCTGAAAATTCGATGATTTTTCGGTTTTCGTCGATCGCCATTACACCAAAATTTGTCGCTTCAGCAACGGGTACTTCCATACAAGCGATGCTTAAGTCTGCGCCTATTTCCTGATGGCGTTGCAGCATGGGTGCATAATCCATTCTGTAGATATGATCACCAGAGAGAACCACAACATACTTAGCTTCGCTACGTGATAACAACCATAAGTTTTGATAAATGGCGTCGGCTGTGCCGCTATACCACTTGTCGCCTTTACGCATTTGCGGCGGGACGACGGTAATGTATTCACCTAACTCTGGGTTGAAGATAGACCAGCCATCACGTAAATGTTTCTGTAATGAATGGGACTTATATTGGGTCAATACCAGAATTCGTCTTAGACCAGAGTGAAGGCAATTGGTTAAGGTAAAGTCGATGATTCGATATTTACCACCGAAAGGCACTGCGGGTTTTGCTCTGTTATCGGAGAGCGGAGCAAGGCGTGCCCCCATTCCACCAGCGAGGACTACCGTTAATGTATCTTGCATTTAAATCATTCCCTAATTTTTTATTCAAGTAGTTACGGGTCTGTATGTCTTATTTATATCAAAAATCGAGCCAAAAGTTAAATATTTGATTTACAAAAGTATTTATAAATAGGTATATTTTGTTTCACCATCATACAGCAATGCTTCATATCTGCTGCACCAAATTAATGCGAATTTAATAAAATTATGGTTAATAGTTTAAATCTATCAAAATGTTAGATTTAATCGTTTTTTGTTTGTGTTCAAATAATTCTATTCTTAATGCATTGATTTAAGCGGGAGTGAACCAATGCAAAAAAGAGCATTAATTGTAGAAGGTGGCGGTATGCGCGGTATTTTTGCCAATGCTCCACAGCGTAGTTTCAATATCATCACCATTATCACAATGGCCACTGATAAGGTCTTTTTTAATCCTATTGCTTATCGTGAAACGCCTTGCTTTTCAGGCGGCTGCTATACTGATGGAGGCGTTGCCGATTCTATCCCTGTACGCAAAGCATATCGGTTGGGTGCGCGTGATATTACCGTGTTACTTTCACATCCGCTTAGTGATAAAAAACAAACAACTAAGTATCCATGGTTGGTTAAAACACTATTCTCTCAGCACCCTAATATCGCAAAATCAACGATGGTAAGAGCGAGCAATTATAACGAATCTCTCGAGTTTATAAAAAATCCACCGAGTGACTTGAACATTCGAGTCATTGCGCCACCTAGTTTGCCGTTAAACGGTTAACAATGAATAAAAACAATAAATAACTATATCAGTTCGTTTCTAAAATAATAAATAACATATAGAAGGAATTAGTGATGAGTAAGAAATTAACGACTGCAGCAGGTTGCCCTGTTGCGCATAATCAGAATGTCCAAACCGCGGGTAAAAGAGGCCCTCAACTGCTACAGGATGTGTGGTTTCTGGAAAAACTCGCACACTTTGATCGAGAGGTGATCCCTGAACGTCGTATGCATGCCAAAGGCTCTGGTGCTTATGGTACGTTTACCGTTACGCATGATATTACTCGATTTACCAAAGCGAAAATTTTCTCGGCAATTGGTAAAAAAACAGAGATGTTTACACGCTTTACAACGGTTGCAGGTGAGCGTGGAGCCGCCGATGCCGAGCGTGATATTCGTGGTTTTGCAATGAAGTTCTACACAGAAGAGGGCAACTGGGATCTCGTCGGTAACAATACGCCAGTGTTCTTTTTGCGTGATCCGCTTAAGTTTCCAGATCTGAATCATGCGGTCAAACGTGATCCTAGAACGAATATGCGCAGTGCAAAAAACAACTGGGATTTCTGGACATCATTACCTGAAGCGCTGCATCAAATCACAATAGTAATGAGTGATCGTGGTATTCCGGCAACGTATCGACATATGCACGGATTTGGTAGTCACACGTTTAGCTTTATCAATAGTGATAATGAACGCTTTTGGGTTAAATTCCATTTCAAATCACAGCAGGGTATTAAAAATTTATCGGATGCAGAATCAGAAGTATTGATCGGTAAAGACCGAGAAAGTCATCACCGAGATTTGTTAGAAAGCATTGATAATCGTGACTTCCCTAAGTGGACGCTGCAAGTGCAAATCATGCCAGAAGACGACGCATCTAAAGTGCCTTATAACCCGTTTGATCTTACTAAAATCTGGCCACATAGCGACTATCCACTAATTGACGTGGGTGAATTCGAGCTAAATCGTAATCCTGAAAACTTCTTTGCTGAAGTGGAGCAATCCGCTTTTAATCCAGCAAGTGTAGTTCCGGGTATCAGTTTTTCACCAGATAAAATGTTACAAGGTCGTCTGTTCTCGTATGGCGATGCACAACGTTACCGTTTAGGGGTTAATCACCACAGTATTCCGGTTAATGCGCCGCGCTGCCCTGTACACAGTTATCACCGAGATGGCGCTATGCGTGTAGATGGTAACTATGGCGGTACGCTGGGTTATGAGCCAAACGATCAAGGTGAATGGGCTGAACAACCTGACTTCTCTGAGCCTCCGTTAAGCTTAGATGGTGCGGCAGCGCACTGGGATCATCGCGAAGATGATGATTACTTTAGTCAACCTGGTGATTTGTTCCGACTTATGACGCCAGAGAAACAAGCGATTTTGTTTGATAATACAGCCCGTAACTTAGGTGGTGTACCAGAGGAGATTCAAATCAGACATTTAAGACATTGCTTTAAAGCCGATCCCGATTATGGTCACGGCATTGCCAAATTATTGGGCATTGATGTGAGTAAATATCAAAACTAGGATTTAGATTAGTAATAAGCGCATAGTTAGAAGTAATGATGAGAACTTATGCTTAGAAGTAGCAGGGTGCATAATTTGCACCCTGCTTATTTTTTCATTCATAGTTAATCAATTTTTAATGCGTGGGCAGGCTCTTTTAAAAGCACTTGGTTGCGATTATTTGTTTGCGGCAGTTCTCCTGCTTTAATATTGACTTGCAATGCAGAGTACAAGAGCCTTGGCACTGCTAAGGTTTTATCACGCGTTTGTCTTATTGCAACAAAGCTGTCATGGCTGACATCATTACGAATATGTATGTTCGACTTTTTGCTCTCTGCAACGGTCGTTTGGTATTGTAGTTTTCTACCATTTGGTTGGTAATCATGGCACATCCATAGCTTGGTATTGTCTGGGAGTGCGTAGAGTTGCATTATGCTCTGATATAATTCGGTCGCAGCACCACCTGGGAAATCACAACGTGCTGAACCGCTATCTGGCATGAATAACGTATCCCCAATAAATGCATTATCTTCGATGAGATAAGTAACGCTGTCTTTTGTGTGCCCTGGTGTTTCAATAACCTTGATAACAGTGTCACCAATATAAAGTTTGTCATTGTGGCTAAGCAGTAGATCAAACTCGGCACCCGATACAGATATTTCACTGTCACTCAAGGCAAAGATATCCTTAAAAATACGCTGTGCTTGCGTAATGTACTTACCAATAGCGATTTTACCACCAAGCTTAGATCTTAAATAATGTGCGGCTGATAAGTGATCTGCATGGGCGTGCGTTTCTAATATCCATTCAACTTCTAGTTTGTGGTGTTGTACAAACTCAATTTGAGCATCTGCAAAATAAAAAGCAACCTTGCCAGCGTTGTTTTCATAATCGATAGCACTATCAATGATTGCAGCTTTAGCGCTATTCAAATCATAAATAATGTAACTTATCGTACAAGTATCTTTATGGAAAAATGGTTTAATAATAATTGAAGACAACTTAGCTTCCTTAACGCTGTTCCTTATAATGAGTCACATCGTACATTGCTAATATACGATGCACAAGTTGTAGCATTAAAGGGTATACACAATGACCACTACTCACATTGTAGTTCAGGTAAATCAGCAAATAAGGCTAAGGCCTCAGGGTTAGCGAGGGCATCTTTATTCGTTACTGCAATACCGTGTATTACATTACGCACGGCCAGTTCGACAATCTTACCACTGATGGTTTTGGGTATATCAGCCACCGCGATGATTTTAGCCGGGACATGTCTTGGAGTGGTATTGGTTCGAATTATATTTTTGATTTGCATGGTTAATAGTGTATCTAATATGACATTTTTTGATAAACGTACAAACAAGATCACGCGTACGTCATCATGCCATTGCTGTGCAATTGCAATTGATTCTTGTATCGCTGCAAGCTTTTCTACCTGTCGGTATATTTCTGCGGTGCCAATACGTACCCCTCCGGGGTTTAATACCGCATCAGCTCTACCATGGATGATCACACCGACTTGGTTAATATGTATATCTTGCGGTATGTCATTTTCGATATTCCAAGCACCGATGTGATGTTTCACCAATTCGCCATAATCACCCTGTGCCCAGATGTTATCAAAGTGGGTAAAGTAAGCGTTATGGTATTTACGACCATAAGGGTCTTGCCAAAAACCTGTTGGCATCGAAGGGAAGGGCTGGCGACAAACCAGTTCCCCTTTGCCTTCAATACTGTGTTTTGACCCTTCATTATGCATAAAGGTCACGTCCATGCCTAACCCTAAGCACTGCAGTTCACCGCGATACACAGGCAAGGTTGGCATGCCCAGTGTGAAGCAAGAAATAATATCGGTGCCACCACTGATACTTGAAACACAAATATCCTGTTTAATATATTGATAAATATAATCAAAGCTTTCGTGTGACAAGGGGGATCCAGTTGATAGCAAGGTTTTTAAATGACTGAGGTTATAGTCTTGCGCTGGATGTAATAAGGCTTTATCGCAGGCTGAATAATACTTGGCGCTGGCACCAAAAATGGATACTTTTTCTGTATCAGCCAGTTCAAAAAGTACCTGCTGATGTGGATAAAATGGTGAGCCGTCAAATAACACCAAGGTTGCGCCCTGAGATAAACTGCTCACCAACCAATTCCACATCATCCAGCCACATGTTGTGTAATAAAAAATGCGGTCATCTACCTTAACATCGGTATGTAAGGCGAGTTCTTTTACATGCTGCAGCAATGTGCCGCCAACACTGTGTACAATACATTTTGGCATGCCTGTCGTGCCTGAAGAGTATAAAATATACAGCGGGTCTGAAAAATTAACCGACTCGAATGTTAAAGAGCGTGGAATTACGGCACTAAAATACCGCCAGTCACATTGTGAGGACTTATCACGGATAGGTGCATCAAGTTTTTTTGAATACGCGTTCTGTGTTGGTGTTGGTGTTGTTTTTAAATAAGATACAATGACGAGTTCATTTAATTCGGGTAAGGCGTTGGCAATGGCTGACACTTTATCCATGATATTAATTTGCTTTCCGGCATAACAATAGCCGTTACATGCGAATAATAATTTTGGCTGGATTTGATTAAATCGGTCCATTACGCCTTGGAAACCAAAATCAGGCGAGCAAGATGACCAGATTGCGCCAATACTGGTTGTGGCTAACATTGCAATAATCGCTTCGCTGCTGTTGGGTAATAAACCAGCAACACGATCGCCTTTTACAATCCCTAGCTCACGCATCGCGGCGGCAATACGAGTGACTTCATTTCGTAGCTGTTTATAGCTAAGTTGGGTGCGTCGACCATCTTCACCGTGGCTGATTATGGCTAACTTGTCTTCGTTATATTTCTCGTTTTTATAGGCTGAAATATTATTGGGGAATAGCAGGTTCTCTGCAAAGTTTAATGTTGAATCTGGAAACCATTGGCAGCGGTAAAAGCAGTCATCATAAACAAAGATACGATTAAGGTTAAAGTCACCTTTGAATTTAAAAAAAGTAACTAATGAGCGCCAAAATATAGCCGTATTATTAATGCTCCACTGATGTAATTGCTGATAGTGTGCAAAAGTAAGGCTGTATTCATCACGCAAAAATCGCAAATAATGGTTAATGTTACTACCATCAATGCGCGCTTGGCTCGGTGTCCAGATTGGTACTGCGGACTCTACTGTCATTACAACCTCATATTAATGATTGAAATCGCGCTTGAGCGGTGGGGTAGGCTAAGGCGACTTTAGAGCCATTGGGACGATTTAAACGTTGGCAAATAAAGTTACCTGCAGTAATTAATTCATTGAGATCTACACCAGATTCAATCCCTAAGCCATTGAGCATATAAACCACATCTTCGGTGGCGACATTACCTGACGCGCCACGGGCATAAGGACAACCACCTAAACCTGCTACAGCACTGTCGATAACACGAATACCTAATTGTAATGCGGCATAAATATTGGCTAACGCTTGGCCGTAAGTATCATGGAAATGTACAGCTAATTTAGTGATGGGAACGTGCTGAGCGACGGCGTTGATCATGGTTTTTACTGCTTCGGGTGTACCTACACCAACAGTATCTCCAAGGCTAATTTGATAACATCCCATGTCGTGTAACTGTTGAGCGACTTTTGCTACTTTGTTAACGCTGATGTAGCCTTCATAGGGGCAGCCAAGTGTGCAAGAGATGTAACCACGTACGGGTAATCCTGTCGCTAGTGCTTGTTTTACGACTGGCTCAAATTGACGCAGTGATTCGTTAATAGAGCAGTTAATATTTTTGCGGCTAAAGCTTTCAGACGCAGAACCAAATATTGCCACTTCATCGACATTTGCAGCGATAGCAGCATTTAAACCAATCAAATTGGGCGTTAACGCAGAATAAGTAACACCATTAGTGCGCTTTATACGTTTAAATAGATCGCCACTATTTGCCATCTGGGGCACCCATTTGGGTGAGACGAAGCTACCTGATTCGATCATGGTCAAACCGGTATGGCTAAGAATATTCACCAGCGAGATCTTATCATTTAGGCTTATTTCTATTTCATTTTGTAGCCCGTCCCGGGGGCCTACTTCGACAATTTTAACTGTTTCGGGCAGTTGATGCTCTTGGTTAGAGCGGTGGTTCTGGTTATCAGAGAGTCGCGACGTCATTACGCTTGTTCCTTGTTATCAAGTGTCAGGGATGGAGTTAATTGTATTAATTGAGCACCATCTTTGACCATGTCGCCATCTTGATAAAACACGGTTGTTACTGTGCCAGCTACGGGTGCATTGATATTGCACTCCATCTTCATCGCTTCCATCACGACTAAAGGTTCACCCGCCTCGACGATTTGGCCGGGTTGGCAAAGTACGCTGACAATAACGCCATTCATTGGTGCGGTTATCTTTGTTTCGAGTTCATCTTCAATACTAGATCGTAAGGCCTTGTTTTGCACTGTGGATTGCATTAGAGATTGGCGTAATAGCACGGTGCTACTACCCGCATAAAAAACAGTTATGTGTAATGGCGATATAACAATCGTTGCTTTAATTTGATGACCATCGATACACGCGGTGAGTTCATTGCGATTAAGTTGACCACTCACAAGGCTATCTGAACACACTTTATCTTTTTTCTGGCTTTTGTTTTGAGTGTGTTGTTCATAGCTATTAACTGTTACTTGAAAACCCTGCGCTAACTTTGTCAGTGTGAGTGTGTAATGATGGTTGTCGTTATTGGTCGTTGTCAGTGTAAATTTTTTGATTGCGGGTTGATTTAAACGCCAACTCGTTGTTTGAGACCAAGGGGAGTGTATATCATTGTTTATATGATGCATTACGGTATTACTGGTTATAGCATCAGTCGTAACGTACTGTGATTCTAGATTTAACTGTAATGCGAATCCCGCCAAGATTAAGACATAATTAAGACTTACTGCTTTAGGTTTTAAGGCCTCCGCATGGGTGATAATAAAGTCAGTATTGAGACTTGCTGCTTGCAGCGCAGGTATTTGTATTAACTGAGTTAAAAAACCGATGTTGGTTTTAATGCCGGCAATCTTATAATCAGCCAATGCGGCTTGTAATCGCAGCAGGGCAAGGTCTCGGTTATGATCCCAGACAATTAACTTGGCGATCATGGGGTCGTAATACGGACTGATTTCATCGCCTTGAACAACACCGGTATCAATACGCACGTGTTTGGATTCTACGGGTTGATTCAAAAATTCTATATTCCCACTGGCGGGCATAAAACCTTTATCAGGATCTTCAGCGTAAATCCGTACTTCAATCGCATGACCATTAATTTGTACTTGGTTTTGATTTAAGGGTAATGGTTCACCGTTGGCAATATGCAACTGCCATTCGACTAAATCAAGCCCTGTAATCATTTCGGTGATGGGATGTTCAACTTGCAAACGGGTATTCATCTCCATGAAATAGAACTGGCCTTGCTCATCATATAAGAACTCCACCGTGCCAGCCCCATGGTAATTAATGGCTTTTGCGGCGGCAACTGCGGCTTCCCCCATGGCTATTTGAGTTGCAAGTGGTAATGCGGGGGCGGGGGCTTCTTCTAATATTTTTTGATGACGGCGTTGAATGGAGCAATCACGTTGAGAGAGGTAAATGCAGTCACCATGATGGTCACTAAAAATCTGGATTTCGACGTGGCGAGTCTTAGTTAAATAGCGCTCTATTAGCATGTCGTCATTACCAAAACTAGCCATTGATTCTCGTTTCGTTGCGGCGAGAGCATAGGTAAACTCACTGGCGTGATTGATGATACGCATTCCTTTACCACCACCGCCATATACGGCTTTAAGTAACTGTGGATAGCCGATCTGTTGTGAGTTCTTTTTTAACGTTAGCTCGTCTTGGCAGTGACCATGGTAACCCGGGACCAGAGGAACATGCGCTGTTGCCATGATGGCCTTCGCAGCGCTTTTACTGCCCATTGCTGTTATCGCATCTACACTTGGCCCAATGAAGATTAAGCCTTGTAGCGTACATGCTTGGGCAAAGTCTGCGTTTTCGGATAAGAAACCATAACCAGGGTGAATAGCTTGAACATTGGACTCTGCTGCTATTTCTAAAATTCGCGCGCGATTAAGGTAAGACTCTGTTGCTGGTGCAGGCCCTAAATAAAATGCTTCATCAGCCATGCTAACGTGACGTGAATTTGTGTCAGCAGCGGAATAAATGGCGACACACTGAATACCAAGTCGCTGCGCTGTTTTTATGATTCGACAGGCTATTTCACCGCGATTAACGATGAGGACCTTGGTAAATGGCTTGGGCTTATTCGCGAACGAATGATGCGACATAGACGTTATTCCTTGCTCCAGTCGGGCTTACGCTTATTCAAAAATGCATCGAGTCCTTCCTGAGCTTCGTTTGATACCCGAATTGCGGCAATACGCTGGCTTGTGTCGGCAATTAATGTGTCATTGATAACATGGTTGGTAATGTCATTAATGAGTGCTTTAGCTGCTTGCATTGCTGCTGGACCATTATTGAGTAAAGCATTGATAAAGGGCGTGGACAGTGTGTCTAAATCATCATGTATTTGATGGATTAGACCATACTCTAGCCCTTGTTCTGCGCTAAACACTTCACCTGTTAAACAATATCGTCGTGCTTGCCGAGGCCCAATCGCGGCCACAACGTAAGGGCTGATTACCGCAGGGATAAGACCAATTTTGACTTCACTTAGGCAAAATTTGGCGGTGGTTGTCGCGAGGGCTATGTCACAACAGGCGACAAGTCCGATTGCGCCTCCAAAGCAAGCGCCTTGTACTAGCGCTATGGTTGGTTTAGGGAATTGATTCAGCTTATCCATTAACTTTGCTAATTGTACCGCATCGGATAGATTGTCTTGATAGCCGAGTTTGGCAATATCTTTCATCCACTTTATATCCGCCCCAGCAGAAAAGTGTTCACCTTGGGCGCGTAATATCAATATTTTCACAGCAGAATCATGTTTTAACACCGCTAAGGTGGTAAGCAGGTGATTGATTGTGTCGGCACTAAATGCGTTGCGTACCTTGGCACGAGTGAGGGTGATAGTTGCAACACCCTGATGATCAATCGCCGTATGTAAGTGCTCTGCATTGATGATATTGAGTTGGTCTGAATTCTTTGTCATTCAATGATCCTAGCTGTGATAATGATATTTGATTTGTGATTGTGCACCTTGAAGTAGTTTGGGCATATAAATTGAGATAGACAAAACTACATTCTAAAAATGCCAAACTGGGTATCTTTAATCGGTGCATTAAGTGCGGCTGATATCGCTAATCCGAGTACTTGCCTCGTTTGCAAAGGGTCGATAATACCGTCATCCCACAGTCGTGCGCTGGCATAATAAGGGTCTCCCTGGGTTTCATATTGTTCAATAATAGGGGCTTTAAATTTAGTTTCTTCGTCATCTGTCATGATTTTATTATTACGTGCGAACCCGTCTTTTTTGATTTGACTGAGTACGCTTGCAGCTTGCTCTCCACCCATCACTGAAATTCTGGCATTCGGCCATATCCATAACAAGGTGGGGTCGTAAGCACGGCCACACATACCATAATTACCAGCACCATAACTACCGCCAATAATGACGGTAAACTTAGGCACTTGTGCGCAAGCTACTGCGGCAACCATTTTTGCTCCGTGCTTTGCTATGCCTTCTGCTTCGTACTTTTTTCCGACCATAAACCCGGTGATATTTTGCAGGAACACTAATGGGACCTTGCGTTTGCAGCAAAGTTGAATAAAATGCGCGCCTTTTTGGGCAGATTCAGAAAATAAGATGCCGTTGTTGGCGATGATACCGACAGGGTAACCCTGAATACGGGAAAAGCCACACACCAGTGTTGTGCCGTAGCATGCTTTAAATTCATCGAGTTCGGAGTTATCAACAATACGGGCGATGACTTCTTTAACGTCGAATTGTTTTTTTAAATCGGTGCCAACAATACCGTACAGTTCGTGGCTATCGTATAGCGGTGGGGCACTGGGATAAATGGTTAAATCAGGGCGTTTTACATGATTGATATTGGCGATGGCTTGGCGTACCAGCTGTAATGCGTGGGCATCGTCTTGAGCATAATGGTCGGCAACCCCCGATGTTTTACAATGCACATCGGCACCACCTAATTCTTCAGCGGTGACTTCTTCGCCCGTTGCTGCTTTGACTAATGGAGGGCCTGCGAGGAAAATGGTACCTTGCTGTTTTACAATGATAGATTCATCTGCCATTGCGGGAACGTAAGCGCCACCTGCGGTACATAACCCCATGACAGAGGCGATTTGTGGAATGCCTTTGGCGGACATATTCGCTTGGTTAAAGAAGATACGGCCAAAGTGGTCGCGGTCGGGGAAAACTTCATCTTGCTGGGGTAAAAATGCACCACCAGAGTCGACTAAATAGATACAAGGTAGGCAGCAACGTTCAGCTATTTCTTGGGCGCGCAGGTGCTTTTTAACGGTTAATGGATAATAAGTGCCGCCTTTGACGGTGGCATCGTTGGCAATGATCATACATTCGATACCATTAACGCGCCCAATACCGGCCACCACACCCGCAGCTGGAACCGCTTCGTGATAATACTGCCAAGCGGCAAATTGACCTAGTTCTAATAAGGGAGAACCTGGATCTAATAAAGCATCAATACGCTCTCGGGCAAGCATTTTACCTCGGGCTAAATGACGCTGTTGTGCTATTTCACCACCGCCTTGTTTGATTTGTTCTAGGTTAATTTCTAGTTGTTTTACAAGATCTCGCATGGCTTGTTGTTTCGCGACAAAAATAGGGTGTTTGATATTGAGTGTTGTGCCTATTTTAGCCATGTTTTCTAGACTCCTGACTCATTAAACAGTTCCCGGCCAATCAATATACGACGCATTTCTGATGTACCGGCACCAATTTCATAGAGCTTAGCATCACGAAGTAAACGGCCTGCAGGGTATTCGTTGCTGTAACCATTTCCGCCTAACAATTGAATTGTATCGAGTGCCATTTTTGTGGCCAATTCGGCGCAATATAAGATCACACCTGCACAGTCTTTACGGCTGGCTTCGCCGTTGTCACAAGCGCGTGCAACTGTATAGGTATAGCATTTGGCTGCGTTCATTTGGCTATACATGTCAGCAATTTTGGCTTGCACAAGTTGGAATTCACCAATGGCTTTACCGAACTGTTTACGCTGGTGGATATAAGGGACGACGAGATCCATGCAAGCATCCATGATCCCGAGTGGTCCGCCAGTTAGCACAAGGCGTTCGTAATCAAGGCCACTCATTAATACGTGTACGCCTTGATTGAGTTCGCCCAGGATATTGTCTTTGGGTACACGGCAATGTTGAAACACAAGCTCACAGGTATTGGAACCACGCATGCCTAATTTGTCCAGCTTTTGCGCTTGGCTAAACCCATCAAAACTGCGTTCAACAATAAAAGCAGTAATACCATGGCTGTTTAATTCGGGTGCTGTTTTTGCGTAAACGATATAAGTACTGGCTTCGGGCCCGTTGGTGATCCACATTTTGTTGCCGTTTAGTATGTAGTTGTCACCTTCCAATACCGCACTTAATTTCATTGAAACCACATCAGAACCCGCATTGGGTTCGGTCATGGCTAATGCACCTACGTGTTCTCCGCTAATGAGTTTGGGCAGGTACTTCTGTTTTTGCTTGGCATTGCCATGCCGAAATATCTGATTAACACAAAGATTAGAATGTGCGCCATAGCTTAATCCTACCGATGCAGATGCGCGGCTTATTTCCTGCATCGCGATGACATGAGCAAGGTAGTTCATATCAACACCACCATATTCTTCACTGATGGTGATACCCAATAATCCCATGTCACCAAACTTTTGCCACATATCCGCTGGAAACAGATTATCTTGATCTATTTGTGCTGCGCGTGGGGCTATTTCGTCATTTGCGAACGCTGTCACGCTTTCACGCAGCAGTTCGATGGTTTCGCCAAGGGCAAAGTTGAGTGATGTGTAGGAATTGGCCATCTGTGTCCCTATTTCGATGGTTAAGTGAAGGATTATGTCCACTTACGGTCATTAAGGTTCTCGTAATTAATCTTGTCTTTCATTAATTTGAGTATGGTAGTTAACGAGTGGGGTTGCCAATTTGAATATCTTGATGTTTAGGCTTATGTAATAGAAATTAAGGTTTGATTTAATTATAAAACATAAAAGCCAAGATGTAATATTTTGGCTTTTATGTTTTAGGTGGAAACTATCTATGCTAAGTTAAAATAATCTGCTTATATCACTTTTTCACCGTTCTCTATTACTGTTTGACGTACTTTTTTAGTGAATTCTATTGCTTCAGTAACGATTTCTTTTTCGTTAACCGTTAGCATGTCACGATCTTGCATGATCACCTTACCTGCAATGATAGAGTGGCGTACATTCGCAGAGTTTGCTGAGTACACAAGTACAGAGTATGGATTGTACATAGGTACCATGTTCGGCGCTTTTGTATCAATTACGATAACATCTGCTAGTTTTCCAACCTCTAAAGAACCAATTTTATCTTCCATATGCAATGCTCTTGCTGCGCCCATCGTCGCCATGTCGATAACTTTAATCGGGGGCATTGCACCGCGATCGTGATTCACTAGTTTGTGAACTTTAGCCACTTGGTTAAATTCATCGATTGTACTTAATGTATTACCCGACATTGGACCATCAGTACCTAAGCCAATACGTACGTTTTCGTCATACATTTTAAGCGCGGGTGATACACCTTTCGCTGATTTGATGTTTGCACTCATGTTATGTGCAACACCCGTATCGGCTTTTTTCACTAGCTCGATATCAGATTCGCTTACATTGATCATGTGAGCAGCTACTAAACGTTCGTCTAATGAACCAATACTATCCATGTATTCAACAGGCGATTTACCGTCAGAACGTTTAGCAATACTTTCGTTTTCACGTTCTGATTCAGCTAAATGAATTAATACAGGTACGTTATGCTCTTTTGCTAACTGAGTGATTTGTTGCAAAACTTCTGTCGTATTTGTATAAGGTGCATGGGGGGCAAATGCAGGGGTAATACGTGGATGATCTTTATATTCTTCAATAAAGTTAAGTGCGTATTGAATGCCTTCTTGTGCATTTTGTGCATCGGCAACAGGGAATTTAATCACTGTTTCACCTAGGATTGCACGCATACCAATTTTATCAACAGTCTTTGCTACCTCGTCTTCAAAGTAATACATATCGCTATACGTTGTTACGCCACCTTTAACCATTTCTAGGTTACCAAGGTTAGCGCCAATACGCACCATGTCACGGCTTACTAGTTTCTTCTCTAGTGGGAAGATGTAGCGGTGTAATCGTCCTGGAACATCATCTGCTAATGAACGGAATACGGTCATTGATACGTGAGTATGAGTATTAATTAAACCCGGCATAACGATGTCGCCATCAACATTCATTACCTTGTTTGCTTTGTATTGTTGTGCAAGCTCCGCATTACCAACGGCAATAATTTTATTCCCTTTAATAACCACGGTTCCATTTTCATAAATGGTTTTATCACTGTTCATCGTTAATACTGTGGCGTCAGTGATCATGAGATCTACTTTTTCTGCAGCGGTCACTGACGTTGCAAAAATAATAGAAGCGGCTATTAATGTCTTGTTAAAAAAATTCTTACTAGCAAACATGTTTAAATCTCAATTTTATTGAATAGGACAGAAAACACTCTGGGAAGTCGAATGATACTATTTACCAGAGCTTTATAAGCTTATTGATTGCTAATGGCAAGTAAACATCTTTTACTATGTGATTCTTCAAGCGCTGATTGTTTTAGCTAGTATCTGTTTCATTGTTCGTTAATTACTATGCAAAGTTTAATATTTGCGTATTTAGTTCGAATTTTAAACATTAATTCATGTTTTGTAATTAATGTTAAATAAGGTTGTTAATGTGACTTAGATCTCTATATAATTCCGTTCCGGCCAGAACCATCGAGTTTAGCCACCTTAGTTACAAGCCGTCATCAAGGAAATATGAGCGACCCAAGGAATTTGGACCAGCGTGACTGTAGCTTGCGATCAAGGTGACTCGTATGTTGTTATTGGGCGGACTGACTAGATTCTTTTTTAGAAAATACTGTTTTTCCTCACCTCATATATCAATGCACGTAATACCCATTGCAATAAAATACTGATCATTAATCAGGTCTAAGTTAATCCCACTGGGTGTTAATTTTTCCTGCGTTTACTGCCATCTAAATTTTATTACAATCGGTATAACACCTTCATTTTTTATACATCTATTTTTATGAGCAGAATGAAATTATGCAGTTGTTAATTAGCTTAGTCGGTATCGTAGTACTTATTTTATGTGCTTGTGCACTTTCTGAAAATCGCAAAGCGATCAAATGGCGTACCGTTGGTGGAGCATTATTCCTACAAGCTGGTTTTGCTGCACTTGTACTTTACTCTTCTATTGGCCAGTCAATGCTTGGTGCAATGAGCAGTGGTGTGGCGAGTGTTCTTGGTTTTGCTGATGTCGGTATCCAATTCCTATTCGGTGATTTAGCGACGGAAGGTTTTATCTTTGCGATCCGCGTATTGCCTTTAGTTATTTTTATTAGTGCGCTTATTTCATTGCTTTATTACATTGGTGTAATGCAGTGGGTAATTAAAGTGATTGGCGGTGGTATCCAGAGGTTTCTTGGTACAAGTCGTGTTGAATCATTAGCTGCCACGGGTAACATTTTCCTTTCTCAAGGTGAGTCTCCATTACTGGTAAAACCGTTTTTACCAAAAATGACACGTTCAGAATTATTCGCTGTAATGACGGGTGGTATGGCATCGGTTGCGGGCAGTGTACTTGGTGGTTATGCAGGTTTAGGTGTTGAACTTAAATACCTGATCGCAGCAAGTTTCATGGCGGCACCGGGCAGTTTGTTGATGGCTAAGTTATTAGTACCAGAGCAAGAAACTGTAACGGAAGACGCTGATGTTGTAATGGCAAAAAGCGAACACAGTAATGCGATTGATGCATTAGCAGCGGGTGCGATGAATGGTATGAAGGTTGCTGTGGCAATCGGTACTATGTTAATTGCATTTGTGAGTGTGATTGCAATGGTCAATGCTGGTTTAGAAACGGTAGGTAACTGGGTCAATATTGAAAACCTAACGTTACAAAGTGTGCTGGGTTATATCTTCGCTCCACTCGCATTTATGATTGGTGTGCCTGAGCATGAAATGCTTGTAGCAGGTTCATTCATTGGTCAAAAAGTGATTCTAAATGAATTTGTTGCTTTCATGGACTTCGCTGCCGTTAAAGAGACCATTTCTGAGCACAGCCAAGTTATTATTACGTTTGCATTGTGTGGTTTTGCTAACATTGGTTCTATCGCAATTCAAATCGGTTCTATCGGTGTGATGGCGCCAGAGCGTCGTTCAGATGTTGCAAACTTAGGTTTTAAAGCGGTACTAGCAGCAACACTCGCTAACTTAATGAGTGCTGCATTAGCGGGCATCTTCATTAGCTTGTAAGATTGTATGACTGGATGCTGTAATCATTCAGTAAGTTAAATAGAAAGGCACACTTTAACGTTTGGTTGAAGTGTGCCTTTTTTGTTATTACGGGTTTAATTAACGAGCATTCAGCTTGCTTTAGCTAATGTGCCCGTATTTTCATTCGCCGATAATAATCGTTTCCCGTCTTTGCTAAAGAGGTGTAAGTGCTGTTTTGCAACATTCAGGGTTAATATTTCTTTGCTTGAGAAGTGTTGCTCGGGCGTTACAGCCGTAAATATTTTATCATTGACTAAACCATGCACGAGTTGATTCGGTCCTAATGGTTCAACAGCTTGCACGGTAAGTGAAAAATCTAATCCAGTATTCGAAGGCTCTAATAAAGCATGTTCAGGTCTAATGCCTAACTGGATTGTCTGCGCTGGTAAATGTGCGTATTCGGATAAAAATATGCTTTGGTCTTCAAATGTTACGACGCCATCGATAATTTCAGCTTGATGAAAGTTCATCGCGGGACTCCCAATAAAGCTGGCGACAAAGGTACTTGCTGGTTGGTGGTAAACTTCGGCGGGCGTACCAACTTGCTCTATTACACCTTGATTTAATACTATGATGCGGTCTGCTAGCGTCATTGCTTCAACCTGATCATGTGTGACATAAACACTGGTTACGGCTAATTCTCGTTGTAGCTTCTTAATTTCTAAACGCATGTGCGCACGTAATGATGCATCTAAGTTAGATAAAGGCTCATCAAATAAGAACAATTGGGGATCGCGTACAATTGCGCGACCCATAGCAACACGTTGGCGTTGACCACCTGATAACTTAGCTGGCTTACGATCTAGATAGTCCGCTATTTTTAATGTAGCAGCTACTTTCTCGATTTTTAATGCAATTGTTTTTTTATCTATACCTCTATTTTTTAATCCATAGGCTAAGTTTTCATATACTGTCATGTGTGGATACAAGGCATAATTTTGGAATACCATCGCAATATCGCGACTTGCTGGCTTCTCATTATCGATACGACGATTATTGAGGTGTATCTCACCACTGGTGATTGATTCTAAACCTGCAATAGATCGTAAAATTGATGATTTACCACAGCCAGACGGGCCCACTAATACAATGAATTCTCCTTGTTTAATATCAACAGAAACATTTTTTACTGCTTGGTGGCCGTTGTCATAAGTTTTAACTAAGTTTTTAAGTGCTAACATATTCTATCTCTTTAACAAATTAGGTGTTGGCGGTGATTAAAACCACGGCTATTTTTCAGTTTCAACTAGGCCTTTAACAAACCAGCGTTGAAAGATGATGACGACTAATATTGGTGGCAGCATGGCGAATATAACTAATGCAAATGCTTGGTCATAACGCGGTTGGCTACTTTGGCTAATGTCGCTCAGTAACTGCTTAATTCCCATGACGATGGTGTTGTAGCTTTCATCCGTTGTCATCATGATTGGCCATAAATATTGATTCCAACCGACGACAAACATAATGATAAAAATGGCGGCGATCATGGTTTTTGATAAGGGTAATAAAATATCGATAAAAAAGCGGACTGGTCCGGCATTATCGAGTTGCGCCGCTTCCAATAATTCATTCGGAATTGTGCGGAAAAACTGGCGGAAAAAAAACGTTGCAGTAGCCGATGCAATTAACGGCAGGATTAACCCCGAAAAACTGTTTAGCATACCCAAATTAGCAACGACTTCGTACGAGGGGATGATCCTTACTTCTAGAGGAAGCAGTAGGGTGACAAAAATAAGCCAAAACCAAAGCGATGCAAATGGCATACGGAAGTAAACTAGCGCATAAGCGGCCATCATAGAAATGATGATCTTGCCGATAGCAAAGCCAAGTCCCATGATCATTGAGTTAATTATCATGGATTTTGCGTTTACGCCACTGCTAAATCCGATACTTTTACTCCAAACTTCACTGTAAACTGCGCTGAAGTTACCGCCTGGTAACCACTGTAACCCATCACTGATAATGGTATTTGGGCTGTGTGTCGAACTGGCAAATATTAACCAAATAGGGATGATCATAAAGAGTGCACCGATAATCAGGATCACATGATCTAGCCATTGATTTTGTTTCATAATTAAATTCTCATTTTTGTTAATCAGTCTGCGATTAATAATGCACGCGTTTTTCGATAAACTTGAATTGAACCCAAGTTAATAGCAATACTAAAACCAGTAACACTACAGATTGTGCTGCGCTGCCACCGAGATCGGTACCAATAAAGCCATCGCGATAAATTTTATATACCAATGATGTTGTACCGCCGCCAGGTCCACCTGACGTCAAGGTATCAATAACCCCGAAGGTTTCAAAAAAGGCATAGGTTAAGTTGATGACAAGTAAAAAGAACCCCGTTGGTGCAAGTAGCGGGAAGGTGATGGTCCAGAATCGACGGCGATCACTTTCGCAATCCAGCATTGCAGCTTCATTTACCGCATATGAAATGGATTGTAGACCGGCCAAAAAGTAGATGAAATTGACGGATACTTGTTTCCACACCGAGACTAAGACCAAGACAAATGTCGCGTCAAAAGGGTTGGTATATAAGCTAAAGTCCCAACCTAGACTGGCAAAAATATCGGTGAATACACCAATGTGTGGATTAAAGATAAAGCCACCCATAATACCTGCCACAGCAGGCGCAACCGCGTACACCCAGGTCAACGTTATTTTATAAGCACTTTTACCATGTAGGATATTGTTGGCTTTAACCGCGAGCAGTAAGGCAATAGCCAAAGATAGAAAGGAGACTACTACGGCAAAGCCAAGGGTGAAAAAGACAGATTTTAAATATTCAGCTGAATTAAAAATAATGCTGTAGTTTTCTAATCCGACAAATGTAGATGATAGACCCCAAGGATCTTCTAACATAAATGATAGATAAACGGCTTCAGCGGCTGGATAGAAAAAAAACACAGCGATAATTGCAATTTGTGGTACTAAAAGAATATAAGGCAATGCCGAGTGGGTAAATTGTTGGCGTTGTTCCACAATAAAAACCTAATGAATTAAAAGGAATAGGTTAACTGTGGCACACACGGTGTGAACCACAGTCAGTAATAGGCTATCGCACAGTTCGAGCGAAACGATTTAGGATAACCTGGCTTTCTTTATCGATATTGTTAAGCGCTTTTTCTACCGAAGTTCGGTTAGCAAATACGTTATCAAACTCACGATGCATGACTTCTTGGATTTGTGAGTAGAAACCTAAACGGTACCCTCGTGTCCATTCACCACCGGCTAGGCTAAGTTGTTTAACGCCCACTTCTGCATCTGGTTGTTCTTGGTAGTAACCTGATTTTTTGGTTAGCGCATAAGCCGCTTTTGTTACGGTTACGTAACCCGTTGACTTATGCCAAAACATTTGTGTTTCAGGACTGGTTAAGAAGCTAAAGAATGCGGCTGCAGCTTGCTGTTCTTTCTTCGGTTTACCATCAATAGCGAATAAAGCCGCACCACCAATAAACGTACGACCCGCATCTTTATTAATTGATTTCCAATACGGTAGGTAGGTTGTGCCTAACTTAAAGTCAACCCGATTTCGTAAACCACCAAATGAGCCTGATGACCCCATCCACATGGCGACTTGCTGCTTTTCAAACGGTATTTGGTTTGCATCCCAATCTGAGCCGTAATATTTGTAATAGCCGTTGTCAGACCATTCTTTTAATTTGTTAAAGTGCATCTGCATATCAGGCGTATTGATCATCAGTTTGCTTGCAGGTGCATCAAAGCCATTATTTTTATTCGCGACGGGTAAGTTATGACGAGACTTGAAATTTTCGAACATGATCCAAGGTGTCAGCGATTGTGAAAACGTGGCGTAACCTTGTGCTTTTAGTTTCTCTGCGACTTGTTCCATTTCTTCATAGGTTTGAGGTGCGTTAACACCGACCTTATTTAGGATATCTTTATTGTAATAAAGTACAGGTGTCGAACTGTTGAAAGGCATGCCAATCATTTTACCGTTACTGTCAGCGTAAAAATTACGAACACCTGCAATATAGTCTTGATTGTTAAACGCATAACCAGACTCAACCAAAATATCTTCTACTGGTTTCGCTACACCTCGTGCATTAATGATCGTCGCGGCACCGACATCTGCAACTTGTAGTATGTTCGGCGCTTGACCTGCTCTGTAAGCTGCAATACCAGCGGTGAGCGTTTCAACATATGATCCTTTGTATACGGGCTTGATTTTGTATTCGTCCTGAGACGCGTTAAAGTCACGAGCAATTGTATTTACTGTTTCACCAAGTTGACCACTCATTGCATGCCACCAGGTAATGTTGGTCTCTGCCATGCTTGTGTTTGATAGTAATGAAGCCAAAATTCCGATTATCAATCGCTTTTTCATCTCAATCCTTAATGATTATCTAGTTAATACCTGTAAATGTGATGCCTATATTAGGGACAAATGATGACGGTTATGTTGCACTTTTGTTTCGGTAATGTGACGTCGGTAATTCGATGCTGATAAATGACGATGTGATGATATGTATTGAACTATTGTGTGCCACTGATTAAGTTGTATCCAATGGGTTAATGTATGAATAGTAAACAAGGTAAATTATGGTCATGAAGAGTAAGCAAGGTAAATTATGGTCATGAAGAGTAAATACTCTTGAGTCGATTTGTAATATTGACTATCTTCACGTTTTTCAAAGGCATACAGTGCTTTGTTGATGCGAATTCTTTAAGGGATTTAGCCGTCAGCTTCACTACCGTCTTAGCTATTTATCACTTTTACTATCAATTTAAGCATCGACTTAAGTAATAATAGGATTGTTCATGAACAACACAAATAAAGCACTATCTTTCACATTGGCAACACTTGTATCTACGTCAGCTCTTGCTGATACGATAGATACCGATGATTTTTCTTTTGGTGGGCGAGTTGAAGGATGGGGAGGGCTTGTTGATAGTTCTTATGAAGATAATTTACGTGTTCGTTTGAATGGTCAAGGTAAGCACCAAATTAATGGTTCTATCAAGGCGGTTGGTAAATTGGAATTTGAGGCTACAGGAACACAGTCTTCATCTGATCATATTAGCGATTATACACGTTATGCATATGTTGGTGCTGAAACTGCTTACGGAACGTTAACATATGGTACGCAAGATAATGCTGTTACATATCTAACTGATTTTACCGACATGGCTGAAATTTTTAGTGGTTATACAAACACTGGCATTGTAGCAAGTGACGATAGGGCTGAAGATACAGTTCTTTATAGCCTGACCAAAGGTGATTTTAAATTCAATGCATCAGCTAACCTAAGAGGAAATGTAAGTGGCGGCGGCGTGATGCTTGCTTATCAACTACGCGAAGATATTGAAGTTAGCGCTGGTTATGCGGGTACAGAATCAAATATGTATAACCCATCATCAGATGTATACATGCTTGGTGCTCGTTATACTAAAGATAGTTTTTTACTTTCAGGCTTAGTACAGCAAGGAACTATAAATGGTGCAGACTTCGATGCCGTTGATGCATTTGCATCTTATGACTTCGGTGAAAATAAGGTGAGTGTTTCGTATAATTATTTAAGTGCTGACAATGCGCCCAATCAATATATTAATTTCGTAGCATTTGAATATGGCCGTTATATTGGTGACTTAGCGCTATATACTGGCTACAAAGTCGCACTAAGCACGGATACTTCAGCGGGGGGTGGCAGCAATGCAGATGAATTCATGTTGGGTGCGCGTTATTCTTTCTAATGCAGACTTATTAATTCAAGTTTAAACTTAAGTAAAATGGCTCTGTTCCTCCAGATGATTGATGACACTTATTAAGTACAGTTGACATCTCGGGGAACAGAGCCTTTTATTTATAAATTAATACACTAAATCACAAGGCCTTTACCATGAAAAAAAGTCTCATCATTTTATTCTTTACGACATTAATTTCTGGTTGTGCAGGGCTGGGTGTCGCGACTGTTGGTGCCGTTATGTATTACAAGAGTCAAAACCATGAAGTCGCAACTGTCGACATTAAGGCATCTGCTAATAACGTTTATAATGCCGCTCTTAATATTTTGAATAGTAATCCTGACGTAGGGATTGAGAATCAGGACGATTCTGCAATGCTGTTAGATATTCGGCAGGCGGATACCGCAGTCACCCTTAAAGTCGCGAAAATTAATAGCAATATTTCTCAGCTGACAATCAGTGCTGATGCGAGCGTTAATAATGGCGTCAGTCGTGTTCTAGAGGGAGTATTTAGAATCTGTAAGGAACTTAATGTGGAATGCGAATTGAATAACCAGTAAACCTCGTCACATGCTACAATCGACACTGTCTTTTGTATTTACAGGTAAATACAAAACCAATTGATAGTCGATAACAAAGAGGGAGTTGTAGTATGTTCGGAGTAACAGAACTGTGGTTATTTGTGGTATCAGGCATCATGTTAAACTTGATCCCCGGTCCTGATTCTTTATATGTTATTGGTCGTAGCGCAGGCCAAGGTTTTCGTGCAGGTTCTGTCGGTGCGTTTGGTATTGGTGCTGGCACCTTGGTACATATTCTTGCAGCTGCGTTTGGCCTGTCGGCTATTTTAGCCACATCGGCGATGGCATTTACTGTTGTTAAAGTAATTGGCTGTATTTATTTGCTATATATTGGTTTCAGTATGCTGTTATCAAAGAATAAAGTCGCTAATGCTGATATTGAAGCTAGTGCCGAAAATAAAAATACACCGTTATCAAATATCTTCTTTCAAGGTTTTTTAACCAATGTGTTAAATCCCAAAGTAGCCTTGTTCTTTTTAGCTTTTGTCCCGCAATTTATTGCCATGGATTACCCAGATAAAGCGATGTCATTTATTTTTCTTGGGGTTATTTTTAATATTAACGCTATGATCTGGTGTCATATTTTAGCTTGGTCATCATCGTCGATTAGCGGTAAGGTTAAACATAATCAGCGATTAACGACTTATTTAACGACTTATTTAACGAAACTCACAGGTGGTTTGTTTCTGTTTTTCGGTGTTAAATTAGCGATGAGTAAACAAGGCTAATTTCGTACAATTTCCGATTTTGCTGTTTATACCATATTGGCTATAATTAAAAACCAGTAAGTTACTTACTTACTGGTGAGATAAGGGCCAATAATGCAATTTATCAATAACTACAGAGGGATTGCTATTCTACTCATTATGTTGATTCATGCCATTGGCACGATCGACAATGATGATTCTGTGATATTGTTCGGCATTGGTTTGTTACTCGAAAACTCGACAGTATTATTTGTCGTTGTTGCGGGCTATTTATTTTCGGCTTTATCAGCCAACTTTGATTACCTTGAATTTCTAAAACATAAATTTAAGGTGATCATTGTCCCTTACTTTTTCGTCTCACTTCCCGCTATCTTAATTTATATGACAGGCCTTAAAAGTACCCATTTTTGGATTGATATGGATTGGTTTCGTAGCTTAAATCTAGCCTACCAATATTTGTACTTAATGGCTTCGGGTTCGCACCTTGTCACGTTATGGTTTATTCCGATGATTATTCCATTTTATCTTCTGAGTCCGGTTATTATTTATATCAAAAATAAGTGTTTGTTAGAGGCGTTTTTTATCGTGTCATTAGTGCCTGCTTTATGGTTTGGTCGACCGTATTTTAGTGAGAATAATTTGATATGGAGCGTGTATTTTTTGCCTGCTTATTTACTGGGCATGGTACTTTGGCTGCGGCCACGTATTTATGAAGTGCTAGTAGAATATAGTAGTTATATTTTAGTTGGTTATATCGTTATTTATCTTTCTAGCTCTTGGTTTTCTGCGTTTAGTTCGTCGGTTGATTTACTGTGGAAAATGAGCTTGTCTGTGATTTTGATCGCCTGCTCTAAACGCCATCTATCGAAGAAGAATAGGTGGTTAAATATGTTTGCTCATTTGAGCTTTTATCTGTTTTTTGTGCATGGCTATTTTATTGGTGTGATTAGAATTTTGTATAAACACTTTAATACTGAAGTGAGCGGAATTATTGCGGCATCGGCCAGTTTCTCAATCACAATATTATTGTCGTTATTGTCTTTTGTTATCATTAAACTGATTTTAAAGGAAAAATCGAAAATGTTTGTTGGTTTATAGTCCTGTGGTTATGACTAATACGGATGGAGTCTATTAATTGTTATTTACGTCAATCGAAAGGGGGGCGCTATGTTTTTTAATGATTTACGACGATTCAAAAATAACATTGCGTTGATTGATGCTAAAAGTGGTGAACAAGTCACTTATTGTGAGCTTGATGATCAAGTTGATATTTTAGCGAAGAAACTTGGTTGCCATAAAGAATTAGTGTTTATAGAATCAAAAAATACGATTAAGTCGGTGATTTGTTATTTAGCATGTTTAAGGAGTAATAAAGTTATCTATCTCGCAGATGATTTTGAAAGTGAAAAGTCTGCGCAACTCATCAATTATTACCAACCGAACCTACTTATAGATGCGTCTGGGCATACTCACCATCATTCACACCTTGTTTATCTTTTACATACTGATTTAACCTTGTTGTTATCTACTTCGGGTACCACTGGTACGCCTAAGTTTGTTAAGTTAAGTTCGAAAAATTTGCAGTCAAATGCCGAATCTATTGTCGAATATCTTCATTTAAATGAAGAGGATATTGCGTTAGCGCACTTAAAGCTACATTACTCTTATGGTTTATCAATTCTACATACGCATCTACAAGTTGGCGCATGTACTGTGTTTAGTCAGCAAGGTGTATTGGATACGGAGTTTTGGGATGATTTAGTCACTTATTCTGCGACCAGTTTTGCGGGGGTGCCCTATACATTTGAAGTTTTATTAAAAACCAATTTTGATTTTAGTTGTTATCCAAGTTTACGTTATGTTACTCAGGCTGGAGGTAAGTTAGAGGATTTTTTAGTTAAGGAATATGCTTTGCAAGCGCAGGTAAATGGTATTGAATTTTTTGTCATGTATGGGCAAACAGAAGCATCACCAAGAATATCGTATCTTCCACCTGACTTAACGGTGGACTTCCCTGGTTCCATTGGCCGTTCTATTCCGCAGGGTGAATTATTTATTGTTGATGATGAGGGACAAAAGATCAATGCGCTAGATACACCAGGGGAGTTGGTTTATCGAGGTGAGAATGTGATGATGGGTTATGCTAGGTCGATTGATGATTTAGCTATCGATGCGACCCCCTCTATGTTGTTTACGGGAGATATTGCTTGCCGAACACAGCATAGTCTTTTTTATCTTATTGGTCGGACTAAGCGCTTTGTTAAGTTGTTTGGGCTACGAATTAATCTTGATGATGTCCAAAGCTTTGTCAAAAAGCTGTATCCGCACAGTGCGGTGACCGGGAATGATGAAACAATTATTATTGCGTTAGAAAACGCTCAAAGTGGGCAGGGTAAAGTGTTAAATACTGCTGAGAGTAAAGCACTGCTCACTCGCTTAAGTGACGCTTATGCGTTGCCACGTGATAAATTTATGATCTCTACGTTTCAATCGCTTCCACTACTCGAAAATGGTAAATATGATTTACGTACTATTGAGCAGCAAGTTTATAAGAAACACAGCATCGGTTTTTTACAACGCTTGCTTAATACCATCGTGACCATTCTAGAATTGGATACAAAAGAATGGGACAGTATCTCTTGTCTATTTATGGCGGCTTTAGGATTAAAAGAATTAGCGTTAAGTGATAGTTTTAATGATTTAAATGCAGACTCTCTGTCATTTGTTTATTTATCTGTAGAGCTAGAGCATTGTTTGGGTAACGAACTACCTGATAACTGGCAAACGTGTAGTATCGAAGAGCTTGAATTAATTTATACTGCGGTGCGGTTTGATTATTGAAAATGGCGGCCATGTCACTATTATTACATTAGGAAGTAGCCGCCTTTTTATCATCTTTTTACGTATTAAGTCAGAAGTTGATAATGATTAAGATGCTAGCACTAGAATGATGAGTACAGGGCAAACAATACGTACATACCAAGGCCATATTTTCCAAAATAAACTATCTTCGAGCTCTGTACTGCCTTGTTTAATTTCGGCAAGTAGTTGGTCACGACGCCATATCCAACCCACTAACAATGCGAAGATTAGCGAAAGAATTGGTTGTGCATAAACCGTTGTTGCTGTGATCACTAAGCCAAACAAATCACCAAAATTAAAGATAATCACTGTTGAAATCAACGTAATAATACCGCCGATCCACCAAACGACTGTAGAGCGGTCCTTTTTCAATTCTTCAGTTGCGCACGATACAGGTACTTCTAACATTGCGATTGATGACGTTAGGGCGGCAATAAGCATTAATACAAAGAACAAAATGCTGATAACAATGCCCATCGTACCCATGGTATCAAACATTGCAGGTAATACATTAAACACTAACGTATCAGAGCTAAGCAGGGCTCCGGCAGCATCATAAATTTCAACGCCATTTTTCTGTGCCACGAACATCGCAGGTAAAATCAGTAGGCCCGCACCAAATGCAACACCAGTATCGAGCAATGCGACTTGCACGGCTGTTTTTGGAATATTGGTATCTTTACTTAAATATGAACCATATACCATCATCGCACATACGCCCAATGATAATGAGAAGAAGGCTTGACCCATCGCACTGATCATTAAGTCTGAACTTAGGTGTGAGAAGTCGGGAATAAGATACATTTCAAGACCTTCACTCGCGCCATCGAGTGTTAAGATATAAGCTGTCAGCAAACCAAATAAGATGAACAGTAATGGCATTAAACGTGAAGACCAGCGTTCGATACCGTCGGTAACGCCGCTTTTAACAACGTTGATAGTCATTAACATGAAGATAACCATCATTACCAAGTTACGCGCTGTGCCAAACGAATCAACCCATTCAGCCGCAGTATCAAGACCGATAAGTGTAAACAGTGGAGAAAGTAATGAACCTAATAACCAGCCCGCAACAATTGCGTAAAAGCTTAAGATCATTGATACCGCAACCATACCTGCTATACCTAAACCTGCAGCCGCCATTTTTTGTTTTGGCCAAATAGATTGGAGTGATTTGATAGGGTTGGCTTGACCGTGACGACCGATGGTTAGCTCTGCCACGAGTAATGGGTAAGCTAGAATAAACACCATTAATAAGTAAACAAGTAAAAATACAGCCCCGCCGTTACTCGCTGCTTGTGTAGGGAAACCCCAAATATTACCGACACCGACAGCTGAACCTGCTGCTGCCATGATGAAGCCGAATCGAGACGAAAATTGTGCTCTTGAACCTGTTGCCATTTTTATTCCAACGTATTTCTTGCCGAGTAAGTGGTTAATTTTGAGAATTGTGTACATGGCCCATCGTGGTGTAAACCTTTGTGTACACATGGTCAAAATTAGATTTCAATTGTATTGGTGACAAGTAGAACAGTTTTATCGTATTATTAAAAGCCCGAAGGGCATATGTTTCATTTATTCGTGTGTCATCAGTTTATAATTTAATCAATTTATTAATATTAAGCTTATCTGACTCATCTGAATCTTTATATTCAATATATAAAACTTCAGTGGCCTGCCGTGGTGTTGTCTCGGCTCTTACTCTCATTCTCTAACCAGTTGAATTTGATAACCTATGATTTTCTCCAAACTTAATAGTAAAACATGCCATTTTTCCGCTCAAAAAAAAGGATTAATGGCTTCAATAATGGCTTCTTGTTTATTTGCATTGCTGCCCTTGTATGTACAGTTCCAACCAAACTGGCCAGAAACAGGTGTTGCCGGAGGCGCTGGTCATTGGCTAGCCGGGCAAAGAGTGTTGTGGAGTGCCGTCATTATGTTATTGGGTTTAATCGTAGTAGGGCGAATATCATTGTTGTGGGAACAATTAAAACAGTGGCGGTTATGGCCGCGATTTTTACTTTCCGCCTGTTTAATTGCGCCACAGTTTTGGATTTTTATCTGGGCGCCGCTACAGGGTGAAATACTGTCTGTGGCATTAGGCTATTTTGCGCTACCTCTGATCTTGGTTGCGGTTGGTTATTTTGTTTATGGTGAGCAATTAACCCGTGCACAGTTACTCGCATGCACGATTGCTGCTTGTGGTGTTGTTTATGCCTATGTCATTGCTGATGGCATCTCTTGGATTGTGTTTGTGATTGCTTTAGGTTATCCGCTGTACTTTATGAATCGCCGACGTTATCCAATGGCGAGCGATCTGGTATTCACCTTAGACAACATTTTTTTACTGCCAGTTGCACTGCTTGGTATGCTTTATTTACAACCTTTTAATGATTGGCTACAAATCGACGTCTGGTCTTGGGCTTATTATTTAGGACTCGCGATTACAGGTACACTACCGATGCTATTATTTTTATACGCCTCACAAATGCTCCCACTTAGCCTGTTTGGTTTATTGACTTATTTAGAGCCGACATTAGTTTTTTGTGTTGGCTTATTACTTGGTGAGCGCATTGAACTAATCCAATGGCCGATCTATGGGGCGATTATGCTTGCCTTGGTATTAATTGCTGTGGATAGTTATAAACGACGCGGTTAGTACGATATTGGAAATAATGAATGCGCAAATTAGGAATGGATTGATCTAAGCCATATTTGGACTGAAGCGTGCCAGACTTGCAACTCTATTTTTTGCATATAAAAGCCCAAGGGGAGTTGGCGCGTTAAAAACTAAGCTCAACAAATCGGAAAAGACCCAGCTGAAGTATGGCAAGCCTTTGATCATCAGTTGGAATT
This sequence comes from Moritella sp. 36, assembly GCF_018219415.1. Taxonomy (NCBI): domain Bacteria; kingdom Pseudomonadati; phylum Pseudomonadota; class Gammaproteobacteria; order Alteromonadales; family Moritellaceae; genus Moritella; species Moritella sp. 36. The sequence goes on along the minus strand of NZ_CP056120.1, from coordinate 3,035,393 downwards.
CAGCGTTTAAAACTGATTGCTGAAAAGTTACTTTTCCGTAATAAAATTGTCCTTAACCCTTGGACCAGAATGCTAAGAATAGATAAGCCAATATATTTTATTTAATCATAAATTAGTATTGAACACCACATTCTCTAACTGCCCAGTTAGCTATGATTTCAGCATTTATTGTGTTTAGCCCTGATTCTACTCCCCACATAAACACATATTCTGCATCGAAAATTTTGTGCACATTTTTAAAAATAAACAAATCATTGAAAAAGTTATTATGTAGAACTTCGCTTACATTTGTGAATGCTTTTTGCTCGTCTTCGGGGCAACCATCGCTGCATATTATATTTAGTTCACGATGATATTCTTCCAGCGATTGTTTAATGCAGCCTTGGAATTCTAGTTCACTATCAAATGCATTTGCAGAAAAAGGGGATAATAAAGCAGCACATACAGCCAATGTTTTTAATGTTTTTAAAGTTTTCATGTTCATCCTTGATAATTTTATTTTAAATGGAATAAGTTCCAGATTTCACTCGTTTTAAGCGGCTAGCTTTAGCCGATATTTGGGATTAAAATGCACTAGTTTGTGTGCACTACTGAGCTGACAGACCTGTATTTTCACTTCCTGTGGTAACACTCAGGCTAGGTAACCGATGATAATAATTAGGTTGTAATTTTAATTACATACTTCTCCTTTTTCTAAAGCTTGATTTACAATAAACTTAATCTAATCATGCGACTAAGTAGCTGTAAAGCTATGCTAAAAAGTAGCTATCAGAATGTGATGCCTGTTTAACTTAGAACTGGGTTAACACGATACATGTCACTCAACGAGTCCGCTTAGCAACGTCTGACATCAGCGCTTTATTGATATATCTTTTATCTGCATAAAGCTTTGCAATAATAGGAACATTATTCGTGCGCATGGTGAGTTAATTTACTGTTACCGGAGCAGATCCATAAATGCATTCGCTTCCGGAGTCTCGAAGGTGAGTCGCTTGGTGATCACAGCGGTTGAGCAATAGCACTAACGCATTTCGGGGCATAAGTGAGTTACAAAATAGATAAACCTTCCGCTGCTGCTTGAGATGTCCTTAGCTAATTTTTCAGACTCTCACCGCTGACGTGTTGTTAGTCACGATAACGGGTTTGCGAATGGGCAGTGTTGCGTATCGTGTCTATAGTTATCATAGAGTAACCTCCTGCATACCCAATGACTTAAATGTAAATAACTGTGCGTCTTCAGGGCATCTGTAACCCAAGGTTGGAGAACCGCTTATGGCAAGCTACATTGAATCGAGAGAGTCGGGAGCATCGACCGATCTATTTGACATGGCTGAACAATACCCATTCAGCGATGTGCACTTCTGGCGAGACCCAGAAACACAATTACAAGCAATCATCGCCATTCATAGTACTCAATTAGGCCCTGCTATTGGTGGCTGTCGAATGATTAATTACCCTTCAACGCAAGCTGCAGTTAAAGATGCATGCTGCTTAGCGGCTGGCATGAGCTATAAAACAGCAATCAATCGACTGCCTTTTGGTGGGGGGAAAGCGGTTATTTTAAAACCTGCACATTTAACGGATCGTAAGGCGTTATTTACGTCGTTTGGCCGCTTTGTCGAAAGTTTAAATGGTCGCTATATTACGGCAATGGACAGTGGTACGACGATTGATGATATGGATATTATCGCCAGCCAAACCAAGCATGTTATGTGTACCACAACCGCAGGATTAGCCTCGGGAGATCCATCACCCCATACGGCGAAAGGCGTTTATTACGGTATAAAAGCAGCAGTGAAGTTTAAGCTACAACAGGAGTCGCTTACGGGTCTTCATATTGCTATTCAAGGGGTAGGTAATGTGGGTTATGCATTAGCTAAGCTACTGCATAATGATGGCGCTAGGTTAACCGTCGCCGATCCAAATAAGCAGGCAACACAGCGACTTATTCATGAATTTGACGTTGATGTTGTGGCTGGTGACGCGCTCTATGCTGTTAATTGTGATGTCTTTTCACCGTGTGCATTAGGTCAAGTCATTAATACGAGTTCTATCGCCCGATTAAATACCTCTATCGTTGCAGGTTCTGCAAACAACCAATTACAAAGCCGCAGTATGATTGATGCGTTGGCAGCAAAGGGGATTTTATATGCGCCTGATTATGTCATTAATTCTGGTGGGGTATTGCAAATTACCTACTTAAATAAACCCGATGTGATGCAGCATAAAGTGGCTGCGTTGTATGACACATTACTGGATATATTTACCCAAGCAGAGCAACAAAATAGGTCGACGGTTGATGTTGCCAATGGTTTAGCTGAAAAGATACTAACGGGACCATTCGCAGGAGCTAATTATGAATAAAAATACGGTCAAGGCTGAAAATATATTCCGCGTCGGTTATACCCAATATCTGGATGAAACAGGCAGACTATCAGAATCGTTGCAACAGATTTCTATCGCGGGCGTGAGCAGTGAATTACTTGTTGAACTTTACCGTTGGATGTTATTTACCCGTACTTTTGATTGCAAAGCAATTGCGCTGCAACGTACTGGGCGTCTTGGTACTTATGCCTCATGCCTTGGTCAAGAAGCGGTCGGCGCCGCAATTGGTAAAGCGATGCGTAAAGAAGATGTGTTTATTCAAGCTTACCGCGAAACGGCCGCGGTTCTTATTCGAGGCGTAAAACCGGAAGAGATCTTGATGTATTGGGGTGGTGATGAACGCGGCATGGACTTTCAGGGGCCGCGAGAGGATATGCCTTGTACCATCCCAATTGCGAGCCAATGTTGTCATGCTATTGGTATCAGTTATGCGATGAAATTACGGAAAGAGCCACGTGTTGCTGTTGTTGTTTGTGGTGACGGGGCAACATCCAAAGGTGATTTTTATGAATCCATTAATGCTGCAGGCGTGTGGCAGCTCCCTGTCGTCTTTATTATCAACAATAATCAATGGGCTATTTCTCTGCCGCGGGATGACCAATCGAGTTGTGCAACGCTAGCGCAAAAAGCCATTGCAGGCGGTATCAGTTGCGAACAAGTTGATGGCAATGATGTTATTGCTTGTTATATCAAAATTAAGGACGCTATCGACAGAGCCAGAGAAGGCCAAGGCCCTCATCTGATTGAAACCATTTCTTATCGTTTATCCGACCATACTACCGCCGATGATGCGTCTCGATATCGTGATGAAGATAACGTCGGAGAGGCTTGGCAGAAAGAACCCATGACGCGATTACGAAGTCTACTCCTAGATGAATTGATTATTGATAACACAACCATCGAGCAGCTAGAAAAAGAGTGCAGTGACGAAATTGACGCTGCTGTGGCGCGTTATCTTGCTATTCTCCCCGCGTCGCCAACCGCGATGTTTGAATATTTGTATGAAACCTTGCCCGACTATTATTTAGATCAATTAGAACAAGTCAGAAACACAAGTTTGCAGGGAGGTGAAGAATGAAAGACATGACTCTCATTGATGCAGTCAATAACGCCTTGTTTGATGCAATGGCAGAAGATAAAAATGTCATCTTACTGGGTGAGGATATTGGTGCTAATGGTGGTGTGTTTCGCGCGACGGAAGGACTACAGTCTGAGTTTGGCCGTGAACGCGTCATTGATACCCCATTAGCGGAATCACTCATTAGCGGAATGGCGATCGGTTTAGCGGTACAAGGCATGAAACCCGTAATCGAAATCCAATTTATGGGCTTTATTTATGCCGCGTTTGATCAGTTTTTATGTCACGCAGGGAGAATGCGCAATCGTACGCGTGGCCGTTTAACTTGTCCCATGGTATTGCGTGCGCCTTATGGCGGTGGGATCCATGCGCCAGAGCATCACAGTGAAAGTACTGAAGCTATCTTTGCGCATCTTCCAGGTATTCGCGTGGTAATCCCATCTTCACCTGGACGTGCCTATGGTTTATTGCTATCTGCTATCCGAGATCCCGATCCTGTGGTGTTTTTAGAACCGAAACGTATTTATCGATTACAAACTGAATCTGTCGAAAACAACGGTAAAGCACTGCCGTTAGATGTGTGTTTTACCTTGCGTGAAGGTTCGGATGTGACCTTAATTAGTTGGGGGGCGATGTTATATGAAACGTTGCAGGCTGCGGATCAGCTAGCAGAACGCAATATATCTGCTGAAGTTATCGATCTTGCCACGATTAAACCGATTGATAAAACCACGATATTAAGCTCAATTGAAAAAACTGGCCGCTGTGTGATCGTATCAGAAGCAGCGCGCAGTGGTGGTGTTGCGTCAGAAATTGCAGCCATTATTGCGGAGGAAGGGCTGATGACGTTATTGGCACCCGTCATGAGAGTAAGTGGTTATGACACCATTATGCCACTGGCTAAAATGGAAAAATATTATATGCCAAGCGTTGAGAGAATTATTTCCACGGTAAATAACGTCATGGAGTTCTGATGCATATATTCAAATTACCTGATCTAGGGGAAGGACTGCCCGAAGCTGAAATTGTTGAATGGTTTATAAAACCTGGTGATGTGGTGACGGCAGACCAGTTAATGGTGTCGATGGAAACGGCAAAGGCAATTGTTGAGATCCCGTGTCCAGAGTCCGCTACCGTCGTGAAACTGTATGGGCAAAGCGGTGACATTATTCATACTGGTGATCCGCTTGTTGAGTTCTCAGAAGAGGGCGTGACATTATCGAGTAAAGCTGAGGAGGAAACTGAACAGCCTAAAGCGTCGACATCTGTGGTGGGTGAATTACATACATCCGACACTAAGTTAAAAGAGACCGCGCAATCGGTATCGGGGAACAGTATTGGAGTGAAAGCAACCCCTGCAGTACGGGCGTTAGCACATAGATATAATATTGATTTAGCAATTGTGACCCCGTCTGGTGCGCACGGTACTATTACAGCCGCAGATGTAGAGCGTGTAGTCAAAATATTTGCGGACGTAGGTGAGTTAGTGCCATTGAAAGGTGTGCGTCGCAGTATGGCGAAGGCGATGACGCAAGCACATGCTGAAGTGGTGCCAGTGACAATACATGATGATGCAAATATTACGACTTGGTTTACTCAAGGTGATATCACAGTCCGACTGATTCGTGCAATGGCGCTCGCCTGCGAAGCTGAACCAACATTGAATGCTTGGTATGACAGTCATTCGATTGGTCGTCGTATTATTAAATCGATGCACCTAGGTTTGGCTGTTGATACTCAAGATGGCTTATTTGTGCCAGTGATCAGAGATGCACAAAGCTATAGCGCTGAGGCGATGCGCGACAAAATTAATACCATCAAAGAATTGGTATCACAACGCAAAATAGCGGCGGATGATTTACGCGGTAATACCATCACCTTATCTAACTTTGGCAGTATGGTGGGTAAATATGCTAACCCGATTGTCATGCCTCCTACTGTGGCAATCTTAGGGACAGGGCGCTTATTTCAGCAGTTGGCTTACATGAAACCGGGTGATGGGAAGGGCGATATTGTTGAGCATACCTTATTACCCTTGTCTTTAACCTTTGACCATCGTTCTATTACAGGTGGTGAAGCAGCGCGTTTTTTAGCTGTGTTAATGGCCGATCTAGCGTTGGATAGTTAATACCAATAACCAAGTGATAGCCATCTTTATCACAGTACCGAATGGAGTGGAGAGTAATGAAAACGACTTCAACCAAATATCCCTTACGAATTTTAACTGCGACTTGTTTATTTGACGGCCACGATGCTTCGATTAATATTGTGCGGCGGTTACTGCAGGCTCGGGGAGTTGAAGTCATACATTTAGGTATTAACCGTTCGGTTCATGATGTTGTCACCGCAGCATTACAAGAAGATGTTGATGCAATTGCGATGAGCTCTTATCAGGGCGGGCATAATGCTTATTTTAATTACCTATTATCGAGTCTTGCTGACGCTGGAGCTAAGCCCGCTATATTTGTTGGTGGTGGTGCGACTATCACCGCTGATGAAGCAAGGGCATTAGAAGAACAAGGCGTTACGCGTGTTTATACCAGTGCGGATGTACTTTGTTTAGACGAGATGATCAGCGATTTATTACAACGCTTAGTCGCGGTTAAACCCAAAAAACAAGCAAAATTTAATGTAAAAAAATTAGATGCTGAACTTGCAACTGATATGTATTTGGGGCAATTAATCACGGCTATAGAGCAGGGCAAGATTAAAAGTCCAAGTCGCGTTGCAGCGGCTTCTGTCACGTCCGCTAAAAAATCGCTGGTGGTGGGGATCACAGGGACAGGCGGTGCGGGGAAAAGTACGTTTAGTGATGAATTATTACGTGCGTTATTGCAGCTCTATCCTGATATCAACATTGCGTATTTAGCCGTGGATCCCAGTGGGCAAAAAACCGGAGGTGCCTTGTTAGGCGATCGTATTCGCATTAATACCTTGCCACATGACCGTTTGTTCATGCGTTCTATTGCCACACGACAAGCGAATGTATCGGTGAGCCAGTCATTGCAAACTTGTGTGCCGATGTTAATCAATCAAGGTTTTGACCTCGTGTTAATTGAAACTGCGGGTATTGGTCAAAGTGACAGTGCGATTGTTAATATGGTGGATTTCAGTCTTTACTTAATGACCAAAGATTATGGTGCCAGCAGTCAATTAGAAAAAATTGAGATGTTACAATTTGCCGATGTTGTGGTGTTAAATAAAGCAGATCAGCAAGGGAGTGAAGATGCGTACAATGCTATTCAACAGCAATGGCGTTTTAACCAGCAGCAAGCGCAGGCTACAAATAGCGAATTACCTATTTTTCCTGTTGTTGCCAGCCATTATAACGATCATGGTTTCAGTCGCTTTATGGCATTTTTGATGACGAAGCTGCGTTTTACACCAGAGGCCGGTTTAAAGTCGTATTACCAACAAATACTGACAAAGTATCCTCGTTATGATTGGACGTTAACAGAAAGTCAATTACAGTTGCAAACCCCTGATTATCTCACCGCTATTTATAACCATTATGTACAAGTCACAGATCAAAATCAGCAGAAAATAGAACAAGTACGTCAACTGCATAGTTGCTATCAAATGTTGAGTGATCTGGGTGATCCTTGTTTACCACCTAAGTTAGGCCGTTATGCGCAAGCTGATTTAGAGAGTGACATCGATGCGGATAGTTTCTTGGTGACAGATGCATCTTTGAAGGTGTTATTACCACCGTTACGGTTACGTTATAACAAACTACTTGCGAAGATAACTGTGCCACTTAGGCATGCACTATTAGCTTGGTTTAGAGACGATGAAGAATTAGCGTTAAAACGTATCGAAGATGGGGTTGATACAATTGGTTCCCATCAAACCTTTGGTGAGCATAAAGACCATTTTGTTAGCTTAAGTGGTACCGTGATCCCACATGTAGCCAGACCAAACGAAAATCACTGGGATAACATTACGGCATTTCTGCTTAATGAGAATATCCCTGGTCACTTTCCTTATACCGCGGGTGTATTTCCAACACGACACAATGATGAAGACCCGACGCGGATGTTTGCGGGAGAAGGTTTACCCGAAGATACCAACAAACGTTTTCATTATTTAATTAAAGGCCAAAAGTCGATTCGGTTATCTACGGCATTTGATCCTAATACTTTGTATGGACATGATCCTGCAATAAGCCCAGATATATGCGCCTGTATTGGTATGTCAGGGGTGTCTATTGCAACGCTTGATGATATGAAAGTATTGTATTCAGGTATTGATTTATGCGATACCGCAACCTCGGTATCGATGACAATTAATGGCCCCGCGCCGATATTGATGGCTTGGTTTTTACATACCGCCATTGATCAGCAAGTCGAGTTGTATTTAACACAAGCGAACCTATGGTCAAAAGCCCATAAACAGATTAAAGCTTATTTTTCATCTTGCGGTATTACAGCTAAACAAAGACCTATTTACCGTGACGTATTACCTGAAGGTCATAATGGTTTAGGGCTCGCACTATTAGGTATTTCAGGGCAAGTATTGATGGTCGAATTACTTGGATTGGAGGATGAATACATAAGGCTTAAACAAGGCACTTACAATAAAGTCAGGGGGACATTACAAGCCGATATTTTAAAAGAAGAAATTGCTCAGAATGAATGTATTTTCTCATTGGATTTTGCGCTGCAATTAATGGCTGATATGCAGGGCTATTTTAGTGCGAATGCTATCGTTAAGTTTTATCCCGTCTCGGTTAGTGGTTACCATATTGGTGAAGCGGGAGCGAATCCGATAACCCAATTAGCCTTTACATTGGCCAATGGGTTTACTTTGCTCGAATATTATTTAGCGCAAGGATTGAAGATCAACGATGTGGCACCAAGGCTCAGCTTCTTCTTTAGTAATGGTATGGATCCTGAATATGCAGTGATAGGGCGGGTTGCTCGCCGGATATGGGCTCGCACATTAAAATCCGTTTATAATGGTAATGACCGCAGCCAGAAATTGAAATATCATATTCAAACATCGGGGCGCAGTTTACAATCGAAAGAGATCGATTTAAATGATATTCGCACCAGTTTACAAGCCATTTATGCACTTTGTGATAATTGTAATAGTTTACACACGAATGCTTATGACGAAACTATCACAACCCCGACTGAAAACTCTGTTTATCGTGCGTTATCGATTCAATCCATTATTAATCGTGAGTTTGGGTTAAATAAAAATCAAAACCCACTGCAAGGCAGCTATGTCATTGAGCTGTTAACCGATCTTGTCGAAGAAGCTGTATATTCTGAATTCAATCGCTTAGCACGACGAGGTGGTGTGTTGGGGGCTATCGAAACGGGCTATCAACGCGCTCAAATCCAACAGCAAAGTATGTATTATGAGACATTAAAAAGTACAGAAAAATTTGATATGGTTGGGGTTAATTGCATGTCTAGAAGCCATGGGCACAGTGATGGAACTGACACAGTGAAGATGAGTAAAAAACAGCTAGTGCGTTGCCCTGACGTAAAGAAAAAACAGCAAATTGAGGCTATATCACAATTTCATAAACAGCATAAAGAACGCAGTGAATGCGCACTGATGTCGATGAAAGTCGCGCTATTATCAAGAAGTAATAGCTTTGGAGCATTAATGGATGCAGCACCTACGGCTAGTTTGTCGCAACTGGCTGATATTCTATATTTAGTTGGTGGTAAATACCGTCGAAATATGTAGAGAATCGATAAAACTCACACATTAATCGCCATTATATAGGCTTAAATCATAATATGGAAAGCAATATTGTTTGTTTGATTATGTGACGAGTTTCAAATGAAAGCTTGCATTGCCGTTTTTTTATGTTACATTGGTCACATCTTCTCGAGAAGATATAAAAATGCTCAAAGGATGAGTCCGTTAAACCGCCTCCAAGGAACCGAGATCAACTGAACCATTTGGTTCGATTTTTGATTAATGATTTAGAAGGTGACACTTATGAAAAATTCAGTACCTACAACCCCTGTTTTTGGTGATTTATATAACTCAAAATTCACTTACCCAAGACACTTAGGTTACTAATTTCCTAGGAATTCAGAATTGAACGCCATCTATTTATAGATGGCGTTTTAGTTTCTGGCATCCGACGCCTACCCATTATATTCTTATCTCTTACCTGTTTTTTATTATCAATATTTTAAAACACCGCATTCTGCTGTAATTCTGGTTATACTGGTGAGCTAAAATGCGAGTTACGATCAGGAATTGATCGTTTAGTCTTTAAACAGAGGAGTGTTGTTTTGACTCAGTTTCGTCCTTGTATTGATTTACACCAAGGTAAAGTAAAACAAATTGTTGGTGGCAGCTTGAATGATCAAGGTGCTGCGACTAATTTTATCAGTCAATATGACGCGGCGTATTATGCCGATATTTATCGTCAACATGATTTACGCGGTGGCCATGTGATTGCATTAGGCCCAAATAATGAAATCGAAGTGCTAAAAGCATTAGAAGCATGGCCTCAAGGATTACAATTCGGTGGTGGTGTTAATTTATCTAATGCAGCTCAGTATATAGCGGTTGGTGCGTCTCATGTCATTGTCACATCATATCTGTTTGATGGTGATGAGTTTAGCTGGGAAAAGCTAGCGCAGTTAAAAGAGTTAATCGGAAAAGAGCATTTAATTTTAGATTTGAGTTGTAGAAAAACAGCTCAAGGTTGGAATATTGCAACGAACCGTTGGCAAACAATCACGAGCACAGTCATTAATGCAGACACATTAGCGCAACTTTCTGAGCATTGTGCCGAATTTCTGATTCATGCTGCTGATGTTGAAGGATTGCAGAATGGCATAGATCAAGAGCTTGTTACTTTACTCGGGCAGCATACAAGAATACCGGTGACTTATGCTGGTGGTGCTCGCAGTATTGATGATCTTGCTTTAGTCGAGCAATTATCAAAGGGTAAAGTTGATTTAACGATTGGCAGTGCGTTAGACATATTTGGTGGTTCTGGTATTACATTACAGCAGTGTATTGATTGGAATAAAAATCATTAATATTTATTAATATGGCAGGTTTTATGACGGTTTATGCCGATAAAATCTGCGATATAATGCTGTTTAATCCTTATCAAGAATTGATAGTGTGATGAAAATCAATGTTCAATATGATTTTCCATATGTATAGTATAAACACCTTTTAAATCCCTATTTATTCTACTAAACTGCCATTTCAGTTTTGTTTTGTGGTTTATTATGAGTGGTATTAAAGTTTCTGTAGATCGTATTCAAGTGGGTAATTACGTTAAGTTACCTTTAGGTTGGTGCGATCATCCCTTTATGTTCAATAATTTTAAAATCGATACTCAAGAAAAACTGCAGCTCATTCGTAAGCTTGGTATTGCGCACGTTACTGTTTATCCACAACGCAGCGATAATGGCTTATTGCCTCCACAAACTTCGAATGCTAAACAACAAGAATCTTCAGATGTGCTTGATGTAGATCTAGAACTGGCTAAACGTGAGTTGTGGGAACGCAAACAGAAAAAAATCGAAGAATTAAAAACTCATCGCCGCAAAATAACTAAAACAGAAAAAAACTTTCAATCAGCAATGATTCAAGTGCGTTCTGTTATGAGTAAACTATCGAGTCGCCCTCTTAATGCGATTGATGACGCAGAACAACTCATCGGAGATATGGTTGAGTCTCTGCTAAAAGAAGAACATATCGTTTTACATTTGATGAGTGAAACTAAAGAAAATGAAAATATTTATTACCATTCATTAAATGTATCAGTGCTCGCAATGCTTGTTGCTAAAATGAAAAAATTAGATGCTAATGCCATTAAAACTATCGGAATGGGCGCGCTTTTTCATGATATGGGTAAGTTGAAAATACCCCCGCAAATCCTGCGTAAAAAGACAGAACTCACCAACGCAGAGCAAAATTTTTTAAGGTTACATCCTAAATATGGGCTAGATCTTGTTAATTTAGTGGATACATTCCCTGAAGCCGCTAAGTCTATTATCGCACAGCATCATGAGCTATTAGATGGTAGCGGTTACCCTAAAGGGTTGAAAGGCTCTGATATAGACCCATTCACTCAGCTTGTTAGTGTTGTGAATAAATATGACACACTTTGTCATCCGAACGATATAACCAAAGCAAGAGTACCGTCGAATGCCTTATCTTGGCTGTATAAAAATAGCGCGAATAAGTATAATCAAAGTGATTTAAAACTGTTAGTGAAGGTGTTGGGAATTTACCCTCCGGGTAGTGTTGTACGATTATCAAATGATCAGATAGGACTGGTACTGTCAGTGAATTCAGATAGATTATTGTATCCTAACATCCTTATTTATGACGCTGAAGTACCTCGAGCTGAATCCCCGATCATTGATCTTGAAGAGCGTGAACTGTCAATTACAGGTGTCATTAAACCGGATAAATTGCCTGAACATATTTATGAATACTTAAACCCGAGAAGTCGCATTAATTATTATTTTGAAAGTGCGAAAAATAATAATTAATTAATAGGTTTATAATTAAAGCATTTACACTATAATTGTAGCCCGCTTAATCCAAAAGGTGTCCAGACTTGAATACGCAACAACGTGGTTTTACTCTTATCGAATTAGTCATTATTATTATGATTCTCGGGATATTATCTGCTACCGCTGTGCCCCGATTTTTGAACTTAGCTGATGATGCTGATATCGCCGTTGTTGAAGGAACAGGTGGCGCTTTAAAAAGTGCAGTAAACCTTGCGCACAGTAAGTGGCTAATTATAGGCTCTCCAGCTGATTTTGATGCTCGAAATGATTTACGATTGTATGGGGCGGGTTTGGATGGTCAAATTGATCTTAATACTGCTGGGTGGCCTGCGCAGAGCTTTTCTGGCTCAGATACAGTATTAAAGACTGGTAATGTAGCTGATTGTGTCTCTTTGTGGAATGCAATTTTAAATACTGGTAGTGATAGAATTGATGAGTTAGCAACGAGTGAACCATATGTTGTTGAATATCAACAGGACGGAATTTGCTTATATAAGTGGAGTAAAAATACTGAGCTATACATTCGTTATGATTCTAATACTGGCGATGTGAGTGTTAATGTACCGTAATATTACGGATACAGATGGTGACGGTGTTATTGACAGCCTTGATGTATTTTGACCGGACGAGATCTAGGGTAGAAAATGATGCACATTCATATAAACCGCTTATCTCTCTGTACATCTAAATTCGATACTCCCTGGATCTTGTTGAAATAATATCAACGCTTGTCTTAATTCAGGTTTAGCATATCGCTCTGATGTTCAATCAGAGCCTGCTGATTATCCCCGAAATCTTCTGAATACCATAACTGGTATAGTTTCCTGTATAATGAATTAGTGGATTTTACCAAGTGTGGCGTGATATATAGAATAAAACCACTTACTTTGAATGGGATGAAATGCATTATAAAACAATAACACTAAATGATATTGATCAATCGTGCTTGCAGTTATTTACAAACGCTTACATAACGCCCGGTAATTTCAATTACAATACCTCCCTTAAACGCTAATCAACATGTCTGGCGTATTTACAATTATAGAGAGGATGTCAATGACATTAGTACAATCGACAGCTATGGCTGTTTTATTATCTGTTTTCCTAACTGCTTGTGGTGGTGGCGGCGGTGGTTCTACGACTACGACGACTACTACTACAGGGAGTAATACGACGGATACAGATGGTGATGGTGTTATTGATAGCCTTGATGCATTTCCGAATAACAAAGATGAAACTAAAGACAGTGATGGTGATAGTGTAGGTGATAATGCAGATGCATTTCCCTATAACCCTAATAGATCATTCTTTCAGATAAGTGGGCGTATTACAGGAATGACAGGTCAACTTTCCATTTCTATAAATGGGAATACTAAATTATATGATAGTAATGATACGTTTGAGTTTAAACTGGGTAAAAATATAAACCTAGCAATGACGTTGAAGGCGGACCGTTTTGTTTGTTCTTCTAGCATTGTTAATCATGTTGTGCAATATGATATATCGGATATTAAAGTAACATGTTCACCTGATTCAGATGGTGATGGCACAATTGATAGTATTGACGCATATCCTAATGATCCAACGAGATTCAAAGTAGATAGTGACGCGCATTCATACAAACCTAAATTTGATGTTGGATTTAGCGGTATCGTTAATCTTAATGATACAGGTGAAGCAGAAACAGAAAATGTAGAGAATATCGCGAGATTGGTAAATGAAGTCTACGATAACACAGTGCTAAAGATAATTGCTGGTATTGCAAAAAATTCGTGGACTAAACCGAGTACGTTGGAAGGTGCTGTGGCAACTTGGAATTCTCAGTTGAATGAAAAGTTTGTTTATACTGATCCCACCGGTGTAAAATACGATTTTACTTTAGTCGAGTATAAGAGTGACTCTTCTTTTAAAGTTGACATTCGCAACAACAGGAAAGATAAAAGCTTCACTGTATCTGATTCTGAATTTTTTAAGAACAAAATTATAGAGTCCAATAGTAATGATGCGGCCGATCGTGAGTTGAAATTATTTTCTTATCATCCAGGTGAATTCTGGGAAGTAGATGTTAGAATTACTGTTAACAACGGGGTTGTATCGCTCTTTTGGCTGCTTGAACGTGCTGGTGGAGGGAAAGGTGGACAGATTCTTGCTCAAATGTATGCTTCAGCATCAACAGCCAACTATACTGTTACTAGCACGTATGGCAAGCCAAAAGGAGTTCCTATCGGGTATGTTGAATTTGATAAAAATACTGCGGAACTTGAATTTAGAAATAAGATATCGGATGTAAGAGTTAAAGCGCATTATAATCAAAATAAAGACATATTAGAGTGGATTAAATAAACAAAGTCTCTTTGTACGTCTAAATTAGTCATCATGGCTGATTTAGACGCCAATCATATTTAAAATTGATACTCCCTGGATCTTGTTGAAATAATATCAACGCTTGTTTTAATTCAGGTTTAGCATAGCGTTTAAAATGTTCAATCAGAGCCTGCTGATTATCCCCGAAATCTTTTGAATACCACTTGTAAATACTTGAAACCTCTAAATCGTTGCCTTGAATTGAAACACCTCTTGGATGATTGATATAGGCATAGGCACCTGCACTTAATAGTTGTTCGGTATTACTTGCCGTGAATGCAGTGGTAGATAAATTTGGGCAACCATAACTGGCACAGTTTACGGCATAATGGATACGTGGATCTTGCCAAATAGGGCGTAGTATTTCATGTTCTATATCATTTAAGCTGAGCGTTTGACCATTGACTGTCACCGCATCATCATCCCAAGGGCCGAATGAAAAGAAACGACCTCCTAATTTTGTAATGGATTTAACCGGATAATTCTCCAGAATCAGTTGTACTGTCTGTGCATTATATAAGTTTATCCAGTAGGCTTGTTGCTGTGCTTTAGTGTGTTGCAAGGGGTTGATATTTTGCAGTTGAACGAGATATTGGTTGAGAATTACTTTGTCTGCATTGGTCACGTTTTTGTAATTAAACAAGTTAATCGCATTCTTATCTTTATCCACGATTAAATAGCGATTTAAAATATATTGCCATTGACTGTGGTCGATATCCTGCGATGTGATTTCATTACTTTTATTCCAGTAGACCGTCGTTGTAGCCATAACATTAATAGAGTAGAAGCCACTAAATAGTATGATTAGTAGCCCAATAACTATACGTGTTTTTGGCATTAATAATGTTAAATTGTGGGTCATATTGATACCTGCCTTTGTATTTATATTTACTTTATTATTTAGTCATTTAATGACATTGTTTTACGTTTTTTTACTGTGTTCGCCGTATACACATGGGCGATTTTTGGCTATCTTCCGCACTTCACATTTTATTAATGCATATTTATTATTGTTTGGAGTGTTAGTGGTTTATAAGAGTATTTTTTCCTCGTTATTGTCTTCGGCATTACTCGTGACAAGCAAGGTGAGTGCAGAAGATGTTGTCGATATAATGACTGAAAATAATGGCATGGAAAGGCCTGCGTTTGATACTAAAGTCGCGGTAGTTCCTTTAATTATCTCAACTGAAAGATTGGGTACTGCGCTTGGTGTCTCTGGGGTAATCAAACATGCAGGGCAGCCACAAGCATCAATATTTGGTCTTGGTTTATACAGTGATAATAACAGTAATATCAGCTTTATCTCATTTAATAATTATACATTACCCAGTGTAAAACAATGGCTGTTTTCAACAGAATATTACCGTGGTGACTTTAAATCGGGGATATATTTTCTGCCTACGGCAAAGGCGCCTGAAGATACCTTGTTGACTGATGAAATAATCGCTGAAGGTGTCGAATCATCTCTCCGTGTGAATGCAAGATACGTATTACCATGGGGGAGAGGGGTTAACGGTGCCGCGCGTAGCCTTGTCCGACAACGTAGTGAAACAGGGGCTAACCCGCTGGAATTTGGTGTTACAAGCATTAATATAACGCCGTTTAAACAAACGCGAGATGTAGTAGGTTATGATTATTTGCCTGACATTTCACAAGGGTTAGAGTTACAATTTGATTGGGATAATCGCGATAGCATTGGTGATACGACGTCGGGTAGCCAAACTCGATTTACTGTACGACGTGACTTTGGTGATGATGACCGTGATAGTTGGACTACATGGCAATTAGATCAAAGCGCTTATGTCCCTTTTGATGGAAACACTTTGTTTAAAGAACAAGTATTGGCATTTAATTATTATCTTGCAGACACACCAACATGGAATAGTGGTTCGGAAGCGAATCAAAAACATCGTCCCCCCTCTTTTGCTGGTATCAAACTTGGTGGTTTTAACCGGCTACGTGGTTATTTACCTGGACAGTTTCATAGCCGTAGTGCCGTTATGTATAGTGCCGAATACCGAGTGAAGCCACATTGGCAACCGTTACATAATTTACCATTTTATAATTTTCCTTGGTGGCAATGGTCTGCATTCGTTGAAGCTGGCCAAGTTTCAGATACTTTTGATTTAGTGGAATTAAACAAAGACTTGAAATGGACTGCTGGTTTAGGATTACGATTTAACGCTGAAGGTGTGGTTGTACGTATTGATTACGCACAAAGTGAATCAGATAAACAATTATGGTTTATGGTTAACCAAGCATTCTAGCAGTAAAATAATAAAGCCGTAACAGTGTGCCATTTAATCGGATACTGTCACGGCTTTTTAGGTACCGCAATCAGATGTTATTTTTTAAACATTGATTTTAAATCAGCAAACGGATTATAAGTTGCTGATTCCTGATTATTATCACCCGCTTCAACTTCAGTCGCGTACTGATCATGTTCGGTATATTTAGAATGCTCATTGTCATGGCAATATAGGCAAAGCAATTCCCAGTTACTCCCGTCATTTGGGTTGTTACTGTGATCATGGTCCATGTGGTGAACAGTTAACTCTCTTAAGTTAGAATAAACAAATTCGCGGGTACAGCGGCCGCATATCCAAGGGAATAACTTAAGTGCTTTTTCGCGATAACCTTGTTCCATGCGCTTATACGTTACGCTGGTACCTAAAGTATCTGATGACATAGTTGTTCATCCATAATAATAAAAAGGTTATTGTAAAAGTATATCTAACACTGATCAATAGCTATTTTAGTCTGTTCTAGGCTACCAGATTAAAACTGGATCAGGTAAAATATGTGCAATTCAAATTACCAGTATTCAATCTTACTTATGTCAGTTTCAAAAATAGATCCAACGGCTCTTAAATATCTGTCAGCCTATTCAGACCAAGTTCAAAGCAAAGTAAAGCTGATGTTAGAAAAAGACACACTTGGTCAATTTTTATTAACGAAATATCCGAGTACACATTCAATTACCAGTGACAAAAAATTACGTGAATTTGTGATGGATCTTAAGAATAATTATTTAAAAAAATCATCGCCTATCAGTAAAATCATTTATGATCCTAAAATTCATGTGGTGAATAACGCGCTTGGTTTACATACTTTTGTATCGCGCGTGCAGGGCAATAAATTAAAGAGTAAGAATGAGATCCGTATTAGTGAAATGTTTAGACGCTGCCCAGAACCTTTCTTGCAGATGATAACGGTACACGAACTCGCGCACGTAAGAGAAAAGAATCACGACAAAGCCTTTTACAAGCTTTGTGAGCATATGTTACCTGATTATCATCAGTTCGAATTTGAAATGCGTTTGTATTTAACACAGGTTGAATTTAGAGGCGAGATCTACTAGTTAAGCGCAACTCACAGAGTAAGTGGCTCGATAGAGTCTGCGAAATATTGAGTGACAGTTATTTCATTGTCACTTTACCTCCCACCATTTTATAAGCGGGTGTGCCCCTAATTAATGCGTCTCTTGCAAAGACTTGTTTACACTTAGGACAAGTGCAAGGTGTTTCACAATAGTCAGTCACGATCCGCTCTTTAAAGCATTTAACGAGGCTGCCTTTACCGCCTTTACGGTATTTAAACAGTAGGGTTTTACACTTACTGCATGATATTTCAACTGTTTGAGTTGGGCCTTTCTTATTCGGTTTTGCCATGTAAATTTTTCGTATATGAAACTAGTATTAAAGTTACGACAGTTTACACGCTTCTGCTTCATCGACAAATCAATAAATATACATATGTATATTCTAAACATTGTACTTAATGTCTCACTTTTAGTGTTGTCAATGAGCGTGTAATACTTGATTTCGTTATGCTTGTCGTTCAGGATAAGTGATTAGATTAATAAAGGCTATTTCCTCAATGTCGGCGTCGCATAAAACAAAAGAAACCAAAAATCACGTCAAACTTTGGGTTATAAGTCTACTTATTCTCGTCCTATTAAGTGTCGCGCTCATGTTTACATACCGCGAACGCATTATCATGAAGGTTAGCAATCATTTCTCAATTCCCTACGGTATTAAAGTTGCACGGTTACATGGATTAGCGATTAAATTTGATATGCAACAGCCCTTTTTTATCGATAAAATTATGCTTGAGCAAGTTAAGCTAGATGTCGATTATTTGCAATTTGAGCAATCAATACAGGGTGGGAGTAGCGATGAAATTGAGAATCAAGTAGTGACTGTCGCCCCTATATTACCCGCGTTACCGGATTGGATACCCGATCTTCATATTAAAAATGTAACCGTGCAGGGCACTAATCTACCTCCTTTAACTGAAGTATCAAAAGCACAAAGTCTATCTTTATCGAATTTAAATTGGGAACAGCTTGATCTTAACGTGGTTGTTTTTAAAGAGGTGGGTTTCAGATATGCCGATAGTAATGCTGAATTTGGCTTTTCAGTGTGGCTGCAAGATCAGCGCTTATTACTCGCTAAGCTTAACTACGTATTACAAGATACCAAGAATACAGATAACCAGAACTTACTTAAAGTGCAACTGAGCACGGACTTAAGCAAACTTAGTGCAAGCGTTAACCCTATTTTACCAGCGTTTAATACCGAATTTGATGGTATTGCAACGCTTGATGTAAACGTCGACTTACAGCAGATGGAACGTATTTCCTTAAGGTTCTCATTGGTTGATGGTGCCGTGAGTGATGACAAGCAAAAGCTTATAGATAATGCTGACCTTGTTGTCGATACGGAGTTGGTACTGGATGATAAAGGGTGGTTGCCTGAACTCGTTAATTTGAACATCACTGACATTGCTCCTATCACGGTGACAGCAAAAACGTGCGCGTCGTTTACTGCATTATTGAGTGTGGAAAAAAGTGTTTGTCAGCCGTTTAGCAACAACGTATCACCAACACTCGTACCTATAGTGATCACGCCAGAATTACCCTTATCTTTACAGGTAGGGATACAAGAACGCGATATTACTCGTTGGAAAGTACAGGCTAAGCAAGCTGCGATGACAGTTATCATGTTTGATAGCATGTCTAACAATAGTTTGGCTGTAAAGATGGATGAGTTGATCTTAACGCCACAATTTTGGCAGAGCAATTGGTCGTTAGCCGTTATAACAAACAGCCGTTATTTCAGTGAGTTGAATGTACCCTTCCAAGTGACATCGAAAGGCCACGTCGAAGTTAAGCCCACGGATACATCGATAAGCACTAAGCTCATCGTTAATAGTGCAACATTAACCGCACATAAATTTAAATACTCAGATATATCGAGTGAGAATATTAAGGTTTCTTTACTTGACGCTATGACGGTGAATATTAGTAACAATAGCGTATTACCGTTCGATTTTGCTTTATCGACTGCATCATTCAATAACCAATATCAGAATGAATATAAGGTAGATAGATTTTCGGCGCAGCATCGAGGACGTTTTAGCACTAAAAGTGTGAGTGTGAACTCAGATTGGCAATTAGATGATGTGGTAATGAAAAGTACAAATACCGTTACGCTATTAAATTTAACGCCGTACAAAGTTGCAGGGCATTGGCAATACCCTCAGCAAGCAATCCCTTCTTTGCTGACTGATAAATATCCTTTACCCGTGGGGTTATATCTACCTGGGTTGGTGGAAAATAGGCTTGATTATCAGCTGATGTTAGAGGAACAACAGGGTTATTTGACAGCAGGAATATCGGGCGAAGTAACCGCCAATAGAAGTACTTATAATGACATAACGGCCACCGATATTAATGCGAATTGGCGTTGTAAAATTGAGGCGGACAAGCCTGATTTAGTGGCATCTTTAAATACCAATTGTCTTATTAACAGCAACATTTCATCTGTTGATATGGGGCCTGTCGTGACTAATGTTAATTTTACTGGCTTGGTGACATTTGCTAATGAACAGTTACAAGTGGCGATTGATAACGCCTCAGCAAATGCGTTTTCTGGTACAGTGTCATTGTCACCATTGTTAATTACCGATTTTGATCATATTGTAGGTCAAGTGCGTGTTCGCAATCTATCTTTACCTGAGGTACTTGAATTATATCAAGTTCCTGGTGTTAAAGTGACAGGGTTATTAAAAGCGGATTTGCCTTTTGTAGCAAAAGGTAGCGCAGTATCAATAATAGATGGCACGATAGAGCAGCAAGGTGCTGGTGGGGTGATCCAAATAAAGGATAACGCCACGATAGATCAGTTAAAGTTAACACAACCGCAGTTGCGTTATGCTTTAGAGCTGTTAGAAAATCTGCATTATGATAGTTTACACAGTGATGTGAATTTTAAGCCGAGCGGAGAGACTAAATTAACGATTAATATCAAAGGGCGGAACCCTAGCGTTGAACGCCCAATTGAATTTAATTATTCTCACGAAGAAAATATATTGCAGCTATTTCGTAGTTTAAGGATTAATGATGCGATGTATGATGCGCTTGATAAAATGAATAACCGATAAGGATATAATATGAAAGCACTGTTATTTAGTGCAAGTTTACTTGTACTTATTGCTGGTTGTACGCCAACAGTACAACTTGCCGTTCCCGATAAGCCAATTGTGATTAATTTAAATGTAAAAATTGATCACGAGATTAAAGTGAAAGTAGATAAAGAGCTAGATGATGTGTTTAGCGATGATGAGTTATTCTAGTCAAATGGAGATTACAATGAAAAGAATTTTTTCAACCTTGATTATTTTAGTCGTTATGTCATTTTCGGTACAGGCGATTGATTTACAAGACGCAAAGAAAGCAGGATTGGTTGGTGAGCAAACGAATGGTTACCTTGGCGCTGTGAAACCAAGCAGTGAAGTGAATGCATTAGTTAAAACGGTAAATGATAAGCGAAAAGCTAAATATCAAGAGTTAGCAACCAAGCATAATGTGTCGGTTCAGGCCATTTCTGTACGAGCAGCGAAAAAAGCGATGTCGTTGACAGAAAAAGGTCAGTTTATTGAATCTTCTCCAGGACAGTGGAAGAAGAAGTAATACACGTTTAAAATATACTAAGCCGGTATAAAATAATAAGCCTCATTGTGATGTTTTGATAACATGGCAGTGGGGCTTTTTGTTTATATTTCCTATCCTCAATCCTTTGCCATGCTCAGCCCCTCTTAACTTAATGTACTCAATTAGATGTAGCCATTTGAAAATAAATACTATTTTATTGGTGATTATAATTGTGCATATAGGATGCGTTTTATACGTATATGTGGAAAATCATATCTATTATGATGTTTGTATCACACTGGTACGATTAATTCGTATATAGGTCAGGATATATCTTTAATAATTAAAGCACTTTAAATGGTATTAAGTGAAATTGAATTTATGAGAAAAAAAATATATCTATTGTTAGTTTTTATTAGTTTTCCTAACATCGTATATTCGAGTACGGATATTTATTTTGAACGTTTCAAACCAAAAGCATGTACGCATGAACAAAAAAATGGTGATTTAGTATTTAACATAGATAACAATCGAATTGATCTTTCTGATACTGCGTTAACGTGCACGAAAGAAGTCGTAAATAATGAATGGTTTTACCATATTGAATATGATGGCTATGATTTTAATTATGATGATATCAATGACACCCTAGATCTTACGGTCAAAGTCCAAGCATTTATGGATTCCACAGTAGCTTACACTGAGACTGATCGTGATTCTTTTGTAGAACTAGGAGAACACTCAATAGTTAATGATATTAATAATAATTGGAGTGTGGGTAACCATGCTATTAAAAACCAAGAATCACTACAATTTTCTATTATAAACACTAAATTATCTTTAAATGATTATTATGTAAATGATAATAGATTCATAAAGGCTAAGTTGATTGAACCTGATGCAGGTTATGAACATAAATATATAATTGGAACAGGGAGTAATTTAGTCAGTGGTGAGTTTAGAAAACCACGAAAAACGATTAAACTTGATTCTAAATTAGCAACAATCACTGGCGCGGGAAGCTCATCAATTAAAAAAGATTTTTCAATTCATAATATAAATTTTAAATTAACAATTAGTGCTCGAAATGAAGATATGACCGACTCTAATTTATCTGATTATTCTTCATATCCATCTGGCTCTACATTCAGTAAAGCATATCCTGAGCAAGATCGTGAATCGACACATTATCCATCATTTTCTTGGGATCATATACCACGCTGGTTAGCAGTAAGAAAAGCAACGTCATTTACTAATGAAGAGATTTTGTCTATTAGTAATTACGACATTGTCATGCTTGAAAAAAGTAATAAGCAAGGATTAAAGACTGTTGATGCCGGCATATTAGATGCGGCGACGCGATTGAAGCAGATTAATCAAAATTTAACAACGCTATTTTATTTTAATGCGAGGGTTCATTATACCGGGTATAGTTTTGATCAGGTCTTCGAAGATAATAAATGGGATTGGAGTACAAAAGTAACTGATAATGATAACGTAGAATCAATTTTTATGTTTAAAGATCGTTACTATTGGCATGACTTTTCATCTCCAGAGATGAGAACATGGTGGGCACAAAGTGTATTAGATACTGTGAGTCAGCCTCAAATTGATGGCTTATTTATTGATGCAATAGCTAAAACACCAAAAGAAGATTTGAACAATCCTTTATTTATTGATGGCAAGCCTAATACTGATTTTGCATTACTGGTTGATGATGTTGCAAAAAACTTACCAGGTGATAAGTTATTTATTGGTAATACATTAAGAGCTGAAACGAACAATGGTAGCCGTAGCCACATGAAATACCAGGATGGTTCATACTTGGAAAGGTGGACGATACCAATGAAAGGTACATCACCAAAAATGAACAGGGCAGATGCCATCTCACTCAGTATCCAATTAATGAGAGAAGCATCATCAAAAGGAAAAGTTATTATGCTTCAGAGTTCGCCTGTTACAGACGAGCCTATCCCGAATAGTTTAGCAGATAAAAAAGCATACTTAGCAAAGCATGTAGATTTTCCACTAGCTGTATTTTTAATTGCTGCAGGTGAAAATTCATTCTTTAGTTATCAGCTAGGAGTGAGTGCGGATGTGAAAGTCCAAGCTATTTGGAATAGTGATTATATTCCACAACTTAATCGTCCTCTTGGTCAACCGTTAACAGGACCTAAGCAGACTGGTTTTGTTTATGAAAGGGAATTTGAGTTTGTTGATGTCTGGGTTGATGTTGAGAAAAAGATAGCGCGTTTAACTTGGAAGTAATAAGTTTTTACGGTTAATCATTATTTGAATTTAAGTTATAAAAAGCGCTACTGAATATAGCGCTTTTTATTTTTAACGATAAAGTGATTTAATATCACAATGCTAAACCGTTGACGACAAGAATCACCTTGCTTTAGCTGGGCTTCTTATATCGTTATTTTAAGTCATTTATTCTAAGTGATTTAACATTGGTATAGCGACCATCAGGTGTGGTTGGTAATGCTAGTTTACCTTCATTAACTTGCTTACGAGCAATTTCGCGCTCAGCACTATGGCCAGTAAGCCCAATCACAGACCAGTCATTTTCTGCTTTACCAATAATCTTGCCCTTTTTAACCTCAGAGATATAGCGGATAGTTAGGTTTCTAATTGTGCCAGCTTCTTCGCCATATTCTGCTTTAGAGTCAGATAAAATAGTAAATTTACGTCCTTCTAATGCACCTCCCTTTTTCGTTAAGTGGCCCATACGATAAGCGTTCATACCAATGTGGATGACAGTTTTATCTGTAACAGGTTTACCATTCATTGCTAATTCAACAATTCGCTTTCCTGCAGGCTGGCGAAGATCAATTTTATAAGTAACACCGCCAAACATATCATGCGTGCTGTATTTCGATGAACGACGTTTTTCATCAAAGCTGTAAGTTAAATCACCATCATGTGTCTGGTTAAAATATCCTGCAGACCATTCCATATATTTCTTAAGATCTTGGCCTGTCATTGCATAAACAGTATATTCACCGCCTGCATATTCATAGTTATAGGCAATATCTTTTGCTGTGATCGCACCGAGATCCATTTTAGGATTCATATTGTCTAGGTGAATAGCAATTACATTCGCTTGTGGTGCAAAATGAAAACCAACATCCTGAAATAAGCTGGTTAATCCGGTATCGTGTAATTGTGTTTCTGGTATACCGTTTATTCTATTTTTGGGTGTTAATGTTTCGCCACTTAATGTACCAATAACACGATTTGCATTCTCACGTAATTTCTGATGATAAGGACTGAAAATAGTTTCAAGTTGTTTATCTGATACTTGATTGTTCATATTATAAGTAAAACTATTCTTGTTAATTAGGCTAACTTTGCCATCATCTTGTCGCGTAAATGACAGATCAATACGTGATAAAGCTCGACCATATTTATAGGGTTCGGTAATGATAACGCCATTAATAACGACTTTATCTATTTTTACATGCATGTGACCAGCTACGATCGCGTCGAGTTCTGGATTCGCTCTCGCAATATCACCAACACTGGTATCTGCGATATTATTTTCGTTGTCTATACCCATATGCGCCACCAACACAAGGGCATCGACTTTGTCTTTAATTTTAGCAATCACTTTTTTGACTTCAAGACTTGGGTTGGTGAAATGAATCCCATTAATTCTATCGCTGCCTTTTGCAAAGTGTTCAACCATTGGCGTATCCATACCAATAATGCCGACTTTGATACCATCACGTTCTACTATTTTATAGGCAGGAAGAAAACGACGCTTATCATCATGAAAAATATTACCCGCAAGCGGTGTATCATTGAAAGTGTTAAATGCATTGTTAAGCGCATCTAAACCAAAATCAAATTCATGATTCCCTAATACCCAAGCATCATAACGCAATGCATTAAAGCCTAACATCATAGGATTAACTGGCTCATGCTTAAACGTTTCTATCCCGTTACCTTGGATCGCATCACCGGCATCGACTAAAATAACGTTTTTTTCGGTGTTGCGGATCTCTTTCACTTTGGACGCAATTTGACTAAGACTTCCTTTTGGATTCGGTTTATCTGTTGAGTAATCCCAAGGGATAAAGCGTCCATGCAGATCGGAAGTACCAAGAATAGTCACATTTACATTTTCAGATGCAAATGAAGGTGCGATGAACAAAGGTGCAAAGATTAATGCGGCCAGTTTTACTTTCATGGTATAGCGTCTCTAAAATAATTAAAATATCGTGAATCATACACAAGCAGTGTAAATACTCTAAATATAGTTAGTTAAATAGGGCGAACAGTTTATTCATCCTCAGTTTTAGTCTGAAAATCGAACTCCCAAGGGGATGATATACACAAAAAAGAGAAGCTCTTGTTGAGCCGCTATTCTAGATTCAACCTTAATGAGTTTGGATCTCGGCTTCCAAATATATCTGAATACTGTATTGGATTATTCGTAAAGCACAGGGATGTTGGTACGACGACATTATAAATTTTAATTACAAAACAGCCCAACAATGATGAACAAATTACATCTTTGCTGGGCTATTTAATATTACTTGCGTTAACAAAGTTAACCAACGGCTGGTATCATTTTAGCCATTTGTAAAAACTGCGATGCAATGATCAAACAGCCCATTAAGCTTGCAAGCGCGAGCGTTGCGTTGCCACCGATAACTCTATAGCCACTTGCATCTGCTTTACGTTGTTTAGAAACCATAGCGACCGGTAAGAAGATTGCAAGGATAACCAATGCAATAGCTGCGTAACCGAGTGCTGTAATGAAACCTTGTGGATAAAACAGTGCGAAAGCCAGTGGTGGAACAAATGTCACCAGTGCTGTTTTTACACGGTGTGATTTACCGTTTGCGTTAGTTGTATCGTCGCTGTTATTGCTATTAATACTCGTATTCGCGCGCTTCATCATACCTGATAACAAATCAAACAAACCTAAACTGACACCTAAGAATGAAGTTGCTAAAGCAAGATCTGCAAACACAGAGACAGACTGACTGACTTGCGGCTGTTGTAACACAGTGCTGAGTGATGCAATAAAGTTAGTTAGCGAGTTATTAGCCATTAGATCTGTTTGGCTTAACACACCCTGCGTTGCGACTTGCCATAGCAGGTAGATAACAAGTGGCGCAGATGCACCGCAGACCATCACTTTCTTCAGTGTTTTAATATCAATACCCACATAACGTACGATCGACGGAATACTGCCGTGGAAACCAAACGAAGTGAAAATCACGGGTAAAGCCGATAACAATAACCCTTGTTGCACAGGCATTTCTAATAGATTAATCGACTGCACGTGTGGGAATAACAGACTGAGCGTGAGTGCTAAGACGATAATTTTTACGCTAAACAATACACGATTCACGATATCAACCGAGTGCGTACCAATCGATACAACTGTCGCGACAATAATTGTTAGTAGCACTGCACCAAATTGTGGGGTTAACTCTAAACTCAATAAATCGTTTATTTTGTTGGTTAACTGCGAACCGCCACCGGCAATATACGCGGCACAAAGGGCATAGAATAAGAAGAAAGAAGCAAATGTTGCGAGATATTGACCGGGTTTACCCAGTAAATTCTTTGCAAGCGAGTTAAGTGTCGCATCTTGTTCGGCATGCTGATGTATTTCTAACATCAGCAAGGCTGTATACGTCATTAATGCCCAGTTGGCGATAATCAAAAAGGCTGCTGTATAGAAACCTAAACCAGCTGATGCAAGGGGTAAAGCTAACATACCGCCACCAAGCGCGGTGCCAGCAACAATAAGGGTACTTCCTACTATCTTACTCACAGTTATAAAACCTTATTAACAGTCATAAAACATTCCATTACGGATTGTAATTGAAGATTTGTAAACATTTGTTTACAATATATGCCTTAAATATCCATAAATCATTAAGGTGTAGCGAGTTTACTTATTTTGTATGGGCTAATGCAATAGAATTAGTGTAAAAGTTGTAAATAGTTCCGTAAAGTAATATTTACACTCTCGTATTCTGGTTTTAATAGTGCTAATTTCTGCTGTTAATTGGTTGATATCCTTGTGCGGACTACGAACTTTATCAATTACGTAGTACCATAGGTGAGTCTTTTATTTGCTCAGATAATGATCCTTTATGTTTAATTTTTTTGAAAAATGGTCCTCGGCTTTTCCCAAGCATCAACCAGAACAACCGCCGCAAGATATTGTGGCGTTTTGCCGTTATTATACCCGTGGTTTTGAATCACCTTTATTAGCGATGGCAGTATTAAGTGCGATGATTGCTATTTTAGAAGTGTCGTTATTTGGTTTTATGGGGCAACTGGTGGATTGGTTATCAAATCATGAGCCACAGAATTTCTTAACTGATGAAAGCACTAACCTCATTGGCCTAAGCGTATTGATATTGGTGGTGATGCCATTGTTGGTATTATTACATTCATTAATCATGCACCAGACATTACTGGGTAATTACCCTATGTCTATTCGTTGGTTAGCACACCGTTATTTACTACGTCAAAGTGTGTCTTTTTTCCAAAGTGATTTTGCCGGTCGTATTGCCACAAAAGTGATGCAAACAGCCTTGTCTGTACGTGAAACCGTGATGAAACTACTGGATGTATTGGTCTATATCTCGGTGTATTTCATTGCAATGCTCGTCATGATTGGCCAGGCTGACATACGACTTATGCTGCCTATGCTCGCGTGGTTTATTGGTTTTGTCGCTATTCAATTATATTTTGTGCCGAAGCTTAAACAGATCTCGACAGAGCAAGCTAATGCACGCTCAATGATGACTGGGCGATTAGTCGACAGTTATACTAATATCACCACGGTTAAATTGTTCTCACATAACTCTCGTGAGATGGTGTATGCGGAAGAAGGCATGGACGGATTTCTTGTGACGGTGCATAAACAGATGCGTTTGGTTACGGGGTTCACCTTTTGCGTCGAGTTATTAAATTATTTATTACTCTTTGGCGTTGCCGCTATTTCCATCATGCTGTGGTTAGACGCCAGTTTAAGTGTGGGTGTCATTGCTGTCGCAATCAGTTTAGCGTTACGCCTTAATAGTATGTCTAAATGGATCATGTGGGAAATTGGTGGTCTGTTTGAAAATATGGGCACGGTGATCGATGGCATGAATACCTTAGCCAAGCCGATCGATATTGAAGATAAACCAAATGCTCAACCGCTAACAGTTTCAGCGGGTGAAATCGAGTTTGATAACATTAGTTTCCATTACGGTGAGTCAGCTGGCGTGATTGATAACTTAAACCTCAAAATTAAGCCGGGTGAAAAGGTTGGTCTAGTAGGGCGTTCTGGTGCGGGTAAGTCGACCTTGGTTAACTTGTTAATGCGTTTTCATGATGTGGAATCGGGTGCGATTAAAATTGATGGGCAAAATATCAGTGATATCCAGCAAGACAGTTTGCGTGGCCAGATTGGTATGGTGACACAGGATACCTCGTTACTACATCGTACTATTCGCGATAACATTATGTATGGCGATCCGGATGCGAGTGAAGCGCAATTGCTCCAAGCAACAAAACAAGCATGTGCGCATGAATTTATTAGTACCTTGACGGATACATTTGGTAACCAAGGCTATGATGCACAAGTTGGCGAGCGTGGGGTCAAACTGTCGGGTGGTCAACGTCAGCGTATTGCTATTTCTCGTGTGTTATTAAAAGATGCGCCGATTTTAGTGTTAGACGAAGCAACGTCAGCGCTAGATTCTGAAGTTGAATCCGCAATTCAAGATAGCTTAAATGAACTGATGGATGGTAAAACTGTGATTGCAATTGCGCACCGTTTATCAACAATTGCAGCGATGGATCGCTTGATCATTTTAGATGAAGGCCGTGTTGTTGAGCAAGGCTCACACAAAGAGCTCTTAGCGAAACAAGGTATTTATGCACAGCTCTGGGCGCATCAAACTGGTGGCTTCATCGGTGAAAATGCTTAATCGTTCTTAATTACAGATTTGTGCAGCTCATATATTATTCAATATGTTGAGCTGCATATATTCATTTACTACATAAAAAACCTTCTATAAACCCTGTTGTTATATAGGAATACTACTTTAGTGTTATTTTATTTGCTGTTTTGGCCATTTCGTTTATAGCGTATTGATTCATATCAATAGTTATTTATACTGCAAGCGTAAAATATGAATAATAATAGTTATCATTAGAATTAGGTGAAAATATGAAGTTAGCGCTATTAAACGATGGTGTTGTCGCTAAAATTACCGATATGTCAGGCTTACCTGCTGACACGCGAAAGAAGTTAATGGTAATGGGTGTGCTACCTAATACCCAAGTGACATTAATTCGTCGTGCGCCAATGGGGGACCCGTTACAAATATCGGTGCGTGGAGTCTCGGTTGCGATCCGGAAAAAGTTAGCACAACAGATTGAAGTAGAGGTCGCTTAATGTTGTATCAAATCTTAACTATTGGTAATCCAAATAGCGGTAAAACAACGCTATTTAATGCGCTAACGGGTGCGAATCAACGTGTTGGTAACTGGGCTGGTGTGACTGTTGATAAGAAAACTGGACGCTATGGCCATGCGGGTGATGAGTTCTTATTAACCGATTTACCGGGTATTTATGCCTTGGATAGCAGTAATGAAGTGAATAGTGTCGATGAAATGATCGCGTCGAAAGCAGCGTTGGATCATGCGGCAGACCTCATTATTAATGTTGTCGATGCTTCGTGCTTAGAGCGCAGTTTATACATGACACTACAATTGCGCGAGTTAGGTCGTCCAATGGTCGTGGTATTAAACAAGATGGACGTATTAGCGCGTCAACGCCAAGTGTTAGACGTTAAAAAATTAGAAAAAGCCCTTGGTTGTCCAGTTCTCGCGCTCTCTGCAAATGCCAAAAATGAAGTGAGTAGTTTCAAACAAGACTTACATTCAATCGTACAAAAAGGTGTGGTCACAGTCCCGCTTGCGATGGATTACGGAACAGAAATAGAAGCGGCGATTAGTGAACTAGAGATTTATTTTTTCGAGCACGATGCCGCCCCACGTTCACTCGCTATTCGTGCGCTCGAAAATGATGCGTTAATTGTCGATCTTATTAGTCTTGATGCCTTGATGATGATTGCTGACGTTAAGAATAAAGTCGCAGAGTCAATTGAAACAGATTTCCATATTGCCAACGTTCGATATACGTTTTTACACCAACTTTGTAATAAGGTGCGTCGTCAGGAAGGTAAATTGAGCCGTTCATTCAGTGATAAAGTCGACCAAGTTGTGTTGAATAAATACATTGGTATTCCATTCTTTTTTGCTGTGATGTACTTAATGTTTATGTTCTCTATCAACATAGGTGGTGCATTCATTGATTTCTTTGACATTAGCTTTGGCAGCGTACTTGTTGATGGCGGACACTATTTATTAGATGGATTATTGCCTGTTTGGCTTGTTACTATTATCGCGAATGGAATTGGCGGTGGTATTCAAACAGTTGCCACTTTTATTCCCGTGATAGGTTGTTTGTATTTATTCTTATCGTTACTTGAAAGCTCGGGTTATATGGCGCGTGCTGCATTTGTACTTGATAAAGTAATGCAACGAATTGGCCTCCCTGGTAAAGCATTTGTTCCGTTAGTATTGGGTTTTGGCTGTAACGTACCTGCCATTATGGCAACACGTACACTCGAGCATGAACGTGAGCGTCGTTTAGCGGCGGCCATGGCACCGTTTATGTCATGTGGCGCACGATTACCTGTGTATGCATTATTCTCGGCAGCATTCTTCCCTGAGCATGGCCAAAATATTGTCTTTGCGTTATACATTATTGGCATTTTAGTTGCGGTATTTACTGGGCTCATATTACGCTGGAGTTTGTATCCTGGCCGCAGTGATAGCTTTATCATGGAAATGCCGGATTACGAATTACCGACAATGCAGAATATGCTTATCATCACTTGGCAAAAACTAAAACGTTTTGTGTTTGGTGCGGGTAAAACGATCGTGTTGGTTGTCGCATTTCTTAGTTTCTTTAATTCATTGGGTACAGATGGCAGCTTTGGTAATGAAGAAACTGAAAGTTCAGTATTATCGAAAGTTGCACAAGTCGCAACGCCGTTACTTGCACCTATTGGTATTAAAGCAGATAACTGGCAAGCAACCGTGGGTATTATTACGGGTATTTTTGCCAAAGAAGCGGTTATCGGCACGTTAAATAGCCTGTATTCAAGTGCAGAGAAAGATAATGCTGAGTTTGATTTAGTAGCCAGTTTACAAAAAGCGGTATTATCGATCCCTGCGAATTTGGCGGATTTAAGTTATTCAGATCCATTGGGTGTTGATGTGGGTGATTTAACGGATATGAATGCGGTTGCTGACGATCAAGAAGTGGATGTGACAATATTTGGTAACTTGAAAGAGAGCTTCAGTTCCGACGCTGCTGCTTTTGCATTCTTATTATTTATTCTTTTATACACACCTTGTGCTGCGGCAATGGGCGCTTATGTGCGCGAATTTGGGCGCCCATTTGCAGTATTCATTGCTGGCTGGACTATGTTCTTAGGTTATTTTGTTGCCACTATGTATTACCAAATTGTTGAATTCTCAGCACACCCTGCATCAAGTATGGGCTGGATAGGCTTCTTCAGTGTGTTGATGTGCCTTGTGATTGCACTACTGAAAAAGCAAGGTAATAAACTCCAACTACAAGAGGAGCAGGGCAAATATGATTTTAACACGTCTGAAAGATCATCTTGTTGTTAACGGTAAAACCAGCAGAACTGAGCTAGCCAAAACCTTTGGAATTAGTGAAGACGGTATCGATGCGATGCTGGCACTTTGGATAGCGAAAGGTAAGATATCGAAAACAATTAGTGAACGGCCTCGACTGGGACAATCAAACTGCGATGTTTACTATCGTTGGAATGACGAGTGCGAACTTGCGGTCACAGTTATTAACTAAGCAGTGTTGTTAACTAAAGCGGTGCTCAGCTAGACCAAATCAAAGATCATCAATAAAAAGGCAAATACTTGACTAAATAAGTTGGGTATTTGCCTTTTGTCAATTACAGACCTTTTATTACCACATATACTCAATCTAAATTACTATTTAAAAGGTTAAATCAATGCAAATTACAGACTTGGCGGCGGAACAGAAAATTCTCCCTGTGTTACGTCTTGGCTTTCGTCCTTTCTTCTTAGCAGGCGCTTTGTTTAGTATGGTTGCATTGCTGTTATGGGGCGCAATGTTATCTGGTTATATTACCTTTCAGCCTTACGGTGGCGGTTTGTGGTGGCATATACATGAAATGTTGTTCGGTTTTGGCTGTGCCATCGTTGCAGGTTTCTTGTTAACCGCGATCCAGAATTGGACTGGGGTTCGTGGTATTTCGGGGTTACCCTTACTTGGTCTATTTATGCTTTGGCTGGCAGGGCGAATTGCTTTGTTTTTACCCTCGCTATTAAATGATCACGTTATCATGTTGATTGATTTAAGTTTTCTACCCGTAGTTGCTTATGTTTTAGCCAAACCTTTGTTAAAAATAAAACAGTACCGAAATTTATTTTTTGTGCCTTTATTAGTTTTATTTACTGTGGCAAATATTGAAATGCATTTGGCTAAATTAGGTTTAGCGAACATGACAGTCAACCAAGCTGCTTATGCATCCGTCATGCTAATGGCATTTCTAATGTCGGTAATGGCAGGTCGTGTTGTACCGATGTTTACTGCCAACGGGACTAAAACAACAAAAGTATTACCACTTCCTTGGTTGGAAAAATTAGCAACAGGCAGTTTAGGTGTTATTACTTTACTGTTATTAATTCAGCCTTTATTTGCTGTTCCTAAGCCTGTATTTGGTATCTTATTTATTCTCGCGGCATGTTGCCAAGCCATTCGCTGGTGTCGTTGGAAGCCTTGGATTACCTTGGGTGTGCCGCTGCTGTGGTCTATCCACGGCTCGTTATTTTTTATCTGGGCGGGACTATTTACCGTCGGTATGAGTTACTTTATTAATGTACCGATTGTTAGTCATTTATGGCATTTCATTACAATTGGCGGTATGGGCGGACTAATTTTGGCGATGATATCTCGTGTTTCACTGGGTCATACAGGGCGTATGTTGCAACAGCCCAAAGCGATGTTCGTGGCATTTTTCAGTATTTTTATCGCGGTCATAATACGTGTAATAGGCCCTATTTTTTGGATGCAGTATTATATTATCTTTATCAATTTGAGCATTGTATTTTGGTTAATTGCATTTGGGTTGTTTGCTTATCATTACGCACCAATGTTGTTTAAAGCGCGACAGGATGGCCGCCCAGGTTAGAACCGTTTGACAGCTAAACAAGGTTTATATAGAGTGGCGGCATGAACCATCAAAAATGAATTTAATTATGGATTTACTCCAGTTTTACAAGTGCTTAGCAGATGATACTAGATTGAAAAGTCTATTGTTAATACTGAAAGAAAATGAATTATGCGTGTGTGAATTAACACATGCATTAGGGCAAAGCCAACCA
Organism: Moritella sp. 36; assembly: GCF_018219415.1. Lineage (NCBI taxonomy): Bacteria > Pseudomonadati > Pseudomonadota > Gammaproteobacteria > Alteromonadales > Moritellaceae > Moritella > Moritella sp. 36. The sequence goes on along the minus strand of NZ_CP056120.1, from coordinate 3,001,612 downwards.
AAGGTATCACGTCATTTAGCCCTGTTACGTCAGAAAAAACTGGTCATTGACAGACGACAGGGCCAATGGGTACATTATAAAATCAACCCCAATATACCTGACTGGGCACAAGACATATTGTCTCTCACGTTAGCGAATAACCCGAGTACTATTCAACAAGAAGTACAGCGTTTAGGTGAAATGACATACCGCCCTAATAGTGAAGTATTGTGTGATTAGCTCAAAATAAATGTTCAATATATTCGTTTAATATTATTTCTTTGAGTATGCCCCTGCCAGGATAACTTACTGTTTTAAATTTATATTTAGGGAGGTTAACCCCAATAAAACGAGACTATGTGTCACCTTGTTGTGTTATTATGGTAATGAACCATAAACAGGGATGATTAATGAATAACATGACTAGTCACGCACTTGATGCGTATTTTGATGAATTACAAAAATTGAGTCAGCTACTGTCTAAACAGGAAGAATACGACACAGCCGTTGCTGCAGCCCGCGGGGATAAATCCGCTCGGGATATGATGATCCAATCAAACTTGAGGTTGGTTCTTATGGTGGCTAAGAAATATAAAAGCTATTCACTTGATTGGGATGAGATAATTCAAGAGGGTAATACCGGCTTAATGCATGCGGTAGATAAGTTCGACCCAGAACGAGGTTGCCGGTTTTCAACTTATGCAGTGTGGTGGATAAGAAACAATATCGAACAGTATATTATGAACTATTCTCGAACCATTCGCATCCCCATTCATGTTACACGCGTTTATAAACAGATACTGAAAGCTTCATCTGAACTTGGCCTTGACCTTGATACCAACGAAGGTATTACTAAAATCTCCCAAGAACTCAAAATATCACCTCGTAAAGTACTGAAGGTATTAGGTCACTATTTTAATGAAGGATCTTTAGATAAAGAGATCCTCAGTGGTGATAATTTATTGGCTAGCCTAAAAGATTTGGTTGCTGCTGAAGTTAATTGTCAGCCTGATATTCGCTATGAAAAATGTGATTATTATGAATATATGGATGCATTATTAGAATACCTGCCGGTACGTAGTCAAAACATTATTCGTTTACGCTTTGGTTTTAAAGGGCAGGACTCAATGAGCTTAGAAGCTATTGCACAGCTAATGGATATTTCCCGTGAACGTGTACGACAAATTATTCGTAATGGCTTGAGTCAAGTTCGAGAGCAATTATGTGCGAATGACTTAGTAAAAGAAGATTTTGATTTTGAAGCAGATTCTATTTGTACGACAGGTATTTAATGGTAATAAAGTCAGCCATAACTAAAATAGCTGACCTTATTTGTTGTTCGTCGTTAATGGCGGTTACTATGCTTTGAATGCCATATTCAGTAATGAAATTAATTTAGCAGGATCATTTTTTGTCTGTGTTATCTCACCTAAAGTGACGGCTTGTTCTGGGTTCACCGAAATAGTGATACTTTTCGGGTCATTAATAAATTTAACAAACGTTGTAGCCGCATTTTTCGCAAGCTTTATCTCTGCATCGCTCAGCTCATTATTTTTGTTTTCAAGATCTGCCGCCAGCATGGTATTTATCTTGTCTGATACACGCTGTTTTAATTCTTCAACACTGATGTCTGACGTTTGGGCTTCTTGTTTAAGCAGGCGGTCAACAAATGACTGGTCTGTGTAAGTAAACTCGGCAGTATTTAGCTGATAGTTCGGGTACGAAAATAATAGGCTAATTGGCTGTTTAGGATCAAATTGGAAGTTAGCTAAGTTAAGCGAGTATTCCATTTTACCCATGTCTTGTGCACTTAGACCAAGCTCTAAATCAATTACGTCATTAACGTAAGTGTATTTAGTCGATAGGCTGATTAACATATCATCTGTATAACCAAGCTCTTTAAGCTGTTCTGCTGTTTGTGGTTCTATATCATCAATGCTAATTGAAATCCCGTCTAAGGCGATGTCTAACGCGGCAGGGAATTCTGATTCTACATCAAACTTATTAATGGTTATTTCATTAATAGTGACAGGGGTTGCGCTGCCATCAACAGGGCTTAGTACTACGTTATGTAATTGAATTTTCTGGGTGATAGGTTCAACACTTAGATCGCCATATTTAACATCAATCATAGGTTGCATTTCGATGATCTTCGCATCAAGTTTTTTTTCTACTTGGTTTGTCATATAAAACTTACTGCCAGCATAACTTGCCGCAAGTCCGGCGATAACTACGCCTGAAACTAATTTAATATTCATGATGTCACTTATTGGTTGGGTTGATTTTATTAGATGTAATTAAAAAATACATATTACTGAGTAGATTATGTATTGGTTACCAAATGATTGGAATAGTTCAGTGGAATTTAAATAAAAAAAACGAAGGTTTATCACTAAACCTTCTTTTGTTATGAGCAATTGCTCAGTCTATTGTTTGATTATTGGCTTAATTAATTAAGCTTTCGTCTTTAACGGTTGCTGTTTTACCATCATCACTTGCTAAGAAGCTTGTGATTTGGCTCTGTAGTTCGTCAGTAGCGTCTTTATCCGAGCCATCGCCGTAAACAGCAATGACAGAGCTATGGTTACCCTTATTAATTAGCGCCACCTTCTTACTTGTCTTATTATCCGTATAAATATTAACTAGACCAAGCTGGCTGATTAGTGGTGTTGTACCCGCAATTGGCGAGTAAGCAGCTGCGTAGCCAGCTTTCGGATCTAGGATGTTCGGAATTGTCGAGTCACCTTTTACTTGTGCTAAGTAAACCGGCGTGTCTTTAGAAACCTTACGAGCAAGTGCATACGGGTCGGCTGTTTCAAGCACCGTTTGAGCTGCAAACGCAAAGCCTTGGAATGTTGCGTCAATTGTTGCTTGAGCATTTGGTTTATCTTTTACGGCATCATAGAATGCGTTAAAGCATAAAGTCTTAGTTATTGACGCACACTTCGCACCCGAGAAGTTTCGGTAATCAGCGCTTACTGTCTTCATTAGCCCATCTTTAACTGTGCCACCGAAGGATACAGAGTTAAGTAATAGGTATGGGATGCCGCCACCTGGATTAGCAAATGCAGCCTTGTCTATTTTAAAGAACTGATCACCATCTCCATCCTTACCGTCACCATTCGAGTCTGGTAGAGGTCGGTCTATCGTCGCTTGCAAACTGATACCTGTCATTGCGCCGAGAGAGTGGCCAAAGAAACTTACTTTCTGCGTATCCAATAAATCGAATGTATTGCCAAGAATCTTACCTTCCTTTTGAGCTGCTTGTTGTGCGCCACCAACCATGGTGATACCTGCACGTAAACCAATAAGATCGGCAACGGATTGACGTAAGTTGTCACGAGCAACAGGTAGGTATTCAAAGTTCATGAAAACATCTGCAGTAGTCGGGGTTGTTACAGTACCATCTTCTAGTTTTCGATCACCATGTAGCGGTAAGTCGATTGCCAATATCGCATAACCTTTAGCTGCAAGCTTATCGCCGGATGCTAGGATGTTTTCTTTGAGAGATGTGATACCGTGTTGATAAATAACTACAGGTACTTTATTGAAAGCGGTAACTGGAACTCCATCTTTATCAGATTTTGGCGTAATTAATAAGAAGTTAACACCTTCAACAGATTTTACTTGTGGGAGAGGGCTGTACTTAGTAATGAGACGATCAGAATCAAGCGGCTTACCATTAAGTGTGAATGATTTACCAACAAGCTTCAGTTGCTCCGTAGGATCTGCAAGCTTGGCTGGATCAATTCCCGCCGCTCCTAACTGCTTGCCAAGATCTAATTTTTCTTTATCAGACCCTGAAGTTAATACACCATTGATAATCGCTAAGCTCGGCATTGCACTTTGCCACGGGGTTTTCTTCCATTTCTTATCTTTTATCTCACGTTCTAAGAACGAAGGTAATTTAATAACACCTGTGTGTGCTTCCATCAGCGTATCTAGGTAAGCTTCTACACCTGCTGAAATCACTTGATCTGTTGCTTTTTCAATTAATGATCCAAGCGTTACAGATGTTAGCCCTGATAACATCGGGTTATATAATTTGCTTAAGTCTGAGTTATTTGGATTTGCGCCATCTTTCCAGACATTTTTACCAGCAAGTGCTGATGCTGTCGCAACTTTGACTGCATATAGCGCTTCACCAGCCGATGACGTCGTAAACCAGCTTGAATAAATAATGTTTTCATAATCGGCGATGCCAGACTTATCCATTAAGCCTTCTACTTGTAAAACAATTTTCTGTGGTATTTCTAAGGCGCTGCCAGTTTGATCGATCTGTTTGTTTTTTAAAGCCGCGTAGTTATTCGATATACCCAGTTTTTGACCTGAACTATCAACTAAAGCATCGGTAATAGCATAGATATAGTCACTACCGTGTTCTAAGCTACCGTTTAGTGGTAATACCGTTAATGATTTACCATCTGAGATAACTGTATAATCTTTACCTGCAGTTAATTCTACAGGGTCAGACATTACTTTAGCTCTTGTTACTTCTACTTTTGCGATTTTCACTGCGGCGTGAAGTAGTTGTTTATTTGTTGTTAGCGTTACGCCTGTCGGTAAATCAAGCTCAATAACGAAAGGCTGAGTTGGACTCCAACCGTCAGTATCACCCATAGCAACTTTGGGATTATTACGGCCTGTCGGTTCACCTTTATCAAGTGGTATGTTTAATGTACCGTCTTTTGGATCCATCAATAGAAAAGAAGGTGTCGATACTTTTTTGTTTGAAGAGATTAAATCGAACGCGATACTTGATTGACGGTTAAGTGAATTTGTAATTGTGTCATCCATACGGAGGTCTGTTGAATCATCACCGCAGGCTGTTAATCCAAGTGTGCTTGCTATAGCAAGAGCAAGAATTTTCTTATTTTTCATTAATAACTCCGAATTTTAAATATAATGATGATGCACTTAGAGAGTGAGTTAAATGGGGATTTGTCTGCGGAACAAATTCTATTATAATATTAGATGTTTGCATTACTATCCTTGTAATCTACTGATTCCAATTAACTATTTTATACTTCTTAAATAAATGACTTAGTTTTAAGGTGGCCATTGTCATCCATTTATTATGAATATTAGGTCTGACCAGTATTATTAATTAGATGGTAGCTTAGTTCATTAATACTTAAGTGTTAACAGGTTGTCACGTATTATGTGAGCTGGCGCAATTTACAATCGTGATATTCGTTGGTTATAAATGGATTACATAAATTATTATCTTTATAATTTAATTTTCTTTATTTAATGAAATTAGCGGCTTACGTTATGGCTGTGTTATCTTGATAAATGTTAATGCTGATTTAAATTAATAGCTAATCAAGGTATGGGAATTAACATACTTGCAATATTAGTCACATTTTGTTGCTTTATTAATTGCTTTTTTATCGTCAGTGCAATTAATTTCCATTAATCTATTTGTTATGTCTATCACGTTTTATTGTATTGCTAGTTGTATTTTTTATAGTCTGGTTGACTAATTATTATTAGTTGATTTGTATTGACCAGATTATTTATACTCGCCATTCTATTCTCACTATCTATCATCTTGGGTGTTATGTCGTTGCTACTTGAATTATCCACACTGTCTAGTCCTTGCATGATTATTATTCGCGGTATTCCTGGTTCGGGTAAATCAACCCTAGCTCAGCGCTATCTTCAATTAATCCCTGATGCTGTTCACTGTGAAGCGGATCATTATTTTATCAATAGGCAAGGCGAATATTGTTACGACGGAAGTAAGATTAAGTTTGCTCATCAATATTGCCAGAAAAATATACGTAATGCTTTAAGCAAAGGTCAATCCGTTATTGTCAGTAACACTACGATTAAGCGTTGGGAGTTAACTGCGTTATTGGACATTGCTACCCGCTATAATATCGAACCACATATCATTCACTGTTGTGGCGCATTTACGAGCAACCATAATGTCCCTGCTGAAATCGTGGCAAACATGGCGTTAAACTATGAAGTTTATCCTGGTGAAAGCCGCTATATTCCAAGTTAAAATCGCTATCTCTGACAATTAAAGTAAGCTTTATATAACTTGCTGCAAACCTTCAATTTTGTCATATATCTGTAATAAAACTGAAATATAATAATGAGGCGAAATTGGTTTCGCATATCAGCTATAAAAGGCAAAGTAATGAAGCAAGTTTTGGAAGTATTTTGGCAGTTTTTTACATTGGGGTGGATCAGTTTTGGTGGCCCAGCTGCACATATCGGTTATTTCGAGAAAACATTCGTTCAAAAATTAAAATGGATAGATAGCGAGAGCTATGCAAGATTAATTTCATTAAGTCAGTTTTTACCTGGTCCAGGTTCAAGTCAGATAGGTTTTGCAATCGGTTTACGTCGTGCTGGTGTTATCGGTGGTTTTACCGCGTTCATAGCATTCACATTCCCTTCGGTTCTGTTGCTTTACATTCTAGCAACAACCAATGCGACACAAGATGCAGCATGGTTAGTGAGTATTACCCACGGACTGAAATTATTAGCGGTTGTCGTTGTTGCAGATGCGACGTTAAATATGTACAAAGGTTTCTGTAAAGAGCGCAGTACGGTCACAATCTGTGTGGCAACGGCAGCGGTATTACTGATGGTGCCGAGTCTATTAACGCAAATGCTGGTGCTTATCGCAGCTGCGGTGATTGGTATGCAGCTTAAAAAACCAAACGAAGCAACATCAGTGCCCGCCACTAAAGGTGGTGTTAATTACTTACCACTCGTGATCTTCGCTGTGTTGTTTGCGGGTTTACCGTTATTAACAAATTCACCTGCATGGTTAACTGTCTTTGCTGACTTTTACCAATCGGGTAGTTTAGTATTTGGTGGCGGTCATGTTGTATTACCTATGTTGCAACAAGCGTTAGGTGATGCGATTGATACAGATCGCTTCCTATTAGGTTATGCAGCTGCGCAAGCAGTACCGGGTCCTATGTTCTCGTTATCTGCATTCTTAGGCGCTGATTTGTTAGTTAACTCACCATTGATGGGCGCGTTAATTGCGACGGTTGCTATCTTCTTACCGGGTTTCTTGTTAGTACTGGGTTTCCATGGTGCATGGGAGTCGCTCGCGGCTAAACCTAAAGTAGCGGGTGCAGTATGGGGTATTAATGCGGCGGTCGTTGGCCTACTGATGTCAGCGTTATACCAGCCCGTATTTACCTCTGCGATTGTTGGTCCGGTTGACATGGCCGCGGTTATTGTTGGTTTCTTTGCGCTCCGCACATTGAAATTACCCATTATGGCTGTGGTTGCTAGCTTCATCGCATTTGGTTATGTAATGGGTCTATAGCCTTACTCTGCAATTAAAAATACCCAGTATTATAAGGTGGTATAACCTTATCATTGCTGGGTATTCAGTTTCCTATAAACAAGATATACTTTCGTAAATCGAATTAAATTGCGGATTAAATAAAATGAAGGATTACTATCCGAAACGGATTGTCTGTTTGACAGAAGAAACGACGGAAATGCTGTACATACTGGGCGAAGAAGCGCGTATCGCAGGTATTTCCGGTTTTACTGTTCGTCCGCCGCAAGCGCGACAAGCGCATCCGAAAGTATCTGCATTTACGTCTGCAAAGATAGATAAAATCCTCGACTTAAAACCTGACCTTGTTCTCGGATTTTCTGATATTCAAGCTGATATCGCCAGTGAATTAATCAAGCAGGGCATTGCTGTTCATATCTTTAATCAGCGTTCGGTTGAAGAAGTATTCAATATGATCATGATGTTAGCAAGCCTGGTTGGTGCGAGTGATAAGGCTGCGATTTGGTTACAAGAGATAGAAAGTAAGATTGAGCGTATTAAACTCAATGCGACTAAGTACTGCAAGCGTCCTAAAGTCTATTTTGAGTTGTGGAACGATCCATTAATGTCGGGTATCCAATGGGTTTCAGAACTGATTGAGATCGCAGGTGGTGACGAATGTTTTCCCGACCTTGCTAAAGAGTCATTAGCGAAGAACCGTATTATTGCTGATCCGACTATTGTGGTCGATGCGGATCCTGACATCATCATTGGTTCGTGGTGTGGCCGTAAATTTAAGCCTGAGCATGTTGCCGCCCGAGCAGGGTGGGACAAGATCAGTGCAGTTAAAAACATGCAATTATTTGAAGTTAAATCGGCAAATATATTACAACCTGGTCCAGCTGCCTTAACCGACGGTTTAGATCAACTTGTTGCGATTATCGAAGCATGGCAGCAAGAGTATGCAAATGAAAGTGAGAATGAATAACTTGGAAATTGAAAGTATGACGAAATCAGTCGTTGATGAAGCAGTTGTTAACATCGAAGAGAATGTAGACCCAATGCCCGTTCCTGTGGCTAAGCAATGTTCAGAATGCCAAGCGGAATTTGGTTGTGGCGTTGCCTCGGCCATTGAGCAGGGTGGTTGTTGGTGTCAAGATTTACCCGCTATAATGCCATTAGGTACCTTGAGTGATTGTTTGTGTAAAGCATGCTTAGCAAAGGCCATCGGCGTCGAGATCATTAAACAGCTTAATGCGGCAGGTTCACCAAAAGCGCGTCTTGCACTGGCTGAACCATATCGTCATCAAACAGAGTTAGTTGAGAACATCGATTTTACCATTGAAGATGGCCGTTATGTTTTTAGTGAGTGGTATCACTTAAAACGAGCTCGCTGTTGTGGTAATGGTTGTCGTCATTGCGCTTATAGATAAGCGTAGAGTACGATTATTTATTGGCTCTTGGATAGTTGAAGTATATGAAAAAACAAAAAACGTTAGTATCTTGGAGTACTGGCAAAGACGCAGCATGGACGTGTTTGCAATTGGCGAACGATCCATCTATTGAGATCGTAGGTATCTTTTGCTCAGTCAATGCGCAATATCAACGTACCGCGGTTCACTCTGTACGTATTGAGTTGTTACAGCGTCAGGCTGCGGCAATGAACTTACCTTTGGATATTATCGAAATTCCTTATCCGTGTAGCAATATTGAATACGAAGCGATAATGGATGCGTTTGTTGAAAGAGCCAAACAGCGTGACGTCGTTAACTTTGCTTATGGCGATCTGTTTTTAGCGGACATTAAAAACTATCGTGTTAATAATCTAGTCGGTACAGGTATTGAAGCGATTTTCCCGTTGTGGGATCTCGATACCCAACAACTTGCAAGCGATATGTTAGCGGGTGGACAGAAAGCGATTGTTACCTGTGTTGACCCTCGTCGTTTATCTGCCGACTATGTGGGTAAAGTCTTTGATGAAGCGTTTATCGCTAGCCTACCAGAAGGTATCGATCCTTGTGGTGAGAACGGTGAATTTCATACCTTCGTATTTGATAGTCCGTTATTTTCCAACGCCATTGATATTAAAACCGGTAATATAAACAGTGAAGGGCACTACACTTGGATAGACCTAGAGTTGGCTTGATTAATGGTATTTATGCCATTTAAATCAAAGCCTTACGCTTTGGTGGCGTGAGTGACCTCTAATGTATGTTTATATGGTGTATGATTGAATACCACTGTATACACATACATGTTTGCATTGTTCACCGCCATAGCCACACGTAAATAACCTGCCTGCTGTGTCCTGGTATATCTCATTATATAAATCCTCTGAAATAGGCACTGTCCTATTCCTTTTACCTTTGGTATTGATAAAGGTAATTTTGTGCTTTGTTACCTGAGCGCCTTTTAGGTCTATTGCTTCTGTTATTCGTGCGCCAGTTGCGAGGCAAATTTTAATGATTTGTGTCATTTGTATAGCAATGGGACTGCTTTGAACATCTGTTAATAGCTGTGTTATCTGTTCCTGAGTAAGGTAGCTTAGCTCGCGTTCTGCTGTTTTTAACATCTTCATGTCTGCAAGTGGGTTAGGTTGATTCCATTCATTTAATCGACCTAGTTCATTAAACAGTGCTTTCATCCACAACAAATCATAGTTATGTGAAGATATAGCCAGTTCAGCCCCAGTAAGGCCATTATGTACTCCCATTGTTACTCGGTTTGCTCGGTAATGTGCAAAGTCTCTGGCGGTTAATTTTGATGCGATGGGATCGTTTAATTGCTCACAAATGATTTGTAGTCGGCGAAATGCATTAGCACCGCTTTTTAAGTTTTTAGCGTGTAGTTTCCACCACAGATCAAGCAACACTGATAAACGTCTATTATCTTCTTTGCCGCCTAACCAGGGCTTATCGTCAATTTCGTTCATTGTATAGCGCTCGAACGCTGTTGCTTCGCCTTTGGTCGCAAAGCGTTTGCGAATACGCTTGCCTTTACTACCTTGCGGATAGCACTCACAAAGCCAAGGTTTCTTGTGGCCGTCTTTGAGGTTACGAATAGACATGGTGTATTTCCTTATAACGCGTAAATCAATGTATTTAATATTATAAAATAATAAGTACTGTTTTTATATACAGCTCTATGCATAGTAGGGCTTAAATTAGATATGTTCAATGTTTGTTTATAGTTGTTAGATACACAGTGTAAGGGAGTGTAAGCATTTGAATTATATTGAAGTAGGCTGAATAGGGGGGATTTATAGCCTATAAGTTGCTTGTTTTTCACTCCAGCTACAGTTTGACATTAAATAGTCTTGTTTTTCCTTGCAATAAAATTAAATTTTAATAAAATCAGCCACATACTGTCCTTGTTAATAATTAACAGGACAGCACGCTTTCTCTTAATCTATTTTAATGTCAGATTGCTATTTTATCTTATTTTTCATTTAATTAGTTGTTAGTGACTAGGGTGAACAGATTTGGGAATTCAAGGTGCCCTACAATACAAATGTTATGTTTTTATCAAGTGTTGGAATATAAATTAAGGATTTATATGTGAATTTATTAGGAACCCCATATTTTCTTCAGTTTGGAGTACCCCTCATTACTGTAGGGCTATCTATTTTTATTAAATATGTAACAAGGAATGATCGTCATCCCGGCTTTAAAAAAGAAGATACAGCTGTTGGCTTAGATTTAGCTGTTACAGCTTTACTTATATTTATCACTGGGAGTGCAAAGCTAGCCGGTGATTTACCTCCTGTTAACCCTCCAGCAGATATTGTTGAAAAACTTGCAGCAGTACCTTGGATACTAATGGCATTTATTCTTGGTATTTGGGGTGTGTCTACTTTAGTAAGAAAACTCGGTTGGGAAAGTGATGATAAGTTAAAAATATTTTGGGGAATAATCGTTCCTGATATATTCGGTTTATCTGTTCTTCTATTTGTTGTTAATTGGATATAATTGCCATGAAAAGACCTTTATTAAAAGAAATTTATAGGTTGTCTGGAGTGATAATCCCTCTTGCTGCAACATTATTATCAGTGTTCGTTTTATTGTCACAATTAGGGAATATCGAATACTTAAAATATGCAATCAGTATATCTGGAGCTTTCGTTGGTGCTCTGGCGGTCTATTTATATGCAGGAATAAGATCAGCATTCAATACACCTAAAGTTTATATATCGTATTCATTTCGAGACTCAGAATTAGTAGATTTAATATGTTCAGACTTAGAACGTATACAAGTTGAGGTTCTACTTGATAAACATGAACTTATCGTTGGTGATGATATAAACAAAAAGCTAAATTCACTTGTTGAAGCGAGTGATTATATTATATATATAAACTCGCACAACAGTTTAGGTTCTGATTGGGCAAAAAAAGAATTACAGAATGCATTGTCACTCGATAAAAAAATATTACCTGTTGTCCTTGATGACGAGCCATTACCCAACGAGATTAAGCATTTAATGTATGCTGATTTTAGAAATGACCCTAAAGAAGGTTTAAGAAGTTTAATTAAAGTTTTTTCGAATCTAAAACATAACAAGCCAATTAAGCAGGATTAAAAACAGTTTGCTCAATTTCGATTTATTATTTGATCAAGGTTTAATTACATTCTGTAATCAGGGAAATATCATTATTTCAAATAACCTTGATGAAAAGGCTTAAAGTATTTTAGGTGTAGATCGAGATATTTCTATAGATTTAGCGCTAGAACACCTTCCATTTATGGAATTTCATAGAGAAGAAGTGTTTCAAACAAAATCTAACAAGTTGCTTAGACGGACGCATAACAGCTGGCTGTGTTTGCTTCGCTCACTATTTTAGCTAGCTATTCTATGCCGCTTAGCAAGACGTTAGATTTACTGGAGAAAGATTTGGACGCAAGAACCACTTATAATCGGTTACCATACGGAAATGAAATTCCCGAGCAGGAGTTTCTAGAGCGTATATCAGCGCTGAAACAAGACTTGTCTAAGCTTCTTTCGATTGAGTTGCTTAAAGGTGGTAAGGTAAATTCTCAGAATCCAGTGGAGCTCAATTTCGCCAAGATTTTAGAATTTCACCGTAACCTAAATTACTATAATCGCGATTTTGAGTTAAAACGTTTGTTTACTCTTATGACTGAGTTAAAGTCGATACGTGCTGATTCTGACCAGAACTTTTCTCAATTCATGAAGCAATTGAGAAAATGCAATCGAGTCAGTCAGTATGTCGGTATACGATTTGAAATTTCTCTAGCTAGTTTTTTTATTAGAAAAGGCGTGTCGTACAAAAACCGAGAATCTCCAGATTTTGAGTTTAATTTTGATGAAGATCAGAAAGCATATATTGAGACGACAAGTTGTCACATTGTTCAAGAAAAATCACAGAATTTATATTTAAAAGTTAATAGTGCGATTCGCGCCAAGTCTGATAAGAAATATGCAAACGATTCTACAATTTTAGTTATAGATGTAACTAACCTAATCCATAATTCTTTAAGGTTTCACCCCAAATTTAAAATTGAAAATCTGATAGCAAATTGTCAATCAGAAATGGACAAATCACCGTATGGAGCATTTATTTTTCGCTGCACATACCCTAGTGAAAAAAGATGGTTTGATCTATTCAGGTGGAGATTCATATTGCAAAGGGACAGCTTCACCGAATTTACTTAAAGCTTGGAGTTTACTGGGTTTTGATGAAAGGGTTGTTCATGACGTAGAGCATGGTACATACTTTTGCTCGTAAACCTAAAACAAACTGTTTAAGAGTGATTCGTAACGCGTGGCATTTTACTATGCGTTGTGTTTGGTGTTTGGTGTTTGCGGCAGCTTCGGTATTGCATTGCTCACACCTTAACAGGGCGTTAATCTCAACTTCGTTTTACTTTTAGTAATGCGAAATGTTCTCTTTAAAGCATAAGCGCTAAGCCATTGCTGCCCAACTCTAGCTTAGTGTAATAACGCTAAGCTAGAGTTGGTAATTCCACCTAAAGCTGTTTTGAATGAAGCTTTCCTTAATAAAGAGTAAATAAGAATGGACTCCCACTAGATGCTAAATCAAGAGAATAAATCTGAAGTTACAGAACACCTTGTTAATAATAATAAATTTAAAGTGTTAACTTTAAAATCTGAAGAATTTCAAAGTCTTAAAAATGCTTTGATTGGTTTATTACCAGACACTTACGCAGATCCTCAATCGATTGCTGTAACTTTAGCACGTTTAGGGAGACCCGCAGCAGCACAAAAACTATTAACCAAAATCCCTGAAGTTAAAAACATAAGATCTGGTGATATAGGAGAGGTGTTAGCTACAGATTATATCGAGGAATATCTAGGATATCATGTGCCGATTCGAAAACTTCGTTGGCGTGACCATCGTAATATGGCTATGCGAGGTGACGATGTAATCGGTATTGTTGTGAACCAACAACAGCAAACTATAAAATTCCTCAAAGCAGAGGCTAAAGCGAATAAAAAACTTGGGCGTGGAATACTAAAGGATGCAAGAAAAGAGCTTGATTTAGACGATGGTCTTCCAGCTCCACATGCTTTGGAGTTTGTGGCTGAAAGGCTCAGAGAAAGTGGTAACCAAGCACTTTCAGATCTAATAGAAAAAGTACAATTGGTCGATGGGATCAGAGAAGATCAATTAGAACACCTTCTATTTACTTTTACGGCATCTAATCCTGCAAGCTTGCAGAAAGAAGCCTTTGATGCTTATTACGGTAATATAAAACAAACGTCTGTTGGTTTTAGGGTTACTGAACATCAAGAATTAATCGAAGGTGTATATCAGGGAGTCATTGATGTCCTCAACGATTGAAGAAATAGAACAAAGTATACATGAAGCCACTGCTCCAGGGTTTAGAGGCAGGCTACTTGAACGTGGTTTAGCGCGTTCAATGATTTGGGTCGATGGTGAACTGCCTGAGGGGGCACCAAGATTCGCTGAGAAACTTTCTTATGATCTTTTATCCTATGGCTACTCATTGTTATCACTTGCCATTCGCTTGCGGGATTTAGGCGGTAACGAAGACCTCTGTCGTGTGGCATTTGAAAAATCAGCTACAGCGATTACCGATGTTATTCATAATGGTAATCCTGAAGACCCTGAAAAAGGCTTTCACAAAGTATTAGCATCATCTGCTTTTCATCTAGGACGTTATTCCGCTAAAGCATTTTCTTTAATTCAAAGCAACTTGGAAAACCAAAACTTAAGTCAGATAGAAGAATTATTTTCTTTATTGATGTTGAGGCAATTTGATCAAATTGAAATAATGGTACTGCAATGGAAAGCGTCTGGAACAGGCTCTGATGAAACTCTTGCGGAACGACTAGAAACAGAAATCGATCAATTAAGTCAAGTTACAAATACTGATGACGAACCCGAAGAATATGGTATTTCTTCAGTTGAACTTCCAATAATCCAAGACGCTATTACAGATAATTACTTTTCGTCTATATTTGAGTTCTTATTTGCTTTAGAAACCGGTAGCGATAAACTTATTGAAAATGCTGTAAATAGAATTGATACCAGCCTAACAGTTTGCAGCGAGTTAAATTTATTACCTCAGTGGTGGGTTTTAAGAATCACAAAACATCTTCTAAAAGATCTCTGGGACTCAAGCTTTCACCAAATAATTCCAGGACCGCAAAATGATGGTCATGATACTGACTGGAATTTACTACGCTGGTTATTTATTACATCTCTTTACAAACGTAATAAAGCAGAAATTGATTTGTGGCCGTCACAATTAGAAGGGGCAACACGAGCAGTTAAAGATGATGATGACCTGGTTGTATCTTTACCAACAAGTGCAGGTAAGACAAGGATAGCTGAATTGTGCATTCTTAGGAGTTTAGCTATAGGTAAACGAGTTTTATTCATTACACCACTTCGAGCATTATCAGCCCAGACAGAATCTTCACTGAGAAAAACATTTTTACCTTTAGGTAAAACTATCTCATCTTTATATGGAAGTATGGGCACTAGTGACTTTGAGCAAGACGTTTTGAGAACTCAAGATATAGTAGTAGGTACACCAGAAAAACTTGATTTCGCGTTGAGAAATGACCCTACGTTAATCGATGATGTTGGCCTTGTGATTTTAGATGAAGGCCACATGATAGGCTTAAGTGAACGTGAAATAAATTATGAAGTTCAAATTCAACGCTTACTAAAACGTCAAGATGCTAATGAGCGTAGAATTGTTTGTCTTTCCGCTATTTTGCCAAGTGGCGATCAATTTGAAGATTTTGTTGGCTGGCTTAGGGAGGATAAAGAGGGGGATGCTATCCAATCAGGTTGGCGTCCCACAGATTTAAGGTTTGGTGAAATCGTTTGGCAAAGCCAAAGGCAAACTGCAAAGATTAATTTTACCATTGGTGAAGAACAAGCATTTATACCAGGGTTCATAAAATCATTTGTACCACCAATTGGAAGGAGAGTTCTCCCATTCCCTAAAAATGCAAAAGAATTAACATTGGCTTCAGCTTGGAAACTGGTAGAAGACAATCAAACTGTGTTAATTTACTGCCCTGAAAAAAGGTCTGTAAATAGTTTTGCAAAAGATATTGTGGATTTACACAAACGAGGTGCTTTAAAGTCAGTGTTATCGGTTATGCCTGAAAGGATAGAACTGGCAAAGGTGCTTGGTGCTGAATGGTTAGGAGAAGAACATCCCATTTTGCAATGCTTAAATATTGGAGTTGCTGTTCATCATGGTGGATTACCAACACCTTTTAGAAAGGAAATGGAAAAGCTTTTAAGGGAAGGTATATTAAAAATAACGATATCGTCTCCTACATTAGCGCAAGGTTTGAATTTAGCAGCAACGGCTTTAATTGTTTACTCTGTTCGTCGAAGTGGCGAGGTAATCGACATATCAGAATTCAAGAATGTTGTTGGACGAGCTGGACGAGCGTTTGTAGATACTCACGGCTTAGTGCTACATCCAATTTATGACCGTATAGCTTGGCGCAGAAATCAATGGAGATCATTGGTAAATAATACTAACGCTCGTAATATGGAAAGTGGATTATTTAGGCTAATAGCTTCGTTTATAGTTAGAATTGCTAATAGTTTACAAACTCAATCTATTGAGCAAGTGCATGAATATGTGATGAACAATACTGCTATTTGGACTTTCCCAGCTGTGCCTCATGAGCAGGAACAGCAGAATGAAGAAAGTAGGAATGCATGGGAACGTCATTTAGTAAGTTTAGATACTGCATTATTAAGTATGCTAGGCGAAGAAAACATCTCAATTGATGATATTCCAAATGCTCTTGATGAACTACTTCAGTCATCTTTACTTCAGCGTAGATTGAAGCGCCAAGAAGAAGAAATTAAAGTACTTTTTAATGGTCTTTTATCTCAGAGAGCTAGTCATATATGGCGTTTGACTACTACTGAACAAAGAAAAGGTTACTATCTTGCAGGCGTTGGTTTAGCTACGGGACAAAGGTTGGATGAAGTAGCCCCTGAAGGAAATGAGTTACTGATTGTTGCTAACGCTTATATCGATGGTGGTGAGGAACGGGAAGCTATAACAGCAATAATTAAACTAGCCGAACTTTTGTTCGCAATACCTCCTTTTACTCCAAATATTTTACCAGATGATTGGCGTGAAATTATCGCTGCTTGGTTAAAGGGGGAGGCACTTCGTGATCAAGGTTTTAATTCAATTGATGAAACATTACGATTTGTTGAAGATGGTCTAGTTTATCGTCTTCCATGGGGACTAGAAGCTCTTCGAGTTCGTGCTCAAGCTAATGGAGATATTATTTCTGGTGATTTTTCTGAACAGATGACCATTGATGATGTTGAAGTGGGCTTAATTGTCCCTGCAGTTGAAAATGGTAGCTTGAATAGAAGTGCTGCAATGTTAATGCAAGCAGGCTTTAACTCGCGTTTAGAAGCAATAAAAGCAGTTCGGACGACTGGTACTCATTTTTCAAGTAGTTATGAATTTAAAGAATGGTTATCTTCAGAAACATTAAAAAAATATATATCGCGGTTAAGCGTGCTTGGTGAAAACAAAGCAA
This sequence comes from Moritella sp. 36, assembly GCF_018219415.1. Lineage (NCBI taxonomy): Bacteria > Pseudomonadati > Pseudomonadota > Gammaproteobacteria > Alteromonadales > Moritellaceae > Moritella > Moritella sp. 36. Next base: position 2,984,327 of record NZ_CP056120.1, on the reverse strand, counting down.
AACTTTGGAAGTCTTTTATTAACGAATATAAACCAAATTCAGACACTGTTTGGAAAGGTACCTGTGTTAATCTTCCTGTTAATTGGGAGCCTGGTGTTAATGTACGGATAGGTCAACTTATTAAGCTGCGCAATGAAGGTACTGATATAACAAAGGTATTTAGTTCTGATGGTGAATTTATTGGTAAACTTCGATGGAGGTATAAGTTATTGAAAAATGGAGTTTATCGGTCGCAAGTTGAAGCAAATAACTTTTTGCAGATAACTTATTGGGGGGCAGGCAAAAATCCTTTTGAGGTTACTTAATCTGAAGGACCGTTGTCCGAGGCTTACTCGCTGGTTGATGTTAGTGGGGTGATGTACTAATCGGTAGCCAAAAATAAGATAACCCATGACCATAATGCCGTTCACTTAAGGTGAGCGGCATTTTTATTTCTGGCATATCGTTGAGGCCTTAGTTTCACCATTCGAGGCAATGTCACTCTCTTCTGGGGGGAATATTAAACTTTCTACCATGGCATTTTTATTTAGTACTGCTTTTAATTTTTAACAATATTTTTTTAGGATTAATTTTAATCGGCCCCCATTTCATCTCACCAATTTTTATAGCACCATCCAGTAATTCAATATCACTTTTCATACTATCTAAAAGTAGTTTTTGCTCTTTGTCTTTTAATTGTGTTTTTAAAGTATGAATTTTGGTGTCTTTTAACTCAATTATTGAATTTTTCATCTGTATTTGAGTCTTAAATATTTCGACTTGGCTACTTAAATGGTCTGTAAACATTCTTTCACTTATTGACAAGTCATGCTTATTTGCTGGGAGGTACTCAATGTATGGAAGTGATAAATATTGGTAGAACAGCTTCTCTATTTCTGACAATAGTGTTTCAGCATTATCTGGAGCCACAATAACAAGCGTCCCATTTGAGTCATTTTGTGTTGATATTTTAGCGTTAATACCTAAGTTTTCTAAAAACTCACCAAACCAAACAATATATTGAGTGCATATGACTTCATATTCTTTTGGAAAATTAAAGGCTTTAATAAATGTATTCTCATGAATTTTTAATGATAATTTTTGTATTATATTTTCATATACACATTTCGCATCAGCTGCTATTAAATCAAGCTCTTCACACAATATGCCACTTGTAATCTCTTTTTCTATTTTGATGTATATGTGACTGTCATCATAGTCACTAAGACTTCCGCTATCATTTTCAGAAAAATAACCAAGTGCAGATAGTTCTTTCATATATAGATCTGCAAATTCAATAATTGTGAACGGATGATTCCAGTGTATTAACCTGAATGAAATGGAATGAGATAAATTTGCCGAATCATTTTTTTTAGTTAATTCCATCCAGTTAGCTAGGTTAAAGCATTGGCTTTGGTATTCGGAATATATTTCTAAGCCTAGTGGGATATTCTTTACATCCAGATCACAAAGTAAGCTGATAAAATTTGAATGTGGCGCCTCAAGTAAATGAGGTAGAGTCTCGGATCCTGTCTCAAGTATATCAATTCTATCAATAACTTCATTTTCAATAGTTATGAGCAATTCATTATTTTTTATTATAGCTTTCATTAAATACCTTATGTAAGTTTTGGGCAACATATCCGAGCTAGTTACTCTTTTTCCATCGCCAGCACTACACGTCCCAACACAACAATATCCGCTTCTGCAACTTCAACTGATGTATTGCCATAACTCATGGCTAATTTTTTACCTGGTAAACGCTGTAAATGATTAATAGAAATTGAACCATCAATATCCAATAAATAACGCCCCGAATTAGCTTTGGTTTCTGCCGTATTAATAAAAAGCAGTGTTCCGTCCAGATTAATAATACGAGTGTTATCTACTGTTAAGCCATAATTCTTCATTGCAACGAAGTCTAAACCGATTTGGCTCGAATTACTTAGCTCTCCGTTAGATATTGTTTCAATAGAGACCGTTCTTTTTGAATCAGTAGCTACTGTATTAAATGTATCACCTTCACTGAATGCTTCACCCTCATCTAATAAAAGCCACTTTAGGGATACCCCTGTAATCAAATGAGTTCTAATTGCGATCTCATATGGAGTCATATCACGAGTATGCCAAGTGAAGATTGTTGACTTTGGTATGTCAAATGCGACCGCCATCTCGTCATATGTCTTACATTTAGTGACTACTTTTAGTTTCTCGGTCACACTTTTTCCACCTTTATAACTAAAAGGAGGTGAAAATATTTGATTGCTGCTCATTTTAATTGTACCACTCAATTGAGTCACTGCTCATATGCGTAGTTATGAGCTCTAATGCCATTAAATACAACCAACAAGGATACCATTATGTCGTCAATTACAATACATCTCGACGTGCCTTACTGCACAAAAAAGAAATATGCCGCCGCAACAGGGCAATCAATAAGCACTATTGATCATGCTGTTACGAGTGGAAAGCTACCTATCATGCCAAAAGAAAGCAGAAACGAGGCCGTACTAATCAACCTTGTTGCCTTGTTCAAAAAAGCCGATGCACAAAAATTTGCATAATCAAACCAATAGCCAATCTGAGATCACTATAAACGCCCATCAACAGGGGTTTATAGAGGTTTCGGCAGGTGTATTCATCGAACCAAGCGTGAATAAACGCAAGCATCGTTTCTCTTTAATCGTTAAAACAGAAGCGATCATATTCATTTGCGTACTTGGATTGTTACTTAATCATTGCATATAAGGAGATTTTCGCAATGTATGAGTCAAATGAGAGTAAACAGAGCCCAATAGAGTCTGCATGTATTAGGTTTGCAGACATAGAAAACTTAGAACAGATTGCCAACGAGTGCGGTATGCGTGGGCAAATACTACGCAACAAACTCAACCCCAATCAGCCACATCAATTAACCGTTAGCGAGTTAATTAAAATCACCACCGCAACCGACAATCACTACATTATCAACAGCGCAATACTCGAAGTCGGACTAACCGCCGTTCGTCTACCCAAGCAAGGCGAGTCAAAACCACTCACGCTCAGCGCCATGAGTGTGACCAGCCATGCCGGTGAAATAAACCGACACATCTTAGAAGCCGAATCAGATCGCCGGCTAACCCGATTCAAAAAAGACCAAATAATCAAAAAGGCACAAGACGCCGTACGTGAACTGGTCTTTCTTATGTCAGACGTTGAAAACCGCTGCGGTGGTGCAGGGCCGTTCGTGTCCATGTGTACAGATGCCGTCATCGGCGGATTGCCATTACCAGGTATGTAAGAGGGAATTGTTATGGGACAAGCACAACTCGTACAAACACAGCACCAAGACACGGCGGCTCAAGCCATCGCTCAAGTCCGTGACATGTTTAGCCATAATCGTGTCGCTGTTATCTACAACAAACAAGGTGACGAGATAAAGCGCGTTATCTGTTTCGCAGCAGGAATGGAAGAGCGTGACATGAAATTTACGTTTCAAAAATTTAATCAAATTCAAAGAGCCGCGATCCACTGCGTCATAAAACGTTTAGCACCGGTAATCAATGAAATGGCTGGTTACTCATTAACTGAATTTAACAAGTAAGGGAATACCATGATTAAAGCAAATCCAACAATGAACGATGTGATCAACGAACTCATGTTTATTGCCATCGCCAAACCTGAAAAATTGAGCGTATCTGTTCGCTATATTGGCCATGCCGACGCACTCGAAGTTATCGCAATTGATAAAACCTACTTTAGCGGTGCGCAAAACCCGAATACCTGGTCTGCCCACAAGCTAATGGATAAAACCATTTACCTCGATGGCTTAACTGCATTTAGACAAGTCACTTCTACGTATAACGAACTAAGCAACTTGATAAAAAATGAGGTAGCGGCATGAAACGTATTTTAGCCCCCGTCGAAAATGTGCGTTCGGCGCTGCACTCACTTGGTATCGATGAAGACAAAGCTGATTGGATTATCGATTTGTTTGAATGCGTTGATGCTGGTCGTAGCGATGCACTTGCAATGCCTTGTTTTCATTTCAACCTTTACGCAACGCTAAAGCAAGAAGAGGTATTGATTACTGTATTTGCCTTTTGGCAAAGCGTCGTAGCTTGTTCAGATTCTGGCTCTACCCAAGAGCAACTTGCCTTAGGCGCTATTCGTTCTGTGTACTTTATGGCGCAAGGCTTTGGCTTAACCAAATTAGTCGCCTGTATAGAGTTGTGGTGGGAAAAAACACTCGATATTCACAATACAACTATCTGGATGGTCGCATGATGTATCTAGCAATAGAGTTGTGTCCAAATGGCGGCATGCGCGAACACCCTAAAACCCACGAACTGCGCACTGTCGAAATAGGCGAATGCGAAACCAAACAAGATGCCATCGATAACGCTTGCCAGCAGTTAGATTGTCGCCAGTTGTTTCGTGGTGTCATTGGCCGACCAAAAGGCCAGGGCGGTTATGTCGTATTAAACGCGCAGGAATATGCAGAAGTATAAATAAAGGATATTTAACCATGATTATTAGACATGAAATTAACGAACAAGAAATGATTGATATGTTTGACCTATTCGCCGGTTCAATTATTGACGGTTACCCATGCGAAGAACTCACCAAGTATTTGCATGAAGCAGTACGAGAGTTAGCTGTTGATCAGACTGCAGCTATTTCGAAAGGTGATTTTACTTCTCTTTTAAAAGACTTTATTAGCTGTTTTAGTTTTGATGGCAAGAACGGCCGTTATCTTTTCAGGTTTGAAGATGTGGAGTTTTACGGTAATACCAAGGTTATAAAAACGGAGGCAGCGCTATGAGTCATTGTCGTAGTAAAGCTTATCGTATCTTTGTTGATGATGAGCTATCGCTTTAATGGTTGGTGTAAATCATGCCCAGTCATTACCTGGCCGTAGCACCATTATTGAAATGATTGAAAGCGCGGAGGACTGCAGCAGTAAGCCAGTCAGAATGCCCGCGCTAGGCAAAGAATTCCCACAACCTGAAATGTCGCTAATCGAAAATGCGATGTTCCAGGTTAACCCCGATCTCGAAGACCATCAATGGCGCAAACAGTTCTTTGGTGATATGCCGCATTACCTTAGTCGCTATTTTGCCGAGCGCTATATCAAAGCCTTTAAACGTAATGGCCGTCAATACGCCAACAAGTACTTAAGAAAAACCGTGGGCGCCAAGATTAACCCGCGTTTAAAAAAGGTATTAGCACAATATAACCAGCAAGCTAAATACCGTGATTCTTATATCCGCAGTGGCGACTTGTTCCGCGAAAAACTGCTCGCAGAAATGGATAAAAGCGAACTCAAAGTATTAGCCCAACAGTACGCTGATTTCTTTGCCGTACAACTCGATGACCAAGCTGCAGAGCAGGATGGATCCCAAGGCTACGAGCAGTCTATTATCCAGGTCTTTTGTGGTCTACGTGAAATTAGCCGTAAGTTTGGTTATACGCCACCGTATGATAAACCCGAATCTGAGTTAACAGCTGCAGAAGCAGAGTGTGGCATTTTACGCTTAACCTGCAATCGTGCCTGGGAAAGCAAACTAAAAGCCAAGCGTTCGATAATGCGCGAGCACCTAGCAATAGCTGTAGGCCAAGTACAAAAGTCAGCAAGCCCGTACTGTTCCCGTGACTGTCTGCACGAATGGAAGAACCAAAAACAACGTAACCGTGATTTCATCAAAGGCATGTCGGTCTTTGATGAAGACATGGACGAAGAGATAGCACTTTCTGAAATGTTCTATAAATCCACGGGTAACCCAGCCATTCGCCGTTGCGAGCTTATGGTTCGGATGCGTGGTTACGAGAATATTGCCCAAGCTATGGGTTGCGAAGGGCTGTTCCTTACCTTAACCGCACCATCCAAATATCACCACACCCGAAAAAAGGGCGGCTTTATCGATCACTGGATGGGTAACAGTCCCCGTGATGCACAGCGTTATTTATGTAGCGTTTGGGCTAAAATCCGCGCTCAATTCAAACGTGATGATATCTCAGTATTTGGTATCAGAGTTGTTGAACCACATCACGACGGTACACCACATTGGCATTTACTGTTATTCATGCAGCCCCATGATGTAAAACGGGCGAGTGAGGTATTCACGCATTACGCAGTACAAGAAGATTTTAAAGAATTATTCCCGACCATAAACAAGAAAGAAATAGCAGTAGGGCCACCGAACTTACGGACTCGATGCGAGATTGTTGCTATCGATTCTGAACTGGGTTCTGCAACCGGCTACATTGCTAAATACATCAGTAAGAACATTGATGGTTATGCCATGGATGATGAAAAAGACGACGAGACAGGGCGCGACCAAAAAGAAATGGCCGCGCACGTTACTGCCTGGGCAAGTCGTTGGCGTATTCGTCAGTTTCAAGCGATTGGTGGGGCACCGGTTACCACGTATCGAGAATTACGCCGTTATGCCAACAACGATGTAAACACATTCAAAAGCTACGTTGCCTTGCTCAATGCAAAGCAACAATACAACTTATTTATCGAGTTATTCCCAGATCAAAACCCTTACCTTATAGGCCCTAAATTAGACTTTCAGGGGCCACGTTTAAACTATGCCGCAATGAATTCGTTACAACGTTGGGATGTGCTTACCAGCAAATACAAAGCAGAATTAAAAACAGACATCGATAGCGCATCCACTGCAATGAAGTGTGCCGACAAAGGCGACTTTGCAGGGTATGTCATGGCGCAAGGTGGCCCATTCGTGAAGCGTAAAAATTTACTCATTCGTAATGATTACGACGGCACCGAGATGGGCAATGAATACGGAGAGTACGTAAGTAAGATCCAGGGCTTCAAAGTTACCGATGAAACACCGGTTAAGACTCGTATTCGCAACTGGGTGATCCAGCGCAAGTCTCAAGCATTGCTCGACAGTGAAGCGATCGCCAGTAGCACCGCAGGTGCTGAGGGTTTAATGAGTCCCGAAGGGGCTTCTCGGAGTTCTGTCACTAACTGTACGCCCTCTAAAAGCGACAGGTTAAATACTGGAATTAAAACCCTTTTGAAAAGTCGTGGTATCAATTTAGATGATCACCTGGTCAATTCGATGGAGCAAGGTGGCCAAATCCGGCTCGATAAAGACCAAATTATGAAGTTTAGGCGAGGGTATTACGTTGACAGCAAATATCATCCGCCAGAACTTGTCGAGATGAGGCCTAAAGAACGTAATATTTGGGAGGGTTGGAATACGCCAGCGCTCAAGGTGGATAATAATCAAGAATTTGTGCCTGGTTGGGAAGATTGGGAAAACTGGGATTGGGGTTAGTGCTGGTTAAAAGTGGTTACTGCTATCGTTATATAATCCATTTTTGGAATGTGCTTTTTTCACATATACAAGCAAATGAAACCACTGTAATCTTATCCAGTTGTTTTATTTTAAGGACTGGATTATGAAAGAGTTACAAATAGATGCTGAGAACTTTGTAATTGACGCATCAGCGCAAGATACGGTTAAAAATAACGAGGAAGTCGTCGTGTATTTATTGACATTGATACAGAACGACACGGGCGAAGAAGCGCCGAGTTAACGCGTTAGCATTAATGCTGTTGTACTTGAACATGGTAATTCAGCCCTATAAAACCGCAGCCCATATTATTGATTATAACGTTCACGTTAAAGCTGTATTCAGCAGAAAGACGATGACACGAGTAGCAAACATCAGATGACTGAATAGGCCATAAATAGGCTGTTTAGTTGTGTGGTAATTGAAGAATATTATTAATAAATTCCAACATAGAATGACAGTTATGGAGATGGGTAGATATGAGAAAAGTTAAGTTTAATTGGAGTCTGAGCAAGATATTCCAGCGCCGAATATTAGAAAATAAAGATGACCAGGTACTTGATACAAGTGGCATTGTGACAGAGTTAAATGATGACCCTCATATCACGCGATATCTCATTACTGTTGATAGTAATGGAACGACTCTGCAGACGATGAATGTAGAGGGTAAGTCGCTAATCGATTCTGAAGCGGCAAGAAACCTTGTGCGGGATATGAATCAAATGACAAGGCGCATGAATGAAATGGTTAGACGTATGGGTGTTTTGAAAGGTGCTTGTAATACCGAGCGTTTAGATAAGTCGATTGATTAGACCTGGTGAACAATCTTAGATGTGTAATAGCAAACCCTCATAACCCAGTTTTGCTATTACAACATTGAAAGCTTCTGCTTAAGTTCTTTCTGTAGACTGGGATCGAGTGATTTCAGCATTTCAAAGGCCAGCTTACCTGAGCTTTTTGCTGACGGGCTTAATGTGTGGCTAAAGCTTAGGTTCATTACAAATGAATGGCCGCATTCTGGATTAGTACAGCTGCAATATAAATCTGTGTATTCAATCGAAATTCTATTCGTTTTTTGTATGCGGCTTTTATCACCACACTCAGAACAAAGTACTCGCATAAAACATCCACTTAATTAACATACAGGTGTGTAGATTATACAGTATTGAACTGTGTTTTTATACAGTGCTGTGATGGTCGCTATAATACATTACGAAGGTCAAACCTAGACACTTTGACATGAGTTGAAAACCTTTCAGTTCTCTGGCCTGCAACTGATATATGCTTAGGAGCCATGCGTGCTAATTTTTCGGTTTTTATATGGTAGGGGTGTAGATAGTCTAAACCAGATTTGCCCCTTTCTGCGTTAGAGCTGTTGCTAAGTCGCTATATGGACATCGTTTTTTGCCATCGATTTTCTCATGTAAAACATCTCCACCTATGGAGGTGGAGATGTTTAAAAGAAGACTATCGGTAATAACTAATCACACTCAATAAACCTCACATTCGTGATAGCCTCTTGTGAATATTGTGCGATAAACGCCTGCCAGCGTGTTGTCATAGCTGCTAACCAAGCTTGCGGATCTTGTATTAAGCTTGGCTCCATAGAATAAAGCGTTAGAACCCAATCGTCTCCTAGTACATCGATAAAAATTTCACCAACAATATTTTTGTTGACCGGTTTAGAATCAATATCACGGCCAATAACATCGCAAAGAGGCGGTAATTCTCGTTCTTCTTTTGCCCACTTTAGCGCTGCTTCGTAAATACGCCTCGATTCAGGTTGAGTTCTGGGCAAATTCTCCGCGGTAAACTCAAAATCACTGCGTATTGGCTTAGGTAGTGCTTTTATTTCCGGAAAGGCCTCATCGTAAGTCGGAAATTCACCTTTTACTAGCCACTGCGGCATATAATCAGTTTCAATTTCTGGTACTAGGCCGAACCTATCATAGGCATAAGCTGCAATGCCTGTGATACAAAGCGCAATCATTGCCTCTGCAGCATGTGACCTATCTTCATTATCATAGTAGGCTTTATGTGCCTGCAGTGCGTGCAATAAGCTACTCTGATAATGTGATTCTCTCTCTGCGCTGTGAACAACGCAGAGCAATTCAACCAAGGGTAAATAGAGATGATTAACGTATTCTTTCTGCTCCTCCCACTCCACATAAAAATGAGCAGACGCTTCTACCACCTTGTCTCTTAGCTTACGCATGTCTGCGTAGGGGTTAAACATACCTTTGCATAGTTCGGCAAATGCAAGATTAAACCCATTAATCTCACCTGAACTATATGGCTTTGAAATGATATTATCAGGCAAACCAAGTAGTATCGGCAAGTGAGAAAAATGATCGCGTAATATCAAGGTAACGAAGAACATGTCAAGCCAACCCCTAAAGCTTAACTCCTTTTTACTATCGGCAATCACCTCACAACTATGCCCCTCTAACGTGAGTGTTATCTTTTTACCCTCATGTAACTGAGAAAAGACATCCAACATCCCTGACTCTGGGAATGTATACAGGTGACGCATAATTTGGGTTTTAGGTTTATTTAGTAAATAACTTTTCCCAATTAAAGCTTGTAATTTATTCAAACTTAATAAGTTTCGATAACGACTCGCATTAAAATTATTTACTTTTCGTCTTTCCCAATTTTTAATGTCGCTGATATAATCTAAGTTTATTCTTTCCTGTATGGAAGGACTAAGAGTGCCGAACTCATTAAATCTGTAATGTGTCAATGTCATGTTGGTTTTCCTAGTGTTCATAATCAATCACTTCAATATATTTTAATGCGCCATCGATAGAATCAAGTTTCTGCTTAACAACTTTATATTTAAAGTTCTCTTGGTAATCTTCTAGATAATCAAGCGTCTTTTTAAATTCGGCCATTTCCTCTGGGTTTTTAGCGCTCTTACTTGCCTTTTCGTACCATAAATTCATGTCCTTAATGATTGACTCAGTGTATTCTTTAGAGCCTTGTTGTACACGTTCACCTTCATACATTTTACTACCTAATTTGCTATTACCACCTTTAGCTTCTAAAAAGGTTATCGTGATATCGGGTTCAATACCAGATTTATAAATCTGATCGAACTGGTTGTTTGTTTTATTTAAACCAGGATACTTACTATACAATTTAGTTGCATCATCACCGACCAGTTTCCGGCTCATTCCCTCTGTCGACATTTCCCCTAAATCTGCCGAGTATTGTTTCTTTTTGTTATCATAAAACTTCATCAAATTGTAATCATTAATCTCTTTGGCTTTTTCATAGCCCTGATGTGCTTCAACACGCAATTCTGCCACATCTTGATAATTTAAATTTACTGGATGTCCGTCAAGATCTGAGGTCTTACGATTTAAATTCTCATATTCCTTAGGGTCTAGATTTTCAAATCTAACTGGAGTTTTCGGAGTGCCAACGATTGATGGTTTACCAGTTGTATCATTATTCCTCCAACGACCATCTTCACCAATGTTTTTGTTTTTAAGCTGTTCTGCATACTGTGACTCACTCAATGTTGACCCAGGGTAGCGAGCTCTATAAGCTGCATGACTTAATTCATCTCTAGTTGCAGGCGGCTTTGAAGATGTACTAATCTCACAATGAGAATTTCCCTTCATACAAGCACTTGCGTTACCTATATCCGCTGCAAGGTTATGCTGCCCTCTGCCGGTGAGCAACTTCTGTGTTGCCTCTACAAGTTCATCAGTGCTCAATCTATCCAAAATACTTTTGAGCTTTTCTCCTGCTTTAAGTGCTTTAGCAATCTGACCAAAGGCGACTTCAGCTCCAGCCTCTAGTAGCACGCCTTGTAATTCGTTTCTTATCTGGTCATCGGTTCCATTTTTTATAAGGTCAACAATCTTTTCAACTGCTTGCTTCACTTCATAAGCAGTGTATGCCATTAATGCGATTCTAACTGCCATAAACATTATTGGAATAAATAACGCATTATTCTCAGCCGCATTTCCGCCAGTTTGAATACCAACGTCAACATCCCCTTCCAGCACAAGGACTGAAATTCCTGCCGCCAGTTTAGATATATCAATGCCTTGTTGTCTTAATTCTAAGAACCGCTGATTTTGTTTTTTAGCGTATTCTTGAACACTTTCTCCTGTATCATTTACTAACTCTTCTTTCATGATGGCTTCGATTTTTTCAGCCGTCTCTGTCTCAATTTGATCTATGTCATCTCTGTAGGTGGAACCTATATATTCACCGACAACGCCCCCAGCGGCTCCAGACCAACACCCTTCACTCACACCTCTCGAATTGGTACCATTAACTGCAGTTGTCATCGAGCCAAGCGTGCAACCTAAAGCAGCATGCGCAATATATTTAGTTGCATCACCAATCTTATTGTCTTTAGCCGCCTCCCCGATTTTATTAGCAACCTTTTCACCCAATGTATTTACAGCTGACATTGCAACACTGTTGAGAAAGCTCTCACCAAAATCATCAAAGCTCTCACCATTAATTAATAATGGCACTGAAGTATTAATTGCTGCGTGTGTCACCGCTTGAGCACTTTGCGCCCAAATAGATGGTTCATCGATATTGATATAACCATCGAATAGCGCTGTATCAAGACCTGAAATAACACCTGCGGTAACCATTGACGTTGCAAGTTTTTTTACCGTATCACTAGACTCAAGCTCTTTTAACGTTGCGCTTAGATCAAAACCATTTCCGAGTAAAGAGGTCGTAACCTGATTTGTTAACCCCGTAACACCAGCTTGTACCGCAGCAACCATTGCACCATTGAGAGCACCTCCTGCAGTCCCAACAATCGCAGCTCCAGCACCATAAGTGACGATACTCACAACCACTGCAATAATAGCCATTGCAGCGGGAGACAGTCCACTATCATCATAATTCCACTCATTCATGATGAGCTCGACGTTTTCCCAAACAGCAGGGTCTATTTCCCCACTTTGGCTTCTGTCCCTTATGTCCTTCATCCAAGCTAGTTCTGGTGAATGAGCCAGTTCTTCAATCGTTTTATCTAAATCATCGGCATGGCCAGCATACTCAATACGGACGCCATTAAAAGCATCAAGCATTAAGCCGCCACCAGTTACAAATTCATTGTAGTAGGCTTTTTCTCGGTAATAACCATGACCTTGGTGACGATATGATAAAGACCCTTCATAGGATTCTTTATAATCTGCTGATTCTGCATGTCTTGATATTAGGAGTTGAATATCGCCATGTTCAGCTATTAATTTTGCTGCGCCTAGAGTATCAACTGCAACAGCTTTAAGAACAATATTTCCTTGCTCCGTTTTCAATACCATGCTGTTGCCAGCTTTTAGCAAAGAGCGTACGATTGTAGCTCGCTTAATATCGCTCGACTCACTCACATCGGTACCAAAAGTACCACTCGAAGATGCTTCGAATGAGCTGCTACTTGAAGTCACATTTTCTGCAGGAATAATTGTAATCCCCATTCCTGCAAGTAGTTCTAAAATACCCTCACTTTCGATAATGGCCGCTTGCGATATAATGTTACCGTTTGTCACAATGGAGAGTAAATCGACAGCAGAAAGGTGAGTTTGCAAATTAACGAGTGATGATTCATTATCAGTCCAGCCATTACCAGACTCATGACGTTCATTTTTAGCTTCCTGAGTCAGCAATAAAACATCACCGCCAGCTTGAATACGCATAGTACCTTGCGTATCAAATTGACCACCATGGCTTATTACGTCACCACTAGTTTGGATATTTAAATCACCTAAGCTACTTATCGTGCCTAATGTATCAAATGATTCTGAATATCCATGACCATAGTCAAACCGTGTTACTAAAGTATCGTTGGTTAATTTATTCGCGATAAGAGTAACGTTTTGACCACTAATTGAACCTGATAAATTATTTAAATTGCGACCAGCTGAAATAGTTAAATCACCGCCTGAACCTACACTACCACCCGAAATTGAATTGAAATCCTCAAGTGTTTTGATCAATAAATCTCGGCGAGCTTCAATACGAGCACCATTCACCGTAAAGCTCTTTGTATTTATTTCTGCAGTATCAAAGCTAAATGTAGAATTGGTTATTTTATTACTATTAATTGTTGCTTGTGTTAGATAAATAAAAGGAACATAAACTGATTTCCCTGTACTTAAAGTACGTTTTTCTGGCCAGATTATGTCTTTATTTATACTTTTTATTTGCTCAAGAGTAAGGTTTTGCCCAAATTTGAACTGCTTTTCATCAAGTACGTGAATAGCATTCTGATAAAGATCTTTTGTGAGTTCATTGAAATTGTTATAACCATTACCTGAAATCCAAGCTTTGTTTAATAGTTGAGATAATTGCTGTTTAATGAGTCCTCTTTCAACATAGGGCGTGCCAATATAAAGTGGTTTTTTTGGTGCCACTGGCACAAAGATCGTAATGTCACTAACATTAATAGGGACAAGTTTTACGTCTTCAAATGCATTGCTATTATGCGCCGAGACTTGATCATAAAAATAGCCAAACCCATCAAAAATAGAAGCTGCTTTTGATTCAAACGTTGCTTTATATAAATGCTCGCGCACATCTTGCATAAATTCATAACGTACCGAACTATAAAGATATTCTTCAACATCCTCTACCTGCTGTGCAATTTTTACTGCTGCATAAACAGGGGCTGTTATGTTGAGACATAATACTACTGTCAATATATGTGCAGTAATTCTATACCACATGCTATCTCGCAGGTGGGTGATTGGATTGCTTATCCGTTGCATTGTTCCACTCCAATTTCTGGTGATCATGTTCAATTTTTATTAAAAAGAGATAATTTAATTGCCAAGTTAGCTGTTGGGGCCAAAGGTTATGTCATCATAATTTTGACTTTGAGTCCCAAATCCGGCTTCAACTTTGCCATCTACAAAGAAAATAAAAGGGAATTTCAACATAGTTTCCTGTTTAACCAATTCAGTTGAAGATGTTGTCCAACGTCTTGTTTTTCGTTTCAAACAGACTATTGCACGACGAGAACAGTAACGTTTAGAGTGATGAGTTATCGTGGTAAGGGTTGCGAAACGGTCAAGTTTGTACCCGACCATATTAATGTGTCCTGATTTTCCCTGTACATTTCCAATTACTTCAATTGCACTGCTTTCATTTTCTAAGCGTTTAGCGTTTAACATTAGGTTACCATTTATGCGTGTTCGAGCGAGAGGGGATAATATTTGTACATATGGGGTTGTTACTTCCGCATTCACTCGTTCAAAACGAGTCTTGGATAACTTATCACCATCTGGTTTAAAGTAATTATAAATAGAGAAACCTGGGCACATTATAGGCAACATATTGCATGGACGATAATTATCCCAATAATTCTTACATTGTTGGGGACTCGTAGCTTTTCCCTCTGTTCGAGCATATTTATAGTGAGCACTTTTAGGATTATCACAATGATCTATTCTCACATTTTTCATTCCGGTGTGTGTACTCGTTCGAACATGATAACGCTCTTGCTTCATCAGCGGTGCATCAACAGTAAGCGAACCGGCTAATACTTCGATAATGCCCGAAGAGTTAAAAATTTCTTCTTTAGCCTTAATTGTCATTGACGTTTCAGCAGAAATAATGACTTGGTTATTCTTAACGGTATCCAACTCAGCAGGTTTATTCCCATAAGAGGCTCTCGTAACAACATAAGGATTAAGATTGCTGAATTTACTGGCTTGAATAACAATTTCGCTTCCCAAAATAGTGGCTGCGAGAGTATCAATGCGTTCTCGAACCATCCCATTTGGATCATCAGGTAGGTTGGGCGCGGTACCAATGATAAGATCGCCGAAAGTCTGACCGTTGCGATTACCTGGGATAAGGCGGTAAGGCTTAAGTGAACCATTATTAACTTTTCCTTTGGCATTTAGGGCAATTTTTTCGCCTATAATCATGCCACCAAACCTGTTATCAATATCAGTTTGTACAGCAAGGTAGACTTCATCAGTCCCCCATAACGCATTCTCATTATTAATACGACCTGCCGCTATATACAAATCTTTAGACTGGAGAACACCATAATTTGAAAATAAACCTACCGCTGCGATATTCAACGATCCAGTCTCAATACTCTTTTGGTTAAAACCTAGCGGTTGGATTATTGAAATAGTATTGGTACTTTCGAGGTTAACCTTGTTACCAGACTTTAATTGGTCAGTAATGATTATAGGGCCAAATGCCTTAAGTGTAATTGAATCTAAAGGTAATACAGTTGTTGTTTTATAGGTACTCGCTAGGGTTAAATCTGCGATTGTACTTAGTGGGGCATTGATAGTTAATTTTGCATGTAATGCTGTAGATTCTAAATTTAAATCACCAGCATAAATTGGGGCCGATACATTAATAGTGCTGTCAACATTGGATGTCGAGTCTGTTTGAACTGCTATCGCACCGGAAGACAAGTCAAAAATATTATGACCAGAAATTAGCTGTAACTCTCCTACAGCAACACTCAATGGTCCATTGTTATCAACTTTAATTTTACCTTGTGCTGTTTTCCGTCCAAATAGTTGGGTATTAATTTCCGCATTTACATTAATTTTATTGGCAATAAGATCAATTACACTAGCTCCATTTGTCATTAGGCCTGATACATCATTACCAGAATCAATATTAATGGTTCCTTGGGTTACATTGAATGAAGTTAATCGATCATTATTAAAAACAGGGGTCCCTGTCGTGAGTACTAGCCGAGAAATATTATTAAAATCACAAGATAAGCAGGTAATATCTGTATCACTAACAATAATGAGTTCAGCGCCTTTGCCAATAATGTTTAATTGACCTAATTCAATGCTAGTGTTTTTTACGTATAATACAATCACTGTAGGTGCTTGGATCGTGTTTTTAAGTAAAGGATTTAAAGCTGGATTATTAATTATATTAATAGGGTTGCCATCTTGCTTAAACTTTTTAAATACGTTGTATGAGATACCATTCTTATCTGCAGGAACAATGTCTAATGTATCAAAATCATTACCGGTTCTGAAAACTGGCGTTTTATTTGATTCAAACAATTCGACTTTATTAGCCCATGTAGGTGTAATGAATAAAAGAGAAATACAATACAATATTCCGTATATTATATTTGCTATAACTTTTTTTTGTACCGTACACTTATTTTCATAAACTATGCTTTTCATTTCATTTTATCTCTTTCTGCATTTAAATTGTAAATAAATCAGGCTCTGCTGTTGTCGGTGAATACCACAGGCAGACATTAATCCCAACCAGCAACAGGGTAAAACAGCTAATAAAAATGGATATGTTCGTTTTGATTAATACACGTTCTAGAACCGCCTAAGGGTAATGTTAGATTTCAACAAAGCGTAAGAATAAAGTGATTCAAGTTTATTATCTAGTTGTTTTAAAAGAGAAGTGGCCGAATCCACCGGCGGTGAGAAGTGTAAAGTATCGTAAAGAATAGCGGTTTCGTTGATTTATATGGGGTGATGATTGCTGCGTGGTTTAAGTTAAAATATATCGCCATGAATCCCTAAAGGGGTGGTTTAATATCGCGAATTAACTAAGCGCATAGACATAAGCCGCAGATATTATTATTGCCGCCAGTTAACATTGAAAATTTAGATTTTATCTTGTTTTCACAAAATGTTGATGATTTAAAGGTAATAAATTTCAATGTTCCTTAGCCTTCAAGAAAGGCTGATGTTTATTACTTATTCAAAACAAAAATGCAAAAAATCGCCAGTACGCGGCAGGTTAGTTAACACATTCAACGACCTAATATTTATCAAGGATATAACGCTAGTTATTTTCTAGGTATTATACGGAATCCCATAAAATAAACGTTAGCATTACAATATTTACTAAGGAGTTACATATGAAACAATTTATACTTTTAGGCGTTGCTTTAACTTTCTCTAATTTAACGTTTGCAGGTTACGATGCGAATTTTTCGGGCAAGATAACTAACGTTCTTACTTATACTGGTAGTACACAAATTTTAATTAGAGTTGAAGGTCAACCCACTTCTCACCCTACATGTTCAACTTTAGATTATTTGTCAATTGCGTCTGATATTTCCGCTGAATCAAGAAGCTTAGTTATGTCTAGGATTTTAACTGCGTATTCGACTGGTGAGAAAGTTAATATTGGTTATGATAAAACAAGTGGCTGTGTAGGTAGTCGTATACGGGTTCACCGTGTAGGATAATGCTAGCTAGGCAATAAAGTAAGCCTAAATACAGCGGGCTATTCGCTTCGCTCCATTTTAGCCCACTATTTTTAGCCTGTTATTTAGGCGTTATATTTTACGGAGTATATTTTATCAAAATTTACAAAACGTTATTATTCACCATTTTTTTTATTGTATCTACATTTGCATCAGCTGAGATGCTAGATAAGCATAATGCAAAAATTACGGTTGCTTATATAAATAGTGGTGGGCAATATTTAATTCAAGTTGAAGGGATATCAGGTTGGATTGCATTAGGGAAGGCTGGAGATCCTACTGCCGATGCGCTTTATTCTACAGCACTAACGGCCAAAGTTTCTAATCAATCAAATGTATGGATTCGTTATCGGACAAATGATAATGGTGGATACCCTCAAATTGGTATCATTTCGCTTCAGTAAAATAACATATAAGAATAGGTGTCGCGAAACCGACACCTTATTCGAGTGTTGAGAAAGTCCAAGTCCTTCTTTTATATATTAAATCACGTGTTTAATCTTAGTGGGTACTTCGTCTTTGGGGTAAATCCAAGACGAGCGAAATTGAGATAAATAATAGACCTGTTATTTATCAATTAACTAGCCAGTGTTCACCATAAATTTAATATCTCTAACCTGTGTTATTAATGCCATTATTCCTATTATGTTCACCTTTCGGCTAGGTCGTTCGTGTGATACCAACGCACTTCATTTCATGCTGGCAGCAAGGGCAAATTCTGATGGCTTTCGCAGTGAACGTTGCGACTAGTTTAGGCATACTCCAATTTAACTGATGCAGTAATATGACTTGAATACGCACGCGTAACCGCTTGGCGTTACCGTGCAAAAAACCATAATCCCGCACTCGCTGTAACCCTTTCGGCAACACATGCTGCAAGATAAGCCAGAGGAATTGCAATGTCGGTAAGGTTCTGGTTTTCATTGCTTGAGTTTGTCCGTCTTTATAGTTGAATGTCACCGTATTATGGCTCGTGTCGATGATGTCTTTATCAGGTAATACGCCCCGATATAAATAGCGTGGCAGATATTGTAAGGCGGGAAGACCGTAACCGACTTTTCGGCAGTCAACGACCCATTTAGTCGGTAATGTTTTAGTGTTTGGCAGTGATAAATCAGCGTGCTGATTGATTGCATCAATCATTCTAGCATCCGTGTCTAATAATGGTTCACTACGTGAAATCTAGCGAACCAACACCCAGCAAAAATAATTCTAGGTGCCTTCGTTGACCATCATCAAACATCCCAACAATTTATTCTATTCGCATGAGACAGTTCCAATCTTAAAGCTTCTATCTTCTCTTGCTCCTGAATACCAAATGAAACAACTTTCTGCTTTTAACGTGTTGAGCTCTGGATTTGTAGATATATTTACATTATCTCTAAAAGAAAACGTAGCTACAATATTAGTGCCAGATACACCCTCTGAAACCCAATCATTAGAATGATACCCAGAAAAGACGATATCCTGTCCTTGTCCAATTCTGTGCATAAGTGAGGATATTGTTGTTGACGAGGCGGAAGGTGTTCCATAAATAAAATAGCAATCATGACCGCAGATATTTTTAAATGGATTATCCGCAGGTTCATCTCCGTAATATCCGCCACCAGTGATAGGATCATTTCTATTCGGGTTTCTTTTCTCTAACCCTGCTAAAGCTAATTTTGCATAAACAACTGTTGCCTGAGATTCAATTTGAGCACGGACTTCGGCTAAAGAACCATTCCGTGCATCTGTACGAAAATCTAAGAATTTTGCGATTGCAACGGATGATAAAATAGCAAGTAATATGATACACATGACTAGCTCGATTAAAGTGAAACCACTTTGTTTTTTCATCTTTATAACTTAAACATTGATTTTAGACAGGTGTATGATATCAGTTTAAGCTATTTATCAAAATACCCTTACAACAGCAGTGTAGTGGTATAGCGAATTTAGCTACAAAATCTAATGTGTATTATCTCGGTTAGCACAATAACTCTAAGCCAGTTCTGTCCAACTATGGTTTAGATCAACAGCGTTAAGCCTGTGATCACCAAGGGACTTTGTCGTACCATAACTACCAAGCGACTCTGTCGTTTTTATAATTACCAAGGGAAATTGACGATTCAAATCATTATATCCTGCCAGTTGGTTGTATATTGTGGAGTGTCGGCAACGAGAACATTAAATCGCCTTGGTTGAGTACCTCACCAGAAAATAATGCAGTCATGCTCAATGACTAAGCAAACTAACTACATTAAAGGTAATTAGCATTGTTAAGTTGCTCTTTTAATAAAACTTGTTATTATGTGCGCATATATAGTCGGGGGGCCTTTTAGGCTGAGATTGCACTTTGCAAGACCCGTTGAACCTGATTCAGTTAATACTGGCGTAGGGAACTAGTAAGTCTTGCTTTGTATTATTTGATCCGTCACGTGTCATAAAATTTTAGCTCGATAAAGTTCCTATACGTTAGCCTTAGGAACTTTATGTCAAACATTACCGCAATAAATAAAAACCAAGTTGCATTTACACCTATCGTACTCACGATCGCGGGCTCCGATAGTGGTGGCGGCGCTGGTATTCAAGCCGACATTAAAGCGATGTCTGCAACGGGCAGTTATGCCTGCTCAGTGATCACCGCAATTACTGCTCAAAATACCCTCGGCGTGTCAGCCATTTTCCCAATACCCCTTGAACATGTCGAAAAACAACTTGATGCTGTTTTTACTGATCTGAATATCGTTGCAGTTAAAGTCGGTATGCTGGCCGATGATGACATCATCAAAATAGTCGCGGCCAAAATAAAACAGTATCAACCTGCATTTTTAGTTGTCGATCCCGTCATGGTCGCGACCAGTGGCGACTTATTGATACAAGAATCTGCGATCAGCACGCTCAAAGCGGAATTACTGCCGCTTGCCGATATCATTACGCCAAACTTACCTGAAGGTGCTGCGCTTATTGGTAGTGAAATACCGAGCAGCGAAGCAGACATGATCAACATGATCACTGGCCTTCGACAACTGGGTGCAAAAGCAGTACTACTCAAAGGTGGTCACTTAGAACAAGATGAAAACAGTAACGATCTGCTCATTTTCCCCGCAGGTGTCCACCACTTAACAGCAAAACGTATCAACACGCGTAATACTCATGGTACTGGTTGCACGTTATCTTCGGCTATCGCATCCTATCTGGCACAAGGTAATGATCTGTTGCGGGCTGTGCAACTGGGTAAACAGTATATCTCACAGGCCATTGCGCATGCCGATGAATTAGAGATAGGTAAAGGCCATGGACCGGTAAATCATTTCTTCAGTGGTCACGCTAATGTCTGCTAATACATTGGCGATATCTGCCAACAAAAATGCTGTCAGTATCGATATATCAGGTGGCTACCTGCGTTATCACGACAGTACTGAAGTGACTGTAGCTGGACTTGATATGCATATTCCCGCAGGGCAGTGGACATGTATTTTGGGGCGAAGTGGTTGTGGTAAAAGCTCTTTACTGCGCTACCTTGCTAACTTGCTTGACAATAAAGTGGATTGGGCCGGTGAACTCTCCACGCAACCTCAATGTGACATCAAGGATAATATTGCTTATATGGCGCAGCAAGATCTGTTGATGCCTTGGTTGTCGGTGTTAGATAACGTTATGTTAAGCACTCAATTTGGCGGTGCGGATTATCAAACAAAGAAAACACACATTCAGTTTGATAAAGCGCACTCGTTATTACAAAAAGTGGGGCTGGCGGATAAATCAAATTACTTGCCGCAGCAACTATCCGGAGGTATGCGTCAGCGCGTGGCGCTGGCGAGAACGCTCATGCAAGACAAACCCATCGTATTAATGGATGAACCATTCTCTGCGTTAGATGCAGTAACACGCTATCGCCTGCAAAACCTTGCTTACCAATTGCTGCAAGATAAAACGGTGGTATTTATCACCCACGATCCACAAGAAGCTATTCGCTTAGCAAACCGACTTTATATTATGCAAGGAAAGCCTGCTTATGCAGAATCGTTGCTCGTTCCCGCCTCTGTGACGCCTCGTGATTTTGATGCGGAGTGTGCTGAACTTCAGCGCACCATTATGGCTCGCTTGGATCAAGATTATGAGTGATTTAAATCAGGTAGACGCAATCCAAGTTAATACACTCCAAGCAGATATAATACCATGCAAGGTGAAAAGTAAACCACGTGTAGTTAACCCACTGGTTCGCATGGTGATTAGCGCTGCGGTGATTATTGGCTTGTGGCAAGCTGTCGTGATTATCTTTGAGATGCCCTCATTCATTTTACCCAGCCCTGTGGATGTATTCGAAAGATTGCTTCAAAGACACACTGTCTTACTTAAACACGGTTGGGTCACCGCGCAAGAGATCGTACTTGGCTTACTGTTCGGTTTAACTATGGGGTTGTTATTCGCACTACAAATGCTGCTGTTCAATCCAGTTAAACGTTGGTTATTGCCTATTTTGATTGCCAGCCAAGCCATTCCCGTGTTCGCTATCGCACCAATATTGATGTTGTGGTTAGGTTACGGTATCTCATCCAAAATCGTGATGGCGGCGTTGATCATCTTTTTTCCTGTTACCACCTGTTGTTACGACGGTTTACGAAATACTCCCGTTGGTTATCTTGATCTGGCAAAAACAATGGGCGCGACCAAGTGGCAAATGTTGCGTCATATTCAATTTCCAGCGGCTTTACCAACGCTTGCTTCGGGGATCCGTGTGGCGGTCGTTATTGCGCCAATTGGTGCAGTTGCCGGAGAGTGGGTCGGGTCAAGTGAAGGCTTGGGCTATCTTATGTTGCAGGCAAATGCACGCATGATGATAGATGAAATGTTTGCCGCGTTATTTATATTGTCAGCCTTGTCTATCACGCTTTATTTTGTGGCAGATAAATTGTTAAAAAAACTGATCCCTTGGGAAGTTTGATCGGAATTTAAGGACGTTTAATGAAAAAGAATATTATTTTTAGTGCTTTGGCACTTACTGCGACTCTGTTACCTGTCTTTGCTCATGCAGAAACGAAAAAATTGACCCTGATGCTGGATTGGTTCGTGAATCCGAACCATGGCCCTGTCGTTATTGCGAAAGAGCGTGGTTATTTTAAAGCTCAAGGTCTTAATGTTGACATTCAAGAGCCTGCTGATCCAAGTATGCCACCAAAACTGGTTGCAGCGAAGAAGGTCGATTTAGCGATCTCTTATCAGCCTAATTTGACGATTGATGTCGCTGCTGGTTTACCATTGATCCGTTCGGGAACCTTGATTGCGACACCTTTAAATACCTTGATGGTATTAGACAATAAAAAGATCAATGATTTGTCTGATTTTAAGGGTAAAACAATTGGTATAGCGTTTTCCGGTAATGAAGAAGCAACGATAGGGACTATGCTGAAAACAGGTGGCGTTAGCTATGACGATGTTAAAATTATTAATGTAGGGTGGGCGCTTTCTTCTTCACTGGCATCTGGTCGGGTCGATGCAATCTGGGGGGGATTTCGTAACTTTGAAGGGAATCAACTGGCCCTTGAAGGTTTTAAAGCAAAGGCATTTTTCCCTGAAGAACACGGTGTACCAGCCTATGACGAGCTGATCTTTGTTGCGAATGCAAATACCTATGACAAAGCAGCGATTACTGGATTTAATAAGGCCATAGAGCAAGCGACGACTTATATTGTTAATCATCCGCAGCAAGCGTGGAAAGAGTTTGCGGCGTACGCACCAGACACATTAAATAATGAGCTTAATAAACGCGCTTGGAACGATACTTTGACACGTTTTGCTATGCGTCCTTCAGCGATCGATCTGAAGCGTTATGATGATTATGCTCAATTCATGTATTCGCAAAATATCATCAAGTCTTTACCGAAAGCAAAAGATTATGTACCTGCGCTGTAATCGGTTGTAATTCTTTTTTTTAATCAATAAAAATAAATTAATGAGTTGTTATATGAATCATCAAGATTTAATCAATGCCTGTCGTCAAGATTGGGATGCATACACCAAACATACTTTTGTTCAACAATTGGCAAAAGGCACGTTAGCACAACCATGTTACTTGCATTACCTAAAGCAAGATTTTTTGTTTCTAAAACAGTATGCGCGCGCTTATGCGTTGGCTATTTACAAAGCGAACACGCTAGCTGATATGCGTCAAGCACTGCCTAGTGTGAATGGATTACTGAGTTCAGAGATTAGCCACCACGTGAGCTATTGTAGTAATTGGGGTATGACTGAGTCTGACTTGGAAGCGGAAGACGAAGATTTTGGTACTGTCGCCTATACACGCTATGTACTGGATGCCGGTATGAAAGGGGATATTGTTGATTTATACGTAGCGTTAGCGCCTTGTTCTTTTGGTTATGCAGAAATAGGGCGCAACCTTATTGCAGATGAAAATACCAAGCTGGAAGGCAATCAATTTAAAGACTGGATCACACTCTATAGTGGTGATGAATTTCAGCAAGGGGCCCTTCGAGGTATGGAACACATCGATGTGTTATTAGCTGAAATTGATTTGCACAGCCAGCGTGGGCGAGACTTGATCACAGTATTTAGAACCGCGACACGAATGGAAATTGCTTTTTGGCAGCAAGGATTAGACATCATCTCTGAGGGCAAAGCATGAATCAACCATTAGGTTTAAATATCAATACGATTGTGACCGCGTTAAATGCACTGCGTGAGCAAAAACCACTGGTGGTGAATGTTACTAACTATGTGGTGATGAATAATACCGCAAATGTATTGCTTGCGATTGGTGCGTCGCCAATCATGGCGCATTCCCGTGAAGAAATGGCTGAAATGATGTCTTTTGCTGGTGCGCTCGTTATCAATATTGGCACTTTAGATAGCCAGTGGACACCGCGTATGGTGTTTGCGGTTGAGCAGGCAAATATAAATAACAAGGTGGTGGTACTTGATCCTGTCGGATGCGGTGCTAGTGCATTGCGAACCGAAACATCACGTCAAATAGCGCAAGCCGCGAATAAGTTAATCATTCGTGGTAATGCGTCTGAAATCATCGCGCTGGCTGGCGAAAAAGGCCAGAACAAAGGCGTTGATGCGCTGGATAGCAGCGATACGGCGATTGGTGCTGCGCGTTATTTGGTTAACACTTATCAGTGCAGTGTTGTTATTTCTGGTGCGATTGATTTTGTGATCACACCAGAGGGGCAAGTTCAGTTGCAAAATGGCCATGCAATGATGCCGTATGTCACTGGTATGGGTTGTTCATTGAGCGCGCTTACCGGTGCCTTTGCCGCGGTAGGCGAAGAAACTGGATTAGCGGCTACCGCGATCTTCGGTGTGGTCGGTGAAATTGCCGCAGAACAATCAAAAGGTCCTGGCAGCTTACAACTTAATTTATTGGATGCCTTGTATCAATTGGATGAAGATACACTGATTCAACGCTTGAAATTATCGTGAGACAACATGAATCCATACCGTTTATATTTAGTTACTGATGATAAACAAGATCTTGCTACATTGACTTATGTGGTTAATGAAGCCGTTGCTGGTGGCGTTAGCATGGTACAAATACGAGAAAAGCAGGGGGATGTGCGCCGTTTTATCGAAAGAGCGCAGGCTGTGAAGGCTATCTTGCAAGGGACAGGCGTGCCATTGATCATTAACGATAGAGTCGATGTTGCGTTGGCTATTGATGCTGATGGCGTACACCTTGGCCAATCGGATATGCCAGCAGCAACAGCGCGTCGATTGATTGGTAAAACTAAATTACTTGGTCTGTCGATTGAAAATGAACAACAACTTATTGAAGCAGAGTCATTGCCTGTGGACTACTTAGGCTTGAGTGCAATTTTTGCTACGCCAACAAAAACCAATATTAAGAAAGAATGGGGCATTGAAGGACTGGCTAAGGCAGTTGCTCAAAGCTCTTTCCCTATTGTGGCGATAGGAGGTATTAATGCTGCCAATCTTGATGCTGTTATCGCCACAAATGTGGATGGTGTTGCGTTAGTATCTGCGATTTGTCATGCAACATCCCCCAAAAATGCCGCAAGAGATCTTTGCTCATTGATGACAAGGGATTCATAACGTAAGTTGTCTGTGCGGTTATAAGCGGTAGTCGCGCAACTGTTTCTTGCGACGACTATCATGCGAGTACCCGTTATCTAAGTTATTTACTTAAGTTAGCTATCGTTGCTATGTTCTATAGGCTAGATGTAATCACACTTTTAATTATATCTTTTAACTGATCATCTTGCGTCAATTCACCATGTGAAGGGATGAGTGTCGTGGGATTATCTTGCTCCAATTGATTTAAAGACCATGTTTTAAAAGCTTGCTTATTATTAATAATTAACCATTTAACAACCTGACTCATCTTCAACCCTGGTGCCGCGCCTAATATTTTTTGTAAAGTACGGGCAACAGGCTGATTAGAGAGTCGTTCATAATTTAAGAAGCTGTCACAAGTGATCCAAGTACTCGTATCATCTGAGGTTTGTTTTTTTAACCAAACATCACCAGCGCGGTGTCCAGGTGGAAATAAAAGTTGGTAACATTCTGGTAACGGTGGTTGTTTTTGTTGTAAAGCAACAATATCCTGATTTTCTGAGAATGCTTTTTTCGCAATGAGTTTAGCTTTCGCTAATTCACTGGCGTATAGCGTATGATTATGAAAGGCGGCTTGCCACGCAGATACGCCCATAAAATGCCAAGCATTAGGCATGATAATATGTATTTTTGTATCAGGTTTACGCCACTCTTCCGGCCAATTCTCTAGCAGAGATGCTCCTGGGCTGACTAGAATAAATTCATTATCATTAACTTGAATAGCCACAGAATTAGAAACAAAGTTAGGCACTATATATTGCCCAACTAAGAGTTCTGGGTGTGAAGCAACTGGCAACCAGGTGTTTTTTTTCATATCACAAGTATCAAATTAATTAAAGTTAGCTCTATTGTAGGCTGACTTTTATTTTGTAATCAACAACTAAAATTAAATAAGTTGTTACTGATACGTTTAAAAATACAACAATAATTGGTCATCAACTGAGGTGTATTAAAAGGGGGGGTGAAACGGATAACCCAGTTGAAGTTACTGTTGTAGTAGGGTGTGGTGGCTATATACGGTAGCGAAACATTCATTTTTACCACTCAACTTTAAATCGTTGGGTTATCAAATATACACCAATGCTTAGGGTGGAAACCCTGGGCTGGTGCAGAATCAACATTAGCAGGTGTTGAACTTCGTTCTATTATCCACAATCAAGGTGTCCAGATCGATTAGACCAGAATAAAGTTCATTTTATTTTAAATTAGATGTTTATTCTGATTGGTCTTACGTTGTTGGATTTAGCTTAGAGTCTTAATAGATTAAGTAGTTTTATCTTTTTTAAATTTATAATTTACAAAACTTTACACTGAAGCTGGTTTTTAAAAATCCTTATCTATTTGTTTTTCATTATAAAACAACTAGATATTGAACTCTATTCTGTTTATCCTTGGTATATATGAAAGCTGCAATTAATTTAAAAATCAATCTAGGTTAAATTAATGAAAACAAAAATACCTGTTTATATTATTTGTTTTTCTGCGGTCATTGCAGGAATAAATATTTGGTTATGGTCTGATTTTGAGAGTAGTGATTCTCCATTATTAGCAACTGAAGAACCTGTATTAGCAATTGAAAAGGCTAAATCAGACGTGGTCCTGAGTGATGACGCTGAATATCCAGCGCCTGTAAAACTGTTACAAAAAGCGGTAACGAAAGCACTACAGGATGATGGAGTACCTGATATTGATAATTGGAATAATACCGATGCTATCTCTTTGCAAGAAGATTCTGAAAGTGATGAATCGGATAAGTTGAATGAACTAAAAAGTCGATTAGCACGTTTAAAATCGATAACAGATAAAAGCTAAAACCTAGCAAAGCTAAACGAAACATCATTTTTACCTATAGTACACGGACGTTGTTATGAATCACAAACTACCTTTACTTGCCCCTCATTTACGCTTTTCAACAATTTGTTGTGCTTTAGTGTTTCTGGTTTTGTTCTCATCTTGTTTTTCCGCTAATGCCTTTACCGAACAAGGTAACGGCGGCGCTATGCTTA
The DNA here is from genome assembly GCF_018219415.1 of Moritella sp. 36. Taxonomy (NCBI): domain Bacteria; kingdom Pseudomonadati; phylum Pseudomonadota; class Gammaproteobacteria; order Alteromonadales; family Moritellaceae; genus Moritella; species Moritella sp. 36. The sequence continues at coordinate 2,956,742 of NZ_CP056120.1, read as the reverse complement.
GTGGTGACTTCGATGTATCGGGTGGTCAGGCTACATACTCATTGCCAATTTCAGTACCAGTAGGTCGAGCGGGTTTACAACCATCCCTTAGCTTCAAATATCAAAGTGATTCGCCTAACGGTACTATGGGGATGGGCTGGAATGTAGCTGGATTATCTTCTGTTTATCGCTGCGGAAAAAACCTAGCAATTGATGGTGTTTGGGGTGGCGTCAGTTTTAATAGTGATGATAGATTTTGTTTAGATGGCGAACGTTTGATTACTGTATCAGGAAATCCCGGCGGCAATGGAACAGAGTACCGGTTAGAGAAAAATGGTTACAGTAAAATTATATCGTATGGTTCACAGGGTAGTGGTCCATCTTATTTTAAGGTATGGCAGAAAGACGGTAGCGTCTATGAGTACGGAAATACGGGCAATGCTAAGGTTGAATTGCCTGGGCAATCCCATGTCTATAAGTGGACGATAAATAAAATGACAGACATAACTAAACGCAATCATATTGTGTTTAATTATGTCGAAAATACTGATGGGCACTATATCAAGCGCATTAGCTATGTTGGTGGTGAAGTTGAATTTAACTATCAAGGCCGTGACGATAAAACTTCTCGTTATTTAGGTGGTAGCCTGCTAAAGCGTTCTTTACGTTTAAGTGAAGTCAGAATTAAAGATTCAACGGCGGCAGAGGTAGGGAAATATGCGCTGAATTATGGAAAATCTACTGGAACACAACGCAGCATATTGAATCAAATTCAGTATTGTTCAGCAGGGAAATGTTCCTCTCCAATTAGGTTCAACTGGCAGTCTAGGTCAAAAGTCATATTGAATTCACCTAAGAGTAATGCTTTTGCTGCATCACAATTTTTTGATGCTAATCGAGATGGTCAAAGCTCACCTTATCTAATGAGTTATAAAGGTAGAAGTCTTGCTCTTCAAGGATCAATTAATCAACCCTCACTTTATAGTTGCTACTCAGATCAGGGCCAAGCAAATAGCTATATGCCAAACGCTGATGGTATTTTGAAAGCCTATTGCAGTAAGACTGATTATGGTCAACATGATTATGCTGCTGATTATATAGGTAATAGCAAACCCTTGTTACAACGCGATGAGCTATTTGCGGCGGATATTAATGGTGATGGGAAAGATGATAAATATAGAATAGAATTTGGAGAACTTCATTATTTGATCTCGGGTAATGGCAACACTTTTGATAAGTTTAGCGGTGAAAAGTTTGGTGGATTTCAGAGTCATCGCTCTCGTTCTAGTCAGTTTAACCGCTTCGTTGATATAAATAACGACGGTTATTTAGATGCGGTATTTGATGTCATTCATAAAAAATGTAGAGGGTTTGGAGGGGATAAACAAGTATACTGCGACTCAGAGTATCAGTTTGAAATCTCATTATTTAATGGAATTAGTTTTACTCCAGCATATCCATTCCTTAATTTAATCGATGAAAGTTATCCAATTAATTTTGCTGATATAAATAATGATGGTTACCCAGAAGCTATTCGAGGTACGGCTGTATACAAAAATCAGTTTGGTAAATTGGAACCAATCCAAGTGATGAGTATTATTGAGTATGCATCGTTGTTATTTCAAGATGTAAATGGTGATGGCTGGTCTGATATACTTACTACTGATTATATACAAACATCACAAGCCTTTGCTCAAGATAAAATCTACAAAATTGAAGAATATGGTGTGGTTTATGATGTGGATTATAAGCCTGCTGTTGATACCAGTGTGCACAAACAAGTCCCTTATTATAAATACCCAATCGTTAACAGTACCCCTCGTAAATACCTTGTTGCAAACGTACACAAATCACCAAGAGGCTATAAGCGCACTCGTTATAATTATAAGTATGAAGGCGCTCGATCACATTTACGAGGTTATGGGTTCTTAGGCTTTTCTAGAATTACTGAAACTGAGAGTGCGGATGTCGTTACGGTCACCACTACCAATTTTTATTCAGTCGATTATCCATTTAGCCCTACCGCAGACCAACTTACTAAAGATCTTGACCCTAGATTTAGCAAAACAGGGATATGGGATCATCGGAAAGTAGGCAAACCAGTACTTAAAACAGTGTTCAGAAATGACAAAAAAATTAGTGAAACGAAATTTACGTATGCCACAAATGAGTGGCAAGGTGTTCAGGCTAAATACCATCAGGTTTATGCTAATAAAATTGAAAATACCCTCTACAGTTTAAGTCCAAACCCTAAAGTTGAAAAACAAGATGCAACAAGTATCACGCAAGATAGATTCGGTAACATCACCAATGAAGTGAAAATACTGTCTGTTGGAGGAGGCAAGGATACTGTTAAACAATTTAAATTAGAAAATAAAACACAATACTTATCGACTGATTTTAATTCTGGTTATACTCAGCATAACTATAATGTGGGTATACAAAAACAACAGCCCGATCTAAATAAATTGCTATCTAAATATACAGCCGGAATGAAACGCTATTGCTCAACATCTGGAGGTATTTATTTCAAGCCAAATGATGGGATAGTGTTGATTCATGGTGACATTATTACACCTATCGTATTACGCCATGATGATTATTATCGTTATGATGTAGCTAATGTGGGTACTGGAACCTTGGCCCACCAAAGACACTATAGTGGTAAACTCGTTGCTGTATCTGGTGCCGAGTTTAAACAACAAGCACTTAGTCTTTGCGGTAATTATCAGGTATCAGCAGGTGGTGGGTCTTCTTCTAATATTATTCAAACGGATGCTTCAACTCAATCAAATAGAGCTGCTACAGCCAAGCGCAATGACGAATTCTGGAGGCTGAGTGCCCCAATAAAAGTTGTGCAACGAACAACTGACTTGCAGCACAGTAATTTAACGCGTGAAGTGACAGATTCGTTTGGTTATTTCTCTAATGGCTTACTTGCACAGAATATTACGACAGGTAACGGATATGGGAAAATATGGAGTAATAAACATTTAAAATATGCATATAGATATGATGATTACGGCAATATTACCCACGAAACGGTCTCAGGCAGTGATTTATATGAAAGACAAAATATTACTAAGTATGATGGTCAAGGTTTATTCCCTGCTAAGTTACAGAATCATTATTCTTCGCATACGACAGGAGTTAGTTACGACACTAAAAGTGGCCTGCTAAGTAAGTCTGTTAGTCCTAATAAAGGGCGTACAACACGATGGACATATGATAATTTTCAACGAATTAAATCAGAAATACGTCCAGGTACAAATAATGTTACTACCTATGCTTATCAACTTAACAATTGTAAGTCTCCACACCCTCAGTTAAGTCGCTGTAGTATTACTAACGCGACAGAAGGTGGCTCGGTTATTACCCAGTACGATTATGCTGGTCGTGAAGTACGTGAATTACACCAAGACTTTAATGGTAAGTGGGTGTTTCGTGATACCCGCTGGGATCGAAATGGTCGTAAGTTATCTATTACGCGTCCAGCTTACATCTCTCAAATAGGTAAGCGTGTTGCGACTGTCTATTTTGTTTATGACGAACGTGATCGTGAAATAGAAAAACGTGAACCTGCTGCAAACGGTGGAACGGCAGTCTTTAGTACTGGTTATGATGGGTTAGTCACCACTATTACTGATGCCCGTGGTTTCAAAGACACGACTTTACAGAATGTGCTGGGTCATATTCTGGTCAAAACGGAAGCGTTGGGTGCTAGCCAAACTGCTAGTCAAACTTATACTTATTATCCAGATGGTAAATTAAAAACGACGACCGATGCGAAAGGTAATACCACGGTCATTGATTATGACAACCTTGGTTATCGTTCTCACCTTGACGATCCTGATATGGGTAAGTGGCGTTATAACTACAATGCGCTTGGTGAATTAATCTTTAAGGAAGATGCAAACAAAGTACAAACGAGCATTAAATATGATCGACTAGGGCGAAAAATCGCTCAAAATGATGGTGGTAGCCTGTCTGAGTGGAAGTATGACGCTGGAGCTGTCGGAACATTGTCTTCTCATCAGACTAAGGATAATAAAACCAGTTATTACTACAATGCTGCTGGCTTAGTTGAAAACATTACCATGAACGTCGCAGGTGAAAATTTCACTACGCGTTATTATTATGACCAGTTCGAGCGTGTTACACGTGAATTGCGTCCAAACGGGAAAACAGCGGCGAATAAAGCAGAGTTCTTTTCTTTAGAGTACGTTTATAATGAATTTGGCTATCAATCTGCGGTTCGTAGTCCGAAATCTTTTGCGGATGACGCATTTAAAAGTGCTGAATTTCGCTCAAAAATTAGTGGGTTAATTGATCAGGCCTTAGCACAAGCTGAGAAGTATCTTGAAAAAGCGACTTATTATAAAAACCAAAAAGAAAAAATCCTTGCTGATTATAAATCTGAAGCCAGAAATGTGCACTATTTCGATGCTGCTGCTCAAGCGTTATTAGCAGAGGGTAATATCTATCAGCAATGGTGTGCAGATAATAGCGTGTGCTACTTACGTCCTGCGGTTTGGGTATTAATTCATGGTGACGTGACTATACCTTTACTAGTGGGGAGCACTGACAGTGAACTGATCTATCGTATTAATAGTACGCTGGACAATAAACTTCCCGGTATTCGCGCATACAGGTCAAAGATTTATAAAGTCAGCGAAAGTGAATTTAATGCTCAGCCACTAAAAAAGAAGCTTGACTTGTATCTGACTGATACATTAAGCGGTGATAAAACCTTAGTTAGTGCTACTTATTATGGCGCTAACCCAAAATTAGATACTTCACCATTTAATATTAGTCGTTTCCCTAGGTATGTTAGGTCTGTTCTTGGTTATGAGTATTATGCCAAGCTAGCTGCGGAATTACTTACCTTAGTCGAGCAGGTTGTTGCACTAAGCGATCTTAACTGTGACAGCGCTAATCAACTTGCTGGTAATAATCTTGATGTTAGTAAGCGTAATGAATGTATTAATCACAATCAAACCAGTCAGGTTGATCATTTAAATACCCTTTTAAAGGGTTCTGAAGCGGCTAATTCATTAAAAGATGAAGATTATATTTATTATTGGCAACGCCGTGATACTGATGCATTTGGTCATACGTTATCAGAAACCTTAGGTAATGGTTTAGCTAATACGTATGTTCACAATGTAAATACAGGGCGTCTCGATACCATTGCAACTCATGTCGCAGGGGATATATTTAACGCGCGCCATAAAGGGCAAAGTGAAGTTGGCCGTAATCTACGCTTGCTTCATTACACTTATGACAATCATAACAATGTCATCATGCGTGAAGACCAAGAGCTCGGTATTACCGATATCTTTAGGTACGATGCATTAGACAGACTTGATGATAATCGGGTTATTTTAGATAGCCCTAATCGCCACGGTAAGAATAATGCCGATTTTAATACCGTGTTCGATTTTAATTATGACAAGTTAGGTAACATTGTTTATAAGACGGGTATTGGTGCTTATAAATACGAACAAGTGCGTAATGCTGGCCCGCATGCTGTTACGCAAGCGAATGGTTTGTATTATAGCTATGACAAGGTGGGTAATTTACTTCAGGCTCAAGCAGCTGGTGCGCCCGTCGAGCGTGAACTTGAGTGGACGGCATTTAACAAACCAAGCAAGATCACCCGCCGTGGTAAGAGTGTTGAGTTTTTCTATGATGCCAACCATCAGCGTTATAAGAAAATCAGCAGTGATGGCAGTGAAACGATTTACTTTGGTAAGCAGTACGAGCGGGTTACTGATAGTGAAACGGGTGATGTGCAACACAAGCAGTTTATTTATGCTGGCGGTAAGTTAATTGCGTTAAACACGCAAGCGAAGGACAGTGCTCATAAGCTGGCAAATAAGCAAGTTCGTTACTTGCATTACGATGCGCTGGATTCGGTGGATATGATCACCGATGGTTACGGTAATGTTGTCGAGCACCGCAGCTTTGATCCTTGGGGTAAGATGCGCAGTGTTATCTGGGAAGATGACAGCGTCACTAATATTGCACAGCAGTTAATTACCAACCGTGGTTTCACGGGTCACGAGCACATTGAAGAAGTAGGCTTGATCCACATGAATGGCCGAGTGTACGACCAAGAACTCGGGCGTTTTTTAAGTGCAGATCCCGTGATTCAAGCCCCGTTCGTGACAAACAGCTTTAACCGTTATTCCTATGTGATGAATAACCCGCTGAAGTATACAGATCCGACAGGGTTTAGTGGGTATGAAGGGGGAGCATGTACAGCTGATAATTCAGGTTCAAGTTCTAACCAATCGAGCAATAGTGGTTCTAATGGATGTGGTCCTGGTCGTCCTGGTGGTCATAGCGGAAAAGGTGATGGTTCTAAAACTACCTCTAGTGCTAACGGAGATGAGGCAGATTCTGAGAATAAAGATATTTCTGTGGACAAGAATATGGGGACTACGATCGTTCATGGGAACAATGTTGACTATTCTAATGATCCTGATAATCCTTATCATCATTACTCTGATTCATCAATAGATAATACCCAAGCAGTCCTTGATGTTGCAGGCCAGATCCCTGGTTTGGGTATATTTGCAGATTTAGTTAACGCTGCACTATATGCCTATCAAGGCGATATGGTGAATGCGTCGATTTCTCTTTTTTCCATGATCCCGATTGTTGGTAATGCAGCTAGCGCAGGGCGTATAGGGAGACGAACATATCATAAGTTGAAAAAGGCTGGTGTGATTTGTTCTTTTGTTGCTGGAACGATCGTAGCTACATCTGCTGGCGCTATTAGTATTAATGAATTAAAAGTTGGCGATACCGTTTTAGCGAGTAATGATAGTCAATTAGGGGCGATTGCTAGTCGCGCTGTTAAAGGTGTTTTTGTTGAGAACCATGATTTTGTGGTTAACCTTGATATTAAAGGTGTTAATGGCAGTGAAACTATTGTGTCAACATCTGAGCACCCTTTCTGGGTTAAGGGCAAGGGCTGGGTTCCTGTTGAATCACTGAGTACAGATGATGTTCTTTCTGATTTAGATGGTAATGATGTTGTATTAAATAACATAACGATAGTACCAGGCCCTCAAACTGCTTATAATTTAGAAGTTGATATCGCACATACTTATGCGGTCGGACAGAATCAGGTTTGGGTGCATAATACATGTAAACTCCGTAATAGTCCTGAGAAAGAAGCATTAGTAAAAATGGCCAAAGAGGATGCGAGAAAAGGTATAACAAAAGAGGATCTGAAAGCTTATAAAGAATTAAATAGCGAATTGCCAGATCCTTTTTCAAAAAATGAGGTCAGAGGTCCTGAAAGGCATCTTGATAGACCGAATAAAGAGTGGCATGCTCATGTGGGGCCTGTGAATCATATCCCGATTAAATAAATATTGGAATCATCATGTCTTATAGAAGATTAAAAGAATTTTGGCATTTAGCAAAAATAGATTTATGCCTTGAACTAGAATATGATTTTACACTTTATTTGGAATCTGGAGATGAAGTAAAACCATTATTTTTAGTAAAAAACTTTGGAGGGGAGAGAGGTATGTTGGTATTCACTGACTTTGATGAAATAGCCTCTTATGTTGATGAACTATGGAATAATGGCTATGGAATTACAGTACTAGAGGAGCCTTCTGTTGATGAGAGGTATGATAAGGTTTTATATATTGAAATGTTAAAAGATTGGAACTGGACTGGTAAAAAAGCAAAACCGGACTGGTATTATGCATCTTAAATAGAAAATAAAAATTATAGATTGACTAAATTGATGCATATATATATTTCCAGAACGTGGATGTCCCAAAAATGATTCGGTAGCTAATTTTACATGATTAATTTTGTTGTAGCGTGTAAATATAATAAGCTTGATATTAGACAAAATGCGGTTGCTAAGTTCCAGCCCACCATTTAATCGTGAAAGCAGGAGGTATTATACCTTTACCCAGTAAACGACTGCGTTAATTCACTCTCTGTCATGCTTACGCCTTTGATCTGAGCATATACACTTTGCCCAATGGTTAGCGCTAAATCATCACATGCCCACGGGGTGATGTTCGCCCATATGTGGTCATTACCAAACGCCAATTTAACCTGCACATTATCACTTGATTCTGAATGTATAATCTCGGTAATCGTCGTCGGTAGAATATTACGAATACTACTGTCTTGTGGACGTGTTTTATACAGAGATACATGATTAGCATGAATACGTACACGTGATTCTAACTATTTACGCTGAGTTAAGGCCAAGCTCTGGCTCCCTGTTGAATAGCGTTTATTCTTATTTTCACCCGCTGCAGCGTGTAAAACTTGCTTTACCTGTTATAGCGTGTATTCTTATATTTACCTGCTATAGCGTGTAAGTATAAGAAGGTTGAAATGAAGATAACGTCAGCGAAGCAATTAGCGAATGCACTGCAAGATACGCGGAAAACAAAAGCATTATCTCAGACAGATGTTGCCAAACAAGTTGGGATTCGACAAGATACGGTGTCTAAATTCGAACTAAACCCCGATAGCACCAAACTTGATACATTATTTAAAATGTTAGCGGCGCTAAACTTAGAGCTTCACGTGGCCCCGCGGGGTGAAGGGTTACCAGAAGACGTTGAAAATGTTCAAACTCCTGCGGGTTGGAAAGAGGAGTGGTAAATGGATAAGCTTAACGTTTCAATGAATGGCTATTGGCCGCTTCAGATGGACATGCAAAAAACTTCTCTGTGTTTATTAAAGCAGGCGGTGGTTACCAACTTACACCACTTTATTGTATACCTATAATCCTTAAAACGACTGCGCTAATTCACTCTCAGTCATGCTTACGCCTTTGATCTGAGCATATACACTTTGCCCTACTGTTAGTGCCAAATCATCACTGGCCCATGGGGTGATGTTTGCCCATATGTGGTCATCGCCAAACGCCAATTTAACCTGCACATTATCACTTGATTCTGAATGTATAATCTCGGTAATTGTCGTCGGTAGAATATTACGAATACTACTGTCTTGTGGACGTGTTTTACACAGAGATACATGGTTAGCATGAATACGTACACGCAGTTTACTGCCCACAGGTAAGTACCAGCATGCTATTAGCCAGCTGTAAGATCTCATCTAAGCTATGGCTTACATCACGAACTTGCTATACGGCGACTCTCACGTCTGAATTTGTGTTCTAATAATTGACTGAATTTGATAACCGTTCGGTTTAGAGTTGAGTGTTCAAATCAGTTAAGTGATGTTCATTTCATGAAATTTTTATCAAAAGGTTTAGAGCTAGAACAGCGAATCAATTTATTTTTACAGCTGACTAAAGTTGGCAGCGAGAACATTAAAATCGCCTTGGTTGAGTACCTACCCAAAGGCTCAATACAATGTATTCACATGTACCTAACATATTATCATGCAAAAATTACCAATTGAGTTGATTATATTTATGCACTAATAAAACGGTTAGACAGGGTGATTTATACAGTGTTATTGGCATGTTTGGTGAAAATAGTCTCGAATTGCCAAAAGATAGTCACATTCACCTTGTAAATGTAAATTAATGTCAATACAATCAGTTGTATAGCTGGTCTTGTTTATAACTTACAAGACTAAATAAATAATTTACAGGACGACTCGTTTTCCCATAAACATGTAATTAATAAATTTGAAGTTTAATCTTACTTTTCAATTAATTAATCTACTTTTATCGAGGTGGATGAACTTGGGGAATCTAGAGTCCTGTTATACAAATTTTATATTTACATCCATAGAGGTTACATGAATTACTTTAAATCTATATTTATTAGTTTGGCATTAATTAGCTCTAATAGTTTTGCTGCAACAGATTGCACTACAACTATTGATAGAATCTGGGCAGGTGATGAAGGATATATCTGGTTTCATCTTAATAATAATGGAAGCTTTAAAATGTCTTCTACTGATCTGGATCAGAAATCCATTCTCGCTATGGGAATGACTGCATTAACCACAGGAAATAGCATTGTGGTCCGTTATGATGAAGATAATGCTGATTGTACAAGTGGAAACAGAGACGATCTCCGAGGTATTTATTTGTATGGAAGGACATTATAAAGATAACATTTAAGAATAGATGTCGCGCAGCCGACACCTTATTCGAGTGTTGAGCAAGCCCAAGCCATTCTTTATATAGTAAATAACGTGTTTTATCTTGGGGAGGGTAGTTCATCTTGAGGTTAAGCCCAAGAGGAGCGAAATTGATAAATAACAGACCTGTTATTTATCAATTAACTAGCTAGTTGAACCATAAATTTAATATCTCCAACCTGTCATGTTAACGCCATTATTCCTATTATGTTCACCTTTCGGCTAGGTCGTTCGTGTGATTCCAACGCACTTCACTTCATGCTGGCAGCAAGGACAACTCTGATTGCTTTCGCAGTGAATGTTGCGACGAGTTCATGGATTTTCCAATTGAACAGATGCAGCAATATAGCTTGAATACGCACTCGCAGCCGTTTGGCATTACCGTGTAAAACCATAATCTCTCACTCGCTGTAATTCTTTGGGAGCAGCCCAAGCATCGGTATTAGCTCAAGCGATTGCTAATGCTCACGGCAAATGCAGACGTTGGCGTGAAAGGGGGATGGTTTGAACGTGATTATTGTTGGTAACCTAGGTTTTTATCAAGAAAAAAGCGATCATTAACACAGGTTTTACTAAATACATGTCGTTTTGAGGGATAAAAAGAGAAGATTAGCTATAAATATATTTATACTTTATGGTGATTTTTTCAATCAACCGCTTAATTTAATAATGGATAAATAACATGTTATTTAAAATTATCCCGTTTTTATTTTTAACGATACTCTCATTCTCCCTTGCCGCTAATCATGATTTATTCAATGGGATTCCCGCATACAATAAAGATAATGACATTAAAGAGACTTACATTGAAGCGATCCCTCTTTTAAAAAAAGCAGCAGAACAAGGAGATGTATATGCACAAGGTAATCTTGGGTTTATGTATGCCAATGGATTAGGTGTCGCTAGAGATGATAAGCAAGCTGCTATCTGGTATAGCAAAGCAGCGGAACAGGGCGATTCAAATGCACAATTTAATCTTGGATTTATGTATGACGAGGGGATAGGTGTAGCTAAAGATGATAAACAAGCTGTTATTTGGTATCTGAAAGCAGCAGAGCAAGGAAATATATATGCACAAGGTAATCTTGGGTTTATGTATGCGAATGGACGAGGTGTAGTTAAAGATGATAAGCAAGCTGTTTTCTGGTATCGAAAAGCAGCAGAACAGGGGAGTGCATATGCACAAGGTAATCTTGGGTTTATGTATGAGAATGGACGAGGTGTAAATAAAAATGAAAAACAGGCATTAACTTTGTATAAGAAATCAAATACAAGTTGGTCAAAGAAAAAATATCTGACATTAAAAAAGCAATTGGATTGCAAAGCAAATAACAAAACTAAGCTTTTTGGCGTATTCGTAAAATGTACTAACCGTGATACTTTAATGGCTGCAGTTAAACTGGCTGGAGCTAACGTTAAGAGCGAAGATAAACGTAAATGGGTTGATATCTACTACACCAAAAACTTGCTTAAGGGATCGAGTGAATTAAGAATAGACTACACGGTCGATGATTATTTTGCTAAAGCAGCATATACATTTCCAAGTAACATGGATTCAAAGCAAGTGACTCATATTCGTGACCTTGTTGTAAATAAATATGGTGAACCAGATTATTCAAATGGTCGTGCTGCGTTAGGTGATGTGACGTATAAGTGGAACTTAGAAGATGGTATTGAATTAAAAGTGGCACGAGGTTGGCCTAACACAACAACTTATCTTTCTTTTACTTATCCTAAAAATTACCAAGCGATGATGACTGAACAAGAAAAGCAAAAAAAAGCGCGTGAAACAAAACAGTATGAGGCACAAAAGAATGCTTTTTAGTTGACCCTTTAACTAAGGGCCTTAAATAGAATGATGAACGCAGTCACTATTTGTCAAAAGACAGTCAGGTTTATCTTGTCTCGCCTGTGTATATTTCTATTTCTTCATATCATCGAATTCAGTTAAATCGACACCACGTTCAGCAGCAAATGCTCGCATAGCCCGTAGTTTTGTCGCCGTTTCCGACAGGTGTCCGGCTACTGAGTGCAGCAAGCTTGTCGCGACCATCGCGTCATTTTCGATCACAGCCCGTAATTCGGCGGCACCAATTCGTAGAAATACACTGTCTTCTATTGCAATTAAGTCTAATAGACGTGGCTCGTTATTGATGAGCGCTAAATCTCCGATCAATCGCCCTGGTAAAATTTCTGATATCAAGTGTTTCTCGCCCTGACTTTCTGGCCAGTATAATCCAGATGAACCCTTAACACACAAATAGGAAGCATCCGCTTCTTGACCGGCTTTAAAAATCACGGTTCCTGCTTTTACTTTGTGCCATTGCGCACTAAATGCGAGTAGGCGTTGTTGTTTTCGATCAAGCCCTGTAAATAAGTCTGCCTGCGCGACCACACGTAATTTGCGGTTCAAATCCTGACGCGTATCTTCATCTTGAAGATCATCTTGACGCGCAATACCATCGATGCGTCCATCCACAATTTCGACGAACAAATCATAATTTTCTGGGCTATGGAACTTGCTTTCAATGAAAATTTGGGTGGTGCTAGGCATCAATTCATTAATACGTTCGCGTGTCAAAGCGCGGGCATCACCATCATGGCTAGCCAATGCATCTCGAAGGACCAGAATGTCAGGTTTCTTGATCCCTGCACGACTGAATGCCAGACGTTCCCTGAACACTGCTGGCAGGTTTTCCCCTCCCTGGGTCGTCGCGACATCATATAAGGATTGCGCGACCAACCGTCGTAGGCCATGTTCCTTTAGGACTTCAACAACAGTATCTTCAATCAACTTCTCACGGGCACCGGCCAGACTTGAAATACGTCCGAAAATCGCATTGCCAAGCACCGACATAACAGGAAAATATTCTTGTGGGTCAATCGGTTTAAATAAGCCATCTAATTTTGCTAACATATCCGCCGCGTTTTTCATCCGAATTTGCAAAATCCGCGCTTTGAACGAATCAGTGAAAGCGGGTCCTATCTGCTCGGAAGAGAACGCAAAGGGGACTGTCAGCATCAATGCAAAATCGTCGTGTGGCAACTCGCTTTGGCCTACTAAGCGTCTTTTTGCTACGATCACTCTAAGCTGGTGATAAAGCTCTTCATCCATATTCAAACGACGAAACAAGGGATGATCGGTACCATCTGTGCCAAATGTTTCAGTCAGTCCTTCGATTAGATTGGCAGACATTTGTGCAAGATCTTCTGCAATCCCTTCGTCCTGCAACATCTGTACGAAATTATCCTCTTGTGACAAGGTTACTTGTGTCAGCATTTTTGTAGGAACAGCATAAAGCAAGTTACTACCCAAGGGAGATACCGGATTGAATTTCTCTGGATGAAAGGCATGCACAATATCATCCACTCCCGCTTTTGCTAGCCGTTTCGCTATTTCGGGGCGTAACTGCACAATCGCTTCTATCAGTTCTTGTTGAGTGTCTGGATCAAGGCGTGAACGTAAACCCCTACGCACCATTATATCATCGGTACCCATTGCTTCAACTAACTGGAACCACCAGTCTTTGATCTCATCACATGATTGAAACCCTGCCATTTGGGGGGAAGTCCAGTTCGATTCAAATGGGTCTACACTGTTACCTGCGCGGGCAGACTCTTGTTGCCAGCTCGCCACATCAACCGAAATGTCTGCGTCAAGGACTGGCTCTAAATTAAATGGCATGAATAGGTTTTCACCGAGTGTCCCTTGAAAAATATAAGGTTTGGAACTGGCATATCCTATGCGATTAGCGACAACAGTTTGATGCAAATCATTCATCTCATGCCCGGCAATCTGCACAGAGCCTCTTTGTGGGATAACTTCGCGCGTTAATACATCTGCAAACGCGAGTGCCGAAGCTTCATTATTTGTATGAATTGCAACGCGTGCGCCTTGTGGAATGGTCAAGCTAATATCTTCCAGTATTGCATGCCCATCTTTATCGCGTACCGTCACATTCTTGAATTCGATGTTCCCCTTAAGGCTGGTAAGCGTATCAGGGTCGCCATCAAATAAAGCGTCTTTCACCAGTGTATTTGGCGCGAAGCGTTCGATTACTACTTCCCAACGCAGTGCCATATCTTGGGTTTGGTTGTAATAAGTCAGTAACTCTTTCCAAGGTGACGACAGATCTTTGTAGGCTGCGAGCGCTGCAACCAAGGCGCCGACAGTGATCTCTCCTTTGATCGCTAAATACCCACCAACAGAATAGAAAAAGAAGGGGGTTAATTGATTGATGAAGTTGTTCAGGAACTTCATGAAGAACTTCTTTTGGTAGATCTGGAAACGAATGCCGAACAGGTTTCCCAAACGATTAGAAAACAATGACAGTCTGTGACGCATCCCGCCATTCATACGAATATCACTGACTCCTGCCGCTGTTTCGCCAATATCAGCAGCCAGTTTGCGAATTTCTTGTATTCTCGCTTTATTCAGCAAATTAATCTGACGCTGTAATTTGGGGATAATCCATGCCTGCAACGGGATAAGTGAGATGGACGCGACCCCAAACCAGAAGCTCTGGGCAAATAGAAACGTCAAAATTGTTAACATCTGGCCAGCCTGAAACACCGGCTGTGACAGCATATCGCCCATAAATGAGCCCATAGGTTCTGCTTCAGATGTCACCATAGAAACCAACTCACCTTGGCTTGTGGTGCGGAAATACGAGCGCGGAAATTTCAACATACGGGTGACAAGTTGAAAGCGAAATCGACGTAGTAAACGTTCCGACAACACACCTTTCATGGTGTTTAGACGCATCTTCAATAAGCCATTAGTCAATACAGCTAATAGAAAACCAGCACAAAGCACCATCAAAAACTGGATCTGACTCAATGTAATACCGAGTAAAGAAACGTCTTCCCCTGTTCCCCCAATAGCATCGTTGATAATGCGTTTAGGTAACTCCAGCGAAATGTACAGAATGGGGAAGGTCAGAAGCGTAATAGCGGTTATTGCCAACTGATTTTTTTTTGAATATTTCCAGATAAACTGAAAAATGTTCTTTTCCATTTCGCGAGTTCCTTTTGCAGGCTAAGTGATAAAACGCCGTAATTTTAATGGTTCACGTATATCAACTCAATCAAAAACTTTTAAACTGTTCAATATCAACGCACACGGTTAATGGGGGTGAGTGATAGTGGATCGAATAATCAATGTTCGCTTAGCTTTTAGCAAGGAGGGTGGGTTAACCCAAAAGTCACCAGTCTTGTTGTTGCATCATAAGTTTAGCACGCAAACGAATCATTATCTTGATAACAAAATCTTCGATTCGATGTCTTGAATGTCCTTTCCTTTCGGTTTGTTGATTGTGCATCTTGAAGTCATTTGGGTATAACAACTAAACTGGACAAAAAATCCGCCTCAACTAAGCTTAATTCAGACATAAAGTCTGCTGAGGAAACATACGTTATGAGTCGAGGTACGGTTAAGTGGTTTAATGCTGACAAAGGGTTTGGATTTATCACCCCTGACGAAGGCGGTAATGACCTGTTTGTGCATCATTCCGAAATTCAAACATCTGGTTATGCCACATTAGAGGATGGCCAGAAAGTTGAATTTGAAGTGGGTAGCGGGCAAAAAGGGCCTTGTGCCACCAATGTAACAGCTATTTAATTTAATTATGCGCTAAAAGGATTAATCATCGAGATGATGATTAATCCTTTTTTACGACCAAAAAACCGCTTACAGGGCATTCATTTGCCTTCTTCAGGGAATAAATATACATAAGTTTCAAATATCTCTTGGTTATCGCAATTTATCAACTAGAAACCAAACCCTATTATGCGCTATAATGCGGCGCTTAAAATACGCACGTTTGTAATAAATTAACAAAACTGGGATTCAAAGGCATATGGCAGTATTAACTATTCTTACGGCACCAAACAAAAAATTAGAGATACCCGCTGAAAAAGTAACAGATGTAAGTACAGTTCAAACATTAATTGATGACATGCTTGATACTATGTATGAAACAGATGACGGTATTGGCCTTGCTTCAACGCAAGTTGGTCGTAAAGAAGCGGTTGTTGTTATTGATATTTCAGAGGGTCGTAATGAACCTATGGTGTTAATCAACCCAGTTGTTGTTGAAGGTGAAAGCATCGAATCAGGTCAAGAAGGGTGTTTATCTATCCCAGGCTACTACGCTGATGTTGATCGTTATACAAAAGTGAAAGTAACTGCCTTGGATCGTGACGGGAACGCCATTGAAATCAATGACGATGGCTTTTTAGCGATTGCAATGCAACACGAGATTGATCATCTTAAAGGTACACTTTTTATTGATTACCTATCGCCATTGAAAAAGAAAATGGCATTAAAGAAAGTTAAAAAAACAATTAAAGAAATGGCCTAATAGGGTCTAGAGCAATGCTGAAGGAGCTAAGTTAAGTGAAAGGAAAAATTATATCGTACATTTCTGCAAAGAAGTTTGGTTTTATTTGTGGCGATGATGGCGAGAGTTATTTCTTACATGTGTCGAGCTTGCTCGATAAAGCCAATGAATCTAAATTGGTGAAGGATGTTGTTGTTGAGTTTGAACCAACAGAAACACCGAAAGGCCTTGCCGCAAAACAAGTACACGTACCGGATGTTAACTTTAAAAAACAGTTAGTTGCTTTTTTCACTGCAAAAAGCAACCAACCAAGATACGGGCATGTTGTTGCAAGACATACACTGAGCACACGTTTTTTTAAAGATCAAAACGAAGGTCGTAGCCATATTAAACAGTTGGCGGCAGATATTGGTTGTAATGCTATTTTAAATACAAATGTGGAAAAGAAGACCTTCTCTGAAGGTGGTGAAGATTTCACTATGTATTCATTTAGCGGTGACTTTGCATTAGTTACAGAAGATGTTCCGTGTAATAACGACGCGCAATGTGATGAGTCTGTAGCAATCATTGATACTAATATTACAACTGTAGCAGGGCAGTTTCAGCGTGTAAATCGTAAAGAAATTAAAGCGAAAGCAAAACAATTACGCAAGTTTAACCCACTGCTATTACTGGGTGCGGTTGTTATTCTAGGTGTTGTTTTCGCAATTTCGATGTAGTTCGTTGATACAGCTTGATGAAATAGTTCGGTGTTATTGAGCTAATTCGGTTTTTTTGACATGATTTGAATATAAAGCGGTGGTATTGGGTTAACTCGATATCACCGCTTTTTTATGTGTGTTTATTACATAAAAGCGTGATGCGTCAGGGCTATTTGATCTTTCACCCTGAATTAACTACCACTTTGTTGTAATATAACCACAGTGTTGTTCGTTGTAATTTCTTGAGGTTGTATGTATAAATTAGTCGCGCTAGATATGGATGGTACTTTACTTAATTCTCAAGGTGCTATTTCACCGCGTAATAAGCAGGCGATCCTTGCTGCAATAGCGCAGGGTACACGTGTTGTTCTTGCTTCGGGTAGACCGTTAGAGGGGATGACTTGGGCGCTAGAAGAACTGGGTATGATAGGCAATGATGATTACGTTGCGTGCTATAATGGTACCTTGGTATATCAAGTGGCAGGTAAGAAACTGTTACGTAGTCAAACTGTGACTGGTGCCGACGCGAAAAGCCTCGCGAGTTTAGCGAATAAGTTGGGTGTTTATGTGCATGCATTCTCATTAAAGCATGGCCTGATTACGCCTAAGCACAATTACTATACAGACCATGAAGCTAAAATTAATGCCTTGACGATCACTGAAGTGGACTTTAGTACCTTGAGTGATGATGAAAAAATACTAAAAGTAATGATGATTGATGAGCCAGAGAAACTGTCTGCGGCTATCGCTCAGTTACCTGCAGAGATTTATCAGCAATATAATATCTTGCAAAGCGCTCCTTTCTTTTTAGAGTTTCTACATACGGACAGTCATAAAGGCATAGGTGTTAAAGCCATTGCTGACCAATTTGGTATTAATGCGGATGAAGTGATCTGTATGGGTGATGCAGGTAACGATAAACAAATGCTGGAATACGCTGGTTTAGGTGTGGCAATGGATAATGCGAGTGATGATATTAAAACTATCGCGAATCATATTACAGCGAGTAATGATAATGATGGCGTTGCTTTAGCAATTGAAAAGTTTGTTTTAAATAAAGCGTAGATTCTCCCAATGTCGTTTATCTTTAATGCTGGCGATATAATAATGTTGTAGTTTGGAAAACTAAAAGCCGTTAATCAAGCAACCGTTAACGGCTTTTGTTGTACAGATAAATAATTAATGAGTTAAGTCAGTTCGCTTGTCGCTGATTTACATGCGAATTTTTACTCATGAGGACTAGCAAGGCTGCAGGGATATTCATCAGTACGCCATACAATAACGGTGTTAACGCTAATTCAGGCTTTTGTAATAACACGACCGCTACAAAAATAGCTGTTCCCGCATTTTGTATACCAACTTCGATAGCAAATGTTTTACTTAGTTGTTTGTCACCATGAATAATTTTCGCGGTTAAAATACCGAGCAACATGGCTAATAAGCACAGTACCAGCACAGCCAATGCCGCTATACTAAATAATTCAGTCATCTTGTTACCGTTGGCGATAACTGTGATTGCAACCATCAAACATAACGCCCAAAGCGATGAACGCTCTGCGATAGCATAAAACCTCTGCATTATTTTCGAGCTAAAATAATGCCTTATCAGCATTGCCAGCACAACAGGCAGAATCGTTACGGCCATAAGTTGTAATACCGCAGTCTTAAGCGGCATATTCAACACAGTATCAGGCATGACGATAGGCAATAATACAGGAATACTGAAAGGCACGATCAAACTACTAAATGCTGTCATGCTAATTGACAACGCGCTGTCACCACGACAAAGGTGAGTGATAGCATTTGATGAAGCGCCACCAGGGGCTAGTGCTAATAACCATAAGCCTGCAGCAACAGGTTGTGGTAAGGAAAAACACTGTATTAACAAGAAAGCGATAATCGGCAGACCAACGAGTTGAGCAAGCAACCCTGCTATGATCTTGCCCGGGAAATTAATCGCGTGTTTAAAATCCGCTACCTGTAAAGAAAGACCGACACAAAACATCACCCAAGCAAGTATAATGGGAATACCAACAGTTAACATTATATTTTCCATGAGGTATTCCTAATTAAGCAAATAAAGCGCTTTCATACGCTCACAACAATCAAACACTTTCATCTTTTACTCGTCTAAGGTTGAATAATTAACGCTAATTCTACCCCTTAGGGTATAGTCGTGTCGAGTGCTATATCTAGCATAGCTAAACGGCTAATTTGGATAGAGGTTTTAGATTGAATTTCTGATCATAGGGCTTTTATGTGTCTTGAATAAATTTGTTCCAATATATGATTAATTTATTGTTATCTATCATATAATGGCAGCATTAAACTCTATTATGAAAGATGAAAATGGCAAATTTTAATACACACCTCAACGTTGCAGCCCTATTAACAGGTGTTTCTTCTGCAAGCTTGGTTGCGGCTGGCCACATAGAACTTAATACCGCGATTTGGCTTTGGTTCTTAGGGACGATTGGTGGATTGTTACCAGATATTGATTCGGATAATTCGACCTCTCTTGATACCATATTCAACATCTTTGCGTTTGCTGTTATTTTGATCATTATGCGTTACATGACGAGTGCGTATTTTGGTGAGTTGAGTTTCGTTGAAGTTATCGCGATACCTGTGGTGACTTATGGGGTCATGAAGTACGGGCTCAGGACGATTTTTGAACGCTTAACCGTGCATAGAGGAAGCTGTCACTCGTTATTGTTTTTAGTTTTATGTGGACTCATCACGACTCAGGTCATTGCGAATATCGATGGTATCGATTCTGATAAGGCGGATAGTCTTGCTTGGTTGTCTGGTGGCTTTGTATTTCTGGGTGGCTTTATACATTTAGTGTTAGATGAAATGTACAGTGTGGACTTACGGAATATTAAGATAAAGCGTTCATTTGGTACGGCGTTGAAGCTAGTATATTTGAACAGCAAGTTATTGGCGTTAGGCATGGTAATAGCGGTTGGCGTGCTTTGGAAGACGACACCCGAAATTGAGACAACACTCGATATGCTCTGTGATTGGTCGATGTTTTCGTTAGTTTAATACAGATAACGTGCGGGAGGTTAACGGAATAAGTGCTTAACTGGTATCAGATAAGCACTTTATGTAATACGTATAAATACGAAGAATTAAAGCGCTTCGATATCCACAACTAATTGTGTGAACTCTGCTAGTTCAAGTTCTGCACATTCGCCTTCTGATACCCAGTTAAGGCCAACAATTACGTTATCTTCGTTTAAATCTTCAATCCAAAATTCAAGTAGATCAGATACCGAGATAGCCGTTGGTTTAAACGCTTTCCATTCATCACAGCAATGCTCTTGCGCTAATGCTTGAGTAGACCAAAGCGGCATTGCATCTGTGTCTTCAAAGTTAATGGAATCACAAACAACCCAATCTTCACCTGACTTGTCTTGTAAACCCCAAACTTGTTGGCTAGGTTTTGCGTCAGCAAAGAATTTCGTCAATATTGGATTTGTTTCTTTCATGGGGTTCTCATTGTATTAGGAGTAATGTCGTCATTATACGGATAACATCATTAATAGACAGTAAATATACTGAGTCGCTGTTGTTTGAGGGTTTATATTACTGTAACTAGGTGAATGAAAACTATACATAAGCCTTATTTGTGAACATTTTGTTTCAAATGGCGACGGTCATTAGATCTGACGTTAGTTTTATATTTACAACTAAAGTCTACTTCTATACTATTCGTTCATTGCTGCGGAGGGGTGGCAGAGTGGCCGAATGCACTGGTCTTGAAAACCAGCAGGGGTTAATAGCTCCTCGAGAGTTCAAATCTCTCCTCCTCCGCCATCTATTAGAGAAGCCGGTACTTATTCATTTAAGTACCGGCTTTTTGCTTATCTACAGTGTTATTAATTTCTGGCTGTTTACTCGGGTTTAGTTTAGGGTATTTTTTTCACTAAATAATAGTACCTAACCAGTGGAGACATAAAGAAGGTTGCAACAAAGAGACCAATATTTCCGTATATCAGAAATTCATTAACAGTATACCCGCCTGTAGTAAATTCAAAATAAAATACGATTATAGTATTGGCCATTTGGACCAAAATTATACAAAACCAAAAAGACTGGTTTAAAATATACTTTTTTAAAATTAAACCTAAACAAACCATTACGGTAATTAAATCTAAGCTTAAAGAAAATATAGAAACAGTTAACGGATAAGCTGGTTGTAAAATTTCAGGTTCGGAAAAAGCTAAATATAAATCCCATGCACTAGAAGATACTAATAAAAGTAGCATTAATTTCCAAAAAATAGCCTCTTTCATATTGTTAACTCCATATTAATGCCAAAAACCATACGGAATATTGTCTGGGTTGTGAGGAAGCATTAACCAACCATCTAGAGGCGTTACATATCTTCGAATGAAGTTTCTTCTTTTTGCCCCTACAGGGGATAATTCCCCTAACATATCTAATAAGCCTTGAACTTCTTTGGAATCCCTTCCAAACTCTTTAACTGCTAGTCTGATTGTTGGATGCACTCTGAGATATGCTTCGTTTGCATCTTTTGGGTCACCAAAAAATGTCTTATATACAAAATTAGTCACCGTTGCGATTCGACCGACTATACCTGCCTTAGCTATCATATTCATTTTGTTTATAAATCCTTTTATTACAGTAGATCATGATTATTAAAATAGTTGGTATGAAAATTAGATGTTTCCACAATAACTTTACATATGATATATATTTTTAATTATTCATACAAATGCATAGATACTATACGTATTTGTATCATCAGCTATATGATCGATTTAACTTTGTGTATTGCGATACACACGGCACAATGTTACTAATAGTAACTATATCCTTCATTGATTATTCAAATCTCTCCTCCTCCGCCATCTATTAGAGAAGCCGGTACTTATTCATTTAAGTACCGGCTTTTTGCTTTCTGTATTTAGCTATGTAATACACAAAGTTGTTGACCTAGAAAGTTGGAATTCCATTTCCAGAAAAGCTAATTTTAATATTATTTATTGTACTCAGGTCGATATTTTCAACGTTATTTAATTTTATGGTCCAAGTTGTAAAAGGAGTTGGCATAAAATAGTTTAACGCATAATCAGATGCGATAGCGCCACTTGTCAGAACATTCACTTCTTGTGTTTGACTATTTACCAAATTGTAAATGATTCTTCTAAACAATGGGGTGGCTGTAAAAGTGTAATTATCTTGATGCCTTCTATCTTGATAAGTACCACTCGATAGCAGGTCAATATTATACAAACCTGTCGGTAATTCAGTTCCCTCTATCAATACACTGGCTTCATCTAGTCTTACTCTGTCGAAATCTGCAAATATGCTGCTATTTAAGGGTAAGGTGAAATGTAAAATACCGGTATTTTTAAATTCGGCTAACTTATCTATGTCACTAATGTTATGACTAATCGACGAGAAGTCTTGTGGACGAGGGTAAAATCGATCCAAACTTGCCGCTTCCTGCTCACGCATAAATGCAAGATCTCGCGTATAAGCAGCAAATGATTTGTTTAACGACGGCGTGACAACACTCTCTTCTAAAGACCAGTAAGCAAACGCAGACTGGTAATTGGCAAGGGCGATAAACATAGGGCGTTTAAGGTTACTCAAGGTTCTGAAAAATGCGTCTTCTAACGCGTTAACTGCACTGGCATCGTCATCAATTGATTGAATAAGCGCTGATACCCGGTTGATATTCGCCGCATTAACTTGGCTCGCAATTCTTAAATCAATCTGTCTTGATAACTCTTGAGCCAAATTAATCTCTGTTGCTGAAATCGCTTTTGCTTGCGCTGCAAGCCTTTCTAGCTCTGCAAGATATGGCGTAGCTCCTGGAACTCCCGCACTAATCACTGGCGCAAAGTTAGCACGAGCATCAATGAGGAATTCATCCCACACTAGATTCGATGCTTCCAGTGTTGGTACTGTATGCTGGATCGAATTATAGAATTTCGCGATATCATCGACCACAACTTGATATTTAACATCGTTAGAGAAAGAGTCGACAGCAGCTAGTGATTCTTGAATCTCACGCTGTTTTTTCGCAATATAATCTAATTGTTTCTTTAACAGGATTATTTTTGTGCCTAAGTCAGGTAGAGTCGCTATAAATTTAATTAAACCACTCGGATCACCGCCAGCAGAACCTGCAATCGCGGTACCGGCATTGGCAATTGCACTGACTACATCAAATACGGTTTGTATGGTTGCACGGTCTTCAAAAATCTCTAAACCTTGTCTAAACGCAATTTGAGCTTTAAGTATATTGGTATCTTGGCCTTGATAGTTAGTCGTTTGCTTAATAAGCGACTGTCTTAACTGATTGACTTGGTTAACGGACCTTTCAATAATCGCAAATTCAGCATTACTGACGCTTTGCAAATCTTCAAGCATGAGCTGGGCAAACTGCTTACGATCTGCAAGCACGATATTTCGATCAATATAGTTCTGATATTTGTCTTCATAAGCGCCCATTGCAGCTAAATAACTCGCATAGGTATATTCATACATATCATGGTTTAAGCTCGGCACATAATTAGGATTATTGTAAGAGAGTTGAATGAATTGCTTTAAGTTTGATACTTGTAAATAGAGTGACTTTAATTCTACGTCGTTAGCAATTGTAACCGGCGTGAACCTTAATACGCTTTCAACCCAGTCAAGCATTGCAACGCTAAGTTCTGGTGCGTTATCAAAAATAGATGCTGCCATATCAAAAGAATGATTAAAAACAGCTAAGTATGGGCTACTATCAATTGCGATCAAGCCGTCTATTTCATTCTTTATTACGGTCTTGTTATATCCCGTTTCTGAGATAGTATAAATTTCACCAAAACCATCCGTTACCGGCACGGCAATATCAAACTCATAACCAGACGAGAGTAGGGTTATCACGTTTATATTATCATTGATGTTTTTTGCAAATATTCCCAAGCTGACTGAGTTTGGCGTTCTTGCATCTATATTCAATGTGACGGTTTTATCACCGGTAATGTTTCTCGCAAATATAAATAAGCGCTGATTCGTTAAGTTTGTGATAACACTTTCAGTAACAACCAGTGTATCTGCAACAATTACGATCACATTGGGTTTATTGGCCCCGCTGGTTAATGAATAATCATTTAAAATGGTACTCAAATTTAACAACATTCCCGAAGCTAAATAAGTCTGTCCATCATTGCTAATTGTTTTTTTAGTGACGCTCTCCGGTAAATTTTTAGGTTGTGCAAGCTTATAATAATTAAGCCAGTCCGTGGCGCTGACGCTCACGCTAAATAACAAACTGAGAATAATTATAAAATGGTTTAAAATCTTCATCTTATGTCCTTATGATCATAGAAGTATGGATAATATTGATTGAGTCGATATAGGTCGTTACCGCTATTTATCTAACCCCGCATAGCGTTAGATAAATAGAGCCAGACAAATATTAATAAATACTTCTATTCCATGATCACATAAGCGTTCTGCGCAAATTGTTTTGCTTTATTGCTTATTTCGAGCCATTTAGGCCCTACGGTGCCAGCCAGTGGACTACTTACAATACCAGCGACCACTAAGTTAGCATTACGTAAGGCTTCTTCACTGTCTAATGAATTTAGTGATGTGGTGAGCGAGTCGAAATCACTTTCTAGACCTTGCCAATGCAGTTGCACTTTTTTAAGCTGAGGTAATGCATTTTCAATATGTGTCAGCATATCATCGATGTTTGAATGAGCGAGTTCGTAAGACGCGGCAAGGTTAACCGCATGTTCTAAACTTGCATTTGCCGCATTTATTTGATTGTTTACATCTTCAATCAAATTATCTAACCTGACTTTTCTAGCGCCTTCAATACTGCCACAAATAGTTAAAACAAGCGGACCTCCTATTGCGCAGAGGCCAATATTACGTTTCGCTTCACTTAGATCGCTCCTGTAACCTGCTATTTCATCGTTTAACAGACGGATGTTCTCTCTTAACGTACTAATAGTAGCGCTGCTTAATAATGTTGAAAAATCGCCTTCAATAACATCAAGTTGTGCTTTTTGTGCTTCAACATCGGCTGCAAACTGCTTTAAATTCTCAACGGCTTTCGTTGTTGCTTGCTGCTGTATATGGGTAAAGTTCTTTAATACATTTAAAAATGAAAGTGCTGCATCGCGATTTGTCGCTGCAGCGGGAAGGTTATACGCGAAGGCGTTTTGTTGTAGCTGGCTAAGTTGATCCATCAAGGGCTGGATAAGTTGTGGGTGTATATCGCCGTAGTTTGCAAGTTGTAACGCTAAATCAACAATACCTGGATAAATGGTTGAATTCCAATCATGACCTGACTGATTAATGTTGATAAATTCAGTTAATAAACTCTGATATTCATAGGTGAAGCTATCATTAGTAGGGAACTTTGTTAATGTGCGTAAAGACGCTTCTGTTTTTGGTAATGCGATGGCCGCCGTTGCATAGGCTTGAATTTGATACCACTCCGTAGTTGAAAGTAAGGATGTATCTGAGCCTGTATCAAGGAATAATGAGTCACCTTCAAAATCGCCTTGGATCGTATCATAATCAAGTGGAGGAATTTCAGTTACGGTTTGTGCGTGCAATAATGTTGAGCCTACGACAGATAAAGCAAGTAAGCTAATCTTGAAGCCACGTAGTCGTTTATTAGTTGTTTTCACTTTCATTTGTCTGTTTCCTCTAGATAAATATCATTTTTTTAATAGTTTTGGAAATACTATTCCGTTTTAGAGATTGGAATATGCCAGAGCGATATGATTATTTTTGGAACACAGATCGAAATTTTATATGTATCAAAATTTCCATTTATATTTATTGTTATTTATGAGTATAAAACCGCTGATTTATAAGGATTTTATTTTAATTTTAAATATGTATAAAACGCTATGTTATTACTAATTAACACAGTTAATCGCATTCTTAATATACAAGCAGGGGGAAGGAAATATAAAATTATCTTTGGCATTGTAGATCACAAAATATCTCCAATTGTAGACACTATTCAAATGTTGATTATTTACATTAGAACATTCACCCCTATTAAACATTCAATAAGAACATTCATCTTTATTAAGTACTCAATAAGAAATATATAGCAATATTTAGCTTTTCAGGTTATATATGCTAATTGGCATATAAGATGTTAATTATTATGATGTTAATTCATTATCCTGATAGAAGGTTCCTTTCATGACATACCAAATTTCAAACAATGTCATTTTTTGTAAAATAAAAGCGAAGCTTAAAAGTCCGGAAGGTATGCAGAAATTAAGTTCATCAGAAAAAGAAATTATTGATTTGTTATGTAGCAAAAATGGTGCAGTTGTTTCTAAAGAAGAGCTGAAGGTTATAGGTTGGCCAGGGTTGGAAGTAACCGATCAATCTTTAACACAAGCTATTTATTCGCTAAGGAAAAAATTAGCGTTATGTGGCGCTGATGATGTTATTGCGACTGTATTCAATCAGGGCTATACCGTTAAAAATGCGGAGCTATTATCGGAAAATGCGTTGTCTTTACAAGCGCACTCTATCTATAAGGTCAACGCTAAAAATATACTGTTATTTTTCATTTGTTTACTATTTTCCTACATACTTTATGATCAGTTTCTACACAGTGAAATTTATAATGAAGAATTGGGTTTCTTGTCTCCTAAAATAACATATATGCATAATGGCAACTACCTTACATTTATCTCAAATGAGAATATAGACAAAGATAGAAAAGCTATGATTGAAATGTTCTCTGATAAAATACCAACTATAAGTAAGGTATTTTCTTTTATAACCAATAATAAAACTTATATTCTAGCTTGCCCATTAAGTAATAATGCCATTATGTGTGACAGTACTATAAGCAAAGTATTAGAATTACAGGCCTATGAAGAGAATATTGCGGCTAATAAAGTGAAAGAGTGGTTCTCATCACAGCAAAAAATTAAAGGTGGGCTCCCGCTATTTACAGGGGTGATGATGAGCTCGACTAACTATATGTTTGTAGATGAACAACTCACGATAACGGATAAAGTGCGCTTTATTTTCGATTTTAACAATCAGGTCAAAAGCGGATTTAAAGAATTCAAGATTAAAGATAAAACATATGAAGGGGAGTATAAAGGCTCCATATTATATTCAAATAAATCAGATACAAAAAATAATTTTATTAGCCGTAGCGGTGATTTTACGCTTAGTTTTGATAACAACGTCGGTACCGCCGCGTTAATTATGCAAAATAGAACGATAGATAACATCCCTTTAAATCGTATTATGAAAGACAAATTTAGTAAAAAAATCACAGAAAAACGTGTCATTTGGAAAGTTGAAGAATGGGGGGATCAATCTCTATGGGTATCAACTTCTGCTAATAAGATGTGGTTGTTTGAAGAAACACCATTATATTAGCTTTTACTTTCTGTATTGCGATACACACGGCACAATGTTACTAATAGTAACTATATTCCCTCATTGATTATTCAGATATCTTATGACCACCGCTAAATTCACGCAAGGCTCTACGTTATCTCATATCATTTATATGAGCTCTACAGGTGCTATTGGCTTAACTTGTCTTTTCCTCGTCGATTTACTCGATCTTTTTTATCTCAGTTTACTTGGCGAACAACATTTAGCTGCGGCTGTTGGTTATGCGGGTACCGTGGCCTTTTTTACCACCTCAATTTCAATTGGTTTGTCTATTGCGATGGGGGCGTTGGTTTCTAAAGCGTTAGGGCAGGGGAAGCGTGAGAGTGCAGAGTCTTATGTGACGAATATCAGTGTCGTGACGATTTTTGTATCACTGATCATCATGTTATTGACTTGGTTTAATATTGAAACGCTGTTGAGCTTGTTGGGTGCAAAAGGCGAGACGTTACGTTTAGGTACCGTGTATTTACAAATTTTAGTCCCGTCGATGCCGTTAATGTCGATCGCTATGTCACTGGGTGCGAGTTTACGTGCAGTCGGTGATGGTAAATTATCTATGCTATCAACGATTGGCGGTGGTTTAGTGAATGCGATATTAGATCCTATTTTCATTTTTACGTTAGGCATGGGGATTGAAGGTGCGGCTATCGCGAGTGTGCTGTCCCGTTGCGCTGTATTCGCGCTGTCATTTTATGGGGTCTATTCAAAGCACAAGCTATTAGGTCGTTGGCATGTTATTAATTTTAAAGCGCAATTGCCATTTATTATGGCGATCGCGCTACCAGCAATGCTTACGAATATTGCAACGCCAATCGGTAATGCGTTTGTCACGCGTACTATTGCGGAATTTGGTGATAGCTTTATGGCCGGTTATGCCACCATTAACCGTATTCTACCGGTTGCATTTGGAATGATCTTCGCGTTATCTGGGGCGATTGGCCCTATTTTAGGACAAAACTATGGTGCTAAATTAATTCCACGCGTACGTAAAAGTCTAAAGGATGCGTTATGGTTTTGCGCCGGTTATGTGGTTGTTGTTTCTTTAATTCTGTATTTGCTCGAAGATTACTTGATCAGCGGGTTTAATCTGACCGGTGATGCGGTTGAAGTAGTTACTTTGTTTTGCCGTTTATTAGCGCTGACGTTTGTTTTTAATGGCATGATGTTTATTGCTAATGCAAGCTTTAATAACTTGGGTAAACCTAAATACTCGACTTGGTTTAATATGGGTAAAGCGACACTCGGCACGATCCCATTTGTCCTTGTTGGTGCCGAGATCGCGGGCGTTAAAGGCATATTAATTGGTCAGGCGCTAGGATCTGTTTTCTTTGGTATTGCTTCTATTATGCTGGCATTTAAGTTAATCAAGCAAAAAGAATGTAAGACGCATCGTGATAGTGAACTGGCAGACAAATTAGCAGAGGTCGCGACAATATCCACGGTCAATGCGTTGTCTTCTGAATGTTCGCAGTTTGGTATGTATAGCGAAGAATGTGATAGCAAAGGTTGTAACTTGCTGTTAGACGAAAATGAAAATAAATGTTAACTCTTAACTCTTAACCTGAAGTGAATAAAAACAACTAATAATAAAGTCAAAACTAAATTAGTACTTTAATTTTAACAAAGTGATGTAAACTCCATAATAATGCTTTCGAAAGCGAAACAAGTTCTTAATCGGGTTATTTGAGACTAACAGGGTTAGGCTCGGGTAATAAGTAATACTTGTTTATGTATGTAATAAAAATTTAAATGGAGACTTATGCTACATCAAACCATTATCGAAATACGCGGACAAGTTAATAAGTTAATACCAATCCCGCTACCTAAACTTATTGAAGGTGAAGGCGCTGTCGCACAAACCTCCGTAGCATTAAAAGAACTCGGCGGCGCTAAACCTATGATTGTCACCGATGCGATGCTTGTTAAACTTGGTATTGCAAAACAGTTAACGGATGCGCTAGATATTGCAAGTATTGACTACCTCCTGTTTGATGAAGTAACTCCTGATCCAACATTGCAATTAGTTGCTACTGGCTTGAAGCGTTATAAACAAAACGGCTGTGATAGCGTGATTGCATTAGGTGGTGGTTCTCCGATGGATTGTGCTAAAGGCATTGCTGCCGCGGCGGTTAAGAATGTCGATGCGAGAAAATTAGTTGGGTTGTTACGCGTACGTAAAGCTTTACCGCCATTTATAGCTATACCAACGACGGCGGGGACAGGATCTGAAGCGACGGTTGTTGCAGTGGTAACAGACCCGGATAAAAAACAAAAATTTACGATTGTTGACCCAAGCTTGGTGCCAGCTGTTGCCATACTCGATCCATTATTGATGCTGGGACTACCGCCTAAAATCACCGCTGAAACTGGTATTGATGCATTAACTCATGCGGTTGAATCTTATATTGGTTGTTACGCGACAGAGCAAACGAAAGCGTATGGTTATGATGCGGTAAAACGTATTTTCGCCAACCTACCAAAAGCATATGCAGATGGCAGCGATGTAGAAGCAAGACGCCAAATGTCTATTGCGAGCTTTAATGCCGGTGTTGCCTTTACCCGTGCATCGATTGGTTATGTGCATGCGATTGCGCATCAAATGGGGGGGTATTACCATATTCCTCATGGCCTTGCGAATGCTGTGATCTTAGCGCATGTACTTGAATTCTCATTTGAAAATGCATTGTGTCGTTATGCGGAATTGGCTATTGCCGCAGGACTTGCGACGAGCGATGATAGTCAAATTGAAGCGGCGCATAAATTTGTTGCCGGTGTGAAGGCATTGAATAAAACCTTGAATATTCAAGCTGACTTCCCAGAGCTTCAAGCTAATGACATCCCTGAACTGGCTAAACGTGCAGTGAAAGAAGCGTATTGTGAATACCCTGTACCGAAACTGATGAACAGAGCACAATGTGAGAGCTTGTTGAAGAAGTTATTGCCAGCGAGTTAACTACGCTGTTATTGGTGATGCTATTGATACGGTAGAGAGGTGTGGCGAGTAATAGCTGGGTGATAATTATATTAAGAAAAGACATTCATAACGATAGCTTTATCGATATGAATGTCTTTTTTTGTATTAGTCGTCGCGAGTTAGCACTTCTAACAATTCAATTTCAAAGCTTAGATCTGAATGCGCAGGGATCACTGAGCCCATTTGACGTTCGCCATAAGCCAGTGCCGATGGGACGAATAGTTTACGTTTACCGCCTACTTTCATACCTAGAATACCTTGATCCCAACCTTTAATAACACGGCCAGTACCAATGACACATTGAAACGGTTTACCTTTGTCGTAAGACGAATCAAATTGGGTTCCGTCATTTAAGAATCCACGGTATTGCGTCATGATTAAAGCGCCTTTCACGGCTTCTTTACCTTCACCAATCACGAGGTCTGTCACTTGTAATTCTGTCATATCATTAATCTCATTAAAATCCATCGAGAGGTCAATTTGGCCTCGTAATACGGGAGATATTATCATTAAATGCTCGCGAGTGTATGCAGGATTATGATCGGCACTATGAAAAACAGGCAGTCAGTTGAACTGATGTATATAATTAGTAAGTAAGGTAGTTGTTAGCCTTATGATAACCACGCGTGTTCCATGGGTGTTGTATGCCAAGATTATTTACTGCCATAGAAGTCCCGAATGATGTTGATCGTGAATTGAATATGCTTGTTCCGACGACAGGGCAGAGCGTCGCTCAGGATACGAAACATATAACGCTGCGATTTATCGGTAATGTCACTGAAGCAGAAGCGACTGCCATTGAACTCGAATTGATATCCGTCAATGTCGACCCCTTTGTGTTGGCGGTTTCTGGTTGTCAATGTTTCAAATCACATGGCGATAAAACAATTTTTGTCACTAATATTATGCCAAGTGCGGCGCTGACCGACCTTCATCAACTCATCACTGCGGTATTGCTGCATCGGGGAATAAGCGTCGAGGAGCGTAAATATCTACCGCATATTACGGTGGCTCGTATTCATAGACCCAGTGATATATTGATTGATTCACTATTAGAAAAAGGTAAACGTGTCTCAACAGCGTTATTAGTTACCGGATTTGTATTATATTGTGCTGAACATGATTCAACGCAAAAATATGTTAAGCGCAGGGAATATATATTCACTAAGCCTAACACCTGAACAGTAATTAAGACTAAGACGTTAAAGCCTGACGTAAAAAACCTTGATTGTCAGCTAACTGTTGAGTTGCGGTATCGTAATCAACGCCGTTTAATTCCATTAAAATAGCCGATTTTACATGCTGGTTGGCTTGAAGCAATAATGTTTGTGCTCGTTCACGCTCTACACCTGTTACATCCATAATGATGTTTTCGCTACGTGTAATTAGCTTCTTATTTGAGGTTTTAACGTCAACCATCAAGTTTTGATAAACTTTACCAGTTCTTACCATCGCGCCAGTACTTAGCATGTTGAGTACTAACTTTTGGGCTGTACCCGCTTTCATTCGGCTTGAACCTGTGAGTACTTCAGGACCCACAACTGGCGTAATCGCAATTTTAGCAATGGCCGCTATTGGCGAGTCATTATTACAACTTATTGCAATCGTGTCGCAGCCGAGTTTATTGGCAAAATTTAAACCGCCAATTACATAGGGGGTTCGACCTGATGCGGCGATGCCAACAACAATATCGTGTGGTGTTAATTGGATCTGGTTTAAATCAACTTGCGCGGCATGTAAATCATCTTCTGCCCCTTCTTGGGCTTTAAACATTGCCGCTTCGCCACCTGCGATAATACCTTGTACTTGCTGACTACCTACACCGAATGTTGGTGGGCATTCCGATGCATCTAATACCCCTAAACGGCCTGATGTACCGGCACCAATATAAATCAATCGCCCGTTTTTCTGAAATGCGTGCGCGATCATGTCAATTGAAGCTGCAATAAGGGGTAATTCAAGTTTGATAGCTTGAGTGACTTTTTCGTCTTCACTATTGAATAGCTTAACAAGTTCTAATGTTGAAAGTTGATCTAGGTTAGCACTTGCTAAATTTCTTTGTTCTGAAGTAAGCGATTTTATATCCATAATAACTACACTCATACAATACAGACGCGGGGTCTAGTGAAAGGATTGATAGGCATGAGTTTAAAGCAGAAATGTATAGAATGCTAGGGCGTTTATTTGCATACATGATCAGCATAATATTGTTGCTTAATGATGTGTATGCAAATGAATTATTGAATGAAAATAATATAAGTTGTATCGGTGAGAATTACTCGATTAGTCAATTACAAGGGGAGGGGCATCGCTCTCCTTATGTGATAAATAAGGGAAGTAAACGATATCATAGTGATTTATTCTTTACTGTTAGGGGGGTTGTTACCAAGTTGAAACTGGGTCGCAATGCGGGTTTTTTCATGCAGCAAATAGATAAATCAACGTTGAGCCTCGCGTCAAAAGGGATTTTTGTCAGAACGACAGACATGACGAATATTAAGCTTGATACAAGTGTATGCGTGACTGGTGTTGTTGAAGAATATTACGGAATGACGCAATTACATCCCACAGCAGAAGTAATCGTGCTTGGCGATGCTAAGGCTGTAGCGCCTACCAATATCGTTGTTGCAACAGTTGACGCTAACTTTAGTGAAACCCTTGAACGCTATGAGGGAATGCGTGTACGTTTGGTCAATATGACGGATATGCGCGTGACGAAGCCTTTATATTACGATCGACGTTGGCAGCGTTATAATATCATTCTTAGTCATCAACAGATAAATATTCATCCAAATACGGTTGCTTTTCCTAGCAGTATTTTCGCCGACCAACATGCCCTGAATAACAAACAGCGGCGCTTATATTTACAGCTAGCTGGTCGACCTACATTAATAACCAAATCTGATTATATACGTGTTAATGACAAGGTTGCTGGCGTTGTGGGTATTTTGCAATTTAGTTATGGCGAATTTAGGTTGGTCACGGATGATCCGGTTTCTAAAATACAGTTTACCCATTTTAGTGACCGCGAAACATTACCCCCGCGGACGACACATCATTTGCGTATTGCTAGCTTCAATTTACTTAATTATTTTAATACAGCCGCTGGTGGCTCCCATAATCCATTAAGGCAAAATAGGGGGGCGACAACACTCTTAGCGCTACACCGACAAGAAACGAAATTGGTTAAAACAATCGTCACACTTGATGCTGACTTTATTGGTCTGATGGAAATAGAAAACAATGGCTTTGGTAAAAACTCGGCGATTCAACGGT
Source organism: Moritella sp. 36 (assembly GCF_018219415.1). Lineage (NCBI taxonomy): Bacteria > Pseudomonadati > Pseudomonadota > Gammaproteobacteria > Alteromonadales > Moritellaceae > Moritella > Moritella sp. 36. The sequence continues at coordinate 2,922,921 of NZ_CP056120.1, read as the reverse complement.
TATTAAGCTTAGTCAATCGCCAAATACAGGATCCAGATAAACAGTATGAAATGCTGCAACCTGAGCAGTCAGATTTATATCGAGGGCGTTATTTAGGCTCAGGAGCGATAACGGTTGCTGGCTTTTATCGACCATCTAAACTTCAGCATGTCAGTACTCGCGTCATTGATCTGCCTATACAGCGCAGTATTTTGGGTAATGCTTATCATCGACCTGCATTAACGCCCACCTTTATGAGAGACCGTGATCATCAAAAAGAAAGACTCACTATTAGTGTTAACCATTTTAAATCTAAAGGTTCTAAATGTGTTGCAGATAAGCAACGCTCAGCAATGCTTAAGCGGTTAAAAACCAATAGTAGTAAGAATAAAGCTTTACAGCAGAAGTGGAAAAGATCCAAATTAAAGCAAGATAGGCAGGGACATTGTGCAGGGTTTAGATCGTTAGCCGCGAGTGTATTGGCGCAGTCATTAGCGAAGCAAGGTGGGGATAAGATCATCCTGGGTGATTTGAACAGTTATCCCAAAGAAGACCCGCTGTTAGTGTTAACTGATTATGAACAAGCGAGCTATGCTTATTATAAGATAAAGGGCAGTACACACAGTTATCTTGGTCAGCATTTAATCGTCCTTAAATTGGATAATGGTTTTGGTTATCATGATCCATTTATAAGTGAAAATACCGATAGCTGGACTTACTCTTTTCAGGCATTGGGTCGTTTGGATTATATATTAGTTAATACTGACCTTTTATCGGATGTCGTGGTAAAAAAAGTATGGCATATTAATGCGGCTGAAAGCCGATTATTAAATAAGGACAACGATTTTTTAAATGATATAGCATTCTCATCAGATCATGACCCTTTGTTTATTGAGTTAAAATAATACAACTTAATTCAATATAGAAATACCCAATTAATAGAATATCACTGTATAATAAACTACCAATTTCGAGGTGTTCTTATACTGTAATTAGCGGCTGAAATTATTGGCGTATTGTTTCCGATTATTATTTACTTATTATTTGGTGTGCGATGAAAAAAAAATTAACTTACCAAGAATTAGAAGCACAAGTTGTCAAACTAGAAAGTAAATCTGAAAATTTACAGCGACAACTTGATCTCGCTAATCAAATAACAAGTGAATCTTTAAGGTCGAAGAGGTTATTACAGACTTTAGTCGATACTATTCCCAGCCCACTGTTTTATAAAAATACCGACGGCGTATATCAACAGTGTAATGATGCTTTTGCTCAGACTATTTTAGGTATTGATAAAGACAAAATTATAAACAGGTCATTATTTGATTTAAGCGAATATATTCCTCGTGAATTAGCTGAAATTTTTTACGCTAAAGATTTATTATTACTTAACAATCCGGGTCAGCAAGTTTATGATACCTCGGTGAAATGTGCCGATGGATCTATTCGTATATTCACTTTTTATAAAGCATCGGTACTTGATGAACAACAGATCCTAGGGGTTGTTGGCGTAATGCTTGATGTGACTGAACTGGAGAATAAAAAACGTGAGTTACTAGAAAATAACCGTCGTTTAGAAAGGTGTTCACTCACAGACCCATTGACTGGACTGTACAATCGTCGTAAGTTCAACGCTGTGTTTCCAGATAGTTTACGTGTGGCTAAACGCCACCATCGTTTATTAAACTTCGCTATTATTGATATAGATAACTTTAAAAAATTCAATGATAACTATGGGCATGTAGCCGGTGATAATGCTTTGGTTATTATTTCTAATTTGCTACAGAATAGGTTATTACGCGCTGATGATTATATATTCCGCTTAGGTGGTGAAGAATTTGCCTTGTTATTTTATGCCGATGATGAAATCGCCGCATCGCAATTTGTGAACGATATTCGTTTAGCTGTGCAGGGTTTAGGGATCCAGCATAAGGAGAATAATGGTTATTCATGTGTAACAATATCATTAGGTATGGTGACGGTTAAAGATACAGATAAAGATAAAGATATGTTAGCCTTGTATGAAATGGCAGATAAATTGTTGTACAAAGTGAAAAACTCAGGGAAAAACCAGATATTAGCCAAACTCGTTTAAGGCGTACCTTAAACGAGTTTGGTTCATAACCTTACTTACCTTGGTTCAGTATTACCGTGAGGTGTTGTCTTATAGCAATGCGTCAGCCATTTTTTGACTTAGTTCAACATGATGTTGCATGGTCGAAAACTGTTTGGTGATATTCTCAGGTCCAAATGCATAGACAGGTACTGGAGAGGCTGTATGTGTGCCTGTTCCCCACACCACATTTTGCGCAGCACCTAATACACGGCCAATTAAGTTTGCGTGAATCTCGTCGCCGTATACGTAAAACTCCTTAAAGTCATTCACTTTCGGGAACGCCTTCGCGCTTAAGTATTTATGACCATCGACATGATATTCATTTTCTTCGCGTAAACCAATTGGTGCAGCTTGTTCTGGTGTGACTTTAAACGCGCTGTAACTGTTTATCGCATCAGCCCATTGTTGTCCTGTGCTATCTTTGAAGTCCCAATCTGCACTGACTTTATCCATCATTGCATAGAAAGTACCGCTTTGCGCATACAGTTTATCAAGTTGTGAAAGTGCGCCAAAGTTGAAGTTAGGTTTGTATTCTTTACCTTGCATGCCATTACCAGTTAAATGCTGTGCTGCTGGTAAGTCATTACGAGAATAACTGAATCCGAAGCTACCTGTTTCATGATCGGCGGTGATAATGACAAGGGTATCGTTACGATCTTTTACCCAGTCATAAACCGCGGCGACTGCTTCATCAAATTTTACTAATTCATGTAGCATCCAGCCCGCATCATTAACATGACCAGCCCAGTCTATTTGCCCACCTTCAATCATAAGGAAGAAACCATCTTCATCTTTAGATAATATATCTAAGGCTTTAATGGTCATGTCACGTAATGATGGTTGTGTGCAGCTGCTGTCTTGTTTGCATGCGGTATAAGCAATGCCGTCTGCCATACCTGAGTTGGCAAATAATCCCAGTAGTTTAGAGCCTTCAGCTGCGGCGAGTTGGTCTTTATCGAACGCAAGGTTGTAGCCGTATTGTTCTTTGGCTTCTAATAATAAATTACGTTGGTCTTTACGTTTTGATTTTTTGTAAAGGCTGTTAGGCATACCTAAAGCGGCCATTTGATCACGGCTAGCTTGGTTGGTTTTAATGTCCGCGGGTAGGAATACCCGAGTTCCGCCTGATAGCATCACATCGACACTGCCTGATTCGATTAGCTGTTCTGCGATCTTAGCTTCATACGAACGGTGTGGTTGATGGGCTGCGAATGCGGCGGGTGTTGCATGGGTAATACGGGTGTCTGATACTAGACCTGTTGCTTTACCCTGTGCTTTAGCTTTTTCTAAGATTGTCTCGACCACATTCCCTTGGCTATCTAGACCAATCATTTCAGAGCCAGCTGCGACGCCTGTCGCGAGTTGAGTTGCCGAGCATGCTGAATCAACAACAAGGCTACCATTACTCCCATAAGGGGCGTTTAACGATAAGCCCATCTGACCCGCATCAGCGAATGTTGATAATGCGGTTTTATTGCCTTTATCGTTATAAATAGAAAGCGGGGCACGCTGTGCATACTCTTCTAACAGACCTACCTGTTGGGGCCCCATACCATCGCCAATCATCAAGATTACATTTTTAACTTTGGTTGTTTCTGGCGTAGTTACAGCTGAAGAGTTGTTACAAGCGCTAAGAAACACGCTCGAAATCGCAAGCATTAATACACTATTTTTAATCATCATAAATCCCTGTAAATGGTTAATCTAGTTGTTTTTATTGCAGCTAGAGTACAGGGGTTTTGTTACACCTATGTGAAAGTGTGTAATGATATGTAAAGTAACTTGATAAGTAGTTGGTTGAGTTTAGTCATTACGTTAGGCTTTTAGCTTGTCAGATCGGTTTGTCTGTGACAATATAAAATACAACAAGGTATATAAGCTTGAGGGTACCTTGTTGTATTTAAAGCATTAATTAATCTTTTAATACCGTGATAAGCTCGCGCTTAAGTATTTTACCTACGGCACTTTTTGGTAGTGTATCGCGAAACTCAATCTTACGTGGTATTTTATAAGCGGTTAAATAACGGCGGCAGAATGTTTGTATGTCTTTGCTCGTCAGTGTTTTATTGGTACTGCATATAAATACTTTAATCTGCTCGCCAGTGATTTGGTGAGGGATGCCAACCGCAGCCGCTTCTTCAATATCAGGATGTAATCGAAGTACTTCTTCAATTTCAGCAGGGTAAACATTGAAGCCAGAAACCAAAATCATGTCTTTTTTACGATCTACAATAAAAAAAGCCCCGTCTTTATCCATACGTGCTATATCGCCAGTCGAAAACCAACCGTCACTATCAATTGATTGAGATGTTGCTTCTTCCTGCTTCCAATATCCAGCCATAACTTGAGGCCCTCGAACTTGCAGTTCGCCAACTTCATCGACTCCCAGTGGCTGCTTATCATCATTCACGACACGCATTTCTGTTGATGGTAATGGGACGCCAATACCCGCGGTATATTCTTGCTGAGTGTGTATACCACTACAAACAACAGGTGAACATTCTGTTAGACCATAACCTTCGATGATTGGCATCCCTGTGACTTTTTGCCATTCTTTTGCAACATCTTCTTGGGTTGACATACCACCTGCGATGGTAAAGCGACAGCTGCTGAAATCTAATGCGCGGAATTTTTCATTCTTTAACATCGCGTTGAAAAGAGTATTCAAGCCGAAAAAGGTAGTAAAAGGATAGTTTTTTAGTTCTTTGATAAAACCGTCCATATCTCGAGGATTAGTAATTAATAAATTACGCCCCCCGATCATCATTATAAACATCAAGCTTACTGAGTTAGCAAAGATATGATAAAGCGGTAAGGGAGTAACTACGTGATCATTAGACAAAAGTGTACGCGGGGAGAATTGACCAAAAACTTGCAATACGTTAGCGACAATATTGCGATGGGTTAACATTGCACCTTTTGCTACGCCTGTTGTACCGCCCGTATATTGTAGATATGCAATATCTTCAGGTTTACATGCGGGGCGGTGATAAGAACGTTTACGTCCAGTGGCTATGACTCTACGCATTGAAATTGCATTGGAAATGTGAAAGTCGGGGATCATTTTTTTAACGTACTTAATCGCGAAGTTAACCAAGGTACGTTTCGGTTGTGGTAGTTGATCGCCTATACTGGTCATGATCACATGCTTGATACTCGTTTGCGGTAATACCTTTTCCAGATTAGCGCCAAAATTGGTAATAGCAACAATCATTTTTGTGCCTGAATCCGCCAATTGATGCTGTAATTCTCGTTGAGTATAAAGGGGGTTAACGTTAACCGCAATTAGTCCGGCTCGAAGAATACCAAAAAGTGCAATTGGGTACTGCAGTAGGTTTGGCATCATTATTGCGCATCGGTCACCAGGCTGCATCTTAAGATCATGTTGTAGGTAGGAAGCAAAAGCTCGACTTTGTTCTTCAAGTTGACGAAAAGTCAGTGTTGCACCCATGTTCAAAAAGGCGATTGAATCTGCATGTTTTTTACAGCTCTGCTCTACGATATCTAAAATACTGTCATATTGTGATGCATCGATGAATTCTGGTACATCGCTAGGGTAGCTGTTTAGCCAAGCTTTTTCCATATTGTCATTCTCTGTAGGTCGAGGTGCAGTAGAGTTACTGCTCTAAAATGATAGGTGTTGGCAGATCATAACTCTGTTAGATGGATATGCAAATTATTATCTATCAATTAAAGCATAAATTAGTGAAAAAAAGCGTTGAATTATTACTTTGCATACACAGTACTTTAGCAGGTAGGAAAGACACTCTCGGATGAAGGCCCTGTTGATGTTAATCAACAGGGCCTTATGGTTTATATAGCCGTTTCTTTATCGATTTTCATTTTGACGAAAGAATAACAATGAAGCTAGCGTTAAGAGGAACCATAACGACAATGCACCACCTGAAGATTCATCATCAAGAGTCAACGTTGTATTCGTGATCTTCAGATTAAGAGCTTGTCTTACAACTGTGTGACCGTCGCTGACTGCTAGTTCTATAACAGTATTGGTATCATGACTTACTTCGGGCAATGATAGCTTTATTTTACCTGCGGCTATGTTAGTTAACTGAATATCGATGCTGTCAGGTAAAATCCATTGGTAAATAAGTAAATCATTATCAATGTCACTACTACTTGATGCATCAATGATAATATTCGTTAGTTCTGATGCAGTACTCGGTGCTGATACAATCACGTTTGGTGCGTTATTTTCTATTTCAGGATAAACAGCAGCAGTGATAGATACGCTATTATTCGTGGCTTTATCTATATCATAATGACCACCGTCTTCGATCTGGATTAATATACATTCATCTCCTTGATTTAAGCCATATACATAGCTTTCATGCATTATCTCGGGGCAATTTCCGTTGAGGTTGAATGGCGCAGAAGATACATTGTCATGCGTGCCTGTGCTGAGTATTGACCAGCCAGATAATTTAGTATGTAAATACAAGAATGAATTTGCAGGTAATGGTTCTGTCGGGACCACAATAAACGTCGATTCACCACTCGGTTTTTTACTTATTCGCACATTGATTAACGCACTTGCTAATAGTTGCTCATCAACATGAATTGAATTGGTATTTACCGGAATATCCTTGAAATGAATATTTGCAAACTCAGCATCGGAACCTTTACTTTGTAAGTTAATATCGCCAAGTGATAATTTACTTGAAGTCTTAACAAATAAGGGCAGCTTATTGCTACTTAAGGGTAATTGAGTTGTGTTGTTATTATTATCGAGGTAGTCAACAATACCATCACCATCGGTGTCAGCATAACCTTCATCTTGATCGTTAATACCATCCTTGTCAGTGTCTTCTAGCCCTAACGCTGGTAGTGTATTTGTGACCAAAATTTGGACTGTTAACTGATTATATAACAGTGCCGCAGTATTCGTTTCTGACACGGTTATATCGATAGAATAAGTACCCGTTGGGATCGTCGCTGGGTTAAATTCGATACGGTTCCCATTCTGCTGTGTGAGTGCCGCTTCGAATTCACTCGGAAGGTCGAATGAAACTGTATGCTGGTCAGCTAAATTGATATCATTGACCGATACATCAAGATAAGCTAAACCAAGACTTTTTTGTACTAAAGTCACAGCCTGTTGCGATTGCTTAATATTAACACTCAGGTTTGGTGCTTGATTATCGCTAATTAGTGATATTTGACTGGTGCCACTGGCGATGTGTGCATTTACCGCACTGTCTAGACCGACAGTGATACTGTCACCGGAGTGGTTCGCTGGGATATTGAATATTAACTCACCAGACATACCATGGTTAATGCTTAACTGCGATTGTATCGGTGTTATTAATCCAGCTACTGTGTAATCAATTTGCACAGGATATTGCGCAGCCTCACCATTGAGGTAAACGGGCACGATGACTTGATTACCAATTGCAGTTTGGATTTGAGCCGGTATTTCAACCTGTGGATTGATGGCAACAGTAACTTGTGCCATCGTCGTATTATTTGACTGATCTACAGCCTGAACGTTAACAAGGTGTAATCCCGATTTTAATAGAGAAGGTGTTGTTATTTGTGCATTAATATCACCATCTACAAGATCACTTGCTTGTAGGTATAACAGTTGAGTTAGATCTGTAAATATACCCTGGCTAGAGACCTGATAGAGTGGAGTTGAATCAAATTCTGGTGCAGTAGTATCTCTAATTCGTAATATTTGTGTTGCTGTTGCAGTGTTGCCTGAGTGATCCGTTGCAGTCCAGATAATGTTATGATCACCAATCGCTAGGTTCGCCGTTATATTGTGGTTCACTTGAACAGGTAATCTGCCATTATCACTGACTGTGTTAGGCGGTAAGGTGAGGGAACTAACGTTCGTTAATATCGCTTCTGCTTCAATCTGAATATCAGCAATAGCGTTAAATGTTGGCGCTTGCATCTCACCTACGTTGCTATCGCGAGGTGCGCTATCTTCGCTGTCTGGCACTCCGTCAGCATCTGTATCACTATTGTTGATGTCAGAATCTATCTGGTATTCTACTAAATTGGTAAGACCATCCTGATCAGGGTCAAGTGACGCATCGGTTGGGTCGTTTGGATCCAGACTATTGTCTAATTCCCATTGGTCAGGCATACCATCATTGTCACTATCTTGAATAGTTGAATTAAAACTAACGTTGTCGATCCAAGCGCGGTCTTTACCGGTAGATACACTGCTATCTTTATGATAAACCCATTTAATGGTGTGATTGCCAGCTGAAATATTGACAGTGTGTGTTAACCAGTTTTGATCGCCTGAAATATTGGTCATAGCTTGGCCATCAAGATAAACGGTTAAAAAATCCCAGTTTAATTCTGATTCAACTTTATAATCATAGGATAAAACCCCTTCATTAAAATTCCCGAACCAGATGATAGTTGAATTCTGATGATGCTCTATATTTTGAGACATTAATGAATAGTTGCTATTTTTTGCTTCATCATGACTGACCTTCCAACTTGCGTTGGCATTGACATCACTAATCCAGCCTTGTGGTAATTGCAGGTCTTCGAAATCGAATAAAACATTTGTAATCGATGGCGGCTGCTGATTTGCATCACTTGGGTCCGTTCCTGCTTGAAATTCTGAAAGATTAGAAAAACCATCATGATCTAAGTCATCAAGTGCATCAAGATTGTTAAGTGGGTCTAAGCCATACGATATTTCCCATCCATCAGACATTTGATCACTATCACTATCTGCGTTGTTAGCTAAAGTCCCGAGTTGAAATTCGGTCAAATTATCTAAACCATCGCTGTCTAAATCAGTATTGGCATCGATTGGATCATTTGGATTAAGGCCATTACTGATTTCCCATGAATCTGTCATACCATCATCATCACTATCTCGACCCGTCGAGTAGAATGCGACATTATCTAGCCAAGCACGATCTGCGCCTTGTGAGACACTTCCGTCCTTACTATAACGGAAACTAAGCGTATGCAGACCAGAAGATAACGTGCGGTTGAAATTTTTCCACTCTTCGTCTCCAGATGCTTGGAGTACTTGTTGCTCATCGATATATAGTTCAAAGAAGTCATAGTCGAGTTCGCTATCTATTTTATAGTCAAACGACAATGTACCTTCACTAAATAAAGCACTCCAGAGCAGCTCTGCAGTTTGGGTATCAGCAATGGTTTTATTCGCGAGTGAATACGCGCCTGTTGACGGGACCTCGCTGACTAATCCCCAGTTGTTATCTACATTAATTAATTGACTTGGTATCGTTGCATCTTCAAAATCGAAGAGAGCGTTTGTGACAATTTCAGGCGTAGAGTTTGAATCGAAAGGGTCTGTACCTAATAAGTACTCGTCAATATTCGTTACGCCATCAGAATCTGAATCGAGTTGTGCATCGTTAGGATCTAATGGGTCGAGTCCAACGCTAATTTCCCATTGGTCGGGAAGTTCGTCATTGTCTGTATCTGTATTATTCGGATCTGTACCATAAATTGATATTTCTTCATAATCAGTTAAGCCATCGCCATCAGAGTCGGCTATGGTGGGATTAGTATCTGCAAGGTATTCATCTAAGTTTGATAAACCATCTTGGTCTAGATCCTGTGCTGCATCAGCTGGCGTCGTATAATCTAAACCATAGGATTGTTCCCAATAATCAGACATGCCATCATTATCTTCATCACGAAAAGGAAGATTGTCACATGTAACGCCAACCTGTGTAAAAGCATCGATAACGGCAAAAGTGTCATACCCATTATCAGCGCTGGCGTTGATTACGCCACATGCGCCATCGACAAAATCTGTTGATTGAGTCCAATAAAATCGGTTAGCATCAAGCATAATTGAGAATGCTTTTTTGATGTTCCATCCTGGTGTGTTTGAAAGAATATAAAAGGCACGATTAAATACGCCACTACTATGGTGTACATCGATACCGTTATAATAGTCATCTGCATGGCCAATTGATATACCATCAAGAGTTGGGTCTTCAAAAAAGCGGAACGCGCCCCCATCTTTGGTAATATCTGCACCCATTAACCAATCATTACTGCCACGTACAAATAACTCTGCAGTTTCACCTGCCATGTCAGAAAACGATTCGTTGATACCGCCAGACTGGCCATTATAAATTAAGTCTGAATTTTGGTCTGTGAAGCCATGGCTGACTTCATGTGCGACAATATCAAGAGAAACCAAAGGATAAATACTACTATCACCATCACCAAAGGTCATGCTCGAACCATCCCAAAAGGCATTAGCATAGTTATTATCGTAATGCACTTTCATGACTAATTGGAATGTTAAAGGTGCTAGGCCATACCAGTCTTTGTACATATCAAAGACTGCATTACCAAATCCGTGAGCATCGTTAAGCGGAGAGTATGCGCCATTTATTTCTTTATATTCATTACGTGAACAAGTAAAAGCAAAGGTGTCGTTGTTAGTTGAACCGTGTTGTAAATCAATGGTTCGGACGTTTTCATTTTCGAGTAAACAATTGGTACCATCTTGTGTGATATCTAGTGCTGTGTAATCAGTACCGTATTCATATCGACCCACTTTCGCGTTACCGCCTGGCCCCGTTGCAGCTGCGTGTTGTAGGTTATTCCATGAATCGATAATAAATTTGGTATCGGCATCCACTAATAAGATAGGTTGTGCGATGTTACCTTGGTCATCTTCAAGCTTAAATGAGACATACCAAACCAGTATTGCTGTGTTCTGTTCATTTAAGTGAATGTAATTTTTAATTTCAATGTTGGATACTTGGGTGTTTTCACTTAAACCAAATTTTGTTTTTGCTTTAACGATAAGCGTTGTTTGTAACTCTTCACTTGGTTTAGTGTTTGCTAATGCAGAGGCCGAAAGCTTAACATCTAATTCAATGTTCTTTAATTGTTTGCCATTTAAGGCATAAATTTGACTCTTAGCATCACGATGAACGGCTATTTGATGACCCCAAACAGGAATACCTAAGTAATTTTGTTGATACTTATTGTGAGTTCTCTCTGCATTTTTTGTTTTGCTTTGGCCTGTAAACGTTTGAGAGGAAATTTTTGGTAATAGCTGAAAGCTGTTGGGACTGCTTTGAGTGCCACTGAGCGAAAGTTGACTCGCTAAATTAAGGTGACTTTCGATACTTTCTGCATCTTTTAAATTGAGCCGATGTGACTCAGCTGCTTGGGCAATAAAGCTCGCTGATGACAAGCAAAGCAGTAAGTGTATTTTGGTGATATGCTGCATTTATTTAATATCCTTATTTATTCGGGACTCTGCCATGACATGTGCTCGAATATAATGCTGCGTACTTTAAACGTCCATATTACTTAAGGTACTGATTGAAATTGATAATTTAAGGGTGATGGCCCTGTTCAATCTTATATTTTGGATTGATTTTATTACTTAGTCCATACTCGTACTACTGAATCTCATTCGCGATAGTAGATTATATTGGTCACTTATTTTTCGTTGTGAACATTTAATAGTTGATATTATCGTTAATTAATATTTATTGATGTACTAAATCTTTTATTTGATGACAAAGTAGTATTTTTTAAAATTTAGATGTAAGGCACATATAAGAGATAAATGAGACATTAGTATGAGAATTAACTTAGATGACATCATTTATTAATAAGTAACAGGGCTTAATCAGCAATGGTCTGAGGATATAGAACACTTGATGAATATGAACCGAGCATGATGGTCGGTAGTTAAATCATAGGGCTATTTAATACGTCGAACTTTGTGATAACAGCCGTCAATGGTTGTAGACCGTTTACCTTGCCGTTTTAACTTGGTAAAGTTTTGTTTATTTGACTGTTTTCACCAAGGAGTAAGGTATGTTTACTGAGTACGACAATAATAATCTTTTCGCAAAGATTTTAAAGAACGAAATTCCCTGTATAAAGGTCTATGAAGACGAATATACGTTGGCTTTTCTGGATATTATGCCGCAAATGGAAGGGCATACCTTGGTTATACCGAAGGAGTCAGCTGTGACCATATATGACCTTACTGATGAAGCTGCTTTGGCATGCATGCGTACAGTTAAATTAATTGCTTCTGCTGTTGAAAAAGCAGTTGGATTCGCTGGCTCTACAGTATTTCAACATAATGGTGAAAAGGCTGGCCAAACTGTTCCTCACTTTCATTTTCATGTTTTGCCTGGTTCAATATTTGATGCAAGTGCTATAAAAGGGCATGCAGTTGAACTTGCAAGTCCTGATGATCTAAACGTTATGGCAGACAAAATAATTGCGTGCATTGAAGCTGCTCAATCCTAGCCTATAAGAATAGGTGTCGTTGCGTCGACACCTATTTGGTACGCGACAGTAAGCTTGTGCCGGTTACTCTTCGTTCTTGCCTTGCTAAAAATCGCCGCAAATACAGACTGCATCAAGAAAAAACCAAGTTTTCTCCAGTTAAACGGTTATAGACCGTAATGAGCGTTATAATCACACCTTAACTTTCAGTTTAAATATCAGTTTAATTTAGGCCACAACATGAGCTTAACAGCTGAGAGTTTCTTACTTTAAGAGTGATTAATCGCGGGTTAAATATAGGGCAGGTAGAAAAGTTGAAGATTGAAGAGAACTACTGGAATATTTGTACTGAATGTAAAGGCCGTGGGAAAGTAAGTAAGCGGCTCCGTAAGAAAGTAAGACTTCGCTACCAGCGAGAACTAGCGCTATTTGAAAAAAACAACTGCGAAGGGGCTGCTCCGCTTCGCCCTAAGCCTCATCTTGATGCCTGCTCGAATTGTAAAGGTTCAGGTCTGATTCGTTCCGCTATCCAAACCTTCGTTGATGGACCAGATACAGAAAACTACCCACACCTTGCGATTATTGGCGGGGGTATAGGTGGGGTGGCCCTTGCTGTAGCTTGCCTGCACCGTGGCATTCCTTTTACGCTTTATGAGCGCGATAGCGGCTTCGACGCACGGTCTCAAGGTTATGGGCTTACCCTGCAGCAAGCGAGTAGAGCGATCGAGGGGCTGGGCATTTTCTCGTTAGAGGAAGGCATAATTTCAACCCGACATGTGGTTCATACGACCGAAGGAAAAGTGCTGGGTGAATGGGGTATCCGCAAGTGGGTTCCGTCAGACGAGAGAAAACTACCCAAGCGTACCAATGTCCATATCGCGAGGCAGTCGTTACGCTTAGCCTTGCTTGAGCAGCTAGGTGGGCATGATGCAGTGCAGTGGGGACATCAGTTAGTTGATTTTAAACAATCTGACAGTGATGGTGTTGATTTAAGCTTTCAGGTTGATGGTGAGATAAAGCACGCCCATGCAGATCTTATCGTTGGTGCAGACGGTATTCGTAGTTCGGTTCGTAAATTGTTGATAGGTGATGACGCTTCGCCATTAAATTATTTAGGCTGTATCGCGATTTTGGGTATTTGTCCTCTGTCTGCTATCGGGAGTGCTATTGAAGGTAATAATGAAGGCGAAGATTTCGACCGTACTTTACTGGATTCGGCCACGGTATTCCAAACTGCGAATGGGCATGAGCGGATCTATATCATGCCTTATGACGCGGACTCGGTAATGTGGCAGCTTAGCTTTCCAATGTCTGAAGAAGCGGCCAAAATATTGAGTGCGCTAGGCCCTAAGGCATTGAAGGAAGACGCGATTCGTCGATGTCAGTGGCACGCGCCTATTCCGCAGATTTTAACGGCGACGCCGGAGGCGCTAGTTTCAGGTTACCCTGTGTATGACCGAACGCTACTCGAGTCTGAATTATTGGTAAAAGGGGCTAACGTGACGTTAATCGGCGATGCCGCTCATCCTATGAGTCCGTTCAAAGGACAAGGTGCGAATCAAGCGCTGCTGGATGCGTTGGCACTGGCTAGAGTCATTACAAAAGAATGTAGACCCTTGTCTAAATGGCGCGAAGCTGGTGTAAGGGAAAGTGTGCTAACTGAGTTTGAAGCCGAAATGTTGGAACGTAGTGCGAAGAAGGTGAAAGGTTCAGCAGAGGCTGCTGAGTTTCTGCATACCGATATCGTGCTGCATGAGGGCGATGAACCGAGAGGGCGTTGTCTAGACAGAAAAGCGGAAAATGAAGAGGAACACAAATAAGGTAACATAACATGACGCTTGTTGTGGCTTAATGATCTTGTATACTGAAGTAGGTGTCTTGTAATAGACACCTACCTTTTAGTGCTTGTATCTAAAGGTATGACTATCATCCAGAATTTCTATTCTGACAGGAACGACCCCTTGATTTGTACTGCCTATTTTTTCAAATGCTTTTTGAGAAAGGTCTATTACTCTGCCTCGAACAAACGGTCCTCTATCATTAATTTTGACATCGACAGATTTACTGTTAGCCGTATTAATAACCCTAACGACTGTACCAAAAGGTAGGGTTTTATGCGCGGCAGTATATGCTCTCATATTGTATTTTTCGCCACTGGCAGTCAGCTTGCCGTGGAATCTTTTACCATACCAAGACGCTTGACCGACAAGATCGTGAGATCGTGAGTAGGCTATTGTTTTAGGTGACGCGGATGTAGATGTAGAAGTAGATGTACAAGCTGTCAGTATGGAAAGGACTAGCATTGTAAATATAAAGCTTAACTTTTTCATGTTATTTTAATATCACTTTTTAAGTAATGTTTCATATTTTGCCCATATCTTAATAATTCATCGCGGTGTGAGACATCAACATTTTAGTTTTGTTCCAAAATCCCCGCCAGTTTGCTATGCAGTTGAGCTTGGCTTTATATTATTAAGGAAATGTTATGATCTATTCAACAACAGAGTCAATTCCAGGCCAGGAAATAGAAGAAATAGTAGGTGTAGTGACAGGTAACGTCGTTCAAGCAAAGCATATAGGACGTGACATCATGGCTAGTTTAAAAAGTATTGTCGGTGGTGAAATTCGAGGTTATACAGAAATGTTAACGGAGGCTAGGGATATAGCAGTTCAACGTCTCATTGCAAATGCGCATGAAAAAGGGGGCTGATGCTGTTGTAGGCATTCGTTTTACTACAAGCGCAATTATGGATGGCTCATCTGAAATTATGGTCTTTGGAACGGCTGTTAAATTAAAAAAATAATAAGTACTTAAAAATAAAAAACAGTTGCCTCTGTCCGTTAATTACAATTTTAGCCCACTTTATTTGATCGCTAGTGACCTAGGTGAAAAGACGGAGTAAATCAAGACGTCGTATGCTTACAAATGTTAACATACGCCGTAAATTTGCAGGCATTGTCATTTTCTAGTGACGTTAGGTAGAGAACTATAATGGTTTCGGAATACGAGAAAATAAAATTATTGTTAAAAAACAAGAGTAAGAACAATAATAAAGAGGACCTTGCACGCCTGCGCAAAGAGATCCCGACGTTTGAATGTACGCCGGGTTGCCACGATTGCTGCGGGCCGGTAACGACGTCTGCAGAAGAAATGTCGCGCCTGCCATATAAAACGGATGCCGAGCATGAAGCTGCATTAAATGAATATAACTGTGTACATTTAGGCCCTAAAGGTTGCACTGTCTACGAGGAGCGGCCGTTGATCTGCCGACTGTTTGGTACAACACCGAAAATGCCTTGTCCTAATGATCGCAGACCAGATGAAATGATTGACGTTAAAGTCGAGGGACAGATCCATCACTACATCAGAAATACACGACAAGTGTTGGTGTAACTAAAAAATTAATCAATTAAAGCGTAACGGAGATAAAATGGAATTTATTCTGAATAAGTAACAACATTAAACTCGGTTCAATCCTTAGAGCTTGTCTGGTATTAACCAAAGCATAGGCCGCCGAGTTGTGATAATAAAATAGAGGTAATGGGTGTTAAAGGTAACGGGTATTAAAGAGAGTAATAGAAGTCAATTGAATAGCGAATATGACGAGCAAGGTTACTTTGTAATAAGAAATTATTTTAGTGCGGCTGAGATTTCAGCATTGAGAGAGGTCGTATTGAAATTCCATGAATCGTGGAAAGAAGACAATATACAGTTTTATCGAGATGAAGCGTTCAATTCTTCTGTCATTACTGGTATTGACTACTTAGAATGCGACGACCGACTGAAGCTTTTCAATTTTATCAGTTCAAAAAAAATGATGGATGTTGTTGAATCGGTTATACCTGCGAATCCTGCGTTTATGAATACCCAATTATTTTTCAACCCAGTTAACCCTAAACAAAAAGACTTTTGGCATCGCGATTGTCAATACGATCACGAGGTCGAACAGCAAAAAATAGCCGTGCAAGAGACGCAAGTGGTACATCTTCGTGTGCCTTTGTTTGATGAGCTTGGCATGGAACTTATCCCGGGCACGCATAAGCGCTGGGATAATGAAGAAGAATTTAATGTGCGACAAGAAATAAAAGGCAAAGTGAGCAGTGATAGTATCTCTGGCGGAAAGGTTATTAACTTAGCTGCTGGCGACTTACTGGTGTTTTCAGCTGATATGATCCACCGCGGTCTATACGGCATGGACCGATTAGCGCTGGATATCTTAGTCTTCGATCCTGATGGGGACTTTGCCGACTATGTTGATGATGAATGTTTACCGAGTATTGAAATGTTGGATAAGATTGATGACCCGAGATTATTCATGAGTACGCTCGATTTAAAAGCACAGTGTGCTTAATACGCACTTAATATCAATAGACGATTATTTCAAAGGAATGTTATGTTTATCCCGACTTTGTTTAGAAGACAGATGAAAGTCACTTTAGGCGCACTCTTGTATAGCAGTATGATGGTGAGTAATGCCAATGCATGGTCTGAACACAGCCTTATTACTTATCCAATATTGAACACGATGCCAGAAGTTGCAGCGCAAGCGCCGATTAAGGTCGAAACCTTAGCAGAGTTTGTGACAGCAGAAGCGCAAGGGTTAGAAACGTTATTAGCAACCAATGAAGACTGGCTACGCCAAAACTTACCGTATTATAAACCGCGTCCAGATGCCTTAGCATTTGATGCCGCTGGCCAAGATTTACAAGCAAGTTTCATTCATGCTATACGTATCAACCCTAATGCACGTGTTAACCCGTATATTCAGTTATTACCAGGGCAGGATAAACAAGGCCGTCGTCGAATGGATTCGTCAGAGGTTAGCGTATTTAAAAGCCTAGACCATTACAACACCATGACCTTTGTTGAAGTGAAAAGTGGTGAAATGGTAACGCCAATCGAGGTGTTAGTATCGGCTAATGATGATCCTGATAATGGTTTAGATATTGGTTTGTTTGAAGACAGTAATACCGATGCGGGTAAACGGTATGGTTTTGGTAAACAAGCCTTTGGTAATCCAGCATTAGAATACAGCTCGCAAGCACCTTTCCATATGGGCTTCTATCATGAATCAAGTGTGCTCTTCACGCTCGCGCCTTTCTTACGTGATACTTTCCCTGACTATCGTGTGCATATGTACAAAGCGTTATCTGAATATGCCTTTCGTACTGGTCATGATTATTGGGGCTGGCGATTTATGGGGTGGGGCATGCATTACATTGGAGATATTGCGCAGTCATATCATTCAACTTTACAACCGGGTGTGAGTACGGCATCGAGTATCTGGACAAATGCCAAAGATATGATGGGCTTCCCACAAGCGAAAATAGATGCGATTCAACTGCTCTCTAATCGTCATTTGGTATTCGAAAAATTTCAAGAAATAATCACTAAGCAGGCTTATGAAAACAATGATTTTAGTAGTGTTTTATTTAAAGCTTTAGAACAAGATACACCTGTTATTGAATACACGAATACGACATTTGTAGAGGTATACGCTAAAAAATCATATGAAAAATCACCGAAATTGGCTGATTACCTTGAACGCTGGGTACCAGAACAGCTAGTAAGTGACCCAAGCTTCGAAGTCGATGGTAGTAAAGAAGTCGACATGATTGTTGATATGATCCGAGAGCAGCATGGCGAGGAGGGCATTGCTAAAATGACCAACTTACTTGCTGAGTTTATGTTAGATCATAATGCCAATACCCGCAGTTATGTACGTTCAATTTTACGTCATAAACCTTAATGTAATTGGGTAGTAAGTCATCATTTTAGCCTCGTAATGGCTTACTGCTTTATTGAATATTGATTTTTGTATACACTGCCTTAATTAAACATCAATGACGATGTTTATTCTTGTTATAACGTAGTCACACGGATCGGACATTACTAGGTAATTCTCAATTGCTCCAAGATCGCGCTAGCCAAATGGCACTCTTCCATACCCTGGTACAAACCGGTAGCTTTACTGCAGCAGCGCATACGTTAAGTGTGTCGGTATCTCATGTCAGTAAGCAGCTCAAGTGTTTAGAAGCTGATCTAAACGTCAAACTTGTTCAGCGTTCAACGCGCAGTTTCACTTTAACTGATGCGGGCCAACAGTTTGCCCGTTATTGTGCTGACGTGGTAAGCAGTGTACAAGACGCTGATATCATGATGGCTAATCTGCAAGATGAAGTGACGGGTATTCTGCGTTTAGGTGTTTCGCAGTCATTTGGTACAATTCATATTATCCCGGCAATTGAACAATTTCGTAAACTGCACCCCGACTTGCATGTTGAGGTGTGTCTGTTCGATTATAAAACCAATATGATTGATGACGGTTTAGATCTGTGGTTGACCAACATTGAAGATATACCCGAAGGTTATGTGGCTCAGCATTTGGCTGATACCCGCTTTGTGGTTGCTGCGTCCCCCGATTATTTGATGCATCACTCAGCGCCATTACATCCGCAAGACCTTGAGAGCCATAACTGCCTGATTTATCAAAGCCGTGAGCGTAGCTATGGCTTATGGTCATTTAAGCAAGGCGATGACACGTTATACATCAATGTTAATGGTGATTATCGTGTTGATTTAGCTGAGGCGATCCGCGATGCCGCGATATCAGGGTGGGGAATTGCCTATTTAGCAACGTATTTACTAACGGATGAGTTTAGAACCGGTAAGCTGATACAACTATTACCAGGGTGGCAGGCGAGTCAAAGCATGCAGTTCTATGCTGTATACCCAAGCCGTAAGCATTTACCGAAGAAAATTAGCGCGGCGATCACCTTTTTCAAAGAATATATTGGTCAGCCTTCATACTGGGATCGGCAATTAAAGTCACAGATTAAAATCTAACCTCCAAGAACTTATCTTCTCATGGATAAATATCTTTTCCATATGGAAATAATAACCCAAATATAATTATTGAATTGTTATAAAACAATAAGCTAGCTATCACAACAAGACGTTTGAATTTAATTGTAACAAGCAGGTAACTTACTGGGCTTGCTGTAAAAATGATGCGGACTACAATACGCATCTTTATAATTTTAATCATTAAACAGGTTTGTTCCATGATATCTATTTTAGGCATAATAGTGATTCTATTAACTGCGTTTCTTTTTTCAAAAGATCGTCGTAATATCCCACTCAGAACTGTCTCGCTAGCGTTTACATTACAGATCACGTTTGCTTTTATCGTATTATATTTTCCAGCAGGCAAAGATGCGTTAAATGGCTTTAGTATTGGCGTATCAAAAGTGATTAATTATGGCCAAGAAGGTATTAATTTTATATTTGGTGGACTGACATCTGGTGGTTTTGTATTTGCGATTAATGTATTAGGTATCGTTGTGTTCTTCTCTGCGTTAATTTCAGCGCTGTATCATATTGGTTTAATGCCGAAGGTGATTAATATTGTTGGTGGTGGCTTACAGAAATTGTTAGGCACTGGCCGCGCGGAATCGTTAGCGGCAACGGCAAACATTTTTGTTGGTATGGTTGAAGCGCCTTTAGTTGTTAAACCGTATTTAAAAGGCATGAGTGATTCACAGTTTTTTGCTGTGATGACCTGTGGTCTTGCGTCAGTTGCTGGTGGCACCTTAGTGGGTTATGCCATGATTGGTGTTGAAATCAAATTTTTAGTTGCTGCGTCATTCATGTCTGCGCCAGCTGGGTTATTAATGGCTAAATTATTGTTCCCACCATCAAAAGATGAACTGGGTGCAGATGAAATCACTAAAGTGGAATTACCTCGTGCGACAAACGTTGTTGAAGCGCTTGCTGACGGCGCTATGGCTGGTTTAAGTATTGCGACTGCGATTGGTGCGACGCTACTTGCATTTGTTGGTGTTATTGCATTACTTAATGGTATGCTGGCAGGGATAGGCAGTTGGTTTGATATGACTATAAGCTTTGAAATTATCTTAGGTTATTTATTTGCACCTGTTGCTTGGTTAATTGGTGTGCCATGGAATGAAGCGATTATTGCTGGTTCGTTAATTGGTAATAAGATCGTGGTTAATGAGTTTGTTGCTTTTATTCAGCTGATGGAAGTAAAAGATCAGTTAAGTGAACATTCACAAGCAATTATTACCTTTGCACTGTGTGGTTTCGCCAATATTGGCACTATGGCCGTTTTGATTGGTGGTTTAGGCAGTATGCTCCCTGAACGTCGTCAATTCATTGCCCGTTATGGTTTCCGCGCTATTTTCGCAGGTGTGCTGGCTAACTTGATGAGTGCCGCAATTGCTGGTGTGATGTTAAGTTTATAATTAACTTGAATTACAGATGTAAAAAAGGCTAACGAGTGATAACTTGTTAGCCTTTTTTGATCGTTAGACTTTATGCTCGTCAACGGAATATTTTAATTAAGAGTCACTTCAACTGTTTGTGCTACTTCTTTGGCTTTATCAATCGCATCGATGCTATTAATACCACGAGCCAGAGCCACGCCTAAGCGACGTTGGCCTGCGATCTCTGGTTTGCCGAAGAGACGGATTTGACTGCCTGGTACACAAGCCAGTGCCGGTGCTAATTGATGAAAACCAATATTAGTCGAATGACCTTCTGCTAGAATAACGGCAGAGGCTGATGGACCATACTGTTGGATTTGAGTGATCGGTAGCCCTAAAACAGCGCGTACATGCAAAGCAAATTCAGATAAGTCTTGTGAGATTAGTGTCACCATACCTGTGTCGTGCGGGCGCGGTGAAACTTCACTGAAAAATACGTCTTTACCTCGAATGAAGAGTTCGACACCAAATAGACCATAACCGCCTAATTCTTTAACTACCGCTGCAGATATTTCTTGTGCTTTGGCAAGCACATCATCACACATTATTTGTGGTTGCCATGATTCACGGTAATCCCCACCTTGCTGACGGTGGCCAATAGGATCGCAGAAATGGATACCATCTACAGCACTGATCGTAAGCATGGTGATCTCGAAGTCAAATTTAACAAAGCCTTCAATGATGATACGTCCAGCGCCTGCTCGGCCACCTTCTTGTGCATAATGCCAAGCTTGCTCGATGTCATCTTTATCACGAATAATGCTTTGACCTTTACCTGATGAACTCATGACTGGTTTTATCACACATGGAATGCCAATTTCTGCAACCGCGGCTTCATACTCTGTTTTATTATCAGTGAAGATGTAAGGTGAAGTAGGTAAATTGAGGGTTTCTGCGGCAAGAAGACGAATACCTTCACGATCCATTGTTAGCTTGGTTGCGCGAGCTGTCGGGATGATATTGACACCTTCTTGTTCTAATTCAAGCAGGGTATCTGTCGCGATAGCTTCTATTTCTGGAATAACATAATGCGGTTGTTCAAGTTCAATAACACGTCTTAGAGCATCACCATTAAGCATATCAATGGTGTGACTGCGATGAGCGACTTGCATTGCGGGCGCATTGTCATACCGATCAACGGCAATCACTTCTACCCCTAAACGCTGAAATTCAATAGTAACTTCTTTCCCCAGCTCTCCTGAGCCCAATAGTAATACACGTGTTGCACTTTTGCTGTTGGCGGTACCTAACATAACACTTCCCTATTAATTGATTATAAATTTGGTGGTCAAACAAATGATAATTCACTAACTTGTTGTATTTTAAGTACTATAGCTTATTTAGCTAAGTTATTAAGCTGCATGATATAGATATTTTGTTGGAAATGGAAGTTTTAAGTGATAAGTAGGTTATAACATCTAAAAGTCGATGTTTTATTTCTGAGTTGGAACGTGAACTTAAGATCGCTTGTTAAGCGTAATTAGGCCTTACACCAATGCAGCCTTTAGGCATCTCAAGCTCATCTTGTAAAAACAAGATGCAGTGATGTAATTTAAAATTAACGTCTTTATCGTGCAATAAAGACGTTTCATCTTGAAATTGTAGTTCAAATACTAAGTACCAAAAAACCATTTCTTTTTGACTTGATATTCTGTTGTCCACGATATTTAAACGTTGCCAGTCTTGTAATATTTCCCAAATATAATCACATAGAATGACGTAACTCAGTTTATTATTCATGAACTGCTGAGTATGCTGGATTAATAGTTCTGATTTTAATGCGACAAAGTTACCTTCAAGCATAAGTCGGTCTCCAATTGCAAATCACAGGAATATTAATCAGTAGATGCATACAGCCTCGTATCCTAATTAGCTCAAACTAATGTAAGCATAAGTGATGATCTTTGATTTGTATATTTATCATCTTTGACGAAAAACACTGTCCTTTAGGGCGGTGATGTAAGTCATTGTTGCGTAGCAATAAGCACTCTGTGCTGTTATTAATTGGATATTGATGCTTACGTAGCAGGTCTTTGGTCGGTTAATCGCTAATGGAAAATATTTAAAATTTAGCTAAACTTCCGCTATGGTGTTGTTAATTTACAGCAGTAGGGAATGGCTATGATGAGATATAATTCTTTATTAATTACTGCGTTATTTATCTGTTTATTTCTTTTTAGTACAGTTCTTAGTTTGGATGTTAAAGCTGCAAAAGATGTTGGGAGTGAACATTCAGATATTTCACTCTACGACCGCCTCGGTGGACTAATGCCGATGACAGTTGTCGTGAGTGATTTTGTAGATCAGGTTATAACCGACGACGAGTTAAATAAAAACTCAGCAATTAACGCTTCACGAACAAGGGTGCCTAAAGCTTATTTAAAGTTTCAAGTTACTACTATGATGTGCCAAGTAACAGAAGGCCCCTGTATTTATAAAGGACGGGAAATGAAAGAGGCGCATAAGGATTTGCATATAACGGAAAAAGAATGGTATCGGATGGTTGTTTTGTTTAAAGAGGTGTTGGCAAAGCACAAAGTACCTGCGATGGAAACTCATGACTTACTTGCTATTGTTGAATCTACGAAAGCCGATATTGTATCTGCAAAATAACATTAGGCTTCACCAGTTGTGATAACACAGCCAATGAAGCCTATTTTCATATAACGCTATTACGTAATAACGTTACTTAACGACAAGCGTCAATGTTGTTTGTGTACTTTCTGATGGGACATTGCTTTGATGGCTTAATAGAAAGACACGGCCAGCGTCAACTTTACTGACATCTAGTAAATGAGTTTTAATCGCTCTAGCTCGTGACTTAGCTAATTTTCTTAGTACTTTATCCGAGATAGCTTGTTGTTTACTTACTTCAGTATATAAACCACGAAGCCAAATTTGTTCTAACTCTGGTGTAGCTAATGCGGGTTGTTGCGCTGTAATTGCGTTGCGTAGCGCATCTGCTTTATCTTTGGTTTCTTGCTCATATAACGCGATAAGTGCATTTCTCATATCACCTGATGCTGGTATATTCGTTGCGTTAATCATTTCCGAAACATTGGTGTTTGTTAATTGACTTAGTTTCGCATTCACAGCTCGATTTTGAAGCGCTTGTTTGTCCATGTTTACATCATAACTGCCTTTTATGTTCAATTTGATCTCTGGACGTTGTGCTAATGCTTTCGCTAATGTATCTAGCTTAGTTTGCTCTGCTTTGGCAAGTATTGCTGAGCCATTAGCAAAACTTACTTTATCTAAATCGTCGGTTGTATCAACAAGACTTGCCAATAACGTAAATGGTGAGGTAACCGCTTTAAGAATGATGTTGCTTAATGATTTTAGTACAATTTCACCAACATTAAAACTTGGGTCGTTAATATCACCAGATACATTTACTCCTAAATCAATCGCACCATTACTGTCCTTTAGTAGAGGAATCGCTAAGGTGATCGGTAGTATTGTTCCTGCGTCACTGTCTTTGGTATCGTTCATATCCAGTTGGTCAATAAAGATATGGTTACTGCCCTCTAAATGATTCTTATCTAGTTTGTATTTTAGGGCTAGAGATAACTGACCTTCGTCAATATCTAAACCAGCATATGTACCCGAGTAGGGAGTCATTGAGGGCAACTCGAAGTTATCGAACACGAATTCCACATCAACGAAAGGTTCTGGAGTTAATGGGTTAATCACACCCCTTAAGGTCATAGGGGCGTATTTATTGACGATAGCGTTGATATCAATTTCTGCATTTTTGGTTGTTGTAGATGAGAGCTTGCCAACATGGCCTTCTATATTTTCGATGACAGCTTCAAAGCTAGGTTTAAGCACGTTATCGATATAGTCAACTTTACCTTGTGCGAGTGTGATCTTGTTAATTTCAATCAGCATTGCATCTTCTGCCGTTTGAGCTTTTTGAGTCTCTGAGTTGACTTGGGGCTTAACTTGTTCAACTGCCGCATCTTTTGTCTCGTCTTTGGTTTTGACAACAAGATCTGACACATTAGAGCTTTTATCTGCAGCGACAATCATCTGAGCATATGGTTGTACAAAAGAAACATGGTCGATAAGCAAACTGTTTGCTTCTTTATCAAATTTAAGACTGTTGATAGTGAAGTCTTGCCACTTGATGAGTGTTTTATTTAATTTATTGTCATTAATCGCTAGTGCTTCCAGTTTTATTGAACCATCAAATCGAGCTGCACCTTTTGCATTCGCATAAAGGTTACCTTGCGTTGTGAATTCACCACTTTGGATTGTGATGTTCACGTAAGGTTTAAGATAAGGTTGAAATTGTGCGAGGTTCAACTTATCTAAATTGATAGTCGCATCAAGCGATTGTTCTTTTACATCTGCGCTACCTTGAGAAGCGAAGGTGCCTTTATCATTAATCGTGAAGCCTAAGTCATATTCAATGGGAGTATCAAGACGGCTGGTCAATGATTTGGTACTGACGTTAATTGGGAATACACGCCATGCAGTTGCATTCGTCATCATAGATTCAATGACATTGATATCGTAGTTGGTTAAATTAAATTCGCCAAGGGTGAGGAGCCATTCTTGTGTTTCTGGATTTTCAGTTGCTTGAGTCTCATTGCTTTCAGGTTGCGTTGCCTGCGATTCCGATTTAGCTGTTATTTTGGTATCTGATGATGTGCTAGTTGCTTCTGTATGTTTTGGTGTAAAAGCGTTTGCTAGGTTAACAACACCGTCCTTGTTTACAACGGCATTAACTTTTAATCCATCGGTACTGATATTATCTAAACCAATTTGTTGTTGTAATAGGTTAACTTTGATACCCGCAACTGTTAGTAAGGGAAGGTTGACGAGTTCTTTTTCTGGGTCAGTGAATACCAGTGTACGTAATGAAAATTGACCGGCATTAGTGATCAACTGCGGAGGTTCATCACCACTAATGAATTGATAGTCAGTTGTAAAGTCGATAACGCCTGACGCTAGTTTAGCCGTTAATTGTTCTGCTATGAATGGCCAGAATGTCACTAATTTTATGTGCTTAAGGGCCAAGTTACCTTGCGCTTCCAATGGCGTTAACTGGAATCGACCTACCGTAGTCACTGCGCTATTGTCGGCGCCTTCAATGCTCAAATCATAACTGTTGTAAGTTGAGGATGGCGCGTTACTGCGTTTTTTACTATTTAACATTGCCAGGCTATTAAATTTGGTCAGTACAATATTGATTGCTGGGTAGTCGAGTTCAGCACCTGTGGGGAGGTCTTTAAAATTAAATGCGGTGTTGGTGATGCTGATATTAGCGATTTGAATATGTGGTAACTCACTGCTTTCACTTGTGTCTTCGCTAACGGGTGCTGGTGTTTCTGATTGTAACGATTGTGCTGAAATGTGCGCTGGAATATCAGAGAAGTTAAATTGACTCTCATCTAATTTTTCAATATTAGCAAAGGCTTGGTCAATTTCGATAGTCTCAATATTGATACTGCCATTGAATAAACTCTTCCATAAGTTAATTTGCAATGTGAGTCGACCAATGCCTGTAAAATCTTGCTGATCTTGGGTTTGAATTTCAAATCCTTTGATCTCAAATTTGAGGCTGAAAGGGTTAATACTGACATCTTGCAGTTGTACTGGGCGGCCAAGTAACGCACTGATTTTTTCTGGTGCGATATTTTTAGCGAGGTAGGGGGCGAGTAAGCCTAACAGCAAGGCATATATTAGGTAGATAACCAGCGCGTAACTTAATAAACGTTGATAACGTGGCGCACCTGAGAATCGTTGGCGAAAATTTGAAAATGTAGCTGCCATTGGTAATGTAAATCCTTTTAAATACAATCAATAGAACTAATTATAGAATATCAATGGCTACCATAACAGTTATTATTCTAACCATTGCTGATGTAGCTGCTCACTATCACCTAAATAATCCAGTAGCCATTGAACAGCGGGGCTCATTCGTTTGGTATTCCAAGCAAGGCAACAGTCACTGACTGGTAAACTTGTGATGAGTTCTTTCTCTATTAACTCTCCAGTCATTAACAGTTTATTTGCCATGTGCGCAGGCATGATCGCAATACCTAAGCCACCTTTGAGTAATTGGGTTGCACTGTGCCAGTTGGGCACGACAAGCCTACGTTGATTGTCCAGTAACCAAGTGGTGCGTTTCGGCAGTTTACGTGCTGTATCTTCTAAACAAATGACGGGGTATTTAGCGAGTTCTTCGTTACTTATTGCCTGCTCAGTATTGGCGAGAGGGTGGCTAGGACTAATGACAAATGTCCATTTTAGTTCCCCCATGTCGCGATAATCAAAGCCGCCACTTACCGGAATTGATGCAGTCGCACCAATAGCAATATCGGCGCGTGAATCAACTAAGGCATCCCAAACACCGTTATATACTTCCATTGTAAGTAATAGTTCTACATCCGGAAATGCGTTGTAGAAGTCTCCAACCATAGTGTTAATACGGCCTTCATGTACTACGTTGTCTAAAGCTAGGGACACACTTTGGTTCCAACCGTTAGCGACGCGCTGGGTTTGAAACTTCATGTGTGCCATTTGCTTGAGCAATTTGCGAGATTCAATCACAAAATATTCCCCCGCGGGTGTGAGTTGTACTTTACGGTGTAGGCGAATAAATAATTTGACCGTTAACCGTTCTTCAATATTACGTACCGTATAGCTAATCGCACTTGGTACTTTACATAATTCATCTGCTGCAGCGGTGAAACTTCCGCGTCTTGCAACTGCATCGATAACTTGTAGATCTTGTTGGGAAAACATACACATCAAATATTTTGAAAGCAATAGTGAAATATTAGCGTTTCTCAAACAGAATCGCCAGTATTAAACTAGTAACATTATCATTAGTCTATGTAGTTTAAGTAATGAACAATATTAAAAATAACACTAAAAATAAAGTCCCAATGAGCACGATGGTCTGGTTTTCTGGATTAAGTATGTTGGGTTTCCTCGCTACGGATATGTATTTACCGGCATTCGAAACTATTCGTCACGAATTTGGTACATCTCAGACATTAATTAGTTTGTCGCTCAGTATTTTTTTATTGGGTATGGCACTTGGTCAATTAGTTTATGGTCCACTGTCTGATCGTGTTGGCCGTAAAAAGATGTTGTTTGTTGGCATGGCTATCTTTGTTATATCAACTGCTGTTATCTCAGTATCTAACAGTATTGAGTTATTTCTTCTTGCACGTTTTGGTCAAGCATTAGGGGCATGTTGTGGCACTGTTATTTGGCAGGCTGTTGTTATTGATCGTTATCAAGGTAAAGCATCAGAACGTGTCTTTGCGACGATAATGCCATTGGTTGCGCTGTCTCCCGCGTTAGCACCTTTACTTGGCGCAGGTTTAGAAGAGTTCTTTGGCTGGCGTAGTATTTTTGTTGTGCTTGTGGTGATTGGTTTAGCGTTGGCATATGCAACAAGCCGTGAAAAAGAAAGTGCACCTTTAGATAAAAAACAAGAAAAACTGTCATCGCAATTGGCGCGTGATTATAAACAAATTGTAAAATCAAAAATATTCATGGGTAATATGTTGGTGTTTGCGGCGTGCTCCGCTGCATTCTTCGCGTATTTAACTGGTTCACCATTCATTATGACTGCTATGGGTTATTCAGGTTCGGATATTGGTCTAAGTTATCTACCTCAAACAGTTGCTTTTCTTGTTGGTGGCTATGGTTGTCGTAGCCTGTTAACACGCTTTAGTGCGAAACAATTATTGCCTTGGTTAATGACACTGTTTATAACAACGGTTGTAGCTATGTTTGTGATTGCGTTTGTAACATCACCAGCGACTATTTGGCCTATTTTGATCCCATTCTGTTTCTTGGCGGTTGCTAATGGTGCTATTTACCCATTGGTGATTAATGCTGCTCTCGCTGACTTTAAGAACTGTAGTGCAACTGCTGCGGGATTACTTAACTTTTTACAGACGATGTTTTGTTTCTTAGCGAGCAGTGTGGTATCAGCATTTTCTGAAAATGGTCTTTATACAGTGACAGCTGTGATGTTGTTCCAAGGTTTGCTGATTGTGGTTGGTTATGTATTAGCTAAGCATAAAACAACGAATATATCAGCAAGTGATGCTGTCGTGGTTTAATTTATTACAAGCTAAAATTTGAATAAAAAAACGGGAAAGACAGCAATTGTCTTTCCCGTTTTTTTATTGATAACATTTATTTAATCGTATGCTAGCGCAGTTTACTAGAGACTGTACTCGCGATAGTTTAGTGGGTTAACTCACCACGAATATTTTGTTGCATTAGTACTTTAATGTCTTCACTTGATAGCTTTTTACTGATGAGATAATGCAACTTAGTTAATGCAGCTTCGGTCGTCATATCATAACCCGAGATAACACCAACTTGCGCCAGAGCATCGCCTGTCGCATAACCGCCCATGTTAACTTTACCTTTAATGCATTGGGTAAGATTCACCACAACGATACCACGCTGGTTAGCGGCTTCAAGCGCATTCAATAGCGCTTCACTTTGCGGAGCATTACCTACGCCATAACTGAGCAAGATTAACGCTTTAACTGGTTGTAGCAGAATATTAAAGATAACTTCTGTTGAAATTCCAGGGTAAAGTGTCACGATCGCAATAGGCTGTGGTGTAATGTTACTAACGGTAAGTGTTTTTTCAGTAATAGGTTTTACATCACCGAGCATTATTTCAATGTTAATACCCACTTTTAATAGCGTTTCGCAGTTTGGTGTCGCAAACGCGCTAAAGCCGTCTGCATGCACTTTGGTGGTTCTGTTGCCACGTAATAATTGGTTATTAAAGAATAAACAGACTTCATGAACAGGGTAGTTCGCTGCTAGGTAAAGCGAGTTCAGTAAGTTGCTTTGACCATCTGAGCGGATCTCAGCCAGCGGGATCTGTGAACCCGTAACAATAACGGGTTTGCCAAGATCTTCTAACATAAACGATAATGCTGATGCTGTGTACGCCATGGTATCAGTACCATGTAAGATCACAAAGCCATCGTAATCGTCATAATTGCTTTGGATATCTTCTGCGATCTGCTGCCAATCAGAAGGTGACATGTTAGAGGAGTCGATTAACGGCGAATACTCGTGAAGGGTGAAATCAGGCATTTCTTCGCGGTGGAATTCAGGTAGACGTGCTAAGCAATCCGTCATGAATCCTTCCATCGGTACATAACCGTGTTCTGAATGTTGCATACCGATCGTGCCACCAGTATATGCGATGTAGATTGATTTCTTAGCCATTAATAAATTCCCTGTGCGTTTTTAAAGAGGATTATAGTGCTGAAATTAATTAATGGAATAGCTTGATACTAGATTGCTTAATAAAACTGCAATTTAATAGGGTAATTAAGATATAAATTTGAATTGAGCGGTAAATGGATTCGTTTACCGCTCAATTCAATGACTCACTGGGTTCAGTTAATCTAGAGGATTATTTAATTTCACACACTAAACATTCCACATATAGGCCTTGTGGATCTGAGTAGTTAGTGAGCTGTCCGGCTTGCTGGCTTATCGTTGCTAACCAAGTCGCGATACGACCATTAGGACTAATGTTGAGTTCTGTTAATACTTGCTTTGCAACAGATTGAGTGAACATAGACACTAATCTATCGCGCTCACTACGGGGTGTTTGAATTAAAATTAATGAATCACTCGATACACCCGCTTTTTCAGCGGCAGACGCAATTGCATCATCAAGGCTGCCAAGGTTATCAATAAGACCAAGATTAAGCGCATCGCTACCAGTCCAAACACGACCTTGAGCAACCTTATTAACTTCTTCTGGTGTCATATCTCGGCCTTCAGCAACGACAGTTAAGAAGTTGCTATAGCCATTTTCAACCGTCATTTGGATAATTTTAGCCATGTGCTCAGGCAGTTCTCGATTTACAGATAGTCCTGTGTAATCGGTTGTCCCGACACCATCACTGTAAATGCCCATTTTAGCGAGTAATTTTTCAGTTGTCGCAAATAGACCAAAGATACCAATTGAACCGGTGATAGTGGTTGGTTTCGCCCAAATTTCATCAGCTGCAGAGGCTATCCAATAACCACCGGATGCGGCGACGCTGCCCATAGAAACAATAACGGGTTTACCCGATTCTTTTACTTCTAATAATGCGGTTCGGATTTGTTCTGACGCAAATGCACTACCGCCTGGACTGTCGATTCGTAGGACTAAGGCTTTAATTTGTTCATCGTCTTTCGCTTGTAGTAACAGCTTAGTTAGCGATTTTCCGCCAATCGCACCAGAAGGTTGAGTACCATCTAAGATCTGGCCATTAGCAAAAATGATACCGATACCAGGTTTGTTAGCAAAACCTTGTTCTTCAAACTGTGTCGGCAGAAGGTTAAGGTAATCTAAAAACTCAACTTTTTCATATTTATCTGATTCACTGTTTAGCTTTTTAGCCAGATAACGAGAAATTTGTTCACGTGTTAATAGTTGGTCTACAAGTTTTTGTTTTAAAGCATATTGCGCAATGTTGCCATTGACTGATTGCAATTGTGCAATAAATATATCTGCTTTAGGCGCTACGTCGTCAGCGTTAATTAAGCGATTATTAGCAACGGTGCTGGTGTAGGTATCCCAAAGTTGATTTAACCAGTTTAATTTGGCTTCTTTACTTTCTGCTGACATGTCACTACGTGTAAAGGGTTCAACAAATGATTTATAAGTGCCTACACGGAACACATGTGATGATAGATTTAGCTTATCAATGGCATCTTTGAAATAAAGACTATAACTACCATAACCTTGTAGTAATACACCACCTGCAGGATTTAACAGAATTTCATCCGCAAATGAAGCAAGGAAGTATTGTTCTTGGCTAAAGTAATCACCGTAAGCGTAAATTGGCTTGTTACTTTTTTTGAATTCAACTAATGCATCCGAAATATCCGTTAATTTCGTTAAACTCGCTGGTTTTAGCTGTGCGAGATCTAAGATTAGTGCGCTAATGGCATTGTCTGTCTTCGCGCTGTTAATGACGCTAACAACGTCTGAAATAGCAATTTCATTAATGACATTTTGAGAATCAACAAGCTCACCAATAACTTGGTCGAATGGGTCAACTAATTTTGGTTGATCAACCAAGACTCCGTTTAAGTTGAGAACCAAAGCGGTATTATCTGCGAATGTGACCGGTGCTTCTTTTTGCTGCTGCAAAGCAAGAATAATAATTGCTATAAAAGAAATGAAAAACAGGTTCAAGATTAAATTACGCGTGAATGTAATCGAGCTACCTATTTTAGAAAGAATGAATCCGAGTAGTGAGAATAATTTTCTCATTATTATATTCCTAGTAAACCCAATGGGATAGACGTTATTTTGTATATTAAGCCATAAATCTAGTTTAGATTAAAGCACTTAGAATACGGAGGTGTGACAAAACGCAGCGGATCTAGTTCTCATTAATAATAAATAATGACAAATTAAGCTTAGTGTAAACACGACGAAATGTGTTGTTAAGTGTTGAAATTCAACGAAATCATTAATTTATGACTACACTTGTACGCTCTATTATCTAAAATAGCGTTTGAAATGAACGATTAAATTAATTACTCTAAAATTAAAATAGATAACAATTATATAGCAATTGTGTAACCACTGGGAGTGGAGTTATGTCTGCAAGCAATTATCCGAATATGTTGGCACCGTTAGATCTGGGCTTTACAACATTAAAAAACCGAGTCTTGATGGGCTCGATGCATACTGGCTTAGAAGAAGAAAAAAATGGATTTCAAAAACTGGCTGCTTTTTATGCGGAACGTGCCAAAGGTGGTGTTGGTTTAATTGTGACGGGCGGTATTTCACCAAACCTGCGTGGTCGCCTCATGCCACACGGCATGCAACTGTCTTATAAATGGCAAGCGAAGAAACACCAAGTCGTTACTCAAGCGGTTCATGATAATGGCAGTAAAATTGCGCTACAAATTCTGCATGCGGGTCGTTATGCTTATCATCCATTTAGTGTGAGCGCGAGTAAAAAGAAAGCACCGATTAACCCGTTTACACCAAGAGCGATGTCAAAACGTTCTATCCGTTGTACCATTTATGATTTTGCCAAAACCGCAGAACTGGCCAAGTTTGCCGGTTATGATGGTGTGGAAGTGATGGGTTCTGAGGGGTACCTTATCAATCAATTTATTTGTCGACGGAGTAATAAGCGTACTGATGAATGGGGTGGTAGTTATCAAAACCGTATGCGTTTTCCTATTGAAATTGTAAAAGCGATTCGTCAGCGTGTCGGTAATGACTTTATTATTATTTTCCGCCTTTCAATGCTTGATCTTGTTGAAGATGGTAGTACGTTTGAAGAAGCGGTTGAGCTTGCGAAAGAGCTTGAAAAAGCCGGTGTGACGATTATTAATACGGGTATTGGCTGGCATGAAGCGCGTGTACCAACCATTGTAACCAGTGTACCTCGTGCCGCATTTAGCTGGGTAACAGAGAAAATGAAGGAGCACGTCAATGTTCCTTTAGTGACAACTAACCGTATTAATACACCAGAGGTTGCAGAACAAATTTTAGCTTCTGGGCAAGCGGATATGGTGTCGATGGCGCGCCCAATGTTGGCAGATCCTAACTTTGTAGAGAAAGCCACAGCGGGTAAAGCAGATGAGATCAATACTTGTATCGCTTGTAACCAAGCATGTTTAGACCATGTATTTAAAGCGAAACGTGCATCTTGTTTGGTTAATCCACAAGCTTGTTTTGAAACTGAGCTAAAATTTGAAACTGCCTCAATATCAAAACGAATTGCGGTTGTTGGCGCGGGCCCGGCGGGTTTAGCATTTGCTTGTTATGCTGCTGAGCGTGGTCATAAAATTGATATTTTCGATAGCCGTTCAGAAATTGGTGGTCAGTTCAACTATGCGAAACAGATCCCGGGTAAAGAAGAGTTTTACGAAACACTGCGTTATTTTATGAAACAAATCGAAGTACTGGGTATTAACTTATATTTAAATGAGTTAGTGACGGTTAAGACGCTGCAAGGTAAAGGGTATGATGATGTAGTTGTGGCTACGGGCATCAAACCAAGAACACCAGGCATTCCTGGTATTAAACATGAAAAAGTATTAAGTTACATTGAAGTGTTACGTGATCATAAGCCGGTTGGTAAACGTGTTGCTGTTATTGGTGCTGGTGGTATTGGCTTTGATGTTTCAGAGTTCCTCGTTGAGGAAGAAGGCGCTTCACCATCGACTAATACTAAACAGTGGTTAAGCGAGTGGGGCGTAACAGAAGATAGCCAAACTGTCGGTGGTCTAACAGCAGCTA
This sequence comes from Moritella sp. 36, assembly GCF_018219415.1. NCBI lineage: Bacteria > Pseudomonadati > Pseudomonadota > Gammaproteobacteria > Alteromonadales > Moritellaceae > Moritella > Moritella sp. 36. Next base: position 2,889,019 of record NZ_CP056120.1, on the reverse strand, counting down.
AAAATACTGCGCCAGCGCGTGAAGTATTCTTATTACAACGAAAAGATACTAAAGTTGGTGCTGGCCTAGGTAAAACGAGTGGCTGGGTACACAGAGCAACACTGCAGAAGAAAAATGTAGAAATGATCAAAGGCGCTTCTTATGACCTTATTGATGATCAAGGTTTACATATTACCGTTGACGGTGTGAAAAAAGTATTAGACGTTGATAATGTGATCTTATGCGCTGGACAAGAACCTTTTAGAGAATTGTTTGAGCAACTGCAATCTGAGAAAGTGAAAACACACCTTATTGGTGGCGCATTTGAAGCGGGTGAGCTTGATGCAAAACGTGCAATTCGTCAAGGCGCTGAACTTGCCGCGTCGATTTAACGTTAGTTTAATACCAATATAAGATAATCAAAGTTGCTATTGTAGCGACTGTTATTATTAAAAGAAGCCCATCTTATGCATGGGCTTTTTTGATCTTAATAAATTAATTACTTGATATTTTATTGACTACATTGAATACTTTAGCTATCACTCATTGTTCAAAGTAGTAAATAATGAACGCAATTGACCTATTAATAAATCGCCATTCTTGTAATCAGCTTTCTGTACCAGCACCGAGTGGTGAGACGTTAGATAATATTATTAATGCTGGGTTACGGGCGCCTGATCACGGTGGGTTAACCCCTTGGCGTTTTATTATCACTGAAGGTGAAGGTTTAAACACCTTGTCTCGCTATTTCAAAGATGCGGCATTTAATCTCGGGAAAGCAGAGAAAGATGTATTAAAGGCGGCAAATGCACCGTTTCGAGCCCCGCAAATTATTACTGTTATTGCTAAAATTGAAAATCATCCAAAGATCCCAGAGTCGGAGCAGTTAATGTCAGCTGGTTGTGTGGTCATGGCAATGCAAATGGCAGCGCAAGCACAAGGTTTTAATGGTATTTGGCGTACGGGTTGGTTTGCATATGATAGCCATATAAAACAAAAGCTTGAGCTAGAAGAAAAAGATGAAATTGTTGGTTTTTTATATTTAGGTACTCCCGACGTATCATGCAAAAAAATTCGTCATTTAAACACTGATAATTTTGTTACGCGAATGGATAATTAACGCTATTGAATTTGGAATTAGCACTTAAATAAAAACTGAGGAATTAAGATGACAACACACTATCCGAAAGGACATTTACTCAGTGTACAATTTCCACTTTACCATCACGTTGGTATCTCGGATGGTTGTGGTCATGTTTATGAAAATTCGCGTGCGCGATCTGGGCGAGGTTTGGTTAGCTTGCTTGATTTTTCTGATGATAAAGACGTTATCGACCATGGCTTTTTACCTGGGAGTTTACCTGCCAGTGAGATCATTAAAAATGCCAAGCAATTGATTGCAGATAAGAAGCGCTATCATCTGCTGAAAAACAATTGTGAACATTTCGTACATGAGGTTTGCGGTGTTAAAATCACTAGCCCGCAGTTACGTCGAGCCTTAATTTTAATTGCTACCTTGCTAGTTGATCGCTACTCAAGTGGTCGACTACGTTCTGCACTACTGTGGGGTATTGCCTCGCAATTATCGTATTTAAATGAGGCGTCACTGTCCTGGTGGAAGCATGCTATTTTTACGTCAACGGGATTTTGGTTAGTGTTATTAACGAATAGCAATCAAGATATTGAAGATAAAACCCCCTGATTAATACCTATTTATACCTAGTTTCTGTCCTTTAAGCGCTTACTTCTTTAGTAAGCGCTTTCTAGTTATTTTATCTATAATATCGGCCATTAGACTTAACACTCGTCAGGGTTCTAACTTAGCGAGTAAGGTGAATTGTGGGTAACATTGAAATCATTCGCGGTCATAGTTTGCCACATCAGCAAATTATCCGTATCGCAGACAAAGTTATGCTTGATATAGCAGAAGAGTATGACCTTAAACTTAAGTGGCAAGGTGATAAACTTCATATTAAGCATGCACATACCAGAGGGTATTTACATGCTGATTCCGAAAGTATCAAAATTAAATTAAAATTGGGAATACTGTTATTTCCTGTTAGCTTTGTTTTAAAACAAAGTATTGAAGAAACGCTTGATGAACTGCTGCCAAGTGCTGCGTGCTCACATAAATAAAGTATGATTAAGGCTTGATATTATGGAACAATTATCACTGGTTGAAACCTCATTTTTATTAAGTGAGAGTACAGCAAGTCCTAAGCATTTTTCAGGACTGCAAATATTTGAACCACCAAAGGACTATGAAGGTAATTTCGCGCGCGATCTTTTTCAAAAATTGATTATGGATCCGGCTGTTGCGACCCCGTTTAATTTTAAGCTTAAAAAAAGCATTGGTGGCTTGTATTATTGGGTTCATGATAGCCAATTTGATTTTAATTATCATATCCGCATGTCAATGTTACCGGGTGATGGTTCTGATGAACAATTACGCGATTTAGTTGAACGTTTACATTCACATCTAATCGATCGTTCGCGACCGTTATGGGAGGTTTATCTTATTGAAGGTCTGTCAGACGATCGCTTTGCTATCTTCACTAAAATCCATTATGCAATGGCTGATGGTAAAATGGCAAATAGTTGGCTGTCTGGGTATTTACAAAGTGATCAATCAGTAAATGACTACCGTCCATTTTGGCAGATCCCATCTTTCCGTCCTGGTTATAAAGAATCTGCGGGTGTGATTGAAAGTACGCTATCAGCTTATGTGAGCGGACTAAAGCAGCTGAAATCAATCCCAGGCCTTGTCAAACTCGGTGCTCGTATGGGACTAAAATTTCTACACTTACGTAACAAAGGACCAGCATTACCATTTTGTGCACCAAGGACACCATTTTCTGTCCCTGCGACGCGATCTCGTATTGTTTCTTTTGGTCGCTTACCTTTTGAAAAAATGCGTTCAATTAGTAAGATAACAGGGGTAACGTTGAATGACGTGATCTTATGTTGTGTTGATATCGGTCTTAACCGTTACTTAAAAGAAAAGGGTATCTTATTACGTAAGCCGTTAGTTGCTCAGGTTCCAGTTCGTATTGGTAATGGACGTAGAAATGCATTAACAGGTGTTGAATTGGGTAATATTGATGCTGATGCACTAGATCATTTAGAAACCATTTTTAAACGTACAAGCAGTGTGAAAGAAGATTTATTCAGTTTACCTGCTGAATCGGTAGTTAATTTCTCACTACTGATTCAAGCAACAGCGTCTATTTCTGAATGGTTGGGTATATCAAAGTTCTTACCTCCATTAGGTTCAGTACTTGTATCGAATGTGCGTGGTCAGCAAGAGTTTGCTTATCTAGCTGGCGCTAAATTAACAGAGGTGTACCCTGTGTCAGTACTCTCTGCTGGTACGGCATTAAACATTACGCTATATAGCTATCATGAAAAAGTTTTTTTTGGTCTAGTCGGTTGTAAGAATGAATTACCTGATTTAGATATGCTATCTCGTCATGTTGAAGCTGCCTGTGACACTCTATCCGATGAAATTCTCGACAATGCCAAGCAACACTCAGTGCTAATCTCTTCACGGTAAATATAAAGATGGTGACTAGGTTGCCATCTTTATCTATCCCTTCTGCTTATTTCATGCTACTTTTCATAAGTTACATATTTGTTACGTAAAGATGTAACTTATAAAATATAAATTCCATTGTTAGTTCTATATCTTAGGTAAAGTACCTAATTTGTATTGCTATATTTTTACACGTATATATTTTGTTCGAGGTTATTTTGATTAGTTGGCAAGCTAAGGCGCTGAATTTATTTTTGAAACAAACAGTGAAGCGTTCGATTGAAAATACCAAAGACGTGCATAAATTACGTTTTCAGATGCGAGCATTAGACAAATTTGTATTCGGAACTAGTTCTAAAATTGAACGTTCACAATCAATGCGTGCTGGCACTTTGTGTGATGAGATCAAGGTTAAGTTCTCTACGAGTAAGAAAAAACTATTATATGTACATGGTGGCGCTTTTGTATTTAAAACACCTGCATTACATAATAATTTTATCGCACGTTTAGCTGAGCCATTAGATTTACTTGCCGTTGTTCCAGATTACCCACTTGCCCCTGAATTTCCTTTTCCTGCTGGAGTAGACAGTTGTTATGCTGTTTACCAGTCATTATTAGATGAAGGTACCTTACCCGAAGACATCGTTGTCGCGGGCGATTCTGCGGGTGGTAATATTGCGCTGTCTTTATTGCTACGCGCTAAACGTAATGGTTTACCCATGCCAAGTTGCTGCGTTTTATTATCACCGGTGGCGGATATGACTCAAAGTGGTTTGTCTTCTGTAGAGAATCGCTATAGTGATGCGTTATTTAGTTTGGAAGTCATGTTACATTGTCGTAATTTATATTTAGAGGGGAATAGTACGGACCTGCATAATGATGAAATTTCCCCTCTATTTGGTGATTTCACTGGATTTCCTCCTTTTATGTTCCATGCTGGAAGTGCAGAGCTAATGCGCGATGATTCAACGCGACTTGCTGACTTTATGCAGGCTAAGGGCGTTGATGCTCATTTACAAATATGGCACCAAATGCCGCATGTCTTTCCATTATTTGAACAACTTCCTGAAAGTAAGGCGGCGCTGATTCAAATTGTGGACTTTATAAAGAAGCATGCTCTTTAGCGAATGTAACTAAGATTGCGAAAATTAATGTTATATACACAAGCATCTTGAAGTAACTTGGGTATAACAGTCAAAAAAAAGGCTGGTAAGATAAATCATTATCTCACCAGCCTTTTTGTTTTAAGCGGTTAGCTTTCTATTTTAAAAACTAACTGTACACTTAAATTAGAATTCAGCTGTACGTGGTGCACGCGGGAAAGGAATTACGTCACGGATATTTTGCATACCAGTTACATAAGACACTAAGCGTTCGAAACCTAGACCAAAGCCAGAGTGTGGCACAGTACCGAAACGACGTAGGTCGCGGTACCACCAGTAATCTTCTTTGTTTAAGCCCATTTCTTCCATACGCTTATCAAGCATATCTAAACGTTCTTCACGTTGGCTACCGCCGATGATTTCACCAATACCTGGTGCAAGTACGTCCATTGCCGCAACTGTTTTACCGTCTTCATTCATACGCATGTAGAATGATTTAATATCTTTCGGGTAGTTTTTAACAACAACAGGTGCTTTGAAGTGTTCTTCAGCAAGGTAACGTTCGTGCTCAGAAGACATATCGATACCCCAAGAAACTGGGAATTCGAATTCTTTACCACATTCTTCTAAGATCTTAATTGCGTCAGTGTAATCAATTTGTGCAAAGTCAGAATCTACAAAGCTTTCCAAACGAGTAATCGCTTCTTTGTTGATACGCTGTGCAAAGAACTGCATGTCATCCATACGCTCTTCTAGTACTGCTCTAAAGCAATACTTAAGCATATCTTCAGCTAGTTTTGCAGCATCGTCTAAATCAGCAAACGCAATCTCAGGTTCAACCATCCAGAATTCTGCAAGGTGACGTGTTGTGTTTGAGTTTTCTGCACGGAAAGTTGGACCGAAAGTATAAACTTTACCAATTGCACAAGCATACGTTTCAGCGTTAAGTTGACCAGATACCGTTAGGAAGGTTTCTTTACCAAAGAAGTCTTCTTTGTAATCAACGTCACCTTTATCAGTTAAAGGCAGGTTATTCATATCCAGTGTACTTACACGGAACATTTCACCAGCACCTTCACAATCACTACCAGTGATAAGTGGTGTGCTTAACCAGTTATAACCATTTTCATGGTAAAAGCGGTGAATAGCTTGTGATAAACAGTTACGAACACGCATAACCGCACCCATAACGTTAGTACGGCCACGTAGGTGTGCGTGTTCACGAAGGTATTCGATGCTGTGGCGTTTAGCTGACATAGGGTAAGTATCAGGGTCTTCAACTAAACCAAGTACAATAACTTCTGTTGCTTGGATTTCGAATGCTTGACCTTTACCAGGTGATTCAACCACCACACCCGTAACTTCAACTGAACAACTTGCAGTAAGGTTTAAAACGTCTGCTTCGTAGTTCGGTAAATCTTTACTTACAACTGCTTGGATCGGATCGAAGCACGAACCATCGTAAATAGCTAAGAAAGAAATACCAGCTTTAGAATCACGACGTGTGCGGATCCAGCCTTTCGTTGTAACTGTGCTGCCTACCGGGAATTTACCGGCAAAAATATCTTTAACTGACGTATGCGTCATAGGATTATTGCTCTCCAGCATAAAAGCTCTTGCTGAGCGAATGATGATTGTTTAAGTAAGGATATATTACCTTTGCAGTTGTAGGATACAAGTAAAAACAATGAAAAATCATTTTGTTTGCTTATTATTTAGTAAATTAACTCGGATAATCGCAAATGGTTGAGGATTCTAATGGTAATTAATTTGTTTTTTCTTTTGTTGCAGTAAACGGACTTGGTTTAAAATGCTACGATTCAATTTCATGGGGGGAGTGTCTGCAGGGCTGATTTCGCGTTGTTTTAACGTTTGTTGTAATTGATCAAAATAACTTGATTCACTAATATTAATATCGAGCATCAAGTTGTAGCGCTCTGACAACCCTTGTGTACCGGTTGCATGTTCAAGTTTATTGATGATGTAATGCTCAAATTGAGCTTCCTGGATATAACCTTTGATACTGCTAAGGGGCTCAATGATTTTAATATAAATAATATACGAGATAGTGCAAAAGCTAATTAGACTTAAACTGAATATCAATAAATTATTGAGCATAAATGACCCCACAAACTAAGATTAAATTAATGTAACAAACTTAATATTCCGTTTGTTACATTAACGAAAATAAAGTACGCAGGTCATAAAATAGACTTGGTACCCATAGTTTAGCAAAGACTATTTTTATTATATTGCAAGTGAAAACAAGAGAAAGCTAAATACATATTGGTTAATATGTTATTGAGCCCAAATGTCAGCATCAAGCACTTGTTTGATCACATGACATAATTTGGTGAGCTCTGAATCTGAAATGATGTAAGGGGGCATAATATACAAGAGTTTACCAAAAGGCCTGATCCATACACCTAGCTCAACAAATAATACTTGTGCTTTAGCCAGATCAATCGATTTTGTGGTCTCAATCACGCCAATACTGCCCAATACGCGTGCATCAGCAACATTTTTATGTGCGACGAGGGGGAGTAATGCTTGTTGTAACTGGTCTTCTATTCCTTTAACTTGTCGCTGCCAATTACTTGCCATTAATAAATCGATACTGGCATTTGCGACTGCACAGGCAAGTGGGTTCCCCATGAATGTTGGGCCGTGCATTAATACGCCGCTGGGTCCATTACTGATTGTTTCTGCAACATGGCGGGTGGTTAATGTTGCCGCTAGTGTCATGTAACCGCCTGTGATGCCTTTACCCAAACACATAATGTCAGGTGTGATGCCCGCATGTTCACAAGCAAATAACTTTCCTGTTCGGCCAAAACCTGTCGCAATTTCATCGGCAATCAATAACACTTCATAACGTTCGCAGAGTAATTTTGCTTGGCGTAAAAACTCGGGATGATAGAACTTCATACCGCCAGCGCCCTGCACGATAGGTTCTAAAATAAGCGCCGCTATGTGTTGATGGTTTTCTATTAACGCTTGCTCCAGATCTTGCATGGCACTCTGCTGCCATTGTTCGTTAAATTTGATGCTTGGTGCGTTAATAAAGTATTGCGGCGCCAAGAAACCTGTAAACAATTCGTGCATGCCATTATCTGGATCGCAAACTGACATCGCGCCAAATGTATCCCCGTGATAACCATTACGTATGGTGACAAACTTCTTCTTCGTCGGTTGTTGATGGTGCCAATATTGAATTGCCATTTTCATTGCGACTTCAACACTGACAGACCCTGAATCGGACAGGAACACACATTCGAGACCGTCGGGTGTAATATCGACTAATTTTTGGCATAAATTAATTGCTGGATCATGAGTGATGCCACCAAACATCACATGTGACATTTTACTTGCTTGTTTTTGCATTGCTTGATTTAGCGCTGGTACGTTATAGCCATGAATTGATGCCCACCAAGAAGACATGCCATCGATTAATCGTGTACCGTCATTTAACGTGAGATAAACCCCCTCAGCACTATCAACATGGTAACAAGGCAGGGGTTTTGTCATCGATGTGTAAGGGTGCCAGATGTGCTGCTGGTCGAACTTCATTAAATCACTGTTTGTTTTTTGAGTCATTGTAAACCTTAGTTTTAGCATTTGGTTGACCTTGCGGCTATGCTGGATAGACTAATCGAGTTTAAGAATAAATTCAAATAAAGGATTTTAGATGACTAATAGCGTTCGCCATGATTGGCAACTTGATGAGATTGAAGCACTATTTAACCAACCGTTTAACGATTTGATGTTTCAGGCTCAAACGGTTCATCGTCAGAATTTTGATCCAAACAGTGTACAAATCAGTACGCTGTTATCAATCAAGACCGGCGCTTGCCCTGAAGATTGTAAGTATTGCCCACAGAGTGCACGCTATACAACGGGTATTGAGAAAGAACGCTTGATGCAAGTAGAAACAGTACTTAAACGTGCAGCTGAAGCAAGAGATAATGGTGCAAGTCGTTTCTGTATGGGGGCGGCTTGGAAAAACCCTCACAAGCGCGATATGCCGTATTTAATTGATATGGTTAAAGGCGTTAAAGCAATGGGACTTGAAACTTGCATGACGTTAGGCATGTTAGCGCCGGAACAAGCGCAATCTCTTTCTGCCGCGGGTTTAGACTATTACAACCATAACTTGGATACGTCAGAAGAATACTACGAACAGATTATTACCACGCGTACCTACCAAGATCGCTTAAATACCTTAGATCATGTCCGTGAGGCTGGAATGAAAGTATGTTCTGGTGGGATTGTTGGTATGGGTGAGCAACAACTTGATCGGATTGGTTTACTTAGGTCACTTGCTAATTTACCACATCATCCAGAAAGTGTGCCAATTAACATGTTAGTTAAAGTGGCCGGAACACCGCTTGAAGATACGCCAGATTTAGACGAATTAGAGTTTGTACGTACCATTGCGACTGCACGTATCTTAATGCCTAAATCTTATGTTCGTTTATCGGCTGGTCGCGAAGCGATGAGTGAACAAACGCAAACGTTATGTTTCATGGCGGGTGCAAATTCTATTTTCTACGGTTGCAAGTTGTTAACAACGGATAATCCAGATGAAGACAGCGATAAGCGTCTGTTTAGAAAACTTGGTTTACAACCTGCGCGTATTCGCGAAGCAAGTGATGAAGCGCAATCTGCGCAGTTGTTGGATGAAATCGCAGAGCAGGCGTCACCGTCATTGTTTTATGATGCGACAGCTGTTGATACAAAAAATGTTGATGCGACGAGTGCTACACATTAATGGCTTTCGAATTCATTACACAAGTATTACACCAGCAGCAAGTTAATTCCTTGTTACGCACACGAGCGCTCAGTAATGGCGCTATTAATTTTTCTGCGAATGATTACTTGGGGTTATCGACACATCCGGAGCTAATTAGTGCTTGGCAGAGTGGGGCAAACGAATATGGTGTCGGTAGTGGTGGCTCTTTTTTGGTCACGGGTTATACCAATGCTCATGCCGCACTGGAAGACAAATTAGCTGAAATCACAGGCTATGAATCGAGTTTGCTATTTAATTCAGGTTACAGTGCCAACCAAGCATTAATTAAAGTCTTGTTAGATAAGCATGATTTATTGGTTCAAGATAAGCTTAATCATGCTTCGTTAATTGAAGCGGGTCTTTATTCACCTGCGATCATGAAACGTTTTAAACATAATGATAGTGAGCATCTTGCACAAATTCTGACTCAAAACCGCCATCGACATACGAATTCACTCGTGGTGACTGAAGGTGTGTTTAGCATGGATGGCGATACGGCTGACTTACAGGCGATTAGTCAGCAGTGTAAAGCGCATGACAGCTGGTTGTTGGTGGATGATGCTCATGGATTTGGTGTTCTTCCAAAGGGACGAAATAGCCTAAAGCAGCATAGTTTATTAGCCCGTGATGTTGATTTGTATATGGCGACGTTTGGAAAGGCTGTTGGTGTATCGGGTGCATTCGTTGCTGCTCCCAAAGACGTTATCGAATATCTGGTTAATTTTTCAAAGCCTTATATATACTCAACAGCGATGCCAGCTGCTATGGCGGTATGTATTGATAAAGCCTTGACGATTATGGCAACAGAAACATGGCGTGTCGCGCATTTAAGTCAACTTATTACTTATTTTAAGCAGCAATGTTCTTTACGTAATATCACTTTAATGCCGTCTGATACCGCCATTCAACCACTTATTATTGGTGATGCAAATAAGGCAATGAAGATCAGTCAATATCTAGCGAGTAAAGGTTTGTTAGTAAAAGCCATTCGTCCGCCGACGGTGCCACAAGGCTCATCACGTTTGCGTATTACTTTATCAGCCAGTCATAGTATTGAAGATATTGATTTATTATTGACCCGTCTAAAGGATGCGCTAGATGGTCGTACAGGAGGCACTGCATGATTGATAAAAATGCCGTTGCACGTTGTTTTGGTAAAGCGGCTGCGAGTTATGATCAACATGCACTCTTGCAGCGATTATCCAGCGATAAGTTATTGCAGTACTTACCTTCGGTGCCTGATATGATGACCCCCTTTGTAACGACTGTCGATCTTGGTTGTGGTAGCGGGGCATTACTACCAACATTAGCGGAGTGTAGTGAAAAGTTGATTGCGGTTGATTTATCTTTTGGCATGCTTTCTCACGCCCAAGAGCATCATCAATTAACCACACCTACTTATTGGCTTAATGGCGATGCGGAGTCGCTACCATTACAGTCTAATAGCATTGACTTGTGTGTCTCTAATTTAGCATTGCAGTGGTGTGATGATTTAGCTACGCCGTTACTTGAAACATCGCGTTGCTTAAAACGAGGTGGCTTGATGTTATTCAGTACCTTGGTTGCGGGTAGTCTTGATGAACTGGCGCAATCATGGGCAACTGTTAATGCGCATCGTCATGTAAATCGTTTTTTGTCTGAAGGTGAAATTAAAGCTGCGTTATTAAAATCGGGTTTGAGTGTAGAGTGTTTTCAAATTGAAATTCAAACGATGCATTACTCAAGTGTTAAAGACGTCATGTTAAGTCTAAAAGGCATTGGGGCCAATCATGTACATAACAAAGACGCGAAACCTACAACGCAGGCTGAACTGAGGGCATTCAAAGCCAATTATGAAAAGCGACGTGATAACCAAGGCTTGCTGCCACTTAGCTATAAACTGGCTTACTGCTTATTGCGTAAACGTTAATACACCTGAACGAAAGACATTTTAATTTAAGATACGCTAATTTAAAGCAGAGAAAGGCATCAATGATAAATCATAGGAAAAAAGTATTTATTACCGGTACTGACACAGACGTTGGTAAGACGGTGATTAGTTGTGCGATTCTTGAATACGCCAATAATTTAGGTTTTAAAACGGTAGGGTTAAAGCCTATTTCTGCTGGTTGTGAATTAACCCCTGCGGGTTTACGTAATGAAGATGCCTTGTTATTACAGCAACATGCATCGCACAATCTAGATTACGACATCATCAATCCCATTGCTTATCTGGAACCGATTGCACCACATATCGCAGCAAAGAAAAAAGGCGAATTTATTGATCTTACGTTAGTAGATACCGCTCTCACTAAGGTGCCAGATGATATCGACTTTACTGTTGTTGAAGGTGCTGGAGGCTGGCATCTTCCTATTGATAACAGTCACTATTTTTCATCTTGGGTAGCTGAAAATAAGTTAGATGTTATTCTTGTAGTAGGGGTTAAGTTAGGCTGTTTGAATCATGCGATACTATCAGCGCAAGCTATTCAACATTCAGGTGCTAATCTGATTGGTTGGGTTGCGAACAGTCTTGCGATCGATATTGCTAATTATGATGAAATGATAGAAACATTAACGGTGGCATTACCTGCTCCACTCATGGGAAAAATGCCTTATTTGTCATTAAGTGAGGATAAACAGGAAAAACCAGCTAACTATTTGGATTTAACTTCTTATTTAGCGTTGTAAAGGATAATATACTTAGCCATAAATACCCCATCAAATTTTAATGTAAACGTTATGTTTCACTGGGGAGACTTTGATCGTGCGTTCTATGTAAGGAGTACGTGTAATAACTAAAGGATGTACAACGAGTGGCTAAGATTGTTTTAAAGCAAGAAGATAAATTATCATTTAAATTGAATCACCTGATCCCGCAAGGTGGTTATCGTCGTGTTGATGTGTATTTTTTATTACCGAATGAAATGGGAATCAATCCGCAGACATTGACGGAAGAAGGTTACTTCTATCGTGGTATTCAAGGTAAGCGCGCGTATTATTCTGAAGGTTTACACCTCCCGTTAGTACAAAGCCGTTTTGCAAGTCGAATGAAACGTTCTCCAGACGAATACCGTGTTAACTTAAATCTGTTTGCTTATCAATTTGCTAAAGCCTTCGAAAAAGATATCAGCAATATTCAACAGCAAATCGAACCGCAATTATTCTATTCTGCGCTAATAGAGCTTAATGATGTCGCAAAATCGATTATAAAGAAGTTTCGTCGTAATGCCCCGGCAGATGAAAAATTAAAAGCTTATTTTAATAATGTGGATAATTATCTGTCATGGTTTAGTGAGCAATGCTGTTATAAAGCGTTATCAAAGCGGAAAAAAAGCAATGAATTTCTTGATGAACGGGCTGAAATTATAGGTTTTTGTCGTGGTGAAGCTAAGTATCGTTTAGAAAATGGATATAATTCGCCAAGAACCTTATTAGACCCTAATCGAATTGCGAATAAAATGCGTTTGTTGCGTCGTTTAATCGAGCATGGCGTGATCTTTAAAGAAGAAACTCAGCAATTAGGTAAACACCAGAAAAAAATCGTAAAAGGTACTGCAACGTCACTTGTGATGGTGATTGTATTAAGTATGATCTTTTTTGCTCAAGGTGAGTTAAAAGGTTTAACCTATGCTTTAATTGCTGTGTTATCGGTTATTTATGGCTTCAGGGAGATCTTTAAAGATGAATTTAATAACACTTTATGGCGTTGGATCCGTAAGGGACGCCCAAAATGGTCAAGAAACCTAATCGACACATCAAATAAACAAATTATTTCCAAGCAGCGTATATGGCTGGACTACATTAAACAGAGTAAATTACCAATCGTTGTACGTGACGTATTATATCGCCGTCGTCCGCAAAACAAGCAAGAATCAATTCTATTACACTATCGCCTTGATACTCGAGTGAGTAACAAAGGTTTCCAAGCGGGCTATGATCGTATGCAAGAGCAGATCTATTTTAGTGTGCGTCCATTTATTCGTTATTTGGAACGTGGCACCGGTGCTGTCTATGCAGAACATGATAGTAAAATAAGTAAAGAAGCGATTGAAAGACGTTACCAAGTTAACGTGGTAGTTGGATTAAAAGATGATAGTGCTAAAGTCGTTTACGAGCGCCATAAAATAACAGTTAATCGATCAGGTATTCTTGATATTGAAGCTGCTGATATATTTAGCGAGATTCTTTAACCGTGAAATTATATTTATCTAGGCATTAAATCTATCGATAATCTAATGCCTTTATGATCATTTAATCAAACGTTTGAATTATTATGATACTAAGCTCTTATTTTTGAATTAACCTTGTTGCGAATATGTTGCCTGTGTGGAATATTTGTTGTATGTATTCGTGCGTTTTTGATCGATAGTCTATCTGTAAACCATCTATTATTAATAAAGCGGCAATAAATATAAGCAAAGGAGTGCTAGCAATGGACGGACAAGGAGATGTTATTGGTGGTTGGCTTGTTGCGCTCTGTAAAGCCTTGCAATGGAAAGGTATTGAACCTCTTGAACTGCTGTCTAAATCAGACATTAACATGAATGACATTACACATGTAGGCAGCCGTGTGCCGATTAGTCTGTGTAATAAACTTTTCGAGCAATCAGTTGTGTTAACAGATGACCCACTCTTACCAATTAAAGTTAGCCAATGTATTGTTGCGACAACGTTTCACGCGCTTGGTTATGCATTACAAGCATCCTCGTCTTTACAAGATGCATTTACCCGTTTAGTTCATTATGATCGTGTTTTGAGTAGTACATGCCGCATTAATCTAAGCGAAGATGAAACGTATTGTTATCTCGCGTTAAATCTGAATGAGACCGAAAGCGATATTAATCGTATCGGTGCCCAACTTGAATTAACAATGCTGCTGTCCATCATCAAAATATGTCGTGATCTATCTAATCCTGGTTTTGCACCAATCAAGATATATACGACTGTCGACAGTCGTTGTCACGAGCAATTTGAAGCCCATACTGGATGCTCTATTGAATTTAGTTCAAGTAAATCTATGCTGGTAATGGATCGTGAATTGTTATCAAAACCCCTTCCTAATATTGCGCCTGATCTCACGTTATTAAGTGATCAGGCGGCAGATGATTATCTCGCAGGGCTGACGAGTAATAATGTTGTAAGTAAAGTACGTTCAGAAGTCGTTTCACGGATGGCGACAGGCATACCTAATATTGATCTGGTGGCTGAAAAATTAAATTTCAGTCAGCGTAGCTTACAGCGAAAATTAAATGATTCAGGGACGAGTTATAAAGATTTAGTTGAAAATATTCGTCAAACAATAGCCGAGCAACACCTCAATCAAAACCTTTTATCTTTGGGGGAAATAAGTTACTTATTGGGCTTTTCTAATGTTGCCAATTTTTCTCGTGCTTTTAAGCGCTGGAAAGGGGTCACACCAGGTGCATATCGAGGAGAACATTACCATTCGTAAATAGTTGTTGGTTGGTTCACAACTGTTGAATTGTTTGCATCAAATGACGGCTATATAACCATTTGATGAAAATTTGGGGTCTTAGTGAAAAGACGCCGTAAACTTAAGGGATTAGGGAGTACAAATGCCAAGTATGGACAAAAAATTGTTGGCGCTGTTATGTACATTAAGTTTACCTGTACACAGTGCAAGCGAGGAACAAGCGCTAAACACAGCAAACGGTTATGTAGAGAATAATGTTCTACTGGTCGCGGCTGAAATGAATAGCCTTGTAGAGAAAAGTGTTTTTTTAGAAATTGATAATTATGCTAAGCGACAAATATTGGTTGGTGAGTACGGCCGTATTTTGGTTCGAGAGGATAGTAACTCCGCTTGGCTTCAGGCTAACGTGCCAGTGCAAACAACGATAACCGCAGTTGATTTTATTGATGAGAAAGTGGCTTGGGCTGTGGGTCATCAAGGTGTCATATTAAAAACAACGGATGGTGGTCATAATTGGAATAAGGTTTTTGATGGTCTTCAATTAACAAACCTACTTAAATCAAGTTTAGAGACTCAAGTTGTATTGTTAACAGCTGCATTTGAACGGGCCGAAGTTGCGGGTATCGATGAAGATATGCTGGATGAAATTGAAATGCAACTTGATGATGCATCGTATAAATTAGAAGATTTAACGGCTAATTCTGGCATTGAAATTTCATTCTTTGATGTGCTATTTAGTTCAGCAGATTATGGCCTTGTTATTGGCGCTTATGGTGCAATGTTAGAGACTAAAGATGGTGGTAATAGCTGGGAATATATCGGTTTTAAAGTGCCGAATCCTGAAGGTTTCCATCTTAATGCATTAACAACAGATGCAGAAAAGAATATTTATGTTATTGGTGAGGCTGGTTTCGGTATTGCAACGTCAGACCAAGGTCAAACTTGGCGTTCGTTAGATATTGATTACTCGGGGTCATTATTTGGTATCGAAGTGCAAGGAAATACACTCTACAGCTATGGATTACGTGGCAACATGTTTACGTCGAAAAACCAAGGCGATACTTGGCAGCGCTTAGATACAGGCGTGACAAATCATATATTTTCTGCTGACTGGCTAAATAGCAAGGAGTTGTTATTAGTGGGGGCTGGTGGTCTAAAACTCGTTTATGATGGGCATGTCTTTAATGATATTTCAAAATCGAATCAACGTATTGATATCACATCAGTTAAAGTAATTGATGGTAATGTTGTTACAACGGGTCTCCGTGGTTGGCAAAGCAGTCTGAAAAATGAATTAGTACAGGGAGGTCTAAAATAACATGGAAAAACTAACTATTTGGATCGAAAAACAATTATTTGGTTTTAAATATGTGGTGTTTGCATTCATCGTATTGCTCACTGCTTTTTTAGCTTATAACGCAAGTTTAGTGAGGCCGAGCGCATCATTCGAAAAGATGATCCCAGTACAGCATGAATATATTCAAAACTACTTAAATTATAAACAAGAGTTGGCCAGCTTAGGTAATAGCGTCCGCGTTGTTATTGAAAATGAAAAAGGCGATATCTTTAATGCGGACTTTCAAGAACGGATGCGCGCATTGAATGATGAATTGTTTTTTATTTCGGGTGTTGATCGCTCTGGGATGAAATCAATTTGGACCTCAAATGTGACTTGGGCTGAGGTAACAGAAGACGGTTTTGTTGGTGGTACTGTTATACCAAGTGATTATGATGGTAGCCAGCGCACGCTAGACCGATTACGCCGTAATGTAATGCTATCTGGGCAAGTTGGTTATTTAGTCGGTGATGATTTTAAGTCAGCGGTATTCTTATTACCTTTAATGAGCATAAACCCGGATACAGGTAAACCTTTAGATTATAATCAATTATCGAATACGTTAGAAGACATACGCAGTAAATATGAAGTAGACGGCGTTAAAGTACATATTACAGGATTTGCCAAGGTTGTTGGTGATCTTATTGCTGGTGCTGCAGAAGTCGTTATCTTCTTTATCACCGCCATTATCATTACTTTCGCTTTACTATATCTTTATAGTCGTTGCTTAAGAAGCACGATAGTGACAGTTACTTGTGCACTGGTTGCGGTTATTTGGCAATTAGGATTACTTAACTTATTAGGGCAGGGCCTAGACCCTTACTCTATGTTAGTGCCATTTTTAGTATTTGCGATTGCGGTAAGTCATGGTGTTCAGTTAATTAGTTCAATCGGTCAACATATGGCTGCTGGCAATAAAGCAGAACAAGCTGCGCGTCTTGCGTTTAGATCTCTCGCAATTCCAGGTCTAATTGCATTGTTAAGTGATGGTCTTGGTTTTATTACCTTGAATGTGATTGAAATTCAGGTTATTCAAGATTTGGCCACTGCAGCGAGTGTGGGTGTTGCGGTTATTTTGTTAACTAACTTAGTGCTGTTACCCATTTTAATGTCTTGGACAGGAGTGTCTCCTGCGGGCATTAAATATTTGCTAGCTGAACAATCAAAGACGCCGCTAATTGTCACTGTGTTTAGCCGTTTTGCGGATGCAAAATGGGCTAAGTCTGCATTAATATTCGGTGTGGTTTGTCTTGCTGTTGGTTTGTATCAAGGACAAGCGTTAAAAATTGGTGATCTCGACGCGGGTGCGCCTGAATTACGCGCTGACAGTCGCTATAATTTAGATAATGCGTATGTTGCAAATAATTACCAAGCGAGCACTGACATCATGGTGTTAATGGTCGAGACCCCCGCAGAACAATGTAGTAGTTACCATACATTGAATGCAGTAAACCAATTACAAGCACATGTTGAAGGTATTCCAGGTGTGCAATCAACGCTTTCTGTAGCGACGATTGCTAAAAAAGCTATTGTGGGCATGAATGAAGGTAATCCAAAATGGCAAGGATTAAGTCCTAATCAATTAGTACTTAATGCTGCCGTAGGTCGCGCGCCTGCTGCGTTTATGAATAATACGTGTAGTATGTTACCGCTTATTATTTATCTTGATGATCATAAAGCGAATACACTCGAAACTGTGATTGCTGATATCACTGCTTACACAGCAGCGAATAAAACTGAAGGTGTTAATTTTGCGCTGGCGGCTGGTAATGCGGGTATTGAAGCGGCGACAAACAGCGTGATTGAGAAAGCACAATATCAAATGTTGATGTGGGTATATGGCGTGGTTGGGCTGCTTTGCTTCCTGACATTCCGTTCAGTCAAAACACTCATATGTATTATTTTGCCTTTAGCGCTGACCTCTATCTTAGGCCAAGCGCTAATGGCTACATTAGGTATTGGCGTTAAAGTGGCCACATTACCTGTCATTGCATTAGGTGTGGGCATTGGTGTGGATTATGGCATCTACATTTATAGTCAGTTATCAGCCCGTTTAAAAATGGGTGATAACTTACAAGATGCTTATAAGTACGCATTATCCAGCACCGGTAAAGCGGTTGCATTTACTGGTGTTACCTTGGCTATTGGTGTGTGCACTTGGGTATTGTCACCCATTAAATTTCAAGCTGACATGGGCTTAATGCTTACTTTCATGTTTATCTGGAATATGATTGGTGCTTTATGTTTCCTACCAGCGCTAGCATGGTTGTTAAATATTGGCGGTAATACTCAAGTCGTAACACCAAGTCAGCCTACTCAAATAGAGGTGGGTAAAAATAACGCGGTGTAAACTTATGTTTGTTATTTTAATTGACTTAATCATTATCATTTAAAAGGCTGCTCCATTTGGGGCAGCCTTTTTATTAATATGGTTAAAAAACAGTTATTATGAGGTTCTATGCATTGAAAGTTTGGTATTTTAGTTAACCTAGGTTTAAAATGATTGTCTATCTCAATAACAAGACAGTTTTCATGGATCAACAGCGTACAGCTTGGCAAACCGTCAAGCGATTTTCTATATATGTTCTCGACTTAAAAACCACCTTAGGTTTTGGTATCCTCGCTATGCTTGGTTACGGCATTGTCGATGCAACGTTACTTAATATTCTACAGCCGCTTGTCGATGATGGCTTTAACGCTGAAACGTCAGCATTCTTAAAGTGGATGCCACTCTTTGTTGTCGGTATGGTTTGTTTACGTGGCTTAGCTTCATTTGGTTCAAGTTATTGCATGGCGAAAGCGGGTAATACCGTAGTAATGCGTTTACAACGTCAGTTATTTGATCATTTAATGCATTTACCAGTGAGCTTCTTTGATAAAACCCCATCCGGTGAATTAGTATCAAAAATTATCTATGATTCCAGCCAAGTTTCAGGTGCAGCATCTAAAACAATCGTAAACGTGTTCCGTAGTGGTGCGTTTATTCTTGGTTTGCTTATTTGGATGTTCTACCAAAGCTGGCAGTTATCCCTCGTTTTATTATTTATTGCTCCACTGGTTGGTATCATTATTGGTACTGTGAGCCGTCGCTTTCGTGTGATCAGTCTACGTCTACAGCAAGCTATGGGTAATGTGTCATCAACAGCGCAGCAAATGTTACATGGTCATAAAGACGTATTAATGTCAGCTGGGCATGACACAGAACGTGAACGTTTTGGTATTGTGAGTAACCATATTCGCCAGCAACAAATGAAAATGGCGATAACCGGTGCAGCAAGTAATGCGCTAGTACAGATCGTGGCTTCATTTGCACTTGGTGTTGTTTTATACCTTGCGTCTTTTGAATCCATTCGTGCGGAACTTACGCCAGGTAAATTCGTGGCCATTGTCGGCTCTATGATGGCGTTATTACGTCCATTACGTGATATTACCAACGTCAACTCTGAAATCCAAAGAGCAATTTCGGCATGTAACAGCTTATTTGATATTCTTGATCTCGAAGCAGAGAAAAATACAGGTACCTATGTAGCGGAACGTGTTACAGGTAAAATTACCTTCTCAAATGTTGATTTTACTTATCCAACCGCGAGTTCGCGCTTGATTGAGAATATGAACTTTACCGCACAACCCGGTGAGATGATCGCTCTTGTTGGTCGCTCGGGTAGTGGTAAATCAACATTGGCCAGTTTGATTACGCGTTTTTATGAAATAGAAAAAGGTCAGATTAGTATTGATGATATGCCTCTTCATGACTATGAATTGAAATCTTTACGTAACCAGATTGCCTTAGTATCGCAAAATGTACATTTATTTAATGATTCGATCGCAGCTAATATTGCTTATGGCCGTATTAACGAAGTGACACGTGCAGAGATTATTGAAGCGGCGACTAAAGCCAACGCATTAGAATTTATTGAAGGTTTTGACAATGGCTTTGATACTATAGTTGGTGAAAACGGTGCAATGCTATCAGGTGGTCAACGCCAACGTCTGGCCATTGCACGAGCATTGTTACAAGATGCTCCCATCTTAATTCTCGATGAAGCAACGTCTGCATTGGACGCTGAATCAGAACGTAAAGTACAGCAAGCCCTTGAAGTATTACAAAAAGATAGAACGTCATTAGTGATTGCTCACCGTTTATCAACGATTGAAGCGGCAGACCGAATCTTAGTTATTGAATCCGGCTCTATTATTGAAACTGGGTCACATAGCGAGTTACTTGCTAAAGGTGAACATTATGCACAATTACACCGTTTACAACTTGGTGGCTAAACAGGACTCCGCGTGAAAATAGAAGAGGATATTTGGTACGGTAACCATTGGGCTAAATGGCTGCTTGCGCCGTTAAGTGTTACTTTTGCGGCAATTACATGCTGTCGTCGCGCGCTATTTAAATCCGGCATTAAGACCAGTATAAAGCCAAGTGTACCGACAATTGTGGTTGGTAATATCACGGTTGGTGGTACTGGTAAGACGCCGCTCGTTGTTTATTTGTGTGAGCAACTGACTAGCGCTGGATATAAGCCTGGTATTATTAGCCGAGGTTATGGTTCTAAAGCGCCGCAATATCCATATATTGTTAATTCGGACTCACCTGTTGAACAAAGTGGTGATGAACCATTCATGTTGCAACAACGTACTCGATGTCCATTGGTGATTAGTCCTGTTCGTTCCGATGCTGCTGCATATTTGTTAGCACATTTTGATGTAGACATTATTATCACTGATGACGGTTTACAACATTATGCTATGCAACGAGACATCGAATTAATTGTCATCGATGGAAAACGCCGTTTAGGTAATGGTCATTTGTTACCCATGGGGCCGTTACGCGAAGGTCCGTGGCGTCTAGATACGGCTGATTTTGTAATCTGTAATGGTGGTAATGGCTTCGCTGGGGAAGTAAACATGAACCTTGTCGCAACGCCATTACGTAGAGTAACAAATAATGAATTAGTGACATTGGATAAATCTAAATCTATGGTTGCAATTGCTGGTATTGGAAATCCTCAGCGTTTTTATACTACATTAGATAAACACGATTATGTGATTGAAGAATATCTTTCATTTCCTGACCATCACGCTTTTACAGCCGTTGAAATTGAACAATTTGCAGCAGGCAGAACCGTTATTATGACTGAGAAAGATGCTGTAAAGTGTCAATCTTTTGCTCAAGATAATTGGTATTATTTACCGGTAAACGCAAGTTTAGATAGCGATTTTTTACCGCAGTTATTATTAAAATTAAAGGAATTAACCCATGACTCTGGATCATAACTTACTTGAAATTATTGCTTGCCCTGTTTGTAAGGGAAAACTGCACTATGATAAAAGCAACAATGAACTTATTTGTAATGTAGATCGTCTTGCTTATCCAATTACGGAAGGTATTCCAGTACTACTTGAGGTTAAAGCACGTCAGTTAAGCAGTGAAGAGTTAGCTAAATGAGTTTTATTGTCATTATCCCATCACGCTATCAATCTAGCCGCTTGCCCGGTAAGCCGCTCGTTGATATTTGTGGTAAAACAATGATCCAACGTGTTGCCGAACAAGCTATGCAAAGTGGTGCTTCACGTGTCGTTGTTGCTACAGATGATATGCGTATTGAAAAGGCGGTTGCTGCTTTAGGTTACGAAGTTTGTATGACGTCACCTACGCATAACTCAGGTACAGAGCGTTTAGCTGAAGTATGTAGTAAATTAGGTTTTAATGATGATGACATTATTGTTAATGTTCAAGGTGACGAACCATTAATTCCACCGCGTATTATTGAGCAAGTCGCGACTAATCTTGGCAAACAAAACGAAGCGCGTATGGCGACGTTATCTGTTGCTATCACCGATGTGGAAGAAGTCTTTAACCCCAATGCGGTTAAAGTTGTCACGGACAAGCAAGGTTATGCTTTGTATTTTAGTCGTGCACCTATTCCGTATCATCGTGATAACTTTATGCATACGCCAGTGACAGACATTAAGCCTGTGTACCAACGCCATATAGGTATTTACGCATACCGTGCTGGTTTTATTCGTGATTACGTTCAGTGGGCGGAAACAGAATTAGAGCAGATTGAATCGTTAGAGCAATTACGTGTACTTTGGCATGGTGAAAAAATTCATGTTGAAGAAGCGCTTGAAGCACCCGCTGCAGGCGTTGATACACCAGAAGATCTAGTTATTGTACGTAACATTGTAAACGGCTGATGGTTTACGGATAATACAAACTTGTTTTAATTAGATTAAGTCATGTAAAACTTCTCTTTCAATAAGTATTTGTCAGTATATAAAGCACTAGCGTGGAAACGTTCGGTGCTTTTTTAGGACGTAAAATGATAACTTATACGTAAACATTAGGTATTTAAGCTGAGCCTTCATGAACACCTTTTATTGAGATCTGGTATAAATGTATTTTTAAGATGTTTAAGATCTTGATAGGTAATGGAATCTAGTTCGTGGTGTAGCTGTAAAAATTGCTCTAATTTTATTAAAGAGTAGGGGGATAAACTTTTTGGGTGCCCCATTATATTAAAAATACTATCTTGATTTGCTTGTTCTAGATGTTCTTGAAATGCCTTCTCTAGTTGTCCTGCTTTAGATCCATCAATCATGACTGGCCCGTAAGTTGTTTTCGTTAATCGCTCAATATAATAACTGCGACTTGCGATCATTGCTCGCCCATCGCCGAAGGAACTAAATAAATGGCTGGAGAATTTTTTACGAAGCGCGAGCTTCCAAAAAAATAGAGGTGATGTTTTAGTCGCACTGATGGGAAGTTCGGTAAAGTAACCGTCTTGTTGTTGTTTTAAAGGATCATTATCAAAATACCAATATGCTTGCTTAGGTGTGGTATTAAAATCAAACCTGCGAGTTGGATCATCTGAATGTCCTTGAGAAAACACGGTACTGTCTAACCAAATGCCACTCGCTTTTAACGCTAACTTGATTTGCTCAAAGGGTTGTAAACACCAACCGCCAGCTCGAAAAGCGAATACAGCTTGTTCACTGCATGCTTCAAGTTCTTGTTTATAGCTTTGTACTATGTCATAGATCTCTTCTGGGTTAAAATCATGCAAGCGATAGCGCTCAGTATTAATTACCCAAGTATTACCATTATAATAGCTATCCTGCCAATGAGGGTGAATATGGAGTTGTATATCATGACCTTGTGATGACAGTGATTTTAATTGTGTTTTAATCGTTTGATATTGTTTTTCTAAAACTGGAAAGTCAAAAGATTGCGCTTTTAGTTTAACTAGAAACCCTGCATCAACAAATAAGCTGACTTTACAATTATACTTATTCAATAATTGGAGTAACTGTTGTGTCGGATTAATCATACAGTTTTCAATACTGCCAGTACTATCACCAAAAAAAAGCTCATAATCTAAACTGAGTATTAATTTGACTTGATATTTTTCCATTAACTCATTCCCATTAAAACAAGTGACTTATTACCTATCAACGCTATACGGGCATAAATTGGTATAGGGTTAGTTGTGTTGCACCTGATTATTACGACGAGTGAATCCAAAGCCTAAAATAGCTAAACCTAAAAGCGCTGCACCAGCAGGCGCAGGAACCACTGTCGGTGGGAATGAACTCCTAGTTCGGATAATACTAGGGGGGGCAGGAGATACTGTTGCAGAGAAGGAGTTATTACCTCGTCTGCTACTGTAAGCCCAATTATAGGGCGTTGTTTCATAGCCAGCCTTTGAAAGAAAACCAGCCCCTTCAACGATAGCTACACTACCCACAATCGTATTTATAGTAATAGCAGCAAGGTCAAATTCAAATCCTCCTATATGCCATAAATCATTTGTTGGAACTATGGTGGCTAAATCCGAAAATATGACTGTATCACCTGGCGTCACAGCTGGAATAAAATCACCTGTTACCGCATCGATTTCAAACGTAGAGAACATTAATGACGTTACTGCTGAACCATTGTCGGTAGTCGTTGATAGACCAGTGAAGTCTATTTTACCTTCAAGTAACACTGCAGATGTTGTCGTGCTTACGAATAAAAATAACGCTGTTAGTAGAGATATAATCGTTCTCATGGTTATTTCCTTAAAAATATACCTATGCAATATTAAGCATTTTTCACACCAATTTTAATATTATTTAATTTTCAATGTGCTACATATTGACAGTTTGATTACTTGAAATTTGTGTAAATTATTTCGACAGTTACCCCTTACTTACCTCGTCTAAATGTTGTTGAATGTTTTTATCATTAGGCAATAGTTTACTGGCTTGTTGGATTAAAGCTTTTCCTCGGTTTTTATCGCCATGATGAAATAATATCCAACCATAAGTATCTAAAATGGCAGCATTATTGGGCTTTAATTTATAGGCTCGCTCAGCAAAAGAAAGAGCCTGTGGAATACCAGCTTCAAAAGAAAGCCAAGCGGTATTGTTTAAACTGATTATCTCATTTGGTGCTTTTTGTAATATGGCATTATAGATGGCAATCGCTTGCTTATTTTCACCTTGTTCCTGTAAGTAAATAGCCTTATAACGAGTCGGTATCAGGCTATCAGGAAACTCATTTTGCCATTCATCAAGAAACGTGAACGCTTTTTCTGAGTTATTAGTTTTTAATTG
Source organism: Moritella sp. 36 (assembly GCF_018219415.1). NCBI lineage: Bacteria > Pseudomonadati > Pseudomonadota > Gammaproteobacteria > Alteromonadales > Moritellaceae > Moritella > Moritella sp. 36. The sequence goes on along the minus strand of NZ_CP056120.1, from coordinate 2,864,254 downwards.
TAAATATAATTGCTCAGCGACGCTTCTATCTTTTACTTTATTCCAGTATGAATGTAATAGCTTAATTGCTTTATTTTTTTCTCCTTTGGCATTCAATATTTGTGAATTGAGTAGTGTCGCTAATGAATTATTGGGTAGTAATTGGTTTATTTGTTCAGCTAGGCTTTGGGCTTCGTTATATTGACCTGAAGCGATCTCTATGTGAGTTAATAAACTGAGGAGGCGGACATTATTTACATAATGTTTAGTTGTTGAGGTGACTATTTCTCTCGCTTTTAGGTAATCTTTTTCTATGAAAGCAGTACGTCCTTTCAATAGAGCAATTTGTACCGTTAATTCATCAAGGTTTACTTGGTATTTTTTAGGCAACTCATTGTTTGCTTCTTTTGCATAATTATCAGCTAAATCAAGCCTATTTTGTTGTAGGCTTAAATGGGCTAAGGTTAGTGCTAATACACTAGCGTTATAATTTTCGGGAAGGAAGTCAGCTGTCTTTAAGGGATCTTTTTTTAACTTCATTAAGCTCAGTATCGCTCCTTTATAGGCTGTGATTTCAGTAGGGTAAAACTTAATAATGTCGTTATAGTTATTTAAAGATAGCTGCCAGTTTTTATTTATATTATTGATTTTAGCCAAGGTATAAAGTGCTTGGATATTATCTTTCTCTGATACCAAAATATTTTCTATTATTGGTATTGCTTTATGTAATCGCTGTTGATACATGTAGTAACTCGCGATAATTAATTGTGTATTCGTATTTTTACTATATGTTTCCTCTAAACTTGTAACATAGTTATCTACTTCCGTTGTTTTATTAAGTGTAAGTAGTTGTCGAATGTACAATGTTTGTAATTTGGGGCTTTCTGGATTAAAAGTTAAACTTGAAGATAGGGTTTGTAATGCCATCTTTGGCTGTGGTTCTGGTAAGTTGCTGTAATAAAGGAATGCAAGTAATGCAACACGCTCAGACTTAGGGTTTAATGACATTGCTTTATCAAGACCTTCTTTGGCTTTGCTAAACTCTTTTTGCTGGATTGCAGCACTTATATAAAGAATCCATGTGTCAGTATCTCTACTTGTTTCGGGTATATATTTAAGTAGATCTAATACATTGTCATATTTATTTTGTTGTAATAGGGTTTTAACATAAAGTTCTGTGAGTTTTGTTGGAGACACTTCTGGATCAACAACATCTATGAGATACTTTTCGGCGTTTTCTGGATTACCTTCATTGTAAAGTATTAATCCCAATAAGGCGGCTGATTTTTTATGCCCTGGAGAACCATCTAAAATCTCCAATAATATTTCTTTAGCTGCTGAAAACTCTTCATTTTGAAATAAGTTAAGTGCCTGAGTATATTGTAGTGACAGTGACTCTGACATTGGGAATTCATCAGATAAAATACGCGTATATATTTTTGCTTCAGATAGTCGCCCTTGTTGTGTTAATACATGCGCTAAGCTCTGAAATATTTTAATTCGTTGTACCGTAAATATATCAGCATTTGGAAGGCTAGCCAGTGTTTGTGATAGTGCTTCTTCAGCATTAGTAAGCTCATCCATATTGATATAAATTAGACTTTTTAAAAAGAGAGCGTCTGTGTTTTTAGGGTCGATGTCGATGATACTATCAATTATATTGATTGCATTAATTTCGTTGTCTGAGACTACTTCAATTTTTGCTAAGCCAAGCATACCCTCAATTTTGTAATCCGGATCTTCTAATAATTGGCTAAACGTTGTTTTGGCTTGTTCTAACTCATCGGTATGCAGTAGTTGTTGTGCAACGGATAGCTGTAAACGCTGTGCTTGTGTTGATAGTAATTGTTGTTGTTGCTCAATAAGTTGTTGTGCTGAAATCAATTTGTTTGACATTTGGTAGGCATCCAGTAGTGCAAAATAGTACTCGGCATTTTTACTACCAGTAAAAGCTTCAAGCACTTTAATACTATCTTTGGGATGCCCTGATTGTAGGTGTATTGACGCTAAAATAAGATAACTATCAAGTCGTTTAGGATCGGCATTGATCCCTTCAGTTGCGGCATTAAAAGCGGATTTAAATTGATGCCCATCGAGGAATGCTTTACTCTGTTGAATGTATATATTTGGATCAGTGCTGCTCTGTAAATCAGCTGATTCATTGCAGCCTGCGACTAGAATTACACCTGATAGTAATATTGCTGTGAAGAGGTTTTTTATTTGAATATTAAGTTCAATTAATTTCATATGTGTCTTCCTAGTCTAACTTTTTAAGGTTTATGTGTTTGACTGATTTTTAGTTTGTGATTAAATTAAGTTTGTTTTTAAGCTTGCATCTAAATTATGTTTTTTCATTAAATCGTATAATGTAGGTCTAGTGACACCAAGCAGTTTTGCAGCTGCAGAGATATTATTCCCCGTTGCACTTAGTGTTGTTTTAAGCGCATCTTTTTCCGCACTTTCCCTAATAACTTTTAGATTTAGATGGATGTTTTCAGCTGACTTTAAACCAAGATCTTCAGCGCTAATGTATTTATCTTCACACATGATTGCGGCTCGAGTGACTTTATTGCTAAGCTCTCGAATATTGCCTGGCCATGAATATTCCTCGATAGCATTGATGGCGTCTTCACTAAGACCTACTATGTTTAAATGTTCTTTTTGAGCATATTTTTTTAACAAATAACGAGCGAGTAAGGTTTTGTCTGAGCTTCTATCTCTTAATGGCGGAATTTCTATCTGTATTTCTGCAATTCGATAATAGAGGTCTTCCCGGAATGCGGCGTTAGCCATCATATCTTCTAGATTTCTATTGGTTGCACAGACAATTCTGGTATCTAGGTGAATTAACTTCCGTCCTCCAATTCGTTCTATTACTTTCTCTTGCAGAAAGCGTAGTAGTTTAGCTTGTAATTGCAGGGGCATTTCCCCAATTTCATCAAGAAATACTGTTCCACCATTCGCAAGCTCAAACTTTCCGGGGGTACTTTTTACAGCGCCGGTAAACGCACCTTTCTCATAGCCGAATAATTCACTCTCAAACAAATTCTCGGGTAGGGCTGCACAATTTATTGCCACAAAAGGATACTCATTACGAGTGCTGAGAGTATGTAATGCTTTAGCTAATACTTCTTTACCTGTTCCACTTTCACCAAGGAGTAAGCAAGCCGCATTGGTCGGCGCTACTTTTTCGATTAATTTACAAAGTTTAAGCATTTTGTCATCGGTCGTGATTAATCCTTCCAGGTTGCTACTTTTAGATAAGTTAAAGGCTCTATTTTTACTTTCAAGTTGATGCATATGAAAGGCACGTTGCACGATAAGTTCCAGTGTTTCAGGGTTGGCTGGCTTACTATAGAAGTCATAAGCACCTAGGCTGACCGCTTTTAGCGCATGCTCATTACAATCATTACCTGTCATCACTATTAATTTCATGTGGGGATGTATACGCAGGGATTGTTGTAGTAATTCGAAACCCTGTATTACACCATCTGGTTCGGGTGGCAAGCCAAGGTCTTGCACCATAACTTGTGGCTCATGTAAACGTATAGCTGTAATAGCATCATTGACATTCGCAGCTACCACTACATTATAATTAGAAAAATGCCATTTAAGTTGAGTTTGAAGCCCGATGTCATCTTCAACAATGAGTAATGTTTGAGTGATGTTTTTTTGCAAAATATACTCCCTAATAATAAGAATATTTAGTATCTGAAAGCTATTCTCGTTGCATAGTTTTTTTCTTCATAACCCGCAGAGTTCTGCATGCTATGTTGTTTTTCAAAAGAAACTGTAAATTGGATATATAGTGAGGAATTTAAACTATAACGACTGCCAATTTTTGCTTCTGCGAATTTTTTTGTATCGCGAGTTGAAAGCTCTGCGCTATAATAGTTGAGGGATAAGTTAGCGCTTAATTTATTCGTAAATGACCACGTTAGCTCTCCGTAAGCGCCATATCTATCTTGATCTCTGATATCAGAGCCGTTCATGGATGCGATTGCATCATCATTATCATAATATAAGCGGATTGTGCTGAGTAACCGCTCATCTAAGGACGTGTACTGTTGTTGCAATGCAACATTAGTTCTATAAAATAATTGATTGTTTGAAAAGTCTAACTCATCATCTGTCCCAACTTGAGCTGAAGTATTGGTTAATACTTGAGATGCGTTAAAGACAAATAAATACCGGTGAAATTTTGCATCAATAGTGAACCCATAATGGTATCCATCATATTTTTCGCTTGAAGCATTAACCCAGTTTCCTCCTGCGTTAAAGGCGTAATTTCCCAGTAAGTATTGACGTGTAAAGCGAACATCTAAGCTGTGCTCATCGTAGGTGTAGTCAAAATCATCAAACTTATTTTGGCTACGAACATAACTGAGTCGAATTTGTGATATGTTATCGAATGCATATTGCAAACTGACTTGGCCTTCGTTCGTACTGTTATTATTGATCTTCTCTTCTTTAAACCAAGTTTGTGTATGCGTAGCGCCTAATATAAAGATGACTCGGGGTGAATAAGGAATTCGCCATTGTAAGCCCGCTGTCAGAAGGTCTCTTTCATCCTGATTGCTATCAAGTGCTGTTTTAGTTTGATCTATAAGGTAACGCTGTCGTGTATGCTCAAGATTAAACAGCAGATTTTTGCTGAAAACGTCTTGTGAAATTGCAGAGTGACCGACCCAATAACTATTACTTTGTAAGTCAGCTTCACTTGTCTCTGAGTGTTCAGCATAGTAGTTAAGACTAATACGGTTGTTGGCTTTATTTTGCTCATAGCCGAGTTCTATTCCAGCAGTCGTCGTTGTCCCATCCTTCTTACGATTAGGTGCTTTATAGATGTTGTCACTGTATTCATACTCGGCGCCGACCTCTATAAATCTGTTTCGGGCGTAGGCTTCAGATGCAAGAGCGCTACCCTCGTATAAGATGCTAAACGAGGATAGAGTTATATATATTCGAATAGTATTGTTACTCATATTCATAGATATATTACTCATTGTTAAGAATAACACCCGCTAATTTATCACTGTTAATCAGATCAATTCCGGTCTGCACTTCTGATGCTGTAGTATGACCGTAGCGAATGACTAAAATAGCTATATCGCAAATTGACGCTAAAATTTGGCTTTCTACATAAAGGCTAATAGGTGGAGTGTCTAATATAATAAAACGATCTGGATAACGTTTTTTTACTGTATCGATAAACGATTTCATTTTTTCAGATGAAAAATTTTCAGCTGCATATTCAGTTCGAATACCGCTAGGTATAATCCTGACTCGACGAATACCTGAAGGGTAGATAATATCTTCGATTTCTTGGGTGTTTTGCTCAAGGTAGTTAGATAATCCGAGTGGATCTTCATCCTTCAAATAGTTATGTAAATGAGGGTTGTAACTATTACAGTCTATTATCAGCGCTGTTTTACTGTGGTCCAGTGCAATACTTGCAGCCAAGTTAACTGCAACATGACTCGTTCCAGCCCCCTCTGCGACGCTAGAAACCATACAAACAAAATTTTTGTTATTGGCTGCTTTTAATAGTTTAGTGCGTAATTCGCGATAATAATTAAGAGATTTATCATTTTTACAGCCGGGATAAATTATTTTTAGCTCATCTAGTTCTTCTGCAGTGAATAGGCTAGCATCATTCATATTTTTAATTTTTTTACAGTTATCGCTATCCATACTATTAGCATTCAATTGGCCACTACTAATATTTTGTGCTTTTAAATTTAAAGGGTTCTGTGTCATTTTATTAATTCCATTAATTGAAAATACAATGGTGTAATTAATGTTGGTATAGATACGTCATATTTTTGCGTAAGTGCAGTTGCTATATAGATCGTTAATGCGCATAAGAAGTAAAACGTGCACAAAATATTGTTTATTTTTTGTTTTTTTCTTTCAGAGCGACTAAAAGTGTGATCAATACTGATTAGAAGTTGTGTATTAGTGAGTGATGACAGTTGAGATGCAAAGCGAATCTTATTATCGAGTACGACTTTTACTGCAAATAGACAGATGACCGATAATAATCCAAGGATGGGGCCTGCAATAACGAAGTGTATAAAGCGAAGTCCAGATGGGATCATGGGGTAAGTTGCTGGCTCTTGTATTTTGTAGTTAACCCCTTGTCCTTCAATATCTAGCACCATGGAAATGCGCGCTTTTTCTTTATTTGCAAGCATGTCTTCATACAGAATCCGAACTACATTGTAATCCCGAGTCAATTCAGACAACTCTGCTTGGTTATTGGCAATTCGCTTACGTCGTTCATAGGCATCTTCAATTAACTTATGAAAGGCTTTAAGTCTGTTTTCTATTGTGCTGTTTAAAATAGTGGCTTCTGCCAAACTTATTTTTAGTTCTTGATATAATGGGTTGAGAGTAGTTGATATATCACTTTTCTCTTTTTTTCCAGAGTTCAAATCTTGAATAACTTTATTTAGATTACTAATTTGGTATCTAACGTCAGATACTTCAGGGTAGTCGTCTTTATACTCGAGTAGTAGGTTTTCAAGGCGCAGTTGTAATGCCCTGAGTTGATTGTGGTAAAGGGATGCTTCATAATCATTCGATGAGAATTTTTTTTGTGAACTTAATTGTTTTTTAAGTAAATAAATACGATTTAAGTTTTCCAACTTTTCTATTTTCATATCTTCAATATCACTACGTAACACTGAAATTCTAGATTCGACGCCTGTTTCTGTGCCATCTAAATGTGATGATTTAAATGTCTTTAATTTATTCTCAGCTAACACTAATTGATTCTTATAACTCGCCACTTGTTGTTTGATAAAGTTATATGCGCTTCGACTTTCATCTCTTTTAGTATTCGCGCTATCTTCAATGAAGAGTCTAACTATTTCATTAAGTAATCTATAGGTTTTATCAGGGCTATCATCTTGATACACTATTTTAATGTAATTACCTGATAATCCTTTGACCTCTAGTTTTTCTCGTATACTGGCCAGTTCTTGCTCACGGTCTGCCGCTGTTGTGAAAGTATCTTTGCCATAAATATTATTAATAACTTTATTTAACTGTCTAGGGGAGTACATAACATCTCGAATTTGTGCTGTTCTACTTTGTTTTACATTTGTTACTGAAGTTTGCTTTCCTAGTAAGGGTTTGATGATATTTTGAGTATCAGCAAAAATAGTTACTTCACTATTAAATACAGAAGGTTTATAGATCCCTATACTTAAAATGGCAAAGCTGATTAACGTTATAAGCAGTATCGATTTTAATCTTTCTAAACAGATTCTCTGCCATATAATGGGTATATATTTTAATATTTCATTTTGTTCCATGTTTAAAATACCTCATTAAATTCACGTTAAAATAAACTTTCAGGGACAATCAGAATATCTGATGGACGTAATTCATAATTCGTAGATATATCCCCTTGCTTAATAATGTGATCAAGTTCTACAGAGTAACGTTTAACACCATCGTCTGTTTTTCGGTATAAAATAGCACCGTCACCGTCGGCAAAAGGGGTTAGACTTCCTGCTTGTAATAGTAAATCGAGTACGGTCATCCCTTGTCTGTGAGGCGTCGATTGAGGGGCGTTAACTGCGCCAGTGATACGAACTCGAGTTAAAAACTCGGCACTGACCGGCGATGTAACTATTACAGTCACCTCTGGGTCTCGAATAAACTTCTTTAAGCGTTCGTTGAGTTGCGCAGCTAATGTCTCTGCGGGAAGACCTACGGCGCTAATATCACCAACAAGTGGGACAGATATTTTGCCATCAGGACGAACGAGCATATTTAGAGATAAGTCCTGATTTTTCCAAACGTTAATATATAATTGATCCCCAGCACCTATTTTGTATTCAGGAATACTGACATTCTGTTCAGGTTCGCTCGTTTCGAGTGAACCTGATGTAGAGCAACTTGTTAATATAAAAATCATTAATATAATGGATAAAATGTTTGGCATATAGTCCTCTTTTAGTTGAGCTAAAGCGTGCCAGTTTTAATGTTATGATCATGAATGTTCACTATTTTATTTATTTCTATTGTTGTTCAAAGGTAAATAAATTAAGAATGTAGTGCCTTTTCCTATGATGCTATCAACAAAAATTTCTCCTTGTAACGAATGTATCAGCTCCCTTATTTGGTATGCACCAATACCCATTCCTTTATCTTGTTTCGTACTTGAAAAAGGTTTAAATAATTTTTCCTTAATAAATACTTTGTCCATACCACATCCGCTATCTTTTATTTCGAACCAAAGCTCTTCATTTTTCGTCGCTAGTTTTATTGCTATGGTTCCACTGTCTTTGGTTGCATCCTGCGCATTTCTAATTAAATGATAGAGCACCATTTGTAATTTATCTTTATCTGCCATTACAAATGCATCTTTACCTTGTATGGATACTGTTGGAGTCGGAAAGTTAGATATATTCATTTCTATCGCATTTTTAAGAAGTTTATTTATATTGACGGGCTTAATATCACCGTGTGGATTACCTTTTAGTTTGACTAATAATTGATCCATTTTCTCTACTGAGTTAGTAATCGTTAATATGACATCATGAATGAAATCAGGGTGGTGCATAAATTTCTCTGCGTTATTAACGATCAAACTTTGTTGTGAAATAAGATTTTTTATATCGTGAATAGCAAAGGCTGTTATTTTATTAAATAGATCAAACTGCTTATTTTGAATTAGCTTTTCAGAGGTTTGATGGCTAATAATATAACTGCCGATCTGGCGTCCCGTTAGTTTTAATATATCTAAATCTTCCCAAGTTAATGGTGCATTAATCGTGTTCTCACACAGTACGGTAAAGCCAATTAATTCTTGATTTGCATTTAATGGAACTATAACCCATGGGCCTTTAGCGTTGAGATACCACTGAGGTAAAAGTTTATTTTTTTCTTTATCATAAATATTGGTATTTCTATGCGCTTTAAATACCCACTCATTTTCATCCATTAATTGTATAAAGTGGCTGTTGTTTGCTTCAATTGCACCAGAGGAAGGTAATTCGAAATTTTTTAAGGCTACGGGTGAGTAAAATTGCTGGCCTTTTAACCAAATCCCTCCGCTGTTACATTTAAATAAAGTTGTCATGGCTGAAAGTGCTATTTCGTAACCGTTGTTATCTTCTCGTTTTTTTGACAGCAACGAATCTAACTCAATCCATTGTTTTTGATAGTCATATTTATTAACAAAGAAATGCTTACTAATCCACACAGTAATAAGTAGACGAAATTTTTCGACACACGATAAGGCAGCTATGGCAAATATTGACATTACATACAAAAGGATTTTAGAGACTTCAGCCCATTCAGCATTAAATATATTAACCACAAGCCCCAATGTCGCCATGCATATAAGGAATATTCCTCCCAATATGAAACTGGCATTAAACATGATGATCGAACGAGATAATTTAAATTTACTATCTTGTAACTGCTGAAATGGGTATATGATAATTGACAGTGCGAATATTAGAGATGTTGTTGTGCTAATCATGCCTCTTGTATACCAAAGGCTATAATTCTTGCTGGTAAATAATAACAAGTTAGAAAAAACGAGTATGTCATAAGAAAGTAGAGTAATCGCAACAAGTGCCACTAATTTACTCACTCTATTTGAATTCGTATGTCTGAGGATTTGTTCTGCGGTAACGACTGCCATCAAACACAATATTATTTTTATATATAGCCATGATTTTGGATGAAAAAATGGATTCAACGGTTTGTTTAAACCAAATAGATAAATGGCACTCGTGATAATAATGATGAGGTACATAAAGGTTGAGTAATGTGCTGGAAGCCGTGTCTTTTGTGAATACATTAATAGGTAAATAAGCACCAAGAATAAACCAATGTAACGCATTATTTCTAGCAGTTGAAATTGGTAACTAGAGGCTAGATTAGTGAATGGGGTTTGACTTAAAGTGATATGCCAAATAGCTGAAAAAAAAGAGAAAATACAAAAGCTAAGCTTTATTTTTACGTTTTTTATTTTAATCAGCGCAGTTAAAGCAAGTGCGAACTCAACGCAAGCTACTAGAAAATCAAATGTAGTTAATTGGGATAAATAACCCATCATGGATCTTTCGCAACCTTTTATCTGCTGTAATGCCTGAATATCGAAGTTGGATGGAGCTTAACTCATAGGATCCCACGAGTATCAATAACAATTTTTTTTGAAAACTGGGCTTTATCTGCCGCTTTAAATTCTTGATGGTCTACAAGTATAACGACTACATTAGCAACCGCTAAGGCGGTCTCTAAGCTTGTTAGCTCAATGTCTGAATTTGATAAATGAGGGGGTAATGACCTTATGTTTGGCTCGACAGTAAGTAATAAACCTACTCTTTTATTGGCAAGGAATTCGACTATCTGCAAGGCTGGACTACCTCGAAGATCATCAATGTCAGCTTTAAATGCAAGTCCTAAACAGGCAATTATAGGACGTTTAAATTCATCGGCAGCACGTATTATTTGATCAACCACATAATGGGGTTTGTGATCGTTGATCAAGCGTGCTTGTTTGATTAATTGTGCTTCTTTGGGGCAACTGTCGATAATAAACCAAGGGTCGACGGCAATGCAGTGTCCACCAACGCCAGGGCCTGGATTTAATATATTAACACGAGGGTGGCGGTTGGATAGTTTGATTAGCTCCCAGACATTTATTTTTAATTTGTCACAAATAATAGAGAGCTCATTAGCAAATGCAATATTCATATCACGAAATGAGTTTTCAGTTAACTTCGCCATCTCAGCTGTTCTAGAGTTTGTCACTATGCATTCACCGCGAACGAAAGTGCGGTAAAGTTCAACGGCTTTAGCGCTACAAACGTTGCTCATACCACCTATTACACGATCGTTGGAGATCAGTTCTTGCAAAACATGTCCTGGTAATACTCGTTCTGGGCAATATGCGATATTGATGTCTGCTGCATTACCTTTATCTTGAGGAAAAGAAAGATCGGGACGAGCTCTCGCTAACCAAGCCGCTAACTTTTCAATCGTTCCCACGGGAGATGTTGACTCTAGGATGACCAAGTTACCTTTTTCAAGAACGGGCGCGATTGTTTTAGTTGTTGATTCAATATAACTAATATCAGGTTGATGGCTATCATCATCACTATGGATAAAAGGAGTTGGTACGGCAACTATAAATACGTCTGCGGGTTCAGCTTTTGTCACTGCGCGTAAATTACCACTAGAAACTACACTGCGAACGAGAATGTCTAGGTTAGGTTCGACGATATGTATTTTTCCTGCGTTAATGGTTTCAACAGTATCTTGGTCAATTTCGACCCCAATCACAGTCAAACCACGAGAAGCTATAATTGCTGCAGTAGGAAGCCCTATGTAACCTAACCCAATTACTGATACTTTATCGAGCTCCATAATTTATTGCCTTTAAACTGTTATTGCAGATTATTAATGCATTGAGGTCGTTATAGTTATTCACCATTATTTCTTATACCTAAACAGAGCGAATAATGCGTGTATTAGGGGGTTTCGAAATAGTGTTTTATTTTAGCTATTATTTTCTGACACGCTTGCCCATCTCCATAGGGGTTATGTGAACGACTCATTTGGTTATAGTGACCCTCATCTTGTAGTAAGCGCTCTATTGCATTAACAATTTTGTTTTTATCAGTACCAACAAGTAAAACGGTTCCTTCACTGACTGCTTCAGGGCGTTCCGTCACATCACGCATGACCAAAACTGGTTTACCTAAGCTTGGGCCTTCTTCTTGGATACCGCCAGAATCAGTTAAAATTAAATATGCTTTATTCATTAAATATATGAAAGGAAGATAGTCTTGTGGCTCGATTAAAAAGATATTGTCGAGGCCTGATAATATTCGATTTACGGGTTCTAGGACGTTTGGATTTAGATGCACAGGATAAACGATTTGAATATCAGGGTGTTTACTTGCAATTTCAGATAACGCTTCGCAAATTCGTTCAAATCCACTGCCAAAGCTTTCTCTGCGATGCCCTGTCACTAAAATAAGTTTTTTATCGTTATTTAATTGTGAGAATCTGTCTGCTAGCGTGGTGGATAATTGATAGTCATTCTTGAGTTTATTCGTTATTTCTATCAATGCATCGATTACTGTGTTGCCGGTTACTTCAATGTCATTAGGATGTACACCCTCATTAAGTAAATTAATTTTTGAGCTTACAGTCGGTGGAAAATGAAGCTTTGTAATTGCGCCTGTTAGCTTTCTATTTCCTTCCTCTGGCCAAGGGGAACTTAGGTTTCGAGTACGTAAACCTGCTTCAACATGTCCAATTGGAATCTGTTGATAAAAGGCTGCTAAGCTTGCAGATACAGTGGTGGATGTATCCCCGTGAACTAAAACTAATTGGGGTTGAAACTCTTTAAGAATGGGCTCTAAACCTAATAGTATATTCGTCGTAACTTCGGACAATACTTGCCCTGGTTTCATTATATTTAGATCGTAGTCAGGTATAATAGAAAATAAATCAAGAACTTGATCTAGCATTTCTCTGTGTTGTGCTGTGACGCAGACTTTAGCATCAATATCTTGTTGATCATTCAGCGCATTAACAAGAGGGGCCATTTTAATTGCTTCTGGCCGAGTACCAAAGATGGTTAATATTTTTATAGGCATGATAATTTCAACATTCTGTATGAATTGTAATACCTAATACTAAAAGTATCAGGTCTGTTATCTTGTAGTACGTATATAAATTAACCTTACAAAGAATGAGTTTCATAAAATCGTTCAGCTACTTTCAAAACTCTTCACGTAAATGAGGCTGAGAGTTTGAGCTGTCCGATTGATAATTGCCGTTGGAAGTATTTGGTGCATATTGTCAGTGAGTATTTTCAATGAAGTATAGACAACGATTATCAGTTGTTTACAGAAAATGTGATTTTTTAAATTCGAAATAATTATTCTAGTTATATAATCAAAATTTTGAGCATTTATAGGAAATTATGCATATAGACTTATTTGAAGCGGAGTGAGAGGTATGAGCGCTTAATATCATGAAATAATAGAGACAAAAACCGTAAATAGTAAGCCTGAGCCTAGTCAGTAAACTAATGTTAGATAATCACTATTACATTAGTTTTACTGAGTTTGCATGAGGAATTACTAATATGAATATATTGATAACTTCTACAAAATATCCACAGTGTCGCTGCATTTACTTTCAGAACCCGCGGCACTATAAGCTGATATACAAAAAAAGTAACTGTTGTTTGAGTCTAGATTTTTGATGTCGTATGAGGTTTCTGAGGGGTTGTTGACTATTATCGATACGTCGAGGTTAGTTATAGATTGACCATAATATATTTTATACCCAGCCAAGTTCGTCAGTGCTGAGCCATTTTCGTTTTCAGTCGGAGCTGTCCAGTTGAGTTGGGCTGTATATTTCCCATTTTCTGGTAATACTGTTACAGACACTGCATCTTTATATTCCTGATCTTGATTGTCTGCGACTGTTACCTCGAATTCTAAAAAGTCATTTACAAGTGGCGTAAATGCGATATATGAACTTTTATTGTCTGGTAACGATATTGGATTTCCGGATGTTTGTATCCATAGGTAAGAGATCGTATTCGTGTCTAAATTTTTGATTGTAGGGCTGAGGTGAACGGATTCACCGATATCGACAGTTAAGTCAGGGCCTAAATCAATACTTGGACTCGCGTCATTGTTTGATGCTGAATCTTGATTACAAGCTGTTAAAAATGATAAACATAAGCAATAAAAGACGAGTAGACGAGGGTGTTTAATGGAAACTCTCCATTGTTTTGAATCATTCATTTCCAACTCCATATTTATTCGTAATTTTATATTAGGGTGTGCAGTTTAGTTCATAATCCCCAGAAGTCAAACGTGATAAACAAGGCGAATGATTTATTGTCCTCTTGTTTGTTTGGTTATGTAAGTGGTTGTATTGATTGATTTTAATTTTCATATTTAGCTCTCGATATGTTTTGTTTTATACCCGGTGTTTTCTATTAATTTGATTTTTAAGCTATTATTTTTTATAAAAGATTAAATAATTTATAGGGCATGATGAGGTGGTTTATATGGAGAACGGAGAAGATAAATCTATCGAAATTAGAGTAATAAAAGAGTGGAGTGAATTCGAGGCTTTGAAAGAGGATTGGCAAAACCTTCTCGAACAATCTGATGCGAATCATATTTTCCTGAATTGGGAGTGGATAGATTGTTGGCGGAAAAGTCAAAGTACGGCGATTAATCCACTTATCATCGTCATTAAAAATAGTCAACAGACCCTCGCCATTGCCCCTTTCTACATACAAGAATACCGATTAGCTAATTTATTAACTTATCAATCTTTACGCTTTGTTGGCGATCAGAACTCTGGCTCAGAATATTCAAATTTTATTGTTAAAGCAGAGAGGTGCCTCGATCTTAAAAGCATGCTTTGGGCGTATTTGCTTAGCCCTGATATTAAACTATATTGGGATTTCATTTGGTTTACTAATGTTGCATCTTGGACTGCTGGAGGTACAACATTATTAGAGTCATTAGAAGCTGTTAAACCCCTCCACTACCATTGCAGAACTGTCGAGTTTGCTCAGGTGGTGTTAGGAGGGCTAACAGCAGAAATACTGCCTAATCTATCTAAGAGCTTACGCACTAATATACGTCAAACTCGCTGTCGATTAGATAAGATTGGACCTTGGCAAGTTAAAGCTAGCCGCGAAGATGATGATATTGGGGAGCACCTTGAGAAACTATTTACGTTACACAATAAACACTGGCAGCACCTAGGTCGAGGCACTTTTCAGCGACGTCCAGAGCTCGTTAACTTTTACCGGAATTTTGTTCCTTTAGCATCACAAAAAGGTTGGTTAAGATTACTTCGACTTGAAAGTGGAGGTGAAGTGCAAGCAATGCAACTTGGTTATGTCTTTAATGACCAATTTTTGGCTATACAAGAAGGTTATAATCCTGATTACGTATCTGGAATTGGCCAGGTATTACGTTATTTTTCATATAAGAGTTGCAAACAGGAAGGTGTACATTGTTATGACTTTCTTGGTGTTTATACAGACCATAAAAGACGTTGGCTTGCAGAAAAAAAACACGGTAAAAACCTTTTTATTTGGCATAGAAAAATGAAGAACCTGCCTTTTGAAGCTAAACAGATTTGGCCAACAGGGCGCTATTTAAAGCCAACATAATATCTTATTAAATCCAAGTGATGACTGTGGTGAATAGTTTGTTTCCACTGGTATTGCCTTTTGAAATCAATGTGTTAATAGCTGTGCGCTGATGGTAGCTACGACTTATCCAGCCTAAAGATGTATGGTCGGTATCTTCATGCCATTTACCGCTAACTATTTCATGAGTTAAGTTTTTGGGCAGGCTGATACTTACTTTATTGCTGTTTAAGTAAAGGGTACAAATGTGACCTTCTATTTTAATATCACTGCAATCTTCTGATAGATGAAAATATAACGCAATAATATGATTGCCTTGAGACTGAATTTTATCCGTTATTACTAAACTATTTCTTTGAGTGTTCAAATCTAAGTGACGTTCATGAATAAGTGGCGATGAGAGTCGTTGGTAACCATTATGAAAACCAGCTACCTGTCCTCCTGATTTAGTGGGATTCCAGAGAGTGCACTGCGCTTGTGCATGTTGCTCCCACATAAATGGGCCTGTCATGACCGACTGATCTACGCCATCAACTTCGATCGTATTATGTGCTTGTGTTTTCCTAAACTGATTACGCCAACGTGGAAAACTATAATAATCGTATGTACCACTATCAATGAATAGATCGTTGCCGTTTAAACGTATCACGAAGCTTAATGCATCGGCATGACCATGAGCAGCGATAGATGTATAGCCTAGCTCTGCGCAATCAAATAAAATACTAACTTGATCATTATTAGTGAGACTACCTGCTTGTAATAAAAAGTAGCCTGACTCTTGAAATTGACGAGAAATTAAATGAGGAACCTCCTGTAAAACGTTGTGCTTACGCTCTATGCGTTGATTGAATAACCAAAATGCAGACTCACAGGGTTTTCGGTAATTGATATGAAATATTTGATTGTCATAAAGGTGGGCAGCCAAATCACAAAGTGCATTTACATCATGGACATGGTTTCCAAGATCAAGCGCATAACCATCGTCTTGATCACCTAGCATGGGATAGTCTTCACCCCCTTGTGCAATTAACGCAATAAATGCCGCCAATTTTTTTAACGTATCTTGGTAGGAGGCAGAAAAATCATCTTTTTGCCAACGTCCAACCTGTGCAGAGAACAAGTAGAGCTGAAATACAAAAAATTGATAGCTGAAGCCGTGCTCTTTTGAGCATCCATCAGCAAAGGTTTGCGCTTGTATTTCAGTTTCTAAAACATTTTTACTTTTATGACGCCAACGATTAGCATTTTTTAACATTGAAAAATAACTACTGGCTATATAGACACCTGCTGCTTCACCAACCAAATGGTTATTCGCAGAAGAGCCTTGTGAAAATTTATTACTTACATCACGGCAATGAAGATAGACACTATTTAATACACGTGCTTTAAAGTCACCAGCAAACAGTCCGGAATCGAGAATAAGATCAATTGCCCACACCCAATTAATCATTCTTATACCTAATTCAAGGGGGCTTTTCCAATTCATGCCGTAACCGTAAGGGTTAGCATCTAACCAGCTTGTTAGTTGAGTAACGACACTTTGTGCATATTTTATTTCACCCGTTATTTTATATGCGCGCGCTAATACTACAAATTGATGGTGTCGGTTAGGCTCCCAAACTAATTTGCAATCGCCATTTTTATTCATGTCACGATAGTTAACTGAGATGATAGCTGCACGACTTGTTTGTTGGCCTGTTGCATGATCTTTATGCCAGTTGATAGGGGTTTCTAGATGATGTTCTTGTAAATCAAAATAACTGAGCTTATGTTGTATGATTTTATCCGCTTTGGTAAGTAGCAATACCTGCCACTCAGGACTAAAGGCTGATATATCACCTATAAATACGTTAAATGGAGGTTGAAATGGTGCATTTTCTTGATAGTTGTCATGAAACTTCGCTTGCGATACGAGGTTCATACTTACTCGTAGATGTTCAAAAAGTGCTGAGGATAACGACGTTACGCGCCAAGTAATTTCCTTTATCGACATCGTTTTAATTCGTTTTATATACCAAGATAGTGCTTGCATAGATTATTCTTATATTGATTTGTTCATGTTGATAGCGTGCGAGCTAAAGAGTGTGACAAAATTAGTCATGGTTTTTAAGGCGCGCGTCTCATTTTCATTACTGTAATCAATTGCAATCGCAATGAGCGTCGCGCCAGGCTGGCCTTTAATCGCGGCTTGAACCTCATGCCACTTAGCTGTTTTTTTATCGGCTATAAAGTGGCTGTCGACTAAGTACCAATAGGCAATTAAACGAGAACGATGGCTGTCTTTTCTGAGCGTGATTAAATTAACCTGCTTAAGAAAGGGGGAGTTTAATAAGGTTGTTTGTTGTTTGACATTGAACCAACGATTTTCATCAAAGAGGGTATTTCCAACAAAAATAATTTCTTCGCCTTGTCTTTGTCGAGCATAATTTGCCAAGTAAACTTGTAGTAAATCCTTATCTTGTAAAAAATAATTAAACTCTTCGCTAGTCGCACCGTGTGAAACAGGGTACCAGTTTTGACTCGCTGCATTATTTAATGATAAGTGCGTATAAGATGGGATTATAGGCAGGGCAAATTTATAATTAGGATCAAAGCGAGAGGGAAGTATTATTGTCGCAGTCGCAAAAAATAGAGTGATGGTCGATACTACGAGTAGATACCATGCACTTATTTGTTGTGGTTGCTTTATTATCTCTTTCTGCTTACCATTTTCAGGAGATTGCTCACCAAAATAGGTGTTTCCTGCAATGATGACAGGTATGAAGCAAGCTGCAAAAACTAACCAGCCGAATGTTAAATGGTCTTGGACGATAAAATGCTGCATCGCGGTTTGGCTTCCAACGATAATGATAGCCGTAATACGGATCCAGTTACTTATGACTGCAACCATTACAGCGAATGTTAAATAAACGAGCGTTGCTGGTCGAGATAGATTATTAATCTGTGCGACAAAAACAGCGTATAAAGCTGATGCTAAAAAGAAACTGAGTCCAGAGCAAGCACCTTCAACCATAAAAATGCCACTCGGTGTTATTAGCTTGTATCCTTCTCTAATTATTTCAAATCCTAATAGATGAACACTATGAAAGCTTACCCAAGTAGATATATCTCTTAGCGGTAGTTGTAATACATTCCAAATAGGTAGTACCAATAAAATCATCAGTAAAGGCAGTAATAGCCTAGTGACAGATTGAAAACCAAAAAAAGAAAGCAATAGCGCTAATATCACAAGAAACAAGCTAAGCATTTGTAGTTGACCAATGCTGGCTAGATTAGCGATCAAGAGTAATAGGCTCGTCGCTATTAGTAGAACTAGACCGAATAGATTACTTTGCGGAGATGAAAAATCCTCTCTTTTTGTCCAAAAAACATATATTGCAAGTGCTAGCCCTAATAGGCCATGGTTATAAGCGCCGGTGCTCCACCACTCCTCAATGAGATTGACAACTACAACTGAATTAACCGCTAGCACAAATAAAAAATTAAACAGGAAAAATGAGATTAGTATTTTCCGACTATAGGCCCTCATAGAATGTCCCTAATATAATCATTTGACTAATACGGTTAGTTATTATTAATACTCTAATACTCAATATTGCCATGCTTGTACATGGCAGCCTCTAAGTTGTTGATAGTAAGCTGAAAACTGCAATTTCAATTTCTTTGTAAGACTTAAATAGTATTTGTAAGAGTAGCGCTGTTGAGTTTAGTTAAGGATATTATTATCCGCATCATTAAAGCATCTGTTTGAATAGTTTGACATCGTAAGAGACTGTTTTGTCAATAATTAATTGTATGAAAATAACTGCGATACGATCATCCAGTCTGATTACTAGCAATGCACAGGCATTGTGACAAAGCTTGCACTATGCTTGTGAGAATGTCATTACATGCAAAGCCTAGTTTCTCTGGAATTAAATAATTAACATCGTATTGAAGTTTCATTTGTGATTTAAGGTGGTTATTAATGTTGTCATTTCAGGACTTAGGGGATTATACCTCTCTTTCTAAATTTGAGGTTTCACAGGAATATGTCAATATATTTGGTATTAAAGTTCACGCCTTAACGTCTGTGCAGGCCTTAGATAATATTGACCGAGCTATCAAAAATAGACAATCACTACACATTGGCATGTTAAACGCGGCTAAGATTGTGAATATGAAACGCAACCCTGCGTTAGATAAGGACGTCCGCTCTTCGAATATGATCCTTGCTGATGGCTGCTCTGTCGTTAAAGCAAGTAAAATACTGAGAAAAACCTTACCTGAACGTGTTGCTGGTATTGACCTGATGCATGGTATTTTAGCGCGAGGTGATAAAGAAGGTTATCGGATATTCTGTTTAGGCGCAACGCCTGAAATTGTGACGAAAACGGTTACTGAAATCGAACGTCAGTACCCTGGGGTGATAATTGTAGGTTCTCAACATGGTTATTTTACTGATAGCGAAGAAGCAACCGTTGCACAGAAAATTGCAGATTCTAATGCGGATGTTTTATTTGTTGCTATCACATCACCGAAAAAAGAAAAGTTTATGGCGCGCTGGAATAAAACCATGTGCGTACCTGTTGTGCATGGTGTTGGCGGTTCGTTTGATGTGCTGGTCGGTAAAGTACAGCGAGCACCGCTTATTTGGCAAAGGTATGGCATGGAATGGCTATATAGAGTGAAGCAAGAACCAGCGCGCTTATGGAAGCGTTATTTGGTCACCAATACCTTGTTTCTCGCAATGTTAGCTAAAGAAATATTTTATCCAAGTAAACCTCTTTAGTCGCTTAAATTAGCTATCAATTCTGACTGATGAAAATTATGCAAAATAAAAAACAACAACTTATCTATTTAGCTGCGGCTAGTCATTCTGGTACGACTATGACGGCAATGTTATTAGGTGCCCATCCTGATTTATGCAGTGTTGGCGAATTAAAAGCAGTACATTTAGGTGATAAGGAAAGTTATTTATGTTCTTGCAAAACATTCGTTGACGAGTGTGATTTCTGGCAAGGTGTAAGTGAAAATATGGCGAACAGAGGGCAAGAGTTTTGCGTTTCTGATGCAGGAACGGATATCCGAACAGGAGCAACGCCATACATGCTCAGATTACTTAAGCCGTTAGTACGCTCTCCAGCTATGGAGAGAATAAGAGATGGTTTGCTACTACTGTCACCAATTTGGCGTCAACAGCTTCCAAAATTACAACAGCGTAACGCTGATTACATTAGCGCTATTGCAGAACAGGCTAGAGCACAAATAGTTGTTGACTCGTCAAAAATTGGTATTCGTCTTAAATACTTACTAAAAAATAAAGATCTTGATATTAAAGTGATTTGGATTGTTCGTGATGGACGCGGTGTCTCATTAGCGTATAAAAACCCTTCGAAATATGCGGATGCTAAAGATCCTCAATTTCGAGGAGGTGGTTCTGGTAAAACTCAAGAAAGCCGGCGAGGTGTTGACGTCGGCGCTCATGAGTGGGTTCGCTGTAACCAAGAAACTCAAGCTGTACTCGCGACTATGGATAAGCGTAAGTGGATTAAAGTACATTATGAAGATATTTGTAATAACACTGAAGAGACTCTTGATCAATTATTTGAATTTATCGGTGTTGAATCAAAGAAAAAACGGTTGGACTTTAAAACTGTAGAGCATCATGTGATCGGTAATGGTATGCGATTGGATGACAGTGAAGAGATCAAACTTGACGACCGTTGGAAAGGCCAACTTAGTGAAGGTGATCTTATCAAGTTTTATCAAGTGGCGGGTGAATATAATGACTCACTTGGTTACATGGAATAACAAATGAAGATCGTTACTGGTGAAGCTAAAAAAGAAGATTTAACCGGACAAGATCGTTTTACTTGGAACTTAATTGTGAGCTGGGCAAGCCAGATTGTACTTATTTTTGCTGGCTTTATTATGCCTCGTTTAGTTGACAATAAAGTTGGGCAAGATTTATTGGGCGTTTGGGACTTTGGTTGGTCGTTTGTTAGCTACTTAACCTTGGTTGGTTTTGGTATGGGGGCATGTTTTAATCGTTTCATTGCAAAGCATCGCTCTTCAGGTGATTTTGTTTCACTTAATAAAGTTGCAAATTCGGCTATTTTTGTGCAATCAGCTTTTTCTTTTGTAACCATGCTATTTACTTTTTTGTTTCATTTTTTATTGCCGATTTATTTCAGTGATGCACTAAAAGAAAATACAGTAATAGCGCAATGGGTTGTATTATTTTTAGGATTAAGTGTTGCGGTCAGGATGGTATCAGGCTCTGCAAGAGGTTTGTTAACTGGGTATCATCGCTGGGATATCCATAATGCTTTACATGCTGGTGAGAGTGTATTTTCGTTAATATTGATGCTTTACGCCTTATATTTTACAGAATTTAGTGTTGCAGGAATGGCTCTCTGTTATTTCATCTCAACAATTATTTTTGAAGCTCTGCGTTTTGTTTTTGTTAACAAAATATGCAAAGAATTTCATTTTAATTTACGAATGGTTAATTGGGCTACGTGTCTGGATATATTGGTATTTGGGGTGAAAAGCATGCTGTCAAACATACCCTCCATTATATTATTGCAAACTATTAGTATTATGTTAGTTAGTGCTATCGGACCCGCTGCACTAGCGGTTTTTGCAAGGCCGATGGCACTAACTAAGCAGATAAAAACATTTATGACAAAGTTTACTTTGATGTTAACTCCGACCACTGGCTCTCTGCAGGGAGCAGGTGACATTAAAGCAATTCAATCTCTTTATATTAATACTACAACACTCAGTTTTGCATTTACGTTACCGAGTTTGGGTTTTATATTTATTTATGGGGATGTTGTTTTACATTATTGGATGGGCAGTGAGTATGCGCTATCACCTCTGGTCATGATTTTAGCTGTAGGGCAATTATTACCTATTGGGCAAGATAGCTCAATTCGTATATTGATGGGGATGAATCAACATGGACGTATTTCTATTTTTGCGTTCATCGCTATATTTATTATTTTCGCGCTCGGGCTTCTTTTTTCAGGTGTTGATAATTGGGAATTGACAACAGCAGCCTTATTGTTCGTTGTACCAATGAATATTGTATATGGATTTATGGTACCAATTTATACATGCCAGCAATTAAAGTTATCTTGGTTAAGTTATATCCACAGGAGTTTTATCAAACCTGTAATATATATAGCGCCTTTTTTAGGATTGATTTTTTGGTCGCGCCAAGCTTTTGATGCTAGTGATAACAGTACTGCATTGGCGACGATTTTCTTTGCGGGAATCGTTACTTGTATCATCTATTTTGTTTATTTAGTTCCTAAAAAAATGCAACGTAAATTTCTCTGTTACTGTAAATTTCAATAATTTTTTTTAAACTATGTCATTAATAAGGCGGCTAAATATGGATGTTAGTTTACGAAAATACCCATATCCTTATAGTGCTATGCTAGCTATTTGTAGTGATTTAGATGAAACACCGAATAAAGAAATTTATTTTGAAACTGTACGATATTTAAATACCACCGAAGACACCTTACTTGGAAAGGGGGTTGGCTTAGAGGTGGGTAATACAATCTATTTTGATATGCCAGAGCATAATTTTTCTTATACGAATACAGATGATGATGGACGGAATAAGATACATAAGTTAATTGAATCTGGTCATATCGATTGTTTGCATTCATTTGGGGATTTTGTTAACTGCCGAAGACGTATTGAGCAATGCTGGTCGGAGATACAAAAAGGGAGTCGTAAAATTGATGTTTGGATCGACCATGCGCAAGCACCAACTAATTTAGATAACGATATTATGCAAGGTCGTGGGGCAATCAAAGGGGCTGAGGCATACCATACAGATCTTACTGTACAAACAGGCGCACTCCTCTTTATTTGGAAGGGGCGGGTGACTAGTATTGTCGCGCAAAATGCAAAACGATACTACGCAGGTCTTTTTAATAAGAACGAAATAATGCAATCGGGTAAAACCATCCTATTAGAATTTATCAAAGGTTGGTTAGCTCGTTTTGGTAGTAAAAAATATGCGATGCATAAAGATAATAAAGTATTACGAAGAACGCGGTTATTAGATGGAACTAACGTCATCGAGTTTATGCGTTGTAACCCTTCTTGGGCTGGTGTTTCTGTGTTTGATTCTGCACGAGGTATTGATCAAGTATTAACCAAAGGAGTGCTAGACACGTTAGTGAAAAATGAAGGCTGCAGTATATTTTATAGTCATCTTGGTAAAGTGTCTTCTGAGCAATATCCGTTTTCTAAAAAAACTAAACGAGCTTTTGAATTATTAGAAGATTATCAGAATAATAATAAAATATTGGTAACGACAACACGACGTTTATTAGGATACAGCCGCTCGATAGATGAATTAACATTTACGGTGAAATTAGATGGAGATGAAATTCATATTCTCCTTTCTACAGCATATTGTGGAGAAGATCTTAATGGTTTGACTTGGTATGTCGAGAACCCTCAACGAGTAAAACTATACATTAATGATAGCATTTTTGAGGGATTACAAATAAATCCGCCTGACGTTCGAAATCAGAAAAGTGTGTCTATACCTTGGACATCATTAACATTCCCTTTTATTAATGAATCATTATTATGAGCCAGAATTTAAGTTTATATATAGTTACTTTGTTGAAAATTTTTTACCGCTGGTTTTTAAGATTAGCTTTAGTTATTTATCGCTGCTTGATGCTATTGGCTAAAATATTACCTAATCGGAAATGCAGCCAAAAAAATGGATTAAACATTTTGGTAACAGGAACATTTTATTCAAATCATTGGCTAAGTACACATTTGAGACCAATGGCAAATGCTAAAAGTTGCCAACGTTTGGTTATGGTATCTGCGACAGCTGTACCTGAAATGAATAAAGTGTCAGGTGTGTACGCACCTAAATGGTTACAAAGAGTAGTAGGACAGGTTGGTGCTAGGTTACTGTATTTTTGTTGGTTAGCAATAGTGCAACGACCTGATGTGCTAGTCGGTTTTCATTTGTTATTGAATGGTCTATTTGTTGCTCTTTTAGCAAAACTGATAGGAGCTAAATCTGTCTATATCTGTGGCGGAGGCCCAAGGGAAGTTGTTGGTGGTGGTATTAGAACAGAAAATAGAATATTTAGTCGTCTAGATAAAGCTGATTATTTTATTGAAGCACAGCTACTAAAATCGGTTAATGAAATGGATTTAGTTGTATCTATGGGGACAAGTGCAATTGAGTATTTTAAGAGTCAAGGCGTTAATACTAAATTTGAAATTGTACCTGGTGGTTTTGATGAACAAATTTTCAGTCCAAAGGTGGAACAAGATAAAGAGTATGATCTTATTCTTATTGGTCGTCTTTCGGAAGTAAAACGTGTAGACCGATTTTTGCATGCGATACAACTAGCTAAAAAAACATTACCAAATTTAAATGCTGTTGTTGTGGGTGATGGGCCAGATAGGAAAAAATTAGAAGATCTCGCTATATACTTGGGTGTTGCTGATGATGTTAACTTTGTTGGCTGGCAGAATGATGTCCATTTCTGGTTACAAAAATCAAGATGTTTTGTATTAACCTCTGATTCAGAAGGACTTTCGCAAGCATTAATTCAAGCGATGATGACAGGAGTGCCAGCAATTACTTCTGATGTAGGTGATTTAGGGGATTTAGTTAAGGATGGGCAGAATGGATATTTAATTAAAAATTTATCTTCTACTTCCTTCGCTAGCGCATTTGTTTCAATATTGACATCAAAAAATAAACTAGTCGAATTCTCAATTAATGCACATAAAAACACAAATAAATTTTCGATTATATCTGTGGAACGTCAATGGAATAATATAAATATCTCATCTCTTATGACTAATAGAGCGGTTGCAAAATGATTCGAGTCACTCTTTTATCTTTACTTATTCTATTCTTATGTGTTTATTCATGGAAGGATTGGTTTAAAGGCACTTGTTGGTTAGTCTTATTTATAGCAATTATTCAACATCCAGATATGCCTAAAAGTATATTTGGTATTCCAGGGTTTAATTTGTGGAATTTACTTTTTATTAATGTGATGTTTTCGTGGTTATCAGATAGAAGAAAAAATAATTTAAATTGGGACATGCCTCTAAATCTAAATGTATTGTTTTTCATTTATATGATTGTAATATTAATATCTGTTTTAAGACTATTGTCAGATCAAAGTGGTTCAATAGCTTTAGGTGAATATTTACCTCAGTATGGAGAATTAACTTTTGTTGTTATTTTTAGCGAGTATATTATTAATTGTTTTAAATGGAGTCTATTAGTATTCATTATTTTTGATGGGGCAAGAACAGAATATAGAATAAAGCTACTCTTATGGGTGCTGGTCGCTGTATATATA
Organism: Moritella sp. 36; assembly: GCF_018219415.1. Classification (NCBI taxonomy): domain Bacteria; kingdom Pseudomonadati; phylum Pseudomonadota; class Gammaproteobacteria; order Alteromonadales; family Moritellaceae; genus Moritella; species Moritella sp. 36. The sequence continues at coordinate 2,838,736 of NZ_CP056120.1, read as the reverse complement.
TTACTATCTTTACAAGTTATTAAGTCAATGGGTTTTGGAGCTCTTACGATCAGTGGAGATGAATTGCAGAGTAAAGCTTTTAAAGTATTATCATCAAATGTTGGTTTTCATCGAGTTAACTTATCGATGATTCTTAGTGGGGCATTTTGGCTTGTTTTTTGTATGAAAGAGTATGTGTCTATAAAGAAAGTGTATTTTATTATTCTACCTATATGCTCGTTAATTTTTGTTGCTCAAGCTTTAACTGGCGGACGAATGGGGTATGTAACATGGGCTATCTTAGGTATTTTACTTTGCTCTTTAAAGTGGAGGAAATATTTCCTATTAACTCCTTTTATTTTAATCGGTATAGGTGCTATAGCTCCTTCAGCTATAGAACGAGTAACTATGGGGTTTAATGATAAAAGTGAAACCATGGATGTTGGCCGTCCTGATTTTGGCAATAAAGAGTTAGATGTTCATGAAATGACTTCAGGTCGTATTTTAGCTTGGCCTATGGTTATCGATGCAATATATGAACGACCTTTAGTTGGTTATGGGCGACTTGCGATGATAAATCAGGCTGGTATATCATTGAAAATGATACCAATTTATGGCATAGGTGATACATTTCCGCATCCGCATAATGCTTATTTAGAACTGCTTTTAGAAACTGGGTTAATTGGTGCAATTCCAATATTTTATTTGTATTATCTATTTGTAAAATATTCACTCTCTCTATTTAAGGATAACAGAAAAAGTCTGTATGTCGTTGTCGGAGGAGCAAGCCTCTCTATTCTTTTATCCTTACTTGTTGCAGCTTTTGGAAGTCAATCTTTTTATCCAAGAGAAGGGTCTGTACTCATGTTGTCTATATTGGGGGTCATGTTAAGAGTTTATGTTGACCGAGATTATTCAGATAAAAGATCAATAAAAAAGGGCAAGAATGAAAATTATAAAAAATAACATTTTCTTAATTATCATTGTCATTTTGTTAACGTTGAACGTTGTTACGTTATATGGAAGCATAATTTTATATGAAAGATTAATGAAGGCTCAGTTAGATCCAACTGGGACTTGGTTTGATATATACAAAAAAAATGTTGGTTCACCAAATTGTTTATTTATTGGAGATTCTAGAGTCTCACAATGGAAAGTTCCCCCTTCATTCTGTAAATCGTTTATGTATGGATTTAGTGGTTTTACTTCAAGTCAAATATTTCTTGCTCTGCCAATGTTGGAAGTACCTGATTCTGTTGACACTGTTTTTTTACAACTCGGTATTAATGATTTGAAGACGATTGGTTTGTATGAAGACAAAGAATATGATATTCGTTCTAATTTAATGAAGAATTTAGATGGGATCGCACTTTTTTTTGTAAAGAAAAATATCAAAGTATATATTACAACCATAATACCCGCTGGGAAAATATCTTATCCAAGAAAATTAATTTGGACTACGTTAGTGGATGAATCTGTTGATGAAATAAATAGATACTTACTTAGATTGAATGTAAAAGGTATCGAGGTAATAGATGTGGCAATCGAATTTAATCAACAGTATGAATTGTATAAAGACGAGTTACATTTGAATAGTAAAGGTTATGAAAAATTAAATGAAGTTATTATTAAGTCATTTAATAATAAATAAAAGGAATTGAGGATGTTGTTCAACAGCTTTGAGTTTTTTTTGTTCTTACCCATTGTTTTAATGTTGTACTGGTCATTAAAAAGAGACTTTAAAAAACAAAATATAATCTTATTAGCAGCGAGTTATTTTTTTTATGGCTGGTGGGATATAAGGTTTCTTTTCTTGATCGCGACAACAACTGTTGTAGATTATAATGCGGCACTCATCATACAGTACGGTATGACAACATTTAAGCAACGTGTACTATCAATTATTTTTCTAGTTGTTAGTGCGATTCTTTTTGGTTTAATTAATTGGCAAAATGAGGTTTCTTGGGGTATTGTCCAGAATGGAATTTTGGTTTTTACCTTTTTACTATCTGTATTAATATACTTATTACCTTTAATCGTAGATTGGTTTAAAGTAATTTCAAGAGATAAAATAGCCCTTAGCTTAAGCATTATCTCAAACCTAACTATATTAGGATGTTTTAAATATTTCAATTTCTTTGTAGATTCTTTTTCTAATCTATCATTACTATTATTTGGTATCGAACCTTCTGTTATTACATTAACGATTATTTTACCTGTCGGGATCTCTTTTTATACTTTTCAAAGTATGAGCTATTCGATTGATGTTTATCGAGGACAGTTAAAGGCAAGTAAAAGTTTATTTGATTACGCTGCATATCTTTCTTTTTTTCCTCAACTTGTAGCTGGCCCAATCGAGCGAGGTAAAACGTTCCTTCCACAATTCCAAAGGATACGTAATATAGAAAATGGTGGTGTAAAACTGGGGCTTTGGTTAATTGCTTTTGGTTTATTTAAAAAAATAGTTATTGCTGATAATTTGTCTATCTTTGTTAATACCGTATTTTCCCCCTATGATAATGGAGAGTTAATAACAACACCTGAAAATGGTTTAATGGTGTTATTGGCTATTTATGCGTTTGCGTTTCAAATTTATGCCGATTTTTCTGGTTATGCAGATATCGCGCGAGGTACTGCTAAATTATTTGGTTTCCAATTAATGATTAATTTTCGTTTACCTTACATTGCAACTAACCCATCAGATTTTTGGCGTCGTTGGCATATAAGTTTGTCGTCATGGTTAAGGGATTATCTTTATATTCCGCTAGGAGGGAGTCGAGGAGGTACGTTTAAAACTTATCGCAACTTGTTTTTAACTATGCTACTAGGCGGTTTATGGCATGGTGCGAGTATTACTTTTGTTTTATGGGGCGCTTATCAGGGGACGATCTTGATTCTATATCGATTGTTCGGTGTCGAGAGTGCTGGTGAACAATCTAAACCAGTAATGAAAGTTCTTCATGTAATTTGGATGTTCCACCTTGTCTGTTTAGGTTGGTTAATCTTTCGCGCTCAAAATGTACAAACAATATACTTATTTTTAGAGGCTATTTTCACTAATTTGTTCATTGACCAAGCTGTCATTGATGGCGTTTCAATTTTAACTTTTTATTTAATACCGTTATTAGTTTATCAGATATTACAAATTAAGTATAAAACGCTTTACCCTCAGAAGGTAATGGCCGCTATTCCTAATTTTCATATTTGGTTCTTTACTATCATGTCGATTCTTGCTTTGAGTAGTAAGTTATCATCCGAATTCATCTACTTTGCGTTTTAAATTAATATGATTAAATTATTGAAGCTGACGTTATTGATTGCATATATTGCTGTATTAGCAGAAGTATTTATTCGCTTCTTAAATCCTGTACCTATTTTGCCTCGTTATGTATCTGCGACTGATTATGGTATTCGCGGTAATACACAAAATGCAGATTATCAACATGTAACTGAGGAGTATAAAATCAATGTTAAAATTAATAGTAAAGGGGTTCGTTCAGATAAGGATATTAGATATGAAAAATCAGAAGGGGTAATCCGAGTTGTTACTTTAGGTGACTCATTTATGCTTGGGTATGGAGCTCAACTTTCAGAAACCTTTCTCTCTCAGATGTCAAATTCAATTGTAGATAAGCATAATGTTGAGATTGTTAATTTGGGGGTGTCCGGGCATGGGACTGCTGAAGAGTTGATAGTGTTAAGGGAAGAGGGGAAGAAGTATGATCCTGATATCGTTTTGCTCAGTTGGCATGGAACGGATTATGCAGATAATATCAGGTCTGGCTTATTTAATATCATGAATGGAAGTTTAATCCAGGTGAATGATAGTTATTTACCCGCTGTTAAATTAAGGGAGTATCTTTTTAGTTTTAAAATATATGAGTTTATTGCAAGTAACTCTCAGTTATATAGTTGGCTAAGAGAGTTAGTATCTGAAATGGTAAAGAATTCTTATGAAGAAATCAGTTCCTATTTTGAATTTCAACCAAAAATTAGTGAAGAAGATAATAGAAATAACTTTTCAACAGAAGACAAAAAAAATGAACTCGCAATACATTTACTTTTAGAAATAAAAAAAGAAGTTGATGATATTGGTGCCAAATTTATTGTTTTAGATATACCCCGTTTTTCTTCGAAAACTCACTTTCGGTCAACATTTCCTGACGATGTCCGGTTGGTTGATATTTTGGTCTATAATCCAATAACAGACTTTAATCATTATAATGAAAATATTTTATATTGGGAGAAGTCCGACGGACATTTCACACCAATAGGTAATCAAATAGTAGGTAAAGCTTTAGCTGATATTTTGGAAAAAAATAAATATCTGGATTGATTTTAGTTAGATATTTTATTATGAGGCAATATATGTTTTTTAAAATTGTAAAAATAAATATATTTTTCACGCTCTTCTTTCCATTATTCTTAAATGCAGCTGAACCCTATAAACTAACCGAAGCTGTCCCCCCAATTTCTGACTTTTGGGGCGGAATCGATCCAATTAATATTAGTGCTCCAATTCCTCCTAGTCGCTGGGCTAAGAATGAAATAAAAAATTACTATTATATTGATAACTCAGATGTGAATGCTACTGATACAAATAATGAATTTGGTTATCCAGCTAAACCTCGTAAAACTATACCAGAGCGAACTTATGATGAAGGGGCGTATATTGAAATTCATGGTGGGCCTTATACTGGAGGTAAGCAAATAGTTTTTCAGGCAAATGGAACCGCTGATAACCCTGTTTGGTTTCGGGGGCCCTCAATTGATGAGCCTGCTCTTATTAGAGGGGAAACGATAGTAAAGGGTAGTTATGTTTTTTTAGAAAATCTAAAATATGATACTAATAAAAAAACAATTGGATTCAGAGTATATGGAGATAGTCATTTACATCATGCTGTGATTCGTAATTCTACTTTTGTCGGGGAAGGTGATGCTGTTGGAGCAACGTCTGTTATTTCTATTTATGGGTCAACAAATAATAGATTTCATGACTTTTTAGTCTATGGAAATACGATTTCAAACTTTGGCGATTCAGAAAAATATGGTGAAGATGATTATGTAGGTGTTATGCCTCGTATTAATGTTGATCGTGTATGGATCGTTAATAACCATATTTATGATGTTGGTGGAGATTCGGTATTAGTCGGTATAGCATCCACAAATGATGTGAATAGAGTGAGTGGTATATATATTGCAGATAATGAGCTACATGGGAATGGTGAAAATGCTATTGATGTTAAAGAATCTGATAATGTAATAATTGCAAATAACCTTCTATATGATGTGAAAAGATCTGGGAGTTCAGCTGGTGAAGTAGTAGTTGTTCATGATAATCCAACTTATGTGACGATTGTTAATAATAGAATTCATAGTGGTGAAAATGGTGTTGTAGTTACTTCTGGGGAAAATATTTGGTTGATTGGTAATGTAATCTATAATATTCATCATGGAAACAGTGAAACTTGGGAGCCTGCAAGTCTTTACTCCTCTGGAGCTGCAATACATTTCAGAGGTACTGGGCGAGCTGGCATATTGGATAATACAATTTTGGACTATGATATTGGGCTTCAGTTGGCGAGTGGTAGATCGGGATATGATGTGAAAAATAATGTATTTGCTTTTCGAGCGGCTTTAGGTGGCTACGAAATTAGTTCGGGTAGCAGTACAAATGATAATAAAAGTTTTCTTGCGGCTAATTTATTTTATACAAAAGGTGTAGATGCTGCCTTTTTATGGAAAGGGGGGGATATTGGAGGTGATAAATTTTCTGATTGTCTCCAGTGTGTTTATAATATTGATCCTAAGCAAAATCTAAAGATTTTGTCTGCAGAAGAACTAAACTTGGTAATTCTTTTTAGCGATGGAAAGCTCCCTTCTGAATCTTTTTCTTCTACTTATTCATTAATTTCGGTTCCTGATTATTCAGTTGTGGCAAATTCAGGATCTGATGTCAGCACTATAATGAATGAACTAGAAGCAAAGTATGGGATTAGTTTAGGCCTGGATTTATTTGGTAACACAAGGCCGTTTTTAAGCCCGAGCACAACAGTATATGACATTGGAGCATTTGAAACAAAGAGTGTTTCAGGTGAAAGTGTCAATACGCCTTCAAGTCCAACAATGGTTGAAGTCATTGTGTCAGGAGAAAGTAAATAGATTAAAGTACTTTATTACAATAAATTAGCTGCATATTTTCCGCTAACCTTTTAGAAGAGAAAAAATGCTCTATTTGAGCCCTAGACTTTATCGCCATTAGCTCAAGCTTTTCTTTATCCTCATATAAAGTGATAATTCTATTACTTAGTTGTTCGGTGTTATTAAGATCAATAATGTAACCATTCAGGGTATCCGTTATTATTTTTTTATTATCTGAAACATTAGTTGCGATAACAGGAATCCCGCAAGCCATTGATTCTAATACAACATTAGGTGTACCTTCAAATAATGAGGGCAAAACAGTGAAATCACAGGCGGGATAAATTTGCTCAATATCATCTCGGTTACCTAGGTAGATAGTATCTTCCGAAAACCCCGAATTTTTTATCTGTTGTTTAACTGCTGCTGTATAGTGGTCTGAACCATGCAATCCATCATATAAAGTATCGCCAACGAGTAACAATTTAAAGCTAATCCCCTGCGCTTTCACTTGCTCTAAGGCTTCAATCAAAAAAGGGTGGTTTTTTTGTTGCTTGAAGCTTGCAAACATACCTATAAGTTTACAATCGGGGTCTATTCCTAATACTCTTCTCATCTTTAATTTGTCTTGTGGTTTAAAACGCTTGGTATCTACACCGTTATAAACTACGTGATATTTATGTGAAGGCTGTCCAGTTTGTGATGCATTGAATTTAGCGCCACTTTGAGAGTTTGCAATGATATCAGATACCAGGTGTTTGGTTAGCTTATATGCTTTTTTTTGAATCGGTTTTAGAGTGTAATTTGTATTACGCTCTGAACCAATAATTTTTATGTCTGTACAGGACAGTTTACCTGCTAACCTAGCTGCAATTTCAGCGTCAAATAAGTAACTATGAATGACATTGAACTTATATTGTCGAACTAGCTTCGCTAACTTAAACACTACGGAAAAATCAAACTTGGCTTTTTTATGAATTATATGTAGAGGAGTATCCTTATTCATCTGGTCTGCAAGTGGGACATATTCAGAAAGTGAGCAAACGTGTATCTCAAACCGTGTTTGATCAATATTGTTGACGAGTTCAATAACTTGGCGTTGGGCGCCACCAAATTCCATATTGCTAATCACTATTAATACTTTAGTTTTCATGAATTAATAACCCTTGCATGAATGATAATAGTGTTGGCTAGGAATTTATTAAGCACTAATTTGTTCGATAATTTTTTGTTTAGCCATTGGCACATCTTGATATTGGCTGTGGCTTCTTCTAACTTAGGGCTGAGCAACGCGTATGTGCAGTACTCAATATTTTCAATATAAAATTGCTGTTGTTGTAGAACATCGATAAATGCTTTTTGATGCCATTGTCGGTGAAATATTTTTTCGTTTTTTTGTTTATTTTTTTTACGAGAAATTAAGTTTTTTAGCGGTATAGTTATCATACTTTCTAATCTACGCAACTGTCTAAATATTGATTGCTTATTGGGTATAGAGATAATCAGACTTCCTTGTGGTGATAATACTCTAGATGCCTCCCGAATAGCTTGCTTGTATTCTGGTATGTATTCTAATACACCTAAAGACACTACAACCTGAAAGGTCCTATCTGAAAAAGGTAAGGCTATCGCATTGGCAACCTGCGCGTTGATATCGGGATAGGCAAGGTTTGCCTCTTTGACCATTTTATTCGAGATATCAATACCTTCTATTTTCCAGTTGCCTGATGTTTTAATAGCTGAAAAACTATCGCCAGATCCGCAGCCAATGTCTAGTAATCGTGGCGTTACTTGTATAAGGCTAATTCTTGCTAGCATATTCTGGCAATGGATTAAGCGATGCTGTAAATCTAAGTGGGAAATAGTGACTGCGTGGTTTTTATAATAGTTGGACCAAATATCACTTTGTTGATTAAAGTGATTCTTAACTTTATATGATGAAATATTTTGAAATACATTCTCAAATTTTTTCATCACATGTTCTTGATCATGATTTTCTAAATAATACTTCTGGCTGTTAAATGATGCCAATTGCCACTTTTCTTTGTCCTGCATTATTTTTTTTATGTGTTCAGGGAAGTTATCTTTTTCTGTCACATGAAAACCTAATTGCTTATCTTTTATGATGTCATCTGGATCAATTGTTGTAATCACTGGGACGCCATAACTCCATGCTTCTAAATAAGTATTAGGAAACCCCTCATAAATAGATGTGCAGCACAATATTGTTGCATTTTGATATATATCTGGCATGTCGAGGCGACTTATTTTTCCCTTATAATTGATGTTGTTTGCTTTTGTTAATCGAGGTAAAATTTCATTAATATAATCAGATTTATCATCTATTGGTCCAATAACCTCAAATAGAATATCAGGCATTTTATTTGCAATATCAATTAACCATTCTATTCTTTTTACTTTGTGTAAACGACCAACCCAAATGACCTTTTTATTATTAAACAAGTTATTACGATTAAAAGAAGGCGTTTGACGAGGGGGGGTGCCTGGCATATTAATAACCTCAGCGCTAATGCCATAATTATTCTGAAGAAGAACCTGCTGAGCTTTAGTTTGTGTAATGACTAGGCTGGCATGTGTTAAGCCATATTTAAATAAATACTCTTCACGTTTAGATTTTAAATTTGGTAACTTAATATCGCAATCAGCGTCACTCGCGACCGTGTATATAAATGGTTTATTATTTTGCTTACACCAAAGCGCAACTTGCCCTGTAACATATTCGGCGCAGTTATGATAATAAACCTCTGCATCGGCTTTTTTTAATGCGGTAATAAGCGAGCTCCAGCGAGGAATAAAAAAACGTAATATAGGCAGTCCGTCACTGACTTTGCAAAGCTTAATTATCTTAATGTCATTGATATATTCGACCGGTTCTTCTCCGCCTTCATTCCATGTGATGATTGATACTTGATGTCCACGTGCCATTAACCATTCCGTTAATAAGGCTGTTTGACGTTCAACGCCACCGATGTGACCAGATTCCTCACCAGTTAATGCGCCATAAGCATTATTTGCTACTATGCATATTTTCATAAATGCTAATCATCCCCGCTGGTAATTTTGTAAAATTGGCGTAATGCAGAAACCTTAAATAAAATTTTGAGGGGGTTTTGGTCTGTTGGTAAATTAAAGCGTTTCAAGCGCATCATGTTACTTCCAACTTTATTTAGCTGTGTGTCGGTGGTTAAGGCACATTGGTAATACTCTTTGACCAACTTCTCGGTGGCTGATTTATAGCTATTATCTGGGTAACAAAAGGTGTCGCAAGCTACGTTGAGTTTATCCTCAATCCGATATTTTGATTCAAATAATTCGTTATCTAGCGTCTTTTTATCTACTAAGGCTAGTCGTGCATGGTTTACTGTGTGACTACCAATTTCAAAGTTTAATTGTTGCTGAGCATATTTAAGCTGTTGCCATGAGGCTAATTTTACGTAGTTGTCCTGTTCAATTATTTGGCTTAAGGCTTTGCCTGTGTGCAACTCTATCTCCGTTGATAGCTGTTTAAGGTAATTCCGCATTCTTTTATCGCAATCAAAATCAGACTTTATTTTATTCCGGAATAGCGCATAACTTTTTTTTAAGCTATCCCGTGATGAACAATCAAATATGAATTTTTCTTGTCGTAGTTCTGTTGTAAAGATATTCTCTTTAATTTGTTGCAATGCGTAATCAAGCCTGTCAAACCAAAATGGAACATTATTTTCTGTATGGTCCGTGGAAACAAATATAGTGGGGTGAATGTTAAAGCGAGAAAATATGACAGCAGCGGCTTCAATGTTATTTAAATAACCATCATCTAAGGTGATCACTAAGGCATTATCGATCGGTTTTATCTCTTTTTTCAATATTTTAATTGCTGTTGTTAGCGAGATGAACTGATATTGTTTGCTCAAGGTTTTAAGGGTGAAATAGAGTTCTTTAGTGTTATGTTGTGTGCGTAACGGTTGCCAACACGATGATTTAGTACGTTCAATATCAATAATACTATGAGCGTATAAAATCGTAATTTTATGCCTATTTATATAGTGAAAAATAGAATAAATACCAAGGTTAAAAGTAGCCTTTAAAAATAGCGTCTTTATTAGGTCCATTTATTAAATAAGCTCCATTGAATAGTGGCTTTTCCAAAAAAAGGCATCTCTGACAATGTATTATAGTGAGTATTAACTATAGTTCGTTTTGATTATTGTTGCTTTTAAAAGACCGATTATTGGACTAAAAAAGCACCGAACGTTTTACGCTCAGTGCTTTTTTATTTAACCTCACTGTGTTTTAGATGTCTGTGACTAATGCTCTGCTGCGGCTCCTGCACCTCGAGGGAAGCGTAGGTTATCAACCAGTTGTTGAATATGTAATGGTGCATCACCTGTTACTTTAGTCACAATGAAAGCAACTGAGAAGTTAACAATCGCACCGACCACACCAAATGCATTTGGTGAAATGCCCAGGAACCAATTTTCTTCCATACCACCGAGGAATGATGTGCCAGGGATAAACATAATGCCTTTATGTTGGAATACATACAGCATAGTGATACCTAAACCTGAACACATACCAGCGACCGCTGCATGACCATTAATTTTCTTCGAGAAGATACCCATCATTAACGCTGGGAATAATGACGAACCTGCTAAACCAAAGGCGAGGGCAACGGTTCCCGCGGCAAATCCAGGCGGGTTAAGCCCGAGGTAGCCAGCGACAATAACGGCAATTGTCATCACTATTCGACTTAGTTTAAGTTCCGATTTCTCTGACATATTTGGTGTTATTATGCCTTTCATTAAATCGTGTGATATGGCTGATGAAATAGCCAATAACAGACCCGCAGCTGTTGATAGTGCAGCCGCTAAGCCACCCGCAGCAACGAGTGCAATCACCCAGTTTGGTAAATTTGCAATGGCAGGATTCGCGAGTACCATAATGTCACGGTCAACTTTAACCATTTCATTTTTGACTGGGTCTGCAACATATTGGATTTTACCATCGCCATTTTTATCTTCAAATTTCAATAAACCGGTTTTTTCCCAATCTTTAAACCATTGTGGGCGTTTTTCATATTCAAGCGGTTGACCAGCAGTTGGCTCTATAGTGTTCATTAGATTGAAGCGTGCCATAGCACCTACTGCAGGCGCGACAGTATAAAGTAACGCGATGAATACGAGTGCATAACCTGCTGAAGCACGTGCATCTTTCACTGTTGGTACGGTAAAGAAGCGCATAATTACATGGGGTAAACCCGCTGTACCGATCATAAGTGACATGGTGTAAGCGAACATGTTTAATGTGCCACCCATGTTATCAGTAGTGTATTGCTTAAATCCAAGGTCGGTAACGACCATGTCGATTTTATCAAGTAGATACACGCCACTGCCGTCAGCAAGCGTACTGCCTAAACCGAGTTGAGGGATTGGATTACCAGTCAGTTGTAATGAAATAAATACTGCTGGAATGGTATAGGCAAAGATAAGTACACAATATTGTGCGATCTGGGTATAAGTGATCCCTTTCATACCACCAAGTACCGCATAAACCCATACTACAATCATCCCTATGCCTAAACCTAGGTCGTAATCAACTTCTAAGAAACGAGAAAAAGCAACACCAACCCCTTTCATTTGACCGATGATATAGGTTACTGACGCGACAATTAAGCAGACAATTGCAACGATACGTGCAGTCTTGGAATCATAACGGTCGGCAATGAACTCTGGCACAGTAAACTTACCATGTTTACGCATATAGGGAGCAAGTAAGGTTGCAAGCAGTACAAAACCACCAGTCCAACCCATTAAGAAGACAGAACCACCGTAACCGAGGAAGGCGATAAGACCTGCCATTGATAAGAATGACGCAGCACTCATCCAATCGGCGCCGATTGCCATACCATTTTGTAATGGTGTAATACCACCACCGGCAGCATAGAAATCACTGGTTGTTTTGGCGCGGGCAAACCAAGCAATGGCAAAATAAATGGCAAATGAACCAAATACGGCGATATAGGTATAGAGTTTTAATTCACTCATTTATTCTTCCTCAACGTTATGTTTTTTGTCCAGTTTATTCATCTGCACTGCATACCAAAATACCAAACCAACAAAGGTATAAATTGAACCTTGTTGCGCGAACCAGAAACCAAGTTTATATCCGCCAAGTCTGAACTCATTCAACTGTTCGACGAATAAAATACCGCAGCCAAATGACACGACAAACCATATAACTAAACACGTTAATATGAGTCGTATATTAGCTTGCCAATAGGCGTTTTCTTGTTCCATATCCTTTCTCCCAAAAAAAACGATTAAATCTTAGTAAGTAAAATTAGATAGTGGTTGATTACCGTAATAAGTTGTCCTTAACTTGAATGACAAATTTTTGGTGCTCGCAACTAGCATGTTGTAAATCTAGCAACCTTTAAAAATTAACCCTATACAACTTTCGTCTATATATTATTTATGGCGTTGACGATTTAGAGGTAGATAGGTTAAAACTAAACATACAAACCAAGTGGTGTAGATTTTAATTAGTGTTCTTTGATTAACGGGTAGGGATTGAGGTATGAATGCAGCATTAAACGACATTGTTGATTTTATTAAAACTATTCCTCCTTTTAATTTGTTAAGCGATCAGCATTGTCACCTCATTGCTAAACACGTCTCAATTGGTTATTACCGAAATCAATCAGCATTAGAAACAAAGCGTGACGATCAAGTCATACTTTATCTGGTTAAAAAGGGCGTTGTGGCTTATTACAACGAGATAAACGAACTTCAGGCTAAGTTTTCTGAGGGTGATTTGTGTAGCGTATTATGCCAAAAAAATATAGATGAATTACAGATAAGCTTACGGATTGAAGAAGACAGTTTGATCTACTCAATTGATTTTAAAGCATTGCAGGAATTACTGATTGATTATCCTAATGCGTTGCAATTTTTATTACAAACGGCTCCACAGCGCTTACAGGATAAAATGGGGTCGGTAAGTGAATCTGCATTGATAGCGTCTAGTCTGACCAATGCGCCAATTATGGATTATTACAATAGTCCTGCCATTACGATATCAAGCCAAGAAAGTATTCAAAATGCTGCCAAATACATGACGGAAAAAAATGTATCTTGTTTGGTTATCATGGCTAATGGCAGCCCTGCGGGGATAGTGACAGATAAAGATATACGACGACGTTGTGTTGCTAAAGGACTGAGTAGTCATGGTCCGGTGACAGACATCATGACTGATAAAATGGCGACAATTGATATCAACCTGTGTGGACATGACGCTTTAGCATTGATGATAAGCCAGCGAATTCATCATTTGCCAGTGACAAATCATGGGGTGTTAGTTGGAATGCTAACGGCCACGGATTTAATGAATCAAGAAGGCCATCATGCCGTAAATTTAAGTTCGGTGATCCATAAAGCCAGTTCTGTCGCGGCCTTGGTTGAACTTAGTTCGATGTTACCAAAACTGCAGGTAAGCATGGCTAAACTGGGGGCTAGCGCAGATTATTTAGGTAAAAATATCAGTGCGCTGACGATGGCTTTTACTATCCGTTTGATCGAATTAGCTGAACAAAAATTAGGAGTGGCACCGGTAAGTTATGCTTGGCTGTGTACGGGTTCACAAGCGCGGCAGGAACAACTTGTTTATTCCGATCAAGATAATGCGTTAATCATTGCTGATCATGCTACGCCTGAACAAGAAGGCTGGTTTGAAGCTTTCGCTCATTTTATTTGTGATGGCTTGGCGGCCTGCGGTTATATTTATTGCCCGGGTAATATTATGGCGACAAATCAGCTGTGGCGACAAAAAAAGCAAGTTTGGCAAGGGTACTTTACCGATTGGGTGACGCAACCTGAGCCTCAAGCATTGTTGAATAGCTGCGTGTTTTTTGATCTCGCCACTGTGCATGGTGATAGTTCATTATTGCAAGATGTTCGTCGTAATATGCTCATACAAACCCAAAAGAACACTTTATTTTTAGCGCATATATCGCGTAATGCATTATTACAAAAACCGCCATTAGGTTTCTTTCGTGATTTTGTACTTGTTCATGATGGCAATAACAAAAAAGGTCTCGACCTGAAACATAACGGTCTTGCTCCGATTATTAATCTGGCTCGTATTTATGCACTTGCGGAGGGCATTGAAGATGTAAATACGATTATGCGATTAAAATTGGCGGCGGGTACGCCATCATTAAGTCGAACAGAATCGGCTAACTTAATTGATGCGTTTGAATTGTTAGGTATGTTACGTGCAGAACATCAAGCCAAGCAGATCGAAAGAGGTGAAGAGGCTGATAGCTATTTGTTACCAAAAGAAATCTCTCGGTTAGAGCGTGAACATTTAAAAGATGCGTTTAAAGTTGTAAAAGCAATGCAAAATTATCGTCAAATGGTTTAGCCGTAGGTCAATCAATAAGGATGTGAGATGAATCTTATACAATCTTTCTTTAGTCTAGAAACACAGCGAAAGCGATTATTAACTAAAGCGCCAGAAGGGGCGCTGAAACAATATTTGAGTGTCCCAATTATCGATCTTGATAAGCCTATTATGCACAGTGATATTTTAGCTGTCGATTTTGAAACCACAGGGCTAAATGCAAAACACGATGATATTTTGAGTATTGGCTATGTTGAATTATCTGGAAACCAAATTAGGTTGGGTAGTTGTTACCATCAAATTGTTGCTGCGCATTGTGAACTCGAAGCGAAGAATGTCATGATTCATACCATTACAGACCAAGATAAAGCCAGCGGGCGGTCATTGGCAAGTGTAGTCGAAGACTTATTAACTGCATTGGCTGGAAAAACAATGTTGGTTCACTATGCACAAATTGAAAAAACATTTCTAGAACAAGCCTGTATAAAGCTTTATGGGATGGCTCCTGTTTTTCCGATAATCGACACGCTAGCATTAGCTAAAAAACGACATGATAGATGCAGTCAAGCTTATGCGCCATCTACACTGCATCTCAGTAATTTACGTGATGAGTATGGCCTACCACACTATCCTGCACACAATGCATTGAACGATGCGATTGCTACCGCAGAACTATTTATGGCAAAAATGCAATATTCAGAGCTCAAAGGAAATACTCAACTTAAATCTTTGATCTCAACTACTTTTAGTTAGTTACGTCGTCGTGTACCTCGAACTGAGCAAGTTAAGTTCGTCACAGTTTGTCTACAGGGTGTCATGTATAGTGGAGGTTAATTATTTGTAGCAACGCATGGATGAATATGCACGTAATGCCAGAAAAAATCATCATTGCTGACGATCACCCTCTATTTCGTCAAGCATTATTGATTGCATTAAAAGAGCAATTTAAAACGACACATTGGCTGGAAGCTGAAACCGTCGAAAGTATTAATGAGTGCCTTGTCGCTAACGTAGATGCTGATTTATTGTTGCTGGACCTAAACATACCTGGTGCACATGGATTCGATCATTTAATCCGAATCAGAAAACAATATCCGAATATCCCTGTGGTTGTTATTTCTGCTTACAGTGATGAAACTATTATAAGTAAAGCAATGCAGCATGGTGCGTCGGGTTTTGTGCCCAAGTCTGAGTCGGTACCAACAATAATTTCGGCTATTAGCAAGGTGTTAGCTGGTCAGTTATGGGTTCCTGGTTCATATGAAAAAATCAAAGAAGAAACGAATAGCACAACAGATGAAGCGATTGCGAGTTTAACCGTTCAAGAATATCGAATATTAATGATGTTTTCTGAGGGACTCCTTAATAAGCAAATCGGGGATAAGCTTTGTGTCGCTGAAGCCACGGTTAAAGCCCATGCGAGTGCGATTTTCCGTAAGTTAAATGTGCGGAACCGGACACAAGCTGCAATGATGTTGGGTCAGTTGGATGTCGTAGAGTATAGCAATAGCTTAAAGGAATAAGTGCATGAATAAACATACCAAAGTGGCAGTAATTGTCGCGCCACTATTAGCTGTATTGGGCTATATAGCTTCAGATTATTTAATTGAAAACGATGCGGATAAAACTAAGTTGATCACATTAATACCAGAAGCTTCTTGTGAAGTACTTGCTGGTGGGTGTGTGTTGATGAGTGGTGACTTTAAAATAAATGTGTTTGATAAAGCGGGTTCAACTGTCGTTAATTCTACTTTCCCTCTTGATGAAGCGGTGCTATTCCTAGTTGATGAAGATAATACAGCGACTGCATTTCCCCTATCTCAGGTACAAAGTAATTATTACTGGCAAGCACAAACACCACTGCGTGAATTAGCCCGTACCTCGACAAGTTATAAATTAAGGCTGATCGCTTCAATTAAAGGTGGCGATTACATTAGCGAATTTGAAACCTCGCTTTAGTCGTTTTGTATATACCTAAGCCGTGTCATGCTTTGAATATCTATTTTGAGTTTTTCTATTGGCCAACTTTGATTTGCTTGGGTATCGCGCTTTCTCTGTTCTTGAATAAGTTAATTCAGTCGTAGTTCGATAGGCACAGTTGAGTAGACTGTTGCTGGGTAGGTTATAGTATGTTTGCAAATTGGCAGTTGATGCTATTAAGTTTTTTTTATATCGCGTTATTATTTTTAATTGCATATTTAGGTGATAAATATCGTTATCTTATCGAAGGAAAACGGCAAGCGTTAATTTATGCTTTTGCTGTTTCTGTTTATTGTACTTCGTGGAGTTTTCTAGGCACGACAGGGCAGGCTGCAAGTAGTGTTTATTCGTACCTGCCTATTTATTTAGGCCCAATATTACTACTTGTTTTCGCTTGGCCTTTCTTGTTGCGGGTAATTAAAACAAGTATTGCCTTTAATTTAACCTCTATTGCCGACTTACTCGCCGCTCGTTTTGGGAAATCACATGCATTAGCAATTCTTGTCACACTCGTTTCTCTTTTTGGGACAATGCCCTATATTGCATTGCAAATTAAAGCCATTGTTTATTCATTCCAGCAATTACAAATTCAACAAGACTTTATGCCTTGGCAACTTGGTTTAGTGACGAGTTGTGTTCTGGCAGGTTTTAGCATGTTGTTTGGTATACGCAATATTGATGTGACAGAGCGTCATCCCGGCATCATGTTGGCAATTGCGTTTGAAGCACTGGTTAAAGTTGCAGCGTTTGCCAGTGTCGGTATTTTCATTTGCTATATAGTGTTTGATTCACCACAAGACATTTGGCAACAAGCGAGTGCTAATGCTGAATTAGCCAGTGCATTACAGTTTCCCGATCTAAGCGCGATGGGCGGTATGCTTGTCATAGTCATGGCTGCATTTTTCGTTTTACCACGACAGTTTCATGTCATGATTGTGGAATTACGCGATGAACAAGATGCATGGTTAAGTCGTCGTATCTTCCCATTGTATTTACTTGTATTTGCATTTTTCTCTGCACCGTTAGGCCTAGCGGGTTACTTACTACTGGGAAATAGTGTTCCTGTTGATATGTACGTGTTGGTCTTACCTTGGTATCAAGATCAGATATGGCTGACAGTATTTGCATTTTTGGGTGCTATTTCAGCGGCAAGTTCAATGGTGATTGTATCTACGATTGCTTTAAGTACTATGCTCAGTAACGAAATAATATTTCCTATTTTGTTTAAGAAAAATAAACATCCGACTCAATACAATGCGTTTAGATTAAAACTTCTTAACATCCGAAAGTTATTAGTCCTGTTTGTGATCCTGTTAAGTTATCTTGTATTTCTGTTCATACCACCAACTACGCTATCAAGCTTAGGTGTAACAGCGTTAGGTGCATTGGCACAGTTAACGCCAGGATTGTTGGCCGCTTTCTATTGGCGACGAGCGACATTAAAAGGTGTGTTTAGTGGTATCTGTATCGGTTTTTCATTATGGACGGTGGTTAATTTTTTGCCTCAACTGGGCTTTTATCCTGGGCCACTAGAAGGTACTATTTTTGCGAGTTCGACAGCTATTAACTTACTTTGCCTTGCGATTAATACCGTATCTATGATCGCTATTTCGCTGGTGACTAGGTCGAGTATTCAGGAGAGAATACAAGGCGCATTATTTTTAAAGCGACAATTACCGGCATCTCTTATCGAAAGTAAACGTAAAACTAAATCTAAACGACAAGCCATATCTGTCGATGAATTGCTATTGTTAACAGCTCAATTTGTTGGTGATGATAAAGCGTCTGCAAGTTTTAAAGCATTTGAACAGATGGCTATCACGTTAGGTCATACACCAAAGGAGACCGCAGAGCATGCACTTGAGCATACAGAGAAAGTATTGTCGAGTGTGATGGGTTCTTCGTCTGCGCGATTGGTACTTAATTCAGCTTTAGATGGGCATGATTTTGCGTTAGATGAACTTGCTACCTTAGTAGGGAATGCATCCAGCCATCGCCAAGAGTTTAGTCAAAACTTGCTGAAAAGTGCGATAGAAAATACCAGAGAGGGGATATCAATTATTAATGATGAACTCGAACTCGTTGCTTGGAATAAACAGTATACGATGTTGTTTAATTATCCTGATGATATCCTTTATGTTGGTTGTCCGGTCGAGTCATTAATACGCTTTAACGCTGAGCGTGGTCTGTGTGGTTCGGGTAATATAGAAGTGCATGTTCAGAAACGTCTCGATTTTTTGCGTTTAAGGCTATCCCATAGCTCTGAACGTTTACGTGAAGATGGCAAAGTGATCCGTATTGAAGGAAATCCATTACCGGACGGTGGTTTTTTAATGGTTTTTTCAGACATTACGGCATTTAGGCAAGCAGAACAGGTATTAAAAGAAGCTAATCAAGATCTAGAAACCCGAGTCGCAGAGCGAACTCAAAAACTTGAAAAGGCAAATAAAGAACTGGCTAAAGCGAGAGTGGTTGCTGACGAAGCGCTAAGTAAGAAAAGCTATTATTTACAAGTGTGTAGTCATGACTTGTTACAACCGCTTGAAGCGGCACGTTTGTTTACATCGGCTCTTGCTAGTCAGTCTACGCTAAATGAAAATCAACAGCGGCAAGTGAGTAGTATTGATTTGTCGTTAAAAGTGGCTAACGAAATGATTGTTAATTTAGCTGAAGTTGCACGAATAGAGAGTGGCAGTATTAAACCCCATATCGAAACATTTGCGTTAAATGATCTATTTAGTCAACTTGCGAGCGAATTTTCTGCTGCGGCTAAACAGCATGGTGTTAGTTTTACGATTATGCCAACCACACATTGGGTTAATACCGATAAACACCTGCTACGTCGCATTCTACAAAATTTAATTGGTAATGCATTTCGATATGCGAGTCCTGGACGAGTATTGCTCGGTTGTCGTCGGAAAAGCGGCCAGTTAAGTGTTCAGTTATTAGACAATGGGCCGGGAATTGCAGCGCAAGACCAAGTTAGAGTGTTCGAGCAATTTAGCCAATTAAAAGACAATAATGGTTCGAATGATGGGTTAGGACTCGGACTGAGTATTTGTACTAGTTTGTCAGCATTATTAGAGCATCAGTTGACGCTTGATTCAGTAGAAGGCAGGGGATGTCGGTTTAGCCTACAACTTTGTGAGGCAACAGCGTTACAACAAGACAACACAACGCCAGTTATTGTGCCAACGGACCTGACGGGAACCGCTGTGTTATGTATAGATAATAACCCTGCTATTTTAGAAGGTATGCTAGAGCTCATGAGTAGTTGGGATTGTGAAGTTTATGGCGCCAGTTCAATTGCGAGTGCGATGACGATATTTAAACAATGTGATTTTGATATTTTGTTGGTCGATTATCAATTAGATAATGATGAGGATGGACTAACATTAATCTCAGCGTTAAGAGAAATAAACCCTGCGATACCCGCTATTCTTATTACGGCGACAACAGAGATTGGGATTGCAGATAAAGCAGCGGCGGCTAAAGTTGGCTTATTGCGTAAGTTAGTTAAACCTGCATCGCTAAGAGCGATGATGAGCGCACAATTAACGGAAACATTGCAAACACAGTTTATTCGCGAGTAGTTATTCATCAACGGCTTATTTGTTTAATATATTACCTGTATTTCTGATAGATATTAAAAAGGCTTCTGACATAAATCAGAAGCCTTTTGTTTATTAAGATTAATAACTAACGTTTAGATTAATCTTTATCGTTAAATTTTTTAAATGGACGTTGTGCTTCACCAGTATATAACTGACGAGGACGACCAATTTTCTGTCCAGGTTGACTTAACATTTCGTTCCAGTGAGCAATCCAACCTACGGTACGGCCTAATGCAAAAATAACCGTAAACATAGAAACTGGGATGCCAATAGCACGTAATGTAATACCTGAATAGAAATCTACATTTGGATAGAGTTTCTTTTCAATGAAGTAAGGGTCTTCAAGCGCAATACGCTCAAGTTCCATCGCTACATCTAATAGAGGATCATTAATGTCTAGTTCTTTAAGTACTTCGTGACAGCTTTTACGCATTACCGTAGCACGAGGATCTTTATTTTTGTAAACACGATGACCAAAGCCCATTAGACGGAACGGGTCTTCTTTGTCTTTCGCACGAGCGATAAATTCAGGAATACGATCAACACTACCAATCTCTTCAAGCATTGTTAGACAAGCTTCATTAGCACCACCGTGAGCAGGGCCCCATAGTGACGCAATACCTGCTGCGATACATGCAAATGGGTTAGCACCTGACGAACCAGCAAGTCGAACCGTTGATGTAGAAGCATTTTGTTCGTGATCTGCATGCAGCGTAAAGATACGATCCATTGCAGTTTCTACAACAGGATTAACCTCATATGTTTCACACGGTACAGAGAACATCATTTTAAGGAAGTTACCTGCGTATGAAAGGCTGTTATCTGGATATACAAAAGGTTGACCAATTGAATATTTGTAACACATAGCAGCAATTGTCGGCATTTTAGATAATAAACGGAATGCTGAAATTTCTCGGTGACGTTGATTCGTCACATCTAGTGAATCATGATAAAAGGCTGCAAGTGCGCCTGAAACACCACAGAGGATCGCCATTGGATGAGAATCACGGCGGAAACCTTTGAAGAAAGATGCAAATTGTTCGTGCACCATAGTGTGTTTATGTACTGTCGCTTTGAATTGTTCATATTGTTCTTTTGTTGGTGCATCACCGTAAAGAATAATATAACAAACTTCTAAATAATCCGCATTAAATGCTAAATCATCAATAGCGTAACCGCGATGTAGTAGGATACCTTCTACACCATCAATATAAGTAATTTTTGACTCACATGATGACGTTGCCATAAAACCTGGATCATGGGTGAAATATCCTTTACTACCTAGGGTACGAATGTCGATAACATCGTGACCAGCTGTACCAGATAAAATTGGAAATTCAACTGGCTCTTGGCCGGGTAGGTTTAACGTGGCTTTTTGATTAGCCATAGCACGTCTCCTTTGCTTATTTATAATTAGATTTCTTCATGAAATTCGAAGCTAAAGCTACCTTTATTAATTACCAATGTCAATTTTGTTACAAAATAATCAAAGAAAAAACACTAAAAGGTTAACCTATGTTTCAATTTCAATGTAAATGTTGCTATAAGGTCTTTTATATTTGTAAATAAATTGTGATGTAGGTATACTTATTCACGGATCAAGAGTCCTTCTTTTAATTTTGTTCTAGATATGTAAGTGCTTATAATCATTATTTTATTTGTCTTTTGAACAAGAAATAAACAAGGGCTTTCATTTGAAAGAAATTTGTTATGGAAATAATACATTTCTGTGATCTATATCAATATAATAATAACTATGCTCAATGGAGCTGAGTGAGCGATATCGTGAAAAAGCAAAGACCTGTAAATCTAGATCTGCAGACTATTAGCATGCCAATCACAGCAATCGCATCTATCCTACACCGAATCTCTGGTGTAATAATGTTGTTTGCAGTGGGTATTCTTTTATGGTTACTGACAGAATCACTATCTTCTGAACAAGGTTTCCAGAATGCACAAGAAATTGTGTCTGGTTTCTTTGGTACATTCATTCTTTGGGGAATCCTAACCGCACTTGCATATCATATTGCTGGTGGTATCCGTCATTTATTGATGGACATGGGTTATTTTGAAGAGCTTGAATCGGGTGCATTAAGTGCGAAAGTATCTTTTGTTGCAACCGTTGTTTTATCAATCCTAGCGGGGATAATGGTATGGTAACTAACGCAGCAAGTTATGGCCGCAGTGGCACTCATGATTTTATCATGATCCGCGCAACCGCCATCATCATGGCACTATATACATTTTATTTTGTTGGTTTCGTTGCATTTAACGACCTTACTTTTCAAGTATGGTCTGAATTCTTTGCAAGTACTGGAAATAAAGTATTCACACTTCTTACCCTTATCGCTATCGTCATCCATGCATGGATTGGTGTATGGCAGGTATTAACTGACTATGTTAAATCAACCGGTTTACGTGGTGCATTACAGTTTGTTCTAACAACCACTGCATTTGTTTATGCGCTTGTTGGTTTTGTTGTTCTTTGGGGGTTATAAGTGAGTATTCCAGTTCGCGAATTTGACGCAGTAGTTATTGGTGCCGGTGGTGCTGGTATGCGTGCTGCGCTATCAATATCTAAATCAGGTAAAAGTTGTGCACTTTTATCTAAAGTTTTTCCAACTCGTTCACATACCGTATCTGCTCAAGGTGGTATTACCGTTGCTTTAGGTAATTCACACGAAGATGATTGGACATGGCACATGTACGATACTGTTAAAGGCTCTGATTATATCGGTGACCAAGACGCTATCGAATTTATGTGTAAAACGGGTCCAGAAGCTATTTTAGAACTTGAGCACATGGGTCTGCCATTCTCTCGTTTTGAAGATGGTACTATTTATCAACGTCCATTTGGTGGTCAGTCACTTGCATACGGTGGCGCACAAGCGGCTCGTACAGCAGCTGCAGCCGATCGTACAGGTCATGCATTACTTCACCTTCTTTACCAACAAAACGTAAAGAACGAAACGAAAGTATTTTCTGAATGGTATGCACTAGATCTCGTTAAAAATGACGATGGTATTATCACTGGTTGTACGGCGATTGATATTGAAACAGGTGAAATCTGTTACTTCAAATCAAAAGCAACCGTATTTGCTACAGGTGGTGCGGGTCGTATCTACTCTTCTACAACGAATGCACACATCAATACTGGCGACGGTGTTGGTATGGCAATTCGTGCTGGTGTTCCATTACAAGATATGGAAATGTGGCAGTTCCACCCGACAGGTATTGCTGGCGCAGGTGTGCTTGTAACAGAAGGTTGTCGTGGTGAAGGTGGTTACCTTCTAAACAAAGATGGTGAACGTTTCATGGAACGTTATGCACCTAACGCGAAAGATCTTGCGGGCCGTGACGTTGTAGCTCGTTCAATGATGACTGAAATCCGTGAAGGTCGTGCGTGTGATGGTCCTTGGGGTCCACACATTAAACTAAAACTCGATCATCTTGGTGAAGAAGTACTTGAGTCACGTCTACCTGGTATTTGTGAATTATCTCGTACATTTGCTCACGTTGATCCAGTGAAAGAACCAATTCCAGTAATTCCTACTTGTCACTATATGATGGGTGGTTTACCTGCAAATATTAACGGTGAAGTATTAACACGTAAAGAAGACGGTAGCATGGAAGTTGTTGCTGGTTTATTTGCTGTTGGTGAAATCGCTTGTGTATCTGTGCATGGTGCAAACCGTTTAGGTGGTAATTCACTGCTGGATCTTGTTGTATTTGGTCGTGCTGCTGGTAATTACCTAGGTACTGCGCTTGATACTATTCCTGAGCCAAAAGAAGCTACTGACGCAAATGTTGATACATCACTTGAACGTCTAAATCGTTGGGAAAATAACCAAGACGGTGAAGATCCTGTTCAGATTCGTAAAGATTTACAAGAATGTATGCAACTTAACTTCTCGGTATTCCGTGAAGGTGAATCAATGGCTGAAGGCCTTGAGCAGTTACGTACCATTCGTAAACGTTTACAAAATGCACGTTTAGATGACACATCAACAGAGTTTAATACTCAACGTATTGAATGTTTAGAGCTTGATAATCTGATGGAAACTGCATTTGCTACAGCACATGCTGCTAATTTCCGTACAGAAAGTCGTGGTGCACACAGCCGCTTTGATTATCCAGATCGTGATGATGCGAATTGGTTATGTCATTCACTGTACTTACCTACAAGTGAAGAAATGACAACTCGTGAAGTGAATTTATCACCAAACTTGTTAACCGAAGAGCAGCTGAAGCACTTTGTGCCTAAAGCTCGCGTTTACTAAACATAAGGGATCAAGATGCAAGTTAAATTTTCAATTTATCGCTATAACCCTGATGTTGATAGCAAACCTAAAATGCAAGAAATGAACCTTGAAGTACCTGAAGGTTCTGACATGATGGTTCTTGACGCTCTTATCTTGTTAAAAGAAACAGATGCGACATTAGCTTTCCGTCGTTCTTGCCGTGAAGGTGTATGTGGCTCTGATGGTATTAACATGAATGGCAAAAATGGCCTAGCATGTATCACACCATTGTCTGATTTAAATGTGAACAAAACGATTGTTATTCGACCGCTACCAGGTTTGCCAGTGGTCCGAGATCTCGTTATTGATATGTCACAATTTTATGATAATTATGCACGTATTAAACCGTTCTTAATTACAGACGACAGTGCTATCCCACCTGCTCGCGAAAACCTCCAGTCTCCTGAAGAACGTGAGAAGTTAGATGGTCTGTATGAGTGTATCTTGTGTGCATGTTGTTCAACTTCATGCCCATCATTCTGGTGGAACCCTGACAAGTTCGTTGGTCCTGCAGGCTTATTAGCGGCTTACCGCTTCTTAGTCGATAGTCGTGACTCAGCAACTGAAGAACGTTTATCAGAATTAGACGATGCGTTTAGTGTATTCCGTTGTCACGGTATTATGAACTGTGTAAACGTGTGTCCTAAAGGTCTAAATCCTACAAAAGCAATCGGTAATATTAAATCTATGTTACTACAACGTGCGGTGTAGCAATGTTTTTTGTTAGTTTTTAGTTACAATGGTCATTCCGTTGGGAATGGCCAAGTAATTTGAAATCTTTGCTACCATCTCTGGCGCGATGGACATTTAAAGTGAAAAGGGCAGAGAATGCAGAATAACGTCATGAAAGCCTGGTTAGAATCCTCTCATCTAGCC
The DNA here is from genome assembly GCF_018219415.1 of Moritella sp. 36. NCBI lineage: Bacteria > Pseudomonadati > Pseudomonadota > Gammaproteobacteria > Alteromonadales > Moritellaceae > Moritella > Moritella sp. 36. The sequence continues at coordinate 2,813,442 of NZ_CP056120.1, read as the reverse complement.
GGTGCGAACCAGACATATATTGAAGATCTATATGAGCAATTTTTGGCAGATCCAGATTCAGTTGGCGAAGAATGGCAAACTGTATTTTTAGGATTACCTAAAGTTGATAATACTAAAGAAGTTCCACATGGTCCTGTAAAGGATTATTTCATTCGCCTTGCGAAGGATACCTCTCGATACGCTGCTCAAGTAAGCGATCCACATAATGATGCAAAGCAGGTTAAAGTATTACAGTTAATCAATGCTTTCCGTTTTCGTGGTCATCAACACGCTAACTTAGATCCATTAGGTCTATGGACACGTGATCGTGTACAAGATCTAGATCCTGAATATCACAACCTTTCTGATGCTGATTTTGATGCTAACTTTAATGTTGGTTCATATGCAATTGGCCAAGAAAGTATGAAACTCAGTGAGCTTTATACTTCATTACAAAAAACATATTGTGGTTCAATTGCAGCCGAATATATGCACATTGTATCTACTGAAGAAAAACGTTGGATCCAAAGCCGTTTAGAATCAGTTGAAAGCACACCAGAGTTTGAAAAAGAAGATAAATTACGATTTTTAGATAATTTAACTGCTGCTGAAGGTCTGGAAAAATACCTTGGTGCTAAGTTCCCTGGTGCTAAACGTTTCTCGCTTGAGGGCGGTGATGCACTAATTCCAATGATGAAAGAGTTAATTCGTCGTAGTGGTGAACAAGGTATCAAAGAAGCTGTTATTGGTATGGCTCACCGCGGCAGACTGAATATGCTGGTGAATGTACTTGGTAAAAAACCAACAGACTTATTTGATGAGTTTGCTGGTAAACACAGTGACGCATGGGGTGCTGGTGATGTTAAATATCATCAGGGCTTTAGTTCTGATTTTAATACTCCAGGCGGAAATGTACATTTAGCACTTGCTTTTAATCCATCGCATTTAGAAATTGTTAACCCTGTAGTAATGGGCTCTGTTCGTGCTCGTCAAGAACGTCATGGTAGTACTAACGGTGATGAAGTACTGGCAATTACAATTCATGGTGATTCTGCAATCGCTGGTCAAGGTGTTGTTGCTGAGACATTTAATATGTCACAAACACGCGCTTATGGTATTGGCGGTACTATTCGAATTGTTGTCAATAACCAAGTCGGTTTCACGACATCAAATCCGAAAGATATGCGTTCGACAGAATACTGTACGGATATCGCAAAAATGGTTCAGGCACCTATCTTCCATGTAAATGCTGATGATCCTGAAGCTGTTGTATTGGTTACACAAATAGCGCTTGATTTCCGTAATACATTCAAGCGTGACGTTGTTATTGATTTAGTTTGTTATCGCCGCCATGGTCATAATGAAGCTGATGAGCCTAGTGCAACTCAACCATTAATGTACAAAAAAATTAAAAAACATCCAACGCCACGTAAAATCTATGCCGATCAACTTGTTAATGAAGCTGTAATTGATGCTGCCGAAGCAACCGGTTTTATTAATGAATATCGTGATTTACTTGATGGCGGTGAATGTGTTGTTAAAGAATGGCGCCCAATGCAACAGCACTCTGTTGATTGGAACCCGTACTTAAAACACGAATGGGATATGCCTTATCAATCTCAGGTTCCGCAAGAAACATTGTCAGACCTTGCGTTGAAAATGACGGTTGTACCTGAAGGACACAAGATCCAATCTCGTGTACAGAAGATTTATAACGATCGTGTTGCTATGGCAAACGGTGAAAAACCTTGTGATTGGGGTTTTGCTGAAACATTAGCATATGCAACGTTACTTGATGATAACTACAAAGTACGTATTACTGGACAAGATGTAGGCCGTGGTACTTTCTTCCATCGTCACGCAGTTGTTCACAATCAAGAAAATGCGAGCACTTATACACCATTAGCTAACTTAAAACCTGAACAAGGTGAGTTAACTATCCATGATTCAGTTTTGTCTGAAGAAGCGGTATTAGCATTTGAGTACGGTTATGCGACAACTGAACCAAGTGGTTTGACTATTTGGGAAGCACAATTTGGTGATTTTGCCAATGGTGCACAAGTTGTATTCGATCAATTCCTTTCTTCTGGTGAACAGAAATGGGGCCGTATGTGTGGTTTAACAGTGATGTTACCACATGGCTATGAAGGGCAAGGTCCTGAGCATTCATCTGCACGTCTAGAACGTTATATGCAAATGTGTGCTGAGCATAACTGGCAAGTGTGTGTACCAAGTACACCTGCGCAAGTTTATCATATGCTTCGTCGTCAGACTGTGCGTCCTATGCGTCGACCATTGATTGTCATGACACCAAAATCATTGTTACGTCATCCTTTGGCTATTTCTGAACTGTCTGAACTAGCAGAAGGCACGTTCCAAAATATCATTGGTGAAATTGATGAAGTTGACCCAACGCAAGTTAAACGCGTTGTGATGTGTAGCGGTAAAGTTTATTTCGATTTACTTGAAACGCGTCGTAAAACTGGTCAAACAGATGTTGCTATTGTGCGAATTGAACAGCTTTATCCTTTCCCACATGCGGAAATTGCAGCTGTATTTTCAGAGTACCAACACGTAGAACAGTTTGTTTGGTGTCAAGAAGAACCTCAGAATCAGGGCGCTTGGTATTCAAGTCAACACCACTTCTGGGAGTCTATCCCGCAAGGTGCGAAACTAAGTTACGCTGGACGTGCTGCATCAGCATCACCAGCTGTCGGGTATATGTCTGTACATACAAAACAGCAGTTAGCACTTATTGAAGATGCTTTAACTGTTGCGCAGAAATAGTTTATTAAAGGAATTATGAAAATGACAATTGAAATCTTGGTACCTGTACTACCTGAATCAGTAGCTGACGCAGCAGTAGCAACATGGCACAAACGCCCTGGTGATGCTGTTGAACGTGACGAAGTAATTGTAGAGATTGAGACAGACAAAGTTATTCTAGAAGTTCCAGCAGTTGAATCTGGTGTTCTTGCTGAAATTCTAGAAGAAGAAGGCGCAACGGTTCTTGGCCAGCAAGTTATTGGTCGTTTAAAAGCTGGCGCTGTCGCTGGTGAAGAAACAAAAGATAAACCTGCAGAAGCAAGCGAACAATCAGTTGACGCGAGCCCTGCTGTTCGCCGCCTTATTGCAGAAAAAGGCTTAGATGCTTCGAAGATCACTGGTACAGGAAAAAATGGTCTGATCACAAAAGAAGATGTTGAAAAAGTATTAGCACCTGTAGCACCAGTAGCAAAATCACCAGTAGCTGCTCCGGTTGTTGAACTTCAACCAGGCCGTAGCGAAAAACGTGTTGCTATGACGCGTCTTCGTAAGCGTATCGCAGAACGTCTTTTAGAAGCTAAAAACTCAACGGCAATGTTAACAACGTTTAACGAAATCAACATGAAACCTATCATGGATATTCGTAAACAATATAAAGATGTATTTGAAGAGCGTCATGGTATCCGCTTAGGTTTTATGTCTTTCTACGTGAAAGCGGTTGTTGAAGCATTAAAACGTTACCCTGAAGTTAACGCTTCAATCGATGGTACTGATATTGTTTATCACAACTACTTTGATGTAAGCATCGCGATTTCTACACCGCGTGGCCTAGTAACACCTGTATTACGCGATTGCGATACGATGAGCCTTGCAGATATCGAGAAGAATATTCGTGAACTAGCACTTAAGGGTCGTGACGGTAAACTGTCAATTGAAGATCTAACCGGTGGTAATTTCACGATTACAAACGGTGGTGTATTTGGTTCATTAATGTCAACGCCAATCATCAACCCACCACAGAGTGCAATCTTGGGTATGCATAAAATCCAAGATCGTCCAATGGCTGTTGATGGTAAAGTTGAAATTTTACCTATGATGTATCTAGCACTTTCTTACGATCACCGTTTGGTTGATGGTAAAGAATCTGTAGGCTTCTTAGTAACAGTAAAAGAATTATTAGAAGACCCAACTCGTCTTCTTTTAGATGTGTAATATTTAGTTTAATTATTTAATTTAATTATTTAGTTGCTTACGCCTTATCTTAAGGCGTAAGTTTTCGGGACAAGCCCTAGTGGCTAATAACATGGATATACGAGCATGAATCTGCATGAGTATCAGGCAAAACAACTTTTTGCTGAATATGGTTTGCCAGTTCCAGAAGGTTACGCAACAAACGTACCTCATGAAGCGGCAGCTTTCGCTGACAAAATTGGTGGCGATAAATGGGTTGTTAAATGTCAAGTTCACGCCGGTGGGCGTGGTAAAGCAGGTGGTGTTAAGCTTGTAACGTCTAAAGACGAAATTACTGCATTTGCTGAGCATTGGTTAGGTAAGAACTTAGTTACTTATCAGACTGATGAACACGGTCAGCCAGTTTCACAAATTTTAGTTGAAGCTGCAGGTGATATCGCTAATGAACTTTACCTTGGTGCGGTTATTGACCGTGGTTCGCGTAAAGTTGTATTTATGGCATCAACTGAAGGTGGTGTTGACATTGAGACTGTTGCTGAACAAACTCCAGAGTTAATTCACAAAGCAACGATTGATCCACTTGTAGGTGCACAACCTTACCAAGCACGTGAACTTGCGTTCAAACTTGGTTTACAAGGTGCTCAAATCAAGCAGTTTACACAGATCTTTATGGGTCTAGCTAAAATGTTCACTGATTCTGATATGGCATTACTTGAAATCAACCCGCTTATCATTACTGGCGCAGGTGACCTTGTTTGTTTAGATGGTAAAATTACTATCGATTCAAATGCACTTTATCGTCAACCTAAGCTACGTACAATGCAAGATATTACTCAAGAAGATGCACGTGAAGCTCACGCTGCTAAATTTGAGCTAAACTATGTTGCATTAGACGGTAGTATTGGTTGCATGGTAAACGGCGCGGGTCTAGCAATGGGCACTATGGATATTGTTAACATCCATGGCGGAAAACCAGCTAACTTCCTTGACGTAGGCGGCGGTGCAACAAAAGAACGTGTTGCTGAAGCATTCAAAATCATTCTTTCTGATGACAATGTTAAAGCCGTACTTGTTAATATTTTCGGTGGTATCGTTCGTTGCGATATGATCGCTGAAGGTATTATTGGCGCAGTACAAGAAGTTGGTGTACAAGTGCCAGTTGTTGTACGTCTTGAAGGTAACAATGCAGAATTAGGCCGTGCAGTTTTAGCTAAATCTGACTTAAATATTATTGCAGCATCTAGCCTAACGGATGCAGCGCAACAAGTTGTTGCAGCAGCGGAGGGCAAATAAATGAGCGTTTTAATTAATAAAGATACGAAAGTGATCTGCCAAGGTTTCACTGGTGGTCAAGGTACTTTCCATTCAGAGCAAGCTATTGATTACGGAACTCAAATGGTTGGTGGTGTTTCTCCTGGTAAAGGCGGCACTACACATTTAGGTTTACCTGTATTTAATACAGTACGTGATGCAGTAGAAACAACAGGCGCAACAGCTTCTGTTATTTATGTACCTGCTCCGTTCTGTAAAGATGCGATTCTTGAAGCAATTGATGCTGGTATCGAACTTATCGTTTGTATTACAGAAGGCATACCGACTGTTGATATGATCGAAGTTAAAGTTAAACTTGATCAAGAAAACGTTCGTATGATCGGTCCTAACTGTCCCGGTGTTATTACTCCTGGTGAATGTAAGATTGGTATTATGCCTGGTCACATTCACAAGCCGGGTAAAATTGGTATTGTTTCACGCTCTGGTACGCTTACGTACGAAGCAGTAAAACAAACAACTGATGAAGGTTACGGTCAATCAACATGTGTTGGTATCGGTGGTGATCCGATCCCAGGTACAAACTTTATTGACGTACTTGAATTATTCGAAAATGATCCACAAACTGAAGCAATCGTTATGATTGGTGAAATTGGTGGTACGGCAGAAGAAGAAGCAGCAGCTTATATTAAAGCGAATGTAACTAAACCTGTCGTTTCTTACATTGCTGGCGTTACAGCGCCAGCAGGTAAGCGTATGGGCCATGCTGGGGCAATTATTGCTGGCGGTAAAGGTACTGCAGACGAGAAATTTGCAGCACTGGAAGATGCTGGTGTAGCAACGGTACGTTCACTTGCTGATATTGGTTCTGCTTTACGTGCTAAATTAGGTTAATATCTGTTTTGTTTAAAATAAAGCCACCTTCGGGCGACTTACTATAAGTTGCTCTAAGGTGGTTTTTCTATTTAAAACATAGCTTTAACTGTTTGCATTGATACTGCGATATGTATCATATACTACGAGTTTGGTCACAATGTGGACATTGGATTTAGCGTCATCGCTTCATTCAAATAATCCGGAGCAAGGTGAGCATAAGTCATTGTTTGCATAATCGTTGAATGACCTAGGATTTTTTGCAACGTTAAAATATTGCCCCCGTTCATCATAAAATGACTCGCAAAAGTATGTCGTAAAACATGCGTTGCCTGACCTTTAGGTAAATCAAAGCACTGCGCCTTCAGCACATCATAAAACTCCATGTATGAACCATTAAACAACCGACCTGTTTTCCCATTGTAGATCTCATTCATTAATTCTGGCGTTATAGGTACAGTTCTGTTTTTACCATTTTTGGTATCATTGAATGTAACTCGCCCATGAATAATATCATTTCCCCGTAGTTCTGCTGCTTCACTCCAACGCGCACCTGTCGATAAACACAACTTAGCAATATTAAGTTCATCGCCATCAAGATTATCCAGCAACTGAATGATTTCTTTTTTATTCAAAAACCCCATTTCAGTTGCGCGTATCTTGAGTTTACCGATCCCTTTTAATGGGTGTTCGTTATGAAACTCACCAGCTTTTATCAATACAGTAAAAACACCACTTAGCCTGACTTGGCTCCTATTGATCGTTGTTGCTTTATTCCCGATAGCCATTTTGTCGGCTCGGAATTGCATAACGCGCTGTTTAGTTACCTGGTCTGCTCTTGGGTGCCCTAAGTCTTTATCAATAGATAACAGGTGTTTTAGTTCTTTTTCAGGGCGCTTTAACTGTTGTCCATGGTAGTGATACCAAAGATCAATTAAATCGCGTAACGGCCGCTTGTCTGCTGATTTTTCTACCCAGCCTTTTTGGTTCTGAGTTGATAATAACCAGCGTTCATACTGTTGCGCTTCGCCTTTCGTTTTAAACTTTTTTCTGTATCGTTTACCACTTCGTCCTTGCGGACGACAATCGACCTCATACCCGTTAGGAATAGATTTAATAGACATTTAACTGTCCTCCCTAGGGTAAAATTGTATTGCTAACGTTTTTATTGTAGTTGAGTCCACCTCCTTTTGATTTAAACGTATGGCCCTTGAGTTGAGAAAACCGGACAAACTTGACCTGAACGTGGCTCAACATTTCCGGTTAATAGCCATATCGTGTATTTTTTTAAACAGTCATGCTGGCTAAATTGCATTAAAAATTGGCAGCATGGTTCCTTATGTCCAGTAACATAGTTCGCTGTTGCGGATAGATTAAAACGTAACGCATTAGCGAGTTGTTGGTTACTGTATCGCTCTTCTTGAATAATAGCGCGTAATCTCGTATCAAAAGACATCCTGTCACCTTTAATTTGTAGTGAATGAAATTATTCACCCTAAAAGGGTATTATAATTATTTACAAATTAACGAGTCTGAAGTACCAACTTAGAAATAGTGCTTATACTCCATATAATGGTTTGGCTTTTAACTCACTTTAATATTATTGTCTAATCTACATTAGCTCTGGGACTGCAGATTAGACGACTTGACTAGATTAGTACAAATAGAGCACTGTAACTCACACTTGGACAGAACCTTGAATAAGGTGTCGGCTGCGCGACACCTATTCTTATATGTTAGGTTTACCTTCTAAGCCAAACAGAGCTTGGTAGAATATGATGAGCCATTACGTGATTACAATTTTCTTGGTTGTAATACCGTAGCCTTACTTTTTTATTACTCGCAAGTGCAGCCATTGATGTTGCATAACTTAATTTAGCAGATTTATTATTAGACTCACCCAAGTCATAGCACTCCCACTGTGATTGACAAACAAATAATTTTCTTTCGTGACCTCCGATTTCTCCTACTTTAGTTTCAGTTGGGATAAATTCACAGCAAATACAGCTGGTGATAATAATGAGAGGCAAAGCGATATCACTTTTTTATTGTAACTCCATAACGTTTGATTAGTAACCTAGCATTTGTATAACAAGACTTTCTCGAGAGACTAGATTTGAAATATGGCTGAAATTATAACGACATCTGTTTTTTTATGTCTACGCACATTGTTAATTCACGATATCCAACTACCCCTTTAGGGTTTCATGGCGATACCTTTCAACTGAAGCCACGCAAACAACTGTCGCCCTCTATAAATCAATAAACCACCATTCTTTACGATGCTTTACACTTATTGTTGGCGATGTATTTAGCTATTTCCCTTTTAAAACAACTTGATACTTAGCTTGAATCAATTTACCATTGCGCTTTTAGAAATCTAAAATTGCCCTTAGACGATTCGATAGCATTGTTGATGAAACGAAAGTATCCATTTTTATTAGCTGTTTTATCCTGTTGCTGGTTGGGATTAATGTCTGGCAGTGGTATTCACCGGCAACACAATCAACAGCAGAGCGAAGGGATGCACAGGCAGGAAGATACCTACTTATACCTATTATGAGTAGTTAAATTTACAGAATGTTAGTTTGAAGTGGCATAGTTAATTAAAGAGGCTCGTGAAGCAATGGATTTAATATTTACACCATCTACTTATGATGATTATACGTTTTATATAACTTTGTCGCTGACAATAATGTTATCTCTTTATGTTTACAAAAGAATGAAGAAAAAAAACGTTTCTGATAGCGCCGAAAGTGAAAGCAAGTATGACCTTTTTAAAAAGAGAACGGCAATTATAATCCTAATTCTTATCGTTTTTATTTTTCAAATAGATAGAAAAATTAAGGTGGATGATGTAGCTGAAGTTATTGAGTCAAACTGTTCAATTCGAGGTTGTATTGTAGTTACTGGAAATGTTGAGCGATTCAAAAGCTATAAAGATAAGAGAGTGAAGAATTTCCAGACAAACGAATTTCATTTGGGTAATCATCACTTTAAATTCATTGGGAGTGGGGATGGGAGTGACAGTAGGCGCGGTTTATCGTACAGCAGAATTGTAGAATTGGGCGGGGTGTTAACTCCTAACTCTGGCACTTATAAAGCATTTGTATATAAAGGGAAAATAATAAAACTATGGCGAAGCAGATAATGAACTATGTTTTTATCATCATCACAATGATAAGTTTTAATGCATTGGCATTTACAATAGATGGTAACAGCGGAGATTGGAATCGCCGCAACTCAATACTTATTAAATCTTATTTAGCAATGCCAAATCTAGATTACAGAGTAGCTCAGGATAAGGATAATATTTATATTCTAATAGAAAAACCGAAACCAAAACTAATCCCCATTATTAATGGCGACATCACTTTTTTTGTGCCCATTAATAATCAAGAGTATTACATTTTGTGTCAGCAAAGTCTACTGCTCCTGTCGCGCCTAAAATTGTATTAAGTCATGATACATCACTCCTGGAATTATCATCAAAAGATATTCGATCATATTCTTATAACTCTGGTCTTGTTACAAAACCAGGTACTGATGGTTTTTCTGTGGTACATGGCAATGACTACATCGAAATTAAATATCCGATAAGATTAATTCAAGCTCGGAATACCGATAGCGTGCAGGTCATTATCGGTAATGCAGATTTAGAAGTTAAACTTCCAAAATCGATAAAAAAGAAACAACCTTTCAATTCATCATTTATGAATAAACGTGTCAATACACCATTTATTCCACCTGGCTATGATGTTCGTGGTGCAGTCGCTCAAACAATCGTAGACCAAATGAATGCAAAGACAAAGGTTTATGTTACTGGTTTTGTGGCTCTTACGCTTGGAAAAGGACCTGTAAGCGGAACTGTAACGATATTTGGCGATTTTAAAGATGGGATTAGTATTAATGGAACATTAAATGCCGATAATGGTAGTGATTCAGCAAAGCCATCTGGGAAGTCTTTTGATGTAGCCCTTGGTTTAGCTTACCATTCAGGTAAACGAGATGTGTTCGAGAATCTAGGTCTTTCTTTTGAAGCTGCAAATATGGGGGTAGCATTTACTGTTGATTCGAAGACAGGGAATATTACTGCGGATGGCATGCAAATTTATGTGCATTCGGATAGCATGGCTTCAGTTTCAGCTTCTTACGAAAAAAATATCTATGACACCTTATTTGGCGAAGACAATATATGGTCAGAGATTCAGCTATTGCTTGATAATCGGATTACAGGTATGTCTGCTGATGAATTCATAATTGAAGATGGTATGGCGATACTTGAAAGCGTTGATGATATGGATAATGTAAAATCTTGTGACAGCGAATATTCAGCTGATGGCGGCTGGCAGGGGGCTCATCAAATTTTTCGGCTAGGGAAAAGTGGTAGAGTATATTGGTATGCAAATATGTATTACGTTCCAGACCATGTGGAGATGACGAGTGTGAAAACAGGTCGAGTAATAGTATACACAGGTTTTATGCGTGGGGAGCGGCGTGGCACTTTTCCATGGGACTATAAAAGAGATGGTGGAAATCTGTTAGTTAATGTTGTCGCGAATCCGACACACAATACAACTAAGTGGCATCTTTATATTGGATGCCCTCAATAAAATATTAAGATAGGACTCGATTCAAAGGTAATGAATTTAAATGTTCCTTAACCTTCAAAATAGGCTGGTTTATACAGTGTTATCAGCCTATCTAACCATTTTCTTTCTCCAAATATCAAGTTCATGTAAGCGGAGAAGAACTATTTAATGTATGGAATAACGATATGAATATATTTTGGGAAAGCTGTTGCTCTAAGCCAAAACGGGGAAAATTAGGGTTTAAAATTGCTGCAAGGCTATTGGTTCATCAACAAGGACGTATTAACTAACGACTAGATTAAGTCGAATTATTACGCAACTTAAGAATTCTTAAAGTGGCGAATAAAGGCTAAGAATTCTATATCTAAGATGAATACGAACACCTTAATATGATGACTCGGGGCATGTTTGGCCTTCAACTATAGTGGTTGAAGACCAGAACTAAATTTAACTATCCGTTTCCTCAGATAACTTCAGGGCATCTTCAATCTCAATGCCCAAGTATCGAACTGTGTTATCTACTTTTGTATGGCCTAAAAGTAGTTGCACTGCACGTATATTTTAGTACCGGCATATATCAACGTAGCTTTGGTTCGTCTCATCGAAAGCGTGCCATATAAGTTATCATCCAACCCTAAACTTAGCGACCACGACTTGATAATCTTTGAGTAGTAAGAATAACTAATCGGTTTGCCTATTCTACGAAGACTGGGAAATAGGTAGCTCTCAGTTCCAAGTCTTGCCGAAAAAATCCACCTACTGATGCTTTGTTGACTTCTAGGTGTTATTTAAAATTGAACGTCATTATCTGTTTTACTTTGATTAAGTTGTACTCGTGGGTGAACGATACCTTGGGAAGAAACATCTCCAACTTTCATTCTAAGTAAATCACAGGAACGTAGTTTGCTATCTATAGCCAAGTTTAAGAGAACTAGTTGCATTGGGTTATCATTAATTTGGAGTCTGGTTCGAATGCCCCAAATTTCTTCTAGCCTAAATGGCTTCTTAGCACCATGTACGTGATTTGAGTTCTTTACAATCATCATGACCTCCTATTGCAGATAATGGTCATGATGATTGTAGAATGGAGCAGGTACAGAGTTTGGAAATGGACATAACTGAAAGTATGGCTGACTTGAAATCAACATTGCAGTAACGGGCGCGCGTAGCGCGTCCAGCAAGCGTACTTTTTGCTGGCATTCGCTCACAGCCTTATTATGGAATTACCCTATATTCAGAAACTAATTTTATATATGCATCATTTATTTCTTCATAGCCAAGATTGAAGTTAGATTGCACCACCTTGCTGTACTCCATGCTTTTTTCAAGCATCCACTTACCTTTATCTGTTTGGTAGAAAACAAATAGCTCTTCAATTTCTTTATCTGTATATATGTTATACCCTCTGATATATGAATTTTTTAAAGATTCTCTTCCTACTGAAAATGCATCGAGAAGCACTGATTCTGGAATCCTTTCGTATATCTCTGGGTATTGCCTAAACAACTCTTGACGATACGCATTTATTGATTCGTCTATGACCTCAGGAGTTCCAGACTTGGTATACAGAAAGTCTATATTTTCGGCACGGGTACCTGAAAATGAAAACGAACTATATAAACTCAGAACTAAAGTTATTGCCAAAATTTTCATCATCAAATTTCTATATCTCCATAACGTTTTATAAACGGGGCGCGCGCTTACCTCATTAGACCTGCTCACTCTGTTATCAATAAGTCACGAATAGATATAATATATCTAAATTTCCAATAAACCGAGCCTGACAAAGCGTGCGCGCCTGTTACATCGAATCTGCGTTCTGGTTATTTCTGCGAAGAAACGCGTATCCAGCTGAGTTTAAAGGATAATAATATTTACCACAAGAGAAGCCGTGCAATGTATATTGGCAAAAAAGGCATGACTTTATTTTAAATTAAATAATTTTGTATAAAAACACAATAAATGGGTAATTGAACAATCGTAAATAATTCGGATGAATAATGCATGAAAAAATATATGGGAAATTGATATTCGCACATCATGAGTGAGTAAAAGCTCTAAGCCATTTTGGGGCATAAATGTGTTAGAAAATGGCAACTAAAGTGTAAGAGCAGGTCGGTTCGTACCTGCCATACTGTCAGTTCGAGTATGAACTAATACATCTAATCAGTAACGTTCACTTACTCTCGAATTTTTGCATAACTATTTGCGCCTTTTCCTTTACCTTTGAGTATCCATAGTACTTTGGCATAAGAAGTATTATCACAGGGGCATCGATGTCTTTCAGATGCTCTAGCCTCGAATTTGTTACCACAGTGTTCACAATGGAACAGAGCAGTGCAAAGAGGGTTATGCTGTAAGTACTGTTCGTCTTCTTTTGCTCTTTCTTCGATCATTTCTTCGAGTGATATTTCACCTTCATCGTTAAATCCATCTTGTCCGACCCAGTGACAATGATTTTCTTGCCAGTCTGACATATCAAGCTTTCTTCTCTGAATCATCAGATACTAAACCGCATTTTTCTTGAATCGAAGGTTTTGGACTAACTTGGTCTGAATCTTCTTCAGTGCCCCCTGTTAAAAGCCACATTGTGTATTTTATATATCTTTCGTGAGATACGATTTTCATTAATACATTGCCAGTAGGTACTCGCTCTCCTGATACGTATTTTTCAATTGCTCTAACACTTACGCCGACTTCTTCTGCAAAAATTTTTTGACTTACATTTTCCGATTTAATAATTGATCGCAGTCTTTTGTCAAAACTCATTGGCTATACCCCAGTTGCTCGGTTAGGATTACCCCAGTTGCTCGGTAATGCTGTGTTGCACCACAGCATTCATTAGTTAAACCTATAGAGGATACATCAAATGCCTAAGAAATCAGATACCCAAGAAAATTTAGTGATTAACATTCAGCCAGATATGTTGCCGATCACGTTAGAAGTCTACGCTCGCCGTACAGATCAATCACTTAGCGCTGTTCGCGCTCAAGCCAATCGCGGTGTCTTGCCTACCATGCAAGTGGGTAAAAGCAGCACCATCTATGTGAACCAAGCCCAAATGGTAATGAGTTCATTAGAAGCCGCTGGTTGGGATGTTCGCACTCCAAAAGACATCTACGCCTTGTAGATACAGACATCTCAAATTAGAGGTTTAAATATGTTGATCATCAACTTCATATCTAAGTACCGACAAGAATTGAGCTTAATAGCGCCTTCGGTCGTTCAACTGGTTCTTACTGGTTATCTTTTCTTTGCTGTCGCGACTGCGTAGTTTGATCATCGCAAATAAGGATATTTGTTCAATGTTTGAAATTAATGATAGTAAACAAAACGTAATTGACGCGGCTTGCATCCGTTTTACGGATATTGAAAACGTAGAGTCAATTGCAAGCGAATGTGGTATGCGCGGTCAGATACTTCGTAATAAATTGAATCCCAATCAGCCCCACCAACTAACAGTTACAGAGTTAATCAAAATCACTAAGGCCACTGATAATCACGACATTATCAACAGTGCAATTTTAGACATTGGATTAGTTGCTGTTCGCCTACCAAAGCAGGGCGAGTCAAAGCCGCTAACGCTAAGCGCAATGAGCGTTACAGCTGATCTAGGTGATATCAACCGTCACATCTTAGAAGCCGAATCAGACCGCCGCCTTACGCGCCATAAGAAAGACGCAATTGTTAGAAAGGCACAACAAGCTGTACGCGAATTGGTTTTTCTTATGTCAGATGTTGAAAACCGCTGTGGTGGTGCAGGGCCGTTCGTGTCCATGTGTGCAGATGCAGTAATGAATGGATTGCCAATACCAGGTATGTAATAGGAGGATTATGTATGGAACAAACACAACACAAAGTATCTGCGGTCGAAGCCATCGCTCAAGTCCGCGCCATGTTTAACCGTAATCGTGTCGCCGTTATTTATAACAAACAAGGTGATGAAACAAAGCGCGTTATCTGTTTTGCAGCCGGAATGGAAGAGCGGGACATGAAATTTAAGTTTGAAAGATTTAATCAAATTCAAAGAGCCGCAATCCACCGCGTAATAAAACGACTAGCACCAGCAATCAAGGAAATGGCTGGTTACTCATTAACTGAATTCAACAAGTAAGGGAATACCATGATTAAACCAAATCCAACAATAAACGATGTGATCAACGAGCTAATGTTTATTGCCATCGCTAAACCAGAAAAAGTGAGCGTATCTGTTCGCTATATTGGCCATGCCGATGCGCTCGAAGTTATCGTCATTGATAAAGCCTACTTTAACGGCATGAAAACCCCGAATACCTGGTCAGTGCACAAGCTCATTGATAAAACCATTTACCTCGATGGCTTAACTGCATTTAGACAAGTCACTTCTACGTATAACGAACTAAGCAACTTGATAAAGACTGAGGTGGCAGCATGAAACGTATTTTAGCCCCCGTCGAAAATGTGCGTTCGGCGCTGCACTCACTTGGTATCGATGCAGACAAAGCCGATTGGATCATCGATTTGTTTGAATGCGTTGATGCTGGCCGTAGCGACGCACTTGCAATGCCTTGTTTTCATTTCAACCTTTACGCAACGCTAAAGCAAGAAGAGGTATTGATTACTGTATTTGCCTTTTGGCAAAGCGTTGTGACTTGTTCTGATACTAATTCAAAGGAAGAGCAACTAGCCCTAGGCGCTATTCGTTCTGTGTACTTTATGGCGCAAGGCTTCGGCTTAACCAAGTTAGTAGCCTGCATAGAGTTGTGGTGGGAGAAGACACTCGATATTCACAATACAACTATCTGGATGGTCGCATGATGTATTTTGCAATAGCACTGTGTCCAAGTGGCAGCATGCGTGAGCATCCTAAAACGCACGAACTTCGCACTGTTGAAGTAGGTGAATGTGAAACCAAACAAGATGCCATCGATAACGCTTGTCTGCAGCTCAATTGTCGCCAGTTGTTCCGTGGTGTTATCGGTCGGCCAAAAGGCAATGGCGGTTATCTTGTATTAAATGCGCATGAGTATGCTGAAGTATGAATGCAAGAGATTATGCAGAAGGCCTTTCCGATGCTGTCCGCCGTCAATGGTCTTTTCAAGTAAAGAACTGGGGTAAACGTCATGTTTATCCTCAGCTACCTAACTATGTTCAAGTTACTCCTGCAGCAAGCAAAGAATTCCAACAACCTGAAATGTCGCTTATTGAAAACGCGATGTTTCAGTCTAACCCCGATCTTGATGATCATGAATGGCGCAAACAGTTCTTTGGTGACATGCCGCATTACCTTAGCCGCTACTTTGCCGAACGATATAATAAAATCTTTAAGCAAAAAGGCCGTTCTGCTGCCAACTTATACCTGCTAAAAACAGTCGGAAAAGATATAAATCCACGTCTACAAAAAGTACTCGATCAATACAGACGACAATTCAAATTTAGAAATGCATATGTTCGCAGTAATGACTTGTCACGCGAAAAGCTATTAGCCGAAATGGACAAAAGTGAAATAAAGAAACTAAGTCAGCAATTAGCTGATTTTTTTGCTGGCAAACTAGAACCCCTAATTGAAAGCGAAAAAGCCAACCATAAAGATTACGCCAACGTGATTGTTGCTGTATTTGAGAGTCTGCAAGACGAATGCAGATCATTTGGTTACACACCGCCGTACAACAAGAACGATGGTTTACATCAATCTGAAGCTGAATGTGGCATTTTACGTTTAGTTTGCCAACGAGCTTGGGAAAACAAGTTAAATACAAAGCGCATGACTATGCGAGAACACCTTGCGATTGCTGTAGGCCAAGTTCAGAAAGCGGCAAGCCCATATTGCTCACGCGACTGTATGCATGAGTGGAAGAACCAAAAGCAACGTAACAGAGATTTCATCAAAGGTATGTCTATCTTTGATGAAGATTCTGGTGAAGAAATTGCTCTATACGACATGTTCTACAAGTCGAGCGCGAACCCTGCGATCAGACGTTGTGAATTAATGGTGCGTATGGCTGGGTATCAAAGTATTGCAACCGCAATGGGTTGTGATGAATTATTTCTAACGCTGACTGCACCCTCTAAATATCATAACACCCGTAAGAAAGGTGGTTTTGTTGATCAATGGCTGGGGAGCAGCCCGAAGGACACGCAGCGTTATTTATGCAAAGTATGGGCAAGAATACGTGCGCAACTAAAACGTGAAGAGTTACCTGTTTTCGGTATGCGTGTTGTAGAACCGCATCATGACGGCACACCACATTGGCATTTACTCATGTTCATGCAACCTGAGCATGTTGATCGTATCCGCGAAATTTTCATTGGTTATCCTATTGATGAAGAAATAACAGAGCTGTGCCCAAAGGTTTACAGAAAACCAATTGTTGGCGCATTGGATTAACGCCCACGTTGTGATGTGAAAATGATGGACCCAAGCAAAGGTACTGCAACGGGTTACATCACTAAATACATCAGTAAGAATATTGATGGCTATGGCATGAAGGGCGAACTTGATGATGAAACAGGCCGTGACCAACGAGAAATGGCCGCGCATGTTACTGCTTGGGCAAGTCGTTGGCGTATCCGTCAGTTTCAGCCTATTGGTGGCGCACCAGTTACCACTTATCGTGAATTACGTCGTTATGCTAATAACGATAAAATGCATTCAAAAGCTTTGTTACTACGTTAAGTAGCAAACAACAGCACAATTTATTCAATGAACTATTCCCTGACCAAAATCCAGTATTTATGGGGCCTCAGTTAAATTTCCACGGTCCACGTTTAAATTATGAAGCAATGAATTCATTACAACGCTGGGAAGTGATCACTGATAAGTACAAGCCTGAATTAAAAACCAATGCAGCTGCCGCATCCGATGCAATGAAAGCAGCAGATAAAGGCGACTTTGCTGCATATGTAATGGCGCAGGGTGGGCCGTTTGTATCTCGTAAAGATTTACTCATTCGTAATGATTATGACACGGCAGAAATGGGCAATGAATATGGTGAGTTTGTTTCTAAGATCCAAGGATTTCATGTTGTCGGCGATGAAGCCGTTAATACGCGCATACGTAAGTGGACGATACAACCTAAGTCACAGGGGTTGCTAGATAGTGAAGCAAGCACCAGTAGCACCGAAGGTGCTGAGGTTTTGAACTGGCCCGAAGGGTCTTCTCGGAGTTCTGTCACTAACTGTACGCCCTCCAGACGCGACAGGTTAAATACTGGAATTAAAGCACTTTTGAAAAGACGCGGTATTCATTTAGATGATCACCTAGTCAATGTTATGGAGCAGGGTGCCCAGGTTCGAGTTGATAAGGACCATATTGTGAAATTGAGGCAGGGCTATTACGCCGAGAATCAATATTACCCGCCCGAAGTGATCGATGTTAAGCCAGAAGAACCTAATATTTGGGATGGTTGGAACAGTCCTGAAACTGAAATTAAGGATACATCCGATTACATACCTGGTTGGGAAGACTGGGAAAGCTGGGATTGGGGGTGATTATGAACGCATTACAGGAACGTGTTAAAGATTTTGTCGTTATCGCGGCTGCACAGGATACATTGAGTGATAATACTGATGTTGCGCTGTATTTATTGATGTTGATATCTGAAATACAAAACGAAGACGAAAGCTAGCGATACCAGGAACAACGACTATTGGGAATGTACTTTATGAACAGGCTGGATAAGACCATCAAATGATTGTTGGCGCAAGTCTAGATGATTAATTATTAATAAATCATTATAACGGTGACTAAAATATCAACTTTTCACTGTGTTTTTATCTTCTTTTAAGTCAGATTTTAATTTCCATTCAAACGTTATTATTGGACACTAATTTGATTCTGTTTCTCTTTTTATATGAAATCCAAGTATTTACAAAGCGACAAATCAATTTGCCGTACATTTGCTCATTAGTGTTATTAAATAAATATTTAGTAACTTTAACAGACCTAGATTGGCTTTCTTTGTAAATGTGAATTAATTTAAATTATTACTTATACGGACCGGTATAAATAATTGCATTCTGTATATCTAAATAAGAGGAATACCAACTCAATGCCAAATGTGATGTAAGTCATTGTTATTTAACAATAATTTAATAGTAATTTAATAATAATTTAACACTGGTAGTCTTTCAGGTATTATACGGAATTCCGTAAAATACACTGTTACATGTCTAGGAGTTTACCCAGCATTGCAAGATGATCAGTTTTACCCAGATTGGCTTTACAAGAAGCTTATAGAGGATGACTTACCTTGGGATCAAAAGTCATCGCATGATCTTGAAGAGTTCTTAAGTAAGTACACTCTCCATGATTCTTTCTGGGTCGGTGTATTTCATCACGTAGCATTTGATAGGTCAGTCACGTTGGCGTTTCAATGGGATTCAGTTTGGTTGCCAGACGAAGTAAAAGAAGGAACTTCACATGTTGATGATTGGCCATACTTGTTTGTGAAACTCGCAGAAGTGGAAGAAGTATCGAAAGCCAATTTCGTTGAGTTAGGTGGCATAAACCGTGCCATTGGCGGGGCAGAAATTATGAAATTGGAAGGTGCAAATCATTTAGCAATCGATGATGTTTATGGTGGTCAAGTAAACATCGTCTTCAAAGGTAAGCATTCTATCATCGCGCTCAACCCTGATAGCTCTGTGCTTAAAATATGAATGCATGTAACAAGCGCATGTTGTCGGACTGGTTTTCCGCTGCGCTACAAACCAGCCGCAAATGCGGGCGTTAATCCCAATCTAACCACCCTTTCTGTAATGCGAGCATGTTTCTTGAAGCTAAGGCTTAAAACTAACAGTGAAAGAGTAGTCTGTTTTGGTGGTAACTCTTTGTCCCCAGCCAGCAACATCATTTTAAATTAAAATAATAAGAGGCAATTATGAAAGACTCAGAAAAGGAATTATTATTATGCGTTGATGATCTAAGGATAGATCGAGGACAGCTCATAACAACTCTTCAGGCTATTATTGTAAACAATAAAAATAGAGACGTAGGTGATATTGACATTCAATTCTTTGGGAGTTGCTTTGCTAATAATGGAACGTATATCTGCGCAGATGGAGATAGCTTAAAAGGGTTTAATATTCAGTATTCTAAATTTCATCCAAACGATTCCGAATTCAATTATAATGAAGAAAATAGAAAATTAAACGTTATTAGTAATGATGTTAACTTTACACTGCAATTTAAATAAAAATATTAAAGGCCCTCTTAACGAGGGTTTTCTATTACTTACAACATTGAAAGCTGTTGTTTCAGTTCTTGCTGTTGGGTAGGGGCTAGGGTTTTCAATAACTCGAAGGCTAACTGACTTGAGCTTTTCGCCGAAGGGCTCAGCGTATGACTAAAACTAAGATTCATTACAAACGAATGACCACACTCCGCATTATTACAACTGCAATATAAATCTGTATAGCTATTCGAAATTCTATTCGTTTTCTGGATGCGGCTTTTATCACCGCACTCTGGGCAAATTACTCTCATAACATATCCACTCAATTCACATACTGACCTGTAAATTATACGATATTGAGCTGTTGTTTTATACAGTTGTATGACATGTTCCTCATAATACATTGACATCGCAGATGGCTGTGGAAAACATTTAATCATGCGTGTGAGTCCCCGATAAATTCACTCCTCTTCGCCTACCGCGTTTTCGCAATTTTTTTACGTTTTTGACACAACGATGGACACGTGGATATTGCCCAAGCCTTACCTAGAAAGGATCTCAACGATCATTTAAAGATCGCCAATGTCAAAGTTGTGACACCTTTTGACACGTAATGACAAACCATCTAGCGAAATGTTTAGTAGAAAGTGATCTGGTTTATATACAGGAATAATAGGGCTTGGCCTTTTTGCGAAATATAGGTGATTAATACTGCCTAATTGTCTTCATATGACGTGAGCGAAGAATACAGTTGATTGAAATATAATGATTTTTTATTATTTATATAGCTCAATATAAATACAATTCTTGTTTATTCCTCGTTTCATTTGATTCAGGACCGCTATTTACCACTACCTATTTGTAATTAAGAGTATATTTGATACTGTTTATAATCATGAAATTAAACTGGAATTCACGTTATACGGAATTCCGTATGATTAACTATTGGTTCAGGTTGTGGCTAAGCTCAAAAAGCGATTTATGTTTAAAAATAACACAAAGCATAAATACTAAGACGTTAGCTGTCAGCTATAAATTTTATTATTGGGAAATAGAAATGAGTGCAATGGATATTGAAGAGATATTTATAGTTGAAGACAGTGAAGTAAGTTTAAAGAAATTAATCAATGATGCTCCTGCTGAGCTTGCTGCTTTTTTGAAAGATAAAAGTGTTGTTATCTTACCTTCTCACGGGCACGACGATTTATATTATACAGGGACATTAGACACTTTAGATTTTTTAAATGAAAATGGAATAAACGCTGAAATTTATGCAACCGATGACGACTATAAAGAGCTAGAGTTGCGTGGAGCTGATATTTGGCTTGGTACATTTATAATTCAAATCATTGTTTTACCAATATTCGTTAACGTTGTTTCTTCATATATCTATGACAAAATAAAAGCCAAGTCAGATGACAATATCTCTTTAAAGTTGATGGTCGAAAATAAAGATGGAAAAACTTCTGCTGTGGAATTTAGAGGAAAAGTAGAGAATCTTGAGAAAGCTATAGATGCTGCAAAAGGGTTTTGTAATGAAGATTGAGCTTACGACATTAGAGGATGCTGAAAGTTTAAGTATTACTAGTATTATTGATGCGCTTAAGATCGAGAAACAAAAAGCCATTGAGTGTAATGATGAAGCTAAAGCGAATAATTGTTGGCGTGAACTAGAAAGTCTTGAGTTGAATTTACTCTACATCCGCGCATTTCATAACATAAAATCTCATGAATACAGGGCGGCATGGGAGCTGTTAGAGCAGTGTGAAATAAAGTATGAAGTTCTGATTCGTAATTCTTCTGAAGAGTATTTGAATAATACAAGACTAACATTTATAAAGAATAAAATTCCGAAATGGCAATCTCTTTATCCCTATTGCCTTTTTTGTAGCCCTGGATTTAAAGTTGGCTATTACTCTTGTAGTATATGTGACCACAAGGTTAGACCCAGATCTCGTTGTGAACATAAAAAAGGTAAGCTCTATAATGGTGAATTATGCTCTCATGTTGCACATGATTTAGAAATGTTTGAAATATCTATCGTTAGCAAGCCCGTTCAGAAATACTCTGTAATACATGATGATTCAACGTTAGATTTTACGCTTTTAGAACGTTTGTCTATCTATTTAGACAATGCTTTCGAAGAATGGGATTTGAACTGGACAACTATGAAATTTCCTGTCGAGCGATTTAAGAATATCAAAAAAGAGGACAAGTGTCCTTGTGAAAGTGGAAATGAATTTCAAGCTTGCTGCATAGGAAAAGAAGAAATTGAAATAGCACATCTAGACTTCATATTTTCAAAAGCACTTCCAAACGATGCTGAAGCTATTATGTTTCCATATTAATAATTCCAACAAGCCTGTTTAATTTGACGGCTTTCTTTGTCAAAACAACGCAAAAAAAGAGCTGTACGGTCATTGCCAAATTCGGCAATTAATACGGGCGTTACGCGTTTGTGCGTTCTTGATATTATGGAGTTTCAATGAAAAGTGAAATAGAAGATTTAGGAAGGCAACTTCGCTTAATATATGAGAAAGGGAGTAAGGAGTGTTTTCCATTATTTATGGGATCATTTCAGTTCCCCAAAGCCAGTTGTGAAGGTTCTTCCAGGATTTTTGCTCATATAGTAAATAAACGTTATCCAAAGTCTAAAGTTTATGTTGTTGAGGGTTACGATCGTCCGAACAATGACAGACATTATTGGGTACAAGTTGATAGGTTAGTTTATGATCTAACTTGTGACCAATTTGATGGGTTTTCAATTCCGATTTTAGGAGAGAACTGTGCTCCACTTATCAGTAAATTTAGTGATCTTGATATATTGGCTGATGATGAAATTTTTGAAAATTGGAACCCTGGAGGTCGCTATGATAAGGCTGCAACGTTGGAATATGTTGAGCACTATTTAGAACTCGCATAATAAGAACTTTAAGCGGAACTAAAACAGTTGGCTAGGTTTCGCTCTGCTACACGTTTTAGCCAACAATTTTAGTCCACTTAATGTGGGTGTTAGCAGTTACGGAGGTTAGGTGATATCAAATAAAACAATTTGGATGAGTTGTATCGGTTTGGCTGCAAGTGGTTTTATTGTTGGGGCTAATTGGTCCATTGAAACTGATGTTCTAAAAATTTTTAATTTAAGTTTTACAGCTATAGGTGCTTTAGCTACTTTAGGGTTACTGTATTTTGGTTCTAAAGCATTTTCAATGTGGAAATTACAGTTTGTATACGCCGAAAAATTTAAGGCGTTTGTAGAGCTTGAGAAGACTTTTTCGAGTGCTATCAATAGTTATAGCAAACTAGTGGCTAGTATGGTGAATAGGCATGACATTCGTCGAGGTATCTCGGTTGATGAATTACGATATATCGATATTGATTATGATGAAGCATATGATGCGTTTAAAAAGGCAAAGCGTGATTATTCAGTTAAAGTGGATTGGGCACTATCTTTTCTACCCGATGAACACAATTTTCAGTTGGACTATATAAAATTTGAAAGTGAGCTTCACACAGGACTTCGTTATTGGTATCAATCACATAGTGCCTTAGACAGTGAATGTGAACATAAAATGATGTGTAAGGCTGAGCAGTTTATAGTCGATTTTAACGTTAAGGGTAAAAAGTTGATTAGAGAGCAGCGAAATAAATAATTGCTTACAAGTTGCTTAATCGGACAAAAGGCACCTAGCTTTTGCTCGTTGCTCGTTGCTCGTTAATTTTAGCCGACGATTAAAAGCCGTTTACTGTGGCGTTAGTCGTTAAATCATCTTAAGCCTGTTTACTAAAGGGGCTAACCAGCCCCTTTAGTATTCTTACTTCCCCAGAACGCCCTAAATAACCGCATCAACCCCAGCGTTGAAACTGCTATACCCACAATCACAAATTCAAAATACCAGGGCGCGCCTTTATAACCCATAGCCTGCCAACCATTCGCCATATACGGCTGCAGTTGCGGCACAAAGTGCGCAATGAACAATCCCAAAAACACCGTAATAATAATTTCGTCCATTATCGATTCGCGCCGGTTCTTCAACACCTGCAGATCATAATCAGCATCGTTACCTTCCTGGTTCGCTAACCGTTTAGCTTCAGCATCCAGCTTAGCCAATTTAAGGTTACCTTCTGCAGTCGCAATCGATGCCGCCATTTCTGCCGCAATACGTTTACGCTCTCGATAGCTACCCGACAAATCCGCAATAGGTGCCGAAATAAAACTAAACAACGAAGTAAGCCAACTCATGATTTATTCCTCATAATAATATCCAAAAAGTGTTTAGGGTCTTTTGATACCGCTTTCGCTAGGGCATTAACCCCCGTTAAAAGATGCGGCGCTACATACGCGGCAATACCAATAATGCCAGTTTTCAACCCTTCATCTAAGCCAAGCCAACGACAAAAACTGTCCGCAATGTACGCGGACAAAATCGCATTAGCACCGACATGAAATAATGAAAAAAAGTAATCCGTGTACCAGACATATACATTTGCGTTGCCGCGACCAATAACGACAACAAACACAGTTGCCCCCATTGCTTTATAAAAACAATCAGATGGCAAGATTTACGTGGGAAGTTGGCATGTTCAGGTTGGGCAAAATCGCTCATCACTGATTTTTCAGAATATCCAATTAAAGCAATCAGCTCGAGTAAAGGTGAATTAATTGCGATCCCTAAGTTACGTCCAGGACTAAAA
Organism: Moritella sp. 36; assembly: GCF_018219415.1. NCBI lineage: Bacteria > Pseudomonadati > Pseudomonadota > Gammaproteobacteria > Alteromonadales > Moritellaceae > Moritella > Moritella sp. 36. The sequence goes on along the minus strand of NZ_CP056120.1, from coordinate 2,788,922 downwards.
CTTAATGGCCGTTACCTTACCGAAGTGACATTAACAGGAAATAAGCAGGTTATCAGATGGTAAAAAACGCTATACGCCGCTTAGTATTACGTTACTTTCCCGAATTAGGACAACGTAAACACTTACCACAATTGGCTCGGATAGAGAAAATTTATGATATGCCGGTTAATGGCGCCAGTGTCAGCAGTGCATTCCGCGCCTATAAAGCAGCGGATATTCAATTGTTAGATGCGGTAACAGGTAAGCCCTTAGCCGTTCCAGTCTTTGAACAAGTGAGTATTGCGTCAGGGCAGGGGCATGAACATGGTTTGTTCGTCGAACCAACACCTGGCATGCAGTGCTTAATTCAATACATTGATGGTTTGGATTCATTGCCGGTGATCACGTCACTTTTACCCTGGCATATTTTGGTACCCGATCATCGTTCAACCGATGTGAGTTTGCAGCAATCGCATCGCAGTAAACTAGTTGGTAGTAATGGCGACTGGCAGCTGCAGACAGATGGTGAAATAAAACAGGCCAGTCAGAAATCGATTGTTGAAGTCCAAACTAGCGAACAAAGTTACCACGAACGTAGCACAAAGGTCGCTACGCACGACATTAATAAAATAGACGGTAACCAGGTCAATGAAATTATGGGGGCGTTAAAAATACTCGTCGGTGAAAAGGCGATTATTACCTCGTTGGATAACCAGTTCGCTATGGCTGAAAAATTAGCAACGGCCATTGCAAATGCTACAGTAAGAGAGCGAGTGAAGAATGCGAGCGTAACAATCACGTCGGGAAGTTCTGCTGGTATTTATAAAGTGGATTAAATAAAATTGATATTAATAATGGTAGAGATTGAGTTTCCTTCTCGTAAATAAAGGCGATTAAATAGCGCCAACTGGTAATTATAACACAACATCATGGGGCTATATCCAAATAAGGAATAATTCAATAAATTATCCCAAATTAGCTACAAAATAGGTAAGTACTTGTAAATAAAAAGACCTCAATGAGGTCTTTTTATTAGCTTATTAACGTACATGTGGTCGACATGTGGTCACTTATAAATAATAAGTCATTATATTCAAGTACTTGAATGTAGTATAAAAACACCTTCGGGTGGTTTTTTTATTTGTGCATTTTCTACTTTCTGAGTCTATATTTTTAATATGAGGTAGAAAAATTAATGTTTTATTTACGTTAATATTATTCCTCAGGGTTAACTTTGTATTCTCTAGGAGTATTAATAATGGAAATGTCACGGCCTCATGATGGAATAATTGTTTTGCAGATAGTTCACGATCTCGACACCGAGCACGTTGTTAGTATTCAGCAGAAATTAGAAGCCTTAGTTGATGAATATACTGAAAATATTATTTTAGATTTTTCAAGTGTCCACTTTATCGATTCAACTGGCATAGGCGCAATTGTTTTTTTATTCAAAAGATTGACCTCACAACGACGAACTCTCTCTCTTCTTAAAGTTTCAGGCCAACCTTACAAGTTGATGACAATGTTACGTGTAGAAAATGCTATTCCCTTTATTGAAAATATAACTGAATGTGACGCAAGTCGCTCGGCATAAGTACAAGGCCGTAAGGTATTAAATGAATAAATTAATGCTATGGATATCTATATGCGTTTCTTTTTCTGCTTGTACAAATTGGCCACGAGAAGGCTATTTTGAAAATACCACTATACATACAGAGGAACGTGTCCAATTCAAAAAACATTATTCGTATTTAAATTTGCATTTTTCAGTAGCTAACCTACGGGGTGCCAAAAAGTGTACACCAGCCTATGTTAAATCGGTCGAAAATATTAACAGCCGTGTTGAAAAAGCAATTGCCGTGGAAGACCTGCAAGATATAAAAATTGAAATGGCTATCTTAGAGCGGCATATAACGGATTTAATTGTTAATCTTAATCGAGTTAGTGCTAATACTAATTGCGCACAACCGCCACGTTCATTGACTTCAAACTTTGTTCACCCTTTAACTTACCAACTTGATCTCTTATTGTATTGTGCCCCACAATTTGAAGTTGATAGCGCTGTTTTAACGGCGCTATATAAAGTGTGCCTTCGTCAGGTTAGCTTTTTACTGCTAGATAACCCCGATGTTGAGATTGAATATACTAAATACAAGTTGTTTGAAAGTAGGGGGAAGCCAATAGATGATGGTTCAAATGTCAATTACAATCAAGGCCTCGTTTTTCATGATGTTAGTACAATCGTCGATGTAAATAATGAGTTTAAAGACACGTCAAATGATCGTGATGATGAAGATTATAATGACTTAATGCGTAAATATTTAATCTTTGATCAAGTACCAAGTGTGAGTGTTCAACAATTATCTAAATTAGAATTCAACATAGATCAAGAACATAGTCCTGTACTTGTCCATGAAATTCAATCCTCCAATGATGTTAATCATGATTCAAAATCTAATCCTGAAGTTGAATATGCAACAAATTTAGATGATGTTGCATTATTTAATTTACGTACAGATACAATTCTAAGTTATGTCACAGGTCTTACAGCGAATGAACAAAAAAACAATGTCATTTATGAAGAGCTCAGGATAGGTGTAACACCACCAACAGCCCCTGTCATCACAACACTTATGTGGCTATCTGAGAGCAATAAAAAGGTTAACCATAAGGTAAAAGATTGGCGTTTCTTGCTGACAGAAGGTGAACTTTTTAGTGATGCGAAATTGCCGAAAGGACTCGCTTTATGAAAATGGTATTATTTTGTTTTGCTTTATTATTCACATCTCCTATCGCTTTAGGTGAAAATGAATTCATTGATTCGGGTGATCAATTGTTTATTTTTATGCCAGGTGAGAAGGACTTTGAAAAACCATTTCAAGTTGACGCAAGTGGTTTTATTCAATTGCCTGAAATTGGGAAGTTGCATGTAAAAGGCAAAACCTTGACTGCCGTGTTAGAAGAGATGAAGGTATTACTTAGTGTCGTATTTCGCGATATATCAAAGTTATATATTGAGTTTAGAGCACGAGAAAAACTAGTCACGGTGTTAGGTTATGTGAATGATCCTCGTGAAGTCGTATTACCAGAACTTGGTAATGTCCAGATGGCATTGAATAAAGCCGGGGGGATGCTGGCCGGCGCACAGCTCGATAATATGCAACTTCAACGAGGCGCTGAAGTTATCATATTTAACTTCAAGCGTTATTTAGAAACGGGTGATGAAAATGAACTTCCTGCATTGAAATCTGGCGATATTATATTTGTCCCATCATCACCATTGACCGGTAATGTGCAGATGACCTTTGATGCGAGGTCATTAAAACAAGGCGGAGACGCAAGCGACACTCAAAAAGCCGTGACGGTTTTCGGTGAGGTTAATGCGCCTGGTACATTTTCCTATGTACCGGGGATGACAATTATTGAAAGTTTAATGAAAGCGAATGGCGTTACGCGCTATGCCAATGTGGGTAAAATTAGAGTCATGGGGAGTAAGGCTCCACAAACGTTTGATTTAAAGTTATATCTTGATACAGGCGATATGGGTAAGTTACCTAAGATAAACCCCGGTACGACTATTTTTGTGCCTATTCAGGTTGAAGACATCAAAGTTGGCTTACAGGTCGTGTACGTGATGGGGCAAGTGAATAAACCGGGCGCTTTTGAAGGTCGTAAGGGGATAACCTTCATGGACATGTTAGCAAATGCTGGCGGGCCAAATAGATATGCTGATACTCAGCAAATTAGAGTACTTAAAGAAAATGGTGAAACATTCCGCTTTGATTTAAAAAAATATTCAGATGATCCTGAAAACAACCCATTTCCTGTTATTGAGGGGGGGGATGTGATTTTCTTACCTGAAAAAGCCGATATGGTTGAAAAATCATGGCTCGTTGAATCACACGATGAGGCAATAAAAATTATTGGCGCGGTCAAAAACCCAGGTCGTTATCAATGGGATGATGACATGACATTCCTTGATCTACTTGGCCATGCTGAGGGACCAACCGAGAAGGCTGATTTATCAAAAGTAATGATTGTTGGCAATGATGGTTTAGGCGAACGTCTGTTTTTCGATTTAGATAAATTTATGAAAGTTGGTGGTGATTATTTAATTCTACCGCAGTTATCTGCGGGTGATACAGTCATGTTTACGGAGCTACCGGATGATCCAACAGATAATAAATCAAAGTGGATAAAACAAGAATCTGAATCTTCTATATATATTCTTGGTGAAGTCGGTGCGCCAGGCCGGTATGCATTTAACAGTCAATTAGATTTCTTAGATTTATTATCTGCAGCTGATGGTCCGACTAATGATGCAGACATAAAGCACATTAAAGTAACACATCGTAATAAACGCTATGCAAAATCATCAACGCTGGATCTCGACATGTATTTTGAGACTGGAGACGAAAGTCTTTTACCACAAGTACTACCAGGAGATACGATTTATATTCCAGCTAAGAGTGAACAAGGGGAATTAAATAATACCGTTAATATTGTGCAGGTATTAGGTGCTGTGCATAACCCTGGCCGTTATAAATATGATTCTTCACTGGATGTTGTTGGTATCTTAACAATGGCTGGAGGACCTACCACAGAAGCTTATATTGATCGTATTATCATTTTGACTAAACGTGGAGAAATGAAGCATAGTGCACGTGTTTTTAATATGAAGCATTATCTTACTCAACCTGACTATAGAGATATCCCGATTATTCATGCTGGTGACACTATATATATCCCTAATGAAAAAGAGTCTAACTGGAGCCAATTATTGGATATATTAGGGAGTGCGTTAAGTGTCGTTACGCTCTTTATTGTTGGTTCTTCATTATGAATATCTTACCGGAAACGTTTGTCGAAATTGAGCAGATTTATCAGTTAATTGCGAACGAAAATATTAAGTCATTGGCAATAAATTGTTCTCAAGGAAAAGAAGGTGGAACTGAGTTAGTTCTAGCATTAGCTCGGCGTCATAAAGTGGCGGGGAGTAAGGTGCTGATTGTGGATCTTAATACATTTAAACCTGCAATTACCAATGAGTATATTAATGAAACAAAATCATGGTCTCTCGACGATATGGATTCACAAACGGCTTGTATAGCAAAGTTTACTGACATGATTGATATCTTACCTGCGCCAAAAAGTGAACAAGATCAAAATATTAGCTTTCGAGATGAAAAAAAGATAAAAAATTCTATCGAATATTGGTTGCAGCACTATAATTTTATTATATTTGATACATGTGCAATCACGCGAACTAATTTTTCCAATATACCAGGTGAAGTTATTGCTAGAGGATGTGATGCCAGTTTACTTGTTGTTGCTCCTGGTATCTCGCTTGAGAGTTCGGTTGTAAAAACAATAAAAATTTTTAAATATAATAATGTTAAATTGCTTGGCACTGTGATTAATGATGTCAAATGTCCACCATTGGATATGCAATTAAGAAATTCAGTGCGCAGACGATTACATGGTTTTCCGATATTCAAACAATGGTTACTCAATCGGATTTCAAACGTGGAATTATTAAAAGGTAAATTTGGCCGCTGATGAAAACACAACTGTTTGCAAAGCAATATCCATTAAAACTGGATTCAATTAGTGAGGTTCGGCGTCTCTTAACGACATTATGCCAACAGCTCGCTCTTGATCAAGCTGAAATTGACCGTGTAACGTTAGTGTTAGCAGAATACCTTTCTAATCTCTATTTTCATAACCAAGGTACAGTTAACTGGTTCTGTATTGAGCTCGCCGGAGTTAAAAATAATTGGTATTTTGAAATATCAGATAGTGGTGATAGCTTTGATCCCTACAAAGTTAATGTTCGCGATATTTTTAATGGTGAGCTATTAACGGGTGGTATGGGATTAGCTTTAATTCAGAAAAATAACCACAATGGTCATTACGAGAGTGAGAATGGAATTAATAAATTCACTTGCCCATTAAAGGAGCAGAAAAAAAAGCTAAGCGTCGTTATTGTTGATGATGATCAAACCCTATTGTGGGCATATAAAGGCTATTTGCAACATGATTTTGTCGTGCATATTTTTTCAGCCGCGGTATTAGCACTTAAATATATTCAGCATGAAGGCTGTGATCTTATTATCGCCGATATTCACATGCCGGAAATGTCAGGATTTGAGTTTAGGCTGAAAGTGGAGTCTTTTGAGAAGGGAGCGTTGACACCGTTTGTATTCTTAACTGGCGATGATAATCTATCAGTGCAAGAACAAGCCGCGGAAGTTTCTATTGATGATTATTTAATTAAGCCGATAACTAAAACACCGTTACTTGCAGTTTGTAACCGTGTTATACGTCGTACAAATCAACTGGCATTGCATTATCAGCAACGTATTTTGGAGTCACTCTGTCGACCATTTAAACCGTCACTGCCACCAAAGTCTGGTGACTGGAATTTCTCACTTGCTCATACGCCAGCAAGTGAAGGGGGCGGTGATTTTGTTTTTTTTCATGATTATGGTGAAAGTAAACTACTCATTTTAGGCGATATTATGGGGCATGGGCCTGTTGCTAAATTTCATAGCTTTGCGATAATGGGCTATTTAGAGGGGTTAATCACATCTATACCTACCTGTCCAGGTGTACTATTAGCTGGCTTGTCTAGCAGGTTATACTTAAATCAGTTACTAGAGTCCAGTATGTTAACGTGTATTGTTATAAAGTTGACAGGAAGCAAATGTGAAATAGCCACAGCGGGGCATCCACAGCCTTATCTATTGAATGACGTTGGGTACAAAGCAATTGATTGTAAAGGCACTGTATTGGGACTCTTACCCGATGAAGGCTATGCAGCCGTCACAGTAGAGCTAAAAGAAGGAGAAAAACTTTTTTTCTATTCAGATGGCATTTTTGAGAATATAGATAGGAATTGTGATTGTATTGACAATATACTAGATGGAATTAAAGGAACGACAGCTCAATATGTATTAGATCAACTATGGTTACGTTTTGAATCACTTTTACCTGGAAAGTTACAGGATGATGCCACTGCAATTATCATTGATCTAAACAATAAATGAGTAATAAGTTCAAATTGAAGATATGAGGTAATGAAATGGAAAACACAGTTATTAATGAAACGGTATTCTCTCAGTTGTTGGTTGATGTAGGCGAAGATATGTTACCTGCGTTGGTCGCTGTTTTTAATGAAGAAACTACGGAACGTATTAATGACTTACAAGCATTAATGCTGGATATTGATAATAATAAAGTGGCACAAAGTTGTCATAGTATAAAAAGTAGTGCTGGCACATATGGGGCGTTATTAGTGCAGCAGCATGCTGAAGAGTTAGAGATTATGGCAAAATCGAATCATACCGAAGAAGTACAAGCGAAATTACCTTTACTAATACATAGTCTCGAAGATGCAATCAATGCGTTGGCGTTAAGATGTGATTAACTACCGATTCAATTGCTTCTTTTAATTTAACACGATCATGATAGTGTTTATTAACGTCTTCACGTAAGTCATGGGTATAGGTAGGATAAGTCAGTTCTGACTGTTTATCTATATCCTGTATAACGGCACTAATGATTGGAAAACCAAGTTTTTTTTCACACCACTGTAAGCGTTCTTGCAGGGGGATTTTTGATGCCGGACCTATCTCTTGTTGTAAATTACCTAAGTAAATCACTTTTGCATTGCTTCTACGTAACGCTTTTTGTATATCTTTAAGCAACAGCGGAGGCATGATGCTGGTTAGAAACGACCCGGGGCCTAATAATATTAAATCAGCTTTCCCAATTGCCTGTACGGCTTCTAATGTTGCTGCAACATTTGGGTGTACAGTTAACTGATTTGGAAACTCATGCATTTTATCGACAGACACTTCACCATGTACATCGTTACCACAAGGTGTGACTGCGATTAAATCACTTGGTTGTTCTGACATTGGGATCAGTTGACATTCAATATGTAGCATATTACGAATAAGATTTACAGCGTCTAGTGGACGCACACAGAGGTTATCTAAAGCAACCAGCATTAGGTTGCCTAAGTTATGATTCTTTAGTTCACCTTCGTTCTTAAAGCGATATTCAAATAGCAAAGAACCTATATCAGGCTGGGTTACTAGCTGATTAATACAGTTACGAACATCTCCCCAAGCGATACAGTTTTCAGAACTTCTAAGTCGTCCTGTTGAGCCACCATTATCTGTTGTTGTTACTATGCCCGTTAATCTTGACCCTAAAAAAGAAAGGGAAGATAGCACCCGGCCTAGCCCATGACCGCCGCCGATTGCGACAACTTTATCGAGATCTGAAAGTGATTTTTGAAACATATTACAATACTAAACTAGAATGAATTACAGAATTTCATCATATCTTGAAATAAAATGTTTTAATAATTAACTTTACCCATTTGTTGCATTAATAAACAGTAATAAATAAGAATATAGTGATTTATAGATATGGCTCACAATAGGGTGTGAGCCATATCTATATTGGCATAAGTTCTTTTAAGACTTGTAATGTATGGGTGCAGTTAGCTTGTTGTAATAAAAATTGTTTTCGCTCAACTGGTATTGGTAATAGTTCTAACCAGCGTTGTGATATCCAACTTGCATTATCCATGTCTTTTGAGCAGTACAACTCATCCAGATCTGGATGTTGATTGAATATATCCGTTAGTTTGTCGGTTAAGTAGCGATCTTGTTCAGTGATGTTTTGATCTGGCCAATTAGATATGTAATGGATTTCGGCTATTTTTAATCCATCATCTTCGACGGCTATATCATCGATGATGAAACGATCGACACCTTCCACAATAATGGCAAGGTAACCATCATCGAGAGGGTAAAAATCAACAATTTTAACGTGTGTGCCGATAGGTGATATACGCCCAAATGGACCAGTCTGTTTAGAGTCAATCATAACGATACCAAACCCTATCATTGTCCTAGCGCTGTCTTTGAGCATGCGTATATAGCGTTCTTCAATGATACGTAAAGGAAGTCGACCATTAGGGAGTATATGAGAGGGTAACGGGAATAATGCGAGTTGAGTTGATTGCAAAAGTGGACTCATTAGTCAGTGGATATATAACTAATAATAGTGCTGATTAAAAAGTTTGCATTTTTGATTGAAAATATAGAAGTAAAAATATAATAAGGCTTATATCTTTACTTCTATTATTTGATTACGCGCTAGTTTTATTAAATTCAAGATACATAACAGCAGCTTCAACACGTGAACTTGCTTCTAGTTTCTTCAATAAACTTTTAACGTGAACTTTTACAGTCCCTTCTGAAATATGCAGGTTACTTGCAACATGTTTGTTGCTGTAGCCTTTTGAGATTTCAAGTAAGATTTGGTTTTCGCGTTTAGTTAGCTTAGCTAGCTTTTCTTCAAAGTTATTATCTTCATGTAGGCAGTCTAAGTAGCCTAGTAAGCTTTCAGAAAGAGCCTGTTGACCAGATAATACGTCTTGTAATTGCTCTAGTAACAGATCCGGTTCCGAATCTTTTAATAAGTAGCCATCTGCACCCGCATTGATTAGTTTAATCACGTCTTGTTTGTTATCAGAAACTGTTAAAATAACAACGCGAGAGCTCAACTCTTCAGAGCGAAGCGCTTTTAACGTATCTAAGCCTGACATGCCTTTCATGTTCAGATCAAGTAGAACAAGATCCGGTTCATGCTGTTTAGCAAGCGTGATTGCTTCCACACCATCACTGGCTTCACCAATAACATTAAACTTTTCTTCTAATGTAAGAAGTTGAACTATCCCTTTACGCATTAGTGGATGATCATCAACAACTAAAATTGTGTAACTATTGTCAAGCATGTTTGTTTTCCCTGTCGAAGGTAAGTAATACCAAGGTGCCTTTTGTTATATTATTTTTAATTTCTAGTTTAGCACCTAGTTTTGAAGCGCGTTCACCCATTATGTTTAGCCCATAATGGTTGGATTTCGTTGGGTTAGCTGTAATGCCATCACCATTATCCGAAATAGATACTTTAATAGTACCATTTTTATTCGTGCCACAGTCAATCATTATTTCGTTTGAGTTCGCATGTTTGATTGAATTTAATACAGCTTCTCTAATTATTTGTAATATATGTATGTGTTGGTTGGGTTTGAATAAATGTTCTTCTAATTCGTAGCTTAGATGAATTTTGGATTTTGTGCGTTGACGCAGTTGTGTGAGCATGATCGAAATGGCTACAGAAAGGTTCGCGTCATCAAGCGTCAAACGAAAAGTATTTAATAATTCTCTTAGCTGTGTATAAGATAATTTTAGGTTAGTGTCGATTTCATCCACAATATCGTTGGTAGCCGATGTGATTTCTTGATTTTTTAAATGGCGTTTCAATAACGCAACTTGTATTTTTAAATAAGAAAGCGCTTGTGCAAGTGAATCATGTAACTCACGCGCAATAACGGCGCGTTCTTCCATTAATAAGGAGCGTTGTGCTTCTAAGTTACTTTGAGAACGGTGCTGAGCACGAGAAATAATTCGACAGTAACTGCGTAAGTGCTCTTGATCATTTGCTTCACGTTTGAGAACAGTCAAGGTACCAAATGATTGCTCTTCGAGTTCTAATTTTAGGTCAATAGTTTGCTCGCCATTATCAAAGCCTGAATTAAGGTAAATAGTTTCAACTTCAGATCCCGTTAATACAAGTTTGTAGAAATTAAGGCCATTGAGTTCGGATACACTTTGTAGTGTTTGTTCAAGCATATCGGCGTTAAGGTGTGTGACGTGTAATTTTTGTGATGTGGTATAAAGAAAGTTAATTTTATCTTTTGCTTCCTTCAACTGCTTGGTTTTGGCATCTACCTGTTGTTCTAACGTACTGTATAGTTTATTTAAATCTTGCGCCATGTGTGAAATATTACTCGCTAACGAGCCAATTTCATTTTCATAGAAAAAATCAAAGGAGACATCGAATTCACCTTTTCTAATTTGATTTGATGCGGCGAATATTTGCTGCAGTGGTTTTAATACCTGTACTTGCATTAAACGGATAGTGATAATACATACCGCAAAAATGAGGCCGATCCCGAGTCCTTTGATTAGCGTGATAATTTTAACTTTGTACTCAGAATGATCTTGTAAATGTTGTACAAAACTATCAATCTTTAATACAAAGCTGTCCACATTATCTAAGAATTGTTTGGGGTTATTACTGTGTAATATATCTAATTGCGTTTGCCATCGATCATTAACATCCATAAATTCGGTTTTTAACTTTGATGTTATATCCCAGTTATCGACAATATTATTTTTAATGTGCGCAAGTGATTGATTGAAAGTATTAATATGCTGTTGACGTAATATTTCAGATTCGTCCCGGGATAAATTGTAAGCGATTTGGTAGCTTTGCATTCGCAATGCACCCGCTTTGTTAATCGATGATGCATCGGAAAGACTTAGCGATAATGCAACTAAGGAGATAAACGTTAGCATTGAGGCTAGTGCTAATATACTGAACATACCACGGCCGATTAAAATGATAATAGACTGGTGGGAGGGGATTATATTTTTTATCATGTTAACTTTACTGTTGATGAATTGAGCTGTTAATAGCCAATAATTTACATGGCAATTTAATTTCGATCAATGATTTATCATATTCCACTATAATAACGACTATATATCCTTTAAATTAATTTGAAAATCGTTTAAGTTTAAGAACTCTAAAATTTAATATAAATCAAACTCCGATCCTTAATGATCTAAATTTATCGTTATAAATATGATCTTAAGGACTCATAGCATTCATAATTGCTATAAGGGTTTAATCAGAAATGGTTAAGCCTCCCGTATTTGGAAAGGTGTTTATGCAACTTCAAGATCAATTTTCACGTAAATTTTATTATTTACGCTTATCAATTACAGATGTCTGTAATTTCAAATGTAACTATTGTCTACCAGATGGTTATAAAGCCGAAGGCAAGCCTGAGTTTTTAGCGCGAGATGAGCTAAGGCGCATAGTGACAGGTTTTGCTGAAATGGGCACTGAAAAAGTCCGTATCACAGGTGGTGAACCTTCATTAAGAAAAGATTTTACTGATATTATTTCAGATATATCGGCTATCCCCAAAATTAATAAAGTTGCGACGACAACAAATGGCTTCAACCTCGAAAAATATGCTCAAGAATGGCGTGATGCGGGGTTGGATGCATTAAATGTGAGTATTGATAGTTTAGATGCTCGCATGTTCCGTCAAATTACCGGTAAAAATATGCTCCATAAAGTAATGGGCGGACTTGATGCCGCTTTTACTGCTGGGTTTGAAACCGTAAAGGTGAATACGGTGTTAATGCGTAATTTAAATGATATTGAACTTGGTGATTTTTTAAATTGGATAAAAACTCGGCCTATTCAGTTACGGTTTATTGAATTAATGCAGACCGGGGATAATCAAGTATTGTTTGATAAACACCATGTTTCAGGTGTGAGTATTCGTGATAAATTAAAAATGCAAGGGTGGGTCAGTAAAGTGAGGGGCAAAGCTGACGGCCCTGCACAAGTTTTCGTGCACCCTGATTATGTCGGTGAAATTGGCTTGATTATGCCGTATGAAAAGAATTTTTGTTCAACGTGTAACCGTTTACGTGTTTCCACTAAAGGGCGTTTACATTTATGCTTGTTTGGTGAAGAAGGTGTTGAATTACGCGATTTACTACAAGAAGATAACCAACAATCGGAATTGATTGCGCGTGTTTTCGACCACATGTCTGATAAAAAATCGACTCATTTTCTTCAGCAAGGCATCACTGCAAATACACCCCACTTAGCTTCTATTGGCGGCTAATTCAGACTCATACAAGCTTAAATATTCAATCCCTTCTCTAAAAAATATAACGTAGTGAGTTGCTGCGTTATATTTAATCTCGCTTTAAATATGCGCATATTATTGCTGTTGTCTATAATATTAGAAATATTTGTCTATTGATTCAATAGGTAGGTTTAATCTAGTACAAACACAAAATGTGACATTCCTCACCTCTATTTATTGATCTAAAATAAGTTTTATCTACCTTACCCATTAGTGAGTATTTATAGCGGGTATTATATAGACCATTATAAATTAATGGTTTTTATAGAGTGATGTACACCTTAATTCTTTACATTAAAAATGTTACTTCAGTAAGGTAGTTTTGATGAGTATTAATCTAGGGCGACGTTCGTTATTTCGTCGTAAAGAACAAGACAACGTTGTACGTTTACCTTGGTTAAAAGCAGATTTAGAATTTACAGATAAATGCACACGATGTGGCGATTGCAGTGCCGCTTGCCCAGAGAAAATAATAATAGTCGGCGATGGTGGATTTCCTGAAATTGATTTTAGCGTATCAGAATGCAATTTTTGTAAAGAATGTGTAAATCACTGTAAAGAAGATTTATTCGATTTGAATCAAGCACAAGCATGGGCTAATAAAGCTGTTGTGTCAGATAGATGCTTGAATATTCAGTCTGTATATTGCCGAAGTTGTGCTGAATCGTGTGAGTCTGAAGCTTTAGTATTTAACTTTATTGATACAACGTTCGTGAGCCCGGATGTTGTATTTGATGATTGTAACGGCTGCGGTGCGTGTGTATCGATTTGCCCTGTAAGTGCTATCACGGTAAGCCCTGACTGTTAGGTTTAGCTATTAAGAATTCGTTTTATAATAATTATAAGGTCATAAAATGGCAGAACAAGAAGTTCATATATCGAGTCTAATTATTCACGTGAAACCAGAAGGTTTGGTAGACGTGAAGCATAAAATTTCAGCACTTCCTGATGCTGAAATTTACGGTGATAGTGAAGAGGGTAAAATTATCGTCGTATTAGAAACCAGTAATCAAAAATTTGTTACCGATATTATTGATAAAATTAATAATTTCGAACATGTCTTAAGTACTTCTCTTGTTTTTCACCAAATTGAAACTATCGATCCATCATGTGAGGATGATCTATGAAATTAACCAGACGTGCGTTTGTTAAAGCAAATGCTGCAGTCTCTGCAGCTGCAATTGCTGGCGTTACTCTTCCTGCGAGTGCAACAAACCTGATTGCAAGTCGTGATGAGACTAAAATTAAGTGGGATAAAGCCCCATGCCGATTCTGTGGTACAGGTTGCTCTGTATTAGTCGGTACACAGGGTGGCCGAGTTGTTGCTACTCAAGGCGATCCTGAAGCTCCTGTAAATAAAGGTCTTAACTGTGTTAAAGGCTATTTCTTATCTAAAATCATGTACGGGAAAGATCGTTTAACAACGCCTTTACTGCGTATGCGAGATGGTAAGTTTGCGAAAGACGGTGAATTTGCACCAATTTCATGGGATCAAGCGTTTGATATCATGGCTGAGAAATGGAAAGCATCACTAAAAGCAAACGGTCCAACATCAGTGGGTATGTTTGGTTCTGGTCAGTGGACCGTAATGGAAGGGTATGCAGCAGTTAAATTGATGAAAGCAGGCTTCCGTTCAAATAACATTGATCCGAATGCACGTCACTGTATGGCTTCTGCTGTTGGTGGTTTCATGCGTACCTTTGGTATTGATGAGCCAATGGGTTGTTATGATGATTTCGAAAATGCAGATTCGTTTGTACTTTGGGGTTCAAACATGGCGGAAATGCATCCTATTTTATGGACGCGTATTACTGATCACCGCTTAAGTAATCAGCATGTTAAAGTTAATGTATTATCCACTTATAAACATCGTTCTTTTGAATTAGCTGATATGGGGATTGTTTTCAACCCTCAATCCGATTTAGCAATGGCTAACTTTATTGCTAATTACATCATTCAAAACGATGCTGTAAACTGGGATTTCGTTAATAAGCATACACACTTTAAACGTACAGCAACGGATATCGGTTACGGCTTACGTGACGAACATCCAATGCAAGCTAAAGCCAAAAACCCTAACTCGGGCAAAATGACAGCAATGACATTTGAAGAGTATAAGGCGTCTGTTGCTGAGTATACGGTTGAGAAAGCATCTGAAATCTCAGGTGTATCAGAAGAAAAACTAATTACACTTGCTAAGCAATATGCAGATCCAAACATCAAAGTAATGTCGCTATGGACAATGGGTATGAATCAACATACTCGCGGTGTATGGATGAACAGCCTTGTTTACAACATCCATTTACTTGTTGGTAAAATATCACAACCGGGTAATGGTCCATTCTCGCTAACGGGCCAACCATCAGCATGTGGTACTGCACGTGAAGTGGGGGTATTCTCACACCGATTACCAGCAGATATGGTTGTTGCGAACCCGAAACATCGCGCAACTGCTGAAAAGATTTGGAAATTACCAGAAGGTACGATTCCACCGAAACCAGGTCTACATGCTGTTGCACAAAACCGTGCATTAAAAGACGGTACCTTAAATGCGTATTGGACTATGTGTAATAACAATATGCAAGCAGCACCAAACATGATGGAAGAGGGCTTACCAGGTTACCGCAACCCAGCTAACTTCATCGTTTGTTCTGACCCATACCCAACAGTAACGGCACAAGCATCTGATCTTATTTTACCAACTGCAATGTGGGTAGAGAAAGAGGGCGCATACGGTAACGCTGAGCGTCGTACACAAGCTTGGTATCAACAAGTTAAATCTGTTGAAGGTGCAAAATCAGATTTATGGCAGTTAATGGAATTCTCTAAGCGCTTTAAAATTGAAGAAGTGTGGGGCGAAGACCTGTTAGCTAAAATGCCAGAGCATCGTGGTAAGACGATGTACGATGTACTTTATCGTAACGGTCACGTTGATGCATTCCCATTAAGCGAAGCGCAAGAGCTAAATGATGATGCAAATGATCAAGGTTTCTATGTGCAAAAAGGTCTATTTGAAGAATATGCAAGTTTTGGTCGTGGTCATGGCCATGATCTAGCCCCTTATGATGTTTACCATACAGTGCGTGGTTTACGTTGGCCTGTTGTGAACGGTGTTGAAACAAAATGGCGTTTTGCAGAAGGCAGTGATCCATACGTAGGTAAAGGTAAAGGCTTTGAGTTCTATGGTAAGTCAGATGGTAAAGCAAACATTATCTTTGCACCGTACGAAGCGCCACCTGAAATGCCAAATGAAGAATATGATATGTGGTTATGTACTGGTCGTGTTCTTGAACATTGGCACTCAGGTACGATGACAGCACGTGTTCCTGAATTATATCGTGCAATGCCGGATGCACTCTGTTATATCCATCCCGATGATGCTAAAAAACGTAATGTACGTCGCGGTGATGAAGTTCTTATTGAATCTCTTCGTGGTGAAGTGCGCTGTCGTGTAGAAACACGTGGTCGTAACCGCCCTCCAGTAGGCTTAGTATTTGTACCTTGGTTTGATGCGCGAGTATTAATTAACAAAGTATGTCTAGATGCTACGGATCCGTTATCAAAACAAACGGATTATAAAAAATGTGCAATTAAAATTACTAAAGTGTAATTAAAAACTGCACATCTTACTGAACGAGTTTGCCAGTAAACGATACTGGTAAATAACGGATTTATTTGCCAATAGGCGGAGAACATTATATGAGAAAATTATTGGCTGTGCTGCTAGCTGCAGGGACGTTATTCTCTGTATCAGCACAAAGTACAGAAACTGCTGTAATTGAAAATGTAAATAACGGTGGTGTTGCATCATTACGTGGTATCACTGAGTTAGACACCACTCGTAAAGCGGATGAGTTGAAACGTGTGATAAAAGATCGTAGTCCAATTGATCGTGATTACGTATACCAACCACCACTGGTTCCGCATCAAACACGTCATTATGAAGTGTCTTTAAATGCGAACAAATGTCTGTCATGTCACAGCTGGAAATACGCAGGTGAAATGGGCGCGACTAAAATCAGTGTAACGCATTATCAATCACGTGAAGGCGAAGTATTATCTGATGTGTCGCCACGTCGTTACTTCTGCTTGCAGTGTCATGTTACACAAGCAGATGCATCACCGTTAATCGAAAATGATTTTAAACGTGTAGATTCATTACGTTGATTTATCTAAATGGAAGTAGCCTAAACGAAAAAGAGGCGATAAAATGAAACTAATTTTAAATTTTTGGCGTAAATTAACGACACCAAGTAAAGCGGCCGTTGGTACTGTCTTGGCAATGGGTTTTCTTGGCGGTATTATTTTTTGGGGTGCCTTTAACATGGGGATGGAAGCGACAAACACAGAAGAATTTTGTTCTGCTTGTCATGCGCCGATTCTTAAAGAACTAAAAGAAACAATTCACTACTCTAATCGTTCTGGTGTACGCGCTATCTGTTCTGATTGCCACGTACCGCATAAATGGACTGATAAAATTGTACGTAAAGTGCAAGCGAGTAATGAAATTGTTGCATTCTTGATGGGTAAAATCTCTACTCAAGAAAAGTTTGAAGCACGTCGTAAGCATTTAGCTGTACGCGAATGGCAACGTATGAAAGAAAATGATTCACAGGAATGCCGTAATTGTCATAACTTTGAATTCATGGACTTTTCAGAACAAGGCCCGCGTAGTAGAAAGCAGCATTCTACGGCATTAGCGAGTGGTGAAAAAACATGTGTTGATTGCCATAAGGGTATTGCCCATCAGCTACCAGATATGTCAGACGTACCTGGTTGGTAGATAGATAAAAGGAAACACTATTATGAGTACGTTAGAATACGTTATTTGGCATATCCTAGGTTACACTGCGATACCGTTTATTTTCCTCGTTGGTTTTATTGGCGTGGCAGGGGTTTCAGTATGGGCATTGTCTTTTACTTCAGACAAAAAGAAATAATTACAACGTAAACTAGATTAATAATGTTAAGGCCGCATTACTGTAATGCGGCCTTTTTTATTCTCTCACTTACTACCTTGAGGTGGCTTTAATATCCCTGTATTATACCGCCACAATATCCGTTTATTATTGATAAAATAAAGCACTGAATGAAAAACAAAAATGTATCTATTGGTTTAACCAATCCTAAAAGTCCGACTAATGTTGGTGCTGTAATGCGCGCTGCTGGTTGTTATCAAGCGGATGCGGTTTATTACACTGGTCTAAGATATGACCGGGCCTCAGCCTTTCAAACCGACACCCAGAATATCGCGGCTAAAACACCATTAACGGGTGTTGATAATTGGCTTGATAGTATTCCAGAATCAACCAATATAGTGTGTGTTGAATTAGCTGAAGGCGCAATCCCACTACCCGCGTTTGAGCATCCTGATAATGTTATTTATATCTTTGGACCTGAAGACGGGACCATAGATCAAAAAGTAATTGATCGGGCATCTGCGGTTGTTTATGTGCCTACCGTTGGTTGTATGAATCTTGCAGCTACGGTGAATGTCCTACTGTATGATCGTCTGGCAAAGTCAACCGAAACTATTGCTAATGATGCGTTGATTCGTGAAAGTCGTGATAATAACAACAAAGTAAAAGTGGCTGTAAGTAGTAAATAATAATTAATAACGACGTGTAAATATCTTCTTAGCGTTGAGCTTGTTTAATTATGGTGCAGCTAGCACTTACGTTATTTACTAGCTGATCAAGATCAACGAACGATGAGCTCAATGTCTTATAATTGCTTAATTAACATGACTGAATTGAAAGGAAAGATAATGAGCCATGCTGAATCAGGGTTTAAAGCCGCAAAACTTGCCGTATTAACCGTATCCGATACCCGTAATGAAGAAACAGATACTTCAGGGCGCTTTCTTGCAGAAGCTCTTGTTGCTGACGGTCATATTTTAATGGATAAAAAGATCGTCATTGATGATAAATACAAGATCCGAGCTATTGTATCTCAATGGATTGCTGATGAAGATATTCAAGGTGTGCTAATTACCGGTGGCACTGGTTTTACTGCTCGCGATACAACGCCTGAAGCGGTTCAACCATTATTTGATAAAGCGATCGAAGGCTTTGGTGAATTATTCCGTGCTGTTTCATACGATGAGATCGGAACATCGACAATTCAGAGCCGTGCAGTGGGTGGTTTTGCAAATAAAACCGTTATTTTCTGTATGCCAGGCTCGACAGGCGCATGTAAAACTGGTTGGAATAAGATTTTACGTGAGCAGTTAAATAGTTCACATCGTCCATGCAATTTTATGCCACATATTTAAGTAATAGTATTTAAGTAATAGTATTTAAGCTATAGGAATTATTAATGTCTCAACAATTTACTCATGTAAATGCTTCTGGTGAAGCAAATATGGTTGATGTTACAGAAAAAACAGTAACACAACGTGAAGCAAGAGCTGAAGCTATTGTACGTATGTCAGCAGACACGCTTGCGCTAATTATGTCGGGCGATCATCATAAAGGTGATGTATTTGCGACAGCGCGTATTGCGGGAATTCAAGCTGCAAAGAAAACATCCGATATCATTCCGCTTTGTCATCCACTAATGTTAACCAAAGTAACGGTTGAATTAACGCCTGAGCCAGAAAACAACCTTGTACGTATCGAAACGTGTTGTAAGCTTTCGGGTAAAACCGGCGTTGAAATGGAAGCGTTAACAGCCGCATCCGTTGCGGCATTAACGATTTATGACATGTGTAAAGCCGTTCAAAAAGACATTATCATTGATGGTGTTAAGCTACTTGAGAAAACAGGTGGCAAGTCAGGTCATTTTAAAGTTTAGATTGCGCAGGTATGATGATGATTAAAGTATTATTTTTTGCACAAATTAGAGAATTGGTTGAATGCGCTGAATTAGAAGTGACTGGTCAGTTCGAGTCTGTGAATGCATTACGTGCTGAATTAGCAGGTAAAGGCGGGAAGTGGGCACTGGCGCTTGATTCTGATAAATTGCTGGTGGCTATTGACCAAGAAATTTGTAGTTTGGACTCGCCACTGAACGACGGCGTTGAGGTTGCATTTTTCCCACCCGTTACTGGAGGCTAAATGAATACAGATATGATTCAGATCCAAACTGAAGATTTTGACCTAGCAGCAGAATATGCGGCATTAGGTAAAAGTCACAGTACTGGTGCTGTTGTTACTTTTATCGGGAAGGTACGCGATTTTAACCAAGGTGATAATGTATCGGGTTTAACACTTGAGCATTATCCTGGCATGACTGAAAAGTCACTGGCTAAGATATTGGTTGAAGCTGAAACTCGCTGGTCTATCCAAGGTGTTAAAGTGATTCACCGTGTTGGCGAATTAGCATTAGGTGATCAGATTGTTTTTGTTGGTGTGGCAAGTATGCACCGTGGTGATGCGTTTCAAGCATGTGAGTTCATTATGGACTATTTAAAAACCCAAGCGCCATTCTGGAAAAAAGAAGCAACGGAAGCGGGTTCTCATTGGGTAGATGCTAGGGAAACTGATACTACAGCAGCAGACCGTTGGAAGTGATTGCAGATCATCAACAATGATTCTGTAAATACAACAAAGGCCCTATTAAACAAACCAAGTTGGTTATTTAATAGGGCCTTACTATTTTAACGAATAGCTAAGCTAATTGTTATTTTTGTTTTGGCGCTGCTACATTACCTTTACGGTGTAACTTAGCACTTGTTTTACGGTGCTTACCTTTACTTGCTTTTTTCGATGGCGCAGTTGTTTTTGGTTTATGCTCAACTTTTTCTTCACCAACCGCTTTGTTACGACGAGGCTGACGACGCTCATGCGAAGCACGACCACTAATGTCTGCAATTAGACGATCGCGGTTACTTACTTCATAGCCTTTAACAACTTGGCGTTCAATCTTATACCCGATCATCGCTTCAATATCAGCCAGACCGTGTTCTTCTTCACGCGATACAAATGATACAGCATTACCTGTTTCGCCTGCACGGCCTGTACGACCGATACGGTGAACATAATCTTCAGCTAGGAATGGTAAATCAAAGTTAACTACATACTTAAGACCTTGAACATCAAGACCACGAGCAGCAACATCTGTTGCAACTAGCGCGCGGATTTTACCTTCTTTAAACTCACCTAATGCACGACGACGTGCGCCTTGGCCTTTATCACCGTGACAAACGTCAGCTTTAATACCATCAAGTTTTAATTCCTTAACGATGTTATTAGCCGCTTCTTTAGTGTTAACAAAAACTAATACTTGTTTCCAGTTTTTAGTACCGATTAACTCAGATAAAAGCTCTTGTTTACGGCGTTGCTCAACAGGGTGAATAACGTGTTTAATTGTTGACGCTGTCGAGTTTTCTTTTGAAGCAGAAACAACCACTGGGCTAGACAGTAATTCATTTGCTAGGTGCTTCATTTGTTGAGATAACGTTGCAGAGAAAAGCATTGTTTGGAAATCATTCGATATAGACTCTAAGATCTTACGGATATCGGTGATGAAACCCATATCAAGCATACGATCTGCTTCGTCTAGTACTAAGTGTTCAACGTTAGCAAGGTTGGTGTTGTTGAGTTGTAGGTGTTCTAATAAACGACCTGGCGTTGCAACTAAAACATCAACACCTTGTTTAAGCTGTTTAGTTTGCGTTTCCATTTTAACGCCGCCGTATACACTCACAACGTTAAGTTCCATGAATTGGCTGTATGCTTGAATGTTGTCTGTTACTTGTGCTGCTAGCTCACGTGTCGGTACTAAGATTAGTGCGCGTACGCTGCCTGAGTGGATGTCTTTTGGCGTATCTGCGATTTGCTGCAAGATAGGTAAAGCAAACGCGGCTGTTTTACCAGTACCTGTTTGTGCGTTAGCTAGAATATCTTTACCGCGACCAGCTGCTGGAATAGCTTGCTGTTGTACAGGCGTCATTTGGTCATAATTACAAGCATCTAGCGCGCGTAAAATTTCGGGAGTAAAACTATATGATGAAAATTTCATTGGATATCCTAGCAATTGGGCAATATGCCTCATTAAGGCGGCATATTATACAGTAATAAATAACTTAGGTGAATGTATGATTTACGTTAACAGGTAAAAAAATCAGACTTAATTTATTAAACTGCTTATATTTTAAACGTGCTTGAGCTTGGATAGAGTGGTCAATATGCTATAATATTCCGCTTGTATTGGCATGATAGGTTTTAAAATGAGTAATGAGCAAACGTTTAAGCTAGTCGCGATCGAAGGCAATATTGGTGTTGGCAAGTCAACATTATTACCCTTACTGGCTGAAAAATTAACTGAACATGATAATTCTGAGTGGCGATTAATTTTAGAAGACGTGGATTCAGATCCTGAATTTAAACGATTGTTACAAGCGTTTACGGTAGACTCGACACGCCGCATTGAATTTCAACGCTACATTACCAATAAAAGAGCGGATATCTGTAAAGATTTAGATCCTAAATTTAATTATATTATTGAACGTTCGTTGTTCTCTGATCTTGTTTTCTGTCAAGCCAACTTAGCAGAAGCGTGCCGTCCAGATGGTAAAGATCTTGATTATTATTATGATATTCAAACCAAATTAAAAGATTACCCGCGTGTGTCTGCCGTTGTTTATTTACGCTCTGACGCGGAAACTGCGTATACGCGTATGCTTTCACGTGCTCGTGATGCAGAGCAAGGTACATCTCGTGATTATCTACAATTAATATCTGATTGCCATGATACATTTTTACCACATATCTGCCGTAAATATGACACCGTTCTGTTAACGGAAAACTGGACACACTTTGGTTGTTCTAGCACATTAGCTAAACGTATCATTAGTGAAGGTATTTAGTTAATTTACCCAAACCATTTCAAGGTGTTGATTACGCAGCTTGAAGTAGTTTGGGTGTATACAATGGTGTGGTAAATATTGCGCCATTGAATTTATATTGTAATTAGACTAATCTGTTATTCATCATTTTCTTTTACATGGAAAGTACGATTCTATATTGAACTGTGCTAAGTAAGGTCTCAGTTAGTGAAACTATCAGTTTTATACGCATTTATTCTATTTTTATATTCTTCAGTTTTCTCTCCTTCCGCGTTTGCTGTTTCAAGTGTTGCTTTCGATATTAATGGTGTTTCAGGTGATATCAAAGATAACGTTAATTCTTACTTATCGACGATCTCTATTCCTAAAGGTAACAATTACAGTTATTTTGAATCTAAAGTACGTAAAAACCTTATCGAGTCGCTCCAAGTTTTTGGTTTTTATCGCCCCGAAATTACGGTCCACCTGACTGTTGATGATGATGAACTTCTCGTCTTTATTGATATTCAATTAGGGGAAAGGGTGACGTTATCCGTTGTTAATGTGGAAATTAATGGTGGTGCAAAAAATGATACGGCTTTTATTCATTTATTGAATGAAATACCATTGCACAGAGGTGACAATTTATCACATGCGGACTACGACAAATTTAAGGCGGATATCAGTAAACTTGCGCTAGCGCGGGGTTATTTTGATGGTAAATGGCTAAAAAGTGAAGTGCGCGTTAGTGTTAAAAAAAATAGCGCAGAAATCGATCTTATTTTTGATAGTAAGCAGCGTTATGTTTTCGGAGAGAGTGTTTTATCCAATCCAACCAAATCTGAATTTATAGTCACTGAACTAGCAACATTTGAGGAGGGACAAGCGTATGATTCTTATTTAGTCGCTGAATATAGTTTAGCATTATTTAATAGTCGGTATTTCCAGTCTGCATCTGTTGTGCCTAATATTAATGGCAGAGCAGATGGTAAAGTCCCAATGGTAATAACAGTCATAAATCATCCTAGCAACACGTATGAAGTTGGTATTGGCTATCTCAGTGATGTGGGTGTTAGAGGCACGTTAGGCTGGAAAAAACCTTGGATCAATAGTCGTGGTGATAGTGTTTCCGCAAAATTTGAATATTCAAAAGTACAGCAGGAGTTTACTGCTAACTATGATATTCCGATCGAAGATCCCATTACCAACATAGCTAAAATCCAATTAGGTTATCAGCGTAAAGATAGCAAGGATACAAAGAGTGATTTGTACACTTTACAGTTACAACGTCAATTTGAATTAGAATCTAAGTGGTTGCGTACTTGGTTTATAAAATTTGAGCAAGAAAATTTCACCCAGGCTAGCCAAAAAGGTAATACCATCATGGTATTACCTGGTGTTAGTTTTGCGAAAACAAATCAACGCGGCGGTGTTGATCCTTATTGGGGGAATCAGCAGCTTTTTAGTTTTGAGGTCGCGAGTCGTGGTTGGGGGGCTGACATTAATATGGCTAAAATACAGAGCCGGACAAAGTATTTACGCTCTATCGATAGAACTCACTTTTTCACAACGCGTTTTGATTTAGGCGCTATTTATGTCGATAAAATAGAGAGTGTGCCAGCATCAATGCGTTTTTTTGCTGGTGGTAGTCAAAGTATTCGAGGTTATCAATATGAAACGGTTACAGCTGTTGATGATAATAAAAAATATATAGGTGGTCGCTATTTAACGGTTGGCTCGTTTGAGTACGGTTATCAATTTGCTGAAAAATGGCGTGTTGGACTTTTTACCGATGCGGGTACATCAACCAATGATTTTTCTGAACCTATTAGTGTGGGTGTTGGGACTGGTCTCCGTTGGATGACTCCTATTGGCCCTGTCAAAGTTGACTTTGCTGTACCTGTTAATTCAGATACAGATACTAAGTATACTTTTCATTTGTATATTGGGCCTGAATTGTAATGCGGCTTATTCAATTGTTTTTTGTAAGTTTAATTCTGCTTGTTAGCAGCTTAACAGCCTTACTCGGCAGTCATGCCGGAAACCAGTTCATCATTAATCAATTAAATAACACAGAATTACCGCTACATCTGGTTCTGGAAGAAGGCACGGTTTTTAATCAAGCACATTGGAAAACAATTGATTGGCAAGGGGAACTATTTCAACTTTCAATTTCAGACTTAGCATATGACATTGATTTAAGTTGTTTATTTAGTGCAGAAGTCTGCATTAATAAACTGGATTCTAGCGCAGTATCTTTCAATATGCCTCTAACGGAAGAACTTAGTACACTTCTCGGTATTGATTTGAATGACACACTATCACGTATCGCTAAGCTCGATGATAAAATTGAAAATGATACTTGGCAATTAAATATCCCTATTTTAATCAGCGCTTCAAATATAGATATTCGAGATATTAATGTTATTGTTGCTAATACCAGTGTGACTGCTGATCGTCTTGAGGCTGTAGCTAATTTATCAGGGCGAGATATTACTGTTACCAAGTTGATAACACATAATGTAGATGTTCAAGTATCAACTGAATCAGCAGGAAATAAGGTAGCAAGTGGCGCTATAAGCTCGAAACCTACCACCTTGGTTGAAGAAACAAATAAACAATTAGATATCGTTACTGATCTATTAAATGAGTTCGAACTTTATCAGGTTTCAATTCCACTACGTGTAGATGTGCATGATGCAAAGCTTATTCAGTCTAAACTTCAAGTAAATGATTTATCCCTATTTTTCAATTCGATAGACTTAGTCGGTTATATTGATTCTGGAGAAGTTGGGATCGAAAAGCTTATCGTTAATATGCCGCAGGCTGATACCAGTATTAAAGGACAAATTGTATTACAAAAAGATTACCCCTTGTATGCGACGGTTAACACAACATTAAAAAAACCAACGTTGTTAAAGCAACTTGCTGTCAATATCAACGCGACGGGTAGCCTTGATAGTATGAATTTAGCTATCAATACATCAGGGCCGATTAATACGCATATCGATGCATTACTCGCGCCGTTACGTCCAGCCTTACCCTTTACTATCAATGCTAATTGGCAACAATTAAGCTGGCCATTACTGAAGCCTGCATATATCAACTCAGTGGATGGAAAGTTATCAATGCAAGGTAATCTTGATGCCTACACTATAGCCGTTTCAGGACTGTTAGATATTGATAATGCACCGTTGTTGGATCTTGATGCAAAAGGTAAAGGGAGTCTACAAGGTTTATCATTTTCTCGGATTAACGCTAAAACGCTGAGTGGACATGTTTCAGCATCTGGGCAACTAAAATGGACAGATGGTATTACGGTAAAAAGTAAAGTCGCAGCAGAAGGCATACGATTAGATCAATTTTGGCCAGATATAAAGTTACAGCCGCATGGAAGCGCTACGGTTAACTTTAACCTCAAACCCGAATTAGATAATGATTGGAAACTTGATATTGATGATATCGACGTCGTCGCCGATTTTAAAGGTTATCCACTCACTTTACAGGGAAGGATAGCACTCGATCAAGATCTGTATTGGAGTCTAGATGGTTTTTCACTTTCTCGTGGAGCAGACTCAATCAAACTAGACGGTACTATTAACGAGCAGTTTAAGATTGGAGGGGAAGTTGATATTGAATCTCTAACGGCTTATCTTCCAGAAAGTAAGGGGAGTGCGTTTGGTTATTTCACTATTATGGGTCAGAAGAGTAAGCCTTGGCTTAACTTTGATTTATTCACTGATAATGTTTTATTTGAAAATAATAAATTACAGCGAGCAGACCTTACTGGACTAATTAGCTTAACTGAAAGTCCGCAGGGAAACATATCGTTTACTGGTGAAAAGTTAATAATCGGCGAACAGGTCATTGATAAAATTGCTTTAGAATATATAGCGGGCCAAACTGACAGTAGTATTAGTTTAAGCCTGGATAATGAAAAAAATAATGCGCTATTAAAGCTAAGCGGTTTTTGGAAAGGTGATACCTTACAGGGAAAGGTGACTAAAGGGCGAGTTAATTCAGAATATGGTAATTGGGTCATTGACCCGAATGTTAATTTCACTTTCTCTAAAAAAGATTATTATCTTTCGATTGCGCAACACTGCTGGAATGAAAAGACAGCCACGCTGTGTCTAGGTTTTGACGGGAAAGTTGAAGGCGCAGGCAATTTTGAATTTAAACTGCAAGATTTCGATATAAATAAATTAGGTTTAGCAAGGGAAAAAAATATCAAGATCGAAGGTTTACTTAACATTATGAGTAAAGTAGCTTGGCGTAAGGACGAGTCATTGCAAATGACGTCTAAGATAGAGATCATTGATTCATCATTACTCATCTATAATGATGAAGAAAGTAGTATTGCTAATTTTGATAAGTTAGTAGCGGATGTAAGATTGGACGAATCGAATCTAACTACGAAGATTAATATCAACTCACATGAATTGGGTGGAATGACATCTGATATTCGTGTGGATGATATCTTTGGTAAGCGTGAATTGAGTGGTGATATCAATATCATCGATATGGAACTCGCCTTTATTGAGCCGCTTATTTATCAGGTAGATGTACTTAATGGTGTTGTATCCGGTGCTGGTATTGTAGATGGGACTTTAGACAAGCCTGAGTTCATCGGGCAGTTCAATGTCAACAATGGTTATTTAGCTGGAGATGAATTACCTGTCACGCTAGACAATTTTCAATTTAGTATAGAATCTAGTGGTCAAAAAGCGAGTATTACTGGTAGCGCTAATTCAGGTAAAGGGCTAGCTAAAATCGTCGGTAATATTACTTGGGGTCATGAATTTAACTATCAAATGCTTCTACAGGGTGACAACTTTGAGTTTGACGATAGTAAGGGGGTACATCTACATTTTAGTCCTAACATAAGCATTAAAGGCAACACTCTAGGGACTAAAATTAGCGGTGATATTGTAATACCGTATGCGCGAATTAAAGTAGAGAAATTGCCGCAAACCGCGATCCCAGTTTCTAATGATGTGGTTATTGTTGACGCTGATGACGTCAATGAAAAACAGAACTACCCACTCGATGTTGAAGTGAATATTAAATTATTAGACAATGTGAAAATAGATTCATTTGGTCTTAAATCTAATATTACTGGCGATGTAAATGTTATTCTTGATGGCGATGGTAATTTATTTTCTGATGGGATGCTTCAGTTTGAAAGTGGTCGTTACCGTTCGTTTGGTCAAGATCTCTATATTCGAAAAGGACAAATTGTATTTTCTGGCCCCATCGAAAACCCTTATATAAATGTAGAAGCTATTCGTAATTCAGAGGTGACAGAAGACAACGTTATTGTCGGTGTCCGATTAATAGGACCTGTTAAAAAACCGCTGTTTACGATATTTTCAGAGCCTGAAATGCCGCAAACCCGTATGATTTCCTATTTATTACGTGGACGTGATATAGACTCGGAAGATGAAACGAGTCAAGACGTTGTGATAAAGACAATGCTTGTTGGTTCGAGTCTTGGGCAAGGTAAAGACGTTATCAGTTTCTTGGGTGATACGCTGGGAGTTAAAGATTTTTCCATCGATACTAGTGGACAAGGTAATGATACTAGAGTCGAAGTGAGTGGGTATGTATTACCTGGTATACAAATTCGTTATGGTATTGGTTTATTCTCTGATCTAAGTGAGGTCATCGTACGATATGAGATTATTCCGAAGCTCTATATAGAATTAGTGTCTGGTGTAGATAAGGCGGTTGATTTATATTATAAATTTAGCCGTTAAGATCTTTAAATAATAGCCATAAAAAATAAAAGCAGCCAAGCTGCTTTTTATCAAAATAGGCCTACAAGCTATTTTATCTCGCTTGTTTCATGGGCTGAAATAGAAACAGCATGAGATCCTTTTGGGCCTTCATCTATTTCATAGTCAACGACTTGTCCTGCTTTTAATGTACGATATCCATCCATTTGTATAATAGAAAAATGAGCGAACACATCATCACCACCAGATTCAGGACAAATGAAGCCGAATCCTTTCGCGTTATTGAACCATTTAACCGTACCGGTTGCCATACCTCTGCATCCTTTCTGTAATTGCAAATTGTTTGATTACTGAACATACATCACCCATTTAACTCATGGGTTATAAGATGGTTATAATAATACATATCAAGGTAACTCAAATGTAAACTACTTTAACGCATCTTGTTAATAAATTTAGTTTATTCGCCACTATAGTCAAGTTAATATTCCTAAAAATGATTAAAATGAGGTAAACTTAGACGAAAGGTTGAAACTTATTAGCCCAAATCTGTGATAGGTACTAAGATAGAATTATGAGTAAGTTAGATGAACTGATTGATTTCAAAACAAGTATAGAAAGTGAGCAAGAACTAAAACCGCCTTCGTTTTACAAAGTGTTTTTGAATAATGATGACTATACTCCAATGGATTTCGTTGTAGATGTACTACAAAGGTTTTTTTCTATGGATATAGATAAGGCTAACCAAATCATGTTAACTGTTCATTATCGGGGCAGAGGTGTTTGTGGCGTATTTACGGCTGATATAGCCGAGACAAAAGTATCACAGGTAATGCAATATGCAAAAGACAACGAACAGTCCTTATTATGTACCATGGAACAAGCATAAACGTAATGCTGACAATATTACGCAACACGTAGTTATAGGGAGATGCCTATGTTAAGCAAAGATCTTGAAGTAACGCTAAATGAAGCGTTTAAAACTGCACGTGAAAATCGTCATGAATTTATGACGGTCGAACATTTGTTGGTTTCACTACTGAGCAATAAATCTGCTTGCGAAGCGATTAAAGGCTGTTCTGGTGATATCGATGCTATTCGCGATGAACTATTGCTTTTTTTAGAACAAACGACACCTATTTTACCTGAATCGGATGAAGAGAAAGAAACACAGCCTACGCTCGGCTTTCAACGTGTGTTACAGCGTGCTGTGTTCCATGTGCAATCTTCAGGAAATAATGAAGTGACAGGTTCGAATGTACTTGTTGCTATCTTCAGTGAGCAAGAATCACAAGCTGCTTATATATTGAAAAAAGCAGGTATGAGCCGATTAGATGTGATTAATTTCATTTCGCACGGGATTCGTAAAAATGATGAAGAACCGGGTGCTGAAGATAGTCATGACGCTTCGGAACAAGTCATTAATGATAGTGAAGATCAATCAACTCAACTTGAAAACTTCTCTACTAATCTCAATAAATCTGTTGTCGAAGGGCGAATTGACCCATTAATTGGACGTAATGAAGAACTAAATCGTACTATTCAAATATTATGTCGTCGTCGTAAAAATAACCCATTATTGGTTGGTGAAGCCGGTGTGGGCAAAACGGCGATTGCAGAAGGCCTTGCATACCGAATCGTCAATAAAGAAGTCCCTGATGTGATGAAAAATACGCAGGTATTCTCACTCGATTTAGGCGCTCTGCTTGCTGGTACCAAGTACCGAGGTGATTTTGAAAAACGTTTTAAATCATTATTGAAACAGTTACAAAAACACGATGATGCTATTTTATTTATTGATGAAATTCACACTATTGTTGGGGCCGGTGCCGCGTCAGGTGGTCAACTTGATGCCGCAAATTTAATTAAACCATTATTAAGTAATGGTACGTTACGTTGTATTGGTTCGACTACATATTCTGAGTACAGCCAAATCTTTGAGAAAGACAGTGCGTTAGCACGCCGTTTCCAAAAAGTGGATATTGTTGAACCCTCTATTGATGATACGGTTAAAATTCTGCAAGGTTTGAAGTCTCGCTACGAAGAACATCATGATGTACGCTATACGACTAAAGCGCTACGTGCAGCAACAGAGCTATCTGCGAAGTACATTAATGAACGTCAATTACCTGATAAGGCGATTGATGTGATGGATGAAGCGGGTGCTAAACAGCGCTTGTTACCGATAAATAAACGTAAGAAAACGATCGGTATTGGTGAAATTGAATCTATTATTGCAAAAATGGCTCGCATTCCAGAAAAATCAGTTTCTTCTAATGATCGTGATGTACTTCGAAACTTAGAACGTAACTTGAAAATGGTTGTGTTTGGGCAAGACCCTGCGATTGAAGTATTAACCGATGCGATTCGTTTATCGCGTTCTGGTTTAGGCGCTGAAACAAAACCAATTGGCTCTTTCTTGTTTGCTGGTCCGACAGGTGTTGGTAAAACAGAAGTGACTCAACGCTTAGCTAAAATTATGGGTGTTGATCTGATCCGTTTTGATATGTCGGAATACATGGAGCGTCATACTGTATCTCGTTTGATTGGTGCGCCTCCTGGTTATGTTGGTTATGATCAAGGTGGTCTATTAACGGATGCGGTTATTAAACAACCACATGCTGTTGTGTTATTGGATGAAATTGAAAAAGCACATCCAGATGTATTTAACTTGTTATTACAAGTGATGGATAACGGTACATTAACGGACAACAATGGCCGTAAAGCTGATTTCCGTAATATTATTTTAGTGATGACAACTAACGCTGGTGCAACGGAAACCGTTCGTCAATCCATTGGTTTTAAAGAACAAGATAATAATAGTGATGCGCTTGGCGAAGTGAATAAACTGTTTGCACCTGAGTTCCGTAATCGTCTTGATAACATTATCTGGTTTAATCATCTTGATATGAATGTTATCCATATGGTTGTTGATAAATTCTTGGTTGAATTAGAAGCACAGTTAGATGACAAACAAGTTACCTTACATGTATCAAACGATGCTCGTAAATGGTTAGCTAATAAAGGTTACGATAAAACGATGGGCGCCAGACCAATGGCGCGTGTTATTCAAGATAAAATTAAACGTAATCTTGCCAATGAGATCTTGTTTGGTAAATTGTCAAATGGTGGCGCTGTTGATATTCAATTGAAGGGTGATGAGCTCGCGTTTACGTTTACGGATGTGAAAGTGACAGCGACAGAAACAGAATAAGTTAATTTTTGAATAGAACTAGAAGGTTGTTTTTTTTCGTATTAGTGTTACTTTGTATCTATGCTTGACTTAAAGAGGGAATGCAAAATGGATATTTCCGCATTAACTAGGGTCGAAATTAGTATCCCAGATGGGATTAGTTTTGACTCCTTAGGACTTGAACTTGATTATGATGGCAGTATTTCCTTTGACATTGAAACATTGGAAGCAGTGGCATTAGAAAGTGGTATTGATGTAGCTTTATTAGATGAAGACTATGTATTACAAGTATTACTTATCAGTTTTTATCAGTGGCACAGAGTACAGAATGGTGACGTCAACGCGGTCATGGAAGATATTATTGAACAAGCTAACGATTTATCTGCTTATTCTGACGATGAGTTAATTATGATGTTGGGCTCTGCTGAGATGGACAAACAAGCTAATGTTGCTATTTCGCAAATTGTTCATTAATTTAAAATGACTAAGCATAAAAAATGGAAGCCAATTGGCTTCCATTTTTATTACTATTAGTTTGATTACTCTTTATATCTTATTGTTCGTAATCAACGACTGATAGTATACATTATTCACTGTCTTTAACTTGTAAGCCAACGTTACCTGTCTTAACGATATCAATGATACCTTTCTTGAATAGTTGGCCTACAGCGCTTTTGAATGTCTTTTTACTCACACCAAATAAGCGAGAGATTGTTTCAGGGTCTGTTTTATCTGTAACCGCCATGAAACCACCATTTTTATTCAGTTCTGATAATAGCACTTGGCTAAAATCAGATACTTTTCCATGACCAGGTTCATTAAGTAAGATATCAATTTTACCGTCTTCACGTACTTTTTGAATGTATGCTTTTTGTTTTTCACCACGGTTTAATTTCTTAAACATTTCATTTTTGTAAACAACGCCCCAATGGCTATTATTTACAATTACTTTATACCCAAGATCAGTTGGATCAACAGGGGTGATCTCGACTTCTTCGTGTATTTTGTAACGCGCAGGCGTGTTGTCAACGTGACGATCTAGTTTTGTTGTTGCTGTAATACGTCCGTGAATGCGATCTAAGTAAATAGCGACAAGGTATTCACGACCCACTTGTAATGGAATGCGCTGTTCACTGTATGGAACTAAAAGATCTTTGTCTAAGCCCCAATCAAGGAATGCACCTACATTGTTTACTTGCTTTACTTTTAGCATGACGAATTCGCCGACAGCACCAAGTACTTTTTGTGTTGTTGCAATGATACGGTCTTCTGAATCAAGGTAGATAAATACCTCAAGCTCATCACCGATATCGATATCTAATGGTGAGTTTGTAAAAGGTAACAGTATTTCACCTAATACACCGCCGTCCAGGTAGAAACCCGATCCAGTTTCTTTGATAATTTCTAGGGTATTTAACTTACCTAATTCTGCCATAGTTCTTTGCTCTGTCTTGAAATAATGAGGGTTATTATAGATCACCCAATAATGCGGGCAATGTACCACGAAGCGTGAAAAAAACCCAATATTTGCGGATGAATTAGTATTAATTACTTGAAAGGTTAAATATATACACTAATATTGCTTGATAATAATGCCTTCTGTTATACTCCACACACATAATTGCGGTCTTTCTGAAGTATAAGTTCTCAAAACCTTTCGCAATTCCTAATTCCCTTAATATTAGTATAAATTATCATGACGCAACAAGACATCAAACTAACACGACTTAATAAATATATCAGTGACACGGGTTATTGCTCTCGCCGAGAGGCAGACCGCTTAATTGAACAAGGTCGCGTAACCATTAATGGTAAAATTCCAGAGATGGGAACGAAAGTGTCAGATGGCGATATGGTTTCTGTAAATGGAAAACCCGTTAAAGAAAAACAAAAACGTATCTATATTGCCCTAAACAAGCCGGAAGGTATTACCTGTACGACAGAACGTCACATTCAAGGTAACGTGATTGATTTGATTGATTACAGTACGCGAATATTCCCAATCGGTCGTCTTGATAAACCATCAGAAGGTCTAATCTTTCTAACCAATGATGGTGATATTGTTAATAAAATTCTACGTGCTGGTAACGCGCACGAAAAAGAATACATAGTTAAAGTTGATAGTACCGTTACTGACCGATTTTTAAAGGATATGGCGCGCGGTGTGCCAATTTTAGACACGATCACTAAACCCTGTAAAGTGACGCGCGAAGGTCGTTTTGAATTCAAAATAATTTTAACGCAGGGTCTAAATCAGCAGATTCGACGCATGTGTGAGCATTTTGGTTTCCAAGTGAAATCACTAACGCGTACACGTATTATGAATATTGATATGAAAGGTTTAGCAACGGGTCAATGGCGTTTACTGACTGATAAAGAAATGGCTGAAATCAATAGCATGGTTGAAGGTTCAAGCAGTACAGAAGAAGCGTCTGACTATGGTCAAGAAAAGCCAAAAACCAAAGGTGTACATTCAAAACGTGGTGTTAACAGTGCTGCACGTCAGAAGCGTTTCGGCTACGGTGACTACGCCGCAACACCTGGTCAAGTTTTGAATGAAGAAGCAAGTTCAAATGTTTGGAATAAAGATGAAACAACCGCTGATCTAGATAAGAACGATGAGCCGACATCTAATTTCTGGACGCAAAATGCAGCATCGTCTGATGCTGATATGTCTTCAGAGATAGCCCAGCAAGATAAACCAGTGTCTTATTCTGATGAACAAATTGCATCAAGAGCGCGTTTTGACTCTGCTGAAAAGAGAAAAGAACGAAAAAAACCTGTTACTCGTTTCAGTATTATTGCGGAACGTGAAAAAGCGAAACTGGCTAATGTAAAGGCTACGTCCGCTACACCTCGTGTTAAAGGCACCTTATCGTTGAAAAAGAAGTAATTAGATAAATGTCTGTCGATAATTATCCTCAAATTGACATACCATTTGACGTTCGCTACACATGCTTGTTTTGTGGCGAACCATCAGATGCCACGATCAATATACCGTTCTCTGTGGATGATATAAATAAAGCGCCCCATGAGCCTTTATCTGTCCCAGCATGCGCAGAATGCCTGTCTTTTGTGAAAAAAGCCCGCAGCCAGTCTATCTATCAATATCGTAATGCCGTAAAAGCAGCACTAACACGGAAATATCAAAAAGCATTAAGTATTGGTTCAAATTGGACCGAGCAAGAGTTGCAAGAGTCTGAATTTGAAGGTGCTGCGTTTGAAGGTTTTAAGCGTAGTGCATGGATGATGTATACCATTGCAAAGGAAAGAATTAACTATTCTGGTTGGCCGTTATGTCTTGAGGGCGTCCCACTTGCTGCAGATGATGAGGCGGGTGGATTTACGTTTGATGGTACAGAGTTTGTCAGTGTTGAACACGCAATGGAACATTATATCAAAACCTTTCATCTTGACGATACGCTATTACCTGAACTTGTTAAACGATTAGGTACAGATAAGTTTGGTTATGCCATTCGCATTAGTCGTCTTTATTTAAATATATCGCCAGCAGAGCGAACGCAGATAATCGCTGATATAGTAGATAACCAGTCCTAATTTCTGATGTTAATAATTATAATAACTCAAAGCCGTGCTTGATTCCTTTTCATAACGACTTTGAGTTATTCAATTTTCTATTCAAATAACACAGTTTATCAGAAGATAAAATTAAGCATTATAGTATATAGTTGAGCATCAGTATCGCCATCGGCAGGACTTCTGATCAACTCACCATGACTCCCACCTTTTGCATTCGTGTATTTCCACTCTGTATTAAGTGATACAGTTGTCGTTAAATCATAACGTAGTCCGATTAACAGAGAGTTATTTTTTTGGCTGTGGTGTGATTCAGCATAGGTTACGTAAGGGGTAAATTTATCAATATTATAAGCTAAGCTTGAATACCAATTGAAATGCATCGTATCGATAAGTACTTCAGCCGTCAGTAGCCATTGGTCAAGTGAATATTCTGTGCCTAATGTGTAAATACTAATGTTGTCTGCAGGATGTTGCATAGTTCCTTGCGGTGTTGTTACATCGACTACATATTCGAAATACGCATAATTAAACATAATGCGATAATCAAATCCGCTTAATTCACTGTGCATACCTACAGTTTTCTCTATATTAAAAGCATATTGATTGTCACCTATGTCAACCTCACCATTACTTTCTATACCAATATAGGGTGTTACCGCTAAATAACTCTCATCATTTATTTCGATATCCCAAGTCCCAGAAAGTCCATCATAAGACGTGAGCCCTAAGGTCGAGTTATATACCTCTTGTGGAGGTCTCGCTGACGTATATGCTTGTCCAACATAGTAGTATTCAGAGCTTAGAAACAAGGGTAACCGTAACCGCCCAACTTTTAAGTTAAAATCTGATACGCTATAACCTACGTAGGCCCATTCTAACCTCGGTGATGACCAGCTATCTTGAGGTCGTTTTACAATCTGAACCGAAGTATTGAAGTTATCATTAAAGCGGATATCACCTTGCAACCCTAAAGTTGTATCACAATCGTAACAAGTGTTATCTGTGATCTCTCGGTTGACATAGAGTGGTGTTGCATTGCTAGACTGGACTATGGAAGTCGAGCCAAAACCACTTAACGAAATGTTATCGGTAAGATTTAGTTTTGCATTTACTGCGAATGTACTGATTGATAGTGTTGTTGCTATAAAGCAAATCTTTGATATATGCATGCTTTATTCCTCCGGGTCTAAAACGAATAAAACATTAACATCTTTTGGTAATGACTTTATGGTGGCGTAAGCAATGCCGTTTGGGTTTTCTTCCAACCAATCGAGTATGGATGTAATATCATTATTTGATATGGTGACGGGTAGGTTCCCTTTTCCCGAAAATGCTAAACTGGCTCTATAACCATTCATCTGGGAGAGCGATTTACCAAGTAGCTTTTGATAAAAATAGGCCTTGTCATCGCTATCTTCTGTTAAATCAACAAGTTCAACATTTTCATTGTTAATACGTTTTACCTTTCCTTTATATATCATTCTTACCTTGCTTTTACTCAACTTAGGAAAAGAATTATTCAATGAAAATACGGCAAAACTTCGTCCTTCATCTTTTCCGATTTCTTCTTCAGCTGAGATATTAAATGGGGGCGAGAGTGAAAAAATGAGTAGTCCAACGCAAAAATTACGTAAGTTTAATCCTTTAAACATGTTTACCTGCTAATTTTAGTTCTGTTACCTATCATTCAAGTTAGTAAGAAAAAGAGTAAATAACAAATTAATTTTTACATGGAAGTCAAAAACTTATGCTTAATACGTTATCGATCAAAAAACGGCTAATAATTTTATTGTTATGTCCATTATTGTTACTTACGTTGTTGATTGGCGATCGAGTCAGTGAGTCTGTGTTTACATTAAACCAACTAAATAAGCTTCAATATAGAATTGAACTACTCACTGAGTCGTTACACTTAAATACACTACTGCATAGTATAAGAGTCAACAAACTTTCGAATGATACGGTAGCCAATGAAGATGAACTTACTTCATTCACGAACGCTGTCAATAAATTAAAAAAATTAGCACCTTTAGCCTTGCAAAAGAGTAACAACGCGATTGATTTATTATCCGATTTAGACGGTGCTGCTGAAGAGCTTACGAGCCTTAGCGCCGAAGATGTTAATGATTGGTCTAGCTGGATCTCGGATTCTACGAGTCAACTACTCCTTATATTAGAAAAAAACAACCTCGATTTTAACGATAAAGAAATAGAAAGTAATATTGAGGTCTTGTATCAATTACAGTGGCTTTATTTTTGGGCTAATGAAGAAAACTGGTACATAAACCTTATTTTTTCAGGTGCTAGTGTTGATGTTAAATCCTTATTGCCCGCCATCGTTGAAAGGCAACAGCTGTTTATTGAACGGTTTATTGCGATTAGTGCCGATAACAGCCAAATCTCTCTTTTGCAAAGTACATTTTCTGATAAGGCATTTTTAGACAGTTATGCATTACGTAATTTGATTCAAAATGAGCACTTCAAAACAAACGCAAGTAATTACGACATATCAGTGTTAGACAAACGTTTAACATTAATTAGACAAGTTGTGTCAAATGTAGGTGCGAACTTATCAATCAAGATTAAAACAAAAGTCGCTGAAGCTAAAATGCATGTGATGGCATCGAGCATTTTCATTACGGCATTATTACTCTGTGCGTCTTACTTAGGTTGGATGCTGATTCAACGTATTCTTGGCAACTTGAAAGAAATTATTGCTACGTTAACGCGTATTGAAGATACTCATGACTATTCACTAAAAGTGAAAATCGATGGTAATGATGAATTTAGTGCGTTCGCTAAAATGTTAAATAAGCTAATTGAAGAGCGCTACACAAACGAAAGTCAGATAATTCAGGCTAAGGAGTTAGCCGAACAGGCAAACGTTGCGAAAAGTTCATTTTTAGCGAATATGTCACATGAAATTAGAACCCCGTTGAATGGTGTCATTGGTATGTCCGATATCTTAGCTAGCACTAAGTTAACACCGTCACAGCAGGAGCATCTTGCGATTATTGAAAACTCCTCGCAAACATTACTTATATTAATTAATGATATTCTGGATTTTTCTAAAATTGAATCTGGTCACCTTACCATTTCTAATCATAGTTGTAATCTACGAGAAGTTATTTACGATACTGTGGCAATTGTTATCCCCGCTGCAGCATCCAAGAATTTAGATATTATCGTCAATATAACTCCAGCGCTACCGACAGAGTTATTATTAGATGAGCATAGATTACGCCAGGTCTTGATGAACTTATTATCTAATGCTGTTAAATTCACCAATCGTGGTCAAGTTAGTTTATCACTCAGTTGTAAATTACTCTCAAATAAGCGATGTGAGTTGTCGTTCTCTGTTGCTGATACTGGTACTGGTATTGAAGGCAATAAGCAACAGAAAATTTTTGAACCTTTCACTCAAGAAGATGGTTCAATTACACGAGAGTTCGGGGGGACTGGGTTAGGGCTAGCGATTAGTAGCCAATTAGTTGAATTAATGGGTGGGGAAGTCGATATTGATTCCGTAAAAGGTGAGGGGAGTAATTTCTATTTTACGATTTACGTAGATTCAGTTACCGGTATTCGCGCTCAGCAGATGGTACCAACAAATACGAAGGTAACGGTTATTACTAATGAAATGGATTTTAGTCATGGTATTTGTGCGGAACTATCACGTAATAATTTTTCTGATATAACGACTGTGGCTTATACGCAAGATTTACCAAACAACGCGATGGATAAAGATATTAATCCGTTGCTCATTTATTGCCAAAATAGTGTTCCGCTAACGCTAAAAGACATAGATTTTTTAAGTAAACTAGCACTCAACTATACTTTTATTTTAGTACAGTCACATACAGATGAGAAATATGATTTTGATAATAGAATTGATGGTTTAGCTACCATACCATTACTTGGTAACCGATTACTTAAAACCATGAAATCAGCGCTGATGAACAAGGCTGAATCAGAGAAAAGCATAGCGCCGAGTTTGGATAATGAGGTAATGACTGAAGATATTGCAGTAGATAATATGCTTATCCTTATTGTGGAAGACAATTTGATTAATCAAAAAGTAGCCACCTTGCTATTAAAGCAGTGTGGTTATGATAGCCATATTGCTAATAACGGTGAAGAAGCAGTCGCAATAGTATCTTCTGGTAAACATAAGTATAAGGCTATATTAATGGATTGTATGATGCCTGTTATGGATGGGTTTACAGCGACAGAGCATATCCGGAAATGGGAAACGTCATTTTCGGTACCACAAACTCCCATTATTGCATTAACTGCAAGTGTGCTGGATGCTGATATCCAACGTTGTTTTGATGTGGGTATGAATGATTATGTACCGAAACCATTTAAAAAAGATCTACTTGTCGAGAAGATTGAGCGGCTAGCAAGCGCTGCTTAAGCAGATATTATCGCTCTTGTTTAGCCTCTGAAGTAGGACGTTGCTGACGTAATAACATTTTCAGCTCAGCAATATCCTGCTTTAACGCAATGACTTCTATATATAAGTTCTCTACATTGGGGGTTTGTTTTATTTTAGATTTTTTTCCACCATCAACAAACCACGAAGAAATAAATCCAGTAAATGTACCGAATAAACCAACACCGGCTGTCATGAGTAGTGCAGCGATAATACGCCCACCTGTTGTTACAGGATAATAATCACCATAACCAACCGTTGTTATGGTCACAAATGACCACCAAAGCGCATCCACACCATTGTTGATATTACTGCCTATTTGCGCTTGTTCTAGCAGTAAAATACCGACAGCACCAAAGGTTACAAGCACAAATGATATTGCAGACACTAAGGAAAACGTGGCTTTAAAGCGATGTTCAAAGATCATTTTAAGGACGAGCTTAGATGATCGAATATGCTGAATAGCCCGGAGGATCCGTGCAATACGAATGATACGTATAAATTGAAGTTGATCTACCATAGGAATACTAGATAATAAATCAATCCAGCCCCATTTCATAAATTGTAGCTTACTTTCTGCTTGATAAAAGCGAATGACAAAGTCGGTAAAAAAGAATAAACAAATGATATTATCCACACTGGTCAATATTTCGCTAACGTTACTAGACAGCGGGAATATAAGCTGAATAAGTGAGGAAGCAACAACATGCAGTGATAAGATGAGCATGAAAATTTGAAATGGATTCACATCATCATTAGTTTTAAGTTTTGTTTGCACAGGTTAGCAGCCTTGATTCATTGATTTTATTAATATAAACGTTACTGAGTAGTAAAACAAAATATTTTTATAATGCTTAGTAATCGGTGTGGTGACAGTGTAGCGTAGAGGTGTAAGTTATGTTTGTTATTATTTTTTATGTGCCACAAGAAAATGTGGAAGATGTTAAGCAAGCGCTGTTTAAAGCTGGCGCGGGTACTATAGGTGATTACGCACGTTGTGCCTGGCAATGTTTAGGTACAGGTCAATTTAAACCCTTACTTGGTAGCGAGCCACATATAGGCACGCTCAATGAGATAGAATTTGTCGATGAGTTTAGAGTCGAAATGGTTTGTAGTACGAGCAATGTAAGGGCTGCAATTAATGCATTGATTTCTGCCCACCCTTACGAAGAGCCTGC
The DNA here is from genome assembly GCF_018219415.1 of Moritella sp. 36. Taxonomy (NCBI): domain Bacteria; kingdom Pseudomonadati; phylum Pseudomonadota; class Gammaproteobacteria; order Alteromonadales; family Moritellaceae; genus Moritella; species Moritella sp. 36. The sequence goes on along the minus strand of NZ_CP056120.1, from coordinate 2,748,270 downwards.
TTATCATATTTTACAAACACTCAATATTAATGATTTACCTTAGCGTAAATATAGAACCTATCTTAGTGATTGGCTGCACTGACAATATCGGAAATTATTTTTGCACAAGTTACAGTTATTAAACTGTCTGCATCTTGCTCTGTTCCCATTCTAACTGTTGAATGGGGCTTCATTGCACTTTTTCTTGTTGTCTTTCCCGATAAGTGTAATTCTTTTGCTTGCGTGATAGCGATGATATTTTCAGCATTTTGGGGGGTAACTCCTGCACCAGGCATGATACTAATTCTGCCATCAGCTTGAATGATTAATTCTTTGATCAGCTCGCAACCTTGTTCGGCGTCTGCTTGTTGGCCAGATGTTAAAACGCGTTCACAGCCTGCATTAATTAAGATTTCTAACGCTTGTTTAGGATCATTACATAAATCAAAAGCTCGATGGAAGGTTACGCTAATATCGCGAGAGGCCGCCATTAAACGTTTTAATGCGACCTCATCAATATCCCCCTCTGGTGTTAATGCACCGATGACTACACCTTCGATTCCCAGTAATTTCATGAATTTAATATCAGAAACCATGATATCAACTTCTTGTTCGCTATATATAAAATCACCTGCGCGAGGGCGGATTATTGTATAAAGGGGAATTGTTGCTAGATCGAGAGACTTTTGGACAAACCCTGCATTGGCGGTTAGTCCACCTAATGCCAAAGCTGAACACAATTCGATACGATCTGCACCAGCCTGCTGAGCCGTTTGAAGTGACTCTATATTATCGACACATACCTCTATTGTAATCGTCATAAACTTCCCTTTATTAAAAAAATAAAGTGATCATAGGCCGTTCTGCATTATATGAAAGTAAAAAAGACGACTAAGGTCGTCTAGATCAATCATTATGGTAAAAAACCACAATATTAGTGCTAGAAAGACAATTGTTTTTCATTAATCGCAGTTATCGTATTTTCGTCTAACGCCGTATAGCTATTTTGTTTAGGTTGCTTGATAAGAATTAGGTCTTCCGAAATGTTGGGGTAATATGATTCTTTTTTCAAATCTGTTTTCTTATATTTGAACGTACCTGTAATTTCCTGTTTTTCACGTAGACGTACAAATATAGGTTGTGCATAGCTTGGTAGTACAGATGTGACGTGTTGAAAGAAGTCAGCTGTTGAGAATTCATGTATTGGGCAATTCAAAGTAAGCGCAACCATGCCTGCTCGACCATCATGATGTGGCAGTTCGACACCGTAAGCAACAGTTTGGTCAACTTGATTAAACTCATTGAGTTGACCTTCGACTTGCGTAGTCGCCACATTTTCACCTTTCCAACGGAATGTATCACCTAATCTATCGACGAAAGAAATATGCCTGAATCCTTGATATTTAACGAGATCACCCGTATTGAAATAACAGTCGCCATCTTTTAGTACCGATTTGAATAGTTTTTTATTACTTTCTTTATCATCGGTATAACCATCAAAAGGGGATCGCTTGGTTATTCTTGTTAGCAGTAAACCCACAGCCCCCGTTTTTACTTTGATCATTTTCCCTTTTTCATTGTACAGGGGTTCGTCATTATCAATATCATATTCTACAACGGTAAAGGCAAGTGGCGTAATGCCTGCAGTGTGAGGTAAGTTCAATGCATTGGTAAAGACAAGGTTACATTCACTCGCCCCATAGAATTCGTTAATATGTTCGATACCAAAACGCTGTTGGAACTCGTCCCAAATCTCTGGGCGTAAACCATTGCCAATAATTTTTTTAATACCGTGTTGTTTATCCTTATCTTTTGTTGGTACATTCAGAAGGTATCGACATAGCTCGCCAATATAGGTAAATGCGGTTGCATTGTGGTCCCGTATTTCATCCCAAAATCGACTAGAGCTGAACTTTTCAGAAAGAGCAAGTGTGGCTGCATTACCAAACACTGCACTTAATGAAACAGTTAAGGCGTTGTTATGGTACAGAGGGAGTGATAGGTATAACACATCATCAGAAGTAAGGCGTAACGATGCCATCCCCATACCTGACATAGATTTAAACCAGCGATGGTGACTCATTTTTGCTGCTTTAGGTAATCCTGTTGTCCCTGATGTGAAGATATAAAATGCAGAATTTTTAAGTTGAATTTTAGGCGTTGTATCCGGATTTAACACCGAATAATTTGCGACCAATTTTGAGATGTCTTTAAACTTAATAGGGTGTTCTGCTGATTTCAATGCCGGGATATAAAAGATGTTTTTTTGTAACGCCGGCGATAAGTGTTCTTTAATGTCATTAATGGTCGAATGATAGATTTCATCTGCGATAATTAATTTTGTATCGACAACTGTTAGACTGTGTTCGAGGACCGCATTTTTCTGTGTTGTATTTATCATACAAGCAATTGCACCGAGCTTAACAACTGCAAGCGCGATAATAATTGTTTCAGGCCTATTATCGAGCATGATTGCCACTTTATCACTCTGGCTAATCCCATATTCATGTAAATAATTCGCATATTGATTTGCTTGATTGTTCAGCTCTTCGTAACTATAGCGTTGCTCTTTGAACTGGATTGCGATCAAACTAGAATTCTTAATAGCCTGCTCTTCAAGTAGTAAACCAATAGACATATAGCGTTCTGGTTTTGCTTTTTGTAAGTGCCATAGACCCTTTAAAATAGGCTTAGGTGTTTTTAGTATATTGATCGTGCTTTTGAATAATTGCTTACCGGTTATAACAGTCATAAGTTAATTCATTCTATTGAGTATAGGGAGTATGACGCCTGATAAATGGGTCACGCGTTGTTCTTAATTCATTAAATTAAAGGTAGCTTTTTGCTGTGATAATTTGACGTTCAAACACACTTTAGTAGGTAAATAGATAACATTTTTAAATTGAACATTAATACTAATGCGTTGAATATCAATAAGTGCTTCTAATTGTGCGAGGACACGCGCTTTGGCCAGCATGCCGTGCATGATTGTTGACTTAAATCCCATTAATTTTTCTGGAATATGGTGTAGGTTGTTTTTTAAAGTGTGAATTGACTTTGTCGTCATGATAAATAAATCGTGTAATGATATGTTGCAGTTATGTTAATCTCTTTGTTTGGTTGTTGAATTGGCGAGTGTGTAATCGGTTAATGGCAGCTCGGTCAAATATTTGACCTAAATTGTGTAACTCAATCCTTTGATAGTGGTAGAGTTAGTGGTTCAAATAAAGATTTAAAGTTAATAAATGGAATAATTATGCAAGATGCGGGCGTATTATTACGTATTGCTTATACAGCAATGAAAGAGTTAGATATCGATGTACTCGAAGTTCTCTCTCGTTGCAACATTAGTGAAGACGTGCTGAATGATAAAGACTTACGTACACCTAATCAGGCGCAAACACATTTTTGGCAGGTCCTTGAGGACATAAGTAAAGATCCAAATATTGGCATTTCTCTTGGTGAACGTATGCCTGTTTTTACTGGTCAAGTTTTGCAGTATCTTTTTTTGAGTAGTCCTACGTTTGGTACTGGTTGGGAGCGAGCCGCAAAATACTTTAGGTTGATTAGTGACGCGGCAAGAGCTTCTATTCATATTAAAGATGATGTCGCGAGGCTATCCGTTAATTTAGACGGGATGACTGAAGATGCTAATCGGCACTTGAATGATTGTTTAGTGATAGGTGCATTTAAATTTTGCCAGCATGTTACTGACGGTGACTTTAAAGCAAATAGAATTGCCTTTGCTCATCAACAGCCTGAAGACTTAACTGCCTATGCTAATGTTTTTCCTTGTCCACTTGAGTTTTCAGCGGCAGATAATTTTATTTATTTTGATGCTGATTTGCTAGATCGACCTTCAACTCATGCCGAACCGGAGTTGTTTGCATTACATGAGCAGTTAGCAAGCCGAAAAATTGCAAAATTAGAACTTAAAGACATCGTGGATAAGGTACGTGGCGTTATTGCGCAGCAACTTGAGTCGGGTGTTGTGACATTAGAGAGTATTGCAACCGAGCTTGATATGAAACCACGTATGCTACGGGCTAAGTTGGCTGAGATTGATTATAATTTCAATCAAATTCTAGCAGATTTCCGTTGTGAGCTGTCTAAAAAACTGTTGGCGAATACGGATGAATCAATTGATCAGATTGTATATCTAACTGGGTTTTCAGAGCCAAGTACTTTTTATCGTGCATTTAAACGTTGGGTACAAATGACACCCATTGAATATCGCCGAAGTAAGCAGGTTGACGATTAACAAATCTAGAAGCATTTAACCTAAAAAGAAGTAGCTGCGAGCCATCAATGTCGCAGCTATTCTTGTGCTACGTATCTTTAAGCGCCAATTAATGATTGTCCGCAAATTCGAATTGTATTCCCTGTCACACCTGCTGCTTGTGGTTGCGCAAAAAATGCAATAGCCTCGGCTACGTCAATTGGTTTACCTCCCTGTTTTAACGAATTCATTCGGCGACCCGCTTCACGAACGGTAAAGGGGATCGCAGCGGTCATTTTCGTTTCGATAAAACCAGGTGCTACGGCATTAATGGTTATATTCTTTTCAGCAAGCGGTTTTTGCATTGCATCGACATAGCCAATAACGGCAGCCTTAGAGGTCGCGTAATTTGTTTGACCAAAGTTTCCTGCGATACCACTCATCGAAGATACGCAAATAATTCGACCATATTGACTCAATAAGTTTTCACTTAGTAGTCGCTCATTAATTCTTTCCATGGCCGAGAGATTAATATCCATAAGTACGTCCCAGTGATTATTAGTCATACGAGCGAGGGTTTTATCTTTTGTTACCCCTGCATTATGTACTACGATATCAAGTGATTTTTCACGTACAAATTCGGCAATGATAGCTGGCGTATCATCAGCAGTGATATCTGCTACTATGGTACTGCCTTTTAAGCGATGGGCAATTTTTTCAAGATCCTGCTCCAGTGCCGGTATGTCTAAACAAATTACATGAGCGCCATCACGAGCGAGTGTTTCAGCAATAGCTGCACCAATCCCACGAGATGCGCCAGTAACAAGCGCGGTTTTTCCTTGTAAAGGTTTACTCAGGTTAACCGTTCCGTGTATTGTCCCTGGTTTCACATTAATCACTTGTGCTGATATATAGGCCGATTTCGTAGAGGTCAGAAAACGGAGTGGGGCGTTAAGTAATGATTCACTGCCTGCTTGCACATACATAAGTTGGCATGTGCTGCCATTTTTACCGATTTCTTTTGCTAGGCTACGACAAAAGCCTTCTAAAGATCGCTGTACAGTTGCGTAGCTCACATCCTCAAGGTGCTCACTCGGACGACCTAACACGATAACTCTGCTACATTTTGATAGTTTTTTAATTACAGGTTGGAAAAAACGGTGTAATGCACTTAATTGTTGACTGGTTTTAATGCCTGATGCATCGAAGATAATACCGTTGAATTTATCTGATTTGCTTATCGTATTTAAGCTAATTGGTGTTGCACTGAGTGAGGTATTATTGAACAGGTGATTAAGGTCTGCTAACTCCTGCGTGCTATTCGGATAAGAGATCGCGATACTTGCATTGTTAAATGTTTCTATTACAGGCTTAATCAGGTCACTATTCGTCGCAGCCCCGATAAGTAAACGACCAGAAATAAGATCTGGACCGTGAGAAAAGCGCGTTAATGTAACGGGTTGTGGAAGATTAAGTTTTTTGAATAAGGCTGAGGTCCACTTACCATTGGCGATCTTTGCATACGTATCCGTCATTATTTAATCCTTGTTTTTATGAGCTGTATTAATCTAGCAATTGAGCATGTGTTAAAAGTTACTGTATGACTATGAGTTATTTGCCAAAGATTGGTAATAAATAGACCAGTTCATTGCAGTATAAATGGGTATAGTATAACTAAATAATACGCGGAGTTTGATTTTGTAATCATTATTCTGTTCACAACTAGATTTTAGTTCAATTCCTTATCCTGAGTTCAGGTTAATTAGGGGGGGAGCTAATTATTTCATCAATGGATTAAAGTGGTATCTCGATGAGCACAGACACATTAAACACGCGCGTTCAGCAACTTAGCTTTGGCCAGCCTAAAGAGTCCTTATTGTTGGATAGTATTGCCTTAGAGCCACTTCAGGAAAGTAAAGTTCGCGTTCGCATCGAAGCTACAAACATCAATCCTAGCGATCTATTATCGATTCACGGTGTGGGCCAATATCGTCGAACGCATGTTCCACCGCGAGTGCCGGGCTTTGAGGCGGTAGGTAGAGTTGTTGAGTTCAACGCTCCTAATCAGTCAGTACTTCAAATCGGACAGAAAGTTCTGGTGGCAACGAGTGGCACTTGGCAAACCTATGTCGATGTGTTGCCAGATAATTTATTCTATCTTCCTGAAGATCTTGATAATGGCTACGCTTGTCAGCTGTACATCAATGCCTTAACGGCTTGGGTGATCACAACCAAAATTACTCAGCTGGGCGAAGACGATGTGGTGATCATCAATGCGGGCTGCTCCGCTATAGGAAAGATCTTTGCACAGCTTTCTATGACTCTTGGTTTCACCTTAATTGCGGTAACGTCAAAACCACAGCGTTACCCGTATGGCTCTATTGCTGTTTTGGATGCTAAACAAGATTTAAACTCTCAGATTCAGTCACTTAAATTACGAACGCCGAGCGTAGCGTTTGATGCGATTGGTGGAAAGGAAGGCTTTGACCTCATCAATACATTGAGTAAAACTGGCACCTACATCAACTACGGTACACTCTCGCTAGGGCCTTATGAAACCGCATTTTTTGAAAGTATGAGGCGCAATAATATCGACTTCATGACGTTCTTTTTACGTTGTTGGGAAGAGTCGGTAGGTAAAGCGGCGAGAAAGGAAGTGTTCTATGAGATGCTAGCGCATTTTATTGAAAATGAGGTTTCACTTAATGTGGATCGTTATCTGCCTTTAGAAGACTTCCATACTGCGCTAGAGTTGGTTGAAATTGAATCCTCGTCGCTTCAAGGAAAAATAATTCTAACAATGTAAACGGTTTCATTGTAAATAGCGGCTTTCGGTACGATACCCAATCATTGGTTTTCCAACAACTGGGTGGATTTATTAGGCCTTAGCGTTATCTATAATAGAATTATCGTCGACAATTATTGTGTTATAGATGCTTTTACTTTTCTGATCGCATTTTTGATGCCTTCAGGGTCATAACCCGGTAGCATAACTACGTTATCTTGATTTGCTCCTTTGCTTGGCATTATAACCACAGCTGGTGTACCACGTAGCCCGAGTTTAGCAAATAACTGAAAGTTAGCTGCGTAACGCTCATTAGGTTTGAATTCATTAACGTTTACACCTGCTTTTTTAGCCGCTTTTTTAACGTCTTCTTTTGTTAATTTACCTTCGTCATGACCTGTTGCGAAGATTGCGTTATGGTAAGTTAAGTAAGCTTTACTGCCTTTTTCAGAAAAAACCCATTGTCCCATGTCAGCTGCGTAACCAGATACTTCCCAGCGTGTAGAAAAAATAGGTGTTTCTTTAAAAATGAATTTAGCATCAGGGTTTTCTTTTATTATGCTATCAAATTCAGGGCTCAATTTGGCACAGTATGCACATTGATAATCAAAGAATTCGATAATACTTACAGCTGCATCACTCGGGCCGATGAAAGGACTTTTTTTGTCTTTAAGTAGTGCATCTTGATTGTCTACGATTGCTTTAGCGCTTGCGGCTTGTTGTAATTTCATTTGTTTTAATTGCAGGTTTTTTGAAGCTTGTACCAAAATTTCTGGATGGTTTACTATGTATTCAGCTGCAATTTTCCCGATTTCATCTTCTTGTTCTTTATTAAATGTTGAATTCGAAGCCATGCAATTAAGGCTGATAAGTGTGCTCAAAGCAACTGCAATAGAAAGAGATGATTTTTTCATTTTAAAACTCATTTAATGTAAGTAGTGTGGTATGTGTAAGCATAATGAAAGAAAAGTTCATTAAAAGAGCATTAAAAGTTCATTAAAATTAAATTCGTACCATGAATTTTAAGCTTGTCGTCCTGCTCAAATCTTTCTTGTGGCACATCCTTGCTAAGCCCCCGCTTAAAATATTATGAGCTCTCGCGGATAGAAATGTCGCCTTTGGTGTCAATGTGATATATGAAACAACAAGTACACTTAATTAGATGTACCACTTATGGGAGGGCTGTATGACGTGTGTTATGTAAGATCTGAGTCTAGTAATGGTTCACTACGTATAAATAATATTATGTAATAAATTGATTTTACATTGGTTTATGCTTTTCCTTTCCCCTTTAGGATGATTTCAAAATGCAATACAAACTACGATTCTTGATTCCAGCAGCATTGACCTTGGTACTCAGTGCTTGTGGCGGGAGCGGGGGCACAGAAACACATTCGAAAAACCTGTCATCTTTGACCATATACCCGTCTCATTCGCAAACACCAGCTGAACAACTCGAGGTTCATCAGGGGATGTCTCAGGATCTAAGGACTATCGCACACTACACAGATCCGGAGTATTATCCTGATGAGGATGTAACCCAGCATGTTAAGTGGCTGCAATCCGCCCCCGAAAATTTCGAGCAGTCTCAGGGACACTTTTTGGCTAAAGCTTTTCCCGGAGCCGAAACTGATATTAACGTGGTTATGGATGGCGTATCCAGTCAACATGTACAGCTTTTGATTATTCCTGGAACCCTGACAAAGCTTGAAGTGATTGCTGAAGACGCTAATGATGATTTGGTGGTTCCGAGAGGCCAATCAATTATACTTAGTGCTTTGGCTACGTTTGAAGGCGATGACGGTCAGAACCATGTTTATGATGTCAGCAGTGATGCACTGTGGACCCTAAGTAACCCTGAGGAGTTTGTTGTTGAGGGTAATACTTTTAGGGCGATAGGAAAAGCGGGTTCGGATATTAGTGCAAGCTTAGTAGGGAGCTACGATACATCAAGTGAAGCGAGGAAGTTGACAATCACGAATGGGGAATTAACAGGAATCCATATCAAACTGGAAGACAATCAGAGTCACACGGTTGCCAAGGGTTACAGTATCAGCTTGCACGTGTACGGTACCTTTAAAGGGTCAACTGCTTTAAGAAACTTCGAACAAGATATTACTGAAGAAAGCTATGTGAAATACTCGGGGGGCAATGGTAGTTTCTCCCATAACAGAAATGTGTACCACGCAAAAGGTGAACCTGGCAGTGTCGAAACTATTTCTGTGAGAGCGTTAGATGAATATAGCTATCATGAATTCTCTGACGAGATTACTCTCACTGTGGGTAATCCCGTACTCGACGATTTGATTATTACTGAAAGACTCGAACTCGGAGATAGTATTCCACTTGCTCAATCTCGAGAATTTATAGCGACTGGGCATTTCGGTTCTGACTATGGGGAGGACTTCAATCAGCTGGTAACCGACGATGTATCATGGACTACGAATGAACCATTTGTATTAAGTCAGAAAGAAAACATATTCTTCGCTGAGACGACTGGACGAGCTGTGGTTACTGCTACTGACAATAATGCAAAAGTAAGCGCACATTATAATACGGAGGCGATAAAATTCAGCGACAGTGCAGAGAACAACGGTAATACATTTTTCCATCCAGTGACCAAAGAAGAGGCTGAGGTTGAAGGGATGGATGACGGTGTTTATAAACCAGTTCCGACAGTTGAATGGGCACTGTTGACTTGGTCTGATGCGAACAGTTATTGTAGTCTAAAAGGCTTTAAACTAGCGACAGTCGATCAACTCATTAGTTTATCCTATGGTTATGACAAATATGAAAATATAAACTACGCCAATGGTTGGCCAATTTTAAAGCGTTATTGGACACATAATTTGGCTAATGGTAATCAACATTTTGCCTATAATATGGGCGGCAATGCGGATTATGACAAAGAAGACAATGATACTCCTCTGCTCGCGATTTGTATTCAGCACAGCGGGGATTAGTGAACAAAGAATCTTCAAAATACGATTATGGTAAGGCGTTTCAATATTCCTTACCATAAAGGGAATCTGGCACTATACAAATATAACTCTTGTTTATGTTTTGATTTTATTTGATAAATTCTGAATGTTTTCCTATATCCATTTGTAATACATGACAATTTTGATATTGTTGAAGACACATTAATTAAAGTGTCTTCACATATACGTTTCAAGCTTAGCTTGGCGTTATCAAAATTAAGGGATAAGCGTGCAGTTATCAGGTCAAAGAATAAAACTATCACCATTAGATGAAACGGATAAGCGTCTTTTTATTGAAATATCAATGTGTCCCAAAATGATGGAACATGTTTATCAAGCATTTACATATGAAGACGCTGCAGCCGCGTTCGCAGCTAAATCACAGCCTTGGACTATTGAAAGTGACGGATGGCTATCATTAGGCATATCTGAAACCGCAACCGGTGAAAAACTAGGGAATATTGGACTTAAAATTGTTAACCATGAAGCCAAAATTGCTGTGGTTGGCTATATGATTAAGCAGGGCGCTCAAGGAAAAGGGTTTGGAAGTGAAGCATTGAACTTGCTTAAAGACTATGCGCTCAATGGATTGGCACTTAATAAGCTAACAGCTACATGTTCAGTTCATAATATGGGTTCATTTAAACTGCTCGAAAAAATTGGCTTTATTCGTGAGGGCCGTTTACAGCAAAACTCTTTAATTAGTAACAAGTATGTAGATGATTATATCTATGGTTTGTGCAAATAGTTTTATAACAAACCGCTCTAAGCTGTTTTTATCCATTGTGATCCAGCCTTGGTCAGATTAGATGCTTATTCATTTTTTATTAATCTAACAACAAGCTAAGAACATAACGGATGTTGGTTAATGGGGAGAGGGTATAAGTTAGGCTCTCATACCATGTTCATATTAGTTTGCCATATATTATTAAAATAGCGGTGAACAAACAACCACGTTAGAGTTTTTATTTTAAACTTGTTTCAACAATGTTACATTGATGTATCTAAAGCCTAATGTGCTGCGGGCATATATAAGTCATTTTAATTAAAGGAATAAACCATGACAGGTCAAACAATAAGAAGAGTTGCAATTATCGGCGGTAACCGTATCCCGTTTGCACGTTCAAACACAGCATATTCGAAACTAAGTAACCAAGACATGCTTACGGAAACGATCCGTGGTTTAGTGGTTAAATATGGTCTACGTGGAGAACAACTTGGTGAAGTTGTTGCGGGGGCGGTAATTAAACACTCTCGCGATTTTAACTTAACGCGTGAAGCGGTATTAAGTGCAGGCCTAGCACCTGAAACACCTTGTTATGATATTCAACAAGCATGTGGTACTGGTCTAGCTGCTGCCATTCAAGTAGCAAACAAGATTGCACTGGGTCAAATTGAAGCGGGTATTGCTGGTGGTTCTGATACAACATCTGACGCACCGATTGCAGTGAGTGAAGGTATGCGCAGTGTTTTACTTGAGTTGAACCGCGCTAAAACGGGTAAACAACGCTTAAGTGCACTTTCTCGTTTACGTCCTAAACATTTCGTGCCACTTACGCCAGCGAATAAAGAACCTCGTACAAAAATGGCGATGGGTGATCATTGTCAAGTGACAGCGAAAGAGTGGAATATCTCACGCGAAGCACAAGATGAATTAGCATGTGCAAGTCATCAAAAATTAGCGGCTGCATATACAGAAGGTTTCTTCGATACATTAGTATCGCCTATGGCTGGTCTAACTAAAGATAATGTATTACGTGCAGACACGACAGTTGAAAAACTAGCTAAATTAAAGCCTTGTTTTGATAAAGTAAATGGCACTATGACGGCGGGTAACAGTACTAACCTTACGGACGGTGCATCTGCTGTATTACTAGCAAGTGAAGAGTGGGCTGCTGAACACAACTTACCGGTTCAAGCTTATCTAACATTTGGTGAAACAGCGGCTGTTGACTTTGTTGATAAAAAAGAAGGTCTGTTAATGGCTCCCGCATATGCAGTGCCAAAAATGCTTAAGCGTGCAGGTCTAACATTACAAGATTTCGATTTCTATGAAATTCATGAAGCATTTGCAGCACAAGTATTATCAACGCTAGCTGCGTGGGAAGATGAGAAATTCTGTAAAGAGAAACTTGGTCTTGATGCACCGCTTGGTTCAATCGATTTAACTAAATTAAACGTGAAAGGTAGTAGCTTAGCAACGGGTCATCCTTTCGCAGCTACAGGTGGTCGTGTTATCGCAACACTGGCACAACTGCTTGATCAGAAAGGTTCAGGTCGTGGTTTAATCTCGATTTGTGCTGCTGGTGGTCAAGGTATTACCGCTATTTTAGAAAAATAAATACTTCGTTTATTCTTTATTAAATAAACGCCAATACTGCAGAGTATTGGCGTTTTTTTAATAACTAAGTGTACTAATGGATGCCATCATTTCAACCTCTAATTGGATTAGAGCACAGCGCCTCCAATTAGAAACCCAAGTGCTACGGATGTAGTGATTGTGACAACACCTGGAATGAAGAAAGGGTGGTTAAATACTAAATTACCAATGCGAGTTGAACCTGTGTCATCCATTTCTACTGCTGCAAGAAGTGTTGGGTAAGTTGGCAATACAAACAGCGCACTCACTGCAGCAAATGAAGCTATGGCCGTTATAGGGGCAACCCCAATGGCTAATGCGGCTGGCATCAAGGCTGTCGTGGTGGCACCTTGTGAGTAGAGCAGCGTTGAGGCAAAGAATAGAGTTACAGCAAGCATCCATGGGTATTGCTGAAGTATGTCCGCAGAAAAAGTTTTGATCTCTTCAATATGGCTTGATACGAAAGTATCACCGAGCCAGGCCACACCAAGAACGCAGATGCAGGCGCTCATGCCTGATTTGAATGTTGCTGCGTTCGCGATCTCTGATGCATCAATCTTAGTGAAAGTTACAATTGCGGTAGCGGCAGAGAGCATAAATACCATAATGGCATCATTACGGCTTAACGCTGGGTTTTCAATGATATTTACCGCGTCTGAAATCAGGGTTGCATAGATGATCACCCCTATGATTGCAGTTACAAAGATACCGGTTGCTAATTTAGCGCTTGGCAATATCTCTCTTTGCGTCTTTCCTTTAAGTATGATCTGGCCTTTGGCTAACTTTTCTTGATAGATAGCATCATCTTTTAGTTCACACCCTAAAAAATTAGAAACGAATGCTCCAACCATACAAGCGGCAAATGTTGAAGGAATACAGATCGCTAGCAGTGTAAGATAGCCCACTCCGAGCGGTTCTAAAATTCCAGAGAAGAAGACTACCGCTGCAGATATTGGAGATGCTGTGATAGCGATTTGTGATGCGACAACCGAGATGCTTAATGGCCTTGACGGGCGTATTCCTTGCTCTTTAGCTACCTCAGCAATAACGGGTAATGTTGAAAATGCAGTGTGCCCAGTTCCTGCAAGTAGGGTCATAAAATAGGTAACCATTGGGGCGTAAAAGGTAATTCTCTTTGGATGTTTACGGAGGAAGTGTTCTGAGAGTTCAACTAGCCAGTCCAACCCTCCCGCTACTTGCATTGCTGCAATTGCAGAAATCACGGACATGATAATCAATATAACATCAATGGGAATATTCCCGGTGTCGACGCCTAGAAACAGGCTAAGAACCAATACACCGGCACCACCCGCAAGACCTATACCAATACCACCGATACGAGCGCCAAGATAGATAAAAGTAAGCACAATAATAAACTCTACAACAATCATAAGTTTTCCTTATTTGAGGTATTGTGGTGTAAACGTCTGCCTTTTGGTTGAAATGGTAGTGCAAGGGACTGTGTACATCGCCTTGTGTAGGGTTATATTACACCGGAGTGGTATGGGTAATGGAAGGGGGGGGCGTTATTTTTTAAAGTTGAGAGGCGGTTCATGTATTGCTGGCTTCTATCCTGTGCCGATTCACAAAATCAGTTGTTTTCCATCAAGACTACATCTATCTTCTTGATTACAGAATGCCGTTTGCTTATCTCTGGGGGAACGTAACTAAATTGGAGAGGTTAAGGGCTTACTATATTGGGTGTAGTCTCGATTTGTGATCCAGCACTTATTAAGGGCCGGATCTTAGGGGGTTACAAAGGATCAATAAGGTTTATCGCATTAATACGTTCACCTATGCCTGGATGCGAACGTAACCAAGTTGGAGAGGTTAAGGCTTCACTTTCTAGCCGTATCAATATATCTTCTAGCGCCTGCACAGAACCATATTCGGACAGCAATACTTTTGCTGCGAATTTATCTGCTTCAAGTTCATCCTGCTGAGAATAGTCTAGTGATAGTAATAACACACTGGCACTAGCCAAAGTATCGCCGATACCCGTCGCATCACCCACAATATAATTTGCCAGTACAGATAGTATCGATAATTCAACAAGTCGTTTTAAAAGATGATTATGATACTGATGTCCTATCTCATGCAATAATACAGCGCTTAATTCTCGATCATCTTGTGCAAGCATAACGAGTTCATCCGTTAGAATAATCGTGCCATCAGTTAACGTAAACGCATTGGCGGTGTCAGTTAAGGAGCGAAATAATAACTTGGGTTTTTGGTTATCAGTTATCGTTGTTGAACTGATACTACTTAATCGGCTAGTCAGTTCATCTTGTCTTTTTATCGATAGCTTAGATGGAGTGAAGTCGTGTTCGTCTAAATATTCTAGACTATAGTCGGCTAGATGTTTTCCCACTACAGGAGGGATCGACTGTGCGATCACGCCACTGATAGCGGGGATCCCTGAGTTAATCACATACCAAGCAGATAAACTACTTAGTAATATACTGGTAATAATGGTGATGCTATTTTTTTCCAGTCTATGTAACCAGGACTGTTTATTCTGTTGACGTAGCCAGATGTCAATTTTCGCATTATCATCGGCAGTAAATGTCCAACCGTTAACGAATGTAAAGCTACGAGGAATAGCGCCTAAAGCACGAGATATAGTTATGTTACCTATATCAGTTTTTAATGCCGAATCTGCAGCGGTTAAAATGTTAGCCTCAACACTGCTGAGCACACACTCAATACCGCCATCGGAATTAAGTATTAGCTCAGCGGCTATCGTAATGGCTGATGCGGGTGCAACAGCCTTACCTTTAATTATCATATAGCGCTAATGTTTAGATCGAACGCTTGGGATAATTCATCTGCAATAGCACCTGATTCATTTGTAATTTGGTCTGTTGCACTAGTGAGGGAAAGGTCACCGTCAACCTGAGTCACGGATGCGATATAATTTGCATGTCGAATCATTGTAAATGGTCGAGCTAAACCAAGGGTACAAACGATCAGTAATAGGTTTGTTAATAGTAGTAAGCTATAAGACATAACCGTCATTGTCGATTTTGGTTGTAACTGATTATCAAGTTTAGTCGCAGACAGTATATAGTTACGAATTCGGACATGGAAATAGACCTGAGTAAATATCATACCGAGTATCATACCAATGTACGCAATCACAAAGACTGCCATTTTACTTGAGTCTCCGGTTAAATTACTGACGTCATTTGTGCTGACACCTGCAATAATTAGAAATGCTGCAAAGACCGCAATGATAAGTACCATCAGTAACATGAACTTAGCGAGTACCTTAAATATATAGGTAGTTTGTAACGTCGCAGCGAAAGTGAGATTACCATAACGTGTATTATTGATAATGAACTGATTCATGGCGGCTATAACCCAAGAGAATAACAAGGGTAGGATAAGTAAGCATGTTACGGCCATAATAATGATGCCAAGTATTTTCGATGCAGGCATAATATAAGTGAGGGTGATGGCTATGGATATACCAATTGAGATATAAGCGGCTAACGGTTTTACGAGCATGACTTTATATGCATTTTTGTAAGAGCCGATAAAGTTGAAACGTACATTTCTAAATTGTGTCATTTTCATATCGAAGCGGAGATTACGCACGACTAAAACTGGATAGATAAGTACGAATATTAACATAACAAGTACAGCTAATTGTGGTGAAAATGCATTTAAAGCAGCCCATATACTAACGGCAATAACGGCAATAACGGCAATAATTCGACCAATCAAGATCTGTTTAGGCTGCGCTAGGTAATCAAATCGATCTCCGCTAAGCTCAGTATTACCATAGAAGTATTTGTTGGTACGAACTTTAGCCCATGCTGAGTAGATCCCTAGCGTTATAATACTTAATAGAATATTTACGATCCAAATACCAAAATATTCCTTTCCTTTACCATGAAATTTAAACTGGTGCATTTCTGTTCCTTTGAAATGATGTAAATGAGAATTATTGTCATTATAGTATCATGCTAAGTGTGTACTCAAAATGGGATATGTAATATTAAGAAGAAAATGAGGAACTAATCACGATATTTTTGTCGTAGTTTATACTGGCATCACTTAAGCGCAATATAATACAGTGGCATCGGTGAGCCTGCTTGTAAGGAAACAAAAAAACAGCACCGAAGTGCTGTTTAAATAGAGGTTTAACGAAAAATCAAACTAGATTAGTCTTCGTATGCTTCGTTATGTACGCCAGCTGCACGACCCGATGGATCTGCATTGTTTTGAAAACTTTCATCCCAAGCTAGCGCTTCTACTGTTGAACATGCCACAGATTTACCAAATGGTACGCATTTAGCCGCTGAGTCACCAGGGAAGTGATCTTCAAAGATGGCGCGATAGTAGTAACCTTCTTTGGTATCAGGTGTGTTAATCGGAAATTTAAATGCAGCGCTTGCTAACATTTGGTCCGATACAGCTTCTTCAACGTGAACTTTTAGCTGGTCAATCCAAGAATAACCTACACCATCAGAGAATTGCTCTTTTTGACGCCATACAATTTCTTCTGGCAATAAATCTTCAAATGCTTCACGAATGATGTTTTTCTCAATTCTGTCACCAGTGATCATTTTTAATTCAGGGTTTAGTCGCATTGACGCATCTACAAACTCTTTATCTAAGAATGGTACACGTGCTTCAATTCCCCATGCCGCCATCGACTTATTCGCTCGTAAGCAATCAAACATATGAAGTTTAGAAACTTTACGTACCGTTTCTTCATGGAACTCTTTTGCATTTGGTGCTTTGTGGAAGTACAAGTAACCACCGAATAGTTCATCAGCACCTTCACCAGAAAGCACCATTTTGATACCCATGGCTTTAATTTTACGCGCCATCAAATACATAGGTGTTGATGCTCGAATAGTCGTTACATCGTATGTTTCAATGTGATATATAACGTCACGTAATGCGTCGATACCTTCTTGTACGGTAAATTCAATCGAGTGATGGATAGTGCCTAAGTGATCAGCCACTTTTTGTGCCGCAGCTAAATCTGGAGAACCGTTTAAGCCTACAGAGAAAGAATGCAATTGTGGCCACCATGCTTCTGTTTTGCCATCGTCTTCGATACGACGTTTTGAATACTGTTGAGTGATCGCAGAGATAACAGAAGAATCTAAACCACCTGACAGTAATACACCATAAGGTACATCACACATTAGTTGACGTTTAACGGCGTTTTCTAAACCTTGCTTAACAACTTCTTTATCACCGCCGTTTTGTGCTACCGCATCAAACTCTGTCCAGTCACGTTGATAATACGGTGTTACTTTACCGTCTTTACTCCACAAGTAATGACCGGCTGGGAATTCTTCAATTTGTGTACAAACAGGTACTAACGCTTTCATTTCAGATGCAACATAAAAGTTACCGTGTTCATCATAGCCTGTGTATAGCGGAATAATACCGATATGATCTCGACCGATAAGGTAAGCGTCTTCGTCTTCATCATATAAAGCAAAAGCAAAGATACCATTCAGGTCATCTAAAAACTGCGTTCCTTTCTCTTTGTATAGAGCAAGGATAACTTCACAATCAGACTCTGTTTGAAATTCAAAATCTACATTTAATGTTTTTTGTAAATCTTTATGGTTATAAATTTCACCATTAACAGCAAGTACGTGAGTCTTTTCTTCATTGTATAAAGGTTGTGCACCATTATTAACATCAACAATTGCAAGGCGTTCATGAACTAAAATAGCATTATCATTGGTATAGATACCTGACCAATCTGGGCCTCGGTGACGCAGTAACTTTGATAACTCTAATGCTTGTGCACGAAGAGGTTTAATGTCTGACTTGATGTCTAGAATTCCGAATATTGAGCACATAACTAATTCCTTCTAATGCTGCGTATGCAGCTAACTTTCTAAATAGTGAGTCTAATTTGCCACATTGTAGATTTAATGCAAATAAAAATGATAAAACAATTACAAAAAATGCATTTCAATGTGGAATCGATAATTTTAAGGTGTTAAAAGTAACAATTCAATAATATTGGTGGCGAGGTAATAGACTAATATGGATCTTAATGAATAAGTAAGCATGATTGAATCCATTCAACGCAACGTGGTACTAAGTAAATAATTTAAATACAATAATGATCTACTTGCGTTAAATTTATCATGATAATTAACTATAGCTCAATGGCAATTTGGCATAACTATAAAATATATTTTAAATTAATGGGTTAGTAGAGTATTTAAACTTTAAATGGGTACTTTCTGGCGTTATTGGTTTATTGGTATTGAGCCATAGCGCGTTAAAGCGATTAAAATAGTACCGTAAATATAAAAAATAGTTGGTTTTGGCGAGATAACTGAATAAACTGATTGACTTGTTATCTCGTAATATTTTGTAATTTAAACAGGTTCGATAAAATTATATGTCTGATAAATATAAACCGTATGACCTTTCTTTCAAAAAAACATTTTTGCTACCTAAGTTTTGGCCAGTGTGGTTCGGCGTCTTTGTATTATACTTATTAGCTTTTGTGCCAGTGAAACCGCGCGATAAGTTTGCGCGTTTCATCGCGACTAAATTATTTAATTTAAAAGCGATGAAAAAACGCAAGAAGGTTGCAAAAATTAACTTATCTATGTGTTTTCCTGAAATGGATGAGGCAGAAAAAGATCGAATTATCATGGGTAACTTAGTTACTTTTTGCCAAACGATTTTAAGTTATGCTGAACCAAGTGCACGAAGCCTAGCTTACAATCGAAATCGTATGATTGTTCATGGTGGTGAGAACCTTTTTCCATTATTAGAGGAAGGGAAGGCATGCATCTTACTAGTACCACATAGTTTTGCCGTTGATTTTTCAGGTTTACATGTTGCGTCTTACGGTGCACCATTTTGTACCATGTTTAATGATTCTGGAAACGAACTTTTTGATTGGTTGATGACTCGCCAGCGTGCTAAATTTGGAAATACGATTTATCACCGTAAAGCCGGATTAGGTGCACTTGTACATTCTCTTAAAAAAGGTGAAAGTTGTTACTATTTACCTGATGAGGATCATGGTCCTAAACGTAGTGTATTTGCGCCGTTATTTTCGACACAAAAAGCAACTTTACCTGTATTAGGGAAATTAGCAGAAAAAACAGGCGCATCAGTTGTTCCTATCTATGCTGCATATAATGAAAAACGAGGTAAATTCGAAACATTTATCCGACCAGCGATGCAAAACTTTCCGTCCGAAAGTCCTGAGCAAGATGCGGTGATGATGAATCAAGAGATCGAAGCGTTGATTGAGTGTGGTATTGATCAGTATATGTGGACGTTAAGATTATTAAGAACACGTCCAGATGGTAAAAAAATCTATTAGTTGTCGCCATCCCTTTATTCAAGCGCTATATATTTAACTTAGATATAGCGCTTCCTTTAACGTAAAATCCCGCCTGACGAACCACTCTTAGATGCTCTTTCAATTATATTTAATGACAATTTGGCTTGTTCTTGCTTTGTTTTTAGCCTAATGAGTGAAACAAACTTGATCTAGGTATCTATTCTGTCTTTCTTTATGCTTATCACTCTATGCTTTTAAACTTATACTTGTTACAATTGGTTTCATATGAAAGGGATGTGGTTTCAATAAAAGCTATTTCGGTTTCAATAAAAATTTTGGTTTATAGTCGCATTCAGAGTAAATCGAACAACTTTCTCATCTAGACTATGAATAAGAAAACAAGATCTAAAAGAATATAAAATATCCCATACGGAGCTATAAGAATGAAAAAGACTAAAATTGTTTGTACAATTGGTCCAAAAACTGAATCAGTAGAGAAACTAACAGAGCTTGTTAATGCAGGCATGAATGTTATGCGTTTAAACTTCTCTCATGGTAACTTTGCTGAGCATTCAGGTCGAATTCAAAATATCCGTCAAGTAAGTGAAAACCTGAATAAAAAAATCGCAGTATTATTGGATACGAAAGGTCCAGAAATCCGTACCATTAAATTAGAGAATGGTGAAGATGTTACATTGACAGTAGGTCAGTCATTCACATTTACAACAGATATTAATGTTGTAGGCAACAAAGAGTGTGTTGCTGTCACGTATGCTGGTTTTGCTAAAGACCTAAGCCCTGGCGCAATCATTCTTGTTGATGATGGCTTGATTGAAATGGAAGTGACTGAAACAACAGATACTGAAGTTAAGTGTAAAGTATTAAACACCGGTGCACTTGGTGAAAATAAAGGCGTTAACTTACCAAATATCAGTGTCGGTTTACCTGCATTATCTGATAAAGATAAAGCTGACCTTGCGTTTGGCTGTGAACAAGAAGTTGATTTCGTTGCTGCATCCTTTATCCGTAAAGCTGATGATGTAAGAGAAATTCGCGAAGTGTTATTTAATAACGGTGGCGAAAACATTCAGATTATCTCTAAAATTGAAAACCAAGAGGGTGTTGATAATTTTGATGAGATCCTAGCTGAATCTGACGGTATCATGGTTGCTCGTGGTGATCTGGGTGTTGAAATCCCTGTTGAAGAAGTGATCATGGCTCAGAAAATGATGATCAAGAAGTGTAACAAAGCAGGTAAAGTTGTCATTACAGCAACACAAATGCTCGATTCTATGATCAGTAACCCTCGTCCAACTCGTGCTGAAGCGGGAGACGTAGCCAATGCTGTTCTTGACGGTACTGATGCGGTAATGTTATCTGGCGAAACTGCGAAAGGTAAATATCCAGTTGAAGCTGTTTCAATTATGGCGAATATTTGTGAGCGTACTGATAACTCTATGTCTTCGGACCTAGGTGCTAATATTGTAGCTAAAAGCATGCGTATTACAGAAGCGGTATGTAAAGGTGCGGTAGAAACAACTGAAAAATTATGTGCACCACTGATAGTTGTTGCTACTCGTGGCGGCAAATCGGCGAAGTCTGTACGTAAGTATTTTCCGAAAGCTAACATTCTTGCGATTACAACGAACGAGAAAACTGCGCAACAATTATGTCTGACTAAAGGTGTTAAATCTTGTATTGTTAAACAGATTGATAGCACTGATGAATTTTACCGTAAAGGTAAAGAGCTAGCGATTTCAAGTGGACTAGCTAAAGAAGGTGATATTATTGTTATGGTTTCAGGTGCGCTTGTACCATCAGGTACAACAAACACCGCATCAGTTCACCAACTTTAAGTTGTTAAATTGATATTGTAGAAAAGAGAGCGCATGCTCTCTTTTTTTATACCTATATTTAATATACAGTTAGTAAAAAGTTAATTGGGGATTAATCAAAGAGATGGGTAGCACTAAACACAATATTGGCTTGGTACTTTCTGGTGGCGGAGCGAAGGGGATTGCTCACCTTGGCGTATTAAAATACCTGTTAGAGCAGGGGGTAAGACCGAGTTTAATTGCGGGCACGAGTGCCGGTTCTATGGTTGGTGCACTTTACTGTTCTGGATTAGAGATCGATGAAATACTGCAGTTTTTTATAGATGTGAAACCATTTTCTTGGAAATTTACTCGAGCGACTGCGGGTTTTATTGATCCTGCTAAATTGTATCCTGAGTTTTTAAAGTATATCCCGGAAGATAATTTTAAACATCTTGATCCTGAGTTGCGTATTATTGCTACCAACATGCTACTTGGAAAAGAGCATATTTTTAAAGACGGTTCCGTTATCAATGCCTTGTTAGCATCGGCAAGTTATCCTTTAGTATTCTCGCCTATGATCATTGATGGCCAAGTTTACTCTGACGGTGGTATCGTTAATCACTTTCCACTGAGTGTTATCGAAGCTGATTGTGATAAAATAATCGGTGTGTATGTATCGCCAATACGTCAAGTTGAACCTGAGGAATTGTCGAGTATCAAAGACGTTGTATTACGCGCATTTACGTTGCAGGGAAGTGGCGCTGAATTAGAGAAACTATCTCAATGTGATGTGCGCATTTATCCCGAAGCATTAGTCAATTACAATACATTTACAACCGACGAAAAATCATTACGAGAAATCTTTAAGATTGGCTACGAAGCAGCAAAAGAGCAATGTGATAGTATTATTGAATTAAAGGAAAGTTTAGTTACCAGTAGCCCGAATAAGAATCCCTTTACAAGGTGGTTCGGTCATTAATACTGTTAGTAACTCTTGTGTTATACTCATCAGCAATTAATCTTAAATAATTTATCACGGTAAACATGACTCAAATAAATAACCCGCTTCACGGGATGACACTTGAAAAAGTAATTAACAGCCTTGTTGATAAATATGGTTGGGATGGCCTTGGTTACTACGTTAACATTCGCTGTTTTACCCATGATCCAAGTGTTAAGTCTAGTCTTAAGTTTTTACGAAAAACACCTTGGGCGCGTGATAAAGTTGAAGCGTTATACGTAAAAATGGTCACTGAAGACTAAATTTTATTACGGCACGTTGGTCCTTGTTTACTATTGATTATGCATCATTAACAATGATAAATAAGGACCTGTGAATTGAAAGACGGTATTAACTTTGATTATCGATCTCATTCCTCAGTTATAACGATAAGCAAACCCGTGCTTATTCTAAGTGTTACTACCTTTAATGCGTGACATCTTCTCCAATATTACACTGTCATTTCTCAAATTTATCTATATGCTATGTATTATAAATACGTGATCAAATAGGTTAATTTCAGTAATGACGAAGATATACCATCACCCAGTACAAATTTATTATGAAGATACCGACCACTCAGGTGTTGTTTACCATCCTAATTTTTTGAAGTATTTTGAACGTGCACGCGAACATGTTATCAATAGCGATTTATTAGCGACATTGTGGAACGAACGCGGGTTAGGTTTTGCGGTTTATAAAGCCAATTTAACGTTTCTGGATGGCGTCGAGTTTGCTGAAGTTTGTGATATCCGTACCTCTTTTACACTCGATGGTAAATATAAAACGATCTGGCGTCAGGAAGTGTGGCGTCCTAATGCGAGTAAGGCTGCCGTCATCGGCGATATTGAAATGGTGTGCTTAGATAAAGAAAAACGCTTACAGCCCTTTCCTGATGATGTATTAACCGCAATGGTAAATGCATAATATATGGTGTTAGCCAATTTGAGTACGAAAAAACCACAATGAAATAATGAGGTATCTAATGCCTCACTTTACGTTTATATGACTTCCCGTCACGATTAAAACATCGCTAATAGCGACGTTTTCACATGTACTTACTCGTTATATCAGGATTAAATATGGCCATTGGTGCATCAAAGATGCTGAGCATTTAGTCTATTAATCATTATTTATGATTGAATTCTGACTGCGTCGCAGCGGTTATGTAATTTAATGTAAGCTTCTGCTTATTTATTACGGCGTTTATTCTAAAAATACATGCTAATAATGAGAGGTTACGCAGATTTAAAATTAATTATTTGCCACCGGTGTATTTTAGAAAAATAGGTTTTTAGCTTAAAAGAGATGTTTATTACTGAATATCTAGTTAAAATTGGGTAAATGTGAATAAAGATGCATTATTTTATAATGCTAAATCTGCTATTTTCAGTTATCCCCTGATCTGATGAGTCTGACTTAAGTGAAATAGAGTATATTTGAGTTGGTTTTTAATCCTGTGTATATTATTGCAGATGTAAATAATACTATGCTGGCGTTGGACGATTAAGTTCAGTGCTGACTATTGGGATAAAATTTAAAACAATTAACTCTACCGAATTTATTTTATGTGAAATGAAATGACGGTAGATTTTTTTCGCACTTTAAGAGTACACTTGTACGCTCAAGTGGTTAGCTTAGTGTCCAAATGGACGTTTAATGAGCATTGTTTTTAGTGCAGGAAGATCCTTACAGGAGCAATAACACAATGGCTAAAAAGAACACCACATCGGTTAAGCACGGCAAGGATGTGTTAAATAGTGACGAGCAACAGTTAAATTCACGTTTGCAAGAATGCCCAATTGCAATCATCGGTATGGCATCGGTTTTTGCTGACGCTAAAAATCTGGACCAATTCTGGGATAATATCGTTGATTCCGTTGATGCCATTATCGATGTGCCTAGCGACCGCTGGAATATTGACGACCATTATTCGGCAGATAAAAAAGCAGCAGACAAGACATACTGCAAACGCGGTGGTTTTATTCCTGAATTAGATTTTGATCCGATGGAGTTTGGCCTGCCGCCAAATATCTTAGAGCTAACTGATATCGCTCAACTGCTGTCGTTAATCGTTGCACGCGATGTATTAAGTGATGCTGGCATTGGTAGTGATTATGACCATGATAAAATTGGTATCACTTTAGGTGTTGGTGGTGGTCAGAAACAAATTTCACCGTTAACCGCTCGCCTGCAAGGCCCAGTGTTAGAAAAAGTATTAAAAGCCTCAGGTATTGATAAAGATGATCGCGAAATGATCATCGAAAAATTCAAAAAAGCTTACATCGGTTGGGAAGAGAATTCATTCCCTGGTATGTTAGGTAACGTTATTGCTGGTCGAATTGCTAATCGCTTCGACTTTGGCGGTACTAACTGTGTGGTAGATGCGGCGTGTGCTGGCTCCCTCGCAGCAATTAAAATGGCGATTTCAGACCTACTGGAATACCGTTCAGAAGTGATGATCTCGGGTGGTGTATGTTGTGATAACTCACCATTCATGTATATGTCATTCTCAAAAACACCTGCGTTTACCACCAATGATGATATTCGTCCGTTTGATGACGATTCGAAAGGTATGCTGCTGGGTGAAGGTATTGGCATGCTGGCGTTTAAACGTCTGGAAGATGCTGAACGAGATGGCGATAGAATCTATTCTGTATTGAAAGGTATCGGTACGTCTTCTGATGGCCGTTTCAAATCGATTTACGCACCGCGCCCAGATGGTCAAGCTAAAGCGCTTAAACGTGCTTATGAAGATGCGGGTTTCGAACCTGAAACATGCGGTCTTATTGAAGGTCACGGTACGGGGACGAAAGCTGGCGATGTGGCGGAGTTTAGTGGTCTAACTAAACACTTTGGTGCAGCGAGTGATAAGAAACAGCACATTGCATTAGGTTCGGTTAAATCGCAAATTGGCCATACTAAATCTGCGGCTGGTTCTGCAGGTATGATCAAAGCAGCATTAGCACTGCATCATAAAATTTTACCCCCTACTATTCATATCGATAAACCAAGTGAAGCCTTGGATATCAAAAATAGCCCGATGTATTTAAACAGTGAGACGCGTCCTTGGATGCCACGTGAAGATGGTATCCCACGCCGTGCGGGTATTAGCTCATTCGGTTTTGGTGGTACTAATTTCCATATTATTTTAGAAGAGTATCGTCCGAGTCATGATAGCGCATATCGCTTAAACTCAGTCTCGCAAACAATACTTATCTCTGCGACTAACCAACAAGGTATTATCGCAGAATTAAATAATTGGCGTACTAAACTGGCGGTAGAGGCTGACCTTCAGGCATTTGCGTTTAACGATTTAGTGACTACCTGGCCGTTGAATACGCCATCAGTAGATCAAGCGCGTTTAGGTTTTGTTGCACGTAATGCAAACGAAGCCATTGCTATGATTAATGCGGCGTTGAAACAATTCAGCGAGAATGGAGATAAAGCAACATGGTCAGTACCAACGGGGATCTATTATCGCCAAGCGGGTATTGATGCCAATGGTAAAGTTGTCGCGTTATTTTCCGGACAAGGTTCGCAATATGTGAACATGGGCCGTGAGTTAACTTGTAACTTCCCAAGCATGATGCACAGTACAGCTGCAATGGATAAAGAATTCAGTACTGCTGGTTTAGGTCAGTTGTCTGCAATCACTTATCCGATACCAGTGTACACTGACGCTGAACGTAAGTTACAAGAAGCGCAATTGCGTTTAACTCAACATGCACAACCTGCGATTGGTTGTTTGAGCGTTGGTCTGTTTAAAACGTTCCAACAGGCAGGTTTTAAAGCTGACTTTACCGCTGGTCATAGTTTCGGTGAATTAACGGCATTATGGGCTGCTGACGTATTGAGCGATAGTGATTACATGATGTTGGCACGCAGTCGTGGTCAAGCAATGGCGGCGCCAGAGCAACAAGATTTTGATGCTGGCAAGATGGCGGCTGTCGTGGGTGACCCACTGCAAGTTGCGGAGATCATCGACGCGATTGATGATGTGTCTATTGCTAACCACAACTCTAATAATCAAGTGGTCATTGCTGGGCCGAG
The DNA here is from genome assembly GCF_018219415.1 of Moritella sp. 36. Classification (NCBI taxonomy): domain Bacteria; kingdom Pseudomonadati; phylum Pseudomonadota; class Gammaproteobacteria; order Alteromonadales; family Moritellaceae; genus Moritella; species Moritella sp. 36. The sequence continues at coordinate 2,721,783 of NZ_CP056120.1, read as the reverse complement.
TGAGCAGGTGGTTGTTGCTATTACAGCGCTCGGTAATACTGGTTTCAAGGTTGTTCCACTGCCTGTATCAGCTGCGTTTCATACTCCATTAGTCGGTCACGCTCAAAAGCCATTTTCCAACGCGGTTGATAGCACTAAGTTTAAAGCGCCGACAATTCCAGTTTTTGCTAACGGCACAGGTTTAGTTCATTCAAGTAAACCGAACGAAATTAAAAAAAGCCTGAAAAAACATATGTTGGAACCTGTCCATTTCAATCAAGAAATTGACAATATATATGCAGACGGTGGCCGTATATTTATCGAGTTTGGTCCGAAGAATGTGTTAACCAAATTGGTTGAGAATATTCTTAATGATAAATCTGATGCTGTAGCTATCGCTGTAAATGCGAATCCAAAACAACCTGCCGATGTGCAAATGCGTCAAGCTGCCCTGCAGATGGCCGTTCTTGGTGTTGCGTTAGAAAATCTTGACCCGTACGATGCGGTTAAGCGTCCATCAACTGCGCCTAAAGTGTCACCTATGTTGATGAAACTGTCTGGTGCATCGTATGTGAGTCCGAAAACTAAAAAAGCATTTACTGATTCGTTAACTGATGGCTGGACGGTGAAACAAGCAAAGGCTACTCCTGTTGCTGTTCCACAGCCTAAAGTGATTGAAAAGATCGTTGAAGTCGAGAAAATAGTAGAAAGAATCGTTGAAGTCGAGAAGATTGTCTACGTTAATGCTGATGGTTCACTTGCATCTAAAAATAATAGCAACGGTGTTAACGATCATGTTAACAGCGCTGTTATTAACAATACTGATGCCGATCTTGTTGCTTCTATCGAGCGCAGTGTTGGCCAGTTTGTTGAACACCAGCAGCAATTATTAAATGTGCATGAGCAGTTTATGCAGGGACCACAGGACTATGCTAAAACAGTTCAATCGGTACTTGCAGCGCAAACTAGCAACGAATTACCGGAAAGTATAGACCGTACACTGGCTATGTATAATGAGTTCCAATCTGAAACTCTGCGTGTGCATGAAACTTATCTGAACAATCAGACGAGCCATATGAATACCATGCTCACTGGTTCTGAATCTAGCGTTATAGCAACGTCTGTTACTCCTGCATTGAATACGCCACAACAGCCAGTACAAACTGCATCGCTAATAACTCCGGTTGTTCATGACAAAGTGGCAAGTCCTGTTGCTGTAAATACAGTGACAAATGTTGCATCTAATGTTGCATCTAATGTTGCATCGAATGCAGCAAATAGTGCAGCCGTTGCAGTGCAAACTGTGGCATTAACGCCTGATCCTGTGAGTTCTCCTGCGGTTGCTGCTACACCTGCACCTGTATTGGTTGCTGTCGTGGCTGAATCAGTTCTTATACCTGAGGTTGTCGTTCAATCGAGTATCGATGTAGCAACGATTAACAAGGTGATGTTAGACGTTGTGGCTGATAAGACTGGTTATCCAACAGACATGCTTGAACTAAGCATGGATATGGAAGCTGACTTAGGTATTGATTCAATCAAACGTGTAGAAATCTTAGGTGCAGTACAGGAAATTATCACTGATTTACCTGAGCTAAATCCTGAAGACCTAGCTGAATTACGCACCTTAGGTGAAATCGTTATTTATATGCAGAGCAAGGCTCCTGTAGCTGAAAGTGTAGCTGCGGCAACGATAGAATCTATAGACGCTGTAGCTCCAAGTTCAACGTCAGCTATCGATTTAAACCACATCCAAACAGTAATGCTGGATGTTGTGGCTGATAAGACTGGTTATCCAACAGACATGCTTGAACTAAGCATGGATATGGAAGCTGACTTAGGTATTGATTCAATCAAACGTGTAGAAATCTTAGGTGCAGTACAGGAAATTATCACTGATTTACCTGAGCTAAATCCTGAAGACCTAGCTGAATTACGCACCTTAGGTGAAATCGTTATTTATATGCAGAGCAAGGCTCCTGTAGCTGAAAGTGTAGCTGCGGCAACGATAGAATCTATAGACGCTGTAGCTCCAAGTTCAACGTCAGCTATCGATTTAAACCACATCCAAACAGTAATGCTGGATGTTGTGGCTGATAAGACTGGTTATCCAACAGACATGCTTGAACTAAGCATGGATATGGAAGCTGACTTAGGTATTGATTCAATCAAACGTGTAGAAATCTTAGGTGCAGTACAGGAAATTATCACTGATTTACCTGAGCTAAATCCTGAAGACCTAGCTGAATTACGCACCTTAGGTGAAATCGTTATTTATATGCAGAGCAAGGCTCCTGTAGCTGAAAGTGTAGCTGCGGCAACGATAGAATCTATAGACGCTGTAGCTCCAAGTTCAACGTCAGCTATCGATTTAAACCACATCCAAACAGTAATGCTGGATGTTGTGGCTGATAAGACTGGTTATCCAACAGACATGCTTGAACTAAGCATGGATATGGAAGCTGACTTAGGTATTGATTCAATCAAACGTGTAGAAATCTTAGGTGCAGTACAGGAAATTATCACTGATTTACCTGAGCTAAATCCTGAAGACCTAGCTGAATTACGCACCTTAGGTGAAATCGTTATTTATATGCAGAGCAAGGCTCCTGTAGCTGAAAGTGTAGCTGCGGCAACGATAGAATCTATAGACGCTGTAGCTCCAAGTTCAACATCAGCTATCGATTTAAACCACATCCAAACAGTAATGCTGGATGTTGTGGCTGATAAGACTGGTTATCCAACAGACATGCTTGAACTAAGCATGGATATGGAAGCTGACTTAGGTATTGATTCAATCAAACGTGTAGAAATCTTAGGAGCAGTACAGGAAATTATCACTGATTTACCTGAGCTAAACCCTGAAGACCTAGCTGAATTACGCACCTTAGGTGAAATCGTTACCTATATGCAGAGTAAAGTGGAGTCTCCGGTTGTAGCTGACATTACTAATACAACGGCTAATACTGTAATAACTGCCGAGATTGATTTAGACCGTATTCAAAACGTGATGATGGACGTTGTTGCGGATAAGACGGGTTACCCTGCCAACATGCTAGAGCTTGCAATGGACATGGAAGCGGACCTTGGCATTGACTCAATTAAACGCGTTGAAATTTTAGGTGCAGTACAAGAAATCATTACTGATTTACCTGAACTAAACCCAGAAGATTTAGCAGAGCTGCGCACACTAGAAGAAATTGTTCTTTATATGCAGAGTAAAGCCATGCCAAGCAAGGTGACTGGCAGTATCGATTCTGAAAATGCTGTTTCGGATGCATTTATGCATGACAGTGTTGCAACGATTACTGCAGCGTTAGAGCCGAAAGCTGAATTTCAACCAGCACCGAGTGCTACGGTTGCGATTACACGATTAAGCTCAGTCACTAAAATCAGTCATGATACTAAAGGTGCTAACGCCCTAATCGTCGCTGACGGTAGTGATAATGCGGTGCAATTAGCGGATGAATTAATTAAATCTGGCTGGAATGTAACTGCATTGCAACCGAGTTGGATCACAACTGACAGCACAAAAACGTTTGCTAAGTCAGTGAGTGTGGTTACGTTAAACGCCGTTGATGAAACTGAAATTGACAATATCATTACTGAAAATGCGCAACTTGATGCGGTTATCTACCTGCATGCAAGCACTGAGATAAGCCACATCGAATACCCGCAAGCATCTAAGCAAGGCTTAATGTTAGCGTTCTTATTAGCTAAATTGAGCAAAGTAACTCAAGCAGCTAAAGTACGCGGCGCTTTCATGGTTGTTACTCAGCAAGGTGGTTCATTAGGCTTTAGTGATAAACCTGAGCGAATAAAAAGTGACTTAGTGCAAAGTGGTTTAAACGGCTTAGTTAAAACACTATCACACGAATGGGATCACGTATTCTGTCGTGCGGTAGATATGCCTACGTCATTAACTGCAAAGCAAGTGGCAAAAATTGTTAGTGATGAACTGCTTGATGCTGACACCACTTTAATTGAAGTTGGTTATCAGCCTGCAGAGAAAAATGGCGTTGAACGTGTCACTTTAACTGACGTTGTTACTGATAGTTACGGATTAACCGCAGGTAATAACATTGATGCTAATTCGGTATTCTTGGTTAGTGGTGGTGCTAAAGGTGTGACTGCACATTGTGTTGTTCGTATTGCTAAAGAATATCAAGCTAAGTTCATCTTATTGGGACGTTCGAAGTTCTCAACTGATGAGCCTAATTGGGCACAGGGTATTAGCGATGAAGCTGCGTTAAAGAAAGCCGCGATGCAGTCTTTGATTGCTGCTGGTGATAAACCAACACCGGTGAAGATCGTACAATTGCTCAAACCTATCCAAGCTAATCGTGAAATAGCACAAACTTTAACAGCCATTACCGCAGCGGGTGGTCAAGTTGAGTATGTTTCTGCTGATGTAACCAATGCAGTAAATGTACAGGCCGCTGTGAAACCAGTTATTGCTAAATTTGGTGATGTTACAGGTATTATTCATGGCGCAGGCGTTTTAGCCGACCAATTTATTGAGCAAAAAACACTGAGCGATTTTGAGTCTGTTTACAGCACCAAAATTGACGGTTTGTTATCACTGTTATCAGTGACCGAAGCAAGTAACATCAAGCAATTGGTATTGTTCTCGTCAGCCGCGGGTTTCTACGGGAACCCTGGGCAGTCTGATTACGCAATGGCCAATGAGATCTTAAATAAAACTGCCTATCGTTTTAAATCATTGCACCCACAAGCGCAGGTCCTGAGCTTTAACTGGGGTCCTTGGGATGGCGGCATGGTCACGCCAGAGGTGAAACGTATGTTTGATCAACGTGGTGTATATATTATTCCACTTGATGCGGGCGCGCAGTTGTTACTGAGTGAGTTAGCAGCGAATGATAATCGTTGTCCACAAATTCTAGTGGGTAATGATTTATCAAAAAATGTTGAGAATGATGTAGAGAGTAATACTGTAAAAAAGCCACGAGTTAGTTGTTTATCAGATGCTTTCGTCATTAAAAGCATCAAAGCAACTAACAGTGATTTTCAGGCTAATAGCTATAATTTTCAGGTGAACGATAATCACTTTTTAGCTGACCACATGATCAAAGGCAATCAGGTATTACCTACGGTTTGCGCGATTGCCTGGATGAGAGATGCGGCACTGGCGACTTATAGTAAACGAGACTGTACATTAAAATATGTCGGTTTCGAAGACTATAAATTGTTCAAAGGGGTGGTTTTTGATGGCAGTGAGGCGGCGGATCACCAAATCCAATTGTCGCCTGTGACGACTGGTTCCGAGCTGGAAGGTGTAGTCCGTATTGCGGCAAAAACCTTTAGCCTGAAAAGCGATGGTAAACCTGTGTTTCACTATGCAGCGACGATATTATTAGCGACTCAACCGCTAGACGCTGTGAGGGTTAATCTGCTGTCATTAGCGACGGATGTTGGTAACAACGCTGTTAGCAACAAGTCGGTTGATGAAGCACAAGCATTATATAGCAATGGCACTTTGTTTCATGGCGACAGTCTGCAGGGTATTAAGCAGATATTACGTTGTGATGAGCAAGGACTATTACTGGCGTGTCAGGTCACGGACGTTGCAGCTGCGAAGCAGGGGGCATTCCCCTTGGCAGCTAACAACATTTTTGCTAATGACTTGGTTTATCAGGCTATGTTGGTATGGGTGCGTAAGCAATTTAACTTAGGTAGCTTACCTTCTGTAACCGCAGCTTGGACAGTATATCGTGAAGTGGCTGTTGATGAGCTGTTTTATTTGCAACTTAAGGTTGTCGAGCATGATCTGTTGACATCTCGAGGTAGTAAAGCCTGTTGTGATATTCAATTAATCAGTGCCGATATGCAATTACTTGCAGAAATTAAATCTGCACAAGTCAGTGTGAGTGACATTTTGAATGATATGTCTTGAGCCTGTAAATAAATAATCTTAATTGTAGGCGTCATAGTTATCATGGCGTCTACTTTTATTAATTAGTTTCATTATTAAATATTAATAGCTAAAAGCGGTTGGCTTAAATTCCAGTTTCCAGCGTTTTTAGCTATTACTATTCGAAATAGGATATTACAAAGAATATGACGGAATTAGCTGTTATTGGTATGGATGCTAAATTTAGCGGACAAGATAATATTGATCGTGTTGAACGTGCTTTCTATTTAGGCGCTAGTATCGGCAATAACGCCAGTATTAGCACCAGCGGCATTAGCGATGCTGATAAGAAAAATAGCACTTCGGCGACAGTGTTAACGTCTGTGGCGTTATTAGCAGAAACTAATCAGTTGCAGATGGCGAATATAGCGGTATTGCTTATTGCTGATACCAACAGTTGTGTTCACGAGCTGATTGTTGAACAAGTCGCGCAGCAGTGCGCGAGCTGTGTTGTTATTACCGAACTAGGCCAAGCACTGAAGCAAGCAACTGATTTAGTCAATAACCAAGACTGCGCAGTCGCTGTGATCGGTATTAATAATGCCACTGCTGTTGGTCATGGCTGTGTCAGAATTGATACTGCAGAAGCACCCGTGGCGACAATCAGTTTTGATGAAACATTTAGTGGTTATGCCAGTGTTACAGGGGTCGCCAGTTTACTTATCTCCTCAACAGATTTCGCTCGTGTTAATCAATGTTATGTTTATACCAACATTAAAGGCTTCGCTCAGTTGGCTGTAAACAGTGAACTAAATGTTCCAAACATTGCTAATACCGCACGCCTCGCATTACAGAAAGCTCAAATCAAAGCAGAGCAGGTTGGCCTATTAGAAGTCACAGCAGACTCTAAATCTGAATTGGCGTTATTTGAAAGCCAGGGGTTAATGTCTGCTTATAGTAATACGCAAAGTTTACATACTGCATTAAGCTGTGCGCGCAGTGTGACTGGTGAAAGCAGCTATTTCTCACAGGTTGCGGGTTTATTAAAAGCAGTTATTAGTTTACATCAGCGCTATATACCAGCTATTAAAGACTGGCAACAACCTATCCAAACACAAATGTCACAGTGGCAGCGTTCGCCATTCTATATACCAGTTGATGCTAGACCTTGGTTTCCACATGAAGATGGTAGCGCTCATGTCGCCGCTTATAGTTGCGTTGCTCACTCCTTATCAAAACAGGGCTACTGTCACGTAATTCTACAAGAAAACAAGGTCAAGATTGCAGGCCAAGACCATCCGGTTAGCGATGTGCGCAGTAATGGTTTTTTTGCCGCCAGTGACTTAGCTCTGGTTATTATTCAAGGTGATGACGAAGCGCAATTACGCAGTGAATTAGAGCGTGTTGCCGGTCAATCAATGACGACCGGTATTAAGAAAATAGCGACGGGTTGTTATGTTCGTAGTGATAGCAACAAAGTTTATAGCGCAGTGCTCATTGCTGAGACAGCCGAAGAGTTGAGTAAAGAGATCACGCTTGCGTTCGCTGGCATTAGCAGTGTATTTAATGATGCGAATGTCAGTGAATGGAAAACCCCTAAGGGCAGTTATTTTACTGGGCAGCCAGCTAACCGCGGAACAGACCACTGTACACAAGGTGGTATTGCATTTTTATACCCTGGGATTGGCGCTACTTATGTTGGTTTAGGCCGTGATCTATTTCATTTATTCCCACAAATTTTTCAGCCCGTTGCGGCCTTAGCGGATGACATAGGTTCGAGTCTTAAAGATACCTTACTTAATCCACGTAGCATTAGTCGCCATAATTTCAAACAGCTTAAACAGCTGGATCTAGATCTACGCGGCAACCTAGCCAATATTGCCGAAGCAGGTGTTGGTTTTGCTTGTGTGTTTACCAAGGTGTTTGAAGAAGTATTTGCGGTTAAAGCAGATTTTGCCACGGGTTACAGCATGGGTGAAGTGAGTATGTATGCAGCATTAGGATGCTGGCAACAACCGGGGCTGATGAGCGCACGTCTTGCACAGTCAAATACCTTTAATCATCAGCTTTGTGGTGAATTAAGAACCCTACGCCAGCATTGGTGTATGGATGATGTTCCAGACGGTACTTTTGAACAGATCTGGGAAACGTATACCATCAAGGCGACTATTGAACAGGTAGAGATTGCAGCTGCAGATGAAGATCGTGTGTACTGTACCATAATCAATACGCCAGATAGTTTATTACTGGCTGGTTATCCAGAAGCTTGCCAGCGGGTGATCAAAAAATTAGGCAAACGGGCGATGGCATTAAATATGGCCAACGCGATCCACTGTGCCCCAGCTTATGCCGAATATGACCATATGGTTGAGTTATATCATATGGATGTCACTGAACGTATTAAAACCAAAATGTATTCAAGCTCATGTTATTTACCTATTCCACAACGCAGCAAAGCGATCTCACACAGTATTGCTAAATGCTTGTGTGATGTGGTGGATTTTCCGCGCTTAGTGAATACCTTACATGATAAAGGCGCGCGGGTATTTATTGAGATGGGGCCTGGACGCTCGTTATGCAGCTGGGTAGATAAGATCCTAACCCATGAGAAAGATGATAGTCGCCATGTATCCGTCCCTGTGAATGCTAAGGGCACCAGTGATGAACTGACTTATATTCGCGCGATTGCTAAATTAGTTAGCCATGGCGTGAATTTGGATTTAGATAGTTTGTTTAACGGGTCAATCCTTGTTAAAGCTGGCCGCCTCGATTGTTAATACATGACGCTTTGCTAGTGCGGGCTGATAATTAAAAAATCAGTAAAACAAGGTAGACAGTCCAGGCGGGGTGTTCTCCGTCAGTTGAAATATGGATTTAAAGAGAGTAATTATGGAAAATATTGCAGTAGTAGGTATTGCTAATTTGTTTCCGGGCTCACAAGCTCCGGATCAATTTTGGCAGCAATTGCTTGAACAACAAGATTGCCGCAGTAAAGCGACAGCTGTTCAGATGGGCGTTGACCCTGCTAAATACACCGCTAACAAAGGTGATACAGATAAGTTCTACTGTGTTCACGGTGGTTATATCAGTGATTTTAATTTTGATGCATCTGGTTATCAACTCGATAGCCGCTATTTAACGGCATTAGATGATCTAAATCAGTGGGGGCTTTATGTTACTAAACAGGCGCTTGCAGATGCAGGTTACTGGGGTAGTGATGCGTTGGCAAATTGCGGGGTTATTTTAGGCAATCTGTCATTCCCAACCAAGTCATCGAATCAGCTGTTCATGCCGTTATATCATCAAGTTGTTGATAATGCGTTAAAGTCAGTATTACATCCAGATTTTCAATTAACCCATTATACGGCACCGAAACAAACACATGCAGATAATGCCTTAGTCGCTGGTTATCCAGCGGCTTTGATCGCCCAAGCTGCGGGTTTAGGTGGTTCACACTTTGCACTGGATGCGGCTTGTGCGTCATCTTGTTATAGCGTTAAATTAGCTTGTGATTACCTGCATACCGGTAAAGCTGACATGATGCTAGCTGGTGCGGTATCAGCAGCAGATCCTATGTTTGTGAATATGGGATTCTCGATTTTCCAAGCTTATCCAGGCAATAACGTTCACGCCCCGTTTGATAAAAATTCACAAGGTTTATTTGCCGGTGAAGGCGCGGGCATGATGGTATTAAAACGTCACAGTGATGCAGTACGCGATGGTGATAATATTTACGCCATTATTAAAGGCGGCGCATTATCGAATGATGGTAAAGGTGAATTTGTATTAAGCCCAAACACCAAGGGTCAGGTATTAGTTTATGAACGCGCTTATGCGGATGCCGGTGTTGACCCTGCGGCTGTTGATTATATCGAGTGCCACGCTACCGGTACCCCGAAAGGTGATAATGTTGAATTACGCTCGATGGAAACCTTCTTTAGTCGGGTAAATAACAAACCGCTGTTGGGCTCGGTTAAATCAAACCTTGGTCATTTGTTAACGGCAGCTGGTATGCCGGGCATGACCAAAGCTATGTTAGCACTGGGTAAAGGCCTTATTCCAGCCACGATTAATCTGAAAGAACCACTGCAGTCTAAAAATGGTTACTTTACTGGCGAGCAGATGCCGACGAGTACTGTGCCTTGGCCTACTTCTCACGGGTCAAAAACGACTGGCCCACGAACAGCTGGTGTCAGTGTCTTTGGTTTTGGTGGCAGTAACGCCCATTTGGTATTACAACAACCAACACAAGCGCTTGAATCTAACTTTGGGGTTGCTAAGCCCCGTGAGCCACTGGCTATTATTGGTATGGACAGCCATTTTGGCAGTGCGAGTAACTTAGCGAAGTTCAAAACCTTATTAGATAATAACCAAAGCACCTTCCGTGAGTTACCTGAGCAACGCTGGAAAGGGATGGAAAGTAACGCTAACGTTATGCAGTCGTTACAGTTAACCAAAGCGCCTAAAGGTGGCTATGTTGAACAGCTAGATATTGATTTCTTGCGCTTCAAAGTGCCACCAAATGAAAAAGACTGCTTGATCCCACAACAATTAATGATGATGCAAGTTGCTGACAATGCTGCGAAAGATGCAGGACTCGTTGAAAGTAGTAACGTTGCCGTGTTAGTTGCTATGGGTATGGAACTGGAATTACACCAGTATCGTGGTCGTGTTAATTTAACAACACAAATTGAAGACAGTTTATTACAACAAGGCATTAACTTAACGGTTGAGCAACGTGAAGAACTGACTAATATTGCCAAAGATGGTCTCGCCTCTGCCGCGCAGCTAAATCAGTACACCAGTTTTATTGGCAATATCATGGCGTCACGTATTTCGGCGTTATGGGATTTCTCTGGCCCTGCTATTACTGTATCGGCTGAAGAAAACTCGGTATATCGTTGCGTCGAATTAGCTGAAAACCTATTTCAAACCAGTGATGTTGACGCGGTTATTATTGCTGCCGTTGATTTGGCCGGGTCAATTGAAAACATTACTTTACGTCAGCACTATGGACCTGTAAGTGAAAATGGGCCTAATAGTAAAGATGTAACCAGCAACAACATACTTGATGAGCAGCAATGGCTGGTGGGTGAGGGTGCTGCTGCTATTGTAGTGAAACCTGTATCTCAAGTTGCATCACAACAAGTTTATGCCAGCATTGATGCGGTTAGTTTTGCATCAGGCTGCGATGCTCAAGCCATTGCGAGTGCAGCGGATAAGGCCTTAACGTTAGCAGGTATCAGTGCTGCGGATGTGGTGTGTGTAGAAGCACACGCCAGTGGTTTCAGTGCCGAAAACAGTGCTGAGAAAGCCGCGTTTTCTCAATTATATCCAAATGTTAATATTAGTTCGGTAAAATCTAATATTGGGCATACGTTTAATGCATCCGGTATTGCTAGTATTATTAAAAGTGCTTTACTGTTAGACCAACAAAGTAGTCAAGAGCAAGCAAGTACCAAACAACAGCAAGCGGTACAACATATTGCGATTAACGGTCTTGGTCGTGATTACAGCTGTGCACATCTTATTTTGTCGACTTCGGAGCACGTTCATCAAGCTGCGCCAGCGCCAATCGGTAAACGACGCCCGCAACTGGTTAAAACTATCAAGCTTGGTGGTCAGTTAATTGCCGAAGCAATCGTGAATAGTGCCAGTTCATCGTTGAATGTGATCAAGGCGCAGTTTGCGGGCAAAGTCTTAACTAAGGTTAACCAGCCTGTAATTATGGATAATGTGATACCACAAGGTATTCGTCCTAATTCAATCAGATCCTCAATCCTTTCCCAACATCAACATACAGCGCAGCCAGTATTGGCTCAGAGCGTTGTTGGAGTGACAGTGAAAAGTAAAGCCAGTACAGAAATTTATCAGCAAGCGTCTACGCATCAGGCATTCTTACAAAGCCGCTTAGCTGCACAGAAAAATCTTTCTCAACTTATCGAACTACAAGCGAAAATATCAGCTGGTTTGCCAGTGCAAGATAGCGTTGAAAGCGCAGCCTCAGAAATAGTGACGCCATTAACGGTAGTACCAACTGTTGTTTCTGAGAAGCCTGTAGTCGCTGCTAATCTGACAAGTGTGGAAGCACAGGTTCAAGCCGAAGCGATACAAGCTGGTTTCCAGATCAAAGGGCCAGTTGGTTACAACTATCCACCATTGCAATTAATTGAACGTTATAATCAACCAGAAAATGTTATTTATGATCAAGCTGATCTGGTTGAGTTCGCTGAAGGTGACATTGGTAAAGTATTTGGTGCAGAGTACAACATCATTGATGGTTATTCACGTCGTGTACGTTTGCCAACCTCGGATTATTTGTTAGTAACACGCGTTACCGAGCTTGATGCTAAGATTAACGAATATAAAAAATCATACATGTGTACGGAATATGATATCCCGGTCGATGCACCGTTTCTTATTGATGGTCAGATCCCTTGGTCAGTAGCGGTGGAATCTGGTCAGTGTGACTTGATGCTGATTTCCTACATAGGTATCGATTTCCAAGCTAAAGGAGAGCGTGTTTACCGATTACTTGATTGTGAATTAACTTTCCTTGAAGAGATGGCTTTCGGCGGCGATACATTGCGCTACGAGATCCACATTGATTCTTATGCACGTAATGGTGAACAGCTATTATTCTTCTTCCATTATGATTGTTATGTGGGTGATAAGAAAGTACTTATCATGCGTAATGGTTGTGCTGGTTTCTTTACTGATGAGGAACTTTCTGATGGTAAAGGTGTGATTCAAAACGATAAAGATAAAGCTGAATTTTCAAATGCAGTTAAATCATCATTTACACCGTTATTGCAGCATGGCCGTTGTCAATATGACTACAGTGATATGATGAAGTTGGTTAATGGTGATGTGGCTGGTTGTTTTGGTCCGCAATATGATCTTGATGGACGTAATCCATCGTTGAAATTCTCATCAGAGAAGTTCTTGATGATTGAGCGTATTACCAAGATCGACCCAACAGGTGGTCATTGGGGATTAGGGCTATTAGAAGGCCAAAAAGACTTAGATCCTGAGCATTGGTATTTCCCTTGTCACTTTAAAGGTGATCAAGTGATGGCGGGTTCTTTGATGTCGGAAGGTTGTGGTCAGATGGCTATGTTCTTTATGTTGTCACTCGGCATGCATACTAACGTTAATAATGCTCGTTTCCAGCCCCTGCCAGGTGAATCGCAAACGGTTCGTTGTCGTGGTCAGGTATTACCACAGCACAACACGCTGACTTATCGCATGGAAGTGACTGCTATGGGTATGGAACCGTACCCATATATGAAAGCCAATATTGATATTATTCTTGATGGCAAAGTGGTTGTTGATTTTAAAAACCTTTGCGTGATTATCAGTGATCAAGACGAAAACTCAGACTATCCAGTAACGCTGCCTAATAATGTGAAGCTGAAAACTCGCACGTCTCCAGCCGTTGTAACTGCTTTAGCGCCAGTGGATGTAGCAGCTAACAGTGCGGTTCTGGACGAACGTGGTATTGAACCATTTAAGTTCCCCGAACGTCCATTAATGCACGTAGAGTCAGATTTGTCAGCACCCAAAACGAAAGGTGTAACGCCGATCAAACATTTCGAAGCGCCAGCGGTTGCAGGACACCATAGAGTGCCTAATCAAGCACCATTCACGCCTTGGCATATGTTTGAATTCGCAACTGGAAACATTTCTAACTGTTTTGGTCCTGACTTTGATGTCTATGAAGGTCGTATTCCACCACGTACGCCTTGTGGTGATCTACAAGTCGTTACTCAGGTTGTTGAAGTGCAGGGGGATCGTCTTGACCTGAAGAATCCGTCAAGCTGTGTAGCCGAATATTATGTACCGGAAGATGCTTGGTACTTCACGAAAAACAGCCATGAAAACTGGATGCCATATTCATTGATTATGGAAATTGCGCTGCAACCGAATGGCTTTATTTCTGGTTACATGGGGACTACCTTGAAATACCCAGAAAAAGACCTGTTTTTCCGAAACCTTGATGGCAGTGGAACATTACTGAAACAGATAGATTTACGCGGTAAAACTATCGTTAACAAATCGGTATTAGTCAGCACGGCAATTGCTGGTGGCGCGATCATTCAAAGTTTTACATTTGATATGTCGGTTGATGGCGAGCTGTTTTATACTGGTAAAGCGGTATTTGGTTACTTTAGTGGCGAGTCTCTGACTAACCAATTGGGTATTGATAATGGTAAAACCACCAATGCTTGGTTTGTTGATAACAATACACCGACAGATAATATTGATGTGTTTGATTTAACTAATCAGTCATTGGCTCTGTATAAAGCACCTGCGGATAAACCCCATTATAAATTGGCGGGCGGTCAGATGAACTTTATCGATACCGTGTCAGTAGTTGAAGGTGGTGGTAAGGCCGGTGTTGCTTATGTTTATGGTGAACGTACGATTGATGCTGATGATTGGTTCTTCCGTTATCACTTCCACCAAGATCCGGTTATGCCTGGTTCATTAGGTGTTGAAGCTGTCATCGAGTTAATGCAAACTTATGCGCTGAAAAATGATTTAGGCGCACAGTTCAGTAATCCACGTTTCATTGCGCCAATGACGAAAGTTGATTGGAAATACCGTGGTCAAATTACGCCGCTGAATAAGAAAATGTCTCTGGATGTACATATTACCGAGATCATTACTGAAGCAGGTGAAATACGTATCGTCGGTGATGCTAATCTATCTAAGGATGGTCTGCGCATTTATGAAGTGAAGAATATTGTATTAAGTATTGTTGAGGCGTAGCGTCTGCTCAATGTTGCATTGGTTAAAGACGCTTAGTAGGCTTACTTTAATCAATATGACCGAGGTGATCCAATTAGGAACACTGTGAACTTATTAGATAATAAACGGAATAGTTCGGCTGTTGAATTCACTATTATTTAAAATGTGAATAAAGTGTTCAGCAGCTGCAAAAATAGGAATGAAGTATGTCGAGTTTAGGTTTTAACAATAGCAACACGATCAATTGGGCTTGGAAAGTCGATCCGGCGTCAGTGCATACGCAAGATGTAGAAATTAAGGCCGCCTTGATGGATCTGGCTAAGCCGCTTTATGTGGCGAATAGTGTTGCAAGTAGTGTCGCTAATAATTCGGGTGTTATGGGTATTACTAACCATACTTCAGTACCTGGTGCAATCAGCAACAATGTTGACGTTGATGTACTGGCATTTGCACAAAAACTTACCCCAGAAGATCTGGGCGATGCAGCTTATAAAAATCAACACGGGGTTAAATATGCCTACCATGGCGGCGCGATGGCTAACGGTATTGCGTCTGTTGAGCTTGTTGTCGCGTTAGGTAAAGCGGGACTGTTATGTTCTTTCGGTGCCGCGGGTTTAGTTCCTGATGCCGTTGAAGATGCAATTCGTCGTATCCAAGCGGAATTACCAAATGGTCCATACGCGGTCAACTTGATCCATGCACCAGCAGAAGAAGCACTAGAGCGTGGCGCGGTTGAACGTTTCCTTAAACTGGGTGTTAAAACAGTAGAGGCTTCAGCTTACTTAGGGTTAACAGAGCATATTGTTTGGTACCGTGCTGCAGGCTTATCTAAAAATAGTGATGGCACTGTTAATATTGGTAACAAGGTTATTGCTAAAGTATCGCGTACTGAAGTTGGCCGTCGCTTTATGGAACCTGCACCGCAAAAGTTACTGGATAAATTATTAGCACAAGGCAAGATCACACCACAGCAAGCGGCATTAGCACTGTTAGTGCCAATGGCTGATGATATTACTGCGGAAGCGGATTCTGGTGGTCATACTGACAACAGACCATTTTTAACGTTATTACCGACTATTATTGGCCTGCGTGACGAAGTGCAAGCTAAGTATAACTTTTCTCCTGCATTACGTGTGGGTGCTGGTGGTGGTATCGGAACACCAGAAGCGGCACTCGCTGCATTTAACATGGGCGCAGCTTACATAGTGTTGGGATCTGTTAATCAGGCTTGTGTCGAAGCTGGTGCATCTGAATATACCCGTAAACTATTATCTACCGTTGAAATGGCCGATGTGACAATGGCACCTGCGGCTGATATGTTTGAAATGGGCGTTAAACTACAAGTATTAAAACGTGGTTCTATGTTCGCTATGCGTGCGAAGAAACTGTATGACTTGTATGTCGCTTATGACTCGATTGAAGATATTCCTGCAGCGGAACGTGAGAAGATTGAAAAACAGATTTTCCGTTCAAACCTTGACGAGATCTGGGCTGGCACGATAGCGTTCTTTGCTGAGCGTGATCCTGAAATGTTAGCGCGTGCGAAAAGTAGCCCTAAGCGTAAAATGGCATTAATTTTCCGTTGGTATTTAGGTCTGTCTTCACGCTGGTCAAATACAGGTGAGAAGGGCCGTGAAATGGATTACCAGATCTGGGCAGGTCCAAGTCTAGGTGCATTTAACAGTTGGGTGAAAGGATCTTATCTTGAAGATTATACCCGCCGTGGTGCTGTTGACGTAGCCTTGCATATGCTAAAAGGTGCCGCGTATTTACAACGTGTAAACCAGTTAAAATTACAAGGTGTGAGCTTAAGCACTGAATTGGCGAGCTATCGCACTAGCGATTAATATCGGTTACTGAAATTAAAATATAAAAAGCCCCCTTTCTTTAGGGGCTTTAATAGAGCCGGACTTTTTGAATTTAGTTTGGCGTTAACTTACAGAATGAACTTTGTTCTTTCGCAGATTCTACTCCCTGTTTAACTAAAACTGTGAGTTGACTAACTATTTGGGGCGTAGTTTAGCAGGATGATGTCTGACCAATGGTTCCGTTTTATTATTATATTAATTAATGGAATAACTTAGGTTTGAAGATGAAATTAAATAAAATAAGTCTTGTACTCATGCTTGTCAGCCCAAGCTTGTTTGCCTCACCCAATCTAACCATCTCAACCAGTACCACTAGTCGAGACTTCTTGCTCACTAGTGAATCTCCGCTGGCGGTGCCACTTACTAAAGCAAGCTATACCTTAAATGTTACTGGAATTGAAGGAAGCTGCATTAAGCCAAAAAAACAAAAGGTAAGGTTTAGTCAACCACTGGCTTTGAATTGTGATTCACCGACTGAACTGTCTATTAAGATCAGATTTAATGGTGATTATGCATTTATATTTGATGCAGAAAATAAAACACTGTTAATAAAACGTCAGCCCAAAAAATCCACTGACAAAGCATTCAAACGTCCTTTACCACAAGTGCAATGTGACGTCTATAAAGGTGGAGAGGTTACTATTAACCTTGCCGATACCTATAAAGATGGCACTCAATTAAAAGATAAACTAAGCGGGCAAGTTGTCACTGTTATTCAACAGCAAGTAACCATTACGCCTGCAATTAATAGTGGGGGATTAATATTATTGGAGCCACTAAAAGGTCAACTCAAAGAAGCTAAATTTAACTGGCGCAACGCAAATATTTATTTTGTTATGATTGATCGTTTTAATAATCAAGATACAAGCAATGATAATAGTTATGGTCGCCGTAAAGATGGAAAAGATGAGGTTGGAACCTTTCATGGTGGCGATTTAAAAGGGGTTATTGAGAAGCTTGATTATATTAAGAGCTTAGGAACAAGTGCTATTTGGCTTTCACCTATTGTAGAACAAGTACGGGGATTTGTCGGTGGTGGTAACGCTGGCTCGTTTCCATTTTATAGTTATCACGGCTATTGGGCTCGTGATTTTACTAAAATAGATGCGAATTTTGGCAATGAAAATGATCTCAAGCGTTTGGTTGAAGAAGCGCATAAGCGGGGTATTAAAGTTTTACTCGATGTCGTCATAAACCACCCCGGATATGCCACCTTAACAGATTTACAGCGTGATCAAATTCCTGTTGTAAACCCTGCTCAAAGCTGGCCTGTACAATGGCGTGATTGGCAACCAAATACGGGCCAAAATTGGCATAGTTTCAATGACAATATTGATTATGATAATGTTGCATGGAGTCAGTGGTGGGGAGGTGATTGGGTTCGTGCCAGTTTACCTAATTATCCAAAACCAGGCTCGAATGACCTAACACTTTCACTTGCAGGCCTGCCAGACTTTATAACAGAATCCACCAAGTCTGTTACCCCCCCACAATGGCTATTAAATAACCCCGGAACACGAGTCATTAGCCGTGATAACTATACTGTAGCGGATTACTTGATCGAGTGGCAAACAGACTGGGTGAAGCGTTTTGGTATTGATGGTTATCGTATCGATACTGTAAAACATGTGTCTGGCGATGTATGGATGCGCTTAAAAGAAGCTGCAACAAAAAGTTTAAATGATTGGCGCGAAGCGAATGATGAAACAGGACAACCATTTTGGATGATGGGAGAGGTATGGGGGCATAGCGCTTACCGTAGCCCTTACTATGATGACGGTTTTGATGCTCTGCTCAATTTTGATATGCAGAAAAAAATGGATGAAGGGGCTCTCTGTTTTAGCAAGATGGCCGATACTTACCAACATTACGCAGATACACTCAAAGAAAAACCCGACTTTAATCCTGTTAGTTATATGTCATCTCATGATACAGAGCTTTTCTTTGGGCGATTTAAATCATTTGAAATGCAGCGGAATGCAGCCAGTGCGCTGTTGCTAAGTCCTGGTGCTATTCAAGTTTATTACGGTGATGAAGTAGCAAGAGATATAGGCGCTTATGCAGATGATTTCCATCAAGGAACTCGTTCTGATATGAATTGGTTATTGGATGCTAACCGCCAGAAATTACTCAAACACTGGCAAACACTCGGGCAATTTAGGCAGGCTCATCCAGCTATTGGTGCTGGGACCCATAAGGAGATTAAGCAACAAAATGGCTATGCATTTTCTCGTACGTTAGGTGGTGATAAGGTCGTTGTTGCATTTGTAGGTAAATCAACTGAGCCTTATTAATTTCGATACTGTTTGTTATATTTTCGTGAGAATAACCCCATTATAGCGAACGCGAAAATGACAAGTGTTGATGGTTCTGGGACTTGTTCCACAGAGAAATTTGGATTAATAACATAACCTAAATCTGCGAACGAATTTATAGTTGTTAAACTAATCGTGGTATTAGGATCTAACCAACCAGTCATTAATTCACTGAGCCCGCCTCCATAAGGCTCATTCCAATGGTAGCCCGCAGTTCCTGGGCCGCCATCTTGTTCTACAGGGACAAATGTCGCTTCTGGATTACTAAGTTGATATGTTTCTAATCCATATTGGCCTATATAATTACCAGCGCTATCTAATAAATCATTTAATGTCGGTCCCCATAAAATACCAAAACCAATGGCATGTGCCATTTCATGCATGACAACATGAAATAGATTTCCAGCTGTTTCTATAGAAAGCAGATCTGCACTATCAATTTGTATCGTCCCCTCTGTGGCATAAACATAGCTAGGAATAAATAAACCATAAGTAATTCCTGTTTTTCCAAGAGTGCCTCCAACACCATCTATATTCTGGCCAGAAGCACTAATATCTAAACCTGGGCCTGGGAACTCATCTCGGTATCCTACGATGAATAACTCCCAAAGATTTTCTGCATCAGAAAAAACAGTTTGTTGTGAGTTAGTTAGGCCACTGTCAAAATTGACTCTTATATCAAAGTCATAGATGGTTCCCGCATTAGCTAAGTTAATAAAGTAGCTAGCAGACAAAGTAATCCCGGCTAGAGCAGCATATATAGACTTTAAATACATTTATATTCCTTTTGAAGCCCCTATGGAAAATAAGGCTGTGATTAGGAAATATTGTTTTGGTATTAATTAAAGATATGCAACAAACGGCAACAAATCAATTTATCATTCACCACGTTAAAGTGCTTGGCTTAACGAGCACTGGATTACCGTGAACAGAAATAATATATGCTAGGAAATTATTTATACTACAATGTTTATTGGTACCTGTAATGTGTAATAAGTTACTGTAAATAACGGAGTTAGAGCGAAAAAACAACAATTCCTTACTTTATTATTAACATTGCTACCAAAGTGTGAATTAATTACTACAATTATAAATCTTGTTTGTTATTGTTCTGACCGACTAATTTTTACGGTATATTAATTTTATGCATAGAATAAGAAATAATAATGTATCTCAACAGATAATGGCATTTTTTGTTACTATCTCTTTGCTATTTCAAATTTATATCGCCGCTACAATCGCTTTAAATCCAAGTGAAGTACTGAACAAAAATTGGTTGAGCAAATTACAAGGTGAAAAAATCTTGTTGTGTACGCCGTTAGGCTTTAGGTGGGCTAATGTAAACGAACTTATTACTCAAAATAGTGAAGGTTCTCATTCTGCCGAGGAAGAGCACCAATCGTTACAATTCAGCTGCCAACTTCTTAAAGCATTTCAACATTCTATTTTTTTTGCCGTTCTATTAATATGTTTACTGTCTGTATGGCTTAATCGCTCGACTCCTCGTGCCCCGCAATATAACTATACGAGTTGCCAACAAAAAGTATATTTATCACTCGCGCCTAAACAATCACCGCCTTTTACCTTTTATGCATGATTTATGGCGACAGGGTTAAGTTAACGTTCAAGTGTAACTCGGTCTAGTTATTCCATTATCACGCATTTCCATCACTAAACATTTATTTTCACTTGCTCCAACCTTGTGATGATTTTACGCACCTTATATAAACGGTATTTTGCGTCTCATCACCATTGGCCTTGTGATCTTTTGGCTGCCTGTTAGCAGCCTATATTTTGGAAAAAGAGTTAAAAGGAAGTTAAATATGTGGATGAATAAATTATTGGCAGTGGCAATTGTTGGCGCTTTATCTGGTTGTGGTAGCAGTAGTAGCAGTTCTGAAGATACGACGCAACAATCTCCAACGCCAAGTGTGACTACCACACAGAACGTCGAAATAAAATTTGCTGCTCGTGTCGGCAACGAAGATATATCATGCGATCCAATGTTCAGCCTTGTCGGCCTTAGCAACCTGAACCCTGAATTTAAAGATGCACGTATCTATATCTCGGAAGTTGCGTTGGTAAATGATGCTGATGAGCTGGTTAGCGTAATGCTAGATCAAGATAAGAAGTGGCAGTACAAAAATGTCGCTCTTCTCGATTTCGAAACCGGAACAGGTAGTTGCAGCAACGGTAATACCGCGCTTAATCATGTGATTAAAGGTACTGTCCCAAGTGGTAACTATGATGGTATTCAATTTACTTTAGGTGTTCCCACAGAGTTGAATAACTATGGCATTGACGGTGATGACGCTGTATCTCCGTTAGATGTTATGGGGATGAATTGGAGTTGGCAGATGGGACATAAACATCTGAGAATGGATATTAAAGGCTTGATGATTCACCTTGGTACTACCGGGTGTGAAGTTGTAGATGCGGATACCGAGACCGTGGATTGCAGCAGTTCTAGACCAAATCGCCCGAAATATCAATTTGATAGTTTCAATCCAGCGAGCAACAGTATTGTCTTTGACTACCAAAAGTTGGTGGCTGGGAATGACATAGATGATATGGCGCCGTCAATGTGTATGTCATCGAGTACAGATAGTGTTTGCCAGCATATTTTTGGTCGCTTAGGTCTAGATCTAACGTCAGGGCAATGCATAGACGGTGACTGTAGTGCTGTACAAACCTGGATAGCAGTGGAGTAATAATCATGTCAGCAAACTATATGCTTTGTTTGCTGACATTACTCGCCATGGTAATCATGGCGGGTTGTGACAGTGAATCCAGCTACGAAGTTGTGCCACCGAGTACGCATAATACCAATCAGTTTGATTTTCAAACTGGTTCATTACCTTTGCCTAAAGAACCTGCAGATAACTTGGCGACCGAAGCTAAGTTTCAGCTAGGTCGGCACTTGTTTTATGATAAACGCTTATCGGGTAACCAAACATTCTCATGTGAGTCTTGTCATCACCAAGAACTCGCATTTAGTGATGGCTTAAAAACGCCCAAAGGTTCAACCGGAGAGGTGCTGCACAGGAACTCTCAAACACTGACCAATATAGGTTATAACGCCAGTTATACTTGGGCAAATCCCTTACTTAAAGGGATTGAAGACCAATTGATTATTCCTATGTTTGGAGAATTCCCCGTTGAAATGGGGATCCACGATGCAAACCGTGATGATATTAAGGCGCGTTTTAATCACGAGACAAAATACCAGAATATGTTTGATATGGCGTTTCCAGACGAACAACAGTCAATTTCCTTTCCAAATATAATTAAAGCGCTAGCGGTGTTTAACCGAGCCCTTATTTCCAAGGACTCTGATTTTGATAAAGGCAGGCTAAGCTCCTCTGCGCAGCGCGGTCAAAATTTATTTAATAGCGAAAAGATGGAATGTTTCCATTGTCATAATGGTTTTAATTTTAGTGACTCGACACTCCACGATGAAACGGTATTTGTAAGTCGACCTTTCTTCAATACTGGGCTTTATAACCTGGATGAGGAGGGCAGTTATCCTGCAATTGATAATGGTTTGTTTGCAGTAACTCAAAAAGTCGAGGATAAAGGTAAATTTAGACCGCCGACATTACGAAATATTGCTTATACCGCACCTTATATGCATGACGGTAGTATAGACACACTAGAAGAAGTATTAGGATTTTATGCAGCTGGTGGGCGCCACATCATCAGTGGAGAATATGCTGGTGATGGGCGACAGAATCCTAATAAAAGTGAGTTTGTAACGGGCTTCTCGATGAGCAAGCAAGAGCGCGATGACTTGTTGGCTTTTTTGAATGCTCTCAGTGATCCCGTTTTTATTCGTAATCCCCGTTATTCCAATCCATTTAAGGCGGAGCTGGCACAATGAAAAAGAAATATATTTTAGGTTTGTTCTATACCCTGTTTAGTGCGTCCTTATTGGCACATGGGGATAAATCAGGTCTCCTTGAACGGAGTGATTTTGGTGGTAGCCTGTTTGCCCAACTTGGCTATTATCAAGACAGTCGACAGGCTGAGACTTGGTCTATTCCTGGGGTTATCACAGGTGATGATGCTGTACACAATGAGCAAGGGTTGCAGCTGATACATGGGGAAGTCGCTTTCACAGTTAGCATCGAATCAGTACTGGCCGGACACCTTATACTTGGTAGTCATAATGCTGAATCAACAACTGTTGAAGAGCTCTGGTTACAACCTGATATTGGGGAAAAGTGGCAACTTCGGGTTGGCCGACAACTGACTGATATCGGTCTGTATAACGCTACTCATGACCATGATTGGCTGTTTATCGATGCTAATTTGTCACAACAGGCGTTTTTAGCCAGTCAATATAGTGATGATAGTATTCAATTACGTTGGTCCAATGATACCCAGCAGTTTACCACTTGGATTGGCCGTGGAAACGGCTACCCGGCATCAGTTGATGAGAACAGCGCCACGCCACATGCTTATGGGCTAGCATATGAGTTGCAGTGGTTTGGAGAGCAAAATAGTGTGTTGCTTAAAAGCTCGTTGACGCACTTTAATGCATATCAACGCGGTGACGATGAGAAAACTGGGCATACGCACGGAAATGCGAACAATATTACTTTTACGGGTGATACAAACTTAGTCAGCCTAGGATTGCAGTGGCAGTGGATAGCGTTAGGCTGGGATATTGAATGGATGGCACAACAAATTGATGCAGACCTAACTGATAGCCAGCAATTTCAGACTAAACTCGATGCTACAAACCAGGGTATAAGCTCACAGTTATATTGGCAATGGCAGGATGTCCAAGTGGCATTTCGTTACGACACCTTACTCACTGATAATAAAGTGACTCAAAATAGTACAGAGTTTGCGAACACCTTAGACAGTAAAGGCCATAATCCTGAGCGACTCAGCCTTATTATGAACTGGTTTGTTGGCGATAATCAAATTTTGCGACTCCAAGGTAACTTTGACCAAACCCAAGAACAAAAAGAACAAGCTTTCTGGTTGATTTACCAAGGTAATCTATATTGGTAAATCGAG
The DNA here is from genome assembly GCF_018219415.1 of Moritella sp. 36. NCBI lineage: Bacteria > Pseudomonadati > Pseudomonadota > Gammaproteobacteria > Alteromonadales > Moritellaceae > Moritella > Moritella sp. 36. The sequence continues at coordinate 2,697,967 of NZ_CP056120.1, read as the reverse complement.
ATTTATAAGAATAAATAAAATAGGTTTAATATGATGAAAAAAATAATTATTGCATTCCTTATTACGATAAGTTTTGCTTTTTCTACATTTGCGGTAGCCCATGATTATACTCAGGCGCATATGCGAATTGACCATCCTTGGAGTAGATTAGCGGCCCCAAACAGCGAGGTGATTACGGGGTATTTCCAGCTTAAGAATAACTCAACGAAAGATGATTACTTGGTTTCGGTATCCACGCCTATTGCTGACAAGTCTGAGATCCATATGCATGCTATGCAAGATGGCGTGATGATAATGAAAAAGGTTAACAAGGTAAAAATTGGCTCGATGAAAACAAAAAAATTTGAACCAGGTGGGTTGCATTTAATGATCTTCAATCCGAAATATATACCGAAAAAAGGAGAGAGATTTCCATTAGATTTGAATTTTAAATATGCAGGGAAAATCACCGTTCAGGTCGCGATTTAAATGCAAGGCCACGTGCATAACCATTAGAAATTATTATAATTAATAAAAATTAAGTTCTGTCAGGGGTATTTAACCCCCTGACTCTAATAAGTAGATCATGATCAAATAAGCGCTAGTGCTTCACTGTGCAATGCGATTGTGTGAGTTCATAAGAATCATACGCAGAATTATCAGACATAATCCGAATAATGCCACCCATAAGCCTGAAGTCGAATTTCTAGACGCCAAAATGAACCTCTCTTAACAAAACAGGGAAGGTGATGGATAATGATGCTGTAAGTACGAATGTCATTAGTTCAATCATATTTTCACTTTAGTGGTGGGGGGATGCACTAAAGCTAGCCTTAGATGTATCATTGGCAAAAGTATTGAATACTTTGGTTTTAAGTTGTGAGTTAGTTTACTGTAATTAAAATTTGGACGTGATGCTAGTCTAAATCTTGAAGGTTAACGCCTAAAAATAGGCGTTGGCATGACTCCCACCTGATTCTAAGTCACTACTTCTCTAAATCAATGGTTTTACAACGTATAGATAATGTCGACATAGTGGCGCTAGGAGATAAACTGCGTATAAAATCGATAGCTTTGGTTAAATCTTGAGTTTCAATTTTGAGGTCGTTCATAATACGCCCATCATTGGTCATGTCAGTATCGACAACACTTGGGCATAGGCAGCAAACCTTAATGCCAAAAGGAAGAAGTTCCTGATAAAGAGATTGACTATAACTAACGATAGCGGCTTTTGTTGCTGAATAAGCGGCTATTTTAGGAACAGGCTCTAAGCCAGCGGTTGATCCGATATTATAAATTTCACCGTAACCTTGTCGTTTCATTTTTTCGATAACCAAATTACATGCTGTAATGGTCGAAAGTAGGTTTACATTTATTAATTCAGAAAGTTGATTCAGTGTTAGATCTACGTGCCCTGCCATGAGGACTCCGGCGCTATTAACCATAACATCGATAGAATCGTGGTTAGTAATAATCGATTTTATTGTAGATTCAACGTCTGCTGGCTTATTAAAATCGACTGTCATTGTTTCGATATTAGTCGACGGATATTGTGATTCTATCTCTAACTTAGCTAACTCTAGATTTGCCTTATTTAATGAAACTAAAATAAGCGAATATCCTTGCTGGGCAAAGTAATGAGAAATAGCCTTTCCTATACCACGACTCGCTCCAGTAATTAGCGCAAATTTAGTCATGATGAGTTTCCTTGTTGATTCGTTTTTGGCACCATAGCACCTTTCAGTACTTTCGAGAAGTGCCAATATTGTTAGTGTTTTCATGGCTCGTTGCGTTTTGGTTGGGATTTTTAAACTACCAATTGATCAGTTATAAACTTTCATAAAATACTTTGTGACCCACATCAAACTTATGTCGCTAATGTTTAGCGATTGTCTTGTATGTTAAATTTGTATCCTATTGTAATTATGATGGTATATCAGTATATAGGCTCGCAGTAGGGTAGGGCGTAGAAATAGAGCAGTGAGCTATAAATGTATTTATATTTATGGTGATTTATTTTCAATTAACAGAATAATTTAATAATCAATACTAAAAGCAATGTAATTCATTGTTATTTAACAATAATGAAGTGTTTAGTTATTTTATGCTCGTGATTTTTAGGCATCATACGGAATACCTGGGAAATCACTAATTAACTCATTAGGTATATTAAATGAAGTTTCTATTAAGTCTTATGGTTATCACGCTCTCTTTTGCTTCTTTGGCAAAGAAAATTAGCGTTTCTAACACTGATATTTCATTCGTGTCACCTTATGAATTTCGGCCATTACCTCAAGAGATTATAGATACAAAGTGGCCACACAAGAGGGCCCCTAAATGGGTTCTTGGCAATGCTTCGGCTTCGACTACTATTACATATGACCTTAAGCCAAATGATATTTCGGCAGCTCCGTTGCCAGTTATAATGGATTCCTTTAAGAAAATTTTTGATCGTATGATCCCCGGTGTTGAATGGAAAAAGAAAGAAATTATAGAGCTTTCTGGAAAAAAATGGGTGTATCTTGAGATGTTCTCAAACGCGATTGATACAGACATACACAACATCATGCTTATTACTAGCTATGGTAAAGAAATGCTTATTTTCAACTTCAATTCAGCGAAAGGAGAATTTCCAAAGTATGAAGATAAACTTCGAGCAAGCATTCAATCCATACAGCTGTCTAAGTGAGCTAACCATAATAAACAGTGCCTTTTGAAATCTAATCTTTAGCTCACTCGTATTGATTGATGATGACAGTCTGCTCTTTGTTGTAGACTGTCAGACAGGAGGGCGAGTTACTGCCCTAATGTCTCAACCCCGCGTTTTATTTCAATATTTAAATCAAATCTTCTTGCCCTTTATCTGCTTTTGTTAACAGACTCTCCGCTTTTTTAATTACTTTTGACTCTGATTTAATTTTACCTGTCACAATTAGTTTCAAATAACGATTGGCTAAATCTCGGCGTAACTTGATTAACGGTTTAAAATTGACGGGTAGTGATTTGTTATACGTGTTTTGTTGATTATAAATTCGGTCTAATGTCCGTTGACTTGTCGCCATTTTTACAGCAGCAATCCATGCATCAAATCGATCTCGATAAAATAGCTCTGCAGCATCGAAAGGAAATGATCGTGATTTATCTGAAGCTTGATAATCAGTGAGCGTTTTAATCGCAGTGATTAGTTCTGGCTGATCTAATAATGTTTGTAGTTCCGAAGCTGAATTTTTAAATAGTAATTCGCCGGGTGCCAGTAGTGTATTAATGACGTTATAATTGTACTCACTGACCGCAGTACGGAGTTGTTTACGATATAGGTTTACCGCTTGCTTTGAAGGGATGATCTTGTAATCTGTATCAACTTGTTTCATATCTTGACGTAGTGTGAATATATCGGTTCCATCGCTGTCAGGTAGGTAGTTTGCATCTAGTAGGCGTTGTTCAATATTCGCGAGCAGTATCGCTCTTGCTGACTCTCTTTGGTCTTCAACATACAGTTCCATATCGGTAAGTTTAATCGAGTCTGGATATAAGGTTGTCGTTTCTTCAATCAATGCTGCCATCTGGTCGAAATCAGGATAGCGTGATTTTGGATCCTGCATAATTCGGTTTATTTTTGCAATATGGAAGTTGATCACTTCCCCACGTTTCAGTCGCAAGATACCGGCTTTAATCGTCGCTGTTTCACCATCTAGCTCAGATAATGAATTCATGAATACTTCAACGCTTGAGTTAGCTAAGTTATCAACATTCGATGTATGAACCCGTTCAGTCAATTGCTGTGTAGTGATTACATTTTCCATATAATAAAAATAACCGACAGAACCTAAGATAGTAAGTAAAGGTAATATGGTTGAAAAAACAGGAAGTGGTTTGCGGGTTAGTTTAGATTGCCACGCTTGAATGCTTTGTGGTCGATCTGCATTCGATAGTTGCAATGCTGAATAAATAACTTTCCATTTATTATTACTGAGTTTAGTTAATTTTTTTACAGTGATCTTATCCGTAATTGCTTGATCTGCCGGTTTACGTAAATAAGGATGTTTACTTGATAGTAATTCGTAAAAAATACAGCCTAATGAAAAGATGTCATCGCTTTCTGATGGTTGCTGACCTTGCAACAACTCCGCACTTGCATAAGCAGGTGTATAGCCACTCAGTGAGTTATGCTGTTCAATATTATCGTTGGCAAATTCATCTGCCTTATTCTGGATTAATCTGGCAACACCAAAGTCGAAAATCTTAATATCACCATTACGTGTGAGCATGATATTAGAGGGTTTTAAATCTGTATGTACAATGCCATTTTTATGGGCGAATTTGAGTGCATCAGCGACCTGTGAAATAACTTTCTCAGCACCTTTATATGTTAATCCCTTAGGTTTAGATCGTGAAATCACTTGATCAAGTGTTTCGCCATTTAACCATTCCATAATGATAAAGCAAAGATTATCTTCCTTATCTACATCATAAACACGGATAATATTGGGATGAGAAAGAGACATCGTTTTATGTGCTTCCCGAAACAGCAGTTGTTGTGCCTCTTTATTTCGTGTGTATTGTGGTTGCAAGACTTTTATCGCCACGTAAGGTTCTTCGACACCTGCTTTATCTAATAACAAATCTTTTGCTTTATATATATCACTCATGCCGCCAGAGCCAATGTGCGCTTCTAATTCATATCTATTTTTTAGTACCTGTCCTGTAAGTGTCGCTGTATCAATGTCATGTTTTGAGTTTTTATTACCTAATAGCATTTTATCTTTTCCCACACTAGACTCCTTGTGTTTTTTTGAAAACTTAATGTATTAAAAGTACTAGTTCCATCTAGTCCTTTTGTATTGATTTATGCTTTTTATTAAAATTAATACTTTAGTTAACTTTAATATTAGCAAATGAAAGTAAGTTGTAATTACGATTTTTATTATGCTTTTTGTCAATAGTGAATAAAGCGTTTTATCATTTTCCTATTCATTTACCATGATCTTGAAAAATGAATTGCGCCATGGTAAGTTATTGTTTTTAAAGTGCTTTCGGGCTACCTTGTCGTTCTGTCAACTGACGTGTCTAAATACGGTTGAAATTATGCTTAGCAATAAATGAAAAATTTACTTTTCTTAGCGAATAATAAATCCTTGTATTTCATTAACGACAATCAGCATACACATTTATTTACCGGAAATAGTATTAAATGTAGTATTAGATATCTGTTTAAATTGTAAATGTAGCGGATTAGCTTGTTTGACTTGGTTGTACTTATTTGGTTTTATGATTATATCAATTCGTATTAAATACAAAACTTCATGAACTTAGAAGTTAATAACATTGATAAATGTATAGGGCCAGCTGGATATTTATTTAGCGTTAACAAGATAAGTCAAGGAATGACAAATGGGACTGCTTTTATCTGTAATAAGTTATCAACAATTATCACCAAATTTACAAGCAACCTTTAAATTAGAAGGTGCATCTGCGGTAATTGGTCGTTCTGATTCAAATGATTGGGTACTACCTGACAGCGATAAAATTTTATCCAGTCGACATGCCGAATTAACGTTAGTGATGGGTAAATATTATATTACAGATGTATCGACAAATGGTGTGTTCGTTAATCAGTCTACTAAGCCCCTTGGTAAAGGCAATCGCCATACATTGGCATCTGGCGAGCAAATTATTCTTGGCGAATACGTCATTGAAGTGAACATTGAGGTCGAATTATCAGATGATCATTTACTGGCTTCAAACTCAACATCATCTCCTTTTTCTTCTTATGATTCTTCTGCATATATAGAAGAAGATCGTGTCAATCATGATAAGCCGGTTAATCTGACGAGTGTAAGCGACCCTCATTTAATCGGCAGTGAATTACAGGATAGTTTAGTACTAGATAGCAACATTATTCCTGACGATTGGAATTGGGCGAATGATGGGAAAAGTGCCTGCGCACCTAAAATCGCACCAAAACCAATTGTCGATATACAGGAAGCAGCATCGACAAAAAAAGATGAGGAAGTCGCGTTAGTAAGCAAAAAAATCGTTAGCGATTCTCCGCAGTCTAAAGTTAAAAACACAGATAAAATGGCTGCGTTTCTTAAAGGTCTAGGCATTGAATCGTCACCTGTTATTGATGATGAGGAATGGTGGTTTGACCTTGGAACATCAATCCGAACTATAAATGATGAGCTTATGGCTTCATTACGAGACCGAGCTTTATTTAAAAATCAGTTCCGCGTTAATCACACCATGTTTCAGATTAAAGAAAATAACCCATTCAAATTTTCAGCTTCTGTTGATGACTTATTTCGTAATTTATATTTGCGCACCAATGGCAGTTTTATGTCGACAAACAAAGCCATTACAGAAGCATTTGGTGATTTACGTCAGCATGAACAGAGCATGCGGGCTGGTCTAGAGGGCGCGGTTGTCGGTGTTTTAGAACAACTCTCACCAGATAATATGGTCCCGGATCAAGACGAAAAAGGATTTTTTGATAAGTTTAAACGTAGTAGTAAAGAGCAGAAAATGTGGCGTAATTTTATTGAAATGCATGAAGATATCCGCAACGAAATCACTGTTAACCGTGAAAGTATCCTTTCTGACGCGTTTGTTCGAGCTTATGAAGAAAGGCAGAAACAGGGTAAATGATATTTTGTAATAAACCGAATTTACTTAAAAACCATAATATTAAAACAGGCAGAGACATGAAATTATTAAACTTAAAAAGTAATCGCTTTAATCGCATCGTTTTTATGTGCATGGCAATACTAGCGGTAAGTAGTCTGGCAGGGTGTTCGATGATGAACTTTGTAATAACGCCATCTACAACATTAAATTTTGTTGCATCTAGGAATTTAAACCCCGACATTGAAACGCGCCCATCACCAGTCGTTGTTAAAATATTTCAGCTAGCAAGTCGTGGGCCGATTGAAACAGCCGATTTCTTTAGCTTGTATTCAGACTACGAAGAGATACTTGGGCCAGAGTTGCTTGAAAAGGAAGAGTTAGTATTCAACCCAGGCCAACAGCTAAAATATGAACGTGAATTAAACAAAAACACACGATTTATAGCAGTACTAGTTGCTTACCAAGATATTGAAAACTCACGTTGGAGAGATGTAATAGCCGTTGATCCTAAAGCGTACGATAATTTCAATGTGTATTTAGAAAAACTAAGTGTGTTTATTCGTGATTAATAAGCAATTTTATTACGCGGTGATGATAGATATCAGCATGGGGGATTACAGTAATGAGTGACTTCAGTAAAGTTGCATGGAGTGAGGGAATGTTTCTTCGCCCCCAGCATTTTCAGCAGCAAGACCGACATCATGGTTATGTACAAAGGCGCTTATTGCAAGCTTTAGGATCTCACCAGTGGGGGGTTGTTGAACTTTGTACTGACGATGATTTATTAACGCTAGGGCGTTTTTCGTTAACGGATTTTGAAGGTGTTTTTAATGATGGTACACACATTAAGATGCCATCACAGGCAAGATTACCACCGCCGTTGCTTATACCGCCAGGGACGATTGATTGTAATATCGTGTTGGCATTACCTATAGAGAAAAGTATCGGTCTTAATATTACAAACAGTGAAAATGATGACGTTATAGTACGCTATTTAAATGTTTATAAAGATGTAATTGATACATCACTCGAGAGTTTACCCGTTGAATCAATTGCGATGGCTAAACTAAGTGCTGAATTTAAACTCGCAACTCAAGATCTCACGGGTTATGTAACGATTCCGATTGCGCGTGTGATTAATGTCAGTGATACAGGTGATATCAAGCTTGATAAAAAGTTTATCCCACCTTGTATGAGTATTAAATCTGTTGCCCATCTCGTTGACTATATCAATGAAGTTACCGGTATGGTCGTGCAGCGCGCAGAAGCCATTGCCGCTCGTTTAACAAAAGGCCAGGGTCAAGCATCTACAGTTGCAGACTATATGATGCTGCAACTTTTAAATCGAATCGAGCCCTTATTGATGCACAATTTACAGCAGCGTACATTACATCCTGAGCGATTATTTGAACTGTTTATTTCGATTTCGGGAGAGTTATCGACCTTTTACGGTGAAACAAAAAGAGCAGCGAAAATGCCTTTATATAAGCATGATAACTTAGCTGCAACCTTCGGTAGTTGTATGTCGTTATTGACTCAAACCTTGAGTGTTGTGGTCGATCATACGGCGGTAGGATTAGCGCTTATTGAGAAGCAATTTGGAATTTATGTCGCACAACTTGCAGACAAAAGTGTGCTGGAAAATAGTATTTTAGTCTTGGCTGTAAAAGCAAATATGTCGGTACAAGAGGTAACAAAAAACTTACCGGGTCAAATAAAAATTGGCCCGGTCGAACTGATTCGGGATCTGGTTAATGTACAACTTCCAGGAATTAGCGTTACATCCTTACCTGTTGCCCCAAGGCAAATTCCTTATCATGCAGGGAGTGTTTATTTCCAATTAGATAGTAGTAGTGAATATTGGCATAAATTAAAAAGTAGTGGTGGTGTTGCTATCCATTTATCTGGACAGTTTCCAGGGCTCGCAATGGAATTGTGGTCAATAAAGCAATAAGTATCAGCAGGAAATTTTACATTGAACGTTAACATGGACCGTTTAGCAGTAAGCAGGGATAGATTAGTATGAGTGAAAAAACAATATTTAAACCTAGACCTGGAGGTCGGAGTCAACCCGAACCAACACCGTCTAGTACTGTCGCCAACGCTGTACCCAAACCAGGTCTTGCAGCAGATGACAATAATACCTTATTTGTACAGCCACAGCATAAAGCATTTAATCAGACAATTTTAACCATTGGGGCGAATCCTCTGATCGAACACGCAGGGATAATCCTATCCTTGATTAACCAGCTTAGGGTTAATAATGAATACGAAAAAGTAGATGTATTGCATGGCCAGTGCATCGATATAGTGGATAAATATGAACGTCAATTACACGCATTAAAATATGAAAACAAGTTAAGTGGAAAAACAGAAACAACGGATAATAAACTCATTGATGCCGCTAAATTTTGTGTTTGTGCATTTATTGATGAAACTGTAATGACAATGCCTTGGGGGCGTAACAGTGCATGGGCGCAAAACTCACTGCAAAGTCATTTTTATCATGAAACATTTGGTGGCGAGCATTTCTATCAATTATTGGACGAGTCAGTCGCGAATATGGTCGAAATGGTATTTGTTGTTGAATTACAATATTTATGTTTGTCACTGGGCTATCAAGGTAAATACCGTGTTACTAAAAACGCAGAACAATTAATTGAATCGTTACGCGATAACTTAGGGCTTGCTTTAAAAAATCATTATGGACGCAGAGAAAAGCGTTTATCTGAAAACTTACAAGTAGCTCAAGTAGGTAGTGTCAAAGCCAAGTTCGAATTACCTATCTGGGTTACAGCATCAATTGCAGCTGCATTGCTTGCTGCGAGCTTTATAGGATTACGTTTGAATGTTAACGAAAACGCCGATTTAGTTTACCAACAAGTATTGAATCTTGTTGACCGTAAGCCGGAAGCCACCTCAGCGGTCAGAGCCAGTTCATTAGCATTAAAATTAGAACAATTATTACAAACAGAAATTGGTCGGAACATTGTCGTTGTTCAAGAACTGTCTGACCGTATAAGCATCCGCTTAATTAGCGCTGATTTATTTGCCAGTGGTAGTGATAAAATTAGTCCTGCATACCAACCTATCATCCGTAAAATTGCGCGTGCACTTGAATCAACGCAAGGGCAAATCTTAATTACTGGGCATACGGATAAACAACAAATTATTTCGAGCCGATACCCTTCAAACTGGCATTTATCACTTGCTCGTGCGACAAGCATTGCAGATGTACTAGCCAAAGACACTCGTTTAAGTGGCAGGTTATTACCTGAAGGTCGGGGGTCATCAGAACCATTAGTTGCAGATTCTACGATCAGTCATGAGCAGCACGCGTTAAATCGTCGTGTCGAAATCGATATTTTGAGGTAATAAAAGATGTCATTTAAACAAGGTATATCGAAACTATTCGCGTTATTAACGTTAAAAACCCTTTTTATTGTTATAGGCATCATTGCCATTGTCGTCTGTGTTTGGTTGGCTGGTCCTCTCATTGCTATTGATGGCGTCACACCATTAGCAAGTGTGATGAATCGGTTGGTTTTTTTAGCGTTATTATTTTTATGTTGGGTCGCAAGCTTACTCGTCAAAAAGGTTTTAGTAAAACGCCAAAATAATAAGTTAGCTCGCGAGATGATCAAAGGGCAAGACAATGAAATAGATGATATTGCAGCAGAGCAAGATATTTCAGCGATTGAAGACAAACTTAAGCAAGCGATTAATATTTTGCGCACCGCTAAATTGAGCAAAGGTAAAAGTATTTATCAGCTACCTTGGTATGTGCTTATCGGCCCTCCGGGTTCGGGTAAAACGACAGCATTACAGCAATCTGGACTGCAGTTTCCTTTGCAGAAAGAAATGGGTGTAAACGCACTGGCCGGTATTGCTGGTACTCGGCATTGTGATTGGTGGTTTACTGATAAAGCTGTATTAATTGACACCGCAGGACGTTATACGACTCAAGACAGTCGGAGTGCGACTGATTCAAGAGCATGGTTTGGCTTTTTAGGGCTGTTAAGACGTTATCGTGCAGAACAACCTATCAATGGTGTCCTCATTTCGATGAGTTTGTCAGATTTATTAACCTGTACGCAAACAGAACGTAATCTCCATGCGCGTGCAATTAAGCAACGAATTCAAGAATTACAAAATCAATTGAGCATGACTTTTCCGATATATGTCATTTTCACCAAAGCCGATCTCGTTGCTGGTTTTAATGAATATTTTGCAGAGTTGAGTGAGGAAGAGCGTGAACAAGCGTGGGGCTTTACGCTACCGATGGAAAGCAGTGAAGATACACAAGGTGTCGTGTCACTCTTTAATAAAGAATTTTATCAACTTATCGTTAAAGTTAATGAAGGCATGTTACAGCGCTTAAATGGTGAGCGAGACCCAAAAGTCCGTGCGCTAATTTATGAATTTCCAAAACAGTTACGCATGTTGCAAGGGGCCGCAGATGATTTTTTAAAAGAGATATTTGCACCCAATGCATTTGAAAAATTACCACTATTACGTGGTGCTTTCATCGCGAGTGGTCATCAAGCGGGTAACCCGATCGATCGCGTGAGTAGCCAAATGGCGAGTGGTTTTGGTTTGAAACCAAGTGCCCCTCTGTCTATTAATCATAACGAACCGAAAGGTTTTTTCCTTAAGTCTGTACTTAACGATGTCATTTTTGCAGAGCAAAATATTGCAACTGTTAATACTGAGCACGCGCGTCATAATCGTTGGTTACGTCGTACTGCAATTACATCGATTTGTGTTTCTTCGGCTGTATTGGGAGCAAGCTGGTGGGCAAGTGCAAATTGGAATCAAGCCTTATCTGCACAGGTTAGCGACGGTGTCGAGGCATTTAAACAGAATGCAAATGGTGGTTTAACTGAGTCAAGTGATCTCATTACGTTAGCAAACGGATTAACGATTCTACGTAATCTTCCAACGGGCTATGAAGGTAATTTGCCTGACGGTTGGCCGAATCATTTAGGCTTGTATCAAGGTGACCGATTAGGGCAGGCAACGAACGAAGTGTATCAACGGGCATTGCAGCAATATTTATTGGCATATGTATCGAAATCGTTAGTCAGCGATATGGCAAACAATAAAACACATATTGATTATTTATATGAAACCTTAAAGACTTACTTAATGTTGTTTGAGCGTGAATACTATAACGCAGAGCAAATTAAATCATGGTTTTCATTCCACTTAGAAAATAATATCCCTGGTGATGTTAACAAAGTAATGCGTTTAGCGCTTAATGAACATTTAGAAGTGTTATTAAGTAGTAGCGCGATAGAACCTGCATATAACGAGCTGGCTGTAAGTGAAGCGAGAGAAATTCTACTCTCAGTGCCTTTAGCTGAACGCGCGTTTGCTCGAATTCAACAAAAGTCAAAGCAACATCAGCTCGGTGAATTTAAGCTCACCAATGTCTTACCAAATGAAAGCATAGGGCTGTTTTATCGCCACAGTGGTGAGTCGATGAGTAAACCGATACCTGCGCTTTTTACTTACGAAGGTTTTTATAAAGTATTCCTCGCGGAACACAAAAAAATCATTCAAGTATTAACAAAAGATAGTTGGGTTTATGGTGATGAAGTTAAAGGTATGGGGGATGATGTTGAAGAGCAAATTATTAATCAGGTCAAGGAACGTTACTTCAAAGAGTACAGTTATTATTGGCGTGATTTAATTGATGATGTTGCACTTAAACCATTTGACACCGCATCACAAGGTGCTTACACCACTAAGGTGTTGACGGGACCGGATCAAGCAATACAAAAACTATTAACAGCGATTCAAGATAATATTGAGCTAACTAAGCTACCAGCATCAGAAGCAGCGGGCAAAGCGGGTGAGGTAGCAGGAGCGATAGCCGCGCACAAAATGCCAAGTACGACCAACCGCTTCCAGCAGTACATGCCACAAGATGTCAGCATTAATATCGCATTACCTGGTGAATCGGTTGAAAACGTATTTCCAGGGATATTGGGACTGGAAGATACCGATGTATTACAAGTTCAAACACAGATGAAGAAGGTGCATGCACTTTTAGCGAAACTGAGTCGAGGTCAAACGAGTGGAGACAAAATAGTTCGACAGCATGTAAACCTAAGACAAGCCGGAGAACCTCTTGCTGAGTTGGATAAGCTTGTTGAAGATCTACCATCGCCTTTTGCTGCAATGGTTAAAGGTGTTGTCGAAAGTACAACACAAATATCATTGCAAAGCTCACGTTATCATCTGAATGATGTATGGCAAGGTACGGTATATAACGAATATAAAAAACGTATACGTGGGCGTTATCCGTTTAAGCGTAATGCGCAGGATGAAGTTAGGATCAAAGATTTCTCTCGCTTCTTTAGCCCCGAAGGCACCATGTCTAAGTATTTTGAGACTTACATTAAACCTCATGTACGAATGGGTGCTAGACGTTGGACCTTTAAGAATAATATTGGTTTAAGTAATAAGTCTTTAGCCGTGTTCCGAAAGTGGTACAAGATCAAAAATGAATTTTTTGAATCAGGTAGTACGCCAGAGATAGAATTTGCATTGAAAGCAAACTACTTAGATCGCGATATGCAGCAAATTAAGCTGCAAATTGATGACCAAAATTTTGTTTATCGTCATGACCCAATAAGAGTGACTGAATATCATTGGCCAAGTTCGGCAAACTTCGCACAAACCCGAGTGATATTTACACCTGCAAACTACATGCGCACGGTCGAAAAGTCATATGAAGGTGATTGGGCTTGGTTCCGGTTCTTAGATGACATCGTGGCTAAGCGACCAAAAACCCTAAGAGATAACATGTTAGAAATTGAAATTCAGGGTCATGTAGCGAAGATTCAGCTGATCGCTGGTAGCGCTTCGACCCCATTTAAAACACGTGAATTGGAGGCGTTTTCATGTCCGGCCAAGCTGTAATAGACGAACAATTAATGAATAGTGCCAATATGAATACTAAAACGGTTGATATCATCACGGGATATTGCGGGAAAATTCCGAGTTTAGGGGATTTTGTTAGCCTAGGTCTTGATTCAAGCTTAGAGCAATCTTGGAACGAATGGGTGCAAGCAGCACTTGCAGTCAGCCGAGAAAAATTGCAAGGCAAGTGGCTAGATAATTATTTAACGTCACCTATTTGGCATTTTGCAGTGAGTGGCGGCGTGTGTGCAGATCGAAGTTTCGCTGGCACCTTGATCCCAAGTGTGGATAACGTCGGGCGATATTATCCGTTTACCTTGTTCTATCAAGCGGATCTAGACCCACTACAGTTCTGGCAGAAACAGGCATTTTTTCAGCAAAACGAACAGCAATTGTTAACGATATTAGATGACAACTGTGTCTTGCTGAATTGGTATAAAAAGCTAGCACCGCTAAGCCTTGATGTCACACCTATTACATCCTACAAGCAAACTTTGCTATCTCCGAATAGCCACCAGCAAAATTGGCTGCTAACGGCGGTAGGAGAGCAAACGGGAGATATTGGGAGTGATCAACTTGGTTTATTACAACAGACATTAAATCAGCAGTTTAATCGTTATAGCATATGGTGGACAGCGGGTTCAGACAAGATTGATCCTTGTACATTAGTTTTTTCTGGGATGCCAAGTGCAGCCACTTATGCTGGCATGCTAGATGGTAATTGGACTCGGTATTAAGAAGGGTAAATCGAGATGTTAACAGAAATAGTTTTACAATCTTTTGGTCAAACTCATGTTGGCGCTGTGAGAAAAATAAATGAAGACAGTTTATTGGAATACCCAGAGCAAAATATTTGGGTGGTTGCTGATGGCATGGGTGGACATGAGGCAGGAGATGTGGCGAGCCAAATCCTTGTCGAAACAATCAATACTTATATTAATGAGAACGCCTATCGTGGCATTACCGTTGACGTATTAAAGCAAGCGATACTGACAGCAAACGAAAAAATCATTGCTTATAGTCATAGCCAACTTGCAGGGAAAACCGCAGGTTCAACCGTTGTTTTACTCTGGATTGATCGTAATACCGCACATTGGTTGTGGGCTGGTGATAGCCGAGGTTATTGCTTTTACCATCAAGATTTAAAGCAAATTACACGAGATCATTCCCATGTGAACGAATTAATCGACCAGGGAGTGTTGAGTGCTGAGGATGCTGAAAAACACCCGATGGGTAATGTCATCACTCGTGCGATAGGCGTGGTTGAAGATATCGAAATTGATCATGTGACACATCCGATTATCGAAGGTGAAATGCTATTACTCTGCAGTGACGGCTTAACTGGTGAGTTATCCGACGCAAGTATTGCGCAGCAGTTACAGCAGCATAGCGTAATAAACGCCGGTTCATCGCTCATGCACGCAGCACTGGGTAAAGGAGCAAAGGATAATGTCACCTTAATCTTAGTGTCGGTAGCGCGACAGAATCAGCTTAACAGCGCTGAAAATGATGATCTTACCGTACCGTTATTTAGCTAAATTGTAGTGCTTATCGACCTTACATGGATGTAGTAGATGTCAGTATTAAACCAAGAAATTATCGAAGATGTAGTAAAGCCCATTAATGGCGAATTGTTGTGTGGTATTGATCCTCGCACTGACACGTCACCTTTGTCTCAATACTATCGCTTGAAAGAAATTCGTACACGCACTCGTGCAAATGAACGAAATGCATTAATTGGCATAGATGGTGATGAAACGACGGCTGACTTTGTACGAGAGTGGCATCCGATCAAAGATGAAATACCACAAATACTCGTTAGTGAAACGAAAGATCTTGAGTATTGTGCTTGGTTAATTGAAGCGCTATGCCGTACCGATGGTTTTGCCGGATTAGCGATTGGTTTCAAGTTGGCACACCAACTGATTTGTCACTTCTGGGATGGATTGTATCCAAGTCCCGACGAAGATGGATTAGAAACTCGTATTGCACCGTTGCTTGGACTTAATGGTTTTGAAGGGGAAGGGGTATTGTTAATGCCAATCTTATCCATCCCTTTAGTTGAAACTTTATCTGGTGAACGGTATGCAACATGGCAGATTGAACAAGCAAGCCAACTAAACAGCTTAAGCGCAGATAAACAAAAAGGCAAAATTGAAAGCGGTGCTATTTCATTGAAACAGATTAAGGAAGCGTTAACCGAAATCGGCGATGAAGAATTAATTAAACTAAAGCACGATATTGAAGACGCCATTTCGGCCTTTAGTGAATTGTCAGAAAAAATGGATGAAGTGATGTCAGGTAATGCGCAACCGACGTCAAAAATATCTGAAAAATTACAAAATTGTCAGAATATTTTTACCTTTATTATGACAGAACGTTTTAACGTGATTAATGCGCAGTCTCAAATCGAGATTGATAAATCTGAGTCAATTAATGATTTAGATAGTGATGATACGGCTGATGTATCAGACTTAAATACCGAGTCCGAGCCCACTGCGCGTGTTAATCCGACGAATGGTTATGACTTTGTGCAAATGGAACAGTCGTTGAATAATAGGCAAGAAGCGATTAAAGCATTGCATAAAATTGAACAATATTTTCGTACAACAGAGCCTCACTCTCCAATTTCATACGCGATAGCACAAGCGATACGTTGGAGTGAACTTAGTTTGCCTGAGCTACTCGCAGAATTAGTCAGTGACCCCAGTGCGAGAACAGATTATTTCAAACTTACTGGCATAGCCCAGAGTGAAGAAACATAAAAGATTAAACTCAGCAGTAAATACCAATACATAAGTAATGATAATCATTACCTCATAATTTAAGGAACAGCTATGGAAAGCGTACAGTCAAAATTATCACGAGTTCGTACCCCACGGGTACATATTACCTATGATGTTGAAACCGGTGGTGCAATTGCTAAAAAGGAATTACCTTTTGTGGTTGGCATTATGGGTGACTTTGCGGGAGAAAACAAAAGCTCGTTAAAACCATTAAAAGATCGTCGTTTTGTTCAGATCGATAGAGATAACTTTGATGATGTATTAAAGCGAATGAATCCGAAATTAGAATTTAAAGTAGACAACACCTTGATCGATGAAGATGGCCAAGAAATGAGTGTTAGTCTTGAGTTTAATTCGCTAGCCGATTTTGAACCCGCTGCAATTGTTAACCAAATTGAACCATTACGTAAATTAATGGAAACACGTAATAAGTTACGAGATTTAATGACAAAAGTAGATCGTTCTGAAGAGTTAGAAGATATTTTAGAAAAAGTATTAAGCAACAGTGCTGATTTAGACAAATTAGCAAATGAGTTAGACCTTGGGGAGAAAGCATAATGTCAGATTTTGCAGCAGCACAAGAACTCGAGTCAGCAGAAGAGCAAGTATCAATACTTGACCAAGTCATCGGAGCAACAAAGCAAACCGAAGTATCGCGTTCGGAAGAGTTGATCAAAACCTTAACGGAAGAAGCGTTGAAGGGGACGGTGAGTTGGAATAAAAACTTAACGGTTACATTCAATGAATCGATAGCAGCATTGGATGAGAAAATTTCAAAGCAATTAGCGAAGATTATGCACAATGATAAATTTCAAAAGTTGGAAGGATCATGGCGCGGCGTTCATAATTTGGTTACAAGTACAGATACAGGCGGTACGTTAAAACTGCGTTTAATCACGATAACTAAAAAAGAGCTGCATAAAGATTTGAGTAAAGCGGTTGAGTTTGATCAAAGTCAGATCTTCAAAAAGGTGTATGAAGGGGAATTTGGTATCGCTGGTGGTGAACCATTTGGTGCTATTGTCGGTGACTATGAATTTAGTAATCACCCAGAAGATATTGAATGCCTTTCACTTATGTCTAATGTCTCTGCGTCTGGTTTCTGCCCATTCTTATCCGCATCTGCGCCTGAATTATTTGGTTTTGATTCATGGAATGAAATGGATAAACCTCGAGATTTAAGTAAAGTATTTGAGTCATTGGAATACACCAAATGGAATTCATTCCGTGACAGTGCAGATTCGCGTTTTGTTACGCTTACTATGCCACGTGTTTTAGCGCGTCTACCCTATGGTGAAGCAACGTCGCCAGTTGAGGAATTCCGTTACGAAGAATTTGCGCTGTCAGAAGATGGTCATATGTCTCAGTCTGCTGACAATGATAACTATTGCTGGTCAAATGCAGCCTATGCGTTAGCATCTCGCCTTACCGAAGCATTTTCAAAATATGGATTTTGTACTGCGATCCGTGGTGCAGAAGGCGGTGGTAAAGTAACTGGTTTGCCTACGCATACTTACATGAGTAGCGATGGTGATCCAACGCTAAAATGCCCAACTGAAATTGGTATCACCGACCGTCGTGAAGCTGAATTGAGTAAACTTGGCTTCTTGCCAATCTGCCATTATAAAGACAAAGATTACGCGGTCTTTTTTGGTGCACAGTCTTGTCAAAAAGCCGCCCAGTTTTCTGATCCTAATGCGCAAGCAAATGCGTCAATTTCCACTCGTTTACCTTATATTATGGCAACCTCTCGCTTTGCGCATTACCTTAAGGTGATGGGCCGGGATAAAGTCGGTAGTTTTGCAGAAGCGAAGGATCTTGAGAATTGGTTGAATCGTTGGATCTTAGGTTTTGTTAATGCCTCTGAAGGTGGTGGTCAAGAAATTCGAGCGAAATACCCACTGGCGGATGCGAAAGTTAAAGTCACAGAAATTCCGGGTAAACCTGGTAGCTATAACGCTATTGCATGGATGCGACCTTGGCTACAAATGGAAGAGTTAAGTTCGTCACTACGTCTTGTAGCCAAAATCCCAGAAGGTAATTAATCGTTATAATAACAAATAGTAAGCAGGTGTGTTTAACCTGCTTACTTTCAATATATGCATATTGTTAAAGGAGTAACATGGTGCAGCAAACAGTTATCAAACAACCCGAAACAATCAATATACAAACGTCGACTACTAGAAAGAAGAATACTAAGGGTCAAACGAATAGTGCTTTTATACTGAATCCAGCTGATTTATTGCAGCAAGAATTTTTGCAACAAATGGATGTTGAAGACGATATCATTATTGAAGAATTATTGGTTTGGCTCGTAGACAATGGATTAAAATCAAATGGAAATATCAGACTCGAACTTAACGCAACGCTAACTCAATTATTAACAGATTTAGATAAAGCGTTGAACATGATGATGAACAATATTATTCATCATCATAAATTTCAACGACTTGAGGCGAGCTGGCGAGGCGTCCATTATCTTGTTCAGCAAGAGCAAGCGATTGATCGGGAAGAGATAATTAAAGTCAGTATGCTCAGTATTTCATGGCAGGAAATATCACGAGACTTTAGCCGTGCCATCGAATTTGATCAGAGTAACCTTTATCGCCTTATTTACAGTAACGAATTTGGACAAGCAGGAGGTCAACCGTTCGGATTACTGCTTGGTGATTATCAAATTACTAATCGAATTCAACCGGGAAATGCGTTATCAGATATTGATATTCTACGTAATATGACGCAAGTTTCAGCCGCGGCATTTGCCCCCTTTGTTGCTTCTGCAAGTCCACAACTGTTCGGCGTTAATACCTTCTCAGAATTAGGCTTAGGTATTGATCTCAACGCTCATTTTGAACAAGTTGAATATATACAATGGCGACGGTTACGTGAAACAGAAGACGCTCGATATCTTGGGTTAACAGCGCCGTATATGTTAATGCGGCGTCCTTATTTGGATGACGGTCGTTTTCATCATCAATTTCGTTTCCGTGAACGGATTAAGGATGCTGAAAAAGATAACCTATGGGGCAATATAGGTTACGCGTTTGCCGTCATATTAATGCGATCTTTTGCAAGTTCAAAATGGTTTGCTCAGATCAGAGGGGTAAATCAAGGTGAGATAAATCGTGGCGTGGTTGATCAATTTCCTCATCATTATCTTGGCGCAGAGTCATCACTGAATATGAATAATGATGTGTATAAACGCCGCAACGAAATTCCATTGAATATGTTTGTGAGTGATAGATTAGAAAAGCAATTTTCAGAAGCTGGTTTTATTCCGTTGTCAATTTTACAACACACAGATAAGCTTGCTTTTTTCAGTAACTCATCAGTACAGAAAGCGGTAAATTATATCCATAACGGTATACAAGTGACTGCCGATACTAAAGTGGCACAAGTTAACGCTCGACTCGCGACTATGTTGCAATACATTCTCTGCGTATCACGGTTTGCACATGCAATTAAGGTGATTGGCCGTGAAAAGGTGGGCAGTTATTTGACTGCACAAGAGATACAAAGCGATATTCAAAAATGGTTGCAGGGATACACAGCTGCAGCGGGAAGTGCTTCAGATGAAGTCAGGGCAAAACGTCCTCTGTGCGAAGCACGGGTAGAAGTACATGAAGTGAAAGGGAAAACAGGGAGTTTTTATTCTGTCATTCACTTAAAACCACATTTTCAATTAGATCAAATGGTGTCATCTATCCGTTTAATTACGGAACTGGCAGCAAGTGACGTTACGGTTTAGCTGTTACGTTAAGTTAAAATTTGAAAAAAATGAGATATGCATAAGGATATGAACATGCAAGAAATAAAACAGTTAGTTGAAACCGGTAAGTTACAAGACGCAATCGCGTATTGTCAGGCAAGGTTAAAAAAACAACCACTTGATACTGATATTCGCAGTGCTTATATCGAGCTGCTATGTATTAATGGTGAGCTAGATAAAGCCGATAAACAAATTAACTTGTTAACCAATCAAGCCCCCGAAACGGCGATTGGTGGTAAAAATGTCCAACAACTTATTCGAGCGCAGCAATCTCGCGTTGACTTTTCGCAAGGTGGGGCAACGGCAGAAGTATTTAGTGATGCAGACGCAGAGTTAGAAGCCATTGTGACACTGCAAGTCGCCATTAAAGATAACAACCTAGAAGACATCATGACTCAATGCACGGCTTTAGAATCTGCGCGTTATCAGCATAGTCCTACTAAACCACGGGATCTTGATGACAGTTTGGCTGGCTATTTAGAAGTGCTTGGAACAAATGGTAAATTTTACTTAGTTAAGTTCTCACAAATCACCCTGCTGGAATGGCAACCTGCAAGTTCGATTCTAGAGCAAGTATGGCGTCGCGTTCATATTGATATCGAAAACGGACCAAGTGGTGATGCATTCATACCTCTCACTTACCTAAGTAGTCAATCAGACGCTGAAAAGCTTGGGCGTGAAACGGATTGGCAATCAATGAATCAAGCAGCAGGTGAAGGCCAGGCTATGTATCAAGGTGTTGGTCATAAAATGCTATTAATTGGTGAATCAGCTGTTCAGCTGACAGATTTTTACTATGACCAAGAGAATAAAGACAACTGTGATAGCCAAGACGTAAATATAGGCGTGTCATCACAAGCTGAGTTAGCTTAATGGCCGTTCATAATAAGCAGCTTATTGAAGCGTCGTTATTAGATAAGCTTATCGATCTAGAACCGAATATCAGTAATGCACAAGAGAAACGCACAGGCATAACAGTGCGGTCATTACGTCGTTCAATGAAGCGCGACCTCGAAAATCTATTAAATTCGAAGGTGAAATGGATGACCTGGCCTCATTATTATCGTGAGCTTGACGATTCGTTATTTAACTATGGACTTCCGGATTTTTCGGGGCTTCCAGTAGGAACCCTTGATGGAAGACTTGCATTATGCGCTCAAGTTAAACAAACCATTATGCGTTTTGAACCACGTATTATCGAAGTGAATGTAGAACCTGTCGATATCAATGATGACATCGACCGATCATTAAAGCTAAGAATTGAAGCTTTAATGCACGCAGATCCGCATCCGGAATTAATCAGCTTAGAGTCTGAAGTTGAACCTGTTTATCTGGGTATTTCGGTAACAGATAATCTGTACTAATTTTCCAATTTATAATCGAAACGGCAGCAAATAAGTAATTATTTTTTGTCATTGGTATCGCTATAAAAATAACCATAGGCTGTATATATGAGTGATGATTTATTAAGTTATTATAATCGTGAATTAAGTTACCTGCGACGAATGGGCGCTGATTATGCTAAAAAATACCCTAAAATAGCAGGTCGATTAAAGCTTGATGATGATTCAGTCGAAGACCCGCACGTCTCTCGGTTACTGGAAGGCGTGTCGTTATTAACTGCACAGATTAGACAAAAACTTGATGACAGTTTTCCTGAATTAACTGATGCGTTATTAGGGCAGCTTGCACCCGATTATCAAGTTACGATCCCGTCGCTTGGTATTTGCCAGCTTAATGTAAACGACATTGTCAGTAATGGTAGCTTATTTGAGCAAGGTAGTCGTGTTGTTACCCATGTCGCTGGCTACAAGGCTTGTGAGTTTACAACGTGTTATAACACGGATGTTAAACCATTAAAAATCGAAGATATTTACTTTAAGAATGCACCTTTCAATGCGCCTGACTCACCTTGGAGCACCAAACCTAAATCCGTCTTGCAATTCACGCTAAAACATTTTGTTGCAGGTGATAATTTATCGCTGGTTAATCCAGACAAATTACGCTTTTATCTTGGTGGTCAACTGCAGCATGCATTTTTACTGTATACACATTTATTTCAGCATCTTATTGGTATTGGTATCAGTGCCAAAGACGGTTTAAGTCACTGTAAAACACTCGAATCAAGGCATCTTTCAGCAGTCGGCTTTGGGCATGACGAATCTGTTTTACCTTATGGTAATAAGTCGTTTGATGGCTATCGATTATTAGTCGAGCAGTTTGCTTTCCCACAAAAGTTTTTGTTTGTTGAATTAGTCGATTTGCTTTCTAAATTAACACCAGAATATGAAGATGAAGTACAGTTTCACTTTTATTTTTCAGCGTCCTCGTCAGAGCTTGAGTCAAATATTAATCAGGACAGTCTTAAATTAAACTGCACGCCAATCATCAATTGTTTTGAACAGCAGTTAGAGCCCGTTGTATTAGATCCCAGTGTATATGAATATCGGATTGTTGCAGATAACCGCGATGAATCATGTTCTGAAGTCGTGTCGATTACGGACGTTGCCTTGTATGATAGCGAGATGGATAAAATCAGGCTCGGTCCTTTTTATAGTCAGACTCATCCACGTTATCAAGACGTGAAACATTTTTGGGTTGCAAGGCGTGAGCATTCAGATTGGTCTGGTGGCGTTGCACAAAAAGGCACAGAGTTATTCTTATCAGTCGTTGACCGTGAGTTTAATAGTTTTACGGGTATCGCGGCAAATGGCAGTCGCCAGCGTTTAAGTTTACACGGGCTTTGTTCTAATCGTAACTTGCCAGTACAACTGCCTTATGGTGGGGGAAACCCAGTATTACATACGCCATCCGGTGGTCACATGGTACAAAGTGCCACTTGCATGACAGCTTTCACCGCAGCAGTCAGACCTGAATTAGGTAAAGCAACCCGTTGGCAGCTATTACGTTTAGTTAGCCTCGAGCATTTCTCTGGGAATGGAGGTCGAGATAAACTACGTGATTTATTACACCTATTTAACTTTGCAGACAATGCGGCCAGTAATACACAGATCCAACATATTGAGGGATTAACGATTACGCCTTCTACAGCCAAGTTACTGATACAAGGTCGCATGGGCGTTTGCTATGGTAGTGATATTAATCTAATACTCAATCCAGCGGGTTTTCCTGACAATGATTTATTCTTCTTCGCGACAATCTTAGATCGTTTCTTTGCATTGTTTGCTGCAATCAATAGCTTTACCCGTCTTAAGGTCACTTGTAACGGCAGTACGCAGTTATATCATCAGTGGCCAGCGCGGATTGGCGAACGTGCTTTATTATAAGCTGAGGGAATCGATATGTTAGACAAAGATTTAATACAATACCCGCAGGATTATGATTTTTACCAAGCCGTGTATGCATTGCAAAACCGTGCAAATCGGGCTGGTTTTGAGCATGGTGCTATTGGGCGTGATAACTTTCCGAGTCTTGAAGCCGTTCGTTTTTCTGTCGCTCAACAAGTGGGTTATGCTGGCGCACCAATTAATAAGGTTTCTGAGGTTACTGACAGTCACCAGTTAGATCTCGCCGTCACATTTTTAGGATTGACGGGAATGAATGGGGTACTGCCATTTCATTATACCGAGGCCATACTCCAACGAATTCGGCATAAAGATCATGCATTGTGTGATTTTTTTGATATGTTTAATAACCGCATTATTGCCTTGTACTACCGCAGTTGGGAAAAATACCGATTTGCAATAGGGTATGAACAGAATGCGTGCAAGCCAACAGATCCAATTAGTGTGGCACTCAGTAATTTAATCGGTGCTGAAGACGACCTAGCGTTATATTTCGCCAGTTATTTTAAACATGCTATCCGCAATGAAGCCAACCTGCGCAACATGTTGCAAGAGATCGTTGATGGTGAAGTTGTCATTAAGACACTACAAGGTCAGTGGGTTAACATGGGCGATGATGAAGTTACGCAGTTATGCTCAAGGCAGCAACCTGAAGGGGCATTTGCCTGTTTAGGGGTTAATAGTATGCTTGGTGAGAATATGTGGGATCTTAGCAGTAAGATTGATATCGTGATCAAACCCAGAAATGGCAGGGATTTTGACCAGCTAAAACCTAATTCTGCAACACGTAAGGTAATTGAAAAGGCAGTTTCCAGTTACCTTGGACCCGCAGTTAAAAGTTCTTTAAAAGTGGAAGCCAATTATGATGCGATCATAAAGCCGCGTTTAGGCTCTGTCGAAATGCAGTTGGGGGCTGGTGCGATGTTGCTGCATGATGAATCACAGAGCTGTCAGCCTCGTAAAGTGTGTTTATAAGCAACAAATTTCATACTTTTTTCATATTTAAGCCATTGATATTGATGATAAGCTGATTTTATTACGGGATGGCGTTACGGCTATTCCCAATAAATTGTTGTATTAAGGATTGATAATGGCAGAACAATACACGGTAGTGCAGGGCGATACCTTACCACGGATTGCCAAACATCATGGTTTTGCCAATTACAAAGCCATATATGAGCATGAGTCGAATACGGATTTTCGTACCAAACGTGATAACCCGAACATCATCTACCCGGGTGATGTCATTACGATCCCCGACCCTGAACCTGTTTTTAAATCCCTTACCAGCGCAAAGATTAATGTGTTTAAAATTAAAAAACATGCGGAGTATTTTCGGGCCGATTTTAAAGATAGTGAAGGTAATTCATGGGCTGGTAAGCGCGTGGTGTTATCGCTTGATGGTGTGGAAACTGAATCACTTGTTAATGACGATGGTACTATTGAAATAGAGTTAGAAGAAAATAATGCAGAAACAGGCACATTAAGTCTTTATTTTGATGACGGTTCCCAAGAGCCTAGTGAGATATTTGATGTTAGCTTAGGGCATTTAGATCCTGTCGATACAGAAACCGGCATTCAGGCTCGCTGTCGATTACTGGGCTTTGATTGTGGTGATATTGACGGCAATATTGCCGAGAAATCAACGGCAGGTATTAAAGGTTTTCAAGCTGAGCATGGATTAGCTATCGATGGTAACGCTGCAGCAATAACTCAGGCTAAATTGAAAGAAATATATGGCTGTTAACTTATATGGCTGTAAAAACATTAGGCTGTAAATAGAAAAATGGATTTTATATGACTCAGCAAACTATCGCCGCTCCTGTGGCGAAAAACGACATTAATAAATTTATCATAGATACAAAGGTAACGCCGATTTACCCTGTTCGTTATGCGTATGCTAACTTTTTTGAGGAAGAGTTGGTTGGGGCTTCTGAACCACCGGCGTTATCGACATTACTTGACCTTGATGCGACAGATAACAATGGATACATCAGAGAAAGTAAGGGTTACTTAATTAGACTATTACGTGAAGGCTGGGTATATCTTCGTGAAGAAGACGACGAAGCTAATGGGTATTTACATATTTTTAAATATGAAAAACTTCAGAATGAAGGTCAAATAGTCGAACACTTCACGAAGTATCTGTTTAAAAATAAAGCGAATGCGCAAGATGGACTGATTTTAGACGAATCGAAAAAGGATAAGTCATACCCGTTTGTGTTTGTACGTAAAGGTATTAAAGAGATCAGTATCATTTATACAGCACATGAGCTACATCCAAATGTTATTGATAATTTGAATCGTAACGTTGATGAACGCAAGTTAGCAATGCAGCGAGTAGATCTAATTGCTGAATCTCATGAACATGCTGTCAAAGCCAATCCAGATAATTTCAAGAAGTTAATTGAAGACTATAAATCCAGACAAGATCGATTCTTACGATTAAAGGAAACAGATAATCCTGATATACAAGATCTTAACTTAGATGTTTTAACCACTGAATCATCGTATGAATTAGTGGCCGAACAGATCGCTGCAAAGTTACAACGTAAAATCGCATATGGTGAAACTGCACGTATTATAGTGCTACACGATCCTGTTGGACGACAAATTGAAATAGCCGAAGCACATGCGAAACTATCTATTTGGGAGAAAAATTTTTCAGCGTCTAATATTTATCCTTACACCATTGGTAGTATTGTTAATGACTTAAATAAAACTAAAGATGCCGATATGCGGAAGATCCTTGATGAGTCAATAGCTTGGGATAAGCATGAAAAACATTGGGGAGAAATGAATGAGCAATATTCTAAGTTTAAACAGAGACAAGATCAGTACTCTGCACTATATCTCGATTTTATGTGTGGTTCGGAACTCACAGTCGGCTCACTGAGCATGTATTTTCAACAATTCTTTTGGTCAGAACCGTTATCTGCAAACGATACTGAAGCTGAATTAATCAAACTGTGTACCGTCGGTGCTGAAATGTTTATGGGTATTGTTTCTTCTGCACCGGGTAAAGCAGCAATGGAATCGATCATTACTGATGCAGTTGATAATAAGAATAACAATGCTTATTCAATAAAAATTGCTGTTATGGTTAAATTGTTGACTACGCCCGGTGTTGAATTTTCAACGCATGCTGTCCAGTCTGTTGATAAGTTTTTTGCTGGTTTAGGTTCGCTATGGGGGGAAATGCTCTCCTATTCAGATTATTCAATACAACTATCTAAAAGACAATTTAATAGATTAAATGTAAAAGCACTTACCTATACCGTAGAAGAAGTTGTGCCGCATTTATTGAAAGTGTTTGGTGTAAAAATTGATCGCCATAAAAAAGTGCGTATTTCCGATGATGCCTTGGCAAAAGTCTTTGCTAAGGCACTTTCAGGTAAATTAAATTCAGATGCTAAAGCACAGGCTGAAGTCAGTCGTAATGAAAGGGCTAATTCACGCGGGAATAGACTTTTTGCGACATCTAAAAAATTAAAAGAGATGTCCTCATTTTATTACTCTCTTGCAAACATTACGGTAGATAAAACAGCTGCACACCATTATAAAACCGTTATTGCGGGGGATATAGCCGCTGATGCGAGTGTTACTGGTAATCATAAAGGCAAGGCGGTGCTTTTTTTAGATACGACATTTTCGGGTTTATCGGCCTTTATTAACGTACAAACTCTTTTTGATATAGCAAACGAATCTAAATATGCGAATGCAGACCCACTTAAACAAGCTGCAATAAATAATTCTGCTGTGAGCTTGATAAGCAGTGCATCTTCTTTAGCCGTTGATACTGTAACCCTTGCAAATACGGTTACTCAAGGTGCGGCGATGATCAGCAAACATGCTCCTAAAATTGCGAATATGTCAAAAGTAATGATCCCTGCATTAACTGCACGTGCAGGAAGTGTTGGAACGCTGTTAGCTGGCAAACTGGTGGGTAGTGCTGTTGCACTTGCAAATCTAACCGCGTCTGTTGCTGCGGTCTATAGCGGTATGCGTGCCTATGAATTAGGTCATACTGAAGAGGCCACTGGACATTATCTTTCTGCTTTTGGTTCTGGTGTGTTATTCGGACAGGCTGCAGTTGCCGCGG
Source organism: Moritella sp. 36 (assembly GCF_018219415.1). NCBI lineage: Bacteria > Pseudomonadati > Pseudomonadota > Gammaproteobacteria > Alteromonadales > Moritellaceae > Moritella > Moritella sp. 36. The sequence continues at coordinate 2,670,472 of NZ_CP056120.1, read as the reverse complement.
GACTGTATTTAACTACTGGGGCCACGATTCCAACACCCGTTACATGGGCAGTTGCTGTCGTTGGCTTAGTGGCTATTGGTGCGGGTGTTGTTATCACAATGGTTTACGGTAAAACTAGATTGGAGTTGTTGCTTGAGAGTTGTTTTTGGGGGGCAGGTAAAAAACATTTATTTTGGGATGATGAAAAACGTGGTGATATTGATGACGTTTTGGAATTATCATCTCAAATCAAAAAGAATGAAGTAATCCAGTCAGCTTTTCAAAAAGAATTACAAGAGTTTATGAATTTGTTTTATATGCCTAAATTAGATATGCAACAAACCTATAATGGTAAAGGTGCAGCACGCACGGTTAAATATAAGTTCTCACTACCGAGTTTCCAAGTGGGTCAATCAGATTTACGATTTGATTTCTTCAGTACAGATTGGTTGGACTATATTGTGGATAATAAATTAAATAGTGATTTTCAAACAGCTTTTGATGCTTATTTAGCTAATGCGGCCGATCACCTTTATAACAAAGGTAATCTTGAATTTGAAATAACGATGCTGGTTCCAAATAGTAGTCATATTAAATGGTCTTACGAATGGCAACCTAATATTACCGTGCCAACTCGATTTTTGACCGAAGATGGGATAATAATGGGTAAAACCTCTGATTTTGGTATGCGTAATGACGATGTTATTTAAGGAAAAATAATAGATGAAAAAGTTTAAATGGGTTGAACATCCTATTCCTCTTTTGTTTAAGCGTGATGAATTGTTGGAGTATGAACTTGATGAAAATAGTAAAGCACCTAGACCGATAATCTCTATTAGTAATGATTTTTTAGTATTAAGTAATAGCTTTGTTATTATTCGGAATTTATTTTTAATTCCAGCGTTATTATCGGTTCTATATCTGTGTGCGACAGAGGTGCAAGATGTATATAAAAGCTGGAAAGCATCAGAGCAAAGTACATTGAATTTTATTGAATTCAGAAAAAAGACCTATGGAAATGATTATTTTGAAACATTAGCTCTGAATAAGAAGCACCGAGACATAATCTTATATAAATACAATCGACTTGATGAAAACAATAAACTAACTTTCGATCAATTTTTAATAGACAGATATGGTGATAAATTATATGAATTTGGTGATTGGAGTCGCCGTCATGACCGAAACAGCATCATTTTCTTCGGAACAACCATCCCACTATTACTCATTTGGATTATAGGCTTTAAACGTCGTGCTCCTTTGATTTTTGACCGTAAACGTCGCCTTCTTTATACATGGAGTAAAGGCAAGGTTGTAGCACAGCGTTATGACAATCTACGTGCTTTGGAAACTCCGTCTTTCTTAGCTATCATGCTAAGAGCTACTGTAAAAAAAGGTAAATTAGGTTGGGGTCGATTCTCTGTCACGCCGCAGGGTAATACTATCTATAACAGTAAAGATTCTTATCAACAGATCCTTGCTTACATCGTACAGTTTATGGAATACGGACGCGAACACGTGATGCCTGAACAAACAGAGTGGCAGGGGCGTAAAGGGTGGTTCTTATTTGAAGATAAAAAGCCCGATGACTTTGAAGAACAGCTTTCGGCATTGTTAGTGAGAATTGATGCTGCGACAGACGAAGTTGAGTTTGATGAACATGGGCAGCTTATTGAGTCTTAATAACATTAATTATTAGTGTAAAAGGATTTACATGGGTGTATTTATAAAAGATCTATCAAAACTGGCTCTGCCAATGCGACATGATGAAATTTTGAATGTTGAGTGTAAAGCTACAAATTGGCCTCCGCAGCCAGTTATTGAGATTGACCAACGCTTTTGTTTTTTAAATAATACAACTGGCGTACAACGTAACTTGTTCCTTATTCCTTGGTTATGCGCACTTATCTTGCTATGTGGTATATATAGTTATGATTTTGTTGATGGATGGGGGAAATCAGAGCGTTCTGCAATACGCTATATTGAAGCTGTTAATGAAAACCACGGTATTGATTATTTTAGCATTACAACAAATAAAGTTGATTTATATGCAATTAAAAGAATAAATGAAGAAGGTGTTATGACCATAAATCAATATATTAATGATCGCTATCATTATTATGTTGGTGGCGAAAGGATGCTCCATACGGATGTATTCATATTAATCATCGCTTTTATTGCTATCCCAGGACTATTGTATTGGATTATTACTTTTCCTCGTTATGCGCCCCTTATATTCGATCGTCAACGACGATTAGTTTATTCATGGCGAAAAGGGGTTATTACCGTCGCACGCTATGACGATCTACGAATCTATGAAAATAGCACCGCATTAATGTTTTTGTTACGCAGTGAAACGAAAACAGAGTCTGCTGGTTACTTTAAATTTTCGGTACAGCCATCAGGTAATCCAATCATTAATAGCAAAAAATCTTATAAAGAAATTCTTGTTTATGTGGCTCATTTTATGGAGCACGGACTTGAATCTGTGTTAACTGAGCAGGAGTTTTGGGAAGGTAATAAGGGTTCATTTTTATTTGAAGATAAAAAGCCTGAGAATTTTGATGAGCGATTAGCTGCTTTGTTGGTGATAATTGATGAACATGGACAGCTTATTGAGTCTTAATACAGAAACATCATACTAGCCCTCAGTCCTTGGTTTAGTTAAGGTATTAATTTAACGAAGAAACATAGGGCTGATAGTTAAACAGATGTAAGATGCAAAGGAATAGCATCATCGTACTTCAATTTTCGCTAAACGGATTTGGCAATGTCTTATAAATTAATATTATTAAGTGAATTAAAACCCACAGATCTTAAAATGGTATTAAGGCCGTATGTTGCTATTGATATTATCCGCGAATGTCACCTTAATCACACTCAAATTTGGGATCTTGATTGGCATAATGATCATGCTGATTTCATGGCCTCACCAGCAGATAAATATACTCGTGTAATTGATAAACTCCTTCTCGGCCATATTGTTTTACTGCAATGGCCACAAGCACAGTTTGATGGTGTTATTAACGATAGCGGAAATGTACACCAATCTATGACAATGGGTATTGGTAATGAAGTATTGGTGAGTAAAGTTAGGACACTTCAAGCGTCAATAACAAAACAAGAAAGCCATTCACCAGCTTCCGAAAGTAAACCATTATCAAAGCCTATTATTGCGCCAGTTAACACTACTACCGCGCCTGCTCGAGCCATTCAAGATGCGGCTGTCGACGGCCCATTCGAAATAGAAGTTGAATTATTGGATGAAACTGACACCCCGATAGCGAATGCAGAATATATTTTAAAATTGGCGACGGATGAAGAGCGAACCGGACAATTAGACGGAAATGGTTATAAATTATTTTCCGGCGCTGAATATAAAAGCTCGCAGATCCATTTCCCACAATACGAAGGCTATGATTGGGAAAGAGGGGCAGCTTCGCAAAGAAATCAACAGGTAAGTAGTAGTACCCAGAAAAAGGCCATTGACCTGGTTCAGGCTGATAAGCCTGTTTTGTTAGAATTTAAATTGCTAGACCATGATGATGTACCGATGGCAAATGCCGCGTATTTAGTCACACTGGCATCTGGAGATGAAGTTAATGGACAATTAGATACTGACGGTTACGTGAAACTTTGTGGTGTCGAATATAAGAATGCAAAAATTTGTTTTCCAGAGTTTGATAGCGGAGATTGGTCATAATGACAACGTTAGGGATTGATAATGTCAGATAAATCTAGTGTATATACAGTTGTAAGTGGTGATAACCTTACTCTCATTGCTCGTCGTTTTGGTTTTCGTAATTATCAGACCATATATGATCATGAGCTCAATAGCGAATTCAAAAAATCACGCCCAAATCCTAATATAATCCATCCTGGCGATGAGATAATTATTCCTAATAAAGTCATGAAAACTGTACCTGCGGCAGAAGGAAAAGTACAAGTTTATCGATTGGTTAAAGAAAAACAGATCCCTTCTTCAGGAGGCCAGCAGATCGGTATTTTACCTGTCCGGTATGCTTTTTCTGACAAAATGGCTGAATCACTCGATGAAGAGCGTGAGCAACTCGATAGCACCGGAACTAACTTAGAGTCAGGGCTGATGTCGAGTGGTATGCGTGATCACACTTTGCGTCAATTACGTGATGGTTGGCTATATGTGTATAACGACACAAAAAGTGAATTAGACGAATACCAAATAACAGGGTCAACGTATACCAAATATGAATGGGATACGATAGATCAACACGCGGCCAGTCAGGCTGGAGACGTAAAAAGTATTCTGTTATACAACACTAGCGATAAACTGACCATTGCGTTTGCACCATTGCGTTGGACAGACCGTGTTTGTGAACACATAAGTAATGATGCTGCTAGCCGTGATGCATGGATGCGACAGTTGAATGTGAGTGACTACAAAGTTGCACCGCACACAGCTAACATTACTAAACTAAGCGAATTAGTTGCAGATGTGGATATTGAAGGAGAGGAAACCTTTAATAATACCTGTACACCGCTATCTGATCCTGAGTTAGAGGGGAATAATGATGGTTTGGTTAGTCACAAGGCTGCAAGCACAGAGGCTGATCATACTGTCGACCTGCCAGAGAAAACAGCTGCTATTATTGTTGCGCTTGATGATTCCCTTGCCGATGTCAAAGATCTGTATATTGCTTTGGCACAACCTTACGCAAGGCACTCTCTGGTCATGGGGTCAACGGATGAAGAAGTTGCAGAGAATACCCGTAAATGGGAAATGGCGCAGTTTACGAAGAGCCTAGCGAGAGTACAGTTAAGTGGTGATGAATTACCATCAAAAATTAAAGATAACCCTAAACTAAAAAGTAAATTCAACATTGATTTTAATGAATACTTAAATCGGGTTGAAGTTAAGAATGCTTATTCACAAACATATGCTGCGACACAAGATATGCTCGGAACTGTAGGCCAAAAGTATGATGATAAAATTGCGGAATCTAAAAATAAATTATTAGCAAAATATAATTTTGAATCTACGGGAAAACAAGATCTTGATTTTATTGCACAGCAAAAAAGTAAGTATCAAGATGAAGTTAGGTGGGATGAATTAGATGCATTTTGTGATGATATTGAACCTAAGTTAAAAGCCAACTTACCGCTAATTAAACAGGCTCATCAAGATTTATTAGTAAGTTTGCAAGTTATTGGTATTGATGCAATGAAGCTTGGCTTTGATGTTGAAAATACTGAGAGCATGATCTATCTATTGAACCTTTCGAATGCGCTAACCTCAATGCTTATGCTTACCGTGTTCGATGAGGAAGAGGGAACGTGTCTCAAATCATTTTTAACTCAGCAATCCCCTGACAACCTGTTATCACTGACTACTTTCTGCTTTTCAACTGAGTATAAAAAAGAGTTTGAAGAACGAATGTCATTGTTCATTGAGCTAAAAACCGAAACGGATAAGGGTAATTTTGATTGGGCAACTGTTAGTAATGGTTCGCTATGGCTTTCACGATTAAGTGAGCTTGATACCTTCATGGGCTTTAACGTGGCAGGCGCACAGGGTTCTACATGGTATCCGTTGGTTCAAACTGCTGTACAACGTACATTCAGTGCCTTTAAAGACGCTGCAAAAGGCACTGCTAGTTCAGCGTGGGGAACGCTACAAAGCTCACTGTTTACTAATGCTCTACCATCGAATATATCAAATAATGTGAATAGTTCATTTGTTCACCATTTACGATTATCGTTATTAGCTGGTGCTATTGATGGGCAATCTATCATCTTAAATGAGCAATTTGATATTAAGATGAAACAATTTAATGCTGATCTTGATGCTATCGACAATCGGCTTAAACCACTTCTTAGAAGCAAAGCGAGCTTAAATTCAAATAAAAAGACCAGTGGTAAAGGGAACTCTTTCTACGCTAAAAAATTCAAGAAAGAAGCAATAGATATAGAAATTGAAAAGCTAGTTAATCAAAAGCAAATTCACATCGAAAATAAACCTGATTTGCTTGTTTTTGAAAATGAAAAGATGAAACAGATTGATGCTATATCTAGCCAAAGTACAGCAGAACTTGCTGGCACAGAAGTGGCAAAGCGAACACAGAAAGCGCAAGTTATATATGAAAAGTATGGTGTAACATCACCAGCATTAGCTATGTTGAATTTTGTTAACCTGCTGTATAAAGCTGAAGATTATGCAAATAACTATGATTATTTGGATGACAAACAGAAATCTAGAATTAATAAAGACCTTGCTTCCACTTTCTTTTGGACTGCCTCGTCTATCAGTGATGTGTTTAGAGGCGTGCATTGGGCGCAGGTTCAGAATCAGGGTGAAACACTATTAGCCCTATCGCTTCGGGAGGCAGTGTCTCATGACACATATGGTGCTTTGGTGAAACGGTTTAGTATCAGCATGGGAACTATGGCAGGTTTTGGCCTAGTAGCTGCAGGTGTTGAAGCCTGGATGACATGGGATGATATAGATGATGCAGGTAGTGAGCTTGAAGATTCGTTGTTACAAACAAAATTAGCAGCATTAAGTGTTCAGAGTGTTGTATTTGGTGTTCAAACTTATCGTTGGTTACTTTCACTATTAGGTAGGCGCGCATTAGGCACAATATTCCTTCCATGGATGACAGCTGCCTTAGCAATCTCAGGTATTGTATATCTTATTGTTTCTGTTTTGCTCAGTGCTATACAAAAGACCCCACTTGAGATTTGGGTTAATAAAAGTACGTGGGGACAAAGGCAAAACAAAGGTTGGACGGCTGAACACGAATTGCTTGAATATGACAAAATAATTCATCAACCCGTGGTTGAAATTACTACATTAGAAGAAACTGCAGCATCACAGCAATGGATGGATGAAGGACGTAAATCATATCAAAAAAATCTAACTATAACGATGCCTGGTATTTCAATTAATGATGAAGTCGATATTGCCATTTCCAAATGTTTAAATGTATCAACAACATTACGTATTCGTAACACGACTGAAGTACCTGCTTTAACTGCACCGCTTACATTAGATGAACTAAATCAAGGGAGGTGGACTGAGCGAGAAGGCTCATGGCAGTATAGTGTAGATATTGATGTTGAAGCAGATAGAGATAGCTTCAATGTAGATATTGTAGTCCCTGTTGGTGACTCGGAGATAAAGTACATAGCTAAAGGCACTGAAGGTTCTTTGGCTGTCATGGTGAAAGGGCAAGTAATCAGTGACAATCGTTCAAATTTATATACTAGCAGAGTAGGTCAGTATGAGTAAAACAGACGGAATAACGGAACAGACGATAAACGAGTTGCGTTGTGAAGAAGAGTGCAAATTACGTGATGTTTTAGATGCCAAATTATTAAAATCACCTGCTAGTTATGAGTGGGGGCTTAGATTAAAAGAGCCTTTACACGACAGGATTTTTGGAGCAATTTTAAGCATGATTGCTGGTGGTTTATTTATTTATATGGGGGTTTCTAAAGTATCCATAGGAACTATTATCTTCGGTATCATCTTCACTTTTATGTTGTTAGGTATGACGCGATATTTATTTAGCCCTGATAAGGATTTGCACTACAAGCTCACTCCTTTAGGTATCATTTATACTGAAAAAGACACCATCCCTGATGTAGCTTATACAATCATGCGTGGTTTTGCATGGTTCTCTGCGGTGGCCTGTTTGGCGACGGTTATATATGTTGGCCCACTTGCTTTTGTAGGTGCTGGTGGGATGGCGTTATTAGCAGTTAAATTTACTGGTTTTCATGCAGTGACGAAAACTGTTACGGTTCAATTTGCTAAAGATTATAAAATAAAGACGTTAAATAAAGCTGGTATTATGTGTTTGTGCAGTCAGCCCGTCGATATTTATTGTACTCGCCGAATCCATTACGAGCCGAATCAAGAAGCCGAGCTACTCGAAGCGTTATCACAATATATAAATATCGAGCAAGTAATAAAAGTGAAAGGGCATCGTGCGCTCGGGTATTATGATTGAATCTTAAGTTCATATATCTATGATTAAAGATTAGTTACTGAGATCTTGGATGCTGAATTATTAAAAACTCCTGTAAGTTATTAGTGTTAGATACTTGTTCCCAGAGACACAATTACAAAAAACGAGTCGAAAGTGACTCGCTTTAGGCGGTATCAGACCTGAGGTTACTTGGTTGGGTATGCCGAATTTATTTCATCAGCTAAACGATAACCAGCTTGAGATAAACGCTGTTTAACGTCTTTGGTGCCTTGCTTATAGTATGCAGTACTTGGTGTTGTGTTTTTCTTCACACTGTATCCGAAGTCTGCCATTTTATAGCTTTCTTGTATCCACTGATTGATATTACCAGTAGTACCTAGTTCAAACGACTTTTTAGGGTGCGTTTTCTGTAGTGTTACTGCCACACCATGGATATTATAAAGCGTGTCAAGGAAGCCCATACCACTGTCCCATAAATGGTGGAGATCGCGTTGTGGAATATTAAGCGTATATTTATTCGCACCTAGGTCACTATTACAGCTGTTAGCGGAAATGTCGCTGCTAATTGAGTGCATTGGTTGGTGTGAATCGCCAACAAGGTGGCTAATAAACATCATGCTTGCTGCTTGATGATTTACTTTGAAGCTTTCAAATAAGCTTTTAGATACGACTTCCACATTTGGAATGTGAATAAAATTACATTTACTACTTGCTGGATACGCTTGGTTAATATAATGCCAAGCACCCGTGGTTTTTTCATCCCACTGGTTTAACGATGCCGGTATTTGTTCGCCCATCGATTCCCAAATTTTTTCTGCTGGAACCTTACGAATTAAATCCGGTACCATAGCGAGTTTTGCAAATTGACTTGCACCTTCAAAAGTATCCATTTTATTTTTGATATCTTGAGGCATTGAGCGATATGCTTTTTCTGCTAACACGTCAACTTGTCCACGTGCTGTGTCAGATAGATTCTGGTAGGCAATTTCTGCAACGATTACATGTCCTTGGTAGTTCCATGCGTTTGCAGCCTGTGGGAGTAGGGCTAATAGTACAACAGATGATGCAATCAGATTTTTATTCTTCACGTTCGTCTCTATTTTATCGTTCAATAAGATAGGTTCCGATTAGGCATTTTTATGTGAGGTACGTCAAATAATATCTTGTAATCTTTTTTATCAAAGGCTGAATTTTGTTCCGTTTGGTCTTGAAGCAGGTCATTGATACTAATTCAGGAAGTATGAATGAGTGTCTATGATTGTTAAGGTGGGATAGGTATTAAAGCTCCGTCAAAGCACAAATTACATACTTTGACGGGCCATAATACCACTAATTTCTTAGTGGAATTTACGCAGGTTCACTTGGTGTCACCGCATTTGTAGTGTAGTAGTCAGTGGTTGACGTTAATGCCGTATTCAGTTTAGAGCGGCTAGTTAAAAATAAAGCACCCTTTAATACTTTCTGGTTTTTAGTAAATAATGAAGGTAGCGGCAATACAGTCATCTCTGAATAGATGTTAAGGGCTTCGCAGACTTGCCCAAGCGAGCGATAGTTGTAAGATAAACTTGACCGTAACGCGGTCAATTGTGCTATCGAACCTCCATGCCCAACAAGTCCGCCACCGACAGCGCCAACAACAGCGCCAATACTGGCACCCTGTAGTGCTGCATCCCCAATTGTCCCCGAATTCTTAACCCCAAATGCCTGATTATTTAGGAAGTTTAAGGTATTGCTACTCGCACTAAGCAAACTGGTGCTTGCCGAGCCGAAGGCTGCTCCGGCCACAACACCTGCAGCAGTAGAACCCGTCGCAGAAACAGCCGCAGAACCCGCTGCGAAAGCCCCAACACCTCCTGCTGCCGATGCTGCACCACCTACTGCCCCAATGGCTGTACCTGTGGCAATATAACCCACAAGATCCCACCCGGTTTTGTTCGCTTTTACACCTTGGTATGCTGCCGTTGCACCACCGATAGCGGCCCCAATTAACGCCCCTATAGCAAGAATCGCTAAAAATACTTCTTTACCGTTTGGATCGACAAATATGAGAGGGTTGTTGCCCGCGTATACGTAAGGTGAAAAGAACTCCATTTCAGGATCGATCATAATAAAACGGCCAATCATCGGGTCATATAATCGAGATTTATAATTATATAATCCAGTTTGTGGTTCATACTCCTGCCCAGTATAAAGATAATCAAACATAAACTGCGGTGATTTAATTATCTCTGGCGTACCATAAACATCATAGTTGTATTGGCCGACGACATTATTATGTTCATCTAGCAGCATACGTGTTGATCCTAAATGATCTTTGAGTGCGACGAAATACTGATTGTCATAATATATCACGGTACATCCTGGCAGATGTATGTAACGTTTTATTTTATTTTGACCATCAACTTTATCAATTTCAACAATAGGATTATTTGCTAAACCATGGATATAAGTACGCTGAAGCACTGAATCCTGATCTAATGTGACCTGTTTAATCACTCGCTGATTGTTGGCATTATAATGATAATCGACTTGATCATGAGTGTTGTTGCCTGGTAGTGAGATGGTATTTGTCAAACCATTACCACGACTATAAGCAAATTGCATTTGAGTACCGTTACCGTCTGTAATGGTATCAACCTCGCCATTTTCAGTATAAGTTAGCGTTCTGTTGAACGTGTCGCCTTGGATGCTAGTGAGACGATTACTATCTGTTTTAGTCGTGTAACTGTGAATGGCATCATTGATTGCATGGCTCTCGAAATTACCGTTAGCATCCATACTCCATTGATCCGTTGTACTGCTGTTTTTTGCACTCTCTATTCGGTTAAGGTAATCGACAGTAAAACAGCGATCATCATCCTGTTGTACTCCCTTTTTATATTGCACACTCTGCTTGGCAATAGCGCCGGTGTAATAACCGTCGCCATCACAGCCTGCTTCAGTGTATTGTAATGTCTGATCTATACAATCATCGTTAATATTCGATATCCAACCCGTCGGTAAGTAAGAAAAATCACGAGTCGCCATTGCTGTATTATTTACAGGGAGTAGGCCAACTTGTGCTAAATCACCTTCCTGCGTGTAACTATAATTCGCTAATCGGCGTGATTCTGACTGTGGCGTTTTACTATCAACTCTAATCAGTTGCCCCAGTGGGTTGTAAGTGTGAGCGACGGTTAGATTAGTCACACTATCTGTGGTGGTTAACAAGCAACCCGCTGAGTTATAAGTATAATCTATAACATAAGTGCAGTTCTCTGGTTCGGTAAGTATTTGCTGGCATTGAGTGGCATTACCCATTCGATTATAATTATAACTTTCATAAATATCACCCCTGAATGTGTCTCTGTTGTTGCTAATTGTTTTCCACAACTTATCAAGCATATTAGTCATGCGGCCATCATCACCAAACCAATGTTTCCTACCATCACCATCAAACCAATGCTTGGTGCAGGTGGCAACATCTTCGGATGTATCTCTGTTATTGCTAACGGCCTGCCACAACATACCAATCATATTAACGGTGTCATCATTGCCATCAAACAAATATTTACTACACCAAGTATCCTCAATAAGAGGCAATTGAGGCGAATTGTTTGCTCTTTCCTGTAAAAGCTCTTCATCCCAGCTAGACTCATCACTGCCTTTTTCTATGATCCTTTGTTGCTGGTCATATTTGAAATAGTTAAGATAGTTTTTTTCTGCCGCTGTGGCACTTTGTATAAATCGCAATTGGTCGAGATGATCATAAATATATAAGCTTTTCCCGACATCAGGGCTAAAGCTACTGATTTGCCGTCCTAAGAAGTCATAACAATAGGTCGAAGCTAGAGTCGGCATAACCTCAGTGTTATGAGCTGAAGCTCGTTCAGCATAATACTTGGGTGGTAAGCTTGCTATAACTTGGGATTTACGGTCATAAGCCCAACTATATTTTATATCAGCAGTCGCGTCAGGATTTTGTTGTATCACACCGAGGTATGAAGGTTCCTGTTCACTGTCTTGATTTTTTTGGTTCTTCTTATGATTAAGCACATCCACATAACGGGTTGTATTATTGCCATCAGGATCTGTCGTTTTGGTTATAAAATACTGACCAATTGGTAGTGGATAGAAAAATCCTGGATCATTCTTATTATTTCCATACTCCATTGTCGTTATATGATTATTACCCGTATTGGTAATAGCAAAACCTTTACCCGGTTTACCGAGTTGAACAGGGCGTTGGATTGGCGAAGGCTCAAATACAGTACGACTAAAAGGATAACCTTCGGCATCACTATGATATTTGACTACGTCACCAGTGATAGGACTACCTAGCCAAATTGAATCGTTACAACCGCCATTTGTTACATAATCAGTATGATAGGAAAATGGATTGACAACATCTTTACTGGTAACTCGCGAAGGTTTCACCATGATTGCAGCTCTACCAATATTGTCATATAAGGTTGCAGTTAAGATCACTGAATCGCTAGATTCCATCTGAATCGTTTGTCGTTCTTTGCTTAAACCATCTTTATAAGACAAACTTAAGGCGATGTTTTCACACACCTGAATAGCAGAAAAACTGCCCGGTTTTTGCATTCCCAGCAAGACTTGGTTTTGCTGTAATCCACTGGATTGATAATTGAATAAACAAATACCATTGGCGTAGAATAATACTCGGTCATCAAACACGGTTAACAGCCATTGTGCTTGAAAATCCACATCCTCAACGGTTTGTAATTCTGTCAATGTACCCGCGTTATCTTCAACTAATAACCATTTGCTGCTATTCCATATAACGTATATTTTACCCGTGCCTAATGAAACGGTATTGCTGCTATCGCTATTCACAATGACATTGACAGCAAGACTATCGGCTGCAAAATCCTTTCGTTGTATCTGTGCACCTAATGTTGCTGAGTTTGTATTCTGCAGTTGTAACTTACGCTTAGTGACCTGCCAGTCATCGACACCACAGTTAACAAAAGTATAATCTTGTAACGCGTCAATATTGAATTGGTCATAAAACCCCATATCCTGAGCATCGATTACGAGGTCAAAATTAGGTGTATGGATGGGAAAGTCTATGTCGTCGTCAATTTCTGTGATTTGACGTGCCATAAAGTCGGCATTAATATTTAAGGTATTTTGATCAACACCAGTATGGGAAATAGCATTGTAGCAAAGATCGTAAAACGTTTTTTCACATCGTCCATTCGCTGTGAGTTTCGCCGTAGGTAAAAGCAGGTTTAAATCATAAACATCTGCTTTAACATCGCTGTTTAGCGGCATCCACAATAATGAATCAATCCGTATAAAGGTGTCGGCAGCATTGAAATCGGTGCGAATATCAAGTTGTATTTCACTGCCACTTAAACTAGAGTCATCAGGGTTAACCACCCATTGCACATACTGCCATTTTCCGTCAGGTACAATATTGATAGATTTACTTACTTGATTTGAACTCGCATCACTTAGCGCCATCGTCATTTGATAGGTACTCGCTGATGGTGTTGTTTTAAACCAACCGGAGAAAACATAATCTTGCGTTAATGCACTAAGGGTAATCGTTTTTCTCAATATTCCAGAACTGGTTAGATTAAAACTATTAAAACCACTAAAGGAGTCAGTCGTGATAATGCCATTATTTTCGCTAACAGGCGTACCTTGTCCTTGTGTAAAAACCCATTGTGTAGTCTGGTAGTCTTCAAAGCTATCGTAGCTCACACCATTTTCTTCAATACCTGCATTGTTGAATGAAGCAAGGCTAAAGCGTTGATCATCATCATAAATAATAGTACTTTTTACTTGGTTAGCATTGCTTTGTTCAACAATACCACCCATTGCGTTACGGGAAAGTATATTATTTGTTTTTAACCATTTGTCATCAGATTGGGGTTCATCCCAGTATGGAAAATTACCCACATTATCTTGAGTCGCGACATAAGTGGCATTCTCTGCCCAATATTGATTATCATCGCATTGCCATTGTTTCCAAGTGTATGCATTCGCTGACAGTAGTTCAAAATCGTGTGCTACAGCGTCTTTGGCCTGTACCTGAGTTTGTACAACGGGCTTAAGCAAATTCTGTTGCCACATGCCGACGTATTTTTCATAAGCATAATCGGTTAGGGTTTGCTGAGTTAACTCTTCACCTGTACTTGAAAAATAATTGAACGATGTTTTTTTAGGATTACCAGAAGCCAAAGCATATTCAATCCGATTAATAGTCGCAACGCCGTCCTGCATTGATGCTGATTGGTATATTTGTGGTATGCCACCATATAATGCCCGTAATTTAGAATCTAACGCATCTATAGCGATTTTTGTTTGTACCCGCCAACTCGATATATCTGAACTAATCAGGGTACCAGAGGCATTATATTGTTGTTTAGACCACAGTTGGCCGTCTAGCATTGTATAGTGCTGATTGGCTATATCATTATCAACGGGATGAAGGAATTCATCTTTGCCCTGAGGTAATCCATTGAAAAATTTAGACACGATGTAACCATTTTGCTGATCATTACTTTTTAAACAGCCGCTGTATTCAGTGACGGTTTGGAATTTAATAATCGTGCCTGTGGCATCTTGTGCGGCCGATTGATCGCTGTACTGGTAGCATTTATTTTGCGTATCATAGCCGGTTTCGATTTTAATATTATCAACCACATAGGCCGAGATTGGTTTTTGTGTCGATTCATTGGCATAACGGTGTAATGTGATTTGTTTAGACGCGTTAGGATTAGCCTTTATAGCATATGTGACAAATCCCATCGGAATAGCAGGTAATTTACCATTCAGTGACTGTTGATAGTGATATTGTTTATCCAACAGGGTAGTCACTTGTTGTTTTTCAAATTGTTCGAGTACCGGGTGACCGTCACTACCGCGGATGAAATCACCATTACGCAGAAACGCAATATAAGTTGCAGTCGGCAGACCTTCCTCATCCACTGTCATAAACGCAATAAAATAAGGCGCTTGATTAATAATAGTACTGGTATTAATCGTCAATCCTTGTAATGCAGGCAATTGACTAAAATCAGTTAATAGAAAATCTTCATTGATTATATTTTGGTCTTTTGGATCTTTCCATTCATTATATACGCCACGGTTATAAACTTTACTACCATAAGTACAGTAGGTGGATGTTAACGAAGGGTAAGCTTTATTTTGCCTTAATGACTCTGACTCATGCTCACTATCTTCCAATACTATTGACTGCCAAGCTGCGGTAGTATCATTCTTATTTAGGTAACTTAATTCAACGAAAATCCCGGAATCAGTATTTTCTGATTTTAAAATACTGTCTGCAGTATATTCATACCAGTAATATTGAACACTAGGATTGCTAAATTGACTATCAAATTTAATATCGACATATTTGTGTTGCCATTTTATGCCATCAAAGTAATAAACGTTTGGACCCGATCCAACCAAGGTATTATCTACAACCTGAGGGCCTAGGGCCCCTTGTATAGGTGCTGGTATGCTGGTGAAATTATTGAGACAAACATTATCGATTTTAGCCAAAGCTAGCTGTTTAAAATCTTCATCCCAAGTTAAAATTTGCAGTGCGTAGTTAAATGTCGTCATATTTGAATTACCAATATAATCGGTGATATAAGACATTGCTGCAAAACTTTCGGCAGGGGCAAAGTTAAAATAGGAGGTGTTTCTAGAAGATGGAATAGAAATAGCGCTAGTATCTAATGTTCCACCTCGATGCCAGTCAAGCGTTTCATCATCCTTAAGACTTGAAGACTGGTAGTCAATAACCAATTTACTTGACGGTGGTTCCTGGGTCTGATCATGGCATAAAATGACATAATAGTTACTCGATGCTGTCGTGTAATACTCAACCTGACTTGCCGTACTACCTTCCGGACACAGTTGTGGGTCATCTGTTAAGCTGCTCACCTCCCAACTTTGATTATTTCGGTTCCACCCGTAACGATCAATGACCTTATCTTCATTATTATCGACACCATTGACAATAAAGAAGTCATCGCCATTCGATATATGTAAAGTCTCAGAACCATACTCGTGGCTTTGATATTCATTTTCTTGTTGTTGAATTTCCCAATTACCTTGACGTAAATGAGAGCGGTTAAATAAATACACGCTATTAACATACGATTGACTCATTGCCATTAAGAAGCTGTTATCGCTAGTGGCAATTTGTAGTTTATCAATATCGATGCTTTCATCAAAAATAAACCATTGCTCAGTACTTTGATACCAGGTTCCTAACCAGGTGAAAACATTAACCATCAAGCGGCTTTCGTCTTCACTATACCAAGCACTTACAATATAATTTTCACCAAACCAGACTCTGGGTTTATCTTCTTTATCTGCACCAAAAGGGTTATCAATGGATTTGTTTCGTGCGCCTTGCTGCTCGTTTTCAGCGCCATCACCGACCATAATCTCTTTATAGTTGGCGGTAAATTTTCCTCCTTCAGGGTAAAGTATCTCGGTTAATACACCACGGTTTTGATTCGTATCTTTGGTAAAATTATAAGTGAACTGAATACCAGGCTTAGTGACATCTTGTTGGAAATATTGCTTAATACCTTTTAAATAACGCTTGTAACAGGCTCCATAAGCAAGTTTGGCCAGAGGTTTCGCATTACTTGAAGGCTCAGGCGTCAGATTTTGTAACTCATAATAGTCAAATACCACCCGACTGATGGTAGTTTGATTCGCATTAAACAAGCCTATTTCACTTAGAAATAAGGTATCGTATTGGCTCTGGAAAGCATCTGCAGTTTCAGCTGGCTGTGACGGATTTTTATGGGGATCTAGATATTCTTTAGGCGCAGTTAATTCACTATTATCATACACTTTATTGTCATAAATATATTGTAGTGACCAGCCAAGATCATTACTGATCTTTCGTACGTGGCACTCTTTAGTGTAGAAGAGAGAGTCCGCTCCGTTGCCCACTGTTTGTTTTTGGACTTGATAGTCATATAAATAATGGTTGCCATAAATGTTTTCTACTTTGGCTAAATTCCAAGCGGTAATCGTTTGTTCACCTTTTGCTTCACAAGTATCACCGACCCAGTTATTCCACTTAACCCCATATTGCAACGTATTGGCATTTTTCTCGACGAGGTTACTACCATAGGTACAGATAGTTCCATCTTCTTTGATTATTTCCCATCTTTGGTATTCCTGATAATAGCTGATTTGCCAATACTGGAAATTTTCTAGCTCAAAACTTTGGCCTGCGGTGGTTAATTCATATTGCCCATTGTCAGTAATGTGTAAGTTATAAACTCGCTCATTTCCATCGTCATAGAGTAAATAACTGCTATCGTCTTGTTGTTCAATACGAGTAGATGTTGATAACTTACGATTAAAATTTTGCCACTGCTCTTGAACAATGTTATCACTTGACCTATTTCGTAACAGGCTTTGCACTACATCAGATGTGAGTAATCCAATAGTCCAAGATCGGGGTATCGCTACCAGTTTTTGTGTCGCTCCTTCAGTGAGCATATAATAATTGTCATCTAGCTTTGAGCCACTACGTTTAGCCGATATAACGATCCGTTCATAAGGTATACTCCAGCCCATACCTACAATGCCAGTTGGTTTATCCTGATTCCATTTTTCTACAGAGAATTGCGCATTACTTTCGTACAGCATTGTGATTTTGCAATCGAGACCATTACTGCCTGGTAATGCTGTTACTTCAAGTGGGAAGCTAAGGTTACCTCGAAAAAGATTAACCATTTCGGATTTCCCAATATCATCACCACCAAATTGTTCGAGTGAAAGGCGTGGAATTGCGGATTCACTATTATGGGTTTGTTTTGCAGTCGTCATAATTACATACCTTTTATTAAATTTTTGTAATATATTTTTAACGGGCACTTTGTGTTGTTAAGTCGCCGGAATACAACAAAATTTCCGATAGTAAAGTTGCAGATAACAACAAAATTCTGTTCAATTTTGAGTCGTGATTGCTTAAATCCATTTGTTAATAAACGATTATCTTGGTGATAAACGGAATATAAGTCACGGTTGAATTTGTCGGGAATGTTTTTTCTATTGTGTCAGCCACTACATCAGCCATTAATGGTAAGCATTGAGCGCGATGACCAATACTTCAACTTCACCGTATAAAGCGCTAAAGTCGTTATTACCTTGATTGAGCTTTTGATGGTCCTAATTATTGATTTTTTTAATTTATTCGCGAGCCACTGGCTAATTACATTTAGCCAGTGGCAAGTATGTTTACTCTACTTCTGCGATGACTAAGACTTCAACTTCGCCGTATACAGCATTTTCGTCATCATTGCCTTGATTGAGCTGAACTGACACTGGTACTTTAACTTGAGTACCAGTAGCTTGAATCTCACAAGTACCCACTGAAGCTCCAATTCGTTCTACATAATAATCATTTTCATATCTTGCATGAAAGCTCTTAAGTGCAGCATGCGCTTCAACAACATGAGAGGGAAATTCGACCATAACTTCACCTTTTAATTGAAGTTCACCATCGTCAGCTTGTGTCATTACTACTTTGCCTATAGCACATTTTGTACGCATTTTTATTATTCCTATTGTTGGTTGATTGTCATGACAATAAGTCATGTATATTCTTAACTTTTAAGGGATTTTGCTTTCTTAAACCCCTCAATAAAGCTAACAGTCTATTTACTTTATGTAAACATAATTTACCATTATTTAACACTTTATTGGTATTTACTTAATGTGCATTGTGATGTTGGTATTTAATGGTGGGGTACTAAAGGGGGGCGGTTATGCCGCAGAGTCTTACAATGGCTAATACTTATTTTAAATAAACATTTTCAACCTTTTTTCATACCTCTAGTCGATTGTTGATTAGACCTAAAGTTCATACCATTGATGTGTTAATTTGATGGATTAAAAGGATTTTACATGTCAACGATGTCGTTAAAACACCTAGTGGATAAATTAAACCAAAGCGGGAAAAAGGCACTAGAAGGGGCTGCGGGACTTTGTCATTCACGCAGTCAATTTACGGTTGAGATAGAACACTGGCTATTACAGCTGGTCGAAAACAAACAAGATGATATAGGGATAATCTGTCAGCTGCAGGGCATCGATGTACAAGTGCTTATCAATGAACTTAATTTATCATTAGAACGCCAAAAAACCGGGAATAGCGCAGCGCCAAGCCTCTCTCCGCATATAATTACCTTGTTAAGGCAAGCTTGGTTAAATGCGACGATTGAGTTTGACGAACAGCAGATCCGTTCCGGTATTATTCTTTATACATTGCTTAGTGACGACAGTATTAATGCTATGTTGTCTCGTCATGTTCGCCAATTTGAACGATTATCAGCGGACTTAATTCGTGATAATTGGTCTATCATCACCGAAAAATCGACAGAGCAAAGTAGCCTTGTTGGTGTGTCTAATGCGGGCGTAGCAACAAACAGTAAAACACCATCGTTAGATCAATTTACGGTTGATTTAACGCAAAAAGCCCGTAGTGGCAAGATGGACCCTATTTTAGGGCGTGACCCAGAAATAAGACAAATGGTCGATATTCTTACCCGCCGACGTCAAAACAATCCAATATTAACCGGTGATGCCGGTGTTGGTAAAACCGCGGTTGTTGAAGGGCTTGCACAACGTATCGCAGCGAAAGATGTCCCAGAAAGTCTACAGCACGTGCAATTACGTGAACTTGATCTTGCGCTTTTGCAAGCGGGAGCAGGGATGAAAGGTGAGTTTGAAAACCGTCTTAAAGCGGTATTAAATGAAGTAAAACAATCTGCTAACCCAATTATTTTATTCATTGATGAAGCACATACCATGATTGGTGCTGGTGGCGCGGCAGGTCAAAATGACGCCGCAAATATACTCAAACCTGCGCTTGCTCGTGGTGAGTTACGTACTATCGCTGCAACAACTTGGGCTGAATACAAAAAGTATTTCGAAAAAGATCCGGCATTAACCCGTCGTTTTCAAGTTGTTAAGATCGAAGAGCCTTCTATTCCAACTGCAGTCACTATGTTACGCGGTATTTTACCTGTCATGGAGCAACACCATGATGTTGTTATCACTGCAGATGCCCTCCAAGCTGCAGTGGCTTTATCTAAACGTTATATAAACGGCCGTCAATTACCGGACAAAGCAGTGGCCTTATTGGATACCGCTTGTGCTCGCGTTGCAATTAGCCAGGCTGCAACACCGGGTTTAGTTGAAGATTTACAACGTCAGCAAGCGCAGCTTGAAGCTGAAATTAAACTGCTTGAGCGTGAGAAGTTATCTGGCGATGATCACAGTGACACAATTAGCATGTTACAAGCGAGGCTTACTGGCATACAAGATAACTTAGCTATTGAGAAACAAGCTTGGCAAGCGCAATCAGAATTAGTAAAAGCTATTCAACAACAAATTGCAGATATTCATGAAAATGGCGTAGAAGAAGAAAAATATACTCGACTTAAAGCGTTAAAAGCACAATTACACCAAGCTAAAAATACCATGGTCTACTGGCAGGTTGATGAACAAGTTATTTGTGAAGTCATTTCTGACTGGACAGGTATCCCATTAGGTAAAATGGCACAAGATGAACTGGAAACAGTGCTTAACCTCAGTGACGAAATGAAGTCACGTGTTATCGGTCAAGATCATGCGATTGATATGATTGCTAAAACAGTTCAAATCTCGCGTGCGCAACTCAGTGATGAAAGTAAACCCAATGGTA
This sequence comes from Moritella sp. 36, assembly GCF_018219415.1. Lineage (NCBI taxonomy): Bacteria > Pseudomonadati > Pseudomonadota > Gammaproteobacteria > Alteromonadales > Moritellaceae > Moritella > Moritella sp. 36. The sequence goes on along the minus strand of NZ_CP056120.1, from coordinate 2,649,814 downwards.
TTTTCATGTTAACGGGTCCAAGTGGTGTCGGTAAAACGGAAACCGCGCTCACACTTGCCGAGCAGGTTTATGGCAGTGAAGAAAATATTATCACGATTAATATGTCCGAATATAAAGAAGAGCATAAAGTATCACTGCTTCTTGGTTCACCTCCCGGCTATGTTGGTTTTGGTGAGGGCGGCGTATTAACCGAAGCTGTTCGCCGTAATCCTTACAGTGTGGTGTTACTCGATGAAATGGATAAAGCAGCTCCTGGCGTGCAAGATATTTTTTATCAGATCTTTGACAAGGGCTGTGTTAAGGATGGTGAAGGGCGAGATATCGATTTTAAAAATACCATCATTATCATGACATCCAATGTAGGTACTGACACGATAACAGGCTTGTTTACCGATCCAGACACTGCCCCTGAGTTAGAAAGCTTGGCAGATTGTATTAAAGCAGATTTAACCGCGGTATTTAAACCCGCGTTCTTAGGACGTGCAAACATAATTCCGTTTGTGCCGTTAACGGATGACATGTTAAGTACGATTGCTCAATTACAAATAAATCGTTTGGCTGCGCGAATTCGTCGTAATCACAATGCTGATTTTACAGTTGATAATGAAGTAATTACTCAAATTGTCAGTCGTTGTCATGACGTGGCATCAGGTGCCCGTACAATCCATAACTATCTACAAAATACCTTGTTACCTGAAATATCAGTACAAGTATTGGAAGCAATGACTAAACAGGTTGAATTTAGTCAAATAAACGTTATTACGAATGAAGAAAAATTCATTATCACGCTCATTTAAAACGAAAAGTATGAGATAGAAAACCATTCTTTTTATTGGGTGAAAGCATACTTGGAAAACTTGTATTACAGAGTGGTAATTTAGATAATGTAATTAGCTGTTGAAGCGCAGATTTGTTTATTTATTATAGTGTTAAGTAAACTGACTGGTAATTTGAAATATATTTTAGAGATGGTTTTATTGATAAAACTATTGTAATGAAAAGCTTATTTAAGCAATTTAAAAGGATGATAAAATGCAAGCAAATACGTATTTAAATTATGAAGGGATTGCTGGTGAATCTACTGCTCAAGAATTCCCAGATTTAATCACAGTATTATCGTTAGACTTCGGTACAACCCGTGTACTAAGTTCTTATACTGGTACTGCGCAAGATCGTGAAGCAAGTTCTGCAAAGCTTAATGATGTAACGATTACAAAATTACAGGATAAAGCGTCACCTGAGCTATTTAAAGAATCGACAATTGGTAAAGGCAAAAGTGCAATCTTCCACATTACTAAGCAGGGTAAAGGTATCGAAGAGATCATGAAAATTGAACTTACAGATGCAATGATTAGCGGCTACCAAGTTTCTGTTCAAGGTGACCGTCCTTTAGAAACGATCACAATCAGTTATACAGAAATGATGATGACTGTAACGCCGACTGATGATCAGAATAATGTACAAGCACCACTTGTATATGGTTACAGCGGTGTAACTGGCCAACAAATGTAAGTTTGCTGGTTTCACAGTTGGGTGACTTAAACAGTTGCCCAACTGTTTCGTTACACTTGTTCAGTTAGGAAATAAAATGGCAGCGGCTACTCAACAACATTCAATGATGAAAATCACCACACCATTGGGTGGTGACGCCTTACATATTACGGCCGTATCAATGCAAGAAAGCATATCTGCTTTGTACGAAATTAATGCCTCGGTGTATACCACAAATAGTGAGCTGGATTACCAAGCTCTACTGGGTCAATCGGTAACCATTGAACTTGCTGTTAAAGATTCTTCTGGCAACTACACAAGAAATTTTAATGGTATTGTAACGAGTATTAGTTCTCAGGGGCAATCCTATGAAGCATTGAATAATACCAGTAAATATTACCGTTATACCTTAATTATTTCACCACAGCTTTGGTTAGCAACTATGCGAAGTAATTGCCGTATCTTTCAAGACCTCTCCGTTATCGATATTGCGTCATTAATATTTCCTGAGCATAATATTCAGTTTGTTAACAATGCAGGTACTACATTTAAGCCCTATGAATACTGCGTTCAGTATCATGAAACTGATTATCAACTTTTGACTCGATTATTTGCTCAGGAAGGTATATATTTTTACTTTAAGCAAAGTAGTGGGTCTAATTCCGTTATATTAGCAAATTCAACGACTTCACATGTGAACTGTGCCGAAAGTCCTTTGCTACAATCAGATGAAATTATTTCTCATGCTTACGTCTCCACTTGGTCGTCATTGGCCGCGGTTAAACCCGGTAAGGTGAGCTTAAGAGCTATTAACTTTGAACAGCCCTTAATGAATATTGACGGTAGTTCAGTTAATGCTGAGTTTACAGGGCAGGATAATTTAGAACATTTTGAATATGTTTCTGGGCATAAAAACTTAGCCGCATCAAATTCATTTTCAGCAACACAGTTAGAGCAATTACAATCAAACAAAGCTATTTTTAAAGCCAACTCAAATTATGTGACGATTGAAAGTGGTAAGGTGATTGCTTTTTCTAAGCACGCAACACAAAGCCTTGTGGGGCCTGAATTCCTTATTACACGCAACCATTTTATGGCGAGTCAAGGCTCGCAGCTTGATGTTAATTCAAAAAATGGTATGGAGATCAATTCTAATTTTTGTTGTGTTGAAAATACGCCAAGCTATCAGCCGATTATAAATATACATAAACCAATCATTCGTGGTGTGCAAACAGCCATTGTAACGGGGGCTGCGTCGGACGAGATATATGTTGATTCTTACGGACGCATTAAAGTTAAATTTTATTGGGATAGGCTAGGTACATCAGACGAGAACAGCTCTTGTTGGATCCGAGTTTCTCAAAATTGGGCGGGTAAAAACTGGGGCGCATTCTTTTATCCCCGTGTAGGGCAAGAGGTGTTGGTATCATTCTTAGATGGCGATGCTTCACAGCCTATTGTTATTGGCGCTATTTATAATGGCGATCAAATGCCAGCCAATCCTTTACCGGCCAACAAAACTCAAAGCGGTATTCGGACTCACTCAACAACAACTAACGGTAATGCAAACTGCAACGAACTGATTTTCGAAGACAAAATCGGCAGTGAATTGTTAGGCTTTCGTGCCGAGAAGGATCATCAATTAGTTGTCGTTAATAATCAGACCGACACTGTAGGTAATGACCGCACAACAACGGTCACCAATAATGACACATTGACAGTGACCAATGATCAAACGCAAACCGTCAATAACGACCGTAATAGCAAGATCGCTAATAATGATACGCTCGATGTTGGCAATATACTTAAACTTAAGGCTGCAACGGAGATTAAGCTTGAAGTTGGATCGGCTAGCTTATTAATGAAAAGTGACGGAACGATAAAGCTTTCTGGCGTTAATATCGAAATATCAGGCACAAATGTCAAAGTTAAAGGCTCTGCAACTAATATCGAAGGGTCAATGGTTGTTGTGAAAGGTTCTGTCGTTAAAATTAATTAGACTTATTTTATTATCTGGTTTTAGAAAAGGATTTTTATGGGAATGCCAGCTGCAACAATGACGAGTTTTCATGTATGCCCTGCGTCAACTAGTCGTGTACCTCATATAGGCGGACCTGTTATCGCCGGTTCGCCTACTGTGCTGATTGGAGGACTACCAGCGGCAAGGTTGGGTGATAAAATGGTATGCTGTGGACCACCAGACACGATTGTGAAAGGATCTTCGACGGTTCTCATTAATGGCAAACCTGCTGCTCGAATGGGAGATGCCGCTGCACATGGTGGCAAAATTGTTGCGGGTGTTCCGACTGTGTTAATAGGTTAGGGATTGATATGGATGTAAAGTCTCTACTTTCGTTGATTGGCCAGGCCGAAACTTATTTTCAACAGCGAGAACGTTGCTTTGACAATTGTTGGTCAACGCATTTACAACTCAAGCAACTTGACCAACAAGCTGCAGGTTGGTTTTATTTATTAACGCAGCAAGGTGATGCATTATCATCGCTAGATATAGATAAACCCACTTGGCTCGATTTATTATTAGCGCAAACTGTCACTGAATTAGTGGAACTCGTCAAACATCGCACTGCGATTAATGGTAGCGATAGGATTTGTCTGCAATGGTGGTCTCAACGTCATAATGGTGCTGCGTTAATTGCTGCGCTTATTACACTGGAAGCAACAGCAAAGCAACCATCAACACCGCAGAGCTTGTTAACACAAGAGTTGTTATGTGTAATCGCCTGCGCAACGCCTGTTATTAGAGATCAATTCAATTTTCTTCATGTCGATAATATTAAGCCCTGTATTCATTTTATTAACCAGCATTTGGGCAAAGCATCGCATATCTGGTCTAGTCACTTTTTAGACGCTGAAACGACAGCGCAAAACAGTAAAAAGTTATTAGCATTGAGCTTATGTCGAGGCACTTTTCCTGTGAACTTACCTGTGTTAAGCAGCGCGTTATTATCAGACAAATCTTTATTGAAACAATATGTTGTTCAAGCAGATAGCCGTTTGGTTGGGGCTTTAATTAATGAATTGTCTGCACATAACGATAATGCCAAATTTGTATTATCACTCATGGCATTTAGCGGATATAAACAATTTATTCCTTGGTTGATCCAAATGTTAACCGCTGGTTTTTTAAGTCACGCTGCTTTTGCTGCTTTGCATACCTTACTAGGGGCTGACCTTGAGACGCAACTACCCGCTAAATTGTATGGCGAGTACGAACCTGAATCTCAAGTAGACTTGCTGGTGGCGTTGAAACAGTCATTGAGTGATTGGTGGATATTGCACCGCGATGAATTCCCAGAGCGTATATTGGCGGGTAAACCAATTAATGAATCAAATATAGACTTTATCTGGCAGCAAGGAAACATTTCTCAATGCGAGGTTGCTGCTTATCACTATTGGTGCATGAAGGCTGAACATCGTTTAACGGATGCGCGTGGGTTTAATATCGGAGGGATGCTATGAAGTTTACGGTGGTCGATTATGCCGGTGAATTTGGTTGTCATCCTAATTCAATCGATTCTGTTTTGACTGGGCTAACACCGGATATAGCCTTAACAGAGCTTACTGAATACGCGCAATTTAAACCCGTTAAACAAGTTATATTTACTCAATCAGAATTGGCCGATAGCCGTATTGACCGATGGCAAATATTAATTAACGTTGCGTTAGCAAACTCGAATTTAATTGAATTAAGTCAAGATGCTCCGGTATTGATGGTATTGCCTTATGTCGATGCTAAATTTAGCCAGATGCAAAATAATTTGATTGATTCTGTGATTGCTATTTTACCTGCGTGGACAAGGCACCCTGATAGTCATTATTACTTGCTGGGGAGTGCGGGTTTTTATCAGGCATTGCGCCAAGCGGACGTATTACTCAGTAGTGGTATGGAACAGGTGGTGATTGGTGCGGTAGACAGTTGGGCTACAGAGCAGGGCTTGCTAAAGTTTATCGGTCAGTTCAGTGATTATGATTCTGTTGTATTACCAGCTTCGGAAGGGGCTGTCTTTATTGTGTTGTCTCGGCAGTCACAGGGTATAGAGGTGTTAAATTGTGGTATGGATGTGGTGATTGATCGACAAGCTCCAAGTGGCCTAATTGCAATTATTGCGGATCTTGTCGCTAAACAAACTCAACCTGTGCAGTATTTGTCGCTGTGTCATTCCGGAGATAAAAGCTTAGATCAAGTTGGACACAACACACTTGGTGCGATTTCAGGGCTTTACGATGCTAATACTCAGTTTTTAACGCCAGAAATTACGCAAGGCGATATTGGCGCTTGCTATAGCTTATTACATTTTCTACACAGTTATCATCATTATAAGCAGCATATCTGGCAGGGAACTAGCCTACAAATGGATACGTCGTCGTTGCCCTATGTGGGCGCAGCGATTTATCGCTGGTGTGACTGAGTATTTATCGCTGGTATAACAGATTAATTACCGGTAGTAGACAGCTTATTATTGAAAAGATTAAATGGACTTATCTTCATGAATGGAATCACGATGCAAAGCCCTCTATCGATAGATAGGAGGGTTAACTATGCGGTATGCAATTAAACAACTGAAGTTGAGTGTGTCTATTGGTTTAATTTTGATTTTTGGAAAACAAAAGCGCTGCCTTCATGACAGAATCGCTGGTACTAAAGTAGTGAATTTATAGTCATTTTACTGGTTTTTAATAAGTATGCTTATAGTTTATTAAAGTCGTAACTAAATTGTCACTATTCCTAATTAGTATTTTAAAGCATTGGTATTTAACGGATTGATACCGACTCATATACTTTACAAAGGAATGTTTAGATGAAGAAAACAATACTATATTTGTCTGCGAGTGCTATTTTTTCGCTGACGGCACATGCTGATATTTTAATTTCTGAATATATCGAAGGGAGTTCGTTTAATAAAGCCATTGAAATAGCGAATACAGGTAATGAACTTGTTACGTTAATCGGCTATGAATTAGCAAAATCTGCGAACGGTAATAATGAATGGGGTAACCGTTTGCCGTTAGATGGCATCGTTATTGGCGCGGGCGATGTGTTTGTGTTGGCTCATAGCGATGCTAACGCCGATATTTTGTCTAATACGGACATGACAGATACTAACGTGATTAGTTTTAATGGTGATGATCCTATCGCATTATTATTGAACGGTGATGTACACGATATCATCGGTGTAATGGGCGACCAAAACTTTGGTAAAGACGTTACCTTAGTAAGACAAAGTCGCATTGCTACGACTATATATAATGAATCAGACTGGCTCGTTAAGACAAAGAATAATAGCGATGGCTTAGGTTCGTTAGACTCATCTGCTGGTGGCTCTGATAATGGCGGGGAACCTGAGACTATTATCGAATCGACAATTATGGCACTTCAGGGAAATGGTTGGTCCTCTCCCTATACAGATCCTACAACTGAAAAATACATCTCAGACGAAACGTTCCTAATTGAAGGTATTGTCACGGCCATCCAAGTTAATGCTTTAGGTAATGATTTACCACAAGGCTTCTTTATTCAAGATGAACTGGGCGATAATGATGTGACAACATCTGATGGTATTTATGTCTCAGGTTTTATAACGGGTCTATCTATCGGCGATAAGGTTGCGGTAACTGGTAAAGTCAAAGAGGATTACGGCTGGACTAAAGTACAAGCAACAAATGTAGACGTGATCGGTAATGGTACGATACCTGTAACAAATGTGAGAGTAGCAAGTAACGATGATGAATTTGATTTTACATTAGAAAGACATGAAGGCATGTTCGTTAATATTGACCAACATGCCGATATGTATGTTGCGCGCACTTATGGTTTTGACTATGGTCCATTTCGTAGCAACATGGTTATAGCTAAGTCTGGCCTTAACCTGCACCCCAATCAATTAAATATTCCCGCTTCTGCAGGTGCAAACTCGCAACTTGATGATAACGAAGATAGACGCATTATCGTGGAAACCATGATTAAAGCGCCCAACGGTGCCCCTCTATGGTATCCAACATTCGGTCAAGATGATGGAACGGGTACCACAAACGACTATATACGTAATGGTGACTTAGTTAACGGGTTAGGAGGTGTGTTAGGTTATTCATACGGTGATTTTAGACTTTATATTACTAACCAAGCTGACGAATTTACTTTTATTCATGCGAATCCTCGATTGTCTCGCCCTGATGTCACAGGCGAGGGACTACGCATCGCCACTTTCAATGTTTTAAACTACTTTAATTCTCCTTTTGACGGCGCCGAAAACCCCACTGGGACGAATCGTGGTGCAACGACTTACGCAGAGTTTGAATTACAAGGCGATAAGATCGCGGCGGCTATTGTGGCTTTAGATGCAGATATTATTGGTTTAATGGAAATCGAAAATAATGGTTTCGGTGATAGTTCTGCAGTCGCGCATTTGGTTGATAAAGTGAATATATTATTACCAGACGTTGAGCAATATGCTTTTGTCACAAGCCCTGATAATGCGGGTTTTATTGGTAGTGATGCGATTGCCAATCAAGTGATTTACAAACCTTCGATGGTGACGCTTGATACTTACCGAATCATTAAGATGCCTGAGCAACATGCAGGCCAAACGGGTAAAGAAAATGGTGACAACTATCAACGCGACGCGATAACGCCAACATTTAAGGTTAATGACTCAGAAGAGTTAGTCACTGTCTCTGTGAATCATTTCAAATCTAAGGGATCTACGTGTTGGGAAGATGTCGCTATTCAGAGTGGCGAAGATGTTGGTCTACAAGGATCTTGTGAGCACTTACGTGTTTCAGCGGCTCAACATTTGGGTAATGAAATGGCGTTAATTACGGGCAATAAATTGATCATTGGTGATCTTAATGCTTATGGGCAGGAAGACCCGCTACTTGTGCTAACAAACATGCCAGAAAACCACAGCGTGATGCCTGCACGTATGACATACATAGGTGACGAACCCATGGCGGGAAGTGATCCAAACGCTATCTCTGATTCATTTGGGTTTGTTAATGTGATCAGTGAACAACATCCTGCCGCGTACAGTTTTATTTATAACGACACTGTCGGTACACTCGATTATATTTTAGTAGACAGTGAAACTGCATCAAAAGTGGTGGATGCAAATGTTTGGCATATCAATGCATCAGAATCAAAGTTGTTTGAGTATTCGTCAAAATATACTGCAGACTTAGCTAAGTACCCTGATTTATTTAGATCGTCAGATCATGAACCAGCTATTGTTATTTTGGATGTATTAGGCGATGCTGACCAACCTGACCAACCTGACCAACCTGACCAACCTGACCAACCTGACCAACCTGACCAACCAACGCCACCGTCTGGTACTGATGACACAACAAGTAACGATGATGACGAAGACGAATGGTATGGCGGGTCTACTGGCTCATTATCACTTAGTCTCTTAACTGGTTTTGCTTTTTTTAGACGCTTCGGTCAACGATATATTAAGATGAACAGATAATATAAGACGAGGTTATGCCTGTAGAATCATTGCGCATAACCTCATTATTTTGATCTGTATTCACTTATTCACAGGTAAGCTACATGTCGATGGAACCACTTCCGTTTTTGCAGGGAAATATATGATATTAAGTATTAAAAAGTAAGATCGAATAACATTACCGCAAGGTTCGATCGATTTCACTAACTTAATAGGGCATAAATACGCTAAAATAGTCGGCTATTATCTTATTTCTGAGCTTTATATATTAATGACAACTGTCACAGCACCAGCAAACTTTACCGAACTTGGCCTTATTTCACCTTTGTTAGCTCGATTAACTGAGCTGGAATACCAGCAGCCAACGCCTATTCAAGCGCAAGCTATCCCAAGTGTATTAGCGGGACGTGACTTAATTGCAGGGGCAAATACCGGTTCGGGTAAAACAGCCGCTTTTGCATTACCTATGCTGCAGCACTTACATACTGAAAAGCAATCGGGTAGTACAAGCAGTAAAGGTAACTATGTTACCGGACTAATTTTGGTACCGACTCGTGAACTTGCCAAGCAAGTTGCTGACAGCATTAAATCTTATGCTGTGCATTTTAACGGCGCGATTAAAACGGTTGCTGTTTTTGGTGGTGTATCAGTGAATACGCAAATGCTCGCATTACGCGGTGGCACCGATATTTTGGTTGCAACACCTGGTCGATTACTCGATTTGATTTCAAGTAATGCTATTAAGCTAGATATGGTTAAAACCTTAGTGCTAGATGAAGCCGATCGTATGTTAAGTTTAGGCTTTACAGAGGAGTTATCTTCACTGTTAGCCTTGTTGCCAAAGAAAAAACAAATTTTATTATTTTCAGCGACTTTCCCTGAAAAAGTACAAACTTTAACGCAAACCTTATTAAACGATCCAATTGAAATTCAACTGCAAAGTGCGGATGCAAGTACCTTAGTTCAGCGTGTTTTTACTGTTAACCAAGGTGAAAAAACAGCCGTTTTAGCGCATTTGATCAATGAAAATCAATGGCGACAAGTACTTATTTTCGTTAATGCTAAACACAGCTGTAATCACTTAGCAGATAAACTTGCTAAGCGTGGCATTACATCACAAGTGTTCCATGGCGATAAAGCGCAAGGCGCTCGTATTCGTACGCTTGACGGATTTAAATCTGGCGAGATTCAAGTGCTGATTGCAACAGATATCGCAGCCCGTGGTTTAGATATCGAAAAACTGCCAGTGGTGATCAACTTTGACTTACCGAGAAGTCCATCTGACTACATGCACCGTATTGGTCGAAGTGGCCGTGCTGGTGAAGTGGGCTTAGCATTATCGCTTATCGACCATGAAGATCATCATCATTTCAGTGTCATCGAAAAGAAGAACAAGATCCGACTTGAGCGTGAGCAAGTAGCGGGTTTTGAAGTAGATGAAACTATCGAAGCATACATACCAATGGCTCCACCTGAAGGCAGCGGTAAGAAAAAGCGTAAAAATAAAGCACCTGTAAATGCAGATATCTGGTTGAGTAATAATTAACCTACATAGAAGCTAAATCTAGTAATAAAAGTAGGTGTCGCGCAACGGCATCTACTTTACAACACTTCAACGGCCTTTCAGTTTCACTTGGTTTTTCCACTGGTTCTATCGTGTTAAATGTGTCAGTCATTCCCATGGGAAATTTCAAACAGTAATATTTAACTTACATCAAACTTAGACCATCATGCAGATTGTGTTAATTACGGTGTACGCTTTAAGATTTACGTATGTTGTGTTTTAGCAGGGGTGTTCAGGTGCTAGAGTCGGTTTAAATAAGATACACCCCAACGAGTTGGGGTGTATTGACTTATGAGAGTTAATTCAGAAGGGTTTAAGGCCTACGAATGTAAATGACAGCGCGACGGTTTGCTGCTCTAGCAGCGTGTATATCCTTAGTTGTACTTAATTCGACTTTGGGTCTTGAGTCAGCATAAGCAACTGCTTTTAGTTTATTTTTTTCAACACCTTGTTGCTCAAGTCGTTTAACAATTACAACGGCTCGAGCGCTCGATAACTCCCAGTTTGATGGGTATAGTAGGGTATTGATTGGAATGTCGTCAGTATGACCTTCGATTTCAATCTGCTGGTTTTTGACATTTGAGTTATGAATGACGTCAGCAATTTGGTCAATCACAGGTAACATCTGTGATTTGATCTCCGCATCACCAGAGCCATAAAGGGCTTTATTAGAAAACTCAATCTTGATACCTTTTTTATCAATACTGACATCGACTAATTCAGCCATTTTATTTTTTTCAAGTACACTCGTAATGTCTTTTTTCAATTCACTAAAAGGCATAGAGGTCTTAGTTGTGTTGGTTATCGATGTGATACCTTGTTCGAGCTCTTGTAAACGACCTTCATTTACTTCTGATACACTGACCAGAATAACAAAGAATGCTAGCAATAACGTGATCGCATCACTGTATGTGACTAACCAACCATTATCGTCTTGATCGCTTAATTGCGAGGAAGACGGTGGTCTTTTTAATCTCATTGACCTAACTCCGTCATTTTATGTTTGGGCGCTAGGTAACAGTTTAATCTGTCTTGAATATACAAATTATCTTTGTTTTCTGTTATCAACTCTAAACCAGCTGTTATAATTTGACGCTCGAAGAAAATGCGGTGCTGTCTTCTTGCTATGCGAATTGCAGATGGTTTAAAGAGTAGCTGTGCTAATAATGTACCGTACAATGTCGTTAATAGGGCAATGGCAAGGCCTTTGCCTAATGCAGACAAATCACCACTCATATTATCAAGCATGATGATTAAGCCAATTAAAGTACCAACCATACCAAAACTAGGGGCGTATACTGAAAGTGTATTAATGACATTTACGTGTTCATTTCTACGCTGAAAATCACTTTCATTCGAGTCGTCAAGCATACTAGAAAGAACTTTAGATTTATAACCTGTACCCAATAATTCCATTGCATTGAGAATGAAATCATCCTTTTTTTCTTTCTCAGTCAAACTGTTTTCTAACGCTGTAATACCCTGTTTTTTGTATATATCATTCCATTCGATAATACGACTAACAAGCTGCTTTAGTTGTTTGTTTTGGTTTTTTTCGTCAAGTAGATTAACCATCATTTCGGTAAATGCGGCCCAAATCAGACGAAACGAGTAACTAATTAAGGTCGCTCCAAAAGTCCCGCCAAGCACGATAAGTAAACTGAATAAGCTTACAAAGATCAGGTAGTTATCAGTGCTTTTAAAAATGGCATAAACGAATAAACCGACTGCACCTAATATGCCTACGAAAGTACTAATTGAAATCATCTATTATCCCTTTAAATCATTCATAGTGAAACGGCCTGAATTGAGCAACTGTCTTACTGCTACAACAATTTCTTGTTGCGCGCTCGCTATGCTTTCTTGATCTGTAACTTCGAGTTGTTTTATCTCAAATAGCAGCGCTGATTTTAATTTAACAGGCAGGTCTGCTAATACGTGTTGAATTTGTTCTTCTTCAAAAGAGTGCAAACCAATTGCCACTATTTTACGCTCAAGGTTACGCAATGCATCGGCAAGTACTAACGTTGGTGTCTTCAATACATCATCAAAGCAATAGAATTGCTCGCGGATCTTCATGTAGGTTTCTGGGGAGCTTTCTTTGAGTTGCGTTAATAATGCTTGCTGCTCGTTTAGCGGCAAGCGATCTAACATGCCAAGTAACAACTCAGTGCCATCTGCATTGATGTGCTTGAAGTCAGGTACATGTCGTGATTTCTTGGCTAGACGCTGTGCAATTTCGTTAAACGTTGCGACCGGGAAGTTATGGAACTGTCCAATTTCAACTGCAACTAATGCACGTTCAGTAGGGCTTAATTGTTTTAATACAGCCGTTGATTTTAATTCTTCAAGCTGTGTTAAAACTAAGGCTTTTATCCTAGGCTGCTCTTCTTTAATTAACCAAGAGATTTGATTGTCGGTTAATTTTTGAAGGTAAGAAAATGGTTTATGCGTTATTGCTTCTGCATCATTTTCTATGTGCGTCAATAACTGCAGTAGATCATTTAGACTAGTGATTAAAGCAGGGTAATCTTTTTGTTCTTGCTTAAGGTAGTTTATATACTGTGGAATTTCATGCACAAGATTAGGGAAAATCGAAGTGAATATCGAACGGCCTAATGTTTGATATGATGCTGCTAACAGTGGCATGTTTTGCTCGTTTAAAGCAATGTTAGCCACGGCGGTTTGGATTTTGTCCGGAGATGCTAGGCTCAGACTGATAATTCGCTGACGTAGGGCTTGTACATCTTGCTGCTGTTGCATTAGTAATGGTTCAGCTGTTGGTGGAGTATTATCTATTTCTTCAACTTTTTCTGGCTTACTTCTATTTCGTAATAGTAAGAAAAGTAAAATTAATAATAAGGCAGCAAATAAAACCATTAACCAAGTCAACCATTCTTGATACCAAGGTAGTGGCTCTGAACTTTCTGAATCTTGAACTGCCAACTGTTTTGGAAAATCAGTCGGTATGATAGTTAATGTGTCACCTCTAAATGGATTGTAGTTTAGCTTTTCAGTAAGCAAGTTTCTTAAGAATACAACTTGTTCGTTGTTAACTGTGCTAGCAACTAATAACTTAGTGTGAAGTACTCGTAATGTTTTTTCTGAATCGTCCTTGCTTTTTGGTTGATTGGCTTTTTTGACTTGATTTTCTAGTAACTCAGATTGCTTGGTAATTGTTTTTTCCATTTCTGCAATTTGAGCTTTTGCCTGTTCTACCACTGGGTTGACAGCATTTTCTTTAGGCATATTACTTGGCAGGGCAGGTAAGTCAAATTCATCTTCAGTTTCAGGTGTTATTGTTGAAGGGGCTTGATTAGCCTGCTCTGGACTTTGTACTTGTTCCGGCGTTGTCTCTGAAGCTTGAGGTTGTCCGTTATTATTCGTTAAATCCTGAGATTTAGGCGACGTTAATACTTCAGCTCTAATCGAAAGTATAAAGCTATCATCACCGAGATAGGCTTCTATATCTCTATTCAGCCTTTCCTCTAGGCCTTGGCTTAACTCAAGCGATTCAATTTCATTCGCCATAACCAGTGGTGTGAGCACAAGTAATATAGCGAATAATAAAGATTTAAAAATAGTCATAATCATCCTTATTTATCACCCATTTTAGTTAATGCTTTCTGAACATCTTCGTATGATGGATCAAGTTCTAATGCTTTATTCCATGCGGTTCTTGCATTGGTATAGTTTTTCATTCTGTAATTCACGCTACCTTTAAGTGCATGAGTTTGTGCAAGGCTAGGCGCTGCTTTAATCGCATCTTCTACTTTAGCAAGTGCCTCTGGGTAATCTTTATCTACAGCAAGTTGTTGAGCCGCAGATAATAAGCGTAATGCCTTATCTATATCTTCTGGAGCAGGCTCTTGTTCATCTAATATGTCTTCGAACTGCTCGAGATCTTCTTGATTGTTGATAACGTCTGCGGGATTTATATCCTCATCGTTTTCGATCTCGAATATAATATCGCTACCAAGAACGTTAAATGCGACTTTTGATTCGTAGTTAGTTCCCTTATTTCGAAGGGATAATACGCCTAGTTCTAATGGGTTACCTGCTGCATCTGTTATTGCTTGTACATGATTCTCATTATTATCTTTTTTAGCACTGCATGCAGTAAGGGTGATAAGCATGCATAAAGTAATTATCTGTTTCATTTTCTTTCCTTAGATACGGTAGCTAAGTGTAATATCGAAGCTTACGCCACCAAATGTAATCTCTGATGCATAGTTTGATTTAGAACCTACATCGATATTACTTTCAGAGACGCTAATGATGCCTAGTTCTAACGAACCATTATCGGGGAAGCTAATTTCAGTACCTACTCTAAACGCAACGGCATGGTAATTTTTGAATAATATTTGACCAATACCGATATAAGGTTTTAATTTAATTTTCTGGTTCCAATCTGGCATTAATAATAAAACTCGACCTTCGATGTTTACACCGGTTAAGTTTATAATTCCTCTATTTTCAAGGTGTGTGACCGCATCAAAGATAATTGCGTAATCAAGGTAAGGTGTTAAATCTGATGATTGATTTTTACGTACACCGATTGTTGTGAACTTATCTACATTAGTCGTTTTACCTGTGCTTGTATTTAATCGTTTAGCTTCAAGACCCCAAACACCTAAAGTAAGTGCCCAGTCTGATTTCTTTGGAAAACCAATATCCGAATTTACTTCAATGGTTTCAGATATATTTTTAGCCCATATCGCATCCATCGTTTTTGCATTCACAAGCTTTAGTTGCAGGTCGTAAACGCCATCATGAACCGATGCATCCCACATTAGAAAGGCATTCGCACGAATGTCTTTCGCCATTGTTTGTAACTCTTTATTTGTTTCGGCGCTATGTTTCACACGTACACTGCCATTTTTTACAGTGATATATGTTTTAGAGCATTGAACACATGTTTTAACTCGTATGTCGTTGTCTATAAGGCTCAATGATAATTTATTTTCGATTAAGCTTAATGTTGTTTTGTCTAGTTGGTGCTGTAATCTGTCACCGGTATGGTAGAGAGCAACCGTTCTAATATTTTGCTCTGAAAGTTCCCAGGGAAGTTCTCCCCAGATATCTTTACGGTCAAGAATATTTAAAAATACAAGGTATGATTGGCTAGGTGTAATATTCGATGGCGTTAAAGCTTGATGGGTTATTTCTGATTGTTCGTCATTTTCGGTAAGTTCTGCGGAATGGCTTAATGGGATATATGCGATAGAAATTATACAAAAAGAAAAAAAAGATACAAAAAATGATTTTTTTATATCAAAGAATGAACGTGTCATGGAGTGCCTTTTTTATATTTTAATAAGTATATTAATGCATTAGTGTATCTATTTTCAGATTTTTAAACTGTAAGTAATATGTAAGGAAACGTAAGCTGGTCGTAATTAAGTGTAAGTAATGAGGGGGCTGTAAATTTAATTGGTATAGCAAATATTCCATCACATTGAATTTATTGATTAATTAAGATGTAGTACCGTGTGAGGTAATACATAGCATTAGCAAATTTAAATAGTGCTTTATACCAATTTTTAAATTGAGGTATTTCCTTTAAACGTGTTGGAAGTGGTATTATTATGCAATTCATTTACTAATTATCTAAGGGTGTTTAATGTCTGATGTTGTAATTCATCAAGTACGACCAACTAAGGTTCTTTTTACTCAAGGAATCATGGAATCTTTAACTCAAGTACAGTGGGTTGAACAAACAGACACTAGTACTTATGTGGTTACTGAAAAAACACCGTTCCACCCGGTAAGTCATATCTGGCCAGATCATCCTGCGGATAAAGGGTTTTTAGTATTTAACGGTAAGCAATACACAGTCACAGATTGCGTTACGGGTGCTTTCGATATTGAAAATAGTAAGCTATATAAAGGTACAGATATACCCGTAAAACGTGGTGAGCCTGGCTGGTATTTTGTTGTCGTACACGAATTAGAATTAGACATGGCATTAAACATTAATGATGCTGTTGAATTAGTTGTTGATGCAAGATATCAAACGGCATTAAGTCGAGGGCACAGTGCAGGGCATTTGGCTTCTTATGCGTTAAATAAGGTTTTAGAACAAGGTTACTGGCGTAAAGATGCATCACGCAAAGATGTATTAAATAATCGCGACTTTCATTCATACGCACAAACATTAAGTTTGGTCTCTGAAAACAAATCAACAGACAATTACCGTTTGGGTAAAACGTTGAAAAAGCGTGGCCTTAATGTGGCTGAGATGCTTGCAGACCTATCACTCATTGAAGCGAGTGTGAATGGCGTATTGGCAACCTGGCTTGCGACTAAAGCATCTGTTGTGATGAAGTGTGAAGGTGATTCGCTTACGGACTCTCGCTTTTGGTGTTGCGATTTAGGTATTGGTGAAAGTATTACTATGCCTTGCGGTGGTTCACACGTACAAAGTTTGGCTGAATATAAAGATATAACGATTGAGTTAACATTTAAGTCTGACCAACAATTAGAGATGATCACAAAGGCTAATTAAAAATAACCCTTATTAATTCAAAAACATCTGTAAATGCACACGTTAAATCTTTGAATTCTTAAAATAGAGGTTCGTTCAATTTTTATCCGAACCTCTATTCATACTATTCTTTAGGGGCAATACCAGTCTGATATATTATTTTGCCGGTTAAGCGCTGATACCTGCGTGGTATCCTGGTACGCGAAATAGCTTACGACATAAATCAAGAAATTGGCCGTAGAACACACCGACGAAGCATGACACAACAGCGTTACTTGATACGGCAGTTATAATTTGATCGAAATCAGCACCGACAGATAATAAAATTAAGGCATAAGCAGGTGATTGGAAAGATACATACGCAAATGTATCACCAAATTGTTTTGTTAGTTTATTCTTAACTAACTTAGCACCAGTCCTAATGATAAAGTCACGATATAAACCATATGGGTATGCAATGGCGATGTTGACCGGAATAGAAACCACACGGGAAGCTAAAGATCGTTCAAACGACATCCCAGAGACAAAAATCTCAATCAACATTCCCACAGCAAAGCTAAATACGACCATTGCGAATGTGTCAGCTGCGGCATTACGAACGCAGAAAGGGGCTTTAACTTGCACTTGCTTATCTCCAAATTAGATTAATATAGTGTCTAAATTAATTTATTCATCACTTATAAGCTGGTTGCCTGGCTGTAAGTGGAATATATGCGTATTAAATCACGTATTAAGCAGTTTTAATCACTAAATGTAGGCTGGTTTTTAAGTTTTTTATGTATTTAATACTGATAATGAATGAAAAATAGAGAGTAAATACTGGGGAGTACAAAGTTTGATACGGATTAGTGTGACTTGGTTCAAATTACTGACCGAAGTTGGCGGTCAGCATCTCGTAATATAAATTTACTTGTTGACAGGGTGGTTAGGTTGTTAAGCTGTTAACGTTATTTCATAACTGGTGAATTTACGCATGTTGATCACACCAGTATCAAAAAATAGGTATTGACCTTTAATACCTTGCAGTATGCCTGATACCACAGGTTCTTTATCAAAGTTGTGTGAAACTATTTTAGTCGGGTGCTGAGTAACAGGGTAGTTAATGGTAACAATATCCGCTTCGAGTTCCTCAATTGCATCTAAACCATACATCATTTCAATATTACCTAATTGTTCTTCAATTAAAGGCATTAAACGTGCTGCTTCCGCTTTTAAATCAATATCTGCGTTTTCGCCTTTAAGCATGGTACGCCAGTTGGTTTTATCACCAATGAATTCAGTTAATGCGGTTTCGACTAACCCCGATATTTGTCTAGTTTTTACTTTAAAGATCGGCAGACCTTGTGTTGCACCTTGATCAATCCAACGGGTTGGTAATTGAGTATGACGGGTAATACCGACTTTTAATGCAGACGTATTTGAAAGGTATACATAGTGGTCAGTCATACAGAAATCATCGGCCCATTCTGGTTGACGACAAGTTCCGTACTCATAATGACAGGTTTCTGGTTTCATGATGCACATATCACAACTGGCTAGCTTGCGTGTACAAACAAAACAATGGCCTTGCGAATAGCTCTTCTTTGTTTTTTTTCCACAGTTTAAGCAATGTATGTTGCCAGTGTGCGTGAGTGTGATTGATTTACCGATAAGTTCGTTTAACGGAATAAGTGTATCGTCGAGTGGTAATTGGTAACTGACACTATGATCTGCATTAAGTGTTGAAACCATTTTACTGATATGGCCTGTGTATGACATTTTATGATATTCCATTGCTCGTGAAATTATTTTAGGCTTACGTTGTTTGTTAATTTACGTGTTTCTTCTTATTATAGGGGGATTAATCTACGTAAAATTAACAAAAGCCGTGTAATTATAATGTAATTCTATATAATACTTGGTCTGAAATTTCTTTCTACTTATTGTTATCACTTTTAGTTTTTAGATGGCAAAATGTCCAGAATGAATTTTAGTTCTTTATTTACATTAGGTACGTTACCTTGTGTATATATAAGAAAACTTATCACACGATGTTTAATAACATCTTAATTTATGCAAACGCTGCATCGTAGGCAGCATCACTGCAAAAAGGATATAAAATGCCTGTAATTACTCTTCCAGATGGCGCTCAGCGTCAATTTGACAACCCAGTAACGATTATGGAAGTTGCTGCAGATATCAGCTCTGGTCTTGCTAAAGCGTGTATCGCTGGCCGCATTAATGGTGAACGTGTTGACGCATGTGACCTAATCACTGAAGACGCTGCAATTGAAATCATTACTTCTAAAGATGCTGATGGTCTAGAGATCCTACGCCACTCTTGTGCGCATTTACTTGGTCATGCTATTAAGCAATTATGGCCAAACACCAAGATGGCTATTGGCCCTACCATTGATAAAGGCTTCTATTATGATGTCGATATGGAAGAACCAATTAGTGAAGCTGATTTAGCTAAGCTAGAAAAGCACATGAACAAACTGGTTAAGACCAACTATCAAGTTATTAAGAAAGTTGTTTCTTGGCAAGAAGCGCGTGACACGTTTGAAGCGCGTGGTGAAACATATAAAGTAGCTATCTTAGACGAGAACATCGGTAAAGATGAAACGCCTGCTTTATACTACCATGAAGAATACGTTGATATGTGTCGTGGTCCACACGTACCAGTAATGAAGCATTGCCAGCATTTCAAATTAATGTCTGTTGCAGGCGCATACTGGCGCGGTAACTCAGACAATAAGATGTTACAGCGTATATATGGTACAGCTTGGACTGATAAGAAAGAGCTAAAAGCATATATTCAACGTCTTGCTGAAGCTGAGAAGCGTGATCACCGTAAAATCGGTAAACAACTTGATCTTTACCATATGCAAGAAGATGCACCTGGTATGGTGTTCTGGCATAACGATGGTTGGACAATTTTCCGTGAGTTAGAAAATTTCATTCGTGAAAAATTACGCGAGTTTGATTACCAAGAAGTGAAAGGTCCACAAATCATGGATCGTAGCTTGTGGGAAAAATCAGGCCATTGGGATAAATATTCAGAAGGTATGTTCTGTACTCACTCAGAAAACCGTGAATATGCGATTAAACCAATGAACTGTCCTGGTCACGTACAGATTTATAACCAAGGTTTAAAATCTTACCGTGATTTACCATTACGTATGGCAGAGTTTGGCTCATGTCACCGTAATGAACCATCTGGTTCGCTACATGGCCTAATGCGTGTACGTGGCTTTACGCAAGATGATGCACATATCTTCTGTACTGAAAGCCAAATTCAGCAAGAAGTATCTGATTGCATCAAGATGGTTTTTGAAACTTACGCTACATTTGGTTTCGAAAACATTGAAATTAAACTATCAACACGTCCTGAAAAACGTGTAGGTAGTGATGAGACTTGGGATAAATCTGAGCAGGCACTTGCTGATGCATTAACTGCAAGTGGTTTAAGCTACGATGTACAAGAAGGCGAGGGTGCGTTCTACGGACCTAAAATCGAATTCACACTACATGACTGCTTAGATCGTGCATGGCAATGTGGTACAATTCAACTAGACTTCTCAATGCCTGAGAAATTAGGTGCAGAATATGTGTGTGAAAGTAACGGTCGTGAGACGCCTGT
Organism: Moritella sp. 36; assembly: GCF_018219415.1. Taxonomy (NCBI): domain Bacteria; kingdom Pseudomonadati; phylum Pseudomonadota; class Gammaproteobacteria; order Alteromonadales; family Moritellaceae; genus Moritella; species Moritella sp. 36. Next base: position 2,629,184 of record NZ_CP056120.1, on the reverse strand, counting down.
TATGATTCACCGAGCAATTTTAGGTTCACTTGAGCGCTTCATTGGAATTCTAATTGAAGAATATGCAGGACTTTTCCCTACTTGGTTATCACCTGTTCAAGCTGTAGTTATGAACATTACAGATAAACAGGCTGTTTTTGCTACAGAATTTGTAGAAAAAATGAAGAAAGTAGGCATTAGATCAAAATTAGACTTGAGAAATGAGAAGATAGGCTTTAAGATCCGCGAACATACTTTGAAACGTGTGCCATATCTTTTGGTTATCGGCGATAAAGAAGTCGAATCAGGAGAAATTGCAGTACGTACTCGTAAGGGCGTTGACTTAGGTACTATGAAGTTAGATGACTTCATCAGTAAATTACAAACCGAAGTCAATAGCCGCGGTAAAACAACTTTGGAGGATTCGTTATAAAAGGCGGAAAAAAAGGTCAACAACAAACGACCAGACAACATCGTATCAACGAAGAGATTCGTATACCTGAATGTCGCTTAAACGGTGCTGATGGTGAAGTAATTGGAATCGTATCTATAAGAGATGCACTTGCTAAAGCAGAAGAAGCAAGTTTAGATCTTGTAGAAATTAGCCCGAATGCCGAGCCTCCTGTTTGCCGTGTCATGGATTACGGTAAATTTATATACGAGAAAAGTAAATCTGTTAAAGAGCAGAAGAAAAAGCAAGTTCGGGTTCAGGTTAAGGAAATAAAATTCCGACCTGGGACTGATGTTGGCGATTATCAGGTAAAACTACGCAACCTGACTCGCTTCCTCGAAGAAGGTAACAAAGCAAAAATTACGCTGCGTTTCCGAGGTCGAGAAATGGCGCACCAGAGCTTAGGCTTTGATCTTTTAAATCGTATTAAAGATGATTTACAAGAAATTGCAGTCGTGGAAGCTTTCCCGAAAATGGAAGGTCGCCAAGCTGTAATGGTGTTAGCCCCTAAAAAGAAATAGTAGGTGCTTCCAAGTAATATGAGTACGTAAGTACTCATATTCGCCTTACTGTTATTCATTAATATTCAACAATGCGGAGTTATAATGCCTAAGTTGAAATCGAATAAAGGCGCTGCAAAGCGCTTTAAGAAAACCGCTAATGGTTTTAAACGCAAACAGTCTCACCTACGTCATATTTTGACCAAGAAGAGCACTAAACGTAAACGTCACCTTCGTGGTACGCAAATGGTTGCAAAGTGTGATGTTGCATCTGTTTCACGTATGCTTCCATACGCTTAATTTTAGATATAAAAGAGGAAAATAGTTATGCCTAGAGTTAAACGCGGTGTTGTTGCACGTGCTCGTCATAAGAAAGTTTTAAAACAAGCTAAAGGTTATTACGGAGCTCGTTCACGAGTTTACCGTGTTGCTTTCCAAGCAGTTACAAAAGCTGGTCAATATGCTTACCGTGACCGTCGTCAACGTAAACGTCAATTCCGTCAATTATGGATTACACGTATTAACGCTGCTGCACGTCAAAATGGTATGTCTTACAGCCGTTTCATTAATGGCCTTAAACACGCCTCTATTGAAATCGATCGTAAGATCTTAGCAGACATTGCTGTATTCGATAAAGCGGCATTTACTGTACTAGTAAATAAAGCAAAAGAAGCAGTTGCTTAATTTTAATTAAGTAACCGTTATTAAAAGGAGGCCTCGGCCTCCTTTTTTAGTATTTGGTATAATAACGAAAATTATACCTATAAATAATTAATACCCTTGCCCTATAAAATAGCTATAAATACCTGTCTACACAGCCTTCTATATACTTGAAGAATCCTTTTCTGTAATATCAATGACTCAATTTAAAATAATTTTGAGACTGATATTAAAATTTATGCATTCTTTATTGTCTTTACTATTTTTTATCACTTTTAGTCTACACGCTACTTTTGCACAAGCCGAAGGCGTTGTTATCGATTCTGACTTTAAAGTTGCCCGTCTTGGTACATCAACAAAGTATTTTGAAGATAAAACCAATTCATATACATTTGATTATTTGTCACAAAGACAATCTGCTATTCCATGGGTTAAAGCTAATCAAACTCATTTTAATTTTGGCTTTTCAGATAGCACATTTTGGTTTAAGGGTGAAATCGTTAATAAAACGAACCTTGATAAATACCTGATTATTGATTTTGGCGATTCGCTGTTAGATCAAATAGATCTTTATTTTATGCATGAAAATGGACAGTCGGTTGTAAAAAGACTCGGTACGCGTCGTCTGGATGAGGATAATATGTCTAAACTGACATTCGCTACGGGTTTTAAGATTGAAGCGGGTGAAAGGGTGAGTTATTTTATCCGAATTAAAGCAAGTGCCTTTTTACAAACTCCCCTCAGAATTTGGAATGCGAACGATTTTATTGATGAACAATCACAGCATAAATTAATGGTTGGTATGTTTACTGGCCTATTTTTAATGATGATTTGTTATCTAATATTTTTATATATTCACCTGCACGATGCACGATTAATCCAATATGTTGTATTTATTATGTGCTATCTCTCTGTGATATGGATTTTGGAAGGTTTTGGCTTTGTTTATAACGTAAGTTTTATAGCTCATTATTATGATTCAATAATCGTGATATTAATGGGCGTGATAGGTTTAAACTTGAGTTTATTTGCACGACAATTATTAAAGTTAAGATACCGTTCTTGGTTTTCGTTATCGACAAAAATACTTATCTTTTTCTCGACGGTTGTTATTTCAAGTTCAGTATTATTTTCATTTAAAACCAGCATCATATTGATGTCTATTTTAGCCCTCGGCATTACACTGTTGTCGATTGTCTGTGGCTTATTTTTTATTCGTAATGAATCTAAAGATGTTCGTTTTTATGTGCTGTCATTAGTATATTTTATACTTGGTATTGATATTCACATATTAACTCGTTTCGGGTTGCTTGGTCAGAATGAGTTTACGGATTATATCTCGGAATTGTCTGCTTTAATCGTATTGGTTTATTTATGTTGGAATTTTGCAAAGCAAATGGCGCATGACCGGGTTGTAAAAAAAGATGTCGAAAAGCAAATGACATCAGCCAATGAGCGTTATTACAGCGTATTTCAAAATGCAGCCGAGGGTATGTTTACGACTTCACTCGAAGGGAGCATATTAGCGATTAATAAATCAATGTGCAGATTACTCGGCTTTATTAATCTGGAGGATATGCAAAAGTCAGGGAATCTAACCGCAGATGAGTTTTATGCAGACCCAGACTTACGTGAAAAAATAATAAAAAGACTACGTGTTGAAGGTGAGATTAATAGCATAGAGATGTCTGGTTATGATCGTTATGGTGAAATATTCCACGGTGAAATCAATATGCGTCTCAATATACAACCTGATATAACTGTCATCGATGGTTCATTTGTTAATACGACAAAACGAAAGCAACATGAAATAAAATTGGCATCTATTGCTAAATATGATCAGTTAACGGGGCTTGTAAACCGTACTCATTTTGAAAAACTGGTTGGTGTATCTTTAGAAAGTAAGTGTTCAGTATTAGAAGATAACATTTTACTTTATTTAGATCTTGATCAGTTTAAATTGGTTAATGACATTTGTGGGCATGATATTGGTGATTCACTATTGAAAAAAATCACCGTGGTTTTAAAGTCATTTCTTGATGAAAATGCGATATTGGCACGCTTTGGTGGTGATGAGTTTGGTATTTTACTTAACAAAACTAACTTTGATAGTGCGTTAGAAACTGCAGATACTATTCGCTGCGGTATTGAAAACTTTAGGTTTACACATAATAGTCGACATTTTGTGTTAGGTGTTAGTATTGGTATTGTCATTTTAGATGAATCAATTGAAAACTTTTCACAAGCATTGAGTCTCGCTGATACGGCATGTTTTACAGCAAAAGAGCAGGGACGTAATCGCGTTCATGTATACAGTAAAAGTAATGATGTAATGCTTGGTCATCAACGCGAAATGCGTTGGATCGGTGTGTTGCGTGAAGCGTTAGATGCAGATAGATTCGAGCTTGCGTTTCAAACTATCAAGCCTTTGTCTTCTGCTGTTGATGAAGGCTATCGCTATGAAATTTTACTTAGGTTGAGAGATGAGCAAGGTGTTTTACAATCACCAAGTGAATTTATTGCCGCTGCTGAAAATTATAATTTTATGTCACAGCTTGATCGTTGGGTTGTTAAAACATACTGTCAGTGGCTGTCTTCTAATCCAAAACACCTTGCCAACCTGAGTTCGGCATCAATCAATTTATGTGGCCAATCTCTGGTTGATCGCAGTATGCATACCTATATAGAAAAAACAATTTCAGCCTATGGTATACCCCCTGAAAAACTGTGTTTTGAAATTACAGAAAGTCAGGCAATTATGGATTTTGAGCGAACAATACTGTTTATGAACAAGTTTAAAGATTTGGGTTGCCGTTTTAGTTTGGACGATTTTGGTAGTGGGTTTTCTTCATACAGCTATATTAAACGATTGCCAATTGATCAACTGAAAATTGATGGTTCATTTGTTAAAAATATTGAAACAGATCATGTTGATTACACTATGGTTAAGTCATTTAATGAAATTGCAAAGGCGGTTAATATTAAAACAGTAGCCGAATATGTGGAAAATGAAAACATTAAAAATATCCTATCAGGAATAGGGATTGATTATGTTCAAGGCTATTTAATAGCCAAACCTGCACTTTTAGTTGATTTAGTTGATATTGAACACCTAGATTCAGCTTAAGTACTAGCACTTAGGCTTACTTTTGAGTAAAATCATCCATTACTGAATGAATCTATTCACTTTTCCTGCCAACAGGGTGATAAGAAAAACATGCAACACCTCAAAGAAATAATAGTACAGGCCGTAGAAGCCGTAGCAAACGCAACTGACCTCGCAACATTGGACACTGTTCGTGTTGAGTACCTTGGTAAAAAAGGTATTTTAACTGAGCAGATGAAAACATTAGGGAAACTGCCTCCAGCAGAAAAACCTAAAGCTGGCCAAGCGATTAATATTGCTAAGCAAGAAGTTCAAAAAGTCATTAACGAGAAACGTGATGCATTACAGAAAGCTGTTTTAGATGCTAAATTAGCAGAAGAAATGATTGATGTGACAGCACCAGGTCGTACCAACCTTAATGGTGGTTTACATCCTGTAACACGTACTATCGAACGTATTGAATCATTTTTCGGTGAATTAGGTTTCGCTGTTAAGTCTGGTCCAGAAGTTGAAGATGATTATCACAACTTTGATGCATTGAATATCCCTGAGCACCATCCTGCTCGTGCGGATCACGATACATTTTACTTTAATCCTAAATTAGTACTAAGAACACAAACGTCTGGTGTTCAAATTCGTACGATGGAAGTGGAAAAACCACCAATTCGTATTATTTCTCCAGGCCGTGTTTACCGTAATGATTACGATCAAACTCACACACCAATGTTCCACCAAGTAGAAGGTCTATTTGTGGACGAAAAGGTAAGCTTTAGCGAACTAAAAGGTGTGTTACACGATTTCTTAAATAACTTCTTTGAAGAAGATTTAGAAATTCGTTTCCGTCCTTCTTATTTCCCATTCACAGAAACTTCTGCCGAAGTTGATGTTATGGGCAAAAATGGTAAATGGTTAGAAGTACTAGGCTGCGGCATGGTACACCCTAACGTATTAACCTCTGTTGGAATCGACCCTGAGAAATACTCTGGCTTTGCCTTTGGTATGGGTGTTGAACGTTTAGCGATGCTTCGCTATGGCGTTAACGATTTACGTTCATTTTTCGAAAATGATTTACGTTTCCTCAAGCAGTTTAAATAAGATAGGACTCAATAATGAAATTCAGTAATGAATGGTTACAAACTTGGGTTAAACCAGGTCTTACAAATGAAGAGTTAGCTCATCAAATAACGATGGCTGGCCTAGAAGTTGACGGTATTGATGCTGTTGCGGGTGATTTTACTGGTATCGTTGTGGGTCACGTTGTTGAATGTGGTCAGCATCCGGATGCAGATAAATTACAAGTAACTAAAATTGATATAGGTGCAGAAGAGCTAATCGACATCGTATGTGGTGCAGCTAACTGCCGTGAAGGACTAAAAGTTGCGGTTGCAACTGTTGGTGCTGTGTTACCAGGCGATTTCAAAATTAAAAAAGCAAAACTACGTGGTCAAGCATCACACGGTATGCTTTGTTCTGAGTCTGAAATGGGCATGGCTGAATCAGCTGATGGTATCATTGAATTACCCGCTGACGCAGTACCTGGTACTTGCATTCGCGAATTCCTTGGTCTCGATGATGTTACGATCGAAGTTGATCTAACACCTAACCGTGCTGATTGTTTAAGTATCGCAGGTATTGCTCGTGAAGTTGGTGTTTTAAATAACATTGCTGTAACGGCACCTGAATGGACTAATGCAACGGAAACAAGCTCTGAAACAGTAAGTGTTTCTGTCGACGCGACAGCGCAGTGTCCTCGTTACCTTGCTCGTGTGATCAATAACTTAGATGTGACAGCGAAAACGCCTTTATGGATGGTAGAGCGCCTACGTCGTTGTGGTACTCGTTCAATTGACCCAATCGTTGATGTAACAAACTATGTATTGTTAGAACTAGGTCAACCAATGCATGCATTTGACTTAGCTACTTTAACGGGCGGTATTAATGTTCGTCTTGCAAACCAAGATGAAAAATTAACACTACTTGACGGTAATGAAGTTAAGCTAAATGACAATACACTTGTTATTGCAGATGATAGCGGTGCAATTGCAATGGCTGGTATCTTCGGTGGCGAAAAAACTGGCGTAACGACTGCAACAAACTCAATTTTACTTGAGTCTGCATTCTTTAGCCCGCTCGCGATTACTGGCCGCGCTCGTGCATACGGTCTACATACTGATTCTTCACATCGTTTTGAACGTGGTGTTGATTCAGAGCTTCAATATCAAGCGATGGAACGTGCAACACAGTTAATCGTTGAAATCTGTGGTGGTGAAGTCGCTCCTGTTGTAGATGTGACTACAGAGTCAGCATTACCGACACATGCGCCAATTAACCTACGTCGTCATCAATTAGATAAAGTAATTGGTTTCCATGTTGAAGATGCGAAAGTAACTGACATTTTAAACAGTTTAGGTTTATCTCCTACGTTTGAAAATGATACATGGACAGTTTCTTCTCCATCTTTCCGCTTCGATATCGAAGTTGAAGTAGATTTAATCGAAGAAGTGGCGCGTGTATTCGGTTACAACAATATCCCAAATGTTGCACCTGTTGCTCCATTGAAGATGACAGATCATAATGAAGCAACATTACCTGTTCGCCGCATTCGTGATTTAATGGTTGACCGTGGTTTCCAGGAAGCAATTACATATAGCTTTGTTGATCCAAAACGTCAGTTATTATTACACCCTGAAGCAGACCACCTTGTATTACCACATCCAATTTCGATTGAGATGTCAGTAATGCGTGTAAGTATGTTTACAGGTTTGGTAGAAGCTGTTGTAGCTAACCAAAAACGTCAGCAACAACGTATTCGTTTATTTGAAACTGGTCTTACTTTTATTAAAGATGAATCAGTTGAAAATGGCGTGCTTCAAGTGCCAATGCTTGGTGCAATCATCGCGGGTACAGCAAATGCTGAATCGTGGAATCAAGAGAGTAAGTCTGTTGACTATTTTGATCTTAAAGGCGATTTAGACGCATTATTAGATCAAACATGTAACACTGATGAATTTGTACTTAAACGTGCAAGTCATCCTGGATTACATCCTGGTCAAAGTGCTGAAATCTTCTGTGGTGATCGTTCTGTTGGTCATATTGGTACTATCCATCCTTCACTAGAGAAGAAGTTAGGCCTAAATGGTTCAACGATAATTCTTGAGATTGAACTGGCTACATTAACATCTCGTAAATTGCCGCAAGCTGTTGAAGTTTCTAAGTTTACTTCGAACCGTCGTGACATTGCTATGATTGTTAAAGACGACGTTAACGCTGGTGATGTTCTCAACTTCATCAAAAAAGTTGGCGGGAATCAGTTAGTTGGCATAAACTTGTTTGATGTATACCAAGGTACAGGTGTTGCAGAAGGTCATAAGAGCCTAGCAATCAGCTTAACCTTACAAGATATCTCACGCACCTTGGAAGAAAAAGAAATATCTGAAGCAGTAAATATTGTTGTGGAAGCTATCTCATCTGAATTCAATGCATCCTTGAGGGATTAATTTATGGCACTAACCAAAGCTGATATTGCTGAAACTTTATTTAACGACGTTGGCCTGAGTAAACGTGAATCTAAAGAAATGGTAGAAGCTTTCTTTGAAGAGATTCGTTTATCTTTAGAAGTTAACGAACAAGTTAAAATATCTGGTTTTGGTAATTTTGACCTTCGTGATAAAGGTGAACGACCTGGTCGTAATCCTAAAACAGGTGAAGATATACCAATTACAGCTCGTCGCGTTGTGACTTTTAAACCGGGTCAGAAGTTGAAAGCGAAAGTTGAGACTATCTCAAAAAATTAGAGTTTAATCAGATAATAAAAAACCGGCTAATGCCGGTTTTTTTATGCCTGTTATAAACAAATCTTCATAACAGTTACAGATATATTATTACCCTACAACACAATAAAAGGAAGTAGGGTAAGTGCTAGAAGGAATTAACCGCCTAGTTTATCTGATGCAATATGGTACTCAGGGTCTTCAATTAAATTAACCTCAATCATATCGCCTGCGCGCGTCATTAATTGCTTACATTCTAATGAAAGGTGGCGTAAGTGTAATACTTTACCTTCTGCGATATAACGTTCAGCCAGTGTATCGATAGCTTCAATCGCTGAGTGGTCACATACGCGTGAGTTAGCAAAGTCGATGATTACATCTTGTGGGTCTGCAGATGCATCAAATAACTCTAAAAAGTGGCTAACAGAACCAAAGAATAGTGGACCATTCACTTTGTATACTTTAGTACCAGATTCTTCGATAGATTTTTCTGCATTGATATGTGCGGCATGTTCCCAAGCAAAACGTAATGCAGAAACAATAACACCGATAATCACAGCAACAGCTAGATCAGTAAATACAGTAACAACCGTAACAAGCACAATTACAAATGTATCTGCCTTTGGAATTTTACGTATTACACGGAAAGTTGCCCATTCAAATGTACCAATCACAACCATGAACATAACACCAACAAGTGCAGCTAGTGGAATTACTTCGATAAGCGATGAGAAGAATAGGATAAAGAGTAATAGTGATATTGCAGCCGTGATACCAGACAAACGCCCGCGACCACCAGAGTTGATGTTGATCATTGATTGGCCGATCATAGCACAACCACCCATAGCACCAAAGAAACCGTTAACGATGTTTGAGGCACCCTGTGCAACACATTCTCGGTTACCTTTACCACGTGTACCAGTCATCTCATCAATAACGGTTAATGTTAATAATGATTCAATAAGACCAACTGCAGCAAGAATTAATGAATAAGGTAAGATTATATAGAGAGTTTCTAGTGTAAACGGCACACTTGGAATACTAAAGCTTGGTAATGAACCTGAAATAGTCGCATTATCATCGCCTGTCATTGAACGAACAAAATCAACAACTGTACGCGTATCTAGTCCCATGTAATAAACAATTAGCGTCACTGTTACAATCGCAACAAGTGAAGAAGGTACTGCTTTTGTTAGTTTCGGTAGGAAATGAATAATAGCCATTGTTAGGGCAACAAGACCTAGCATGATATAAAGCTGTGATCCTTGTAACCAAGCTAGATCACCATTAGTGTCAATAAATTTGAATTGACCTAATTGCGCTAAGAAAATGACGATAGCTAGACCATTCACAAACCCCATCATTACTGGGTGTGGTACGATCCGAATAAACTTACCGAGCTTGAATACACCTGCAAGCACTTGCAATAAACCGGCAAGCACAACGGCCGCAAATAAATATTGTACGCCATTGTCAGCTACAAGCGATACCATTACAACTGCCATCGCACCCGTAGCACCAGAGATCATACCTGGACGGCCGCCAAAAATGGCGGTGATTAAACCGACCATAAATGCTGCATATAAGCCGACCAGCGGTTCAACACCTGCAACAAAAGCAAATGCAACAGCTTCAGGCACAAGTGCGAGTGCGACGGTTAAGCCAGACAAGACATCATTTTTTACTGATGCTATGGAATATTTTGGAAATTCAAACATAAATTATAAGTTACCGAGTTGTCATTAAGTGAATAAAATAAAAGTGTACTAAATAAGTACTAAAAAGCCGCATATAACATGCGGCTTTAAAATTTAGCTAATAGTTATTGTTTAATAATAGTTATTATTTAGCTAATTTGGTTGGCGATGTGCTTTGTGAAGAAGCAAATTGACTGCCACCTGGTCCAGCTGCCACATCAATCAATGGTCGTTGAACGACACCAACTTTTGGAACAAAGTGGTGTTGTGAAGGTGCTACTTGTTGAGGTGTCGCCATCTTAACAGTGAAGTTAGTCTTCTTTGATGTTGTACCTTGTGCTTGCAGTGCAGGCACTGAAGTAACTTCAATAGCCTGATAAGCAACAGGTGTTTCAACAACAACAACAGGTGTTTCAGAAACAACAGGTGTTTCAACAACAACAGGTGTTTCAGCAACAACAGGTGTTTCAGCAACAACAGGTGTTTCAGCAACAACAGGTGTTTCAGCAACAACAGGTGTTTCAGCAACAACAGGTGTTTCAGCAACAACAGGTGTTTCAACAACAACAGGTGTTTCAGCAACAACAGGTGTTTCAACAACAACAGGTGTTTCAGCAACAACAGGTGTTTCAGCAACAACAGGTGTTTCAGCAACAACAGGTGTTTCAGCAACAACAGGTGTTTCAGCAACAACAGGTGTTTCAGCAACAACAGGTGTTTCAGCAACAACAGGTGTTTCAACAACAACTGGTGCGGCACCTGGACGAGTTGCTGGTGCTGTGTGCATTTTACGCGTTACAGATTTAGTTTCAATCTTTACACGCTCAGCTGACGCTTTCGCTGTTGGTGTAACAGCAAGGGTTGCTTCAACAGTGACTGGCGCTGGTTTAGCTGCGGCTGCTGTATGCATAACAGGTTTAGTGACTGCTGCTGTTACAGGTTTAGTTTCAATCTTTACACGTTCAGCTGACGCTTTCGCTGTTGGAGTCACGGCAAGGGTTGCTTCAACAGTGACTGGCGCTGGTTTAGCTGCGGCCGCTGTATGCATAACAGGTTTAGTTACCGCTGCTGTTACGGGCTTAGTTACTGCAGCTGTTACAGGTTTAGTTACTGCAGCTGTTACGGGCTTAGTTACTGCAGCTGTTACAGGTTTAGTTACTGCAGCTGTTACAGGTTTAGTGACTGCAGCTGTTACGGGCTTAGTTACTGCAGCTGTTACAGGTTTAGTTACTGCAGCTGTTACAGGTTTAGTGACTGCTGCTGTTACAGGTTTAGTTGCTGCCGCTGTTACAGGTTTAGTTACTGCAGCTGTTACAGGTTTAGTTACCGCTGCTGTTACAGGTTTAGTTACTGCTGCTCTTACAGGTTTAGTTACTGCTGCTGTTTCAGGTTTAGTTACTGCTGCTGTTACAGGTTTAGTTACTGCTGCTGTTACAGGTTTAGTTACCGCTGCTGATACAGGTTTAGTCACTTCAACCGCTACAGGTTTAGTTGTTTTTGCATTTTCAGTTTTTACTACATCGTTAGTTTTAGCATTTTTAGGGCCACGACGAGTACGTTTAGGTTGCGTATTTACATCAGACTTAGACGTGTTCGAAACATCAGCAGTTGCAGGTGTTTTTTCTAATCCTGCAGATACTTTTTGTTCATTGTTTACTCGTACTTTTTTACGCATATTTCGGCGTTGGCGACGTTCAGCTAAAACAGCTTGATTTTGTGAGCTGTTTTCTTCTTTCGCATTTTTAGTCTGTGTAGGCGACTTATCTTGATTGTGCGTTTTTTGTTTCTCATCGAACTTTTTATGCTGTTTCGGTTCCACCTTGTTATGCGGTTTCGATTCAACATCGGCTGTTTTATTAGCGTCTTGTTGTTTGTTCTCAACATTATCAGGAGTTCGAGGTTTACGATTGCGACGGGTACGTGGTTTACGAGGCTCATCATTATGACGGTTGCTCGATGTTCTTTCTGTTACCGCCTTTTTAGGTGCTTCTTTAACTGTTTCTTTTACGACAACTTTTTCGTCGCTATTAAAGAACCCAGAAATTGCTTTACCAATACGGCTAAATACCGATTCTTTGTCTACTACAGGCTTCACTGATTTAGCTTGAGTAGATGCCTTAGGTTTTGCACCTTGTGTTACTTTTTTAACTGCTTGAGTCGGTTTAGTTTTTTTCTCTTCAGGCGTGTTAATTTGCTTCACAAGAGGTTGAACTGTTTCGTTATTTACTTTGGGTTCATAACGAGTAAATTCACGTGACTGTGTCAGTTCAGTACTCGATAACTCTGAGCTATCGTCATCCGCTTTAACACGAGACACTTCAAAATGAGGTGTTTGTAAGTTCTCATTTGGAATGATAAAGCTTTTAACTTTGTAACGTTTCTCTAAACGTAGGATTGAGTTACGTTTTTCATTTAGTAGGTAAGCAGCAACTGGAACAGGTACTTGCGCTACGATGTGATTTGTATTCTCTTTTAGAGATTCTTCTTCGATTAAACGTAGAATAGAAAGTGCTAAAGATTCATTATCACGGATCGTACCTTGACCATTACAGCGAGGGCAGACATGCGTACTTGATTCACCAAGAGAAGGGCGGATACGTTGACGAGACATTTCCATTAGACCAAATCGAGAGATACGACCTAATTGAATTCGCGCTCGATCTTGTCGTACCGCGTCACGTAAGCAGTTTTCAACTTCACGTTGGTTTTTAACTGGACCCATATCGATAAAATCGATAACAACAAGGCCACCAAGATCTCGTAGACGTAGTTGACGAGCAACTTCATCTGCGGCTTCTAAGTTAGTGTTTAATGCTGTTTCTTCAATATCACCACCGCGTGTTGCACGTGCAGAGTTAATATCAATTGAAGTTAAGGCTTCAGTTGGATCAATTACAATTGAACCGCCTGATGGTAGACGAACTTCGCGTTGGAAAGCTGATTCGATTTGAGTTTCAATTTGGTAGTGATTGAATAAAGGAACATCACCTTGATACAATTTAATACGATCAATAAAGTCTGGACGAATTAATTTGATGCGGTTTTTAGCTTCTTCAAACGCTTTTGGATGATCAATGAGGATTTCACCAATATCACGACGAAGATAGTCACGAATAGCACGGGCGATCACGTTACTTTCTTGGTGGATTAAGAAGGTACCTTGACGGTCTTTAGCACTATCTTGGATTGCTCCCCAATGATTTAACAGTACTTTAAGATCCCATTCTAATTCTTCAGCAGATTTACCCACACCAGCAGTACGAACAATCAGTCCCATGCCTTCTGGTAATTCTAATGTAGCAAGTGCAGATTTAAGTTCTGTACGTTCATCACCTTCGATGCGACGTGAAATACCGCCTGCACGAGGATTGTTTGGCATTAGAACAAGATAACTACCAGCTAAACTAATGAAAGTCGTTAATGCTGCACCTTTGTTACCACGTTCTTCTTTTTCAATCTGAACAATTACTTCGGTACCTTCTGCAACAACATCCTTAATGCTTGGACGTCCGCGTTGCTTACCAGTACCTTGTTTGAAGTAAGTGCGAGAGATTTCTTTAAGAGGAAGGAAACCGTGGCGGTCTGCACCGTAATCAACAAAAGCAGCTTCTAAGCTTGGTTCTACGCGGGTAATTTTACCTTTATAGATATTCGCTTTCTTTTGTTCATGGCCAGGGCTTTCAATATCTAGATCATAAAGGCGTTGCCCATCAACTAGCGCAACGCGCAACTCTTCTTTTTGAGTTGCATTAATTAACATTCTTTTCATTTTGTTATGTTACTTATAAATTAATTTTCATGCTTGGATAAATTAGTTAGACGTACATCAGGCCTTGTGTCTGTAGATAATCAACCTCTCGGCTGTTTAAATTAAGGCGCTGTTAGATGCTCTAATTGTGATTAAGTGTCTTACGATTATTTCTGCACTTATTAGATTCCATCGATAACTAACGTGTATAATTGCATTCGAAAAGGTGTCTTACATAGAAGTTGAATTGTGGGGGGTGGTATCCAGCTGGATAAATGAAACTCCCTATCAACGTACACCTTATATACAAAATGTATGCTAAAAACCCGCAGCAAGAATAACGGCATCCTGGTTATTCTGAAATTATTGGTATAAATAAATGATTATTTACCCCAATAGCAGATATACTAAAGCCATTATCATTCTTGGCTGTATTTTTTTAGCAGTACAGAGGGTATTATCCCATTGCCTGCATTAATATAGCAAGTTAACTTTCCATTCAATTTAGAAATTCTTTTCAAATTGATACTTATACGCACTTTGAGTTAGACAATAAAATAATTATGACCGATAAAATTTCACCGAAAGTAGAATTTGTAACCATTACTGAAGATTATCAAGGACAGCGAATTGATAACTTTTTACGCACGAAGTTAAAAGGTGTGCCAAAAAGTATGATTTACCGCATCATACGTAAAGGTGAGGTGAGAGTTAACAAGGGTAGAATTAAACCTGAGTATAAATTACAGCCTGAAGATATTGTTCGTGTGCCACCTGTGCGAGTTTCAGAAACTGAAGCTATTTCTCCATCAGCGAATCTTGATTCTGTTCGTGCACTTGAATCGCAAATTATTTATGAAGATGACTACTTAATGGTCATCAACAAACCATCTGGGATGGCTGTTCACGGTGGTAGTGGATTAAGCTTTGGTTTAATTGAAGGTTTACGTGCCATTCGACCTGATAGTAGATACCTTGAATTGGTGCATCGTTTAGATCGCGATACATCTGGTTGCCTATTAGTTGCTAAAAAACGTAGTACACTAAAAGCACTGCATGAGCAATTACGTTTAAAAACCATGCAGAAAGATTACCAAGCACTTGTTGCAGGCGCATGGCCACGCAGTACAAAAGTGGTGAATGCACCGTTGTTAAAAAATACGGTAAGCTCGGGCGAACGTATTGTACGTGTTGATGAGGAAGGTAAACAATCTCAGACTCGTTTTAAAATCATTCAACGTTATGAACACGGCACATTGGTTCAAGCAAGCCCTATTACTGGTAGGACACACCAAATCCGTGTGCATACATTACATGCAGGTCATCCGATTGCTTGTGATGATAAATATGGCGATAAAGATTTTACTAAGCACATGAACGGGCTAGGCTTGAAACGCCTATTCTTGCATGCTGCACGTTTAAAATTCTTTAACCCTGGTACAGAAGAAACACAAGAAGTTGAAGCACCATTAGATATGGCGCTGGTTAAAGCGCTAGAAAAACTGAAAAAGTGTTAATCATATAAGTTATTAAGTGTTACTCACTTAATAATCTTAGGTAAAAAGCCAGTATCGATGATGCTGGCTTTTTTTATCACCTTTGACGAAAAACACTGTCCTTTAGGGCGGTGATGTAAGTCATTATTGCGTAGCAATAAGCACTTTGTTTTGTTATTAATATTGACATATTTTCACATAGAGTCTACGTTTAGAACTTAGTGCTGTATATAAATACAGTCGTGTAAGGTGCTGAAAATTGAAACTTATTGCGTATAAATACAGGTTCTACCCAAACAATGAGCAGGTAACAATACTTGCTCATACATTTGGTTGTGTTCGTTTCGCTTACAATTCAGCGCTTGGCTTCTCTAAAGCGCAATACGAATTGGGTAATAAAACCAATTATAACGATTGGAGTAAAAACCTCACTCAACTAAAAAAGAATCCCGATTTTATATGGCTGAAAGATGTTTCTAGCGTGCCATTGCAACAATCACTAAAGCATCTCGATAAAGGCTTTAAGTCATTTTTTAAATCAGG
This sequence comes from Moritella sp. 36, assembly GCF_018219415.1. Classification (NCBI taxonomy): domain Bacteria; kingdom Pseudomonadati; phylum Pseudomonadota; class Gammaproteobacteria; order Alteromonadales; family Moritellaceae; genus Moritella; species Moritella sp. 36. The sequence goes on along the minus strand of NZ_CP056120.1, from coordinate 2,613,234 downwards.
TTTTGGTTACCCTAAGTTTAAACATAAACACGGTAATCAATCTGCTAGCTATATGAGTAACGGCTTCAAATGGAGCGCGGACAAGCAATCGTTAACACTCGCCAAGATGAAGCAAGCATTAAAGATTAAATGGTCACGTACATTTACTGGCACACCCAGTTCATTAACGGTATCGAAGACAAAATCAGGTAAATATTTTGTATCAATGCTTGTAAAAGAAGATGTTAAGCAGCTACCAGTCGTGAACAAGACCGTCGGTGTTGATGTCGGTATTAAAGACTTAGCGATTTGTTCGGATGGAACAAAGTTCAATAACCCACGATTAACCAATAAATACGCGAAGAAACTCGCCAAGGCATCACGCAAATTAGCCAAAAAGAAGAAAGGCTCTAATAACTTCAATAAACAAAAATTGGCCCTTGCTAAGATTCACGAAAAGATAGCCAATTGCCGTAAAGACTTTACCCATAAAATGACGTCGACACTTATAAACGAAAACCAAGTGATAGGCATCGAGTCGTTGAAGGTCAAAAATATGGTTAAGAACCGTAAGCTATCTAAACATATCCACGATGCTAATTTCGGTGAAATAGTAAGACAATTAGAATATAAAGCGGATTGGTACGGGCGTAAAGTATCAGCTATTAGCCAGTGGTTTCCGTCAAGTAAAATGTGCAATGAGTGCGGGTTGCTGCATTCTGGCAAGTGGTCTTTAAAGATTAGAAATTGGACTTGCAAGTGCGGAGCAGTACACGACAGGGACGAAAATGCGGCTATCAATATCCACAGAGAAGGGTTAAGGCTAGCCGCTTAAGTCATTTGTGGCGGTAGGTAGTACCGACACGTTAAACGCTTTGTAAGAGGTTTTGGAAGACTAACGCAATTTAATATTGCAATGCTTAAGCCGTTGACGACAAGAATCCCCTTCCTTCCCCGACTTGTCGGGCGCGAAGCGAGGTAGGGGAGCTTCAAGTTCTAAATTTGGCTTAAATTGCTCTCTGTTTAAGCTTCTAAAACGTTATATCCTTGTTCTTGTAAGATCTCAACTAAACTAATAAGCGGTAATCCGATTAAAGTATTTGGATCCTTACCTTCTAATTTAGAGAATAATGCGATACCAAGTCCTTCACACATAAAACTTCCTGCACAATTATACGGTTTTTCGGTTTCAAGATAGTAACGAATTTGGCTGTCAGTTAACGTCCTAAAATGAACAATGAAGCGTTCAACTATCGTATCTGTACGACCTGTACATTGATTTACAACAGAAAGCCCTGTGTAAAAAGTTATATTTTGTGCAGAAACGGCAGATAATTGTGCAAAAGCTGTTTCAAAATTACCTGGTTTACCTATTATTTTGTTATTAATGACACAAACCTGATCCGATCCGATAGATATTGAGTTACTATACTCTCGACTGGCAGCTTGAGCTTTTTCTAGTGCTAGGCGTGATACAAGAATTTCAGCCGTTTCGTTTGGCTTTTCGGTTTCATCGACTTTCGGGTTGAAGGTGTCGAAAGGGCAGTTTAGTTTTTCTAATATCTGTTTACGGAACGGGGATGTTGAAGCAAGGATCAATTTAGGTCTCATGGTTTATCTATCATCAATTATTTAGTTATTTGATGATTTTAACGGCAAGTGACCTATTTTTGTAGGGAAAATTGATTTTTTTTCATTTTCCTTTTGACTATAACATGATGAATCTATATTATCCGCAGCCTATGAAAAAGGTAAAACTACCAGTAACTGTTGATCCTTATCGTACTGCTCAACAAAGATTGGACTTTAACACTCGTGTTGAAGCTAGTCTGTTGAAACGTATTACGGATGCAACGGCAGGTGAACCAAGTGATGCTGACGTATCAATTTCGTTCAGTAAAGACAGTCAAGGTCTTATAGTGATACAGGGTAGCGTATCATTAACCGTTAACCTCGAATGTCAGCGCTGTGGCGGGATATTTAAGCAAGCTTGTGAAACCGAATTTAGATATAGTCCTGTGAAAAATGATTCTCAGGCCGACGATCTGCCAGATGCTTATGAGCCCATTGAATTGGACGAAAATGGCGAAGTTAATCCAATTTCATTCATTGAAGATGAAGTGATTATCAATTTACCTCTGGTTGCTTTGCATCCAGAAGAAGATTGTTCAGTGAATCCCAATGAAATGAGTTTTGGTGAAATCGAGCCTGCTGATGAGCAGCCCAACCCATTTGCAGCTTTATCTGAATTAAAGCGCAAGTAATTAGGAGTATAGGTCAATGGCCGTACAAAAAAGTAAAGTAACTCGTTCACGCCGTGGTCAACGTCGTTCACATGACGCTCTAACTGCAGCAGCTACAACTGTTGACGTGACTTCTGGTGAAACTCACCTACGTCACAATGTAACAGCTGATGGTTACTACAAAGGCGTTAAAGTAATTAACAAATAAGTTATATTACTTTGCCTAATCTAACAATTGCGTTAGATGCCATGGGGGGCGATTTCGGCCCCCATGTCACTATCCCCGCCGCAATAAATATACTTAAAAAGTATAAACATCTCTCTATTTACCTTGTCGGTAACGAAGCTGAAATAACCCCTTTATTACAGCAAACTTCTGCGTCTGTTACATCTCGTTATACAATCATTCCTAGTTTCGATGATATACCCATGGATCTTGCCCCTGCGCTATCGCTGCGTAATTTTAAGCAATCCTCTATGCGTATGGCATTGAGCCTTGTTCGTGAAGGGAAAGCGCAAGCCTGTGTGAGTGCTGGAAATACCGGTGCATTGATGGTGCTTTCACGGCATTTACTTAAAGTGCTGCCTTTTGTCGATCGACCTGCTTTAGTCTCCGTGCTACCTTCTATGACAAAGCAGCCTGTATACATGCTCGATTTGGGTGTGAATGTGAGTTGTGATGCTGATGCATTATTTCAATTTGCATTAATGGGTTCTGCACTTGCAGAACATGTTGGTAATATACCGAACCCAAAAGTTGCCTTACTTAATGTCGGACAAGAGGATATTAAAGGTAATGATTTGGTTAAACGGGCAGCACAATTACTGTCTGATCACCAAAGCTTAAATTATATCGGTTTTATTGAAGGCAATGATATTTTTTCTGGGAAAGCAGACGTCATTGTCTGCGATGGTTTCACTGGTAATGTCGCGCTTAAAACAAGTGAAGGTGTTGTTGACTTGGTTGTTTCTCAACTCACATCTGTATCAAATAAGAACATATTTACTAAATTATTATCATTATTGGTCAAACCACTAATAATGAGCCGTCTAAGACGTTTGAAACCCGACCAGTATAACGGAGCAACTTTGTTAGGATTGCCGGGTATTGTAATTAAGAGCCATGGTAATGCTGAGCAGGTTGCCTTTGAATTTGCAATTGAACAGGCTGTAAAAGAAGTTGAGAGTGGATTAGTAGATAAAATATCCGCAAGTCTTGATATTATTGATTGAGATTCAATTTAACTTATTTTATTCGTTTTTTCTCTTGAAAAATTCCATCGTTATCCTCATATTACTTTCTGGTTAGATAAGTTCATTCTCAAATTGATACATGAATCTTTATTAATTTTTATAGGTACTTTATGTCAAAATATGCAGTAGTATTCCCTGGTCAGGGTTCACAAACAATTGGTATGCTTTCAGACCTTGCTTCAGATCATCCAATCGTAGAACAAACGTTTGCTCAAGCAAGTGAAGTGCTTGGCTATGACCTATGGGACTTAGTGCAAAACGGAACTACTGAAGATTTAAGCCAAACTCATATTACGCAACCTGCATTATTAACGACTTCTGTTGCATTGTGGCGAATCGCCTCTGTGAAAGAAAGCTTTAAGCCTTCATTAGTTGCTGGTCATAGTTTAGGCGAGTACTCAGCATTAGTATGTGCTGGTGTAATTAAATTCGAAGACGCAATTGCACTTGTGGAATTACGTGGACAATTGATGCAACAAGCTGTTCCACAAGGTATTGGCGCAATGGCCGCCGTTATTGGTTTAGATAATGATGCGACGATTGCTGCTTGTGCAAAAGCGGCTGAAGATGAAATTGTATCAGCTGTAAATTTCAATTCACCTGGTCAGGTGGTTATTGCGGGTAATAAAGCCGCGGTTGCTCGTGCTTCTGAGTTATGTATTGAAGCGGGTGCCCGACGTGTCATGCCTTTACCTGTAAGCGTACCTTCTCATTGTTCGTTGATGAAACCTGCAGCGGATGAATTAAAAATCGCATTAGAACAAGTTACTTTTAATACACCTGTCATTAAGGTGATTAATAATGTTGATGTAGCGTCACCAACAGATGCGGATAGCATTAAAGATGCGCTTATACGTCAACTTTATATGCCAGTGCGCTGGACTGAAGTGATAGAGGCTATGGCGAAAGAAGACATTACAACGTTATATGAATTCGGTCCTGGTAAAGTACTTACAGGACTTGTTAAGCGTATTGATAAAACGATTAAAGGTAGTGCAGTAAATAATCAAGCAACAATTGCTGATTTTGCATAACAGTAGGAATAAATAAATGAGTTTTTCAAGTAAAACAGTACTCGTGACGGGCGCAAGCCGTGGTATTGGTCGCGCAATCGCGGAACATTTTGCAAAGTTAGGTGCCAGAGTTATTGGTACTGCAACTTCTGCACAAGGTGCTGAGCGTATTGGCGCTTATTTAGGGGATTCGGGTTTTGGTTTGGAACTAAATGTGACAAATCAAGATTCAGTTGATGCATTATATGCTGAAATCAAAACCCGTGTTGGGCACATTGATATTTTAGTGAATAATGCCGGTATTACAGCAGATAATATCTTCTTGCGTATGAAAGAAGATGAATGGTGTAATGTTATTGATACTAACTTGACCTCTTTATACCGCCTGTGTAAGCCTTGCTTACGCGGTATGATGAAGCAACGTTTTGGTCGTATCATTAATATTGGCTCTGTTGTTGGTTCAACTGGTAACGGCGGTCAAGCAAATTACGCAGCGGCTAAATCAGGTTTATTAGGATTTACTAAGTCACTTGCAAGTGAAGTCGCTTCTCGCGGTATCACTGTTAATGCGGTAGCACCTGGCTTTATCGAAACAGATATGACAAGTGAGTTATCGGAAGAACAAAAACAAACCATATTAGCTCAAGTACCAACCAATCGTCTTGGGAGTACTGTTGAGATAGCGGAAACTGTTGGATTTTTAGCATCTGATGGTGCAAGCTATATCACGGGTGAAACCATCCATGTAAATGGCGGCATGTATATGGCATAGCCATTTATATTTGATTTTGTTTATAAATTTGCGAGCTTTTTCACCATTCGTGGTTTGACCACCAAGTTAGGGCTTGCAAGTTTATGAGTAATCAATAAACTACTAATCAAAAGCTTTATATTTTTTAAAGGAAAAGTAAAACATGAGTAACTTCGAAGAACGCGTAAAAAAAATCATTATTGAACAACTTGGTGTTAAAGAAGAAGAAGTGAAAAACGAAGCTTCTTTTGTTGATGACCTAGGTGCAGATTCTCTAGATACAGTTGAACTAGTTATGGCTCTAGAAGAAGAATTCGATACTGATATCCCAGACGATGAAGCAGAGAAAATCACTACTGTTCAAGCTGCAATCGACTTCGTTGTTTCTAGCGCTGAATAATTCAGCTGATTAAGTTCTCGATGAGAGATAATCAAAATAGAGTTGTTTTTATAATGACTTTATAAATATATAAAAGCGGTCGCAAGACCGCTTTTTTTTTGCCTATTTGGAGAACGAGTGTGGCTAATAGAAGAGTTGTAATTACAGGGTTAGGTATTGTTTCACCGGTTGGTAACTCTGTTACGACGTCATGGGAAGCAATTAAATCTGGTATCAGCGGCATTGAAAATATTGAGCACTTTGATACCACTAATTTTTCAACAAAGTTTGCTGGCCTGGTTAATGATTTTGATGCTGAAGCGGTTGGGCTCAACCGTAAAGATTGCCGTAAAATGGACTTATTTATCCAATACGGGATCGTAGCAGCAGAGCAAGCAATTAATGACTCAGGGTTAGTTATTACAGAACAAAACGCAACCCGAGTTGGTACTGCTATTGGTTCTGGTATTGGTGGACTTGGTCTGATTGAGCAAAATGTGCATAATTTTGCTAAAGGTGGGGCACGTAAAGTGAGTCCTTTCTTTGTACCTTCAACGATTGTTAATATGGTTGCTGGTCATGTGTCTATCCGCAACAACCTGAAAGGTCCAAACATTGCGATCGCAACGGCTTGTACTTCAGGGACGCACTGTATTGGCCAATCTGCTCGTATGATTGCATATGGCGATGCCGATGTAATGGTTGCCGGTGGTGCAGAAAAGGCATCAACAGAAATGGGCATGGCAGGTTTTGGCTCAGCGAAAGCATTATCAACACGTAATGATGACCCACAAAAAGCAAGTCGTCCTTGGGATAAAGACCGTGATGGTTTTGTGCTTGGCGATGGTGCGGGTATTTTAGTACTGGAAGAGTATGAGCATGCTGTCGCTCGTGGTGCAACTATCTATGCTGAATTAGTTGGCTTCGGAATGAGTGGCGACGCATTCCACATGACGTCACCACCTGAAGATGGCGCCGGTGCTGCTCTAGCGATGAGTAATGCAATTGCTGATGCGGGTATTGAAGCAAGTGAAGTAGGTTATGTAAATGCACATGGCACATCAACACCAGCTGGTGATAAAGCCGAAACAGCTGCGGTTAAATCTGTATTTGGCGAGCACGCTTATAAACTTGCAGTTAGCTCAACAAAATCAATGACAGGTCATCTTTTGGGTGCGGCTGGTGCAATCGAAGCCATTTTTACAATTCTTGCTTTAAGAGATCAAATATTACCCCCAACAATCAACTTGGAGAACCCAAGTGAAGGTTGTGATCTGGATTTTGTAACTGATGGCGCTCGTGCAGTGACTATGGAATACGCCTTATCAAACTCATTTGGTTTTGGCGGTACGAACGGTTCGCTATTATTTAAAAAAGCGGACTAAGATATTAAAGTCATAACGTTAAACAATTAATTATTCATTTTGGCATAGCTAACATAATAAATAAGTGTTTTTAGTTATTTGATATTCACATGCAAGGTGATTAAACACACCTTGCATGTATCAAACAATTTTTCATTGGTGTAAAATGTGTGCTTGAATTTAATTTATGCATCGAGCTATGAAAAAGATAATTACTGCTATTTCCTTACTATTTACTATTCTATTGATTGCAGGTGTACTTTTCTATTCACGCTATCAATCATTTGTGTCTGTTGAACGTGTACAAACAGATCATATCCTTACTGTTTCTTCGGGTGATACCGCGCAATCAATTGCTAATCAAATGATTGCGGAGAGTAACTTCGAATCTAAAGTTTTTTTACGCCTCTTTTTTAAACAACACTCAGGTATTACCAATATTAAACTTGGTTCGTATAAAGTAACTGCAGGTTGGAATTTCCAAACATTATTCGAGCACCTTGTGTCTGGGGATGAGTTCCAGTATAAAATCACCTTCATTGAAGGTTCAACATTTAAAGAATGGCGCAAGCAGTTAACACAAGCAACGGGGATTATTGATGATACGGCTGACTTATCTGAAGTAGAATTAGCGCAATTATTACAAATAGAAAACTCAAAGCTTGAAGGCTTGATGCTGCCTGAGACCTATTTTTATCCGCAAGGGACGTTAGTTTCAGCATTATATTTAAAATCACATAAAAAACTTCAAGCTTATTTAAATGCAGCGTGGGAAACAAGAGATAAAAACTTACCGCTTAAAACACCTTATGAGGCGCTGATTCTTGCCTCTATCATCGAGAAAGAGACTGGATTAGAAAGCGAAAGAACGACTGTATCGTCTGTGTTTATTAATCGATTGAACAGACGTATGCGTTTACAGACTGATCCAACCGTGATTTATGGCATGGGTGATGAGTATAAAGGTAATATTCGTCGTAAACACCTACGTCAAAAAACAGATTACAACACCTATGTGATTAGAGGTTTACCGCCTACACCGATTGCGATGGTGGGTAAAATGTCTATTGATGCAGCACTACACCCAGCCAAAACAAGCTATTTATATTTTGTTGCAAGTGGTGACGGCGGTCATTATTTTTCAAAAAATTTAAAAGAGCACAATCGTGCTGTTCGTAAATACATTTTAAAAAGATAAATTGAAGAGAGTTATTGTGCAAGCTAAATTTTTAGTAATCGAAGGCCTCGAAGGCGCAGGTAAAAGTACTGCAGTAAGCACCGTTATTAATTGGCTAGCGGAGCAGGGGATCACAGATGTGATCACCACACGTGAACCAGGCGGAACGAAACTTGCCGAAAAGATGCGTGCTATTGTGAAAGAAGTCGATACCGAAGAGCCGTTGACTGAATCAGCCGAATTAATGCTAATGTATGCCGCACGTGCCCAATTAGTGGAAAATGTAATTAAACCAGCCCTAGCGAAAGGCCAATGGGTTGTGGGAGATCGTCATGATCTTTCTTCTATTGCTTACCAAGGTGGCGGCCGTGGTTTTGATATTGGTGTGTTGAATACACTACGTCAAGTCGCTATTGGTGACTTCAAGCCTGATATGACGTTATTGTTAGATATCGATCCCGCGGTTGGTTTAGAACGCGCAAAAGTACGCGGTGAATTAGACCGTATTGAATTAGAGCAACTGTCTTTCTTCCAGCGTATTGGTGCAAAATACCAAGAACTTGCAGCCGCTGATAACACTATTTATAGTGTTGATGCGGGACAGAATATTGATAATGTTCAGGCGCAAATCCGTGATGTATTAACGGCGAATGCTAATTGTAATAATGAAAGTGTTGAATAATTAAATGCTATATCCTTGGTTATTACCTCACTGGGAAAAACAGCAAATGCAAATGACTGCAGGTCGTTTACATCATGCGTTGTTTATTACCAGTGCTAGCGGTATGGGTAAACTGTCGTATGCGCAGACACTTGCCCAAACTTTATTATGTAAAGAGCCTATTGGTTGGGAGCCTTGCCACCAATGTCACCCTTGCCAGTTATTCGAGACCAGTGTACATCCTGATTATTATTTGGTTTCAACTGAACCCGGTAAAGTGATTGGTGTTGATCAAATAAGGCTCATTAGTCAGAAATTAAATGAGTATTCACAACTTACTGGTAACAAGGTAGTCATTATCGAGCATGCTGAAAGCTTTAATTTAGCCTCTGCTAATGCATTACTTAAAACATTAGAAGAACCAAGTAATGGTAGCTACATCATTTTGTTGGCTGAAAATAAGTCACAAGTATTGCCGACAATTTATAGCCGGTGTCAAAAGCTACACCTTCCAGCGCCGCCGGAGCAGGAAACACTGTCATGGTTACAGCAGCAGTTCCCGATAGAGAACCCGACATTGACTGCTATCCGCATTAATCATGGGGCACCTTTACACACGCTAAATTATTTAAACAACGGCGATGATGATTTGCGTAGAGAGATATTCTCGAATATAGCGTTACTGACACAACAGCCAGCTGCGATTACGCGATTGTGTGAGATCATTACAGACCGCACATTAGAGAAGCTATCGTGGTTACAGTTTATCTTACTTGATTTACAGAAAGTTAATCGGGGTGTAGGCGTTGATTATATTGTTAATACAGACCAACTTGAATGGTTAACACACTTCTCAACGCTGTTATCTCAAGACAAAATTACTCAACTACAATCAGAGTTGACAGAGCTTCGTCAGTTATTAATGCAAAATAATAATTTAACGGCTGAAACATTGATTCTGTCATTTTTAATTAAACTAAAAAGATTCATAAATTAATATGTTAGTAGATTCTCATTGCCATTTAGATGGCCTAAATTACGATACCATTCATACAGATCTTGCCGATGTTGTTAATAAAGCGACAGAACGTGGCGTATCACATTTATTAAGCGTATCTGTGACTTTACCCCGCTTCAAAACTATGATTGAGCTGATAGCTGAATTTGACAATATTCATGCATCATGTGGTGTTCATCCACTTAATCTTGAAGATGAATACGAAAAATCAGAGTTATTGGCATTAGCACAAAATGAAAAAGTCGTCGCTATTGGTGAGACAGGTTTAGATTATTTCTATTCACCTGAAAACAAAGATATCCAGCAAGCATCATTCCGTAATCATATTCAAGTTGCAATTGAACTTAATAAACCACTGATTATTCATACGCGTGGTGCTGTTGATGACACCATCCGTATCTTAAAAGAAGAAGGTGCAGAGAAAATTGGTGGGGTTATCCACTGTTTTACTGAATCAGATGCAATGGCTGCTGCGGTATTGGAAATGGGATTTTATATTTCTATTTCAGGTATCGTGACGTTCAAATCAGCAAAAGATTTACAAGCCGTGGTTAAAACAATCCCGACTAATCGATTGTTAGTTGAGACTGATTCACCTTATTTAGCACCAGTACCATACCGTGGTAAAGAAAATCAACCTGCTTATGTTCGTGCTGTAGCTGAATTTGTTGCCGATTTACGTGGGGTCACCTTCGAAGAATTAGCAGAGTCAACGACAGAGAACTACTTTAAGCTGTTCAACGCTAAAAAATAATATCGACCTGATGTAGTATCTTGACGTAACTTGGTTATATACCGCACTCAACTTTTGACGACTGAGTTGAGTGTGGTATTATCCACATAAATTTACGGCACTGTTTAATATTACACGTCGATAAATTAACAGAACTATGTTAATTAGTTACAGTACAACCTTAATAAATTACAGTACTACCTCGATATTAATGACATGTGATATCGAATTTAATCATTATTTGGAGGCATTTTGGCCCACCTAGTTAGTTATACTTATAAACAAGAAGATAAAAAAATTCCATTCTCATACCGACAGTTTCACCATATCTATGAAGCGGTTGCTGCAGAAGAAGGAATCGATCTAACGCAATATATGATTATGGAAAAACAAGTTGAAGATGTATCGAAAGGTACGAAAGCCGTAAGAGAATTCCGTAAAAACCATTTTACTAAATTAGGCTTTAGTAATGTTTGGTTTATTAAAGACGGTATTGAAGAATAACTATTTGTATGAAATGAATAGTTTAGTAATGAATAAATAGTTTTAGTAATTAATGAATTGTTAAAGCTAAACAATAGGTGGTCAAAACGAAGACCACCTATTAAAATAACAATGACTAAAATATTACGACAGTAAGGTTAACCCTGTAGGGAGGCTATCACCAAAGATACGCTTTATTACTGTTTCATCAGACGTCTGTGCATCACTTACTAATGCTAACCAAGCTTCCGATAATTTATTCTGCGTTAATTTTTCTATCACAGCATCTCTTACCTTATCTTGAACATCCATTTCTCTATCACCGGTTTTTCTGGCAATCATTACGGCTGCAAAAGCAATGTGCGGTTCTTTTTGCCAATTAGCTTCAAGTAATGTATTTAACCATGTTTCAACGATATGGCGGGGAATAACATTATGTTGACTACCATAAAAAGCAACACGAGATGCGATACGACCTAATGCCCACCAATGTAATTGCTGATTTTGTGGTTTCTTTAATTTAGCCAGTAAGTATTCACCAAATTCAACTTTTAGCGCCACTGGAATGTGTTCTAGTGAGGCGACAAGTCGAATAATATCATCATAGCTGCGTTGTTTCGCTTGATTGATGATTTTGGCATGTTTATTACTGTCTTCAACAAAGTAGACTGAAAGAGTATCGTATATTTCGATCTGTTGTTGTTCATTTAGGCCTCCAGCAATACGGCGCCATAAATTCCACCAATCACTCCATGACTGGGTTGATTTATTATATTGAATAGCTGATTTAAATATTGGCCAAATTTGTTCAATACGCCAATCATCAGCTGGGTAGCCAAAGCCAGGACGCAGCAGGAAGCTTGTTAGTTTTAACCAATTACGTTCATGCTGCTCGGTACGGCGGCGGTTTTTAGCAAACTGTAAGCACGGCGCAGCAAGTTCACGTAATAGGTCTGTGTCCCAAGTATCGCGTTTGCCTAAACGTTTATCAAGGTCGTTACGCAATGATTTAACCAATTTAGGATCGCTTTTTTTACTACTTGCACCATACACAGCTTCAATTAATTTAATTGCCTCAGGGAGATTAGGGTGACACTGTTTAATCGCATTGATATCTTTAGCATCATCATTAGTCTTTTTATTTGCTAAACTTGGACGAACAGAGAACTCTAATGCCCAGCGTTGATTGCTGTTGGTTTCACTCACACATTCAAGTTGTAGGGTACCAATACTGCTTAACTTGCAAGACAAATACACTGACTCAAAACGTTTGTGATCTTTGTGCTCAGGGATCGTGACGACAAAAGGTGGTAACGGCGTTTTACCTTTTAGTTCTGTTTCAAACTCTTTATCAATAATGTCACCAGGTTTTAAATTGCTTTCATAGCTTGTGGTAGCAAGATTAAAACGAATGGGTTCACCAATAGTTAATGAAAACAAACGGCTATCTAAATTGATAACGTGCTCTTCTTCTGTGCCTTTCGGCAATAGACAAATAGATTGTGGTGTACCAGAACGATCGGTTATTTCAATGAAGTAATTTCGAGGACTACCACCGCCAATTTGTTTCTGTTTACCCATTTTGGCAAAGCCAAATTCAACAGCGCCATATGCAACTGATAAATCAGGGTTACCATTGTGTAGCATCTGAACTTTTTGTTGCTTCCAACCCGATAATACTTTTTCAATGTGCAGTTTTACTTTTTGGCTATTAAAGATACCACCATTAACAAGCATTGCGGCTGGTACGACAGCGGTATCGTAATCGTCGGCTGCGTCTATATCGTAATAAGTATGGATGAATTCGGCAATATGTTTTGAAATCGCAGGGTCCGAGGTATACGGTAAACCAAATTCCACAACCGCATTTTTTCTGTGCGTTGGTAATTCGTTAAACGCGCTATTGGGCAAGAAGCCATTAAACACCATATCGATGACTTCATTTTTAGTGAGTTCACATTTTTTAGACTGCGCAATTAACTTAGAGCCACGACCCAGCAGCGTAATTGATGTGGTACTTGGTGGTTGCTCGGATAAAAAGAGCTCTTTTGCTTGGCGTGTCTGCTGTATTAGTTGTCCTAATGCTGCAGATTTTAAACGTTGGTCTGGTGATATTCTTGATTCGACAATATGGGCTAACGCTAAGTCGATGTTATCTCCACCCAGCATTAAATGATCACCAACTGCGACACGATTTAAATTTAGCTCGCCATGATCTAATGACATTTCGATTAAGCTTAAATCCGTTGTACCACCACCGATGTCACATACAAGCATGGTTTTATCGTGTTCAATCAAATCTGTTTTAGCTTGTTTATTTCGGTGATACCAGTCATAACAAACAGCTTGTGGTTCTTCTAATAGCGTCACGTTTGTTAAGCCAACGAGATCTGCAGCGGCGAGAGTTAATGCACGGGCGGTGTCGTTAAAAGAGGCTGGAACAGTGATAGTAATATTTTGATCGGCAAGTAAGTGCTCTGGATTATGATAATTCCAAGACGCTTGAAAATGTGCAAGGTAGCTTGCACTGGCAATGACTGGCGATACTTTTTCAATGTTATCTTCAACAGCCCAAGGGAGAATGGCTGCTTGTGCATCGATACTTGGGTGAGATAACCAACTCTTGGCACTCGAAACTAAACGGCCTTTGGTCTTTGTGCCTAAATCGCGTGCCCATTGACCAACAATAACATTCGCTATTTCACCGTTAAAATTAATTTTTTTCCAAGGTAGAATACAATCAGTTGGGGCAATTTCGTTGTCATTAAAATGATAGCGGAATGAAGGGAGTAACGGTTTTCTTGCAACTTCGCCAGGACCAACCAATTGGTCAACGAGAAATACAGAAGCGCTGGCTTGATAATCATCGATATTTTTATAAGAAAGAACACTGTGGGTGGTGCCAAGATCGATGCCAATTACATATTGCGCTGTTTTAGAAACAGGTGAGGGCATTAAAAACTCCATATAATAAAACTCAGGGCAAAGTGCCCTGAGTTAAGTACACATTTATCAATATAACGACTGTGTAATGATTATGTTAGATCATGTTTATTGACGAACAGTTAATTCAATTTCCCAAGCTTCGTCGCTATCATCAGCAATCGCTTCAATTTTTAAAGTACCCACTTCAGTCACAGTCACTGAAAGCGATACAGGAACAACATCGCCACTGTTACGGCTACTTGTCTCGAGCGATACTTCGATATCAGGTAGTTGCTCAAGATCTTCTGGTTGCCAGAAATCAAGGTGCGTACCAACCACATCGTCACGACGTACTGTTGAACCAAAGAACTTGAATTTAACCGGTTGACCGACAACTAAACCAAACTGGTGTGTAGTTACATCAACATTTGAACCTTCTTCGAGACCAAATGGGGCAATACAAACTGCTTCAAGTGGCGGTTCGAAGCCAGGGATGGCGGGCATTGAGCTTTCAACACCGACATAGTATGAACTCGCTAAACCGCCTTTAATACGAACGCCTTTACCATGTTTCGCATAACCGTGGTAACAAGCACCATTCGCAACAGCAAGATCTAAATCAATCCCCGTTAATAGTGTTGCTTCTTCTTCAACGTCAGCTGTAATTAACCAATCATTGATAATACCCATTAGCTTAGTGCTGATAGCATCAGATTTAAACACACCACCATTAAACAATACTGCCGTTGGTTTGATGAAGTCACCGGCATCGGTTTCTAGTGCGCCATGCTGTTTATTCAAGAAGTGAGCAATATGCTTAGTGATTGCCGCATCTTGTGCATACGGTAGACCAATCTGTGTTAATGCTGTGCGCGTATTCTGTTGTGGCATATCTGTCACAGCAGTTGCAGGGAAGAAACCATCTAAGATAGTTTGGTGTACTTCCTCACGTGTTAATTCAGTTTGCATAGTGCCAGCAATTAACTTAGAGCCACGACTAGGGATAACAATTGGCATTGCTTCTATGTCATTATCTAATAGTAGTTGTTCCTTAGCATCACGACACGCATGTGTGATGGCTTGAATTTGCCAAGGTTGTAACTGCTTGCCTTCTTGCATTAACTTCATTTTTAGACGATATGCAAGGGCAAGATCCATATTATCACCGCCAAGTAGGATATGTTCACCTACAGCAACGCGTGATAACGTTAAGTTACCTTCAGACTCTTCAACAGAAATTAATGATAAATCCGTTGTACCACCACCAATATCAACCACTAAGATGGTATCACCAACATTGACTTGGTCTCGCCATTCGTCACCGCATGCTTCTAACCAGCTATAAACTGCCGCTTGAGGTTCTTCAAGTAGATTTAAATGTTTAAGATTTAAATCTTGTGCTGCTTGCGCCGTTAAGTTACGTGCTGCTGGGTCGAAAGAAGCAGGGATGGTGATTGTTACATCCTGTTCTGAAATTGGCGCATCTGGGTGTGCATCATTCCAAGCTGCAGCTAGGTGGTTTAAGTATTGGCTTGTCGCTGTTACAGGGGAGATCTTTTCAACTTCGTCAGGACTTGAGAATGGTAAGATCGCATCGTGTGGGCTAACGGTCGCATGGCTTAACCAGCTCTTGGCACTTGATACCAAGCGGATAGGGGTCTTTAAACCAAGTTGGCGTGCAACATCACCAACAAGGGCTGTATTTTCACCATCCCATGGTAATGGCGTTTGATCTTGGCTGATCTCTTCGGCATGTGCTTGGTACACAAATGAAGGCAATTGGAATTTTTCTGTTACAGAACCTGGTGCTGATAGTTGGGGGATTGCAAACAACTGCTTAGCTGCTTGATCACTTTCGTCGGTAAGGTCGATGTATGATAATACACAGTGTGTTGTACCTAAATCGATACCAATACTGTATTGTGCGGCTATTTCGCTCATAGTGATGTCGCTCATAGTTCAACCTCTGCTGCTGCTACGATGTTAGCATTGTGGCCTTGTGCCAGTTTAGGTAGGTTCACGTTACTGATTTTCCAGCCTTGGTGGACTAAAATACCACGGTAAGGCGCGCTGCCAAGTACGTTACCAATCAGTTTGATTTCTGATGGATTAAAGCCTTCAGCGACAGTTACTTGGCTTTCTTCTTCTTCAGTACGGATCGGCGTGAAGGTGAAGTATTCATTAATTACTTTTTTGCTACCAGTATGGATGATACGTGCTGCTGCACCAATTTGTTCATCCGTTGCACCCGTTAAGTCTTCTTGAATGAAATCAACAAAACGTGCTTCATTTTGTAGTAGTGATAAAAGCTGACATGCGGCAGCTGGGCTTGCTTCTTGTAATGGTGCTTTAATCTCAACAAATTTTTCTATTTCAACAATTTTTTCAACATCTACGTGTTTAATTACTTCCACTATTTTCTCTATTTCAACTGGTACTTCTTTTTCAACAATCTTTTCTATTTCAACAGTCTTTTTACCACCTCGAACTAAGGTAATTAATAATAGGATTAAAGTCAGAGCGAATAGGGCGATATGCGCTGCATCAGGACCGGCAGGTAGTTCAGTGATGTTAGTAAGGTCGAAGTTCATATATTTTACTCAAGTTTGTATAAATCAATATTAACGGCGATTTTATCATAGTTATTTATGTAACGAAGCATAATGTGATTTTTTAGCTTATTTACCTAGTAGTTAGGAACAAAGAATAGCCATTTTAGCTGGAATAATTAGAAACGTATTTTCAAGGAGAGTTATTTATAAAAAAAATAAAAAAAAGCCCAATACAAATCCTTGTACTGAGCTTAGGGAAACAGGTATTCTTGTAATATTAAATATAGTAAATTATTTACGTATATCAAATTGCCATTAAGTTATCGTGTTGTCGATCGTGATATTATTCGTTAAACAAATTGTTATCACGAACTAGGTCACGCGGGTAGTTATTTTTTAAACGCTGATTAACACGTTTACCTAAACCAAGCACACTACCTTCGAGTAATACAACAAGTTCACCCTGTAAGTCATCTAAATTATCGATGTCTACATCTGCAAAGTTTATATCACGTCCCATGATATATTGTTTAGCTTGCTCAATATCAAGTGACACGGCGTTTCTATCACATCGATGACCAAAGGTACGCGCCCATTCATGTTGTGCACGGAAGCCTTTTTTAAATTTCTCAGCAATTTTAATACCGATACGATCGAATTTGAATTTACCGATGAACGCTGGGAATTCTTTCGGGAATAGCCAGATCTCACTATCACGATGATAGAAGACGCCACTCTCAAATTCAAAATTAAAGGTGTCACGGAAGTAATCACGAATTGCGTCATTTTCGAGACGGCTAACTGGGCTAAACGGGAATACTAAGCGTTTTTTCTTTTTAATCGGGCGTAGACCAAGTGATTCTTTTTTAGTGAATTTAGCAACAAAGAAACCTTCACTGTCATAAATTTGTGGCCAGACATGTAAGAAACCTTCTGCAGTTAAACAATCATTCGCCGTTGGGAATAGGTCGGTAAGCGGGATAACGTCTGCGTTATCAGGATACAAATCGAGGAGGTGTTGGCAAACGGCTTGGTTCTCAGTTTGATTTAATGTGCAGGTTGAATAGATTAATGTGCCACCGGGTTTTAAGGCTTTAAATGCACTTTCAATTAATTCTTTCTGAATATCCGCAATGTCATTAATACTGCCTAACGACCAATTAAGCATCGCTTTATCATCTTTACGGATTGCGCCTTCACCTGAACAAGGTGCATCAAGTAACACAGCATCAAACATTTCAGGTAACCAAGTACCAAATACATTCGCATCATAGTGACTAAGAGCAATGTTTTTAATACCACAGCGTTTGATATTCGCGCTTAATACTTTTAATCGGCTAGATGATAATTCGTTAGCCACAATGAAATTATTATTATTACACAGTGCAGCAATCTGACTTGTTTTTGAACCAGGCGCTGATGCGCAGTCAAGAATGGTATTGTATTGCGCAGTCGCACCTGATACTTGTTCTTTAAATAACGCAGTAACAGGTAGCATTGAACTGGCTTCTTGAATATAAAAAAGACCTGCGATATGTTCCCAGCTATTACCTAGCTTGGTATCTGTATTTTCTTGTTGTAACCAAAACCCTTCTTCACACCAAGGGATTGATGTGAGTGCCCATTGCTTGGTTTTTGCTAATTGTTTAAATTCTTCAACAGAAATTTTAAGCGTGTTAACACGAACACTGGTTTTCAATGGTGTTTTACAGCAAGCAATAAAGTCGTCCATAGAAAGATGGTCAGGGATAATGTTACCCATTAGTGTAAGGTAATCTTCAGGCAGTTTTATATTGGAATGCACTTTGCGGGCTCAATTTAGAAAGATGCGGGCATTTTACCATATACCCCAGCTACTTCAAGTTTATGAAACTCGTCGTAGCGGGGTATTATTTCTTATTTAGCGGGCTTTTGGATTTTGGTGTCCCACATCAACCAGTCGGGATTAACTTCTTGTGCCAAATTGAATTGTGTGAAAGGCGCAGCTAATTTGCTATTTTTATCTGGATTTGGTGTCGCAAACGCAATACCGCCAGCCAGAATCGTTTTTAATGATTCAGCTTTTAGGGTTGCACCAGTTAAACCAATATCAACATTAAACCCTGATACCGCCCAAAATTGGCTATCGTTACGAACAAGGTGTTGATACTCTGGCAGAATATTAAGCGTAATTAATATCTTATCACTAAGCGCCGACAATTCAGAGTGCGTAACTGAGCCAACTTCTACCTGACGGTAATAAACGGGGGTTCCAGCTGTTAATGACATTAATCGTTTACTTACTAGTGTCACCGATAAGCCTGCATCTTCAGCTGCGATATCCGGCGCAGCGTTGAGTACGTTAAACCGGTGAGCTTCATTACCTGTGCCTTTTGTTACGTTGATGAATGCGCCTGAAATTAAAGTATTCGCATTCTTAATACCATCTAGGCCTACTTCTATATTTTCTAACCAGTATAGGCTGCCTTGACGTGCAAAATAGTTAGCGTAATCAGTTTCTAATTTAGCCGTTGCTTCAACAAAGCCTTGGTCAACTTTAAGTTTAATACTGCTGATTTCACCAACCTTTATACCTTTATGTTTTATTTCGGTGCCAATGTTAATGTCTGAACCAGAATTAAACGTTAGCGTGACTGTTGGGCGGTTATCAGTTGCCGCAGCAAAGCTTTTGAAAAGTTTATAATGGCTCAATCTTGACTTGGCAAGACTCATTTTATTGTTATTGACAGGTTTGATGTTATCGAAGTTAATACCACCTGCGGCAATGGTTAATAATGACTCTGTTTGAACTTGTAAGTTACTTAAACTACCAGATATTTCAATACCTGATACATCCCAGAACACACTGTTTTTGTTGATAAGGTGTGCATATTGGCTAAGAATATCAAGCGTGATAATGACGTGTTCGTTGTCGGGTGCTAAATGAAAATCTGCAACGGTACCAACAACTAATTTACGGTAATATACAGGTGCGCCGTTAGAGATAACATGGTCTGGTTTACTGACTAAGGTAACCGTCTTATTTGCTTTGAAGGCGTTGTTACCTAATTTAGCAAGTGCTAAATTAGGGTAGAGGCGGTATCCCTGTTCTTTTCTTTTGGCTTTAAACGCAGGGTTGTTAACCAGTTCAATACCGCCACTGACTAAGGCTGCGATGGGGGAGGATTTAACGTTTATGCCAGATATACTCGCATTCACCGATACACCACTAACATTGATAAAACGTGATGATGGGGTAAGTAAATGCGCATAGTCTTGGTAAAGATTAACGTTTAAATCAATTAGGTTAGTTTTAGTATTAAAGCTCACATGACTAATATGGCCAATAGGGTAATTCTTATAATAAACCTTGTTACCTACGGCTAAGCCGTTAGCATCGTTAGCGGTAATCGATATTTGTTTATGTGGAATAAGATCATCTACGTTTGACACTAAATCAAACGTAGTCCGTAATTCACCTTGGCCTGGCGTAAAGAGAATGTAATTACCAGTGACTAAATTCACAATGTTTTTACTTTCAGAAAGGGACAGGTTTGCTTTTTCAACCCAAAATTGTGTGCTGTCACGAAACAGGTCTACAACGTCAGGATCAACATCGGCAATTGCGGTGGCGACAGATGGCGAGCCTTGTGTCGTCGGGATTAATGGTTGTGTCATTACTTGTGTTATTTCACCGACTTTCAAGCCGTTGAAGTAAATATTATTACCTATTTTAATATCATTACTGTTACTTAATTTGAATTCAATTTGAACAGCACGCTGTGCATCACTAATGCTGTTATATAGAGGGTATATTTGATTATCACTTGCTGGTTTACCAATGGGCGGTGAATCAAATGCAAGTGCACCACTGATTATGGCTGTTAAACTTTCTGTTTCTACTTTTACGCCATCAACCCCAAACTCAGCGTTAATACCACTTGCATTCCAAAATCGAGATGTGTCTTTAACAAGATAGCTATATTGTTTATTTATTACGGCTTCGACTAGGATCTCATCGGTTTTTTTATCCAGCGTAAAACTATGTACTTGACCGACAGGGATCTTCTTATAGAAAATCTCTGAACCAGGGCGCACAGATGAAAGCTTGTCAGCTGTTAAATGCACAATCAACCCCTCATCATCTGGCGGATTGTTCGGCGCATTCTGTATCGCTGTAAATTTGATACTGTATTCACCATCACCCGGTAAAAGGTCAATATAGTTTCCTGTTACTAGGGCGTCTAAACCTGAAATTCCTGCAATAGAGGCTTTTGGCGCAACGAGCCAAAATTGTGTGTTACGGCGCAGTACTTGTTCTGCTTTATTATCAATTTCAGCAGTGACGTAAACGCCTTTAAGGTTGTCATCTAGCGCGATGTTTTTTACCTTACCTATTATTAAGCCTTGATATTTAACCAGTGTTTTACCAGCGACAATGCCATTCGCATTCGAGAAGTGTACACGGATCTCGATACCGGCTTGGGTAATGCTTTGGTACATAAGGTAGAGTCCTAGTATGACTGCTACAATGGGTAACAACCATATTGGCGACATCACATTCGGCTTATGTAATACAGGTTTAGGTGCATTACAGTTATCCGGCATTTGTGGTTCGTTATTTTCTTTCATTTGTATGGTTTAAATCCCAAATTAAACGTGTATCAAAACTTTCTGCGGCGAGGATTGTTAATATAACAACCAACCCAAAGCAAGTTGCTCCATATCCGGGATCAACTGAGAGTAAATTTCCTCGGTTGAGCACCGCGACCATAATCGATATAACAAACAAATCCATGATGGACCATTTACCGATCCAATGAATTGCATTAAATAGCAATAATTTTCGTTTTTGTGTAATAAATATTTTATTTTGAATCGATAATAAAATCAGCATTAAACCTATTATTTTAAATAGGGGAACTAAAATAGAGGCGATAAATATAATGATCGCAATACCTAAATCATCACTTTTTGCGAGTGCGATGGTACCAGACATAATGGTGTCTGGCGTAGACTGACCAGCACTTGTTAGCGTACTTATCGGTAAAAAATTGGCCGGAATCATCATCACTGCCGCCGTAATCAAGAGTGCCCATGTTTTTTGGATACTACGTGGTATACGAAAATGAACACGCGTGAAACAACGCGGACAACGTTGTCGTTTAACATCCTGCTTCACATCGATTAATAAGTTACATTCATGACATTGGGCAATTTTATTATCTTTAGCGTTTTGCATTTTTCTCCATTTTCTGCCAGAAGATTTCTAGGTTGAGTCCATACATAATAAGGCTAGAAATAAACATAAGTGAAACAAAGCTAAGTAAACCTAACTGAAATTGGATATCAGCAATGTCAGAAAGTTTAAATATAGCGATCAAAAAACTAACAAGATAAACTTCTAACATACTCCATTCGGTAAAAAACTTAACGAGTTTGAGTAATAATATGAGCTGTGGTGTATTACGTTTAGTTAGTAGTAATAAACAAGCTTGTACGAGACAAGATAAAAATAGAAAGGGCGCAATAAAACTACAAAAAATAACGAGTAAACCGACGAAGTAAGACTTTTTTTGTAATAAGGCCCAAGCGCCTTGAATGAGTGTCGCTGATTCTTCGGCCCCGAGCATGGTGATCGTGAACATTGGAAACACATTTGCAATAACAACAAGTATAAGCCCGGTTAGTGAAAGAGCTAATATGGCGCTAATGGAAAAAGCATTATTTGTATATAATAACGAATTACAGCGGGGGCACAGTGCATGCCTATTTTTTGCAATAGGTATATGATCAACAATAAGATCACATTTATTACAGACATTAATATTCGACATTTACACCCGCCAATAGTTAATTCACTATGCTTTTAAAGTTAGCACAATCATATTCCGTTCATTAATAGCATTATTTTATTGCAAATATCAACAGTATCACAAGTTTATCCTTCATGATTCTGATTATTATTTGACTTAATTAGTCTGCCTTAACTTGAATCGGGCATATTTTATGATCAGTGACTTGAATTAACAGGGAATACTAAATACACTGTCATAATATACAGTGTATTTAGGGAATTAGTTTATGGCCGTAATAGTAAAGTATGTAGTTGAGCGAAATGGTGTGGAAAAAATGGTATCTACAAGTAAAAAAGAAGCGGATGCATATGACAAGATGTTAGATGTGGCGGATGGTCTTACAGACTTTATCGGTACGTCATCACTTGAAATTGATGACCGTCTTACAGAAGAGTTAGCATTATACTTGGCACAAAATAGTGCTTCGCTACAGGTAATCTTGAAAGGTGGTAAATTGAACGCGACTGAAGAGAATAAAGAAAAGGCACCAAAAGCTAAAAAATCGCCAAAAGTTACGGAAGGAAAAGAAGCTGATTAATCTTTCATACGCTTAATTATTGTTTGTCAAAGCATAAAAAATCACCGGAAGAGTTATTTTTTAACACCTTTTTGGGCTAAGTTGGCGGATTAAAGATAGCATTTAATTGCAATCGCTTTATAATAGCGATAAATTTTATACATGCGATATAGCAAGATTACAATTTTGTTATATCAGAACAATTAGAAGTAATTTAAGGTAATTCATGGAAAACATTGAAAAGCTAAAAAATAGCAAAGAAGTTATCGCTTATTTGGTAGAAATATTCCCAAAATGTTTCACTGCAAAGGGCGAAGCTAAACCGCTAAAAATTGGCATTTTTCAAGATCTAGCTGAGCGTCTAAAAGAAGATGATAAAGTTAGTAAAACATTATTACGTACGGCACTTCGTCAGTATACTGCAAGCTGGCGTTACCTTCACGGCGCTAAAAAAGATGCTGTACGAGTTGACTTAGATGGCAACGACGCAGGTGTTTTAGATGCAGAGCACATTGAGCATGCACAAAAAACACTTGAAGAAAGCAAAACTAAATTTTTCGCTGAACGTAATAAGAAAAATGCAGAACAAAAGGCAAAAGCTGAAAAGCAAAAACCTGCTGTTAAAAGAGCACCTAAAAAAGTAGCTAAAAAATCTGCACCTAAAGTAGATCAAAAGCCTACAGTTAAAGTTGAACGCCCTGTAAATGAGGCTGAACTTAAATCAGGTCAATCTGTCAAAGTTGTAATTGGTAAAGCACCGGTACAAGCAACTATCGTTGAAGTATCTAAAGATGGTGTTCAAGTTGAACTGCTATCTGGACTTTCTCTAAAAGTAAAAAAAGAGCACCTTTTTGTATAAAGCAATAAGAGTGTTCTGAATTTTTAATGGTCGAGTGTTAGCTAAATATATGAAATTTCGCTAATACTTGACTATTATGAGTTTAGCGTTACTTATTCTCAAAAGGATTTTTAATGAAAAAAGTTTTACAAAGAACTTTTATCAGTGCTTCGGTACTATTGGCCACGCATGCTTTTGCATTTGACCCTGCCATTTCTATTCAAGAACTCCCTACATTAAAGCAAGAAGCTCAGCATTCTGAAGCAAGTAAACGTCTTGTTAATCTCTTTACTCGTTCGCATTATAAATCGGTTGATTTTGATAGCGGTTTTGCTGTCGAAGTTTTTGATCGTTATTTAAAGCAACTTGATGCCTATCGCACCATTTTCTTGCAAAGTGATATCGATAGTTTTAATAAATACGCTCTGTCGTTTAAAAAAGATTTTCGTCAAGGTCGACTTGCACCTGCATATGATATTTATACTGTAGGTCTTCAACGTCGTTATGAACGTTTTGCATACGCATTAACGTTACTTGATACTGAAATCAAGTTTGATAGTGATGATGCGTATTATTTTGACACATCTAAATTAGACTGGGCAAAGTCGACTGATGAATTAAATGAGTTATGGCGCCAGAAAGTTAAATATGAAGCACTTAATTTAAAATTAACCGGTAAAGACTGGCCTGAGATTCAAAAATTACTGCGCAAACGTTACGATACTGCCATTAAGCGTTTAAAACAGACACAAAGTGAAGATGTGTTCCAAACATTAATGAACTCATACGCACGGAGTATCGAACCGCACACGTCTTATTTATCCCCACGTAATGCGGATCGTTTCAAAACTGAAATGAACCTTTCTTTAGAAGGGATCGGGGCAGTATTACAAACCGTTGATGACTACACCGTTATTCGTTCTTTGGTTTCTGGTGGCCCTGCTGCTGCAACTAAGCAACTCAAAGCAGAAGATAAAATTGTTGGTGTTGCGCAAGATGATAAGACGATTGTTGATATTGTTGGCTGGCGTCTTGATGATGTCGTCGACAAGATCAAAGGCCCTAAAGGCACAAAAGTCCGTCTCGAAATCATACGTGGCGAAGGTGCGAGTGCCAAGCATAAAATCGTGGAAATAATTCGCGATAAAGTACGTTTAGAAGACCGTGCTGCAAAATCGAACGTTATCGATGTTGAAGGCGAGAAGGTTGGTGTTATTGAAATACCAAGTTTCTATGACGGTTTAACTGAAAATGTACTGACTGAATTAACAAAGCTTAAAAAAGATAATGTGAGCTCTATTATTGTCGACTTACGCGATAATGGTGGCGGTGCATTAAAAGAAGCAAACTTACTTTCAGGTTTATTCTTCGATTCAGGCCCGACAGTACAGGTTCGTGATGCGAGAGATAAGGTAAATGTGCTCGAAGATCGTGATGGAAAAACGTACTATGATGGTCCGCTTGTTGTATTAGTTAACCGTTATAGTGCATCAGCGTCTGAGATCTTTGCTGCAGCATTACAAGATTATGGCCGTGCACTCATTGTTGGTGAGCAAACATTTGGTAAGGGCACTGTACAACAGCACAGAACCTTAGCACGTTTGTACGATCTATATGACAAACCAATCGGTAGTGTGCAATATACTATATCGAAATTCTACCGTATTAACGGTGGTAGCACTCAATTACGTGGTGTGCTGCCTGACATTACCTTTCCATCGGCAGTGAAACCCGAAGACACTGGTGAGTCAATTGAAGATAATGCGCTGGCTTGGGACCATATCCGTAAAGCAAGCTATCAACAATCGTTAGCATTGCAGTCAAAAGTGAATAAGTTAACTGAAAGTCACAACAAGCGTGTTGCTGTGAATCCTGAGTTTAGTTATATCCAAGAAGATATTCTTAAATATAAACAGGAACTTGATAGTAAAACAATTTCTTTAAAAGAGTCTGTACGTATTAAAGAACGAGAAGAGAGTGAAGCGATTCGTTTAACTCGTTTGAATGAACGCTTAGCACGAAAGGAATTACCTGCGGTTAAATCATATGATGATAAACCAGAGGACTTTGAGTTTGACGATACATTCTTATTAGAAGCAGCCAACATAGCGATTGATTTAAGCAAATCTAGCTAAACCACCTCTATTTTTACTTCAAGTGCAGCGGGATGCTGCACTTTTTTCCTTTATTTTTACGTCTCTATCCGTCGATAGATTAGGACTATAAATGACAGTTATGCCTAGTGCTAAGCATTTAAAAGACTATACAGCTCCCAATTATTTCATAGACAATATCGATCTTGATTTTAATCTTGATGATAGCAACACTAAAATTGTTGCGATCAGTAAGGTTCGTCGTAGTGGTAGTCATAATGACCCGCTTATACTAGACGGTGTTGACCTTACATTATTATCAGTGTCTATCGATGGTCATCGTATTGATAACTACTTAGTTAAAGATAATCAGCTGATCATCTCTGATTTACCCTCTGAATGTGTATTAATCATTGAGACGGAAGTCAATCCACAGGAAAACACCAGTTTAGAAGGCTTGTATAAATCCGTCGACGCATTCTGCACGCAATGTGAATCTGAAGGCTTCCGAAAAATCACTTATTATCTTGATCGTCCTGATGTACTGGCTGTGTTTAGTACTAAGATCACGGCTGACAAAGCGGCTTTCCCCTATTTATTATCTAATGGTAACTGTGTTGATCGTGGTGAATTAGATAATGGTCGTCATTGGGTTCAATGGCGTGACCCTTACCCGAAACCGGCGTATTTATTTGCGCTGGTTGCGGGTGATTTTGATGTATTACGTGATAACTACATCACGACATCTGGTCGTGATGTGAAATTAGAGTTGTTTGTAGATAAGGGTAACTTATCGCGAGGTCATCATGCGATTGAATCTTTGAAAAGTTCAATGAAATGGGATGAAGACCGCTTTGGCTTAGAATACGACCTCGATATTTATATGATTGTTGCCGTTGATTTCTTCAACATGGGGGCAATGGAAAATAAAGGGCTTAACGTATTCAACTCTAAATATGTATTAGCAGATGCGGCGAGTGCGACGGACGTTGATTATCTGGGTATCGAAGCTGTTATTGGTCATGAGTATTTTCACAACTGGACGGGCAATCGCATTACTTGTCGAGATTGGTTCCAGTTAAGTTTGAAAGAAGGCCTCACGGTATTCCGTGACCAAGAATTTAGCTCTGATTTGGGTTCGCGTGCAGTTAACCGCATTCAAAACGTTAAAATTTTACGTTCTGCACAATTCCCTGAAGATGCAGGGCCAATGGCACATCCAATTCGTCCAGCGTCTGTGATTGAAATGAATAATTTCTACACTGCAACAGTCTATAATAAGGGCGCAGAAGTTATCCGCATGATCCACACGCTTCTTGGTGAACAAAATTTCCGTGCAGGTATGGATCTTTACTTTAAACGTCATGACGGTCAAGCCGTGACGTGCGATGACTTTGTTGCGTCCATGCAAGATGCATCTAGCGTAGATCTCACCTTATTTAAAAACTGGTATTCACAATCAGGTACCCCGCAAGTAACGGTGACAGATCATTACGATGCTGAAAGCAATATTTATACGTTATCAATGCAACAACATACGCCAAGTACTGCTGATCAAAAAGTAAAACAAGTACTTCATATTCCTGTTGATATTGAATTACTTGACGCGCAGGGCGGCAAGATTGAATTAATATTTGAGGGTGAGGGCGTTCACAATATTCTAAATCTTACTGAAAAGCAGCAAGATTTTGTGTTTGAAAATGTAATGTCTGCACCAGTACCAAGCTTATTTAGAGAGTTTTCAGCGCCAGTTAAGCTTAACTATGCTTATACCAATGAGCAGCTTACAATGCTAATGGTTCATGCGAGTAATGATTTTGCACGTTGGGATGCATCACAGCTATTGATTAATAAGCATGTGATTGAAAATGTAACTCGTATTCGTGATAAACAGAATCTTGTTTTACCCGCAGTGTTTGGGCAAGCGTTCCGTGATTTAGTGAGCAATGAAGAGCTCGACCCAGCCTTAAAAGCTGAGATGTTGCAGTTCCCATCGACGAACAGTTTAATGGGCTTGTTTGACGAAGTCGATGTCGACGCCTTACTGACAGTGACTGCTTTTATTAAAGCTGAAATCGCTGTTAATGTTGCAACAACCTGCGCCTCTATTTATGCTGACATGCCTAAACGTGCTTACGAAGTAGAGCATGCACATATTGCTTTACGCTCATTAAAAAATGTGTGCCTTGAATATATCTCATTAGCGGGCGTTACTCATGTTAATGAATTGGTATTAGCTCAATTTAAACAGTCAGATAATATGACCGATACCATGGGGGCGATAAGTGCTGCAAATAAAGCACAATTACCTTGCTTTAAAACCATGATGGCTGCATTTGAAACCACCTGGTCTCATGATGGGTTAGTGATGGATAAGTGGTTTTCGCAAATCGGGGCTAGCCCAAGTGAAAACTGCCTCTCTGTCGTTAAAAATACACTGAACCATGTTAGCTTCTCTTTAGCTAATCCAAATCGAACGCGTTCATTAGTGGGTAGTTTTTCTGCACATAACACCAGCGCTTTTCATGCGATTGATGGTAGTGGTTATGTTTTCTTAACGGATATTTTATGTCAGTTGAATAGCAGTAACCCGCAAATTGCATCTCGATTAATTACGCCGCTTATTGAATTTAAGAAATTTGATCAAACGCGCCAAGCTTTAATGAAAGCGCAACTGATCCGTTTAAGTAAGCTTGGTGGTTTAGCCACTGACCTATTTGAAAAGATAGACCGTGCTTTAGCTTAACTCTACACCGCAGAAATATTTAACATTAAGTTAAACGTTTGTTTATGAAAAGTGGGTATTTTGATTAATTTTGGCGTCATATACCCACCTTGAGTAATTATTCAAGGTTTTATTCTTAAAAACCTTCATTTATCTTTCTATCTTGTTGCCTCTGTAGCATTTTTATTACAAATATTAATGTTAGAATGCCCGCTTGAATAACCTCATAAGTTACTTTTTTAGCTAGACTTAATAAACCAAGATTTGAAGGATTGCTAGTATGTTGAATAAAACGCCTATTCCCGTGTTACTGGAAAACGTAATCAGCCTTGTAAAGACTAAAGTAGATGCAAAAAACAATACATTAGTCGAGCAGTTTGTCACTGCATTATATGCTGGGATGAGGCAAGAAGATCTCTCTTCGCGTAGTGATAGTGATCTGTATTGTGCTGCAATTAGTTTGTGGAACAGATTGAATAGCAGTAACAATAGTGGCCCCGATATTTGTGTTTACAATCCAGAGATCAGCCTCAATGGTTGGCAATCAACACACACGATTGTTGAAATCATTGTCCCTGATTCATCTTTCCTGACCGAATCTGTAATGATGGCGTTATCTCGACTTGGCGTAATTTCACATTTGATGTTACATCAGCCAATTGCTTTGAAACGAGATGAGAACGGCCGTGTAAATAAAATTTTAACAAATCCTAAAAATGCGAAAAATTTCACCTCAGAAACAGTATTTTTAATTGAAATTGATCGTCAAACAGAAAGCAAAAAATTAGATGCGATTAGTGCAGAATTAAACTCTGTATTAAATGAAGTTGCTTTAGCTGTTGGTGACTGGTCTCCAATGCAAGAGAAACTAACATCTGTAATCACAAGGTTATCTTCGAAACCTAAACAAAAAGGTATCGACTATTCTGATACGCTTAAATTCCTAAAGTGGTTGTGTGATCATAACTTCACTTTACTTGGCTATCGCCGCTACGATATTGAAGCAATAAAAGGTGATTACGTTATTACACCTGACTGTGATTCAAGCCTAGGCATCATGAAAAATTCGGTTAATAACAAAGGCTATGCCTTAGCAAATCTTTCAACTGACGCACGACGCGAAGTATTATCACAGAACACGCTTATCTTAACGAAGAGTGATGCGAAATCTCGAGTTCATAGACCTGCTAATATCGATTATATTGGCATTAAATTGTTTGATGAAAATAATAACGTTATTGGTGAAGAACGCTTTATTGGTTTGTATGCGTCATCAATTTATAATAGCAGCGCAATTGATATTCCGCTTATCAGCGATAAAATTAAACGTGTACTTGTTGCATCTGGTTATAACCCGGTAAACCACTCTTATAAAGCACTATTAAACATTTTAGAAACGTATCCACGAGATGAACTTATTCAATCAAGTGAAGCAGATATCTTACATTGTGCGCTCGGTGTTTTACACATGCAAGATCGCGATCAAGTTAAGCTGTTTGTGCGTAAAGACTTATTCGGCCGTTATTATTCTTGCATGGTGTATGTCACAAAAGAACGCTACAACACGTTATTACGTGAAAAAACACAGCAAGTGTTAGCTGACTACTTAGGTAGTGATAAAGAAGTTGAATTCAATACTTATTTCTCTGAAGGTAACATGGCTAGAACGCAATATATTGTACACGTTGATCCAAATGATAAAGAATTGAAAGTTAACTTAGCTGAAATTGAGCAAAACTTATCTGAAGCTGCTAAATCATGGAATGATAAGCTTAAAACTGCGATTGTAAGTCACTATGGTGAAGAAAAAGGTCGTTATTTATCTGAAAAGTATATTCACGCTTTCCCACAGTCATACAAAGAATATGTGTTACCAAGCTCTGCAGTCGCAGACATTATTAAGTTAGAAGTGCTGTCGGCTGAGCACAAGCTTGAAATGATTTTCTATCGTGCGCAAGAAGAGCAGCATGACTCTAATCACGTACGTTTAAAACTATTCCATAAAGATCACCCAATTCATTTATCTGATGTTTTGCCTATGTTAGAAAATATGGGCTTGAAAGTACTTGGTGAAACACCATTTAAAGTAAAGACTGCTGACGGTGATGTGTACTGGGTGCTAGATTTCACCATGCTTTACACGGGTGATAATGTGCTTGATACAACAGAGCGCAGTGCAGACTTTATGTCTACTTTCCATCAGGTTTGGGAGCGTCGTTTAGAAAATGATGGCTTTAACAAGTTGGTTCTTAAGACTAAGTTGTCTGGTCGTCAAATTTCGGTGCTTAGATCATACGCAAAATACATGCGTCAAATTGGCAATAACTTTAGCCAGGCATACATCGAGAATACGTTAGCCTCACTACCTGAACTAGCGAATAGTTTGTATTGTTATTTCCATCAAAAATTTGCAATGGACCAAGGGCCGATTGACAGCCTCGATATTATTGCAAACTTTGAAAGTAAGCTTGAAAAAGTAAATAATTTGGATGATGACCGTATTATTCGTCGCTTTATCGATTTAATCACAGCAACATCGCGTACGAACTTCTATCAAATAGATCCAAAATCAACCGCGACTGATCAAAGTAAAGCCTATATTTCGTTCAAATTTGAATCGTCATTAATTCCGGATATGCCGTTACCATTACCTAAATTTGAGGTGTTTGTTTATTCTCCACAAGTTGAAGGTGTCCATTTACGTGGTGGTAAAGTGGCCCGTGGTGGTCTCCGTTGGTCTGATCGACGTGAAGATTTCAGAACTGAAGTACTTGGTCTTGTAAAAGCACAGCAAGTTAAAAATACGGTAATTGTACCTGTGGGTGCAAAAGGTGGTTTTGTTTGTAAAGAAATCCAGCCAAGCCACAGCCGCGATGAAGTATTTAGTATTGGTAAGCAATGTTACCGTACATTTATCCGTGGTTTACTTGATATCACAGACAACATTGTAGAAGGCGAACTGGTTCATCCACAAAACGTACGCTTCTATGATGAAGATGATTCATACTTAGTTGTTGCTGCAGATAAAGGTACTGCTACTTTCTCTGATATCGCGAATGAAATCAGCGATGAATATAACTTCTGGCTTGGTGATGCGTTTGCATCGGGCGGTTCAGTAGGCTATGACCATAAGAAAATGGGTATTACAGCGAAAGGTGCTTGGGAATCTGTTAAGCGTCACTTCCGTGAAATGGGTATTAACTGCCAGGAAGAAGAGTTCACTTGTATTGCCGTCGGCGACATGGCTGGTGATGTATTTGGTAATGGTATGCTGTTATCTAAAAGCACCAAGTTAATCGCTGCATTTAACCACATGCATATCTTTATTGATCCAAATCCAGATTGCGCAACAAGTTATGCAGAACGTGATCGTTTATTCAATCTGCCTCGTTCTAGCTGGACTGATTATGATCGTTCGATCATGTCTAAAGGCAGTGGTATCTTCTTACGTTCAGCAAAAGCTATCACGCTAACACCAGAAATTAAAAAGATGCTTGGTACAAAGGTGTCACTTATGACACCAACTGATTTGATTAAAGCTATCCTAACATCACAAGCTGATTTGTTGTGGAATGGTGGTATCGGTACTTACGTTAAAGCAACATCAGAAACAAATAACGATGTAGGTGACCGAGCTAATGACCACGTGCGTATTAACGGTAATGAACTGAACGTTAAGATTGTTGGCGAGGGTGGTAATTTAGGTTGTACTCAACTTGGTCGTATCGAATATGCTAAAAATGGCGGTCGTATTAATAGTGACTTCATTGACAATGTGGGTGGTGTAGATTGCTCAGATAATGAAGTTAACATTAAAATCTTGCTTAACAGCATTGTAAGTAATGGTGATTTAACTCGTAAGCAGCGTAATGAGTTATTGTATTCGATGACAGATGAAGTATCTGAAATTGTATTGAACAACGCATACAAGCAAACCCTATCTGTATCGGTTACTCAAACACGTGCAGCAGAACAGTTAAAAGAACAAATTCGCTTTATGCAAATGCTTGAGCGCTCAGGTAAGTTAAACCGTCAACTTGAATTTTTACCAAGTGAAGAAGAGTTGGCAGAACGTTTAGCTAAGAACGAAGGCCTAACGCGTCCAGAACTTTCAGTGTTACTTGCTTACGCTAAAATGCAATTGAAAGAACAGCTTAATTGCCCAGAAGTATTCGAAGACGAATTTTTATCTGAACTACTTATTATGGCATTTCCACAGCTACTACAAGACAAGTACAAAGATCAGATGCAACTTCATCCGTTGAAAAATGAAATCATTGCGACGCAACTTGCCAATGATATTATTAATGACATGGGGATGAACTTTGTTGGTCGTATGCAAGATGAAACTGGCTCTAGTATAGTTGAAATTGCAAAATGTTTTGTTATCAGCAAACATGTTATCGGTATGGAAAACATGTGGGATGTTGTGACTGGGCTCGATAATCAGCTTGATTCTGAAACACAACTAGATATGTTATTTGAAAGCCGTCGTTATATCCGTCGTGCCGTTTGTTGGTTAGTTCGTTACCGTGACCGTAACATGAGCATTGCAGAGACGATTAATTTCTACAAACCTATCTATGATGGTATGAAAGAAAATACAGAAGAAGTCCTTGTTGATGCAGACAAAGAAAAACAAAATATACGTATCCAAGGCTTGGTTGAAAAATCTGTGCCGAGTGCAATTGCAAACGAAATTGTACATCAGAACACGTTATTCTCGGCGTTTGATATTGCTGATGTTTGTAAACAACACCAAGTACCGATGTCATTAGTGCAGCATATTTTCTTTGCGTTAGGTAATAAGTTGCAGTTACATGACTTTATGCATCAAATTAACTTGCAACCCGTTGCTAACCATTGGCAGGCGCTTGCAAGAGCTGCATTTCGCGAAGAGCTTGCGCTACAACAACGTAGCTTAACATCTGTGGTGTTATCTACTTGTTCATCAACAGGTAAATGCGATATAATCATAGACGAATGGTTATCTGAACATGATGTGCTTGTTGTTCGTTGGCTGCAAATGTTGGCTGATTTTAATATGAGTTCTTCGCATGAATTTGCTAAATTCTCCGTTGCGTTACGTGAATTGAATTTACTTCACTTAAGCTGCCGTAATGCGAGTTAATGGATAAATTAGTGTTTACGTATACACTCAATTAAAATGATTTAATTATGAAGCACTGTTGATACAGTGCTTTTTTATGAGGAATAGAAAATGTTATATCGTATTGCACGTGAATTTTTGTTTATGCAAGACCCAGAAGTAGTGCATGAAATGACAATTAAAGGGTTAAAATTAACTGGCTCTACTCCTTTAAGTTGCTTATATTCGCAGAAATTACCGAGCAAACCAGTCACTGTAATGGGGCTGAAGTTTGATAACCCTGTTGGTTTAGCGGCTGGCCTAGATAAAAATGGCGAGAGTATCGATGCTTTTGCCGCAATGGGTTTTGGTTTTATCGAAGTTGGCACAGTGACTCCGCGTCCACAAGCTGGTAATGATAAACCGCGTATATTTCGAATTGTAGAATCGGAAGCGATCATTAACCGAATGGGTTTTAACAATGCAGGTGTTGACGCACTTGTTGAAAATGTAAAAAAAGCCAACTATAAAGGTATTTTGGGTATTAACATTGGTAAAAACAAAGATACGCCAATCGAAAAGGGGGATGAAGATTACCTGATTTGTATGGATAAGGTTTACCAATATGCGTCTTATATCACCATTAATATCTCATCACCAAATACGCCTGGATTACGTACACTTCAGTATGGTGAAGCACTTGATAGTTTATTAAGTTGTCTTAAAGAACGTCAGGCTGAATTAACTAAAATACACGAGAAATACGTACCGTTAGCGGTTAAAATTGCACCAGATTTAACCGATGAAGAGCTAGCGCAAGTTGCTGAGTCATTAGTAAAATATAAAATGGATGGTGTAATTGCGACGAATACAACGTTAGACAGAACATTAGTGCATGATATGCCACATGCTTGTGAAGCGGGGGGGTTAAGTGGTCGTCCTGTTCAGCACGCGAGTACTGAAATCGTACGTAAATTAGCAGTGTTGCTTGATGGTCAACTACCTATCATAGGTGTAGGTGGTATTGATTCTGTTGTCGCAGCAAAAGAAAAGTTCATTGCCGGGGCAGAATTAGTTCAGGTATATAGTGGATTTATCTATAAAGGCCCTAAATTAGTTAAAAACATTGTAAAAAGTTTGTAACTTTTAGCTTGGTTTTCGTCTATATTTCTGATATGGGTATTTACTTATGGATAGGGTGTAGTTAAACTACCTGAAGAGTTAATTACATTACTGGTATCAGGATGTTACTAGAACCAAGCAACAAGTGGTATTGGCAATACGACTGCGCAAGTCAATTCATCGTCATTCAAT
Source organism: Moritella sp. 36 (assembly GCF_018219415.1). Lineage (NCBI taxonomy): Bacteria > Pseudomonadati > Pseudomonadota > Gammaproteobacteria > Alteromonadales > Moritellaceae > Moritella > Moritella sp. 36. Next base: position 2,578,289 of record NZ_CP056120.1, on the reverse strand, counting down.
TATCCGATGGGCTTGCGATGTCTTGCCATTTAGATAAACGAAACATGAATAGCTTGTGTAAAGGCCGAATCAATTTTTGCGCCGAGGATTCAAGCTATTATTACTATTTCTTAGAATCCCTCAAAGATTTAGCATTAAGTGTGCCTGCAAAAGTACAAATTGCATTGAACGGGGTGACTAATTTACGGTTTCATAAAGTAAAAATGCCGCAAAGCTGGTTCTTTGAATATAATTATTCTGATGACAAGTTTAGTACGGGCGACGTTATTACTTTATCGTTAAGGGGTGATAATGTTCAGTTTGTTATTTTAGAAGCTGATGATCGTGTTTCAACGTGTATGTTATTAGAAAGTAGTGTGCAACTTTCTGACTCTAAAACGTTAAATCAGTTTGATGTTATCCGAGTAATGAATGATCGTGTTAAACTACAGAATACAGTAGAAAAAGCGCTAACAGATGATTCTTTTTCCTACGTTCAGATCATGGCATAGCATAATCTATCAATAATCCCCCGTTTATCTAATAATTTCCTCAACATTACTATGCGACTATAATGCCGCGTGGTACAATTCGCCCCCATTAATAATCACATTCCTTACTTTCTTTCTACTAGAAAGTATCTCGAAATAATATAGGCTTTCAAATTGACTACAATCAACACTTATTTTGCTTCTTCTCCGAAGGGATTGGAACTTCTACTTAAAGAAGAGCTAATTGAACTTGGCGCACAGGATTGCCGTGAAACCATGGCTGGTGTTTCATTTAAATCGACTCAATTAACAGCGTATAAAATTTGTTTGTGGAGCCGCTTAGCATCTCGAGTGACCTTGCAATTAAAAACATTCAAAATCTTCGATGTATTAGATCTATACCTTGCGGTATCAGGCATGCATTGGGAAAAAATATTCGATCTTGATAAAACTTTTGCCGTCTCTTGTTCTGGTACCAATGACAGTATTCGCGATACACAGTTTGGTGCGTTGAAAGTTAAAGATGGTATTGTTGACCGCTTCACTAAAAGTATGAGCGACCGTCCAAATGTCGCTAAAAATGATCCTGATGTACGTATTCACCTACACATTCGTCGTGAAGAAGCGACGCTTTCTCTTGATCTATGTGGTAATGGTTTACATCAACGTGGTTACCGTCAAGGTACTGGTGCGGCACCGTTAAAAGAAAATCTAGCGGCTGCAATTATCAAACGTAGTGGTTACACGGATGGTCTACTTGTAGATCCTATGTGTGGTTCTGCAACATTACTTATTGAAGCTGCATTAATGGCATTAAAAGTACCGGCTGGTATTTTACGTTCACGTTATTGTTTCCAACAGCTGAATGATTTCGATCAATCAGGTTGGGAAGAACTGGTTGCACAAGCTAAATACCAAGCACGTAAAAATATTGCGAACAGCGATCTTAAAGTATACGGTTTTGATAAGAGCTGGCGTGTACTTGATCAAGCAAGAGCCAACGTACGTGCAGCAGGCCTAGAACACATTATTGAATTAGAAACTGGTGACGCTAAAAACCTTGTTAACGATTTCACCAGCGAAGGTACATTAATTTGTAACCCTCCATATGGTGAGCGTATGGGTGAGCAACCTGAACTTATCGTGTTACACCAAGTATTAGGTGAACGTCTGAAAAGTGAATTCTCGGGCTGGAATGTTGCATTCTTCTCATCAAACCCAGATTTACTCTCACGTTTAGGCATGCGTGCAAACAAGCAATACAAATTGTTTAATGGTTCATTAGAATGTTTCCTTAAGCTTTACCAAATTTCATCGATTGCGCGTCAAGCCAAGGCACACGTTGAAACACAAATGACCCCTGGTTTTGCCGAAGACTTCCGTAACCGTTTAAAGAAAAATATAAAACAGTTAACGAAGTGGGCGAAAAAAGAGCAAGTTAACTGCTACCGTCTCTATGATGCGGATTTACCTGAATATAATGCTGCTATCGATTTATACGGTGATTGGATAGTTGTACAAGAATATAAAGCACCGAAAGACGTACCAGAGCAAAAAGCCAAACAACGTATCATGGATATTGTTGCTGTTACGCTTGATGTGACTCAAATTGATCCGAACAAGCTTGTATTGAAAGTTCGCCAAAAACAAAAAGGCAGTAACCAATACGAAAAAATACAACAAGTTAAGTCAGTGTTTACGGTAAGTGAATATGGTGCTCAATTTGAAGTGAACATGAAAGACTATTTAGATACGGGTCTGTTTATAGATCACCGTTTAACACGTCGCATGGTTGGTCAAATGAGTGCGGGTAAACGTTTCTTAAACTTATTCTCATATACAGGCAGTGCAAGTGTTCACGCTATTTTAGGTGGGGCTGAATCATCAGTGACTGTTGATATGTCGAATACTTACCTTGATTGGGCAAAACGTAACTTTGCGTTAAACAACATCAGCATGCGTAAGCACGAAGTTGTACAAGCAGACTGTCTCGCTTGGTTAGCACGTTGTGAAGATAAATTTGACCTTATTTTTATTGATCCTCCAACATTCTCAAACTCAAAGCGTATGGAAGACAGCTTCGATGTAGAACGTGATCACATACAACTGTTTACTTGGTTAGAGAATATTCTATCTGCACGTGGTGAAATTGTTTTCTCTAACAATAAACGTAACTTTAAGCTAGATTTTGAAGGACTCGAAAAACTGGGCCTTAAAGCAACCAATATTACTGAAAAAAATCGTTCTAAAGATTTCGCGCGTAACAAAAACATCAGTAACTGTTGGCTTGTTGAACGAGTAGCATAATGACTAAATACGCGTTCTATACCACAGAAGGTTGTCACTTATGTGAACAAGCTTGGGAACTGGTGACAGCTCAACACTTGGTCAGTGAAATCACACAAGTAGAGATCATCCATGATGAAGATGACATCGCCCGTTATGGTATTCGTATTCCTGTTATTAAGAACAAGGTGACTGATAAAGAAATTGGTTGGCCATTTGATTCTGAAGAATTGGCTGACTTTATCGCACAAGACTAATTTACGTGACTTTATCCGAGTGGATTCTCAATTACAGGTTAATTGTTAACGCTCGGATTTTTTCTATTTTACAACTTTATGTTAGAATCTATCTAACTGCTTGTTTCAACATTACCTATAATGGTTTTATTTTTGAAACAATTGAATTTTATATTGAGGAATTATCGTGGCTGTTATCACGTTACAAAATGCATGTTTAGCCTTTGGCGACTTACCATTATTAAACCATGCCGATGCTGTATTTGAACGAAAAGAACGTGTTTGTCTTGTAGGCCGTAATGGTGCAGGTAAATCGACAATGATGAAAGTTATTGGCGGCGAAATTCAACTTGACGATGGTGTCCTTAGAATTGAACAAGATGCAGTTGTTTCTCGTTTAGAGCAAGATCCACCAAAAGTAAGCGGCGTGACAATCTTTGATTTTGTTGCGGGTGGTCTAGCGGACATCGGTCAAGTACTAAAAGATTACCATCACCAAGCGATCCTTGTTGGTGAAGATTACAGTGAAAAAGCATTAAACAAATTGATGCGTCTACAAGAAGAACTTGATAACCGTAATGGTTGGGAGTTTGAACAAAACATTGAACAAGTACTTACGCGTTTAGATTTAGAAGCTGACATGTTACTTGATGATTTATCAGGTGGTTGGTTACGTCGCGCAGCATTAGCGCGCGCACTAGCAAGCAAACCAGATATCCTATTACTTGATGAACCAACGAACCACTTGGATATTGAATCTATTCTTTGGTTAGAAGAGTTCTTAAAAGATTTCGCCGGTACAATCATTTTCGTAAGTCATGATAGAAGTTTCATTCGTTCTATGGCAACACGTATTATTGATATTGACCGTGGTAACTTAATGTCTTTCCCTGGTAACTATGATGAATATCTAGTAGGTAAAGAAGAAGCATTACGTGTAGAAGATGAACAAAATGCATTATTCGACAAGCGCCTAGCGCAAGAAGAAGTATGGATCCGTCAAGGTGTTAAAGCACGTCGTACACGTAATGAAGGTCGTGTTAAAGCACTTAAAGAAATGCGTAACGAACGTAGCGAACGCTTGAACGTACAAGGTAAAGCGAAAATTACCGTTGATGAAACATCACGCTCAGGTAAACGTATCTTTGAAGGCGAGGACGTATTCTACGCTTACGAAAACAAGAAAATCGTTAACGACTTTACCTTTAACATTATGCGTGGCGATAAAATTGCATTCGTTGGTCCAAACGGTTGTGGTAAGAGTACATTAATCAAGTTATTGCTTGAAGAATTACAACCACAAGCTGGTATCATCAAATGTGGTACTAAGTTAGAAGTGTCTTACTTCGATCAACATCGTACAGAACTCGATCTTGAAAAAACAGTAATAGACAATTTAGCTGACGGCAAACAAGAAGTCGTGGTTAATGGCAAACCGCGTCATGCACTCGGTTATTTACAAGACTTCTTATTCCACCCACAACGTGCGCGTACACCAGTTAAAGTATTGTCTGGTGGCGAGCGTAACCGTCTGTTGTTAGCAAAATTATTTCTAAAACCATCTAATCTTTTGATTATGGATGAACCAACCAATGATTTAGATATCGAAACATTGGAACTTTTAGAAGAATTACTTGCCAATTATCAGGGTACGTTATTATTAGTAAGCCATGACCGTAACTTTATTGATAACACAGTAGAAAGTTGCTGGATGTTTGATGGTGAAGGTAACATCACTAACTTTGTTGGTGGTTACCATGATGCTAAGAATCAACAAGCAAATACGCAATCTATATCAGCAAAGCCAAAGGCAAAAGCTGAGGTAGTTGAAAAGCCAGTAAAACAAGAAAAACCAGTTAAGGCTGTTAAAACAAAGAAACTGCCTTATAACATTCAAGTTGAACTTGATAAACTGCCTGCAAAAATGGAACAACTTGAAGCACTAGTTGAAACTTTGCAAGCTGAAATTAATCAACCTGATTTCTTTAATAAGCCTGCTGACGAAACAAAAGCAATGCTTGAAAATCTTGCGAGTAAAGAGCAAGAACTAGAGACTGCATTTTCGCGTTGGGAAGAGCTTGAAGAAATGAAAGGCTAAGGAAATCTAAACATAATGCTTTTAAAAAAGACTAAGCTAGCAGGGATTATTAGTCTCGTATTGTGTACAACTGCGGTGGCTTCAACTACCGCTATTGTTGTAGACAGCAGTGGTGCTCACGACTTTGGTCCATATGTGTCAGCAATGGACACGTCAAGTGCTGCTACTGGTACGATGACCAGCGCGACGTACACTCAGAAATATGCACAACAATTTTCATACGATATTGGTGCGCCTTGGACATATAACGAATATTGCGTTTCTGATTCTGATGTGTGTAAGATGTTCTGGAATGGGTCAAAGACAGATAATAGTGATGGCCTATTCGTTTGGCGTCGTAATATCTTAAATACCTATGGCGATTACAATGGTTCTTATGAATCAGAAACGACGAGCTCAGTAAACACAATTGAAGTGTCTCCTGCCAGTTTACCCCTATCACGTAAAATCACTGCGTTAGATGGCGCAGTGGAAGTTGGTTATGGGACTTCAGCAGGCAAGATTGTTCGACGTGGTTATTATGGTACAACATCGCTTTTACCAGAGTTTACTGAAAATGGCGGTTTTAGTTCTGCGTATGATGCCGCAGATATCAATGTTACTAAAAGCGGTACTTCGACTACTTTCAATAACAAACTAATTGTTGGTCAAGCAAGTGTGCAGTGGTCAAACGCTGATGATACTGGTCGTTTTAATCGCTGTTTTAATTCAGCTGCTAATGATAGCCGCACGGATTATGATCAACTATATAATTGTCCTGGTTTTGATCTACAAGCAAGCTTTTGGGATGAAACAGGCATTACAGCTTCATACCTTACTGGTAAAACGAATTGGTTAAGTACGGGTAGCTACGCAACGTTTATTGCTAATGCTTATGCGATTAACACATCCGGCTTTGCCGTTGGTTTTTCTACGCAACAGATTTACCAATCGACAAGTGGTGGTCGTGCTCGTGCAACCATATTCAAGCCAACTGTTGAATCAGCAGATGTGCTTTCTTATATGATGACTGAAATCACAAAACCTAAAACGGATGCGGGTGGTGATTATAATGAGATTATTCGTGATACCGTTGCGATTGATATTACAGATAAAGTTTATGTTTCAGCTAGTTCATCATTTGCTACTGCAGATGGTACAGATAGTGACTCTCAAGCATTCATTGTTGTTGGCAATCGTACCTATAACCAGCTTCAAAACAGAAGTTATGCAACTGAGTTTTTTACTTATGATGTAAAAACACAAGAAACACGTTACCCATTCAAGACCAACCCTATTAAAGGTGCGAGTTCACAGGTGAGTAAAATCAATAATGACGGTATCGTTGTTGGTTGGCGTGATGATCGAGGGGAAACATCACCAACAGCACAAGGTTCTCCACGTTTTCAAAGTGCATTTATCTATGACTACAAAACTAAAAAATCAGCATATTTAGATGATTTGTATTGTAAAGGTATGGATGACAGTGATGTTAAATACAGATTTTCTAACGCGATCAGTATTAGTGATCCTGACGCCAATGGCAATGTAGTTGTCGTGTCTAATGCTTTCGATTATAAGAACATTGATAACTATAAGAATAGGCTCGGGTCTACTCCTGTCGTATTAACGATGACAATCAGTGCGGATGAATTGGCTAATTTGTCCACGACATCACAGTGTCCTATCAACACTGAAGAAAACTATTCACGTAGTGGCGGTAGTATGAATTGGTTCATATTGTTACCTACTATGTTGCTTTTATTCCGTCGTTTTAAACGTTAAACGCTAAATATTACGCTTTGTTTCATAAAGCCGCAGTAATTTCTTTACTGCGGCTTTTTTTATTTGATTTGTCGAATATCTTAACCTATTACTTAATAGAGACTTGGAAAGTCTCAAGTTTAAGTTAAACATTTTTTGAGGAATCTAGAATGAAGAGACAGAAACGAGATCGTTTGGAAAGAGCATATTCGAAAGGTTATCAAGCAGGAACAGCAGGTAGGTCGAATGAAGTTTGTCCATTTCAAAGCGCAGATTCGCGAGGTCAGTGGTTAGGTGGTTGGCGTGAAGCACAAGAGATCCGAAGTACAGGGCTCTTCATAAAATAATAAACACATAGTAAACACAAAGAAACCCCGTTGGCCCGCTGCTAACGGGGTTTTTCTGTTTAATAGCTCCGTTATATCTTTAAATCACTCATTACATTTTCTATCCAGCACCATCGAGGATAGCAATGGTGTTGGGTGGGGGAGTTTCAACCTAAAAATAGCAAATTAAGTATTCAAATTGAGTGTCGATAAGATTTACAATTAATAAATATTTAGGTAAGAAAAAACATTAGATAAATCTAATGTGTTGTTTCATTTAACAAAAAAATAATGGGCACACTACTTGCTGTAAGGTAGTAGCCAACCGCAATTATCGCCACAATATTTACGAGAAATGGCAATAAAAAGCGGATTTACCTAGGAGCGTGAAATGAAACATATACTCTGTAAATCATTATTAGCGAGTACTATACTCGTAACCACATCTGCTTATGCAGTGCCTGTGGACCTTGATTTTTCAAACCCATATAACGTGAACTTTGATACGAACCCTTATTGGGACCCCTCTCATCCGGCAACAACAGATGGGGTTGTTCACTATACGAATGTCGGTATGAGTGGTGGTAACACTATTGATGCTAAGGTTACAGCTACCGTCTTTGGTGGTTATGTACCTGATTACCAGATCCCAAATTATGAGAGTACAAGTGTTTCCGAACCAAATGGGGATCATGGCTTTCTTTATCGTCGAGATTCTTCAATACCGATAGGTCAAGCAGTAACTGGTGGACTAGAATTTGTTTTCGAATTATTTGATGGTTCCGGTGGCCTAACTAATACTTTTACAAATCCAATAACTGCCGATGAATTGAATATTATTGCTTATGACGTGGATGGCGAGCCACAACAAACGGAAAACTTACGGGTATTTAAAAGTGACGGCTTAATGTCCTATATCACGGGTACTAACCCTGCAAGTTTAGTCGCTACTGATATGGGGGCGAGTATTCTCTTTGAAGGTCCGGGTACTAACTTTAGTGAAACTGATACAACAGGCGCTGTGTTATTAAATTTTGCTAATACAGACAGCTTTACGTTACGATTTGAATCATCAACGATAGCTAATAATTCTTCTTTAGATAACCCTATTTTCAGTGCTATTGATGGGGATTTATTTATCCAATTTCAAGGTCCACCAGTAACGGTTCCTACACCCATTTCAGTTACATTATTGGGTCTTGGTTTAGTCGGTCTTGGTCTATCAAGAAAAAGAAATATAGCTTAATGTTATATTTTCAAAATCCCCTGTATCAAGAGGAAGTTATTTTATCTTACGAAAAACATAGCGTTCTAATATCTACAGTACTTCAAAGGAATATTAATAATATATGATTATGTGTAGAGTTAAGGCTATGGTAAATAAAGTAATGGGAGGGTTAGCCTCTCATTACTACCTTCTAAAATTCAATGGTTAAATAACTAAAATATTTATTCTACTTTTAGTTAGTCATTTTCTTAAACCAATAGCTATCCATGCTAGTAACCCAAGTGCCATCCTTTCTTTTGGGGATTACACCAGTCCACATAAGTTCTAACTCTCGGTTGTATGAACCAATAGAGTGTCCACCATATTTCCCTTCAAAAGCTAACACCATAGGTACTTGTCCACTTACACCTGCTTTTCCTTCATAGCAGATTAGTTTATTTTTATGCTCCTGATCTAGAGTGTAACTCACATCAAGGGATATGCAGTTATCTCCACATAAATCGCTAGATGGCGAAATTTTCATCGTGTAGCTATGGGAATTGTCCTGAGACTTCCAGATACCACTTATGTCTTTACATGAGTCGATGTCAGAAGCGTAGGCTGTTGATGTTGATAAGCAAAGCAGACTAAGCGAAATTACATTTACTTTCATATGGTTAATTCCATTTTAAAGCCAAAATGACCATGTTACATATATTGCAGTTTGATTCAACCATGTTTTACTTAAATTGATGTAATTAATGAAGTATTGTGTTGAAAAGGGTGTGATAAACTAGATTAATAGGCTAATCCTACGCACGTTTATTCCTATTCCGTACTGCGTATAATTGTAAGTCATAAGTAATAGAATTCATCGGAAATCGCGATATAAGCAACGAAATTTATCTAACTTCGCTTCATTTTTATCGATAAACTCTTCTAATCTTGCAGGCATAGCGTCGGGCCAATCTAGACCATAACCTTTGGGACTGATTAAAGGACCCCAAAATGGACCGCCTTGAGTGAAGAAGGGGATTACGATTTTCGGTTCTGCTAATAAGGTATGATAAAAATAGCGACGAATATGGACTCCAATTTCTACATCACAGTATTTTTCCTATTCTAGTGCTTTTTCTAATAGCTCTGGGTCTTTTGGTGACAGAGACTTTTCAGGATATTCGGCATCAAGATAATTTAAAATAGTGTAAACATTCTAGATAGTTTCATTTTGTATACTAGCAAGTTTTACATATCGAATATAGCTGTAAGCATATGTAAGCAGGTGTAAGGGAGCTTAAGCCGTCGATTTTAATTTAACCTATATTCGATATACTGGTCATAATTTAATATAGATAATAACTTGAGAGATAATATGTTTTTTAAAAGAAAGCCACCTGCAGTACTTCAGCCTACTTATAACGATAATATTGTCGACTCTATTAATAATTCAGTAGCAGCGATTGAATTTGATAAGAAGGGTAATATAAAAACGGCTAGCCCACTTTTCCTCAAAGCATTAGGCTATAGTCTTCATGAAATTGAAGGTGAGCATCACCGTATTTTTTGTAGTCAAGAATTTACCCACAGCCATGAATATAGCAACTTTTGGAATGACCTTTCTGCCGGTAAAGCCCTCTCTGGAACGTTCAAACGCTATAAAAAATCTGGAGAGGAAGTTGTTATTGAAGCTACCTATTTTCCTATTCTTAAAGAAGGTATCGTGGATGGTGTAATGAAAATAGCCAGTGATATCACTATTCAATATAACCAAGCAAAGACTCAAAAGGATTTAATTACAGCGCTTAATTGTAGTTTTGCAGTTATTGAGTTCGAACCGAATGGAACTGTGATAGATGCAAATACACTTTTTTTAGACACTTTTTCATACACATTGGATCAGGTAAAAGGTTCGCATCACCGCATGTTTTGCTACGATAGCTTTTACCAAGAACAGCCAGAATTTTGGGAGAAACTTTCTAATGGCCATACATTTTCTGGCCGCTTTTTACGAAAAGATATGAATGGGAAAGAGGTATGGATCCAAGCATCGTATAGCCCTGTTTTTGATACGAATGGCAAGGTATATAAAGTCGTCAAACTTGCATCAGATATAACTTCAGACGTTAAGAGAGAGTTAGAAATATCAGATGCTGCAAACATTGCATACAGTACTGCAGTCGAAACATCTCAAGTCGCGCTAGAAGGAAGTAAGGTACTTAATGATTCCGTCGATCTTTCTAATCAGATGTTGGGAAGCATAAACTTATCAATACAACAAGTTGAAGAGCTAGGGGTTTTGTCTAAAGATGTTTCTGAGATCGTTAAAACTATTAGTGGGATTGCAGCACAAACGAATTTACTTGCGCTTAATGCTGCGATTGAAGCGGCAAGAGCGGGTGAGCAAGGGCGTGGTTTTGCTGTTGTTGCTGATGAGGTCCGCCAACTGGCTTCTCGCACGTCAGCATCAACTGAAGAAATCAATTTAGTTGTAAGCAAAAATCTTATATTAACTAATGACGTGACAGACTCTATGGTTAAAATTGGCTCTGTAGCAGATGAGACTAATTTAAAAATAACAGAAGTATCTTCTATCATGAATGAAATTTATGAAGGTGCTGAAAGTGTATCAACAGCAGTTAATAGCTTTAAAGATAAGCGTTAATTATTGATACTATGCGTGACCTGTCCTGTCCTGTTGTCTCAGCTGCGAAAAATGTTGGTCCGCAATGAAGAAAGCAGGGCAGTGAAGGGATTAAGCATAACTCAGTAAGAAAAGATATGCTGTTTATTGGATACTATTAACGCCTAAAAATATAATTCAAATTTAAGAAACAGCGAATTATGAGTTTATATGGGCTGTCAACTAACTTGCTTTAAGCTTAATCGATTTGTTACAGTTATTACATTTATAGATACTGCTATAAATTAGCTCTTCAAACCATTTTCTATTCACTTTTACCATTATTGATTTTTTACAGCACTTCATTCTTTCATTTCCTGCGGAGATATCGTTAAATACAGCTTTTGTGGCAATGATAATCATTATCACTACTGTTGGCAATGGGTAAAGCTTAAAATATATGAATTACACTGTCTTACATTGACGCCGTTTACACGAGGTGAGTGAAACGGTAATCTAGTTGTTTATACGGAACTCCGTATAAACACTGTTATGCTTCTAGGATGGGTATGAGTAAATTTGTTGTAGTGTCTAAATATTCATTTCCTTTGGACGCAAATATAGCTAAAGCTAGCTTAGAAAGTGAGGGGATTCCTGCTTATATTGCGGATGAACACACAGTTAATATGCAGTGGCTTTACTCCAATGCTATTGGAGGAGTGAGGCTATTTGTCCCTGAGGAATTTGAAACTGAAGCAAAAGCCATATTAGACATGAATTTTTCTGAGGATGTCGATTTAGCTTTTAAAGAAAAGCCCGAACAATGTGCTCAATGTAGTAGTGGTAATATTGTCAATTACACGAAAGGTAAAAAGCCTGCATTCCTATTATTTATATTGTTAGGGTTCCCTTTGTTTTTTTATAAACATGGTAAAAAATGCATGGATTGTGGTTGGTTTAAAGAAACATAACAGGACATTTAGTCACAGACTTAATGCCGACTTTAAAAACGCACTTACTGGCTAATAGCCGATAAAGGTAAAACGGTGTTATATGCTGCGCGAGGTTACGCATGATAAGAAAAGCCACACAAAGTGACTGTATCAATTTGGCTGTTTTATCGCTGCAGGTTTGGTTACACACTTATGCAACGCAAGGTATCAGAACAAAGCTTTCCCACTATGCATTGTCTACGTTTACAGAGCAATATTTTAATAATATGTTGGATGATTCAACGTGTAACATTTGGGTTTACACCAAAGATGAACACCTTGTTGGTTTTATTGTTGTCGATTTAGCCTCGACCTTTGGTTGCGCCATGAATGGATATGAAGTGAAAACACTATATGTGTCTGAACATTTTCATGGGCAAGGCATTGGTCGAAAATTGCTTGATAAAATCAAAGTTCAACATGGGTATCCATTTTGGTTATCAACATGGGTAAAAAATGAAAGTGCCCTTCGTTTTTATCGTCATTTGGATTTTACAACTATTGGTGAGCTAAACTTTGATATTGATGGTGAGCTTCACGAAAATCATGTTCTATCATATTTTTGAGCACAACAAACTGGGAGTTCATATGGAAAGTGAAAGACTTAAGTTAGCTCCACCATCGTTGGAATTTTCCGAACCAATGTATGAAGTAATTGAGGATAGTAGAGCCGAGTTTTATCAATTTTTGCCTTGGGTTACAGAATCTCTCACGAAAGATGATGTCGTCAAAAACACCCAAGAGGCAATAAGAAACTACGAGGCGTTTATTGGTGAGTTTTGGTTCAACATCATAGAGAAAGAAACTGACTCATTTATTGGCGCAGTCGGATTTATTGTTCGAGATGGATCTGTTCCTTTCTTTGAAATAGGTTATTGGCTACAAACCTCCAAAACGGGCACTGGTTACGTTAGTGAAGCCGTTAAACTAGTGGAAAGGTACGCTTTTCTTGAAAAGGAAGCTAAGCGAGTAGAAATTAAAATGGCGGGCTCAAATACTAAGAGTCAGTTGGTTGCGAAGCGCTGTGGGTATCAATTGGAAGCCCAATTAAACAACGCTAGGCGTCTGCCGTCTGGTGAGTTAGATAGTACGTTAATCTACGCTAAACATACTTAACGCGGCGTTATAAGCGAGTTCATTATGCGTGATAATATCATCGTTAGAGACGGAACATTAACTGATGCAAAAGCAATTCAGGCTATTGCATCTCCTATCATGAAGAGCTACGGGCTTGAACCTGACTTTGCAGTTCTTGATTATGAGCTTGGACAGTTTGGCAAAAATTATGAAGGTTCAATCGCACAGCTTGTGGCTTGCTTGGATAATGTTGTTATTGGTTCAATTATACTGAAAGTACATAAAGAAAATGTAGCAAAACTTGTTGGGTTTTATATTTCAGATAATCAGCAAGGTAAAGGCGTAGGCAAAAAATTATTGAGTGCTGCTATTCAACGTGCCAAGTTATCTGGGCAAGATGCCATCTACTTAGAAACATGGGATAAAATGGAAGCCGCTACAAGTTTGTATAAAGCAATGGGCTGGAAAAAGACTGAAGATCCGCATCCCGATAGTGGAGCTGAGCGAGCTTACTCTCTAAATTTAAAGTGGGACTGCTAACAGTTTGTTCGGTTTAGGTTTTATCTGCGTTTTACCCACAATTTCAATCCGTTTAATGCGGCGTTATGCGAATAGAAGATATAAGGAAATACTATGAAAGTTATAGTTAAGGAAGCTCATAAATCAGATTACCCAAATCCCATTTCTTTTATCGATGGTGAACCTCTAATTCTTGGTCATTTTGATACTGAATTTATCGGCTGGATTAGAACTATCACTAGTGATGGAAATGAAGGTTGGGCACCGGTTGATTATATTGAAATGAATCAATGTAAAGCCAAAGGAATAGCCAAGTGTAATTATAATGCATTTGAACTTGATACAGAAATTAATGAATCGTTAGAGGTTCTATCTGAATTAAATGAATGGTTTCTTGTGGTAAATACTCGTGGTGAGGAAGGTTGGGTTCCGCTGCAAACTGTCGGTATCACATAACATATAAGAATAGGTGCCGCGCAGCCGACATCTTATTCGAGTGTTGAGTAAGAATTGAGATAAATAACAGGCCTGTTATTTATCAATGATCTAGTTAGCTTTCACCATAAACGTTGAGACAACAGTTCGATGATGAAATGCCAATTGAGGATTATAAAGTGAAAAACATCCTATTTATATGTAGTCGTAACCAATGGCGTAGTCCTACTGGAGAACAAGTTTGGAAAAATCACTCCGAACTAAGTGTTAGATCCGCAGGTACGAGCCCTAAAGCTAAAAGAACAGTAAACGCCAAAGATATTCAATGGGCAGACGTGATTTTGGTGATGGAAGAAAAACATAAAAACAGGCTTAAAGCAGAATTTACGAGGTTGCTTAATTATAAAGATATTCAAGTATTAGATATTCCTGATGATTATCAATATATGGATAGTGAGTTGGTAGAAATTATGCAACAAGCAGTGGGTAGTTACTTAAGTATCAGCTAACTTTGATTAGCTACCATCCTAACGCCGTTTGTAACTGATTGTTTAGTTAATGGATTCTTACCCAGATGAATTGGTTTGACGCCACGCACATCTTCGATATAAACGACCTCAATAAATGATTTGTGCGTGTCCATGCCAATAAAAACTATGTTATGTTTACTCATGCTAGTCTCCAGTTTTATATTTTTGACAAATATATTATGGCTCTGGTTTTTAAAACTAACCCACGAAGTTGGAGGCTAGCACCTTGTGGGAGTCATTATGTCTATAAGTCAACTCAGGATTGGTGATTAAATTGTCAAATATAGGTCATGTTCAATATTCAAAAGGTGATGTCACTGGCGAGCTAAAAGCAGTTTGGGTGCACGATGATTATGGAAGAGGCACAGGTTTAGCTACTGGGAATGCAAATTCTGAATTCGAGGGCAACTACCAAATCAAGTATTTTGATGAAAATAGCATTTTTCTGGCTGAGCTAGATTTAGAGATTATCAATAATGGTAGTAGCTATAATGTAACTTGGAGTAAGAGTGGTCGTGTTACTAGTGTTGGTATAGGAATGGAAAACGCTAGCACATTAACTGTAGGTTACTATGATGTGTAGTGACTTATAATAAGCTAATTAATAAGGACAAAAAACAGTGACTGTTTTCGTTCTTCAATATTTAGCCAACAATTTTTGGCCCATTATTTGGGCGTTTTAAGCCAAATCGAAAGTATAAGGAAAATATGACGATAGTTGAACAAATAGTTAGTCGTGAAATAGACGCTGTTATCATTTTTGAGTCAGCTAACGTTATTGCTTTTGCGGACTATGATCCTATTAACTTTGGGCATTTACTTATAGCCCCAACGTTTCCCTATGAAAATTTCATTGATGTTCCAGAGTTAGTATTCAAAGAGATAAATGAAGTGGCTAGAGATTTATACCGTAGGTTGGATTCTAAGTTTAACCCTGACGGCATCAGCTTTATTCAAAATAATGGTAAGTTTAATGATTTAGGGCATTATCATCTTCATGTGTTCCCACGTTTCGAGGGTGATAAGTTTGGTTGGCAAAGCAGTAATTTGGGAATTCAAAACATAAATGACTTACGCAAGTCGTTAGAAGGCTTATAACAAGCCTCTGAATTAAGAGTCACCAAGGCTGTCTGCCATTGCTGTGCAAATCGTCCACCAGCATATAGTTAACTTATTAACTTATTAACTTATTAACTTATTAACTTATTAGAGCGGTGTTTATGGCAATAGCACTAAGTATCGAGCCATTCACCTATTATTGAGGCTTGTGCTGAAGAGGAGCTAGTTTTATGCCTGAACCCAATCCAGCGAAAATAATGGCCTTTGCATCGCCGAAAGATCTTGCCCAGTGGCTTAAGGTGAATCATGTCATCGAAAGTGAACTGTGGGTGAAGATATTCAAGATAAAGACTGGGATTCCGAGCGTGACTTGGAACGATGTCGTTATTGAGGTTTTGTGCTGGGGTTGGATTGACGGTATTAAGAAGTCAATTGATGACCAAGCCTATCTCCAGCGAATTACTCCTAGGAAAGCGCGAAGCAACTGGTCAAAAAGGAATAGAGAGCATGTGGAGCGTTTGATAAGCGAAGGCCGGATGACGGAGCCAGGACTCGTGCTTGTTCGTGCTGCTAAAGCAGACGGCCGGTGGGAGAACGCCTATGTGACAAGTGAAATGAAAGTGCCGATGGATTTCCTAGCAGCATTAGAGAGTAAGCCGAAGGCTAAACAATTTTTTCAAACACTTAATAAATCGAGTCATTTTGTCATTGCGTATGGATTGACAAGTGCGAAGAAACCCGAAACCAGACTAAGGAGATTTGAAAAATTCATTGATATGCTTGTTAACGAAGAAAAGCCGACTTAAGTCTTTAAAACAAATGTTATTAATTGGGGAAAATAGAAAGGGACAGTAATGATTCGTAATTTCTACAACTGTGATAAAGAAGTTGATCACAACAGCCATGATGGTGTTGGCTCTATTGATATTTACCGTGTATTTAGACGTAAAGACTTTGATGGTGCTTGGGATTTTGCTATTCGTGTCATTATGCCGCCAGGTAGTTCAATGGGAGAGCATTCTCACGGAGACGATGAAGAAATGTATATCATCCTCAAAGGTGAAGGCTCAATGATTATTGAGGGGGAAAGCAAACGAGTGGTTGCTGGCGATATGATTGTGAATAAACGCTTTGGTACTCATGGTTTATTAAATGATTCAGTTGAAGATATTGAATTACTCATTATTCAAGCAAGTTTAAAGTAATGGCTATTTTGCTTACTTAAACTGCGTGTAAGACAATTACCATAACAATCGTATCAACACGATTTGAAAGCGGCTGGGTTGACCGTTTCTGCACAGTGAAACGGTGTTAGACCTGTACCCAACACTACCCATCCTAATGCCGCAAAAGTTCCGCCGTTCGCAATGATAAGTTATGGTTTTATATCGTATTATTTGTTTATTTCTAAGCTGAGTCTCAGTTTGTCAGATAAAAGTCTTTTTTCCTTTTCTATAAATTAAAAATCCAATAGAATCAGTTGTATATGAAGTCTTGTTAATCATTAATATGACTTATGAAATAAATAACAGGACTTCACACTTTCTAAGAATCTGCTTTAATATCACATTGGTATTTTATCTTATTTTTCATTTGATTAGTCGTTACTGACTAGGCTGAATAGATTTGGAAAGTCGAGAGTCCTGTTATACAAATTTTATGTGTAGATCTAATTCCCGAGGTAGTATGAAATTACTCATTGCAGGTTCAAATGGATATGTTGGAAGTCATGTAAGTGATCTATTCAAAGCTAAAGGTGTTGATGTTTATGTCTATAGCCGAAATGGTACTAGCGATAAATGTGACAATAGAAATATTTCAAGTAAAAATACTGAAATGCACGGGAGCTTTGATGTGGTCATTAATTGCGCCCGTGCACATTGGAAAAGATACACGCCTGAAGAGATTAGCCGGATTGAGAGAGATTTACTTTCAAATTTAAATCTTTTTGCGTCAGAAACTGCAAAAAAAATACATACGTCAGGTGTTTGGCTATTTGGTAATGCAAATGAAAAAGAGCTAAATGATTTCACCTTACGTCCTTTCGAGATGGTCAAAGATGACGAACAAACCATACATGATTCTTTATCTTTAAATTGGAATGTTGTTTATTGCCCGAGCATTATTTATGGTGGTAAGTCGTGCCAAATGCGCCGTATTATTGAAGGTTGGAAAAATTCAACTGTTACAGTGGCAATTCCTAGTACCGGTTATAATCAGTATGTTCATGTATTCGATGTGGCAGATTTTTATTATACATTAGTGTCCCAAAATAATATTCATCCACGCCAACACATCATTGCAGAAAGAAAAGGCTATACACCCGAGGCGTTTGCAGATCTACTTTATAAGAATTCAATTATTGAACGTGTTTGCAAAATCAGTTGGGACGAGTTTGAAATACATAATGGCTTTGGCGCTATAGATATTGAAAAACTTAATCTTAATTTACCAATTAGTCCATATTTCGCAGAAAAATACACAATTAACGAGTACTTCGAGCAATACACATAAATAACGGGGTAAGATACAAAGTATTAAAATTTATCTTTATGAGCTTGGTATAAACCATTATGACAAATCGACTCCCTCAGAAAACGTCCTCGACTATATCAACGCTTAGCGATCTTGCGAAGTTGGCTAATTATTCCCTCATGGACACGCTCAACAGTGATCCTGATGCGACAGAAAACGGAGCCGACCATGCGCCGCGACAAGTATTCACGGGTCATTATGTCCCCGTCAACCCTACGCCAATCAAAGACCCAGAGTATGTTGCGCACAGCAAAACCTTTTTTTCCGAGCTTGGCTTCGCCGACAGTATGGCAGAGTCCTCCGACTTCGTTCGCATGTTCTCCGGGGACATTTCTCAGGTTCCAGAGCCGATGCGCAAGGTAGGTTGGGCGAGTGGGTACGCACTTTCCATTTACGGCACTGAATACATCCAGCAATGCCCGTTCCAAACCGGCAACGGATATGGAGACGGTCGTGCAATTTCTGTGCTTGAGGCCGTCATCAACGGTCGACGCTGGGAAATGCAGCTGAAAGGTGGCGGCCGCACGCCATATTGCCGCGGCGCGGACGGTCGCGCTGTCTTGCGGTCTAGTATCCGTGAGTTCTTGGCTCAGGAACACATGCACGCACTGAGCGTACCCACATCACGGTCTTTGAGTTTGTACGTTTCAAAAACGGAGAAGGTAAAGCGACCGTGGTACTCGCAGGGCACGCGATCGGAAAATCCCGACATGCTTATATCTGAAGCCGTCGCTATCTCGACACGTGTCGCACCGTCGTTCATCCGTGTAGGCCAACTCGAACTTTTCGCTCGCCGTACTCGTCAAAACGAACACCTGAACGCGATGGTGGAACTCGAGAAGATAGTGCTGCACTTGATTGATCGTGAGTACGCTGACGTTGTCGATAGGCAACTCACCACCTCAGAAAAAGTGGTGTTGCTGGCGCGTGAGTTTCGTAGCCGCCTCACGTTGCTGGTGGCGAATTGGATCCGCGTCGGCTTCTGTCAGGGTAACTTCAACAGCGATAACTGCGCAGTCGGTGGCTTTACACTTGATTATGGTCCCTTCGGCTTTTGCGATGTGTTTAACACGTACTATCAGCCTTGGACGGGTGGTGGTGGTCACTTTGCGTTCATGAACCAACCAAACGCAGCGCAAAGAAACTTCGACATGTTTTGTTCGGCGTTACGGCCGTTGCTGGCGTCGCATCAGGACTATTTGCTCGAGCTCGACGAGATTCAAAGTGGATTTTCGAAAGTCATGCACACGCAAATGGAAACGATGTGGGCTTCGAAGCTGGGTCTTAGCACTTTGAACACAGCTTCTCACAAGGTTCTTTGCAACGTACTGTTTAGCGAGCTAGAAACGCTCATGATGCAAACTCCTGTCGATTACACTATCTTCTTCCGCGAGCTGTCGTCGATACCCGACGACATTGGCCCACTCAAGAAAAGCTTCTACAATAATTCGCCGCATGATACAGAGTCCAAAGAGATGGACAAGCGCTGGGATGAGTGGCTCGAAAAATGGAAAATCCTCCTCAACAGCGCCTGTGATGCTAATGCTACATCGCCCCGAACCAGTGAGGAAATCTCTAGGCAGATGAAGCTCGTCAATCCAAAATACATTTTGCGAGAGTGGTTTGTTATGCCTGCTTATCAGCAAGCAATGACGGGAGATTACGCTCTAATCCGAGAGCTTCAGGACGTGATGACACAGCCATATGCAGAGCAGTCGAAGGACGTGGAGGACAAATACTATAGGTTGAAACCGCCTGAGTTCTTTGAGGTGGGTGGATTGTCACATCTTAGTTGTTCGTCGTGATTTTTTGGACTTAAAAAAGTAGCGCCAGAAACAACTTAATAGTGAAGGCTAGGTTTTTATTGATAAAAGATGGCTAAACTGCGCCGTTTAGCTTGACGTTGGTGCTTATGAGAAAAGGAGATTCAAGTGGATATTCGAGAAGTTAAAGTGAGTGATGCTCAATCTATGTTAGAACTGATGCTGTATCTGGATAGTGAAACACAATTTATGTTGCTTGAGTATGGAGAAAGGACTACTACGATAGAGCAACAAACTAAGATTATTGAATCATTTAGGGAAAGTCAGTCGCAGTCTATGTTTGTATTAGCGAACTCCTCGGGCATTAATGGTTTCATTGTTGGTATCGGCAATACTGCAAATCGAAATAAGCACTCAATGTATTGTGTTATAGGTATCAAGCAGAGTGCCTCTGGAAATGGCTATGGGAAGCAATTATTAGAGCATCTCGAATGCTGGGCTTCAGATCATGACTTTACGAGACTAGAGCTTACAGTTATGTGTCACAATGAGCCCGCGTATAATCTCTATTTATCTCGTGGTTTTGAGGTTGAGGGTGTCAAGCGACGCGCGATGAAAATCGATGGCCAGTATGTCGACGAGTTTTACATGTCCAAATTACTAGGAACCTAACAAGTTGCTCCAACACATGGCACTTTTGCTTTGCAAGTGTAGACATATGTTGGAGGCAGCTTAGCGAGGCGTAATGCGTAAAAGGAGAAAGGATGAAAAATCAAGGAAAGCTGTTCTTCTTCTGTGGCAAGGTGGGAGCGGGTAAGGCAACGAAATCCAAGGTCGTGGCTATCGAAAACGATGCTGTTTTAATATCGGAAGGTGAATGGTTGGCAGCTCACTTTCCGAATCAAATTCTGTCGTTTGATGACTACATCAAGTACGCTAACTTAATCAAACCGTTTATCAAAAATCATTTTCAAAGCCTTTTGAAAGTTGGGGTAAATGTTGTCATGGATTTTCCTGCAAACACGGTGAAGCAGAGGCTGTGGTTCTCGTCACTTTGTAATGAATTGGGATGTGACCACGAACTTTTGTATCTCAAAGATGGTTAAAGGTTGGAAGCGTTTCGGTGAACATGCGTGCCCACAAAGTATTACAAATGCTTACATTTTTTTGCCTGTATTTCTTAACTTAGAAGATATGATACCTATCCATCTCGTTAGTATTGAAAGCTGTTGTTTAAGATCCTGCTGCTGATACATTACTAAAATCATCGAGATCACAGAATATGGACTAAATTTTTAAAGCGAGCACCTGCTATAGAATGTTCTTGGTCGAAAGCTAGTTTTAGTTCAGTTTCGCCCCAAGTTCAAGCTAATAAATTTTAATATAGGAATAGGTAAAATGAAAATCAAGACCAAACAGTTCAAAAATAATCTTGCTTTAGGTTTGATAGCTATGGCTTTGACAGGTTGTGGTGGCAGTGGTGGTGGTTCTACGACTACAGTTACACCCGCTGAGCCACAGAAACCATATAAGCCAGAACATGCCATTAACCTTGATATTCTAAATTTAAATGATGGAGGTAATGTCGACACGGAGAAGGTTGAAAACACAGCCAGGTTAGTATCAGCTTTTTATGATCAGGTTATAAACAATATCTTTTCCGATCTTAATCTTCCAGAAGATCCAAGTATAGATAACCTAAGAAACTATATGGCAGGAAAAACTAACGATAGCCAAGATGCTTTATTCAGAAGTTACGTTATAAATAATACTTCCGTCCATATTGTAATGAAAAAAAATAGCCCAACAAATTTAGCCTCTAAGGATATTTTTGAAGATCAATCTAATCAGCTTGGTGATCGTTACTATGGTTTAGGTGGTTTTGTTTCGTTTGATAATGAAATGACATGTCTACTGATGCTTACGGGTGGTCACGAAAGTTTAAGATGTGGTAATGGAAGCTCAGCGATGGAACTTACTTATCGAAAACGACCATATGTGAATGATTTTGATTTAAAAATAAATGATTCAAGCTTTTCTTTTCCTAAAACCTCTGTCGAGTTTGATCCTAATACTCGTTCAGTTACCCTAAATACTAACAAAAAAGCAGCCTTGAATAGCGATAAGACCCTTAGTTGGGAACCTTAGCACTAGGATTTTGATATAATAACGCCTCCCATGTGGAGGTGTTTTTCGTTACTGAGCTCGTTAAAAAACCTTTATTAAAACCCAGAGTATTGCAGTCTGATATTTTGAAATAAAAGCGATTCCAATTTGTCCTTAAGTTGATATTTTTAGTCCTCATGTTATTACTAAGCCATTCCTATGTCCTATATACTTTACTAAGTCTCACAGGATCAATTATAAAAGCTAATCACACTTATTGGTTGAATCTATATTTAGAAAAGGTCGTATATGTATAAAAAACTTAGTTTAATTTTATGTGTTTTTGTATCACTCTTATTAGGAGGATGTGGAAGTGATCATGGGAATAGTAAAAATGATCCAGTGTTAGAAGACATAAAAATCACACCTCCTGCTATAACTATTCCTAAGGGAGCTTCTCTACCATTAAAGGCGACAGGGTATTATAGTGATGGTACAACAGCAGATATTACTCAATCTGTAGAATGGAATGTTAATGACGATGGGAAGGATATTATTAAGGTAGATAAGCTTCTTTATAATATCGTATCGGTAAAGGGGATCACTTCTGGTGACGCTGTTATCTCGGCAACAATGAATCGAACAGTAAGTTCTGAAGTAGCTCTAAAAGTTACTGATGCTAAATTAGTGCAATTAGAAATAAAGCAAGCATCTGTAGATGCCGATGCTAACATCGTTTTCCTTAATATACCTAAAACATATGAAGTTTTATTACATGCTATCGGAAAATATGATGATGGCAGTAATCTTGATCTTACTCCATATGTCACGTGGAAATCTGACAGCCCGAATGTTATTAATTTTGATAAGAATCTTTATAGTAGTTATTTAGTAGCAAGTGGAGAAGAGGTTGGTCACACAACTATGCGTGCTAAGTTTGAGGAAATTAGCTCATTTGTTTCTGTTGACATCACTGGTACTGAATTGACGAATATTAGAATTGAGCAACTGGGTTCATCAAACCATGATATTTCCGTAGCGGTAGGAAACACAGCCATATTAGCTGCAGTTGGTACATTTCAAGATGGTACTAGTCTTATTTTATCTAATAAAAAGCTCGCATGGAGCATCGATGATCAAGCTATAGCCGGAAGCTATAACTGGGGTCGTTATTTTCTTTTAACTGGGAAAACTGCAGGTAAAACTTTTATTAATGTAACACGTGATCAGATCAAAGATACACGAATCTTAACCGTGACTAATGCTGGTCTAGAAAAATTAGAGATTACTTCTGGTGGTAAAGAAGTGACATCTATGTCTATAACTGCTGGGGACGAGACACTATTGAGGGTCCGTGCGACATATGATGATGGAACTACTAGGCCTGTGTCTTTTTCTTCTTCACTTTATGTAGATAATCCTGATGCCGCCTATACAAGACAGCCAGTAGATGACTATTTTGAATTAATAGGAGTTAAAGCAGGCTCTACTACGAATCTTCTCGCAACATTCGGTGGTTTAAGCACTCCAACAGTAAGAATCGAAGTGGAAGAAAGAGAACAAGAATTTTCGGGTATAGAGATCACACCTAATGAAGCCATGTTATTTTTTGACAACACTCCATACATACAACCAACCGCGATAGGAATAAAAAGTAATGGTACTAAGATTGATATTTCAGATAGAGTCGAGTGGGTTTCTGAAAACCCAGAGATAGTGGATATGCATGGCGGTTATCTCTGGCCTAGTTCTACTAATTTTGGAACAACAACGGTCACAGCAAAAGCGGGGGATATAGTCAGTATTAATCCAATGACAGTTACTGTGGTATTGCCCAGAAATTAACTAGTCTCAGATAAGTTAAGCCATTGCTATTAGCCATTCTTTTCTGAATTGGTAATAGCGATGGTTATTTTGACCTGTCTTGTCTACGCATTTTTTTTGACTCTTTATCGCACTCTTCCAAATGTTGCCAAAACTGTTTATTCTTTTTAAGTAAATCAACCCATAAATGTTTAAACATATTCGCACCTTTGTTGAATTGTATCCATGCATACAAAGCGTTGTTGATTTGTAGTTACGTGTACAAAGTATTGTTGAATTGCATCTATGTGTATGAAGTGTAGTAAAGTTATGCGTTTATGTGGGAAAATATTGAAAGGGAGCTATTAACTTAATCATCAGTCCAACCTTTATACCCAAGACGTTTTTTAATTACTCTGATAGGATAAATAGGAAGGACTTTTTAGTTTGGCGTTAACTTACATTTCCAAGTCTATAACGCTGATAATATCATCTTTATTAATGATACCTAAATAACGGCTATCGTTAGCAACATCTCGATTGTCACCTAAAACGATGTACTCATCATTTTTCAAATGCCATTCCCAACTATCATTTCGAATATCGAGAGGTACTATCTTTTGATTGAGAAGTTGAATGTTATAGCCAGTCTGCTTACCTTCCGAAAAGATAGTGTTATCATTAGTGCTATAAAGAGAATTCTTCTCTAAGCACTTTGAATTAATACATAGATTGTTATCAATGTAAGTTATGTAGTCGCCTGGTAAGCCTATTAACCGTGCTATGAACGCATTATCTTTCGACTTAAATAGCACAGACACAATATCGAATCGTTGTGGTTCTCTAAACTTATCAGCACCAATAATATCACCTACTTGAATAGTCGGTAGCATTGATGACGAAGGTATTTCGTAATATTCATAACGAATATAAGTATATATAAACGTGGCAAATAAAATCCCCACAATAAAGCTTATTACTTTTTTTTTCATAATATAGTTTCTTTGAATTACAGATTTATTTTTCGTAATATATATTATCTATAAATATTTTGATGTAAGTGATTGTCAACTATGTAACATTTCTCTTGAACAGATAACTTCAACAATCAAACTGAAGTAACTAAATCTGTTGTTGGATAGGAATATAATTAAACAACACTTTGTATATATAGATATAATTCAATAAAAGGTGCGAATATGTTTAAACGCGTATTGGGTGGGTTACTAAAAAAGAATAAACAGTTTTGGTAATATTTGGCAACATTTGGAAGAGTGCAATAAAGAGTCAAAAAATGCGAAAAGAAGGCCAGTTAAGGAGTTAACCCTGTATATGGGTTAACTCTATCGAATTAAAAAAAGCTACGTAACGTCCATAGCCTATGATTTGTTTTTATAATGGCCTGCTTTAAGTTTAATCTTTTTTCCACAGTGATTACACTTATAAATACTGCCATAAAATAATTTTTCAAACCAGTTTCGATTCACTTTTCTCATTGTTGAGTCTTTACAGCACTTCATGATTACTTTCCTGTAGAATATATCTAAACACATCAGGATTAATGCTAGCGCTAACATTAATGAAAATGACAGTTATTATCAAGCGTGGTTTTGTAAGAAATTGTAAGTAAATTAGGTGGTTATTCAGTTAAGTGGGGGTTTATATGTATAGCGATAGCTTTTGGTTATAAGGTTTTTATTAATTGGTGACCGTGTGGTCAGTATATGGACGTTATTAAATTTAAATTGTTACATTTCAGATTCTTATAGGTAAATAAAAGCCTCCATAGGGAGGCCTTTAATTACATGTTTTTCAACAAGTTAAAATACGCTTGTATCTTGGAACAAGCCTACTTTAAGATCTTTTGCAGTATAAATTACTTTACCATCTACAAGCATTTCAGCGTCAGCAATACCCATTACCAAACGACGAAGTACAACACGCTTCATGACAATTTTATAAGTCACTTTTTTATTTGTTGGTAATACTTGACCTGTGAATTTAACTTCACCTACACCCAGTGCACGTCCTTTACCTTTAGCGCCATTCCAACCTAGGAAGAAGCCAACTAATTGCCACATTGCATCTAGGCCTAAGCAGCCTGGCATAACAGGATCACTGTCGAAGTGACAGTCGAAAAACCATAAATCAGGAGTAATATCGAGTTCTGCAATGATTTCGCCTTTACCGAATTCACCGCTTGTACTATCAATGTTTAGAATGCGATCCATCATTAGCATATTGTCTTTTGGAAGACGAATCTCAGAATCAAATAACTCACCGTTACCACATTTAACTAAATCTTCTTTATCGAAGCTGTTACGCTCTGTTGCTGACATAGGTACCACTTGAACCTCTAATTCATTTATCATAATAATATCCTTGTTATTTCGGAGCTATCTTAGCGTACATATGTACGCCTAACAAGTCCAATCAGTTGTTACGTCCCTGTTTAAAGGTTATTCTAGCGTACAATTGTTTAAGTTTGGTTACAAAAACAGATTCATCGTCTTCTAATTTTTCATCAATCTCTTCGGCGAGTTTCTGAATTATACTATAGATCCCTTCATCTTCATCAAGGTCACCAGCTTTGATATCCATTAACAGCTCTATGGCTTGGTCAATGTGCGTAATAGGATAGATTGCCAGTTGATTATCGTTCACTGCTGTTATGAGCTTATCACTTAAATTCAAATTTACAATATTAGCCGCAGGAATCAAAACGCCCATATTGGTTTGTCCGTTCAATTCACAGATACGCAGGAAACCTTCCAGCTTTTCGTTAATCCCACCAACTGCAAGCACAGTACCAAATTGGTCGATTGCACCGGTAACAGCGAGGTGTTGCGCAATCGGCTTCTGCGCGAGTACAGATAGTAATGCGCAGGTACCAGCTAATGCGGCGCTATCACCATCAATTTCGCCATAGGATTGTTCAAAGACTAAATTGGCACTAATAGGAAGTGGCATTGGTTTAGCAAACGTGTGTGTAAAAAAGCCCTGAATAATCATCATAGATTTAGCATGTATATTACCCGCTAACTCGGCTTTGCGTTCAACGTCTGAGATATCACCGTCACCATTTAAATGTCCTGTTGCTGTAATACGAATAGGTTCACCAAAGCTTTCTGGGTGACCATCTATCTCAAGAACAGATAAACCGTTTATTTGACCTATTCTAGCGCCATTGGTTTCTAAGATAACTTGTTTTTCGATAATACCTTCGTTACTCAGTCTAATGTGCGAATTTAACGCTTCATGTTGCAGTGTTAACACGGTATTTAAGGTATCACGGTCAATCATGTCTAACTTTTGTTCAGAGGCAACATGATGGCAATAGCTCAACAATGTCATTAATTTTGATTCATTTAAGCTAAGGTAGTTATTATGTTCACACCAACGACTGCTTAGTTGAAGTAGACGTGTTAGCCCACTTGAAGACAAGGGAAGTAACTGAGACTCAGTAATTAATGATTTAATATAACCGATGTATTTTTCGATATTTTGATCTGTGACATTAAACTCAGCAGGAAAGTCGATAAATGAATTTGTAATACTCGTCAGTTCTCTATCACCTTCAGCTAATTGGCTAATGGCAAGTCGGTCACCGAGTAAAATGACTTTTACATCGATTGGCGCTGGATCTGGTTTTAATTCTGTTTGTACTGCTTGGTTACTTGAGCGCCAATCCAATTTACCTTGTTTGATTACTGTTTTTAATTGAAACCATAGGTCAGGATTGTTAATTAACTCATCAATCTTGATTAGGATATAACCACCATGCGCTTGGTGTATTAGTCCTGGCGTTAATTGAGCGACATTACTGCTGTAACTGCCGTTTGTATAAAGCGTGTCTTGATTACCAAATAAAGTAGTTTGGGTAAGGTTATTTGTATCAACGAGATTCGGTGTTGCAGTCTCGCCATTGGTAATGATTTTAAATGCCTGTTCAACATTAAACTCATTGAGGTTCAATAACAGCGGAACAAGACACGGGTAGGGCTTAATGATACACGAGTTTAACTGTTCGTCCGCACATTTACCTGTCGTAATAATGTTGTCAATAACTTGCTTGAACAAGACTGTTTTGTCTCGCCAAATTTCAAACGCATGTGCAGGTCCTATTTTTGTTACATCTTCGATATAACAAATGGATTTAGCACGTTTAGTCGACATAGAGGACAACATATCTGAAAAGGATTTAGTATGTTCAAAGCCTTCAAAATCGGTTGCTACAAGTAGTTTAGCGCTTACTGTATTGTGGAATAATGTGAAGAGTCGATTATTTTGAGGATATAACTGGTCTCGCTTTACTGTATCAAACTCATCGAGTTTACAGCGCGAACCTAGATCAAAGGCAGGGACTAATTTATCAGCAACAATTTTCTCAATTAACAAGGCTATCACTCATTGGAAGGTAGATAGTTAAATTATATGAGATTGTCGTATAAACAGATAGGATTATTCACATGTTGTCATGAATTGATGGTTTAAAGCGGAATTAATAACCAGAACTGACGGTGTTAACAAAAATGGTCATCATTTTATAAGTGGTTATATTTACGATTATAGTCCAAAACTAACCCCATAAAATGTGTATAAGCTGATACACATTAGGGGTTAGCAGGACGCTTGATTAATGTTCTCTGATTACCACATTAGGTCATCAGGGATCTGGAAATCAGCATATGGGTCGTCTTCTTCAACTTCCGTTGCGGTGTTTTCATTCAGTACCAGTACGTATGCTTCATCAACGGCTCTAATTTTGTCGATAGCAATACTCGGCATAACATAAGATTTACCTTCAAGCACACATAAGCCAATTTGACCTTTGGTTAATGCGTTATAGCTTGGTTGATCGACAGATAGTGTCTTAACCTTGTTATCAAGCACGTAGTTAAACGACAACTCACCAGCGAAATCGGTGATGTGAAGTTGTTGAATCATTTGCTTCACTTTACCATGCTCGGACTTAAGCTCAATTTTTTCTTGGATCACTTTATTTCGATCTGCATCTAACTGTGCTTGAGCTTCTTTTTGGGCTTTAATATCATCTTGTAGGCTCGTGTCTGCACTTGCCTGATTTTTGCGTACGGCTTTATTTTTCTTGTTTTTTTCTTTGCGGATTTTTTTCGCTTTTTTCTCATCGCCTAAACCGGCCTTTAAAAGCTGTTCTTGTAGTGATGCCATGGTTATGAATTCCTGTAGTTTTCGTTTATGCGCGGATCATAGCAGTGTTAACTTTAATTCGCTAGATCCAAACACGGATAGACATTGTCATTGATTTTAGTGATCAAAAAAGGCGGTGATTAGCCGCCTTTTTAATATCAAATTAGGTAGTAAGTGTGTTTATTGCTCGATACCTGTAATTAACCATGGTGCATTTTCTTGTGTCAGGTTACGTTCTAAATGCCACACTTCGTTGATGTCTGCTTCTACATCTTCATGGCTATCACGGTAGCGACCACTAAATTTAACACTTACTTGCGAAAGTGATGCTGTAGATTCTGCACGAACTAACTCTGCGTCAAGGAACATTACTTCTGTATGTTGCTCGCCTTCAAGTTCTTTACGTTGTACACGTAATTCGTTGTATAGCTCGATGGATACGTATTCTTGGATTGTTTCCAAATCATTTTCATTCCAAGCTTTCTGTAGTGTTTTATAATGACTACGCGCACCTGTTAAGAAATTCGTTAGATCAAAGTCTGCAGGTAGGTTAAATGGCACCTCATTGCTTGAACCAGAAAAACCGCCTTGGCTTGCAGTGTTAAACGTTGCATCCGTTGGCGCTTCTTGTCTAAATACTGGCCCCGATGCTGTTTGCGGTGAGCCTTGTTGCGATGCTGCTTTTGCGCGCATCATGCCTTTGAATAGGCGGAATAATAAGAAGGCAACACCGGCCATGATAATCATGTCCATGAATTGGAAACCTTCAAAAGCACCACCAAACATAGATGCGATTAAGCCACCAACGAGTAGGCCGCCTAACATACCGCCTAGCATGCCTTTTTTGCTCATTCCTTGTTTAGCAGGTGTAGCAGCCGCAGGTGTTTGTTTTTGTGGTGCTGTCTTGTAGCTCTTGCCAAAAGACTTACTACCACCGAATTTTTTAGCGTGTACTTCAGGCGCCGCTAATGAGAAAGCGAATACCATCATTAGAACAGTTAAAATATTTTTCATTATATCCCTTCAATTAATACAAATGTCGTACGCGTATTTTACGTAACTGCATCATAGCAATGGTGTCGCGGGCGTCAATTGCCTTTGGTTACTATTTACACTAGTTGACATAAAATGTCGGTAAAATTATTTTATTTAATTAATAAAGTGATCTGTGTGGGGTTTATTTATTCTGGATATAGAATACTTGGTTATAATAAAAAGGAGTGGAACACTCATTACAATGAATATATAGCGAATAGTATGAAAGCAAATTTGAGAGAGATGAATTTTGATACTAGCGAAAATAATAGCAATGGTCGGTTTATCGGTCTCATTAGGTGCATATGCTAATGAGACCGATATCAAAACGACAACCCCCGAGATTAAACCCTTTGTAGTTGGTGGTGGTGATGGGAAAGCATCAGAATTACCCTGGCAGGTATATCTAGAGATAGAAAAGGGCGGTACCACCTATGCTTGTGGTGGTACGTTAGTGACTGATAGGTGGGTTGTCACCGCTGCTCATTGCATAAATAGATTTGAGAGTAGTTCAGTGTTTAGTCCTGTTCATGCAGACCAACTCACCGTTTACTCCGGTGGGATAGATCGGTCATTGAAGGATGACATGTCGAATAATAGTGTTATGCAGGTCGTTGCTAATCCACTATATGATCATTCAACTCACACTGGGGATATCGCGTTACTTCAATTATCTAAACCTGTAGAGCTACCTGCACAAGCAATTAGGTTAATGGACGACGCATTGCAAGTGGATGCGGACTTAGAATTTGATCATGGCGTTAGGAATAATGTGGTCTTATCCGGTTGGGGACGTACATCCACCGATGGTATAAAAAGTACGAACATTTTGCAAAAAATAGTGCTTGATGGCACCGATGATGATAGCTGCGCTCTCGCTTGGGGCTGGTCGGGTTTTGAAACAAGTTTTATTTGTGCAAACGCATATAATAAAGGCTCTTGCAGTGGCGATTCTGGCGGTCCGCTCATATGGCAAGATAAAAATGCGATAAGCGATAATGATCGAGGTTACCGATTAGCAGGTGTCGTAAGCTTTGGTAATGCACAACAATGTGCTTTAAATTCATTACCTGATGTTTACACCCAAGTTAGCAGCGTTTATGACTGGATTGTAGATGAAATTAACAAAACGTGTGTATATACAGAACCGGAGTCTTCTTTTACACAAGATATATTTATTGTTGAAGCGGCACCCCTGCTACAAAGTAAACAAGGTGGCGGGATAGGTTATTCATTCCTATTTATATTAACGAGTTTACTGCTATATCGTCGAAGAAACTAAAATTGAGAATATCTCTATCTAATAGGCCTATACTTACGCTATAAGATATTTATCTAGGGTGTAAGTATGGTTAACCTAAAGCTGAATCTTAACCGCCTATCAATTTGTTTCATTCTTGTCATCCTATGGTCTAAACCTGTTCTTCCTCAACCTTACGCTATGCCCATACTCGGTTCAAGGCTCATTGGTCAGCCGATACAATATACAGTGAAAGTGGGGGATTATTTTCATGCGATTGCGGAGCAATACAATGTCGGTATGATGGCGTTAATGGCATCGAATCCGACTGTTGATCCCTTTTTGCCCCGACCAGGGACTGTGCTTGATCTTCCAACCAGCATGCTGTTGCCTGACGCGCCATATAAAGGGATAGTGATTAACTTACCTGAGCTCAGGTTGTACTACTTTCCGCAAGATAAAAACATCGTGCACGTATTTCCCGTTGGTATTGGGCGGGAAGGGCGTAAGACACCACAAATGAACAGCTTTGTTAAAGCAAAGGTCAAAGATCCTATCTGGACTCCAACGCCCTCTACGCGTGCTGAGTATCTAGAAAAGTTTAAAACTGTGTTACCTCGTTATGTTGAGGCTGGTGAACATAATCCATTGGGGCGTTTCGCCTTGCAACTTGCTTATGGGCAAAGTAACTATCTTATACATGGCACGAATCAAAGTTTTGGCATTGGGATGAGGATAAGTGCGGGTTGTATTAGAATGAATCCAGATGACATTGAGTTGTTATATGCTCGCGTAGTGGTAAATGAACCTGTGAGGATTATAAATAAACCAGTTAAATTCGCGGTTGAACCGAATGGTCAGTATTTAGTTGAAGTGCATACCCCTTTGTCTTCTGAAACATTGGATGAAGATTTTAACATTACTGAGGTTCTTGATAGATTTGAAGATCATAAGCTTAATGAAGAGGCTCTCAATAATGCGTTACTGCTACATTATGGGTTACCTGTTAATGTCAGTATTTAATACGAGGTGAATTGTTAATAAAGGGAAATAGGTCAACGCTCACTATTGCTAACCTATCCAATGTATCGACCACAACAAAAAACAATGTTGTTAATTATTTGCTATAAGATGCGGCGATGTTATCGATGCGTGAGTTCGCTCGTTGTGCTTCTTCCGAAGCTTGTAGAGCCGCTGCTGCGTTAGATCCAATGTCAGACTTCATACTTCCTTGTTCAGATTCTAACACTTTCACTTGGGAGGTTAATTTACTGACTTGAGATGTCAAACTACCAACACTATTTTCTAGGTCGGCGTGATTTGCACAACCTCCAATGAGTGCTGAACTTACAATCAATCCAGCAATAAGTAATTTACTGTTCATGAAATACCTCTGTTTGTTAGCTTCGGAACATGCATACAACATTTTCCACTATCAGAGTTAAGTATGTCAGAGGTTAGATAATTTTCCACTTAACACTCTATTGTTTTTCCAATTAACAAATATTTATACATTATTTATAATTTCAACGGCCTCTGTTCACGTACTATTTTAATAGTTAAATTAGTTATATATGTCTATGATGACATCTAGTTTATTGATATCTGAAGGAGGTGGACGACTATCAAGTATTTAACAGGGATTGTTATAACTACAAATTTATTCATGGCTCATCATGTAATAGCTAAAGATAATTATTTTACTTTTCCGCATGAATTAGCCTATTTTAGCTCAGAAAAGCAAAAAGAAGATCAGATTAATGCGTGTTTGTCATCGAATGTGACCTCTGCAGAAGGAACTATGACGGTTGAAGTGCTAAGAGAGTTTTGTAATGAGGTTAAACCTAACTCGCTTAATCAGCGTATGGAATTAGAAAAAAGCGCAGACAACAACCCATTTGCTTTGATTCCCTATAAACCAAACTATATATTGCCTGTTACATATTCGCAGGGAAGCAATGAACCTTATAAAAACAATAATAAGGAATATGATTTTGATGATGTAGAAATCCAATTCCAAGTTTCATTAAAGTATATCGTCGCTGAGGACGTTATAAAGTCCGGATTTGACGTGCTGCTTGCTTTTACTTCTGTGAGCTGGTGGCAAGCGTATAACTCCGACAGTTCATCACCATTTAGAGAAACAAATTATGAACCTGAGATGATATTTCAATATAGTGAACCTTGGGATTTGTTTGGATTACCTGTCGCTATCACTGCGCTTTCTTTAAATCATCAATCTAATGGTCAATCTGGCAGTTTGTCTCGAAGTTGGAACCGTATCATAGGGACGATGGCATTCGCTCATGATGATGTTGTTTGGGCTGTTCGTGGCTGGTGGCGTGTACCTGAAGACAAGAAGCTCACTCCGGATTCATCACAAGGCGATGATAACCCCGATATCGAAAAATATTTAGGTTATGGCGATTTAAATATGGTTTGGAAACTACCTTATAGTAATAGTTTAGATTTTAAATTACGAAATAATCTAAGATCGGATAATAAAGGTTCGATACAAGTAGGCTGGTCCTTTCCGTTGAGTAAACATTTATTTGGTTATGTCGAGTATTTTAATGGCTACGGCGAAAGCCTTATATATTATGATCAACACGTTTCGAGAATTGGTGTCGGTTTTAGATTAACGAACTGGTTATAATTTGGGAATGGAGTGAGCAAGATGTTCTATATCTCGATGCAAAAGTGATTCATCGGCTAAGTTTAACTGAACTAAACGACGAAGTTCTGAAATACTATTAATATCAATTCTCGTACAACGTAACCCTAAAACATGCTCTTCATTATGAACTAGAATGGCTTCCATAATGATGACTTGTTCTTGGGTTAGGCTGATTGACAGTGTCATTAGCTGATTAATATTGAACTTTACATTTCTTGGTCTGGTACAGGATAGTCCACGTAAAGATAAATCGATTACATTTGTTGACCATTGATGCCCATTACAAGTTAACATGGCATTATGATCAAATAGTATTCGTTGAAAGTGACGCTTATTATTCATAATACTATCCTTAATAATTCTCCTGTATAACTTAATACTTTAGAGCAAAATGATTCATTTTGCTGAATTTTTAGTACTAATTACGTATCTAATATGATTTTATCATAGCCCCATTTGAGTTGGAGCCAATGAAGTGTCGCGTTTCCTGTTTTTTTTCATATATCATCGTTTATTAAGTCTATAACAGCTTGTTTGTTTAAAAAGATCAAGGTATATATGTGAAGATATGTCATGAAGTATATGGCGTAAAGTAACTATTTTATTAAATACAATTAAGCCTGATGTTGATTTGAGTATAATAAATGAACGAAAAGGGTTTATATTGTCTTATTTCACTCTAATCGTACATATTTATTAATATAAGGATAATTTCCAATTTGTTACTGTCGGACTATAAAAGTAAATAAATAACAATAATGAGAGGTTATTCGTATGAACAAACATTTATTCGCGGCTATTTTTAGTGCTAGTACATTTATTTCTACAGGTGTGATGGCGGCAGATGTCGATTTTCCTCATTTAGAAACCACAGGTATGGGTGAAGTGATTGCTAAGCCAGACATGGCCGTATTCTCTGTCCAAGTATCTGAAACGCGTAAAACAGCAAAAGAAGCAAAAGAAGTTGTCGATAATGCAATTGCTGCATTTAATGGGCGCTTGAAAAACGAAGGGGTGGCACGTACGGATATTGAAAGTTCTAACATTTCACTTCGTCCTGAGTATCGCTACAAGAGAGATCAGGAACCTAAACTTATAGGGTATCAGGCAAGTAGACAGGTGACAGTAACTGTCAGAGATTTAAATAAACTTAATAATTATTTGGATGGTGCGCTTGGCGATGGTATTAATAACATTAATAATATTCAACTGAAAGTAAGTAACGAGCCTAAATTTATAGAACTAGCACGACAAGCTGCAATCTTAGATGCAAAAGAAAAAGCACAGTCACTTGCGAAAGGGTTTGATGAAAAGGTTGATGGTGTTTGGAAAATCACTTACCGCTCATCACAACCTCGTCCAATGTTAATGAGGTCTATGCTTCTTGGCGCAGCAGCAGATGTAGAATCATCTTATCAAGATGATAAAATTATTATTCGAGACCAAGTTGATGTGGTATTTCGCCTCGAAGATTAATTAGCTATTCAGAGTAACAACTTTATTTAGCTTAGGATAGACTCGTTTATCCTCGATTAAATGAGTGTTACTAGCCGTCAGTCTCGATTTATGGCTGACGGTTATATCGTCTAGTCTTTATAAATAAACGTCCTATTATTGACGCAAGTAACATCTAGGTCATTTAGCTTCGAGGGGTCTCCAACAAAGGTTTTGATATTTTGCTTAATACAGTCCCCATCTTCAGAAAATAGAACAACATGATCAAGCGTATCATCTATAATAACCCGGCTGTTTGCAAAATCTTTTTTGATCAAATATCCCCATGCTAACGGTGTCTTGTAATCATTAGCACCTTGAGTAATCAGCACAGGGACACTATCATTTTTAACTGCTAAGGCTTCCTCTTCATCGGCCTTTTTTACATCCCATATTTTACACATCAGTGCGGTATAGTCCGCTTGAAAGCCAATATCGAAGACCTGTTGTACTTCACTTGGCCAGTTCACTCTTTCTGGGTTCATTTGTTTGTAGTAAGCAGGAAATCCATATTCTTCAGAACAATATACTGTTAACAGCATACCAATAAAATCATCTGGTATGTCAGTCTCCTCGTCTTGAGCGGATTTGCTCCTCTCTATTAACTCCTTTACTTCACTTATTGGTAGCTTAGCGAAAGCTGGAATTGTATATCTGAATTGCTTCTCTTCTGTTCTTTCGTAGGCAGTGAAATCTAGCAGTAGGCTTAAGTAGTACTCATGATCTTCTTTGGACAATTGAATAATTTGACTTTGAATCTGACTTTTTAGTGTGTTTGAATCACAGACTAAAGGAGATCGATTACAAACCTCAATAATTCGTTTAAGGTTCTCATAATTAACCCATGGATCGTCATAAAGTCCGTTAACTTGGATTGGGAAGATGCCGTCAAGTACCATTGCTTTAATCCCTGACTCTGTTTGAAAACCTTGTTTTATCAGGCGGTCTTCCTCACGTAATATAGTTATTGCTAATCTTGTGCCGTAAGAGATACCAGCTAGCGTCCATTTATCTTTAAGCTCTCCTATCGCCTCGAGTTTTTTACGTAATACAATAAAATCTAAAGCATTGTTTTTACTATTAAACTGGTTTAAATCTATGCCTCTATTTTCAAATTTTGATTTACAAACTGTTATATTTGTTTCATCGTTACTGCTTTCAAACTCACAGTATAGCGCTGGAGATGAATAACCAGTTCCTCTTTGATCAACAAAGTAAATATCATTTTCATCACGAATAGGACTTTCACCATAGAACGATAAGTCTGTAATGACAGAGCCTCCTGGACCACCTTGCAAAAAGGCAATCGCGCCTTTTTTACTACTGTTAATTGAGTTGGCTCTAGCGACGGCTAACTTAATCATTTTACCATTCTTTGGATCAGAGTAGTCCTCTGGTACAGTCAAAGTCCAGCATTGTTTGACAAAGTCTGGAGGGGTAAAGGATGACGTTTTTAGTTTAAAGTCGGAACAAGGTATTGAATCCAAATGCGATATGGCTAAAGCAGATGTGAAATTTTCGAACGGGGAAGGCGGCTTTTCAGCGCCACTATCACCGCCACCAGAACCGCCACTATCACCGCCACAAGCGACTAAAGAGCTCAAGATAACCAATGTAAGAACATATTTGGCTGTGGATCTCATAAGTAATTTACCCTAAACGTGAGCAATAAGTCTTACTAGTTTAGCTTATAACTTACAGGTTTCTTATTTAACATTATCAAACTATGCTGTCGAATCTGGATCTACAGCCCATAGAATCGGTGTGGGGATTAGGTCAACTGTGTGACTAACCGCCAGTCAGGACTCATGACTGACGGCTATATCGTCTAGTCTTTATAAATAAATGTCCTATTATTGACGCAAGTAACATCTAGGTCATTTAGCTTCGAGGGGTCTCCAACAAATGTTTTGATATTTTGCTGAATACAGTCCCCATTGTCAGAAAATAGAACAACATGATCAAGCGTATCATCTGTAATAACCCGGCTGTTTGCAAAATCTTTTTTGACTAGGTTCCCCCATGCTAACGGTGTCTGGTAATCGTTGCCACCTTGAGTGATAAGTACAGGGACAGTATCATTATTCACTGCTAAGGCTTCCTCGTCAGCGGATTTTTTTACATCCCATATTTTACATGCGGTAGGGGTAAACTCCATGTGAAAGCTATTATCGATGACTTGTTGTACTTCACTTGCCCAGTTAGCTCTTTCTGTATTCATTTTTTCGTAGTAAGGAGGAAATCCATACTCTTCAGCACAAATAACAGATAAGCCCATAGCATAAAAATCATCTGGTATATCTTCCACCTCGTTTAGAAAGTCTTCGTAAACCTCCAGTAATATCTTAACTTCACTTATTGGTAGTTTAGCAAAAGATGGTATTGTGTATCTAAATTCCTCCTTTTCTGTTCTTTCGTATTCTATGAAATATAGCAGTAAGCTTAAGTAGTACTGATGATCTTCTTTGGGCAAATCAATAATGTGACTTTGAATCTGACTTTTTAGTGTGTCTGAGTCACAGACTAAAGGAGATCGATCACAGACCTCAATAATGCGTTTAAGGTTCTCGTAATTAGCCCATTTAGCGTCATCAACCCCGTTAATTTGAATTGGGAAAACGCCGTCAAGTACCATTGCTTTAATTCCTGACTCAGTTTGAAAACCTTGATTTGTCAGGCGATCTTCCTCACGTAATACTGTTATAGCTAACCTGGTACCATAAGAGGCGCCAACTAGCGTCCACTTATCTTTGAGCTCTCCGGCATCCTCTAGTTTTTTACGTAAAACAATGAAATCTAGCGCATTATTTTTACTATTGAACGCGTTAAAATCGACGTCATTATTTTCAAAATCGGACTTACAACGTTTTAACTTTTCTTCGTCGGTACTAGTACCTGACTCACAGTATAACGCTGGTGTTGAATAGCCAGTTCCTCTTTGATCAACCAAGTAAATATCATTTTCATCACGGATCGACAGTGTTTCGAAGCCTTCGGAATCAATTACTATGTTTCCACCTGGACCGCCTTGCAAAAAGGCAATCGTGCCTTTTTTATTATTATTAGCTGAATTGGCTTTAGCGATGGCCAACTTGATTGTTTTACCGTTTTTTGGTTTAACGTAGTCCTCTGGTACAGTCAAAGTCCAGCATTGTTTGACAAAGTCTGGAGGGGTAAAGGATGACGTTTTTAGTTTAAAGTCGGAACAGGTTATTGAATCTAGATGCGATATGGCTAAAGCAGATGTGAAATTTTCGAACGGAGAAGGTGGCTTTTTAGCGCCACTATCTCCGGGACCTGCCCCCCCACCAGAGCCGCCACAAGCGACCAAAGAGCTGAAGGTCACCAATGTAAGAACATATTTGACTGTAGATCTCATAAGGAATTTACCCTAAACGTGAGCAATAAGTCTTACTAGTTTAGCTTATAACTTATAGGTTTCTTATTTAGCATTAGATTATCGAAGGAACCTCCATCTACAGCCCCGCGGTCACTACTACCGCTACTTCCTTTTCATTGAATGTAATTTACGCAGAAAAAAATTGACCTTGTTAGATAACAAGGTCAATTTTTAATTAATCATTTAGGGGATTATTTTGAATAGCTAATCGGTTTTGTACTTAATACTACATGATCTAAATAAGCTGTTGAATCACGATCTACAGCCCAGTCGTTACTGTTGCCACCGTGCCAAAGCTGGAAGTATTGATAGTTGATCGCATACTTTCCATTTTCAGAGAACGTCATATCCGTTTTCTCAAGTACTTTAAAGCCATTTACATATATTGTTACAATACCATTTTTCTGGTTTGCATTATTTATTTTTACATATTGTTCGATAAGGTATGTTTTTTCACGTTTAAATGAGAAGTTCTTACCTTCATGTTGATAATCAATTTCATCACCACATTTGTTGGTCTTATCTTGGTGATAGAAATAACCTATCGCACGACCATTTTCACGAAACATTGATCGTAAACTGAAACCGTCGTCTTTGCCGACAGTATTACAAGCATCAGGTTTATTCTTTATATCCGGATTCAATCCTGCTAATCCAGGTAATTTACCGCCCATAGAAAAGTCATAATTTTTGCCAAATATAATTTGATATGAAAAATACAGTTCGTTATGTTCGTTTAAATTCTTACCACTCGAAATACCTTGATAAAATTCATCTTTAGGGTGTGTTACCGCTAACTGTTTTGAACCATTTTTATCTAAAATATTTGCTTCAGCTTTATTATGAATATGACCCCATTCATTGTTAAAGTCTGTGTTAAGCATAGCTGATGTATATGTACCATTTTGACGGTGATCAAAATCGATATAATCGATAATACCTGGTGTGTTTTTATAATCTACATTTGGTACATTATCATGAATTTTTGCAGGATCTAACGGTTCTTCAGGTTCTACTGGTTCTTCAGGGTTTACTGGTTCTTCAGGGTTTACTGGCTCTTCAGGGTCCACTGGTACTACTGGAACTTCAGGTTCAGGTTTTTCTGTTAAGGGTTTGTCATCTGTGCTGCTGCCACCGCATGCAACCAAGAATGTGATCGTGAATATACAAAGTAATAAATTTTTCAATTCTGAATCTCTTTTCATTAGTTTAGATAAACTGATTCAGCGACTACTTCTTCACTGAATGTAATTTACGCAGACAAAAAATTGACCTTGTTATCTAACAAGGTCAATTTTTAATTTATCATTTAGAGGATTATTTTGAATAGCTAATCGGTTTTGTACTTAATACTACATGATCTAAATAACCTGTTGAATCACGATCTACAGCCCAGTCATTACTGTTGCCACCGTGCCAAAGCTGGAAGTATTGATAGTTGATCGCATACTTTCCATTTTCAGAGAACGTCATATCCGTTTTCTCGAGTACTTTAAAGCCATTTACATATATTGTTACAATACCATTTTTCTGGTTTGCATCATTTATTTTTACATATTGTTCGATAAGGTATGTTTTTTCACGTTTAAATGAGAAGTTCTTACCTTCATGTTGATAATCAATTTCATCACCACATTTGTTGGTCTTATCTTGATGATAGAAATAACCTATCGCACGACCATTTTCACGAAACATTGATCGTAAACTAAAACCGTCGTCTTGGCCGACAGTTTTACAACCATCAGGTTTCTTATCTATGTCAGAATTCAATCCTGCTAATCCAGGTAATTTACCGCCCATAGAAAAGTCATAATTTTTGCCAAATGTAATTTGATATGAGAAATACAACTCATTATATTCGGTTAATTTTTTACCACCCGAAATCCCTTGTTTATAGTGATCTTTAGGATGGGTAATAGCTAGCTGTTGTGAACCATTTCTTTCAACAATATTCGCTCTGCCAGTAATTTTACCCCATTCATTGTTAAAATCGCTCTTGAACAAAGCTGCTGTATACGCACCATTCTGATGATTCTCAAAATTAATATCATTGATAATACCAGATGCATTTTTGTAATCCACATTTGGCACAACATCATGAATCTTACTTGGGTCTAGCTCTGGGTCTGGAGTTGGGTCTGGAGTTGGGTCTGGAGTTGGATCTGGAGTTGGAGAGGGATCTTCTGGATCTGGTGTTGGGATCGGAGTTGGAGCTGGCTCTGTTTGAGTTTTATCATCTGTTGATGAAGACCCACCACATGCAACTAAAAAGATACTTGTAAAAGCGCAAAGTAATAAATTTTTCAAATCTGAACCTCTTGGCATTTGTTCGTTATGGTTAATTTATACAGCAACTATCTATTCACTAGATATAATTTACACAGGCAAAAATTAACCTCGTTAAATAACAAGGCCAATTGTGAATTAATAAGTTATGGTTTTATTTTTAATAGCTAACCGCTTTGAACCATTTCTATCTAAAATATTTACTTTAGCTAGATCACCTATAGTTCCCCATTCATTGTTAAAATCTGCATTGAGTATCCCGGCTGTATATTCGCCGTTATGGCGTGCTCAAAATCGATGTATTTTGTGTCATCTACGTTTGGCACAAAATAATAGATTTTTCGAATGAACACCTAGCCTATCTCTAAATGATTTTCAGCATACTAACGGCATTATTTGACCAGTACAAGTGGCTGGGTTTATGCTGTTCGATACTTACTGTTCGTAAGTGATTGGTTTAAATTTCTAAGTATTTGATAAGAAAGGACTCGAAATTAATTGAAAAAAATATCAATTTATAGTGTTAAATCGTAAAACTGTGCTATGGAGATTTCAGCTGAATTTTCGGGAAAG
The DNA here is from genome assembly GCF_018219415.1 of Moritella sp. 36. Lineage (NCBI taxonomy): Bacteria > Pseudomonadati > Pseudomonadota > Gammaproteobacteria > Alteromonadales > Moritellaceae > Moritella > Moritella sp. 36. The sequence goes on along the minus strand of NZ_CP056120.1, from coordinate 2,536,610 downwards.
TCAGTATAAAATTCGAGCTAAGCAGTTTTCATTATAGAAAAATGACTACTGCAGTAATTTAATAATTTTGCAATAGGGTGAGAGGTATTGAGCAAGTAGTCGCTGAATATACGTAAAATAGTGCTGCTTCTCAAGTAAGTAATAAGGATTAAATGCAAACTACTTGCTCCAATCTGGGAATGCTAACTCTGGTTTTAAAAAGTAATAATCGTTATTCTTCCTTTCCTGTAATTCTTCGTTATTATAGAAATAACAAATCCTAATAAATGTAATTAATACTAATGATTAAAATAATATAAACAAAATATGAAAAGTAACTAGGCTAAAAGTATGGGTGAATAAATAAAGAAAACATTTAAATATAAACTAGACACTAATCTTAGGTGTTATTTATAACATAAGAATAATAAACCAAAGTCGATATTATAATAATAAATAATAAATAATAAATAATAAATAATAAATAAATATATCGACACTATTTTATAATATATAACTTGTTTTATTCATTGTTTTTTATTTAGGTCTATACTAGAGATCTATTGTTACAATATAGAAAAAGTTAATTACCATTTAGAGTATTATCATTTAATTTTTAATCATTATAATAGATAACATTTAAATTTTAAAAGGTATTAATTTTGTTAGCTTTTTTACTTCGAGTAAATGAAGGTTCAATTTTTAATTTGCGAGATAATTATGATCGTCCGTGATAACCCAAGTGTATTTAGGCTTTTTTTCATTCTTAAAGGTTCGGTTATTCCGCTGATATTTCCACAGGTTCTATTTATTACATTACTTAGTACTTTAGTTGCAATCGCACATTTTAAATATCCGATTATTCTTCCTACATATACTGTTGCACCGTTTACCTTATTAGGTGTCGCGCTATCGCTGTTTTTAGGGTTTCGTAATAATGCATGCTATGAGCGTTGGTGGGAAGCGAGAAAATTATGGGGACAGCTAATTGTTAATTCACGAAGCATAGGTAGGCAAGTATATTCATTTATAGATAATGATAAAGAAGGTGGTGAGTTGATGCAGAGGCGACTAATCAATCTGACCATAGCTTTTAATCATGCATTACGGCATCATCTTCGCCATTCAAAACCTTGGGACGATATTGGAAAATATCTTGAGCCTGAAGATTTAGCGTGGCTAAAAAAAAAAGAAATGTACCCGATTCGATATTACGTCTAATGGGGTTAAAGTTAGGAACTTGTAGACATAAAAAACTATTGTCTGATTTTTTGGTTCAAAGTATCGATGAACACATAACATCAATGACTGCAGTGCAAGCGGGCTGTGAACGAATTGCTAATACGCCATTACCTTTTGCATATCGATTACTTGTGCAGCGTACCGCATATTTATATTGTATCATTTTGCCATTTGGACTTGTTGCTTCGCAAGGTTTTGCGACACCACTATTTTGTGCCATTGTTGCTTATACTTTTTTTGGATTAGATGCGTTAAGTGAAGAGTTAGAACAACCATTTGGGCTATCTTTCAATGACTTACCTTTGCATTCGATGTCTATAAATGTTGAAATTGGTTTACTTGAGATGATGGGGGAGACAGACTTACCTGAACCAATAAAAGCGAAATCACATTTGCTAGAATAACATTGGATAATGAGATGATAACAAGAGGTTTGTTATCATCTCAAATTGTTTTTAGAACTTGTAACTTGCAGCTACGTATGCAGAACCAATAACTACGTCTGTATCTTCAGTTGTACGGGTCTCAAATGAGAACGCATCTGCTTCATAACCAACACGGAAACTTACACCAGATAATGCAGCTGGTGTATATTCTAGACCTAAACCAAGGTGAATAGCTGTTGCGTCATCATCTTTAAGTTCTTTTCCTGATTGACCTAAATCTAGACTTGCAAGACCAATAATACCAAATGGACGTAAACCATTCTGGAAAGTGTAACCAAGGTTAGCAGATACAGAAAACGTTGTTGCATCCCACGTATATAACTTACCATTGAGTTTATAACCTTTATCAGGCGTGATTTCACCATATTGTGTGTATTGTGCTTCAATTGCTACGATACGGTTAAATTGATAGCCACCAATGAACTTTAGCGTTGTGCCATCTGCGTCTTCATCGTACATAAGGCGAGAGTTATCTAGATTCACATTTGTTGAACCTACACCACCACCAATGTAGAAACCTGAAACATCTTGATTTGCTTGAACACTTGCAGTTAATGCTAGCGCAGTTAAAGCGCCTAATACAGTAATTGATTTCATTTTTTTACCTTTATTTTTATTTATATATAATATGATAATAACTGGATTATATAGGCTTGTGATCTTTATACAATAGTATACCTATTAAGTAATGTAAGTGCATGTAAGCTATAGCTGTTTATTATTCAGGTTGATTAACTAATACGTTAATGCTTGGTAAAAGAGGCTAACTTTGGGCCTGCACGATAAATTATCAAAGCGAATAAAATTAAGCTACAACCGGCTAACTTTGTTAATTCCATTTTTTCACCATACCAAAGCATACTTAAAACAACAGTCCAGGTTGGTTCTAAAATCATAATAATGGCAGCATTTGATGTTGTCGTATTTTTTTGACCTGCAGTCTGAAGGGCATAGCGTAAACTTGTTGCAATTAATACACTCATCGCAAGCCAGCCCCAAATTTCCAATTCAATTTGCTGAGGCCATGTTTCAGATAATAGTGATAGGAGTACTCCAAGAACACCGGTGACGAATAGTTGGATACAAGTAAGAACCAGTGTCGGAATTTTTTGTGCAAAATGGCTATTTAAATTAAATTGCATGGCAAGCATAACAGCCGAAAACATAAACCAAATTTGACTACCTGAGATAGTCCAACTACTCCCTTTTGACAAAAGAATTAAACCAAGTATTGCAAAGGGTAGTGAAAACCAAAACATTCTAGGAGGTCTGTTTTTAAAAAAAATCCAAGCGATAATAGGGACAAACAACATTGATAAGCTCATGATGAATGCGCCTTCACCTAGTGAGCTACTATTGGCGATGGCATAAATCCAGATTAAAATTGCAGAACCAAGAAAACAACCGACACTTGCAGCTCCAAGTAAGGTTGCCCGATCAATGTTAAAAAGTGTTCGATAACAAAATGGTAATAATAGTATGGATGCAAGAATAAATCGTAATCCGATGAAACCAAAAGTCGGTAATCCTTGAATCGCCTCTTTAGAAAATATCCATCCAGCTGAAGCAAGTATTGTTGTAATGACAAGGATTAAATCAGCACGGCGGTTATTGGTCATCTCATTCCTAGAAAATTTTAATCGGGATATTATTCTAGCTACATTCTATCGTTAAATAGATATTCATCCCACAAAATACAGCGCTAATATTGCTATTTATTACATTATATTGGTTTAAATCTCGTTATTTATCAAGGCTACTGGTTTATCTCACTTAATTTTAATGATTCACTGAAATTTAATCATCACACCTCAACGCCAAAGTAAGTTGTTGATAATCATGGGTTTATGTTTATTTTAGTGTGCTAACTACATTTTATACATTGTTTTAAACCGTATAATGACATTCATTTTGTCTCATTTTTACGGGGTTAGATAAATAGCTGTATATAAACACAGTTATCTATTATCTTGTTAAAGAGCTATATTTCACTGGGATATACAATGACAGTCGTGATTTTGCTTTAAAATGGTGTTAAATACGTCATTCATAACGCCTTGATCTGCACATATCTTGTTGATTAATATGGTCTATTCCGCATTTCGATGGTTTTTTTGTGTGCTGTATGTGAAATCTATAGTTTGGTGGCTAAGATTATCCGTAAATATTAAAAAATAGGCCTAAAACTCTATTGTACGAAATGATATTTCAGTGCTAATAGACGCTTATTAATTAATGTATACATCATTTAAATGCAGATATACATTCTATTTATTTTGATTCATAAATCTATTTAATTTCAGATCTAATTCCATCATTTCAAAGCTGTGTAATCATTATTGCTATCACTATATGCATCACTTAATGAATTTGAATTAATAAAATAAAATTCAATGCGCATTCAACACTGCTCTCTTTATTTCGTATAATGACCGTTAAGCGAAATAAAGACATTGATATCATTGGTATTTATAGGTGAATTATTAGTTTTATATATAGGTAGGTACTTATATGTTTTGAATAATCACATTGAGATTTCACATGTATTGATATTAATGTTCGTAGAGTGAACTCAATTAGGCGTTCAAAATTGACCCTCCTATTGAACTAAAATGATGATATAATGAATTCAATTAATTTCTTATTTTTAAAGAAAGCATTCTTCTTAACTTAATCCGTGGTAAATATTATGAAGATTAAACCAGACGCAGTTCGAAAAAACAGTACGATAAGAATGTACGAAAACTTACTCGAAAAATTAGAAAGCATAAGTGATCAATGTAATGTTTCTAAGAGTCAGTTTGTTGAAGGTATGCTTGCAGACGTTTTTGAAAATGGCATGAGTGATTTATTATTAGGGACGGGGATTATTACTGTTCATCTTAGTAATAAAATAACGAAGAGGCATGTTGAAAATGTGTTGATCGAAAACTATCCTAAAATAAAAAATACACTTTATGTCGAGACGGATAATGATGAAACAGAAATTACAGTTAACTTAAACGGTAATGAATTTAGCCATCATGATACAGCGTGCATGTTTCATTCAATATTGAATGAGATGGTAAATTTAATTGATGGTTAAAGACTGTTAATTATAATTGGAAAGGGCATGACCTTTCCAATACATATTAATTTTAATCTGCTGTCATCTCTTCCAATCTTTCTCTGAATTCACGTACTGTCGCAAATTTATTATTCACACCTCGGGTGTAAAGTTCAACCATGCGTAAAGTTTTCCAACGACCAGCTCGCATAACCAACGAATCATCAAAACCAGCACCGACAAGATCACAAGATGCACCAACTCGAGCAGAGTGACCACTAAAAGGCCGTTCGGGTAAGTCTATATGTAAATCAAAACTGACAGATTCATTATACGCATTAATTTGATGCCAGGTATTTGCAAACACAAGTTCAACCGTTTTCGTTGATATTGGTTTGTCATTTGGGTTTGGTGATAGCGAACTTGGTTTTAGCCTTTCCAGTTTACCGCCTCGTGGTGTTGTTCGTTTAAACAGGTATTGCCCATGATGTTCGGTTATTTTTTGAAGGTACAGTGGTAATAGCTTTGATGTGAATTTACTCAAGTGAACAATTGAACCATCTAACGATTTATCTGTTTTCGTATTCGTGATATTAACAGTATAAAGGCCGTTGGTTTTATGTAGTTGATCTATGAACAGATGACAGGCTTCACTTTCACGGAGCAATCCATCGTAGCAAATGTTGAGTAATAATGTATTTCGGATAGAGATCAAGGATGATATATCAAGTCGTTCATTTACAAATTTAAGGTGCTCATAAGAAAACGCCACAGCTTGCTTACGTTTAACGCCCAGCTTTACCTCTTGTTTCGAGATGATTTTTAACCTAGCTGTGATCACTGTTTTGAAATAAGGGATCTCTAAACCTGCTAAAGCATGGACCTTTGATACTGCCCATGCGTAAATTCGTAGTGTTTGAGCTTTACATCCTCGCTCATTTTCCTTTATCAGAAATGCTTCAAGCACTGTCGCATCTTGTAATGGTAAAGGGATAATATTACGACTGAGGCAATATTCATTGAATTTATTCACATGGAAATGCAGTGATTTAAGTGTGTTTTCTTCTAACTGTTCTTTACGATCACTAAACCTGAGTAGGTTTTCGATGTGTTCTTCACTAAGGTTAGTTAATGGAATTATTGAGTTATTACCTATATTTATCAATGCTTTAGGCATTTTAATCCCATTTGGTTGCTTAATCTAAAATATTAACGTGGCAATTATAACATCTACAACTGTATAAGCAACCAGTGTAAATGGTCTTTATTTTCGTGCGCTACGTGAAATCTGAAGATGTAGTGGGGAACCTAGCTAGTTAAATTCACGTAGGAGCGATAATTCAACAAGTTAAAGTCGCATTAAACGAGATAAATGTGTTTAATCCAGTAAGTTTTAACAAATATTTAAACTATTATTAAAATATAACTTGCAAGCATACCGCTCGGTCGGTATCTTATATGTACAAGGTTTAGATAAACTTATTTATCAAACGCAGTCTTTGTAATATGGGTAGATAAAATCTATGGTTGAAATTAGAGATTCAGAATTAACGAGACAGACTATTTTAGAGATCACCGCGGCTGAAATGTGGAAAAATGGCTACAAAGCCACGAGTTTGTCGGACATTATTTCGAAAGCAAATGTGTCTAAAGGCGCGCTTTACCATCATTTTAAAAACAAGCAAGCATTGGGTTATGCTGTTTTTGAAGAGATTTTTGCTGCTCAATTTTACGCAATGTTTGAACCTGTTTTAGCTCAAGAAGATGCTATTACTGCATTATCAGAACTTTTTTCTGTTATACCAACGATGGGTTGTGAAGACGATATGATTGGTGGTTGTCCAGTGAATACCATTTCACAAGAAATGTCTTCGCAAGATGAAGGCTTTCGACAACGTGCAAACACCATGTACCAGAAGAAAGTTCAGATGTTTGCCGAGGCTTTTGAGCGTATGCAACAAGCAGATAAAATTAAATCCGAAGTCGATTGTCGAGCATCTGCTTTACTTATTGTTTCATGTTTTCAAGGTATGATGAGTTTGGTTAAGGTCTCTCGTGATCGACAGCAAATGATTGATTTACTTGAAGGTATGAACAATTACTTAGGCACTCTTCGAGTTTAAGTAATCGTAGATAGAAAGAATAATACTCATATTTACTCGCAAAGTACAGTATTTATGTCTATTATTTACGGTGGAAATGAGGTTTAAACGTTACTTTAAGAAGTGATATTTAAACTTTTTTTTTAAATATGGACATACCGAGCGGTCGGTATTTCTGTGCAGGTTTACTCGTTTAACTTATAAATTTTATAAAAAGGAAATAAAATGAAACAACAAAAGGACGTGACTAACGATAAATTTAGTCGTTATGCTGAATGGGTAGTTAAGTGGCGTTGGTTATTAATTATAACGTCAGTACTTTTTGTCATTCTGCTCAGTAGTGGTACGCGATTACTTGCATTCAATAATGACTACCGTGTATTTTTCACTTCAGACAATCCACAGCTAATCGAATACGAAAAGTTACAGCGTACATATACTCAAATCGACAATATATTATTTGCTGTCGTCCCTGAGGATGGCGATGTATTTTCGACAAATGCATTGTCGGCGTTAGAAGAGTTAACCGCTGAAACCTGGCTATTACCTTATACCTTACGTGTTGATTCTCCGACAAATTTTCAACATACCAGCGCTGAAAATGATGACCTTTGGGTCCGAGATTTAATCACTGAAAGTGCATCAATGACAGACTTGCAACGAAATGAAGCTCGGTCTATTGCATTGGCTGAACCATTCTTGAACGGTCAATTAATTAATTCATCGGCATCAATCGCTGGTGTAAATGTTACGTTTCAGCTACCACAAAAGTCGTTAGATGAAATCCCTTTACTGGTTGGTAAAGCACGTAAACTCGTTTCTAAAATTGAAGACAAGTACAAGGTTAAGATCCATTTGGCTGGCATGATCATGTTAAGTCATTCATTTTTCGAAGCGGCAATGCTTGATATGAAAACTCTCGTTCCCGCGATGTATCTCATTATTCTACTTGTTGCTTTACTCTTGTTGCGTTCATTTACTGCAATATTGGGAACATTAGTCGTGATCATGTTTTCAATTATGTCGGGTATGGGAATGGCGGGTTACATGGGAGTTCAATTAACGCCGCCCGCGTTGGCTTCGATGACTATCATCATGACCTTATCAGTCGCAGATTCAATACATTTATTAAGTACGATCATTGTAAGTATGCGATCTGGTATGGATAAGTTAGCAGCGATTAAAAATAGTGTGCGAATAAATGCGTCACCGGTGATTTTAACATCTGTTACGACAGCGATTGGTTTTCTTTCTATGAACTTTAGCGAATCGCCCCCGTTTCATGATTTAGGTAATATAACCGCGATAGGTGTTATGGCTGCTATGTTGCTCTCGTTAACTTTATTGCCTGCGATGATGCTAGTACTGCCTTTACGCGTTAAACAAATTAAAACAAAATCAAGTAACAGAATGGAAGCGTTAGGCCGTTGGGTTATTCATAAACAAAAAACGATTTTAATTGTATCAACATGCGTATCGGTACTGCTGTTATCTTTCATCCCTAAAAATACGCTCAATGATAATTTTGTAGACTACTTTGATAAGTCGATGGCGTTTAGACAAGCAAGCGAAATTATTGATTCCGAATTTACAGGTGTGTATCAGATCCAATATTCACTGGATTCTGGCGAAGCAAATGGTGTCAGCAACCCTGAGTTTATTCAAAAAGTAAGTGATTTTACAGACTGGTTACGCGATCAATCTGAAGTTAGACATGTTAATACTATTACAGATACGTTCAAACGTTTAAATATGAATCTGCATAGTGATGATAAGGCGTACTATCGTTTACCTGAAGATGCAGAGTCAGCAGCGCAATATTTATTACTTTACGAACTGTCGTTACCTTATGGATTAGATCTAAATAATCAGCTTAATGTAAGTAAGTCTTCTACACAAGTTATTGTTACAGTTAGTAATATGCCATCAGGTAGTCTTATTAATCTTACTGAGAGAGGAACCGATTGGTTAAAAATCAATGCGAATATCGATGCAATCGGTGTCGGTCCAGCTGTCATGTTTTCACATATTTCAGAGCGAAATATACAAAGTATGATTGTCGGAACACTGCTGGCGGTTGTGATTATTTCCGTACTCATTGGGTTTGCATTGCGCAGCGTTAAGTTAGGACTTGTCAGTTTGATTCCTAATTTATTACCGGTTGGTTTAGCGTTTGGTTTATGGGGACTGTTTATCGGTGAAGTGAATCTTGCTGTTGCCATGGTGACTGGTATGGTTCTTGGGATTGTTGTTGACGATACCATTCATTTCTTAAGTAAATATCAGCGTGCACGTAGTGAAAAAGGCTTATATCCAGAAGCCGCTATTTGTTATGCATTCTCAACGGTGGGCACTGCTATTGTTGTTACTTCATTTGTTTTAATTGCCGGATTTAGTGTATTAGCACAATCAAGTTTTGGTATGAATTCTAGTATGGCGATCTTAACTGCCATTGCAATTGCTATCGCTATGATTGCAGATTTCTTATTACTTCCTGTCTTGTTACTAAAAATAGAAGCGTGGAGTAGTAATAGAAAAAGCACTGTAATACGTTAAAAAATCGAAAGCTAAATTAGCATCAGCATAATATAAGGATATAAATAATGAGCATATTTTACAGTACAAACAACAGTATCTATAGCAATGAGATGAATAACCACAAAAATAAATCAGTAAACAAGAGCCGATTACGTTGTTCATTACTCGCAATATCATTACTTAGTGTCGTGAATACACCAACTGTTTTAGCTGAAACGTCACAAGAAAAAGGGTTGGCGATTGTTGTTGAAGCAGATAAACGTGATCAAGGATTTGGAGATTCTTCTGCTTCGATGGAAATGATATTAACCAATCGACATGGTGAGCAGTCGATACGCATCATGCGCAATAAAACGCTAGAACAGGAAAATGACGGTGATAAATCCCAGATTGTGTTTGATAGCCCAAGAGACGTAAAAGGTACCGCTTTTTTGTCATATACACACCGAGAAGGCGCGGATGATCAATGGTTATACTTACCGGCCTTGAAGCGTGTTAAGCGTATAGCATCAAGCAACAAGTCTGGACCATTTATGGGCAGTGAGTTTGCATTCGAAGATATAGCGTCACAAGAAGTGAATAAGTATACTTATAACTATTTGAAAAATGAGCATTTTGATGGACGTGAACATTATGTCGTAGAGTTTGACCCAAAAGATTTAAAGTCAGGGTATTCACGTCAAGAAGTCTTCTTCGACACTGATGAATATCGAGTCTGGAAGGTAAATTACTTTAACCGTGGTGGTGAATTACTTAAAACGTTATCAATAAGTGATTTTAATCAGTACCTCGGTAAATACTGGCGTGCTGATACTTGGACCATGATAAACCATAAAACAAGTAAAAAGACGGTACTCAAATTTCAAAATTGGAAATTTAATAATAACTTTTCTGACCGTGATTTTAGTCGTAATAGCTTATCGCGCGCGAGGTAATAAAGGATGTATAAAATATTACCTTTACTTACAACCTTCGCATTAACGGGATTTATACCAAATGGAGTCAGTGGTGAATTTTCAGGACACATAGGACTTGAAGCTACTGCGTTTTTTGAGCCTGCAATTTACGAAAACCAAGAAGACACTTATGCGTCGTTGAGCACTAAAGTCAATTATTACCATGATTGGGATAATGGTTATCAGCGTTTTGAAACGAGTATATTTGGTCGTGTCGACGGTGATGATGAACGAACGCATGCTGACATACGAGAGCTATATTATTGGCGTGCTTTTAATCGAATTGAGTTATACATCGGTGTTCGTCAGGTTTTTTGGGGGGTAACCGAATCTGCACATCTTGTTGATATTATTAATCAAACTGACTTAGTAGAAAGTATCGATGGTGAAGAGAAACTCGGACAAGCTATGATTAATACATTTTATGAAACAGACTATGGTGCTTATGAATTGTTTGTTTTACCGGGTTTTAGAGAGCGTACATTTACGGGTGAAGAGGGTAGATTAAGGCCAAGTGTTATCGTCGATCAGGGTAACGCTACATACGAATCAGATAAAGAGCAGTCACATATCGACTATGCTTTTCGTTGGAGTCATGTTGTCGATGTTGTCGATGTTGTTGATATAGGCCTGAGTTATTTTAATGGTACCGATAGAAACCCAACACTAACACCAAATTTTGGTGGTAACGGCGTTATCGAATTAACACCTTATTACCGACAGATCCAACAATATGGCCTTGATGTTCAAGCGACGATTGAAAGCTGGGCTTGGAAAATGGAAACCATCGCCGTGATCCCTGATAGTGATGATAATTATTTTGCTTCTGTGTCTGGCTTTGAATATACCCTTGTTGGGTTCTCTGGTAGTAGTACCGATTTGGGACTTATTGTTGAATATCAATATGATCAGCGTGATGCAGACTCGGCGAGTTTACAACAAAACGATATTGTACTGGGGACACGTTGGTTACTAAATAATGCAGACAGTACTGAAATATTATTAATAGGCAGTGCGGATCTGGATGACAGTTCAGTCATTATGTCGGTAGAGGCACAGCATCGATTAACAGATAATTGGAGCGTGAGTGTTGAAGCGAGATATTTTGGAAACGCTTCATTAGGAGGTGCGACTTATGATTTACGTAAGGACAGTTATGCAAGAGTCGAATTTAATGGATATTTTTAAATAGCTGGTTTTGGTAGTGCAGTAAGAGAAAAGTCACTGGCAGAATCGTAACATATACGAATAGTTATGTAATAATAAGGTTCTTGACTCTACTCTTTATAGATAACAAGGATCTTATCAATGAATCAACCCACCTCTGAAAATGAATATCTACATGAACATGCCGATCTATTAATATCAAGTTATCAACGCCTAACGGGTAAAAATCTCATTGATAGTCGTCATGTCGATATTGGCAAAGCTTTATTTTACGCTGACTTTGTCGTAGTATCACATGGCACTGAAAGTGATCCGATATTTAATTATGGCAACAAGTCGGCATTAAAATCATTTGAACTTAGCTGGTCAGAATTTGTTGCTTTACCATCGAGAAAGTCAGCAAAGCCCCTAGACAGAGATGAAAGACAGGACTTATTAGCGAGAGTCACAGCGTTTGGTTTTATTGATGATTATCGCGGTTTACGTATTTCCTCTACAGGCCGTACTTTTTGGATAGAAAATGCAACTGTGTGGAATCTTATTGATAACAGTGGGGCTTTTCGTGGCCAAGCTGCTATGTTTAAACCATAGACTTGCTAAATTACATTCTGTACAATCAGTTTCAAGCTAATTCAGTATTTCAATTTTGCAATTAGTTTCCCTTCGTATAACCCTAATGATATGGATTAGGGGTTTCTACCAGGAACCAATAATTCCTGATTACGAAGAGTTTAGTACTTTAGTACTTTTCTCTTTGTAGTGTCTGTTATTAAAGAGAAGTACTTAATAAATTTTATTAGGAACTTAATCATGAAACAATTTATTCAAAATTTACCAAAAGTAGAACTTCATTTACACATCGAAGGTACGCTTGAGCCAGAGCTTATGTTTGAACTTGCCGCACGCAATAATATCGACATTCCCTTCAAGTCATTCGAAGATGTGAGAGATGCTTACAATTTCCATAATCTGCAATCATTTTTAGATATCTATTATCAAGGGGCGAATGTATTAATCACAGAACAAGATTTTTTCGATCTTACCTGGGCTTATCTAGTCCGTTGTAAACAAGACAATGTTGTTCATACCGAGGTATTTTTCGATCCACAAACACACACCGAACGCGGCATTAGTTTTGATACTGTTGTTAACGGCATTCATAACGCCTTATCAACAGCTGTTGAAGAACTCGGCATTACAAGCCAATTGATAATGTGTTTTTTACGTCATCTCGATGAAGAGTCGGCATTTATAACATTAAATAAATCACTTGAGTACAAAGATAAGATCGTCGCCGTCGGGTTAGATTCGTCAGAAAATGGTAACCCGGCCAGTAAGTTTGAACGTGTTTTTAAAGCCGCGATTAATGAAGGTTTCTTAACAGTTGCGCATGCTGGAGAAGAAGGCGAGGCGAGTAGTATTCGCGATGCATTAGCGCTGTTGAAAATTACGCGTATTGATCATGGTGTACGGTGTTCTGATGATGAGATGTTAGTTAAAGAGTTAGCAACACTGCGAACGCCGCTAACAGTTTGTCCGTTATCAAATATCAAGCTTAAGGTATTTGAAAAAATGGAAGAACATAACATCGTTGAATTATTACGAGAGAATGTATGCGTTACGATTAATTCTGATGACCCGGCATACTTTGGCGGTTATATGACAGATAACTTCATAGCAGTGAGTAATGCGCACGACATGTCAAAATCAGAAATCGCACAATTTACTTTTAATGCCATTGAGGCCAGTTTTATTTCAGAGGATGAAAAAGACCGTTTAGTTGCAATGAATACAGCCTATTTAGCGCTGAATAAATAACTATATCCCCGTAAAAGTCTCGTTTTTATGGGGATTGAATTATAACTGTATATGTATACAGTTATAATTCAAGCTAGCTTAAATCGATACTTATCTTCTTAAAACCAATCTTTTGTGCATTAGCAGCTGCGGCATCAATACTCTTAAATGCACGTGGTGTATTTGATTCTTCACGTTGTGACGTCATCACATGTACATTTTTATTTGTCGTGTTTGCAATTAAGATATAACCGTCCATTAATGGTGCGCGTTTTATAGTGACCGCTTTAAGACCACCATTATCAAACAAAACTTTCAATTCTTTGAGTTCCAAACTAATACATGCCTTTGATGCTACAAAATTAAGGTCTGTATTTTACAATCAAACCTAGATATTTAGCAATCAAAATTTAAATTTGATTGTGTATGAAATCGTAAGGCATCACGCATATTTTATGTTTTCTAAGACTTATATATGACCATGATTCTAGACAGTTTCTTATAGATAGTTTGGTATATTGTTGATTTTATTGAAGTAGCTTTCGAGTTGAGCATTTTTATTTATTGCTTGGGGCAATGAATAGAGGAGTGATATTTTATAAGAGATGGTCTGACCTTGAGGTTCTTCGATGGGAATAGTCCGGTAATAGGATTAACCGGACTATTAATTATTTAAAAAGAGGGGAGACTTATTAAATTAGTTATTTATCTCTTTTGAAACCAGTACACCTTCTTTGCTGTAATCTTTGATTTCGCCAGATTTAACTCGAGCAATAAACGAATGTAGCTCTTTTTTCACCACTGGCATTAAGAAATACAAACCGATGATATTGAAGATAGACATTGCAAAGATAGCCGCATCAGAGAAATCAATTACAGCGCCAAAGCTAACACTTGCACCGACAACCACAAAGCCACAGAACATAATTTTATAGACAAGTTCCGTAGTTTTGCCTTCACCGAACAGATATGTCCAAGCTTTAAGCCCATAATAAGACCATGAAATCATTGTTGAGAAAGCAAACATCACCACCGCCACAGCAAGAATATACTGGAATATATCTGCCGTTTCAGTAAATGCTGCAGCTGTAAGCGTTACGCCACTTAGCTCGCCGTTGTTCATACCTGAAATTGTGATAACTAAAGCCGTCATGGTACAAATGATCACGGTATCAATGAATGGTTCAAGTACTGAAACTAAACCTTCAGTCACAGGCTCTTTGGTTTTTACTGCTGCATGCGCAATGGCTGCTGAACCCACACCGGCTTCATTTGAGAATGTCGCACGTTTCATACCTTGGATTAATGCACCAACAAAACCACCGGCAACACCAGCACCAGTGAAGGCACCTTCAATGATTTGTGCAAATGCATCGCCAATCATAGATGCGTTAGATACCAACACAATAACCGACATGCCTATATATAACAGAGCCATTGCTGGAACTAATTTACTTGTTACTTTCGCAATTGATGGCATACCACCAATAATAACCGAGCCAACCATCATCGCTAAAATAACGCCTGTAACCCAGCCATAGCCGTCAGGTATACCCAGAGCTTGTACGATCATTGCGTTCGCTTGGTTGCCTTGGAACATGTTGCCGCCACCGAGCGCGCCTAAAATAGTCATAATTGCAAAGCCGACAGCCAGGAATTTACCTAGACCAGCAAAACCACGTTCTTTTAAACCTCGGCTCAGGTAATACATTGGACCACCCGATACTTCACCGTTTGGTAGCTCGTTACGATACTTAACACCAAGTGTACATTCACAGAACTTTGAAGCCATACCAAGCAGGCCACACAGGATCATCCAGAAAGTGGCTCCAGGACCACCAATGGCGAGCGCTGCACCAACGCCAGCAATATTACCAAGTCCGACTGTACCAGAAAGTGCTGTTGTTAAGGCTTGGAAGTGAGAAACCTGGCCAGGTTCGTTCTTGTTCGGATCTGTGAAGTCACCTTTGACGATCTTAACCGCTAAACCAAAACGTTTGAACTGAACAAAACCAAAATAAAATGTGAAAATAATGGCCGCAATAAATAACCAGCCTACAATTATGGGGAAGTTTGTCCCATTAACAGGAACTGAGGTGAAAATAGTGTTAGCAAACCAACTGAGGTTTTCATTAAAGAACTGATCAACAGCCTTATCAAACCCGACTGGTTCACTGGCGGCAAAAGCCGAAGAGGTAAACATGCTTAATATTCCAGCAAAGTAGCAACTAACCTTAGAGATCATATTCAATTCCATCCATGTTTTATCTTATTTAAGCGATACCAATAGAATAATTCACTATTCAATATGGTATTTCCCGCTCCATGGCAAAATAAATTAGCAATAAATAAACATTTACTCAACAATCGGCGTTAGCATGTGATGGTGCCTTGCGCTGCAAAAAAGTTAAATTACCAGCGTTATGGTCTGCCAATTGGTATGATTACCAGTTAATACCACTGGTAAGTGGTGTGTGGCGGATGATATGCGATTAACATAATATTGATTACAATTTGTTAACTTTGTCACCTTTTTTCAGCGTATTACTCTAAAATAGTTAGTTAATTTGGACGTAAGTACTTACAAGTGGTTAGTCAGTTTAAGTTCTTAAATCTGGTTTTTTAAAGGCTGAATTATACTTAATATACAAATTATCAGATTGCCTGATCCTGTTTTATTCATCGATATTTATAGCTTAATTCGCCTCTAAAATTGATTAAATAACGTATAATTAGTACGGCGTTATTATTTTAGTGACACATCTCACCACGAGAATGATTTTGATTTGCAATTGATATCAATTCTCATTAAGATTGATTTATCTTATAAATTTGAGGTCGATTATGGAATTGCAGCAATGCTGGATGCGTTATCTGAGGGCTGAAGAGCTAATGGAACAGGGCCATTGGCCTGAAGCTCATCAACTATATGGGGAGGTTTTAGACAATCTGCCCATACATATTCATCAGGCTTTAGAAAACGAGCATATTAAACCATGCCAGTTTTCATGCTTGTTATTAGGATTAAGAGATGCCACTGTCGCACAGTCTGAAATTCTCAATCAAATGGGGCAGCAGAAACGCGCATTTGCAACATTAAACCAGTCTTATGCGCTATTTCAATTTATTTCTCTTGAAACAAGTGATCTTGTTCAACGAACAATGACACTTATCGATAATAAAAGTGAAGATATTTTACGCCATATGGCCGCTTTTTGTCACGCTCAACATGATGATCAGTGGATGCTTCAATACGAGCATATCCAAAAAGCGCATCATCACTTTGCTAAGTTAAGAGTGACCTCAGACTCACACCATTCAACGCATCTCTTAAATTGATAAGGACCTATCATGCTAAACCAACCTATTCTTCAAGTTCGTAACCTTTCCGTCAGTTTCACAACCAATGACGGAATGGTTGATGCGGTGAAAAATGTTAACTTTGATTTGAAATCTGGTGAAACGCTGGCTATTGTCGGCGAATCGGGTTCGGGTAAGTCAGTATCATCCAATGCTTTGATGAGCCTATTACCGGATAATGGGACCGTCTCATCTCAATCTAGCATTATTTTTGAAGGCCAATCGATCTTAGATAAAACAGAACGTCAAATGCAATCTATCCGAGGCGACCGTATTGGCATGATATTCCAAGAGCCGATGACCTCTCTGAACCCATATTTAAGGGTAGGAACTCAGGTTGCTGAAGCGATGATGTGCCATCGAAAAGTATCGAAGAAGCAGGCTAAAGCACATGTTTTGGAACTTTTTATTCTCGTTCGTTTACCAGAACCAGAGCAAGCTTACAGTAAGTTCCCACATGAATTTTCAGGCGGGCAGCTGCAACGTATTATGATTGCAATGGCACTTATCAATGAACCTGACATTTTAATTGCTGATGAACCGACCACTGCGTTAGACGTTACGGTACAGGCAGAAGTTCTGGATTTAATTAAAGAGATACAGAATAAAATGGGCATGGCTATTTTGTTTATTACACACGACCTCGGCGTAGTTAAACACCTTGCAGACCGAGTGCTCGTTATGTGTAAAGGTGAGATCGTCGAAGAAGGAGAGACCGGATTACTTTTCCGAGAACCACAGCACGAATATACAAAAATGTTAATTAACTCGATCCCGAAAGGTCAAAAACAGCCAATTAAAGCAACGGCGACAGAGCTGCTTAGCGCTGAAAATATTCACGTTCATTACCTGGTTAAATCTCACTTCATCCCAAGTAAGTGTGAATATTTTGAGGCGGTGAAGGGAATTTCACTCACACTGAAGCAAGGTGAAACCTTGGGTATTGTCGGTGAGTCTGGCTCAGGTAAATCGACTCTAGGCCGGGCTATCATTGGCTTGTTACCCTTTACAGGTAATCTCTCCTATAAAGGTCAAGATCTCAATTTACTCACTGATAAGGAAAAATTTGAACTCAAAAAAGACGTACAGATGGTTTTCCAGGACCCGTACGGATCTTTGTCTCCGCGTATGACAGTTGGCGAAATCATTACTGAAGGATTAAGGGTGCACAAACCTTTGATGTCCAAGCAGGAACGCTTACAAAAAGCCTGTCTCGCGCTCGAAGAGGTACGCTTAGAACCAAACTCAATCAATCGTTATCCGCACGAGTTTTCAGGTGGTCAGCGTCAACGAATTGCAATTGCGAGAGCACTGATCTTGAATCCGTCTTTTATTTTATTGGATGAACCTACCTCTGCGCTTGATCGCTCTGTTCAGCTCACCGTGATTGACTTACTTAAAGAGATCCAGGTAAAACATAACATTGGTTTCATCTTCATCAGCCATGATCTTTCAGTCGTCAAAGCATTATCTGACCGGGTATTAGTGATGCAAAAAGGCTGTGTTATGGAGCAGGGAACGGCTGAAGATATATTTCATAATCCTCAGCATGATTACACTAAAAAACTGATTAATGCTTCCTTTGACTTGGATGAAGAACCGGTAGAGGTGGTCGCTTAAGGTGTATTAAATCAAAAATAAAATGCCCCAACTCTGGGGCTATACGAAACCCTCTAACGGCCTAACTTTCGATAGCTCCTATCACTAACGATCTCGTCAAATATTGTAAATACAGAGCCTGCTTGTTTACACTGAATGCTACAAGGCCCTTGACGAGTTGGACTACACTTTCAACATATATTGCGGCTAATGACGTCGATAATACACTAATAGGGATCTTCATTGAGCAACCGTCTAAAGCGTTTGCTAATTTAACCGCCATACAATTAGCAAGTTTTGTTTTTAGTTGTAATAATGCTTGTGGCCAATCTTTATCGAGCTTAAAATTCATCGGGCGTCTAAAATTGCTATTATTAGAAAATATATTCAGCATATAACTTACAGAAGGGCGAGCCTCATTACTTAACCAGTCATCTTTACTCGTTAAATCCTGAAGTAATTGATCAAAAATACCGTCATGCATGGCCAGTAACACTTCTAATTTACGTTGGTAATATCGATAAAAGGTTGTCTTGCCAACATCAGCTTTCTCAATAATCATCGCAACAGATATATCGCAATAATCTTTTTCCCTCAATAATTCGGTAAAAGCCTTAACTATGCGTTTTTGACTACGATTTAATGTTAATTTTTCTTTCTGCATAATATTTACTTGGTTAAACCTAAAGTCACTTCATATCAAAAATATTTTAACGTATTTAGCAAATAAGTTAACTATCCGCGTGGGACGTTTACCCTAAATAGTTCCATTTGGAACATATTTACTACATTGTATCTGAAAACTTGAGTGTAAATTTGTAAAACTACAGCTAAATAAACAAATATGGAAGGCATAATGAAAGAGACAGATAACAGACGTAATTTCTTAAAAACAGGTCTAGCTTGTTCTATGGGGCTAGGTGTAATGGGCACAAGTTATTTTACCAGTGCAGCACAAAACAAACCATTACTGGCACATAAAAATGCTAAACAGAATCTTAGTACGACTAAGCTCAATGTTGGCATATTTTTATATCCAAATATGACCATGCTGGATGCTTATGGCCCCTTGCAAGTATTAGCTTTAGTTCCAGAGTTAAATACGTTTACGTTTGCAAAAACATTCGGGCTTTTACCGTGTGATGCAAAAATACAGCTACTCCCTAACTATGGATTCAGTAATTGTCCTCCCATCGATATTTTGATTGTGCCAGGTGCAGCTAACCCTGCAGAACAAATGCAGGATGAAGTTGTTATTGAATTTTTACGGCGCGTAGGAAGTAACGCTAAGTATGTCACTTCTGTGTGTACGGGAGCATTGATCTTGGCCAAAACGGGTTTAATAGATAATTATCAAACGACTATACACTGGGCATATGCCGAGGCCCTAAAGGCTTTCCCTAAGGTTACATATGTCGATAGTCGGGTTGTCATTGATCGTAATCGTATTAGTGGTGGCGGTGTAACTTCTGGTTTGGACTTTGCTTTTAGGTTAATTGGCGAAACTGTTGGAGAAAACCGCGCTAAAGCGATGGAATTACTACTTGAGTATGATCCGCAGCCTCCTTTTAACAGCGGTGATCACAATAATGTTGCTCCCGATTTAAAACGAAAAGTTCAAGAAAAGGTTTACGATATTGCTGCAGAGTTATTTTAATTGGTAACAAGGAATTACAAACATTGACAAAGCAATGATTGCCTTAAAATTTAAAAATAATTAAAATTGATACCGTTTAATAGTAAGCCAAATATAAAAAGAGTTAGTTATGTTGAAAAAAATATTCGTTGCCGTATCGACTGCATCACTTGTTGCTTGTGGTGGCGGAGGCGGCGATCAAACACCACCTCCAGCTAAACCTAAAGTTAGCGTACCACAAATGTCTTTATCGGCGGTTAAAGGTAGCGTTGCTAATCCAGATAGTTCAGCGACAAAAGCGTTAGCTGGGTATGCAGCAATGCCACTCACTGACTCGTTTGATGCTCGTTTTAATACCACAAATTGCAGCAGTGCGCTTAGTCTTTTCAACATCTACTCTTTAGGCTGGTCCGATAAATTTAAAGGTGGGCTTACACCGAAACAGATCTTAGATATGAAAGGCTTCTATGGTATTAGTGGGGCTAACGGTATTGTAGATTATTCCGCTTATAGTAAAGAAATGATCGAAGCTAAAGACTGGATCAGCTATTTCTATTACGGTGCTAACTTTCAAGACTGTGAAGCTAGACGTGATAAGGAATACGACAGTATTAATAAAGAAAGTAACGACATTACTGAGCTACGTTATCAAACGCATACAAAAGCAGAAGCGAAAGATAACACACCAGAACAGACCCGAAATAACTATACGGCCTGGCAGATAGATAAAACAAATAACACCCTTGTTGGTCTTATTAGTAATGTTACTCACTTCACCAAAGATGGCGGTAAAATCAAAGAACAGCTGAAGAGTTACCGATGGGATACAGGTCGCGCTGTTGATTCTATTTCTATTGGTGATATGTTCGTTAATAGCTATTTCTTAGAGTCTATTGACAATAGCACGCTAGATTATCAGGTGGTTGGCGGAAAGGTTATTGATAAATATGCAAAGCCAAAGAGCACAGATATAGACCAATACTACGCGGTCAATTTAATCTCAGCTCATTTCCCTGGTATTGGCACACAAGTAAATTGGTGTGTTCGTGGCAGCCAATTTGTAAAAAATAAAGAAACACCAATTACAGCTGAAAAATACAAAGAAATCATTGATAGTGGCGATCTTGATACTGCTTACTGTGACCCGTTTGATGCTAAGGTTGGTCAAGTTCGTTACTACGATACTAAGGGTAAAAAGCTAACTGATAGTTCAAGTATTGCAACTGAACTAAAAGCTAAACTAGCATCAGGCAATGTTGTTAAAGATAAGCTCGATGAATTAGTCAATAACAAAAAACTGTACCTTGGTAAGTCACAACAAGAGTACTTTCAAGATCTGTCTTTATCTAATCAAGTCGATCAAATTAAAGTAGATCTTAAGCCTTAATCATAGCTTAGATCTATAGCTGAACGTAATCGAAGGGTTCATCCTACGTGAGCCCTTTTTAGTTTAAAACAACAAAGTATTTCCAACTTCATTTCTCAGTTATAAAACCCCATCTTTTGCATTTTAGTAGCGAATCCCTCTGAACTTAAAAATCTATATTTCACATTGTTTTCAAAGGCTTAGTGTTAATTTAAGAATATTCATATTTATTATTGATTAACTCTAGTATACCTTACCTATATAGCTCTTTTAATATTATAAAAATAGCAAGGTTAAAACTTATGTTAGTAGGAGTGATCATAAATACCATCATACCAATTTAGAGTGTTTTAAAATGGATTAGCTTCGCTATTATAGAGTCGTTCTTAAAATAAATCATTCGAGAACGGCTCTTATTCACTAATACAACTAGCCTAATATACTGTAGCTAGAATACAAACACTTATAAGGATATATAGTTTGAAAATTAATAATATAGCTAAGATATGTATAATTTCTGCCATCGCAGTTTCATTTAACTCTGTTGCAGCCCCTAATCATTGGAGTGGAAGCATTGACGGTATCGGGGATAAAGTGTTGCCCACTGGTATAATAAATAAACTGTGTAATGATATTGACGGTTGTGAACTAAGATTTATATCTAATAAATTATCATCAGGTGCTACGGAAAGAATCAATTTAGGACATATAAATTTTGGCGCTAAAAATGATTCATTGGATAGCACCTCTTTTTATTTTAAAGAACTAAATTCTAGTTCTTCATATCATGTGACTTTAGGAGATGGTGTGCTAGCTCCATTTAACTTCTGGGGTAAAAATTTAGAATGTAAATTACAAGATGGACTCGGTGATATTCAAGGCTCAGGCCATCAGACTGACCCAACGACGTACGAAAATAAATTATACCTATCGAATAGGGATGAAGATACTCAGTGTATTGTAATGATTAGAGATTAGAGATTAGAGATTAGAGATTGTTAAAAAGGCTTTAACGGCTTCCCAAGATGATTCTAAGTCGTTAAGGCCTCAAACCGTTAATTTAGCGACTTTACAACCAATCATGTTCATCGCTATAATGTATTAATCATTTCTACTGGAGCTAACGCCATAATGAACAACTAACTTCCTGACATCCAATTAATATCATCATTTGGACACTCGGGGTTAGTGGGCGTTACTTTCGTCATCTCTTATCTTGCAAAAATTGCATATATTATCGTAATTGAATTTCTATTTATCTACGATGATCGTATCTAAGTAACGTCTTGCCAATCTATCTTTATAGAAAGGCGAACCCCTATTACATTTTATTACGTAAAGGGAGGCATTTTCATGCCTGTATTAAGTACACATCAACTGTCATTTCAGCTCGATACTGGGGAATGGCTATTTCAAAATTTAAACTTCAGCTTAACCAGCCGTCTTACAGGATTAGTGGGGCGAAATGGCATTGGAAAATCAGTATTCCTTTCTCTATTAATGAGGAAACTCACCCCGGTTAACGGTTATGTAACGAGCCAAGGTAAAATTGCTTATTACTCACAATTATCTTCTCACCTTTTGGATGGGGACTTACGTATTGCGGACTTCTTAGGTATTAGCAATAAACTATTGGCTTTGAAAGCGGTTGAACAGGGATATTGTTTGCAAGAATATTTTGATTTAATTGGAGACGATTGGGATATAAAAAATAAAACAAAACATACATTAAAAAACCTCAAGATCGACCCTAATCTTAATGCGTATTGCCATACTTTGAGTGGAGGGCAATTAGCACGCCTACAACTGTATCAATTGTTTAATTCGGACGCCGAAATATTGTTGCTAGATGAACCGTCTAATCATCTTGATTATGAAGGTAAGCAATGGCTAATTAATCAACTTAAACAATTTTCAGGACAAATACTTCTGGTGAGTCATGATAGAAGTTTGTTAAGTCATGTGGATGGTATTTATCAGTTAACGAGTCTAGGTCTCGGATTTTTCAAAGGGAATTATGATGCCTATTCAGCGCAATCCTCTACACAGGCTGAAGCATTAGAGAGACAAATTACTCACGTTAAAGCAGAACAAAAAAGGGTGGAGCGTCAAGCACAAACGAATAAAGAGAAGGCCCTGCAACGGGAACGTCATGGTAATAGAATAAGGAAATCGGGTAGCCAACCTAAGGTTCTGATGGATGCGAAGAAAGATAAAGCAGCACAAAGCCGATCTGCGGCAGTGATTAATCAACAGAATCATTTACAACGAAATCAAGAAAAATTACGTGTTATGGAACAACAGAAAGAAGTGTTGAAACCACAAGTGTTGTATCTGCAACAAGCAAGTCAAATTAAGAAGAGAAGATTATTGAATATCGAAAATTGTCAGTTGTATTATGGCTCTGGGAAACCGGTTTCACTCATTCTATTTCACGCTGATCGGTGTTATTTAAATGGCGCTAATGGATGCGGAAAATCAACTTTATTGAAAGCAATACAAAATAACCACTTAAACTATTCTGGTGTAATAGAACTGAATGTAAAAACAGTATATTTAGATCAACACTTTGGATTACTGAAGCTTGAAGAATCCATGCTAGATAGCTTAATTAAAAGCAGTGAAGAACTGACTGAAAATACTGCCCGGGTTTTACTTGCTGGGATTGGGTTTCGGCGCGACTCTGTATATCGAAAAGTAGCTCATTTAAGTGGAGGTGAAAAAATGAAGCTATCAATGCTGGTGGTTAGTCACCTTACTCATTCACCTTTATTACTGCTAGATGAGCCAGATAATCACCTAGATATTGAGTCTAAACAAACCTTGGCAGCGGCATTGAATGCTTATAAAGGGGCATTCATTTTAGTCAGTCATGATGAGGATTTTATCGCAGAGGTTAGAATAAACAAGTATATCGTGATGTGATCTTATGATATAGCAAAGCCGAATAAATATTGAAAAGATGGTAAATCGTTAGGCGTTACCATCTTTAAAAAATTAATTTATAACATGAACTTAGGACCATTAAACGTGTTAACTGGATTACCACGTTCGAGATCCCAGTGCTGTTGCCAACGCTGCTTTTCTTGTTTTGTCATATCATCTAATTTTTTAGATTCAATTTTTTGAAATAGTAATGCTTTGGCCAAACGCTTATTTGCATGCTGACTGCGTTCGCTCTCTATACGGACTGATAAGCCGGTAGCGATATGAGTTGCTCTAATTGCGGAATCTGTACAATTAACATGCTGTCCTCCAGCACCTGATGCTCTACAAGATTGAAACTTAATTGTTTGATCTAATTGTATTTCATTTACTTCGAACATTTTACCACTAAAGAACCAATTTTTACGTTTGTGCTTGGGGCGATAAGGACTTTGACAAACCCATTGCATTACACCTTGCCAAGATATTGCAATTGCTTTTGCTTGGGCTTGACTCTGATTATCGCCAAGTTGGATTAATACTGATTTATAGCAGCCTGATTTTGAGGTTTTAGTGATATCAATAACATCAAATTTAAGTTTATCAATATCACATTGCTTTTCAATCGAACGAAAAGCCAAACCAACGGCTTTACTACATTCCAGTGGCCCTTGGCCTGCTGATAATTGCAATAATATCATGATGAACAATCTCCATTTGTTTTGAAAGTGAGTACTGGGCGTAGTTTTGCAATTATCTTAACTAATCCAGCATCGACCATATCTCCGACAACACTGGCACAATCCTTATAGGCCTGTGGTGCTTCATCATAAAGTAATGTTTTATTGCCACAAATAACATGACTGCCTAGTGCTGTTCTAATCATATCATTACGCTTGTATTTATGGCTTAAACGTCCTTGGCATTCACCACGCTTCCATTTTCTTCCTGCACCATGTGCTAATGAAAACAAGCTTAAGTTTGATATATCAATATTTGATAAAAGTGGCTTTACAAGGTAAGTGTAGTCGCCCCGGGAACCTGGTATTACCACGCAGCCTTGATCGCTCGGGGTGGCACCTTTACGATGTAACCAGCCAGATTTCCCGTTGATATTTTTGGGTGACACCAAATTATGGTTTATATCAAGGATACAATGACCTTGAGATTTAATTGCTGTTAAGAAGCGTTGTGCAATGAGCTCTCGATTAAGTTCTGCCCAGCGTACAGCTTCATTGTGCTGTGATAAATAATGCTCGAAATCAGGACCGTGTGTTACAAGACCATCGTGATTACACTGTGTTATATGTTCAACTAATATAGATTGACCAACCCCCCTAGAACCTGAATGAACAAGTAGCTGTAAGTGCCGCTTGTCTAATCCCAGAGTATCGAATATTTGTTGATCATAAATGTCTTCAATAGCCTGAAATTCAGCAAAATGATTACCTCCTCCAATGGTTCCAAGGGCATAGTCAAAGTTTGATGTCTTAATTGATTTGTCATTTTTCCTGGCTTCAATCGTGGAAGACCAACTTTCGTCTAGTGGCAATTCAATGTTGGCAAACCGCTTTGATAGTTTGGGTAAGTTTATTTTTGATACTTTTGCTGACGTTTGCCAAAGTGACATGCCACAGCCTATATCATTACCTACTAATGCTGGATAAATTTTGTTTTGAGTGTAAAAGGCTGCACCAATTGGGTAACCTCTACCTGGGTGTAAATCAGGCATACCTGCAGCTTGAAGCATGCCTGATAAAGTTGATGTTTTAACAAGCTGTTCGATCGCAAGGCCTTCAATCCAAGTATTTTTGGATGCAATAAGGCTAATATTGTCAGTAATTTTTTGGACGGATTTGCCCATAATACCAATTCCTTTAAATAGGATTTAAACGTAAAACGAATTGGCAGGTCTGGTGTTTTTGGTGTGAACTGAAAAACAGATATTAGGTATTAGACTTTCTTAATGTAATAAGAAATAGCTAAATAAACCCGCTATCGGATAAGACCTGCAAAGGATGTCGATGTAATTGTCATAATATTTCTCCTTTACAGTTGAGTGGGGAATTTAAATAAATAGATTTTAACGCGGAGATGATAATCGGTTTACTATAATAATGCAATACTATTATTTTCAATTAGTTAGTAATAATAAAAGAGTTAGTGCATATTTTTTTATAAAGATGATTTTTACGTAGTGCTACGTAGAATCTGAATGAGCAATCAGTATCCTAGTCAGCAAAATTCACGTAGGAAGGTTTCAATTAAATATATGTAACAAACACTTACAAAATCTTTATTGCGCTTTAATTGTAAAATAATTAGAATGCATGCTGTTAATAGTAAGCGTGCATCGAAGTATATGGGCATCATCTATTTTTGTAATGTTTTTATCCTACCGAATACACCTAGATGATGATTATGACCTCGGTGATTCAATTGAAAAATAAAAAGAGTTAATCATGTTGAAAAAGATATTCGTTGCTGTTTGTAGCGCATCACTTATGGCTTATGCCGGTAGTGGAGACGATGCTATAACTCCAACAAAAAAATCATCAAAACATGAAGTATCAATTCCTAATGACGCAGCTTGTACTCCAGAAGAAACTGTCAGGGCTGTGAAAGATTCAAAGCCACTCGCAATGGACATTGAAATACATGGGGCGCGTTTTGGTGGGCATACTCTATATGGACAGTATAAATACTTTGATTTAAACAACGACCCTCAAACTAGTAGTCTATTTGAATGGAGCGTGATTAAAAATAACCTTGATACTGTTGTTAGCCGAGAGCAAAGTTACACTCTACAAATGAGCGATGAGGGTAAAGGTAATCAAATTCGATTCTGTGTTACAGCATTGAATGCAAAAGAACAAGGCGATATACAATGTGTTACTGAAGATATTGCATGGTTTGAAGGGTTCGGTGAATTTAAAGAAGGCGGGGTGATAACCCCTTATTTAGTAGGCTATCCTAATTTTAAACTTTCATATTGGAAGTCAGCGTCCAACATGTTGACGGCCGCAATTGCATTAGATCTTATACATAATAAAGTAAAACCATTAACTATCGATACTGCAGATCCTAGCTTTAGTAACCTATATCCAATTTCGCTTTGTGTGTCACTCGATCATAACATTCAAAATGATGATGATATTTGTCGAGAAATGAAAGCGAGCAGCAATCTAAATGGCGGAATGGTATTTGACTTTAATGATACTAGCCGAGTCGCAATGAACTACAAACGTGAAGTCAATGTGACGGTCGCAGGACAAAAATATCGTATTCGACGTCCATATACATGGGCCGAATTTCAAGAATTGAATTTAGATAAAAATCCCGAATTCCTTTCAGCCGAGCCAAGTATCATGCGTGAAGGATTCAATACGGTAAAGGGGGTTAAAATGACACCGATACAAGCCAATAACTTTTGTTTACGAGCCTACGGTGCCCCAGGGCTGATTAGTTCATCCATTAATCTTAGTGACGGGGTTATTCCGTCAGGCAGGCACCAATGGCCGATTTATCTTGCGTTGCAAACGTATGTAACAAAAGAGCCTAATGGTAAGTTTGTTATTGATTCGAATAAACACATGCCTGCAGATATGAACAGTAAGTATGCTTTTGCTTGTATGGCTGCGGTTCCGTAGAACGTATAAGCGCTGTCATAAGGCTGAATACTATAATATTTAGCGACACACATCCTGAAAAAGCTGTTCAGCTAACTGCTTTATGGTATTACCTTCAGGGTGTGTGTGTGCGAATGTTCTTAATCCATATATACCCATCATCAGATAGTGAGCGCGTTCATCAGCGTTGCGGTCGCTGACAATTTCATTTTTATCAATAGCCTTTTGCAATACTAAGGTAATAGCTTGTTGCCAGTTAGCGAGATGACGCGTGATAATGCCATGCACTTCTTCATCTTGTTCTGCGACTTCATTTAATGCCTTAGTCAGTAAACAAGCTCGTGATGCATCACAGCTCTGACACTCTAAAACGATATGATCCAGGTAACATTTGAGCTCAGCAAGCACCGGGCTTTGACCGGAAAAAATCCCGGTGAACTCTGCATTTCTATCCTGATGGTATTGCTCTAATGCGGCTAAGAGTAAGCCTCGCTTATTTTCAAACGCACAATAGATAGAACCAGGGTGTAAACCAGTGGCCTTTTTTAAATCTTGCATACTCGTTTTACCGTAACCTTTATCCATAAAGGAGGTCATGGCAGATCTCAGTACTTTCTCTCTATCAAATTCTGCAATACGCATGGCTAGTCGGTAACTCTTCTTGAGACTCTTTTTATCGCTGAGTCAAATTATCTAATGAAGTCTATTATAATCAATTTTGAATTTTTATTCAAAAATAGATCTTGAATGTTCATTCAAAAAAGAATATCTTGAACGTACATTCAAGAAACGGGCATCGCTATGACTGACAATTTATTTCAAACTTATGTGCTTAATGAGACTCTATCTTTAAAAAATCGTATTATTATGGCTCCTCTGACTCGTTGTATGGCTGATGATGAGTTAGTTCCGACTCAAGATATGGCTGACTACTATGGTCGTCGCGGCGGAGCTGGTTTAATTATTTCTGAAGCCGTGATTATACGTCCTGACGGTCAAGGTTATCCAAATACTCCTGGTTTATTCACGCCAGCTCAAATTGATGGATGGAGAATGGTAACTGATGCTGTACATCAAAATGGTGGGAAAATATTTGCGCAACTTTGGCACACCGGTCGTGTAGCACACCCACATTTTTACCAAGCAATTACGGGGAACCGGGATGTAATAGCGCCTTCTGAAGTAGGTGTTGATGGTACTGTACCAAGAATGCGCGAGCTGATTTATCAAATACCAAAAGCTGTATCGATAGAAGAGATTGCTCAGCTTGTGAGTGACTATTCTCAAGCTGCGGCTAATGCTATAGACGCAGGTTTTGATGGTGTTGAAATACACGGAGCAAACGGTTATTTAATTGATCAGTTCTTACATCACGACAGTAACCGCCGCAGTGATGAATATGGTCAGACACCTGAAAACATGTCCCGTTTCGCACTTGAGGTTGTTGATGCAATCATTGCTCGTATTGGTAATGAGAGAA
This sequence comes from Moritella sp. 36, assembly GCF_018219415.1. Lineage (NCBI taxonomy): Bacteria > Pseudomonadati > Pseudomonadota > Gammaproteobacteria > Alteromonadales > Moritellaceae > Moritella > Moritella sp. 36. Next base: position 2,507,342 of record NZ_CP056120.1, on the reverse strand, counting down.
CGGCACTGCGTGTATCGCCGGGTGCATACTTCAATATGACTGGTGACAGCCGTGACCGTACTGTGTTCGATTATCTAGTCCCTGAACTTGAGAAACGTGATTTAGCCTTCTTACATATTGGTATTTTAGATGATTCGATGGAATTTGACTATTTAGGTGGTCGAGCATCAAGTTACGTTCGCAGCATTTATAACAAGACATTAGTGGGAGTGGGTAGCTTTACCGCTGAAGCTGGTAGCAAAGCGATTGCGGATGATAAATTTGATCTGCTGGCGATAGGTCGACCATTTATTGCCAACCCTGATTATGTCGAGCGTGTTCGAGATGGTAAGGAGTTAGTTGAATATTCAACTGAGATGCTGACGAGTCTAGTATAAGACTGATTGTCGATAGCAATAAATAATAAGAGGGTTAGCATTGTGCTAGCCCTTTTGTATTAAAGCGTTTACTTGAACCATTGTTTAGGTGAAATACCGAGTTTTTTTCTAAATACACGCGCTAGCGCTGAGCCATTTTCATAGCCCACCGCATTAGCTACAACGGCCACAGGCTTGTTTTGAAGTAGCAGACTCTTAGCGACAATAATACGCCAATCAATTATATAGTCGCCAGGGCTTTGACCTACCGTACGCTTAAATATGTCGGCAAACTTTGATCGAGACATAAGCGCTAGTTCAGCCATCTCTTCTAATCCCCATTGTCGTTCAGGTGACTCGTGTATAGCCAATAACACTTTAGATATTTGCGGATGTGCTAATCCTGCGAGCAGACCATACTGCATTATGTTGTTATCAATAACATGGCGTAGCACGTAAATAATAAAGATATCCGTCAACGAGTTAATCATTGGTAGTCGTCCGCTATCTTCGTTAAATGCCTCTTCAAATAACCATTGCGCGGTTTTCATCAGCGCTTCGTTTTCACTGAGTTTGAAGCACAGTAATCTTGGCAGGGCATTTGCGATAGGATTCGCTGTATTTTCATTATAAACGATGCTCGCACAGACTAATTTAGGCGGATTTTCTTCACTAGAAATCACACGGTGCGCATGTTGTGTGGGGAAATACATCACTGTGGGCTCATTGATTAAATATGAGGTTCCTTGCTCATCAATTATTGTGATCTCACCACTTTGCAATAGATGTAAATGACCTTTGTTTGGTTCTCGATTGAAATTAGAAATACCACAAAGATGACCGGTAAAAAACACTTCGGTATTCATTGAGAATCGTTGAAGAATGACTGATAACGGATCCATTATTACCTCATATAGGACTTTTTTGGACGATTGGGTTTAATGTTAGGACTATCTCATCCCTTTTGAATGATTGAAAGCACTATATTTACAACCAAGGAAAACAACCTTCGATTGCGTAACTGGTTAGCTGGTTAACATAAAAATTTTCATAAAATACGGAGAATACTATGAAGTTTTCAACATTTGTAAAATCAACATTCATGACGACAGCACTTGTCGCTAGCAGCTTAACTTTTGCTGCAAACATTGAAGTAAATGCGAACAGTAATGATATCGCAATCAGTGGTTACGATACTGTTTCTTACTTTACAAAAGGTACGCCAACTAAAGGGTCGAACAATTTCACGGCCGCTTACAATGGCGCCATTTATCAGTTTTCATCTGCCAGTAACCGCGATTTATTCAAAGCAGATCCAAGTAAATATGCACCACAATATGGTGGTTTTTGCGCGATGGGTGTGGCATTGAATAAAAAATTAGATACCGATCCAACTGCTTGGCATATTCGTGGCGATAAATTGTACCTGAATTACAACAAGGCTGTTCAGACAAAATGGAACACTGATATTCCTGGTTATATCGAAACAGCGCAAGTTAACTGGATTGATATTAAAGGATTAACTGAAGATCAAATCGAAAAAGTGTACGACTAATATTAAATCCTTGGAACGCACTAATGACGCTTTAACGATATAGGAACCATTATGAATAATAAATTAATAGCAAGTGCTGCATTAGCTGCTGTGATGTCTACAGGTGTTATAGCCTCTGCAGAAGCAGCAAGTAAAAAAGAAAAATGTTACGGCGTTGCGAAAGCGGGTCAAAACGATTGCGCGAACTTAGCCGGTACACATTCATGTGCAGGGCAATCAAGCCTGAGTAATGACAAAGGTGAGTGGAAATTAGTCACAAAAGGTACCTGCTCAGAATTAGGGGGATTGACTAAGAAGGAAGCCAAGCAGTTATATTTAGCATCTAAATAAGATTGAGGAGAATGTGTATGTCGGTAAATAGTAAAGAGATGTTGGCAAACAACAAGGATATATTAGTGGGCGTTGGATTAAGGCACCCACATTTTACCGACATATTAACTTCGGCTAAGCAAGTTGACTTTGTCGAAGTGCATTCAGAGAACTTCTTTGGACAAGGTGGCGCTGCTTTATCTGTCCTTAATCAAGTAAGAGAGGCCTATCCTGTTAGTTTGCATTCAACGTCTATGGGTCTTGGATCGTTACAGGATATACCTACGAGTTATTTAACGCGTTTAAAGCAATTAACGCAAACCATCGATCCATTTCTAATGTCTGAACATGCTTGTTTTACGTGGGGACTATTACAAAATCAAATGCATGGGCAAGTGATACACAGCGGTGACTTATTACCGATAGCGCATACGCGTCATAATTTAAATCGAATGTGCGAACAAATAGATAAAGTGCAATCGTACCTAGGACGTGAGCTAATTATTGAAAATGTGTCAGCTTATGTGAAATTTGATGAAAGTTATCTTTCTGAAGCCGAATTTCTAACGCAACTGTGTAAGCAGACTGGCGCTAAAATACTGCTCGATATTAATAATATTGCGGTGAACAGCTTGAATTTTGAAGGTGGAAATATTCAGGAATCGGTCAATGATTATATAAATATTTTGCCAGTGAATAGTGTCGCGCAAATACATCTCGCGGGTTGTAGTGCGGTTCCTGATGGTCAAATGGTTATTGATGATCATGCGCGGCCTGTTTCTGATGAAGTTTGGCAAGGGTATCGTCAAGCATTAGCACGCTTTGGTGCTGTGCCAACACTGGTTGAATGGGATTCAGATTTACCAGAGTGGTCAGTGTTAATTTCTGAAGCACAAAAAGCACGTGCTATAGCTAATACCGTATTGGGGGCTCGCGATGAATGATGTTTATATCAATGAACAGCAGCGTCTATTAAATGCTATTTGGAGTGATGGAGAGTCAGGCACAGATCTGTATGGGTTTAGTGCTCAAGGTATCAGTATTTATCGTCGTAATTTGTTGGCCAATGCTGAACGCGCATTAAGAATAACTTTTCCTACAGTCTTTGAATTACTTGATGGTGATATTAGTACCTTCCTGGTCCATAAGTTTCTAAAATCATCGCCACCACTTCAAGGTGATTGGGGGCAATGGGGGCATGACTTTTCTGACTTTATCGCAACAACTGAAATTGGTGTGGATTATCCGTATCTTGCTAGTTGCACGGCTTTGGATTGGCATGTTCATTGTACGTTACATGGTCTGGATCAAACGTTAGATCAAGCGTCATTACAATTACTGGTTAATTGCGAACCCGAACATGTCTTTATTACATTTAACAACAATGTGAAATTGCTAAGCACAAGCTATCCAGTAGCTGACATTTTTGACGCACATAACCATGATGAGCAAGCGCAACGCGACATTGCGTTTAATCGTGCTAAGCAGGCCTTATCGTCAGTGCTGGTGGAGCATACTGTCATGGTTTACCGACCTGAATTTCAACCCCAAGTAACCAAGTTAACAGAGAGTGAAGGGCGCTTCACTTTATCTTTAATGTCGGGAAATTCGCTCGCTCAGTCGCTTGATACTGTAAGGCATGATAGTCGATTTTCATTTCAAACCTGGTTGATTAGCGCCATCGAACATAACCTAATTCATTATTTTAAAGAGAGTTAACCATGAACACTTCAAACTCATTGCTGTTATCAGCCAATCAAATTTATCGACGTATTACAGAAAAAGTAAGTATGTTAGAACCTGTTGCATTATTGGCCGCACGTTTTTATGTCGGTTGGGCTTTTTTTTCATCTGGACTGACAAAGCTAAATAGCTGGGACAGTACGTTATTTCTGTTTGAAGAGGAATATCACGTACCATTATTACCTTATGAACTGGCTGCTTATTTAGGGACTGCTGCTGAGATTATTTTACCCTTGTTATTGATGGCTGGATTAGCAAGTCGCTTCTCTGCATTAGGGTTATTTTTCGTCAATATTGTGGCCGTTATTAGCTTAGAAGATATTGCCGCTGCAGCTTACGCTCAGCATATATTATGGGGGACTCTATTGCTGCAAGTTGTTATCTTCAGCGGAGGTCGTTTTACTTTCGATTATGTGGTTAAACGTAAGGTAGATTTAACGTAATCAGCGGTAAGTACTCTGAAAGTAATCAGAACTTATGCATTATGGCACCGTCTATGGGTTATAAAACGACTTGTTGAGGCTGTATAGCCTTAGCAAGTCGTAGGCATGAGATCAGAATTTCATTTTACTGACCAATAAGCGTTTATTTTTTTTGTACCATAAAATGAGTAATAAGCTCGATATAAGTAACAGACCTGTTGCTGGCGCTGATACTGTTAAACCAACATCCCCATCAGTAACTGCCCAAGCATAATTGTCATTCCATTCATAATCACTAACAATATCACCCCATCGCAAACTAAAATCCCAATATTCCGTTAAGCTTGCTTTTGGTAAAGTACCATCCCAATAATTATAGTTTTGCATGTTGATAAACATATTCATGTTGGCGACGCCTGCCGCATCTGTTGCCGAAGGGTCTAAGCCGTCTTCAGCATCCAAACCAAAATAATTGTAATACAAATAACCTAGTTCACTTCCCGTACAGCCATCACCTGAAGTATAGCCTGTGCCGGGGTCGGTATAATCACAATTAGGATCAAATAAATCACGGGTAAATAGACGCCAGTCATTTACCCCTTGAAATACTAAGCCTGTTGCCCATGTATTTGCCTCTGCCCATGTCATCAGACCATCAGCATCATAACCACTAGTTTGTGAATAGTTAGCATCTTGTAACCAAGTAATGTCTTGAACATCGTCATATATTAAGCCATTTCCTCTATCAATTAATAATGCGTGAGACATGTTGGTAAAAAAAATCAGACACATAAAGATTAAAGCATGAATATTTATAGATTTATAAAATAGTTTCATCACTGTTGTTTCCCTTAAGGTTATTGGTTTTGTCACTATCGTTCTCCTTAATATAAAGTTGCCATTTTTTAACTGGTACTTTCATAGATGCATTAATTAATCCAACTTATTTATGTGTATGTTTATTAAAACCTTTCATATTTAATAAATAATGGCCTAACTAAGATGTGTTAAATTTTCTGACAACAGGAGTTTCGTAGGGGGAGCTTAAGAACTAGATGTTGCGCCAATGTTAATTTATTGTTAATTTATAATGGCAGCCCTAATGGGGTAGTATCTCGTTTGTAAAAACGCCACGTTTAGTCAAAATTCAACGATAGATAAAGCTATCTTAGATAACTAAACGAACCATTATTATTTTATATAAGGTTTTAAATATGTCTCTGTCTACTTATTTTTATTTGAGTCTTCCGCTTTTACTTTCTGGATGCTTTGATTCTTCCCCTTCAACTGGTAATAATAGCCCTGAGTCTATTATTGAGGTATCTGGCCATGGAGGAAATGGGGCTACGGGAATTTATACTTATGGTCTTGATGAACTTGCCGATAAGCCATTAATAGTAACCAAAGATCATACTCGCGATAACTGTAAAATGAGCAATGAAAACTTTGAATTAAGAAATGGGTGGGAAAGTGCGTCTACTCACGCACCTATTGACGGAGGTTTTTGGAGTAATTATTATCCACGCGAAACTTTAACTTTTCCTTGCCCTACAAAGAATGAAATTCTTCAACATGAGCAAGACCAAAGAAATGGCAGCTTCTCGCCGATTAATGATGCTTGGTTTGTTTTAAATAATGCAGTGCCTTTTTATGAAGAATTATCAGGCGAGCTTCCTATGTCAGAAAAAATCACAATCATCTCGCACTATCAGTTTGGCGCTAATGCTCAGTATGTTCGCCCCGATCATGAATTTGCACCTGATCAGTTTAAAAATAATATCTTAATTTCCGATGGTATACATCGCGATGGTAGTGGAATTGAATATACTTATTCATTTGCCACAAGTGATATCTTAGTTCATGAATTGACCCATGCTTACACAGGTAAAAAGGGGCATTCATTCGAAAAAATAAATGATTTGAGGGATAGTTTAGGTGGTTGGTCGGAACATTTCTCAGATATAATAGCTGAATACTACCAGTTTAAAACAACGGGTAATACAGATCTTATTCATGGCGCTGATCATATGAAATGTAATATATCTGAGTCTGATTGTTCTAAAAATGTTAGAGATTTTAAAAACCCGCAATATAAAAATGTCATTGATGCAATCTCTGATCAAGGTAAAAACAGTCTGGATGAGCTAGAAGTACATATTATTGGAGATACTTTAAACTATTCCTTCTATCTTCTTCTTAAAGATGATAATTATGGCGTCTTTACTCTTGATGAGTTAATTAAAATTTATATAGATGCTGAAAAAAATGCTTGGGAATTAAATGCCTCTTCAAGCAGTAAAGACCTCGTAGACGGATTGATATCCTCAGCATCCCATCAGCGTTACTCTAAAGAGAAAATTTCAAAAATAAAAGAAGTTTTCACACAAACCGGATTTTATTCTGACTTGCCGTTGTAGCGACATGTAGATTAATGAGGTGTTAATCTCAATCAATCAATGCTTTTTATAATACCCATAAACCTTGTTAGAGTCAGTAACCTAACAAGGTTTTTTCTATCAATGGCTACGCACATCTCTTGCCAACATGTGAAGACATCATCCTATATCCAGATATCGATTCGCCCTCTATCCTTGTTGCAACAAAGCCGCTAAGACCAGAAAACCATCGCTTAACATTATCAATTATGAAAATAATGGATTAATGACTTAAACCGAACTGAGACTAATTAGACTTAAACATACCGATCATTCAACTCAGTTCAATCCACCAATATTGGTTTGATATCAACATATTAAACCAATGAAATCCGTTCCTACATCCGCCCCCAAAGCAACCTAGCAGGTTAAAAAAAGAAACGATAATGTAACACTTTGGTTTTAATGTTGAATTATTTGTGATCGAGATCTAAAAAAATATTCAAAAAGTGAGATAGGATTCAAATTAAATAACATCTCATTAACATCAGCAACTATCAACATCAGTTACTTTGTCACAACATATAATGCTTGGAGGATCCGGTGCGCACTATATTTACGCTACTAATATCTGCATTTAATAAAGGCTTTACAGTTTTAGCTTTCACTATTTTATTTTCAACTGTCGCTGTTGCAGCTAGTTATATACCGACTATTGCAACTAGTCATATACCGCCTGCTGTCGATATAGTCACAAGCACAACTCATCACTTTAATTTCAGCGATAAAAAAGAAGTATCTGCGATTTTTTCGGTGAAACCTAAGGGATTAACATTATTATCCGCTGTTGTTCAGAGTGAATCAGTGGAGGACCCAGATCAAGTTAAAGAGTACAGACTTGATAATATGACATTTTCTATCGCTGACGATGAATATGTCTTTAAGAATGCAACACCACAGAAAGTGAGTCAGATCACGGTGAATTACAATGATGGTATAACGAATGATAACGTTGCGTTATTAAGATTTGATACCGTTGTTAAACCCTTTAGCTCGGTTGTATTTGAACTACCAGGGTTAGCACTCAGCAATATTAGTCATAATGACCAGATGAAGCTATTTTTGCCTCAAGTCATCTTTCCACCCAAGGATAAGTCTTGTGATAGGGTGCCAAGATATTGTTATCTGCCACCTAATCCAAAACAAAAAACAATATATAATACACATATAGTGATGTTGCACAATGCATTGAATACCGTTGCATTTCCCCCATTTATAACAAGAATAATTAATACATATTGCCCGTTTTTTAAGGAGTGTAAAAAGTATGGTACTCAACCCTTGTCATATGCATCACGTAATATGCTTTCATTAGGCGCTGAGGGTCATACGTTTAACATACGGGTATTGGCGGGCAATTATTTTTCAGCTGGCAGGGGGGGTGGTGATAGACCTTGGACTAATAATAAAAAAGCAGCGAACACCTCAGGTAAAGCGGCAGTTTACGAAGGTTATATTACAAAAGGTTCTGGGAGTTATAGACCCTATCATCAAAGAACCTATAATACGTTCTTTCATGAAACAAATCATGCATTTGGTTTTTCCCATGATTCAGCAATGACTTATGGGTTAGGTGTTCCGTATAGCCAAGTCTTTATTACTGAAAATTTTTCAGTAATAGACAGAACAACGATCGGTGAAGTAAACGTACCGTCTGTATTTGTGACAACGGAGCTTAACGCAAAAAATGAAATGACATTGGCATTTTATTATTTACCTGATGAAAAGGAATATGAACAGGTTTCACTTACGATGCTGGGATTATCACTTAATAGCGGTAGTATTGCTTATAAACTCGATAGTAAAAACAAGCCTGTTGATAATACCTTAGTGTTGCATTTTGATACATTACCCACCGCAACGACATATATTCGTACCCATAATACCGACACAAAATATTTATCGACCATTAAACTCTCTCCGAGTGAGCTAGTGCCAGTTGTTACCTATAATATCGAAGGCAATGACTATGGTATTCTCGATGATAAAGAGTTACTTAATAAAGATTATGATGGTAGGCAGATCCGAAATCTTTGTACAAATATGGATGGGTTACTTGCAACGAAAGATGAATATCAACGTCTTTGGAGCTATTTAAAAGAGAATGATAAATTGAATCTATTACAGGAACGCGTATTTTTATCGAGAGATGAACCATCGAATAATACAATATGGAAATTAGAGTTTAATGACGATGTAATGTTAGCGAGTCAGCATTCTATAAATGATAAACTAGGCACTGATAAATCGCTGGTTTGTGTTAATAATAATTGACCGATTGCGTATTTTAATAACGATGTTACGCAGTTAAAGCCTGCATTTGTTTACAGGTTTTAACTGCTCCCTCAGCGTTGCGCATACAGTTGGTTATGGTTATCAAGTATGGCTAGGAGGTAGAGTCATCAATTATATACTCACATTGGCTCCATGCCACAACTGCTCACGTGAAGTAGATTTATAGTTTGTTTGGATAAAATCAATGAAGCAATCTGCCATCGAATATTGGGTAACAATCCCATCACCTTCCATCATGGTTAGTGCTTCATAACCTTCTTTACCTTTCATTGTATAAGCGGAAGAGGTTCCATAATAAATCATTTCATGATCGATATCGTTCCAACCATCTTCTTCCGTATAAATAGTAAGTTTAGCAATTCGCTCACCAAGGGGGCGTTCGCCGTAATAGCTAAAATTCAGGTTATAGGTATAAGGGTAGCTTCCCGAGCCAGAGCCTAGAACCCCATTATTGGTGGCGTTGTTGATTGCACCCTCTAGTGCCTGTGCGATATATTTGCCTTTGATACGATAAACACCAATGGGAACGACAAAGGGAAGTAGCTTACCTGCAATATCACCAATTGAAATATTACCCTGGTGTAAAGACGTTCTCACACCTCCAGCATTATGAATTGCAAAGTCGACGCGATGACCATTCTTATTCATCATATGAGCAAAAGATTCGGCTACTAGCGGGGCAATAACACTGCCACCCTTCTGATCAGGAATGCGGACATGTCGCATATTCTCTGCTAATTTAGCAATCACGGTATTTTGTAGCTTACGTACTCTAGGGATATATTTATCTTGTAGCAAGCTTTGTAGTGTCGCATCTTTTTTACATACAACTACGTTTTCGTGTTGAGTAAGGTAGAGGCTCGCCTTTGCATGGATTTCGTCATCATTGGCTGTTAACAAGCTTGCATCAAGACAAAGTCGGCGACCAATAAGCAGCTCATTTTTGCCCTTGAAAGTGTTAACCGAACCATCGGCTGCGAAATCAATCTCACAGTGACCAAGTGCCTGTGAATGAAGTCCCGCTTGAACAATATAAGTACCATTAACCTGATGCCCGTATTCAGATTCTTTTTTCAGACCTAAGTCACTGAAATCGCCGAGAAGCGTGTGGCTATGACCGCCAACAATCAAGCTGATACCATCCACTTCTTTCGCTAATTCACAATCACCATCAAAACCTAGATGACTCACTAATATTATCTTATTGATACCTGACTTTCGGATAGCTCGAACAGTATTTGTGGCTGTTTCAAAGGCATTAATAAATGGCGTGTCCGGATCTACATTCGCTATATCGGCCATCTTATCCAATGATACCCCGAATATTGCAATGGACTCGCCATCTACAACACGAGTCATCCAGCGTGCAGTTTTCTCATCAGGTTGATAAGAGAACAAGTTTGAACGACCGTTTAAATAATGAGATTTAGTTTGTATTTCGTTAGAAAGGTCCCAGTTACCAGCTAACAGTGGAAACTGAATACGATCTAAAAATGCAGCCACAGGTTCATTACCCATATCTAGCTCATGATTGCCAATTGTCATCACGTCAATGCCCAGTGCATTGAGCATATCTGAGTTGGCCTTACCTTTAAACAGCGAAAAATAGAGCGTCCCCTGGAAGCAATCTCCAGCATGAACAAATATAAAATCTCGATTATTTTGCAGGGCTGTCGCTTTAAGTTGTTTCGCTCTGGTCGCTATACGGGAAAACCCGCCATTACTAACATAAGGCGATATACTTTTTCCCTCAACGTTAAGCTGTAACTGCAGTGACTGAGGTTCGAAGTAGGAGTGCGTGTCATTTATATGTGCGAGAGTTATTCTAACTGGCTTATTATTCTTTATCATTATTTAACTAGACCTTGCCACCTAATTAGTGTCAGAAGAGAATGAGATTACTCAATAACGATAGCATGCCACTAAGTGTTGCATGTTTCACTAAATAATATACTAAACTTGACGATTTTAGTGCTAGATCTAAAAGCCTCCAACGAGGAGGTCTACCTCAATGAACCACGACACTGATAGTATTCGATTAAGCCATGGTTATGAAAGATAATCACGTAGTCCTTTCTTATCCAGCCTAAAGGACTCGCTGTTTTACTTATTATCAGGTTTTTGCGCCGTAATCCACAAGAGTGTTTCATTGCAGATTGTATGATATTCCTGAGCCTCAATTGTAAATCCGATACGTTGTAAATCACAAAATAACTCAGCGGGTTTCTTGTGGCTGTAATAAAACTCAGTATCCATGAATTTGATATAACCGCTAAACTCTTCAACCCCAGTAGCTTCCTTCGTTGCATAAGTAAATAGAAGTTTTCCTTTGGGTTTTAACCACTTAAATATTTCGGAAAAAAGATCGACATGAAGTTCAGATGGAATGTGAAAAAGGCTATACGTTGCTGTTACTGCATCAAACTCATTTGACTTAAATTTTACATCACTGATATCACTTCTAACAGCCTTCATTTTAGGCGCATACTTTGAAGCTAACTCGAGCATACGTTCAGAAAAATCGACACCTGTAACTTGCCAGTCATTATCTATAAAATAGCTGGCAACAGGCTCTCCAGCACCACAACCAAGATCAAGTAATTTTCCACTCTTAGACGCTAAATTAGAATAAAACGAGTTGAGGATGTCAGATATATCAAAAGCCCCTCTATTTACGTCATAAGTATCTGCAAAACTATTATATGTTTCCCGTAAAGAATTATTCATATTGCTCTCATATTTTGTGCTAACGTTTGTATAGTAAGACGTCTCGATTCAAACCTTGGTTCCACCTTAGCAAGATGGCAACCTCCTCAATAACTATTATCCAGTGCAATATCCTTTGAAAGATATTTTACACCCTCACAGGGTACCCCTTAGTGAATACCTTGTAAATTGTGAAACGTTATAAATAAATTAAAGATATGTAATTAAATGGGATATAAATCAAAGTGATTTTGCTCTGCTTGCTTTAAACCTCCCTAAAAGCTGCGAGAACCTATTCCATTACATGCAAAAGAAAAGCGCCATATTATTCGAATCAGAACATTATATTTATGCGATACGAACAGTGGTAATTGGGGGGGGGGGGCGCGTGGATTGTTATTGAAGTTGTTAATTTGTTGATGGAAAGGCGTCACCCGGAATCGAGTAAATGTATTGATTGGTATAACAAAAATATACCGTCTTGGTTAAGTGAGATGGAACATGCCTTATAGCATATAAGAATAGGTGCAACCAAATATTCTGGTCGCACCTTTGTGATTAATTCCTAAATATTAAGCCTTAGGTTTGACTCGACTTCATCTATTAACGATAGCGGGACAGCTTGTTCGGTAGCGAGTGTACGCCACGTAGATACATGCTGTGTGATCTCGTCGATGGTTTCGTCTATGAGTTTTTTAGTAAATAGGGGACTTAGTGTACTCAGGCTATAGAAATCACTACGCTCAAAATTATCACGCTTACCGTTGAGAGTCATCCAATGACAACTGACCCAGTCGCTATCTGGCTTGTATGAGTATGCAATGTCGTAAGCCGGAGAAAGAGACCAGGTACCGGCATCGCTCATCATAAATCCAAAGTTCTTTGAGTGGTCGTCATGGTTACGCGATACGATATTAAAGATTAAGCGTCTTAATAGCTGCATAGCCTCTGGCGCTTTCAGTCTTAGTTGACGGACGACTCCAAACAATTCCTCATACGAGTATGAGCCCGCTTGCTTGTAGCTAACATGTGCCATTGCATTCAGGGTCTGCACGTGTACGCGCTTGTTTCCGATTCTATCGAAACGTTGAGTGATAAAGTGGCGACGATCACCTTCGTTCAATAGTTGAGTTGGCATCATATCAATACCGCAAAGCTTATTTGCCATGAGATAATACGTATATTCCATCGCGCCGTAACCTAGTGGGTCACCAAATGTCTCTTTGTTCTTGTTATGCTCACTGACACCATCAAATTTCATTAAGTAATGGGTAAATCCGTCAGGGACTTCAACTTGGCCGGATCTAACTTCGCTAAAACTCTCGTTAAATGCCAAAACTGCTTTAGGTCTGGCACCACCTGCGCTCATTCCGACAGACATAAGTTCTAACATGGCGTCTTTGTTTTCACGGCCAGCATGATCAAGTTCAACGCCAAAGTCTTGTCTCTCAGAGAGAATGTTTTGAGCGACAGAAACCAGAGACTTGATCTCTATCTCTTGCGACTTATTGAAAGAGTTACCGTATTTCTTTGGCGGAGAATAAGACAATGCACCCATTCCTCTCGCTCCCGTATACTTTAAACGTTCAAGCGGGGTTATTTCACTGGGTAATCGTCCGTTTCGAGCTACCCAAGCATTGAGGACTGTATTACCGAAATCATCTGGTAAAGAGTCAGCCAAAAGCCCCGAAAGACCTTTAAAAGTAGCATGATCGATTGATGGGAATGAATAAATTTTCTTAGAGAGTGGCATCATTAGGGGAGATAGTTCAATCCCACTAGAAATGAAGCTAGGATCGTACTCAAACGCGCTTTGCTTTGTCACTGGGTCGTAGCTGGCAGCGCCGACAGCAAGGTCGTTGTAACTGACCTCAATAACTTCTTTTACCATCCTAGGTTATCCTCGTTTTCAGGTTCTTGTTTTTGTTGTTCTCTTGGGCTAGATGCTCTTTTTCGTTCATTCCCATGTAGCTGGGCAAGCTGAACCGGTGATATCTGAGTTGCCGGAAGAAAAATATCGATTTGGTCTATAACGTCTAGCGCTTGCATAATAATAATCATGGTTTCGAGTGAGCATTGCCCATTCTCAGCATTGGCTATCTTTTTACGGGTTAATCCTACGTCTTTAGCGATTGATGCTTGGGTCTTGTTCGCGTTAAGGCGGTAGGTTTTTAGCCTTTCACCAATCACAGTGGTGATTGCAGGTGCTGTCATGTTTGAATAATTCATATCAACCCTTTAATGTTCTGTTATACGTACATTATAGGTTAAAAATCACATTAATGCTCTCTAAATGGAACATTAATATGATTTAACTTAATGTTCCATAAATCATCCGTTAACGGCTTGAAGCACCAGTAATGTTCCATATATGAACCATTATTTTAAATGGTGAACGATGGTGTCAATATAATTTTATACATTATTCACAATGGCCTAACCCTGTCGTTTATTCTGCTATTTTACACCCCCTTACATCTCTTACGTATCTTACATTCATTGTGTTGATGTGCCATATTTAAGTGTGTAATGTGTTAATAATCAAGGATACGCAGAGTATTAACCTACACTTTATGGTTATAAAAGATGTAAATATAATTCTATTGAATATGGAAAAATAAGAGAACTTCGATGAACAATCAAAACCTTAGCAATTTAGACAATGCTCAATTAACTTATGGGGATAATCTAAACCAGATTCAGATGGTCACCAACATGAATACCGGCTTTCGTGGTCCAAGGGGTCTAAATCGAACTGAAGGTGTTAATGTATCTAAATTAGATAACTGGATAAAGTGTCTATCAGATAGAGGTGGTGTGCTAGCTGAAAGGCCTTTGGCTACTTACACGTTACCAGGGTCACACGATGCCTTGACCTATAGGTTTACGGGTGGGGTCATCAGGAGGCTCGCGAGAGGAGGGACGGTTACTCAGGAGTTGAATCTTACCTCTCAATTTAATGCAGGAATTAGATACTTTGATATCCGTGTCGGGGTTAAAGGCGGTAAGCTCATTGGTGTTCATGGTCCTATCAACTTACTGGGAGGCGATATAGAGTCTGATATTACTAATCTTTTAATATTAGCAGTACAGAACAAAGAGCCAATCGTCATTAAATTTGATTATAAGGGCAAAGCCTATTCTATCGTTAAAAAGATAGTGACAATGTTCTCTAAAAGTATCATGCCAACTTCTGAATATTGGAAGGTTGGCGTCGGTGATTGTATTCGCCAAGGTAAAGTATTGTGTTTATTTCACAAGATTAAATCGAAGCAAAAAGAGACATTTAAAGATGCCTCTGAAATGTTTGGAGACTACTCCAAGCACAAGGCTGGCGGATTTTCAAATAAGCACTTTATGAAAGGGCACAGAAAGTACCTTGAAGACTTAGTAGATGAGGCTTATACGCTAGATGAAGAAAGACTTAAAGTCATGTCTTTCAATATACCTTGTACCCCTACAGGCGGCTATACTGCGCTTGGCGTTGCTAACTTTTTTCTCGGCTCGATTCCGAGCAAACTATGCCTAGCGGCACAAGTTGCGGTAAGAGTGAAGCGTGAAAATCGCTGGTTGGGCTGTTATGAAAGTGTCTCTAATATAGAGCAGCGTGAGGTTGTTAAAGATATAAACTTAGGCGTTGTACAAAAACTAACTGATGCGGTTGATTCGTGGTATTTTATGGAGGAAAAAGAAAGCAATCCGATAGCGAGTGCCCTTCACGGAGAGAAGGTGAGTCAACATATTGCAGGTGCTGTAGGTATGGATTTCGTTGGTCGTAAACGGCAGTTAATTCTAGAGCTTATCGAGTTGAACAATCGAGATTACTAAATAACCTAAGTTCGGAATAAGAAAAGATAATTTAAACTCAAAGCTAGCTCTACGATTAGATCTTTCAAGCAAGAAAGTACAATCGTAAGGAGCTAGCTTTGAACAAATAGGGCAAGTTTCATATTGAGACTACCCATTAGTCTTTTAACTTTAATCTATCTATAGCCTTTGTAAGTAATTTCATCATTGTGAAAGCCTATGTCACGTCTCATTTCACTGAGTAATTTAAGCATTTTGGCGCGGAACACTTCAAATTCGAATTCATCGATAGTACTAAATTGTACTTGCGAGTTATGGATGTAATCGACTAATTCGGTGAACTTATCAAATACATCACTTGAAGCAAATAAAGCTAAGTGTGCAGAGACCTCTAGTCTTTCTTTATCAAATTGGCTTATATCATCAAGACTTAATTTTCCTTCTTCAGGAATTTTGGCCGTTAGGTCTGTTAATGGTTTTAAGACTGTTTTATATAGTTCCAGTTTTCGGTAATCACTGTCTTTTTTAATACGAGTTAACTCTTCTAACTTACTTTTGTGAGTCTTTATTCTTTTATTGGTTATTATATTTGAGCATATAGCCCAGAGCGCAGCTAGCAAGCTTATAATAATGGCGGTTTGTCCACCTACATTAGATATGAATTCTTGAACGTCCATTAATATTAACTCCAATACACTGTCATAATTTAATATTACATTATAGCCAGCCTGAAACATCTTGCTAGCAGTAAAAAAGGATAGGGGTCTTGTAACAAACGTTTCTAAACTACAGTTAAAAGTCAGGATTTTACAGGGGGAGATATTTAACTGTATATAAACACAGTGTTAATTGGTGTTCCGCAAAATCGAGACTTTAGCGTTATTATTAACAATTAAATCAATAGCATAAGGTTTTTACGTGACGCTACGTGAAATCTGAACCAGTAACTATAGTGGCAAAACATTTCAGATTTCACGTAGCACACGGTAATTTTGTAGTAAATAGAATGGTTTGAACAGAATAATGGCTAATGAACATGACATTTCTAACGGTGCCAATCCTGACGCCTCTATTTGGGTTTAATACAGCACTGCGCATAATAGAAACGTGATTATGTTAAACATTTACCTGTTTGCAATACTGGAACAGGCAAACAGGCCACGTAGTGGTATTTATACATAATCCGCATTATTCGAAGTGAGCTTTTTAGTATTTATTTTTCGAATCTCTTTTATTATTTCCATTAACGATATTAATAAATTTTCTTTTGTTTCGTGTAATTTATTCATATCCTCAGATCTTTCGTTACTTACTCTTAGTTGTATTTCATCAATAATTTCAGGCGCAGCATTTTTTTGGTACTGGTTTAAAATCTCAATTGCGGTATGCTTACTCATATCATTTATAGACTTCACTTGAACTTCCCATTTTTCAAGAGAACTCGCGAAATATGAACAATTGTCATAATGGTTAAAATAAATTAGATACATGGTCATAACTCGCGTTATCAATGAATTGACTTCATTCATAGGGGTTAATAGTCCTTTATCCGTTAGAAATTTATATATGTTTTTGTGTGTAAGTATCTCGTCAAATAAGCTCGCGCTTTTAGATGTTGCTTCTTCGACTTTGTCAGAAAAAACTATGATTTGTTCGAGATCTTCTTTTCGCTGATGATATCCATATTCAATGCTGCTACTGCCTTCAGATTTTGTTTTTTCAAGTTTCAAAATTTCATCTATACGTTCCATTTGTACATCAAATTTAGCTGATGTAAGTCTTTTTTCAATTTCTTCTAATTTATCTATTTTGTTTAGTTGCCCTGTAATTTTAGCACCTGTTAAAGCCTCCTCGATTTTAGTTAATTTTAGAGTCATTTGGTCTCTAATATCAATTTTTGCTTCCTCCTTAGCAGCTGCACTAAAATAGTTCTTTATCCAAAGAGCTATTACGCCTCCTACAAATGCAATTAAGTGGCTAGATCCGACTTCAGGTGTCATTTATTTTCCTTTTAATTTTCATAGCGAAAACTGAAATATCAGGCGAAGACCCCCGTACTGTCTTACGGGGGTTAACTCTCTGCAACAATACGGTTTTGCCAAGATCGCTGGATTTCTCAAGGGTAACTATTTTTAATAGTCGACTCTTATCCAAATTAAAATCTAAGAGTGTCTTTGTTCTATACAGTAGTATCAAGGCCCTAAATTACGCCATAAGATTCTAAATTTGATTCGGCTTAGTTATGTCTTCTACATAATCATTATACCGCAAAGTAGTTATAATTAACCTAAAATGGCGCATAAATGCAATCTTGTTTAATGAGTCATAAATCAACCATTAGGCATGATTAACGCCAATAATGCACCAAAAACGAATCATTATACACAATCATTCTTATGTCCAAGCTTAACATTTAAACGTCTTATCAGCATAAAAAAAGGATAGGGAGCTTGCACCAAATATTTCTAAACTATAATTAAAAGTCATGGTTTTACGGGGGTAGATATTTAACTGTATATAAACACAGTAATAATTAGCATTCCGTAAAACCGAGACTTTAGCGTTATTATTAACAATTAAATCAATAGCATAAGGTTTTTACGTGACGCTACGTGAAATCTGAATCAGTAAGTAACATCCTAGTTAGTAAAATTAACGTAGGATCGATTCAAAATAGCATCTTAAATTCCAATTAGTATATTTAGAATTAGATTGGTTCAGTCATATTGATCTAATAGGAATTCGCATTGAAATGATGCCAGGTAAACAAAATCATATTTAATGGTCAGCTAGATTAAAGCAGAAATTATTACCAGGCTAAGAACTGTAAATCCAAATTTAGCTAATCGATTCCTAAATCAAAAACAGACAAGTGATCACAGAATCTATTTATTGATAATACAAATTCATAATGAGCGCTGTGCAAATCATGTTGGTAATCACAAGAAAAGCTAACTTAGATTTTACGTAGCGTGCGTTATTGTTATCACAAGATATTGATGACGGTGATGAACGAAACTTGAAGGTAAGGAATTTCAATGTTTTTCACCTTTAAGATCGGGAGGTGTTTATGGCTTATTCTGAACTACAATTGCAGCCACATATTCCTAATACAGGTGTGTGAACATAAAAAAGTCGTAATATTACCTAAAAACGACCTGTTTCCCATAATTTGGATACACCGATCCCGTGTAAACTACATAAGCGATATTCTTTTTGCACCCATTAACATTGATGTACTTAATTCTGAGAGCGATGTGCCCGCACGATATTCAGCAAAAATGAGTCTGCTTTGGCACAAAATACATTCGAACGGGTCTATTTTTACGTATGCCTTTAGCATTGATGCAAAACCAGGTAGTACAGGTTTGCTTCTTTCTTCCATATCCAATGCTTCATACACTTTAGGTAGCATCACTCCCCTGCGACGATTAGAGAGGAAGCCAAAATAACGTATCATTTTAAATCCTTTATCGGGGATGTGCTCGACCAGTCGAGTGATTAACGCGACCTGCGGTAGCGTTAACCTTTCCGTTTTACCTGTTCGATGGTCAAGATACTTAAACGTTAATAGACCACCTTTGCTGTAATGACGCAGGCGAGAACCTGAGATGGGTGGACGCTTTAAATAGCGACCAAGGTAAGCGACTGTCTGAATGATATTATCCGTCTTCTGGGCGAAATGTAGCTTCCAGAGTCGTTGAAACTGACTATCGAGAAAGTGAGACCAATCTCGCTCTTCTCTGATATGGGAATAACGTGCAGCAGAAAGGTCTAAGTCACCATACTGCTCACGCAGTAAGGTGATGATTGCGTATCGCCAGCAAGCCTCTGTCTCTTTGGTTTTGAAATAGATTTGCTTCCATTCACCGGTTTTAATGCAAATACCACCTCTGGTCACGGACAGATGAATATGTGTATTCCAGTTAAGTTGACGACCGTAGGTGTGAAGGGCACAGAAGATACCTATCTCTATCCCCTTTTTCTTTGCCCACGAAATTAATGTTTGAGCAGCGCAGTTGAATAGTTCTCCTAGCAACGCACGATTATAACGGAATATTTCCCAAAGGGTATCAGGCATAGTGAAGGTGATATGTTGCCATTCACAATCTGGTAATACATGTTGTTGGGTTTGCACCCAACGCTCTGTTGCCTTTGTGCCACAGCTATTACAGGCTCTCGATTTACAGGTTTGATGAATGTATTTGGTGTGAGAGCAATTGTCGTTTGAACAGGTATACTTTCGAGAGCCGAATGCCGCTGTACCGCAAGCGAGCATTTTAGTGACATTCTCAATCACTGCATCACGAACAACCCTATATTCTGATTAAGATAAGTTAACCAGGCATTGTTTTTGTTGAAGAGGTTTTTAAGTGGCTTATTTGGGTGCATAAACAGGAAGATACCTGTTTATGCCTATTATGAATAGTTAAATTTGCAGAATGTTAGTTGCCGCCGTAGGCGGCCTATGTTCTTACCAATTATTTTTTTATACCTCTGCATCGCAGTTTCTGACACATTTCGCCGGCCATAATGCCGACGTTTCTGCCAGCGCATTATCCCTAAAGCAAAGCTTTCAATTAAATTACTCATTCGTTTTGAATGATGGAACTCATCCGCAAACGTATTATCTTTCGGCGGAATGATAATTTGTGCATCTGGAAAGTACTTTTCCAATGTTTGATAAACAGCATTGGTGTCATACATTTTATCTGCGGAAATATGCTCGACAGCTACTGTGATTTGAGCACAAATAGCATCAACAATCTGGTCATCCATCTCATCTTTATGCGTTAAGACTGCACTTTCAATTATGTGGTTACCATTAACCCCAAAATGTGCTTTACGCCAACTTCGTTTGGCGTTCACCTTATGCTTTTCCTGATGCCACTCATCTCTACCAAATCGCTTTAAGCCTGTAGAATCAATGGCGATAGCGACGATGTCATCGTCCATATTTTCATTTCGCTTAAATTTAGGCGTATCAAAACCTAGCTGGCAAAGCCGCTTCGAAAGTAATGTATAGTCTGGGCATTGAAGGTTATCGGTGCTGAACATCTCAAGTCTATTTTCGATAAACCCCTGCGTTTGACGTAAAGGTAATTTGAATACCATTCGTAAGTAATGGCAAGCTTCTATCGTGCTATTCGGATACTTAGCAGTTGAACCAGTACCATCATAAATACGCACATCATCTTGCCAAGATTCAAGAATATCATCTGATATCCAAACATCATCCGACCTCTGTTTTTGAGGGATTTGTTATAATCTGAATAATTACTTTGTCGGTAAGTATGCTTCTTAAAGTGATGCTGTTTAGTCAGATTATATTTGTAAGGCATTTGTTAAATTATACTGGTGTGAAAGGTCGATTAAAATAATAACCGACCCTGCCAGTATTGCCTAATTGATGATTCTCTGAGCGCTGCAACAAAGCCCATAGGTGCTGTACTACAACCGGCGCAAAACTTAATGATTATTGTGCCAGAGAACAGTGTACCGCTCGCAGAAGTCCAGATTCTCAATAAAGATGTCGGTTTTATTTACTGATGGAGATCACTCAGTATAAATTAAACCTAGCTCTACAGACGGAGAAAAAAGTGATCTCCATGAATGTTATTGAGCGATCTTCTTCATGTGAATACGCAACAGGCGACAATACGGTTATTTAATATAAAAAAGAGAAGTTTTATGAATACAGTTGTTAAAGATTTAATGGAATTAACTTACCTACAAAAAGAAATATTATTAGAGCATGTGATGGATCCCGATAACCCTAAAACGAATATAGGTGCTTTTTATCGTTTTACGGGGATAAATATGAGAAAGATCATTGAAAGTCATCGTAAAACCATCTTAGACCATCAAGTTTTCAGAGTGCGTTTTACTCCTTGCGACGATTTGTCACTCGGTGTTAAACAATATCTATCCAACACCGTATTTTCAGGTTGTGAAATATATGACTTAAGAAACGATGAGGATGCTGAAGTTAAATCGAAAGGTATTATAGACACGTTACTTCAAACTTCTTTCACATTGTATGACTCGCCTTTGTATCGGTTCGCATTAATCCGATTACCAGATGATAAGACTATTTATATGTCTGTGACTCATCATGCTATTGCTGATGATTATGGCGTCCTGAACTTTTTGAATGAATTGTATAATGATTATGTTGGTATAGATGCCTCAATAGGCCACAATTCAGATTGGTATATTTGTGTAGCATCTTCGACTGATTATTTTAAATCAGCGTTTTTTGAGAACGATAAAGGGTATTGGAGGTCATTATTAGAGGGAAAATATACACCATTATTAAAGTCTAAATATCCGCTTGGAGAAATTAAGAAACGCAGCGGGAAAGTATCTTTCTTTTTAGAACGGAAACTATTAGAAAAGTGGGCATCAAGTTTGGATGCTCAAGGTATTTTATTACCGAATGCATTTCTTGCATTGTGGCGATTGTATTTACATCAAGTTCATAACTGTGATTCAGGTGATGGCATAGTTAATATTGGAATACCTGTACATGGGCGTAGAGGCGCAGAAAAAGATATGGTAAACCTGATGGCCAATATATTGGTGCATCCGGTCAATTGTAGTAATGAATATAGCTTCATTGAATTGTGCCATCAAATACAAAGTCAAATCAAGACGGCTAATAAGCATAGAAAATATCCGTTAGGTCAGCTACGTCGGGATTTGGATCTTGAATCTACAGAGCTACTTTATGAGTTCGGTTTTAATTATCTGCAACAGGTTGAAAATTCAGATAAATATAAAAAAGTAGATAAAATAAGTCTTCAGTTTATGTCAAATTATCATAATTCAACCCCTTTAGCTCTTACGGTAGTTGATTTCGCTTGTAATGATAAAGCGGAATGTCAGTTTGACTATAACCTAACGTATTTTGATAGTGATGATATTGCCTTATTATGGCCTCGTTTTGAAAAGTTGTTAAAACAAGTTATCAATGACCCTCATAAAAAAATACAAGATATTCAAGTTATAACAGAAGAAGAAAGGCATACTCTATTGCACACGTGGAATCAAACAGATGCGCCATACCCGCAAGATAAAACCATTCACCAGTTATTTGAAGCGCAAGTGGAGCGAACACCTGACAATATTGCATTGGTATTTGAAGGGGAAGCACTGACTTATCGTGAATTAAACAATAAGGCGAACCAGTTAGCGCGAGTAATCGTAGCGGAATATGCAGGGGTGACAGGGGGTGCGCAAGCAACACAAGTGCACTCATTACCCGCAGATACACTCGTTGCACTTTATTTCGACCGCAGTCTAGAAATGGTGATGAGTATATTGGCAGTATTAAAAGCCGGTGGTGCTTATGTGCCCGTGTCCCCCGAGTATCCCGCAGAGCGTATTCGGTTTATTCTGGACGATACGAAGACGAGCCTGTTGTTAACGCAACAGCATCATATGTCATCGCTTGATGCGCTGCTCACTGAGGCGGATGAAATATCCTCTGTATTCAGGTTAGCGGTTGATGATGAAAAGCACGCCGAAGGTGTATCAATAAATAACTTAATTGCTGAGAATAATCCAACATCACTGGCGTATGTTATTTATACCTCGGGGACAACGGGTAAGCCGAAAGGCGTGATGATTGAGAATGGTGTATTTGCTCACTTCATTGATTGTCTTAGTTGTGAATTGTTTAATGAGCCTATGTCGGTATTAAGTTTAACTGGGTATACCTTTGATATTTTTGGTTTGGAGTATGCTGCACCGCTAATTACAGGTGGAGTTGTTGTTCTATCCATGATGGATAGGGTGGATGAGGATTTAATTCGATATGGAAATAGGATTAATTGCATTCAACAAACCCCTTCAATGTGGCTTACATTATTAGAGAAAGACATTATAAGTTCAGGATTGGAACATGTTCACGTACTTTCTGGAGGAGAAAGTGGCAGTAGACATTTATACGATAGTTTATTGCCTTATTTTGCCAGTGTTAAACAAGTCTATGGCCCGACAGAGACATGTATTTGGAGTACGATAAGCACCTATTGGGTAGGAGGAAATAGAAGTATCGGTATGCCATTGAGTAACGAATTGTGCTATGTTCTAGGCGATAATAGGGAGTTACTCCCAATAGGTTCACCTGGTGAACTTTACATTGGTGGAGCAGGTTTAGCACGTGGTTACCTAAACCGCCCTGATTTAACAGCGGCGAGTTTTATCGACAATCCATTTGCAACGGAAGCGGATGTTGAGAAAGGGTATACCCGCTTATATAAAACCGGCGACTTGGTGCGCTGGTTACCGGATGGAAACCTTGAATACCTAGGGCGTAATGATAATCAGGTTAAAATCCGGGGTTACCGTATTGAGCTGGGTGAAATAGAGACTGTATTAGCCGCACAAGATACTGTTAAGCAAGCCGTGGTGATTGACCGTGAGCGTAATGGCAGCAAATATCTGGCCGCTTATTTGGTTGCTGATTTACATTCCGAAGACCCTTGTGAAAATAGTATCGAAGCAGATAATGTTGAGATAGTTCGTGAGCTAGATATAGACACTATTCGTCATGCCCTTTTGGCCGAGTTGCCAGAGTACATGGTTCCTGCGAGTTTCACGGTTATCGAGCAGGTACCTTTAACTATTAACGGTAAGCTTGACCGTCGTGCATTGCCTGAGCCAGAGTTTACTGAAAGTGACACATATGTGGCACCGCGTACTGCATTAGAAGCCCAGTTGTGTCAGGTCTGGCAAGATGTGCTGGCTATCGAGCAGGTGGGCATTCAGGATAACTTCTTCCGTATTGGAGGGGATTCGATTACCGCGATACGGTTAACCGCCGTTACCCGTAAGGAAATGCACCTTGATATACCGTTGAGCTTGTTGTTTGAACACAAAACAATCGCAAGTCTTGCTCAGTGCTTAGCAAGTTTAGACAGTGCTGAAATGGTGATTATTCCTAAGTGTGAGTTAGATGAACCTGCCCTGTCTTTTGCGCAAGCGCGTTTATTGTTCATCGAGACTTTCGAACAAGGTTCAAGTGTGTACCACATTCCCGCGTTACTGCAATTGGATAATACTGTCGACATTGATGTATTAGCACAGGCTATTCGCTGTGTCGTCGAACGTCATCCGGTATTGAATTCAAGTTATCGTAGTCACAATGATGGTCAGTATTATCAGCAGTTACTGGGCCACCCACCAGTAATACATAAGCACACTGTGGCCGATAAAAATACGCTTGTCGCTTTAGTGCACGATATTACAACCCAGCCTTTTGATTTGGCGAATGAAGCGCCGATGCGAGTGCATCATTATTCGCTACCATCAGAAAGCTACTTATTAATACTCTGGCATCACATTGCTTTTGATGGCTGGTCTACAGAAATATTTGAACAGGAGTTATCACATTGTTATTCGGCATTGCTGAATAGTAAGCCGATAACCTTACCGGAACTCAGTATTGATTATGGTGATTATGCCGTATGGCAACGGGGTTACTTGCAAGGTGAAGTGCTAGAGCGGTTGCTGGATTATTGGGGAACACAACTATCTGGATTTGAAACGCTTAATTTACCTACAGACAAGGTACGTCCAGCGCAAATTGATTATACAGGTAGAGACCTTGACTTCACACTTGATGAAGGACTGTCTCAACAATTACGGTCACTGGCGAAACAACAAGGCACAACACTCTACACCGTTATGTTAAGTGCTTTCTATGTCACCTTATCTACGTTATCTGGGCAAGATGATATCGTGTTGGGGTCACCATCGGATAATCGCCATCATGCACAAACGCAAGCGCTTATTGGTTTCTTTGTAAACGTATTGGCTTTGCGCAGTCAGGTGAATAAGCAGCAAACAATAGAGGCGTATCTATCGCAGGTTCATGAAGTGGTTACCGGGGCTAAAGTACACCAAGAGCTGCCGTTTGAACGTATTGTGGATTACCTAAAACTCGAACGTGATACCTCACGTCATCCACTATTCCAAGTGATGTTCAGTGTTCAAAATTTTGCAGGGCAAGATTTTGTTGAGCAAAATGCGGAAGGAAATGAACTGCAATTAAAACCTGTTGTGTTGGGTGCGTCAGATGCGCAAGTATATGCTCCGGCCAAATACGACATTAGCTTCGTTGTCAATGATGGGCAGGGTAGATTATCGATTAACCTTAACTATGCAATCAGTTTGTTTGACGCTGAAAGTATGCAGCGTTTAGTAGGCATGTATCAGCGTGTGATTAAGGCGATGGTGGTTAATCCACAGCAGCAGATAGCAGATATAGATATGTTATCAGCGGAAGAAAGGCATACTCTATTACACACGTGGAATCAAACGGATTCACCATACCCGCAAGATAAAACCATTCACCAGTTATTCGAAGCGCAAGTGGAGCGAACACCTGACAATATTGCATTGGTATTTGAAGGGGAAGCACTGACTTATCGTGAATTAAACAATAAGGCGAACCAGTTAGCGCGAGTAATCGTAGCGGAGTATGCAGGGGTGACAGGGGGTGCGCAAGCAACACAAGTGCACTCATTACCCGCAGATACGCTCGTTGCTCTTTATCTCGATCGCAGTCTAGAAATGGTGATTAGCATACTGGCAGTCTTAAAAGCCGGTGGGGCCTATGTGCCTATTTCTCCAGAATATCCCGCAGAGCGCATTCAGTTTACTCTGGAAGATACGAAGACGAGCCTGTTGTTAACGCAACAGCATCATATGCCATCACTTGATGCGCTGCTCACTGAGGCGGATGAAATATCCTCTGTATTCAGGTTAGCGGTTGATGATGAAAAGCACGCCGAAGGTGTATCAACAAATAACTTAATTGCTGAGAATAATCCAACATCACTGGCGTATGTGATTTATACCTCGGGGACAACGGGTAAGCCGAAAGGGGTGATGATTGAGCATAAGGGATTAGTTAATTTATCTACATACATGTTGAGGTCTCACCAACTTGATATTAACGTCAATGCGATGTTGTTTTCTAATTATGTTTTTGATGCATTAGTTTATGAGCTTTTTCCTGGAGTCATTAGTGGATGTGTATTATATATGATATCCGAGAAAGAAAAGTCAGGCGTAGATAGTATTCTTGATTTTATTGAGAGAAAAAAAATAACTAAAGCTTTTATTCCTACAGCTTTGATAAATAGTTTTAGTGATAGTTTTGTTACCTCGTCACTTTCTATATTACACACAGGGGGAGATAGACTAAATAATTTATCTGTAAAACCATCAAAACTATTTTTTAATGAATACGGCCCGACAGAAAGTACGGTCTGTGTAACACAAAATAGAACAGCCTCTGATGCGAGTGTTGGGATCGGTAAAGCAATCGATAATATTAATTTATATGTTATTGGAAACGGTGGGCAATTGCAGCCAATAGGCTCACTTGGTGAACTTTACATTGGTGGAGCAGGTTTAGCACGTGGTTACCTAAACCGCCCTGATTTAACAGCGGCAAGTTTTATCGACAATCCATTTGCAACGGAAGCGGATGTTGAGAAAGGGTATACCCGCTTATATAAAACCGGCGACTTGGTGCGCTGGTTACCGGATGGAAACCTTGAATACCTAGGGCGTAATGATAATCAGGTTAAAATCCGGGGTTACCGTATTGAGCTGGGTGAAATAGAGACTGTATTAGCCGCACAAGATACTGTTAAGCAAGCCGTGGTGATTGACCGTGAGCGTAATGGCAGCAAATATCTGGCCGCTTATTTGGTTGCTGATTTACATTCCGAAGACCCTTGTGAAAATAGTATCGAAGCAGATAATGTTGAGATAGTTCGTGAGCTAGATATAGACACTATTCGTCATGCCCTTTTGGCCGAGTTGCCAGAGTACATGGTTCCTGCGAGTTTCACGGTTATCGAGCAGGTACCTTTAACTATTAACGGTAAGCTTGACCGTCGTGCATTGCCTGAGCCAGAGTTTACTGAAAGTGACACATATGTGGCACCGCGTACTGCATTAGAAGCCCAGTTGTGTCAGGTCTGGCAAGATGTGCTGGCTATCGAGCAGGTGGGCATTCAGGATGACTTCTTCCGTATTGGAGGGGATTCGATTACCGCGATACGGTTAACAGCCGTTACCCGTAAGGAGATGCACCTTGATACACCGTTGAGCTTGTTGTTTGAACACAAAACAATCGCAAGTCTTGCTCAGTGCTTAGCAAGTTTAGACAGTGCTGAAATGGTGATTATTCCTAAGTGTGATTTAGATGAACCTGCCCTGTCTTTTGCGCAAGAGCGTTTATTGTTCATCGAGACTTTCGAACAGGGTTCAAGTGCGTACCACATTCCCGCGTTACTGCAATTGGATAATACTGTCGACATTGATGTGTTAGCACAGGCTATTCGCTGTGTCGTCGAACGTCATCCGATATTGAATTCAAGCTATCGTAGTCACAATGATGGTCAGTATTATCAGCAGTTACTGGGTCAGCCACCCGTAATACATAAGCACACTGTGGCCGATAAAAATACGCTTGTCGCTTTAGTGCACGATATGACAGCCCAGCCTTTTGATTTGGCCAATGAAGCGCCGATGCGAGTACATCATTATTCGCTACTATCAGAAAGCTATTTATTGATACTTTGGCATCATATTGCTTTTGATGGCTGGTCTACCGAAATCTTTGAGCGAGAGTTATCACATTGTTATGCGGCATTACTGGATAGCAAGCCGATAACCTTACCGGAACTCAGTATTACCTATGGTGATTATGCGGTATGGCAACGGGGTTACTTGCAAGGTGAAGTGCGAGAGCGGTTGCTGGATTATTGGGGAACGCAATTATCTGGATTTGAAACGCTTAACTTACCTACAGACAAGGTACGTCCAGCGCAAATTGATTATACAGGTAGAGACCTTGACTTCACACTTGATGAAGGACTGTCTCAACAATTACGGTCACTGGCGAAACAACAAGGCACAACACTCTACACCGTTATGTTAAGTGCTTTCTATGTCACCTTATCTACGTTATCTGGGCAAGATGATATCGTGTTGGGGTCACCATCGGATAATCGCCATCATGCACAAACGCAAGCGCTTATTGGTTTCTTTGTAAACGTATTGGCTTTGCGCAGTCAGGTGAATAAGCAGCAAACAATAGAGGCGTATCTATCGCAGGTTCATGAAGTGGTTACCGGGGCTAAAGTACACCAAGAGCTGCCGTTTGAACGTATTGTGGATTACCTAAAACTCGAACGTGATACCTCACGTCATCCACTATTCCAAGTGATGTTCAGTGTTCAAAATTTTGCAGGGCAAGATTTTGTTGAGCAAAATGCGGAAGGAAATGAACTGCAATTAAAACCTGTTGTGTTGGGTGCGTCAGATGCGCAAGTATATGCTCCGGCCAAATACGACATTAGCTTCGTTGTCAATGATGGGCAGGGTAGATTATCGATTAACCTTAACTATGCAATCAGCTTGTTTGACGCTGAAAGTATGCAGCGTTTAGTAGGCATGTATCAGCGTGTGATTAAGGCGATGGTGGTTAATCCACAGCAGCAGATAGCAGATATAGATATGTTATCAGCGGAAGAAAGGCATACTCTATTGCACACGTGGAATCAAACAGATGCGCCATACCCGCAAGATAAAACCATTCACCAGTTATTCGAAGCGCAAGTGGAGCGAACACCTGACAATATTGCATTGGTATTTGAAGGGGAAGCGCTGACTTATCGTGAATTAAACAATAAGGCAAACCAGTTAGCGCGAGTAATCGTAGCGCAGCATGCAAGGATGACAGGGCAGGCACAAGCAACACAAGCGCACTCATTACCCGCAGATACCTTGGTTGCACTTTATCTCGACCGCAGTCTAGAAATGGTGATGAGTATATTGGCGGTATTAAAAGCCGGTGGGGCCTATGTGCCCGTGTCTCCTGAATATCCCGCAGAGCGTATTCAGTTTATTCTGGAAGATACGAAGACGAGCCTGTTGTTAACGCAACAGCATCATATGTCATCGCTTGATGTGTTGTTCACTGAGGCGGATGAAATATCCTCTGTATTCAGATTAGCGGTTGATGATGAAAAGCACGCCGAAGGTGTATCAACAAATAACTTAATTGCTGAGAATAATCCAACATCACTGGCGTATGTTATTTATACCTCGGGGACAACGGGTAAACCGAAAGGGGTGATGATTGAGCATCATAGTGTTTGCCATTTAGTCGCTGCGCAAGCTGAGAGATTTAATGTAAATAACATGAAGAACGCTTTATTGTTTTCAGCTTATGTATTTGATGCTAGCGTGTTTGAACTGTTTGTTAGTTTATCTACAGGGCATACACTTTACCTCTGTAATGAGGTCGTTCGTAAAGACTATCTACAACTGTCATTTTTTATCGAAGACAATGCTATAGAGCTAGCAACCTTGCCACCTGTAATGCTGTCTATGATGTCGCCTGAACGCTTGATGTCGATAAAAAGTCTGATTGTAGCGGGTGAGTCACCCCAGCGAGAAATGATGGAGACATTTGGTCGTCAAACTAATATATTTAATGCTTATGGACCAACAGAATCAACGGTATGTGCGTCAGTACACTGTTACGATAAGGGGTTGGTGAACAATATTGGTGTTGCGATTAATAATGTTCAATTATTTGTATTGGATCGTTATTGTAATCTTTTACCGATAGGCACTTCTGGTGAGCTTTACATTGGTGGAGCAGGTTTAGCACGTGGTTACCTAAACCGCCCTGATTTAACAGCGGCGAGTTTTATCGACAATCCATTTGCAACGGAAGCGGATGTTGAGAAAGGGTATACCCGCTTATATAAAACCGGCGACTTGGTGCGCTGGTTACCGGATGGAAACCTTGAATACCTAGGGCGTAATGATAATCAGGTTAAAATCCGGGGTTACCGTATTGAGCTGGGTGAAATAGAGACGGTATTAGCCGCACAAGATAACGTTAAGCAAGCCGTGGTAATTGACCGTGAGCGTAATGGCCGCAAATATCTGGCCGCTTATCTGGTTGCTGATTTACATCCCGAAGACCCTTGTGAAAATAGTATCGAAGCCGATCATGTTGAGGTAGTTCGTGAGTTAGATATAGACACTATTCGTCATGCCCTTTTGTCCGCATTGCCAGAGTACATGGTTCCTGCGAGTTTCACGGTTATCGAGCAAGTTCCTTTAACCATTAACGGTAAGCTTGACCGTCGTGCATTGCCTGAGCCTAATTTTACTGAAAGTGACACATATGTTGCGCCACGTACAGCATTGGAAATCCAACTGTGTCAGGTCTGGCAAGATGTGCTGGGTATCGAGCAGGTGGGCATTCAGGATAACTTCTTCCGTATTGGAGGGGATTCGATAATCAGTATTCAACTGGTTTCTCGGTTACGCCGCGCATCCTTTGACGTGCAGGTTAAGGATGTTTTTGATGCACCTAGTGTTTCTCAATTGGCATCATTGCTGTTATCTTCACGAGACGTGGTAGAGATTGATGCTGAGCAAGGTGTATTAACGGGTGAACTTAGATTACTGCCTATTCAGTCTTGGTTCTTTGACCAGCAATATGCGGTGCCAAACCATTGGAATCAATCTTTCACTGTGCGTATCCCTCACGATATAAGCCGTGCTGATATTAAGCGTGTATTAGAGGTGATGACCGAGCACCATGACATATTGCGTGCTGGGTTTAAGTTCAATAATGAAAACGGTATTAACCTCGCTAATACAAGTAAGGTCAGTCAGCATTATCTCTCACCTCAAGACGCAGTAATGGCGCCATTGCATCATTGTGATGTCAGTCGATACAGTGGTAATGAAGATGCTGAATTAATCGCACAAATGACCCAATGGCAAGCGAATTTCAATATTGAAAACGGCCCCTTATGGCGTGCGGTACATTTAACGGGTTGTGAAGACGGTCAGGCAAGGGTCTGGTTTGCATTCCATCACTTGATTATCGATGCGGTATCTTGGCGTATTCTGGCGGATGATATGATGAGCCTGCTGAAGCAGTCATTAGCTGTCAGGTTGAAGGGGGATGTTGACGCCTCTACGTCAATACCGTCGTTATTATCATTGGGTAAGAAAACCAGCAGTTATCGACAATGGACTGATGCGGTGAATGCCTATCCAGCGGGAAACCCGGATGAGCAAGCGTACTGGCATAGTGTATTATCAGACCTTGGTGAGCCCCCTGTGTTGTCGGAAGTACAGCATCAGGTTGTGTCCTTGTCTGAATTGGACACGAAGCGTCTGTTGCATAAAGCGAATCTGGGTTATAGCAGTGAAATTAATGATGTTTTACTCAGTGCATTAACATTGGCATTGCAGCATACTTTTGAGCACACGACGCATCATATTGCCTTGGAAGGGCATGGGCGTGAACAATTGAATGCCTCCATTGATGTGTCTCGTACCGTAGGCTGGTTTACAACCCAGTATCCAGTGAGACTGGAAGGGCAGAAAACTTTAAGGGACACACTCATCTCGACGAAAGAGATGCTCAGGGCGATTCCTAATAAGGGGATTGGTTTTGGTCCTTGTGCCAGTATGGGTGATAATGGCCAGCGGTTGGCTATGCCTGCAATTTCGTTTAACTATCTGGGGCAATTTGATAATGCAACGGGAGATAGTCATGCAGATGGCATGTGGCAGCTTACCGGTGAGCCAGCGGGACTTGATGTTTCAGCGGGTAATCAGAGTGATTTAGCGTTAAACATAAACGGGTTTGTGCAGGATGGACAGTTGATGATGATGGTTAGCTCGCAACTTTCGGATGAGCAAACACGGGTCTTTAACTGGGAATTTGAACGAGCATTACAAGATGTGATTGCCCATTGTTGTGAAGTGGCGGACGCTGGCGGTATTACCACTGCTTGTGATTACCCGTATGCGGGTATCACTCAGGCTCAGCTTGAACCGTTGCAATCAAATTATGACATTGAAGACTTATACCCGGCTAACAGTTTACAGCAAGGGTTCATTTATCATCATTTACATCAGCCTAATGATGATGCTTATCGGGTTCAGTTATTATTAGATGTACATGCTGAACTGGATATCGTCAGTTATCAGCAGGCTTGGGCATTGGCGTCGTTACGTTATCCTATTTTACGCACCGCGTTTAACTGGGATAATAATATGCTACAGGTGATAACGAAAGGGGCGAGTATCAGTGCGGACAACTTCACCGTTATCGACCTGAGTCACCTCGATACGGTCGCACGTGATGCGGAAATTGAACGTATTCAAGTGCAAGATAGAAAAGTTGGCTTTGATTTAACAAAGCCGGGATTATTGCGTTTCGTCATCATGAAACATCACAATAGTCACTACAGTATATTGATGAGTGAGCATCACAGTATCAGTGATGGTTGGAGCGGCCCAGTTTTACAGCAAACGGTATTGACTTACTACAAGGCATTGATGGCGGGTCAGACGCCAGCGGTAGAGCAGGACAACGCTTATCCGGCAGCACAGGCCTACCTTGTTAAAAATAAAAAGAATGCACAGGCATATTGGGATAAGAAAGCGGCGGAGTTTGCAGAGAGCAATGATATTAATACGTTATTGAGTAATCCGATTGATTTATCGGTAACGCAGGTAATAATAACACCCGCAGAGCAAGCCTTAGTGATAAAAGGTGATGATTATCACGCCTTGAAACAGTGTTGCCGTCAGTTAGGTATCACCATTAATGTGATGGCACAGTTTGCCTGGCATAAGTTGCTCCACACATACACGCATGATGAACAAACGATTGTCGGGACCACGGTTTCGGGACGGGACATACCGATCGACGGTATTGAGTCGAGTGTGGGGTTATACATTAATACCTTACCACTCGCCATTGATTGGCGCGAGGATGCAACGGTTCGTGATATGTTAACGCATATACAAGAGGAAATATCATCGATAAACAGTCACAGTGGTGTTGCATTAGCGAGCTTACAAAAGCAGGGTGAGCGACTGTTCCACAGTTTGTTTGTATTTGAAAACTACCCAACCCCCGAAGGTGATTCGGACGAAGATACACTGAACATTTGTTTATGCAAGGCCGTGGAGAAGGTTGATTATCCCCTCTCTGTAATGGCGTATGAACATGACGGCAGTCTTGTTATTAAATTAAGTTACGATGAATCGTGGTTAAGTGCTGAGCAGGCCAATCGTTTGCTCGGTCAGATGTCGAATGTTGTGAATAAATCGGTTATCACGCCCGATATGCCACATAATGCCATATCGCTGATTAGTGATAATGAGCGTCATACGCTATTACACACGTGGAATCAAACGGATGCACCATACCCGCAAGATAAAACCATTCACCAGTTATTTGAAGCGCAAGTGGAGCGAACGCCTGACAATATTGCATTGGTATTTGAAGGGGAAGCACTGACTTATCGTGAATTAAACAATAAGGCGAACCAGTTAGCGCGAGTAATCGTAGCGGAATATGCAGGGGTGACAGGGGGTGCGCAAGCAACACAAGTGCACTCATTACCCGCAGATACACTCGTTGCACTTTATTTCGACCGCAGTCTAGAAATGGTGATGAGTATATTGGCGGTATTAAAAGCCGGTGGGGCCTATGTGCCCGTGTCTCCTGAATATCCCGCAGAGCGTATTCAGTTTATTCTGGAAGATACGAAGACGAGCCTGTTGTTAACGCAACAGCATCATATGTCATCGCTTGATGTGTTGTTCACTGAGGCGGATGAAATATCCTCTGTATTCAGATTAGCGGTTGATGATGAAAAGCACGCCGAAGGTGTATCAACAAATAACTTAATTGCTGAGAATAATCCAACATCACTGGCGTATGTTATTTATACCTCGGGGACAACGGGTAAACCGAAAGGGGTGATGATTGAGCATCATAGTGTTTGCCATTTAGTCGCTGCGCAAGCTGAGAGATTTAATGTAAATAACATGAAGAACGCTTTATTGTTTTCAGCTTATGTATTTGATGCTAGCGTGTTTGAACTGTTTGTTAGTTTATCTACAGGGCATACACTTTACCTCTGTAATGAGGTCGTTCGTAAAGACTATCTACAACTGTCATTTTTTATCGAAGACAATGCTATAGAGCTAGCAACCTTGCCACCTGTAATGCTGTCTATGATGTCGCCTGAACGCTTGATGTCGATAAAAAGTCTGATTGTAGCGGGTGAGTCACCCCAGCGAGAAATGATGGAGACATTTGGTCGTCAAACTAATATATTTAATGCTTATGGACCAACAGAATCAACGGTATGTGCGTCAGTACACTGTTACGATAAGGGGTTGGTGAACAATATTGGTGTTGCGATTAATAATGTTCAATTATTTGTATTGGATCGTTATTGTAATCTTTTACCGATAGGCACTTCTGGTGAGCTTTACATTGGTGGAGCAGGTTTAGCACGTGGTTACCTAAACCGCCCTGATTTAACAGCGGCGAGTTTTATCGACAATCCATTTGCAACGGAAGCGGATGTTGAGAAAGGGTATACCCGCTTATATAAAACCGGCGACTTGGTGCGCTGGTTACCGAATGGAAACCTTGAATACCTAGGGCGTAATGATAATCAGGTTAAAATCCGGGGTTACCGTATTGAGCTGGGTGAAGTAGAGACGGTATTAGCCGCACAAGATAACGTTAAGCAAGCCGTGGTGATTGACCGTGAGCGTCATGGCAGCAAATATCTGGCCGCTTATTTGGTTGCAGATTTACATTCCGAAGACCCTTGTGAAAATAGTATCGAAGCAGATTATGTTGAGATAGTTCGTGAGCTAGATATAGACACTATTCGTCATGCCCTTTTGTCCGCATTGCCAGAGTACATGGTTCCTGCGAGTTTCACGGTTATCGAGCAGGTACCTTTAACCATTAACGGTAAGCTTGACCGTCGTGCATTGCCTGAGCCTAATTTTACTGAAAGTGACACATATGTGGCACCGCGTACAGCATTGGAAATCCAACTGTGTCAGGTCTGGCAAGATGTGCTGGCTATCGAGCAGGTGGGCATTCAGGATGACTTCTTCCGTATTGGCGGAAATTCGATTCTTGCAATTCAATTGGTATCAGTGATCCGCCGACAATTAGATATTGAAATACCATTAGCGATAATATTTAGTCATACATGTATTTTCTCTTTATCTGATTGGTTGGGTATTAATTGCTTTCAAAACGAATTACTCAGTTTACTCACTCCAACTTCAACAGCAACGCAAGCGTTGTTTATGATCCATGCTACAGGATGTGGAAGTGAAGTATATGCATCATTAGCTGAGGCATTGTCTACCGAATATAATTGTATTGGTATTAATAACTACAACTTTTTAAATAGTGAGAAAGTTGATTCATTACATAAGTTAGCGTCTATATATCTAGAATTAATTTTAAATGTAACGTCAATTGAACAACCTATTAGACTTTTAGGATGGTCATCAGGAGGGCTGTTGTCTATGGAGATTGCTTATCAATTAGAGCAACTTGGTGCTAGGGATATCAAGATATACTTGCTGGACTCTGTGATTGCAACCAAACGAATTATTGAATTATCAGCACAACAGGGTTCATCAGTGATGTTAGAAACTTTTGAAAAACAGTTGCGTAAAGAAGGGGTTAGCCATTCTTATATTGATAATGTATTGGCTGCATTGCCATTTGAATTAAAAATAGGTAATTGTACTCCTAGTGGTAAATTATTATATTCTAACGTTGTTCTATTTAAAGCTGGCAAGCGTATTAACGATTTTGGTAGTGCTACTCAGGAGTTTAATCAATTGATAGTTGAAATGCATGATAATAACATCACGAAATGGGTAAGTAACACGATTGAAAACATTGTAATAGAGGAATGTGATCATCAGGATATTTTAACAGCCAA
Organism: Moritella sp. 36; assembly: GCF_018219415.1. NCBI lineage: Bacteria > Pseudomonadati > Pseudomonadota > Gammaproteobacteria > Alteromonadales > Moritellaceae > Moritella > Moritella sp. 36. Next base: position 2,470,856 of record NZ_CP056120.1, on the reverse strand, counting down.
AGATATTTTATGCAGAGGAATTAAAGATAACAAGCCTAAGGATCAACAGAGAAAACCTATTACGAGTAAAGTTGATTAAGAGCTTATGACAAGGTCGTTAAACTTAGCATTAAAAATTGGATTTACTTATTGCCACCCCAATTTTGGACTGTATGTTATTTTTTGTAAGATATAGTTGAGTGAATATTGTATGACAAACCAGTCTCAACAAACGTTCGTTTTATGAGACTGGTTTATAAATGTAACTTATAGCCTTATGTACAGGCTTCATTAGTCTTATAAACTCATCTCATATATCAAGATATCATTAATTCATTGAAATGATAGTAATTGAGACTTTGGGACAAAAAAATTGGATACATGAGCTAGTTTCTATTTTTAATGGCTATGCAAAAATATTCACGCGCTCAAAAGAACTCGAACATTTAAAGTCAGCTAGGTAATTTTAATAATCAAACCCGGAAATAACATGCGCGCTGTGTGAAATCTGCTGTAACTATAGTGGTAAAAGATTTCAGATTTCACGTAGCGCACGGTAATTTTGTAGTAAATAGAATGGTTTGAACAGAATAATGGCTAATGAACATGACATTTCTAACGGTGACAAACCTGACATCTCTAACTGGGACTTACAACAACTGTTAAACCCCGTTTAAAATGTCATGTGCTCTCACCGATAGAAATGTCGCTTTTGGTATTTAATAAAGATATGTAACAAACGGCGACAAATCAATTTATCAGTCACTGAGTTGATGAACTTGGCTTGAATTCATCTGGGTTAACTAACACAGGATTTATAGCCCGTAGTTGCTCTATTGCCCGCTTTTGAGCAGAACGTTTGGGGGCTTTTTTACTGCGTGAACGTTTATCTTCTAGCTCTAATATCCGTTGTTCAGTTTGAGCGAGTTTTAGCACTGCGCCAAGCCGTTTATTATCAACCACCTGACCTTGATTTACCTTTTGTAGCTTATCAAATATTTGATATTTTAACGTTCGATTCCCATAGTGAATTGCAATTGTGCCATCGGGATAATCTAGCACCTTAACCGTTTCACGCGTTAATCGATTATTTTCATCAGATGATTCAATCATATAAAGCACCTTGTCGTATTGTAAAGTTAATGAATTCGATAATTTACGGAGCTCATGCCAAGAGAAAATGTTATCTAATTCATAGGGTTGCTCTGTAACTGGTCGGTGCATATTTTTGGTGTAGAGCGGGGGTTTTGCAAATCGGCGATTAAAGTCCGCTATAAATTTTGGTAACCATATATTGGCGTCTTCGATATTATTGATTCCATCCAGGCGCATTTCTTTAATCAATCTGTCCTGTAATGTTTTGTTAGCACGTTCAACGCGGCCTTTCGCTTGAGAGCTATTAGCACAGAACAACTCTATATTCAGGTCTTTCAGAGCCCGTCCAAATTGCGTTATTTTAGCCGTTTTAGCATCCCGGTTATTAACTTTAAATACGGAATGTTTGTCTGAATAAAACGCGGTTGGCTTGCCATATTGCTTTATATATTCACGCGTTATCGCCATGTAATCGAGCGTTGTTTCTGCATTCGTAAATCTTAAACTCATGATCTGACTGGTAGCATCATCGATATAAACGATCAGGCAACATTTATCGCTGCGGCCTTCAAACCAGTCATGATGAGAGCCATCAATTTGTATGAGTTCACCGAAGCAATCACGACGATAGCGAGGCTGATATACCTTAGGTTTACGTTTGGCGTGTGGTCGCCACAGACCGTCGGAAATCATCCATTGACGCAGTGTTTCAACGCCCACAGAAATAGCATGTAGCTCGGTAAGTTTTTCGTGTGCGAGAGTTGGACCAAAATTTTGGTAATGAATCTGCACGAGGTCAAGAACGTGTTGTTTGAATTTATAGGAATGGTGATGGTTACTAGGCTGGCCACGTTTATGTGAAATCAAACCTTCAGTTCCATGTTTTAAATATTGCTTCGTCAGTCGATATACTTGTCGTGGACTTAGGTTTAGAAGCGCGGCAGCATCGACGCCAGAGATACGTTTATCAATGACATTTTTGATGGTGTTAATTCTGTATATTTCAATATCAGTCATAGTGAGTAACATCATGTAGGTCCAGAGCGTCGAATTGATGCTCTGAAGATAGTTCAACATGACATTTCTAACGGTGACAAACCTGACATCTCTAACTGGGACTTACAACAACACTGCGCATAATGTATATTATGTTAAATAGGGTTTATGGTCATCTGAAATCAGGCCCTATTTGATGACCGGTTGTATTATTCGATAGACAGAGATGATTTGAGATGTTGTCAATTTAACACCTGGGTTATTTACCATAAAGTATATGATATGCATCTAAATGATTACATCATATTTTATCCAAAATATGATGTAATCAAATATCTTCACACATATTAAAACACCAAAACATAAAATCCCCGTTAACTAACGAGGATTTTAGATTTAGACTAACAAAAGACTAACTTATTGGCAGGATATTTCGTCCCAAAGGTTGTTAGAAACCGCCGGAGTATCCCAAACGCCAGGAGCATTTTTAGCAATAAAACACTTACCACTATTTGTGACCTTGTCACCGTTGGCTACTTGAGACACACCGTCTTCCCAAATAATGAAATTAGTTGGAGAAGAATCAACTGACGTTGCAGTTACTGCAGTTACTGGAGTGACTGTTAAAGCCTTAATGAATAACCATGGCCCACCTGCGCCAGGTAAATCACCTTGTGTCCACCACTTACTTTCATAGATAGACTCTTTATAACTAACTTGCTCACCAGCCGAAGCATAAACTTTACTGGCATCCCAAGCCGCTACACCACCTGCACCGGGATCTGTCGGTTCAGTCGGTATAGTTGGCATTTCACTGCCAGGTACTATACGAACTTCAGGCCAACCTGCATGAGAGCCAAAGAAGTTTGTGACACATTTTCCATAATCACCTGGGACCAGAGCTGAATAAGCAGTTTGAAAGCCAACTAATTCACACTCAAAGGAAGCGCCACCTGGACGATCCGCGTAATATTTCCAGTTACCATCCCAGTTTGTGTAAAGCACATCAGTTGCGCCATTCAGATTAATACTGCCGTAGGGTGTTTGTTGAAAACATGTATTTTTTTCATCAGACTCAAGAAGGATTTGGTAGTGTGCTGATAACCCTTCCCAGTAACGAATTCGATTAACTGGCTGTCCTTTAGTTTTGTTTTGCTCTCCACACTCAATCCCGCCATTGATAACGTTGATTGTGGTACCAAAACCATAAGTAATTCCGGCATCTGCTTCACGCTGTGACGGAGACCATGTTCGGTCAATAACATGCAACATTGCTGGTTTTGGTGCTTGTGGAGTTAAAAAGAACCAAATAGCAGACGCCAAATTTAACCAAGAATCAGCAACTATACTTGGATTATTTAACAATACAGTCGCATCACCGTCGTACATGACTTCAGAGAACATGCCATAGTTAAAGTGGTAAGAAAGTTGTTTAGCACCACGACCAAAATAACCTTGTCCTGCAGAACATGGCCAACGGGCATTTTGCCAATCGTTCTGACCACAACCTGTCGTGTACCCTTCTTGACCTTCAGACCACCCCATCTCACGAACGTGTACAAGCGCTTGCAGCCACTCTTCTAAGGCTTGCGGGTTGTCTGAGATATTGTCTTTAGCAATATGCCCACCCGTTTCTTGTGAAAAATGAGCAAATGCAGTAATAATTGATTTTTTACAAATTTCATCTGAGTTACGGCCATCTGTGTATTCACCACAGAATGCAGGAAACTTACCAACAGCACGTAATAAACGTGTATAGGTATATTCAGGAGCGGCCATCTGCGTTAAGAAGATCCATTCATCTTGTGGGAAAACACGTTCTAAGCGTTTAACATTGTCTGGATTTGAAGCTGACCCAGATTCAATAGCGTCAACTACAGCGTTAGGTTGTGTCCGTAATGCTTGAGCCCAAATATCATACATTGGGTCTAATGTTTTAGCATCTTCTGCAGCTTTAACTTCTGATTGAGAAACGATAAATCCGGTTGGATTTAGTGGGTCTTCTTGTGGGGTCATTGCATAACTGTTGAGTACAACAGCATAGCCTATCAAAGTAGTTAGAAATGTACGTTTAAACATGATTTATCCTTAAATAATGCCAATCCTAGGCATATATCCATCATTTTTTGGTTCATTGAAAAAACCAAAAATCCATTCCGGAAAATATCTAATTATTTGAATTAAGCGAAATAATCAACTCAATATTTTCTGGATGATGCATAATTATCACAACTAAATATCATGTCAATAATTGTATTATCAATACCTTGCACGTGATGGGTTATCACAAAAAGGTCCGATCTGTTAGAGGTGGTAACTTGATGTGACTGCCCTTTTCTCTTTATTAACTTAACGCTCTCATGCTTGATTAATCGTGTTGGCTATCTATTTTTCTGCCTTACATAACATGCGCTATTTAAGATGAGCCAACTTAGCTTGTACCTAAGTTGGCGATGTCATTGCAGACACCTATCATTCTCACATTATCGTATAGGTAAGAGTATTTTGTCTGCCTACAGGCTCATTAGCGCCGGATATTTGAGTAAAGATCGCCATACCATATTTATCCGTTAAGCATTTGAAGATAACTGTATGTGAGGGTTTGTTCAGTGGTTTTGTTTCGTCACCCAAATAGATACCGACACCATTTTCATCGTCGAGTACTTTATAAGTATAAGATCCAGTGAAAGGACCAATTTCTTTATTAAGAAATTCGTTAAGATAACGATCTGTCGTATAGGTAACTTTCGATATAGCTCCTGCATTCGGATTCGTTGCACTGTATTGGGATTCAACATGATTGATCAACGTCATATTTTCCAAACTATTGGGCACGCTACAACTTGCATAAGTAAACCCTGAAAACATGACAGGTAGACATAATATAATTTTCTTAAACATTAACGTTCCTAATTGTTGTGTTAAAAATAGAGCGTTAATAGTACCCAACAATGGGTACTCAGTCTAGCGCGATTTATTGTGAGAGTTCAAGGTTTGGGAAAAATAGATAAGGGTAAAGATGATGTGTTTACACACTACCCCTTTTGACTATAATGCTTAGTTACAAAATAGCTAATGTTTTAAAAGGGTTATAATCAATCGACGTTTAAAACGGAACCAATAACTGGATAATTAATTAAACATACTTCTGCTGCAAATGAATGCGCACTAATTTAAAAAGGATAATACATGTTAAATAGAATTACAGCTCTTTTCCCGCTATGGGCACTTTTGGGGGCTATTTTCGCCTATGTTCAACCCGAACTTTTGATTCCTTTCAAAGGTTATATTGTTCCATTATTGATTATCATTATGTTATCCATGGGGTTAACACTCAGTTTTCGTGATTTTACCAATGTGCTTACGTATAAATATGCGGTTGGTGCCGGAGTATTACTACAATTTACTATTATGCCTTTGGTCGCGTTAATGATTAGCATATTTATGGGTTTGGATGAATCTCTGATGATAGGTATGGTATTAGTTGGAACTGTGGCAGGTGGGACTGCGTCGAATGTAGTGTGCTATTTGGCGAAAGGCGATGTTGCTTTATCTATCACCATGACGGCAACGTCAACACTGCTTGGCGTCGTATTAACCCCCTTATTGGCAGAGTTATTGATTGGCCAAAAAGTAGATATTCCAATGGCTGTGATGATATGGAGCCTAGTTAAAATTGTATTATTACCTGTGAGTATCGGTTTGCTAATAAATCAATTGATAGGAAGTAAAATTACTCGTATTACTCCTGTATTACCTCTTATCTCTATGCTATCGATTGTCACCGCAATTATGATTATTGTCGCACTTAATGCAAAACAATTTGCACAGCTTGGCCCCTTGATTGCACTTGCTGTTGTTTTGCATAACGGCATTGGATTATTGCTTGGGTATATCTGTTGCCGTTTAATGGGATTCAATAAAACGATTTGTCGAACCATTTCATTAGAGGTCGGATTACAAAATTCGGGGTTAGCGACCGCGCTGGCGATGAAATTCTTTACTCCGCTGGCAGCTTTACCTGCGGCTATATTTTCTGTGTGGCATAATTTATCCGGTGCATTATTGGCTGGATACTGGTCGCAGCGTGAGGAGACACCTCCTACCCCGTGTAATGATAAGGGATAAATAACGCGATCTCTGGTAACAGGTAGATAATCAAAACCGCCAATAAAATGAGTATGAAAAAAGGAGTTACACCTTTAGTTATATCGATTATTGGGCTGCCTGTTACTGCTTGTATCGTAAATAGGTTTAAGCCGACAGGTGGAGTAACCAGAGCGCATTCAATCATCATCACGAATAATATCGATCCCCATTAGCTGAATAGTGGGCAGTAATACAGGCATCATCAGTAGCAACATGGATATAGACTCTAGAAATAAGCCGATAATAAGCAGGCTAAAACAAATTGACAAGATAAGTGCTGGAGGAGTACTGAATGATTCGGTTAATGTTAATGAGATACTTTGTGGAATGTCATAGAAGGTTATCGCTTTACTAAATATTTTTGCGCCTGCAATAATAAAAAATACAGAAACAGTTGTTTTCAGTGTATCCATGACAGCGTATTTCATCGCATCCCAACTAAGTGTCCGCTTTAATAATACGATCAGCAGAGATGTTGTCACACCGACGGCGGCTGATTCTGTCGGGGTACACACACCTGTGTAAATACCACCAATAATAATGAATATGAGCAGTAATGTTGGTAATGCTTTGACACTGCAGATCATTCTTTCATGCCAGCTTGCTTTTAAAGATGGTGCATATTGATGATTGAATTTAGCCCAACAAAAACAATACAACATAAACAGAGTGATCAGTAAAATACCAGGTCCAATACCGGCAAGAAATAGATCTAATATGGATGATTCTGTAATAATACCGTAAATAATGAGAGGGATTGAAGGCGGGATCAGTATACCGAGCGTTCCACCTGCAGCAAGTAATCCAAGTACAAAACGACGTTCATAACCACGTGTGATCATTTCCTGAAAGGCAATATTGCCGATGGTTGCAGATGTTGCAACGGAAGACCCTGAGATTGCAGAAAAAATACCACAGGATAGGATCGTCGCCATGGCGAGTCCTCCAGGCCAATGCCCTATCCAACTTTGCACTGCACGGTATAGATCGGCACCAAGCTCACCTCGGATCAAAATGTTAGACATTAATAAGAACAGAGGGATAGAAAGTAAGATAAAGTTATCAGCTGTACTGTAAAGGGTTATGGGTATGTTCATTAATGATATGTCATCATAGATAAACAAACCGAGTCCTACCGTAGCAAATACGAAAGCAACGGGTATTCCTATTGCAAGTAGTATGACTAAGATAGTGAGAGTAATAACGGTCATTATCGATTATCACCTTGCTGTGTGGATAATGCATACTTAAGTGTTCGTATTATTTCTGATATGCATTGCAGTACCAATGTAGCAAAGCCTATTGGTATCGCTATTTCTGTTATCCACATAGGCAAGGCAAGCATACTGGAAGCAGCCCTGCTAAGTCTGATGGAATCTGTGACGACTTGGATGCCGTAATAGCAGGCTATGGTACTAAAAATAGCGATAATAATAAGGGATAATATATCGGAAAAAAGGATGAAATTAGGCCCTAACCATGGCCCTAGAATATCAATACGGATCATCCCTCTTTGTTGTATTGTATACGCAGCACCAAGGTAGATAGCCCATATCATACAACACATTGATAATTCTGCGGCCCAAATTGTGGGACTATTAAAAAGATACCTAGCGATGACTTCATAGGTAATCATCCCTGCGATAACAACAAATAACCAACCCATTATTTGCCCTAATAGGGATGATATCGCATCTATATATTTCATCCCTTTATATCCTTATAATGCGTTAGCTAGTTTGACAAGCTCATTACCGAGTTCGCCAGCAGATTCAATATATGTCTCCACGACTGGAGATGACGCCGCTTTCCACTGCTTAATCTCTGCATCATTTAGCGTAATCACTTGCATAGACGTTTTCTTGATCTTATCTAAAGCTGCATGTTCTTTTTCCGCAATATTCCCACGTAGCTCTTTTTCTACCTGATGTGCAGCAACCGTTAATATTTGTTGCTGTTTAGGTGTAAGACTGAGCCAGAATTCATCATTAATGAGTACAACAAATTCAATGTCGGCATGATTGGTCAGAGTGACATAATCCATAACGTCATAAAGTTTTCGGGAAGCAATGGCTGTTAAGCCTGTCATTCCTGCGTCGACAGTACCTCGTTGATAAGCCATAAACTGTTCACTACCTGAGATCATGGTTGGAGAACCATTGACGGCTGTAACTAATTCACCAACAATTTTACCAAATACGCGAACTTTTTTTCCTGTCATATCTTGTGGCTGTTTAATGGCTTTGTCTTTGGATAGGATGACCGTGCTACCGTAAGCTTGCCACCAAAGTGGTCTAGCGCCTGTTTTCGTCATTTCAGCATCTAGCTTTTGTCTAATTTTGCTATTAGGGGCTGTTGCTTTTACGACTGAGTCATACGTTGGAAACATAAAAGGGACAAAGAATAAATCAACGGCAGGGATCGTGCCTGCGAATCGGGTTAGAGAAGCAACCCCCATATTAATAGCGCCAGAACTAACTGCTGCTGGTACATCTTTATCTTTATATAATTGGGCTGAAGGATAGATTTTAACTTTAAAATCCCCCTGACTTTCTTTTTCAACCTTGTCTTTAAAATGTATCAGGTTCTGACCAAGGGGGTGAGTGATAGGAAGCTGAAGGCTAATTTTTAGTTCTGTGACTGCAGCGGCAGGGAATGTTATGACCATTGTTGAGAGTAACAATGCTATTAATTTACGGGTTCTCATATGCACACCATGTTATTTAAGTGTTAAATATGTTGGCAGTGTTTTACGTGTCCGTATGTAAGTGTTTGTAAGATATACAGTATGTTGTATAGCTTACTTTCGGTATAGCACCAGCATTCCTTTTACTGTATTGGGAATCAACGTCATATTTTCCAAACTATTGGACACGCTACAGTTTGCATAAGTAAACCCTGAAAAGATAACGGGGAGACATAATATGATTTTCTTAAACATTAACGTTCCTAATAATTGTGTTAAAAATAGAGTGTTTATAACAGAATTTATAATGCTGATTTTGTACTGTCGGCTTTTTTTACAAAAAGGTTCATAAAATATTAAGTTATGCTTCAACCATTTGTTATTACTATCATTTAATTTTTGGTGTGTTTATTGCTGCTCTATCAAAGTGCTATTGCTATAAGCAACAAAGTACTCTTACCAAAATAGCGAAAAGATATTAATAAGGAATGCATATGCATATAAGAATGTTGAAAACCAGTTTAGCTGTCTTATTTTTATCAATGAGCAGCTTTGTTAATGCGGGATTGCTTGACTTAAACACCTGGACACCTACCTCTGGAGGAACTTGGACAGTAGATGGTACAGGGACAAGCGTTTTACAAACCACAAACGGAGATCCAACTTTCTTTCTTAGTGACTCTAACTATATAGATAGTATATTTGAGGGCTCTTTTGGAGTTGAAACGACAAGTGACGACGACTATATAGGTTTTGCTTTCGGGTATAATAATAGTAATGATTTTTTACTTTTTGATTGGAAACAAGATACTCAAAACTCTTCATCGTGGGGATATGCTCCATCTGGTTTTACGCTGTCAAAAACTAGCGGTCCAAATGTAAATTATTGGGATCATACAGGTTCAGATATAACTGTCCTAGCATCTGACTATGATCCAAGTAACGGATGGGCAGATAATACTGTTTACGATTTCACTTTAGACTTTACAATGACTGGAATTAAAATCGGTATTGATGGTACGAATATCTTTGATGTGTCAGGGAGCTTTAATACAGGCAAATTTGGTTTTTATAACTTTTCTCAATCACAGGTTCGCTATGCAGGATTCGAGGAAGAAGTGAGCCCGTCAGTACCTGAACCATCTTCAATCGCCATTTTAACATTAGGAATAATATTACTAGCATCTAAGAATTTGTGTAGACTACAAAGGAAGAGAGATGAGTAAACATCTAATTTAACGTATAATAAAGCCGCGTTTGTCGCGGCTTTATTTGATGATTATGAGCTTAATTATTCAACCAATGCTGCAATATTGCTATTAGTTCGTCCACAACTACAACTAACTTGACTATTTTCTTCTGATGTCATGCCTTCGCTTTCAAAATCTTGCACTGCAGACGTCGTTTGATAATTAATTTTTGATACTAGATCTTGATGATTAGAGAATTTCACATCTTTATAAGTGAATACATCGGCACCTGGAAATACAAAACTTTCAAATGTCTTAGTTGGTATTTGTTTAAGGTGTGTATCGACCAATTTCTCAGCTTCTCTTTCGATATCGTGGACTAAATCAGATACATTACCGAACGTATACCAAGCTTCATCAAAATTAATATCATCAGGTTCATTTTTCGTTGTCGATTTATGCTTTACTTTAATCTGGCCAGAATGATCAACATAAAGCTCATGCTTTTCTGTGATCGTTTTATTAATGACTTTGCCCTTTCCTACCGCATCCATATGTTGAACTGAAACATACATTGTAATATTTTGTGTTACTGTCACTGTATTCCCATTGACAGACAAGCGACATTCATAATCAGAATTAATTGTTAACTGACCATAATTAACAGTATATGGGAACATACTAATATGGACTTTCATTTCATCCGAATCTTTTCCTCTATACTTAACAATAAGCAGATCTTCACCTGTCTTTGGAGTGAGTATTTCTGTTGGTTTCTGATTGCTAGCTAACTTCCATTTAAAAGTTACATCCCCAATAGCAAAAAAGCCGCACTTTACATCAACCGAAGGTGCAATCATACTTGATGATGCTAAAGGAAGAATTAGCCCTTTGTAAAACGTAGTAATGGTATCGCGACTCACAGCAATCACACCATTATCCTGTACAGCCTCTTCTTCATTAATCCAATTCCAGTCAAGCGTAGCTGGTGCAGGTAACTGATGATCACCAGTTACACACATATAATTGAATGTAGAGAGTGCTTTTTGAGCCGGTGTTGGGTGTACAACAGGTAAATGTGTACTCTCATCAACATATTTTAGACCCGTTCTTTGTACGCCAGTTAATTTTAAACTCGAGTTATGACGATTATCTGCGGCACTAAGAGAAATAACAGGCTCTCCATTATCTTTGAGAATTTTATCATAATGGGGCTGAGCATATTTCTCAATATAGATCTCCATCATTTCACTGACCCCTTCAATGCCTTCTATCTTTTGATATTTAGCGTTCGTCAAATCAAGGTATAATTGTTCTAAACTAAAGGTGCCCGCTTCTAATTGATTTATCTTCTCAAGAATTGCATTTTTCTGCGCTGGACGATTATTAAAGTATATTGTGTTTAACGCTGGATCAAGATTCATTGTTTCTAGATTTACGGTTGTAAGTAGTCGCCATGCTTGATTCTTTTCTTGATAATTAATATTAAAAGAATCTTCTATGTATGCACCAGTGACAATTTCAACGACTTTGAACTCAGAAAATAATAAATTGCAGCTCACTGTCGCCGAATTATCAACAAAAATTTCAATGATGTCAGGTATATCACCCGCCTCCATGTCTGGCAATCCAGGTATCATCTGAAGTCCACCGACAAATTTAACCCCAAGTAAGGCCTGTACTCTGCTGTCTCCAAATTCAATACCTTCAGGAAGCTCAAAAGGATTTATGCCTGATTCTGCTATAATATCATCTAATGGTTTTATAACCGGATGACCTTCTTCCAGTGAAAACACAAAACAAATATATTTTGGTTCGGCTTTTATCGTTCTCATGTATCGTTTTAAATTTGCATTAATACTTTTTTGTGTTGTTGCAACCATTACATCAAATTTATAATCGGATAAATTGGTATCATTCGCACTCATAAAAATTTCCTTATTTTAATATGATATTTATCTTAGTTGAGGTTTACAGTCCCATTAAGGCCTACTCACATGAGTAGACCTCCTATTTACAAAATAAAAAACGTTTTAACTCACCGCACTTAATGGTTTAAATTCACTTAAGCAATTTGAACCAGGGTTGATAACCGTTTTAATAAGGGGCAATGAACCCGCATAATGATTAGATTGGTCTGCAATTACGCTTTCTGAAATTTGTAAACCGCTAGATAATACTGAGGCAAAAGCCATGACACCAATCGCCAATTCTTTCGTTTCTGTTTCAGGATCATTGACGGCAAGCGCATAACATACACGTGCAACGTAAGTTTCAAGATTGCTCGCTTCATCAATGACTGCAAGTGTCTTATCCGTACCTTTATCCAGTTGAGATAATTCATAAAAATGCCATGCGGTACAAGCAAGTGCAGGTACCACCAGTATGGCATCAACAACCGAACCAGCTGCACGGTTATCCTTTGGATTTAGGATCTTAATACCTAAATTATTGGGCGCAGCAAATTGTTTTTGAATTGCACTATTAAAGGCACCCTTAGATAACATCCGAAGAATAAGCGTTAAGTTACTTACCCATTTGACTGCTGAATTTTGAATTGGATGCTTAGGCACTAATTGATTCGTCACCCCTGTAACAGCACCATTGAAAATAGCCAATCCAGCTGAGTATTTACCAAATTTATTTCCTGTTGCTTTATTTGCTTCTAATGCGTTAATAAAGACAGAGATGTAATTGGTAAAGCCAGCAATCGCTCGGCCAGCAACAAATACACCTTTTTTGGTTTCCTCTGAAATGTTGATAATGGCCGTTGGTTTATCACAAATAGAACATATACTTGCTTCGCTATTAAATCCTTGTTGTAGGGTCTCTAAGTTTTCAGCATGAATCAGGAAGTTTGTTTCCTCTGAATCGGCAAACGGGGCTTTATTGTGTGTTATTTTATAGGTGATAGTATAAGCAACGGCCGAAATCCAGCTTAATATATCTAAAATAGAAAATGAGTCTAGGTTTAAAATATCTGAAATAACAGGAATATGGAACTTTGTTTCCAGCATATCAGTGATAGAACCCATACAGAAAGCCATGATGTCAAATAACACACTGACAACCAAACTCGCCGCGCTTAATACACTATTTGCTAGGATACCAATTAAACGCTTAAGGATATCGCCAATACTTAATGACGGTATATCGTCGATTAATCTCCCCAAGTTTGTTATCAGTTCATTGAAATCTTCTGCGCCATTTTTAAGCTCATTTTGTAAGTCTTGAATTAATTTATCGAGTGAATTAGAACAAAAGTTAGCTGTTTGTGGTACGGATACAATATCGATATTATCAATATTATTGTTAAAATGATGTAACAAATGCAGTGAAGAGGCGGTATGCTGTTTTAGAGGATCTTCTGCTTTATAATCTGTAGGATGAGCCGCGATTGGCCCTAGGTTACCTGACCAATCATCGTACTGAGACCATTCATCAATCTTATTTTTAACTGTATCTATTTCTTTATTGAATTGTTGTTTCATTGTACCAATATTTTTGACTTGGTAGTCTAAAAAACAACGAGACAAATTATGTATCACGTCTTTCGTACGTTTAATGTCATCCCATTCAAAAAGAAACTTAACAAAAGCAATAACGTCTTCTACAAAAACTTTAATTGCATCAAACACCCACTCGAATGCTTCAAATACGGCTTCAACAGTATTAATAATAGCATGATATATTTTATCACCTATGGTTACTGCAAAATACCAAACATCCTCAGCAACATCTTTAACCAATTGAATAATGGCTTCTACACCTGATTTTAACCAGTTAAAAATATCACCAATCGATACATGAAAAACATTAATATCATTCGTGCTTGTTAATTGGTTGGTATATTCTACGGCATTAAATGGACTCGCAGTGCTGCTCTGATAAGAACGTGATTGTAATTGGGCGGCCGTTTTGTTGGATACATCTTGATAACAGGTCGTAATAGCCTCTACGCTTGCAGCGGCTAATTTTAAACTGTCATAAGAAACACCCTCTTTGATAAGTGGCCTTACTGTACCGTCTTCATGCTTAATCGTTGCATTTTTTAATTTATCAGCCGTATTAAGGGCTGAAATTTTACTAAACGCTTGATCCATCGGATTGATAATAGAGAGTGATGATTCATCTGTTTTTACCGTGAACGTCGTTGCACTGAGCAAGCCTTTTATAGGCTCTACAATGGTAACGATACCAAGCTCATCAGTTGTTAATCTTATTTTACGATCGTTAAAAACATAGTACAGTCCATTAATGTAAACACTGCACGGTGCACTTGCACTCAAAGATAATTCTTTTTTATTACAAGGTTGACCTTCCTTGGTAGATAATTTTATCGTTGTGGTATATGAGTCAAATGATATTGCTTTAGCGCCCTTTTGCACTGGCAGTGTTATATCGGCCGTTTGCCATAATGACGAATGAGGTGAACGTGTTATTTTTTGTATGTGACCATTACCCGCCGCAAAGATTGTATTACCACCATCGACACAGTTAATGTATGCAGATATTTTCTTAATACCGAATAAAATAGGAACAGGTAGGCTCCAGGCCGCAGGATTATCAAGTTTTGAAAAATCACAAGAGGTGTAATAAACTTGTTTGCTACCATTTAACCCCCATAGCGTTATCCTTTTATTTTCACTGTCACTCATCGCGATAAGTTTACGTGTATCAGACATAATTGGGTATTTAATCGCGAATTTACCTGTCGCGTCTTTACCATGATTGGAAGGTGAAAAGTAATATAATGTGTCATTACCTATTGTAAATAAATGAGAATTATCATCCTTTTGTCTCTTTATTGATGCTATTGCATCTGGCTGCACTTCGCTTGGTAATCGAAAGTGTGTTGAAGGCGCCGTATCTTCAGGGCTGTATACATCAATCACAGGTGTATAGAAAAATTGAGGACTGTCAACTATATGTCCAATTGTATATAAACCATCAACGGAATCTTTGTCTCTGTGACCCCAACAGCTTGTATATTTATCTGTTTCTAAATCAACCGCTAAATTATGGAGTTTCCAGTAATAATTTGTTTTAGTGTCAACATCAATATAGAAACGTCGAACGAGTTCAGCTGTATCAGTCGGATCACGGACGATATCTACAACTATGTATTCCCTACCACGTCTCGTTTCACAGAAAAGTATATCCACGATATCTAAACGTGATGGTTTAATATCTGTTTTAGGATTATCATATTTGTATTTAATCCAGTCAGGCGCATTGGCCCAGTAAGTTTCTGTATTTGAATTATTTAACGATAGATATAAATGATCACCATCTTGCGCTGTGATGACCATAGCAATACCAAATGAACCATTCGCCGCACTTTGGCCTACAGCAAAAGTATCACACACAGCAGTGTTATCATGCGAAAAGTCTCTTTCTATTATGACACTACTTAAATCTGTTTTAGTCCAACCAGATACTGATTTCCCACTATCTTCTTTGATTAAATTTAACCCCCCACCGGTACCAATAGAAAATAACAGTGATTGACCTGTACTTGTTTGCAATGCTTGAAATTTTTCTTGTGGTGATATTATTTCGGCATGGAGGTAGTTAGTCATAACTTCTGAAGACGATTCTATTTCTACACCTCCATGTGACGAATTAGATGTACATGTCATGCCAACGGCATTATGGCTACTTGCTTTGACTTCTAGCGAATGATAAATCCACCTATGTGCTTTAGAATACAGGTGCTTCGGAACGAGTTTAACAAATGTATAATCAGAATAAACGAGGCGTTCTTTGTTATACAGAGATTGAAAATCATCTAATGAAATATTCTTAGGGGTATCAATTGTTACCTTTATTCCCATTGTAAAACCAGCTTGATATAAGGCTTCTAGTTCTGGTCCATTAGCATCTACATTTTCATCTAATTCGAATGGGTTAACACCTGTTTTTTGGATTAATTTATCTAACGTGATAAATTTAGGTTCATGACTCTTTTTATCGACTAATAAACAGACGACTTTAGTCGGCTTATTAAATTGCTTAATGTATTGTTCTAATATCAGCGGTTTATTTTTAGCGTTTATCGCTGTTGCGAGTTCTATATCAATATTTATAATGTCTTCTGACTTATTTTTGTTCATTATAATACAAATCCTTTGTCTATTGATTGATAACTAAGTTAGTCTACCAGTGCTGCGATATTACGATTACTGTGTTCGCAATGGCAATGTTCTTGGCTATTTCCTACTGATGTTGTTCCTTCATCTTCAAACTCTTGTTCTTCAGATACCGTTTGATAGTTAATGTTTGATACTAGATCTTGATTATCAGAGAATTTTACATTTTTATAACTAAATACATCTCCGCCTGGAAATACGAAATTTTCAAATGTTTTAGTGGGTATTTCTTTAATGTATGTATCGACTAACTGTTCAGCTTGCTTTTTAATATCCTTGACTAAATTTGATACGTTACCGAACGAATACCAAGCTTCTTCAAAGTTAATATCATCAGGATTATTTTCTGTTTTCGAGCTATGCGTCACTTGAATTTGACCTGAGTGGCCAGCATAAAGAGCATGCTCTTCAGTGATCGTTTTATTAATTATTGTCCCTTTACCTTCTGCATCCATATGTCGAACTGAAACATACATTGAAATATTTTGTACTACTGTCACAATATTGCCACTAACAGATAAACGACATTCATAATCCGACTTAATCGTTAACCGACCATAATTTGTGATAAAGGGTGCTACATCGTTAATAAACGAAGAATCTTCATCCGAATCGCTCCCACTATATTTAATCACAAGTAGTTCGCTACCTGTCGCAGGTGTTTGTATTTCTGTTGGCTTTTCATTACCAACTAAGCCCCAATTAAAGGTTACATTACCGAAACGGTCGGGATGACACGTCACACGAGCCCAGGGACGTACCATGCTGTGACCCACGGCAGAAAGAATTAAATCCTTATAGAAGTTGGTAATAGTCTGGCGACTAATTGCGATCACCCCATTGTCTTGTTCATCACTTTCTTCAATCCAATTCCAATTAACCGGAACCGCCATAGGTAATGCGTGATCACCGGTTACACACATATAATTAAATGTAGAAAGTGCTTTTTGAGCAGGTGTTGGATTAATTACAGGTAAATGTGTTTCCTCATCAAAATATTTTAGACCAGTTCTTTGTATACCTGTTATTTTTAAACTGGCCTGATGACGATTATCAGAGGCACTTAAAGAAATGACGGGGTATCCATTATTTTCAAGGGTTGTATTATAATGATCTTGAGCATATTTTTTAATATAGAGTTCCATTAACGGACTAATACCTTCAACGCCATCTATCTTTTGATATTTTGCATTCGTTAAATTGAGGTATAATTGTTCTAAACTAAAAGTTCCACTTTCTAATTGATTTATTTTGTCAAGAATTGCCTTTTGTTGTTTCGGACGCTTATTAAAATATGCTGTGTTTAGTGAAGGGTCAATATTCATAGTTTCCAGATTTACGGTTGTAATCAGCCTCCATGCTTCATTCATACCTTGTGAGTTAATCTCGACTCTATCCTCTCCATACCTTCCACCGTCAACAATTTCGACTAGCTTAAATTCTGAAAATAATAAGTTACAACTCACTGTCGCTGAATTATCAATATAAATTTCAACCATGTCTGGTATATCACCTGGATCCATGTCAGGTAATCCTGGTACCATCTTGATTCCACCAATAAACATACTTTTTTTCGTTAATGCTTCAATTTTACTATCATCAATATCAATATCATCAGGGAGTTCAAAAGGGTTAACACCAGATTCAGCGATAATTTCATCCAATGGTTTTAGGACAGCGTGTTGCAATTCCTTTGAATATACGAAACAAAAATATTTTGGTTCAGATTCGATATGCTTCAAATATCGTTTTAAATTTGCATTAATACTTTTTTGCGTTGTTGCAACCATCATATCAAAGCCATAATTAGATAAATTAGTATCTTTTGAACTCATAAAAATTTCCTTATTTTTATTTCACTTAAAAAATTAACAGCACCAATACTGTTAACATTCAAATTATCTTATCTCAGAAATATCGGAAATAATAATGTTGAAAATATTAAAAATTTATACTTAATATGATAATTTTGGTTTTCAGAGGAATAGTGGCAATTAATATTGAATTAAAGAAATCAAACAGTTAATAATATTAAAAACGATTTAAAAAAAAACAAAAAATAAAAAACGGCGTGATACGTAAAGCCTTGTTTTAAAAGGGTTTGTCAATCGGCGCATGTTAGCGCTATCACTTGGGTATATATAAAATAACAAATGACCAGCAGGTAAATTATTATAACGGTTCTGGATAAGCGGCTAACTTTGCTTTGATGAAATCTGAATGTGTAACGTAGATAAGTTCTGATACTTGCCTGATCAAAGCTTCTTCATATGGGTCAAGAGCGCCATCGGCATAAGCGACATGCCACATAGCCTCTGTGAGTATATAGCGCTGTGCATAATCGATGTTGCGTAATTTAGAGGTGAACTCATAAATTGATACCGATTCGTCACTATTTCCCTGAGCAAGAGTTAACAATTCATTAGCTCTTTCAATATTAATATCGAGTAACACTGCAAGTTGGTGTGACTTTGCATTTTTTTCTTTTTCACTTATGACATTGTCAGCACTGGCAACTTCACATAACAATGCAGCCATTGATAATTCAAATTCTCTAGTATTAGCAGTGCCTATTGAAGCGGTTTCATTAGTGAATTGTTTAAGTAAATTTTGTAATGTTTTAAACATAAAATGCTTCGCTCTTATTGATAATGATGAAATAGTTATCTTGGGTATTAGGGTGAGACAACAATTATTGTAAAAAGTTGGTATCTATTTATCGCTATAATCTTAATTAGCTTGATACAAGTCTGCTATTCTGATTAGCAATCAATCTAAAGCGAAGGTAAATTTAATGAGTGCAAGATTATCGGGGAAAATAAATAAGACTCAGGCATTTACGAGTTTATTGCCTATATTTGCTTTCATTAAACCTTATAAACTGATGGTAATGTACGCCCTACTTGCTCTTTTGTTGACCGCGGGGGTTAACTTATCAATAGGCCAAGGGGTTAGGTTTGTGATTGATAATGGCTTTATTGAAGGGTCAGAAACACAATTAAAAAACGCCATATTTGTGCTTGTTGTACTCATCACATTACTTGCTGTCGGTACATTTAGCCGATTTTACTTAATGTCATGGTTAGGTGAACGCGTGAGTGCTGACATACGAAAAGCAGTTTTTAATCAGATTATTAAGCTTCACCCAAATTACTTTGAAGAAAATCGAAGTGGTGAAATAATGTCAAGACTAACAACTGACACCACACTACTTCAGTCTATCATTGGTTCTTCGTTTTCAATGGCATTACGGAGTG
This sequence comes from Moritella sp. 36, assembly GCF_018219415.1. Lineage (NCBI taxonomy): Bacteria > Pseudomonadati > Pseudomonadota > Gammaproteobacteria > Alteromonadales > Moritellaceae > Moritella > Moritella sp. 36. The sequence continues at coordinate 2,451,352 of NZ_CP056120.1, read as the reverse complement.
TGCTCATGTTATTTGGTGGTTTGATTATGTTATTAGTCACTAATTTAGGACTGACTTTATGGGTTGTTGCTTGTGTCCCTTTTACCCTTATTCCAATACTTATCTATGGTAGAAAAGTAAGAGTATTGGCTGCAAGTAGCCAAGATGCAATTGCAGACATTGGTACATATGCCGGTGAAATAATTCAAAACATTAAAGTCGTACAAAGCTATACGCATGAAGAAAAAGAACAATTGTCGTTTGCTAATGAAGTAGAAAATGCATTTACAGTGGCAAAAAATAGAATTAAACAACGTTCGCTATTAATCGCAATTGTTATATTTCTTACGTTTGGAGCCATCAGTATCATGCTTTGGGTAGGCGGTATGGATGTACTCGAAGGTAAAATGACGGGTGGTGAATTAGGTGCTTTTGTTTTCTATGCTGTAATGGTCGCAATGTCGGTCGCTACAATTTCCGAAGTATATGGAGAATTACAACGGGCAGCGGGCTCTGCCACACGCTTGTTAGAATTACTTGAAGTCACAAGCAAGATACAATCACCTGATACACCGAAAAAACTAACTAAACAACATGACAATATTATTGAATTTAAAAACTTGGATTTTTATTATCCATCACGCCCAAATACCGCAGCTTTAAAATCAATTAACCTTAAAATCCCGAAAGGTAAAGTCGTCGCACTCGTTGGTCCATCAGGCGCTGGTAAAACGACCCTGTTTGAACTGTTACAGCGATTTTATGATCCACAAATTGGTCAAGTATTGTTTCATAATATCAACCTTAATGAACTAGAACTGAATGATGTCCGAAAACGTATGGGAATGGTACCTCAACACCCGGTCTTATTTAGTTCTGATGTTTGGCATAATATTCGCTATGGTGACCCAACAGCCTCAGATGATGATGTGATTAAAGCTGCACAATTAGCCCATGCGCATGAATTTATTGAACAACTTCCTGAAGGTTATAAGAGTTTTTTGGGTGAGCAAGGTGTGCGTTTGTCCGGTGGTCAAAAACAACGTATCGCCCTCGCCCGTGCGATTTTAAAAGACCCTGAGGTATTGTTACTTGATGAAGCAACCAGTGCCCTCGATGCAGAAAGCGAACATCATGTACAAGCTGCACTTGAGAAATTAATGGAAAATAGAACGACACTTATCATTGCCCATCGGTTATCAACGGTAGTGAATGCAGATCTTATTTTACTTATGGATAAAGGGGAAATTGTTGCACAAGGAACTCATACTCAATTGATTCATGAATCGACTTTATATAATCGTCTTTGTGAACTGCAGTTTGATAAGTCTATGTATAAGCATAGATTGGGATAGTCTTAATTTTTAGTATAAATTAATTTATCAAGCTTGAAGTTAATTACCTACTGTCTACTATTACAAAGTAGAGGATGATACATCTATGTATCTACTTAAATAAAACAGTAGGAATACTATGAAACAATTAATTTTATTGATGGTGATAGTGATACCTTCAGTTACACTTTCAGTGAGTGCAACCGAAGGACAAGGCTCTGGAGTATTAGGGCCGGAAATGCAATGTAAATTACAAAGCGGTTCTGTTATTCAAACATTCGCTCAAATATGTATAGCACACAAAGGCAACTCATTATAATCACGGCATATTAGTACAAGCTTACAACCTTGTACTAATTATTGGCTTTAATCTCGGCCTGCACATGTTGATAACCTTTCAGGTATTCTGTAGGCAGCGTGATAAGTGGACCGTGCTTACTCCCCCGTTTTTCTTGTAGTCTAATGGTCAGATCATTATTACCTAGGTCTTTTGGTAACGAAAACGAGAACATTTGGTCGTAAACACATAACTCATCACATGTTCTAAATGTTGCTCGTTCTTGTTTAATCGCGACAGATTGCTGTCCATTTAAAGACACAAAGCCATATTCAAAACCAAAATCAGTGTGCTTAACAAGTAGGTTAACGCGCGTATTTATTTGATGTTTGTCGTTCTTACTTTCTCTGCCATACATATAGGCATCAGCGGTGAATAATGCTTGGCTGGTTCCTGCTTGTGGCTCTAATGTGATTACTGGACCAGTTAACCTTTTACCTTCCCAAGTTTGTTTAATTGAGACCATATCTTTAAATTGCTCTGCGTTCGCATCTTGGTAAGTATTTGTACAGGCTGATATTGTAAGTGGTAGTAATAGTGGCGCTAAAAATTTAAGTTTCATCATTGTTATCTCTTGTTATTCCCTTAAGCCGCGTCTAATAATACGCTTTAATTCATTGCATCATGATAAAGGTGATTGAATACAATCACCTCTATAGCCGTTGGTTAATTATTTTATGCTTGTGATACGACTAAAGCGTTTACCATCGGGTGATACCGTTCTTAGTTCTGCTGATGTGACCGCAACAGGTTTAGTCCAAGTTACCCATGATGAACCTGAGTCTGTGCTGTATTGTACCTCTAGACCAGGGAATGCAACGTTAGTAACCAGTTTACCTGACTCTATTTTCCCACCAGGTACTGGTAAACGATATTGAATACCGGTTGAATCTATTTTAGCCAGTTCGCGTTGCCCAATGATGTTCGCAAACTGAATCCACTCATTCTGCTGCTTGTTCGTGTCGACAAATTTTGTCTCGCCACCTTTGAATTCGCGATCTTTGACATAATCAAGTTCCCATGATGCTTTATGCCATGCACGTTCTGCTAATGGTAAGATCCGTGGGAACACCATGTACTCAAACTGTTCATCTGTACGTACCACCTCACTCCAAAGTTGACCTGAAATACCATTGTAACCACGGTTTTCACTGTCACCTTTTATGTTAAAGTTATTACCATCACGGTCTTTAGATGTTTCAGCATTCTGAGGTAAGTTGTTCGGTGAGAATTTAAATACCTTTTTACTGTCTGTGTAACGTGTTGCCCAATAATAACCACGTTCTTTCGGGTTCACTTCCTGAGGGAAATCGAAATACAAATAATCAGGATGTGATTGTACAACTTCAAATCCTTGTTCTACCATGTGATTTGATGTGTTCGCACCACCCCAATATAAGGTTTCCCAAACGTTAGCAACGGCGACTAATGGCAGATCTTTGGGATCAACATCTTTAAGCCCATCTTGCCAGAGCTGTGTTTTTTCAATGCCTGCAGCAGAAATGATATTTGCTACTTTTTTAACAAACATTGGGCCAAGATCATGCGCTGTTTTTAAGTTATCATCTGCGGCTATTTGCGCGACACATTGTGGTGATTTAGCCCACGGCATTGATTCTTTCGTTAAGTCTTTATCACCTTTCCAAGCTGTTGACCCGCCCGTCTGCTCATAACCATTACCTAAATGAATATTTTTAGCTTCATCACCGCCCATGTGCCATGTTTTTAATGGCTGGCCGGCTTCTAGGTGCATTAACTGAACTTCAGAAATAACTTTACGAATGAACTTATAAGTTGAATCCATACAAGGATTTAAAATACCGTCATTGTAGAATTGAATGGTTGTATAAACGGATTCATCATCAGGATCTGCTAAGCGGTATTCATTTGCTTTTGTAATATCGGAATCTTTGTATTTGTTGTAACGAGCTTCCATTGAAACCACACCAGCACGCGCGTGCGCAGGCATATCAATCTCAGGAATAACTTCAATATTACGCGCATCAGCATATTGGACTAATTCGATGTAATCGTCTTTAGATAAAAACCCTGAACCGGGATTATCTGATGTAGGACCAGACCCTAGTTGAGGTAATAAACAGTTGTTTTCGTCTAAATCGTGGCAACGCTGTGAACCAATATCTGTTAATTCTGGTAATCCAGGGATAGCTAATCGCCAGCCTTCGTCATCAGACAGGTGAATATGGAATTTATTCAGTTTATACGCACTCATTTGATCGAGTAAACGTAAAAGCGATGCTTTACTGTGGAAATTACGTGCAATATCAACTTCCATTCCACGGTACTCAAAGTTTGGCGCATCTTTAACGCTTACTTGTGAAATGGTTTTATTAGACGAAAAATCGGATGGAATTAAGGACGCGATAGATTGTAAAGCGTAGAGTGCACCAGCATTATCAAACGCAATAATCTCGGCGCTGCTATCTGAAATATCAAGGCTGTAGCCACCTGATTTAGCATAAGCAGTATCTAATTGTAGAGGTGCAATAGTCACGTTTACTGGGTATTTACCTGAAACATTCACACCGAAATCATCAAATCGGCTTGTAACAGCAGCAAGTGACGCAGTATTCATGGCTGGAGCATTAATGTTAATGCCTTTACTAAGGTCTGCGCTTCCTGTGATCGCGATATCTTGCCAAACAGGGGTTGGTAAAATCTTGTTTGCAATTGTAGATACTGACAGTTGTGCAGTCGCTTTGTTTTTATCAAACCGCGTACTTGCATTCATTACTACATTGTTATCACCAGCATGACGCTTTAAGTTTTCGCCCGTTAAGGGGGTGATGATCTTTGACATATCTTCGGTGTCAGTACTTGCGATGACTTTTGGTTCTGCATTTTCGGCGGTGACGTAATAACGTGGGATCACATCGGTTTCAAATAAAGACCAATATTCTGCAATGAAGTTTATCTCTACTGTTGAGTTAGCTTCAAATCCTTTAAATTCAGAAGTCGGTGTGATTTTATGTAAATCACCACTAATATGTTCAATCATAAATTCAGGTGATTTCACATCTAAGATACGACGAATACTGTGAAAGTATATTTCCCACTCATTGGAATTAATTGCATCGCCGTTATTGGTTAGTTGAATGGTCGTATCTTGACATGCAGCCCATTCAGCGCCAAGTGCTTTACATATTGAAGCCGAGCCACCTTCAAGCTTTTTATTTACCTGATAAGTAACTTGTACAGATGAAGATATTGCATCAACCACCATTTGTGTCGATAACGTTTCCAAAGTTGTAGTACAACCTGCCAGTGCAACGCTTAATCCAAGTGCTATTGCTGTTTTTTTCATATCCACCCCTTCCTTTGCATGAAATCAGTTTGAACCTTAAACTTAATTTGGACTATAAAATAATTAACTGTATTTACCAGCCGGATTTCTACTCGATGTGACAAAAATCACTTTTATAATGAATTTTATGGATGTTACGTGATTAAAGTCATTATTAATGAATAACTAAGCGTGAGGAATAAATTAAATAATCACAGAATGAGAAATAACAAACTAAAAACCACCTCTGATTAAATGAAGCATAATCATAATTAACATAGTTATCGCAGCCCCACTCTTAATGAGAAGATATTAATATTACTATAAATCAGCAATCTACGGGCAAACCATTATCATTTTAGTCTTTGTTGTTAGAGGCGTAATGAAAGTTCATTTCATAAATAAATCCAGACCACATAGTTTCCTATGTAAATTATTACAGTGAATTAACGGGAGGCTATGGTTATTAATGAGATCTTAATCATTATTTATAACTTTATATTAATTATATTGTGATTTTTATCACGTATGAAAATAACTTAATTTGTAACGCAAATTTAATTGAGTAGACTCAAAATCAACAAGTTATAAAGTTCATTATTATTTTACGACAAATAACAAACAGCATTTACATCTACTAAAAGGAATTTAGAATGAACAAGTTAAGTCTATCGGCAGTATCCCTAGCGGTATCAACTGTTTTGTTTTCAACTGGTGCGAGTGCATATGTATTAGGCACCGAAAATACAGGCAATGTAGAAATCTACGGTGTCGTAGCAGTATCTACTTATGGCCACACGGGTGATGATACGAATCTTGCAGATTACAGTATTGATAACGAAACACGTGTAGGTTTTCGCGGTAGTAAGCAAATGACAGATGAGATAAATGTCATATTTCAAGTTGAATCAGGATATACAGATGTAGATGACTGGTCTGGTGGCGGTTTAGGTTTCCGCGATACATTCGTGGGTGTTGAAGGTGATTACGGTAAAGTAACTGTTGGCCGACAGTTAACGCCTATGTACGAAGTTGTGGACTGGCCTTTTACTAACCCTGGCTTAGGCCGCGTATTTGACCCTGCCGCAACAGGAGATATTGCTTACATGTACGATCGTACGGAGTCTATTCGTTATTTTGCCCCTGCGATGGGAAATCTGAATGTTAATGTTGCAACGGGTCGTGCTGGCAGTGATGAAAATGGCCATTGGTTCGGTGGCGCAGCTAAGTATAAAGCATTTGATACGGTCACATTACATGCAACGTTTGAGTATGCTAATAGTAGACAATCAAAAGCAGCTGTAGATGGTGTCGCAGCAGGACATAAAATTGATGCGAATGGTGTGATTGTACCTGTTGCTGCTGTAGATCCAATAGACGCAGTTATAACGGACACTTTTACCTATCTCGTTGGTTTTGAAGCTCCAATTTTAGATACTGGCATCAGCATTGCTGCCGCGTATAAATACGGCCAAGCTGAGAATATAGCGACTAAAAAAGTTGACTCACAAGGTTCATATTCTGTTGTTGCGCAATATTGGAATGGCCCACTGGGTATTAAATTAGGTTACGCGGCAACGGAAGACGTAGATTCAGAAGACAACTCAAACGAAAGAAAAGGCTCTTCTGTAACATCACTACAAGTGATGGGTGTTGTGAACGGTTTTGTTCCTTATGTGCGAGTTGGTATGACAGACAAACTTGGCTGGGGTGCAAAAACTTCTGATAGCCAAGAAACATTTGCTCGTGTAGGTCTTGAATACGGTTTCTAAAGTTAATACCTTTATATAGTAAAGAAAATAGATAACAGGAAACCAGCTGCAGATGTTAAATTTGTAGCTGGTTTTTTTAATTCTACATGCAGATGTTACGCATTACTTAGCTTGGTGTTGATTTCATGAACCGATAGAGTAATTACCTGTACTTTTTATCCGTAAATTAGCGTTTGATCAAGACGTTATTGATTTTTAAATCTAGAATACGCAGTGTATTTCATTTTCTATTTAGGTTTATTCATGAAAAAATTAGTGACAACAAAAAGTTTAGAAATAAAAAAGAAAAATAAAATAATATCAATGGCTATATTATGTATAGCTGTTGTAATCAGTGCCTTTACATTTATGACTCAAGAGACAACTAAAAATATAGATCAATATCTCTATAGTGAAAATGCACTTGTTTTTGGTAATCAAAATGCCAAAGTGACTATTGTTGAATTCTTTGACCCCGCATGTGAGTCTTGTCGAGCCTTTTACCCTCTCGTTAAAAGCCAAATAAAGAAATATAAAGGCAAAGTAAACTTAATTGTTCGACCAGTGGCATTCCATAAAAACGTAGGTCCTGTTGTTACCGCATTAGAGGCAACCAAAATACAAGGTAAATACTGGGATGCACTGAGTACGACGCTATATAATCAAAGTCGTTGGGCAATCAATCATACTGCCAATGTAGAGTTGTTATATCCATATCTGCAAGACGCTGGTATTGATATTGAAAAGCTTAAAATTGATATGACGAAAACAGTTATTACTGACAAATTAGCTCAAGATACACTAGATGCTAAAACGCTAAAAGTATTAAAGACACCGACCTTCTATGTTAACGGTGTGAAACTGACAACTTTCGGCGACGCACCATTAAAAGCGCTTATCGCAAGTGAAGTAAAAAAAGCATATCCAGACAAATAATTTATAACGAAGTATAAAAAAGCCCTCAAATTGATTGAGGGCTTTTTATTAGAAGCTAATTACGTTCTATACAATATCTTAACGATGTGCCAACCATGCTTGGTCTTCACAAGATGTGGAGTAAGAATTTCGGCATTGAAACAAACCTTATCGAAGGCGGGAACCATCGCACCTTTTCTGAACTCACCTAAGTTACCACCATCCTTCTTACCTGATGGGCAAAGAGAATGTGACTTAGCTAGCTTTTGGAAGTTGCCACCTTTTTCTAGCTGTTCTAAAATGTCATATGCTTTATCTTGGTGCTTTACTAAGATATGTAATGCTGCAGCTGTACGCGCCATAACTAAATTAACTCTAAATAAATAATTTACAATTGCACATTTTAACACAATCGATACACCAATGCCTATAGTCTTAATTCACAGCTGCTAGTCACTGGTTATAGAAAGCGCAGAAACAACAGCTAAGACCAGTTTTTAGTCATTTCAAATGAAACAGTGTGCCACTATTAACTTATAAGAGGTATAATGGTAACAAATAATCGCTTTCATATATTAAGGAAATAATTGCACATGGCAGTTCACCCAAGAGCCGGACAAAAGGCATTAAATTCTGATCTTTGTAATATCCCTGCACTTGTCTCTCATTATTACATCAACAAACCTGATGTGAGTAAAATTGCTGAGCGTGTTGCATTTGGCACATCTGGTCATCGTGGTAACGCTTTTGCGTCTTCTTTTAATGAAGACCATATCCTTGCTATTTCTCAAGCGATTGCCGAATATCGCCATGAACAAGGCATTACAGGCCCTTTATTTATCGGTAAAGATACACACGCATTATCTGAACCAGCAAATATTTCAGTTATCGAAGTATTAGTTGCAAATGGTGTTGATGTACGCATTCAAGCGGATGATGGTTTTACACCGACGCCGGTTATCTCACATGCAATTTTAACGCATAACAATAACAACACAATTCAAGCTGACGGTATTGTTATCACGCCATCACACAACCCACCACAAGATGGCGGCATTAAATATAATCCGCCACATGGTGGCCCGGCTGATGGTGATGTAACGAAAATAATTGAAAACCGTGCCAACGATATTATTGCAGAAGGCTTAACTGCTGTTAAACGTATTAGCTTTGCTATTGCTATTGAGTCTGCTCATTATCAAGAAATTGATTATGTAGCAGGCTATGTTGCAGATTTAGAAAATGTGCTCAACCTTAAAGCAATTTCAGATGCAGGCATTAAAATCGGTGTCGATACGTTAGGCGGTTCTGGTTTTGCATACTGGGAAGTGATTGCTGCGAAATATAATTTAGATATTGAAGTAGTAAACGACCGCGTAGATCCAAGTTTTTCATTTATGTGCCTAGATAAAGATGGCAAGATCCGCATGGACTGTTCATCACCCTATGCAATGGCAAGTTTGATCAACTTAAAAGACGATTTTGATATTGCCATTGGCAATGATCCCGATTATGACCGCCATGGTATTGTGACGAAAAGTGGCTTGATGAATCCGAACCATTACCTTGCAGTCGCAATTCAATACTTATTTAGTCATCGCAAAGATTGGCCAGTGAATGCGAAAATAGGTAAAACACTTGTATCAAGTTCTATGATTGATCGTGTCGCAACTAAGATTGAACGCCCATTATGTGAAGTCCCTGTTGGTTTTAAGTGGTTTGTTGACGGTTTACATACTGCCGATTTTGCCTTTGGCGGCGAAGAAAGTGCGGGTGCATCATTCTTACGTAAAGACGGTACCGTTTGGACTACGGATAAAGACGGCATCATTCTAGCATTACTTTCTGCAGAGATTCTTGCGGTAACAGGTAAAGATCCTGCACAACTTTATGCAGCACTGACTGAAGAGTTTGGCTCTCCCGTTTATAACCGCATCGATGCGCCAGCTTCATTTGAAGAAAAAGCGATTCTTTCGAATTTATCACCAGAGTCGGTTCAGGCTAAAACATTGGCCGGTGAAACTATCACGGCTAAATTAACAAACGCGCCAGGCAACAATGGTAAAATTGGTGGTTTGAAAGTAACGACTGAAAATGGTTGGTTTGCTGCGCGCCCATCAGGCACAGAAGCTATTTACAAAATTTATGCAGAAAGCTTTAAAGATGAAGCGCATTTAGCGTTAATTTTAAGCGAAGCACAAGAAATTGTATCAGCAGCATTAAAAGCTTAAGCGATTAATTAACACGTTTAATCTCATACTTAAATCTAGTACGAGCCAAAAGGTTGTCTAACTCTCTTACTACAGCAGAGCTAAGCAACCTTTTTTATTAACAAGCTAATAACCTTATGTTGCACTAGGCTCAAAAAGAACACGAATCATTTTACACCCTGTTATGTTCTTAGCACTATTTTTGCTTGATTATTATCAATTCAACATTGAAAAATCTATTTTTAAATACAAATTGATTGATCTAAATCAATCAAGTCAAATACACCTATTTATAGTGTCTTTTTAACAAAATAACAAACAAATTCCGCTGTTAATGTTACGTAAAATCGCGTAATATCCCCATCTGAGTACGATAGTCAATTTATAAAACCTATATTTACACGTACTTTTTTGGGTATTCACGCATCGTAAGATGTTTAATTATTCGTAGCACCGGAAGCAAAATATGAGCTCTCATTCACCTATAAAAACTGACTATAACTATAAAGTTGTACGACAGTTTACTGTGATGGCTGTTATCTGGGGTATTGTTGGTATGTCAATTGGTGTGCTAATTGCAGCACAGTTAATTTGGCCTGCACTAAATTTCGATACACCTTGGTTAACTTATAGCCGTCTTCGTCCCCTACATACCAATGCAGTAATCTTTGCATTTGGTACTTCGGCCCTAATGGCAACATCTTTTTATGTTGTTCAACGTACCTGTCAAACTCGCTTATTTGGCGGTGTTTTACCAGCAGTTGTATTTTGGGGTTGGCAACTTGTTATTATCTCCGCCGTTATATCATTACCACAGGGTTATAACACCTCAAAAGAATACGCAGAACTTGAATGGCCAATTAGTATTTTAATTGCAATTGTTTGGGTTATCTACGCAATTGTATTCTTTGGCACAATTGTTAAACGACGTACGTCACATATTTATGTTGCGAACTGGTTCTTTGGCGCATTCATTCTAACTGTTGCTATTCTACATATAGTGAATAATGCTGCAATCCCACTGAATATGATGAAATCCTATTCTATCTACGGTGGAGCTATTGATGCAATGGTTCAGTGGTGGTACGGCCATAATGCAGTAGGTTTCCTTCTAACGGCAGGTTTCCTAGGCATGATGTATTACTTTGTTCCTAAACAAGCGAATCGTCCTGTTTACTCATATCGTTTATCTATTGTTCACTTCTGGGCATTAATATCGCTGTACATCTGGGCTGGTCCTCACCACCTTCATTACACAGCGTTACCTGATTGGACTCAATCAGTTGGTATGGTCATGTCGTTAATCCTATTTGCGCCATCTTGGGGTGGTATGATTAATGGTATCATGACGCTGTCAGGTGCATGGCATAAACTACGTTATGACCCTATCCTGCGTTTCCTTATTGTATCTTTATCTTTCTACGGTATGTCGACGTTCGAAGGCCCTATGATGGCAATTAAGAGTGTAAACGCATTATCGCATTACACTGACTGGACTATTGGTCACGTACACTCTGGTGCCCTAGGTTGGGTTGCAATGGTCTCTATTGGTGCTATCTACCATTTAATCCCTGTGTTATTTAACCAAGGTCGTATGTACAGCGTTAAGCTTATCAATGTTCACTTCTGGTTGGCAACTGTCGGTACAGTTCTTTACATTGTTGCAATGTGGATCTCAGGCGTTATGCAAGGGCTAATGTGGAGAGCGGTAAATGCTGACGGTACTTTAACGTATAGCTTCGTTGAATCACTGCAAGCTTCATACCCATTCTACTTTGTGCGCTTCATTGGTGGTGTGTTCTTTGTAACAGGTATGCTTCTTATGGCATATAATGTCTTTAAGACAATCTCTGCCGCAGATCATTCAATCAAAGCTGATGCTGAAGCTGCATAACTTAGGAGATATGTTATGAAACATGAATTAATTGAAAAGAACATCGGTTTATTAGCGATCTTCATCGTCATTGCTATCAGCTTTGGCGCAATGGTTGAAATTACGCCACTGTTCTGGCAAAAAGATACCACTGAACCTTTAGATACTCTACGCCCTTATACGGCGCTAGAGATGGAAGGTCGTGATATCTACATCCGTGAGAACTGTTCAGTCTGTCATAGTCAAATGATCCGACCTTTCCGTGCAGAAACAGAGCGCTACGGTGCATATTCTGTTGCTGGTGAGTCTGTTTGGGAGCATCCATTCCTATGGGGTTCTAAACGTACTGGCCCAGATCTAGCGCGTGTTGGCGGTCGTTATTCTGATGATTGGCATCGTGCCCATTTACTTGACCCACGTAGTGTTGTTCCTGAATCAAACATGCCAGCTTTCCCTTGGTTAGCTGAAAATGTATTAGATGGTTCAGAGTCTGCTAAGAAACTAAGTATCTTCAAAAACTACTTTGATGTTCCTTACACAGATGCCGATATTGCTGGTGCAGAAGCCGCGGTTAAAGGTAAAACTGAACTAGACGCTTTGGTTGCTTACCTGCAATCATTAGGTCATGCATTAAAATAGGGGTATAACGTATGGATTACGGTACATTTCAAGGGGTTTATACCCTAATACTAATGGCCATTATTATCGGTATTATTGCTTGGGCTTACAGCAAACGTCAAAAACGTTCGTTTGATGAAGCTGCTAATTTAGTATTTGCTGATGAAAAAGTCCATAGTGATTCACTTAATGGAGAGCAGAAAAATACATCTGCTCGTATTTAGGAGTTTATGATTATGAGTACTTTTTGGAGTATTTGGATCACAGTGATCACACTAGGTAGTATTTTTGGTTGCCTAGGTCTGCTTTGGATGTGTAACAAAAACGACACCGGAGTTAAAGAAGGCGAATCAATGGGCCACTCTTTCGATGGTATCGAAGAGTTAAATAACCCATTGCCAACATGGTGGAAATACCTGTTTATTTTTACTTGTATAGGTGGTTTCATCTATTTTGCACTTTACCCTGGTTTAGGTGCCTATAAGGGCCTATTAGGTTGGACAAGCACTAATGAATACCAACGCGAAGTGTCGTCTGCAGATGACAAATATGCAGCTGTATTTAACAAATTAGTTAAAACAGAAGAAAGTAACTTCACTGAATACCGTGAAATTACTGACATCGCGAAAGACCCTGAAGCAGTAAAAGTAGGTCAACGCCTATTCTTACAAAACTGTTCACAGTGTCATGGTTCTGATGCACGTGGGGCTAAAGGCTTCCCTAACCTAACGGATAACAATTGGTTATACGGTGGTACTACTACTGATATCAAAAATACGATCATGCATGGACGAAATGGTGTAATGCCAGCTTGGTTATCGGTTCTCGGCGATAAAAAAGTAGATCTAGTAACAACTTATGTTGTTGGTCTATCTGGTCGTAGAGTGAATGCACGTGACGAAGCTGCAGGTAAAGAGATATTTCTTCAAACTTGTGCAGCTTGTCATGGTGCTGATGCTAAAGGCATGACTATGCTGGGTGCGCCTAACCTAACGGACAAAATTTGGTTGTACGGTGGTTCAAGAAAAACTATCGAACAAACAATTAAATACGGTCGTAATGGGGCTATGCCTACATGGAGTAAAATCCTTGGTGAAGACAAAATAACGCTATTAACCGGTTATGTTTACAGCTTAAATGTAAAGTAACGTAATAGTGGTAATTTAAAGCTCCATTTACTAAATGGAGCTTTTTTTTTAGCTGTAACTTTGTTAAATTTCGCTTTTCCCTTTTTGGAGTTCACAATGAAATCTTATTGGTATAAAGAACCTTGGTTCTGGTTCGTTTTTTTCTTTCCTTTTTTGTCTGTGGTTGCTGGTACTTCGACATTTATTGTTTTTCAACATAACCAGCCAAACATGGTTTCTGAAGATTACTATAAAGATGGTAAAAAAATTAACCAAGACTTAACTAAATACCATGAAGCGTTAGCTCGAAATATTACATTCAATTTAAAATTCGACAACGGCTTTGCTGTGTTCACACCTGCCACAGGTGATATGACAGAGAACGAAGCGCTTAACATTTCATTTTTCCACGTAACGTTGGCAAAACATGATATTTCAATGTTAGCTACAGCAGCGGCTGACGGGAGTTACCGTGTAGAAATACCAAAAGATATGCTACAAGGAAAATGGCGTGTGCGTGCAGAGTCTTTTGATCATACATGGCGTGTTCAAGAATACGTTCAATATCCAAATACTTCTGTAATTAAGTTAGACGGCGAGCAAGATTAATGTCAAACGGTACTAATTGTTATCACTGTGGCGAAGATGTTTTAACTGCAGATAAAAATAAATATAAAGTGTATATCGCACCTGAAGAACGTGAAATGTGTTGCCCAGGTTGTATGTCTGTCGCTGAAATGATTGTCGGTTCAGGCTTAAGCTCATATTATGAACACAGAACTGATTTATCTCCCACAGCAAAGCAATTAGTACCGGATGAGTTATTACGATTAGAAATATACGATGATAATGAAATTCAAGATGAGTTTGTTTATCAAGACGGTGAAATAAAAGAAATCACCCTCACCGTTGAAGGATTAACCTGTGCCGCTTGTGCTTGGTTAATTGAAAAAAGTTTACGTAATACCCAAGGTATTCACTTCATCAACGTCAACGCGACAAGTAATCGCATTACGCTCAAGTGGGTTGATGAAGAAATAAAGTTAAGTGATATTTTAAAACGAATCAGCAATTTAGGTTATAGTGCATCGCCTTTTCAAGCAGACCAACATGAATTGATGTACAACAAGCAACTTAAATCTTATTTCAGACGATTAGGGTTAGCTGGGTTAGCAACAATGCAAGTAATGATGTTTGCAGTAGCGCTCTACTCTACTTGGTTCGGTGATATGGAAGAGATGTATCGCCAACTTTTCCGATGGGTAAGTTTGATTGTTGCAACGCCTGTATTACTTTATTCCGCGCAGCCTTTTTATTCTAATGCCTTACGTAATTTACGTACCAGAACGCTGGGTATGGACGTACCTGTTTCAATCGCATTACTTGGCGCTTATTCAGCCTCTGCTTATGCAACCATGACTGGAACAGGCGAAGTTTACTTTGAATCTATTTCAATGTTCACTTTCTTCTTATTATTTGGTCGTTATCTAGAACTAAGAGCCAGAAAGAAAACGTCCGAACTGAGTGCAAACATGGCAAAGCTTATTCCAAATATGGCATTGCGTGTTAATAAAGATAAAACTGAAAAACTAATTCCTACAAAACAGCTTGAAATCAACGATCTCGTCATTGTCAAAATCGGCGAAGTGATCCCTTGTGATGGCACCATTGTAGCAGGTGAAACAAGTGTAGATGAATCAATGCTAACTGGTGAGTTCTTACCTATTACAAAATCGGTTGATTGTGGTGTGTACACAGGTAGTCTTAATGTTGAACAAACAATTAAGGTATGCGTTACTAAAACACACAAGCACAATTTGATTTCAGAAATTATCCGCTTACAGAATACAGCGCAGTCATCAAAACCTCAGATTTCAATCTTGGCTGATAAAATATCACGTTATTTTGTTCTCGCGCTATTGGTCATATCCGCAAGTACTTACCTTTTCTGGTTGGGTTATGAACCTGAGAAAGCGTTTTGGGTCACCTTGTCTGTTCTTGTAGCAACCTGCCCTTGTGCTTTATCATTGGCAACGCCAACGGCACTAACCTGTGCAACCAGCTTCTTATCTCAACGTGGTATTTTAATTCGTAAAGAACACGTGCTTGAATCGCTAACTAAAGTTGATGAAATCGCATTCGATAAAACAGGAACGTTAACAAAAGGTTCATTCTCGCTAACGAGTATTAAATCGGACAGTGAATTACAAGAAAATGAATTATTACGCATAGCAACGTCTTTAGAGCAACACTCAACACACCCGATAGCATCTGCGTTTAAATCGAATATAGAAATAATTCAATTTGATACAACACAAAATCATATTGGTTTAGGTATTACGGGAACACTTGGCGAGAATACTTACAAAATAGGTTCTTCTGCCTTTACACAGCAAACAAGTTCAACATCAGATGGTAAAGAAATTGTTGTTTATTTAATTAAAAATAATCAGTTAATTGCACGTTTTTATATTCAAGATGAAATGCGAGAGAACGTTTCAACCACATTGGATTATATTGCCAATACTGGCTTAGACGTGACCCTGCTTACTGGCGATACAGAAAACAACACGAATAAAGTGATCGACGGTTTGGCAATAACAAATATAAAAACCAGCCAATCACCAGAAAGTAAACTTGCCTACATCAATCAACAACAAGCACAAGGAAAATTAATGCTAATGGTTGGCGATGGGGTTAACGATGCGCCAGTCCTCAGTGCTGCGACTGTATCAGTTGCAATGGGTGAAGGCTCTGATCTTGCGAAAAACAGTGCAGATGTGGTGTTATTAACTACTGATTTCATTGCGATGAAATATATGCTGGCTACTGCGACAAAAACATATAAAATAATAAAACAAAACTTAATGTGGGCGCTTGGCTATAATTCATTAATTTTACCGTTGGCAATGTCAGGAAGCGTTCCTCCGTATATTGCGGTAATTGGAATGTCACTCAGCTCACTGCTCGTTATTGGTAATTCATTAAGGCTGTTAAAGTAATGGAAATTATTTTTATGTTAATCCCGATTGCGATAATTTTTGTTGCAATCGCTGTAGGTATCTTTTTTTGGGCAGTTAAGTCAGACCAATTTGAAGATTTAGAACGTGAAGGCAGTAATATCTTGTTTGACGAAGATAATAATAACAACGAATCACCGGTTACTAAACCAGTTGTCAAACATGATAACTAGTTTTTTCGCTGCTTTTATGATTGGTATCTTAGGGGCTGGTCATTGTATTGCGATGTGTGGCGGTATTTCTGGCGCAATCGCACATGCAAACACGCAATCATCACCTCAAACTGCATCACTCGCCCCACTATTTTATAATCTAGGACGGATCTCTAGCTACACGCTAATAGGCCTAATTGTCGGTTATACTGCACAAATTGGTTTGAATTTTGGTGCTGGCTATGACTTATTAGTGATTTTACGCTTTGTTTCTGGTATTACGTTAATATTGATTGGGTTATATATTGCGCAACTCAATTCAGCGATTCTCCAACTTGAAAAAGTGGGTCGTTTAGTCTGGCGATATATTCAGCCTCTGGCTCGCCAATTTTTGCCATTAAAAACACCTTATCACGCCTTCCCGCTCGGATTTTTATGGGGTTGGTTACCGTGTGGCTTAGTTTATTCAGCGCTAACTTTAGCTTTATCAAGTGGGTCCGCATTAGAATCTGCATTAACTATGTTTTCTTTCGGGCTGGGAACTTTCCCCATTATGTTTTTAGTTGGAAGTTTGTCGAGTAAATTTAACAGCTTAATACAAAACGCAAAGTTCAAAAAAATGAGCGGTTTATTACTCGTTTTATTCGGTTTACATATTATTTATATAGCATTAGTACAATTAAGTGCTTCTGGCATTTAATTTTGCTACAATATTGACATATATCAAAAGAGTTTATTGGAATTATGGCCCTAGATAACAAGATCCCAACACGAGTTGCGACTTCAAAGTGTGAAATCCACTGTCAAAACTGCAGCATTAGCCAACTTTGCATACCATATTCTTTGAATGATTCGGAGCTAGATTCTCTCGACCAAATTATTGAACGCAAAAAACCTTTTCAAAAACACGATGAAATTTTTAAAGCCGGTGATAAAATTAAATCACTTTACGCTATCCGTTCAGGATCTGTAAAATCATATACAATTACAGAACAAGGTGATGAGCAAATTACAGGTTTCCATCTCGCTGGAGACTTAATCGGTTTTGATGCATTGAGCTCTGGTATTCACCCAAGTTTTTCTCAAGCATTAGAAACGTCTATGGTTTGTGAAATACCTTTTGACACCCTTGATGACTTAATTGGCAAAATGCCGATGTTACGTCGCCAAATAATGCGCTTAATGAGTGGCGAAATTGCCGCTGATCAAGAAATGATTCTTTTATTAAGTAAAAAGAACGCTGAACAACGTCTTGCCGCTTTTTTAAATAACCTTTCAGCGCGTTTCTCTGAGCGTGGATTTTCGCCTAAAGAATTCCGATTGACCATGACACGTGGTGATATTGGTAATTATTTAGGGCTTACGGTTGAAACCATCAGCCGCCTACTTGGTCGCTTCCAAATAAGTAAAATGATTGAAGTTAAAGGAAAATACATCACTATCTTAGATCGTGAGGGTTTAGCTTTACTCGCTGGTAAAAAATAGTCTTAATTCACAGCGCTTAACTTATAGCCCATAAAATGCAGTACATTTATGGCATCTATCACAAATTGAGATATAGTTAAATAAGTAAAATTGTTGATTGTGTATAATCGATATAAGAAACATATACTTACTCTACATTCAATTTGTGATGAAGGTGCCTTATGAATAAATATAAAAATATTCTAGTGGTTGCAGATCCCGTTAATACGCCACAAATCGCATTATCCCGTGCGCTGTATCTTGCATCTCAACAAGATAATGTATCAATTACCCTTCTTCTTGTTATCTATGACCTTTCTTATGAACTAACGTCTCTATTTTCGAGTGATGAACGTCAGTCAATGCAAGATGCTATTGTTGCTGAAGAAAAAAAATCATTTACACAGCAATTAAAACAAGATTATTCCGGTATAGATTTAAAGTTAAAGCTTATTTGGCATAAGCGTCCTTTCGAATCAATCTTAGAAGAAGCTAAACTCAATAATCACGATTTGATTGTAAAAAGTACACACGATCATAATAAGCTAAGTGCAGTTATGTTTACACCAACTGATTGGCATCTGTTGCGTAAAAGTCAATGCCCAGTATTACTTGTCAAAGATCATGAATGGCCGATTGGTGGTAATATTGTTGCCGCTATTCAAGTGCTTGAAACAACGAGCCTCAGCTCAGAAGATGATAACTCCATTAATGAGCGTATCACGCAAGAAGCGATACAGCTAAAAGAGTTACTTAATGCAAATATACATTTAGCAAATGCTTATCCAAGCACACCTGAACATATATCGATAGAAATCCCTAATTTTGATGCGGTTGCATATAATCAAGAGATTGAAGACCATCATAAAAATTCGATGTATATCCACGCAGCTAAGTTTGATATTGCCAAAGAAAATGTTCATATTCAATCAGGAGCACCCGAAGACGTGATTGTTGACGTTGTTCAAGCAGTAGATGCCGAATTAGTCATACTAGGTGCACCGACTCGTAATGGTCTTTCTGCATTTTTAATCGGGAATACGGCTGAGATGGTGATTGATTCAATTAACTGTGACCTTCTAGCGTTAAAATAACTGTCAATTTCTAATGTGAAATCTTACGGTAACACTCTGCCCTTGCTCTGGAACTTGCTTTTCCGGCTTGCTTGGGTATACTGCGCTGCTTACAGCAATATTTACCCTGAGTGTCCCAATGAATCCTGAAAACCTTACCGCTTTAGAAAAAAAGCAATTTGCTAAACTGCAAAAAAAACTGCGCCATGAAACAGGTAAAGCAATCGTAGATTATAATATGATTGAAGATGGTGACAGAGTCATGGTTTGCTTGTCTGGTGGTGCAGATAGTTTTACAATGCTTGACATTTTAATTCAATTACAAGCAGCTGCACCGATTAGTTTCGATATAATTGCGGTTAACTTAGATCAAAAACAGCCGGGTTTCCCTGAAGATATTCTTCCACGCTACCTTGACAATCTTGGCATTGAATACAAAATTGTCCAGAAAGATACTTACAGTATCGTTAAAGATAAGATTCCAGAGGGCAAAACAACGTGTAGCCTTTGTTCTCGTTTACGTCGTGGTATTTTGTATAATGCAGCGGTAGAACTTCGTGCAACCAAACTTGCACTTGGCCATCATGCTGATGATATCGTTGAAACATTATTCTTGAATATGTTTCATGGTGCTAAAATGAAAACAATGCCACCAAAACTAATTTCTGACGATAAGCGTAATATTGTTATCCGCCCACTTGCATATTGCCGCGAAGCAGATATTAAAGCTTACTCAGCCTTTAAAGCATTCCCTATTATTCCTTGTAATCTATGTGGTTCACAAGAAAATTTACAACGCCAAGCGGTTAAAGCAATGCTAGCACAGTGGGATGAAGCAAACCCTGGTCGTGTGAATAATTGCTTTAATGCCATTCGCAACATAGTGCCAAGCCATCTTGCAGACACCAACGCGTTTGATTTTGTAAATATGGATTTAGAGCGCGCTGATGAGTTAACTGAACTCGATACAGCGTTTGATAATGAAATTGAAATGGTTCCTGTTGAAAGATCTAAAACAGGTGTAGAAAATTTTGATCCAAACGACGCCATTACTGTTCTGGAATTATAAACGTTTACAATTTTAGAAATAAAAAAGCACTGCATTATCGCAGTGCTTTTTTTTATCTAATGTTTACTTATTTAATTCTCTGATTCAGAGCCAATCAAATTTCGGTTAGCGGTACGATACGTAATGGTTGTTTACTGAATTTTATTCCCGCAATTTTATCGCGAATAATTTCATCCTGAGATAACGAAATTTGTTGACCACTTTTAAATAAATTTCCGCTGGTGGTATAAGCGTCGACAGGTTCATCAAAAATAAATTGTACGCCTATAGTTGCAGGTAAATTCATCCGACCAAAGTAACCAGCCATATTTCCTAAAAACAGATCGAACTCTTCAATTTGCTTCACTAAGGATAAAGTTGAATATTCAACACTGTTATTTTCTGCAGCCATAATTTGGAAAGCAAGGTCACATGACGCTATATCAGTCACATTCACGTGCACTTTTGCTTTATTATCACGTAAATCTTTATCGAAAGGAAGCAGCAGCTCAGAGTCAGTTCCAACTTCAACATCAGTGATCGCGCCTTCGAAATTAATAAATGCATTTTCGATCTGACAATGTTTACCTGTCTGACTATTATTAAGGAAAACACCAATTTTTGTATTAACGTACTGTTCTTTTTTACTATTTTTTATTCTGTTATAAAAACCATCATAACCAACGACTAATTCTTGGGCGCTTAAAGAAGGGACAAGGAGACTTGAAAGAAGCACCACTTTGATGAAATGGTTATTAAACATGATCTGGTTCCTTAATAAATTAGTAAGTAAAAGTAAGAGGTATTATTCTATCGCTGATTATACCTAAAATAAGTCATAAATTAGAGCACATATTCCGACTTTATTACTTTTAAAGTTTTAAAAATGACCTGAATATGTTTTAAATGCATTATTTTTATTGAAGTTCAAATTTATGCTTCATTTCTGTGAACTATAGCATTAGAATTCAGGCAAATTGTTCATCTTACTCGATTAGATGGACCTCTTATCATTTAGGTTTATTGATGCTTAATAAAAATCAAAACTCAATCATTAGACTTGCTAACGCAAAAAAGTCATTTGATAACAAACTTATTATTAATGACTTAACATTAGATATTTATGATGGTGAATTTGTCACAATTTTAGGCCCTTCTGGCTGTGGCAAAACAACTGCATTGCGTGTGCTTGCTGGATTAGAAACGCTTGATAGCGGTGATGTATACCTTGAAAATACATGTATCACAGATGTCCCGGCAGAAAAGCGTAATACCAATACCGTGTTTCAAGGCTATGCACTGTTCCCACACATGACAGTGTTTGAAAATGTAGCCTTTGGTTTGCGTATGAAAAATATTGCGGAATCAGAAATCAAACAGCGTGTTAAAGATATTCTAGCCGTCGTAAAGCTAACCGACTTTAAAGATCGCAAACCAGCTCAACTTTCAGGTGGTCAACAGCAACGTGTGGCAATTGCACGCGCTGTGATTAACCAGCCAAAAGTGCTGTTATTGGATGAATCGTTAAGCGCATTAGATTATAAGCTGCGTAAAGAAATGCAGAACGAGCTTAAAATGTTACAACGAAAATTAAATATTACTTTTATATTCGTTACACACGATCAAGAAGAAGCATTAACAATGTCTGATCGTATTATTGTAATGAACAAGGGTAACGTTGAACAGATCGGTACACCACGAGAAATTTATGAAACGCCGATTAACTTATTCGTGGCTAAGTTTATTGGTGAAATTAATATCTTCCCTGGTGTTATTGAATCATGCCTAGGCGAAGATAAATACATTGCCAATGTACATGGCTGTCAGTATACGATTTCAACAGCGCTATCGCTACAACTCGATCAACAAGTCAATATTTTATTACGACCAGAAGATTTAAGAATTAAAGAAATAGACGCTAAAGCTACGTCTGCACAGATTACTGGCCATATTATCGAACGAAATTACAAAGGGATGACGCTAGATTCGGTTATCCGCTTAGATTCAGGTGAAAGAGTACAAATCAGTGAATTCTTTGACGAAGATGATCCCGATTTTGACCATAGCCTAGGACAAAAAGTGGCTGTTTCATGGGTAGAAAGCTGGGAGGTTATCTTAAAAAATGATTAATTCGTCGCTTTTTAAGCGTTTCTCTATTGGACTTTTACTTGTTTGGCTAAGTGTCTTCGTTTTAGTGCCTAATTTGATGATTATCGTCACCAGTTTCTTAACACGTGATGATGCAAACTTAATAAGCTTAACTTTTACGTTAGACAACTATGTGCGTTTATTTGATCCCTTGTACTTTAAGGTATTAAGTCATTCAGTATATATGGCGAGTATAGCAACATTTGTCTGCTTAATTATTGGCTACCCTTTTGCTTATACGATAGCCCAGTTACCTAAAAAAGTACGACCTGTGTTGTTATTCCTAATTATTGTCCCGTTTTGGACCAATTCATTAATTAGAACATACGGAATTAAGATCTTATTAGCTAAAAAAGGTCTACTTAACGCTTTATTACTCAATTTACATCTCATTGATAAGCCATTAAAGCTGATGTACACCGAATTTGCCGTCATTTTTGCTTTGGTCTATATATTACTGCCATTTATGATTTTACCTTTGTATTCGAGTATTGAAAAAATAGATAAAAGCTTGATTGAAGCAGCGAAAGATCTTGGTGCTTCTAAGTTTATTACTTTTTTAAAAGTTGAATTACCTTTGACTATGCCGGGGATTATCGCTGGTATGTTATTAGTATTTTTACCTGCTATGGGGATGTTTTATATTGCAGACCTGGTCGGGGGAGCTAAAAACTTACTGATCGGTAATACGATCAAAACACAATTTTTGAATATTCGAGATTGGCCGTTTGGTTCTGCCGCAAGTATCACATTAACAGTGTTCATGGCGGGCTTACTATTTTTCTATTACAAGGTAGGTAAATCGATTAAAAACAGAGGTAACAATGCTTAAACGTCATATATCCAAAGTCTTGTTGCTATTAGTATATATATACTTGTATACACCCATCTTTATTTTAATCGGAAATTCGTTTAATGCCTCTAAATACGGCTTAAAGTGGAAAGGATTGACAACAAAGTGGTATGAACTACTTTGGAGTAACGATACATTACTCCAAGCGGCATTTAACTCGATAACAATTGCTGTTTTTGCATCATCAATTGCCGTCGTTATAGGTACATTGGGCGCTGTCGCTTTATTTAAGCATAAGTTTAAAGGTAAAAAGTTTATATCTGGGCTACTCTTTGTTGTGATGATGTCTCCCGATATTGTGATGGCGATTTCATTATTATCTTTATTCATTATACTTGGTTTAGATCTTGGCTTTGTTACCTTACTTATCGCTCACATAACCTTTTGCATCCCGTTTGTTGTCATCACGGTTTACAGTCGTTTAAGTAATTTTGATAACGCGATATTAGAAGCTGGTAAAGATTTAGGCGCAAGCGAAGCAACAATCTTTAAACGTATTATTTTACCCATTGCTAAACCGGCAATTATTGCGAGTTGGCTATTATCATTTACCTTATCGCTTGATGATGTAATAGTGAGCTCGTTCGTGACAGGCCCTAGTTTCGAAGTACTCCCATTGAAGATATATTCAATGGTTAAAGTTGGCGTTTCGCCAGAGGTTAATGCACTAGCTACTGTTATGATTTTAATATCGATTTCGTTTGTTATTGCCGCAGCCCTTATTAATAAAGGTGAAAAGTAGATTCACTAGCATCGCTTTTACTTGTTATGCAGCCTTGTGCTGCTGTTGTTTACTATTAAATAAAAAGAAGAAGTCAAATTACTATGTTTAAATCAACCGTAAAGTGTATAGCCGCTGCCCTACTTTTTAGTAGCTCAGCTTACGCAACGACCATTAATTTTTATAACTGGTCAGAATATATCCCGCCAGGCTTATTAGCTCGTTTCACTGAAGAAACAGGTATTAAAGTCGTTTATTCAACGTATGAATCTAATGAGTCAATGTACGCTAAATTAAAAACGTATGATAAGAACGGTTATGATCTTGTTGTGCCGTCAACTTACTTCATTAGTAAAATGAAAAAAGAAGGCATGCTTCAAGAAATCAATCATAAGAAGCTAACCAATTTTGGTAACCTAGAACCGTCTTTGTTAAACAAAGAATACGATTTAGGTAATCGTTATAGTATTCCATATATTTGGGGCGCTACAGGTATTGGTGTTAACACTGCAGATATTGAATTGTCATCAGTAACAAGCTGGAAAGACTTGTGGGACCCAAAATGGAAAGGTCAATTACTATTGACTGACGATGCTCGTGAAATTTTCCACATGGCATTAAAAATACAAGGTCACTCGGCTAATACACAAGACAAAGAAGAATTAGCACAAGCATATGAATTATTAAAAAAACTGATGCCTAACGTGCTTGTATTTAACTCTGACACACCAGCTAACCCTTATATCGCAGGCGAAGTAGAGTTTGGTATGATTTGGAACGGCAGCACTTATATGGCGCAACAAGAAGATAGTGATATAACCATGGTATATCCAAAAGAAGGGGCTGTATTTTGGATGGATAGCTTAGCAATTCCTAAGAATGCGAAGAACGTTGATGCCGTACACAAGCTTATCGACTTCTTACTGCGCCCTGAAGTTGCTGCTGAAGTTGCTTTAGAGATTGGTTACCCAACGCCTAATAAGGCAGCTAAAAAATTACTACCTAAAGAATTTACTGAAAACAAGATTGTATTCCCTGATGCAGAAACAATTGAAAACGGTGAGTTCCACTCAGATGTTGGCGAAGCAAATATAATTTACGAACGTTATTACGAAAAGCTAAAAGCGCAAAACCTGTAAGGTTAGCTGCGATTTAGTACTGATACTAGATAATAAAAAGGTGCATAATTTTGCACCTTTTTGTCGCGTTCAATTTTAATTGATCATTTAAAAAAACTGTTTATCTCTCGCCATTAATTCATCAACCAACTCTCTCACTTCATCAGTTGCTTTACCGATTCGGTGCTCTTGAAAATTATCCGAGATATGCGTAGAGTCTAAATTTATTTCGATGGTATGCGCACACGCTTTATGTGCTTCATTAACAAAATCAGCCGCAGGGTAAACCGAGCCTGATGTACCTATAGCAATAAAGAGGTCTGCAGTGCTTAATGTTTTATAAATATCATTCATAAATAAAGGCATTTCATTAAACCAGACAACATGTGGGCGAAGGTTACCAGCTTCTTTGCAACACGGGCATTTTAGTGTCTTATTTAATTGCTTGTAGGGGAATAATTTATGCGTCTTTTCACAACGTGCTTTGATTAACTCGCCATGCATATGAATAACATTCTCCGCCCCCCCACGCTCATGTAAATTATCTATATTTTGCGTGATAATACTAACGTTACCAGAATAGCTTTTTTGTAGCTCAGCTAATGCTATATGTGCGTCATTAGGTTGAATGCTAGGCAAAGATAATTGGTTAAATCGTTGATTATAAAAACTATAAACTAACTCAGGATCTCGACGATAGCCATCTAGAGTGGCAATATCATCTATGTGATGTTTAGCCCATAATCCATCACTTGCACGGAATGTTTCAATACCTGATTCAGCAGAAATACCTGAACCTGTAAGGATCACTATGTTGTTATAGTTGTCGAACATTTAACTTCTCTTTGTAATAAATCTTATATTGACCATAACATTATTGCGTCTTTGCCGCACGATGAAATACCTATTTTAGGTAATTTATTTGTGTTATGTGATACGAATTAATGTTGGATAATTTGGACTCTATTATGTGATAAAAACCGGTGCTAACTATATGGAAGGCATATATAAATAAGGGAGCTATATGATTACAGAGGTTGGCATACTTGAAATAATAAAATCTTATTGTGGCAGTCCTGCCTACCACCACAATAAGTTACACTACATTATTTTTTTTTCGCGACTGCTTTTTTAACACGTTTGTTTGGTACTTTTTTTGACGCTTGCTTAACCGATTGCTTAACAGTTGCAACAGCTTCTTTTGCAACTGGATTACTTGTTGCTGGCGCAATAACGTCAGCAACAGTTTCAACCGCAGTGGTCACTTGAGCGACAACACTTGAAGTGCTTTCACTTGCTTGTACAACAACTGGATTACTTGTTGCTGGCGCAATAACGTCGGCGACAGTGTCCACTGCAGCGGTGACTTGGGCAGCCACACTCGCCACTTTTCCCGTTACAGCAATTTCTACTTTTTCAACAACGTCTTTAATTGCTTCAACTTCGACGATTACGTCTTTATTCTGCTGTGCTTTAGCTTCTGAAAGTGCCTTTTCGATTTGATCAATTTTATCAATAATATTATCGAATGTATTAACATCAATATGTGTCAAAGTTGTGACGGCCTTATGCACTTTATCTTGTAGCGAATCTGTAGCGCATTGACCTGCTGATGTTAATTTATTTTTTTGAGATGTAAGAGTTTGTGTTGTGTCTGCTTCTAACTTACGGCCTCGCTCAACTAATTCATCGAAGATTGATTGGCTTTTACTTACCGTGTTTGATGCTGATTCATAACCTTTATCATAGGCACCTAAACCTGCTAACCAGATATTACGTGTGATTTGATCTTTTGCAGACCATACTTGTTTTGCTGCAGTAATTACTTTCGACATAAGAAACCCTTTTTGAAGCCGCTAATACAATATAAACTTTATGATTTATATATTATCGAGGGAAATTAGAAGTTACATTCCAAAATTTAAGTTACTTAAGTGGTCTCTCACACTACAAACAACTTTTAATTTAACAAGTCACCAACAAATTTCAATTAAATTAAAAATAACCAACATTTAAGCTAACAAATTAACTTAAATGGAACTAAAATATAGCTCTTTTTGCACCTCCCAGAATATAACTATGCACAGTCAGACATATAAGCTTCAAATAAATTTTATTATTAAACTCGGGCTCGCATTACATCGTTGTGGTGCAACAAGTTATCGAATTGAAAATCATTTAATAAATTTAGCTAAGTTCTGGAATATTGAAGCAAGTTTTCTTGTCACTCCGACAGCGTTTACATTCATATTTTCAAGTAATCCAGACGATCAACATACGCATATTGCACGCGTTAAACCAGCGGGTAACGACCTTGGTAAACTGGCAACAATTGATGAGATTGTCGAAAAAGTTGTAGATTCAGAAGTTACGTTGGACCAGGCTATCGATTTATTGATTGAAGCGAAGCAACAACCTGGTTTTTATGGCGTAAAAACTGAAGCGCTTGGTTGGTGTATGACCGGTGGCGCGTTTGCAATGCTGCTGTCTGATTCAAGTTTAGACATTGTAAGCTCATTTTTCTTTTCTTTTCTTGTCTTTATTTTATATAAACTATCTGCGCACTCGTCACGACTTGCTTCAATTGTAGAGTTCTTCGCACCTTTTATTTCCGCGCTGTTGGCATGTTTTTTCGCCAGTCTCGAGGTTAATATTAATGTTCCATTTGTCATATTATCATCCGTTATTATTTTCATTCCAGGGTTAGCCATTACCGTTGCGCTAAGTGAGATCGTAAACAAAGATTTGGTTTCAGGTACTTCTAAACTGGTTGATGCCATTATGTTGCTTTTTAAACTCTATTTCGGCGCTTTACTTGGTATCACGTTAGGGAACCTCATTTGGACAATTGACCCGCTAATGCTTGATATGAGTTACTCGTTACCCGATTGGAAAAACTACGTCGCCGTAGTTGCGCTTTCAACAGGCCTTGTCGTTGCGTTTAATGTGCATAAATCTGACATGCTTTGGGGGATTTCAGCAGGTCTTATTGCTTATGTTGTTAGTACCTTTGCCGCCCAATACTTAGGCTTCACTTTAGGTACTTTCGTCGGTTCTTTCACCGTCGGTTTATTTAGCAATATATATGCGATAATTAAAAACAGACCCGCATCAATAGTCTTGATCCAAGGTATTGTATTGTTAGTTCCTGGTAGTAGAACTTAT
The DNA here is from genome assembly GCF_018219415.1 of Moritella sp. 36. Classification (NCBI taxonomy): domain Bacteria; kingdom Pseudomonadati; phylum Pseudomonadota; class Gammaproteobacteria; order Alteromonadales; family Moritellaceae; genus Moritella; species Moritella sp. 36. The sequence continues at coordinate 2,423,142 of NZ_CP056120.1, read as the reverse complement.
ATGGAATTAAATACTTATATTTCAGGACATGAAATATTAAATAATATTAATGACAGTGGTTTTGTTTTCATGATCTTTATTGCGATTCTTGCGGGTATGATTTTAGCAAACGCAGTATTACCAGCCAAAAAGAGTTTGTAACTTTATCAAACGAAAAACAACTGTATAAACATCCAGACACTCATGCTATTATTATGGCATGAGTATTTTTTTATAGTTAAATCATGGCCAAAACTCCCAAAACAAAAATAAGTTTCCTCTGTTCAGAATGTGGCGCTAACTTCCCTCGCTGGCAAGGCCAGTGTAATGCCTGTAAAGCATGGAATACATTAGCTGAATTCAAAGAAGCGACATTACCGAGTCAACAACGTGCAATAGCATCTCAAGGTGGTTATGCCGGTACACTCGGCAATACCGTTAAAAAGATGTCTGAAGTATCACACGTCGCATTAAATAAAATTGATACAGAAATAGGTGAATTAGACCGTGTACTAGGTAACGGTCTAACCGTCGGCTCTATTGTGCTGATTTCTGGCGATCCAGGTGCCGGAAAAACGACGATATTGACACAGCTCTCTGCAAATATTAGCAAGCAGATGGTTTCGATGTACTGTACTGCGGAAGAAAGCTTAGAACAGTTCAAAAGTCGCGCCATAGAACGTTTGAAAATTGATTTTGTAGAAGAAAACTTGTTACTGATGTCTGAATACATTGTCTCTAACATTATGGAGCGGGCTTTAGAGGCTAAGGTTAAATTTTTAATTATAGACTCTATCCAAGCTTTAGAAAGTGAACATTGTAACGGTAGTGCCGGTTCTGTTAGCCAAGTTAAAGGCTGTGCTCAAGAACTGAGCCGATTTGCCAAGCAGCATGGTATTACACTTATCATTATTGGCCACGTAACCAAAGGCAGTGACTTAGCGGGTCCAAAAACCCTCGAACATATTGTTGATACCCTGCTCCATATTGAGGTTAACGACAGTATTATTCGTACAATACGTGCAAGTAAAAACCGTTTTGGTGATGTAGACCAAGTCGGTATCTTCCAAATGCACAGTAAAGGTATGCTCTCTGTCGATAATCCAAGTAAGTTGTTCCTATCTGGTGCCGACGAGCACGTAGCAGGCTCTGCAATTACTTGTATTCGTGACGGTAATCGTAATTTATTACTTGAAGTACAATGTTTAGTCTCTGAATGTGAGGCAGAAAATCAACAACGCGTGAGTATTGGTCTTAGTTTTAATCGATTAAAAATGATTACCGCAGTGCTACGTAAACATGGACGAATTAAGCTGTTCCATGATGTTTATGTCAACTTAGTTGGTGGTTTAAAGCTACCTGAAACAGATACAAGCGCTGACTTAGCCATTGCTGCATCATTAATTAGCTCTCTGAACGATAAAGATATGTCTCGTAAACACTGTTTTATGGGCGAAATCTCGTTAAGTGGTGAAGTTAGACCCATTAATGGCGGTGTTCCGCGCGTTAACGAAGCAATTAAACACGGTTTTGATGTGATCTATATACCGAAAGCAAATTACCACAAATCAATGGAAAATAATGGTGCGAAGATAATACAAATCGAGAAGATTGGTGATCTTTTAGAAGCTCTTAATTAATTACCCTGTTCAACTTTGTATAATTTAACGTTATAGCATTACTTAAGTTGTAGCGTTAAATTAAAGTCTGCGCTTATTTAGAATATAGAAACACTCCTGCATGATGGTCTAAGTCATTACCAGAGTTATTTAAAACGATAATGTTTTCTCTGACTTTGAGAGATTCAGAGGCTAAAAAGCCCCTGAATCATTATTTGTTTTTACACCCACAACTCGTTTCAGCAACTAAAACATTGTATCTCTCAACAATGCGACCTTTCGTCATCATGTTTGCTAGTATTTGTGTTTTATCCATGCCTTTTATTTTGCATGTATGAAATAAATCTTGAGGAAATTGCTTACCTATAAGATTTAATAGTTCAGCCTCTTTCATACCCTGTGACTGCGCAGCTAATAGCGCTACGATTTCTCTACCATGAATAGATTCGCTCATCTTATCCTCAATAATTACAGTTTAAACGTTATGATATGGTCTTCTAAGTCACCTGCTTGTGATTCAGCAACGGCTTTACCACGAATTGAATAACCTAATTTATGCATCTCAGATTGACTACCTGTAATTAGCGGGTGCCATTCAGGAATATCACTCCCTTCAAGTAAACGCTTGTAAGCACAAGTTTCAGGTAACCAATGGAATGCATCTATATCATCTAATGTCACCTTAAAACAATCTGAAACATACTTAAAACGTTTCTCGTACTTCTTACAGCGACATGATTTGGTATTTAATAATTCACAAGCAACATTGGTGAAATGTATTTCATCCGTTTCATCTTCGATAATCTTATGCAAACAACATTTTCCGCAACCATCACAAAGTGACTCCCACTCTGTATCAGACATTTTAGCTAGTGTTTTAGTCTGCCAAAATTTTTCTACCATTTCATTAATCTCTAAATAATCTCGCAGCCGAACTTATAACGGTTTGCTAGCGTTAATGCAAGTTTATCTCCGCTATTTAGCACGCCGACGCCTGCAGGTGTACCTGTGAGCACAATATCACCGGGTAGCAGTGTAAAACAGTCCGTAATTTCAGAGAGCAATGACTCTATTGAACGCATCATTTTAGCAGTACTGCCCTGCTGCCGAGTTATATTATTAATGATTAAACTAAATTCTAGCTGATTCAGATCATGAAATTCATTAATTGGAATAAATCTTGATATCGGGCATGAATAATCAAAGGCTTTAGCCCGTTCCCACGGCTGTCCTTTGTTTTTGAGCTTTGATTGTAAGTCCCTTAATGTTAAATCAAGGCCAAGCCCTACTCCCCATATCATTTCTGTGATATTTATATCATCACCACGTTGAATTGGTGAATTTATCAATAAAGCGACTTCAAGTTCATTATGACATTCACCAAGTCCTGCTGGTAATAGTAATGGCTCATCAAGACTAACAAGTGCTGTAGCGGGTTTCATGAACAATAATGCTTGTTCGGGAACTTCGTTATCAAGTTCACGAATGTGGTCGAGGTAGTTTCGACCGATACAAACAACCTTACCTGTGGGTAAGTCTAACGTATTATCACTGATGCTCTGATGCTGATAAAGGGAGTAGCTCATTTTCAATCCTTGAATTTTATTGCATCAGACAAGTGTGCAACAGAAGTAGCAAAATAATCAGAACGATTCCAACGCATAATGCTTTTGTAGTTGTTATAGACTAAATAAATACGACCATCTTCACCGTCAGGCATAATAAGAGATGCATCTAAATCCACTTTAGGCAGGTTATTCCCTTCATAAGTTCGTATGCCCAGTGACTGCCATTCATTTAATTTCTTTGTTAACTTAAGGCCAGAAACTTGAGCATCATAATTATCAGGCAACAGAACTTGTCTACCCCAAGTATAAGTGTCATCCCACTTTGCTTGTTTTAGGTAGTTTGCAGCAGAAGCCAAAGCATCGGCTGTATTGTTCCAAATATCCTTTTTGCCGTCTTTGTTATAATCAACCGCATACGCATTAAATGAAGATGGCATGAATTGAACCTGCCCCATAGCACCGGCCCAGGACCCTTTCATATCAGCGGGCGTAATGTGTCCTTCATCAATAATCTTTAATGCAGCGAAGAATTCTTTTTTGAAAAATGTTTCACGTCTGCCATCATAGGCCAGTGTCGCAAGTGCAGACAATGTTGAGAAGTTTCCGGTGTAATTACCAAAGTTTGTTTCAACTCCCCAGAGCGCGACAATAAATCTTGGTTGAACACCAAAATCTTTTCCTATTCTTTCTAATAATTCTTTGTTTTCTTCGTATAACTTACGCGCCTTCGCTATTTTCCATTCAGGAACAGCTCTAGGTATATACGCATCCAGTGTTATTTTTTTGCGTTCTGGCTGCGCTTTGTCATGTACGATTGTTTTTTTTCTATAGTTAATAGTACTAAATGCATCATTAATCGTTTGTTCACTGAGGCCTAATAATTCGGATTCAGTGCGTAAGGTCGATAAATATTCATCAAATGTCGGTTTGGCATACACAGATGTTGAACTTAAAGCTAATAACACTAGTCCTGCTAATTTCATTTTATTTCCTTATGTACCCTTTAATGACGTGCTATTTGTTTTCATCACGCCATTTTTTATATTCATCTAAATGATTTACAGGCGGTGGTGGCATCTGTAAATAAAAGCCCGTTGTTGTTAAGTTATCTAATACTTTCTTTGTATCAGCAAATGGCAACTTTCGTGTTTCAGTCAAATTCATCGTGACAACTAACTTAGGTTGACCAAACATACCTAATAAAGTTTCAGGAACTTGGCTAAAATCGTCACGGCGGGAAATAAATAAATACATCTCTTCTTTTTTATTAGTTTTATAAATTGAACACAGCATTGTTTTTCTCTTTAGTTATGAACTTGCCTATTTTGCAAGTAAAATATAACATGGCATAATGAATTATCTAAGTGCTATAACAACAAATGCAAAAACAGGCATGAAAACTAAGCAACCAGGGAAAAATGATGGCAGATCAGTCAATAAAATTTAAAGGGACTAGCTTTACACTTTCAGTAATTCATATCGAGAATGATGCTGCAATGGCTAATCTTCATTCCTTTATTGCCGACAAAGTATGCCAAGCACCTGCATTCTTTAAATCTGCACCGGTTGTTGTTAACGTGGCGAACTTAGCCGACGATATCGACTTTCAAGCTATCGAACATGTCATCACCAATAATGGGATGAATCTTGTCGGTATTGAGGGTTGCAAAACGGCGGAACAAAAACTAAGTGTTCGGGAGGCTGGTCTTTCCGTTATATCGAATACAGCTAAAAAGAATACAAGCACATTTGTATCAACGTCAAAAATAAAACCAGAAATTCAGACAGTTATTGTTGAAAAATCTGTAACTAAGACCATAGTTCATAAAGGGCAGATACGATCTGGGCAACAAATTTATGCTCAAGATGCTTCTTTAACCGTTTTGGGCAATATTAGTGCAGGTGCTGAAGTTATTGCAGATGGTTCAATTCATATATATGGTGCATTACGTGGCCGTGCAATAGCTGGTGCTAAAGGTGACGGTAGCGCACAAATTTTTTGTAACAAATTAGACCCAGAATTATTATCAATTAATGGTACTTATATTTTAAGTGATGCCGTGCAGTCAGAATTTTTAAATGCTCGAGCGCAAATCAATTGTATTAATAACAAATTAGAAATTACAAAGTTCGATTAAATTCAAGGAATTAAAATGGCTGAGATTATTGTCGTAACATCCGGTAAAGGTGGTGTAGGTAAGACGACTACAAGCGCCGCTATTGCAACTGGATTAGCAATGCGAGGGAAAAGAACTGTTGTTATCGATTTCGATATCGGTTTACGTAATTTAGACTTAATCATGGGCTGTGAACGCCGTGTGGTTTATGACTTTGTTAATGTAATCAACGGTGAAGCAAACCTGTCGCAAGCTTTAATTAAAGATAAACGCGTAGCGAACCTGAATATTCTACCCGCTTCGCAAACACGTGATAAAGATGCACTCACAAAAGAAGGCGTTGGTAAAGTATTAGACCAACTTGCTGAAAATCATGATTACATTATTTGCGATTCACCTGCAGGAATCGAAGCAGGCGCTATGATGGCATTATACTTTGCAGATGTCGCGGTTATTACCACAAACCCTGAAGTCTCGTCAGTGCGCGATTCAGACCGTATTATCGGTATGCTACAAAGCCGCTCTCGTCGTGCCGAACAAGGTCTAGAACCGATTAAAGAACATTTGCTTATTACTCGCTACGTACCAGAACGCGTTGCACGTGGTGATATGTTAAGTGTTGAAAACATCACTGAAATTTTAGCCGTACCGCTTGCAGGTGTCATCCCTGAATCGGCAGCCGTATTGAAAGCATCCAACTGTGGCCAACCTGTGATCCTTGACACAGAAAGTGATGCAGGACAAGCATATGCAGATACTGTTTCTAGAATTTTAGGTGAAGAGCGCGAATTTCGTTTTCTTGACGTAGAAAAGAAAGGCTTTTTAAGCAGAATTTTTGGAGGTTAAATGTCGTTACTTGATTATTTTCGCACATCAAAACCGGATGTGTCATCTGCTAATTTAGCGAAAGACCGCTTACAAATAATTGTTGCACATGAACGTAACATACGTGACAGCACGCCAGATTATTTACCACAGTTAAAACTGGATATACTTGAAGTCATCAAAAAGTATGTAGCTGTAACATCAGATCAGGTTAATGTTCAACTTGACCAAAGAGACAACAATCTTTCAGTTTTAGAACTGAACGTGACTCTATCTGAAGACCAGTAAGCATTTAAGCAAGTGTACAACATTCATGTACACTTGCTATTACTTATTACTTATTAGCCATTAAACCTTCAAACAAGTTATTACCGATCAGTTCTGCACGCCAATCACTTAACAACACAGGCTTACTACCGATAGCACGCTCCTCCTCTGTCAATTTCCAGACCCAGTTTAATAATTCATTAATAATTTTCTTTGAGCCAATTAATTCTGCTGGAATATTCGTTTTATCGGCAACGATAGCAATCTTATTACGTATTCCTTGTACTATTTTTTTATAGCCCGGATAATCAGAAATTCGCGTTAACTGTTCAGGCAACTCTTCATCTGAAAGGCTTTGAGCTTGTTTAACAAGATCGATGATCTGTTTACCGTGACGCTTAATCTCGATAGGAAGTAGCCCTAACTTATTTAGATCTCGTAATGATTTAGGCTGCTGTTTCGCGACTTCCAGAAGGTGGGCTTCTTTAACCACAAAATTGACAGCCATATCACGGTTAACCGCATTGCTCTCACGCCACTCGCCCAGCGCTTGTAAGATTGCAAGCTCACGAGGTGATAAAAAAGATGCATTTTTGAATTGTTTATAGACTGTTTTAGGATTCTTATTGATCATTTTTCTGCGACGTAAATTATCTAACTCTTGCAAATAAAAATCATAATAGCCTAGTTCATCAAGTTTGGATTTTAATTCATGCCAGCATGGCAGCAAATGATACACATCAGCAGCGGCATAACTTAGCTGCTTAGCTGTTAATGGACGTGCTAACCAGTTAGAACGAGACTCACCTTTATCTAACGTGATATTTTGAAATTCAGAAACTAAACCTCCAAAACCGAGAGAAGAACCTAGTCCACAAAATGCAGCTGCAATTTGGGTATCATGGAAAAAATCGGGAAATTTATTTGCAACCGTCATGAATACATCAAGATCTTCAGAACAAGCGTGAAGAACAACAGGTTGACGATCGAGGAGTTGCCATAATGCGCTAAGGTCATCAATAGCGAGTGGATCGACTAAATACGTTTCAGTACCATTATATAACTGAAACAATCCTAAGATTGGGTAATAAGTACGCTGTCTGATAAATTCAGTGTCGATAGCTAAAATTTCAACTTCCGCACATTGAGCTATCATCTTCTGCAATGTTATTTGATCTTCAACTAAAATATATTCCACTTATAACCTCAAAAAAAAGCCACTTTCTTACAATTTAGAAAGTGGCTTAATTTTAGCGAAATATATTACCAATGATAAGTGTTTTATTACTTTAAATTAGATCTAGTACTAATCGCGTAATTCACGGCGTAAAATTTTACCTACGTTACTCTTAGGTAATTCATCACGGAATTCAATAATACGAGGAATTTTATACGCAGTAAGGTGCTCACGACAATGCGCAACAATCTCTTCTTTCGAAATTTCACCTTTCTTTACAACGAAGATTTTAACTGTTTCGCCTGATGACTCATGAGGAACACCAATAGCAGCGGCTTCAAGAATGTTGTCATTTAACGTTAGTACGTCTTCAATTTCGTTAGGGAATACGTTAAAGCCTGACACAAGGATCATATCTTTTTTACGGTCAACTATGTAGAAGAAACCATCTTCATCCATACGTGCGATATCACCTGTGTTTAACCAGCCATCGGCAGTAATCACTTCGGCTGTCTCTTGTGGACGCTGCCAATAACCCTGCATGACTTGAGGACCACGAACTTGCATCTCACCAACTGCGCCAGGTTTTGTTAAAACGCCACCGTCTTCATCAATGATACGAACATCCGTCGATGATACAGGTAAACCGATTGAGCCATTGTATTCATGCAGATCGTAAGGATTTACAGTTACAAGTGGTGAACATTCAGTTAAACCATAACCTTCAAGTAAGTGATTACCAGTTATCTTCTTCCATTTGTCCGCAACAGAACGTTGAACAGCCATACCGCCACCGACTGAAAGCTTCAATGCAGAAAAATCAATCTTTGCGAATGTTTCATCATTAACAAGCGCATTAAATAAGGTATTTACACCAGTAATTGCAGTCGGTTTATGGTCGTCAATTTCTTTAATTAACGCAGGAAGATCGCGAGGGTTTGTAATAAGAATATTCTTACCACCACTCAAGAAGAACAACAAACCATTCACTGTTAAGGCAAATACATGATATAGCGGTAATGCTGTAATAACGGTTTCAGTTCCACGGTCAATAATACTACCGTATGCACCTTCTGCCTGTAATACATTTGCAAGCATATTTTTGTGCGTTAATACTGCACCTTTAGATACACCTGTAGTACCACCTGTATACTGAAGAAAGGCAATATCATCAAAGCCAGTTTCAACTTTGGTAAACTTCATTGAACGACCTTTATTCAACACACGATTGAATGGGATCGCATTTGGTAAGTTGAACTTAGGAACCATTTTCTTCACGTACTTAACAACTAAGTTTGTGATAGTACCTTTAACAGGTGAGAACAGATCTCCCAACTGCGTCAAAATTACATGTTCAACTGGTGAGTCTTTAATCACCTTTTCCAAAACGCTTGCAAAGTTTGAGATAATAACAATTGCTTTGGCACCAGAATCGTTTAACTGATGTTTTAATTCACGCGGTGTATATAAAGGATTTACATTAACAATCACCAAACCCGCACGCAATACACCAAATAAGGCAATTGGGTATTGAAGTAAGTTTGGCATCATTAACGCGACACGGTCGCCTTTATTTAATTTAAGCTCGTTTTGAAGGTAAGCTGCAAAAGCACGAGATTTTTCTTCGATTTCACCATAAGTTAATGAACAACCCATATTTACATATGCAGGGTTGTTACCAAATTGTTGAACTGTTTGATCGAATATATCGTTCAAAGAACGAAATGAACCAAAGTCAATTTCTGCGGGGACATTTTCCGGGTATCTATTTAACCAAACCTTTTCCACCTTACCACTCCTTTTTATTTAACTTATTAATTTAACAAAACGACTAAGTATTATTAATCCATTTATAATATTTAGCCGCTATTGATGAAATTATTTATTGTGAACAGATCTTAATTGATTAACACTCAATTAACAAATGAAATATCTATATTAGACGCTTATTTAAATCTTCATTATTTAGAATTAGATAATATAAACTCTATTTTTATCGATTAAATAAACTATTATTTTAATTTATCAACAAATTTAACGATCGCACTTGCAGTTTCGACAGCATTATCCATATGAACATGATGCCCACCGGTAAGTGTCAAAATATCAAAATTTTCTTTATTAAATATGTCTAACTTCAATTTCTCAACAATTAAAGGATAACCTTTATCACCAACAATAATCAGGCACCTTGTTGATATAGATGATAAAACATCAATAACCTGAGGCTCTGTCAACCTAACCAAAGATCGCAGTTTTAGCTTAGGATCAGATCGCCATGTTATTTTTTCTGTATTAATAATTAAATTTCTTCTACATATCAATACAGCATTTTGCTCCGTCAAATCAGAAACAAAACAACGTGCTTTAACGACTTTTTCCAATGTGAAAGCATTAGCACCACAAGTAACACTTTGGTGGTAATTATAACGACTTTCTATCCCTTTGCGCAATAGGTTTACTGTTTGTTCAGCTTCTGCTGAAATTGCGCCCAACCCTTCGATTAGTATCAAACGATTAACAAGTTCTGGAAATGTCGCTGCAAAAATGGAACTTATCATTGCGCCCATTGAGTGCCCAACTATACTGACGATGCCCCAATGCTGTGTTTTAATTATTTGATAAAGATCCTCTACCCATTCAATGAAATTGTAATGACCTCTCTTATGATCAGAATGACCATGACCGGGTAAATCTATCGCAATCAATTGATAGGGTAATGAGCCATCATCTAAATTACACTTTAGTTCTTCAACAAGAGGAATAAAGCTTGCAGCATTGTCTAACCACCCATGAACAGCCAGTAAAATAGGTTTAGACTTATCACCATAGCGTAAACCAGCAATAGTTTTACCATTGACCTCTATACTAAAGCTATTCATTAGAATTTACTCTCTACCCGGTAGTTTTTTCCAGGTTACTGTATCGCGAACATAAACAGGCATAGCATCTTCAACTGAAACCGCATTCCCTTGTTCGAATTCAGCCGCTGCAATAATGAGCATATCTTGTGAACTTGGGAACTGTATACCTTCACATGCTGTTAGTTGAGCAACGCTTAAATCAGCAAGTTGTTCAGCATAGGTAGACCAACCCGTTCCAAGCGTATGGAATGCAGTTTCTGATTTATTAAAATCAGCCAATAGCTGATCTGGCGTAACTACAATTTCTTTATCAACTAATGTCATTACGCCAGCTCCATTGAGCTTGTAATGAGCAAAGTATATTTCGCCCATACGTGCATCAATTGCCGGTAATACGTCAGTTACATTGTGTAAACGATGAGCACCTTGCGCCATCGCTGCCAGGGTTGAAATTGGTAGCATTGGTAAATCAGCACCAAATGCTAAACCTTGCGCAATCCCCGTCCCAATACGAACACCGGTAAAGCTGCCTGGTCCACGACCAAATGCGAGTGCATCTAAATCTTTTAATTTAACCCCTGCTTCAGTCAATAAGCTATCGACCATAGGCAATATACGCTTAGTGTGCTCGCGTGGGCTTTCTAGCTCTCTCACTAATACTTGGCCGTTGATGCTCAATGCGGCAGAACAATTTTCTGTTGATGTATCTAGTGCTAAAATATTACTCATAAAATTCACTTTCTAATTGTTAGTTTTCTTAATAAAAGATAAAACGCTATTTATATCTCTGGTTCGTGGCATATCGGGTAAGCTATTGATAAACGTTGCGCCATATCCACGAGAGACGATACGTGTATCACAAATAATAACACATCCCGTGTCTTTGACATCACGGATTAAACGCCCTACTCCTTGCTTTAAATTAATAACAGCCTTTGGTATTTGCAATGCAGAGAAAGGATCTTCTCCTTTACGCTGGCAATCTTCAATACGCGCTTGTAAAAGGGGATCATCTGGTGACGCAAAAGGCAATTTATCAATAATAACACAGCTTAATGTTTGCCCACGTACATCGATACCTTCCCAGAACGAGTATGTCCCAATCAGTAACGCATTACCGTGCTCAATAAATTGGTCGAGTAAGACTTGTTTATTATCTTGTCCTTGGACAAAGATCGGCATAGTCAGCTGTTGTTGTAATAAACTCGCTACTTGCCTAATCATGTAATGACTTGTGCATAAGAAAAAACAGCGACCTTTATTGGCTATAATAATAGGTGCTAATTTTTCAACCAGTATACGGGCTATATTTGGATCATTTGGCTCAGGTATATTACGCGGTACGCACAACATTGCCTGGTTGTGATAATCAAATGGGCTTGCTAGAATTAACTCTTTCGCATCTGCGAGTCCCATTTGTTGGCGATAATGTGAGAAACCATTATCGACAGCTAATGTCGCAGAAGTAAAAATCCAGGTTGATTTGCTTTTTTCTTGTTCAGCGCTAAAACGTTCTGCAATATTAAGTGGCGTTATATTTAAAGTAAAGTTTCGCTTAGTGCATTCATACCAATAGCTCTCGCCGGTATTATTAACCGCCATTATTTGTTGAAATGTTGCTTTAATTTCCACCACGCGATCAAAGCATTGATCGACAAGTTCCGTTCGACCAAGATTAAGCTTGATCACTTCATATATGAAGTCGAGTTGATCTTGAAAGCGTATAATCGTTTTCATTACCGCTTGTTGAGTGAATAAATGCCGCCAATTTCCACGTCCAGATTCCATCGAAAAACTCAATCTTAAATCTTGCGTAGCATTCGCTAAACCATTCGCAGCTTTAGTTACTTGTATTGAGTCCTTAAGATCTGTTCGCCCTAAATACTGCACATCTTTACAAAGTGCTTGTATCTGTTTACTGGTGATTCTTTTACCAAAATACTCTGAAGCAATATCTGGTACTTGGTGAGCTTCATCAAAAACAATCACATCAGCGTCTGGTAAGAGTCGACCAAACCCTGAGTCTTTAACATTCAAATCAGCAAAGTATAAATGATGATTAACAACCACTACATCCGCTTCAAGCGCCTTACGGCGCGCTTTGACTAAAAAACAATCGTCATAGTCAGGACAATCTCGCCCTAAGCAATTATCATTAGTAGAGGTAACTAAGGGTAAAATTTCAGCGTCGTCTTTAAGACCCGGCACTGAACTCATATCACCGCTAATAGTGATATTGGACCAACCCTTTACTTTAACATAATCACTTAATATAGTTTGATTTTGATATTGAGTTTCTCGCCCTAAACGAGCTAAACGGTCTGTACACAAATAGTTATTACGTCCTTTTAGTAGTGCCGTTTTAGCTTTGCTATTTAATGCATCAATAATAAAGGGTAAATCGCGATTGAATAATTGCTCTTGAAGATTTTTACTACCCGTACTTATAATTGTTGTTTTATCATTAATCAATGCTGGTATTAGATAGGCAAACGTTTTACCAGTCCCCGTTTCAGCTTCAACGATTAAACTTCCCTTGTTTGTGATCACTGAATTAATGGCTTTTGCCATATCTATTTGTGGTTGACGAGCGGTATAGCCATCGATGACCTTGGCTAAAGCGCCACCCGATAAAAAATATTGCTCTATCACAAACAAGTTTCCATATAGTTTTATAAGACAGCATTTAATATCATCACTCGTCGTAATAATCAAATTGATGTTTTATAAAATCGAGTTTATGGTTATTTTTCGACCCTATTTTAGAAAGTCACCTCCTTATAGTTTGTTCTTTTTAACAAAATTAATCAGTAATAGTGGCATCACTCTCCACATCTGGTAAAATCGCCGTCAAATCGACAGCAACACCTCGAATCTAGCTAAATTAGTCCAAAGTAACTTGGAAGAGCCTTCAGGGAAAATGAAAGAAACTCTTCCAAGTTACTTAGGTGTAAGTTTTATTTAAACGATTAAACTCAATAAGGATAGTTAACAATGAGTCTTGCTGATAAAGTATTAGCTGTAAACAATGATTTACCGATCCGTACAGATAAACCTGTTCACAGCGGTAAAGTGCGTTCTGTTTACTGGTTAACTGAAGCTGACAGTCGTCGCTTGATCGAAGAAAAAGGTTACGATGTAGCGGCGGATGCACCACTTGCAATTATGGTTATTAGTGACCGTATCTCTGCCTTTGAATGCATTTGGCACGGTGAAGGCGGCATGCGCGGTGTACCTGGGAAAGGTGCGGCGTTAAACGCAATTTCAAACCATTGGTTTAAGTCTTTCCGTGAAAACGGTTTAGCTGATAGCCATATTCTTGATATCCCTCACCCATTCATTTGGATCGTTCAAAAAGCCAGACCAGTAATGATTGAAGCTATTTGCCGCCAATACATCACAGGTTCTATGTGGCGCGCTTATAGTCAAGGCGAGCGTAATTTCTGTGGTATTGAACTACCTGAAGGTTTAACTAAAGACCAAAAATTACCAGAGCTACTCATTACACCGTCAACTAAAGGTATTTTAGAAGGCATTCCAGGTGTTCCAGCTGTCGATGATGTTAATATCACTCGCAAAAACATTTCAGATAACTACGAAGCATTTAACTTCAAATCGCCTGATGATATTACTTACTACGAAAAGTTACTAAAAGAAGGCTTTAACGTAATCAGTGATGCATTAGCGGATGTTGACCAAATGTTTGTTGATACTAAATTCGAATTTGGCTATGTAACAGACAGTAAAGGTCAAGACAAGCTTATCTATATGGATGAAGTTGGTACACCGGATTCATCACGTATTTGGGATGCAGCCGCTTTCCGTGAAGGTGATGTGGTTGAAAACTCAAAAGAAGGTTTCCGTCAGTTATTACTTAACCACTTCCCTGAGCCAGATATTTTACTCAATAAAAACAGAATGGATGAACGTTTAGCGCTTGCTGAACATAATGTATTACCGACATCTGTATTAATGTCTGTTTCTGAAACTTATTTGAATATCGCAGAGAAGATCACTGGCGAAAAGATTATTTTATCTGATAATCCGAAAGCTGAAATCATTGAAATATTACGTAACGATTATAATCTTATCGACTAATACCTGCGGGTATCAAATCGCAGATTGATTAAAACGTTAAAATGAAAAAGGAGAGCTAATTAGCTCTCCTTTTTTAATACCGATTTTCTAAAACTTATTTAAACTCACTAAATAAGTAATTAAGCTTCTTTTACAAGCATAGAAAGCGCCATTGCTTCCGCTACTTTAATGCCATCTATGCCCGCAGATAAAATGCCACCAGCATAACCAGCACCTTCACCAGCAGGATATAAGCCTTTCGTGCTAACACTTTGGAAATCACGACCACGTTTAATACTTACAGGCGATGATGTACGAGTTTCAACACCCGTTAGTGTTGCGTCTTTCGAAGAGAAACCTTTAATTTTCTTTTCAAAAGCAGGAATGGCTTCACGAATAGCTGCAACAGCAAACGGAGGAAGAGTTTTGCTTAAGTCTGTGAATTTAAGACCTGGCTTGTATGAAGGAACCACATCACCAAACTCACCTTCGCCACGACCAGTAAGGAAATCACCTACAGTTTGTCCTGGAGCGTCGTAGTTGCTACCACCAATAACAAACGCATTTCTTTCCCACTTACGCTGTAAGTCTATACCTGCCAATGGGTTACCTGGGTAATCTTCTGGTGTGATACCAACAACGATAGCGCTGTTCGCATTCATTTCATTTCGTGAATATTGGCTCATACCATTGGTAACAACGTGACCCTCTTCTGACGTTGCAGCAACAACAGTGCCGCCTGGACACATGCAGAAGCTATAAACTGAACGGCCATTCTTACAATGATGAACAAGTTTATAATCGGCTGAACCTAGTAGTGGGTTACCCGCATTTTTACCGAATCGAGCTTTATCTATTGCTGATTGTTTATGTTCAATACGGAAACCTATTGAGAAAGGTTTAGCTTCTAGATAAACACCACGTTTTTGTAGCATTTCGAATGTATCACGCGCACTGTGGCCAATAGCCAGAGAAACATGGTTTGTTTCAATAATTTCGCCACCAGCAAGTTCAACGCCTGTAACTTGATCATTTTCAATTAAAATATCATCAACACGAGCACTAAAACGAATTTCACCGCCTAGCGCAATGATATCTTTTCGCATACGCTCAATCATAGTAACCAGTTTAAATGTGCCAATGTGTGGCTTACTTAAATACATGATCTCTTCAGGTGCGCCTGCTTTAACAAATTCAGTTAAGATCTTACGAGCATGAAATTTAGGATCTTTAACTTGGCTATACAGTTTGCCGTCAGAGAATGTCCCCGCACCGCCTTCACCAAATTGAACATTCGATTCAGGGTTTAATTCACGCTTACGCCAAAATCCGAATGTATCCTTCGTTCTTTCACGAACTTCTTTACCACGTTCAAGTACAATTGGTTTTAATCCCATTTGAGCAAGAATTAGCGCAGTAAATAAACCACATGGGCCAAAGCCAATGACAACAGGACGCTGCTCTAGCTCTTCTGTTTTTTCAGCAACAAATTTGTATTCCATATCAGGGGTAATACGAACATGTTGATCTTTTTCAAACTTAGCCAGAAGCGTTTGCTCATCTACGCTATCAGCCAACGTAATATCTAATGTGTACATTAAGATAATCACATCACGTTTACGTGCATCATAACCACGACGAAAAACAGTATATTCAATCAATTGTTCAGGTTGAAGTGACAATCTCTGTAAAATATATTCATTAATAGCTTGATCATCATGATCTAGCGGAAGTTTTACATCGGTTAAACGTAACATAGAAAATTATCCAAATATCAAAGTGCATCGCGCTGTTAGAGCACTAGCCAGAAAACTAAAATCTTAGGGCGGGTATTTTACGTTATTATTAATAAATATGCATTTTATTATTTGAAATTAGGTTGTTTTTCAAGCCTCTTTTACTGCCTTTATAGGATGTTAATTGCTTTTAAGTCGTGCTTACGTATAATGCCAGCACTTTGAAAATTGAGGAACAAGCATCATGGCTTTTGTCGTAACCGAAAACTGTATTAAATGTAAACATGGTGATTGTGTCCCTGTATGCCCTGCTGATGCCTTTCATGAAGGACCAAACTTTTTAGTCATAAATCCGATAGCCTGTATTGATTGTGGACTTTGCGTACCAGAATGTCCTGTCGATGCAATTTTCCAAGAAGATGAAGTGCCTGAAGATCAAGAGATATTTATCGAATTAAATGAAGAGCTCTCTGAACTATGGCCTGTAATCACGGATAAATGCGAGCCACCAGCAGATGCTGACGTATGGGATGGCGTCGAAAATAAGCTGTCCTTACTCGAGCGCTAATAATTGCTATACCCTATCATGTAACCCAAATCCATCTATTCTAACCTTATGAAAATAGTGTACCCAGTAAATTAGGTATATAAGGACAAAAAATCCAGCTAACTGATGTTGAATCACATTTTTCAATCTTAGTCATATAATCAATAGGTTAGGAGTTATTCTTCGTGATACATTCAGCACGTTAGATATTCTCACTAAAATTAAGGATGATTAAATGGCTGATATTTACAAAAGTGATTCAGGTTACTCAGAAATGGTTGGGGTCTTTGAAACTGCACATTCTACTAGTTACAGTGGCAAATGGGGCAAAGTGTACAAAGGTTCAACCGAAGTTGGACAATGCGAAAGTCAATCAACAACAGGTTACAGTGCTAGATGGGGAAAAGTGTACAAAGATTCAAACGAAGTTGGAAAATGGGAAAATGAATCAACAACAGGTTACAGTGCTAAATGGCACAAAATTTATGATGTTTTTGGTCAAGAAGTAGGTCGATACGAATGTGCGAGCTCTACTAGCTATAGTGCTAAGTGGGGCAAGGTGTATAAAGGTAATAATCCACATTCTTTACAAGAAGTCGGTGTGATTAAAAACGCTAAAGATGATGATGAAGCTTTACAAACAGCAGCTGCGGCCTTGTTATTAGGTCTTTTAGATTGATACTATAGTCCTTCCCCTCTTCATAATTTATGGAGAGGGTCTCAGCGGCCTGTTAAGTCAAATAATTACGCGGCGTCCTGTTGGGAAGTACTCAAGGGCATCACCAAGCACACCTTTTAATATTTCATAGGCTTTCATACCTGTACAATGGCCAGTATAGAGCTTATCTATTGGATAAGTGAGCATGGTTTCACCAATTGCCTCTATGTCTTTCTTTGTTCCGCCAATACTATTAAATAAAGGTAGTCCGACCAAATGAAATCCACCGACAACAGCCTTAACTCTCGTGTTTGGAAACAATTCAATAGCGGTTTCAATCATATTGAGCACCCCACTATGAGCACAACCAGTAAATATTATAAGACCATCATCTTCTTTGATGACTAAGAGTAACTCATGGTCAAATGTGTCGGGTTTACAGCCATCACATGAATCAGTAAAGAGATATTTATTACCTTTTGGCTGTTCATACTTACGACTCAGACTTGTAATAATAAAAATATTTGGCCGTATCTCAGTAGTTTTATTAATGAAGCTGAATCGACCACTAGCCTTGTTTAATAATGCTTTATCAATACCCACATTACTTTTGAAACCAAACGCTTTGAAACTATAATCAGTTTCTGTACATTCGCGGAAATAGACCTGAGCCTGAGAATTTCGGTCAAGGAAATGAGTGACGCCATTACAGTGATCATGATGACGGTGCGAAATAATTGCAGTATCAACATCTTCCATCTTAATGCCTAATAAAATGGCATTATCACAAAAGGCTTTACTGCTACCAGCATCAAACAGAATTTCTTGCCCCATCGTTTTTATATGAAAAGATAACCCTCTTTCAACCGTAAGGTCTGTTCTATCATCTAATCGAGTATTATCAATTAACGCTGTCAGTATCATATTGACTTCCTAAACCATTGTTTAGTTAAGTCTACTATACCTGAATTTTCAGGTGCCATTATTTACACTAGTTTATTAATGTTACTAACTACTTAACAGCCATTTCACCACTCAGATAAAAGCCCTCTTTAATGCTTTAATAATATGAGATACCGTCGCATGGGGGAAGCGCTTTGTATTATATCTAATCAAGGCTTGCCTTCCTATTGAGCTCGCGTGAGCAGTTGTGATATGACAAATCTATCCCATTCCTTACATGATAAAATGTATGGCGAAGTGTCAATATGAATGAGTAGAATCTCTAACGCAGAAAGGGGCAGAATCGAGTTAAAGTTATTGTACTAAGGCGCATATGGACGCCCCCCTGCTTTATAACCATACAGAGTTAGCTATCAATGTTTGATAAGGAAGAATTGCAGCCTTTGACATCACCAACCTAGTGGGAAGCTAATATAAGCGCGGATCACCATATCGTTATCCCAAGCCAATATCGCTTGATAATCAGGTGCACTCGCGGGTTTATTATCATAAGGATCTAAATTATATTTTTTGTACACGGCACTGATAATAGTGCTGCTCTTTTTAATCCAATCAGTTGTATTATAAACTAGGCTAAACGCATATTGATTTTCAAGCCAGGCATCGCCATCATGCCATTGTTGCGCTGATGCGTTCATTTCCAGCTTTTCCCTTAAAGCAAAGCGCACATCCGCACTGAGTGACATTGCCCCGCTTTTATTTTGCAAATCCTCTCGAGCGTAACCACGTTGTTTCGGCGCATCATCATCTATTTCTAAGAAGTAATAACCCGTTAAAAACGCCGAGGCTACAGACAAAGAAGGTGAGTCGTACTGGAGATTAATTCCCGGCATCAACTTAAACTCTTGCTCTACTGCACTTACTGTATTGCACCTCCCCTTGATGTCTATTAACCAATTAACCGATGCGTCTTTAGAAAGCTGCGCGAGTAAGGCTTTACTTAACAACTTAAATTGATACCAAATAGGAATATGGTCTTGATCAAGCTCATCCTTATCTCGATCAATAAAAGCATCAACACTTCCAGTTAACAGAATCTCATTCTCTGTTGTGTGTAATACGACAAGTCCAACCCCAGCACCGAACGTATGCGAGCTTTCCTGAGCGACGAAAAAATCATGCACACCTGCATTCATTTTCCAGTCGGCGGCATAAAGCTGAGTTGTAAAGGGGCATGTCAGGATGAATAAACGGGTACACAATGTTGTATTAAACATCTTAGTTATCACCATTTAGTTATTTTATCTGCTAAGTGTAGGCGAATAAGATTAAATTAGATGGTTTACAGGACTATTACTGTCGGTACACATAGGTAGGATTTTAACAAGTGACTCACTTAAAGCTTGTAGTGCTATGTAGTGGCTAAGTAATACTGTTCCACGCTCAGATATGATCTATACGACGAAAAGCAATACCATAAGTCTTTACAATATTGCCTAATAAAATTGATGACCTTGATTGCTTGTTATGAATATTTTTCAATAGCAACTACAGGACCCTGCTTGTTTTTGATTGTCATTACATAAAGCCCAATAGCAGCAACAATTGAAATTGCGATCACACTATACCAAGTAAAACGGTAACCATAATTATCGATAAAGTAACCGATAACGATAAAACTTGGCATAACCAAAACACTTCGGAGCGTAATCAGTACACCTTGGATTCGCCCTCGATGACGAGATGGAGAGTTATTAGCTAAATATATGCCCTCTTTCGTCAACAGCAGGACTTCACCGGCAGATAGAAATAACCAAGCGAGAAAATGCACGGGAATATTTGGGAACAGCATTACTAGCATATATCCAAATGCAAACATAAAACCTGCATATGCCAAGCTGATTGTTTCAGCTTTATTTGCCGTAAACTTCATTAACATTGGCGTAATAAATACAACTAATACACACGCATAGGTCATTAGCTGCCCAAATACAATGGGCCCCTCGTCTCCAAATATATGGCTCAAATATAGCGGGCTTGCCATCGTCATTTGATTTAATGAGTACCACAATAATCCGCAAAGGAAAGTGAAAAACAATAGTCTTGGTCTTGCCCTCAGGACAGACCAGACAGAGCCAGAAACAGGTTTTTCTAACTCACTTTCCTTTATAGGTTCAGTTTCAGGTTGTACCTGAATAAACATAGCCACAATCAAAACGCCAAACAATGCGGCGAAACCATTACCAAAGAATATCCATTCGGTATAATTCCAGAATAAATACCCCGCCATAATTGGACCTAAAGCTGAACCAAAATTATAGGCTAGATAGCTCAACGACATGACCGCATCACGATTATTCGCATTTGATAGATCTGCGACTAAAGCGTTACTTGCTGGTAATGCCAAACCAATAAAGAAATAAGCACCAAATAAAAATGCTGGCACCAATACAGGAGCATCAGAAAAGAAACCACAGAAAATGAGTAATAGAGCCCCTATAAACTCACCGAAAACCATGACCAGTTTATACCCTAATATATCCGATAACTTCCCACCTAAAAAACTACCCAAAAGATAAGTCCCAGTAACCCCCATAGCTAGAGAGCCTGCGACCGTAGCTGAATAACCCAACTTATCTGTTAAAAATAAAACTAAAAAGGGAATGATAAAATTACCCATTCCTAAAATCATTCTTGCGACCGCTAGATAATAGATATTTTTCGGTAAACCACGATAAATCGAAATCGCTGACAAAAACTTCTGAATCATGAAACGCCTAAAATATTTGGAAAATGTTTTCATTCCGTTTTTAAACTCTGGTTATGCTAAAGGGCAAGCTTGAACTTAAGGTAAGCTCCATTTCTATTAACCCATTCACGTCTACGGTTTGAGTAAACTTCTTTTCTTTATATAGTTTGACGGCTGGGTTTTCACTAAAAACGCGAAGAAGTAACTTTGTCGATTTATGCTGCCTTGCATGTTCAACAATAATATCGAGACTTTTACTTCCAATTCCCTTTCCTTGAAATTCTGGACTTAACTGTAAATCTCGTAGAAAAGTGGTTGATTCGTTATAACTAAAACGAACAACACCAACACGAAGTCCATCCGCGAATATGTCAAAATTATCCAATTGGGCCCAGTTATTTTTATACAAATTGCTATCCCAAACGATATTCCGAGTTAAATAATAACGAGACATATTGGACTGAGTTAGTGACTCTGCATATTTCATCTCAGAAGCACTTTTAAACTGGATATCCATACTTACCCCTTGAGAACACATAGACATTAAGACGCTCTAATCCGCTGTATTCAAGCGTTTGTTAGGCAACATTAGTACACAATTTCAATCTCATTGGTTGAACAGACAGCACTGATATTTCTCGGAGCCTTTCTAATGACCCACAAGGCTCAAACCCAATCGTTTTATATAGATGAACAGCGGCCATATTGGTCGTTGTTACTGCTAAAGAAATATAATCCAAACCACAGTTTTTTGTCCATTCGATGATTTTGTTAAGCAATAATCGACCAACACCTTGACCACGAACACGAGAAGAAACCCACATTTGATAGATATGGGCTGTTTTATCGCTCGGACTGTGAAGCATTCCCCAAGCTAGACCTATTGCAACACCATTTAGCTCTGCAATAAGTGGCCGTGCATATTTCGCCCGATTATCAGGATCAAGACGAGAAACCCACTCTTCATTAGGAAACTGAACCTCATGTTCATAACTACTGCCAAACGAATCTGGCGAGTCTTGTAGAGATAAGAGGCGGAGTTCTTTATAAATTGCCCAGTCTTCCTTATTTAGAACTCTTATATTCAGACTACTCATGTCTATCCTTTGATGCCTAATGCCCAAATAATGGGCTGAAATATATAGCGAAACGTAACCAACTGTTACGTGCCCTCGTTTATTTTCTTGTTATGTGTCGGTTAACGCCATATGGATTAACGGGAAAGGATTACCTTGCCCATCTAATGGCGAACGACCGATAACGCTAAAACCTAAATGAGCGATTTGGTGAGGAATGAAAGCGATGAATCTAAAGGGTAGTTCTCCAACACCATTTGGCATTTGTACCCATGCTTTTCATAAAAGGGTTTGGCTTGGAAGCTTAATGTATCAACAAGTGCTGACTTACACCCTTCTGATTTTGCATACTCTTCAATAAGATGAAGAAGCTCGCTACCGACTTGCTTACCTCTCATGGAATCATCAACCCAAAGGAATTTAATAAGTAACCAATTCCCCCAAAGGTCAGCGACAATGCCACCCATTTTTTTGTCCCCCTCTACGGCGTAGTAGCTAACCTTTGACTTGATAATACCGCCCAAAAATGGAGTGTTATGCTTGATTAAACCACAACGGATCTCATTGATATCATTATCTGATGGCTCTATATCTAATTTATATTCCATATACTACCTAAACTCGAATTGATTGGTTGTGCCTGTGCTAAGACGTGCTCTACAAAGGCTGACTTTTTAAGCGGTACTCAGATGCCTCAATATGCTCAATAACTGCATCAGGAAACAACGTCAGTATCTCCCGGAGGTATCGCTGAAACTGCTCTTCACAAGATACCTGATATTCTTCAGCACGATAAAACTTCATGGCATCTCCTGAAAGACATAGACATAATGACTCCCCACTAGATGCTAGGTGGGTATATTTTAACTAGTTCCATGAATCTACTCCGTGACGCCTAACGTCCA
This sequence comes from Moritella sp. 36, assembly GCF_018219415.1. Taxonomy (NCBI): domain Bacteria; kingdom Pseudomonadati; phylum Pseudomonadota; class Gammaproteobacteria; order Alteromonadales; family Moritellaceae; genus Moritella; species Moritella sp. 36. The sequence goes on along the minus strand of NZ_CP056120.1, from coordinate 2,400,075 downwards.
CTTAAGCTGACAAAATAGTTGGCTAAAATAGTACAACGAAGTGAAACATAGACAACTGTCTTTGTTCCGTTGTAAGTTATTGTTATATTTCATTTTCCACAGATGCCATTTTTACTCCTGCAAAAATAAGCATCATTCCAGCAGAACGATTAATAAATTTAATAATCGCAGGTTTTACACCAACACTGATTGATTTGAACCCCAAATATCCATAAAAAGAGTAGCAAAAAAGATCTAAAATAAGCGTAATTAAACATAGTAATGCTAACTGAGGCAGGATTGGATTAGATATGTCAATAAACTGGGGTAGCAACGCCGAAAAATATAAAAGAGCCTTAGGGTTAGATAACTCTAAAACAAAGCCTTTTAAAAACACTTTATATCCACTGCCTTTTTTATTACTGGATGTATTTATACTCAAAGGTCCCGCATGGCTGAAAATAACAGTGAAACCAAGATATAGAAGATATGCAACGCCCATCCATTTTATTATAGAAAAAAGAGTATGCGAGGCAATTAAAAGCGCCGCGATTCCGGTTGCTGACAAAACGAAAAATACAACGTTTGCAGTGGCAATACCTAAAATTACTAAAAAAGACCTCTTAAACCCATTAGATACAGATTCGGCTGTTACTGCAATTGCCGCAGGTCCAGGCGAAAGTACAACTACAAATGTAGTTACGAGAAAAAGCATTAGTGTTTCAAATGGAATCATCAGATCTTCCTTGATAGATGTAAATATAACGCCCTAATACTGAGCAAATATCAGTTGGTTAAAATACGCGACGAAGGAGCAAAAACCAACTGTATTTTGTCTTTGTTTAACAGTTTGTTAAGTGTTGTATGCATAAAAATGCCAATTACTCTTACTAGCATCCATTGAGTCGTAAAGCTTTTGTGCGACCTCATTATCTGGAGCTGTTACCCATTGAAGCCTTGACGCATTATTTTCAGATGCGTATTTATGACAATGTTCTACTAGTTTTCTACCGACTCCCTTACCTCGTAAGCCCGACACAGTATATAAATCATTTAATACAGCAACCTTGGAAATAATACTTGAAGCGTAAGAAAAATATACTGTAGCAAAACCAACCACGATACCATTATCACGATAAATAAACTGACAACCCGCAGGGTTAGACTCGCCAAATTGAGAGAAAAACACTTCATTTTTAAAATCTGAAATATCAGCGACATTGTAAAACTCTTGATAAGCACGAATCAAAGGTAATACTTCCATAATATTATTTTTAGATACAATTTCGATCACACTGAACCTCGTAGATAGATGAAGACACTTAACTCTTTTGTAATCAGTTTATTTTGTCGTACGGAGCACCGGTAAATAAATCTGCGTTCACAAACTTGTTATGTATAGTTCGGAAACTGTTTATGCTTCTCAAGATCATCATTAATTTCATGCCAAGGAGCCTTTGAATCTGTAAACATATGCGACCTAGCTTTAAACCCTGGATCAAAATCTAAACTTCCAGCTGAAATCCATATCGATTTTTCTAATTTGTGTTCAAATATTATTTTAGAACCACAGTTTGAACAAAACGAACGTCGTACATTTTCAGAGGATTGAAAATAGCTTAAACATTCACTCCCTTTAATAATATTAAATGAACTGGTTGAGAATGCTGCGAAGGCAGAAAATGGAGACCCGTGAATTTTTTGACATATACTGCAATGGCAATAACCAATATATTTTGGTTTCTCTAGAACTTCAAAATGTATATTCCCACAGCAACAACTTCCCGTCATTTTCATTCTTTAATCCTCATAATTTATTCCACATAGACATAATTACTCCCACGAGGTGCTAGCCTCCAACTTCGTGGGTTAGTTTTTAAAACCAGAGCCATAATATATTTGTTACAAAATATTAATGGAGACTAGCATGAGTAAACATAACATAGTTTTTATTGGCATGGACACACGCAAATTATTTATTGAGGTCGCTTATATTGAAGATGTGCGGGGCGTCAAAAAAATTAACCTAGGCAAGAATACACCAACTAAACAATCGGTTACAAAATTGGCTCGTCGGTTCGAATCAAAATATCCACATGCAACCCTACACTTCGTTTATGTGCTTAGACTCTGGGATTTGGCAATTAATAGTGGTTAAAAAAAAGTATAAACCGGAGTAAATAAAAAGTTGTATTACACAATTTTTTATTTAGCTCTGAGGTTTACATTGTCATTAACTCTCTTTGTTCGTTGATGTGTTTTGCTCGAAATCAATGAACTCAAAAGTGATATATGGAATAAAAATCAATAAACTTGATATAAAAGCAAGGTTATATATACCAGTAAATTGTTCACTCGAAAACGCTATATATCCGAATGAAATTGCTGATAAACAGCTGCTTAAACTTGACATCGCAGGCCATAATCCTCTTGGTTTTTCATTACCTAAAAGCATAGTATCATCAATACTAAACAGTAAAGCTAATATGAAAGTGATAGGAGTAATTATATATAGCAAACACTCACGCTGAAGTGATGGCATTAAACTCATCAATATATATGATATAAAGCCGAGTAGTGCTCCAAGCCCGCTCACAATAGATAGTTTATTCTTTATACATAACTGCATATTACTTTCCTTTATTATCTTTGTATTTGATTGATTGGTTCTAATGTTGCCGTATAGATATTAAAAATACTAATAAAGATCAAAAAACAGTAATAAAACCAAACTAAATAACTAACAAAAGCTTATTTAAATGTTTGTATTAGCTATAAATTAGAAATCTAGCATTGTATTTTTCTTGTTAATTGCTTAGACATAATGACTCCTACAAGGTGCTAGCCTCCAACTTCGTGGAGCAGTGGTGGCAGTCGTAAGTTCGGATCTATCACCAAGAGTGGTAATTGCTGGTCGAAGGGGCACACCTATCGTTTTGCAGCAAACATATCCAAAGAGCTGTAACTTCGACAGGAAGACCTAGGTAAAACCATTGTTGATATCGCATGGAAAGTACAGCTTAGGCTGTGGCGTCGAGGCAACACGATAACGTGATTATCACGGCAATACCGCGGGAGATGATTGCCTATATCAGGGCGATATAGCATGAAATAGTGCTGACACCCGTAGAGCCTAAATTAAGGGTATCGAGAGGGCCTGCATGATAAAATTGTTGAGTTAGCGTATAGGATCAAGCATCGGGTGTGGCACAATCACCGACGGCTTATACCTAAAAACTATACAAAACTTATGTTTGCAACCTTAATAACTTCACCTGATATCCAAATGTTGGATATTGAATTTTCTTTAGTTTCCACAAAAGCTTCTATTTGACTAGGCCTTCCTAAAAAGCGACCTTGTGATATGAGTACCGGCTGCTCTGAAGGCGATAATAAATGTTTAGTCAGGTATGCGGCAGCTGGTCCAGCAGCGCTCCCTGTTGCAATATCTTCTACGGCACCATCATTATCCCACGTTCTACCTTCGAAATTGATTATATCAAAAACATATACAAACTTTGCTCCAAAGCTTTCTAATAACAATTCAAAATCAGAGACCAAAATTTTTGCATTGTCTATACCACTAGATATTGGAACAATTAGATAAGGTAGCCCTGTTGAAATCACTTCTAATGGATAATTAGCCACGTTTTTTTGTGTTAAATTTAAAGCTAAAAGAACCTTTTCTTTTTCGTCATTATTTAGTGTACGAATAAATTCAGGCTTTCCTTGTGCCATAGACGCATAGAAATATTTAGCAGTCTTTTTAGTTTTTACATTAATAGATTTTTTGTTTAAATCTATTTTCCACTCTCTTGGATTACAGTCGCCTGACTCTTCATGTAAATGGGCAGCTAAACCGATAATGGGATGACCAGCAAAATCTAATTCTTCCTCTACAGTAAATATCCTTGCTCTAACGGATAGCTCATCGTCATTTACTGAAACAAATATTGATTCAAATTGGCGCATCTCTTGTGTTAGTGAAAGCATTTTATGATCATCTAATGAGTCGTAATCATAAAATATTGTCAATCCATTACCAGAAAGCTTCTCTTTAGCAAAAACATCCACTAGTTTACACTTCATAATTTATCACTTATTCCTTTAAGATTGAAAAGAGCTCTCAAAGAGTAACCCTAACAGTTTGTTATACAGAATCCCGTATAACATGAAATCCAGTTTAATTTAATTATTATAAACAGTACCAAATATACTATTAATTACAAATAGATAATGGAAAATAGCGGTTTTAAATCAAATAAAACCAGGTCACAGACCTTATCGTGAAATTTATCCACAACAACGTATATGGGAAATTGATATGAGTGACGGCGCTAAAGCGGTTGGTTTGATCCTACGATTGAATATGCACACAAGTCCCTATATTGCCTAATTAAGATAATGCAATAAATAAGTACTTTTAATACTAAATAGCAGTAATGGAAGATAATTTATAAATAATTCGCCAAAAAGCATTGCAATTTTATCCTAGATTGTTATTGTGAACTCAACCACACTTATTAGTAACAATATACTAACTGGAAAAACATTATGAATAACAACCTGAAAGTAAACGTGCATCACCATCATCATATTTGATTAGCTTTCAGGCTGTTGACTGGAGGTGTATGCATGCAAACTTCCGGAACTCATTTAGAAAAACCCTCGGAAGATTGAACTTCCGGGGGTTTTTTCGTTTATAGACAATTATTTTGACAAGGTTAAAGGATTACTATGTTAGAAATCAAAAATGAACAACCAAGACTAAGAATCGCAATTCAAAAATCAGGCCGTCTTAGCACTGAATCCCAAAACCTACTTAAAGCAATGGGCCTTAAAATTAACATGCGCGAACAACGTCTGATCGCACACTGTGAAAACATGCCCGTTGACCTTCTACGTGTACGTGATGACGATATTCCCGGTTTAATCATGGACGGCGTCGCTGACCTTGGTTTCATTGGTGAAAACGAACTAGAAGAAAAAGAACTAGAACGTAAACGTCTTGGTGAACCCGCTGAATACAAACTGCTTAAACGCATGACATTTGGTGGTTGCCGCTTATCTATTGCTGCAACAGAAGAGTTTGACTACCAAGGCCCGCACTCACTAGAAGGGTTACGTATTGCAACATCATACCCTGAACTACTAAAACGCTACTTAGATAAAGAAGGCGTTAATTTTAAATCAGTCATGCTCAATGGTTCAGTTGAAGTTGCTCCTCGTGCTGGTATTGCAGATGCGATTTGTGACCTAGTATCAACCGGTGCAACACTTGAAGCTAACGGCCTGAAAGAAGTGCAAGACATCTTCCACTCTAAAGCCGTGCTAATCCAAGCAAAAGCAGCCTTATCTGAAGAGAAGCAAGCATTGGTTGATCGTTTGATGGTACGTGCTCAAGGTGTAATGCAAGCAAAAGAAAGTAAATACATCATGCTACACGCACCAAAATCACAACTCGATGCGGTAATAGCCCTACTTCCAGGTGCAGAAAACCCTACTGTATTACCACTTGCATCGACTGACGATACAGTTGCAGTACACTTGGTAAGTACCGAAAAGTTATTCTGGGAAACAATGGAAGAACTTAAACAGTTAGGCGCAAGTTCAATTTTAGTATTACCAATTGAGAAAATGCTCGGTTAGTAGCAAGCATGCATAAGCAATGTTAAGGGAGGATCAAGCATGAAGACAGTAGTATGGGATCAACTTAGTCAAGTAGAACAATCAGCATTATTAATGCGACCTGCAATATCAAACTCGGCAAAAATAGGTGACATTGTTACCGATATAATTGCCCAAGTAAGAAATGAAGGTGATACCGCATTAAAAGCATTAACCGCAAAACTTGATAAAGTTGAAACGGATTGTTTACGTGTGACAACGGCAGAAATTGAAGCTGCAAGTCAACGCGTAGACGATGAAACTAAACAAGCTATCAAACAAGCACAGCAACACATTCATCTTTTTCATGAAGCGCAAGTACAAGATACGGTTTGTGTAGAAACGATGCCTGGTGTTATGTGTGAAATGCATACGGTTGCGCTTGATGCTGTTGGTTTATATATCCCAGGCGGCACAGCCCCACTACCATCAACTGTACTTATGCTTGCTACACCGGCTAACATTGCAAATTGTGAACGTATTGTATTAACAACACCACCACCGATTGCCGATGAAATTTTATTTTCCGCCCAATTATGCGGTGTCACCGAAATTTATACACTTGGTGGTGCACAAGCAATCGCAGCCCTAGCCTACGGATCTGAATCTATACTAAAAGTAGATAAGATCTTTGGCCCTGGCAATGCTTTTGTTACGGAAGCTAAACGCCAAGTAAGCATGGATATTAAAGGGGCTGCTATTGATATGCCCGCAGGACCATCGGAGGTATTGGTGATTGCCGATGCTGACGCTGACGCTGGTTTTATCGCAGCTGACTTACTTTCACAAGCTGAACACGGTCCCGATTCACAATCCATACTGGTTGTATCATCGAGCAAGTTAGCGGCAGAAGTTGCTCAAGAAGTTCAGCAACAATTAGCGTGTTTGTCTCGACAGGAGATAGCTGTACAGTCTATTGCATCAAGTTTAATTATTGTGACCAATGATATAGACACATCAATTGCAATTAGTAACCTCTATGCACCAGAGCATTTAATTGTTCAAACTGAGAATGCACGTAGTCTGTTGCCGAAACTGAAACATGCGGGTTCAATTTTCTTAGGTGCTTGGTCACCAGAGTCTGTCGGTGATTATGCAAGTGGTACTAACCATGTATTACCAACCTATGGTTACACCAAAACCTATTCAAGTTTAGGTCTTGCAGATTTTACTAAACGCTTCACTGTTCAGGAGTTAACCCAAGATGGTCTCAAGAGCTTGGCGAAGACGGTCACTTGTCTGGCTGATGCAGAAGGACTCGACGCACACAAACGTGCCGTCACAATCAGAATCGATCGTTTGGGAGCAACGCTATGAGCAAAAAATTAACGCAACTCGCAAGAAAGAGCGTACAAGAACTAACGCCATACCTATCAGCTCGTAGAATCGGTGGTACAGGTGATATTTGGTTAAATGCCAATGAAGCCCCTGATTCAGGCCACTATTCATTAGACTGTAGTCGCTTAAATCGCTATCCCGAGTTTCAACCCGCATCAGTAATTAATGGTTATGCCGAATACGCGGGGGTAACACCAGAACAAATTATCACTACACGTGGTGCTGATGAAGCGATTGAACTGCTGATTCGTACTTTCTGTGAGCCAGGTAAAGATAGTATTCTCATTAATCCACCCACTTATGGCATGTATGAAATCAGTGCTGAAACGTGTGGTGTAAATATCATAAGACAGGATCTAGATGCGAATTTCGACCCTGATTATGATGCGATTAAAGCACAGCTAGACACGGTAAATGTTGTGTTCTTGTGTGCACCAAATAACCCAACGGGTAATCTACTTAGTACAGACCACTTAACTGATTTATTGAACGCAGCAAAAGATAAAGCCATTATCGTATGCGATGAAGCTTATATCGAATTTTGCCCCGAAGCATCACAAGTATCATTGTTGCAAGACTTCGATAACCTTGTCATTTTAAGAACACTATCAAAAGCATTCGCGTTAGCATCATTACGCTGCGGTTTTGCATTAGCCAGTAAAACCGTTATTGGTTTACTGTCAAAAGTAATTGCACCTTATCCAGTACCTGAGCCTGTGGCACAAATTGCCACTCAAGCGTTAACAGAATCAGGCATTAGTACGATGCAAGCCCGCGTAACTCAGCTGAATGGTATGCGCAGTGCATTTATCGACGAGTTAAATCAGTTGCAGGGGGTAACAAAAGTATTCCCAGCCACAGGTAACTATGTATTAATACAATTTAGCGATAGCCAAAAAGTGTTTAGCTTATTAGGCGAACAAGGTATTGTATTAAGAGATTTTAGTTCCAAAGTAAGATTAGAAAACTGTATTCGAATCACCTTAGGCAGCGCGGCTGAAATGCACAATACATTAGCCGCTTTAAAGTCCGTACTCTCTTAATATAAGAGCATTAAAAAATAAAAATACACAAGCAGGAGCCCGATGTGAGCAAGGAAAAATTCTTATTTATTGATCGCGATGGTACATTGATTGATGAACCAATTAGCGATAAGCAAGTCGACAGTTTAGAGAAGCTAAAATTTGAACCTCTAGTGATCCCAGCACTACTTAAATTACAAGCTGCGGGTTTCACACTGGTTATTGTGTCTAACCAAGATGGTCTCGGTAGTGATAGCTATCCACAACGTGATTTTGATATTCCACAAAATGCCATGATGGAGTTGTTTGCTTCACAAGGGGTTAAATTCGAGTCAGTATTACTCTGCCCTCACTTTACCGAAGATAACTGCAGTTGCCGTAAGCCACATTTAGGCATGGTAAAAGAATACTTACAGTCAGGTCGTATCGATTTTGCTAATTCATATGTTATTGGTGATCGTATCACTGATATCCAACTTGCCGAAAACATGGGCATTGAAGGGATTTTCTATAACAGAGATAACTTGAATTGGCCGATGATCGAACAGAAAATACTGAATAAAGGTAACCGCGTGGCGAGTGTAACCCGCACCACGAAAGAAACTAATATTCAAGTTGATGTCGACCTCGACAGCCAAGGCGGTAATAGTATTGATACCGGTATGGGGTTCTTTGATCATATGCTAGATCAAATTGCTACTCATGGCGGTTTTCAACTAAAACTGAGTGTAGCGGGAGATCTGCACATTGATGATCACCATACCGTTGAAGACACAGCACTGGCGTTAGGTAATGCGATCAATCAAGCATTAGGCGACAAACGTGGTATTGGCCGCTTTGGTTTTGTATTGCCAATGGACGAATGCGAAGCATCTTGTTCTCTGGATCTATCAGGCCGTGCTTACTTGCAGTTTAGTGGTGACTTCCCTCGCGATCATATCGGCGAATTTGCAACCGAAATGGTACCGCACTTCTTCCGCTCTTTAAGTGATGGCATGGCGGCAACCCTGCACCTTAAGGTCGAAGGTAAAAATACCCATCACCTTGTTGAAAGTCTATTTAAAGTATTTGGCCGGACACTGCGTCAATGCATTAAAGTCGAAGGCGATGTACTACCAAGTTCGAAAGGAGTGCTTTAATGGATCAAGCAAATAGCAAGGTTGTTATTATCGATACGGGTTGTGCCAACCTCTCGTCGGTAAGATTTGCCGTTGAACGTCTTGGTTATACAGTAACGGTAAGTCGTGAATCCGACGTATTACGCAACGCGGATAAATTATTCTTACCCGGTGTTGGTACTGCGCAAGAAGCGATGAAAAACTTAGCTGACCGCGAACTCATTGAGTTAGTAAAAAGCCTCACTCAACCTGTGTTAGGCATTTGCCTTGGTATGCAGTTACTGGCTGAATTCTCGGCTGAAGATGATGTTGTAACGCTTGGCTTAATTAATGGCACTATTGACTCAATGCCAAATGAAGGTGTTCGACTGCCTCATATGGGCTGGAATCAAATAATACCGCAACAAGATCATCCGTTATTCAAGGATATTCCAAGTGGCAGTTATTTCTATTTTGTACACAGTTATGCGCTTGCCGTTGGCAGTGACACGATTGCAACCTGTACGCACGGCTCACCGTTTACTGCTGCCGTGCACAGAGATAATTTCTACGGAGTGCAATTCCACCCAGAGCGTTCAAGTAAAGCGGGTGCACAATTAATCAAGAATTTCCTGGAGATGTAATATGTTAGCAAAACGCATAATACCGTGTTTAGATGTTAAAGATGGTAAGGTCGTCAAAGGGGTTAAATTCCGTAACCATGAATTGATTGGCGACATAGTTCCACTTGCTAAACGTTACGCTGAAGAAGGCGCTGATGAATTAGTATTTTATGATATTACAGCCAGTGCTGACGAACGAGTTGTCGATAAAAGTTGGGTTAGCCGCGTTGCAGAAGTAATTGATATTCCTTTCTGTGTTGCTGGTGGAATAAAAAGTGAAGAAGATGCAGCGCGTATTTTAGAGTTTGGTGCTGACAAAGTATCAATCAACTCCCCTGCACTTGCAGATCCAAGCTTAATTAACCGCCTTGCAGCCAAATTTGGTGTGCAATGCATTGTGATTGGTATCGACAGTTATTTCGATGAAGACACCCAAGAGTACAAGGTATACCAGTTCACAGGCGATGAAACACGCACGCAAGTGACTAAATGGACAACCTTTGAATGGATCAAAGAAGTTCAGAAACGTGGCGCTGGTGAGATTGTGCTTAATGTAATGAACCAAGACGGTGTTCGTGGCGGTTATGACACTGTGCAATTGTCAAAAGCCCGAAAAATTTGTAACGTGCCATTAATTGCATCTGGCGGAGCCGGTGAAATGACTCACTTTAACAGCGTATTTAAAGATGCCGACGTTGATGGCGCATTAGCTGCAAGTGTATTTCATAAGCAAGTCATCAATATTGGTGAATTAAAAGAATATCTACGAGATCAAGATGTGGAGATCAGAACATGATAACAAACGAACAAATTAACCAACTTGATTGGAAAAAAGTAGATGGTTTAATGCCGGCAATCATTCAAGACTCAGTATCAGGTGAAGTACTGATGCTGGGCTATATGAATGAAGAAGCTTTAACGACAACACGCGAATTAGGTAAGGTGACATTTTTTAGCCGTACTAAACAACGTTTATGGACAAAAGGGGAATCTTCTGAGAACTATTTATTAGTGCAAGAGATCACCAAAGATTGTGATAACGATGCATTACTTATTACCGCTAAACCTTGTGGTCCTACTTGCCACCTTGGCACTGAAAGCTGCTTTGTAACAGAAAACAAACCTGCACTTACTTTTATCGCACAGCTGGATAAAGTATTGGAACAACGTAAGACAGCGGATCCAGAAGAAAGCTATACGGCAAGTTTATTTGCCCGTGGCACGAAACGCTGCGCACAGAAAGTGGGTGAAGAAGGTGTTGAAGTTGCTTTGGCTGCCGTTGCAAAAGATCGTGACGAATTAGTGAATGAAAGCTCAGATCTCCTATATCACCTACTCGTACTGCTACAAAAAGAAGATGTGCCACTGACTGAAGTGGTTCAGTGTCTAGAAAATCGTCATAAATAACGTTTAAACCGACACTAAATAGGTATTTAATCGACCTGAATCAGTTAAAACTCAGGATTTTACGAGCCTTGAGTTTTAACTGTATATTTAAACAGTACTTTTAATTACCGCCAAAGGCAGCCGTAATACAACAATTATTTTTTATTAAGCCGTTTGTGTCACTTGCTCAAATAAAGCAGCAATCAATTTATTCTCTAACTCAAAACGTTGATCAAGACCTCCCATAAGTATCGCTAAATCACTATCTAATTCATTCAATAGTAAATCAGATAGTTCTGAATATTTATCAGTAAAGTATAAGAGAATAGAAGTTGTCTCACTGATCTGAAGCATAATTAGTTGAAGCTCTTCAGGACATAATTTACCGTTCATTTCATATCGTGCAATCAGAGCGTCATAAATTTCAAAGTGCCCCATCGAAATATAATCAACTAATGTATTGCAAAACTCTTCAATTGCAAAACTAGTCGGTAAAGTTCGCTTATCTTGACTAAATGGCGGTAATCCTGCAATTTTATAGTAATTAACGATCAGATTATGGCGCCTAGATAGTAAAAAATCTATAAGTTCGTTCTTCCCTTCCCATTGCAGAACTGCCTTTTTATTTCTAGTTAACATTTAAATACCCCTTTATAAGTAGCTGATTAGTAAACCTATTACAGAAATGACGATCAATCAACTAACAGTATTTAGAAATATGATTTAAATCCTGTAATTCAGGTTAAAAGCTAAATGTACCGAGGAGGAGGTTACAACGAATCAAACATCATTAGAGTCATGATTATTACGGTGGAAGCTGTCATAATGGCCACGAATATTGTAGTGGCCATTCTTTTATAACGCGTTAGCTGTTAATGATTATGCGTAATGGAAGAAGAAAATATCAGTAACCAATATTCATTTAAATTTAGCTAAGCAATACTTCTCTTTAAATTTCGGTGTAACACCTTTAAATACCATATCAATTGCCGCTAGATCTTTTTCAATATTCCCAGTGACCTTTATCACATCACCTATGGTTACGCGCTTATTCTTATAATCTAAACGGTACAAAATAATTGGCACATTTGCTTCTAGCGCAATGTAATAAAACCCTGAACGCCAAAAATCTTGATATTTCCGAGTGCCTTCAGGCGACATCGCATATAGAAACTGCTCTTGAGTATTAAAAATATCAACAACACTCTGAACCATATTGGTCGACTTTGAACGCTCAATCGGCACTCCACCTAAAAAAGTCAGTATATTTTTAAATGGCCAACAAAACATCTCTGATTTTCCTGCCCACTGCACATTCACTTTATTAGCAAATCGCGCGCCCATCAATAACGGAAAATCCCAATTAGACGTATGTGGAGCATAGGCAATGACTGCTTTTTTATATTCGTGTGGGATCGGCTCGCAATACCAGCCCGTTAAATCAAGTACTTTTCTTGCACACGCACTAAAAAACGAATTCTGAGAACTATCCGTACTTATGCTTTTATCGTTTTGGCTATGTACAGGTTCTACTGGGGGTGTACTTTCATTATTTATTGGCATTATTTAATCCTTTACGCACAATTTATATACAGTCGATTGATTCACATAAGAACAGTTGAATATCAGGATAAATAACATAGATATTAACCTTATGTAAATTAACTTAATTTAAAATACTTTATAGCTGCATTAAGTTAGTCTAAATCACAATCACTTACTCGAAAAACACAGGGTGTCATTAAATGCTGTTTATAACAAGTCTTTGATAAATCTAATCCTCTATATAGCGTTTTGATATAAATCAACAAAACTTTACACTTATAAACGTATTTATACAGAATTTGACCTTGATCAAATACAACTAGTGATTTAAACTTTCAGAAATTTCTGAAAGTTCGTTAGGTAGCATGTGAATATCTCCGCACAAAACCAATCTTTTGTTTATCACTTCGGTGAAATGGGCAGTCGTTGGGGCTTTAACCGTACGGTTGGCCAAATGTATGCGCTTCTTGTTATTACAGAAGAGCCTGTCAGCGCAAATGATCTTGCCAGTGGCTTAAATATTTCTCGTGGCAATGTAAGTATGGGCATTAAAGAACTGCAATCATGGCAGTTAATTCAAGTTAGCCACATTCCTGGTGATCGTAAAGAGTACTACAGTGCCATTGGCAGCATTTGGGATATGGCCAATACTGTATTCAAAGAACGCCGTAAGCGTGAAATTGATCCAACGCTCTCTTTACTTCGCACTTCTTTACTAGAGAAGCCTACCGATACTGGTGATGAGTACGCTCAAAGTAAAATGCAAGAGATCCATGACCTACTGGAAATGGTCACTGAGTGGGCAGCAGAATTACAACGGCTTAACCCAGAACAACTCAGTAGATTAATGAAGTTGGGTGCTGGCGTATCCAAAATGTTATCTGTAAAAGAGCAATTGTTTCCAAATAAAAAAAAATCTGATTCTAATTAATCTCGAGGGGTATTACAACAATGATTAATGAAACCTTAGTAGAGTTTTCTCGTTGGCAATTCGCCATCACAGCTCTATTCCACTTCCTTTTTGTACCATTAACAATCGGTATGACTTGGATCCTGTTTATCATGGAAGCGGTATACGTGATGACAGGACGTATTATCTACCGTGATATGACTAAATTCTGGGGTAAACTCTTTGCTATTAACTTCGCGATCGGGGTCGCGACGGGTTTAACAATGGAGTTTGAATTCGGTACCAACTGGTCATATTACTCTCATTATGTAGGTGATGTCTTCGGTGCACCGCTAGCGATCGAAGGTTTGATGGCCTTCTTCCTCGAATCTACCTTTGTTGGCATGTTCTTACTCGGTTGGGATAGATTAAGTAAGCGACAGCATTTAGCTGCTACTTTCTTAATGGCAATCGGTACTAACCTATCTGCAATGTGGATCCTTGTTGCGAACGGTTGGATGCAAAACCCTATAGGAAGCGAATTTAACTACGCAACCATGCGTATGGAAATGGTTAGTTTTTCTGAACTTGTTTTCAACCCTGTTGCACAAGTTAAATTCATTCACACTGTCGCGGCTGGTTATGTAGCTGGCGCTATGTTTGTAATGAGTATCAGTAGTTACTACTTGCTTAAAGGGCGCGACGTTGCATTTGCAAAACGTTCATTCTCTGTAGCCTGTGGTTTCGGTGTTGCAGCCATCTGCTCAGTGTTGTTACTGGGTGATGAATCTGGTTATGAAGTCGGTGAAGTGCAGCGTGTGAAGCTTGCCGCCATTGAGGCAGAGTTCCATACTGAACCCGCACCTGCCGCGTTTACGTTAGTTGGTTTACCCAATGAAGAAACGATGGAAACAGATTACGCGATCAAGATTCCTTATGCGCTCGGTATTATCGCAACACGTTCTTTAGACGGTCAAGTGACAGGTATCAGTGATCTTAAAAAAGAACATGAAGCACGTATCCGTGAAGGTATGATCGCTTATGACTACTTACAAAAGCTGCGTGGTGGTGAAGAAACGCCTGAAAACATTGCCCGTTTTAATGAGTACAAAGACGACTTAGGCTATGGTCTATTGTTAAAACGTTACTCTGAGAATGTCATTGACGCAACTGAAGAACAAATTCAGATGGCCGTTGAAGATTCTATCCCACCTGTTGCGCCAATATTTTGGGCATTCCGCATGATGGTTGGTAGTGGCGTTGTTATGTTTGGCCTATTCATCTTAGCCTTCTACTTTAACGCACGTCGTCAAATTGAGCAGAAGCGTTGGTTATTAAAAGCAATTCTATTTGCCCTACCATTACCTTGGATTGCAATTGAAACAGGCTGGTTCGTTGCCGAAGTAGGTCGTCAACCTTGGGCTATCAGTGAGATTTTACCAACGTTCATGGCGACTTCAAGCCACGAAGCAAGTTCAGTACTCTTTACGATGATTTCATTCATTGCTGTTTATGCCATTTTGTTCGTTATTGAAATGTGGTTAATGATCAAGTTTGCGAAAATTGGTCCAAGCGCGCTACACACTGGCCGTTACCATTTCGAAAAAGAACAGCAACAAGCATCACCACAATTACGTCAAGACAAATACTAAGGGCTTAGATTATGTTTGATTATGAAAGCTTAAAACTTATCTGGTGGTTAATCATCGGTGTTTTACTCATCGGTTTTGCAGTGACCGATGGGATGGATATGGGCGTGGGTGGCTTACTGCCCTTCGTTGCAAAAGATGATACTGAACGCCGTGTTGTGATCAATACGATTGCCGCTCACTGGGACGGTAACCAAGTATGGTTGATTACTGTGGGAGCGTCGTTATTCGCGGCATGGCCAATGGTATATGCGACCGCATTTAGTGGTTTCTATTTTGCCATGATGCTAACACTTTTCTGCTTATTCTTACGCCCACTTGGCTTTGATTATCGCAGTAAGATTGATTCACCAAAATGGCGCTATAACTGGGATAAAGCCTTATTCGTTGGCAGCATGGTCCCGACATTAGTGTTCGGTATTGCGTTTGGTAATTTATTGCAAGGTGTACCATTTAACTTTGATGAATTTATGCGTGTTACGTATACAGGTTCATTCTTTGCTTTATTCAACCCGTTTGCGCTACTTAGTGGTGTAGTCAGTGTTTCTATGGTGTTGATGCACGGTGGAACTTGGTTATCAATGCGTACAGATGAACATGTTGCCGCTCGTTCAGCAAAAGCTGCACAGATATTTGCAGCTGTACTTGTTGTTAGCTTTAGCCTTGCAGGTCTAATGATTGCCACTTCAATTGATGGTTTTATCATTCAAAGCACGATAGACCCATCTGCCCTTGCACAGCCAACAACAAAAGTTGTAACAACAGTAACTGGCGCTTGGTTAAATAACTTTAATGCATATCCTGTACTTTGGTTATTACCAACAACCGGTATTGTTATGGCTATTGTCGCGGGCTTACTTGCACGCTTCAAGCCGGGTGGCCTAGCGTTTACTGCAAGTGCATTATCAATTGCCGGTGTAATTTTCACTATGGGTGTATCTATGTTCCCATTTGTTATGCCTTCAAGTAGCACACCAAATCACAGCTTAACATTATGGGATGCGGTATCGAGTGAAGGTACGTTAAACTTAATGTTGATGGTTGTTGCAGTATTCTTACCTATTATTCTTTGTTACACCATCTGGTGCTATAGCAAGATGTGGAGAACGGTAACTCGTTCAGAAATTGAAAATAATAATCATTCATCTTATTAAGGAGTAAACCATGTGGTATTTCAGTTGGATTCTAGGTGTTTTGCTGGCTGTTTCGCTCGGTATCATTAATGTAATGTGGTACGAAATGGAACAACACACGGATAACATCGCAAAAGATCAGGACGATAAAAAGAATAAAAAGTAACTAAGCATAATTAAAGTTATAAAAAGTAAGGATTAAGCTCTGCGCCCAAGGACGGGCGTCTGTTTCTAAACCTCCAATTTCAGGGTCTATTCTTTCAATATTCCTCCAATTTCAGGCTACCCAATGACAGAATCAGTAAAAACAGATTACACACAAAAAGAACTTCTAACTTGGCTAAAAAGCCAGCGACCCCACGCCCAAGGTCGTTTAAGCAGAGCGATTGCATTAGGCTCGTTGAATGGCATATTAATGATCGTTCAAATGGCTATTTTAGCTGGTATCATCAACGAAATTATATTCTCAAACAAAGCTATCGCAGAAATAAAACCATTATTATTTGGCTTAGTTGCCATCATCATTATTCGTACTATATTCGGCTATATCAGTGAGCGATACAGTCGCCATGCAGCCATGCTAATCAAAGTGTCAATTAGACAACAGTTGTTGCAGCACTTGTTCGCAATGGGTCCCGCAAAAACACAAACTATCGGCAGCGCTAAAATAGCCCAACTGCTGCATCAAGGTGTTGACTCACTCGAAGATTACTTCTCCGGTTACTTACCTATTGTCGCTTATTGTTCGGTGATCCCAAGCGCTATTTTATTTGCCGTATTCCCGATGGATTGGCGTTCTGGTTTAGTCTTAATGTTAACAGCACCAATGGTACCGATGTTTATGATCATCATTGGCCATAAAGCGCATGATTTAAACCAAAAACATTGGACTAAACTACTGCGCATGAGCAGCCATTTTCTTGATATTATTCAAGGGCTGACTCAGCTTAAAATATTCAACGCATCGCGCCAAGAAATGGCTGCAGTAAAAACCATTAGTGAAGACTATGGTAACCAAACCATGGGGATCTTAAAGGTCGCCTTTCTTTCTTCATTCATGTTAGAGTTTTTGGCCTCTATTGCCATTGCGCTTGTTGCTGTGATCTTAGGTTTTAGACTTTATTATGGTGGTGTTGATTATTTATTAGCGCTGTGGGTATTGTTACTGGCCCCGGAATTCTATTTACCATTTAGACAATTAGGTACTCAGTATCACGCCAAAATGGCGGGGGTTACCGCAGCCCAAGATATGCTACAAATTCTCAGTACACCAATTAAAGAAAACCAAACTGAAACGCAGTTTAAAGCACCTTTCGATATCACCTTAGCAGATGTTAACTTCACCTACTCGGGTCGTAAAAACACGCTTAAAAATATTAACTTAACACTATCTAATCACGGTTTATATGCTGTTATTGGCGAAAGTGGCGCGGGTAAGTCAACGCTGATCGATACCATCTTAGGTTTTAATACCCCTGATAGTGGTTCAATGACGATCAACGGTACTAAACACACATCCGCAGAGCGTGATGCTTGGTTAAATCATTGTGGTTGGATCGCACAACAAGGCCACGTTTTCTACGGCAGTCTTGGTTTCAATATTGCGTTAACAGAAGACTATGACGACGCTAAAATACAACAAGTATTAACCAGTGTCGGCCTTGCTGATTTCGTATCGCAATTAAAAGACGGGTTAAATACCCATGTTGGTGAAGGTGGTGTTGGTATTTCTGGTGGTCAATCTCAACGGTTAGCATTAGCACGCGCATTTTACCACCAGCCGGATGTACTCATTCTTGATGAGCCAAGCAGCCATTTAGATAAAGATACGGAACAAATTGTCAGTGATAGCATCGCTGAATATGCAAAACAGCATTTGGTTATTGTTATTGCCCATCGTTTACATACCGTGATTGACGCGAAACAGATCATTGTATTAGAACAAGGTCAAATTATCGAACAAGGTAGCCACACAGAATTACTTGAGCTAAATGGCAGCTATGCAAATACTGTTAACATCGATATGGAGATAAGCGTATGAATCCATTAGTTAGATTAATGAGACTCCTTAAACCACAACTCCCTTTAATGTTACTTGGTACCTTCTTATCTATTATTACCGTGATGGCTAATATTGGCTTACTCGCGATTTCCGGTTGGTTCATTACTATCATGGCCATTGCAGGACTGTCTGGTGTAACAGCTAACTATTTCACGCCTGCCGCCATTATCCGTTTTTTAGCCATCGTACGTACAGCAGGTCGATATGCTGAACGTTTGTTAACTCACCGTGCAACATTTAATACTCTTGCTGCATTACGTTACTATTTTTATACACGCTTAGAGCCTTTATTGCCCTACTACCGTGTTAACTTTAAGTCAGCAGATATCCTTGCTCGTTTGCAGCAAGACATCGATGAACTTGATAACTTTTACTTAAGAGTGTTACTACCGGCATTACTTGCTATTTGTAGTATTCCACTTGTTGGCTTAGGGGTGAGTTTTATTTCATCCGATCTCGCGTTTGTTATTGTCGGTGCATTAATTCTTGTCGGTTTTGTTTTACCAATATTCATTTTATTATTAAGTAAAAAACGCGCACAACAACAAGCAAAACTTTCGAGTGAGCTAAAAGTTGAATTAGTCGACGGCATGGCATCAATGCGTGAATTATTGGTTTATCAAATATCACTGCAATATCAAAAGTCGATTCATCGTGTGTCTGGAAACTATCACCGCGCTGAATTACATTTACACCGCCTGCATGCATTAGCCACTGCTTTAACATTTTTAGCCATTAATACAACCGTGTTGGCAAGTATATATCTACTCGTACCTCTGGTACAAACTGGCGATTTAAAACCGGAATTTGTTGCCAGCGCTGCGTTACTTATTCTAGTCTGTTTCGAAACAGTCATTAATATGCCCCTCGCCTGCCAGATTTTACCTAAAGTGCATGACAGTGCCGCTCGCTTGTTCGAGATTATTGATAAACCTATCCCCGATTTAGGTGGTGATAGATTAGTAACAACAGGTCCAATTAAGTTTAATGATTTGAGTTTCACTTATCCTGATGGCCATGACTGTGTATTAAAAGATATTGACCTTACCATTCAACAAGGTGAGAAAGTTGCGATTATCGGTGCCAGTGGTGCGGGTAAATCAACCTTAGTAAATCTATTAATGGGATTCTGGCCTGTTCCCCCATCGAACAATACACCAAATTCAGATATGGTCAGTAAGTTAAAGCCTGGTATCACCATTAATGACATTGACTTAAATGAGTTGAATACAGAATCATTACGTGAACACATTGCATTAATGAGCCAAAACAGCCATCTTTTTCATGCAACGATTGGGGATAACCTTCGCTTAGCAAACCCGAAAGTAACAGAATCACAAATGCGTGGTGTATGTCAGGTTGTGGGGTTAATCGATTTTATTGATGAACTAGAAAATGGGTTTAGCACTTGGTTAGGAGAAACAGGTTCTGGTTTATCCGGTGGTCAAAAGCAACGTTTATGTTTAGCGCAAGTGTTATTACGAAATGCAAAGGTACTCGTTCTCGATGAGCCAACCAAAGGACTTGATCGTCATAGTGAAAGAACAATCATAACAAGCCTATTTGAGCAGCTTGAGCAATCACGACAAAGTTTACTTCTAATCACGCACAAACCATTAATGTTACAAAAAATGGATAAAATCATCGTTATGGATGCAGGGACGATCGTTGCACAAGGGGATCATAAAACCTTAATGGAAACCAATGATTATTACCGAAAACTGCTAAATTACTTCTAAGCACAGTTCATTAATATGTTATAGCAACAACCTATTAATCAAACAAAAATGGGTAATACAATTAAATGTATTACCCATTAATCAAATTGGCTTAGGCGCCTCACTGACTAACCCTCTATCATTCAACGTCTTATATAAATCATCAACACGCTGCTTATTTACACCAAAGTCTGACTTACCTAATCGCGATGCTGACCTAACCGCAATGATGCCATCTTTTAAACGAAGATGAAGTTCAAAGTCATCGACAAATCGCATTAAAGTACTCGTACTTTCGACATAAATATAATCGGTCGTTTCTATCATAATTTCCATATTGTGTTGCGCTTGTAAATAGACTTTAATTTCAGACCAAACCCGCTCAGCGTTCACTTCTAATTTGAAAGCTGGCACATAATGACTTTCGTCTAGACTGTCACTTGATACGCAATTCGGTGATTCAGGGCAAGCAGCCAACTTTGAGTTAACAACACCAAGGTTATCAGGCGGAGTGCCTGAACAAGCGGCCAGTAATACACTCCAAGTCAGGACGAATGTAGAACGAGTGAACATGCGAGAGGTGAACATTTTAATCCTTGTAGACTAATTTATAATTTACACCATTTAACCATAAATTGAATAAACAGCAAACACGTCATATTTATCCAAGTGCTTGCTGTAAATATTAACTCACTGATTAAGATTGGGATAAACTATGACTTAGTCGGTTTTTCTGCATAATCATTATCACTGTAATAACCGTAATAATATTCAGAATCAGCAACACCATCGGTATTAACGTGGTTCATCACAATCCCGACTAAATTGGCGTCTACTTTAGCAAGACGACGAATGCCGTTTTGCACTAATCTTACTCGTGTCGCTTCGCTTTTAATGACATAAATAATCGCGTCTGTGTGTAAAGATATAATCAATGAATCACTGACAGCTTGAATCGGTGGCGTATCAATAACTATCCGATCATAAGATTGTCTGAGGCTTTCCAATAATTGCTTAAAACGTTTTGAGGATAGTAATTCTTGCGCATTCTTCGGTGTTGGGCCGCACGTCATTACATGAACACCCGAGGCTGGATCCACGGTAATACAATCAGATAAATTAGCATTACCCGTTATCACTTGTGCAAGTCCAGGTTTATCTTTTGGAATACGAAAGTTCTTTGCCAAACTTGGTTTACGCATATCAGCATCTATCAGTACTGTTTTTTCGATCTGAGCTAACGAGAACGCAATATTTGTCGCGGTTGTAGACTTACCTTCATTAGGTTGAGATGAAATGATCCCAATCACTTGATTAACCCGCAGACCCTGTGCAAGTAGGAAACTCGTGCGTAATGTCCGCACTGATTCAGAAAACTGGCGGCCATCGTCATTAAAAAAATAATGTAAATCTAAATCTTGATTTCGTTTTCTAGCAACCTTGGGTAATACACCTAACACAGGTAGTCCAAGCTTAGTTTCTATATCTCCCACAGAGTTGAAGTTGTCGGTAAAATATTCTTTAATGAGTAAATAAGTGATATGTAATAATACCGTTAATATAAATACAATAATAACTACTATTTTAGTACTTAACGTAACCGGTTTATTTGGTGCTTTAGCTCTGTCAGTAAAACGTGCTACAGCTGCATTAAAATCACTCGTTAGCGCCGTTTCTTTAGAGCGTTCTAGAAACGTATTATATAATTTCCGGTTACTTTCTACGTCTCGCACTAACTTTTGATATTCATTATCTTTACCGATAACATCTTGAAATTGATTCTGAATATTACTGTATTGCCTTTCTAATGCCGAAACATTACTTTTCTTGGTTTTTAGTTCTCTCTCCAAACCTCTTACTAATTTAGAAATTTGTGTTGTCAGATGCTTGTTCACCGTATAGAGCTCTGATTTTGCTGCAATAAGATCGGGATGCTTACTACCATAAATTTGTGATAATTCCGAAACTTTTAATTTAGCTTTTACCTTTAAACTTTTGATACTTTGAATGACCGGGTGTGATGTAATCTCTGGTATTGACTCTAATCTCTCCAGGTTTTTAACCCCAAATTCATTAATCGCACGAACAATACTCCGTAGCTGATTCACCTCATTCTTAGCTTCAACTAATTGATAAGACGTTTGCTCAAGTTCATTACTCACTAAACCGGTTAATCCTCGTCCACCTCGATCTTGTAAATCAATGATATTTTCATCTTTACGATATGCTTGTAATAGCGTTTCAGATTTATCAAGACTCTGGCGTAAACCCTCAAGTCTTTTTGTTAACCAGTGAGCTGCATTTTTATTAATAGATGATTTTATCTCAAGGTCTTGTGCTATATACGCCTCGCCGACAGCATTGGCAATCATTGCAGCAAGTGCGGGATCTTCACTCTCAAATGAAAGCTTAACAAGCTGTGTTTTTCTAATTGGCGTCACGGTTAAACGTTTTGAAAACTGCCTTAAACGCGAAATTTTCACTTGTTGACTTTCAAGTTCTTGATTACCTATATCTGTCGCTGATTGTGGTACGCCACTGATATAACCCGCACCAATGTTCTCCGCAAATTCACTATCAATATTCATAATAAATGATTTAAGCAGAGGTGAAGCATCAAGAATATACGCGACGGCTATATCACGCCAACTCTCACGTTTTTGAAATGATGGTTGCTGTTGTAAATTTAAGCGGTCAAATACAGTTTCCGCAATTGATCCCGATTTAAGAATCTCAAACTGAGTTAGATAATACTCTTTTCTATTTGAATCAAGACCTTGCACTGAATCAAACGAAACAGCTTGCGCTTGATTTGCTTCGATTAATAACGTGGCAGAAGCGCGGTATAGCGGTTGTTCTTTTGATAAATACAACGCGGCACAGAGAGAGACAAAGACAGACAGTAAAAGAATTCGCCATTTATAGCGCTGGATAACATGCCAATGTGGTGAAGGTAGCACAATGTCTTTATTGACCGACGATTTATTGAGACTCTGTTCAAGTTTATCCATTAGAAAAACCTTTGCTTAATCAAAATGGTATCACCAGCATTAACTTTATACGTTAAGCTTGCGTTTATTTGCGTGTTTTTATTCTTTTCTTTAAATAAATATATTTTTTGTTTTGATGCGCGTTCAGTTAGTCCGCCAGCCAACGCTATCGCTTGGTTTACCGTTAAACCAGGCTGATATGAATAACCTCCAGGTTTATTAACTTCACCGTGTATATAAAAAGGTCGGTACTCAACGACATGAACATAAACATTTGGATTAACGAGGTAATCTCCTTTCAAACCGTTATAAATCAATTGTTCAACTTGCTTAACCGTTAGACCTGTTACCTTTATTTCGCCAAAAAACGGATAATTAATTTGACCACTATTACTCAGTAACGTCTCTACCGTCAGATTTTTTTGTCCGAAAACTTTAATTTCGACCTTATCACCAGGCCCTAAAATATAAGATCCCTTTGCCAATACAGGTGTTTGTATTAAGAGCAATAATATACAAAAAAAGATACTTTTCATTACACTGTCCTTTAAAGCGTCAATGTTAAACTAGCGCCGACAACATTTTTATCATATTCAAATATCGTATTTGTTGAAGTATTTCTATCCCAAAGTCCAAATAGGGTGATGGCAATATTATCGGTAAAGTCATAGTTAAATTTAATCTTGTAACCGTCCGTATCATCAACTCGAGATATACCACTGTAATCGTCTGTGAATTTATAAACCCCTACAGATGAATAAAAATACGATGTCCAGTTATGCTTCCAATCAAGCTTGTACTTTGTTTCAAGCACATAATCTCCATCAACATCAGGGTCTTTCGTTGTTTGAGACGTTGACAACGTAATTTTTGAATAAGTCAGCGGACGCCAAACACCACCAATATTCCAGCTAAAACCCGTAAAGTCTTTACGGCCTTTATCATCAAATTCTTTTGCTTGTCCACCCAATTTAATGAACCCATGGACGACGGAAGATGCTTTCCACTGCATACCTAACAATGCAGTATATACATCGGAATCGCGATTTAGATCCCCAGGTTTGTTATAATCATAACCAATAGTTTCGGCATTTATTTCAATAAATACATCGGTATGTGCTCTTGTAGAATAGAAAAATATTGAGCCCAATAACAATGAGTCGTGATTACTTCTTCGGGTAATAGTTTCAAAGTTAGAATATTCTTTTTCGTAAAATTTTGCGTTAAATGCAAGGCGCCCTTTTGTTTGCAAGGCGCCATATTCATATTTTGCAGACAGCGTCTTTTTACCATATGTAATAGGTTCGTTAGTTAATTCATAATTCAGCTCTGTCAAACCACTGCCGCGCGGTTCCGCTAACCATTCAGCTTTAAGGTTTATGTCTAGACGGTGCGTGTCACTGGGTTCTAAATGCACATTAAAACCCAACAATCCGTCCATATAATTATCAGCAGAGCTTGCTTCATAGATACCTTTTTCAGCTTTAGCATCAAGGCTAAAGTAATTAATACCATCATCAAGTTTTAAATTTATCATCGGAATAACTGTGATGATAGAGCTACTTGTGCCGTTATTTTGTTGCTTATAAATATTATCATCTTCTACAATACTCACTTCCAATGACGGTTTTACAAATAGCCCACCATCAGTAATGTATGTATCTTGGGTGTATGCAACAGCCCCTCCACTCAACAAAACTAAGCCTAAGCCTAAGCCTAAGCCTAAGCAATAGTAGTTATCTTTGAATGCTTTCATTCTGGCTCACCTCGTAGGTTGATATACCGAGTTTTGTTCATACTTTACCTCTCAAATAGCTAATATGTGTTCTCGCTTTTTAAGCAGGTCAATACAGTTAAAAGCATAATTTTGAAATCAAACCAAATTGACCATTGCAAAATATAATAAAGATCAAACTCAATACGTTTCTGCATTTTATCTAATGTATCAGTTTCCCCTCGCCACCCACTGACTTGGGCCCAACCGGTAATACCAGGTTTAACATGATGTCTTAACATGTAAAATTGAATGAGTTTACGATATTCTTCATTGTGTGATACAGCATGAGGCCGAGGGCCAACAACTGACATGTCTCCCATCAGTACATTAAAGAATTGCGGGATCTCATCAAGGGAACTGCGACGTAAAAAACCACCGAAAGGGGTAACACGTTTATCGCCTCTTGTTGCCTGTGTTAGCTTCCCGTCAGATTCCATTACTGACATACTTCTGAATTTGTATACAGTAATTTTGTCACCGTGTAGTCCATAACGACTTTGCTTGAACAATACTGGACCAGGGGATGTAAACTTTAACGTTATTGCGATAGCAAGATACACAGGGGAAAGTACTATTATGGCGATTAGACTTACTAAAATATCTTCAAATCGTTTTAACCAAACTTTGGCACCTAAATAAGGGGATTCAAAAATACTTAGCGCATCAACTTTACCAATATGGGTAACACGGCCATGCATAACATCAGAGAGCATAAATGCGGGTAAAACATAAACATCGACAGTTGTGTCTGATAATAAGTTAATAATTTCTGCGATACGTTTCTCGGCTGAAATAGGTAAAGCAATGAACAAAACGTCAATTGAGCCATTTTTAGCTTCAAAAATACCCGCAGAGATACTACTCACTACCGTCATGCCTTTAGGTAAACGTTCTGCGTTTCTATCATCAAAGAAACCCACAAAATCAAACCCAAGTTCATCACAATGACGGATCTCATGATATAAATTAGCCCCTGTTGACGTTGCCCCTAATATAGCCATTTTTCGTAAGTTTATGCCCAATTTACAGCGTACAACAGACCATTGATACTTCAATACTCGCCACGTAAAACAACACAAAAATGCCACAAAGTACCAGACATTTAAGACATAACTCGGAAACTCAAAGGATGCTTCCAGCCATGTACCAATACCAAACAATATTAAAAATGAAGATATAAACACAGCAACGACAGTCATCAGGACTGCAATAAACCTGCCTACACGCCATGATTGATATAAATTAAGCGCTTCTGCAATATATAAAAAAACGACGGCAGTCGTTAACGCTATAATTATATATTCTTGTGTCATTCGAAGGTTATAGCTGTGAATTACAATAAAAAAAGAAAACGTAACACAACTTAAATCTAAGAAGCGATAAACAAAAGAATAATTGGCAGTACTTACCTTAAATGTATTAATAGGTTTCAAAATACGATTCCTTAACAAATTTAAAGTAGTCACATTTTGAAAATGAACTACCGAGCTAAATAAATAATTCGCTCATCCAATGAATATGTCATTGATAATCCATTAATTATTTTCTTCAATGAAGATAGTAGCATTAAGTTTAAAATACTAATTAAGCATCTCACTAAATATAGCAGCGATTTTTTTTATGGCAGTAGCATATATCACTTTTTAGAAGAATATATGTAACATCAGCAGCCTGGGTGCAGCATAATAATTCAGAAATAAAAGATAAAGCAGTCGATAACTTTATATAATCAGTGACTCAGCTATAATCCTAAATCCGGTATTAAGAAAAAGATTTAATATGTTTATAACTTCTTTTCACTACTTTCGAGGCTTTGCCATATTAATTATCATCGCAGGACATGTCCATGTAGGTAATAGTGAAGCGGATTATCCAATATTCACAAACCTAGTTTCAGGGTCTACTGCTTTATTTGTATTCATTAGTGGTTATTTATTTCAACATTTACAAAGAGGTGTGTTTAACTATCCCTTGTATTTAAATAAGAAGTTTAAATATGTAATTCTGCCATATTTAATCTGCTCCAGCCCTGCTGTTATTAACATAGCAATGACTGGTAATTTTCACCCACTCCTAGGAAATGTAACGACTATCGAAGGCAGTGCAATAAATATATTAACAGGTAGGCATGTTACTGCGTATTGGTACGTCCCCTTTGCTGTATTGCTATTCATGAGCGCACCAATTATAGTGAAGTTCTCATCATTAAAACATAGTATGCAATTATCAATACTCTTTATATTTTCAATTATCGCAGTCTATGCTCACCGCCCTATAGGCGGACTCAATCCGTTTCATTCTTTCCTCTATTACATCCCATTTTATTTATTTGGAATTTATGCGGTGGTAAATCGACACCTAATTTCAAAAATAAAGAAATACAATATTATTTTTTTCATAACAACGGTACTACTCGCTTATTTTCAAGTTAACGTCATGGATGTAATTGGTAGTAGCCATAAAGACTTATTTACATTCTCAGGCATTGATATTATGTATCTACAAAAGGTTTTTTTATTGTTGTTTGTGATGACATCGTTAGACTTAATTGAAAATAAAAATGTTAAACCTCTTTCCTTCTTTGCTAATATATCTTTTTCACTCTATTTCATTCATGGTTATGTATTAATATTGTTGGCACGTTTATCTATCAACGACATATTGTTAAATTATGGTTTCAATGAAATTAGCGCGATGCTTATAAAGTTCACTCTTGTAGTTGCAATAAGTTCGTTATTATCTATTAGTATCATTAAACTATTAGGGAAACGAAGCCGGTATTTTATCGGAAGTTAATATATATTATAAATAGTCATTTAAAAACAACCTTACTTTTCTTCTTATAATAAAAACGAATAGAAATATTAAAGCCAACGGCACGATTACATTCGCGATATTATAAAAACTGTCAGCATAATTAAAACTATCAGGCTTTATGCTTTCTGTTTGATCAAAAAAAATATTGAGTAAACTAGTTAACACAAAAGAAGATAAAATAATGAAAGGCTTCAACCTTTTGACCTTAAATACAAAGCGATGTAATACATAGAAACATTGTATGTAGTTGAGGATAAAAGCTGCCACTAGACTGGAACACAATACGGTCATATCCCCGATATAAACACCGAATATAATGGCAGACACATTAACAATCGATGAAAATATACCACAATAAAACATATGTTTTGTAGCTCCCATCGCTTGGTACAAGCCTCCAGTAGAACTTAAAACCATTTGCACAGGGATTGATAAGGCTAATATTTTCAATAGCTCACTCACTGCTAACCACTGAGAACCAAATAGAATGAAGATAATATCGTTTGCATACCAAAACATGATTGTAGCCGTCAGTATCCCCAAAAAAGACAATTTATAGGCCAATTGGTAGTAAGCAGTAAAAATTATATCAGGCTGACTTTTATATCGTGTCAGTACGGGTTGAAGTGCAGGTGTGATCGCAAAAGTAAATAATTGCAATGGATAACGCATAATTTGGTATGTTTTTTCATAGAAACCAACGGTCGTAACACCAAAATATTTCGCCACTAATAAAGTATCTAAATTTCGCGAGAAAAAATTAAGGATATTAAATCCAAGTTGAAATTTAGCTATCGCAAACAAGGGTATAATACTTGATATTTTGATGCCTATTTTGGCTTTACCTATTTCAGTATTATTTGAAAAACGATGATAAAAAATGAAACGTCCTATTGGCGTAACTAATATTTTTATCGCTAAGGCTACAACCCCTAGCCCCATAAAATAAAGTAGAATACAAACCATTAGTGCAATTAACTCTGCCATTATTTCTGCTTTCCCAATAATAATAAATTGGGTGTCCTTTTGTAACGATGCCAATGGCAGCATTGAAATTGCAGAAAAAAAGACACTCAAGGCTAAAACATATGTGAGTAAATTGACATTCATTAACTCAAGCCAATT
Source organism: Moritella sp. 36 (assembly GCF_018219415.1). Classification (NCBI taxonomy): domain Bacteria; kingdom Pseudomonadati; phylum Pseudomonadota; class Gammaproteobacteria; order Alteromonadales; family Moritellaceae; genus Moritella; species Moritella sp. 36. Next base: position 2,371,258 of record NZ_CP056120.1, on the reverse strand, counting down.
CGCTAGAACAGGCGTAATATAAATAAATAATAATGACAACATAAGACCAATGATTAATGTCGCACTAAAGATACCATCACGCTCTTCATCATTAATCGAGTCTTTGTGTATAATTGCAGGCCCAAGACCTGATGTGGCTAACAGTTGAAAGAATAAAATAAGAACTTGTAACGCAGCTAACGTACCAAAGTCATTGGGAGTGAATAATCTTGCTAAAATAGCCAGAGATGTGATTTGTAGGATATAAAGTGAATACTTGCCTATCAGACTATGAAGAATACCTTTGTTTAATTCGTTATTTATTTTACTCATAATGAGATAAACCTATCACTAAGTGAATAATCGGTCACTCAGCACCGTGAATTACTTCATGCTCATTGATAACTTCATCCCTAATCATATAAACACCAGATGAAATAACAATCATCACCATCAAAAACCACGCCATATTAGCGTCCCTAAATATACTGGACTCTGTTACATTTTGTAAAATGGGGATGATTAATGCCGTATGGATAAAGACACTATTCGATTTCAGCATTGAGAGCACAAAAAATATAAAGATAAGCGATGAACCAACAACGCCAAACTGTAGAAGTAATTGCAAGTAACCATTATGAGCCGATGATATATATTGTAAAAAGCTATATTTATCATCTAATACAAAGGGGATTACACCTACTTCAAAGTAACTACCGTAGCCATAACCAAGTGTCATTTTGTCAAAAAACTCAAGATCATAATACAATGAGTCCCAAATAATACCCCGGCCAGTAAAGAAATCTGCATCAACATATAATGCAATATGCTGATAATCATTCATGTGATAACTGACGCCTGGTATAAAAATAAACACCGAAAAAAACGTAATCGCGAGTATCGACATTACTACTTTTATTTTAAAAATACTAAGTTGAATTAATATAAAATATGTCATACATAATACAATACTCGTCTTACTTTGGGTAATTAATAAAAACGCAAATAAAATAACAAGTAAAACGTTGATAAAACGACTATTTACATCAAAAGACTTAATCCACATATAGCTAATAACAATCAGCACAGCTAAATTGACGCCCATCGTATTCTTGGACTTAAAATAGCCTGCCAAATTTAAACCATCATTAAATCCGGCGCCTTTAAAAATAGAAAAAATGATCATTAAAATACAGATGACGATCGCGACTTTAAGATTAACATCAATACTTTTGTGATAAAATGAAAAGCAAAATGCAATTGATACAGACGCACAAAATACCATTTGAAATATAGCTCGCTTCATTGTTATTAACGGATAACTTGACCAACTAGCACTCAGCAAAGCAATGAAACAGATGACTAGTAAAATAGAAAGCTTGTTTATCAACACCAACTTAAGATTATTGAATTCTTTATTTATAAAAAACCGAAACGAAAAAAACAAGAACAGAGAAATCCAAAAAAGTTGTTTAAATATATTACTCTCTGCAAGACTACCAGTAACCACGTCTAATTCATGATCCATCATACTAATCTTACTTGTAAAATCAGGTGTGAAAACACCTAAACAATACAATAACATAAACAACAAACCATATTTTTCAAGCCAAATAAGCACATTCATACAGAACCAACTAGGACGTTATATCTAAAGCAAGAGTAGATAAATACATTTAAGGAGACAGATATCAATTATTTCAGCATAAATATGATATTAGACGTTAGGTATGATTTTGGCATCAAACTAAAGCCAATGTGCAGCTAATACACTATTATTAACACAGTTACATTACCGATAAACAAGGTTCTGTATGACATATAAGGTAATCAATAAGCAAAATAATATCGTCATTATTTTTATAATGGCTGTATTCATCAACACAGCTAAAGCTGAATCAAATCCCACGACACGTAAGTGCACAAAAATAATTTCAAATGAAAAATTAGCAAATCTCATCCCTACGTATAAAAATATCAATAACGCCTTAGAAAAGTATGTAGACGGTGATGTCATATGCCTAGCGGACGGCGAGCAGCCAGCGATAACAATTGAAAATTTTGATAGTGGAAGCAAGCCGTTAATAATACGCCCATGGCATTATTTAAGAACAAAAATAAAAAACAGGCATTATACTGGCACTGGAATAACAATAAAAAACTCACAAGGAATAATTATTAAAGGGTTAATCATAACAGGAGGCTTAACTGCAATTTTGGTGCAAGATTCATCAAACATATCAATTCTATCAAATAAGGTATTTAACACGGGTAACCAAGCTATATCGATAAAACCACGCCATCATGGTGGTAGCCATTATTTAGTTAAAGATAACGTGATTTTTAACACCGGACTTTTAAACCCACGCTATGGTGAAGGATTATATATTGGCGATGGTTCGTATACTGAAGATAAGAGCAGATTGAAAATACAGTACACTGTTGATGACGTTATAATAAAAAACAACATAATTCATCATACTAGAAATGAAGCTATTGATGTAAAAGCAAACGCATACAATGTTAAAATAATCAGTAATAGCATCAACGATATAAACTTAAAATTCAACGCTGCGATCACCATAGCAACTGAGTCATCCTTTGCTGAGCTAGGAGGCTATGAGATAATTGATAATGTAATTACAAATGTCGTTAACCGTTCTGGTTACCGACCTATTGGTATTGCGGTCGGACACGGTGATACGCTAATTAAAAACAACTTGATTATCGATAATAATGATAATGATAATTTTCTTGCGACTTGTCTGTTTACTACATTTCTAAATCCAAAATTAAATAAAGTAACATTAGAGAATAATCAATTAATTGGTACGGGAACTCCGTTTTCTGCAGGGTGTAGAGGCGGAACAAATGATAACGCGAAGGCAGTTGTCCTATTCAAATAAAATAACTGCCTATCGACACTCCTTTCACGATTAATTCGGTTACGCCGATTTGTAAAACAAAACTACCAAATTCTAACAGGACCTGTATCAACATGTACAAAACCCGACTTAGGGTAATAACCTACCCCACCTAATTTTAATGAGATAGCAGCTTCACGTAAATGAAGTAATTTAACATCTGGGATAGCAATATCAATAGCCATGCCTCGCATATGGTAGCTATTGGTTGCTACTTCATTGCTCTTACCCGCTAACATCTGGTTAGTTTTAGGTGAACGATAACCAGAAATAACATGGAACTCTTCTGATACATTCAGTGTTCTGTTTAATCTATAGAGTAGGTCGTATAAACGCTTGTCCATAGGTACAGACAAGTTTTGCCTATGATCACGTAATAAATGGCTGAAACTTTGAAGTGTATCTTCTTGATACAAGCCATCTATCCAGTAATTACCTTGGTCATGCTCTCCCGTGTGTATGTTGTAAAAACCGAGTTCTCTCATGCCTAACACACCTTGACTTGCTTGAACTTTAACTGGTGCAACAGAGTACGCCGCTAACCCCCCAAGACTTAATAACACTTTTCTACGTGTTGGACATTCTATTGACACTACACCACCACCGATCACTTTTTGTACAGAAACAGGGGAATCTATATGCTAGGAAGTATTAAATCAAGTTTTATTTCTGTAATGCATATATATCATCGCGAAATTGGCTTAATCCACTGTCGTCAATCCATGCTGTCCAATACACCAAGTGAACCGGTAGTGCATCATTCAAAGGGAACCATTTTGTTATATCTCGACTGAACCTTAGTTTTGACCACAACGACTTATTATCGACTAAACTATGTGCAATCCAATTAGCCAATTCATCCACTTTTTCGATACGAATACAGCCGGAAGACAGCGCTCGATTCGAATGACTAAACAATTTAGGATTGGTTGTATCATGTAGATAAACACTGAAGTTATTAGGAAAATAGAATTTATAACGACCTAACGTATTCTTTACACCAGGCATTTGCTCAAGTCGATATGGAAATAGACCATTTGCTAGCATTTCCCATTCTTCAGGTGACTTTTCAACTCTTTGATTTTGATAATTGTAAACACTAAAATCGCGCTGATTAAAGAAATCACCATTGAGTTTTACTTTTGGCAGTAGATCATCTTCTAAAATACTGCGGGGTACACGCCAGATTGGATTTATCACCATACTTTTAATTTCACTGGTCAGTATCGGGGTTGGTTTTTTAGGTTTACCGACGATAACACGTGAGCGCAGTGCAATTTCACCATTATCACTCAGTAATAATTCGTAAGCAGGTATATTAACTAGGAGATAACGAGCGCCAAGATTAGCCATGAAGTTAATCTTTCGTTGCATATTATGAGTGAGTAATTCTGCTCTACGATGAGGATTTAAATTTAACCACTTTAATGTATTTGGACCAATTATAGCGTCAGGGTTAAGGCCGTGTCGACGCTGAAAACTGCGCACTGCACTGGCTACTTTATCTGTATAAAGATCTGACAATTCTAACGATTCATCACTATCGCCAAGTAATATTAATCGTGAATGTATATCATAAATCACCGCGTCACGATCACCAACACGTAATAACCTTGATATCTTGATTTCATCCCACGTATATTGCGAGGAGAGCCTACTGAGATAGGTTGCACGACTCAAAAATTGCAGTTCTGTTTTAGACATAGGCACAAAGATATTACCACTCATAAAAGGCAATACACTGTGCGGTTGTAACTTACGGTGATTTACAACCGCATACCGATCACTTATGATTTCATTTGTACTTTTTGATTCATTAAAATTGGGCCCTACAATCGAGATCTGATGTAACGGCAAAGCAGATAAAGAATGGTAATAGACTAACAACATTACGAATAGCTGCGATAATGTTATTTTATTTTTAAGCCCACGTCGAAGTACATATTTTAATCCCTTAAAGGGATACCTTTTAAACATGGTAATCCCTCCACTGAATATAATTAAGTATGGTAAATAAATACCAACTGACCAACAATTTTGGTTGTTAATACGCTAAAATAAAGTTTATTAAACTAACGAGAAGGTTATATGCAAAACAATATTACAATTTGGGTTGACGCAGATGCTTGTCCGATCCCAATGAAAGAAATACTTTTTCGTGCAGCAGTTCGCGTTAAAGCGCCATTAGTATTAGTTGCCAATCATTGGATACGAGTCCCTGCCTCTCCTTATATTTCGATGACACAAGTACCTGCTGGTTTTGATGTTGCTGATGATCACATTGTCTTAAAAGTAGCGAAGGATGATCTCGTTATTACCTCTGATATACCACTTGCAGCAGAAGTCATCGAAAAAGGCGCACATGTAATCACCTCTCGTGGCGAAAAATATACATTAAGTAATATTCGTCAACGTCTTAATATGAGGGACTTTATGGATACGATACGAGCAAGTGGTGAAATGACTGGTGGTCCAGCGGCTTTAGGAGCAAAAGATAAACAGGCGTTTGGTAATGCTCTTGACCAATATCTTGCTAAGTATGCGAATAAATCATAACTCTCATTAATATCGAACCCTAGGAATCATTTGTGCAAAAAATTGCTGTGTTTGTTGATGTTCAAAATATCTATTACACCACTCGCCAAACTTATGGTCGCCAGTTTAATTACCGAAAACTCTGGCAACATTTATTATTACAGGGCGACGTAGTAACAGCGTATGCTTATGCCATAGATAAAGGTGATGATCAGCAACGTAAATTCCAAGATGCACTCAAACATATCGGTTTTGACGTGAAGCTTAAACCATTTATCCAACGCAGTGATGGTTCGGCAAAAGGTGACTGGGATGTTGGGATCACAATCGATGTACTACAAGTCGCAGAATCGGTCGATACTGTTGTCCTGCTCTCTGGAGATGGTGACTTTTCTATCCTGCTTGATACGATAAAAACCCGTCATCAAGTGAGAACTGAAGTTTATGGTGTGCCCGCCTTAACCGCGAATGCTTTAATCAATAGCGCAACCGTATTCAATCCTATTTATGATGATTTTTTATTGTAACATCGGGGTAAATTTTCGAACATCTATTTAATTACTCACAATGAGTGCCATTGTGTTATTTACATTTTTCGACATGTTTAGTGCTAGATTTTATATTTGTAGATTTATTGGCGTGCATTAAACATGAATACCAAATACATTAAAGCAGTAAAAAGCAAATTAAACGCTAATCCTAGCTTGATTTTTGTTAAACCAAAGTCTAACAATTTTATAAAATAGGCCAAAATGGCCTACACTGAAAGTAGCATAACGAACTGAGTAACAAGCATGCATATATTGATAACGGGTGGCACCGGCTTTATTGGCCAAGCATTTGTTAATACTTTCCAAGCTGATTATGACTTTACTGTATTAACCCGTGATATTAGCAATGCACAAAATATCTTTTCACATATTTCTTCGGACAGCATCAAGTTCATCTCGGAGTTACATGAGTTACCCAGTGCAATCCATATCGATGCAGTGATCAATTTGGCTGGTTCCCCTATTATGGATAAAATGTGGAGTGCAAAGCACAAACATGTTTTAGAGTCGAGCCGCTGGGAAATAACACAACATCTGGTTGATTTTATTACCACAAAGACGATCACACCCGACGTCTTTATCAGTGGTTCAGCCGTTGGCGTTTATGGTCGACAAGGTGATAGCAGCATAGATGAAAAACACCTCAATCATTATCCTGAATATGCGAGCAAGCTATGTGAACATTGGGAGGAAATAGCCCGTACGTGCTGCCCGTCGACCCGCACTGTTATATTACGCACGGGTATTGTATTAGGTAAAGATAAAGGAGCATTACAAAAAATGGCATTGCCTTTTAAATTAGGACTTGGCGGTCCAATAGGAAAAGGTCATCAATACATGTCATGGATACATATTGACGACATGGTTGCTGCAATTAATTATTTATTACAACATGAATCAGCCAGTGGCGCCTTTAACCTTACCTCACCAAACCCGGTGACGAATACTGATTTTGCCCAAAAATTAGCCGCTTGCTTTGGTAAAAAGGCGCGTTTAACGACACCAGCGCTTCTTTTACGATTATTACTGGGCGAACGAGCCGACCTCCTTGTGTATGGTCAACGCGTATTGCCAACTCGATTACTCGATGCTGGTTTTACGTTTAGTTTTGATGTACTAGATCAAGCGTTTTCAGCTATCTATGATGCATGATTGGCTAAATATTGATGAAATTTATTCATGCCCAAGTTTTCTTGCTAATCTAATTGCATCCAATATATTAACAAGCCATACGCAGAGCAACACAATGGTTGCAAGGTGCATGTTTTGTGTATCTATAGATGCCGCCTGCTGTGTAACTAACTGGTTAATATTTAGCAAATCGATATTACCACCTGATAACATCACTTGATCTACAATTAATTGCGTCTGCGTTATAGTGATATCCATAATGTAATACAGTGGTAGCGCTGCTGCAACGGCAAAGACAGCCGCCGCCATATACTTCTTTAACCACAAATGCCCAGCTCCTGGAAATAAGAACGCGGATAATAGGCCTGCTTTAAGGGTTTTATTCATAACATCTCCTAACTCAATATGTAGCTATAACAAACTAAGGGTAATAATAACAAGGATAAAGAATGAAATGTCACTTGTAACGGTTTAAATAGTAAACCAGCCATCAATAATATGAAAATTAGCAACAAACAGTTATAAAAGACCGTATTTAATTCCGCTCCAACATCAATCCAAATAACGTCATTAAACGTCAATTTAACCCATATCTCCTGAATAATATTCAAGAATGTATTAACAGTGCTCATGAATACACGACTAATCATCGGCATGACAGGCAATAGTATGACTGCAAACAACAATGCCGGTAATATTAATACACTAAATACGGGTATGAAAATCAGATTTACGACAGCAGACAACCAACTAAACCCTGAAAAAACAGCAATTTGAATGGGAAGCAAGAGTAATGTTAGCAACATCTGGTTACAACATACGATTGTCAATTTACGGTAACCATTCTTTAACGCCTGTTTAATTGGGCTCTCATCCCTGATTTCAGTCTTTTTTTGATAAATCCAAACTAACATAAATACGGCAGCCATTGCTGAAAATGATAGCCAAAAACTAATCGAAAATGCCATTAAAGGATCAAGTAGTAAGGTAACTAAGAGCATTGTTGCGAACAATTGAAATAGTGTCACTTTGTAATATTGAATGCGATATAAACAATGTATACACAGTAAAACAATAGCCCGTAGCGCAGGTAATGAAAAACCCGCAATCCATGCATAAAAGATGGCTGCAACAAGACTTATCGATAAACTAATCACAAGATTATAAGGGGGCTCAAATAACCTCAATAATCGCCGTGAGCAGAGATAACAAAACCCAAAAATAAGCCCAATGTGCAAACCTGATATTGCAACTAAGTGGCCAATACCGAGTAATTTAAACTGAGTCCAAAGGGCATTATTGATATAACTGCGATCACCAAATGTTAATGCGTACAACATAGGGTTTGCATTAATCGGTGATACCGATTTAAACATCTGATACAAGTCACCACGTAAATTTAATTGAGGTCGAATCACCTCCCCCTTTTCAATTAACCCTATATATTGAATATGCCGAGATAACAATCTAGATTTAAAGGAAGGGAAAGCATTATCATCCGCCTGAGTCCTTGGCTTAATTAATCGTACTTTAAACCGCCATACTTGACCGATACCCAGTTCCCCTGGATAGTAGTATTCTGGACTTGGCCACTTCAAGGCAAGTTTAGGTTGTATAAAAGACAACACTGTATTATTGATCTCGATAACCTTTACATCAAACGAAAGTAGGTTTTTTTTATTTACTAATGTTATTACCTCAGCTGTTATGATATTGTCTTGTGCAGCTTCCACTTGTGGTGGTTTGTGTCGCGATGTCGTATTATTAAATAACGTATTCGCTTCATTTATTACGCTATTTTTATACAAAATGGACCAGCCCAATGTAACAAACAGAAGAACTAATATAGTTGGTACTTTCACATAAACAAGGATAAAGACCGCGACCGTCATTATCGTTAGAAATTGAATACGTTCAAGATCAACAAAGAACATACTTATTAATATGGTAATGGAAAGTAGTATGGCCTTAACGGTCATTCATTACCCCTGAGAATTGATTAGAATTATGCCTAAGAATTTAATTAAGAAATATCTCCCAAACCCAGAATCAATCAAAGAACATAAGCACCTTAAGATCTTTGGTGATCTGTTACACAACCCAAACCTCTGGCACCTAAATCGCCGCTCTGCAGCTGGTGCTTTCGCTGTCGGTCTTTTTATGGCGTTTGTTCCCGTGCCTTTTCAGATGCTATTAGCCGCTGGTTTTGCCATTTTATTCCGTGTAAATTTACCATTATCAGTAGCGCTCGTATGGTTATCAAACCCCATTACCATGCCACCAATGTTTTTTGCCACTTATGAGTTAGGTGCATGGATATTGCAAGAACCAGTCCATCCATTCTCATTCGAACTAACAATAGACTGGTTAATGCAGGCGATAAACTTATATGGTCCTGCATTTCTACTTGGCTGTTTTGTATCCGGCACACTCTTTTCTATTGCTGGTTATTTTAGTATCCGCTGGTTATGGCGTTGGAAAATTATTAATGCTTGGAAGAAACGTAAAGCATCACGCACAAAATAAGTGTTAAAAATGAGAAGGCCACATCACTTAATCAGTAATGTGGCCTTTTTTATTCTTACCTATTTCTATAAACTGCCAACAAGACAGAATTGTACGGGTTGCCCGTAATCACCTTCATCCCAAGAGCTAGGAGCACTGACACAGAGTCAAACTCTTCTATCTATATCTCTTCATCCGATGCTCTTCCAGAACAGACCATTTGTACTATAAGAAGTACGATACCAATACACTATCAACACAGAACGGTGGCGGTATTACATAATTAAGCCCTCACTATTTACCCGATACTGGCTAGTATTAATGTACATGGTAGTACAAATCTGATATTCATATCGTCCTCAAATATGGAGAGTTAGAACAACCTATTGTGGGTTTATCAATTAAGCATGAATTCGAGACAAAAAAATACACCTCTCGAGGAAGTGCATCCAATTACTTGTTGGTGTATAGCGAATTTTATTTAACTACTTGTTTCCGAGTTCACGCGCAGGCTGTACCGAACACGCTTTATTTGCAGGGTAGATAGTTGCGAGTACACTCATAGCCATTGCAACACCACCGACCACCAGCACGTCATTTACTGCAAGCTGAGATGGTAGAAAGTCGATAAAGTATATATCACCTGATAAAAATTCATGACCTATTAAGCCTTCAATAAATTTGATAATCACAGTTAAATTTTCTGAGATTAAAATACCCAGTATCGTCCCTGAAACAACACCAAGAATACCGTTAATACCGCCGTGCACGATGAAGATCAAACGTAATAACGTATTTGACGCCCCCATCGTTTTTAAAATGGCAATATCTGCTCGCTTATCATTAACTGCCATCACTAATGTGGTCACAATATTAAAACAAGCCACGGCAATAACTAAAATTAAAATTACGTACATCAAACTTTTAACCATCTGAATATCTTGATATAAGAACCCCTGACTTGTCATCCAACTGCGAATGTACAAGTAATGATTTAACTTATTACCCGCTTCACGGACAATACGGTTCGCCGCAAAAATGTCAGTCACTTTAATACTCAAGCCATCTGCTTTAAACGCTTTATCCTGAATATCTTGAGCTGCACTCAAAGGCACATAGGCAAGGTTGTTATCTAATTGACCACTTAGGTGAATAATACCTGATACAGTAAAGTTAAAACGGCGTGGTGCTTTAAAGGATTGCCCTGATTGCTGCGATAATAATACCGTGACCGTATCTCCAAGTGCTAACTTAAGCTCTTTTGCAATGCCTCGACCGAGCACAACTTGTCGGTTATTAGTCGGGTCATTAAGACTATCCCACGTCCCTTGCGCAACATACCGGTATACTTCAGAGACTTGCTTTTCAGCCTCACTGTCGACCGCGCGAAGTTGAACCGCCTTTAACTCATGGCCTTTTTGTAATAAACCATTCAGTTTGATAAAGGGTGCTGCGCCGACAACTTCGGGATGGTCGAGTAATGTCTTCTGTGCACTTTGCCAATCATCAAAAGGTTCACTCACCCCTTCGAGCTCACCATTAGGCACAACCGCTAAAATCCGGTTTTTAAGCTCATACTCAAAACCGTTCATTGCAGATAAACCAATGATCAATACCATCACACCTAATGCAATGCCTACAGTTGAGGATGCTGAGATAAACGCAATAAAGCCATTTCGACGCTTAGATGATGTATACCTCAATCCGATATAAGCCGCTAACGGACGAAACATTACACCTCCTCCTTCACAGTACTTACCTGCAGATTTTCATTCTCGTTTGTTAATACGCCGTCAGCCATATGCAAAGTACGCCCTAACCGATTAGCGAGCTCTTCATCATGGGTAACGATAATAAAGGCCGTATCACAAGTCTCATTTAACTCTTTAATCAAATTGAAAATCGTTTCAGCACTACTTTGGTCTAAGTTACCCGTTGGTTCATCCGCGAACACAATATTAGGTTCGTTAATCAAGGCACGTGCAATCGCAACACGTTGACGTTCACCACCAGAAAGCTCGCTTGGTTTATGTTCAACACGATGAGATAACCCGACTCGATCTAATATTGCCAATGCTTTTTGTTTCGCTAAGGACACTTTCATACCGGCAATCAACAACGGCATACACACATTTTCTAACGCCGTAAATTCATTAAGCAGGTGATGAAATTGATACACAAAACCCATGTTCTGGTTACGCATTGCCGCTTGTTTCTTTTCTGACATGCTGTGAATATCAACACCGTTAAGGTGTACCGAACCTGAAGTCGGCGTATCTAACGCGCCCATCAAATGTAATAATGTGCTTTTACCAGAACCTGAACGACCAACAATCGCAACCAACTCACCTTTTTCGACCGTTAATGACACTTGCTTTAATACGTGAGTATCAAGATTACCTTCTTGGTAAATTTTTTCGAGATTATTGCAAACTAATAAAGAATTATTCATAACGTAATGCCTCGGCAGGTTTAATATTTGCCGCTCTAAATGCAGGATAAAGTGTTGCGAGTAGACTTAATGCAATCGCACCGAAAATTATGGACGCGATCTGCGACCAATCAAATAAAACAGGTAATAAACGCGCACCGCCAGATGCTTGCGCTAAAAGATTAAGACCAATAAGGGACATAAACTCATTTAAATTAGCCGCTAATGCAATGCCCATAATGCCACCAACCATTGCGCCCAGCACACCGGTCCAAGCACCTTGGATAATAAAAATTTGCACAATAGTCGGTCGGTTCATACCTAAGGTTTTCATAATAGCAACATCCGTTTCTTTCTCTGTGACCAGCATAACCAGTGATGAAAGAATGTTAAACACAGCAACGGTAATGATTAAGAACAGCAATAAGCCAATCATATTTTTTTCCATTTTCACTGCTTGGAATAACTCACCACGCGCAGTCTGCCAATCCATTGAATCAAAATCATTAAAAAAGTCCCGACTGGCTAATTCATTAACAGAAAACGGATCATGAACAAACACACGATGTTGCATCGGACTCGAGGGTTTTAAGCGCGCCAATTTACCCGCATCGGTAATATTAACCAATACCTGCGTGGCTTCAACATCAGAGCCGACAGAATAAATCCCAACCACTGTAAATTTGCGTTGGCTCGGCACACGTCCCATCGGCGTAAAGACACTGCCTTTAGTTGAGATAAGCCTAATTTTATCGCCAAGCTTAACATTTAATGATTTTGCCATGCTGCGGCCAATAATGATGTTGTACTTACCCGGTTGCAATAATGAAATATCACCAATGAGCATATTCTGACGAATGACATCCCATTGCGGGTAGGAAGATGGGTCAATTCCCTGCAGCTGTGCACCTTGTATCTCACTTTTACTTTGCACCATAGCATCAGCTTGTAAAAACGGCGTAACAGCGGCAACCAACGGATCATTAGCCAATGCAGACAAACTTTTTTCTGCATCAATCGCATCTGTTTTTGGGGTGACAATTACATGGGGAACAGCGCCAAGAATACGGACTTTCAAATCTTGTTCAAAACCGTTCATTACCGATAAAACAGTGATCAGCGCTAATACGCCAATGGTGATACCAGCTGTCGAGAATAAAGTAATAAATGATACGAATCGATTGTTGCGCTTCGAGCGAGTATAACGCAAGCCGATGAATAAACTTAGAGGGTGATACATAAATATAATTAAGAATACCTTGCTAAAAACTGTCTTTCATTCTAAAGACATGACCACTAATGAGCAAGTAAAATCACGTCTTCACACCAAGTTGTGATCGATTAGGTATTCTGGTTTCAAAGCAGCGTCTTAAAGTGCAATACAATAAACTAAACAAGATAAATAGAAATAGATATGCCACAATAACAGGTTCGTAATCTCGAAAAGGATGACAGCAAGTGGCTCAACAATATTTTTCTATTCAGCATAGTTTATCTGTCAATATTGAACCTGTTTCTATTGATCAAGTCCCAACGTCTCGATTGGCGCTCGAAAACGAAATGCCAGTTCCATTTAAAATGGCCAATGACGTTGCCGAAATCGACAGTAATGCCTTACGCTCAATTCGAAACATCGGCGAACAAGCTGACGCACTTGCTGATTTTTTACAGATGCAAAATAATAAAATAAATTTGATCATGGGTTATGTTCTCGCACAACAAGATCACCCTGAATCTCGCTTTAACTCAACCATGTTTGGTGCGGGTGAAGTCAAGTTTCTAGCGCATACTGATTTAGCACTCGAGCAAGCAGTACGTATTAAGATATTCTTACCTAATGACTCTTCGGCTATTTATTGCTATGGCGTTATCTCTGAACGTGAAGAACAACATTCTGCACGTGATGAGCTAGACACTGATGATACCCTCATTGAATATACCGCATCATATACTAGGATCCGTGATATCGACCGAGAAATATTAATCCGTGCGACATTGCGAATTCAGCAGTTACAGCTTAAACAACGTGCCGAGCTACGCCAAGAAAATGGTCAATAAATAGACTAAAACACAATCCCTAACAATTCGATTAGATTACTGATAACTATGAAATCAACAGCTATTCTTTCTTTACCGTTACCGAAAAAACAAGGCGATAAGATCGCCTACGGTAACCTTGTTGGCAGTAGCCTCGCATTCACACTTGCAGAGCTCTGTTCACAAACAAATACCCCTATCCTTGCGGTTGTTGCAGATACCCCAAGTGCCTTAAAACTTGAACAAGAAGTACGCCATTTTTTAGCGGATGATAAACCCTTAATCACCTTCCCTGATTGGGAGACATTACCCTATGATAACTTCTCGCCACACCAAGATATTATTTCGCAACGTATTCATGCCCTGCACCGTTTTCAGCAGACGACCAGTGGGCTGATCATTGTATCAGTCAATACTTTGATGCAACGTATCGCTCCGGTCAGTTTTTTAGCCCAGCATAGCTTGATCGTCAAAACTGGCGACAGAATTGATATGCATGCGATGCGCCAACGTTTAGAAACCAGTGGTTACAATGCTGTTGAACAAGTATTAGAGCACGGTGAATTTTCTGCGCGCGGTTCGATTCTTGATCTGTATCCGATGGGCAGTGATTCACCGTTCCGAATCGACTTTTTTGATGATGAAGTCGAAGAAATTCGTGGTTTTAACACCGAGACGCAGCGTTCAGAGGGTACACTTAAAGCCATTAATTTATTACCTGCACACGAATTTCCAACAGATGATAAAGCGATTGAATTATTCCGTCAGCAGTTTAGAGCATTGTTCACGCCATCTCGTGAAGCTGAATCCATTTATCAGCAAGTAAGCAAAGGTTACTTACCTACAGGTATTGAGTATTATCACCCGTTATTCTTAACTGAAACTGCCACGTTATTTGATTATTTACCTAAACAACTTACGATTGCGCAAGTAGGTGAATTACATCAAGCATCAGAAGTGTTCTTCCAAGACGTTGAAAAACGCTACGAAGACCGCCGCCATGATATTCAACGCCCATTACTTACGCCAAACTCACTTTATTTACCTGTTGCAGAACTATTCCAAGCACTTGGCCAGTACAGTAAAGTAAGCTTAAGCAATAAATGCCTGAATGAAAAAGCAGGTAATACCAACTTAAGCTTTAGCACTTTACCTGAAATATCAGTTAACCATCAGAAAAAAGCCCCGCTTGCGCCGTTGCTTGAATTTATCGAAGGATTTGACGGTAAAATAATTTTCAGTGTTGAATCTGAAGGTCGCCGTGAAACACTATTAGATCTACTTGGAAAAACCAAGATAAAGCCTAAAGCAATCACCAGTATCGCCAAGTTTTTGAAAGCGAAACCTGCGATTGGTATTTGGGTGAGCCAGTGTGTAAACAGCTTTATTATTGACGATCTAAATGTCGCTATCATTTGTGAAAATGAACTGCTTGGTCACAAGATCATCCAGCGCCGTCGTACCGATAAAAAAATACAAGCAAACAACGATGCGCTAGTACGAAACCTCACTGAGTTAAGTATTGGTCAACCGGTTGTGCATATCTCTCATGGTGTCGGTCGTTATCTCGGCCTGCAGATTATTGCTAACGCTGGGATGGAAACCGAGTTTTTAACCCTTGAATATGCCAATGCAGCAAAGCTCTATGTACCGGTTTCTGCACTGCACCTTATCAGCCGTTATAGCGGTGCCGGAGAAGCGTCAGCGCCACTACATAAACTAGGCAGTGATAGCTGGGTAAAATCCAAAACCAAAGCAATGGAGCGTGTTCGAGACGTTGCTGCAGAATTATTGGATATCTACGCACAGCGCGCCGCTAAAAGTGGTTTTCAATATAAATGCGACAAAGAATCATATGCTGCCTTTGCCGATGGATTCCCGTTTGAAGAAACAGACGATCAGAAAACGGCGATTCAAGCCGTGCTGGATGATATGCGCCAAGACAAAACGATGGATCGTCTTGTATGCGGTGATGTGGGGTTTGGCAAAACAGAAGTAGCAATGCGCGCTGCCTTCATGGCAATGATGAACGACAAACAAGTCGCCGTACTGGTGCCGACCACCTTACTTGCTCAGCAGCATTTCGAAAACTTCAAAGATCGTTTTGCTAACTGGCCTGTACGTGTCGAAGTTATCTCTCGTTTTAAAACAGCTAAAGAACAAAAGCTGATTTTAGCTGATGTAAAAGCCGGTAAAGTTGATTTACTCATTGGTACGCACAAGTTACTCAGTAATAAAATTGAGTTTGCCGAGCTTGGTTTGCTTATTATTGACGAAGAACATCGCTTTGGTGTGCGTCAAAAAGAAAAAGTAAAAGCGCTACGTGCCGACATTGATATTTTAACGCTAACCGCAACGCCAATTCCAAGAACACTGAATATGGCCATGAATGGCATGCGTGATTTATCTATCATAGCAACACCACCAGCAAAGCGTTTGGCCGTTAAAACATTTGTCCGCCAGTACGAGGACAATGTGGTAAAAGAAGCAATCATGCGTGAGATCATGCGTGGTGGTCAGGTTTATTTCTTGCATAACAATGTCGACTCAATAGATAAAACAGCTGAAGCATTGGCGTTACTCCTACCGGAAGCGCGTATTGTTACGGCTCACGGGCAAATGGCAGAACGTGAATTAGAATCCGTTATGACTGATTTCTATCATCAACGTTTCAATGTGTTGGTATGTACAACCATTATCGAAACGGGTATCGACATCCCTACTGCCAATACAATTATTATGGATCGTGCAGATCATCTCGGTTTAGCACAACTTCATCAATTACGTGGTCGTGTTGGTCGTTCTCATCACCAAGCCTATGCCTACTTATTAACGCCCCACCCTAAACGCATCACCAGTGACGCTAAAAAACGTCTTGAGGCTATCGCATCATTAGAAGATCTTGGTGCAGGTTTCACCTTGGCAACGCACGATCTTGAAATCCGTGGAGCTGGTGAACTATTAGGTGATGAGCAAAGCGGTCAAATAACCTCTGTTGGTTTCTCCTTGTATATGGAAATGCTCGACCAGGCAGTGAAAAGTATCAAAGAAGGTAAATCAGTTTCGCTTGAAGAAGCCCTTAAAAATCAAACCGAAATTGAACTACGTGTGCCAGCGCTATTACCGAATGATTACATTCATGACGTTAATATGCGTTTATCTCTGTATAAACGTATCGCAAGTTGTCAAAGTGAAGAGCAGTTACGTGAAGTTCAAGTTGAACTTATTGATCGTTTTGGATTATTACCTGACAATGCTAAAAACTTGATCCGTCAAACCGAGTTAAAATTACAAGCAGAGCCTTTAGGTATTAAACGACTTGAAATAGGTCCCGCTGGTGGCTATATTAGCTTTGGTGAAGATAATCAGGTTGATGTAGGCTATCTTATCCGTCTAATCCAGCAACAACCTCGTGTGTATAGCATGGATGGACCATCAAAATTGAAGTTTGCAATCAAATCACCGGATGCAAAAGATCGTGTTACATTAGTAGAAGCAATGCTAGTTGAATTTGCAAAAAATAAGATTGCAGGAGTTAAACGTTGAAAAAATCGTTAATCAGTTTATTAGTTGGTTTATCTGTTGGTAGTTCATTTGCAGTAAATGCCGCTGAAGAAGAGCGTTGGTTCGAAGTCGAAGTTATTTTATTCGAACGGAATGTCAACCCAGATAAAGTGATAGAGCATTGGGATCAAGCCGTATATCCAACTTATTCCAAACAGAATAAAGACCCGATGTCATTGTTCATTAACAATGACAATTTGATCACACCAAACGGCGATACTAAGACCAATGCACAAGCTTTCGCAAACGATACAATAACAGCAGGCTTACAGCCTACGTTTATCGACGATAGCGATACGTTACCTATATACGGTGAAGATAGCGGCCAGCAGGCTGTCGCTAAAACAAATATAAACAGCGATTTAATTAAATCGACGCATGTTGTCATTGATGGTGCAAATTTAAAAGATAACATCAAAGACCCAGCCTTACAAATTGTGCCAGCAAGTGAATTGCAACTTAATAAACAATTTGCAGCACTTAACAATCATGCTAACTACAATGTTGTTTTGCATACAGCATGGCGTATGCAACCTCAAACACGAAAAGACGCAATACCAATTCGTCTGTTCGCGGGTCAAAATTACCAGCAACAATACCAGTTGAATGGTAATGCTATAATCCAGAACCTCACACCGACAGCCATTACTGCCAATGCAAGCACGATGACCAATGAATCAAATGTAATTGATTTAGATAATGCAGCGACCATCAATGATGGCGTTATCATTCAAACAGGCGGCGTTGAAACGATGACCCCCCCTGTTACACCAGTAGAACCGACAACTCCTGTTTGGAAGATTGATGGTGAATTAACGATATACCTAGAACATTATCTTTATGCAAAAACAAACTTGTTTGTACGTAAAGAAGGTACTAAAGTTATTCCTGCAACTCAAATTGAAGGTGTAAAAACAACTGAAAAAGTAACAACGAACGCTGAAAATGTCGATTTATTGAAACTACTCGATATTCATTTAGAACCTAAGCAAGCAAAGCACAACGAAATAGCGTTAACAGATAAAAAAATTAAAATCAATGATGATACATCACTTGGCGAAGCCGTTAACAATGTACAACCACGTGATAAAACGGTGCCTTTCTTAAATAGCTATCCAATGCAACAATTACGCGTGATCCGCAGTGGCGAAATTCACTACCTTGATCACCCAATGTTTGGCATGCTAATTCAAATCAGAAAGTATGAGCCACCAGTACCTGAAAAAACAGAGGCGGCCCAATAAGGTAACGTTTTTAGTGACCTTTGGACCTAACCATAGTTAAAAAGGTTTTTAATATAATAATCGTATCTGCTTTAAGCCAGCGACTAAAACTCGTTAGGTTTAAAGCATATGTATGATCCCAATAGAGCTTATTTTGCACATCTTCTATGCAAGTATCTGCACCTTGAGATATTTGTGCTAACCCGGTTATACCCGGCCTAACACCGTGAGTACGCTCTAAATAATACGGGATTTTTTCTTCTAATTTACCACAAAAAATAGGCCGCTCAGGTCTTGGTCCTACAATCGCCATGTCGCCAAGTAACACATTCACCAGCTGCGGTAGCTCATCTATCCTCGTTTTACGTAAGAATCGACCTACAGACGTAGCTCTATCATCTTGTTCTTGTGCCCAAACAGGACCTGATTTCGATTCTGATTCTAGCACCATCGTTCTAAATTTAATGAGCATAAACACTTCTACATATTCATAACGAATTTCACCGACGCGTAATTGACGATAAAAAACAGGCCCTTTAGAGTTCAATTTAATGACGAGTGCTATAAATGGCACAAAAGGGGCGATAATACACAATGAAACTATCGATATGAGCATGTCAGAAATTCGTTTAGGAATAACCACGCTTTTTCTCTGAAAATCATTGCCATGATCTTGCTCACTATTAATTTTAACCCAAGCCCCTCGCTCTAAACCAAAGATATAACGAATTCCACCATAAAAACTAGCCATATAACCTACTGCTATATAATAAAGTGATGCCCAAGGTTGACGAACAGGCGCGATATCAAACAGCAAACCCACAGCCGAACCACCATACAAACAGCATTGACTAAAGCATAAGAACCAAGCTACGTTGGCAACAATGACATATTCACTATTTGTTAGAAAGAATGTAAACACAAATAAAACCAATAAATTAAATGGCATTAACGTCCGTAAGAATTTACCACTAAAAAAGTTAAACCCCGTCAGTCCATGCCCTGATGATAATAAACTACTAAGCCGAAGTACTTGTTGAACATTACCAGCGCCAATGCGGGTACGTCGCGAAAAATCATCAGACTCACTTGTTGCCTCCATTTCAATAATCGAAATGCGTTCATCCAATACAGCCCTATATCCACGACTTACTAATAACATAGGGAAGACAAAGTCATCATTAATGGTATCAAACGGGATCTCTTCAAATAACCTAGCTTTAATTGCGTATAAGGCACCAGGAGGTCCAATAATTGACCCCGTTACACTTTCTGCTTTACGAATATTTCGTTGGTACTTCCAATAATGAGTTTCACCTTTCGAACCATCCTCATATAGCTGATAGTCACCCGTTACAATCCCAACATCGTCTTCAGCCATCCGATAAGCAAATATCTGCATCGCATCAATGGAAATTAACGCACTCACATCACTCAAAACTAAAATATCGGACTTTGCTTTATATTGCCTTAATAGTTTATTGATAACATAAACCTTGCCATGATTTTCTTCGTGCACATCTAATTCAATGTGTATGTTATGCAATTCAAACTGATCTAAGTATTGTTCCGCAACTTGTACAGAATTATCTGAACAACCATCAAACCCGAGCACAACATGTAATTTATCGGCCGGATAATCAAGCATAAGTAGATTCGTCAGCTTGTCCCCTAAGTATTTAGCTTCGTTATAGACAGGCATAACGATCGTTATTATAGGAAGTTCATTATCAACATCATTTGAAACATATTTTCGTGATTTAAATGTGTCATTTTTTTTCCCTCTCACCTTACACTTTGCGTAGAGTTGCAAAATTTTAGGGTAAGCCCAGTGATGGTAAATGAATAAGTTAATCGATAATATTGCACCAAACAGAAGCCAATCCATAGGCTACTCCTCAATAAGCTTGTTATAAGCTTTGATCATCTTTTTAATATCAAAATTTTGCGTAATAAAATCACGAGGTTGATACTCACTACGCTGCTTTATCTGTGCTTTTATCGCAATATGAAATTCATTAACAGAATGGCGTTTAATTAATCGACCCGTTTGTTTACATACCCCCTCATGCACACCGCCAACATCACTACAAACGACAGGAACATTACACGACTGAGCTTCTAATATTGACAAAGGTAGTCCTTCATTTGACGAAGTAAGTACGAATAAGTCTAACTGATGATAAAAACTAACTATATCATCTGTATAGCCAATGAATTTAACTTTAGTTGACAAGCCTAATTCCTGCACTAAATTAACAAGGTTATGCTGTTCAGGGCCATCGCCAGCGATATATAGTTCCACATTAGGAATATCCGCGATAGCTTGAATTAATACGTCCAAGGATTTTTCAGTGACAAGCCTTGCTGCGCAACCAATTTTGAAAACACGGGTGTTATTTTTATAACGTTTATGATTTAGGCTAGGTAAAAATTTTTCTGTATCAATGCCATTTAAGATCGTGACAGGATTAACATTACTGCCAAGCATTTCAGATAGCTTTATTCCAACCGTTGACGCATCGGCAACTAACGTGATTCGACTTAACCGCAACATTAACTTTGTCATCTGTAACTGCTTATTATCAAGCAAATGCCACGTATCATGTTCTGTATGAATATGCTGTATGTTGGTTGATTTTAGCGTTGCCATACAACCATAAAGCAAAGGACCAATGTGATGAGTGTGTATAACATCAGCCTCTAATGTCCTTAATATTTTACGCAGTCGCCTTACCGTAGAGAGTGTAAACCCCGGTTTCTTGTCTAAAAAAACTAATCGTTCTTGATACCGTTTCAATGCAGGCCAGAGCGCTAAACAAGCCGACTTATCCCCCTCTAACGCTACGATGTAAACCCTAACATCTGAATCTTGTAATCGCATGATATCAATCACTAACTTTTCAATGCCACCCGGTTTTAGATGTTGAATAATTTCAACCATGATTTTCATTATCAACATCCTTTTCATAATCAATCGAAGGTAATCGTACGATAATGTCAATACCATCAAACAAGCTTATTTTTCTGATGTGCCATAACGTATCGTCTAATAACTCGACTATAACCGCCAAACCAATACCACCACCTATACCACTAAATAGACCAATAATTATGTATACGAACAGAGATAAATTAGAGGGATAACCTGGCGTAAAAGGCCTATCAATTACTTTAATTTTTTCAGGTTCTTCATGACGACCTAGCTCACCAGTCACTTTTGCCATCTCGTGACGGTTTAACAAGTCATGATATAATTTGGTGTTAACGGTCAGATCACGCTTTAGAGCACTCAGCTCTTTCGCCACATCCGCTTCCATCGCGACGTTACTTGTTAAATGCTCCGATTGTTGTCGTAACATTGCAACTTCATTTTCTAATTGTATAACGCGCGATTGAGCGGCTTGCAGATTCTCTAACTGAGATAATAACAATGACGGCACTTTACTTTCGCCATTCCCCTTATCAGCAACAGAGACCAAATTCCATAGCTGTTCTAGCTGTTCATCTGTTAATGCCACGTTTTTACTTAGTAATTTATTTTGCTCATTTCTTAAATTATTTAACTGCAATTCAACAGATTGAACTTTAGAATGGCTACGGGTGTAACTTGCTTTTAAGAGTGACAGTTTTGCTTCTGCTGCTACGATTTGCTCTTCAACTACACCGATCACGGGATTCGTTTGCGCCAATTTAAGCTTTAGGCTATTCAACTGACCATAAGCGCCTGACAATTCAATATTTTTCTCTCTAATTTCACTGTAAATAGAAAATAGCGTCTGATTATTTTGAATAAATAACTCAGGTAAAACTCCGATATGTTTACGACGAAATGAAGCCATTTTTTCCTCTGCTACGACCAACTTATCACGCCTTAACTCTAGCTGTGCAAGTAGAAATTCCTCTGATGAAACAATTGATGCTCTACTGGGTGCCATTAAACTATCAATAAACAATTGACTAACAGAGCTCAAAATCGATTCCATTTTATTTGGATCATCCCAACTCAAAGAGATAATCACCAGATCTGTGCCAGATAGCGTCAATAGGATTGCATCTGACAGTTGTTCAACAATTAAGTCTCTTTCTCGATAACTGCTGCTGGTATCGATTAACTCATTTTGCTTAGCAACGGTTAATAGTATGTGCCGGCTATGTACTAACACGCGTAAAGCCACGATCCTTTGTTCAAGATTAAATGATACTGATAAGTCTTCTAAAAATGGATTAAGCAATGCACTTTCCTGAACTAATATCGATGTGTGTGCATCGTATCGCTTATCCGTGATAACACTCATGAAAGATGCACTCAGCATTGCGATTACAATAGCAACACCAAGGTAATAACGTCGGCGCCACATTGTCTCGATAAATCGATAAATATTACCCCATACAATAATACCCATATTTACAGCCTAGAGTTCTCAACTAAATCCGTTTTTTTATCAGTATCTATACGTGTTGTTTGGACAATATTTTCTTTAACCACTACAGAGTCCGCAGCCAATTTCGGATCATAATTAACCTGACGTATTTCCTGATTTTTAGCTAAGGCTTGGCTAACAGCTTGCACACGTTTATGTCCGATAAGCAAACCTGTATAGTCATTTTCGGCTTTTGCTTTACCATAACTAATGATCGCGCCGTGCTGCCAGTCATAAAGGTAAAGTAACTGATTTCGCTGCTCTCTGCTTAACTCTACTTGCTTGTATTCAAAAATAAAATTTAGTTTTCTCGGTTCTACTACTGCCGGTTTATCACGTTCTGATACCGATGCTATCCCAATCATTGCCATTGGAATAACCGTTGGTGAATTCGCACATCCGAACTGCGATATTAACGTGACGAATAGTAATGCTATTCCTCTATATTTATTCTGGATAAGTCCTTTCATAACATACTCCCAAGACCATTGTTAATTACATGCAATGTTGTCTTTATCTGTTAGTTTCTGCATTAATAACGTAGAAACATAATCACACCTCGCTTCCCAAGTTGAGCTTTCAACCATTTTCCGAGATACGTCTTTAAGCTGTTTAAGCTCTGCCTGCGATAAAATTAATGCTGTATTTAACTGCTCTAGCATCTGTTGCTGATTTTCTGCAATATAAATACATTCTGAAAATTCCATGACTGCTGGATATTTAGTGCTTAGAATTGGGTGTCCAATGGCTAGATATTCTCTTAATTTTAAAGGATTACATGCTCGAATCTGTTCATTATCAACGAATGGGATTAATGACACTTGCCAATTAGCTGCATATTTAATCAATTCTTCATGAGGCATATCGACCAGATGAACAATATTTTCATACCCAAACATTGGACAATCGTCGATCTCAATTTTCCCAATAAATAGAAATGTAATATCGGGTCTAGCACGCGCGAGGAACGTTATTAATTCAAAATTTAACCAACGGGTAATACTGCCATAATAGCCTACGACAAGATCGGAGTCAGGATAATGATTCGGGCGTTTGTACACTGACGAAAAGTGCTTTAAATCTACGCCATGTGGTAACAAGTAGGTTTTATGCTGAGGAAATTGACGAGCAATATTGTCACTTGCGGCAAAAATAATATCAGCACATTTTACCAGTTCAACCTCTTCAAAATTAACCTTATTATGATCAACACCGTGCAACGCACTAAAGTCATCACCGACATAATAAACGACAACATCTTCTTCTAATGCATCGATAACACAACGCCCCGTCGGTAATGATAACCATAAAATACGCGATAAATTTTTATCCGTTACATGCCGACCCAACAGTGCTCGAATTTGATACGTTAATAACAAACGATTAATCACATAAGCGATATAACTTCCAGGCCAAGGTAAGGCGATTGGAGCAAGGATTTCTAACGGCTTCATCTCAACATTCGACAGCGTTTTATTCTGGTTAAAATCATTCGCACAGGCATCCTTCAGTTGTTTTAGTTTTTCAATAATACGTTTACCATCCGTTAACTTAGGACGTCTCAAACCTATTGAGTTAACCCAGTATACCTGATGCTTACGCGTGATTGATTTCATCAAATGCTGTGTACTGCTTGGGTGGCGCCCCCAGTCTTCACCAAATACAATCCATTGCCAATTGTTCATAGTGATTTAATTACCTTAGCTGGTATGCCACCAGCAAGTACACTTGAGGGTAAATCTTTGGTCACTATACTGCCTGCAGCAACAATTGTGCCTTCTCCAATAGTAACCCCAGCCATAACACTGACACCCGTTGCTAACCAAACATCTCGCTTTAAAACAATATCACCGACTTGATGTTCATGATCTGCTAATCCCGCAGCGCGCTCTTTTGCATCAACAGGGTGACCAGGGTAACCTGCCAAAAAAACCCGTCCTGCTAGCCTGACATTATCTTCAATCACAATATTACCACCTACCGCAATATTATTTTGCCAGTTTATATCGACATTGTTTCCGATTATTAGACGAGATGGCCGCCCGTCCATACTACGTCCACTTAATGTTGAAATACCAGATACACGGCAATTGTCGCCCATTTCAATAGTTAAATGTCCCAATACCAACGGCATTCCTGAATATAGGTATAAGTTACTCGGTCTTGTTACTAAGCGACATTTAAATAAAGGGGTCCAATATAAAACCCGCAAGATATTTGCGAATAAGTGGGTAATAAGAAGGTGTATTCGAAGCATACAAGGATGAATAAAAGGAATAACGGGTATAGAAAAATGCATCAGTTCACGAATACAACGATGGCACGCTTTAGCTATCGCACTCTCGTCATTTTTTAGCCATAGCTTTATTGATCCAAGCATATCCATATAAGAGCTGTCCTTGTAACCGTTAACTATGTATCAAGACTAGACTATATAAAAACAATAGATTAAATATGCTTAAAAAATGTTCTATATTAAAAAGTACAAAATTGAAACACAGGTCTGCCGTAATTAATTAAATCGACTAAGCTATCTATTAATGCAAAGGATTTGTAACTTATAGATTCAGTAGGGGCGAATATGAAACCAACAGTGAGTGTCATTATTCCAAACAAAAATTGTCTTCCCTCTCTACCTCAAGCAATCGAGAGTATCTGGCAACAAAATATAGATAATATAGAAGTCATCATTGTTGACGATGGTTCAACTGATGGTAGTTGGAAATGGATTTGCCAGCTCTGCCGAAAACACAATAATATTATCGCCTTAAAATTAAATGGTGAAGGTACTTCGACTGCTAGAAACCATGCGGTTCGGGTGGCAAGTGGGACATATATTGCCTTTCTTGATGCCGATAAATTCTGGTATAAAAACAAACTACAACAACAAATTAAATTTATGAAAGAAAAACCACAGCTTGGTATTTGCTTTACTAACTGCGAATTAATAAATGATAAAAGTGAAGTAACCCATGATAGCTTTACCCATAGTAACTATTTTAAACAACAAATAGTCCAACATAGCGCGGATGCATTTGTCATCCCTAAAGGTGCTGCCGCGATCTTCTCCGAAAACATCATTGGCACATCGACCGTACTTGTTAGGCGAGATTTATATTTAGCACTAGACGGTTTTGATCATAATATAAAGCTGGTATCAGATTGGGACTTGTGGTTAAAAATAGCATTACACACTGCAATCGGTTGTATTAAGAAACCATTAGCAGCTTGCCTACGCAAAAAGACCATTATAACGAATCGAATTAAGCAGTTAAAAGCTGTTGAACAGGTTATCAGGCGCTACGAAAGAAAAATTAAAACCATTGACCCTTATGCGGTACGCTCTGCTCATGCACATTTATCAGAATCGTACGCAGAATATTACCGCCAAGTAGCCCGTCCAACTCGAGCATTGGCCTGTGATATCAAGGCTCTGTGTGAACAACCTGCATCACGCCGTTTTCGAAATATCCTCACCGATTTAAAACTGACTATCCAGATGTCCGGGTATGCCACAATCTAAATATGTAGTTTATACATGCATAAAAGGCTTACTCAGCAACATATTTTGTTAATGAGTAAGCCCATTAAATTACACAGGATTATCAATATCAATAAAAGTTACGTCCAAACCTTTTTCTTCTGCTAACCATTCACCTAACGCTTTAACACCATAACGTTCTGTTGCGTGATGACCCGCAGCAAAAAAACTTATACCGGCTTCACGAGCCAAATGAATGGTCTGTTCGGACGCTTCACCACTGATAAATGCATCAATTCCCTGTTCAATTGCTAATTCAATATAACTTTGACCACCGCCAGTACACCAAGCCACCGATTTAATTGGTTTACCCGCATCAACAACCAAGGGAGCACGGTTAAGTTGGGTTTCGATACGTTGAGTGAGTTCTTCAGTTGAGATCTCATCTTCGAATTTACCCACCAAAGCAACACTCGCTTTATCCCACGGTTCCAAACCACGACGAACTGTAATACCTAATAGCTTAGCTAATTCAACATTGTTACCCAACTCAGGGTGTATATCTAACGGCAGGTGATAAGCATACAAGTTAATATCATGCTTGATCAGCGTTTTAATGCGATTATATTTAATCCCCGTAATCGCTGGTGATTCATTTTTCCAAAAATACCCATGATGCACTAAAATTGCATCTGCTTGCTGCTCTACTGCAGCGTCAATTAATGCTTGAGATGCTGTGACCCCCGTGATCACTTTAGTCACTGTGTCTTTACCCTGAACCTGCATACCGTTAACGGTAAAATCACGAACACGATGTGGCTGCATAAAGTCAGTTAAAATATTTTCAAGTTTTTTATTATTGAGTGAGGCCATGCCCGCTCCTCGTTATTTGTTGAATCCTAATCTAAGGTTATATGTATACGTTAAGTTTGAGCTTGAAGCAAATAACATGCCGATAGAAAGTGTTTTAGACACCTATAACTATAATTTTAACCATCCGATAGTACGTGATCTAGCATGGTCGATTGCAAGTCCTCCAATGGTTAACGTAAAGAGCAACGTCCTTATTTCAACAGATTGGTTAGCTCAACAATACACAGACTACTTACCGCGGCTCTTTGCTTTAGATGTCGACCCTGCGCCATTACTCAATTTTATACGACCAGCTACAAGGTTAGGTTTATATTTTGAACAACTTTGGCACTTCTTTTTTACCGATAATCCAAACTTTGACGTGCTGCTCGCTAATACGCAAGTGCGTGATGATCATTTTACCTATGGAGAGTTTGATTTTATTGTCAAAGACAACACCACTAATCAAGTCACTCACTTTGAAGTCGCAGTAAAATTTTATCTTGGCTACCCTAGCACAAATAATGAACCACCATTATGGTATGGCGCGAACATGAAAGATCGTTTCGATATTAAATTTAACCATATGCTAGAACACCAGATTAAGTTAGGTCATCAAGAAGCAGCACAAAGAGTATTACGCGAACACAATATCAATATTGATGATGAGAAAATAATACTCAAAGGCCGTTTATATCAAGCACACCCTGCTCTTGAGCTAACAAACCAGTTATTACCGAATAGCTGTAATTGGCGTTGGATAACACATCATCATTTTAAGAAAGAGTCCATAGATTACCGTTGGTATCAAATTATGAAGCCTAATTACCTCGCAACACGGACCAAGACCGAACTTGATATTTATCAACACCGAACAATGGGCGAAAAAAAACCGCTACAGCTCCTTAGATATAACAATCAAAAAGAAGCAGAACGGTTAATACTTGTTCCCGACGAATGGCTAGCTAAAATTAAGCTGGACCGTTCAAAACAGGCTAAAATTAGTCAAGTGTAATTGGAGCAAAATCAACAATCGGATTAACGTCAGCATCATAATCAACGCCGTCGATACCAAAGCCAAACAATGCTAAAAACTCATCTTTGTAATACTGATAATCAGTCGTTTCAAATAAGTTCTCATCGGTAACTTCGTCCCATAGCTTCACGCAAGTAGCTTGAATGTCTTCACGAAGTTCCCAATCATCCATACGTAGACGATTTTCCTCATCTAATTTAGCGTTGCTAATACCTTGTGGGTAAAGTGAGCCACGGAATAGACGTGAAATTTGCTCTAAACAACCTTCATGTAAACCATGTTCTTTCATCACACGGAATGCCATTGCGATATAAAGCGGCATAACAGGAATTGCAGCACTTGCTTGTGTGACTACACTCTTAAGTACAGCTACGTTTGCACTACCACCTTTTACTTTTAGGTCAGCATCGATCGCATGAGCAGCACGATCAAGATCTTGCTTTGCCTTGCCTAAGGCACCATCCCAATAGATAGGCCAT
Organism: Moritella sp. 36; assembly: GCF_018219415.1. Taxonomy (NCBI): domain Bacteria; kingdom Pseudomonadati; phylum Pseudomonadota; class Gammaproteobacteria; order Alteromonadales; family Moritellaceae; genus Moritella; species Moritella sp. 36. The sequence continues at coordinate 2,342,106 of NZ_CP056120.1, read as the reverse complement.
GTAATTTCTGTACCGATATAGCTATAAGCAACGGTTTTACATCCGTCAGCTAATACACCGGCATCAGATAATGCAGACATCCAAAGTTCCCAATCTTCACCACCCATAACGGTAATGGTATCTTTGATCTCTTGCTCTGTTGCAGGTTCAACACTTGCTTCAAATATTTTATTTTTATTGGTGTCAACCGCTTTCGCTGTATACGTTTCACCAATTGGTTTCAAGCAAGAACGTACAACTTCACCAGTGCTTGGTAACTTACGTACTGGTGATGCCAGTGAATAAACAACGAGGTCAATTTGGCCTAGATCTTCTTTAATTAGGTTAATTGCAGTTTGTTTTGCTTTGTCAGAGAATGCATCGCCATTAATGCTCTTTGCATATAGGCCTTCTTCTGCTGCATATTTTTCAAATGAAGCACTGTTATACCAACCTGCTGTACCCGGCTTTCTCTCTGTTGCCGGTTTCTCGAAAAACACACCAATAGTTGAAGCGCCACCACCGAATGCAGCAGTAATACGAGACGAAAGCCCGTAACCACTTGATGAGCCGACTACCAGAACACGTTTTGGTGCATTTTCAATAGCACCTTGCTCTTTATTATACTGTATCTGTTCTTTAACATTAAAATCACAACCAGTAGGATGAGTTGTGGTACAGATGAAACCGCGAGTTTTTGGTTTAATTATCATATTATCTTCACAATGTTGAGACACAGTAGATAGGATAAAAGTTTATGAAAAATTAAGCACCTATTTTTTAACGTTTTTCATCTGGTTGGAGTTCTAACCACAAAAAGAAGACGCTATTTAAGCAAACAAAATAGGATACATTTGCATTATTGTACTTTTACACTAATATTGCAGCCTTATAATGCGTACTGCTCATTCAGATTTATCATCAACACACAAAATCCACGATTAATGCATTGAGCAGCGTAAAATTTGAGAAGAGTAATATGCAGAAAATTAACCAAGCCAATACTTACTTGTTCGATCTTGATGACACGCTTTATTGCCCTTCGTTAGGCATATTAAAGCAGGTCGAATCACGAATGCACCGGTTTATAGCTGACGCACTGTCTCTACCACTTCCTGAGGCCACACTTTTATCTAACCAATATTACAGACAATATGGCGGTACAGTAAAAGGGCTAATCAAACACCATCATGTGAATCGTGATGATTTCATCCATTATTGCCACGACATTAATATGACGACGCTGAAAGCACAGCCCAATTTAGGATTACAAATCGACCAACTGGCTGGCCGTAAAATAATTTATACGAACTCACCAAAACATTACGCGACTAAAATTCTAAAAGAATTAGCGTTAATCGACTGCTTTGATGATATTTTTTCATTAGAAGATGCAAATTATGAGCTAAAACCACACAATTCAAGCTATCAAACACTTTGTGATACACACGCGATTGATCGCCATAACACGGTCTTCTTTGATGACCAACTTCGCAACCTAAAACCAGCCAAAACCCTTGGTATGACTACGGTTTGGCTGTCAGGTTCTGAGCAAGTTGTGACGAATATAGATTACAAAGCCGATTATGAAGCAAATAATTTGACTCAGTTTTTCAACTTGTTACAAGCAAGCTAAATATTTATTGCTGCTTTTAATCGCAAAAGGCGTTGTAAGTGGCTATAATCCGCCCTCAGTAACGGCTGGCTTTCCTTTGTTGTATTTATTCCAGCCGTGAAAATAGCCTTCGCAATTAACTTTGCGCACTAAAATTAATACCCAAGAGTACTTTATGCAAACTGCCAAAAATCTTTTTTCATATCCAAAATTTCAGAATCGGGTGACAAAACCCGCACCATTTTTGCCAATGACACGTGCAGAGATGGACAAGCTCGGTTGGGATAGCTGTGACGTGATTGTCGTTACAGGTGACGCGTATGTCGATCACCCAAGTTTTGGTATGGCTATTATTGGCAGAACCTTAGAAGCACAAGGCTTTCGTGTCGGCATCATCTCTCAACCCGACTGGGAAAGTGCAGAACCGTTTAAAGAATTAGGTCGTCCAAATCTTTTCTTCGGTGTTACATCGGGCAACATGGACTCGATGATCAACCGCTATACATCTGATCTTAAGTTACGTCATGATGATGCTTATACAGCAGGTGATATCGGCGGTAAACGTCCTGATCGTGCCGTATTAGTGTATACCCAGCGTTGTAAGCAAGCATTTAAAGATGTACCCGTTGTGATTGGTGGTATCGAAGCCAGTTTACGTCGTATTGCGCACTATGATTATTGGTCAGACAAAGTACGTGGGTCAGTATTACCTGATTCGAAAGCCGATATGCTGATTTACGGTAATGCAGAACGCCCATTAATCCAAGTTGCACATCGTCTTGCAAGTGGCGAATCAATTAAAGACATTCAAGATGTTCGTGGTACAGCGGTTATGTTAAAAGAACCACTACCGACTTGGAAAGGTATTGACTCTCGTACATTAGATACCCCAGGTAAAATTGAACCGATTATAAGTCCGTACACAGAAATTGATGAAACTTGTTCAAAACAAGATAAAGAAGAAGTCATTGATAATTCTGATGCGGATGTAGCGAAACCTATCGTGATGCAAGCGCCTAAGCAAATGCCTTGGCACGAAACCTATATTCGACTACCAGACATGGAAACGGTAAAAAAAGATAAAATGTTATATGCGCATACATCGCGTGTATTTCATCTAGAAACTAATCCTATTTCATCACGGGCTTTGATCCAAAAACACGGCGCACGTGAAGTATGGTTAAATCCGCCTGCGACACCGCTTGCAGAGGGTGAAATGGACGGTGTATTCGATTTAGAATATGCCCGAGTTCCACATCCAAGCTATGGCAACGAAAAGATCCCTGCTTATGACATGATCAAAACATCGATTAATATCATGCGCGGTTGTTTTGGCGGTTGTTCTTTCTGTTCAATTACCGAACATGAAGGTCGCGTAATTCAAAGCCGTTCAGAAGATTCTATCGTAAAAGAAATGGAAGCCATTCGCGATAAAGTACCTGGTTTTACTGGTGTTATCTCCGACCTTGGTGGACCAACAGCAAACATGTATAAGCTTGGCTGTATGAGTGCAAAAGCGGAAGCAACTTGTCGTCGCCTTTCGTGTATCTTCCCAACCATTTGTAAGCACATGGACACAGACCATACACCTACAATCGATCTCTACCGTCGCGCACGTAAAGTTCCGGGGATTAAGAAGATCTTGATTGCATCAGGTGTACGTTATGATTTAGCGATTGAAGATCCTCGTTACGTGAAAGAATTAGTAGAACATCACGTCGGTGGTTACTTGAAAATTGCACCTGAACATACCGAAAAGTCACCACTTGATATCATGATGAAGCCAGGTATGGGCACGTACGATAAGTTTAAAGAAATGTTTGATCGTTTCTCTGCTGAAGCGGGCAAGAAACAATACCTTATTCCTTACTTTATCTCTGCACACCCAGGGACTAATGACAAAGACATGCTTACTTTAGCCCTATGGTTAAAACAGTATAAGTTTAAGCTTGATCAAGTACAAAACTTCTACCCTTCACCACTTGCTAATGCAACAGCCGTGTATCACACAGAGCTTAACTCATTACATAAAGTACGTGAAACAGATGAAAAAGTCGTTGTGCCTAAAGGTGCCCGTCAACGTCGTCTGCACAAAGCGCTTTTACGCTATCACGATCCAGCTAACTGGCCACAAATTCGCGAGTACCTGCTTAAAACAGGTAACCGTCATCTGATTGGTCGCGGTCCAAAACACTTGGTACCACCAGAAAGCTTAGCTGAAAAACAAGCAATACAAGCGAAGGCGAAACCACACTTAGGTAAAGGTGGCGCGAACAGTAAGAGCAAGCCGAGTACCAGTAATAAAGGTGTTAAACAGCAACGTGCTCAACCAGGTACTAAGCAGTTCACTAATGCGTTAACTAAACACACAGGTCTAGCGCCACAAGAAGGTGTTGGCATTAACGAAAACGGTAATAAAGGCGGTAACAAACCTAACCGTAAAAAAACCACTGTAGGTGGCAATAGCAGCACCAACGGCAGTAAAAATGCGAATGGCAGTGTCAAAGGTGGTGGATTCAAGAAACCATCAGGCAGCCGTCCAAGCGCTAACAAGTCAGCAAATAAAGGCGGTCAAGGCCAGCAAGCTAAACGCAGTAACAAACGTTAAGCATTAACGCACTTATTGCCTAAGTTAAATATGTAAATACTAAAGGGTAAAATGTTTATACATTTTACCCTTTTTCTATTCACCACCCACCGGCCAAAACGTCATGATTTCTTTTACTGAGCTTATCTCGTAACCCGTCATTAAAATAATTAACAACTATAATTAAAGCTCCTAAACATTCTTGATAAATGTATTAGCGCATTAACCGCTAGGGAGGTTGATTATGCTCATGCGAAAAATCACCCATTATTTAGATCAGGCTTATATAAACTACCAAAGTGATCATCACCCACCTGGCTATACTGCTCAGCATGTTGCTGAATTTAGCAAGACTAACGGTATGTCTTTTGCTAAAACTGTCATAATAACAGCTGATACTAAGCTTGTTATGATTGTTATGCCCGCCCCTTACCTCATTGACTTCGATAATATTGCTTTTTCTATTGGTGCTCGTTACGTTAACTTAGCCTATGAACACCAGTTCAGTAGTATGTTTCCTGATTGTGAAACAGGTGCAATGCCTCCATTTGGTCACTTGTTTAACATGCCTGTTTATATGTCAGAAGAACTAGTGAAACAAGAGGAAGTAAGTTTTAATGCTGGCGATCATGCTGAAACCATTAAAATGAAAACAACGGATTTAATTGGATTAGTACAACCAACAATTATCAGTTGTGGTTTTCATAAATCTGGTAGTGGTTATCATCATGAACATGCTAGGCAAGGTAAATTAAGACATTAAAAACACGCTAAATAATTCCTATCAACTACCAGAGGAACTTTAAGTCATGAGGATTTGCGGCACGTTATTAACAAGTTCAGAAAGTACATTAGCTAAAATAAAAGGTCAATCAAACTGGCAACAAGAGATCGATGCACTTAAATCAAATTCTGATGAACAAGCGGTGATAGACATCATCACCGCCAATATAGTCCTCACGATTCAATGCAGCGGAATAACAATGATTGGTGAGCTATACAAAAATATCAACGCCTATGCCCAAGACGCATCACAACATATTAAAATTGATGTAGATAATGTCATTCACAAGGTAATGCGTAATCTATAGGTTTAGACTATAACTTTTCATCTGCCCAACTCATTGCAGCCATGACGCAGGGAAAACCCAATGTGCTTGTGAGCAGCAGTAATGCATGGCGAATTTCATCAACGCTTGCGCCAGCTTCAAGCGCTCTTTTGGCATGGCTATGAACAGCACCTTCAGAACGAATGGCTGCAGCGGCAGCTAATTGAATTAACTGTGCGGTTTTTTCATCTATCGGTCCTTCCTGTTTTGCCACTTTACCAAGAGATTCGACAGCGCTAATCAACTGTGGGTGTCTTTGTTTTATCTTTAAATATTGAGTAGATGGATTTGCGGCCATGAAGTGATCCTCTATTTATTATGATTGGTATCACTACAAAATTAGTTCAAGATGCAAAAAAGCTAAACCCCTTACACTAAAAAACATTACAGGTGATTAGCGACAGCTAATCGTCGACTTTCATTGGGAGATGGAATAAATGGTCTATTATTTCGCTTTTGGGCGGAACGGTTTAACCACCGACTCATCACATTCAAGAAAAGGGCCATCCATCAAATCAATACAATAAGGGATCGCTGGAAATACAGCATCTAAACATTCCCGGATTGATTTTGGTTTACCCGGCAAGTTAACGATTAATGAATCTGCACGTAATCCTGCCGTTTGACGAGAAAGAATTGCAGTTGGAACAAATTTTAGCGATTCTGCACGCATTAACTCGCCAAATCCTGGCATCATGCGATCACAAACAGCTTCTGTCGCTTCTGGCGTTACGTCACGCTTAGCAGGGCCTGTGCCACCTGTAGTAACAATCAAACTGCAGTTTTGCTCATCGGCCATTTTGATCAATGTTGCTTCAATCACATCTTGCTCATCTGGAATAACTTCATAAACAGGTTCCCACTCAGAAGTCAGGTACTCATTCAATACAGAGATAATGGCTTTACCAGAAAGATCTTCATATATGCCAGCACTGGCTCTATCACTTACTGTCACAATACCGATTTTAGCTTTAGTCATGTTTATTCCATATAGCCTATTTGATTAATGCACTAATTTTAACCGAAGCTAATGAGTCTGTAAAATCAACGAATTGATCTGGCTCAAACTATCCTTTGAGAGTTTATTAAACCCTGATTTAGATCATGAATAGTGGTGTTAGCTATCGCGATGACATCTCTTTATAGGTACATTCAGCTGCAAAGGAAACATTATTTCAAAGGTTAAAATAATGTTAATTACGCATTTGAATACAATAAAGAGGTTTCAATGTTAGAGTTATTCATTGGTTTAATCGTGACTGTCGGTGTCGGTTACTTCATCGTCAAAGAATACAAGGCAACGGGAGTATTACTCACAGCTGGTATTACACTACTTATCATAACAGGCTTACTTGGCAAGACAATTCTCCCTTCAAGTATAACAAGCACAGGGAATACCATTACAGACTCATTAGAATTTGTTAAATATATGCTGCAATATCGTGGAGGCGGCTTAGGCATGCAAATCATGTTGTTATGTGGTTTTGCAGCTTACATGACTAAGATTGATGCGAACAATGTTGTTGTTAAACAGTTTTCAAAACCCCTATCGTTTATCAAATCACCTTATACCCTACTTGTTGCTGCTTATATTGTGGCTTGCTTAATGTCACTAGCGGTAAGCTCTGCAACTGGACTTGGCGTATTGCTCATGGCCACTTTATTCCCAATGATGACTGCAATGGGGATATCAAGACCAGCCGCAGTTGCTGTTTGTGCATCGCCTGCTGCTATTATTTTGTCACCAACATCTGGCGATGTTGTTGTTGCCGCAGAAAAATCAGGATTACCACTACATGTGTTTTCTGTTGAAACCGTACTACCCGTATCAATTTGTGCCATCCTAGTGATGGCAGCTGCGGCATTTTTCTGGAATCGTTATTTAGACAAAAAAGAAAACACGCCAATGGTAAAAACTGACATATCAGAAATAACAGTAACTGCGCCGGGTTATTATTCCATCTTACCATTCCTACCTATCATAGGTGTTTTTGTATTTAATGGCTCAACAATTAAAGGTCTAGAACTTGATATCTACACTATCGTAGTTTTTTCCATTTTCATTAGTGCTGTTATCGACTTTATCACTAAACGGTTAGATGGGAAGGCAACCTTAGAAGACTTAGAGTCTTGCTATGAAGGGATGGCAGATGCTTTTAAAGGTGTCGTCATGCTATTAGTTGCTGCAGGTGTCTTTGCACAGGGCTTGATGTCGATTGGTGCTATTGATAATTTAATCGGCCTTGCGGAGGCAGCTGGTGCAGGCGGATTTGCATTAATGCTCATTTTAACAGGTCTCACTGTAGCTGCAGCAATAGCAACAGGCTCAGGCAACGCCCCTTTCTATGCATTTGTTGAACTTGCTCCTACACTGGCCGGTAAAATGGGCTTAAACCCAGCGTTCTTAATTATCCCGATGCTACAAGCATCGAACCTTGGTCGTACTGTGTCTCCGGTAGCGGGTGTAATTGTAGCGACAAGTGGTATGGGAAAAGTCAGTCCATTTGAAGTTGTTAAGCGAACGTCAGTACCCGTATTAGCAGGTCTAATTACCGTTATCGCAGGTACTATGGTTCTTGTTCCTATGTATGCTTAGCTTGAAGCCTTCATTAAAAAAACAAGATAATAAAAAATTAATTTATCAAAAGGCTAGGATAAAAAACCTAGCCTTTAACTTTAATTATTTATGCTTAATTGTTAAAGGCTCCCCTTCAACGCCAGCATAAAAAACAACAATTTCAGCTGGTACATCACCTTTATTTATTCCGTAATGCCATTTGTTGATAACTTCAACAAGCGTATCGCCTGCTTTAAGCTCCAAAACCTCACCGTCTTGAGTTACAACCGTTAATTCACCACTCACTAAATAACCAGCATTAATCACCGGATGCTCATGCAAAGGCAACTTAACACCAGGTGCAATATCAATTTTTAAGATCGTGACTTCCGGCTTACCCTTTGGGTAACTCGGAAGCATAGAACCGTCCCAGCTCGTTGTCGACTTAGCTAATACTTCAACCGCCACTGGTTTGGATTCAGTTGCTGATACATTACCAGCAACTAAGAGCGCCAAACATAAACCACTCATTAAACCTTTCATAAATTCCCTATCATTCAAATTGTTAATATTGTTCTAGTCCATTACGATATTAGCGATACTTTATAGGTAGTACAAACAGTATGTGAACTTAATTATCGCAATTAGATTTGTTATACTCATTTCATTAAATAAGTTGTCATCGATATAGGATACATAAAGTGAATTACCAAGCAGCTATTTTTGATATGGATGGACTTCTTCTCGACACAGAGCGTGTTTGCAAAGGGATCTTTGAAGAAGCATGTGCATCATTATCGATTCCATTTTTAGAAAATGTTTATCTCGATATTATCGGTCGTAATTCTCAAGGCATAGAAAAAGTAATCCGTGCGGGTTACGGCAGTGATTTAGATTATCCAGTACTTCATGATGCATGGCGTATACGTTACAACGCGGTCGTTAAACACCAAGCTATTCCAGTTAAAGACGGTGTTGTTGAGTTACTCACTTGGTTAAAAAATAATAATATTCCTACTGCGGTTGCGACGTCAACACAACAAGATGTTGCAACAATCAAATTAAAGCTTGCTGGCTTAGACCACTTTTTTGATAATTTGACAACAGGATGCGAAGTTAAGAATGGCAAACCCGACCCAGAAATTTACTTGCTTGCAGCAGGTCGTTTAAATATTCATCCGGAGCAATGTTTAGCCTTTGAAGATTCAAATAACGGCGTTTTATCTGCCGTAAGCGCTAATATGCAAACATTTCAAATCCCAGATCTCGTGCAACCAAGTGCTGAAGTTTTAACATTGGGTCATACTGTAAGCGCATCTTTATTAGACGTTTTAAAGATTCTAAAACAAAGTAAACAAGGGGCTTAATCAATATAGTTCAATTATCAGCTCTACCTCTAATAACGCTTCTGTCTAAAATCAACTAAAATTATTAATATGCAGGTTATTAGAGGAAATCAATATGTCAGTGTTTAACGAAGCGATGCGCCAGAAAGGCCAAGCCGAAGAAGATATGTTCTATGCGAAGTTAGACCTGGAACTTATTGCCGCGCTACATAAAAAATACGATAAAGAGCAGCGACAAGTATTACGGCAAATACCAACGAATTCAGGTTACGATCGTTAGCGCTTAAATCAACAAGACATTATACCGAATCAAAAAATAAAGAGACCAATGCTTTTAAAGCACCGTGATCGACTAGTGTAGCGCTACCAAATAGAAAAATAATCATGCCAGCAATAACATATTTAAATAATTGATGAACACCATTATCTAAAATAACTTCGGGCGTTGTGTTTTTTAATTGCACTTGGGCTTGTTCCCTATCCACGCTCGTCAATATTTTTTTCTGCTGTAAATACCGGTGCAAATTGAATCTCGTGATAGCGGCAAATAAAAATCCCGATAACATAATTACACCCAACATCCATTCTAAATCAGCCATTACTCTTCCTTAAATATCGATAACAACACGATAAGATTATTTAATAATAACAATATCATTGAGTTATAACACCGTTGAATTAAAAATGTATGACACTGGGACTAATAAATGACTAATCGTCATTTTGTAATAAAAAAAAAGGCTGAAATGAATAATCATTCCAACCTTTACTATTAATACGTTATTTACTGCTAGTTAACTATTTAAATAAAGTAACTATACTAAGTATTTACAATGCAGCTTCTAAAATCTGACGGCTTACTTCCAAAGTGATATTTTTACGTTCACCTAGTGCCACCATACCGTGTTTCTCTAATTTAGCAATTAAGTTGTCAATATCAGTAGACGTAATACCCGCCTCCGTAAGCGTTGTCGGAACTTCCATTGCTTTAAAAAATGCTTCTGTTTTTGCTATCGCTTGATCGATTTTTTCATCTTCATCGGCAACGGTAATATTCCAAACACGTTCAGCATATTGCAGTAATTTACTGCGCTTGTCTTCACGTAGTACTTTCATTACTGCAGGTAACACGATTGATAAACTACGCGCATGATCAACACCGTGTGCAGCTGTTAATTCATGACCAATCATGTGTGTTGCCCAATCATGCGGTACGCCAGCACCAATAAGACCGTTTAACGCCATCGTTGCCGACCACATAATATTACCGCGGATCTCTAAATCATCTTTAGTCTCAGGTTTTAATGCTTTTGGCCCTTCTTCGATCAGCGTCAGCAATAGCCCTTCAGAAAAACGATCTTGAACTTTCGCGTTGATGCTATATGTCATGTACTGTTCCATAATATGAACAAATGCATCTACAACACCATTACTAATTTGACGATCAGATAGGCTCAAGCTCACTGCAGGATCTAAAATCGCAAACGTTGGACGAACTAATGGACTACCAAATGATAACTTGCTGCCATCACGTGTAATAACAGCACCACCATTTGACTCTGAACCCGTTGCAGGTAACGTTAATACTGCACCCAATGGTAATGCTTTAGTAATTGGTGCGTATTTACTTAGGATATCCCAAGCATCATCGCCTTCAAATACAGCTGCAGCAGCAATAAACTTACTGCCATCAACAACAGAACCACCACCAACTGCAAGAATGTAATCAACATTATGCTCATTAATAACATCGACAGCTTTAATTAATTGGTCATAAGTTGGGTTTGGTTCGATACCTGAAAACTCAACCCAGTTATGTTCAGACAATGCCGTTACAACTTGGTCATATACACCATTTGACTTAATTGAACCACCGCCATAAGTCACTAATACTTTAGCGCCTAGTGGGATTTCTTTGCTGATCGCTTTAATCTGATCATCACCAAAGTGAATGCGAGTTGGGTTTTGAAACGTAAAATTCAACATATTTGTTTCCTAGTATTAAGCGTGTGCGATTAGTTTTTCTGCGACTAATGCTGAAGACGCTGGGTTTTGACCTGTGATGATTAAACCATCTTGTACCGCAAATGGCGTCCAATCAGCAACTTTCTGATAGTCTCCGCCACGCTTTACAAGCTCATCTTCTAATAAAAAAGGTACGATATCAGTTAATTGTACAGCATCTTCTTCTGTATTTGAAAATCCTGTTACCGCTTTTCCTTTAATTACATACTCACCTTCAGGCGTTTTAACGTTTAGTAGCGCCGCACTTGCATGACAAACAGCTGATACTGGTTTGTTATTCGCAATAAACGCAGCTAATAAATCAATTGAAGTTGTGTTGTCAGTTAAATCCCATAATGGACCGTGGCCTCCAGGATAAAATACCGCATCAAAGTCTTGTTCTTTAACATCCGTTAATTTAACTGTTGTCTCTAGGGCTTTTTGTACGACATCATCAGCATCAAAGCGACGAGTTGCATCCGTCTGCATGCTCTCATCTGCACTTTTAGGGTCAATTGGTGGCTTACCACCAGCAGGTGATGCCAGCGTAACAGTCATTCCAGCATCAACAAATACATAATAAGGTGCAGCAAGTTCTTCAACCCAGAAACCTGTTTTCTCACCTGTATTGCCCAAATCTGCATGTGATGTTAATACCACTAAAATATTCTTACTTGTGCTGCTCTTATTCATGATAGTTCCCCTCTCTGTCTGAGCTGCTATGCATACTGTATGCGTGTTAACAACGAATAGAGACAGTTTATATCTCAATGTAAAACCTAACAATGCAGAGTAAATCGATTACACTGTTCAGAATTTTGATACAATCTATTTATTATCATTATAATTATCAGGATTCATTTATGCATGTTTCTTTTGAGCAGTTAAAAAGTATGGTTGTATACGCACAAATTGTCGAACAAGGCACGCTCTCAGCGGCCGCTCGGCATTTAAACCTATCTCGGGCTGTCGTCAGTTACCATCTTAAAAAGCTTGAAACTCAATTAGGACTCAAGCTGCTTAACCGAACTACTCGCAGCTTTACACTCACCGAAGCAGGACAACAGTACTATCAACACTGTCAAGAAATAGCGCAACAAGCTGAAGCTGCAAATCAACAAATCGAGAATTTAAAGCACGAACCTGAAGGACTGATAAAAGTAACATGTCCGGTTAATGTCGGATTACAGATAATTGTCCCAGCTTTAAACATGTTCAAGGTCCAATTTCCGAAGATTGAATTGGACATCATGCTTACTGATGATATCGTTAACATTATGCAGGAGGGCATTGATTTGGCGATCAGAGGCGCCCCGCTTACTGATTCAGGTTTACAAGCTCGTAAATTAATATCGATGAAAACCTGCCTATGCGCATCACCTGATTATTTAAACAAGTACGGTCGGCCAACAACCCCTACCGAACTTGTCGAGCATAGCTGGGTGTTATACAAATTAAGTTCAAGTACATTAACACTAACGAAAGGAAGTCGAGCTTACAGCGTAAAACCAAAAGGAAGTGTTAGCACCAATAATGCAGCAGCAAGAACAGCGTTTGTAGAAGGCGGTCATGGCATTGCACGTATTCCTTTCTACGATGCAGCCCCAAAAATCGCAGCCAACAAACTCGAACAACTGTTGTCTGATTATGAACTCTCGAACATTGATCTATATGGAGTTTTTCCACCAGGAAGCGCGGGTTCGAAAAAACATAGGGTGTTATTGAGTTTCTTAAGGGAACATTTTAATCATTTGGCGAAAAAATGTGACAGCGATCGAACTATTACTTTTTAGGCATTATTTGTACGGTCTAAACCTCTCTAAAAGAAAGTTTGAGGCTAGACTTAAAATTAGTTTTAAACATAAGTGGAGATAAACCAATGCAAGCAGTAGCATTTATAAATGAGAAATCTTTATTATTAACCGACAATGTGAATAAATTTCTCATGCATAAAATCAGTTACAAAGTATTAAGTAACTTGGTGTGGGATGTTTTACAAGATTGGCAATCTCTAGATGTCATCGACGAAAAAGTATCAGGGGAGAAAGAGCATATATTTTGGTTTCTAATTTTTGAATTACACTATTGGGAGGAGAACAAATTAATAAAGGATGCAGAACTGCGTAAAAACTTATACGCCTGTGCCTTGTATCTAGAACGTGAGCAAGATTTACCTAAATTCTGTGTTGGTTTACGCCCAAATCGATATGTGTCAGAGGAAAGCTTAACAAATATGGAGAAAGATATCGTTACATCAGATTAGATTGAAAACATAAGCAGCTAATAAATATGTCTAATAATAGAATGAATACATTAAAAAACCCCTTAGTTTTAATTAAACGAAGGGGTTAATGGTTTTATTCGACTTCTTCTTCCGCAAATTGAATACGCGCTAAGCGTTCCAATTCTTCTTCTCTTGCCGCATTGATTTCATCTAAAATACCATCTACATCTGCAGATTCTGTATTTTCAATAAACTGACCAGTCAATTCAACATCAACTGTGAGCTCTGCAGCTTCGTATAAAGCCCACATTTCTTTTGCATATTTTGTCTTAAGTAATTCTGGTGCATATTGCCCGTAATATTGTCTCATATTATCAACATCACGTTCTAACATCCATTTCGCATTGTTGTTTGCAGACGCATCAACCGCTTGTGGCAAGTCAATAATAACAGGACCATATTCATCGACAAGCACATTAAATTCGGATAAATCACCATGAATAAGACCCGCACAAAGCATCAATCTTGCGTAATGGATCATTTTTCCATGATCAATCACAGCCTGCTCTGGCGTTAATGCAACATCCGCTAAACGCGGTGCAGCAAAGCCATCAGCATCCGTTACCAACTCCATGAGTAATACACCGTCAAAACAACCATAAGGTTCAGGAACACGAACACCTGCATTATCTAAGCGATATAACGCATCAACTTCGGCATTTTGCCATATTTTTTCTTGTTCGTTACGGCCAAAGTTAGAGCCTTTTTCCATTGCACGAGCACGTCGACTATTACGAACTTTACGACCTTCTCGATATTGCACCGCTTGTTTAAAACTGCGGTTCTCTATGTCTTTGTAAACTTTCGCGCAACGGATCTCCTGACCACAACGCACAACGTATACCGTCGCTTCTTTACCACTCATTAACTGACGTAATACTTCGTCAACAAGCCCGTCATCAACAAGAGGTTGTATTCTTTGAGGCACTTTCACTAGTTATTATTCCCTAGTTAACCGTTACATGAACCTAGGATCATAACATTAAGTGAATTTGTTTTAAAAGACTACCGCCTAATTTATAAACGGTCATCATCGTATTTATTCACCAACTCGCTCAAATTTACCTTCGTAGACTTCGCCAGCCTTGGGTTTTGTCGTACTAAGGCAATAAAATTTCAGCCTTTCCACTGAGATAATACGGCCGGAGGCATAAATTGCGGACCAAACTGCTCATATAATTGCTCTGCGCGCTGCTTAAATTTATCCGTACCATAATGGTCAACGAATTGTAAGACACCACCCGTCCACGCAGGAAAACCTAATCCCATAATAGAACCGATATTAGCATCACGGCAACTGGTGACGACACCTTCATCATACGCTCTAAGCGCTTCGAGTGATTGCACGAACAATAATCGCTCTTTAACAATATTAATATCCCAGTCATCCGTTGTCGGAAATAAGTCGACTAAACCAGACCACAACCGCTTTTCCCCTCTTCCAGTATAATCATAGAATCCAGCGCCAGTCGATTTACCGAGTCGTTTTAGGGCAAGTAATTGATCTAACACTCCATCAGCAGGATTATCAAGTCGTGTTTTCCCCTTGGCTTGTAAATCAATTCGAGCTTGATTACGTACATTATCAATCAGTGACAAGCTAACCTCATCAAGAATGGCTAAAGGCCCTACGGGTAACCCTGCTTGAATTGCTGCATTTTCAATGATTTCTCCTGGAATACCTTCACTTAGCATGCGCATACCTTCCGATACATAAGTA
Organism: Moritella sp. 36; assembly: GCF_018219415.1. Lineage (NCBI taxonomy): Bacteria > Pseudomonadati > Pseudomonadota > Gammaproteobacteria > Alteromonadales > Moritellaceae > Moritella > Moritella sp. 36. Next base: position 2,326,905 of record NZ_CP056120.1, on the reverse strand, counting down.
AAGAATACGCGTGATGTAAAAAAACCACGAGAATCATTAACGACAATGGGGACTTTACCAATCTGCAGCACTAAATCATAAGCAGCGGCCAAAGTAGCTGATGATGTTTTATCACCTTTAATGATTTCAACAAGTGGCATTTTGTCCACTGGAGAGAAAAAGTGCAGACCAATAAAGTTTTCAGGCTTAGTAGACGAATTAGCTAAACTGGTAATCGGCAATGTTGATGTATTGGATGCCATAATAATATCATCACCAACAGCTTGTAATATTTCAGTTGTTGCTTGTGACTTTACTTTGCGATCTTCAAATACCGCTTCAATCACCATTTCACAACCAATTAAGTCAATGGGATATTTTGTTGGAATAATACGTTGTAATATTCTACTTTTCTCTGCATCAGACAATTTACAATTCGCTAAAATAGAAGCTGAATATGACTTGGCAAATACTGCTTTTTCAAGACTAATATCTTTTAGTATGACAGTAATACCGTGGCTTGCTAAAGCATAAGCAATACCAGCCCCCATCATCCCCGCACCTAATACACCTATTTTACTGAATATCGTTAACGCATGTTCCTTTGGTCGCGACGCACCGGCTTTAATCTCGTTATGCTGATGCCAAAACGTATTCATCATATTTTTAGCGACTTGACTGCGGATGACATAAATAAAGTATCGTGTCTCTATCCGTAATGCGGTGTCAATATCAACGTCTGCTGATTCAATCATCACTGATAATATCGCTTCAGGTGCGGGTTGGTTCCCTTGTGTTTTTTTCTTCAGTATTGCAGGGGCGGTAGCGATAACAACAGCCATATGCGGATCGCTAACATCACCGCCTGGCAACTGATAACCCTTATTATCAAAACATTGTCTCACTGGCAGTGATTGCGACAAGATCCAGTTTTTTGCTTGCGCCATCATTTGAATATTTGATGTCGCTATTTGATCTATTAATCCAAGCGCTAAACCCTCTTGGCAATCAAATAGTTTACCCTTGAGTAAGTAAGGTAATACAGCCTCGACACCCAGCAGTCGAGTCATTTTGACAACACCACCAACACCAGGCATTAAGCCCAATGTAACCTCTGGTAAGCCTAGCACTACTTTTTTCGATAATGCTATACGATGGTGACAGCCTAACGCGAGTTCCCAACCACTACCAAGCGCTGCACCATTAATGCATGCAACCAAAGGCTTACCGCATGTTTCTAGCCATCGCATTTCCGCTTTCAGGGAAGACAATAATAAGTAAGTGTCCTCCACACTTTGCTCTGCACATGCGCTAAGCACCGCTATATCGCCACCAGCAAAAAAGCTTGATTTTTTTGAGCGTAATATAACCCCTGTGAACTGCATATCCTTTAGTTTATTAATCGTCACTATATAGTCATCAATAAACACACGATCAAGTAGATTAACCTTTGAGCTAGGCTTATCAAAAATCAAATGTACTATCCCTGCATCGTCTTGCTCTAAACGGATTGATGACATACTTTACCCCTCTACACGTTCAATAATTGTTGCGATCCCCATGCCGCCACCGACACATAAAGTTACAAGGCCACGTTTCAAGTCACGCGCTTCTAATTCATCTAACAATGTCCCTAATATAATAGCCCCCGTAGCCCCAAGTGGATGCCCCATGGCAATAGAACCACCATTTACATTGACGATATCTGGCGAGACATTAAGTTCGTTCATAAACCGCATCACAACGGCGGCAAAGGCTTCATTGACCTCAAATAAATCAATATCGTCTATGGTTAATCCTGCCACTGCTAATGCTTTTTGGGTCGCGGGTACAGGTCCAATCAACATAATTGTGGGATCAGCACCAACAACTGCAGTAGCAACGACTTTTGCTCTTGGTTTTAATCCCCATTTAACGCCGACTTCAGCACTACCGAGTAAAACCAACGCCGCGCCGTCGACAATCCCAGAGGCATTACCTGGAGTATGCACATGTTGAATTTGTCCTACTTGTGGATAATGACGTTGAGCAACACTATCAAAAACAGTTTGACCAAGACGACTAAAAGAAGGGTTTAGCTTTGCTAATGTAGCGAGAGAACAATCTGGACGAACAAGTTGGTCTTTATCAAGTAATAACATACCATTACGATCACATACAGGAACAACTGATTTATCGAATGCGTTATGCTGCCAAGCCGCTGTAGCACGTTGATGGGAACGAACAGCAAAAGCATCAACATCTTCACGACTATAACCATCAAGTGTCGCAATAAGATCAGCACCAATACCTTGTGGCATATAGTCTGTTACTAGGCTGGTTTCAGGATCCATCGACCAAGCACCACCATCGCTGCCCATTTTTACACGCGACATAGATTCAACACCGCCAGCAATGACGAGGTGCTCCCAACCCGATCGTATTTTCATTGCTGCTATATTGACTGACTCTAGGCCTGACGCACAAAATCTATTTAAGCTAACCCCTGCAACGTTATCTTTCCAACCAGCAACTAATGCCGCTGTTTTTGCAATATCAGCACCTTGATCCCCAATAGGCGTAACACAGCCTAACACTATGTCGTCCACCGCATCAGTATCAAAACCATTGCGAGTCTGTAAATGATTAAGTAAATCAGCTAATAGGTTAACAGGCTTAACTTCGTGTAAAGCCCCCGTTGGTTTACCTAAACCTCGTGGCGTTCTGATCGCGTCATAAATGAATGCTTGGGGTATCATCAATAACTCCTAAAATGCACATTGTTACTTAACCATAGGCACTAAATTAACAATACGTTAAGGCCGAGTTCAAAAATAATAAAATACCATCACAATTTATACCTTATGTAATAACACTATGAATTTTAGCCCAAAGATATTTATCTTTGCGTTATACTGTATTTCTCTTTATGTCCTAACCTAATAACGATAGATTCGATATGCCTCTTCGCGATTACCAACAAGCAGCAGTAGATGCAGCTTTAGCTCACTTTAGAAAATCAGACCAGCCCGCAGTTATCACCTTACCAACAGGCGCAGGAAAAAGTCACGTATTGGCAGAATTAGCACGTCTAGCGAGACATCCAGTACTTATCCTTGCCCATGTAAAAGAACTGGTAGAACAAAATCACAGTAAATTTGAACATGATGGTTTTGAAGCTGGTATCTTCGCGGCAGGTTTAGGTAAGAAACAAGACAGCTTCAAAACGACCTTTGCAAGTGTGCAGTCTTTAAGCCGTAATCTAGATAAGTTTGATGGTTTTTACTCATTACTCATTATCGATGAATGTCATCGTGTTAGTTTAAGTGAGGATAGCCAATACCAAAAAGTCATCAACCATTTAAAAAAGACTAATCCAAAACTGAAAGTACTTGGCCTCACAGCGACGCCTTATCGTTTAGATAAAGGTTGGATATATAAAAAGCATTATCAAGGCTATGTTAGGACAGAAGATAAAACACCCTTTGAAAGTTGCATATTCGAGCTGCCTTTACGCTATCTTGTGCAAAAAGGATTCTTAACCACACCCGCAGTGATTGATGCGCCAGTTGCACGTTATCAGTTTGACGATTTGCCACAGGAATATAACGAAGTTCAATTGGATCAATTTTTAGCCAAGAGCCCGCGCGTAACACAAGCTATCTGTAAGCAATTGATCGAACTTGCCAGCAATCGTGAAGGCATCATGATCTTTGCCGCTAGTATTAAGCATGCTCAAGAAATATTTAAGCTATTACCAGACGACCAAGCCGCTATTATCACAGGTAAAACCGCCATTAAAGAACGTGATGAACTGATCCGCCAATTCAAAGCCAAAGAAGTGAAATACCTCGTCAATGTATCTGTATTAACGACAGGTTTTGATGCCCCACATGTCGATGTTATTGCCATTTTACGCCGCACGGACTCAGTAAGCTTATACCAGCAAATCGCAGGTCGAGGTCTACGGCTTGCGGAAGGAAAAACAGACTGTTTAATCATTGACTACGCCGGTAATGGATTTGATTTATATCAGCCAGAGATAGGATCAACCAAGCCAAATAGTAATAGCGATCTGGTACAAGTACCCTGCCCGAGCTGTGGTTTTGCCAACTTGTTTTGGGGGGTAACGGATGCGGACGGTGATATCATTGAGCATTATGGTCGGCGTTGCCAAGGGTTAGTTGAGCTCAGTAATGGCAGTGAAGGACAATGCAATTACCGTTTTAAATACAAGCAATGCCCACAATGTAATGCCGAAAATGATATTGCCGCTCGTGAGTGCCAACAATGCCATGTCGATTTGATCGACCCTGATAATCAATTAAAAAAAGCGCTGCAACTTAAAGACCGTAAGGTGTTACGCTGTTCGGGTATTTCAGCGCTAGCTGATGGCGACAAAATCAAAATAAATTACCATGATGAAGATGGCGATGTTGTCAAAGAGACCTTCTATTTCAGTAATAACAAGCAACGCCAACGATTTTTCAGTATTTTTTCTAGAACCGTTACAGGGTCACCGATTAGCGCGACCACTGCCGAGCAAATAACAGCCCAAATTCAAAGCTTTGTCGCGCCGGACTTTGTCATTGCAAAAAAAGAAAAATACTTCTGGAAAATCGAACATCGTATATTTGACTACAAAGGGAACTACCGAAAAGCCAATCAGCAGTAAAGTATTCCTAAGTCACAAAAGATTGAAAAACAGTCATAAAAGTTTAAAAAAAAAGCAGTCGGCTATCACTCTTTTAGAGGTATTGTCAACAGAAAAAACCACTAAAATTACCTATTTGGTAAATATACGTAAATAAGCACTTTTAATCTATAAAAGACTTGATTGGGACCCGTTAACATCTAGAATGAATAGAACAAATACATCATCTGAACGAGCAATGGTAGATATTTATAGACCAGCGCAGTCTCATCTCAGAGCTTATATAACGTTTATATAAAACCCCGGAGTTTATCAATTCATGAAAAAGTGGACCTTTGCCATGTTACTAATCGCACTAGCCTTATTTGGTAGTGTAATTGGTTTTAATCTTTTCAAACAAAAAAAGATTGCAGAATTTATGGCCAGCATACCTGAAGCAGAATTCCCAGTTACTGTTATTGATACTAAAACAACTGATTGGATCCCAACAATTCAAGCTATTGGTTTCATTGAACCTAACCAAGGTGTCGATATTGCTAATGAAATTGCTGGTAAAATCGATCATATTGCGTTTGATTCAGGAACTAAAGTAACCAAAGGCCAATTATTGGTTAATTTAGATTCGCGAGTAGAAAAGGCAAATCTAAAAAGTTCACAAGCAAAACTTAACGCAGCTGAATCTAAATATTTACGATACAAAGCACTTTACAAGAAAAATGCGGTATCAAAAGAAGCATTGGATGAATCAGAAGCGTCTTACTCTTCACTACTTGCTGATATCGAAAGTCAAAAAGCAGTGATTGAGCGCCGCCAAATTACAGCACCGTTCGATGGTGAAGTTGGTTTACGCAATGTGTTCTTAGGTGAGTTTTTATCTACTGGTACAACGATTGTTCGCTTAGAAGACACGAGTGTTATGCGTTTACGCTTCACTGTACCTCAAACACAAATATCTAAAATTTATTTAGGTCAGGTCGTTGAAATTTTCGTTGATGCTTATCCTAAAACAGCATTTAGCGGTAAAATCAGTGCAATCGAACCAGCGGTTAATTTCCAAAGTGGTTTAATTCAAATTCAAGCAGACATTCCAAATAATGATTCACAACTGCGTTCAGGTATGTTTGCTCGCGCTAACATCATCCTACCAACAGTAACAGATCAAATTACACTCCCACAAACAGCAATCACGTTCACACTATACGGTGATAATGTATACATCGTTCGTGAAGATGAAAACGGGGATTTACGTGTAACGCAATCTGTTGTTAAAGTCGGTGAACGTATTGATTCAATCGCTCATATTTTAGAAGGCGTTAAAGCAGGCGATAAAATTGTTACATCTGGTCAAGTTCGTTTAAGTAATCACGCTAAAGTGCGTGTTGTTGAAAACGACACATTGAATGTTCCAGCTGAAACACCAATGCTTTAATTCGGAGTATATATGCGCTTTACTGATATTTTTATTAAGCGTCCTGTTCTAGCGGTATCTATCAGCTTTTTGATCGCTTTGCTTGGTGTACAAGCAATTTTCAAAATGCAGGTTCGAGAATACCCTGACATGACCAATACGGTTGTTACCGTAACGACTGGCTACTACGGTGCCAGTGCCGATTTGATCCAAGGCTTTATTACTCAGCCCTTAGAGCAAGCGGTTGCCCAAGCCGACAATATCGACTTCATGACCTCATCGAGTGTATTAGGTAGTTCAACTATTACTATTACGATGAAACTGAATACCGATCCTAATGCAGCCTTATCTGATATTTTGGCTAAAACGAATTCAGTTCGCTCACAGCTGCCAAAAGAAGCTGAAGATCCAACCGTAACCATGTCTACGGGCTCAACAACTGCGGTATTGTATATTGCTTTTAGCAGTGATGAGCTATCTTCAAGCCAGGTAACCGATTATCTTGATCGTGTAATCAATCCTCAGCTATTTACTATTAATGGTGTTTCTAAAGTTGACATGTATGGTGGTATTAAATACGCACTACGTGTTTGGCTGGACCCATTAAAAATGGCAGCTTATGACCTTACCGCTACCGAAATAATGGGAGTACTGAATAGTAATAACTATCAGTCAGCAACAGGTCAATCGATTGGTGAATTCGTTCTTTATAACGGTAATGCCGATACTCAAGTTAAAGGTACTGAGGACCTTGAACGCCTTGTGGTTTCGACTGATAAAGGTCAAGTTATCCGCTTAGCAGACATAGCTAAGGTAACGTTAGCAAAGAGCCATGATGTTTATCGAGCCTCAGCGAATGGTAAAGAAGCCGTTGTAGCTGCCGTTAACGCAGCACCAACAGCTAACCCAATTAACATTGCGGCTGACGTATTAGAATTACTACCTGAACTTGAACGTAACTTACCGACTAACATCAAAATGAACGTGATGTATGACTCGACAGTTGCGATTAACGAATCAATTCATGAAGTAATTAAAACGATTATCGAAGCAGCGCTTATTGTGATCGTGGTAATTACCCTGTTCCTTGGTTCATTTCGTGCGGTAATCATTCCTATTGTTACGATTCCATTGTCACTGATTGGTGTTGCAATGGTTATGCAGATGTTTGGTTTCTCATGGAACTTAATGACACTGCTAGCAATGGTACTGGCAATTGGTCTGGTGGTAGATGACGCGATTGTTGTATTGGAAAATATTGACCGGCACATTAAACTCGGCGAATCCCCTTTCCGAGCAGCCGTTATTGGTACACGTGAGATCGCAGTGCCTGTTATTGCAATGACATTAACGCTGGGTGCCGTATATGCGCCAATCGCGTTAATGGGTGGTATTACTGGTGCGTTATTTAAAGAATTTGCCCTTACTTTAGCGGGAGCAGTATTCATTTCAGGTATTTTAGCACTGACATTATCGCCAATGATGTGCTCTAAAATATTGTTAGCAAATGCTAAACCAAGCAAGTTTGAACAAACTGTTCACGCTTTCCTTGATCGCATGACCAATGGCTATGAAAAAATGATCAGCGCAGTAATGCAAAAGCGCCCTGTCATGATCGCATTTGCAATTATCGTATTTGCTGCTTTACCTATGCTGTTTAAATTTATTCCAAGTGAACTTGCACCTGCCGAAGATAAAGGTGTAATGATGATGCTGGGTACTGCACCATCAAATGCGAACTTAGATTACATTCAAAATTCAATGAATGAAGTTAACGAAAAACTAAACGAGCAACCTGAAATTGCCTACGCACAGATTTTCTCTGGAGTGCCGAGCTCGAACCAAGCACTTGGTATTGCATCTATGGTGCCTTGGAGTGAACGTGAAGCAAGTCAAGCTGAAATAGTTAAACGTGTAACGGGCTTAGTTAAAGATGTACCGGGAATGTCAGTTATTGCTTTCCAAATGCCTGAGTTGCCTGGTGCGGGTTCGGGTCTGCCTGTTCAGTTTGTTATTACTACACCGAATAACTTTGAAAGCCTATTCCAAGTAGCGACTGACGTATTGACAGAAGTACAATCTAATCCACTCTTCGTTTATTCTGATTTAGATCTTAACTTTGATTCAGCAACAATGAAGATTAACATTGATAAAGACAAAGCCGGTGCTTACGGTATCACCATGCAAGACATTGGTATTACATTAAGTACGATGATGTCTGACGGTTATGTTAACCGTATCGATTTAAATGGTCGTTCATACGAGGTTATTCCTCAAGTGGAACGTAAGTATCGTTTAAACCCAGAATCAATGAACAGCTACTATGTACGCGCAGCTGATGGCAACGCGGTTCCACTAGGCAGCCTAATCTCTATTGATGTTGTAGCAGAACCGCGTTCTCTACCTCACTTCAATCAGCTTAACTCTGCAACTATTGGTGCAGTACCAAGTCCTGGTGTTGCGATGGGTGATGCGATTAGTTGGTTCGAAAACATTGCAGCAACTAAATTACCAAAAGGTTATCGTCATGACTTTATGGGGGAATCTCGCCAGTTCGTAACAGAAGGTAATGCCTTGTATATGACGTTTGCACTTGCACTCGCAATCATTTACTTAGTACTAGCTATTCAGTTCGAATCTGCACGTGATCCATTAGTTATCATGGTATCTGTTCCACTTGCGATATCAGGCGCGCTAATATCACTAGCTTGGGGCCTTTCAACCATGAATATCTATTCTCAGGTTGGTTTGATTACCCTTGTCGGTCTTATTACTAAACATGGTATTTTAATCTGTGAAGTAGCAAAAGAAGAACAGCTACATCACGGAAAAAGCCGAACAGAGGCTGTGATTGAAGCGGCTAAAGTACGTTTACGCCCAATTCTAATGACAACAGCGGCAATGATTGCGGGTCTTATTCCGTTAATGTATGCAACTGGTGCAGGTGCTGAACAGCGCTTTAGTATTGGTCTTGTGATCGTATCTGGCCTTGCAATTGGTACTCTGTTTACACTATTCATCTTACCTGTAATTTATTCATTCCTTGCAACGGAACACAAACCATTACCGGTTTTCGTTGAAGATGAAGAATTAGAAGAAAGTGATAAACAGCATGCAATCGCATGTGCTAAAGCAGCTTGTGAAGAAAAACCAGCAAGTTAGTTTGTACATATAATCGGCAGCTAAATCATGCTGTAATCAGTTCTAAATCAATATCTATGTAGAATTGATGTAAAGAGGTCGCTTATGCGACCTCTTTTTTTACCTATAACCTAAATTAAAAGGTATATTAACTATCTCCGTTAATTTTGTCTTCTTCATCCTGTAATTGAGTATTCATCATGACTTCTTTAGAACACTTCCCTATCCCGTTACTTGGCTTTGCTGCGTTTAGTGGGACAGGTAAAACAACGTTAATCACCCAGCTACTACCCGAGTTAACGAAACGTGGCCTACGAATTGGCATGGTGAAACACAGTCATCATGACATCGAAATGGATAACCCTAACAAAGACAGTTATAAATTAAGAAAGGCTGGTGCTTGCCAAATGGTACTCGCATCGCCACACAGAACTGTTTTATTTGTAGAACAAGATGAGCCTACAGAACCCGCATTAATCACTCAGTTGAATTGGCTGAACACCAATGAATTGGACTTGGTATTAGTCGAAGGATTTAGGCATGAAGCCTTTACCAAGATAGAACTCCATCGCCCTAGCTTAGGCAAACCTATATTAGCAAGTGAAGATAAACACATTATTGCCATCGCGTCAGATACAGCCAAAAATGAATTAATATTAAACAATATAGAATTAACCAGTAAAAATTTAGACTACTTAGACATAAATGACATTAACCAGATTTGTAAGTATATCATTAATTACATTAAGCGATAATGCAGTAACCATTGATAAATTAGCCTCTTACGAATATAATACGAACAGTTATCATTTAGATTAAATTACAAGGAATGTTGATGTCTACGATAATAAAAACCAGTGCAATACTTGGGATAGTTGCATTAAGTGGCGTATATTTTGGTAAACCAGCCTATGAGAGTTACCAGATAACGAAAGCCTTAACACAACCCATTAATTTTGGTGAAACATTATTACCCAAAATAGATAAACTCATCGCTGATTATGATTATTTTCCGACTACAGAAGACATAGCTAAAGCCGGTATAAATAGTAGTAAAATACCGATTGTCGCCTACATATCTTCAACCGGCGATACATTAAACACCGAAGGACAACTCAAGCTGGTTCTGATCAATGATGGTATAGATCCCGAACTCATTAACCAAAAAGTTATTTTTGTGAAAGACACTAATGGCGAGTGGACATGCTCCATGACTGTTGAAGAGCAATATAGACCAAGTAACTGTAGTATAAATCCTCCTCCACAACCTGTTTACGCTGGTTAATAACTTGCTCGACGATTTAATAATACAAGTAAGCCTACTGCATGATGGTAGGCAAGCTACTTATTGGCTTTATCTTCTTTCGTCCCTTTTAATCGCCATTATATATCTCGAACCTAAAGCCAAATTGAAAACTATTCATATACTTACACACAGATCTGCCAGAAGAGATTATGGCTGGTTCATTATCAATAACATATTCACACTTTTCTTATTACTGCCTTTAGTATCTGGATACTCACAATTTATCGTTGCTACATTTGATGAGTTCCTACCATTAAGAACAAACACTTTACTCAAAAGCACACCATCAATCTGGATTGACTTAATTTATACATTCACTATGTTTATTAGCTACGACCTGACTTACTTTTGTATTCATAAGCGGTTTCACACAGACCCTATGTTATGGCTTTTCCATCAAGTTCACCACAATGCCGAAGTACTTACCCCTGCGACAGTATTTAGAGTACATCCCGTAGAAACACTTATAAAAGTCATCTGTATAAGCACTGTGTTATCACTTACCCACCACCTATTTTCTTATATTACAAACGACACATTAACCTTGTTTAGCATTACAGGCGCCAATGTATTTCTCTGGTTGTTTTTTATTAGTGGCTATCACCTAAGACACAGCCATATAGCGGTTCATTATCCTCGTGTTATCAGTTTTATTTTAATGAGTCCAATACAGCATCAATGCCACCACAGCAAAGTAAGGAAGCTGAGTAATTGTAACTATGGTTTTGCACTGTCTATCTGGGACTCACTTAATCGTAGTATATACATCCCTGAAAAAGGGGAACTTGTCGAACTTCCCCTCAAAAATATATCTGTTAGCGAACAATTGAGTTTACCGTGTAAAACAGCAATCAAACACTATCCTTTAAAAGCGGTGTTTCTATTTTCGTGCCTTTTGGCGCCAGCGATAATAAGTATTTATCACCAATACCATCATGAGTAAAAACAAAGCTAAATCAAGTTAGTCATTTCAGCCACACCTATTCCATTTTTATTCATATGAGCCAACATAAACTGACCATGATTGTGCCCCCTTTCAGCCGCCTTTTCATACCAGTAATATGCTTTTTTTAGGTCTTTATCACGCCCAAGTCCTAAAAAATAAAGCTCCCCCATTAGCGTCATTGCGTTGGGGTTTCTTTCAATAATTGATTTTCCACACCAATAAAAAGCCTTGTCATAATCCACAGCAGCATTGTAATCACCATACATATATTGATAACAATATGAATGTGTCATCTGTTGGTGTAGCGTGACTTCAAGCTGTGTATTTGTGTTGGACACACTTTCGCAACCACTCAACATCAATAACCCTAATAATAAAGTCCGTTTTAAAATTATATTCATGATATCCCTATCTTTGTTACTCTCTATTTAGCGGCATAAAAGTACGCATTGTAATGCTAAGTCTTCTAGCGATAATTGCTTACCTTCCCGTGATAAATTATTTTTATTAAACTCACCCTCTTCAGGAGAAGTCAGTAACCTCGGCGTAATTAACAAGATAAGTTCACTGCGTTGTTTCTTATCTGAGATCGATTTAAATAAATTCCCCAAAAAAGGAATATCGCTCAAGAAAGGTACTTTAGTTTGATCATCACTGATGGTTTCTCGGATCAATCCGCCAACCGCAATTGTGTGATTATCTTTGACAATAATGGTGCCTTCGAGCCTGGCTGTATTAATCGTATCGATAGATAGCACCTTAATTTCACCTTGAGCGTTAACTAAACTTACATGCGCACCCGCTTGTCTAATAGTGGAGTTTTCTTGTTTTATATTGAGTGTAATAGAACCATCTAACATATTAATAAAAGGCGTTATTTCAATACTGTTACCCACCTCTTCTATTTCTGTCAGAGGAATAATTCCACTGCTACTTGCCGTAATACCATTCGTTGTCGTTGTCGTTTCAGAAGATTCATAACCTTTAACAAGTAGCTGTTCTTCACCCACAAACAACTTAGATGGTCGATTATTTGATGCAAGAATCATTGGCGTTGACAGCACATTTACTTTCTTGTTTTTTTGTAACAACTCAATGTTTGCTTTAAGATAATTGTTCATATATTCAAAAATAAATGAACCACTGTTTGTGAGTGGGTTATTCCCAATCAATATCGGTGCTTGGCTTTTTCCTTGGATGGATACACCATTAATGTCAAAGTTAAATACCGAGCTAAAGTTATCGTCGACAAGTACATCAAGGATCTTCATTTCAAGAAGTACCTGAGGCACAGGCCTATCTAACTCTTTTATTAATTTACCTATTTGTTCAAGAGCCCTTCGATCCCCCGTGCGAATAAGCACCAAGTTGTGCTCCTCAGCAACAGTGACATAGATAGGTTCTTGCTGATCAAATAGCTGTTGAACCTGACTTGCCGAAATAACATTATTACCTAAACCATTTGTTTTAAGTGAGGATAATTGGTCGATACTGAGTTCACCTGAAATAGTATTTTTAGAAGACGAAGTACCTTCTCCATCTGATTGGCCTTCGATACCACGCCCTGTAGAAAACTGTTCTCCGGAATTACTTCGTTTAACTCGCTCTCCGTATAAATTTCCAATCGCATCGGCAGCAAGGTTCACGTTTAAATTATTAAGGTTAAATACCTTGGTTTCTTCATCTCTATGGATCACTAAATCCTGCGCGTACTCTTCGTTTGTCATAATACGATATGTTTCTGTCAAATCCTCTTTTCGATACCACAAATTATTTACACGGCAAATTGTTTCAATTGCATGTTTAACACTGACATGACGTAAAAACACCGTCACTTCAACTTCTTTAGCGCCCGGTGTTATCACAATATTCACATCCGACAACTCAGATATGATCCGAACAGCATCGATTAACGCCGCCCCTTTAAACTCTAACTCTTCCAATATTTGTTCATCAGTTGGTGCTGCGGATTTAGCTGGACACGTGAAAATAAACAGTGTTAAAACCAACGTCATTACCCCGGTATATAATTTTTTCATCATCATATTAATTATCTCACCACAATTAAATCGCCGAGCGTGCCGACTTCGACAATCACATTGAGCCGACTGATTTTTTTTATTTTTAAAACTTGTTTAGGCAAGGCCGGATTAAATCCAATTTCATCGCCAATTCTAACCATATGAACACCATGTCCACCTATATCAAGCAAGGCTAAAGGTTCTTCAATATTTTTCTTAAAGACCACGCCTTTCAAAGTCAATTTTGGTAATGACATAGAGAATTCACTATTTTTAAAATCGTATCCAGCATAGGATGTGTCTTGCGCTACTGATTTGTCAGGTTCTGTTAATTTGGCTAATGATTTAGTCATCGAAAAAGGATCTCTAACACCATCAAGAAAAGCGTTAATATTTGCTGTAAATCGTGCAGTATTCGGTTTTAAATGCCTTTGAATTTCAGGTTCGGCGAGATCTCTTTTGGACATTTTATCTTTAAGTATTGAATTATGATCTTCTATAACCTGAAGTAATCCCGTCACTTGTTCTTTTGCTGTTTCACCATGTGAATGAGCACTCCAAAACAATCCTAAGATAACAACTAAATAAGCCCATAACTTGTAGGTAAACAGAGTGGATATTATGGCATTCATACTAGGTCGATGCCCCCATCATGGCTTTGAAAAAGCCGATATAAACCGCCATCACCATACCGCCAATCAACAAAATGGAAGCTGGTTCAACAAGATTTGCCATTGTCTTGCTTAATGCCTTCAGGCCTTCTTCATAAAAACAGCCCGCTTCAAACATGATTTCAACCAAGCCACCCGTTCTTTCCCCCACGGATGCGAGTTGTGAGATGAGCGGGTCTATATAAGGCGAGGTTAGACTTGAACCTAGATCTCGTCCAATAAGTACATTGTCTGTCGCTTTTTTAATTTCTAACGCAATGACTGAGTTTGGAATAAGTTTCTCTACAATTTTTAGTGCTTCAACCAGTGTTAAACCACTTTGTAATAGCATCGATAAACCCCAACCAATTTGTGACATAGCGCCAACTCGGACTACTTTGCCAAACACAGGAGTCATAAGGACTATTTGATCGGTAATATATCGACCTTTTACCTTTGTTCTTATGTAATGAAGTAATGCAAAACCTGCCGCGACACCTAAGATTATGAACAAGCCATAGGCATTAATGAAGTTAGAAATATCAATTAATCGTTGTGTATCAGGCGGGAGTTTTTTACCCGAATTTTCAAAAATTTTGGCAAACTTTGGGATCACAGTTGCAACGAGAAAATACCCCATAAATACCGCTATCAGCATGGTTATTCCAGGATATAACATGGCGGCCATCATCTGACGTTTCATCTCGGCTTTACGACCCAGATCATCCGCGACCCGTCCCATTACAACATCCAGCTCACCTGTGGCTTCAGCACTCCGGATCATATGTTCTGACATACTAGGAAATACACCCGCTTGGGCAATACCATCTGAAAAACTACCACCGCTTTTAATGTTATTGCTGATATCGGTGACAATTAACCCAATTTTTCCGCCCATGATATTCGCGACCATGTCTAAACTTTCAGTGAGCGCGAGACCAGAACGGAGCATTAAAGCCATTTGTCTAAAAAAGAATATTTTCTTATTGCTTGATACAATACCGACTTGTGCCAAGAGTTTACTTAACTCACCTTTAACGCCTGCATCCACTTTTGTTTCTGCATCATGGGTGACTTCTAATCCAAATAGCCCAAGTTGGCGTAACTGTGCATTTACATCACGTTTATCCTCGGCTTCAAGTGTACCAAACTGCTCATTTCCTTGTTTATCAAGTGCGACATAATTAAATAATGGCATTAGTTAATCGCCTCTTCACGACCTAAAGACAAACGCTCAAATTCAGCAATGCTTGTATGTCCTGCTCGTATTTTTTCTCGGCAATCATCCGCTAAACTCACAAAATCAGTAGCATTATCGAGAATTTCTTTTTCAGTCGCACCATTACCAATCACTTGCGCTAAATGATCGTCAACCCACAGAGTTTCAAACAAGGCTATTCGCCCTTTGTAACCACTGTCATGACAGTTCGAACAACCCTTCGCTTGATAAACCGTCCCCTCAGCAAAATTCACGTCATCAGCCTTAGTTTCATCCATTTTGTTTTCATTAACATAGCCATTCTGCTCATAAGTTAGGCGTAATAACTTTCGATCATCGTCAGAAAGTTCAACTGATACTTTACAAAAAGCGCATAATCGACGCACCAAACGCTGAGCAATAATACTGACTAACGTTGAACCGATTAAAAATGGTTCTGCGCCAATATCGACCAAGCGACTAACGGTTGAAACAGCGGAATTGGTATGCAAGGTTGAAAATACCATGTGACCAGTCAATGCGGCTTTCATGGCAATCCCCGCCGTTTCACCATCTCGAATTTCCCCGACCATGATCACATCAGGGTCATGGCGTAGAAATGATCTTAACGCACTGGAAAATGATACTTTCGAGCTGACTTGAACCTGAGAAATGCCTTCCATCACATATTCAATAGGGTCTTCAACAGTCAGCACATTGATATCGTTACTGGCAATTTGCTGTAGCGCAGAATACAAGGTCGTTGATTTACCCGAACCCGTTGGACCCGTGATTAAAATCATGCCATGAGGGCGTTTGATGACGTCTGAAAATCGTGCTAAAGCCCGTTCAGAGAACCCTATTTTCTTCAACGATAATGCTTCACTGTCAGAGCCTAATAAACGTAACGTCGCCCTTTCTCCAAACTTAACAGGTACGGTTGCGGCACGAATGTCAAAAGCAATATTATTATCTAATTCATAAGCCATCCCGCCATCCTGCGGCATACGTTGTTCTGAAATATCCATACCTGCAAGTACTTTCATACGACTCATGAGAGCTGCGCCTTGCTCTGCACTAAAAATCTGTGCGTAAGGCTGTAAGCAGCCGTCAATTCTAAATCGAATATGGAATGTTTCTTTTGCAGGTTCAAAATGTATATCCGAGGTACGGTACAAATAGGCTTCACGGATCATCTCATCCAAACTAATAACAGGATCAAACTCAGGTGGTTCCTCATCGTTTGTCGCTTGTGTAACCCGAATAACGAGTTGCTGTAATAAATTCGGATCCGTCATACAGATTTCTATATCTGGCGGAAGTAATCTTTGTACCTGAGATAACCCCGCTCTATCTTCAGGATTATCCACCAGCAATAATGCGGTCTCGTCGATAGGCATTAATGGAATAACTAATCGACGCTCAATAATTGAAGGCGATATTTTTCTTAGTAATTGTGGATCGACACGTATTTCATCATTAGTCAAAAATCGAATACCTTGCGTTTGTGCATAGGCCCGGTATAGATCGGCAATAGGGAATCGTAATTTATAACTTAACAAATACAACAAATCGACACGTTCTCGTCTTGCTGCAAGTTTGTATTTCGCAATCTCAGTTTCATCTAACATTCCAGTTTGAATACCCGCATTGATTAATACGTTATCTCTGATCATTTAGTTATATCCCTTTAATAGTTGATTAACTAACTCATTAAACGCATGCGGTTTTCGGGCAAGTCTAACGCCTTGATCTCGCGGGATTAACTTTTCTTTCACCCGCAATGCCAGCGCATAATCGTGAGTTTGATTACCTAATGCACGACCCGACTCCATGACAGAATAAATTTGTTCCGGTTTATGATTTCTGATCAAGTTAGATACAGCTGAATTTACAATGAGGATTTCATTAACAGGTACACGCCCTGTCGCGTTATCAGGGCGTACTAAGGTTTGTGTGACCACGGCTCGAAGTACCATTGATAATTGTTGACGCACCCCCGACTGTTCCTCTCCTGGAAACGAGCCAACTAAACGGTCAATAGCACCTATCGCATCATTGGTGTGTAACGTAGAAAAAACTAAATGACCCGTTTCAGCCGCCATTAACGCTGCGTTCATGGTTTCGAGATCTCGCATTTCACCGAGTAAGATCACATCAGGATCTTCACGCATAGCGGCTCTGATCGCATCAGCAAAACAGTTCACATCTCGGCCTATTTCTCGTTGATGTATCATTGCTTGTTTATTGTGATGTAAAAATTCCACAGGGTCTTCAATCGTTAAAATATGACAGGGTCTGGTTTCGTTTATCTCGTTGATTATACTGGCTAGCGTCGTTGACTTACCACTGCCCGTCGCGCCTGTGACTAATACTAATCCATCTTTTAATTGCGCTAATTTTATTAGTTGTTTTGGTAATCTCAACTCTTCTAAACTATGAAAACTGCCATCTAACCAACGTATTGCAAGGGCTGGACATCCTCGCTCAAAATAGATATTTACACGATACCTTAATCCCGCTTTACTCGTAAATGCGAGGTCTATACTTCGATGTTCAACTAACTGTTTATACTGTCTATCATCGGTAATGACTTTACAAAAACCTTGTAGTGTTATCGGTGACAATTGGTCTAAATCCGTCTGTTCAACTAAACGACCAGAAAGCCGAAATGTAGGGTGACAGCGGTCTGATAAATGAATGTCTGAAGACTGTAATTCATCGGCGGCGATTAGAATTGATTCAAAATATACTAATTTACTCATAAGTTAAAAGCTCAAAGTCAGTTGAATAAGCAGTTCTTTTCGTCCATTAACTGCTTGAAATGTATTACTGCGGGAAGACAATGAAAAATGCGTTACGACAACTCGGTTAGGTAATGAATCTAGCTGCTGAATAAAATCAAGTAAGTTGTGATAACGCCCATAAAGCTTTACATTGAAAATCGGACGTTCTAAAAAATCAGATAATTTCTGCTGATTCGCCTCCGTAAATTTAGTGAGATCTTGATTTGACCGTGCAACGCCTGCCATTTGCAATGAATGATTCAGTAAGAGTTCAGTTAAACGACTGCGCATATCCGCAACCGCTTTTTTACTGTTTAAATCAATGAATCTCCCTTCTATACCGGTTACATTATCTTTCGCTTTGTTTATGAGTAATTCAATTTTTTTATTTTCTTCCGCCAATTTATCTGAATCATTGTTATTCGCCCTATGTGGACGCGCAGATTTACGATCATCCTGACTATCTGTTAACTGCTCTTGCCAAACTTCACGTTGGGTTATTTGCATTTTTACACGCAGCATTAAATAACCACCGATAATACAAGCTATAACAAGCACACCAATTAATAATTTTTCGCGGATACTTATCGGCTGCTTTACTGATTTTGTTGTTTTATCCGTCATAATCCTGCAGGCTCCAATGTCATCATAAATTGGTAACCATCAAAACCAAAATCACTACGACCTTCTCGGCTTGAGCTATTTGTTAACTGCATGTTCCAAGGTTCTAGCTCAGCCGTAAGTTGTTGATTAAAACTATCAATGGCAAGCTGATCTGACGCCCAACCACTTAATTCAAAATGATACCAGCTCCCTTCTTCAACCATTTTCAATATCAATTGGTCATTAATACTACGAGAAATGAGCGGTAATAAATTAGCAATGAACTCCTGCCTTTTAAGTAATACTGTATTTAATCCTTGTCGACGAACAGAGAGTACCTCAAGCTTTTCTTCTAGTTGTTTTTTTTGCTTTTTTAAACGAATATATCGTTCATTTTTGCTATTAAGCTTTTCATTTATGTCGTCTATTTTTTCAACTGCAATCTCATTCTGCTGAATTTCTAAGAATACACGTTGCTCGGTATAATAATAATGTCCTTCATTTGCAGCGATAAAGGCGAATATGCTGAAACAAATTAACCCACCTTGTACAGATGTGTTTTTATACCAAGCGGGTGGCGGAGGTGTGCCAATTAACCGACTTTGCTGCTGTAAAGAATATTGATTAAAATAATGATTTGTAGCACCGACTATGGCAGCATCGCCAACAATTAATGTTTGTTTATCTTTCGCTAAGACACCATCTAGACATATCCATGTAGCATTTAATTGCGGCATTACTTCAGTAATTAAGTCGTTTATCTGAGGATGATAGCCACTATAATAGATAGCACTCGATTCATCCGCTATATCGGTTTGAAGTTGAACGTTTAAATGCTCAATTAATAAAGTAATGACTTCATCACTCGTTAATGCATGATCACTGCATCTATACTGCTTAGTTGCTGTCACTAAATTATTTTTAACAACAATGCTAGTAACCAATCCCACATTGAGAATGACAAGTAATTGTTCGTTTTCACTTATTGGCAGCTGGCTAACAGCACTGTGATGTTGCGAATAAATACCCGAAAGAAATATCTTGTTATGACTAAATGCATCGACCCATTGTTGTCGAATTGGCGCACTCATGGCCGCACATAACCAGAGCCCCCCCTGTTGATCGGTTGCTATCGGTTTATCACTCCAACTACAGTCAATCGTTGGATCTAATAATTGTGTTTCTTCATGAATACGTAAACATTCATCAAGTTGTTCCTTAGTAATATATGCAGCTCGAATGGCCAGTTCACCAAATCGTGCAGGTGCACGCCCTCCTCTGCCTGCTAATTTTTCCTTTTGTTCACCAAGGTCAACAAGCAATTGCTTACGCTGAGATTCAGCTAAGTAACCTTTGGCGATTAATAATCCCCCAATAGTCCAATAGGCGATGAGTTCGTTAAACAGTGGTTCCATTTCCCAACGAACAAGTTCTAACATCTGTTGATCTGACAATGTTTTATCACCGTCAATCGGCAATGAAATTAATGCTGCTGTCACAGCGCCTGACACCAGTAATGCTTTTTGAGGAATTGCACAGCCTGCAACCGTTAACTGTTCGCAAATTTCAGCTAGTGACTCATTACAGCTTGCTATTTTGTTATGCGCATATTCAATTAATGTTATTGCATCGCCACGGCGTTCAACCACATAGGCATTAATACCAAAGCCACGACTTTCAATCACCAAGAGGCGATTAGCGCCAGCAGACATTTTACCTAAAAACGAACGACTTAACGCTTTACTTTTATTTCCAACTAGCTTTCCGAATAAACTGCGTTTTAACGGCGATTGACTCATAATAAACTCAATATAATAGGTTCAGGTGATACACCCGGTAATAGGTTCACATAGGTAAAAGTAGGACTTTCAGCATTGTATATCTGCCATGTATTTGAACTGGGCGATATTTCTTCCAGCAAGATGACAGCATGACTACCCACTGTAATCTTTGCTTCACCATGTGCAGAAAAATCAAATTCGGTAACTTGCGTTGGTATTACCGCTTCGAAGTGCCACTGTTTATTAGTGCTATCGCTAAAAATGAGCGCAGTCATTTTTTGGGTGCTTATATTGCTAGGCCCTGGCGTAATTGATTGAATTTTATTAGCGTCATCGACAAAAATCGAATTATCGTCACCGGTTTCAACTATTTTGAATAAATTATTAAAAGGCGCAGATGAAGCTGTATTTACATTACTTTTTAATGTTTGCCAACAGCGTTTAACTTCCTCATTGTTACCATTACAATCGGTTCGATTAGTAAAGGAAATCAATGCAACTTTAAAATTGGTTGTTGTATCGGGTAAATTTTTTACCGTAACAGATAATTCATTAACATGAATAGATTTCTCGATATTGATACGATGAAAGTTATCACTGACATTTTTATACGTCGAACTTGCAGCCGAAATCGCCACGCTAAACGCAGTGTCATTATTGGTTACCTGAATATTAAAGGACTCACCCCAACTGTCTTTTATTTTTCCCTCTCCATCACGATATTGACTAAGATCGAATAATCCAGGACGACTGCCTTTAAATAACTGGCTATTAGTAATAACGTGTTTGTTATTACCATTCGCATCACTCGAATCATCGGCATCAAGATTGACGAAAATAGGCGTTGCAGAGTAAACATAATAATCATCTGCCGATGTGTAGCCGAGGAGCATATTCATTAACTCATTATTTAGTCCATTATCAGCACTGAATCCACTGTTAATTAACTGCCCTTGATAAAGGTGTACAGATGATATAAATCGTTGGATCATCTTTAACTTTTCAACGGATTGCTGGTAGCGTTGTTGGCTGTCTTTTTCATCAATAAAAGTTAATGATACAGAAGCCATCACGCCCATAATGATCATCACTAAGACCAGCTCGAGTAATGAAAATCCGTGCTGACTTTTTCCCAGTAGCCGATTGTTACTTAAATTAGCGCACATTAACTTCGCGCCTTTTACGTTCAATTAAAAATCGTTGGAACCAGTTAGGTTCTACTTTCTTTTCCCAACTATAAATCAGTAATCCTGGTCCATAGGGAGAATTGTAAACATGGTATGATTCGAAAACGACATCATCACCAATTGATAAATGCTCATTCATTCCACCCGCTAACTCATCAATAATGTAAACTGATAATGTTTTTTGCTGTTTAGAGGCAAGAGTTAACCCTTGAGTTGACACAACATTAGACTTAGGCGCGATGTCACGTATGACTTGATCTAGATATGCGTGTTTTCGTTGATAAGGAAGTTCAACGACCTTACCTTCGAATTTTATTTTTCGAAATAGTGATAATTCAACAGTGCCTTCACGCGTTGCTTTAAACTCGATAAGCATTTGATCAAGTTCATAAAATGGTATTTCACTTGAGTCTGTTTCAGACGCCATCAGATGAGTTGAAAATACGATTAAAATCAAAAATGAAACCAAATGTAATCTAAACAGTAAGATATTTAAACGAGCGTTATTCATTAATAACTCCTTTTTTAATAAATACATTTTCAGTAAACACATAACACGAGATCATCACCAAATTGGGTACGACATGTTTCATCACTCGTTAATGCACGACCGTCATAGCGGCCATTGGCTCCCATACTCACAATTCTTGCGTTGTCTTTTGTATTGAGATCAAACAACAAATAAGGTCGACCATATGCTTGATGGGGTGTTTGATAATTACTTGTTGTTGTACCAACGGCCCACCATTCCAATACACAATTATGTGTGTTCGGGTCGGGGTCACTACACGCTTGGATAGTAGGCGTATCTTGTTTAAATTTTTGAGGCTTAAATTGAAATGGGTCGGGAATAGCGCGAACTATACTGCTCATGTCGCCAAACAAGGGACTGCCCGAACCGTCTGAAATTAATTGGTTTCCTATATCAACTAAGCCGCTATCACCGCCACTTAAATAAGGGCCACGCCAACCACGTTGGTAATCATTATTCCACGGAATTTGAATTATGCCGTTACTGTCCATGCTTGAGTATAAAAACAATAAATCAACAGGAGATGTCTGATTTGGAAATGAAAAATTGTCTTTTTTATAAGTTAATAACGCATTCCTAATATTAAGCATTTCAGTTTTAGCTGTTGCTAATTGACTCTCTTTAACCGCGTTTTGATTAAACGAATACATAGCGCCACCAGCAAGTATTGCTAATATGCCCACTACAACTAATAATTCCAACAAGGTAAAACCACGATGACGATGAACGGTTGGATAATGAATTAGAGGTAAAATATTAGATGATATTAGTGAAATATATGTCATAGGTAACAACTAGAATAAGCAGTAAATATAAAGAAACAGAAAGTAGAATTAATTCTATGTTAAATAGACATAACCAAGAGGTATTCCCCCTTGATTATGTGCTTAGCAAACTAAACGAATTAATTAAATTTAACTAAATACGATTAGATTTTTTGACCGTTAAATTCAGCGATTTCTTCATCTAGGAAGTCACCACGCGCATCAACAACCGCTTGAACTTGTGCTTCACCGTTAGTAAACTCGTCACCTGCTGAACCCACGTTTATAAGTGCAATGTAATGAGCGTATTTATCTTTACCGACTTGACCGTAGAAAGGTGCTTTACTAAATGCAGCATTAGGACCTGTACCTACTAAGTCAGACGCTTGGCCAAGGCCCATTGCGATAAGCACATCGTTTTCCGCTGCGCCAAGTTTAATGTTGTTATAACCACCGTCACCTTGTTTCCAAATTAGCACTGGAGAAGCAGTTTCAATCGTACCAGCAAAACCAATACCACGGTATTTATAGCCTGTTTGACCATCTGGGCGTAAACCTTCAAATGCTTGATTTGGAATATCAATACCAACTAGACCCTCACCGCCATCACCAAAATCAACTGATGTTGTACCATCTAATGCAACTATTGACGCTTTAGTTGCAACATCTGTATCACATGCTTCAGAGATTGCATAACGCATGCTTGTAATACCCACATCGTTCAGTGCTGCTGCTTGCTTCGCTGTTAGTGCAGCAATATCGAATTTAGCCGCTAGTTTTTTAGTCATACCGCCGCCAATACCCGACGCATTTGATGTGCCACCGTATTTATAAGACGTCGTTGGAGCCGCTGTTGCAGGAAGTACACCACCATCAGTTGCTGAAGGGACTGAAGTTGATACCGTACCAGCGGCATCATAGTTGGCACAAACAAGAGATTCCATGTTGTTCGGAAGCGTACCTTTAGTCGTAGCTCGGTAGATACGAGTCGCATCTTCAATACCTGCGATTGCGCTTGTTGCAACACCACGTGCAGCGGTAGCTTCTTGACCACTGAACGATGAAAGCATTGCGCCACCGATGATTGCGATGATACCAACAACAACGAGTAGTTCTAAAAGCGTGAAACCGCCTTGATTTTTGTTTACGAATTTCATTTAAAAAATACCTATACTTGTGATTGTATAGAGTACACAGGCCTCGCGCCCGCTGCGTTCTATGAGATTTGAGTTTGTAGTTAAATGGACGACCTCTCGCCGCTCCATGGTTCCAGTTAAAAGCAGTTGCCTTTAACTGGGGGTTTACTGGATATAATCAGTCTTTCTGAAAATCCAAAGTAAATCTGTACTGTTTACCGCAGTGGATAATGATTTCTTTTTGATTACGCTTCAATATTTTCATTTCAACTCTAAAGTCACCGTAACCATCATGTTCAAACACTTCGTCAAACACTTCATTCAATTTTTCTTTTACTGATAGATCACTCATTCTTAGTCCCTTAAGTTGCGCTAACCACATCTTGTGTATTCATCACTCGGTCGACTAAATTAAATAGATAAGCAGGTAAGATAATTGATTTTTGTTTCGCTAATACCCGCTTTAGCTCTCGAGTACCAGTACCATCGACTTTAATTTTTGACCAACTAATAATCGTGTCAGTACCGCTAAAGTGAACGCCATAATTAATCACGTTAATTTTATTCAGTTGTTCATCACGAACCAATTCAATAACAATACATCTACTTTTTTTATTTATCGAAAAATCAACGACACAACCTGCATTTTTAGGCAATTGTTTATTGAGTAGTATTAGTACTGGCGTCTTTTTACTAATAACACTTTTTTTAAACCGCTTAAGCCTTGACACAAAACCAAACATAAACAACCCCTTACAATCAACCTACGAATGCGAACCATTCGCATATCGATGAGGGCATTCTAACTAAATTTATGATTATTGCAACATTGCTCACAATTAATTAGGCTTCAAAGTATGTTGGAAAAATGTAGTGACTGTAACAAAAGTGTCACACTGGAAAATGTAACGCTAAATTTGACTCTTAGGATAGTGATAATTATTGCAGGGGGAGTAGTTTTCAGCTAAAAAAATTAATTTGAAATATTGACTAAAATATCTCTTAATGGATAACAAAAATGAGTAATTGATATGAATTCGGATTAAGTAATTACAGACTATTATCAATTACTCGTACATTTTAAAGATCTAATAATCCCGAAACATAGTCATCATAACTTGACTCTATATCCAAATCGCATGCGGATAAATCTTTCATCGCTATCTTTTCTAGCGCTTCTAGTTCAGCTATATTCTCTTGTAATGCAAGTTGCTGCTCACGCAGTTCATCTAATCTTGTACGACTCTGGTGTAACATATACAACATACGAGGTGGGCTATCCGGTTTGTCATCATACAGCGCCAAATAATGCTTTGCTGATGCCAAGCTAATACCTAGACGTTTGCTACGTAAAATAATAATTAAACGGGCACGCTGACGATAATCATAATACATAAACCGTCCTCGACGTTCGGATTGTAATAATCCCTTCGTCTCATAAAAACGAATAGCTCGTCGCGTGATCGAGAACTCTTCAGCAAGATCCGCCGCGGTATAATACATCGTCATTAATTAAACCCTTATTTAAAAACTGCCTTATGCTTCGCATACGAATAATTTACCACAAATTCACCCTATTGCTTAATTTAAACCATAATTAGTGTTGCAAAGCTTATGTAATGCGTCGAGGTTAGTTATGCGTATCCCCAAATTACAATCAAGCCAATACTCGTGGTTTATACGTCCGATCTTGTGGTTACTTGCGAGAAAACAAAATAAGACCTTAAAACCCGCACAAATACTGGGGCGTAAACCTAGGCTATTCGCTGCCGTCTTTCTATTATATAAAACCATTAATAGAAGAAGTTCCCCTATTCAACTCTATATTCACGCACTCATGAGTGTACGCGTGGCACAGCTAAATCAGTGTGAGTTCACCATCGAGCATGACTCTAAAGTATTACGCAGTCTTAAAGAAAGGTTGAATAAAGATAAACTATTAGATTGGCAAAATTGCAGTGATTTCAAGCCTCAAGAATGTGCAGTACTGGCCTATACCGACGCAATTACAAACACGTCGTTACACGTGACTGACAGACATATAGATCAATTACGTTGTTATTATAATGATGATGAAATTGTTGAGTTAACCACTATTATTGTATTTCAAAACATGACCACAAAATTCAACACTGCATTTGATGTCTGCAGAAAAACAGTTTAGAAAATTCAATCCTAGCAGTCTCGAAAAATACGGGCTGAAAACGAAAAACGAGAGTGTTAATACTTTTATTAAGTACTAACCCTCTCGCTATAATTGTAATACTAATCAAACAAATTGATTAAAATTAACGGCCCATACGTTTCAATGCTGACGTAGAGAAATCTTTACGTTTCGCTTTGACGTCGAACTGAATACCTTTGCGCTCTTCATTATTCAGACCAGTCACAAGGTAACGACCGGCGATAATATCATAGAGCGTTTCTGCAGCAAACCAGTTAACATCAGCGTTATAATATTGAACTGAATGTGCTTCTGCAACACGCCATAAGTTGCCACGTGCATCATAATGGTCAATCACTCCTGCTTGCCAACTATCCTCATCAATAAAGAAGTTACGCTGTGCATAAACATGACGTTGGCCATCTTTTACTTTTGCTTGAACTTCCCACACACGATGCTTTTCGTAACGTGTGTATTCTTGGTTGATATGGCCAGGCTTCACAATATCTTTATATTCAAGATCGGTAGAAGAAAGGTTGTAAGAGTTATATGGAATATATAGCTCTTTTTTACCAACCAGCGTCCAGTTATAACGGTCAGGAGCACCATTGTACATATCATAGTTATCTGACGTACGTGAACCTTCTACGCCAATCCCTTCGCCATCATACGATACGTTTGGAGCACGACGAACACGACGTTGCCCTGAATTATAGATCCATGCTTTACGTGGTTCTTTCACTTGGTCAATAGTTTCATGTACAAGGGCAATCGTACCCGTTAGACGTGCAGGTGCGATAATACGCTGCATGTAATAGAACAAAATATTGTCATCTTTCTTCGCATCACGACCGCCTTTCAGCGCTTCAGGAATATAAAATTTATCCTGTACTTTTACCGCAGTATAAGCGCCATTTCGCTGCACTGGAATGGTGGTAATGACACGTTCAGCGTGACCACCACGATAACGAGTAATGTGATTCCAGATTACTTCTAAACCATTTTCAGGAATTGGAAACGGAATTGATATTTTAAAATTGTTTAAACCATTACCACCCGCCGAAAGACTCGTATTTAAAGCGTTATCTTTAATTGTGGCATAGATATCATCTGGCTGAGCAAAACTACGGCGCGTTTCATAAACAGGCATCTTATAAGTATCAGGATACTTCTTAAACATAGCCAACTGGCCAGGCGTTAAATTGTCTTTGTATTTATCAACATTGGCCGCTGTAATAACGAACTGCGGCTTATCCGCTGCGAATGGATTCGTCACCCTATCATTTTTACCAATGTCTGTCCCTAGGATTGCGTTAGTAATGCCGCCTGTCCATGCAGGAATGGAACCGTCAGCATTACCCGCTTTAACCGCACCGACTGGTGTTAACTCTTTCCCTAATTTAGCCGCATCTGCCTCACTTACTTTTGCAAGTGCTGATGCCGAGAATGCCATAGCTACTGAAATCGCAGCTACGCTATATGCTTTATTTAAAACTTTCATATTAAAATCCTTTTCGATAACGTCTATTCGCTCTATCCGAATTTACTCTCTAAAACTTAATATACTTATCAATGCCTAATTAGAACGATATACCAACTGCAACAGAAACATAATCACGATCAGATAGCGGGTTAAAATCACCACCAAATTGGGTATAGCTCACTGACGCATTGTATTTTTTTAGGTAATCCGCTTTTAAGGCAACATTGATACCTGTACGACCTTCCTGGAATGTACCTTGTGGTTCAGGGCTGTAACCATAAACGTCATGAGACCAAGCTACAGACGGTGCTAAATCAACACCAGCGAAAACATTACGGTAATCGGCTTTTACTGCTAGACGATAACCAGCACTGTCAGACGTTGTAAAGCCATCTTTATCATCACCTAAACCATCAAAACTAACGCCATAAACCGTTGCACGGCCATATTTAACAGCACCATCTGATTCATCTAAGTCCCATACGTGACCATAACCCAGTTCAGCAACCGCGGTAATTCGATCGGTACCCAGTGCTTTATCAAAGAACTTAATAAACGTCAGTTGCGCTTGGCTATAATCAAAACGCTCAAAACCATCGACAGTATCACCAGCTTTTGCCTTTCGGTATTCTGGCGTTAACGGTGAGCCATCGGAATCTGATAGTGCTGAAGCGAGAAGATCTGCGCCATTAATTTGCAGTGGCATATCCAGACGATGACTCACTTCACCTGATACCGCCCATTCTGAGACAGTTGTATTAAAACTAAGACCAAACAACTGAATATCTTCTGGATAAACAGTATGATAATGAGGGTTATACGCATCTACGCCAGGAATGAATGGTAATAAAGCTCCAGTAGCAGGATCACTCTTTGGTGCAGTGTTATAAACACCAGCTTCGGCACTCGCATATGGTAAACGAGAGTGGTAGTTCATATAATAGAATCCAAATTCGGTTGCATTTAAGCTTTCTGCATAATATTTAAATGCAACACCGAATTGACCATCATCAGATGCCATTTCATCCGTACCACGAGTTGCATAAATACCTGCATCATATAGACCTTTATCTGTTACACCAGTGCTAGGATCAACAACTAACGTGTTGCAACCTTCAGCTAAATAATCCGCTGTCGAGAAATAAGTACCACAACTATCAATCACTGTTGGTTCAAATTCCAATTGATAAAACGCTTCAATACTTAAATTATCTGTTAAACCCACGTTAGCAAAAATCATGTTTACCGGTAATAAACCTTCTTTTACTTCAGCTCCCGGACGACGGAAAGCGGCCGCATCAACAGGATTGACCGCGTTAATACCGCCTTGAATGAATGAACTTTCCCCCCAGTTAACGACTTGCTTACCAATACGTAAATCAACAGCTGTGTCACCTAAGTAGAAGCCAGTGAAGACATAAGCATCAAGTAATGCGACACCTTTCGATTTAGTTAAATCATTAAAATCATCATCATTAATAGGCTGATTAGCAACGTAACCATTTGTACCACTACCGTGTATGGCATCATTTTTATCTAATGCATAGTCATACCAATACTTACCACGAACAAAGGCACCAAAAGTTGTGCCCTCTTCTGTTTCATACGTTAAACCAAGATCATGAATACCTTTAATAGTTTGAGTAAAAGCATCACCTTTATCATAGTTTAAATTACCGTCGTCACCCGTAGGTGTATTACCCTTAAGACCACCATTGCCGACACCGACATTTTTGGCATCTTGCTCTTGAACACGCCAGCTTGAACCCGCAGAAATTTGTGAGTTAAATGAACCTTCAACATCACCCCAGTTAAATTCAATTGCATGTGGTGCGGCTGTATAGCCTGAGACGATTAGTGCAAGAGCAATTGGTGTTGTTCTAAAAAATTTCTTCTGAGTTGTATTTTTCATAATAGTATCCATGCTACACCTTTAATTTGTTTTCATTCCATTAACAATTAGGTTGTAAGTATTATATTCACATAATACTTTTACTACACAGTCTCAGGTATAGGCTAAACGTGCCAAATTACTGTCAATCCAAGCCAAAAAGATATTTTATGCGAGCTATGTCAAACAATTAAAATAGATATAGAAACTTTACATCAGGGAGCCGCCCCCCTAAAGCGGAGGTAAACAGAGAAATAGTATTAGATAAGTGGGGGAGATATGAATGAATTAATATACATGCTTGTCAGTTTTTTGTTGCTTGGTGGAATTGAAGCCGCCATTGTTGGTTGTTAAAACGCCAAATTGAACTACGTAAACTGCCTGTTTCTTTTACCTTACCATCGTTAATCGAATTCGCTTGATAACAAACCAGCATTGTATCTGCAGCTAACTCAACAACTTTAAACTGAGTCAAGCTCCAACGTTGCGTCGCTGACTTGGCTAATAACCATGCCACTATCTCGCTACGTGAAGTATAAGTTCCTATTGGTGATATCTCAAATAACTCAGGGTGTAAGACCTCATCAAGCCGCATCGGAGATTGTGAAAAATCACTATGTAATAAGGTTTCTTCACGTTGTTTAAAGCGATCGATTAGTCCGGCGTCTGATGTATCAAAATGATTCATACCTGTCCCTACTTTCTATTAATACTTATTGATACTAGATGGCGATGATTTTGTCATGCCAACTTGATTTCTATTTTAGCGATGCGTTATGCCGCCATCCCCTGCTACAGATAAATAGAGCAGAAGGTAGGCGAATATCAACACATGTAACACAACTTAATCGATAAAGATGTATTTATGCATTTGAACAGACAGTTTCCAGTTACGTTCAATACATAGCTTGATCGCTAAGTCTGTTGCACGTTTTTGCTGTGAGATAGGCTGTAAACACATAATCTTGTCCGTAGTGTCTATATTCGCAATTAGCTCGTCCAGCTCTTCAATGTGTTTTTCCATTGCGATCACATGTTTAATTTCATTTGCACGACGCAGTGCACTCTGTAGAACCGGTAGCTGACCTTTCATCTGGATCTTTGGTGATACTGTCACCCAAGTCGTGTCTGTTGCGCGAACTTCGGATGTTCCCGAAGTCTCAATTTGGCAGAAATATCCTGCTTGTTCTAATTCACGCGTTAATTCGACAAGGTCATATTGGCAAGGTTCACCACCCGAAATCACAATATGCTTTGCAACAAAACCGTTTTTTTGTATCATGGCAATGAATTCTTGTGCAGTAAAGTTCGCCCAATGTGGTTTATCATCGCAAGCTTTGTTCACCGTTTGTTGTGACACTTGCATCTCGGGATCAACAGCCCAAGTTTGTTTGGTATCACACCACGAACAACCTACATCGCATCCTTGTAGGCGAATAAAGATAACGGGATAACCAGTAAAATGGCCTTCACCTTGTACTGTTTCAAAAATTTCATTAACCGGATACTGCATTTTTATAACCTAATAAACTTCAAGTAACGTTTATTGTATCATCTGCCCTGTATATTTTTAACATTTTATATAGGGCGCTTTCGATCGCACAGTAATTGCTTAGCAATCGCATAATTAGTAGGTAGGTAATCAATGAAAATATGGCTGTACAATATTTTCACCATTTTTTGTTTTGTGGTTTTAGGGCGTGTTATTAGCATGCTATTACCCGTTGAATTTCCCTCAAGTATCATCGGCTTATTACTTTTATTTATCGCATTAAGCAGTGGCATGCTAAAGCAAAAGTATGTAGCAAAAGTATGCTTTCAACTTAATCGTCACATAGGTATCTTATTTGTACCTGCAGGTGTTGCCCTCATGGGTTACTTTGATTTAGTGCAACAAAACTTGCTGCCCCTCATCATGGCGAGTTTCATTGGTACTGTTGTTATCTTTTTTACCGTTGGACATACCTATTGTTTTTTTAATCGAGCAAGTGCCACCAAATCAAATAAAGCACTAAATAAAAAACAAGGTGGTGATAAATGATCGTATATTTAGCTATCCCATTAACCCTTGTTATCTATTTTTTTGCGCAATGGATTTATAAGAAAACCGCACTTGCGATCTTTAATCCAATCCTGCTTTGTATTGGCATGTTAATTACCATCATGATGGTATTTGGATTTAAGCTTGAAGAATACGAACAAGGTACAACGATATTAACGCGTTTGCTCGAACCTGCCGTTATTGCCCTCGCCTTCCCCTTATATCAACAATTTGTCCACGTTAAGGCAAAAATAGTACCCATATTAATTGCCTGTAGTGCTGGCGTAATTATCGGGTTGGTCGTTACCGTATTCGTCGCCATTAGCTTTTCAGCTCCACCTGAAATTGTGGCCTCAGCAGCACCTAAGGCAGTAACCATGCCAATAGCAATGGCAATTAGCGAAACGATCGGTGGGATCCCAGCTATTTCTGCGATCATGGTTATTATGGTCGGTATATTTGGTAACGTCTGCGCACCATTTTTATTGAAACATTTACGAATTCACACCCCCGAAGCCCAAGGACTTGCTATTGGTGCAGGTTCACATGTTATTGGCACTTCTAAGGCGATGGAACTGAGTCATACTCACGGTGCGTTTAGCACCACAGCATTACTCATTAGTGGCGTATTAACATCTATTATTGCGCCGATGCTATACCCTTACCTACTCAGTTGTATGCTCTAGTATAACCACATAACATCCATTTTTTGGTACTGATATCGAGATATGTCAGTACCTATTTTCATCGTTACCCATGCCTAATACTCCAAACATGCAAAAGTACAATCTTCAGCTAAAATAAGCTTAGAGGATGCGATATATAACCTGCGGAGGTTATCATGAAACAATTTTCCCATAGAACAGTTGTGTGTCCACATTGTGGTAAATTTATCACGGCGGATATTGATGCCAGCAATGGCGAGCAAGATTTTTATGATGAGTGCAGTGCCTGCTGCAATAGTATTCACTTTAAATTATTGCATGATCAAGCTCATGAAAAATTTGAATTATTTATTGATGCGGATGATGAGCAAATATTTTAAATACGAAGCTTTAAATAAAATGCTTTTGAATACAAATTGTATAAATAAGGTCGTATTAGAGAGTGTGTGAATTTAGAGCGATGCGGCATGTTTGAAAAAACTGCTAAGCCTGAATATCGCTCTTATGATGCTATTTTCTATCAACTATAAGGTAACGTTAATTACTTATTTGCCATCATACGTTCGACAGTATCAACAATCGCTTGTGTCTGGCTGTCAATTTCAATGTTTACAAACTGACCAATACGACGACTGCCTAGGTTCGTTACGGCTAACGTTTCTGGTATTAAATGAACCCAAAAATGACCGTCTGCTACATCACCTAATGTGAGGCTGATACCATCAATTGAGATGAAGCCTTTTGGTAATACGTATTTTTGCCATTCTTGGGCTATTTTAAAGCAGATATCGCAGTTAGTTTCAGTACGATTAATGGTGACAATTTCAGCTTGTGTATGTACATGACCCGACAATAGATGCCCGCCAATCTCATCACCAAATTTTGCAGCGCGTTCTAGATTAACTTCATCGCCTACTTCAAGGTCGACAAGATTCGTTACTTTAAGTGTTTCTTCAATCACGTCAAAGCAAACACTGTCATCATTCATTTTTACTACCGTCAAGCATGTACCGTTATTCGCGATACTTGCACCGATAACTAAACCGTCTTGATGTACTTTATCTAGCGCAACTTCTAACGTATGTAATTGCTCTTTTTTTTCGATACTAATAATCTTTGCTTTTCTTTGTACAATACCAGTAAACATAAATGACCTTTATCACTACTTAAACGAATATACCTAACTATATCGTGTTAGTTTAGATAATTCATCTAGTTAATAACTTGATGTTAATATCGAATAAAATAAATTTAAATACATCTTTAAATGCTAGCCATAAAGGATTATTATGCTTCTAGCTGGATCAGGTATACCCTCACGAACGCGAATATCACAACATTCATAATCACTTCTTTCGTTTTCAGCAACATCAATTCTTAGAATACACAATATAACAACCCCAAAAATATTCGGAGTAGCAGTGCAGAAATATCGATCTGAGGTTTCTAAATTATTTAAATTAATGGTTCCAATTTTGATCGCACAACTTGCGTTCACTGTCATGGGCTTTGTTGATACCGTAATGGCTGGCGCAGTAAGTGCAACAGACATGGCGGCGGTCGCGATCGCCAACAGTATTTGGTTCCCAGTACTCATGTTTTTGATCGGCATTTTAATGGCGGTCACCCCTATCGTAGCGCAACTTTATGGCGCTAAAAAGAAAAATCAAATTGCACAAGTGGTTCAACAAGGTATCTGGTTTGTATTAATCACCTTTCTGCCTATGATGGCGCTACTGTATTACAGCCCTATGGTCCTTGAATTCATGCATGTTGAAGATAGATTAGCTGAGCTAACAACAGGTTATTTACGTGTTATTTCATTAGCATTGCCTTTTGCATGTGGTTATCAAGTATTTCGTAGTTACCATGAAGGTCTAGGCATTACCAAACCAACCATGGTGATTGGTTTAATTGGTATCATGGTAAACGTACCTGCAAACTACATCTTCATTAATGGTCACTTTGGTATGCCTGCACTGGGTGGCGTTGGTTGTGCTGTTGCATCTGCATTAGTATTTGTTGCTATGTTTTTTTCGATGATTGCTTATAGCTACTTCCATAAAGACTTTAAAGAGATCAAATTATTCGATCAAGTTTATGGTATCGATAAAAAAGAAATGTCGCACATCATTAGTGTTGGTTTCCCAATTGCCGCATCTATGTTCTGTGAAGTAACTTTATTTGCAGTTGTGTCTATTCTGTTAGCGCCACTTGGCGCGATTACGGTTGCAGCACATCAGGTTGCGTTAAACTTCTCATCAATGGTCTTCATGCTACCACTTAGTATTGGTATTGCAGCGACAATTACCGTTGGCCAATATGTTGGGGAGAAAAAACCACTACAAGCGAAGTTTGCCAGTATCACTGCGATGTGGATGGGTGTTGGTTTTTCTGTGATTACTGCGATCTTCACCATTATACTGCGTAACGAGATTGCAGAAATTTATACCGAAGACATGACCACCATTAATATTGCAACAGGTTTAATGTTGATTGCCGCTGTGTATCAAATTTCAGATGCAGTTCAGGTTATTGCTGCTGGTGCATTACGTGGTTATAA
The DNA here is from genome assembly GCF_018219415.1 of Moritella sp. 36. NCBI lineage: Bacteria > Pseudomonadati > Pseudomonadota > Gammaproteobacteria > Alteromonadales > Moritellaceae > Moritella > Moritella sp. 36. The sequence continues at coordinate 2,292,027 of NZ_CP056120.1, read as the reverse complement.
AGAAACAAGTGTGATCTTTTACATCACCCTATTCTCTTATTGGGCTGTGGGCATGACTATTGGTTATACGCTGGCATTAACAGATTTAATTGTACCAGCAATGGGCGCAGCTGGTTTCTGGATTGGATTTATTTCAGGTCTAACAATGGCGGCAATATTGTTATCGATTAAACTTGCAAGTGTTTATAAGAAAACAACGCAAGATCATACAGTTGAGTTAGCGACAGCAGCCTAATCAATATTGCTGTTTGGTTAGTACTAAACATAATAAAATAATTAAAAGGCGGTAGTGATTCAGATCACTACCGCCTTTTTTATACAACTTCGATGACGTTTAATCAAGTAAACGCGATGGCTTACTGAATATCAAGTCGCTTCATCAAGCGATGTAAATTACTTCTATCAACCCCAATCGCGCGTGCCGTTGCCGCCGAATTACCATTATTTTCAGCTAACATACTTTTGATAAACTGAGTCTGAAAATCGTCGGTTATTTGTTTTAGGTTATTATCATTGGCACTCGGGCTAATCACAATTTCGCCTTGTTCAACATTGCTATCAACCGACATAGCAGCCGATCTATTCATCGATAAAGAAGACGTTAATTGATTACTATCATTGGCTGTTTGTATATCTAAATCACTGCTTTCGAGTATCACAACACGCTCATCTTTGCGGTTACGAGCTGCTGCACGTAACGAGGCTCGACTTAATAGATGCTCAAGCTCACGCACATTACCTGGCCATTCATACGCCAATAATGCACGCTCTGCATCTTTGGCTAACGTTAAATTATTAATACCGACTTTACGTTGGATCTTAGCAAGGAAATTACCTGCTAATAACAAAATATCGTTACCACGTTCGCGTAAGCTTGGTACTTTTAAGGGATACACAGTTAAGCGATGGTATAAGTCATCTCTAAAACGTCCTTCTGCAACCTCTTTCGCTAAGTCTCGGTTCGTCGCTGTAATTAAACGCACATCAACCTTATGTGGCTTATCACTGCCTAAACGTTGGAGTTCACCAAATTGAATAACGCGTAATAATTTGGCTTGAATAGACATAGGTAATTCACCAATTTCATCTAAAAATAACGTGCCACCATCGGCAAGTTCAAATTTACCCAAACGGTTTTTAGTTGCGCCAGTAAATGCACCAGCGACATGGCCAAATAGCTCACTTTCGACCATGGTTTCGGGTAATGCAGCGCAGTTAACTGTAATTAATGCTTCATTGGCACGTTTTGATGCCATATGAATTCGACGCGCGACTAGCTCTTTACCCGAACCAGATTCACCATATATTAATGCCGCTAAGTCAGAGTCAGCCACTAAGTCTATTTCTAAATTAAGCATGTTCATCGCTGAACTTGAGCCGATCATTTCCTCACTGAACTTCTCGCTAATTAAACTCGCAGTCACTTGCTCTTGGCGTTGCACTCTTTGGTCTAATGCAAAGATTAAGTTGGCGGTTTTTATCACAGCTTCGGTCAAGCCAATCATGGAATTCAGGATTTGTGGGTCGAGAGAATCGAAGCGTTGTGGATTAAGCGCATCCATAGTGACAATACCCCACGGCTTGTTATCAATCACTAAAACCGCGCCCATACAATCGTGGACATTAAGTTGTCCATCTGGCGTTTGGATCAAGCCGTCATAAGGATCGGGTAGATCACAGGCAGCATCAAAACGGAGTACTTTTTTTTGTACTTCATTTTCGTAGTTAGCTAGAATCTGCTCAAATCTTGGATGTTCTGCAATGGGAAAATGTCGCCCCATTGCTTCTATTTGTAAACCGTTAGCCGATTTAGGCACCAAATTATCGCCTTCCAGCTTGAGTAATACACACGCGTCACATGAAAAAATATCCCGCCATGACTGCAATAATCGGTTATATCTTTGGTGCTTAGGTAGTTCTCGAGAAAGGTCATAGATAATCGTATCTATGCTCTCGATAAAACGGAGATTTTCCATTGTAACTAGTCCTTAAATCGGTCATTCAATAAGTATTAGTTATAGCACTGAGTAGTCATAGTGACAACATAAAATACTACAATTATATTTTTATAAAAAGCAAGGAGTTAAATAACCACCTTAGAGCTATAAATACACCAGCCTAGCTTGATTTATATCAACTATATTTATCGATTTACTTAAAGATTTTAACCAAGTATCGAACATGTGATAAAATCAGCATATAAAATATTTTACTAACTCAATCTGCCGAGCTAATACTCGATATAATAAGGAATTTTTGTGTCTTCAACACAACCAGCACATGTCGTCATTATTGGCGCAGGCCCTTCAGGCTCGCTCGCTGCTGCACTACTAAACAAGCAAGGCATTAACGCAACTATTATCGAAAAATCAATATTCCCACGTTTTTCTATTGGCGAGAGTTTATTGCCAGCGTGTATGGAATCACTTAAAAAAGCCGATATGTTTGATGCTGTCAACGCTGCTGGTTTCCAATTTAAAAATGGCGCTGCTTTTCATGCTTCTGGCAAATACACTGAGTTTGATTTCACCGATAAATACACCGCAGGTGAAGGTACTACATTCCAGGTACAGCGTGGACACTTTGACAAATTGCTTGCCGATTGTGCAGAGCAACAAGGCGTCACGATTAGCTATGAGCACGAAGTTAAAAACGTTGATATTAGGAGAGAAAAACCATTATTAACCGTCTTAGATAAAAATCAAAATAGCTATGAAATAGAAGCTGATTTTATCCTTGATGCCAGCGGTTTTGGTCGTGTATTGCCTCGCTTACTCGGACTGGAAGAACCATCAACTCTGCCTCCAAGACGCGCTATCTTTACCCATATTGAAGATAACATTACTGCCAATCACTTTGACCGTAATAAGATCTTAATTTCCGTGCATCCAGACGACAGTAAGGTTTGGTATTGGCTCATTCCATTTAGTAATGGAAGTTGCTCGTTTGGTGTAGTAGGTGAACCAGAATTCTTTGCCAACTATCCTGATGACCACATTGAAGCGTTAAAGCAATTAGCCAAAGAAGAGCACAACCTAGCGGCGTTACTTGCACAAGCAAACTACCCTAACGCTTGTGGCTCTATCATGGGTTATTCTGCTAACGTGACTAAGTTGTTTGATCGCCATTATGCTTTGCTTGGTAATGCGGGTGAGTTTTTAGACCCGGTATTCTCGTCTGGTGTGACGATTGCGATGAAATCAGCTGAGCTTGCAACTGACTTATTAATAAAACAGTTCAACAATGAAACCGTTAATTGGCAAATGGAGTATTCAGATACGCTCATGACCGGTGTTAACGCATTCCGTTGTTATGTTGAAGGCTGGTATAGTGGTGAATTCCAAGATGTGGTTTTACACGAAAATCCTAATCCGAAGATCAAACAAATGATCTGTTCGATTTTAGCAGGTTATGCGTGGGATAAAACCAATCCGTTTGTCGCAGAACCAGCCCGTCGATTGAAAGTCGTTGCCGAGCTTTGCAAGTCTTAAGTCAATAACGAAACCTTCCTCAGTCATTGAGGAAGGTTAATAATTGAGCTCAACAATAATTGAGTCCAAACTTTAAAATTACCCTACAAGAGTTTTTCTATAAGCACTTCATCTATATATTTACCATCTATCTTAGCGTGTTTTTTAGCTATGCCAATAACTTCAAATCCCTGTTTTAGATAGGTTGCCAATGCATCTTGGTTATCATTCCGAACATAAGCAAACAATTTCTCATAACCTTTGGATCTTGCTCGTTCAAACGTGGCGTTAAATAAGCTGGATGCAATACTCTGTCTTCTATAGCTACTATCAACATAGGTGCCGATGATGCCGACATGATCAAAGGCATGGGTATACGTTGCAAAAGGTTCTACGTTTTGAAAGCCTACAACGTTTGATTCTTCTAAGCTGACTGCAACATTAAAGACCCCTCTTTCAGGGAAGTCCTGGATAAATTTTTCTTCCTCTTCAAGTGAAAAGGTTGTGTCGAGAATCGTATAAAGACCAGCCTCTACGATAGGGTTCAATATGTTGATAATTCCTTGTGAATCTTCTTTTTGAACGTCTCTAATTATCAATTTCATTTTGTTCCTTCGCTGTATGAGGTATCCGGCCAAAGCAAAGTAAGTCAACCATTACAGGTGGTTATTAGCGCTTAAATTATCAATGCGTGATACCTATTGCTATATGTCAGGCTTGCAATTGCAGCTGGTATATATGTAAGTCCTGATTTTCATTACCTGCATTCATGTAGTTAGGTATTGAACCCACTAACTCCGCACCCGATTTTTTTGCCACACTAATACTCGCAATATTCTTTTCAAGACACCTAAATTCAATTATTTTTGCATCAGTACTCTCTAACAAAAAAGAAGGTAAATGTGCAATGATTTTAGTCATGATTCCATTACCATGCACAGCATGTGATAGCCAATAGCCGACCTCAGCAACACCACTCTCAGTTGAAATAGACTTAATAGCAAAGACACCACAAACTTGTGCATTGAATTTTATTTTGAACCATCGAGAACCTGGCAAGCCACTATGTAAACGTTCTACTATGTATTTATGAGCGGATACTTCATCTCGGACGCCATCAACCCAATAGAGATACATCCCTAATTGGGGTCGACTGGATTCAACTAAATTTAATATAGTTAAAGAATCACCTTCCTCTAGAGAAAGTAATTCGATGCCATCTGTAACATTCAATTTCATCTTAACTCCTTTATGAACAACATCTTAGCAATTTCAGGCAACAAGGTAAACCGGGTGAACATTAAACTTAATTCCATTTAGTTCACACACATGCAGTTGTCATTTGGACACCGCGTTGTGTTATTGACAACTAAATACGCGTGTCATAATAACAACGAACTCATAGTAAAAACAATAAACCAATTAAAAACAACAACTTAAAAACTTGGCACGACTACTGCAATAGAACAAACATAAAGATTGATGTAGATCAATTTATTTCACTAACCTATACAAGGTAGCTAATATGTTAACGCAACACACTATTGATATTATCAAAGCGACTGTCCCTGCTGTTTCTGTTCATGCCAATGATATTACAGCGCATTTTTATCCTTTGATGTTTAGAGAATATCCAGAAGTAAAGCGTTTCTTCAACCAAAAAAACCAAGCAGGTAATGCTCAGCCTAAAGCATTAGCTAATGCACTTGTTGCTTATGCAGCTAATATTGACAATCTTTCAGTATTAGAAAAAGCGGTAAGTGTAATTGTAAATAAACATGTTGTTCTTGATATTCAACCTGCGCATTATGAAATTGTTGGCGAATGTTTATTAAAAGCGATCAAAGCTGTTTTAGGTGATGCCGCTACAGATGAGGTTATTGATGCTTGGGGACTTGCATACTGGCAACTCGCTGACCTACTTATCGGGGCAGAAGAAGCTGTTTACTCTGCTAATGAAGAAGAAAAAGGCATGTGGCGTGGTGAACGTGAATTTAGAGTAACTACAAAAGCAGCTGAAAGCGATAACATTATGTCATTCTACCTGACGCCAACCGATGGTGAACCAGCGCCTTCATTCACACCGGGTCAATTTTTGGGCTTAGTATTAAACATTGATGGTGAAGAAACACGTCGTCAATACAGTTTATCTGATTCACCAAACTCAGAGTACTTACGTATCAGTGTTAAACGTGAAGAAGGTGGCGCCGTATCGAACTACCTACACGATCGTATTCAAGCGGGTGACACACTGCACGTATTAGCACCTGCGGGCGACTTCATCCTAAAAGACAACAACAAACCGGTTGTACTGGTAACAGGTGGCGTTGGTATTACTCCAGCAATAAGCATGCTAAATAGCTTAAAAGGCACAGACCGCCCTATTCACTTTATTCATGCAGCAATGAACACCAAGGTACATGCATTCCGTGACCATGTAACAAACCTTGCAGCTGAAAACGAAAACATCAAACCCTACTTCGTTTACAGTGATGCAACATCAGAATGTAAACCAGATGCAACAGGTTTCATCAACTTAGCCATGCTTGAAGACAAAATCGGTGATGATCGTGATGTAGAATTCTATTTCTTAGGTCCAAAACCTTTCATGCAAGCAATGAATGGCTTCGCACCAAAATTAGGGATCCCGGCTGAAAATGTCCATTTTGAATTCTTCGGTCCGTCAGAAGATCTAAATATCAACCCAACTGCTTAGTTTTAAAGCAAAGGACTGATATTATTTAAAAAAGACTTGCCGATAATTTGGATGCGGGCTAATATTTGTCTCGTCTTAACGACATACCAAATTATGCTCGCTTAGCTCAGTTGGTAGAGCGCTAGCTCGACATGCTAGATGTCACAAGTTCAAATCTTGTAGCGAGCACCATTTTTTAATGGTACAAACAACGCGTCCTTAGCTCAGTTGGTAGAGCGCTAGCTCGACATGCTAGATGTCACAAGTTCGAATCTTGTAGGACGCACCAAATAATGAAGCCTTGCTCAATGAGCGAGGTTTTTTTATATCTAAAATTCAGAGTTTGTTATATTTGAAGTGCATCGAGAATAGTTAACATTAAGCTTGAAGGCATTACCACCACAGGTTTTAGCAAAACCCATACACAGCAAACCCGCTAAACCAATTAATGTGCAAACCGGCTTAGCAAAGTTTCAATACTGATCAACACTCTTGGTATTAAGTGTTTAAATCCCGCGCTTTCAAAGCTCAGATAAACAAGAACGACTATCAACACCCGCATCGTTCAAAACACTTAACTGATTAACAATAATCGCTTTTAGTTCAGACACCGCAGCGACATAGTCTGCATCAACGTGTTGCAGAGCTTCATAACCAGGGAAACTTAATCTTAACTTACTCATTTGCTTATCTATGCTGTTAATCACCAAGACTGAACTTGCGTGATAAATTTTAACTAGCTTATCTGCTTTCTGTTTATCAATAATAGATAAACCCTCTAAGATCCCTGCTTCACCCACAAAATGCTCCGCCATTGCAAACTCAACATCTTTATACCATTCGCGCACCGCCAGCAGGGGCACAACATCAGTATTCAACCCCTTGTGATACGTTGCTAAGATCGGTGCTTGTTCAAACAGCTCATCAAAGTGTGCTTGAGTATTAGCGTATTTGATCATGGCTGGAAATAACAGCTTAATGTCATCAAGCTTTAGCTGTTCATTTGTTGCGAGGATTAATGCTTGTTGCTTAGCATTACGCCATTTAGATGAGAACCAACAAAACATCCCTGCATTATCTAAACAGCATTGAAGATTTCTCAGTGTACTCGCAGACCCTAACTTATGAGTATTTACAAACGGCGCGAGTTTCTTATTTAACGGTTTTAAAATGGCTAACAGCTGTTGTAATTCAGCCAAACGAAAGTCCATTTCATAACAATTAAAACTATCATCCCTTAACGACCACAGTGCTTGTGGCGCACTTTCGATAATCTTCACCAATGCTGCAAGCTGTTCGCGACTGGTTGCAGAACCTTGAAAACAAATATGTAACCTTGATGGTAAACTTGTGATTAACGGTGAATAGCTATCTTGCAATTGCTGACAGCTAACGAGAACAGCATCAAGTTCAAGGATCTGGAATTCTATCGCTTCAAGTGTCATCAAGCCCGAGATACCCAAGTTACTTAGCTGTTTAACAGCGCAAGCATGTGAATCGTCGTTTAGTATTTTATCTTGTAGTAAACGATTCGTTTCCAAAGATGACATTATTTTATCCTACTCAATATTAGATTATGCAAATTAACCACATGTTAAGCTTAACATAATCAACTTCAAATATTTAACAGGCTTCAGCTTACCTTATTCCTAACACTTAATCGACCTACTTCATCTTACCCGCTATTCAGTAGCAGAAGAACACACAGCCCTAACACGTCAAGAACCCATTAAATTATTAGATCCAGATCAATTAACAAGAAATAACTAGAACTAAGACTGGCATAGTTGTTGAATGTGAATAATTAGTTATTTAAATATTTATTAAAAACTGTTTAAATGTTGTAGTTATTATTGATGATATAAATTCAGTGAATTCAAAGAAAGTGGTGATCTATGAAGACAAAGCCAGTATTAGACCAATTCATTCAGCGCCACCAGTTGGATGCAAACTATTTAACCCATGCATCAAAAAATTTTTCGAGTGCACTGTTAAGTATCGTAGCGCACCAAAAACAAGCAAAACAAACCTTCCTCGTTGGTATTAATGGCTGTCAAGGTTCAGGTAAGTCAACGCTTGCTGATTATCTAGGTACTCGCCTAAGCACAGAGTTTGACTTAAACGTCGCGGTATTATCACTTGATGACTTTTATTACAGTCGGCATCAGCGCAACGAACTGGCCAACCAAGTTCATCCTTTACTGCGTACCCGCGGTGTTCCCGGCACGCACGACATGAATCTTGCTAATGTGACATTAGATAAGCTGTGTGCAGGCGCAAGCGAAAGCGAACCAGTAAAATTACCGAGATTTAACAAGTTTGCAGATAACCCTTACCCACAATCACAATGGCCAATTGTTGACCGCCCTATTGATGTGATTATATTGGAAGGTTGGTGTTTAGGTGTGCAACCCCAGTTAATGAAAGAGCTTATTTATCCGATCAACAAATTAGAAGCAATAAAAGACAAGTACGGAATTTGGCGCAGTTATGTTAACCAACAATTAAAGCAGAACTACCAGGAATTATATCAACGTATTGATCATTGGATCATGCTTAAAGCACCCAGCTTTAACAGTGTACAAGCATGGCGATTAGAGCAGGAAAACAAACGTCAAACACTTGAAGAAAATACTGGCCATAAGCAAAAAGAAACATTCATGACAAGTGCAGAGGTCCGTAACTTCACCGCTTATTTCCAGCGTATTACCGAGCAGTGTTTAGCCACGCTTCCCAATCAATGTGATTGGGTATATGAGCTAGATAATCAGCGTAACATCGTCAATATAGTGCATCAACAATCGCTAGGCGAAACTGCTACAGATTCAATTTAGCTATTTGCTCACTCAATTTAACTGATTATCACTAAATCTAACTGATAGTAACAAAAAACAGAATAACCGTATAAACGAGTCCTAAACCAGCAAGTCCCATGATAAGTCCCACTCTTGCCATGTCCTTGCTGGCAACTAATCCAGTTGCATACGCCAACGAATTAGGAGGCGTTGAAACAGGTAATATCATTCCTAGTGACGCAGAACAAGCCACCACAACCAGCATCACCAATAATGATAAGTCATCCATCGATGTTGCGACCGCTGCTGCAATTGGCATTAACAAATTCGCAGTTGCGGTATTTGAGATAAAATTTGCCATCAACCAACACACAAAAGACATGACCAAGATAACTAACAAGGCTGGTAACACGGAGTAATCAATCGCATTTGCCATCACTCCCGCTAACCCTGTTTTATCTAATGCAATACCAATCGCAATACCACCAGCAACCAGCCATAACACATCCCAATTAATTAACTTCAATTCTTCTTTACCTATGATGCCAGTTAACGTAAATATCGCCAGTGGCACAATCGCGACAACATAGGTATTCATGCCATGTAGAGCAGTACTCATCCACAAGATAATCGTTAACGCAAAGGTGATATAAACCACGATGGCTTGCCAACTACGTTGAAAGTCACCGCCAAGCTGTAAATGTAAGCTGTCACCGCTAAAGGGAAACAGTTTTTGTAATAACCACCATGCAAAAGCCAGTAGCACGATGACAAAGGGCAAACCAATCATCATCCAATCCAGAAAACTTACATTATAAAGACGGTCTAAATACTGCAGCGCAATTGCATTCGGCGGCGTACCAATCGGTGTCGCGATCCCGCCAAGGTTAGCAGCAATCGGCACACTTAATACTAATGCTTTGACACCCTTTTCTTCTTTCGGCACAGACATCAGGATTGGTCCTAACAAGGACAGCATCATCACCGTCGTTGCCGTGTTTGACATAAACATAGAAAACAACGCAGTGATCATCATCAAGCCAAGCATAATCATAGCGGGTTTAGTGCCAAACGGTTTTAATAATACGTTAGCTAGATTTGTATCCAAAGCATATTTATTTGCTGCAATTGCAAGTGAGAAACCACCTAAAAACAACACAATAATCGGTGACGAAAAGGCAGCGAAAATATCGTTATAATGCATCAGCCCCTCGATATTAGTGGCGGGTTCGATGCCATCATTAAAAAAACGAAAACTGTAAAGCCCTTGATCTGAGAGCATCACTAACTCAAGCGTTATAATTAAAATCGATGTGGCAAAGACAGGCACAGGTTCGAGGATCCACAGCAAGGCAGCAAGGACAAAAATGGCTAATAATCGATGTTGAATAATACTAAGGTTATCAAAGGGTAATTGTGAGGTGGGGACAGAGAGTAAAAACAGCGGAATGCCAAACGCAATGAATAGTTTAGCGAATCTAATCATTAACAAATGGCGACCGTTACCGTCAACCACAGGTACTTTATCTACAGTTATGTCCGTCATTAGCTTTAACCTCATAAGCCACTAATTCATAACATATAAAATACACTTTTTTGATATTTATTATTCGTTTGTCTATCACGTTTTAAACGTATAAAAACATTTAATTAACCATAAAGAGTTACTTTGGTTAATTATCTTACAGAAAACAAAAAAGCCCCAAAGGTATAATCTTATTTTAGTAAGACCACCAATGGGGCTAACTTAATCAACATTGATATGGTCTTATTAATTAATATTTTTATCAGACTTCATAATACTTGCAACAGCACCGATAATTACTCCAAAATAAGCCCAATCTGAAAGTTCATTCACAGTATTTGTTAGGTATAAACTCATTACGATTAAAACTGTACAAATTGAATACAGTGTAATGCCTTTACAAAAAAATCGGGTGAGAATAAAATAGAGGGCACCTGCAATACAGATAGAAATTAACATGTCCATAGCTATCGATCCAACTTGTTTTTATCATAACTGTTACGAGATATCACTATATACTGACTCGAATGTGGCTGTCCAATTCCACCGTTTACTTTTCCGTCTACCGTAATTAATATATCACCGCTATTCCAGTTTCGTTTTATAGACAACATAAGGTCTAAAATCGCAAATCGAGTCAAACCGCCAGCTGGTATACCCACCCAAGGTCCAGCTACAGGGGTTAAACCACCTGTAACTATTGTACCCAAAGTGTTTGCTACTGAGCTAGCCGACTTTGCTCTTCTATCATTTAAATTTTTAGACTGCTCTTCGTCTATTGGATCATATATCGAGATAATTAAATAACAAGGTCTATTCCCAGGTTGCATATGTTGATGTAATTTCGATGCAAGATCCGTTGCAGCTCTATTTATACCAAGATTAGGAGTAAACAATGTATTAGAAATAGCTGATTTATCAGCTGATGATTGTAGGACTAAATTCCAGACTCGCTTTGTTCTATCATTATGTGTAACAAGGAATGATTTATCCATAGAAAATATACTCATTTAAATAAGTTAAAACGACTATATCACCTACAATAATTTCAAATGTATGAGTAATGTATGAAATAGTAACAAAAAAGCCCCAAAGGTATAATCTTATTTTAGTAAGACTACCAATGGGGCTAACTTAATCATCAGAAATGATTATTTATAACGTCCGTAAATTAAAGGTTACGTAATGCGTTAATACGGTTTTGAAGCGGTGGATGGCTCATTAATAATTCCATCATCGTCTTCTTACCTGTAATACCAAACGCCATCATCGAGCCTTCAAGTTGTGTTTCTTGACTTGTTTTTAGACGTTCTAGTGCAGCAATCATCTTCTCTTTACCAACTAGCTTTGCTGCGCCAGAGTCTGCTTTAAACTCACGTTGACGGCTGAACCACATTGTTAAGAAGCTTGCTAAGAAACCAAATAGCATTTCTAACACCATTGATACGATGAAGTAAGTCATAAAGCTACCACCTTCACCCTCGCCTTCTTCATCATCCGATGTGAAACCACTTACTGCATTAGCAATAATACGTGATAAGAAGATAACAAACGTATTCACAACACCTTGCATCAAGGCCATTGTGATCATGTCACCGTTAGCAACATGATTGATTTCGTGGGCAACAACAGCTTCTGCTTCATCACGTGTCATTTGTGCTAATAGACCCGTTGATACCGCAATTAAGGCGTCATCGCGTTTAGCACCCGTTGCAAATGCATTCATCTCGGCAGCATCATAAATAGCAACATCAGGCATGCCAATACCCGCTTGTTTTGCTTGTCGAGTAACGGTTTCTAATAACCAATGTTCATTCGAGTTACGAGGCTCTGTGATGATCTCGCCGCCAATTGAACGTAGCGCCATTTTCTTCGACATCATTAATGAGATTAATGAACCACCAAAACCAAACAATACCGCCATCACCAACAACCCAGAAAGGCTACCTGATTGAATACCGGTAGTTGCATAGATAATGTTTAATACAATACTAAAAACCACCATTACGGCCAGGTTGGTTGCAAGGAATAGCATAATGCGTTTCATATATGTGTTTTCTCCAATCAAAATAGAGTGACATAATATGACAAAATTCAGAAAACGCAAAGAGATCACACTGTAAAGAGGAGTAAAGAATAAAAAATGACCTTTAAATGCTTAATACATCTAAAGGTCCAAAATACAAATGTCGCTGAGTGATGACACTGTATGTACTACAAAATAAAAAAGGTTAATTAACCGCTATATGAATAAGGTCAATAAGCTCTGTTTCTGTCGCAGGTTCACGAGCAAGGTCTAACTCGGGAGCCGCGCCACCACTTAGAGAGTAAACTTTCGAACCACAGTGATCGTAATGATACCAGGTACCATCAATACACACGTCCGTGTAACATTTAGGATTGCGTAATAATTCCATCTTTACCGCCTTTTACTCATGTGTGAATCACTTTACATGCTGTTCACATTAACTATAAACGCATAGACTGATACCAGCCATTGATACAGATCAAGTTACAATTAGTTTAATGCTTTGTTACCATTTTATTTCGCTAACTTGCAACACAGGCACGCGTCATTTATCATCATGGTGCTTAATATCCCACTATACACTCACTAAATACGATTACCTCATCAGTGAACTAAGCTTAGACATTAGGGCTTACAAGGCTATATAAAAGGTTAAAATACGATGGATATTAATGGTACCTGTATTTCACACACTGTCGATGAACACGGTCCTATCTACGTTTATGAAACAAGGACGAGCCGGATCCTCAGCTTTGATAGGAAGATCTATCAAAGTTACATGAAGCTGAATAATATTAATGGATTAGCACTCGGCTACACACAGGCTATGATGACGGGTTTATTGTTTATCCCTATACTAAAAACAGTCTCGATTATGGGACTCGGTGCAGGCTCAATGGCAAAGAACCTACTCAGTAGTTTCTCCGACTTAAACGTACACGTGGTTGAATACCGTGAAGCAGTAGCGAAGACCGCAAAAAAATATTTTAGCTTGCCCGACACTGACCGCCTCTTCATTCATATAGACGATGCTGTTAACCACATGAAAAATACCAACATGAAAAGCGACATTATCTTTTCAGATCTATACAACTCAGCAGGTATGGAACCAAAGCAAATACAGTCATCCTACTTGTCTGATTGTAAAAGTGCACTCAACGAACAAGGTGTCCTTGTACTCAATATTTGGCATACGACTCTTAAATCACGTCAAGAGTTAGATGAATTACTCGCACTTGAATTTGAAGGCCGACTACTCAGCTTCGAAGTCGAAAGTGGAAATACAATCGTACTCGCATTCAAAAACAACATCCCTTCAATAAAAAGAGCAGAGCTACTGACTAAAGGTAAATGGCTGCAGGAAGAAATGAACATTCCGATGGAACGTTATGCTGAATTACTTTGGGATACGCAAAATTTATCAGGATAGCAAGCTAACAACACCCACTATGTATACAAATAGGTGTCGCTGGATGACACCTATTCTTATACTAAATATAAGATTTAATGCTGTCTGTAACCGATGTCGCGAGCTCACGGATTAGGTAGCAAAACGATTAACCTACTTTAAGCACACCAGTTTGTACAAGATAACCTGCAAAACCAGCCCAGCTTAGTGCTAATAATGCCCAAGGTAATCGACTTGAACTTGATTTTGTTTGTTCAATTTCAATCTCTGCTTCATTTTCTTTTGCTACTGCCGCGGTATTAGATCTAATTTTTTGTTTTTTCTGTTTATCAAGTTGGCGAACTTTAGCTTTATGCTGTTTTTTGTATTCGGCTATTCCCTTTTCAATACCTGCCGCGATCAATTTAGTCTGCTCTCTGCTTTGACCTGGTTTTTTAATACCGTTAGCAATGCGTGTCGATTCAGTTTGCACTTCTGTTGATACTTTCTGTGTCATGGATTTTTCACTCTTAATTCAGTTACCTTGATGATAAATAACTCAGGTCCATGTTGCAAGTTTGCAAGATTACATTCCAAGTTTCCGATGATCTATTTCTGGAAAACCGTGCAGTCATGCTCTCATGGAATATGTTGAAAAAAATAATCAAGTTTTACCAAGTTAACTTATTAAGGGGTCAATTCTGCTTAGAATTATTGCTTAGCATTATTGCACTAAGCCATTGTTGGACATAAACGTGTTAGAATTATTGTACTAGCTGATAGTAATACTCATTATTTTTTGTTGGGTAAGTAAAGATACTCAACAGTTAACTATAAAATTTTAATTGATGTTTTATATGAGTGATGTTGTACGTTTAAAACGGAAGTGACATAGTTAACATAAATAATTTGCGGATTCCGTAGCAAAAGGGGAAGTTATGTTTCTTCTAGGATTGTATTTATTTATTGCCTTATTTTTTTCATTCTTGTGCTCTATTGCTGAAGCTGTTTTGTTGAGTGTGTCTCGTGTACACATTGCCATAATGGAAAAAGAAGGGCATAAAGCAGGTGGAATTCTACACGTATTAAAAGAGGATATTAATAAGCCGTTAGCAGCGATCCTAACTCTGAATACAATTGCGCATACGGCAGGTGCCGCAGGAGTTGGTGCTCAAGCAACAGTGGTTTTTGGAAACTCTTCACTGGGTATTGTTTCAGCGGTATTAACTTTACTGATCCTCGTTTTTTCAGAGATAATTCCTAAAACACTGGGCGCTTCGTATTGGAAGGAGTTGGCCCCAGTCACCGCTTACAGTCTGAAGTTTCTGATTTTTGTATTGTATCCGTTTATCAAAATGTCGGAAATTATTACCCGTAACATTCAGGGTAAGGAAGACTCAGCAGGTTTTAATCGCAATGAATTTACCGTCATGGCACAGTTAAGTGCCGAGGAAGGTCATATCGATAAGGAAGAAGCCACCATATTACAAAACCTGCTGCTATTACAAAAAATTAAGGCCAATGATGTGATGACACCAAGCACAGTGATGCTTTGTGCTTCCCAAAATTTAAAAGTAGAAGAGTTTTTTCATAAATATAAGAAAGCTCGATTTACCCGAATACCCATTTATGACAAAGATCCAGATGACATTGTTGGTTTTGTTATCCGCTCTGATCTGCTATTGGCGCAGGCTCGCGGCAATAAAGATACCCGATTAAATAACTACCTCCGAAAAATGCCAACTTTTCTGGATGTTATATCTTTATCTCATGTCATGAAGGAATTATTATCTGGTAAAATCCATATTGCGCTAATTGTAAATGAATATGGTACTGTTCGGGGAATATTAACACTGGAAGATATCTTGGAAACTCTGATTGGTCGTGAAATTATCGACGAAGATGACAAAGATATTGATATGCAAAAATTAGCAAAACGCTTATGGAAAATCAAAGCTAAAAAATTCGGCATTACACCAGGCAATACCAGAGCTGATTAGATTATCTATTCATCCCCACTAACCATAAGATCGTTATTCGCGGTGGTAATGTTGGAGCAGCAAATCAAGGCAAGTTTATCTCGGGATTAAAGATATCAACAATGTGACATTTTAAACTTGCCTTAACATGGTGAAACATGCGGCCCATACGTGTTAGTGTTAAAATAATCTGACGAAAGGGTTATAACGCGATTCTCGTCGTTGGTTTACATAAAATTGACCGTATCAAGGATCAAATTGAATAAATTGTTACCTTTAACCTCTACAGCCATATTTTTAGGATAATTAAGAGAAGCGTCCCAATCAACAGATGCTTCAACACCATCAGTTTTAAAATACAGCGCCCCATTAGCAACAAATTCACCATAATTACTAGATGTACGGTCAGTGTCACGAACTTGTACCGAAATGTACATATCATGCTCGGGAGTCATATCCCCAACAGCAATATAATCATTATCATTAGACGTTGTAATGACTTCAGGCATAACGCCAATGCTACCTGCGATTTTAGCGAACAAGGTGTATTCGTTAGAATTAGAGCCTGAATGGTCGATGAGACGAATTTTAACCACTTGGTTTTCTTCTGGAACAATTTTAAAACAAGAGAGTCCTTGGAGTTCATTTATATTAGCCTGGTCTTCTTTGTACTCTCGATAAACACCCGCTGCGCCTTGGTGTTGCCAGCAGTGGAGAGAGCAAGCAGATCCAACTTTAACTGAATAAGCTTTGTCATTGAAATCTTCTTTAACACAGTCATACACCTTATCAGTAACCTCATAAGGACCATATTGAGAACCTTCGAAACTAAAATCTGAAAAGAATAATACAGTACGAGCAGTAATTTTAGTGTTTTCCATAATATGTGTAATTTCCATTTTATATATTGAAAGAATGTCTTAATTAAAAGCACAATTAAATATAGCAACACTAAAAGAAAACTAAACCACCACGTAACACTTTAGGGATACAAATCACATAAGGTAATTGCTTATTCAATAGTACAGGCACAGAAATATTACTTAGTATCAATAACTTTTTGTCACAATAATCATTATTCATCTGCTAAGTTGAAGCCCCCCACCTCGCTTCGCGCCCGACAAGTCAGGTTTTACTGCGCGGTTATTGTCTACATTAAATCGACTGTCTTCTACGTAACAGCTTAGCTATCATGCTCAGTGCCATATCGGCCTTACTCATTTTTCCTACTTTGTTTTTCCTTAGTGCCACTATCGCGTCTTTGAATTTACGCCGAGCATGAGCCAGCAGCCCACAAGTTTGTTGCTTGCCTGCTGATAAGCCGCGTAGCCATCGAGTTTAAATAGCCATTAAACAGAAAGCGTCCTATTCGACTTGACTTGACAATACAATGTTAACGATAATGATAAAGCATTGATAATAATAAAATATTGATACGGTTTTGTGGCTTAGAGTCCACGTAGTCATATATATTTCAACTTACAACAGGGAATTGTTCATGAGTATACAAATTAATGTAAAAAAGCTAGCAGGATCTAACCGAGTTTCAACTTATGGTGTAGAGCTAACGGATACTATTAAAGTACTGAAATTGAAGATAAAAGATAAAGAAGGAGGGATACCACCTGAAGCGTTTCGTCTTATATATTTAGGGAAGCAAGTTGAGGACAGTAAGACGATTGCAGACTATTCTGTTGAAGAAGGATCAACTTTGTATCTCGTACTTCGATAGAAAGCGGCTTGCTCCCGTAAGCTCGCTAACTTTTTTAAATCAAAAACCTTATTCAGTTTGCTTGTCTTTTAATCTGCGCAACTGATTTTGGGGAAAATTTGGCTTAGCGCAATTGCACTAAGCCAAAGCTGGACAGGAACAAGTTAGAAATTGAAACTTTATTATCTAAAATATAACCGCGTTTTAATCTAACCGTGCTTTTAGCTCTAGGAGCTTTTTCTTAGACCAGGCTGAGTTTGATTTTTTATAAAGCTCTAATGCTTTCTGCTCATCTTTAGCAACACCAAATCCATTCTCATACATAAGTCCAAGATTTCCTTGCGCATCTGCATCGCCTTGCTCCGCTGCTTTGCTATACCAGCTAACCGCTTGCTTGTAATCTTTAACAACACCTAATCCATTCACATACATAAATCCAAGATTAAATTGTGCATCTGCATCTCCTTGAGCAGCAGACTTTTCATACCAGATAGCAGCTTGATTATCATTTTTAGCTACGCCATGCCCACTGTCATACATAAGCCCAAGATTATATTGTGCACTTGAATTGCCCTGTTCCGCAGCTTTGCGATACCAGGTAACCGCTTGCTTGTAATCTTTAGCTACACCGAACCCATTCGCATACATAAACCCTAAATTTCCTTGTGCAGTTGAACGGCCTTGTTCCGCTGCTTTGCGATACCATATAACCGCTTGCTTAGCATTTTTCGTAACACCTTCGCCATTAGCATACATCTCTCCAAGACTAAATTGTGCATCTGCATCTCCTTTCTCAGCGGATTTACCATACCAGATAGCAGCTTGCTTATAGTCCTTAGCTACACCATTTCCATTGTCATACATAAGCCCAAGATCATATTGTGCTTTTGAATCGCCCTGTTCCGCAGCTCTGCTATACCAACTAACAGCTTGCTCGTAGTCTTTAGCTACACCTAATCCATTCGCATACATAAACCCAAGATTATATTGTGCAACCGAGCTGCCTTGATCAGCAGCCTTGCGATACCAACTCATCGCATCACTGTAATTCTGAGTAACACCTTGTCCATATTCATGCATAACACCGAGGTTGTTTTGTGCACTAGCATTATTTTGCTCAGCTGCCTTTCTATACCAAATTAGTGCATTACTGTAACTCTCAGTGACCCCCTGTCCTTCTGCATACATATAACCAAGGTTTGTTTGCGATCTGGCATGACCCTGTTCAGCGGCCTTACGATACCAATTCAGCGCTTCACTATAACTCCGCGCTACCCCCTGTCCTTCATTGTACATAGACATAATGACTCCCACAAGGTGCTAGCCTCCAACTTCGTGGGTTAGTTTTAAAAACCAGAGCCATAATATATTTGTCAAAAATATAAAACTGGAGACTAGCATGAGTAAACATAACATAGTTTTTATTGGCATGGACACACACAAATCATTTATTGAGGTCGCTTATATTGAAGATGTGCGGGGCGTCAAACCTATTCACCTAGGTAAGAATCCATCAACTAAACAATCAGTTACAAAATTGGTGCGTCGGTTCGAATCAAAATACCCACATGCAACCCTACACTTCGTTTATGAAGCCGGTCCTTGTGGTTATTGGATCTACCGTTTGATCACATCACTCGGCCATTGTTGTTATGTCATCGCGCCTTCGCTTATCCCCAAGAAACCAGGCGATAAAATAAAAACCGACAAGCGTGATGCAATGAACCTCGCTAAATTGCTTAAATCAGAAGACTTAACCGCTATTTACGTACCCGAGCCTGAAGATGAAGCGGTACGAGATTTATCTCGTGCCAGAGAAACTGCAATGAAAGATCTTAAAGATGGTAAATATCAACTTAAAGCCTTGCTGCTGCGAAATAATGTTACAGCAAAAGTGAAAGACAATTGGTCAAAACAACATTTACGCTGGTTAACCGAATTGATCTTGCCGCACCCTGCTCAACAGATTGTTTTGCAGGAATACATACAAACAATAACTGAGCGTATGAATCGATTAAAACGGCTCGATAATGAACTTGAGCATCATGTGAAAAACTGGCGCTATTACCCCGTGGTAAAAGCGATCCAAGCGATGCGAGGTGTACGCTTACTTGTAGCAACTGGTGTTGTAGCAGAGCTCGGAGATCTAACCCGTTTCGACCATCCAAGAAAGCTCATGAGTTATCTTGGACTTGTCCCCAGTGAGCACAGCAGCGGTGGCAGCCGTAAGATTGGTTCTATTACCAAATGTGGTAATAGTCGAGCAAGACGCTTACTTGTTGAAGGAGCACACACCTATCGTTTTGCCGCAAACATCTCCACAGAACTGCAACTTCGACAGGAAGACCTAGGTAAAACCATTGTAGATATCGCATGGAAAGCACAGCTTAGGCTGTGCCGCAGATATCAAACCATGTTACGTCGAGGCAAACACTATAACGTGATTGTCACGGCAATAGCGCGAGAAATGATTGCCTATATCTGGGCGATATCGCGTGAAATAGTGCTGACACCCGTAGAGCCAAAATTACGGCTATCGAGAGTGCCTGCATGATAAAAGTTGTTGAGTTAGCGTATAGAATCAAGCATCGGGTGTGGCACAATCACCGACGGCGTTAGGATGGTAGCTAATGAAAGTTAGCTGATCCACGAACATAGACTGAAGACAGGTGTCACGACGAAATAAGTAAGGTAGGCGCTGCTTGCGAAAGCAAGTAATCCACGAATATCAGCATGATAACCGACGAATATACTTGCTTCATTCTTACGTTAACTCACTTTATTTAATGAAAGTGAATTTATGGCTATATTTTTTAGCAAGGATCTCTGCGTTTTACTTGACGTGGGGAGTCATACCAACGCCTAAAACAGCGGCGGCCGGTACGGCTGTCCAGCACAACTTGTTGTGCGTTGCTGCTTTTTCTTGTTATACGTATTCTACCGCTTGACCTGGCCATTGATAGCCCCAAATTCTCAGTGACTCACCCTCAATGCTAAAGGGTATGCTGTTATTCTTAAGAAGGCTGACAAAATACTCAGTATTATCCGTGACTTTATCAGGCAGTACGTGGCCCCTATGCTCTTTGTTGATCGGGTATATTTCTAGCCACTCAATATGCTTGTACTCTGGGAGGTGATAAAACCAGTCACCATCCCATTGTGGCTCAACCTTCCGCTTATCTCTCAGGCAGCGCACACGCCAAGCTGGTTTTCTTTCAGCTTCTTCGAGCATCAGAGTTCGGAGCTTCTCCCATTTAGTGTTGTTCATAACACTAATAAGAGATTCACGAACGATATAGCGCTCCAGCCTTTCGCGATCTTTGAGTTGCTCGTCAGTTTCCATGATTCGTATAACAGTGTATTTTACGGAATTCCGTATAATACCTAGAAAATCACTAGCGTTAAAGGGTTGGGCATTAAATTATTGTTCAATAACAATAATTTACATCATATTTATCATCGGTTGGTATTATCTCTTATTTGGATATACAGAATGCTGTTATTTATACAGGTCCGTATAAATAATGATAACATAGATGTATGACATATAAATCAACGGCTTAATTTTAAATACGCTTACAAATAAAGCCAATCTAGGTCTGTTGAAGTTACTAAACATTTATTTAATAGAACCCATAAACAAATGTATGGCAAATTGATATGAACATATTGTGAGAGAGTTTAAGCTCTAAATTGGTTTGGGGCAATTTTGAGTTAGCAAGGCTAGCTAACTCATTCTTGGACCGAAATGGCTTAGATCTTATGCCCAACAAGATAGCTTTGGTTAACGTTTCTATTACAAATCCAACAGATATATTCTTCGAGTATTATAAACTAACCTTGACTCACTAAATAGCTATGACATACAATTCATATACATTTTATATACAGACTATATATCGATGGGCATTGTAAAAATATCAGATGAGCTTCATTCAGAAGTAAGAAAAGCCAGTTCAGTTATGTCACGTTCTATTAATTCACAAGCTGAATTTTGGATGAAAATTGGCATGCTAGCAGAGCTTCACCCTCAACTTTCATTCAATCAAATCATCGCTGATCTTATGAAATCAGCAGAAGTATCTATTTCAAATCTAACAGTAGTCGAAGGATCGGATGATGAATAATAGCGTGAATATTAAAACAACGACTGAAATAGAACTAATGCGAAATTCAGGAAAGTTACTTGCTCAGGTTTTTCATATGCTGGATTCTTATATTAAGCCTGGCATTTCAACAATGGATATCAATAACAAAGTTGAAAACTTTATTGTTAATGATTTAAAGGCTCGCCCTGCGAGTAAGGGACAGTATGACTATCAGTATGTTTTAAATTCATCTATCAATGAAGTTGTATGTCATGGTGTACCTAAAGTAACTCAATTTCTGAAAAATAAAGATATCATCAACTTAGATATTACTTTGGAAAAGGATGGTTTTATTGCTGATTCAAGCAAAATGTTTGTTATGCCAGACGCATCTCCTTTAGCTAAAAAACTTGTTGAAGTCACGTATGACGCAATGTGGGCTGGTATCAAACAGGTAAAACCAGGAGCCAGACTTGGCGATGTCGGATATGCGATTCAACGTTATGCTGAGTCTTATGGTTACAGCATAGTAAGAGAATATTGTGGTCACGGTATTGGCAGAGAAATGCATGAAGAACCACAAGTTAGTCACTATGGTTCTCCAAACCAAGGTCTTCTACTCAAGGAAGGCATGGTGTTCACCATTGAACCAATGGTGAATCAAGGCTCAGCGAAAATAAAAAACAAAAAAGATGGTTGGACAGTAGTTACTCGAGATAAGAAACTTTCAGCTCAATCTGAGCATACGGTATTAGTAACAAGTTCAGGTTATGATGTCCTAACTTTACGTGAAGAGGAAAAGTATCCTGCCAATTAATACTAGCCACCGTTTTCAATCCGTAACTGTAAATCATGTGATATGAGAAAGCACCAAACTCCTCACATGAGAAAATGTATGACAAGTTGATATGGATATTATAAGTAAGTAACGACTCTAAGCCTAAATGGGGCAATTTTGAGTTAGCAAGGCTAGCTAACTCATTCTTGGACAGGAACGGCTTAGAGTTTATGCTTAAAAGGGTACGGTTCGCATTACAGAAAGTATTGGTAAATGAGATTAACGCCCCAATAAAAGGACAAAAACCAGCTGTTTTTTGTCCTTTGAATTGGCTTGTTAACTTAATATACTACCAAACCAATAATCAATCACAGTTTCATTTAAACCAAAGCTTGGTTTCCACAAATCTGTCGGGTATGCCCAGTCTGACTTAGCGTAATCAGAGTTTCTACGCTCAGAGTTATTAATATATGACTGAAAGAATTTTTTCTCATTTGGTACTTCAAGTATCCCACAGTAACCAAGAGTTGAAATAATTCCTTCCCTTTCTGTTTTGTTGCTCTTAATAAATTTTAGAGACTTCTCTGCACTTGAAAGTTTATCGTCAGGAAGCTCTTTCAACGCAACCATAATTTTTTTTAGTAGTTCCAAATCATCTACTGTTGGGGAAGAGGTTTTCTCTTTTTGAAATAACATTAGGTCTAACCAAATGTAACTTGGTTCAAGGTGGCGAACACCGCCAAATTTAAACCTCTCAAAATTACGTATATTTAAATCAACTTTGTCGGTCTGATTATAAACACCACATATGGAACAGGACGTTGAATATTCTAATAATTCAAATTTATGAGCGGGAAGGTTCTGACCACACGCATAACTACTTAAAGCAGACCTAAGATCCAACCTTCTCGAAGATAAGCTACAAACAAAAGCGTTTACTACATCACTTTTGGTTAATCTATTTAAAGCTTCCATACTCAGTTTTAAAGCCTCATCATGCGTTATAATACGATCTTCAAACATATAGCCAGCGTTTTTAGCGTATTCAAGGGCTTCATGATCAACAACCTGGTTTACCCAACCTTTTGAGCTACTCCAGTATTTGTTATAAAGAGTTTTTAAAGCTAATTTATCGAGCACACGATTCATCCCATTAAGCTAACGCCCACACACCGGACGGCTTTTAAGTTGATGTAGCGAAGCGGAAGCAGCTTAAAACCGGTTCGCGTGATTGCGTTTGTTAAGCATTGGACTTTGCCCATGCTAAAAACACAGTAATAATTTCTTCAAGCTTATGAGGGCCACCATAACCTTTGAATGTGTTTGACTCTACCTTTGAATCAAGCCATTCATTGCCGCTAGTGTCAGCATCAACCCCCATTCCATAACAAAACTCTGGATACTTGATATCTTCCAAGTAAGTATCCGATAACTCTATTGAAACACTCCAGCCTGGATTATCTAGAGTTTCAATTTTGATGCCATAGCAATGCTCCCAGTCCTCATTGCACTGGGATAAATACCAATTTTGTAACTCTATCATTTTGGACATAATTAATGCATAACGCCAATTTAATTAGTGAAGCACGTTAGCTAAGCTTTTTGCGGGTCTTTGCAAAAAGTGTGACAACTTGCTGAGTGCTTTTAAGTGACTTGTTATATGCCTGTGCCACCATACAAAACAGTCTCACTTTGACTGTTATTTATTAATTTTAATAGGTTACCAGAGAACTCTTCTATTTTATGGTTTCTTAGCTGTAATTCACCAGATAGTTTACGAATCTCATTATTACGACAGTCACTATATGGGTAATCCGCCAGTGTTACATGAACACCGATAATTCCATTCAATTTAGACGCTGACAGCACATAGCACCGAATTGAAAATGTTTCTAAATACTCGCTACCATCAGGTTTAGATTGAGAGCCTACTAATTCGGCTGTTCCTGCCATTTCAGAGGCAAGTTGCTTTAGCTTTTTACAAAAAACTGTGACTTCATCTAAGTTAAACCATGCCTCACCAAATCCAGAGAAATCGTTGAGATTTGCCTTACCTGTTAAACCTACCGAGAAATCATCAAGGTCTGCTGTGATTATTAATTGCTCCATCGTTTTCCTAAGGCATATTACGCCAGCATTTACGGATGCTCTGGAGCGGAGCGTAAAACCAGTCCGACAACATGCTTTTGTTAGTTTCTTCTTCTAAGGGGTAGAGCTTCCACATCCCAAAAGGATTATTGAACAACGTATTTTCTCCATAATCAATAGTGGGATGTTTGGTGATTTTATACGCGGGAGATTCCGAATCTACTGAGAATGTTTGACCATCATTTATATCTGGTGATTCAGATAATATGTATTTTGTAAAAGCCCTGAGTAATTCAGAAGCATTATCAGAGTCTGCGCTATTAATAATTGCATCGGGAAGACCGAAATTGTGCATACCACAGGAATAAGTCTCATCAGAGGTTACATAAACAACGTATGATGAGTGACTTTTGAATAAATAGCTGTATTCACATTGTTCTCCCCAGTCTTTAGCCGAGTGAGCTAAGCCTGTACTTTCAACTTTAACACCAAGTCCCCCTGCTTTTAGTAACGCATTAGCCGCGTTCATTATTGAGTGGGCAAATTCAATTGAACCGCCTTTAGAAATTAGATAACAAACGGATTTGTGGGATGAGATCAGATCCATTTCAGGCGAGTTATTCCAGTGAGAACCAGCAGCTTCAAAAGCAGATAGCATCCGCTCGTCTGAATCTTCAAATTCAAGCTCAAAAGATTGATTGGTTTCCATGTGCATTAGAATCATACCTGCAAAGATATAACCCTCACTATCTTTAACAATGCGCTCTACTAAATCACTCCGGTCTACCCATGGACCAGGAACACATAATACGATCTCTACTTCTTTCTCAGACATGTACCTATCCATTTTTGAAAACTAGCGTTTTGTATAACAGGACTCTCGATTTCCCAAATTCATTACCTCAATAAAAGTAGATTAATCAAGTGAAAAATAAGATTATACTTCAAATTTATTAATTACATGTTTATCGGAAAGCGAGCTGTCCTGTAAATTATTTATTTAGTCTTATAAGTTATATACAAGGCTCGCTATATTATTGAGTATATTGATATTAATTTTAGGCTACAAGGTAAAGCTGACGGCCTTTTGACAAATCGAGACTGGGTTCACCAAAATACCAATAACACTGTATAAAATCAGCCTATCTAGTCATTTTATTACACATAAGTTGGATTAACTTAGTTGGTAAATTTTGCTTAACGTAATTGCACTAAGCCAACGCTGGACAAAACCTTGATAGGATATAATGACTAAATCCCCCCCCAGCCCCCCGAATTACAGAACGTATTACTCAGTTGAAATGGTAACATCCTACACAAGACAGCTTCTTTTCTTTCCGGTGAATATAGAGTCATTTCAGCCCCCTATAGTTGACTGAAAATACAGGGGGAAGAACACTGATTACTGAACTGTTTTGTGAGATATTTTGTAGGTATTTGTCAGAAAAAGTCATCTTGAATACGTCTTAAATATGTTAAAGCATTCTGTTAGAATAATAGGCTATTGATTAAAGAATACCGAGCCAGCATGTCAGAGTTTAAAGAATTTTCACTTTTAGAGTCAATTATTGACCGCGTTAGTCTTAAAGGCTATAAACAGCCCACACAGATCCAAAAAGAATGTATCCCAGCTCTTATTAATGGGAATGATCTTCTTGGTATAGCGCAAACGGGAACAGGAAAAACGGCGGCTTTTTCATTGCCTATTATCAATAATTTTGGGCGGAATAAAATAGATATCAAAGCTAAGAGCACGCGTTCGCTCATACTAACACCCACGAGAGAGCTTGCCTCGCAAATAATGCAAAACATTGATGACTACTCTGATGGTTTAGGGCTTAAAACTAAGGTTGTTTATGGTGGTGTAGGAAGACAAGATCAAGTTGACTCTATCGCACTTGGACTTGATATTTTAGTAGCCACCCCTGGAAGGTTATTGGATTTAATTAAAACGGGCGATATAAATTTTAAGGCGTTAGAAGTATTTGTATTAGATGAAGCAGATACAATGCTTGATATGGGGTTCTTTAAGGATGTTCAAAGCATCATATCTAAACTGCCAAAGAACCGACAAACACTATTGTTTTCAGCTACTATGCCTCCTAAAATAGAGATACTTGCAGAAGCAATATTAACGGATCCAACAAAAATTCAAATTACTGCTAAAACGGTTACTATCGACTTGATTAATCAAAGTGTATACCATCTTGAAAAATCGAATAAAGTACCTTTGCTACTTAATCTCCTGAAAGAATCTGACTATAAAAAAGTGCTCATCTTTTGTAAAACCAAGCCTGGCGCAGACATCATTGTTAACACACTCGAAGAAGCATCCATAACTGCCGCTAGCCTTCACAGTGGTAAAACACAAGCAGCGAGAGAGGAAGCGTTACAGCACTTTAAAAACGCTAATTTACGCGTATTAGTTGCAACGGATGTTGCTGCTCGTGGCATTGATGTTGATAATATTACTTTAGTCATTAACTATAACCTGCCTGAAGATCCAAGAAACTACATACACCGTATAGGACGAACTGCACGTGCAGGGAAAAGTGGAATGGCCATTTCATTTGCTGTCGAAAATGATATAACGCTATTAAAGAGTATTGAAAAGAGCATAGGCCAAGTCATTCCTGTTGTTACAGAACAGCCTTTCCATAAAGAGTTTGCTGAAGCGCCTAAAAAAGCCAAGAAAAAGGTTAAAAAAAGAAATAGAAGGTGAGAATATCGAGTCTGAGTAAAGATATCGTAATAAGCGCCTGATAAAAAAGGACTATAACCGTGGTTATAATCCTTTAGGAAAGTCGTAAAACAAAAAAATTAATGGAATGGGAAGAGGTAATTCATCCAAGATGCCATGCGTAACAATATTTTACGCATGATAGCCACGTGTTCAAAATGCTCTGAATAGATTGCTGTCTGACCATACGCGCCCCCCATCATCACATCACTGTATTGCTCGAAGCGTGGATCATCGATTTCAAACAATACAGGGATACGGCCTGGAATTCGCGCAGTCTGAACTGAAATTAATGTACCCGATGCTTGAATTTGTCCTTCAGGGATCGCAGGAATAGCACCGATCACCCTCGCGCTAAACACCTTACCCGGCAGCCCATCAAAAATCACTTCAGCTTTCGAACCTTTCTTAAGACGCAGCATACTGTTTTGACGATACCAACCGACCAGATTCTTATCGCCTTTATGTTTAAACACCATCACAGGTCGCAATGGTATACTCACTGCACGCATCCCTGGACGTAATGCTTGTTGTACGACATAACCGTCCGTTGGTGCACGAACAACTGTATTATCAAGGTCATACAAGGCTAACTCTCGCTTAGCCGTTAAGTCATCAACTTGGCCACGAGTCAGATCAACATCTCGTTGCTTGCCAATGCCTTTACGATACAGTTCTTCCGCACGTTTAAAGTCTGCGGCTGCAACCACTAAATTAGCTTCAATTGAATCCAGCTTGTCTTGAAACGGTTTAGGATCTAACTTAAATAACACATCACCTTTGTTCAATAACTGATTCGGTTCAACTGGTACTTCAATCACAGTACCGCTAACAGCAGGCACAATTGGCGTAGTCGCATAATACTCCCGACTAATCTCTGAAAATGGGTGATTGTAATTCATGGTGAACACCAGTCCACCAATTAGAATGATGCCACCAAGTATCGCAGTTGGTACACTCCATTTATTTAGTGGGATCTTGAAGATTTTGAATATCGCGATACATAAGGCTGTATACGTTAATATGAGTAATAAATCCATTATTCACTCTCCCCTTCTAACGCATTAAGACGTTGTTTAACTTCGGTTAGTTCAAGTTTTAATTTTTCGATGTGCTCTTTACTTGAATGACCATCCGAGAAACCCCAACCACGATCGGTTCGGTACAACGTCGCCCAAATCCACAAAAACGGCCAAAGTACATGTAAGGTGAATAGGCTTACCCAACCTGCAACATGGATGGCATCTTGGTGTGGATGATTACGATGAACAGCAATTTCATAAGGAATATCATGTATAACGATGACACCATAAAACAGCAAAATAGCAACAAACACCAGTAACCCGAGTGCAACGTATTCCAACATAATAACTCCTTTGACCGTTGAAAATATTGCTTACTGCCAGTGAGGAGTCAGTAAGCCTATCATTTAACTCTAAAAATAATACAATTCGTATACAGAGCTTCAATGATAGACTACGTCTGTGGGATTTAGCGGGGAACGAACCCATTTATATTCGAGAATTTAACCATTCATACGTTGTATTATACGTTTTATAAAATCTTTCAATTTAGGTTTGTTCTCTGGTGAAAAACTAATAGGTCGACATGCCGCTACAGCTGCTAAACCAATACGTGCAGTATATACGCCAGCACCAACACCTTGGCTTAAACGAGCACCTGTTATTCCCGCTAAACTTGTTGTGCCAAATTCTTGCAACATTTCATCAACTGCAAGTTCACTTACACCAATTAATACCAAGTAACGGAGCACGCTCTTTAATAGCTTGTAACGGTTGGCCAACGAAGGACGCATGCCATATACCTGCCCTACCTCGTCAATCATTTTCATACTACGCCATAATGCTAATAACATATCAACAGTTGCCCACGGACTCGCAGCCACCACCATACCCGTTTGTAAACTGTGCTTAGATACACGCCGTAACGCTTCTTTATCCAATGGAGCTAAAAACACCTGTTCAAGATGCACCATTGCTTCTTTATCACTGCTGTAATCGGGCATAGTTTTAATGCTTTTAGCTAGCAGCGCCGCTTGTGGTTTGCCTTTATAAAATTGCGTTAACTTAGCGATGAAGCCTTTCGCTTGACCAACATCATTGGTCATTTTTAATTGTTCGGCCTTATCTTGTAACCCTGCTAATGCCGCCATATTTTCTTTATCAGACATAAAGCTAAACACGCTACGTAATGCCAACATAGCAACGATGATAATCAATCCTGCAAAACCTGCAGCAGCGATCCAATGTAAGGCTAAAGCACTTTGGAATATGGTATACATTTGCCATAAAGACATCACACCAAAGATACTCGCAATACCGATAACAAACGACTTTAACCCTTTGATTGGTAATGCTTCGAGCGTTAACCCACGGTAAGTATCATCTACCACATCTTCAGCAGTAATTGATGCGGGGACTTTACTCAAGTCATTATCGAGATCGGGCATAAATATTTTTGCTTCACGGCTCACCGTCACCACAGCTTCTTCGACTTGCATGTCGATGGTTTTACCTTGATTACGTGTTGAGCTGCTATTCGCTTGCTTGGTCATAGGCATTTGTCCCCTATTAATTCATTTAAAATAGTATCAATTCGAATATGTGGTAATACATCCTGATTACTGTACGACAGCCCTTGTGGTGGATTTAACAAGGGTATTTGCCAATCTAAAAATGGCTGCCACTGTTCCCCCTCGGGGATTCGTGTTGGTATAGTAGGATGAATGTAACCAATTGGTTCACCATTCACACCTCGTCCAGTAATACCACGATCGCCTTGATGCTTTATCTCTTTAGAAGAACGTACTGCAGCCGTTGCTTCACAGATTGGTTGTACCCCTTCATGCTGCGCACTCTTATAGGCTTGTTTTACAATTACCCCCAGTAGTTGACGCACTGCATCATGGTCTTCACTTAACACCTGATCAATTTTAGTTGCGGCAAACACAACCTTGTCTATTTTAGGCTTAAACAATTGCACTAACCGATTTTGGCGACCATACGAAAAGCTTTCAGTAATACTGGTTAACGCCTGACGCATATCATCAAGATATTCAGGCCCTGAATTTAAGGTATTAACCACATCCACCAGCACTAATTGTCGGTCAATACGGCTAAAGAATGTTTTGTAAAATGGTTCAACCAAATGCTTCACATAGCCTTGATAATTATGTTGGCAATGCTTGTAATAACTGTTGTCAGCCGCACCATTAAGCACATCGTCACTGTATTTCTGACAGCCAAGTAAAGGCACGAAGTTCAATAGTTCTGTATTCTCAACCGTACCCGGTAATAAGAAACGCCCTGGTTGGATCAAACTTAAACTACTGTGTTTATATTTACAGTCATGAAGAAACTGTACAAATTTAACGTTTAGTGATTTTAGAACGTCTTCGTCAACGACGGATAATGGGTCTAGCTGTGATAATTCGTCGAACAACTCCCCCATCAACGCCCGTCGTGGTGATACTTGGTACTGCGCTTGGCATTGTTCGCTCCAACGTGCAAAGCTCATGTCACGTAAAGGTAAATCGAGTAGCCACTCGCCCGGATAATCACGAATTTCAAGAAACAAAGAAAACTGCTCTGCTTTTAACGGATTTAAACGTCGTCCCGAACGAGATAGTCTTAATTCAAGTAAACAACCGCTAATATTAGTGGTTGATGCAGGCCATTTTGCTTCAGCTTGCGTTAAACTTTGGTAGTTCTTGTCATAGGGAAATACCGGAATATCTGCATCTGCTAGCGGGTGCATTTTTACACCCAACAAACGTTCACTTAATACGGGTGAAAATCCAGCTAGGCTCGCATTCTCGTGATGCATGAGCTGGTTAATTAAGCTGGTGATAAAGGTTGATTTACCACTTTTACTTAAGCCTGTAATACCAACACAAAAGTAACGGTTCTGTAATTTAGCAATGCTCGCCAGCCCGTCAGCTTTAAGAGACGATGCTTTATTCATTAACTTAGAAAACTTTTTGTCTGGGTCTCGCATATACCTACTTCATGGTTAAAGGAAGAAGAACAAAGATTATTTATTATAAACAGTGAGCTTACTATAACTTAAATAAACTGAACAAGAGAAAAATTAGATCGATTAATGCGGCACGTTTTTATATTAAAAGGATAAATCGCTTAATACGTATGTAGTGTATCTTGAGCAAGGATCACTGGGTTACCCTGTGATCCTTTCTTATAGCTTATCATCTATCTAGATTATGGTTCAGCCGCGAGCCTGACTGGAGACCGTAACAGACTTCTGTAAATTTGTGTTAAATAATGGAATACCATTACGGACTTCAAGTCAACTGCTAGCCCTAATTCGAACTTCCTTCAGTGAAAATAACAGAATTACTGACAACTGCCACTGCTGGCAGCCACTGCCGTTGTCGTGATGATAAAGATCAACGATTCTCCCGTCTCCTGTGCAACTTAGGTATTTTTCACCTTGATGCGTACCTCCCGAAATCTCAATATTAAAAGAACCGTCCGGCAATGGATTCAGCTTCCACAGTTGACGCCCACTACTGTCAACCTCATGATACAAATCAACTTTTCCGCCAGAAGTACAACTCAAATATTTTCTTTTGTTTGTTACTCCGGCGAACACCTCAATCGTGTAGAGACCTCGTGAAACCTCTATGAATCGCCACCTTTGACGACCGGCATGATCATCGTCATGCCAAAGATCAACCTTTGAGCCATCAGATGTGCAGCTCAGTAGTTGACGATTTGAACTTCCGCTAACGGTCTGCACATTGTAAAGTACATTTGCAATTGGCATTTGTGACATTTTTAGTTCCTTTTTCTAGTTTCAATGGGAATTACATTTTGGTCATTTTCTCCAGTCCATTATATTTTAGCTAAACTAAGCTAAACAATTTATTGAACAAAGCGACTGTGTGGCAGAGTAAACAATCCAGTATTTGTTATAATTAGTATTAGTCATCAATTACTTAGAACCACCTGATAACAATATGTTAACAATTCAGAAACACCAGATAAAGACCCAAATACCATTGATGGTTATTCTCGTGCAGTTCAATACATTTCGATGCAATCTAGCTTGTTTTAAATAAATATCCCGATGATTTAACTACTATTTATTTAAAAAACACGTCAATGTTCGGATTTAAACATAGACGTATGTGTACAATTAAAGCAGGCTTACAAGTGGAGGGGGAAATTAAGGTTTACAGCAGTCTCATTTACATATTTTGGTTACGAATGGTAGTTAGAATACAGTGAAGAATGTTAGATGCCATAAATCATAGTGATTTATCACTATCGACATCAATCCCAGGTAAATGTTTTCAAAAAACGCGGGTATCTTACAAGGCTATTCTGTAGAGACCACCACTAAGGAATGACGTAACCACTAGATTTCCTTCATTAAATAAAGAGTTACCTTCAGGTAAGTTTGGCTGATAAACAATACTACTCGGTATCACTTTCATGCGGATGCTTGAATACTTTTTAGCTTTATCTTCAAATTCAGCTGGTGTCAAGATAACAACAGCACCTGGTACAGAAATTTTAGAGTAGGCTATATAGCCTTCATGAATAGCAAAGTCATCAATGGTCGCAAGTTTTGACCCATTGTAATGAACATTTACGTCACTCGCCGAAAAATTTGGATTTATTTTAGCTTTGAGGATATTTGAGCCTCCCGTATAATAAAGAGTATCCCCTTCTATTTGCAAACCATTAGGGAAGAGCTCGTTTCCTGAGATCCACGTTTTATGGCTAAAGTCCAAAAAGCTAGTATCTCCATTTTCTGTGATCGTGACTTGCGAGATTGTATCTCCGTTAGGTGCAAAAAAGGCCTTGATATTACTGATATAAAGATGCCCTTCACTATCAACCGCCATACCATTTGCCATAAACCAGTTTGGGTCGAACGATTTTTCAGCGTCCCCTTGAATGAAATTTCTATCAGTCATATGACCTGTTTTGATTCTTTCACTGTTTAGCGTAGTTTCTACTTGGAATAAGGACACTGCTTCAGTCCTTAAGCCTAATAAGCCACTCGTCTGGATGCAAGTAGCATAAAGCAATGAGCCACTAGCCGTTAACCCAGTAAAAGTGCATTCTTCGCCATCAGGAGCGTCATTGATACCACCTAACGCTGTCCCATCAACCGTTCCTTTAACATAAGGCGTATGCGTATATGAACCATCAACATTTTTAATAATTTCAAAAATCCAACTTTCTTTATATCTATTTTTTCCCACAACAAACAAGCGACCATCTGTTGTAAAAGCGCTATTCTCAGTTGCTTTTATCTCTTTATCTGAAACTAGTTCAGAAACGATACAACCCTGCAAAAGGCCCGTGAACATTAGAATTAGTGAGAGTTTTATTATATTATTCATTCTTATTTCCTTATCATAGGCAAAGAAATAGGTATATAAAGCCAAATGCTTGCTACCCTTTTATTTTTACCTTACTAGGACTTAGTCTCTTTTTACTATTTAGCAAAAAAGAAGCGAACGCACATAAGTACAACGTCTTCATGTTGCCAATTTTTTCGACTGAATCCACCAACAAATAGGGTATATCCTTCAATTTGAGAGCTTAGTCTCAAATCATAGGCAGGTTCTTTGAAAAAGATAGAGGTTGTAACTTAAATTCGAAAGGACAATATGAAGGGTTCAAAAATTCTGGAATATTGACGACGTATTTCATTTACCAAGTAATAGCGAGAGCTTGTTATGGTTATAAATCGAGGAAAAAAATGGCTAAGGTCTTTCAACCTTAGCCATTCATGAACTAAAAAGTGTATCCAAATTAATTATTTGGCTTAACGTCTTTTTTCGCTCGATTATTTGTTTTCTTACCATAAGAACGATTCTTAGCACGACGTTTATCAGCAGTACGACTGTTGTTATTACCTTTGCTACCACCTTTACCACGGCCATCATCAACAGGTTTACTTAGATCAGGTTCATAACCCGGTAACCACTGCGCTACTAAACGGGTATCAAGCAGTGTTTCGATTTCTTCTAATAACCAGTTTTCACCAATACTTACTAACGACGTAGCAGTACCTGATAGACCTGCACGACCGGTACGACCGATACGGTGAATATAGTCTTCTGCTTTAAACGGTAATTCAAAGTTAATTACGTGTTTAAGCTGTTCGATATCAAGACCACGGGCAGCAACATCTGTCGCCACTAATGCGCGTATTTTACCATTTTTGAAATCTTCAAGACCGCGTTCACGTGCGCCCTGTGATTTGTCACCGTGCACAGCGATTGTCTTAATACCATCTTTACACATTTCTTTTGCTAGGCTATCTGCGCCCTGCTTAGTACGGGTAAAGATAAGTACTTGATGCCAGTTTCGAGAACCGATTAGGTAAGACGTTAATTCACGTTTACGATCAGTATCAACCGCATAAACAATTTGTTCAACTTGCTCAGCCGCTGCATTACGCGTATCAACTTCAACTAATAATGGATCGTTTAATAAGCTCTTGCTTAGTTTAAAGATCGCATCATCAAATGTTGCCGAGAACAACATAGTTTGACGTTTTTTCGGTAGGTGTTTTAGGATACGACGAATTTCTTCCATAAAGCCCATATCGAGCATACGGTCAGCTTCATCGAATACGATCTTTTCAACAAACTCAAGTGTTAGCGTTTCACGATCTAATAGATCCAATAAACGACCTGGTGTTGCAACTAAAATGTCAGCACCTTGTGCAAGCGCTTTAACTTGTGGGTTAATACTCACGCCACCGTAAACAAGTTCAGCCGTTAATTCACTGTCTTCACTATATGTAACAAAGCTTTTGTGTACTTGCTGTGATAATTCACGCGTTGGCGTTAATACTAAAGCTCGAATTTGTTTTTTAGCCGTTGACTCTGTTGAGTTAGCGGTTAACTGCTGGGCCATTAACTGGTGAATTATAGGCAATGCAAATGCTGCCGTTTTACCTGTACCAGTTTGAGCTCCACCCATGATGTCACGCCCTTCCAGAATTGCCGGAATAGCCTGAGCTTGAATTGGTGTAGGCGTTTCGTAGCCTAACTTGGTAACAGTATTAATTAAATTTTGATTAAGATTTAAAGCAGAAAAACCCATAATGACCTTACTAAACACAACAACAAAAACGATATGCCGCGCAGTTTAGCAGAAGTATTACAAGATTGCAGATAAAGTCGGTAAAGCAATGATTTTAAGAACTAGAGGCAAGTTTCTGCATATAAAAAAGCCAACCGTGTATACAGTTGGCTATCACTTAAAGCGTTAGTTAAATTTAAAACTTATATGCAATCGAAATCTAGATTGAACTAGTCAACATAAATTAAGCTTTAGCTGTTTTACCTGTAACTGTTGTCGCTTTTACAACGTCTTGGTTTACTACAGGGCGTTCAGCTTTTGGTGTTGAGTACCAGTAGCCTAATCCCATGAATGCAGTACCAGAAATGATATTACCGAGTGAAACCCATAATAAGTTATGACCAACACCAACCAGATTGAATGCTTCTTGGCTATCTCCGAAGTAAGACATTGCAAAGATAGTCATGTTAGCGATTGAATGCTCATAACCAGACGCGATAAACGCTAATAGACACCACCAAATAGCGATAAATTTACCCGTACCTTTTACACGTTGGCACATCCAGATTGCTAGACAGACTAACCAGTTGCATAAGATACCTTTGAATAACAAAACGATTGCTGGTGCAGTTGTTTTCGCTAACGCAACTTTGTGCACTAAACTTTCTGAGTTACCTAATAACTTTCCGCCACCAGCATAATAGAATAACGCTGCAACTGCGATTGAACCCATAAGATTATATAACCATGTTTTTGGTAATATACGTACATTATCAGCCCAAGTGATGGCCCCTGTTTTCGCTCCTAGTGCTAAAAACATAGTATGACCAGTGAACAGCTCAGAACCCGCAATAATAACTAACGTTAATGCAATACCAAATGTCGCGCCCATCACTAATGGACGAATTGATGGATCAACCATGTTACCTAACGTGAAGATCAAGATAATACCAAGACCCACATACGCACCAGCCATAGCACCGCTGATAAGAAAGCTAAGTGGGTCTGTCTTGTCTAGTTTTACAATGCGGGCAGCGTTGGCTGAGCATTTTTTAATTGTGTCTGCATACATAAGGGACTTCCTTTTAAACTAATCGCTAATCTCAACAGCATCTTTGTTCACTCTAATTTTATACGTTGCAAGTGACACAACATCGTTTTCTAGACATTGCCCTGTCGATAAATTAAAGCGCTGTTTCTTCAACGGACTTGCTACCCAAAGCTGCTCGTCATGTTCACAAATAAGACCGCGTGAAAGTACATTTGATTTAGCAAACGGGTCCATATTGTCTATCGCAAACAACTCATCGTTGTCACGTGGACGAAAAATCGCAACTTGTTTACCATTAACCAGTGCACACACACCTGTCTTTGGGTTGATATCGTTTAGTTGGCAAACGCCAATCCATTTACTCATGCGTGTTCCTCCACTGTGATTGTATAAGTATCCGCTTTCTCTGCAATTGAAGCAGGACGATGTTGGTCACGTGCACTCACAAAGCGCACATTGCTGTCTTGCTCATCGCTATTAATAAAGTGAGCGAAACGTTTTTGCTGCTCTTCACTTTCGACTACTTCAGACCATTCACATCGGAATTCATTAATCAGTTTATTAATGTCAGTTTCTAGTTGTTCATTGATACCCAGCTTGTCATTAACAACCACTTCACGTAGGTAATCAACACCACCCTCTAGATTATCCATCCATACCGAGGTACGTTGTAGCTTGTCTGCTGTGCGCACATAGAACATTAAGAAACGGTCAATATATTGAAGTAATGTTGCTTCATCTAGATCCGATGCGAGTAAATCTGCGTGACGCGGGTTCATGCCGCCATTACCACACACATACATATTCCAACCAGAGTCTGTCGCAATAAGACCTAAATCTTTGCCCTGTGCTTCAGCACATTCACGTGTACAACCGGATACACCAAACTTCATTTTGTGTGGAGTACGAATACCTTTATATCGGTTTTCAAGTAACACACCGAGACCGACACTGTCTTGCACACCAAAGCGACACCAAGTACTACCAACACAGGTTTTAGCCATACGTAATGCTTTTGCATACGCTTGACCCGTTTCATAACCTCCAGCAATCAGTTTCTTCCAGATTGTTGGTAAATCACCTTTATGAGCCCCGAACAAACCAATACGTTGTGCGCCAGTGATCTTGGTATACAAGTTATATTCAGCAGCAACATCAGCCAGTACAGCCAGTGCTTGTGGTGTTACTTCACCGCCTGCCATACGTGGAATAACTGAATAAGTACCGTCTTTTTGCATGTTTCCTAAGAAGTTATCATTGGTATCTTGCAGGCCAACATTATCACGACTTAATATATGCTCACCCCAACACGATGCTAAGATGGAACCAACAGTTGGTTTACACACTTCACAGCCGTAACCTTTACCGTATTTAGTCAATAATTCGTCAAAGGTCTTAATACATTCAATGCGGATAAGGTGGAATAACTCTTGGCGAGAATATTCGAAGTGACAACATAAATGGTTTTTCACTTCAATGCCTGATTTAGCCAGTTCTGAATTCAATACCTGTGTGATAAGTGGTAAACAACCACCACAACCTGTACCGGCTTTAGTAACCGCTTTTATTTCGCCTATTGTTGTGTGGCCATCGGCAACTGCGGCTGCAATTTTACCTTTAGTGACATCAAAACAAGAACACAATACTGCAGTATCTGGTAATGAATCAGCACCCATTGCTGGCTTATCGCCACCTGCATGCGCAGGTAAAATCAAACTATCTGGATGCTCAGGTAGATCCATGTCATTCAATTTAA
Organism: Moritella sp. 36; assembly: GCF_018219415.1. Taxonomy (NCBI): domain Bacteria; kingdom Pseudomonadati; phylum Pseudomonadota; class Gammaproteobacteria; order Alteromonadales; family Moritellaceae; genus Moritella; species Moritella sp. 36. The sequence goes on along the minus strand of NZ_CP056120.1, from coordinate 2,253,842 downwards.
GTTGTAATAAATTACCGTAATCAGATGTATCGCCGATTAATACTGCACCCAGTAATTTTTTGCCGTCTTCAGAAACAATAATACGTTTGTATACTTCCTCTGTTTCATCAAGGTATACGAAGCTCTTGCAGCCCGGTGTACGGCCATTTGCATCACCGATACTCCCTACTTTTACGCCAAGCAGTTTGAGTTTTGCACTCATGTCTGCGCCTTCAAATACACTTTCATGACCTAACAAGTGGTCAACAGCAACTTGTGCCATTTTGTAACCCGGTGCCACTAATCCAAAGAATTGTTCGTTCCAAGATGCGCACTCACCGATCGCATATACATCGTTATCGCTCGTCACACATTGGTCAGTAATAGTAATACCACCACGGCGGCCTGTTGCTAAACCTGATTGATGAGCCAACTTGTCTTGTGGGCGAATACCGGTTGAGAATACGATAAAATCAACTTCAAGCTCGGTACCATCAGCAAACTTCATGGTATTACGTGCCGTTTCACCTTGCGCAACGATTTCTAATGTATTCTTACTGGTATGCACTTGCACGCCCAGTTTTTCAATTTTTTTACGAAGCTGTTCACCACCTTCACGATCTAGTTGCTCAGCCATTAATACCGGTGAAAACTCGATAACGTGTGTTTCGACACCCAGCGCTTTTAATGCGCCTGCCGCTTCTAGACCTAATAAACCACCGCCAACAACGACACCGCTTTTACTGCGTTTTGCCGTTGCTTCAATGGTTTTTAAATCTTCAATAGTACGGTAAACAAAGCAATCTTTACTTTCGTTGCCTTTAATTGGTGGTACCCAAGGTGTTGAGCCCGTTGCCATAATCAATTTGTCGTATTTTATTTCACGGCCTGAGTTTGAATAGATGATCTTCTGTGAGCGGTTAATATTGATAGCACGTTCACCAATTAATACAGTGATATTATGCTTGCCATAAAAACCTTCTTTTACCAGAGATAATTCATCGGCAGTATGATGAGAGAAATAAGAAGAGAGATGGACGCGATCATAGGCAACGCGGGGTTCTTCACAAAATACCGTTATATCAAAATTTTCGATTTCAGCTTTTTCTACTAAGTCTTCGATGTAACGGTGGCCAACCATACCGTTACCAATAATAACCAGTCTGACTTTGCTCATAAGTATTCCTATATATTTATTATGTAGGTATTTTGAGGTATTACTTAGGAGTTAATAATGATGCAGATCAATTTTAATTATGAGGTAGCATGAAGGAGATCAAAAGTGTGAACCGGAACGTAATTATATAACGTAATATAGCGTTTAATAATTGAAGATTGATAAATACTGCCATTATTGTAATTTAAAAACAACAAAAACACCAATAAAAATACTCACAAGTGGGTATTTGCGAGTATTTTGTTATTTAATTACAAATGTGACAAGTCGCTAATCGGTGTATTTATATCGATTATTTTTTGATATAAATAGCTCTAAGCCCATCAACATCGACAAAATCAAGTTGTTCAGGTTTTAAGTATTCATCTGCATAAGATTCGTAGACGCCTTTTGTTAAAAACAAATCAAACACATCATGATCAAGGTGCTCGTCTTTTACCATAAATGCCATTATTTTTAATGCTTGGCTTAACTTTTTAGCGTCTTTATAGGGACGGTCAGATGCTGTCAGAGCTTCAAAAATATCAGCGACAGCAATCATACGACCACCCATCGGGATCTCTTCCCCTTTTAATTTCAGAGGATAACCTTCACCATTCATTTTTTCGTGATGACTACCAGCAATTAACGGAACATTCTTTAAGTATTCAGGATACATAATCTGATCTAGCATTATGTATGTTTGCACAATGTGATCGTTAATGTGGTAACGCTCTTCCTCTGTTAAGGTTCCGGCCTTAACAATAAGGTTATGTATTTCACCACGGTTAAAGCGGTGCGCGGGTTGCAGTATTTTAAAATCACGTTTACTATTCTTATTCTGCTTTTGCTTTTCTTCCCATGTACATAAATGTTCTAGTTTGTCCGCTAACACATTCTCAATGGCAGGCAGCTGATTCAAACCCGCAGGTTTTTTCGCTAACGCTTGTTGAGAGATACCAATATCATCAGGCAATGTTCTTAACCAAGTACGTTTTGATATCTCGGTTAATCGTTGCTGTTTTTCCGGTGCTAAAAATTCACTACCCGGGTTACAACTTGCTATAAATGCAAACTCTTCATCTAATTCCGCTTTTAGCTCGTGGCAAACTTGCTGGGCTCGAGACTTATCCATCCCCTTTGCTATCGACTGCCAATATACAAGGTCAGCATCTCGTTTTAACACTTCATAACGCATACGTATTTCATGAATACGATCATAAATAGTTTCAAGCTTCGTTGCTTTATCCATCACATAATCAGGCGTTGTGACTTTACCGCAATCATGTAACCAGGCGGCAATTAACAGCTCTTCCCTGCTTTTTGAAGTTAGCGAAAAATCAGCAAATAGGCCCGTATCAGATTCAGCCGCCTCGGCGATTAATTTGGTAATTTCCGGTACCCGCTGACAATGACCGCCAGTGTAAGGGGATTTTGTATCTAACGCGGTCGCTGTCATCATCACAAAAGAATGGAATAATTCCTGCTGTTCCTGTTCTTTCTCTAAATGTTCTAATACTATTTCGTTAAAACCAATAAAATTTCGTACCAAGCGAATTCGATCGTAGGCGGTTTTATCTATTTTGTCTTTAAAGCCGATCACTAAAACACCGATATTTTCTTCTTTACGGTTCATTAAAGGAATAATAAAACCTGTTTTACACGGCCCACCAGAAAAAATAGCTTTAGCACCTTCCCCTGATAATTTATGCACATGTTTATCAAATACGTCTTTATTGTCATGAGCGAAAGACTGAAGTTCAAACTCAGGAATAGAACCCGAATTGGCTGCGAGATGAAATTTTTGTCTATTTGTTCTATTCGTGATGAACAACTGGCAACTACTTGCAGATAAAATAACTTCTGTCTGTTCAACAATCGAAGCGGATAACTCTTCAGGCTTAGATGAACGAGCCACATGGTAAAGATTATTAAAGAAATCAACGAGCACGCTTTCCATCAATAACATGGTTTCATTAAGTTGATCGATCTCCGCAATATTTGAGGGTTGATATTTCTTATGGCGATACTTAAATGTTTGAATATTAGTTAAAGATTTATTTAAATATATAAGCGGCCTCGCGATCCGCCTAGTCGACAAAATACTAATAATAAAAAATATCAGCGTTAAAAACAGCATATTTTGAATATTGAAGTGGGAACTAAAATAGGCTGACATAGCTAAAAACTCTTGTTCTTTAATCAGATTAACAAGATAAATAACGTGTTCGTCTCCAACATTCAACGGGGTTATTAATAACCGAGAGGCTTGACCGTTATTAGTAATAGATTGCATTACCGTTTTAAAGGGGACTAAACGATCTAAATTTACCAGCGCTTTCACTAGCCCTGGTTCACTACTTTCTAGTAAATAGTCATTATCTATATCAATGTTACTGGCAATGACATCTTTCGTTGGGGTTAATAAGAAAGTCTTCGCATGTTTCGAGTACTTCATGTCCTGAGCTACTCGTGATAACGACTTATAATCAAAGTCGACACCAACAACACTTTTACCGTCATAGGCACGACGTGAAAATGTAATACCTAAATGTTGAGAAGGGTAAAACTTATACGGCTTAGAAAATAAAATACTGCCATCAAGTTTTGTGTTTTTAAACCAAGGGCGAACTCTTGGCTCATAACCACCATTGTCATAATACTCCCAAGAAACAACTTCTAATTCCTTATTCAAAAATACACGACGTTGCTTTCCACTTACCTGATTGAAGTTAACACTGAATACAGCATTAGCAGGTAGCGTATGCTCAGAACTACGCATATCTTCTGTGATTCGGTAAATAAAAACCGACTTGCCATCTTGATTCGCTGCATATAGGGAGGTCATATACGGATTTTTAATTAATGTTGTCGCTATAGGTGCTAGCCATGCTAAATCTTTGTCGTTATTTTCAACTAAGTTAACGACTATCAACATATCAAGGGAAGTGATCGCGGGGATCGAAATAAGTTTAATTTGGCTTTGCAAACTGCTGGTATATTTCTTTACATACTCGTTTGTAAAATTCACTTTTTCTGACTCCATATGGCTTACCCCTGCCACTATCGTCGTTAAGCTAAATATACTAAAGAGTAAAATGAAAATGCCAGAAATATAAGTTCTAAACGAAATAGGTTTCATAATCCATATAATGTTGTAAATATTCTGTGATGACATTGTATCGTTAAAATGACGATTAACGAGGAATATTAAATCCGCTCAGTTTTCCCCTTACAAATCTTACAAATAAAGTGATTTATCGCTCTAATTTTAGACTAAGTGAATACCAAAAAAACACTTGTTTTAATCAAGGGTTTAGCTTGTTAAGTAAATAGCCCGTAATACATCAACATCAGCATCAGCATCAGCATCAGCATCAGCATCGTCAATTTGCTCTGCGTTAAGTATTCTTGATATCTGTCATCCACTCATCTGTCCAGATAATTAATATTACTAATTGGTTAGTTTTTAATTAGAATATAACTGAAAACCTCATTAAGCATAAGAAATGACGCATTGTTACGAATGAAACCAAGAGAAGGTGATCCACGTCACAATATGAATGCTAATAGCTTTAATTAACATCAAACCTTAATGATAACACCCACATGTAGTTACCTAATTAGGTGGATAAACTTAATTTAAACGTGTAAGCGAAACAGGTTTGATTTGTTAAACCGATGACATACGACAAGGAAGATAACATGTTAAAAAAACGTTTTTTTAAAACAAAAGCCGAGGCCGATGTTACTTTTGAGTTCGCCTGCGATACCAGTACATCATTAATTAACAGTGATATTGTCGAACTCCATGCTGACTTTAATAATTGGCAAGCAATACCAATGAAGTACATAAAAAAAGATAACGTTTTCCGCACTAAAGTTCGTTTACCCATAAACCAGCATTTTCATTTTCGCTACCTAATTAATAGTAATGAATGGCATAACGATCATAAAGCCGATTTATATTTACCTAATACCTACGGTACAGATAACAGCGTTGTATCAACGCTACGTACTAAATAGATAACTAACAATACGTTTAATCCAGGATGGATCATGAGTAACATTTCGACTACACCAACAATAACAGGGCGCTTTGAAGAACGCTTTAGTCATCAAATCGATGCGCTAAACCAAGGTACACTCGATGACCCTTTTGCTTTTTTAGGTCCACACCAAATCACCAGTGATAAGTACGAACTTAGCGCTTTCATTCCCGGTGCACAACAGGTGTTTTATCAAAACCACCAGCGACGTTATCAACGTGTTGGTACCAGCGACCTGTTTGTTCTTAGCTTGTCAAAAAAACAATACAATGCTAATTATCAACTCACAATCGCATATCCATTTTCTACCGTAGTCGAGCAAGACCCTTATAAATTTGCATCAACCTTAGATCCAAAAGCCGTTTACTTATTTAACGAAGGTACGTTAGAACAAGCCCAACGCCATTTAGGTGCGCATTGGACTATCATCGATAATGTTGAAGGCGTTCGTTTTACGGTATGGGCACCAAATGCAAACTCAGTCAGTTTGATCGGTAATTTTAACCATTGGAATCCAACGCGTCACCCAATGCGTAAACACCTTGGTGCAGGTATCTGGGAAATATTCATTGCCGATATTACTGATTCTGATACCGACAATAATTACAAATTCAGTATCATTACCGAAAATGGTGAGCGCTTAGAAAAAGCCGACCCATTTGCCTCGTCCATGCAGTTACCACCGCAAACGGCATCATGTGTCCCCACTAAAGCAAACTCTGGTGCATGGCAGCAATCTCCAGCGAAAGCATGGGCACAACGAGCAGAACGAAACGCGATTAACGCACCTATTAGTATCTATGAAGTGCATGCGGGTTCATGGAAACGAGACGAGAATAATCAGTTCTTAAGTTATAAAGCATTATCCGAACAGCTTGTACCTTATGTAAAAAATCTTGGGTTTACGCATATCCAATTAATGCCAATCAGTGAATTTCCGTTTGATGGTTCGTGGGGTTATCAGCCTGTTGGTTTATTTGCCCCGACCAGCCGTTTTGGTAGCTTGGCAGATTTCCAATTTTTTGTTGACGCTTGTCACGAAGCCAACATCGGTTTATTAATCGATTGGGTACCTGGACACTTCCCTGCTGATGCACATGGTTTAGCACAGTTTGATGGCTCACATCTTTTTGAACATGCGGATAAACGTCAAGGCTTCCATCCCGATTGGCAAACCCATATCTTTAATTATGATCGCGCAGAAGTACAAAGCTTTTTAATTTCAAATGCACTTGCTTGGTTTGATAACTTTGCCATTGACGGTCTACGTGTTGATGCTGTGGCATCCATGTTGTATCTCGATTACAGCCGTCAAGAAGGTGAGTGGATCCCAAATCAGTATGGGGGCCGTGAAAATCTAGGTGCCATTGAATTATTAAAACAAGTTAATCAGCGTTGCTATAAAAATCATCCAGGCATCATGATGGTTGCCGAAGAATCAACAGCCTGGCCAGGTGTGACAGCGTTCACTGACCAAGGTGGTCTTGGGTTTGGTTATAAATGGAACATGGGCTGGATGAATGACAGCTTAGAATACATGAGCTGCGACCCACTCTATCGCCAGCATCACCACCATGAAATGACCTTTTCATTAGCTTATGCATTCAGTGAAAACTTTATTTTACCGCTAAGCCATGACGAAGTTGTACACGGTAAAGGCTCACTGCTTAACAAGATGCCCGGAGATGATTGGCAAAAATTTGCTAATTTACGTGCCTATTACGGTTTCATGTGGGCACATCCAGGTAAAAAACTACTGTTTATGGGTTGTGAATTTGGCCAACGTGCAGAATGGAATCATGACCAATCACTCGACTGGCATTTACTTGATCAACCAGCGCATCAAGGTGTTCAAGCGCTCATAAAAGCCTTAAATAACAGTTACTGTCATCAACATGCCTTATTTGAGTTAGACACTGATCATCAAGGTTTTGATTGGATTGACGCAAGTAATGCCGAGCAATCCGTGTTTAGTTTTTTACGTTATAACAAAGCAAAAGATGAACATGTTGTCGTGGTATCGAATATGACACCTGCATGCCACTCAAACTACCGCATTGGCGTACCAAATCTCGGTGAATATGAGGTTATCGTTAATACCGATGATACTGAATTCGGCGGTAGCGGTTTTGCAAACCAAGCGAGTTACACTGCCGAATACGTTGAATGGCAAGGATTTACACAAAGTATTTGTATAGCGCTACCACCGCTATCAACGGTGTACTTAGCACCCCAAAAATAGCAAAAAATAACCACAGTAATAAAAGAATAGTTAGCCCAAATGTCATAATAAAGGAAGTAATATGTCATTAAAAAAACATACATCTAAAACAAACAAAGTTTGTACGTTAGAGACAAATAATGGGCCAGTGGTGAATGCCAGAACCTTGCCTGAAGATTTAAAACGTCATTTCCATTATACCCTTGGTCGTGATGAAGTCGGTGAATCGCCACAATATCTATACCATGCTCTGGCATTAACAATCCGTGATCGCTTAATGGAAAAATCACGCGCTACAAAAAAACGACAGCAAACGCAACCGACACGTCGTGCAGCTTATATCTCATTAGAATTCTTAATGGGTCGCGCATTAGGTAATGCGGTGCTAAACCTTGATTTAGAAGACAGTGTTCGTAAAGGCCTGAACCATTACAGCTGTGAATTAGAATCCATTGCAGATTCAGAACACGATGCCGGTTTAGGCAATGGTGGTCTAGGTCGATTAGCCGCTTGTTTCCTCGATAGCTGTGCAAGTTTAGCACTACCGGTGACAGGCTACGGTATCCGTTATGAATACGGTATGTTTAATCAAAGCATCGAAAATGGTCATCAAGTAGAACACCCAGATAACTGGCTACGTGATGGCCACCCTTGGGAAGTTGCCGCGCCAGAGCATAACCGCCGTATTAAGTTCTTTGGTCATGTAGAAACCTATCAAGATAAAGAAGGTCGCACTCATCACCAATGGGTTGGGACTGAAGATGTACTCGCTGTGCCTTATGATGTACCCGTTCCTGGTTATCAAAACGGTATCGTTAATACGCTTCGCCTTTGGAAGTCAGCGGCAACAGATGAATTTGATCTCGGTGAATTCAACGCTGGTAGCTACACTGAAGCGGTTGCACGTAAAAATTTAGCTGAACAAATTACCATGGTGCTGTATCCAAACGATGCCAGTGAAAACGGTAAAGAGCTACGTTTACGTCAGCAATATTTCCTTACGTCTGCTAGCTTACAAGACATCATTGCTGAATGGGTAAAAGTACACGGCAGTGATTTTACTGATTTTGCTAAATACCACGTGTTCCAACTTAATGATACGCACCCAAGTGTGGCGGTTGCAGAACTGATGCGTTTACTACTGGATGAGCATGATCTAGATTGGGATCTCGCGTGGCAGATCACAACGTCTACAATGGCGTACACCAACCATACCCTGTTGCCAGAAGCATTAGAAAAATGGTCTGTACGTTTATTTTCACACCTATTACCCCGCCTGCTTGAGATTATTTATGAAATCAATGCGCGATTCTTAACGGAAGTCGCTTGTCAGTGGCCAGGTAATGTTGATAAACAACGTGCGTTATCAATTATCGAAGAAGGCGATGATCCACAAGTCCGCATGGCTTACCTTGCAATTGTGGGGAGTTTCTCGGTAAACGGTGTTGCCGCATTGCACACCCAGTTATTGAGTGAAGGTTTATTCAATGATTTCTATCAGCTGTCACCAAACAAATTCAATAACAAAACAAACGGTGTAACGCCACGTCGTTGGTTAGCACACTGTAATCCAAAACTAAGCGAACTGATTAGCGACAAGATTGGTCATAACTGGACCCGTGACTTAAGCGAAATCAGTAAACTACGTCGTTATTATGACAACGCTAACTTCCATGCCAAGTGGCAAGACGTTAAAAAACACAACAAACAAAAATTAGCGGATTTAGTCAAAGAAGCATGTGGGGTTGAATTCGATACCAACATGATGTTTGACGTTCAAGTTAAACGTATGCACGAATACAAACGCCAGTTACTTAATATTCTGCATGTTATCCATCTTTATGATCGCATCCGTCGTGGTGATACCGAAGGTATGACACCACGCTGCGTATTAATTGGTGGTAAAGCGGCGCCGGGTTATTTCATTGCTAAGTTGACGATCAAATTAATCAATAACGTTGCCGCAACGATCAATGCCGATCCGCTAGCACAGCCTTGGTTACGTATTGCATTCTTACCAAATTACAACGTAACAGCGATGGAAACTATCTGTGCAGCAACGGACTTGTCAGAACAGATCTCAACCGCAGGTAAAGAGGCGTCTGGTACAGGCAACATGAAATTCATGATGAATGGCGCTGCCACTATCGGTACATTAGACGGGGCAAACATTGAGATCCGTGATGCTGTCGGTGCAGATAACTTCTTCTTATTTGGTGCTCACAGCGAACAGATAACCGATATCCGTGCTCACTACAACCCTGAAAATATCATTGCCAATGACGACAAACTAAACAGTGTAATGACATTACTCAACAGTGGTCATTTCAACTTATTTGAAAATGGTTTATTCCAACCATTAATCGACTCAATTTTAAACCCGCATGATCAGTGGTTAGTCGCCCATGATTTTGCAAGCTACTGTGAAGCGCAACAATCAGCCGCCCTCGCCTATCAAGATAAAGCAGCATGGACACGATTAAGCATTCTGAACACCGCAGCAAGTGGCACGTTTTCAAGCGACCGAACAATTAATGAATACAATCAAGATATTTGGAAGCTAACACAGCTGGACGCTTGATTTAACACTATTTATTAAGCCCTTGATTACTCTTGGCCTTACAATTAAAGTAACTTAAAGCATTGATTTAATAGTTAATTTCAAGGGTTGATAATTAAACCTAATTTCGACACAAGCTTATGGAGAAGTAATATGTCAAAAGGTACACATCGTTATATTAGTAACTTAACTAAAGATACTTATGCCTTGATCCTTGCAGGCGGCAGAGGTAGTCGTTTACATGAGTTAACAGATTGGCGCGCAAAACCAGCTGTATTTTTCGGTGGCAAATTCCGCATTATTGATTTCCCATTATCTAATTGCATTAACTCTGGGATCCGTCGTGTTGGTATTGCAACTCAGTACAAATCACATTCATTAATCCGTCACGTAAACCGTGGTTGGGGACATTTCAAGAAAGAATTGTCTGAGTCTGTCGAGATCTTACCGGCATCACAACGCTACGGTAACGATTGGTATTCAGGTACGGCAGATGCTGTATTTCAAAACATCGATATTATTCGTTCAGAAATGCCAAAATACGTCATGATCTTGTCTGGTGACCACGTATATCGTATGGATTACGGTGATCTACTTGCTAAGCACGTTGAAAATGGGGCTGACATGACGGTATGCTGTATCGAAGTCGCAACAGAAGAAGCGGCTGGCCAGTTTGGTGTAATGACAGTAGACGAAGATAACCGCGTTAAGCGTTTCGACGAAAAACCTGCACAACCAAATGAGATCCCAGGTAAACCAGGGCAGTGTTTAGCATCAATGGGCAACTATGTATTTAATACTGAGTTCTTATTTGATCAACTAGAAAAAGATGCGACGCGAACTACATCTGATCGTGATTTCGGTAATGACATCATCCCCGCAATCATTGAAGATCATCAAGTATTTGCATTCCCATTCAGCGATCCAAATAGTGATCAACAACCGTACTGGCGCGATGTAGGCACGCTTGACTCGTTCTGGGAAGCTAACATGGAACTGGTGACACCTGAGCCACAACTTAACCTTTATGATTCAAGCTGGCCAATTTGGACGTACCAAGAACAACTACCACCAGCTAAATTTGTTTTTGATAACGATGTGCGCCGTGGTATGGCTGTTGATTCGACCGTTTCCGGTGGTTGTATTATTTCAGGTTCAATAATCCGTAAATCACTGCTATTTTCAAATGTACATGTGCATTCATACTCAACAATTGAAGAGTCGGTAATATTACCGGGTGCTAATATCGGCGAAAATTGTAAATTGCGCCGTACTATCATCGACAGCAAATGTGTATTACCAGCCGGATTGATCGTAGGCTATGATAAAGACCAAGACTTAGCAAACGGTTTCCGCGTATCCGCAAAAGGGATCACCTTAGTAACATCGGATATGCTTAAAAGAATGGCAGAAAAGGGCGTTAAAGCAGCACTAGAAAAAGCCGCGAAACAAACTGCAGAACTCGTTTAATCGATAACTGAAAATCAATGTTTTATAAGCAATAAGTCTCTTAACTAAGTGACTTATTGCTATTTTTGTTTTATAACAATAAGTCTCTTTAATTCCACGATTATATTTCAATCAGACAAGTTTAATATTCTGCTTTAAGGACAATTTATTCATGCACGTTTTAATGATAGCCGCCGAAAATGATGCGATACCTGGTGCTAAAGTTGGTGGCGTTGCTGACGTAGTTCGGGATTTACCAAAAGCTTTGCCTAACCATGATGTAAGCGTTGATGTTCTGATCCCTGATTATGGTCATTACGCGAAAAAGTTTGAGTCACGCCAACTTGCAAGTGTAAAGGTTGAGTTTGCAGGACAAAGCGAAACCGTTACCTTATTCGAACTGTTTTTACCCGAAACACCAAATAAAGTACGTCAGTTTGTACTACAACATCCCTTATTTAGTCAAGGCGGCCATGTGTATAGCCATGACGAAGGCAACCGCCCTTTTGCTACTGACGCAACAAAGTACGCCTTGTTTAATCTTGCTGTATGCCAACTTCTTATCGAGTCAAAATTAACCCGACCTGATGTATTACACTTACACGACTGGCACAGTGCAACAATAGCCGTATTAGCCCAATATGCACCGAAATATAAAGAACTTGCTAATATCCACTCGGTTTACACCGTGCATAACATTGCCTTGCAAGGTATCCGTCCTATTACAGGCGATAAATCAAGTTTACTACACTGGTTCCCAACACTTAATTTTGATAAAAATGCCATTTGCGATCCGCGTTATAACCACTGCTATAACCCAATGCGCGCCGGTATCAATCTGTGTAACAAAGTCCATGTGGTATCACCGACTTATGCAGAAGAAGTATTGCACGCCAGTGTTGCTAGCAATGGTTTCTTTGGTGGCGAAGGACTAGAACAAGATCTGGCAAACGCAAAACAGCAAAATCGTTTAGTCGGTATTTTAAATGGCTGTGAATACACAGACACAGTCAGTAAAAAACGCACGAAACCAGCTGCACTAAGTACCTTCTTGGCCCCAGCACAGCAACAAGTTAAGCGCTGGTTAGCACAGTCTGAGCATTTAAAAACGGTACACTACCTTGCGAATGAACAGATCAATAGCTGGAATAGCCAAGCACCTTTCACTGATTTTTTAGTGACTAGCATTGGTCGTTTAACCGATCAAAAAGCACTGTTATTACGTCAGCCTTATCAAGGTAAAACAGTATTGTCTGTGTTACTTGATGATCTTGCACGCATGAATGGCCGCATGATCATTCTAGGTTCTGGCGATACTCGCATTGAATTTGAATTCATGCAGCTAATGGCAAGTCACGATAATTTCTTATTCTTAAACGGTTATGGCCAGACATTATCCGATCAAATGTATCTACATGGTGATCTGTTCTTAATGCCAAGTTCATTCGAGCCTTGTGGTATTAGCCAAATGTTAGCTATGCGTGATGGTCAACCTTGCCTCGTTCATGCTGTTGGCGGTCTAAAAGACACTGTTCAGCATTTAGAAAATGGCTTTAGCTTTAACGGTTCATCACTGCAAGAGCAAAGTGATAACTTGATTAGTGCCTTTAACGAAGCAATCAAACTCTATGCGAACAAACCTAAAACATGGGCTAAGATTGCAGACAACGCAAAGTTGGCTCGTTTTAGCTGGCAAGAAAGCACAAAGCAATATCTAGAACTGCTCTATACACACGACTAGACTAATACAGTGATAAATATCTAAACCACCCTGCTTTGCTCGGTGGTTTTTTTTCGATTAAAAATCAATACCTCACAGAGTATCACCCCAATCTTAGTAAATTAAAACACCCAAATAAGATCTTAACTTAATTCATAACACTAAAAATAAGATATAACCCATTCGATCTCGATCTATCTCTATCAATAACTAGTACTAATTGACATAAACACAATTATTTTGATAATGATAACTATTTTTATTTGAGCGTACGCTATTATGAATATGTTCTAGGAGAAGAACTTAAATTTGTCATTACAACAAAGGATTAACAATGATTAAAAAATTATCGCTATTGTGTATTTCGGGTTTTATCGCAACATCTGCACAGGCTGGTGTAAACATTAAGTGTCATAATACAGTGGAAAACCTACCGGTATCATTCAGCATCAGCAGTTCAACGGCCGGGTATGAATTAACTGCAACCAATGCATTAGCGACCCCTACACATTCATCTTATACGACAAGCTCTCACGTCTCAGGTATTCATCAAGCAACAATAAGACTATTTAGCGGCACAAATAATGCTGATGTTGAATTTGCTCTTTACTACCCATCAGTCCATGAAAAAATAAAATCTCATCATGAAGGTACTCCTGGATATCAGTATGATGTTGCTTCGCTATTCAATAACTTTACCGTGACACCTCAAGATCCAGAGAAAGTTCACGAAGTGCCCGCGAAAACCTATGACACAACTTATTATAAAGTCAAAAGCTATAATCTAGCATCTGTGCGATATTGGGATGGTAGTCAAGGCCATTCTTATTACGGCTGCCATATTGTAAATAGCCCAGTGACTGATCATGTTAAAAATAGCTAATTAACCAAATTTAACTTAAAAATTAAAACCGTTAAATAATACGTCCTAGCCCGACAAGTCATGGACGTATTATTTATAAAAAAACATGTGATCACCATGAATAATATCGCCAAGCTGAACGAATCCACTCAAACCCGAAATTATCAAAGAAGTACAACCTTTTGCGGTGTTTTTCTATCGGTGTATCAATACTTCGCTTGTATCCATGCTTCACTAAGTCATTTTCGACTTTCAAAAGATCATCAACGTTCAGCATTTAGAAAATGGCTTTAGCTTTAACGAAGCAATCAAACTCTATGCGAACAAACCTAAAACATGGGCTAAGGTTGCAGACAACGCAAAGCTGGCTCGTTTTAGCTGGCAAGAAAGCACAAAACAATATCTAGAACTGCTCTATACAGTGGTTATATGTAATTGATGTATGTCCACTTTATATTTTTATAGGCCAATTCTTACATGACCTGACAAAACCTTACAAGTGACCTCTGCTGCTAAGTCAATTAAAAATAAGCTATTTCTATAATTACGACCACAAATGAACATATATGAATACCGCATGATTAGCGACAATGAAAAATCACAGTAAACAGCTGAATTTAAAAGAAATATTACTATTTCACTTGTTCTGTTTAAACTTTATATGTTTATATTCAAGCCTTTACACTACCTGACAAAACCTTACAACTAACCAGTCTTATTGAATTGTTTAAAAGTGAACTTTCCCTATAATTGCGGCCATAAATTATTATATAGCATAGGAAGAGACGACATGAAATCGATTATAATTGCAGGTACTTTAGCGGCACTTTCATTAACAACAAGTGTTCAGGCAAACCAAGATGTTTCAGGCTTCTACCTTGGTGGTGGTGTTGGTAAATCAGCAATCGGCACAGATGCAAAAGGGGTGAAGAGCAAAACAGATGGTACTACACTAAAACTTATTGGTGGTTACCAGTTTAACCGTATCGTAGCAATTGAAGCTCAATATACAAAGTATGGTAGCATGACGCCGAATAAGGCGAATAAATCGAATAAGTGGGATCCAAAAACTTTTTCTGTAGCTGCTAATCTTGGTTACACTTTTCAAAACGGTTTACGTCCTTTTGCTATTCTTGGTCTTTCATCACTAGATCTCGATCAATCAGTAAAAATATACGACGATAAAAATGCACAAGCTATACACTGGGGCGCTGGTTTAGAATATACACCCGCTGCATTTTCAGATATAAGTTTCCGTATTGGTTATGAAGCTGATTCTTTTAAACTTGAACAGAAAAAGGCTAAGGATACTAACGTAACGATTGCTTCTGCATACCTTGCTGCAACATACAAATTCTAATTTTAGCCGGTAAGAAAGTACAAAAAAATATTTAGAACTATTTCACACGAATTAATTTCTGTAAACGAGTTCAAAGCCACCTAATATTATTAGATGGCTTTGAATCGTTATTTAACGCTAGCTATAGAGAGCGTAAAAAGGCAATCAAAGCTTGCTTATCACCCCTTGATAAGTTTTGATAATTATCATTGGATGTTTGAGCTTCACCGCCGTGCCACAGAATAGCTTCGTCGATTGTTCTTGCGCGACCATCATGTAGATAACTTGCATCTGGTGAACAAACTTCATCGCCCCGCTTATTGCGGTCGACATCAATCACACCGCCTGTAACACAAGCTGAAAGACCTAGCCCCCAAAGTGGCGCAGTCCGCCATTCTGCTCCTGTAGCTTGACCCTCACCTAAGTTATCAGCCAAGCCAGTCCCCATATCATGAAGTAACAGATCCGTATAAGGATGAATAGTTTGGTCTCTAAGTTCTGCAAATGGTGCATATGAACTCGTTTGCATTGTATCTCGGTGACAACTTTCACAACCAATAGCATTGAACTTCTGCTTACCAACAATGACCTGTTGTTGCTCAATATCACGCTGAGGTCTAACACCTAACAAAGCAATGTATTTAACTAAATTATCAAGATTCTCATCAGATAGCTCAGCCCCTTGACTATTGTTACAATTTTTCTGCTCTGCTCCACAATCAGGATTAGGTAGCACACTCGTCATCACCCCCATATCAGTATTTAAAGCACCTGCAATTTGATGTTTCAAACTAGACGCTCCAGCTTTATAACCAAACCGGCCTAGACGAGCTTCGCCAGTAACGGGGTCAGTTACCTTTTGAGGTCGACCTGAAATACCATCTTGATTTGTATCTTGAGGATCTTCACGTTGTAAAATAACCTCCTCACTAACAGCTTCAAGTAAGCCTAAGCCTACAAGTTGGGGTGCGAGTCGTGCAGAAAGTTTGGCTGGTCTATTTTTAGAAAACTCATAATTTGGAGAGCGTAAACCATTAGATTCACTCCAAGCACCAAGAACAACACCACCTTCACTATCTTGCTCTGCAATTCCAACATTGTTTGACTGTAGTACGGACCCAATAAGCGGATGTGGATTTCCCTTGCTATCCGCAACTTTAAACACCCATTTGTCTAATGCCTCGCCAACGTCAGCAACAGGTGCGCGACCATTTCTGGCATGGCAAGAAGAACATGAGCTGTTAACATAATGTGTCCCAGCTATATTTTTAAGCACATCAAAAACACCATTTTTTACTGACTCATCATGCATCCCTGTAATCATATCAGTATGATGAACACGACGGCCTAAAACAAAAGGTTGGCCATTAATGCTCGATAGGTTTGTCGCCATCTGCATAAAGTGATTATCTGGTTCGGCAGTGTATTGATAAGGTAGGGTTGTTTTACCACCTAGCCAAGCAGACTCATCGATAGGATAAGAGTTTTCACGTTCTGAAGACTGGTCAGCAAAATCACCTACCGTTTTCCAAGGAACCATACCACCAACACCGACTTGATAAAGGTAAGTTGTACCATAATAATTGTCACGGCCTTCTGGCGCATTATCAAGAAATTGACTCACTTCAATCTCCATATACTGACCGACCGCTAAATTACGTCGAGTACCATCAAGTGCAACGTATTCATCAATAGTAAGTCGATATTTATACTGTTCCCCATCAGTACTTATCAACTCCAGGTTATCATCAAAAGTACCATTAGCAATTTCTTGAACATGATTCTCATAATTACCATGATATTCGGCTACAGTGCCAATTCCTCTATACCAAGCCCTAAACTCTTTAACGCCCAGTTTCCACTCTGTAACAAAAGTGATTTCAATATCACTGCCACCTTTAGCGACAGTATCAACAAATTTAAAACGAGCCGTTCTATGGGTCCAATAATGTGAAAGATAATGATCGTATGCTTGAAAATGATCTTCTTTTGCGTGACGATCGCGACCACGATCTGCAAAACGAGTTATTACGGCATAATTAGTCTCTGAAATAACACTTGGTTCCAATATTGTGTCAGCATTAAACAAAGGCGTTATATCAGTACTATTGATAGGACAACCGAACTCATTTACTGAAGTACCAGTTGGCGTATTTTCACACTGATCTATTGCATCGTTAATACCATCTCCATCAGTGTCAATCTCAGGTCCTATTTCACAACCAACCTCATTAACAACTACATCTGGTCGAGTATTAGGGCACAAATCAATACGATCAATTACGCCATCGCCATCAGTATCATTTACAGAACTAGATTCAAGCGTATAAGTTTTACTTTCAGTGTCAGTTGCAGACTTTCCAGTCCAGTAGGTAAAGCTATAAACAATCGAATCACCAATAGACAGGTTATTTAACTGAAAGTGATTACCATGTCCAGATTCAAGCATGCGAATATTTCGCTGTCTTCCTCCGTTGACCTTGAAATGAACGTCAGCCCAGGCATTATTATTCACATAAAAATTAACAGTATCTGAGCCAACTTGTTCGATCCCTGTCATTTCAGTAGCCACTTCACAACCATTTGTATCAACAGCCTGACCACTTTGAGTATTTGGACACTGGTCTAAACTATCAACCACACCATCGTTGTCACTATCAAGTTCACAACCAACTTCATTAACGCTGGCACCTTTACGAGTTGTAGGGCATTGATCAATGCTATCAATAACACCATCATTATCAGTATCTTTAACTTGATCAGATTGGAGCGTATAATTTTTAACGGAAGTAACAACCGCGTGCCCTTCACTTCCCCAATAAGTAAAACGATAACTAATTTCGTCACCGCGAGATAAATTATTTAGCTCGAATCTGTTACCATTTCCAGATAACTCCATACGAAGATTTCTTTGCTTTCCACCGTTAATCTTATAATGGACATCAGCCCAGTCATTACTACCAACATAAAAGTTAACCGTATTGGAACTAACTTGTGTGATACCTGCTATTTCAGTAGGTATTTCATCACCAGCTCTCACTTGATTTACATTTAAAATTAACATCCCCATAATGAAAAATATTCGAACCGTCATTCTATTTATTTTTTTTATTATATTATTTTTTATCATTACTCACACTCAGCCTAAAAAGTGGAATTCAGTCATTCATTGCTAATAACTAAATGTATTTAAAATTGCTAAATCAGTTACTACACAGGGATCTAGCCGACACCAGATGACGCTAACTTACAGTAGCTAACATTAACTGACACTAACTGACACTGGTGTTTTTTTTAAATTCACTTTATTTTTAACAACATTCTTTAAATTTTATCTATTCTTGTCCAAGTGTCGGTACACCTTCCGACTTAAAACGCTACTATTGTGTTGTTATACAATGATATTTGAATACGAATACAACAAAAATACGTCAATAAATAAAAATAAAAGAATTGTGAAGTCAATAACAGCCGTAAAAATATACATAATATTTTCACACTAAAACTAAGTTTCCTTCAAATAAAATAGCAATAGAAAACCAAGCTTACTGAAACCTCTAAAAATCAGTAGCATCACAAGATCGATCAACGAATGAGCAGCGATGATCACATAGCGATCACCTAATTAGTCACGCTATTGCATGATGGTCTACTCATTACTATGCTAGTGATTAACGATAATTATGGTTAACACTAGGATTAAACATGACTGATATTAAAAGCTTATTTGATCAACTCACCGCAGATTTAGACCTATTAAAAAAACTGCTAGGAAACACACAGCCTGTGCAGGCATTAGTTAGCCGGATCCCAGCGGTACTAAAAGGCCAAGAGCAAGCCATAATAAACGAAATCATTCCCGAATTAACGACCGATATGTTGGCAATGAAGTTAGCAGCAGAAGCCTTTAAAGACATTCACATTAAACACCCATTTTCGCAAAAATCAGCCCGCCGCTATGTCGGTATTATTCATTTACACCCAGACCACGACAATACAGAGAAAATAGTTACACAAATTAATGCCATTAATACGATCAAAGCGAAGATAGAACATGCTGTTGTTAGCGAGAATGACACACGCCAAGCGCGATTCAGCGCAATACACGATAATTGTCCAGGGGTGATGACTGTACACCTCTATCGAAAAATACATTGTGTAGATGATGAGTTAGTTAAATCTGTGCGTTTTAGTTGGCAGCGTAAAGATTCATTACACCAACCCGATAAGATAAAGTTATTAGCACAAATCACGATTGAACAAGAAAGAGCGACACTAGATAACCAATTAGCACTAGCGCAGTTATATCAAAAAATAGCCACGACACCAGAGCATGCATTACGTATTCGCCGACCAGTCAAAGTACAACCAGCAGCGAATATTGTAAAAGTAACCGGATTAAAAACAGTCACGGCACCATTACCAATAATTGTGGTGCAGAAAGAACCATTAGAAGCAAATGAAGTGGCAGATTTTGTTGCATCGCAGGTGCGAAAACAACGTTCAGATAAGCGTAAAAATACAGTATTAGGAACTCTGACTGGACATACTATTGAGAAAATAACCGCGGAATGATAACCCTGATAACTAGAACCAAGGACGGCTTTCTAATACATATTCTTGTTCAAATTTAACATCTGACTTAAACAAATAGATAACAAACTCAACCAAAGCAATAATCGCAATGACCATCGAAGGTAAACCGAGAAAAACATAACCTAATACAAACAACACCAACATGCAAATACCTTGTTTATGGTACCCTAAATAAAATTTATGGAAGCCTAAAGCGCCAAAGAAAAAAGCAAATAATACCGCGCCCATTTTCTTTGATTTCCCTACTGTTGTCATTGTGACTGAAACAAGTTCACCGGACTTTAAAGTGAAGTAAACTCGACTACCTATCTGAGGTAGTCGTTGGTACATCCACTGATTGATATTAAATAAATAACGACATCCATCCTCACCAGAAATAACGCCGTTCTTACTTCCGATATCAAATTCAAGGATCGATCCCTTCATCACTAACTCCATCTATAAATATAAGTGGTTAAATTATCACATTATTATTAACAATAACACCAAACTGACATACTGTTACATTACGAAGTGCAATCAATGAAGAACTATAAAAAATATTAGTGCCAAACAATGGTTAACATTTTTAGATGCACGATCGGGAAGCCATTATATTTATTGAAACCAAAGCAAACAACAGTAAAATTTATTTTATATTATTAATATGCATATTTAATTAAAAGTTAATGTTTTTGGTTAATTATCACTCGAACTTATTAAAATAAAATTTAAATCATCAACACGATTGCTATTAACTTGCTGATAAATTGAATGAATTTATAGTTATTTTAATCTTAACATCGCATTCTATTCACATTTGGGTATACTAAATAAATCAATACAACATAACACAGAGTTAATATATGAAAGTAAGAGATATAATGGCAGACAATATTGTTTGTATTAGCCATAAAGCCAGTTTAAAAGATGCGCATGAACTTATGCAAACTCGTGGTGTGCGCCATTTACCCGTTATCTCTGAAGACGATGGCACACTGGTTGGTATTCTGACTCACAAAAAAATGATCAGCACTGTCATTTCAATGATGAACAAATACGGCACTGACATACTCGCAAGAAAAGAACGTGGTCAGTTAATCGAAGATTTAATGGAATCAGACTTTCAGAAACTAACCGAAGACGAACCGCTTAAAATTGTTGTTGAATACTTTATTGGTAATAAACTTGGCTGTCTTCCGGTCATCGATAATCAGAACAAAGTCATTGGTATTGTTACCTCATCTGACTTTGTGAAATTATGCGCGCAATTACTGAATGAATAATAATACAATTTATTTGTCTGCTGTAAGCAAGGAGGCTGGTAGTTCCTTTCTCAGCCCTTGCTCAATGTTGTTATGACACAGCTTTACGAGAATAGGCTGCGGCAATTGTAGCACCCGTAAGCGCTATCATAGACGAAAGCAGCATCATGATAACGACAGGTTGCACTGAACCCAGACTTATAAATGCAGATAGTGCACTCACAGTCCCACCTATTGTATATTGAGTTGCTCCTAATACCGCAGAAGCAGAGCCAGCATTACGCCCAAAACTCTTCATAAAACATGCACTTGAATTTGAGATCACCGCACCATTTGCCGAAATAGCAATAACAAACCCGACGGCAGCCACATATAAAGCATCAGGTACAAGCACAGATGCTGTCACTAATATTATGCCACCAAACACTTGCAAGCTTAGAAACGCTTTTAATAAAGCTTCAGGTTCAAACCGCGATAATAAAAATGTATTCGCGCGGTTAACAACCACCAAACCACAGATATTGGCAAAGAACAACATTGAAAACTGTTTTGGCGTTTGACCAAACACTTCCATATACATCATCGACGCATTCGTTAAAAATATCATCATCACTGAATAAGCAAACGCTTGTGCAACCATAAATCCTAATGCGCGCTTTTCACTAAATACCGATAATAACCCGAACTTTTGCTGTATTTCTGAAGATACGGGTTCAAGTGTAACCTTTTCAGTTGGCTCAGGCATAAAGCACATAACGAGAATAGCCACCAGTACAGCCATGATCGCAAGTGTATAAAAGATCCAACGCCAATCAGCTAACGACATAATGATGGTACCCACTGTCGGCGCGATAGAGGGTGCAATCATCATAATGAGCGCAATCAACGAAAATAACTTAGCGGCTTCTTTACCACTGGTCGTATCCCGAATAGTTGCAGGGACACCAACAACAGCCATACCACCACCGATAGCTTGCAACACTCGCCATAACCACAAGACTTCAATTTGATTTGCAGTGGTTAATAATATGCTCGCAACCGCAAACACAGCTAAACCAGCAATCATAGCAAAACCACGGCCTTTCTTATCTGACAAGGGCCCACCGATTAACTGCCCTATAGCCAGTCCAAAAATGTATAAGCTTACCGTCACTGACATCAAAGAAATATCAACGCCCATTGCGTTGGCCATGGTTGGCATTGCTGGCAAATAACTGTCAATGGTAAAAGGGGTTAATGCAAATACTGCAGCCAGCGTTACAATCAATGTCTTATTCATTTTTCCGGTATTATCTATCGTATCAATTTTTATCTCACTCGTGGCAAGTGAAGATCCATTACTCTGTGTCATTTTAATGCCTCCAATTTATCTTTCTAGAAAGATAATAACTGGACTTTAGCTTTCTGGCAAGATATATTATCGAGGCTACTAACATAGATAGGGATTGAATGATGACTAATAGCATTAACGACATACTTGAAGCAATGAGTGAAAACTGGCCCCAGTGCGCTGACACGGTTTCTCCCGCATTATTACGCTTACTCCGTGTCAGTAATCTATTTCACAATAAAATGGAAACGCTTGTTGAAAGCCATAATTTACAACGCGCAGAATTCAGTGTATTAGCGACATTAAGGCGGAACCCAATACCTTATTGTATGTCACCCACGGCACTATATCAGTCAATGATATTTAGCTCTGGTGGACTGACCAAAGTATTGAATCGTTTAAACCAAGCAGAATTGATTGAAAGGGTTGATAACCCAGAAGATAAGCGCAGTAAGCTTGTACGCCTGACAGCGACTGGCAAGCAATTAATTGAAACTGTCATGCCAAGATTACATCAAAAAGAAAGAAATATATTAAGTGTGTTATCACCAGATGAGCAACAACAACTTGACTCGTTTATGCGACGTATTTTAGAGGCGCATGAGCCGTAAGATAATAACAGTGCAGGATTACGATCACCCTGCACTCTTTATTTTTACGTCACCTAAAATGTGCCCATACTCATCTCTACGCTGGCATTATGGAACACCTGTAAAGATGGTAATTCAGGGATTTTCATGGCTGTCACTTTATGTTTGATAAACAAAGAAACTGGAAATTGTTTAGCCGATGCAAAATAAATTGACAATAGATGTAGTCCATTCTCATGATGTAGCGGTTGGGTTTCGAGTGACAGCGCTTCCAATTTATCCTCATTTTCGAGCCAAGTTAAAAAAGCTTTAAAATCATCCTCTAGCACGTCTTTACTAACAAAGCTTATACGTAAAAAATCCAATTCAAGAAATGACCATAAAGGCTCTAGTTCTGATTCGTCACACATATCTATTTCGATATTAATACCATTAATACAATGGCCATAATGCGTCAGGTGCTTGATTTTGCTTATATCACAGGCATGCTTAGTATTAGCAATATTGATTTTAGCACCAGGTGTTTGTTGTAATAACGTTTCTACTTCCTGCGTGGTTGGCACATATTCGAACATGATTTCTTTGGGAGGCAATTCCATTTAGACACCTTATTTATCCATATAAACGGCATGAGTAACCAAATAAAAACACACCGTCTTATTTTGACATGACTATTACACAGATAAAATGTCATAAATATGCCATTTATAAAAATATGATCTAAATGACACAAAGGTGGAAATAAAGAGGTAGTTTCGTGATAAATTCTAAAATAAAATGAGTCCCTACGTCAAGGGTAAACTACAAAAACATAACAAATAAGAATAGTTAAAATGTTAAAATGTTAAAATACAAGTTGATACAAATCTAATTTACCACCGACCTACATTTTTACGTTTTTGTAACACCCAGTAATTCTTATTCGACGCGGTTATTTATTATCACCTAATATTTGCTCCATGACCCAACTGGTATGTAAAGCCGTTTCACCGCTAGATGGGTGGTCAATGTTATTAACAAGATGCTCCCGCATATTCTGCACATGATAGAGTTGAATATTTTCAGGATTCTCAATGATAAATTCTTGGCGTTGAGCAAGTGTTTGCAGAATAACGGCGGCTTCATCAAAAATAGAAAAACGGATTTCACCTTTACTGCCAGTGATCACAACCCGATCTTCCCGTGTACAACCACCAAAATTCCAACTTCCAACGCCTGTCACGCCACTTTTATGTTGCCAGCATGCGGATACCGAATCTAACGATGAATACAGCCCTTGCTGATTGGTTCCAAGCCCCTTAACAATATCAAATTCACCCAGCAAATAAGCAAACAGATCGAGTCCATGACTCGCTAGATCGTCAAAGTAACCACCAACAGCAACGTCTTTATCTGTTCGCCAATTAAACTGACCCGATAAATCTAATGCATTGGCGGGTTTATTCAAAAATGCATTAATCGTTCTTACTTGGCCAATAGCGCCGGCTTCAAGTAAGGCTTTCACTTTATTAAAACGTGGTAATGAACGACGGTAATAAGCCACAAACAAGGGAATATTCTTATCATTAAACGCATTATAAATGTCGAGGCTATCCGCATAATTTGGTGCTAACGGTTTCTCGATACAACAAGGTTTACCTGCTTGTGCAACTTTCAAGGCATAAAGCTTATGACTATCGGGAGGAGTCGCGATATAAACAGCATCAATATTATCGCTATTAATAATATCGTCCGGATTTGAGGAGTATGCTTCAACCTTATGTCTTAAAGCATAATCTTGGGCAAGATCAAGATTACGTCGCATTACAGCCGACAGTTTAAATCCCGCTACTTTTTGATATGCAGGACCACTTTTTAATTCCGTTACATTGCCGCAACCGATAATTCCCCAGCGAATCGGTAATGTCATTTCATTTTTACTCTGCATATTCTATCCACGAAAGGTTAAATTGAGTCTAATACCCATCTATCTATTGTGATGAGTATAATACCTCAGAGATATGAATATAGGCTATTAATATTAAGAAAAAGAGGATTAACAAGGAAAGGAAAAACATCAAAATTGGCTATACGCATTTCCACATGCATACAACCGTTCTGATCGATAACAATTAAACTGTTAGTGTATGCAACCGTTTAAGGGCCGCATCAACACCGACGTCAATTTGCTTAGTACCTGCGAGATAACGTTCACGGAAAACATCAAACCAGCAAGCAAGAATGTCAGCATTCAATGCTTCACCGTGATGACCGAGAACCAGTGACGCAACTTCAGCCGTTGCGAGCTGATTGTCTTTTGCAGCCTTACGGATCTGATATTGGGAAACCACGTCAGGATCAAATGAGATGACCGGAATATGTTCTAACCAGGGGCTCTTTTTGAACATCTTCTTCGCTTCACGCCAACTGCCATCGAGTAAGATGTATAACGGTCGTTTACCCGGCTCAATTATTAATGGCCCTGTTTGTACCCGCTCACGCTCAACCACATACTCTTCAGGGAAGATAATGAATGGTTGCCAGCAATCAGTATTGATGATGTCGATCATCTCTTGATTAGGTTCAGTGCGCGACCATTGATAAGCAAACGTATCTTCAACCACATCGGCAATCAAACGACCCGTATTGCTTGGCTTAATCATTTCATAATCAAACATCACCAGCATAAAACCAGCTGTCGACTTAACGAGTGGTTGATGCTCACAAATACAAAACTGTTTGCCTAGCATGCAATAATCGCAACGACGTAAGCGTCCGCCACGGGCTTTAAAAGGTTTAGTGCTGTCAGCTAAACGCTGTGTCGCTAATCGATGAACATTATGAATGCGCATAAAGTGATACCACTTAGAAATAAATTGCTAAATTGCAGATAAAAAAATGACCCAGTAGCAAGTTCTATCTCCACCGTCGTGGGATAATACCTGCTACTGAGTCATTCACATATTTAGGTACGCGTTTAGCGTCACTTAATTATGGTGCTTACGATCTTCCAATTCAGATTTAGTCGCACGAACCTGACGCATAAAGAAGTTAGCCATCGATGCTGCAGCAGGTTTCTTTTCTGGTGCTGGCATTTTTGACGTAATTACGCGTGGTTTCGGTGGCGCTACTGGTGCAGCAACAACAGGTTTTGCAACTTCCGGCTTAATTGCAGCAGGTGTTGCAGTTGCATGTACAGGACGAACCTGGCTTGTCGCAAATTGTGACGATGCAACGTGTTGTCTTTGTTGTTGTGCTTGTTGCCCATTCACTTGTGGACGCGTTCTAATCACTTCTATCGAGTAAAGTTTACTTGAGATAGAGTTTGTAGACTGTGAGACTTGCTCACGACGTAAACGTTCACCCGTTGATTTGAATTCTTGGTATTGTACTGCTAACCAATTCTTCAAATGCATTAACATACCAGCTTCAATTAACTCTAGGCAAGTTCGGTTGTTATACTCAACTAGTTTCGTTTCTGAAAAATACGTCTTGGCTTCTGCTTCTGAGCCGATGCGTTCGACTAGTTCGAACCATGTTGATAAACCTAATACTGTGTAATGACTCATTGTCTACCTTGCAGATAACCAGCTACATTTTAGTAGCTTTCTCGAAAAATTAGGAGGCGGATTCTATACCTTTGTCGCTGTGATTAAAAGCATATTTACGAAAAAAACTTAAAAATAATGTGATAACTCATAAATGTGCAGTTTCAGCTCCATTTAGACTAGACTAAATTAATTTTTTAGTGTTCGAAAAAGCTAAAAATAATAACATAATTTTTTTAACCTAATGAGTGCCGATTAAAATCTAGAAGCGATTATATCAGATGTTTCTGATTATCCTTGAGGTTTCGAGTTGCCTCTGTGAGAATGATCAAACTAAATTTTATTTATTAAAGGAAATGTGAGAATGCCTGACTCTTTATTACAAATCAGCCGTCAAACACACAAGGTTCAAATTTATATCGGTCAGGTTAAGCATCACTACGGTTTTGATTCTGCAATTGATAAAGAAACGGTCAACACCTGCATTTATCTTTCTGAGCTTGGACTCGAAAACGATACGACTGCCGATAAAAAATACCACGGTGGTCTTGAGCGTGCTTTGCATCAGTACCCTGCCGAGCATTATTCATTCTGGCAGCAAGTATTTTCACCACGCAATAACAAGCAACCACGATTTGAAGCGCCCGGCATGGGGGAAAATATCAGTGCAATAGGTATGACAGAAGAAAATGTTTGTATTGGAGATCAATATCAATGGGGCGAAGCTATTATCGAAGTGAGTCAACCTCGCCTACCTTGTTTTAAATTAAATACCCGTTGGAATGTCTCCGACATTTCAGTTCAGATGCAAACATTAAGCCGTTGTGGCTGGTTATATCGTGTTATCAAACCGGGTATGATCGCTCAAAGTGATGAACTACACCTCATTAAACGACTTGAATCTGCAACCACAGTTAAACAAGTATGTGAATTATTCTTTAGTGAGCCATTAAACAAAGCTAACCTAATTCGATTGATAGAAATGCCAGCGCTGACACCTATATGGGGTGAGGCCGCAAGCAAACGCTTAGAAACCAATACCGTCGAAAATTGGAACTTTAGATTACTCGATCATCCTTAACCACTAGAGAAGCAAGGTAGACAGTATTGTAACTCGCCATCTACCTGTGCTTAACTCAAACATGGATTAAGATCTTGCTATACTTCCGTGCCACGTAATTTTACTTAATAGCACTTTTCAAAATCGAATCAAAATCACGGATCCATGGGTAGTTCGTTTTCAGGCGAAGTGGTAAAACACTCATTGCAACCTGCGCCTCAGTAAAACTGGCAAAGTCACCGTAGTACAAATTATACCAATCACGCTGAATATGCAGGCTCTTATTAAAAGAAAGCAATTTTCCACTCAGCCCTATTTCATTTTGATTCACATAAGAAATTAAGTAGTTTTCGTCATAAGCACCCATCAACTGAATCGTATAATGAGCAGGATTACGCTGCGCTATCCAGCCGACATTATTGAGTGGTACTAACGATTGAGTTACTGCTCCATTTTTATTTCCTGGGCCTTCGACCTGAAACTTCAAGTCATCCATACCCGTTTTAACCGATGTGAGAGTCGCTGTGAGATGACCTAGCTGAGCAGTGCTCTTTTCTATTTGGGACTGTAATACTAAACGCTCTGCACTACGTCGTTCATCGATGGTTTCAGCCTTGGCTTCGAGTTCAGCAAATTTTGTCTTCACATCTGCAACATCACCTATTAATTCGGTACCAATTTCTGACTGCAGTGCCGTTTCAGTTTTAATCTCGGTCACTGAGTTATTAAGCGTCGATAACGATGATGTCAATTCAGACAATTCAGTTTTTACAAACTCAGGGACAACGGTAGGATTCAGTTCAAGCAAGGTTATCGCAGAGGCCAGAGCAATAGTCACCCCAGTGCCTACACCCGCAACAACTTTAAACCCTTTGCGCGTGTAGCGCTTCAAGCTGCTCGCATTCAACTCGATGCTATAGACTTTATCAGCAAGATCGTTAACTTGGCCTTTCAGTGATTCATGTTCTTCGGATAATATGACAAGTGATTTTTTCTGATCTTGATGCAGCGCTTTCAACCCTTCCACTTGGGCTTTGTTCGCCTGAATTCTTTGATAGGATTCCCGTGTGTGAGCTTGCAGGACCTCGTCGGTATCATCGGCATTTTTTTCAAGTCGCTTTTGCATTTCTTCAAAAGCAGTTTGAACCGTGAACAAGCGCTTGAGCTGCTCACCCTGCTCAATAATGGATTCATTCGCATCCTCAAAACCGCCCGTTAACGCATTCAGTTTAGCCTGTATACGCTGTTCTAGATCATCCGATAACTTAACTTGTTCCAAGGTAGATTGACTTAAATTAGAACCTACACTTTCAATCTTCTTATCAAGTTTGGCGTTGCGACTTCGTAATGAACGAATAGTGGCTCCCAAGTCGTCTTGAGCTTCAGAGAAATCTTTAGTTAACGTGTCAAAATGGATTTCGAAATCACCCATTTTGCTATTAATATCCCTCGCAGAAAGTAATTTAGTGTCCTGATCAGGAAGCTCAATAATGCGTGAGTCATCTTGACCCGATATTATAGGTTCTTCTATTGTCACGGATTCAGGGTAATCGAATTTTTTTTCAGCAGACATGGTAAACCTCCAACCTTGGAAAATAAGTCATTTTATGAATATTTAATATTCGACATTTAAGGTAGGATCTCACCTACCTACAATAAAGACACTCGTAATCACACCCGAAGTACTTCAAAGTTTTGGCTATCAATACACCTTAGATTTATCCATTAACTGCTCAGGAATTTAAAATCTGAACCTTTTCTTCGTCGGCTTGTTACTCGTACCCTCGATCAACACTTGGCCACATCAACACTAGGCCAATAAATTAGAATATTCATCCAACCTTGGAGCCTATATATTACATCTCACAACCAAACATTTCGTATTAATGATTATTCTGAATAAGATTTCGGATCATTACCATCAAACATAGATTTACGACGCTTAATAACTTGCTCTCACGCTTCGCTTAGCTTAATCTCTGGATATCATCCTAGAGACATTCTAAAATCACTAGAAACGAAAATTAAACGTGATGTAAATTGTAATGCAAGTTTCTGAACCAACTCAGCATAACAATAAAAAATAAACATCTAATTAGATAAAAATGAATAAGTACAAGGCGTAGTATGGATAACAATTCAAACAAAACAGCAACAGATCAGCCGACTTTTTACTGGCATGATTATGAGACTTTCGGATTAAGCCCGTCACTGGATCGTCCTTCTCAATTTGCTGGTATTCGCACTGACATGGACTTTAACGTAATCGGCGAACCTGATATGTTTTACTGCCGTCAATCAGATGATTACCTTCCTTCGCCAGAAGCTGCCATGATCACAGGGATCACACCTCAAAAGACCCAAGCAGAAGGTGTAACGGAAGCAGAATTTAGTAAACGTATTGAAGCGCAGTTCAGCCACAAAAACACGTGTATCATTGGTTATAACAACATCCGCTTTGATGATGAAGTAACACGTAATATCTTTTACCGTAACTTCTACGACCCATACGCACACACCTGGAAAGATGGAAACTCACGTTGGGATATTATCGATTTAATGCGTGCTTGTTATGCGCTGCGTCCAGAAGGTATTATTTGGCCAGAAAATGACGACGGCCTGCCAAGTATGCGCCTTGAGCTATTAACCAAAGCTAATGGTATTGAGCATGCCAATGCACACGATGCAACCTCTGATGTATATGCAACCATCGCGATGGCTAAGCTGGTCAAAGAAAAACAACCTAAACTATTTGATTTCTTATTTAACCTGCGCAGCAAACGTAAAGTTGAATCGCTGATTGATATCATCAACATGACACCATTAGTGCATGTAAGCGGTATGTTTGGTGCAGATCGCGGGTTCACTAGCTGGGTTGTGCCACTGGCTTGGCACCCTAGCAACAACAACGCGGTTATCGTGGCTGATTTAGCCCAAGACATTACGCCGTTATTAGAGTTAAGCGCGGACGAACTACGTGAACGTTTATATACACCAAAGAAAGACCTAGGTGAGCTAGCTCCTATCCCGCTAAAACTTATTCATATCAATAAGTGTCCAGTACTAGCTCCGGCTAAAACTTTATTACCTGAAAATGCAGAACGTTTAGGGATTGATCGCAACGCCTGCCTTGCAAACCTAAAACGTTTAAAAGAAAGCGCAACACTGCGTGAGAATGTTGTGGGTGTTTATCAAGTCGAACGTGAATATCCAAAATCAACCAATGTGGATGCAATGATCTACGATGGCTTCTTTAGTGCAGGTGATAAAGCAAACTTTGAAATACTACGCGAAACAACACCAGAGCAACTTGCAGGACTGCAACTGAAAGTCAGTGATGCGCGTTTTAATGAATTGTTCTTCCGCTATCGAGCACGTAACTTCCCGCATTTATTATCAATGCCAGAGCAACAAAAATGGCTTGATCATTGTCGCACAGTACTAGAAGACAGTGCGCCAGCCTATTTTGCACGTTTAGATGCATTAGCAATCGAAAACAGCCATGACGAGCGAAAAATGAGACTACTGCAACAATTATACCTTTATGGTCAGCAGATCATTGGCGGCTAAGTAAAAAATTAAAAGTAGCGTATTAAAAAGCCTGTTAGTGATCTCACTAACAGGCTTTTAGGCGTAACTAACCAAACTTAAACTACTAATCTTAAATCTCAGATTAGAATAGCTTTTTCAAACCTCTAAATATTTCATTCTTAATCTTGTTCTTGTCTTCATCTGACCCAAGATACTTATCAATCAGTTTATCTTTTTCAAGCTCTATCACTTGTTTAGTAATATCACTAAAATCAAACTTGATACGTGGCGCTGCAAAGCTGCCTTTCACTTCAATAGGAAGACGTAAATCACGTACAGCCTTCATCGTTGAACTTGATTGACCACCAATGTTTTCAGCAAGCGAAGCACCAAAAGTAAAATCAAGCTTTTCACGCATCAGATCTGCATAGCCCTTGCCATTGACCTTGATCGCAGGTGAAGCCAAATCGATTTTCGTCGATGTTAACTTACCGTCAGCGAGTTTAAAGTTTACAACCATCGCGCTGAAATCAGTCTGTTCACTTTGATCCGTATTATCGGCAGATTTCTTATCAAGCATAGCAATCGCTTTACGCACTTCTTTTGCTACATTAACCCCTAACAGCGCACCGTCAGAAAAGGTTGTATTAATCGTCCCTCTCGTCGCAGACTTAAGTTTAGTCATGGCTAAGCCTTTACCACTTAAACGCACGTCAACATCAACCAAACCCGTTAACAATTTTTTACCTGCAGCGATCGTGATCAATTGTTCTGACTGTACTTTCTCTAACGTACTATTCAAATTAAATGTAGCGGGTTTCTTGTTACTATCTAATAACGCTTTAACCATTAACTTCCCTTCATAAAGATCTGAAGATAATTTGGTTAACTGGAATACGCCGTCTTTTAACTCACTCTGAACCTTAACATTATCCAAGACATACTCGCCTTGTTTAATTTGAGTAATCGTCAATGACCCTTTTTGATTCACACTTGATAATGAACTCAAGTCAGGCTCTACGTCTGCAGCGGCTTTTTTACCCTGCTTATCTGTCGAGGTTTGAGTCACTTTTTTACTTGTGTCTGTCACTTTCGATTCAGTCTTTTTATCTACAGACTCAGTCTTAGGTAACCAATCATCAATAACAAGTGTATTCATGGCTAAGTTGTATTCAAGACTCGGTTTTGAAAATACATCAACAGACAGATCGCCAGTAATACTAAGTTCATCAACGTCTAATTTAAGTCCTGCCAATTTCATTTTTTTGTAAGCATTATCGTATGTCATGTCACCTTGCAATGAAATATTCATTTCTGGTCGCGGTAATAACTTGCCCGTTAACGCGAGTTTATTATCAAGCTGCGCTAATTTTATTTCATTAAATTGCTCGTCAATCGTTAATATCATGCTTGTTTTTAGTTTAGCCGTTAACTCATTGGTTCGGTAATTTGCAGCTAACGTAATCGCAACAGGTTTGGCAAAGGCAAACTCACCGACGGTTAAGCTACTGTCAGACAGTTTATGGTAGGTACCATCTTGACGGTTATTCAATGATAATTGTGCGTTGGTTATATTCACCGCTTTAATCACAAACTTATATTCGCTCTTCGCAATTTCACCTTCTGGTGTGACTTTAATCGCTTGAATATCTTCGTTTGATAATGCCTTTTCTGGTGGTGATAATGTGGCAAGTAATTCATCCATGTTATTACGGCCATCGGCTAATGTTTCGACATTAACGGTTAGACCATCCACTTCCACATTTGTTACCACTATCGTTTTGGTAAAGAGTGACATCAATTCGACAGCGACTTGTACACTTTTAACTTCAACTTGTTTTGAGTCCGCATATTCATGCTTATTGAATAAGGTCACTTTACCTAGCTCAAAACCAATTTGTGGATAGAAAGTTAGATTTAAATCACCTTCAATTGTGACGTCTTGTTTAGTGAACTGCTTTGCTTGCGTAATTAAATTATCTTTAATTAACTCCTCATTAACTAAAAACTTAATTGCAATAAATCCCACGACGATAATAATCGCAATGAGCCCACTAATACCAAGAAGTATTTTTTTCATCCTGAAACCACCTTATAGAAATATATCTTAATCAGCTAAGACAACACATAGAAGATTATGTTTACACTATCGACTCTAAGAATATCATGTAATTACCAGAAACGCAGAAAGATAAACAATAAAACACCTAACATAGATAAAAGCTAAGCAAAGTACATTTAGATTATAGAATAGAACTCATTATATTCAGCGATGCGAAAAAACTAGCTTAAAAAAAGAACATAAAATCAACTTGGTTATTTACAAATTATTCACAAATACAGACAAAATACGAAAATATAATCACGTTTACTGCATATCTATTGATTTCCGATATATAAAACTAGAAAAATCACACTAATCAATATAATCAGCCTAAATCAAAATCTATTTATGTGACATTAAACACCTAAAGCAACATAAAAAATTTTATTTTCATGACAGCTGACACATGGTGTTAATAATATGTTTCTCACATGTATATTCGCAGTTACTATCTCCAGCAATTAAGTTTACGGCAATTAAAAACACCTAATCTTAAATAAAATGGAAGATGGAATACTTAGTGACAATACTGTTATACCGAACTGGTAATCAGTAATTAGTCCTATAAAAGGGAACAATTCAATGAAAGATAATAATATTTACGCGGAATCACCGCGTAATCTAAACAAAACAAACACAGATGCTCAGACACACACAGGTAATAAATCAATATTACGATTTTTACTGCCTTCATTAATCGGTTTATTTTTATTTATGACCCCGGTAACCTATGAAGGTGACATGACGATCCCCGTCGCATTGTTAGCAAAAGTATTAATGGCAGCACTGGACGGTTATTTGCTTCATATCATTACCGTCATCATTTCATTTATGGCGGTGGCATCAACATTAGCGGTTTTACTTAAGCCTAAGTTTATTACTCAGAGTAAATTCCTTCATGAGTTATTTATACCGACACCGCTTTGGCTAGCCGTTCGAATTATCAGTTGTGCGTTTACTATCGCGACTGTATATCAGATTGGTCCAGAGTATATCTGGAATGAAAATACCGGTGGCCTTGTGCTCAATGACTTACTGCCGACTCTATTTGCAGTATTCATCTTTGCAGGTCTGCTACTGCCTTTATTGCTCAACTTTGGATTACTGGAACTATGTGGTTCGTTATGTACTAAGATTATGCGTCCAATTTTCAACCTACCAGGGCGTTCAGCGGTTGACTGTATTGCATCTTGGTTAGGTGATGGTAGTGTTGGCATCTTGCTGACCGATAAACAGTATCAAGAAAAGTTCTATACTCAACGTGAAGCAGCTGTTATTGGTACGACATTCTCGGCCGTATCCATCACATTCAGCCTTGTTGTCATCGCACAAGTAAACTTAGAGCAATACTTCCTACCTTATTACCTCGCGATTACATTATCGGGCATTGTTGCAGCGATTATCGTACCTAAATTACCGCCATTATGCTGGAAGAAAGATATCTATATCGATGGAACTGAAAAACACCATGATTTAGAGTCTATTCCAGCTAACCATAATGTTTTCTCATGGGGCATTGATCAAGCCATTGACAGAGCATCAAAAGTCACATCATACCGTGCTGTATTCATCGAAGGCCTAAAAAATGCCGCACATATGGTATTTGGTATTTTACCGGTAGTGATGGCAATAGGTACAATTGGTTTGTTAATCGCAGAATACACCTCGCTATTTGCGATTCTTGGTAAACCATTTATGTATTACCTTCAATTCATGAACGTACCAGAAGCTGCACTAGCATCTGAATCGTTAGTGGTTGGTTTTGCCGATATGTTTGTACCAAGTATTCTTGCTACGTCACTCGATAATGACATGACTCGTTTCATCATTGCGGGTGTATCAGTGTCGCAACTTATCTACATGTCAGAAGTCGGCGCATTACTGCTAGGCAGTAAAATCCCGGTTAACATCGTTGATTTGTTTATTATCTTCGTACTACGTACAATCATAACACTACCGATTATCACTGGTGTTGCACATCTTATCTTCTAATTACGACTAGCTAAGAAAACGAAGTAAAACCTAGACAAAAAAATGCCCATCACTTTAACGGTGATGGGCATTTTTGTATTTTAATTTAGTGAGATATTAACTGCTATACCAATTAGCTACTCATTATATTACTGAGTAACCATTATGCACTCTGATTGTCATTATCATCTTGGTTAATACGACTTGAATCAGCACCATGCTGGTTTTTGTACTTAGCATCTTTACGTTGATTGTAAGGACGTGCAGCAGGCGCGGTCAGTGTTTCAAAGTTTAACGCTGCAATAGTCATTTTCGGACGTAGTGCTAGCGGCAACTTACCACTGTTATAAAACTCAAGTACGATACGACCAGACCAGCCTGGGTCAATACGGTGTGCTGTTACATGTACCATAAGACCAAGACGCGCTAATGATGAACGTCCATCTAACCAACCAACGATATCTGCTGGTAACGTTACTTTTTCAAACGTCACAGATAAAGCAAATTCACCTGGATGTAAAATAAAGGCTTCACCGTCAGGCACTACAATTTCATCACTCATTACTTTATCAAGTTGGGTAGCCACTTCTTCTTTTGGACCACTCAAATCAATGTAAGGTGCGTTATGTGCTTGGAATACTCGGAATTCATGACCTAAAGTAACATCAACGCTTACGCCACTAATTTTACTTTGTTCAGGCCTTGGTTCTATCTCAATTCGACCATCATCTAAGTATTTTTCAATATCTGTATCGCACAGGCGCATGTTTTCTCTCTTTAATGGATGCTGTGTTATACCAATTACATTAAATAAGTGATCAATTATTTCGCTGGGAAAATTGACAATAACAAGGCGTTAATTGCCGTAACTAGTTATTCTAATTACAAAAATAACAACACTGTTAGTGTCTGTTTTAACCAGAAAGAATGATCATCTATTTATTGTGATTGGTACTAATTATAATGCTTTTCGCGTTGATACTACAAACAACTTAAATTAGTCGTTTAATAACTGACAAATTTTTGCTTTTAACGTATCAATCGCGAAACGATTCTTACCACCACGCGGAACAATAAGATCCGCATATTGTTTTGATGGCTCAATAAACTGTAAGAACATTGGACGAACCGTGTCATTGTATTGCTCAATTACCGATTCCATTGTTCTGCCACGTTCAGCAACATCACGCTGTAAACGACGTACAAAACAGATGTCTAACGGTGTATCCATAAATACACTTGCGTGAATAATGCTGCGGATAGCTGGATCTGTCAGTAACAAAATACCTTCTAAAATGATCACTTTTTTGGGTGTCAACTTAGTCGTCTCAGCCATACGCGTATGTTCTGTATAGCTGTACGTTGGAATTTCAACAGCATTGCCGTCACTCAAACCCTGTAAATGACTGCACAATAATTTATGATCCATCGCTTGTGGATGGTCATAATTTGTTTTAACTCGGTCTTCCATCTCGAGGTGACTTTGATCACGGTAATAACAATCTTCAGTAATGACTGCAATTTGTGACTCGCCAAACTCTGCAACAAGTTCGTTGTAGATTGTTGAAGAAAGTAGGCTTTTTCCAGATGCAGAGGCACCTGCGATCGCGATGATCACACAAGAGTTAGATTTAGTATTCATTTATAAAATGATCCGTTAGGGCTTAAGACTTGGTTATTATAGAAATTTATAGTCTGTCATTCTAGAGCAAACCGAAAAATACCTATAATAAGTTATAAAAGTACCTATATCACGTTAGCTTAATTGGTATCTCTGTTGATATTGTGTGCGTTTGAAAAAACATCTTACTGACAATATCATTCGCTAGTTGCGCATAAATAGCAGAGAATGCAGAATTAGGCTGTGCCGCTACAGTTGGTGTACCCGCATCTATATCCGCACGCAAGTCAATATGTAACGGTAGTTGAGCCACACATTCAGTGTCAAAACGTGCGGCCATTTTAACCACACCACCCGTGCCAAAAATTGCTTCTTCGTGCCCGCAGTTACTGCAGATATGCGTACTCATGTTTTCGACAACACCCAATACAGGGACTTTCACTTGTCTGAACATGCTAATACCTTTGGCTGCATCAGCAAGCGCAACATCTTGTGGTGTTGATACGATCAATGCACCCGTTACTGGAATATTTTGACTCAAGGTTAATTGAATATCACCCGTACCCGGTGGCATATCAATAAATAGATAATCAAGTTCGCCCCAATGTGTTTCACCGAGTAACTGCATTAAAGCTTTACTTGCCATTGGACCACGCCAAATCATCGCTTGATCATTTAGTGCAATAAAGCCAATACTATTAACCGCTAAACCATGGGCCTTGATCGCAGTCATGGTATTACCATCGTATGCTTCAGGGCGAGATTCGCTTACACCAAGCATGAGGGGAATTGAAGGACCATAGATATCCGCGTCCATGATACCGACTTTTGCCCCCATTTTAGCCAATGCGAGCGCTGTATTAACGGTTGTAGTTGATTTACCCACTCCACCTTTACCAGAGGCAACCGCAATCACATTTTTCACACCGTGAATAGCTGGCGCGTCGTTACAACGGGCTAAAGTCGCAATATCTAATGTGATAATCCACTGAACGCTTTCCACGCCCTTCATGAGTGCTACTTTTGGTTCTAACTTGGTTTTAACATCGCTTTCAAAATCCAACGATGGAAACGGTAGCCGTATCTGGATCTCAACACAACCGCCCTTATTGGTAATTGTTTCTAATACATTACTGTCCGCAATATTTTTCAACCAGTTTTTAGGTTGAAAAATGCCAACGAGCTGCGTGATCTTTGCAATATCCATAACCGCCTCTTAATTTGAGCTTGTAAGTGTGTAGCTTTTAAGCATTTATACTTTATTAATCTACTATATCAATGATAAAGCAAAGAATCACAAATAAATACGCTAAAAAACGCAGGGTTTTTAGCCTAACATCTATGCTTTAGAAGTCGTATCAGGTAACATCGGATAACTTTATTTTTCACCACAAGATGAATCAGATTTTTATGACATCAGAACGCAAAATCTTAGTAACAAGCGCATTACCCTATGCCAACGGTCCTATTCACTTAGGTCATATGCTTGAGTATATCCAGACTGACATCTGGGTTCGTTTCCAAAAGCAACGTGGTCACACATGTACATATGTATGTGCAGATGACGCCCACGGCACGCCAATCATGCTTAAAGCGCAAGAGCGCGGTATTACGCCGGAAGCAATGATCGCGCAGACTAAAATTGAGCATATGGCTGATTTTGCTGATTTCAATGTTGGTTTTGATAACTATCATTCAACGCACAGTGATGAAAACCGTGAACTTGCAAGCATGATCTACACGCGTCTACGCGACAATGGTCATATCAAAACACGTGTAATTTCACAGCTATTCGATCCTGAAAAACAAATGTTCTTACCAGATCGCTTTGTTAAAGGTATTTGCCCTGAATGTAAGAGTGAAGATCAAAATGGTGATAACTGCGACAACTGTGGCGCAACGTACTCTCCAACTGATTTAATCGCTCCAAAATCAGTCGTTTCAGGTGCAGAACCAATTCTTAAAGATTCAGAGCATTACTTCTTTGATCTACCTGCATTTGGCGATATGTTACAAGCATGGACACGCTCTGGTACATTACAAGACGAAATCGCGAATAAACTTGCTGAATGGTTTGAAGCTGGCCTTCAACAGTGGGATATCAGCCGTGATGCACCTTACTTTGGTTTCGAAATTCCTGATGCACCAGGTAAATTCTTCTACGTTTGGTTAGACGCGCCGATCGGTTACATGGGTAGTTTCAAAAACCTTTGTGATCGTAGTGATGATCTTGATTTTGACGAGTACTTCAAAAAAGATTCAACAACTGAACTTTATCACTTCATTGGTAAAGACATCGTTAATTTCCACAGCCTATTCTGGCCAGCAATGCTTGAAGGCACGGGTTTCCGTAAGCCAACAGCTGTATTTGCACACGGTTTTGTTACTGTAAACGGTAAGAAAATGTCTAAATCACGCGGTACATTCATCATGGCGCGTACTTACCTAGACAACCTAAATCCAGAATACCTACGTTATTACTACGCAGCAAAACTAAGCAACAAGATTGTGGATTTAGATTTAAATCTAGAAGATTTTGCACAACGCGTAAATTCTGACGTTGTTGGTAAAGTAGTGAATCTTGCAAGCCGTACTGCTGGTTTCATCTACAAACGTTTTGATGCAAAACTAGCAAGCGAAATTTCAGAACCTGAATTATTAGCTGAATTCGTTGCTGCTGGCGATACTATTGCTCAATATTACGAAACGCGTGATTTTAGCAAAGCAATTAAAGAAATCATGGCACTTGCTGATAAAGCAAATGCTTACATTGCAGACAAAGCACCGTGGCAACTTATCAAGCAAGAAGGTTGTGAAGCAGAAGCACACCTTGTTTGTACTATGGGTATCAACTTATTCCGTATCCTATCAGTTTACTTGAAACCTGTATTACCAGAAATGGTTGCTGAAGTTGAAAAATTCTTAAACGATGATTTTAACTGGGATAGCTACAAAACAGTATTAACAGACCACGAAATCAACAAGTTCAAGCCGTTAATGCAACGCGTTGAAATGGACAAAGTTGAAACTATGGTTGAAGCATCTAAGCAAAACTTAGTCGTTGCTGAAGAAGAGAAAGAAGAAGTTGTTGAGGAAACACCGCTTGATCTTGCTTCTGATAAGCACCTTAAAGATGAGCCAATTGGTGAAATGATCGCATTTGATGATTTTGAAAAAGTTGACTTACGTATTGCTAAAATTGTAAAAGCTGAACATGTTGAAGGCGCTAAGAAATTACTTAAGCTAACCTTAGATGTAGGCGGCGAAACGCGTCAAGTATTTGCTGGTATCAAATCAGCTTACGAACCAGAGCAACTTGAAGGTCGCTTAACGGTTATGGTTGCTAACTTAGCACCACGTAAGATGAAGTTTGGTATGTCAGAAGGTATGGTACTTGCTGCTGGCCCTGGCGGCAGCGATATTTTCGTACTAAACCCGGATGAAGGTTCTGAACCTGGCATGCGCGTAATGTAAGACGGTTTAGTCATAAAAATAGTGTTTCATCGCTATTATTATCACTAACTTTAAAGGGACTCACACTGAGTCCCTTTTTATCTATCTACTATAGAAGAATAAGAGATTTAAATGACAGCTCAAATTATCCTTGCTAAAGGCAAAGAAAAAGCACTTAAACGTAGACACCCGTGGATCTTCTCTGGCGCAGTTTCAAAAGTGAAAGGCGAAGCAACAGCTGGTGACACAGTTGATATCATGAGTGCCGGCGGTGAATGGCTAGCATCTGGTAGCTACTCTCCAGAATCTCAAATTCGTGTACGAGTGTGGCATTACGACCGTGGCGTAGAAATCGATCAAGCATTCTTTGAAAAGCGCATCAAACAAGCGCAATCATTACGTGATGAGTTAATCGAAGAAAAAGGCCTAACTGGCTACCGTTTAATCGCAGCTGAATCTGATAGCCTTCCAGGTATCACAATCGATCGTTACAACGATTTCTTAGTATGTCAGTTATTATCAGCAGGTGCCGATTTTCACCGTGACACACTTGTTGCAGCATTAAGCGTTCTTTACCCAGAGTGCAGCATCTACGAACGTTCAGATGTAGCAGTACGTAAAAAGGAAGGCCTAGAGCTAGTACAAGGTGTTCTTAAAGGTGAAGAGCCACCAGAAGTAGTGATCATTGAAGAAAATGGCGTTAAAATTGAAGTTGATATTAAAGGTGGCCACAAAACTGGTTTCTACCTTGATCAACGTGATAACCGTAAAGCAGCTGCAAAATATGCAAAAGGCAAAGACGTGCTTAACTGCTTCTCTTACACGGGTGGTTTTGGTGTTTACGCGCTACAAGCTGGTGCTAAGTCAATTACCAACGTAGATTTATCACAGCCTGCACTAGATATTGCTAAACGTAATGCAGAGCACAACAACCTTGACCTTTCAAATGCCTCTTTTGAACGTGCCGACGTATTCAAACTATTACGTAAGTTCCGTGAAGAAGGCCGTACATTTGATACGATCATTCTTGACCCCCCTAAATTTGCAGAAAACAAAGCGCAAATGAAAGGTGCTTGTCGTGGTTATAAAGACATCAACTTTGTGGCAATGCAAGTACTTAAGCCAGGCGGTACACTGTTAACATTCTCATGTTCAGGCCTTATGGAAGATGGTTTATTCCAGAAAATTGTTGCGGATGCAGCACTGGATGCTGGTCGTGATGCTTATATCGTTGAACGTTTATCACAAGCAGGTGACCACCCAACGGCTAGCTTCTATCCAGAAGGTTATTATCTAAACGGTTTAGTACTAAAAGTTTTATAATTTAGAGCTTTGATCTTGTAATAAATTGGATTTAGTTGCAAAGTGGCACTCAGATAGAATTTAATTCTCTATTCAGTGCCACTTTTTAATAAGGCCAATTTTTATGAAAAAAAATCTTCAAACAGCACTTTCCAGTTTACCGAAATCACTTCAAAGCCATGTTCTACCTATAATCTCTAAACCTGATTTTAAAGGTATAATTAGTGCTGCCGATGTCGACTTATTACAACTGCATTCAGCACTTGAAACACCTGAATTATTATTCAGTTTGTTACCCCTCGCTGCTGCCTATTCTGTTGCACCGATCTCTGAGTTTAATGTCGGCGCAATTGCACGAGCAGGATCTGGTAATCTGTATTTCGGTGCTAACTATGAATTTTCGAATCAAGCATTATTCAACAGTGTTCATGCTGAACAAGCCGCTATCAATAATGTATTTAGTCACCATGAAACAGAAATTTTAGATATTACAATTACCGCAAGCCCCTGTGGTCACTGCCGCCAGTTTATGAATGAATTAAGCTGTGCTAACGAATTAATTGTGAACCTTGAAGCCAGCGGTAGCAAACCACTGTCAGCCCTATTACCTGATTCATTTGGCCCAAGTGACTTAGGTGTAACCTCTCCCCTTCTTACTGCAGAAGCGGTATCGTTGACACTTAGTAGCGACTCAGCATCCGCAATTAGTGGTCATAACTCAACACTTACTGAGGTCGCACTTCAAGCAGCAAATACAAGCTATGCACCCTACAGCCATTGCCATGCTGGCATCGCGTTAAGAACAACATCAGGTACTGTAATTACAGGTCGTTACATTGAAAATGCGGCATTTAATCCATCGCTATCACCACTGCAATCCGTGTTAATTAATTTGAATTTAGCGGGATTTGAATTGGCCGATATTGAGACGATGATCTTGGTTGAAAAAGCAGAGACTAAGATGAGTCATGCACAAGCAACACAAGTACTGGTATCTGAAATAGGCGTAGTGAACTATCAATACTTATTAGCAAGTTAAACAATAAACGAAAACATCAACTATCCGAGCAATACTTGATGTTTTCGTTATTAAATACTTTTAGTCTAGAATGTTAAAGAACACCTAGCTCACGCAGTCTTTCTGTTAAGTATTCACCTGCGGTATAACGCTCTGATAATACAACCTCTGAATTAGGGTGTAAAAATAGCGGTAGCGAAACACGCGCTTTAGTCATATCAGCACCTTCAGGGTTTATCACTCGGTGCGTTGTCGATGGAAAATACCCACCCGATGCTTCTTGCAACATGTCACCAATGTTAATAATGATGTTACCAAAATCACTTGGTACATCTAACCAGCTACCATCTTGTTTCTGTACTTGTAAACCTGGCTCATTAGCAGCAGGTAAAACTGTTAACATGTTAATATCTTCATGTGCCGCTGCTCGAATAGCACCCACTTCTTCATCGCCCGTCATTGGAGGGTAATGCAATACGCGTAGTAGCGTAAGCGAGCTTTCTTCAACCATTTTTGACAATGGCATGCTGTATGTGGCAGACACATCGGCAGGTGAAAATTCTTCAACCCAATCAAGTAGCTCAGCGGCAAGTGCATTTGCTTGCTCGTAATACGCTAGAA
Source organism: Moritella sp. 36 (assembly GCF_018219415.1). Classification (NCBI taxonomy): domain Bacteria; kingdom Pseudomonadati; phylum Pseudomonadota; class Gammaproteobacteria; order Alteromonadales; family Moritellaceae; genus Moritella; species Moritella sp. 36. Next base: position 2,210,539 of record NZ_CP056120.1, on the reverse strand, counting down.
TATTTTCTTTTAATGACTCAGGAATACGGCCCCAAGTATATACATGGAAATATTCTTTAATATCTTTAACACTGTGGCCTTTTGCTGTTTCAGAAACAGTTGCAGGGAAAAAACCATCTTGCGTTTCTGGTTTAAACAAGAAATCATGTTTTTCTTCTGTTTCGAAAAACGCTTGCCATTCAGTATAAATAGTTCGAACTAATTCCGGATTAATCGGGTGATTAGTTAATACACCAAAACCTGTTTCACGAAGCGATTTTACAAACGCTTCAGCGCTGTTCTCTGCGCGGTAATCAATTGCTGCTAATGTCATTGCATATACTTCTCTGTTTAATTATTACAGAGAATAATAAAATTCATTAAACATAATGTCTACTGTTATCAACCATTTTTACCATATTATTTATCAAATGAACTACAATAGTACCTGCTTGCCGTCACAAACAATACTATTAACCTTTGAATGAAAGTCGATATAAAAACACATAATATACAACCATTCGATATTTAACCCTGAAAAAATACAAAAAAAAGAGCCACATAAATGCAACTCCTCAGTATTGATATCTGTTATATGATGTAATTAAAGGCTATTGCTCTAAAGTATTTAAGTAAGAAATAGTCGCAGCCAGCTCTTTTAATGTTTTATGCGCACCAGAATTAACTAAGTACTTACCTTTTACTAAGAAAACAGGTACAGATGCAATATTAGCGTTAGTCACAACCTTTTCTGCTTTAACCATTTGCTGATATACCGCTTCATGTTCAGCTTCGTTTAAATCGATTGGGCTCTTCATGTTATATTTTTTAAATATGGCTATCATCTGTTCTTTTTTCTGTGCTGGCGTCATATGTTCAGCAGGTTCTTCATTCTTTTGACCTTCACCATGATCATGATTATCCGCACCCGTACCACTTTGCGTATAAGTAAACAGATCAGCCATCATCTCTGAACTCGGTTTACCACCATTTTGATTTGCTGCTGCATAATAAACATAAGCCGAACGTTGCGCACTTTCATTAAACGTTACGTGGGTTTTGGCAAAATCGATTTTGGTCATATCTTCCATTACAGGAATCATTGTTTCCATGTTCTTACAATTGCCGCACGCAAGGGAAAAAATCTCTACAACATCAGGCAAATCAGACATAGGCGTCGGGATAATGGTATATTCGCTCCCTTCTTTTGGACTATTGTCCTCACTGCAGCCAGCAAGCGCAAACAAAGAAACAAAAACGAATAATAACGGCTTAAAGATAGATTTCATAATAAATAGGGGACCATAAGTTGGAAATTTTTAGAGCCTACAATGGATTATTATCAGTGTCGAATAATATTACTTAGCTTTACTTTCGGTATGATATTGATCAATTAAGTGACGCCATAACGACTATCAAGATAAATAAGTTCATAACACTATTACCACCGACTTTACAGGTCATAAAATAATGATAATTACCATAATTACAAAATTAATAGGTAGTTAACCGCAATTAAAGTGATCTAGATACAGATTATAATATAAAGAAATATACAATAAAGAACCATATGGATATGGTACCTGCGGGCTATGTCTACAGGTACCAGATCTACCCTTCTACTATCAATTAATACCGTTATGTAAGGATTAAGTTAACGTGAATTTTTTATCCAGTTTTAAAGGCCGTATCATTACAGTAGTGATATTACTCGTCATTTCCTCACTCGTGATATCGAGTTTTATTTCTTACCGACAATTATCTACTTCTATCGTAGGTAATATTGATAAATATTCACAGCTACAAGTCGATAGCACAGCCAACAAAATTAATAGTTGGTTTCAAGGCATCAAAAAAGGTTTAGCTGAAACAGCGCCTGATTTTGCAATCCCTCGTGATGATGAACAATTATTACTCATGGTTAAACAAGTATTTCTCGCTACCGACGCAAATGATATTTTGGCTGCTTATGAAGACGGTAAAGCAATTACAGCCATAGACGGCAAGCTAAATTTAGAAAGCTATGATCCACGTACTCGCGACTGGTATAAAGATGCAAAACAAAAAGGCGCTACAATCATTACCGGTATTTACAGTGATGCTACAACGGGCGGATTGATGATAAGTATTGCTGAACCCTTCTATTATAATGGCCAATTTTCAGGGGCATTATTAGCTGATATTCGCTTAGAAACAGTCAGTAACTTTATTAAGAATTCATCATTTGCAGATACCACGCTTAATTTATATGACATGACAGGCATGACCATCGCGTCAACAGATGATAGTCAAATCGTAGGTAAGCCGATGGACTCAGCCAATGCGACATTGACACCACTTAAAGACATGATCTCAAGTAACCAAGAAGGTACTTTCGAATTTAGCCAAGATAAGACAACAACGCTTGCGTATTTCACGACATTAAACCTTAACGATACTATTTCTTGGAAAGTGGCTATCACAGTAGACAAGTCTTCTCATTTTATCGAGATTAAAGAAGGCTTAGACAGCGCACTTATCACTGGACTCATCCTCGTTATTCTGGCGTCTATGATTAGCTTATTGTCCCTAAACCGTTTATATCGCCCTATCCTCACGCTAAAAGAAACCATTGTAGATCTTGCTAATGGTAATGCTGATTTAACCCGCCGTATCAATGTTCAAAGTAATGATGACTTAGGTCTGATTGCAGACGCGGTGAATAAATTCACGCTTAATTTACAAGGGATGATGTTAGATATATCCCAATCAACAGAGTATATCTCAGACGGTATTGAAGCACTTCGTTCGCAGACAGTACACAATAATAATGTACTACTAGAGCATGCGGCTGAAACAGAACAGATTGTTGTTGCGATTACAGAGATGAGTTCAACAGCTGATAGCGTTGCTCAAAGTGCTGCTCAATCAGCAACTTTCACACAAAAATCAACAGATGAAGCAAGACGTTCGAAAGAAGTGGTTAAAGGTGCGGTATTCGGTGTTGCAGAGCTCGTTACAGAAGTTGATAAGATGGCATTGAACATTCAAACGATGAATGAAGATACCAATAAAATTAATTCAGTATTAAGTGTCATTGGAGAAATTGCAGACCAAACGAATTTACTCGCATTAAACGCCGCAATTGAAGCTGCTCGAGCAGGTGATCAAGGTCGTGGATTCGCAGTCGTCGCAGATGAAGTGCGTACATTAGCAGCTAGAACACAACAAAGTACCTCTGAAATTAACGATATGCTAACCCGCTTATGTAACGGTGCGGACTCTGTTGTGCAAGCAATGAAAACCACAAAAACGAGCTGCGGGCAGACAGCGGAAACAACTGAAAGTGTGAATGAAAGCCTAGATTCAATGACTGAGTCAGTACTTCAAATAAACGATCTTGGCATTCAAATCGCCACAGCGGCAGAAGAACAAAGCTCAGTAACGGAAGAAATTAATCGTAACATGACCGCGATTCAACATATGGTACAGCAATTAACAAGTAACAGTGAAAAGACACTCAATAGCACCCATGACTTAGCAAGTAGTAATACACAGCTAATGAGTATTGTTAGCCAGTTCAAACTGAAATAAATACATCTTTAAGCAATGCGTTGAACCTTATTCAACTTTGGAACAACGTATTAATTCATTGCTAACGCCCGCTAAAGCCTCACAAATATCACCACTCTAAATCCCTCAAGACTCAATCCAACCCAATGTATGCATTAATACTTAATGATTAGAGATACTAAAAATTAGTGACCAAGATCAACTATTGTGCATTATAAATGCGATATCCATCTATCCTGCCGATAAGCTAATAACAATGTAATTACGATAGTGTTGTCGCGTTATCATACGCATTAACACTCCCGATACTAATGATTATAAGGATGTACCCACGTGAATTTCTTATCAAGTTTTAAAGGCCGGATAATTACAGTTATTATGTTACTGCTTATTACAACGCTAGCAATTTCGAATTTACTTTCTTATCGTCAAATGTCTTTATTAATTAAAGACGATATCGATAGCTACTCAACACTAAAAATACATAGCACGTCAGACAAAATAAACGCATGGTTTCAAACTATTAAAGATGGTTTAATCGGAACAGCTCCTGACTTTGCTAAACCGCATAACGAATACCAAATTAACTTAATGGTTCAACAGATTAATGCATCAACAAAAGCAACGGATATTCTTGTTGGGTTTGAAGATGGCAGCTCGTACAGTGCTATGACAGGCACTCGTTATGTCGCTGATTACGACCCTCGTTCTCGTGCTTGGTATGAAGACGCGAAACGTACAGGTACAACAATTATAACCCCGATGTATAAAGACGCACTGACTAATAATTTATTAGTGAGTATTGCTGAACCTTTCTATAAAGATGGGCAACTGGTCGGTGTATTACTTGCTGATATCGAACTAAACATACTTGAAGATATCGTTAAATCATCAGCATCTGACCATGCGAGCACTAGCCTATTTGACGAGGCTGGCACTATAATCGCGTCAACAGATAAAATAGAAGATCCAGGAAAATCAAAACTTGCAGACAATAGTGCTCTAACAGAACTACAACAGACAATGCTAACAGGAGACGCTGGTAAGCTAACCCATCCCGTTAATGGCAAAGAAAAAATCAGCTATTTTGATTCAATTAAACTTGATAACCAGCTAAGCTGGCATATATTGGTAACGGTAGATAAAAAGGCTCACTACGCTGTGATCGCTGACAGCTTAGAAGATTCGCTTATCACTGCTATTATGATGACGCTTATTGTGACTTTGTTAATATTCATTTGTCTGAATAAACTCTACCAACCAATCATCGCACTGAAGTCGACGGTTCAAGACCTAGCGCAAGGTAATGGCGATTTAACTCAGCGACTTGAAGTAACAAGTAAAGATGATTTAGGGCAGATTGCTGAATCGGTAAATACCTTTATTGCTAATCTCCAAACAATCATGTTAGAAATATCGCAATCAACAACACATATTTCTAGCGGTATTGAGCAACTTAGATCCCATACAGAACACAATAATACCGTATTAATTGACCACGCAAGTGAAACAGATCAGGTCGTTGTCGCAGTAACAGAAATGAGTTCGACAGCTGACAGTGTGGCTCAAAGTGCTGCGCAAAGTGCAACCTTCACACAAAAATCAACCGATGAGGCATACCAGTCTAAAACGGTCGTTCAAGGTGCAGTAAACGGGGTTGCAGACTTAGTAAATGAAGTTGAAGCAATGGCGTTAAACATTCAAACTATGAATGAAGATACTCACAAAATTAGCTCGGTATTAAGTGTGATTGGTGAAATTGCAGATCAAACTAACCTACTCGCGCTAAATGCTGCGATTGAAGCGGCACGTGCAGGTGAACAAGGTCGAGGCTTCGCGGTGGTTGCAGATGAAGTTAGAACGCTAGCCGCAAGAACCCAGCAAAGTACCTCAGAGATTAATGAGATGCTAACTCGCCTACGCAGTGGTGCAGATACCGTTGTAAAAGCCATGGACGCAACGAAATTGAGTTGTCAGCAAACCGCAGATACAACAGCAAGTGTGAATGAGAGTCTTGATTCTATGACGAATTCAGTTATGCAGATTAATGATCTCGGTATTCAAATTGCGACAGCAGCAGAAGAACAAAGCTCAGTAACAGAGGAGATAAACCGTAACATGACAATGATTCAAAGCATGGTTTCTCAGCTAACCGAAAATGGTGGAAAAACCATGGATAGTACACATACCCTGGCAAGTACGAATGATCAACTGCTTACCATTGTTGGACAGTTCAAGCTGCAATAATTTGATTTGATGTAGGCCTTCATCATTTTGAAGGTCTACCGATTTAATAATGGCCATTTATAAGTGATTATTGTTTAAAGCGCTTCTTACAATTGTAAGCCCTCGTAAGTTTTCACTGAATTGTCGACACTAAGTATATACAACAAGTTATCTTATATATATCATCCGCTGGCTATCACATACTAATTAACATTTATACAAAGTTAATACGTACTTTTAATCATTAAAATACACAAAATTATAATTTCAAAGGGTTTTATTTCATGGGCTTTATGGCGAGTTTTAAAGGAAGAATCATCTCGGTTGTTATTTTATTATTGATAACCTCACTGACAATTGCGAGTTATATTTCCTATAAGCAATTATCAAATTCAATGGTAAACAATATTGATCAATACTCAAAATTAAAAGTCCAAAGCACTACTGATAAAATTACCGACTGGTTTGAAACCATTAAAGATGCATTAACTCAGACGGCACCAAGTTTTGCTATAACGAGAAACGATGAACAGACATTACGCATGGTGAAACAAGTTGCGAATTCCACTAAAGCTACTGATATAATTGTAGGTTATGAAGATGGGCGTACATTTAGCGCATTAGAGGGATTTATTCCATTATCTGTCTTAGATGCAAGAACAAGAGCTTGGTATAAAAGTGCACGCCAAAATCAAGCGACAGTAATCACCGACATTTATAAGCATGCTATCTCTGGTGAACTGCTCATCAGTATTGCCGAACCTTTTTATGAAGATGGCCAATTTAAAGGTGTACTATTAGCTGATATTAACTTAAATATGCTTAAAGATATGATCAACAAATCAGCATTTTTTGGAGCCACTACCAGTCTATATGACATCAATACGATGACAATCGCATCGACAGATGAACGAGAAGTCATTGGTAACAAAATGCAATCTTATAGTAGTGCTTATACAAGGCTTCAAAGAGAAATCTTTCAAAAAAATACGGGCTCATTTGAACTTGAAAACAATGGTGTAAACCAAATTGTTTACTATACAAGGCTACACTTAGATGATAAATCAAGCTGGAGAATTGTTGTTACCATTGATAAATCAGTGCTTTTCTTACCCGTTCAAAACAGCCTGAATAACTCAATCATAAGTAATGTATTACTTGTCATTCTTGCCTCGATTATTATATTTATCGCCCTTTCACGTTTATACCGACCTATCCTGGCTTTAAAAGCGACTGTTTATGACCTAGCACAAGGCGATGCAGACCTGACTCGACGCTTAGCGGTGAATAGCCGGGATGACCTCGGTCAAATTGCCGAATCAGTGAATGCGTTTGTCAGTAATTTACAACGTATGATGTTAGAGATATCAGAATCAACAGACCATATATCAATGGGTGTTGAGCAATTAAAAGCACAGACAGAGCGTAACAATTCAGTACTTATCGATCATGCAAGTGAAACAGACCAAGTGGTTGTTGCGGTAACAGAAATGAGCTCAACAGCAGATAGTGTTGCTCAAAGTGCCGCGCAATCTGCCACCTTCACTCAGCGAACAACTGACGATGCTCACAGCTCAAAAGCCGTTGTCGAAGGTGCTGTACATGGGGTAGCAGACTTAGTGAATGAAGTTGAAGCGATGGCGCTTAACATTCAAACAATGAATGAAGATACCCATAAGATCAGTTCAGTATTAAGTGTGATTGGCGAAATTGCAGACCAAACTAACCTACTTGCATTAAATGCTGCAATTGAAGCTGCGCGTGCAGGTGAGCAAGGTCGTGGCTTTGCCGTGGTTGCTGACGAAGTACGTACACTTGCAGCAAGAACTCAACAAAGTACATCTGAAATTAACGAGATGCTTACACGCTTACGCAACGGGGCCGATATGGTTGTACGTGCGATGGACATCACTAAAGCAAGCTGTCAACAAACAGCCGCAACGACAGCAAGTGTCAATGATAACCTCGATTCAATGACAGACTCTGTCATGCAAATTAATGATCTTGGCATCCAAATAGCAACCGCAGCTGAAGAACAAAGTTCGGTGACCGAAGAAATTAATCGTAATATGACGATGATCCAAAGTATGGTTAATCAACTTACTGAAAATGGCGAAAAGACCATGGATAGCACACGTAATCTAGCAAGTTGCAATGAACAGCTACTAGCTATTGTTGGCCAATTTAAACTAGAATAGCCATAATATAAAATATTTAACTTTGTGGCGTTTATAGCCACAAAGTTTTATATTGAATCATAATCAAGAACTTCACGCCAAAACTAACGTTACATAAGCTTACAAAACCCTACCGAAACCTTCATATGAATGATAGGATGTTCAAAAAATTGCCATAATCTGAATATATATTGGCAAATCAGTTGAATAGCAAGATTTCTAATCATTAAAGGGTATTTATTCACGTGGATTTTCTATCAAGTTTTAAAGGACGAATAATATCTGTCATTATTCTGCTCTTAATAATCACCTTAACTATTTCTAATTTCTTTTCTTATCGCCAATTATCTTCTTCAATGTCGAGTAATATCAACGATTACTCGGCATTAAAAGTAGATACCACATCGGCAAAAATCAACACTTGGTTTCAGACTATTAAAGAAGGTCTGATTGCGACTGCACCCGATTTTTCGAAAACGCGTAATGACGAGCAATTAAACCTCATGGTTCGACAAATCACCGCGGCGACAAAAGCCAGTGATATCGTAGTCGGTTTTGCAGACGGTCGTTCTTATGGCGCAGCAAGTGGCAAGCGAGATTTGGCAAGTTACGATCCTCGTACACGAGACTGGTATACCCTAGCACAGCAAAAACGCACCACGATCGTAACTGCAATGTATAAAGATGCGCTAACTAAACAATTACTTATCAGTATTGCTTCACCGTTTTATAAAAATGGTCAACTTGAAGGTGTATTGCTTGCCGATATCGAGTTAGGAGTGTTGAATGAGATGGTTCGTGCATCAGCATTTGCCAACGCGGTAACAAGCTTACACGATAACCAAGGCACCACAATCGCATCAACAGAGCAGATCCGTAATCCAGGACAAAGCAGGCTAGCTGATGACAGGGGTTATTCGCAACTACAACAAGAAATGCTAAACAAAGATGAAGGCGTAACAAACTTCACTGTTAATGGTGCTGATAAAGTAAGCTACTTTGAAAGCATCAAGTTAGATGACTCGATAAGCTGGCATTTACTCATCACAGTAGACCAATCTGCTCACTATGCAGCAGTACAAGCGCTATTAAAAGACAGCATACTCAGTGCCCTGCTCCTTATTCTCGTTGCATCCGCTATCGTATATGCCGCACTTAATCGATTATACCGTCCAATTCTGGCGTTAAAGTCAACGATTGTAGACCTTGCTCAAGGCAACGCTGATTTAACACAACGCTTAGCAGTAAACAGCAATGATGATTTGGGTCAGATTGCCGAGGCGGTAAATCGATTCGTAAGCAACTTACAAGAGATGATGTTAGAAATATCACAATCAACAGATCATATTTCCTCAGGAATTGAGCAACTGAGAACGCAGACTGAGCACAATAATACAGTACTCATCGATCATGCGAGTGAAACAGACCAGGTTGTTGTCGCGATAACAGAAATGAGTTCAACCGCTGACAGCGTTGCCCAAAATGCGGCGCAATCTGCAACCTTTACTCAGCAATCTGCAGACGAGGCACATCAATCAAAAGCGGTTGTAGAAGGTGCTGTGCACGGGGTTGCAGACTTAGTTAATGAAGTTGAAGCAATGGCCCTGAACATTCAAACAATGAATGAAGACACCGATAGGATCAGTACTGTATTGAGTGTTATTGGTGAAATTGCAGACCAGACTAACTTACTGGCATTAAATGCCGCGATTGAAGCAGCACGTGCAGGTGAGCAAGGTCGTGGTTTTGCCGTTGTCGCTGATGAAGTGCGTACGCTAGCAGCACGCACACAACAAAGTACGTCTGAGATTAACGAAATGTTAGCCCGTCTACGTAACGGCGCAGACATGGTTGTTCGTGCGATGGACATCACCAAAGCCAGTTGTCAGCAAACAGCAACGACCACCGAAAGTGTTAATGATAACCTCGATTCAATGACCAATTCTGTCATGCAGATTAATGACCTAGGTATTCAGATCGCAACCGCAGCCGAAGAACAGAGTTCAGTAACGGAGGAAATCAACCGTAACATGACCATGATCCAAGGTATGGTTAATCAACTGACCGAAAACGGGGATAAAAACATGGACAGTACACGCAATCTAGCAAGTTCAAATGAACAATTAGTCGCTATTGTGGGTCAGTTTAAGCTGAGATAAGACGTTGTAAGTAACAAGCTAAACTACACAAACAAAAAAGGCCTTAAGCATTGTTTTATACAGTACTAAAGGCCTTTTTATTAAGTTGAAATGTTTGCGATACCTATTTAAGCATTAACCATTAACCAACTGAGTTAACCGCATCCGTTAAGATAGCGACAACCACATCAATCTCCTCAGCCTGGATAATCAGTGGCGGTAACATCCGAATAGTTGAACCAAAGCGGCCGCCTAATTCGATAATCAAACCTCGGCGTAATGCCGCTTGTTGAATACCTTTCGCACGTTGACCATCTTGCGGTAGATTACCTAACGCATCTCGTTCGCCATTAGGATCAACAATTTCGATACCTAACATCAAGCCACGGCCACGAACGTCACCGATAACATCACTTTCAATCGCTTCTAAGTCATGTTTTAACTTAGCGCCCATTGCACCCGCATGTAAGTGCAGTTGGTCTTGCGCAAGGTGACGCATCACCACCAACCCCGATGCCATAGCCAATTGATTACCACGGAATGTCCCCGCGTGTGCACCTGGTTCCCATTTATCAAAATCACTGTGATAAATGACTGCAGCTAATGGTTGGCCACCACCTAGAGCTTTAGATACCACGATCACATCAGGTTCGATATCTGCATGTTCAAAGGCAAATACTTTACCCGTACGCCCCATACCCGCTTGAATTTCATCAATGATAAGGACAATACCGTGACGTTTAGTAATATCACGTAAACCTTTAAGCCATGTTGGAGCTGCAGGTAATGAACCAGCTTCGCCCTGCACTGCTTCAACAATGATTGCAGCGGGTTTAGCAACACCCGACTCAGGATCTGTTAGCATAGTCTCTAGCTGATAAAGACTGGCTTTAATCCCTGTTTCACCTAATCCATAAGGACAGCGAGGTGCATACGGGAACGGCATGATTTGGACATCAGCCCCTGTCATACTCAATGCAGATTTAGGTCCTAAATTACCCATCATAGCTAACGCGCCATGCGTCATGCCATGATAAGCACCCGAAAATGCCAGTATAGAACGACGACCAGTGGCAATCTTAGCCAATTTTAATGCAGCTTCAACTGCATCTGAACCACAAGGGCTACACATTTGAATGCGTGCATGTTCAGCCATATTACCCGGTAGCAGATCCAATAATTGCGTCATAAACTGATCTTTAACAGGTGTCATCAGATCTAACGTTTGCATTGGTACTTCTGATTGCACAGCTTGTATCAAAGCTTCTGTCACATCGGGGTGACTATGACCCAGTGCTAACGTACCAGCAGCAGCTAAACAATCAATAAAAATCTGTTGTTCAGTATCTTCAACAAAGATACCTTGCCCGCGTTTTAACGCAAATGGCAAACGACGCGGATAACTGCGTGCATTTGATTCACGCTGTTCTTGGCGTTGTAAATAGCTATTAGTCGCTAGCACACGTGCTGGCTGACTCAGAAACGAAGCAAGATTTAACACAGCGGGCGTTTGTGGACGCATCACTGACTCATCATTATTCATTTCTGTCACATAATTTAAAACTTCGCTCACGTCGTTTCCAACCTTCTCTGATCTTTTATTCATAATTGCCACCTTGTGAAAGGTATCAGTCATATTGTTACTTACATTCGGCAAGATTAATCTTGACCCAACGTGGCCTTGAAATCCTGATAATCAAATTGATTCAAGGTTTCTATTTTACCTTCAACACGCGTCCCATTAACGTCATCGCTAGCAATACGCTTGTAGTAGATACTTGGCATTTTAAGGCCATTAAACCAGTTCAGTTTCACCATGGTGTAACCCGCTGAATCCTTAATAGTTAAACGATCACCGACTTGTAATGGCTGTGGAAAATTGGCCTCACCAAATATATCCCCCGCCAGACATGAACAGCTGCCAATAATGTAAGGATGTTCGCCATCTTCTCTTGCTTCAGCAAAACTCGCAGGCTCATTATAGATTAGGGTATCTAAACGATGTGCTTCAGTTGCACTGTCTACAATCGCGGTTTTTTTATCATTTTCAACAACATCTAATACCGACACAACTAGATCTGTCGTATCAGTAATAACCGCTTCACCCGGTTCCAAATAAAGCTGTACTTGGTGCTTCTCAGCAAAGGCTTTAAGCGCTAATGCTAAGTCCGCCACAGGGTAACCCGGATAAGTAAAGAACAAACCACCGCCTAAACTAACCCAAGATACTTGATCTAAGTGCGCAGAAAACTGCTCTGAAATTGTGTTCAGGATAGCGTTATAAGCAACAAAATCCTTATTTTCACAATTCATGTGGAACATCAAACCATCAAGTTTAGACACTGTTTCAACAGTAAGACCCGCTTGTTTAACGCCTAAACGAGAATAAGCGCGTGCAGGATCAGCAAGATCTTGTCCCGCATAACTCACTTCAGGGTTAATACGCAGACCAACGCTGCTCGCTGCGTTAAGCAAAGGCAGCATGCGTTCGAGTTGTGATACCGAGTTAAAAATGATTTTATCGGCAATATCACGCACAGAAATCACGTCATCTTCGCTGTAACCTACACTATAAGCATGTGTTTCACCGGGAAATGTTTCGTGACCGAGCTTTACTTCGTACGGTCCACTGCTGGTTGTACCGTCTAAATATTTACTAATGGTGTCGAAGGTTCCCCATGTCGAGAAACACTTCAACGCCAACACCAGTTTCACGCCAGAAAAATCTTTTAACTGCTTGCAGATCTCAAGATTACGCAACAGTTTATCTTCGTGGATCATGAAATACGGTGTTTTCAGGTTCGTTACTTCAGTCGTCGACATTACTCGCAATCCAACTCTTGAACTTCCCACGTTAGACCAATGCGTGGCATCAATTCTAAGAAGTCATCTGGATTAAGCTGCTCTACATTGAACAAACCAGCATCGCTCCACTTACCTTGGAAATAAAGTAGTGCGGCAGTGATTGCAGGAACACCCGTTGTGTAAGAAATCGCTTGGTGCTCAACTTCTTTGTAGGCTTCTTCGTGATCACAGATGTTGTAAACGAATACGCTACGCGGCTTGCCAGCTTTCGTACCACGTACCCATGTACCGATACAGGTTTTACCTGTGTAACCAGCAGCAAGTGATGTTGGATCCGGTAAGATCGCTTTCAATACTTTCAGTGGTTCAACCGTAATACCATCCGTTGTCGTTACTGGTATTTGGCTTAATAAACCAATGTCACGCATTACGTTAAAATAGTTTAGGTAGTTATCAGAGAAACCCATCCAGAATTCAATGCGTTTAGCAGGAATGAATTCTGCTAATGAACGTACTTCATCGTGCGCCATTGAATACACTTTTTGTTGACCAACAACTGGGAAATCAAATTCCATTACACGGCTGTGGCAAGGCACTTGATGCCATTCTTTGTTTTCAAAGTAGAATGAATCACCTAAGATCTCTAACATGTTTGTTTCTGGATCGAAGTTAGTTGCAAAGCGTTGACCGTGATCACCCGCGTTTACATCCATAACGTCAATGCTATCGATTTCGTCAAACAAGTGCTTATAAGCATACGTTGCAAATACGCTTACTACACCTGGATCAAAACCTGCACCAAGAATACCTGTGATACCGGCTTTTTCGAAGTCGTCACGGAATGCCCATTGTGGATCATAAGCCTCAGGTACTTGCTGACCTTCACTGCATAAATCCGTTGCAACAGATGTATCAAGGTAAGCCGTTTTAGTTGCTACACACGCAGCCATAATTGCCACGTTAACCCATGGAGGACCGGCATTGATTACAAGATCCGGATTCACTTCTTCAATCAGTGCAATTAGACAATCTTTGTTATCAACGTTGATTTCACGTGATACTAAGCTGCGAGTCTTGTCTTTTAAGTTGTCGCGATGATGAACACTTGTGATGATCTTGTCACATTTAGCGATTGTACGTGAAGCGATTGTGATATCACCAAACACGTCATTGTTTTGAGCACATTTATGCGCAATAACCCAACCAACACCACCAGCACCAATTTGTAATACAGACATATCTATTCCTTAAACTTATTCTTTATTGTTATTTTATAAATGGCAGATCTATTCGAAACAGATCAACCACTGTTATATTTATTGCTATAAACGCTAAGCTAGCGTTATTTGATATAGCTCTAATTGATATAACTTTGAAGTTCAGCAAAATCAGCGATCTTACTAAGCAGTCCTTCAAAATCACTTAACTGCAAGCATGGGTTCAAAATTGTCAGCTTTAGGCAGGTATAACCATTAATTTTGGTTTCGCCTAATACAGCCTGCCCTGCAGTTAACAGGTCTAAGCGTAAACGCTGATTGATCATGCTGATTTCTTCTTCATGCTCAATGCTTACATCACTGTTTGTAGATAAATGGTTATATCTAAATAATACGGTGCTTAATTGCGGTTGCGCCAACAGTTCAAACTTGTCTGTCGCTGTCACTAACCCGCCTACATCTTGCGTTAAGCTGATTAGGTGATCGTACATCGCACCAAATTTATCAGTCCCTAACGCTTGCATAGACATCAACAGTTTCAACGCATCAAAACGTTTTGTTGTCGCAATTGATTTATCCACCAAGTTTGGTAGTTCGTCAGTTTCACGATTAAGATAGTCCGCATGATGCAGCAGATATTTGAAGTTGTGGTTATCACGAATCAATAATGCGCCACAGCTAATCGGTTGGAAAAACAACTTGTGGAAGTCAGTACTGATCGAATCGGCTAGCTCAATACCAGCCAGACGCTCTTTGTGTGAGCTTAGGATCAATGCGCCGCCATAAGCACCATCAACGTGGAACCACATATTATGCTGTTCGCTGATAGCCGAAATAGCTTGCAGATCATCAATCGCACCAAGGTCTGTCGTACCCGCCGTACCAACTACACAGAATGGGATCAAGTTTTGCGACTCTAGATCTACAATCGTTGCAGTGAGTGCGTTAATATCTAAACAACCAAACTCGTCGGTCTCCACAGTAACCACTGCACGCTCGCCAAGTCCCATTAGGGATGCTGATTTTTGCACGGTAAAATGACTTGTTTGTGAGCACAGGATACGGAGCTTTTTCGCGTAACTTGGTAAACCGTCTTTTTGCACACTTTCACCTGAGATTTGTTCTACGGCACGGTCACGTGCCAATAACAGACCCATTAAGTTACTTTGCGTACCACCACTGGTAAAAACACCATCAGCGCCATTGCTTGTTGCTGACTGCTCAAGGTTATAACCGAATAACTCACACAACCAATCTGTCATTTTTTGTTCTACGTAGGTAGCAGAAGACGCTTGGTCCCATGAATCCATTGATTGATTTAATGCCGATATAATCGTTTCAGCAGCCAGTGCAGGGATTAACGGTGGCGTGTGTAAATGCGCAATACAATGCGGGTGTTGCACGATAATTGAGTTTTTACCAATGAGGTTAACATTGTTAGAAATGATTTCAGCCAAGGGGGCAATCGGCGACTTACCAATTGGCATCGCCATGATTTTTGCATTTAACTGCGCAGGTTCAAGCCCTGAATACGGTGCGTCAACAGCAGTAAACATCGCTGATAATTCGCGTGCAGAATGCTCGATAGCGTTAAGATAATGCGGTTGTGCTTTAGGATCAAGATGTACGAATACATCAGACCAATCACTGTTGTGATTTGCGTTTTGGTTTGAGTTTTTCATCATTCTTCAAATTTTAAATAAAAAAATGCATATTCGAATGTTTAATCGCCTAAAACCGTTTTAATCACGCTAAAGACAAGAGTTTAAACAAGCGAACAGATAGCTGCGTTGAGCAACAGATAGAAAATGCTAAATTTTAGGCAAAGCGGTAAAGCGCTCGCGCTAATCAGAGATCAGAAGTACGGTAGGGAAATACGAAATGTGTGATTAATGATTTGTATCACTGTATTTTAAAGTCCATATAAAAACAAAATAATCGAGGAGCTCGATTTAATGGCGACAATGTAATTTAAATGTAATTTAGATGCAAGTGTTTTATGTCACGGTTATTATAAATTAATCTGTAAATACAAGATCATTTGGTGATAACAACCAGTTTGGTAACAAAGCATATACATATTTAGACGGCTTAACACTACTGTTTATTTAAGATAATATAGCCCGTATATTGATGTGCGTGGCATTAAATAAGATTACTCGCTACCAAATTTGGCGTTATACGCTCGTATCTAGGAATAAAATTGATGACAAATATTGTTTTTGAACAAATACCAATACAAGAAAACGGTGAACCTCTGCTCTGTCTTGCTGAACTCGGCTTCATCCTTGAACCAGCCTATTTCAATATGGGCCTTTCAGATGACCCAAATCTCTATGCTAGAGAAAGCGTTGTAAACAAATTGATTCAGATTAGTAACCGCCTAGGAGAATACCGTTTCAAAATTTGGGATCCTTGGAGATCAAGAGAAGTCCAAAATAATATTTATAAAAAATATTGGTCAGAGCTCAGCACAGAGCACCCCGAATGGGATGAGGATCAACTGAAGGAGGAAGTTGGAAAGTTTGTCACTGTTCCAGATAATCCTGAACGAGTTCCACCTCATGCGACTGGTGGATCTGTTGATCTGACATTAGTTGACTTAGATGGAAACGAACTTGATATGGGGACTTGCTTCGATCACTTCGGAGTAGAAGCTGCAACGCTTTACTACGAAGAAGATGGAAGAGATATAGCGATAAGAGATAATCGCCGACTGTTGCGCCAGGCTATGGAAAGTGCAGGCTTTCGATCTGACGAAGATGAATGGTGGCATTTCGATTACGGAAATCAGCTCTGGGCGGCTCAGTTTGGTTATAGCTTTGCTATTTATGGCGAAAAATAAGCTTTCGTTTTCCACACCCCATTCCGATTAATATGGGGTGTAGAACGAAGGTAACAGCATGACGCTATCGTTTACGGCGCAGCTGAACTCTGACTTTCTAAAGGTGAGATATCTATGTATATATTAACAGCTCTCACCTTGTTATCACTGTTATAGATAAACGTATCGACAAATGGGATAGACACTTGTCTATTATCTTTTGTGGTATAAATCACAACCCCCTCTGCTGCTACATTACATTCATCTATCCAGATACGCTGCAACTTGTGACTCATCCCTTTAACAGAGCTAAAGAAATCTTTTTGTGCTTTGCGAATAGCCTCTCGCCCTTTAGAAGCGGGCCAATTAGCAAATTTAAACGTTGAATCATCAGTTATAACGGCTTGATACGTCTCAAGGTCTATACGTGCAGCATCAATCGCGGTAAAGGTGTCATACACAGTACTTTTAATAATGTTGCATTGATTCGCTGCTACGGCCGGAAAACTCAAAGCCGATACCAAGCAAATAATACCGATTTTTTTTATCATGATGTTCTCCTTAACCCTTCGCACTCTCGTGTTTAATTATTTTAATGAGTCTAGTTTAAGCGCAGGATTAGGGCAAATAGTAATGTTAGATAGCGTATTGAGCAGAGATTTTTTATCTCAAACATCTTGAAGCTCACCCAGCTAAAGCAAGGTGATTCTAGTCGTCAACGGTTTAAGCATTGTGATATTAAATCACTTTAGACTTCTAAAACCTCTTACAAGCATTTAATGTGTCGGTACTACCTACCGCCACAAATTATTTAAGCTGCTATCCTCAACCCTTCATTGTGAATATTGATAGCAGCGTTATGATCTCTGTCATGAGTTGCACCACACGAACAAGACCAGTTTCTTATCGCTAATGACCACTCACCTGAATACAGCGAGCCACATTCATTACACATCTTTGACGATGGGAACCACTGGCTAATAGCTGATACTTTACGCCCGTACCAATCCGCTTTATATTCTAATTGCCTTACTATTTCACCGAAATTAGCATCGTGGATATGTTTAGATAGCTTACGGTTCTTAACCATATTTTTGACTTTCAATGACTCGATCCCTATCACTTGGTTTTCGTTTATAAGTGTCGTCGTCATTTTATGGGTAAAGTCTTTACGGCAATTTGCTATCTTTTCGTGAATCTTAGCAAGGGTCAATTTTTGTTTATTGAAGTTGTTAGAGCCTTTTTTCATTTTGGCTAATCTGCGTGATGCCTTGGCGAGTTTTTTCGCGTATTTATTGGTTAATCGTGGATTATTGAACTTTGTTCCGTCCGAACAAATCGCTAAGTCTTTAATACCGACATCAACACCGACGGTCTTATTCACGACTGGTAGCTGCTTAACATCTTCTTTTACAAGCATTGATACAAAATATTTACCTGATGTTGTCTTTGATACCGTTAATGAGCTGGGTGTACCAGTAAACGGCCGTGACCATTTAATCTTTAATGCTTGCTTCATTTTGGCGAGTATTAGTAATTGCTTGTCCGCGCTCCATTTGAAGCCGTTACTCATATAGCTAGCAGATTGATTACCGTGTTTATGTTTAAACTTAGGATAACCAAAACCTGATTTAAAAAATGACTTAAAGCCTTTATCGAGATGCTTTAGTGATTGTTGCAATGGCACGCTAGAAACAGCTTTCAACCATGAAAAGTTGGGATTTTTTTTAAGCTGAGTGAGGTTTTTACTCCAATCGTTATAATTGGTTTTATTACCCAATTCGTATTGCGCTTTAGAGAAGCCAAGCGCTGAATTGTAAGCGAAACGAACACAACCAAATGTATGAGCAAGTATTGTTACCTGCTCATTGTTTGGGTAGAACCTGTATTTATACGCAATAAGTTTCAATTTTCAGCACCTTACATGACTGTATATATACACAGTACTAAGTTCTAAACTTAGACTCTATGTGCAAATATGTCAATATTAGTAACAAAAAAAAGTGCTTATTGCTACGCAATAATGACTTACATCACCGCCCTAAAGGACAGTGTTTTTCGTCAAAGGTGATAAATACATCTTTGATTAAAATTTCATACCCGGTTAATTCTAAAATATGACAATAAGATAAAATAACTAAATATGCCCTTTATGCTCAGTTATTTTCACGCATATCCATTCTCATAAAGTCTTCATAAATAGATTAAATCAGAACCACTTAACACTATAATTATTATAATAAATATTTGATGTTTTTATATGAATACCCGTATGTAAGTTATAAGTGCTGTATGACACTATTGAAATACAATAAAATAATAAACGATGGACTCAAGTGAATATTAAACATCTAATTTTAGCTGCACCTATACTAACAAGCTCGATGATTAACGCCGAGGAATACACGGCTCCACCTAAAATAATGAGTTATAACGTGTATATGCTCTCAAGCACACTATTTCATACCAGCCAAACGAAAAGAGCGGAACTTCTTACACAATCCAACATTTTTGACATCACAGATATTGTTTCTTTTAACGAAGCATTTGATAATGAAAGTAGTCAAATTATCTCTGATGGATTAAAAGAACGCTTCCCTTATTACACCCCTGTTCTAGGTCGACAAATAAATGGTTGGGACAACACAGACGGAAATTGGAGTCCGTCAACCCCCGAAGATGGCGGTGTATTTATGATGAGCCGTTATCCGATAATCTACAAAGCACAGCATATATTTTCCAATGCTTGTGGCGCAGACGGTCTATCTCAAAAAGGTTTTGTTTACATCAAAATTAAGAAAGATAATAAGTTATTCCATATTATCGCCACACACGTACAGGCAGATGATCCCGGTTGCTCAAATCCAGCCTCTATACGAGCTCAACAATTCGAAGAAATTACCCAGTATATCGCCCAACAAAACATCCCGAATAATGAAATGGTCATCATTGCAGGCGATTTGAATGTAGTCAAAAATTCAACTGAATTTAATTCAATGTTATTAGCTTTAAACAGCTCTGAACCCGACAGTTTTGCTGGTGCTGACTATTCATGGGATCCAACTGTGAATGCGTTAGCATACGACAGTTATCCCAACCTAAAAGGTCAATTACTCGACTATATCTTGGTTGAAAAGAATCACCAACAACCTCAATTTTGGCACAACCAAATACTCGATGTGATATCACCGAAAGTAGAAATATCAGGCACACTTGACAAATATTATGCTTATGAATACTCAGATCATTTCCCTGTAACCGCTTTTGAATATGCTGATAACACGACACTAGCCCAAAGCTTTAGACCAAGCAACACACCGTACAACAATATCAAAATTGAACACGTAGATACGGGTAGTTACGTTAAAGCTGATACTGAGCAGTGGATCACAACCGCCGATATGAATAATCCGTTATCGATAGAATTTAAACTTGATACTTGGATACCTAAAAATGCATTTTGCGTACATGATGATGATTACATCCAACTATCACTCACAGGTAACTATTCGAATTACTTTTGGAATTGGAATTTGTCGGGTTATTACTACGCACGAGAAAATAATGCCGCTGATTACTTAAAAATACGACGTAAAAACCCGCAAAGCGGCTGTATCAAAGATGGTGATGAAATCTATATGTATGATCATTCAGAATTAGGACCTGATGAGTACCTGCTACCCGATGGACACGGATGGATGATTTCAGCAACAATGCCATTTAAAAACGATGGCCTATTTGTAATAGAAATGCCTGAAGCTACCTACACAGATTGGTCGCATGAACTGTATTACCGTTAGTCAATAAACAAAAGGTGATGGTGAAGTTTATAATTTGAAGGCGTTGAATAAAAAAACCACTGCTAAGCAGTGGTTAGAAGTACAGTTAAATTATAACTTAGTTAATATGTTTTGAGATCACACTAGATAACACAGTAGCAACTTTCATATCAGCTGTATCTTTACCAACATTATAAGTATTAATTTCTCTTGTTTTTAAATCATGAATATTACTAATTGCAATAACATCACGTTGAACACCAAAACCAAAAAGGTCAATCATTAATGTTTTATTGTTTGATTTATCACCAATGATAACAATAGCGTTATACGCAGATAACATCTTTTTAGTCAGTTGATCAGCTTTAGTAATATTACTATCAATAAATAAGATGTCGGCATTAACAACACCCCGGCTTCTGGGCTTACCTTGCTCAAGCTGTAATTGTTGCATAGCAAGAAAAACACCATTATTTTGAGCGCTAACAGAATCTAAACTTGATGCATTCACGCCAGATGTAAGTAGTAGCATGCCTACAGCAATAGTATTTTTAAATAAATTCATCTCGATCACCCTATTATAATAATGTTTCTTTTTTAAGACGGAATGTTTGACCTTTTTGGTCAGTTGTACATTCTGTAGCAACCACAACACCGTAATCAGCATCCGCTATTTTTGTATCTTCGTCTGCAATATCCCAATTAGAGCCATACATATTTAAATGTGTACGAGCAATTTTAAGTGAATTACCAAAAATAAGGTTTTGCGACGTACAAGAACTAGAATCCTCTGTGTAATTCTCTTGCCATGCTTCATAACTTGTTAAAGGATAGCTACGATAAAGGTCTTCACCCCAAATTTCTGCCGCATTGACAACACGATTCCAGCCATCATTACTAGCCTGATAATCTTCAGCAGCTGCCCCTAATGCAAGAGTATTGATTTTTTGCGTAACAGCAGTACCAATGTCATTACCTTGACCTACAGATTTCAGCGTCAATACATTATGTGTTTGAGATGAAGATGTCGTTTGATCGAATCCAAAACCAACGCCTAAACCAGCAGAAGGTCCATCTGATTTACTCGCCTGAAAATCACCAGTAATATTAAAGCTGAAAGAGGTACTATTAGCAATATCAACCGTATTTCCAGCCGCATTGGTTGATGATGGAAATGTTTCAGTACCAATTAACTGGTTCCCAAACCCCTTCCCTTGAGGAATACAGCTTGCATTTATAGCACCATCACCGCATGTGTCAGCTAAATATTTCCAAGTTAAACGCTCAATTTCCGAGTCGTCATTAGTCTCTTGCATAGCTTTAAATTCCGCCGAGGCATATGCAGATTCACCAGCAATATAATTAAACTGAGAATTACCATGGAAAACTTGCCCAATATATCCTTCCCGGTACCAAAAGAATGGAAGAACATTTTCGTCATACCAACTTATTTCACCACCGTAATTAACAGTCTGTTTTGATACATCGACAGAACCATCAACAATAACGACATAGTCTGTTTTATTCGATTGCGAAAACATTAATAAGTCGATGGTACGGGCAACATCAAGTTGCTCCGTAACAGGGTAACTATTGCTGCCATCTTGGTAAGCGCCATTAACAGTAGTCAAATAGTATGTATCTTCAATTTGACCATCAGTAAACCGTACGGCTTGGCATAAGTTGCTAATATGTCCAGCACCTTCAGTCTGACTAAGTACACTATTAATATACTTGACTTTCTGATTGAAAACATCACATGCAGTTCTTGGGTCTTTATATGCTTGAAATTGATCAGCACCGTGGAAATAAGCATCATCAATACCATCAATTGGACTTGAATTAGCTAAACCAGATGCAACGAATAGAGCTGCATAGCTCATTTTAAAATATTTTTTATTCATGAAATTCCTTTCCTTGTATATCACTATAAAAAGATCGTAATTAAACACAGTCAGTTAATGTTAAGTACTTGTCTACCTAGCGTTAATAGCTGACATTTAACACTCATGAAAGTTAACATTTAAGATCTAAATAAGCATAAAAACACCATCAAACTTATGTGAATAAAAAATCAAATTAATATAAACGCATTATCAAATAGAACACACATTATCAACCGTGCTAAAAAACCAACAAAACAATATTTTGATACTATCAACGTGACTTGGTGATACGAATGTGCTGACTCGCAATGCGAAATAGATTTAATAGATTTAATAGATAGATTATTTCAATATTGGGGGAATGGATTAAAACTAAGTTAATAATAACGACGAGGTAAACTGCCGATCATCTATCCTCTAAATATAGAGGACATTCGATACGCGCTAATTTTTAAATCCTGGTACTTTAAAGTAATTCGCAAGATCAAAAGGCGTTGTTGTCGCTACCATCTTAAACGGTTGAAGCTCTTCTGCAGGATAGAACATTTGATCGAGTGTCGCTTGCTGCTGAAAACGAAAGTACAGATTATCAACTTCCTGATAGAACTGCTTACTGCTAGACGCACTCAATAATCGACTAGCAGAGTAAAAGGGATAATTACTGCCGGTATGTGCAGTGATGGCTTCCTTGATAAAACGTTGATTTACCCTAACTAAAGTACTGTGCATCGGTCCATCAGACCGCCATTTAATCGGTCTGTTTACCACAAAGTAAAAGTGATTACCCTGCCCTAATCGAATCAAAGACAGTTTTTCTAATTCACGTAAGTACAGATATATATCTGTCTGCAGTAAGTCATTCTGCTTCGCGATTACTTTTAAATCAAAGTCACTTATCAATAACATAAAAAATGACATTAATCCGTTATTTGCCACCAGCGCAGATTCTATTTCAATAGGTAATACAGTTGGTTCTGTTGGGCTGTTACTCGACAGTTCGACTAAGTCACCAAAGTTAACCCCAATCGCTTTGCAAATATCCATTAACCGACTTAACTTACAATCCTGATCTTTAAATAACCGCTTAATCGTGGGTTCTGACGTATTCATTAGTTCAGCAAGGTCACGATAACGTAGTCCTTGTGACTTTAAAACCTGTTTAAGCGTACTGAATAGCCCAGTACGTTGTCGTTGTTCATCCATGATCTGATCCTAAAGTTAAAAATAAGTATCAATTCCTAATACTCAACTAAGCACACATTGAATTGTGCTCAACTATTGATAACCTAATTGGCGTGCTTAATCAACAAACTAAAGGGAATTGAACCATGAGCCAATGGAATAAAATAAAGAAAACAGCATTAACCCTCACCGTTATTACAACAGCAATCACGAGCTACGCCGCACATGCTAAACAGCCTGAGTGGACAATAAACAACTTAGACCAACCGGAGTCGGTAGTCGCCAGTACTGATGGACAATTTATCTATATTAGTAATATTAATGGTCAGCCAATGGAGCTTAATGGCCAAGGTTACATCAGCATCGCCAATGTAAACGGAAGAATGGTTGACCAACATTGGCTTAAAGGATTAGACGCGCCAAAAGGATTAGCGGTATCCGGTCAGTATTTATATATCGCAGACATGCAGAAACTCGTCAAGGTAAACACCAGTACAGGTAAGATAGAGGATAGCTATACAGCACCAAACGCTAAAATGCTTAACGATGTAACAGCGACAACTGACGGTACGATTTATGTTAGCGACTTGCTCGAAGACACTATTCATCGACTCAAAAATGGTAAGTTTGAAGCTTGGTTCAAAAGCACTGCATTACCCCATCCTAATGGCTTATATGCACAGCAAGGTGAACTGTTAGTGGGCAGTTGGGGTAAAGGCATGAACAGCGACTTTTCGACCGCCGAACTTGGTTCACTATTACAATTAAACATTGTAGAACAACAGTTATCGACAGTGCCGACTGGATATAAACTCGGAAATCTCGATGGGGTCATAGTGACAGAGGATGATTCGATCTATGTCAGTGACTGGCTTTCTGGTGAACTGTTTAAACAGCAAGGAAAAGAACGTAAATTGGTATTAAGTTTAAAACCGGGCTTGGCAGATATAGGCGCAAACAAACAATATCTATTCGCCCCTATGATGATGGATAATGAAGTTAGCGCATGGAAATTCAGTGACTTTTAGTCATGAGCATCCACTCGCTTATTAAAACGATCAACTTGTTAATTCAAAGCTATACAACGCCTCTTTTTCAGTACTGATCTTGCTTTCCTGGCCATTAATAATAATGGCCAGTTTATGCATGCCTAAATGAAACACACGGGTACTGATCACTTTAAAGCTTTGATGACGCGTTATCTGTTCTTCTGTATTCCCAGCAATAACGCGTTCAGTGATTTTAAATACTTTTCGCGCCAATGTTCCATTCTTTTTAAGATAATACAGTCCGTATTCCAAACGTAATTTTTGTGGAGAACCGCTCGTGTTATTAATCGTGAAGTTAAACGTCAGCTTGCCCCCTACTTTTACAACCGGTGTCGTGATCGACATTTCAGTAAGCGTGATTAGGTCTTGTTGAAAGCCAAACAGTGCCATGATCTCTGGCTGAGCTTGCTTGAGTAAAGTACGACACGCATGTTTGACGAGTTTATCTGTCAGTGCGTTGTCTCCTAACCACAGCGTTGCTACATGCACTACTACATTGCTGTTATCTTTAGCAATGTCATTGAGATTATTCGCTACACTGCGCCTCACAACTTCACAGTCATCGTATTTCAATGCTGTTAAAATGGGTAACAAAGGCGTCGGATCTTTTTTAAATGCTGGCAATGCCATCGCCCAAGGTAATCTCGGTCGTGAACCTTCGCTGGCTAAGCGGCGTACATGGCGACTCTCGTGTGTAGTCCACGCCTGCAGCTGCACTAACATTTTAGCAGGATAACGTATAATGAAAGGTCTAACAGCAAATTCACAGCTGGTGTATTGGGTTACATATTCAAAGCAATCGACAGCACTGTCGTAATAGTCCAATCCATATGTCTCGATATAATCAGGCAAACACATATATTCAATACTGCGTTCTTTAATCCCCTGTCCACGCAGTTCATCAATAATGCGTTTGAGAGTTACAACAGCAGAGCTAAAATCTTCAGGCATAAAATGATCTAAGACTTCCGCCGTATGATGCATACGCTGCTTTAGTTCATAATCAGCAAAGCGTTCATTAAAGATCATTTGGTTAAATTTAATGGAATCAAAGTCAGGTAATACCTTAATTAACACACCCGAAAATTGCTCATAAAATGCAGGGCAATAAACGTCCTTAAATAACTCAGCCATAAGTAAATTCTCATCCTAATGGTAATCAATGCGGCGATTGATAAAACTGTATGGATAAAACTATATAGCAAGAGTGGATTAATTTAAATGATTTGGGCTAGTGTGATAACTAAAATCTCCAACTAGCATTACCTTGCTAGCATCATTTCATATTCAACCATCATATCGGCCATACCTAAGCGTTGAACATAACGTAATGTACCAGTGGCAGGTTTAACTTCTACATCAATCAAAAATTCTTCCCATACTGCCGCGATTTCACCAAATTGCTCTCCACTGACTTCATTAACGAATGTCCAATCAGTGCGCACGATATCATCGATGCTGAATCCAGCCTCTTCTAGAAAGTCCTTCATTTGTGCAAGAATAAGTCGTGTCTGTGCAACTGGATCACCTGGATGTTGAGTTATAAATTGCGGGTTACAATCGGCATGACCCGTGACAAAAAATATCTCCTTGAAGTCACTCAATTTCAACCCCCAACTGAAAGCATTACGCATGTCAGGTAAATTTTTGTTATGAAATCCTTGTTTATTCGCCATGGTATTTTCCCTTATGTTTTATCCGTTTAGTCCTTGCAGACCCGATAACGCTACTTTGCCAAAACTAATACATATAGTCTAATTGATGATTTATATAGTATTCATTGATAATATGAATGTGATTGAGAAATACGCCTATCATCCCATATAAAATAATCTATGTTTGGCCTACTGTTCGAGTTAATACCGCAGCGGCGTTTACTGCAAAAATGATGTTATTCTGTATACGAGACATGCAATAAGTATAAATATGGCATTTTAAAATATATCTTGATGATAGAAGAAGATGACGGAGCAACAATTGATCACGAGTGAATATGTAGCAAAAAAACCAGATGATACCTTATTAACCTTGAAAGTTTGTATTGGTATACCAGAACCTGATGGTGCAGATTTCCGCTGTAAGGTTGAAATTACAGCGCTGTCATTTTGTGAATACGTTTATGGCATTGATGCTCTGCAGTCGCTCTGCTTGGTTGTTCAATGCTTAAAATACGTTTTTGAGCCATTAGTCCGAAAGGGATGGACGTTTTATTTACCTCAAGACTTAGAGTATGAATTAGACATATTATCAGTCTACTTTCCAACGCAATCTACAGCGAGCTAACCGCTACTTACCAATACTTTCTGACAAATAATAAATACATCAATAATAAATTGAATCATCTGCTCATCATGTGTATCTTGTTTTCATTATAAAATTAAGACGAATTTAATCGTAATCACGGTAATAGTCCGTTAGCGATTTTGGAGTACTTTGAAATGAATAGCATTGATACATTTGTAAAAAACTGGGGCAGTAAAAACGCCATGGTACCAATCAATACTCAGGATATTACAGAGCTTGAATCAAAGTTGAAGGGAATTTTACCGGACTCATATAAATATTTAATCTCTACCTATGGCTTGGTTCACACGCCAAATGTATTAACTAAAATTTGTGATTTGAATTCCGATATTTCTGAAGTACAAGATTTTTTAAGCCTGGAAGATGTCGCTTCGCTATCACAGCTATATGAAATGAGCGGCATGCCAAAGGGGCATATTTTGTTTGCGTCAGATTGTAAGGGCAACATGTTTTGTTTCAAACTTAGCGATTGTGCAAGTCAACAAACAGATGTGCCGGTATGGTTTTTTAACTATGGTGTTTGCAGTGTCACGCAAGTATCTAATTCTTTCACCGAATGGCTCGATGAGTTCAACGAGCTTTAAGATGTCCTACAATAAAGTGAGTAATATCTATCAATATTGATAGATATTACCTCCAAAAATTTGGATTTACAATTTTTCAATCGCATCATTAAACTTCAAGCTTTCTATTTTTTGAAGCGTTACCTTTCCATCACCACTATCTCTATGATCTTCAACTAAATATGAGTTACCACTTAATTTAGTTATTGTATAATTGCCTACATCACCAGAAAATATAACGGTATTACTACCTGAATTCCCTGTAATGTTATTGTCGAGTTCATTCACAACAACATTCGTATTTTTATTACCCGTTAAACTAACGTCTTTTAAGTATCGAGAATGGTTTGTGTACGGCTTTAACTCATTATACCTAAGACTGAATGTCCCATCGAAACTTTCATCTATTCGAGCATTGTAAGTTCTACAATCCAATCTTTATTGTCATTGCGCAAACCCCATATACGACCTGTCATAGCCCCGACTTTTGCGCTTCGAATATCGCTTTGATATGCAGGTAGTGAACCTATAAACTCTTCATTTTGGTCAACACCAATACCAGTGTCATGAACCATATGCAAAATTTCTTCAAATGTTGCATCTCGGTGTTTATAATCTTGCTTGATATACCACTCATCTCCTTCCACTTGAATTTCATTTTGGTAGAGCGGTTGACCATCTAATTCACCTGCCGGGTTCTTCCCATCATCACTTCCATTTAGTAATAGTAACGTAGCACCATTCCCTGCCATTTTATTAGCAACCGAAGACTTATCACTCCCATACTTAGATGAAGTATAATTCGTTAAATAATGAACGAGAACCGAGCGAGCTCTGACTATTTGGTTATTGCTTAACTGATCTTGAGCAATAATATGTATTGCCTGTCCATTTGGTGTAATTACAGCAGTATATCGGTCAAACCTAAGCGCTTTCGTATATTTATCTGAAAGCGCTTTAGGTACTGATAAAATACCAACGACTGTCACTGTTGATGAAGTAGAACTAGAACTAGAACTAGAACTAGAGTTACAGCCAACTAATAAAGAAGTAATAATCATTGCGGCTATATACGCATACATACCTTATACACTCCCTTACACACCATAATTGAGCAAGTAAATGGATTTTTAATCCGTTAATTAAAAGCTATACAGTGCCCCTTGGTCAGGACTAACCTCGCTTTCTTGGCCATTAATAATAATGGCCAATTTATGTATGCCTAAATTAAATATCAAAACTATATTAATTAAACTTTAAATTTATCAAAAAATTCTCAAACTCATGATTTTTAGGGTTTATGCTTTCAATTTATCGCTCTCTGTAATAGTCTATGCCCACTCTATATCTACACCTTAATTCACATGAAAAATTAAGTTATACTTTTTATGATAAATAACATACCGGCGTGTCTATGTATAAAGTAAAGCAGTGGGTTCTTATTTCAGATTACTCCATGTTGAAAAACACAATCACAGATGAAGAAAAGCGCATAGGGAGCCACGACTTTTTAGTCTTGCTTCTATTATGTGAAAATTCGGGAAATATTGTACATAAACACAAATTATTAGAATATGCTTGGGCTGGAAAGCATGTATCTGAAGGTTCAGTAGCACAAGCTATTAGTAATATACGCAATGTGATTGACGATAATGGTAAAGATCAAAAACATCTAAAAACTATCCCCAAAATAGGTTATAAGCTAGACAGCTGTGTCGTTGAGATCATAGATGATCCTACTTTTGATCGTACTCTAATCGAAGAAAAAGCTGAGGGGAAAATATTATCCCCTGATACAAGTGAGCAAGAAAAAAATACTCACGATGCCTCTATCCCAGCTCAAAAGGATATGGCTAACCATTCAATAGGCAATAAATATAGTTGGCTACACTCATGGCAATTTATTAGTGGTGTTATTTGTCTGCTTATTGCTTTCATTTATCCATCGATAAGAAAGCATGACATCAATACTCCTGATACCACATCGATAATAGTTCCAGAAACGATAACAGATAGTGCCAGCCTCACCATGTTTTGGGATAACAAAGAGCGAGGGGAAATAGTTTCACTACGCTTACTTCCCTATATAGAGGCATTACAGAAAACGCATCCCCCTATTAGATTGGTTATTATGCACGTAGAAAACACACTTTCTCTCGTTATATTAAAAGAGTCTCTCAAACCAATCAATGTCATTTTCATGTTAAATAGTGGTGATGATGTAGAATTAATAACTCAGTTAATCAAGGACGAAATTCAATATCATGAACATTAGGACCGCATTTTTTTGTTTTGGCTTCATTATTATGATGACGTCCATTATTGTCAGCCTAAAAACAGGCCCTAAGGCAGCAATTAATGGAGCAATGTTCATCCACTCTTCTGATGGATCTTACAATGCAACACGTCATTTTGAAATGTTTGTGAAGAAGCATACCTTTGAGTCCAATGTCATATTTACGGAGACAGGACTGAAAAATATCATTGAGGCTAAAAGTACTGGAGAAATAAATAAAAATGCACCGGGTCAATACACAATAACTCTCTTTAATGAAACAGAGAATCGAGCATACATCAAAGATTACAACAAGATCCCTTTATATAATGAGTATATCAGTGCTAACCGTAAATTAGCTGACTATCAAAAAATCCAATTAGTTGAAGAGTTAAACAATGATTATATGATCGTCGCTACTAATGGATGGGCTCCCCATATGATAGCGATTCAAGTGGTGGTAAAGGAGTGATCGTTAAAAACATACCGAATTCTTTCAGTGAATAGCTGAAAGAATTCAACAAATTTTAAGTTAACAAAAATAAAGAAAAGAGAAAATCACACCCTAGTACTGGCTAAACTCACGCCAAAACTAACAAAGAGTCCACCGCTAACATAGTTTAACCACTTCGCTATTTTAGGTGTTGTCAGCAACGCTTTAAGCTTCGTAGCAAAAATGATGACCACAAGGAACCAGCTAGCCACAACCAACGCCTGAACAAGCCCTAGCATCATGCTTTGTTCTAAAATATGTTGTGGCGAAATAAATTGGGGGAAGATAGACAAATAGAACAACACAATCTTGGGATTGAGTAAATTGGTTAACAATCCTTTTGTAAAGCTACTAAGTAAAGACGGGTTAATCGCGCGTTTATTCGGATCTAATGTTAACTCAGACAGCTTTAGGCCGTTTTTGATATTACTCACGCCTAGCCACAGTAAATAACCGACCCCTAACCATTTAAAGAGATTAAAAGCCACAGCAGACTGTGACAGTAACAGGCTTAACCCTTGCGCTGATACAAAGGCATGAATCAGAAAACCGAAACCTACACCGACTATATTAACGAACGCAAATCGCTTACCTTGAGCCAATGAGGTATACAAAATGAGTAATGCATTGGGGCCAGGGATAATAGCCAATAAAAAAACAATGCCAGCAAAGGCCATCAAGGTATGAATCGTCATATTTAAATCCCAATAAAAGTCTCGGCAACATGCCAAACAAGCTTTGTAAAAGCGTATTATAGCGAGATTAATCGTTCAATAGCCAATTCCTCTTACCTGAATCCACTCGCATTCTATAGACACCTAGGCTATGCATTGATTGAAAAACCTAACATTCCTCTGTTTCACCCTTGCTTTGTCACATCAAATCGCCTTATTTTTCGGCTAAAGTGTTGCAACTGATATGACCTTACGCATAACGTTATTGACAATAAGTGAATGAATGAACTAACTAAGTATCCCATCCTATTGGTCATCGGTGTTCCGAAATCAACATGGCACAAGTTCTTTCGTCTAATGCTTCAAACATATGCGGCAAGTCGCCGGGATAGGTAATATAGTCCCCTTCACTGAGAACGTAAGCGTCTGATTTTAGACCGACTCTGGCACGTCCTTTCGTTATAATCACGTGTTCTATGACTCCAGGATTGTGCGATTTTGAATAGAAAGGTTCACCTAGACTCACTTCAATCCAGTATATATCACGACTTACATTGGCCGGACACGAGGAAAGCAAAGTAGCTTGATAGTCTTTACACTTAGAAAATACGGATTCTCCTTCACCATAGCGAATGACTTTCGTCTTTGGACTTGGTGATTCGATCAGACGTGAAAAAGGGATATCCAGCACCACACAAATGGACCATAGGGTTTCAATACTAGGGTTACCTACTCCATTTTCTAATTGAGATAAAGTTGATTTGGCTATACTTGCACGTCGAGCTGTTTCCGCAATGCTTAATCCTGAGCGCTGTCTTTCTGCGCTAAGTGTTGCAGCAATTTGTTCAATAGGTGGTTTATTCTTTGTCATGACGGTTGATGTACCTCCTCGATGAATCCCATCGTTCGCTATAAAAAACGATCGACTTGTTTGACAAACGATCCTTTAGTGTTCATTATAAAAAACACGCGTTCAATATATCATATAAAGCGAGTGAATTTAAATACAGTGTTGCGATTACATGGAAGTATCGGAAGGAGTTAAGTTTGGAATACTTATTGTCTGTGGCATTGTTTGCCATCACATCTTCGGTAACACCGGGCCCGAATAACATCATGGTGATGACATCAGGGCTAAATTTCGGTGTACGAAGAAGCCTGCCCTTACTGACAGGGATATGCGTTGGTTTTACGGTGATGCTGTTACTGGTCGGACTCGGTTTTGGTCAGCTGTTTATTTTGTTTCCCCATTTGAATTTAGCCATAAAAACGATAGGTACCGCATACTTACTTTATTTAGCGTGGCAAATTGCCAGAGCGACTAACGTTGGGTCAGCCGACCAGCAAGCGAAGCCGTTTGGGTTTATAAAAGGAGCCTTGTTTCAATGGGTTAATGCTAAAGCATGGGTGGTGGCCATTGGCGCTATTTCTGCGTTTACCACAGTAGGAGACAGCTTTTTATCGCAGAATGTGACCATTGCGTTTACCTTTTTTATCGCTTCTTTCCCGTGTGTTGGTATTTGGCTAATATTCGGAACCTGGCTACGTGAATGTCTTGAAAATAGGGTTTATCAGCGCTGGTTCAATATGATTATGGCCATTTTGTTGGTAGGGTCTGTGCTACCCGTTGTCACCGATATTTGGCACCAACTCTGATTTGTGAAGGTATAGATTTGATCAAATCACGGACTAATGAAGTAAGCGGAAGAGCCTAATACGTCTATATATCGACTTAGCATAGTTTCTGTAATGCGAATAATAGGCACTGAATCTTAAGCTCTAACACGGTTTTGTCCAATAACGGCTTAGCGAATATAAAAACAACCAAAACAGCATCTCGTTTTGGTTGTTAAGTTAGGCCCTATTACATCCCTAACAAACCTGGCCATGTACTATCATTGGTCGGTTTAGGGTAACCACTATCAGCACGATCACGCGTTATACTATAGCGAATATAACGTTGACCATCCAAGAAGAAATATGCTCGGGTATCATCCCAATAAATGGCAGCCGTAATCTGTTGTGCATAAGCCCCCAGACCAGGCCAAGTTGAATCATTTATCGGTTTTGGATAACCACTGTCAACGCTATCGTTAACTAAGTCATAACGTAGATAATTTCCATCATCGAGGAAGAAATAAACTTTATTACCTTTCCAGCGTAATGTGGCAACGATGTTGTCAGCATATGCTTCAAGCCCTGACCACGTGGTAGCGTCAACCGCTTTCGGATAACCGTCTCTCACTGAGTCTGTATTAAGGTCGTAAGATAAATATTGTCCATCGTGAGTAAAGAAGTAAGCCGTGTCACTGTCTTTATGGAAACTGGCGACAAGGTCTTCACGATAAGCACCAAGACCAGGCCAATTACTCTCATTCACCGCGCGCGGGTAACCATCTGCTGCTTTATCCAATACTTTGTTATAACGCACATATTGCGTATCACTGCGGAAGAAATAGCCTCGCGATAAGCTCCAACTTAGCCCAGCATTAACATCCATCACATTATTTCGAAAAGCGACTGGATTAGCGTTACTCGAAAGAACATAATCTACTGTACCCAACCGAGTATTCGCATTGTCTTGCCACGAATTATTTTGCGCAGGCAATACATCAACCAAAATATCATTACGATAAATGTGAATATCATCGTCACTCTCATTTATCCACTGTAAATAACCATCAGTACTTACCACTAATTTTCGAACACCTAACTCACCGATAAGTGATGGACCATCCAGTTTCCATTCTTGCTCAACCTTAATTCCCAAGTGAGTTAATAAAGTCGGAACAATCGACGTTTGTGCCGCGTAACCATAAAGTCCTGAAAAATCATTATTTGCACCAACCGATTTCTCGGTCAGCTCAGCATTAACTGGTTCATTACTGCCGATAAAGATGGTTTTTTGATTCAGCTTCTGCGCGCCATGACCACAACCTAAACTGTCACGACCATGATCTGTCGTTACCATTAGCAGCCAATTATCGCCACTTTGTTTTTCAGCCGCTTCAATTGCGTCTAGGATTTCACCCAATTGCTGATCAGCAGTAATAATACTCTTGTTATAAGCGCTACCAAAACATGTACCGTGCCCATGATGGTCAGGATCATCTAAGTGTGCAAATACAAAATCAGTGCCTTTATTTATTTCACTAATTGTCGCAGACGTTACATCCGCATCACTGATGCCACTTTCGACCCGCTCAACATTAGTAATATCTTGAGTGAAAAACTGCGTATTAATCGGAGACCAATGCACTAATGACGCTTGAGTTAATATCGGGTTCGCATCATTAATGCGTTTAAAAATACTGGGAAAATCGGCATTAGCCAAACCTGCACTGTTAGTATCAACGTTATGTTTATTCACCCAAACACCCGTTAAAATTGTCGCCCAGCCAGGTCCACTTGATGTTAACTGCTCATTGTCATAACCTTTCATACCACCCGTATACGCTTTGTTGATATTTAAGCGATCAAAGTTTGGGGTATTTAAAACTTGTACTTTTTCCCATTGCACCCCATCAATACCCAATAACACGGCTTTATTGGCCGCTAACACAGAGGGTACTTGCATCCCTACCCCAACGGTTAATAACGCCATTATCATCGTCTTCTTCATGGTCATCTCCTTGTTGACTTCACAAAATAACATCTGGTATAGCCCAGATGTTAATCTAGTCTGCGCCGTTAACATGAAGGAAACATGACTTTTTCATTAAGCTTTTTAATACAAACTAAAAGCTAAAAAAGTTAAGACGATATTGATATAAACGTTCCGCTTTATAAACCTGCCAATCTTCATCATTCATGGTTTTCTTTGATGTTGCTCGTTCATTAGCAAGTGTTACCTCAAGTTCATTTAATCCTTGCTGGTAATCCGTTATTTCTTGCTCTTGCTTATCGACTTGCTGCTCTCGGTTAACAATAGATTGTCGTTCGCTAGCGGTGAGATATTGCGAAGCCAGATCAGCCTTGATTCTGGCTGTTTCATCTTCAGGCATAGACGGTGGGATTAACTGCAATGCCTCTTCATATTTGGCGGTATCAGAACTTAACGCAAAGCTATCTAAGTCATTAGCCCGTTCTGCCAACATAGTGTTGTATTCATTGATAAAATCATCCGCGTTCTGAGTCTGGTTAAATCGACTATCAGGATCCGATAACGATAAACGGTAGTCATAATAAGTATCTTGCTGCTGAAATAACAGCGCTGCATCGTCACCCCACACCTGCTCTCTAATCGCTTTAACATTGGCGATTTTATCCGCCAAACTTGCATCCTGACTGATTAACGATTCCCCCATCAGACGTTGCTCTTCCTGCTGGTTCACAGGAAAGTTAATTAACAACTGATAACGATCATCGTCAAGTAGCAACCGTTGTTCGGCTAACAATTCATCACAATTATTATGTCTTCGACATTGCTGCCAAAATGACGTTATCGCCTCCATTAGCGTCTGACCTTGTGTGTCTTGCAATGAGGTATCTTGCTCGGGCATATTTTCATTAACTTGCATCTGTTCTTTAACGTGCACCTGTTC
Source organism: Moritella sp. 36 (assembly GCF_018219415.1). NCBI lineage: Bacteria > Pseudomonadati > Pseudomonadota > Gammaproteobacteria > Alteromonadales > Moritellaceae > Moritella > Moritella sp. 36. Next base: position 2,174,872 of record NZ_CP056120.1, on the reverse strand, counting down.
TTTAGCTTGATTCGATGCCATGTCTTCCGGTTGTATTGTTGAACTTACGATTTTAGATAATGCACTTTCTTGCTCAACTGAGTTCAGTTTATTTTCATTGGTGATGAAGAAATAAACGCTGCCCATAAAGGCAACGCTTATTAATAGTAATGGCAATCGCATTAACGTATCACTGCTTTAACAGGGAAATGGTCGGATAGATTCCAATGTTTCCATAAACTAGCAACCGTTGTACGCGGTATTTTGACAGTGTTTATGTTGTCATTTCGCTTAGCAAACTCATTACTGACAACAACATAATCAAGATATTCGATATTTTCACCACCCGATAGTGCACTTCCTGCATAATCATTAATACGCGGGTCGAACGTTGACTCTGTATAACCTGCATATTGCGGTTCATCAGCGCTAAGGTTCACAAACATCTGCTGATAGTCAGTTGGGAATTTAAGCTTGTTCACATTAAAATCACCACCGTAGACAACTGTGTCAGTGGCTGGAATATTCTGCGCTTGTGCAAAATTGCGCATCTGGCGGAATTGGCGTTGGCGATATTCACGTGCGGTATCAGTATCAAACGACGCGGTATGGGTTGCTAATACATGGTACGCCTGACCATTTTTGATCACTTCAGCATAATTTACGCCTTTATCAGCAAAGCAGTCTGTACCAGAGCAATCAGGATAGACGTACTGCCCTTCATTAACAATGGGATAGCGACTCACAATAGTCACACCACCATCGTAAATATTAATTCCAGGAGAAGCTAACATCTTCGTTTGATACGGGTATTCTTTAGCAAGATCTCGCAAAAATGCATCACGACCAGAAGCAAAGACTTCCTGTAGCATGAGTACATCATAGCCTTTTAAATGCTTCGGAATTTCCTGAAAACGGTCACCGATGTGCTTTGCAATCACAGGCAGAGCCCAGACATTATATGACATGACTTTGAGTGTACCTGCGTCTGCTACAGGCTGTTCATCAATTTTTTGCGGTGTGATACTGTAATAAATATCATCATAACGGCCAGTTGCACTCGCTTTAAACGCGATTTCAGTACTCTTGCTGTTACTGTTATATTGCGATTGATAGCGGTAAGTATCACGATCATCCGCCCATTTTAGCGCAACATCATTGGCACTAGCACCATGATCAAGTGTTGATTTATACCAATATCCTTTCACTTGTTGTAGCAACGAAAGCGACTCGCCATTTTCATTAGTTACAAGTGTTTCGAACTGATAAGTATCACCTGACTTAACCCCTTTCCAGCGATTAAAACTTAATACCATTTTAGTTTCCCATGGTTTAAGTGTTTGCACATATTGTTTCCATTCAGAGCCTTCTTCAAGTAAATCTGAACCGGTATGGTTAACTTGAATAGACATAGTCTGGTTAGAATTATTAGTAAGGTAGATATCACTGTCGGCAAGTGCAGACGCACTCATAACACAAGTGAGGCAAGTTGCTGTTATTACATTTTTTAGTATATTCACATCAAATCCTTTGATTGTTGTTATAGCGGATCTGAGGTTAAATTAAGAATATGACATTTAGAATACAATAATATTAAATATTTAGTTGGGATCACAATTAAGCATGAACATAGATAAAAAGCGTGATCACTGATAATAAACACCAAAGTAACCACAAAAATAATCCGTTTTATAACTTCACATAAAACCGACGACGGATCACACTTATATCGATTTCTATATTTAAGTTTCGATCAAGAAATAACGTGTAGGACTATTTATGCGAAATGGAAAATGTATTTACGATAATGACATATTTTCACTAAAACAGTTTATAATGCTGTTAAATTTGACCTTTAATCAATAAATTATACGGAGAATCATGAGTAAAGTTTCTATCTTTATAAAAGGCATGGCGATGGGCGCAGCAGACGTTGTACCAGGTGTATCAGGTGGTACAATTGCCTTCATTACCGGCATTTACGATACTCTGTTAGGCAGTATTAGTCGTATTACTCCAAGCCTAATCGGCATGATCAGAAAGGATGGTCTAAAATCGGCTTTTGATTATATCAATGGTACATTCTTGATAGTGTTACTAGCGGGTATTCTGACGAGTATTTTTACATTAGCGCGTGTTATCACTTGGATGTTACATACGCATCCTATCCCACTGTGGTCTTTCTTCTTCGGTTTAATCATCATCTCGGTAAACCACATGTTTAAGCAGGTCGAATACTGGAAAGTCAGCCGCTTTGTAGCTGTCATCATCGGTATCGGTTTTGCTTATAGCATTACCGTACTGCAACCGCTTAATCTTGAGCCAACCTCGATCAATATTTTACTTGCTGGCTCAATTGCGATTTGTGCCATGATATTACCGGGCATTTCAGGTAGTTTTATCCTGTTAATGTTAGGTATGTATGCACCGATCCTTGCTGCTGCTAAGTCTATCGATATTGTCACCCTAGGTACGTTTGCCGCAGGTTGTGCCATTGGTATTCTTACTTTCTCGCACGTGCTGACTTGGGTACTAAAACACTACCGCGATATCGCACTGACGTTTTTAACCGGATTAATGATAGGTACGCTTGGTAAAGTGTGGCCATGGAAAGAAACGTTAACTTGGCGTACTAATTCAAGTGGCCTTGAAGTGCCACTGCTAGAACGTAACCTTTCACCCTTTAGCTTCGAACAAGTAACAGGTCAGCCAGCATTGTTAGCGTATGCTATCGTCGCGATGCTTGCTGCAGTTATACTTATCTTGGCCTTAGAAAAGACCGCAGAAAAAGCATCCTAGTTCAATATCGAGTAAAAGTGAATGCGGCTGCTCATGTTGTCGTATTCACAACAGTTACTCCTAATCCTGCCATAGCTAACAATATATTAATTACTGCTTTGATGTTTGTTCTTTACTTAAAAACTATGCATGATAAAAATAAGATATGCATGATACTCGATGGTTAAATATTGTGATAAAACAAGAACTAAATACATAACAGGGTTGAAATATAATAATTTTAAGTGTAATTTTCTTATGAAATAGTTGATATCTTCGTAACTGAAAGTTCATAAAATATGAGTTGATCTCAAATAAGCACCTCTCGTAAGTTCTCTCGCGAAATATAGCTAAGAATCATAAAAACAACTCGCAGATTACTTGGAGATAAAATGGATTTATCCAAAAAAAAACGGCCATAGCAACAGCACTCTCGTTAATATTATCAGTACCTTCCTATGCTGAACTTGCAACCAATACGACACATAATGACTTTCGTAGTTCTGTCAAATTAGACCTTAATCCAATACAGCAAACAAATAAATCAGCCTATACAAATGGTTTACCAATACGTCAGCAGGATATAGCGTTCCAATATCTCAAGGATAATAAAAAGCGATACCAGATTGAATCAATCATTAATAGCTTGAAATTAACCTTAACCAAATCAAGCCTAACATCTAAGCACTTTTACTTTAAACAGTTTGTAAACGACATCCCAGTTGAAAGCAGCACAATAATTATATCCATTAATAAAAATAATCAAATCACTCGTGTCTACAATAATACTTATCCAGTCTTTAAAAAAAGCAACATTCATAGTAAAAAGAATATAAGTGCGGATATGGCAATAAAGACGGCGTGGGAATTTCTACAAGCATCTGGCATTTTACATATCAAGCCAACATCCCAATTAACATATTTAAATATGGGAACAACCTTTCAGCTTTCTTATAAAGTGAATATCTCGGTCTCAAACCCACAAGGAGATTGGGAATTTAACATTAACGCAAAAGACAATAGCGTTATAAATGTTACGCGTATTGATCTACCTATTAATAAAAATGCCAACTCAAATTCAAATAATGGGAAATGGTCTCCATTTCCAATAAATAAGCAGCATAAAACATTAGATGACGCGTTAGCGGAACTACATCAGGATAATAAATCAAACACTTATAGTGCAATATCAACATCTATAAATGCCCAAGCTTTAGTATTCTCCTCTAATCCAATTATAGATTTAAAAGATAATACGATTGAAGATAATTCATCGGAAAATAGATTCTCGTCCGCTTATGTAACAAGGTCGCTTAACGAGATAAGCTTAATTGATGGGCGCTATCACCTAAGTGGGCCATGGGTTAAAATCGTAGACTGGGATGCTCCAAACACAGAACCAAGTACAACAGAAAGTGGAAACTGGACAGCCAAACGAGGTGATAATGCTTTTAATGATACGATGACTTACTATCACATAGATCAAAGCCAACGTTATATTCAAAGCTTGGGGTATTCAGGAGAGAAAGGCATACAGTTCAATGCGATTGCTGTTGATACAAACGGTGCCAAAGGAGCTGACAATTCTTATTTCTCCCCAGGAACGAATCGCTTATCATTTGGCCATGGTGGCGTTGATGATAATGAAGATAGTGATGTAATTCTTCATGAATATGGGCATGCCATTAATAAGTCTATAAATAATCAATGGTCTGGTGGTGATACTGGTGCAATGGGTGAGGGATTTGGTGATTACTGGGCAAACTCTTACCGTTATTCAACGACTAACGGGCGTACTTTTAAACCTGAAAAAGTGTTCTCATGGGATGGGATTTCATGGGGCGGACGTCGTTCAGACAGAACCACATTTCGTTACGATCCAACAAAAACTTATCCAGCCCATACCCTAGTAAATGGACAAAACGGTGATGAACTATGGTCTACACCACTTACACAAGCTCACTTAGAACTATTAGATCTCGGGATCCCAAGATCCGAAATTGATACGATTATATTAGAATCACAATTTGGATTGGGCCAGGGTTTAACGATGCCAGATCTAGCGAACTCAATCGTAAGCACAGCTCAAAAACTCTTCCCTTCTAAGCCGCACGCGAGGGTTTTCTTTAAACACTTTAGCCAAGTAAATATACTTGAAACCATGAAGGCTAAACCCGTTATAATCCTCAGTTCAGGTAACGATGTAACTGCCGAACCAGGTGAAACCGTTAATATACAAATTCCATTGAATAATAAGTCACCTGCAACACTATCTGGTATAATTGGCTCATTATCTAGTTCATCAAATATAGATATTAATCAACCTTCAAGCCGTTACCCTGACTTAATCGCGAACTCTATAGATAATAACCTAAAAAATTATCAATTTACAATTCCACATAACCATATTTGCGGTGCAGAAATACCACTTACACTATCTGCCCAATATCAATATAACAATAGTCCAAGGACCCACAATTTTAGTTTCTTGATTCCAACAGGAAAACCTGGAAAGCTTGTCTCCCAACAATCAACACCCAATACAGCCATACCAGATAATGATAATTCAGGTATCAATGATCAACTGACATTAACAAATAGTGCACCAAATAGTTCCATCTCTGTAGAGGTTAACATATCTCATCCTTATTCAGGGGATATAACACTACTCTTAACTTCTCCTCATGGTACCCAAGTTAAATTGAAAGCCAGCAAACCTGGTGATTACAGCGCAAATATACAAGGTAATTACCCATTAACACTAACGCCAGTTGAAAGTCTCTCTGTATTTCGAGGAGAAGACACGAACGGAACTTGGACATTAAATGTTGCTGATGTTGACTCAATCGGCACAGGTGAATTAATTAGTTGGAAGATCATTTCAAGCGCTTTTAGCTGTAAGATCCCACCAAACCAACCACCTGTGATAAATATTCCTAATCTCAACATTCCTACCCGAGAAAGTGAAAATGTTGTATTAGATGCAAGTAATAGCACTGACCCTGAACATGGTGTACTAACATTCAATTGGACACAAACTTCAGGTCCTGATGTTGTGCTGATAAATGCAGACAAAGCCAGAGCCAATTTTATTGCTCCTGACGTGTCAGCCTCTACTGAACTCATATTCGAGATAGTAGTGTCTGACTCAAAAAGTGCTATGTCAACTGAAGAGATCACGGTTAAAGTCAATAATATCAATACAATACCACCACAACCAGTACAGCTAGAAGAAAACACGAGTGGAGGTAGCTTTGGGATATTTAGTATACTAACTCTCGGCTTACTTACATTATTTAGACGTAACAAATAGCGGTAAAAAAGCCAAGGCACTGTCTCTTTACAGTGCCTTGATTACGATAGAAAAGGTGAATGATGAAAAAAAAATATTGGAAACTAACCCCTATTTTATGTTTTTCAATCCTAATAACAGCGTGTCAATCAACACATTCGGTTGTTAATGCGTCGACTAAAACAGTGACCATATACAACCTAAAAGGAAAGGAAATAAAAGAGCTCGTTGATCCTTCAATTATACAAAAATTAGAAATTAATTTATCTAAAAAAGATCGTATCTTTACAAAGCGTAGGCCTACATTTGAAGCAAAAATAATTATTAAAAACTCAAATACAACAATTAATGAATGGTTTTATTCAAGTAAAGGCTTTGCCACATCAGCAAACAAAAAAAATACTGATATATATAGGGTATACCTGCCGAGTATAGATCTTTATTTAAAAGCGAATGAAGATTAGTATAAATCATGTAGCTCCACTTCTGCACAATAAGAAGGGGAGCCTTTATATAAATGTTACTTTAAGCTACTGTGCTTAATTGTATATTGCGGTTTAAACGATATGAATATCCGTTTCAGTGACGGGTAAGCATTAGCAAAAATGACTCCGACCGTAATACAGGTAATCCCAGTTAACTGTATTAGATGAGGCTGGGTACCCATGGACATGCTAATCAGTAAAGTAAACATTGGAATAAGGTTAAACATAGATGTTACTTTCTGTGGTCCAATTGTTTGAGTTGCCTTCATCCATAAAAAGTAAGCGACTAAAGTACCTAAAATCCCCATGTAGGACAGTAATACGAGATCCTTCAGTGTCATGTTTTGGTAAGCATCAACAGGGGATTCAAGCCAGCAAGCAGTTAATAACATTTGTATTAGTCCGAGTCCCAATGTCCACCTGACAAACTGAGGTACAGGTACATGCGGTACCCATTTTTTCGCCAGAATTGTATACAAACAACCACCAGCCAAGGCTAAAACAACGAGAAGATCGCCCTTCCTCAAGTATATCTGGTGCCAGTTTCCATCGGTGATCACCAACAACACACCAAACAGACTAATACAGATACCAACGATATGGTAAAAGGTGATCCGAGTACGTAATAATAGTGCAGAAAGCAACAGACCAGCGAGTGGCATGTTCGCCATAATAACAGATCCGTTGACAGCCGAAGTATACCGCATCGCCAAAAACAAGGCGCTGTTTTGGATGAACACCCCAATAATAGAGAGTAACAGCAGATAGCCTTTGTCCTTATTTGACAGTATCGATTCAGGATGCTTCGATAATAAGCGTAGAATAAGGAGGGCCAACACCGCTATCGAAAAACGAATTGTAGCCGCTGTGATAGGGGTTAATTCTGGGCTTAACGCACTAATAGCATTAAAGTTACTCCCCCAGAAAAAAATAGCCAATACCGCGCCCAGCCAGATTTTATAATTATTTCTCATTGTGTTACCTATCTAATGACTTGTGCGAACAGAATATAGATTGCATAATTGTTTGTTAATAGACAGATTTAAGAGCTTAGTTATCAAAAATGAGAAATCACTCATTGGATGATTTGTACCTTTTCGTACAAATCTCTCAGTATCAAAACCTGACCGTTGCAGCAAAGAAACTAGACATACCATTGGCTACCCTCAGTCGTAGGCTAAAACGGTTGGAGCAGCAACTCAACTGCAGGCTAATCGAAAGGAGTGCTCATCATTTCTCCCTAACCAGTGATGGCATCCGCTACTGTCAGTTATGTCAGCCATTTATTAATGGATTACATAATGTGAAGCAACTTATTGAAATTGACCGGCAGCAACTTGAGGGGCACATTAAAATTACAGCGCCAATGAATATGACACAGGCCTGGCTCAAACACTGCATCTATGATTTTTACCTGAAACATCCGTCCATCAGTATCGATTTACAGGTACAGAACGAAAAGATTAATCTCACCGCCGAGCAAGTCGATGTCGCATTCCGAGTTGGAGATGCTCAGGAGCCAGACTGGATTGCTCGTGATCTCTGGCAAAGCTCATTTGCTCTTTGTGCATCGACCCTTTATCTGGACCAACACCCCACTATTCATCATCCTTCAAATTTACTGGATCATAAATTACTGTCAGTCAGTACCTCCCCCAGGTGGATTATGCGTCATAAGCAAACTGATGAGGTTTATGAGATCAGTACTGAGTTTTCGTTTAAATCAAATGATGTGTTGTTGGTCAGAGATGCTGTTAAAGAAGGTATGGGAATCAGCTGGATGCCACCTTATTACTTTAATGGAGAACAGCATAAGGGTCATGGCTTGGTACCGATACTACCAGACTGGTCTGGCCAAGATCGCCAGGTTATTTTGATGTACCGGGATAGAGACAAACAACCAGCTAGAGTTCAGGCATTTATTCAGCATGTGTTCGACTGGAAAGCAGAGCAACCAGCTATGTATTCGGTGAACTAGCGCCAAATAGCTGGTTTATAATGGTATATGATACTCGACGAGTAAATCTACAAATAAAACAATTGCTTACAAAAGACCTTTCGCATTTATTAATGACTATGATTCTGTATTAACATCATGAATACGCTCCAACGCTTTAATACGGCGTTGTTGTTGAGAAGAAAAGTTAGCCTCACGTAAGTCTGTTATCGCGAATTCAAGCTCTTCATCCGTTAAGTTGTCATCCGCCATTAGCACTTGGCGCTCAACAAAATAATCATCAAGCTGGGTACTAAACGCATTATTTTTTTCATCTAATCGAGCTAAACGTTGTGCCCCTTCAGCTCCGACTAACTCTTGACGTATTAAATACTTTTCTTGCGTATCCAACCCTTTCGTATCTGCTAACGACCCCATTAAGGCCGCATTTTTATACACTACCTGTTCTTCTACAGGAAGCAACTGTAATTCTTGTTGCCATAGTACATTAAACTCCTCTTCTGACGCTGCAACTTGCTGAAGTTCTAGCTTTTTCAATGTCATCGTTCTAAGCTGGTTTTCTTCTGCGAACAGATCTTTTTGTTGTTCATGTGTAAAAAACTTAAGCTGAGCAGCAAGTAATAGATCATTTAATGCCATCAGATCCTCTAAACCAAATTCATCAGAGCTAGCATTAGATTCTAGCGTCTGTAAATAGGTTTTATAGTTAATATATTGCTGAAATAATACCTTATCTATTTGTGAGTCAGCAGGACGCTGCGAATTAAACTGTATAAATTTCGCTTGTAAATCATCCAACTCAACCTCACCTAATCCCGATAAAAAATATTCAAATGTATCGCGATCAAATTTTGAATCAATAGCAGTATCCTGCTGCGATTTTGACTGGAACGATTTCGCTTGTATGTGCTTATTAGTGTTGTTTTTATAGATAAAGATCGCAGTAACGACTACGATTAAAACTACCAGCGTTAATACGATCTTTTTCATTTCTATAAACCTTGTAGTTTTAAACGGTTAGCATGTTGACGATATAAAGTTTTTGGATCAGTTTCAAATAAATGATGAAGACCCAAAGTTTGATTAACTTCATCCATATGATTCATTCTATAATTATCGCGAATTACTTTACCTAAGCGTGAACTGCACGAAGAAACAAGACCATCATTTGGAACATTAAAAGCCTTACCAGTCAGAGTAAGCGCTAAATCCATTGGGTCTAACACATTAGTAAAGTTAGAACTACCGCTCCATGAGTAATAGTAAACCCCATTCCCAGCAACATAATCACCTTCACCACATGCGGTTGTAGGCACACCTTCTGGATACGATTCATTAAATTTTAATGAATTTTTAGTTGTTAACGCTTCTAATGCAGCAACTGTATCTTGTGGTAGCTTCCCTCCACGAGAAAGAAAAGTAATTAACTTACTTAAGCCATTAGCCATAGAAGATATTAATTTCTCAGATACCGAACCCTCTGGCACCTCTCCACGTAAAATATCTGCAACACGTGAACCTTTATTCACACCACCAATGCTCGTTACTGACGCCACGTATTGTGGCGCTACAGATGCCACATAACGCGATGTTGGACCGCCATGGCTGTGACCAATTAAGTTAACTTTATCAGCACCAGTAGCCGCTAAAATTTCTTCAACCTGTGCTAATAACTGCTCGCCACGAACTTCGGTAGTATTCGCCGCAGATACTTGAGCCACATACACCTCTGCACCACTTTTACTTAGAGCACGGGTAACACCATAAAAATAATCAATACCCAAAATGGAATCAAAACCAAACAGCCCATGGACTAAAACAATGGGATATTTCGTTTCTGTGTAGCCCTTATAGCTCGAACTATTCATGAAGCCTTTAGCCTGACTACTAAATACAATTAAACATAGAGTAAAAAATGTAAGAATCCGTCTCATTTATCTATCCTTATTATTAAATTAAATTTAAGTTAACAAATCAGTTCAGAGAGCCAGAACTGAGCTTTAGTGAATAAATACAAATAAACGATACAGGTAGTCACGTAGGATAAATGTGATTAAGATCAATTATTTAAGATGAGGCGTTTCTATATAAATTTTAATTTTTAGCGTTTGATTTTAAATGTGGAATTTAAATCTAATTACAGATTAGATTTAAAAAAAAACAATACAACCAACCACAATACCACTTTGCGGGTAGTTAAATATGGTACAATTCAAAGCTTAGAATAAATATAATAAGTGAGTTAAAATTTATTACTTATGAATAAATCCCCCCTTACTTAAGCATCAAATTACGCTCAGTTTAACAGCGACACCTATTATTAGGCTACATTAGCCCTGATAAGCCCGCACAAGAGCACCAGTTGCTCTCTCAAGGCTAACGATTGTGCTTGTTTTTCAGCACTGTCTTTCTCATTTTTAACAATCGGCCAGCCTATGTTTAATCTTAAGCAGTTTTGATAATAATCAAGCGTGGTAAATTCACTCCCAGCACGAAAAGAAATCCCTTTTTTCAACGCTTCATTTAATACGCTTTGACTATCCATATTATCGAGTTGTAACCAAATAACCATACCACCTTCGGCAACACTGATTTTAGTATTTTTGGGGAGTAATTCCCGTAGTAAACTATGGTACTGCCGTGCATGTGCCGCTAGGGTTAGCGTTAATTTTTTAAGGTGTTTTGCATAATTCCCTGTATTAATAAACTCGCATACCGTATGTTGAACGATATTATTAACACCGAAAAACTGCACACTCCGCAAGTGTAAATACGCATTAAAAAAACGCCCGGGCTCACACCATCCCAAACGATACCCTGCAGCAATCGTCTTAGATACCGAACTACACCACAATACCCAGCCAGATTTATCCCAATACTTAATTGGCAAAGGCGTAGTATTGGAATAGCTTAACTCCAGATAAATGTCATCTTCGATAACAGGCACTCGGTAATCAGCAGCAAGCTCAGCAATACGTTGTTTTTGTTGATTACTTAAACAAAACCCTTGTGGATTTATATGGTTAGCGCTAAATAAACACGCAGAAATACGCTTAGCTTTGAGTATAGATTCAAGTTGTTCTAAATCTAGCTGTGATTGATAACAAGGTATCTCAAGCACTAATCGCCCCATATTTTCAAGTAAGTTCAATAAACCATTAAAACAAGGTGATGAAATCGCGACCGTGTCCCCTGGATTAGTCGTGACTTCAATGGCACTACGCACAGCATCGATACAACCATTGGTAACAACCAAATGATCCGCCGTTAAAGGAAAGTGCTGTTGCGTAAAATGATCGGCTAATGCGGTACGTAAGCTCATGTCACCTTGATAATCAGGGTATGCAAATAGATCTGAACCAACTTTTTGGTTGGCACGTCGCAAACAGCGATTCAAAATGTCTTGAGGTAACAACTCAGCAGGCAGTTGCGCGGTATAAAATGGACCACGTAATCCTTGATCAATGAATTGACCAACTTTAGGCTTTGCAACTTGAGCGTTGAATTGAGGATATATTGGGGTATTTTGTTTATTCAAAGGCTGAGTAATAAAATAGCCAATTTGCGGCTTTGCATGCAACCAACCTAAATCGAGTAAACGCTGATAGCAATTATTCGCTGTTGTCATACTCACATTATGCAACTGGGTAAACTGCCGTAACGACGGCATTCGTTTATCGACAAGTAATATACCTTTATCAATGTCGTTAATAATATTATCTGAAATTGTAATATAACGTGCGGTCATCCTTCCCTCCCCATCAAAATTAAAACTGTACTCTAAAAAATAACAAAAACTGCATCTGTTTATTATTTGTGAAAGCAACATACTAGTCAAACAATAAAACAACGGAGTATTCATATGCACGGAAGATCAATAGCACCTATTCACTTATTCATCATTATCGCGGTAACTTGTCTATGGGGGTTCAATTTCTCCGTGATTAAAGCGGGTGTGGACAACATAGACCCCTTTATTTTAACAGGGCTACGTTTCACCTTTGCAGCATTTCCAGCGGTCTTGTTTGTTCATAAGCCGGATGTCAAGTGGCGTTATCTCGCACTCTATGGCATTACATTTGGAGTTGGCCTGTGGGGTATGATGTCTATGGCTATTTATTCAGGTTTATCGGCTGGAACAGCGAGTTTGATACTCGAGTTCAGCGTATTTATTAGCGTACTGATGGGTATCGTCTTTCTAAAAGAGCGCATTAATACGAGTTTAAAAATAGGACTCGCATTGACCTTAGTGGGGCTTATCTTTATTGCCAATATTACTGATGGTTCGGTTACCTTAATCGGTTTTGTATTTGCACTCACTGGCGCCCTAAGCATGAGCATCATTAGCTTAATGGTTAAAAAATTGAATATTAAAGATATGTTTGCTTTTGTCGCTTGGTCTTGCCTTTTTGCACCGCTGCCGTTATTTACTATGGCATATATCGTCAATGGCGTTAATCTTTATAGCGAGTTAAGCACGAAATTCAATCCAACAGCTTTTGGCTCTGTCTTGTTTCAGGCTTATCCAACAACCTTATTAGGCTATTGGGTATGGAACAAAATGCTAATTAAATACCCGCTCAGTATGATGAGTCCATTTAAACTATTAGTGCCTATTTTTGCTCTATTAGGATCGGTCATCTTTTATAACGAACAATTAGGAATAAACAAGATGATTGCCTTTTCGCTCATTATCGTCGGGATATTATTACCATTAATAACACCGTTATTAATGCCATTCATAAAACAACTACGGTTTAAAAAATTACAGTTATAATCTAACGGTTAATCAGCATTAACTGTGATTAATGCTGATTTTTCTATCTTAGCGGTACGCGTTTTAGTTCCTTCGCAATCATCACTATTACACTGCCGTGTACATGATTTAGTACAATGCACTCGTTTATTACAGCTCCATAAACAAAGCTGCCAAACTTGCCGCTTAGACTCTGGGTCTAAACAGTTGAGATCAGCCGCACAAAGATGACCCGCCTGAATCAGCTCTGCAAGTTTCGAACTCGATATACTTAAATTAACCTTAGAAGACATGATTTAATCCCTTATAAACGCGCTATAGCTCCATATATTCATAATAACCCCAATTGAGAATGATTATCAATAGCGATTATTATGTTTACTTACACTAAATTACAAAGCGTTTAAATAACAATCTAAAATGATAGCTAGATCAAAGTAAGTACGTATATAAGTGACTATTTACATAAGAATATTAGCGACACAAATCATGAACGATTAAAGATCATTGGTTATAAAGATCAGGGTATAAAAAGGGGGCCATTGCTAATGTCAGTCCTTGGGTATAATTGCTTTCGCGGGTTGCATGCCCATTCGTTAACAAACCAATCGCCCCTCCTTTGTGTTTAATGTTGACTGTCTTAAACAATTTATCCATCACTGGTCCCAATTCTTCTCCGTTTAATAATGATTGATAAATGGGTGCAGGTAATGGTAACGCAGCGCTACGTCCTACCGACTGTTGTTCTTTATTAGCAATAACAACATATGCGAATGTTGCAGGCCCATCGTCGAGTAAATCAACGCCACCTTCGATTGCAATATAAAAATCGGCATCTGCATTCTGTTTACAATATTTAACGCGGTTAATAGCCCCTTCACGTGTCTCAGAGGCATCCATGGGCTGGTCTGGGACATTCGAAGGTGCATCGATACCATCACATTCCACAATATGCTCGGGATACAGTTGAGCAATAACAGTACGTGAAGCATTTACCTTCACTGGATTTTTAGACCCAACAATAACTTTAATTAATTTCTGTTCCATCATTTATAAATCAACTCTTCTTGATTGCCAATAGTGGCGGTTCCAATATGGATTATCCAAACGAGATAAGATTACCCCACGGCTACTGGATGCATGAAAAAATTGCAAGTCATCAACCATAATACCGACGTGACGTACATTAACCCCTGTTTTAAAAAACACGAGATCACCAGTATTTAATTGCTGGCGTTTAATTGAATACCCGACTTTTACTTGTTCGGCAGTCGTACGAGGAAGATGAATAGAAAACTGCTGTTTAAAGATCAGCTTAACTAAGCCAGAGCAATCTACCCCACTCTTACTTATCCCACCCCATTGATGAGGCGTCCCATACCAATCTTTATATTGTGCGAGTAACTGACGTTGAACATAGTCGAGTTCTGGTGTTGGTCGATTAACTGCTATTGTAGGATCTGAAGGTTTTATTGCTACCTGCTGACTACAACCTGAAATTAATACCAACAACATAAAACACAATAAAGACTTAAACACTAAAACATCATCCATTACGAGCCATTTCCCCTCGCATTCTACCTTTACTCATTGTTTCAAAACAACCAACTTATAACGCAATTTATAGATCGAGTCGGTTTCCCAACTTAAACAGCTCGTCAATAGGATTCAATAAAATAATTATTAATATTTACCAGACACCTCACTATGTTACAAAGCCAGCTATGTTACCGGTAACATATGGAAGTGTTATTAACACTATCAAGCTAACCCTTTTTATATACTGCCTTCGTGGTATATCTCCAGCGAATTAAGATTTAACAAATCGCCAATTAAAAAGTAGGTGTAACACAAAAAATAGTACATTTAATACTATTTTCATATGCTTAAGATTTAAGTTAACACTTTGTCACTATTTACAAATGTAAGACAAGGGACTAACATATACCCATATAGTTATAGACAAATGAAAAAGTAGAGCTAAATATCTAAACACTCTATTTTATGGATTTACTGCATAGGGATTAGATAACATGCAAGCACTAACGCTAGTTGATATGGGTTTCTTGTACACAGAAACAGTTGCCAGTCCTAAACATGTAGCCGGATTACAAATTTTTACCGCGCCTAAAAATTACGAAGGCAACTTTACTCGAGATCTGTTCGACACCTTAATGTCGCAGGACGAAATTAAGAAACCGTTTAATTTAAAACTGAAAAAACAGCTCACTGGACAATATTACTGGAAAGAAGATGACAATATTGATCTCTCTTACCATGTACGATTTGCAATGCTACCGCAACCAGGCAATGAAAGTCAGCTGCTTCACTTTGTTGAACATCAGCATGAAACACTATTAGATAGAAATAGACCTTTATGGGAAATGATTCTGATTGATGGCTTAGAAGATAACAAATTCGCTATCTATTTAAAAGCACACCACGCGTTCACTGACGGCGCAAAAGCCAATCAACTATTAATGTCGTATTTAAGCCAAGATACTGATGCGCAAATGACAGCATTTTGGAATATTGAACTTGAGCAGAAAGAAAAACAGCTTGATAGTATGCTTTCGTCACTCACAAAAACGTCCAAGAAACTGGCAGGCCAAGTTAAGTCAATCCCATCACTGACTAAACTAACAACAAAATTGCTTTTCCAAGCCGCAAATGTGTATAAAGCGGATATGCCAACACCGTTTATGGCGCCTAAAACACCTTTCTCTGTGAGTCCCAAACGTGCGCGCCGTGCAGCTGTTTCAGCTCTGTCGTTAACACGTGTTAAACGCATAGGTAAAATGACAGGCGCAACAATCAATGATGTAGTTGTAACCATCTGTGATATGGCTATTCATAACTATCTTGAAAGCAAGAGTTTTAAACTTAAAAAACCGCTTGTTGCACAAATGCCAATGAGCTTACGTGACGCTAGCGATACCGTAACCAACAATCAAGTTGCAATCAGCTTAGTTGAATTAGCTTATCATGGTGAATCACCGCTTGAACGTTTAATGACAATTAAAGATTCGTGTATCAAATTAAAAAATGAAACACGTTTACTCACAAAAGAAGCACTAACAAGCTATACAATGGCAAGCCAAGGCCTTGCTGTCGTTAGCGAATTTTTCAATTTGGATACCGTATTACCGCCAATGGGTAATGTGCTAATTTCAAATGTTCCAGGCCCACAACATCCCCTATATATGATGGGTGCGAAAATGGATCAATGCTTCCCTATTTCGGTACTTCCACCAGGAATGTCTTTAAACATTACGTTATATAGCTACAACGGATTGATCAATGTCGGCTTAGTATCATGCCGTTCTGCGCTACCTGATCTAGCGGATCTTGCTGATTATATCAATAAAGCATTTATTGAACTTGAAAACGAAGTACTAAAAAGTGCATCAATCTCGGTTTCAGAACAAATTGCACTATTAGCAATAGCGAATGCTAACTCCGATATTAAGCAACAAAGCTTAGCTGTGATCGAACAAATATTAGCAGACGCACAAAATACTACCGATATTGAAACTCCGCCGGTAACACAGCAACCAAAAATCAGCCGTGTTGATACACCACCAACCGACATTATTTCTACTGATACAGAGACTAAAACTGTATTAGCATCAGTTTAGGAAAAAGTGATGAAAACACGCGATAGGATATTACAGTGTAGTTTAGAAATGTTCAGCCAATACGGACACGTCAAAGTGTCCACGGTTGAAATTGCCAACGCTTTAGAGATCAGCCCTGGTAATTTATATTATCATTTCAATGGCAAGGAACAATTACTCACCGAGTTGTTCTACGAATATGAAGCAGCAATCAATAAACTTATGTCATTTTATGAAGATGATGTACAAGCATTTGAAGATTACTGGGCATACTTAAATGTGTACGTCGGTTTGATTCAACAATACTCCTTCTTCTATCGTGATATGAAAGTTATTTTTGATGAAAACAAATTGCTAAAACGACGATTTATGCGTTTAGTTCATAACCATCACAGCTTTTTCTTAAAAATGCTTGTGTCATTAAATGAGAGCAGTGAAATAAAAATGACAGAAGCACAGCAAAGTTCGATGGCTGATACGATCTGTTTAATTGCGACGAACTCATTAGATACGCAGTTAGCTGAAGAAGATTACGATCTTCAAGAAATTACACAGCGTATCGTATTGCGTATTATCATGTTAGTTGAACCTTATTTTTCTCACGAATCTAAAGAAAAATATTTATACGAAGTTGAGCAAAACCCTGTTGAAGCAACAAGTTTGTTTAGCTAAGTAGCGAACCTTACAAAACCAGCTTAAATAAAAACCTAGTGATGATTAATTCACTAGGTTTTTTAGTATAAGCATTATTTATCTGCGAGATAAATCTCTCACCAAGTATCCATAATTTACAACATTTTTTATTAAAGACACCAATCAGTTACTTTCACGCAAATAACACCGCAAATAACTATATAAAATCATCATCAAAATCTTATACACTACAACCATCTTAAACGACATAACAACATGATTTAAATGGATTTAAGTTCATTGTCACAACTCTTGTTTATTGCTATTGTATATGAGCATTAGAGTAAAAACTCTCTTTGGTGCTGTTTGCTGTCAAACTAATGAATTCATTCAACAAGGACATTTCAATGAAAAATTCGATAATTAAAACCAGTTTATTAGTAGCAGCCCTATCTTTAAGTGGTTGCGATGTCACTTTCATTGCACCTGATTGGGTTAAATTTTACGACAACAGTAAAACGGAAGAAACAACAGTAGAATGGTTGTCTGCACAAGCGATCGATAGTGCCGGTAATATAATCCAAGCTGGAGAGACGATTAGAACAGGCAGTGATCGAGTTCAAAACATGCTATTAGTAAAATACGGTACATCTGGTAACACACTATGGACGGTTGAGCATGATGTGACTCACGGATTATCACGCAGTGATGAAAATATAACGGCGATGGTTGTCGATGATGAAGACAACATCTATATCACTGCAACAGCCTATCTACAAAACAATGCCCAAGGACCTCGCGCATCACTGCTCGCTAAGTTTTCTACCGATGGAAGATTAATTTGGGAACAAATAATCAGTAATGAATATGACGTTCGAGATCTTGAGCTTAAAAATAACAAACTTTATGTAACAGGGCTTAATACTCAGATCTTTAATACTGACGGTGAACAACAATTAAACATCGAACATCTAGACCAACAGGCTTGGGATATTGAACTCGATACAAATAATAATATGTATGTTTCTGGCCGTAAAGGCGTGAGTAAGTACAATGCATTAGGCCAATTAGAATGGACACAACCACAAACTGAAGACACATTTGCAGAAGCTGCAACCACTGTTTTAGCTGACGGTTCTATTATTTCGATCATCATGACTAAAGATCGCGATCTACAAATTCAATCAATTGATACTAACGGTCAACTATTGTGGCGTAATAACGTATATGGTAACCAGGACAGTTATGCGCTACCTGGCCCTGTTATTCTCCAAAAGAATGCACAAGATGAATTATTTATCGCGTTTTCAGATGCCTCAAATAGAGATCTGATTAAGATGCAAGCGAACGGCGATATTATTTGGCATGTGAGCAATCAACAAGGGGAAATTAGTGCAATTAACCTTGACGATAACGGGGGAATATTTGTTGTTGGTAATGGCAATAATGAAAAATATACTAACGATGGAGTATTAATAGCGGTTGCGAATACCGGATACGAAGTGCAGCAACGCACAGGTAATATTGTTCGTAAAGGTAACGACGTTTATGTTGGTTATAGTACTTTCATTAATAATAATTTTGATTTCTATCTTGCTAAATACACTGATAGATAACACCTAAAGAATCTTGTCGTCGATAAATAGTCAGGGATGGTTTCAAATACTGAGCCATCTCTGAAAATAGATCTTATTCAATCTTTGACATCTTAGCTACTGCGACTAATAAAATCGCCATAACGACAAACATAAGCCCAACATCGAACCAACGTTCATTCACTAAATCATTGACAAAAATAAAGGCAAAAACAATACCGACACCTTGAAAACATGTATACAAAGACTGTTTATCTTCCATTATACTATCCTACATATACCTCATCTAATCTTACAAATTCATCATAAACGGAATTCATTCAGAATTAGAGTCATACATCGTTATTACCTTCTATTATAGTCGAGGAACAGTAATTGTATGGCTTTAAAAAATGTAAAACGACATAAATAGGCTCTATTGCCATCACCTCATATACTTTAAAATCAGTTCTATAACCCATGCTTACTTTTCACATCCGCCGTATATCTACACAATAAACGATTAAAATGTTAAATAATTGAGAAAAACAACAATTATTTCCTTAATAGCCTGTATTCCTGTACAATTCGCACCTTTAATTTTTCGTATTAATTTATCCCAAGGCTTATTATGAATCTTTCAGCTAAAACGGTTGTTGTGATTGCAATTGGTGCTGCTTTATACGGCATCGGCGGACTACCTATGTTTGGTATACCAGTGTTTGCAAACACTACGCTTAAACCTGCGATGGCAGTGCTTGCTCTCTTCTCGGTATTATTTGGTCCATTTGTTGGTTTCTTAGTAGGATTTATAGGTCATTGGGTTACTGATTTATTCTCTGGCTGGGGTGTTTGGTTAACGTGGGTATTAGGCTCGGGTATTGTGGGCCTTATCATCGGATTATTCCCTAAACTGACAAAAGGTCGTTTAGAAAAAGGGCAATTCTCGATGAAAGATATGGCACTCTTTGTTGTACTTGCCTTAGTCGGTAATACCGTCGGTTATGGCGTATCAGCACTACTCGATAGCATTCTTTACGCAGAACCGTTCAGTAAAGTCATGACGCAATTAACGATCATTGCAGCAGGCAATACGATATTAATTGGTATTGTTGGCTACATTCTACTGACTGCGTTTGCAAAGCGTAAAAAACAAAGCCGTAATCTGACCGAGGATTAATCAAAAATGACTATCGAATTTTCTGACTTCTCTTTTAAATATGCTTCGCAGGAAAAAGCGACACTAAAAGGCATAAATCTAAGGATAGAGAAAGGAGAGAAAATCGTCATTATTGGTCCAAGTGGTAGTGGTAAATCAACCCTTGGGCAATGCTTAAACGGTCTGATTCCGCATGCGATAAAAGGTGACTTGTCTGGTACCTTAACCATCAATGGTACGCAGGTATCAGGGTTACGTATGCAGGATTATAGCGAGGCAGTGGGCACTGTATTACAAGATACCGACAGCCAGTTTGTCGGTTTGAGCATTGGTGAAGATATTGCATTTTCGCTTGAAAACAACATGATTTCTCAAGCGGAGATGTTGTCTATCGTGCAGAAAACCGCCGCGATGGTTGATCTTGATGAGTTACTTGATCATTCACCGTATGCATTATCAGGTGGTCAAAAACAACGTGTATCATTAGCGGGTATTTTAATTGATGATACAGACATTTTGTTATTCGACGAACCCCTTGCTAGCCTTGACCCAAAAACAGGTAAAGCCACTATCGAAATTATCGATCAGCTGCATCGAGATACTGGCAAAACCGTTATCATTATTGAGCATCGTCTCGAAGATGTACTACACCGCCATGTCGATCGCGTGATCTTAATGGAACAAGGCAAAATCATTGCCGATATGTCTCCGGACGAAATAATTGCTTCGCCGTTACTACAGGTTCATGGTATTCGTGAACCTCTCTATATCTCGGCATTAAAAGCAGCAAACTGCCCTATTCTAACGACTAATAATCCAGCTTATATTGAAAAGATGGATCTGAAACAATATCAAACGCCATTAACCAATTGGTTTCATGCGCAAGCCCCTATTGTTCACCCCCATATAAACGATACATTAATTGAAATCAATGATTTAACCTATTCTTATACTGGCGAAAAGAATGCCCTTGAAGGTATTTCGTTTAGCATAAATCGTGGTGAATTCGTTTCTATTTTAGGTAAGAACGGCTCGGGTAAATCAACCATCACCAAACTGATTATGGGCGTTATCGCACCAGATACCGGTAGTATTAAGCTTAATGGTGAAAATATTGCTGACTTATCTATCTTTGAGCGGGCTCAAAAGATTGGCGTTGTGATGCAAAATCCAAATCACATGATCTCTAATCATATGATTTTTGACGAAGTGGCGTTTGGTCTACGTAACCGTGGCCATGACGAAGCATTTGTTGAAGAAAAAGTATTATACGTACTGGGTTTATGCGGCTTAATTAAATACCGTCACTGGCCAATTGAAGCACTTAGCTATGGTCAGAAAAAACGCGTAACCATTGCCTCTATCTTAGCATTAGAACCTGAATTACTTATTTTAGACGAACCAACCGCAGGACAAGATCATCGTAACTACACATCGATGCTGTCATTTATTAAGACACTAAACAAAACGCTGGGTATTACTGTTCTTATCATCTCTCACGATATGCACTTAGTGTTAGAATACACCACGCGTTCGATTGTTATTGCAGAAAGCAAATTAATTGCCAATGCCCCGGTTTCTCAAGTGTTCAGCGACCCTGCGCTACTTGACCGTGCCAACTTAAAAGTAACGAGCCTGTATACCCTTGCAAATGCTGTTGGTATCAAAAATACAGATAGTTTTATGCAGCAATTTATCAAATCTGAAGTGACGCCTTCATAATGACGCGCAACACAAATAATAAAAACAATATGAATAAAAACACGATTAAGAATACTTTTCCTAACAACAAAAGTAGCATCAATAAAACTAAAAAAATCGATTTTGGTATTAACTATGTAAATACCAATTCAGCCCTACATCGGCTTAATGGTGTCACTAAGTTCGTCTTGTTTTTAGCTTGGGTAACAGTGGTGTTAACAACCTTTGATTTACGCCTTATTCTCGCGCTAATCATTACAGGTTGTACCTTGCTTAAATTAACTAAGGTGCCTTTTCCGGTTTACAAACCTTTGCTCATTGCCACGGCAAGTGTGCTCACTATGAACGCATTGTTTATGTTCTTATTAGCACCACAGCAAGGCGTTGAATATATAGGTTCAAGTACCGTTTTGTTGTCGCTCTGGGGAAATTACTCCCTGACACAAGAAACCTTGTATTACCTGCTGACGGTAACGCTGAAGTATTTCAGTATGTTCCCAATTGCGTTGGTATTTGTCTTTACTACACATCCGACTGAGTTTGCTGCAAGTTTAAACCGCCTTGGTGTACCGTATAAAATTGCCTATGCAGTAAGCTTAACATTACGCTATTTACCTGATGTGAAGAATGATTTTGTTAACATCATGCATGCACAGCAGGCACGTGGCGTGGATTTATCAAAGAATGTATCTGTACTGTCGCGTATTAAAAATGTGGCCAAGATCTTAGGGCCATTAATTTTCTCAAGCCTAGATCGCGCAGACGAGATTTCGAATGCAATGACACTACGTGGCTTTGGTCATAATAAAATGCGTACGTGGTACAGCTTAAAACCAATGTCTAAACAAGATTACATTGTGATGGGGTTAATTACCTTGGTAGTAACGTTAGCGATTATCAAACGTGTTATGGCAACAGAATTGTTCTGGTATCCATTCTAACGGTACTTTTTCTAGGTACTTTTTATAAACGAATACGAGCTAAAAGCTGTTGATGGCTTTTAGCTCTATTCTCTCTATCTTCCCTGTACTCATGCCTTAATGCATCCACCAATACGAAAAATATTGCCAACATTGGGAGTAGCACAAAATCAAGGTTGATTTATGTTCATTATATATATCATGATAAGATAGCTAAATTAGCTTACACCTCGTCACTCAATGGAATAAATAGTGCTTTCAACAGATCAACTAACATTAGCTACGAATGAAATTCATCTGTGGTCGGTAGACCCGAAAAGAATCCAACAACCTGAATTATTACGTGCTTATAGTCACCTGTTAGCACCAGAAGAAACAACAAAACAGCAACGATTTCGTTTTGAAAAAGATCGCCACAGTGCATTAATAACCCGCGCTTTTGTCCGTGATTTGTTATCACGTTATGCTGATGTGCCACCCGCAGACTGGAAATTTGTCAAAGGTGAAAAAGATAAGCCCGAGATTGTTAACCCACCCCTGCCATTACGTTTTAATATCAGCCACACCGACAATATGATCATTTGCGCGGTAATGCTTAATGACGATATTGGTTGTGATGTAGAAAATACCAGCCGAACAAGTGATGTATTAAGTATTGCGAAGCACTCATTCTCTCAAGTTGAGGTCGAGGATTTACTCACCCAACCAATAGCGCAGCAAGCGAGTCGTTTTTTTGATTATTGGACATTAAAAGAATCTTACATCAAAGCGTGGGGGTTAGGTTTGTCGATCCCGTTGAAAGACTTTAGTTTCAGCCTGCCGGAAAACTACCAGGAGAAAAACATCAGCTGTATTGAAAACATTAAATTAAGCTTTGCAGCTCACCGTATTGACGATGCGAATACCTGGCGCAGTTGGTTGTTTTATCCCAACAACATTCACCGCGTCGCACTGTCAGTTCGCGCGACTTATAACAATCAAGATACAGATTATAAAATGCGTTTTTTTAATTCAATACCACTCATTAAAACGACTGAAACGACAAGCTTTAGCCCTGATGTGAACACTATGATGGATTAAAGGTTAATGACTTGGCCTATCCAGTCGTTATCCTTCCGTTCAGCAATGACAAGTGCATTTTGAGTTTCATCAGCACAAATGAGTTGACCTGACTTTGTCCAAATCGCACTCTTGCCTACTGGATCCCAATTACCGGTAGGTCTATTATGATTAGCCATTGCTACGAGCATATTGAACTCCCGAGCATAGCTGCTCATCAACTGAGTATCGGCGTCATAACCCCCCGCCGTGATTAACACACTTGCCATATATACATCAGCACCGAGTTCTGCACACCCTTTAGCATGTTCAATATGATTAGTATCAGCACAAATAGCATTAGCGACCATTATATTACTCAGTTGAAAGCTATGTCGCTTATCGCCAACTGAAAAATACGTCTCTTCACCGGAGTGTAAATTCATTTTGGCGTAGCTTTCTACTCGTCCTGTTGGATAAATAATAGCTAAACCAATATGTGGCAGTCCTGTCGTTAACAGCGGTAGACCAACCCCTATTGTTATCTTGTTTAGTTTTGCAATATCAATGAGTCGTTGAAGGCGCTTATCGTCAACAGTAAAAGCAAGATTGGAGGCACATTCAGGCAGGTAACCTGTCAGTGATAACTCAGGAAAAACAATATATGAAACACCTACAGATGCAGCTTTTTCAATAGCATTCATATGAACAGCTATATTTTCCGCTACATTACCGTCAACCGAAGCGATTTGCGCAACAGCCACTTTTATATTTTTCATTAATCTTCCTTTAGAGGTTAAAACTAAGTATTACAGCTAATGCTATACTCCGATTCCACCAGCGCTTTTATTTTCACCGCTTTCTCAAAGTGATCCAATTTATGCGTCATGATCCACCATTGTGCAGCTTCCATTAATAACGCTGGTTCATCATTCTTATTCGCGAAGAACGCATAAAATGAGAGGCCAACATTCGTCCCTTTTTTTTCTATTTTATTTTCACAAACGGCGATTATTTTATTTCTTAATATTTCTCTCATATACCCTAGTGATATCCATAAATAATGAAATAAACAATACCACATCTGTTTAATAATAATCCCAGCTTACTACTCAAAGGGGTTAAAAACGTCACTATCTCAATAAATTATAAATATTTATACAATTGATTAATACTTCAATTTTTTAGTTCTTTAATAAATAATCAAAGAATTTACATCATTTTATCAAAATCCTTCAATAGCATTAAAATCTAGCTATCAACAAAGTTACCGATAACAATGTAATCGTCAACGAATATATATAGTTCATTATGCCAATCAACCTTCAGCAATAACAAAAAAACTGCTACAAACATTCAATCATGAATCTAAAAAACACATTAAAACATTAACAATCAAAAAGTTAAAAACAATTAAAGTACTATAATAAATCGTGAAAATATTTCATTTGCGTAAATTTATGTCACAATGATGTATCTCTTTGTGAGTACTCATGTACTATACATATAACTTTAACATCCGTGACAGCAAGTCATAACATCACAATGTGATGATATGTGCGGTACGACTTAATCGGGCGCAATCTATCAATTACATTAGGAACATTAGAAAATGACTATGCAAGCACTCTCGTTAGTTGATATGGGATTTTTATACACAGAAACGGTGACTAGCCCAAAACACGTAGCAGGATTACAAATATTCTCAACACCAAAAAATTACCCAGGCAACTTTAGTCGAGACCTATTCGATAACTTAATGTCTCAGCAAGAGATTAAAAAACCATTTAACCAAAAACTAAAAAAACAAATCACGGGTCAATATTTCTGGCAAAAAGATAACGACATCGATCTGTCATATCATGTACGTTTCGCGATGCTGCCACAACCTGGTAATGAAGATCAGTTACTCAGTTTTGTTGAGCACCAACATGAAACATTACTCGATCGTAGTCGTCCATTATGGGAAATGATTTTAATTGACGGCTTAACAGATAACAAATTTGCGATCTACGTTAAAGTGCACCATGCATTCACTGATGGTGCTAAAGCAAATCAACTAATCATGGCTTATTTGAGCAAAAATCCAGAATCACCAATGACCGCCTTTTGGGCTATTGATCACCCACAAAAAGCAAGAACAGAAAAAAGTGCATTGTCACTGCTATCTGATACTTCGAAACTTGTAACCAGCCATGTGAAATCAATTCCATCATTAACTAAACTCACCACAAAACTACTTTTTCAAGCTGCAAGTATGTACAAAGCAGATATGCCGACACCTTTTATGGCACCTAAAACACTATTTTCAGTTAGTCCAAAACGTGCACGTCGTGCGGCAATGACATCACTGTCACTCTCACGAGTTAAAACACTTGGCCGCATAACTGGTGCCACAATTAATGATGTTGTTGTGACTGTTTGTGATATGGCTATCCATAACTACCTAAAAACACGTAACGTAGTACTTAAAAAACCATTAGTAGCGCAAATGCCAATTAGTTTACGTGATGCTTCAGACAAGGTGTCTAACAACCAAGTAGCGATTAGTTTAGTCGAATTAGCTTATGCCGGTGAGTATCCACTTGAACGTTTGATGACAGTCAAAGAGTCATGCGTCAGATTGAAAAATGAAACGAGACTATTAACCAAAGAAGCATTAACGAGTTACACATTAGCAAGCCAAGGCCTAGCCGCTGCGAGTGAACTATTGCACTTGGATACAATATTACCGCCAATGGGCAATGTACTCATATCTAATGTGCCAGGACCAAGCACACCGTTATATATGAAGGGTGCTAAAATGGATAAGTGCTTTCCAATTTCAGTACTACCACCGGGCATGTCTCTGAACATTACGCTATATAGTTACAACGGCTCTATTCATGTTGGTCTTGTTGCTTGTCGCTCTGCGTTACCTGACTTAACAGAACTCGCTACCTACATCGATGATGCTTTTACAGTACTTGAAAATGAAGTGTTAGTCAGTGCCATTGAGACGGTGTCAGATCATATCTATTTATTATCATCGTCACAACATAGTGACGATATAAAAAAAGAAAGCGTTGACATTATTAGTAATATGGTCAACAACACATCGATATTAAGCCCTCGACCGGACGTTGATATTGAAGACTCTCGGTTATGTGAAACAGCTTAGATCAGTAGGAAAATAGAAAAATTGCAGTTAGTAACCTATATAACAGCGGCTAACTGCTTTAGATAATAGCATTATTGATTTAGCTTAAAGGTGCTAAAACTCGGTGTAGATGATCTGCTATTTCAATACCGCTATCGGTTAAATACCCACCGTCGTCTCGTGTAATAAGCCCTTTTTCAAAAAGTGATTTCGCAGCACTAATAACAGAGGGGCCAGCTTCATTATGAACCTTAATACCTTCTAAATAAGATTTTGTTGGGAATTTAGCCAGTAATTTCATTTCTTCAAACAGTGTATCAGAATAATTGTTAGTCATAATTGCTCGCTTTCTTAAATAGGAGAAGTTTCATCTTAGGAGCTTCAAAGAATATTGCAAAATTAATAATAGAGTTAATAGGGGTAGATCAAAAAAAAACTAAGAAAACGAACACTCAAGGGCCAATAGGTCAGTATTTATGCACCCATGTGTATTACATAAACACTTTATGCCTATTTAATGCTTAAATATTGAGATTAGATAACAACGACGAGCTTATTACTTGATATAGCAACTCATGTCCCGCGTTATTTGGGTGTAATCCATCGGCCGCTAAATAGGTTTCTTTACGATCATTGAATGGCGTGTAAACATCAATCAAATCGACACTATACTTCACCGACAAAACCAACAATGCTTGGTTATAACGACAAATGGTTTCATCATGGCGAATACGGTTATTTATATTCGGAATACCATCAAGCAGGGCTGAAATTGGCGTGACATTAATCAGAACAACATTAGCTCCCTTCTCAATTGAAAACTCAATACAGCAGCGTAAGTTGTCAATATACGTTTCAATATCAACAAGGTAGTTACCGTCTTGCTTAGCGAGATCATTAGCGCCATACCCAAACAGCACGGTATCCTGTTTATCTACGGCTTGCCGGGTCAAAAACTCATGTTGAAAACGTTGGATTAAACCATTTGTCGTTTCACCACTAATGCCCATGTTAAAGACACTTACCTTATCTTTACCCGTTTCCATAAATTGTTTAATTAAACGCGTTTTAATTCGGTCTGCCCAACCACCATACACAGCATCACTTTCGCCACGTGTAATACTATCACCAAAACAAATTATACTCGCCATATACCCTAGCTCCGAAAATATTCATAAATAAACTATTGAAAGTAAACTACTACATATCTCAAAAAGTTAACAGCATAACCTAGCCTGTAGTCAATGCATGACCAAAATGCAATTGCGAATGATTTTCAATTGCGATACAATCATTGGCTACCGTCACTTCCGAGTGCTTACATAAATTAATTCGCGAATAGCTGCCATGGAAAATACATCATTAAACCGCGTTAAAAATGCTTTTACCCAAGGCATTTGGGTTACATTAATTAGCATTGCTATCGGCTTTAGCTTTAAGGTTTGGCTGGCACACTGGATCCCAAAAGATGACCTAGCCCTCTTTCATAGTGTCGTTGATATCATTTCTTTATCGCTAATATTAATGACTGGATTTCGCTCATCCATGGTAGTGACTTATTCACAAACTCAAAATGACCGCGATATTATTAACATCTTCCGATATAGTTTAATCACCATGGTATTGATCACCTGGGGTTTGGTTATTCCTTATATTAAACATCAACTGCATATTGAAGTAAGTTATTACCAATTAGTTGGTATCATATTTGGCATGGGGCTAAAAGTATATTTCACCAATCTTATTGCTATGTATCGACTATATAATATTTCCAATAAGGTAGTATGGCTAGAGCCCCTAACCAATGTGATCATGTTCTTCACTTGTTATTATCTACTTGGCCTAGACGCCCTTATTTCCCTCTTTTCAGGATTAACCTTATCATCACTCGCGATTGTTGTTTATATGTTTAAACATCGTCGTAAGGATATTTCTACACGCCCATTATCGAGTGTACATCTTAATCCCAAGTTACTCAGCTTTGTAAAAAAGAGTTTTACCGCATCTTTAGAAGCGGGCGCAAGTATTTTAATGATATACATAACCGTACTGCTCACCATTCGTCATTTTAGTATTGACGAACTCGGTGATTTCCAAGTTGTTGTACGACCGGTATTTACCTATCTAACATTACTGTTTGTTTTTCCTATTTATCGTTTTGTATTACCCGAATTAGCGGTTTGTGTGCGCAATGGTGACCATCAACAAATTAAGCTTATTCGTAATTGGATATTTAAGATATCAGCCCTTGTAAGTGGCAGCTTTTTCGCGATTATGCTGCTGTTTGGCAATACGTTAGTTTTAACGATTTTCCCAGCAGAATATGACGGAGCCATCCCTGTCCTATTACATTTTTCGATGTTTTTCATCTTCCTTATGCTTAATGCTTATCAACTATGTTACATAAAAGCACATGGCCGTTTCATACAGAGTCTGTGTATTCGCATCAGTGGTATCGTCACTTTGGTCGTTTCGTTCGAGCTATTCAATCAGTTTACTGACAACGTAGTAGCCATTATTGTGGCACTTTGTTGTGGCTACTTGATGATGTTCATTCTATCCAGTGCTGTTGAACGACAAATACTGAAAAGTTATAACATCACGATTTACCGCCAGCCAAGTCTCAACTAAACACCCGTAACCAACACGATAACCGCCCTATTACGCTATGTTTATTTAACTAATTTACTGATCTCTTTAAAGATTGGGTTTTTAGCATTCTTTGTCAGTTCAAATAGAATTGATTCATACGTTGTTGGTATAACACCTGCCTGAATTAATCGTTCAATCGCCATTTTAGAATCCAATTTAGAACGAGAGCTCACACAGTCTGTTACAAGAACAGGCTGTAACCCCTCAGCAAGTAAATCTAAACACGTTTGAAGCACACAAACATGCGTCTCGATTCCTGCAACGATTACCACTTTTTTATCCGTATTTTTAATCGCTGCCAACGTATCTTCATTACCACAGCACGAAAAGGATGTTTTTTCGAAATGAGGTGCCGATTCAACTAATGTTTGTAACGCAGGGATGGTATCACCGAGACCTTTCTTATACTGCTCATTAATAATCAAAGGCACATTATTAAGTTGTAACCCTTTAATTAACGTAACTAGATTTTTTTCCACAGTTTCTTTATTTTTCATGTGTGGAAAAAGCCTTTCCTGAACATCAACTAAACAAAATACGGTATCTTGTACATTGATTCTCATATTATTCCCCTCAATAATTTTTAAGTGTTTCCATTCAATTTCATTTAAAGAATAAAAGCTCCTGTCGTTAAAGTCGAGCGACGTCATTATAAAACAATGGGTATCTCACTCGATTTTTTATATCTGCGATCTGTAGACTAAGCCAATGTAAATACCAAAGCGTCCGAAACAAGAAACTAAGATTGTAAAAATAGACAAAACGAAGAATTTAACATCCTAAATATGAAATTCAACATTAAATAAATTAAATTAATCAGCGATAAATAATTGATAATAAAATAAAAATAAATATTAATTATATTACCCCACAAATACACAACTAAGATACCTAATTAAATGCTATCTTAACTCTTTCCCTTATATTACATAATCTTACATTAACTTACACCAGCTTACACTGAGTGTAGTATGGAGAGAGCGATGGCAGTATCAGTAGTGGCAACAACAAAGCAGTACAACAATGAAGTCGATTACTCAGAATCAGTAAACCTTATTTCAACAACCGATCCGCACAGTAACATCACGCACACAAATCAACATTTTGCTGATGTTGCTGGCTACACAACGGATGAGATGTACAAACAACCGCATAATTTAGTCCGTCATCCAGATATGCCCAAACAAGCCTTTGAACAACTATGGCAATATATCGGCACAGGCAAAAGCTGGATGGGATTAGTAAAAAACAGCTGTAAAAATGGTAGTCATTACTGGGTATCCGCTTTTGTCACACCAATTAAAGACGCACAAGATAAAGTAATAGAATATCAATCAGTTCGCAGTAAACCTGATCGGGAATCAGTAAACAGAGCGTCAAAGCTTTATCAAGCAATGCAAAAAGGTAAGGTACCCTCACTTTTTGACCTACGTTGGAAACAAAATACAATGTTGCTTGCCCTCGCAGGTCTCAGTCTGTTGCTTTTAGCTGCACAATTATTTAATTCATGTATCACATTGTTAACGACAGCGACACTAGCAGCTGTCTTATGCTCATTTTTAATAATCTGGTACACACAAAGCAGAATTAAACATTTAACTAAACTAGCTAAGGATGCATACGATAACCCGTTAATGGAATATGTTTATACGGGTAAGAAAGATGACTTTTCAACAATAGAATTAGCCTTAAAAATGCGTCAATCAGAGCTACGAGCTATTGTAGGCAGAGTAAGTGAAACATCGACCGATATTCTAAAATCAGCTGAAAATGAGCTTAGCCAAACCCAGCAAATACAGACAAACCTGAGCCAACAACATGAGGCGACAGAACAGGTCAGTGTTGCGATGGAACAAATGTCATTATCTGTTCGTAATATATCAGAAAGTGCCGTACAAGCATCATCATTGACTTCTGAAGCACAGGAGATGTCAACTGAAGGGCAGCAAAGTGTTGAAACAACGATCAATTCAGTTCATTCATTACACCAGGAATTAGATAATTCAAAGCGAGTCATCAATGTGTTATCAGAAGACTGCCTACAAATAGAAACGATTCTAGATGTTATTGGTGCTATCGCAGATCAAACCAACTTATTAGCCTTAAACGCTGCGATTGAAGCAGCACGTGCAGGTGATCAAGGTCGTGGTTTTGCAGTCGTTGCAGATGAAGTGCGTTCCTTAGCTAAAAAAACGCAGGAATCAACAGGTGAGATCCAGCAAATGATAAGGAAACTACAGCAATCAGCTAATCAAGCAGTTAATTCCGTTGATCATGGCGTAGAACTATCACGCCAATGTAACGATCAAGCCGCTGAAACTGGTGAACATTTGGCTAAAATTAATAATAAACTAAGATTAGTCACAGATAGCAGTCACCAGATAGCTTCCGCTGTAGAAGAACAAGCGAGTGTTAGTGATGAGATTTCACGTAATGTTGAGCATATTGGTCAACTAAGTGCAGCAACTTCAATAACCAGTAATGAATCTGTTCAAAGTACTCATGAGTTAGTTAATAGATTAGAAGCAATGCAACGCTTAATTAGTCAATTTCAAAAATACTAAAAAAAAGGAGCCTATAATGGCTCCTCCTTCATTTTCTCATCACGCTATTTTTCTATTATTTGTAATCTATGGAACATACTATATAACACAGGTACAACAATCAGTGTCAGTACAGTAGCAAACCCTAAACCAAACATGATAGTGACAGCCATAGGTTTGAAGAACACATCGGGTAATAACGGGATCATACCTAATACCGTTGTGATTGCCGCCATACAAACAGGACGAACACGGCTAACAGCTGCATCAACAACCGCTTGATATTTTTCTTTACCAGTGTGGATCTCGATCTCAATTTGATCAAGCAATACAATACCATTCTTAACCAGCATACCTGACAGACTCAAGAAGCCCAACAGTGCCATAAAACCAAACGGTGTATTTAGCGCGAGTAGCCCTGTTGTTACACCAATAATAGCTAAAGGTACGGTTGCCCATACAATCACCGCATTTCTCACATTATTAAATAAGAAGACCGTAATTAAGAACATGAACAAATAGCCCATAGGCATCGTTTGGAATAATGATGCTTGCGCTTTCGAAGACGATTCATATTCACCACCCCACTCGAGTGAATAACCCGGAGGGAAATCGAGACCTTCGACTAACGGTTGAATACGTTTTTGCAACGTTGCTGCAGTTTCATCACCTAAGGGATCGGGATCAGCAAATATGGTCAACATACGTTTACGGTTTTTACGCACGACAATCGGATCTTCCCAACGAATATTAACCGCTAATACCACTTGTTGTAGTGGCACATAACCTTTCAATACAGGACTCCAGATCTTCATACCTTCAATCGTACTGATATCCACACGTTCTTTTTCAGGTAATCGAGCAATAATGGGTAACAGGTTTGTACCGTCACGATAAATACCAACGGTAAGACCAGAAAATGCCATTTGCAATAAATCGTCAACGTCTGATTTAGTAATACCATACCGACGAGCCTGACTTTCGTTAAATACAGGCTCAATCACTTTAGTACGTTCACGCCAATCATGACGCACGTTAAATGCCCCTGGATCGGCACGCATAATATCAGTTGCTTGCTGTGCTAAGCCACGTAATACCGTTGGATCTGACCCGACTAAACGCGCTTCAATTTTCGAACCAGATGAAGGCCCTAACTCAATACGTTTTAGTTTATATTCAATATCAGGGTGTTGTGAGTCAAGTTGCTCACTCACTTTACGTAACATTGGCATGACATCGTCATAGTCTTCAACACGGATAATTAACTCACCGTACGCTGCATAGCTTTTCTCTGGTGCATAGGTCAACATAAATCGCTGAGAACCTTTACCCGTGCTTGAAGATACATGTGATACACCCGCATTGGCCCTCACCATCACTTCTAATTCACGTAGCTTTTCATTGGTAGCACGAATATCAGTACCTTCCGGTAGCCAAACATCAATCATAAACATTGGTGTTGTTGACGAAGGGAAAAATGATTGCTTTAACTGCGTAAAACCATACAAACTTGCCGCTAACATTAAGATTAATGCGAATACTGTTGTCCACGCATTTTTCATGCATGCTTCTAATGCGCGTTTATAAACAACAAAGACAACCCCTTTATACGGGTCATTTTCTTCACTTTCGGCATCAACTTTAATACCTTTAAAGAACATATCGGCAAAAAATGGCGTCAGTGATATGGCCGTAAACCAACTTAGCATCAACGAGATAAGTAACACACTAAATAACGTTTGGGTATATTCACCCGTTGAATCTTGTGATAAACCAATAGGAGCAAATGCAGTGACAGCAATAACCGTTGCACCTAATAAAGGCCATTTAGTCTGCGTGACAATGTCGGTTGCCGCCTGCAAACGCGTCCGGCCTTTTTGTACCCCAATTAAAATACCTTCTACCACGACGATGGCGTTGTCCACCAGCATACCTAATGCAATCACCAATCCACCAAGTGAAATACGCTGTAGATCAATTGCCATCATATTCATGAATACAAACGTACCCAAAACGGTAAGCAATAAAATTAACCCAATTAAAACACCAGCTCGAATCCCCATGAATAAAAGTAAAACAATGATAACAATACCTATCGCTTGACCTAAGCTGATAATGAAGCCTTTTACTGACTTATCAACTTCATCGGGTTGGCTATATACAATATCTATATCGATACCAATCGGTTGTTGCTCTTTAAGCTCTGCGAGACGTTGATAAACCCCTTTGCCCATTTCGACAACATTAACACCAGAAATAAATGACACGCCCACATTCAATGCGACTTTGCCATTAAAAGTCACTAAGTTATCGGGAACTTCTTTGAAACCACGCTTAATCGTTGCTACGTCACGTAGATAAATCAGCCCCTGTGCACCATTTTCTGTAATAATTAAATCGCCTAGCGAGTCAACATCGGAAAACTCGCCCGTTGGGTGAATACGGATGTATTCAGTACCCATCCTTACCGCACCAGCACTGGATACCAAGTTTTGCGCTGCCAGCGTATTGTAAATAGTCGTAGGAGAAATACCCAAACTACTTAAACGTTGCATCGACATTTCAATAAAGACCTGCTCTTGCTGCACACCAGATACAGATACTTTACCAACACCATCGACCAACTCGATTTCTCGGCGTAAATAGTCTACATAGTCATTCAGTTCTTTGTAAGAATAACCATCACCCGTTATCGCCAACAAAATACCGTAGACATCACCGAAGTCATCAATCACTGACGGTTCAGCCACACCAGGCGGTAAACGGGGTTTTATATCATTCACTTTCCGACGTAACTCATCCCAAATTTGTGGTAAATCATCCGGACCATAATTATTCTTCATCGTCACGGTAATTTGTGACAAACCGCGGCTCGAAATAGAGTTTACCTCATCAACATATGTTAATTGCTGAATTGCTTTTTCAAGCGGATAAGTGACCTCTTCTTCAACTTGTAATGGCGTAGCACCCGGGTAAGATGTCACGACCATCGCATCTTTAATTGTAAATGCAGGATCTTCTAATCGACCTAGTCCGAAAAAGGCCATCGTACCGCCAATTAAGAAGATAAGCGTGATCATCCAGCTGATCACTTTATTTTTAATAAAATAGGCGGCGATATCTTGTTTCATTATTGTCCTGCCTCTTCAGTATCCGTTGAATTATTTATTGAGTCATCGAAAATTTTGATCGATTGACCTTCACGTAAACGGTTGCCACCAGCAACCACAATTTTCTCGCCGACTGATAAACCCGAGCTTAAACGAACACCGTCATTGACCACTTTCCCCGTCACAATTTGACGCTTGCTCACTGTATTATCATTGCCCACAACCCAAACAAATTTTTGCGTTAAATTCAAATCATCGCCATCTTCATTTAAAATAGCTTCAAGCGGAATATACGGTTCATTGGTCTTATAAATATTTAGCTTTTGAGCATCAGCCCGTACTTCAACAGCCATCCCATCAAGAATAAATCTATCTTTAGGCATTGGCATCGTCAGTGTAACGACAAATGAGCCCACTTTAGGATCGGGTTCTGTAGTGAACTCTTTTAAATGCGCATCATACTCTGTTCCATCAGCCGTAATGATCTTAGCGCCAGGTCTAGAGGCTTCAACTTGTACTGCTGAACTTTTCGAATAAATAATGTCCGGTGCTTGTAATTGAATATCGACCGTCGTGATGCTATGAATATTCATCACCTGCTGACCCACTTGCACATTTTCAAACTGCTGA
The DNA here is from genome assembly GCF_018219415.1 of Moritella sp. 36. Classification (NCBI taxonomy): domain Bacteria; kingdom Pseudomonadati; phylum Pseudomonadota; class Gammaproteobacteria; order Alteromonadales; family Moritellaceae; genus Moritella; species Moritella sp. 36. The sequence continues at coordinate 2,138,909 of NZ_CP056120.1, read as the reverse complement.
ATTGGTACATGTGAAATAACACCTGCAAACGGCGCTCTCAACGCCGTAAAACTTAAATTTAACTTGGCTATATCCAGCCTTGCTTTCGCAATACGACGCTGCGCTTTAAGCTCATCAAATTGAGACGGCGCAATATAACCTTGATCAACCAGCTTTGCCGAACGACGATATTGGCTATCTGTAATCGCGTATTCTGCTTTTGCGTCATCAACTTCTAAGCGGTAATAAGTAGGATCAATTTGAGCAAGTATTTGCCCCTGAGTCACTCGATCACCGGGACGAACCGTCACAGATGTAACTTCGCCTTGCAATCGGAAAGACAAACTTGATTTATCCGCCGCAACCGCAACCGCAGGAAACGATAACTTCGCCGTTTCTTCCGCTAATTTCACGGTATCGACTTTAACTAACTGCACTTTTTGTCTTGGTTCAACAATTAGTTTTTCACAACCTTGTAATATTGTCATCGCACTAAGCGCAATAATAATAGAGGGAAGTTTTTTCATGTTACAGTCCTCGTTCCTTGACCCACGGTCTCACTTTCTGACCTTCGCGCAATTGATTTACACCCGAGATCGCAACGTTATCACCATCGTTCAATCCCTTCGTAACACGCCTATTTTCATCTAATTCGATTTCACGCTTGTGCACAATACCTTGATCATCAACCTGCCATACAAAATATGAACCTCCCTTTTTCATTAACGCTTGTGGTGAAATAGTACCAACACTGCCTTTTGGAAGCGCAATCCGGACTGAACCAGCCATCCCAGGTAAAATATTCTTGCCTTCAGGACGATCCATAAACAAGGTTACTTTATAACTGGAATTTGTTGCATTGGCTTCGGTATCAATTTCTTTAAATTGAGCAGGAAATGCTTCGCCTGGGATAGTGTCGAAAATAACGGTAGGGTTACGACTATATTCATTATTGAAACGCGTAAGTAGTTGTTCAGGCAATTGGAATGTTACATTGATAATACCCGCACGCTGAATATGCATAACAGGTTCTTTCGCCATTACATATTCATGATTTTCCTTTAAAGATAAGGATAATGTACCATCATAAGGGGCTATTAAGGTCGCATAACCGAGGTTGGATTCTTGTTTGCTTAACGCGGCTTGCGCTTGGTTGCGCTTTGCCTTAGAGGTATCGTATGCTAATTCAGAAACAACATTCGTTTTACGCAATTTAGCATCACGTTTAAACTGTACCGAAGCCAATTCATAATTTGCCTGGGCCTGTTCGACTTGTAATAAAAACTCATCTTGGTTCAAACTAGCAAGCTTTTGCCCTTTCACAACGTTGTCGCCGGGGTTGGCATCGACCGAGGATAAAAGACCTGAAACACGGAATGCAAGTACCGCTTTGTCGTCGGCTTCAACCACACCAGGAAAGGTACGAAATGTATCTTTAATACCGACATCAACCGCTTGTAACTTAACAGGCCGGGAGTCTGGTTCAGGTATAACAACCTGTTCCTCACTGCAGCCAGATAATAGCAAACTGGTAATAATTGTAGTTGCTAAAATTCCCTTCATATACTACCTCCAATAAGACACTAACACTTACGTTTTTCAAGTAACGTTAAAACAAGGCAAGCCGTCACAATAAACTCTTACTCAATAATAGCCTTGTAAATAGTATTTACAACGGCTTATCTACTATATGCATATATCAAGCGTATAAAATCACGTCGATTAATAAAATGCTTAATACAGACAATGGAAACCATTAAATGATTCAAAAAATACCTCAATGTTAAACAGTGTGTGCAAATAACGTACACTAATGACAACTCAAAATGAACAAATTTGGATTATCGTTACTCACTTGCAGTATTTTACTCGCAGGCTGCAATGACAGTAACAAGCTCTTTCACCGGGCGATGATCAGTTGGAGGTATTTGATGGGGACAATGGGCGAGGAAGAATAAGCTAACAACCCGAATCTTCGAAACCAATCACAGGCTGAGAACCTTCAATTTCTAAATTAGCGTAGTAGGCAAAGCAACTTCCAAGTACATGTCCATTTGGCCAAAAGAAAACAACATGCCCAGATGTAACAGCATCAATAACCGGTTCATTCGTATAACTGCGATTACCAAGAATACAAAATTCAGAGTTATCACAAGGTACGGTTAACCAACTTGGCGTCCAAGTTGAACTCGGTAAATCCATATTCAACAAATAGCGCATCTGTCTTGCATCTGGCTTAGGATTACCTGCCACTAATGTGACCGTATTACCATTATAATCGACACTCGTTTCTGAACCGTCAATTTCTTTACGAACATTGACCAAGCCTATTGCCGCTTTCAACGTCGCACTGGCGCACTGGCGCTCTGCACAACGGCACTCGTTGCATCGTGCTTCATATTAATAAATTTAGGGATCACTGTCGCGGCTAGAACACCTAAAACGATGATCACTATTACTAATTCAATTAATGTAAAACCGTTATTGTTTTTCATAACATCAACTCATTCTAGCTTGATCGGAAACACGATATAAATATAGTGTTAGTACTCTAACTTGTTAACAAAATAAATCAATACTCTAATTCCATTGGCATATCTTTAATACCTGCTCTTTCCCGAACGCCACTCACAGGCACAAAGCCAAATTTTAGATATACGTCTGTCGCATTTAAGGCTGAATTAACCGTAAACTTACCTTCATTACCATTAGCCAAACATACATCTCTCGCCAGTTCCCATAATGTTCTTGATAACCCTTTTCCCTGCTGCGAGTCTGCAATAAATAAATGATATAAATGCGCGTTTTCTTTCATTCCGACAACACCAATTAATTCGCTATTTAACTCAGCAACATGATAAACATAGCCTGCATCTAAATAGTTAGATATACAATTTGGCGCCATAGAATTAAGAATTAACAGCCCGCCCTCTTTGCTACAAGTAGGTAAAATGTATTTAATGACAAGTGGCGTGATTAACTGGCTGATCGCTTCAACATCATCTAATTCGGCTTTTCTTATTATCATTAAATATCCTTAGCGTGTAGGTTTGTCTATATCTAACCTACACACTAAGGAGTTGTTATTCAACACATAATCCTAGGTGCTTAATCGATCTTTAATCAATAAGAAAATAAAATAACTCCCTCCGATAAGATAAACCAGAATACCAACAGCCAACAGCCAACTGAGCTGGATACTATTTATTAATCGCAACTGGCCCTATTGAAAACAAAATTAACGATTAAAAGTTGAATTTCACGTTAGCTGTAATATCACGTTCAGCACCAAACCAGCAATTGTTCGTGTCATAACAAGAATAATAGTCAGTTCCAAACAAGTTACTCGCCACCACAGAAATACTTGAACCATCTAAACTGTCGCTTAAATAAGACAGGTCATAAGAAACTGACAGATCAACTAATGTGTAATCAGGGACTTGATCGCTATTCAGTGCATCAATCTGTGCTTCACCCACATAACGGATACCCGTACCGATAGTCGTGCCTGCAGCCATTCCGTTATAAAGATAATAATTTAACCACACATTAGCAGCATGTTTCGGTACCCAAATCGGCGTTTTACCTTTCAACCCAGTATTATCCTCAGTCACTTTCATGTCCATATAGGTATAACTCGCCGCAAGATCCATATTGTCGGTTAGCATTGTATTCGCTTCAACCTCGACACCTCTAGACTGAGTTTCACCCGTTTGAACTTTATCGTATGGGGTACCTGTCGGATCACGCGTTAAATCATTCTCCTTGGTAATGTTAAACAGTGAAACAACAAACGTTGTACTCATATCTGCAGATTCATACTTCAGACCCGCTTCCCACTGTTCACCCGTCGACGGCACAAAAGCATTCCCGTGACGATCTTTCCCCACTACAGGCTCAAAGCTCTGTGCATAGCTAACATAAGGTGCTAAGCCATTATCAAAGCTATATAAACCACCTAAACGGAAAGCAAAGTTATCTTGTTTAATGGCTGCTGCAGTATCAACCCCTGAAGCATGGTCTGTTGATGTTTGTTCATATTCATCATAACGACCACCAGCAATGACAACCAAATTACCTAATACCAGCTGATCTTGTAGATAAAGTCCGACTTGATTACTTTCTAGATCAAAATCTGTGGTGTAGGTGAAATTAAGCGAGCTGCCGTCAATTTGTTGATGATTAGGGTTAAACACATCAATCGATGGCGCACTGGCATCTTTATAAATAATACGCGAATCAAGTTGCTGATAATCAAACCCTAATAGCACGTTATGTTCGAGTACGCCGGTATTGAAACGACCTGAAATTTGATTGTCGATAACAAAGCTTTGTGATTTTTCATCCGTAAGATACGCATTACGGCCAACGGTACGCATATCGCTCTGCAGCGCACCGTTATAGGTATTTTCTTGGTAAGCATCCGCATCCATGTAACGCGCATTCATCAAGAAGGCCCAGCGATTATTAAATTCATGGTTAATTTTATAACCGAGCATTAATACTTCACGCTCGTAAGTATTCCAGTTTTCATCACCTGTGAAAGTACTCGAATCAAGTTGCCCGTTAGGATTTGATAAAACACTCCCCGCCCCAGGTACTGACGTGTAAATACCTGCTGATGGATCATTTTGGTAATAAACATTAAGATTAACGAGTGTCTTATCGGATACCTGCCAATCTAAGGACGGGGCAAAAACATAACGTTCTTCTTCAGAGGTATCAGCTTGTCCGTCTTTCTTACGCGCTAAAGCAACGACACGATAAGACAGGTTTGAATCAGCTATCTGACCAGTAGAATCAATAGAAAACTCTTTGTGGTCATGGCTACCACCAGTTATCGTCACATCGGTACTTTGTTCTTGCTGTGGTGATTTAGCAATAAGATTGACCATACCGCCCGGTGGGATATTGCCATACAAAACAGAGGTTGGTCCCTTAAACACTTCGACTTGTTCAAGTGCAATTGAATCAATTTGTGGCTGTAGGTTCCAGCTATTAAACATCAGCGGCAAACCATCATAAAAATTCTGATAGTTAATAAAACCACGAATATTAAATAAATCTAATCGAGAAACTGCGCCGCCCCTTAGTTCAGTATTCACAGCGGGTACGTAACGTAGTGCTTCAGCAACCGACTTAACTCCTCGTAAGTCTAACGTATCTCTATCAACATCAGAGATTGCTTGAGGTGTATCCATAGGCGCTAGGGCTGTTTTTGTCGCTGTATTTCGATAAGCTTTACCAAAGACAGTCATTTGCTCTCCAGTATTATCGCGACTAGACTGCTCGGCAAAAGCTGAACTCGATAACGCGCAAATAATGGAAAACGCCACTGGGGATAATATACGGGCAGGTTGGTGCTTCATTAGGTCTCCAAACTTTAATTTATGCAAATGATAATTATTATCGTTTGCATTGTATAGAGAGATTTAGAGAAAAAATTAACAATTTGGTGCAATAATTAAAAAATTCAAATTATTTTAGCTTCTAGCTTCGATTGGTAACCAGTATTCCATATAAGAAGATGAGTCCTCAGGGTCATAATTTACCGGATAGATCTCTAATTCATAACCATCAACACTGTCATAATTTGAATCAGGTATCCAATGTGAAAACAACCAAGCAAGTACTTGTTCTAATTGTTTAATCGGACCTGTAAATGGAATAACGGCATACTCTTGTGCAGGTACATCTATAGTATCTAGTGACGTGATACCGAGTAAAGCACCCGCAGTGCTGCCCGCCCAATAAGGGATCGCATCTATATCATCATTGGCTTTAATCACTCCGATAACACCAATCAACTCTATATCCGAAGCCAGTGATGAGCTTTCACTCAATACGGACTGCATTTCAGCTTCAGGCAAGTTTTCAACAAATTCAGACCAAATGAGCGGGACTTGCTGTTGATAATTAGGTGTTAATGAAAACAATCCTGAAATAATGCCAGATGTGCAGTGAAGCGTAAATTCAGGGCGGGTTTCAATACGAATTTGTAATAATCTAGCCTTCAAATCAAAACTATCTAACACTCGAGAACAGAGTTTAATTGGGGTGCGTAAGCCAAGGCGTTTACCACGTCGTCGATACGCCATTGGTGAATACGAAAACATATTTTTAAACGTACGACTAAAGCTAACTTCAGAGCTAAAACCTAACGCCAACGCGATATCAACAATCCGAGTTTTACTGCCTAATAATTGCTCTGCCGCTAAACTCAGCTTCAGCTCTCGCACATACTGTGCAAGATTCAGTCCCGTTTCAAGATGAAATACACGCTGTAATTGCCAACGAGACCAGCAACTTTTATCCGCTAGTTGTTCAACTGATAACGGTTGATCTATATTTTCATTGATAAAATCCAACAACTTTCCGATGCGAGTAAAACGGCTAACTTGTTTTTGGTTTTCTTTTTGCATCGTACGCACAATACCTTTGGTAAATAACCGAGGAGAATAAGAGAATTCAGATAATCCATTATAAGAATAATTCTCATTTGTGCAATAAAGCGGAAGGATAAATGGTGATTGATACACGCATTAAAATAGATACACTAAAATGGGATATAAATACCGTACGCTCAAAACTTAACAAAGCGTACGGTAAATTAAGAGAACTAACTATCAAAGTTAATGCTGCATACACAAGTATCCTTTTCTGTATAAACATACATACTTTAGTCACTCTTAGTCAGTTTAACATTAACCACACTCCACTCGTGGAGTTTCGACGCAGGCTCTGTCGCACCTGTACACGTTGAGGTGTCGGTATGATAACAACCACCATAAGGTGTCGGCATAAACAGATGATCGGAATGGCGGTAAACTACAAAAGGCGTCACTACTTCCCAGTCTCCAGAGGTGAGAGCGTCAGTATTAAAAGGTATAAATGTAAGGTAACGGCTAGTCTCCGAACCAAAAGAAGGAGAACAACTAATGTCTTTATCCATTGACACAGCTTTTGCCGAACCATCCATAATACTTTCTCGAGAATACTCCAAACTGCAACCATCAAAACGTTGGACATAGAACAGCACTTGTTTAATATTGTCGCTACTGACTTCCTCTCCGACCGGTTTCATATTAATGAACAGATTAAGCCCTTTGCCTAATTTACTTAACTGGTCAGTTGCCGCTTTAGCGGTTCCTACTCCAGCAAAACTAACTCTAGTATTTTTCAAATATTTAAAAGAGGGGCCGTTGAGACGACTGCTGTAAAACGTTACAGTTGTCATATGGAAATCTACTCGTGAAACACTCACATCCAAATCAGCCTCACCTGGCGGTTTGATATTAACCCATTTAATGGCATCGTCCTCAAGGGCCTTGTAGTTTTGGCTTGCTGCTTCACTGATATTTACTACTAGTTCTCCCCCTTTTTCTAATCCACCAGCATAATTCAACAGGGTCAATTCACCTGTATTTGGATCGACTTTTGCCCAGATACTCCCTTGGTTACTCAAAGAAAAAACACGATTACCAATCGCTGCTGGTATATCCTGATTCAAATTGTATTTTTTCAATGGCCTATAGGTGAGATTAACTGTTGATGTTTCGATACCAGGGTGGGGAGCCTTTTCTACATTCCCATTAAAAATAATCTTAGTTTTCTTGTAGTTACGAGACCAGGCTGTAACGTTCAGACTGTACTGCCCAGCACCTTTAATTTTCAGCTCGCCAGTACTCTTCTTAACTAGCTCTACCGTTTGATAGCCACCAGTTAACACGAAAGACATATTCATGCCCTTCACATTATTGTCAACCTTGGGCAAGAAGCTCTTATTCGCGCTAAACACTTCTGCTAGATATTTAATCTCTAGTAGGTTATCAGCTTTTTCAATTGTGACGTTGAAAAAGGCAACGGCACCCTTCTGCTGCTCGGAGCCACTATCTGTGACTTGGATCGTTGCAGTACCCGCATTGAGCACTTTCATCTGACCACTAGATCCGACATCATCTAATCCAACAACGTCTTCCGCTGATCCTTTTGCAAATTCAAACAAAAGTGGACGGGTAACAATACCGCTAATTACCGGCATTGCTACAAACGCCTGACTCACATCGTAGACAGCAGTAACATCATTAGCCGTAAGAGTTCCATCTATTTTCTTGACGATCACAGGCAGGTTTACAGACTTAGACTGCTTATAGTTTACACTCACTTTACTATAGACAGTTAGTGTTGTGGACCCCGCCTTAAGCACATTGATACAACCCGATTCTTTATTATACTTAGCAACATTAGAATTGAGGTTTGTTGTTACCGTAAGCTCGCCTTTGTTACCTTTTACATAATCACTAATAGGAAAACAACGTTGTGCATAATCGGTAGTCAGTGAAGTCACCTTAAGCGCAGGATGCTCACCAGGAGTAATATCTAAAACGAGTTGTACAGTGTTAGAGTCAAAATAAAGATCATTACCGAGATCCTTGACGGAAAGTTCAATTTTCCCTGCCCTTTTGACCGTAATTGTCTCACCAGAAATCGATACCGCTGAAGAATCGCCAGTGATTTTCAGACTCCCCTTCTGTCCGACAATATCCAGATTAATTTTTAATCCATCGGCATAACTATGTTTAATTTCAGTACTTAACTTAAGTCCGGGATGTACAGCTTTAGTAATGTTATAGATAAATTCATTATTTGAACTTTCATAATTCGAATTGCTATCATCGATGACACTCAGATTGGTGGTACCTACGCCGATTATCTGCGGGTAACCCAATGTTTCGTTGATTTCAATAGCGTCGCTGTCACCTTTAACCCTATAACGTGGATGACCAACTTCATGCCTGACATCCGGCGTAATAATTTGCCCCTCGGAATAGGGAAACTCCTGATTTTCAACACTAACAGTCTGACGCTTTCCCTTCAAAATGTTGACATGAAAATAAACCATTTCAGGGTCTGTATTATATATATCGTCATAAATAACCGTAACTTCAACAGTTGCTTTTCCAACTTTTAGGGCCGTGATCAACCCGCTATGCTTGTCGATATCAATCACGTCTTTATGGCTACTAGAAGCCACTTTATAATTATATTGGACATCATCACTACTCATGCATTCAGCCGAGAAGGTATGTCCTTCAGAATATGGAACACCTGTGAAATTACTACATTGAGGTTTACCTGGAGTTAACGCCTTAATCTGAACATCAACACGAACGCTCGCAGCCGCATATTTTTCATTACCAGCATCTTCAATGATAACAATTGCGTCTCCCACACTCAGGGGCTCAAGTTTGCCACTTTCAGAATTGATATTGAGTCTGCTGAGGCTTTCATCAGCAACACTATAAGTCACTTTCCCTTTATAATTTTCAGCCTTAACGAAGTCATCGTTACTATTGACAGATATATGTTTAGGATCAGCACTCAATTTAGAGTTAATCCCCTTATTGATAGTAATAATAAAACGGTCATCTGAGTTTTTATACACCGTGCTGCTATCGGTTACTTCAACAGTGAGTACTCCCGGAGAGAACACAGTGATTTGACCGTTCGGATCAATAGACGCCATATTTTCAGGGATGCTGTCAATGACACTATAAGTAAGTGAGCCCATGACGTTTTCGATATGCGGGTGAATGATCATCCCATCATCATAGTTTTTTGTAGTATCTTCAGCTTCGAGTGCGTGGCGTTGAAGTTGATCAGGTTTTTTAGGAGATGAAGAACTTTCCTCACCCCCACTGTGACAACCAGATAATATAATCGCAGCCAGCGCAACAGCTAAATAAGGAATCATCGAGGTGAGTTTTTTATGCATTATCATACACAGACCCTAGTAATAGCGCTCCGTGCTAAATAAGTTGAACCATCTTACAGACATTAAAAGTATAGACATAACAAACACCACATCAAGTATTTTATCGCAACAGTTTATTTCGTAAAATCAATCATAGCCGATACGCACCAGTAATATGTTAACTCAGCAATAACTATTACTCATTTAGATAATAAGGTCGATCAATTATCATCCCTATTTATGCACTTTCTATTATGTATCGTTTTCATTTTTATGTTCAGCACCCGCTTTAGCGCGATCTAATATCTTAAAGGTTTCTCGAATAATAGCCTCAACATGGGATCTACTTTGAATTTTTTTAGGTAATGCAGCACGGTCTGCTTCAACACCTTCAATAAGGTTATTGATTAACCCTTGATTGTCCTCTTCGAGTCTCTGGATTATCATCGTTATCAAATATGAGCACGCATCTGCTTTGGGGTTCTTCATACATAGCCCTTTTTAACTTTAAGCTGGAAAATTAGAAACATAATTCGATATACAGTCTAAATGAAACAACCGCACCTGCCCAAGCATACCATGTAAAAACAATAACTTAACACACTTTGGATTTACGTATTTAATCTGATATATAAACGCATAAAATCATGAATTATCAGCATTAAAAAATATGTAAAACCTTAAACCGTAATATATTCTAATGGTGATTTACCCATTATTTTACGAAAGGCTGCGATGAAAGCACTCGGTGTGCTATATCCTAATTCTAGTGCGATGTATGTTACCGATTTTCCATCGTGTAATTGCTCAATGGCATAAAATAACTTTACTCGCATACGCCATTCTGTAAATGTCATACCGAGCTCTTTCTGGAACATTCTTGCTAATGTCCTTGGACTAACATGAATCGCCTTAGCCCATTGTTCAATAGTGCCTGTATTACTTGGTTCTTTAGTCAATGAAAATAGAATATCATTCAATTTATCTCTATTTGACCATGGTAATGATAATAAAATATTCAGATAAGGAATAAACAATGCGGGATCAATATATAAATTGGATATATCTAAAGCACTTGGGGAAACTAATTCATGGGTGACATTCAGAGGACGCTAGCATACTTGCTAGGGTGGAAGCCCACCCTCAGTATAAGTATGGCCTAATCACCTTTTGGCATATCGAAACTAATACCTTGCGCCAAGGGTAACTCACAGCCGTAATTAATGGTATTAGTGGTGCGACGCATGTAACTCTTCCATGCATCGGAACCACTTTCTCGACCGCCCCCCGTATCTTTCTCGCCGCCAAACGCACCGCCTATTTCCGCACCAGATGTACCAATATTAACATTCACAAGCCCACAATCAGAACCTCTTGCACTCATAAAAATTTCGGCTTCAGCCATGTCTTTAGTGAAGATAGCGGAAGATAAGCCCTGACTTACGCTATTTTGAATAACAATAGCTTGCTCAAGTGAATCATAGCTGTGCACATAAAGTAAGGGTGCAAATGTTTCTTGCTGAACAATCTCTGCCGTCGGTTCAATATCAATAATGGCAGGCCTAATATAAAAGCCGCATCCTTTTGTACCTTTGCCCTTTGAGTACTCCCCTTCATCGCCACCCGTAATGAGTATCCCTCCTTGCTCAATGCCCGTACAAATACTTGCTTTCATCGCATCAATGGATTTCTGGTTAATCAAGGGGCCCATTAAATTATGTTCATCAAAGGGGTCGCCAATACTCACTGTTTTATAAATCGCTTCAAGCTTGCTTAGTACTTGATGTTTAAGGCTACTATGCACAATCAACCTGCGCAACGTTGTACAGCGCTGCCCGCTCGTGCCCAATGCTGAAAACGTGATAGCCCGAATAGCTAACTCAAGATCCGCACTCGGACACACAATCATGGCGTTATTACCGCCAAGCTCTAGTAGTGTACGCCCCATTCTCGCAGCGACACGGCAATTAACCGCTCGCCCCATGGCGCATGAGCCTGTCGCTGATACCAAGGCAATATCCTTATGATCAACCAATTGTTCAACCTGCGTTTTCTCACCGAACACGATACTACTAAGTTCCTTGTGCCCCCCAAATTGTTTAATGGCTGACAATAATAATTGGTGGCAAGCTAACGCACTGAGTGGGGTTTGACTTGATGGTTTCCAAATAATGCTATTACCACAAATCAAACTCAATGTGGCATTCCAAGCCCATACCGCCATGGGAAAATTAAACGCAGTAATGATCACAACAGGGCCAAGAGGATGCCATTGCTCCATCATTCTATGATTAGGTCTTTCGGTCGCAATGGTTAATCCATAAAGCTGTCGTGATAGACCAACAGCGAAATCACACACATCAATCAGTTCTTGCACTTCCCCTAGGCTTTCTTGAAATGGCTTACCCGATTCAAGGCTAATCATGGTGGCTAATTGATGCTTTGCTGCCCGCGCTTTTTCGGCAAACAGTCGCACTAATTCACCACGCTGTGGAGCTGGGACACTACGCCAATGATAAAATTCGGTTTTAGCACTGCTAATGACCTGTTTGATCACATCGGGTTCTGCGTGACTTATTGAAGCAAATGATTGACCATCATTAGGGCTAACGACCTTCACACGGCTATCACTATCAAAACGTTGACCACCAAGATAAGCACTACCGTAGCACTTATCGTGAGCATAAAAACGACCAAGTACTGTTTTCAAAATTGCCTCATGCATGTGATTCTCCTCGTCATTACCGTTAAATACTTAATTCCGCGTCTCGATAAGCTTTCGCAAACTCATTGCCCAAAAAGTCTTCAATGTCTAACGTCTCTTGTTCAACGAAACCCTGTCTTGGTTCACTACTATTTAAAATTAAATCCACCGTGGTCACTGCAGCGCTGGCTGTCGATATTTGGATCGCACTTTGCTCTGCTGTGTGTCGAAGTAAAAATGTACGACTACACTGTCTTAATTTTTCGTCGACATAACCAGTCGCTACCACAGAGATCAGTACTAGATCTTGCATTGTAGTCGCGACAGAACTTTCAAATATCTCCATTAACATGTCTCGACGTTTACCCTCCTCCCCTAACCGTAAGTCATGAAATAAGAACTTCATCAGCTTACAATGCCCAGGGTAGCGGATTGTTTTATAAGTTAATTCTCGCAGTTGACCGTCTAAGGTATAACAAAGGTTTGCCAACCCTCCGGAAGTATTAAACGCTTCATATTCAACACCTGAGATAGAAAATACCTCTCTGCCTTCTAACGGTTCTGTTAATGTCGGAATATGATTTTTGATGGATTCACAGGGATTTGCATATTCGTTAATTAACCCTTCTGTTGACCACGTCAGGTTATACATCATTTGATTGGATGGATATTCAGGTAAGGCACCTACGCGTAATTTCAGACTATCTAGACGGTCAAAATTATGTCTAAAACTGTAACCCAAAATACCAATAAAACCCGGTGCTAAACCACATTGAGGCATGAATACCTGCCCCGGCGCTGCGGCTAATGCAATCTCTTTAATCGCTTGTGTACAACGTACATCTTCGGTTAAATCAAAGTAGCTACAACCATTGGCTAAGGCTGCCTGTGCAACGTAAGGATTATCATTGAATGATAGCGCTGAAATAACCGCGTTTTGCCCTGCAAGAATGTCATTATAATCGCGTATTTCAGAGGATGTTTTTGATAATAATTTAGTGGGGAATTGATGACTAAAACGAGCCACGGCATTCGGGTTTATATCTGCCCCTGTGACCTCATAATCGTCATGACTATGTAAAATTTGGGCAATTGCACCACCAATACGTCCAAGCCCTAAAACAACAATTCGTTTTGCCATTTCTAACTCCCTATGACTGACCTCTTATTGATAAATTAGTACAGTCTTATCCGTGTTCCATTTTTACTGATTCAACCTCGTTACCGATGAAATTACTTTTCTGATAAAGCAAGGCTACGAATAAATAAGTACGCTGTTCACGCCTAACTTTTATCATCGGAGGTACCACTGCTAAGTATCGATTTCATATTCGTCGATTCAAATATTTTATCTGCACTCATTGGTACAAACCCTTGGTATAAGTCGCCATTTTCTTGGTTAAAGCGCTGTGCAAATTCGTAATAACAACTACTTATTACTTGCTCTCCCGCATCTTTAAAATCAACCATGCAAGTATCAGCCATGGTTGATGCTTGAATTAATAAATCCGATGGCGTGCCTTTGATCAAGCCACCAGCATCATTAAGTTGATAACCTTCTTGCTGTAATAACGCCACGACTTGTGACAATTCAGGGGAACTTTTTAAGTGATTTACAAATAGAGTGAAATGGTTAGCACGTAACCCCCAGACAGATAACCAAGCGGCATATTCCGATTCCGCCAATAAGGTTTGATAGTCTGCATAACTGGGTAACAGCCACAACCGGCCTGCACTTAATAATGGGCTGAGCCCCTTGCTCGATTGCTCAAGTAAAGGGGACTTTAATGTCGCTTTTACCTGTTCGATAATGTCTTGAATAATGGCCTGAGAAGTCTCGGATAAAGACTGCCAACGCAGTTCACTAATGAATATTTTGGTCGGTGACTTGTCATGCACATAACAACGAGCATCTAACTTTTTAACGTCGAACTGGTATGAGTCAAGGTGCCGATAACCGAGTGCTAATATCTCATATTCTAATATATCTATGCCGATATGCGAATCGGCGAAGGTACGGAAAGCAACATGATCATTCACTAACTCTTCACCTCGACTTTCAAACAACTGATGTATATCGACGGCTTGTGGGCTTATGACGCTGTACTGCTGCCAGAGTTTGGTAAAAAATGCATCTAAAACAGACATGGGTTATCCCCTTAATTGCATTACCGTTATGAGAGGTGGTGTAATACTAAGATAGGTGATGAAGTCAGCTTTAGCTAGCAAGCAAGACGAGGTAAGAAACCTAGGAAGGGCTATGAACTTATTCTACGAATAAACAGTCTACAACGAAAAGTAGACTGTATTCGCTATCAAGGTTTTCGATTAACGCAGCAGGTCGAGGAATTCCACTGGTGCAGGCGCTTCAAAAGTCAGTCGTTTACCAGTATTTGGTCGCGTAATACTTAGGCTCAACGCATGCAGCCCCATACGCGGACCATCAGTGCCATAACGGGGATCACCAATCACCGCATGTCCTAACCAAGACATATGAGCACGGATTTGATGTTGTCGACCGGTCTCGAGTTTAACTTCAACCAGTGTCCGATCTTTTACAGTGCGCAAAGTTTTAAAATGCGTGACGGCATTTTTGGCTTCCGAATGTGGGCCAACAATCATTTGATACTTCTCTGGATCCATTCTCAAGGGCTGGTCAATGCGCCCTTTACTTGGCTTAGGGCTACCTTCAACGACTGCAAGATAGGTTTTTTCAGCCTCTGACCAACCCGCATTAACGGCTTCACGCATCTCACGAGACGTTGCAAACATCAACACACCCGATGTATCACGATCGAGGCGATGAACAGGCCATAAAGCAACAGAGTTTTTTGCATGTGAGAGTTGCTTGCGAAGAATAGCAAGCGCATGCTGTTTGTTTTCATTGGCTGATGCCACAGACAACAGGCCTGCAGGTTTGTTAATAACAACAAGATCATTGTCCGAATACAAAATTTCGAGGTGCCGAACACCCTGTTGCGTGTTCTTTCCCGCTGCTCTAACCTCTACATTGTCGCCAACTTCAAGCTCATGGTCATGCTTCATGATCTGCTGTTCGTTGACCAGTACGCAGCCTGTTTTCAGTCGCTGTTTTATGTTTTTTCGACTCCAGCCTTTTAGCTGAGTATTGAGGAAAGTCAGTAGACCAGAGGCCTCTTTCACTCGAAATCTATCAGACATAGTAAGTTATTCTCCAACCTGCTTTTTCCAGTAATGTTTTGAACATAATAACCATCACTTGACATTTATATAGTAGACGTCTCGATTTGATAAAACGAACCGACCTGTAAATTATTTGTTAATCTTTTAGGTTATACACTCAAGTTACTTGAGCATATGCAAGACTAATTATGAGCCTGAGTATATTGATATTAATTTTCAGCACAAGATAAACATGAGTGTTTGTCCAGAATACGAATAACACTGTATAAAACAATCCCACTCAGTATTATACGAAGGCACAAGCTTAACCCCTTCATCAATCATTCAGTGCCAAAACACCCACAAATATCAAGTGTATGAATTGAAGTTCACCCAGCTAAAGCAAGGTAATTCTTGTCGTCAACGGTTTAAGCATTGTGATATTAAATGACTAAAAAACACTGAGTAGTGTGTTGCAAAAATACCCACGTGAATACAGTATTCACATGGGTATTTTTATTTTAAATAACCGTTTCACTAAGCTTGAAGTGCGATGGAAGCCATTTTCATGATGCTTTCAAATGATTCAGCACCCGCAATAAATAAACCGTTATGACAGAACATTGCATCATCAATACCAGTCACTTCTTTAAACGCCTTATCAGACAAACCAGCCCATGGTTTAGGCAGTGACTTTCTGTCTTCAAATGAACCGAGTTCAACAGGTACAGCTTGAATTATCCATTTGCCAGATTGAGATGGGTAAACCATAAATAAAGCTTCTGGCGCTAAATTTAAAACCGTTGTTTTCCACGGCGTATATTGCGCTAATACAATCACTCTTGGATCGTCGGCATTATCAATTGCTTTAGCGACAATATCTTTCGCATTAATGCCACCAGCCGCAGATGCAATGAATCGCGTTAAAATGCGCGACGCAAAAGCAACCGCTTCATCAAAGCATGTATCCAAGTCACTGTCTTCTTCCCAAGTAGGGTTAAACATTGAAATAGTTTGGCTAAGGCTAATACCTTGAGCGACACCTTCAACATGACCACAATCAACCGCGTCAATAGTAGACACTAAACCAGCATCCACTGCATCTGCGATTTCTTGGTTACCTTGGCATATTTCGAGGCCGTACTTCTGCCAAATTAGACCAAATGATGAATAAGGAATACCATTTTCGCGCTCACCCGCTCCACCACGCTGGTGATGGTCAAAACGCCCTGTATCTGGATCATATTCACCACCTACATCGACCACAATATCAGCTTCGCCGATTATCTCTAAATCACGTGTGCGCACTAGCTTAAAAGCAGGCAAAATGTTTTTAAGTGCAGCGATACTAAAAACATCATCTGCATGAAACTTACCATTGTGCGTTACTATCGTTTTATCATTCATTTTTTATGTCATTTTAGAAAGGGATAAGAAAATGTTAATCAGTAAAATTATATGGCGGATTCTATACGAAGACGGCTAACAAAAATAGCTGATTTTTCCACGGACGCCATTTTTAGCTACGTAATAAGGCGCCACCTGGAAAACAACCTATTTTATTTCTTCTATCTCTGAATTATCGGAAATAGAGCCTCTGTACTGAGCAAAAAAGCACTGTACACACAACACTTCGAATCAAGTCCATTTTTTCAGGCGCCTAATATGAATGAATAAATTACTTGGCTAAAATACGCTTTGTTATGACTGACTTTCGAAGTATCCTGAATTCACCAAGTCATCTGTTTCCGACACACCTGGAACGATTGTAGCCCAGCCTTCCGTGATACTATTTCGAAACACCGAAACCGCTTGATGTTCTTCGGAATAATACCACTGTTTGGCAGCCTCAAAACTCTTAAATTTGTAAATAACCATACCTGGTAAAGTACTACCTTCAACGGTTTTTACTGGACTACCAACAATAACTTCTGCTTCATATTTTGCATTGATAGGTTTGACTAATTCAGTTAACTCATCGATTTTAGAACGATCTAATATTTTATAGTTGAACACTACATATGCAGACATAATTGATTCCTTTCATGTTTATGGGATATAACTCCGTGCCCAGCTTGCTGAGTATTAAATAACTGTACCCTGCCGACCATCTCGTCAATATGTTTCTGTTGATGCTCCATAGCATCATTAGGTAATGTACTTTGACATGACAGCCGTAATACGCCCAGTGCTACATTGTCCGTTTAAATTTCTTGTCAGCTATTACAACCGTTTTTCTAAAAAAACTATCGTTGTACTACCGAGTTTTTTTTGCTTAAACGGTTTGTAGCCTCTATGGCTGTACATAGTCAAATTTGCGGTGCTGTTTATACCTGTAAAAAGTTCAATCCGGTTTGCTTCACGAAAAGATAATTCCAATTCAGAAAGTAACGTAGAACCAATCCCCTTACCTTTAAGTTGAGGTGTTACAGCCATGCGGCCAATTTGACAGGTTGAATTAAATAATGTTGCCTGACCACTCGCGACAATTTTACCATCAATAACAATTTTGACTATTCGTCTCTTACCAAACTCAGCCTCTAACTCTGCTAAAGTTTGTGTCAAAGGTGGAATCTCAAAGTCATCATGCAGCTGAGCCTCTGAAATGTATGCTTCTTTTTGAATTGCGAGAATTACAGACGCATCTTCAACAGATGCTTCAAATACTTCCATGTTGATTTATATTCCTTTTGGCCGTTTGTTATTAAGTGTCAACGATAAAGATAGGAAGTTCCCATCATTTTCAACCACTCCATATCCAAGTCTTTTATAAAACCTCACCGCCTTATTATTACGAACAAAGCTTGATAACGTAACACTATTTCGGTGCTCACTTTGTGCAACTTTATGAACATAATCCATTATAGTTTCACCTAGTTTCTGATTTTGAAAGTCTGGAAAAACAACCAACAAGTGAACATGATAAGAATTATCGTATGGTTTGAAACACAACATTCCAACACGTGTTGATGCAGCGTAAACCCAGAAAAACCAATTGGGTTCATAATCTGCAATTAGACGATTTCGCTGATAATCATCACACCAACCAAAAACCGAATCTACATGAGAATACAGGCCTTCTTTTACCACCAAAAACAGCGACTCAAACTCACCTTCTAATATTGATTCTAACTTGATATCCATATGCGCCATAACGTTGTGCTTGCCTTGTTAAGCTTGTACATTTTGACCGAAACGCCATAGCACACCGCTTGGGTCGTAAAGTACGAAATCTAACATCCCCCATGGCTGCTCACTAATTTCAGAAAGCGTGATGCCGTATTTTACTTCGACGCCTGAACTTTTTACAGCTTTATGCCAAGAAGCAATATCCTCTACCAGTAGGTGCATAATTAAGTTTTCAGCAAATACTTTCTCGTAGAAGTCTTGAAGTAAGAAGCTACAATTTCCGTAGTGAAAATAAGCGATACCAGCTGAATCAGATGCTTTGGTAAAGCCTAAATCTAAATAGAACAGCTTAGAAATTTCGAAATCCTTTGCTGGAACAAACGCTTTAAGTTCAATGGTATTTAGATTGCTCATGTTATTATGCCCTTGAAAGCCTAACGCTCTAATCATGGCTAAAAAATGTCGACTAAAATGATAAAGCATAAGTGCCTTACCTAAATATTAATCACGCGGTACAAGATCACTGGTCACTTAAAGCTAGCTGTACTGCTTGCGCCGCGTGGATTTCAGTTGTGTCATACAAAGGCACATGAGTATCGACTTGTTGGACCAGCAATGCGATCTCTGTACAACCAAGAATGACGGCTTCAGCGCCCTGCTCATACAAGCTATTAATAATACTAATGTAATGAACTTTAGACTCTTGACGAATAATACCTCGGCATAACTCATCGTATATAACGTCGTGAATAATGGTCTGTTCGTCTGTATTTGGAACGACGACTTCAATACTAAAATTGTCCACTAAGCGGCTTTTATAAAAGTCCTGCTCCATCGTAAAGCGAGTACCCAGTAGACCGACTTTCGTAATACCATCGGCAACTAATTTACTCGCCGTCGCATCTGCTATATGTAAAATAGGGATTGCTATTTCACATTCAATTTCGGGAACTACTTTGTGCATGGTATTGGTACAAATAATAATAAAGTCTGCACCACCAGCCTCGACAGATTTAGCCGCTTGCGTTAGTATCTGCGCAGTTTTGTCCCAATCACCTTGATGCTGTAACTTCTCAATTTCGTCAAAATTGACGCTATATAAACAGATTTTTGCTGAATTGAGGCCACCAAGTTCTGATTTAATCCCTTCGTTAATGGCTTTGTAATAACTGGCTGTAGATTCCCAGCTCATTCCACCCAACATCCCAATTGTTTTCATTTTGACAGCCCTATTCATTCGTGTTTAAAAAGACAACATCACATAGTATTACGATTACAATAAGTCGCTTTTTCAAACTCAGCTACATTCATTGTTATGTGTGAAAAATCGGGGAACAGTTCAATAAGCCGAGTGACAACAAGGCGTGATAATGCGGCTTTTTGCTCTGTTGTTCGCCCTTGCATAATATGCGAAAAAATATGGATAAAATCTTCTCGCTGATTAGCCACTAAGTAAGTAGAAAACAGATTCATTCTGACTTTAATATCCTTTTCATTAAACAACCCGGAGTTATTAGCTAACACATGGATTTGTTCAAGAATATACGCTTCGCTGTAGTGTTCTAAAATGCTTTCCGAACAATCAATTACAAAATGTGGCATTACGAACCCCTTAAATAATAAAATATAAGCAAGTCCCAGCCTAACCTAATTAATAATTAAAACCAATAACTTAGTAATAAATCACAGCCGTTTACTACACCAAGCATGGATAAGTAATGTTTGTAAAAATAATATCGGTGAATCAAAACCACTTACGGCAAGCATTTCAGTTATCTCCTGTTGCGATAAGACAGCAATATCTTTACCAAAATTATCCTGATAACCTTGAAGTTGCTCTGCTGACATACCTGAGTATGCTAACATTTTCAGCCATACTTCAAATAAGCGCTTAAATTCAATACTTGCTGTATCTCCCGATAAATCTGCCGACACCAAAATCCCACCTGGGTATAACCGTTCCGCTATGTTCGCAAATAACGCCCTACGTTCTGTTTTGTCTAATATAAATTGAGAAACTAACAAACAAGTCGCGGCATCAAACAGCTCGTTACTCGGTAAAGATCCCAAGTATCCAAGATGGAAACAGCATCGAGAAGTAATACCGTTAACCTCAGCTCTTTGACGGCAGATATCTAGCATTGCTGGAGCAGGTTCCACGACAGTAAAACGCCATAAAGGAAATGCTTGCGCAAGATACATTAACTCCGCACCAGTACCAGCGCCAACACAAAGGATATTCGCGTTTTCAGGAAGATCTGACAGTAAAACTTGAATACTCAAATGAAGCACATCTTTCATCGGCGCTAATTTTGAAAATTTTTCATCATAACTCGCAGCTAAGTCTTTACTGAAAATAGCGGATAGTGGTCCATCACTCATAATATGATCCCTTTATACCTGTAATATATTAAATAAACATACGTGAATAAAGAATATAACAATTTATAATCAATCATATAGGTTAAAAAAGTATGGTTAAACTTACGATTTATCCGCCTAAATGACTTTGGTCTTTTGCTATGAGAACGTTGCTAAATTCTATTAAAGGTAAGGTAATTTATTGTTGAACACTATTTAGTATTAATGTCTACTGACTTGCTTAATTTCAGCTCCCTATCCTATCGGTTGTTTCTCTATGGTTGTTAGCTCTGTATTTTTGTTATTTTATATCAAACATGGGATGTTTGATAATTATCACCCTTGTGGTAGTTGTTAAGCATAATAATTAAATTTAAAAAACGTAAGCAATTGCCATACTGTAGCTGGTTAATCACGACTCTCGCCTCCCTCAAAACAACGCTAAAAATACCAATTAAGTATAGATGAAACGGTAGGACGCCAACCAAATGTTACACCAATGTTAACAACTTGTTGTTGAACTGGTGCATTATGTTTGCTATATTTTTTGGGCTTTCTCTTTAAAATCAACAGTAAATGGACGATTTACACTATCACTACTATATGGAGTAATAAATAATGGAAATACGCTATGCAACATATTTAACCACGTTTACATGTATCACACCTGAAGATACTATATCCGATAATACAAAACTTGCTTGTAGAATCGATGGCGGTGAGTGGGTGAATATTTTCGACCACGATATGGGCCCAGGTATGGTATGGACGTTAGACAAAAAATTAGTATTTAAGCACCAAGTTGAACTTCGACTTAGAGATTACGATTTCATAGGTTACGACGATGAACTCGGTACTGCTGTCATCGACCCAGATGCTTTCGAGGGACAAGTAGCGTTTACAGGCGACGGTGCTCACTACACACTTGACTGGTCCACTGAACCGTACCTAATCGAAGAGCTGGAAGCGGGAGAAGAAGACTTTAATCGCCGCCCTCTTCAACCGGATGCTATGCAAACCGAAATAGAAACAATGACGGATTTGAATAAAAAGGCATTGAATGCGTTACCATCCCTATTTTCAAATGGGTTTGTGGGCACACTTACATCACTTTTAGCAACGCACGCAAGAATGGGAGCCGGGGAGGAGGGTCTAGAACCGAGTCGTTTGGAACAGGCTAGAACGTTGCTTAGTAAACTTGAAATTAGTCCAATAAGAGGACTTATCAAGGAGTTTAAAAAGGAACAATATGGGACAATCATGCTCTGCGGGGATATAGATACTAGTACACTCCTCCCTGCCCGTATGGGTATGGGCTATGGAATAGCCATTAGCATTGATTTAAAATGGTACCGCGTGTTCGTAGACGCGGGTATCGGATTTGGTACGAATGTGGGGGCAAGTGGTAGCTTTTGGTTCGGGTTTAATCGTAACACACCAGATAATGTGGGGGGAGCAACCTTTGACGTCGTTAGGGGTTTCAACTGGGGGGGACTAAATGGGTCAATTGCTACGTCCTTTGACTTAGCTTTATCAGCTCCAAATATCCAAGAGGTGTGCTACGGTATGCAGGCTGGATCACCAATGGAGAGAAGTGGCGGCTTAACATATTGCTATGTATTTACTAAATACCTTATGTAACAAACACCTGATCGTATAACTTATTAATTTAAAATAAAAAAAGCCAGTTTCTACTGGCTTTTTTGTTTTGTTATTCTGACAGTACAACTTGAATACTCAAATGAAGCACATCTTTCATCAGCGTTAATTTTAAAAATTTTTCATCATAACTCGCAGCTAAGTCTTTACTGAAAATAGCGGATAGTGGTCCATCACTCATATAGGTTAAAAAAGTATGGTTAAACTTACGATTTATTCGCCTAAATGACTTTGGTCAATTACTTGAGTAAAACACTTGGTTATAGTGA
This sequence comes from Moritella sp. 36, assembly GCF_018219415.1. Taxonomy (NCBI): domain Bacteria; kingdom Pseudomonadati; phylum Pseudomonadota; class Gammaproteobacteria; order Alteromonadales; family Moritellaceae; genus Moritella; species Moritella sp. 36. The sequence goes on along the minus strand of NZ_CP056120.1, from coordinate 2,115,913 downwards.
GTAGGTATTTTACTTAACACTAAATTAATCGACTAAAGAGGATATTATTATGAGTTGTTGTGGTGGCTGCGGCGGACAAGATTTAGAAGACACGAAAAAAACTGAAGAGACTGAACAGGATTCAGAATAGTCAGTAATACTGACTCGCTCAATAAAGGCCTTACTTAACATCATTAGTAGGGCCTTTTGCTATAAGAACGTTGCTTAATTTTAATTCCCTATCCTACCAGTTGTTTCTCTATAGTTGTTAGCTCTGTATTTTTGTTGTTTTATATCAAACATGGGATGTTTGATAATTATCACCCTTGTGGTAGTTGTTAAGCATAATAATTAAATTTAAAAAGCGTAAGAAATTGCCATACTCTAGCTGGTTAGTCACGACTCTCGCCCCCTCAAAATGACGGTAAAAATACCTACTAAGTATAAATAAAACGTTCAAGCGTTAACCATGCGTTACTCACAAGCTGACCACGCGCCAACAAAATGCCAACCAGATGTTAATTAAATGTTAACAGCAAGTTATTGTACCAGTGCGTTATGTTTGCTATATTTTTTGGGCTTTCTCTTTAAAATCAACAGTAAATGGACGATTTATACTATCACTACTATATGGAGTAATAAATAATGGAAATACGCTATGCAACATATTTAACCAAGCTTACATGTATCACACCTGAAGATACTGTATTCGATAATACGAAACTTGATTGTAGAATCGATAGCGGTGAGTGGAAGAATATTTTCGACCACGATATGGGCTATGGTATGGAATGGATATTAAAAATAAAATTGGTATTTAAATACCAAATTGAACTTCGACTTCGAGATTACGATGATATAAGTGCCACCGATGAACTAGGTACTGCTGTCATCAGCCCTGATGATTTCGAGGGACAAGTAGCGTTTACAGGCGACGGTGCTCACTACACACTTGACTGGTCCACTGAACCGTACCTAATCGAAGAGCTGGAAGCGGGAGAAGAAGACTATAATCGCCATCCTCTTGAACCGAAGCTAATACAAACCGAAATAGAAAAATGTAAAAGTTTGAATAAAAAGGCATTTTTAGATTTGCCATACCTATTTTCAAATGGATTTGTGGGCACACTTACATCACTTTTAGCAACGCACACAAGAATGGCAGCCGGGGATGATAGTCTAGAAACGAGTCGTTCGGAACAGGCTAAAGCGTTGGTTCGTAACCTGCTCCCAGTAAGAGGACTTATCAAGGAGTTTGCAAACGAACAATATGGGACAATCATGCTCTGCGGTGATGTAGATACCAGCACCCTCTTTCCAGCCCGTATAGGTATGGGCTATGGAATAGCCATTAGTATAGATTTAAAATGGTACCGCGTATTCGTAGACGCATCTGTCGGATTTGGTACGAATGTGGGTGCAAGTGGTAGCTTTTGGTTCGGGTTTAATCGTAACACTCCAGATAATGTGGGGGGAGCAACCTTTGACATCGTTAGGGGTTTCGACTGGGACTCACTAAATGGGTCAATTGCTACTTCCTTTGATATTAACCTTGATTTCACTTTATCAGCTCCAAATATCCAAGAGGTGTGCTACGGTATGCAGGCTGGAGCACCAGTGGAGAGAAGTGGCGGCTTAACATATTGCTATGTATTTTCTAAATTCACTATGTAAGAAACACCTAACCTTATAACTTATTAATTTAAAACAAAAAAGCCATTTTCTACTGGCTTTTTTATTTTGTTATATAGGGAGTTCTGTAGTGATATTACTTTAATGCAAATAACTGTTGTAAACGCGCAGGTTCTCGATCAATTTGTTTTAATGCTTGCTTGAAATTCTGTTTTAAATAACTTTTCAAATTACGTGTCGCGTCCCCTATTGGAATACCTTTCAGTCGACAAAACAGCGCCAAGGCAAAGATGACATAGTCTTCAGATAAGGTTGCCTGTCGATTTGCTTGCGCGTTATAGCAACTGCCACATCCGCCTCTAAAAGTATAAGCTGAATTAGCCATCATCACGCCGAAACCCATAAAAATGGCAACAATTTCGGTACTCGCATTAAAATACTCAGCCCCACCAGGAGGGCGTTGTTGTGATTGTGCCACCACATGCTGGGCTAAATGATGCGCATAACTCGAAGCTAGATCGCCCGGTTTAGCAGCTTGCTGTGGATTATAAGTCATTGCTAAAGGCTGAGGTGCAACTAACACAGGTAAGGTATTCGCAGCTGAAGAATCTCGTTGTACTGCGGATAAATCAAGTAATGCAGGAGGTTGACCATTAAAAAACTGGGGCGCTTGTAACTGTAGTGGCCAATGACTCAATCCGGCATATTTAACCACATGATTAAATATAGTTTCAGCCATACCGTGTCGACTATCAATATTACCGGGAAAAAAATCATTCGTTGGTTGGATTAACCGAGTACGCAGAAAGAACTCTTGATGATCAAAATGTGTTAACGCCCACGCAAATGTGTCAAACATCCATTCACAACTGGCATCATCAATTAGTGGTTTAGAACGGAAAAAATTCAGCATAGGTTCATTTCAAAATATAGGTTCAGATAGCACTATCATATCCTAACTATCAATACCCATCTATAGCCAAACAACTTCAGGATGGTAACCGATGCCACTATTTTATCAATTTACGCCCTAAAGTTGCGTTACTTTATAACCAGCCGCTTCTAATCGTTGTAATAATCCATCCTTTCCGACTAAATGCAATGCCCCCACAAGTACGAACTCCGTACCTTTACTGTCAAACATTGCTTCAATCTGAGGTAACCAATTATTATTACGTTGCACTAATAATGACTGATAAATATCAGGAAAATCTGTAAGCAAAGGGGTAATCGCAAGATCAATAAGTGCTTGGCGATTACCATGACGCCAAGCTGTTTTCATCTCATGCATAAATGTGGGTAATGTTTTTATATCTTCTAAACTATAACGAATGAATTCATCTTCCTTACCTTTACCCATACCCACAATAAACGCTAACTGTTGTTCTACTGTTTCTAGTTTACCGAGTTCTTTAGCATCGATAACCGCTTTACTGTTGTAATATTTATCAACACCAAGACCCGTTAAATTAAGGCGTTGTAACTCTGCCATTGTTAACATCAACGAAATCATACTCGGTTTAAAATTATTAATAACCTGCATACCAATACCCCGTGACTCACAATACGCTGCTAACATCTTGTATGTTTCAGGTGTTAGGTTTTGCGTTAAGTCTTGCCCATCCGGGTATCTAAGCTGACTTAGCATAGAATTCTGAAATTCAGGGCTTTCTAATTTTGCCATATCCGTTTCGAATACCAAGGTCTCAGCCAACGCATACGCACGATCAAACTCTGCCGGAAACGGATAATCATCAAGCGATAAAACATGCACTGTTCCACCTAAATATAAACTGTGTTCTCCATGACTCACTTTCCATACCGACGATGTAGCATGTGCCGTATTAACTACACCCAAGATCAATATAGAAAATACATAACAAATTTTAGCCATTTTCATTGTAACCTCTATTTTATAATCGTGTTTACCGACATGCTCATCAGTATTACATAAATCTTGGTATTTTATAAATCTTGTCGTTGATAACTCATTGCTTTGTTGTCATTAGCGGCTTTATCAAAGATAAGAAAAATGCCGCAGAAATCACGGATGAACCAAACAGCATGCACATAATCATAATTTGGTATCGCACTGCAATGAATGGCGATACGCCGGATAAAATCTGGCCTGTCATCATGCCTGGTAAAGAAACTAAGCCAACAGCAAATAGTGCATTAGTAATCGGTATTAACGACGCTCTTAACGCGATACGTCGCGCAGTAAAATAGTCATCGCCACGCGTCATTTCCGCATGTAAACGTTCAGCAGACAAACTGACACTATTCATCGCATTGGCAAATGCCATCCCAGCAAGTGGCACCATATATTGCGGATTGTACCAAGGGTCTAGCCCCAGTACGCCAATACTCATCACAAATAAGGTAAACCCGCCCCCAAGTGCTACTGCGATTAATGCATATTTATACATTTCCCAGCGCTGTTCAGGCACTGCACCTAAAGCAATCCAGCTCGAGGCGACAACCATAACGATAAGCACGACAACAACAATGCCAGCACTATGTGACTCAAAAATATATGACAGGAAATAGCCAATTAACAACAATTGAATCAGCATACGTGATAACGCATACAAGCCATTTTTAATCGGTAATCGCCATTGCAACAAGATAGCCAGCGCGACTAACACAGGAATAAAGGCAAAGACCAAATGAGAAAAAGAAATCACCTGCACCGCATTACTCACCGTTTAGCCCCCCCGTCACTGATTGTACTGGTATATCAGCAGCGGCATACAAGGCGTCAATATTTACAATACGAATATGCCCTCTTTTTTCTTCGATCAAGCCTTCTTTGGCCAGTTTTTTGAGTAAACGTGAAAACGTTTCTGGTTGGATCGATAATAATGAAGCAAGTGTTCGTTTCGGTATATCTAATTCAATCACACCTTCATTACCGTCTTTGTCTTGAATATTCTGCATCAAGAATAACAGTAAACGGTTTTTGGCATTCTCGACCGATAACATTTCAATTTCGTAAAGATCATGATGTAAACGAATACTCATATTCGCCATAATTGAGATACCCGCCTCAGGGTTATTTTTTAGTATCTTTAAGTAGGTTTCATTATCAAATGTAATCAGTTCACTGGCTGATACCGCTTGCGCGGCCACAGGATAAAACGGTTTGTTATTAAACATTAATGCTTCCGCAAAGGTATTACCTTCACGCATCACTTCGACAACCTTCTCTTGCCCACTTGGACTGGTACGGTAAAGTTTAAGGTGTCCGCGTAGCACTAAATAAAATCGACTGGCTTTATCGCCTTGATGAAACACATTCTCTAGTGGTTCTATTTTACATGTTTTGGCGGTACTAAAGAGTTGTTGAAACTCAGCATCCGTAAGAGCTGAAAACAAATGATGAGCTGATACTGTATCGATGATATGACTGTCGGTGATCATGAAATCCAACTTTTAAATACGGTTGTTATCTGTATATACAGGGGATAGCGTTAAATAAATGATAAGCACCAATATAATGCCATGATTTTGGTTTTAAACAAGCACGATACGTATCATATCATGAGCACAAAATTGACCCGCTGCCTAAAAGTTGGGGTTTTATCTATTTTTAATATCAATGGTATAAACTTTATGCTACCGTCCAGCCGTTTATTTAAAAATGGAGATAAAAAAATGCAAATTCTGCAAGGTCTACAAATGCTATTCGTCGCATTTGGTGCCCTCGTATTGGTTCCACTTCTTACTGGTTTGGATCCAAATGTCGCGCTTTTCGGTGCTGGCCTCGGTACTTTAGTGTTTCAAGTTATCACTAAACGTTCAGTTCCTGTTTTTCTCGCTTCTTCTTTTGCCTTTATTGCTCCGATCATGTTCGGAATACAAACCTGGGGCATAGCGAGCACTATGGGTGGCTTGATGGCTGCTGGTTTCACTTATGTATTATTGTCCGCTGTGATTAAATTCCGTGGCGTAGCAATTATCCATAAGCTACTGCCTCCCGTGGTTGTAGGCCCAGTGATAATGGTAATTGGTCTTGGTTTATCACCTGTTGCAGTCAATATGGCCATGGGTAAAACAGGTGATGGCGCAATACAGTTAATTAATAACGACGTTGCAATTATCATTGCTTCTATCTCATTATTTACCACCATTATAGTGAGTGTTTTTGGTAAAGGTCTACTTAAACTGATTCCAATTATGGCGGGTATTATCGCCGGTTATCTTGCAAGTCTTGCTTATGGCATCATTGACTTTGCTCCAGTTGGCCAAGCAAGCTGGTTAGCACTACCAAACTTTACTTACCCAGAATTTAACATCAATGCGATATTATTTATGATCCCGGTTGCGTTAGCCCCTGCGATTGAGCATGTTGGCGACATTCTCGCGATCTCGAATGCGACAGGTAAAGACTACCTTAAGAAACCAGGTCTACACCGGACGCTTGCTGGTGACGGAATGGCGACAATGGCTGCGTCTATGTTTGGCGCGCCACCAAACACCACCTACAGTGAAGTAACTGGTGCAGTAATACTAACTAAGGCATTCAACCCTGTCATCATGACATGGGCAGCGGTTATCGCAATCGTGTTGGCTTTTGTGGGTAAACTCGGTGCGTTACTGCAAACCTTCCCTGTACCAGTGATGGGCGGCATCATGATCTTACTGTTCGGTACAATTGCAACCGTAGGTCTTAATACGCTTATTACTAATCGTGTTGATCTGCATAAGTCTCGTAATTTAATCATTGTTGCGGTGACATTAGTATTCGGTATTGGTGGTATGGCATTTGGTATCGGTGATTTCAGCCTTCAAGGTGTGAGTCTATGCGGTATCGTGGCGATTATTCTTAACTTAGTATTACCACATGACTTGGGTGATAATCATGTTGTTGATAATGTTGAAGTGAATTCAGATATTAACACTAAGTAATAATGCTTCTGACTAGGTAAATAATTAACAAGTTATAACGGATGGCTTATCGGTTATAACTTGTTAATTCATTATTATGCCGCTACTGGTTTTGATGTATCGTAAACCAACTCATAATAATGATTGTTATTATATTCAAACTCTTGAATAACGGTTAACCCTAATTTTTTAGTATGCGCTGCAGCATAAGCGAAAACAAGGCAGGCTAAATGAGTAAATCATCAAGCAGTTGCTTGGGTAAAACTCTTACTTTGGAAACCCTGCAAACGTCGGGGCAGCTAAAGCCGCATCATACCAAGCCGCACGCTCATGCCAAAATATATTATCTTGCGGTGCAACGTTAAACACCGTCTCTTCGTCTACATCCAATGAACCCGCAGGTACGATTAAGGTTTTACCTTTATTGACTAAATACGGCAATCCAGTTCCACACTCAGTGCAAAATACACGCGCAAAATGACGATTTGGGTAATCGAAACGTTTAGTTTTATCCATACCAGCCAACCACGTAATGTGTCCGGATTGGCAAAATAAATTAGATGCATGAGCAGAGCCAGTTATTTTTTGGCACTGCTGACAATGACACAAATGAAATTGACTAAAATCATTGGTAATTTCAAATTTAACTGAGCCACATAAGCAGCCCCCTGATATTTTACTCATCGTTTACATCCTTATAAATCAATTTATTGAAAATTTAGCTGTCTCCGATACGGAAACCTATTTTCAGCGTCACTTGAAAATGCCCAACCGCACCATCAACAATATGACCACGGGTTTCAACCACTTCAAACCAATCCATATTCTTTACTGTTTTACTGCACTCTGCAAGTGCATTATGGATGGCCTCTTCAATACTTGTTTTTGACGAACCAACCATTTCAATTTTTTTGTACGTATGATGATTTGACATAACTTACTCCAATTAATCATAAAATAGCCTAAGTGTAAATATAGTTCGATATTTGCATTCCATAACAAGATTACTAAAATTGATTATATTTATGGCTTTGGGCATAAGCGCGCAAATTAATCGCCGCCGTATTGCTATTATGATTAAATCAAGGAGGTGGTATGTTCAAATTATTAAACAAATTATTAACGAGAGCAGTTTATGCGCCGATCATTATCGCACAAGGGCAATATGTAAAAAAAGTAACACCAAAGCTACCAGAAGCGGCAGGAGAACGCTCTGGAATGGCAGGAAAAGGACAAAAAATACGACTGCTTATTGTTGGTGATTCTGCCGCTGCTGGTGTTGGTGTGGATAACCAGTCACAAGCGTTAACAGGACACTTGGTTTCGGCGCTGGCCGAGTGCTACCAGGTTAATTGGCAGTTATTGGCGAAATCGGGCCATACCACATTAGACAGCCTACAAATGCTATCGAAACAACCGCAACAAACCTTCGATATTATCGTGACCTCATTAGGTGTAAATGATGTCACGGCTACACTAGCAGCATCAACGTGGTTAACTCAGCAACAAGATTTGATCACGCTATTACGCGAACAATTTAACTGCCAACAAATCCTTATCACACAAGTCCCTCCGATGGGACAATTCTCAGTACTACCACAACCATTACGACGTTATTTAGGCGCAAGAGCAGCTCAGTTTAATCGTAAACTAGCAACCCTAATTGAAAGCCAAAGTGATTGTCAATTAATCGATTTCAATGCTGAATTAAATGATAAGGATATGGCTGAAGATGGATTTCATCCAGGGCCAATTATTTACCAGCAATGGGCTGATATTGTTGCCGATAAAATTAAATCACAACATAACTATGAATAATAAGCATAGGGATTATTTGTTTTCTCGCTATCTTGTTTTTCGAGGTCCAAGTGGCGTGCATAACTCCCGCGATTATTATAAACATTTTTAAAAAACTTGTGAGCCAGTACTTATATTGAAAGCTAAAATGTGACCTAGAACTTTCCATTTATTGGCGCTGAGACATAGACTAGTGACAGCATGAATTATTCAGCTATGGTTACAGGTATGCCTATGCATCTTCAGGATTTCGCGCGATTTAAAATCACCTTTACTCGCTTTTTATCAATGCCAACTACGTGGATGCTGTAATGTTACTCAAAAATAAGATCGCATTATCATTTATCGGATTAATTTTGTTTTTTTGGCTAACGACCACTGGCATCATGTTCTATAGCATGCAAAAGCAGTTTGAAATAAATACCGGATTACATTTACAACATAATGTTGAGAACGCAGCAAAGAAAGTCGATAACTTTATGCTTAAAGTACAGCTTAACTTTGAGCTACTCAGTAAAAGTCCGCTGTTCGCACTTGCCGACTATGTCGAAATAACCAATCATTTTGAAGACATCATTGACACCTATCCTCATTACAAATCAATATATTACGTAGACGTAAAAGGCAAAATTATAGCGGCATCAGAAAGCCATACAATTAACGACAATATTTTTTCCTATGCCGAAAACATAAAAAATGAATTTAATAAGGCACTCGCCGATCCATCCCATGCATATATTTCTCCTTTAACGCACTTAGGTGGTGAAACTAATAACCACTTTCAGCAACGTCATTTTGACTTTAAATTTGTGAGTGCGGTATTCGACCCTCGAACAGCGAAAGTCATCGGGGTTTTAGTCAGTGAAGTTAATATCACCGAATTATTCGATATCGTTGCTGACATAGACCAACAAACAATTGGTAATGAATATACCTATTTAGTCGATGATCTAGGGAATGTATTAATCACAACAGATCCTAATACGCGTTTATTAAGACCACACAAAGACTTAGCAATTGAATCACTACAAGCCAAGCTCGAAGGAGATATGGATGGTTATGCGATCTACAACAATGCCGATAATCGTAAGGTTATTTCTGGTTACGCCGATTTAGGTGAATACGGTGCCGAGATGACTGGCGACTGGTCTTTATTAGCCACGGCGCCTTATGACACCATCATGGCGCCACTATTTGATCTGTTTTATAAATTACTCTTTCTCGTATCTTTATGTATCCCTATTGTAGCTTGGATAAGTTATGTTATTGCTAAAAATATTACTGGCCCACTCACTGACCTGACTAAATTGGCAAACAATATTGGTAAAGGTGATTTTATCGATAAATTACTCATTGATCGCAATTGCGAAGTGGGTACCCTCGGTAATGCATTACTCAATATGAGCCATTCATTAGAGCATAAAACGCTAGAATTACAAGAAGCTGTGGATCATGCCCGCCACAGTGAAAAATCAAAAACCCGATTTCTGGCAAATATGAGTCATGAGATCCGAACCCCTATGAACGGTGTGTTAGGCATGGGGCAAGTTTTAACTAAAACTCAACTTACAGAAGAACAAAGCGCCCACCTAAAAACCATTATGGATTCGGGTAATCACATGATGGCATTACTCAATGATATTCTGGACTTTTCTAAAATCGAAGAAGGTCAATTAGATCTAGAAAACGCAAACTTCAATCTATCCGAAATTGCAGATTCTTTAGCGAGCACTTATTACACTCTCGGTATAGAAAAAGGCATTACATTCAAAGTGATTAATAGTTTAAAACACAATAGTTGGTACTTAGGTGACAAAGCCAAAATCAGGCAGATCTTGTTTAACTTAGTTAATAACGCACTTAAATTCACAAAACAAGGCGGTGTTACTGTCTCTTTTAATGAAACAAAAGTGGAAGGTAATATACACACCATTTCCATTGCCGTCAGTGACTCTGGAATTGGTATTTCTCGCTCACGAATGACAGCAATTTTTGACCCATTTACACAAGAAGAATCCTCAACAACCCGACGGTTCGGTGGAACGGGCTTAGGCTTATCGATTGTTAAACAATTACTTAATTTAATGGAAGGTAATATCAAACTAGAAAGCGTTAAAGGACAAGGCTCAACATTTACAGTCGAAATTCCGTTAGAGTGCGGCGAAGAAACAAAAATTGTGACCCCACTTAACCATGACATTACTGATTTTTCCGGCTTACATGTACTGATAGCCGAAGATAATAAAGTAAACCAACTTGTCCTGTCTTCATTCTTGAAACTCCGACAAATCAGCAGTGATATTGTTGAAAATGGCGCTCAGGCCATTGCAAAAGTACAGACTCAGCATTACGATTTGATATTAATGGATAATCATATGCCTGTTATGAATGGTATTGATGCGATAAGCGCTATACGTACATTACCACTCGATATTGCAACCTTACCCATATTTGCCTGTACTGCGGATGCCTACGAAGACACACGTATCCACATGCTTAACGCAGGTGCAGACTACGTATTAACAAAACCATTAAAAGAAGAGGCGCTATTATCAGCACTCATGCAGTTGAACAACCGCAACGGCTTACTTTTAAACAACCCACGCTTAACCCCATCGTTTGACCTTCCATTGTAAGTTCATCAATAACCTGCTCTAAATATAATTGATTAACCCACCTAAAAGCACTGTATGTAATACTGTATAAGCTACCAGTAATAAACGGAGTTCAGTTTATGTATATGGTGACAGCCCCACTAAAGTGATCGTCCACAAAAACAACAACCAAACAAAATAGAGTTAAATCAAGAAGTTACACAATAGCATTTCAGATTTACTCATTTAAAAGATAATAAATGCTTGCAAATATCACAACAAAATACTACTGTATATATAACCACTGGATATAAAGACAGGCGCACGACCATGCAAACTAAATCTTTTATATATAACGCGAATACTTCTACACAAAATAAGCCTTTGACTCATGTTGATGAAGCCGTAATTGAAGATAGCCATGGTCACTGGACTGCAATCATTGCACCACCAATGACACTGACTGCCGCATTATTATGGCAACATGGGATTAGCGCAGATAGTGCACTCATCATCCATAAAGCTAAAGTGAACAATAAATTTCATACTCTATTAAAAGCAGCTCAAAGCCCAACTATTTCAGCTATTGTAACTTGGGATGACGAGCTAACAGCTGACGAAATATTTCAAGTTAAGGCAACGATGAAGACGTATAACACTAAGTGTGTGATACAGAGCAACAAAAGATTACACTAACTAAACTGATACTTGCTATATTTAGTTATCAGAACCGTATTTATCGGACAACGACTAAAAAGAGCAAGGACTGCCGATGAAGATCCTCATAATCGATGACTCCAAGATTGAACGACTGATTATTCGATCTTACCTACAACATCTTAATCACGAAGTCTTCGACGCAGAAAATGGTGAAACAGGCATCGCACTATTTTCAGAATGTAATCCAGATATTGTGTTACTGGGTGTTGTGATGATAGGTATTAACGGTTATCAAGTAGCAAAACAAATTAGGCAAGAATTTACTGATTGGGTGCCCATTATATTTCTCAGTGGTAAAACTGAACCAGAAGATGTTATGGTTGGTATTGAAGCTGGTGGTGATGACTACTTACCAAAACCCATACAAAAACAGATTCTCATCGCTAAAATGACAGCGATGGAGCGCATTGCGACAATGCGTTCACAACTATTAAAAACCAAAAATGATTTGGAATTGGCAAATGAAGAATTAGAGCGCTTGGCCACGCTTGATGGCTTAACTGGCATTGCCAATCGTAGACACCTAGATGCTATGTTTTCAAAAGAGCTATCACGTGCCAAACGCCATGCTCAACCCCTTACCTTTATCCTTGCTGATATAGACTTCTTTAAAATATACAATGATCACTACGGTCACGTCCAAGGTGATGAGTGTTTAAAATTAGTCGCATCCACACTTAACAAGTCCCTGCGAAGACCTTCTGAGTTAGTCGCCCGTTATGGGGGAGAAGAGTTCTGTATGTTATTACCAAATACAGATACAAAAGGCGCTAAATTAGTTGCTGAAAAACTCGTTAATGTAGTGAGATCATTAGAGATTCAACATGCTGGAATCAATGAACATGCCATAATCACCATGAGTTTTGGTGTCGTCAGCGTAATCCCTGATAGGAAAATAACGGTAAAAAGCTTAATACAGCAAGCAGATAACAAATTATATCAAGCGAAAAAAAATGGCCGAGACCAATGGGTAATATAAACAAAAGGGAAGCCATATGGCTTCCCTTTTTCATTATAACAGTCCAGTCCTAAATAGAATTAAGTCCACTACAAACTCGCTTTAAACTCTGCAAATGCGATTTTTACGCGCTTAATAGATACAGGATAACTGGTCCCTAATTGTTGAGCAAATAACGATACACGTAGTTCTTCTAACATCCAACGCAGTTTTAATAACTCACTTTGTTGTGCAAGTGTTAATCGTGGCATCTTAGTTAACTGAACATAGTTTTCCAATAGCGGTTGCACTTCAACTGAATTACCACGATCACGAATAGGATCAATCTTAAGCTTATTCAATCGATGTTCAATCGCAGCAATGTAACGTTGTACATCTGCTAATTTTTTAACACCTGTATTGGTCACAAAACCACTGTAAATAAGCTTCGCTAATTGCGCTTTGATATCACCATTAGCCACGATCATATCAAGAGATACTTTGCCTTTAATCTGTTTATGCACTTGATGCGCGGCAGTGAGAATCTTCTCAACCTGCTTTGCGACTTCAACCGTCTCATCTGCGATATTGGCACGAACCAGTTCTTTTAATGCTTCAAAACTTTCTGCATCACTCGGAGCAGGCTGTTTTGAAATTATGCTATCAACAGCACAAGAAATACAATCGTGGATCAGATCAGTCACTTTACCAAACGGATTGAAATACAGTCCAAGTTTCGCTTTGTTTGGTAGTTTCTGTTCAAGGTATTTAATCGGTGACGGTACATTAAGTAAGATCAAGCGACGCAAACCCGCTTTAGCAGCAACAGCAGCGTCTTCTTGATGATCAAACAGCTTAATTTCAACCGACTTTTTATTATCAACTAAAGCGGGATACGCTTTAACTTCATAACCGCCATGTTTTTGTTTAAATTCAGTCGGTAAATGACCAAAGTCCCAGGTAATAAGATCTGTCTTCTCAATACCTTTGTCAGCCACCTTCACTAAGGTTTCTTGAATATTACCTTGCAGTTGCTGTTTTAATGCACCTAAGTCATCACCAAAACTAATTTGTTTTAGTTTTTCATCAACAACTTTAAAATGAATTTTAAGGTGCGTCGGCAGCGTCAAGTGCTCCCATACATCTTGATCTAAACGGACACCCGTCATGCGCAATAACTGTTTGTTCAGACTTACAGCTAATTCACCTTGGCTAGGGTCCATATTCTCCAGTGCTGCACCCGCATAATTTGGCGCGGGTACAAAATTACGGCGCAGTGTTTTTGGCAGCGCCTTAATCATGGTGATGATTAATTCCTCACGTAAAGCCGGAATCTGCCAATCAAAGCCTTGTTCATTGACTTGATTGAGGATCGCTAATGGAATAATAACCGTGATGCCATCTTCAACAGTACCCGGTTCGAAATTGTATTCCAATTTGAATTTAAAGCTGTTTTGACTCCAAAACTCTGGATAGCTATGTGCAGTAATCGCTTCTGCATTATGCTTCATCAAACGAGCTTGGGTTAGCGTTAATAAATCAGGTGTTTGCTTGCTCTCTTTTTTCCACCAGCTATCAAAGTGACGGCCAGAGCAAACGTGTTCAGGAATAATATCCGCATAAAAACCAAACAAATCATCGTCACTAACCAAAATATCACGACGACGCGACTTATGTTCTAACGCATGAATACGCTCGACTTCCGCCATATTGTGCTTAAAGAACGCATGTTTAGTATTAAATTCACCTTCAACTAAACCACTACGAATAAATATTTCACGGCATAATGCCGGGTCAATTTGACTGTAGTTCACCATGCGCTTAGCAACAATGACTAAACCATACAAAGTTACTTTTTCAGCAGCAACAACCGCACCACGGCGTTTTTCCCAATGCGGTTCGCTGTACGTTGATTTGTTTAAATGTGTAGCAAGCGGTTCAATCCATTCCGGTTGGATTTTCGCTGCGATACGGCCGAACAAACGTGACGTTTCCACCAGTTCCGCAACCATTACCCACTTAGGCTGTTTTTTAAATAAACCAGAGCCAGGGAAGATATTAAACTTACTGTTACGTGCACCTAAATAATCTTGGTCTTTATCTTTAAAACCAACGTGACTTAACATACCCGACAATAGCGCTTTATGAATATTATCGCCGTTACTGATCGCGCCTTCTTCATTAACTTCAACAGGCTTAACATTAAAGCCGAGTTCTTTCACCACTTGTGACAGCTGCGAGTAAATATCTTGCCATTCACGTACACGCATATACGCAAGGTAATCTTTCTTACATAAGCGACGGAACTGTGATGACGATAACTCGTCTTGTTGCTGTTTGACGTAATTCCAAAGGTTCAAGAAGGTGATGAAATCAGATTCTTTATCATAAAAACGACGATGTTGTTCATCTGCTGCTTGCTGTTTTTCTATCGGTCGTTCACGAGGGTCTTGAATCGACAATGCAGCCGTAATCACCATCACTTCATTCAAACAACCATTGGTGTTTGCTTCCATGACCATACGAGCAAGACGCGGATCAATCGGCAGTTTAGCCAACGCAACACCAATAGGCGTTAGGCGTTTATTATGATCAGCATTACTGATATCAATGGCGCCTAATTCTTCAAGCAGTTTTAGACCATCGGTAATGTTACGGCTGTCTGGTGGCTGTACGAATGGGAAATTAGCAACATCGCCTAATCCCAATGCATGCATTTGTAAAATAACAGAAGCAAGGTTAGTACGCTGGATCTCAGGATCCGTAAACTCAGGACGGTTATTAAAATCTTCTTCACTATAAAGTCGAATACAAATACCCGCACTAACACGACCACAACGGCCCATACGCTGATTTGCACTGGCCTGTGAGACAGCTTCAATCGGTAAGCGCTGTACCTTGGTACGATAGCTATAACGGCTAATACGCGCAGTACCTGGGTCAATCACATATTTGATACCCGGTACAGTTAACGATGTTTCTGCCACGTTTGTCGCTAATACCACTCGACGACCAACATGACTTTGGAAAATACGGTTCTGCTCGGCATTCGTTAAGCGCGCATACAAAGGCAGTACTTCGGTATTTCGAAGTTTTAACTTGTTTAACGCATCTGCAGTATCCCGGATCTCACGTTCACCGTTAAGGAATACCAAGATATCACCAAGGCCTTCGCTCTGCAGTTCATCGACAGCATCAACAATGCCTTGGATTTGATCACGTTCGTGCCCATCTTCTTGCTCAGCTAACGCGTTATAACGCACTTCAACAGGATAAGTACGGCCAGACACTTCGATCATAGGCGCATTATTAAAGTGTTTAGAAAAACGTTCTGGATCAATCGTCGCAGACGTAATAATCACTTTTAAATCGGGGCGACGGTTAAGTAATTGCTTTAAATAACCGAGGATAAAATCAATATTTAAACTACGTTCATGGGCTTCATCAATAATGATCACGTCATATCTACTTAAGAAGCGATCTTGTTGGATCTCTGCCAGTAAAATACCGTCGGTCATCAGTTTTATGTAACTTTTCTTGCTGACGTTATCGTTAAAACGGATCTTATAACCTACATGCTCACCAAGCTCTGAATCAAGCTCTTCAGCAATACGATTCGCAACCGTACGAGCTGCAAGTCGTCTTGGCTGTGTATGCCCTATCATGCCATCAATACCTAAACCGAGGTCTAGGCATATTTTAGGGATCTGAGTGGTTTTACCCGAGCCTGTTTCACCTGCAATAATAACCACTTGGTTATTTAAAATAGCATTAGCGATATCATCACGCTTTTGACTAATAGGCAGATCTTCAGGATAAGAGACTACTGGTAAGTTATCAATACGCGACTGACGCAGGCTCGACGATGCCGCAATATCTTGCTGCAGCTTATCAATAGCTTTTTCTTGCTTTTCAGAAGGTAATTTTTGCGCTGTTTGCAAACGACGTTTAAAACGAAAACGATCGGAATGCATACAGTTAGATAGTTCAGCCGTCAGGGATTTTAAGATACTCTGCATAATAGTTAGAAAGCGCCCATTAACTCTAGTTTTAAAAGCGAAATACTATGCCAGTAGCTCTAGAATTTCAAATGATTATTGGATTTCAAATGAAAAGTACTTCAGTCGCCTCGCTATAACCTCGATTGGTCATCGTTATGGCACACTTTTTAGGCTATTAGTTAAACACTGAACAAATATAAATTTAATGAAATATATGGCACAGATTATTTACACTACTTGACATATAAAGCCGAAAAACAACGAACCCACCACTAAATGAGTAGTCACCACCTAGATTAACACCCTGTCACGATTTATTTACAAACACCTAAACAAGCAACTAAATAACACATTCTTATTAACATACATCATTTATTTAATTATAAAAATATATTTATGTGATCTACATCACACATGTAATAGCCGAAAGAAAATAAAATCCACACGATTTTCGCTCGAACGAACTTCAAACCCTATGAAATGGTTATTTAAAACCATCAACACGTTGAAACTCGAGGTTATAAATGTTTGGTATTTTCAAACCGAAAGAGCACATTGCTCGTTTACCCGCAGACCAAGTTGACTCCACCTATAAATATTTAAGATGGCAGTTATTCTTTGGTATTTTCTTTGGCTATGCAGGCTACTACCTAGTTCGTAAAAACTTCAGTTTGGCCATGCCATACCTGATTGAACAAGGCTTTAGCCGTGGTGATCTGGGTGTTGCTTTATCTGCAGTCTCTATTTCTTATGGACTATCTAAATTCCTGATGGGTAGTGTCTCTGACCGCTCTAACCCACGCTATTTCTTAACCGCTGGCTTATTAATGTCAGCTGCCGTTATGTTTACTTTTGGCTACATGCCTTGGGCAACCGGCAGTATTACTGCGATGTTCGTTTTACTATTTTTAAATGGTTGGTTCCAAGGCATGGGCTGGCCAGCTTGTGGCAGAACCATGGTTCACTGGTGGTCTAAAAAAGAACGTGGTGAATTAGTCTCGGTTTGGAACGTTGCGCATAACGTCGGTGGCGGCTTAATCGGCCCTATGTTCTTACTTGGCTTATGGGCATTTAATGACGATTGGCATACCGCATTTTATGTACCAGCTTTCTTTGCTGTACTCGTCGCAGTCTTTGTCTGGCTCACTGTGCGTGATACTCCGCAATCTTGTGGGTTACCACCAATCGAAGAATATAAAGATGATTATCCAGATGATTACAGCACAGATCATGAACAAGAAATGACGGCAAAAGAGATTTTCTTAAAATATGTTCTTAATAATAAACTGTTATGGTCTATCGCAGTTGCTAACGCCTTTGTTTATATGATCCGTTACGGTGTTTTAGATTGGGCACCTGTGTACCTGAAAGAAGCAAAAGGTTTCACTGTAGATGGCTCTTCTTGGGCTTATTTTTTGTATGAATGGGCGGGTATTCCAGGCACCCTACTTTGTGGTTGGATTTCAGATAAATTATTTAAAGGACGTCGTGCACCAGCAGGAATACTATTTATGGCGCTAGTGACGATTGCTGTACTTGTTTACTGGTTTAACCCGCCAGGGAACCCAGCCATCGATATGGCGGCATTAATTGCGATTGGATTCCTGATTTACGGCCCGGTTATGTTAATTGGTCTATACGCACTTGAGCTTGCACCTAAAAAAGCGGCAGGCACAGCAGCGGGTCTAACAGGTCTATTCGGCTACCTAGGCGGCGCAGTTGCTGCCAATGCAGTACTTGGCTATACAGTCGACCATTTTGGTTGGGATGGTGGTTTCATGGTTCTCGTCGCCTCTTGCTTAGCTTCTATCATTTGTTTAAGTTACGCTTATTTTGGTGAAAAGCGTTTTCACGCTAACAAAACTGGTGATACTGCGGTTGCATAAGTAAAAAGTATTAATTGATAGCTTAGAGGCTGCAATCGTTGTAGCCTCTTTTTATTGCATTAGGGCTAGCTAAATATTTGCGGCATTTAAATAACACGCTTGTTGTTGTTTATCCATTGCTTTGAGTACATTTCGACGAGAAATGATCCCCACGAGTAAGCCTTCATCGTCAATCACAGGATAAACTTTAGGCTTGGCTTCTAGCATTTGCTGCGCGAGTTCAATAATACTGTCCGTCACCCGAACTGTGAGCACATCCTTTCTCATCAAGTCTTCAACTATCGCGACCTCTTCACAGTAATAACTCGATTCCAGTAACGATGCTAAGCAATCCTGTTCAGAAATCCAGCCAATGAGCGTATCACTATCATTCACCACAGGCGCTCCAATATGAGTAGATCTTAGTAATCTATCAACAGCCGTTGCCACAGGCATATCTGCAGTCAATTTAACTGGCCGTAACTGCATATAGTCAGATACCTTTAAAGAATTCATTCCCTCACTCCTTTAATCATTGATCTATTTAAAATAATACATGGTTACTACATCTTCTAAGCATAGGTTATATGGTTATTTCTACAATCATGACCTTAATATTGTAGAAATAACTTTATTTACCACGTTGAAAAACTAAAAAGTCGAAATATTAAACATATTATAAAAAACAAATAACCCCGCCAATGGCAAATATAGCAATGCATAAAACTATATATTTCAAATTAAACAGATTTATACTCCAATAAAAGTCAATAATGACAAACAATAACAAATTGGATATTTATAATTCCAACTATTTATGAAATTATGTTCTTGAAGAAGGTCACACAATTGTCATAGTATCAAGACATAAGAAAGTATAAATATCTCGCTTGATGGGAAGGGAAGCAAAGCAATGAAAAAGACAATGTATGAAAAAATTTGGGATTCACACTTAGTTCACGAACCAGAGAATGGAACCCCGCTACTCTACATCGATCGTCACTTGATGCATGAAGTAACAAGTCCACAAGCATTTGAAGGCTTAAAAGTACAAAAACGTAAGATCCGTAATCGTCATAGTATTCTAGCGACAATGGATCACTGTGTACCAACCGTTGACCGTCATCTACCAATTAAAGATCCAATTGCAGCAAAGCAAATTGATACGATGGCAAACAACTGTAGTGAAC
Organism: Moritella sp. 36; assembly: GCF_018219415.1. Taxonomy (NCBI): domain Bacteria; kingdom Pseudomonadati; phylum Pseudomonadota; class Gammaproteobacteria; order Alteromonadales; family Moritellaceae; genus Moritella; species Moritella sp. 36. Next base: position 2,096,308 of record NZ_CP056120.1, on the reverse strand, counting down.
ACGACCTCCTTATTTACGATATGCAAAACGTTAATAATGGTGTTATTCATATTGTTGTACCTGAACATGGTTTTATCCACCCAGGAATGACTGCTGTTTGTGGTGATTCACATACTGCAACACATGGTGCATTTGGTGCGTTAGCCTTCGGTATAGGTACGTCCGAAGTTGAGCATGTAATGGCCACTCAGACGCTACAACAGAAAAAATCTAAAACTATGCTAGTAAGTGTAGAAGGTACACTATCGAAGTATTCAACAGCCAAAGATATCGCGCTTGCTGTTATCGGTAAAATAGGTACTGCAGGTGGTACTGGCCATGTAATCGAGTTCGCAGGTTCTGCAATTCGAGACCTTACAATGGAAGGTCGCATGACCTTGTGTAACATGGCAATTGAAGGCGGCGCACGTGCAGGCCTTATCGCACCAGATGAAACAACATATGATTATCTGGAAGGTAAAGAGTTTGCACCACAAGGGGATCACTGGGCTGCAGCACTTGCATACTGGAAATCACTACCAAGTGATGATGGCGCTAAATTTGACACTGTTATCGAACTTAAAGCTGAAGACATTGCACCACAAGTTACTTGGGGTACGTCTCCAGAACAAGTAGCCGCAGTAAACTCAACGGTTCCTTCACCAAGTGACTTTAGTGATGAAATTAAAGCTTCGGCATGTAAAGGCGCCCTTGCCTACATGGACATTGAAGCCGGTGCAGCAATCACTGATATTAATATTGATCTTGTGTTCGTTGGTTCTTGTACTAACGGTCGTATTGAAGATTTCCGTGCTATTGCTGAATTAACCGTCGGTAAAAAGGTAAGCGCTTCAGTACAAGCAATTGCAGTTCCAGGTTCATACCTTGTTAAAGAACAAGCTGAAAAAGAAGGTCTAGATAAGATCTTAGTTGATGCAGGTTGGGAATGGCGTGAACCAGGTTGCTCTATGTGTCTAGCAATGAATGGTGACCAACTAAGCGAAGGTCAACGTAGTGCGTCTACGTCAAACCGTAACTTTGAAGGTCGTCAAGGTAAAGGTGGTCGTACACACCTTGTATCTCCAGCAATGGCTGCAGCAGCGGCAATTGAAGGCCACTTTGTTGACATCCGTAACTGGGCATAAGCTTTAGCACATTAGTGATCAAGGAATTAAAATGAAAGCATATAAAAATCATACTAGTGTTGCTGCATTAATGAATCGTAGTAACGTAGATACAGACCAAATCATTCCAAAACAGTTCTTGAAAAAAGTAGAACGTACCGGCTTTGGTATACACTTATTTCATGACTGGCGTTTTCTTGATGATGGTTCAGAAAACCCTGAGTTTGAATTAAACAAACCAGCATTTAAAGGTGCTAAGATTTTAGTTGCTGGCGACAATTTCGGTTGTGGTTCATCACGTGAACATGCACCCTGGGCAATTGAAGACTTTGGTTTCAATACCATCATTTCAACTAGCTATGCAGATATTTTCTACTCTAACTGCTTTAAAAACGGTATTTTACCAATTCGTGTAAACAAAGATGTTCTCGCCGCATTAATGGCTGAAATTGATGCTAACGAAGGTGTCGAGTTTACTGTTGATCTTCCAGCACAAACTGTGACAACACCCGGTGGTATTGTTATTAATATTGAGGTTGATCCATTTCGTAAGCAAAGCCTTATCGAAGGCGCTGATGATATCTCATGGACATTAAAACATGAAGCTAAAATCTCTGAATTCGAAGCTAGAAATAAGCAACAGTTTCCATGGTTATGGACTGAAGCAAGCTAACTTTTAGTATTGCTCTATTATAAAGCAAACTAAGAGACGGTTTAAAAGCGGATAGTCATCTTCTATCCGCTCTTTCCCTACAATTTGAAGCAGGTAGCAAATATGGAAATCATGCGCCCTCAAGTCCAATTAATGGACACAACTCTTCGTGATGGAGAACAAACCCAAGGGGTCTCTTTCACCCCCGACGAAAAAGTTAGTATTGCCAAAGCCCTACTCCAATCTCTTAATGTTGACCGAATTGAAGTCGCATCTGCGCGCGTTTCTCTTGGCGAAAAACATGCCGTATCCTCATTAATGCAATGGGCAGAACAAGAACAAGTGGCAGGGCGAATCGAAATACTGGGTTTTGTCGATCATACCAAAAGCGTTGACTGGATAACGTCCAGCGGTGCCAAAGTGATCAACTTACTCACAAAGGGCAGTGAAAAACACTGCACCGAGCAACTCCGTAAAACCCCTACGCAACATATTGAAGATGTCAGAGAAACTATTCACTACGCAATAGAGCAAGGGTTAGCGGTTAATATTTACCTTGAAGACTGGTCTAATGGTTACAGTGACAATCCTGATTATGTTTACAACATGATCAATGCACTTGTAGATTTACCAATCCAACATTACATGCTGCCAGATACACTCGGTGTAATGTCTCCAGATGAAGTGCATGTCAGTCTGTCTGATATGATTGGGCGTTATCCGCAACAGAAATTTGATTTTCATCCACATAATGATTACGGTTTAGCCACAGCAAATGCGCTCGCTGCAGCAAAAGTCGGCATTAGCGCTATTCATTGCACTGTAAACTGTTTAGGTGAACGCGCTGGTAATGCTTCACTTGCAGAAGTTGCAGTGGTCCTTAAAGATAAACTCGGTATCGAATCATCAATCAATGAACAACGCATCCATCAGATAAGCCAAATGATTGAAAATTTCTCGGGTAAAATAACGCCAGCAAATGCGCCTATTATTGGCGCAGACGTATTTACTCAGACTAGTGGTATTCATGCCGATGGCGATAATAAAGGTGGCTTATATCAAACGGTGTTAGGCCCTGAACGGTTTAAGCGTACCCGAACCTATGCGCTCGGAAAAATGAGCGGTAAAGCATCGATAGAAAAAAATCTTGAAGAGTTAAGTATAGACTTAAGCCCCGAGCAAAAGACTAAATTGCTCGAGCGTATTGTCACTTTAGGTGATCAAAAAGCAACTATAACACCTGAAGATTTACCCTTTATTATTGCGGATTTACTGGAAAGTAAAGATTACTCGCATATTGAACTGCTCAACTGTTCGATTACATCTGGACTCAATGTTGATTCCACCGCAAGTATCCGTATTCGCATCGGCGATGAGATATACAAATCAGCGGGATCCGGTAATGGTGGCTTTGATGCGTTTAGTATGGCAATTCAAGCCATCATGCACAAAGTTGGATTTGATTATCCAAATTTAGAAAACTATCAAGTACGTATTCCACCAGGCGGTAAAACCAGTGCATTAACAGAAAGCTTTATTACTTGGCAGCAGGGCGATCGAAGTTTCCGAACCCGTGGTGTTAGCTCTAACCAAGTATTCGCTGGTGTGCAAGCAACAATGCGTATGTTAAATAAATTGCTACATGAAACGATAACAGCATAGCACTTCCCCAAACAGGTTTACTTTAAACCCCCTTAACGTAAACCTGTCACTAAAATAATGCCCCCCTTTATAGCAAGGTCACCATTATAGCGATGTCACAATTCGTGAATATCAATTCTAAATAATATTTAATCACATCTTGATTAGACTATACTTTGTTTATATATTGTTATATCAATAAATAATAATACAAAATTCCGCAAAACAACTCTTACATCTCCTCATTCACTAATAAACGCACGATTACCTTTTAAATAATATATTGCAGCCATAATAAAAAATTAATAAAACGCTTATAAAACCGCAATTTAATTGCGCAATTTTAAAATCAAAGTCTAAATTTAGATTAGAAGTGAGAAATACTTCAGACTTGTAGATGCTAATGTTTGCGGATGCAAGTAATTACATTTTGGGGGTAACTATGAGTATTTTTGAACATTACCAGCAAAGATATGAAGAAAGTCGTGAAGAAGAGTATACCATTCAAGAATTCTTGAATTTATGCCGTGACGACAGAACTGTATATGCATCTGCAGCTGAAAGATTACTAAACGCAATTGGTGAGCCTGAAATGGTTGATACCGCAACCGACTCTCGCCTAAGCCGATTATTTTCCAATCGTGTTGTAGCACGTTATCCAGCCTTTGAAGATTTTTATGGTATGGAAGATGCCATCGAGCAAATTGTCGCCTATTTAAAACATTCTGCTCAGGGCTTAGAAGAAAAAAAACAAATTCTGTATCTACTTGGCCCAGTGGGCGGTGGTAAATCATCACTCGCCGAAAAATTAAAAGACTTAATGCAGAATTTACCAATTTATCGCATTAAAGGATCTCCCGTTAACGATCACCCCTTTAGCTTGTTTGACGTGAATGAAGATGCCAGTATTCTGCGTAACGAATACGGTATCCCAACCCGCTGCCTTGGTCATGTAATGTCACCTTGGGCTGCTAAACGTTTGAAAGAATTTGGCGGTGATATAAGCCAGTTTAAAGTAGAAAAAGTGCGCCCATCTATACTCCATCAAATTGCCATTGCTAAAACTGAACCCGGTGATGAAAACAATCAAGATATTTCCTCGTTAGTCGGTAAAGTTGATATTCGTCAGTTAGAACATTTTTCACAAGATGACCCCGATGCATACAGCTACTCAGGTGCACTTTGTAAAGCGAACCAAGGAATGATGGAATTTGTCGAGATGTTCAAAGCTCCCATCAAAGTGCTACATCCTCTACTCACTGCAACGCAAGAAGGTAACTACAACAGTACCGAAGGTCTATCAGCCCTGCCTTTCGAAGGTATTATCCTTGCTCACTCCAATGAGTCTGAGTGGCAAACATTCCGTAATAACAAAAACAACGAAGCCTTCTTAGACCGTGTCTATATTGTTAAAGTACCTTACTGTTTACGCGTGAGTGAAGAACAATCTATATACCGTAAACTATTAGAAAACAGTGCGCTATATAATGCAAAATGCGCACCGGGTACACTTGATGCGCTGTCTCAATTCACCGTTTTATCGCGCCTTAAAGATCCTGAAAATTCATCAATCTACTCTAAAATGCGTGTTTACGACGGCGAAACGTTAAAAGATACCGATCCAAAAGCAAAGTCATATCAAGAGTATCGTGATTATGCAGGCGTCGACGAAGGTATGTCAGGCCTATCAACCCGTTTTGCTTATAAAATTTTATCAAAAGTATTCAACTTTGATCATGCGGAGGTTGCAGCAAACCCAGTTCATCTTTTTTATGTATTAGAACAACAAATTGAACGAGAGCAGTTCCCTCAAGATATTGCGGACCGATATTTAGAATTTTTAAAAGGTTATTTAATTCCCAAATATGTGGAATTTATTGGCAAAGAAATCCAAACAGCTTACTTAGAATCTTATTCTGAATATGGCCAAAACATATTCGACCGTTATGTAACTTATGCTGACTTCTGGATCCAAGATCAAGAATACCGAGATCCTGAGACCGGCCAGCTATTTGACCGTGAAGCATTAAATAATGATCTAGAGAAAATAGAAAAACCAGCAGGTATCAGCAACCCTAAAGACTTCCGTAATGAAATAGTTAACTTTGTACTCCGTGCCAGAGCCAATAACAGTGGTAAAAATCCGTCTTGGGTTAGCTATGAGAAACTCCGTACTGTAATCGAAAAGAAAATGTTCTCCAATACAGAAGAGTTGTTACCCGTTATCTCATTTAACGGTAAAACATCCACAGACGAACAGCAAAAGCATGACAACTTTGTAGACCGCATGATGGAGAAAGGCTACACCAAGAAACAAGTTAGACTATTGTCAGAATGGTATTTGCGCGTACGTAAATCATCATAACTGTATTCTTTAGGGGGATGAGATGGCACATTTTATTGATCGCAGATTAAACGGAAAAAATAAAAGTACCGTTAATCGACAACGCTTTATGCGTCGTTATAACTCACAAATAAAAAAGGCGGTATCTGATGCTGTAAACAATCGTAGTATTCAGGATATTACATCTGGAGAAAGTGTCAGCATTCCAACTCGTGACATCTCGGAGCCAACTTTTCACCAAGGTAAAGGCGGCAAACGTACAGTTGTTCACCCTGGTAACGACCAATTCATTACTGGTGATAAAATTAACCGTCCACCACCAAGAGGCGGTTCAGGTTCTGGAGGAGGAGAAGCCAGCGATAGTGGTGAAGGTAATGATGATTTTAATTTTAAAATTTCAAAAGACGAATACCTTGATCTTTTATTTGAAGATTTAGAGTTACCAAATTTACAAGAAAATCAGTTTAACAGTATCGTTGAAATGAAAACCCGCCGTGCAGGTTATACTTCACATGGTAACCCCGGCAATATTTCGATTATTAAATCATTACAAAATTCATTGGCGAGGCGTACTGCATTATCCGCTGGCAAAAAAAGAAAAGTAAAATCGCTGCAACAGCAAGTTGATGAATTAACGAATCAGGACGAAATTGAAGGCCAATTTGTTCACGAATTAAAAAAAGAAATTGCGGAATTGAAAGAACGGATCAGTAAAGTGCCGTTCATCGACACTTTTGACTTACGCTATAACAATTTTGAACAATATGCAGTACCAAATAGCCAAGCCGTCATGTTTTGCCTAATGGATGTCTCAGGCTCGATGGATCAGCCAACTAAAGACATGGCTAAACGTTTCTATATCTTACTGTACCTGTTCTTAACACGTACTTATAAAACGATTGAAGTAGTTTACATCCGTCATCATACTCAAGCAAAAGAAGTCGACGAACATGAATTTTTTTATTCACAAGAGACGGGTGGCACAATTGTATCGTCCGCTTTAAAACTAATGGATAAGATTGTGACCGATAAGTACCCCGCGAATGAATGGAACATTTACGCTGCACAAGCTTCTGATGGTGATAACTGGGCTGATGACTCACCACTATGCCGTAAGCTATTGCTAGATAAAATTATGCCAAAAGTCCGTTATTTCAGCTATATCGAGATTACCAATCGTGCCCATCAGACTTTATGGCGAGAATATGAAAAAGTAGCAAAAGAATACTCACAGTTTGCCTTACAGCATATTCGCCAACTGGAGGATATTTACCCTGTATTCCGAGAACTATTTAAAAAACAAGCCGCTTAGGGAGAGTCTATATGTTAAGAGATGAAGTGAAGCAGCTCAACGATGGCCCCGATTGGAATTTTCCACTACTAGAAGAGTATCATATCGAAATTAAACGTATTGCAGAATACTACCGACTTGATACTTACCCCAATCAAATTGAAGTCATCACAGCAGAGCAAATGATGGATGCTTACTCTTCTGTAGGGATGCCTATTGGTTATAATCACTGGAGTTTTGGTAAGAAATTTATTCAAACAGAACAAAGCTATAAACGTGGTCAAATGGGGTTAGCATATGAAATTGTTATCAACTCTAATCCGTGCATTGCTTACTTAATGGAAGAAAACACCATTCCAATGCAAGCATTAGTTATTGCACACGCCAGCTATGGACATAACTCTTTCTTTAAAAACAATTACTTATTTAAATCATGGACAGATGCAGATTCAATCATTGATTACCTACTATTTTCCAAGAATTATATTGCTGAATGTGAACAAAAATACGGTATCGATGCTGTCGAAAATATTGTCGATTCATGTCATGCATTAATGAATTATGGCGTTGATCGTTATAAACGCCCAAGTGAACCATCACTCAGTGAAGAAAAACGACGCCAACAAGAACGCACAGATTATTTACAAACTCAAGTCAATGAATTATGGCGTACCCTCCCCCAATACAACCAAAAATCAGAGCCTGTTGAACCAAATTACCCAGTAGAACCCCAAGAAAACATTCTCTATTTTGTAGAAAAAAATGCGCCACTGTTACAATCTTGGCAGCGCGAAATAATTCGTATCGTTCGCAAAATCAGTCAATATTTTTATCCACAAAAACAAACTCAAGTCATGAATGAAGGTTGGGCAACATTCTGGCATTATACCATCACTAACCACATGTATGACGAGGGATTGGTGTCGGATAAATTCATGTTAGAAATCTTACATAATCATACTAACGTCATTGCACAACCGGCTTATAATAGTCCGTATTATTCAGGAATGAATCCTTATGCATTAGGATTTGCCATGTTTACAGATATTCGACGAATTTGCGAAAACCCGACCGAAGAAGATAAAGCTTGGTTCCCTGATATTGCGGGTAGTGATTGGTTAGAAACCTTGCATTTTGCAATGCGAAATTTTAAAGATGAAAGCTTCATTAGCCAGTATTTGTCACCTAAAGTAATGCGTGACATGCACTTTTTTTCAATCGAAGATAACGAAAACAGTAAATATATTGAAGTATCTGCGATTCATAATGAAGAAGGGTATCAACAATTGCGAAATAAGCTATCAGCCCAGTATAATCTCAGTAATAACGAGCCTAATATTCAGGTATTTAATGTCGATAAAAAAGGGGACCGTTCTTTAACACTACGCTATGTGCCTCACCAAGAGATACCACTAGACGCGAAATCAGCACAAGAAGTAATAAAACACCTTCATCGATTATGGGGCTTTGATGTTCGGTTAGAACAAGTTCAAGCTAATGGCAATGTGGAGATTATCAGCCAAAGTTCCCCCCCTAAGCTATAAACTGTCCCGCGGATATAAAAAAACCAGTCAATGACTGGTTTTTTTAGAAGATTATTGCGTAATCATTATTTAATACGTTGTTCAAAAGCGACGCAAATATCATCCCATGTTTCATCACGGTACTGCTGCCAAAGTAGGCCTGAGTTCATACCATAGTTACGGATAACATTTAAACTCTCATCCGCTTGATTATTTTGGGCTATCTCTTTCAATTCTCTGTAGAAATTTCGTGCTAATACACGAGCTTCGGGATAATCAAAATAAATTTTACCCAAAATACGGTACATATTATCAAAACCATTCAGGATCAAAGCATAAACTAAATTACCTGATAAAAAGGCCAATTTATGTAGCATACTATAATCATACGCAGTAAAGGCTTCTTTATCATCAGCAAGTTCTTCGGCTTCATTTAGAATTTCTACAACACGTTCAGGATCGCGTTTGATCGCAGCTCGAATAAAAATAACACTAATATTAGTACGGGCAGATAATAAATCACTCACCAATTCAGGTAAACGCTCAGGGTCCAATCGCACTAAATCTTCTAAGATAGACAGGCTCGACGTTTCCCAAAAATTATTAACCTGAGTTGGTTTCCCATGACGGATAGTCAGCCAACCGTCACGCGCTAAACGTTGTAATACCTCACGTAGCGTAGTACGAGTAACACCAATAAGCTCAGAAAGTTCTCTTTCTGCTGGAAGAATTGAACCTGGAGGGAAGCGATTTTTCCAGATCGATTCAATCAGATACTCTTCGGCAAATCCTGCTGGGCTTTTCGCCTTAATAATACCGTCATTCTGACGCTTTTTCTTCGTTGTTTTACTATCAGTAATATCCATTTAACTTCTCATTTGGAAATATAACAGGTTGTGTCCATTAGAATCTTAGCATCCTGATGCAAGTCCGACCAGATTTTAATTAGATACTATCACTAGAATAATTATTTTCCGATTTAAATAGTAAAATAAATTTAATTGCTATAACAATAATCTGTATCAATAAAAAGTATGGCGCACCACACGGAATACGCTTAGAATATCCCCGTTTTTAAATCCCTTAAACTTAATCTTAATAAAATATTGGACAAGCCCTCATGGACATAAGCCTTAGTACGGCGGCAAAATTAAACTTCTTAGGTAATTCACCTCAGTGGTATAAAATTGCAATCATTGCATTCCTCATTATTAACCCGATTGTTTTTTCAATTGACCCGTTTATTGCTGGTTGGTTATTAGTTATCGAATTTATTTTTACTTTAGCAATGGCCCTAAAATGCTATCCTCTTCAACCCGGTGGCTTGCTTGCTATTGAAGCGGTTGCCATTGGCATGACATCTTCCGAACAAGTCCAGCACGAACTTGTGAGTAATATCGAAGTATTATTATTATTAATCTTCATGGTTGCTGGTATCTATTTCATGAAGTCATTATTGTTATATGTCTTCACTAAGCTATTGATTAACATTAAGTCTAAAGCATTGCTGGCTTTATCATTTTCAGTTGTTTCAGCTTTTCTTTCTGCATTCTTAGATGCACTAACTGTAATTGCAGTTGTGATCAGTGTCGCGATTGGCTTCTATAGTATTTATCACAAAGTAGCATCAGGCCGTGACTTTAAACATGACCATGATCATACCGACGATGCAAATGTGAATGAGCTCAAACGTCAAGATCTTGATGAATATCGCGCTTTCTTACGTAGCCTTATGATGCATGCAGGTGTTGGTACTGCACTTGGTGGTGTATGTACTATGGTAGGCGAACCACAAAACCTAATTATCGCTGAACAAGCAGGTTGGGATTTTATTGAATTTGCATTACGTATGGCTCCCGTAACGGTTCCTGTATTCTTTTTTGGTCTATTGACTTGTGTTCTGGTCGAGAAATTAAAAATATGTGGTTACGGTGCTGAATTACCAGCAGCAGTACGTACTATTTTGGTTGATTTTGATAAACATGAAGATGCAAACCGCAGCCAACGTGAACGTGTAAAACTTTATACGCAAGCGGCTATTGGTGTTTGGTTAATCATAGGCCTAGCAATGCATTTAGCTGCTGTAGGCCTCATTGGTTTATCTGTCATCATTCTTGCTACTGCATTTAACGGGATCACTGAAGAGCATGCTTTAGGTAAAGCATTTGAAGAGGCATTGCCTTTTACTGCATTACTTGCGGTATTCTTTACGATTGTTGCTGTAATTATTGATCAACAGCTGTTCATTCCATTGATTAATTCGGTTCTAGCTGCAGACCCACATCAACAGCTACCACTATTTTACTTAGCGAATGGTATCTTGTCGATGGTGAGTGATAACGTATTTGTTGGTACTGTTTATATTACCGAAGTAAAAGCTGCTCTGGTAAACGGCACTATCACACGAGATCAGTTCGACCTACTTGCTGTCGCAATTAACACAGGTACAAACCTACCTTCCGTTGCAACGCCAAATGGACAAGCTGCATTCTTATTCTTATTAACGTCTGCAGTAGCGCCACTGTTACGCTTATCGTATGGCCGTATGGTTATCATGGCATTACCATATACGATTGTGATGACGTTAGTTGGTCTTGGTGCCATTATCTACTTATTAGAACCAGCAACAGCAACGATGCTTGATATGGGGTTAATTACCGCCCATGTAGAATCTGCAGCTGAAGCGGTTAAATCAGCTGCCCACTAGTCTAGCTAAAACATAAAAAAACGCCGCTATTAGCGGCGTTTTTTATACAAGTAATCACTTTACATAAGCATTTATTTTTACACATTTTTACACTCTGCATCTCATATCTAGCGCCACAATATGTTATAAAAGTAGATAGTTATTAAATTCATTTGAGACAATATATGTACCAGTTTATTTCTAACCTACCAAAACAACGCCTTCCTTGGGTTTTACTCGCTCTAACAGGTTTGGGGTTAGAAGCATCAGCCCTCTTCTTCCAATACGTGATGGAATTAAGCCCTTGTGTATTATGCGTATATGAACGTGTAGCAATAATAGGCATTATTATTGCGGGCTTAGTGGGTGCGATAGCCCCTGCGAATCCAGTGATACGCTTAAGCGGTTTTACATTATGGTTTGTCAGCGCGGGTTACAGTTTAAGCCTCGCAATTGAGCATACCGACATTCAACTGAACCCTTCGCCATTTTCAACGTGTGACTTCTTCCCTAATTTCCCGACTTGGGCACCGCTCCATGAATGGGCTCCTGGGTTGTTTAACCCAACCGGTTTTTGTGATGAAATTAACTGGCAGTTCTTATCGTTTACAATGCCACAGTGGTTAATTGTAGCCTCTTCTATTTACTTAGCTGTTGCAGTTATCGTTTTAAGTTGCCATATTACAGGGCTGATTAAGTCAGCGAAATAACAAGGAATTGATAATGAGTAAACCAGAATTAACTCAAATTCAACAAGATCAGTTGGACGCGAAAGTATTACAACGTTTATTAGCGCATTTAGATGATAACAAACAAGTTCAAAATATTGATTTAATGATCTTGGCTGATTTTTGCCGAAACTGTTTAGGTAAATGGTACAAATCTGCTGCAGATGAACTGGAACTAGACGTGACAGATGAACAAGCGAGAGAACGCATCTACGGTATGACTTATGCTGAATGGAAAGAAAATCACCAGCTTCCAGCAACTGAAGAACAACTTACAGCATTCAATTCGAAACCAAAAAAATAACGCTAATTAATTTAATAATAAAAAGGGAGAGTGAACTTGACGTTTACTCTCCCTTTTTCACAAACCCATTAACCGTATTGGCAAAGGTACGCAGTTTCTTGCGCTACTTTAACTTGAAACTGACTGTCGCTAGGTACATTAAACTGTTCTCCAGCATTGAATGTTTGCCACTCAGATTGTCCAGGGAGTAACACCGTTAACGCACCAGTAATCACAACCATCACTTCCGCTAAGGCTGTACCAAACTCATACTCACCGACAGCCATCACGCCAACACTGGCTTCTTTATCCGCTTCTTTAAACCCAATAGAAGCAACTTGACCATCAAAGTACTGATTTATCTTAAACATTTAAAATCCTTTTATACGATTAACTAATCTTTTAGAGCTCAGAATAACCGAAAAAATGTCTAATTAACAGCATCCCCCTATTGCTAAGGTAAGTAGTGCAAAGGTAAATACTTCATATCAATTAAAAATTATAATAACCAGTCAATTGGATCATGTTGTCATCGTTATAACTTTTATTCGCATAGTCATCATCATTGATATTAAACCACCAACCTTCAACGCCAACAGAAAGTGCTTTCGTCACATTCACTTTTGCCTGAACAAAACCATTCTGAGAGCCAAAGTCAAAATCATAATTATGGCCCATAAGTAATTCGCTATTGTTTAAACCATTCAAAGTAACTCTTACACCCGCGAATATGTCATTTTGAAAACTATTATCAAGTGCTTTTTCACCATGTTGATCCCAGCTATATTCACTCAGTAAGTTAACACCAATATTTTTAGTTTGTAGTAAACTAAACTCCGCACCTAGTACCGCAGCACGCGTAGATTTACCTTCAACGATCTTATATAGCACTTCACCTTTTAAAATAATCTGGTTCAGATCAGCTTTAATATCTATTGATATCTGGTCAACTAAATTCACATACCAAATTGGTTCGCCCACCGCTGAATTTCGCAATTCGGGGGTACGTGTATGTCCGCCAAAATAACTCACACCAACATCAATATTGTTGACACTTTTACTGTAGCGTAATGCAACATCTGGGTGATACTCTTCGCCCCAACCCGCATATTCATAGCGATAATCATTCTCGAAACTAAAACGAGCGCCAAGTGTAGGTAAGGCTGGTTCTCGGTAACCCACCAGCAGCATGGCTTCCAGTAACGCACCTTTTAGGTCTATACCCAGCCTAAGCATAGGCTGACCTAGCTTATCCTCTCCATTTGGTGATTCGAGGTAATCCGTTTGATTAACAATATCAACTAAATGGTGGTTTTCCATCACCCCCCAATGAACTTGATCAAAACCAATAGATGCTTCCCACTTTTGAGTGACAAGCGCAGCTTTAAACTCTCTCAAATCAATATGTGAACGTTCATCATCACGTTCATCAATACGAACAAAGGGATGTACTGTATATACCATATTGTTTTTTTTAGATGACGCTTCTATATGCGGGGATAAAGCCGCTGATATTTGATGATAAACAGGATAAGGGTAATCATTCACTGGATATGTCGGTTGTTCAGGACTATCTAGGAAAATACGCTGCTCCAAGCTCGCACTACCCTTTACTTTTATTTCAGCATTCACATTTGTCATAACGCTCGACGTTACGAGGCCGAAGGTGATTAAACCACAGCATTTTATTAATGATTTCAATTTCATTCCCCATCAAAGAAACCAGTAACTAGGGCGAAGTAATAAACAACGGTCCTTGTTGTCTCATTAGTATGTCTTTGTATGTTGATTCGAAGCAATTTTTTTAGCCAAAATCATACCTAATAAGTATCAAATACTAGAACCAAGTAATGAAAACGCATTAGATTCACACCAATCAAGCATTAAATTTACTCGTAACTCACAATGCTGGTATAATTAATGCTTAACCTATATTTATTCACATTTTCAATCAATAACGACATAAGAATGACAATAATGACAATAATGACAATAAGGAAAACACATGCGTTTTAAGTTATGCAGCATTATTTTACTGACTTTAAGCCAAGTTAACCCAAGCTTTGCAAGCGGCTGGTTATTTGGTATGCATAATGACGTGATCTCAAATGAAGATGGTAATTACACCAATGCTGTTTTCATCAATTATACAACTGAAGAACCCGCATTAAATAACCGCTTCTGGCAAGCGTTAACGCCGTTTGATCCAAACCCACTGAAATATGCCGTTAATTACCAAATTGGACAACAGATGTGGACACCGAGTGATATTTCGGCGACGACACCACAACCAGATGAACGCCCATACGCAGGGCTATTATTTGGTGAAGCTAGCGTATTAGGCTATAGCGCCGTCAGCTCTTACCGACTCTCTTTGCTACTGGGAACAGTCGGAGAACAGTCAAAAGCAGGTGATACACAAACCAAGGTTCATGAATGGATTGGTGCAACGCCACCACAAGGCTGGAAATATCAAATTGAAGATGAAGTCGTATACCAACTCACAGTAGAGGCGGATCAACTTGTCGGCCGCCCACAAATGCTTATTGGTGAATCAGATTTGTCAGTTTATCAACGCTTAGCTGTAGGTAATTTTCAAAGTGAAGTCGCACTTGGTTCGACAGTACGATGGGGACCAGATTTAGGCGCTAACTATAATAACCTAAGCCTACACCCTCAGCGGCTACAAGGCATGCTACTGGCACCAAACAGCTCAGGTATTATGCTTTATGCAACGGCCGAAGTTCGTTATCGTTTCAACGATATTACGATTGAAGGTTATACACCTGATGAAGTACCGGACATTACGTTAAATAACGTACAAGTAACAGTTGCCGGAGGTTTACTTGCTTATTACCACAATATCGGCATCAAATTTAGTGTCGTGGCAATGAGTCCTGACTATGAAGAAGACGCACATAAAGAATACGTAGTCGGTAGCCTGGGATTATTCTGGCAATTTTAGTAGAATCTCCTCACAAAGTGGTCGAAATATGCCCGTTTCTTAAAATAGCTAAAAGTAGTTATCTGTTACTAATTAGCCGTGTTAGTATTCCGGTAAATTAGTCACTTTTCTGCTTTAAGATACGTTATGCATGATTCTTCATTAACATATACACGCCGCCCTAAAGGCACACTTGCCATATGCAGCCTGTATGCCTTTACTGGCGCAGCCATCACTGCGTCAGTAATATTCTCACTGCTACTCTTTTTATCTATTCACGATAAATTACTCATGCAGATTTTATTCGGCAGTTTGGCCGTCATTTTCGAACTCGGTAAATTTTTTGCTTGGTATGAATTTGGTGAGCGTATTGCTCGCAAAGCATTTCATGCCGCATTTATCGCACTTGGATTCTATTGTATCCTTGCCATTATTTCGATAGGTGGCAGTATTGGCGGCATTAACAGTGCAACCAATGTGGCACAACAGTATGTTGATCAACGCGATAACAGAGTAAATGCAATTACTCTGCAAATTTCCGCGATCGACGATGAAATTGCACTTAATAATAAAGCTGCAGATAAATACCTAGAGCTACAAATGATTTCGCTTGGTGTCTCTCGGATCCAGAAAGAAAATCAAGTTCTACGTGAAAAGCAAACACAGCTTAGAATTGAGCGTGATAGCGTTCCGGTCTCTGAAAAAGGGTCTGTTATCAGTTTGATCGCAAGCCTTGCAAAAATTCTGAATACGACAACAGAAGATGCACAATCATGGTTAGTCATATTCTTATCGGTATTACTTGATATTTTTGCAGCTTTCTTTGTTGGTTTAATAGGTGAGGAACTGCGTTTCCGCCATTCAATTAGCCGTAAAAAAGAACAAGAGAAAGCAGATAAAGCTGAGCATTTACGTCTTTTAGCAACGCAAAGCTATATTGAAATTGAAGCGCCACCTCAATTAGAAGATCAGTCCTTATTAATTGAAAAACAAATGTCAGTCAGGTCTTCTGCCATCTTACAAGCTGCGCAAGAACAAGATTTAAAATGCTCGAAAAAATACATTGCAGACATACTACAACTCAGCATAGAAGAAATCGATCACGCTTTCGAAGAGTTTCTATCGTTTGGTATTGTTGAGAGAAAACGGAATAACCATTTACGTTGGATAAGACAAGCTGACGTAGCTTAACGCCTCGACTCTTTTCGATATAAAACCAACACAGTGATAGCAACTGCTGCTGTGTTGGTTTTATTTTTAATCAAACATATACTTCAAGATCAACACTTCCCGCCATATTGACCTGTTATTAAAAAGCTTAAGTAATATGAATCTCGACAGGGTTGCTAAAGGCTGTATTAATATTTTTATCCTTGATAACATAGTACTATATAGAAGCGTACCTCCCTGTTATCGACTTATGAGTTAGTCCGAATGATAAAACAACAATTACATATTGCCCTCGTTGAAGATGAAATCAATATCGCAGAAAATTATCGTGATGCGTTGCAACGTATTGGCTATCGGGTTTCACTTTTTTATAACCGCCAAGACGCACTCGCTGCTTTTACCCTTGCGTTACCTGATATGGCGATTATCGATGTCGGTTTACAAGATGAATACGAAGGCGGTTTTGACCTCTGCCGTACATTACGACAATTATCAGAGACGCTTCCAATTATTTTTTTAACCGCGCGCAGCAGCGAGTTAGATGAGATCTCAGCATTACGCCTTGGTGCTGATGATTATTTAACAAAAGACGTCAGTATTCATCAAGTATTAGCGCGCGTCTCTGCATTATTTCGTCGTATTCAAGCACTGAAAAAGCCACAATCCGCAGATGAACAAGTACTCAGTAGAGGTTCATTACGCATCAATATTGAACGTATTGAAACTTACTGGCAAGAGCAGCCTGTGATACTCACTTTAACCGAATTTTGGATTGTGCACACACTTGCTAAGCACCCTGGCCAAGTTAAAAACCGAGACCAGCTCATGGATGCTGCACATGTGGTATTAGATAACAATACGATCACAACGCACATCAAACGTATACGTAAGAAATTTAGCCACATCGATAGCGAATTCAACGCCATAAAAACAGCTTATGGTATGGGTTATCGATGGGTCATGGAGTGATAATTCACTTTAGTCTAAAAACTCAACTGCTACTTGTTGCCAGCTTAATGCTATTACTACCATGGGCGGGCTGCCAAAGCGTGAGTGTTTTAGAAACGAGTTTACGTCAAAGTCATAGTCAGTTACTTGATGTAAAAATGACCGCCGCCGCACAGCAAATAGAACGTAAACTTAATCAATCACAATACCCTAACCTTAATACCAACCAAGGCAACTATTACGCCCCGCTCACTGACAGTAAAATGTTATTAGATGGGTTTGATGGAGAAGAAAGTGATTGGGAAAATATAACCACACCTTGGTTTCAACTTAATACCTATAATTATGTAGCTGGGCTATCAACAGAAGCCAAACCATCCACAACAGTTAAATTTAAATTAGCTGCAAATGATAAATTACTCTACATCTTAATTCAGACCTCCGCTCTAACACCGCATTATTTTAACCCTATGCAACCAAAAAAAATCGCAGACCAGCTCAATATTCGCAGTATCAATAATACCGGGCTTATTTCACGTTGGCAGATCAATCCGCAAGGCTCTGGCCGGGTAGAAATGCATAATATGAGTAAAACGATGAAAACAAGTCGAGATGCAGGTACATGGTTATGGCGAGATGGTCATTATAATATTGAAATCGCAATACCGATTAACCTAGCAAGCAATGCGATTGGGTTTGATCTCGTGCTTAATGACCAACAACAAAATCAACACTTTAAATCGAAACCAGCGACAACGTACGAGCGTAGTTTAGTCCGTGAACAGTGGGCATTAAATCAGCAACTCGCTAACTATATACAACCGGGTCTCAGTTTATACCTACTCAATAGTCAATATTGGTTGGTTGGACAACTAAATGCAGAGCAAGTAACAGACGATAGTTTAGAAAATGACGATATCCAAGAAGAACCATCTTGGTTAATGCACACCATCTACAATAAGTTGTTCACTTCAGATTCCTTACCTTATTGGCGAGAACCAACTAGCCTAGGCCGCTGGAGATCACCACAGCAATTAGAACAAACAGCTTGGTATCAAGACTCACCGATTAATAAGCAACTTAATAGTAAAGTGATTATCGTTAATGGCCAACAATTCTATGTTGTTGCAGTACAAGATTCACGACAAAGTTTACTCTCTGCCAGCGACGCGTTAAACCAGTTATTGATATTACTGTTTACTATCATCGCCGTTATTGTGACTGGCTTATTTGCATTTGCCTCGTCTTTGTCTTGGCGTATTGTTCAAATGAAGAAACACTACCGCGCAGCAATCGATAGCGACGGTAAAATAATGGCAGTGCCAGCCGCCAGTCGCCTCCCTGATGAATTGGGCGATTTATCCCGAGTGATGCAACAACTGACTATTAATCAAGGTAAGTACACTGACTATCTGGCCACATTGGCAGATAAGCTTTCTCACGAATTGAAAACACCTGTTGCCGTTATTCGAACATCACTCGAAAATATGGAACTATCAAATTTAGATCCAGAAGCAACGAAATATCTCACTCGCGCAATGCAAGGTACTAATCGCTTAAGCCAGACATTAAATGCCCTAAGTGAAGCGAATAGGTTGGAACAAAGTTTAGAATATGCGCAATGGCAAATCGTCCCATTAGACGATATGTTAGAAGAGTTAACGGAAGCTTATCGACAGGTTTATAACAGTTATCAGTTTCAATTAAAGTATGATAATAACCTTGAGTATGCTATCAATTTGGCACCAGAACTCATCGTACAATTACTTGATAAACTCATCAGCAATGCCGTTGACTTCTCGCCAGTCAATGACGCCATTGTATTTACCCTAACCAAACAAGATAAACAACTAAAATTAACGATTGAAAATCAAGGTCCACATTTTAGTAGCGATAATATCTCGCAGCTATTTGATTCTATGGTATCCATACGCCAACAATCTGAGACACCACATCTAGGTTTGGGTTTACATATTGTCAAGCTAATTAGCGACTTCCATCACGGCAACATAAATGCGAAAAACTTATCGGGTGATAAAGGCGTTATATTTGAGCTATTATTACCTATAGAAAACAAATAATAGCGTTTAGCGAGGAGGAACCTCATGTTAATACGGCCTATCGCAAAACGTAATGGCATAACAGTGACGATTATTGCAGCCCTGTTAATTTTCAGCAGTATTATTTCGTTGTTAACTACATCCGCAGACACAGGCAATTACCTCTATTTTCCTCTGGCAGCAGGGGCGCTTATTATTGGCATATGTTTGTTAATTGTCGGCATCGTGAAAATTAATGACCTATATTACCGTTTCTCACTGACAAAAGAAGGGATTCATTATTTCACCTCACGAGGTGGTTTTACTATCCTTTGGGAAGATATACAACGAATCGATATACCAAAGATAAATGAGGGATTAGAGTTAAAAGAATTACCCTACATAGGTATCCGCCTCAAACACCGAGAGCATCTTATCAATAGCGCGTCCCTACCCACTTTATCTCACATGTTATTAGAGCAAAGAGCCCTTATCATGCTCACAGCACCCAACTCGACCCTCTATGGCAATGCCGATAATATGCTTTATCCAGACGTAAAAGTAACCCATAATTATCGAGGACTACAAGCCATGTTTATTAACCGAATGCAGTACCTCCATAATACGCTTGGTTATGATATTTACTTCCCGAACGATGATCTCGATCGCGCACCCACAGAATTTGTTCAACTATTACGCGAGTTTAAAACAGATTGCTCTAGATCATTATAAATAGTAATTATTATCAATTAGAGTTGCATTTGGTATATTTATATGGATAATACGAACTATTCTCATTAAGACATAGTCTATTTTTAAAATAATGTAGTCTATATATAAAAATAAAAAGGATTTGTTGTGAAAAAATCTGCCCTTTGCTTTGCCATCTCTTCAGCGTTACTTACTGCTTCATTTGCATCACATGCTGCAAATGTAAAAGTACTTGATAAAACTCTTTCTCCTGCTGCAAACTTTCTTGCATATACAGAATTTGAATTATCAGGTGAACCACTTGCTGAAGCTCTCGGTTTAGACCTTGATGTTTTAGATCCGAACCAAGTTGATCAACCAACTGCATTCGATTACGCAGCGGGTATTGAAAGCTACGAGTATTCAGAAGAAGCGATGTACGCGTTAAACTACCAGTCTACTATGGGTCCTCACCTAGTTAATGGTCCCGTTAACCAAGCGCGTGGCGGCTCTCTTGCTGACTTAGGTAAACGCTTCATCTCACTTGCTGACGCAGTAGGCTTCCCAAGTGAAGAGATTCCATTAAACATGTATCCTATTTCGGTACCATACGTTTCAGGTAACCCTGAATTTGTAGGTAAAGTAGATATAACAAAAGTGGGTGGTGAAGAAATTGAAGTGTTATCTGCAACAGGTGTCGCAGCAACCCATAAAACAATTACTCCAGCATACTTCCGTGATTACAAAACACTAGCGTGGGACAGCGCAAGTTTCGATAAAGCCTTAAACCCAGGTGCAATCGGCAGCATTTTCCTTAAAGAAGTCATGTGGTCACAAGATTTCTTAGGCGGCATGCACGTTACAGCAACAGATGAAGAAGTTGAAGCAACATCAAGCACAATGGATCAAGACGGTAAACACAGTCTTGGTGTATCTGCTGCCGATGGTTTCAACGGCATGATATTAACTGAAATGTCAATCGATAAACTACTCATCCTTCAAGAACAGCTTGGCTTTGACGGTAAAAACTTAGGTGTTAAATTCGGTCCTAACTACGATGCATCTAAAAACCCAATCTGGTTTGCACACAAAGTAGCAGTTAAAGAAACACAAAAGAACAACGCAAATAACATCGGTAAATTAACAGTTACAGATGGTTCATCATCACTACGTGATACTTGGATGTTATTATGGCCTGTAAGTGAATTCTATGCATTTACTGACCAACGCACAGCGAATACTGCACAGAATCCAGCATTTAAAGCTGTATTTGATGGCAAGCCATTTGCTGCAGCACCGAAACAAAATATCGATGGTAAAACAAGCAACAATGTAGCTGCTGACGATGCATTTTCTCTTGCAAGTAACATTGCTAACCTATCGTTCCAAAATTTAGAAAATCTACACTTCAATAAGAAAGCTGGTACGTTTGTAACTAAATACGATGGCAAACAAAATGCAAAAGTTGAGACATTTGACGCTGCATACAGCATCGTAGCACTATCTATTTACCAACGTTCACAAGATGCACTACCTGTTGGTTATGCAGCTGCAGACGGCGGTGATGTTGACCTAGAAACACCTCAAGGTAAACAAGCACTAAGTCTAATAAAAGCACAAGCAAATTACATCGTTAATACATTAGTTGCGAAAAACGGTCTAGTATACGATGGCGCAACAGTTGGTAAATCAGTAGATAAAAACCAATCACTTGATGCACAATTTGCTGCAATCCGTGGTTTAGTTGCAGCTTACCTTGCAACACAAGATGACACTTACAAACAAGCTGCACGTTCTATCTTCCTAGCGGTAGAGAAAAACATGTTTGATTCAGAGTTAGGTACTTGGGCACAAACGCCAGGTAAAGCAACAATCCACACACCGTTAACTGCTGCGGCAATATCAGGTGGTTTACGTGAAACTATACTTCACCTTGCAAATGAAGAAGGCGAACATGTTCCAGCACTAGAACTACAACACTTAACAGAGCGTTATACAGCTTGGTTCAAGAAAGTAGTAAATGGTGGCCAACAATTAGCTGAATGGATTGGTGATTCAGGTGAAAATATGTTGGAAAACAGTACAACTACCGATTCAGATAATGACGGTGTACACCAAATCACAGGTGCTGGCGGTAAATACGGTACAGCACAAACAATGGCAGCAAAAGTATCGGTTAGTGCAAACTAGTCTCACCCTTTTGGCAATGAACGCCATCTCGCAACACACTTGTTAATTAACTTGTTTTGACTAATGAAAGTGTTGCGAAATTAAAATAAAAGTTGTAAAAAGGGATGAGAATTAACTCAGCCCTTTTTGCGTTTTCATTACGTCGATATGAATAAGGTTTTATCATGTCAGTTCAAGTAGCAACCCCAATCGGTGATAATATCTGGTCACGTTTACAGTGTCATTTTAAACGTCTCGCTTTTCATCATAAGAAAGCCGAAACGATATTATATTTGATGTTCCTGTCAGGACTTTTACTGTGGCCATTTATTACTATTCCATGGCAAATAGAGCGTACTGTATTACTGATGCATATGCTTGCAGGTATCAGTATCTTCCCTGTTTTTGTTGGTAGTTTCTGGCTCTCTCACCGAAACCTTATTCAAAACAGTAAAAAGAAATTCTTACGTCAAACCGGTACCATTATCGAATATTTGCTCATTGTTTGTACGCTTACCGGTATCTATCTTACTTTTTGGGGTAACACGGGTAATAATTTCAGTATACTCATGCAAGATGTTCATTTTTACAGCTCATGGCTACTTGCCCCGCTTGTTCTTCGCCATGCTTGGCGCTGGACTGTAATCAAATTCTTTAGGAAGTCTTAATATGTTTGCCAGTTTTTTAATCACTTTTCGTGAAGGACTTGAAGCCTTCCTACTCGTTGGCATTATACTTTCTTACTTAGCAAAGCTTGGCCAATCAAAACATAACAAACTTATCTATCTGGGTGTTGCGCTCGGTTTAATTGCCTCATTAATTGTCGCTTTCATTTTCCAGTTCGTTGTCGATCAGTTCGACTCGCATGAATACCGTAATTTATTAATGGCGGGTATTTTAGGCTTCGCGACCTTGGTACTCACCTACATGGCCATTTGGATGCAACGCCAAGCCAAAACCCAAGTCTCTAACATGCAAGAGAACATTCGCGAGATCTTAACCACAGGTAATGTCTTTGGTTTAATCTTTTTGGCTTTCCTTGCAGTAATGCGCGAAGGCTTTGAAACCGTGCTATTTTTCTCGGCGTTAATGTATTCAGGTCAAGGTAATTTCTCACTACAAGATGGGTTGATCGGTGCTGGCGCAGGTTTAATCGCATCGCTGGTATTGGTTGTCGTACTGATGCGTGGTAGCCGCAAAGTGCCACTACAAGCATTCTTTAAATGGACAAGCTTGTTGATTATCATTATTGCCGCAGGTCTATTGTCTTCGGCAAGTAACATGTTACAAAGCGCAGATGTATTACCGGTCTTCCAGACTGCCGTGTTTGATATTAGCCATATCCTTGATGACCAAGGCGTATTTGGTACTTTCTTGCGTGCTTTATTTGGCTATAATTCATCACCGAATTTATTACCGCTTGTTATTTGGTTCGCTTATTTAGCGATATTCACTGTGTTTTGGCATCGTGGATACCAAGCGCCAGCTAAAACAGCCACAACTTAGTTTTAAACAATAAAATGAGTGGCGAACATAAATACAATCTCTTTATGTTCGCCATGTAAGAATAAAAAGCATATTAATCATTGAGTAAATAATGTCGAAAGAAATTGTAATTTTAGGTGCTGGTCCAGCCGGACTAATGGCCGCATGGGAATTTAATCAAGCTGGTTACCAAGTAACTATCTTAGAACGTGAAGAGTTTGTTGGCGGCATGTGCGCAACGCAAACCTTCCAAGGTGAAAAAGGTGAATACCGCTTTGACTATGGTGGCCATCGCTTTATTACTAAAAACCCGAAACTATTACAGTTTATCGATGACTTAATGAGTGACGATTTGCTGTATGCAGAGCGTACCAGTGTGATCCGTTTTAAAGGACGTACCTACAACTACCCGCTTGCAATTGGCAACTTATTACGTAATGCACCGTTAAGTTTATTAGCTGGTGCGGCTGTAGACTTGGTATTCAAATTACCCTTCCAAAAACGCCCAAGTGAACAAAGTACCAGTAACTTTGCAGAATGGATTGAAACGCGCTTCGGTACCACCTTATACAAAAACTTTTTTGAAGGTTACACCGGTAAACTATGGGGTATCGACCCACGTCAATTATCAGCCGACTGGGCATCGCAACGCATTAGTTTGTTAGATTTAAAAGATGTTGCTCGACGTTTAATTCCAACGCGTGGCGCCACACCACGTACTTACGCAAAAAAATACCGTTATCCTAAACTCGGCTTTGGCCAAATGTACACCAAACTTGCAGAAAGACTGCAAGAACAAGGTGTAACGATTGTTCGAGGCGCTAACATCACCGCATTAGAACAAGGCCGAAATGCGCTTAAAAATAATCGTAGAATTGATGCCGTCACTTATGAACTTAACGGTGAGACATACTCAATTAACTGTGATCACGTTGTCGGCACTATTCCTTTACCTGTGGTTTGTACTTTAACAGGGTTTGATTCTGGCCTAACTTATCGTTCATTGCGCTTCTTCAACATGCCTATGGCAACAGAAAACGTGTCACAAAATACTTGGCAGTACCTGTCTGATCCAGAGTTAATCGGTACGCGTTTGCAAGAACCACGTCGTCGTTCGCCATTCATGGCACCCAAAGGACAAACATCGGTGATGATCGAGATCCCGTGTAATAAAGATGACGATGTTTGGCACATGGACAACGACAAACTATTAAAACGCGTAAAACAAGATCTTAATCACCTAGGAGTGCCAGATGTAAGTACCGGTGAGTTTTTTACCACTTACACCGAATACGCTTATCCAATGATGGACGTGAGTTATAACGCCAAACGCGAAGCCGCAATTACGCACCTTCACCAATTTGATAATTTAGTGATGACTGGACGCCAAGGTACTTTCCGTTACATCTTCACCGATACAGCAATGGAAATGGGCTTAATGGCGGCAGAAGGTATTATTAAGGGTGAAGATAATCGTCGCCAGATCTTTGATCACCGTAACGAAAAAACAGTGATTGAAGTACAAAGCATTATGGATGATAAAAAAACGCCAGAGGAAAAAAATGTCGCTTAAAACAATCAATAGAATTACGGTAAAATCATTTATCTTAAGCTTATTCGTATTATTATTTAGTGCGCAAAGCTTTGCTTATTCTTATGCTGCCGCAGGTAAAGAGCCATTAATAGAGGGTCGAGAAGCCTTGTTAAAAGCGTTATCGGCAAATGATTATACTGCAGTACAAACTGCCTATGATTCGATGCAGAAAGAATTCGTTTATTTCAACGAACACCATGGGCTCGCTGTCGATCAACAAATGCAAACAGCAATCACCAATAAAGATCAACAAGGTGTAACCACAGCATTAATCACCACGATAAAAGCAGAAGTTATGCGTCGTCTCAACGGTGCAGAGCAAAACATTAATGACTACCAAGTGGCTAAAGTCTTAGTGGTGAAAAGTAAATTATTTATTGATTTACTTGCTGCCGATTTAACCGCTGATAATCGTCAACAGGCCGATATTGCCATTCGCGGTGCCCTTGCGTCGATTGGTAATCCAGGTGTATTTGGTGTAGGTCAAAAGCCTGCAGATGTAACGCGCTACATTAAATACCGCACTAATTTACAAGCTGCATTACAATTTACATTGCCTGATGCTCCAACAAAGTAATAAACCTTGGCACCCTGGTTTAATCGTTAGTATTAGCTTAATAGCCTGCATTGCAGGCTATTTTGGCCTACTCAATTATTATAGCTTTGATATTAGCAGTGATGATGCGCTTTATTTTCAGCGTGCGCTGAGCCACTTTTCAGTATTAGAATTTAGCCCTCACTTTCCCGGTTACCCTGGTTTTGTTTGGCTAGAACGACTTATCAGTGCGATAAGTTCACATCCCAACAGTAATGTCTTACTCAGTTTCCTTTCTGCAATAGCGTTAACCTGCATTGTTTTTGTGTATTGCTATCAACGTATGCGAATAAAATCATTTGCATTATTCGCAGTTGTACTTTTTTTACTGCAAGGTAACATTGCAGAATTAGCCTTAAACGGTTTATCAGACGCTTCCGCTCTGTGGTTCTTTAGCTTATATTTATTATTAACCCGTTTTCATTTACCGCTCGGCTCAAACCTTTTATTAAAGACTAAATTACACCGTGTATTACAGCCTCTTTTACAAAGTCAAACATTCAGCGCGATTATCAGCGGATTATTACTGGCTGCATGCCTAGCAACCCGGCCTTCTTATTTACCCTTAGTCGCCAGCGCGCTCCTGCTCGCTCTCTGTTACAACAGCCAGCGATACTCAAACTACAAACGACTCGGTTGGCAGATATTAAGCATTACCCTGGTAGGCATCATTTGTGCGCTCTACGTATTCATGCAAGACGGTTGGGCGTATATAGAGGAAGGACAGCGATTCACCCAAGGTCACTTCACTATTTGGGGTAATACTACAAGTACAACAGATTCGCGACTGAGCCAGTGGCTGACGACATTAACAAATACCTACTCCACTCTCGGGGTAATATTATTAACTTCGATGCTTACCATTGGTTTATATCTACCAAAAACCCGTGGATTAAGTATTCTCGTGTGCTGTTGGTTTGCCTGGATCATCCGAGGCCAGAATCCAGAGAATATCCGTCACTTAGCTGTTTTTAGTTTATTACTACCGATTATCTGCGCGCAACTCTTGGAACACGTTTACCAAACGCAGCGTATTCGACCCGCTCTATATATATTAAGTATTACCTTACTCGTGACACTGGGTTATCACAGTATCAAACAATTCACCCAACAACAAAATGCCCCAGTATTACAAGCGACTCAGTTCTTTAACACAATAGAGAATCAGCAAATTATCATCAGTAATTATAATATTGATAATTTACGGTCTAACCTGCCACAACATGTTATCTTAGACCGTCATTATCAAAGTAGTAGCAATTACCAAGCCCAACAACAAGGCTACTGGCGACTAAGCAGTAATAAACTAAGCATTGATAAACGCGTTAACGACAATTTAGTGGCATTATTTAAAGGCCGCTTTCTTGGCGAACGAAATTTATACCTATATTACTTTGATCTAAATCATTTAAACACGCGATCATAGCTACAAATATTGCACTATGATCTCAACGCGATATAATGATAACCATTCTTAATCGTAATACCACTTTTCCCCACCAAGATGCCGTAGATCTATGAATATAAATATTTTTCCTAAATTAATGTTCGCCTTGCTACTCTTAGCAAGCCACTCGCTTTATGCTAGCACTACTTATTCAAATACAAAAAGTAACAGCTTATTACTATCTATAGATGGGACGCAGTTTATTAGTGCAAACATGGATGCAGGTAGCGTCAGTCTTATTAACGCAAAAACCGGTAAGCTAATAGCTGAACAAGCCCTCGGTAAAGACCTACGTCGACTTGCATTAGACCCTACTAACAATCAATTATTAGTCAGTGACTATCTTGCAGATCAACTGTACCTCATTGATGCTAAAAGCCTTAAACTCATTAAAACAATCAAAACAGGCTATCGCCCGTTTGGTATTGTTTATGATAAATATAACAAACAATACTACGTCACATTGTTTGAAGCGAAACAGCTAATAACCGTTTCAAGCGACGGTAAAATAACCGCGACAACACAAACGGCGGATACACCGCGTGGTCTTGCGTTAGCTAGCGATGGGCGTTTATTTGTTACTCACAGCATGACCGGCCAAGTGTCCATCTATAATACGCGCACACCAAACCTCGAATTAAACAAAATAATTCAACTTGCCGATACCCCAGAACATAGCTCTCGTGCAACACCACAAGGTAAACCGCGTGTATTAGATAACATTGCGATCTCTCCAGATGGCACACAAGCTTGGTTACCCCATGTACTGTGGTCATTTACACAAGACTTTCATTTTCAATCGACCGTCTTCCCAACGATTTCGTTACTTGATCTAACACCAGGTAAAGAAAAAGAACTAGTCGATAAACGTAAACAATTATTCAAACAAATAAACATCATTGAAAACAACAATACCACGCGTATTGTGTCTAACCCACATGACGTGGCGTTCCGTGAAGACGGCAAAAAAGTATTTATTACTCTATCTGGTTCAGAAGACCTGCTCGTGTTTGATTTATCTCGCCAAGGTAAAATAGGTAAAAAACCTAAACGCCATCGCCGTACCAAATTACAAGGCGGTGTGAAAGCGACACAAATTTACCGCCATATTCCCGGTACTAATCCGCGTAGCCTGATTGAAAAAGACGGTACACTCTATGTTCAAAACGCCATGTCTCACGACTTAGTGAGTTTTGATGTGAGTGGTAAAGGTCCATTTGCCAAAGTAAAATTAACGAACGCTCAATTTGCCAAATTAATTAATAAAGATCCCATCGCACCAGAATTACGTTTAGGTAAAACACTCTTTAATCTTGCCAACAGTGATAAATTTGAAAACAGCGCCATGGCAGGTGATTATTGGATGAGCTGTAACTCTTGTCATGTTGACGGATTTAACTTCACTAACAAATACTTATTAGCCGACGGCACCAAAGACGTTAAAGAAAATGCCATGACGGGACATGTAGGTTTAGCAACCATGATCGCTGGCGACCCTATCGAAGCCTATATCGATATGATTCAAAAAACCCAAGGTGGTATGGGGACCGACCCGAAAAAACCAGAACTACCTAAAGTTGATCCTAAATCACCGTCTGCAGAGATCGTACGCTTAATGTCAGCATTAAACATGTACGTGACAACAAAAGAAAACTTACCTTATCTATCAACCTGGTTACGTTTTGATGACGAACGTAAGTTCACTCACAAATCCGAATGGTTAAATTCAGCAAGCTGTGAATCATGCCATAGCACCCTCTACAAACAGTGGGCAGACTCTAACCATGGGATGCACATGGATAGCCCTTATTACCGCTTCCAAGAAAACTTAGCCGCAGAATCAGAAGGTGAACCATTTAGAAACTTATGCCGTGGCTGTCATGCACCGCAAACCTTACTTAACAACAATAAAGCACCCTTGACTCATCTTAACAACATGTATGAAAAAGAAGGACAGAGTCTACGTGATGCACTAAAGGAAGGTCTACCTGTTGATGAAACTGGCACCAGTTGTGTTTTCTGTCATCGAATAACTAAAGCGGAAGACGCTGGCGGTAATACCGACCTTACAGTTAACTTAAAAGATCGTGCTGAATACCTGTTTGAATTCTCAAGCAATCCAGTGCTAAAATTCGCTGCTGAAGCACAGATAAATGCATCACCACAGCAGCACAAAGACAGCTATTCGAACCCAGAACTGTACAAGAGCTCACTATATTGTGCAACCTGTCATAATGAATTCACCCCCGGCCAAGGTGCTAATGTGAATAACAATTATGGCGAATGGCAAGCGTCTAAATTTAACGCACCGGATAATCCAGAACAGAACAAAACCTGCATTGATTGCCACATGCGTATGGATATGACTGATTTTGATAAAAAGGTACCAGGACAAGCCACGGATAATGGGCCAATTAAACCAAACTTGATTGCGCATAACTTTATTGGTGGTAACTATTACTTCTCTGATATGCGCTCTAAAGAGCATGGAAAACTCAGTCGTGATATCTTGCGTAACGCCCTACTACTCGACGTTGAAACCAGCGAAGATGGCGGTACTATTGATGTAAAAATCACAAACCATAATACGGGTCACAAAATGCCTGGAGGCGCACGTCGTCAAGTATGGATCGATCTTGTTGTAACGGATAGCAAAGGCGTAAAACAATTGGTTAGTGGTCATCTTAATGATGGTTACCTGCCAAAAGACAGCCGCATATTCGTTAAAGAAGAGGGTTATATGCATGGCGAGTCTGTTGGTCTTAAACCTTGGCGGGTAGAAAAAATCTTAACTGATACGCGTATATCCCCAGATGAAACACGCGTGGAATCATTTAAATTACCAGAAGGAATGAGCTACCCAATCACAGTCGTCGCGAAAATCAACTATCGTGCATTTTCCAAGACACTAACGAGCAAGGTACGAGCAGCCTTCCCTAAACAAAACATTCCTTTTGCAGATGTTATTGAGATAAATAAAGTAACCAAGGTTTTCCCGTAACAAATAACATCTAACCACACGATTAGAATTGAGGCTGTAATCCTATTTTACAGCCTCAAATCAAAGCAGTAGTTTTACTGTATGATTCAATCACTATCTAACCTATGATTCTCCTCATCATCTAGGTCTATTTATAATATCCTTAATTTAGATGACCTTACTCGTGAAAAGTACTAACTAATTATTATTTTTATAACTTTATCTTCACGGTCCCGTAGAAAAATGAAAACAAATTTCATCAAGGTTTCTTATGTTTTATACAAAAATAAAAAATAAAAATTCATTTATATTGAAAAATACCACCAATAACTCCTCCGCTGAGTTCTATCTTGTAGCGCAACCCATTGTTCAACCTAAAAGTAGAAATGTGGTTGCAATTGAAGTATTGACCAATTTGATTAGCAGCTCGAATGGGACGATTCACGCTGAAGATTTTTTTAGTGACATTTCAAATGAATTTATAAAGTCATTAATCATGATTCAAATTGAAGAATTAAATAATATAAAGATTGCAATAAATAGTAAAAACATAGTTGCATCAATTAACATTCCATTTGATTTACTTTCTGATATCGAATTAATAAAATCAATCATTAATAAAAGTCAAGTTAAAATTGCGCTCGAGGTAACAAACTTCAAAAATTCAACCGTGATGACAGACAATATAAAAAAATCTGTCTCAATCATAAAAGAACATGGCTTTGAGCTGTGGTTGGATGATTTCACATCTGAAGATATACCAAGTAATGCGCTGTATTTATTAAAATGGGATCGAGTTAAAATAGATAAAACTTTCATCTATAGGCATATAAACAACCATTCTTTAATTTCAGATTTACTGAACTACATTTCTAATTTTTCATTTAATAGTATCGTATTCGAAGGTATTGAATCAGATTATCAGAATGATCAAATATCAAAATTTAACTGTCTCTGCCAAGGTTACCTTTATAGTCGTCCGTTAAGACTATCCCACATGGTACTGTAATTCTCTTATTAGGCTGCAACACCTAAAAATTGTAAATAATTATTTATACGCAATTATTGTTTGAAAACAGACTGTTAAGTTAATGCTAAGTTTTATGTAATTAAACACATCTATCATGTATAAATATGTATTTGCAGTATTTTTACTCTAGTACTCACCATTTATTTCAATAAAATACTTTAAACATTACTTATGTTTAGAATGAGATTTAATATGTCACACACTCAACACTCTAGCTTTGAAAAGTTAATGATTGATCAGTCAAACGCTTTAATGTCTAGTGACCCTAGAAAATTTATATCAACTTGGCGTAATACCTCTTTAAACGTTATGAATTGGTTTAATATTGATAGAATATGTCTACATCCGAATACAAAAGTATTAGTTACTAATTGTAAGGTAGAATCTGTCCAGCGGGATGGCATACCGCCTTTAAGCTTGGGTAATTTGATTGAAAGTGATTATTCCGACTATTTTAAATTATTTAGAGAAAAAAAAGATTGGGTAATTTTTAATGCCCAGGAGCTTAAAAAGCATAAAAACAATGTCTTAAGTAAGCTATATCAACAAGGAGGTCGTTGGCATTGCATCATTCTTTTACAAAGTTTCGGACAAAACTGGGGGCTTCTAACCGTGACTTGCTTTGAAAATAATAATAAAAAATTCAGCGCAATCGATCTACAACGTTTAAAATTATTATGTGAACTTTGGTTATGCTATTGGCAAAATTCAACATTAATACGAACTTTACATCAAGGTGAAGCCGTATCAATAAATGAAAGTGAGAAAATTTTTAGACTGACTAAAAAGCAACGTACTGTGCTTACATTACTGGCTCAAGGTAACACAGCAAAACAATGTGCAGATAAACTTAATTTGAGCTCTCGTACAATTGAATCTCATAAATACCGTATGCTCGATATACTGAACTTAGATAAGCACTCAAAATTAATCCAGTTTGCATTACGTAATGGATTAGGAATTTCAGAAGATTAAGTTATGCTGATGCGGTAAACTACTACTAGCGGATATAATTACCGCTATTACTCAAGCATAGTACCAACCAAGCGCTAACCCATAATGTTGAACTTTTACCTATATTTGCTAATTAATTCGCCTTTTTGATTATTATGCATAAGCTTATAGATATATTTGTAAATAAAGTAACCTCTATGCACGCATATATCGCTAAGCAACCGATCCTAAATAGCGCTCGTCACGTAGTGGCTTATGAACTTTTATATCGCGATAGTTTAGAAAATACATTTCCACTTATTAATGCAGAAGTTGCAACAGAGCGGTTGGTTTATGATCATTTGTTAAGTTCCAACATCGATAAATTAGTTG
This sequence comes from Moritella sp. 36, assembly GCF_018219415.1. Classification (NCBI taxonomy): domain Bacteria; kingdom Pseudomonadati; phylum Pseudomonadota; class Gammaproteobacteria; order Alteromonadales; family Moritellaceae; genus Moritella; species Moritella sp. 36. The sequence goes on along the minus strand of NZ_CP056120.1, from coordinate 2,063,640 downwards.
ATAACAAGCCTTACTTTATTAATTTCACTGAAAAAAGCATTCTCAATGGTTTACCCAAAAAGCTCATAGATAAACCGATTGTAATTGAAGTACTTGAAGATGTACCACCTACACAGTCTGTATTATGGGCGTTAAAGAAATTAAAAAATGATGGATTTACGATTGCATTGGATGATTTTATTTATTCTGAAGACTGGCTACCATTTTTTGGTGTTGTCGATATTATTAAGTTTGATATTACCCTCACCTCATTTAACGAGATAAAAGAGTTAACACCATTATTAGAGAAATATGGAATCAGTATACTAATCGAAAAAATAGAGACTGAGGAGCAATTTAAACAAGCTAAAAAACTCCAAAGTACATATTTTCAAGGCTATCTGTTTGCAGAACCTGAAATTGTGCTAAACGATATTAATAAACCTAATTTAGAAATAATTAACGTTAATTAAATCGATTAACGGCTCGCATTACCATTCATGAAATGTTTACGGCACAGTGAGACGTAACGCTCATTACCGCCAATTTCAACTTGTTCACCTTCTCTTAGTACCACACCACTATCACTTACTCTAGCATTCATGTGTGCTTTATTTCCGCACCAGCAGACAGTTTTAAGCTCTTCAACTTTATCCGCTAGGCACATTAAGTGATACGAACCTTCAAACATCTCTAATTTAAAATCTGTTTTCAGCCCATAAACAATCACAGGAATATTAAGTTCGTCGACAACACTGGCTAATTGGTAAACCTGAGCTCGAGATAAGAATTGACCTTCATCAATAATAAATACATCAATCTTTTGATTTTCTAATCGTGTAGAAACAGTGGTAAATAAATTGGTCTCTTTCTCAAATACATCAACTTCTAGTTTTAATCCAACACGCGCACCTATAACACCCCTACCGTAACGACTATCACACTCAGGCGTCATCGCTAATGGGTGCATACCACGCTCAATATAATTAAAGTGAGCTTGGATCAATTGTGTTGATTTACCTGAATTCATTGCTGCAAATTTGAAATGCAAAGATGCCATTTTATACCCTCAAAAAAAACGCCTGTATCAACAGGCGTATATAATTACTTAACATTAATACCATTCATTATAAACAGCGTGTTATTAATGTCTTATTTATACTTTATGACTTAAGCGCGACATAATAGCAACCACAATTATAAATGCAATTGCTGAAGCGATAAAGCCCGATAGAACAGAACTTGTTATACCGAGTACCAAATAACCAATCGCACTTACTAACGCAATTGATAGCGCATATGGAAGCTGTGTCATTACGTGATCCATATGATGGCAGTTTGCCCCCGTTGACGATAGGATCGTAGTATCAGAGATAGGTGAACAATGATCGCCAAATACAGAACCCGCAAGCACAGATGCTAACATAGGTAACATCAACGAAATTTCAGTACCCGCAGCCATATCTCCCGCGATTGGTAACATGATACCGAATGTGCCCCAGCTTGTTCCCGTTGCAAATGCCATAAAGCCAGCTAATACAAACATGATAATCGGTAATACACTCATTGGGATTGAATCACCCACTAATGCAGCAAGGTATTTACCCGTTTCCATAGAACCAATAGTTGAACCAATAGCCCATGCGAAGAATAAGATATAAACCGCTGGTAGCATTGATTTAGCACCGTGGAAACTTGCTTGTGCGAGTAATGAAATAGACACACCAGAAATAAGGCTCAGCACAAGTGCCACAGCAAGACCAGATAAGGCACCATAAACTAAAGAACTACCTACATCTGTATTTTCAAATGCGCCGAGAATATCAAATGCTTTGCCATCCGCTGCTAGCGCCGATGCGCCCGAGTTCATCATAAAGAAGATAGTTGCAAAGATGAGCACTAAAATAGGTAAAATCAAACCTGAAATATGACCACCTTCAGCTTCTTCTAATTCTATTGTTGAACCCGCTGGGTTACCCTTTTTAGCATCAAACAACTCACCATTTGTTGCCGCTTTTTCTTCTTTTGCCATCAAGCCAAAATCAAGGTTGAAGCAAGCAACCGCAAATACCATGGCAATAGCAAAGATAGCGTAGAAGTTCATTGGTATCATTTGAACAAATGCCGCTAGAGGACTGATATCCGTAATAGCGTGACTGGCTAAAATACCACCGATAACAGCAATGATATAAGCACCCCAACTTGAGATTGGCATTAAAACACACATAGGAGCTGCGGTAGAATCAAGCAGATAAGCTAATTTAGCACGAGAAACTTTATAATGGTCTGTCAGTGGACGACTTACGCTACCCACCGCAAGGCTATTAAAGTAATCATCAACAAAGATGAAAACACCTAAAAAAGCTGTCAGTAATGTACTACCACGACGAGTCGTAATTCGCTGTTTTGCCCAGTCCGCAAACGCACTGGTTGCGCCGCTTACCATCATAATACTCGTTAACATACCCAGTATGAACAAGAATATGATGATTGATAAGTTCCAAGTATTGAACGAACCCACGTCCCAGAATGAGCCTTTGCTCGCATCACCCGATTCCCAAACCAAACTTAATGATAAGTCTACAAGGTGTTTAGCTGCACTAACAACATTAAAATCGGTTAGAAATAGTGCGCCAAGTAAGATACCACAACCAAGTGATAACAATACTTTACGTGTAAAAATTGCTAATGTAAGTGCAACTAGTGGTACAACTAGCGATAACGCTGAGTCTGAATAATTAATGAGTTCCATGATCCCTTTGACCTAATAATTTTTACAGGGAACGACTAAACAAGACAGATGAGATGTGCAATAAGGATATTTACAATATGATAGATGTAAAGATTACCCATATTCTCTTCTATTTCAGTAGCGCCCCATAGTTAATATAAAATTGACTATGACAGTGATGTCTCTATTCGAACACATCCCCAGAATGAATATCTTTAGCTTAAATGCTCATTCTTCGGCGCAATTCCCTTTTGTGTCGTTATTACCGGAGCTACCTAAACAACACTACTTATGAATTGCGCACCTCTACTTAGGAGGAAGCACAATAGTAGCAGGTAATTTCACCAATTCAAGACAATATCAGTTTCAACGTTCACAAAACAAACAAAAACCAATACAAAAATCCAATTGACAAACCCGTTATTACTAATGATAACTATATCGACTTTAAATAATAGACCATTAAATAGTTTAAAAAGTTACATGGCTAAACCTATTTAACTTACTTATTCTATTCTAGATAAGTTTAATAAATTAGTGTAAATAGATTATTGGTATTTATTTAACTATTGTATATTAACGGCATTAAAGTATATTAATATTATTGCAGTTTATTAATCCCACCATCTATATTTAGGTACTAATTATGAATGATTTTATTAAAGTGTTTTTAAATGCTCGTAGCCTACGCGCTGTAACAAAAGAATTAAGCGTTGTCCAACTTGAAGATGTTTTAATTAAATTCACAAAGATTGTTGAAGATAGAAAAGAGTCTGAAGCCGCTGAATTAGAAAAGCAGCAAGAAAAACAAGTAATGATGAACGAAATACTATTACAACTGAAAGAAAACGGTATCAGCCCTGAAGAATTAATGAATTTAACTGATTCAACAATTGAGAAAACAAAGACTAAACGTGGTCCTCGCCCTGCAAAATACTCGTATGACCTAAACGGTGAAACGAAAACATGGACAGGTCAAGGACGTATGCCCTTGCCACTTCAAGAAGTGATGAATGAGAAAGGTTCAATTGAAGAATTCTTAATATAGAGGGATTCGCGTGACTCAGTTTTTATTGCATCCACAACTTGCAGCTGATACAACCTTAATTGGTGAGTTCCCGCTATGTCAGGTACTGTTAGCAAACGACGGTAATTTCCCGTGGTTAATTTTAGTACCTAAAGTTAATGGCATCACTGAATTTCATGAATTAACAGATGAGCAGCAGGCTCAATTTTTAATTGAATCAAATACAGTAAGTCGGTTATTAAAAGATAGGCTAAGTGCAGATAAAATAAATATCGCAGCATTAGGGAATATGGTACCGCAATTACATATTCATCATGTTGCGCGTTTTAAAGAAGATGCTTGCTGGCCAAAACCGATTTGGGGTCAACTCCCTCCAATAAGCAGAACACAGCAGCAAGCAGCCCAGCTGATAACGATGATATCAACTACGCTGAAAGCTGGATTTATCAGCGAATCAAATTAATTGTTGGTATAACCATCCGGGTTATTTGATTGCCAGCGCCAAGTGTCAACCGTCAACCGTCATGTCTGATACTTGGCGTGTTGCTTTCCAACCGAGTTCTCGTCAGCTAGGTCTGTCGCAGCATAACATTTTGCCCTGCGGAGAATAACTCTAAAACTGTATGGCAACCAATATACCCAACCCCACCAGTTACTAAAATTGCCACTCTAAATTCCTTTTTAAAGCGTAAATATTAAATAAAGGTTTACTGCCCTTCGCTATTTAAATATTTCGATGGGCGCTTCAACAATGGCGCTAGCATAGACTCAAGTCCATTTAACTTCACTTCGTATATTAGTGCAAGTTGTTGGCCTAACTTAGAATCAGGAAAGCCGTTACTGTGAAACCAAACTAAATAAGGTTCAGGTAATTCAAGTAAAAGCCGTCCTCGGTATTTACCAAACGGCATCACAGTATTAATTGCTTCAATTAACTGTTGTTGTGACATATAAAATCCAATGTTAACGAATGATCTAGTGTAATACGACTCATTTAGCCATAATGTTTCACATTATTAAGCTGCTTATCTGACTGAGGTACTTTTATTTTATCTGAGAATATCTAAGACTATTTATAATTTTTATTAAATAAACCCGCTGGCATCTGTGCAATTTGAAAATTAATCATATATTCAAATGCAGTCAGCAAAGGCTGATATTTTATTTTATCTTTTTCTAATGTTGAAAGTAATAAGTAACCGGCTTCAACCGTCGATAACCCCCCTTCGATCGAGGTTTGTCTAATTGTATATTGGCTTTTTTCTTCAGCGCTCAATCGCACAGCAGGTATACCTTGTAAATTCATTGATGTTTGATACATTTTAAATGCTTTACGCCATGTACCATCCAATAAAATAAACGTGCGCTTCATGTTATGCTTTAAAATTGCACTGTTACTAACCATATCACTGCTTTTTGTAAGGCTCAATCGCTCCACCTCAATACTCTCTTCACTTGGGTAGAGTAAATAACATCGACGCGTTGGATCGTTTAATATTTCATTTAACTGCGTATTATCAGTAAAGTTCTCGCCAATTATAATTTGACATTGTGGTAATGAAAGATTGAGAATACGGGCGGTTCCGATCGCATTTTTAACTTCACCTGGGTGTTGTAATATAATTAATTCAATATCAGAATCAATAACCGTTATGTGCTGACATATACAGGCTGCTAATGCTTTATCACATACAGTACACTTTTTTCTTTTACTCACGACAAACCTAAATATTATGGATTGATAAGATATGCTAATTCAACATAGATGGCTAAGCTGGCTCATTCTCGGACTGTTATGCCTTATTATTTATGCCTTATCCACCGAAAATATAACCGCCTTAGATTATAACAGGGAATTGATTATCGATGGTGAATTATGGCGTTTAATCACTGGTAATTTTAACCATACAAATATCTATCATGTACTGCTAAACGTCTGTGCGTTGGCTGTTATTAGCGGACTACATTACCGTTATTATAGTGCGACGGTTTACCTTAGTTTAATTTTATTATTATCAATTGGCGTTGGCGCAGGTATATTCTTGCTATCGCCTAGCACGCATTTATATGTCGGATTATCAGGTATACTACATGGCATTATCATTGTCGGCGCGATTATTGACGTAACGAAAAAGTATTATTCCGGTTACATTTTAATTGCAGGTACGATTATCAAAATCATCAATGAACAATTTTTCAATAGCCCAATAGAGATGAGTAAGTTAATTCAAGCCCAAGTGCTCACCGAGGCGCACCTGTATGGTCTTGTAACAGGATTAATCATTGCCCCACTGTTTGTTTATCTAAACAAAAAAAAGAGCGCCTGAGCGCTCTTATCGAGATATATTGAATCAAATAAGAAGTTTAGCTCGCTAAACTTTCATTAATGTCAGTTAACACTTGCATTGGTGATTCAGCTTGTGTAATTGGTCGACCGATAACTAAGTAATCTGAACCAGCAGTAACCGCTTCAACAGGTGTCATTATACGACGTTGATCTCCAGCAGCACTACCTGCAGGACGAATACCTGGCGTGATCAATAAGAAAGAATCGCCCAATTCTTTTTTCAGCATTGATGCTTCTTGTGAAGAACACACTACACCGTCTAATCCACTTTTGTGTGTTAGCGTTGCTAAACGGATAACCTGTTCGGCTGGTGTAATATTAACACCCATTTGTGCGAGATCTTCTTGCTCCATACTTGTTAATACAGTAACAGCAATCAGAATCGGTGCTTTATCGCCATAAGGAACCAGCGCTGCTTTTGCCGCTTCCATCATACGTTGACCACCACAAGCATGTACATTCACCATCCACACACCCAACTCAGCAGCAGCAGCAACAGCTTTCGCTACTGTATTTGGAATATCATGAAACTTGAGGTCCAAGAATACATCAAAATCACGTGCAACTAATTTGCGAACAAATTCTGGTCCAAATAACGTGAACATTTCTTTGCCTACTTTCAGACGGCATTGGCTAGGATTGATTTTATCAACAAAATTCAATGCACTTGCTTCATCAGCATAATCAAGTGCGACAACTACTTTACTCTCTTGCAACATATTTTTTCCTAGGTCCGAGTTACTCATTATCGTATTACAAATTCGTTCTATATATACTATTCGCCATCTAAGCCTCGAATAGGTTTCACACTGCCCCAACGCTTACACGATGGACAATGCCAGTATATTCGTTTAGTACTAAAGCCACATTGGCTACATCGATAAATAGGCTTCAACTTAAGCTGTTCACCAACAAGATTGCGTAGCATAGCTAAACTTTCTTTTGCCTTACCTTCTTCTGCAGCTTGTTCTTGATACTGCATTAGATGATAAAAGCCTTTCATTGTCGGCGTGCGAACAATTTGATTTAACATCAGCTTTTCAGCTGGCTCTAACCCCACACTGCTCACTGTAAAATCAGCTAATGCAATCGCAACACTAATACCCGCTTTATTATTTTGGGCGTCGTTAAGAAAGTGAATAAAACCATCTTCATTATTAATTTCAGTGTAACAATCTTTTAGTTTCTGTAAAATCTCGGTGACAAAATCAATATCCTGAGTCATTACATGCTCAAGCCAGACAATGGCCTTTTTATAATCGTCTTGCTCAATGTAAAAATCTGCCAGCATGATACTCGCTCTGACACATTGCTTATCATACTGTAAGGCTTTTTTAAGACTCGCTAAACGTTTTTTAGGTTCATTTACTAATGATGTAGAGGCTGCTAGCGCACAATGAAAATGTGCAACTTTACGTTCAACTTTCGTATCGCCCATTTTCTTTAATCTAATTCCAATCGCAATGGCTTGCTCCCACTCCTTGGTCTGTTCATAAATAATAATAAGTTGTGATAAAGCGGTTTGACGGTGATCAGGTTCATCAATCAATTTCAAAAATAATTCTTCAGCGCGATCAACCAAACCCGCAGCAAGATAGTCACGCGCAAGTTGTAATAATGCAAGGTTACGCTGTTCATGCGTTAATGAAGGCCGTGCAATTAAATTTTGGTGGATCTTAATTGCACGTTGTACTTCACCACGTTGGCGGAATAAATTACCGAGTGCCAAATGCGTATCGATCGTTTCACTATCAACATCAAGTAAATCAATAAATAAATCCACCGCTTTATCAGGTTGGTCTGATAATAAAAAGTTAAGCCCCGTCACATACTCTCTAGACATAGTATGTTGCTTATCTTGTTGTAAATAGCGGCCATTTCTTCTACCCATATACCAGCCATACGCGGCGGCAACAGGAAGTAAAAGAAATAAAAGTTCAAACATACAGTAAATTAACCTTTAATATCAGCAGCACGTAATCGTTCAAGCTCTGTAACTTGACGTTTTGATTTACGTTTTAATTTCGACAGTGATAATTTTAATTTCATTAACAACAGCCCCATACAGACACCAGCCACGACTAAACCAGAAACGAATGCACCAACAAGCAGAGAAGATAATTTAAACGAATCTAGCGCAATTAGGTAATTAAAATCAACTAACTGATCGTTGCTAGAAGCAAATGCTGCAGCAAGCGCCAGTGTGCAAGCGATAATAATAAAAAAGATAAATGATTTCATCGACGTCCTCTGTGATATAAATAGCAATAAAGGGATTATCGCCAATTAATGGGCCAAGTGCTAGTAATATATGGTGTAATCCATAAACTATGGGTCCGTGTGAAAAAAAAGCAAAAAAAAACGACACACCAAAGTATGTCGTTTTTGCAAGTATCAACGGCTATAAAGAAGCGTTAACACGATCTCGAAGTTCTTTACCAGGTTTGAAATGAGGTACATATTTTCCCTCTAATTCAACCTTTTCACCTGATTTAGGATTACGCCCAATTCGAGGTTCACGGTAATGTAGAGAAAAACTTCCAAAACCCCGAATTTCAATTCGATCACCAGTTGCTAAAGTATCTACCATCTGATCAAGTATAGCTTTCACAGATAATTCAACATCTTTAGTCGCCAGCTGTGAATTTGCAGAGCAAAGACGTTCGATAAGTTCTGATTTTGTCATATAATCTCCATATAAGAATATTGTCGACATCGTACTAATGAGGGATGAATAAACATCCCTCCGGCTGATTATTCGCCTTTAGCAGCTTTAAATGCTTCTGCCATAGCAGATAGACCAGACTCTTGCGGTTGGCTGTTAACACTAGCCATTGCTTCTTTCTCGTCAGCTTCATCTTTAGCTTTAACTGAAAGACTAATTACGCGGTTTTTACGATCAACACCAACATATTTAGCTTCAAGTGATTCGCCTACAGATAATACTAGGCTTGCATCTTCGATACGGTCACGAGAGATATCGCCAACACGGATGTAACCTTCAACACCTTTAGCTAGTTCAATCGTTGCGCCTTTAGCGTCAACAGAAGAAACTGTACCATTAACAATAGCATTCTTCTTGTTATTCGCTAGGTATTCGTTGAACGGGTCTTCATCAATTTGCTTGATACCTAAAGAAATACGTTCACGCTCTGGGTCTACTTGTAGAACTACAGCTGTGATTTCGTCGCCTTTTTTGTACTCGCGAACTGCTTCTTCACCAGTAGCATCCCAAGAGATGTCTGAAAGATGAACTAGACCGTCGATGCCGCCGTCAAGACCGATGAAGATACCGAAATCTGTAATAGATTTGATCTTACCAGTAACTTGCTCGCCTTTGATACGTGAAGTTGAGAAGTTTTCCCAAGGATTAGCAATACATTGCTTAAGACCTAGAGAGATACGACGACGTTCTTCGTCGATATCAAGAACCATAACTTCAACAGAATCGCCAACGTTAACAACTTTAGAAGGGTGGATATTTTTGTTAGTCCAATCCATTTCTGAAACGTGAACTAGACCTTCAACGCCTTCTTCGATTTCAACGAAACAACCGTAGTCAGTTAGGTTCGTAACTTTACCCGTAAGCTTAGTGCTTTCAGGGTAACGTTTCGCGATAGCTACCCATGGATCTTCACCTAGCTGTTTAAGGCCTAGAGATACACGTGTACGTTCACGATCGAATTTAAGAACTTTAACATTGATTTCGTCACCAACATTAACGATTTCACTTGGGTGCTTAACGCGTTTCCAAGCCATATCAGTAATGTGAAGAAGACCATCAACACCACCAAGATCAACGAATGCGCCATAGTCCGTAAGGTTCTTAACGATACCTTTAACTTCTTGACCTTCTTGAAGGTTAGCAAGAAGTTCTTCACGTTCTGCACTGTTTTCAGTTTCGATAACTGCGCGACGAGAAACAACTACGTTGTTACGTTTTTGGTCAAGTTTGATTACTTTGAACTCTAACTCTTTGCCTTCAAGGTGAGTAGTGTCACGTACAGGACGAACGTCTACTAGAGAACCTGGTAAGAATGCGCGAATTGTGTTCACTTCAACCGTGAAACCACCTTTAACTTTACCGTTGATAACACCGATAACAGTTTCTTGATCTTCGTATGCTTTTTCAAGCTGAATCCAAGACTCATGACGTTTAGCTTTTTCACGAGAAAGTTGAGTTTCACCGAAACCGTCTTCAATTGATTCTAGTGCTACATCAACTTCTTGACCAACTTCAACTTCAAGTTCGCCAGCAGCGTTCTTGAATTCTTCAGCAGGAATAGAAGATTCTGATTTAAGACCAGCGTCAACTAAAACGTAACCGTTTTCGATTGCAACAACAGTTGCTTTGATGATGCTACCAGGAGCAGCAAGTTCTTGTAGTGACTCTTCAAAGAGTAAAGCGAAAGATTCATTCATAATGAGTTATTTGTACTTATAAAACGTTCACATAAGCAATCCGGCTAATGTGGGTTGTTAATCAAAAGTCATCATCATCCTTGATGCTTGACCGCTAAATAATCGATAGAATACCGACTACTTTAAATTTTACCTTCTGCAAAAGCCAACACACTAGCAAGTACGTCTTCGATCAACATAGATGTCGAATCGATAACAAGTGCATCATCTGCAGGCTTTAGTGGAGCGACCAATCGGTTGCGATCTTGATGATCACGTTTCTCGATCTCCTCCAGAAGGGCTGGCATGTTAACATCGAAGCCTTTGTCTTGCAACTGATTAAACCGGCGAATGGCTCTTTCTTCAGCAGAAGCATCTAAAAATATTTTCACACTGGCATCAGTGAAGACAACAGTGCCCATATCACGGCCGTCGGCAATTAAGCCAGGCGCAACACGGAAGTCACGTTGACGTTGTAACAACGCTGCACGAACTGCCGGATATACCGCTGTACGAGAGGCTGCAAAACCCGCTTCTTCTGTACGAATTTCACGTGATACATTCTCGCCTTCAAGGATCACTTGCAAGCCATCATCCGTTGGGACAAAACGTACGTCTAAGTTTGCAGCTAATGCAGTGAGTGCTTCTTCGTTATCTAAATTCACGTTATGGTGCATCGCAGCTAAGGCTAATACACGATAAATAGCGCCACTGTCTAGTATATGCCAACCTAGCTTAGCCGCAAGTAATTGGCATAAAGTACCTTTACCAGAGCCACTCGGCCCGTCAACTGTAATAATTGGTGCTACTGCTGTCATAAATTCTCCAAACTCGATATTTAACATACAACTTTAAACAGTGCTGTATGGATCTGGCCGCGATTATAACGGATCTTCATGAAAATAGTATGAAATAATAACCGCAAATAAAAAATAGCGAGGCATCACCTTATCAGTAATACCTCGCTATTTAAGAACAACGCTAATAACAGCATCAAATAGGGCAACGCTCAATTTAAGCTTGAACTAAACCTTTAAATTGCTCAAAATAATCTGGGAACGTTTTTGATGTACAGCCTGGATCATTAATCGTTACAGGAGCATCACTTAACGCAACTAATGAGAAACACATAGCCATACGGTGATCGTTATAAGTATCAATAGCAGCGTGAATCAATTTCGCAGGAGGGGTGATTTTAATGTAGTCATTACCCTCTTCTACTTCTGCACCCACTTTACGTAATTCAGTCGCCATTGCCGCTAAACGGTCAGTTTCTTTCACACGCCAATTGTATACATTACGAATAACCGTTGTACCTTTTGCAAACAATGCGGTTGTCGCGATTGTCATTGCTGCATCAGGAATATGGTTCATATCCATATCAACGGCATTTAATTCGCCGACTTCAGCTTCGATATAACTATCAGCCCAAGTGATTTTACCACCCATTGCTGCAATTACATCTGCAAACTGGATATCACCTTGGATTGATTTTTTACCAATACCCGTCACACGGATCTTACCACCTTTAATTGCCGCTGCAGCAAGGAAATAAGACGCAGAAGAAGCATCACCTTCAACTAAGAAGTCACCCGCGGCTTGATATGTTTGCTTACCTTTAATACTAAACGTCTGATAATTGTCATGACTTACCGTTACACCGAATTGCTGCATGATATGCAATGTAATTTCAATGTAAGGTTTAGAAACAAGCTCACCAAGGATCTCTATCCTTGTATCATTTTCTGCCAGTGGTGCAGCCATTAAAAATGCAGTTAAGAACTGGCTAGATACGCTGCCATCAATCTTAATATTACCACCTTTCAAGCCAGTGCCTTTAATAAGCACTGGTGGGTAATCTTCATTTTTCAAATAAGAAACATCTGCGCCAGCTTGACGTAAACTGTCAACTAAGCTGCCAATTGGACGCTCTTCCATACGTGGTTCGCCGGTCAATTCAAACTCACCTTCGCTCAAACATAACGCTGCGCATAATGGACGCATTGCCGTACCTGCGTTACCTAAAAATAGCTCAAGTTTTTCTTCTACAGAAAATGCACGACCCAAGCCAGTTACTGTACAAATTGTTTTACATGTAGACAGATCATACTGCACACCTAATTTTGTCAGTGCGTTTAACATATGACGAATATCATCACTGTCTAATAAATTTGTTAAACGCGTTGTGCCTTCAGCCAGCGCAGCAAGTAGCAATGCACGGTTTGAAACACTTTTAGAGCCTGGTAAGTTAATAGTACCTGATACTTTACCAATTGGTTGTAATGTTAATTTTTCCATAAATTTATTCACTTAATTTTTGATTAATACAACGAATAGTCGCTAGCGTTACTTGCTATGCGTCTAACTCAACCAACACTGTCAGTAGCGCCTTCATGAAGGTTTTATTTTCCCGTTCAGTGCCAATGCTCACTCGCAAATGCTTTGTTAAACCATAACCCGCAACAGGACGAACAATTACGCCCTTATGCAATAATGCTTGGTACACAATAGCCGGATCTTGAACAAGTTCCACGGTAATGAAATTACCTTTAGACGGTATATAACCAATACCCTGCTCACTGAAAAATGTTTCTAACACAGTCCGTTGTTCATTATTTAACGCCACACTCTCGGTTAAAAAATCATGATCAGACAATGCCGCTTGCGCAGCCGCTAATGCAAAACTATTACAATTAAATGGCTGACGAACGCGGTTTAAAATATCCGCTATATCCGGATGTGACATGCTATAACCAACACGTAAACCCGCAAGGCCATAAGCTTTAGAGAAAGTACGTGTGATAATTAAATTTGTAAACTGATTTAACCAAGTAATTGACGGCGCTTGTAGCTCTTTATCTACGTATTCAAAATACGCTTCGTCCAATACAACAATCACGTCTTCTGGCACTTTGCTTAAAAAGTCATATAAGGCTTCAGCTGTTAAAAACGTACCCGTCGGATTATTTGGATTTGCAATAAAGATAAGACGTGTACGCTCGGTAATTGCGGCCAGCATTGCAGGTAAATCATGCCCCCAATTTTTTGCTGGTACAGCCACTCCCCTTGCTCCAATCGCTTGTGTCACTAATGGATAAACCACAAATGCGTGCTGCGCAAAAATAACTTCATGCTCTGGCGTAACAAAGCTGCGAGCGATGAGTTCCAGTACATCATTTGAACCATTACCTAAGGTAAATTGTGCTGGCGCAAGATCGTATTTATCTGCTAACGCTTGCTTTAGATAGAAGCCATTCGCATCTGGATAACGGGTGATACCCGATAGTTCTTTCTCTAATGCTGCTTTAACTAATTCACCAACACCCAATGGATTCTCATTCGATGCCAATTTAACAATATCTGTTAGCCCTAGTTCACGCTCTAATTCATCAGTCGGTTTTCCCGCTTGATAAGGGTGTAAACCTTGTACCCCTGTATTTGCTAAAGCAAAAAAATCACAACTCATAATAAATCCTTGTAGACGGCACTCTTATTTAGTTGGCACGCTTGTCATCGACATTAACCATGCTCAACACATTTTTCCATTGCCTTTAAATACGTATTAATTGTTCTATTGCTAAGAACGCTTTCTTATCTATTCGCGATTAACGCTGTTGACGTTCAAATTTTTCCATAAAGCCAATAAGTGCTTTCACACCTTCGATTGGCATCGCATTATAAATACTTGCGCGCATACCACCGACAATACGGTGACCTTTTAATGCCATTAAATTCGCATCTTGAGATTGTTGTAAGAACGCCGCATCCAGATCACTTGATGCTAATGTAAACGGCACATTCATTTTTGAGCGGTTACCCGTCGCTACGTTGTTACTGTAGAAATCGCTGCTATCAATATAGCCATAAAGTAGCTTGGCTTTTTCTGCGTTAATTTCTTCAATAGCAGACAGACCACCTTGTGCTTTTAACCACTTGAACACAAGTCCTGCTAAATACCAAGAATAGGTCGGCGGCGTATTAAACATCGAGTCATTTTCAGCCATCAGCTTATAGTTAAAGATTGATGGGGTTTCTTGTTTGGCTTTACCGAGCAGATCATCACGTACAATCACGACACCCAAACCTGATGGGCCGATGTTCTTTTGCGCACCCGCATAAATAATACCGAACTTGCTAATATCTAATGGTTTAGAAAGGATATTTGATGACATATCAGCAACAAGCGGGATATCACCTGTGTCAGGGATATCATTAATCTCAATGCCTTCGATAGTTTCATTCGGGCAGTAATGTACATAAGCCGTGTTTTTGCTTGATACTTGCCATTGTGATGCAGGTTTAACTGCAACAATACCATCGGTACTTGGCATTAGAATATTGGATTCATTAATCTGGCAGTATTTCTTACCTTCAACAACCGCTGATTTTGACCACTGGCCAGTTAATAGGTAATCAGCTTCAGTTTTATCACCAAGGATATTCAGGGGCACAGCAGCAAACTGACCGCGACCGCCACCTTGTGAAAAGATAACCTTGTAGTTGTCTGGAATGGCTAATAGATCACGTAAGTCTTGCTCTGCGGCAGAAGCGACAGCCATGTAGTCTTTACTACGATGACTGAGTTCCATTACCGATACGCCGGTATTATTCCAATTAATAAATTCTTTTTGGGCTTGTTCCATCACTGCATGTGGCAACATTGCGGGACCAGCGCAAAAATTATAAGTCTGACTCATATCCATAATCCTTGTTAACAAAGCAGCTTAAACGTTTTAAACCCTTATTGAATGACTATCTAATGTAAGCCATTAATGTTGTTTTTCAAAGCAATTATTTAATTACCTTTATCGCCTTCTTAGGCAAAGCTGATCTCGCGAAAAAGATAACTATTGTGCCGATAGCCATTGATAACATAGCCAATCCAAACTGAGCGTCACTCCCTATTCCCATTATGAGTAAAAACAGACCGATAACAATAAGTAATGAGCCAGTGAACATAGATACACGAGGATGTGTACTAACAAAATCAGTCTGTTTAGCCGATGCCTTTAAACCTTGATGTTTATGCGAATGCTTTGCTGCTTTACGTTTATGCTTTCTTGTTGACATAACACACTCCAAAATTAACGAATTTAATATGCTATTAATTACTTAAAATAATGATTATTTAAGATAGTCATGGTCTTTACAGTCCTTTTACTCCCTCGATGATATCCATTGGTGTTAAAGCGTAATTATTCTTAGTATAGGTTTTTGCTGACATAGCGTGAGCGAGACTTGCCGTAATTGTCGCATTTATGACACTGTACCTTTGCGCTAACAATGCCGAAATCAATCCCGTTAACACATCTCCAGATCCACCTTTACTCAGAATATTACTTCCCAAAGGATTGATGTAAATAATATTATTATAGGTGATAAGCGAGTTCGCGCCTTTTAACAACAGCACAGTTTTGGGATAATTTATAGCAAAGAGTCTTACATACTTGAATCTATTATTTTGCAGCTCTGCTACGGTTATTTCTGCGAGATTGATTAACTTCAGCAGAGAGCAGAACTCTTTAGGGTGTGGCGTCAACACCACATTTTCATGATTTAAAACCGTTAGAATAATCTCGTCATGAAATAAATCTGCATCAACAACTTTTGGAATATCAATATCTAAAATCTGTTCTATTTCCGCTTTTATAAATTGGCCAAGTCCCATACCAATTGCGATCGCAGTGCATTTTTCAGGCAGGGTATGCTGTCGCATAATATGAAACGGTATATTTACATTGTCGTCTGTAATCACAGTGACCAAACCTGCACCAAATGCAAAAGCGGCTTCAGCTGCAATGATCCCCGCCCCTGTTTTATTACCGACAATGACGCTTAAATGCCCAAATGACCCTTTGTGCGAGTTTTGTTTTGTACGTAATGGCAATTGCATATCAAAGGGATCTAAAAGATAGGTATTAGTTGTCGTTTCATAAATACTGCGATGCACACCTAAGTCGCTGACAATAATATCTCCGGTATAATCCTTCGCGACATCACTGTAAAGTTGCGTTTTTAACGCCCCCATAGTGATGGTTATGTTCGCGCAAAAGCCGACGGTGGTTACTTTTCCCTGCTTATTTATCCCTGAAGGAATATCACATGCAATTTTATGCCCAGGCCAAGAATTTATTCGTGTGATCAGACGCTGCGACTCGTTATCCAGATCTCTGTTTAATCCGGAGCCAAAAAGGCAATCGACAATAACATCGGGCGTGTGTTCAAGTGCTAGTTCAGATAAGCTCTCGATGATCTTAACACCTAAAAGCTTGGCTCTTTTATATTGCAATTTTGCCATCGCAGATTTCACATGATACGGCATAAGCATACAGACATCGTATTGAGAGTATAAAAGTCTGGCAAGCGCGATTCCATCTGCACCATTATTTCCTGAACCGCAAACGATAAGTACCTTTTCATTACTTGAAAACTTACCGTGTATATATTGCATCATCGACGCAGCGGCATGCTCCATCAGTAAATCTTCACTTAACCCAAACAGATCAACACATCGCTTATCTAAAGCGTTCACATCATCAAATACCTTTTGCATTCGTTACTCCATTATTGAACGTCTTTAGACAAGTATGCTTTATGATCAGCCTGCTTGCTTGTGTTTTATTGATCTTCGATTAAGGCTACCAAATGCGTTAATTAACGCACCCAGAATAATTAAACTGCCTCCAAACCAAGTCCACAGGGAAGGTACTTCACTAAACAATAACCAACCGAATATAATTGAGAAAACAACTTGCACATAAGAATATGCCGTCGCTTTGCTCGCTACTTCTGTTTGCATTGCTTTGGTTAACCCCAGCTGCCCTATTTGAGTGAAAATACCAATAAAAATCAACAATACAAACGCTTCTGTATTGGGCAGAACAAAATCATCACCAAGTAAGATTAATGACAGGGGTAATGCAACAAGTGGAAAATAAAATATAATCACAGAACTATCTTCGGTACTACTAAGACGCTTAACAATCACATAAGCAATCGCACTCCCCAACGCACCCAGCAGTGCAACTGCAACGCTGAATAAAGGTAACTCGGCAGTCCCTGAAAATGTCAGGCTTGGGCTAACAATAAGTAATAGCCCTATGATGCAAAACAGAATGCAGATAATAGTCGAGCGTTGAATACGTTCTTTAAGAAAAATTAAGGCTAGTATTGCCGTAAATACGGGATGTAAATATTGTAGAATAGTGGCCTCAGCTAAAGGCAAAGTCGTTACCGCGAAATAAACACAGATGAGGGCTAATGAACCAACAGTACCACGCGCCATAAGTAGTTTTTTATTATTGCCCCAAACGGATATGCGTTTACGACGCACGTCCACGTAACTAATAATTAATGAAACAATTGCTCTTGCTGCAACAATTTCAAAAACAGGAATACCATAAGTACTGACTAATTTAACAAAGCTCGTCATAATCGAAAAAGCCAATGCTGACATCAGCATGAACCTTACACTAACAGGAATATTTTTTATAAATTGAGCTGGCATAGGGAGTGATTAACTTCAGATGGTTAGAAAAAATGATCTTATAAAAGAAATTGCTTAAATGAAAGTAGTTTTAAATATTCACGACTACAGTTTAGCGTTATGTTTGCGTATACTGCGCGATTAAATTAATACCAACACTAATACAAAGATGGTGCAACAGAATGATTATTTTTACCACAAACTTAGGTGACATCGAAATTGAACTGAATATGGAGAAAGCGCCAGTCACGTCAAAGAACTTTCTACGCTATTGCAAAGAAGGTTTTTATGAAGGCACTATTTTTCATCGCGTGATTAAAGACTTCATGATCCAAGGTGGTGGTTTTACTGAAAAAATGCAGGAAAAGAAGACTCGTCCAGCCATTGCTAACGAAGCTAATCGAGGCCTTAAAAATGTGATTGGTTCAATCGCAATGGCACGTACAGATTCGCCACACTCTGCGACAGCGCAGTTCTTTATTAACTTAGATGATAATGATTTTCTTGATCATACCGCAACGACAAACGCTGGCTGGGGCTACACGGCATTTGGTACTGTTACCGCGGGAATGGATGTAGTTAACATGATTGCATTTTCAAGAACGACAACAGTAAAAGGTCATGAAGATGTACCGAGCGAAGCTATCATTATTAAGAAAGTAGTTATTAAATAATGCATTAGGATGCCATAAATCGTTTATGGCATCCTTGTTATGAGTTCGAACGGACGCAGCTAAATCTTTATTACAGCATTCACAATTCGGTCTCAGTACTAACATTTTGACGTCCTTATCTAAATATCAATCAAATTCAAGTTGCTGAGGTAGATCATCAGTGATGTCATGCCATGCAGCCTTACTCCCCACGTAAACATGTCGTGTTGCTTTGACTTTTGGATCGGTATCGAGCGTCCCAAAAGGGAAACCAAGTATGTCAGGGTAAGCATCAAATTTTGTAAACAGACTCGAACCACATTCAGCACAAAAACCTTTATGTTCACCAGGTGAAGATTCGTAAAACTTAATGAATGCTTCACCTTCAAGAGTTTTCCAACTCTCGGTTTTTATCTTTGCTCTGGTTCTAAATGCCGACGCGTGTAATTTACGGCACATACTACAATGACAATTGAGTACATCGTCAAATTCGCCATCAATTTCGTATTGCACTATATTACACAAACAACTTCCTTTGTTGATCATCATTCTTCCTTAAATTTATAGATTACATAATTCACTGAGGTGTTTAATTTGTTGATAATTATCACTAACCTCTACCCCTGAGGCATCAGGCCTATACCAAATCGCATTCAATCCAGCCTCAATAGCTGGCACTATATCGCGATGTAACATATCACCGACCATGGTAACGTCGCTTGCATCAACACCAAGCGCTTCTACCACCGCTTGATAATAAGCCGCAGTTCCCTTACCAATACCTAAATTTGATTGGCAAAAAAATTCTAATATGTACCCTGCAAGCCCAACGCGTTCAAATGCAGCTTTAATATCCTCTTCACTTGAGTCCGCAGCACCAGTCGCGACATAAAGTTTACAACCCTGTTGCGACAGTAAAGCCAACGTATCATGTGCCCCGTTTATCGCTTCAACATGCTCCCAATTACACATCTTACCTTTCATATGCGCTGGATTAACCATTAAGGTATCACCCCAATCAAACAGATAAATCTTAGCCATCATGCACTCCTTTCCGTTTAATCGTTTTGTGCTTATTCTTTACGCTAGAGGGTATATTAAGCTTTACATACAATAACATGCACAAGCTTATCGACACTCTCACCAGTATTACTTAAACCATGTTCAGTAAATTCATGGACACTTTCAATGTTAAAACCCACTTCGCGCAGAAGATTACAAGCACTAGAGTCATCATACAATTCAAAACCATACTTCACAAAAGGAAGGTTTTTCATAAACTCTCGGTTTCCGAAAGCAATACAGAAAGTGCCGGATGGCTTCAATACTCGTCTAACTTCAGAAAGGTGTCCATAGGGGTTGTCCCAAAAATATAAGGTGTGAACCGTAAACACCTTGTCAAAGTAACCAGCTTCGAAAGGAAGATCCGCTGAGTCACCACACTCAAATTTGGCAACCCCTTTTCTAACCTGAGAGTCATTAAGCCTGCTAGCCTCGGCAACGAGCGCTGTTGAAATATCAATTCCCACATAATTAATGCCTTTGGCTTCTTGCAAGACTTCCTGCACGAATGCCCCATTACCGGGTCCAATTTCTAGCACCCTATTGTCGTCATTTAATTCTAATAGGTTTATGCATTCTCGATTAAGGTTATAATTTGCCTTATTCATACTAATACCAACTTCAAGCGCTTTATCTCCGCTCGGACATCGAAGTTGAGATGCTAAATGTTCAGGTTCCATATTGAACGTCCTTATAAATCATCAACAAAGTTTAAGTCTGCTTCACCGCGGATTCAGTGCTTGGTCTATGTTTACGTATTAACGCCTTTTCGTAATATTGACGCCAAATATCTGCATTTTTTTCCATAAAGTCTGCTTATTTACTCTTGCTCAAGGCCATTATCATGATTAAAAGATCATGACGTGATCGACTAAATATTTAGACCCGTCCATCAAGTTATCCATGATAGGCGTTGCTATCTCCCACAATTCTGCTTCTGACATACTTTCAAACGTCATGTTATATCCTTATTTTTGTGTCAGAATCATTGAACTGAAATATATCATGGCAGTGCCCGAAAGCCTTTGAACCCAATTTCCCATTCTGGTATTTTTAGCCGATGATTTTATTTTCTCTATTGCTAAGGTTACACCGACAAACCACATGAATATGATGCTTGCATGAATTGAAACTAACGAAAATGCATTCAAATACGAGAAATTGTCGGGTGATATAAATTGAGGAAAAGCTGCTAAGTAAAACATCGATACTTTTGGATTTAGGATTTGAGTGATGAACCCTTCATTAAAATAACCAACTCCGTTCTTCTGAGCATTGATTTTTTTATTCGTTTCGGTATCGCTGCTCTTTGTTTTGTAAGAGCTAATAATTGCCTTTACGCCGATATAAAACAGATACCCAGCACCGAGTATTTTAATGATGAAAAATAACTCTGCTGATTGCATCAATAATGCAGAAAATCCGAAAATAGACAGCGCGCCATGAAAGAAGGTTGCCGTGGTTAATCCGAAAATATTCAAGATGGAAGCTCGCTGTCCCTGTGACGACGCAGTTTTTAAAATTAACACGCCATTTGGGCCTGGTGATACAACTAAAAGTAACGCGATCAAGCTAAAAGCTAATATATCATTCACTATTATTTACTCCTTTTTAGTGACTATAAAAATATTCCTTCAATAACCAGTACACTTTGTAATATCGGTCTTCTAAGATAGGACGTTAACTAACGTCTTTACAGCCGGACTCAGCTGCAAGTTTCAACCCCCTAAGGGTATGAGGTAAGCCTTTGCTAATTCCAGTTCCGATCAAACGGCCAAATATTGGGGATAACAACCCTGTAAAAGACACCTTATGTAAAACAGCTGTATCTTTACCATTAGGTTCCAGTACATGCTCAAAGGTCATTTTACACAATGGCAAACGGCTAGTTACTGTGAATAATTTATCTTTCACAACTTCCGTGAGTAATATTTTAGATTCAGGACCGTTTATAGGTTTTAATTTACCCATTGCTCCAGCTTCAAATAGTCCATCGATAGATGCACTTTTAACATCAGGATCCCATGATGACCAAGCGTCCACATTTTCATAAATCGCGAATATATTTGCAGCCGATGCATTAATACTTATTTTATGTTCAAATTCCATTTTGATTTAACCTTATTCATTTTTTAGTTCGTCGATAAAATTAACAACTTGCGTAAGTAAAACATTCACCGTCAATTCAATGCTATCACTTTGGCTCTGACTAACATGGAAAAAACCACCTTGGATTGATAACTGTCTTACCTCGAGTTCTTTTACAGATAACTTATTTAACCAATATGGCGCTAATGAACATTGAGCTGACCCCGTGGCAATATCTTCATTAATCCCGATTTTAGGAGGAAAATACCTAAGTACATAACCACCAGCGCCTTTTTGAGCCGTTATGATTACGGCATGGTACTCACTGATACTTTTTATAACATCAAAGTCAGGTTCGAAGTCACGAACTTGCTCTTCACTATCTAGCACTAAAACCAAATCCCTTGTGCTGAATACATCAATAGCTTCCAAACCAAGTAATTTACTGTATTTTTTCAATTCGGGATTATGTTCTGACTGCCAGCTTGGCATAGTCATCGTATAACCATAAGTATATTTCTTGACTGAAATCACACCGTGCTTACTAACAAACTGGATATCAAGATCATGGTCAGGATCCATTTCGAAAATAGCGGCTGCAGCGGCTAAGCTACCATGTCCACATAGATTAATTTCGACACAACCCGCAAACCAACGGATTTCATAACTGTGTTTGATATAAACAATAAATGAAGTAATAGGTTGACCCAAGTTACGCGAAATAGTTTGTAACTCATGCTCTTGTAACCACGAAGTGAGTTTTACAACAGCTGCAGGATTACCCGTTGCGTTGTCACCAGTAAATACATTCAGTATATGTGCGTCGATAATCAATTCCTCCAATACATTAATGCCCAGTTAAATTATAAATCAGATACAAGCTTCCGATCAGCTGGATGGTTAACCCCATCATTAGTGACTATATCCTCGATATCAAAAGGATTAACGCCCTCGAGGCAACCAATGTTAAAACCATATTCACTTGGGTTAGAACGGCGTTGATGATGTGTATAAATACCACAATTAGAACAGAAATAGTGTTTAGCCGTATTGGTATTAAATTGATACAATCGCAGATCCTCAGCACCTTTAATAATACGAATACCATTAAGATCGACAGACCCAACAATTGCACCTTTCCGACGACAAATAGAACAGTCGCAACGCCTAGGTTTTTCAATGCCATTAGGTAACGACAATTCAAGCTCAACAGAACCACAATGACAGGTTAATTTATGCTTAGGCTGAATCTTAGCCTTCCCTACTTGCTTCAACATATTTAGAACTTCCCTATAAAATTAATACCGATGACTTTATTAACTAACGACTTCCATATTTAGACAACAGTCAAACAACAACGCATCACGCAATATTTAATCCAATATGATTTAATAACTTATCAGCATGCTCTTTTTCAATAAAGTCATCTTCACACGAGCAGTAAAGCATTTTTTGATAAGCCATACCGAGATATGCTATTGATACATGATGAAACACCAACGGTTCTCATTGGCCCCTACCTGTAACACTTGTATTTTTACGATAAAAGCCCCTCAGTAACAATAATCTGAGGGGCTATGTCAGTTTTCGTTACTGACTTTTAGCCTGAGGATATGTATTTGGTGTTATAAATGCGGGTGACGTCGTCACAAGTCGATTTGAGCCATCTTCATAGACAAACTCAATAAAACGTGAGGTGTAACCTGTCTTAGTCGTAATTGGTGCTAATTTATAAACACATTTTTGTTCAATACAAACACCTGCAATTTGTGTTTGTTTATACTCCATTTTTGCTGGATAAATACGGAAATCTCGATCCTTTGGATTATAACCTTCCCATAACGTTGCTTTAATTGGCTCAAAGTCTGTCGTTACGCTAATAACCTGATGATCTTTACTTGCATTCCAACGCACATCAGGCCTAGGAAGTTTATTAATAAACAAGGTGTAATATTCAATAAGCGCCGGATTCACGATCGAATAATCAATATAATGACGCTGATTAGGTAAAATCCGAAGTACGGTTTCTCCAGGTAAATCTTTCGCGTACTGTAAGTATGAATCCGGAACAAAAAAATCATCTGACGATGCGTTAATAATATATTTAGGCACAGCCAAACGTGAGGCATATTTTGAATAAGATAAATAAGCAATCGGATCTTCGATGCTCATTAATTTGTCGAATTCAAGACTCCCCATACGGTCCGTTACACCTTGCGCTTCATAATCATGAAATGCTAATGGCCAACCGTTTAGACTATTTTTTATATGAAGTAGGTTTTCTTTGGTGTTCAGAATATCGATAACAATAGGGATAATACCATTGACTCGGTCATCTACGATCGTTGTTAGCCACGCTGTCCAACCACGTTTGCTGGCACCCGATAACACAAAATCAGTCGGTTTTTGGTAATGACGTATATCGGCTTCCGATTGAATCATGTCCATTGCCTTAACAACCGCTTTCGTCATCGGTAAATGTGCAGGCCAATAAGCATTGTTTTCCGGATCATCCATGTATTGATTCCAAGTATAAGCAACAATATCGTCTTCACGTCTTGCTATGTCATCATCAAAACTTAAATACTGATCGGGGACATCTTGTAGATCTGCAACAACAGATTGAGTTGCCTTTACAAGCCCCTCAAAATCCACCTTTGCTGGTTTAGGGTTAGATTTACCCTTTTCTTCAAACCGCGTGCCACCATTAATATAAAGGAATGATTGCGATGAAGTGACATGATCTGGTACATAAAGCACTAGCGTGTGCTTCCAGTCACGTCCAGAGTTGCTTATTGTTTTATCAGGCCAAAATTGGCTCGTTAATGTATAGGTATATACGGTTAAAGCCGCTTCCTTTCTATATTCACTCTTTTCTAGCTTCCAGCTCGCCGGTGTCGACGAATCTGAATTTACAAAACACGACAACACATTTTGGGGATGCGTTTTTAACTCTGATTTTAAACATAACGTATTTTCATCCGCAAATACTGCGCTAGATATTAAACTAAGTGCACACCCAAATAGGAAACCTTTACTCGCTTTTTTTGTAAAACCAATGCTATACATTTCTGCATCCTTTCAAACATCAAAAAATAAAATAATTATCTAGCTCGGTGAACTAGAGCATTACGTTAACTTAAATCCAAAGACTAGTGATAAATAACCATATCACTAACGGAATAATAGAATGCTAAGATTGCACTGAATAACGATTTTAATCAATCAGTTATTTACTATTGTTGAGGTTCACCCATTCGTACATCTCCCCTCTTCAAACTTTATATTATTCTTTAAAACGTATCCAACCTGGTCTTATGTGTTAAGTTCGCATCACGAAAGCCATTTGAATCTCACCATTTTGACTACTGATTACGTCAAACCCAGCATCTTGGTATACTTTTATTGCACTTAAATTCGTTTGATACACAGTTAAAATAAGCGAATTACTGTTAAAGTGTTTGAGATAACACTTTGCTAAATCAAGTAATTTAAAAGCAATCCCTAGTCCTCTGTTCTTTTTTACTACGTACATTTGGATTATTTCGATTTTTTTCGATGTTGAAGGAGTTAGTCCACATAAACCAACCAACTCGTTACCAATAAATGCACCTAACATAGCGCTTTTTGTACTTCCTTGTTCAAGACAATCCTCAAAGTACAATTTAGGAAGCTTAGATTGTTCTGTATATCCCGAACCAAAACATTCAGGATGCAATTTCAAACTTTCTAATCTCAGTTCGCGATATGCTCGGCTATCCTCAGCCTTCAGTACTCTACAATATATTTCCATATAACCTCGTTAAATACTTACCAACTCAACCTTATCACCATCTACCAATATCACTTGCGCATTACTGAAAGGGATAAGATTAATCGCATCCATGTAATTTGACATTATTTTTTGCGTACTTTCTTGAAACGGAAAGTTTGTATAATGCGGTAACGGGTAAAAATCAATGACACTTAAAGAAGAAAAAGAGACTAGGTCTGCAACAGCGTTAAAGTCATCCATCTCTTTTACATATTCAATATTTGGAGACAGGATTACTGAACCCGCAGATTCGCCAATATACGGTTTACCTCGGTTAATTTGTTCCTTTATTAATTCATCGGCACCCGTTCTTCTTAGCTCTTTAAGCAAGAAAAATGTATTTCCTCCACTGATATAAATAAAGTCATTACTTTCTAGCTTACTTGATATTTCGTTTTTTGTAGCTGTAGAAATTTCTAACACATCAATAATTAAACCTAGATCTTGCAACACCTTTTTACCTGCATCCACATAAAAAGTGACTTCTTCATGAATACTCGCTGTAGGGATGAATGTAACAGTCTTCCCCTTTAGCTCAGTTTTTTCCGATTGAACAAATAACTCGACTACATCAGTAAACGATGATGCTAAAAACAATTTTTTCATTACTTTTCCCTAAAACTAAACAAGATAATCCAGATTAAAACCGAACGCATGACTAATTGAAATGATTACTTCGCACACAACCATGAATATTATCAATAAATTCAGACACTTGCTATACTGTTACATTACTTTCTATAATTTCATTTAATAACGCTGGGAGCCACTCAGGTTTAAAGCTGTCGTGACCTGCTACGCACATCTATTCTAAAGACCACCACTTCCATTTTTGAATCGTGCTTTTTTCTTCTTCAGTCCACAGTGCTGCAAAAAAAACCTTAAACACTCGGTACAACGGCTTCTTCACTCTTTTGCCAAATTTGATAGCAATAGTTAATATTCGATTCAAATTTTTGCTCAAACGCTAAACTAAATGAACCAGGGATTTCAGGAAAAACAATATCCCCTTCAGTTTCAATATCAATTGTTGATATATGCAAAGTATCAACTTTAGAAATCAAACTTCTATAAATCTCGCCGCCACCCGAAACAATAACGTGATCGGTAATATCTTCTAACTCTTTTAAAGCCCCCTCAATTGAAGAGAAAACCATTACATTTTCATCCTCTGAAACGAAATCAGATCGTGATATCACGGCGTACTTACGATTTGGTAGCGACCCCATAGACTCAAAAGTTTTGCGTCCAACTAAAAGCCATTGATTATATGTCATGGCTTTGAATAAAAGTTGCTCACCTTTAGCTCTCCATGGAATATCAGGACCATTGCCAATGATGCCATTCAGAGACTTTGCAGCCATTAATGATAACTTCATGATTAACTCCTTTGGTTAATACCTAATTATGCTCTACTAGAATTTTTTGATAACAACATGGGCACTTTTGAATTAAAAAAGAAGGAATTACAAAAATACACCTTTACTTACAGTACCTTACTCTACTTTAACCTAGTTGTATTGTTTTAAATTTAGTGTCATTTATAATCCAGCCATCAAAATAATCAATAATAAATATAAAGGTAAATAATGAAATCTATAACTGTACTTGGTGCCTTAGCTGCAATCGTATTAACGACACATGTTCAAGCAAACCAAGACGTCTCAGGCTTCTACATTGGTGGTGGTTTAGGCTCGACATTTAGTGATTCTGATAGCAGCTCATTTTATTCTGATACCCATGGTAATACACTAAAATTTATTGGTGGTTACCAATTTAACCGTATCGTTGCAATTGAAACTCAATATACAAAATACGGGGATGTCACACCACTTAACAACAAAAATGGCTATAAATGGGCGCCTACTACTCTATCTCTAACCGCTAATCTTGGTTACACTTTCCAAAATGGCTTACGTCCTTTTACTACCATTGGTTTGTCATCACTGGATCTACACCAAACAACGAAAAAAATAGACGATAGCAGTGCTACAGCCGCACGTTTAGGACTAGGTTTAGAATATACACCAGCGACTTTATCTAATATAAACTTCCGTGCAGGCTATGAAGCTGACGCTTTCACACTTAAGACTCCAGGTAAATCTGATACTGATGTTATTTTAAGTTCGCTATACCTAGCTGCATCTTACAAATTCTAACCTTGTAAATTTATTGTGTTGGGCTATATCTAGCTAGTCCGATTAAAATGATATGATAGTCTACAACGACAGTAGACTATCACTCTCCAGCTCCTTAAGCCTCCTCTTATTCTTTTTATAACCCATTTATAGCCCCCATAAATTTCATCCCCCTTCCATGACGATGAAGCCAACTAGGCTCACATTTAAAGCTATCTTGAGAAGGTATGTAAATAAAGTAAACAATGTAAAGTAGTGTAATGTAAATAATGTAAATGATAACAATTACCATTTAGATATGGTGCTAGAATGCGCGTCTCAAATATGACATACAACGAGACAGATAATAATATGAAATTAAAAGTATTACCTTCGGCAATAGCCATTGCGCTAACATCATTTTCAGCATTTTCAGATGATGGAAGTATGGTTGTCACAGCAACAGCTTTAGATCAGCTGGTTCAAACTGAGATTAACGCAACAACATTAGAGCAAAAACAAGCTTCCGACATCAAAGATATTCTAAACACTATGCCAAGTGTTACTGTTGATGGTAATGCTAGGTACTCACGTAAAGTATTTATTCGAGGAATGGAAGACAAGTTCGCAGTTGTAACCATCGATGGCGCTCGTCAGGAAGGTCAGCTTTTCCATCACTCCGGTGACCAAACTATCGACCCATCCCTTTTGAAAGTGGCTAAAATTGAGCTAGGGGCCAACTCTGCACTTAATGGCTCAGGTGTTGTCAACGGTTCGTTCAGCTACGAAACAAAAGACCCTGATGATTTACTTCAAGGCGATGATAAATTTGGTGCTCGTATCAAAACGAGTTACCAAAGTGCATACGAACGAAAAGGTGTTGACGTTGCCGTATATACAAAGCTGAATGACAAGCTTCAGTTTATGGCTATCGCAAACTATTCAGAAGATGGCGACCTACATATTCCAAACAAAGACGATGTTAGCTCTAAACAAGGCGAGCTAAAATCAGGTTTGGCAAAAGTCGTCTTTATTCCAAATAACAGCAACGAATTCAAACTAATGATAAACCACTATAGTGATGGTGGTAAACGTCAACTTTCAGGTGAAAAAAACGGCGCTTTATATGCAGACAAAGAGCATAATTACAATTCTATCAACCGAGATACAGTAACGCTTCAACACGCCTACAATCCAGACAATGATCTCGTTAATTTAAAGAGCAATCTATACTATAACCGCCAGTACATGAAACGCGACCCGCTGACAGATAGCATTTGGAAAAAAGATGCTAATGGAAAATGGATCAAAGATGGTCAAGTATCAATCCCAAATCGCGAATATAATGTAACAACTATCGGGGGTGATATTCGTAATGTTTCTTGGGTTTCTGATCACGAGTTAACATATGGCGTTGACGGTTACACAGCAAAACAGTGGATTGACGCCGAGAATGGCGAAATACTCTCGGGCCCACAAAAAGGTGAAACTAAAAAATATGGTTTTGATGGCGGTAAGATTACAGCTTATGGTCTTTACATTCAGGATTCATTCGAAATTAACGACTTCCGTTTAACGTCGGGACTACGTTACGATATTCATCAACTTGGTGGCATGTACTCTGGTACGCTAGACCAACTTTCACCAAAGTTCAAAGGTGAATACCAAGCAACAAATGATCTACGACTACGTGTAGGCTATGGTCGTTTATTCAAAGGCGCTTCATTACCAGAAGCCTTAATGATAGGAGACCCGAGTAAGGTAACTCAAGGTGATACAAAGGCCATGACGGGTAACAACTATGAAACGGGCTTCGATTACGATTTATCTAACTTACTTGGGGCTGACAACTCAATCATTGGGTTCACGGCGTATAAGTATAACCTTGATAACCAAATGCACCCAACTAAGAACACTAGTTTAACTAACAAGAACGATGCTGAAGTATGGGGTATCGAAACTGTATTCACTTACAAATTAGAAGACCTTAGCATTTATGCTAACCACTCGTATTCAGATGGCGATCAGAAGAACCTTAAAGACAACACGACTAGCGATATGAATAAAACAGGTATTCATAATATCAAGGCTGGTTTCAATTATGGCCTGAGCGAAGAGATCGTGCTTGGTTGGGATTCACGCTTCGTTCTAGGTAACGAATATACAGATGAAGAAAATGAAAAGATTAGTCGCCCGGGATTCGGTGTGCATAACATGTGGGCAGCCTATAACCCTACGTTTGCGAAAGATCTAACTATAAATCTTGGCGTAGACAACTTATTCAACAAGCAATATGCAGAACATACAGGCTTCGGTATTTCTTGGGGCTCAGATAAATACACCAGCTACGAAGTCGGTCGTAACTTCAAAGCAAGCCTTGCTTACGCGTTCTAATAGCGAAAGGTCTTAAATACAAGTGTGATGAAAAACTAAGTTTACAGACATATGTATACTTATAAGTAAGTTAATACTTGAATTTGAGTTAATCCCCCCCTTCTGCTTATGCAGAAGGGGGATTTCATTCATTTCAATACGGTCTAATTTTTTATTTCAAAGACAACACATAGACATCTTCTGCAGGTACTACTACCAACAACTTTCACTTATTTTCTTTGACATATTATAACCACTAATAGCAAAACCAACTTCCTGATATAACTTTAAAGCCCTTTGATTGTGGTAAGCAACTCTTAGTTTTATTTGTTCAATGCCAATTGATTTCAATTGTGATTCAAGCGCCTTAATTGCTAACTTTCCATAGCCTTTATTACGGCTATTAGGGAATATGAAAAAGTCATAAATAAATGTGGATTTATCACTTACCTTAATCGAGTGCCATAAATAGCCAACAAGGTTCGATTCTGATTCAATACACAACAGCTCGTGTTCATTGGTTTCCAATCCATTAGGAAAACAACGTATTAGGTCTTGCTGAGCTAATTCGACAGCCCGGTCCATTGCGTGACCATAGTTTTGAGAAATCTCATGACTGTAATCGTCAATGAAATAATCACAATACGCGGGATATTCATCTGATGTCATTGGCCTAAGTTGGATCATGCCCGCTCCTATTAAAAAGTGATTTTCTGCAAGTCTTGCAGTGGCAATGTACTATATCACCGACTTTTCCTGATATTTCGTCTTTAACTAAGCCACTCCCCGACTGCGTCACCCATAGTTAATCCTTGCGCACCTTTCATCCACAGCATGAAATTACGATCAAACTTAAAATTTTCGCCACACTTTAACTTAAAGAACCGACGAACATTTTGAGTGTTCTTATAAGACGATGTAATCAAAGTACTGTTAGAAATAGCATCTTTATGCCAATCAAATTCATTCACGTTACATCCTTAGGCTTTTCACCCAAGTGTTGAGTAAACCGTAATAAATAACCATCTGGGTCTTGAATCAAAAATTCACGCTCTCCAGAAAGCTTACTCCCGATGTCATACCACGTTTCTTTCAATTCACGATAATAAGAAACCTGATACTGTTCAAGACGGCCTATAAGCGGGGCTAGATCAGGTAGTTCGATTTGAAGGTTAATACCTCGGCCTAAGGGAGCAACGAGTTCACCCGTTACCCAAGCCGTCTCATTAATCTGCTCAAGCATAATTTGAACCTGGCCTTGCTCTAGATACACAAAATCGGGTTTGTCTCGCCTAATTCGAATAGAGAAACCTAACACTTGTGTATAAAAAGCTAACGACTTATCAAAATCAGTAACGAGTAATTCGGGAACCATCGGATTCCAATATTCTTCCATATCAATACCCTATTATTAAACTGATTCAAAACGCTATGCGCATAACATCATGTGTATTCAATTAATCCTATTCTTATAGACTATATCCGTTGTTCAACATTGAGTTCCATAGGCACATAACGAATGCCATTTATACTCAGCTCCTCCGACATTGCTTTAAACCCGACTTTCCCATAAAAACCAAGTGCATAAATAGATGCTTTGACTCGAATCAACCTTGCGCTACTAATTTGCTTCATTTCTTCGACTAGTCGTTTCGCTACACCAAAACCATGATATTCAGTTTTAACATAAAGATGACCAATGTAGTTCTCTTCCCGCCAAGCTATATAACCGATAATTTCGTTACCAATAGTTGCTTTAACTGCCGAATAAATGTCGGGATTTTTCACCTGTTCAATATCAGCCTTAAACGCAACTCTAATCGCCTCCTGACCTTCTGCATTAAGTAGAGGCACGACATGTTCTTCATTAACTGACTCACCTAATTTAAGGATTAAATCTAGATCCCTGAGAGTCACTTTTTCAAAAGTAAATTCCATTTTTTTCCTAGTACATAACGTCCAAATACCCACAATCAATATCATATTCCACCGACCAACACAACCACTTTAGAGGTAGTCTATGTTAATCCAATTCTAGTTAGAGTCCG
The DNA here is from genome assembly GCF_018219415.1 of Moritella sp. 36. Taxonomy (NCBI): domain Bacteria; kingdom Pseudomonadati; phylum Pseudomonadota; class Gammaproteobacteria; order Alteromonadales; family Moritellaceae; genus Moritella; species Moritella sp. 36. The sequence goes on along the minus strand of NZ_CP056120.1, from coordinate 2,031,514 downwards.
CGAACACCTAGCCGAAAGGCGAATATAATAAGGATAATATAAATAACAAAATAAAAAGATTTATGACAAAAACAATTCCGTTATTAAGTTTCATATTAGGAATATCGGCTGCGATATAGTTCAGCATGTTCGATGCAATACTCACCTGTAAGTTCAACTTGAACCTCTCCAGGAACGACCATTTCCGGTAGTTTTACATAAGCAAAAACACTCAGTTCCTCACCGGATACTAAACAAGTAACCCATATCGTAATTTTACGATAGCCATCAGGTTCGTTAATTCGCTCCAGTACATCCATTAACTCTAGAGCATCGTTTGTCACTTCAAAAACTTGCCCTCTAACAGGCTGACCTTTACCTGGATTTAAAATCAACCAAGGCGAAAAACGCACACCGACTAAATAAAGTGGATAACTTTCCTTAGTATCAAAGTTTTGGCGATAACGAATTCCTTTATTGTTTTTAAAATTTGGGAAACCTTCTTTCAAAGTTCCAAATACGAAGACTTTGTGCACGAAATGCTCCCTACTCCTAGCACCAAAATAGCGGGCTAAGTAGTGCTTGCTAAAATGTTGAAACCGAGCAAGCTCTATGTGTCCCAGTTAATTGTCTTTGTTCGGCAATCACAACTTGTAGTCATTTTTATAAGAAACCTTATCTGATAAAACTTAATAACGCCTTGTTGAATCTTAATTCAGAAGCTTGTTAGCAGACAACTTACAACGCCAGTTTGAACCCTTCGTGAGTTGCTATAAAACCAAGTTTTTCATAAAACCTAATAGCATCAGGACGTTGTTTATCGCTAGTAAGTTGAACAACCTTACAATTCTTAGTTTTCGCTAGCTTAATGGCATGTTCAAACATTTGCTCACCGAATCCTCGACCACGAAAAGACTCATGGATTCGAACTCCTTCGATAAGACAACGCCAACTACCAATATGAGTGAGGTAAGGGATAAAAGTTAGCTGGAGCATACCGACTAGCTGCTCATCAACCTCGACTATTAGGAGCTCATTATTAGGGTCAACATCTATCGCTTTAAATGCGTCAACATAAGAGTTTTTCAATGGTATTGATGCGTCCTCCCTTTGGCTTCCAAGCGGATCTTCGATAAGTAATGACACGAGATTTTCCAAGTCATTCATCTTTGCTGAACGATACTTTAATTCCATAGATACATCCTTTTTACCTCGGTCTACTAACCAATAGTAACGATTAAATTTTCTTTATGAACAACACCTTACCAATTTTAGACTGCAAGGTAAACAACCCTATAATCGTCATAGTCGCATGAACTAAGCACCTTAGATAACTGTATCCATATACAGCACTAAGATCTAAACTTAGACTCTATGTGCAAATATAGCAATATTAATAACAACACAGAGTGCTTATTGCTACGCAATAATGACTTACACCACCGCCCTCAAGGGCAGTGTTTTTCGTCAGAGGTGATAAAGCTTAAATAACAGGCTTAAAACTGTTGATGAAAATTAATGACTAAGGAGAAAAATAAACTTTTTTTGCCCTTGTTTAACGCTTTATTAGGCATTACTACAATTTTGTAAAAACGGTTCAACCTCAGTTAGAAACAACTCAGGAGCCTCTGCAAAAGACGCATGCCCACAAGGTAACACAACGAACTCTGCAGACGGCATAGACTTAGCAGCAACTTTTCCATCTTTATTGGCTGAGACTGCTAGATCATGTTTACCGAATAATAAAGCAGGCGCTTTAATGTTAAGTGCAAGTTCTCGTAAATCGCTCTCCGGGCGAGAAAAACTACGCCACATGGAGCGATTGAGTGTAATACATGCATTAGTAGCTTGAATTGTAGAGGCTCGTTGCAACATAGCCTTTGCCGTAGAAGTACGCCGTTTAAGGTACATACTGGCAAAACGATGTGGAGAAATTGAAAATCGACTGCCTTGGATTTTGCAAAAAGAACGGCTCATTACGTTGTGCGGAGTAAACCCACCAGGAGAAACCAACACCAGACCACGCACAAGTTCAGGCGACTCACTAGCTAAACGAGCAGCAACATTACCACCAATGGAGTTACCTATAAAAAAAGCTGAAGGTAATGCTAACTCAGCCAAAAATTCGCGCAGAACGTCGTAGAAAAAAAGAACGGTTGCTAACTCAGGACGTTCTGGTTTTGTAGATTCACCATATCCAGGCCAATCTAGTGCAAGTACTCTATAATTTTTTGAAAGCGCCGGAATAACAGCCTCAAAATCCAGGCTATCACCAGGATTTGCATGAAGTAAAACCAAAGGCTCGCCCTGCCCATACTCAGAGTAATGAACTGAACCAGAAGAGATAGTAATTGAAGGCATAAACTACTCCGTTTTTAGGCCTAGACATAATGACTCCCACAAGGTGCTAGCCTCCAACTTCGTGGGTTAGTTTTAAAAACCAGAGCCATAATATATTTGTCAAAAATATAAAACTGGAGACTAGCATGAGTAAACATAACATAGTTTTTATTGGCATGGACACACACAAATCATTTATTGAGGTCGCTTATATTGAAGATGTGCGGGGCGTCAAACCTATTCACCTAGGTAAGAATCCATCAACTAAACAATCAGTTACAAAATTGGTGCGTCGGTTCGAATCAAAATACCCACATGCAACCCTACACTTCGTTTATGAAGCCGGTCCTTGTGGTTATTGGATCTACCGTTTGATCACATCACTCGGCCATTGTTGTTATGTCATCGCGCCTTCGCTTATCCCCAAGAAACCAGGCGATAAAATAAAAACCGACAAGCGTGATGCAATGAACCTCGCTAAATTGCTTAAATCAGAAGACTTAACCGCTATTTACGTACCCGAGCCTGAAGATGAAGCGGTACGAGATTTATCTCGTGCCAGAGAAACTGCAATGAAAGATCTTAAAGATGGTAAATATCAACTTAAAGCCTTGCTGCTGCGAAATAATGTTACAGCAAAAGTGAAAGACAATTGGTCAAAACAACATTTACGCTGGTTAACCGAATTGATCTTGCCGCACCCTGCTCAACAGATTGTTTTGCAGGAATACATACAAACAATAACTGAGCGTATGAATCGATTAAAACGGCTCGATAATGAACTTGAGCATCATGTGAAAAACTGGCGCTATTACCCCGTGGTAAAAGCGATCCAAGCGATGCGAGGTGTACGCTTACTTGTAGCAACTGGTGTTGTAGCAGAGCTCGGAGATCTAACCCGTTTCGACCATCCAAGAAAGCTCATGAGTTATCTTGGACTTGTCCCCAGTGAGCACAGCAGCGGTGGCAGCCGTAAGATTGGTTCTATTACCAAATGTGGTAATAGTCGAGCAAGACGCTTACTTGTTGAAGGAGCACACACCTATCGTTTTGCCGCAAACATCTCCACAGAACTGCAACTTCGACAGGAAGACCTAGGTAAAACCATTGTAGATATCGCATGGAAAGCACAGCTTAGGCTGTGCCGCAGATATCAAACCATGTTACGTCGAGGCAAACACTATAACGTGATTGTCACGGCAATAGCGCGAGAAATGATTGCCTATATCTGGGCGATATCGCGTGAAATAGTGCTGACACCCGTAGAGCCAAAATTACGGCTATCGAGAGTGCCTGCATGATAAAAGTTGTTGAGTTAGCGTATAGAATCAAGCATCGGGTGTGGCACAATCACCGACGGCGTTAGGATGGTAGCTAATGAAAGTTAGCTGATCCACGAACATAGACTGAAGACAGGTGTCACGACGAAATAAGTAAGGTAGGCGCTGCTTGCGAAAGCAAGTAATCCACGAATATCAGCATGATAACCGACGAATATACTTGCTTCATTCTTACGTTAACTCACTTTATTTAATGAAAGTGAATTTATGGCTATATTTTTTAGCAAGGATCTCTGCGTTTTACTTGACGTGGGGAGTCATACCAACGCCCATTTAAGGGGCAAAATAGGGTTGGCTAAAATTGGTGAACGGAGTGAACAAAAAGCCAACTGTATTTTGTCCCTCTTTAAATTATTGTTAGCAGGTTTACTACCAAGGTTGAACCGATATTGACGGCTCACGCTCTAATAAATTATTCCATATCAACTGAGTGATTGAACCACCCGCAATATAGAAATTCGGTAAACCAATACTTTCACATACCTTAGCTGTCTCTATTAATTCGGGAACTGATTCTATTAAAATTTTTAAACTATGATCCATATGACCCACTAACTGCTAACCTCGCGCTAAGCGGAAAACATTTTCACCACCGTTTTACATACTCACAGTGGCGATTAGCTGCTTAATAGTTATGTACTTCGGCCTTGAATCCGCTGGTTTTGAACCACTTTATTTTGCTTGTTGATAAAGGGAGTTCTATCGGATATGGTTCTGGAATGTATGGTTCTACGGGATGTGGTACTTCTATCGGATATGGTTCTAAAGTGTCAGATTCTATGGGATATGGTACTTCTATCGGATATGGTTCTGGAATGTATTGTTCCACGGGATGTGGTACTTCTATAGGATACGGTTCTAAAGTGTCAGATTCTATGGGATATGGTACTTCTACCGGATATGGTTCTGGAATGTATGGTTCTGTAGGATTTGCCAGTCTAATAAAACCTATATGTCTTTTAGAACGTACAGACGAGCTATCTTGCTGATTAACTAATTCATTTAATTTTTCTAACATTTCTTTTTTAGTAAATGACAAGTGATTTGAATTCATGATTATTATCTCCAAAAATACCATATGCTTAAAATTGTTAAAAGAGTAGTTGATGTAATTAAAACTACATCAAGACTATGTTTATATTGCATCAACCACACTACTACACCTTTACCTTTTTGTAACAAATAGTTAACAATAAAATTGAAAAAGCTATCGACAAAGACATCATCGGTACGAGCCATAATACCGTGACATTCAAATACAAAGACGGGAAAACACAAGCAACGAAAACCAGAACTTTACCAACGTTGAAATTTCTCTGGCTCATCTTGCAACATGTGCTTCCCAAAGGATTACAGCGAGTGCGGGATTATGGTTTTTTACATGGTAATGCCAAACGGCTGAGAGTGCGAATTCAAGCTATATTGCTGCATTTGTTCAATTGGAAAATACCTAAACTCGTCGCAACGTTCACTGCGAAAGCCATTAGAATTTGCCCTTGCTGTCAGCATGAAATGAAGTGCGTTGGTATTACACGAACGACCTAGCCGAAAGGTGAACATAATAGGAATAATGGCATTAACATTACAGTTGGAGATATTAAACTTATGGTAAACACTGGCTAGTTAATTGATAAGTAACAAGTCTGTTATTTATCTCAATTTCGCTCGTCTTGGGTTTAACCCCAAGACGAAGTCCCCACCAAGATCAAACACGTAATTTACTATATAAAGAAGGGCTTGGGCTTGCTCAACACTCGAATAAGATGTCGGCTGAACGACACCTATTCTTATATGTTAGCAAGTTGTAATTAACAGCCTGAACTAATGGTTGTTAATAAAGGCTCACCGGAAGCTTTCCAATGATATATAAAATAGCAATTGGTTGTTTTAACTTCACTTTCAGTCGGTTCAGCTTTATCGAGTACATTTCTCGGTGTGGCAACAACAGCATAACTACCACTTGATACATGAATACGATAAGCCCAGTCATCAACATTTAGCCCCGCCCCCTCGAATATTTCAGGAGGTGATGAGTAGTCTGCCGAAAAGCCTGTTGCAGTTGCTGTCGCCGCCCAAGGTTGATAATTACTACCTTTAACTCCTGAAAATTCTACTTGAGTTTTAAACTCATTTCCAGAAGTAAGCGTCTTACTCTTAAATAAAGAAACTGATGATTTAATTGCACCAATAGCACCTGATATTTTAGCTATATTGGCATCTGACTTTATATTTATATATTTAGGTAGAGCAGTAATAGACAGAATACCCAAAATGACAATTACAACTACCAACTCTATTAATGTAAAGCCAGAGCTTTTGGACAATAATAATTTGTTCTTAACTTTAAACACACGACTTCCTAAAATTAACGAGTAGAACAGAAATAACCTGACTAGCTAACGCCAACATAATATGTAGAGTAAGCTTGGCAGTTTTATTGCGCCTTTTGCAATAAGATTTGTCAAACTTAAGAAATCATAATTTATGTTCTTGTTAGCTCTGACTCAAGATTTACGTTTTAATGCTTTTGCAGCACAATAAAACAATATGGTTATAATTATCGCCGAGACAACATATGCAGGAAACGTTGTTTTCAACATCAATAAACTACTATCAATCCTCTGCTCTTCATGTAGAAAAGGGGTCGCTTGTGAATTAAATGAATAGTTATAGATAGTGAAATTAACGATAAAATTGACGACAGCTAAAGTTATATAAATTAAGAGTGATTTCATTCGCATCTATTTAACCTCCCAAAACCAAACTTCTCGGGATTCATTTAGATCACTTACGCGCCCAAGAAACTCAAGAATACCTCTTGTAAACATTGATGAACTAGTTATTTCATCTTTGTTCCACAGATCAATATGATCTCCACTTCGATTCGGGAAAGATTCATTTCCACGTTGCCAGTAGTCTTTAAAGAAAATAATGCCTGTTTTACTATCAAGATCATCTTGAAATGAAGCTGGGCTAATCTTTTCAACTTTACCTAACCAGTTAAAGCTAGATTTATTAAGCCAAACAGCCATCTCTTCAGCAAGAAGAATATGTTTCATACCCTCATGTCCCCAGCATTTTTTGACTTTGGCTCCGACGGTTGATACACCAGACTTAATTAAGGCATCGCTCAAGTTAATTGCGCAATAGTTTCCAAATGGACTAGATCTGGTCGGCTGCTTATTCTGACACCTTGCTCTTATCAGGCTTTTCTCAGGAAAGTTCTTCCATAATTCATTAAATTGAGACATCGTATATCCTTATACTTTAGATTTATGGTTGCTAACGCCGTTTTAAGCGGCGAGAAATAGTTGGCTAAAATAGTGAGGAACGGTAGCCAACTGTTAGCAGTCCTACTTAAAAACCCTTGTTGAACGAAGCCACTATGCGGCAGAGTAAGCAAGCCAGCATTCATACTAATAGCACCGCCATTATGGTGATATCTTATTGGAGTATTCAGTATGAATTATTCACAACAACGATTTAATTTTCTTTATGAACAACACCTTATCAATTTAAGGTTGCAAGGTAAATGCTCAGCGACCATTGATGCTTATTCTCGTGCAGTTCGACGGATTAGTGCGTATTTCGATAAATCTCCCGATGATTTAACTACCGCTAATCTAAAAGACTATTTCAATAGCCTGCTCCAAAGGCTAAACATAACAAGGATAATGGTATCAGCAGATTAAATTGGAGACATGGAATTATGATTAACATTGAATAACTAATTGATAAATAATAGGTCTATTATTTATCTCAATTTCGCTCGTCTTGGATTTAACCCAAAGACGAAGTACCCACCAAGATAAACACGTAATTTACTATATAAAGAAGGGCTTCGGCTTGCTCAACACTCGAATAAGGTGTCGCCTGTGCGATACCTATGCTTATTTGTTAGCATTCATTTGCACGGAACTAGAAAGTCTACATGGTAATGCTCGTCATGCCTTACCCACGAACGCTTTTTTGAAAACTGAATATTAGCTTTTAAATAGCTACCATATTTGGTTTTCAACAACTTAGGCTGCAACTTTGGATCAAATATAACACGCCAAAGTTCGAAACCTAACTTTTTAGCCTCTTTATGTAGCGTAACAATATGTGCAGCTAATGCAACATAGTCAATTGAATAATCATCATATTTATCCGTTTTATCAAACTCGATGTTATAACCAAATTTATTCAAAGGGTGCGTTGGTAAATGTACAGATATTCCTTGTTTGTTAACAACAGGTGTCATAAAGTCAACAGAAAGACCATTTCTATGTGTTTTGTGAGGTTTAAATTGCCCACCTTCCTCAAATCCTGTTTCAGCATATTTATATAGTTTATTAGGCTCAAGTATCTCTAATCGTTTATATGCGCCAATGACTATATTTCTAACTGCAGAATGCACATAAGTTCTTCCTGCAATTCTTGCAACAGTACTATAGCCCTCGAAATTTTCTCCTGAACTCGGCAATTTAACTCCGTTTTTCAGAGAACCACTTGATGTTGTTCCATAACAAATACTCTCAGCAGAATGAGAAGAAAAAGAAATCAAAACTAGCAGGATACAGATAAATTTCATATGAATGCTTAACGCCAATTTAATTAGTGAAGCACGTTAGCTAAGCTTTTTGCGGGTCTTCGTAAAAAGTGTGACAACTTGCTGAGTGCTTTTAAGTGACTTGTTGAACGAAGCCGCTGCGCGGCAGAGTAACCAAGCCAGCGTTCATACTAACCAATAGCATCACCATTAGGTAGTGCCTTATTGGAGTTATTAGTATGAATCATTCACAACAGCAACGATTTAATTATCATTATGAACAACACCTTACCAATTTAAGGCTACAAGGTAAACGCCCAGCAACCATTGATGGCTATTCTCGTGCGGTTCGACGCATTTCGGATTATTTTGATAAGTCCCCAGACACATTAACTACTGCTGATTTAAAAGTTTATTTCAATAGCCTGATCCAGACCCACTCTTGGAGTACCGTTAAATTAGACCGTAACGGTTTACAGTTTTTCTATCGTTATACGCTTGATAAACAATGGGACTAAGAAGCAGCGCCAGCTCCATCAAACTATTTTCAATTTCTAGTCTGGTTTTGATCCGCCAAATCTCCTCAAGCCGAAAAGGCTTTTTTACGCCGCTTCGTTTCTTTTTGTTGAAAGCTTCCATGATGACCTCCTTCTTTATTTGGTCATCACGATTGTAGTTGGAAGGAAATGAACAAAGACGTGTTTTAAGTTGACCTAATGAATGTCCGGAAATAACTTTAGCAACTAAATCTCTACTACATTCTCCCCTAATAGTGATAAAATCTCCGCACCAAAATAACCGAGAAACTCTATGTTTATCCATCATGTTAACGGCATCGACTGGCTGGTGATTACAGCTTTTGAAGAGCTGAAAACTATATTTATCGAAGAAGCTGGTGCGATCCCCTTTTGCTTATCTACCGCCAGCGACTTAAACCTGATTGATCAAACCAAGCGCACTTATGGATATTTGCCTACACTCAGCGGCGTAATCACCGATACCGGCACTTTTCAAAGTCAGGATAATGAAGAAGATTTGAACCCACAGCTTGCCTGCCTAGTCGAGGGGCGTGGTCGGGTATTTATCTATCACGGCGGCTTTGTGGCTTTTGTGGATGACGAGCAAACCTTTATTACCCGAATGGACTGAAAATTATTCAGTAAGTTGAAATCGGCGAGCTGCATCTCTAGCAAGGAATTGGGCAATTTTGAGTTAGCTAGGCTAGCTAACTCGTTCGTGGACAGAAATGCGTTAGATTTAATACTCTAACGCACTAAACTTAGATTAGGAAAAGTATCCTGAAGTATTAAATTTTGTTAGCTAATACTAATTGCGGGAAGCACTTCTGCGAAATCATTATCCAGCATATCTAATACACTCTCATAACCATATTTCGGCTGCCACCCTAATTCTAATTGCGCCAAACTAGAGTCATAAACTCGGTCGAGACTTTTAGGTAAATGCCAAGTTCGATCTGCGAAGTCTTTTACAAGCTTCGCAGCATACTCTTTTACGACATCATCAGCGTTTAAATAAAGCTGCTCACAACATGTCTTATTAAATGGTGTTTTTCCAGAAATAATATAACGCCTGAACCCCGAAAGACGTTTTTCGATGGCACAAGCATGAGCATTCGCTACATCTCGAGCATCAATACCACGCGTAAGACGATAGAGAGCCATTAAATTTGCAGGTTCAGGAAAGCAGCGAGACATTTGAAGTACAGTGACAGGTAAATTAAACAAGTTTGAGATATTTTCCAAAATCTGCTCTGCTTGTATCTTGGATTTGTGGTAAATCGTTTTAGGTCTAGGAGTAACCGTTTCATTGACCCATCCTGCAACGCCATCAGGCGTTGAAGAAAAACCATAGAGGGCTGTAGTGCTCGTAAACACAAAATGTTTAACCCCTTTTTTTACTGCTAATAGTGCTAGTTGCTCCGTTGCTTTTATGTTGATATCTTCGAATTCGAGGTCAGATACCAAGCCTACATGCGGCGCATGCAATGCAGCTGTATGAACAATGACATCCACATCCTCTACAGCCTCAGTTAACAAACCAATATCACGAATGTCTCCAACATAGTTTACTGTAGAGCAAGGAGTTTTATCTATTCCTACGACTTTGTGAGTCTTCATCAATTTTATATAAATTGCACGTCCTACTCGACCGGCTGATCCTGTAACTAAAATTTTCAACTTTTACTACCTGTTTGAATCCAAGAGTCTATTCTATCAGTTTACGAATGGTATGGTCTTCCTCTTCGGTATTGCATTGACCAAAAAATACCGCAAACAAGTATTTATGAATTAGAAAAATTCAGTCAAAATGCTGTTACTGGATAATGTGTGAGTTTTAACCCTAAGACTAAATGGGGCAATTTTGAGTTAGTAAGGCTAGCTAACTCATTCTTGGACATAAACGTGTTAGTTGGATCCGATGTGGGCCACTATGTATATAAGACTCTGTTGTATTTGTGTTGCTATGGAATAGTACAACTAAATTATGCGCTTTAATGTCAGGAAAGGATGTTGTGGATTTAAGGTTCGCTGTATAGTTTTGTCTATCTCTATCGCTGAGATTTCCATCTCCAAGCTATGATACATAATAGTTTACATTACTCTCAAATGTATTTTGATCTGATTCCGCACTAGCCAAATTATAATATGGCATATACCCCAATAAGAATTCGTTCGAAAGATCTGCCGGACATACGTTATTATAGCTTTTATTTGACTGGCCAACTTTTAAAATCAACCACATATTGGCCTAACGCCCCGCTAATAAGTGACCAAATGCTGGCGGGGGATTTGCTCCGCAAATGGCATGACAGTATTTGTGAATCTTGATTTATTTTCTTGTTAGCTATGTTAACTTCTTAGTGCATAACCTGTTAAACACTTTTTTATATAAAAATAATGACAGAATCGAGATCAGAATAAAGCAAGGTAATACATATAAAAATATATAGGGTGCATTTTCCACTCTTTGTTCCACAGATCAATATGATCTCCACTTCGATTCGGGATAGATTCATTTCCACGTTGCCAGTAGTCTTTAAAGAAAATAATTCCTGTTTTTCCATCAAGGTCATCTTGAAATGAACTTGGGCTGATCTTTTCAACTCCACCTAACCAGTTGAAGCTAGATTTATTAAGCCAAACAGCCATCTCTTCAGCAAGAAGAATATGTTTCATACCCTCATGTCCCCAGTATTTTTTGACTTTGGCTCCGACGGTTGATACTCCAGATTTAATTAAGGCATCACTCAAGTTAATTGCGCAATAATTCCCAAATGGACTAGATCTGGTTGGTTGCATATTCTGACACCTGCTCTTATCAGGTTTTTCTCAGGAAAGTTTTTCCATAATTAAATTGAGACATCGTATATCCTTATACTTTAGATTCATGGTTGCTAAAATTGTGTAGCGAAGCGAAGCGAAGTGAAACTGAGCAGACTGTTATCAGTCCCACTTTAAATTCTTGTTAGCAGAACTTTAACCGCGAACTGCTGTAACAGTTACCTCAATTAAAACTTGTCCTTCGAGATCTACACCTAAACATGCTCGTTGAGGCCAATGCTGCGGATTTATTCCAAGCCAAGTTTTCCAAACAGAATCCATGATTGGTTTATCCGACATATTAGCAATATACACTTGAGCGGAAACTATTTGAGTTTTATCTGAAGCAAGCTCCAACAAGTTGCTTTGAATTGCATCTAAGGTGAGCTTTGTTTGCTGCTCAATACCAACTGAAGTATCTGAAGAAGTTGCGACAGTCCAAACTAAATCTTTATAAGCAGATGACTTGCTACGTCCATCGTAAATCCCACCTTTTCTCTCGATCATAGAGACTTCCTTGTGCTGCTAACGCCCAACTAACCAGTGCGGTTTGCAAAACGCGTTATTGTAAACTGAATCTGCGTTCAGTTGCTTGTTAGTAGGTCAACTCCAAGGGAGCACCTTTACTTGCTGCCACCTAGCCTTATAGCCAGCGGTCATTTTGTTGTAATTTGCTTCCGTCATTGCTCGCTTATTTGGTTTTATCAACATATCAAATGCATCCTCTACTCCATATGGTGCAAACAACTTGATACTGCTCGAACTATCCAGAGTAAACCCGATGGCAAATGCAGAAAGCCAAGATTCTATGCCTTGTTCGACACGTTCGTATGCCTGAATGGAGCAATCGAACTTCTTGGAATAGCGCTCATGAATGATCGCTTGGTTCTTTACGTCAACGTCTACACAATGACTTAACCGCGAACTAATACGGCTTTTGAACTCATCTTCGGTGAAGATGCAAGTACTGTCGAAATAAACAACATCAAAGTCTTTAACTTGCTCAAGAAGCGGTTTACTTTCGATACTATTCCAGATTATTTGAGTAATAGCACCGCCTGCAATATAGAAGTTTGGCAAGCCTACTTCACGACATGCTTTGGCTGTTTCGATTAGCTCAGGAACTTGTTGAATTAGGTGCTTTAGTTTTTGTTTAATCATCCTGACCTACTAACGCCTGCCTCATGTGTCGCAGGTAAATGCAGGCACTTGTTATGTGTAAAACTCTTGTGAATCGCCATGTTCGACATAACCCCAAACCCTGACTCCAGAATTAGTTAAAGTAAACTTTGCCTTATTAGTCAGACAAATACCAATAATTTTCTCGGTTGCATCGATTAGATCAGGTTTCACTAGCTGGCCTACCGGTTTTTCTAATTTAGTGACAATTTCAAACCACATCATAGATTTAAAATCACCATAATATTGTTCAATTTCAGGTGTATGTGTATAACTAAATTCTTCGTCTGGAAAAATGATCCATCAACATTTTTAGACCGAAACAAGAGCATTTCATCAACGTTTTTCAAATCTTCAAACAATGATATCCATCTTGAATTGTTTGATAACGAAATCAAATTTTTCAAATTACAGTCCACTCCAAAATTACGTATAACGCCAGCTTCAGAGGCATATTTAGATAGACTATTTTTTGCGCTTTTGCTTTATTTGCAAAAAACGGGCTGGCTAAATATGTCCTACAGCAAGCTTTTGTTAGCCACTTTTTCAATTACGGAATACAAAGAATTCGAATTAGAAAGGTCAATACATTGCATAATGCTAAGATCTCTATTGTGCTTGCTTACATATTTATTCTTAACATGGTCATTAACAAAATTTCTTATTGATTCATACACATGCAGACCATAGCTACCTTTTTGTAAATATGCCCCTGAAATATAACCAGCATCTTTTGCAAATACTGAATCTGGGTAAGTGGTACTTAAACAGTAAGAAATAGCATATTTAATTTCATTGCTGTTATCACTAGCCGACATAGCAGTTACGCTAAAGCTACAAAAAAGTGAAAAAATAATTACTTTAAAGTCCATAACATAACCTTTTTTGAGAGCGGAAAATAACATTTATCAGAACAAAAACTACCATCCCATAAAGTCGTATGACCAGATGCATCATCCCAACCGTCAACTTCAAATACAATGATGCCTTTTTTACCCCTAAGCTCAGGTTGATACGGTTTACTTTTAACTACTATATCTGGCGGCCCAAACTTTTTGGTTAAGTATTTCACCATTTCTGTAACTCTATAGATATACCACTTTTTGTCATCCCCTGACACAGTTAAATTGGGTGGAATATAGCTGACAGGGTGTCCACTATAATTCAAAGATCGGCTCAATCTAATTGCACATGAATTTGTAAAATTATTTGCTTTTACTTTACCTCCAATAAGATCAAAAACATCTTCAGCACTACCTTTTGGGTATGCAGATAACATATTTATAAACATCGGTCTTGGTATACTCATCAATTTATCCTTATCGATTGGTAGTGGCTAACGCTTGGTTCAGGTGCGCCGTAGGTGTCACCTGAACCACTTGTTATGTTTCCCCACCTAGATGTGGAGGTAATATTTTAAATTTTGGAACACTGGCAGGGAAAACAGCGTTTTTTGGTGCAGACGCTGTATAAATTAGCATTGCAGGTAAACTGGTTTTATTATTTTTGAGTGTTGAGGCAGAAACTGAGTAGAAGTTTCCTACTGTAACTTCAGCACAGAGAACATCTCCGCACTCTTCGCAAGACATTTGGTGCATATCTTGACCAGAATCCCCTTTGCGTGTTGAGACAAATGGAGTTCCTTTTGTAAAAGTAAACGAATCCTTTGGAAACCATATGCCAAACCATTTATCTGAGCCAGATAAACTCTGGCATTCTGTGCAGTAGCAAAATACTGAATTAATAGGCTTGCCTGAGCAGGAGTACTCTATTGCACCACATTTGCAACCACCTTCCTGTGTATCCATAAAAATATATTCCTTATTTATTTGATGTTGTAAATATGTATTTGCTTTGAAACTATTTGTTCAAATTTTACTTAGATGTTGATTGATGCTGAAACATAGACATAATGACTCCCACAAGGTGCTAGCCTCCAACTTCGTGGGTTAGTTTTAAAAACCAGAGCCATAATATATTTGTCAAAAATATAAAACTGGAGACTAGCATGAGTAAACATAACATAGTTTTTATTGGCATGGACACACACAAATCATTTATTGAGGTCGCTTATATTGAAGATGTGCGGGGCGTCAAACCTATTCACCTAGGTAAGAATCCATCAACTAAACAATCAGTTACAAAATTGGTGCGTCGGTTCGAATCAAAATACCCACATGCAACCCTACACTTCGTTTATGAAGCCGGTCCTTGTGGTTATTGGATCTACCGTTTGATCACATCACTCGGCCATTGTTGTTATGTCATCGCGCCTTCGCTTATCCCCAAGAAACCAGGCGATAAAATAAAAACCGACAAGCGTGATGCAATGAACCTCGCTAAATTGCTTAAATCAGAAGACTTAACCGCTATTTACGTACCCGAGCCTGAAGATGAAGCGGTACGAGATTTATCTCGTGCCAGAGAAACTGCAATGAAAGATCTTAAAGATGGTAAATATCAACTTAAAGCCTTGCTGCTGCGAAATAATGTTACAGCAAAAGTGAAAGACAATTGGTCAAAACAACATTTACGCTGGTTAACCGAATTGATCTTGCCGCACCCTGCTCAACAGATTGTTTTGCAGGAATACATACAAACAATAACTGAGCGTATGAATCGATTAAAACGGCTCGATAATGAACTTGAGCATCATGTGAAAAACTGGCGCTATTACCCCGTGGTAAAAGCGATCCAAGCGATGCGAGGTGTACGCTTACTTGTAGCAACTGGTGTTGTAGCAGAGCTCGGAGATCTAACCCGTTTCGACCATCCAAGAAAGCTCATGAGTTATCTTGGACTTGTCCCCAGTGAGCACAGCAGCGGTGGCAGCCGTAAGATTGGTTCTATTACCAAATGTGGTAATAGTCGAGCAAGACGCTTACTTGTTGAAGGAGCACACACCTATCGTTTTGCCGCAAACATCTCCACAGAACTGCAACTTCGACAGGAAGACCTAGGTAAAACCATTGTAGATATCGCATGGAAAGCACAGCTTAGGCTGTGCCGCAGATATCAAACCATGTTACGTCGAGGCAAACACTATAACGTGATTGTCACGGCAATAGCGCGAGAAATGATTGCCTATATCTGGGCGATATCGCGTGAAATAGTGCTGACACCCGTAGAGCCAAAATTACGGCTATCGAGAGTGCCTGCATGATAAAAGTTGTTGAGTTAGCGTATAGAATCAAGCATCGGGTGTGGCACAATCACCGACGGCGTTAGGATGGTAGCTAATGAAAGTTAGCTGATCCACGAACATAGACTGAAGACAGGTGTCACGACGAAATAAGTAAGGTAGGCGCTGCTTGCGAAAGCAAGTAATCCACGAATATCAGCATGATAACCGACGAATATACTTGCTTCATTCTTACGTTAACTCACTTTATTTAATGAAAGTGAATTTATGGCTATATTTTTTAGCAAGGATCTCTGCGTTTTACTTGACGTGGGGAGTCATACCAACGCCCTAATAATAGGCAAAAAATTGTTGGCTAAAATGTTGAGGAACGAAAACAGCCAACTGTTTTTTGTCCTTATTAATTAGCTTGTTAGTTTGCTATTCTTCTACGCCGATTGAGGACTCCTGTTAGCATGTAAACTAGATACCCCTTCTATTTATCTATAAATACTTTATTTTTTAATTTTTACACCCCCGATTGAATTATTATCGCAATCATAAATAATACTCACAGATTTATCGGCAGCTAAAGCAGTTAAAAATGAAGACTTCATAGCTCCACCTCCTGCCTTCGCCACATCAAAAACATACCACTCGACAACCCCACAAGGTTTCCAAACTACATTACCTTTAAAAAAAAGCACTTCAACATTACCACCTATATGACTAATAATTGATGATACTTTTACAGATGAAAAGTCACCCCATGTAGGTGCCGCGAGAAGAGGCGAAGAAAAGGCCATTAAAATGAGACCTTGAGCTATTTTTTTCATGTTTATTACCTCGATACGACTTGTTCGCCGTTTACCAATTTAAATTTATAAGTTACACAGGCTTATCTTAAAACCTTACCTATGAAAGAAATTAAGTAACCTAAAATACAGCCCTTGCACTAGATTTTAACTTCTCACTTAGTGCAAAATAGACTTAAAGCTACATCAATATTGCCTAAGCCAACTAACAATGTATTTTACAGAATTCCGTAAAACACTTTTTTAAATTAATTAAAGAGCTAAAATACTAACAGTATAGTCTATTATTTACAATTACTTACAAAACAATTAATGCAATTTAACTTGTATCACATACACAGAATGGAATTATTTATACGGGTCCGTAAAAGTAAATTACGAGTACAAATAAAAATAAAATAATCAACACATTAAAAATATGACAAGGTTCAAAGAAAGCCAATTTCACTCCGTTAAAACCTCATATTGCTCCTCATATAAATAATCACACGCTATAACTGTATATAACACCAGTTGAAAAGCGTATTTTATATGACAGCATCACCTTTCTTAAAATCTATACGAACAGAAATAAAAACGAAACATTACAGCTATAAAACAGAGAAGGTTTACATTTATTGGGTTAAACAATTTATTATTTTTAACAATAAACGACACCCTGAAACGATGGGAAATACCGAAATTTAAGGCTTCCTCAAACATATGTCAGGCCAGTACTATTTGATTACAGCATTACTTTATGGAGGTGGGTTCAGACTAAATGAAGCTTTATCACTTAGAATCAAAGATATTGATTTAATAAATAAATCTATATTTATATTCAAAGGGAAAGGGAATAAAGATCGCTATACACTATTACCTGAATCATTAATTCCAATGATAAAACAACAGATGGAACACGCAAAAGCTATTCATGAAAAGGATATATCTCACGGTTTTGGAAGTACGTCTTTACCAACATCATTGCATCGAAAATATAAGTCATCATTACATACATATACTTGGCAATATCTATTCCCTTCAACCACAAGGTGTATCCACCCACACGACAATTATGTCTGCCGTCATCACATTCATGATACAGCCTATTCAAAAAAATTAAGAGCAGCAGTAGTCACAAGTAAAATAACGAAACGCGTAACAGCACATACATTCCGTCACTCATTTGCAACGCAGTTACTCAGCTCTGGTAGTGATATAAGAACAGTGCAGGAGTTGCTAGGTCACTCTGACATCAAAACCACAGAACTGTTACCCATGTGATCGGTAATAAACGAGCTGGGACACCAAGTCCAATAGATACATTACGATTTTTATAAAAAAGGCCTGTCACTCTAGGAGTAACAGGCCTTAAGAAGTTAATTTCGTTTAGTACATTACTGCACTACCCTTAATTACTCTTCAGTAGCTTCTTCTGCGCTGTCTGCAGCATCAGTTGGAGTAGCTGGAACTTCTGTTGGTGCTTCTGCATTTTCTGCATCAATAACAACTGCGTTCTCGTCTTCTTCAACTTCATCGATACGTTGTAAACCAACAACTTGCTCATCTTCACCAGTACGGATCAAACGAACACCTTGTGTATTACGACCAACCATAGATACTTCAGTTGCACGTGTTCTTACTAGCGTGCCGCCATTAGTAATAAGCATTAGCTCATCACCATCAAGTACCTGCGTTGCGCCAACAACTTTACCGTTACGTTCACTTACTTTAATTGATACAACACCCTTAGTACCACGACTCTTCGCAGGGTATTCTT
Organism: Moritella sp. 36; assembly: GCF_018219415.1. Taxonomy (NCBI): domain Bacteria; kingdom Pseudomonadati; phylum Pseudomonadota; class Gammaproteobacteria; order Alteromonadales; family Moritellaceae; genus Moritella; species Moritella sp. 36. The sequence continues at coordinate 2,013,109 of NZ_CP056120.1, read as the reverse complement.
CAAGTGCAGTTCGTTTACCGAAACCGTTTTCTGTTGCTGTTAAGATTGCACCATCGTTCTTCGGAACGATTAGCGATACTACTTTTTGGCCTTCATCAAGTTTGATACCACGAACACCCGTCGCTGTACGACCCATAGGACGTACACCTTTGAACTTAACTTCAGGTTTACCGTTTTCATCTAGAACCGGGTTACCGTCTTCATCAAGTACAGGTGTTTCTTCAAACTCGCAGAAACGTACTACTTTACCTTCATCCGAGAACAACATTATGTCGTTAGTACCATCAGTGATATCAACACCAATTAGTTCATTCCCTTCATTTAGGTTAACAGCGATGATACCGCCAGCACGAGGCTTGCTGTATGCACTTAGTGCTGTTTTCTTCACTGTACCGTTAGCCGTTGCCATGAAGACAAACTTATTATCTTCAAACTCAGACACAGGTAGGATAGCAGTAATACGCTCACCTTCTTCCAGTGGTAGTAAGTTAACAATTGGCTTACCACGGGCTTGACGACTAGCTAATGGTAATTGATATACCTTCATCCAGTACAAGCGGCCACGGCTTGAGAAGCACAGAATATGATCATGTGTATTAGCAACCAACAGACGTTCAATGAAATCTTCTTCTTTCATCTTCGTTGCTGACTTACCTTTACCACCACGACGCTGCGCTTCATAATCAGTAAGAGGCTGATACTTAACATAACCTTCGTGAGACAATGTTACTACAACATCTTCACGTTCAATTAAGTCTTCCAAATTAATGTCAGCACTGCTTGCCGAAATCTCGGTACGACGTTCGTCACCAAAGGCATCTTTTGAAGCTTGTAGCTCTTCAGTGATAACTTCTAGTAAACGCGAAGGCGTATTAAGAATATGTAATAGTTCAGCAATAACTTCGAGTAGTTCTTTGTATTCGTTAAGAATTTTCTCGTGTTCTAGACCTGTTAGTTTGTGTAAACGTAAGTCTAAGATCGCTTGTGCTTGTATCTCTGTTAAGAAATACGAACCTTCACGAATACCGTACTCAGGTTCTAACCATTCAGGACGCGCAGCATCATCACCAGCACGCTCTAGCATTGTAGCTACATCACCTAACTGCCAGCCGCGGCTGATCAAGGCTTGTTTTGCTTCTGCAGATGTTGCTGATTGCTTAATTAGCGCAATGATGTCATCAATATTTGCTAATGCAATCGCTAGCGACTCAAGGATATGAGCACGTTCACGAGCTTTACGCAGTTCAAATACTGTACGACGTGTAACAACTTCACGACGATGGCGTAAGAACGCATCTAGCATTTCTTTTAAAGTAAAGATTTTTGGTTGCTTGTCGATCAGTGCAACCATGTTGATACCGAATACAACTTGCATTTGCGTTTGAGCGTAGAGGTTGTTTAATACAACTTCGCCCACCGCGTCACGCTTAACTTCAACGACCATACGCATACCATCTTTATCAGATTCATCGCGTAGGGCACTGATGCCTTCAATTTTCTTATCTTTTACAAACTCAGCAATACGTTCAATCAAACGTGCTTTGTTTACTTGGTACGGTAGTTCATGAACAACAATCGTTTCACGACCACGGTCATTGGTTTCAATATCGGCGCGAGCTCGGATATGAACTTTACCACGACCAGTACGGTAAGCTTGCTCAATGCCCGCTTTGCCATTAATGATACCGTTCGTTGGGAAATCTGGGCCTGGAATGTATTCCATTAATTCTTCAAGACTTAGGTCTGGATTTTGAATTAATGCTAAACAACCATTGATAACCTCATTTAAATTATGAGGTGGGATATTCGTTGCCATACCCACGGCAATACCTGACGAACCATTAACCAATAGGTTAGGGATACGTGTAGGCATAACTTCCGGAATAAATTCAGTACCATCATAGTTAGGTACGAAATCTACCGTTTCCTTGTCTAAATCAGCAAGTAATTCATGCGCGATTTTTGACATTCTGATTTCGGTATAACGCATTGCGGCTGCAGAATCACCGTCAACAGAACCGAAGTTACCTTGACCATCAACAAGCATGTAGCGCAAAGAGAAAGGCTGCGCCATACGTACAATAGTGTCATAAACAGCTGTATCACCGTGTGGGTGATATTTACCGATTACGTCACCAACAACACGTGCTGATTTTTTATATGGTTTGTTCCAATCATTCTTCAATTCGTTCATCGCGAATAAAACGCGGCGATGAACTGGCTTCAAACCATCGCGAACATCAGGAAGAGCACGACCAACAATAACGCTCATAGCGTAATCTAAATAGGAATTTTTTAATTCTTCTTCAATATTGATAGGTGTGATTTCTGTGGCTAAATTACTCATATAAGCCTTTACCCCTAAGTTTTAAAGTGCTTTCTATTATATTTTTTAGAGAAAGCATTCTAGCATAATATTTACCAGCAAATACAATATATAAGAAAATTAACTCACTTGAATACAATTTTATTAGCTATTTATTCACTCATCTATAAATAATACTTCTGAAATCGTTTTCTCGTTATATACTATGCCCATATTTTTATGTTTCACCTTATTACTTTTCACCTTATTAACGTATCAAGAAGACATTGTATGAATGTAGATAAACAGGAAATCGCTAAATTTGAAGCCATGGCCAGTCGTTGGTGGGATCCAGCTGGTGACTTCAAGCCATTACATCAAATCAATCCATTACGCTTAGATTACATTGATGAGCGCTGTGGCGGCTTATTTGGCAAGAGAGTTCTTGATGTTGGCTGTGGCGGCGGGATCTTAACTGAGAGCATGGCTCGCCGTGGTGCAAAAGCGCTGGGTGTTGATATGGGTAAAGAACCCCTCAATGTGGCAAAATTGCATGCGCTTGAATCTGGTACTGAAGTTGAATACCGTCAAGTATTAATTGAAGAGTTAGCTGAAGAGCAACCAAACAGCTTTGATGTGATCACTTGTATGGAAATGCTAGAACACGTGCCTGACCCTGGTTCTGTGATTAACGCTTGCATGCGTCTTGTAAAACCAGGTGGCCATGTATTCTTCTCGACAATCAATCGTAATTTAAAATCGTATTTGTTTATGATTGTTGGTGCTGAGAAAGTCTTAAAAATGATGCCTAACGGGACCCATGACCATAAGAAATTTATTCGTCCATCAGAGCTATTACATTGGGTTGATCAATCGGGTCTATTCTGTCACCACATGACTGGCCTGCATTACATTCCATTAGTAGACCAGTTCAAGCTAGGCGAGAATGTTGACGTTAACTATATGCTACACACACAGCTTATCGATTAATGTAACAATTAATATAATTCTCCTTTTACCTAACAGCGCCTTTGCTGTTAGGTAAATAACTCAACACCTTTTTTCCTGCTTTAAATTCACTACCTCTATATAGCCATTTACAGTCATTTAACCCAAATAACTGGGCCTACTCTAATCAACACGCGCAAACAAAGTTATCTACTTTATAGGTAATATGAAACTTACTGCGTATAAAATGACGGTATTGTTTGCAATAACAGCCAGCTCAAAAAATAATAAATTAGTACTTGCGTGGTAGTTTTATAATCGAATTAGCTGTAAATATAATCAAAATTATTGAGGATCTCCTCACAACCTTGGCAACACTTTTTTTTCTTTTTTTTTTCACTTTTACTGTTGATTTTTGCTAACCGTAATTGATCACTGAGGCCAGAATGAAAGTCGCCACTAACTCACTAAATTATCCACATGTTGTTCAGTTTAGTGCTACTTGCCAAAACACGATTATCACACTATCTTGTATGCATAAATACAGGACAACACTACATCTTGTGTATTAACAAGAATATCAATACTAGTGTTGGTGGAAATGTTCTTAACATTGTTTTAAGGTCAGTCAGCTAAATGAATAAGAATTTACTAGTTACAAAACGCAGCGGTAAGCAAGAAACGATCGATCTTGAAAAGATCCACCGCGTGATCAAATGGGCAGCCAAAGGGTTGAATAATGTATCTGTTTCACTGGTTGAGTTAAAATCTCACATCCAGTTTTATGACGGCATACGTACTGAAGATATACATGAGACCATGATCAAAGCTGCAGCTGATTTAATTAGTGAAGAAGCACCAGATTACCAATATCTGTCTGCGCGTTTAGCCGTCTTCCACCTACGCAAGAAAGCATACGGTCAATTTGAACCACCTGCGCTTTATGAGCACGTAAAACTCAATGTTGATGCGCTTCGCTATGATGCACACCTACTTGCAGATTACACCGCGGAAGAATTCGCAGAAATGGATGAGTTAGTTGATCACTGGCGTGACATGAACTTCTCTTATGGTGCAATTAAGCAGTTAGAAGGTAAATACCTACTACAAAACCGTATTTCTGGTGACATCTTCGAAAGCCCACAATTTCTATATATCTTAGTGGCAGCGAGTTTATTCGCGACTTATGATAAATCTGTTCGTATGGACTACATTCGTCGTTTCTACGAAGCAACGTCAACGTTTAAAATTTCACTACCGACACCAATCATGGCGGGTGTTCGTACCCCTACTCGTCAATTCAGTTCGTGTGTACTGATTGAGTGTGACGATAGCCTAGATTCTATCAATGCAGTATCTAACTCTATTGTTAAATATGTATCGCAACGTGCTGGTATCGGTATCAATGCAGGTCGTATTCGTGCCCTAGGTAGCTCAATCCGTGGTGGTGAAGCATTCCACACTGGTTGTATCCCATTCTACAAGCACTTCCAGACAGCTGTTAAATCTTGCTCACAAGGCGGCGTACGTGGTGGTGCAGCAACATTATTCTATCCATTATGGCACTTAGAGGTTGAATCACTATTAGTACTTAAGAACAACCGTGGTGTTGAAGAAAACCGTGTGCGTCACCTTGACTATGGCGTGCAAATTAACCGTTTAATGTACCAACGCTTAATTGATAACAAAGACATTAGCTTATTCAGCCCATCAGATGTTGATGGTTTGTATGATGCATTCTTCCAAGATCAGGATGAATTTGAGCGTCTGTACACACTTTATGAACAAGACCCATCAATTCGTAAGCAAACAATTAAAGCCAGCGAACTGTTTGCTTTAGTAATGCAAGAGCGTGCAAGTACTGGTCGTATCTACATTCAACATGTAGATCACTGTAATACACACAGCCCGTTCAACCCAGCGGTTGCGCCTGTAAGACAAAGTAACTTATGTCTTGAAATTGCATTACCAACAAAACCAATGCAACACCCTGGTGATGAAAGTGGTGAAATTGCGCTATGTACATTATCAGCGTTCAACCTTGGTGCAATTAAAGACCTAAGTGAATTAGAAAACCTTGCAGACCTTGCAGTTCGCGCACTAGATAGCTTACTTGATTACCAAGACTATCCTATGCCTGCGGCTGAAAAGTCAACAATGGCGCGTCGTTCATTAGGTATAGGTGTGATTAACTACGCATACTACCTAGCGAAAAACGGTGTTAAATACTCAGACGGTAGCGCAAACAACCTAACGCATAAGACATTTGAAGCAATTCAATTCTACCTATTAAAAGCGTCAATGAACCTGTCGAAAGAACAAGGTCCGTGTTTAGCATTTAACGAAACAACTTACGCACAAGGTATCTTACCAATTGATACGTATAAGTCAGCGTTAGATGAAATTTGTGATGAAGAGTTACACCTAGATTGGGAAACATTACGTAGCGAAATTAAAGAACACGGCTTACGTAACTCAACACTAACAGCATTGATGCCATCAGAAACATCAAGCCAGATTTCAAATGCGACAAATGGTATTGAGCCACCACGTGGTTTAATCAGTATTAAAGCAAGTAAAGACGGTATCTTGAAACAAGTGGTACCTGATTACGAGAATCTGCGTGATAACTACGAACTACTTTGGAACATCCCAAATAACACGGGTTACTTACAACTTGTTGGTTTAATGCAGAAATTCGTAGACCAAGCGATTTCATCTAACACTAACTATGATCCACAACGTTTCCCGGGGCAAAAAGTACCGATGACAACGCTGTTAACGGACCTGATGTTAGCGTATAAGTACGGCTTAAAGACGCTTTACTACCATAACACACGTGACGGTGCATCAGACGTAGATGTAGTTAAAGAAGACGAGGGCTGTGAAGGCGGCGCATGTAAGATCTAAACAATCTAATTACATACACCAATATAAAAACCTACGCCCTTTCATTTGGCAGCTTAGGCTGCCAATTTAATGTATAAAATAGAGATGACCAATGAGTTACACTACTTTTTGCCAAACTAAAAATGATCAATTAAAAGAACCAATGTTTTTCGGCCAGCCTGTTAACGTTGCCCGTTTTGACCAACAAAAACATGAAATTTTTGAAAAATTAATTGAACGTCAGTTGTCATTTTTTTGGCGCCCAGAAGAAGTTGATGTAAGTAAGGACCGTATTGATTATCAGCAATTACCTGATCATGAAAAACACATTTTCATCAGTAATCTGAAATACCAAACATTATTAGACAGTATTCAAGGCCGTTCACCTAACGTTGCTTTTTTACCATTGGTTTCATTACCAGAACTAGAAACATGGATTGAAACCTGGTCATTCAGTGAAACAATTCACTCACGTTCATACACGCACATTATTCGTAATATCGTGAATGACCCATCAGAAGTATTCGATGATATCGTTGCTAATGAAGAAATTCTAAAGCGTGCTAAAGACATTGCTGGTTATTACGATGACTTAATCCATGCGACTCAGCAGCTACACCTACTTGGTGAAGGCACACACGTTATTAACGGTGAAAAAGTTGTTGTTAACCAACGTGCCGTGAAGAAAAAGCTATACCTAGCAATGGTATCGGTAAACGTGCTTGAAGCAATCCGTTTCTATGTTAGTTTTGCATGTTCTTTCGCGTTCGCTGAACGTGAATTAATGGAAGGTAACGCTAAAATCATCAAGCTTATTGCCCGTGATGAAGCATTGCATTTAACCAGTACACAGCACATTCTAAACTTGATGGCTGACGGTAAAGACGATCCAGAAATGCAAGAGATCTCAATTGAATGTTTCCAAGAAACACTGAAAATCTTTACTGATGCAGCACAACAAGAAAAAGACTGGGCAGAATATCTGTTCAAAGATGGTTCAATGATTGGTTTGAATAAAGATATTCTTGCTGATTACATCGAATACATCACCAATACACGTATGGCAGCAGTAGGCTTACCAACGGCATTTGAAGTGAAAAGTAACCCACTACCGTGGATCAATGCTTGGTTAGTGTCTGATAACGTACAAGTTGCACCACAAGAGTCTGAAATCAGCTCATACTTAGTTGGTCAAATTAACGCCGAAATCAACCACGCAGACATAGGTACATTCGTTCTATAATGTCGATTACGCTGACAACTGATTCAGGACGCTATCAAGTTTCAACACAAGATAGCTCCCTGCTTGATACGCTTGAGCGTACTGGACATCAAATTGAATACCAGTGCCGTCAAGGCTATTGTGGCGCTTGCCGCACTACGCTCTCAAGTGGCACGGTTACTTATACAACCGAACCACTTGCAGCGGTTGCAGCGGGATCGATATTACCCTGTTGCTGTAAAGCAGATAGTGACATAACACTTGCCGTCATCGCAACAATAACGGTTTCAGCATAATATACTTATGATTAATTAAGTAACGTGTATTAACCCCCGTAAAATAACAAGCCTTAACAATATTCACTATGTTAAGGCTTGTTCATATTGTGATCCAACATCCATTTTGTCATCTCACAAAATCCAACTCTCAATAGCTTACGATATAGAATGTGATTTACTTTGCAAAACGAGTAAACCTTACCCATACTCCTTTCAATAACGTATAAAAACTTCAATAGCGTATAAGCACTTCAATAACGTATAAGTACCACGGCTTTAAAATAGGACAACTTTATGTTAGATGATTTAGTTGGGATCGGCATGCGTCCTGCACATTATGAGAAACTCACTAATAGCCAAGTCGATATTGGCTGGGTAGAAGTACACAGTGAGAATCACTTCGAGATAAACTCAGAAGCTACGTATTACCTGGATAAAGCCTGTGATCGCTACCCCATCAGCTTACACGGTATTGGTTTAGCGCTCTCTTCCAATGAGCTACTTGATACTATCCACATTCATAATATTAAAAAACTGGTTGACCGTTATAAGCCATTTCGAGTATCAGAACACTTGGGCTGGAGCTCCATTGCTGGGCAGCATTATAGTGATACACTAGCCATTCCCTACACAGAAGAAAACCTCAAGCGTGTGATCCGACGGGTTGAACAAGTACAACACATTCTAGGTCAAACAATTGCAATCGAAAATCCGGCCTGTTATTGCCAATATAAAAATAATACCCTGACAGAAGCCGTCTTTTTGACTGAACTACAAGCCGCTACAAACTGTAAAATACTGCTCGATATTAATAATGTTCATATTAGTAGTCATCAGCTCGAATTCAACCCTTATGATTACTTAACGTCAATACCAAGCAGTATTGTCAGCGAGATCCACCTATCTGGTAGCAATAAACAATTAAAGAATAACCACATAACCTTCGACCAAGAACATAGCCAAAAGGTAACGCCCGAAGTATGGCAGCTATTTGAGTATTATTTGCAGCATTGCAACACAATCCCGACCCTTATTGAATGGGATACTAATATCCCACAGCTCAATGAATTACTGCATGAAGCACATATAGCTCAAAAAATGATATTGAAATCACAGCGTTTTAAAAATACATGTTAATCAAATAGGTTCTCAAAATCACAATCGCAAAAATAATCTAAAAACCAGCGGATTCCCCCCGGTATAAACCATGTTCATGCCCATAACAAATACCATGACATATTTGTGATAACGCATGCTCAGAACGGCCATTACTGCTTAGTTGATGTGGTATACGCAAAATAACTTCAACCCCCTCTTTATTACCCGCTAACGCTAAAAATAGCGCGGTTGTATTAAAATAAGGTGGAATAAAAAAAACACTCGAACAATTAAAACCAGCAGCACTGTACTCATCAACCTTAAGGAAACCCAAATTAGAAATAATGGCGGAAGTACGATATTGTCCTGTTTCTTGTCGTTTAAGCGCTAATTTGTCATTGCATTTTTTTAACCATGCCAACGGCACCCAATTTAATACATTGAGTGCAGGCACACCGGTAAAGCGAGGCATTCTTGCATGTTCATTATCCGCAAGTTTTAATTTAATTTGCTTAGCCCAATCAGCTGTAGTTGTTTCTGGGGATACTTGCATTAGTAGTCCACCAGTCAAATTACCCGTTGAGATAATATCGGTGTCATGCATACGTAAATCAACAGGGAGTTGAATACGTACTGTCGAGTCAGAATAAAGATTTGCTAACTTAGCAATACTAATACCCGCGTTAGCTAATATTTTCTTATAACTACCTGGCAGAGTTCTGCGTTGCCAAGAGGAACCAAAGTCTTGCCCAGCGGGAACTCCCGTTGGGGCTGAAACGGTATCGTTAATTTTTTCACTTTTTATCGACGTGACTGATTTAGCCAAATCAATATCGCGTACAAAACTATTATCTCCTTGTAACGGCTGCTGACGCAGGGCACGTAATACTTCATCAGCAAATGTTTTTGTACCTCGTCCATCCATTACCGCATGATGCGTTCTAAAAATAATATGGTGCTTATCACTTTTCTCACCAAGTACCAGCAATACTTCACAACCCGTACTGGTTTTTACATCGAGAGGTCGATTTAAAAATGGCGCTAATTTATCGCTCATGCCATCCCAACTTAGCCCTCGAATAACTTCAAGCTCTGTCGTTTGACCTGCATCAGCCCAATGGCTAAAACCAAGCTTACCCGCGAGTTTAAACCGCGTTCCTTGTAATACAGCTGAAGCCTGGGTGACCGCTTGTTGCCACGCGGATATATCAATATTACCGTGGCCTTCGAGTACCATTTGATTGGCAACACAAGTTGCGGTTTCTTCGGCATTAAAATCATCACAACTAATATAAAAACGCTCTGTTGGTGAAAGTTTACGTTTAAACGTCATCGTTCCTCCTTGAACTGTTCGACGGTTATGCTGCGCTATCTGTCGCGCGGTTATTATGGCTAGCCATGTCTTGATGGTCATCAAACACTTAGGCTTCAGCACTTTGTTTTTTAAAAACTAGTGTCGTGACAGCGTTCACTACATCTTGAATTAATAAATACACGGCAGGCACTAATAACAAACTCACCAACGTGGCAAACAACACACCAAACGCGAGCGATATAGCCATCGGAATTAAAAACTGTGCCTGTAAGCTAGTTTCACTCATGATCGGCACTAAGCCAATAAAGGTGGTTAACGATGTAAGAATAATGGGGCGAAAACGGCGAATGCCCGCACTGGTAATCGCGGTTTCTAAGTCTTCACCTTGACTGCGTTTTTCGTTGATATAGTCAATCAAGACTAAATTATCATTGACCACGATCCCACTCACGGCAACCATGCCAATAAAAGACCACAAAGTGACATCAACCCCTAACAATAAATGCCCTAATAACGAACCAACAAGGCCAAACGGGATAGCGAACATGACCAAGAATGGCTGCGTGTAAGAGCTAAACAAAATAGCCATCACTAAGTACATCGCAATCAATACAAGCAAATAACTGCTTGTTAATATATCCACAAACTCCACAATACTTTTTTGCTTGCCAGCCTTTGACCACTTAACGGCGGTAGTCTCTGTTAATTGCTGTAAAAAGCCAGCTTCTAAATCAGCGATAACGGCCTTCGTCCTGTTCTTCCCTGTATCAACAAATGCCGAAACTGAAATAACCCGATTTCGCTCATAACGTTTAATGTTATTATCAGCCGATTTATAACTCACATCTGCAATCGTAAAGAGAGGAACCCCTTCACCATTAGGTAGTTGAATATACATATTTTCCAAATGCCATAATGAGCTGGTTGCCTCTTTTGGATAACTCACCTGCACTTTTACTTCATCCTCACCACGCGGCATGCTTTGCACTTCAACACCAAGGTAAGCCTGCTGAACTTGCTGGCCAAGCGCACTCAATGTTAATCCCATATCACGCGCCACAGGCTTTAGCGCGAGTTGAACCTGTCTTGAACTGCGCTGCTGAGAATCTTGAATATCGTAGACACCTTCAAACCGAGCTAACACTTGCTTTAAGTTTTCTGCTTGCAGCGCTAAATCATCTAAGTTACGGCTCGACAGCTCAATATTAATATCTGCACTTGGCGGGGTTAGATCCGACACAAAACTTAATTCGATACTGTCTTCAATTTCGCCAACATCTTCTCGCCAGCGACGAATAATATCATGACCAGACATCACACGATCATTCGATACTGATAACTCCAGATACACTCTGCCAATATGATCATCGGCAGCCGCTTGTGCTTCACGTGAATATTTACTGATTGGCGCAACGACAGAATACACATGCGCAATCGCAGAAGCCCCGTTTTCATCGGTCAACTCTTGTTGCAGTAGTAATGCTTCCTGCTCAATCTTTAATATCGCATGCTTGGTTTTATCAGGGTTACTGCCTTCTGCAAAAGTGACATTGGCATACGCAACATCCCCTTCAATGGCCGAAAATAAGACCGTTCGTAACCAGCCACTAGAAAGTAAGGTTAAAGAGATAAAAAACAAGCCTATAAACCCTAAAATATAGCTCCAACGCCACACCAGCACATGATCAAGAAAAGGCTTATATCGGCGTATCACAAAAATTTCTAACGCGGCTGAAAATTGGGTTTGAATCCCTTCCAATATTCCACCAATTGCTTTTATTTTCCTGATTAATGATTTTTTATTGGCGGTATTCAGATTCGTTACCTTGGTCATATTTGGCTTTTCATTAGCATCGCGCTCGACAGGTTGATGACTTAAATGAGCGGGTAAGATAAACAATGATTCAAACAATGAAAACAATAATGTCGTGATCACAACAACAGGAATAACTTGCATGAGCTTACCCTCAGGTCCAGGTAAAAACAGCAACGGCATAAAGGCGATAACACTTGTTATAATGGCAAATATGATTGGCTTAGCGACTCTATGTGTCCCCTCAATAGCCCCCTCAACCCCCTTATTACCTGCTGCTTGCTCAGTATAAATACTTTCTCCCACAACAATGGCATCATCAACAACAATCCCAAGCACCAATAAAAATGCAAATAACGAAATAATATTAATCGAAGCATCAAACACCGGTAATAACCAAAAAGCACCCATAAATGAAATAGGAATACCCAGGCTGACCCAAAAGGATAAACGCCAATTTAAAAACAATAATAAAATAGCAAACAGCAAACATAACCCGCTAAATACATTGTTAACCAATAAGTCGATACGACTCATAAATAACTTAGAATCATCTTGCCAGACATACAAACTGACCCCCTCGGGCAGATACGTCGCAGGTGCTTGTACGTACTTATTTATCGCATCAGCAACATCAAGAATATTTTGCTCACCAACACGATATACGTCTAAAGACACAGCCCGTTTACCGTCGAGTTGTGCCATTGTTCCTTCATCACGAAACCCATCGGTGATCGTCGCAATATCACTCAGTAAAACTCGCCCACCATCTTCATCCGCTTGCAGAATAATACTGGCAAAATCATCCGCACTTTCAATCAGACCTAAAGTTTGGATCAGTATATCGCCCTGCTCTGTCGCGAGACTACCACCGGGTAAATCAAGCGCTGTCGCTTTGAGTATATTAACGACATCTGCAAACTTTAAATTATATTGCGCCAAACTGTCTTCAGATAATGCAATACTGATTTCGTATGGTCTGACATTTTGCAGTTCAATAACCGAAATAACAGGTTCTTCTAACAAGTCTAACCGGATATTTTCAGCTAAACGTTTTAACGCCCATTCATCACCTGCGCCAGCGATAATCAATTTGGCAACGCGATAACGCTCAATCAATTCGCTGACGACTGGCTTTTCAACTTCATCCGGAAATGAGTTGATACTTTCAATCCTTGATTTGACTTCATCTAATACAGCCTTGGTGCTATAACCGTCAGCAATATCAATGGTGGTATAACACGAGCCTGAACTAGCGAATGAGGTGAGATCGAGTGTACCTTCAATATCAAAAACGACCGCTTCAATACGCGTACAAACCATGGTTTCAACATCACGAGGACCAGCACCAGGATACAAGGTCGAGATCGCAATTCGCTCTAGCGACACACCAGGAATTAACTCTTTACGTGTTTCTGGTAACGCTAAACAACCGAGTGCGACAATCACCATCATGATCAGGTTTGCTGCAACCCTATTATGCGCAAACCAAGCGATCATTACTTTCATGAGCGTACCTCATGCTGCACAATCACATTTTGTAACCCTGTATCTAAGCGGATCACGTTTAACTTCATACCATTAACCGCAACATCAAGTGGAGTTAATATCAGCTTATCGCCCTTATCTAGACCAACATTGATATAAACTTGGTGTTTACCTTGATGTAATACACCGACCTTCACAATCTGCAAGCGTTGCTGTTCATCTAACAACCACACTTTATTATCGTTACGTAATGCCAAGCGAGGGATGATCACTATGTTCTCAAATTCACGTCCTGATATTTCAGCTTTAACAAAACGACCTGGTTGTAAATATAACGGTTGCTCAGGATCGTTAAGCACTTCTGCAACCACATACTGCAATCGGTTCTCAGCAAGTCCCCCCTCAGTTCCCGTGATTGTTCCTTGCCATTGATAACGTTTGTTATTGACGCTAACAGAAAGTGTCACTCTTGGACTTGCAACGGATACAAGCGTATTTGAATCATAAACAAACGCATTTATTTGCTGTGGTAAATCCATCAGCGTTAAGTACTTGTCGGCGACAGGCAAACGCACATGCATTTTATCTAACGAGAAGATTTCACCGATTACTTCGCCCGAATTGACTAACTGACCACGCCCAACACTCACCGCTTTAACTCGACCAGAAAATGGGGCTTTAATCACGGTATGATCTAGCTTTAAATTGGCTAAACGTAAATCAGCTTCTGCCGCTTTAACCCGACTTTTTGCATCATTAATTTGAGGGATGTGACGGGCGAAACTGGTCGCTTTACTCGACACGCCTCGTCGTGCAACATGCGCTTTAGCTTTACTTTCAGCTAAGTGTAATAATGCACCATCAACAGCTTGCTGCTTTTTAATTACTTCGAGTTTATAGGCTTCATCATCCATCGATAGCAGTACATCTCCGGCATTAAAATAGCCACCTGCGGTGAAATTATCTGCAACAGATTTAACTCTTGCAGTCACTTCAGAATTAAGGTTTATTTGTGTTTTTGCAGTAACGATCCCGCGACTAAAAATAGGAATAACGACATCATCAAACGTTACGTTCATATAACGCACAGAGGGAAAACGATTAATCTCAGGACTGACTTGGCTTTGCGGTCTAATGGCTGATAGCAACGCTATACAGATAAAGGTAAGCACAATAATAGAAAGCGGAATGGATACTTTTTTATGACGGGAAAATAGCGCCAGCCCCTGTTGCCAATATGGCATTAATAGCCTTTTAGCTTGCTGGATTTTAGATAATAGCACTTGCTTAAATTTGTTTTTTTCTTTTGCGTCAGTGTTACCCTCTCCGACAATCATAGCCGCGGCCGTTTCTTTCGGCGTCAGTAAGTCACCTTGTAACAAATGTTGTTTCCAACACTGCATCGTCGCTTGCGTTGTTTGAATATCTTTTGCAACATAAGGGTGTAATTTAAGTCCTAGCGACAATTGTTCATGCCACAATAATATACCTGTGGAGACAGGGTAATTCTTGGTGCCGATACCACAGCAAACCCACATATCATCTTGATTAATGGGTGGGTTATTATCGTCTTTAAGTGGCCAATTACCTAAAAAACTGAACGAACCCGCATAGAATTGGCGCTCACTGACATATTGATAAATACGGCGTACACCATTCTCACCAATTATTTTACCAATATGTGCTTGCCACCAAAGTTGCCAATGACTTTTCGCTTTGATTTGTTGCTTCACTTGCCGCTGAATATCACGAGCCGTAATGGTGTTATTTAGCAATACATTAATCCCAGAAGAGCAGTTTCCCGTTTCTGATATATTGGGTAGTGCACCACGTAGATTAACGGGATATAACCAATAATAATCTTGCTGAGAGGCAAGCAGTTTCTCTGCAACTGCTCTGTTTAACGCCCAGAATAGATAAATATTCAGTGCAACTCGATGCTTCCTTGCTAGCTTCTTAATTTCAATCGTTTCGGATTCAGTAAAATAAGCATTAACGATAGGCGCATCATTACTGTATTGAGTACGGTTTTCAGTATCAGAAAAATTTGTTGCGGCGTAATCTGGATAAGTCGTTTTCCAACGAATCATTTTTGGGGCTTTAGATTTGCCACCAGCAAAAAGCATTTTTATTTGCTGCCAATGCGATGGCGCAATTTTGTCTGCTGTTTTTGGTAGGTTTTCACACGGGTAATCATGCTCACGTAAAATAGTGGTTAATCCACCTAGCCCATCCATTTCACTGTGTGAAAATTCAAACCAATTAATTTCATCCGTGTTTTTTTTTAGTAACCCAACATTCATTCGGTCACCGATCCCAAATGCTTTACGCGCTTGAAACCACATAGCTATATAGTCTTTCTTTTGGCTACTACTCATCGGTTAGCTTCCTTGTTAACCAAACTGAATGCCTCGATTAAATCGAAACTGTCCCTCTTCTCTCATTCAAATAATTAATCTGAAATTAGAGCCTTAAATACGGTTCATTCAATACCGCCGTATTTACAGTCTTGCGGGTTCTAAATACAGCGGATATTGAGTATCAAACTCGCCACGAGGATCATCATGATAACTGGCAATAAAATGCTTGCTTTGTAGTCTCTTAGAGCGATACTGCTCAAGAATTTGCTGACGTCTATCGAGCGCAGGTAAACCGCAGACTAATGCCTGATAATTTTGAGCTAAACAGGCATTGTAAATATGTTGTAATAACACTGAAAAAAGCTGTTCATCATCATTAACAACAAGCAAACTGTGTAATGAAACATAACTCAATTTCCCCCCTGCTTTAGGTAACAGCATGCCGCCAAATAACTTGGAATAAAGGTTATTAAATAAACGCGCCACAGACATTAATTTACTATAAGCAACAAAACGGGTCTGTTTAAAGCTGCTCTGATCCCAAATGCCTGCCATCGCCACTAACTTATTATCTTCAAACATCAAATAATAGTTACTGATCACCAATCCTCGATAATATTCATCACCGTGTAATAATTTAATAAAATCATAATGAGGATAAAACTGCTTTGTCTTAGCTTGTTGCTCAAAAAACGTTTGCATCAGTTCAATGTCGTTATGATGCGCGTTACGAATATGAAACTTATGCCCTGTACTTGGGCGAGATTTTGTTAAATACAGCATATGTGTTGTCATCTCACCAAAGTCATAATATGTAGGGGTAATACTTCGCCCACTTCCCATCGAATTTAATGATGCTTCGTTATCGCTCAAAATTACCGTTTGCATCCAATCTTTGCCCATCACTTTACGATAGCATTTAAGAAGATTGAATAAAGTGCGCCCACTTTTAAAATCAGGATGAATACGTAAATCATTACCATAGCGTACATTCTGACGCTCACCATTCACATAAACATCACGGCGACCAATACTAAAAATAGCCGCAACACGCTCGCTTTCACGCTCCACTGCGACCCATACATCCGGTGTTTGAGTCACTATTTTGGTGGCCATAAAAAAATCAGGCGTACGTTCAAAATTGATTGTAATTGCACCAGATTGTGGCGTAGCTGCGATTAAATCAATCAATTCATCAGAATCATTTTCTTGAGCTGGCCTTGTATAAAATCGACTTGCCATTTACCTTACCTCTACAGCTTATGAAGTTTCATGCGCTACGATTGCGCCACACGACAGCATGGTTACGCCGCAATTGCCTCTAAAAATACATTTGGCATTTCAATATCCCAAAGTATTAAAGGCTCTATTTTGATATTGCCAACAACCATGCCACGCGCTTCACAGCGTGAGTAATAAAGCTCACGGGCATTCTGGCTACAACATATTTTCAAAGTATCCAACTGACCAAGGTCTCTGGCCAATTGGTAGTGAAAGCAAGTGTTTAACTCGGTTTCTACATTCGCTGCAACCTGCTTAATTTCCAGTTCAGAAATATCGGCATTCGGTTCACAAAGTAACAGGTAAAATGGTTTATTATTTGACGTGTTAGCCGGGACAGCAAAAACAGTTATCGCGGTTAAGTCTTGGTTTTGCTCTGCCATTTTCATCACGCCTAGCGCGATCTCAGGACTCATCTTTTCACCGACAAGATCAATACCATCTAAGCGGCCTAAAAATTCAAAACAAGGGCAATCTTGCAGAAAGCCACTCACACGTAATTTGTCCTTCATTGCATAGCGCAGCAAGCCACTGCCAGTCGTTAATATAGGACGTACCAGTTGATCTTGTTTTAGTTTCCAAGCAGGTAGTACTTCTTCCGTTTCAAGATCAATAAATTCGTAAAAATGACTACATATAGCTAATGGATACTGATTTTGGAAAGGAATCGTCACCACACCTTCTGTTGCCCATAAACCTTTTCCTTGAAAGTCAGCCTGCGGCAGTAAACACTGGAGTGTATTTGCCCACGTAGCAGATGACGATGTATCCCATGCACTAACCAGCGAGAGCTTGGGCCAAATAAGTTGTAATAACTCAGCTGAAATCCCCCCTTTCCATTGTAATAAAATCTCAGCCACTCGATGCGATTTAGGACATCTTAAACCCGGTAATGCGGGCTTTCGTTCCCCCCACTTTCCTGTTGCAAGCACAGAAACAAGCTCCAATTTATGTTTAATAATATTATCAAACAATGTCAGTGCAAAAGTCGGACTCCACACCGACAAAAACGAGAGTGACTTATCTGCAAGCAAATAACACAAGGTGGCAAACTGAGAATCTTCCGATGTATCAGCTAAGGAAACCCCTTCTGGTACTGCACTTGTCAATCCCATAAAGATTCGTTTCCACCAAGGCAATAACTTCAAATCATCATTAACGGCACCAGACATGGTACGTCGTAATTCGGTTGGAACCCAAGATAATGACCAGTAATGAGTACCCTTTAACATCCCTGGATTATGTTTATACATATCCATCATCCAAGGCGAAATAGCAGCATCAAGTTCATTCAAAAATGACTGAGTATAAGGTATCCATTTAATTTTTGATGTTGAACCACTTGTTGGTTGAAAACGTTCATTTGCTTCCATACTCAATTCATAACGGCTGCCCGCTCTCGCTTTGTCTATTTGCGGAGCCCAATCATCATACTCAGTGATAGGGACCTGACGAATAAACTCTTCATAAAATAGCGAACTTGATAAATTATATTTTTTACCCGATACACTGGGGGCAATCACTTTAAGTAATGAATTTAATTTTTCACGCTGTACCGCTTGTGGGTATGCTAACGCTTTACAAAATTGCTTGTAACCACGAGCACTCACGCTCTGCGCCGATTTATGGGTAAATTTATGTGCCATTTTACGGGTGATGCCATTTAATAACGTCATAACATGCTCCCTATTTAACTAAACGTCGAGTTAAACTAATCAGGCCAAAATCCCAATTGATATTATTATTTTGTAACCTTTTACGTAATGCTTTTTGCGCAAAGAATGTAAACATTGATACGCTAATTTCCCCAACACAAGGTAATTCTTTACCCTCTCGCCATTTGGGGTTCCGGTCTTCAAAGAATTCGATTTTAGGTACGCTGCTCTTCATTTCAGCAGTGATCTCTGCTACTTCACCGCGCAGCTTTTGATAATCGCCACCAAAGTCTAGAATTTGCTGCTGTTCATCGTAATAACTCGGGTAAAGGTGCTGGCAGTATTGCTCTACAACTGATGATAATTCACCAAACTGACCTTGATGGTGTGGATAATGTTTAGGAAAGTTATTGGCTAATAATAAATAGGTCTTATAGCCTTTAGAGATGAGCAACCAGAACAGAGGTGTTAATGGATCTTTTAACTTTTCTTTTAATAAGACTTTAACAAAACAGATCATCGCCTTATTCGAGCCCCAGTATTTACGTTCAATGATCGTATCACCACTAAAGATACCTTTAACTTCTTTCCCTTTGAGTTTGAAACGTAGTTTTTTAAGCGTACTAAAACCAACAATACGCTTAGATTTATTTTCTCGAATTAATATCAAGCCATCTTTTTCAGATAAGTCATCAAGAAATGTTGAAAAGTCAGCGTTATGATAATACTGAATAAACAGATTATGCATATCCTTAACTTGCTGTATAGAGAGACGATCTAACGTGATGTAATTTGCAAATATTTTCTTTTTTGTAGTGTCCATTTGTGATCCAATCCTTGGCAAATGTGTGAGAGTAAAGCGTGCACTCATCCAGTCTCAAGCTATCCTTAGCTTGCTGCGTTTCAGAAAATCAGTTCATCGGATTAATCTGAAAGTAAAATTAATGTATCACTAAAATATAACCGCTTGAAGTAAGTAAAACAGCCATAAATTAATAACTAAATACAAGAAAACTGGATAATAACGTTAAAATAAAAAGTAAAATAAACATTAAGTTTCAAACGAACAAATTATATAAAAACAATATTTCAACTTAGACGATTTTAAAATTGTAGTTCCGACCATTATATCTGTGGAAGAGTGACCGATATCACAGGAAAATATTGATATGGATAGAATAAACGATCTAACTTTTAAACCATTAGTATGAGTATCTACTCGTGCTTTAAATTCTGGCATTAAAACAATTTAAGTCGTTGTAACGAAAGAGCATATCCAACGACTATTAATTATTTAAGCTAGGCCATAGGGTATACCCAGGAACGATTTTAATCACTAAGACTAGGCGTTCATTTGTTCATCATTCTCAGATTGGCAATTCCAACAAACATCGAATGAGGCATCAATTTCATTACAGACTCCATTACTTAAGGTTTAGCCCTTATCACGAGGGGCTCCTTCATCACATTTTTTACAGTTAAGTTCAAAGCCTAGCATTGATTTTCGCCCCTCTAGTGTAACCACCCAAGGTCGACAAAACCAAGGTGGGTTGTGACGAACATGCTGGAAATGATCGCAGACCAGCTCGGCAACCCAATCATCTTCTTCATCTTTGTGATAACCAACTATTGGCTGCTTCATTTTACTCTCCATACTGACTCGACGAGTACTACATCGACAAGTAATAACAATACCGATCTTACTCATAAATTGAGTATACTAAAAAAGGATAAAAACATATTTAAGGTTCACATTAATTCCCCCCTATTTTACATTGAATAACACGCTATCGACGTAGAATGATTGAGTAATAGCTACATTATCAGTACAATAACACCCTACTTTCGAAAATGTTAAGTAATTACACATAACAGCGCATTAACGCTAGTTTTAATGGGTAAATGCCGCGTAATCGTATCAATTCCCTAGGATATAAATACATAATGCTTGTTGAAACTTTATTGCCTTTTATGGCGATTATTGCTGTGGCTACCTACGTACAGAGTATCGCAGGTTTTGCCTTAGGCATGATCGTAATGGGGACTGTCACAACTTTTAACCTAGTGCCTATCGCTTTTACATCCGTTGTAATTAGTAGCGTCACGCTAATGAATAGTATATTCATACTTAAAGGCTGTTTCGGGCAATTGAATAAGCGAATAGTCATTATTACTGTAGCAGGCATGTTACCAGGCATGTTTATAGGTTTAACATTACTGGAATATCTCAGCAGTTCTTTTAATGAGGTATTACAAACGATACTGGGCATTGCGATTATCGGTGCAGGGATCAGTATGATCTTAAAATCGCCACATAAAGACCGTAAGCACTCTAAAGAACCCACGTTTTTCTGTGCAGGTACTGCATCGGGTATTTTAAACGGCATGTTTAGTATGGGTGGTCCACCACTCGTCTATATTTTCTATCGCCAACCTTTTACGCTTAATCTCATTCGTTTATACCTGCTAAGTATATTTTTTGTTAGTTCAATTAGTCGTATAACGATGGTTGGGCTACGAGGTGAACTCACATTAGATATGTTACTTTTTTCCGCTGTATGTATTCCTATCGTGCTCGGTGTTAGCTGGCTTGCTAAACATTATCCACCACCGATCAGTTTAGACATTATGCGTAGAATAGCTTTTTGTATGCTAATGGTTATCGGCTCTAGTTTATTGTTTAGATAACAAGATACGTTTTAGATATAACCTTTTGTATTTCAAATTAATACCCTAAATTATGTGCGAATATTGTATCGACCAACAAAACTAAGAATAATTCAGAATTATTCGAAATGAGTAAACTCACCAGTGATCAGTTTAAGAACATTACTCTGTTAGTGCTTCCTTTGCTTTTTCCATATCAATAGCATCAGAAGCTTTTTCCTTATCAAGCGACTCATAGGCTTTTTTGTAATCAACGTTAGTACCGTCAACTGATGACTTCAATTTTTCTTTGTCGACCGAATCAGAGGCTTTTTCTTTGTCTACAGACTCTGTCAGTTTATTAAAATCGACTGCCAATGCGAGTGCGGGCATGGTTAGAGATATTGCGAATAATACAGATATGGTTTTCATTAGACCGATTCCTTGAGGATCCTATGGGTGACACAGTAAATATAGATTAGTGTTTCAAATGCTACAAAAATAACTTGAAGCACGACAACCTAAGTTGAAAGCTAGTCGGTATATTCGTTCCTCACAAGAAAAAGTAAATAAAGTAGAATAATTACTCACATTAATAATCGTTAAATTAAATATAAAATATAAAATATAAAATATAAAATATATATTGACAATTAAAACCCAACATTTCGGTTTGTTTTATTTATTAAATATGCGTTAAAACATTTAAAAGAAATAAAACCAATACAAAATACTTAAATTCAACTTCGTTCAAAAAACAACCAAACAAAACTACATAATTAAATTATCATTTATGCTAGCTTGTGCATGAAAACACATAAATGATTTTTCCATTATAAATTAGTAAGTTAAAAGTGTATTTAACTACGTAATTAATATTGAAAATAATATAGCCAGACGGCTCTAAATATAGATACGCCTAAGTATCTTAAAATATCGAGTATAAAATATATAACATGAAGAATTTTTTAAATTTATTTTTTGTATTAATGACTTCTTGCCACGTACAAGCTAATCCTCTTTCGTCTAATTTGCGACAGTACATATTGAGTAGTGACTTAGGTCAATATCATGCGACTCTTTCTGCAGAAGATTCTGATAAGTTAATTCAGACACAACTGCAAGTCGCGACTGAATGCCTTACGGATGAGGGCCAATGTGAACATGCATTATATTCACTACGGACGACAGCCGAGATAAAAGCGAACCAATTGGGATCTCCGTTATACCAACAAATGTTCTTATTTTTGCAGGATTCATATACTCAGTTAGCGCAAGGTAATGGCGTTTTTACTCCGTTAAGAATACCTGTTGCGTTTGCTCAACAACGTATTGAATTAATGCGCCAAGCAATTATAAAAACAACATTAGCCCGTAATGGTCAAACAACGCCATTAAACTATCCAGGCTCATACCCCCTTCTATTGCAGCTATATCAGGCTAACAATCCCAGTATTCTGTATGTCAGTGAATTTGATGAATCATTAGATTTAGCTAACCCCATCACTCAATCCTATAAAACACTATTAATAGCGTTGTTAAAGCATCATGCCGAAAAAGGGGTTGGACGCACGGCACTACTAAGCCTAATGGGAGACATATTTAAAGATATTGTAAATAAACAAACTGGGCGTCAGTTATGTGAACAGTGCACCACAACTTTTATTGTTGAGTACTACAGCAGTATCACGGAGCAAAAGTGGTATGAAGAGGTTGATGCGCTAGAGTATATCGCCTATCAAGTACCTGAAATTATAGAACTGGAACATCATAGAGTTGCTTTTCCACACTATTACACCCGTAATGTTGCTCAGTTCATTCTCTATTTTAAAGTGTTCTTTCATGAAAACGAATCGCTTTTTATGGTTGACCTTAATAACTTTAGTTCCTTAGATAAAACCGAACAAGATCTTATTCTTGATGATGTAGCACATCAGTTTAAACACAGATCAGTGTCTCCAAATTTTCTGCGAATATTACATACTACTTTTAGGTGGTTAACCGCAACGGGACAAATCGAGTCTATGCTATCCTCAGGTGCGGTTTTGAATGGACTTGCATCAAATCAATTTAATGCAGGTTCTCACAATAAAATCTTCGCGGTGAACATTGCAGCAAATGTCATATTAACTAAAATACCCAATATAATCTTAGGCGAAACACAGAGATATGGTTGTGCTTCTGATGAATGGGCACCACCTCAGCCATTCTATATGTTGCTGGAAGATAAGTGTGTTTACAGTCCGTCTTTTCAAACAGGTAAATTCTCAATCACTGCTTCGACGACCTATGGAGCACAAGATCAGTATGATTATGAAATATCTATTTATCATAAGCCAACTAACCAAACTCTGATGAGTAGAAAAGTCAGTAATCGGGAAGAAATTACATTGAAATATTCGACACTTGCGCCATTTAATTTAGACCAAATGGTCATGTATATTTCCAGTACCAATCCAGCTACACGCGGTGACATAGCTTCTATCCAGCTGTCTCCACAAATATTTGAAAAACAATATGGGGGGGTTATTAAAAACAATCGTTTTTATTTTGTGCAGGAATTACCAGAGCGTAAATTTTATCGACCTCGTGGGGATGAACTAGGTTGTCCAATGAGCCCACTCAATGAGTCACAGCAACAGGCATGTTTAAGTGAAAAGTTTGACCTCTATAACGCGCTCCCTGATTATTTTTATCAAAACATGACGCCTATCGGTTACATTGCGCCGTTACCAGCGATTTCTATAGAACAAGTTTTACAGCAGAGAGAAGCTGAAAGACTCGCGCTAGAGCAACAAGCCATAGAGGACGCAATGTCAGGTCAAGGATGGGGACCAGGTTCATGCCTAAGTTGTTAAACGCGAGTAGTACCAATACAAGTCTCCTCTAACGCAGACTTAAAACGGCATACAACACTATATTCGTATCTCTTAAACATGAGGCAACTCGGTAGCTATTAGCTACTGAGTTGGACTAAGAGATTACAACCCACATATATTTTATTATCGGGTTTTCCACATACGCGAATAACAATCGGCACTAAGCTATGTGTTAATATCCTGTGAACTAAAATATATAGGACTCAAATTTTCTTGTAAAATATCTTCAATTTCATTGCTTGGCACGGGCTTATAGAACAGGTAGCCTTGTCCATACTCACAACCTTCTAGATAAAGATCCTCATAATTTTCAATAAGTTCGATACCTTCAGCTACCACCTTCATACCCAGCCCATGAGCCAAATTGATAATAGTTCGAATAAAGCTCATATCTTTAGGAAGATTACTTAATTCTTGGATAAAGACTTTATCAATTTTTAGTTTCTGAAATGGCATATTTTTAAGGTGACTAAGAGAAGAATAACCAGTACCAAAGTCATCCAGTGCTAACTCAACTCCCAGATGACGTAACTTATGTAGTATTCCAGGTGAGCTTTCAATATCTTGCATTGTGGTGTCTTCAGTTATTTCGATTACCAACTGGTCTGCAGGCAAGCCAGTGGCGGATAACGTACGACTGACTATAGCCACAAGATCATATCGCGTATACATCGCAGGAGATATATTCACAGAAACTTGAATCCATGGTAGACACGCCTTTCTCCAGAGCATATTTTGTGAACATGCTTTTAGTAATACCCACTCATTTAATTTCTCTGCTAAGCCAGCCTTTTCCGCGATAGAAACGACCTCGGGCGGTGAAATGTAACCATATTGCTCATGATGCCATCTCAATAAAGCTTCAACCAAAACAATTTTTTTCGTCTTGAGGCAAACTATAGGTTGGTAGACTAACTGAAGCTGATCGTGGAGTAGTGCGACCTGTAAATTTTCTGCTAATACCCTATAACGTAAAACACTATCATTCATTTGTTGCTCAAACAATCGATAGCACACATCAGCATCTTTTTTGGAAAAATACATGGCCGTATCAGCGTTATTCAATAGCTTATCAGGATGCTCTGCATCATCAGGAAAAACACTGATACCTATGCTAACATTCGGATATACTCGGTAACCGTGGATATTTATCTCACAATTAATCTGTTCGTGAATATGCTGCGCCAACCGAACGCATTCATCAGAACTTGTAATATGCTTTTGAATAATACCGAACTCATCCCCCCCCAACCGCGCGACAACATCTGACGAGCAAACACTCTGTGCTAAACGTGAAGAGATCTCCTGAAGCAGCGCATCTCCAACAGCATGCCCTAGTCGATCATTTACCTCCTTGAATCCATTCATATCGATCATGTGAACAGCCGCACGTGAATTATTACGTTGAGCATGAGTAATAGTTTTTTTCAGGTCACGCTGAAAAAAGTGGCGGTTTGCAAGGCCTGTCAAGCTGTCATGTAATGCTTGCTTACGATTAACAGCACTCTCACGAATTAGCAGCAATACTAGAATGCAACCGCTCAGCAATAGACCGAGCAAAAAAATGTTGGCGTCATTATGAAGACTATGAACATATTTTAGACCGGCCCAAGCTCTATCCCCGGAGAAACTATTTACGTTAAATTCTCTCACTCGTGTTTGTAAAGGCTTAAGCTCTTGCACTATCCTTATCGCATTTTGATTACCCATTTTGAGGTTTAGTACCTCTGATTCTATTTCAACTAAGCGCTGTTTGATATTTCTCAGCAGTTCAATTGCACCGGGCTGACTGCGAAAATCGCGGGTTTCCTCTCCTACCGATAACACCCCAACCCTGCTCCAGAGCAGTTCGAAACGTAAATGTAAGTCTTCAGCACTCATATCATTTAAGGCTGTTCTTCTTAATGCTTGCATGAATTTGAGCATTTCTAGTTCCAACTCAGAAGCTGTCCAGCCGACAGTTTTCATCGAATGAGTTAGAATGTCAGTAACCTGGGTATAACGTTGAGTGCTGATGACAGAACTAACAGCAAACATAAGTACAACAAAAATAAGGACAAAAAGTTTAATCCTCTTCATCAATACACTTCCAAGCTGCTAAGCTGCCAAATCATCTCTTCATAGCGTTTGGTAATATCGAGCTCAGAATAATCAGATAGAGGGTAGATAATCCAGATTGGTCCCTTATCACGCACACGCATAAGAGCCCCATCAGTTCTTATTGCTAGAATTATTGGGTAGTCCTTGAGTGCTTCCAGATCAATTTCAGCATGGTAATCGTTCAAAGCTTTCCCGACTAACTTATGGCCCGAAGCCCCCACTTGTTCTAGAAGATCATTTAGTAACACACCTTCATAAACATGTAACCCTTCTGTCCAAGGTGTATAAGTAGTGATCTTAGTTTGTGGAAGTTTTTCCAGCATCTGACGATCAAAAAGAGCCTCACGATTAGCATTTGTATTTCTGATATTACCACTAATAGTAAGAATAACGGCGCCTTCTGGATTAGGTAAATCAGTGGCCATGCTTATCACCGGAAATCCTAGTAGTCCAATTAACAAAAATACCGTCACAATTTTTATCTGCATGCTGTTGATTCCTGACTACTTCAATTTCAAATAAAAGTGAGAAAAATCATACCAATGATATAGCGAAATACACTTTCATGGACTAAATGATAGAGTTAACATCCATTTATCCTTGATATTAGGAGTGTTCCGCTAGTGTATGAAAAACAGGTAACATTTTTTCATACAAGAAAAAGTAAGGCAAATCTAAAACACTAAACTGTGAATAAGGGCAAGTTTGAATTAGCCGTAGAGCGCTCGGTTCCAAGCCAGCGCGACTTGACGAAAAAAGAGTGTAATTCATTCGTTATAAGATTTTTTATCGGCCTGTAAATGTACCATAAATGCGTACATACACATTCCACAAATACCTCCCACAATCACCCCAATGGCAGAACGAACTGCGTACTCAATAATAACCGTCGAACCATGCACAATATTTGCCAATAAGACAAAAAAAGCAATGCTTATAGAATACATAAGCACACCTGCGAGTAACCGACCCTGATATTTTTCTTGGCGATTCTGACTGACCGCAAACACGTACCACACAAACAAAGCCGCGAGTCCAAATATACCCCCGCCGTATTGGTTCAACTTGTACATGGGCAACGAAAATATTTTTCTGTTCCAGAACTCACTGTTCACAACTAACGAACCGTCAAAATGACTCGTCGCATCCCACAGCACATGACTGTATGCACCGAGCAATACCCCAAACACGACTAAAAGATACGAAGACTTTCCGAATGACCAATCCCTTCGCGGCAACCGAAACAGCTCAAGAGTTGGCCCCTCGATCCACCGATACCAAACAAGTAACATTAAAAGTGACGGAAGAAGACAATAAATAAGCACCCCGAGCTCTGAATGCCCAGGCGCTTCTGTTGGACTAAGAGCGAAAAGATATGGGAAGTCTGGTGACATGCTTCCAACAACCATTGCAGCAAGCGGAACCTTTCCCCGCGCAATGACTGATACAGGTAGTGCGACTACTGCGTGTGATAATGTGTATGGCATCGTTTTATCTACCTAACAGGTTGTTATTCGGAATGACGTATAACGTGAGTTCCAGTTTAATTTCATTATCATAAACAGTACCAAATACACGATTAATTACAAATAATAACCTCAAACTGCAGATAATAAAAAACCGCAAGTAAGTTACCATTCCAAGTAACCTAACCAGCGGTTTTTATTCTAAGTGTTTATTGCTTATTTAAGTATTTATAACCCAAATATTACTTCGCGTTTTGCTCAGCTTTTTTCTTTGCTTTTTCTACGCGACGTTCATCAATGATGTGTTTAATTTCACCACCAATATGTGACTCACCACGTTTTTCAGCGAGCTCCATTTGACGTTCACGCTCAGCAAAACGGCTACGCTGTTCATCTGTCACTTGATCATGACAACGGTGACAGCTAAGACCTTTCACGTAATGCTCACTTTGCAGTTCATCTTGTGTTAACGGGTAACGACAAGCGAAGCATTGGTCACATTCACCTTGTTCTAAGTCGTGGTTTACAGAAACACGGCCGTCGAATACAAAGCACTCACCTTCCCACATCGTTTCTTCTTTTGGCACTTCTTCAAGATACTTAAGAATACCGCCATCTAAGTGGTAAACTTCGTCAAAACCTTGCTCTTTTAAATAAGCTGTCGATTTTTCACAACGGATACCACCTGTACAATACATCGCTACTTTCTTGTGTTTTTCTTTGTCCAAGTTGTTTTTCACATACTCAGGGAATTCACGGAAAGTCGCAGTATTCGGGTTTACAGCGTTTTGGAATGTACCGATCTCAATTTCATAGTCGTTACGTGTATCAATCAAAATCACTTCAGGATCAGAAATAAGTGCATTCCAATCTTTCGGTTTTACATATGTACCAACAACTTGGTTAGGATCAATACCTTCAACACCCATGGTTACGATTTCTTTTTTCAGCTTAACCTTAGTACGTAAGAACGGATTCTCATCGTTATAAGATTCTTTGAAAGAGATTTCGCCCAGACTTGGGTCTTGAGATAAAAAGCTTAATACAGCATCAATACCTGCTTGTGGCCCAGCAATTGTACCGTTAATACCCTCGGCCGCTAATAACAGCGTACCGCGAACATCTTGGCTTTCCATTTTTGCTAATAAAGGCGCGCGTAACGCTTCGAAATTCTCTAAACGTACGAATTTATATAATGCACAAACTGTAATTTGAGCGGTATTTTTTGTAGTAATTGGTGCTGACATTTGGTTATTCCCCATTGAGCTAACTAGAACGTAAATCCAGAGCTGTAGATTAAGGCGGCGATGTTAACAGAAATACCCTATAGCGACCAGAAAAATTGATGTAGATCAATAAATATCACCTAACATCCCTTATTGAAAAACTTAACCTTACACCTTAGAGGTATTTTCTATTAAATTAATCAATATGTGGCACAGTTATTGATTAACTTATTATAAGATTCGCTCATTCAAGGATGGCTATTATGATAACAAACCCGCAACTAACCGCATTTATTGAGCGTAATAAGCTAGAAACCGCTTATTTAACCGACGCTGCAAAATGGTACACAGGGCTAATATCGGCAATCAGAGCGCACCAGCATAGTGCAATAAACAGTGCAGCAACAGATATTGACCGCATAAATAAAAAACAAGCACCTGTTTTAATTGGTATTAATGGTTGCCAAGGCTCAGGTAAATCAACACTCGCCGATTATCTCGCGACCTATTTAACCAGTGTCTATAAAATGAATGTCGCGGTTCTCTCTCTCGATGATTTTTATTATAGCCACCAGCAACGTAAAAACTTATCTGAGCATGAGCATCACTTATTACAAACTCGGGGAGTGCCAGGAACACATAATTTATCACTCGCGCACAGTACCTTAGATAAGTTGCGATCTGCTAACAATAAATCAACACCAGTTGCTCTGCCTCGGTTTAATAAAACTACCGATAACCCGTACCCAGAATCAGAGTGGCCAGTAATTCATGGCGCTGTCGATGTCATTATTCTTGAAGGTTGGTGCTTAGGCGTACAAGCACAAACAGATGAGGCACTATTAGAACCTGTCAACAACCTTGAAGCGGCGAAAGACAAATACGGTGTTTGGCGTCGCTATGTGAACAACCAAATCAAACATCACTACGCTGCGCTTTATGAACGACTTGATATGTTAGTCATGCTTAAAGCGCCGAGTTTCAATACCGTTTACCAGTGGCGACTTGAGCAAGAGTTAAAATTAAAGCAGCAAGCACTGACACTCAATTCCCCACTTGACCGGGTCATGAACAAATCTGAGATAAAACTGTTTACAGCTTATTTCGAACGGCTCACCGAGCATGGATTAACGACATTACCCGCATTATGCAATTGGGTTTTTGAAATGGACAGTAGCCGCAACATAGTGCATTCATACAGTCCTCAGTCAATGCAGCTTAATCATTACCCTGCCATTTTTACAGATCTTGATGGTACTTTGCTCGATCATGACAACTACAGTTTTACGCCCGCATTAAGTACGCTCGCCAAATTAAAGCGCGCGGCAATACCCGTTATTCCAAATACCAGTAAAACTTATGCCGAATTACTCGAACTAAGAAAACAGTTAGATTTGAATGGGCCTTTTATTGTTGAAAATGGCGCTGCTATTTACATCCCAGTTAACTACTTTAGCCACCAACCTATCGGTACAATACAACAAGATGGTTACTGGGTTAAATCTCTCGTACATTCACGTGACCATTGGTTATCACTACTTCCGACTGTGCCTGTCGAATTAACCGCGTTGTTTACCGGTATGAATACCATGACACTTAACGACATTGTTGATGCGACAGGATTGGATGAGGCAAGCGCAGCGCTTGCAAGTCAAAGAAAATATGGCGAACCCGTACTCTGGAAAGGTAATGCAGCTCAGAAACAAATGTTCATCCAACACTTAAAGAAACAAGGCGCGACGATTTTAGAAGGCGGACGTTTCCTGCATGTTTGTGGCGATTGTAACAAAGGCAAAGCAATGAATTGGTTAATGAATCAATTTAAATTATTTAACCCACAGCAAACACCTTACTCTATTGCAGTCGGTGATGGGAACAATGATATTGCCATGTTAGAAGCTGCGCAATATGCCGCAATCATTTTATCTCCAGTGCATACCCCACCAAAATTAAAACGTAAACAGCACTTAATCACGAGTAAAAATACAGGGCCAACAGGCTGGGCTGAAGTGCTAGCAAAATTATTACCCAAGCTATTACCTGAGCGGCCACCCAAACTATTACCGAAGGTATTACCTGAGTTTGAACTAACAACAGTTTGAATTTTGAAACATCAATTCAATTCTTCGATTCAAATATTTAAGGAAGGTTTATCATGGCTGATTTTTATCAAAATGGTGTAATTACAACACTGCATAACCTAAACCAGCGTCCATTAGAAGCAATGGAAGCAGAACTCACTGAATTTTCAAAACTGCGTCCTATGTCGTTAATTCTCCCATCACTATTCTCAGAGTTGGAAGGGAAAGCACTGCCTAATATTATTAATCATTTACAAGATGTGCCGTATTTAAACGAAATTGTGATCGGCTTAGACCGCGCGAATGAAGAACAATATAAACACGCGTTAAAATTCTTCGGCGCATTGCCACAACATCACCGTATTTTGTGGAATGATGGCCCTCGCCTGCAAGCACTTGATGCTGAACTCGCAACACTGGGCTTAGCGCCCAAAGAATTAGGCAAAGGCCGTAATGTCTGGTACTGCATGGGTTACACACTTGCATCGGGAAAATCAGAATCAGTGGCGTTACATGATTGCGACATTCTAACGTACGACAGATCACTACTAGCACGTTTGATTTATCCCGTAGCTAACCCACAATTTAACTATGAGTTTTGTAAAGGTTTTTACGCTCGCGTTGCTGACGGTAAGATTAATGGTCGTGTTTCTCGGCTATTAATAACGCCATTATTACGTTCGCTTAAACGCGTTGTCGGCCATAACGATTACCTTGAATACATGGATAGTTTCCGTTATCCGCTCGCTGGTGAGTTTTCATTCCGTAAAGACGTACTTAACGATATTCGCATCCCAAGTGACTGGGGATTAGAGATCGGGGTATTGTCAGAGATGCACCGTAATTATTCTCATAATCGATTATGCCAAGCTGATATTGCTGATGTATACGATCACAAACATCAAGATCTATCATTGGATAATAAAGATGGCGGTTTGTCAAAAATGTCTATTGATATTACCAAGGCATTCTTCCGTAAGTTAGCTACCCAAGGTCATACCTTCACCAATGAAAATTTCCGCACTATCAAAGCAACCTATTACCGTATCGCCTTAGATTTTGTTGAAACTTATTATAACGACGCGGTGATGAATGGCTTAACTCTCGATATTCACTCAGAAGAAGAAGCGGTTGAAATGTTTGCGCAGAACATCATGATCGCAGGGCAAAACTTCCTCGAAAATCCAATGGAAAAACCATTTATGCCTAGCTGGAACCGCGTAATATCGGCAATGCCTGACGTATTAGAACGCCTCAAGGAAGCCGTTGAATTAGATAGAGCAGAGTTCATCTCTTAACTATAAGTTGTATCAAAATTAGAACATGGATGGTGACAATGTTAAATCCAAACGGCGACTTACAGCTACGACAGCGAGTAGAACAACAGATCAGTACAATTTATGCGGATATTAATTTATCCGTATCAATCGAAGTGCTGGCTGCAGAATTGATCAGCACAATGCAGCTAACCGACCAGTTTCATACGCCAACACCACAAATCAATCATTGGTCTGAAAAAGATACCATTTTGATAACTTACGGTGACAGTATCTTCAATCAGGATGAAAAACCCCTGCAGACATTACATCATTTTCTACACAGTTACTGCGCAAATACGATTAACAGTGTGCATATTCTGCCATTTTTTCCGTATAGCAGTGACGATGGTTTCTCGGTTATTGACTATGCCAGTGTAAACGATGCACTAGGTGATTGGGATGATATAAAACAGATAGCACAAAGCCATCATCTTATGTCTGACTTAGTCATCAATCACTGCTCTAGCCGCAGTAAATGGTTTGACAATTTCATCCGTGGCGAAGGTACTGGCTATGATTATTTTTATACAGACTCAACCTATTCGCTTTCAAACGCGACACTCTCGACTAATGGCGATAGCAATACCGAGCGTCACGATATAGAAGCCGTCGTTAGACCACGTACATCGCCCTTATTCAGAAGCACACAAACCGCCTCTGGCGAACAGCAAGTATGGTGTACTTTTAGCCATGACCAAGTTGATCTGGATTTTACCAACCCCAAGGTACTCATCAATTTCGTGTCCATTATCCGTCAATACTTAGATAATGGCGTGAAGATATTCCGCCTCGATGCGATCGCCTTCTTGTGGAAGAAAGCAGGCACACCTTGCATTAACTTACCCGAAACTCACGAAATTGTGCGTTTACTCCGAACCTTAATCGAACATGCACGTCCAGACGCGGTGATAATTACTGAAACCAATATACCCAACAAAGAAAACCTCACCTATTTTGGTAATGGCAACGAAGCACATTGTATTTACAATTTCGCCCTACCACCCTTATTGGTTAATACCTTGATCACCGGTAATTGCCAATACTTGAAACAATGGATGATGAGCATGCCACCAGCACAAAATGGCACTGCTTATTTTAACTTTATCGCATCGCACGATGGTATAGGCTTACGACCAACAGAAGGTCTATTGTCAGATCAAGAGATAAATCAGTTAGTCACTACGATGCAAGAATTTGGTGGAAAAATATCTTGGCGAACAGTGACAACAGATACTAAACATACCGCGAATTCGAAGTCCGAAGAAGTGCGTAAGCCTTATGAGTTAAATATCACCTTATACGATGCATTAAAAGGAACAACAGCAGGTAAAGACGAATGGGGGCATAGGCGTTTCATCTGTGCTCATACGATCATGTTCGCACTGGAAGGTATCCCCGGGATCTACATTCACAGTTTACTAGGCACGAGTAATGATTATAAAAAGCTCGAACACACCAGTCATAATCGTTCTATCAACCGACATCGCTGGGCACTTGATTCACTCACGGAACAGCTTGATGATCCCGAAAGCCAACATGCTCGTTCATTACATGATATTAATTACCTGATCACATTAAGAACTGCGCAACCCGCATTTCACCCAAATGCCACTCAATTCACCTTACAGTTAGGCGATCAAATTTTTGGCTTTTGGCG
This sequence comes from Moritella sp. 36, assembly GCF_018219415.1. Taxonomy (NCBI): domain Bacteria; kingdom Pseudomonadati; phylum Pseudomonadota; class Gammaproteobacteria; order Alteromonadales; family Moritellaceae; genus Moritella; species Moritella sp. 36. The sequence continues at coordinate 1,979,083 of NZ_CP056120.1, read as the reverse complement.
ACAAAGCATAGACCGTAGCCAAAGCATATTTTGCATCAGTAATATTTCGAATACGCAACTTACATTGCCGCTAGCCAATGTGAACTTAATCAGCAGTGATTTTTGGTATGATTTAATTACCGGCGATACTATCAAGAATATTAGCCAAATATTAACACTCGAACCCTACCAGACATTATGGTTGAGTAACCGATAAAGTGAACATAATTTAACGCTAGGGTTGCCTTACAGTAGCCCTATTATTGATAACATTTATTTAAATAACTAAAGCATAATAAGGGTTTTATAAGTCACTAACACCTCATCGAAAGCATAATAATAACAAAACAGTTAACCTCATAACTTTTAACGTCAAATTAACCACTATCACAAATACTTTCATTTACACCTTCAAATGTAACCTCCGATTGAAACCAAACTATTTTTTAAGTATTTACACTAGTTAAAAAACGTTTCGATTGATGAATTTTCAACCGAATAGAAACTTTATTTGAACATTTTTACTTTCGAATAGTGATAATTGTATCTATGTCACATTTCGTTTATATAATCTCCCCTATTATCCCGTCACAATTTTAGTTGCAAGAAGGTTAACAATGAAAAGATTGATTGCTCATCGTGGAATGTCATCGCTGGCACCAGAAAATACATTAGCCGCATTTTCTTTATGCAAAAAGAATAATATTCAATGGTTCGAATGTGACGTTGATATTTTAAAAGACGGTACGATTATTGTCTCACATGACGATACTTTAGATCGTTGTACTGACAAGAGTGGTCAATTATGCAAAATCAGTCATGACGATATCGCGAATATCGATGCTGGCAGTTGGTTTGCAGATGAATTCATTGGTGAAAAACTTCCGACCCTCCAAGAGTTAATTTCATTAGCAAATGACCTTGAGCTAAACATGAATATCGAAATTAAATCATGCGCAGCAAGTGCAGAGCTTAGCTATACCCTGATTGATAATTTAATTATTGGTTTGAAAGATCTAAACCCTGAGCGCGAATTAATCGTATCAAGCTTCAACCACCTTGCGCTAACCGAATTTAAACGTCGTAGCCCAGAAACCCAAGTTGCTTGTTTATTCGAAAGCCATACCTTATGGGACGATTGGAACTCAATTTTAGATTGGTGTAACGCAGATTACATCCATCCAGAAGACAAAGGCTTAACACAAGAAATGGTTCACAAATTTAAAGCCGCTGGTTTTAAAGTAAACGTGTGGACTGTAAACGATCTTGCGCGCGCTAATCAATTATTCAACTGGGGTGTCGACGGTATTTGTACCGATGTCGCCCATAAATTCCCGTCAAAATACAAAGTGTTAGGTAATAAATAATGAGTTTATTAGGAAAAATTGGCTTCGATTCAAAAACCCGTTTTTACGGTTTCTTATCTGTCGTGCTATCAGGACAAATCATTTACTCTGCTTTCGAAGCATTTAAAGGTACGTTTTATAACTTACTACTTGAAGTTTTAAACATAGATAATACACAGATGGGTGTGTTGTTTACCTTAATCGGTTCTGCAATGTTCTTCTACATTCCTGCAGGTTGGGTAAATAACCGTTTCTCTGTACGCTCGATTTTGATGACCAGTATGTTCATACGATTCTTAAGTATGATGGCTATCATCATCTTTCAACCTGAATTTACCTTCTTAATCATCATTGCCGGACTTTGGGGTCTGATTGACGCGATCTTCTGGCCTGCGGTTGTGAATGGCGTTAACTTAATGTCAGGCGATGACAACAAAGGCATGGCTTTTGGTTTATTAGAGTCAATCCGTCGTGCAACAGAAATGAGCATGAACGCAATTATCGTTGGTATCATGGCGCTAGTGAGTGGTTCAATCTTGATTTTCCAAGGTGCTATCGTATTCTATACCTTACTTATCCTGCCAATGATCTTCTGTGTATGGAAATTTGTACCAGACAATCAATTAGAAGTTAAAGCAGGCGAAAGTAAAAACAAAGCAGCATTACAAGGTTTATTCTATGTATTAAAAATGCCGACAGTATGGCTAGCTGCACTAACATCTCTAACAGTTTACTGGACTTACATTACGCTTATCTACACAGTGCCATACTTAGAAGCTGTGTTTGGTTTAACAACTGCAGAAGCGGCTATCTTCGGTATCATTAATACGGGTGCTATGGGTGTTGTTGCAGGTCTTGTTGCTGGCTCAATTGCTGACTTTGTGTTCAAATCCTCAATTAAAATGATGTTGTGTGCACTGGGTCTGACTGTTATCTGTTTAGGTATTACAATTTTACTACCAAAATCAGCTGAAATGTTAGTAATGAACATGATTCTACTAATGTGCTTCTCGTTTAGTATCTTCCTAGCAAAAGGCATCATCTTAGCGCCGATTGCTGAAGCTGGTGTTCCAAAAGAATTCAGTGGCGCTGCGATGAGTGTTGGTTCATTCGCTGCATACGCATCTGTATTCTGGGCTTACGCACTAAACGGTTGGATCATCGATACTTATCCTGCAATTGAAGCGTATCAAATGATCTTTGGTATTGGTCTAAGCGTATCAGCATTTGGTATGTTCACCGCGATTTGTTTACTGCTATTAAAACGTAAGCAAGCAGGTAATATCTCAACTGATGATGCAACACCAGCATAATCAAGGTGATTAAGACTCCTAATTAAGGTCGTCTAAGCACTGTATAATACAAACAAAATAGCCGCATCAATTGCGGCTATTTTTTTAATAAGCATACCCATCACTGAACAGCTATTTATAACACTCTATTTTTCGCTACGCAGCCATAGCTATATGTACTGACGTTTGAATTAACAGTAATAGCAGCACAAACAAAGACAGTGAAAACGCACGTAATCTATGCGGTACATAGTTAGTCCCCACATGCACATAAGCATGAATATAGCGAAACACAACATAAATAACTGACAGTCCAATAGCAAAACTATTCACCGCCCCAACCAACACAGTGATAATGCACAAGCCATAGAACACCAAAGGTGATTCAAACTGATTATCTAAGTTATTAGATACTTGAACAACATCTTCTGGCCATGCCTTGTTATTCAACGCCGTTTTATTAAAATCGACAGCCTTTGCTTTTATTGCTTTTGATTTGCGTATTACCAACAAAACATACAGAGATATCACTAAAAGCACATGCGCAAGTAACGGGTATAAAATACTGATTCCATCCATCTCTTTCTTCCTTTATTTAGTACCTAAGTTACTTCAAAATGAACAATCAGAATTTTGACGTAGTTTAGGTATCTAATGTAATTAATCTATCAACTAGGTATAAAGCAAATAAGGAAAAATAGGAAATGTATGTTTTATGATTTGTGAATAGAAACACCATCAAACTCTTTCTTTGATGGTGCTTAGCTAAAGTGACTATTTACTCCGTGAACAAAGATCTAACATCCTGTGCTGACAAGGCTTTATGATAAATTTTGACACTATCATATGCTTGTTCCAATGCGGATACACAAATTTTAGGGTCTGCCGAGGTCGCACCATCTTCACAGGTAACACGTGTATGCCCGCCCACTTTAAATGGCGAACCACCACCGTAACCTGAAGTATTCATCGCGGCAGTGATCGGGCTATTTCCCATCGGTAAATCACCTTGTAGATCAAACGGTGCACCATCAATATAACCCAGTAATTGCTTATTTTCCCGATCGATGACAACGGCTACATGGTGCCAACTGCCATCAACAATTGCATCAGGCTGAACTATCGTCACATTGTTCGGATACATAAAACGGTCGCGGAAATTAACTTGAATTTCTAAATCTTGTCCACTCGCACGGATCTCCCAACCACCATAATTCATATTATTTGGGGTTTTTGACGATTTACCAATAAGTAGTTTATCACCGTCAGTTACCGTGTATTTAAACCACATAGCCGCTGTAAAGCTTTTATGACCCGGATCTAATTTATGCTCCAATAAACGATCGCCTAAAGGATCATTCGTCATCTCCTTAGGTGCTAACAATGGAATAGTAATACCTTGAGCTGTTATTCCCACCGTTTGCATTTCAGTCAATGTAACACCTGCTGTTTCAGCCTGTAAGTCATTACTAAAACCGGACAGGTCTGTCACTTTATTATCGCGTAGGCTATCCATATCCCAATACGCGGTTAACTCAGGGGCTAAAACTTGAATCATCACTGGGCCACGGGTTTGATATTCACCATCTGTAGCAACATAACTAAATTGATCGACCCCGACAAAATCGACAGGTGGTGTATAGCGTAATGAATCACCATAAGCAATAACAGTGCCTCCAGCGAATGTTGCTGCGTCAAAACTCTCAATGGTTAATAGATCGCCATTTGCGTCATAATCATTTGCCAGTGGATCAACTAAACCAGATTCATTTTTATATACAGTTAAATAATCTTTAAATGTGGCTGGTAACATCGGGTCTGTTAATGCCTTCGCGGGTTTAAAGCGAGAGCCTTTTTGAATCCGACGCGTCGTATTCCATGCTTGCATATTACCCATATGCGTTCTTGGCTCTTGGATTTGATTATTATTATCGGTTTGTTCGCCATGGCCTAACCCTAAGTTATGCCCAATTTCATGAGTGAAGCCCCAACTCATGGTATAACCTGCGGTACAGCCAACCCAATAACCACCACCCCAACACTGCCCGCCATTCACCGGGTCTTGAAAATCAATGCTAAAGTTAGTTGCATCAGGCGCACTCGGACGAGTTTGCGTAGCCTTACCGATATCTCCCTTTAATTCGATAACTGCTTTACCGATATCCCAACGTAAGCCTGTCTTTTGTGCCCACATATAGTCGAGTTCATTAATGTGCCCTTCCATTTGCGCAACACCGTTGATAATGTTATTCCCTGCTGCTTTATCAAATTGATTTTCTTCAAATTTAAAAGCAACACGCGATAAACTATTATGGAAGTCATTTCCTGGTTGCGGTTGATATAAACGGCCATTCTCAATAGCAGGCAACTCGAAATCAATAATTAACTCTTGAGTATCTGTTTCATCATTACCTAACGCCGTTGGGGTTATAAACTCACTAACATCGACATTTTTCTGCCAAAATAGCATATCACCCTTCCACGCCGAGATATGAATAGTACCTAACGCATCGATCACACCAGTAACGGTTACCGCAGCATTGTTCGTTACAATGCCACGGTAAGTTCTAATTTCCGGCATTGGTGATACGGATTCATATTCTTTGACTCGACGAGAATCAAAGGTAAGTAATTGAAAATGAGGAGAACGAACCGAATGCTTAGTAAATTCTAATGCATAGTCAACATCATTAATGCTAACGTCGATATCAATCTTTTGCGGTAATGATTCGCCAGCAGTTTTATTTGGATCAATAATAACCGTACGTACAGTCGTCGCATTTTGGCTCCAACGGCTGCCCGTAGGTCCAACAGTCTCAGTTCGAATATAATACGTTTTGCCGGGATCAATTGGTGACAGTGTAATGCTATGTTCACCCGCTAACAAATCCCTTAACTTAACGCGATACTGCCACCCTTCAGCATTACTACCTGCATCCATTTCACCATAATAAACCCAAATAGGGTAACCCTCAGCGCTTTCATCCACACTAATATTAAGCTGAAGTTGATTCCCTTGACTGTCAAAACCAGTTTGTATTGCAGTATCAACTTTTACCGCAGCAGGATGAAAACGACTATAAGGTATCAAGAATTCTCCTGTCATTAAAGTACGACTCGGAATACCAGCCCCTTGCCATGCCACTGACATGTGATCACCACCACCGCCTTCTTTATGAAGCACTTCGATATAATAATACTGACCAGCATTTAAATTAATATTCGTTTTAACCTGGCTTCTATTACTCCACTGATCTTCACGAGTATAACCAGTAATATGCGCGACTAAATCAGCTTTATCACGCGTCATATCAGCACTAATACGTAATTCACTATTATCATCAGAAGCTAGCCAAAAACTGTAATCCCCACTCACAGGTACAGTGAAATAACCATATACTCGTTGGCCATAAGAAGAACCCATATTGGTGAGTGATTTAAAGTCTGTTAATGTACTTTGTTGGTTAATCGGCGCTAAGGTATTAATAACAGCAACACTCGAGCCAGATATTCCAGTCCATATTTCCTGTGACACACCTTGATAAAGTAATACATCACTGGATAAAACATTCACTTTCACTAGTGTAGAACTTGTTTTATTATCTTTACTTATCGTAACCTCAAGATTGAACGAACGTAATTCGCCCTCAATAATATGACGTTTCAAGCTCAACTGGCCTTGCTCATTGATGGCAAACAAGTCCGCATTATCACCAGATGCTATCTTAAACACCAATCCTTGCTGCTCAATAAAACTCAATGTCGCAAACGAATTATCTATAGAGTGATTAGCAGGAACCGCAAACTCATAATACGGATATTCGAATACAGGAGTATCTGCAACCAAGGTGTTAGTCTGTACCGATAGTCCATTTGATAAACCGCTACTGTTACCAACAATATCAATTGCTTCCAATGTAATATCGTAGTTTGTAGCAGGTAATAATTGCTTCAATTTATAATTCGTATTATAAGTTTGTGCGACATATTCACCGCCTTGATAAATACGGTAAAGTATTTGCTGCTTATCTTCATCTGTTGAAGCATCCCAAGCCAGATCAATAAAATTAGTCCCCTTGCCATTAACCCTAATGTTAGTCACCGCCGAAGGGGCTATAAAATCATCAATCACGATCATCAAGGGATCACTTTCCAGCGACTTATTACCGGCTTTATCCTGTGCTCGAATAGTGAAATCATAACGAGTGGCACTTTCCAAGCCCGTTAACGCAATCGATAGTTCGTCCTTACCTGTCGTTGCTAGTAACTTATTGTTTGTATTAATTAAGTAACGTTCTACATCAACATTATCGGTTGTCGCATTCCATTGTAAGATCAGCGTATCTTCTGACGTTTTTAGCCAATTAAAGTTAAATACAGGCTTAGGTTTTATTATATCAATAGGTAAACGTAGATATTCATTGCTAATAACGCCCTTTGAAATACCGGGCCCTTCCCAAGCGACCGCTAATAAGTCAGATCCATAGTATTCTGCCATTAACGCCTTTACGGCATATACTTGACCCGCTTCAAGATAAATGATGTCAGAAGCTTGACTATCATAACGCACAGGGTCCCATTCACGTTTTTTTGTAGCTCGATCTGTATAAGCAATTCGTCTTAACCCTTTGGTACTAACACTATCGCTTAATAACAGTTCAGATTGGTCATCTGAAGCGATCCAAAATTTATATTCACCAGTAACAGGTGGGACGACATAGCCTTCCAGAGTCTGACCATATTTGTTTGCAATATTACTTGGTGATTCGAAGTCGTCTACAACATTAATAGAAGTCGGTTTATCAGGAAATGTCGATAATGCTTTAAGCTCAGAAAGTAAGCCTCTAACTTTATTATCTCGATAATACTTGCGTAACAGCCCCTGGTTTTCTAGTTTTGCCGCATACGGTATAAATGCCACCTGAAGCGGCACAGTTACCGAACTTAAACCGTCACTCACCTGTACAGAAATATCCATAATTTTTGATGACAATGCATTAACCGAAGCCGACACTGTTAATAAACCATGTTCATCAATCGCAAAATAATTTAATGCTTGCTCACTGGCAATTTGATAATGCAATGTATCACCATTAGCATCGCTTGCATTTATTTGAACGACAGGAGCACCTAATGTTGCGGTATCGTTTATCAACAAAATATCTGTAATAGGCGAGATTACTGGGCTGTCATTCTTCACTGTTAAAGCAGTGATATTACGCGGTTCTGATTCTCTGCCTTCCTTATCCAAAGCCAACACTGCATATGCATAGCTATGATTTTCTTGTAGGTTCGTATCAACAAAGCGATATAAACCACGACTAACCGTCGCGATTTTATTACCATCTCGACGAATAATATAACCATCTGCATTGTGGTTACCATCCCAGCCTAGCGTCAGACTTGTTTGAGTAGTCGCGATTAATCGAACATTTTCGACCGCCATAACTTCTTTTTCTGGCGGTTCCGGTATAGGAATAGGTTGAGGTTGAGGTTGAGGTTGAGGGATAGGTTGAGGGATAGGTTGAGGGATAGGTTGTTGAGTTTCGGAATCTTCATTACAGCCTGAAACAGATAAGATCAATACAATCCAGAATATATACTTCATTCACTTTCCCTAAGTCCATTTAATAAAAACCATCATTTTTTGATGATTCAATACAAAATCACATTAAAATTTTAGAATTAATATTTAAAATACCAATTTAAACGATAAAATACACAATTGATAACAGATTAAGAAGCGCGGCGAGTATAAACTATATTCAATATCAATAAACGACACAATAAACGACACAATATTGCTTATAATTCATTCAAAATAGGGAGGAAAGTATGAGGATTAAAACCCCAGCAATGACTGAGGTTAAGGAAATAATAATGAACAGATATTATTACATTGTTTTAGAGAACGTACGGCTGATAACGTCTTGCTGTTGTTCTGATGTTAATGAATTAAAACGCACCGCATAACCCGATACACGGATCGTAAGTTGTGGGTAAGCACTCGGATTTTTAATTGCATCTTCAAGAGTTTCACGTGTTAATACGTTCACGTTTAGATGCTGGCCACCTTCTACTTTAGCAGGCTCTTCGATGGCAATATCACGTGACTCAAAGTTACCTAGCTCAGCTAAGTTAACAACCGCGTCTTGTGCAATCACATCATTAACAGTACCGATACACCTTGCTTGCTCTGCACTTCCATCAATGAGCCAAATTGAATTATTAAGACGCTGATCATCAGCTTTAGTGATTTGAATACCTTTTAATTTACTCATTGTATTACCTTCTATGTTGTAGATTTGAATCAACCATACAACAATAAACCTTATAAATACAAGGGTTATATAAATAATAATTAATACTTTATGGGTATGTGAAACCTATGTTAGAACAAGGTTAAATAAGTGGGAAAATGAACTTGAAAATCGATATGTAACTGGCTCTTGTTCAGGTTGGTCAACTTCCTTTCGCATCGTTATAACGCTGCCGTACTCGCTTAAAATCTTCAAATAAGAGATCCGATGATAATATTGCATTACCAAAAGGGTTGGTTTCAGGTTCGAGTACGGCTTGTAATTTCCCTTCAGGATTAATAACCATAAAAGCAAAACTGTGGCTAACGCTATAATTGTCATTAGTGGTTTCATATTCATAAATGGCAATAATATTTAAGCTATTTACAAACCCTAAATAAGTCACCTCCTCAACTTGCCTTAGCCCTATTATCTCAGGAGCGAAAAATGCCAAGTATTCAGCCAATACTTGGGGCGTATCACGCTGAGGATCAACGGTATAAAAAATAATATCAACGTCATCCTCAAATGCGCTTTGCTCTAAGTTAAGCTGGAACTGACTCAGTGCTAATAACGTCATAGGACAAATATCGCCGCAGTGCGTATAACCTGCAGCAACGATATGCCACTTGTCTAACAAGTCATCCTGAGTAAAACGATTGCCATGTTGATCTTGTAATACAAAGTCCGTAATCGGCATCGCGTCATTCAAGGCAACCCCATTAATTTTCGCGACGGGTTGAGATTGATACAACCCAAACAAGGCCCTTAGCACAATAAAAAAAATAAATATGATGCTTAAGCCCAAGCCTGTATATAATAATTTATTTATAAATGCCTACTTATAAACACATAACTGGCTTCTACATTCATTAAGGTAATAAAAATCAAGATCGCAATAGGAGGAATAAATAACAGTAGCTTGACTGCAAACCGTTCCCATTTTAGATGCATAAACACAGTTAAAATCAACCCCGCCTTCATAACCATAAAAAACAAGATAAGTGCCCAGCGTAAATAGCCTTGAACATGAAAATAATCCACCATATATGAGCAAGCACTTAAGATAAATAACAACAACCATGCTTTAAGGTAAAGGCTTATAGGGTGCACTTGACCAATTTTTTGTGTTTGTGTGGACTTCATTATCACACCTCACCAAAGATAGAAAAAAGCAAAAATAAATACCCAAACTAGATCAACAAAATGCCAATACAGTCCCGATATTTCAACCATTTGATAACCTTTTTTTTCATAATCCCCCGCACGAACACGCTTGGCAATCACTAACAAGTAGATAATCCCAGCGCTAACATGCAAACCGTGAAACCCAGTGATCATAAAAAAGGTGGCACCAAACTGTGCCGCGCCTAACGGATTACTCCATGGTCTCACCCCTTCTTCAAAGATCAACTTGCTCCATTCAAAAGCTTGCATACCAACAAAAGATATACCTAATAAAGCGGTAATAAACATCAGATAACTGGCTTTGCGTTTATCGCCTTGATAGGCAAAATTCACCGCCATCGCCATCGTGCCGCTACTGGTAATAAGAATGAACGTCATAATCGCAATCAGCACTAAGGGCACGTGTTCCCCTGCGATCGTTAACGCAAATACTTCACTCGAATTAGGCCACACATCGACCGTACTCATTCGCACGCTCATATAAGCGGTTAGAAAAATACCAAAAATGAAAGTATCACTGAGTAAAAAGACCCACATCATAAACTTAGGCCAAGGCATATCAAACACGGTGCGATCATTCGACCAATCAGATACCACACTTTGCCAGCCTTTCTTTTCATCATCATTGTGGCTGTTATTATTCATGACCTTCTCCTAAAAACCACAAAGCAATGCAATCGTTTTGTAGGTATCTGGTGTTGCCGTTAACAACGCAAACAGCAACATCCATACAATAAACAAATAATGCCAATACCAAACACATAAACCTAAGTTAGCCGTCAATCTTTCACTATCAGTATGTTTAACAAATGTAATAACAACCCGAATTAATGCAATAAAGCCTCCCGCCAAATGTAATCCATGAATACCCGTAAACAAATAGAAATAACTGTTGGCTGGATTCCCATTTACCGCAAAGCCCGATACAGTAAGTTGCTGCCACACTAATAATTGCCCGATTAAAAACAAGCAACTAAATAACCCCGTCAGGCATAACGCCAACACCATACGTGTTTGACCTACCCCCTCATTAATCGGCTTAGTGTTAGCCGCAAAGCGAATAGAAATAGATGCTAATAATAAGAACGCGCTGTTCACCCAAAGGGTAATTGGATTACTAAAAGGTAACCAAGGGGGGCCCGCTAACGCCGTAAAATCGGGATATTGTGACCGAGATAAAAAAGTGATTGAAATCAAGAAGAAAACAACGGTCACCACCATCAAGAAAAACACCAGAGCCGTTTTTGTTGATTCGGTCTGGGTCACTTTCAAACATTTCGTCTGATTATATGATTCGGAAATATCAGCATCGTCTGATAACCAAGGCTTACTGAGTAATTGACGAACAATGTTCATTATTACCGCCCTCCCTTATCTGTTAATAAACACTCTGAATCCATTATATTTTGTGGGGTAAAATCAGTTTTGTGTCCAGGTACACTGTAATCATAAGCCCACCGGTAAACGACAGGCACGTTATCCCCCCAATTACCATGCACAGGCGGGCATTGCGGCGTCTGCCATTCCAACGACGTCGCTTGCCAAGGGTTAGCAACGGCCAGTTTACCCCGTCGTAAACTCCAGATTAGATTGAAAATAAAGATCAGCTGACCCACACCAACAATCAAAGCAGCAACAGTAATACCGGCATTGAGTGTTTGTGTTGAATCGGGAATGAAAGCAGTATCGCCCAGCGCAAAATAACGGCGCGGCACACCAAGAAAACCAAGATAATGCATCGGTAAATAAATCGCATAGGTGCCAAGGAAAGTGACCCAGAAATGTAATTTACCCAGCCCCGTATGCAACAGACGACCCGTCACTAACGGGAACCAATGATAGATGGCTGCAAACAGCACCATGATCGGCGACACCCCCATCACCATATGAAAATGCGCGACTACAAAAAATGTGTCCGACAACGGTAAATCAACCACCACATTACCTAAGAACAAGCCTGTTAGACCACCGTGCGTAAAGGTAAAGATAAAACCAATAGCGAAAAACATCGGCACCGTAAAATGAATATTGCCACGCCATAACGTAAGCAGCCAGTTATAGACTTTCAATGCTGTCGGTACTGCAATAATCAAGGTGGTGGTAGCAAAGAAAAAACCAAAATAAGGATTCATCCCACTGACATACATATGATGTGCCCACACCACAAAACTAAGCCCACCAATCGCGACAATCGCCCATACCATCATCCGATAACCAAATATATTTTTACGGGCGTGAGTAGCTATCACATCCGACACCATGCCGAATGCAGGCAAAGCGACAATGTATACCTCCGGATGACCAAAGAACCAAAATAGATGTTGAAATAAGATGGGGCTCCCGCCGGTGTAGTCTAAGTTCTCACCTAAGGATAAGATCGCAGGCATAAAGAAGCTGGTACCCAGTAATTTATCAAATATCATCATGATCGCGCTGACCAGCAACGCAGGAAATGCCAACAAGCCTAAAATAGTAGCAATGAAAATGCCCCACAATGTCAGTGGCATTCTCATCAGGGTCATACCACGAGTACGCGCTTGCAATATAGTGGTCACATAATTAAGTCCACCCATGGTAAAAGCAATAATAAAAATGGCCAGCGATAACAACATCAACAATATGCCGTTATCAGCCCCCGGTGTACCTTGTAAAATAGCTTGTGGTGGGTACAAGGTCCACCCTGCACCAGTCGGCCCTCCGGTAACAAAAAAACTGGATATCAGTACGATAACCGATACCAAATAAGTCCAGAAACTCAGCATGTTAAGATAAGGAAACACCATATCCCTAGCGCCAATCATCAATGGGATCAGGTAATTACCAAAGCCACCGAGTAATAATGCGGTAAGCAAATAGATCACCATAATGATCCCATGCATGGTGACATATTGCAGATAAGAGCTTGGGTCAATAAAAGAGAAATGATCAGGAAAACCGAGCTGTAAGCGCATTAGCGCAGATAATACTAAAGCGATCAAGCCGACAAAAATAGCCGTGATTGAATATTGAATCGCAATCACTTTATGATCCAGACTCCACACATACTTAGCAAAGAAGCCTGATGGTTGGTGGTCGTCTGCTATAGGCTGCATTTCTTTCACTAAAACCTCCTGCCAAACCTTATTTAACTGGCTGTAATATAGCGATATACGCGAGAACATCGTCGATAGCGCGATCGTCGTGCAGCAACTTAGACATCAGAATCATCTGAGAACCATACATATCTTGTGGATGTGTACCGCGAATACCTCTTTGATAATTCTCTAATTGACGCTTGAGGTAGCCTGTATGCTGTCCCGCTAATTTAGGTGCTTTCTGGGCATAATTGCCTTGAGCAAGTTCACCATGACAAACGGCACAATTCTGATATAGTTCTCGTCCAACCGACACATTACCTCGATGTTCCGTTGACTGAGTCACAGTCACAGGCGGCAACGAATTAAGGTAACGACTGATATTAGCCACTGCAGTATCGTCAGCTAACATTGCTGCAAACGGTAACATTTGACGGCCATAAATATCATCATCACTGCTACCACGAATATTATTACGGAAATAATGTAACTGCCGATTAAGGTAATCACGTTCCTGACCCGCTAATGCTGGCGCACCTATCGTGCTATTCCCTTCACCATTCGCGCCATGACAGGCAATGCACGTGGTATACATCTGCTGACCTGCCGAAATTTCACGACTAATACGAGCAAGGCTTTGGCTAAATGTTGGCTGTTGGTTAAGCCATGTTTGATAATCACGTTCAGATTCAACAACAACGTGTCCACGCATTGTATAGTGAGCAATACCACATAACTCGAGGCATAGAATTTCGAAACGACCAAGTAAAGTAGGTGTGAACCAAAGGTAAGATTGAGTGCCTGGCACCAAGTCCATTTTCACTCTAAATTGAGGCACGGTGAAATTATGTAGCACATCTTTAGAGCGCAATAACACTTTAACAGGATGTTCGATAGGCAGATGTAATTCATTACTATTGATCAACACGTCATCTTGCCCATGGGGATCTTCTGGGTCGATACCAAACGGATTATTCTGATTAATTAACGGAATGGCTGTACGACCAAGTTTGCCGTCCTCACCAGGTAAGCGAAAACTCCAATGCCATTGCTGGCCAACCACTTCGACCTCACTCGCATCTGCTGGCACATTGACAAAATCAGCCCAAACAAACAGCCCGGGTGTTAGCATAGCGATAATACCAATCGACGTTAATACCGTTAACCAACCTTCTAATTTACGATTCTCCGGATCATAATCTGCTTTTCTTTTTTTGTTGTAACGGAACCGATACACCACATAAGCGAGAAACAGATTCACGGCAACAAATACGATACCCGTGACCCAGAAGGTAATATTGATAGTTTGATCTATTGCTGTCCAATTAGAAGCGATAGGCGTAAACCACCATGGACTAAAGAAATGAAACAATAAGGAGCTAATAACCAGTAAGAGAATTACTACCGCAATAACCATAATTGAACCATCAATTATTGTCAGTTTTACAAAATATAAAACTAACTAGTGACCTGAAAACCAGTGTAATTAGTAAGCATAGCGCAAGAAATTTGAATTGCGTTGCGAAATAACTAAAGCCGTGTTTAAGGTGGTCACTTCATCATGCGGTTATATGTATCCTGACAACTCACGACCCAATGTGGAGAACCCGCGCCACAACCGACCGGTTTAACATCGGGGTGCGATCGCATGATCACGCCAAAATTATGCTCTTGTACCGGGTCCACATCGACAAATAAGATATGTTTCCCTTTTATTAATAGCGATTGAAAGCGAACAAAATTCGCATTCGGCTTCTGAAAACCAATGAATCCGCCTTCCCAAATACAAAACCCAAAGCTCAAAATAGACAAAAATATAAAGGGTAACCAACCAGCCCCACCATTCGTCCATCCCATCATATAGGGTATCACTAACGCAAACATCGCAATGATAACGCCAACACCAGCCCCTATTTCTCCCCCTCGAATAACATCTTGTTTAAGTAATGATTCAACTTCATGTAAATGGTGCTGCTCAACATGGCAATCATCAAGACTTAATACATGAATTTGAGGTTCAGTAAATCCTTCTGCTTCTAGCTCCTTTTCAACAATCTCTAACTCATCAAGATCATCAGATACATAATAGTGTCTTAGCATAGTTACTACCGCCTTGAAAACTGTCGTAATTAACATACAGAAATACACAACCATGCTCAAACCATAGTCTGGTTATCTAAATAAGTGAATATAAAAAAGGTAATTAACAGTTTCATCTATCACTAATTTACACTTTAAAATTGCATAAATTTTACAAATTAGCGTTATTTTAGATATTTATTCCTTATTTATCGCATTGTTCTTCCATACTCATTAATTAGACTAAGTAATTCGAAAAACAAATTACAAGTGAGTGGGATCTGATATGATATTTAAAATAAAAAAATCATTAGCACTGATTATGATGCTATCTCTCGCATTGACATTATCAGGATGTCACCGCAATGATGGTAATTTAGGGGGGGCTGCAGGTGACTCTGATGACGACAGTACACAACCAACTGAACCAACTGAACCAACTGAATTAGACATATTGCTACAAACACTCATCACCGAAAAAAATCTTGGCCGCTCAGCGACCGCAAACCGTGATATTCCCTCGATTAACTCCCCGCTTGCTAATTTAGGTAAAAAATTATTCTTTAGTCAAAGCCTCGGCGGTAATTTTGATAGCGCCTGTGCTAGCTGTCATCACCCGACACTTGGTGGTGCAGACGAATTAAGTCTCCCTATTGGTGTCGAATCAATAAATACGCAAGTACTTGGTCAGGGACGTAACAATAGTGAAGGTATACCCTTTGTGCCACGTAATAGTCCTACCATATTTAATATCGCTTTATGGGACGGTAGTTTATTCTGGGATTCTCGCGTCGAGAGTTTAGGGAAAGAAGTTGACAAAAATGGTACGGAATCGGGCATTAGTACACCAGACAGCGGCTTTGGCGTAACAGATAAGAATGCTGGATCTAACTTGGTTGTTGCACAAACTCGATTTCCCATTACGTCAAATCACGAAATGAAAACGGCTGATTTTGAAAATGGCAGTAGCAGAGATGTTATTCGTCATCACCTTGCCGCGCGTCTGGGCGATTATGACGAAGGCGCTGGTGAATTAACCCGTAATCAATGGCTAACCGAATTCCAAACGGCATTCAATAGTAATGCCGATACAGAGGATCTTGTCACCTTCGCAAACATCGGCAAAGCCATAGGGGAATATGAGCGATCTATGGTGTTTATCAACTCACCATGGCGTAATTATCTCGATGGTGATATTAGCGCGTTAACAGAACAGCAAAAACAAGGTGCGTTGTTATTCTTTAATACAGCTAAAGACAATGGTGCAGGCTGCTCGGCGTGCCATAGTGGTCCGCTGTTAAGTGACGAACGCCATAACATTATTGCCTTTCCACAAATCGGCGTTGGCAAAGGTGATGGCAGTAATGGCGATGATGATTTTGGTCGTGAGCGCGTAACCGGTAATACTCAGGACAGATATAACTTCCGAACACCAAGCTTATTAAACATTGCTGTAACATCACCTTATGGACACGCCGGTACATTTGATTCATTAGAAAGAGTGCTGCGCCATCATATCAACCCAGTCCGCAGTATTGATGATTATGTTAATGACTATGAGTGGTGTCAATTAGCACAATTCAAGAATATCGCAAATTGTACAAGCTTATATCCAAACGTTGAAGCTAATGGCGAACTTGCATTAGATAAACTTGAGCAAGAGCGCCAAAATGGAACATCACGATTACCAATCTTGAACTTAAATAATGAGGAAGTTGATCAATTGGTGACCTTCCTTAACAGCTTAACAGACCCTTGTGTCAAAGATCGTGATTGCCTCGCCCCTTGGATAGCAGATGAAAGCACGGATAACCCCGATGACCAAGTGCTTATTGGAACGGACATAAATGGCAACCATTTATAGGCTCTCAGTATATATCTTTAAGATCGTTGGCAACATCTAATAACCAGCCTTTAAAGGCCTGAACCTTTTTTAACGCATCATGTTCAGGTCGCCAGACGATATAATAAGCCAATTCTGTACTGTTATTCAGCTCTGGAAATGGCCTCACTAATCGTCCACAAGCAAGATCATCTTTGACTAATACACTGCGGCCTAATGCGACCCCCTGCCCAGCCACCGCTGCTTGAATTACTGATGCTGAGTTGTTAATTTTCAACCCCTTATTAGTATCTACATCATCTATACCCTGCTCACTCAACCAGCTAAACCAAGTCGGAAACCCTGAACTGATCGGCATAGAATGATCGTGTAATAACGGATAATGAGCTAAGTCGGTCGGTAACTTCAGCCCTTGTTCAACCAGATCTGGGGAGCACACTGGAAATATATCCTCATCCATCAGCAATGTTTGTGACAGCCCCGGCCAATTGCCTTTGCCATAACGCACTCCAATATCAATATCCTCAGCAAAGTAATCAACAGAACGAGAATTGGTATTTAAGCGAAGGTCATAATCAGGATACTTAAGCTGAAAATCATCAATGTGCATCAATAGCCATTTTGCAGCAAACGCAGGACTCACTGACACTGTGATGGCATTATTTATAATCGGTTTTTGCAATAATGCTAATCCCTGAGAAATGTGCTCTAAACCTAGGCTTATTTCCGGCAGTGCAAGCTTAGCCTGATCCGTCAACGTTAAGCGTGAAGCTCCGCTAGTGGCACGAATAAACAAAGTGATATCTAACCACTCTTCCAATAGACGTACTTGCTGGCCGATTGCGGCAGGCGTGACATTCAGTTCTTTTGCCGCCAAAGAAAAACTAAGATGCCTTGCTGACGCTTCAAACGCACGAACTGCATTTAAATGGGCTATATTTTGCATTTTCAGCGCTACCTCACTTTCACTTACCACTAAAGAAAAACTATACTAACAGTATAGAAGTAGTGCTTTGTTATATGCAAAGAATAAATCCATAATTACAACATAAAGACACTTAATCTGTGGAATAACGATATGAACATTAATAACGACCTAACCCAATCAGCGAAAGTATTCTTTAATGAGTCAACTTGGCAACCCTCTCCGCTTAAAGGTGTATCACGTAAAATGTTAGAGCGTGATGGCGCTGAATTTGCAGCAACGCCAACAACACTTGTTGCTTATGAGGCAGACAGTTATTTCACTAACCATGTACATACCGGTGGTGAAGAGTTCTTGGTGTTAGACGGTGTGTTCGCAGATGAACATGGCGACTATCCTGTTGGCACCTATAAGCGTAACCCTGTCGGTACAGAGCACGCACCAATAGTCAAAGACGGCTGCATGATCATAGTGAAACTGGGTCAGTTCCAAGACGGTGACGATCAAAATGTGGAAATAAATACGACTAATCAAGCTTTTATCCAAGATGAAGGCCGTACTGCTGTGCAATATAAAGCGCTACACACATTCAAACAAGAAACGGTACGTTTAGAACGTTGGACACATGACTCAAGTATCAGCCTAGACAATACAGGTGGTATTGAAGTGCTTGTTGTTAATGGTGAGTTTAGCCATCGAGGAGACATTTACCGACAATTTGATTGGCTGCGTTTACCTGTTGGTGAAATGTTAGATGCCACCACAACTTCAGATAATTGCATTGTTTGGATCAAAACAGGTCACCACACTTACCGCCTCTAACCTACACTTATTAAGGTATTAACATGAAATCAGAATTTGTCATTATTGGCGGTGGATTAAGCGGTTTATATACGGCTTATTTATTAGAACAGCTTGGTAAGAATTATATTTTACTCGAAGGTCGAGCGCGACTGGGTGGCCGAATATATACCGAAGACCAGTTTGATATGGGGCCTTCTTGGTTTTGGCCTGACATGCACCCACGTATTACCACGTTGATTAATGATCTACATTTACCGGTATTCCCACAGCATGATAAAGGCGCGTTCTTGTTTGATAAACACGAGAACAAACCACCGCTGCGCTATAAATCAGGTTACGCCGGTTCACCGCAATCAATGCGTGTTGCTGGTGGCATGCAAACTGTTGTTGATGGTATTAAAGCGAAGTTAATCAATGAGCGTATTATTCGCAATGCTAAGGTCACGCATGTCGCGCATACTGCGACAGAGCAAGATAGTTATTCTATCATTAAAGCCGAAATAGACGGTGAACTACAAACAATACAAGCGCGTCAGGTTATCTTTGCGATGCCATTACGCTTACTTACAAATAGCATTACGTTATCACCTGAATTACCGACGAAAGTACAGAAAAAGTTCGCATCGACTGCGACATGGATGGCAGCACATGCTAAATTTTTTGCCATTTACGACACACCCTTCTGGCGTAAAACGGGTTTGTCCGGTTCAGCCAGTAGCCAAGTGGGTCCGTTAGCAGAAATACATGATGCAAGTACAATTGATTGGGCTATCGATGATAGCAGTACCGCCGATAGTAGTAATGTGGGAGCAGGCGCGCTATTTGGTTTTGTGGGGATTGATGCACATACTCGCCAATCAGCAGGCAATGAGTTAATTAAATCGTTAGCAGTGAAGCAGCTTGTACGTATTTATGGTGAACAAGCCGCTCAACCTATTGATGTGAAGTTAGTCGACTGGAGCCAAGAAACCATGACAGCGACGGATGCCGATAAAAATGCACCCAATGCTCACCCACATTATGGGTTACGCGATGTTCAATCAGCGCTAGCGCCTATTTACCAACAAGGTTGGTACTTTGCGGGAACTGAAGCCGCAGAAGAAAACGGGGGTTATATCGAAGGCGCGCTAGAAGCGGCTGAAGCTGTAATCGCTCGTATTCCGACTTAAAAAACATTCGTATACAATACAGGTCTATTTACAGCCTTAGCTTACTTTAATAACTGACTACGTAATTGATCATGGTAATAAAATACCCGAGTCATGTCTTTCGGATACCAAGATATATTTTCCAGTAGGATCATGCTGGTATCTGATTTTGGGTAATAACTTAACGTCGAAATATAACCCAGAACATAACCGCTGTGACTCCATTCTTGCATCGCTGTTTTGTCTGATAATTGCAGACCAAAACCATAACCTAACTCACCCCAACGGTGCTTTCTGGTCGCCGCTTTAGTGACCATCTGTACATGTGATTTAGCTGATATCAGATCACTATTATGCAAACACTGATTCCATGCCACTAAATCTTCGGCGGTAGAGATGATACCAGCACTTGGCGCTGAACTAGCAGGCAGGTCCTTAGTCATCGCCACCAGCTCACCCGGTAATTTTTCATGATAACGAAGCGCATTGTTGGTATTACTTGATGGATTGGTATTGTCCATACCACAGTATGCAAACATGTCTGACGCTAACGTTTCATAGTCTTTTCCTGATGTCGTAGCGACCAATTCACCTAACAAGTTATAACCGGTATTTGAATATGCAAACACGTCACCAGGGGCTGTTTTAAGTGGTTTATTCATCGCCACAATACCAGATAAATGATTAAGCAATTGCCTAACCGTAATAACCGCGTCCCACCTTCCTTTTAAGTAGTTAAGATACTGACTAATTGGCGCATCAAGATCGACTCGGCCTTGGTCTACTTCTCTCATAACTAATGCA
This sequence comes from Moritella sp. 36, assembly GCF_018219415.1. Classification (NCBI taxonomy): domain Bacteria; kingdom Pseudomonadati; phylum Pseudomonadota; class Gammaproteobacteria; order Alteromonadales; family Moritellaceae; genus Moritella; species Moritella sp. 36. Next base: position 1,958,302 of record NZ_CP056120.1, on the reverse strand, counting down.
GCAGTCATTTGCTTACTTAATGATGCGATCACAAAGGGGGTTTGTAATGTAAATGCGGGCGCTGCCGAGTCAGAACTTGCTGACTGAGATGCTGACGTATAACTAAACGTAATGTCATTACCTTTTGCAATAACGGCCACGCCACTAAACACTCGTGGTACATCGGTACTGGTAAATACTGATTTAAATTCAGTGACTTTATTCTGTGCAGCAACGCTTACCATTGGCAACGTCATCGCTAAGCTATACGCCAATCGAGAGACAAGTACATTGGTTTTCATCATTTTATAAATCCATCTATAACGGTGTGGGGAATAATCTAAACGCATTATTTATTGGCGAGACATATAAACAAATTGGTTATCACAGTCATCTATAACAAAGCCAAAACGGGCATATAGCTCACCGACTCGATTACCTTGTAAATGACTTAGCTTACAAGGTAATTGCTTCTCTTTGGCAAGTGTAATTAGCTGTTTTAATACCTTGCTACCAATGCCTTTCCCCTGATGTTCAGGTAATAAGAAAAAGCGGCAAAAATGAATATGGTCAGCGTTTGTTTCAATCTTATAGCTGCCAACAGCGATACCATCAATACAGATCAACATAGGTTTACCAACCGCCCATTCCTCTGCATGCATTTGTTGCTGTAGTAGTTCATCCCAACCAAAAACAGCGTTAATCGGCCCATATTCCGCGGATTTTTTTAAGTTAAACGCGAAATCATAATCTTGCTCGGTAGCGAGTCTGTATTCAAGGTTCATGGATTGTCTATATTTGAAAATGGTTGAAATAATGGATAGTACCTATAAGTGATTAATATAACAAGATCAATGAGGTGAACAGCGCCGTATCCTACTCTGTATAATCAATCATCATAATAGCGAATAGCGTCTTCCCTCACTACAATTACTAGGAGGCCATCACTTGATAGGTGAAAACAGAAATGCTGATATCTATTTGCATGTGCACATACCAAAGAGATCATGTCGTCGATACCCTGCAGAGTATTGCAGCATTGCGGCTACCCGAACATGTCAACATTGAAATTATCGTGGTTGATAACGATGAGCAAGGCTATGCCGAAAAGCTCGTCAAGGCACAAGCAGCCCTCATGAACATTCCTGTTTTCTATCGCCAAGAAACGGCGAAGAATATCGCGTTAGCACGTAACTGTTCAATAGCTGATACCAAAGGTGAATGGATAGCCTTTATCGATGATGATGAAGTTGCAGATCCCGACTGGTTAGCGCAACTTTTAGCAACGGCGCAGACCTATCAAGCAGATGCCGTTTTCGGTCGTGTTAAATCAACCTACCCGAACCACACACCGCAATGGATAATCGAATCTGGTGTATTTGATAGATCTGCGGTAAGTAATGGCCAAGAAGTCACCAGTGGCGCAACGAATTCAACTTTAATCAGTCAAACCGCAATACAGAAATACCAACTCAAGTTCGATTCTAACTATGGTTTAACTGGCGGTGAGGATGCCGATTTCTTTTATCGACTATATCAGCATGGCGGTAAATTGGTGTGCTCAAGTGAAGCGTATGTCAGTGAAGAAGTGGCAAGTAATCGATTAAACATACATTATTTATTAAAAAGAGCCATCCGAATAGGTGAAACATATACACGCTATCGTATACAGCAAACACCATTAGCAAATAAACTCACTTACTTTAGTGATGTATTAATAAAACTCATTCTATTACTCTTTATCGTGTTAATTAAATTACCTTTTGGCCAATCTAAATATGCAAAACCATTATTACAATTAGTTGATAAATACGGAAAAATGAAAGCATTATTTACCACCGACACCATCAAACTGTACAATTAAAGCAACCTAATCCGATTACGTAAATAGCCTATAGTCGACCTAGCCTCTCATAAACACAAGTCATAAACACAAAAGCAAGTCACTGGTAAAATGACTCGCTTTTGGTATTAACTGCGTCGTATATTAGCGCTATGAACCTAACCTAAATTAGCCCGTTTAATATCACGAGTATCTAATGGTCTATTCTCCAGCACCATCTCGTTAAATCGCTCACGTAATTCACAACCATCTTTATGACCCTGGATTTCTACATGTTGAAATAAGATCGGGTCGCCTTTTTTAATATCGACTAATAACCTCGCTCCAACCGCTAAACCTAATGGCAATGCACTCTGTTCAACAGAGAACTCAGCGCCAGTCATTTCACCGTAATAATCATACCCACCAATACAATCAAGTTGGTCCCCCTTTTTTAGGTCTCGCTTCGCACGAGTGATAACGTCTGAAACGGGAGCCCCTAATGGACGAACAATAGATTGATGCTCCACAACGTTAACATATAGCCCGTATAAGGCTTCAATACCAGGCATGTGATAAGGTAAATACAACAGATAATTAGGACCATCACCCATTTTATAATAGGAAAGAGAGTGCAATATCTCAGGCTTGTCCGTAGTGATGACAGCAAATACCCCACCACTGGGTTCGACACCGCAGACAACTTCAATAACGCCAGTTCGATTCAAAATACCGCCATCTTTTTTTAGTTGCAACAAATCGACAATATCTTCTAGCGTTCCTTTTGCTAAGTGCATACCATGAACATCAGCAACTAAGCCTGTGGCATTAGAAACAATCGTCATTTCCATCGACATTTTAGAGCCATCTGCAAACGAGGCTATCATCGTCGGTTTTTGCCCCGACTTTTCAGCCCAAGGAAGTACAGTATCAGGATTGGCAAACGAATCGTGAAACCCTTTAAATTTACCAACTGCAACAATACCAAATCCCAATACATCCGCGTAATTATAAAGGTGCTTGATTAATCCGGGTTCATCTCCCCACATATTACTGTAGATTAGATCTTTTTCACGGAATAACTCAGCAAGAACAGGTCCAACTAATGCGTCTGTTTCAGCGCTGACAACAAAATGCTTATTCGCCGCTAACGCTGCCAGAGCAAGCTCACAGCCAAACTCAGTATCACCAGTCAATTCAATCACAATGTCCGCATCATTTTCACATAGCTCTTTAATATCATCGGCAATAATAGATAAAGGTAAGTTGGCATCTTTTAATAACGCAATAATAGGCGCTCGGGTTTTAGAGTAGATCGACACGACATCAATAAAATCAAGTAATGTGATCTGTTGTATCAACCCTTTACTGATATAACCCGCACCAGCAATGGCAACCTTAATGCTCCCATGCTCGATTTTATATGCGTCTAATAGATTTCTATTTATCATTGATTTCCCCCAACGATGGAACGGTTATGCTATTGATTTTTTCACCACATGTTGTAATTTTTCCCGCCAATCCGACGGTTTAAATATCGGTGATATTTTATGGCAATTTAAAATGCCATTCTTCGGCCGCTTGGCAATTGAAGCATATTCTTCGCTCGACACCGCTTTTAAATTTAGATATCGCCCAGTTTCAAGCGTGTAATCCTTAGCAATATCGAGCGCTAAGTTAGCCAAGTAACCTGCATACGTAGGGCAACCTAGAATTGGTCGTTAACAACACCAATTTCATCCATATTACAATTGATTGATAGTGCTCCTATTTTATGACACTCTTTTGCGAGTAAATAAGAGCCGTAGCATTGACGGCTTCTTCAGCTTTATCAACCTGAGTATAAGCGGCAGTGTTAATCACTACATCGGGTCTAAATTGCAAAGGCAACGATGAAACTTGCTCTGCATTCGTCATATCCAGTGTATCAATATCGGTAAGTAAAACGTCCATAACTGATCATCAACACGGGCTTGTATCGATTGTCTTTTCAGAGAGTAAAGGGTTACTACAAGGCCAATGTATATTTAATGCTGGGTCATTCCAAATAAGACCGCACTCATCAATGGAAGTCTTAGATACTTTCATCTACAGGTCCTCCTTAAGTAAACCGTAAAGGTATTGCCCATACTCCGTTTTCTGTAACAAGCATGCTTGATCTTCTAATTCTCCCCGTGTGATCCAGCCTTGCGAGAATGCAATTTCTTCTAAGCACGCAACTTTTAAACCCTGGTTATCTTCAATGGTTTGCACAAACATCGATGCTTTTAATAATGAGTAATGTGTTCCCGTATCAAACCAAGCAAAACCACGGCCAAAGCGTTCAACAAACAAATCTCCAACATCCAAATACATATTGGTTATATCCGTTATTTCGACTTCATCACGTGCCGACGGGGTTAATGATTTAGCCATATTAATGACTCGGTGATCATAGAAGTATAGGCCCGTAACAGCGATATTAGACTTAGGATATTCGGGTTTTTCTTCGATACTGATCGCTTTACCTTCACTATCAAACTCCACCACCCCAAATCGGCCAGGGTCCGTCACTTGATAACCAAAGATCGTTGCCCCTTCATCTCGACTCGTTGCATTTAACAATTTCCCAGTAAAGTGCTGACCATAAAAGACATTGTCTCCCAATATCAGGCAGACATTATCGTCACCAATAAAGTCTTCACCAATGATAAAAGCTTGCGCGATCCCCTCTGGCCTTAACTGCTCTGCATACTCAATGTTAAGCCCAAATGTCGAACCATCACCGAATAAATCTTTAAAGTGTGGAAGGTCCTCTGGCGTCGAAATAATTAATATATCTTTAATATTAGCCAGCATAAGTACCGAGAGTGGGTAGTAGATCATTGGCTTATCATAAATCGGTAATAGCTGCTTAGACACCGCTCTGGTGATGGGATGTAAACGCGTACCGGAGCCACCCGCTAACACAATACCTTTGTATTTTTTATCGCCCATTCGCACTTTCTCCTCGACGTATTAACTGATAATCACCGCTTAGAACACGCTGCCACCATATTGTATTATCTAAATACCCCAGTCTATCGCGAACAAATTTAATCAGATCGCGATAATACTTTCCTCAACAAAACGGCAGGGACTCTCTATTAAACGATCAAGATAAGATTCAGCACCGCCAGTCACTAATATCTTCATATTGATGCTACTCATAATTAATGCTTGAAGACCCTTGACGCTGTAACTTTCGCGCGGTAGGTATTCTTGGCTTCAATAAATACTGTAAATTATAAATACAGGCGTCTCGAATATGAAAACGTAATACGCGATTACTGAATACATCATAAATGCCACCAGCACTGCAACGTAGTCCATCAGCACCGACGACGATGTCACTTTCATAATGTACTTTATACCCAAGTTCCCAACACTTATAACAGATATCAGGATCTGCCATAAAGATGAAATAACGATTGTCAAAACCACCTATTCGTTCCCAAACTTCACGACTGATCGCCATGAAAGATCCCTGTATCCAATCCACATTAGCTGGTTTAAAATAGTCAAATTCAGCATATTCGTAATACTCAGCGATCCCTTTCAGGATTGGCCAATTTCTAAGTGAGGTTCTGCGTACCACCTGTGCGATTAAATTAGGAAAACGCCGTACCGTGTCAGGGGTCGAACCATCATCATTAAGTTGTCGAGTACCCACAATGCCGATACCTTTATCACGTTGGTATATAGCAATAATATCAGCCAGTGTCGTAACCGATTTCCATTCAATATCCGGGTTTACAAAAAACAAATAGTCACCACGGCATAAATCAGCACCTTGGTTAGAACCTCGGATATAACCATTATTGCGTTGATTAAAAATCAAGGTTACATTATCAGTGTCTTGATATTTCGACAGTATTTTTTGATTACCGCTATCCATTGAGTTATCAATAACGATCACTTCTATGTCAAAATCACCTTGCTGAATCAGTACCCTTTCGACATTATCTACAACTCGTTCAGCTTTAAAAAAATCAACAATAACAACAGAAATTAATATTTTATTAGCCATAAGAATCTTCCCTTTGCTCAACGAATAGTTTTTTATCGATAACAGAAGCAAACGTATGATTTGTTATATCTATTGCCTTGTCATACCTTGGTATTGAAATTAGCTCTGCCACACTGTATTCAGGTAATAATTCATCGGGATAAACAACTTTCATATTAGGGTTGCATAACTCTTTCGCAATTTGTAATTGGTGATCATCAGAAAACTCGCCAAATCGCGCTAATCTCGGCACAAAGACCACTTGCTTCTGAAAGGTAAGCATGTGATTGATACTGCCAACACCGCAATGACTAATCACCAAACTGCTCTCTTTTACCAAGGCATCCATTTTATCCTTCGGTATCATCGCTGCAATTTCGCCATTAGCGGGCTTTTCTTCAACTTCAAAGCCACCGGTTTGAATAAACCAGCGAACATTAGGATCTTTGTAAATATCAAGCTTGGCCATTGCCTTAATCAAGCGTGGAAAAGGATAAGTATTTGTCCCCATCGTCACTAATACCAATGGTTTTTCAGGCGGCTGTAATGGTGTGATGACCTTGTTTGATTTACCTGCTAAATCAAATGTTTTGCCTTCATATTCCACGTTATATTCTCTAGCTATCCCTTCCCACTGCGACATAAATTCATCGTATAACTTATATTTATGAATAAATTTACCGGTATTAGAGAGTTCAACAACACGAGACAGCGTATCTAAATATACAAATTTTAAAGGTAAGAACTTACACACTAGCGCAAAAGGTAAAACGAGTGGCCCCCCCGTCGTAAATACTATCCGCGGTCTTTCTTTTAAAAGCACATACACGGCATAAAAAATATTTACAAAGTGAATAAACGCATTTTTTTGTGTTGACCACATAGTATAAGTTTTCTTAATTTTATCATCGTTACCGAGTGACATCGTTGTCACTAATACAATGTCCTTAACATGGCTACAAGCGCATAATGCTTGAGTAAGGTGTCCTCCTGCCGATGCAATGACAAGCACTTTTCTATTTGGCATTTCGATACTCCAGATTAAGGCCATCAACTAAACTTTGATAATGATTAACCACCGTTTTCTTCTCGAAAATGTCGAATGCATGTGTTTCAAATGCACACTTAATACGATTTTGAAAAAATTCATGTCGTACGATCAACTCTTCGACTTTGTTCTCTAACTCATCTATATCTTGATTACAAACCTTAATGCCCACATCAATGTCATCCAAATAACCATCAATACCGGTATTGGCGTGATATAAAATAGGTAAACCAGAAAATAGCGCTTCAACAAACACCATGCCAAAAGACTCATTCTTACTCGGTAATAAAAATGCCGCATATTCTGTTAATTTTTGTTGCAGAAGCTTATTATCAATGCAGCCTTTAATCGTAACCTTCTCGCTTAACGACAACGCGTTGATTTTACTCTGCACTATTTTAATCTTGCTTTCAGACCCTGAGCCATATATATCCAGCCTAATATCTGGATATACAACACTAAGTCTAGATATAGCCACCAGTAATGGCATTATTCCTTTTCGTTCATATTGATCAAAACGAAACACGGTAACAAAGTACGCAGCTCGATTCCTCTTACTGATATCTGCTAGCTGACTCATTTCACAGGGATTAGGGAGTAAACTAGATTGAGCTGCCGATGTATTAATCGTACTTTTCAGCATTTTTTTAATTGGATTTTTCGCCCAAGAACTCACCCAAAATATATGTTCCGCCTCTTCTAAGACCTTTTTCCAACGTGATCGTAAAAAGGATTTACGTTGTAAAATACGTACATCCGTTCCCCCTCTAACGGATAGGAAATACGGAATGCCGATCTGATTCGCGATTGCAGCACCTAACGTGCCATCAATAGCCAATTTATGACCATGAATAAGCTGGTATTTGACCTGCTTCTTTTTGATAAGATTAAAAAGAAGATTACGAGCAAGAAATAAAGATAAAGTCAGCGCTAAACCAAAAGGTAACCCCCAATAATAAACCGAGTATAATTTAGGGTTATGCGGAATAACACGAACCTGCCAAGGCCATGGGGTACGATGAATAACAAATACGGTATTGGAGATGCCAGAGGTGGCGTCTAATAGTGATTTTACAGCAGGCGTGCTTTGATTATTGCGGCCATCGGGGTAATCAGAGTGTATATGTAAAATGTTCATATCATAACAACCTACCAGAACCCGCCGTAAATCAGCAGATAATCACCATTAAACAGGAATTATAGGCGTTAAATTCTAACATTGACCACTTTCTAAATGTAATAGAACATTGAAAATTACTAAGTACATAAAAATAAAGCCAAGTTTTACAGCATGTATTTTAATACAATTAGTAATACTTGGCTTAGATTAAATATTCAAGCTGTTGGGCTTATATTTTGTCGTTAACGCTTATAAACCCTGAGTACTGTTTCTTATAAACCCTGAGTACTGTTTTTATAAACCCTGAGTACTGTTTTTATAAACCCTGAGTACTGTTTTTTATAAACCCTGAGTACTCTTTTTTATAAACCCTGAGTACTCTTTTTTATAAACCCTGAGTACTCTTTTTTATAAACCCTGAGTATATTGTGCATTAGTTGCCACAGGTACTAAGCTATTTAACGCTACTTTTGACGCGTCATCGCCTGCAAGTAACGCTTCAAAGTGTTTGATTAGCTCGACTTTGTCTTGCTCTTCTTTAGAGCCTGCACCGATGTTAGTGAGATCAATAAAGAATTCATCAAACAGATGAGAGAAGTCATTTACAGCATCAAAGTTTAAGAACTGCTCGTCATTATAAATACTTGGGTAGCCGCCTTTTTGTTTATCAACCGCAAACGAAATACCTTTAACATTGGTAATTGTTGTCGCTTTTTCACATTTCAGCATGCAACCATCTTCAATCGCAGGTTTCTTACAGCCAACCGTTTGTTGGAAGAAACATTGACGACTTGTCATCATCAGAATCGGATGGTAAATACTGTAGAACATTTTAAAGTTCTTTGGACGAGTGATGTTTCTAATTTGACCACGGTTGATCTCGTTAGAAATAAACGCACCAGCACAGTTTAACTCTTCTTTTAGGGTGATTAATGCGTGTGAGTTGGTTGTGTTTAAGAACGGACCAGCAACCCACTCAATACCCATTTCAAATGCTTTATAAGCAATACCAGTGTTGTTCGTCACGATACGCTTAGGTTTCACTTCTTCAAGGATCTTCACTGACTCTAGATAATCTTTACCAATCAGTACCGCTGGGAACCAAGGAATTAAGCGTGGATTTTCTTGCAATAGTTTAATATGTTTAGGGCAGTTCTTTTTCAAGCTCTCTGGGATCTTAAAGTAGATATCAGCATCTGTTACATCAGCAAGGTGTAAATCTTTTACGTTCGCAATAAGCAGTGATAGCTTAGGTGTTTGTTCTATTTTAGGGTGCTTAGGTAATGCAGGTACATCAACGTGTTTAACCACATCACGCGAACCATTCAATAAAAACGCCGCTTGATTTTTCAGTTCCGTTAATTCTTTAAACGGTACTGTTAGATTTGCATCAAAGTTGTCAAAGTTCATTGGCGCAAGATCAAACGTTGCATTATTGAAGCTACGGAAACGTTTCTCAACAGTTTCTGGTGTGATTGAAATTTCATCTGCAATACGTAATAAAGAATCACTTTTCACTTCAAACGACGTATTACCAGCAATAATGTTTACCGTTAACGGGCTATTTTCTTTTGCAGAAAAAGCTAACGTTAAAGCAATCTTATCAATGCTTAGGTCTTTAATCTTTTCTGCTAGCTCAGCACCTAACGCATTTTTATCAGTATAAAGTTCTTGCTTAACATCATGGATTTGTACTACAGAAATAGCATCGCTTTTTTCTACCGCGTAATTCACACTGTTATCACGTGGGTTATCAGTAAACATTCTCTTGTTTAGATCGCCCTGCAAGAATGAGTTAGTGAAGCTACGGTTAAACACTTTATGCAGGTTGCCATCGTCAGCTAATAACTTGCCAGACTCAACAAAATTATTGATCTGTTTACGCCATGTATCTACAACCGTATAAACATAGTGTGCGCCTTTAATACGCCCTTCTACTTTTAATGAATCAACACCAGCATCGACCAGTTGAGGTAAGTCATAGTATGCTGAGTTATCTTTCAAGTTAAGCGGGAAGCGATGACCTTCTGCAGTCACTTCGTATTCATCACGACATGCTTGACTACAGCGACCACGGTTACCTGAGTTACCCACACTTACTGAGCTTGAGTAACATTGGCCAGAGAACGCGATACATAGTGCACCATGCACGAATACTTCAGTGAGTACATCATGGTCATGCGCAACTGTCGTTAGTTGTTTAATTTCACCAAGGTTCAGCTCACGAGATAAATTAACGCGCGTTGCACCAATTTTCTGTAAGAATAAGATCTGACCTTCGTTATGCGTTGTTAATTGAGTAGAAGCATGAATATCTAACGTTGGAAAATGCTTTTTAACAATATTGAAAACACCTAAGTCTTGCACAATGATGCCATCAATACCACTGTTAACCAGTTTATTAAGCAGGCGCACTAAGCTAACAACTTCGTGTTCTAAGATCACGACGTTAAGGGTTAAAAAGACTTCACAGCTGTGTTCGTGTGCAAGTCGTAATACGCCATTTAGCTCATCAAATGAAAGATTGGACGCACGGTTACGGGCATTGAACATATCCAAACCACAGTAGACAGCATTTGCACCAGCTACAATCGCCGCTTTAATCGCTTCTACATCACCACCCGGTGCCAATAATTCTATTTTTCTACTCATGCGAAATAACCCACTTATTGCTTTTATTGTAATTTTTTGAGGGGGCATTCTACCTGTATATGCAGGTCAATGCTATGAATTAGCCGTTATTGATCTAGATCAAGGTTTCTACATGCTCATTACAGGGCTAAATAGTGCCTATAATGTAGTAAAAATAGCGCAAGGTGAGCACTATTCATCAATACCTGAAATCGTCATAAACGCTGAGCTAGAATTAGAAAGAGAGATACGTAATTCGCATACCAGCATTTCATTAGACATTCTAGAAATGATAGAACATAGGCAATACCAAAATGAATGAAACAACGATTGATAAACGTGTAGAACAAGCTTTTTGTACCGTTAAACGACGTTATTTTATGACAGCCGATAACCAGCATATGGCAGGCAATGATGCGCCCTTCTCTATTGGCCATGCGCAAACTATCAGCCAACCAACGACCGTCAAACACATGCTGTTATGGTTAGCACCAGAAACGGGTCAGCGCATTTTGGATGTAGGTTCAGGATCTGGTTGGAGTACGGCGCTGCTGGCTAATTTAGTAGGGCCGACAGGGTCTGTATTTGCTGTTGAACGCATCCCAGCTCTAAAACGGTTTGGTGAAAAAAATTGCCAGCGTTTTGGCGGGCACAATATTGAGGTTTTCATCACACAAAACAAACTAGGTCTCGCGACACATGCGCCTTTCGACCGCATTTTAGTTAGCGCAGCGGCGACTGATAAGATCCCTGACGAATTAATCGATCAACTCGCGCCTAACGGTAAGCTTATTATCCCCGTTAACAACAGTATTTTTGAATTACAAAAAGATGCACAAGGTGAGATTGAGTATTGCCACGAACATTTTGGGTATGTTTTTGTACCCTTAATTACCGATAACGAAATCACGGTGAGTTAAGCCATTAACTTAGCTCACCGTCATCGATAAAACTGAACTGAACGCAACTAAAAGCTACTTTGAATCAGGTACTAATTGTTTTACCGCGCTAGGCAATACCGTTACGATCATGCCACGAACAGGATGCCATAATGCTGATAACAGTAATAATGCCGCCCCTATCGCAACACCAGTAATAGCAAAATTAGTACCTACGTCGCCATACATACTCATTAAGCTTGATAATGCATACAATACATATACCAGTGATGACACCATAAAGGCACGGCGGTCGATAATAATAGAAACCAGTGACATCAATAAGTACAAGGCAATAATAATCGCGATACTACTGATACTTTCATCGCCATTCAAAATACCAACACTTAAAAATATCGGGTGAATAATCAAAGGTGCTGATAATAAATGTAACCAGAATGCAGTATCAGTACGGTTAGTAACACGTTCACGGTCAGAAGAGTCCCAATACATAGCAAACAAGAAAGTTAAAATACCACAGGTAAATATCACAACCAGTATCCAATCCGTTAATACATTGATCGTTTCAGCCGTCGTAAATGTTGATATGAATGAAGACACGATAAAGCCGATCATTGCAGCAGTACCCGCTGCAATCGTAATTGGCACATTGAAGCGACGCCAGTGACAAAAAGCGGCAATAACAGACGCGCCAGTAGCAACTACCATTGCTTGCTCACCCAGAGGTGCAAATACTTCTATTGATAACTTAAACACACCACCAATAAAGGCGAGTAATAACATAATAGCAGGAAAGGCCATTTTTCTTTTCAGAACAAAGAATTCCGCAAGCGCCCACGATAACGCGGCAAAAGTAGCTAAACCTAAACGCGGATCTATCGATTTAACCACCCACAGTGATGAGAATAATAACAACGCACAAGCAATAACAATAAAAATATCGTTAAACCCACCAATTAAACGGATATTTTCTTCATCTGCAATTGTCACGCGCTTGGATAACAACTGGTCACGTCGAAACTCGTCAACGGACGACGCAGTAAAAATGCCTTTATCTACCGCATTATTAAGGTCTTCATCTGTATACATAGTGGTCCTAAAAGTGTTATTAATGATATATATTACTTATTAAAGTACTAAAGTGTATTGGCTTTGCTTATACGAGACAAGAAATGAATCAAATAATTCCAGAAAACAAGTAGTAAATACAAGTTCCAGCAATCAATTTAGCTAAAGTGTGATGCAAGGTAAAGCGCAGCATATGAATGTAGGCGTATTATCTACTTAATTTATCTAATTTTTGACGAGTATCCTCTTTCGAAAATAATAACTATGGCATGAAATCAGCGAATGTATTCATTAAGTGCCTTTCACGCACTATCACCGTGATACGCTGTTTTACAAGGAGATGTTTTGAACCCACAAGATTATTTTAATCAACTCAATGATGATTATTTAGCACTACACCGCCGTAAAGAAGATCTATTTTGGCAAACTTACATGGGCACCAGCGATGACCATGACGGTTTTGCAGCTGCAGAAGCTAAACTCAGTGCTTTTATCTCAGACCCAAGTCACATTCAAGCAACACGCAGTAACCTTGACGTACTATTACAGCTAACCGATGATGATGAGCTGGTACAAGGACTCAAAGGTTGGTTAGCCTTTTTTGATGCCAATGCAATTGAAAGCGCAGAAGGCAGAGATAAAATGGCCGCCCTCATTCGCAGTGAATCGACGTTATTTTCCAAGCGTCAAGATTACCTAATGTATTGCAATGATGAAAACGGGGATAAGCAGCAAGCATCTTTAACCGTGCTAGCCGCGAATATTCGCACCAGTAATAATGAGAGTGTTCGACAATCAGCACACCAAGCGTTATTAGACCTTGAACAATGGGTGCTAAATAACGGCTACATTGACCTTGTTAAACAACGTAATGACTTTGCTCGTCAGCAAGGCTTCCGTAACTTCTTTGATTACAAAGTCAATAAAACCGAGCAGATGACTCCAGAGCAACTGTTCACTATTTTAGATGACTTTGAATTACGTACACGTGAACAAAACCAAAGCAGTATCCAAAATTTAGCAGATACTAAAGGCGACAGCGCGGTTCAAGGCCATAACTTTAGCTTTATGTATGCTGGCGATGCGGCTCGTCAACTTGACCCTTACGTGCCATTCTCAAAATCATTACGTCGTTGGATTGAATCATTCGGTCGTCTAAATATCGATTATTCACAAGCCGACATGACCCTCGATTTATTAGACCGCCCTGGTAAATATCAAAATGGTTTCTGCCACGGTCCTATTCCGTCGTTTTATGCAGAAGATCAATGGCAAGCCGGTAAAATCAATTTCACCAGTAACGCGAAGCCTGACCAAGTCGGCAGCGGTTATGATGGCATCAATACCTTGTTCCATGAAGGAGGCCATGCGGCTCATTTTGCCAATATTAAATTAAACTCGCCGTGTTTCTCACAAGAGTTTGCACCGACATCAATGGCGTATGCAGAAACGCAATCTATGTTCTGCGATAGCTTGTTAAACGACGGTGACTGGTTAAAGCAATATGCTTATAATGCTGATGGTGAAGTAGTACCAGACGAGGTTATCCAAGCATTGATTGCAGCAACACAACCGTTTAAAGCTTATCAAGAACGCAGTATCTTAGTGGTGCCTTATTTTGAATGGGCAGTGTATAGCGCTGATGAAGACGTGTTAACACCTGAATACATAACAACGCTAGCCCGTGATACTGAGCAACGTATTCTTGGCCTAGCAGCAAGTCCACGACCATTACTCGCTGTTCCTCATTTGCTATCGCAAGAAGCCGCTTGTTCTTACCAAGGTTACCTACTTGCGCATATGGCGGTATATCAAACTCGTGCTTACTTTATCGAGAAATTTGGCTACCTAACCGATAATCCAGCAATTGGTCCGTTACTGGCTGAGCATTACTGGAAGCCGGGTAACAGCATTAGTCACGATGCAACCTTACGTAGCTTAACTGGCGAAGGTTTCTCTGCTACTTACCTTGCTGAAACCTGTAATAAAACCAGTGAGCAGGCTTGGCGACAAGAACAAGCAAAAATCGAAGCTGCTCAGAAAAGAACTCGAGTTCAACCAGCAGCATTAAACGCAAAAATCAGTATTGTTGATGGTGCAGAGACGATCGCTGACAATCATATTTCTGATGGTCAATTATGCGATAACTTTGAAACTTATATTACGCAACGTTACGGAAGTGACTGTTAGTTATACCGTGAGGTAATTAAGTATTCTATCCGTCCTCAAACAGGGCGGATAGTCATAACCTAGCATCTTGAAAATAACTAAAATGGCCCACAAACCAAAGCGCGTTTCACACCCGGCGTTAACTTATCAAGCCCATCAATCAATTTCTCACGACCAATCAATACATCGGTAATTTGTCCTGAATAGCGAACTGCTGTTTCACGCATCATGCCCATCATTGGCCAACCCCATAAAGATGAGATCAAAACACCGTCTTGAATAAAATAAGGCTGAGTCAAGAAACTACAGCTAACCACAGGTTCTACCGGACTACGGTTAGTCGCACTCCCCCCCACTAAATCAATAACAACAGAATTGTCAGGTATTAATTCTTTCACATGCTGGTTGCTGATTAAGAAATTCTTGCCTCTAAGCTCAGGTGACTGCTCAGCACCATTAATCACGATATCAACACCCTGCAACCAATAACCTATATTATCTTTGGCTGTTTGAGCGCGACCTAATACATGGATATGTTTGACACCTTGTTGATGTAATTCATCTAAAGCACCCTGCCCGACATTACCATAACCAAGGATCACCGCTTTTATATTAGCGACATCCACAGACGGTTTATATTCTTTTAACAATGACAACCCATATCTGGCACCCGCTTGACCTGTTTCGTGCAAACACTGAATACGACGTAAGCCAAATTCGAGTGGTGGATGGCTGTCTCGGTAAGCTGACATTGCTTGTTGTCCATATTCACGTTCAAATTCAGTCACATCAAAAAGATGAGTACCCGCATTGTGTAGCTGTAGCAATATGTCTTGTTGATCGTTAAAAGTCTGACTGTCAAAGAAATACAGCGCATTAGGGCCAACAGCATCGAGTTCATCATATGAAAGTGTCGGTTGAATGACCCGTAATGAACGCGGTGAACGATTTCCAGCTCGCTTGATACCTCCTCGTAATCGTTCACTCCAACCAATAACTCTGACTTGTAAATCACCGATACTTTGCGCATTGATAAAAGGGGTTAATGCGGAATTCATCGCTACACGAGCAAGGATCTTATGATCAGGTTCATACTTAGGTGACTCATGTATTTCTTCCATCGCAATAACGTTAATACGTTTACATTTCAGTAATTCAGCGCGACCTGGGTAGGAATGAAAATGAGCCATGCAGAACAACGTACAGCCTTCACTCATTTGCTCTACAGAAGCGATAGCTGGGCCTTTAAATTTAATAATTAGTGATTTATTCACATAAATTTGTTCCGCAGTTTGCATTATCGCGTTATTTGCTAAATATTCTTCATCACTAAAACCGACACCGTCGCCAGCACCAGTCTCAACATAAACTTTAATACCCGCTTGAACAAGCAGACCTACATCACTCGGTATCAAAGCAACGCGCTTCTCTAGCCCTTCTGGATTCTCAGGAGACTCAATTTCTTTAGCCAGTGCGATGGATGAATAACGTGCTGAATTATCTAACATAAATGTATATTCCCTAATACAACAAAGGAATATTAGTAGCATGAAAAATTAACGACTCAAAAGTCTCAACATCAAAAAACCACAAAAACATATTTATGCAACTTTTAACACTGCAACACAGCAGGAACAACCGAAATACTACCCCTTTAGATGTATTCGCTCTTTTAGGTATTTGATAAATAACTGCGTACGAGTATGTTCATAATCAAGGGTTGGATAATAAGCACACACAGCGCCGTGATCGACCGTTACATCAGGTAATACTCGGACCAGTTCACCCACCTCAATTAAATCTTCAAGCATCTTTTGACTGGCGAGTAAGATACCCATACCGCACTTAGCGCCATAAAATAAAGCCTCAGGGTTGGTGGTGGCAAAATTCCCCCGCAAAGTAATGCGATTACCAGTCGATAGCTTCACGTCTCGTATTGGCCTTTCGCCCCAAATGAGCATGTTATGAGATTCAAGATCATCAATGGTTTCAGGCTTACCATATTCCTCGAGATAGTCTGGTGAGGCAAAAAATTGGGCGTCATTTTTAAACAGCTCAATGGCTTTATAATTATGCGAATTTAGCTGTTCCAAATCACGGCTAATAAAAACATCGACATAAGTCTCGGGCATTTGCCCTGGTGATGTGGTCAGTAATTGTATTTTTATTTTTGGATACATCAGTAAGAAGTCATTTAAGTACTTGATGATAAATTTAGAGCCTACCGCCGTTGTCGCGCCAATCTTTAATATCCCAGTCGGCGTTTGGTTTACCGAACGCGCTTCGTCCACCAGCGACATCCACTGATCAAGTTGTAATCGTGACCGCTGGTAAAATAACTGACCAGCTTCTGTTTGATCAAGCGATCGCGTAGTTCGCTTAAGTAACTGCACACCCACTTTCTCTTCTAACCAGTTTATACGCTTGCTGATTGCAGACCCCGTGGTATTAAGCCGATAAGCAGCACCGTTAAAGCTACCTTCTTCTACCACTTTGATATAAGTACGCACACATATTATCCAGTCCATCACTACCTACCTTTTCGTAATACCGCTACTGAAGTGAACATCAAGATTACCGTTTCCGCTTTAATTATTTGTTATTTTTATGTGCTAATGAAAAGTATTTATATACATTTTCTATCATTAGCCACCGTCAACTCCCGGTCTAGTTTAGGTTTAACAAATAGATCCACAGGTAACAAGATAGTGTCCATTACAAACGAAAAAGGCATATCAAGAGCAATCAATGGTAAATCCACTAATGCAGTATGAGTTGAATATATTACGCGGCAAGGAAAGTTTTTCACCGCATCTTCAGTACCACTATACGGGTGCCCAAATGTAACATTATGAGTTTTTATAGTAGAGCAGGAAACATTAAGCAGACACATTAACAAGATTAAAACTTTATACTTCATCGGAATACCACAGAGATCAAATAGATATAGAACAGTACGTTATACGTGATTACATATACCGTAAATTCTAGTTTAGTTATTATAAATAGTACCAAATACACTATTAGTTACAAATCGATTATGATTATTAACGGATCACAAATCAAATGAAACTAAAGTGAAAACAAGAATTGTATTTATACTGACCCGTATAGATACAATGATAGAGGTTTGATTGAATGGTATTTTAGTTAAAGAAAAAGTAAAGTTTTCATGTTGCGCTATGGTGAACTTGAAATCAATCCGGTGCTCCTCAAAAAGAGGTTCTAGCAAAGCAACAAGGTTATGAAGTTGAGTCCTTTTGGTCACCTTTACCTAGAGTGTCACTCATCTTGACCAATAACCCTTCCAAATTTCCTGTTTTTGATTTAGCAGCGAGGACTATTTTTTTTACCTCTGACTTCACTAAGCGATGTTTTGTTATTTTTAATTTTGGTGTCAAAAACGTTTTAATAATTTTATTTCTTGCTGGTACAGTCACGAATTTTCCGCTGTTGGCCACATTCATGTAAAGATGTAACAAGCTATTATCAATTACATTTTTTAATTCGGTTTTGTCTGACATGTTTAAATCAAATCCCTAATAGGTGTAAGCGTACTGCTAGTGTTCATCTAATGCCCGTTAATCGTTAATTAACGCTTGAACATCTAAACATTTTCATCGCGGCCATGATTCTTAACATATCATCTCCGTCTCTATCAGAGATACTGCCGCCACCGCAATGAAGGTTGGCCCAGTGCCTATCCCTATCCAATTCATTTCTTAATAATTCTTTTTTGTCTTTTTTCTTTTGATTTTGATTTTGTATTTTCATAACCCATCCGGTTCATCGTCTAAATATAATTTTTAGACCTTTGTATTATTATTTAATGCTGAGAATTTAGTCAAATATGAAAGCTGATTTATCAAAAAGCCCCCAGTACCTACTAATGAGTATTATCGATCAGTGTAGTATACTTTTCAAGAAACATTTGCACTGAACAAAAATTAATTCATATTTTTCTAATACT
Source organism: Moritella sp. 36 (assembly GCF_018219415.1). Taxonomy (NCBI): domain Bacteria; kingdom Pseudomonadati; phylum Pseudomonadota; class Gammaproteobacteria; order Alteromonadales; family Moritellaceae; genus Moritella; species Moritella sp. 36. Next base: position 1,939,569 of record NZ_CP056120.1, on the reverse strand, counting down.
CAGCTCAAAATCAACCTTAAGCAGTCAACACTGGTCGCCGGATCTAAAATAGTCTTAATACACGATTAATGTTTTGTTGTAAGACATCACTTAACGGACTCATCTAATACCATCAATCTATGCTCTCTTTCTTGCTCTTATTGCTAGCCCTAAGATACCTAAGCCGAAGATAGCTAAACTTGATGGTTCAGGTACCACTGCACCACCTACACCCAGACCAAAAGAGGCCGAATCAAGTAAGTTACCCACAGAGATGCCGCCTACAGCGTAGACAGCGGAGTATGCAAATTTAATGTCGTTACCCAAAGCAAATATCCCTGAACCTGAATTCACTTGCCAAGTATTGATACCCGCATCGAATGTATCGTTGAACAAATCTGTATCATCAGAAGTCCCAAAGGTATTATCAAGACCCAAGTCTGTAATTTGTAAACGCATCGTTTCTAAACCGCCAGTACGACTGCGATGTGCGAATTCCCAACCAATCTCTTTGGTGGCTGCTATACCTGACACTACCTGCGACAAAGTGCCTGCAATATAGGCGTTTAATTCAACAAATTGATTTCCTGTATGCGAAGGAAAACCTAAGAATCCATTTGCCCACACTTCAAATGCACTATCTGTTGTTTCCCATCCTGGCATTGCTGCAGGGGTTACCAGTTGCATCTGACCAGTAATGACAGGCTCCTCAAAGCTGCCATTAATGAGTCCCGCATTGACTGAAAAAGCAAATAAAAATGTAAATAATCCGATTAATTTTTTCATTTTATTTTCCTTATATTCATTAAAGACAAATAGCCCAGTTATATCAAAGCAAGAACCTTACCTAAAATGTTAATTTCCTTATAAACATCGAGTTAATATATTTTGTCATTACGTAAAGAATAGCGCCAATCACCTAATGTAAAAAAAGTCGACTGTAGTAGTTCATTGAGATTGGCCTGCTTAACATGAAGGGATAATTATGTGGAACCAAGATATTGCTCTCAGTTACATTAACCAAATAGGGTTATGATACTTACATCTTCTAAAAGATAAGGGAACAAAATGGCTGACGTAATTGCTTATATAATTATTATCCTAGGTAATCCATTTGCATATAGAATTGGACGCCTAATCATTTCCATTTTAAGTATTGGTAAATTGTCCATTCAACCACTACCAACTAAGTTTCCAGCCAATTTCGTACAAGCATTTGATGGAGATAGGGTTGTAGAAAACCAAGATAAACAATCCCATTCAGTATCATATGGGATTGCAATTTTAATTGGCTACATTGTAATCGTAACTATATTTGGAACCCTACTATTTTACTCTATCGATGGATTTGTAGAGACTCTCCCATCGGTATAAAACACCCGCATAGACATTACATCACTATAATGGCGTATTCGGCGATGACGCATTAGACCTTGCTCAATACGAGATCCCATATGAAGGACTTTATCCCTAAATCCAAAAAGCCTCTAGTTAAGAGGCCTTTCGAATTTTTATCTACTTGGATTTTCAAGCATCGCGTATTTTAACTTTTCATTTAAATCAACGGATGTACGTTTCTTCTTAAACATTTTAAATAAGCATGACATTATAATCCCTACCTCCAGTACTTTCGATATGAAAGTACTAAATAAAACATATAAAACATAGTTTTACTGTGTAACCATTTGTAAGGAATGGCTAAATTAGCGACGAAGGAGCAAAACCAACTGTTTTTTGTAGTGCTCCTGCATATATCTTGTCGTTGTCCGCCGATGAAGAAAATGCGGAGAATGCAATAACTGCAATAACTGCAATAACTGCAATAACTGCAATGCAGATGATTTTTTCATATAGACCTGTCAGGGACTATCTTATCTCAAAATAAAAATCACTAATAAGGGATTAACAGTTACAAAGACTTACAAATAAAACATTTTTTTTACAATTGATTTTTGTTTTAATAATTACTTATTTGCTTAGATCTTAGCACTATTCACAATGCTAATTATCCAAAGAAGCCTCCATGTTTTCCATTTCTATGCATTATTGGCTATTTTTATGATCGTAACTCCATATGTATTTTTTATTAAAAGTATTAAAACCAACAACCTCTCTTCAGCGAAGGATGTAGCAGAGTAATGCTAGTGGTATATCGGATTTGACAACAAATTAGAGGCTTAATACCACTACGCATACTATATGAGATAAGAAGCAAGAACCGTTAAAAATTAGTATTCGAAAAGATATATTAGAAAGTACAGATTCAGAAGATGAAAAGAAGGGTTAAATGACAATTTATAAAATAAATTATATCTGCTTTATCGTTATTTTTTTATATGTGGGTCAGGTATCAGCAAATACAAATAAAACTATTACATGGTACAAACCAGAATTCCCACCTTTAAGCATTGTTCATGGACCTTATTCTGGAAAAGGATATTCAGACCAGATTGAAAGTTACCTGATTAATCGAATGGAAGATTTTGACTCTCAGGTACTAATCTCACCGTTTAAACGCACGTTGCGTGATATGAAAAAGGGGTTAAATGCTTGTTCAGTTACTTTACTTAAAACTCCTGAACGTGAAAAATTTATTATTTTTAGCAAACCTGCACGACTGCTGTTACCCAACAGTCTTGTCGTACGTAAAAATGATTTACCAAAATTTAATGATTTTAAAGATAAATTAGGACGTGTATCCCTTGAAAAAATAATTCAATCTGGCGGGATGCGTCTTGGCTATTCAAATGGTCGTTCTTATACCAAACCGATCGATGCTCTTCTAGATAAATATAAAGGATCTGAGAGCATGATCGAAAGGGTCGGTAATGAAGGTCCAAAAGGCTTATTGAGAATGTTAATTAAAGGGAATATAGACGCCATGTTTGCTCAACCTGTTGAAAGTCAATTCCATGGGCGCGCCATCGGTGTATCTGATGATATAGCCCAACTGCCAATCAGTGAAATTAAAGATTATACGATCGGTTATATTGGCTGCTCTAAGACGCCTTGGGGTGAGGCTGTTATAAAAAAGATTAACACTTTGCTGGTTAAAGCGGTAAAACGCGATGACTTTAGAAGTTTCTATGAATATTTTTTGGATGACGATTCAAAAATACGTTACCGAAAATTTTATAGTGATTTTTTAAACTCAGATAAAATTAACCTACCAACATGAAATTAAGATTACGAGACCACATTTGGTTTAATCAAACGATCTACACGCTTTCCGTCACCCTCATTTTAGGACTATTCTTTGCCTCTGCAACCATTACGCTTGATCTGCTTGACGAACAAGTGAGCACTAGAAAACATGCAGAAAAAATGGTTAATGCAATGCGCTACCAAGCGGCTCAGGCCGTGTTTAATATTGATCCATTATTGGCAGAAAAGGTAGCGAAAGGTTTATCTGAATATGAGTTATTTCAACATGTGTATATTATTGATGATTTAGGTACATACCTTTATAAAATCGAACGAGCCCCCTACCAATCATATTTATCAGGGCTTTCAGAGCTGCTATTCAATTGTGACACTCCAATTGTCGTACCACTCACCTATCCGGGAAGCAAAATTGAGATAGGAAATATTGAAGTGCACTTGGATAATTACCTTGTTGCCGAAAAATTTTTTCAACGAGCTTTTCGTACTATTATCGGAAGTTTATTTCAAAATATGATTCTTAGTATCTGCTTATTGATTCTATTTTATTATACCTTGACCCGTCCATTAATGAATTTAGGTTGTCAAGTCAACGAAATAGATCCGAATAACCCAACTAAAAAATTAGTAGTTGGTAATTTGCATAGTAAAAACGAGCTGGGTGTAATCACTAGTTTGTTGAACCAGTTATTAGTACGTCTAAAAGATGTGCAAAACAAACACAAGCGTGCAGAACAAGAGCTAATTAATCAAAATGACACACTAGATTTTATGGTCAAAGAGCGTACTGTAGAATTACGAGATATGAATAATAAACTAAATTTATTGGCAACAACCGATCCTTTAACTGGTCTTTACAATAGACGCTTTCTTTTTGAAATAGGTACAAAAAGACTTCATCAAATGCAACGTGATCAACACTCTGTCGCAGTCATGATGTGCGACATCGATCACTTTAAACAGGTGAATGACAATTTTGGGCATGCTATGGGAGATAAAGTATTACAGGGCGTTGCTGAGTGTTTTTCATCGATTATCCGCAAAGATGATATTTTAGCTCGTTATGGTGGTGAGGAATTCGTTATTCTGTTAAGTGAAATATCACCTAAAGATGCTCAAGCATTGGGTGAGCGCCTATGCCGTAACCTTAACGATATGGTATTTACCCATGCAGATAAAAGCGTGAAAATATCCGTCAGCATTGGTTTATCCGTAGCCCCTATTCATTGCAATTATGACATAAATGCCTTAATTAATACCGCTGATATGGCACTTTATAAAGCTAAAGAACTTGGACGTAATCGTTTGGAAATCGCTAATTAGTCTCTGTTAGGTTCAGCTGCTGTCATGGTAAACTACCTGACATGTCTAGCAGGGACCGCATATTAACGATTTCATTTAAGATGATGAATTATATAACTTAGTAGCGTTTTCACTACCAACAATTAAAGAAAGGAGTAGAGCGTGCTTAAAGTGAGTATTATAGGGTTAGGAAGCCTTGGTGGCTTTATTGCAGCCCGATTATCATCTTTACCGGACATTCAAATCCAATGGGTCTACCGTACCTATTCTCTTAGGAAAGATAAGCAGGTTCTTCTTACTTCTAGTTCGATGTCCGAACCACTCGTTGGTTACGCCGATACCATCTCTTACAACTTGGAAGATATTTTCGGAGAAATCGTCTTTATTACTACCAAAGCGTACGATAACAGCACTTTGCTTGAGCAAACGAAAACTTGGAAACACAAAACGATTGTTCTACTTCAAAATGGTATTGGCGAAGATGAAAAATTAGCTCAAGGCCTCGCCCCAAACAACGCAATCGTCAGCGGTATCACCCACTTGAAGGCCAGCTACACTACAAGCCCTTATCAAGTGACTTTGCACAATCAATTAATAGATTGTATCTACGCCGTTTATCAAGGTCAGCCGAGTGCTTACTTAGATTATTTATTGAATAATATCTTTAATGATGTTGAGCGAGAATCAAGTAGTTACCATGTGAGGCTACCCAAATTATTGATCAGCTTTGCCGCAAACGCCGCGTCTTTCCTCTATGATTCGGATATGCGAGGCTTAGCCACTAACCCGAAATGTCGCGAGTTAATGCTAGAAATTGAGCAGGAGTTCTTGCCACTTTTCAATGCCCTTAACCTCCCTGCACCTACATTCCCCATCTCTAAGCTTATCTCACTACTTGACGCACCATTGTATGAGAATGCGTACTTCAGCATGAAAGAAGATTCCGACAACGGCAGGCAAGTAGAGTTTGAGGAGATTTTCAAAGCGTCTCAAAAACTCGCTAATCAGTACAATGTGCCGTTCATTCTAGGTCACCAAGTTTGCCAGCATATCAACAATATATTGCAAGGCGAAAACTTGTCATAGCATAGCTATTTTCGCCGCAGTCGATGTCCCCTAGTTTTTTTGTTAGCTTTCGTTCTCAGATTTATGTTTTAGCTCTATATTAAACGGGAATGCTGTGTGAAAACGACTTATTTCAATGCTGTTTCCGTAGCGATTCCATTCTATCTGTAAATTTATGATCCCACTTCCACTTACTCCAAAGTTACCATAGCTCAATACAGCCCTCAGAAAATCATTATAACCTCGATTTTTATTGGGTTCTGGCCAAAACTTGACGTAACGGTATTGTTTTACATTTCGTGAAACTTCACCTAAATCCATAGATTTCAAAATCACCGGATTTGATTTTTCATTGATACTAACAATGAACAGATATTCATTAGCTCCCCAACTTGTTGGTGATAACCCCTCAGTCCAGAAAACAAGCTCAGGTTTACCATCAAAATCTAAATCAATCCAATGAATTGCGGACTCGTTAATATTCTTTGATATATGATCTAAACGAGGGAGGACTTCTTGTTGATAATATTCTTGAAAATCAACTTTAGTGTTTAATAATTCTTCTTTACTAAGTTTAACCTTAACATAAATCTCATTTTGCAATAGCTTTATGATTTCTCTTCCATTTTCAACATCATATTCTGTACTCGCAGAAGCACCATGCGAACAAAGAACAAATATGGAAGATACCAATAGGAAAAATACTTTCTTAAACATTACCCACTCCATGAAAGTGCTGATTGATTCTACGTTTTTGAAACATAATATTTGTATAACAGGACTTTCGATTCCCCAAATTAATTTAGTCTTGTAAGTTATATACAAGACTAAATATGAAACTGATTATATTGATATTAATTTTAGGCTACAAGATAAATCTGACTGCCTTTTGGCAAGTCGAGACTGGGTTAAGTGCCGTATTGATAAGTTTATAAGGGGACCTATCAATATAATTTTAAATGGTTTATTAATCCATTGAGCCACTATAAATAGCTGTGTTATAGGAGATCATTAGAAATAATCACTTTTAAAGATTTGTAGTCGGAGGCATGCGTAAAGGTTGTGTATGCTTTTTCTGATTCTGATAGTTTAAATTGATGGCTAATTAATTTTTTAGGTTCCAGATGACCAGCCCTAATTTGTTTGATTAACATTGGGATCGTATTTGTATGAACCATTCCAGCAGTCATTGTAAAATTTCGCTTCCACATATCTTCAAGATTTATCGTTGCAGATTTACCGTGCACACCAAGTACCGCGATGTTACCGCCAGGGCAAACAAGTTTCTGGGACATGTCCCAACCAGCTGGAATGCCTATCGCTTCAATCACGACATCAACACCTACACCATCAGTAATGTCTAGAATCTGTTGAACTGCAGTACCATCCGAATTATTAATTGCATGTGTAGCACCGAGCTCAGTGGCGACTTGAAGTCTATGATCGTTTGTATCAATTGCATAAATCTCGCTTGGCGAGAAGAACTTTGATGTCATTAATGAAGAAAGGCCTACTGGACCGCACCCAATAACCGCGACTGAACATCCAGGTTTCACTTGTCCATCAAGAACGCCTACTTCATATCCTGTTGGGAATATATCACTTAATAGTACAAGAGAATCTGTATCTATATCTTTAGGAACTAGGTGTAGACTCGTGTCACCAAAAGGAATTCTGACATACTCCGCCTGACACCCATCAATCTCATTCCCTAATAACCAGCCACCATCGAAGCATTGCCCAAACTTTGAAACTTGACACATTTTGCAGCTACCGCAAGATGTAATGCATGAAATTATAACTCTATCACCCGTCTTGAATTTACTTACGAGATCCCCACATGATTCAACTATTCCAACCCCTTCGTGACCCATAATGGTACCTGGGATAAATGTAGCAACATTATTTCTCAAAATATGTAAGTCAGTGCCACAAATAGTAGTTTTTTCAACTTTAACGATCACATCACTTTGTTTTATGATTGTTGGTATTGGTCTATCTTCTAATTTAGCGCTTTCTTTTCCGTCGAACACATATGCTTTCATAATTTACCTTCACTAGATTCGTTGTTGTATACCTTCACAATATAATAACTATTTAGGCATAAACGCCGAGCCAATGTCAAACCATAAATAGTCAATACCCATTTATAAGTAAACCGGTAGTTATAGCCGTCACAGTTGTAACTTGCAGTGCCTCATTGAAATGTTCGCCGCACATTACTTTTGGTCATTGTCGGTGAACGAATTACAGAACTCAGTACACTACAACAAGCGCTAAGCCAGCGCGCTATTCATCATTTCCCATACCCGACTGCAGATGTGGATCAAATTAAGACTTACTCAATACGAGTGATAAAGTCGTATTTATCAGAGTCTGCTTTAGTCATCCAGTGCTCGCCATTAGCAGGAGCCGAGTCTAAAGTAAAGATATAAAAATCAATCCCTTTATCTCCCATCACCTTATTAAAATAGGTCGCTTGCTTACGATGACTTTCGTTGGTGTACGGGAATTCTTTGGCTGTTTTACCGTCCTCCGCCCAACTATGCACACCCACTTGCTTATTAAGCTCAATGGCTTTATTGGTATCTGAACGTTGCAAAATTCGTGGGTTACCGGCTGCGAACAGATCCGTGCCTCCAGAGAAAACTGAACCCGTTGAGGTTACGATCGTCGTCATCTTGTTGCTATTGATCATAAGTCCGGTGTACATGTTGATCCCATCATCACCACTGCCGCCGACAAAGTTGTTAAACTTCAAGGTCATTTTACTGCCTAGATTTGAATTCACGATATCAGAAAGCTGGAAATAGGTTGACGCACCAAGAGTCGAAGGCATTTCAACACCAGGGTTCGCATCACGATAAAAATAGCTAAAAGCAAAGGAAGTGGTGATCGTTACTTTGTTGCCATTTTTGGCTTCACTTAAAATAGTATTACCAATAGCGGTAACGTATTCCGACATGTCATTATTATATTCAAGGCTGACGGAGAGATTTTTATCAATCGTCGTCGTAGCAATGAATGTGGTATCATTAGAAATGGAGCGTATATTAGCATCACAATTAAACTTATCCAGAATCTTGCTTTCGGCGTAAATAATACAATTCTTATTATCCACTGCACCAGGAAGATAAAGGTCAACGTTTTTTAAACCTGAATTATCCGTAAGCCTAATTAATTTTTCAGAATCAGTAACTTCTTCAGAAAACTTAATTTTATCATACCGCACCCCATTATAAGTGAGCGCCATTGCGTGATCTTGGATATCTTGTCGCTCCCGCTTCACTTCATCAAGCTTATCCGGTGAAAATACGTAATCAGCCTTCGGTTTAACTGGCGTTGCTGGCGGGTTAACTGGCTTTGTTGGGGGGTTAACTGGCTTTGTTGGCGGCTTAACTGGAGCTGTTGAAGATGAATCTGATCCGCACCCAGAAAGGACGGTGGCAAGTAAAGCTACAGTTGTTATTTTTTTCATATTAAATCTCATTCGTTAACAAAGTTATTAGAAAGATTAAAACAAAGAATAACGGTAAACAAAATGGTTAATTTGTAAGCGTTTGTTTATTTCATCATAGCTTGTTGAGATTAAAGATAAGGTAGTCCTATAATAATATTGGCAATGTTTCAGCTAAGTTAATACCAACAACAACACCGACTATTGCTGTAATTACGCCTGATATTAAAATGATTCGAAATAAAGATGTTATTTGCATTTCACGTCCTTGTTAAGTCCTAATAATGATTAACGAACTAAATATGCAACTGATTATATTACTATTTTCATTTACCTAAAGAGAATGGTAACTCTTTAGTGGTAAACTGTGATACAACCGTGAAATAGACGAATAACACAACATAAAAACGATGCGTTAAATTGAAATTTGTTTTAGATACACATTGAAATAGATATTCACCAAGATGGTTCGAAATCATCTTGGTGATATGTGGGTTATTTAAAGGGGAAAATAGTAAGAAATACGGCTTAACATGGGTATAGAATTACTTTAATAAACATTCAGGGTCATCAAATAAGAAACTTGCTATTTCCATTAGCGTTTTTCGAGGGTTACTTGATGTAGTCCCAGTTTTTATCAAATAATTTAAGTATGCAGTAAATGATGCAGTAGAGGCTTTACTTTTATCACCGGGAGTAAAAAACAATTGACCAAACTTAAACACAGGCTTATAGCCAAATAATTTCAACCCTAGTAATTCTCGAGCAAATACACGAGGGACATTATATTTATAATCCCAAATATCTCCAATGTAACACTGGAAATAACATTTCCATTTATCTTTATCACTCATTTTATTCCTAATACTTGGATTGATGGTGATGCTAAATTCGTTATATCTAGATTCTGCAAGATGGAAATCCTGCAAACCTGTCACCCCACCTAAAATAAAGCAATCATTAAGAATAGGATTCCAATTTTTATCACTTAATACACTTCCTGTACTAACCATGGAATTGCTATTTATTAAAGGTGTCTGTTTTCGTAGTTCGCATCTTTTTTCTATAAGTCGCGAAACTAATGCGAGTTCTTCTTTTTCTTGCACACCTCCATGTGAACTAAGACCAAAGTTGAAAAGTAATGCTTCATCCTTTCTAATTTGAGTACCACCCAATAACAAGAAACCAAGTGAACTTTTCTTTGCATTTTTATATAGCCACCAAGAATTTAAAATATTATCAGATTGAGTCCAATCCCATGAAACCCATGAATGGTGTGCAATATAGCTAGGCGCGAGCTGTGTAATTTCTTCAAAGAATCGATTCAGATTATACATAGGTATTAACTCTTATATGTTATTAAACTTGTTTTGGGGACTTTTGTTACAGTTTATACAGATCTAATTGAATTAATTGTAATGAAAAGTAAGGAATGTCGTATTCTGCTGATTTCGCATCGATTATATTCTCAACTCTATTCCCGTGATCAATGAAGGTACTTGGCTTCTGACTGATAAATATACGCAACAACCGTATATTAGCTAAAATCTTTATTACCGTTACTTAAATTAGAGCAACGTTATGCGCGATATTATCTTTGTATTCGCGTAGCGCCATAAGATAATATTTCACCTCGAAATACAAGGAGCTCTACCATCAGAATAACCTAAAGTTTTCTGGCTGCTCAGATTCGGATAACGATGGAATGTACTTAGCTGCGATATACACTTATGATAGAAACGGTTCACAACGGATAAAACTATTGATATCTAAACGTAATGTTAAGGATGCTATCAGTGTTGAATTGACGGCTAATTAAGTTGTTTTTTACGTAATGATACAGTTAGCATAATAGTTGAAATTCATACTCAGATTCACTGACTTTACTAAATGATGTCTCGTGACTTACAGCAAGGTCAAAAGGATTGATGGAAGAGACAACAAAGAATGATGAAGAATTAGTGAACTGAACTTTGATGCCGGCTTCAAATTTCGCATGATTTACCGCATCTTTCGGCATATCTGATTCCAAGCCCTCATACTGTGTTGTCGCGCCCTCAGTTTGACCTAAGAGTTCCTCTTTATCGCTAGCTGACGTCGGAACTGACCAATTACATTTATTCACTATAAATATATTCTTTACGGTTTCGTTATCCATTAAACCTATCGTCACATCTGGTTTACTGTTAATCAATTCATCCGAGGTCGCGATTAGAAACACTTCAAAACTCGATGCCACATATTCATCTTTTGCTCTTATGGAAACGAGTTCTCCATTCATCAGGACGAAGGTAACAACTGTTACATAGTCATGAAACTTAAAGATGTTGATTTGCCGAACACCAATCTTCTTAATTTTCAGGAGGGTCTGTTTGGTTCCTGGGGATAACGTCAAATCCATGGTTGCTCTTTTATGCTAGCGCCTAAAGCATGGGCGCGGGCTTTTTCGCGTCCCATGCCTTTAATTGTTAGGTAGAGACTGCCTCTTCTACCCGATTATTTTCCAATTTACTACGGACCAAATCTGATAATTTCAAATAACGGTCAGCTCCATTCTTTGGTGGTCTATTCAAATGACGAAGGTTCTTGTAACTCTTCAGTATCCCAGAATTGATCGCCAGTTGAATTGACTTGTTAGGTAACGATTACCACAACACCATGATTTAATTAACACTTTGCTCGCACTCATCAAATTGGTAATTGTAACTACCACCAGAATCTAAGCAACTATCGATTTCAATAAATGCCATAATTTCATAAGCACCAAAGAAAATTAACACCCAAAAAATTAAACCTACCATTGTTACTTTAAAGCCATCTGGGTCAACATTTTTATTGAATGGTCGGTAAATTAGATAACCTAAACCTTTTATAAGTATCTCAACGATTATTTCGACAAAGAATCTAAATATGAACCTGAAAACTCCAGAAAAAACTTCACCGACAATTTCTCCGGGCATGCCGCTATTCCTTTAGTTACATAGCGCTCATTTAAGGCGCTGATAATTGTTTGCTAAAATTGTGTAGCGAAGTGAAACTGAGTAAACTGTTATCAGTCCCACTTTAAATTATTGTTATATAAATACTTAACTCAGATTTATTTTTGATGTTAAAACATGATCTTGCCATGAGCCAGCTATTTTTAAATAAGACTTTGCCAATCCTTCTTTTTGAAAGCCTAGTTTATCCAATAACTTGCCAGAGCGAATATTTGATGGGATATAATTAGCCATGACTCTATGTAAATTGAATTCAGTAAATACGTACTGTATTGATGCTTGAAGCATTTCAAACATTAAACCTTTACCTTGCTTCTTCTCAGAGATTGAGTAACCAAGATTACAAGCTTGAAAAACACCATGAACTATATTTGAAAATGTACATAAACAAATAATTTCAGATTTACTTTTATCAAAGGCAACAAGAGAAATTGAAGAGCCTAATTGAAAGTTTTTGAAGTTTAACTCAACACGTTTTTTTGTTTCTTCTAAGCCAAAATATCCTGCGATTCTTGTTGGCTCCCACGGTGATAAATGGCTACGATTATCATTTTCATATTTGACGAGTAATTCAAAATCGTCAGGATTTAAAACGGAAATAATCATGTTTTCAGTTTCTAATTCAGGAATCAATTTCAACTCCAATATCTCCTAGGCATATAACATTTGTATAACAGGACTCTCGATTCCCAAAATTCATTCACCTCAATAAAAGCAGATTAATTAATTGAAAAATAAGATTATACTTCAAATTTATTAATTACATGTTTATGGGAAAACGAGCCGTCCTGTAAATTATTTCTTTAGTCTTGTAAGTTATATACAAGACTATCTATGTAACTGATTATATTGACATTAATTTTAGACTACAAGATAAACCTGACTGCCTTTTGGCAAATCGAGACTGCGTTCACCAAAATACAAATAACACTGTATAAAATCACGCTGTCTAGCCATAAGATTTAATCTCACCCTCCCCCAGGAGGAGTTCAAATCAAATGGTGGAATAAACCTCACTTCTTGAGTTTTCCTTATAACTGGCCTAAAATAAACACTGTATATAACAACAGTGTTTATCTATGGATATAATTCCAATCTCTGCAAGTGCTGGTATCACTGGTTTTGAAAGTCCTGCAGCTGAATATAGCCAGCTTACATGTACCTTAGACAAAATTCTTATCGATCACCCGAGCTCCACTTTTATTGGTAAAGCCTGTGGTGATTCAATGGAAGGTGTTGGTATTTTTGATGGTGACTTATTGATTGTTGATAGGCATGTTACGCCCAGGCTAGCGTAATAAACCCATTGTGGTTTTGTCTAATAATGACGGGTGTATCGCTGCTGCAAACAGACAAACAAAAGAATCCGGTGGGACTGAATAATGCGTTAGACCTTGCAGAATGCCCTAACGGGTTTAGCGCGCAAAGAGTTCTCGTATTGAAGTTGAACGTACAATATGAGAACTCAGTACACGACAACAAGCCCTAAGTCAGCATGCTGGCATTAGCACGTCAACAATGGCATATTGACACTCAATCTCCGTGACAATACCCAGTATTAGCGCACCGAAAGTTAATGAGCTGACATGGAGCCGATTATTAATCCTCAAAGGTTAGAAGGAACAAAATTCGGTAGTTGTTCTTCTGTCAATGCGCTGTGGTTTGCAAAGTCCCAGACGCGGCGGACCCAACTAACATCCCATCCTGTTAGGTCTCGTGAAAATGAATGAGCTTCGTAAAACATTTGTTGCATAAGGCCGACCCTAGAGGTGTCCCAGTCGCTGATGTCTTGATTAAAGACGACTGCACGCCTAAACATGGCGTCCATCCTGTTGACACTAGAGGTGTCCCAGCTGCCAATATATTGATTAAAGACGGCATCAGTAAACATCCCACTCATAGAGCTGACACTCGAGGTATCCCAGTCGCCAATATATTGATTAAAGGCGCTAGGCATACTTTCATGACCCGAAAACATCCAACTCATGTCGGTGACACTAGAAGTATCCCAGCTGCCTATGTCTTGATTAAAGACGCCCTCAGTAAACATCCAACTCATGTCAGTGACACTCGAGGTGTCCCAGCTGCCAATGTCCTGATTAAAGGCGCTAGGCATACTTTCATGACCCGCAAACATCGAGCTCATATCGGTGACATTTGAAGTATCCCAACCGCCTATGTCTTGATTAAAGACACTAGACATACTTTTATGACCCGCAAACATCGAGCTCATATCGGTGACATTCGAAGTGTCCCAACCGCCTATGTCTTGATTAAAGACGCCCTCAAAAAACATCCCGCTCATATCAGTGACACTCGAGGTGTCCCACCTGCCAATGTCCTGATTAAAGGCGGCATAACTAAACATCCCACTCATAGAGATTACATTCGAGGTGTCCCAGTCGCCAATGTCTTGATTAAAGGCGTCGGCATCAGTAAACATCCAACTCATATCAGTGACACTCGAGGTGTCCCAGCTGCCAATATCTTGGTTAAAGGTGACGGCATCAGTAAACATCCAACTCATGTCGGTGACACTCGAGGTGTCCCAGTCCCCAATATCTTGATTAAAATCGTGGTTATTTCTAAACAGCCAGCTCATATCTGTCACACACCCCGTTTCAAAGGTGACTAGCCCATCCAGTAACAAATCTAAGGCAAGCCAGTTACGTATCGTCGCGTCGTCCACGACTAACTCTGGGGTATCTGATGGCGGATTACTGTACCAATCGTGGTCTATGTCAGTGTATGGCTTTCCTTTACAGGTTAACCTCTTAAAAGACTCACTAAACCGAACGTTATAAGCACAGTCTTTTGTTATTTTCTCCGTCGTATAAGTCACCACTTCCCCAGCTACTGCCCCGATTTTATCTGGCGTAACCTTACACAAGACATCGTCACTGGTGGAAACCTGCTGTATCAAAAAGCCTGCATTGGGCGTGACAATGAATTTCAATACTTCATTTTTTTCGACATTGCTTACGACTTTCGTACCAGCCTCTTCTGTGTTTGGTAGTATTTTAACCTTACCACTCATGTTATGGTTTATTGTAACTTTGTGCATCTTCATGAAGGTGGCGCTAATCGCGCAGTCGCTATCAATCGCGTCCGTTTGGTACTTAGTGGCAGTCATAGAGTCATAGGAGGTCTCATCGATTGGATGCACCACGCACTCACCGGATAAACTGCTCACCTTATCAATCCTAAATCCTGCATCAGGGGTCACAGTAAAATCAAACGTCTCACCTTCTGACACCTGCCCCTCATTTGGCGTGGCAGAGCCGCCCACCTCAGGCTGTACCATAATGGTATGAAGGTTATTATCCGGTACAATAATGACGTGAATCCCATCATCCTGTACATCCTGTACATCCTCAGTTCCATTACCAGAATGACATCCAGCTAACAGTCCTATCGCTAAGTAGGAGTAAAAGAAGAAAGCTATCTTCTTTGAATTTAACATCTTTATTGACCTTATTTTGTGTATTGATATTGAGGGGGTGATCAGTATCTTTGATACATACGGAACAGCACCAACGCTAACACGTAACCATAAGTGAGTAGTAGTGCGTAGTTGTTTATATTGGATTTAAATAACAGTTTTCGAAATTAAAAAATCAATCTATTGATTAATACCTGTTTCATGTGTAACAGCTCTTCTAAAGATAAAATTTTCGATATACGGCCTATTTGCCATAAAAGTCAAAACGCGTAGAAATGAGAAATGCAACATTTGGTTACATTTCTCATTGGCAGTTTAATACCTGTCGGTTACCGCTTAGAATTATTATTGGTGGGAGTCAGTTCAGTGATTGCT
The DNA here is from genome assembly GCF_018219415.1 of Moritella sp. 36. Lineage (NCBI taxonomy): Bacteria > Pseudomonadati > Pseudomonadota > Gammaproteobacteria > Alteromonadales > Moritellaceae > Moritella > Moritella sp. 36. The sequence continues at coordinate 1,923,788 of NZ_CP056120.1, read as the reverse complement.
CACCGCCATAAATGGCGATGGTTTATATTACCATCTAAAATTAGGAAACTAACGATACAGGTTTAGATCTGCAGGTGCTGAATAATCGGTTCAAATCGTTAATGGATGAAATCATGATGGCAGTGTTTTTGGGGGAAGAAGGAAACTAAAGGGGTTCTCGCCCCTTAAGTAAGCATGCTTAAGATTATTTAACGTCGTTTTATATATAATTTACTTTTTATTAAACGCGCATCGTATTTTTTGTATTATAAAAATTAATAAAAACAACATACCAACTACAATACTTATCATACCAAGTGGTAGAAACAAACTCTCATGAAGATGGCCGTCATTATCAATAAATTGATAAAATGTACTTTCGGCTATTAGAGATAGTATCCCCAAGCTAAGTAACAACAAAGAAGCTAGCAGAGTTTTGTTAGTGAAAATATTCATTTAGGCTCCTCCATACCAAAACGCCTTGCTAAGTGGAAAATAATGGTTGGCTATAATCGCAAAGCTATGGCCAACTGTTATTTTTCCGCTTAGCAACTTGTTGAACATTAATTTTTCGCCTTACCCGCTTCTAGGATAGGCATTCCTGCTTCAGTGGGAATATAAATACGTTCACCGTTCCCATCTTGAAGTCCTTTGATCCAAATATATCGAAGATAAGCCTCGTTATTTTTTAACGACTCACCAATAATTTTATTTGCTTCCGCAGCAGCCTTCGCAAGCTCGATGTCGGCTTTACCTTCAGCTTTAGCACGAACAATTTGAGCTTCGCCTTCGGCTTGAGCTAAAGTAACTCTTGCTTTCGCTTGCATTAAAGCAGCTTGCTCTCGAGCTTTAGCTTCTTCAATTAGGATTTGCTTGCTCCATTTAGCCTCTTTTAATGAAGCTATACCATGCATTTCCATGTTATAGACTTTATATTTAGGCCAAGCCCATAAAATTAAACTTATGGTCACAACAAAAGCGACGACTAAAAATGCTAAACCACCAAATGCGATGGCATTTCTATTTGAATGCACGGATTTTCCTTAATGTTCCAACGCTCATTTAAGGGCGCTGATAATTGTTTGCTAAAATTGTGTAGCGAAGTGAAACTGAGTAAACTGTTACGAATCCGACTTTAATGCCTTGTTAGGTGTGAATTACACACTTCATATTTGAAGCAGTTTTTTTAATTCACAAGAATCTATTAAACCATTTTCATCAATATCTAGAAAGAATGGTATTTGCCAGCGTTGGGTTTTCTTGCCTGACTCAGAAAATACCTTAGTGCCAACAACCCCTCTATCTTCGCTCCACGGAGGAAATACTCTAAAGCCAGTTTTTCCTTTACTTTTTATCGAAGCTAAAATCCCTTTTTCAATTAAAAGAGAAACAGGAAAGATAAACATTCCATATTTGGATCTATGCTCAAGTCTTTCCGAAATATTCGAATGGCTCTCTACATGTATAAATAAATAATCGAGATCACTAGATGTTAATGGTATAGGTTTATTGCTATTTAAATCTTCTGTAAGGGGGCGTTGCCAAACAGCCAAAAAAGCTCCTGGCCTATCTGACGTAACCTTGCCCTTGCGATAAACAATACGTCGATCATTTAAAGAAAAATTCAATGCTTCATATTTAGAGCTTTCAGGGATGGAATCTAGCTCCACCTTTTGAGTTATTTGATAACCAGCTGTCACAAACTCTTTAATTAATAAAGACTCTAACTCATCACGATAATTTTTATTTCCCAAAAAAACACCTTTTGAAATTAATTATTAAGCTATTAACATGAAACTAGCTCTAACACCTAACGCCAACCTAAGCCGCATATAATACTGGCGTAGGTTTTTGCACTTTTTGTTGTTTACGAAAAAATGCGACAGTGTTAGCTGTCGGGCTTTAGGGTCTTGTTATATTTTGACCTTAATCTATCGGGTTCTTATTCAATCGAAAAGCAAACCTTAAAGTCAAATAAGCTGCCGGAACCTGAATGACTATAAAGGATAGTACAGCGCCTTTAATCGTGAATTCAGCGTCTCCAAGCCCTATTTTAATAATCAATAAAAATAGCCAAACACACGCAAAGAAGAAGCTAGTACCTAAAAAATGTTGAAGTAATACTCGATTCTTAGCGTTCATAAATACTCCTAGAAATATAACGCCCCGCTAATAAGTGAACCAAGTGCTGCAGGCGAATTGCGCAGCAATTGGCATGACAGCATTAGTGAATCTTAATTTAGCGGCTTGTTATATTGATGCTACAAACCTTGAGGAATTAAGCCCAACAAGTTCTGAAACGCTAGCACTAGCATTGCGTAAGTACTGCACTACTAAGTTATAGCCAACCCAATACCCAGCGTAACACGGATAGTTATTAAGATTTGCACCCAAAAACATCTGCTCAAATGGGAAACTATCACGTTCTAGATGAGGCTTCATTTTTTGATATATTGGAACCCAGTCATTATGTTGAATATCCACAAACATTGAGGAGATTTCACCACCATTTAGAACACTTTCAAAGTGACATGCTAGCCCTTCCATAACCAAGCTGTCTAAAAGGGTAATATGTTTGTGGCCATAGCTTTTTCTAAGTGCATGGTTAATTTCATGCCCAAGTACTGCAGTCAGCTCTTTTTTAACAACAGATTCAATGTCAGCTCGTTCACTGTCCAAAAACAATTCCACTCGATGAGCACTCAATGCAAATCCACCAATTCCAAAAGGAGATATTTTTTCCTTAGAAAAGGGGCTGACAGTAATATCCAAGTCATGTAGTTCAATGTGTGAACCTATTATCTCTAGAGCATCTTTTATTTGTAATTCTAGGAAGTTCTTGTACTGTCCAAGCTTCCCTGTAGCATTTAAAATACTTACGTTAACTTTCATTTGTTTCCTTACAATATAACGCCCTTGTTAACTTACAAAATACAGAGGGCTAAACTTGAGCGGAGCGAAAAGTCCGCTGTTTTTTGTCCTTGTTTAACAACTATGTTATAAGCCATTTAATCGCCCGTACCTGTAATGTTTGTATTTTTGTTTACACCACCACCGAACAATTTTGATGAACTGACAGGAACATCTTGCGAACGGTAAAATAGCCACAACCCGATTGCGGCAACAATTGGGATTAACCAAACAAGAATGATTTGAGCTACCTTTTGAAAAGTTTCTAGATCATCTCTTTTAGCTAAGTAAACCGAAGCAGCTAAATTTATTAAAGCTATAACTGCAAAAGAAATGTTCCAGTAATTAAATACCACTACAGCCCCCCGAGTCTTATAACATTTGTATAACAGGACTCTCGATTCCCAAAATTCATTCACCTCAATAAAAGTAGATTAATTAATTGAAAAGTAAGATTATACTTCAAATTTATTAATTACATGTTTATGGGAAAACGAGCCGTCCTGTAAATTATTTCTTTAGTCTTGTAAGTTATATACAAGACTAGCTATGCAGCTGATTGTATTGATATTAATTTTATACTACAAGATAAACCTGACTGCCTTTTGGCAAATCGAGACTGCGTTCACCAAAATACAAATAACACTGTATAAAATAACCCTGTTTAGCCATAAGATTTAATCTCACTCTCCCCCTGGAGGAGTTCAAATCAAATGGTGGAATAACCCCCACTTCTTGAGTTTTCCTTATAACTGGCCTAAAATGAATACTGTATATAACAACAGTGTTTATTTATGAATATAATTCCAATCTCTGCAAGTGCTGGTATCACTGGTTTTGAAAGTCCTGCAGCTGAATATAGCCAGCTTACATGTACCTTAGACGAAATTCTTATCGAGCACCCTAGCTCCACTTTCATTGGTAAAGCCTGTGGTGATTCAATGGAAGGTGTTGGTATTTTTGATGGTGATTTATTGATTGTTGATAGGCATGTTACGCCCAGGCAGCACGATATTATTGTTGCTAATTTAAATGGAGAGTTCGTTTGTAAGTTACTTGATGTTCGCCAACGTATGTTAGTGTCTGCAAATGATAAAGTTAAGCCTGTCTTCATTAACGATTTAGATTCATTTAGCATTGAAGGGGTTGTTATACGCTCTATTCGTTGCCATCACCCTAGCTACCTATTGGATGATAAGTAGTGTTTGCCCTCGTTGATGCCAATTCATTCTACTGCAGTGCAGAACAAGTGTTTCGCCCGGATTGGCGTAATAAACCCATTGTGGTTTTGTCTAATAATGACGGATGTATCGTTGCCGCAAACAGGCAAGCAAAAGAAGCCGGTGTTCCAAAGTTTAAGCCTTATTTCCAGTTCAAAAACTTATGTGAAAAAAAAGGCGTTATTACTCTCTCTTCTAACTACGAGCTTTATTCAGACCTCTCGGCAAAGATGATGCAAGTCATTGGTCGTTTTGCGCCTGAACAGCATATCTACAGTATCGATGAGTCTTTCTTGTCATTTAAACAAACTTATCCTGCAATACCTTGCCTTCGAACCCATGCCGCTAAGATTCGGCGTGCAGTATGGAAAGAATGCCGATTGCCTGTATGTGTGGGAATAGGCCCTACCCTGACTCTTGCTAAAATAGCTAATCAGGCAGCAAAGAAATTACATCACTATAATGGCGTTTGCGTACTCGACAATGACGCAGAACGATTAAAGGTACTTGCAGCGATGAGTATCAGTGATGTTTGGGGTATTGGTCGCAAGCTATCAAAAACAATGACAGTGATGGGACTCAATAGCGCATTAGACCTTGCTGAATACCCCGCGGGTTTAGCACGCAAAGAGTTCAATATTGAGGTTGAACGCACAATACGAGAACTCAATGGGCTGCCTTGTAAAAATTGGGATACAGCCAGGGCTGATAAAAAACAAATTTACTCTACACGCAGTGTCGGTGAACGCATTACAGAACTCAGCACACTACAACAAGCGCTAAGTCAGCATGCAGGCATTGCATCGCTAAAAGCACGTAAGCAACATTCATTGTGTAAAGTAATGCTGTGCTTTGCGGCAAGCTCACCGTTTGATGACAAACCCGCGAGTTACCGCGCTATTCATCACTTCCCATACCCGACTGCAGATGTGGATCAAATAACGAAAGCTGCAACCCGATTAGCAAAAGAGCTGTTTCATAAAGATGTAAGGTATTACAAGATAGGTATCGGCCTGATTGATTTAGTTGATGGTACCCATGAACAAAAAGATTTGTTCAATTCTGAGCAAAATAACGAAAACCTGATGCAAGTGTTCGATAAGCTCAATCAGAGATATGGCAATAATACCGTATTTTTAGGCGCCCAAGGCACAGAACAAAAATGGGCCATGCGACGTAAAATGCTTACACCACAATATACAACCAAATGGCAGGATATACCGAGAGTAAAGTGCTGAACGCTCTTCGTCATATCGGTAAGGAAATAATGATTGGATCTAGGCTATTTTGAATAGATAGAGTTGAAAGGAAGTAGACAAAGTCCCTTGGTGTTCACATGGCTTAGGGTTGTTGCCCTAAGCCATTACAGAGCACTAAATGAAAATTTCAAGATTAATTATGGCAGACGCACCCAAGCATCTTGCCATGACAAACCTAATCCGGGTTCATAGTACAACGCTGAATCAATGTTACACCAACCACCATTAGGGAATGGTTGACACTCATATCTGTAGCCATCACGTCCTAACACCACTGTTACACCAGATTCATATTCGCCTAAACCCTCAGGATACGAATAATCGTAGCCTCCATTACCAAGCGTTATGTCATCATTAGAATTGGGATCTACGTATCCTTTTAACCCAGCGTAATACATGACGGTATTACCATTCTCATCACCGTCATGTTTTCTGCCTACGATTATTTTTTTATCCCCTACAGAAGAAAAAGTGCTTGAACTTTCTTTTTTCGGACCCACCATCATTTGATCCGTAATTATCATTTCCATGCCGTTATAAAATGGATAAGTACATTTGTATCTGCTGTCTCCATTTTCGTCACCATTGTGCCATCGCGCTATCATTATTGAGTTAGATTGACAGCGGAAATTGGACCCAGACTCTCTCATTCTAGGACTTTCATGTGTGCCGTTAACCACGACCGGCTCCCCATTTGCCAGTAGTTTACCGCATTGATATTTCGTGTCTCCATTCTCGTCACCAGAGTGACTTCTTCCTGTCATGACCTGTCCGGATGGACAATAGAAGTAGACATTGGCACTTTCTTTAATCGATTTTGACCAGCTTAATTCTGAGAATGTTAAGTCCATAATTTCGTAACCAGCTCTATCAGTGGCCATTGCTGGAGATAGAGCACCTAAAGCGAGTATACTAACCATCATTGAGCACTTAAATAGCTTTCCCTTGTGTAACATTGATTTCATAACGTTCCTTATTGAGCATGTGTTAAAATAAGCATGATTAGAGTATAAGTAGGACTAAGATATTAAATATTTTATTTCCTTAAATAAAATACTTAACAGTTTCATACTGCTTCATTAGTTTTTCTTACACCTGAAATGTTCCAAAGATAATACTAAAGTATTTTTAGAATCAATTCATCAACTACCCGTTAATGGTTACTCATATTTAGCTAGATATTCAGCAGAGAACTCTGCAAAATTGCGACAATTAGCAATATCCAATTCTTAGTCAGAAGTAACTGAATCTCATTAGACCTGTATAAACGGCCTTTTGATGATGCCTTCATACATAATTAAATCTATGGCAAATTGATATGAGAGTATTGAAACCAATTATAGTTCTAAATTACTTTGGGGCAGAATGACTTAGCGCTATTGCTCTAAGCCACTACATTCCACTTCAATGGATGTTCGGAAACATATACAGATCACAATTAAAACAACAAACACATTAAAGTTAACATATTGATAACATTTACCTATATAGTTTAACATCTCTATTACTGGTGTTACAAAACTTATCATAGGAAAAAAAATGAATAGATTATTATGCTCTATAGCTCTCTGCTTGTCTGCGAATGTTCATGCTCATCATACTAATTCAGTTCAGCTCTCTGAACCTTCAACTGTATTTTCAGGACATAATATGAAGGACTACCAAATAATTGATCTAACCCGAGATGGTACTGACGAAATTGTTTTTACCAATGAATCTGGACAGTTAAGATACAAAACTTTCGGGTCAGAAATTCAGAGTAAAGTATTATTACCAAATGAAAGTGATAGTATTAAGCACTTCCAAGTAGTTGATATAAACGAAGATGGTATTAACGAAATTGTTTTTAGCAATGAAGGTGGACAGTTAAAATACGCCAGAGTGGGGCCAACCAGCAGTATCGTTTTATTACGGAACGATAGCATAGGCAAATTTAGTGTCGAAGATGAAGAGATACTATATTTAAATGCTAATGGTGATCTTAAAAAAGTGACTATCTCCACTTTGGAAGTAATTGAAAAGAAGAAGGACTTCATTATTGAGACGCTGCTTTCTAAAGTATGGACTGGAACAGCGAGGCAGGGGAATTATCAAGAGCAAGATATGAGGCTTCCATTTACTATCTCTGATAGCGGTGAGTTAGAGTATAAACTGAAAGTACGTAGTGATGCTGGTTGGACTGTGATTTCCACTGGCCAACTTGAATTTGACCTATATGATACAGGATACCAAGTTACTCGCAATGACAACTTTATAATTAGTTCTTTAGATGGTGGCCTGAAACTCACCATAATAGCTACTTTTTATTCTGGAGAGTATATTTTAAATTAAATTTTTCAAGGTTATCTCCCCCACTTCCTCCGTTATCTATGACGGAGGAAGAAACAGCAAAAATTTTGCTGTGATATTGCTATTCGTGTCATCGTCTTTCTGCTGAATACAGCTTTAACGTGAACGCTACAATCAATAATATGGGCTGCGGTTTTATAGGGCTGAATTACCATTTTCAAGTACGACAGCATTAATGCTAACGCGTTAACTCGGCGCTTCTTCGCCTTTGTCGATAATGAAACGTTATGAATTAACGCCTTCGATTACGCGCGTGATCGATCTTGATGGCTCTTTGTTAATACAGAAGAAACCAACCCTAGTTCAGGCCGTTATTTATTGGATATTGATGGCTCTATTTCCATTAATCATTTACAGCGTTTACCAGGTAAAAAACTAGCCATGAGTTATGGCAATACATCTGTTGAAGTACTTCTCTCGACACCGTATCGCCTAAACCCAGAATATAGGAACCTCACTTCCAAAAAAATGCACTATCAATTTGTAACTTTCAATCGTAGAACTTCTAATACCATTAGCCACCTTCACACCTAATTAAGATTCTTATCATGAACTTCTCCTTCCAAAATCAATAATAGATTGAAAAAACAAAATAAATAACTACAATTCAGTCACTTATTAATTTAATTAGTATCATACGAAGATACAGGGTCACTCTATACGGAGACTTATGAATAATTCTTGGCATAATACGTCTGACTATCTTGGAAAAGAAGAGTATTCAATGGATTTTTGGACTCTACATTCAGAAGAGCTGAAAAGTGGAGAGTTTTGGGAAAACCGGAGAAAGAACTATAAAGGTAAATCAGGTAAGAAGCTGACCTTAGCTTTAAAGAATATGCCGTTTCCAGCTTCATTCCATAAAGCAGCTGTTGCAACAAGGGGACTTATCCGAGAAAAAAGAAAAGTAAACGAACCATATGATGAGCAACTCTACTTACTTTATTGGTTAGCCGCTATAGAGTCATTCTCAATACCTTATTCCCAAAATCTCAAAGAGCCTGGACATAATGTTTTTTACTCTATACCTAGAAAGACATTACAACGTTTACAGTTTACTTATCAAACACTTGGATATAAAGATTTAAACTTACTAAATAAAACAGATATAAAGTGGCTTATTGATACTTGGGGTGAACCCACAGAACATAATACTCTACATAAAATGCACATTGACGTTTGGAAGGAATATGAAAATAAATTGAAAGCTAAGCGTAGTTCAAAACTACTAGATTTTTCTTTGAATGTACCTAAATCAACTATTAAAATTGAGAAAAAGAGTAAAATAGCAGCACTAACCGAGAAAAATAATAATTGTAAAATGTTGCTATTTCTTATTGGTGTCATTGTAATAGTAACTCTTACAATCATAGGAAAAAACTAAAATCCATTATAATTTTCTAAGAAAGCACTATGTATAATAATAGCTATAAATAAAAGATTATTTTGCACTCAATTGTGGGGGGAATGCTTCAGGGCATGTCCTAAAATCTGTGTAATTACCTACCATTAACTTAATCATATTAAGGGTAGGTAATTATGACAAGCAAGAAAGACATCTCAATAAATTACATGAATGGTCGTTCTTCCAAGACCCTGAAAACAGAAGATGGTCAATTCGAGCTTAATATCTCAAGAGAGCGCGATGGTAGCTTTAAGCCTCAACTGGTCAAGCAAAACCAAACTCACTTTATGTCCATGGATGATAAGATCCTGAATCTTTATGCCTGAGACATGAAAACCAGAGATATAGTTGATTATTTTAAAGAGCTGTACGACGCAGATATTTCTCCGTCCCTAATATCTAAAGTAACCAACACTGTAATTGATTAAGTTAACGAGTGGCAAAACAGGCCGCTAAATAGCATCTATCCTATCGTTTATTTAGATTGTAAGTCGTTAAAATACGCCAAGACAATCACGTAATTAATAAAGCCGTATTCCTCGCTTTCGCCACCAATCTTGACCGTGAAAAAAGTGGTCTGCAACAGAACGCGAATTCGCAAACGCTCAGCCATAACGAGAACTAAACCACAGTGATAAGTTCTGGCGTTTACTCTCACAAGTAATGGAGGTAAAAGCCAAGCTAAACGGCATGGCTGAATTGTATTTGAATGAGTAATCATTGCGCTTTAAGAGCCCTATTATAGTAAAAGTAAACCCGACTTCTCCAACGACTCTGTCAATTGCTGAGACTTATTACCATTAGCAAAATAAATGTGATGCGTAAAATCATCACCTTCATAGTAGATAGCATTCAACTCTGGGATAATTAGTTTAAACCTGTGCCTTTTAGTCTTGAGGCCAAAGGGTGTCTTCACGAGCTTTATCAGAGGTAAACTCACGATAGGTAACTTTGTTTGAATATCTACCTTTATACTTAACTAGGTAGCATTCAAATGAATCGCTTAATAGACATGCGAATTTGTGCAACTTTCTATTATATTCATACTGTGTTGAAGCATCTATACCAGACAATTGAGCCATGGCTTCATCGAAAGATAACCAGTGATCAAATACGGAGACCGAAACCTGTTCAATCCCCTTTAGGATACCCGTATCGTACATATGTTCTAAAGCTTCGTAAGCATCCTTATATTGAGCTTTAAGTGCTTTCTGAGTATTCAATGGCAAACTAATATAACGTCTTTGCTTCAAAATTTATCCTTTATCATAATTCCACATTAATCCTTTAAAGGCAGCACTTTATTATTTATTCGACACAATCAAAACAAACTATTTATCGTTCGTTTAAATGCCTTATTTGTTTTTCGGGCGATTGACACCTTCCCAAGTATCTTTGATCACCTGAAGTATTAGTTCATTACTAAGCGTTCTTCTATTCGGGTGCTCAACTCTAATTGCACAAATTGATGAGTAGCTTTTTGTAATATTGCCACTAAACATATGAATAATGGTGACACCGAGTGGGAATTAACACCTGAACTCACAGCATTATGTGACAAAACTTGGTCACATATTGAAGTTAGTAATAGTTAAAACACAAGGATTGTACAGGAATGAATACACAAGACTTAGCAAAGACACTTTCGGACGTTGATGCCCCTGAAACTTGGGGGCAGCACGCTAAAAATATTGACACTCAAATCAAAACAGAAGTTTTAAACCTTGCTGAAATGCTTTGGACAGAACGAATGGCCCGAACAGACAACCTCCTTCTTCACCCTGACGTTTTAGATCAATTAAAAAAACAGAACTGGAAACCAACTGATTTACAAAAACGTATGATTTGGGCAAGTGTACTTGCTTTGGCTAGTGGTCCAAATAGCAAGGAGCGCTTTAATATTATAAGAAGAGATTGCTTAAAAAGCATGGACGAGATTGGTGGGAAGATGTATACCAACGGAAAACAAATGCCTGAACAGCTAAAGAACGTATTAGAAAACAGCAATCTTCAAATGGTCCAGCTATAACTATGCTTGCAAATAACACCCACCTTTTTGCAGGTGCTGTAGCGGAAGAAAAGCTAGATGCATTACGTATGATTCCGAAAGTGTAATCTCAATAAAAGATATAATGCTTTGTCATCCGATAGCGTATCTGCAGGTTAATGGTCCCCCTCACATAGTTGGTGAAGGGGTTAACTTGTAAGATATTTAAACAGAATTAACGCCTTAATTATTGGCGATGCTTGACTTGTTATTATCTATAGTCTGAATTACTGACTCAGCCTGTATTTCTTTCACAATATCTTTTACTGATGGAGATGTAAGAGTGAAGTAAAAACTCATTGAACCAACTAAAAAGCTAATGATAGTAACAATATATGCTCGAGTATTTTGCTTTTTTAACTTTTCTTGTTCAGATTTTAGCTCAACGTATTTGCTCAAAGACCCAATAATAGGAGACAGTAAATGCTTGTCGCTTTCTTCTTTAGATTCATCTATTATTTTTGACATTCTTACTAATGAAGGTTTTACTTCATCTGGCATATCATCAAATGGTTCTTCATTTTCAATTTCTTGAACAATTTCGTTGAGACTTGCAAAGGACTCTTTTGTATCCGCTTCTCGAAATATTTTATAAACGACTTTTCTAGCCTGAAAAGCTGTTAGCTCAAACGACCTCCCAATGTTGACTACATCTTTTGATGACAACTTAATTCCAACAGATATCTTCGTATGTATGTTTTTACGCATAGCATCTGCATTTTTTCTTTTTTGGATTGCTATCCATGACATAAAAATCGCAAATACAATAATTATCAACACGTAACTTCCAGCTACAACTAACTCAAATATGCCTAATTTCATTCAAACTCCATTTTATTTTCGCGGACATAACTATTTGTATGATAGAACGGTTCAATTCCCCCAACTTATTCACCTTAGTCAAGAGTGACTAAGGTGAATAAAAAGTAAGATTAATCGCTAGTGTGACGTTGAAAAGTATCAATTCCTGTTACACGCTTGATCCTACTATATAAACTTTTACATTAATTGAACCATCAGGTGTCGATCTATTTCCTTCGAGGTCATTTTTTAGCCCTGCTGGATTGGAAATATTTAGATCAGGATCATATATAACACACCAAAGGTGATCTGCATTTTGATGCCTACGATAGTGCTCTATATCAATAATTAGTTCATCACCAACTTTACGAGCATGACTTTTGTCCCGAACCCGTTTAGTCTCAATAACCATATTATGCGCGGGAAGAAGAAAATCCATTCTTGTATTAGTGCCTGCATAGCTGGGGGTAAACTCTTCCGGTCTAACATCAGCCACCCAAGGCCTTAACATTGAATGAAGGAGATCCTGTATATCGTATTCAGAAGAAATTGATAGTGCTCTTGCATCTTTTCTTCGATGAATAAGTGGCTGCATTGCACGAGGCAATCCCTTAACTAAGACGTTAAGTAAACCTTCAATTGAAGATGGCATTACGCCTTCAGTCATATCTGATTTTATAACGCCTACTTCCTGAGGTTCAGGCTGCCCAATTGGAATGACTCGGCCACCGCGATAATACCTAAACCCATGCTCTTCTAGTACTTTAATCAAGCGATCTTTTTTTATTTTATATGCTTTAGATGGGTCAGGGGCTAGAATTCCTAAAAAGTTGGTTTCAGGTATATTTACAGAAGGTGGTGGTAAATCCATGAATTCTTCAATAAGATTTCCCAGTACTACTAGACTATCGACATTTTGATCATTTCCAGCACGTTGCAACCAAATTTTCCATTTTGTTGCATGAGCAACTTCAGGTGGCTCACCAGGAGCACCAGCCGCTTCAAATATAGCGTTCAAAGTGTCATGAGAACCCTCGAGCACTTCTGCTACCATTGCACATACTGCTAAAGGTAATCGAATATTAGACATTTAGTGGGTTATCTCCTCATATAATACAGAATAAAACAGCGCATAAGTTACGCATTACTTTACTGGTTATTTATTTTAAAATACTATCAATTATTAATATACACCTGATTTTATTAGTATTTATATTTAACACAAGAAAACAACTACTCTTTAACGGTAAAATTTGATGTATTTTAGGAATCGGCAAATAACACAGTATAAAATCATATTTTTTGATTAAAAAAACAGCGAAATAATAAAAGTAGTGTCGAAATATTAGAGGGTTAATATCGCCTGATTAAATAGGCTAATGTCACGGCTTAAAACTTATAACGGTAAGTTAACTCACAAATTAACAACCAAAGTCCCTAACCTTCATGTATAAATGTACTTTGTTACTAGCTTTACTATATGTCCCGTAACCTAGACCTAGGAAATATCCGCATTGCTAGACTTCATCATTCCCCATTTCATTTTAATAACACTCTACGTTATAGCTGTTTTTTATCCCGTACATTTGAGGTCCCCCTTTAAAAAAGGAGCCAACTCACCACCGACCAGCTCTTTGCTATCCGCGGTCGTAGTATTCTTTATTTTGTATTGATGTCTGGGATATCGATATTGATTTGTTATCCGATAGCGTATCGTCAGGTTAATTTGGGGGGTTAAGTCCCCTTTCACCAGTTAGGTCAAAGGGGACGGTTTAGCTTTAAGAGATAAAAATGGTATTAACATCTGTAATAAAATATCCAAAGTTAAACGAATCAAACAACCATATCTAAAACATCACTTTAATTATTTTGTTAACTGTAGTTACCTATGAGCCTTAGGTGTTTTCTGGCATGGGGATTAAGTTTGAGTTTTCAGAATTCATAAAAAATGTATTTCCTGATGGTGCTAGATCAGTAAAATACGCTTTTATTACTTCTACACCATAACTACATAGTTCCATTTTTAACTCAACAGTTAAGTCATCATCTATCTGAGCCTGATTTTTAATTATGTCGTCATATAACATTGATGTAAGTAGCTGGCGTACTTTAGCTAGGGATATATCTTTTATTAGATCTTCCATATCCCAAGTCTCACCATAAGCTTTCACGATATCAGTAACCTCGAAAGCAATAATAGTACTCACAGCTATAGACCTATTATCTTTAGTTACTAACGCTTGGTATTGTAGGTTGCTGGTTTGCCGAGCAGTTGGATATAACTCTATGTCTGTTAGTAATTTGTTGTAAATACAGACACCAGGCTTAATCTCAAGAACACTAGCATCTTCATGCGGTACAAATGGGGGCAACAATGACCACTCAGAACGTTTCAAAAAATATCGCCAGCAAATAACATTTGTAAACTTTACGCCACCATGAGTTCTTCTCACAACACGTAATCCAAAAATCTTAGGGATGAGCCATACGATTGGTATGAACCAGATAAGCCAGCTAGGTATCTTATCCAAAATTAGTACTAACGCAGATTCCACTGAACCTCCAAATAATTACAGTTAACGCCTTTCTAATGGGCGTAAAATACTAGGCTGAAATTAACGACGAAGGAGCGCAAGCCAAGCGTTTTACGTCCTTTTAGCAACTTGCTATATGAATTTAATTCGTCGTAAAATCAGGATGTAGTTGAACAACACTGTCAAAATGCAGCTCGAGTTTATCGAAAAGTACATCCCTTAATTTTTTAGACAAATCGTTAAGTACTGAGGTATTAATATTCGATACATTTCCAGTAAGCACACCATGTCCAAATACATGACGAATTCCTGATAATAAGTATGTCGGTGATAATGAAGTTCCATTTAAAAAAGCATGCAACTGTTGTTTATGTGTCTGATCTGTATGTTTGTTTGTGATAATAAAATCATATAAGCGACTAACATCGCTTCCAAGTAGCACCAGTTCATTGCACAGGGCGTTGCACTCACTGGAGGAGAATGTAAAAAAAGCATGATTACCACCCCGAACATTTGGATAGAGATTAATGTAAGACTCCACAACTCCCCATGCAAGTAGACAGCGCATTAGAGCTTCATACCCGCGTTCTGTTTCAGCTGTAGAACCGTTTACATTGATTCCATTGAAGTCCATCGCCAATGCATATCTTGCGGAAAAACGATTTATGTCTCCAATTATCACACCGGAATGAAATGCATACTCAGAAAAATCTCCGTTATTTCTTTCAATATCACAGAATGCTTTAAACGCACGAGGGTAAGTTCTAGCCATCAAAATTCCTTATTTTTTGTAGTTTCCCGTCAAATTCACACAAGATTTATATAGACATAATGACTCCCACAAGGTGCTAGCCTCCAACTTCGTGGGTTAGTTTTAAAAACCAGAGCCATAATATATTTGTCAAAAATATAAAACTGGAGACTAGCATGAGTAAACATAACATAGTTTTTATTGGCATGGACACACACAAATCATTTATTGAGGTCGCTTATATTGAAGATGTGCGGGGCGTCAAACCTATTCACCTAGGTAAGAATCCATCAACTAAACAATCAGTTACAAAATTGGTGCGTCGGTTCGAATCAAAATACCCACATGCAACCCTACACTTCGTTTATGAAGCCGGTCCTTGTGGTTATTGGATCTACCGTTTGATCACATCACTCGGCCATTGTTGTTATGTCATCGCGCCTTCGCTTATCCCCAAGAAACCAGGCGATAAAATAAAAACCGACAAGCGTGATGCAATGAACCTCGCTAAATTGCTTAAATCAGAAGACTTAACCGCTATTTACGTACCCGAGCCTGAAGATGAAGCGGTACGAGATTTATCTCGTGCCAGAGAAACTGCAATGAAAGATCTTAAAGATGGTAAATATCAACTTAAAGCCTTGCTGCTGCGAAATAATGTTACAGCAAAAGTGAAAGACAATTGGTCAAAACAACATTTACGCTGGTTAACCGAATTGATCTTGCCGCACCCTGCTCAACAGATTGTTTTGCAGGAATACATACAAACAATAACTGAGCGTATGAATCGATTAAAACGGCTCGATAATGAACTTGAGCATCATGTGAAAAACTGGCGCTATTACCCCGTGGTAAAAGCGATCCAAGCGATGCGAGGTGTACGCTTACTTGTAGCAACTGGTGTTGTAGCAGAGCTCGGAGATCTAACCCGTTTCGACCATCCAAGAAAGCTCATGAGTTATCTTGGACTTGTCCCCAGTGAGCACAGCAGCGGTGGCAGCCGTAAGATTGGTTCTATTACCAAATGTGGTAATAGTCGAGCAAGACGCTTACTTGTTGAAGGAGCACACACCTATCGTTTTGCCGCAAACATCTCCACAGAACTGCAACTTCGACAGGAAGACCTAGGTAAAACCATTGTAGATATCGCATGGAAAGCACAGCTTAGGCTGTGCCGCAGATATCAAACCATGTTACGTCGAGGCAAACACTATAACGTGATTGTCACGGCAATAGCGCGAGAAATGATTGCCTATATCTGGGCGATATCGCGTGAAATAGTGCTGACACCCGTAGAGCCAAAATTACGGCTATCGAGAGTGCCTGCATGATAAAAGTTGTTGAGTTAGCGTATAGAATCAAGCATCGGGTGTGGCACAATCACCGACGGCGTTAGGATGGTAGCTAATGAAAGTTAGCTGATCCACGAACATAGACTGAAGACAGGTGTCACGACGAAATAAGTAAGGTAGGCGCTGCTTGCGAAAGCAAGTAATCCACGAATATCAGCATGATAACCGACGAATATACTTGCTTCATTCTTACGTTAACTCACTTTATTTAATGAAAGTGAATTTATGGCTATATTTTTTAGCAAGGATCTCTGCGTTTTACTTGACGTGGGGAGTCATACCAACGTCTATATAACAGGGCGTCTCAGTTCCCCAAATATTTTCCCCGTAGCTAATAGCAACTAATTAAATGAAAAATAAGATAAAATACCAAGCTGACATTTAAATCTATTTTGAGAGAGAGTGTTTTCCTATTATTATTTTTAAGTTCTGTTAATTCTCAACAAAGCTAAATATACAGCTGATTCTATTATCATTTTTACTTAATGCAAAGATATTCACTACTCTTTAGTGGTAAACCGTGATTCAACTAGGGAATCTCTGAATAATGCAGCAGCAGAAAGCTTATTAGCAAACCGTCAGCCACAACGAAGAACTAAGCCTCAGTGATAAGTTCAGGCGTTTACTTAACTAAGAATCCCAAACTGGAAAGACGTAAAGCCAAGCTAGACAGCATGGCTGAATTGTATTTTAAATGTACACCCGACTTTTCCAGCGACGCTGTAAGTCGCTGAGACTTATTACCGTTAACAAAATAAATCTGATGCGTAAAGTCATCCCCTTCGTAGTAGATAGCATCTAACTCTGGGATAATTAGCTTAATCTATGCCTTTGTTTTGCGGCCAAAGGGGGTCTTCACGAGCTTTATCAGAGGTAAACTTCGATAGGTAGCGTGATTTGAATATCTACCTTTATACTTAACTAAGTAGCATTCAAATGAATCGCTTAATAGACATGCGAATTTGTGCAACTTCCTATTATATTCACACTGTGTTGAATCATCTATACCAGACAGTTGAGCCATGGCTTCATCGAAGATAACCAGTGATCAAATACGGAGACTGAAACCTGTTCAATCCCCTTTTAGTATGCCCGTATCGTACATATGATCTAAAGCTTCGTAAGTATCTTTATATTGAGCTTCAAGTGCTTTCTGAGTATTCAGTGGCAAACTGATAACACGTCTTTGCTTCAAAACCTATCCTTTATCATCATGCCGCGATAACACTTGCCAAACCTTTGGTTACAAAATCAATCATACTCTAGACCACAAATACTGAGTGTAATAAGCATCTTGTTGATTGCTTTGTTATGCGACTATTTACGTTAGATCACTAAATTCAATCATATGAATAAACTGCTTTGATACTCCAATGTCACTTACAATTTCTCGTTTTTCTAAATACTCATCCTTACCGCGATAAGATATATGCCATTGACAATGGAACTGTAAACTCTCGTGAATTTTTTTAAAATAAGGAATATCGACCTCAGACAAAGAGTGACCAAGGATGTACACATTTTTGATATGTATTAAAGAAGAGAAAAACTCACTATGACTCTCAATGACCTGCTCTGTGTTTTTAAACGAATTGATGAAATAACCATACACCTCCTCAGTA
Source organism: Moritella sp. 36 (assembly GCF_018219415.1). Taxonomy (NCBI): domain Bacteria; kingdom Pseudomonadati; phylum Pseudomonadota; class Gammaproteobacteria; order Alteromonadales; family Moritellaceae; genus Moritella; species Moritella sp. 36. Next base: position 1,905,559 of record NZ_CP056120.1, on the reverse strand, counting down.
CCTTGTTCGTAAGCATAGTCGTAGTTATCAGACATATATTCATGCCATCGTTCAAGGTCTTCTTCAGATAAACCCTCTGGTTGTTCCTCAGGTTTAACTTTGAACTCTTCTGGGTCAATCCCATGCCCTAATACTATTGATGCTGACAAATCATTAGCTTTTCCATGAATGTATGCAATATTTGATTGTGGAATTAAATAATGCTTCTCCAGCGTATTGCTGTAATTGAAACTCAAAAACTTTGAGTTACGTTGTAACCTTAAATGTCTGTCGATTCCATTTAATGATGTTGCTGATAAAATAAACTGTCTAAACGCTTCACATAATTCATGTGTCAAAGCTCCAACTTTACTACTAATTTCTATAGAAAAAGCATGCCAATCTCTATCACAAAAATCGTCACTCGATGTGTCAGGAAGAAAGTTATTCAAATCTTCCAATAGTCCATTTTGGTCTAAATTAGCCAAGCTTTCTTCAAAATCAGCCCACAAATCTACTTCATTCTCTAGAAAATAATATCGATTAATAAGTTCTAGAAGCTCAGAACAATGCTCTTGCAAATATGTGTGAAAATCTGAATATCTGGTTGAAAATCCATGGTAAAGATCGAAACCGTTACCAATGATGTAAAGTCTGTCCAATTCACTAACCCTTACCTAAATCGCATAACACCGCGTTAAACGGACTAAAATTGTTAGTTGCAACATGTAGAAATTTGAAAGTAACCAACCGTTTTAGTTACGTTTAAACGCCTTCCTATATGAAATCATAGCCCGACTGACAAGTTTGATTTGATTGTAATATCATAGTTTATTAGACATTCTTTGTTAATTTTAGCTTCATCCACTTTATAAACCGCAATTAGAGGATGATTCACAAGTTTATCTTGCGTAACAAGAAGAATTAAATCTTCAACTAAATGCAACATGTTAGAACATAAAACATCTAAGTCATTTAAAAGATCATGGGGACCTTTCTTAAAGCCTAATTTTTTAGTTAAATCATAAGTCCAATTAGGGGGTGAAAATTTATTTCCTGGCTTTAAAGTAAAGTTAACAACATCAATTTTTTGGCCTTTCCCAGAATGCTCGATTGCATTTCGGCATTCAGATAAAAGACGGATCCACTCTAAATCTGCTTTTAACAGTTTTGATATATTGTGTTCAGAACCGATATTAGTTTCAAACCATTTAACATGCTTATTAAAATGAGACTCACCTCTATCGCCTATTGGTAGCGGATAAAACTTTGCCAGAAACTTAAACAAAGCTATTAGAACTAATTTAGAGTTTGTGAGAAAAACTCTAACTTTTTCTTCAAGCTCAGGTATTTTAGGTAGCGGAGGAAGAACATTAGATGATTCGTTATCAAGAATGATTTGATTGCATTTGGGTATTAAGGTTGAGTAATGTGAATCTAGATCACAGACTACATTTCTGCAATTTAATAATTTAAGATTCAATTCCCATAAATCTTCTAACACGTTACTCTTAAATTTTTCAGTTTTTGTAATTACGGGTAACAGTTTTTCGGCTTGTAATATACATCTAGATATATACTCAGACTCGGTTCCAAAATCAGATATTTTTTCATATGAGTGTTTAGTATCAAGAGCACTCCAATCAGGGTCTATTGACTCAGCAGTCAGCATTCGAAATACACTCTTAGTTTTAAAAATGTAAAGTTCATCACCAATAACTATCGAATCAATAATTTTAGAGAACTCATCAATATTCTCAGGATCATTTATCGACATAGAGAATGCATCATCTCTATTAAAGTTTTTCATTATTACTCCGAGCAGAAAAAGGGGTCATATAACGCCCCGAATCAGAGGCTATAGAATAGTTGATTAAAATGGCGGCGCAGGAGCAAATCCTGCTTTTTTTTGTGAACTGGCTTGTTATGTACAGCTACCTAATTGCACCGTTCTCAATCAACTTTTCTAGTTTTACCGTTTGAAAACCATGAAAATCAAGAAAGTACATGGTATCTCTAAAGTTAAAATCTATATTACACTCAAGCCTATGTGTATTTATTATGGCACTCTTCAATGTCTCCGAAAATTCAACTTCCTTTACGCACTCAAACAAAATAATTATTGAGCGAATATTTGAATGTAAGAAATCCTGATTTTCGATTTCGTTTTTTAAATAGAACTTATAAAAATTTGCACACTTTTCTGGCGATATTTTTTTACTGAGCACAAAATTATCGATTCCACCATTTACAATATTCGCCTCTGAACCATAGATTTCATCTAGTTTTTTAAACTCACCAGAAGCCAAATACTCATTTGTTACTTGAACATCACTTATTAAACATTTCTCGATAATATTCCATTCATTTTTATATAAATCTATCCCTAGATGCTTAGAAATCACATTCGCAGACAGTACCCTAACAAACTCGAGAGGATACATAGTATTGGCCACTAAAGGAAAAAATGGCTGAACTGGAAATATCGATTTATCGTAAAATACCCTTCGACCATGAGCAACGCTATTTCTAGCATCAACTAAGTTTTTAATCCAAAAGGCTGTTTGATTACTGTAGAGGTCATATTTCTTAAGAAAGTATAATATTTTACCTGTTACCGATAAATCTTTGGACAGTAATCCAGATAATAACTTTAACTTTGACTTATTTTCATTTTCTAAAGATTGACCAGTTAACGATAAGATATCTTCATTATATTGCTTTACAAAAGCGTCAACCGAATCATTAGATTTCGCTATTAGCTCCTTTGAATGAAGATCACCCAATAACTCAAGAACGTGAAAATAGGCCAAAGTTGCCTCATCTGAAAACATAAGGCTAGATTCAGAATTTTTTTCCATATACCTAGCTTTTCTCCACCTATCAAGCAATGAAAAAACCAGGTGCCTTTCATGAGTCTCGAGTCCTGAAATTTTATCAATAATTTCATTAAGGTAATACGTGTTATTTACGCTATCTATAATAAACTTGTTTTCTAAGGTGCTGCTTTCACCTTCAAAAACAAAACTGCTTGAAGATGTATCATACACGTCTAGAGGATCATCAATAACGAACGACACGATTCCTAAAGCAATAAGGTATTTCGAACGTGTCAATATTGCGGAATCAGATAACGATTCATATTTTTTTAAATTAGCTTCAATAGATATCTTTAAATAGCCAAACTCTGAAGAACTTTGCTTACCATCTAATTCAGAGATATATTGAACATTGATACCATCGAACTGAAACTGAACCTCTACCGCTTTATCTAACTCACAGTAATATTCATTGATACATCGCTTCATAATTTAATTGAAAAGCCCTAGGTTAAAATTTGAATGGCACATTACGCCCAAATAACAGGCGAAAATAAGCAACGAAGGAGCCAAAGCCAGCTGATTTTAGTCCTTGTTAATTTATTTGTTAACTTCTGATTACTTAGAAATCAATTTCATCCTCAACTTCGTCGTTTTGTTGTACATTATTTTGTGGTGATAGGTTATTTAAATAAGTAATGAAATCTCTATTATCAATAATTCCAGAATAAAGAGCTGTTTTCCAGTCTTTATATCTATCCTCTACTGCGCGCTCATTAATTCTCTGTGTAAGTGCATCTTCGATATTAAAACGGCGTGAAATAAGCATGCTTTTCCATTTTTTTATTTCTCTGTAAGAATATATTTGAATACGCTCATTTAGTTTCAATGATCGAAAATGTAGTATGACTTTTTGAACCTCAGCAACACTAAGCGCCTTGGGTTTTGTTAACCTTAAATTGAAAATTACGCTTTCTGTAGCTGGAGTAAAATTAACAATAATCTTAAACCTAAACTTAGAAAGTAGATTTGAATACATGGGATGTAAAAATAAAGTACTTTCATTTTCATCACAATAGTAGCTTGAACCTTTAGTTGGAGCACACCCTCTGCATTGAGGAACTAAATTGTTTGGATTAATAGAAAACTCAGGCCAATCATCTTTTGGTATAAAATGGTCCAGAGTATCTGGTTCTTTTGGATGACCACAAAAAGGGCAATCTAATAATCCATGATCATTCCGTCTTGATAAAAGAAGCCTGTTAAGACGAGTAGGTGCCGATTCATAGTAGCTAACCAGTAAGTCTTTATGTTCATCAAACTCACTAATACTGGGTTCATCATCATAGTTAGAAATTATTTCATCATAATTTTCAAGTTCACTTTTAAGAGGATTTTCTATAGCTATTAAATCTTTAACATTAAGCTTTCTGCAACCTAATGCCAAATCAAGCCAACTTTCAGCATCACCAACTTTAAATGATTCTAAATACTTCATTTATTCATTCTCTAATATATATTCAGAATCGCCTGAAGTTTTTGATATTATATAGGCAAGAGCTTCATCTCCTACTGTACTTCCAATATTGTCAAGAATACCTTCGACGCTACTACTATCTTCTATGAATTTGTCAAGGCTAGACTGAAAAGGTTTTTCAGTCACGTAATCATCAAAAACTTCCCCTATAATAGTATCGAGTGCTTCTCCATAAGTTTCAAAATTAGGCGCATCGACTATAGTCTTAGCCCCATATTTTCTAAGAATTTTAACTCCACGTTTTTCAACTTCTCTTGTTAAAATAGCAGAATGTGTAGCTATAATAGAATACGATGATGTTTCTTCAAGAAGATATTTCAGCATATTAATTAATCCTACTTCCAAATGAGGATGCAAATATAATTCGGGTTCATCAAGTATGATTAAGCTTTCATTTTCAATCTCCGCAACAATAGCCGGAATCATATAAGAGTATATTTTTTGGCCCGAACTAAGGCTTAAAGCCTCTTGATTTTTGATGAAGTAAAGCCCATCTTCTTTAGAAGCTTCTTTTAATAAAATGTTGATATTTTTAGTCGATGCCGAGTCTATGGCTATTAATTCTCCGCTATCTTTAGATTTTATAGCAATACTTTCAAAATCCACACATAGGCTTAAAGTCTCTTTAAGTACATCAAACCGCCCACGATCTTCCCACCATTGATTTTCTTTATCGAATTCCAAAATTTTTATTAGTGATTCTACACTATGAAACTTAGGCCAATCTATATTGAACTTCCCACTTTCATTTCTAAATCCAACATAAGCATATTCATTCACGTTTAAGCGTCTTCTTAATGGTGTCTTAGATTTTCTTACCTTTTTTTTCTTAGAATATTTGCTGTCTAACTTATCAAGTAATTCATCTTTAGTAAAAAAGTCTTCAAAAGGTGAATATGCAACCATGATTAGTTTGTGGAAATATGGCCATTTATCATCTATTTCTTGGAGTCCGGTTACAATTTCACTAATTTCATTTAAAAGAAATGATTTTCCTACTCCATTTTTACCGGTTAATAAATTTATATTGGTTTTTCCAACCCCCCTATTGTTGTCGAAATAAAACTGAATAGGATCAATTGATTTTGACGATACATTAATATCAATTGTGAATGATTCTTTGGGTGTATAACGACCAATTGCAATTTGATGTCCCTTCCTCAGGATAGCTTCAGAGCTACTTCCCTCTCTCATTAAACTGCCGCTAAATCCATCCCATTCTTTATATGCTTCAATTTCATCATAAAAATAGCTAGCATCACATAGTAAAGACAATATTCTCTCAATCTTGGTTTTGGTCGTTAGCAATTTATGAAGTTTATGGTAATAGTCCATTTCTAACGGTAATGAAACCGCCAGTGTGTAATCAAATGTATTATTTATTCTATATATGTTTTTTTCTATTTCCTCACCAGTACTAATAAAATACTTAGAAGTGTCTTTATTACCATCAACTAATAGTCTAAGAAAACCTAAATTTTGCTTTTTACCATCCATAACATGATATAGCTTAAACTTAATTGTAAAATCCCAATCATCCCACGGAACAGTATGATTTGTTCCCATATGATCTTGGAGTAAATGAAAGCCATCGTAAGAATTTATCTTGAGAGTTTTTGAAAAATATAAATCCATGTGAGCCTCTTTAATAAATGGTAGATATGAGTAAGAAGCTCACATTTGTATAATAGGACATCTCAATTCTCCAAATCTGTTCATCCTAGTTAATAGCAACTAATCAAATGGAAAATAAGATAAAATGCCAATCTGACATTAAAATCGATTCTGAGAAAGTGTACAGCCCTGTTATTTATTTTTTAAGTCCTGTTAATTAATAACAAAGACAAATATACAGCTGATTCTATTGGCATTTTCATTTAACGCAAAGAGTTTCACTACTCTTTAGTAGTAAACCGTGATTCAACTAAGGGAATAGATGAATAACACAGTATGAAACTAATTTTATGGTTAAAAAAACAACGATATAATGAGGTGTGGATTAGATAAGAAGCTGAACACAACTAAATCTATATCTGCCTGATAAAACATAGACTATTGCTACAATTTATATAACTGTATATAAAAACAGTGCTTATTGTTTTATAATATCAAATACATCGATTTACGAGTTATAAAGGAGTTCATCATGTCTGTTCGCAACCTAAAAGACGGCCACAAGAAACCTTGGCTTTGTGAATGCTACCCACAAGGCCGGAACGGAAAGCGTCTTCGCCAGCGCTTTGCCACCAAAGGTGAAGCAACAGCCTTCGAACGTTACACAATGAACGAGGTTGACGATAAGCCCTGGTTAGGTGATAAGCCGGACACAAGGAAGTTATCAGACTTAATTGAATTGTGGTAACAAAGCACGCTAAACCCAGCTCTCAAATCAACAAAATACTAATATATTCTAATTTACATTTTAAATGCGCGCTTGTAGATTAAATAACTCAGGGTTATTTAACCGATTTACACTTTCTAATGACAAATACAAAAGGAGTTGCAATGAGTTATACAGTGATAACAGGGGCAAGTGCTGGTATCGGTAGTGAATTCGCGAAACAACTGGCACAGACAGGTCAAAACTTAATATTAGTTGCTCGCCGTAAAGAGAAATTAGAAGAGCTAGCGCAAACGCTACAAGCCCAACATGGTATTGATGTTAAATGCTTTGCCATTGACCTTGCAGAGCCAACTGGAAGTGAGATATTAGCGACTGAGATCCGCATTAACCACCTTGCTGTCAATGGCCTAATTAACAATGCTGGGTTTGGTGACCGCGGTAACTTTGCAGACTTACCACTGCAGCGCCAAATGCAAATGATCCAATTGAATGTAAGTACCTTAGTTGAGCTTACCCACCGTTTAGTACCAAACATGCGTGAACAGAAGAAACCGTTCATCATCAATGTCGCGTCAACCGCTGCATTCCAAGCGGGTCCTAATATGGCGGTATACTATGCGACAAAAGCTTTTGTACTGTCTTTCTCGGAAGCGATACACGAAGAACTTCGTCATCAAGGTATTGCAGTCAGTGCGCTCTGCCCTGGCCCAACCTTGTCTGAGTTTGCCGCAGAAGCGAATATTACCGATTCAAACCTATTTAAAGCCGGAGCAATGACATCAGCAGACGTTGCAAAGCAAGCGTTAGCAAACCGTCACAGTGCAATTGTGGTTACAGGTATCAAAAACCAAGTTGCTGTATTGGCTGGCAAAGTATCACCCCGCTTCATCACGCGTAAAATTGCGGGATGGTTACAAGCATAATGCAGTGTATTATTAAACGCCGCGCGACGACACCAGAGCAAAAAGCGTTACGTCTTACTCAGATCATAGACGTAACCGCCGCTCGTTTTACAACGCTCAGTTATGAAGACGTTAACCTAAAGCATATCGCTGCCGATGTCGGGATCACCAAAGCAGCCTTATATCGGTATTTCAGAAACAAAGAAATCTTGTTCCTCGCTGTGTATACACAAGAAATAGCATGCTTAGCCCAGACAGCAGCCGGTGACATGGGACAGTTGCCACTGACTGATTCAATCTGTAATACGTTAATTAAGCACCCGTTATTTTGTAAACTCAGTGCGATCATGCACACAGCGCTGCAATGTAACTTAACGCTAGACGAAGCACGTCAATTCAAAAGCACGTTATTACAATTCATTGAGCAATATGCCGCAATGATAAGTGAACATTATGCTCTGACTATCGAACAAGCGACCGAGCTGTTATTGCAGGTTCAACAGGTAATAATCGGTTGCTGGCACATGAGCCATTCAGTAGGGGCAGTTGCAGAGGTAATTAAAGAAGGACCACTACAGTTATTTGAGCTTAATTTTGCAGACATATTACGCTCGCATATAGCTCGGCTTGTTACTAGCTACCAACAGCAAACCTAGGTTGCGCCTAACCGCTTGCTGCCTATAACGAAGTGACATCAAAAAATTCACTTGCCGATACATTCCACAGCTGTGATGCAGGAGTCCCTGTTTTGTTTATGTAGTTTGAAACAATATAATAACCCAGTGTATAACCTGCATGCAGAGGTATTGCATCAGGTTCAGTCCCAAAAAACCAAGCATTATGATCGTAATTTAAATTAGCCGTTTCACTTAGCATTCTTGAATGTAAAACATCAATCATATCTTGGTTTATTGCGTTGGCGTAAAATGGAATATCACCATTTCGAAGCTCTGTTTCAAAGTGGCAGGCTAGCCCTTCGCTTATTAACGCTTCCCGAAGAGTGTCTCCATACCCTACCCCTTTATGTCGAAAGCAATGATGAATCTCATGGCCAAGGCTAGGTATGAACTCTGTATTAAGCGCCGTATTCAAGTTGTCATTATTCAAATCAAAGAACAACATTATTTGTTCAGATGATGAACTGTAACCGCTAAAACCAAATTCTGGTATGACAAAGTTACCTTCAGAAATCACCACATCAATATTGATTTCATCCAAAGGCAGTTTTTCACCAATACATTCAAGTGCTTCATCAAAAAGACTATCCAGCCGAGTCAAAAGGTGATCAAATTTTCCATGTGCATTTAACTTATGCAAGAAGATGTTCATATATACCCTAATCTCAACAGCTTATTATAGCGATTTACTTTAAAATCAATAACACAAGAAAGATATACATGGTGAAGCCTCTGGGGCCCACCACTTATTTTGTTAACGAACTAAATAATATCTAAAAGTCTTCTAAGGCAGCGAAATACGCCATCACTTCATCGATATGAAATTTACCATCTTTGTTTGTATCAGCATTTTCCATCATAAATGCATCAAAACACTCTTCCCAATATACAGAAATGCTTCTTAAATACTCAAGTTCCATACCATCATCAGGATCAATGAATCCCGTTTGATCGTAGTCGTAGGTTTCTAAGTACGCTTTAATCTGTGTTAGTTCTTCACTTGTGAAGCGAGCTGTATCATTTGAAATGATTCGGCGAAGTTGGAAATTAAACACTGCACGCCCTGCACCATCTAAGGTTACAGACAGATTTCGTTCTGTTTCATTATTTTTGATACCGAAATTGTCAGCGCTCTTAAAAGTAAGGGTTTTTTCACCAAAGTCATCATCACCACCATTGAGACTATCATCTATATCTTTCATGCTGCATCGGATAGACACTTCATGAATAGCTGGGATCTGAAAAGTATCGGTCAAATTTTTATCAAGACAATCGATGGTTTCACCACTGCTTACGCTATGGGTTTGAGTCAAATATGCACTATTATGTGATGGATCCACTTCTAAAAAGGCAACGTGGCTTGCCAGTGTTAGCATTAAATTATCTCGGTCATCTAAAGGATGCCCATTCGAAGCAGAATGCACAGCCCATTTTAAATCACCTGAGCTCCAATTATCAGAATCGTCAATAAGGTTAATTGACATTAATTGGATTTGAAATTCATTTTTCATCGTTTATTCCCTTAAGTTAATGATATATAACTTTTAATTGTTAACATTTAACTACTTAGGTGCAAGCTATCAAACTTAATTATTAATTAATAGTATTATTTTTATTGGTTTAAAAAATTTTGATAAGGCCGTGATTACTCATGACCATAAATGGCGATCCTTCATAAAATGTTAGCGACTGTCCGTAAATATTACAGGTCGAACACAGCGTCACTATGCAGAAACGGTCAATCCAGACGCTTTCAAATCAATGTCCTTACCTCTAACTTTTAATACAAACAAAAATGAAACTGAAACGTCACAATATTCACTTACAATTGCCACCTTAGTGCTGCTTATTTAAAAAGGACGATATAAAAGTGGCTAGTTGTAACTTACTTAAGTTTTCAGAGTCAGTCGGCTATGGATGTAAACCCCCTCCTAATATGTTGGTAAAAATGCTAAAAACCACCAGCAAAAATAATGCTTCTGATGATCATAAACTGCAATTTTTAATAGCAGACAGACCTGAACAATTTTATATTATCGGTAAGGTAAATTCTGGCTCCGCTGCAGTGCCCTTGATTGGTATTTTTGTCGGCGCAAAAATAGGAGCGATGATCTCATTAAAGCTCAATGAAGTTGTTTTAAGAAAATGTATTAATGTATTTGTTTTTCTAAGCTCAATAAAAATTATCTCTATGGCTTTTTAAGCAAACAAATACGTTCAACAATTTATACAGCTTTCTCTAGAAGGCATTTTTGAGAAAGCTGTAATATGAAGAAATACTATGATTAACGCGGATTTGAATCTAATGAAATCCATATCTTATTTAATTCACTCCAGCCATATCCATTCACGTTAGCGCCATTAATTTGTTCAGATAACGCGAGTACAAAAGGCTCATGCTTTAATTCTTTTATTACGTTTTGCTCACTCAACCAAGAGAACAATGCGGTCAATAAGTCTGTCGCTTGATTGAAGTCTCTCTCGTTCCGAATTGACGTAAGAGATGAGTCTAAAGCCTCGAGTATTCCAACATCCAACTCATGATTTTCAAATGGATACTGTAATAAAAAACTTAACCAAGCACTAAATGAATCATTTTCTTCAATAACACTACAAATACTGACTTGTTCAGATTGACTGTAGTCCCCATAATCCACTGAAATACCTTGATCATTCTCAGTTGATATACTGCTAAACAGTTTCTTGCATTCCGCTGTATCTTCAAAAGTAATATGCCGTTTCATCATCGATTTATGAGGGTTTTGGATCATTAAAAAGAAGGCCGATTTGTCACTTTGGCTCGTAACCGTCGTATCTGGTACCTGAAGGCAAATCTGATTTTGTGCACACGCTTTGCTTTGTGCCCATTCAGGGTAAACCCACAGCTCAACCCAGTCGAGGATAGAGGTCTCACGTGAGTAGTAAGCATTACGACTTAATCTAAGCATTTTAGAAGAGAATACTGCCAATGAGAAAGGCCCCGAACCAATAAGTCGCGTGGTCGTCGAGGTCATCTTAAATATTGACGACTCTGCCCGAGAAAGTAATCTGGGTAGATGCCAATCAGGCTGATTTAATTTAATCTCCAACTGCTCATCAGAAACAGCATTCACTTCAATAATATGGTTATAAGTCGAATGCCAATATGCATGTTGGATTAACCTATTTAGACAATGAGCAACATCTTGTGCTGTGAGTATACTTCCATCATGAAAACGTACCCCTCTGCGAATTTGAAATTGCCACCTTGTAGCACTGTCATTAGAAACCCAGTGATAAGCTAAATCACCGACTACACTCCCTTTCTCTACTGACGTCAAACATTGGCAAATTTGAGTCACCAAAAAACGTTCCGTACGCCGTTTCACCTTATGAGGTTTTAGCTCTTCTAACTCTCGATGAAAAGGCATATAAGCAATACGACGAGCTGACTGACTCGCGTCATTTAAATATGATTGAAACTCCCTTCCTGCATCTCGACCACCAAAACTAAGGATACTAAGTAACTGATCTAAATTTCCTTCATCGGCGAGTCCTCTCGCGGATTCATAGCAAGCATCAATGGGCTCGACTTGGCAAGTAAGTATCGCTTTTTTACTTCTTCCAGAGCTTGCTTCCCATTGAATCCAACCAACATTCACCAATTTTTTTAGTATAGTTTGAACATGTCGTTCAGTGACATGCAGCAGAGCCGCTATCTGGCTTATTTGACAAGTCGATACTCCAGGACCAAATGTTTGAAAGATTTGTTCGTAAATTTCAAGCTTACGCTTTAAGTTTGCCATTCAGTGTTCCAAAGCCCCCTAATTGAGTTAGGTAACCATATCCAGCGTTAATTAACCCATGTTCCATAATCGATTGGACTTGAGCTGTTACTTCTGACAATAGGATGTCAGATTCAGTTTTATTTTCAAGCACAAGCTGTGAAAAGTGATCGATTTCAAATTCAAAACCATTCCCCTCTACTGGATGATCGATGGTGAATGTTTTTCCTTGATATTCAATATCAATGACACTGGGATTCCACCATTTTTCTCGAATGGTAATGGCTAATTGATCACCACGTAATATCGCGACCCGTGGTAAATTTTTCACAATTGAAGCTGATATTTTTCCGTTAACCTGACCTGTAAAAGTAAAACAAGCATCGGTGTCAACGTATGACTCGGCCACCAGCGTTGACATCTCAACAACAGGTTCCGGGACATTAACCCCTAACGACCGACATAGGTCACAGTATAACCAAAGTCCGTAAACCCCTACATCGAGCGTTGCACCGCCCGCTAAATTTGGATTAAATATGAACAACTCGGGATCATATTCGTGTTCATTACCAAAGCTCGCTTCAATTGAAGTCAGTTTAAGGTTATGCCTGATCAGGTAGTTCTTCAATTCTTGGTAAGCTGGAAATGCAACGGTTTTCATGGCCTCTAATAATATCACCCCATTTTTTGTTGCTAACGCCTTCATAGATAACCAATCCTGTAGGTTGGTGAACGCTGGTTTTTCAACAAAGACATGCTTCTTATGGGTTAAAAATAGTTCAACTAAGGGATAGTGGTACGGATGTACTGTTGCAATATATACAGCATCAACATTAGGATCCGTTGCCATATCGTCGTAGCAGCCATAGCTCACGTTACTTTTAAACTCTTCACCAAATTGTTCAGCGCGACCTAAATCTCTGGCGGCTACAGCATATAACTCGCCATATTGACTATTGCCATTCAAAGCCGTAGCAAACCGCCTCGCAATATTGCCTAATCCAGCGATTCCCCATCTTACTCTTTTGTCTGTATTAACCATGATTTCTCTCACTATTTAACTTGTAGTTAAGAGTTTATAGGCAAAAGCATTCTTTAAATATGGAACAGATAATAGAAGTTGTTCATGATTTAGGGCGAGAACTGAATGGGGTATTTTATGGTACATCGCTATAAACACATTATTTTCGACAGACAATTAGGTCCCAGAAGGACTTAATGACGTTCCAATAAAGCTTATTGTCATTCATATAGCCTTAATATACACTGGCTACATGAAAATAAATCAAACGCCATTTAACAAAATCCCACTTGCTTTAGCCATGATGATCATTGCTACAGGACAAGTCGGTGTCTGCATTTACCTGCCGTCATTACCACTGATAAGTCGTGATCTTGGTGTGTCCCAAGCCGACATACAGCAGCTTGTCACCCTATTTTTAGTCGGCTTCGGATTATCACAGCTTTTCTATGGTCCGTTGTCAGACGCTATCGGTCGTCGTCCGGTATTTTTACTCGGTCAAGGTATCTATTTGGTCGGAACCTTAATCTGTGTGCTACTCCCCGACAGCTATACTGCACTGATTACAGGTCGCTTATTACAAGGTTTAGGTGCAGGTAGTGCATCTGTATTAAGCCGCAGTGTGCTCCGCGATAGTTACAGCGGTAATCAACTCACGCAAGCGATGTCCTATATGTCCATAACAGCATCTATTCTGCCTATTGTGGCACCTGTTGTCGGCGGCTGGGCTGCATGGCATTTTGGCTGGCAATCCGTGTTTATCTTTGTATTACTTTATCTATCGGCCATTGTCACTTTAGGATACTTTGTCTTACCTGAAACGTTACCACATGCAGTGACAAAATTTGAAATAAGAAAAACACTACGTGGCTACTGGCATTTATCACGAAACTACCAAGTGATCTCATCAGCAAGCTATAACTGGGTCGGTTACTTATCAACGCTAGTATCCGTGTCACTGCTACCCTTCTTATTACAAGAAGGATTAAAACTCAGTGCAGCAGAGTACGGAGAAGTGATGGTCATCCCATCTGCAGGATTATTAATGGGCTGCTTGATCTTAAATAAACTCAATAAACGCTTCACTACCAATCAACTAATATACTTAGCATCGAGCATTATGATGATGGCTGGCTGTTGGTTAGTGTTTAATGAGATGTCGTTGCCTAACCTGATATTTGGTTTTACTTTACTATCCATAGCACAAGGGATCTGCTTTCCATTATCGATGAGCATGTTACTGGCACCACACAGTAAGCAAGTCGGGGCGGTATCTGCATTATCGGGATCGGTACAGATGTGTATTGCCGGGCTGCTCGGTGGTTTTTTAATCAAACATTTGATCAACAATCAAACAAGTTTGGGGGTTTTCTATTTACTCACAGGTTTAACCATCGCGCTGATATTAACGCATAGCCGACATAGGCATATGAACCAATCCTATTTACCCTTAAACTCGCATGACTCGAAATAAACTTTTAGTTGTATCTACACCGCTTTCTTGCTCAAATAACGTTAACGTAATTTATGTAATTAAAATAAGGCGATAATTCGCCTCAATTGAGCAAAATAACCTAGCCATGAAATATAACCGCGTTTTTATTAATAGCCTGACCTATGAACTGGCTCCAGAGATCATAACAAGTACAGCACTAGAACTCCGCTTAGCTCCTTTATATCAAAAGTTACGAATTCCTGTCGGTCAACTTGCCGCACTCACTGGTATTAGCCAACGTCGCTGGTGGCCAAAAGACTACATGTTATCTGATGGCGCATTAACTGCCGCACAAAAAGTCCTTGATGAAACGGGCATCAATGTCAGCGATATCGGCGCTGTGGTATATACCGGTGTCTGCCGTGACCAGCACGAACCAGCAACAGCATGCCGTATCGCCGCAAAATTGGGCGTATCTAATAACACCGCCATTTATGACATTAGTAATGCCTGTTTAGGGGCCTTGTCCGGCATGTTAGATATCGCCAACCGCATCGAATTGGGCCAGATAAAAGCGGGTTTAGTGGTTTCTTGTGAATCTGCACGTCATATTGTTGATGTGACTATCGATGATATGCTAGCCGATCCGACCATCAGAAATTATGCCACATCACTGGCAACCTTAACTGGCGGCTCTGGTGCCGTTGCTATATTGCTTACCGATGGCAGCTTAAATTTAGCTGGGTCTCGAAATCACCAATTATTAGGGGCCACGCACTTATCTGCGCCAGAACATCACGATCTATGCCAGTGGGGATTGAAAGAAATCGATACTCAGTTATACCGTGAATATATGCGTACCGACGCAGTCAAATTACTCAAAGAAGGCGTCGCACTGGCGCAAGATACCTGGCAACAATTTTTAGAACAACGCCAGTGGACCCCCGAAGATGTCAATAAAGTAATTTGTCATCAAGTGGGCGCAGCCAACCAAAAGAAAGTACTAACCGCCTTAAATATTCCGGTTGAAAAAGAGTTTCCGACCTTCAAATACCTAGGGAACATGGGCACAGTATCACTGCCGGTGACCGCAGCGATGGCCGACGAAGAAGGCTTTTTGAAGAAAGGTGACAACGTGAGCTTCTTAGGAATAGGCAGTGGCTTAAATTGTATGATGCTTGGATTAAAATGGTAACCCTATGTTAGATAAATTATTCCCGTTTAAACGTAACTACCTTGATCGTAACGGTCAGCAATATCATTACCTCAATGAAGGAACCGGAGAGCCTGTCGTTATGGTTCACGGCAACCCGAGTTGGTCGTTTTATTATCGTAATCTGGTCTCGGCATTAAGCACCAATTATCAGTGTATTGTACCCGACCATATTGGTTGTGGTCTTTCTGATAAGCCCGATGATAACGATTACGACTATACCTTAACCAGCCGAATTGATGATCTGGAAGCATTACTTGAGCATCTGGATATTAAAGAAAACATCACCTTAGTCGTCCACGACTGGGGCGGCATGATAGGTATGGGTTACGCAGCACGATATCCAGAGCGGATCAAACGCCTGGTGATCTTAAATACAGCGGCTTTTCATCTGCCTTTATCAAAAGCGTTTCCGCTACCATTATGGATCTGTCGAAATACCGTTGTCGGCACGTTTTTAGTGCGTGGTTTTAATGCCTTTTCATCTATCGCTTCGATTGTTGGCGTTCGTCGCAAAGCAATGAGCCAAGATGTTCGCCGCGCTTATGTGTCGCCTTTTAACTCTTGGCGTAACCGTATTTCCACCTTACGTTTTGTGCAGGACATTCCGCTAAAACCTGAAGACCGCAATTATCAGCTAGTCTCTGATATTAGCGATAGTCTGGCTAAGTTTTCGACTGTGCCAACCCTGATTTGCTGGGGATTAAAAGATTTTGTGTTTGATAAACACTTTTTAGCGCAATGGAAACAACGCATGCCGCACGCCCAAGTGAATGAATTTGATGACTGCGGTCATTATATTCTTGAAGACGCCAGTGATGAAGTTATCGGGCTAATTACCGATTTCATGACAGATAAGGGCTAAATTGTATGGCAATTAGCGCAACCTCAGAGGCGATGAACTTCTGTCGCCATCTCTCCCACGCAGCATTCGCGACCCCCGACTCTCTCGCTGTCGCCGTGCAGCGTAGCAGTAGAGGTCAATTGGTTTATGACGAAATTAATTTATCGTCTCTTGATCAGCAAAGTGATGAACTCGCCTATGCGCTAAATGCTTATGGCATAAAACGAGGAATGAAAGCCGTATTAATGGTCACGCCAAGCATTGATTTCTTTGTCTTGACCTTTGCATTATTTAAAGCGGGTATCGTACCGATCTTGGTTGATCCAGGAATGGGGATCCGCAATTTAAAACAATGTTTTAGTGAATCGGCTCCCGATGCTTTCATTGGTATTCCCAAAGCCCATATCGCGCGTAAACTGTTTGGCTGGGGTAAAGACAGTGTCAGATGTAGCCTGACCGTCGGCGGCTGTGAAATACTGTCTCGCCTCACCGGACAAATGAGCTTACAGCGTTTATTAACTGAGTATCGTGCCAATTTAACCCCAAATAAACATCAAAATGAGCAGGTTAAACCTTATCCTATCGCCCTATTTGATAACAGTGAATTGTGCGCCATATTATTCACCAGTGGCAGTACTGGCGTACCTAAGGGCGTTGTTTATAGCCACCAAATGTTTGAAGGGCAAATACAAGCGCTCCGCGATGATTACGGTATAAAGCCCGGAGAAAGGGATCTCAGTACCTTCCCGTTATTCTCGCTATTTGGTCCAGCACTGGGCATGGCGTCAATTATTCCAGATATGGATGCCAGCAAACCGATAACCGCTAACCCGAACTTTATCTTTGCTGCCATTGAAAAATACCAATGCACTAACCTGTTTGCTAATCCGGCATTAATCGAGATCCTTGGTCAAGCAGGCTGCAAACACGGTCAACCCCAGATATTAACCAGCTTGAAACGCGTGATATCTGCTGGAGCGCCAGCAACCTTATCGTCAATTTCACGCTTTACTCGCTTGCTTAAAACCGATGTAGAAGTATGGAATTCTTATGGTGCCACAGAGTCATTGCCCCTCACTAAGATTGGCAGTAAAGCACTACTAACCATGCAAGACATTACCAATAATGGCGGCGGGATCTGCGTTGGCCAGCCAATCAAAGATGTTGAGATCGCTATTATTGAGATCAGCGAAGACGTCATTACAGATTGGGATAATGACTTAACCTTACCAACCCAACAAATTGGTGAGATCGTCGTGAAAGGACAAGTGGTCAGTCAGCGCTATTATCGCCGCGACGTCGCCACCCAACAAGCCAAGATCAAAGACCCAACGAGCACTGAATCACAGCCAGTGTTTCGACACCGCATGGGGGATCTGGGATATGTGGATGAACAAGGTCAGTTATGGATGTGTGGACGTAAAGCGCACAGCGTAGCCACGCCGAGTCAACGCTATTTTTCGATCCCTTGTGAGCGAATATTTAATACCCACGAACAAGTGAAACGTACCGCACTGGTGGGGATCCAATACCAAGGTAAAACCATACCGTTACTGTGTGTCGAATTAGAAAATGATGCTGTCATCTCGACTGAACAGTTATTTAACGAACTTAACGCGATTGGCAATAAACATCAGCAAACATCCGCGATCAACGCGTTTTTAATTCACCCTGATTTTCCTGTCGATATTCGCCACAATGCCAAAATATTTCGTGAGAAATTAGCTCTTTGGGCACAAAAGCAAGCACCTTATAATCGTTAACAGTATGCTAAAACAAGGTCTTAATATGACGAATTTCAGTTTACGTCCGCCCGCAGAACAACGTGCACTGACTGCATTATCTGCGACCACCAAACATGTATTTGTCACTGGTGCCGGTGGTTTTTTAGGGACCAGTATCTGCCTAGCATTAAGTGCGGCCGGAATTAAAGTAACCGGGTTCGCCCGTGGCCATTATCCGCACTTATCAACGTTAGGTATCAACATGGTGCAAGGCGACATCAGCGATTTACCGGCGCTCACCGCGGCGATGAAGGACTGTGACTTGGTCTTTCATGTCGCATCGAAAGCAGGTGTATGGGGTTCGAAAGCTGATTATTATCGACCTAATGTGGAAGGTACTGCCAATATCATTCAGGCCTGTCAGTCACTGGCTATCGAGCGCTTAGTATATACCAGCACCCCAAGTGTGACATTTACGGGCGAAGACGAGGCAGGGATCAATGAATCGCAACCTTACGCCCAGTCATTCTTAAATTATTATGCGCAATCCAAAGCGCTTGCCGAGCAAATGGTACTGGCCGCGAATAGCGATAAATTAAAAACCCTTGCTTTAAGGCCACATTTAATTTGGGGACCCGGTGATCCGCACCTAGTGCCACGCGTCATTGCTCGAGCCAAACTCGGTCGATTAAAATTAGTCGGTAAAGAGGATAAACTGGTTGATACTATCTATATCGACAATGCCGCCTATGCCCATATTCTGGCGGCGCTAAGGCTCGCCGAACCCACGCCAAGTTGTGCCGGTAATAGCTACTTTGTCAGTAATGATCAACCTATCACGATGGCCAGCATGCTCAATAAAATACTCCATTGTGCTGATTTACCACCGGTGACGAAACGCGTACCAGCACTACTGGCCTACTTAGTCGGCACCGTACTGGAGAAGATATACCTGTTGCTTGGCAAGACCCAAGAACCAATGATGACGCGTTTTGTCGCACGTCAATTATCAACCAGCCATTACTTTGATATCAGCGCGGCTAAAGCGGATCTGGGTTATCAGCCTCTGGTCTCTATTGACGAAGGTATGCAGCGTCTGAGAGCCTCTTTATCAGGAGACATCAAAGTTTGACCGTTTTTAAAGTTTCGTCTCTTTAAAGATGACTATTAAGCGCCTTTGGGGAAGATCTGAGTCAGTCTAGTTTAGCTGACTCGATTCTCCCATTCACTACGAAGGATCCCATATTTAATCGAATCATAGTACTCTCCTTGGTAGTAGCGAACCTTACGTAAGCAGGCTTCTTGTTGAAAGCCTAACTTCTCAGCACAAGCCATCATCCGAGGATTTCCAGACCAAGTAGTTAAACCAACCCGCTCAATATCCAAAATAGCGAATAAGTAGCGGGTCCATTGTGGTAGCGCTCTATAAGCCAAACCTTTACCCCAAAAATTAGAGTCGTAGATTACAATCCCCATTTCTAGCCAGCGAGTAGACTCACATTCCCAGTAATAACTAACAGTACCAACTGGCACGTCATTTACTGTAACTAATTGGATATCTGAACCATCGCATAAACGTGAGAAGGTATTTCTTGAAAACTCGTTCAATGATGGCGTTGAATATGGAAAATAAGGAGCATTAAACTTAGTCCACTCTTCATCGCAAGTTATCAGGTGATAAATTGATTCCAATTCACTAGGCTTTGCTCTACGAATTTTCACTTCATCAAGTTCCATCATGGCGTGCTTAAACCTTTTCTGAAAGTAATCGTACTTCACGTTGTGGAAAGGGTATGGTGATCCCGTTTTGTTTCAATGCCTGAAACATCTTTAGGTTAGCGCTGTATTTCACTTCAAAATAGTTTTTCGTCGGCACCCAGAAACGTATGCCCAAATTAATTGAACTATCGCCAAAGGCTTCGATGCCAATTTGCGCGGCAGGATCTTTGGCTACTGCATCTATGCTAGCCAGCACTGTACCCAAAGTGGCAATAGCCTGTTCTGGATCATCGTTGTAACTAATGCCGATGGAGGCTTCCACCAACATGTATTCGAAGGAATTATGCAGAATTTCACCAACGATATGCTTGTTGGGGATACTGATTTCATCACCCTCTTCATTCGTGAGGATAGTCATCCCGAGAGTGATCTCTTTAATCACGCCAATGACACCCTGTATTTTGACGGTATGACCCACCACAAACGGACGGGTTAAAATAATGGTAACCCCCGCTGCATAGTTTGACAGCATACCTTGCAGGGCCAAACCAGCACCCAATGCCAACGCACCGACGGCAGCAATAAACGGCGCCACACTGATCCCGAGTTTGCCCAATGCAATCACTGCGACCATCACAATGACGAGCATGCGCACAGCATTGGAAATAAATCCGCTCAGGGTGACATCAACATCATGCTTTAGACATTGGGCTGCAATAAAGCGTTGAACTTTACCAGCCACCCACAAACCGATGATGAAAATAATCATCGCACCAAAAGTCTGGAAACTGTATTGCACCACAAATTCAGTTATGATGGTATACACGTTCTGCAGTTGTTCTAGCTCTTCTTGTAACGCGATCTCGTCCATATTGTTGTCCTTTAGTCCTTTAAATTCCCTGAATAATGATATTGCTTGCCAATGCTCATTGGCGTTCGATCGATTACGTTTATGTCTTACCTGTTTATCTCATCACCGCTATGACACGGAACTCTGTATATAAGATTAGGTTATCGATAACAAAAGAGGTTATTTTCCGCTGACATGAGCTTGATATTTAGATAGTGAGCGTGACGTCGTTACACTCACTATCTGAAAATAATAAAGAGCCCCTAGAATTAGAAGCCTTAAATATTATATTTTGAATGACCCTACATGAAGATCTAAAGTTTGAGCAAGCTGTTCCAGAGTTTTACTAGACGCTTCTAGCTCTTGGCTAGCGATCAAGCCTTCTTGAACAGAGTTATTGACCGAATCCATATTCATATTGATTTCATTTGCTACACAAGATTGCTCTTCGGTAGCAGTTGCGACTTGGGTATTCATATCAAGGATAGTAATGACTTGCACTGATATATTTTCGAGAACTTCCAGAGCTTGAGCTGTGGTTCTTGTACCTTCTTCTGTTAAAGATCGACTACTTTCCATCGCCTCTACCGCATTTTGGGCCTCATGCTGCAACTGATTAATCATACTTTGAATTTCATCGGTTGACTGTGCAGTTTTAGTAGCAAGATTTCTGACTTCATCTGCGACGACAGCAAAACCTCGGCCAGCCTCACCCGCTCTGGCAGCTTCAATTGCGGCGTTGAGAGCAAGGAGATTAGTCTGCTCTGAAACACCTCTGATCACGTCGAGTATAGACCCGATTGACTGTGTTCTTCCCGCTAATGCTGTGATAACCGATGACATGTTACTCATTTCACCACCAAGGCTATTGATGGTATTAGATGAATCTTGTAATGTTTTACGCCCAGCTTGAGTTTCGCTATTTGCACCATCAGCCGAATTTGCTGCACCCGCAGCATTTTGCGATATCTCATTAATAGTCGCGATCATTTCATTTATTGAAGTTGCTACTAATAACGTTCGATCGCTTTGCGCTTGACCTCTTGATAAACCAAGCTGAGATTGACTGCGAAGTTCAGTCGCTGAACGACCTATACCTAACCCCGTATCTACTACTTTGGAAATTATTTCATTAATATTACCCACAAAAATATTGAATGCTTTAGAAATATGGGCAATTTCATCCGTTCCTTGCACAGGTAATCTAACGGTAAGGTCTCCATCGCCTTTTGATATATCGTCTAATGCCTGTTGCAAGCCAGCAAGGGGTTTGAAAAATCGACCCAGTAGCCACATCAACACGCAAGCACATATCAGAAAGATAACAATGATTGCGATTAACTGAGTCATCACAATATCTGCTACAGCATCATCTACTTCTGAAATTGGGATACCAATATCAAAACCACCCAATAACTCACCATTCTTATCATAAACGGGGACGATTATGTCGTACACCCACATGTCTTGCACATCCGCATACCATTTAGAGTATTTTTGCTTGCCTTTCCCTGCAGCTTCTACAGTGTAGCTATCTTTATAGATCTTATTTAACTTGCTTATATCGCTATGTGCAACGGCTTGAATGTTTCGGTCTATGAAAATCGCGTAGCTAATATCTGAACGTTCTGAAAGTGACAGTACTAACTCTTGTAAATCAACCAATGGCTGGGAAGACTTTTGTAATACATACTCAACGTTTTTAGCAATGACTTCAGCCTTTGCTTGGGATTTTTTTAATATAATGCCATCAATTTTTTGATTCGATATATAAGCAGTAGAGGTGATACTTGTTATGCCTGCGATCGCAAACATAACGAATACCGTTATTAATATTAAATTTTTCATACACGACATCCTTGGTGTTATCATTCAGTTACAGTAATTAAATACCATGTATTCATTCCACTTGTTATCATCTAGAATCAGCAGACTACAATAACTAAAATATTCTACCCCGCTTTTAAATCAGAGCATAGATTGAAAAGTCAGAATACCATGATGCTATGTTACAGGACATTGAAACTTGTTCATTTAAGGTGAGGTTTACCGCTATTTAATCTACTTTTTACAATTGTAATGGCTCATTGGAGGCTTTCTTTATCTAGAAAGAAAATCGTCGATATACGGCCTATTGAAGATGAAGATGCTAATGCGCAGGTCATGACTATGCAGGAAAAAGTCCTCTCTAACGCTTATTCTACCCCTTTAGAATCAATTTTATCCCGTAATTCTGGATGGACCATTTTACACTGCGTTAGTGAATCCCACTTTCGCGTCGATTCTAATGGAAATACTTATTTCTAATACTTTTGTAATATGCGATACAAGTCACCAGAAAGGGAGTTCACCTTGAATAATATTTAATCTAATCAAGGCTAGATCACAATTTAATTCGTTATACAAAAGCTGCCATTAAGCCAGTGAGTAGCTGTATTGGTATTGCTGGCCACGCCATTAACAAACTCAAATAGTTCGTCCATTCAGATTGAAGGTCATAAGAAGAATTTATTTGACTATGCTTAAGCATTTTGGATTTAAAGGCACTTGTTATGTGCTGATTACTTTTCGCATTTGCATCAATCATCTGTTTGTAGCTTTCCTCCGTGTCGTAGCTTTAAGCCTGCTGGCATATCACGCCGTTTGTTTATGTCTAGATAAAATCTGGTTGATAAACAATGCACAAAGAATCATAAGCAGTGCCACCCATGTATTAGTTTGAATTGAGTCATTCGTTACAAGCGCACCAATGAAAACACCAACTGCAGGTACAATGTAGTTAGTCATTGAGGTAAACACCGAGCCTGCATTTTTAATACACATCATATATAAGTAATAAACAACGCCAGCGCATATCGTCCCTAAATAAAGGATCGAGAATATAGCGGTTGTCGATGCAACTTGATATTCAAAAGGGGCAGTGATAAGTGCAATAACGATTAATTGAATACTTGCCGTCAAAAGTACATTTTGAGCAACAATTAAAGGATGCTCATCCCTAACGCGATTAAGCAATAGCAATGCAATGGCAAAGCATACCGCAGCGACGATAATAGCCGACGCACTGACTAAGTTTATTTCCCCTGCCCCTGAAGATAACTCAGGATAAAATAAGACCAACAACCCACTAAATCCGACTATTACACTAATACTATTGGCCGCATTAATCGTTGCCCCTTTGACAAAAATAGGCGCTAACAATAATACATAGAATGGTAGAGTTCCCATCAATATTGCGGCAATCGAGCTATCTAAATCTTGCTGTCCCCACGGCACAAGCACAAACGGGATTGCAGCTTCAAGTAATCCGATAACGCTAAATAAAACCCATTGATTACTTGATCTTTTAACACCCAATGACTTACAAATAACAACCAAAGTGATTGCACCGATAGCTGCACGTGTGGCACCAATCCAAATAGGCGAGAAACTCACTAGAGCGATGTCCTGAAATATAAATTGAGATCCCCAAATGAATCCAATCGCTAATAACGTTAAATAATTTTTAAGAAGCATGAAGGTTAACCTCAATAATGTTTGTAAGTTGGTATTTAATCAACAACAGCTATACAGCATGCTTTTAATATGTGGTGTTGTAGTTCTCTGATTTGAACGCGATGGCCTCAACCTCTATTTGCATCCCTTCAAGCGCAAGTGCTGATACCGGGATTAATGTACTGGCTGGTAATGCATTAACCATCCAGTATTTATTCATTTCTTCACCCCAGATTGATAATTTTTCGACATTATGATCAACAATTAGAATGGTTATTTTCATTACATCTCTGAAGCTTAATTGATGGGATTTCAACGCAATCTCTAAATTTTTCAATAGCGACTTTACTTGATGGCGAAAATCTTCGCTTAATGTATGGTTTATTCCTTCTCCGCCACTTTGACCTGATATATATACGAGTTCTCCATTTGAAGGCGCTTTTACGGTGTGACAAAAGCCATAAGGTGTTGGGTCAAATAGTTCAGAAGGATTGCTGAAAGAAAGTGTATTATTTATCATATTATGAACCTAATAGTCGTTGTTTTTTTAATGAGGCATGCAGTATAATTGTTAAAGTTAACTTTAAGTCAATGCTTTAATTTAAACTATTTAAACATCCCAATGGAATGGTACAACATCATGATAAATAAAAATTATCTAACCGTCGGTCAGCTATCTGAACGAAGTGGAATTGCAACCTCGGCACTACGTTTTTACGAAACAAAAAATTTAATATTATCGTTCCGAACGAGTGGCAACCAGCGTCGGTACAACACATCAATGTTACGGAGAATTTCATTAATTCAAGTAGCACAATCTGTCGGTTTTACGCTTGAAGAAATTACACGTGAACTAGAAAGCCTACCGATGAACAAAACACCCACTAAACAGGATTGGGAGCGAGTAGCCAAGAAATGGGAGAAAGATCTCGATAATAAAATGAAAAAGATAGCATCGTTAAGAGAGAATCTGACAGGTTGTATTGGCTGTGGTTGTTTAAGTATGAAGAAATGCCACTTACTTAATCCCGATGATATTCTTCATGAAAATGGGGATGGTGCACAGAGGTTAGTGGATGGATAATTAACCATCATTTAATGGCTGTGAACTAGATAGCGAAAGGATCTCGTCATTCCCTCCACTAACCATAACGTGCGCCATGTGCACCAAAAGCGACATTTCTATCGGTGAGAGCACATGACATCTAAAATGGTATTCATTAAAATCAATTCTGAACAAGAAATGACACTCATAATGACATAGCCGATTTTAGTTTAGTATCATTTAGAGTGACAGAGCAATTAACGCTGCTCTAAAGGATATGAGCGATAGCTCCACATACCATATACGCGTAAAGCATCACGGTAAATACCTAATAATTCACCATCACTTGGTACTTTAAGCTCTTCTAATGGTCTGTCATTCGCAGCATAAGTGTCAAAGGAGATACCTTTAGGACCAGTCTGCCAGCTTGCTACTTCAAATAATGTTTGTCCGCGGCGAACATGACTTGCAGAACTGATAATCGTTGCATGATCAATATTATGACGAGCCAAAGCGTAGCTGCTATACAGTGCATTTTCTACCGTACTTCTCGCGTAGTTATCTTCTATAATACGAGATGAATCAATACCATGTTTCACTAACCAATCAGCCATTAATTTACCTTCGGTTTTGTGGTTTTTAGGCACGCCACCAGTAACCACAATATAGGACTCAGGGTTCTTTTTCGCCATAGTCAAGGTTGCGTTAAGTCGGTCAATTAAAATTGGGTTCATGCTACCATCTGGATTTAGCGCGTAACCTAACGTTATGATCGCGTTATTACCTTTAGCTGATTTTTTGATTTTATTGCTTAGTGGCGTTTCGACAATGCGGTCAATGGTAGATATGATTTTCTTCAAGTCCGCTACGCGTCCTTTATTCAGTCCTTCTAATGCGTTTAGATGGCGAGAAACTTCACTTTTGTTGCCTTTAAAATTCTGCCAAATAACTAAATAAGAGTGTGCATCTACGTCATCTGGAGCCACGCTTAAAATTTGGGTGAATAATTCAATCGCTCGGTCTACATTCTTGTTATAGATCTGAGCATTGGCTGCAGAAAATAGCAAATCGATTCGGTAAGGTTCTAATTGATAAGCATCAAGCAAGTTATTGGTGATGATTTCCATATTGCTTGGCATTTTTGCCGTAAAACCAGCATGAGATATACGAGCTGGATTTTTGAAGGCTTGATAAGCATCGTTAAGTAGTTGATCGACTACTTGACGTTGGGATGTCATGTCCGTGTAATTTGCTCGCGGCTGAATAACATCTGACGCAGCAACAGTTTGCGCTGAATAAATAGAACTTGAAAGAATAAGTGCAAGGGTAAGTGTTGATAATTTGCTTTTCATGGTTGTACCGAATGTATAAACAGGTGTCTTATCCTACAGTGATAAAGCTTCGGTATAAACCCAAAGAGTTTCTCCGATTAAGAAATCACCTTAATAGCCGCTATAACAGAAGTATGATGATGAATTATATTGTATTTTTCAATTAACCCTATAACATACATTTAAAATGTTACTTATATGAGTATACAGACTCAGCGAACTTGTAACCATACAATTTATAGGAAAAATTTATGCGCTCACTATTTTTACGAATGCGTTTTATTCACTGGCTGGGTGCTGTTGCACTGTTTATTAACGCGCTATTTTTAACTGATAATCTAACTGCACAGATCATTCAATATATCGTTATAGTATTTTTAATCCTCCACGACATCGATGAAAAATACTGGGGAGTAGACTCATTAGAAAATGTCACTGGATACATGAAATCTTTTGAGAAAAAAGATCTTTCAATCCCTTGCGACTTAGATAGCCGCTACAACAGTGAGATTGGTAACGTGCTAGATGTAATCAACGCCTTCCGAATAAATGTGAAAGATGCGTTGGTCGATATTCAAGATCAAGCGAATACCTCGGATGATATTGCAGAGCTCCTTAAACTAAAAGCACAAAATATCTCTTCACGCATTCAAGAACAGGATAATCATGTTGGTTATCTGACGGATAGAATCGACACTTTGGACAGTACTTCTGTTGCGCTACAAGAAAAAGCAGAAGAAACGCGTCTGCAAGTAGAACGAACCCACGCAGGACTAATTATATCCAACAATAATATGGGGTCGATGTCCAAAGGACTGAAATCATACATCAAAAGTAACGACGAGTTACACAGTAAATTCAACCTGCTTTCAGAGCAAACGAAGTCAATCGAGAATGTGGTATCTGTGATACATAATCTAGCCGATCAAACAAATTTACTCGCATTAAATGCAGCTATTGAAGCAGCTCGAGCAGGTGAACATGGCCGAGGCTTTGCAGTAGTCGCTGATGAAGTCAGAAACTTAGCTATATCGACTCAACAAAGTCTGGTTCAAATTAACCAAATCATCGCAAATATTTCTGCCGCCGTAGTCGATGCTGGTGAACAAATGAAAATACAGTCATTAGCCATCACTTCACTATCGGAACACACAGCTTCGAGCCAATCAGAATTGGAGGTCGCTTGTAGTAATATAGATGGGATTTTGTCATTAATCGGCGAAAATGAAACTAAAGATAATGTAGATATTCAATACATTAATCGCTTAGTGAGAGATGTTGCAGGCGAAATTGAAAAACTTAAAAACCTCTCGGGTTCCAATGCTCATGACAGTAGCGAATTGGAACAACAAGGCCATCGTCTAAGTGAGGCTACAGCACAAATTGTAGTACAACTTGGCAGTTTTAAAACTCGCTAACGCCAAATTTAATTTCACCAACGCTAGCAGCCTAGAGTAAGCTTTAATAGAGAGGCCACATGAGAATGACTCGTTTCACCGATTATAGCTTACGCACCTTGCCAAAGGCAGTTATGTGTAATTTTCCAGTAATTCGAATACGCTATTAGGTTAAATTACTGCTTTCCCATAATACCGCGCCTTTGCCTGTCTGAGCTAAGATGTCTTGCGGATTTCTTAGTTTGCACTTATTGATAGATAGGCAACCACAACCTTGCCCAACACTCATTTCCATCTGATTTCCCTATCTAATTTTATATTTAAGTTTATGAAAATAGGACTTTACCTCAACATAGGTTGAGGTATTAGACTAGCACTAATATAAATAAAAAGCATGGAGCATAAAATGAAAAATAGAACTATTCCCTATCTATTCGCGCGATTTTTTGATGGTATTTCATCTGGAATGTTTATGATGGCGTTACCATGGATCATGCTTTCAGAAGAAGGGATGGGGTTGTTTGTGGCGATTACGGCATTGGTCTGTACCTCTTTATCATTTGTTTTCACACCCTTTTTTGCCACTTTGATAGATCGCCATTCTAGAAAGAAAGTGTTGGTCGTCATGCAGTTAATACAATCAAGTACCGCATTGATGGTGTTCATTGCTTATTACAACGGTATGCAGTCTCACTGGCTTTTGGCTTTTGCTCAGTTAATATTTTGGTTAAGTAATGATTTAGCGTGGAGTTGTAATAATGCTTTCACACAAGAAAACTATCGCCAGGATGAATACGCGAAAATATCCAGTTATCAAGAAATCGTTATGCAAGTCACAACACTTGGTGCGGGCGCATTAGGGATTATTTTACTTGAATACTGGTCAATGCTTGAGTTTTCATTTTTGGCTACATTCGCTTCACTCTTGTCTGGATTATGCTATATAGCGATCCCTTACAAGCGCCAATTCAGTCCATCCTTAAAAGAGGCATTCTTTAAGCAACTTGTCGCAAGCAAAAGCATATTTTCTAAACAAAAACACTTTTATGCATTTTTGGCATTATCTTGCTTATCTTATCCAGTATTGACCTTTCTGGTAAAACTTGTCCCTATATATTTCGCAGAACAAGGCATCAGTGGTAGTTGGTTTGCGGCATGGGAAATGAGCTATGGCTTAGGTGCGTTACTAAGTGGATTGCTGATTGCTCGCCTTTTAAGGCGTTATGAGCATGAAAATGCAATGATAGTTTCAATTCTAGTGATGGCGATCTTACTTCTTTTGATGGGATCTTACCTTTCCCCTACTTTGATTATATTACTTACTATTGGCCTTGGTTTTTTCAATTCATATAATCGTATTGCAAGAACCAATAAGATGCATCATGTCATTGCGATGGAAGAAAGAGGACGCGTTGAAGGTGGATTAAAACTGTTCTCTACACTAGCGCAAAGCTTGAGTTACGTCGTTATTGCGCTGTTAAGTTATTTACAACTCACAGCCTTAGGTTTCATTATTATCGGGATAGTATTGCTGATCGCAGGGGTGATAATGCTGCACTTAAAACAGCGTTCAAATATTAAAACATTTTTGAATCAAGCTGAAATTATCGGTCACTAGTCTATTGATAGAAACTATACGACCGTCGTTGCTTGCTGTATTAAAATTTA
The DNA here is from genome assembly GCF_018219415.1 of Moritella sp. 36. Lineage (NCBI taxonomy): Bacteria > Pseudomonadati > Pseudomonadota > Gammaproteobacteria > Alteromonadales > Moritellaceae > Moritella > Moritella sp. 36. Next base: position 1,875,795 of record NZ_CP056120.1, on the reverse strand, counting down.
ACGAATATTTAAGTACCACTACTAGACAGTAGTGGTACTTAATAGTGGCAGAGCTACTCTTGTTAATCGGCCGAGTATTACAGCTGCCCAGCAAACAATTCAAACACGGGGATTTCATTATCGTCCAGCATGCCCATGGCTTCGGGGTAGCCCACCACATGCTGGTATATACCTTGCGCCAAATAGTTATACAACAAAGGCTTAAATCGACCTTGTATAGGCTCAGCGTCAGCCTCAATTTGTTGATAGCCTTTATGCCACGACAAGGCTAGCATAGCCGAGATCATGCTTATCACAAGCGGCCCTGGCAGCAGAAAATGGGACTTGTATAACAAGAACAACTTGCGCAGAGACTTTTGATTCCAGGCATGGGGGGCTACATCTAAGGAGTTAGCTACACGAATACACTCGCCCTCTGCAAAGCGCTGATCGGAATACGTGGCGAAGTCTTTATTACCTGCGGAAGGGCCCGCAAAAGCAACCGTCGATATTTTTGCGCTCTCAGGCAGTTTTTCGCCCTGGGTATCCTTCAGCCACAAAGCCAGTGTCGGCGCTAAAGCACCACCTAGACTGTGCCCCGTCACGCAGATATCAACGGCGTCTTTACCCTCAATGTCGCCCTGCAAAAATTCTAATAAGCTCTTACCCTCTCCTGGTACGCCGGATTCCGCAATCATTTCCTGTAACTTGGTTATCCCAATTCCAATGCTCTTAGAAATTTTTGGTTTCAACTTAGCTGCAGGTTTTCCGTACTGCCACGGCACCATGCTAGCCACTTGAAAATCTTCTATTAACCAGTCTTTCAGCCCCACCGGGTTAGTGCCGCGTATGCCTATAACATAACGTGACGGATCTTTAATATTACGCACCAGGTACATTAAGTTGTCATCAAACAAGGCATTGTCGAAGATAAATACTCCCGGCCCCCAGACCAACTCCCATTCATCTTTAACAGGTGCCCAGCTGATTAAGGCATGCTTAATATCTTTCTCAATTTTTTGAGCATTACACTTATCGGGACCAATTAAATCAAATCCATAGTAAGACATATAAGCAAAGGCCAACATGGTTTGGCTTTTTGAATAACTCATGATCTATTTCCTTTTCATTCGGCACGGTAAACCCGCCATCAAGCAAATGCTTAACAGAGGGACTTAATTACCGCGTTAATTAATAACCAGGTCCGGTATGCAGTACTGAGGGTACTGAACGGAAATAGTTGTAGTTGTGCTGCTTATCTTCTTCCGTAGCAGTCCACTCCGTCTCTAACTTAGCAAGATCTTCTTGCAGCTGGTCAAACACCTTGTGCATATCGTCCTTATACTTCGCATCGACACCATTGAGCAGGTTAGTAAAGTCACCTTGCAGTAGAGTGAATCGAGCCTTGCCGGTTGCCAATGCCACGAATGCCAAAGAACGCCATTCATTTATAGCGGTAGTGCCGCCATCCATAGGCACTTGAACCTTGCTAATGCGAGGGTCCAGAGCCGCACGTATACCCGTTGTGCCATAAACTTGATGACGAATAACCGTGTGGTGAATAGTGTCCGAAGCAAAGCGTGCAACACCCGCCTTAGTCTGGAAGCTCTCGTAACGTGCAGGTAAACCCTTGACCATGACCTGTAACAAACCAGCGTGGAAATCTTGTAAGTACTTATCCGCTTGTACCGCAGCATCATTCGTATAAATAATATCGATCAATGCCGTGGTATAGCCATTCCAGATTTTAGCGTAATCTAACTCCCACTTAATACAGGCATTCGGCAATAGCTCGCCGGGCTTACCCGCAGAACCCTGCATAGTTAGCATCGCAGCACGCGCTTCAAAATCTTCATCTGCGCCATACTCGAAGTTGGAGTAGCAGTCGTTTAAGTGGTGCACCAAACTATCATGGGTGGTAGCAAAAATTTGACTAAATACCGCGCCCTCTTGAACCAAGTGTTCGGTAGTAATCCCTTCCGCCAATTCATGGGCAAAGAAGTGCAAATACATGAATGTTCTGAATGGATGCGCCCACTGCCCTTGCGCCTCAAAGGCGTCATGCATCGCCACTTCAACCAGGTTATAAGTCATATGTATTTCAGCCAAGTGCTTACCGCTGATCACTTGATAATACATAGAAGCTAATACCAAGCTTTCCGCACGACGGAAGCTAGGGCTGCGCGGGTCTGCTAGCAATACATCAGTGGAGTGAGGCGCCACGACAGAAATCAATTCCAAACGCTTCTTTGTGCTGTTTACTTTAAAGTAAGCCGCACCGCCATAGGACTCATAATCAGGCTTGGTTTCATAGTTCTCTAAGAAGCGGAAATCAATGGTCAACATACCCTCGCCCATTTCTGGAGCAGGCTTTAAGAAAGGCGATGCCACACCAGACTCGGCCAAATACCCCAACAACTGGCCTTCTTTAAAAGCAGCAATCGCAGGCTCAGGCGCTGTGTCCACCTTGCCGCCGTCGGGTAGATGTAAACCAAATATTTTCTTCGTAAACAAGCTAGGCCAGTATTCAGAACCGTCGCTCCAAATAGCCATACGCTTTTTATTGGTCAAGGGAATTTTAACATTCGCTTGAGGCAGGTAGTGATCCAGTATCGCCATGACAGAGAAAGCGGTCCTTGCTGTCTTTATCAATTTTTTAAACAGAGTGACTGATTCCTCTATATTAACAACGGCAGGAATACTCAAACGCTGCAGTAAAAACTCCGGGTGCACTTGATAGTATGGCTTCAAGGTGGTTTTTGAAGGTGGCTTTTTACCACCATAAACTTCCGTCAAATTAAGCGGATGAGGAAAACGGTCTGCGCTAACTAAAAAGAAATACACCGGCGACCAAATCGTATTACTCAACATGACGAGGAAACCACCGAGGGTCTTCGGCAATAAAATCACCGTCAATACCAAACCTGTAATACAAGCACCCACAAAACCCCATAGAGCCAAAGAGCCCTCTGGTAGCACCACTGCAACTGACTGAGAAAAGCCAATGTCTGCAGCCGTCACTTTTAAGATTGCGCTGTACAGTAAAATACCAGAGATAGTACTAATAGTATGGAAGGCTGTGCTCCTCCAGGGAGTAGCAGTACCGATCAACAATGCCGTTAGCTGCGATGCAGCCTGCCCCACTAGCAACCACGCAATGATTTCTCCGCCTGCTGGGATTGTACCAGTTAGCACCATGATTATTTGAGCAACCTGAATACCTGCCAGCGCGAATGCCACAAGGGCCTGTGCACCGCCAAAGAACAAAGCGAAACCCAAACCAAAACAGGCGCCGCCCGCAAGATAGAGCATGGCAAAGCGCATGTCTGCATGAGTCACAACCATACAAGTAATAAAAAAGAAGATGGTAGTAACCACAGGGGCTAAATTTAATAGACGAAGATTTAAAATGAATACGCCAAACTTAGTTCGCGTTTGCTGAAAGGCATGACCGCTCAGTAACAAACCCAATTCAAACAACATACCTAAAACACTACCAATGATAGTGAACAAGAAAGGTAGCCACATCCATGCGGCCATATTCGCCCCAGCCTGAGGCGGTTTCAAAAAGGTAAACAAATCACCCAGCCAAGCCAAGCCCGTAACAGAGGGATTGAGCAGCTGAATAAACATAACGCTAGACAACGCTGCCATAAACAACAAACTCAATATAGAAAAAATTGAGGGCAAGGTTGCATAGGTAGGCTGTTCTGGCTTTTGAAAGCGGACTTCATCCGCATATTGAATAGGTATGGGGGTAGGTATAGGTGATCTTTTTATTTGTCTGACGACCTCGTTACCGCCTCTTTTAATTGATGCAGGATCCTGTCCCGCATCATCCTTCAGTTGAACTGCAGTTTCATTTTTCATATTTGCCCTTTTTGCTTATTTATTATTTAAGTGAGAGTTTTATTCGACATTCCGCACGTAGTTTTTTTGTGATTTTCGAAGGAGTTGCCTACACGTTCGTAAAAGATACGATTGTTGCCCATGATAGATTTTTAAATGTGAATAAGAATGTAATATGAAATTTAAGCAATGTACCACCTCATCAATAATTCAGAAGAAAGACATTAATATGGCATGGAAACTTTTTAATATTCAATAAGTAGTAATTATAATTACACTTACTGTGATCTACTCAGCAATAAGTATAATTATTTAGGGGTACGGTACGTAGGTTTTATAATTATTACTAACAAAAAACTGGACATTCGCCGTTAGAAAAATTATTGCGACCTAATTAAACGGTCGAAGGATACTAGTTTGCTAACGCAGAAAGGGGGAAATAACGCCAGAGGTTGGCATAGCTGGTTTGGGAGCTTATGATTACTTTGGACAATAATGTGCATTGCGCAACAAATTTTTAAGCACAATTATTGAGTGATTGATGTATCAAAGCTTCTTTTTTCAACCATTTGATAAACACAGAAATGCGAGACTTTCTGATTGAACCTGAATGATATACTGCTGAGTACTCAACGCCTGGTAGTAGGCTTATATCAAATGGCTTTACGAGTAACCCTCTTTCGATAAAGTCTCCGGCTAGGCTATCTGTTCCTGGACAGACACCATGGCCTGCAATTACCGCATTTAACCCCATATCTATTGTTTCAACTTCCATCGACTGAAAAGCTCTTTTTTTAATATCGACATTAGCTTTTTGGAACCATTCTTCCCAAGAGAAGTGGTGATTGCGAATCCCTTTAATCAACCAACAATCAAGAAGATGCTTAGGCTCGGTAAGTTTCATATTGTTAGCAAGTTCTGGAGAGCATACTGGAAACACTGGCTCATCGAACAAGTGCTCTCTGACGAGGGATGAATCGTCATTACTTCCAACCTCACCGATTGCTACATCAACTTCACCTGCAAGTCCTACTTCCGGTTTAATAGAAGAGCTAATACGTATGAGTGTTTCGGGGTACTCTATAGAAAATTTCCACAGCCTAGGCATTAGCCATCGGGAAGCAAAAGAAGGCGTTGTAGCAACCGATAGTACACCTGCTATCGGCTCGGGCTGAGTAGCGTTTAATCCCTCAGTAATTATTTCGAACGCCTGAGATACTTTTTCATAAAGCCTCTTACCTTCAGCCGTCAGCACCATATCTCGCCCTTTACGAATGAATAGTTTACAGCCTAATTCTACCTCAAGTTGCCTTAACTTCTGACTGACCGCAGCTTGGGTAACACATAATTCATACCCTGCTTTGCTATAGCTTCCCAGTCGTGCAGCAGCCTCAAGATAACGCAGGTTACTTAAGTAGTGTAGTCTTTTGTCCATAAGCTGTTCTTATATGTCCTGTTAGAAACCATCGTTCGTAATTTATAAAAGATTAGTGGATAATAACTATAAAATCAAAGACCTTTAGGAATGTAGCTATATAAAATTTTGTAGTTACAACCATTTGTTGGTTAAGGAGAGCTTATTAAAAAAATTGGATTGGTTGGAGGGTTGAGCTATGTCTCAACACTCGAATACTACAGGCTTATCAACGCGATGGTCAGGCAAGAACTCGGTGGACATTCCTCTGCTCGTTTGGTTATTGAAAGTCTGGATGAACGAGAGTTTTTGGATAAGAAAAAAGAAGATGAAACTGAAAAGGCTTGTGAAGAAATGATAGTTGATGCTGTCGGAAGCTTGATAAATGCTGATGCGGAAGTTATTGCCTTATGCGCTAACGGACTGCATCGTTTCGAAGATGCAATAAGAGAAGCTCATGGTATTGAGCTAATAAATATTGCTGAAGCTACCGCTGCAACTCTTTCTGGTCAGCACATATATCAAGCTGGTTTATTGGGTGTTAAGGCAACGATGGAAGGAGACTTTTATAAGGAGAAGCTTCTCAAGTATGGTGTTGCTCCAATAATCCCTGACACTTCAGAGCGTAACTTAGTGCAAGAAAAGATTGTATCTGAGTTAGTTCTCAATCAATTTACTTTGGAAACAAAAAATGAGTTCTACAGCATCATCGAACAGTTAATCGACCAGGGATCACAAGGTATTATTTTGGGGTGTACAGAGATCCCACTACTGATAACCGAACCTTTATGGCAGGGCGTACCTTTGTTTTCTACAACAGAAATACATTGTAGAGTAATTGTTAACAGCGCATTGAGTCTATAATCTATGATTAACTATCACAATTTCATTTCAGAACTGCACAAAAGAAGCTATCAAGAGCAGAGTTCAACTTCTCATTCGTGTCAAAAAATGAAAAATAACAATGTGGTCGAATTCAGAGCACTTGTGTTACTCGTTATTTTTTTCTCGGTATTATTGGCTCTTTTTTGGAAATAGTGATCAATCAAACGCCTACGATTTGTATCTCTTGCAGGAATAGATATACAAGATTACGGAGAAGTGACTATTGTTGCGCGATCTACAACCGAGTAATTACGTTAACAAAGAAAGGGACGATTTTGAGTTAGCAAGGCTAGCTAACTCATTATTGGACAGAAACGGCTTAGAGCTAATGCTTCAATAAGGACGTTTCGCATTACTGAAAGTAAAACGACTTTTACATCAACGCCGCCCTTACCGGAGATCATTTTTTCTGGGCCTTGTTAAGCACTTTACTGACCCATTATTTTGAGAGCAATGTATGGTGCAATTGCGAATATGAGAGTGAAAGTTTGATAATTTGCTAAGTACTTGAAATAGATTTTCGGCAGTTCTTCTTCGGGGACACTGAATAGTTTGCTGTGTAGACCTGTGACGAATGGTTTCATTATAATCAGCACAAAAGCAGCGAAAAGCAGCATCCCAATATTTAGTATTGATACCCACCCGAGAAGCTCTGTTAATTGTGAAAGTGTGATCATAATTATATATCCTTATTTTTATTTAAGTACCAACGCCCGCATAATGGGCGGATTAGCTTGGTTATACTTAGCGAAGAATGAGCACCAACCAAGCGTGAGACCTCCATATTGATGCGTTTGTTATGTATTATTTTCGCTTATATAGGAGACCAAATGAACCTTTTGACCAAGAATCGGAAAAATAATCTCCAACTTTTAAAGATTCAAAGTTCCTTTTACCTTTCCTGCTTTCCTGCTTTCCTGCTTTCCTACTTTCCTACTTTCCTACTTTCCTACTTTCCTACTTTCCTACTTTCCTACTTTCCTACTTTCCTACTTTCCTACTTTCCTACTTTAATCGGGGACTTTAAAAAGGTAAACATAAAAACAAATCGCTCCTATTGGAAAGATAACTATTTAAAAGCCCAAACATATATTCATTAAGAATAGTCTCGAACATAAATGTTGGAGCGATATTATACTAAACACGATACCTGAACCAAATTGAATTAATGCCCATTTACCATATATATTTTGCCAACTTTGAAAATTAAAGCCTGACTCAAATAGAAATGAAATTGCTTGCCCAAATGGGAGCAAGACACCAACAAACATTGCACTATACATTGAATAAGCGAGGACTATTTTAAAAGCTGCAATTTTATAATTACGTCTGGCCGTAAACAGAGATAATACAAAAATTAAAACTAGAGCTGCTGGGACAATATATATCGAAAATTTTCTTTATTCATAAATATGATCAACTCAGCCGATCAATTTTGCATGATAAAATGTATGGTAACCGATGTGGATATATAGTTGGTGAGTAGAGGCTCTAACTCACTTTGGGGCATAAACGGCTTAGTGCTATTGCACTTTATTCCAATGTCTTTTCACTGTAGCAATGCCCAAACCTAATACTTCAGCTACTTTAGATTGCGATAATTTGATTCTCGGTTATTATGCTGTTAACTATGGGTGGCGGTTTATCAGTATTCGCTTTGGAGATGATGCTTAATGCTAATGGCAGTTTTGGTGCAATCTTGTTCAGTGGCTAGCAGATTGGCCTTTACACATGGTAAGTATTTTATGCCCATTACTGTGCACCATAGTCCTAAGAAGTACTGCATATAAAGAATTTGTTGAATATTATTATCACCTGCAAACCAATCGTAGACGTGAACGTAAAGCATTGAAGACCGCTATTGAAAGATTAAAAAAATAATAGCACACAGTAAAAGCAGCTTTAAATAATAACCACAAAAAAGCCTTAATCACGATATATCAGATTAAGGCTTTTTTAATTTCTGAGGTTTAGCGTTTAATCGCTAGCAGCAGAGATGTAATCATGAATACGGTCTTATTTTGAATAGATAAAAGCATACAAGATTTTCAAATACTTATGTCTTCAGTGCGACATAAGTCTATTTTTTCGATGTTGGCCAAACAAAGGGAGCTGGCTTGGTGGAAGTCGTTTCTGCTACTGCTGTATTCTGGGCGAGTATCGCCCTGATTAATTTCCCCGTTTCTTTATGCTTACTACAAAATGTTTTTAGGTATAAAATTTCAACTCTACTGCGTGCCCAAGGGGTTGTACGCAGAAATTTCAAACTTGACTTAAGACGCGCTTTATTGGTAAAACAACGAATATTAAGTAATTCCCCCATCTTATCCCAACCAATTTTCTTCTCTAGCTCGGTTAGAATCTGTTCAAGTTTCACGCCGTGTAGCGGATCATTACTATTATTCATAGTCTACCTAAAATCAAAAAATAGCATTGTAACAAGTTTCCTAAATATTGACAGACTTATGCGTTTAACTCAGGTGAAAGTGCACCAATAACTTTATGGAAAAGCTAATGTACCCAATGAGCTTACTGCAGATCTTTAAAGAATAAGTAAACTAACGTCAGAAATATGCATAATTAAGACAGGAAAATATTGTTAGCATATTAATTCACCATCAATAATAAAGCCCGAATATTTCTATTCGGGCTTTATTTTAAATGATTAGAACTGTGCTATATTTTGGGCTTTAAAGTATGTGAATCGCATCATAGAAAGCGGTATTAGCGCTCATTTGAGCGCCTCTTTTTGTTCATGTTTTAAAGCATGACCATTATTGAAACCTTGTTCTTTTACTATTTTCCAATAACCGAATAGCTGCAAAATACCCCATATAACTTCAGGGACAAAGTAAAACCAAATCACACCAGAAACATTAAAATTCGTTATATAGATAACCATCCATACAGCAAAGATCAGCCTTGCGACTCCGTCATATAGCCCCAGTATAACCATCGGGTAGCAGACCCTTAGAGTCGACCACGTCAAAACCAATGTTGCAAGTAAGCTAACAAATAGTAAGTGAAAGTAGTCAAATTCAGGCACAGTCCCTGATAATGACAAAGTTTCATGGATATATGAAAAATTGCCAATATGCCAGATAGCCCACGCTGGTAATATGAAAGGGATAATTATCACAATGTCATAAATAGCACTCATTCTTAACAATGTACTATAAGAAAGTTTTTTCATCAGGTTAGGTCTCATTAGATTTCAGAATACCAAGCTCAAGAGCTACGTTAGTCATAGCATCGGCTGCAAAGTCTAGCTGCTCTGTAGTGTGACTTGACGTCACGATGAAGCGAAGCCTCCCTTCTGTACTGCCCACTGCAGGGTAAGCAATAACGGTAGTGAAAACACCATTATTGAGTAATTCCCGACATAGATCCTGTAACTTTTCATGGTCACTGACATAAACAGGAATAATAGGGCTTGTACTTTCACCTAAATTAAACCCCTTTTCGAGGAGCGCTTGTCTTAAATACGCATTATTTTTCCACAATTTCAGGCGATAAGAGTTATCTGTAGACAGTACTTCTAGTGCTTTTTGTGCAGCACTAGTGGATGAAGGGGGCAAAGTAGCCTGAAACATAAACGGCCTTGAGATAACACGCAAATAGTTGATATAACGTTTATCACATGCAACAAACCCTCCTAGTGATGCTGTAGTCTTAGATAAAGTCGACATTATAAAGTCTACCTGATTGGTACACCCTTTTTGATGCACTAGCCCTTGTCCATACTCACCATAGATGCCGAATGAGTGAGCTTCATCTACGAATAAATAAAAGTCGTACTTTTGTTTTAGGCGACATATTTCTTCTATGGGGGCTTCTTCACCGCTTAGCGAGTAAACTGACTCAATAATAACAAAAATATTTTTGAATCCCTTTTCAGTTGCGCGGGCTAGTCTCTCCTCTAGCTTAGCTAAACAATTATGCTTAAAGGATCGGAATGGAGCTGATGTGTTCAATATTCCTTCTATAAGACTGGCATGGCACTCTTTGTCAAATATCACATAATCGTTTTTTGTGATAAGAGCACTGATGAAACCAAAGTTTGCAGTAAATCCTGTAGTAAATAACATTGCACATTCTTTTCCTACAAATTCAGCTAAGCTATTTTGTAAAAAATGGTGTGAATCAATTAGACCGCCAGCCATAGCGGAAGTCCCTGTGCCTGTTCCGTATACTTTTGTTGCTCTCACACTTGCCGCAATCACTTCGGGATGTCTGTTAAGTCCTAAATAATGATTGGTGACAAATGAAACACATTCACGTTTGGTATTATTATCTGGGTCACACACTATTGAGTTAGCAGCGTGGCCATGTTCAACATAACGATTGTAAGAAAATAAGTCTTTTTGGATCAGCTTATCTACAGCTTCATCACAGGCTGTCACTTTTTCTTTTAGTGAGATGTCGGATGTCGCAGCTTTTTTTGCAATTAAACCCCAATTAATTGAAGTTGTATCTTTCATAATAAATCCCTTTATATATATGATGTTATATATTTAGCATAACACTTTGGGGATGGTCAATTATTAATACTAAAGACTGGATGTTAACAAGTTGGTGTTGTGGTTGTAAGTTGATAATTCAAAGCCTTTCGTCACGATTGTTTAACGTTGAAAATGCACTTATCTAAGTTAAAACATGAATAAAAGGTATTGCCTAAGCCATATTTGGACAAAAACGAGCCAGTGACTTTTCTAATTTAGCTATCCTTGAATAACTTTTTGTATCCCAAAACGTACCAACCACCATTTTCATCGGTGGTCGATTTACAAGAAAATGGACGATATCTTTCACTCGTTATTTGAGTTGCCAGCATTATTTTATGCAGAACTTGCAAGAAAACATTCAGTACATCGCTCATCTCTGAGATATTTTTGCCCCGAAACATTTTAGACTTTCTTAAGACTCTTTATTATCATGGCTGGTTTACCACCGTAAATACTTCCGTATAGTAATCCCTAATTTTACGCTCTCCATAGGTTGGAGCAATACTGTCATTTCCCATAACAGTTAAGAAAAACTCAGCAGCACCACCCCATTTCTCAGGTAGGTGTTTCATTAAACACAAAGTTAAACGCCTTAGACAGTCAGGTAATCGAATAATATTCACGTCTTTATACTGTGCTTCAAAAGCAAACTGTGCAATCTGAGTTATTGTTAATACTTCAGGGCCACCTATGTCTAGTTCTTTCAAGTTAGAATTAATAGCTTCAATACAAAATGCAGCGAGGTCTTCACCATGAATTGGGTTTAACTTTATCGATGAAGAGCCAAACAAGTAAACACTACCTTTGGTTGCCATGTGATAGATTTCTTCTAAATCAGAGAAGAAGCCGTTTGGTCTAATAACGCATGGTTGTAGTCTTTCTGAGCTGAGTAGGCGTATAGAAAACCTTTCTTTAGCTCTCAACATACGAACATTGGAATATTTTGGCGCATTGAGCGCTGAAATATAGATAAATTTCTCAACTCCTGCTTTTTCAGCCTCTAGCAGAATGTTTAGATTGGCTTGGTAGTCGATATCCATATACTTCAAACCATCTTGCTGTCGAGTAATACCTAAGCAAGAGATAACGACATCGACATCATTGCAAATGCCTTCAAGTTGTTGCTGGTTAGTAACTTGCACCTCAATAATCTGTGCTTCATTTACCCCGTTTATTAGTAACTTTTGTTTGTTGCGAGCCAGCGCAACAAAGTCCTGTCCACGCTCTTGTAGTTGCTTAACGATATGTAGGCCTAAGTAGCCAGTCGCACCCACAACTAAAACCTTTTTTGATGTCGTCATCATATTTTCCTTACCTTTTACGGCTAATTACTCCGCTAATGTTCGGCGATACGGTTCTTCTCTTACGCCATGAGAAAGTACTAACTTCATTATGAAAATTGGAGCTATCCACTCAAGACCGACAGGGGAAGGTATAAGCTGAGCAAGAATGATCGATAGCATTACGATCAACAATGCGACAGCGCGTTGTAGGTACAAAGGTATAAAATGAATAAATACAATTGATACCATCATCATGCCATACCAAAAGAAGGCATAAGACCATGCGATGTCAAAACACAGTGGAATCGCAAACAATTGAAAGTGGATAGCTGGGAATAGAAATTTACTTCTAACCAGTTTTCCCAGCCAATTAACATCTAGGTTTTGGTCGGTATAAAGATAACGCTTCATTGAACCAAGCGAGTTTGTTAGCACACCACCAATCATATCCAAGGTTAAAACGGCTGCTACGATAATTTGTAATACACTCCAATCAAGCTCTTTCCACGCAAAAAAGTATAGGATTGCTGGTGCTATGAATGCAGCATAATTTGCAATTGCACTCTCAGCTTTAGTCGCACCATAGCCTGTTGTGAAATTAAACTTCCCGTTGCACTGCCAGTTAATAGGTGCACCTTTTAAGGTTATTTGATCTTTGGTCATGTTGTCCCCTTCATTTGAAATTATTACGGACGAGCAATATACAACCTTATTTAGTCCGATCGGTCCAAATAAGATTAACCGATCAATTTGGATCTTGTCAATGTTTTTAGTCCAACTGGTCTTTTAAATGTTGGTTTTTATCGTCCAGTGGACTTTTAAAGGAAATGAGAATATAGTCCTAGGGACTTTAAAAGGGGCGAAACCATGCCAAAAATCGTAGATCGAGAAGCATACCGTAATAAATTAATCACCAAAGCAGTTGATATTTTTTCAGAACACGGGCTGAACGGGTTAGGAATGCGAGGCATTGCAGAAGCATTGGGTGTATCCAAAAGCGCTCTTTATCATTACTTTTCAAGTAAAGAAGAGTTATTTACCGCCTGTACAGAGTTTGTGCTAGAGCCACACTCACTTTATGGCGTAGATAGTACTTCAGCTCTACCTGAAGACAAGGAGCAAGCCATAGTCCAATTGATAAAGACCTTGGATAGCCGTTTTAAGGGCGAAATGACGGTGCTACTGGACTATGTCAAAAATAGGGACAGCCAAGATATAGCGAATGATAAGCTTCTAAAAATGGCTGACAGCAAATTCCTAGCTGAGCTAAATAAAATCGTAGGCAGAGGGAATGCTAATCAGGCGTATGCTTTGTTACTTGGTGGTTTAATGACCCGACTACTAAATGGCAACCAAACCAAAATTGAAGAGATAGCGTCTTGGATCCTCCAACTTTCAGGGGGGGATGCGAGCTAGCGGATATTCTTTTTTGCTCTGGAAAAGGAGCGAATTAGACCAAGGGTACTGACACTTTCTGCCCCGAACCGTTCTACACTCTGCTCTGCTCTACTCTACTCTGCCATAACGACAAGTATCGCAAACTCAGCAGCGTCATCCGTTGCTGAATAATCACACTAAGTTATTGATACAAATTACCAGCCACAACGTTCTCTAAGTGGCTTTATGATATTTTCTAAACCAGAGGTATTGAAAACAGCTGTAATGGCGCTTTTATTGTACAACGTTACTTGAGTCACTAACTTAGGAGAATCAAGCATCTCTTTTATGAAAGGAATTGGCTCGTTGTGATATGTGGTATTTTTGTCAGTAGACATACTCCAGTTTTGAATCATTGCTTTATGCGTACCGACTTGGGTCAGAACCGAAGCTTCGAGACCAAGATAGTCGTTCCAGCCAATATAGAGATCTGTTGTATTATTTTTACACCTTACAACCAGAGAAACCGGTTTACCCCATCGGTTTTTTCCAGAATCAGCATTCAAAGTCAATGTGATGGCCTTAGAACCATCTACGGATACATACCACTTTCCTTTGCCCACGAACGACGCTGGTTTAACTTGACGGACATTAAGCTTTTTAGCTACAGCCAAATTATCAAAACACTCAAGTCTAACCAGATCCCCTTCAACAATAGCGCATTTAGCATATTCTTTTTCAGTTATTGCAGCGCTAGCGTTTGCAGCCAACAACAGTGAGGCTGCTACCAGTAAAATTTGTCTCATCATCTTCAGCTCTATCCTTGCGATGCTTAACGCTTTAATACTCTTTATGAACAATACCTTACCAATTTATTGCTGCAAGGTAAACGGCCAGCGACTATTGATGATTACTCTCGTGCGGTACGCCGCATTTCTGCTTATTTTGACCTTTCATCAGATAAGTTTACGACCTCGAATCTAAGCCTGCAACAATTGCAAAAGACATGACCAAAAGGCAAGTAACCAAATGAGAACAATAGTCCTCACGTACAGATAACGTCGAGCAAATCCATTCAGCTGGTACTGTCATCGCGTTTTTCTCTTTGCTATACTTTTTGCTATACTCTGCCGTCGGCAAACATACTGTCACGACAGTAACTTAAACTCTATTACTCGGCATCACGACCGCATAGATATAAAGGCTTAACTTGGAATTATTAAACATTGACTGCCTTGGCAAATCGCTGCGGCTAGAAGGCTCGCTAGCAGGCTGGCAACAAGTATTTTGGGACGACAAACTCGTGTCGGTGATCAACGCCTCTAGTGACAATGAGGGCAGTAAAACCCATGAATTTGAACTCAACCAACACAGCGATGATACGCAACCACCAGCCAGCATCCTTATAAAGCTAACCACCGAGCTACTCTGGCAACCCTTTAAAATAGACTACGCCTTGTATGTTGATGAACAGCTCATTAACCAAGGCCAGCGCGACACAAAAGATATTGAACGGCAAACCCCGCAACATCCAGTTGTTGCAAAGCAAAAGTTTAGCTTAATTGGTTTAGGCTCGCTGGCGTTAAAGTTATTGAAGAGTGCCAAGGTTATCAAGGTAGTGCTGGCCGGCGCCAGTCTGGCTGCTTATTCATGGCTATTTTCATGGCAGTTTGCCCTCGCCTTGATTGCTTGTCTGGTGTTTCATGAATACGGCCATGTTAAAGCCATGAAATACTTTGGTATGAAGACCAAAGGCATTTACCTGATCCCGTTTATGGGCGGGTTAGCATTAGGTGATGATAAGATTAATACCCGTTGGCAAGATGTGGTGATCTCGATTATGGGCCCCACCTTTGGCTTGCTCATGTCGCTGCTGTCTCTTGTCGCCTACTGGCTAACAGGGGAAATATTCTTTGCCGGACTGGCCAGCTTTAACGCCTTGCTGAATCTATTTAACTTGTTACCGATTTTACCGCTCGATGGTGGCCACATCCTAAAAAGCATTAGCTTTTCGATGAACAGCGTCGTAGGCCTAGTTGCTTGTATCGCTGGAGCCGTGGCCGGGGTATTCATCAGCTATAGCTTAGGCCTAGCCCTGCTTGGCTTCATGCTGTTAATTGGTAGCGTCGAGATCGTATTTGAATGGCGTAGCCGTCATCAAAGCCATTTATTACCCCTCGACAGATACGGGCAGCTGTTTTCCGCTACCTGGTATATGGCAACAGTAGGCGCACTTATTGGCGTAATTTGGTACTTTGCCGGTATGGGCGATGAGTTACTCTCCTTGCCACTGCAGATATTACAAAGCTAATAACCAGCGGTACCACCAGCCCATTGCGACTTGATTTTCTGCAATGGGCTTCATTGTTCACTCGTTTACATAACCCGTCATTTCCACAAACCCCTCTCCGTCATGAGAACCTTTAAAACTGACCATTCCCTCAAAATATTCAATACCAAAGCGCATGATCTGTTGCTGATTAATCACAGCCACGCGTAAATCAACATTTAAACCAATACTTTGTTTTTCTACTTGTAAGTCAAATGCATAGGGATAATCTAGCCTATCGTTAACATGACTGACCAACTTAATATTATTCGCATCAAGAATATCAATAGCGCCATTAGTATGCATCAAGCTACCATAGATAAAATCCTGTTCAGAAGAGCGAATACGGTAAATCATCAAGGCTTTATCTGTTGATACACGCAAAGAAAACCAGTCCCACCCCAGCTGATCTTGCGCGAGCATTGCCGATCCCCACTCGCGGTCAAACCAAGCCGAACCAGTCACATTGAGCCATTGTCCTTGCCATAATATTTTACCTTCTACGTCGATAAAGGGCTGAGAATAATAATGGCTCGCGATCGCCTCACGCTGATGCTTTTTACTATAGCCCTGCTCACCTTGCAGAAAAAATGGACTCGCAGTCACTAGCGATAATTTTACCTGCCACGCTTCATTATCGGTACGCGCAGATCCATAACTGAGCTGCGCAGGTAATAATGCCGCCGACGACTGCCATAACCAATCATCAATTGCAGCAGAAAAAGGTTGCTCAGTAATAGCCACATTAGCAAACTCTTCCCTTCCCTGACGAAAGGCAGCAAGATGCACCTTAGTATCCGCCAACGCACCATGAGCAAAATACCACTGCGCCTGATTAACCGCGGTACGGAATAACGTCCATTGCGTAGCAAAAGGTATTCCGGAGTCACTCTTTAAATTAGCCGTTAAGTACCACCATTCATGGCGATAATCTTTATGTGGCGAATGTGCTTGAGGAAAACGAAACTGATGCTCAGGTAAGGCCTGCGCATATTGTAGTTCCTCACCTTCTCCGACTTTAAGCGGACTTTTATTCAGCTCAGGTAGTGT
This sequence comes from Moritella sp. 36, assembly GCF_018219415.1. Classification (NCBI taxonomy): domain Bacteria; kingdom Pseudomonadati; phylum Pseudomonadota; class Gammaproteobacteria; order Alteromonadales; family Moritellaceae; genus Moritella; species Moritella sp. 36. Next base: position 1,859,124 of record NZ_CP056120.1, on the reverse strand, counting down.
TTTGACTTGTTCGCCACAGGATAATAATAAGAGTACGACTAATACTACAAACACGAACAATTTAAACATTTTACGTGGTTTCATCTGCGACTCCTTAAATTCAATTTAAACAGCGGAATACCGAGTGCTGGCAATAAGAATAACAATCCGAATATGCTGCTGACAGCAAAGGACCCCACATTGAAGATCAGTGGCATTGACCAACCAAAAGAAGCTGGTAATGCCTGACTCACCAACGCATGGGCTAATATTGTGGCGATTGGCCAGCTTAAAAGTACGCAGCCCACAGCAAGTAAGCACCATTGCATCAGCATATGAACAAACAGCTCGGCCTTGCTATAACCCAAGCTGCACAAAATGTATAAATCGGCTTTACGTGCCAGCTCTAAACCATTAGCCGATAAAAACAGGCCAAAGCAAGCAATCACCAATAATATAACCGCAATCAACTGCGTTAATACAAAGGTCTGTGCAAATACCTTCAGCGCTATTTTTTTTACTTGTGAGGGTTCATAGATTTGATCATCGGCCAATCCCAACGCCAAGCCCATAGCTTGTTTATCGATAACAGTACCGGAACGAAAATACACACCGAAACCACTATAAATCCAGCCCGTAAATGACCGATTAGCTTGTGCGGTATCTAACGTCAGTGAAAAACCCGGGTAGCCATATTCATAATAAACACCTTGAATGTGACAGCTGTATTGCATATCCCCTTGATGAAAATGAATTAATTGATCAACGGCCAATTGGCGTTTAAGCGCGAGCTGTTCATTAATAAAGCACCCCTGCTTAATCTTAGTCGATAACAACTTTAATAATAGCGATGACAGCTGTTGGGGTGACTGATAACTGGATACTTTAACGGCGTCATTCTCTACCCTCGCCCAAGTATGCTGATGCAGAGTATATTCATCAATATCATTGTTATTTTGCAGCCAATCTTCCACCTGTGGTTTTTGGCCATGATGATAACGGATAAGTAAATCTGCACTTAATTGTTGATCAAGAAAGCGCACAAACGCCCCCTCAAAACTGTGTACCATTAAAGCGGCTGCAATACTGGTTGTTAACGCAAGATAAAAAGCAGCTAGAGGTAAGTAACGTAGTCTGATCTGATTACTGGCATCTTGAAAAATATAGTAAACCCGGAAAGCGTTAAATCCAAAAGACCTCACACACAGCCCAATTAAAAATAACATGCCTTGTAAAAAATGGGGTAAAAACACCACACTCGCGCTCAATAATAGGCCATACTTAACCATGATCTGATACCAACTTTGGCTCGGCCACCCGCTAAATAACAGCAATAGAATAACCGCTCCCGCTAACGTGACCAATCGAGGAAGGTAGCCTGTTACCGTACTTGTAGAAAAAGTAACATGCGCAGTACTGATCCGTTTAAATTGTTTTGTTAATGCCAGTAATACCGCAACAGATGAAATAAGCAACGCCCATAATGCGTATTGCCATTGCCAAGCAAAGTGACCGCTCATATTCAGCGAATAAAGCTGGCTAAACGTGAGGCCCAATAAGGGCAACAACACAGTCACCAACGCGACGGCAATCAATACCCCGACAATACTGGCAACAAACACCAGAAATAACGCTTCAAGCAACATGGCTATTTTGATCGTATGTAGTGCAACCCCCAACAAACGTAACTGCATCGCTAATTCAGCACGTTTATGCCAAGCCTGCTCACCAGCCTGAAACGCAATAAACATACTGACAATAAATCCTAAAACAGCCAATGCCATTAAGTTAAGGTGCAGCGCATCGGCAAATCCACTGCGTTCTTGATATGACCAAGGTTCATTGAGGGATAAATGCGCGGGCAATGCAGCCTCTAACGCCTGCTTCTGCGGTGCTGTCAATGGCGCCACCATTAACGCGCTAAAATCAATCTGCTGGGGAAATAACTGCCAAGCGAGTGCAATATCAAGCAGTGCAACCCGACCCCATTGTTCGCTTGTGGTTAAACGAATGGGAATGGGGGTTTTGTCAGCCAATATCAATACAGAATTAACGTCGGGGTTGATATCGATATCAACATCCAGTGACGCCAAATGCGCTTTAGTGAACAAAACGGCTTGATGATTGAATTGGACAGGATTAGCAATACTCAGCCCTAGCATATCAATAGCAAGGAACTTCAAACGTTCGCCATTCGCAAGATTCTTTCGAAATGTTAATACTGGCGTAATGTGAGTGAAGCCTTGTCTGCGCAAGTGAGCAAAGTCACTCTTACTCACTCGACCACCTTGCTCAGCGACAATATAAAAACCGATAGGACTCGTTAACTGTGCATTGGCTTGGCTATATTGTTGTTTGCTCGCATGATTTAAGACCAGAATACAAAGCAAGGTGCTGGTAGCGATGGCTAAGCTGAAAATGAAACCCAAATGTAATAAGCGATGATGATTATATTCTGCAATCTGGGTTTGTAATGCCAGCCACAATTCTTGCCCGTCTACTCTGCGGATGAAACTAATAGCATTACCATCCGTCATCGTCTCTACCGCCCCAACTCGATTATCTCTATTTATAGACGTGGTTGATTAAGCTTAGCTGACCATCCGCTAATTGATAGATCTTATCCATTTTGGCCGCAACGTTATAGCTATGAGTAACCAGTACGAGTGCGGTATTGTGGGATTTAGCTAATTTAACTAATAATGCCACGACACGGCTACTATTATCGTCATCGAGATTACCCGTTGGCTCATCGGCAAGTAATAATTTAGGTTGTGCACTCATCGCTCTGGCAATCGCCACACGTTGTAACTCGCCACCAGAAAGCGTCGAAGGATATTGATTTAATAAAGAGTGGATGTCTAACTGTTGAGCCAAGTTATAACACAGAACAGTATCGTAGCGCCCAGCCAAACGGGCACTAAAAGCAATATTGTCCTGAACCGACAAACTCGATAATAAATTATATTGTTGAAAAATGATTCCTAACTGTTTCTTTCTCAGTTCACTGAGCTGCTGTTCACTCGCCTGTGCCAGTTGAACCCCTGCAAGCGTGATCTGTCCTTGCTGTATCGGCTCTAACCCAGCAATAAGATTAAGTAAGGTAGTTTTACCGCTGCCACTGTCCCCCATCAGGCCAATACATTCCCCTTCGCCCACGGCTAAGCATAGATCTGACAACAACTTTCGCTGGCCATGGCCGTCCGAGACCTGGTGGCTAAGAGCCTCAATGGTTAATGGCACTGTTACTCCTTTTTGAACTTTCACAGGAAAGACATCACTTTGCTTGTGTCGCTAATATTAACGACACACGATTGATACATTATATTGTTTAATTATCTTCTCTTAAGTCTAGCGGTTGATGTACCTTTAGCTGGAACAACCTCTGCACCACCAATGATATTCACGTTGTCATAAGCAAAGCGAATTTCTCTTGTCCGCCGTTCAATAGCTTGCGGTAAACTAGATGAATTAGACAATAACTGAACGATTTGTTTACGAAAACGATATATTTGAATGTTGATATGGTTCTCACTCTGCCCCAAGATCTTACTCAGTAACTCTTTATCAATCCAGCCTTGCTCATCAGCCCTCACCCCTTTAATAGCGTCATCGAGACGTTTTCTAGCCAGGATTAACATTAAATAGTGATGATTGCGTTGCCCTAGATCGAACACCTGGCCACCCATCGTTAATTTCATCGCAACATGTTCTTCATTTTGACTAACCATGAATTGTATTGATACTTGTTCAACAGTTTCAAGCTCAGACACATCATTCTGCAACCTTTCAGCTGTAGAACTGGCGCCAATAAAAAGCCAAACTTGTGCTCGTCGACTAACCAGTTCAGTCACTTTTGGTACCCTAGCCGGTAACCCAAGTGTAACCAATATTAATAAGCTATTTGGCGAAGACAGCTCAACAATACGCCATCCTTCTCCGGACAGACTGCCGAAATTAATCAAATCATTCAGATGTAAATGATACTCACGTCCTCCGTGAATTCGTTTGCCATTAACATAAGTACCATTACAACCCAAATCTTGCAGTACCCACACACTCCCATTCCAAAAAATTGTTGCATGCATACAAGAACTATCTGGCTCGAACAATAATGAATGTGGCGCATTAAACTGCCTACCAAAGAGATGCTGTGGCATCAACGTAACTTTCTCTTCAGTATTAATATTGATAATTTTTGCCATAAAAAATTCCATCTATAATTATTAATTTAATCGTATCCGTTACATACATAATTCTGTGCCAGCAGCCAATTCAGCACGGTTTCGCCCTTTCGCTTTCGCTCTGTACAACGCTTTATCCGCACGAGCAAACAAGGTATCCAATGTATCTTCACATTGAAATTCGGCACTGCCGATACTACAAGATAGATTAAACTCGGATAATGAATGGTTTATGGTTACCGCATTTTGAATCCCCTGTGCAAAGCATGAAATGAAATGTTTATCCACACCATTAATCAAAATAGTAAACTCATCTCCAGCGAATCGAAAAATTTGTACTCGTTCACTACTGAACTTCAATAATAGTTGCGCAAAGTTGGCTAGCACAAGATCCCCTGTTTGGTGGCCATATTTATCGTTGACCCATTTAAAGCCATCAAGATCAATGATAAGTAATGATAAGTCCAATTGTTTTTTATGACTATTTTCGGATAATTGTTGAAAGCAATGCTCAAATTTATTTCTGTTAGCGAGCCCTGTCAAGCTGTCTTTGAATGCCAGTAACTTCATTTTCTGATATTCCAGCGCATTATATAATGGATTGCTCAACACCTTAGACAACTGGGTTAATAACGCTTGTTGTACCATGGTTAGACGTTGTTCTAAGTCGCACTCTAACTGACCAAAAACATAGTCGTTATTAAATAAATCTAACCTTAAATTAACATTATCGGGAGCAGATATTTCAGCTGTCAAAATATGACGTCCAGTATGAAATTCAAGATGACAGAGAGGTATATATTCACGGACGCTTTGCTTAAAAATAGCCAATAAGACTTCAGGATCTAGACTGGATTGTAATTTACTCGCTAAATTGACATAGGCTCTTTCTGCTACTTTTGATTTGATCAACATATTTAACAATAGCGGGTGTGTGAAACTAAGATTAAATAACTTATACGATAACCAAGTGTGTGCTGTCATTACTATTATCACCAACTTCTATTTTCAAGTCAGTAATATTAAGCATCTGACTTTCCTCGGGTTATTATTAAAATAATAACAGGACTCATCACTGTTTTTATACCAGTTGCCAAACAGCAAACTATATAAACAGTTTAAATGCAGATTACCACTTTTGAGATCTAAAAAATATTACACCTTATTACACTTACAATTATTACACTTGTAATAAGCTACTAAATTACATGTATTTTCTGGATTGAAAATATATAAAAAGTGAAATAAGATTAAAATAAGTGTGCACTGATACTCAGCTCGATTGTTTTAGGGCAGATCTAAAAAAAGCGACTCTAAGAGTCGCTTTTTTATTTACACTTATTGTTATTTAAGTACTATTTTTTCTTCGCTGGACGACGGCGACGTGGTGGTTGTGAGCGTTTTGGTACATAACCTAAGATAGACTCAGGGATACCAACTTTCGCTTCAAAACCTTCAACTTCTTTACGATCGATAACATGGTCTAGCAATTGTTCGATAGCGCATAAGTTACGGAAATCATCACGAGATACAAATGAAATCGCTTCACCTGCTGCACCAGCACGACCAGTACGACCAATACGGTGAACATAATCTGCTGCTTCTTCAGGTAAATCGTAGTTTACTACGCGGTCTAAATCATCAATATCAATACCACGAGAAGCAACACCAGTAGCAACAAGTAAGCCTAAATCACCGGCTTTAAATTCTGCTAGTAACTGCTCACGCATCGCTTGGCTACGACCACTGTGGAATGATTCAGCTTTAATGCCACGTTTTTCAAGTTGGCTTACTAATTTAGCTGCACCACGTTTTGTTTCAATAAAGATTAACGCCTGCTTCCAGTCATTTTCAATAATCATGTGGCTAAGCAATGCCGATTTTACATCTTTATCAACAACAGTTAACCACTGGTCAATCTGTTGTGCAGTTGTATGCTCTGGTTCAATCGAAATTTCCATTGCATAGTTAATTGCTGTTTTTGCCAAGAAACGTACTTGACTAGACAAAGTAGCTGAGAACAGTAAGTTCTGACGTTCTTGCGGTAAACGCTCGATGATTTTGTTGATATCGTTAACAAAACCCATGTCTAACATTCTATCCGCTTCGTCGATAACGAGCACTTCTAGTTCGTCAAAGTGAAGCGCACGTTGATGAGCCATATCTAATAAACGACCAGGCGTCGCAACTAGAATATCAACACCTTCAATAAGGCGTTGTTTTTGTGGTTCCATATCAACACCACCGTACATCGCCATAGATGTAAGGTGTAAATTTTTACCGTATTGCTCAACGTTTTCTGCTACCTGAACTGCCAGTTCACGAGTTGGAGTCAAGATCAGCGCACGAATACGCTTAGCACGTAGTGTATGTTTGTGGCTGAACATTTGTAATAGTGGTAATACAAAACTTGCTGTTTTACCCGTTCCTGTTTGCGCTGCTGCAATCAGGTTTTTACCCGATAAAATAGCCGGAATTGCTTTTTGTTGAATCGGCGTTGGTTGCTCGTAGCCTAACTCAGCTACTGCTTGGGTAATTAATTTGTTTAATCCAAACTTAGAAAATGGCATTTGTAATCTCAGGTATTTGATAAATAAGTAAAATAGGTAAACTGTTAGGATTGGAATAAGTAACAGTTGGATATTGGCGTGCATTCTAACACGAAGCGAGGACTAGCGGGATAATTTAACGTTTACTGCGTTTATTTCGATACATGCACCTATCCGCTTGCTCAATCATATCTTCAAGCACTGTTATCTGTCCATTATTAAATGTTTGGCAACCATAACTAACCGATGTTACGCCACCTACATCGAATTATGGATAAATGACTCGACGTTTATGTCATATTATAAATAAGTGTTTAAACGAATATGAATCAATACCTTTTCACCATTAACACAAAGAGCCCTTAAGTTATGTTTGATGCCATTAAAGAATTCATCAACCCAAGTGAAAATGCCAATTTATCAAAAGCATTCGAGTATCAAAATACGCACTTACCAACATTATGGTTACTGGGTAAAACAGGCGCAGGTAAATCGTCATTGATCCAAACGATTACTGGCGATAGTGATGTTGAGGTAGGTAATGGTTTCGAACCTTGCACAATGACATCACACGCTTACAGCTACCCTAAAGCGACCCCTTTACTGCGTTTCCTTGATACACGAGGATTATCAGAGGCGGACTACGACCCGGCTGAGGATATTAAGATCAGTGCGCAACAAGGCCATGCTTTACTTGTCATAGCCAAAGCTGAAGAACCGGAACAAAGCGATGTGCTTAATGCACTAAAAAAGATTAAAAAACAAAATTCAATCAAGCAGATTTTAATCATTCATACAGCCGTTAAACAACTCTCTGCTGATGAACAAACCAAAACAGTACAATATAACCAACAGCAATTTGAAAAAATATGGGGTGATGAACTGCCCTACCTTGAAGTCGATTTTGAACTCGCGAACGGCGACACACTTGGCATTCCAGCTTTAAAAAATAAGCTAACGGAATTACTGCCAATTATCCAACAGTTTAACGACGTACAACAACACGCGGACACAGAAAGTGCTAATTTTCAAACGTTAAAAACAGAAGTACTCTGGTATGCAGGTTCGGCTGGGGCAGCAGATGCAATTCCAGCTGTTGGATTGGTTGCAGTGCCGAGTATTCAAGCAAAAATGCTACACAGTTTAGCTAACCAATACGGTATCGATTGGAATAAACAAGCTTTTGCAGAATTTATCGGGACCTTAGGTTCAGGTTTTGCTTTCCAATATGCATCGAAGTTCGGTATTCGCCAATTAGTAAAATTAATTCCTGCTTACGGACAAACTATTGGTAGTGCATCTGCTGCCGTGATCAGTTTTGCATCTACGTATGCCATTGGCCGTGCGGCTTGCAAGTACATGTATCACAAAAGCAAAGGGGAGACGGTGTCGAATAAAGACATGCAAGCGGTATACAAGGACGCACTATCAAATATTAAAGAGGTAGCGAAAAATGAAACGCGTTAAAAATAGTATCGCACAGCTTAATAACCTCTCGGCGGGTGTAACAACTGTACTTACATTAGCGGTATTCCTGCCCATACTTGTACTGTGTGGCTTTGGTTTATACGCCATTATTCAATATGGTTACACCCTGCAGTTTGCAATTGTATTAGTGGCTACATTTCTCATCTCTTATATCCCCCTGTTACTATTACGTCGAAAGACACAAGTGAAAGTCGCTGAATTGCTCATGTCTGAAGACCGTTTATCTGAAGGAAGAAACCCAGAAGGCAGCTTAGTGAAATCCTCTGCCGATTGGTCTGATGCCGAAAACGCCATTTGGCAACGTCTTAACCAAAAGATTGAAGCGCAGCTCGCCGAAAATGATGAATGGGGCTCGTTAAAAACACACGGCCTTGTTATCGCAAATACCACAGCCCAAGCGTTTTCCCGTGCTGACTTTCAATTTTCAGTCACCGACGGATTAAAGCTATTAGAAGAAGTAAGCCGTCGCTATCGCGTCATTCTCAAAGAAAACGTACCCTTTGTTGAAGATATTAAAGTCTCTCACTTAAAGTTTGCTTATGATCATCAAGATCAAATTGAAACCGGCAAACAAGCCGCAGACTTACTCAGTAAAGCGTATCGTGTTTATCAATTCATCAACCCTACAGCGGCGATAGCGAAAGAAGTGCGTAACAAGTTACTCGGGGATATGGCTGGTAATGTCGGTGCCAATTTACAACTCAATATAAAAAAAGCGTTTCTACAAGAAGTCGCGGCAGTTTCAATTGATTTATACAGCGGTCGTTTTTCTATTGAAGAAAGTGACATGAACAAAAGCACGATCGCAGAGGAAGATGAAAATCGTCAGCCAGAGCAGCTTGAACCCTTACGTATTGTGGTAATCGGGCAAATCAGTGCCGGTAAGTCGTCGCTTATCAACACGATAAAAGGGACCCTTGATGCAGAAGTAAGCGCACTCCCCTCCACCAGCGAAGTACATGTTTATAGTTGTGTAGTGGGTGATATTGAAGTGCTAAACTTGGTGGATTTACCCGGCCTTGATGGTAGTGAAAAAACCAGCAAAACAGTGCTTAAACATGTAACCAATGCGGATATGGTGTTGTGGGTATTAAAAGCAAACCAATCATCACGGCAACTTGATCGTCAATTCATGCTTCGCTTAGATGAGTTTTACGCGCATAAAGACAACTTACACCGTAAAAGACCTGTATTCACGGGTATTTTAAACCAGGTGGATAAGTTAAAACCCTTGGCTGAATGGTCACCACCGTATGATTTAGCCCAGTCCGACTCAGCAAAAGTAGTGACGATTAACAAAGCGATTGATTACAACCAAAAGTTACTTAACTTCGATACTATCATCCCGACTTCGTTTTCAACTGAATCGAAGACGTGGGGACAGGAAAGTCTAGCGCAACTGATTGCCAATAATGTGGATGAAAGCATTAACGTGCAACGTAATCGTCAACGTTTAGAAGGGAGAAATAACGGTGCATCTGAACAATTAAAACGTGTCTTTAAAGGCGGGAAAAGCTTATTTAAAACCTTATTTAAATAATGTAGGGAGGATGACGACTCCCCCCGTATTAATGTGTAATGCAGAGCACTTGAGTTGAGCTAACTTAACGGAACCGCTTCAGCGACTAATTTAAGGTGTGCTAAAAACTGTTGTTTGTCCATCTCACCAACAACACGTAAGTGCTCTATTTCATTACCGTCACCATCAAAGAACAACATACTTGGCGGTCCAAATAACTTCGCTTTCGTCATCCATTCTGATTGCGGCTTGGTATTGTCCGTAATATCAAATTTAAGCGCATTGATTGCGGTCATTGCAGTGGCAACACTTGGGGCTGAAAACACGTGTTTGTCCATCACTTTACACGATGTACACCAGTCTGCGTAGAGGTCGACCATAGTCACGACTTTCGGCGCTTGCAGATTATTAATCGCATTATCAATATTTTGTACCGACGCAGTTTTCATAAATAGCGGCCGCGCATCATTCTCTGAACCCGTGCTAATAGCGCCACGCTGGGTGATATGCTGCAACGGGTCTGTCATATCATCAGCGCCCGTCATCATGCCCACAAATAACATAGCGCCGTAAACCAAGGATACGAATACCACGACATGACGTAACCACAAACGACTTGCTTGTATATTCGTGATGTTATGAATGTACATTGCACAACTGATAATAAGTAATGCCCACAATCCTAATGTCACACTCGGAGCAGCAAACCGGCTGATAAGTAAGATAGCGATCGCCAGTAGCATCACGCCAAACCCTTGCTTAACACGGACCATCCAAGGGCCGCTGCTTGGTAAGAATTTACCGCCCGACGTACCGATTATCACCAAGGGTACGCCCATGCCTAATGCCATCACGAATAACACACCACCACCAAACAACCAATCTTGAGTGGTAGAAACATATAATAATGCACCCGCCAGCGGCGCTGATACACAAGGCGATACCACTAAGGCTGAAATAGCGCCCATCATAAATACCGTTATCGCTTTACCCCCTGTTAAGCGTTGCGATTGGTTATTTAATGCAACTTGTAAACGCGATGGTAATTGCAATTCATAAACACCAAACATAGCTAACGCTAACAACACAAATAGGCCTGAAAATATAACTAACAACCAGGTTTGTTGCATCGCCGCTTGTATATTAACGCCCTGCCCAACCGTCGCCATTAACACGCCAATCAATGCATAGCTTGATGCCATACCCAACACATAGGCTAACGAAATATAAAAGCCTTTCCAGCCCGTCATGCCAGTGCCTTGACCACCAATGATGCTCGATAAAATGGGGATCATCGGCAATACACAAGGAGTAAAAGCAAGCCCTAAACCAAGCACAAAGAAAAGTAACAAGGCTTGCACTCGCCCAGCCCCCGCTAGCACACCCGCTAAACTTTGGCTGTCATTTGCTGAAGCCCCCGTCACACTCATCAAGGGGGTTGACGCTGGACTGATAGGTTCAACAACAAACGGTATAACCGAGCTATTGGTCACCTTAGCTTCAAGTTCAATCACTTTACGCTGTGGTAAATAACATAAACCACTGTCAGCACACCCTTGGTAGCGGACCTTAACACTGCCACTTCCCGTAAACGGTAAAGTAACCGTTAGCGGTTGATGATAAACCTTCACTAAACCAAAATTAGGATCTTGTTTTTGTTCTGCGACAATTGAAAATTGTGGCTCAGCCAAGCTGACATTGCCACTCGTGACATTAAAAGAAAAGCGTTTGTGGTAAAGGTAATAACCCTGCTCGGTCGCAAACGTTAATACCAATTTATCGCCATCTTCAGCGTTTAATACTTGTGATGAAAATGGAAATGCTTGGTTAACCGTAAGGAATTCAGACTCAGCATTACTGCCCGCTTGCGTCTGTGCAATAGCGCTTACACTGGTTAACAGCAGCAACATGATACATAGCTGCTTCATTGCATCATTTAATTTAAAAAGTAACGTCATGATAATAAAAAATCCGTATTTTGATGAACATTCAACTGCTCATCAACTAATGCAAACCCAATTTCTTCGGGAACCGTTAAGCGAGGGTTAATCGTTAATGCTGTACTTATGATCCCAGCTTGCAATGCGCTATCTGCAACAACCGTCACTGAAATAACCTGCTGGTGAGTATCTTGTGACGCGAGAATATGAGAACTTTCTTGGTCTGAAAACTGTTGTCGTCTTGCATAATGCGCTGATGTAGTCAGAGCCTGATTACGTAGTGGTAAAGCAAACAGCGCTTGCGTCTGTTCATGTGGGTTAACCACTGCCACCACAAAGTCACTGCCATCCACTTTACAGCCCGACGCACGAACATCACCACCAAAGTTAATTAACGCACCACTACTGGCTTGTTCTGCAATGGCTAACGCCTGATCAACAGCGACTTCTTTAATCACGCCACCGAGATCCAATTGCGTAATAGGAAAATGCATGATCAAGATATTATCTTCTATATCCCAGGCCGCTAACCCCATATAAGGGGCTGCATCTTGATAGACCTGTTCACGTGTTTTAGCATTGCTTTGCAATAACGTTTTGACCGTACCAACCGTAATATCAAAGATCCCCTGCGTCGCAATACTATACTCTCGCACCTTAGTTAGAATATCCAGTGTCTCAGTATCGATAACCACGCGTTTACCACTGCGCTGGTTAATCGTTTTCGTTAACATTGAGGTATCAGAATAGAAATTAAATTTTTCTTCTAAACGGCGTGTATTCGTTTCTATATCCCGCGCTAACGCCGCAGCTTCCGATGCAATCAAAGTCGCTTCGCAAGGTACTGTCATCGCCATAAAACGATGTACACAAGATTGCTTAATAGTCATATGTTACCCCTACAGCCCACCAGCGACTGGCATAACCATTACTCTGTTCATAATAAGCCGCTAATGCATTCATCCGCCATTTACTTGATAACTTAAGGCTTACACCCAATTCATAGGCATTGGCATTAAAATCACCCAAACGAATGTCTGTAGTGGCATAACCTTTTGAGGCGAATGTTGGATCACTGGATTTCGGGTCAATAAAGAAATTCGCACCTTGCTGACTATACCAAGAATAACCCGGCGCCAGCATTAACCAATCCGTGATTTTGATACTCATTTTACCACCCAGCTGATGTGACATTACGCCCCAATCATCGGTAAAAAATTTATAACGCGGACGCACAACTACACGATCAGTCACACTGTAAAATGTTTGTACATTAATCCCACCAGAAATACGTGTATCAGGGCGCGAGTCTTGAGCCAAAAATACTTCATCATCACTAATTTTACCGTCATCATCAATATCGACTTCACGTAATACCGTAAGATAATGATTGCTCAAATAACCACTTTTATAACCGCCGTAGGCCGTAAAGGTTGCATACAAATTAGGAGTGAATACTTGTGACATCCCGACTTCCATACTTGATGTAAAGATGTCTTTCCATTGCTGTTCATTGCCGCCATCTTGATATTCCTGAAACGCCAATGTCTGATCAGCAAGGACTGAACCACCAAGGCTAAATGAACGGTTTTTACTGCTATCTGTATAGAGCAAGGCTTTCGCATTCGCGCCCATACTTTTATAATCATCTTCTTGTGAGTAGTTCACGCCCAGAGTCCATTCATCTCGGTCTTTATCCCGGAAGGTCACATTTGTTGCCGCAGAATAGCGCGTATCCTCTAACTCAACGGGACGCATCTCATAATTACCGCGGTAAGGGTCATAACCCGCACGGATGACTTCCGACGTCTTATCTTGTGCTTCTTGCGTACGTTTTCCCGCAATAACACCCGATGATGGCGTTGTCGGCACCCAAGCTGGTGAAGCTCCAGATACAGTGTCATAACCAAGTTCGGCTGTGATGGTCCAATCCAAACCAATATTCTTCTCTAGCGAGAGAATGTTGTCTCCGGCTTTGATCTTATCGCCGTATTCTTCAAAACTCAAATGATGGATCGATACATGGTCTGCAGCAGATACAGAGCCAGCAACAAGGCCAAATAGGGTTAACGGTAATTTTATATTCATTTTTATCATTCATCTTTAATTGATTACAACCGTGATTTATCAGCAATACCGTCTAAATCACTAGTCACAGAACAAGCGTCTATTTACGCGCGTAACAAGGTACTTTTAATTACAGCCACAGCCGCCACCACCGACACCATTACCGCCAATCGAACCTTGTTTATAAGCAAATACTTTTTCTGAAAACACATCAAACTCAGGCACTTCTCCACCGGGTTTCATGGATTTTTTCGCCAGAGTCCCTTTTTGCCAAGGTTTAACAGGCTTAACGCTAAACCAGTCACTAATCGCCGAGAACAAAGAAGGTTCTTCATCTACATCATTACTCACAGGTGCGGGTAATACCGATGCACTCAATACAGGATAAACAGGTATCGGTGCTGGTATCACTGTGGGTAAAACTCTTGGTATAGGGGTTGGTAAAGCACTTGGTATAACTGCCGGTAACGCGCTAATAACAGATTGTGATGGCTGGTGGTTCTGCACATTCACAGGCCTGATCACAACGATTGTCGGTGTTTCAGCTGTATGCTGACGAGAAGATGCCGACACTTCTGCGATTGTTTCCTGGCTTTTGTAAACCACATTAGAAATAGACTCCGTCACTTGGTAAGGTGAGTCTTGGCCTGTAGTCGTTACTTCGGCTTGCAGACCAAAACAGGTCAATAGCAGCGAAGAAGACAGTAAGGTTAATTGTGCATAAGGTTTCATTGACCTAGCCCCATATCTTTCAAGTCACTCATAATGACATCTCCAATATGATTAATCGCACCATAACGCACATTTAACACCTGGCCTTGGTAAATGTAATACAGCGCCGGCATACCAATCGGTTGAAAATCATCAACCAGCGTTTGATCGGCATCGTTAACAACGCGGAATTTGATTCCCAACGATTTCTGAAATGCAATACCAGCAGCCACATCCTCATCGACATCGACACCAACAACATCAACCCCTAATGCATACAATGAAGGCACTAACTGGTTTACTTCTGGCAGTTCAGCACGACAAGACACGCACCACTCAGCAAAGAAATCAATTAACGACACTCGATTGGGGTTTAACCCAAGTTGTTCCTGAGCGGCTGCAGAAAGCATTTCGCCTCGTTGATAAGCGTGCGCTTGGCTAGACAACAATAATGTGAACACCACAAGCCATTTTTTAAACATAAGTACCTCTAATACAATTAATTTAACTAATTCTGAATTATTACTCTTAAGCCCTAGATAACATCACAACGCTAAACATCTACTCTCCCAGTACAATACGCACTTTGGTTTCAGTATTGACCCTGATTGCATCCTTAAAATAGGCAGCTAACTCCGCAGTATTGTTCGCATCAAACACGGTGCCATTACTACCCGCACATTGCCGGAATTGCTTAATCCGTGTTGCCGATACCCCAAAACCGATGAAACTGACTTCAATATTAAGGTTTTGCTGAATCTCATAGCACAAACCAGCACGCATTAAGTCATTGAAATAATCTTGTCGACTATCACTACCATCGGTAAACAAGATCAAGCGCTGAGTCAGCGAGGTTGACTGTACGGGTGTAACATTCCACTCTTTTTGCCACTCCTCAGTCAAGGTGCGAACACCCCAAATAAACCCTTGATAAGAAGCAGTACTCCCACCAGTTGTTTCTAATAATTCAACATAGCGAATGACATTATCAAGATCGTTTGTCAGTGGTAAAATAAATGAGGTTTCGCTACAACGATCTAAAAAACGATCCGGTGTTACTTCATTAAAATCCAATTTTTTAGAAGGATAATTTAACGACTGCACGGTTTTATCTGCATCTAAATTTCCGTTTGTATACACCAGACTATCCACACATTTAGGACTGTCTTCAGAACTAAGTAACCAAGGCGCACCGGTCACACCAACACCCGTTTGAAAAGGCACAATAGAAAATCGAACCTGATTACTATTTGGATCAATATCGTTAATCACATCAGTAATGATTTTTTTTAATTCAGGTAAATCCCGTGACATCGAACCTGATATATCTAGAACGAGGGAGAAATCTACCGGGTCTTGAATCACATTCACATTACGGATCAATTTAGAGCGTGACAGACTGTTTGACTTCATCTCGACACTACCTTTAATATCAACGGCTAGTGATTCCAGCATCGCCGGTTTAAAGCGATATTGCGCCTTAATCTGACAGCCATTCTTGCTATTGAGGCTGACACTTTTATTCAGTACCGGTAGCACGAAATTGGGCCTGTAGTATTCCAAAATATTCTCTGTCACCTCAGTATTGTTACTTTGCTGATAAGCACAGGCAAGCACAGCTGAATCAGTCGCTTGTCCCGCACGAATAACAACTTGACTATACATAGAAAAAAATACAGTCATGGCTAATAAGCTCACTATCGCTGGCAGCATAAAAGCAAAGGTTAACGTGATCGCGCCGCGTTGACTTTGTATAAAACTCATAGTGATCGCCCTATTAATAACGCTGAACTCTGATAATAACGGTCGTTAAAATTGCGAATTAACAAAGGCGTTAAATTGCCTGCAATGCTATTTATGCCTTTAATACAAACAGTGACTTGGAATATTTCGGCATGTTGGCCCGCATTGAAGCCTTGAATCGAGCCAATTGGAGACAAATCCGTTAAGGACAATAACTGCGGCCTCGATAAGCATGCCGCCCCAGCATTAATATCGTGTAACCTTGGTTTCTGTGTTGCTGCATCAAATACCACTTGTTCAACATGGATCCCCAGTTCTGCTGTGGATTTTGAAATCAACGTATTAAAACGACGTTGCGCAACCTGCAGTAAAAACTCAGTTAAGGCGGTTGAAATGACTCCGGATGTCGATGATTTAGAGGCCGAAATCAGCATGGCATTGTCACACTGCTCACACGCCACGATAGACGTGAGTGAATATGCCAAATTATCAAGTTTATTTTTTTGGCTAATAGCTTGATTTATATTCACTATAAACAAGACCAAAACCACCATAACAAATGTGATAACGGGTAATTCGATCACACTACTGCCACGCTGTCCCGTACGCATACCCCATTTAATTCCCATGGCTGGCCCCCCGCTCTAACGTCACTAAAATCGTACGATTAAAACTCGTTAAACGCTTAAAGCTATCAATCTGACTAGGCATAAATAAAGCTTGGTAAGGATAAACCAGCGTGAACTCAGCAAAATCCTGATTCTGAAAACCGTCTAACCCCGAGCCATTAGCAAGCGCCGTCAAAGAATCGAAGTAACGCGCTTTAACAGTCATCTTACTGCTATTCAATAAAGGTAAATGCTGTTCAGACAAGGTCCGCTTTAATTCCCCCGTCAGATCTTGACCTGCCTTCGTCACGACTAATTGTCGAGTCGCAGAAACCAACGCGACATCGATAACACTCCCCACCATCATAAAACGGCTAATTTCGATAAGCGCTAACAACAATACAAAAAAGGGTAAAATACTTACCGCGAATTCAATGCTGACACTGCCTTTCTGACGGTGTTTTGTTTGACTAGACTTCATTGTCTTACCAAAGTTAATCGCGTTACTAACACTCATGGCTTAACCAGCTGTAACTCTTGTTGCTGCTGTAATTGTTGGTAATAAGCGGTGTTACTTTCCAGTTCAGCTTTAGTCAGATCTTGTTTTGCAATGGTTTTAGCTGCTTCAACATCCCCTTTCATGGCAAATGCGAGTGCTAAATTCTGACGACTCTTTGATGTTGAACTGCCGCGTAAATAATGCGAATAAAGTACATTAATACCTTGCTCTGGTTGACCGTCTAAAATCCAAGCTAAGGCTAAGTTATTACGATACTCTAGATTTTCAGGCTCGTTGGCTAACGCGCGAATAAAGGCAGTTCTTGCTGGGCTATAATCTTTAAATAATGCGTAATTAATACCGAGGCTGTTTAATGTTTTCGCATCATTAGGTAATAACTCTACTGCTTGTTTTAAATCCACTAATGAGAGTTTAACTTGCCCTAACCCTTGTTTTGCATTGCCCTTTTCACGTAATATTTGGCCACGAGTTTCATCCGATTTAGGCGATTCATTCGATTCAGACCTTTCACTGGATAACAGAGACTGCGCTTTATTAAGGTAATGCAAGGCTAAATCAAACTCAGACATTTGGTTGTAAGCAGTTCCTAAAGCCAATAACAACGAAATATCCGTTGGCTGTAGTTTAAGTTGCTCGCGATAGATAGTAATCGCGCTTTCTGGTCGGCCACTTTCAAGCGCAAGTTGCGCGAGTCCACGGTCGTTTTTCATCTCTTCAGTGACATTAGCTTGGTGAGAGCTACACCCGGCCAACGTCAGGACGCAGCAGGCTAACAGCCATTTTAGTAAAAAAGACGTCATCATAATCCTCCTATGCTGTCTAATAAAACGAGAATCGTTGGCGCAACGATCAGTACGACCACAGGTAACATAATTAAAAGCACCACAGGTAATGACATTTTCGCTGGAATTTTTCCGACTCTCTCCTCTAAACGAAGGTACTGATATTGACGGCTATCACTGGCTATCAAACGCATCGTTGGGGCAATCTTACTGCCGTATTTTTCAGCCTGAGACAATGCAATGACCATATTTTCAACTTCAACTAAGTCAGTCCGTTTGGCTAAGTTATCCAGTGCGGTTAAACGAGAGTCTAATAATCTTAATTCCGCTTCGGTAATTAGCCATTCACGAGATAACTCAGGTGCAACAGCCGCCATTTCATGACCAACGCGTTGAAATACAGCTTCTAACGTTAAACCCGATTCAACACAAATCACCATCAAATCTAATGCATCAGGTAACGCCAGAGCAACACGATAATTGACTGTACGTGCCCGCCACTTCAACCAATGTTCGGCAAGTAAACCGCCTGAAATAGCGAAGACTAACGTTTTGGCTAACACAAATTTATCCAAGTCAAAATCGACATACCATTGCCAAGCCAATCCACTGATTACCATCAAGCTTAATTTACTCACCAAAAAATACGCACCCGCTCGAGAATCATGAAAGCCTGCTTTAACCAATAATATCGCGATATCTGGCGCGACGGTTAAACGCTGCCATAAGCTTGATGTTGACTCCGTGTTAAGTGAACGAGACAGGTCACTATTTTGTTTAATCGATACCAATGCAAGACGCTGCAACAGCAACTCTCGGCGTTGAGCTTGACCATTAAATATCAACGCCATCACCGCGCCACTGATGAGCAACACGACTGCGATCCATAAAGATAAAGTCATTAAGCGCGCACCTTAGTTAACAAATGAATGACAGCTAAACCAAGCGCCATACTGGTCACTACATACCCCAACACTAAATGACCACTGGCACTTTGGGTTAAGGTAATAAAAGCACTTGGATTTTTGAAAAACATAACAGCAATCAGTATTACCGGTAAGCTTGCTAAAATTGCCGCCGTCATGCGAGGCTCAGCCGTTAAACTTTTGATCTTCATTTTAATCGCGGCATTGTCATGCACAGTACGACTCAAACTATGTAATACTTCACGAAGCTGACCACCGTTCTCTTCATTTAAGATCAGCGCGACACGAAAGAAGTGAAAGCTAACATAAGGTAAACGGATACTGGCTTGATCCAGCGCTTGCTTTAAACCAATACCAATTTCTAACCTATCGCGGATCAAACTAAACTCTCGGCCTAACATCCCCTGCTGATAATCAGCAATTTGCGCAATGGCTTGTGGTACAGAAATACCCGCCGATACAGCACGGGACATCTGCCCTAATACTTGGGTAAAGGCGGCTTCAAATTCACGATGTTGACGCACTCGCATCAGCCAATAACTCGCCCCAGCAATGCCAATAACAGAAATTACAACAATCATCATTCTCATCAAGGGTGAGAAAAATGGCATGAAAAACCAAGTTACCAGGGCCGCAGAAACTAAGGTTATCAATAACCAACGTTTAGACTGACGATCAAACAGCGAATCAATGCGCGACTGTATCTGCGACCAGTATTGCAGCAAAAAACCTGTTTTCTGCTGCCAAATAAACAAGGCTGAAGTTGTTGTATTCACGGTTGAATCAACTACGGAGACTAAATTTAGTCGACGCTTTAATATCATTCGTTGTCGCTGGTATTGCAGTACTTTATAACTGCTTAATAGGAACACTAAAAATAATAACGAACCAATAATGACCTGCATTATCGCACCCCTAGCGCTTGCTTTAACTGCGATTCAAGTTGGTAATAACGCGCTTTTTCACTAAATCTCGGTAATATTTTTGCCGATAAAAATTGCCCAACAATATCACCATGAGCATCCGTGTGTTGATAATCAAAATGAAATAAATCATGGGTAAGATATTGATCACCTTCAAGACCAACAATTTCGGTAATATTAACAATGCGGCGTTTACCATCTCTCATACGCTCCACTTGCACAATGACATCTAAGGTACTGGCAATTTGACGACGTAAAGCCGATACAGGTAAATTAACTTCTGCCATCAATAACATATTTTCTAACCGAATTAAGGCATCATGTGGGGAGTTCGCGTGAAGCGTTGACATCGAACCATCATGACCCGTGTTCATCGCTTGCATCATATCAAACGCTTCAGCACCACGAACCTCACCTAGAATAATACGATCAGGACGCATTCGTAGCGCATTACGTAACAGCTCACGTTGACCAATTGCAGGCGCACCTTCGACACTCGAAGGGCGCGTTTCGATACTCACAACATGGGGTTGTTGCAGCTTTAATTCTGCCGCATCTTCAATCGTAATAATGCGTTCGTCTGGTGATATGCCAAATGACAGCGCATTCAACAACGTCGTTTTACCTGCGCCAGTACCACCAGAAATCAATACATTAATGCGTGAACGGGCAATAATATTAAGTACACTCGCCATTTCTGTCGACATCGCACCCAACGCCGAAAGTTGCTCTAAGCTGTGCTTTTTTTCATTAAATTTACGAATCGAAATACACGTACCATTTAATGCCAACGGTGGAATAAGTACATTCACACGGCTACCATTTGGCAAACGAGCATCGACCATCGGCGTTGTTTCATCGACACGACGACCAATTCGGCTCACTATCCGTCTCGCCAAGTTCAATACATGCTCTTCATCGCGAAAACTGACATCAGCTCGCTTCACTTTACCCCGCAGCTCAATGAAGACTTCTTTATGCCCATTGACCATGATATCGGTGATTTCAGGATCGTCCATCAGCACCTGCAAAGGACCAAGACCAAGCATTTCATCGACAAGGCGCTGACTAATATTGCGTTGTTCGATACCGCCAATTGGAAATTGCTGACGTGCTGCAATGCTTCCAACCGCTTCAAATGTGCGTTCCTCAAGCTCTTCCGGACTTAAGGTGACAACGACAGATGGCGCAATAATCGCCATAATCTCTTGCTGAATAGTGCGAAAACGCTGTTCTTCAATATTGCTTGTCGAAGACACATCCGCAATCGGCACTGATAATGATTGTGTCGTAGATGATGTTTCAGATTGCGTAGCTGTCGTTACATTAACTCCAAACATTACGCCCCCTTAAGCCAGCTAAACAAGCGTGATTTAGACACTTTAGGCTCGCCACTGACTAGACTTACTAATTTTTTCAGTGCTTTAGCATTTCGGCCTTTTTGATTAATAGCCAACACACCCAATGCGTTACCTCCTCGCATGTCTGCTGGCGAATAAGGAATTTCCACATCGAACTTTCGACTTAGCGTCGATGCTACATCATTCGCTGTAATCAGAGACAGAGCCTCAGGTTTAGTATGATTAAGCACCACTAACGTCCGTGTTGACGATGATTGCTCTAATTTAGCCAACAACTGGTTAGTACTACGAATAGACGCCAATGTTGGCTCAACGATAACCACACGAATATCACTGCTATTTAGCGTGTCAAAACCGACTTTATCGCGTAGACAAAACGCCGGGACATCCCACAACAAATGTGTAGCTTGCTGCAGACAGAAGCGAGACACTTTTTGCATACTGAGCACATCTGGCCAAAAGTGTTGTTCAAAACCAGATTGATAGCCAGTAAACACATATAAATCATCATTTACCTTAAGACCGCTGCGCTGATAGATAACGGGTTCTAGGCAGTCAGGAAATTGCAGCATTTCTACTAATGCATTGTTTGCCTGCACACTAAATTGCAGATCCAAATCGCCAGTTATAAAGTCCAGATCCGTACAAGCAACATTCATCCCTTGCTGCTGTGATAAACCCCAAGCAATATTCGCTAATAAAGACGTTGTTCCAGCGCCACCTTTGGCACTAACTACCGTAATTTGACTACCACGAGGTTTACTATCTAGGGTATGCTCATTCGCCATTTGATTAGACATATTCACAATTATTGACCTCCTAAACTAGCAGCGACGCTACTCTTTTTATCTTTCTCTTGGTTATTACTCGCAACAGGCTGATAATAAGCTTCAACAGTGGCAACCGCTTTGCGTCCATCCGTCGCGTCGAGAGTACGTCCCACAATTAAATCACGTGGTGTTGCGACCATTTGCGCCAACGCACTGGTGTTAGCACAACCAAAGTTATCGCTGCTTCTAAATGCATTTAGCACTATATGTTTAGCTTTACCCGCCTGGCAACTTGGAACAATACTGCGGTAAGATTCAACAACTATCGCAACATCCGCGATTGAAGACGACTCGCTAAATTGACTCGAAACCTGAGATGGATAAATACCAGTCTGTTTCAAAATTGCGATTAACTCGGGTACTGCTTTATTACCTTTATCGCTATAACTATCAATTCTGACCCGCAGTGCCGAAAGTTCGCCTCGTTGATAAATAAACTCAATAAGCGCCGCTTTATCACTTTCATTCAGCTTTTCAGAATCTAGCTGTATCGCTATTTTATGCGTTACAGCTTCTACTTTTACGTGTGGTTGTCGTTGCACAGAGTTACTCGAACAAGCACTCAACAAACCACAAACGATTAATATCAAAAATATCCGCATAACTACCTCAGTAATAAAATCCATTATCGCCAAGCAGTCGCGGCTGGCGATTGTTAGTGCGACTTTCATTGTCTGTTGAATTTGTGACATCCCTTGATACTGGCCACGCTAATAAACGCTCAACATCACTCATCGGGATCAAGCCATCTGTTGGTAAGGGTAACGAGTCTGCACGGGTTGGTTGCACAAGATACGCCGTGGCAATAATAATTAACTCCGTCTCTTCGCGCTGAAAACTCGTTGAACGGAACAGTGCTCCTAACACGGGAATATCACCCAGTAATGGCATCTTTTGTAACTGTTCAATATCTTTTGATTGCAACAATCCACCCAAAGCAAAACTTTGACCACTTGCCAGCTCGACGGTGGTGGACGCTTGACGACTGACAAAAGTAGGCAGTGATGATCCTCCAATTTGGATACTGGTTTCTGAAGACACAGAACTCACCTCAGAGAACACTTGCAGACTGATTTGATTAGCACTTAATACTATTGGTTTAAAATCTAGTTTCACACCAAACTTTTTATATTCAATTGATGCGGTATCACCGTAAACCAAAGGTATTGGGATCTCGCCACCGACTAAGAACGAAGCTTCTTCGCCACTCATTGCCGTTAAGTTTGGTTCTGCTAATACCGACATCATACCGTTCGTTGCTAATGCATCGACAATCACAGAAAGATCTGCCCAACCCGCTGGATTTAGCCCACCGATATTACCGCCAGAGCTATCTAGAAAAGAAAACGTACCCGTACCAAAGCCTTGCGAACCCCACTTAATGCCCAACTTATTGGATACTTTACGTGACACTTCCGCTATCCTGATTCGTAAATTTACTTGATTAGGCATGGTAACCTGCAGCTGATTAATTAACTCATCCTTATCAATCTTGTTCTCTGCCGATTTATCTTTATTATCTGAACCTGTTGAATTCTGCGTGTTACTGCCTTCCTTACTATCACTGGACTCTGTGTTAGCTAGTGCTGACACATACCCTTCGGATAAACGCACTATCTTTTCTGCCATGCTCGGTGTTGGAACTTGTCCTTTCAAGAACAACTTACCAGCAGTCGATTCTGCGTTAAATATCGCATCAGGAAACTCGTTATGAATCAGCGCATTAAGCTCTATTACATTGTGGTTAACCTTAACGGTTGCAGAATAAATAACGTTTTCTTTCGCATCAAGGACATACAAAGACGTGCTACCGGTCTTTTTACCAAACACCATAATTTTGGTATTCGTTAACGTTTGGTAATCCGCAATGCCATTGCTGGCAATAAAGATAGATTTCGCTGTTTTCGGTAATACCACCAAGCGGGCTTTATTCAATACCACATCTAACGTTTGTGCTTGCAACAGAGTACTAAGCAGTAATAACGACAATGCACTCACTAATTGTTTAATCATTTTCGTTTCCTGCATTGCTCATCACTCGTTTATCTTTAGCACGAAATTCAATTAAGCCGATATCCGGTTGCACTTGCTTAATTGCAGGCAAAATATCATCGACATGAATTGCTGGAATCACAGCGATATCAGTTTTGTTACTGTTTTTACTGCGTAAGACCATCGACAATGTGCCAAGTTGATTAGCTAAGGTGATTTGATTGGCTTGTACGGGTGACACTTCTAACGTCACCGTACTGTTATCAGGAATCACACCTTTGCTATTCTTTTGTTTTTCTATATAACGCGAGATCTGTACCGCGTCATTAAATGCCAATACTCGAACATTCTGAGCGATAGTTTTCACATATAAACTTTGAGTTTCATTACCACGAGAGCGTAACTCTTGCGCTTTTGACGCAAGCAGTAACACATCAACGTGATCACCCGGACCAATTAACCCCGAATTCGCAGTTACTTCATCAACAGGGATTGATACCGCGCGATAATTTGGACGTAACATCAGGGATAAAAAACCACCTTGCTCTGGTTTTAAGAAATCCGACGGACTGAGTATTTTCCCCGTAATAAAATCACCCGCGGCGACCGTGTTCTCTAAACGATCCATAGAAAAATTGGCTTTATCAATAAAATCGATACGATCACGTACACTCGCTTCCTCTACTGTTTTCCAAGCAAATAACGAAGCACGATAAGGACTACCGATAACTACTTTTTGTGCCGCTACCAAGACTTCATAAGTTTTTACCATGTTCTGTCTCGTGGTGCTTTTTACTGGTGCAGCCAAACTGAAGAACAGCCAAATTAACCCCAATAACGACAGACAAACAGAAAAGTAAACTAAACGTTTTGCATTCATAATTATTACTTCTATCTAATACGGTAAAACGTAATCACGCTAAATTAACGTGTATCATTCGCCGCCATTCACAGTTTCAAGTTTGCTAATCACAGACTCATAAGTAGTATTTATTGCGTTAGTCAGGTCGCCATCGGTACCTAAAAATTGCAACATAATTAATGACATTGCAGCCGCTAAAATTGCATATTCAATTGCCGCTGCACCGCGTTGTTTTTGTTTATTGTTTTTCATTTTTTATCTCTATTATTTTTATGGTGACGTTAACAAATAGGCTATTAGCTGCAACCAACAGCCTATTTATAAACAATTAATGAATTGATTAATCGACAGACATCAAACGATATACATATTGGCCTGAATAAGAATTGGATTTATTTACATCCGAGGTTGATTCGGTGACCATATTGAGACATTTTTGACGTTCATATTGCGCAGAATCTGCTGTTACATAGCAAAGTTGTGAATCGTACTTTTCGACAGTATTTTGACGAAATACGCTATCATTCATAGGCAAGAGCATTTCTAATTGAGCTAAGCTTGGTACTTGCCAGTTACTCTTATTACATAACTTTTCAGTATTACGCTGCGCGACCTCAGCTAATACAGTGCCAGCATCCAAGTTAGACTGACCATAATATTTAGCTCTTGTTGCAAGATCAGCATTATCAAACAGCTGCCAAGTTTTCTTTGTTTCCGGCTGATATGCACATACAGCGGCATCAACATCAGTAGTCACAGAGCCAGCACTATCAAGTAGTTGATATGACAGTGTAATTTCACTGACTACACGCCCCTGTACGACTTTATCTTCATTACCTTGTTTTAAGGCAGAACTAGATGCTGCGGATTTGTGTTGGGTTTCATAGCGATAAATTTTTTGTTCGTCACTGTTTCTTTCTTCTTTAGTCCAATACCAAAATAGAGTTGGGTCCGGGGCACCAGATAACCAATCATTAATGTCATATTCCGGTTTTAACGCAAAGTGATGCGGGAATACGTCAACATCAATTGTTGCTTTGTTATTAACCGTTCCAGTCTCGAGTGAAGTCAACTGCCCCTTAGTTGGCAATGACCAATCATTACGTCCACATAACTGGGCAGTATTCGTTGACTCAACTAAACCACCAGCCCCCATTACACTCGCAATACCAGCTCCAGACGCATCAAATGCTAAATCATCTGCGCCATTTGGTAGCCCGTCTTTAAGCAATGTCCAAATTCGTTTACGCACAAGATCTCGGTTATCCATCACACAACGCCAGCCTTGTGCATAGGTTGTCGCGCTTGGAAGGTAGTCACCATTCATATCAAGTTTATAAAAGTGTGTTCCAACCACGGCATCTGCGGCAGCAACTTCATAACCGGCATCTGACGCACGCTTTAAGCCCGCTTCTGCGACTGTATTTAGTGCATCAGCATCTGCTGAAGTTGGTAAATCATTAAACATTACCCACAGCTTATTTAATGCTGAAAACAAGGCTGTATTATCCTCTTTCGACAATTCATCTGTTGCGGCTTTAAGATCCGCAGTAATTTTAATGTTAGCTTTAATAAAATCACTAATGGTTGAGGCCGCATCAAATAAATCTAAACTCTTAGCGTGAATAATTGCACCATCACCCGCAGCGATTAATTCATCTTGGGTGGTGTTAGCAGCAATATTTTGATCCGTTAATTGAATCAAAGCTGTTAACGCAGAGCTTACTTTCAAACCGGTGAAAAATGAGGTATGTAACGCCGTAAACTTAATGAACTCTGCATTGGCTAATGCAGTATTTTCTTTAATTTTCACTTTAATACTGTTATCAACACTTGTATCATTTTCAAGCATCGTCGAATAAAGCGCTAACAAACCAAGTCTTTCTTTATAGTTAGCTAGCTCCAATTCTAATGCATCAAATGTCGTTTTAGTCTTGGTTTCTAACGCTTGTACATCGGATAATAGTGGAGACAAAGGATTGTCAGAGAGAGCATCAACATCATTGATAATAGTAATAATGTCAGTTGAAGTCGTTTTCCATTTTCCGTCATGTAACAAGACTGAAGCTTGAATATCAGTATTTACCGTCTTGCTTTCAGCAACGATGTCTGCAATTTCGGGTAGAGTCCAGCTTTTAATCGCTTTTGCACTCTTGTAGGAGGTTGTAATCTCTTTACCTGCACTGATTTTTTTCAACGTCGCAACGTCATTTTTAGTTTCTGAAGCCCAATGCGCATCATATTGTGAATCGCTAATTAAATAGTCACTAAATGTGCTGGCTACAAAGCTAGAATCGACCAACGTTTTAGCTGTCATTTGAGTTATATCGACTAAACTCCAGTTTGGCATATTACAAAATTCAGTCTTCAATAATTTGGCTACATTACTCGCTGTCGACGTCCCGCCAGCATAAGCCCAGAATTGTGGGTTTTCACCATTTACATCGTATTCAATATAACAACCATCATCGTCAGCCTTAGACCAATTACCCGTTGATGTTAAGTCTTGCGCTTGGTTCCAAGCTTTCATTGATACAACGCGAGTCACGTAAAAATTTTCACTCGCCGCCGCGGCAAACAATACTTGACCAGCAGGATTGACTTGATTCGTGATCGCATTTCTCTTAACACGAACACCGACTTTAGTTTTATCATAAGCTTTTGGACCAACATGTTGGGGTTTACTCGTCACAGCCTGCCAGGTAACACCACCGTCATTAGTAAATTCGTAATACTCAGGTTTATCGTAACCAGCTACCCATTCCCAGCTAAAACCATTGGTTTTAATTTCATATGGATAACCTGTGTTACCAATATTGACATTGACGATATTAGGCAGAGTTGGCGCATCGATAACGATTGGTACACCCGCAGTAAATGCTTGTGTACTGATCAAAGCTGCACCAGCGGCAGTGCCAGTTGCAACATTTTCTTTAACGCGTACTTGCACTTGCCCTGCATCAATATCAACATCGCCTACCATTAGCGGCTTATCCACAACGGTTAACCAATCTCGTCCGCCTGTGAGCGAATATTCATAATAGCTCACACTATTAAAGCCACTAACAAACGTCCAATCGAACGTATTTAAAGCGTCATTTTGTAAAGGGTTGGTTGGTGCAGCAGGTCGTAACGGACCTGTATGTCCAGTATAAGGAGACGTATTAACAAGCGCGTCACTCACACTTCTGTTTGTCGCAGAGTCAGCTTTAACACGTACCTGAATCTCCCCAATAGCGTAAACAGCATCAATGGCTAACTGATGAGGATTCCCATTAACCGCTGTCCACTCTTGGTCTTGTACTTTAATTTCATAAAACTGTTTGCCATTGAAATTATTACTCCAGGTCCAACCAAACTGATCTAAATCATCATTAGTAATTGGGGTTGTAGGTGCATCAGGTTTAACAATCGGCTTCGTCGGATCTGTTGGCTTCGTCGGATCCGTTGGCTTCGTAGGATCCGTTGGCTTAGTAGGATTCGTTTGATCCGTTGATTTTGGATCCGGACTGCTATCGTTACACCCCGTCAATAATGTGCCTGCAACCACTGTCAATGCGAGCAGTGATTTGTTAACCCTTAACAACATATAACCTGTCCCTTTTTAATGTAGATTTAAATAACCTAATGAAAACTATAGTCAAACATAAAATTTCGCATATAATAACGATAATGATAGTGATTATCAATTGTATTCGATCGGTATACTCCGATAATATTCTTTAGTGAACTAAAAGTGACCATAATACGAACAATGGTTAGTATGAAATTTCAACAAGCGAAGTATTATTTTTATGCATGGAAAGTACAAACTGTCGAAAATAGCGACTATTTTAGCAAGCTGCAGCCTTGTTATTAGCTGTGGTGGTGAACAAACAAGTAAGACAACATCTGATATTTACGACTACAGTAAATTACCAATTTGCTTGGATGCAGATCGTAATAATGCGTGCGGTCAACAAGAGGAGCAAGTACCGAGCTTAAAGAGTGTTTCCAGTGCTAATACGGCACCTTACTTAATTGATAATTCGGGGTATTTTTTCACCGCGACAGCGAATGCAGCAGTAATCAGCCCATTCACAACCTTAATCCAAAATGAAGTACTGTTTAACCCGCAAGTTGCGGGTAGTGAAGAACAAGCTAAAGCACTTTTAAAGGAGATTTTTGGAACAAAATATAACATTGATTTTTATAAACTAAATGATATGCACGGTCCAAAAGAGCCCACTAAATTATTACTTGCTTCATTCAAACATGCACTGTCCTTGCAAGGTGATTCAAAAGCGTTAAAAATCTCGGCTGCTGTCGATAAAATGGTGAGCAGTCGTAATTTTGATATTACCGAAAGCTTGTCACAAGCAGATCTAGACAATAGCTATGTTAACTTGAGTAACCGCTACCTAATCCCAGGTTCTTATCCTGTAAATACTCTCTTTTCGTCCTCTCCAATTACCATGAATGAAAATACAGGTATGTTACTTGCCCTCGCCCACGGTGATAAATTATTACAAGTAGATACCACGACTGGCTCGAGTCAATTATTTACACCTACAAGTACAACACCATCACTACCGAGTATGTCGACATTTGATGATCATGATGACGACGACGATGATGATCATGATGACGACGATGATGATGACTGTGATGATGACGATTACGGTTATAAGGATCACTGTGATGGACAAACACAACTTACATCCACAATGACATTTGCAGCACAAGGCAAACATGATAAGAACGCTTATTTAATTTATCAACCGACTATTTATGGTGACAGGACTGTCAGTAAGACATGTAATAGCACGGGTAATAATGGCATTTATCTAACCGAATTAGGTAAAAATAGCAAAGCATCACCTTTATCTTCCGCACTAAGTATAGATACGTTCAGCAAAGCGTCAGGTGGAGGTGAAGTAACCCCCGTAGAACCCTCACTGCCAGATTCATCGGCCGACTGTAAAAACAACAATATCAGCAACTTAGCAGTTTCTTACAATCAAGATTGGGTCACGGCCGTATTTACAAATGGTTATGGGGGAAATGCTGAATTACAACAATTATCAAGCTCCACATTAAAGCAAACAGGTAAGCGTTATACATTATCTTCAAGTCAAGCAGACCTCATATTGAGCAAGGAGCAAAAATTATTACTGGTGTTACAAACTTCAGGAACCGCCGCAGCAGTTGTCGATGCCGAAACCTTGGGTCTGCGTGGCGAAATCATGAAGGACAACATTGATTTTGCCGCCTTCGTCAATGACGATAAATCTTTGATTGTCAGTGATAAAACTAATACCTTAAGTTGGTTTAATATCGCTCAGCCAACATCACCGAATGCGACCTTAGTATTGTCCGAAAACGTAACTAAATTAGCTTCAGATCCGACAGGTAAGTTTAGTGCCGCACTCACCAGTAAAAAAATATATCTCATTGATAATAAATCACAAACCGTTATTTATTCACAGGATTATTCGCAACGATATGTCTACGGTATGAGCATGTTAAGTAACCGTATCATTATTAGTCGTTCAGGGGCTATTGATTACATCCAATTTGATAATTTGACTGGTTCACCGATTAAAGTGGCAGAGCAGATGTTATCAAAAGACTTGCTAACTCGCTGGTCTGCCATCTCTGGCCGTTCATTAGTCGCAATGACATTAGCTGAATTATTACAAGATAGTGGTGAAGAGGATGCCATAAGTCAGCCATTTAGTGGCATTGATTTGCAATGGCTACCAACAAGCGCAACAACAATTGAAGAGGTAAAAGAAGTCGTGATCAGCGGCGTTTATCGCGATGAGCGTATTAGCTTATCTAAGGTGATATAAGTTCTGAATAAACCTATCGAACCGCCTTGCGCCTTGATAGGTTTATTCAACATTGTAGCTGTATTAGTACTTTGTTTTCATGTTATTCACTAACTGACTTAACATCGCTGATAAACGTTCAATTTTGATATTGGATAATTGTCGGTAATCAAAATAAGGGCAAACAATTAAACGCTTTGCAGTATCAATAGCAAACTCTTCATCTAACCAAATTAAGTTAGCCTCTAATTCACCGGATGCTAATAGTTGCTTGGCATAAGTACGTCCACATATAATATGAATTATCTGTTCATTAGCATCAAACAAAGGTGGGCTGAATAGCAATGCTGTTTTACTACCTGCTTGTAACAAATGTTCGTCTCGATACATTTGCCAAGTAGGCGCCCGCTGCGCAAACGAAAAATGATCCGGATTTAATGCATACAACAATTTGGCATACACGTTAAAGACTTTACGCCAGCCATTACCACATGCTTGACCTATGGCATTAACTTCTCCAGTCACCAGTGAACTAACGCTATTTATACCTTGGTACTCCAACATATTGGGAGTATTTGCTAGGTACACAGCAAAAGTAAATTTAGAACAACCAAGACCTTTGTTTGTCATCACGCACTACGCCTATATTTCTATTATTAAACAGCGCATATTATACATAGCTATAAGCAACTTAAAACACGCTTCAGCTTAACCAAGTACAGAAACACCCGAAGCTTTTATTATTGATAAAACTAAACCAACAGAGAATACCGTATTTACAACCAGAAAAATTAAAGATATCGATATCGCTAATCCATTATCACGATATTTACCGACCAAATAATTAAACACTTTCCGAATCATTGCCAGAGCAATAAAACATAAGCTCACACCAGACACAATACCGATTACTAATGGTACAACGTCACTGGTTTTATCATATATAACAAATAATAGACCTGTTACGCCTAGCCAGCCTAACCATGAAAACCACAAGTTAGCATACTTTTTGTCGAGCGCTAATTCGCCCAAATCAATCAGTATTTGAAAAAAGATAACGGCGATACTTTTATTTACTGAACGATTTCCCGAACTACTTCCAGTTCTATTTCCAGACCTACCCATAGCGACACCATCCCAAATTATAAGCAATTGTTTATAATGACTTCCTTGTGTCTAATCACAGTTGATACAACACAATTATCATCATTACATTACTTACTTATAAGCATCAAACTAAAATCTAAATGAAACAAAAATTTAATAAACTACACATCATGAATCGCTTTATATCCTTAGTAGACAACTTATTTTTATAAATTAGACACTAAAAATCAGACTTTTTTAAAGACAAATTTATTACGATATACATAACCACTGCGTTGAAGATAAATGAAGAAAGGCTTTCCCCTAACGATGGTGGTATAAATTCATCAAACAAAGCAGCTAAAATATAAAGAGTTATTACGCAACATCCACTACCAAATATAGAAAAAAATATACTAATCTTGTTTTCTGATAAGTTAATGTAACCAGTTCTAATTACAATCAAAGTAGTGATTACTAGTACTGCAATATTCAATCCAACCGTAGGTGAAAAACCAAGCAGTCTATTTAGATAAATTGAAAAGAAAGTAAATGGTACGTATATAAAAAAAAACATACTTGAAGATTTTATAAAATTCATAATTATCCCTATCTTATACCTTTTCTTCGTTCTAATTCGGTTGAATATTTTTTCGTTTCACTATAGGAAAATTCATGTAATCCCATAATAACTAACGATGTGACTAAAACTGCTATATTTTTTGTCGATTTTCCTTGTTTGATAAGACTCCATACTGATGCACCAATACCATAACCTCCCGGATTTCAACCAACAAGACTTGATAAACGGTTTAACTCATTATGAAAACCCAAGATTTCAGTTATTAACTGATACCGACGTAAAAATCATTAATCGCTGTTTTGATCGATTCTGATATAACATGATCTTCCACTATGCCTTCTGCAGTTAAATTGCTACCAAGTAAGGGTACAGTGATGCATGCGCTATCTATGATATTTCCAGACATGGTACGAATAATTTCGTGCAGAGAATCTAACGCATGCGAGGCTCGTGGAGAGGTATTAAAAATAGCGACTGGCATATCAACAAACTCTTCGCCACTTACCAGCCAATCGAGTGTATTCTTTAACACACCACTAATGCCATGTGCATATTCAGGGCTCGATAAGAAAAGCCCATCAGCTTCTGCAAGGCTATTTTTAAGGGCGATTACACTCACAACTGTATTTGGATCTATATCTGGATTGAACAGCGGTATGCGGCCCAATTCATCAAAGAATGTAATTTCAATATGTTCTGGTGCTAGCGCTTTCATCGCCTTAAGTAGCGCCGTGTTATAAGAGTCTTTCCTTAGACTTCCCGATATTGCTAATATCTTCATTAAAAATCCTTCTATCTTTCAGTGCTTGTTCATCATTAAGCATTAACCTTAGTATCCATAATACAGTGATTTTTATTTATAAAACCACCTAGAAATCAGTCTTTAAAATAATACTTAATAAAATAATCCCTTATAATATTAATCAAGATCAACAAAGCTTTTGTTATCCAAGCCTTTCTGCACACAAGTATTTACAGCCATTAACCTCGATGTAAAAATCACATCACTCTCGATATTAAGGCCTACGTATGCAAACTCCTCTCGACCAAGCGATGTTACAAATTGCACTCGATCTCAATTTAAATTTACCGTCAGGTCATCATTACCAACGTTTGATGCAGTCGTTACAGTCGGTTCTACCTTGTGATGCCAGTGCTTTGTTCATTCTTGACGATGAAGGGTTATTATCGGCAGCTGCCGTCAATGGCTTATCAGATGAAGTATTAGGCCAACGATTCGACCCGCAGCAGCACCCTCGCCTACAAGCTATTCTAGCCAACCGAGAACCTGTGCGCTTTCCCGCAAGTTCAACTTTGCCCGACCCCTTTGACGGGTTATTAAAAGACGATCCGAATCGCTCGATAAACGTGCATGACTGCATGGGCTGTAGCTTATATGTTGAAGATCATTTGGTTGGCCTTATTACCCTTGATGCTATGCAAGTCGGTGCATTCAAACGCATTGACAATATAACCGTAGCGACCTTTGCTGCATTAGCCGCTGCAACCATTCGCAATGTAAATCAAGTTGAAGCCCTACGAAAAAGCCACCAGCAACAGCAAAATATGAACCAAGTGCTCATTCAAGAAGCCCGGAATAAAGGCGGTGAATTGGTCGGTATAAGTCCCGAAATGCAAGCCCTGCGTAACAATATCAACATGGTGGCTTATTCCAATTATGCTGTATTAATCAGTGGTGAAACAGGTACAGGGAAAGAGTTAGTCGCCCATGCTATTCACTCCAATTCCTCACGCGCAACACAACCTATGATTTACGTAAACTGCGCGGCATTGCCCGAAAGTCTGGCTGAGAGTGAATTATTTGGTCATGTTAAGGGGGCATTTACAGGTGCTATCAGTAATCGGACGGGTAAATTTGAGTTGGCCGATGGCGGCACTATATTCTTAGATGAAATTGGTGAATTACCCTTATTAATGCAGGCCAAACTACTGCGCGTTATTCAGCAAGGTGAAGTACAGCGAGTCGGTTCAGATAAGAACTTAATGATAAATGTCCGCATTATCGCTGCAACTAACCGTAATTTAACCGAAGAAGTCGCAGCAGGCCGCTTTCGTAGTGACCTGTTCCACCGTTTAAATGTATTTCCTATTAACGTGCCACCACTGCGAGACCGCAGGGGGGATGTCGCGGTATTATCTGGGCATATTCTTGATCGGGTTCGTTCACAATTTAATGTGGCTAAATTGCAACTGCACCCACAAGCATTAACCGCACTTAATCACTACAGTTGGCCAGGGAACGTACGTGAATTAGAACATACCTTAATGCGTGCAGGGTTACGGGCTATTCAAGCACAACAAAGCCTGATTTTACAACAGCACTTATCCGATGAAGTAAGCCAGACTGCCTCATTCGAAGCAGAAACAGAAATAAATGACTTGCCTACGACATCGTTTGAACTACGGGGCGCAGTAGAAGTGTATCAAACCAAGATCATTTCGCATGCCCTACAGCAATCAAACTTTGTTTGGGCACAAGCCGCAGAATTCTTACAAATGGATCGCGGTAATTTATATAAAATGGGAAAAAAACTCGGTATTAAGCCCAAAGCCTTACGTGCAGTCGCGTTAGTTTAAAACACATCAACATTGATGTACTAATCACATCAGTGTTGATGTAGTTAGTACATCAAACTCAATATGTAAAAAACATAAAATCGATAAATATCAATCAGATAAGAGTTGGCACGTTCAGTGCAATATAGATTCCGAGATCATCGTTAATTCGATATCAATAATATAATTATAATGGAGTCTTAAATGTTCTGTATTCAATGTGAGCAAACTGTTCAAACCCCTGTGTCGAAAGGCTGTTCTTATACTCAAGGTATGTGTGGTAAAACGGCTGATGTTTCAGACCTACAAGACGTACTCGTGTTTAATTTACAAGGCGTGTCTTTTTGGGCCGAGCTAGCACGTAAATACAACATCATTGATGCCGAGATCGATGCTTGGGCACCACGTGCATTCTTCTCTACGTTAACCAACGTTAACTTTGTGCCAGAGCGTATTACTGAATACACTGAAATTGCTGAGCGTTACAAAATCCAACTACGCACGCAAGTAATGGCTGCTGCAGCGGCGGCGGGCGAAGCGTTACCTGAATTATCTCCTGCTGCACAATTTGTATTACCAGCAACCGCTGAAGAAGTCATGAATTTTGCACCCGAAGCGGCGGTTAACCGTGGTCATGACGAATTACACGAAGACATTATTGGTTTGCGTTTATTATGTTTATACGGCCTTAAGGGTGCTGCAGCATACATGGAACACGCAAACGTACTTGGCCAAAGTGACGAATCAGTGAGCGGTGAATATCATCAGATCATGGCATTCTTAGGCACTGAACCGACGGATGCAAATACGTTATTAGAAACATCAATGCAAATTGGTTTACTAAACTACCGTATTATGGAAATGCTAGACAAAGGTGAGACAGATACCTTTGGTCATCCACAACCAACTCAAGTAAACGTAAAGCCGGTTGCTGGTAAGTGTATTCTGGTTTCTGGTCATGACTTACATGATTTAGAAAAGATCCTGCAACAAACCGAAGGTAAAGGGATCAATGTTTATACCAACGGTGAAATGTTACCTGCACACGGTTACCCAGAACTTAACAAATACCCACACTTGGTTGGCAACTTCGGTAGTGCTTGGCAAAATCAGCAAAAAGAATTTGCTAACTTCCCCGGTGCGATCGTAATGACATCTAACTGTCTAATCAATCCGAATGTAGGTCAATACGCAGATCGCCTATTCACCCGTAGTATTGTTGGCTGGCCTGGCGTTGTTCATATTGAAGGCGATGATTTCTCACAAGTGATCGAATGTGCCTTAGCTCAATCTGGTATTGCGCACACCGAAATTGAACACAAGATCACAGTCGGCTTTGGCCGCAATGCATTAATGGAAGCGGCACCTACCGTTATCAATGAAGTGAAAGCAGGTAATATCAAACACTTCTTCTTAATCGGCGGCTGTGACGGTGATAAGTCAGAGCGCAGTTACTTCACTGATTTAGCCGTGAATACGCCGAAGGACTCGGTAGTATTAACCTTAGCTTGTGGTAAATACCGTTTCAACAAAAAAGAATTTGGTGATATCAATGGTATCCCACGTTTATTAGATGTTGGTCAATGTAACGATACTTACTCCGCTATCCAACTGGTATTAGCATTAGCAGAAGAGTTTGATTGCGGCGTAAACGAACTGCCATTAAGCATCGTATTGTCTTGGTTTGAACAAAAAGCCATCGTGGTGCTACTGACGTTATTCGCGTTAGGTATCAAAGGTATTTATACCGGTCCGACAGCGCCAGCGTTCTTGACTGACAACTTGATCAAAGCATTACAAGATAACTTTGATATGCGCAGTATTGGTGACGTTAATGCTGACTTAGCGACCATGTTAGCGGGTAAATAATACTAGCTGGTAAATAGTATTCTCTAGCCAATGCGATCATATTCGCATTGGTTAAAGTACATTCGACACGCCATAAACCATCCAAACCTTCAATTATCACTGCGATAGGTGCAATCATGTCTTCTACAAAAACACCATCTTCAACGCTTTCTCCACCTGTACTTAAGTCTCTTAAATTGAATAGCTCAGGATTAGGTCAAGCGACACCGAAACCTTTATCACCAAAACTGAGCTTCTCACTTGGTGAAACAATCACGAAGCCCAGCTTAAAACCAGCAGTATGGTCGCCTTCGACAACACCATTAGTCTTAGTTAAGCGTGAATCAGAAACCCATGACTCGATGAGCTTTACCTTTGCAGCTGCAGATCAAGCACTATTTGATTTTAAGCCCGGTCAATTCGTCACTTTAGCAGTGAAGATAGAAAATAAAACCCATTATCGCGCCTATTCAATTAGCTCAGCACCACAACAAAAGCTGTTACGTTTGACCATTAAACGCGTACCCGATGGCTTAGTCTCTAACTGGCTTGCAGATAACTTAAGTATCGGTGATAGCTTGTCAGCATTAAACATTGCGGGTCAATTCAATAGCAGTGATTGTAAGCACAAATCTAAACTGCTGCTTATCAGCGCAGGTTGTGGTATCACGCCAGTCATGTCGATAGCAAAGACATTATTAGCGCACAATAGCGATGCTGACATTGAATTTTTACATTGTGCCCGAGATAAAGACAACGTTATCTTCCATGATGAAATGCAGACCTTACTTACGCAATATAGTAATTTCAAAGTGCAATTGCTATTAGAAAACAGTGACGGCTTTGCGAGTTTCAGTGCTAATGACAATACGAATGAAAAGACGAATAGCAGAGCCTTGTCGCATCAAACAGGCATGGTCACTGCCGATGTGATTCAACAGTTGTATCCAGATCTAAATCAACGCACTATTTTCCTATGCGGTCCTGTCGGCTTCATGAAAGCGGTTGAAAATATAGCCCAAGAAAGTGACTTTGATATGGCCAACTTCTTCCAAGAAAGCTTTACACCTGCAGCAGATAACAAACAACAAGATCAGATCTCATCAGGCGCTACAGAAACAAGTGTCATGCTACACGTCCCTGACTTTGCGGTTGAAGCAGAAGTCATTCAAGGTTCATTGTTATTAAATGCATTAGAAAAGCATGGCGTTCCCGTTATTGGTGCATGTCGCGCCGGGGTTTGTGGATCTTGCAAGTGTAAAGTAACCAAAGGTTCAGTAACGTCGACAAGTACCGAGACCCTCACCGAAGAAGATGTTGAGCAAGGGTTTGTATTAGCCTGCTCAAGTACTCTTAAAGATGATGTGACTGTCGCATTAAGCTAATGAATCATCTTGTGACTTAAATCCTGGTTCCCAATTCGATAATACAGCCATAGTACACCGCTACTATGGCTGTATTATCGAATTTTTCGACCCAGTGTTATATTACAGTTAATGCATTACGTTACATATCTTACATTTACCCCTAATAGGTTACATTCCGTTACATTTCATTATGTTTAATTACATTTGCATCATGATAGGATTATTGCTTATCAAAACAATAACCGAAGGAAAGAGTTATGATCTATGCAGCACCAGGTACTCAAGATGCACTTGTTAATTTTAAACCGCGTTACCAAAATTTCATTGGCGGCCAATGGGTAGAGCCACAAAACGGCTGTTACTTTGATAACATTAGCCCAATAAATGGCGAAGTCATCTGTCAAATACCACGCTCAAATCACCTTGATATCGAACTTGCACTAGATGCCGCCCATAAAGCCAAAGATGCTTGGGGTACTACATCTGTTACTGCCCGTTCTAATATACTGCTAAAAATAGCCGATCGTTTAGAAGAAAACCTGACTCAACTCGCAATAGCAGAAACCTGGGATAACGGTAAAGCAATCCGAGAAACATTAGCTGCAGACATTCCTTTGGCGGTTGATCACTTCCGTTATTTCGCAGGTTGTTTACGTGCTCAAGAAGGTAGTATCGGTGATATTGACGAAAACACAGTGTCTTATCACTTCCATGAACCTCTTGGAGTCGTAGGTCAGATCATTCCTTGGAACTTCCCTATTCTTATGGCTGCATGGAAACTCGCACCTGCACTGGCTGCTGGTAACTGCGTGATCCTTAAACCTGCAGAGCAAACACCTGCATCTATTTTAGTATTAATGGAATTAATTGAAGATCTATTACCAGCCGGTGTACTGAATATCGTCAACGGTTATGGCGCTGAAGCAGGTCAAGCCCTTGCTAGCAGTACTCGTATTGCTAAAATAGCCTTTACTGGTTCCACTCCTGTTGGTTCACATATCCTGAAATGTGCAGCCGAAAACATTATTCCATCAACGGTCGAGCTGGGCGGAAAATCACCGAACATCTTCTTCCCAGATATCATGGATCATGAAGATGCTTATCTAAGTAAATGTATTGAAGGTGTAGTACTCGCCTATTTCAACCAAGGTGAAGTCTGTACTTGCCCATCTCGATTACTGGTTCACGAAGACATCTACGAGCAATTTGTCGCTAAGATCATCGAACGTACCAAATTAATCAAACGTGGTAACCCGCTAGATACCGAAACTATGGTTGGTGCGCAAGCGTCACAAGAGCAATTTGATAAGATTTTAAAGTATATTGAAATTGGTAAAGCTGAAGGCGCAGAGCTACTCATTGGTGGCGATATTGAAGAAGTACATACCGATTATGAAGACGGATTTTATATCCAACCAACGCTGCTTAAAGGCACGAATGATATGCGCATCTTCCAAGAAGAAATTTTTGGACCAGTGATCGCAGTAACCACCTTTAAAACCGAAGAAGAAGCGCTTGAATTAGCCAATGATTCTGAATTTGGCTTAGGTGCGGGAGTTTGGAGTCGCGACATGAATGTAGCTTACCGCATGGGCCGTAAGATCCAAGCAGGCCGCGTATGGACGAACTGTTACCACATGTACCCTGCCCACGCAGCGTTTGGTGGATATAAAAAATCAGGTGTCGGCCGTGAAACTCATAAGGTTGCTTTAGAGCATTACCAGCAGACCAAAAATTTACTGGTCAGTTATGATGTGAACCCGCTAGGTTTTTTCTAATTAAACCTCCCTCTATTCTGATTTAATAAATTAGCAGCTTAATGGTTAGCCCATTATCGTTAAGTTGCTAAATTAAACCTCTGCCCCTAATCAAAAAAGCCTCCAATTAGGAGGTCAAATTAAATAAACCACTAAAATGGATTTTTATTATGAAGTTAAAAGTTTTACCAATATCTTTACTCACAGCACTATTGTTTAGTACCTCAAATTATGCGGCACTAGGAGAGCATGATGTTAATTTTGACAACGATGCTTTAACTCATAAACATAAAGTTCGTGACTTTAAATTTTATGCATCTCTGTATGAGAAAAAATCTAATAAGCTTGATCGTATTTTACAAAGAAATCAAAGCAACCAAAAAAAGATTAAAGCTATTTCTAAATTATTCTTAAATTCGTCCTATGTGAAAAACCGTCTTATTGGCTCTGATATAGAAAAAGAAAGGTTTGTAGCAGATTTCAGATCATTAGATTGTTTTACCTTTTTAGATTATGTAGAAGCTTTAAGAAAATCATATGATTTCTCATATGATTTTTCAGATAATTTAATCAACACGCGATATAAAAATAGTGAAGTAAATTTTTTATTAAGAAAACATTTCTTTTCAGACTGGACTTATGTAGATGATAATGGGGACAGAAATGCTGAAGATGTGACAGAAGATTTAACAGATAACACGAAAACGATACAAAAAGAATTAAATCAAAAAGAGAATGGTGGAACTTACATCGCGGGATTAGCAATAACCTCAAGAAAAATAACATATATTCCTGGGGAAAGTATAGATGACAGTGTAGTGAAGAATCTTAAAAATGGTGACTACATTGGTATATATACAAACATAAAAGGACTAGATGTAACCCATACTGGGATATTCATTAGAGGAAAAAATGGACCTGTATACAGAAATGCATCATCTATCTCTAAAAATATGAAAGTCGTTGATACACCATTTTTAGAGTATGTTCAGGATAAACCTGGAATTGTAGTCTACAGAGCACTTTAAAATTTCGATTAACTCAACATATTTTTATGACGATGCTGATATGACTGCTACTAATGAAATCTAATTCAAAACTAACCTGTGTTATCTGCATGCCTGTTTTAATCAGTTCAGTCGCTTTCTTCAAACGTTGCTGCTGTTGAAATGCCAAGGGTGTACAACCAAGGTGTAATTTGAATTGATTAGCAGCTTAACGATGACCTCATTACCTTTAAGCTGCTAAATTAGGTCTATAACCCTGTCATTGAATATTTGAAATTAATTAAAAATAGATAAACCTACGTTTATTTATTATTTGTGTGAGCATTCAGTGTCCCCCTACAGCTTGGTGAGCTTCCGAGAAATTCCCAATTATTCCCACTGGTGCCATTACTTGGGAAATTACCATAAGACGATGATTGAAGCTTGAAATAGTCAGTACGATTCATTGCATAAATGTTTATATATTTGTAGATGTCTCCTGGATTACCGCGAAGAGAAGGATCCCAAAAGTGACAAGCTGGAAGTCTACTGTGAACTGTATTACTACCCTTCTCTGCGCCTGAAGCACCTATGTTTTTTACAGTAAGTGCACCGTTGTCATAGGTGGCACTACTAAACTGGCTGTGATATAGCGCATCAGTAAGAAATACAGGCGTGCCAGTAAAGGGACCGACTCCATTTTTAAAAAATTGGAAATAGTGTTCATGGCCAGCCAATATTGCTATCGGTTTATAGGTATCCATAATAGATTGTAATCTGGCTAAATCTGTTGGTGATGAATCTTTAACTACATGGTCGTCAGCATCATGCATATTAATAATAATGTCCTGTACATTTCTTTGTTCCGCTTTCTTTAAATCATCTTCGAGCCAGTCTAGTGAATTTTTGATACGATAATCAACACCAATGCTACCATCACCTATGGTAGCTGTGTATGTTGGGTAGTTTTGAAGTTGAACAAAGTGTACTCCTTTATAGTCCCAAGAATAAGCCAGACTTCCAGTACCGTTGTAAAGCCCCTCGTCGACCCAATCAGAACTAAAATTAAGTAGTGTCTCGGAGTATTTCATTATGAAATACTCCATATTGTTAACACTGTTAGCAGCACATCCATCTGCACCACCTCCAGTGCCTATGTCCCAACAATCGCCAATACTATTGGCATAGTCATGATTACCAAGACCAAGATAAAAAGGAAGGTTTATACTCGCCAATGTACTCAACGTAGCTCTCCATGATCTCGGCCTGCCATATTCAGTTATATCACCATTAGCAATACCAAAGTCATGAGGATTTGTTTGAATATAACGATTGATAGATTCTACGCCCTTATTCACAGCGTCGCGCCAAGGTTTGTTGTCCTCGTCAACAGGCTCAGTAGTTTCACTTCGGAATGATTGTGGGTCAGGGGTTAGAATAAAACTAAACTTATTTGATTCTGGCGTGAAATCTCTTCCAATCCTATAATTAATGAGTACTGTTTCGTCATCATCCGCTTTTTGCTTACCGCAACCAGGGTAATTGTCAGGAGTCTCTAAGTAAATTCCAAATCCGTCTGTGCCACACTTGGGTTCAGTCCCGATCCATTCATTAATATCCCACGAATTCGTAATCCAAGATCCATCGAAGTACGATGTTGTAGTATAAGTATCAAGAATATTCATGTCCTTATCTTTAAGCGTGTACGAAAAGGTGACATGACCTTCATCCCCCCTTATCTCCCCCAAGTATCCGTTAATGTCACTAGCACAAAACATGTCAGTTCTCCCTGCCGGGATCAAAAAAGCATGTTGACGTGTTCTTCGGTCTAACGTGCGACCTTCAATCGCGCTTCTTACCGTAACATAAAGATCGCTATTGTGAGGTGTAAGCGTTTGAGCACAGAGCCTTGCACGAGCCACACCCCAGATTGTTGCTGACTTCAGGTTTACCTCGCTTGCTGGTTCTATATCATTTTCTTTATTCGGTATTAAATTACACCCTGTAAGAAAACTTGACATGGCAAGCGTAAATAAAAATTTTTCCTTAAATTTAAAATTCATACTATTCCTTTGTATATTTTTATATAAATAAAATCTTAGTTAAGGAGCGTTGTTCATCCATGATTAGTTTTTGATCAACATGGTAAAAGGGAGATAATTACTTTCGTCAAAAACCAACAACACTCAATTACCATGCAAAATAATACTAACTTATACATAATATTAAACACAATAAAAATAGATGTATCATATTGATTATATTATAACAAAAAAGAATATAGGTAAGTTTTACAAGTATCAGAAGCCCCACTATAACGAATATAACTAACACATAATAACTTGCATTTTATTGCTAACTAATAGATCATTTGTATAGTCAATTAAGTTTAATTGATTACGCCATTATACTGCTATTAAAGTTAGATGTTATTAAGGTTAGACGTTATGAACAGTTCGCCGCGCTATATTCAAATCCAAGACTTCATTCTTGAAAAAATCAATTCTCACGTTTGGATGCCAGGAAGCAAGATCCCGACAGAACTCGAATTAACCAAACAGTTTAGTGTTAGCCGCATGACGGTAAATAAAGCGATCCGCGATTTAGTCAACAAAGGTCTACTGGAAAGAACGCCACGATTAGGTACGTTTGTCTGCCAGAAAAAGATAGAGTCATCACTGAGTGATATTCGTAATATTGCTGATGAGATCCGTCAACGTGGTAAAAACTACAGCAATAAAGTGTTAACGAAAGTGGCTATACAAGCGGATGATGAGATTGCTATGAGACTAGGCGTTAAGCTTGAAACACCTATATTCTTCAGTGAAATCATTCACTTTGAAGATGATATTGCACTGCAACTTGAGTTACGCTGGGTTAATCCAGAATTTGCACCAAACTATCTCGAACAAGATTTCAATCTGGCGACACCCAATGAATACCTCACCAAAAACTGCCCATTAAGCTCGATTGAACATACTGTTGAAGCAATAATGCCAAGTGCCTCTATTCAGCAGCACTTGAATTTAACAGCGCAACAACCTTGTTTATTACTCAATCGTCGCACGTGGAGCAAGCAAGATTTAATCAGTGTTGCGCTACTGTATCATCCAGCAGATAAATACAAACTCAGCCTAAAAGCCGAAATATAGCACCCGTATTAAAATCATTATGCCAAACAATGTGTCGGTTTTTTCAAATCGACCATGATCAAAAAAACACATTCATTTCATTAACAAAACCAGTACTTAGTCACAACAAGTTAATTTAAAACTTGCCATTTATATCTAAATTGTCTATTTATTTGTATATACATTAAATGACGTGAGATTCTGATGAGTTTACTGCTAACGAATACAACAATTGTATCCATGGATCAAAGTGATTCAGATTACCAAACACAGCCTCATTGTTTCATTGCAATTACCCACGGCAAGATAGTCGAAATAGGTCCAATGCAGCAGTGCCCGTCAGCAGACTACTCACACATTATCGATTACCAAAACCGCCTTATTACACCGGGTCTTATCGACAGTCATACCCATCTGGTTTTTGCAGGTAACCGTGCCAAAGAGTTTGAGCAACGCTTAACTGGTGTGCCGTATGAAACAATCGCCAAACAAGGTGGCGGCATCCTGTCGACCGTAAACGCGACTCGCGCAGCAAGCGAAAGACAACTTGTTGAACTCGCCCTACAACGTCTATCTGCACTGACCGCAGATGGCGTTACCACGATTGAAATCAAATCTGGTTACGGCTTAACGCTGGAAGACGAATTAAAAATGCTACGCGCAGCTAAACAATTAGAGCTGCATGCCAGTATTAAAGTATCAACTACACTACTGGCCGCACATGCCGTACCACCTGAATATAAAGACAATGCCGATAGCTATATCCGCTATGTGTGTGACGA
This sequence comes from Moritella sp. 36, assembly GCF_018219415.1. Lineage (NCBI taxonomy): Bacteria > Pseudomonadati > Pseudomonadota > Gammaproteobacteria > Alteromonadales > Moritellaceae > Moritella > Moritella sp. 36. The sequence continues at coordinate 1,814,210 of NZ_CP056120.1, read as the reverse complement.
AATAATACCAGCCGCAGTTGCAGCTAAACTCGTGGACTCTGTGGATGTATTCTGCGAAGGCATTGGTTTTAACTTGGCACAAACGAAAACCGTTTTCGAGGCAGCTTTATCTTATGGATTGGGCATCAAAGGACACACAGAACAATTAAGTAACCTTGGCGGAAGTGAACTTGCCGCAACAATGGGCGCGACCTCGGTTGATCATATCGAATTCCTTGACGAGCAAGGCGTGAAAGCACTTGCTGAACATGGCACTGTCGCTACCTTGCTTCCCGGCGCATTCTACTTTTTAAGAGAAACCCAATTACCACCCATTGAATTACTGCGTCAACATAACGTGCCAATGGCATTAGCAACCGATTTTAACCCAGGTACCTCACCTATCGCATCGTTAACTATGATGATGAATATGGGCTGTACTTTATTTAGATTAACGCCTGAAGAAGCATTACGTGGTGTAACTTGCCATGCAGCGAAAGCGTTAGGGTTGCAAAATTCACGCGGCCAAATTCGAGTTGGCTATGATGCTGATTTGGCAATCTGGAATATCGAACACCCAGCACAGCTCGCTTATGAAGTGGCCACACCAAGGTTACACTCTCGCATCGTTAACGGAGAGATTTGTGATGACTAAAACAACTGATCCAGCAGGCTCTCAACATACAATAACAAATCATGCCGCGACTAATGCTGATATTTGGCAGGGTCGAATTGACGCCGAAGACGGTGAAGCAGGCATGCGTTTTCATCAAAAAGTCATTTTAATCGGAGAAGACGAACGATTAACAAATGGCAAACAACCTATAAACCACGCAGGAGTTGTCCTACTCGGTTTTGCTTGCGATGAAGGTGTAAAACGTAATAAAGGCCGTGTTGGCGCAGTACAAGCACCGGATCTTATTCGCAAAGCCCTCGCAAATACCGCATGGCATCATGACAATGCTGCTTTTACAGATAGAGATAGAGATAGAGATACAGGTACTAACACGTCAACCCTTGTTGATGCAGGTAATATCTATTGCAACGATACTGATTTGGCTGCCAGCCAAAAAGAACTGGCTAATCATGTCGAAACAGCCCTCAACCAACAAAACAAAGTGATGGTATTAGGGGGTGGGCACGAAATCGCTTGGGGAACATTCCAAGGATTAGCTCAGCATTTCCAAACAGCAAAAGTAAACAAACCGAAAATTGGCATTATCAACTTTGATGCCCATTTTGACTTACGCACCTATTCAGCAGACGAACAAGCATTCCCAACTAGCTCAGGCACGCCATTTAATCAGATAGCGAAACACTGCCAACAACTCGGCTGGGCGTTTAATTATGCATGCCTTGGTGTCAGTCGCGCCAGTAATACCCAAGCGTTATTCACCCTCGCAGATCAACTTGGAGTACATTATCGCGAAGACCACCAGCTAGCTTCTTATCAGCTTGCCGAGCGTATCGAAGAATTAATCGCATTTATTGATAACGTGGATTACCTCTATCTGACCATAGATATCGATGTATTCTCTGCGAGCACTGCGCCCGGAGTTAGCGCACCAGCAGCACGTGGGGTGAATTATGAAAGTGTCGAAGCATTACTACAACCCATATTTAACGCTAGAAATGCAGCAGGCCAAGCAAAATTGCTAGTCGCAGATTTAGCTGAATACAATCCCAATTTTGATATAGACAATCAAACTGCAAGACTTGCAGCACGATTAACGTGGGATATTACCCGCGCAATGTTTAAGTGAAAAGGAAATCCTAATGACTGATAAACGTTTAGATACGTCTCGTACTATCATTGCCCCTCACGGCACCCAACTCAACGCTAAATCATGGCAAACCGAAGCGCCATTACGCATGTTGATGAACAATCTACACCCTGATGTTGCCGAGCATCCACATGCATTGGTTGTTTATGGCGGCATTGGTCGCGCGGCGCGTGATTGGGAATGTTACGACAAAATAGTCGAAGTACTAAAACGTTTAGAGGATGACGAAACACTCCTTGTACAATCAGGTAAACCAGTTGGCGTATTCAAGACCCACAGCAATGCACCGCGTGTACTGATTGCTAACTCAAACCTAGTCCCGCACTGGGCAAACTGGGAACACTTCAACAAGCTCGATAAAGCAGGCTTGATGATGTACGGGCAAATGACCGCAGGTTCTTGGATTTATATTGGTTCACAAGGTATTGTGCAAGGTACGTACGAAACATTTGTAGCCATGGCTAAACAACATTTTAACGGCCAAGCACAAGGTCGCTGGGTATTAACAGGTGGTTTAGGTGGCATGGGTGGCGCACAACCGCTTGCAGCTACGATGGCTGGTTTCTCCATGATTGCCGTTGAATGTGATGAATCACGTATTGATTACCGCTTGCGTACAGGTTATGTCGATAAAAAAGCAACAAGTCTTGATGAAGCATTAGCGCTACTTGATGAAGCAATCAAAAACAAGCAACCAACTTCGATTGGCCTACTTGGTAATGCCGCCGATATTTTCCCTGAATTAGTGAAACGTGGTGTCGTTCCAGATTGTACTACCGACCAAACATCAGCCCATGATCCACTTAATGGCTATTTACCTCAAGGTTGGACGATGGCACATGCCGCGTCAATGCGTAAAGAAGATGAAGCGGTTGTCGTTAAAGCCGCGAAAAAATCAATGGCGGTACAAGTACAAGCCATGTTAGCACTGCAAAAAGCAGGTTCAGCAACGGTAGATTATGGTAATAACATTCGTCAAATGGCACTGGAAGAAGGCGTTGATAATGCGTTTGATTTCCCCGGGTTTGTGCCCGCCTATATTCGCCCACTTTTCTGTGAAGGCATAGGTCCTTTCCGCTGGGTTGCATTGTCTGGCGATCCAGAAGATATCTACAAAACAGATCAAAAAGTAAAAGAGTTGATCCCAGATAATCCACAGCTACACAACTGGTTAGACATGGCACGCGAACGCATTCAATTCCAAGGCCTGCCAGCACGTATTTGTTGGGTTGGCTTAAAAGACCGTCAACGTCTTGGTTTGGCCTTTAACGAAATGGTTAAAAATGGCGAACTTAAAGCGCCGATTGTAATTGGCCGAGATCACCTTGATTCCGGTTCTGTTGCGAGTCCTAATCGCGAAACCGAAGGCATGATGGATGGTTCTGATGCCGTTTCGGATTGGCCACTATTAAACGCTCTGCTCAATACAGCAAGTGGTGCTACTTGGGTATCACTGCATCATGGCGGCGGCGTTGGCATGGGCTTCTCTCAACATTCAGGCATGGTGATACTTTGTGACGGCACCGATGATGCCCATGAACGTATTAGTCGTGTATTACATAACGATCCAGCCACAGGTGTCATGCGTCATGCTGATGCGGGTTATGATATTGCCAAAACCTGCGCGGAAGAACAACACTTAGACCTACCGATGCTTAAATAATTGGTATAAATAATTTTGGAGAAAAACATGTACCAACTAACAATTAAGCCTGGACAACTTACCCTAGCACAGCTTCGTCAAATCAGTCGTGCCCCTGTGCAGGTGTCGCTCGACCCTCGCTGTTACGATGATATCCATGCCAGCACAGAAATTGTAAATAACGTCATTGCCGAAAACCGGGTTGCTTACGGTATTAATACCGGATTTGGCCTGCTTGCTAACACCCGTATCGCGCCAGAAGATCTCGAAACATTACAGCGTAGTATCGTGCTATCTCATGCAGCAGGTATCGGAGAGTTCATGAATGATGAAACCGTACGGTTGATGATGGTACTTAAAATTAACAGTCTCGCGCGTGGTTTTTCTGGCATTCGTTTATCGGTTATTGAAGCGTTAATACAACTCGTTAATGCCGAAGTTTACCCGTGCGTACCGAAAAAAGGCTCTGTGGGCGCATCAGGCGATCTCGCCCCCCTTGCCCACATGAGTACAGTATTACTGGGTGAAGGTGAAGCGCGCCATCAAGGTAACGTCATTTCTGGTGAAGAAGCATTAACGATTGCAGGCATGCAGAAGATCACGTTAGCGCCGAAAGAAGGGTTAGCCTTGTTAAACGGCACACAAGCATCTACTGCGTTTGGCCTTGAAGGGTTATTTGCTGCCGAAGATCTGTTTGCTTCAGCAACCTTATGTGGCGCAATGACAGTGGAAGCAGCGCTTGGTAGCCGTCGCCCGTTTGATCCACGCGTTCACCGAGTGCGTGGTCATCGATCACAAATGGACTCAGCAACTATGTATCGTCACATACTTGAATTTAGCAGTGAAATTGGTAATTCTCACACGGCATGTGAAAAAGTCCAAGACCCTTACTCACTCCGTTGTCAGCCACAAGTAATGGGCGCATGTTTACAGCAGATCCGTAATTCAGCTGAAATTTTCGAAATCGAAGCCAATTCAGTGTCAGATAATCCGTTAGTGTTTGCCGATGATGGCGACATTATCTCGGCGGGTAACTTCCACGCAGAACCCATTGCGATGGCCAGTGACAATCTTGCGCTTGCGCTTGCTGAGATAGGCAGTTTATCGGAACGTCGCATGGCACTATTGATTGACAGCAGCTTAAGTAAATTACCGCCATTCCTCGTAGATAATGGCGGCGTTAACTCTGGCTTTATGATCGCACAGGTAACTGCTGCAGCGTTAGCCAGTGAGAATAAGTCATTAGCCCATCCAGCATCGGTTGATAGCTTACCAACCTCAGCCAACCAAGAAGATCATGTATCTATGGCGACCTTTGCTGGGCGTCGTTTAAAAGACATGGCTGAAAATACCCGTGGTATCTTAGCGGTTGAGCTGTTGTCTGCGGCACAAGGACTTGATTTCAGAGCGCCGCTAAAATCATCCCCATTAATTGAACAGGCTAAAGCAGAATTACGTGAACGTGTCTATTTCTATGACAAAGACCGCTACTTTGCACCCGATATTGCCAAAGCTAATCAACTGCTCCTAGAAGCGGCCCACAACAAGCTTGTTGCAAGAGACATGCTGCCTAGTTTCTAACAACTTAAATAATATAAAAGCCTTAAACCCTGATTTTATACAAACATAATCAAATTTAAGGCTTTGCTATATCATTGAGCTGTCGGTCGTGGAACTTAGATAGTAATAATACTGAGACTATCGCCCCTAATAATGCAAGCCCCATATCTGATTGGGTATCCCATATATAGCCTTGTGTACCTAAAAATGCTTCAGCATTCTCTCCTGTCGTTAACGCCACCCACCATTCGATAAGTTCGTAGAACGCACTAAACGCGAGACTCACCGAGATAATAAACAGTACCCGCCAACGATCACCATTAACCACGTTCTTTCGTATCAATAATTCTCTGGCAATTAATGCAGGTACAAAACCTTGGAAGAAATGCCCGACTTTATCGTAATTATTCCTTTCTGCACCAAATAAACCATCAAAAAAAGGGACTTCGGCATACGTGTAATGACCACCTATCATCAAGACAATACAATGCGCCAAAATGAAACCATACAGTAGTGAAGTCAGTCTAAAACTATTGTAGGTTAACGCTAGAATAACAGCGCCGATGATTGCAGGCACGACTTCAAGGAACCAAGTAAATTGATCTTTTGGGTCAATACCAGACCAAATAAGTACAACTGCAAAAGTTAAAGTCCAAAAGTATTTAATAACGCTACACTCCCAAAATAATATGTATGTCGCTGAGTATATTAATGTAAACGTCATGTTAAAAGTAGAGTAAGATCAAAAAATAACCACACTCTAAACGACGATTAACACAAAATATTACCAACGAGGTACGACCTACCCTAAGTCACTGACAGCATTGATTTTAAAACACCGAAAAAACAAACGTATTGGTTAAATATATCGCAAAACATAATCGGCAGGAATGTTGAACTGGAATATTAATAAAATACTGGTAATATACCGCCCCTCACACCCTAAGTGAGAATTTTATGCAACTAAATGCATGCCAGATTGGCGAAGAAGTACCCGTAATACCGAATACCTCAACGTGTCGTAAAAGCGACAAACTGGTTCCAGCACTAACAATTGGCTTCATTAGCTTATTCTTATTGGCTGCGATCATTGACCTCCCTCGTTTCACTACCTTAATTCAAGACTTATTTTCAGCAGCTGCTGGACAATTTGGTTACTTTTGGCAATGGCTAATGGTGGCAAACTTTGCTGTTGCTTTATGCATTGCGGCAACCCGTTACGGTAAAACTCGTATGGGCCTGAAAACTAAACCTGAAATAGGCACGTTCCGCTGGTTAGCAATGATCATGTGTACGCTTTTAGCAGGTGGTGGTGTTTTCTGGTCTGCAGCAGAGCCTATTTATCATTTCATTACGCCACCTGCAAGTTATCCTGACATTACAGGATCAACTGTTGATGCAGTTGTCCCAGCACTTAGTCAAAGCTTCTTGCATTGGGGATTCCTTGCGTGGTCAGTGCTTGGCACACTCGCAACGATTGTATTAATGTATGCACATCACCATCATGGTATCAAGCTGCGCCCACGTGCGTTACTTTTCCCTATCGTTGGTAATCGTCTAGAAAACCATTGGTTTGGTGCTGTCATTGACGCATGTTCAATTATTGCGGTTGCAGCTGGTACGATTGGTCCAATTGGTTTCTTAGCATCGCAAATGGGTTATAGCCTTGAAGTACTAACAGGCCTTAAAAATGACATGAATTCTCAGCTGATGATATTAGCAGTGGTTGTGTTGATTTGTGCGCTATCAGCCGCATCTGGCATGGACAAAGGTTTACAGTGGCTTAGTCGCTTAAACGTCATTGGCGCATTTGCATTACTGCTCGCAATACTGATTTTAGGCCCAACACAATTCATTTTTGAACAGTTTGGCCGTGCATTCGCAACTTACTTGCAAGACATACCAACGATGAGCCTGACTCACGACAATCCAGGTTGGAATGTTTGGTGGACTTGGTTCTTCTGGGGCTGGTTCATTGGTTTTGCACCTATGATGGCGATTTTTATCGCACGTATTTCAGAAGGTCGTAGTATTCGTGAGTTAGTATTGGCTGTTGCCATTGGCGCTCCGATTGCAACAAACTTCTGGTTCTCGGTATTAGGCGGTACAGGTATCTTCCTCGAGTTACAAGCACCAGGCATTATTTCAGGTCCATTAAATGAAGCTGGCTTGCCTGCGGTATTGTTAGCAACATTACAACAATTACCATTAAGCGAAATTTTGCTACCTGCATTCTTGGTACTAACAACAACGTTTGTGGTTACCACTGGTGATTCAATGGCTTATTCTATTGCGATGGTTGTATCAGGCGACAATGAACCCGACCGTAAGCAGCGCATATTCTGGGCTGTTATCATGGGTTGTGTTGCTGCAGCGTTATTACTCGCGGGTGACGGCGGTTTAAATGCACTGCAATCATTCATTGTGATTACTGCTGTACCAGTATCGTTGCTTATTGCCGCAACCTTGTTAACAGGGCCAATGGCTGCAATTAAGATGACTAAAGCACAAGATGCGCTACTTGCAGAAAAAGCACTAGCAAAAGCATAATAAACAAAACAGCCTGATTAATAAGCAATGTTAGCTTAATATTATCAGGCTGTTTTATTCCTCATCTCGAATAACATTTCTTATCAATTCTACCGTCAGTCCAGCATTTTTATAATCAATCGGTATTTCCACGCAACGTCCTTCTTTTTCAATAAACAGAGACGGAAAACTCGTCCCCCCTATAGAACGAGCAAAGGCAATTTCAGTTAATAAATCTTGATGAAGTTGTTGAGATACAAACACAGTTTCAAATTTATCCGAGTCTAGACCAAGCTGCTTCGCTAATTCAACCAAAACTGTATTATCACTGGGATTTTTGGCATTAAGATAATAAGCAACTTGTATCGCATCAAGCATCGCCTGTTCTGCACCTTGAGTACGTGCAGCAAGAATTGCTCTACATGCCGGATAAGTGGAACGTCGTGGTGTATTTTCAGTCCAAAATTCATAATTAAATGTCGTGCCAAGATAATTTTCAATCTTCTTCCAGTAAGATGCAACTTGCGCCTGCATCATTTCAGGCATTGGCTCATCACTATCAGGTGCCAATCCCCCCAATAGATAGATAATGTCTACATCATCAGCAACAACCTGCTTAATTTCATTCCATACCGGTTTATAACCCCAGCACCACGAGCACATAGGATCATAAACATAATACAGCTTTGGTTTTACTGATGGCATTTGACAGTTTCCTTAATCATTACGCTCAGAACGGTTTTCAGCAACAATATCAGAGTCTTTCTGTGCGTAAAAATCAACTCTGAATTCGGTATCATCCGTCATAAACTCAACTTTATGCCAATACTCAGGCGGTGAAATAGCCGATTCATCTTGTTCAATCACAATCTCTTGCTCTATCGCACCTCGTCTTTCGGTAAAACCATAAAATTTCAACGAACCACTAATAACCTTAATTTTCCCATAAACACCTGCGCGGGTATTATGTAAGTGTAAGAACATTTTAGGGATATTATTCGGCGTAAAGACTGGCGTTGATTTGTAGTTCACAAAATCAGTTGGGATTGTCGGCATAAGCACACTCACTCGTAGTAAAGATAATGATTAATAGGTATAAAATATACGCCCATTATCCATGAGCGCAAGTAAGATATCCCAGCGATTAGATCTTAAACGTTAAGTGAGGCTCCGCGCGTTTGGATCACATCCCGATACCAGAAAAAACTTTCTTTACGGATACGCTCTAAAGTACCACTACCATCGTCACGACGGTCAACATAAATAAAGCCATAGCGTTTATCCATTTCAGCGGTTGAGTTGGCCACTAAATCAATCGGCCCCCAACTGGTGAACCCCATAAGTTCAACACCATCTAAGATCGCCTCCCTTGCCTGTACTAAGTGATCGTTCAAATATTTAATACGATAATCATCAATGATCTCGCCATCCGCAGTAACTTCATCACGCGCCCCTAAGCCATTCTCAACGATAAACAAAGGCTTTTGGTATCTGTCATACAAGAAATTCAATAATACCCGTAAACCTTTCGGATCGATTAACCAGCCCCACTGACTTTTTTCTAAATAAGGATTCGGCACACTATCAATAATGTTACCGACTTCCTTTTGCTTGGGGTCAGCACTGGCACAGCCGCTGGCATAATAACTAAACGAGATAAAATCGACACTCGCTTCAGCCAGCGTTTCTAAATCCCCCTCTTCCATTCTTACTTCGATATTATTGTCTCTGAAATAACGCAATATATAACCAGGGTATCTACCACGGGTCTGCACATCACCAAAGAATAGCCACTTGTTATTCTCGTGTACCGCAGCCATAACATCATCGGGATTACAGGTATAAGGATAATTAAGCGCACCCAACAACATATTACCAATTTGGGCATCTGGAATTATTTGTTTACACAAGGTCACCGCTTTGGCACTGGCAAGGAGTTGATGATGAATTGCTTGATAAATGGCTTGCTCGTCTGCGGCTTCGGGTAAACCGACACCGGTATACGGTGCATGTAACGACATATTAATTTCATTAAAAGTCAGCCACAATTTCACTTTATTTTGGTAACGCTCAAACACGGTTACTGCATAGCGTTCAAAAAATTCAATCAGTTTTCGATCCGCCCAGCCACCATAGTGGTCAACTAACCCCACAGGCATTTCATAATGTGATAACGTCACAAAAGGTTTAATATCATGCTTGGCTAATTCATCAAAAATACGGTCATAATAAGCAAGACCCGCTTCATTCGGCTGACTTTCATCGCCATGAGGAAATATACGCGTCCATGCAATTGATAACCTCAAGCAGGTAAACCCCATCTCTTTGAATAGTTGAATGTCTTCCGGGTAGCGGTTATAAAAATCGATAGCAAGATCTTTAATACCCGCGGTTTTATCAGCACGCTCTTGATGCGCACTTAAAATCCCTTTAGGCAATAAGTCCGCGGTCGATAAACCTTTACCGTCTTGATTAAACGCACCTTCGGTCTGATTCGCCGCAATCGCGCCGCCCCATAAGAAATCCTGTGGAAATAAATTCATTTGTTCCTCAACTCATAAAACAATCCATGTTGAATGCGATGATAAACTATAATAAATAATGACTAGTTGAACACGTTCACACTTTTAAAATTGAATTTAGCTCAATAATCGATACTTTAAATACCGTAATCGCATTCAGCATATGTGATACGGCGGTTCTGGGCACTTTATCCATCGTCCAAGGTGTCGTTTGATTTAGTTCAAAATAAGCACTTGTTAATACCATTTGCTGGTACTTATCTGCTCTATCAACGATTTCAACTGCCACACCTACTACATGAGTATTAGAGTATTTCCATGTGGGAACCGTTTGAGGCTTTCGAGCAGATGGTCCTACATCATTCGGAGACATGTAACGACTCTCACCATGAAACACTAGACTAAGATCGACTCCTTCCCTATCACACCCTTGTCCTTTCAACTTTTTGGCTAATACGTGTCGATTGCTAACATGACCAATTAAATAACGCTCATCAGCACTTAAATGAAAAGGAATATGGCTAATATGCGGTATATTGTTAGCGTCGATAAATACCAGCGTCGCTAATGGGTGTTGCTTAATGATCGTAAACGAATAAATCATCTTTTTTGCTGCATCATTATCATGCTTAATTTGAGACATAAGAAAACACCTCTTTACACTGACCTGTTTTTAATAAGTTCGCTTTTACTTGCGGCCACTCGTCGTTAATAATACTAAACAAGGCCGTGTTTCTATAACTACTATCTTCTGCACGACGATTCTTTCTTAAAATACCTTCAAACTGGCCACCGATACGCGCAATCGCACGACGTGATTGTAGATTGTCTTCATGTGTACAAATTTCAACACGAGTGAACGCTAATGTTTCAAAAACATATTCAAGCAGTAAATATTTAGCATGGGAGTTAACATGGCTGCGTTGAAATCCAGGAGAGATAAAGGTATGTCCGATTTCCAAAGTGCGATCGACTTCATTTACACGAAACAAACGCGTTGACCCCACTATTTTATTGTTCTGCTTGTTAATAATGACAAACGCAACTTGTGATCCCGTGGCCATCTCATCAATCATGCCGACAATCCAGGACCGTGCAATTTCGACATTTTCACAAGGGTTTGACTGCATATAGCGCCAAACTTCAGCAAAGTTCCCCGCATTATAAAAATCAGATAGATGCTCCATTGTTATTGGTTCTAATTTGATCAATTCACTTTCAAGAGTCACTGGTTTTAGCATAAGTTAGATTTCCTTATTCTTATTTTGAATACAAAGTGTTGAATACAGAGTGTTGAATGTTTTCTAATTATGCGTTTATTTGGTATAACTACTACAACCAGAATTTATAAAAATGGTAGACCAGTTTGAAATTACTTAGCCTAACACTTGCCATCAATGCGCACATAACGGCACAAACCAGTGTCAAGACTGAACAAAAGATGACAGAACAGAAAAGAAAGCGCCGAGCAAAATACTTACTCATCGCCGATGCATTAAAACAAGCAATTAAGCAAGGACAGGTAGTTCCAAGTGAAGCACTTCCCTCAGCCCGCACATTAGCCACACAGTTAAATGTTAACCGGCATACCATTATGGCTGCAGTCGCAGAATTGGTTGCCCAAGGTTGGATTGAAGCCAAAGAGCGTTCGGGATATCGGATCGTTAATAAGTTACCCATTCAAACAAGCAAGACGATAAGCAACCTCACTGTTGAGCATCAAACTTTTGACTGGCAGTTTCGACATAAAAAGACCACTGCCATTGCCCCGACTAAAGGGGCCACTGCATATAGATACAACTTTTCAGGAGGCCAACCTGATAACCGCTTATTCCCATTTAATGAATTCAAACACTATTTTTCACAGCTTTGCCAGCACCCGAAATTTACCCGTTTAGGTTATGATAATAATGTCGGTGAAACGGATTTAGTCACCCAAATTTCAACCTATTTACGTCGTGTCAGGTCGATAATCGATAAAGAAATCATGATTTGTAATGGCTCTCAAGAAGGCCTGTACATGGTATCTAAACTGCTATTACAAGCAGGTGATAAAGTGGCAGTAGAACAGTTCGGTTATCCACCAGCATGGGCTGCCTTTAAAAGTTCTGGCGCTGAACTGGTTGTGATAGAGCAAGACCATAAAGGCATCATCCCTGCACATTTAGCCACACAGCTTGAAAAAGGGCATATTAAACTCATTTATCTGACGCCATTACATCAATACCCGACTACGGTGACATTGGAGGCCAGTAGAAGAATGCAGATATATCAGCTCGCCGCACAATACGGCGTCGCGATTATTGAAGATGATTACGACCATGAGTTTCATTACGACTCTCAACCGATTGCCCCGATGGCAGCAGATGATCCACTCGGCTTAGTGATCTACATTTCAACCTTCTCCAAATTAATGTTCGGTGGTGCCCGTATTGGTTACGTGGTAGCAAATAATGCATTAATCACAGAGTTAACCGCATACAAAACGTTAATGAACCATAAGAGTAATGTGTTAATGCAACAAGCAGTCGCTAAGTGGATGCAACAAGGTGGTTTTGAAAGTCATTTAAGACGCATGACCCGCTGCTACCATAAACGCCGTGACTTTTTAGTTAACCTATTACGGGGCTATCAACAACAAGGTTTGCCAATCACTTTTGATTGCCCCGCTGGCGGCATGGCGCTGTGGGTAGATATGGGCGTATCAATTGTTGGTCTAAAACAAACGTTGCTGACCAAAGATGTGTATTTACAGACCGAAGTTGAATTTAATTTGGTAACAGAGCATTTGATAACCGAACAAAAAAAATCGCAATATCGGTTTATTCGGGTGGGGTTTGCTTCCATGAATGAAGTCGAAATAACGCAGGGAATGAAGATTATCGTTCAAGAATTATATGGTTAATTTACTCAATAATAGCTCGAGCTAATCGATGTAATACCTAACTCCTTTCGGTTTACTCTATAGGAGGCTAGCTGGAACTAACTTTCAAAAATAACCAGCAGCCGACAAAAGATGATCGAAGTCAATAATTTATGATAAAAAAACCAAAAGCCATGCCTCCAATTTTATTAAGAGAAAGAATTATTCACTATTTCACTAATCCCACAAGCTTATAATACCAATCCTAAATACCTTTTTAGTCCAATGTAATAATAGTACTAGTTAAAAAATCCAATTTATACATCTAAACTGTGCGGTTATACTTTTGTTCGATAAGTAACCACCCCGATAAACACATAATTGAGTGTGGAACAATATATGTATACTCATTTCACGACAATCAGTTACAAAACACAGTTCGGGAATGAGTAAGGGATCACATGTTTAAAAGTATACGGACGCGTATTGCCATTTGCGCAGGGTTAACAATGGTCTTTACCTTATTAATAGCGATGGGGATGACAACCAACGCCTTTACTAAAGTCAACCAGGAAATAACAGAAAAAGTAAAAGTACAACTAACCAATGCGACCACTTTGAACTTACGTTCGACCGCAGATAACCAAGCTAAAACTATCGAGAATCAACTATCCCCAGTTTTAGCAAACCTAACTCAAATACGTTCCATCATTGAACTAAGCGCACAAACCCGAGCAGATGCTGAGACAATTGTTAAGCAGTTCACAGCCTCACTTGAAGTACAAGACAAAGCTGTTTTTGCTGGATATATGGTATGGGAAGAAAAAACGTGGCCACAAGAGTCAGAACCGAACACGGCAAAAGCATTCAATACTAAAGGCTATTTAGCACCATTTTTTTCACCTAATTCAAATAACAGCTTTGATATTGTCGCAATGGATAGTTTTAACAATACAACTCTGAACGCAAATGGCGAACGAACCGATGATTGGCACTTAATCCCTTATGAAACTGGACAAACTTTCGTAATGGAACCCTATATGTATCCAGTTCGAGGCCAAAAGGAACTGATAACTACAATTAGCCAGCCATTAAAACTAAACGGTAAAATCATAGGTTCACTTGGCTTCGACCTCTCTTTGACAGAACTGCAAGGCCAAAGTGAAAAACTCGCCAAAAAACTCTTTGATGGGAAAGGTAATATCATTATTTCTTCATGGAAAGGGGCTTTACTGGCTAATAGTAAAGATAACAGCCATGTAGGTAAAAAAGTACCTTCAGCATTGTCGTCGCAGTGGAAAAAGATCCAAGACTTAGCGACTCAGAATGATATTGGTATGATCACTATTGGTAATGATGAGTACGCGATCACCTCTATCGATACTAGTGGTGCGCCTTGGATTGTGATGGTATCGGTTCCAACCAACGAACTGACCCAAAGTGTGGCAACATTTGAGAACTGGAGTCATGAACAAAATTCAGAAGCACTCAATCAAGGTATTTTTGCAGGCGTAATCGCTGTTATTATTGGTATTGCTGCAATGAGCTTTATTGCAAACTCTCTTGGTAAAGTACTGATTAATTTAGTCGAACGCTTTAAAGATGCAGCCCAAGGCGATGGCGACTTAACCTACCGTATAGAAGTAAAAGGTAAAGATGAAAGTGCACAACTGGCACACTGGTTTAATATCTTTTTAGAGCGTATGCAAGAGATGTTGCGTGCTGTAATGACAAGCGCAAACCAAGTTGATCAAGGGGCTGGCGCAGGCTTACAAGGTGCAGCCAGTTCCAAAGAGCAACTCGATATTCAAGTCAATGAAGTTAATTCGTTAGCAACCGCAATTAATGAAATGAGTGTAACAGCTCAAGAAGTCGCTAACTCAGCTATGCAAGCAGCCACAGCAGCAAACCAAGTTCAAACGAATAGTATAAGCGGCATTCGTCGAATGGATACAGCTGTATCCTCTGTTGACAATTTAGCGGTTCAAATTAACAACGCTCAAAATCAAACTCAAAACTTGGTTGAATCGAGCACCTCAATCCAAGGAATACTCGGAGAAATTAGTAGTATTGCAGAACAAACGAATCTACTTGCTTTAAATGCAGCAATTGAAGCAGCACGCGCTGGTGAAGCTGGACGTGGGTTTGCGGTAGTTGCAGATGAAGTGCGTAACCTTGCAACCCGCACGCAAACTTCAACTAAAGAGATTGGTGCTATGCTGGCAAGGCTAGAACAAGAAACACAATCCATTGTGATATCAATGCAGCAGGGACAGCAACAAGCTGTTGAGACTAAAAAAGAAACGCAATCTGCACAACAAGCGTTTGAGGAAATAAACCAAGCAATTGAAGTGATCAACGATATGAATAATCAGATCGCATCAGCGGCAGAAGAGCAAAGCTGCGTATCTGAAGAAATTAACCGCAATGTTGTACGTATTAACGATACCACAATGGAAGTAATGGAAGGTATGAGTGCTTCAGTCATAATTAGTAACGAGTTAACTGACAGTGCGACGAATTTACGTGGAGAATTAAGCCATTTCAAAATCTAGGACTTAACTTAATCTAATTCACATCACAATTAGTCCTACATTGTGATGTGAACTTGGATTTTAAAGCTTTAGGGCTAGTAGCGAATTACGCAATTCGACATACCAGTAATTCATTTAAATGTGTTTGCTCTTCATTGGTGATTTGTTCCCCGCTATTCTTGGAGATTAAAAAAACGTTCTCTGTCGATTCACCAAGAGAACTGATCTTCGCAGAGTGAATCGTTAAATCACTTTGTGAAAATACAGAGCAGATTTCCTCCATATAGCAAGGATCATCCAATGTGTTGATTTTTAGGAGTGATTTATTTTTTTTACTTGATTTTAAAAACTCGACAACTGTTGTGTTTTCAAAGTTTTTCACAAACCTCGGTGTAGACAAATTGTTGTACGATATTTCATTGTTAATTGATTTTTTAACTCGATTGACTATTTTATCAAGTCGAATTTTTTCAGTTATCGGCTCATTTTTGCTATCAAGTAACTTGATTATTTCTAATACCATCCCGTCTTTTGTTTGCATAATTTGCGCATCTTTGATCTTTAACTTAGCCGTAGCTAGGGTGTTGAATATATCAACAAAAAGCTTAGGTCTGTCTTTGGTATAAACGATTAAGCAGGTTGAGCTAGGCGACAAACTATCGGAAATGAAAATCATATCTTGTCTCACCGAGCCCTTTAAAATTTGCTCTGTAATACAACTAATCTCATCAACACTGTTACTGCTAAAAAAGTGATTAGGTAAAGTTGACCATAACGACGCGATATCTTGTTCGCTCCAGTCCACGCTAGTTAGTTTACTTGTTGCGTCATTTCTATTTTCTCTGATAAGGGTACGAACTTCGAATATATTTTCTATACCTTGCCTTAGCGCATCTCGAGTTGATAAATACAGCTGTTTGAGTTGACACTCGTGCCACTCATTCCAATATTGCTCGTTTGTAGCGATCATATCTGCCACGGTAAACACGTAGAGCGCGTTAAGCTTGTCAAAAGAACCGACCTGTTTCGCAAATTGCTTGATAACATTCGGATCGTTAATATCTTGGGTTTGAATCGTACCAATAAGAAGATCTTGGTTTGCGACTAACCAGTAAACCAGTTTAATACTTGAGTGTTTTAGTTGGTGTACTTCTGCAAATTCTTTGGCAATAATGGCACTAAGTTGGCTATTCTCAACAGCTTGCTTACCTGATATATGGTGACAAAGCGTTGCTAGAACAAGCGAAACCCTATCTTTAACATGTTGATTTACATTATAAATAAAACTTTTATTATTGAAATCACGACTAAAACTGTCAATTGCTTGCATCGCTTTACAGGTATGTTCATCGATGGTGTAAGCGTTATGCATATCGTATTGCATTTGACCTTCGATTTGCTTCCAATGTGCAAAATAGGACGCTAAAATACCGTATCGATGCATTAAACTGAACGCAGTTTTTAACCCGTCAGGTTGTTTTAAAAGGGCGATGAATTCTTCTCGACATCCTTGATAACAGCTAAGTTCACCCAGTAATGTTCGCCGAGTTTGTCTCAATAATCTGAGTGTTTCTGGCGCTATTCCGTTAATATCGTTATGTTTAGCAATCAACAAAAACAGTCTCAAGACTTGACGCTTGTCGATAAAGACTTCTTTATATCTTGCTTCAATGAGGTTATTTCGAACCATAAAATATTCATCAATAATGCGTTCAGGCTTCTTGGGTTGGTACTTTAAAATATCAAATTGAAAAGAATCACTGAGCATTTGATTCAATTCGCGTATACGCGTCATCGCAGTAAACAAGTAACCCATCATGCTTTCAATTGCATGCTGGGAATTATCATCGCCACCGAAACGCATAAATTCAGCGACAGCCGATTGATAATCAAACAGTAGTATTTCTTGTGGCCTGTTAACAACTGAATGTAACGCCCAGCGTATTCGGCAGACAAAATCATAGGACTCTAATAGTTCAGAGGTTTCATCTGAGGTTAAAAAACCTGTCGACTCTATTGTTTTCGGATTATCAATTAGAAAATGCTTTTGTGCTATCCAATGTATGGTTTGTACATCTCTCATGCCACCCGGATTATTTTTTAAATTAGGCTCTAAGTACAACGCGGTATTTTTTGCATGTTTATGGCGGCTCTCCTGCTCTGTTAGCTTCGCATGGAAAAACGCTTTACTTGTCCAAACCTTGTTTTGAAAAAGCGCATCCTTGATCATTGATGCGTGAGACGATGGCCCTAACAATGGACGAATATCGAGCAAATTTGTCGCGATGGTAATATCTTCTGCTGCCAATTGAATTGCTTCTTTGAACGTTCTGACAGAGTGACCAATGTCTGTCCCTAAATCCCAAAGCTTAGTGACAAAACAAGACAGTTTTTCTTCAACATCTGTGGACACCTTACCATCACTAATAATGGCCAGATCTATATCTGATTGAGGATGAAGCCTTTTTCTTCCGTAGCCACCAACTGCATTGATGGATAAAACTGACTTATTTAATTCAAATGAACACCAAAGTGCAATAAGCAGTTGATCAAAATACTCGGATCTTTTTTCCATTAATGATTGAATTGAATCAGTATGAAATTTTTGGTTTAACTCACGATCAAACTCTGCGATGCGTCGACGTAATTCCGCACCAGAAGTTTCCATTGAAACGAAAGACATGTTAATCATCCTTTATAATAGCTTGAATCAGTATTTAAACTGTCAAACTTTCCCTTAAAACCTCACCAACAATAGTTATAGTTAAAATGATAACAGCTCTAACTAAATCATTCAATTACACTGTGGTTATTGCTCTTCTACATATATCCGGTGAGTTTCGTACACATATAAATGTTAGAGCACTAATCAATTAGCATAGAGTACGTGTATGAATCAGCCGTGTATGGATCATGTTTATCGCTATTTATGTCCATAATCTTGTTAAAATTAACAACATGTATAATGTAGATAAAGCGTATAATATAAGTCACTCAAAAATAATATGTTACAGGTTGGCTAAAGACATGCTGCAAAAAGAACTACGACAAGCTAAATCGATAGATAATGTCTACAACTCGGCATATTGGCATTTGGCTCAAAAGGACTACACTCTTGCAGAAATACGCACCAAGCTTGAACGTAAGACAGACAATCAAGAGTGGATAGAAACCGTATTAGACGATCTAGTTAGTAAGAACTACATCAAAAGCGATTTTGACTTTGCTGTTCTTTTTGCTGAATCCGCCTTTCATAATGAACAAGGTAAATCTGCCATCTCACGTAAATTACGTGCCAGAGGCGTAGATGAAAAAGATGCAGCAGCAGCGATTGAACAAGTGATGGATGATGAGGAGATTGACCAATTTGAGTTAGCCGCATCACGATTAAGAAGCTCATTTCAAACCTTTCACTCAACAACCAAAGAGAAAGTGTATTCGCAATTCACCACCAAAGGGTTTTCACGTGCCGAGATTGATCACGCATTGGCTATGCACCCAGAAAAAGACACCTTAAGATCCAAACTCGAAGTCAAAGCTGAAAAAGCAGACTTGAGCCAAGAAACCATGAAACTATACCGTAAAGGTAAAGGTAAACGCGTCATACGCAGTGAATTGCGCAGCAAGTTAATTGACGTTGAAGATTTTGATAGCGTGATAGACCAACTTGAACTGGCTGGTGATATAGACTTTTATCAAAGCTGTTTAGATGTATTAAATAAGAAACGTTACGACATAAGCAACAGCGCGGGTAAATCGAAAGCTTACGCCTATCTATCGCGTAAAGGTTTCGACTCAGATGAAATCAAAGAAGCACTCAATCCATCAGATTAATTGCGAACTTAATTGATAAGTTGAATTCAATTGGTCAACAAGAATGCTGCTTATTTAGCTAATTTTGTTCCCAAGGCAATTTATTTACAATAACTTTGGCAAAAACCGAGAAACTTTGTTATATAGTTTCATTAAAGATAACAAAGTACCAATATCGAATAAAGGAATCACAATGACAAACCAACACGCACACGGCGAAGAAGGTCACGTACACGGTCCAGGCTGTAGTCACCACCACGAACCACAAGCTCCGATCGTAAGAGAAGGCGCTAAAGTTGGCCGTAACGATCCTTGCACGTGTAACAGCGGTAAGAAATTTAAGAAGTGTTGTGGTAAATAATCACACGCTTTATTAAATAGTACTTTTGACTAAATTAGTAGACGTACTAAATAAACCATAAGTACTAAAAAGCCTCCACTGCTATTATTCAATATAGCTTTGGAGGCTTTTTGCTAACCGTCTGCTGTAATTGCTGTAATCAATTCTTGCAGAATCACTTCTGATTTATCAGTTTCAATCTGGCAAGTACCCGCAGCTATATGGCCACCACCACCGTATTGAAGCATTAGCTCTCCCACGTTAGTTTTCGAGTTACGATCAAAAATAGATTTACCTGTCGCAAATACAATATTTTGCTTTTGAAAACCCCACATTTTATGGATAGAGATATTACATTGTGGAAACAGTGCGTAAATCATAAATCGATTACCAGCGAAAATAGTCTCTTCGTCAGTTAAATCAAGTAACACTAAATTACCATGAACAGTTGCACAACGCTGAACCTGTGCTTTAAACATAGTTTCGTGTTCACGGTACAAATCAATACGTTCCTTCACATCTGCTAATGCCAAAATGTCATCAATGCTGTGATCTTTACAATAATCAATCAAGTCCATCATCAAAGCATAGTTCGAGATTCTAAATTCGCGGAAACGGCCTAACCCTGTTCGTGCATCCATTAAGAAATTGAGTAAATTCCAGCCCTGAGAGTCTAATACTTCATCACGATTGAACTGTGCAGAGTCACCTTTATCAACCGCGTCCATCATTTCAACCCATTCAGCAGGGAATGTGTCGAGACCGCCATAATAATCCCACACCACACGTGCAGCAGAAGGCGCATCTGGATCAATAATGTGATTAGCGCGTTCGCCAGTATTACGAATAGTTTCAGAAAGGTGATGATCAAACGTCAGGTGGGCATTTTTAACATAAGGTAAATTTGTCACGATATCATACGGAGTAATATCAATTTTACCGTCTTGCATATCCTTAGGGTGAACAAATTTTATATCACTAATGAGATCTTGTTGTTTCAACAGCACTGCACATACTAGACCATCAAAATCACTGCGCGTTACTAATCGATATTTTTGTTCTGACATATTAATTCCTTTGTCACATAAGTTTAAACCTAAGATAACTAAAGATAACCGTATAGAAGAGTGAGAATCAAGCGGAGATTGTACGAGAGAGGTTTTGTAACTACCCAAGCTTGAACTTGCGCGCAAAACAAACCTAAGATGGATGAATAACAATCACAATTTATGACCAAAATTAAGGTACTACGAACTCATGCATTGTAGCAATATTGAGTCCATAGTGAACTGATATTAAAACACATAAACTACTTCATTTTAATTTGACTACATCACCAGACACTGTCGTTTGATACCCGTTAAGTATCCACGCCCAAAACCAATCTTCTTGTACTTCAACATTAATCATTGCATCACCACCTTGCGATGCAATGGCAGCCTTTTGTGCACGAACAAAACGATCATTTTGTTGAATAGGAATAAAGGTAAATAACATGATCCCCGTCGCTGTCGCTTTTCCTGGACCTATAACAGTGTATTCACTTTCGTTTAGGTTTTGCGTTTTCATCGAAACACCAGTACAACCAGCTAGCATCGCTAAAGTTAATAAAACTGTACTTAACGCTTTGATCATTTTCATTTAGAAACCCTCAAATAGAAGTTAGAACGTACAAATAATGTCAATAGTACTAAGTCTAGTGATAGCTAAATCTAATGCCCACATGTTGCAGCGAATAACGGCTAAAAACCTTATATTTACTAATAACATGTGATTTATTCATGTTTTTATAAAACAGAATAACCGTGAGATCACCCTTCAATAATTCGTTTCGACTCAGTTATAGCCGATAAAATAGATGGCACTTTCGCATTACTCCAAACTACAACTTCCACTTGTTACAACTTTAATTTCTTTGCAACACTTTATTAATCTTGTGTAACTTGGTATAAACATAGTTAATATACTTAGTTAGGTATTAATTTGAAATATAAACCTAACTGATGTAACTATATTAGGGTATTAAAGGGAATTAACATGGGTTCATTATCAGTTCAGTGGAAGATTACTTTGCTTTCAGGGTGTTGCATTTTACTTGTCGCACTATCATTAATCAGCTTTACGCTTATATCATCAACCTCCAATCAAAAAATAATACAGGTCCAGAGCAGCGAATCTGTTGGTGAAAAGTCCGAGCAATTATTGATGAGTGAAGCAAATACACAAGCATCAATAGTCCAAAAATATTTAGACGAAGCAACATACCGTGCAGAAATGTTAGCCGAGAGTATTGCATTTCTGCAGTTTAACGCTGAAGAAAATTTTACCAATAGTGACGAATTACGAAACTCTGTCTCGGAATTATTAAAGCGCTCGGTGCAAAATTTCGACAATATGCACGCCGCATTTACCACTTTCCTTCCCAACACGTTAGATGGTGAAGATGCCAATTATGCTAATGCCGATTATGTCAGCTCTAACGATCAAGGCCGCTTTTCTGCTTACTGGTATAAGAACAACCAAAATGAGCCAACCCTAACAATCAAAAATGAACAACAGATCAATAATACAACGCAGGCCGCTAGTGGACAGGCAAATAATTTTTGGTATAGCTGTAGCATTACCAATAAACGCATGTGTGTGATTGAACCGTATTTATACAATGAGAATGGTGCAACTCGATTAATCAGCCCCATTACCGTTCCATTACGCAAGCAGGGTAAAATAATAGGCGTAACAGGCATAGACCTCAAAATAGATGTTTTACAACAATATGCACAGCGTGCAGATCAAGCATTGTTCACAGGTGCTGGTAAAGTTCGTATTGTGAGTAACAATGGACAACTGGTTGCTTCTGATGATGACAATGCTCCGATTGGTAAACAAATCGCAGACCCACAATTAAAACAATGGTTAGCCAACGGTGTAACGCAATCACAGTGGAGTGCAGATCAGCAATCTCTAACCGTCTTTATGCCGATTAAGCTCAGCGCGGTCAACTGGGGGATTGTTATCACCATGCCAAGAGAAACCGTGATGGCAGATGCGTTAGCGCTTAATCAACTCATTGAAGAGCAAGCAAACGAAACCCTTAAAATTCAAATTATCACAGGGATTATCGTTACTCTACTAGGCCTACTTATTATTTGGTTTGCAGCCGTTAAGTTGGTCGCCCCGATTAAAGATGTTGCAACTCGTCTACAAGATATTGCGAGCGGTGAAGGCGATTTAACCCAACGGCTTGATGTTAAATCTACCGATGAAGTGGGCGAACTCGCCATTTGGTTTAATCGCTTTTTAGATAAAATCCAAGCGACGATCAAAGATGTGATTGAAACCTCTGATGCCATCAGTAAAACATCCAAAGAAGCCAGTGAAATAGCCGAACTATCACGCCAAGGCAGTGAGTCACAATTTAGAGAAGTGGACATGGTCGCAACCGCCTCTGAAGAAATGACACAAACATCAGCGTTAGTACTAGAAAATGCAGATAAAGCCGCCGAAATGGCATGCCAAGCAGAACAATCAGCACAAGGTGGCCAAACCGTCGTGCAACAATCTGCAGATACAATGCAGGAGTTAGTTGAAAGAATGGCAATGGCTGTTCCGATTGCTGATGAACTAGAAAAAAACAGTGGTAATATTAGTACTATATTGTCGGTTATTGAAGGTATATCAGAACAAACTAACTTACTCGCCCTTAACGCTGCGATTGAAGCAGCAAGAGCAGGCGAACAAGGCAGAGGGTTTGCTGTCGTTGCCGATGAAGTGAGACAACTTGCAAGCAGAACTCACGATTCAGTAGATCAAATCCGAGTGGTTATCGAAGATTTACAGTCCGGTACACGTAGTGTCACAACAGCAATAGCAGAAGGTAATCACCTTGCCCTTGAAACCGCAACGCAAGTTAAGCAAGCCGTAAATAGCTTAGCGGATATCTCATCATTTGTTACTGATATCCAAAGCATGAACAGTGAGATTGTCAATGCGGCCAGCGAGCAAAAAACAGTCTCGACAGAAGTGAATGGCAATGTTGCTAATATTCGTGATTTAAGCCAATCAATTTTAGACCAATCGACCACGGCAGAAAAAATAGGTCATGATATTGCGAAACTGTCATCACAGCAGCAAGTATTGGTTGGGCAGTTTAAAGTCGAGTAGTCGTAAATTTAACGAATTGAAATAGAAACAATAATGACCAGCACAAGCACCATTGTTCGGCTTGTGCTGGTCATCTGCATATAACACCACGTTTCATGATATACGTGTTAAGGTTTTAGCTTTAAAGCCTCAGTGATATCAGCAGCACTATGGCGTTCACTTAACACTTCCCATGCTTCGCCTGATGTACGATTCACGATTCGACCACGCTGCACAGCAGGACGGTCTGCGATATCTTGAGCCCAACGTAGCAGGTGCTTATAACTTCCAACATCTAAAAATTCAGCAGCATCATATGCCTTACCAAGCACCACGTTGCCATACCAAGACCAAATCGCAATATCGGCAATACTATATTCATCACCTGCTATAAACTTATTCGCAGTAAGTTGCTTGTCTAACAAGTCGAGTTGACGCTTAATTTCCATCGTGAAACGGTTAATTGGATATTCAAATTTTTCTGGTGCGTAAGCATAGAAGTGACCGAACCCACCACCTAAATACGGAGCAGCTCCCTGTAACCAAAATAGCCAATTCAATACTGTCGTGCGCTTCACGATATCTTTCGGTAATAAATGGCCGAACTTATCGGCAAGATAAAGTAAGATAGCACCCGATTCAAACACTTCAATCGACGGTTCACCAGATTGATCCACTAATGCAGGGATTTTGGAATTTGGATTAATACCAACAAAACCGGATGAAAACTGATCACCCTCACCAATGTTAATAATGTGAGCATCATATTCAGCCTCAATCACGCCCAAGGCTAACAACTCTTCCAACATGATCGTGACCTTTTGACCATTTGGCGTTCCCAACGAATAAAGCTGTAAAGGATGAATGCCAACGGGTAATACTTTGTCGTGGGTAGCACCAGAAACAGGGCGATTTATTGATGCCCAAGTACCGCCATTATCATTATCGTTTGTCCAAACTGCCGGTGGTATGTATTCGCTTTCCATAATCTTTCCTTAGTGTTATCTATTGGTTCAGTGAACCGAACAAGCCCACTCGTTTAACTAATACCTTGCCAGTCAATTGCCAGCACTGCCATCATTACTTTATCGACAAATTTACCATTGCGGTAACCCGATTGCTTTTTAACGCCTTCATGAACATAACCGGCTTTTTCATATGCGCGGATCGCTGATGGGTTATTGGCATAGGCCGTTAATTCAATTCGGTGTAAACCCAGCGTGTTAAAGCCATAGTCGGAGATCACTTTGGTAACCTCTGTACCAATACCTTTACCCCAATAACTTTTATCACCAATAAGAATAAAATATTCACCCGAACGATTGAGTGTACTGATTGACGCAATACCTGCATAACCAATCAATTTACCGGATTCAGCACAGCAAATACCCAATGACACGCATTTTGAATTGCTATTAATACTTGATAACCAGGTTGAAATATCCGTTTGGGATTGCGGGTAGGCATAAGAAGATAAGCTAAATTGAGTCACGTCTCGGTCGCATGACCATGCGTAGAATTCGGCGGTATCACTCATATCGAGCGATCGTAATTGCACTCTATTTGTAACTAAAAACATCCTTTTATACCTTTAATATTTAACGCTAATTTTAATATATACAACATAAACTAACATAATTAGCGAAAATATAAAGTACAAGTCCCTTGCTCTCACAAGGGACAAATTTAACTTAAAGACCACCTTGAGTCAGTTTCAGCGGATTGAGTAATTCACTCAATTTTTCACGTGATAACTCAGTGTGCTCTAGCGCTACATCAATGATCGCGCGTTTCTCTTTGTAGGCTATCTTAGCTATTTTAGCCGCTAGTTGATAACCGATAATAGGATTAAGTGCTGTCACTAAAATTGGGTTTTTATCCAAGGCTTGTTCTATATTCTGTTGCTGTACTTCAAAAGTCGCAATGGCTTTATCAGCTAATAGCACCACGTTATTACTCAATAAATTCAGGCTATTAAGTAGGTTGTTAGCAATCATAGGTAACATAACATTAAGTTCGAAGTTTCCTGATTGTCCACCTATCGTGATAGCGGTGTCGTTACCGATAACCTGCGCACAAACCATCGCCATTGCCTCTGGGATCACAGGGTTTACTTTACCCGGCATAATTGAAGACCCAGGCTGCAGTGCTTCAAGGGCGATCTCACCAAGACCAGACAGTGGACCAGAGTTCATCCAGCGCAAGTCGTTCGCTATTTTCATCAATGATACTGCGGTTGTTTTTAGCGCACCAGACAATGCAACAGCGGTATCTTGTGAGCCAATTAATGCAAATAGATTATCTGCGGGCGTGAATTCAAGGCCTGTTGCAATACTTAATTGTTGATTGAATACACGGCTAAAGTCTGCATGAGCATTAATCCCCGTCCCCACCGCTGTTCCACCTTGCGCCAAGCGCTGAACCACAGGTTGTAGCGCCGTTAAGTTATTAATATTTTGCTTAACCTGCGCGCTCCAGCTATGCAAACTTTGGCTCATTTTAACGGGCATCGCGTCCATTAAATGAGTGCGCCCTGTTTTCACAAAATGATCAACGCTTTGCGCTTTTGTCTCAATAACTTGAACTAAATGATTTAATGCCGGTAATAACTGATTAGCAAGCGCGAGTGCGGCACTTACATGGATTGTACTTGGGATAACATCATTACTACTTTGACCATAGTTAACATGATCGTTAGCACTGACTGGCTCGCCGGCTATTTCGCTAGCAAGATGTGCAATAACTTCATTCGCGTTCATGTTCGAACTAGTACCGGAACCAGTTTGGTAAACATCGACCGGAAAATGCTGCATCACATTTTCCATTTCTGACAAGTTTTTACAAGCCGAAATAATCGCATCAGCAATCGTTGGGGACACTAACTCGAGTTGTTTATTCGCTGCCGCAGCACTGGATTTAATTTGGATTAAGGCGCGAATAAAGCCGACGGGTAATTGCTGGCCACTAATTGGAAAGTTGTTAACTGCGCGTTGTGTTTGTGCGCCATAGAGTGCCGAAGATGGCACTTCAAGTTCGCCCATACTGTCTGTTTCTATTCTAAAGTTTGTCATTGTTCTTTCCGTAATTATCAGATGAATGGCACTAACTCAGTACCGTCGGATTAGCCTGCGATTAACGTAATTTAAAAAGGGTGTAGGTTGAATACCTTTGTTACTTGTTTGTTTATTTGAATATAGTAACTATTTATCTGATGTTTTTTTTCAGTTGTCGTTGCTATACGTTGCAGTGAAAGTAGCGGCTTGTTTAGCACTTCGTAACAAGCTCGACGCCAATGATTAGGTAGCAGTTCATTCTTTATTGAACGTAAAAGGAGAGCAAGCTGCGCTAAATATAGTGACCAGCACTGCTCTACATCAAGCGGTGCTGCGATCTGATCACTTAATTGAAAGTAGGACAAAAATATGTCGTGACGTTGCGGTGAATCAGCATGCTCAATCGCATTGCCAAGTTGTTCATAATATTCAAGAGCGCAGTCGTCACCTAAGGTGTTTTTAACATTTAATGTCGACAAGTTCATCGCATCCCCTAAAAACCGTTTGTGATAATGATTCTTATTATCATAAACGGTTTGATTGGATATTCAAGGAAATTTTAAATTGGTCATGAATCTTTTACGTCAAAAATCCGTTGGATTAGTCCGTTCAAGTACTTACAAGCTGTCGGCTCAATTCAACTTCCGGCAATGGACGAGAAAACAAATAGCCCTGAGCTAATCGGCAACCACCTACCTCTAACAACTTCCGTTGCGCCTCTGTTTCCACACCTTCTGCGACGACTTGTAAATTGAGTAAACGCGCCATCGTAACTATTACCTCGATCATAACCTGCTTACTGGAGTCTTCTTCTAAACCATCAACAAACGAGCGATCAATTTTAATACCATCAATCGGAAACTGAACCAAACGTTTTAATGAGCTATACCCTGTACCAAAGTCATCAATATATATTTGAAAGCCCATCGACCTTAGTGCCGACAAACGCTCTGTCACCACTTGCTCATTCATATCCAAAGCACTTTCTGTTAGTTCGAAACGGATATTCTCTGGTGCCACTCTTGCCTCTGTTAACAATCTAGGTAAAGCTTTCACTAATTGATCATCCTGTAATTGACGCGGCGACAAATTAATATTCAGATAAAGCCCTGCATTAGGCTTTAGCAAGGTTAACCGACGAAAACCAGCTAACGCCTGAGTAATCACCCATAGACCTAAGGGCTGAATCAGCAAAGATTTCTCTGCTAGCGGAATAAAACGCTCAGGGGAAATCTGACCCAATTTAGGATTATACCAGCGCAACAAGACCTCAAAACCTCGGGTTCGGGCATCCTTCAAACAGACGACAGGCTGAAAACATAAACTAAACTCATTTTTTTCCAATGCACTATGTAGGAGATCATCAAATTCAGTCTGGCGCTGTACCTGCTCATGCAAGGCTAAACTAAATACCTGATAATTGGCCTTACCATTCTTTTTCACTTCGTACATGGCCAGATCTGCATCTCGTAAAATATCCCTAGCATGCTGATAGTGAGGGCCCAAGAAGGTGAATCCAATGCTGGCAGAAACCTGTAGAGCGATAGACGCGCCGTCGAATAGAACTGGCTGAGTGACTTCACGCTGTAAACGTTCAGCCACATACTTAATGGTTTGTTGAGACATTTCGCCCTCAAAATAAATGACAAACTCATCACCTCCGATACGTGCAATTCGATCTTTTTTACGTAAAATCTGCGTTAATCTGTCCGCTATTTTTTGCAGATAAAAGTCGCCAACGCCATGCCCATAGGTATCATTAATCTTTTTAAAACCATCAAGGTCAATAAATAGCACCACGCCCCACTGTTTATTCTGTAAATAATGTTCCAAAAAATTCTGGCAGGCAGTTCGATTTAACAAACCCGTTAAGGCATCGTGATTGGCTTGATAACTCAGCTGCTGCTCATTACATTTACGTTCGGTAATCACATCCAAAGTGCCTTGATACACGACACAATCATCCTCAGTTGTATTTAAATATGCATTTTCTGACAGCCAGATAGTATTCCCATGTCGATCCTCGCCTTCCCATTCATAGTTAAATATTTCTTTTTTCTCTTTTAACGTCTCTAAAAAGGCCTGATATGATTGATCTTCTCGATGTAGTTGCCGACCAATATGCTCAACCGCTTGCAGCATCTGTCTTGGATCTTCATAACCAAAAGCCCGAGCTAACGCCGGATTAACCTTTAAAAACTGTCCTTCAAGCGTTGCGCTATAAACACCTTCAACCACTTTTTCAAACAAGTTATGATATTCATTTTGTGCTAACTCTAGCGAATGTGTCTTCTCTCTGGCGAGTTCTTCAGCGCGTATGCGACGGTATAGCGAATGACGTAACAACAAGAGAAACAATGAAATGATTAAGCCAATACCGATGACAATTAGCATGGGGCGAGATAGATACCACCAAGGCATAGGTGGACTTAAATCAACAAACTGATATCGCAACTGCCAATTTGCATAATTTTGTGTAAAGTCAATTCGATACTCAGGTTTAGAGCTTTGTTGATGTAACGAGGTAAATAACAGCTCAGTATTTTGCAAACATTCACGGTAGATCTCTAAACCAAGATTCTGCCTCTGGCTTAGTACTGGCCCTAAAAGAATTTCCATCGCTGCATCAAAGTGGGTCATCGCACTTACATAGCCCCTCAATTCAGAACCTACCTCACCTTGATCATTCAAAGCAAAAACAGGTAACAACAACCTAACTTCAGGTGTTGTCGCTTCATCAAGTGACATATTCTCACTGATCACTAACTGCAGACTGTTATCTATGGCCGCTAATGTCATCCCCTCGCGAATACTATCGATATCCGCCAGATTAATCCCCAAGGATAAACCATTCATCTGAGCCGAGGCCGAATAATAAATAGGGTAAAATACTTCACTTGTTCCAACTCGGCTAAAACGAAAATCAAAAATGCCGGTATTAACAGCTTCCTTAATTAAATCCAGGGTTTGCTGCTGACTGGTTTTAGGGATCCACTCATACACAACAATACCGTAATCACTTAGTGATGACTGAGCATTAAACTGATCAAACTGCTGGCGAGAAAGTTCAGGCTGGTAGGTCATCATACTGCGTAATGACACGAGGTGTTCCTGCAAAGCGTCAAGATTACGCTGAGCAGTGTCGAACGCTAGGCTAGCATGTTGATTCAGTTCCTCATAATCCCGTTCTTGCTCATTCTGCTGTAATTCCACATACAGAAAATATAAAGGAAACAACAACAAACTCATTGTTATAGACAACCATAAACGGATATTTTGTGCCAACACTACAGATTACCTACTGGTTTAATACTCAAATCAGATATGAATTATATTGATAATGAGAACTATTATCAATTGCATTTATGCATTTTAAACGAACTGACCAGCTTTGTTGTCCAACTAAATATTTCCTACTGATATGGTTAGGCGATTCATTATATTAAAAACGTGCATGGATCTCTTTAGGCGTAAGAAACTCAAGCGGTTTATCTAAGATATGCTGATAAATGACGTTATAGGCTAAAACATTTTTGACATAACGTCGGGTCTCTTTATAGGGAATGGCTTCGATCCAGCTATCCATCGTTAAGCCTTGCTCTGCCCTGCCGTCTTTGCTGGCTTGCCAGCGGTCTACTCGATTCGGACCCGCATTATATGCCGCAGTTGCCAGCACCCGATTCCCTTTATAGCGCTTAAGTAAGCTATCAAAATAGGCTGTACCTAACTGTACATTGATATCGCCATCGGTTAATTGTGCTTGCTTCTTATAATTTTTCAAGCCAATTTTACGTGCGGTCTCTTTTGCCGTTTTCGGCATCAACTGCATATAACCACGAGCCCCGACCGGAGAATTAGCAGACTCGTCAAAAGAACTTTCCTGGCGCGTAATGGCGTAAATATAGCTTAAATCGAGTTGGTATCGGTCGGCATTAGCATAAAATAGCTGTGGTTTAGCGGCAGGGAAACGAATATTCAAGGCATCCCAACTTCTAGAAAGAATACTGGCAACGACCGACAGATGAGCCCAACCTTTTTGGAAGGCAAATAAACCTAACTGCCTTTGCAAATTGTTACTTTGAGCGCTAATTAAGGTCCGCCACTCACGTTTAAGTAAATACGTATGTTGATGGAAATACAGTTCATCAATATGTGCTAGCTGTGTTTTCAGATGCTCTAAGTCTTGCTGCTGCCTGCTGACTATATTGGCATTAAACTGGTAATCTACACCTAATTTCTGCGCGGCCAAAAAGCCGTAGTAATTACGCTCAGCCGCGATTTTTTGATAAAGTTTATCGGCCTGATTTTGTTGCTGTTTCTTTTCCAATACTCGTGCTTGCCAATACACCCATTGACTATCCAGTTGCTTACTATCTACTTGCTTAATCTCGCTCAGCTGCATCAACCAGTATTCTATATCGGCCCAATGATTAAATTTAATCGCATAACGGATCCTATGCTCCGTTAATGGTACATCCCCTAAAGCCGAAAGCGCTTTATCTAGCCAAGGTAACAACTTAGTTTCATTACGGATCATAATGCGCGATATAAGGTATTTTTTTAATTTGACTTGCTCTGCCGATGTAAAATATTTTTTACGCTCATAAGTGAGGTATGCATTTAATCCTAATTCAATATCTTTTTTAGCAAGCCGCTTAATACTCGCAACTAAAAAATCGTGGCTAGCATGCGCCTTGTTGTTAAATGAAGGGTTGTTAAATGAAGGGCTCTTAAATAAGGGGCTGTTTAATAACTTTGTTGGTGATTTATGTAAGTCATATAACTGCTTAGCTAACAGTTCATTTTCCTTGTCCATTAAGGTGATTAAATAAGACATAAGGGATGTTTTATTATTTGCATAAGCTAAGTTAAAACGCTTAAAAATTAATGCCTGAGATATTTTTTTATTATTAAGATAATACGCCAAGACGCCATCACAGGCATTCGGCAAGGAAAATCCCGTTAACCAGGTTTTTTGCACATCAGGCCAAGTTTCATCTGCTTGATCGGCCGCTAATCGCGCCTGAAAATGAAAGCATTTCAAGTCGAGTGAATTGGGACGTTGCGGATAAAAAGACAGGTACTCACTCCAATATTGGTTTTTTGCTAAGTAATATAAATAGCTTCGCTGCAGATCATAACTCACGCGACGATCAGGGTTATCCTTTATAAAAGATTGCACTGCAACCAAACTGTTGCGGCTAAAGTGTGCTTTAAGCTGTTGGTATTCAAGCAGATAAGTTAATGGGTATGCAGGAATCTGCTCTGTTTTTTGTAACGCTTCGGACCACATTTGTTGTGCTTGTAAGTCTACAGCTTGCGTATACAGGCCTCTTTGCTGGCTCCACGTAAGCGAACTAGATAAACTTGAAAATGATAATAAAAACAAAGATATAAAAAATATTTTCATCGATTCATCCGTGAGATACTCTGCTTTAGCGCAGCTAGCTAAATACCAATACTGTATGTAATCGGCCCTGTTTCTTTTTAGTGTAGGAGTTATTCAAGAAGTTCATTAATCTACGAAAATATAATGGCCAGATTCGAATGGCGCAAAGGGGAAAGAGCCTTGGTAATTATAAAAACGACAGAGTCGCTTGGTAGTTATGGTACGACAAAGTCGCTTGGTAGTTATGGTACGACAAAGTCGCTTGGTGATCACACTTCATACTTCAGTCATTGTAAGCCAGAGCTAGACAAAACTGGCTTAGAGTTATTGTACTAACCGAGATAATACACATTAGATTTTGTAGGGGAAGTGAAGGGATCTAACTGATACCCTCACTCCATTAACCATAACATGCGTTATGCAAACAACACTAATGGGGTATCATCTAGTATAGCAATATCACTTATACCATAAGGTGTTTAGCTATCAAAAGCGACATTTCTATTGGTTTTTAGATATGACATTTTAAACTTGCCATAACAACGATTGTAAATCCCCGATTGTAGATCATTGTAAGTGCACACCTTTAATTTTGAACCACTAAACTCCAGTTTGCGACAGAACCTAAATTTATTGCCTGCGGATGTTCTTATTTATCTTTCGTAGAATATAGGCACCATACACCCCAGAAAACACACCGAAAGAAAACCAGATAAATACAAATAAATTAGAAATCATATCTGACGCTTCATTCCCTAGTAACAAGTACACCCAATAAAAAGCATAACCGATGCTTAAACCACCCACTGGAAATAAAATAAAATAAATACCATAGCACACATAACTATTCATAATTAACCTCCAGAATTATTGGCATTTATAGGTAGGTTGCTAGTTACGCCACCTAGAGTATTACCTACAGTTGTTCCCACCGTCCGAATCGGGGAGTTAGGCAAATTATGTAACGCATTAGAAGTTAGAAATAATTGCTGAGATAGCGGGAGAGAATTAAATCGAGATCGATTTATTTTCGAAAAAACACCTGATGTACCGTTACCCACTCCAGCCCCTAGCCCACCAAATATAAGTCCATTGATGAATGCATCTTCAATACTATCACAGGTCCCTAATAATTCGTTTTTACTTGCTGTAACTCCTGCGCTAATTAAGGCACTACCGTATGCATTTGCCGCTATATTTTTTGCCAAAGATAGACTTTTAGTTAGATTACCAAGTCCACCACCTAATCCACCTACGACAGTTGATGCTGCAAATGATCCCCAATCAAAAGGACCACCAGAGTTATATTGTGACCATGCATTTAGTCCCCCTCCAACTGCCGCGCCGAATACACACCAAGGACATAAACCTTTAGGATCAGCATACCTAACTGGATTCCCAGCAACATATTCATAGGTATTAATCCCCCCAGCCAAACCAATCGGGTCAGACTGAATATAGCGCCCCAACTCTGGATCGTAATCCCTGAAGTAGTTGTAATATAGTCCACTTTCTTTATCAAAATACTGCCCTGGAAAGCGTATTTCTTGATTAATATTATCGACATCAACGATGATTTTACCAAATGGAGTGTAATGTGCTGCCCATTGCACGGAACCAGAGTCTGTCAGCATGGTTGGTGTGCCTAAATGGTCTGTGTGCACATAATAAATATCAGCTTCACCTTGATCTGAACTTATCGCCGTTGCAACCTGCAGTGAACCAGCAAAGAAGTATTCACGGATCAAGGTGCCATCAGAAAGTGTTTCAGCTATAAGCTGACCATTGAGGTCGTAATGGTAATGAATCCTCTTCTTATCACCTATATTTTTTTGTACTCGCTGACCGAGGCTATTGTAAGTATATTCTGCCCAAGATTCGTTATTTTTGACGCTCGCTAAAAGTCTATTTTTAGAGTCGTAATGAAAATATTGTGTTGCTTTTTCATCTCCTCGGAATCCCTGCCTTTGATCATCTTTGTGTCCCTGCATTTGACCATTTTCATCGTAACTAAAATTCCGCACATTTCGAGGGACATCACCTGATGTTATTATTTCTTCGAGTTGATTATTCTCATGTGAATAAAGATAAGTTTCTTCCTTTACCCCTGTGTGATTTTGTTCAATTTTTTTTGTACGATTATGCACTGCGTCATAATCGTAGTCGATCTTACCATAATCTCCAATCGCGACTTTTAACCGGTCTAGTTCATCGTACTTAAATTCCTGATTTTGGTCACTAGCTAAAGCATTATTGATTGTTGCTATGTTACCATTAGCATCATATTGATAAGAAAATTGTTGTACAGCATTTTTTATAAGCCTAAGTTTATAATCTAAATCATAGATGTAGCTGTTAGTTAGGTCATTACCATATCTAAGTGAGGCTAGTGGTCCAAAAGCGTTGTATTCAAGGTTATTGACTAAACTATGCTTCATAGTTGTTGCCGTAACTGTGGAAATAGCTGTTAATCTGTGTTCGTTATTATATTCGTAGTGTAGGACCCTTCCACTTGGATAAGTCATCTCCTGCAAGGTACCGTTACTATTATATTGATAGGCAGTGACGTAGGTAGTGCCACGAATATTGCGAATTTCTCTAGTTACTTGATCTTGCTGGTTATAATGATATTCAGTAATTCCACTTTCGTCGATGATTTTTGTTAGTAAGCCTAAGCCATATTCACCATTGGACGGTCTGTCATATTCATAGCTAACATCATGTTTAGAATCAACATAGACCTCCGTAAGTAAACGATTGAGTTCGTCATAATGATAAACGACTATATTTTTTTTATTGTCTACTTTATAAATAAGATTACCAGCTTTATCATAATCAAACTCAGTAATGCCAGTATCTGGACTGATGGTTCTAACCAACTGTCCGAACCCGTCATATTCATAAACGGTGGTATTTCCTCTAGCATCGGTGATACTGGTTATTTGATCTAGGTTATTGTAGGTATACTCAGTTGTACCAGACTTAGCATTTTTCAGTAATTTAAAACGATTGAGGCTATCAAAAGTTTGCACCGTTTGGTTGAGTTTTGCATCAGTTAAGATTACCGGATTTCCTCCTGCATTATAAGTTATTTTCACGGTTTTATTGACTGCGCCAATATCTTTAATTAATCTATTTAGTTCATCAAACTGTTTCTCGTGTTCCAACATCAGCCTACCTTGGGCATCATTAATGCTGATGACAATACTATTCTTTGTTTTGTTCCGTTTAAAGAATATTTTATTGCCGTTACTGTCTTTAGTCGTTTCCAGTCGTAATGCTGGATCATAACTATAGATAAGAGTGTAATTTGATGAATTCGTTATAGTGTGAATAAGTGAACTACCCGACATGTAGGTATAAGTGGTAGTGTCTTGCCCTTGCTTTCTAAATACAGTTCGAGTTAGCACGTTACCAAGGTGGTCATAAGTTAATTTGACTGTCCTCCGATTAGCATTAGTAACTGTTTCTGGGTAACCATAACGGTTGTAGTCCCTGTAATCAGTTATATGACCTAATGCGTTAGTAATCCTGACGACTTGGCCTTTAGCATTATAATCGTATACCGTTATATCGTGAACATCGGTCCTTGGGCCGTTAATGGCCTCAATTAAACCTGCGCTGTTATGATAGTATTTGGTATAGTTGTATTTGTACTGGTCTTTGTCTATATATTTGCTATTGCCCGCCACTGCGCCACTTATTACTAAGTATAATATTGCACAGCTCATCAACGTCTTATGTGTTTTCATCCTTCATCCTTATATTATTTATCCTGCGCCAAAGGCAGTTGTAAGGCGCCTGTTAGTGGTAACAGTCAGCCCCTTATTAATTTCGCATGCAAATTATTATCATAAAACTGTAAATCACCAAGCGCTTGAGTCATAATGATTACTATTATCATTATCATTATCATTATCATTATCATTATCATTATGATTGCAATCGGTATGAATAGCTACAGGTGATTAAATATGTAGTGAAGCAACTAACTATCCTAAAGTTAACAATGATAAATAATGGATCTAGTAATAATAAATACAATATCGTTGCTAATAACATATCAAGGAGTTACTGTGTTAATCAGGATTTTAATATTATTTTCCTTCATCTTTTTTATTGGAAATCTCGTTATAAAGCCTGTACAGGCCAGTGATTTATATAAAACCTGCCCCAACGGGGAAGTCTGCTCAAAATTTTATTATGTGGTGGATACAACTAGTTATCCTTATAAATATATACATGAAAGCAGTAGTCGGGCTGAAGCTTGTAGTAAGTGGTATCCCACTGGAATAGCGGAATTAACAAAAAATGTTCCAGATATAACAACAATATCTACTGGTGATGACGATGCTTTCGGAGGACGTTGCGCGGTAAGGGGGGATTCAAAGACTTATTGTCAGATAAAACCTGTCTGTAGAATAAATTCTGCATTAACCAAAAGCCGATATAAAATAAAATCTGGGGGACCTTCTATTGATAGTAATAGCACAGGGGAGCAGGCTTGTAACATAATGACAAATCACCCTGTTAATATATATTCCGGTAACAAATTTTATCAAGTGTCAGAATTCAAGGGCGTGGGCAGAAATGCACTTCACTTTCAGCGATTTTATAATAGCTTAAGTGGAAGGTGGACTGTGACATATTCGCGTAATATTGATCTAGCAAATAAAAAATTCTATACCGATAGTGGTAAGGTTTTACCAATTAAAGGAAGTTTAATTAAGGGGTATGGCTTATTAGAGCCTGAGGGAAGGGGGTCGGTTATATACACTAATGATGGTGCTGTTGAGCATTATAACCAGTATGGACGACTAGATACCTTAATCACCAAGAATGGAAAGAGACAAACTTTTAACTACTCGGGTGTAATCTTCATTGAAAATAAGAGTGAAGATGAAATTGACGTTTTTAATAAAAACAATGGAAAATTAATTGCAACACTAAAGTATAAATATACGTCTTTAGCATCACAAAGAGCAGGGTTTTGGTCTCAAGGAACATTAATTACAGTCAATGACGAATTCGATAATCAATTTAAAATAGTTGTTGCCCACGACCTGAATAAGCCACAACTATACCTTAAGGATGGCTTTTTAGGTTATCCTATTGCTTGGCAAAGCAGTAATGGATTAAGTGCATTATTTTATTATGCCGATAATAAAAAATATAAACTGCCCCTTGCAGAAGTGAATTATTTTGATGATTTATTAATATCACCGACCAAAAAACATATTAAAAATATTATATACCAATATGACAATTTGTTATTGAATGGAAAGATATCATACATAACTAAAGTAATCGAAAATGGCAATGAAATCTCTAATGTTGAGTATTATCGAAACGGCCTCGTCAAGCGAAGTTCAATTACGTATGGGATTGAGTCTTCAAGTTTTAAATACGACACAGATAAAACAACCGTTACTAATTCAAACGGCAAGCAAAATATCTATACATTTAAAGATGGTAACGTGATTAATGTAGAAGGACTTGCTTCTCAAAATTGTCTTCGCTCAGATGCTAAATATTTTAACCATATAAAATATGGGCAAAGCGGAAATGGTGTGAAAGGGAGTAAACGTTCCGATGGCACATTCTCACTTATCAGAACAGATGAGTTGGGTCGAACCGTTTGCATCTTAGAGGGAGGGGGTACACCTGATCAACGTTATCGTACATTTATCTGGTCCGACAAACCAAGTCGACTTAGATATGAGAAAAATAGCCTATATGGTATAAGATATTTTTATAGTGGTCCTTCAGCATTACTAACAAAAGTAAAAAAATTTACTGTTAGTCCCGGATCTTTGAATGCAGAGCAATACTCTATATGTGAGGATTAATCTGAATATTTAAAGCGTATGTAGTGGTCAGGGCAAGATTATGAACGTTTTTTGATCATATTAAGCCCGGATTTGACCTGAACATGAACTTATGATCTCATATACATTTTTTGGAGATACCAAAGTGCTCGACGAGTTCGCCAAGCACTTTGGGGCGATTGATGATCCGCGTCAAGCCGCTAAAGTTTCCCATCCTCTTTTTGATATTATGTTTCTTACAATATGTGCTGTCATAGCGGGTG
Source organism: Moritella sp. 36 (assembly GCF_018219415.1). Taxonomy (NCBI): domain Bacteria; kingdom Pseudomonadati; phylum Pseudomonadota; class Gammaproteobacteria; order Alteromonadales; family Moritellaceae; genus Moritella; species Moritella sp. 36. The sequence continues at coordinate 1,775,971 of NZ_CP056120.1, read as the reverse complement.
CTGATGGGTGGAAAGAGATCCAAGAATATGCTGAAGGACACCAATAGTGGTTTCAAGGTAATGATATGTTTATTAATGGATTTCCGATTGATGATACGATAGCTAGAACCATTTCACGTATTGATCCTGAGCAGTTTCGCCAATGCTTTATTGATTGGATGCAATCTATAAATAAGATAAGCAAAGGGGAACTTATTGCTATCGATGGAAAGGTACTTCGTGGCACTTATAACCGAGACGATCGCCAATCAACTATTCACATGGTTAGTGCTTATGCGACAGCAAATAAGGTTGTGATTGGTCAGTTTAAAACTGATGCAAAATCTAATGAAATAACCGCGATCCCTGAATTAATTAAGTTACTCGATATTAAGGGGTGTTTGATCTCTATCGATGCTATTGCTTGTCAGACTAAAATTACAGAAGAAGTTGTTAATAATGGTGGTGATTATTTATTAGCTGTTAAGGGTAATCAAAAGTCACTATCCATTTCAGTTCAAAACGCACTGTCAGAAATAGTAAACAGAAAACTTTAGCCTAAACAACTTATTATAGAGCAAGCTCACGGAAGAATCGAAGCAAGACACTATTATGTACTTGATGCTCAAGAGATTGCTAAGGTTCATCCTGAATAGAAAAATTTAAAAAGTATTGGTGTTGCTATTGGTTATAGGCAGGTCAAGGGTGGTAAAGCATCGCTTGATTACCGCTACTATATTAGTTCTGCAAATTTGACGGAAAACGGTTTTGCTAAAGCAGTTCGAGGGCATTGGTTAATCGAAAATAGTTTGCACTGGGTACTTGATGCCACGATGAATGAAGATAATTGTCAAATATATCGTGAGAATGGTGCAGAGAATTTGGCTTGTTTAAGACTGTAAGTGCAATATAGTAATGTCACATTCTAACAATTTAGAGATGTCACATTTTGGTATACTTGGTCGTAACTAATCCAAGCATCTAGTTGTGCCATGTTGATTACTATGAGCGAAAAAGAACTGCATCGTTTAGGTGTTATTAAAGATATTTGTCATAAGCGGATCACTCAAGTAGCGGCCGCTACACTGCTAAATCTAACTCGCAGACATATTCAGCGACTTGTTAATGCATATCGCCTTCATGGCGATATTGGATTAGTATCTAAGCGCCGTAACATGCCGAGCAATCGGCGCTATCCAGCCGAATTTAGAGAACAAATCCTCAACATAGTTAAAGATAAATACAGCGACTTCAAATCCACATTTGCTTGTGAAAAACTATTAGAGAATCACAACATCAAGCTATCTAGTGAAACGCTCCGTCAATGGATGGTCGCAGATGGCTTGTGGACTGTTCGCCGTCGCAAAAAACGGCAAATCTATCAGCCCCGATATAGACGAGATTGTGTTGGCGAATTAATTCAAATCGATGGTTCTCATCATGATTGGTTCGAAGGCCGCTCACCTAAATGCTGTTTACTCGTATTTATTGATGACGCGACAAGTAAATTAATGTCCCTTTATTTCTGTGAAGCTGAAACCACCTATGATTATATGAACGTAACCCGTCAGTATATTTCTGAATATGGTAAGCCAATTGCGCTCTATAGCGACAAGCATTCCGTCTTTAAAATCAACAGTCCTAGTCGTAAAACAAGCAAGCAAATGACGCAGTATAGCCGAGCGTTATACGAGTTAAATATCGAGCTTATTTGTGCTAATAGCTCACAAGCTAAAGGACGTGTTGAGCGTGCAAATTACACTCTGCAAGATAGATTAATCAAGGAGATGAGGCTTGCTGGTATCAATACGATTGAAGAAGCGAATGCCTGGGTTCCACACTATATTTCACTCCATAACGCACGCTTTGCGTGCTTACCCCACAGTACTGACGATAAGCATCGCCTACTCCAAGAATCTAACGTAGAGCTTGATGATATATTTGCGCGTCAAGTGAGTCGCTGCTTAACGACATCACTTACACTCCAGTACGATAAAGTCATTTACATGCTCACACCGACCGATAAAGCCAAGTCTCTGGTCGGTAAAAAAGTTATGATTTATGATTACCCTGATGGCACGCTTTCGATTCAACATTGCGGTGAATCGTTTGAATACAGCATATTTGATAAGCTGAGACATGTTCAGCAAGGTGAAGTCGTGAGTAATAAACGATTGGGCGCGGTCTTAGCGGCTGCAAAGCGTTCACAGGATGAACGAGAAAATGAACCGAGTCGTAACCGCAACTCAAGAATGGCAAGCCGTAAGGCACCCAAGCGTTTGATGAACCCAAGCGTTTGATGAACCCGATTTACCTTACTGACGTTGAGTTTAAAGCAAGTTCATCTCGGGATTAAAGGCATGAACAATGTGACATTTTAAACTTGCCCTAACAACGATATTAGAGTCATTCACTACTCAGGCAAAAAGTCCTCTCTAACGCTTACTTTACCCCTTTAAAACCAATTTTAACCCGTAATTCTGGATGGATCATTTTGCACTGCCTTAGTGAATATCACTTTCGCATCGATTTTAATTGAAATGCTTATTTCTAATGCTTTTGTAATATGGGATACAAGTCACTATAGGAGGGAGAGCCCCTTTGCATAATATCTAATCTAACCAAGGCTGGATCACAATTGAACTCGCAATAGAGTTCAATTGTACTGTTGTGATATGACAGATTCATCACATGATAAAATCTATGTAAAAACGATAAGTTCACATTTTGAGTGAGTCAAAGCTCTAACTCATTTAGAGGCAGAACCTTGTTAGGCGATTTGATCTCTTAGCCAATAACGTTGGTCGTAACAAGATTATGCAACGTTGCTAGATACACAGCTACAGAGACAGAAAACACTGTATTAGCGCTATTAATTTCTAGCTAGCCAGACAAGCAAGGTAACGTACTATTTAGCAATCAATGACCTAAATACTGCTGCATAATGTCTCTTAATCGTTTTAACCCTTTCCCTTTATTCACGGTTTTCCAAGCAAGGTAGATGCCTGATACAGGCTCCCTTTCGCCTAGGTCAATTTCGACTAAATCACCCGAATTTAAATGTGATTGAATACGTGTTTTCGGCAGATAGCCTACGCCAATGCCAGCAATAATAGCTTGGATCTTGTGTTCAACTGAATTGACGTAAAAATGTCGACTCTGTTCAATAATGTTATTTGACCAAGGTATGGCAGTTCTTGCCGAGTCGTGCACAACGACGGTCCGGTAGTTATCAATTTCAGATTTGCTGACTGGGGCTGTAAAATTAACAAGCTCATGGTCTTTAGGTACAACGAATATTTTCTGCAGATTGCCTAAGGCGGTCACACTAATGCCTTGTTGATTAGGTATAGGCTCGGGTGCAGCAATAACCAAATCGGTGCGATCTTCAATCAATGCTTCCCACGAACCACTCATTACTTCTTCATTCATGTCTACTTCGATATTCGGATGCTCATTTAAAAACAGCGCTAATGGTTTAAGTAATAGCTGCATGTCAAAAAGAGAATCGAATGTGATATTTATTTTAGGTTCCCAGCCATGGGAGATGGTTTGTGTTTGCTCGGTCAGTTTACTCACAGCACCAAGTACCTTACGGCCTTCATCGAGTAAGTGGCGACCCGCAGGCGTTAATACCGACCGCCTACCCTGACGCACAAACAAAGTCACCGCTAGTTGTTCTTCTAATTTCTGAACTATATAAGAGAGCGCCGAGGGTACTTTGTTTAACTGCTCAGCGGCCGCGGCAAAACTACCACGACGATCAATAGTATCAAGCACCTGTAATGCTTCTATCGTTATCGGAGATTTATACATTCATCGCCTCTCTCTTCTTAGTATTTTATTGTCACGCTTATACACGCCATCAATTGTTCAAATATTTTGAACATACTAAACAAATTTCAGCGGTTATTCCAATCCATTTAAGCGAATACAATGGCTACACACTTATAAGACATACTTAGAAACACATTAACGAATCAAAGAGAGCACAACATGAATACTTCAACAATTAAGAAAATATTAACATCAGATAACACTTTTTCGGCATTACCACTGCGTTTAGTGGCAGGCATTATTTTTACCGCTCACGGCGCGCAAAAACTGTTTGCTTGGTTCGGTGGTTATGGGCTCGAAGGCACAGGTCAATGGATGGAATCTATCGGCCTAGCACCGGGCTACTTAATGGCGATGATGGCAGGCAGTGCAGAATTTTTTGGCGGCCTACTGCTTATCCTTGGTCTACTAACCAGACCAACAGCGCTGGTATTGTCACTAACGATGATCGTCGCGATTTTTAGTACGCATATCGATAACGGGCTGTTCGTGAGCAACAGCGGTTATGAATTTGCCTTAGCACTGTTTGCAATCAGTCTGTCGATAATGCTGCAAGGCGGCGGTAAATTATCAATCGATAGCCTTATCGTGAGCAAGCTTAGTTAATAAACCCGATGGCGCTAACACAACATAAATTAGGAGTATTATCATGGGATTAATCGTTAACGGTAAATGGCATGACCAATGGTACGAAACCAAAGGCAATAAAGGCCAATTTGAACGTCAGGCAAGTCGCTTCAGAGATACTATTTCAAATGAGGAAGGTAGCCGCTATCCGGCAGAAGCAGGCCGCTATCATTTGTATGTTTCGTTAGCGTGTCCTTGGGCGCATCGCGCTTTGATTTTTAGACAATTGAAGCAACTCGAAGACATTATCTCTATTAGCGTCGTTAAACCTGAAATGCTAAACAATGGCTGGGAATTCGGTGCTAATAGTGACGATAGCAACGACTACAGCGATACACTCTATCAAAGTGACTATGTGTACCAGCTTTACCTTAAAGCAGCACCTGATTATGAAGGGCGAGTTACCGTACCAGTATTGTGGGATAAGAAAACACAAAGCATAGTGAACAATGAATCAAGCGAAATAATTCGTATTTTTAACACTGCGTTTAATGAGTTAACGGGCAACCACGATGACTATTACCCAACTGATTTACAACCAGAAATAGACACCATTAACGAACGTATTTATGACACGATAAACAATGGTGTCTATCGTGCAGGCTTTGCCACGACTCAAGCAGCATATGACCAAGCTTTTGACGCACTTTTTGCCAGTTTAGATTGGCTTGAAGCGCGACTTAGCAACCACCGTTATTTACTGGGGGAATACCTAACAGAAGCTGATTGGCGATTATTTACAACATTGCTGCGTTTCGATGCCGTTTATCATGGTCACTTTAAGTGTAATCGCAATAAGTTAAGTGAGTTCCATCATATCAGTCACTATGTACGTGAGTTATTTCAGTTTGAAGGGATCGAAAGCACTGTCGATTTGGAATATACCAAGATCCATTATTACGCGAGTCATGACACAATTAACCCGACTTTGATTGTCCCCCGTGGCCCACAGCAAGATTTCACTGCACCGCATGATAGAAATCGATTAACAGGTAAAGTCTAGTGGGAGGAAAATACAATGATAAAACACTATCCTTTTCAGCAGATTGGCAAAGCAAACCACGGCTGGTTAAAAGCCAATCATCACTTTAGCTTTGCTAATTATTACAATCCCAAAAGAATGGGATTTGGTGTGCTAAGAGTGGTTAATGACGACTGGGTTGCGGCAGGAACAGGATTTCCAGCTCACCCACACCGAAATATGGAAATCATTACTTTTGTACGATCCGGAGCGGTCACTCATCAAGACAATACTGGCAATAAAGGCGTGACCCTCGCAGGCGAAGTACAAGTAATGAGTGCAGGCTCAGGTATTACTCATTCGGAATACAATTTAACAAAAGAACCATTAACGTTATTTCAAATTTGGATTGAACCAAATAAGCAAAACGTAAAGCCGAGATGGGGCAGCAAACTGTTTTCTGAAAATACTGATACGATTAATAATACAGCTACGTTTCATCATACAGACAATACTAAGCTCCCCCTACTCGTTTCTGGATACCCAGGCGAGCAAGATAACGCACTCTTTATCAATCAAGCCGCGCGTATCTATGGTGGTAAGATTAAAAAAGGCACAAAATTTACTCACTCAATAGAGCACCAGGCATATATTTTGGCATCCAGTGGAGAGTTTGAACTTATTGATAATCAAAGGGCAATATTGATGAACAAAGGCGATGGTGCAGAAGTAACGAGACAAAAGGAAATCACGATCAAAGCGCTATCCGATGCGGAGATCATCATTATTGATGCACCTGCCCAATGATATTTTGTTTATGTTGCAGCAATAGCGATCAGACAATCGCTATTTTTTTAAGACAGTTGGTTTATTTGTGTAAATGTTCCCGGCATATAAGATCAATGTCATTTATTGAGAGTGGTTCCTGTGTCAACTCACAAAAATAACCCTCATCACGTTTAGAATTATGTATACAGGTATGACATTGACCAAAAGATTTAAACTGATTCGCTGACTGCACTGCAAATAGCAAATCATGGAGCGCTGTGTCAATCGTATTAAATTTCTTATTACTAAATTGTTCACTCGCTTGTTGCAGTAGTGGTGAGATCTGCAACCCATTAATCAACGCTAGGCCAGATTCTGTCACTTTAAGGTGTGCAACACGTTTATCTTTACTATCCGCTACTTTCTCAATAAGTCCTTTTTTTTCAAGTATTTTTAGTGTTTGAGAGACCGAACCCTTGGTCTGATTTAAATAATCAGTCACGCCCATTGGTGTGTCTGAATAACGGTTACATATCGACAGATAATATAACGCTTCAAATTGGATGGGCTGTAAACCATATTCAAGCAAGCGATTACGTTTTTCACTGCGTAGCAAGCTAGAAAGCCGCTCTAATGTTTGTTGGATCATTGATATACTCATTCATATATAGTATCGAATAAACACCATATTTACAACCTAGAACCAGAAATATAGTATCGACCCGATACCATTTGACAACGCGAGATGCCCGTGTACACTTAGTGTTGACTCAATACTAATTTTGGAGATAGTTATGAAACACCATTCTTTATTTATTACAGCCTCTTTGGCACTGTTGTCCTCCTCTTATGCATTTTCTGGCGGCTCACATGATGGGGGCATCCACGCGAAAGTCGACCCTACAGGTAACACACCAGCTACCTTTGATATCGTTCATGCCAAGATAACGACCGACAAAAATATTGCGACCTTCCACATGGCAGTGTCTGAAAAAGCAGGGACAAGTAAACCACTTGCGTCGGGTAAATTAGCGGGGAGTAATGTGTTTTCATATGTGTGGCCGACTTCGCTTAATAGTGCAACGGTTGGCTTTGAAAAAGACGCCGGAATATTAGCCTTAGCAGTAACAGCCCATGCCGACTTTGATGACACGCCTTTATACGATGAGAACTCAGATAATAATCCAGCCAATGATGGTGATGTTTGGCACAGCCATTGGGTCGTCTTACAAGGTAATGAACAGTGCGGTAAAGGTATGCTGGCAGTAGTTGATATTCCGGAGGGTACATCGCCAAGACTGCCTAAAACATGGCCGGGACTTCCCATTCTACTAGATAGTCCAGGTTGGGATCCTATTTTCAATAACGAAACCGTTGAAGTAAAAGTAGCCTTTGATTCTAACGTTGATATTTCCAATACCAAGTATGATGGCGTTACCGCTGGCCTACGCGTTAATCAAAGTGTTCATGCACCATTACTATGTGTAGTCAATGTGATGGACGTTGCCTCTGGAGATCTAAGTTTACCCGGTAAAGTAAATCAATAAAGAAATAGGCAGGTGTTAGCGCGCCTGCCTATCAATTAATCCCATAATCAATGAGGTAATAAGAATGTCTATATTCACCGAATACCCAATAGCACCCGAAATTGAAGCGAGTACTTGGCTAAATACCACAGCACCGTTACCCCTATCTAAAATGAAAGGATCTGTCGTTGTTATTCATGCATTTCAAATGTTATGTCCGGGCTGTGTGTCACACGGGATACCACAAACCAAAATGATCGCTGACACATTTGCAGATAAAGACGTTAAGGTTATTGGCCTTCACACTGTATTTGAACATCATGCAGTAATGACAGCGGACGCACTAAAAGCATTTATCCATGAATATCGCATTACTTTTCCAGTTGCCATCGATATGCCAGCTTCAACGGGGTATATACCAAAGACAATGCAAAGCTATGAAATGAGAGGAACGCCTACACTCATCTTGATCGATAAGAATGGCAGAGTAAGGCTAAATCACTTCGGTCGAATGGATGATATGCAAGTTGGTAAACTGATTAGTAAACTCGTCTCAGAAGCAGCTGCACTTACCAGTACTACTGAAAAGGCAGAGTCGACTTTAGATTCATCTGAAAATAAATGTGATGATAACGGCTGCTATATTTAATGCCGATGCGCCTAAGAACTGAGTCTTAAGCGCTTTATGATGACCCACTCCAGCCTACCTTTTAGTATCTTATGTAGCGCTAATAACCGTTAATTATGTTCGCTATTTAGATGGCATATTCCATGTTCATTATCCTACTTACATAACATTTCATTTTCTTTACATAGGTTGAATTGTCCTTGCAGCTCTGTATCGGTATATTGCTGCCAGAAATCAACCTAACTGGAACTAATTATGAAATTTAAACGCGTCATATTCCCTGCAAGTATCCTTTCAACTGTCACTCTTATGGGTTGTAATTTAGATACTAATGACAGCTATTCACAAACAGAAATCACAGCGATGAGCGGGTATTTAGGAAGCGCTCTAATATGCAGCGCCGAAAAAGCTCAATCTTGTAATGAAGACCGAAGTAATGTGCTCGGTACAACCAACAGTAATGGTAAATTAAATACGAATGAAACATCTCTCCAACATCCCTTGATTGCAAGGGTTCAAGAGGGTATTTCATTTGATAGTGATAAAATAGGAGTAGCCAGAAAAAGTTATACTTTATTTGCTCCTGCTGGCAGCACAGTTATAACACCATTTACAACAATAATGTACACCAAGAAAATTGATATAGAAACCTTAGCTGGCTGGCTAGATATGGAAGTAAAATTTATCTCAGGTGATTATATTGCGTTGAAATCAAATGAGGACGATAACTACAAAGCCCAACAAGCACACCTTCTAGCAAGAACAATCAGTGACTTAGACATTCACAACGAAACAGACCTCCGTAAGTTAGGAGATTTAGTAACTGGCTTAGTTAACGATGGCGATAAGCTAGATGAGGTGAAAATCACTCGAGATATTGAAAACAACTTCATCAAAGAAAAGGCTAACCACAATTCACTGGCTGCCTATGTTGACGGTAATAAATTTACTTATCGTAGCTTAAATGAAAGCCATCTCACTGATGAAGGGGATTATAAAAATGGTGAATTAACAATAGAATACATTGATAATGAATTAAATGTTAACGGCTCTCGTAATCTTTATTCCTATACAGCATCAGGTAGTGTCATTAAAGCGCCAGGTGTTGCTTACATAGATACATATTATTATGCGAGTGATAATGTGGCATTAGTTTCAACATCCCGTGCAGGTTTAGATTTAGTTACACACGCATCCCTTTCTAAGACAAAAAATATTAGCCTTACCAATATTAAATTAGAAGGTAATTCTTGGTTTTATATATCACCAACAGAGTCTTTGGCATTAGCAGATATTACCAAATTTAGTTTTAAGAATAACAAGACGCTAACCATTAAAATTAACGATGATAGTGAATTTGAAGGTATATGGAAGGCCGAGGCAGACCAGCTGACAATCAATAGTGACGATAACCGAATGAGTTATAAATTCGAATTCAAAATCGATGATGATAACGTTTTACCTGTAATCAACACTGTAGATGGAGAAAATCAGTACGGGTTATTTATTGGAACGTTGGAATTTGCGGAACAGATAAAGAAACTATGGAACAAGGACAAGCATTAAATAATCCATTCATAAAATAATCACCTAACGGTAAGCAAGGAAGCGAACCGTACTCACCTCGAAATGATATTTGATTAAGTTATAAGCGCAAACTACCTTTATAGTACGCTTAATTAAATATACCCAAACTACTTCAAAATACGATATCAGAGACCCAATAGCATGGAAAACTTATATGTAATCCTGCCTATGTTACTCAAGATTGCCGTCGTTGTGGCGGTGCTTCTGCTGCTGCCTTTGCCGCTCACTTGGTTAGAACGAAAAATTGCGGGTCATATCCAACAACGTCTAGGCCCCATGCGGGCTGGCTGGCACGGTTTGTTACAGCCCATAGCCGACGGCATCAAACTACTGACGAAAGAAGATCATATCCCCAGTGCCGCCGATCGTACCCTGTTCAAAATGGCCCCTGTGGTCGCATTAGTGCCGCCTTTTGTGGTGTTTGTCGCCATCCCACTAGGGGAACCGGTAACCATTTTTGGTACTGAATTAATGCTCAGCCTGTCAAATATGAATGTAGGGCTGCTGTTTATTCTCGCCGTTAGCAGCATCGGCATCTTTGGGACCATCCTCGCTGGCTGGGCCTCCAACAGTAAATATGCGGTGCTCGGCAGCCTCAGAGCAATAGCCCAGATGATTAGCTATGAAATTCCCATGGGATTCTCTGTTATTGGCGTGGTGATGCTGGCTAACTCGATGAATATGATGGACATAGTGGCCGCCCAAAAAGACATGTGGAATGTGGTCTATCAACCCTTAGGCTTTTTTGTATTCTTTGTGGCTGGATTGGCCGAAGTCCAGCGGATTCCGTTCGATCTGCCAGAGGCTGAAGGCGATTTGGGTGCCGGTTACCATACCGAATATAGCGGCATACGTTTTTCCCTTTTCATGCTTAGCGAATATTTAGGCGTTGTGATCATAGGCTTCCTCAATGTGATGCTGTTTTTTGGCGGCTGGCATGGCGCGCCGCCCTTTATACCAGATACTGTTTGGCTGTTACTCAAAGTTGGCTTTTTCATCTGGGTGTTTATGTGGTTCCGCTTTACCTTTCCGCGTTACCGTTATGATCAGTTAATGGCGATTGGCTGGAAGGTGCTTTTACCTCTGTCGCTAGTCAATATTTTAATCAGCGGATTATTTATGTTTTAAGAACATCTAGTTACCCAGGAAAACGGGATAAGCAATGAGGTATTGATAGTACCAGGAGGCCAATATGGCCAGAACACGACAACAAAAGCAAAGCTGGATCGGATGGCTGTTCTTCAGCGACCTGTGGCGCGCACTACGGCTGACATTACGTTATATGTTTTCCAGAGTTATTACACACAGATATCCTGACCATGAAAAATGGCGGCCTTACCATCGTCATCGTGGGCATCATTTCATGAAAACCAACGATGAAGGCGACGTGAACTGTGTCGGCTGTGAGCTGTGTGCAAAGATCTGTCCCTGTGACTGCATCACGGTGGTGCCCTATGAAGATGAAAAAGGTAACCGACGACCGAAAGTCTTTGATATCGATTTGTCGCGCTGCCTTTATTGCGGCTTGTGTGAAGATGCCTGCCCGGCTGACGCTATAAAGCTCGGTCAGGAATATGAGGTTGCTAGCACGACCAGCGAGGCGTTAATCGTGCACCTTGACGATCTAATCGCTGCGCCACACAAAACTGAAGAAGGGGCGGGAACAGTCATCCCTGCATCGCTGGATAAAAATGGTAGAGGAAAAACCATCACTCAGGATAACGTAAAAGGCCACGACTGGTGGCAATTACTCAAACGAGAAAAATAACAAAAAAGGATTAATCAATGGAGCAGCAATTTTTTATATTACTTGCCTTGGTTGCCATCGGCACTGGCTTACTGGTTGTCGTCGCCAGAAATCCGATCCACAGTGCCCTGTCTCTTGTCGCCTGTTTTGTGCAGATCGCGGCCCTGTTTGTCCTCCTAGGATCGCCGTTTCTTGCGGTAATCCAACTGTTTGTTTATGTCGGTGCCATTATGGTGCTGTTTTTATTCGTCATCATGATGCTAGACGTACGCAAAGAAGCCCATGGTCGGTTTATCAATAACAGTCGCTTTATTCAAAAAGGGGCAATACCGGCCATAATCGCGCTGTTAGCACTAGCAACTGAGCTACTATTTCTACTCAGCCAAAGCAGCCGTCTACATGCAGTGATGGCACAGCAAAGCATCATTGGCGATGAACCAACCAAGCAACTAAGCTTAACCTTATTCAGGGATTTTCTGCTGCCCTTTGAAGTGGCTTCAGTCATTCTACTGGTCGCCCTGATCGGCGCGGTAGTTCTGGCCCAAAGTAACGAACACAAAAAAGGGGCAACCAAGGAGGCACCCAAATGATCCCCATCTCTTGGTATTTGATATTAGCCGCTATTTTATTTGTCATTGGCGCTGCAGGCGTATTACTACGGCGTAATGTGTTGATTGTGCTAATGTCTCTCGAACTCATGCTCAACAGTGTCAATATCAATCTGATCGCCTTCGGGTATGAAATGAACGATCCTCGCGGCCAGATCATGGCTATTTTTATTATTGCAATCACCGCAGCCGAAGTCGCCATTGCACTTGGCATACTGGTGGCTTTATTACGTAACAAACGCACATTAGAAGTGGACGACCTGACAATCATGAAAGGCTGAGACTGGAATTGATGACTCTTATCAACATGGAATTACTGAATTGGGAATTAATATTATCCATAAGGCCGGCCTTAGCAGTCACAGTCTCACTCATCACTGCGGGCGTCATACTGTGCCTGCATAACCGCACCAACGCACGGGATGCGGTATCGGTTGTTGCTGCGGTGATAAAGTTCATCATCGTTATTTCAATGGCGCCATTAATACTGGCTGGCAATACTGTCGACCTGACCTTATTTGAAATCCTGCCAGGTGTTGATTTTGCGTTTCGGGTTGACGCGCTGGGCATGGTATTTGCCACAGTATCCAGCCTATTATGGATATTAGCCGCCATTTATTGTATCGGTTATATGCGCAGCCAGAATGAGAAAAATCAGACCCGATTTTATGCCTCTTTTGCCGTCTCGCTATCTGCTGCTGTGGGGGGCGCATTTGCCGCTAATCTGTTTACGCTGGTGATCTTTTACGAACTACTCAGCCTTATAACTTACCCATTGGTTTATCATAAAGAAAACCAGGCATCCTGGAATGGTAGCAAACGATATATCGTCTATTTGGTGGGGGCCTCAAAATCCTTTTTACTTGCCGCACTGGCGCTTACTTATCAACTTACTGGCAGCTTTGATTTCTTACCCCAAGGCCTGTTTAAAAATGTCGTCGCCGCCGATGGCTTATTGATTATTATCTATTTCTGCTACCTGTTTGGATTTGCCAAATCAGCCATCATGCCGTTCCACGCCTGGCTGCCAGCGGCCATGGTCGCACCAACCCCTGTCAGCGCTTTGTTACACGCGGTCGCGGTGGTAAAAATGGGGGTATTCTGTCTGTTACGGGTCATTTTCCATGTGTTTGGTATCAAGCTGATGAGTACCTTGGGTCTTGGCATCATCACCGCTTATCTGGTGTCTTTCACCATAGTTACCGCCTCTATTTACGCCCTGACCCGAGACGATTTGAAAGCAAGACTGGCCTACTCCACCGTCAGCCAACTCTCTTATATCATTCTCGGCGCAGCCATGCTGACACCAGTGGCAGCCATAGGGGGAATAATCCATATCGCCGCCCATGCCTTTTCAAAAATCACCCTGTTCTTCTGTGCTGGCTCTATTTATTGTGCCAGCCACCGCAAGAAGATCAGTGATCTTTCCGGCATAGGTAAAAGACTGCCTATCACTATGACTGCATTTTTCATCGGTTCCCTCGGTATGATAGGCATCCCGCCAACCGGTGGTTTTATCAGTAAATGGTATCTAGTAGTGGGGTCTGTCGATGCCGGACAGATGGCGCTGTTAATCGTACTGCTGGTTAGCGCTGTGCTTAATGCGGCTTATTTTCTGCCCGTCACCTATAAAGCCTTTTTTGAGCGGGAAGAAACACCCAAAGACCCGTCACTGGTGGCGGCCAATGATATCCACGAGATCCCAATGGTCGCAGTGCCCTTACTGATCACTGCGCTATTGTCTTTGCTATTGGGACTCTATCCGGACTATTTTTTAGGCTTAGCCAATACCTTAGTCACAGACGTATTTGTCACAGGAGAATCGCTACCATGATGGAAAAACTAGTCAACTTCTTTGGTGACAAAGAATACACAAGAACACGCTGGCGCCTGTTAGTCGTCATTTTAGTGGGCATAGTCATTGCCGATTTTCTGGTTGCCAGACCTCACGGTTATAACTTTTGGGATGCAATACCCGGCTGGGGAGCGCTGCTTGGGTTTATCGGCTGCGGCTTGATCGTATTAATCAGCAAATTCATCGGCAAAAAAATCGGTATCTCCAAGAAGGAAGACTATTATGACTGAATGGTTCTCCTTCTCCATGATGCCAGCCTTTCTGCTACTCGTCGGCGGTCTGCTGCTGCCGTTATTTAAAGGCAATAGCCAAAAATCTTACTCAATCATCATTCCACTGCTGGTGATCTTTTCTCTGACCCAGATGGAAATGGGGAGCGTCGGCGAAATTGACTTTGCCGGTATCTCATTAGTCATGTTCAACGTTGACAAACTGAGTCTATTTTTTGGCTGGGTATTTGCTATTGCGGCGCTGATCGGCAACATTTATAGCTTGCATATCAGTCATACAGGCCAAAGAGTGGCTGCGTTTCTTTATATGGGTAGTGCCTTTCTCGTACTCTTCGCAGGTGACTGGTTTACCCTGTTAGTCGGCTGGGAGATCATGGCATTTGCGTCTGCTTACCTGATCTTTGCCACTCGAAAAAAAACCGCTGTGAAAGCAGGCTTTCGTTATCTAATGGTGCATGTCACCGGCGGGGTATTACTGTTTGCTGGTATTGTACTACATGGCCTTGAAACCGGGTCTTACTTGTTTGGGCCAATCGATGGCGCACAACAAGGGGGTATAGCATATACCTTGATTCTGATCGCCTTTATGATAAATGCCGCGGTTCCACCGTTAAATGCCTGGCTCACAGATGCTTATCCGGAGGCAACAGTGACAGGCGCGGTATTCTTAAGTGCCTTTACCACCAAAACCGCTGTTTATGTGATGATCCGCGCCTACCCCGGCGCAGAAATCCTGATCGGTTTTGGGGTTTTCATGGCGCTTTATGGGGTGATATTCGCGATGCTGGAAAATGATTGCCGTCGCCTGCTGAGCTATCATATTGTCAGTCAAGTCGGTTACATGGTCGCAGGCATCGGTATCGGCACCGAAATGGCCCTGAACGGTAGTTCTTCCCATGCCTTCGCACATATTATCTATAAAGGTCTATTGTTTATGGGGGCTGGCGCTGTCATTCATATGACAGGCAAACGTAAGCTCACCGAACTCGGCGGCCTCTACCGAACGATGCCCTGGACGGTAGCGTTTTACATGGTTGGCGCATTTGCTATCGCAGGCTTTCCTTTCTTCAGTGGTTTCGTCAGTAAAAGTATGGTCATCGCCGCGGCCGCAGGAGATCATCATGCGACAGCCACGCTGTTACTTATGTTAGCTTCTTCCGGTACCTTCCTGTCAACAGGGCTTAAACTGCCTTATTATATGTTTTTTGGTAAGGATTCCGGCCTCAGCCCCAAAGATCCACCAATCAATATGTTAGTGGCCATGGGTATTGCCGCGTGCTTCTGCATTGGCATCGGACTCTTTCCTGCTCTGCTTTATAACATGCTGCCTTATGCTGTTGAATTTGAACCCTATACAGGTGCACATATCACCGAAAGTCTCGGTATATTGATGTTCACCCTGTTGGCTTTTGTACTGTTACTTAAATACCTCAATCCCAAGAATACCATCAGCATCGATACCGACTGGTTTTATCGGCGCGGGGCGGCTGTATTTATGTGGCTGGCCAATAAACCCGTGCTCCGGTGGGAACAGATGGTCATCACGCTGGGTGATGGCGTGATCCTCAATACCCTGCATCGATTGTCCAAACACAGCCTGACAGTCGATACTCATGTTGTCGATGGCGCGGTTAACGGCGTGGCGAAAACAGCAATGAAAAGCGGTAACTTGTTGCGCCGCCTGCAAACTGGCATTATTTCCCATTATGCCCTTGCGATGGCGATTGGCCTGTTTTTAGTGATCGCCGTTTATATGCTGATTGGGGATGAGGCCTTATGACAGACTCCTTGATGACCAGTTTATTCATAGAAAATGTCCCGATATTAAGCATATTGATATTTTTGCCTGCAATAGGCGCATTATGCGTGCCCTTCCTATCAGGTAAAAACGCAGTGCGCTGGTTTACGTTGACCATATTGTTTGTCGATTTCCTCATTGCCACTTGGTTGCTGGTCATTTTTGATAATAGCACCGCCCAAATGCAATTTGTGGAGAGTAAACCTTGGGTACCCTCTCTGGGCATAACCTATAAATTAGGTATTGATGGAGTCAGTGTTTTATTTCTATTCTTAACATCCCTGCTCGGCTGGATCTGTGTGTTGGCGTCCTGGAACGCCATTGATAAACGCCTCAAAGAATTTATGATCTGTCTGCTGGCAATTCAGAGCCTGATGCTTGGGGTTTTCTGCGCGTTAGATCTGCTGTTATTTTATGTATTTTGGGAAGCGATGTTAGTCCCCATGTATCTGATGATAGGTATCTGGGGTGGCGAAGATCGCATCTATGCCGCGTTTAAATTTTTCCTTTATACCCTTGCTGGCAGTCTGATTTTTCTGGTCGGGATATTGGTGCTGTATTTCGAAGGTGGGCGCACCTTCGATATCTTGGTATTAATGGATGTGTCATATGACTTTGAGCTGCAGCGCTGGGTCTTTATCGCGTTTCTGATCGCATTTGCGGTCAAGGTGCCTATGGTTCCCTTCCATACCTGGCTACCGGATGCCCACGTACAAGCCCCCACCGCGGGCAGTATTATTCTGGCTGGGGTACTGCTAAAAATGGGCGCATACGGTTTCATTCGTTTTTCGTTGCCAATGTTACCCGATGCTGCCCATTATTTTGCCCCGCTAATACAAGGGTTATCGGCCGTCGCAATTGTCTATGGGGGCTTCCTCGCATTAGCGCAGCAGGACATCAAAAAACTGATCGCGTATTCTAGTATCAGCCACATGGGATTTATCACTTTGGGGCTTTTTACGTTCACGACCAATGGCACAACCGGAGCCGTGATCCAAATGTTTAACCATGGCATTACCACGGGTGCCTTGTTCCTGTTTATTGGCCTAGTGTATGAGCGCACCCATTCACGGGATATTCCGGCTTATGGCGGTTTACTCAAGGCCATCCCCTTTTACGGCATATTTTTTGCGATATTCTTACTCTCTTCCATGGCAGTGCCCGGCACTAACGGATTTATTGGTGAAATACTGGTGCTGTCAGGGACTTTTGGCGTCAATAACGGGGCCGCAACTGCTGGTGTGTTAGGCGCTTTGCTCGGCGCAGCTTACCTGTTAAGCATTTATCGTCAGATGCTATTGGGACCAGTCCGTATTCCAGGTGCTGCCAAGATGTGGGATCTTAATGTGCGAGAGATTTGCTGTGCGCTGCCGCTCCTGCTCTTTGTGTTCTGGCTTGGATTTTATCCTAAACCCTTCCTCAGTATTCTGCAGCCGACCCTAAAACACCTGCTTGAGCAAACAGTAGGAGCAGGCTTATGAGCGACATCGCAGAAAAACAAACAGCTGCTGACTTAGCTACTGTAGATCTAACGGCTATCAGCCAATCAGTATTGGCAAGTGGGCCAGAAATTATCATCATTATCGGTGCCTGTGTGGCGTTGATGTTATCGCTGGTGCCACACCCTCGCCAGAATCAACTGCTGGCAGGTGTTTCGGTATTCATGATTTTACTTGCTGCCTGTATGAGCTATGCCCTATCCGACTTTCCGCAAACAGCTTATGCCGGTATGTTCGTCGTTGATGGATTTTCCACTTTTTTCAAAGTTATCCTTTATCTTGGCACCACGTTAACCGTGCTTATGTCAGGTAACTATCGGCCCAATAACGGGCTAATCAAGGACGGTGTGTTCCAGGGTGAATATTATGCCTTACTGCTGTTTGCACTTTTGGGTACGATGATCATGGTATCCAGCACCGATCTACTGCTTATCTATATCGGTCTGGAACTGCAGGCGCTCTCGATTTATGTGTTAACGGGCTTCCTCAAGACTGACCTAAGATCTAATGAAGCGTCTTTAAAATACATCATTCTTGGTGCTTTCTCGTCCGGTATTATCCTTTACGGCATGTCTTTATTTTATGGTCTTACCGGCACTACTAACCTCAACGATATGGCTGTAGCGCTGTCTACCTTGGACTTGTCCGACCCGATGTTGATCCTCGCGACCTTGTTTATGCTGGTTGGTCTGTTATTTAAAGTCGGTGCAGTCCCCTTCCACATGTGGGTACCAGACATTTATGAAGGTGCACCGTCACCGATCACCGCTTATATGTCGGTGGCCTCCAAAGCGGCCGCATTTGCCGTTATCATGCGCATTTTCATGCAGGACCTTTCAGTACTACAACCCATTTGGATTTTAAACATTGTAGGTATTGCAGTGCTAACAATGACGCTGGGCAGCTTTGTGGCTCTAGCACAAACAAATATCAAACGCATGCTGGCTTATTCCAGTATTGCTCACGCTGGTTTTTTGATGCTGGGCCTAGTGGCTGGTGGCAGAGACGGGATGGCAAGTATCATGCTTTATCTGCTGATTTATACGTTTATGACAATCGGTATTTTTGCCGTCATCATTCTCTTAAATAAAGGGGTGACCCTCGGTGAGCCAATCGAAGATTTTTCGGGGCTGGCAAAAAACCATCCCGGTCTGGCATTTATGAGTCTGATTTTTTTATTTTCTCTGGCTGGAATTCCGCCAACCGGTGGTTTTTTTGCCAAGTTTTATGTGCTAACAGCGCTTATAGATACAGGTCATGTGATATTGGCTGTGATCGCCGTGCTGTTGAGCGCCGTCGCGGCTTGGTTTTACATCCGTATCATCATGTTGATGTATGTACAGCCACCAGCTCCAGTACTAACACAAGCGGCCGAGATGCAGCTTACCCCATCCATACGCATTGTTTTGTTAATCGCCACAATAGGCACCTTAATGACTGGCGTGTTACCCGCCTGGTTCCTTGGTTTTGTAGCCGATTCAATCCCCCTTGGTCTTGGATAAAAGCCCAAAACAAGACTACAGTTAAAAAGAGCATAGTTGTAGGAGAACAGAGTAAATGCCTATTGATTTTTTACCGGTGTTTTTGATGGTTGCGGTTATCGTTACACTGGCCGCATTTATCCTGACCGTCTCCCGCCTGCTCAGGCCAGACAATCCCTATCCAGAAAAGAATCGGCCCTATGAATGCGGTATAGACCATGTAGGGGAAGCGTCAGCTGGATTATTTAAAGTGCAGTATTTTGTGATTGCCATTCTGTTTGTCGTATTTGATGTAGAAACCATGTTTCTGTTCCCTTGGGCGATGGTGCTGGCAGACCTCGGCTTGTTTGGTTACATCGAAATGTTTATTTTTATCATGATGCTGTTGGTTGGATTTATCTACGCTTGGATAAAAGGTGCCTTAGAATGGGAAGTTTGACAGAACGATACAAAGATAATGTACTTTTTACCACTTCCGATAGCATTATCAATTGGAGCCGAAAATCATCCCTGTGGCCGGAAACCTTTGGCATTGCCTGCTGCGCCATAGAAATGATCGCGGCCGGCTGTGCTAGATATGATCTTGACCGTTTTGGTGTCGTTTTCCGCTCCTCTCCCCGCCAGTCTGACGTGATGATCATCGCTGGAACTGTGACCAAAAAAATGGCACCAATTATCAGGCGTCTTTATGATCAGATGCCAGAGCCAAGGTATGTGATAGCCATGGGTACCTGCGCCATCTCAGGTGGTGTTTACAATACCTATTCTGTGGTGCAAGGTTCAGACCTTTTTGTCCCGGTTGATGTTCATGTAGCCGGGTGTCCGCCTCGCCCCGATGCACTCTTACATGCCATGGTGCTACTACAAGAACAGATCACCGGTAGCCGTCAGTCTAAGAAAGCTCAAGAACAAGCCTCCCCGCCGCCAGCCTTTGTGAAAGAGAATATATGATCATGCCGAGCCAGTTTCCACTTAACAAGCTCATCGATAATTTCAACGGCCGCATCAGCATAGATCCAAACGTCATCGATATGCCCTGTGTCATCGTCAGCCCGCAAAACCTAGTGGAACTGTGTTTATTTCTGCGCGACGACGACGCATTCAAATTTAATTTTATGGCTGATATTGGCGGTATTGATTTTTATCCAGATACCCCACGCTATCAACTTGTCTATCACCTTTATTCAATTTCACTGGGATGGCGAGTACGCATAAAATGTCCGCTAGATGACCCACCCAAAGTACCGACCATCACCCACCTCTGGACCACTGCTAACTGGCATGAACGGGAAGCCTATGACATGTTTGGTATCGTCTTCGAAGGTCACCCAGACTTGCGCCGGATCTATATGTGGCAAGACTTTGAAGGGTGGCCCATGCGTCGTGATTTTCCGCTGCGCGGTTACAAAGATAAATATAATCCATTTGGTGAAGAGAGACCGACCACCACACAGGGGCCCGTCGGAGATATTCTATGACTGATGTCAATATCATCCACGAAAGCAAACAAGAACATGGCTTAAGCCGCGAAGTATTGATGAACCTTGGGCCACAGCATCCCAGTACCCATGGGGTATTACGTCTGTTACTACAGATGGACGGTGAAATTGTAAAACGCATTGAACCACACATTGGCCTATTACACAGAGGTACCGAAAAGCTGTGTGAAAGTTTCACTTATACCCAGATCTTTCCGCTCACCGATCGGTTGGACTATCTTTGCCAACCGTCCAATAATCTGGGCTATGCGCTAGCGGTAGAATCCTTACTTGATATCAAAGCCCCTGAACGGGCGCAATATATCCGGGTATTAATGGCAGAACTGTCTCGGATCTCTGGGCATTTACTGATCACTGGCGCGCTACCGATGGACGTTGGCGCAATAACAACCTTGCTCTATACCATGCGTGACCGAGAAATGATCATGGACCTGATGGAGATGATCAGTGGCGCACGTATGCACACCTCCTTCTGCCGAGTTGGTGGTGTAAGAGAAGACCTGCCTGATGGCTGTGCCGAACGTATTATTGAATTTTGTGACATCTTCGAAAACAGCATTTCTGATTATGAAAATCTGGTGGGAAACAACCGCGTATTTCTTGCTCGGGTAGAAAATGTCGGCAACATCACAGGGGAGGATGCAATCGCCCTCGGCCTTAGTGGTCCCTGTTTGCGGGCTTCCGGTGTGGACTGGGATATCCGCCGAGATGCCCCTTACGAGATTTACGACAGACTCGATTTTAACGTTATCGTACGCACCGATGGCGACTGTTATGACCGTTGGAAATGCCGGGTCGACGAAATGCACGAAAGCCTGAAAATGATCCGCCAATGTGTTGCACAAATGCAGCCGGGTCCATTTTTAATCGATGACCCCAAGATCGCCTTTCCAGTCAATAAAGACCTGCTGGCTCATTCTATGGAAGCCCATATCCATCATTTTAAACTGGCTGCCGAAGGTTTCAAAGTACCCAAAGGCGAGGTTTATACCGCCATCGAAGCGCCAAAAGGGGAACTTGGTTTTTACATCGTCAGTGATGGCTCTGAAAAACCGTTCAGAGTCAAAATCAGAGCGCCCTCTTTTGTTAACCTACAGGCGCTGACCGACCGCACCACTAATCTGAAATATCTGGCCGATGTGATAGCCATGATAGGTTCACTCGACCCGGTGATGAAGGAGGTCGACAAATGACCGCTGAATATTCCAAACAAACTATCATAGCCGATCTTACCGCCCCTATCGCAGACATTGTAAAACGCTATCCGACCCAGCGCAGCGCGATCATGCCAGCGCTTTATCTGGCTCAGGAGAAATATGGTTTTATCGACGAAACAGCCTATCTAGCAATCTCAGAAATCCTAGACGTACCAGAGATCTGGGTGTTTGAATTGGCCAGTTTCTATACCCTGTATAAAAATAAAAACATCGGTAAATGTCACCTGCAGATCTGTACCAACGTTCCCTGCATGTTACGTGGCGCCTATGATTTGCTAGACCACCTACAAACTCGACTTGGGATTAGCCAAGGCGATACCAGCAAAGACGGTCTTTTTACCCTGAGTACAGTGGAATGTATCGGCTCTTGTGATGTCGCACCCGCCATGATGGTTAATGAAACCTATCACACCAAACTATCCAAACAGAGCATAGACCAATTACTCGATCAATTAACACAGGCAGAAACCGAATCCTTAGCAACAGATATATTGTCGTTAACGCAGAATACGTCTTCCGCAAATAATGAGCCCTTAGCAAATGGACAGCCGTTAGCGAATAAACAGTTTTCAGAAAATACAGAGTCGTTGACCAAGAGTGAGCCAACAGCAGGGCCAGAGTCATGAGCGAATTAGTATTGTTAAAACATATCACTCATCCAGACTCTACTGATATCGAATTTTATGAAAAAAACGGTGGTTATCAGGGATTAAAACAGGTCCTGAATGACTATTCCCCCGGTCAGGTGATCGAAACAATCAAAACATCCAGCCTGCGCGGTCGTGGTGGTGCCGGTTTTCCCACAGGCTTGAAATGGAGTTTTGTGCCCAAGGATGATGGCAAGATCCATTACCTGTGTTGCAATGCCGATGAAGGGGAACCTGGCACATTTAAAGACCGACTGCTGATGGAACGAGACCCACACCGGGTAATTGAAGGTATGATTATTGCGGCTTACGCGATTCAATCTCAGGTAGCTTATATCTATATTCGTGGTGAATATGGTGTATCAATTGAAAAAATATCACAAGCGATCAAAGCCGCTTACGCCAGAGGTTACCTTGGAAAAAATATCTTTGGTTCTCGTTTTTGTCTCGATATCTATATCCACAAAGGTGCTGGTGCTTATATCTGCGGTGAAGAAACGGCACTGCTGGAATCAATTGAAGGCAAGCGTGGACAACCCAAATTAAAACCGCCTTTCCCAGCAGTATCAGGTCTTTATGGCTGCCCAACCGTGGTCAATAACGTCGAAACCTTGGCCTGTGTCGCACATATTTTTGCCCGTGGCGTTGACTGGTTTACCGCCATCGGGCCTGAAGATGCACCCGGTCCACGTCTATTTGGTCTTAGCGGACGCTTACAGAATCCAGGGATCTACGAGTTACCAATGGGACTTTCGCTGCGTGAGTTGGTTTTTGACTATGGTGGTGGCCCTTTGACCGGACAACTTAAAGCGGTGATACCAGGTGGATTATCAGCACCAATGATCCCTTTAGCAGGACTTGATGTGAAGATGAACTTTGCCGATTTGGCGGCTGCCGACAGCATGATGGGCTCAGCTGCAGTAATCGCACTGGATGAGACTACCTCGATTCCAGTCATTGGCAGACGGATAGCCGAGTTTTTCTCCCATGAAAGCTGCGGTAAATGTACACCTTGCCGAGAAGGTCTGCACTGGGCCAGTAAGATTCTTAACCGCATCGAGTCTGGACAAGGTCGCCCAGGAGACCTAGAGCAATTACAAGTATTATGCGGCGGTATATTTAACAATAGCTTCTGCGCGCTGGGTGTCGGTGCATCATGGGCAATAGGAGCCACCCTGAAACATTTCAGCCATGAGTACGACGCCCTTATCACCCAACAAACCATCCCTGTGCGCGACAGGACACGCTTATGATCAAGCTCAAAATTAATGGTCAGGAGATTGAAGTAGAAGAAGGCACCACGATTCTTAACGCGGCACGCGCCAGCACTGTTGAGATCCCAACATTCTGTTATCAAGATAGGCTGTCCATCTTAGCCAGTTGCCGCATGTGTCTGATAGAAATCGAAGGCAGACCAAAACTAGAGCCCGCTTGCGCCACCGTCGTATCTGAAGGCATGGCAGTACTCACCCATTCGCAAAAAGTGGTTACCAGCCGCGAAGATATGTTGGAAATCCTACTGGCTAATCACCCACTCGATTGCCCGGTCTGTGACAAAAGTGGCGAATGTGAACTGCAGGATACGGTGTTTGAATATGGCAAAGGAGATTCAAGGCTTGCAGATCCAAAACGCGTATTTAGAATCGACGATATTGAACTGAATAATGTCATCACCTTTAATGCCAATCGCTGTATCCAGTGTCAACGTTGTGTCCGGGTTTGTGAAGAAGTGGTCGGTGATGTGGCACTCGGCACTATGGAGCGCGGGTTAGATTCAGAGATTACCGGTGTCGGTAACAGTTTGAAAGATTGCAGTCATTGCGGCAACTGCATCGAGGTCTGTCCGGTGGGGGCGCTGATGAGTACGCCATACCGTTATAAGGCTCGCCCTTGGGATCTTGAAAAGTTTGAAACCACCTGTGGCATGTGCGGTACTGGCTGCAGTATGACCATAGAAACCCGTGAAGGTAAACTTGCGCGGGTAAAAAGCCAATACGAAACGGGCATCAACGGTGAACTGCTGTGTGCGAAAGGCCGCTTTGGGTTTGATTTTATCGACGGAGGTGAACGCATCACCCAACCTATGATACGTAAAAATGATGTCATGACACCTGTAAGTTGGTCCGAAGCGTTAGATTTCATCATCAACAAAACTCTGAATACCCTCAGCAATAACGGTCATATCAAAGGCCTTATCTCACCACGCCAAACCAATGAAACCGCCTTTATGTTTCAGAAACTAATGCGGGAAGTTTTCCAGTCGTCTGACATCCATGCTAGTTGTCGATTCTCAGGCCTGAACCTGCAACCGGAAACCAATGATATCCTGAACAACTTGCTCACCCAGACCTATAGTCGCCAACCACTGGCTGAAACCCTAAAAAGCGACTGTGTGTTTATATTAGGCGGTAACATCTGTGATGAAAATCCAGTGTCGAGTTACCTCGTCCGACAACACAAGCGGGACAATCATAATCACTTATTATTGGCAAGCTCTAGACCCAGTGCTTTAGATGATATTGCCACTGAAAAATTGCGTTTACTGCCTGGTAATGAAGCGAGGTTATTGGCGGCTCTGATTTCAGACCTAGCGGTATCAGATGATAGGGAAATGGCTGATTTTGTTATCGCAGGTAACGTTATTCTGGAACAGGCTAATTCAATCACCCTATTAATAGGCACCGAGTTTATGCGGGGGAAACAGACCAAAGACTGTTTATTATGGATCGAAAAAACCACACAGCGTCTGCAACAACAGGGCAAAGCGGTATTTGTGCAATTCTTGTTTGACCGACCTAACCAGCTCGGTCTATGGCACATGGGCTGCCAGCCAGACTTGCATAACGATCAGTCCGGCTTACAAAAGTATCATCAAGACAATGTGCCAGATATGTTTTATGTGGTCGGAACTGACCCACTCGCTAACTGCTCTGCAGACGATCCATTGGAACAAGCGGCCTTAAATACCCCCTGCCTCATTGTACAAACTGCCTTTATGAACGCCAGCGCACAGCAAGCGATGGTTATTTTACCCGCGCCTTCATACGGGGAAGATAATGGCACTTATACCAACAATGAAGCAAGGGTACAAAAGGTTAGAGCAATCCGGCCACCAGCAGCAGATATATTACCAAGTGCAACTGTTTTTGCTCAGATAGCCAACTCATTGGGGGTGGATATTGGCTCAAGTAAAGTTAAGCAAATATTCAGTCAAATTAAACAGGAAATAAACGGTTATCAAACGCTCAAAGAAGACTTTATTTTTGGTCCCGAGCTCAATGACTATGGTTTAACAGCTACGCCTCCAACAATTAATGCATCAGCAGTTACAACGCCCGTGGTTAAGGCTCTAGCAGATACAGCGCCGACGGTCGATTACCTTGCTCTAGAAAATTACACGCTAATCACTGGCGACAGTCTGTTTCGCTCTGGCAAACTCACCGCCCAATCAAAAAACCTGTCAGGCCTCGGTCATAACACGTATGTAGAAATGAACCCCGGCGCAGATTATGACGAACAGCAGGATTATCAGGTGACCATTACCCGAGGCAACGTCTCTCTCACTGCGCCATTAAAAATAAACCGCGCGTTCCCTGACAAGCTGCTGTTTATACCAGAAGAACAGTTATGCTCCCCTGCGAATAAAATCATCACAGCGGCAGAGTATCCTTGTGTCGTGGAGGTGGAGGTTAAGGTTTCGAGTTAGAATAACGAACACACCTAATACCATCCGTATCTTCAAAAGGTCCTGATAAGCATATTTTATTGCCATTAATACTGTATGCATCAGCGTTAGGGTAATAGGGGTTATTGAACTGGCTACTTTTTCCTTCAGGACTATTCTTACCTTCAAGTAGGCTGTTAACCAGTGATATTTTACCATTTAGATCATGTAACCTTGCCATCTGAGTATGATAGCTGGGTCTGGCAAGACTGTTTAACACGCTGCCAACAGGGTTGAAGAAATCAACACCTTGCTCTTCATCGTCCTCCCCATCATCCAATTGCATCTTGGCGAATTCTTCAGCCGTCAACTCAGACATAGCAATCATATATTCAGTGGCCGGTATCGAACCGTTAATCGTCATGTTGGGCTTGAATAAAATATTCGCAATCCATCTAGGTAAATGACCATCTTTATTAAACAAATCAGGGCTGCCATCTAAACTGCGATATAACTCAACTTCCCAACCAAATTCTCTTATTGCCATGTTTTTAAAACTTAGTTCATCAACAGTTAGATAAGGCAAATCAATGTCGGCATGATAGTTATATTTATCACTAATGTAGGCAATTATATCGAGGTTGTTGGCGAGCAGATTACCTAAAATCAATTTCAAAACAAAATCATCTATAGCAGGAAACTGCTGATACAAGTTGTGTGTATCATCTATCAACAGCTGAACAGCTGAACTTGGCGACTGTTCAGCGGCTAACGTTAAGCTTTCCAATAGGGCAAGGCGGTTAGCAGAACGCAACGATTCAATTACTTCATAATCAATCAACATACTCGAGCCAACTAGGCTTCTGAAGTCTCTGAAGGATAAATATTTGCGGTATCTGGTTAACAATACTCCATGTTGCTTTAATTCAGCCACCCAAGCAGTGTCATTATTGACTACATAGTCAAAACAGTCTGCCTTTGAAAAGCGACAGTAAAGAGGATTTTCCTCTTGGGGCATAACAAGGGTTTTTAATATGTCGGGGTTTTGTTGTTGGTTTAACAGCTCAAGTCTTTCCCGGCCAAACTGAATAACATCAGCATCTGCACTAGCCATTATGCCATTGAGGTATAAGAATGATTGGCTTTCGGCTTGGTCATTCTGCTCAATAGATTCAAGCCACTTTGTTGCAGTGGGCGATAGTGCGTCATCACATTTAAAGATAGTCAATGATATGACTGGAATGAGTATTAACAGTATATAGTGCATATAATCCTTTATATAACCCTTGATATAAAAACATCAACTTATCATCAATGCGATGGTAATTATTTACCACTCGATTTGAATTTTTGTCCCCACTTCAATTAGCGACATGAATTCATCCATTTCAGAATTAGTCAAAGCAATACAGCCATTCGTCCAATTAAAGCGCTGAGTGATACCAGAAAGCCAACCTAACTTATTACGTTGGCCATGAACCATAATGAGGCCACCAGCAGACACACCTCTATTTTCTGCATCGTCTAAATCAGATTGATTCGGATAACTCACATGCATTGATCTATAAAATGATGAATCTTCTTTTTTATAATCTAATGTATACGTTCCTTCAGGCGTCTTTTCATCCCCTTCTTGCAGCTTGTGCCCTTTAGGATTGGCGCCAAACGCGACATGATATTCTTTAATCACTATTTCATTTTCAATTAAGTACATTTTACTTTCTGATTTATCAACTTTAACCAAATCGATACCTGCAACAGCACTTAAAAATGGTGATACAGAAAAAGACAAAACGATAAGATTTACAAATGCTATAACGCGCTTTTTGTTTCTGTGCATTCACTAGGGTCCTTAAGTGAAAATGTTCCAACCATCTTTATAAGTATAATTACTCACCCATGTTAAGCAGCATAAAACTTGAATCAGGTTTACATTCTTTGTTGCACCACATACCCCATTTCGAATCGCCATAATCAAAAAAATTGAGCTTAAGCGTTTTACCCGATATAGATGCAACCTGCAGTGAATATACTTTAGGTATTGATGTTGATTTATCAAAACTTGATTCCAAAAGTTCAATCGACTTTTGAGCGTCAATACCCGACAAGACCTGCATCTCTATTTTGGTGAAATATGACTCATTACCCACTGATTTTGGAGCATACTGCACCATCTGAGAAGAGATCATCACAGGTCTAAAACCACCTGCATTAGACCAAATCCAGCCGTTTTTATTAGCAATGATATGGCCATATTTAGAGCAGATAATTTGCCCCCAAGCATTCAATGGTTCAGGGAGTATCATCACTGCAGATGCAGGCGTTCCTTCGCACTCGCCTACTGGGGCAGCATTAACATTTAACGACAATAAAAACACTGCCGCGATAATTAGATATTTCATAAACACTCCTTTGTATAACACCTTTGATTTTCATGATTGAGAAAAGTGAGCTTACACCTATCAACTTATTTTTTTATCAAAATAAAATCCACAACAATGGGAACGCCATCACTCTTAAGTAGATATAAAAAACAAGCACTCATAATGCTATGACTAGTGAGCCGTAGAACTCTAAATATTTTCCAAAAAAATTATATTAAGCTTAATAGTGATATTCACGGCCCCCTGCATAACACCAACGCTATAATTAATGATACGTTCAAACACATAATTTAAACACCGTAAACACTTGATTTAATACTTATTTCATACGTCACTTACTGATTTATAAATTTGTACAGGAAGTCGTTTTAGGAAATTATTAAATACCCATCTGCAGCACTATTTTGTACACTATTGGCATATTTTCGTTCATGAGCCAAATATGAGTATACCGACAGACGTTTTACAGGCAGTCGCCAATGCAATGACAGCAGATCGCGTTGTCAGTACCCAGTTGATCCAACCTTTATGGGGTGGATACGGCGAGCTTTTTCGTGCCACGCTAGACGGCAGTCAATATACCTCGGTGATAGTTAAACACATCAAATTACCCCAACCAAAAGTGCATCCACGCGGTTGGAATACGTCTATATCTCATCAGCGAAAATTGAAATCATATCAGGTGGAGCTACACTGGTATCAGCATTATGCAAATAATTGTCTATCACAATGCCCTGTACCAAAATGCCTGTATGTTGAAGAACAGAATGATGAAATATTACTCATCATGGAAGATTTGGCCACGCAGGGGTTTAAGCATACGTTTACCAGCTTTGAACCGAAACCAGCATCCAACGAATCAACAGCAGACAATCCACATATCAGTCATAAACAAATAGAAGCATGTTTATCTTGGCTGGCTTATTTCCATGCCCAGCACCTCGCGATTGAACCGACAGGTTTATGGGATTGCGGCAGTTATTGGCACCTAGCCACCCGACCCGACGAACTAGCAGCGTTAACTGATATAGCATTACAACAAGCAGCTCAACAAATAGATCAAACATTACAGCAATGCCAGTTTCAAACCCTGATCCATGGCGATGCTAAGTTAGCTAACTTTTGTTTCACCACCGCTGGCGATCGGGTTGCTGGCGTTGATTTTCAATATGCCGGCAAAGGTTGCGGCATGAAAGACGTAATATTGTTGCTGAGCAGTTGTGTTCCCTATCAGCACTGTGAGCAAGATGTACCTGCATTGCTGGATTATTATTTTAGACAATTAAAGCAAGCGCTGTCAGAGCATAAACCACACATAGAACCGCAAGCAGTGGAAGATGAATGGCGACCGCTTTATTGTATTGCTTGGGCTGATTTTCAACGCTTTATGAAAGGCTGGAGTCCAACTCACTGGAAGATAAATAGCTATACAGAAGCGCTGACGCAACAGGCATTGTTACAGTTAAAAACAGTGCAATTAAACTCAGCTGAACAAGGTGAATAAAAACAATGACACTCACGATTTATCAGCTGGAACAGTTACTGAAACTCGCTACCGAGGCTGCATTAAAAGCTGGAACATTCATCAATAGCCTTGATAGAAGTTCGCTGCAGGTACACAACAAACAGGCTGGGTCGAGTTTAAGTGCTCAGGTGGTAACGCAAGTTGATCTGGACAGCCAAGCCATCATATTGGAGATACTACAGCCAACTATCGATCAATATGATTTAGCCCTGTTGACCGAAGAAAATGCCAGCGAAAAAGATGTAGCAACCCACGCCCGTTTTAATAAAGACTATTTCTGGTGTATCGATCCACTCGATGGCACCTTACCCTTCATTGAAGGCGGTGATGGCTTTGCCGTGTCTATCGCGTTAGTCGATATTGCAGGTAAACCAGTTATTGGTGTTGTACATAACCCAAGCTCTGGTGATATCTACCAAGCCATTAATGCACAGCCACTGATATCAAAAGTGTTGAAAAATGGACTACTTTGGCAATCTGAACGGCTTAAGGAGTACAGCCATTCATTAAGTTTGTATATTGATCGTAGTTTCCAGCAAGACCCACGTTATCCGGCTGTCATTGAGCAATTAACAAGGCTTTCAGCGCAGCAAGGATTGGCACTGCAAGTGATCAAAACTAACGGTGCGGTGATGAATGCAATTGGGGTACTTGAAAAGGCACCGGCTTGTTATTTAAAACTGCCAAAAGCACAGCTAGGTGGCGGCAGTTTATGGGACTTTAGTGCGACAGCAGCAATCACACAAGCATTGTCTGCTCAGTATTTCACTGCATCTTCGCAAGCATGCTGCGCAGTAAGTGATGCTCAAGGTGCCCCCTTGGATCTTAACCGTAAAGATTCTAATTACATGAATCACAAGGGGGTACTGTATAGCAGTGGATTACAGCATCAGACTTTTTTAAATCTAATCAATTGATTAGTTATGAGGTCCAACTCGTTTCAACTTAGTCGAGTAACTTATACTTACTTATGTTTACTTACTTTTGCTTAAAGTTAAAAAAGATAAAACGCTATACACTCACATTTTTCAACGCTAACGACCTTGATAAGGCGTATTAGGATGTAGGTATAATAGATGCAAAATGAAGTGAGTAAACATAGTAAAAAAACGGTGATATTCCACTGGCTAGTTGGACTATCTATGATCACTGTACTCATAATGGGTATGTATATGGTCGAAAATAAAGTGTATTCACTTTATTATTGGCATCGTTCATTAGGACTTTCATTATTCATTTTTGCCATTTACCGCCTTATTCTCAGAGTTAAGGAAGGGTTACCAAAACCAAAACTTTCTTATACTAAGATTGAGAAAAACTTATCGAGATTAGTACAAATATTACTATTAGCCAGTACAATTTTAATGCCTATATCTGGTATATTAATGACCACGATGAACGGATTCGGCTTGATTCTTTTTGATCTAGTATTCGTAACTCCAACCCCAGATCCAATAAATAGCATGCTGGGTGATCTGAGTAAAACTATCCACGTGACTTGTGGTTGGATTATGGCTGGTACTTTACTACTACACGTATCAGGCGCTATGAAGCATCATATTATTGACCGCGATGATACTTTAAAGAGTATGTTGAAGCTGAAATCTAATTAGAATAGCGTCAACTTGAAATGCTCTAGATTACCTGAGATTTAAGAAACAGGTAATCACGTATTCTCCAGTACAACAAAGACGAAACAATAATTAAATTGTATTCGTCTTTAATCACATTTATTTATTATTGAGATTACTCTGTTGCAAAAAACGACAGAGATTAATCCCCGTCGTTTTTATTACTGCCCGTATGCTAACTTATTTTAAAATATCGTAAGGCTTAGCCCAACCAAGACGCTGACTGAGATCTCTTTTAATTTGCAGATAACGTGGCGATGACTTCATGGCTTTCACATCATCTAAGGTAAGTAGCTCTTTTTCACCTTGAGGATTTTGCTTACGTACATAAATGATATCCTGCGCACTTTGACGCAAAGAACTAAACGTCACTTCCTCACCATTGCCATTGATGAAATGGGTGTATACTTTTGGCTCGTATCCCGGATCGACTGCTTTGCAATCATTCATCGAAGGAACCCAACCCATTTTACCGTCTTCAGTAAAGTGACCAGTTACAGGTCTACCTTTAGCAATATCTTCAATCATGCAGAAAGTTGGGCTCACACTGGTAATATTATGGATATTATTGAAAGCATGGCTTACCCAACCACCACTGCTAACCTGATCTGTGCCTTTTTCAGGATCCCAATCAGTTGCATCAACCTGTACCCAGCTGTCAAAAGGCCCAGTCATAGAAATATCAATTACAAAATTTTGCGGGTCAGAGACGAAATAAGCTTTAGTGCTATTCTCTAGGGTATATTGGTTCACATAATCACGGCTAACCCAATACACAGGTCCATCAGTCTTTACGTTACGGCCTTGATAGTTACTATCCATCACACCAAATGTATTGAATACCGTTTTCGCGACATGGTTGGCTGAATTATCTACCGCGGTATCCTCAGTATTATCAGTAATAAAATAAGGGGAATCGCTGTACAGCAAGCTCTCAGCGCCAGGTATGAGCCCCGAACGTGAGCGTGGTGAATATTGATAGTAAGCAACATCATAAGTCGGTTGAGTGGAAGAATCATTTAATACCGATTGACCTTTGATCACGCGAACTGAGTCACCAATCCATCGGCCTTCAAATTTAAATACATAATCCATAGTTAAGGTCTCTGTATTCGCCGAGACATTGTTATCATAACTTTGAATTTCAAAATGAGACTGCATTGGATCGAAATCCCAACGGCGGAAGAAAGTTACCTTCGTATCTTTCTGGCTTATCGCCATGGATTTATTGTCGTAGTTACCGCTGCAACCTTCATCCCTTTTCGCAATATAAGCCAGTTTTACGCCTGACATATCTGTTCGACAAACGTATTGGTCACGTAATCCTTCGGGGTTAACCTTTTGCACGATGCGCTTGAACTCCTCCCAATTCATGCCGCTGTTCTTAGCTTGGAAGTACCCTAATGCATCATTATTCGCCAGAAACTGAGCCTGAGGCTGAGCTGGTTTTGTAAGTGCATAGTCGAGCATGAAAAATTCAGCTTTGTTCTGTTGAATTTTATTTACAGTATAACTGACCAGCTCTTTTGCCTGGTAATAGCCCTGCAGGTTCGGTGCTGCAGAAACTTGGTTTGCAACAAACAATGACGCTGTACAAAGTAGTATTTTTTTCATTGCAGCCCCCTACTTCTGAAAGTTTTTTGGTGTACTGAATGCAATACCGTCATTCGACGCATATTTCACGTTCTGCAGCTCTTGCAGATCTGCCGCATCAACGCTGAGTTGCATTTTAGAGGGAGCACGCTGCTGGCTATCACTGTTTTGAGACGAGGAATCTCCCCCGCCGCCGCAGCCGACCATTAATATAGTTAAAACACCACTGTAGCTAATTTTTTCATAGTAATTATTTGGATTCCACGGTTTGTAAGAACAAGTATTGAAAGGTTCATTGCCCCCCCCTTTAAACAGACGTTTTAATCTTGAGATAAGCCGTCAATATGATTTTTTATTTCTGGAATGTGGCACATGAAGGCGATTACCATTCGATTAAAACGCAGTTTTTTGCTGTCGCAATAGTCAATTTTGCCAAGGGTAATCGTTGGTAACGGTTAGTTCATTATATTTTACATAATTTTACGCATTGGGCTTGTGTAGTTGAATTGTAGTGGCTGAGTAATACTGGATAATAATAGCGGCTCGTCCTCTAGATCTTTGCCGTTATGGTTAAGATAAGGCTTATCGTTGAGCTATAGACTGCCAATATTGAAAAACAGTGATTTAGTCTGCAAAAGTAAACATCCAAAAATAGGAGATTCATTCTCGACTCGAATTAATAACACCCTTCATATATTATGCCCCGTATCTTTAAGTCGACTCATCTATCACAGCGTTATTTTTACATTAAAATAATCTAGGGAAATAAATAAGAATGTATAAGAAATATTTACTATTACTAGCATGCGGGTTAATTCTTACTGGATGTGGAGGTGGGGGTGAATCTGAATCTACATTTGACTCAAATACCAGTACTAGTGGTAATGGCAATGGTAATGGCAATGGCAATGGCAATGGCAATGGCAATGGCAATGGCAACGGTAATGGCAATGGCAATGGCAATGGTAAATATCTGGTCGTACCTAAAGATTATGACAAACCTGATGGTGATAAAGTTAGGATTTATTATACAATTCATCCCGCAACCTCATCAAAACAACGTATAGGGATATTATTATTAAATTTTGGTGGACCAGGTGCAACAGCTGCCGATAGATTATTGAGTAAAGTGAGCTCAATGCCTACATCCATTACTGAGTCATTTGACATCGTCGCTATGGATCCTAGGGGCGCGGGGAAAAGTGCATTTGCAAGAGAATTAATGACCTGCGCAGTGGGAGGGTCATGTGATTCGACATATAAAGAGATATCCCCTTATATGGGAAGTAATGCTGTCATTCAAGACATGGACTCGTTACGGGAACATTTGAATGAAGATCAAATTAACTATCTAGGTTACTCTTATGGCACAAGACTAGGTGCGCTTTACGCCGAACGTTATCCGACAAAAATTCGTGCTCTAGTGCTTGATTCTTCAATGTCTCCTTTACATCAAAATTATGAAGAACTACGAATTGATCAGGCTCAAGGGCACCAAAAAATCGCTGAGTATCGACTGGACTCAAAGCCAAAGAGTATGGCGAAACTAGATGATATTGTCACTCAAACCAAGGATAGTGACTATACCGCGAATGATGGCGGAACGATTAAAAAAGACGATGTAAATCTAATTCTTGGTGCAATCAAACACCCTATGCGAGAATATTTAAATAATTTAAGGGGTATTTCATGGAGTGAGTCCAAGTTAGGGCTATCATTATCTGCATTATTTGATAAAGATGAAGCAAAACCTTTTATTTGTTGGAGAACCCAATGTGAGACTGAGTCCAATAGTTTAAGCTTTAGTCATATACCAAAAGAAAGTTTTACTTCTGATGAAAAGCGGTCGTCAGCTATGTTTCGCTCAGTCATGTGTACTGATGAACGAGCGACTTTGGACGATAGCGACATAGAAGGAAATGAGGATAAATATTTGGCTTCATCATCGATCTATGGCTATTACCTAAAAGAAAATCTTTCAGGTTTATGTAAAGGTTGGACGGCACAGCGCTCTCCTATTGCTAGCCAATCTGAAATTAAAAATAACATAACTGAGCAAGTGTTGATCGTGGGTGGTTTATATGATCCACAAACCTCTTATAATTGGTCTGTAGAAATGAAAGATACAATAAACAATGCAGCACTCATTACTATTGCAGATACTGTCGGTCATGGTTTTAGTTATAACGGCATTGGTTCCTGCTTAGATGACATTGTGACTAATTATTTACTTGAGCCAGAGGTCAAAGTTACAGATCGAAAATGCGAACGAGTTAAAAGAATATCTTATCGTTATAGTAATGAAGCCCCTACCGTCCCTGTTAATTCAGCACATTCCGGAGATATTCACTTGTAGTTAAGCATCTATAAGTTCACTCGGCGAGTAGCTCACTGCAGAGAGTTCTGTAAGCCGATGACTCATTATTCAGGCCTTTGAATACTAAAAGGTGCGGTGATTGATGCATACTCCCCTCCGCCTAACCGCGCGAGGGGTTTCATTTTATCCGCCGCAATATTCAATCGTTCCTTCGCATCTTTACTTACCACAGTATCATTGATGTAAAGCTGCTTAACTTCAACAAAGATAAGTGTTTGCGGTGCATCTCCAATCTCTTTAATTTCATAAAGCTCGCAGCCATAAGCAATATCACATTGCGTTAGTCTAGGTAGCGAGAAATCATCAAAGGCAGTGGTCGTTAATCCCGCATTAGCAAGTTCAGATTCACCATGCGCTAATGTGGCGGCAGTTTGTGTGACAATGTCAGCTTGATCATCTGATGCAATGTGAATAACCATTTTCTTATTTTTAAGGATGTTGGTGAGTGTATCTTTGTTATCACCATTCGGCTTTTCCCCAACCGAGATCATTAACAACGCAGGTTTACTTGATACCGCAGTAAAATACGAAAACGGCGCTAAGTTATAGCTCGCATCACCCGAGTCTGTCAGTACCCAAGCAATAGGTCGTGGGATAATCGTTTGTGTCATCAAGTGATAACCTTGATTGGCTGAAAAGTCTGAAAAGTTTAACTGCATGTCACTAAGTCCCTGTTATAGCAAAGATAGTATCGTGACATATCAGAGGTTGTTAGCCTAGGTTTAATTTATGGCTGAAAATGACTAGCGCTAACAAGAACATAAATACCTATTTAGCATAAACGACGAGATAAAACGTTCTGACTATGAATTTATCACTCACGCCTGTATCATAACCAAGCTACTGAAATTCTAGCTATAAAGCTACGTCAGCAACACCATACTAAACCAGTAATAGGACACTATGGAAAAGAAAAACCAAGGCATACAATCTGTAGAGCAAGCCTTTGAGATTATAGATTTTTTCTCTAACAAAAATCACGCAATCTCGTTAGGTGATGCAGCTGTAGAAATGGATATATCTAAAAGTAAACTCCATAAATACCTAGCAAGCTTTCTGCGTATTGGGGTCATCATTCAAGACGTAAATGGTAACTACTGCCACGGGTCAAAGCTGATCGAACTTGGTGCCAAGATCCTTGGTCATACCGATATTCTCCACGTCTGTGAGCCAGAATTACAACGGTTAAGACTAGAAACGCAAGAAGCAACGGCACTCGCCGTTTGGACTACACAGGGACCGATGATTGTGCGCTTCCTCGAAAGCCCATACCCTGTCGCGATAAGCTTTAGAGTCGGTTTTCACGCACCGCTAACTGGCAGCTCTGTCGGCATGTGTTTTGCGGCATTTTCACCGGAAGAAGCTTACCAACATCTTTTAAAAGCAGAAACGAAAGATCAAGCACAGCTGGACAAAGCGTTTAAACAAGGCCTAATATCGATAAAAGATGAAGGTTATGCGATTCGAAATAAAGTAAACCCAAGCATACCGGGTGCCAAAGCGATATCAGCACCTGTCTTTGACGCAACAGGCAATATAGTTGCGTGTATTCTCATCATCGGTTTCAAGCAAGAACATTCTATCCAAGAAAAAGACATAAAAGCGATACGCGATACGAGTAAACGACTGTCTCAACACTTAGGCTACACGGTGACTAAAGCGGTGAAGTAAAGGTGATAGACAACTCGCTTTTAAACCATTGGCCCGAATAACCGGAGGTCCCAGTTCTCTACAACGCCGCTTTCGAGGCGACGTTCGATAAGCCTTCTCCATGAATCGACCAGTGGTAACTCTAGCGCTTGTACAAGCGCTTGTTTATCTAAACATCCCGTGAAAATTAAACTCATTATTCTTGCGACAGACCAATCTGGGTAAGGTCGTTCACAAAGTAAGATTTCATCACCAACGCCGATTTTACCTTCTTCCAACACCCGAAAATACCAACCTGTCCGTAGGGTCTCTTGTAGTTTTAGCGCCATCTCGTGTTGTTCAAATCTTTCGTTTAATTTCCAACAAGGCATACGTCCTTGTGACACTTCCAATAGTGTCGTTCCGATGCGGATCTTATCTTCGATACAAATGGTATGTTCATTCAGCCCCAAGGAACTAATGTTTTCGCCAAAAGCCCCAACCTCTTGAAATATCACATTGTCACCGAGATCTTTTTGCCACTCGGCATAGTGTTCACTCGGATAGATATGTAGCGCTTTTTCAATGCCGCCGTGTACACTCAAGTCCCCGACTTCATCGTTGATAAACCCTAGTGTTTCAACAACTAGGCGTTCACTCATCACTTTTTTATCTATCGCACTTATTGATCCTCTCGCATAAGACACAGCTTTACCTACAAGCACTGCACCAACCGTTCCTATCTTTTTCATATTGAAGCCACCTCTTTGTTCTGCTGTCATGTTAGTTCGCTTCTATTTTGAATTGCCTCACCATTTGCTGTTTTGGAAGACGAGTATCCTAACTATTCGTCGGTCGATAAATGGGTTGTGAAGCGAGTACTTCGATGCCTGTCGGCGTACTTTTTAGATAACGCACTTCATCATCTGAAAATAGTACCTCTCTCTCAAACCCTTCAGCTGTTGGGAATCGGTCCAACACTAAGGCTAGTATTTCTTCCCTTGTTCTGTGATCGTTATTTTCGATTACGACTTCGCAAAGCGGTTTTTCTTCTTTTGTTATTTTTATCTTATATCTCATTACCATTCCTCACTCTTGTTGCTTCAACCTGTCTAGGTGACGAATGACACCTCACCTTAAAAACAGGAAATTAGATTTAATAATATTACACAATAACTATACCAACCCCACCCTTGTTTATCCATAGGGAATCTAGTTTAATATAAAGAAACAGACATGAAGATAAATTTGAGTGGCAATACGCAGAGGCAAATGAATCACCATTCAGGCTCTAATCAAGAGATATAATTAGTAAGGCGGGTTTACTGGATACGGCAGTGAAATAGAAAATGGATTAAATTAGAAGTGAAGCAGAAGTTACGACGCAATCGCCATAAAAAAGACCTACATTGTGAGGCCTTTTTTATATCTATATTAAAACAGCATAATGATAAGAAATTTAACTATGTATTTTAATTTTTAAATACGACTGAACCATTTTCATTAGTATAAAGTATTGCTTTAAATTGATTAATTAACTGCACTGCATAAGAAGGAGAAACTGAACGTAAATTGCCTTTTACAGTATAGAATGAAGGTTCCCAAGCTCTATCTTTGTACCGACCTGTTTCTATAAATTCCACTACAACTTTCATAAAGTACCTCTATTGATCTAACCAACTTCCGTCACGAATAAAATATCGATATCCAGAAGACAACATGACTATTCAGAATAATAAACTATCATTAGGCTTTATTTTTTACAAACGAGTTGAGATGAAAAGAAACAGAATTATGTTTTCGATCAAGCTTTTCCATTATTCTGCAACATAAACCAGCCCATTTCGGTTATAAAACCACTTATTTAAGTTGGTAAATTACAATTTACATTGAATAACTAGATACACCGGTAATTAAGGGGGGCTTAAGGGTAATTAAATTACAGTTGGGTTATTTAAGTTACACTAACACTTGTCGTGTGTTAGCGATATAGTGATGGATCTTATGCTCAGTCCTTGAGACATGACTCGATGGGAAACTAATTTGGGCAAAAAATAATTTAGCTCAAATTCAAACTGACAGCTACCATACAAGAATAAAGTAACTGTCAGATCAAGTTTAAGCTAATACAATTAAACTCAGGTTAATAATATATTTACAATGGTAAATATTCCTGTGTATTAACTTCAATCTCTGCAGCTTCAACCGTACTAAGTGCTTTGATTTCCTTTATTTTTTTCAATAGATCTATATTTTCATCAAAAGTAATGATGAAAAATCCGTTACCAATAACCAGTATTTCAGCATCATCAAAAGAGAGTGTTAGATCATCACTTTTCATTTTCACCAAAATTGAACCTGTTAACGTTCCTGTATATTCATCCTCTAATGATTGCATTTCTTGACCTGCATAGAGTGCTGGTGAAGAATCTGTACCTTCCTCTGACCCCGTATAGGCTGCGCCCATTATCGGTGAAAACTTAAATCCATCACTTTCAATAACGATATCACTATTCGTATGTGTATTTGAGCTCTCTCTAGGCATCGCTACATTATCACTGTTCATAATATTTGCATTAGCAGATGCATTACACAAAGATAATGTTGATACAAATAATGTTGATATAAATAAACTTTTTATTTTCATCTTAAATTCCTTAATGTCCATATATTCTTATTGAGACATCTTTTAACAATCCAGCTTCTGTATTATTCTCTAGTACCCTTTCTCTAAAAAGAAAATAATAAATAAAATCACCTTGATTTGTATCCGTTACTTTTATCTTCCATTCTCCGGCTGATGTTTCACCATAAAATGCATTACTGAGTAAGACTGTATTCTTGAAATCTGCGTCTCTGGTTAATAAGCTTCTCGGTGTCAACAGCATTGAACTTGTCCCCTGCGGTGAGATAAGTTCAATTGAAAGATCACTATTACGTTCATGTTTAATATTTAATTCTACCTGTACAGCTTCAATAATTAGATTGTCTTCTTCTGTTATACGAACACTCTTTGTTGTAGGGGTTCCTTCAACTATATCTAGCTCGGCATCATCCGATGGAATAAATGCAGTTTCTTTTAACGGAGGTAATAATCGCTTATCCTTAATATAAGTTTGTGCCATCTTCACCGCTTCAGAAGCATCGATGAGACCAAAACCATACCAATTATGGAAATTAAAGCCCGCGTTATTCGTTATCCAGCCGGGTTCGGCAATAAAAGAGTCGACAAATATGGGTTTAAACTTATCATCAATTTTCTTTGCTGTTTTAGCGATAATATAACGAACATCACGCCATGTTATAGCATCATCAACACTAAAAATAAGGGCCGCGACACCGGACACAACAGGGGCCGCAGAGGATGTACCATTAAAGGAAGATGTATAATTACAGTCTTCATTTAATACTTCTTCGCCACTGTTAAAACCTTTGCTCCCGCTGCCAGTTCTGGCGTAGCCAATGGTACAACCCATACTATCTGTTGTAATAATAGCTGGTGCATTACGACCGTATTCACCACCAGGGGCAGAAACAAATACTGCAGCACCCGTAGATGAATAGGATGACAGTGGATCACTCGCATTTGCGTTTAGCGCTGATACGACCGTATTATAAAAACTAGCATTACCAAGATCAATTGATGCATTATGTGCAGTTAATCTTGGTAATGATTTATTTTCACTATATGCGCTTTTAACATACCAAGAGAAGCCTTCGAATGAATTCCCTGCTGATTTAACGAATAAAACCCCTCGGCCTTTATTATTCTTACGCGTTATTTCTTTTAGCCAAGACTCATGAGCTTTATTCCAGGGTGACGTAAACACCCTTGGCTTATTTTGTGATCCAGCACCATAACTTTGATTGATAACAAGAACATCTTTAGTTCTTTTTCCACCATGACTATCATACCAATTAGACTCTTCTTGACTTTCTAAATAGTTTAATCCAATTAGACTCGTTTCCGGTGCAACACCACGCCCACCAATATTGTTAAAACCACGCGCGGCAATAATGCCTGCAACCGAAGTACCATGGTCACCTTCTTTACTTGTAGAAGTAGGGTCATTTATTGACGTCACATAATTATAAGATCGATTTAATAATATGTTCTCAACTAAATCCTCGTGCTTAATTTCGAGCCCAGAGTCAACAACGGCAACCTTAACGCCTGAGCCTTTAACTCCTTGTTTATGCAGATTTCCTATATTTATATCGTGCCCAACCGTACCTCCTGACTTTGAAAATGCTTTCTGCCCTGTATTCTTCAGATGCCATTGTTGACTATATAAAGGGTCCGTAAGTTTAGAATTGAAATTAAAAGTGAAGTTTGCCTCTATCGATGTAGTCCCGTCAGAGATAATGATAGGAAGCTCAACCTCACTCTCTTCCTTGCTTTTCGTTGTGATGTTAAAAGAACCATCACGATCAAGCTTAAACGTGAGATCTTCAGGTAATGTGAAGCTATCTTTTAATTTAAAGTTAAGCGTGTCACCGTCAACATCTATTGCTCTAATTTGACTCTTAATCATTTTCGTTGGAGATGTAAACGTACGTTTACCCAGTACTTTTGGTGTGTCATTCACCGGTGAAATCGAGAGTGATATTCTTGCTTTATCAAAGCCATCATTCTCTGTCACTGTTATTTCCAGTGAGTCCAAACCAGAAGCATCACGATTAGGTGTGTATGTTAGTATACCTTTTGCATCTAATGTTGCTTTACCCTTACTAGGCGCTGTTGATAACGTGAAACGAGGCGCTGTTGTATTTGTTGTCTTGATCGCAAATTTAGACAGCTCATCTTCATCTAAGGTAAAACTTTGCTCTGAGATAAACTCCTTCTTCTTTATCGCTCTAATGTTAACCGTAAGAGTGGTTTCAACATCTCCTTCAGCATCGCTTATAATAATAGGGATAGCTATAGAGTGAGAACTCTTCATTTCGCTCTTGAACGTAAATATACCAAAAGAATCTAATGCAAAAGAAATATAGTCAGGTCTATTAAATTTGGGGCTAATCTTGTAGGTTAACGAGTCACCATCAGCATCGGTTACACTTATTGTACCGCCAATGTATTTACCTGGAATAGCGAAGAAGGTTTTATTATTTACAACAGGTAAATCGTTGATACTCTTTACATCGAAATTAATATATGCGGTATCATACGTATTCCCATTTGCGACTTTTACCGCAATAAAATCCGAACCATGGTAGTTTTCATTAGGCGTATAGCGTAAATCCCCTTCTTTTGTAAGGGTTGCAGTACCAAACAATCCATTACTGGTTATTTTCCAGTTCCAACCCAATGTATCACTTGTGGTAAGGCTTCCCTCATATATCGTATCTTCATTCAGTTTTACGTCTCTGTCTGCTATAGAGCCGGATAAATGTGTTGGCTCTACTATTGGTGACGTCTCTGAATCACCGCCTCCACCACAAGCTGTTAGGTACCCAGTAAGAATTACGGGGATTAGATGCATTAATTTGTTCAAGATCTACCTCTTAAATAATTCACTACAATAAACATTTTGTTCACTATTACGTCAGTGGATTATACATTACCTTTTAAAACGCATTGTAAGGCATTGTAATTACGGTACCTGTGTTGGCATTAACCCTCTTGATATGGCCAAGAGTTCAATGCTTTTTTGTCGCAAACTAGATAAAAATAAATAAGATATCGATAATGAATATAAGTTTAATAATTAATAGTTAATAGTTAATAGTTAATAGTTAATAGTTAATAGTTAATAGTTAATAGTTAATAGTTAATAGTTAATAGTTAATAGGTGATAGTTGCGGGATTCAAAAATAGAAGGTGCCAAAATTGCTTAATCGCTAAGGCTGAACTATAACTCCAAAGGGAATAAAATAATAACGAAGATGGAGCGGTAAGATATTGATTTGAAAAAGCAGAACGTCAGAAACGAGAAAAGCACAACACTTTTGAAGGATACCCTACAAGCCTCACTCCGGCACTTGAGTTCTCTGCTGCGGTTGCTCCCTTCCAGGCCTGGCCGAATTCACAGAGTATCAATGCGGAGGGACCCATAAGGCACCCATCAAATGTGTTGTGCTTGACAACGAGTGAATTATTAACTATTCACTGATTCTTTGCAACCGTTTATAGCAGTTTTATGCTCCACAAACTCCAATTGCACACTATCCAACCAAGTCGATCAAAAGCACATCAACTAAATAGCTTGTTTGCTAAGGTACTGACCCGTAAACATAGTTGCAGGTACAGGTTTACCATACAGATAACCCTGACCATAATCACAACCTTCATCAGCAATAAACTGATCTTGCTCTACCGTTTCAACGCCTTCGGCAACAACTTGCAAATTAAGCTTCTTCGCCATCGCAATAATCGCCCGCGCTAATTCTTTGTCTTGATCTCGCTCCATTAGATTCATAATGAAACTACGATCAATTTTCAACGTATCAAACGAATACTTCTGTAAATAACTTAATGACGAATAACCTGTGCCGAAGTCATCTAACGAAATACGTACACCCAACTTTTGTAATCCAGCAATGGCTTTCGCGGCTTTCTTCTCGTCTTGTAATAAAACGCCCTCAGTTATCTCAAGTTCTAGCGAGCTACCAGGTAAACGATAATAAACCAGCAACTGCGCGATACGAGAAACTAAGTTGTCATCACGAAACTGTACCGGTGACATATTAACAGCAATACAAAAATCATCACCAAAGCTGTTACGCCACTGGGCCGCTTGTTCCATTGCGGTACGTAATACAAAGTTACCTAATGCTAAGATCTGGCCATTCTGCTCTGCTAGATGGATAAAACGATCGGGCGCAACCGCACCGAGTATCGGATTCTGCCAGCGAATTAACGCTTCGGCCCCCAATACACGACGAGTTTTAACACAAATCATCGGTTGATAATGTACCGACATTTCATTTTTATCTAGCGCTTCGGCTAAATGTGATTCTAAATAGTGACGCTCACCAATCGCGACACTTAACTCTTCAGTAAAGAAGTTATAACAGGTGCCCTTGTCTTTACTCACACTCATCGCG
This sequence comes from Moritella sp. 36, assembly GCF_018219415.1. Lineage (NCBI taxonomy): Bacteria > Pseudomonadati > Pseudomonadota > Gammaproteobacteria > Alteromonadales > Moritellaceae > Moritella > Moritella sp. 36. The sequence continues at coordinate 1,731,627 of NZ_CP056120.1, read as the reverse complement.
GCTTCAGCTCTTTCAACCAAAGAAATACCTTTGTCTGCGGGAGAACCAGCTAACGCAATGCCACAACAAATCTGAGTGGTGATAGTATAATCATCAACAATAAATGTAGATTCAAAGGCTTGTGAAAAACGTGCAATTAAATCAATTACTTGCTCAACAACATTATCATCGCGAACAACAATAGCAAAAGCATCACCCCAGCAACGTGCAACCAAGTGTTCTGTCGTCAGCTGCTGGTGAATACGCTGGCTGACTTCAAGTAATACTTTGTCACCAATCGCATAACCATAACTGTTATTAATCGATTTGAAGTTTCGGATACCCAAATAAATAACAGCAAGCTCGTTGTCATCATCAACATATTCCAACATGTCATCAATCTGTTTAACTAATGAAAACTGATTAGCGACACCTGTAAGCGGGTCATATTCTTGCTGATAAATAAGGGTCGATTCTAATGCCGAACGGCTATCTTGTTCATATAATAACGCTTGATGAGACAAGGTTAGCGCCATTGATTTCTTAGCAAGTAAACTCTGTAATTTACGGTTAGCGTTCAGTAACTCGGCTTTTTCGTAGAGTATAGTGAGATCAGCATTCATCGATTGCTGAAAACGTGCGATAAGTAATTTGCAATGAGGTGTAAATTTATGGATTTTCGTATCTAAGACACAAAGTGTACCAAAAGCTTGATCATTCGGCCAAGTAAGCGGTAAACCGTAATACGCCAAAATGTCGGCGCTAATATTACTGTCGAATTTCCACGTTGAATCGAGGGTAGCGTCTTCAATAAGTAGCTCTGCACGATTATAAATAACCTGTGCACTGTAACAGCTTAATTGCTTCGATTCTGATAATCGCAGGGAAGCCAAATGAGCCGTGTCGTTTGACGAAAATATTCGAATATCATTGTGGTGAACGCGCATAATTAATGCTGCAGGCAGATTCATAACGCCAGCGATCAACTCTACAGTTTGTTGCCAACCACGAAACATGGGTTCCGGGATCTCAATAACCTGAGTATTAATATTTAGCATGCTACATCTCTGTTAATTACACCGCTCTAAATGACATTGTAAACCTTCATTACTATGTCGCTATTCATCTGATGAATAAGGAGGAATCTGTATACTACAAGAAAACAAAGCGAACACCAAGCCAGATTTATAACAAGCAAGAATTATTATCATCTAGCTCAACTATTCGTATAAACTTGTGACCCACAGTTGAACAGAAGCCCTGTTTAACTTGATGCTGTTCACATTTATAGCGTCTGGTAGCGAATGATAATTTATCGGCCACATGAATTTAACCAGCTTGTTTTGTAGGAATTTATTCATATCATCGACTGATAAATATGCAATAGCGTCAATAACAGCAATTGGACGATGGCCAAACTCCACATCTTCGCATGGGAATACTAACGCTTGATTAATGAACGGATGCGAAAGTAAAATGCGCTCAATTTGTTCTGGATGAATATTTTCACCACCGGAAATAAACATATTATCTTGTCGACCAAGAATAAATAATTCATCCGCTAACGCATCACCTTGCGCTATCATGCCTAAGTCCCCTGTGACAAGCCAACCGCTTTCGTCAGTAATGGGACTTAACGCACCTTGATAATAATAACCCATCCCTAAACTTCTACCTCGCACCTTAATTTGTTTATCAATCAAGGACAAACAGCGATGTGCGAGTAAAGTACCAACGCCTGCACTATCATCCGCAGGTTTAGCGGTGACAGTAGAGGCCATTTCAGTCATGCCATAGCCAGACCAGCAATCAATACCGAGGGATTTCGCTTTATCCGTTAATACGACGGGGATCACTGCACCACCTAACAAGATACGTTTAAGACTAATAACCTCTTGATCTGCACCCAATTCATTAAGGTAGCGTCGCAATTGAGTTGGTACTAAAGATGCGTGCGTTACTTGTGATAACTGTTCAACAAGACTATCTGCTAACGGTAACACCAGCTGCCCACCAGCAGATAACCAACGCCACACAATCGCTAAGCCAGATACATGAAACAAAGGTAACGACAATAACCAACTGTCTGACGCCGTATAACTGAACACTGATAACAAACCCGCAGCAGAATACAAATGATTTTCACCGCTATGTGCAACCGCTTTAGCTTTACCAGTTGAACCGGATGTAAAGACGATACTGGCTAGCCGCTCTGCTTGCCACTCCAGCTTAATACTATCCTCAGTACTCACGTATTTGGTTGCCGCTGTTATAGAAATAGTCGACCTTGTTGATGAAGTTTTCTCCGAGGGTGCAAGGGAGAGAGTAAACACTAACTCTCTCGTGTTATTAATACTTTGCAGACCTTGTGAGCGATTAAATGCAGGTGCTGATATCCAAATAAACTGTGCGGCGAGTGCTTCAAACTTGTCACTTAACTGTTCAGCACTTTGTTTCGGATCTAGTACCACACAGCAAGCACCGAGTCGTAAACAAGCTAAGTATAACCACAATACACCAGGGTCATTAACGCTCACAGCAGCAACAATATGATCTTGTCGTACACCTTGTGTATTTAACTGTTCGGCATATTCATCCACCAGTGAATTCACATGCTGCCAAGTAAATGAGTACTCACCATATACCAAGGCAATACCATCCGGATTAAGTGATGACCAATGCTGCCAAGGCCAACAACTAAAACTGACATCATGACACTCTATGTCATCAATTATAACGTCTATCATTTATAGGCTTCCATAATACGATGCTGCTTTGTATTTATATCTTGATATCTTATTATCTGTAACTTGAAAATAGGTACGACAAGGTAATGCAGTTAGTGCTAACAAAGACAAATTACAGCCCGGATAAGGTATTGCCACTTGCTGCTTAAAAACATGCATGGTATCTAATCCGGGGGTCGTATCAGGTGTTAACCACTGCGATAAACGAGCCAGTTGCAGTAAACCAAAACTAGATTCAAGACTTGAACTAATCACCACAGTTAAACCCAATTGATATGCCAGCTCAATCAAGTGACGGCAGTGAGTAATGGTGCCAGCCAGCATAGGTTTAATCACAATAGCGGCAATTGATGCGGTGTCAGAAGCATGACATTCAGCGATTGTAGACTTCAGAAACTCAACATCTCCCCGGTTTTTGCAAGCATCCCGTAAGCTTTCATCCCATGCGATGGCAATCCCAGTTTCACGCGTAAACAGGTAACTATCGCTTGAGTTATGACACGGCTCTTCGATGAAATCGATACGCTGGCGTAACGCCACGGGGATCTGCTTGGCAAACGCTAACGCATTCACAAGGTTCCAACGTCGGTTGGCATCTAAACGTAACCGTAATTGAGGGTATCGCTGTAGTAACTGTCGGGCAATCTCGCCGTCATGACAGGCACCTTTCGCAGTCGGTTGGGTCGCAATTTTCAACTTACATAAGGAACTCGCGGCAAGTTTTGCATGGTTACGGTTTATGATTCTAAGATCAGCAGCCAATAATAGCGCGCTGTTAATGTGATGATGACTATTACCGTTATGAAGCTTGTCGTTATGAATATCGTCGCAATAAGTCATTTGCGGTAGCTCGTCGTCTAGCTCCAAAAGAGCCATGCTAAAACCAAACGCCACTGAGGGGCAGCACGTACTCAGATCTACTGCGCCCTGCTCTAGCCAAATGTGGATCATGCTTTCGAGTTGCTGCTTTGCTTGCGTTGATGTCTCATCACTAAAGCCAGGTAAAGGCGCAATTTCGCCACGCCCTACTTTATTAACTTGAGTGCTTTTACACTGCTCATGCAACTCAACATTTTCCAATAATTCAGCATCCTCCTGCAATTCAACCCTTTCTTGCAATTCAACAAGCCAACCTTCACGAACACTAACAGACTGACCACGTAATATCATGGCACAGTCCAAAGGCAACTGATAATGGTACAACTTCACTTGACGTTGCATTAACAATATCTGCTTACTGATTAAGGATTACGTGGAAACTTAGAGAAATCAGGACGGCGTTTTTCATTGAAGGCATTACGTCCTTCTTGTCCTTCGTCTGTCATGTAGAACATCATAGTGGCATTACCCGCCAACTCTTGTAACCCAGCTTGACCATCACAATCCGCATTCAACGCTGCTTTCAAACAACGTAATGACATTGGGCTGTGTTGTAATACTTCACGACACCAACGTACAGTTTCACGTTCTAAATCTGCCAGTGGCACAACCGTATTCACCAACCCCATATCCAATGCTTCTTGTGCATCATAAAAACGACACAAGAACCAAATTTCACGCGCTTTCTTCTGCCCAACAATACGCGCCATATACGATGCGCCCCAACCGCCGTCAAACGAACCGACTTTAGGACCTGTTTGGCCAAATTGCGCATTGTCTGCTGCAACAGTTAAATCACACATCATGTGTAATACATGACCACCACCAACAGCATAACCCGCCACTGCCGCTATTACAGGTTTTGGGCAAGTACGGATCTGACGTTGAAAATCCAACACATTTAAGTGATGCATACCTTCATCATCTTGATAACCGCCATAGTCACCACGCACTTTCTGATCTCCACCAGAACAAAACGCATGCTCGCCAAGCCCGGTTAGAATAATAACGCCCACGCTTGAGTCATAACGAGCATCTGCTAAGGCTTGCATCATTTCTTGTACTGTTTGTGGACGGAACGCATTGCGTACTTGAGGACGTGCAATGGTGATTTTAGCAATGCCATCTAAGGATTTATGAAAATGAATATCTTGGTATTCACCGGTGCAATCTTGCCATTCTACGTGCGCGTATAGTTCTGCTTCTGTAATACCAACGGTTGTTGTCATAATAATTCCTAATCTGTTAAGTTTTTATTTAAAACGCGTTTAAGCCGCCTTCTTGTGCGTGGCTTTGTTAACCGCTATCTCACTCACGAAATCTCTCACTAACTGAATGAACTCATGTGGCTGGTCTGCATGTACGTTATGCCCAGCTCTTGATACCAGGCGATAATCCAATTGACTTGCTTTGGTTAACAGCACAAATTTAGGGTCTAATTCACCACAAACCATGCGCACAGGAAGTTCAGATTTTTGTAATTGTGGTAACAAATAACCTTGCTTAGATAATGAGGTCGCGGCCAACATTTTGCTTATCTGCATACCGCCGCTGAATCCATTTTTATCTGCTTGAATTTGACAACGCGTTTTAATTAAAGCGTTTTTTTGAGCCTGAGTAAGCGATGCAAATACCCCTTGCTGGTACCAATCAATAAGCACAGTAGGTAATGTGTCGTCGCTAAAACGTGTTACCCAACCCAAGTCATGTAATCCACGCTGTAATTGTTCAGCGCTACTGTTCAAACCTGGATTTCCACTTTCTAACAACACTCCATCGAGGGTATACGGCCAATTAGACGCTTGATCACTCGCGATCGTCATGGCAATCCGCGCCCCTAACGAGTAACCGACCAAAATAATATTATCGAGTTGATACTGGGCAAGCGTCGCTATGATTAGTTGTTGAACATGCTGAAAGTCATTAACAGTAACGGCTTGGCTACCCGCATGCCCTGGTAGGTCAATACAGATACACTGGTAATCCAGTGATAAGTCCGCAATTATCAGTTGCCAATCTGCCGTTGAACCAAGTAAACCATGCAAGAACACCAAACTTGGTTTCGCTGCGGAGCTTTGAACACTATGATTAGCAGGCTCAAATGAGACTGAATATAGAGGTGATTGCGTCTGTTTCGAGATAATCATATTAGATAAAACTTGCATTTTTCACCTCGCTAAACAACTGCTTGAGTTGCTTGGCAGCTTCCCCAGCTGGCGTTACTATTTCTACCAACAGCGTTCGCATCTCCCCAGCCACTTCACGCATTTGATTTAATCCATGATCAATAGCAGACAGTGCATCCGCCAGCGTTTTAGGTTGAACGTAATCCAGCCCAAACATCGCAGCCGCATGTTCAAATTTAAGTCCGTGTGGCATACGGTAAAGCTGTTCTTTTTGTTGCCCATTAACAGGTAACATATCGAAAATTGCACCACCGTCATTATTCAGTACCACAATCACACTCGGATATGTCGGATTAGAAAATAACGCCAGTGAATTTAAGTCATATAACAAAGACGTATCACCCAATAAACAAAGCATGCCTTGCTCCTGCCCTGCTTGCACTCCAGCAGCCGTCGCCAACAAGCCATCAATACCCGAAGCACCACGATTACTAAATACAGGCACATTCGGTAATGTTACAAACATATCAAGTAAACGAACAATCAAGCTATTACCAATAAATAAACTCGTTGGATTAGTTAAAGGCGGCATAGTCAGGCAAGCATCTAACGTGATAGCAAAACTAATTTCCGTTAGATTATCAATGTAACGCTTCTCTACCAACTGACGTACTTTACTGCTAGCAAACGTTAACATTTTAGCCCACTCATAACCGTTAGCATCATGATGACAAACACCAACATCTGCGAATATGCGGCTATTTGCTTCGAACGAGTAATTAGTTGATACCAATGGTTCGCTTAACTGACTATTTAAGTGGCCTTCAACAAAAGATGTTAACCAAGCCGAGATAGGACTAATGAATTGTTTACAAGTATGATGATAAGGGTCTAACTGCCCCGCTTGTGCTGCAATTAACCAATAGTCTTGCCAGTCATGCTGTGCGATAAACTGACCTAAACGCTTTGATACCAACCGCGCGCCAAATTGCACCAAGATCTCTGCTTCCGCTAACTTATCGTGACACGCTTGATTTTGTAACCAGACATCATAATGCGCCCATTCACTACTGCCACCAGCTTGCGGATCAACCAATACTGGCCAACCCAAAATAGCCGCCCATTGTTTGATCGCTTGCATCTCTGTAATTGCAACTGCGCCAATAACAACAAGTCCTTTTTTGTTTACAACGGGCATGCTGGTATAAGTAGCGGTATATAAGTCGGCAGACGCCTTCAAGTCTAAAGAATGACAATGTACGGAATGGCTATCGGACAAGTAAGTGTTTAGCCCATTAATGTCAATTGAATTGGTTCCTAATGAATTAATCGACAAATACGTTTTCTGTGAGGCTTTCCATCCTGCGATCCCAGTAAGGTAATCACTAAAATCAGCGTCGCCGCCATACAAAGGTTCAGGGTAAGGGCAGTTGATATGAACCGTACCACCCACTTGCTGCTGCACCGCTAAACTTTGGTCTATGGTACTCAACAACCACTGCGGTGTGATGCCCAGACTCGGGCTAGGTAATAATAATTCATGACAAACATGGCTTGAGAATAAGCCTGATTGTTGAATGGCCTGATTAGCACCACAATTAATTTGTTCGATGGGCCGATCGGCAGTTAATAGCACTAGTTTTTCTTTAGTTAAACCACTTTCGACCACAGCTGGTAATAGATTTGCCACCGCTGTACCTGATGTAACAATCACAGCAACAGGCGCTTGTAATGATTTAGCTAACCCCAGAGCATAGAAACCAAGTCCACGTTCATCAAAGTGGCAATGTAAGATCAGATTCTCATTCTCTTCAGCCGCTAAAACAAGGGGGGTTGAGCGAGATCCTGGTGCAACACACACATGACGAACGCCTAAACGACTCAATTCATCTAACATTAAGCTTGCCCATAAACGGTTTAATGGAGCTTGCATGTTTAAAAGAGACTGGTTTGTTATCATGCGCGTTGTAACTCAGGTAAAAATGAATTTAAGCGAATATCATCGCAGTCTATATCACAGTTAACAGTCGTATCAGGTTCAAGTAAGGTTAACAGTGTCGCGGTTTTACGTTCTAGCTCTTGCCATTCACTTACAGGGCTAGAGCCTGGTACAATGCCCGCCCCCGCAAAAAGCTGTACCTCATGCCCTAAAATTCGCGCGCTGCGGATCGCAACACAAAACTCACTTTGCTGCAGCCCAACATAACCAAGCGCACCGCTATACCAACCCCGTGTAAATGGTTCATTGTTCGCAATAAAATTTAATGCTGGTTGACGTGGTAATCCTGCTATCGCAGCGGTTGGTTGTAAGTTAGCTAATAACTCTGCATCATCAACATCTGTAGCAAGTATCCCTGAGATGTGATGTTTTAAGTGCTGAACTTTACGCAGTTTCACTAATTCTGGTTTCACAGATACCTGTAATGAATCACAACGAGGGTCTAAACGCGCCATTAAATCATCCACCACTAAACGGTTTTCATAACGATTTTTGCTGTCATTTAATAACCAATTGGCTAAACCACGGTCTTCCGCAGCATCATCACTGCGTGCCGCTGTACCCGCAAGCGCCTCGGTATGTAATTGACGTTGTTTTCGCGAAAATAATAGCTCTGGCGTAGAACCAACAAAATAGTCGTTAGCCTGAAGCGCAAATATAAAGTGGTAACACTGCTGATTAACCTGGCGACTTTGCTGTAAAAACTGAGCAGCAGAAATTGGACGATTTAGTGTTAATGCTGTCTTCCTCGCTAACACCACTTTCTCAAAATCTTGTTGTTCGATCGCATTTAAAGCTTTGGTGACAAGATGAGACCACTGGTTAAATTCAGGGTAATGACTGCGCGCTTCAATCTTATAAGATAACGGGAGAGGTGTCGGCGCAGGTGTAATTAAACTGGCGAGACTTTCAAGCAATGCAGCTTTGTCATAGGTTTGATCTGTACGCTTTATTCCAACATTCTCATGGATTGGCGCTGAATGAGCAGGCAAATTCACCGATAATAGCCAGTTATTGTTTTTACGTGTTAATTCAACTTGCGGTAAGAAATAATGATCTTGATGTGAAAATGCGCATCCGCCCCAGATCCGTTGCTGTTCGTTAAGCTGGCTTTTAGCCGTATCAAGATCATGAAAATGGCAACACTGACCTAAGGCGACGACTTCTTCATCACCGTCTCGAGATTGCCAATAAAATTGCGGGAATAAAATTTGCGCATCAAACCATTCAATTAGTTCGGTGGCATACAAGGGCTGTAATTCGACCGAAAGACGAGTTTGCTCTGGCTGAGCATGAATAATCAGTTGCTGTAATGCGTTAATCGCAGTTGTTAGTTTTAACAAAGCGGCCCCTTAGTAAACTACTACTTAGGGGATGAAATTAACATATTTTAGATAGAGCCTGTTACAAACCTATACTAAATGAGTACTTATTCGGACTATTCATAGCCTAGATCAATAAAATGTTCGTTTTAGAAAAAAATAAACTTCGAACCAACACCCAGTAATAACAAAGCAAAATACCGTTTTAGGATATGACTTGGTAATGAGTGCGCAAGTTTTGCACCTTGTTTAGCAAACACAGTACTGGTAATAATAATGCCAAAGAAAGCGGGTAAGTAAATATAACCCAAGCTGTACTCTGGCAAATCAGGATTATTCCAGCCCGTAATAATATAGGTGCACACGCCCGCCACCGCAATCGGCAAGCCACAAGCAGAAGACGTCGCAACCGCATTACGCATTTCCACACGACACCAAGATAAGTAAGGTACGGTGAGTGAACCGCCGCCAATGCCAAATAAAGCAGAAATAGCACCAATGACACCACCTGCAACACTCAAGCCAGCGCCTTTTGGTAGTTCATGCTCTGCTTTTGGTTTTAAATTAAAGCCCATTTGAACCGCAACAGTTAATGCATAAATACCGATAATAATTTGTAATGTATTACCCGGTAAATAATCAGCAAAAATACTACCAGCAACCGCGCCAATAACAATACCGATAGTCAGACGTTTAACCAAAGACCAATCAATTGCCCCTTTACTGTGGTGGGTTTTAATCGAACTAAGAGAGGTAAAGATAATCGTCGCGAGGGAAGTACCAATCGCCAACTGGGTTAAAACTATTGGCGAGAGTTCTTGCAAGGAAAAAGAGAAAACCAGTGCTGGTACGATAATTAAACCGCCACCAACACCAAACAAGCCAGCGATCAAACCTGCCGCAGCGCCTAATATTAAATATAAAACCACAATCATCTAAATAAGCCTTTTTACAACATACACCTATCTTTTAAGGTGAGGGTTTCAAGTTAAACATTTTAAGTGTCTAATTAGAGTATCAAAATTGTGGTTAAAATACTAAGAAAGTGACAACACACCTGTTGATAACAGATAAACCGCACCTGCAGCACCTGCTAATAACACGAATGAATAAGCATAATCTTGCTTGCTAAATTCCAGCTGTTTTTCAGCAAGTGCTTTCTTATAAACCAGTACACCCGGTAAATACAATAATGCACATAACAACATATACTCAGCACCAGCTGCATATACGAGCCAAGCACCATAAAATGATGATATTAATGCAATAACAAGGTCTTTCTTACGACCTTCAGTTACGCTATAACCTTCACCGCTTAACGCGACTTTCACACCATAAGCGCCCACTAAAAAATACGGTAACAAGACAGCCGAAGTCGCAATGTTTACCAAGGCTAAATACGAGCTTTCTTGTAATAACGTTAAGATTAGAAAGAATTGTACCAAACAAGATGAGAACCACAGTGACGTTGTTGCTGCACCTTTACTGTTTTCTTTCGTAAATGCTTTCGGGAATAACCCTTCTTTTGCCGCAATGAAAGGCACTTCAGCACTAACCACTGTCCAACTCAATAACGCACCGGATACCGAGATAATCAAACCAGCATTAATCAGCATTGCTCCCCAAGGACCAACGATCACTTCTAAAATATTCGCCATTGATGGATTTTGTAGTTGCGCAACTTCAGGTTGAGTCATTACACCTAAAGTAAACAAGCTAACAGCAATATAGAGTAATAATGCCGAGAACAGCGCAATACCCGTTGCTTTCGCCACGTCGCATTTATCTTTAGCACGGTTAGATAAAATAACCGCACCTTCAATACCAATGAATACCCATAATGTCACCATCATAGTGGCTTTAACCTGATCTAATACCGAGCCTAATTCAGGTGTTTTTTCACCCCAAAAATCAAGGGTAAACTTATCAAAACTAAACGCCATCACAACCAAACAAACGAAGGTTAGAATAGGGATTATTTTCGCCACCGTCGCAAATACATTAATCAACGCAGCACGTGTCACACCACGTAATACTAACGCATGCATAAACCAAATTAATAACGAACCACCCAACACTGCAATTGGCGTATTACCCTGTCCCATCATTGGGTTTTCAGGGGTATCAACAAAGTAGCCAATCGCACTAAAAAAGACCACTGCATACGATACGTTCGCTAATAAGTTACAGATCCAATAACCCCAAGCCGACATAAAACCAATGTAGTTACCAAAGCCTGCTTGGGCGTACGAGAAAATACCACCGTTTAAATTAGGGAAGCGAACCACCAAATTACGTAATACCGTCACGAGCGCGAGCATACCGCAGCCCGTGATCAACCAGCCTAGCGTGATTGCACCGGGTGCAGCTGATACGGCAACGTTTTGCGGGAGACTAAATATTCCAGCGCCGACCATGGTACTGAATACCAACGCAACCAACATACCTAGTCCAAGTTTGTTTTCCATCAATAATTCCTTAATCAAGCCAAATGTCGACATAAAATGCCACACCAACCATCATTTCAGCTTGTTAATATAAATAATTTAGCGAATTGTATTGCATTATTATATATATGCAAGAATATTCACTAAATTTGCATAAATCCAACGGCAAACACAAAGTTGCTGATAATCTGAGCAGAACCGCTCATCACCCGACTAAACTTATCTTTTTTCTTACATCTTGTGCGTCATTCAGTTAAAATATGGGGTTCGATTTCTTGCAAAATAATGATAATGACTGATTCTTCACAACAATATCTTTGTCGCACAACTTACCTTATTGATAGCTTTTGGCCGGGTAAATTACTTGAGTTAAATAACACGGGTAATATTAAAGTTGCGGGGACCAATGGTGCCGGTAAAACGACACTACTTAAACTGCCTATGCTGTTTTGGGGTGCGCGACCTGGACGTATTGTTGAACGAAATGCCAACAAGAAATCATTTGCCGCGTATTATTTGCCGCGTAAAACCAGCTACATCATTTTTGACTATCAACGTCCGAACGGCACCGACACACCGCAATTATGTCATGTATTAATTAAAAGCGATGGCGATAAACTGCTATATCGCTTTATTGATCACCCGTTCGATATCAAAATGTACCTGGATGAAAGTGGCAATATTTTTGGCGATGACGAAATTAAACGTAATTATCGAACTCAACATCGTTGTGAAATCAGCAGCCTGTTAAGTGTCGATGAATATGCAAAAGTCATTCAGAATCATCGTGATCTCGGCGGCAAGAAATCACTGCGTACACTACAACAACGTTTTTCAATGAGCCAATCACCGATTAAGCACATTGAAAAAGTCGTTACCTCGGTATTTAATAAGATCTCTAACTTCGACGTGATCAAACAAATGATCATCGAGATCTCGCAAGACGCGATCAGTTCAGAAATGCTCAGCCACAATGTGACTGACATGGTTAACATTGATAAAACCGATATTGATAGCTGGCTAGCCGACCTGCATTCATCACAAGCCATTCTCAATCTAGAAGACAAGATCCTATCGTCATTAACTGACATTGATTCACTTATTGAAATCAAAAAAGATCTACAGCACCTACATCACCTTGCTGATATCTACCAACAGAAGTGTAGTCAAGATCAAGACACTGCAGGTACACGTTTAAAAGATGTATTGCTTGAGTTGACCGACTTAAAAGAAGCACACAGACAGCAAGTATTAACGATTGAAGATGCCTGTCACGATGAAGAAAAAGCCCATCGTGAAATTAAACACGATCTTGATAAATTAGAACAAGAAAAAATTGATTTTGAAGATGATGAAGCCGCGACCTATGAGCAGCGCGGTTCTGAGTTATCTGATTTTACCTTACGCTTAATCAATCTGAACAACGAAAAAACCCAGTTAAGTGAAAAGTCTGCCGATCTTAGTCGCACGTTTACCGAACAGCAGCAAAAACAAGAGCTTGATTTTAACAAGCACGAGCAACAACTAACGAACGAAATCAGCTCTCAGCGTCAACAGTTAACAACCGCGTTAAGTGAAAACAAGTTACGCTATGCAACGTTAGAAAGTGAATTAAGAACGCAAACACAAACGCTGATTGATCAGTTAACCGAAAAGAAAACACCGCTTGAACATACTAAGATCTCACTTAACCTACAGCTGAAACAGCCGCAGATTGATCCAGAACTTGCTGACCAATCTCTGCAATTACAACAGAATCTAAGCCAGTGTCGTCGTCGTATTAGCGAGCGTCAAGAAGCCTACAACCGTGTTAGCAGCGAGTCTCAAAGTTTACGCCAAAAACAACATCAAGCGCTGCAAACCAACGATCGCTTAAAAATCGAATTAAACCATTTAGCGCAGCAGCAGCGAGATGTACAAACACTATTAAGCCCAGCCAAAGGGTCATTACATGCCTTCCTTGTTGAGCACGTGCCAAACTGGCAAAGCAACATTGGTCGTGTCATTAACCCTGAGCTATTAAAACACCTGCATCTTGAACCAGAGTTATTAGCCGCATTTACTGACGCAGCGAAACAATCCGATACCGAAACAGCGCTAACCCAAGTTCAAGATTTTTATGGCATAAAAATCAACCTTAATGCCCTAGAACACGTCTCGTTCACAGACAGCGCACTGGCAGAAAAAGAACAGCATATTTCAGCGCAAATTGGGGCTAAAAAATCGGAACTAGAGCAATTACAACAAGCATTAGAGCGGCTCAATAAAGACGTTGAAGAGCTTGATAAACAATTAATGTCGAGCAAGCAATTACTGTTTAAACAAACTCAATTACTCACTAGCCTAGTAAATGAAGAAGATGAATTAAATAGTAAATTAGAACAACATAAAACCTTAGCTATTGCGCGAGTGCAAACTGAATTAGCGGATACAGAACTACTCTTAGTTCAAGCGCAACAAGCATTAAGCCAAGCAAAGGTTGATTATCAAAGTCGTCATAACGAGCTAAACAACGAACGTTTAAGCGTACATTGCCAGCTAGAAACTGACTATAATCAGCGTATTGATAGCTACCAGTCATCACTCGACAATCTGCGCAATGAAGCACAAGTTGAAGCGCAACGCATTGCCGATGCACTCCAAGCCGCATTAAGCGACGCAGGGATTAATGCCAGCATCTTCAACGCCCTTGAAGCTAAAATAAAACAAACGATGAAAGCCGTTGAGAATGCCAAAGTATTCCAACAAAAAGCGGATAAATATAATAGCTGGTTAGAAACATCATGGTCGCAAGTGGAACCAGGCCGTGAACGTTTACGCCGCTTAGATGCCGCTATCCAACGTTTCCAACAGCAATTAAAAGATAAACATCAAGATTATCAGCAGTCAACCGACAAGCTAGAGCAAGAGAAAACCCAGCTCGATAAGCTCGTTACTGACTTAGTATTACAATTAAAAGGCTTAGATAACAGCCTTGTAAAACTAGCAGACTATCCTGTGATTAAACATGATGATTTACCAGAATACACCGTCAACAACATCTCTAAGCTAACGAACAGCCAAATAAGTCTGTTAGGTAAACAACAAAGTAATGTATTAAGCTCTGTGAGTAAAATTAGCAGTGAATTAAAACGTTACTCAAAAAGTACACTGCAAATTGGTTGGTTAGAAAACCGCATTGAAAGTGACCCTGAGATGGTGAACTACCGCCTTGAAGAAGCAATCAACAGCGGCGAACAGCTGAGTTATGTATTGAAAAATGCAAAACTATTGCAAACATCGACCACGCACGAAGTTGAATTACGTGCTAACGATATTTTATCTATCTATACCCATTTAAGTAACTTTGATCGCAACATTACCCGTACTGGCCGTAAACTGTCTAGCCACATGAATGGTAAACAATTCTTCACTGCCCTCGGTGATATTAAAATTGCCATTCGTACTAAGATGGACAAGTTAGGTTACTGGAAGCAGCTTGAAAATGTAAACGAGGCGTTTGAAGCATATCAAGCTAATACCGAACTCACGCATGATCGCAGTATTCCACAAAACTTAATTGATAGCTTGGATGAATTATCAGCGGTATTACCGAAAAACAATAACATGCAGCACAATGAGCTATTTGATATTGAATTTACCATTGTTGAAAACGGTCGAACGACTCGTGCAACAACACCAAAAGAACTGGAAGATGTCTCATCAACGGGCCTATCTTACTTAGCCTTAATTACTTTCTTTACCGGTTTAACAACCATGTTGCGCCCCGATGCAAGTACCGTGATCACTTGGCCAGTCGATGAATTAGGTGAATTGCATTCTGAAAACATTCAGGCAATGCTCGAAATGCTAAATCAACACGGTATTCAGATCATTACAGCATCACCGTCAACCGATAAATCAGTATTGCAGTTATTCGATCACCTATATGAAATTGATAGCCGTAATAAACGTCTGATCCAGATGAATGTTGATGACGATCCACTCATGGCTCTGTTAAATGGTGATGCCAAAAAAACCTTAGTATCAGAACCAGAATTAACATCGTCGGTGGAAACAAAGACGTCGTCTACAAGTACAACATCAATCATAGCTGCAGATACTACGCCAGCAACTATGCAAGAAGAGGGTTAACCCATGTTTCAAACTACCGTTGAATTATTGTTACAGGGTCATACCATTTGTCAGGTCAGTCAACCTGATGCATATCGCTACCTGTCTGAGCAGAGCTTATTTGAAAAGGTAAATGATTACCTGCGTTTGATTAACCGTAAAGTAAAAGTGATTGAGGATGGTTTAGCCTTTGTCGCTTGCTACTGCACAATTGAAGAAGAGAACCGCACAGATATTCGTCAGCAGCTACGCCAAGTACGTGATATCTTCCGCCCATTAGTTAATTTTTTAGATCTCGCCATGACAGCCCTTGTACATGATTGCGCCATGCGCGCAGGCGATACTATCCGCTTGTCTGAACTATTACGTGGTATTGAGCACGAACCAACGTTAAAACAACAGTTAGCGCTATTAACCAATAAAGGTATTTTCAAAACTAGCCGTAATGATATCTCGGAACAGCTTAACTTTATCTTAAAAAAGTTAGATGAAGCTGGCTACGTACAACGTTTAGAGACGGGTAGTACCATTTATCAGATCACCGCTAAAATGAACTATATTCACGAGTTAATTGATTTTATTAATGACAGCGAATCGTTGAAATTAGAAACACAAAATAACCATATCTTCGATGACTCACAGTCGGAGATGTTTTAATGTCACAGCTGCAAAGCGCTTCTGAAGTCGAAAAAATTGCCCAGATAATACGCACTTCATTTGCTAAAACAAACAGCAGCATGTTGGCCCAAGCCTATTTCGATGGCAGCATTATTGATAATGGCGAGAATAGCGCCTTATTAGAAATGCTCACCAAGAATGGGCTGATCCGTCCAAGTGAAGAAGATGGCACCTATATGCTGGCCATCAACTTAAAGCGTATTTTAGACAAACTATTATTACGTCATGCGTCTTACCGTAAACGTACTGATATCGCTAAAGTCATGCAACACATTGATGGTGATATTAAGTCATATAAACGCGCGTTATTAACTGGTCAGCACAATGAAGTTTCTTTCTATTTAAGTCAAGTTGACGAAGAGCTTTACGGCATTGTTTATGAATTAGAAGACAGTGTCAGTGGTTTGTTCGCAGCAATCACCAGTAAGTTCGGTTTTGTGGATAGCTTAGAAAGTAAGATCCATGAAAATGAAAAAGCCATCGCTTATACCGAGGGCTTACTTAATGCGTTAGCCGATATTAATCTTAATGACGTATATAGCTGGTTAGATTGGGATGATGTGCCTGCAGAACTCAGCCGCAAAGTTACTTTCTTTATTGATGGTTATCGTCGTATTAACCGTCAGTTAGAAGGCGCAGTTCATCGCATGCGTCAATTGCTAATGACCCTGCGTAAGCAAAATGAACAAGTGGCCCGTCTTAAAGCCATGTCTAAATTTCTAAAAGACAATCCTATTTGGGAGTTAGACGACTACGCTGAACGTGAACAAGTACCGGCTATCTTCAATCGCGTTGCGCCACTGCAATTATCAGCCAGTGTTGATATTAGCAATCAGGTACAGCAAGAAGAACTCACCGACATTTACCACTCATTACGTAAAGAAAGTAAGTCAGATTCTGAAACCGTTGATTTCCGCAGCAGTGGTCGTATTGATGACTTACAGCAAAAAGCGCGTCAACTCGAAGCCGACTATGTATTGTCACAGTGCGAAGCGTTATTTACCCGAGTATTGAGTAATAAAGGCGACCCCTTCTCTGCCCTGCACTATTGGCAGCAAGACAACCAGCTCACCGAAATTTTACCGAAACACTTATGGTTAAGTATTCTTTATAATGAATACTACAAGTGCGCGCCCGCCGTACGAAAAGTGATGGCGATTGATTTCCCTGACGCCAGCACGACTGAATTACCGGGTTCGATATTGATTTCGGGGAATTTACGTGTGAGCGATATTCAACTACAGCGCCCTTAATATTCTTTACAAACAGGTACCAATTTTCCTATGTTCGCACTTAAAAAAATCATTGGTACCTGGTTAATGCCACTACCATTACTGCTCACTGCTTTTATCCTTGCGGCACTACTATATAAACTCACTCGCTATAAACGCAGTGCCCAAGTGCTGTTTTGTAGTAGTTTTATTACATTATTTCTATTAAGCCTTGATCCTGTCGCTAGCCGTTTAGCCGCTACATTAGAGTCTCAGTACCCGAGTTACCAGCAGCAAAGTGTTGATTATATCCACGTATTGGGTAACGGTCACACCACGGTAGACAGTTTACCTATTACTAGTCAGTTAACCCCAACAGCCCTTGCTCGAACCACAGAAGGCGTGCGTATTTATAAACTAAACCCCACGGCAAAGTTAATCTTCAGTGGTTATAGCGGTGGTGACATTAACAGTAATGCGAAGATGAATGCGCGTTTAGCTATCGCATTAGGCGTACCAAAATCAGCCATTATATTATTAGAAGATCCTCGTAACACCATAGAGGAAGCCATTGATAATAAAGAGATTACTCAAGGTAAACGTCTCGTACTAGTCACCTCCGCAACGCACATGCCACGGGCGATGACAATATTCCGACAACAAGGTCTATCCCCTATCCCTGCACCAACGGCGCATGTCAGTAAACCGGTAAATGGCATGCAACCATTACAGTATTACTTCCCTCGTGCTCGGTATCTCGCGGTAAGTGAAATAGTGGTCCATGAATGGTTAGGACTGGCTTGGTTGTCGCTAAAAAATAACCAATAAGTTTTCCATTCTGTAATTAACACTGCATTTAGGTCTAAATTGAGTAAGTAAACGTGGCTCAAGTCACAGTTACCGTATTTTATGTAGTTTTATTACCAAAAATTGTCTTGTGACAACTTGCCCTGACGCTAGATGACTCTATAATCATCCCATGTTCTCAACTTAAGCGACTTTAGTCATTGTTACTCAAGTCAATTAGGTTGAAGAAAAATAGCTTTAAACCATATCGGAGATAGACATGAGACAAGCACTAGTAATGGGTAACTGGAAACTAAACGCAACTAAAGCATCTGTAGAAGCTTTAATTAACGGTTTAGTTGATGCGGCAAAAGACAATGCAACTGTTGAAGTTGCTGTATGCCCTCCTGCTGTTTTTATCCCACAAGTTGAAGCATTAACAGCTGACACTGCAATTAGCTACGGCGCACAAGATTGTGACGTTAATACCGCTGGTGCATTCACTGGTGAAAACTCAGCAGTTATGTTAAAAGAATTCGGTTGTAAATATACACTTGTTGGCCACAGCGAACGTCGTGTTATACACGGTGAATCAAACGAAGTTGTTGCTGACAAATTTGCTGTTGCACAAGAAAATGGCCTAGTACCTGTACTTTGTATCGGTGAAACACTAGCGCAATTCGAAGCAGGCGAAACTAAAGCAGTTGTTGAAGCGCAACTTCAAGCGGTTGTTACTAAATCTGGTATCGCATCTCTAAACAATGCAGTTATCGCATACGAACCAGTTTGGGCAATCGGTACTGGTAAAACAGCAACACCTGAAATTGCACAAGACATTCACGCTCACATCCGTTCATGGTTAGCAGAGCAAGATGCAGCAGTAGCAAACAAAGTTCAAATCCTTTACGGTGGTTCAGTTAAAGGCGCTAACGCTGCTGAATTATTCGGTCAAGCAGACATTGATGGCGGCCTAGTAGGCGGCGCTTCACTAGACGCTGTTGAATTCTCTAAAGTTATTGCAGGTGCTTCTGCATAGTACCTATCAAAATCTAATATAGAGCGATGTTCAGCTCTGAATTAGGAATAACAGTGTAGTAATACAGATTACTTAATAATGATGTATTACTGCGCTCCTTTCTTATTAAACTTATATTGTAAAAAATAAACTTGCACCAAGGCATTATTTTATTTTTCGAACGAAAGTTTCATATGAAAGAATGGCAACTATTACTTTAGTAATAAAAATAGTCACAAAGACACAGAAAAGAAGAGAATACATAGTTATAATAAATTAATAAAAAGTGATTATTATAACGAGAAAGTAACAGCAACAGATAAACTAAAATTGGTGTGCTAAATAAATTAACAAGCGTGCTATCACTTGCTGAAACAGTACTCTACCTAGATAAGTACAACACTCTACCTAGATAAGTACAACACTCTAACCCAATAAATAAAGTATCATCGACTGATATATTTGAGGCTTCAATGATTAAAAGAATAGGTGTTTTAACAAGTGGTGGTGATGCACCAGGCATGAACGCTGCAATCCGAGCTGTTGTGCGTGAAGGCTTACATCTTGGTTTAGAAGTTTATGGTATTTACGACGGATATGCTGGTTTACACCAAAACCGTATTGAAAAACTAGATCGTAAATCTGTTTCTGATGTCATTAACCGTGGTGGTACTTTCTTAGGTTCTGCACGCTTCCCTGAATTCAAAGAAGAAAGCGTACGTCAAGAAGCAATTGAAAACCTTAAAAAACACGATATCGACGCACTTGTTGTGATCGGTGGTGACGGTTCTTACATGGGCGCAAAGAAGCTAACTGAAATGGGCTTCCCATGTATCGGTATTCCAGGAACAATTGATAACGATATTCCAGGCACCACTTACACCATTGGTTTTGATACTGCACTTAACACGGTGGTTGACGCAATTGACCGTTTGCGTGATACCTCAACATCACATCAACGTATCTCAATTGTTGAAATCATGGGTCGCTACTGTGGCGATTTAACCATGGGTGCAGCAGTTGCCGGTGGTGCAGAATTCGTTGTAATTCCTGAAAAAGGTTATGATGAAGCTGAACTGTTAACCCAAGTCAAAGCGGGTATCGAAAAAGGCAAAAAACACGCAATCATTGCGATGTGTGAACATGTAACGAATGTAGATGCGCTGGCTAAACATATTGAAGCTGAAACAGGCCGTGAAACACGTGCGACTATCCTAGGCCATTTACAGCGCGGTGGAACACCAACTGCCCGAGACCGCATTATGGCAAGTCGTATGGGTTCTTTTGCAGTTAAGCTTTTATTAGAAGGCGAAGGCGGCCGCTGTGTGGGTTTAATGAACTCACAAATGGTTCACCATGACATTATTGATTGTATCAACAATATGAAACGTCCTTTTAATCAAGAGTTATTTGACCTGTCTGATTCGTTATTCTAAGCAGGCATGTGCCAGTTGGTTTTAACAATCGGCTGTCGGTAAACCACTTTGATAGAACAATTTAGATAAAATAAAAAGCGAAACCGACTTAACGTTATTTACAGTCATTGGTTTCGCTTTTTCGTTTCTATTAACTTAGCTGTTCACGACTATTGAATTAATTGCTCACGCAGTTTAGCCACTTTATCGCGTGTTTCACCGGCTTTTTCAAACTCTAAATCTTGTGCGTATTTATACATCTGCTCTTCTAAGCGCACGATCTCTTTACTCAGCTCTGCTGGAGTAAACACTGCATAGGTCGCTTTCTGTTCGGCAATATGCATCATTTGTTGCTCTGGTGTTCTACCTATATTTAAACCATCACCGACCTTCTTCTTCAGTCCTTTTGGTATAATGCCATGCTTCACGTTATGTTCATGCTGCAAAGCACGGCGACGCTCAGTTTCACTAATGGCTTTATCCATCGATTTGGTGATGCGATTAGCATATAAGATAGCTTTACCTTCGAGGTTACGAGCAGCACGGCCAATGGTCTGGATCAGCGAGCGTTCAGAGCGTAAAAAACCTTCTTTATCGGCATCTAAGATAGCAACCAAAGACACCTCAGGCATATCTAGACCTTCACGTAGTAAGTTAATACCAACGAGTACATCAAATACACCTAAACGTAGATCTCGAATAATCTCCACACGCTCAACAGTATCAATATCTGAGTGTAAATAACGCACCTTCACGCCATGATCGGCAAGGTATTCTGCTAAGTCTTCAGACATACGCTTAGTTAATGTCGTTGCGAGTACCCTTTCGCCCTTTTCTACACGTATATTAATTTCGCTGAGTAGATCATCAACCTGCGTATCAACCGGACGTACTTCAATGATTGGATCTAATAACCCTGTCGGTCGTACGAGCTGCTGAACAATTTCACCTTCGCAACGATCCAGCTCATACTGACTCGGCGTTGCTGATACGTATAAGGTTTGCGGTGAGATAGATTCAAACTCTTCAAACTTAAGCGGTCTATTATCTAATGCCGATGGTAAACGGAAACCAAACTCAACCAATGTTTCTTTACGTGAGCGGTCACCTTTATACATAGCACCAATTTGCGGTACGGTTACGTGGGACTCATCGATAACCAGCAAGCCGTCATCCGGTAAGTAGTCCAATAAGGTTGGAGGCGCATCACCTGGAATACGACCTGATAAATAACGAGAGTAGTTTTCAATGCCCGAGCAATAACCAAGCTCTTGCATCATCTCAATATCAAATTGCACACGTTGGCTAACCCGCTGTTCTTCAATTAACTTGTTTGCTGATAATAACTGTTTCTTACGTTCTGACAATTCTACCTTGATGTGTTCAATTGCATCTAAGATCTTTTCTCTTGGCGTAACATAGTGCGTCTTAGGATAAATAGTCGCGCGCTCAGACGTCTTTTCGATAGCACCTGTTAATGGATCAAAATAGCTAATACGTTCAATTTCATCATCAAACATTTCGATCCGAACCGCATGCTTATCTGATTCTGCTGGATAGACATCGATAACTTCGCCACGTACACGGAATGTCGAACGTTTAAAGTCCATATCATTACGCGTATATTGCAATTCAGCTAAGCGACGAATGATACTGCGTTGGCTGATAATTTCACCCACGGACACATGTAACATCATTTTTAGGTAAGATTCTGGATCGCCCAAACCATAAATAGCAGAAACAGACGCAATAAGGATCACATCACGACGCTCTAACAATGCTTTTGTTGCTGATAGACGCATTTGTTCAATATGGGCATTTACAGCTGCATCTTTCTCAATAAAGGTATCAGTACTTGGTACGTATGCTTCTGGCTGATAATAATCGTAATAAGAAACAAAATACTCTACCGCATTATTAGGAAAAAACTCTTTCATCTCGGCATAGAGCTGTGCGGCAAGCGTTTTGTTTGGTGCCATGAGTAATGTAGGACGATTTAATTTCGCAATCATATTAGCAACAGTGTAGGTTTTACCCGACCCTGTAACACCTAATAAGGTTTGACTGGCGACACCAGCATTAAAACTATCAACCAGCTGTTCAATTGCTTGAGGCTGATCACCACTCGGGGTATATTCAGAACATAAATCGAATAAAATCGTCATTATTTAAGATCACAACTCGGCTTTTAAATATATATGTTACCCATAATACCAATTTACACTTATCGCGCCATAAGAATTATCTATCCGCACTGAGAGTTTGATGGATAATGCGAATAGAAACTACAACAGGTAACATAAAAAACAAAATGTCAAGTAGTTATCAACAGGAATTGAAAATACTGCATTTTCATGGTCACTTTTGATACAAGCATTTGAATGCATAAGTTATCAACAGATTTAAACACAAGACTAAAAACCTAAAGCACTGATTTAATGGAGAATGAGCTAATATAACTTATATCAACATGCGCTTTTTAAAATCCCTAGATTAGTTACTCTTTTACTTTTACAGATTTAATCAACAGAGTTACCCACAGATTTAGTGGATAACTTAATTAAAAATGTCATATTCACAATGCTCAATAACAAAAAGACATATTGTTATGTATAAAATTTAAATTAAACTTGTTTGTGATGGCCCATATTTGTAAAAGCCGTTTCGTATTATTAAAAATCTCTGCTATATAGAAAGAAACTAGCGATATAAGATAGGTTCGGTATTGCTCTTCTATAGTAAGACCCAAATATTTACATGCTTGTCGTACAAATCAATTGTTTACTTAAACTACGCTATCAATATTTCTTAGGCATCATCGGTCAGTTATTCGACAAAAAAAAGGCAAATAACAGTTTTGGCCGTTTTATTATTGACAGTAGAATCATCTGACTTTAATATTCGCTCCGTCTTCAACACAAAGACAAGTAATTCCCCTTTAGTTCAGTTGGTAGAACGGTGGACTGTTAATCCATATGTCGCTAGTTCAAGTCTAGCAAGGGGAGCCATATTTTCTTTCTTTAACAGAGAAAGTAACAGTCAGTGATTTATTACACGTATCAATATACGGAGTTTGAATCATTGGTTGGCTTCACAAGAAGCACACAATTTATTAGCTTCAAGAGAAGCAAAAAGAATAATTCCCCTTTAGTTCAGTTGGTAGAACGGTGGACTGTTAATCCATATGTCGCTAGTTCAAGTCTAGCAAGGGGAGCCACATTTTCTTTCTTTAACAGAGAAAGTAACAGTTAGTGATTTATTACACTGTACTAACATACACAGTAATCATCATTAATTAGCTTCACAAGAAGCACACAATTTATTAGCTTCAAGAGAAGCAAAAAGAATAATTCCCCTTTAGTTCAGTTGGTAGAACGGTGGACTGTTAATCCATATGTCGCTAGTTCAAGTCTAGCAAGGGGAGCCATATTACCTAAACTGCTTATTACATAGCTGTTTATGAAAACGAATAATTCCCCTTTAGTTCAGTTGGTAGAACGGTGGACTGTTAATCCATATGTCGCTAGTTCAAGTCTAGCAAGGGGAGCCATATTACCTAAACTGCTTATTACATAGCTGTTTATGAAAACGAATAATTCCCCTTTAGTTCAGTTGGTAGAACGGTGGACTGTTAATCCATATGTCGCTAGTTCAAGTCTAGCAAGGGGAGCCATATTACCTAAACTGCTTATTACATAGCTGTTTATGAAAACGAATAATTCCCCTTTAGTTCAGTTGGTAGAACGGTGGACTGTTAATCCATATGTCGCTAGTTCAAGTCTAGCAAGGGGAGCCATATTACCTAAACTGCTTATTACATAGCTGTTTATGAAAACGAATAATTCCCCTTTAGTTCAGTTGGTAGAACGGTGGACTGTTAATCCATATGTCGCTAGTTCAAGTCTAGCAAGGGGAGCCATATTACCTAAACTGCTTATTACATAGCTGTTTATGAAAACGAATAATTCCCCTTTAGTTCAGTTGGTAGAACGGTGGACTGTTAATCCATATGTCGCTAGTTCAAGTCTAGCAAGGGGAGCCAAATTCTTTATTATCAATATAAAGAGTCATAGTATGTTGTATAAATAATCACAACATATTAGCTTTGTAAAAAGCACACAATTTGTTCCCCTTTAGTTCAGTTGGTAGAACGGTGGACTGTTAATCCATATGTCGCTAGTTCAAGTCTAGCAAGGGGAGCCACTTCTTTTAATATCTAATAATCCCACCTAATAACAAGATCTATAATAATACTCTTGACGAGTAAATTAATATTTATAACTAGAACACCTCTCCGACTAAAGTTTAATTTTTACTAAAATAGTGCCCGTTATCGCATAATCTATATCCGACTACCCCTTATACGTATTTTTATTGATCTAAACAGGTTAATCTAGCCTAACAAGGATGTAAAAATATTATAGGGATAATGAAAATGACGGATTATTTTCGCTGCAACCTTTCTATCACATTTGTTTTTTTATGTATGTTGATCAGTTCATTAGGGCTTGGCTACCATTCATTAAATTCATCATTGTCGGTACAAGGCAGTATTGTTAATGATGCATTGAGTCAAAGAATAAGTCTTGATTCAATTACGGATAATAATACGAAATTATTAACAGAACACCTCGGACTAAGCCAATTATTCATTCAAACAGAATCTATATCTTCGAGTTGGGACTCCAATATCAACTACCCTATCCTGATCCAGTTGCTCTTCCCTCAACTCGCTAAAAAGTTTTCAGGTGCCACAGATTTATTTAGTTATAAATTTAAGCTCAGATTTAATGACAAAGATAACGCACAAATTAAATTACTAAGCACTTTTATTATTTCACTCTTTATCGCCTATTTATTATGCCTTGCGTCCGTAAAACGATTATTAGTTAAGTTAGAAAGGAATATCTTGAAGGAAATGGGTAACACGGAAAAACCAAAATACCATGTATTTCCAGCTATCACCCGCCGTCTTGCCCAGCATAAAGCAGACCATCATAAAGAATTACAAGATCAGCATGATAAAATTGAAGCCCTATCAAAACAAATTAATATGGATAATTTAACTGGTTTATACAATCGATTCTACTTTCGTGGTGAGCTTGTAGATGTATTGTCGGAAAAAAATAAACCCCAATCAGCCATTCTCGCATTAATTCGCGCAACGGCGCTTGGACATATCAATAAACACAGAGGGTTTCAGCGCGGCGATACTTACCTAAAAGATATATCTAATATTCTTAAGCAATGTACAAAACGTTATCCCGATAGTCGATTATACCGCGTTTCAGGCCCTGATTTCGCCATTATCATACCTAATATGACTGCAGCCGTCGCACATAAATTGGCACGAGAAACCAAAGCGAATCTTGATGATTATCAATCACTTAACGATCTAGAAAATGTTGCGTATATAGGTATAACGACAGTTCATTCTGGCCAGCAGCCTGAACAAGTATTAGCGCGTGCGGATACTGCATTAGCGAAAGCACAACTCGAAGGACCTAATTATTGGGCATTCCAACAGCAAGATGCCCAGCAAGAAAATCAAGGACAATCTTATTGGAAAGATGTGATTGAAGAGATTATCAATAAACGCAGCCTGATGTTACTCAGTCAACCAGTACAACCCATCCACCGTAACATGAAAAACTACCAAGAAATTTATACTCGTTTTATTGGTAGCAACAATGCCATACTGCCAACTCACACCTTATTTGCAATGGCTCAACGCTTGGATTATACCGTTAAGCTTGACCAAATAATTATCGAAAACATCATCAGTAATAGCCGGACACAAATGGATGGTTCCAGTCGGTGGGGAGTTAATCTAACCTCACAGTCCGTGCAAAGTAGCGCATTTATTGTCTGGCTAGAACGCTTATTATTACGCGAACCAAATATCGCGACCAATTTAGTTTTTGAAATTGATGAAGTTATTCTAGAAAGAAATATCGTCTCAAGTAAGCGAATAGTCGATATGCTGCGCCGCGTTGGTAGCCGCTCAGCAATTAGTAAATTTGGGCATGGTATTAGTTCATTCAAACTCTTTAGAGAACTAAAGCCAGATTACATAAAAATAGACAGTGGTTTAATTCAATCAATTACAGATGATAATGCAAGTCAGCAGTTTTTACGTATGATTGTTGACGTGGCTCATCGCATGAGTTGCCAAGTAATTGCCGAGGGCGTTGAAGACTTAGCGCAAAAGCAATTACTCGAATCCATGTATGTTGACGGGATCCAAGGTTATCTCATCTCAAAACCTGCTCCATTAAGTAAAATAGCCTGTTAAACAGCAAAAACCTTAGCTAGCGTAAGGATACTAATTAATTATTAGCCTTTTTACGTTATCAATTTACTTATTTTCTATTGTAACAATGATACAGATACCCGATAATATGGCCTCCCATAGTAACTGTATTACTCCATCATGACCGAATATCTTTTATTGCTAGTAAGCACTGTTCTTGTAAATAACTTTGTACTAGTCAAATTCCTTGGTTTATGCCCGTTTATGGGTGTATCGAGCAAACTAGAAAGTGCGATTGGCATGTCATTTGCGACAACGTTCGTACTGACGATTGCTGCCATGTCTTCATACCTTGTTGAAACCTATATTTTAACACCACTCGGTTTAGAGTATCTCCGAACGCTTAGTTTCATTCTTGTCATTGCCGTTGTCGTTCAATTTACCGAAATGGTTGTGCATAAGACTAGCCCTACTCTTTATCGTTTGTTAGGTATTTTCTTACCACTTATCACGACTAACTGCGCGGTACTAGGTGTTGCACTACTCAATATTAATGAAAAACATAACTTTATAGAAAGTGCCGTGTATGGTTTTGGTGCTGCAGTTGGGTTCTCATTAGTGCTTATATTATTTGCCGCTATGCGTGAACGGATCGCAGCAGCAAACGTCCCGGCCCCTTTTAAGGGTACTTCAATCGCCATGATCACAGCAGGTCTTATGTCACTTGCGTTCATGGGTTTTACGGGCTTGGTTAAACTTTAACTATTGATAACTATGACTACTATTCTTATTGCAATTATTACCCTTGTTATTCTCGCCGCTTTATTTGGGCTCGGGCTCGGCTGGGCAGCTATTCGTTTTAAAATTGAAGGCAACCCTGTTGTTGAACAGATCGATGCCGAGTTACCACAAACACAATGTGGCCAATGTGGCTATCCGGGCTGCAAGCCTTATGCAACAGCCGTGGCTAACGGTGAAGAAGTAAACTTATGCGTTCCAGGTGGTGCTGATACTGTCGAAAAACTTGCCGATATAATGGGAGTTGAAGTCAAGCCTATTGCAGAGCAAGAACACGACGCCAGTATCAAAATGGTTGCGCGAATTATTGAAGAAGACTGTATTGGTTGTACTAAATGTATTCAGGCCTGCCCTGTTGATGCGATTGCAGGTGCAACACGCGCCATGCACACAGTGATCGTCGATGCTTGCACAGGCTGTAAATTATGTGTTGCACCCTGTCCTACCGATTGTATCGTGATGGAACCAGTACAAGCTGCATGGAAGTGGCAATTAGACTCTATCCCTGTAGTGAATATTAAGTAGGTCACATGATTTCATTAATCGAACAAATTAAAAATGGTAAACTGTGGCGCTACTTTGGTGGTGTACATCCACAAGAAAATAAGGCCCAGTCAACGCGCTTAACAATTACGACGGCGAGTATCCCTAAACACCTGATAATTCCTGTTAAGCAGCACATTGGCCAAGGCGGTCAGATAATTGTTGCTCCAGGTGACAAAGTTTTAAAAGGCCAACCGCTAACAGCATCCGACTCGTTTATGTCTGTGCCGGTTCATGCCCCAACGTCAGGTACGATTGAGCATATTGCACAATATCCAAGTACTCACCCATCAGCAACGCCTGAAATTGCAATAAAACTAATTTGCGATCAAGAAGATCGAACACTCGAAAATCAGCCAGCACTCGATTATAAGCAGCTATCAACAGCTGAATTGCAACAACATATAAGCCTAGCCGGTGTTGCTGGTATGGGTGGTGCAGGTTTCCCAACGGCTGTAAAATTAAGTGATAAGCAGCCAATTGAGTTCTTACTAATCAATGCTGCTGAATGTGAACCTTATATTACTTCTGATGATGTGCTCATGCGTGAACGCGCTGATGATATAATTCAAGGTATTGAGATATTACGTCACATGATCAAACCTGTACTTTGTGTCATCGGAATTGAAGATAATAAACCTGATGCCGCAAATGCGTTAGAAACAGCGATTAAAACAGCCAATCTAAGTGCTGATATCATCGTACGTAAAGTGCCGACAAAATACCCGAACGGTGGTGAAAAGCAGTTAATTAAAGTATTAACGGGTAAAGAAATTAGTAAAGGTCAGATACCTGCACAATCAGGGGTCGTCATGCAAAACGTCGGTACTATTTATGCCGTCAAACAAGCAATCATAGATCGCCAGCCATTATTAAGCCGTATTGTTACCTTAACCGGCAAAGCATTCCCACAACCACGCAATGTAGAAGCGTTAATTGGTACGCCAATCAGTGCATTACTGGGTGAGTTCGAGTGCGATGAAGAAAAAGCCGCTGCGATTATTTATGGTGGCCCTATGATGGGATTTACATTACCGCACGGTCTGTTTTCACTGACTAAAACAGGTAACTGTATTTTAACGCCAATCAAAGATGAAATACCGCAAGTAAGAGAACCTGATGCGTGTATTCGTTGTGGTGAATGTTCTGAAGCTTGTCCAGTCGATTTATTACCACAGCAATTACATTGGTATAGCCAAGCAAAAGACGTCACTAAACTTGCCGATTATAATCTAATGGATTGTATCGAATGTGGCGCCTGTAGCTATGTTTGCCCGAGCCAAATACCACTTGTTCATCAATACCGTATTGCGAAAGTTGAAGTACGTGAAAGTGATGCAGAACTTGCTGCGGCTGCGATTGCTAAAGAACGTTTTGAGAAACGTAATGAACGCCTAGCATTAGAAAAAGCGCAGCGTGAACAGCGTCAAAAAGAAGCTGCAGAAAAACGCCGTGCAGCAGCAAAAGCGACGACGGGTGAAGATCCTGTTAAAGCCGCAATGGAACGTATCCAAAAAGCCAAAGCTGCAGAACAAGTTACAGCCGATGGTAACACAAATAAAGGTTCTGCAGTTGCGGATGCAATTGCTCGCGCTAAAGCCAAGAAAGCCGCTGCCGCATCCACTGATACTAGGGTTCCAGATAATACAGCTGTCATTGCAGAACGAAAAGCGAGAAAAGCAGCTGCTAAAGCTAAGCGAGAAGCCGAAGGTTCACAACCTGCAGAAACAACAACAACTAGTCCAGCGATTGAAGCGAAAAAAGCAGCGGTTGCCGATGCTATCGCTCGTGCTAAAGCCAAGAAAGCAGCTGCGCAATCAGGCGAAACCGTAACTGACACACCAGCGCCTGCAGTTGATGCCAAGAAAGCCGCCGTTGCTGCTGCAATTGCTCGTGCTAAAGCCAAGAAAGCAGCTGCGCAATCAGGCGAAACCGTAACTGATACACCAACGCCTTCAGCTGATCCTAAGAAAGCCGCCGTTGCTGCTGCAATTGCTCGTGCTAAAGCCAAGAAAGCAGCTGCGCAATCAGGCGAAACCGTAACTGATACACCAACGCCTTCAGCTGATCCTAAGAAAGCCGCCGTTGCTGCTGCAATTGCTCGTGCTAAAGCCAAGAAAGCAGCTGCGCAATCAGGCGAAACCGTAACTGACACACCAGCGCCTGCAGTTGATGCCAAGAAAGCCGCCGTTGCTGCTGCAATTGCTCGTGCTAAAGCCAAGAAAGCAGCTGCGCAATCAGGCGAAACCGTAACTGATACACCAACGCCTTCAGCTGATCCTAAGAAAGCCGCCGTTGCTGCTGCAATTGCTCGTGCTAAAGCCAAGAAAGTGGCTGCACAGTCAAGTGAAACAGCAACTGACACTGACATACCAGCGCCTGCTGCGGATCCTAAGAAAGCCGCCGTTGCTGCTGCAATTGCTCGTGCTAAAGCCAAGAAAGCGGCTGCACAGTCAAGTGAAACAGCAACTGACACTGACATACCAGCGCCTGCTGCGGATCCTAAGAAAGCCGCCGTTGCTGCTGCGGTTTCCCGCGCAAAAGCCAAGAAAGCAGCTGCGCAGTCAGGCGAAACCACAACTGATACACCAGCGCCTGCAGCTGATGCCAAGAAAGCCGCCGTTGCTGCTGCGGTTGCTCGCGCAAAAGCTAAAAAAGCCGCAGCGCAAACAAGCGATTCACCCGACGAGGCTCAACCAACCGAGCCTGTCGATAAGAAAAAAGCAGCTATTGCCGCGGCAATAGCAAAAGCGAAAGCAAAGAAACTAGCCCAACTTGGTGACAAATAACATGGCATTTAGATTAGCAAGCTCCCCCCATAATCACAGTGGTAGTAGCACCAGTAACCTGATGCGTACCGTTATTCTGGCGACAATCCCAGGTATTGCCGCACAATGGTATTTTTTTGGTGCAGGTAACCTCATCCATATCGTTTTGGCCTGTATGACAGCCATTATTACTGAAACCGTAATTTTGAAGTTACGTAAGCAACCAATACTAAGCCGAATACAAGATAACAGTGCTTTGTTAACTGGTTTATTAATCGGTATTTCAATACCCGGCTTTGCGCCTTGGTGGATCAGTGTCATGGGGGCAATATTTGCCATTGGTATTGCAAAACATCTTTATGGTGGATTAGGTCAAAATATCTTTAACCCTGCAATGGTCGCTTATGTGATGTTACTTGTTTCATTCCCGCTACAAATGACAACTTGGCCCCCTGTGAGTGAAATAACAGGTTATGAATTATCATTATGGGATGTCTTTAACGTTATTTTTTCAGGCGTTACCTTAGACGGTCATACCGCGCATCAGCTGATGCAAAATATTGACGGTATCACGATGGCAACCCCGCTTGATACCTTAAAAACAGGTCTGGCTATGGGGCATACGGTTAGCGAGATCCAAGCCAAAGAACAATTTAGCTGGTTATCAGGTTTAGGCTGGGAATGGATTAATTTAGCCTTCCTTGCAGGCGGTATTTATTTACTGAGTAAACG
The DNA here is from genome assembly GCF_018219415.1 of Moritella sp. 36. NCBI lineage: Bacteria > Pseudomonadati > Pseudomonadota > Gammaproteobacteria > Alteromonadales > Moritellaceae > Moritella > Moritella sp. 36. The sequence goes on along the minus strand of NZ_CP056120.1, from coordinate 1,699,816 downwards.
CGCGATCCTCTGGTATATCCCAGTAGGTTTGTTAGGTGGTTTATTTGTAATAAGCTTCATTGGCTACCTGTGGGAACCGGATGCTGTAGGTTCGCCAATATTTCACCTGTTCTCAGGTGCAACCATGTTAGGCGCATTCTTTATTGCCACCGACCCGGTATCAGCATCAACAACACCAAAAGGCCGACTCATATTCGGCGCATTAATTGGTGCATTAGTTTATATCATTCGAACTTGGGGCGGCTATCCTGATGCAATTGCGTTTGCAGTACTACTCGCGAACATGTGCGTACCGTTAATTGACTATTACACTCAACCCCGTGTTTACGGTCATAAATAGGAGATCACCATGTTAGTATCAATGAAAAAAAATGGTGCGATACTCGCCTTATTTGCTTTTGCTTGTACCTCTGTTGTTGCGATCACGAATACGGTGACAAAAGACCGTATTGCAGAACAAGAACAAACCCAATTACTGAAAATCATTAACCAGCTATTGCCAGAAAATGGTCATGACAATAATATTTTTCAAAGTTGTAAATTAATGACGAATGAAGCACTACTTGGCACATCTGAACCGCAACGTATTTTCACGGCAACAAAAAATAATGAACCTGTAGGCTACGCAATTGAAGGTATTGCACCAAAGGGCTATAGCGGTAATATTAAACTCGTTGTCGGTGTTGATACCGTCGGTAAAGTAACGGGTGTACGTATTCTTGGACACAATGAAACACCAGGATTAGGTGACAAAGTTGAATACCGTAAATCAAACTGGCTAGATGACTTTGTTGACCAAACGCTAACTAAAGAGAATGCACATACTTGGGCCGTGACTAAAGATGGCGGTGACTTTGATTCATTCACTGGCGCCACTATTACACCTAGAGCAGTTGTGAGTTCAGTGAAAGATATACTTACTTTTTATCAGTCAGATCAATTTTCTGAACTACAAAGCGCGCCTTCTTGTTGGAGTAAATCATGAGCCAATATCGAGATATTATCTATCAAGGGTTATGGAAAAATAATCCTGGTTTAGTACAAGTATTAGGGCTTTGTCCCCTACTTGCCGTAACGGCAACCGTCACGAATGCGATGGGACTAGGGTTTGCGACCTTATTAGTACTTGTTGCTTCGAATACGACAATTTCTCTGATACGTGAATACGTGCCAAAAGAGATACGTATTCCTATTTTTGTCATGATTATTGCCTCATTTGTAACAACAGTACAATTACTTATGAATGCCTATGTTTATGAATTATATCAATCTCTTGGTATTTTCATTCCGTTAATTGTAACCAACTGCATTATTATTGGTCGTGCTGAAGCATTTGCATCACGTAATAAAGTCTTACCTTCTGCGGCTGATGGCTTCTTTATGGGTCTTGGTTTTGCCAGCGTATTAATTGTATTAGGTGCTATTCGTGAAGTATTAGGTCAAGGTACTCTCTTTGACGGCATGGACCTACTATTAGGTGACTGGGCGAGTGTATTGCGTATTGAAGTCTTTCATGCGGATACAAGCTTCTTGTTAGCAATTTTAGCGCCCGGTGCATTTATCGGTATGGGATTTTTGATGGCTCTGAAGCATGCTATTGATGAACAACTAGATAAACGCCGTAAAGCACAGCCTGTTAGTGTATCTGAGCCTGAGTCAGTTTCAGATACTGAATCGACAGCGAATTAATCAACACAAACAGTTATTAAAACAACTTAAGCCATACTAATTTATAATTATCAGTATGGCTTTATCCAATTTCATTAAATAAGTGATCATCTATTTATTGTGATTGGTATCATATATAGGATCAAGATATGAACAAGGATAAACGCCGCATTATTTTAGAGCGTCTGCGTGATAATAATCCCCATCCTGAAACTGAGCTAAACTTCTCCTCAGCATTTGAGCTACTTGTTGCAGTTACGCTGTCAGCCCAGGCTACAGATGTGAGTGTAAACAAAGCGACTAATAAACTTTTTCCTGTTGCAAATACGCCACAAGCGATCTTTGATTTAGGTGTTGAAGGGCTAAAAAGCTATATTAAAACGATTGGTTTATACAACACCAAAGCTAATAACGTCATTAAAGCCTGTCAGATTTTATTAGAGAAGCACAATGGGGTTGTACCCGAAGATCTGGATGCCTTAGTTGAACTACCAGGTGTTGGCAGAAAGACCGCGAATGTTGTATTAAACACTGCATTTGGTTGGCCGACAATCGCTGTTGATACGCATATCTTCCGCGTCTCAAACCGCACTAAGTTAGCCATGGGTAAAAACGTTGATCAAGTAGAAGCAAAGCTACTAAAAGTGGTACCTGCTGAATTTAAAGTAGATGTGCACCACTGGTTAATTTTACTCGGTCGTTATACTTGCATCGCCCGTAAACCGCGTTGTGGATCTTGTTTAATTGAAGATCTTTGTGAGTTTAAAGACAAAATATACCCTGAAGAATAGCGACTCGCTAGAATGATATTTAATGTAAAGTATACCGTTTCAATATTGACTTTAAATATCATTAAACTTACAATCCGCTCGAATTAATCAAACAAAGGAAAATAATATGGAAAGCGACCATTGTAGGAGAGCCTATATATAGAGACTTGGATTTAACATTATAAAACGACTCCCTCCTCTATTTATACTCTCTCATTTTATAAAGCATAAATAATCTGAAATAATAATTATTATTCAGACGTATTTGCTATTCACTACAAATACCCCTTACTTTCGATAATTAATCGGTTATGGTAAGTAAAAGTTTAATCAATATTAAATTGAATCAAGTGTGTTTAAATATTAGCTATATGTAATAAGTAACGATTGTTAATCATTACGCTACAGCAGACATGGCTACATACAAGCACTTGATTTAACAGGTGATAAAATGGAAATTGACATTCCCCCTAGTCCACTACTAATCCCAAAAGCGATATGTAGTGGTAGTGTATTTAGACTTTAATATAATTAAAGCCTAAATTAAATAACGTAATTAATATACCCACCTTCGCTGCTATTAATATTATCAAATATATTTAATCCTATTATATTGGAGGACTTCTCATGTCCAATAATACAGCGCTAAAAAATAATACACACCAACCAACATCAAATGACAACGTAAACTTAAATTTTAATGATATTAATAATTCATTTGATTTATGGAGTGATGAAACGAAGAATAAATTAATTATGTTTTTCAAAAATAATTCAATAGAAGATATTCGTCATTGGTTTAGTAATAAAACATTAAATCAATACCATCAAATAAAAAAATTATCGTTAGAGGATATTGGTTTAGATTTAAAAAAATTATTACCTGCTTGGCTACTTGCCGATATTGAGATTTTAAGTTCGGTTAACAGTCCAGTATTTTCTGTTATGTCACCATCTACCCCCCTGCTGCTAAATTCTAATATGTCAGTTGCAGAGACAGTAAAGCACGTTAAATTAATGGAAAAAGGTCTCCACTCTAAAGCTGCAATAACTGTTGACCAACATGGGCGTTATTATGGTTTATTGGAATTACAGATGCTGCTCCAACATGATAATGATGTCTTATTAGCAGATATAGCATTGCAAGTTGAACCTTGCCATCTTGGGGAAGATCAAGAGTATGCAGTCAGCCAATTACAAATGAGCAATACAGACTATTTACCCATTGTTGATATACGCGGCCATCCAGTTGGGTTGTTTCAATGGCAGCAAGCCTCTCAAGTGATGCAGGTGGAGTTAACGGAAGATGTAAATCTACAAATGGGTATTCAGAGCAACCTAAACGAGCCAAGTTACCTTGATATGTCAGTAACAGATCATGTGCGTAAACGCATATTTTGGGTGTTGGGTTTAGCTGCTATCGGGATCTTCTCTGGCATGATTATTCAGAGTTATGACGATGCGATTGCCGCATTAACAATACTCGCTTTATACATGCCTATGATTGCTGACACTGGCGGCAATGCTGGAAGTCAATCTGCAACTGTAATTGTACGTTCCTTAGCATTAGGGGAACTGAAAATTAAAAACTGGCTCACTGTTGTCTGGAAAGAGTTAAAAATAGCGAGTTTAATCGGTTTAGCGTTAGCAGTCGCTTCATTTATAAAGGTCTATTTTTTATCGGGTAGCACCGAATTACCGGGCAATATAACGTTGACATTACTAGGTTCAGCGATCGCATTAGCATTGTTTTTACAGGTACTGACGGCGACCGTTATTGGTGCAACTTTACCGTTAATAGCGAAGTCATTTCGATTAGATCCTGCCGTTGTAGCAAGTCCTGCTATTACTACCTTCGTTGATATTACGGGGTTATTGATTTATTTCTATATCACCACGACCTTACTTGGTATTACGGCTTAATTCTCTGTATTTAAATAGTAAAACTATATTGTTGGTCTTGGTGGCGATTTACGAGAAAAAGGGATTAATTAAAAACACGCGATATTGGCTATCAAAAAGGCGCGTTCAAATCATTGAACGCGCCTTTGTAATATTCATGTTTAATCGCTCTATTTACCTATTATACAAAACAGGCTTCGCGATTACCCATTATATAAAACAGGCTTCGCGATTATTTAAAAACAGGTTTGCCAACAGGCATAACTTCACGGCCGAACTCGCCATTTAGTATTTGTGCCATGCTGAAATACATCGCACTTAAACCGCAGAAAATGCCAACATAACCAGCGATTACACCAATTACAGCACTGCCACTAAAATCACGAATAGCTAGCAGGAAAAATAATGCTGTTAATGAAGCAAATATGATTTGTTTTGCTCGTGGGTAGCGTAATGAACCAACGAATAGACCCGCAGTAAATAAGCCCCATAATAACAAATACCATGCCATGAATGGTGCAGGGCTTGCCGCTACGCCCATTTTAGGCATTAAGATCAGACCAACTAATGTTAACCAGAAAAAGCCATAAGAGATGAAGGCAGTTGTGCCAAACGTATCATTACGTTTGTAGCATAAAATACCCGCTATAATTTGGCTAATACCACCGTAGAAAATACCCATTGCAAGTATCATTGAATCCATAGGGAAAAAACCCGCATTATGGATATTTAATAAAACGGTAGTCATACCGAAGCCCATTAGGCCCAGTGGTGCTGGATTAGCTAGTTGTGTAGACATTACATATAAAACCTGTCGAATTTAAAGAGGCCGCGATTGTAGATTAATAATTCTAACAGGGCAATTTTTAATAGTTTAAAATATCAACAAAGCTATAAATATAATTTAATTCTAACGTTAAAAACGATAAAAACAAATTTAAATAAAAAGTTAACCTTTTTAACAAGTTGAATAAAAACAATAACACCACGATACAAGCCATTGATATTAAAAGCTTGGGCACATGTTAATTGTTAAATAAAAATATAGATAAGAATGTTTACATTTTATTTTCATTGAAATAGAACAACTAAAATTAATTTAGCAAGAGTTATTCTCTTTATTCATAAAGAATCATATATGTATATCAATCTGTTATATGATGCAGTTTTTATATATTTAAAAACTAAAGGAAGTGTTTAATATAACTTTATAGTATATTAAAGTTAAATAGTAGTAAGATTAAATTAATGTGACTTATTAACGATGATAAAATTTAATAAATCACACTAATAGCGAGTGATTGCAACCCAGTAATGACTTGTTACCATTCACCAATATTTTGCATTGAAGCCCAAGGTTCTTGTGGTGCTAATTTATCGCCTTTTTGTAATAACTCGATAGAGATGCCATCCGGTGAGCGGATAAATGCCATATAACCATCACGTGGAGGACGGTTAATAATGACACCAGCGGCCTGTAAATCTGCACATGTAGTATAAATATCTTCAACTTCGTAAGCTAAGTGACCAAAATTACGACCGCCTTCATACTCTTCTTCATCCCAATTGTAGGTAAGTTCAAGTGTTGGGCTAGATGTTTTTTTCGCTTGTTCTGCATCGCCAGGAGCAGCTAAAAAGATGAGGGAAAAACGTGCAGCTTCATAATCATTACGTTTAACTTCGATTAAACCAAGTTTATTACAGTAAAAGTCTAAGGATGCTTCCAAATTTTTGACACGAACCATTGTATGTAAGAATTGCATAACACGTCCTATACAGCTGAGTGATATTGAAGAATTGCTTATACTAATGATATCACAATAAAAAGGCGCTAAGAGTATCGTTCTTAACGCCTTTATATCATAGCTATACTAAGTCAAGCTTAAGCCTGAACAGATTAATACTAATTTACTGGTGTGTATAAGTTATTCTTATAAGCTAAACTACCCCATAGTGCATTAGCTTTAGCCTTAATGACCATATCTTTCGATACTGGCTTACTGGTCAAGTTCGTAGTGTTTGCATCGTAATGGTAGCTAGATTCTGGCTTTTCAGGCTGGAAAATAACGACATCATTATTATTGTCCATCCACGCAAAGTTTTTATAGAACTGCATCATCGCACGTAACTTCGATGGGTCAATGTTTTGTGTCATATCGTGACCAATCATTGGCGTCACACTATCAATGCCAGCCAGTGACAATAATGTTGGTAGCAGATCGATTTGACTTGTTAAGCGATCATCCTGACGCGGCTTCACATCACCACCAAAGATCACAGCTGGAATACGGAAATGGTCAATCGGTACTAATTGGTTTCCGTAAGCACGTGAATCATGATCCGCAATCACCACAAAAATAGTGTCTTTCCAATACGACGACTTTTTCGCTTTATTAATAAAGGTTCCTAATGCGTAGTCTGAATATTTAGCTGCATTTTCACGTGTTTGCTTCGGTGTGTTATACGCTGTAATACGATTATCAGGATAATCAAACGGGCTATGATTCGATGAGGTAAACACTAAACTGAAAAATGGCTTGTCTTGCTTAGACAACATGGCGAATTGCTCGTCCGCTTTATCGTACAGGTCTTCATCTGACGCCCCCCAAGATCCTACAAATTTAGGGTTACTAAAGGTTGGGAAGTCTTGCATATCAACAAAGCCATTACCTAAGAAGAAGCTTTTCATGTTATCAAAATAGCTCTCTCCACCATAAATGAACTGAGTGTGGTAACCTTTTTTCTTCAATGCATTTGCTGCCGTAAAGAAGTTAGTTTGGCTTTTACCTAATTTAACAACAGAACGAGCAGGCGTTGGGGAGAATCCCGTTACTACAGCCTCAATGCCTCGAACTGAACGCGTACCAGTTGCATACATACGATTAAAACTCCACGCTTCTTGTATGAGAGCATCAAGATTTGGTGTCAGTGGTAATCCCCCTAAAGCCCCCACATATCGCGCACCTAGACTCTCTTGCAACAAAATCACAATGTTCTTTGGTTTACCTTGGTAAGTTGCTTTACGCATAGCAAGAGTGGGCTGTTCGTTTGATGTAAACTGCTCAGGAGAAAGACTCGTCGATTCACGGATCAATTTAATGATTTGTTGTGTATCCATCTTACCGTAATATTTAAACGCGTCATCTTCAGACTTCATTTGCTTCACCGCGAATAGCAATGAATAAGACGAGTTTAACGCAAGGTCATTCATCAGAGGGTCGCTTGAAAACGCAATCATTGCAGGATTCATCGGACGATGCCCCAAAGTAGAACGGGCCCCCATCACACAAACAGCTACCACACACAATGCTAATATAGGACGCCAGTACCAACGAGGGAATGTCAGCCCTTTAACAAGATGACCACTTAATTTCCACCCTCCCAGCACGGTTATAATTGACGCAACCATACCAATAAATAACTCGAGCTTGTAACCACTCCAAAGCATGCCAAACACTTCTTTCGGGTAAATCAAGTACTCGACAAACAGACGATTCGGACGAACATCATACTCCATAATAAATGAAGGTGTCGCTAGCTCCATATACATCACGAACCACAAGCCTGTCACTATCCACAAACGAAGTATTACATGCCAAATTCGCCCAACCAGACCATCGTTAGAAAGAAAACACGTCAGCATTGCTGGTAATATCAACAAATAAGACAAACTCGCGATATCGATGCGTAAACCACTAAGAAAAATCGTCCCCCAACCGCTAACGTCAGTAACACGATCTGCCTGCCAGAGGCTTAATCCTAGTCGAGAAATGTTTAATAGAATGAGGCAAATAAAGAATGTAGTAACAATGGGGTAAAGTACACCCAATCGTCGTTTTGAAGAGTTAAGCATTAAATATCCTTTAGCTAAAAACGTCGTTCCATTTCTATGTGGAACAATTAATTCAGCTGATTATAAAGTACACAACTAAACCATAAAATGGTTTATTACAATGGCTTACAAATTAATACATTGTCTTACAGGTAAAACATAGGTTAATTCATATAAATAATACCGGTAGTTTAGTAAAAGACTCTGCGTAGTACTTTATTTATAATGATTTTGTACAGACAGTCTATATTGAGAATATCAATATAGACTAAGAAATGAATGCGATTAAAGAATGGGTTGCCCTAATGATATCACAACGCGTTGATTTTTTTGTCGTTCAATAATATTACTATTCGATGCTATTTGGCTTTTCTCGCCATAACCATTGGTTTCGATTTCTAGGTTTTTAAGGCCACTGTCTAAAAAATATTGCTTAATATTTTCGGCACGTAACGAAGATGTTTGTAAATTTTGTAACTCGTCGCCATAGCTACCAGTATAACTATCAACAACAACAACATTAATGTCTGGACTGTATTGTAAAAATTCACTGATCATCGCTAAACGTTGTTGACTTTTCTGTGTTAACTCATCACTTGCGGTATTGAAATCAAGTACCGAATAAGCAATATCATCCAAGCTATAGGGTAATAGGTTACTCACGCATTCTAGAAATTCTTGGTATTTATTTTGGAAGTTAACCGAAGACAGACCAACGCTAATAAACTCACCGCCGCGGTACCAGTCTCGAAAGTAGAATGTGGGATAGTCGCCAGAATCTAATGCATCAAGCATGCGCCAAGCAGGCTGCTCACTCACATACCCCGTAAATTGGCGGTACAGTTTAACATCAGCAAGATCTTGGGCTGCACTCCCCGGCTTCCAGCTTGGTGGAACAGAACGTAATGAAGCCATTTCAGCTTGCGCAGGTAGACGTTTCATATCTAATTCAAAATCAAGGTTGATTAATTTCGAGGCGCGACTAGTAAAAATGGCTTGCCCGTAACGAGGAATATCATGCTTCAAGCTACATTGTACAGGCGTAGAACGACTATTTTCCCATTGAGAGAATTCGTAATTGGCCGCATAGTTTTTTATGTTAGCAGAAGCACTTGCTGAACCAAAAGCAACAAGTGAAGCAATTATAAAATGTTGGCAGTTGATCATACGGTTCAAAATCCTGTTTATTCGAAGCCCATATTAACTTATCGGTATTAAGTGAAATAACTTGAGTTACTTTTCTATAAATATCTAAAAAATAAAAAGTGCCTAAAATTGATTCCTTGTTGGTTATGCCGACAACTAGCAATAAATTAGTAAAGTTGATTAGAGGACAAGCAATTATTATGGCATAATCCTATCCAAGTCAACATTAATTAATGATCACATGAGCACAACTGAAAAATCAGCTTTTAGCCAACGATTCCGTGGCTACTTCCCTGTTGTTATCGATATCGAAACTGCGGGATTTAATGCACAAACAGATGCGATGTTAGAGATCGCCGCTTCTATCCTAGAAATGGATGAAGATGGTTATCTTAAAATTTCGCATACCTTACACTTTAACGTTGAACCATTTGAAGGTGCTAATTTAGAGCAAGCAGCCTTAGACTTTACCGGTATCGACCCAACTAATCCATTACGTGGTGCAGTGCCTGAACGCGAAGCGATCACCGAGATCTATAAAGCTGTGCGCAAAGGCTTAAAAGATACAGGTTGCCATCGTGCAATCATGGTTGCGCACAATGCGGCATTTGATCACGGTTTTTTAAGTGCTGCATCGAATAGAGAAAAGATTAAACGTAATCCTTTTCATCCTTTCGCTACATTTGATACCACGACACTTGCTGGTCTAGCCGTTGGTCAAACAGTACTTGCTAAAGCATGTATGGCTGCCGGTATTCCTTTTGATCATAAACAAGCGCATTCTGCTAAATATGATACAGAACAAACTGCGCAATTATTTTGCTACATAGTGAATAAATGGAAAGATATGGGCGGTTGGCCACTACCTGTTCCAGAAGAAGCAGAACTAGAAACGGTAAGTGATAGCACGTTAAACGCTGACACCGAATAAATCATTATGCCCCTTTGTAACAACAAGTATCGCGAACCTTCGTGACCCGTAATGTTGTAACTGTATAGGGGCAAAATATGAATATGAGTATTGCTACTTAAAACTTCCCCTTAATACCGATGGTCGTAGTACCTGTATCACTTTCATAATGAAAATGTAACACTGTCGCGCCATAACTTGCTCCAGCCAGACACCCTAATATGTTTGCCACCATGTCGTTTTTACTAAACTCATTCCCTTCCTGGCCCGCATCATAGGTTTCCTTCAAAACTCCAATAGATAAACCAACGAGTATCGTCTGCCACCAACTTTCTGTATACATCATGGTTGTACCGCAAATTACCGTCTCGGCAATAAAGTGTTTCTGTTTATCATGTTCTATATCTCCGGCATTTACGGAAGTAGAAATCAACATGAGTGAGACCCAAAATATACGTCGACACTGCGGCGTCACTCGCTCAACCAATTGATGTATAATTCGGATAGATTTATTCATATAAGCCGAATAGGGAGTCGTCTTAAGGGTGAAATACCGATGAAAGCGAGTTCTGATTACAATAGTATTGATTTTATTGTTATTTATTTTAGCTAAATTAATCATAAATTATTAAACACCATAAAAATCTAACAATGCTGCCTAAACACCGACTCTAATTCGAAAAATTCACCATAAAAACTTAATAAGCACAGATTTATTTTACAACAAAATTCCGCACAATTTAGGTGCCATCGCTAGAGCTAGCTGATAAAAACCCTATAAAGGACCTTAAAGAGCAAGAATTAAAGAATAAAAACCCAAGTGTATAAAGCAATGCTAGCACTCAAAATGCTCTTCGCAACAAATGATAAATATAAAAATAACTATCAAATAGTTAAGGTTTTTCATTTTTAACGGCAATAATTCACTACATCTGCATAATTACCCATAAATAGACTTAAAATTCACTTATCTTATGTAGTATAGTTTTATATACTACCTTCAATAGAATTATTAACATTGGAAAGTAGATAAATGAATCCTGTAGTTATCGCAGTGCTAGCTATGCTAATCCTCAGTTTTATGCGGATTAATGTGGTTGTAGCACTAACAATTAGTGCCTTTTTAGGTGGTTTAATTGGTGGTTTACCTTTAGAAGAAGTTATTTCGGCCTTTAACTCAGGTTTAGGTGGTGGTGCGTCAATTGCCTTAAACTATGCCATGTTAGGTGCATTTGCCGTTGCAATATCAAAGTCAGGTATTACAGACCTACTCGCAGCTAAAATTGTTAGCCGTCTAGGTGATGGTAACTCACAACGTCAAATTAACGGTTTTAAGTACGGTTTGCTCTTCACCTTACTACTTGTCGCGATCTCATCACAAAACGTTATCCCTGTTCATATTGCCTTTATTCCTTTACTTGTTCCCCCGCTACTTGGTGTGATGACTAAATTAAAATTAGACCGTCGTGCTGTCGCTTGCGTGATCACTTTTGGTCTAACTGCAACGTATATGTTCCTACCTATCGGTTTTGGTGGCATCTTCTTAAACAACATTCTACTTAAAAATCTAAATGATAACGGTGCGAATGTTGTTGCTGAGCAATTACCAACGGCAATGGCTTTACCTGTATTAGGTATGGTTATTGGTTTAATTACGGCCGTGGCATTTACCTATCGTAAACCTCGTGAATATTTGGTTGAAAGCGAATTAACCGCTAAAGAAAATAAACCGGTTGAATTTAACCCTCGTCACATCATTGTGGCTATGGTTGCGATTGTTTCAGCATTAAGCTTACAGTTAACTTATGATTCAATCATTCTTGGCGCACTCACAGGCTTCATTATCTTCACGCTTGGTGGTGTTATAAAATTCCACGAAACACAAGATATGTTCACTCGCGGTGTACACATGATGGCAATGATTGGCTTCATTATGATCGCGGCATCAGGTTTTGCTGAAGTAATGAAAGCAACAAGCGGTGTTGAATCATTAGTGAGTTCAATCGGTGGTGTCATTGGTGACAATAAAGGTCTGGCTGCATTGCTAATGCTAGTAACAGGTTTATTGGTAACGATGGGGATTGGTTCATCTTTCTCTACAATCCCAATTCTTGCGACTATCTATGTACCTCTTGCTTTGCAGTTTGGTTTCTCACCATTAGCAACAGCATCTCTTGTTGGTACTGCTGCCGCGCTTGGTGATGCAGGTTCACCAGCATCAGACTCAACATTAGGTCCAACATCGGGTCTAAATGTTGATGGCCAACACGATCATATTCGTGACTCGGTGATCCCAACGTTCATCCACTATAATATTCCGCTTATTATCTTTGGTTGGATTGCTGCGGTTACTCTATAAAAATAGCAATCACGTATTTTAAAGGGTGAAGCTTATGCTTCACCCTACAATCTGTGCATAATGCCCACATTATTTTACATATTTTATGTAGCCAATGAATGTCAAATATTCTTTTTTAGACTCTTCCGAGAGGTGTTTTAGATTCATAAAGTCCTGTGCGGAACCATCAAAAATACCCGGTAATTTTGATGTGTTTTGGCCTTGGAAAAATTGTTTCCAGGTGCCATCAGTAAAGGTACTTCCCCCTGTTGTATTAAAATGATGATTCCATTTAATGTTCGTCCCACCATTGTATGGTTCAACTTCTTTAGAGTGCCCGCCTATTGCCTCCGTTACTGACGCGCACATTCCTCGTCCAATCCATTCATTACCTTGAACCCCCTTATCAGCCATGGCTTGTATATTATTAGTGTACATACGATTTAATGTATACCCATCCTTTTTTAAGTCACTAACCAATATTTTTCTTCGAATTTTCTGTAGTCTTTTATCCGATAGGTCACCCTTTCCAGAAAGATTTACTTGCTCATCCACTGCTTTGTTACATTCATCGATACCTAATGGCAAGTTATGGCTAATTATTTTCTTGTAATCATGTATCGTATCCGCATACTTCTTATTTTTCTTATCCGCTAAAACTGTATCTAACTCTTTGTCTAAACTGGTATAATCTTTAATCTCATAAGGATTTCTCACTAATTTGCTTATTTTTTTCCCTACAATACTCAGTTTGTCATTCTCTTTTTTGAATGTACCTGTAGTTTGCTTATTCCACGCTTTCACATGCGCCTGATTAAAATATAAATCTTTACTTTTATCCGGACTTCTACCGTCTTTATCCCGTAAGGTAACCGGGTTATTCCTCACCATCCTATACAGGTTAAGTCCATCAATCGTCCAAGCAGGATCCGGATTTAACCAACGTCCCATCCACGGCATATAATAACGATAACCATAATAATACAGCCCTGTCGCATCCCGTTCCTTACCAGAGTAACGTACCGTTTTGTATTTGACCTCAATGCTGTTTTTGCCACGCCAAAGCGCTGAGCCACCAAACGGGTAATACTCCTCTTGGGTTAAAATAGCCGCGTGTTCGTCCAATTCTAGATTACAGCTACCCAAGTGATTATCTAGGTTGTATCTAAGCTGATTATTTGATATATCAGTCGGCTTTCCTTTCTCCCAATGTAACATTCGAACCTTGTTATGCCCCGTGTTCGTCATTGAGACCACTTGTAATGCTTCTATCACAATCCCATTTTTACGCATAACTCGCAGCTCTAGTCCCGGTAAATACACCACCTCTGACTCATCGCCCGTGTTACTGTCTGATAAAAATTTACGAAGGCGACTGCCTAGTCCCGAGTACTGATACACTTCTTTTTTTAAGTTCGTTAACGAGACTTGCTTTAACTGATCTGTACGTCCCCAAATTAAATTTTTACTGTGTTCAAGTAGTTTGATATTACCATGCGTATCAAAGTAACTGTCTACAGCCCCCGCCATAATGCTATTGTCACTGTTCTGCTGAATAACCCGGTTACTTTTATCCGAAACTGCCATTTTCAAGGTATATTGACTGCCATTATTGGCGTGATGGACAATCATGTGAAGATTTCCCCCTCGGTCATAACGATAAGTGCGGCTGTAGTTAACATACTGCGCACTATCATTAAGCTTAGGCAGCGATGCCACTTGAGTTGGCGCCTTATCATTTTCACGCCCCGTGGCCGAGATCAATTGATACAATGCATCGTAGGTATAGGTTTGTTTCGGTAGTACACGCTGATTTTTATAAAATCGCGGCGCCTCTGCACTGTCATCAACCGATAAAATATTCCCAACTCGATCATACTCATAATGCAAGTGCTGCAATTTTGCTGAACGGCCTGACTTTTCCAACCTTGTCGTTATCGTCTGCTGTAAACGCCAGTCTTGCTCATCATACAGATAAGAGGTGTTCACGCCATTACCTGCAGTTTCAGAAATAACTTGTCCATTCGCATTATGATCGATATGCGCTAAAATACTTTGCTCATCGTTAGAGCCTGATACTTGGAAATACGTGGCATTAACAGCCCCAGTTACATCATATTCACTGCGCTGTCGATTACCTTTGGCGTCTAACTGCATTAATATCATGCTCAAGGCATTATATGCACACAGGCTGGTATAAACGGTCGCATCCAATTTGTTTTGCCAATCCTGCACCACGTCACCCGACCAATGACTATCATCAACCTTAGATTTCAACAGCTGACGCGTTTGCACGAGTGGTTGTCCAGCCAGACTCATACTGCTTGTCTGAGCCAAGCCAGCATGATCATAATGACCAATTAATCGCATATTCAGATTTTTGTCAGTACTCTCTACGGTACCATCACCATAAATAAAACGCTCTGCCACCAGCTCAGCACCATCACACACACTGTCTCGCTGTATGTAAGCCGCAACAGGTCGATGTAACGCATCATCATATTCATAGCGACTCTTTGTCCCTTGCTCATCCCACGTTTTATGCAGTGCGCCTGTCACATCCGCTAAACGTATGCGAATGCCCGCATCAATACTGTTAACACGTAACTGTTCACCAGCCAAATTCGTAATATAGGCCATATTATGCTGAACATCTGTGCTTGGATTTATCGCTAACGCCGTGAAAAAACGAGGATCAATGCTGCTTTCAAGGTAACCTGCCGCATTATAAATATGGTGAGTAATCTGCGTATCTAACGCTTCATGATCTCTGGTACGGTTAAATTCAACAGTTCGAACAGCCAGTCCACAGTTATCTGTAACTGTAATGGTGGGCGTCCCACTGTACATATTTGGGGTTGCTGCCATTTAATTTCCCTTTATGTAAAAAAGCATTCCCTTGCTAAAGGCAATGCTTTACCTATCTATTTCACCTGAGTATCTGCCCAAGTATCATTCTCATCTTCTGACACCGAGAACCAAGGGGTGTAATACTGGCGGCGCTCATGTCCTTTCGCTGTGACAACTTTGATCAAACGACCCAGCGCATCATAATAATGCGTGTCCGCATACCCTTCCATGCGCATTGACACATCAGTAATATACCGCCAATCATCGATAAAATAAGGTTGATACTGCCGAACAACGAGACCTTTATTGTTATATTCTGTACGCCCAGATACGCGCCAACGAGTGTTTGAGTGCACGCAAATAAGCTGCTTATTTGCATCAAGAGCAAGTATGCCAGTATTGGTACGTTGATAAGCCTTACCTGGTGGCACTTTCTCCATTTTCTGTAACTCACGGCCAAACCCATCACTGTACATCACTTGGATCTGAATCTGCTGTTGTTGCGCCCCATTCGGATAATTATCTGCAGTCAACATCACTTCGTGGATAGGACACTTATCTGCCATCCAACTAAATCCATCCCTTGCAAATAGAGTGGATTGTTGCTGCACATTATTATTGGCCTGTTCAATCAAAGAGGACACACTCAATACAGGGCTGGAAATCCCGACATCCGAAAATCCAATCGCATCTCCATTTTCAGTACCATAAAAAGTGTTCATCGCAGGAGAGCCTAATGGCGTAACAGATACCGCTTCTGTATTCTTATTGCTATCTATAATTTTATAAGCATTCAATTGCTGGTAATTCGGCTCATATGTTACTGAATTACCCAATGGGTCGACAGTTTCAAGTACAGACAAACAGTAATGATCATAGCGGAGTTCCATTTTCCCTGATAAGACATCGCTCTGCATTCGTTTTGGTAAAAAGAAGTTGTCTGCCTCGTTATATTCGGTAAACGCCTGCTCTTTGATCCAGACATCGCGCTCTTTAGCCGAGTACGCAGATAACAAACGCGATGTTTTTTTATAGCCCGCCAGCCTAAGTTCACTCTCCAGTTGTGTCGGTGTCAATACATCCCGATACGCGACCAATGCATTATCATCAAAGACAGCGATATCTGTATTTAACACCCGAGGCGGAAACTGAACCTCACCCATAGCATTATCTAATAAATAATGGCTTTGTTGCTGTCCTGTAAAGTGACGAACTGCGGCTTGAGATAACACTGAGTTCACTTCTAAAAGGCGCTCAAAGCAAAATCCCCCTTGAGGCACGTTCACATCACTGCCCATTATCACATTCGTACGCGTTTTTACTGGCAATCCTATCAGACTGTAGATATCCGCATTATTCTGATGAATATATTCATTATACGTTTCATGAATTTTCAGTATCGTTTGTTGCGCATCCTTGTCAACGTCTCCTGCCAATGCATAAATATTCCTCCACACATTATTAGATATATTCTGCCGACGAGGATAGCTAATCGAAACACTGTGCGTTGGCAAAGAAAATTCGTCAAAAGCAAGCTGGACAGTCTGTTTGCACAGCGGATCATCACTCACGCGTTCATATTGATAGTAAAGCGACTCTAATTGCTGAACACGCAATATTGGCATTTCTTCATGCGCAGCTAAAACCTGCACGAGTTCAACACGATAACGCACACTCTGCACAGTATAAGGCGTATTTTTCAACACCGAATTATCCAAACCGTACACTTCTTCACGCAGTAATGAACCACTCAATGCAAGGTTTAGCCATCGTTGCATTTCAGCTGAATATTGTGTGATATTTATAACCCCATCACCATCGCAGTAGTAAGTATCATTAAGATGATATGTGGCTTTATCACCACGCCAGAAATTAGATTTTTTTAGTGTACCCGGCGCACCAGTATGGTACCAACGACAAGTTTTTAATGGTGGTGTGTCAGTATCAGCCGCATGATCAGAAACATGATCAGTATCTAATGTTTCAACATAACTAAACCCACGAAAAACCTTAACGAAACCATCATAAAAACCACCTCGATACGCATAGTGTTGAGTAAGCTGATTTCCCGTAATTTCATCATATTGTGTGGACGCCTTCATCAAGTAAACGGGCACAGGCAAGTGACAAACCGCATTCGCATCCTCGGCCTTCTCATCTAGCCACTCCTGCCCTGATAAACGATAACGAACTTGGCTAATGGCACCGCAATTATTGTTAATTTTCGTCAATAAATAAGGCTTATTTGCAGTCAAACTTAATACATAATGTTGAGCATCCTTGTGCGACCGACTAAATACAACAGATAGCCCTCCAGTACCGAACCAGTCAACAAAGGATAATTGGCAAGTATCATCAAAATTAACACCATCGGGTAAAGCAATATCAGTTTCTTTTACAAATCCATTGCCCGACTGATTCTTGTAAAGCGTCATTTTATCCGCGTTAACATACACGAGATCTGTGGCTCCAGAACCGTCTACATCGACCAAATATAATCGATTTGGTTGAAATGGTGTCGTACTATCAAAATTCCATGGTAATTCAATGCAATTGCCAAATCGTCCCTTGCCTTTATTAGGCCAACAATAAACCACCTTGTCCGTAACTTCGATAAGGTGTGCTTGACCCGACCCCAGTACATCGCCAAAAGCCACCAAGGTGCGATCATCACGCCCCCTTATAGGCAATGGACGATTTAATGATGTAGCATCTACCGTTTTTGCTGGCGCAAAGCCTTTTCGAGTATTCGGATAAAAACGCACACTGTTTGGACCAATAACCACGACATCAGACAACCCCGCCCCTGCAATATCAGCAAATATACCCTCACCACTCAATAATTCCGAAGGAATGGCAGATAACGGACTAAACGATTGCCAATTACCGTCATCGTTTAACGTGAAAAAGCCATTCAGTCCGGGTTGCATCGACACCCAATCCAAACGCGCATCGCCATTAATATCAGTAAGCATTTGTGTCCCGTCTTGCAAAGAAGGTACTTTAGGTACATTCTTCCAATTACCGAACTTTATTGCATCAGGATTATCTGTTATTGAACAATCTCTTACTGGTGAACGGTATTTCCAATCCTGACCATTTTTGTAAAGTACCCCTGATAGCCCTTCACCGTATAAGTCCACAAATTGATAAAAAGGAGCATCATTAATACCAGGGGTCGAAGGTAATTGACTCCAGCAGGCACCAGACGCCAACTCATCATTTTGGTACTCAAAAAGAAGTGCTGGCTGAGATTCAATATTTATCTCTTTTTTTGCTTGCCCATACGCCCAATGTTGAGCCCCATCCAATGTAGTTAAAACAGGGTTTTCATTATAGTTAAATAGCAAGCGACAAACACCAAGCGGCGCGGCACTTACTCTGTCAGAAAAACCATCAGGGTAATGGTGAAACAAGATAACCTGTCGACACAAGCGATGACAGCGAACTTCAAAACCGTAGCTATAACTTGAAAAAGAATCACTCCTGACTCCCCAAGGCTGTTCTTCTGACCGCCATGCTGGAATAATATCAGGATCAGCAGCGCGCTGCCCATAATCGAGTGCGACACTAAACAGCCAGTCGTGCTGCTTGTCTTGCTCTTTTTTGCTTAGACAATACAAGCTCGGATCTGGATGTAGGTTGCCATAAAAAACATGGGTTAAATAAGATAATGCACCGCGTTCTCGCACATTTTCAGACTGTGAATCAACCACGCCCTCGTTATTTTCACTCGTATACTCATAGTGAATATGTTCACCGTTGGGTGATACACTTTCCTCTATCGACCATTCAGCAATATCATTTTCGTCACCCGTTTGCGCAACACTACTCTTACCTAAACAATGTAGAGTGCCATCTTGACCAAACACCAACCAGAATATTTTATGCAATGCGTCAGTCTGCTGCCATTGCTCATAGCGTTCATAGCCATCCGCTACGTTAGAGCAATACGTTGTCACTTTATACGTAACATCAAATGATATAAGCCCCAGCTTATTACGCTCTTTCGTAATGACAGCCCCACGCTTGTCTCTTAGGGCAACAAGTATCGCTCCAGCAGGACCAATAAACAGATCGGTATCATCATAATTAGGTACCCCTTTTCGTGAATACCTTTGTATGGACATCAAGGGTAAGTTCCACCCAACACCAAAAGCACCATTCCCCTGACTGGTTTGATAACTTAATGATAATGACGGTGCAAATCCACGCCCTTGACTCACCGGAAACGGAATAGAAAAAGACATATCGCCTGTCGGGCCTGCATGCCCAGGTGTCGTTTGTGCCGACATGATAGCCCCACCTTGTTTCGGCAATTGGGGGGCATTAATGACAAGATCACTGGTTTGTTGTGACATCAAAAACTCCAATAAAAAATAAATTCAGGTTTCAAAACCATGAACAAAAACGAATAAAGTAGTTATCCTTTCAGAGGTTCGTGTTAACCACGAACCTCGTCTCAGGCGATTGACTCAATACACGAATTATTGACTAATCGTATACCGAATATGGAATACAATATCGTTTAGGCTTTCCAAAATGGCTTGTTGCTTGCTCGTTGCATTCGGGAAGATCAGGGTCAAACACGAATTTTCATCATCCCCTGCGATTGGCAGTCCTTCAAATGGTAGGTATTTACTATCCTTGAAATCAAGCTGAAACTGACCACTGTCATTAATACCATGCGAAATAGCCGACTGACGACAACTGACATGCATATTCGTATTCGTTCCCGTGTAAGACAACACCGCTTGAATATCTTGGTACGGTGCAAGCAACGCAGGTAAGGAAACACTAATTTGCTTAATTCGCTTATGCTTCCCTAAAACACCACAGTCGTCTGGGTAATCACTTTCTATATTTAATGCAGCTAAATTCAGCTTCGCACTGAATTTGTCTCCGTCCAGCTTTAACTCATGTTTAATCACGCCGTTCGTTTGGGCCCCCTGAAGTACATCTTTAACCGCGTTATTAAAATCTTCTGTATTTGAGTCCATTTCCGTGGCCATAGAGACTGTGCGACTCACTTCTAAAGCCCGCTGATCCCAGTCAAGATAACTCGATTCCATTTGCGCAAGGTTAAGCATTAACGCTTCTCCACACAATAATCCTGCGTGATTACTGTCCCATGCACCTGGCTGAATAAAGGCCGCTTTATCAGATGTTTCCCATTGATAACCCCGTTCAGCTTTTAAGCAACGCGCCACTGTCAAATCATAGAACTGATAAAATATTGACGAAAGTCGCCCTTGCATCCAACTATACAAGGCACCGTTGCTGAATTTTGTATTAAGAAAATCAAGCTGAGTCTGCGTTTGAAGCTGCTGTGTTATCAGATAGTCTTTTTGCAACACAGCGGCTTCAACTTGGATCTTCAAACTGTCTTGCTGCGCCATAAGTTGTGCAACTTCATGCGTGGCTGTATCTAGTTGAATAGTCCATTCTTGTCCTCGGCGACGATATTGCTCTGATGTTGTGCGCGCTTCTGCAGCAATATTCAACCCTGCAGCGCTGGCATCCATTCCATATGCAATAGCACCAGGCACAGCGCCCCATCGAGAACCACCACATGCCATACCAAATAAATTTGGTGCCATATCCAGCGCTGCGGCCGCTGTTCGCATTGCGTTAGCAGTAATGGCAAGGGCGCCTGATGCAATACGCTCATTTATCGCTTTTTGCTCTTCGTTACTCACACCTTCATCTAACAACGCCTGATAATGATCACGGCGAGTCTCTGTACCCTCCAGATTTTTAGATAAAACGGCTTGTTCTGCCCACATTTGCTTAATGCTCACATCCTGCATTTTCACACTGCGCTTCATCAAATCTTTAGCCTGCGTCTGCAATAACGCATTTAACCCTTCCGCATCTTTACGCTCCAACACGGAGGCAAGGGCGTTACCATATTGCATCAACTGATTAACCATACCTTTAGCGCTTTCTAACATAATAGGAAAACGCTGGATCGCAATAGTAATATTGCCCGGCAATCCCCCAGTATTACCAGCACTACTAGCAACGGTGGCACTTTGAAGTGATTTAGGAACGGTTGGCGAAGTATAAATAGGTAGCATCAGTGGCTGGCCATTAATACTCAAATTATGACGTAAATTATGCAGACGTAACTGCAAGGTTTGATAATATCCCTTGAGTTTTTCATTTTCACAGGGCAAAAACAAATCTGTCAACGACGTGCTGGCTCGAGAATCCCCTCCAACATCTAGATTGAGTAAACCCGTAGGATCCAATAACGGCGCTTGGACTGTTTTACCTACCGCACTAAGTAGTGTCGGCTCATTCCACGATGCATCCAAAGGTAATTTAGGCTCATCACCCAATAAGTTCTCTGCAGTCACGTACCATATTTTAGCTTCTGCTAGGCTGTCTCTTTCCAGCTGACGATACGCCATATCTCCACGGGCAATCATAAGGTCCAGTAACTTCATGTAAGTTGCCACTTTATAGTGCATAGGATCACTCTGGGCCACCACATCCGGATCTGTGGTATCTGTCTGAGTCACATCCCATGCTGTATCTTCTTGCAGTGGACGCGCATTCCATTGTCGTTTACGCACATCCGTATAACCCTGTGGATTAAATATGAATTTTAGCCACCGATCTGCATCTTCAAAGGATTGTGCGTGAAGCAGTTTATCTGCAACCAACATTGGGGTGTAATAAAACAGTTCCCATAGATACAAACCATTCGCCCCATTGAAATCCATCGGTTCATCGTGAAGAGTCGCCATTTTCTCGCTGCATACCAAGCCGGGGACCTTTTGGCTATTCTGGACGAGGGTGACACTGTCTTTATTTTCGTTATAGAGGAAGATAACCGAATTTCCATCACCCGCACGATAATGTACTTTCTGGTATTCAACCTCTAAATGTACTTGCTGACCATCGCGATTACCTCTATCTCGGTAAGGATAAAACAATCGTACGGTTGTTTTTTCTGTTTCCGACAATATACCTTCATATGCTAAAATACTGTCATTTTCCGTATAGAAATTAGCATAATATAATTTAAACCACTTACTTTCACCATTTACGGCAGGGCTGTACTCATCTAAAATCACATTGCAATAAAAGCCCTTACCTAATTGTGGTTCAAGTAATTGTTGTGTATTCCAAGTCAATACATTATCAACACCCGCATATGCTCTTTTAACCAACTCTTTAGCAAACTGGGTATTAAGCCGTGTTTGACGTGGTTTGTTGGTGAATTCCAGATAACATGCACCATTCGTATCTTTTACAATACGTGCATTTTCTTTCCGATCACTCGAGTCCGCATCTTTTACTGTCACCTCTAAAGAGAAGGTATTTCGATATATCTCTTCCTGACCATCATATACAACAAACGTTCTTTTTATCGTCTCTGCCGAACTACCAAGAGGTTCTTTAAATGACTGAAGCACCTTAGTCTCAGAAAATTTAGAGATGTAATGCTGTTCTGGTTTAGGGTCCATATCCCAACCACTGTGAGACACTTTTTCCTTTAGGATGACTTGACACAATCCTGTTTGTCTTTGCCAACCATGTAACTCGATCAATAAGTCATAGGTAGGTAGCGCATCAGGTGATACAAACTGGGGAGCCTTTATTTTCAATTGATTATTTTCAAATCTATGGGTATAAGAACCGTGTTCCCTACTTGAGAATAAATATGCACTGATTTTATAATCACTCAGATACCTGCCCGGTAAGATCTTAAATGCAGGCTTGATCCACCCCTCACTGTCGATCTCTGTTGCTTCGAAATCGATCTCAACTTTGATTAACATTTCAAAATCTTCAGGGATAACAACAACACAATCCCACCCTTTTTTGTGATTATTTATTACCACTGCTGCATCACAGTCATATTCCAAATGCGGGGGGTATACATCATTATTTATGTGCATTGAGACTTCACTCTGTACACTTATATCCTCGCCTGTTCTGTCATTTTCATCACAGCTTACTTGTACATTATGACAAACTTCCTGGAGTAACCTAATCACATAGTCGTGATTCTCATAGCCTAAGTTACCTTCGAGCACGTTTATAAATACATCGGCATCTTGCTCTGTACATTGCATATTAAAGTCTATCAAATACGCTTTCGCGTCTGTTGGTTCGTCACGTTTTTCCGGTTTATAGACATAAGCAAGGAGACACTTATTTTTATCTGTGAATGTAATATGCAATTTTGATTGCGTATCAAACTCAATAGAATAGCTGTTTTCTGGCGACCAACTTCCATCGATTTTTCGATAACTAAGCTTTAATCTATACTCCGTCTTCATGAGAGGTGCATTATTGCTTGGTTGAGACTGCACTGCTTTCTCTGTGCTTTCTATCCAAGCAATGTAAAGTCGGTTATTAAACATCACGGGTCTAACGTCATCATTAACTGCGTTAGTAATAGGGGCTTCAATTTTCTCCCATGCACTCCACGCTGAAGCTTCATAACCACCGCGCCCATCACTCATGTCATTATTCAGACGACGCCAGTAATATTGAACAGGCTGACTCGCACTACGCGCAACAAAATAAGTATGTCCTTGAGATAATCTCGGTGAGTCATGGTAACCGCTCAGCACCTCTAAATTCGCGATTTCTTCAAAACTACTCAGATAGCTTAAATAAGCATCCTCAACCAAATCATGATTAAGCTTACTCTGGCTAATTTTTGATAGCAGTGCCTTTTGTAAATTAGTTTGGTTATAACGTAATGAAGGCTCAACATAATTCTCTGGATAATAAGCCAATTTTAATGCACTTGCCCAACTGCTATAACGTTTATTATACTGCTCCCATTCAACAAAGAACCGACTTAAAAACATGTCCGTGTCAATGTTAAACTCCATGCCTTGTAGGCAACGGTTAATATACAATTGGACACTTGATACCGCTTCTGCAATTCGTGTTGTCTGAGTTTGTCCGCTAACTTGGTTATCCAACAGTAAATATTGATATATACCATTACGATTTTCACCACCAAACAAGCGCATATCTGTGACTTCATTTAATAAGAAATAAGCACACAATGCCGAACTGGTCGCTTCCTCTTGCTGTTCTCGATGTATTTCCTTTTGATGCTCAGCCAATGCGGCTTCAACGCTATCTGCGACCTGTTTAAAATCCAACGCTGAAGATACATTACTTAACGTAGAAAGCTGCAATAAACTATGCACAGACAAATTCAACGCATGCGTGTATTCAAGTAGGTTAATCATTTGGTCGAGCTGTCTTACCGTTGCGGTATTATCCACTTTACAACAGGCATTAAATACGTTCTCTATTTCACTCTGGGGGTATTTATCGGTTAACACGATCGCCATGTTCGCGCGCGTTAATTGCCCTTGTGTATAATAATGTAATAGCGCGTCAACAGCACTTTGACCAACCTGGCGTTCCACCGCTTTTAATGCACTAAAATCACGCAGTGTATCGACACATACATTTAAATAGTCCTTACTCCCCCCCGGTAACAAGCCTGCATTTTTCAATAACGGCGTTAGCTCAACCACTGATAAATCAAACGTTTTAACAATATAGGCAAGCTGGCTCATTAAATGCGTAAACTGAACAATATCATTTACATCTCTTTTAGAGTCAAAGAAGTCATTAATGCCTGTTGAATAGTTCATTATCGAATGAATATTAAGATCACTACCACGCGCAACTTTTTCTGCCCAATCCATCACACAGTGAGCCAGTTCGTGATCCTGTAGTCCTAAGCCCGCTGCGATACTCGGTGCAATCACATCTTGTCGATTAACGGGGTCTACATTTTGTCCTGCGTGATATAAAGTTCGCAAAAAATGTTCAATATCAGGCGTCAGTTCCGTTGCAAATCCGCTTGGTTTCATTGTCATCGATTTTAGTGCAACAACACTGATATCTTGCGCGACTAACCATTTACATACTTGTGTAATGCTTTGATGGCAAAGATAGAAGTCATGCAGTTTAGCACTGCTAAGTTTATCTGACAGACCGATTAGATTAACGATACAAACTAATTCTTGTGGTAGTAACTGATGAATACGTGCCAGCATAGCAACACGATAAAGTTGACTGATATTAGCCAGACCCAGTCTTGAGTTTGCCCCACAAAGAATGGAAAGCATCTGTAATCCAGCGTCATCAACCCCAAACGCACGCTGAAGAACACTGCGTTCGTAAGCCGTCTCAGAATGCGTAGGGTCAAAAGAAATTGCCCCCTCTGAATCACGGACAGAGAACACTTGATCACCCAAGCAAGGGTTATTAAATAAACGATCAAATTGGCTTAGCTTTCCCGCAGGCGCGTAAACATTGATATCGCCACCAAGTAAAACCGTCGCATCATCTTCACTTAAATTATGATATTTTATTAATTTTAGGGCGTGAGATGTCAGCTTAAATGTTTCATCGCTAATTTTGTCGCCAGAAAGGCGTATTAGATTATCCAGTATCGCAGGGGTTAAACAGGTAGCCTTGCAGTAACGTATCATTTTATAAAGTCTGATGAGCATCGCAGGGTCTAAACTCTGAGCTTCGTTAAAGGTAATGGTTGTTTCACAGCCCCGCAACCCCCTCACAGATGTCCCTCTCAAAACTTCTAACTTGATAGACGCCTTAGCGATGTCATGTTGAATATGAACATATTTACCGCATTGTGCTCTCGATTTTTGATGATAAATGTCTTCACCATCGACCTTAATAGCCATTTCTGCCGTACCAGGCTCATCAGCTAAAGACGATGCGACTGAAATAATAACTTGTTTATCCCCCACTGCAGGTAAAATTGATAAACTATGAACCTGTAAAGGATTATTAAATGGAGTATGCTCAAACGCCCGTGTATACAGCCTCCCATCATCAATATGAATCAGCTGACCTTTTCCCCCTTCACTCGGGGTACCTGTGTAATAAGCGCTTTCAATATAGGTCCCACTGTATTCATTGGGAGCAACAGGTTTGTCAAAGCGACTTGACGAAGAAGATGCTTTTGACTCATAAATAGCAGGGAAAGATAAATAAGAGATAAGTTCATCACGGGTAATATCTAATGAACGGCATAAATTATCGGCATCACTCAGATAACTGATATTATCAGTCCCATAGCAAGCATGAAGTGCATCATCATCGATTACAGTAGGACTTGTTAAATATTGCGCTAATGTAGGTGGCAAATTATTACTGAAAAGCCAACTGACCTCTTTTTCCACCGAGAAAGCACTCGGAGATAAAAGCTCATCTATCTCTTCAAGTTCAATCTTATTCAACGCCATTGAAGACGACAAACGGCTAAAATCTGCATGATAAGGCAATGCATCACCGATTAAAGTATTAGCGAGTTGCGTATCAAGGCCATCATCATTGATATGGGCACGAAGTACCTCATTAGATAAGGCCAAAGTACTGATCGTTTCATCCTGATTACTTTGGCTTAATACCAATGACGCAAGATCAGGACGGCGATGATTGAGGTGGGCAGGAGAACTTGTCTCGTGTAGCGTTTTTCCTTCACGGTATAGTTCTGTAAGGTAAGCAGCAGGTGAAAACATCGAGGCAACTGATCCTTGTTTTACATAAGCATCCGCACGCGAAGGGATGATATCGTCAAATCCTCGAATACCTCCAACCATGGTCCCCATCGCCATATTCATCGCATGCTGAAGTTGTGGATTGCCCCTTTTAACCGCGTTTCTCTGCTTTGCTTGTAATTGAATAGCGGCGGCATTACCACCCCGGTGCAAATCCCGAATCACGCGCAAATTCAGCGTATCTCTAACATCATTTCTGAAAGAGTTAAACTCTATCTGACCAATATCAGTTAATGAATGATACCCTTTGGACTGCAAATAAGATGCATTTTTGTCATAAAGTTGTTGCGTTAAATTAGTCAAAGTGACATTCCTTTTAGTCAAAATATATGAGTGTTGGTCATCAAGCATTAAAGCCACAAAACCCCTACAGCACTGATATAAATACACTTTTTTAGATAGTTAATCCATAAGTATCTACAAAAACTTAACATTTTAGCAACAATTGACAACTGAGTATCTCAGCATAATCTCTCGATGAATAAACAAAGCCTAATAGTTGCATCTAATTAGTGAGGCGAGTAGCAATTTAACGCACTGAAAAAAGCTCGCGTTAACCGCAAGCTCATTCTCAGATTATTTATACCTTCATGTTGAATTATTGGGTAATTGTGTACCGAATATGGAATACAATATCGTTAAGGCTTTCCAAAACAGCTTGTTGCTTGCCCGTCGCATTTGGAAAGTTCAGGGTCAAACATGAATTTTCATCATCCCCCGCAATTGGCAGCCCTTCAAACGGTTGATATTTACCATCATTAAAGTCAAGCTGAAATTGACCACTGTCATTGATGCCATGCGAGATAGCCGACTGACGACAGCTTATGTGCATATTCGTATTGGTTCCTGTATAAGACAATACAGCCTGAATATCCTGATACGGCGCAAGCAGTGCAGGTAAAGAAACACTGATTTGTTTGATCCGCTTTCGCTTCCCTAAAACACCGCAATCTTCCGGGTAATCGCTGTCTATATTTAATGCAGATAAATTTAATTTTGCACTAAATTTGTCTTCCTCTAGCTTTAACTCATGTTTAATTTCACCATTCGCTTTAGCCCCCTGAAGTGCAGCTTTAACGGAATGATTAAAGGCATCCGTACTTGAATCCATCTCTGTGGCCATAGAGACAGTCCGTGTGACTTCTAACGCATCGTTATCCCAATCAAAATAAGCTGAATCCATTTGCGCAAGGTTGAGCATGAGGGCTTCACCGCATAGTAAACCCGCATGATTACTGTCCCATGCTCCAGGTCGAATAAAAGTCGCTGTATCAGATGTTTCCCATTGATAACCCAGTTCAGCTTTTAAACAACGAGCCACGGTCAAATCATAGTACTGATAAAATATCGACGAAAGTCGCCCCTGCATCCAACTATACAAGGCATCGTTGCTAAATTTAGTGTTAAGAAAATTAAGTTGAGCTTGCGTTTGGAACTGCTGCGTTATCAGATACTCTTTTTGCAGCACCGTTGCTTCGAGCTGGATCTTTAAGCTTTCTTGCTGTGCTTTAAGTTGTGTTACCTCATGCGTGGCAGCATCCCGTTGAAGAGCCCATTCTTGTCCTCGGCGACGGTATTGTTCCGATGTTGTACGTGATTCTGCGGCAATATTTAATCCTGTGGCGGTGACGTCCATCCCATATGCGATAGCTTCAGGTATCGCTCCCCATCGAGAACCACCACATGCCATACCAAACACATTTGGTGCCATATCCAGTGCTGCGGCCGTTGTGCGCATTGCATTAGCGGTAAGCCCAAGAGTACCAGATGCAATACGCTCACTTATTGCTCTTTGCTCTTCGTGACTTACGCCTTCATCCAGTAATACCTGATAATGATCACGGCGAGTCTCAGCCCCGATCAAGGTTTTAGATAAAATACCTTGCTCTGTCTCCATGTGCTTAATACTCACATCCTGCATTTGCACACTGCGCTTCATTAAATATTTAGCCTGTGTTTGCAATAATGCATTTAATGCTTCGCCATCTTTACGATCTAACACGGACGTGAGGGCATTACCGTATTGCATTAACTGATTAACCATACCTTTGGCATTTTCTAACATAATTGGAAAACGTTGGATGCCAATAGTGATATTGCTCGGCAAGCCCCCATTATTACCAGCACTGCTTACAACTGCGGCACTTTGAAGTGACTTAGAATCGGCTACTGGCAGTGCATAAATAGGTTGCGTTAGCGGCTGACCATTAATACTCAGATTATGACGTAGGTTATGCAGACGTAACGTCAACGTTTGATAATACCCTTTGAGCTTTTCATTTTCACAAGGCAAAAACAAACCGGTCAACGAAGGGGATATTTGAGTATCCGCTTTAGCATCCGTACTAAGTAGGTTTTTCGACGCAGGTAACAAGGATTGCGTCATTTTATCTGCTGCACTATGCAGTGTCGGTTCATTCCACGATGAATTCAAGGACAGCTTTGGCTCATCACCCAAAAAGTTCGCCGCTGTGATATAGCATATTTTCGCTTCTGCTAAACTGTCTCTTTCCAGTTGGCGATACGCCATGTCCCCACGGGCAATAATAATATCCAGCAACTTCATGTAAGTCGCGACTTTATAGTGCATGGGATCCGCTAATGCCACTACATCTGGATCTGTTGTTTCTATCTGAGTCGCATCCCACGCCCGATCTTCTTGTAGCGGGCGAGAATTCCATCGCCGTTTACGCGCACCAACATAACCCGATGGGCTAAATACATATTTTAGCCATCGCTCTGCATCTTCAAAAGATTGTGCTTGAAGCAGTTTATCTGCAACCAGTATCGGGGTGTAATAAAACAGTTCCCATAAATACAAACCATTCGCGCCACTAAAATCCATCGGTTCATCATGAGCCTGGTTAACCATTTCCTCACTGCATGAGAAGCCAAGCGCCTTTTGGTCATTATTAACCTGAATGACACGATTACTGTCCCTATCATAGGTGAAAATGATCGACTTCCCATCACTAGCCCGATAATGGGATTTTTGATATTCAACCTCCAAATGAGCTTGTTGAGAACCACCATTACACCAACCATGATTACCTTTGTCTGGGTAAGGGAAAAACAATTGTACGGTTGTTTTTTTTGTCTCTGACAACGTACCTTCATACGCTAAAAGACTGTCGTTTTCTGCATAAAAGTTCGCATAATGTAGTTTAAACCACTTACTTTTACCATTTACGGCCGGGTTGTATTCATCTAAAATCACATTGCAATAAAAGCCTTTTCCTAATTGTGGCTCAGCTAATTGCTGTGTATCCCAAGTCAACACATTATCAACACCTGCATACGCCCTTTTAACCAGTTCTTTTGCGAATAAGGTATTAAGTCGTGTTTGACGGGGTTTATTAGTAAACTCTAGGTAACATGCTCCATTACTGCCTTTGACAATACGTGCGTTTTCTTTTCGGTCACTTGAATACTCATCACCTGTTGCCTCTAAAGAAAAGGTATTTCGATATATCTCTTTTTTTCCATCATATACGACAAATGATTCTGTTATAGTCTCACTCTCGCTATCAAAAGGAGTCTCATATGACTGATGTACTTGGGTATCAATATTTTGAGGTATATAATATTGACCAGACAGAGGGTTATCAGCCCAACAACTGTGAGAAATCTTGGGCTTTAGCTCGACTGTACAAATCCCTCTGTGAACATTCCCATAATAATCAAGCACTGCCACAAACATTTTATACTTAGGAACCGCATCAAATTCTTCGAACTTCGCAGCTCTTATTCTTCTTCCGTAACTCCCGCCCTCTCTACGGACAACACTACTTGGATTTTTACGCGGTCCTTCTCCTACGCATAACGTTATCCTAATCCGAGAAAATTTTTCACGATGACTCCGCATAATATTAAATACAGGTCTAATTCGGCCCTTTTCATCTATCTCCGTATTTATCATGTCGAGTTCAATTTTAATAAACCATTGAAGAAGATCTGCAACAACAGGTATACAATCCCAACTTCCTTTCTTGCTTGTTACAGTTGCCTGACAGTCATACTCCAAATGAGGGGGGGATACGTTATTATTTAGGTGTGCAGAGACAATACATTGTACATTTTCATCCTCGCCAGTTCTATCATCTTCATCGGAACTTACTTGCACATTAAGCGGGATTTTTTTTAGCGCCCTAATGATATAGTTATGTTCTTTACTTCCTAACCCTCCTTCAAGTACAGCTTTAAATACATCGGCATCTTGTTCTGTACACTGCATATTAAAATCAATTAAATATGCTTTTTCGCCAGCTAAATCATCCTGTTTTTCTGGTTTATAAACATAACCAAGGAGACACTTATTTTTATCTGTGTATGTAATATGAAATTTTGATTGCGCATCAAACTCAATAAAGTAACTACTTTCTGGGGACCAAGTTCCATCAATCTTGCGATAGCTAAGCTTTAACCTGTACTCCGTTTGCATAATCGGTGCGCCATTGGTAGGTTCCGATTGTTCGGCTTTCTCAGTGCTTTCTATCCAAGCAATATAAAGTCGGTTATTAAACATCACCGGTCTAACTTCATCATTAACAGCATTCGCAATAGGGGCTTCAATTTTCTCCCATGCGCTCCACGCAGAGGCTGTATAACTGCCTAAGTCATCCCCCATGTCATTATTCAGACTGCGCCAGTAATATTGGGCTGGCTGACTCGCACTGCGCGCAACAAAGTAGGTATAACCTTGAGATAATCTCGGCGCGTCATGGTAGCCACTCAGCATTTCTAAATTTGCTATTTCTTCAAAGCTACTCAGATAGCTTAGGTAAGCATCATCAACCACGTCTTGATTCAGCTTATCCTGACTAATTTGTGAAAGTAGTGCCTGTTGCAAGTTTGTTTGATTATAACGCAATGAAGGCTCTACATAATTCTCTGGATAATAAGCCAGTTTCGACACACTTGCCCAACTATTATAGCGCTTATTATACTGCTCCCATTCAGCAAAGAACCGACTTGTAAACCTATCTGTATTAACGTTAAATTCCATACCTTGCAGACAACGGTTAATATACAATTGGACACTTGACACCGCTTCTGCAATTCGTGTTGTCTGAACTTGTCCACTTACCTGATTATCTAGTAATAAATATTGATATATGCCATTACGATTTTCACCACCAAATAAGTCCATGTCTGTGGTTTCATTTAATAAGAAATAACCGCATAATGCAGAACTCGTGGTTTCCTCTTGTTGCTGTCGATACATGTCCTTTTTATGCTCAGGCAATGTGGCTTCAACGCTATCCGCAGCCTGTTTAAAATCAGTGTATGTCGACACATTCCTCAACGTCGAAAGCTGTAACAAACTATGCACTGATAAATTCAATTCACGCGTATATTCAAGTATTTCTACCATTTGACCCAGTTGCCTTACCGTCGCATTATCATCCGTTTTACAGCAAGCATAAAATACTTCCTTTATTTCACTCTGCGGATATTTATCGGCGAACACAATGGCAATATTCCCACGCGTTAATTGACCCTCTGCATAATAATGCAACAGCGCGTCAACCCCCCCCTGGCCAACCTGACGTTCAACGGTTTTTAATGCACTAAAATCACGTAATGTATCGACACATATATTTAAATAATTCTTATTCCCCCCCGGTAACAAGCCTGCGTTTTTTAATAACGGCCTTAGTTCAACCACTGATAACTCAAACATTTTAACAATACAGGCAAGCTGACTCATTAAATGCGTAAACTGAACAATGTTATTCACATTCACATTTTCATTTGAATCAAAAAAGCGATTAATACTTGTCGAATAGTCGGCCATAGTATGAATGTTAAGATCACTACCACGCGCCACTTTCTCTGTCCAATCCATGACACAGCAAGCAAGCTCGTGATGCTGTAGTCCAAAGCCTGCCGCAACACTTGGAGCTATCGCTTCCAGCCAATTTTCTGGGGCTATATTTTGTCCAGCGTGATATAAGGTTCGCAGAAAGCTTTCAATATCAGGTGTCAGGTCCGTTACAAAGTCACTTGGTTTCATCGTCATCGACTTTAACTCAACAACACCTATATTTTCAGCTACCAACCATTTACATACTTGTGAGACAGCACGATGGCAAGTATAAATATCATGAAGTTCTGTGCTGTTAATTTTATCTGATAAATCGATGAGATTAACGATGTAGGCTAATTCCTGTGGCAGTAACTGATGAATACGAGCCAGCATGGCAATACGATAAAGTTTGCTAATGTTAGTCAGACTGAGTCTTGTGTCCACACCACAAATAACAGAAAGCATCTGTAATCCTGCATCATCAACTCCAAATGCTCGCTGAAGTACACTGCGTTCGTATGCCGTCTCAGAATGCGTTGAATCAAAGGAGATTGATCCCTCTAAATCACAAACAGAGAACAACTGTTCACCTAGGCAAGGATTATTAAACAAACGATCAAACTGATTGAGTTTCCCTGCGAGTGCATAAGCATTAATATCACTACCAAGTAATACCGCCGCATCATCTTCTCTTAGACTATCGTTATTTATCAGTTTTAGTGCATGAGATGTAAGCTTAAATGTCTCATTGGTAATGTTGCCGCCGGAAAGGTGTATTAAATTGCCGATTATCTCGGGGGTTAAACCGGATGCCTTACAGTAACGCACCATATTATAAAGTCTGATGAGCACGGCTGGCTCTAAATCTTGAGCTTCGTTAAAGGTAATGGTGGTCTCACTGCCCTGCCATATTCCGCCCTCAACCGACGCTCCTCTGCAAATCTCAAATGTAATAGATGCCTTAGATATTGTATGCTGAATATGAACGTATTTACCATATTGCAATTTCGCCTTTTGGTGATAAATATCTTTACCATCAAGCTTGATTATGGTTTCTGCACTATCTGACGCATCTGCTAAAGACGATGCGACTGAAATACTTACGTTATCATCACCTACGGAAGGTAAAATTGACAAGCTGTAAACCAGTGAAGGATCGTTAAATGGCGTATGACTGAAAGTCCGTGTACATAATATACCATCATTAATGTGGAGTACCTGACCCTTTCCCCCTTCACCCGGGCTGCCAATATAATGCGCAGCTTTGATGTAGTTTCCACTGTATTCATTGGGGGCGACAGGCCTATCAAAGCGACTTGGTGCAGAACATGATTTTGATTCATAAATGGCCGGGAAAGATAAGTAAGAGACAAGCTCCTCTCGGCTAATGTCTAATAAACGGCATAAGTTATCGACATTACTCAAATAATCGACATTATCCATTCCATAGCAAGCATTAAGTGCATCGCTATCCGTTGCGACAGGACGTGTTAAATATTGTGCTAAGGTGGGTGGTAAATTATTACTAAAGAGCCAATCAGCCTCTTCTTCTATCTCTAAAACATTCGGTGATAAAAGGTGAGTAATCTCTTCAAGTTTAATTTTACTCAGCGCCATCGAAGATGACAAACGGCTAAAAGGTGCATGATAAGGCAGTCCTACACCAATTAACGTATCAGCAAGTTGCATATCAAGGTCATCATCATTTATATGGGTGCGAAGCACCTCATTAGATAATGCTAACGTACTGATCGTTTCATCCAGATTACGCTGGCTTAATATCAACGACGTTAGATCAGGGCGACGATGGTTAAGTTGGGCAGGTGAATTAGCATCGTGTAGCTTTTTTCCTTCACGATACAATTCAGTAAGGTAAGCGGCTGGTGAAAACATTGAAGCGACAGACTCTTGTTTTACATAAGAATCGGCACGTGGTGGGATAATATCATCAAAACCACGTATGCCCCCAGTCATGGTCCCCATCGCCATGTTCATCGCATGTTGAAGTTGCGGATTTGCCCTTTTTACTACGTTTCTCTGCTTTGCTTCTAACTGAACCGCAGCGGTTTTACCGCCCCTATGCAAGTCTCGAATGTCGCTCAAACTTAATGTTTCTTGAACATCATTCTTGAAAGAGTCGAATTCTTTCTGACCAATATTGATTAATGAGTCATAGCCTTTGGACTGTAAATAAGATGCATTATTGTCAAAAAGTTGTTGCGTTGAATTAGCCAAAGTGACATTCCTTTTAGTCAAAATATATGAGCGCAGGTCATCAACTAGCGATAACCAAAAATATAAAACACTCTAAACCTATGACATAGATACACTTTTTGAAATGGTTAAGCCAGCATTATTTACAAAACATTAACATATAGCACTTATTTGCAACAAAGAGCAGGAAGCCGAAAAACACAAATACACGGCTAATACAAAATAAATGCAACACATATATAAAATAAACTAGAGATAAATTAATTATTTCTTAATGAAAATAACCAAAAACACCTATTTTCACTTCGTTTATTGAATTGTCCCCCCTTAGTCAGGCAAGATTCACTTTCTATCAAGTAAATTGACCTGGCTAAAGGGAAAATAAAAAAAGGGAAGCAATTGCTTCCCTTTTGGGTATTCGAGTTATTATTGTAATAAACACCTATATCAATAAATTGATCACTTATTTAATGCAATCGGTGTAACTTAATTTTTTACAATAAGATTAAACTATTATTCTGATTTTGCTTTCGCTGCAGCTGCAGCTGCTGCGATTAATGGCTGAAGCTCACCTTGTTGGAACATTTCCATGATGATGTCACAACCGCCAACAAGCTCGCCTTCAACCCATAGTTGTGGGAATGTAGGCCAGTTAGCGTATTTAGGTAATTCAGCACGGATATCTGGATTTTGTAGAATATCAACGTAAGCAAATTGCTCACCACAATTGATTACTGCTTGTGATGCTTGTGAAGAAAAACCACAGCTAGGTAGTTTTGGAGATCCTTTCATGTATAGGATGATTGAGTTCTCAGCAAGTTGCTGTTTGATTTTATCTAAAGTTTCCATTGTGTCCTCACAAATCTTAGCGTTTACATCTATTGTAGTTATTATTTGAATCTAGTTATTTAAACTCTAACCATAGAATGCATTATAAAAATACAAATTTCGCAGCCATTTTATGCTAATTATAGCTTGGTTAACACCGTTATTTTGTAGGGTTATTTTGTTTTATATTTAGCCTAATTCATAAAAAATGAATTCACTCGTTACAATTTATTAATTGAACAATACAATTGTGGTCAAATACTTGAATATATTCAACGCTAGCGTTAGTATTCCAGCAATAATTAAATCAATAATGAGCAATGGATAGCTTTTAGCTATCAATAAATAAGGAAATACCTATGAGTATTACACTACCAGCTTTACCGTACGCACAAGATGCACTTGAACCACATATCTCTGCTGAGACTCTTTCTTTTCACTACGGCAAACACCACAACACTTACGTGGTTAAGCTTAACGGTCTAATCGAAGGCACGCCGCTTGCTGAAAAATCATTAGAAGAGATTGTTAAATCTTCTGAAGGTCCTGTTTTCAATAACGCAGCACAAGTTTGGAACCACACATTCTACTGGAACAGCCTTACGCCAAGTGCAAAAGGTCAACCAGAAGGCGCACTAGCTGACGCTATCAACGCTAAATTCGGTTCTTTCGAAGCATTCCAAACAGCATTCAACGACAAAGCAGTAAACAACTTCGGTTCAAGCTGGACTTGGTTAGTTAAAAACGCTGAAGGCGAATTAGAAATCGTTAACACTTCTAACGCTGGTA
Source organism: Moritella sp. 36 (assembly GCF_018219415.1). Lineage (NCBI taxonomy): Bacteria > Pseudomonadati > Pseudomonadota > Gammaproteobacteria > Alteromonadales > Moritellaceae > Moritella > Moritella sp. 36. Next base: position 1,663,175 of record NZ_CP056120.1, on the reverse strand, counting down.
CTCCTATCACTGAAGCTGGTGTTACACCACTAATCACAGTTGACCTGTGGGAACACGCTTACTACATTGATTACCGTAACCTACGTCCTAGCTACCTTAAAGGTTTCTGGGCACTAGCTAACTGGGATTTCGCTGCCGCTAACTTCGCAGCTTAATTAACCTGTTAGTCCTAGGTTTGTCTTACAGTAGACAATAATAAAAAACCGATAGTGAGAGCTATCGGTTTTTTTGTTCTTTGGCTAGTATTAGCAATACTAAATTGCTATGCTTTATCTCATTATATTAATAACAAGGATGTTATTACTTAACTCTTAAGACTGAGGTCTCTATGAATTTTAGTAATACATTCAAAGCAATGTTAACATTGTCTATTCCAACCACACTGATGTTTACTGTTCTCTACTTATCAATCAACTAACTGAATTTATTAACAATATCGGCTGATAATTAGCAGATTAGCTGTCGACCAAGTAATGAATGGGACAAGGTCGTTCCATCTACATACTCTAATTCACCACCCACTGGAACACCATGTGCAATACGGCTTGCTTTCACACCATATTCTTGTGCTATTTCAGCAATATAATAGGCAGTAGCTTCGCCTTCAACGGTAGGATTCGTTGCTAAAATAAGCTCTTCATAGCGACCTGATGCTAATGACTCGGCTAGCTTATCTAAGCCTATTTCACCCGGTCCGATACCATCTAATGGTGATAAATGGCCCATGAGTACAAAATATTGACCACTAAATTGATTGGTTTGTTCAATCGCCGCAACATCAGCGGGACCTTCAACAACACAAAGTGTTTTTTCACTTTGACGTTTAGGGTTTGCACAAATAGCACAGATATCTAATTCAGTCAGCGTATTACACTGCTGGCAATGACCAATCTCAATCATTGCCTTCTCTAAAGAATGCGCCAAAGATACAGCATTATCACGCTTGCGTTCTAAAATATGAAAAGCGATACGCTGTGCAGACTTAGGGCCTACACCCGGTAAAATTTGTAGATCATTAATCAGCTGATCTAGCAAGGGACTGAACTTCATTTATAACTCCAAAAAGAAAACCTGCTCAAGCCGGATTTCGCATCTATATTGAGCGCAATACTACATTAAATCGGATGTTTTAGCATATAATTTTACTACCTACGTGACTTGCATTTTGGACTTGTTCATACTTGAAGTTCCGTTAAAATGACCATAAATACAAATAGGATAAGGAGAAAACAGAGGAGTATAAACCTTATGACTGTTTATAAGCGACTAAGTAAAGCTATTAAGCCACAACAATATTCGATTTTGTGTTGTGCTCTGACCTTTCAGCCGTTAAACTTCTGCCTCCCAAATTATTGGTTGAGCTAATCTGCCACAGGTAACATTATGATTAACCACTTTAGTGTGCTTGGTATCAAGCCGAATGCAAATGAAGACGACGTTAAGAAAGCCTACAAACGTCTATCGAATCGGTTTCACCCTGATAAATTACTCGGCGCATCAGACGATGAGAGAGTGCATGCTGAAGCTCAGCTGCTACGAGTAAGAAATGCGTATGAAGTACTTTCAAATCCGAAGCTAAAACGCGAGTTTGTAAAAAACTTCAGTAACGTAATCGTGACCGACCCTGCCGCCGCTATGCGCGAGCTGTGGGACCAATTTTACCCAATAAGTTAATTTCAGAGTATTCATGGCGACAGCAATAGATTTCGAACGTATTGAACAATTAAAAGAAGACGCATATAGCAATATCGAGTCGTATAACGATCCCGACACTCCTAATGCACTCGAGCAGTTTACTAGCCAAATGAAGGCTGTTTTACTAGCAGACCCTAAGTTACTCGCATCTGTGCCAGAGTATCTGCCGATTGCACTTTATGATAAAGTAAAGTTTCCACCTGAAGCAAAAATCAAGTGGGCTCAATGGATAAAAGAAGGCATTCTGCCTGAATGGAATGAGTTTAAAACAACCGTTGCTTTTAATAATGCTGATATACCGCTTGTTTTAGCTGCTCGTGGTCACTCGGAAACGTTATTAATAGAAAGCTGTATTGTTCTCTTCTTATTATCAAATGAGAACCTGTCTACTCCAGCTAGTCAAGATCATGATGACTGCCTCGAAGACGAAGAAGAAGGCTATTACGATCAATTTGATGAGGAAGAGGAAGAGCAATAATGAATAGCTTAATTGAAACAGCCGTAATCGAGATCAAACAACTTGCAGATGTAGAACCTCAACAGGCAAGTAAGAAATTTGAGTTAATGGCTAATACTATGACTGATGACGTTTTAGTTGAAGTGATCGAGCAGATGGATATCGTGACCTTAACGCAGATAAACAGTCACCATGATATTTCTTGTCCTTCTATCATGTCAGAATTGATGACACCTGAACAGATCCGCGATATTGTTTGCCAGCAACCCCTATACTGGGAAGAAAAAGTTAAAAACAATGCAGATGAGCTAATTCAGCATACATTTGATTTTTTAACTTACCTTATCCGAATTCAAAATACAGAAGCAAAGCAGACAGCTATTTTAGAATGTATTGCTGAAGACCAAGCAGGTCTTTTTTATCTATCGATCCCTTTCATTGAATATCTGTTAGCTCCAAAAGTAGAAGCTGAACGTCAAAGTCACATCACTGATAACTATGATGATGAAGATGATGGCGAAACTGTGGGTTATACAGGACGTAGTGCAGAAGAAGAGGCACACAGTTTAAGTATTGACGATCCACGTAGCCTACTCGCCTTGATCCGTGAACTTGCACCTGATGTTGAAAAATCAATTAAGAATTTACTACGTAGCGAAAATTCAAGCTGGGTAGCTATCATCGACAGTTTCGTCAATGAATTAGTGCTTCAAGCAAAAGAGAAGAATGAAGTTGATGATGAATACGCTGAAGTAGATGACATGTTTAGTTTTCTTGATTAAGGATCCCGAATGCAAATTGTAGTAAGAGACGGCAATCAAGGACCTTTTTTAAGTAAAGTTCTCGATTATGGTCAAGCAGAAGCGCTATTAGATGAAGCACAACTTGCAGAAATTAAAAGCAAAGCTGTGCTAATGAGCCTTAAACTAGCTGATAAATTTTATAATAAACACAAGATGCACCTGCTAGAAAATGCAGCTTTCGATGTAATCGGTGTAGCAAGCTTAGGATTAATGTCACTAAGTAATCACGACCTTGCTCATGCTCTTAAACTGCTCTTAGCACCAAACGGGGTTGTAAAATCCTTCCAAAAAGGTTGGAGTATGCTAAGCCGTGTCAGCAAATATAAGCTGAGCGGTAAATCTGTATATGGGGACATAGACCCGACTTTACTCGATAAAATATCAACGCCGAGTGATGCAGATGAATGGCAGGGCTGGCAGAGTTATCAAGACGCGCTGTTAGAGTTTAACCGTGAAGAGTCTATTGCATGCTTATTAAAGCAATTCTATGCGCAATCAAGCTACGATCCTTTAGATTGTTTAAGCCTTGAATGCGTGTTTGCGGAAGTGGTACTGTACCGTCTATTTTTTGGTCCCGTTAAAGTAAAACCAGATCTTAAGCAACGCGTAGCGAAAATTGAACTTGAAGACGTCTGGTTCTCGATTGAACATCTTGATCAACAAATTAAGCTGACGTTGTCCGAGTTGCCATCGCCACTTGCCGAGACCATAAAGATTGAGCTAGGTCAGTACTTTACGCCAGGTCTACTACGCACATTAACGTTTGCTAAAAACTACCGGGATTTACGCTTAAAGGATGCGAGTCCAGAGCGATTAGAGCGATTTGAATATAAAGAAGGGCTAACAGGTTTGTTAGGTTGGCCAGTCTATATCGTGATGTGATATCTATAAAGATTCACAGGATTAACGAATAATAAAAAGCGGGAATATCCAATCGGGTATTCCTACTTTTTTATACCCTCGATAATTTTTAGACTATCAAAGACCAATCTTAAATGTTGTTATAAAACATTGATATAGAATGGTATGATATTGTATTTTTAAGTCGAGGCGTCAATAATGGAATATGAAACAGAGTACTCAATTAATAATATTGTTCAGCAAGATGCTGCGAATTACCTGATTAATATGATTGATCATGTCCAACCAAAACGAATTCTAGATATCGGTTGCGGTAGTGGGAATGTAACTCATAAATTAAACTTAAAATATCCGAATGCAATAATTGATGCCATAGACCCATCATCAAAAATGATTCATATTGCTAAGAATAACTACCCAGCATCAAAATTAAATTTTATATGTCAAAAAATTGAAGATTTTACGCCTGAATATGACTATGATTTAATTTTTTCTAATTCATCTTTTCAGTGGTGGGAACGACATGATATTGCATTAAGTCGAATTGCTGATTTACTCGCTCCGAATGGCGTTGTAGCAATTCAAACACCATACAGAGACTTATGGTGCGAAGAAATAATAATACTTGTAGAGCAAGTTTTTAATACGCATTTCCCGGAGTTATACCAAAATTTCAAGTTTCCTTGCTTACATTTAGAAACAAGAGAACAATTTCAAGATCTCCTATTACATTCGGGGCTAACGCCTTCCACAATTAAAGCGCATAGTTTCACTTATAATGTGACTAATGAAGAGCTATTCAAAATCTTTAAATCTGGCGCGGTCAAAGTCTATACTTCTAGTGATAACTTTGACGTAGAAGTACCTAAATATTTTCAGACTGATTTTCTTAAAAAATTCAAAACATTAATCAGTAATGATAATGTACAGTCAACATTGTCATTACATCGGATGCTATTATTTTGTTGTCATTCTCCGCAAACTGAAGATTAGCGCTTCTCAATAATTATACAATCTGATCAAACTTTATTGTTACTTTTGAGAAATGATCAAACTACTTTGCCTTCTGACAACTGAAACCGTGTAATTAACTAACCTTAATTACACGCATAAAAAAGCAGAATACATCAAGATTTACCATGATATATTCTGCTTGTTAACAGGTTAATTTATGTATTAATCAGCAGATGCTATCGAATTCATCCCTTCATAATAGTCAGATAAACAATGAGCCACTTCCTCATGATGCGGTAACATTTCTGGCATATGCAATGCTAATACTTTCTTAACGTCTTTAGAAAAAGCAGTCGCATTAACACTTTTATTTTTAATCAGCGGATCTAGTCGCTTAATCAGCTCCCAATTACTGTTGATATTAATTTTCTTCATCGCCTGTACAATAGGCTCAGCAGTATTATTAACAACATCAGGCAGGATTCGACTGGCAAAAGTAACAATATGCTGGATCCTCCAACATGGTGGTGTTTTTTCCGTTTGTCTCGCCTCACGTAATGCAATTGCACTTGGGTGCGAACTTTCAGTCAACCATAATGGATCGATCACGGTATCATACAACGCCGTAAAGTTCTTTTCGTCAGATCTTAAATAGAAGGTCATCCAACGATAAGCATCCATACGCCCAACAGTATTCACTGGTTCTCCGTCTTTATAAATAGGTTTACCAGTCTCTGGCTCATGACATTGCATATCACCAGAACAAGTTACGTTCGCGTCTATCGAGAAAAATTGTGATGATTCTTTTGATTTAGATTGTGTTAAATTCAATTTCCCACTTAAACTCGCATCCATTTCCAAAGAAAAAGCAGCACTCGCCACATCAAGTTCAAACTGAGTATTGAAGCTATCACTACTTGCAAAAGAATAATTACCACTGGCTGTTTCTTGCAAAACATCCATCGTATCGTGGGTTTCTTGAAAGATCCCACCATCTGCAGTCCAAATATATGTGTTCGCTATATTTCGTTTAGAAAATTTATCCGCTAAGCCTAAATTTTCTGACGCTGCACCAGATTTCATCGCCTCGTTAAAGCTAGAAATTGTAGGTTCAACACCAAATCCAGTGGAGAAATTAGCTGTTAATGCCGATGACAAGCCTTGAACACTTTTCATCGCACCATTCAAAGGCCCATTTTTTAAGGGTGCTGCGCCATAATTTTTATAATAGGTTGCAAGCTCTTGCTGCTCACGCTCAATTTTACGCTTTAACGCAAATGCTTTTTTAGGCTTATAATAGCTGTGTTCACCCGGCTGTGTGGCATTTGGATAATCAGGATCACACATAACATGTCCCGATTTATCATAGCCCATTTTACCATCGATGGTACCCTGCTTCACATAGTTAGGATTAAGAGGAAATGAAATAACATTCCAATCCTTAGCTACGTCCTTCGTTGGCTGGAATCGATATGAAACGAGCGCTTTATTATGCTCGAGACGCAACGCAAAGATGTCAGCCACTTCAGATTGAACAATAGCAAAGCCAACACTTGCTGGTAACCAACGTCGTCCAATTTCAGGGTTCCCCATATTAGAGGGGTCTTCCCAAGCACCACCTAATGATGCTGAAAAGCTACGCGTTATGGTTGTGCCTATCGATGAGGTTTTATCTTCAACCCAGCCACCACTCGATTCAAATCCTCTTGTTCCCCCGGCAGTAAGGCCAAACCGAGCAGGAATAGAAATACCAATACCCAATGGTGCAATTAAGTTTTCTATCTCAGCTTCAATACCTGCACTCATTGTTGCTTCAAATGAAGAATCAAAACCATGCTCTCTCGATGCAGAATAATTGTAATCAACCTCAGTGGCTTGAGTAAACTCAATAAAAGAACCATCACCTTCATAAATACCTGTACCCGTACCCGCAGTGCCGTATGTCATGTTTTCACTTGGTATCGGTGGTGTACCTTCCATATAGCCCACAATCTGAGGATCAAATTGTGCTTGCCCAGCCCACTCTGTAATTAAATTGCCAACTTTGTGCCCTGTTACTAATTTCCACTGCCCCTTCTCAATATAGGTATAACAACGTTTCATTACCCCTTTTAACTCATTATCTGAGCCATACTGAAGATCAGCATATTCTTGTACTGCCGGAGAGCCATCAATAGAAATATGGAATGGTGAATCAAGTGCTGTGACAGCTGAACGTATTTGAGCAAGGTTTTGTGACACTGGGGCCGTTGATATTTGACGTTTTGCTATATGCTGACGTTCATGCTGGATCAAGTTATTTTGTCTATATCCTGAATCAAAAATGTCACCGATTTCATCATTATCATTGTTATTAAATGTGTAATAACTGATCAGATCTTGTTTTTCACCTGTGAGGCGTGTAAACAAATTATCTAAGAGTTGCTCCTGTGTTCGAGCCGTTTTCCAAATACGAATTTCATCAATATCCCCTTTGTAGTTGTCCTCAGGCCCTATATCTGTTCGCCTTGCACCTAAGCTAAATTCTGATGCGGTCGTGTTATTCAACACGAGAGAATGATCATATGATAATGTGCTCGTATTTAAAGGCGTTCCGTTCATGTACAAAGAAAGCGTGTTGCCTGCATAATCCGGGTTTTTAATCCAACAAGCACCATTAATTTGGGCATGGTTACCACCCGCAGAATCAAATGCTTTATTACCCTGCTTATCATCTAGCTTCCAGTAGGCCATAATGCCTTGGCTATCAACACTTATAGGGTTAAATAACTCAACTTCTGTCAATGCATGACCCCATATTCTTAGCTCAGACATGATCCCCATAAAGTTATGCTGTTCTTGGTAAGGATCGGCTCCGATCGTAATATTTTCATTGTTACCAGGTATTTTTATGTCAGAAAATCCCTGCTCTGCAACTAAAATATCATCGACATACAAGCAAATGTTATAGTTAGTATCAACACCACCACTACTTGGAATATTAATTTCTAAGCTAGAAAGTGCTTCCGCATTAATCGTACCAGTCTTACCGAGTAAACCATCAACCGGATTAGCAAATGTTTTCCGCTTAGTCACCGCAATACGATAAAATTCATTAGGTTGGATTATTTGTTGTAGTGAATGAAGTTTGTGTGTCAACCCCTGAGTATCCTGGAAAGAAAAAGTAAGCATCCCCCCGTTATCAATACTGAGGCTATAAGGGCAAGGTTCAGCAGAATAAAGAGAACCTTTACTGATTATCGTGTGTTTATGATTAATATCATTAACACTGATATAGGCTTCTATCGTCAGCGCATCCTGGCGGTTTAAGTTTGCCGAATGAGTAACATTAAGCATATCGCCTTGTTTGAATTCGAGCGCATAAGATTGTTTATATATCGCGGCTAAATGAGCCCAATAATCAGCTGAGAATTTTCTATCACTTAACTCCCAGCGATTACCGACACCAGTAAAAATTTGGTATGAAGAAAATGCAGATTCTGTACTTCTTGGATTACCTTTTATTTGAGCTGTAATATCTTGATTACATTTATCATTAATACGATTATTTTCAAACGTCCAATAAGCGAGTAAGCTATTTACTTCATGATTACTCAACGTCGTGTGCATATTATTATTGATTTCATCCGTTGTACGAACATGATCCCAAATACGCAGTTCGTCCAATCGGCCACTCAGTAATTTATCTTCTGCCCAATTACTCTTACCAATATAGCTTGTCATTCTTGGTATATTGACAGGTAAAACCAATTGTTCCGAGCCAATTAACGTACCATTTTTGTAAACATGCACAAAACCCGATTTATCAAAACTAACGGCTAAATGAAACCACGTCTTAGCTTCTAATACATCAATACAATCAAAAGAATACTTTTCTTCGCCCTGACGCACATTAATATAAAGAGCACGATTATCTTTACCATTAGAGATAATAATGTTGTCAGACTTGTTATTAGAAAAATCTATAATTCTGGACCAGTTTCGAAGTTCATCATAATAAACCCAGGTTTCCAATGTAAAACCATTAGAGTAATCTAAATCTAAACCGGGTAAAGAGATAAAATCTGAGGAACCATTAAGTTTTAACGCCGTATCTTGCGCGTTGTTTAATAACCCAAGTCGATACCCTGAATCTTGAACGACTTTGTCTTTATCGGCGGTTATGAAATATTGTGCCGGTGCAGAGCTTGAATTGCGAGGACTTCCCACTACCTTGCAATCAATACGATTGCCGTTCGCTTCTTTGGCTTGATTATTTTCAAAGCGCAAGTAAGTCAATAAACCTTCGGTACCAAGATGTAAACGCTGCCATGTAAATTGCTTAATCTCTGATTCTGTTCTGCAATGATCCCAAATGCGGAATTCATCAATACTGCCACTAAATCCATAGTATCCCAGGCCTCCATCAGCAATATTATTTTTTGCACGGGGTATATTATTAGGTACAGCGAGCAATTTAGAGGTTACTTTTCTACCATTTACATAAAGAGTAGTAAGACCGGAGCTATCAACGGAAATAGAAAGGAGCATCCATTCCTGTAACTTTAGCCGTTCCTTAGTTATAAAATTATAATTACGATCATTTTTAATAATACTGAAATAAAAACCCTCGTTGTCTAGACAACACAAGTGGATATTATCAGGTGGATAACTAAAATCGCCTCCATTTCCTAACTCGAAAATCTTGCTCCAGTTTTCAGCTCTATCAACAAATAACCATGCTTCAATCGTAAACCCATTCGAATAATCAAAATCAACTTCTGATAGTTCAATGTGATCATTTACTCCATCAAAGTGTAATGCCGTATTCGGTGTGTCTAATATAGATAAGTGACTTTGCGGATAAAGATAAATAGCAGGCGAAGATGCTGTTGTTTTAGGGGCACCATGGGGAGTTAACTTGAAATTCCGATATTGACTAATTTCAGTCGCGCCATCAGCATTAAAATCCAAATGAACATTTAACCCAGGTGTTTTTGGTGGTAGTCTACGCTGGAAATTGTCTAAAATTTCTTGCTTCGAGCGTGTATGTCCCCAAAGACGAAATTCATCAATTTTTCCATTAAAGAGTTTGGCACCGGACCACGCTTTTTTAGCTATATAATTTTCACGTCGAACTAAATTATCCGGTAATACCATCTGTTGCTGGCCAATTTTAGTGCCATTCTTATACGCGGTCGCAAAGCCTGAATCATCAAAGCTAAATGCTAAGTGTAACCAGCAATTTTTTTCTAATTTTGCTCTTAAAACAAAATCATGCACTCTTTGATTTTTCGCAATTCGAAAGATAAGATCGCTCGTTGTACCAATATGACTTAATATAATGCTTTGACCACTGGTCGCCCCATTACCAAATTCCATTATCGGTGAGTGATTATTGAAATTATCAAAATACACCCATGTTTCCAATGCGAATCCTTTAGAATAATCTAAGTCCACATCAGATATCTCGATATAATCATTTATACCGTCAAATGACATAGCGCCATGAGTTCGTTGAGCTAAATTAGTGGCCGTTTCAACCTCTAAATTCGATACTTTCATTTCATTTTTTACAGGAGATGCAAGCGTACTTTCAGGTTGGCCTTTAACCACACATGAAATATTTTTCCAACTTAAATCCTTCACTTTATTATCACTAAAGCAGAGGTAAGTTGATAAACACGGTTCATAACCTGTTAACCGATTGTCTTTATTACCTTTTATTTCCTCAGCCGTTCTAGCATACGTCCAAATTCGAAACTCATCGATTTTACCATAAAAGAGTTCAGCATCCGTTCCTTTGCCAATATAAGTCTGGCTACGAGGAAGGTTATTCGGTAATGCCATCTGCTTAGTACCAATCTCACTCCCATTCTTATAGACAGTAACAAATCCAGAACAATCGAAGGTTATCGCTAAATGCAACCAGCTTCTTCCATCCAGTGCTGATTTTAATATAAGTCTGTGTGTATCAGGACCTTTCGTTACTAATAATAACAAGTCATTAGAATTGTCAATATTAGCTACCACAATATTGTCGATACCCGGCCCATTACTAAGTTCTATAATTCGTGAACGAGTATTGAACCCATCAAAATAGACCCATGTTTCAAATGTGAAACCATTAGAATAGTCTATATCTAAATAAGGCATTTCTATGTAATCGTGCTTACCATCAAATGATAATGAAGAATTCTCTCCTCTTTCTTCTGTTGCATGGTTAACATCTTGCCGATTATAGTCAACAATGTAAGAAGCGCCTTTCTTTCTATCTGGCTTAATCCATGTTTCAACAGTTAATTCATCATTAAACTGAGTTGATTCAAGTTGAGACTGGGGTAAATAAAAGTGATCGCCATCACCATTAAAGTGTCGTGACATACCGGGTTCGTCAACCTTCCATTTAGAAGAGGTACCTGTCTGGACAGTTTCTGCTTGACCATTTTGTATCATAATACCAGATTCAAGTGCACTCACAGAGAATAGCAATGAGCCCTTGTGTAAAGAAAACTGGCCATTATTCAGTAGGGTATTGTTATCAGATACATTTTTTTTATAATCATAGTCTTTGTTAATACCATTTAACGTTTGCGCAAATGCCAAACTTTCCCGTGGCACTTTATTCCATATTTCACTCGGCAACCGGATATCTGAATTTGGAATTAATACCCGGCATAACCCTGCATTGCCTTCTTCATCGGTGATATGTATTGTACTATTGTTAATATTTTCAGAAGCAACCGATGCACGGAATGTTACGATTGTCGTATCACCCGCAGATAGCGTTAAGTGATTACGTGTCAAATTAGTATCATAATAGGCACAGCTAAATTTATTATCTTCATCTTTAAAGTATAAAGACAAGTCACCAGTTGCACTATCAAATAAGTAAGGGCTAGTATCCGTTTGCGCAAAGCCTAATACTGAACCACTCACGGTTAACCTAGCGTCATCCATATAAAAATATTCATTAACCGCACTTAATTTATCCTGAGCAAGGTTAATTTTCGGTAATGTGATATTTTCAGGCACGGTAGTAAGCAAGCCAAATCGAGAAACTGCAAAATCAAGATTAGCAATGAAGGTGCTACTATTAGCCTCTTCTTTAACCCCTGTACACATCATAATACGCGCACTTTTCTTAAGCGGGTTTTGCTCTTTATGTTTTTCTTGCTGGTAGTATAACGTCGTAGATATACCCGTCTCAATCGAAAGATTATTGAAAGCAACACTGGATTTATTCAGTGCAAGGTCATCCCCACCTTCACCCTTAGTATCAAATAATCCATCTTCTGATTGTTTAAGGTTAAATAGGTCGATATTATGTGATAGTTTGTTATAACTAAAAAATTGCCAACGGTTATTTTCTGCGACTTGCGTTGGTAGTAGTAATACATTAAATTGACCATTTCTTAAATTAGAAATAAAGTCCAGCTCTTGGGTTGGTTCAAAAAATACATTTCCTGACATATCTTTCGAACCTAAGCAATCTTTGCTGCTATCAGGTTGGCTTTTATGGCCACTACGACGAAAACGCACTTCTTGCTTCGCAAAAATATTAATATCAGATAACACAAATCGATCGCATAATAATGTGTTATTAACCAAAGGGACATTACTTCCTCCTCGGCCTTTAACAAGGTCTTCATGATCTCGGATCGCCGTACTATCGCCAGAGTTGAGTTTGAATGTCATACCCAAATGACTCGGCTCTATAGACTGCCTAAATAAATATAAATATTTATTATCAGAGATAACCTGAAAAGGTGCATCAGCTGTAAAACGGGCTGTTGAAGAAAGAAAATAGTCCAGTTCATCAGATGCTAAAGGCTCAGATGACTCAGTACGCGTTCCTTTTTTAACTCGTGGTATTTTAGCGCTACCAGCAATAGAGAAACCGGATTGTGCAATTTCATTCGTAAATTGAAGTTCTTTAAGATCATCAGACCAATAATTAACGTCTAAATGACCACGTTCATCATCGCCATGGGCAAGATCTAAAACGGTGTACCATATACGACATTCACTATCCATAGCAAAACCAATCACTGCGCCTTTATGGCTAACTAACGTCGGATATTTGTAATTTTTATCCGCATACTTTTTGATGAAACTATCCATTTTTACATTATTCATAAATAACTATACTTCCTTATATGTTATAAACGCGATTTAAATATAAATTAATCTATCTCCATACATCAACTCAACAGCTAATGACATATATCAACTCATTATGTTGCGTGAATGAATAATCCCGCACCAAGAAAAAGTGATCAATCAATGCAAGCAACTGTTCTATAAACAATATGTCATATTTAAATCTTAAATAAAAGCAAATTAAGCCAACGCCAGATAGCTTTTTTGATCGGTATGAAGTGGTCAAGAAACAGCAGAAGTATTGACTACTTACAAAATCAGGCTCAATCCCAATGTAATCGTCGTCGGAAATACCCGCTTTTTTACACCCACAGATAGCGCTTAGCATATCCAATGAATATCCAATGAATATCCTATTCACGTCATACATAATATATTGCAATATACAAAATGCAGTCGCTATAAGTTACACTTCGGATCAGGGAATGTTAGTAACAGATAAAGCTCATATATTAATACGCATTGCCGCAGGGTATACTGAATCTCATGAATATAATCAAACGTTCTTATCTGCACTTTTTACACTGTTTATAACTTTTTTACTCCTAGCTATACCAATGTCACCAGATCCAGTGACTACCTTCAATACAGTACAGCCAGCTGGAATTTTAATTTTTCCATTAACATTCATTATTATTGATTCGGTAAATGAGTTATTTGGATACAGAGAAAATAAAACGATAACTGCTCAATATCAGGTTAGTTAAAGTGAGTTTATCACCTCTAACCAGAGGGCCTAATTCATTGTGACACTTCAGGAAATTAGATGCTGGAGACCACGATAGATCGTTATAGAAAACGGCGATATATCGGTATAAAACGCTAAATAAAGTCATTAGACTAGCTATGACTGAAAGAAACACAAGTGTTTAGATTTACATAAAAAAGGGGGGAGCAAGCCTCTAAGTTATTTGATCAACAACGCTAGTTAAAACTACTAGGGCTAATCATAGCCCTTTCTAATTATTAGCATACGTACCAATAAATATTATTCAACTTGAAATATACGATCACTCACTTGCATCAACTTTATTTTAATAAATAGATTACCAACATAAACTGTAATGTAAAAAATAATAAACAATGATAAATAATCTTTATATCCCATTCTGATGATCCAGAAAGAAATTTGTTAATACGATTACGATAAACAACTAATATATAAATTAAGCCAACTAAAATGATAACGAATAATATTAAAATAATGATGACGAATGTTTCAAATATCACTGTATCCACATTTAAATCTAAATTTGTATACATTGACAACAAAAGTCAATGTATAATATAAAAGTATTAACCATTAACTTTTATAACAAATCATACTCGCCGTTAATTTTAATTTCGTGTCTTCGTAGCTAATTTCAGCGGGATAAATAGTATGGTTAAGAGGGTCTGCAATTTATCATTCAATAACTAAAATTTAAATTAGCTAATGATGATTTTTTTATTATAAACAAATTCCGCCAAAAAAATGTACCCAAAAAATGGGGACGGAAATTACCAGTGTAAAAATGGCTGCTTAACCGATCCTAATCACCTCAAGGCCGCTATATCGGGAATGGGATGATGTGAGCCATCAAGAACCCAAACCCAAAATAATGACTCTGCAATTGCTATGGAAAGAATACAGAGAACGAAACAGCAATAAATTCTACAGTTACAATCACTTCTGCCGATTATATTAAATATGGCTTGGCTGTCAAAAACCATCGACGCGATAACAACGCCAAGTTGAGCTAGTCTTGATTTTTCATATCGCTTACTCCAATTTACATGCAATAAGTAAATCAAATTTTTAACGTTAAGTTGAGCTATGTTCTCGTTAGCTCAAATTATAACCTTAAATAAACAGGTTAAAATATCGCTAAAGTGCCTCCCTGCAATATTTCACCTCGAATTAGATAGTTCCGTTACTTACCCCTATCTAAACTACCCCAAAAGGGTACCCTCTCGCCAATGTTGTAAGTAGGTTGCAAATAAGTAGCAACCTAGCTTGCTTCGTAATGAGTCAAACAATTGTAGTTATTATAATAAATAGGGGGTACTTTGGTTACTTGGAAAAGAAGATTAGGTATTATTTCTGGTAATATTTTTGAATACTATGATATTGCTGTTTATGGTGTTATCTATGTTTATATCGCTGAAAATTTTTTTTCTAATTCCTCTCTTGAACAATCTATTATTTTTGTATGGGGAATTTTTGCAATCCGATTTTTAATGAGACCTATTGGTGGTTTTATTATTGGACTTTATGCTGATCAATATGGAAGGAAAAAAGCTTTAATCCTAACGAGTTCTCTTATTGGTGTAGCAACAATTTCAATGGCTATACTCCCAACTTACTCTCAAATCGGGATTGCGGCACCACTTATTCTATTACTTCTTCAAATGATACAGTCATTTTGTTTTGGTGGTGAATATCCGGTAATAATATGTTATCTACTTGAGACATCAAAAAAAGAAAGTAAGACTAAAGTCTCAGCTTTAATTGTCGCGAGTTGTTTGGTTGGTGTCCTCATGGCGCAATCACTCATCTTGATTTTAGAATATAACTTATCTAGAGAAGAGATGGTTGACTTTGGATGGCGAATCCCACTATTTCTAGGTATTTTCAATATAGTATTGAGCTTTTATTTTAAATTCAAATTAGTTGATAAAGTTCCACTGGCAGTCAATAAGAGTAGATACAAGGTTGATAAAAAATCAATTCTTAAGGTCTTTTTAATTTCAATACCTGCTGGAATTGTATTTTATGTGAATGCCACTGCAGGACGGATTCTAATCAATGTGATAGATCCTAGTGATGCTGTTAAATTATCATTCCCACTTTTAAGTAATGTTTTTTTTATTATATTTATAGTATTTGTTGGTTGGTTATTTGATCGATATAGTTCATCAAAAAAAGCAATGGATCTAGGTGTTTATTGCTTAATTATATTATCAGCACCTCTCTATGCAATTCTAGATACAGGAAATGTGGTGTATTTGGTTATAGCTAATACAGGGTTACTTTTCATTTCCGCATTGATTCTAGCACCTACATGCGCAGTGATTTTCTCTCAAGTAAAAGGGACACATAAGGCTGTTTCATTAGGGGTTGGATTTAATTCTGCATTATCTATCTTTGGTGGTATTACGCCATTAGTTATAACATTATTATCACCTTATGAACTAAAATATACCGGACTTATTATAGGTCTTTTTGGATTTACATATTTATATTCAATGAGAATTAAAAGTAGCTAACTCATATAAATAGTTTAATGACATAGGAGTAAAACACGTGATTTTAAATTGGCATGCTGGGGATTATTCACAGAACTCAGAAGTACAAAAGCTATTATCCTTTGAACTCATAGATAAAGAACAACTTGAAAATAAAAGCATTATGGATATTGGCTGTGGGGACGGAGCTATAACATCGTATTTACAAAAAAAATCTAAAAAAAAGGTTTTAGGTGTTGATTTGTCCATAGACATGCTTAATTTTGCAAAGAAAAATTACCCCGAATGTAGGTTTATATTGCAGGACGTAAGTACATTAAGTATCGAAGAAAAGTTCAACGTTATTACTAGTTTCAATTGTTTACATTGGGTTTCGGATCTAAAAAAAGCATTGGAACTTATTTATAAATCATTAGATAAATCAGGTCGTTTTTTAGGCCTGATATATCCTAGGTGTGAACATCTTTGGAAAGCATCTGAAAATATTGCCGTTTATGAAAAGTATAAGCAGTACTTTTCATCTTTTACAAACCCTTATTTTTTTTATTCGGCTTCAAACTTAGAATTATTTTTAAGCGAAGTAGGATTTGAGAATATAAAGATTAAAGTTGAAACCCGTACACATCACTTTCATAACGACAATTTATTTCTACGTTACATAAGCTGTTGGATGCCACATATGCAAGTAGCTCCACCTGAATTTGTAACTGATTGGATTTATGAATTTAGACGGCTAACTAACCAACACGAAGAAAGCATTAATATGGTTTATGATGTTATTACATTCAATTGTGTTGCTCAAGATTAATTTTATAAACACCTATAAAGTAAATAGTATGTTCTTATTTTATTTAGTTTTTTTATAATTTAACATTTCCATTAATATTTTGTTTTTAAAAAAGGGATTTTATGTCGACATATAAAGATGGGTTAATTAATGATTCCAGACAATTTATGGAATTAATTTGGAGTGAAAAAAATGTTAATGATATACCAAACATAATGTCACACAATACTATAATAGGAAGCCCAGTGAAGTTAAGTGTAGGATATGAGCCTTTTATTAACACGCTGAATTCTTGGTTCAGAGCTTTCCCAGTATTGAATTATAAAGAAAACTCAATTGATTTTTTTGAAGATACTATTATTATTAATTGGGAGTGTAGAGGTAAACATCTAGGCGAATTTTTATCAGTCTCAGCAACTGGAAATTCAATTTTCTACGAAGGAGAAACTAAGCTTACTTTTCAAGATAAAAAAATAATTAATTATCAAGCCGATGTTAATATGAATAAATTAATAAATCAGATTTCACATTCTGATTTATCTTCACAATACATTACGAATGATAATATAAACTTTTATCAAGTCATTAATAAAATATGGAATAAAAATTTATCTAACCGTCAAATAGAATGCCTTTCACTTTCAACATTAAATATTACCACTAAAGGAATCGCTAAACTATTATGCATTGGAGCAAGTTCTGTTGATACTCATTTAAAAAGAGCATTTTATTTATTAGGTATAAGTAATAAAAAGATGTTCATGTCTTATATTATAGAGAATAATACAATAGAACTTGTTGTTCGTATTGCTTTGCATCTTAGGCTCTAGGTTCTCAGAGTCACTAATTGGCCAAGCATTCACTCAACGCGGATACATTACATTTTGAATGGGGTAACTTGACCCCTGCTTAACCCCAAAGGGAAAAGCCGAGGCCAATTAATTGATCGATATTAAATATCAGTCAACTTAGAAAGGCATTTTCATACCTGGTGGTAATTTCATACCACCGGTAACGTCAGCCATTCTTGATTTGTTTTCTTCTTCAACACGACGAGCAGCATCGTTGATAGCAGCAGCGATTAGATCTTCTAACATTTCTTTATCGTCTTCCATCAATTCAGGATCGATTTGTACACGACGTACGTTATGGCTACCAGTCATAGTGATTTTAACCATGCCAGCACCTGATTCCCCAACTACTTCCATATTAGCTAAGTCTTCTTGTACTTTAGCCATTTTGTCTTGCATTTGTTGAGCCTGCTTCATTAGCCCGCCCATTCCGCCTTTACCGAACATATTAAACTCTCTTTCTATCTGACTGTCGCGAACAACAATAAATAAATACCGATTGTTTCGCACTGAATACTCATACTATATGGGTATCATTTAAAAAAAATCAAGGTTACTAAATTTTTATAACAGCACAATTGAACTATCATCAACAACAGCGCCAAGACGGTTCATAAAGAACTGAATATACTTATCATCATACAAGTTTTTAGTCGCATTCGCTAAACGTTGTTGATAAATTATTTCTTCTAGTTGCGCTGGCGTTGATTTGTTTGGGTTTTCACCAAAGTTGATTACTAACTCCACTGGCTCAGCTAACACTTGTTGCAGCGCTTCACTTAACTGCTGGCGTGACTTGTCATTAGCAAAGTATCGTTGGTCTGGATTCATGGTCAAAGTAACACGACCAGGTTCCTGTTCCATCACACTGTGCAGCGCCAGTTGACGGACACGCCCACCTAAACTCATCTGATTAATATAACAACACCACGGGTCTGTTTCATCACGTAACTTATTATCTAGCGGTGCCGTTGCCGTTGATTTACCTGACTTTTGTGGCTGAAAAGCGGGTGACAAATCATTAATATCAACCTTAACTTGGCTAAAGCGATCAATTTGACGAACGACGGGTTCAGCAAAGCCTTGCGGTGGATAAGTATTCGACTCTGGCATTTGGTTATGATAATCGCCCTGCCCTTGATCT
The DNA here is from genome assembly GCF_018219415.1 of Moritella sp. 36. NCBI lineage: Bacteria > Pseudomonadati > Pseudomonadota > Gammaproteobacteria > Alteromonadales > Moritellaceae > Moritella > Moritella sp. 36. Next base: position 1,644,253 of record NZ_CP056120.1, on the reverse strand, counting down.
GGATAACTGCCTTGATCTTGATACGAATCCAGCGGAGGTAGATCTTGCCATGCAGGTGCAGACTGTGATTGCTGCTGTTGCATATTTTGTCTAACAGGTGCTACCGCTTTTTTCGGCGGTACATACGACGATGGAGCCTGTTCACTCTTCGCCGCTGTCGACTTTTTTGCAGTTGTACCTAAACGACTGCGTAAAAAATTACGTGTTTTACGACCTTGATCGACGCTGTTTTCAGCTACTGACGCTTGCGCAGGAGTTTGACTCTGCGGTTGCTGCTGTTGAGTTGTATTTACTTGCTCATTCTGGATAGGTACGGCTTGTGTCGGCGACATATCCATCGGTTGTGGCGCGTATTCTGCTGCTGCGATATTTTCTTGTGCAACGCTATTCTGTTGTTCAAAACTGTTTTGCGGCGCGCTATTAGTTTGCGGCGCAACATAGTTCTGTGGAGCGATACTTGGTGGCTCAACCTGTGCAGCTGTATAGCCTTGCGGTTCAAGAGCTTGCGCTTCAACATGGCCCATCGCTTGCGCAGCTTGTAATAGCTCGTTTTGCTCTAGGTTTAAATTCGTAACCGCTTCATCAGTCACTTCAACAAATGGAACTGCTGGTTGTTGCGTTGATTCTTGTATAGGTTGCTGTATTTTCTGCGGCGCTTGTTCAATCTGTGCTGCAACCACCGTTTCCGTCACAGCTGGTGCGATTGCGACAGGTGCTGGCGTCACATCCCTTTCTGGCGCTTGTAAACGACCTTGTGGGCGGAACGCTAGCATACGTAATATCGTCATTTCTAACGCACTACGTGGGTCTGGTGCAAGTGGCAGTTCTTTACGACCAGTCAATGTGATTTGATAATATAACTGTACATCTTCTGGTGACATTTCATCACTCAAGGCTTTCACTTTATCGGCATGTTCAGTATCAACCACTGACGACGGTAAAATTTGCGCCATAGCAATACGGTGTAACAAACTTGCTAATTCTACATGTAATTGGTCAAAATCAGGTCCTAACGAACTCACCTCGGCAATCTTCGCCATGCAGTTATTAGCATCACCACTGACAATTAAACGCAGTAATTGCAACATATGGCTGTGATCTAACGTGCCCAACATATCTAACACAGTTTGGTGTAATACTTCACCAGCGCCGTGAGACAAGGCTTGATCAGTCAAACTCAATGCATCACGCATACTGCCATCGGCCGCTTTGGCGATTGAGTTCAATGCTGACAATTCATATTGGCAATGTTCGCGCGATAAAATATGCACCAACTGCTGAGAAATCTGCTCAGTCGTTAGGCTTTTTAAATGAAATTGCAAACAACGCGATAAGATCGTAATAGGCAGTTTTTGTGGATCGGTTGTCGCTAGCAAGAACTTCACATATTCTGGTGGTTCTTCTAACGTTTTTAATAGCGCATTAAAACTGTGCTTAGAAAGCATGTGTACTTCATCGATTAAGTACACCTTAAAACGACCACGAGCTGGCTTATACTGCACGTTATCAAGTAACTCACGGGTATCTTCAACTTTGGTACGTGATGCCGCATCAATTTCGAGTAGATCAACATAAGAACCTTGATCAATCTCGACACACGTTGAACATTCGCCACAAGGTTTACTGGTGATCCCTTTTTCACAGTTTAAGCTCTTCGCTAAAATGCGGGCGATCGTTGTTTTACCAACACCGCGAGTACCACTGAGCAAATAAGCATGGTGTAAACGATCTTGCTCTAGCGCATTAACTAAAGCGGTCAGCACATGTTGTTGACCAACAACTTGCTGAAAATTATGCGGGCGCCATTTACGCGCTAAAACTTGATAACTCATAACAGTTCAATGATTACTTAATATTGATAAGCACTAATATGCTCGGGACTGAAAATAGCTGGCAGTCGACCACCAGCTAATCATGATAATTACAATTATTACTGTTATTACAATGACAGCAGATTATTCGCCGTCAAAATCAACTAATTTGGTAATATTAACATTAAGATTATTTAATACAGTTTCACCACCAAGATCGGGCAATGAGATAACAAATGCAGCATCTTCAACGATACCACCAAGCTGACGAATTAAAGAAACCGTCGCGGCAACAGTACCACCTGTCGCTAATAAATCATCAACGATAAGTACTTTATCACCTGCATCTACAGCATCAACATGGATCTGTAACGTATCAGTACCGTATTCAAGCTCATAGCTTTGCTCGATAGTTTTACGCGGTAATTTGTTTGGTTTACGTACTAAAATAAAGCCTAAACCAAGCGCTTTAGCAAGCGGTGCACCGAAAATAAAACCACGCGCTTCAGTACCCGCAATTTTTGTAAAACCAGCATCTTTAAAACGTTCAGCAAGTAAGTCGATTGTCGCTGAAAATGCAGGACCGTTTTCAACTAAGCTTGTTACATCACGGAAGATAATGCCAGCTTTCGGGTAGTCTGGAATTGATTTAATACTGTTTTTAATAAACCCGAGTGTATCTTGGTTCATGTTTCAACCTGTTAATTTGATGAGCGATATGTCATATCACCAAATAATTTGGGTATAAAACATGTGCTCATATAAAAATAATATTGGGGATAAATTTTATGTAACTGCTTGTTGATATGCAAGCGAGTATTAAGATTCCCCCCCTTTTGAAGAAATTATTATACGATAAATTTGGCAATTATGGTGAATTCTGTTTTAATCGCTCATTTTGCCAACGCAGGACAATAACATGCGCGTAGTTTTAGCCCCTATGGAGGGCGTTGTTGACAATTTGATGCGCGAGTTACTGACAGCGCAAGGCGGTTACGATTTGTGCGTAACCGAGTTTATTCGAGTCGTCGAACAGTTATTACCAGAAAAGATCTTTTACCGTTATTGCGCCGAATTAAAGAATGGTTGCCGTACACAGGCAGGTACCCCTGTCCGCATTCAATTATTAGGGCAACATCCAGAATGGATGGCAGAAAATGCCGTTCGTGCCATTGACCTTGGTTCTCACGGCTTAGATATCAACTTTGGCTGTCCGGCGAAACAAGTCAATAAGTCATCTGGTGGTGCGGCATGTTTACGTGAACCTGAACTTGTATATCAAATCGTGAAACAAGTGCGAGAAGCGGTACCTTCGGAGCACATTGTCAGCGCTAAGATCCGTTTAGGCTGGGAAGACAGTAATCATAAGTTAGAAATCGCCGATGCAGTGCAACAAGCGGGGGCCAATGAACTGACAGTACATGGTCGAACCAAAGCCGATGGTTATCGCGCAGCAGCGATTAACTGGGAAGCTATTGCCGAAATTAAACAACACGTTTCAATTCCGGTTATCGCTAATGGTGAGATTTGGAATCATGCCGATGGTCAACGTTGCATAGAAGTGACTGGTTGTAACGACTTAATGGTCGGTCGCGGTGCATTAAATTTACCAAATTTAGGTGAAGTGGTTAAATACAACAAAGCGCCCATGCCTTGGGCTGATGTAGTCACTTTATTGAGGAACTACTGCCAATTAGAGATTCGTGGTGATAAAGAGAAGTATCTACCCAACAGAATAAAACAATGGTTTAGCTATCTACGTAAGCAGTATCCTGAAGCGGTCGACTTATTTACCCAATTAAGAGCCTTACGTCAGTCAGAGGAAGTGATTAATACACTAAACAATTACCGAGTGTGATCGCTTAAGCGAACTTGACTCGATTAAATCTCGATGTTAATAATAGTGTTCAACTCGATATCTTATGCATAATTCAAGGATGAATTACCATTGCGTATTACCATAAAGAAAGCCCTTATTAGCGGTGTGATCTTACTGCAATTTGTTACGTTAACGACGCTATTAGTGTCGAGCTATATCTCGAATCAACGTTCATTCAATTCTCATGCCCACAAGTTAATGATTGATTATGCAGACAATGTTATCAACAACTCGAAACGTTTTCTTGATACTGCAGCAGCAACGACATTATTAAGCAGAGAATTACTCAGCTCAGATGTGTTATCAATTGACCGACCCGAAGATCTTGGTTTATATTTTTTTCAACAACTAAAACAATCACCACACATCTCAGGGATCTACTTTGCAAATACAAGTGGCACCTTTGTATATGTGCAACGTGAGCAAGGCTTCAATGAACCATTGTTCTCACGAAAATACATTACATTTGATACCAACAATATCTTAGAATCATCACATCTCTACACCCATGATAATAACTTTACACAGCTTTCCGTAAAAGAAATAACCAAAGAAGCTTACGATCCCCGAGACCGTATTTGGTTTAATAAAGCACTCGATAACGATGCCTTATCTTGGACTGACCCTTATGTATTTTTCTCTTCACGTAAGCCTGGTATCACCAGTTCAATGCCTGTTTATGGCAAAGATAACCAATTAATTGGTGTTGTAGGTGTCGATCTATCCTTAGCCACTATTTCATCCTTTTTTGATAACCTTGATCTAGGAGAAAGTAGCACCGCGTTTGTCACTAATCGACTTGGCGAAATCATTGCGTATCCAGACCAAAAAATTATTCAAGATACCGCAAATGAAAGTTTACGCTTTCCACGCATCAATGAAATTAAAAATCCAATCGCCTTAACGGCTTGGCAAGCACTGCAAGAAAAAACCCAGCTATTTTCGACTGGAAGCACAGCGACAACCGTTACATTTAATTTCGATAATAATAAATATCATGGCTTATTTAAAGAGTTTACACATCACAAATGGCCTTGGATAATCGCTATTTACATGCCTGAAAAATTTTTTCTCAATGAGTTAATTGATAATCAAAAACTGAATATTCTATTTGGCTTAGTGATCAGTATCATCGCCTGTTTAACCTCATTCTTTTTCATTAATCACATTACAGATTCACTCCGAAAAATAAAAATAATTGCTGAAAATATTCGTTGTGGCCAATTTATTAAGACGAATATATCGGAATCCACCTTTGTAGAATTACAGCAAACGCAATACGCGTTTAATAATATGATCGATAGTTTAATTACATCACGCAAAGAAAATGAACAACTGCATTTAATGCTAGAAAAAACCAATGCCGAAACCATAACTCGGCTTGGACTTGCGACAGAATATAAGAATGATTCATCATCTAATCACATTCGACGCGTTTCACGTTATTGTGAATTAATTGCGTTAAACATGGGCATGCCGAAAGGCAAAGCAAAAGAATTACGCGCCGCCGCAAAACTACATGACTTAGGGAAGATAGGCATTCCGGAGCAAATATTATCAAAACCCGCGGCATTAACAATGCAAGAGTGGGCAGTGATGAAAACAGCGCCAATTATCGGTGCAAAAATTTTGCAAGATGCCGAATCAGCAACGCTTAAAGTAGCCCATGATATTGCGCTAACCTTACACGAACATTGGGATGGGCGTGGTTATCCCAACCAATTGCAATACCATGATATACCATTATCCGCGCGTATTGTGGCAGTTGTCGATACCTTTGATACCATGATACATCCCCGTTGCTATAAAAATGCAATCCCCATTGAAATCGCAATTAATAAGGTCCGAGAATTATCCGGTAGCAAGTTCGATCCAAGTGTGATAGCTGCATTTGATCATTGTTTAATGGATATATTGAACATTTATAAGCAATTATCACCGAGTATTGAAGTTCATCAACTTCCTCGGCGATGCCAATAGACGGTATTTTGTAAACTAAAGACTAGCGAAGTGAATGAGCGAGTTCTCCTGCGCCCTTAAGCGATTGTTTACTATTTTCAACCAAGAGTGCTGTGGCAGTTTGTTTCAACGTTTCCCATTCCGCATCATCAACCAGAATGCCGTCATGCCAAGTATCACGTAGTGCGCGATTTAGTTCTGAAGACTTAATATGTCTCGTGTAACCCGCCGAGTAACCCGTAATATCAAAACTTTTCACTGATAATTGAATGGTCATATCATGTAACGCACTCCCCGCTAAGTCCAGATGGTCAGATAAAAACAATTCCGGAGACACACAACCTTGATTCAAAATATACAGGGTATTTTGTGGTGACGAACCATTATTCCACTGTGCTTTACATGCTAAGCCCTTAGCCGCTAACTTCACTAATTCGTTATACGCAAGCCAACGGTTATGACAATTTTTCAACTCGATAGTCAGGTGTTTTTTATTCACCATTTTTTCAATCGCATAATCAATCACCACAGGCAAGTGGCAAGCTAAACTACAGCCATGTAAATCAACCACTAAGCCACCTTCATTCGTGGTAAAAATATCAACCGGGCAATCTTTTTCAGCCGTCAAGAATTGGGCGGCATTGTTAAAATGGCCGATACCGTTCAAGCCTACCATCTGCAAACCAGCAACCATATTAGCAATGATATCAGCTTCACCACAGGTTCGGCGCATACCAAGAAAAGCTTTGTTAACAACGGCCGTTAATTCATTATATGAAACAATCATGACGTTTCTCCTTCTGCTACTGCTTGATTTAATGAATGGGTCGGTAACAACGGGAACAACCACTCCCCATCATGAATTTCATTAAGCAAAGGTGCGCCTTGAAAAAAGGTAACCCGCACCCAACGTTCTGAACGAGGGTCGAACTTAGTTGCGCCAAATACCGCTAATTTACAACGCAACAAATGCATTGGTAGCGCAGTTTTGTGTAATACGTTCATCTGGATCTCGCCCATGTCTTTATTGCCGAGCGTCCAAACTCGACGTGAAATCGCACGATATTGAGGATGTAGCACTAAAAACTCAGCCAACTGCATGTTTGGTTTACAGATCAATAATTCATGATAAAGGCGATAGACTTGACGACCAATATCCAGCGGTAACTCACGATCTTCGCCAGGCTCTTCCCCCCGTACGCCTAAACGTGGTTCTTCCTTGTCTTGTGAACGATACCAAAACCAATAATTGTTTTCTGGTTGCTTAAAATCAGTGTCGATTGCCCAACGATAACGACTTTCCAAGACAGCTAATAAATCTTCAATGCGTTTACCGCTCGGTAGATTTAAGCTTTCATCACAATTCATCTTGGCTTCATAGCCGTCCACTAAATCAGGATTAATCTCCATCAAACATGACAGCAAGATTTCTTGGGTTTCTAAACTATATTGCTTACTGTAATCAACTAACTCCTGCCAGGTCGAGATCTGTAATAGCACGCTTTCTAACTTATTCAATAAATCATCCAGCTCAACTATTGCGGTCGTATTAAGATCTTGTTGCTGTTCATTAATCGTGATGATTTGATCCAAATGGCAAAGGGCTTTTTGTAATAAACGCTGCAATGGCTCACGTTTATTACCAGTAACTGAACTGTTTAATACGGCCGTCAGCGCAGACTCTCTAGATGATAACCACTTATCAACGACACAAGGGTGATTGATTAAGTATGGCGCCATGCCGAGACCTGTTGCATTACCGATACCAAGGTAGCGTTGTAAATCGACATCTAAATTAACCGCCCTATCACCACCTTGCTGATTGGCTATGTAATGAATCCAGTCTAAGCTGAATTCACGTAAAATATACACAGCGCACATCTGCGCACTGAATGACTGGTTGAAGTCGTCATTACTCTCAAGCCAGCCAAAATCGGAAATACCAAACTTACCATTACCATAAACAGCTGTCGTACGTAGAATGTAACCAACTTCAGCGAGTTCTTTGACGTTAGGCTGCTGCCCTTTTGCAAGGTGCGACACTAAATGTTCAAATACACGTACACTCTTATTTGCTCTTGCTAATACCAGCACCTTATTTGGATTCCGTCCTGCTTCTTGTAACGGCACATTTGCACGTAAACATCCCAGTAAATCAGCATCGACATCGCCATAAACAAGGGCGAACGTCACGTCCCACTTTTCGGCAATCACACGATCATTACGATCTTCATCCGCGATCTCATCACAAAAAATAACTAAGTGATAAACATGTTCCAACGTCGTTAGTTTATAAATGACGTGGCCAAAACCTTGTGGTGATAACTGCCACTCATGCTGAGTGACTTGCCAATTTTGTTGCGCCATTTTACGAACTAGGCTACGTACAAAACTTATTCGATTCTGGTGCATTGCACCAAGCCTTGCTGGCGCCATCACGGTTTCAGGATCACGCATATAAGTGCCACCGTAAATTGAAGGACGAGCATCCATATTATTAACTTCCATTTTAATTATAAGAGTTTTAATTAGGCGGCTTACTCACCGCCTTGCTTCACATTATTTTCTACTAAGACAGGCTATAAACCTTGGTCTTTGGCCATCTGAATCGCGATTTGTGGTGCGTTCCAAAGTGATGGCAATAAAATGAGAGAAACAGGCACAGCTGTAATAACAATGAAAGATTGCAGTGCCGATATGCCTCCCGAACCCAAAGAAATAAGGACTAACGCGGTTATCCCCATAACCACACCCCAAAATGTACGAATAAATGCATTTGGTTCCTCTTCACCACTAATCACCACACTAATTGTGTAAGTCATCGAATCACCCGTCGTCACGATAAAGATCGTAGTCAGGATAAGAAAAAGGACCGAAGTAACCATAGGAAATGGTAACTGTGTTGTGACAGCCAGCAGCGCACCAGGTAGATTAAAACCTTCAAATGCTGAACTGACTGAACCCGGTTCTGCGATTTCAAATGCCAAGCCTGAACCACCCACGATGGTGAACCAGAAGCAGGTAGTGAGCGGCGCAATAATGCTAATGGTTGAGACTAGCTGGCGTATGGTTCTACCGCGCGAGATACGGGCGATAAAGATAGCCATCATCGGGCCATAGCCTAAGAACCACCCCCAAAAAAATACAGTCCACCAGCTCAACCAACCTTCATCACCACGGTACGTCGCCATTGGAATGAAATTATCGACTAGGCTACCTACACCTTGGATATAGCCATTAAAAATAAAGTTAGTTGGACCAAAAACAAGGATATAAACCATCAATACACAAGCTAAAACAACGTTGTAACGACTGAGCATTTGCATGCCACGATTTAAGCCACTCAATGCCGAAATTGTATATAACGCAATTGCAAATAAGATGATGATAAGCTGCGTAGTAAATCCGTCTGGGATCTCAAACAAAGCGTTTAATGCGTAGCTCACCTGTAAACCAAGGAAACCAATAGGGCCGATAGTCCCTGCCGCAACAGCCACAATACAACAAGCATCAATCAAGGCACCTGTGTGACCAGTTAGCACGCGCTTACCGAAAAGAGGATAAAGTAAAATACGCGGTTTAAGCGGTAAGCCTTTATCATAATGAAGATGCATCACCACGATAGAGGTAAGGCTACCAACAATCGACCAAGCGAGAAAGCCCCAGTGCATGAATGATTGTGACAATGCATTAATAGCGGTTTGCTGGACATTTTCTTGTGCACCATACAAGGGTGGTGGACTCACAAAATGTGCAATTGGCTCTGCTGCGGCCCAAAATACACCGCCACCAGCAAGTAAGGTACAGAAGATAATAGCCATCCAACGGAAGCCATCCATTTCAGGTTTAGGCAGTGCACCTAAAACGACATTACCAGTACGACCAGCAGCTAAGCCTATGCCAATCAAAAAAGTTAATAACAACAATATTTGCCAATAAGGACCAAAGACTGTGACAGCCCACGAGAACCCTGTATTCACAAGACTGGATAATAATGCTCCATCGTATAAAGCTAATAGTACAAATAAGGCAAGAAAACTGCCACTGTACCAAAACGCGGGGTTACTAAAACCCAATTTATCCGCTGTAGAATTACTTTCACTTACTGCGCTTTTATTTGAAGAGCTTGAAGTGCTAGCGGTATTGCTACCTTCACTATCTAAGCTCGCCGCTTTCACGCTTTTGATTAAATCTGACATGCTCTGACTCCAGAGGTTTTCTTTGCAATTGCAAAGGTGTATTTACGCCAGCCCAATAGTTTAATCGTGAGCTGGTGTTCTATATGTGCGTTATAACTTACGAAATAGGCTCTAATCCTTGCTTTAAAAAGTTAAACCAATTATCACCCAGTACTTGCCCCGCTTCAGACTCTGAGAATCCGTAGCGCATTAATCCGCTATAAATATTCTCCATGCCTGCGCTGCCGCAGAACCAGGGTAATGAGTCCGGCCAGCCTGCATTACTTGCAGAGCCTTCACCGTAATCCATCGCTTTAGACCAGCGACCATTACGCATCCATTCCAATACAGCTTGTGGTTGATTGAGACACAAATCGCTACCTATCCCCAAGTGTTCAACACCAACCATATCTGCTGTTTTCGCGACCATTTGGCAAAAATCATCTAAGGTACACTGACTACCATTAGGTAAGTGAAATGGGTATAAACTGAACCCTAACAGCCCACCACGCGCAGCGAGTGACTTGATCACCGTATCCGATTTGTTACGCAGAGCTTCAAACGCAAACGTCGGGTTGGCATGACTGATACAAATAGGACGTGACGATAAATCAATCGCTTCAAGTGTAGATCTCTCTGCGCTATGTGACATATCGATGATCATCCCAACGCGATTCATCTCCGCAATAGCTTGCTTACCAAAACGAGTAATACCATTATCATTTTTCTCATAACACCCTGTCGCCAGTAAGCTTTGGTTGTTATAAGTCAGCTGCATAATAAGCAGCCCTTGTTGACGCATCACTTCAATTAAACCGATTTCATCATCAATCGATGAGCAGTTTTGTGCGCCAAAGAAAATACCCACTTTGCCTAATATCTTCGCCTTTTCGATATCAGCAACAGAATGGACCGGCATGATCAAGTCCGCATTTTGTTCAAACCGTAAATTCCATTCCGCAAAACGGCTTAATGTTTCACGCGCTGTTTCGTGATAAACAATCGTGGCGTGAACAGCGGTAATACCACTGCTTTTTAATGTCTGGAAGTACTCTCGATCCCAATTGCAATATTGCAACCCGTCAATAACAATCCTTTGGTGATACATACCGACTCCTAATTATTTATCTGACTTTGATTCACTTAGTGCTGACTTCAACGCAGCTCAATAAGCACGTTGATAAGCCGTTTTCACCACGGTATAGAACTCTTTTGCGTATTGACCTTGCTCACGAGGGCCAAAGCTAGACTCCTTACGGCCACCAAACGGTACATGGTAATCAGTACCCGCTGTTGGCAAGTTAACCATCACACAGCCTGTTTGCGCTTGTTGTTTAAACAAGGTGCTCGTACGTAGGCTTTGCGTGATGATGCCACTCGTTAAACCAAATCGTGTATCGTTGGTTGTTGCGATTGCTTCATCTAAGTCAGCAACACGGATAACACTCGCCATCGGCGCGAATACTTCTTCTTGATTCACAGACCAATCATTTTTAGTATTAACAAACAGTGTAGGCGACATATAGAAACCTTCATGCTCTAGACTTAAACGTTCGCCACCGAATGCCAGTTCACCACCACTTTGACGTGCGGTATCAATCCAGTCAAAGTTAGCATCTAATTGCTTACTATCAACAACAGGCCCCATGAACACACCTTCTTTTAAGGCATGACCCACTTTTAATTCACTCATGCGCTTAATAAGTGCTTCAACATATGCATCATGAATACCGTCCATAACCACAAGACGAGAAGAGGCTGTACACTTTTGACCTGCGCCAGAGAAAGAACCGGCAATAGTCGCTTCAACAGCAATATTGATATCCGCATCATCTGCAACAATAAGTGCATTCTTACTGCCCATTTCTAACTGGCAACGCACAAAATTAGGCGCTGTTGCAGCTGCAATTTTACGACCCGTATCAACAGAACCAGTAAAGCTAACACCATTCACTTCAGTTGAATTAATAAGGACATTACCCACTTCAGATCCGCTGCCAAGCACCAAGTTAAACGTACCAGCCGGTAAACCCTGACGGTGAATAATTTCAGTTAATGCAACGGCACTTGCAGGCGTTAAATTAGCCGGTTTCCAGATAACACTATTACCAAATGCTAATGCTGGCGCAATCTTCCAGGCGGCAGTGGCCGTAGGGAAATTCCACGGTGAAATAATGGCTACAACACCCACAGCTTCACGTGTTACCTCAACAGATACACCTGGTCTCACTGACGCGGCGCTATCACCTATTTGACGTAGCACTTCAGCAGCAAAATACTGAAAGAACTGACCCGCGCGATAAATCTCACCACGACCTTCTAAGAACGGCTTACCCTCTTCACTTGATAGTAAGCGACCAAGTTCATCGCAGCGGGCAATCAACTCATCACCGATACCTTGTAAGACCGCTTGTTTTTGCTCTAATGGTGTTTTTTCCCATGTTGGCTGTGCATGCTTTGCTGCCGAGATAGCGTGTTGAACTTGCGCTGCACTCGCTTGTGCAAAGTTACCCAGATTTTGAGTAATATCAGACGGATTGATATTGGCGATAGTACTAACACCGGCTTGCCATTCGCCGCCAATATAAAGTGAGTGTTCTGGTTGAATGCGCTGTGTTTGAGTTGTCATACGACTTTCCTTGTTTCGGCTATGCGTTAGATTTGTTTGTATTCGATAAAAGGTTCATATCGTCATTATAGTTCGGCGTTGACCGCGGCGTAGACAACGAGTTCCACCAGCATTTCTTCACGGGCGAGTCCGGCTACTACGATTGCGGCACGATTTGGATAAGGGGCCTTAAAATATTCGGCATATACTTTATTCACGGTTGCAAGGTATTCGCGGTCAGTTACGTAGATTAAAACTTGCAGCACAGAATTAAGTGATTCACCTGCACACTCTAAAGTATGAACCAGGTTATCGAGGGTTCGACGTGTTTGAGCCTCAATACCGCCGTCAACTACAACGCCAGTTTGATCAATAGGGATTTGCGCAGTATATAAGGTGCCATTATTGACAATAGCCCATTCAAGGGGAGCCTTAGACGCAAATAATTCAGTTTGTACAGGGTAACTTTGAGTTTTCATGTTCACATCCACTTTGTAACAACTTTGTTTCAATGTTGTGAATACTGCCATTTGACTCTTGATAAATCTAACGGTAAATTCTGTTCGTTTGATAAGAAAAATTTATCACCCTGAAAAAGTGTGATCACGAATATGTTTATAGGGCATTAAAGATATGGATATTAAAATACAACAGTTGAGACATTTTGTTTTAGTCGTCGAAGAAGGTGGATTTCGCGCAGCATCAAATAGAGCAAACCGTTCTCAGGCTGCACTGTCGACCTCAATCAAAGAACTTGAACGTACTTTAGAACAACCACTTTTTGAATCAGGTAATAAATCAACTCTCACGCCTTTTGGTCAAATTTGCTTACCAAAAATCACGCAATTTCTGTATATTTACAAGACATTAAATAACGATCTACACGCTGCCGCAGCAGGCCAGCAGGGACGTGTTCGCATTGCCAGCGTACCATCAGTTGCAGCAAAATTAATCCCCAACGTGCTGGGCCGGTTTTGTAAGGAATACCCCAATGTCGAAGTCAGTTTAATTGATGATAACGCCGCAGGTGTCGAAGCAAGATTGCTTTCTGGTGAGGTTGATTTAGCGCTGGGAAACTGTGCCAACTTAGATTCTGAAGCTATTGATTTTACACCGCTGATTTCAGATCCAATCGGCGTAGTCTGCTTAAAGGATAATCCGATAGCGAGTAAAATTAATGGTGTTGAATGGCGAGCACTATTGGACCAAGCATTTATTCATAATGGCACCTGCAGGCTGCTAGAGCCAACTCCAGCAAGGGTTCTCATTGAGAAGGCGCTTTATTCAGTAGAAAATATAACTTCTTTATTTTCAGTATTAAAACTTGGCATTGGTATAACCACACTACCTAAATTGGCATTCCCAAACAATGAAACCGATTTAGTCTGGCTACCACTCATCGATCCGTCTTTAGAGCGAAAAATTGGTATTTTTAGACTTGCAGAGCATACAATTTCACCCCAAGCACAATCATTTTATAAATTATGTATTGAACACCTCATCTGCTCCGATGAGCATAACAGCTGATAAACCCATGGAGTATTTACCCTATTATTAAGACGCTCTCACAATCCCGATGTGACCAACGGTGAACTATCACAGTGTACTTTAGCCAATGCATCGTCCCACATGAGTCCGAAATCATAAAGAGCGTCTGAACGACTTCTAAAACGAGTATCAGCCATGAACATTATATTTTGGGTTACATAATCTCTGATACAAATTAAATAACCACAGTCCTCTTTTATACTAACAGCACCAAATATATATTCGTGATTACTGATTAATGTACAAATGATATGGACAAATTCTTTTCTGTGTATTCCTTTCATCCCTATTGCCACCTAAGTTCTATTACCTAATATTGCAACTCTGAGTATACATACTCAACTATAGGTAAAAAATAGCGTTACCACAGAATTTTTTCTATAAAAAAGCCCTCTCACATTGTTCATTAAAAACATGCGATAAGGGCTATATATCATATAGATTAGTTTACTTAACCTAGTAATTTAATGTCTAAATTATGTCTTACTTAATCTGCTTAATGTCTACTCGATAATTAAAACAGTGCCATCCACTGCGACAATTTTAACTCGTTGACCTACCTCTCTGGTTTCAACAGTCGAAGACTCACTTAAACGTGCATTCCAGTTAATACCAGAATGGCGAACTTTGCCACCATTGATAGTGACAGCTTCACTTACAGGTACCATTTGACCGATCATGTCGCTACTCGTATCTTGTACAAGCTTATCTCCCTGAAAGTGCTTCAGTGGTTTCCATAAAAGCAGCGCACTAATCGCTGTTAATAGTCCCACAGACAGAACTTCAAGCTCCCACCCTGCAATCACGCCCAAGTTAACCAATAAGCCAGTCGCGAGGCAACCAAGACTGAAAAACAACAGCGGACCACTTAAACCAATCACACCCAGTTCAACGACTAACGTAATCGCACCAATAACATAAAGCAATTGATCATGATTATTTTGTAAGTAGTCGATTAATGTATCCATTTCTTAAACTCCATTCAATGGGTAACCAAGCATATTATTCAGACAGTTTTAATGCACTTGATACAGCAATCGCTTGCGCGACGGTATTACCTATATTCTCGCTGGTTTTACCATCCGTTAATATGACCGAACCTTCGGCTGCAATGGCTTTGTGTGCCGCAATCGCATCTTGGGCAAGCGTTAAACGTACAGCTTGCTGCCCTTCACTGGTTATTGCCGCAGCACCGACTACATTTAGCGCAGCAGAATCGGCATCCGCGACCAATCTAATTGCTTCTGCTTTACCTGCCGCTTCCAAAATTTGTGACTCTTTACTCGCTTGAGCAGCTAATACCAGCTCTGCTTTTGCGGCTTCAGCATCGAGAACCCTTGCTTGTTTCAAGCCTTCAGCTTTGGTAATCGCTGCGGTTTTAACACCTTCAGCAGTCAGGATAACGGAACGTTTTTCACGCTCTGCCGTCATCTGCTTTTCCATGTCTTCTTTGATAGAAGTGGGAGGCGTAATGTCTTTAATCTCATAACGCGTAACCTGAACACCCCAAGGTTGGGTCGCATCCGTCATTGCAGCCAAAATACTCGCATTAATATTATCGCGATTTTGGAAACATTGATCGAGTTCCATCGAACCAATTGCATTACGCATTGTCGTTGTAGCTAACTGAATAACCGCTAATTTATAGTCAGTAATATTATTCGTTGCAGCAGATGCATCAACCACTTTCATAAACAAAATGCCATCAATTTCTAATGAAATATTGTCTTTGGTGATCGCGAGTTGTGAAGATATGTCTAATGATTGCTCTTTTAAGTTACGATCTGCAGCAACCCTCTGTACAAACGGAACGATAAAATTAAGACCCGCTTGTAATGTGCCGCTATAGCGCCCAAACGTATAAATAACATAACCTCTATTTTGCGGAACAAAGAGTATGCCTCTTTGAATTGTGAATATGACCACAACTGAGATCCAAAGCCAGGGAGTTAATAGTATATCAATTAGAGTTTCCATAAATGTATATCCTTAGTATTTGATGTTGCTTTGCAACCATTATTCATTATTGTGCGAAACGAATGGCGGTATTGAAATGCAGAGTTGATAATACCTATGTTTAAGTATTGTTTATCTAAACAATACCTTATTGTAGCCACCTCAAATAGTAAAAAAACTTATAAATGGCAACTAAAGTCTAACTTTATATCTATATTTAGATACATAGCCATAATTACCCTCGAAAATAAGAGCAAGAGCACTCGTATTCTTAAATTTAGGGCTTAACTGATCCGATGTTTCGTGAAATAGGTAATTTTGAGCGCAAACGAACATTTATATATTGAGACCTGACGCTTCGGGCAGTAATATAAGCACTTATTTGAAAGTATGTATTTAATGTGTAGGAAATATTATGTCATTTATACGAGGCTGTTTAGCTTTTACCTTTTGGGTTATAAATTTATTGTTTTGGGCCACTCCCATCATGATTTTAAGCCCAATCAAATTATTACCGATTAAAATAATACAAACTCTATGCTCTTCACTATTAGTGTGTTGTGCAAGCAGTTGGATTCGAGTCAATGTAATAATTGAGCGCCTTATTCATCCTGTGAATATTCATCTACACAGCAAAGACATCGAACTGTCTGAAAAAGAATGGTATATGGTATTGGCTAACCACCAATCTTGGGTTGATATCCTGATCTTACAGCGCGTATTAAATAAAAAAATTCCATTCTTAAAATTCTTCTTAAAGAAAGAGCTTATATTTGTGCCTTTCTTAGGTATCGCTTGGTGGGCGTTAGACTTTCCTTTTATGCGCCGTTACAGCACGACACAACTAAAGAAAAATCCGAAGTTGCGCGGTAAAGATATTGAAGTAACACGTAAGGCGTGTGCTAAATTCAAATCAAGCCCTGTGAGTGTGATGAATTTTGTTGAAGGTACTCGCCTGACCACAGAAAAACATAACAAACAAAATTCACCGTTTAAACATCTATTAAAACCAAAAGCAGGTGGATTGGCGTTTGCACTCTCTGCATTAGGCGATCATATTCACAAAATTGTTGATGTCGCCATTTATTATCCAGGTCAAACCCCCACCTTTTGGCAATACTTGTGTGGTGAAGTGAAAGATGTACATGTACATATTCGCGTCTCAGATATTGATGACAAGATGCGCGGCGATTACCAAAAAGACCGAGCATTTAAAATTGGTTTTCAACAGCACTTGAACCAAATTTGGATAGAAAAAGACGCCATTCTAGAAACAATGGCGCAAAGTGACTCTACAGTAACAGATAAAAATAAAGCAGTAGAAATCAATACAACGAGTTAATTCTGTTCGCTATAGGTCATAAACCTGCCGTTTCATAACGACATAAAGCCGCCTTTTTTTATTCATCGAAATAAATTAGGCGGCTTTTTATTACCTTCTTTTTTAATTTAAAGTCCATCGTGAACTTTATGAACAAAATAGCCACAACGCCGTTAATTGCCATTATTTACAGTTTCCATCCCGTCACAACGTTACCGATAACACTAGCGTAACATTGCACATTATTAACGTTAACCATTAAACCTATAACGTTAACTATTAACAATAAATAAAAGGAATGGAAACCATGCTAAAGCAATTTAGAAAGCGTGTCGCCTCATCACTTATCGTGGCAAGTATTGCAACACTCTCATCTGCCGCTTGGGCGGCTGATATAGAAAAACTACACTTTATTGTCCCTGGTGGTGCAGGCGGTGGCTGGGATATGACAGCTCGAGGTACAGGTGATGTATTAATGAAAGCGGACCTAGTTGAAAAAGTATCTTTCCAAAACCTATCTGGTGGCGGAGGTGGTAAAGCGATTGCTCATATGATTGAAACCGCAGATCGTCAGCAAGATACGTTGATGGTTAACTCAACACCGATTGTGATCCGTTCATTAACAGGGATCTTTCCGCAGTCATTTCGAGATTTAACACCTGTTGCAACGACCATTGCCGATTATGGTGCAATTGTTGTCGCCGCAGATTCGAAATACCAAAACTGGCAACAAGTTGTCGCTGACTTTAAAGAAAACCCACGAAAAGTAAAAATTGCTGGCGGCTCAGCTCGCGGTAGCATGGATCATCTTATTGTAGCAGCAGCCTTTAAAGGCGAAGGTTTTGATGCCCGTAAAGTACGTTATATTGCTTATGACGCAGGCGGTAAAGCCATGGCTGCCGTGCTATCTGGCGAAACACCATTATTATCAACCGGTTTAGGCGAAGTACTGGAAATGTCGAGAAGTGGTCAAGTACGTATTCTCGCTATTACTTCACCAGAACGTTTAGCCGCAGCGCCAAATGTACCGACTCTTACCGAGATGGGTAACAACACTGTGTTTGCTAACTGGCGTGGTTTCTTTGCTTCACCGGGTATCAGTGAAGAAAAGGTTGCTCTGTGGAACAAAGTACTAAGTAAAATGTACAAAACCGACGAATGGGCAACCGTTCGCGATCGTAATGGCTGGATTGATAACTATAAAGCAGATAAAGACTTCTATGCATTCTTAGAGCAACAAGAACAACAAATGGGTAGTTTGATGCGTGAATTAGGCTTCCTAAAATAATCTAATTCATCCTCATCATACAGCCACAGCAATACATTATGTTTCGCTGTGGCTTTCTTTTTAATTGGAGCCCCTATGCAATCAACCCCTTTATCATTATTAAACCGAGATCGGGTGAGTGGATTAATATTTCTGCTTGTCTGTTTAATTTACGGTTACCAAACCACCCAAATTCAGCTTTTCCCTGGCGATGAATATGAAGCCTTTACTGCGCGTACTTTACCCTATTTATTAACAGCCGCCGGGATTATCATGTCGCTGCTACTAATTGTGATGTCACCAGTTACACCCAGTAATAAGAACGCTTGCGAGCAACAAACCGCAAACGAAAGTCGCTTAGATTGGCGCTTACTCACCTCATTTATTATTTTAATGACCGCGTATGGCGTAGGCTTAACTTGGCTCGGATTCGTATTAGCCACCAGCTTATTCTTACTAATTGGATTTTGGCTACTTGGCGAACGTCGAAAATCGGTCTTGCTTGGTGCTTCCTTTCCTTTTGTAACGCTATTTTGGTTACTTCTTACCAAAGTTCTGGATATTTATCTTGAACCTGGTTACCTTTTTTTAAGCTTGTAGGAAGATAATTATGTTAGATGGAATTTTAGCAGGCTTATCCACAGCAATCATGCCAACCAACTTAATGATGGTCATGGTCGGTTGTTTTGTTGGTACTTTTATTGGTATGTTGCCCGGTCTTGGTCCTATTTCAGCAATTGCCCTGATGATCCCGATTACCTATGGTTTAGACCCATCGTCAGGTATGATCTTAATGGCCGGTGTTTATTACGGTGCAATTTTTGGTGGTTCAACCTCATCAATTCTAATCAATGCTCCTGGTTGCTCTTCAACTGTGGTCACCGCATTTGATGGTTACCCAATGGCGAAAAAAGGCCAAGCGGGTAAAGCGCTAGCACTTGCTGCATATGCCTCATTTACTGGCGGTACCTTATCCGCAATTATGCTATTAATCGCGGCTCCCGCCTTAGCAAAAGTGTCATTAAGTTTTCAATCATCTGATTATTTTTCACTTATGCTCGTCGGTTTGTCTGCCGTAGCCGCCTTTGCCGGTAAAGGCCAGGTGCTAAAAGCCTGGATGATGACTATTTTAGGTTTAATGTTATCAACAGTCGGTATCGATAAAGGGATTGGCGTTGAGCGTTTCACCTTTGGTTTAACTGACCTAATGGATGGTTTTAGTTTCTTATTATTAGCTATGGCAACCTTTGCCCTCGGTGAGATTTTATTCAGTATTTTAAAACCAGACCCTGATACGTCATCAGAAGAGAACAGTGCTTTAGCTGAAATAGGCAGCATGAAAGTGACAAAGGAAGAAATAAAAGAAGTTGCCCCAGTGGCAATTCGATCTTCGATTCTCGGATTTTTTGTCGGGGTATTACCAGGCGCAGGCGCGACGATTGCTGCTTTCTTAAGTTACGGTTTAGAGCGTAATCTAGCACCAAAAGATAAACGCGATGAATTTGGTAAAGGCAGTATCCGTGGTTTAGTGGCGCCAGAATCCGCTAACAATGCCGCATCAAGTGGTTCGTTTGTACCGCTATTAACCTTAGGTATTCCAGGATCTGGGACAACAGCTATTATGCTAGGTGCATTGATATCTTATGGTGTTCAACCTGGTCCACGCTTGTTTGTCGATAACCCTGAAATATTCTGGTCGGTGATCATCTCTATGTACTTCGGTAACGTTGTTTTGATGGTCTTGAATCTACCGCTAATCCCGTATATTTCAAAACTATTAGCCGTGCCAAGAACCGTATTACTGCCGATGATCATTTTCTTCTCAATCACGGGGGTGTATCTGGTTTCATTTAATACTGTTGATGTATTTGTTATGATCATAATAGCAGTAATCGCGATATTTTTAAGGTTAGCGACTTTCCCATTAGCCCCGTTATTACTCGGTTTCATTCTTGGTGGATTAATGGAAGAAAACCTACGCCGTTCATTGATGCTCAGCGATGGTGAGTTAAACTTCTTATGGGAACGCCCTATCACCTTAACGTTCACCGTCATATCAGCGTTAGTACTTGTGACTCCAATACTATTAACGGCATTTAATCGTTATCGTGTTAACAAGGCGAGGTCAGCAGAAGGTTGTCGTTAAATTCGTTTCTAATCGTTCGTTTTTATAAAAGCAGCGCTTGATGCGCTGTTTTTTTCATATAAAGAGTTTTGGCTAAAAAGCTATCGAGCTTGTTTCCGATAGGTTCTTTCTGGACGTCCTACCGTACCATAATTCAAATCAGCCACTAGCTCACCAGTACTAATCAGATGCTCTAAATAACGTCTTGCCGTTGTCCGACTTGCTCCAATAAATACCCCTGCATTATCCGCGGTGATATCTTTATGTTCAGTAAACAAACCACGTACTTTATCCAAAGTCACACTATCAATACCTTTCGGTAATCGGGATGAAACAGAGCTTTTCACACTCACCGAGATCATTGAATCAACGACGCGCTGATCTAAATCATCTAAAATACCAAATTGATTTTTCTGCTTTAAGTACTTATATAATGACTCTTCTAAGCGTGCAAATATAACGGGTTTTAAAATATAATCAACAACGCCACCACGCATAGCCGCTTGTAGCGTCTCAGCATCACGGTCTGCTGTAATTAGAATCACATCACATTCGTGTTGCTGTTGGCGCAAGTCACGAAGAATATCTAAGCCGTTACCATCCGGTAAATAAACATCCAGCAGAATTAAATCTGGAGTTAACACCTCAAGTAAGGTTTCAGCTTCAGTTTTCGTGGTTGCGATACCAATGACACTTAAGCCCTCTATTTTCATCAAATTTCGGCGGTGGATCTCAGCGATACCCACATCATCTTCAATGATTAACACTTTAATCGCATTAGTTGATGTCATTCGTAATATCCTTATTCGTATATTTTTTTGGTAAATACACCGTCATTCTTGTTCCTTCATTATCTATACTTTTCATCATTAGCTGCCCATAATATTGACTAATGATTTGATCAACAAGGTGCAGTCCCACGCCTCGGTTACTTTTCGATTTGCTTGATACGCCTTGTTTAATTAATTCTTTTTGTGCTATACCTTCTGGTAAACCACAACCGTTATCTTCCACTTCAATGATTATCTCATTGCCAAAATCAGAAATGCTCACTGATACTTTTCTCTCTGATTTTATCGTATTGCTACTGATACAAGCATCAAAGCCATTATCAATAAAGTTACCTAAAATTGTTACAATATCTTCGGCACGAATATGTTCAGGTAAGGTTAACAGCTGTGACCCTTCATCAATCTCTAATAATAACCCTAGCTCCCTAGCCCTTTCACTTTTACCTAACAATACGCCTGCGATCATAGGTTCGTGAATTGCTTCACGTAAGAATTGAATTAAATGTTGATAACGTGCAGTTTCTTGCCCTATCAAGTTTAATACGTCTTCATTTTTACCCAAATGAATAAGGCCGCTAATGGTGTTTAATTTATTACTATGTTCATGCGTTTGCGAGCGTAACAAATCGGAATATTCACGCACCTGTGATAGTTGTTTAGTAAGTTCTGTAATTTCATCTTTAAGACGGAAACTTGATACAGCTCCAACAACCCGTTCATCAACAACAAGCACCAACCTATTCGCCACAATCGCTTGGCCTTTAATCATCATCTCAACATTATATTCGCTGACTTTACTGGTTAAAATTTCCGTTAGATTGTTATCAGGTAATACTTCATCCATTTTGCGGTGCAATACATCCTTGGCCTTCACTTTAAAAATATCGCATGCACTGCGGTTGATTGAGCGTAAGTAACCATTCGCATCAATACTCACAACACCTTCTTTGATAGTACTAAGCGTTACTTCTAGCTCCATATATAAGCGGCCGAACTCTTCGGGCTCAAAGCCAAATATCGCATTCTGAAATTTCTTTGCCGTAAAATTAGAGATTAATGCATTAGTAAACACAACCAACACGACCATAAAAAGAAGGAATACGAGGAAGTGTTCGGCTTTATTTTCGATACTTGTGACTAAATAACCAACAGATACCACACCGACAATGTTTCCATTGGTATCGATAATTGGGGTTTTACCACGCACGGAACGACCTAACGACCCTTCAGCAACTGACACATAAGATAAGCCTTCTTTTAATGCTTTATCATTATCTTCGCCCTGCATTTTATGGCCGAGGCGATTAGCGATAGGATGTGCATAACGTAAACTGTTTTTATCACCGATCACAATAAATGTAGCATTAATAGATGAGCGTAATAATTCAACTTTGTCTCTGATTAATTCAGGGTTCTTCGCCTCAATCGCCTCAATAACAGAAGGTGACGCGGCTAAAAACTTAGCAATACCGAGTGCTTTATCTCCACTTTCCTGCTCTTCCCAATGCTTCAAATAAGCAAAACCTGCAATCGACAAGATCAATAATTTAATCACACCAGACAAGGTCATAATGAGTAGTAGGCGATGCCTAAAACTCAACTTCTGCCAATTAAACAATACGTTACTTTTCGTTAATGCAATCATGCAAGAAAAACCGACGGTAAAGGAAACATAATGATAACATTAATCCATTTTTATAACTCAAAATTAGCATAAACCGCACTTAAGCCCCCCCGCTCACAGAAATATAATCAAGTTTACAATAACTTAATCGTTATCCCCCACCTCCCCCTCAATATAAATATTAAATAAAAATTAAATATTTATATTTAACAACACCTTCCGTTAACATATTTATAAAACATGATACTTTGGTACAACCAGTTAATTTATAGCATTAATTTTGTTTCAACTATGCTATAAATCTATCACTCTAACTCAAAAGTATTAAAGGAAAATTATGTCTACAGTTACATTTCAAGGTAATTCAGTTAGTCTTTCAGGTTCATTTGCTGAAAAAGGAACGCAAGCACCGAACTTCACATTATGTGGTGCAGATCTAGCAGACATTACGCTACAAGATTTTGCGGGTAAGAACGTTATCTTAAATATCTTCCCTAGTATCGATACGCCAGTATGTGCGACAAGTGTACGAACTTTTAATATTGAAGCTGCAAGTAAAGAAAATACCGTTGTACTATGTATTTCTGCAGATCTACCATTTGCGACAGGCCGTTTTTGCGAAGTAGAGGGTATTAAAGATGTTAAAATTGCATCTTTCTTCCGTGCTCCAACATTTACAGAAGATTATGGCGTTAATATCAACGAAGGCGCATTAGCTGGTTTAGCGAGTCGTGCAGTTGTTTGTTTAAACACAGAAGGCCTTGTTGTACATAGTGAATTAGTCAGTGAAATTACTGATGAACCGGACTATGCAGCAGCGTTAGCAGCATTATAAGTAAGTAGCACGAGTTAAAATAGCATTGAGCAATTCATAATGTGCTCAATGCTTATTCTGTCCTCCCCCATCAGATCAGACTATAAACCTTTAGCAAAAACCTCATTATCAATACTTCTAAGCGCTAATATCTAATAAGAAAAAGTTAAGTAAACTTAATAAATTTACTTAATTTAACGTCTTCCCCCCTACGATTCATAAATTTAAGGTATCATACCTACAAATAGGAAGACGTAAATAAGATGCGTTTTAATCATAATTTAAGGATAAATAAGTAATGAACAAAAGAAACGCTCAAGTCATTAATGAAGAAGTTTCATTTGATGTACAAGATGAATTAGTTTCTACCACAGATACCCGAGGTGTCATTACTTATGCCAATCCCACCTTCTGTCATATTGCGGGTTTTGAACTCGATGAATTAGTCGGTAAAAACCACAATGTCGTGCGTCATCCAGATATGCCAGCCGCCGCATTTAAAGATCTTTGGACAAATTTACAAGCGGAAAAACCGTGGCGTGGCGCAGTAAAAAACCGCTGTAAAGATGGCCGCTATTATTGGGTTGATGCCTTTGTAACACCAATTCACGAACAAGGTAAATTAGTGGGTTATCAGTCTGTACGTAGAAAATTAGCGCACAAAGATAAGCTCACCGCTGAACAGGCTTATAACAAAATTAATAACGGAAAAAGTTTATTTCAGTGGTACCAGCGTCCACTCTTAAAACCTTTGTCTTTCTTTATGATCAGCGCATTGATCGTATTCGCGAGTCAAGATATACCTTACCTCAGTATATTATTAGCATTGCTGCCTTTTATTATTTTCCATAATGAACTGATTACAGTACCGCGTTATTTTGCTATCTTAAAGCTAAATTATGACAGTGTTTCTCGTTATGTATTCTCTGGATTAAAGCCACAAAGTATTGTCGATTTCCAATTAAAAATGGAAGAAGGTAAGATCAAAACTATTTTAGGTCGTGTTGTAGATAGTAGTCGCTCACTTGAAACAGGGGCTGATAACCTCACATCTGCAGTCCACAGAGCGAAAGAAGGTGTTGAACAAGAAACACTTGAGTTACATCAGGTCGCAACAGCTGTCACTGAAATGTCCTCTACAATCTCAGAAGTCTCTCAAAATACCTTATTAACATCGCAAAAAGTGCAAATAGCTCATCATGATTGTGAAAGTGCAACGCAAGCGATGTCAGATACAATGACCCAAGTCGGTAAACTCGCCATTGATGTAGCAGAGTCAGCGACATCGGCCAGTATGCTGTCAGAAGAAGCCAAAAAGATTAGCACTATCATGTTAGAAATTAGAGGTATTGCCGACCAAACAAATCTGCTTGCATTAAATGCAGCAATTGAGGCTGCGCGTGCGGGTGAACATGGCCGTGGTTTCTCTGTTGTGGCCGATGAGGTCAGAGCACTGTCGACACGGAGCCATAATGCCACTGAGCAGATCCAAACCTCAATTAACGAAATTCAACAAACGCTTGAACAGTGGTCAATAACAATGCAGCAAGGTAAAGAGTCTGCCGAGCTGTGTGTCAATGAATCTAAACGTACACAGTCGATGATGCAAAATGTCTATGGGGCGATCACAGATATTTCAGACCTGGCAATACAAATATCCACAGCCTCAGAAGAACAAAATATGGTGTCGCAAGAAATCAGTCGCAATATCGTCAATATCAGTGATGCATCACAACACAACCTACAACAAACAGAGTTAGTTGAACGTGAAGCAGCCGATATTAACAATAACTCTAAATCACTGGCTGCCTTAGGACTAACCTTTTAAGCTGATTAAGGCCTATCTCGATGACTTTTACCGTATAGATTTGAAAAAGGCTGTGCGGTAAAGCCATGAGCAAAAATGCTCATGAGGATAGTAAGCGTCACAACAGCGTAAACAATATCAAAACCACCAATATCACCGACGTTATGCGCCACAATCAACACATATAAAATAGAAGCAATTCCACGCGGTCCAAACCAAGCAATAAACACACAGCTTGCAAAGTCCAAATTTGTACCTATTAATGAAATCATCACAGGCAACATACGTAATACCGTCAGGCTCAATAATGCATAGATAACCACGTTCACGCTAATATCATGTAATGTTAATGGTACAAACGCTAAACCAAACAAAAAGAAGCTAATAAGAATAAATAACTCCCCTTCGCTTTCTGCAAACTCTTCAATATGTGCTCGCGCTTGTTTACTGGTATTGCCAATATATAAACCCGCAAAAAAAGCAGCAATAAAACCATTACCTAATAATGCTTCGGCAAGATAGAATCCGAGAATGGCAAGGGCTATGGGGATCAAGTTTTGATAGCTTTCTTCAATCCAGTTATGTTCGATTGCTTTATTCAATAATCTAGCACCAAGATAACCGACTATACCGCCAACCAACATACCAAAGACGATTTGTTCAGCTACATACCAAATCCAGCTATAGTCATTAGCTTTGGTTAGCCCACTGGTTATCAATGCGACCACGGTTAATACAATGGGAAAAACAATGCCGTCATTTAAGCCACTTTCAACATTAATACTCGAACGGATCATGTTAGGTACTTTCGGATCTGACACTACAGCTTTACCTAAGGCAGCATCCGTAGGCGTAAGCAGTAACGCCAATAGGAGCATATAAATAATCGGTTGGTCTGGGAACAACCATACCGCTACAGCAGTGCCTGCAATAATTGTCAAAGGTAGGCCAATAAAGAGTAATCGTGCCGGTATATGCCATGAACGTCGCAGTAATTTCAGATCTAACAATGCTGCATCACTAAACAACACCAGTACTAACGCGATTTCCACCAGCACAGTGACAAATTCGGTATCCACTTCAACAGCTGTAATGCCTAAACCAAACGGCGAGCAGATAAGCCCCAATACAGTGAATATCATAGGGCCTGATATATCAAATTGGGCTAGCTTTTTGGATATAAAACCATAAAACAACACGATTAAGGCAATAATCAAAATAACGACATGTTCATCCATGACTAAAACTCCGAGCTAAAGTAAATTGATTTCTTTCACCATTGCCATCACTTGCTGATACGTTTTGGCATTTAGCTTTGCAGAGCAGCAATAATTTTCAATCACCGCATACTTACGAATCAACTCGACAAATTCAGGCACTAATATTTGAGAACCCAAAGAAACAAACATGTCTGTATCCGAAGGAGATGACGCAGCAGGAAGTGAAAATAAAGCACCACTCGCATCGATTAATCGATCTTCTGATTCATAATTAGGCTGGCATAAATCAGGATCATTCTCCCACTCAGTTAACGACTCAACATAAATAAGTTCATCTTCACCGTGATATTTGATCACAGCAGGCCACTTTACCATTTGGGTACTCCTATCGTTTACTATTAGCCCACTGTAGCAGCTTGTTATTAATGTTTCAGTTTTGAAGCTCCCCTACCTCGCTTCGCGCCCGACAAGTCGGGGAAGGAAGGGGATTCTTGTCGTCAACGGCTTAAGCATTGCAATATTAAATTGCGTTAGTCTTCCAAAACCTCTTACAAAGCGTTTAACGTGTCGGTACTACCTACCGCCACAAATGACTTAAGCGGCTAGCCTTAACCCTTCTCTGTGGATATTGATAGCCGCATTTTCGTCCCTGTCGTGTACTGCTCCGCACTTGCAAGTCCAATTTCTAATCTTTAAAGACCACTTGCCAGAATACAGCAACCCGCACTCATTGCACATTTTACTTGACGGAAACCACTGGCTAATAGCTGATACTTTACGCCCGTACCAATCCGCTTTATATTCTAATTGTCTTACTATTTCACCGAAATTAGCATCGTGGATATGTTTAGATAGCTTACGGTTCTTAACCATATTTTTGACCTTCAACGACTCGATGCCTATCACTTGGTTTTCGTTTATAAGTGTCGACGTCATTTTATGGGTAAAGTCTTTACGGCAATTGGCTATCTTTTCGTGAATCTTAGCAAGGGCCAATTTTTGTTTATTGAAGTTATTAGAGCCTTTCTTCTTTTTGGCTAATTTGCGTGATGCCTTGGCGAGTTTCTTCGCGTATTTATTGGTTAATCGTGGGTTATTGAACTTTGTTCCATCCGAACAAATCGCTAAGTCTTTAATACCGACATCAACACCGACGGTCTTGTTCACGACTGGTAGCTGCTTAACATCTTCTTTTACAAGCATTGATACAAAATATTTACCTGATTTTGTCTTCGATACCGTTAATGAACTGGGTGTGCCAGTAAATGTACGTGACCATTTAATCTTTAATGCTTGCTTCATCTTGGCGAGTGTTAACGATTGCTTGTCCGCGCTCCATTTGAAGCCGTTACTCATATAGCTAGCAGATTGATTACCGTGTTTATGTTTAAACTTAGGGTAACCAAAACCTGATTTAAAAAATGACTTAAAGCCTTTATCGAGATGCTTTAGTGATTGTTGCAATGGCACGCTAGAAACATCTTTCAGCCATATAAAATCGGGATTCTTTTTTAGTTGAGTGAGGTTTTTACTCCAATCGTTATAATTGGTTTTATTACCCAATTCGTATTGCGCTTTAGAGAAGCCAAGCGCTGAATTGTAAGCGAAACGAACACAACCAAATGTATGAGCAAGTATTGTTACCTGCTCATTGTTTGGGTAGAACCTGTATTTATACGCAATAAGTTTCAATTTCCAGCACCTACATGACTGTATTTATATACAGCACTAAGTTCTAAACGTAGACTCTATGTGAAAATATGTCAATATTAATAACAAAACAAAGTGCTTATTGCTACGCAATAATGACTTACATCACCGCCCTAAAGGACAGTGCTTTTCGTCAAAGGTGATAAAATTCAAATACTTAAGCTTAGCACTCACACTAGCAAAGCGAATATTATCTTTAATCATACTTATGTGCATTAAACTGAGTATAATGGCCTATCATTTACTTGTATATTATACAAATGTGGAAACAACCCAGTTACGAGCAAAGAATAATTTTCGCACCACCATCGATACTATTTTAGATAATATCCATGAGCATGGTTATGCTGTTATCGAAGATGCACTTCCAGAAGGCATTATTGAAAAGTTACTAACTGATTGCCTTGAAAACCAACCCGAATTTAAAGCCGCTGGCATTGGTCGTCAGCAAGACTCACAATTAAACACTCAGATCCGCAAAGATAAAACCTTATGGTTAACGGGTGAAAGTCCTGCCCAAGCTGATTTTATGGCGCTAATGAGCGACCTTAGATTGGAAGTTAATCGTAACTTTTTCTTAGGCTTATTTGATTATGAATGTCATTACGCGAAATATGAAATTGGTGATTTTTATAAAAAACACCTAGATGCGTTTAAAGGTAAATCAAACCGTGTCTTTACCACTGTCTGTTACCTGAACACCCCCGGTGTTGGTGGTGAATTACTCATCTATGCACAAGATTCAAATGATGTGATCGCACGCGTTGCCCCCAAAACAGGTACCTTGGTGGTATTTGAAAGTGAACGTTTTCCGCATGAAGTACTTGCCGCTGAATCAACACGCTATTCAATTGCGGGTTGGTTTAGAATGAACAATTCAATTGCTGGCACGATAGATCCAACGTCATAAAAACAAAAAGACGAGTGATATTGCGATCTCTCGTCTTTTTTATCTACCAGGCAGGTTGTTCATCAACCAGTCATTTAACGCTCACCTTGTACTTCAAAGTCATCTGCTGCTAATAACGCACTGCCATCAGCTTGAATACGCCATTGCTCGTGATGTACCGCACCAAACGCTTTATTCATTGTCCATTTTGCTGTTAATACATAGCTATCATCATTCATCGCTACCCATTCAACATCAGTATAATCAACGGCATTGAAACCTTGATCAATAATACCTTGCCAAAATGTTTGGATCTCTTCACGACCAGTAAAAGTACCAAACGGACGAGCATGCATAATCGTACCTTCTTCATATTGCGCTGCACAACCTGCTGCGTCTTGATTATTAAAGGCTTTCTGCCATGCTGCTATTCCGGATTTACAGGCTAATAAAATCTGTTCTTGTGTCATCATCTTGCTCCTATTAAGTGTATGAGTGTTACTTTACCGCTATAATTGGAGAATAAAAACAGCACAATCAGAAAACACTGTTAAGATAAACAGAACAATTAAACATAGGTAATAATACACAATGACTAAGCTTAGGAAAATGACGGTATTCATGCACATAGTAAAGCTAGGCTCTATAACCAAAGCTGCAGAGAAACTAGACGTATCTAAATCCGTTGTCAGCCAACATTTGAAGCAACTTGAAACTGAGCTTGCGGTTACCTTGCTTAAACGTACAACGCGTAAACAAAGCCTCACGCCTGCTGGTGAACATTTCTATCAACAATGTTGCACCATGCATGAACTGGCAGAACAAGCGTGGCAAGACGCCCAGCAATTACAAGTCTCCCCGCAAGGATTAATCAAGATCACAGCACCGCATGCTTTAATGGATCATCTGGTTTTACCCGCATTACATGACGTATTTAATGCTTATCCAAATGTCGAGTTAGAATTAATTAGCCATGATGGTCAATTGGATCTCATGCAAGAAGGCATCGACATTGCGATACGTGTGGGAGAATCAAAGATAAGCAATCTCAAGCAAAAGCGAATAGGTGATTTCAGAGATGTACTCTGTGGTGCAGTGCAAACCATTAATGCTCATCAAACCGATATAAACGCATTAAAACTTGAAGATAACATTGAGTTTGAAACAACAACGCTCTCGCTCACTCAGATAAAGTACGTCGCGAATCACTGGCAAGAAAAATCGATTCGTCATCATCTTAGTCTTAAGAAAAGTAGCCTTAAACACCGTAGATCAACAAAAGCTAATAAGCAGCGCTGCGAACTGAACTTTAAAACCAATCATAAAGCCAACACCCTACCTACTTGCGTAACAATGTTAGAACAAGGGTTTGGTGTTGGTATTATTCCAGACTTTATATTTGCTAAACACATAGCTACGTTAGCGGAACTATTACCCAACTATCAACTCGATAAAGTAAATGTGTATGCACTGCACTCTTATCAATCGGCGGTACCAGTTGGCGTAACGATGGCAATAGAAGCTATCGCCAAGAGACTCAGATAACTGGCTATTAACTGTTAATATCCGATAGCCAGTAACAGACGACTAAAGCTGAGATTTTTGGCGCAGTGCCGTCACCACTTCGCCACCGATGCCCCAATTATCGGTATTCACTTCGTCAATCACCACGACGGTCGTTTTCGGGTTTTTCCCCAATACGTCCACCAGCAATTGTGTCGCACCTGCAATTAACTGTGCTTTTTGCTCTTTCGTTACTTGCTCATCGGTGATTTTTATATTGATATACGGCATTGAACAACTCCTTTGGTAATAACGGTCAGAATTCCATAATCTAACCTTGAAATAGCAGACTTAATTTATGCGCGGTCACTCGTGGAGTGAGTTAATTTTGTATTAGCAAAGTACTTTTTATTAACAAAAAACTGAGTATTAGCAAACCAAACACCTATACTCACCGTTGTCATAGCAATGATCAAACTTGCTTTAACAGGTTCATCAAATACAAATAACGCACTCACACCAGCAATAACCGGTACCATCGCCATCATAGTGCCCATGTTCGCCGCACCAATAATCTGCACAGCGCGAACATATAACAGCATCTGTACTATCGTCGCCATGAACCCCTGATAAAAGCTTTGTAATAAAATATCCCCCCACAATCCAGCACTGACTAATTCGAAACTGATATTCTTAGGTAACCAGAGTAAATAAATCGGCATGTAGATGGTGCAAGTGATCATAGCCAGACTTGCAGTAGCTTGCCATGGTGTGATCTGCCAACGGCTCAGTAATACTGAAAATATGCCCCAACAAAACGCAGCACCCGCCAAACTTAAATGACCAATAGATAATGTTCCCAGCGCTAAAAATTCTTGTACAAATAGCACCGCAATACCCGATGTGATCATCGCAACACCAAACCACTTACTCCAAGCGTGCTTTTGCTTGTTAACCACAACCGACAAAACAATAATCATCACGGGAATCAAGCCCGGTAATAGCACTGCAGACTGTGAACCGGGTGTCGTTTCAAATCCTTGGAAGGCAAATAACGCATATCCGAGACCACCAAACAGGCTACAAACAATGAACTTAGGTTGCCATAATTTGAACCTAAATTTAAACCACCAAATTGGTAATACCAAAGCCGCACAGGTTGCATAACGAATAGCAATGACATCATACGAAAGCAAGGGACTGATCCCACCCATACGTGATACTAAAATAAACCCCGACCAAATGAGCACGGCCCCGAATGCAGCCAAATAGCCTTGGCGTGTTGAATTATCCATAATCTATTCCTAACTAAGCTTATGAATTAGAGTATAAAAGCAATATACTGTTATTAATAATGAATTATTGTGAATCTATCTTTCTCATGTTGAGAAAGTAATGCAGTTTAACGTGGAGATATAAAGAGTGGAATTGTCTGATCTTACTATTTTTTGTGCTGTAGTCGAAATGGGCGGGATAAGTCCTGCAGCACACGCATTAAATCGTGTACCTTCAAACATTACATCACGAGTCAAAAAGTTAGAAGCCGAATTAAATACCGATCTATTCATTCGAGAAAAAAACCGGTTAAGGCCCTCGCCCACAGGTGAACAATTTTTTAATCACGCTAAAGAAATTCTCGCTATGGCTGAATCGGCTATACTGCAAATCAATAATACGACACCATCTGGAAGACTACGCTTGGGCAGTATCGAAGCTGTCGCAGCATCACGGCTATCTAACGTATTAATGGATTTTCATCAAACCTACACTGAAGTCGAGTTAGAAGTAACGACCAGCCCCACAGGCATACTCATCGAACAGATTATTGATGGCCAATTAGACTTAGCACTCGTATCTGATCCTCCTCAAGATCAACGGCTGCAAATAACGCCAGTATTTAGCGAAACCCTGGTACTGGTTTCTAGCTTGCGTAATGAGGATATTAACTCACCATTAGATTTAGGGCATAATCCCACGTTGCTGGGTTTCTCAACCCAATGTGTCTATCGCACACGTTTAGTTAACTGGATAAAACAAGCAGATCTGCACCCCAAAATTGTGGAAATAAACTCCTATACTGCGTTATTAAACTGCGTAACAGCGGGTATGGGGGTGGGTTTTGTGCCAGAAAAGTTATTGACGATATATCCATTTAAAGAAGGTATTAAAACACACCCTTTACCGACCGCGATCGGTACTACAACAACGAATTTAATTTGGCGCAAGGACTCGGTAAAATCAAGTATGGAAGCATTTAAGAACATATTAATGGCAACATCAAACATCTAGTTTAACAATAAGTTTCAGTCACTTATAAGCATCGACCAGCCACTTAAACAATGATAAATTATTTTATTACTTTATACTGCAATGAAATACTGTGTTTTTCATACTTCAACAAGGACAATCAATGAGCCTGCTGCTTATATCTTTACTTATCATTATCAGCCTATTATTACGTTTATTTAACGTTCATCGCGCCAAGTCAGTCGTATTATGCTGCACAATTTTACTTACAGTGCTTATCAGCATCGGGGTCGTGCCTAAATATTTATTGGATAAATTACAACAAGATTATGTGGCTAAAACCTCGATTCATTGGCAGGAAAATAACGCTATTATCTTACTGGGGGCAGGCCTAGAAAAGGTTGGCGATAATATTGAGCCACCTTTCTATTCTTTTGCAAGAATCTACGAAGCTGCAAGAGTTTACAATGAATGTGTTGACAGTAATCAGCAATGTAAAATCATTGTAAGCGGTGGTGATACAAAGAAACTTGGTGATACAGAAGCCGCCGTTTATAAAGAACGCTTAATTTCTATTGGTATTAATGCCGTTGATATAATCACCGAACCAAACAGTCTTAACACATGGCAGAATGCACAATTCACCAGTGAAATACTCAGAAAAGGTAATTTCGACAACAATGTCTTAGTCTCATCAGGGTTACATATCAAACGTAGTCTATTGTACTTTGAACATTTCGGTGTACATGCGACCCCAATCAGAGCGGATTATATGTCAGCCAATATATCATTCATCCCACTTGGGTATAACTTTGCACTGACTGATTTTGCACTGCACGAATGGATTGGGTTTTGGCGATATGATATTTACAACATGATTGGCGCAAATCAAGAGCGCACGAACGCGGGAGACGCCTAGTTTCGCTTACAAAGTATTAACGAAGGTAACTTAGGACTGATTGAACCATGCTAGTTACCTTCGTATATTGATTATATTAACTATCGACAGGAGGGCGTGTTGGAATTTTTAATTCAGTCCAAACATGGTGAGCGAAACCCGCACCCGCTTCTTGATACATGTTATAAACAGGATTAACGCCAAGCGCTCTCAGCTCATCTTCATCACTCTTAAAGTGTGCAAGCGCAGCAACTTGGAAACTACAACTGTCCATCTTTTGTAACTGCTCCGCAGCATAGTGATTACCATGATGGTCAGGCATGGCCAATAACACCAGTTTGATGTTGTCAGTCATTTCCAGCTTATTCCAAAAATCCGTGTCCAGTGCATCACCGGTGATCACTCGTCGACCTAATTCAAGATGATTCAAGGTCTTTTGGT
Organism: Moritella sp. 36; assembly: GCF_018219415.1. Taxonomy (NCBI): domain Bacteria; kingdom Pseudomonadati; phylum Pseudomonadota; class Gammaproteobacteria; order Alteromonadales; family Moritellaceae; genus Moritella; species Moritella sp. 36. The sequence goes on along the minus strand of NZ_CP056120.1, from coordinate 1,609,657 downwards.
TATTGTAATCAAGGCCTAATACCTTACCACCATATTTAGATTGCAATTCATCATACGCACCAGCACCAATTCGGCCCATCCCCATCACCAAGATCTCGGCATCACCAAGGGAAACCGGACGATCATCAATGTGTAAATCCGTAGTCTGAAAACGCGCTAACTTATCGGTAAAGCGACTATAGATGTTATCAGCATACTTATTAAGCAACGAGGCAATTACAAAACTAAGCGATACCGCAAGTGCTGTAATAATCAGCCAATCTTGTGATAACCAACCTTTATAAGTCGCTAACGCCGCCACAATCAAACCAAACTCACTGTAGTTTGCCAACGAAAATGCCGCAAATAATGATGTACGAGCGCGTAATTTAAATTTCGCCAACGTAAAGAAATATAAGGCTATTTTACCAAACAATAAGACCGCCAAAATACCTGCAACAAACAAGTGATCTACCGTCGGGAGTCCACCTAAACCTATGCTGAGAAAGAAACAAACAAGCAGCATCTCTTTCATATTAAACAAAGACTTTGCCATCTGCTTGGCACTGGGGTGACCCGCTAACAACATACCGGCAATCAACGCACCCAAATCAGCTTTCATACCTACCGATTCAAACAACCCAGCGCCAAGCACAAGCGAAAGGAAAATACCGTACAGAACCAACAATTCACCGTGGCCGACTTTGTCTAACAATTTAAACAACAGTGGTCTAATTAACGGTAATGCTAATAAAATAACAGCAAACAACGACGGGATCTTACCGACTGAAACAGTTAAAAATACCACGGCAAAAATATCTTGCATGATCAAAATACCAATCGCGATACGACCATATAACGAGTTTGTTTCACTCTTTTCTTCTAGGATTTTCACTGCAAATACAGTACTTGAAAAACTTAATGAAAATGCGACAAGCACCAGTGAAAAGGTATCGAGGTTAGTAAAAAAAGTTAAACCGACTTGTTTTAAGATAAATAAAACGACTGCATAAAAAGCAATACTGGCAAAAATATGCACACTTGCCCCACCCCATACCTCGGCTTTAAACAAAGTACGTATATCTAACTTTAAGCCAATCGAAAACAAGAGCAAGGTAACACCGAGATCTGCAAATGTCTGCAAACCTTCAGTCGCTTCAAAACCATAAAAATTAAGCGCAAAACCCGCTAATAGGAAACCAACCATAGGTGGTAATCCGGTAAGATTAACAAGCATACCAAAACTGAATGCAGTGGCGATAAAAAGTAAAAGAGTAGTATCCATTAACGAGACCTATATAAGCTGGACTTAGCGCCTATACCCTCGACATGATAACCGTGAGCATGATTAGCGATAATATTTATTGGTTAAATTAAAGCAGTAAATTAGCTTGCTAATTTTAAGATAATTAATGACATAGAACAATCTCTTTATACCACTTAGGTATTAAACTTATATTATATATAACACAGATCGAATATAACATTTGACACATATAACAATTGGTGTATACACTTATCGCATAACAAAAAACATATATGAGTACACAATATGGAACCGACACAACTTTTTAAAATTCTTTCTGACGAAACTCGTCTAAGAATATTAATGCTAATTGATATTGAAAAAGAGCTTTGCGTATGTGAATTAATCTCAGCCGTGACAGCCAGTCAACCCAGCATTTCTCGTAATTTATCTCAACTCCGTAAGTCTGGTTTATTAGTTGATAGAAAGTATAAACAATGGGTGTTCTATGCAATTAACCCAGAATTACCTGAATGGCAAAAAACCATTATAGATCTTAGCGCACAACAAAATGGCAGCTTAATAAGTGCTGATATACAACGACTAAACGGTATGGGTAAACGCCCCGAAAGAACACAACAACACTGCGAGTAAGAACGAACATGGGTATATTTGAACGATATTTATCAGTATGGGTAGCACTTGCTATCATCACGGGTGTGGTTTTAGGCGCTTGGCAACCAGATGTTTTTCAGTTAATTGCAGATTTAGAAATTGCACATGTTAACTTAGTTGTCGCCGTCTTTATCTGGATAATGATTTATCCAATGATGGTACAAATCGATTTTTCTGCCATTAAAGATGTCGGCAAAAATCCAAAAGGATTATTCCTCACCGTATTCATTAATTGGATCATTAAACCCTTTACGATGGCTGCTTTTGCCTGGTTATTTTTTAAAGTGTTTTTCGCTGACATGGTCGACCCCAGCTCTGCACAAGAATATATCGCGGGGATGATCTTACTCGGTGTCGCGCCTTGTACTGCAATGGTATTTGTTTGGTCACAACTCACCAAAGGAGATGCAAATTATACTTTAGTGCAAGTGTCCGTAAACGATATTATTATGGTCTTTGCATTTGCCCCTATCGCTGCATTTTTACTGGAAGTCAGTGATATCAATGTACCTTGGGAAACCTTGCTGTTATCTGTTTTACTCTATGTTGTACTACCCTTGATTGCAGGTATCCTGACACGTAAAACATTAAATAAATCAACCGACAAAGAAGCAATTCAGCATGCGTTAGCAAAACTAAAACCTTGGTCTATCTTAGGCCTACTCGCCACGGTTGCTTTACTGTTTGGTTTTCAGGCTAACACCTTACTTAACGATCCTAAGACTATTCTTCTCATCGCTATTCCGCTGGCATTACAGACATACATGATCTTTGCAATTACTTTTTTCGCCGCAAAACGCCTTAAACTACCGCATAACATCGCAGGTCCGGCTTGCTTAATTGGTACCTCCAATTTCTTTGAGCTCGCTGTCGCCGTTGCTATCTCGTTATTTGGGCTGCATTCTGGCGCAGCACTTGCCACAGTGGTGGGTGTACTCGTTGAAGTGCCTATTATGCTATCACTCGTCGCCATTATTAATCGTAACCAAGGTTCTTTTAACTATTCAAGGACTTAGACTAAACTTACGCTAATAAAAATAGTAATCTATGCAGTAATTAAATAGAAACATAAATTAAAATAATCTGTATTTTGGAGAATAAAATGACTATTAAAATCGGTATCAATGGATTTGGCCGTATGGGTCGTCTGGCAATGCGTGCAGCCTTTAATTGGGATGATATTGAAATTGTGCAAATTAATGATCCTGCTGGTAATGCAGAAACACTGGCACACTTACTTAATTTTGACTCGATTCATGGCCGTTGGGAGCATCAAGCTGAACATCTTGGCGATCAAATGATCATCGCTGACCGTTTTATTCCTTGTACACGCAATACCGCCATTACCGATACCGACTGGTCACAGTGTGACGTGGTACTGGAGGCATCGGGAAAAATGAAAACATCTGCCCTACTGCAAGGTTATTTAGACCAAGGTGTTAAGCGCGTAGTTGTAACAGCGCCAGTAAAAGAAGAAGGTGTGTTAAACGTGGTGATGGGTGTGAATGATGATCTTTACAACAAAGACCTCCACCCTATTGTTACCGCGGCGTCTTGTACCACCAACTGCCTCGCGCCAGTGGTTAAAGTGTTAAAAGAAAAATTGGGCATTAAACATGGCTCAATGACCACGATCCACAACATCACCAATACACAAACTATTCTGGATGCACCACATGCTGATTTACGTCGTGCCCGTGCTTGTGGTACATCATTGATACCGACAACAACGGGATCTGCAACAGCAATTACCAATATCTTCCCAGAATTAACTGGTAAGTTAAACGGTCATGCTATCCGAGTGCCACTAGCAAACGCATCACTCACCGATTGTGTGTTTGAAGTTGAACGTGAAACAACAGCAGAAGAAGTTAACAGTTACTTCAAGCAAGCGACAGAAAACGAACTTAAAGACATCCTTGGTTATGAAGAACGCCCATTAGTATCGGTTGATTACAAAACCGACCCGCGCTCAAGTATCATTGATGCCTTATCAACTATGGTTGTTAATGGTACGCAAGTGAAAATTTATGCTTGGTATGACAATGAATGGGGTTATGCAAATCGCGCCGCAGAATTGGCTCGAATGGTAGGTCGCTTAGACAAATGATAAAAGCGTTAGCGGGTATTTCACCACAAATAAAACAATATCTCATTATTACCGGTAATTATTGGGCTTTCACCTTAACCGATGGCGCATTGCGTATGTTGGTTGTGCTGTATTTCCATCAGCTTGGTTACAGCCCTTTTAATATCGCCATGTTATTTTTGTTTTATGAAGTATTTGGCGTTATCACTAATTTAATTGGTGGCTGGCTAGGTGCTCGGCTGGGATTAAATAAAACCATGAACATTGGTTTAGGGATGCAAATTGTCGCCTTAATGATGTTAACCGTACCCGCTGACATGCTGACTGTTGTTTATGTTATGATCGCACAAGCCTTATCAGGTATTGCTAAAGACCTAAATAAGATGAGCGCCAAAAGTGCCATTAAGTTACTGGTTCCAAAAGATAATGATAGCGGCAGTAACAACAAGCTATACCAATGGGTTGCGGTTCTTACCGGCTCTAAAAATGCGTTAAAAGGGGTTGGTTTTTTCTTGGGTGGTGTCCTATTAACCACGCTGGGCTTCCAAGGTGCAATTCAGATCATGGCAGCAATGCTATTTGTGGTCTGGATGTGGAGTTTAATCAGTTTAAAAGCCGAACTCGGTAAAGCCAAAAATAAACCTAAATTTACGGAAATATTTTCTAAGAGTCGTTCGATAAACTTACTCTCTGCGGCACGGTTGTTTTTATTCGGTGCCCGTGATGTTTGGTTTGTCGTTGCACTCCCGGTATTTTTAGCAACCAGCTTTAACTGGGATCATTGGTGGGTTGGCGGCTTTATGGCAAGTTGGGTTATCGGTTATGGCATAGTGCAGTCAATCGCTCCACGCTTCACCGGTAAATCACCATCACCAAGTTCAGCAGCACTATGGGCAGGTTATTTAGCCATTATTCCAGTATTAATTGCCATTGCACTGCATTATCAATTCTATGTGCAATTCTCGATTATCGTTGGCTTATTAACCTTTGGTGGCTTGTTTGCCATCAACTCATCATTACACAGTTACTTAATTGTGAGTTTAGCCAGCAGTGATGGCGTATCAATGGATGTAGGCTTTTACTACATGGCTAACGCAATGGGACGGCTGATAGGTACTGTATTATCGGGCTGGGTATTTCAACTGTATGGCTTAGAAATGTGCTTATGGATTTCCGCGCTATTCATCTCCCTCTCAGCCATTATTGCATTAAAGCTAAAAGACTCATCGACAAGCTAAACCGCAAAATAACTTGGTAATAGTTTACGCTATTACCAAGTATGAATAATCCTAATTGCTAAATCCCTATCAAATACCATCTCGTCACAAAATATGCCTTATTTACTTGAAGTTAGCCACAAACAGTTAACAATTGGGCAACTGACACCTTATTATGCGTAACCTTACATATAGAGCCTACACACCCAATTAAATCCATACATCCAGGACGGAGCTATAAACAACTATGATTATCTTTTTTATCTGTATAACACTATTAATATTAGGGTATAAGTTTTATAGCCCCTTTGTTGAAAAACAAGTTGGTATTAACCCTTCCGCGCAAACACCACAAGTCAGGTTTGAAGAAGGCGTCGACTACGTTGCAATCCATCCTGTTAAAGCCTTCCTTATTCAATTTTTAAATATTGCTGGTGTTGGCCCTATTTTTGGTCCGATCCTTGGTGCGATTTATGGTCCGATAGCCCTTGTTTGGATCGTTTTGGGTAATATTTTAGGTGGTGCAGTACACGATTATTTCTCGGGGGTATTAAGTATTAAAGAAGATGGTAAAAGTCTGCCTGAAATTGCAGGACACTATTACAACGTCTTCTTTAAAGCGGTGATGTTAGTATTCACTGCTATGCTACTATTTTTTGTTGGCGTAGTCTTCATCATGAGTCCTGCTGGCCTATTAAGTAACCTAACTTATTTCGAAGGCACTTTCCTCGCTGGCAATACGTTTTGGGTATTAGTGATTTTGGGGTATTAGTGATTTTGGGCTATTACTTACTCGCCACCCTGTTACCTATTGATAAGATCATTACTAAATTTTATCCTATTTTTGGTTTATTAATGATTGTGATGACTTCACTTATCGCGATTTCATTACTTTTCAATGCTCCTCATTTACCTGTCGCAGGTGATTTTTTGGGGTATTTCAACGCCGATCATTACAGCCATGATTTCTTAGAACCCAATGCCGATGGTCTGCCAGTGTGGCCATTATTATTCATGACGATTACCTGTGGCGCGATCAGTGGTTTCCATTCAACGCAAGCCCCTATTATTGCTCGTTGCCTAACCAATGAAAAATATGTTCGCCCCGTTTATTATGGCGCGATGATGTGTGAAGGGATTGTCGGTTGTGTATGGGCATTAGCAGGTATTGCCGCGTTTCCTGAAGGTTACTCTGAACTTAAAGCATTGCTTGATCAAGGTGGGCCAGGTCTAGTGGTTAACCATGTAGCAAACAGTTATCTTGGGGCACTCGGTGGTATTATGGCTATTATTGCAGTTGCCGTATTCCCTATTACGTCAGGTGATACAGCCTTCCGTTCATTACGTTTAACCTTAGTTGATGCGTTTAATATCCCGCAAAACTTACGCAATCGTTTGTTACTGGCAGTGCCAATTTTGATCATCGCTTATTTCATGACTAAGTTAGACTTTTCATTAATCTGGCGTTATTTCGCATTTTCAAACATGCTGCTTTCTACCAGTGTATTATGGTTAGCAACTAAATTCTTATTTGAACGCAGAACGTTCCATTGGATTGCTAGTTTGCCTGCCGTTATTGGTACCAGCGTTACCGTATCTTATATTATGACCGCAGGAATTGGTTTCAATATGCCAATTGAATACAGTAAGCCGATTGGTATTGCTGTTGGTGTCGTCACGTTACTATTACTAATCGTTTCACATAATAAACGCCCAAAGACTTTGATTACCTAATTATGACAAAACAGATTGTAGCCATTGTTCAAGCATGCAACTACCGTTAGTACTACCTTTACTTAGTCCAAGTAAAGATAGTACTAATCGGTGGAATAGAAAACTAAACCACACGTTCATCTGAAACAATTTTTCCATCTTTGATATTGATAATACGTTTAGTACGCTGAGCCAAAGCGTTATCATGAGTGACGATAATGAAGGTTCGACCTTCTCTGTGCAATTCATTAAACAAGGCTTCAATTTCAGCACCTGATTTAGAATCTAACGCTCCCGTCGGTTCATCCGCCAAGATTATTTGAGGATCATTAACTAGTGCGCGAGCAATCGCAACTCGCTGCTTTTGACCCCCAGAGAGTTGATTAGGCTTATGGTGCATACGATCCCCCAAACCAACTCGCTCAAGTAATGCAGCCGCTTTTTTCCTTCTTTCAGCTGCTTTAACACCTCGATACACCAAAGGTAGAGCGACATTTTCCAATGCACTCGCATATTCCAATAAATTAAAACTTTGAAAAACGAATCCAATATTCAGATTGCGAATTTTTGCTAACTGATTACCGCTTAATGCGGACACATCTTGGCTATTCAAATAGTACTCACCCAAGGTTGGTTTATCTAAACAGCCGAGCATATTCATTAATGTTGATTTACCAGAGCCCGAGGGTCCTAATATAGAAAGAAACTCACCTTTATTTATCGACAAAGAAACACGGTCCAAGGCACGTATTTCTTCATCACCACTTTTATAATGCTTACTGATCCCATTTAGAATAACGAGTGTTTCAGCCGTAGGTATCATATTATTATCATTCACTTTGTAACGCCTCTAAAGGTGTAATGCTGGCGGCCCTATTTGCAGGAAACCAAGCCGCCGCGACTCCAACTAGACTTAGGGCAAGAATAACCAAGCCGATGATAGAGAAAGAGAGTTCAGGTGTTGGTTTTCCGAGTTCTTCATACAAACGATTTCCCGAAATAGGTAACGCCTGAATCGAATTTATCAAGCCAAAAGTCAGTCCTAATCCGAGTCCCCCTCCAATTGCCATAGTAAAAAGAGACTGAGTCAGATAATGAAGTCTGATCGTTGCAGGACTTGCTCCTACAGCCATTCTTAAGCCAATGTCACGCGTAGCCCGCTTAACCGTTGCATACATCACATTAGCGATCCCAATACCCGCAACACCTAAGGTAACAAACCCGATAATACCTAAAAAACTTTGTAAACCGATTAAGAAACGACGCATCGTTTTTTGCCTCAACAACATATCTTGGACCTGAACCAACTGCTTGTCCTCGACGCTTGCACCATACTTTCTCGCAATCACTTGTTTCACTGTGGCCGCAACTTGCTTTCGGTCCACTTCCTTAACAGGCTCAATATTGAGCGCAGAAATAGCGCTGTTTTGATGAAAACGCTGCCAAGTAGAGAACGGTACAAAGATCGACTCGTTCAATGGAATTCCTTGCTCTACATTTGCACTGCTACTTTTTATCAGCCCGATAACGATGAATTCTTCACTGCCTACTTTGACTTTTTTCCCCACGGGGTCAACATTTAAAGTAGGCGTGTTAATCCAGTCAAACCTATCAGATTGATTAAATAGGGAAATCGCGGCATTTTCACCTATGACAATGACCTTACGCTGTTCCTTCATATCCATAGGATTAAACCAGCGTCCTCCGGCTCTAATTTTCAAATCAGTCATCGTTTGGTATCCAGGATAAACACCAAGCGGCACTTGCCATGCTCGACGATTCTCAAACGTCACACGTTCATCCCATTTTGCACTTGGTTGGACATTTTTAACACTCGGCAGCACTTTAATAACATTAAGATCTTCACTCTTTAATTTAAGCTGTTTACCAATATAAAAATCACCCACATTTTTAGTCGCGTAGCCACCTGTCAAATAAATAAGTTTGCCATTACCACTTTCAGAACTTCGAATAAGTCCTTGCCGTAAGCCTTCACCAGAAGCTAACATAATAGCAATACATAGCGTTGCCCACACAACGGCTAAAATGGTTAAACTAAGGCGTAACTTTTCGGCAGCCATCTCCTGGAAAATTTGTCTTATTGGGAGTAACATTCTCAAGCCCTCGCATTCAAAGCAATAACAGGAACAAGGTTTGAAGCACGCCTAGCTGGAAAATAAGAAGCAAAAAGAGCAAGTACGGTAATTACACCTAGCGACATCCAAACAGCCTCAAGCGTTATCGTTGGAAAACCAAGCCACTCAGGCATGCCAATATAATTCAAAAACGCAACAATGCCATAAGAAGAGATAATGCCAATCGCCGTACCACAAGCCACTAAGATCACACCTTCAACTAAAAATTGTCCGAGTATATTATTTGGTGTCGCTCCAATCGCTAAACGAACGCCAATTTCGCGTGTGCGCTCAGTAACAGACAAAAACATAATATTGGCCACACCAAGAGCACCAACAGCTAAAGTCATTGCGCCACTTGCACCAAGGAATAACTGAATACCACGTAATAGGGTCTTAAAGAAAATAGCTTCTCTTCCTAAATCTGGCATATACATTGAGTCTTTATCGCTGGGATCAAAATGTTGCTGCTTAGCAAAGAATGATAACAAACTCTTCCGTAGCATCACGCCAGAAACAGTGTCAGCAGGTGACACCAATAGCATCCCAGGCTTGCTTTGCCATAAATCATTAAACGTTGAACTTGGGATCATAGCTTGGCTTTCTGCACTATTGAATGAGATACCACTTTCCTTTTTTTCTGTCACACCAATAACAATAAAAGGAATACCATTAACGTTCAATGTCCCACCAACGCTTAGATTACCAATATCAGCCAGCCGCCAACCAACCACAGCAACACGACTGTGATTGTTTAAATCGCTACGATTGATTTCTCGCGATTTATTTACTAATTTCTGGTTTTGTATCTCAAAAAACTGATTATCAATCCCACTCACATAACCAGGCAAAGAGCGTCCTTGGCTGTCAGTAACCCTTGCATCCCATTTTTCATAAATGACTGAAATATTACGAACGGCTGATTGCCTAGATATTTCACGCATATCACTTTCGGAAGGTGACACATTTCTTCTGACAGGTAATCCTTGCCAAGCCTTGGTCGTCTGACTCGGAAATACCATTTGAGTATCACTCATTAATAGCGCAAAAGACTTAGTATTCGTTTGATAAAAACCTTCGCCTAACGCCACTAATACTAATACTGAGATAACACCCCATACAATAGCAATAACGGCTAAAAAGCTGCGTAGGCGATGAGCAAGTAAAGTTTGAATCGTTTGAGACAATAACCCGGTCATGATTGCAAAGCCCGCGAGATCATACTGATAGTATTGTCATCCAGCTTTCCTACAGACTTAAGCAAAGAAATACGGTGTTCCCAGTATTTGTAAAATAAAGATTGAAGCATATTCTTACTATCAAAAAGACGGTTATGTGCATCGATAACATCCGATACTTCAGCCATGCCCGCATCATAAACAACTTGCTTGCTTTTTAATACGCGCAAGCGAGATTTTACTTGCTGCTGGGCAATTTCAACACGCTCCCAATCAACCGATAACTGAGTATATCGATTTGAAATAGTGCTGTTAATTCGTATTTCGATCGCTCGTACCTCTTCTTTGGCACGCAGTACCTGTAATTTAGCCCGGTCAACATTAGCACTGGTAGAGCCGTTTAAGTCCAAAGGCGCGCTAAGATTCAGGCTAGCATTAAACTCATCATTGGCTGTATTACTATTACTGTAACCTACAGACCCAGCTAACGTGGGGTAATAACCCGCTTTCGCCTGGTCCTTTCCAAACTCAACCACCCGGACATTCTGTTTTGCCGCAAGCAGTTCTGGGCTGCTATCACTGGCAAGCTTTAACCAAGCAGTTTCGCTGTTTACAATCAACTTGGGCGGGGTCAAATTAGTCGTATCAATTTCATAAACGACATGCGGAGTAATATTAATTAAAGCGATTAATACCGCCTTCATATCAGCAACTTTAGATTGGCTTGCTAAGATATTAGCGCGTTCATCAACATTATTCGCCCGCATATCTTCAAGCTCTGTTGAATGAATTTTACCAGCTTTATAACGAAGGTCTGTAATGTGCAACATTTTAGTTCCTTCGTCGAATTTTTGCTGCGCTAAACGCAAATCACCTTGAGACTGAGCAAGCGCTAAATAAGCATTAATAAGACGTGCAGCCAGATCGTTATGGCTCTGTTTAAACTTTAATTTAGAAGCAAGAAAATCAGCCTGAGATTGGTCCAAGGCCGCCCACTTACTGCTATCCCAAATCGTTTGATTGACTCTTACACCATAACGACTCGAACTACTGCGACCATCATTCCAATTACTGCTTGCCGTTATTTCAGCGCTCGGGAGTAATGCACTTCGACTCGATCTTATTCCTGTTTCACTGATTTGCTCATCCAATTGAGATTGCTGATAAATTGGATCGTAATACTTTGCAGCATTCCATGCATCCTCAATTGTTAGCGCAAAACTTGATGGGCTAAAACTAGCCATAATAAGTCCGAAAAATGAGTTATAACAAAGAAATCGAACAGACCTTTTCTTATTCATTTGGCGCTCCCATCATCATACTAATATCGATAATGGCCTCCCCACTTTCTAAACCAGAAAGCACCTCAACTATAATGCCATCAGACAAACCTAATTTAACTTCACGTACTGAATACCCTGATTCTGATTCGTCTGGGATCCATACTTCTGGTATTTCACCATTAAAATTTAAAACCCGCTCAGGAATAGTAACAACATCAGAAACATGCTTAAGAATGATTTTCGCTGTCGCAGAAAAGCCCGAACGAATCGTTATATCTTGCGGAAACTGGATATGACCAACTTCAACTTGAAAGCCATTGTCAAAGCTTTTGTTACTATCCGTCGTCGTTGCGTTCAGCGTCTCAGACTGCACAGCGACTTTACTTAACGTCCCTTTCATGATCACTTCTGGGTAAGGTGCTAATATAACGTTAACTGGTGTGCCAACTTTCAACTGTGCGGCATCATGTTCACTAACGCTACCTTTAAAAATCATGTCTTTCATATCCGCAACTGACATCATTTCTGTTGCTGCTTGACTTGATTCCGTTGACGTAATCGGTTCACCAATCTCAACCTTCAAGTTTAAAATCGTCCCATCAATTGGCGCTATAATTGTAGAAGTCAGCTTTGAATCACCAACTGACGATTCACCGCTGCGGATCAGATCGAAATTTTGTTTCTTCTGCTGAACATCTGCCTGGCTTGACTTCACATCAGATCGAGCTTGAATGTACTCTCCATAATTCTTCGGAATAATATTTTGCGACACAAGTTGTTTTAAATTATCTAATTTTTGTAGTGCCGACTCTAGCATTGCTTCGCTTCGCATTAATTCGGTATTAGCCAACGTTAATGCTGCCGGAGTCGGATTTGGACGGACTTTAATAAGTGGCGTACCCACAGTGACGTAATCCCCCACTTGATGGTAAATTTCACCTACAATACCGTCTATTTGAGATTTAATAGAGATTGAATGTGCAGGGACAATTTGACCGACTGCTACAGCTTGTTTTTCAATCGTTCCTAATGAAGCTGTAATTGAAGGAAACTCGTCATTTTTATTCAATGGCTGAGTCATATTGTAATACACGACTCCCATCACCGATGCTGTGAATAAAGCCATGAAGACCCAGCGTTTTTTCATAATATGTTCCATGTACAATAGAGATGAATGATGCGCAATGAACATATGACTACAAGTCGTTATTTATGTTCAATAAGCATGATACACAATTTAAAAAATACGCGTGTTGATTTTTTCGTATAACATGGAAGATTGACTGACATGAATAGGGGTATTACTGATTATTCAGATATGCTCTCTTGAATATAACGACCAATATATTCAGCACCAGATAAAATGATAGAAAAGTGAGTGTCATTTTTTAGTATTTTTATTTCATTATCAACTTGAGTCGAGTTTGTATTAGCAAATTCAGTTACTTTTTGGGCATCAAATGCTTCATCGTTTTCACCAATCCATAAGCCAAAACGAGTGAGGTTAGCGATCTGTTTGGCGGGGTTACTAGGCGTTAGTGCATTCGACATATTCACAGTATTAAACGTGACAATCTCAGGGTTATTCTTTAACACTTGGTCAGGAAAATTAAACATGACCGCTTTATCATGCCCCGCCAACAGTCCAAAGGATACTGAGTTAAGGACAAACTTCAGGGTATTTACGTCGGAGAATGCTACTCGATTATTTTCATCATCATGATTAGTTTCTGATTTATAACCAAAATAAGGCGCTAAGAAAACATAACCATCAATATCTTCACGCTGCGACCAATTAGAATAATTTAATGCCAAACCTGCGCCGCTAGAGTGCCCGCCAACATATATTGGCAATTGAGGATACCGACGTCGCGCTTGCTGAACAATCGTATTAATATCAGCCCAAACTTGTTCTTTATTTGGCGCATCACCACGCGCGCCTTCAGAACTACCATGTCCCCTAATATCAGGCATATATACCGCAATATTAAAGTTATCACGTAGACCAATAGCAAGATGGTTATAAGAAAGCCCACTGTGCACACCACCACCATGAAAAAATATTAATACCGCGTTAACGTTAGTCGGAAAGTAAGGTCGATAAGCTAAAAAAATGTTATCTGTTGATTTGATATAATATAATGATGCAAGCGGTTTTTTATCTGCCGCTTTCAAGGCTGAAAGTGAAAAGAAATCACTGGCGATACTTGATGTGGGCCAGATCATCGCCATAGTGAGTAGACATACTTTGAGTAACACGGACTCCCCCTTCTAAATCGCCATTGAGACTAAGTATAGTCCGCATAGGTTAATAACAAACCTAAATCAGTTAAACGTTCAAGCAGCTGTACCGTGTACCACTTGGAAATGCTCTAATACCAGCATCATGTCTTCATTTACTTCAATATCAGCAGCAACACACTCATTAGAAAAGAAATGCCAATGCGCAGCACGCCACCAATCGAGGGTACGATCACCTTCACCTTCAGAACAGGCAAACTCAGCGGTCACATCCGAATATTTACATTCACTCACCGCAGTAATCTCAACAATCGAGGTAGGTTCACCATCCCAATCCGTGACTACCAATAAGTGTCCAGTTTTTGGCATAGGTTCAATTCCCGACTCATACCAATATTTCATGCTACAGGTAGCAGTCTTTATACCTTTACTAATTAAGTCTGCGCATCGGTTCGCATTAATTTCATCATTACAAAAAGAATCAGCACTAAATGACGTGTAACGTTGACGTTCAATGCTAGTCAATGTCGCTAAATATTCTTCAAGATATATTTTTATTTTTTGTTCCATACAGCCCCTCTGAACTAGATTATTCTGTATACCATCAATAAATTAATCTGTCATTCATTCAACATAATACTCCAAACTGCCTTAATGAGTCCATCGAAGTTTATACCCATAAATAAGTACCAAGTTCACGATGATTCAAATTGTATTTACCGATATAACTGGTTACTTTATTTTCGATTAACAATAGATTTGGACTGTACGTGTGCTTATTAACACTTTACTGCTAAGGTTTAAATATTGGGGATCTAATTGTTTATTCTAAAATATAACTCTATCGTCATTATCTATTCACCAACACTTGAGCTGAGAATATGATTATTGATTTTGGATTAAAGAGTTTAGTACATATAAATAGATACCTCCGTCTTGGTAATACGATCCATCTACCAAAATCTCTAACGACAGTGACTACGGTTAATCGAGAGGAAGAAGTCGAACCCACAACAGTCGGAATGACACAAGATGGCGTAGACTCTATTTGGCGATCGGTTGAAGAGATTTATAAGACCGCGACACACCCGGCTATTTCACTGTGTTTTCGCCGCCAGGGAAAAATAATTTTAAGCCGTTCCATTGGTTATGCAAATGGCCATAAACCAAATAAAAAAGCAGAAAAAAACGCACGGCTCATGCAGCCTGAAACACCCATTTGTTATTTTTCAGGTTCGAAAGCGGTTACTGCTTTTTTAATTCATTTATTAAACGAAGATAGACTTATCGATTTACATGATACCGTGAGCTCTCACTTGCCTGAATTTGGTTTGCACGGTAAGCAAGATATCAGTATCCATCAAGTTTTATCGCATCGCAGTGGCATGTCGACGTTGCCCAGTTCACTTGGTGTTAATTCACTTTCAGATAATGACGAAGTTTGGCAACAGCTTTGTGCGAAAAAACTACCCGAAACACAGGTTGATAAACTCGCCTACCATGCGCTGAGTGGTGGTTATATTTTAGAGCGTATCATTAACAAAGTAACGGGTATGAGCATACAAGAATTTCTTGACTTAAGAGTTCGTAAGCCGATGAATATGAAATACTTTAGTTATGGGCTAAGCAAATCAAAAGCGTTAGATTTAGCCGACAACTACGCCACTGGCATAAAAGCAATGTACCCGATCTCGTATTTTATTAAACGTGCGTTGGGTGGTTCATTTGACCGCGTTGCTGAAGTAAGTAATACACCGATGTTTCAACAAGCTGTTATACCATCAGCCAACTTAATGGGGACAGCTGAAGAAATGGGGCGTTTCTATCAAATGCTGTTAAATAATGGTGTTTGGGGAGGAAAACAGATCTGCAAACCGATGACAGTAAGGCGTCTCATACGTGAATACGGTTCATTAGAATTTGATCGAACCCTGATGGTGCCAATGCGTTACAGTGCAGGACTCATGCTGGGGGCAAACCCGGTCGGATTATGGGGGCTGCATAGTGCCCAAGCATTTGGGCATATCGGTTTAATTAACAAATTGTTATGGGCCGACCCAGAGCGTGACATTTCAGTGTCTTTAGTCAATACCGGTTTACCGCTAGTCGCCAACAATGTGCCTTCGTTAATCAACTTCATGACGAGCATTAATAAGCACTGTTCACGTTAATCTGGTTACTCAAGTCCCTTTACACGAGTGCAAAAATAATGACTGTAAGCCGAATTACTTCGCTAACTCGGCAATACGTTCACTTGCCCAACTTTCAAACTTCCAATTTTTAATAAACGCACAATGTCCGCCTTTCGTTTGTAAATCAATACTCAACCATTTCGATTGATGTAAATGACTGAGATGACCTGCTGGGATCATCGGGTCGTCTTCAGAGGTAATGATCGTAGTTGGTATTGCTAATTGACTTAAGCCATCATCAATAATCGAGTAAGCCTCAAAATAATCATTTCGACTAGAAAAATCTGTGTAACCGTCCACAAAGAACTGGTTCATTTCATCAAGTGTTTTTAATTTTTTCAATGCTCGACCATATCCTAACTGCGGATGATGACGCAATTTTTTGGTAAGCGAACGTTTCCACTTGGCAACAAAATATTGTTCATATATTGGAAAACCAGTACTTAACTCCGCCATAGTGGTCCGAGGGTGTAACACAGGGCAAATAGCAATTGCTTGATGTAATTTAATATCTTCTGATTTAGCGATATTAGCAACACGTAAACAAAAGTTACCGCCGAGCGAATAACCACATAACACATTATGCTTACCACCAAATTCAGCACACAGATATTTAACCGCTTCAGCAACTTCCTCTAAGCGGGATGAATTAAATAACTCAGGGTTTAAATGATGCGTATCACCATGATCTCGGAAGTTAAGGCGAAATACATCATAACCCGCATCGAGTAGCGTTTGGCCGCTTGATAGAACATACAGCGAGTCAGCACAGCCCTCCCAACCATGGAGAATAATTGCGAGCCCTTTAGTTGATGCAGGCGTATGTAGCGTTATAAAACCTTCTAACGTCACCCCTTGTGGCGTAGTTATTATATATCGTTTGGATAGACGGAGTAATTCCCTAGCGCGACGTTTTTCCAAAAATGTTCTAGGGCCAGAACTCGATAAAATTGATTGCAGGTGGTTATTGCTCAGCCCTAACGCCGGTTTAAATTTAGTCATTGTTATTCACTTCTACGCCATTACCAAAAAATGAAGCGTTCACTGTACACCATTATTCACAGTTCTAACATCTTAACGTGATTTGGCTGTCGACGGCTAAGATGTGTATATGAATATGATAACAATGCGTTATAATTAATCTTTTAAACATTACAGATTGTGATGTTAGCTCAACGAAGAAAAGGAAATTTCATGCGTAAATTACTCGTCGGTTTTGGCTTATTGTTAGTCAGTGCTTTTAGCCAAGCGGCAGACCTTAACTGGCAAACGGTTGAACAAAAAGCAAAAGGACAGACAGTCTATTTTTACGCATGGGGCGGCAGTCCAGAAATAAATAACTATTTACGTTGGGCTGATAAGCGCTTAAACAGTGAATACGGCGTACGGCTAAAACACGTAAAAGTTGGCGATATTGCAGAGGCTATAACCCGTTTAGCGGCAGAAAAAACAGCTAAAAAGAACAGTAATGGCAGTGTTGATATGGTTTGGGTTAACGGTGAAAACTTCAAATCAATGAAACGCTACGACCTCATTACCGATTCATTCGCAACGCAATTACCCAACTGGCACTATGTTGATAAAACCTTACCTGTTGATAGTGATTTTTCTGAACCAACGTTAGGCTTAGAAGCTCCTTGGGGCGTAGGTCAACTGGTGTTTATTTACGATACTGAAACCCTGAAGAGCCCACCGACAAGCTTTAACGAACTACTTGCTTACGCAATTAAACATCCAAATAAAGTGAGCTATCCCAAACCACCCTCTTTTCACGGCACCAGCTTCTTAAAAGCCGCATTATTAGAATTAGCGAGTGACAATACGCCCTTATACAAACAGGTAGATAGTAAGACGTTTACGGTAATATCAGCACCGTTATGGGATTATCTCGACAAACTTCATGCTGTAGCTTGGCATCAAGGTAAACAATTTCCAGCCAGTGCTGCCGAAACGATTCGACTGTTAGATGATGGTGAACTTGATATTGCCCTTTCATTTAACCCTAACGAAGCAACAACATCACAACAAAGCGGCAAGCTCAGTGAAACCACGGTTGCTTATGCGATGGAAGCAGGGGCATTATCTAACATTCACTTTTTATCTATCCCTTGGAATGCCAATGCAAAAGAAGGCGCATTAGTTGCGATTAACTTCTTGTTAAGCCCGGAAGCACAATCTCGTAAAGGTGATTTAGCCATTTGGGGCGATCCGACTGTATTATCATCACAATACATCACAGGATCAGCGCAAAAAACTAAATTGTTTAAATCAATTCCAGAACCACACCCAAGTTGGCAAGCTGCGCTTGAAGCTGAATGGCAAAAACGCTACGGACATTAATTGAACGCTTTATTAAGATCAATAAAAAAACAGTCGGCAACATCTATCACTTTTAAAATCATAGTGTTACTTACTGTCACCATCAGTTTTTTACCTTTATTACCCGGGCTTATTGGATTGATTTTCGCCGCATTTGGTTATATCCCCGCGATAGATAAATATACATTATCACTTGATGGTTTTAATGAGTTACTCGCTTGGCCGGGTTTGCATCAGTCTATAGTGCTAACTTTATTCGTGAGTATTTCGAGCACGTTATTAGCTGCTTTTTTTTGCTTTGCTATTTTACAATCCTGTTGGCATAGCCGATGGTGGAAACAAATAGAAACCCTACTAGCCCCTATCATGGCACTGCCACACGTCGCTTTTGCCGTTGGTTTTGCATTCCTATTTACACCGAGCGGGTTTATCGCGCGTCTTTTTGGCGAACAAATTAACTGGCAATTGATTCATGACCAATATGGTTTTGGCTTGATTGCCGCTCTGACGCTCAAAGAGATCCCATTTTTGCTGTTTATGAGTATTCCTTTACTCAAACAGTTGAACATTAGCACCACCCTTATCACGGCACAAAGTCTGGGCTATAACAATGCACAAGCATGGCAAAAGATTATCTTGCCACAATGGTTACCCAAGATCCGTTTCTCGCTATTTGCAGTGATGGCCTATAGTATTTCGGTCGTTGATGTGGCGCTAATTATCGGCCCGACTCAACCGCCCACACTATCCGTACTGGTGTGGCAATGGTTAAATGATGCCGATCTTGCGACACTACCAAAAGCCTCTGCTGGAGCCTTAGTATTACTGCTTATGTGTTTAGCCAGCCTGCTTAGTATCCGTAGTGCAGAATGGTTCATCACCCTAAAATGCAGAACTTGGCTGTCAAATGGTCGATTTTCTCTGCCAATTGGTGGTAAAAGTATTATCACTATCACGTATTTAATCCCCCTTGTAACCTTACCTATTTTACTGCTGTGGTCGTTTGCACAACGCTGGCGGTTCCCAGATATAACGCCATCGCGTTGGTCACTGCGATTTTGGCAACAAGAATGGGATTATTTGCTAGATGTCATCGCCAATAGCATCATGATCGCGTTAGTTAGTGCTACGATAGCCTTAGTTTTTGCGATTATCGTGCACGAACACAACATTAAAGCAGAGACGAGTAAGCCATTTTTAAAAGTACCACGATTACTCATCGCTATTCCGATGTTGGCACCACAGTTATCACTGCTGTTTGGCATCCAAGTAGTCACCTTATACATCACAAATCAGCATTATTATTTATGGGTCACTTGGGCACACATTTTCTTTGTTTTTCCTTATATTTTTCTTGCACTTGATGGCCCTTGGCGCAGTTATGATCAACGCTTAGATAAAGTAGCATTAAGTTTGGGCATGCCCCCTTTCCAAGTCTGGTGGAAGATTAAACGGCCATTATTATTACCTGCGATCTGGATAGCTTGGGCTGTAGGTATCAGCGTTAGCCTTACACAATATTTACCGACCTTGATGTTAGGTGCAGGGCGCATATCAACTTTAACCACAGAAGCGGTAGCATTATCTAGCGGACAAGATCGCCGCATCAGTGCCATTTATGCATTATTACAGTCCCTTGCCCCTTTTATATTTTATATCATCGCTATTATTGCTAGCCGTAAAACGGGTTCGCTAGAACAGCAAACATCAACATCAACATCAACATCAACATCAACATCAACCAGTAGGATATCGACATCGAATGTCTCTGTCAGTCAACAATCTAACCATCCTTGATAACCATAATCAGCCCTTATTCACACCGGTATCTTTTACTGTTGCGCAAGGAGAGGTTCTCACATTAATGGGTCCGAGTGGCTGTGGAAAGTCCAGCTTATTAAGTGTGATTGCAGGGCATACATCAGCTGACTTTAGCTATCAGGGTGAGTGCTATTACCAGCAACAATTATTAAATAACTTGCCCGCAGAAAAACGGAACATCGGTATGTTATTTCAAGATGACTTGTTATTTCCGCATCTGAACATTTGGGAAAATCTCGCTATCGCATTACCAAATAAAGTGAAAAAGGCACAGCGAAAACCAAAAGCCCTTGAAACGCTAACGCAGCTAAACTTATTAACGCTAGCCGACAAAACACCTATGCAAATATCAGGTGGTCAACGCGCACGTATTAGTATGATGCGCATGTTACTTGCCGAACCTGCCGTTGTATTACTCGACGAACCATTCAGTAAGTTAGATAAATCATTACGCAGTGAATTTAGAAACTGGGTATTTGCCCAAACCATCAACAGACAACTGCCCGTATTAATGGTGACGCACGACGCTGACGATGTCCCTAACGGAAGTAAATGCCTACACTGGCCATGGAACAAGGAAAACGAGAATGCTTGACCGTTACGCTATAAAAATTATCCGTTGGCCAATTAATACAACAGCTAAACTCGTACATAAGACAGGAATAAAGGCCGATCAGGTGACCCTATTTGGTTTTATGCTTGGGTTAATGAGTTTTCCAGCATTAGCGCTGCAAGAATACAATATTGCCTTGGTGTTCATACTTTTAAATCGAATATTGGATGCTGTAGATGGTGCTGTTGCTCGGATACAAGGTATCACTGATAGTGGTGGTTTCTTAGATATCACCTTGGACTTTTTGTTTTATTCACTCGTACCGTTTGGATTTGTTGTTGCCGATCCAAACGCCAACGCTGTCGCAGGTGCATTTTTAATCTTCGCTTTTATTGGCACAGGTTCAAGTTTTTTAGCCTTTGCGATCATGGCCAGCAAACAGAAAATTGAGAACCCGGTTTATAAACACAAATCGCTGTATTACATAGGTGGTTTAACGGAAGGAACAGAAACAATTCTTTGCTTCATATTATTGTGCCTGTTCCCATCTAGTTTTACCACCATTGCATATATTTTCGCGACACTATGTTGGATCACAACAGTTTCACGTATTTGGGCTGGTTATCAAACTCTAAAGTAGATTCATAATAAATATCATTAGAGCTGAACCCTAGTCCAATTAATTACGGATAGATCTCTTAAATATCAGCCACTATTTTTTGTAATAAACGTACGATCTCTTGCTGTTCTTCGCCTTCTAACGAACGGACTAAGTCAGCATTGATCGCAACTGGTATCGGCACTAAGTCCGTTTTTAAAGCCTTACCAGCCTCAGTCAAGTAAATACGGAAAGAGCGGCGACTATTTGGATCATCTCGACGCTCAACTAATCCTAACCCCACTAATTTATCTAATGTACGTGTTGTTGTTGAACTCTCAACTTTTGATTTTAAAGCTATGTCACGTTGTGTCACCCCTTCCTCTTCCCATAAGCACATTAAAGTCGGCCATAGCGCTAATGATAATCCTCGTTTCTTTAATTCTGTATCAAAGTCTTTTGATGCTTTATTAGCAACGACATTAAGCAACCAACCGAAGCTTTTTTGACGATCAAATTTGTTTTCCATTCTATACCTATGATAATTAAGAAAGCGCAACTATTGCTATAGTAACTAATACCGCAACAATAAGCACCAACAAGGCTTTTAAATTTGATTCAAAGCGTACAGATAAAGCAACACATTTAGCTTGATATCCAGTAACCATCGCCAATACTAATGGCTTATTACATAATTTATAACCAATAATAGCACCGACATGAATAAATATTAATAGCGGCAAAATATAGAACAATAAGTTATGAATAAACGAAAAAACATCAAATAACCAATCCGTTAGCCACAATTCTGCCAATGGTAAGTTATCAGCAAAGCCAGCGAGTACTAGGCCAGAAATACATTGTAGTAATAAGCAAAGTAACAGACTTATCACCATCCAACCACCAGCAGGATTATGACCAATACTCTCGACTTTCAGGCCATGTAAATATTGCCATATTACTTTTGGCGATCGAACAAACTGTTTAAAACGGCTCGTCTCACTACCAATAATGCCCCATGTCATTCGCCATATAATTAATGTGAGCAGACCTAACCCTAACTGTATATGCGGCCCTTCGCCATTATAGCCAGTAATAATAAGCGCCATAAATAATACAGATTGTAACCAATGATATAAACGTGTTGGTAAATCCCAAATCTTCATTTTTAAACCTCTCAATTAAATGCAACAACAACACTTTACACCAAAACAGTTGCACACGCAATAATTGCAGTGTAAGGTATATGGCAAGTCCACAGAGACAAACTTAAATATTTAATCAGGAGTAAGACATGCAGGTATCCCAACAAATAAACAAATTCATCGCAGCACTATCTATTACATTAGGTTTTGCAAGTATGTCTGTGCAAGCATCTGAAAAGATGTCAGTAGAACAAGGTATACAAGACGTAGAGCAACGCCAAAATGCTTTCTCAGAAATTGATGAACAACAAGAACAAATAGAAGACCTGCTTGATGATAATAACAACAACTGGCAACAGCTCATCACACTAAGTACAGCGCTAAACGCCAATTCATCCTCACTACAACATCTGTTTGTTGCAGGCAGTCAACCTGGCAGTAAAGCTAAGGACAAAGTTTGGAATGATAATGATAAATTTAAAGCCGCATTAACAAAAATGGATAATAGCTTTATAAAAATGGATAGAGCAATCAAACAGCAAGATAAGTACGCAGCTAAAGATGCACTAAAAGAAGCAAACAAGACTTGCCGTAACTGTCACCGCCAATACCGTTCACGCTGGTAAATACAGGTACAGCAATAGTCATGTAATCACTTTTATCACTCATTTAGGATGTAACCATGAATACTAAAACACTAAAAAATATACATAAAACAGCGGCGATACTTGCACTTGTACTCATCACATCATTTCTTACAAGTACCATCATTGCCGATCTATTAGCAACACCACAGCAGATTGCACTCGTTAAAAGTACCATATTCATGTTTATTCCTGGACTCATTTTAGCCATGATGGTCACCGGAATATCAGCAAAAAAACTATACCCAGGCGCGATAAAAGGCGTATTTAAGATCAAACAGACTAGGATGAAGGTTGCGGGCATCAATGGGGTGATCATTTTATTACCCGCGGCAATAATATTAGCAAGGTGGTCTGCATTAGGGCAATTCGATGGGTTATATTGGACAGTTCAAATTTTAGAAATCATCGCTGGGATGACGAACTTGACCATGATCGGCTTAAATATTAGAGATGGCATTCGTTTAGGACATAAGGAAAAAAAACGTACTACTCGCTAATATTACAATAACGGATTCAATGCGTCTAAAAGTGCTCATCGATGATGCGCAAGCAGCCAACCCGAGTGTAAATGTTAATGCAGTTAATGAGAATAACGTAAACTTACTACTTCAATAAATAAGGCGTGATAAACTCGCTCACTTCACGCTGGCAGACACCTACTTCAACCTCGGTTCCGGCATCAGTTAACACTGTAATGCCCTTACCACTGTTACGCGGGTCAGGATCAACAACTGCCACAACCACACGTTTTATATTACGACCAACAAGCGAATGAGCACAGGATGGTGTACGACCTACAAACGAACAAGGCTCTAAAGTAACATAAGCTGTTACCTCTTCCAGCGAATTGTCATATTGGGCGATAGCTTGTGCTTCGGCATGATGTTGACCAAGCGCTTGAGTAAAACCCTCGCTAACAATTCGATTATTTTTAACTAGCACACAACCAACAGGTGGATTAGGTCGACAATGTGGTAACGCTAATTTAGAAAGTTCTAATGCACGAAGCATAAACTTTTCATCATTCAATAAATCCAAAACTTATCCTTACAACGTGACTTTCGGTCAGACAATTCTGCTTCACGTTATATCATTACAATGCAATATTATACAGCGGCAGTGCGTAAACACTGATTAATCTTTGATGGTAACCGTTTTACCAGCAAAGATCGAATCGTGTACGAAATTACCGCCGTTTTTACTCACTTAATAATATTGCCCTATTCACTTTTAAAACGTAATAGAGACTTACCTCATTGTCTATTTTTCCGTTTGAAGTAAATAATCAAGACCACTGGTAATAGCAATAACCTGTGCTTGAATACAGTTCTCATCATCGACTAATGGGCTATCTGGGTATACTTCCGTTGTTGTTCCATAAATACAATCACTGAACCCAGAACATAAACCTAACGCCTTAGTGGCATAATTAATGACACCAAACTGAGCCAGTTTTTCACCAATAATACGACCGCTATCATCGGCTGGTGCAACATGGGTAACCTTACTAACGGCATTAATAATATGCGTTTGAAATTCAGTATTCGGGTTAAGCGTATCACCCACTAAATAAAATCCGTCGGGAATACTCCAATTATCATGAACAACAGCATCACGCGCAGCCAATGCAGGTCTAAACTCGCTGTTATCTGTATCCGTCGTTTCATGCAAATCGATATGTGCAGTGATCTGAACATCAAGTTTAGCAATACATTGCATTAATGCGGCAGACTCTTCGGCTGGACTATTTTCAACAAAAGAACGGTTTGGATCAATGGCATTTGGATTCCAGCGATTAATGGTTTCATAACCCCAAGGACTAACACAAGGTGCAACCACAATATTAAACTGTGCGCTATAATTTAGCGCTTGTGTTTCAATGAAACGAATAGCACCTTGCACACCACTAGTTTCGTAACCATGGACACCACCCGTAACAAGAATGGTTGGTTTAGCATTATCCCAATGACGTGTTTTAACCACAAATAACGGAAAACGAGCCGGGTCATAAGACAGAGCACCATACTGTTCAACATCAAAATCTTGCTGTAGCGGTTCTAATTTAGCAAGAACCTCTTGCTGGTAAGTCCGTACTACGGTTTGTTTCGCCAACCATGCAGCTTTATCTTCAGCGGTCCACTTTTGACCAGGCGTACCGATTTTATATGCTTGTTCATGATCCATTTAATAACCTTCCTTAGGATAATAATGTTTATATTTATATTATTATAATGCGCTATTAAGGTGTGGATTAACAAGAGAAAGTTTTATATTGAACAAATTGAGTAGAACGATCACCTTTACCAACAACCTAAAGTGATCACTTATTTATAAATAGAATAAAAGGCTTAGGCCATTATTGAGCCTGAATATTAAGGGTCACATCCGACGTTGAACCATAACTGCGAATATCAATCTTCCAAATACCAGCTTTTGGATTATCAATTACGCAGGTTTCAATATTACCAGGTGTTTTGGAAATGCAATCCGATTTAGAAAACAATGACTTGTCTCCATGTTTTACATAAAGATCGGCATCACCCGTTCCACCAGCCAATGTCACGGTAAGACGCGTATAGCCTTCACCTAATCCTTGTTTAAAATGAGCGGGCCTAAAAAAGCTCGTCGATATATTTGATTCTGTTCTATCAATTTCAATAGCAGGTGGTGGCGTAACACTACATTCGCTGTCATCTTTGACATCGGCAACGATACCTACGGCCGTTAACGAGACCAGAACATCATCAACACTATAGCCTAAGTCACAGGCTGCATCCATAACCCCGTTACCAGCATCATCCCAATTACTGTTTGGCGTCCAGTAAAGTTGATTAGCCGTTGCGTATAAGACAAATGCTTTCTCAGTATCCCAGCCAGGCGTTGTCGCTAAGTTATAAAACGCTTTGTTATACACACCCGAGCTATGATGAACATTCATAAGATAACGATAATCCGCTTGGTTATCGATCGATTTACCATCCATCGTCGGATCACTCATAGACCGTAACGCACCACTACCTTTCAGTATTTGAGCACCGACCAACCAATCATTACTGCCATGCATATAAAATTCAGCCGCTTCACCAGCCATATCTGAGAATGATTCATTTAAACCACCAGACTTACCTGAGTATACTAGCCCAGAGTTTTGCTCTGTAAAACCATGGCTCACCTCATGCGCTGATACATCTAAACTAACCAAAGGATAAAAGGTATCTGCACCATCACCAAAGGTCATCGATTCACCATTCCAAAACGCATTCTCATAATTGTTATCATAATGAACGCGCATCACTAACTGTGATGTTAACGGAGAAACATTTAGCCAATCGTTATACATATCAAAAATGACACCACCAAAAAAGTGTGCATCGTTAAGTGGTGAATAAGCGCCATTAATCTGCTTAACGGTATTCTCTGGGCAGGTAAAACTGAATGCAGTGGCCCCTTCCTTTTCATGATTTAAATTCACCGTTTTCAACTGTTCATTGCTCATCGTACAGGTGTCACCAGACTGACTCACATTTAGCGCTTTAAAATCACTACCGTAACGATACTTCGCTGTTTTATAATTACCGCCAGGGCCTGTTGCATCTGCTGTTTGTAAGTTATCTAAATATCTAAGTACTTCACCCGACTGAGCATCCATAATATAATAAGGACGTGAGGGCTCATCTGCAATTTGGAAGAAACTCACTTCATATACTAACCTAGCAACGCCTTCATCATCCTGCCAAACTGCAAGTCGCGACGTTTCATTTTCCGTTACAATCGATTGACTCATGACTAATGGACTTGCAGGTATACTTAAGCGTTTCGCTCTTAATAATGCATCTACTTTTGTCATCAATGGTGTGATATCAAAAATATCATCAGCAATATTATTTAATACTGCACCGTGGGCACGCTTAAAAAGGCCACTCTTATTATGAGATATAACAGCCTGTTCACCAATAACAGGTAAGCCAAAGTAGGTTTGCTGATAACGGGTGATCGTATCTCCATTATTATTTCGATACGTTTTAATCACACTTAAACCGTCGTTCCGTGACAGCCCCAAGAGTTGTGCAGGTGCACTCGCTAATATGCCAGGGTCAGTTAATGTAGCCGTTGCTAGCTTCTGCATACTATCACGTAAATTAACTCTTTCTGCCGCAATTGTATTTACAGAACTAAGGAGACTAAACGCAACTGCAGAAAGTATAAACTTTTTATTCGTCATCATATTGAATACCTCAAATTAAGTATGTGAAGTATTAGTAAAGCATGATTAACGGCTCGCAAAGTACCAAAGTGAGCCACACTAAAGTACCAAAATCTTAATTTCAGGATCTGAAAAATGGTTGTGGCCTATTTCCCTCCAATGAAAAGACCATAATCTAACCTTATGCTCAATAGGTAATTAACTATCAATTAGGCTAATCGAGTTCAATCAAAAATGCCCACCAGCTAGGCTGACGGGCATTTCATGGAAAATAGCGATACTCAAATTTGAATACGTTAGTTATTCAACATCAGGGACTTTCAATACACGACTCCCTAACTCACCGAGATCGGTATCATCAATACCTTGTAACGCAGTGCCTCGACTAAAGACTTTAACACTAAAATCAATGCCGTTAGTTTCAACTATTGCAAGGTAATCATGGGCAGTTTGAGCGACATCATTCCCATCTGTATACTCCATAACAACCTTAACGATGCCCTCTTCGTAAATCATCCAAGTCATTGGAATACTGACATCACCAGCGCCGTTGTTATGAGTAAACACACCACTACCATCTTGGTTAAACTGATATGTATCAATGTCATCCGCTTGGTTAAATGCATCACCAGTCGTGAGCGTAATCCCTCGGTCAATCAAACTATCACTGAATGCCGCGAGTAATTTTCCATCCTGACAAGATGTAACAACTTGTTTAAACTCATCGAGACTACGATACGTGAGAGGCACATCATTCACTTCGTCCCATCCTGAATCAAGGTCTTCACAAGCGAGTATATCAACAGAGAGATCGACACTTTTATAAGTCGTACTCCATATCGATTGACGACCGTTATCATAAACTGCAAACGTTAGGTTGCCGTTTGAGTCATCTACAAGTCGCATGACGTAATTAAGAGGTTGCTCTTCACCGTTATAAAGTTCTAAATTATCATCATCATTGATTACCCATATACGATTGTACTTAACACCGTTACGATAATAAAATGCGGTATTATCAACATTAAATACATAAGAACGAGTTTGAAGAGAACCTGTGATCCGTAAAATAGAGTTACCTGCTAAATCCATATCAGGAATCCGTTCACACGCCTCTAATTGGGCATTAAAACTCTCAATTGAAGCATCCCCGGACGTATAACGCACTTCACAGTCAGCATATTCTCCGACTTCCGGATCAAGTGGGTCTTTATCGTCAATATCAGCAACATTATCATTATCATCATCAGGATCGGCATTATTACCGATATTATCACCATCACTGTCTAACCACTCATCCGCATTGTCTGGTAATGCATCTAACGCATTAGGTACACCATCGGCATCATTATCGCTGTCTAAATCAGCTGCGCGATCAAATACAGCAATTTCAATATCGAAAGTGTCTTCAGCCATTCTACTTTTAATCATTCCACTAACAGCCGTCGTCAGTTTATTAAACAGGGCATCATCAGTGTCATCGGTAATCACAGCAATGAATTCATTTTCATCATCAGGCAGTATCTTAGAACTAACTATATTCTCGGCTACGTAAGCAATATTAGGGCGACTATCCGCGATAAAATCACTTAATACATAATCTTCAGGTATACCAAAATCATTAGCAACCTTAACAACTGCCTCTTGTTTTACCACAGCTAATTGTTCTTCACTTTCACTGCCATCTGTATTGTGCGCGATCTCAATATCGACTAGGGTTGATAGTGGGGTTATTTCCATTTCACCAGGTGGTGCTGACATGACATAATTATTGGCGGCTGAACCAGTGTCTTCATCAACGGTTTGATCAAAAATTATTTTTGCAAAAGCGGAGTATTTCTCTGGGTTAACGGTATTAGTAACATCTAATTGAGCTACGCCCCCATCACCCGATAATATTGAAGGTTCATCATCACCACGTTGTTTATCACCGTCAATATCGAGCCAAACTTGCGCATTTTTTAAATACCCATCGATTACTTTTACGTTATAAAAAACGGATGTAGGAACTGTGACCACCGGAGGTATAACTACGGGTACAGGAACTGTGACCACCGGAGGTATAACTACGGGTGCAGGAACTGTGACCACCGGAGGTATAACTACGGGTGCAGGAACTGTGACAACTGGAACTGGAACTGGAACTGTGGGTGTAGTTACCTTCCCCGTGTTTTTATCATCATCATCACCACCGCCACCACAGCCAACCAGCGTGATTGAACTGGATAAGGCTAACGCTACAAATAATAGTTTTTTCTTCATGTTTTTATCCTTAACACTTCAATAACAAGAGTCAAATGCAAACAAGAAGATGGTAAATACGTACAACATTAAAGGAACATACCATCAACACATAATTACTATACTAGACACGGATATAGCTCACCGCACAAGATATTAGCAATGAAAAAGCGTGAAACACGGGATTTAAAGTTAACAAGGAGTTAATCAGAAGGTTAATACAATGTTGCAGTCGTTGAATTTGTTATATTTAACAACATCAAACTTATTGGTGATTGTCTAAGATATTTAATGATAAATGAGCTAAAAAAAACATAAAAAAACCCACTAAAAAAGCGGGCTTAATAATTTAGATTAAAAATGATTTATGACAACAGTTCTACAGACTGCTGTGCGATAACGAATTCTTCATTCGTTGGGATTACCATTACAACTGCTGTATCCGTTTTAGTAATAATACCGCAATTACCAAATCGAGCATCTTCATTCGCTTGTTTATCTTCTTGATAACCAAATATTTTAAGGTAATTGAGTACTTCACGACGGATCGGTAATGAGTTTTCACCAATGCCACCAGTAAAGATTATACCGTCAAGTGATTCAAGCGATACCATGTATGAAGCAATATATTTCGCCACACGGTAAGTAAATACTTGGAATGCCAATGTCGCGCCTTTATGGCCTTGCTCCATTGCTTCAACGATACCACGACAGTCACTTGTTAAACCAGATACACCCATAAAGCCTGAGTTAGTATTCAGTTCTTTATAAACTTCGTCTTGTGACCAGCCTTTTTTAAGTAAGAACTCAATGATGCCTGGATCTAAGTCACCACAACGCGTCCCCATCATAAGGCCAGCTAGTGGTGTAAAGCCCATGCTTGTATCAACACTTTGACCATCACGAATGGCACATACAGACGCACCATTACCTAAGTGAACGGAAATAAAGCTGCTTTCTTCGACAGGCTTATTAATCATTTTAGCGGCTTCACGACTAACGAAATAATGACTTGTACCATGGAAACCATAACGACGAATACCGTAGTCTTTGTAAAGCTTGTTCGAGATAGCACCAGTAAATGCTTTTGCAGGCATAGTCTGGTGGAATGCAGTATCAAATACTGCAAACTGTGGCAATGATGGGAAAGCATGCATTGCAGCTTCAATGCCTTTTGCACCAGCAGGGTTATGCAATGGCGCAAGATCTGACAGGTTACGAATTTCGTTTAATACAGATTCATCAATTTGTACTGTGCTGGTAAACTTCTCTCCACCATGAACAATACGATGACCAACGGCAACAATTTGTGAAGTTAAACCTAAACTTTCGATTAAGACAACAATGCGGTTAATCGCAAGCTCATGGTGATCACCTTCAGCTGTAATTGCTTCTTCAAACTTCTGCCCTTCGTACTTCCAGCTAACAGCCGCTTCAGGAAGGCCAAAACACTCTCCTAATCCATTAAGAATAGCATCTCCAGTGTTTGAATCGATAAGAGCAAATTTTAACGATGAGCTACCAGAGTTGATCACGAGTACAAATGAGTTAGACATGTGAATATGATTCCTGTTTCAGACTATTGTTGTGACTTGAGTCACTTATATTGTCCCCCTATTATTCAACATTATTTGAATAATTCAACTTAATTTTACGTCAAGTTGATTAACAGCCAACATTTCGTTGATCTGAGACAGTTATGCAACGGCTAAAGTTTTCTCCCTATGAGGTAGTTATCCGCCAAAACTAATATTATAACCTCAGATTTATACTTCCACCTCCCCTCACGACTTTTTATATTACCAAATGCAATATCTAATGAATTTTAATTCTTTTAGGTTATAAGATCACTAGTGTAATCTGCTGATATAAATTTAACCAATTGTTATTAAATAGCTTAAAAAAACCGCACAAGGCAGTACTCTCTGGTTCCTTAAGCTAAAATCACCCACAGGAATTGCTCATGTCATTAGTTGTTATCGCTAACTTAGCGGTATTTGGTATCCTCATTTATTTATTAAATGGTCAACAACGAAAGGGCCACACTCTTTCACGTCTCGTTTTACTCGGCCTTGTTTCTGGTAGTGTATTCGGTTTACTGCTACAACTTGGTTATGGCGAAGGTAGTCATGTCATTCAAGAGACCCTAGCTTGGGTTGATATTGTCGGTAAAGGCTACGTTGGCTTGCTAAAAATGGTGATCATGCCATTAGTATTAATATCAATGATCTCAGCAGTAGTTAAATTAGACCGCTCAGGGTCACTCGGTAAAATCAGTGGTTTAACCATTTGTGTGTTACTGTTTACCACCATGATCTCCGCACTTATTGGTATTGGTATCGCGCAACTATTTGGCTTATCAGCTGAAGGTCTAACCGAAGGAGCTCGTGAAGTCGCGCGTGTAACCGTTATCGAATCACGTGCAGGACAAGTAAGCGATTTAAGCATTCCACAAATGTTAGTTAGCTTTATTCCAACGAACCCGTTTGCAGATTTAACAGGCGCACGTTCAACGTCAATTATTGCTGTCGTTATCTTTGGTATTCTAGTGGGTATTGCGGCTCTTAAAGTAAGTGCTGAAAATGCCGAATTAGCAAAACCAATCAATACCTTTGTTGATGTGTCACAAGCTATTGTCATGCGTTTAGTGAAAATGATCATGGCGATCACACCTTACGGTATCTTAGCGTTAATGATGAAAGTGGTGGCAACATCAAGTGCGGGTGATATTCTTAACTTGCTTGGTTTCATCATCGCATCTTACGTAGCGATCTTACTGATGTTTGTTGTACATGGTATCTTAGTTTCATTTGTTGGCGTTAAACCAACAGAATACTTCAAGAAAATCTGGCCAGTACTGACTTTTGCCTTTAGCTCACGCAGCAGTGCAGCAACAATACCATTAAACGTAGAAGCGCAAATCAACAAGCTAAACGTACCACCAGCAATTGCGAACCTGTCAGCATCATTTGGTGCAACGATTGGTCAAAATGGCTGTGCGGGTATCTACCCTGCGATGTTAGCTGTCATGGTAGCGCCAAGTGTCGGTATTGACCCAATGGACTTTGGCTTCATCTTATCGCTTGTCGCTATTATCATTGTGAGTTCATTTGGTATTGCCGGTGTGGGTGGTGGTGCTACGTTTGCCGCGCTTATCGTATTACCTGCAATGGGATTACCTGTGACTATCGCAGCATTACTTATTTCGATTGAACCATTAATAGATATGGCGCGTACCGCATTGAATGTAAGTGGCTCTATGGCAGCCGGCACAATCACCAGCCGACTGCTTAAATCAAAATCTGAAACAATAGACAGCCAAACAGAGCAAACAACGGCTTAATTTACAAGACTAAAAATACAAAATGCCTATTAGTTATCGCTAATAGGCATCTGCATCTACAAAACCAGTATTCATGATTGAATATATTGACGTGAAAACGCTGTAACACTCACAGGTCGACCAAAATGGTAGCCTTGATAAATATGCCCACCAGCATCCCGTACAAATTTCGCTTGTTCTTTATCTTCAATACCTTCTACGACAACTTTCAAACCAAAGGCCGTCGCCATTGAAATAATAGCCGTCACCAAATGCCGATTAACGGACGACGAGTTTAAGCTAGAGATAAAGCTACGATCAATCTTCACGGTACTAAACGGGAAACGATGAATATAACTTAACGATGAATATCCCGTTCCAAAATCATCCAATGCGATACGAATACCTAATGCATTAATACGCTTTAAGACTTTTAGTGTATCTTCTTGCTCACCTAAAAACACATTCTCAGTAATTTCTATTTCAAGCGATTTTGCACTAACCTTATATGTTTTTAGTAATTCTTCAATTTTGTCCACTAAGGTTAAATCTTCTAACTGTAAAGGCGATAGGTTTACGGCCACAAAAAAGTCATCATGATGACTTTTTTGCCAACAAGCCAACTGCTTAATGGCTGAACGTAAAACAAAATAGCCGACTTCGATCATCATTCCCAACTCTTCAGCAATAGGAATAAACTTATCAGGCCCAACAACACCCAATAATGGATTATGCCAACGTAATAATGCTTCAGCACCGATTAATTTTTCATTTTCGACGTCAAATAGCGGTTGATAATGCAAACTCAGTTCATCGTTAGCTAAAGCATGGGTTAATTGTGATTCCAATTGAAATCGGTCCATAAGTTCTGCTCTTAACGTATTATCAAAAAATTGATAATCTCGATGATGAGCCTGGCATTCTGATGCCGCAACACTCGCATTATGCATCAGGTCTAAGAAGTTCTTACCATGTTCGGGATAAATAGAGATGCCCATGCAACGCGTTAAACTAATGTGATTTCCTTGAAAAGGGATAGTATCGTTTAGCTCTATAAATAAGCTATCGATAATCGCCGTCAATGTGATGGCCAAATCGTCATCATCTTGCTGATAAACAAGCGCAAAATCATCATCTGACAAGAGTGCCAAATAAACCTCTGGCGGACATGACGTTTTTAGCCTATCAGCCACATAACAAGTGATATGCTGCGAGCATAATAAACCTACATTATCACGAATTTGCGTTAGGTTAGTAACACGTAAATGTATCAGTGCGGCTTTCTTTTCATACGGTAGAATCTTTTCATGAAAGTATTTTTCTAATTCATGAATGTTTGGCAGGCCTGTTAATCCATGACGGTATTTTTGATGATGAATAACTTGTGTTGCGGCAGCATGCTTATCCAATGCTTTGGCTAATCGCGTATTAACTTGCTCAAGCTCCGATGTTCGCAACGCCACTTTCTCTTCTAATACATATTGCTGATATAAGATAGTGAGACTATTCTCGACCATCGTTTTGAATAATGATAATAATCTAAGTTGTGAGTCGGTATAACTATGCTCTTTAATATCGAGCATACAGATCGTACCGAACGGTTTCCCTGTCGGCCAATTTACTGGTAAACCATAATAAGAAATTAAGCCGAGTTTAGCATCTCGATTATCACGCCAGATTCGAGACTTCAATGCATTTTCAACAATAAGTGGTCGTTGTGTATGAATAACTTCTTTACACAGTAAATTACCACTCAATGCCTCTTTATCACCAACACGGTAAGGGTTATCTTGATGTTTATTAGCAGCACAAACTTCTATATTATCTGACTGTAGTCGCATTATAAGCGATGCAGGAATCGATGATATTTCGGAGATATGCTCAATCAAACCCTGCCAATTATTCCGGATCTCAGTTGGTATTTCGAGCTTACTGTAACTTTCATTTTCCATGACTAAATGACTCTTCCAATGTCAACTAAACTATATACCTTTCTACTGTTAGGCTATCGTTATAATCTAATCGATTAGAAAAAAACAGTATTTAAAACAATATTTATCAAATAAGTCATCTGGATATACTGCAACGCTCATTAAGCGAACTAATCCATCATACCAATGGGCTCCATATTCTTGATATAATTAACGAACGAGAATAAATATACCATACTACAAATAACAAAGTATAAGATGGATGAATACAATGAAACGGATTTTAATTGCAGGTGTTTTAATTATAGCAGCCGCAGCTGGGGGTTATTTACTGACGCAAAACAACGTATCAAATAAAAAAACGATATTAGATAAACACGCAGTATTAAATTATATTCCAGAAAATACAGTCATCTTCTATGGTCAATTAGCGCCATTTCCCGTAAAACGCTATATCAATTCAATGGCTAATACTTACAGTGACTCACCGAACGATATTATTACCACCATATATGAAGATGACGATTATGATCCGACAAATACCAAACTAAATTTTTTTCTAAATTTGGCACAACGTTATCTGGAAAATATGCAAGATGCAGATACTTTTATGACTACGTTTGGTATTGCAGAAGAAATACAAGGTTACTTCTATACCCTCGGCATTATTCCAGTATTCAAAGTGGATGTAATCAATCCAGATGCAATATGGGCACTGTTAGATAAAGCAGAGGCTAAAAGTGGGTTTACCCATGCTCAACGGAAAATAAAACAACGCGAGTATCGTGCTTATACGCTCACTGACGAAACAGACCCTGAACAGCTAGAATTAATTATTAGCCAACATGACAATCTATTGACCATTACCTTTAATATAGGGTTAAACGAATCATTACTATTAGAAAATGCATTAGGTATAACACCTTTCGAACAATCGATGGCTAATTCAAACATACTCGACGAGATCATCGAAAAACACAATTTTAAGCCTCAATCAATTGGTTACATAAGCCACAAAGCAATTACCCAAGCAATTACCTCACCAAATGGAAGTTTACTTGGTCAACATATTGCGAAATTTATGCAGACAAAAGATCAAAGCCAACTACAAATATATCAACAACCCCAATGTAAAATAGAACTCAATAGCATTGCCAACAGTTGGCCACGCACGGTATTTGGCTTTCACCAATTTGACATTAATAACGATAAAACAACGTTCGATATGTCGATAGTCATCGAAAGCAATAATCAAACAATATTATCCGCTTTAACACAACTAACAGGGTTCATTCCTGAATACGTAAACGACCTCAATAATACTGTTTTATCATTTGGTATTGGGTTGGATGTCGGTAGTTTATCTCCCGCAATCAATAATATTTGGAGTGAACTACAGCAACCCGCTTATATCTGCCCACCTTTACGACAGATGCAATCCGCGATTCAACAAAACAACCCTGCGATGCTAGGTGTGATGACTGCAATGGCCAATAGTATTAAAGGAATTTCCGCGGCAATCATTGATTACAGCTTAGATGAAAATAAAAGTGAACTGACCATCAAAAGTTT
The DNA here is from genome assembly GCF_018219415.1 of Moritella sp. 36. NCBI lineage: Bacteria > Pseudomonadati > Pseudomonadota > Gammaproteobacteria > Alteromonadales > Moritellaceae > Moritella > Moritella sp. 36. The sequence continues at coordinate 1,573,356 of NZ_CP056120.1, read as the reverse complement.
AGACGCAATTATTAGCTTATCAGCCAACGATCCAAGAGCATTGTTTAATATTATTTCGACTTTCAGACCTGAATTAGCTGATGTAAAATTACCAGCCAACGGTAATATTGTTGAACTATCATCGCTGCTGCCATTTTCCCCCTTGCCTGGACTGAACCCTAAGTTAATCATACATAAAGAACATATAGTTATTTTCAACGGGGCTAAAACCGAAAAAATTGCTAATGCACTTGGCGATAAACTCATAAGTGCAACAGGGATATACAGTATCTCAATCGATTACAGTAAAGCATTTACACCCTTGGTTACCGCAGCAGAGCTCAGTGGCCAAGCCGTTCCGCCCGAATTGGAAGCGCTAAAAAATTACAATCTACGTATTAACACTGGATTACAAATAAATGAACAAGGTATTGAATTATCCTCGTATATGGATTTAAAAACAAAGACCATACCATGAACCAACAAATAAACTTATTTAATAACCACTTAAGGAAACAAGGTGACTTAACAGGTTTGTTTTTTTGTAAGGCTACGTAAAAAAATCCACCTTGATAATATAGGCCATGTTATTTTACGACATTGTATTGTTAATGTAGGTCAATCCTAAATAAGTAGACGAATATACATCGAAATTTCAGTAATAATAAAAACCTGAGATAGTCACAAAGAATGGAAATAAAATGATTGTGTTCACAATAGACTCTGTCAGTCCGATCTGTACGTTACTAAAGAATGACGCTGTAATTCACCCAACAGCGTTGTTTTTTGATGATGGGATTAAGCAGCACAAAGTAACGGCATTTAAACCTGTAGAGCAATGTTTTGATGTCAATGGTATGTATCAGACCCACACCGTTGGGTACACTATTAATTTAATAAACGGCACATTGTTAAGGCTCGATATTAATGGCGCGCTGTTAAATATCCTGCCTTTCAAAAAGACAGCTTAAACAGTTAATGTTGAGGTTCACTTCGTATTTTTACTGAACCTCAATATCCACTTTATCTAAATTAATCATGCTTGTTTTATTCGCTTCTTTACTATAAAAATGAATAAATGATTCGCCCTCAAAACCGTTAAAATCAACCACGCCTGTAATTGTGGTTAGGCTATCAGTGTAAGTTACACGTTCTTCTTTCAAGTTTTCACTCACGCAACGTTCTTCTATTCCATCACTTTTACATAACGTGATAGCACCAGATAAATTAACCGTTAACCGATAAGAAAGGTACAAGTCCGCTTGAGCATCCGTAGCAACCTGATAGGTAAAAGTATCATTCGTATACTCGTAAGATAAATCTTTCAACCATAACCCTGCAGCTTTAAAAACCGTATCATGCGTTGCATATAACGATTTACTGTTTTTAGTAGCTACTACAGCAAAGTGATACGGTTTCATATAACGTTGATGGTCACTTTCAACATATTCCATCAAATGATGAATTGCTTTTACTTGCTTTGGGTTTACTTTGTGTAACTCCACAAGTCCAGCGTCAATAACACGAATGATTTCTTTACCTAAAGCCATAATTTGCTCAGATTCAGGTCCCGTCGCCGTATAATTTACAAATTCTGCAATCGATGTTTCAATGGCTTTGAACTCAACCGTATTCAGCTCTATCGACTGTACCGTTAACGGCCTAGGCGTTTGAGACTGTTGCGCATTAACATTCACTGATAATAGTAACGTCAGTGTAATTAAAAATTGGTTCATAAAAATCTCGATAATAACAAATGATTTATATCAATAATATATACTAATGTTAGCGGTGTCATACAGTTCTAGAAATATAAACCATCATCAATAAAACCTCGTGATTTTCGCGCGCTACAGGCATAACATACATCAAATATCTACTCATTATATAGGTGTAACCAACAGTTAATTGTAAGTAAATGTCAGTAAACCCCATAAATGCTCAGTAATGTAACAAATTGTAACTTAGACAATCAGCAGTATAAGGTAAGTAACTTAACTCATACAAGCCACAATTGTTTGGCTTGATGAAAATACCGCATAACACTGACCGCCAACAGTAAGGTTAAGTTGATTCGCCAACTGTGTATCAATCGACGCATAAATCATTTGTGGCACAGTGCTTTTAGCCATGTCCTGCTCGTTAAGAATCACTAAGCTCACTTCAGTTGTCTGACTATTACTGTAGATCTCATGAACGATGCTTAAGACTTGATTACTGCGTTCACCCGCTGATGCTTCAAGCGAAATACTGACCGCAGGGGCTTTGAATAACAATAAAATGGGCTTACCAACGACTAATGACAAACGCGCGCAACTACTTTGGGTTACACAAGCATTGAGTAATAAGCCACTAGCGAGTTCGACTTGAAGGCCTACATTTAAATTATCTTGGTGGGAGTCTGTTTGATTATCTAATGATAAAATAGTGCCCGATAATTGATTACGAGCACTGGTTTTTAAGGAAAAATGCCCCATTACATCCAGTAAACTATTCATTGGGATAGCCTGGTCTTGTAAAGCTTCTAATACCATATCTTGCATTTGACCGGTCAGTGCATACATTTGCAGTAGGCGCTCACCAAAGAGCGTTAATTTAGCACCGCCCCCTCCTTTACCGCCCTTTTCGCTATTTACAACAGGTTCTGGTAAACGGGTATTCATATCTTTAACCGAATCCCACGCTGTTTTATAACTCATCCCTGCTAGTTTAGCCCCCTGACTAATCGAACCACAGGCTTGTATCTGCTGTAACAACGCGATCCGTTTAGGGTTAGCAAACACTTTATCTGCAACGGAGATCGTCAGTAATGCTTTTAAATCCACGATATATTATCACCTTGAAAATTAAGTACATATTGTGCATTATCAGTAAAACAATAACAACATGGCTGTAGCCTAGTTACAAACGAACAAGATATACAGCGTAAAAAACACGCCATGGTAAAGTAGTATTTAGTCATATCGACGCAACCATCATTAATATAATGTCAGCATAATCGAGAATAAGTAAATTAATTGCAAATGATAGCGCTAACTCTACCATTACCGTATATAATCACACGCTATGTCACATTCCGTATGTGCATAAATATTGCACGACCTCATTAATGGAATTGAACGTTATTAGGAGTAACAATGGACAACCTATCCTCAAAGTCGTATCGACTACCACTCCAAAATAAATTGGTTGGTCTGTCAATTATGATTATTATTGGGATTGTTGCTTTTGTATTATTCTTCTATCATTCTTTTTCAACTAGTTTAGAAGAAGAAAAAAAAGCCCAATCCAAAAACTTTATTGAATCAGCCCTCGGTATTATTCAACACTTTCATCAGCTCGAATTATCTGAAAAGCTAACCACTGTCGCAGCTCAACAAATGGCGATGCGGACACTAGAGTCGGCAACATATGGTGATGATGGCTATTTTTGGATCAACGACAGTAAAGGCAAGATCCTCATACAACCTTACATGCCTAATTTAGTCGGCTTAAATATGACGAATTGGGCAGACAGTACTGGTAAATATATTTTCCAAGAATTTGATCGAGAAGCCAGAAAAGGCGGTGGTTGGGTTTCTTATACTTGGCCTAAATTAAACACATCTGAAGAATTCCCTAAAATATCTTATGTTGCGCACTACCCAGCTTGGGATTGGCTTATTGGTACAGGGCTTTATCTTGACGATATGAAATCCAATATTTTCTGGGCGGTATTTCGAACATCCGGTGTCTTGCTACTTGGCTTTCTCATTTTCATTATCACTATCGTTGTCATTATTAACTATTTTGTACATCAATTAAGTGAGCTATCGGTACGTGATTCCCTGACTAATTTGTATACGAAACGTTTTTTAAAAGAGATCATACCTACATTACTGAATCATAATAAAATGACGAATCATCATCTTGCAGCCATATTTATTGACTTGGATCACTTCAAATCCGTCAACGACAAACATGGCCATGACAACGGTGATAAAGTACTGAAACACGTAGCTAGAATAATGAATGACAACGCTAAACAGAATGATTACTGCATGCGTTACGGTGGTGAAGAATTCGTCCTTATCGGCTTCTTCGATTGTGAAATGTCTGCTGTTGATATGGCAGAAATGATCCGTCATCAAGTATCTGAATTACGCTTCACCAGTGACGAATCCACTTTTAGTGTCACGTTAAGTGCAGGTATTGCACTACACCATTGTCATAGCAACCACAGTTTTGAGCACACGTTAAAACGCGCGGATATGAAATTGTATGAAGCAAAAACCGCAGGGCGTAATCGCGTATCAATTTAATTTCATTACATTAATAGTTTTATGTTCTCAAAAAAATTAAAAAATTATTAATTCTCTGATTTTTTTCTTAAAAAGGTATATTTACACATAATTTATATTCTACAATATCAACAGATTACATTATTAACTGTGTCACTATGCCTAATTTTTCAGCCTATTCGCATCGATTACCGATTCAGAATAAATTAATTGCTTTATCCGTTCTTATATTTTCGGTACTGATTGCTTTCCTATTGTTTTTTTATGATTCTTTTTCTACGAGTTTAGAAAATGAAAAAAAGGCACAATCGAAGCACCTTACCGAATCAGCAATCGGCGTGATCAGCTATTTTCATGGTCTTAGCTTGGCTGGTCAGTTATCTGATGAGGATGCAAAAAACTATGCCATGAATTCACTAAAAAATTCGACCTACGGCGATCATGGCTACTTCTGGATAAGCTCTCTCGATGGTGAAATCTTATTACAGCCATATAAACCAGAACTGGTTGGTATGAGTTTATTAGATTGGCAATACACAGATGGAACCCACCCTTTCCGCGATGTTAGCAGAGAAAGGCGTAAAACTGGTGGCTGGATCACCTACCTTTGGTCTAAAAATGATTCATTAGAGCAATTTTCCAAAATAGCCTATGTGAGTTACTTCGCTCCTTGGGACTGGTTAATTGGCACCGGTATATATCTTGATGATATGGAAGAAAATGTATTTTGGACTGTCTCAAAAGCGACCGGTATTTTACTTTTTGGTTTTGTACTATTCATTGGCGTATCAACCCTTACTATCAACTATTTTATAAATATACTCTCTAAACAGTCCGTTCGTGACTCGTTGACCAAGCTCTATTCCAAGCGTTTCCTAGAAGAAGTGATTCCAGGCATGTTAGAAAATGAAAAACGTCATAATCGAGCGCTAGCAGCCATATTTTTAGATATCGATCATTTTAAGAAAATCAATGATACTTATGGCCATAATTGTGGCGATCAAGTACTACAAAAAGTAGCCCGTGTTATGATGGAATGCACACGTACTGGTGATTACTGTATTCGTTATGGTGGTGAAGAGTTTGTTATTATCGGCCCCTGCGATAATAGTAAAAATGTCATTGCTGTCGCAGAACGTATAAGAAAACAAGTATCAAACTTAATATTCACGCACGATGGTACAGCGTTTAACGTCACCTTAAGTGCTGGAATAGCCCTACATGATCACGCCAAATCCTCATTTGATGAAACGTTAAACGACGCGGATATGAAATTGTTCGAGGCAAAAACAGCTGGGCGTAACTGCGTTGTTATCTAGCACTAAATCAAACGAATAAAATTTAGCCTTGTTAATTTACGTTAACAGGGCTAAAATTTACCAATCGATATATAGCTAGGTATATAACGGTTGCATATTTACCTCGCATTCAAGAAAATATACATAAGGGATTGTTCATGACACAGAGATATCGCAGCAGGTTAAAACAGCTCATTTCCATTCTTTTAGTTATTTTCAGCAGTAATGTTATGGCTAAAGAGCGTTTAACTATCTTTGCAGCGGCCTCATTAACTAACGCCTTAACAGAAATCGGTGATACGTTTAGAGCTGACGCAATAGCAAACCCAACAGAAATAAATCCGGTATTCTCTTTTGCTTCATCTTCAACCTTAGCAAGACAAATTGCCCAAGGGGCACCCGCTCAAATCTATTTATCCGCAAATCAAAAGTGGATGGATTACTTAGTGAAACAAAAAGCGGTTGCGGCAGACTCTCGTGTGACTTTGTTACGTAACTCACTGGTGCTCATCGCCCCTAGTACAAGTCCATTAAATAACATCGTATTAAATAAACACTGGAATATCACGCATGCAGTGGGTGATAGTCGAATCGCAGTTGGCGATCCCGATCATGTACCAGCTGGTCGCTATGCTAAACAAGCATTAGAAAGTTTAGATTTATGGCAAAAAGCGATGCCGTTATTAGCCCGTACAAGTAATGTTCGCGGTGCATTAGCGCTAGTCGAGCGTGGTGAGTCACCATTTGGTATTGTGTATGCGACTGACGCACAGATATCCAAAAAAGTAAAAACGGTTGCGACCTTCCCAGAAAATAGCCACAAAGCCATTGAATATCCTCTGGTCATTGTCGGTCATGATACTAATTCCGCCACCAGAATATTCTACCGATACTTGCAAACAAAAACTGCACAAGCAATATTTGTTAAATACGGTTTTAAGGTACACTCTATTTAAGGTCAATAACGTTGAATTTGTTAAGTGATTATGAAATTGCAGCCTTGCTGCTGAGTTTAAAAGTATCGAGTGTGGCAGTGTTATTCAGCCTGCCCTTTGGTATCGCTTGCGCGTGGATATTAGCCCGTTGTGAGTTTCCTGGTAAGTCACTGTTTGACAGCCTAATTCACTTACCTTTGGTCTTACCGCCCGTGGTGATTGGTTATATTTTATTAATCTCTATGGGTCGTCAAGGCAGCATTGGTGCGATACTTTATGACTGGTTTGGCTGGAGCTTTAGCTTTAGTTGGCGTGGTGCAGCATTAGCGGCTGCGATCGTCTCGTTTCCGTTAATGGTACGTGCGATCCGTTTGTCATTTGAAAGTGTTGATAGTCGTTTAGAGCAAGCCGCGCGAACCCTAGGTAGTAATCGCTTACGCGTGTTTTTTACCATTACACTGCCGTTAACCTTACCCGGTATTGTTTCTGGTATGGTACTGGCCTTTGCTCGCAGTTTAGGTGAGTTTGGTTCAACGATTACCTTTGTGTCTAATATCCCTGGTGAGACGCGTACTATTCCACTCGCCATGTACTCTTTTATTCAAACTCCAGGTGCTGAGCATGAAGCCGCACGCTTGTGTGTGATTGCTATTGTTATTGCCGTATTATCGTTAACGGCATCACAATGGCTAGCCAAAAAAGCCCAACAGCGAGTCGCGTCATAATGTTAACTATTGATATAAAGAAAAAACTGGGTGATTTGGACTTACAGGTGAATGCACAAATTCCGATGCAAGGTATCTGTGCTGTGTTTGGTCGTTCTGGTGCAGGTAAAACCTCGTTGGTGAATATTCTTGGCGGGTTATCAACACCTGATAAGGGTCAGCTAACCTTAGGTGATACGCATCTTTACCACCAGCAACTGCGAATTAATTTACCGCCAGAACGTCGCCGTATTGGTTATGTCTTTCAAGAAGCGCGTTTATTCCCCCACTACAGTGTGCGCGGTAATCTCAATTACGGTAATAAAGATAAAGACCAAGTTCATTTTGATTCTGTGGTGAAGTTACTTGGTTTAGGTGAGTTATTAAAGCGTTATCCATCAACCCTTTCAGGCGGTGAAAAGCAGCGTGTTGCGATTGGTCGCGCCTTGCTAACACGGCCACAAATGTTATTAATGGATGAACCATTAGCAGCGTTAGATTTACCCCGTAAGCGTGAGCTTATTCCTTATTTGTTACAGCTATCGAAAACCCTTAATTTACCCATTATTTATGTAAGCCATAGCTTAGATGAGATCTTACAGCTGGCTGATACCATGCTAGTATTGGATAAGGGGAAAGTGTTAGTTAACGGTCACTTACAAGCTGTTTGGGACAGTGCAGAAATGCGACCTTGGTTGCCAGCCAAAGAACAAAGCTCACTGTTAATGGCGACAGTAACAGCGCTTAATGAAGGCTATCGCATGAGTAAGTTATCACTCACTGATGGTACTTACCTGTGGATCAATGGTTTGCCTTTACCTGTGAGCAGTAAACTGCGTGTACGTATTCATGCTAACCATGTATCTCTGTGTAAAACACGTCCACAAGACAGTAGTATTCGTAATATTCTACCGACGACGATTACCGAGATTATACATTCAGAATCAAGTGATAATGTGCAGGTTAAATTGGCGTTTGGCGATGACCACATATGGGCGAACATCACCCCTTGGGCATGTGATGATTTAGCACTAACAGTTGGGCAAAGTGTATATGCTCAGATCAAAGGCGTAAGCATGACTGAGAGTGAATTAGCGCAGTCGTTTTGAGGATTATAGGTATACAATAAATTACAAACGCGCAGCCATTTTTGTTACACCATTAAAAATGGCTTCACTAATCAGTTTAGGAAAATCAGAAGGTAATTGTTCTCTAACTCGTTCAATAACTTGAGGTGTTTTAATTTTAAAATTAATTAATATTTGCTGCATTTCGGCATCACTAAAACCAACGACTTTAGCCGTAGCCATAAAGTGCCTAGGAAAAAGCTGCTGCCAATTATATTTCCGCGCTTGTGAGCCTTCTTTTGACGTATAAAGCCCCATCGCTAATTTTACTTTTTGCGGTCTGATGCCATTTCCTCCCATCAGAGGATAGGTGGATATAATGTCATAAAGTGGTGTAAGTTGGTAACCACCACCTGCTTTAATAAACACAGAGAAGTTTTTTGCATGTCCGTCTGAAGCGGCCAATAGCCAAAATAAAACCTGAGCTTTCATAAATTCACTGCGATCATGTGTTGGTCTATCAGATGACAATAAATACTGCATGATATCTTTGATCCCTGGTCCACCATCTTGCTCATATTTCCGTCCCGAGCTTACGTTTAGCACCTGACAAAAATCTTCTTGTGGCAAACGTATAATCCATTGCTTATTCTCTGACGGTTTACGATCAAACCGCTTGATAGCGAGCGCTTTAACTCCCTCCACATTTAAGATCGAGCAGTCTGCCGTATCTAATCCATATTCTTTAGCAAGTAACATACACACCAGTTCATTTTCAACGCTGTCACTTAAATCAATTGAAAACGAATGGCTTTGGATTGTACCAATAGGTAACTTGAGAATATGCGTAGTAGGCGTACTTCCAAGTGGCAAATACCACTGTTCAGCAATTTTAAGCAGCGCCGTTTTCTCTTGTGCGCCTGCAATGGATATACGAAATTCATCCTCGTCTTCAATCATGCCTAATGGGGCTGCTGATTGATAACCATTTAATATTCTCGCAACGCCATTATCATCAAGGGGTTTAGCTTCAATGTGGGTAATATCGGCAGGCAATTCATTTGGCGGGTAAATTTGTAATGCACCGACACTATCACGGCCAATTTTAGCGAGTAGATCAAAAGGCTGGTTTGAATGCGCGCCATGGCGTGCGACAACTCGATCTCTTACTTGATTATTATCTGGTAATAAATTATCAAAAAAGTTAAATACGGCATCACCTTTAAAAACTGCAGTTCGCAAAGGTAATGATAGCGAGATAGGTCTAGCACCAGGTTGAGCAAGCCAATCAGGTGAATAAGAGAATGTATGCGCGCCAGTCGTAGTCTTGAATAGAGTACCAACAAAATAGCCATTCATTGCAACGTTAAGCTTTTCCATTTACCACTCCTCTTTCCAACCCGCAGGAGTTTGAACATTTTCAACGTCTTCTGGTAACCCTTCACCCCGCGGGGCCACGTGAAGCTCTAAGTTTAGCGCCGCTAACATTTTAAATAATGTATCAAGTTTGGTGCTATCGGGGTTTAGTTCGAATTTAGACACCGTATCTTGTCGAATCCCAACTTGTTTGGCAACATCTGTCTGAGATAATGCTTTTGTTTTCCGCGTATCTTGCAGTGCATTCGCTAATTGCTTCGCTGACGTTATCTTCATTCTAACCTTCTTATACTTACACGCTATAGCAGGTAAATATAAGAATACACGCTATAACAGGTAAAGCAAGTTTTACACGCTGCAGCGGGTGAAAATAAGAATAAACGCTATTCAACAGAGAGCCAGAGCTTGGCCTTAACTCAGCGTAAATAGTTAGAATCACGTGTACGTATTCATGCTAACCATGTATCCCTGTGTAAAACACGTCCACAAGACAGTAGTATGCGTAATATTCTACCGACGACAATTACCGAGATTATACATTCAGAATCAAGTGATAATGTGCAAGTTAAATTAGCGTTTGGTGATGACCACATATGGGCGAACATCACCCCGTGGGCATGTGATGATTTAGCACTAACAGTTGGGCAAAGTGTATATGCTCAGATCAAAGGCGTAAGCATGACAGAAAGTGAATTAGCGCAGTCGTTTTGATTTTAATATTGAGCCACTCTCGTAGCGTCCAAAAAAGCCCTAAGTTCGATTAATGCCAAATTACGAAGGTTTTTCGTGAAATAATAAAACCTAAATACATAGAATTTTTTTGGTAAAAAATAATACGTTTTATCATCAACTTTCAATACACCAACAGTTAGCCTAAATAGATTAACCTCTAATATGCTAGCTTTGCTATAACCCTGAATTTCATTACCTGCAATATGCAAAATATTATTTTTAATATCCCATCCACCAACAAAAAACAACATGGAACCACATAAAAATCAATGCATTATTGCGAATACAACAAAGCCTTCTATCAACGTCAAGAGTTTTATACATCAAAGTTGGTTGTTAATTCCCGTATAAATCATTTTTCATCCAGTTCAAATCCCCTGAACAATCTAAAGAAATAGACAAAATACCCAAATGCTACTGGAGCTAAAATAGTCATGATTATTAACACAACTTTATTCTTCTTCTTTTTCTGTTTGGTGTACAGAGCAAGAGGATATATAAACATATGCATTATAAAAACTATAATCACTGTTTTTATAATATTATCTATCCAAGTAGACATGGGGTAATAACCGAGTAATGGGCTGATAAAGCTAAAATATAATGCTATTAAATTTGTTCCCCAAAAGCTGATGTTCGCTCTTTTAATTATCCTATTAGTTATAGTCAAAATGTATTTTCCCCACAGGTGAAGTTATAGAGACTTTAGCTATTTTTCTTGTATTTCATTCATATCGCCGTTCTAATATCTTTATAATTAATTCATATTATTCTATTAAATCATAACTTTAAATGATTTGTCAGCTACAAAACATAAAATTAGCACTATGTACTTAGATACATTTATCTATCAAAATAAACACTTACCCTTTAAGATATTAAACATTGCTCATCGCTAAGGAAAAGCGGATTCACATGCCTAACAACCTTTCTATTCGCGCTTATACAAGCCAAATACGCAGTCATTATCATGAGTTCCACCAGCTGGTGTTGCCATTACATGGCGCGATTGATATTAAGGTAGGTGATTACACAGGTAAAGTTAGCATTGGTGATTGTGTGATAATTAAAGCTGGGCAACAACATGACTTTCGGGCAGATGATGCAGCCCGTTTTATTGTCGTTGATATGGAAAGTTATCCAGATAACATTACCGAATCAGGTATTGAAAAATTCTCGATAAATCCTCCCCTGCTTGCTTATATACAGTTCATCGATAAGCAGCTGGCACATCAAGTAAATAAACAGCTTGAATCGACTGCGTTTGAATTGTTCTATCAGCTCCTTGCTCAACAAACATGTCATGAACGTATCGACCCTCGAATTGCTGAGGTTATCCACTTCATAAAACAAGACATCAGTGTGCTATTTAGCATCGAGCAGTTAGCTAAAATTGCGTGTTTAAGCACAAGCCAATACAAAAAATTATTCAAGACAAATATGGGCATGACCACCCACAAATACATAACCCAACTGCGCATGGAAAAGGCTTCAGCACTGCTCGCTCATACCGACCTGCCTATTCGTATTGTCGCAGAGCAAGTTGGCTACCAAGACCTGTCAGCTTTTAGTCGACGCTTTTCAAACTATTTCGGTCAATCACCTAAAGCGTTTAGCTACTAACTCATCAGCGATGACAGTTTATCTATCTCATCCCATAGCAATACAACAGCAGCGTATTAGCCAATAAAAACGTCCTTTCAGCAAACACGCTAATTTATGAACACCTTATAATTCAGTCATTAAAATTACTTAAGGATCATAAATTATGGCTACATTATACGGGTTTATCGCAATCGGATTATGGGGTACTTTAGCGCTGTTAGGGACAATAACCGCGAATATTCCTGCATTTCAATTACTCTCACTTTGCTTTTCTATCTCCGCTATCATTATCATCATCAAGCGAATAGCGATTAAAAAAACCGTCTTTACCAAACCATCGTTAACCCTAACTCAGTGGCTGCTTGGCATAATTGGACTGTTTGGGTTCCACTTCTGTTATTTCATGGCGCTTAAATTCGCCCCCGCTATCGAGGTCAGTTTAATTGTGTATCTATGGCCATTATTACTAGCAACACTCGTCGCCAACAAACAAAGTCGGTTAAGAGCACTTATCGGGGGTAGCTTAGGCTTTATCGGCATCGCCTTCATTATTGTTGGTAATGGTGAGCTAACGATAAATAACGACTATCGGATTGGTTATTTGCTTGCTGCTATTTGCGCTGTTATTTGGGGCAGCTATTCATGGTTCTTATCCACATCAAACAACGACGTTGAAGACATCGCTTGGTTATCTGCAGCCGTTGCAATATTAGCATTAATCGCGCATTGGCAATTTGAAACCAGTAATTGGAGTTTTAGCCTATCGGAATGGGGCGGGATATTATTACTCGGATTAGGGCCTGTCGGGGGCGCTTTTTACTTATGGGACATAGCCCTAAAAAAAGGTAATCAGCAATTGCTAGCATCATTAAGTTTTAGTACACCACTCATTTCATCTGTCATTTTGGCCATTGCAGGTCTTAATGCTTGGTCTACTAACATTATCATTGCACTCGCGTTAATATTATCTGGTGCGATTATTGCTAATACGAAGAAAAAATTAACGTTTGGTGATAACCCTATATAGGAAAACATCACCCTTCAAGTTGATAAACGCATTAATATTTCCTTTCAGCAAAATATTAATGCGTTATTTAGTATCAGTACAACTCATCGTTAACGAGTGAAGACTCTTCATCACTCGTTAACTGGTCAACTTAAGATCCAGAGCATGTCACAGCGGTCCAGAACCAAGATGTTGCGGTTGGTACTTCCCAAATACCAGGGCTATTTTTAGCTTGGTAACACAATCCTTGATACGAGTATACTTCACCGTTAGATGCTTTAGTCGAACCAGCAACAAATGGTGTTTCACTAACAACCTCATCTGCAACACATTTACCGTCGATAAGCGAAGAACCGTCCTCACAAACGATTGGGTCTACAACACATTCACCGTTTACAACAGAAGAACCATCTTCACAAACTAAGCCTTTAGCGTTACCGATGATGGTGATTGTTTTCTGAGATAAAACGCCTTCGTTATCTGTTGCTTTGAATATAACAGTGTTGCTACCAACCCTTACCACAAAGCTGCCAGAGTAAGTTGTAGCATCTTGTGTCACAGTTTTAGTGACACCATTAACAGTGACTTCAACAGCTGCAATTGATTTATCATCAGTAATTAATGCAGAGAATTGAGCTGTATCACCTTCAGTATGAACCACTGAACCAGATGGAGATACAATACTAATGCTCGGAGCTTCATTCGTGATGATGTTTCCAGACCAATCTGTTTGACCTTGTGGGTTATTTACGGCTTGGTTCATTGCGTTCAAGATATCGCCGTTACCATCACCATCGATTTCCCATGAGAAGATACCACCAAGACCTAGACTCTTAAGGTATTCACCTTTAGCAAGTACTGAACGAGGCGTATCATATGTCAACAATGTACGACTCACTTCATCCCAAACAAATGATGCTTTAGCTATTTCATCCCAACCTATGATTGCATTTGGGTTTGACTCGAGGAATTTAAGGACACCACGATAATCCATAATGCCAGCTTCCCAAGCCCAAGCCGCTTCGTTTACGTCTGTACCATCGCCACCAAGACTACCGTTAAATGGACTACCGTCAGAAGAATCGATGTGTGAACCGATAGCGCCGATTGGGTTACCATTTTCAGCTACAACATCTTGCCACCCACGAGCATACATTGCAGCACCAACAACTAATTTCTTAGCTGGCACTCCTTGCGCGAGTAAAAGTTTAGTTGCGTTATCTAATGTATATTCAGGTTTCCCAGCAAACTCGCCAGTACCATTACATTTATCAGCTGAAATGTGAGCACCACAATAAATACCTGCTTGGTGACCCGTATTTGGACCCCATGCACCGTAGAAGTCGTAAGACATCATGAAGATATTATCCATGTACTGTGAAGCAACACCATAATCAACATCTTCGATCTTGTCGTAACCGGTACCGATTGCAGATGTAAGTTCATATTTACGACCATATTCCGCTTCAAGCTCATCCAACATTGCACGTAATTCTTGCATTAATGCGATGTAAGCCGGGCCGTCTTTTTCTGGATCTCCTAAGCTTGCATTTGCACCGTCACCACCTGGGAATTCCCAATCAATATCGATACCATCGTAGAATTTCCACGTTTTTAAGAATTCTTTTGTAGAGGCGACAAATACATCACGGTTTGCTTTTTCAGTGAATCCGAAGAATGGGTCAGATAATGTCCAACCACCAATAGATGGAAGAATTTTAATGTGTGGATTCGCTTTTTTAAGCGCCATTAAGCCACCGTAAGTACCTTTACCTATTTCTAATGAACCTACTTTTTTACCGTCTAAACGTGTTGCAGGTTGACCGTAAGAAGAGTTCAGTGCCGCCCATGTGTCATGAACAACAACAGAGTAATCAGGCAGGCCTGCGCACATTTTTTTTAATAACTGGTGACCCGATGGATTTGGATCTAATAAAGATTTGTTATCACCTGTGCCACCACAAATTGGAATGAAGCCGTAAATTATGTGCGTTAGGTTATTAACAGGAATATCGTTAACATTGTATTTACGACCGTACACCCCCCATTCAACAAAGTAAGTACCGACAATATTCTCTTTTTGTTGTGCGTAAGGAGTATTAGCGGGATCAGTCGTCATTGGTAGGTCAGTTTTTAAATGCGAACCGTCTGTATCCGAGATTAATAGTTCAGTTGTTGCGCTTTCGCTACAACCATCGGCGTTACATAAACGCACAACCATGTCTTTTAAACCACCTTCAGTGAAAGATAAAACAGTACTTTTCCCTGTACCTGAACCAGACATCATTATTTCACCGTTAACTTCTACCTCCCATCTTGTCGCTTGTTCACCAGACCAAACATCCCAAGAAACAGGTACTTCAACAACGTCAACACGTGTATACATGTCTTTATAGCTAACGATTGCATCAGTATTAATTGTTACAAAACCTAGTTTTGAATAATCGGCCCACGCGATTGAGGGTGCTTGAGGTGCTGCCGCAAGTACAGGTGCACTAATTGCCGCTACCATCGCTAACTTAAGGGTACTTTTTAAAAAAATTGATTTCACAAGAACTCCATGTAATAAATTAGAAAGTCGAAAATAGGCGTAATTACATACAACATGTATTGACGGATATTCAAACAGTAATCATGCCAGTCAAGATCAAACCTCTCCAGAGGCTTATATAAAAACTATTCTCAATTGTTAATTTGCGCAACGAAAAAAGAACATGAAAACAACAAAGTTAGAGTTCTATCAAACAATACGGTCAGACCAGTAAATTTTTAATTATTGAAACAGTGAGATCATGGGTTATGTTAATCCCAAATACCCACCCATACAAAAACACAACCTTACACCTTAAAAACAACAACTTAAAAACATTTACCACCATCACTAATAGCAAGTAAACCAAAACAAGAAGCGATGAGACAACTTTTCTGTTATTTCATCGTACTCAAATTCACGCCTGTCATCGAGGTCAATCTAGTTGTTTTTTCATGGCCATTATTAACTATACGCGTCGATAATAAGCAAAATTGATTAAGGCACGAGTCTAAGCGAATTGCAGAGTCGTTTTCAGACTGCTAAACTACGCGGTTAAATAACTTCGTATAATCCCAATAATATGGTTTGGGAGTTTCTACCAAGATCCTTAAACTCTTGATTATGAAGTCTGTAACTTTAAAACCTAAAAAAACATATAAAGGTAGAGACTCATGAATTACTTTGACTTACCGAAGATTGACCTACATTGCCACCTAGACGGCAGTGTTCGCCCAGAAACAATCATTGCGCTTGCAGCTGAACAAAACATTACCTTACCAAGTAACGACATTGAAGAAATCAGAACTTTAATGATCGCACCTGAAACATGTACAGATCTTGGTGAATATCTACAGCGTTTTGACCTGCCATTATCAGTAATGCAAACAGCGGAAGGTATTGAGCGCATCTCTTTTGAAGTCTTTGAAGATGCTGCAAAAGAAAATGTGAAATACCTAGAAGTACGTTTCGGCCCAATGCTACACCTTGAACAAGGTCTAACCCTTGAACAAGTATTTGATAATGTTGTTGCAGGAATGAAGCGTGCAGAGGCAATGTACGACATCAAAGGTAACTACATTTTATCTATCTTACGTCACATGCCAAAAGACAGAATCAAAGAAGTACTGGATACGGCAGCTAAATACTTAAACGACGGTATTGTTGCATTCGATTTAGCAGGTGGTGAAGCACCAGGCTTCTGTGCTGAGTTTGTTCCTTATGCAGAATATGCAATTAAGAAAGGTTACCGTGTAACCATCCATGCTGGTGAGCAAGGTGTGGGTCAAAACGTATTTGATGCAGTGTCATTATTAGGCGCAGAACGTGTTGGTCATGGTATTCATATTACCGGCCATGAAGATGCATACGACCTTGTTAAAACACAAAAAATTGCATTAGAAACCTGCCCAAGCAGTAATGTACAAACGAAAGCGGTTGACAACTTAGCAAGCCACCCAGTTAAAGCTTTCTATCAAGACGGTATTCAAATCACTATCAATACCGATAACCGTACTGTGTCAAATACAACAATGACAGATGAAGTACGTAAAGTAATGGAAGAGTTTAACTTAAGCCGTGAAGACTACTTCAAGATTTACAAGATCAGCATTGAACATGCGTTCGCATCTGATTCTGTAAAACAGCATTTATCGACATTTGTTGAATAAGGTAGCTTTCATACCATTAAACTATTATTAGTTACTAACAAGGCGGGGATCAACCCCGCCTTTTTAATATCGACTATTCACAACCCATATATGAAAACTAACACTCAATAGCATGCCCTGCATCTAGTGCTGCATTCAGTAAATGTTTTCCGACAAATAAATCCTGCACTGCAATACCTGAACTATCAAAAATAGTAATATCCGTATTATTTACACGCCCTTGTGCATATCCAGATAATACCTCACCAATCATGGTTAATTTGTTTGTAACCACCTCTTTATTACCGTGCTGAAATTCACCAATCACTACCGACTGTGACGTAAAATCACAATATAAATCAGCTTCATCAAACAAGCTTGGTGGTAACTCTTGCTTACCCTTCGTATCGACCCCCATTGCCGAGATATGCGTGCCCGCTTTCACCCATTCAGCAGAAAATAGTGCTTCACGCGCAGTCGTCGCAGTAATGATAATATCCGCTGCACGACATGCTTCTTCAGCCACTGAAACTTGAGCATCGATGCCGACACCCGCTAGTTTCTCAACCATAGCCTGTGCTTTATTATGATTACGGCCAACCACCAGTACACTGTGGATATCACGTACTCGACAAACGGAAACGCATTCATAAAATGCCTGATGACCAGTGCCAAAAATAGCGACACAACTCGCGTCTTCACGCGCTAATACCGAGACGGCGACCGCATCTGCTGCCGCCGTGCGGTAAGCATTAACTGCACTGCCTTCAATCACGGCATCCAAACGCCCAGTGTCTTGATCTAATAAAAAGATAGTCGATGCATGACAAGGAATATTCTTGGTGGTATTACCCGGCCAATAACTCCCAGCCTTCCAACCCACGAGTTCTGCTGTATTTGCTGATTTAAGCGAAAAAATAGTATTTTCAGGGTGACCCTCTGCAATCACAACAGGAAATAATTTGGCTTGATCACTCGCAGCAATGAACGCAGCGGATACCGCATTAAACGCTAGGTCATGACTAATTAATTGACTCGACAATACTTCACTTATGTATTTCATATTCTTTTATCTTCCTTATATGATTAGTATTACTACCAACCCTGAATTCGAGCCCAGTAATCAAGTTCAACCTGCTCTGGGTCTGCTACGTAATAACCCGCATGCATGGCTGCGGTGGCGCAAGCATGATTGGGCAAAATGCGTAACTGCGTGCCAACCACTATATCGGATAGCTTTTCGCCATCAATATCGCTACCAGCCGCAGCAATAATGCCATGTTCTTGATTGGCGCCGATGACTTGTAAACCGGGTATAATATTGCCATCGCTATCGCAAACTAATCCATAACCACAATCCTGTCGTTGCGACTGCGTACCTCGGTCTTGTGACAATGACATCCAACCCGCATCAATAAATAACCAGTCTTTCTCTTCGTTATGACCTATCACAGTGGTGACAACAGATAACGCGATATCACTTGGCTTACAAACACCAATGCCAGCCATGACTAAATCAAAAAAGGTATACACGCCTGCTCTTACTTCTGTCACACCATCCAAGTTCTCGGCAAAATGTGCAGTCGGTGTCGAACCAACACTCACCACAGAGCAAGGCAATCCACTTTCAATTAGCTGAGTGGCAGCAATAACGGCTGCATGACGCTCACCTTCAGCCGCTGCGACCAACGCCTCTTTATTAATACAGTCATAGGACTCTCCCGCATGTGTTAGTACACCTAGTAGCTCTGCGCCACCTTGATGAAGGATCCTTGCGATCTCGACCAAGCGTGTATCATCAGGCTGAATACCACCTCGATGACCATCGCAATCAATTTCCAATAGCGTCGGGATCTTGATATTTTGCGTCTGACAAAATTCAGCGACCGCTTTGGCTTGCACTGCGCTATCAAGCAAAATGCTAATATTGATTCCTTTATTAAGTAGCGCTTGAATACGCGGTAATTTTTGCGGAGCGATACCAACGGCATAGAGTAGATTGGTATAACCCGCATCTGCAAATGCTTCCGCTTCTTTAACAGTCGAGACAGTGGCTGGCGAATCAAAACCCTCTAGTACATGTTTGGCACCTGCAATGGATTTAACGGTTTTTAAATGCGGTCTTAATACCACATGATGCGGGGCTAACTTTGCTCTTAAGAAAGCCACGTTGGTATCAAATTTGACTTTATCGACCAACAAAAAAGGCGTGTCTATCTTTGCTAAGCTTGCTGTTATTAACGTAGACTTTCCAATTGACATCGTTTTTATAATTGACACAGTAATCGCTCCTTATACTCACTTTATTCAGTTACCTGCTTGGTAATACACATATTGTGATATATCGAGAATTAGAATAATATTAACGATTACTAACTATCATATTAGGCTTTAACTTAATGCTTACCAGCGAAGACTTGCGTTTTTTTTATGCTATCTCAACTCAACCCTCTTTAACTGCGGCGGCACGTAAGCTTAATGTGACGCCACCGACAGTGACTCAACGCCTGCAAGCAATTGAAGCTAAAGTGAGCGTAAAACTAGTACAACGCCAAGCGCGTGGCATAAGCCTGACCGAAGAAGGTTATTTACTGCAAAATAAAGCCCGATTCATTCTCGCAGAAATGGACCAACTACAAACATTAATGGCCAGTAAAAAGAATCTAATCAATGGCACACTCAAAATATTAGCCCCTTTAGGATTTGGTAATGATTACATTGCCCCCTTGGTTGGTGAGTTTCAGCAACAACATACAAACCTCACCGTCGAATTAGAACTCTCGGACAAGCCAAGTTGGGCAGAAAGCCATAAATGGGACATTATCATCTATATTGGTGAATTAAGGGATTCAACATTAAAGCTCGCGACACTTGCCCATAACCAACGCTTTCTGTGTGCCTCTCCGGATTATTTAAAGCGCCATGGTTCACCAGAGTCACCGCGAGAATTAAAAAACCATACCTGTATTGCGTTACGAGAAAACAGTGAAGATGTGACGTTATGGCGTTTCACCCATATTAATAGCGAAGAACAGGAATCGATACGTATTACACCAACCTTTACCAGTAATGAAGGCCGTGTTGTAAAAAATTGGGCGATAGCAGGTCATGGGATCATCATACGATCCGAATGGGATATACAACCTGAATTAAATAATGGTGCATTAGTACGGTTACTACCAGACTACAGCTTACCGAGTGCTGATATTGTGGCCTTGTTAGGGACTGACGCGCGCGCCCGTTCAGCCAGAACATCACATTTCTTACAGCTATTAAAAGCACGTTTTGCACAACAGCCTTGGCTAAAAAAATAGTCATTTGAAACCAAAAGAACAACACAAAAGTAGAGCAGCATGGAAATCGTATTTTTAGGTACATCGGCAGGTACACCAACCAAAACCCGTAATGTATCGGGCTTGGCTATTCATAGGGTTAATTCAAAACAATGGTGCTTAGTTGATTGTGGCGAAGGAACTCAACATCAATTACTGCATAGCAAATTGTCTTTAACACAATTACAGGCAATCTTTATAACTCACATCCATGGTGATCATTGTTATGGTCTACCTGGACTATTAGCCAGTGCCGCAATGCAAGGCAGGACAGACCCACTTTGGATTGTAGGGCCATCAGAAATTAAAACCTTCATCGAGTTGATGCAAACTGCTGTGCACCTCAATTTAAACTATGAATTAAAGTATAAGTGTATTGATGAGCCAAATAATACACTCGACGACCTAGCCATTGAATTTGATGTTGAGACGACTGAACTCTCTCACCGCTTGCCTTCTTGTGCCTATAGCTTCAGTGAAAATAGACTAAGTAATAAGCTCGATGTTAAGAAGTTAGAACAAGACAAAGTCACGCGCGGCAAGCTTTGGGGCGATTTGCAACAAGGGTTAGATGTGCAACTCGATGATGGTCGCATTATATGCGCACAAGACTATTTATTACCGATTCAAGAGCCTCGAAAAATTATCATCTCAGGTGATAATGATGACCCATCACTGCTCACTCAAGCAGCCAAGACCGCAAACGTATTAGTGCACGAAGCAACATATACTCAAGACATTGCCATCAAAGTAGGTAAAGGACCACAGCACAGTTACGCAAAACTCGTCGCGCAGTTTGCCAGTGATATGGAACTGGACAATTTAGTGTTAACCCACTTTAGTCCGCGCTATCAAGACGCAATAAACAGCAGCCCTTCTATCTTCGATATAGAGAACGAAGCACGTACTGTTTATAACAAAAATCTATTCTTAGCCAAAGACCTTGATCGTTATACCCTAAACAACCAAGGCGTCCTAACAAAAAGCACTAGCTAAGATTGCTGGCAAAGAGTAACTTCAGGCTCTTGCTCTCTTTGTTTTATGTCGTGCCATACCAACGGCGCGACAATAACAAACAGCACAATATTAGATAAAGGCAAAGCTAACCAGATCCCATCAACCCCTAACCATTGCGGCAAGAAATACAGAAATGGTAATTGAATTAGCATATTACCTACCGATATCGCCAAAGCTTTACCGCCCTTACCGATCGCCATAAAATACACCGATGCCAACACAATAATGCCATCTAAAAACATCGCGAATAAATGTAAATGAATACCATTTTTTGCTTCTGCAATCAGTTCTGCGCTCTCACTGGTGAATAAACTTATCATTAAGTTCGGCATAACATTTAAAATCACGATAAAGCCAATGCCTGCAATAACCGTTACTTTTATCGACATTAGTAGCATTTTCTTGATATTTTCAAACTGCTGAGCACCAAAGTAATAACTCACTGGTGGTTGCATGCCTTCCGCAATGCCCTCTGCCACCAAGTAATAAAGTGTCATGATGTAACCGACAATAGCAAACGCTCCCACAGTCACAGGCGTACCATATTGCATGAATAAACGGTTATGTAGTGCAAACACAAAACTGGTATACAAATACATCACTAATGATGAAGCACCTAAGCTAATAATCATACTCATCATACGTGGGTTAACTTTAATCAAGCTGCTATCTAATTTTAAACTTGAGTGCTTGGAAATAAAGTAAATAATGCCAATGATAGCCACTAGGAACTGAGCAATGATGGTCGCTAGTGCAGCGCCTTCAAGTTGCCATTGCCACAAGCCAATAAACACATAATCGAGCACTATGTTTAACAGCGCGCCAAAGATCATTAATGCAGTCGCCACATTTGGACTTTCATCGTTACGCACTAACATAGGGATAGCCGCAGCCATGATAGTGGCTATAGTCCCGTAGGCAAAGATATTCACATAACCAAAACCTAGGGTAAAAATAACGCCTTCACCACCTTGCGCTCGCAGTAAATCAGCACCCCATAAGAACAAACCAGCCGCGGAAATAATCGCTAATACAACCATCAAGAAAAAGCTGGCATTCAACGCTTTCTGAGCTGACGTTTGATCTTGTTCACCACGATTCATCGAAATTAAAGTGCCACCGCCCATACCAATCATGATGCCCAGTCCAGACACCACGAAGGTGATCGGCCACGCCATATTAATCGCAGCAAGTCCTTCTACACCCACATAGTGGCCGACAAAAATACCATCGATAATTTGATAAAGTCCACTCACCAACATCGCGGCAATAGATGGGATCGCATAACGCCAAAAAGAACGTTTAATCTCCGCATCCGATGCTAGCTCAGTCTTGTTTTGATCTAATGATCTTGATTGTAACGGCGATGCACTCACAAAAACCTCTATTTTATATTGAATACGTTTATTTTTATGCATTATGCTTGTTTTTGATATTGATGAAAGTTAGCATCCATCCGATTTTCGGATAGTTAGATCCATTTATGCCAAGCCCCCCAGTCACTCAAATAAAGTGAGAAAACAAGATGAATTGGACAGTTGATCAATTAGAAGCATTTGTAACCGCTGTAAAACTCGGTTCATTTTCAGCCGCAGCTCGCCATTTAGGTAAAGCACAATCGAGAATCAGTACTGCGATAGCCAATTTAGAAACCGATCTTGATATAACCTTATTTGATCGCAGTGCTCGATTACCGATACTGACACTGGCAGGTGAAGATATGTATGCAGAAGCAGAAGCGGTTCTACAACAATGCCAACGCCTACAGTCTCGTGCATTAACCGTTTCGGGTGGTGAAGAAATTTGTTTAACGATAGCCATGGATGAAGCGGCTCCGATTATGATTTTTCAGCATTTATTTGAAGACATCGCCAAGCAATTCCCCCTATTAAAAATCAACATAATCAGTGGTTCTCAAGCTGACATTCCTAAATGGGTCGATGAGAAAAAAGCCGACCTTGGCATCTTATTCCACTTAAAGACACTATTAGACTCACTCGAGTTCATGTCTATCGGTAAATTTACCCAAACTTTGATTGTGGCTCCCGAACACCCTTTAGCTAAAATCCCTGAGCCAAAAATAGAACAATTGAATCAATTTAGGGAATTAGTCATCCGTGACCGCATGGGGATTACGCAAGCCAAAGCCACCTCACCGAATCATTGGCATATCGACAGTTATTACTACATAACGGAATTAGTAATTCGTGGCATAGGTTGGGCATTAGTACCTGAACATGTCGCCAATATACACTGGTATAAAGACGCATTAATTGAATTATCCACTAAGCATATTACCGATCCATTGCTCATTGAAATGGGCATTGTAAAACGTCGAGATCAAGCATGTGGTCCCGTTATAAACTGGATATATCAAGCGCTAGATAAAGGTGTTACAAAATAGTTAAAGTATTACTTTTTGGTTATTTTTACGTAAAAAGTCTATAATTATTCAATTAAAATTTTTTTAAAAATCTAAAAAAACTATAGAATACCTGCGTTTTAGTGCAAAAAAATAACATAATCTAGATTTTTATATCATTTTTATTGATTTATCGCAGTTTATTTGTCAGATTAATAAGCACGTAACATATCAGTGACATTTACTGATAGTGAATGGAATCAATTTTTCAGACTGGGTGGGAATCATCGAGTTATAAGGGTCTGGTAATGTCTTTATTAGAAGTAAAAAATCTTCGCATCGAATATCCATCTCGACATGGTGTGCACGCAGCAGTGAAATCATTGTCTTTTTCAATCGAACGCGGTGAAATTGTTGGTGTAGTTGGCGAATCTGGTGCAGGTAAATCAACTGTGGGTAATGCCATTATTGATCTATTAAGCCCTCCAGGTGTGATCGCTAGCGGTGAAGTTTATCTTGAAGGTGAAAAAATATCGGGTTTAACGCCTGAAGAAATGCGGTCAGTACGTGGCTCAAAAATTGGTTTCATCTTCCAAGATCCAATGACATCGCTAAATCCACTTTTTACTATCGAACGTCAAATTACAGAAACGATTCTAGCCAATCTGGACGTAAGCAAAGAAGAAGCTTTCTCTCGCGCTCTAACCTTAATGGAACAAGTCGGTATTCCAGAGCCTGAATTACGTATTAAACAATATCCGCATCAATTTTCTGGTGGTATGAGACAACGCGTAGTTATCGCTATCGCATTATCATGTGAACCAGATTTAATCATTGCTGATGAACCTACAACCGCGCTTGATGTATCTATTCAAGATCAAATACTGACGTTGATCCGTGAATTGTGTATCAAGAAAAACGTAGGCTGTATGCTCGTTACGCATGACATGGGTGTGGTATCAAATGTAACAGATAAAATTGCCGTGATGTACCGTGGTGATCTTGTTGAATTCGGTCCAACCAAGCAAGTACTTAGCGATCCTTCGCATGAGTATACTCGTAGCCTTATTTCAGCGGTACCTCGCTCTGATATCAAGTTAGATCGTTTTCCGCTGGTAAGCTATATCGAAGAAGCCGAAGAAATGAAGCAAATCGATATTAAAAATCACTGGTTAGGTCAAAGTGAAGATCAACGTGAATACACGGGTCCACTACTGACAGTGAATGATGTAAGTCTTCGCTTTGTGACTAAAGATTCATTTTTTGAAAGTAAACGTGAATATGTACAAGCCTCAAACAAAGTAAGCTTCAACATCAATGAAGGTGAAACCTTTGGTCTTGTGGGTGAGTCAGGTTCGGGTAAATCAACGATTGCACGTGTAATTGCGGGTCTTTATGCACCTAATGAAGGTAACATCACGTTTGAAGGCATTGATTTAACCGCGTTAAAATCTGAAAAAGAACGTCGCCCTATTCGTCGTCAAATGCAAATGGTATTCCAAAACCCATATACATCGATGAATCCTAGAATGAAAATTTTTGATATCATTTCAGAACCAATTCGTTTCCACAAATTGGCATCATCTGAAACTGAAGTTCGTCAAATCGTACATGATCTACTGGATCACGTAGGACTAGGTAGAATGGCAGGGGTTAAATACCCACACGAATTCTCTGGCGGTCAGCGCCAACGTATTTCAATTGCTCGTGCACTGGCGACACGTCCACGTTTATTAATTTGTGATGAACCAACATCAGCACTTGATGTATCAGTACAAGCACAAATTCTAAACCTATTAAAAGATTTACAAGACGAACTTAATCTAACTATGTTGTTCATTAGCCATGATTTACCGGTTATTCGTCAAGTAAGTGACCGTGTTGGCGTAATGCAAAAAGGAAAGCTACTTGAAGTAGCGCCTACAGAAGAACTATTTACCAATCCACAGCATGAATACAGTCAGCATCTGGTTTCGTTAATGCCTGAATTTAAAGGCTTACGTGACAAACTGGCAAGCTAAATTCTATTAATTAAACGAAAAAACAACCGTTACATAATAAAAAAAACAAACACAACACATCGGGAGTCACGTCCCAGCATGAAGGAGTTATGCAAATGAAAACCTTAAAGACCAAACTAGCCATTGCCCTAATGGCCGCTGGCCTAAGCGTTAGTGCAGCAGCAGCAGATATTACTGTTGCGTATGATGCAGATCCTGTATCGCTTGACCCGCATGAGCAACTATCTGGTGGTACACTACAGATGTCGCACATGCTGTTTGATCCTCTGGTTCGTTTTACCAAAGATTTCGATTTTGAAGGCCGTATAGCTGAAAAATGGGAACGTGTAAATGATACGACTTTCCGTTTTCACCTACGTAAAGGCGTTAAATTCCACTCAGGTAACCAACTAACTGCTGATGACGTTGTATGGACATTTAATCGTTTAAAGCAGCAATCAGTTGACTTTAAAGCTATTTTTTCTCCATACGAAAAAATGACGAAGATTGATGACTACACGGTAGAAATCGTATCTTCAGAACCGTATCCACTTGTACTACAGACAGCAACTTATATCTTCCCAATGGATAAAAAGTTCTATTCTGGTAAAGAAAACGGTAAAGAAAAATCTGAAATCGTTAAACACGGTAGCTCTTATGCGTCAACACACGTATCTGGCACAGGTCCTTTCACTGTCACTTCTCGTGAGCAAGGTGTAAAAGTTGTATTCGAGCGTTTTGACGGTTACTGGGATAAGAAATCTCCAGGTAACGTTGACAAGTTAACGCTTGTGCCAATTAAAGAAGACGCGACACGTGTTGCAGCACTTCTTTCTGGCGACGTTGATATGATTTACCCTGTGTCACCAAATGATCAACGACGAGTGAAAAGCGCGAAGGATATCGATCTAGTAACCGTATCAGGTACGCGTATCATCACATTCCAAATGAACCAAAACAGCAACCCAGCGCTTAAAGATGTGCGCGTACGTCAAGCTATCGTACATGCAATCAATAACGACGCGATTGTGAAGAAGATCATGAAAGGCTTCGGCACTACAGCTGGCCAACAAGGTCCAGCCGGTTATTCTGGCTATGACGCTGACCTAGTGCCACGTTATGACTTGAAAAAAGCTAAACAGTTAATGAAAGATGCGGGTTATGAAAATGGCTTCAAACTTTCAATGATGGCGCCAAATAACCGTTATGTTAACGATGCTAAGATCGCACAAGCAACTGCGTCAATGCTATCTAAAATCGGTATTAAAGTTGATCTAAAAACAATGCCAAAAGCACAATACTGGCCTGAATTTGATCTTTGCTCAGCTGACATGATGATGGTTGGTTGGCATTCAGATACTGAAGATTCTGCGAACTTCTCTGAATTTTTAACAATGACACGTAATAAAGAAACTGGTCGTGGTGCTTATAACTGTGGCTACTACTCAAACGCTGAAGTTGATAAGTTAGTAAACAGTGCAAACGCTGAAACAGATACAGCAAAACGTGGCGTTATGCTACAACGTGTTGAAAATATCTTGTATGACGAAGCGGCTTTTGTGCCACTACATTGGCAAGATCTAGCTTGGGGTGCAAAATCAACTCTACAAGTTGCTCCGATTGTAAACGCACTAAACTTCCCGTACTTCGGTGACCTAGTCGTTAAATAACTAAGTACACCTTTACTATGCGGTGTTTTTATCAAGTAATAGCGATAAAAACACCGATTATTTTTACAAAAATATAGCTATAGCAGTTATAAATTCAATATTACTTTGGGGGACAAGGAATGTTTACATTTCTGATCAAACGCCTGTTTCAGGCCTTGGTAGTAATGTTCGTGATCAGTTTGGTAGCATTTTCCATTCAAGATAATCTAGGCGATCCATTACGCGAATTAGTTGGTCAATCTGTTTCAGATGATGAACGACAAGCACTACGTGATGAACTAGGTCTTAACGATCCGTACATAACTAAATATAGTCGCTTTCTTGTTAACGCATTACAAGGTGATTTAGGTACCTCGTATTTCTTTAAAAGACCTGCAGCAGAAGTTATCTTCGACAAACTTCAAGCAACACTAGAGCTTGTATTTGGCGCAGCCGTTATTATCGTATTCGTGTCAATTCCTTTAGGTGTCTACTCTGCGATTCATCCCAAAAGTGCACTGACAAAAATAATCATGGCAGTCAGTAGTATCGGCATTTCAGTACCGGTATTCTTAACTGCAATCATGCTGATGTATATCTTTTCAATCGAACTAGGTTGGTTACCGTCTTATGGACGTGGTGAGACTGTCAACGTCATGGGTTGGGAAACAGGTTTCCTTACTATGGATGGTTTCTTACACCTTATTTTACCAAGCATCTCACTGGCTTCTATCATGCTGCCACTTTTCATCCGCTTGGTTCGTTCAGAAATGCTCGAAGCGTTAAGCTCTGAATACATCAAATTTGCAAAAGCAAAAGGCTTAGCATTAAACAAGATTTACTACGTACACGCCCTTAAAAATACTATGTTACCTGTTATCACTGTTGGTGGTGTACAGATCGGTACTATGATTGCCTACACAATTTTGACCGAAACAGTATTCCAGTGGCCAGGTACAGGTTTCCTATTCCTAGAAGCGATTAACCGTGTTGATACACCATTAATTACTGCTTATGTGATCTTTGTAGGTTTAATCTTTGTGGTAACAAATACCCTTGTTGACCTGTTATACGGGTTCGTTAACCCAACAGTGAACATTACAGGTAAAGGATAATTAGTATGAACACAGTGACTTCTTCTCATGTTCCTACTCGTTGGGAACGCTTTAAAAACTCAGACCTTATCTATTATTTCTTAAGAGATAAGGTGGCAATGTTCAGCTTTGCGATCTTCTTAACATTCTTGATCACAGCGTTAGCTGCGCCATTAATTTCACCAACAGACCCGTATGATATTACCAGTATCGATATCATGGATTCTGAGCTACCACCTTCTTGGTTAGAAGACGGTGACGAACGCTTCCTGTTAGGTACCGATGACCAAGGTCGTGATATTTTATCAACCATGCTTTATGGTTCACGTTTATCACTAACTATTGGTTTCTTAGCCGTTGCGGTCCAGTTAGTCTTGGGTATTGTGATTGGTCTGTCTGCAGGTTACTTCGGTGGCCGTGTTGATAGCTTCCTGATGCGCTTTGCTGACGTACAATTGTCATTCTCAACGATGATGGTGGCGATCATTGTTTCGGCTATCTTTAAAGCCAGCTTTGGTGCTGAGTTCTTTAGCCAATATGCCGTCGTCATGCTCGTGGTGATCATTGGTGTGGCTGAATGGCCTCAGTATGCACGTACTATTCGAGCATCGGTATTGGCCGAGAAGCAAAAAGAATACGTTGAAGCAGCGCAAGTGATGGGCTTAAAATCAATGCGCATTATGTTTAGACACATTCTGCCAAACTGCTTGTCCCCTATCCTAGTGATTTCAACAGTTCAGATTGCCAATGCCATTATGTCAGAAGCAGCACTGTCATTCCTAGGCTTAGGTTTACCGGTTGACCAACCTTCATTAGGTGCGTTAATCAGTACAGGCTTTAAGTATATCTTCTCTGGCGCTTGGTGGATAACAGCCTTCCCAGGTGTATTACTGGTAACACTTGTACTTGTAATCAACCTACTTGGTGACTGGTTACGTGATGCATTTAACCCGAAGATTTATAAAGGTTAAGCAAATAAGCGTCATTGTTTATATGTAAGTAATAGTAATAAAAAGCACTGTTCGTGAATACGTTCAGTGCTTTTTTATATAATGAAAACAACATTCCACAGTATTGCGAACGGTTATTCTTATCTTTCTGTCAGGACAAAGTCGCGTTAGATAACTTCCTAAAGAAAAAATTTGGCTAGTAGCGTGACGGCGTCACGCTACTAGCCAATACATGTTTTTGATGGGTATATGTTCGCTAGATTTCACGTAGCGAACATATGCTTTACGAAACATCTTAGATAAACAGGGCTGCTTAGCTGCCCTTATACTAAATCAAACGGCCTTTTTAGTTTTATCATTAATAAGTTCGACCTCCTGATTGATGGCTATTTTCTTAGGCTTAATCGCTTCTGGTATCTCTTTAACCAGATTTATCGTTAATAACCCATGATTAAGAGTCGCACTGGTTACTTCTACATTTTCGGTAAGATTAAACTTACGTTTAAACATCCGATTAGCAATACCTTGATAAAGGAATTTGTGTTTATCTTTATCATTATCGTCTGTGTATCCTTTATCTCCAGAAACAGTAAGGACACCTTTTGCTACATTAATATCTAGTTCATGCTCAGAAAATCCTGCGACAGCTATAGTAATTGAATATTTATCTTCACCGTGAATTTCAATGTTATAAGGTGGATAATTTGGTACTTTGTTATCGTCACCTAATAGACTACTAAATAAAGGAGCAAATCTGTCAAAGCCAATAGTGCTGCGATAAATCGGAGTTAAATCGATAGTATTCATAATATATCCTCCAAAGAAGCAATATAAAATAAACCAGGGTGTTGAAAGAGAGACTTTCAGTGAAACATTATTCCTTTCAATGAAACGCTCTTCTTAGGAATTATTTTATATAATAAACCGATCTTTTTTCAAATATTTATTTATAGAATTTTTTTATAAGTAAATAATCATATGGAATATCTCATTAGGATGTTTGATGGTCGGCAACTACGCGCCTGAAATAATGATTGGAGGGAGGTTAGCTCGCTAGATTTCACGTAGCGAACCATTTTTTCTGTGCTTAATCTTAAACGAGCGTCATGCGCAGTGGAACGGAAGTAGAGAATGAAGTGCTCTAAACCATATTTGGACAGAATTGGCTTAGGCTCATTGCACTAACCGATAGTAATATCATTATATTTTGTAAGGATGAAGAAATCTAACTGATGCTCTCACCGCCATTAACCATGTGATGTTCTTGTTCATCCGCTCAAAAATTTGTTAGCAGCTTCCTTAAGACCAACCTTTGCGGATAAGCCCTTGCCATTCGTTAGTAGTTAGCGTTTAATAACAACATGTTATTGAACGGTTAACGTCCTACAGTGGACTTTCAGCTCATGCTGGGCGTACACAAAATATTACATGTGACGGCTACTTCGCATCTGAATATGCGTTATATTTTTGGAGTAATAATGAGGTTTTTTGTAATAATTATTTCAGCCATAATTCTAAATGGATGTGTATCAACGTTACCAATGGAAAATAATGATTTTTCTGTTGTTTTGAAAAGCGAAGATTTCCATAAATTTGGTTGTGATTCAGGCTCCGATATATTGTATGGAAGTGCAGAAAAAGAAAAGTGGGATTTGGATGGTGGTATTGAGATAAGTTACGTATTTGACTCTAGAGGTGAAAATGTCCCTTGCCCACTTTTTCTATATTCTTTTGTATATGTGGAAAAATATCTGGATGACTCATCCTCGATACTCACGGGAATGAATCTAGGGTTATATTATGGTAGATCAGAAGATTATAATTATATACCAATTGAAATTGATATTAAGAATATTTACCAGGAGGAATCTTATTCCACAGTAAGGAGAGGTACTGTAATTGGCTATTCATACTCCGGAATACTTAATGGTAAAGCCGTGGTTTATTTGATAAACGGATATACATTTGAAACAAATAAAGAATTCAAAGAATTTATCATGCGCAAATTAGACATTGTTGATGAATATCAAATCTAACAAGGCCATTAAGATTACTCGCAAAAAATTGACCACTACACATGTCGCTATGCTCCGCCTTTTATGGAGGCGTGATCAAGCAAAAAAGTATCACAAGTCCTTTAGTTGTAGAACCATTACTTTAATCCGCAATGAGGGCTGAAGCGCCTTAGCATCTAGTTAAAATACGGTAAAGCATTTAGCTCATAATTGGTTCAGTGAGCGGTTACGATATGAAAAACTACTTCGATTCCTCACATGAGTAAATCTATGGCGAATCAACATAATCATATTATGAGTGAATAACGACTCCAAGCCGGAAAGGGGCAAAATTAAGTTGGCTAAAATAAGCGACGAATGAGCAAAAGTAAACTGCATTTTATCCTTAGTTAACAAATTTTTTATGTTTAATACAACAAAGCCTGAAATAGAAAAACATTCATTTTGACCACTCAACATTAAACCGTTGGGTGATAAAATATGTACAAGAACTTGAAGGCAACTTTAGTAAAATAAAACGTAAAGTAGCCGACTCATGGCGAATGGATGAGACCTATATTAAGATATCTGGTCTGCACTCTTTTCAGGTCGAGGCTGAAGTCTGAATTAGCAATGTCAACTGGCTACAATTATAATTATATCAACGACTTACACCCATGCACTTTGTTGATTTGCAATATTTAACTACCCCTTTAGGGATTCATGGCGATATAAATCAACGAAACCACTATTCTTTACGGTACTTTACACTTTTGAATTACGGTTTATTTGACAATTTACTTTTAAAACAATTGGATATTTAGCTTGAATCACTTTATTCTTGCGCTTTTTGAAATCTAAAACGCCCCCTAGACAGTTCGATAGCATTGTTGATGAAACGAAAGTATCCAGTTTTATTAGCTGTTTACCCTGTTGCGTGTTGGGATTAATGTCTGGCAGTGGTATTCACCGGCAACACAAACAACAGCAGAGCGAAGGGATGCACAGGCAGGAAGATACCTACTTATGCCTATTATGAGTAGTTAAATTTACAGAATGTTAGTTTGAAGTGGCATAGTTAATTAAAGAGGCTCGTGAAGCAATGGATTTAATATTTACACCATCTACTTATGATGATTATACGTTTTATATAACTTTGTCGCTGACAATAATGTTATCTCTTTATGTTTACAAAAGAATGAAGAAAAAAAACGTTTCTGATAGCGCCGAAAGTGAAAGCAAGTATGACCTTTTTAAAAAGAGAACGGCAATTATAATCCTAATTCTTATCGTTTTTATTTTTCAAATAGATAGAAAAATTAAGGTGGATGATGTAGCTGAAGTTATTGAGTCAAACTGTTCAATTCGAGGTTGTATTGTAGTTACTGGAAATGTTGAGCGATTCAAAAGCTATAAAGATAAGAGAGTGAGGAATTTCCAGACAAACGAATTTTATCTGGGTAATCATCACTTTAAATTCAGTGAGAGTAACAATGGGCGCGGTTTATCGTACAGTAGAATTGTAGAATTGGGCGGGGTGTTAATTCCTAACTCTTGCACTTATAAAGCATTTATATATAAAGGGAAAATAATAAAACTATGGCGAAGCAGATAATGAACTATGTTTTTATCATCATCACAATGATAAGTTTTAATGCATTGGCATTTACAATAGATGGTAACAGGGGAGATTGGAATATCCGCAACTCAATACTTATTAAATCTTATTTTGCAATGCCAAATCTAGATTACAGAGTAGCTAAGGATAATATTTATATTCTAATAAAAAAACCGAAACTAATCCCCATTATTAATGGCGACATCACTTTTTTTGTGCCCCGTCATAATAAATAAGGTCAATTCAGTTGATAAATTTTGCATAAGAAAATCTATGGCAAATCGATATGAGCATATCTTGAGTGAGTAGCAACTCTAAATTGTTTTGGGGCAAATTCGTCTTAGGGTTATCATTCTAATCGATAATCAAACTAAGATATAAATATCCGCAAGAACAGAATAACGACACTTGTCTCAATGATACATATCAGTTTAAATCATAAGGGGGGTGATTTGTTAATTCGACTGATGAATGGCATCATTCTTTCGCCCATGAATGTACTGCTCACCGTAGAGCAACAGGTGCTCAAACCTGCGGTCTTAAAGTGCTTTTAACATCCAAACGTCACAACCATTGTGAATAGTGCCTGCTAATGACTTATCGAGATGTTTAAATCCGAGCTTTTCATAGAGTGAAATGGCCGATTGCATGCTTTTTAATGTATCCAAATAGCATTTTGTATAGCCTTTATGTTGAGCATATTTGAAGCAATCTTCGGTCAGTTTTTTATCCAGTCCTAGCCCGCGACTTTCTGGTAAAAGAAATAATTTACGTAATTCACAGACGTCATTACTGCCATTAAACGCCGCGATACCACAGCCTCCAACGATATTTCCCTTTATAGTCGCAATAAAATAACGGCTCGCATTTTCATCGGCATAGTGCTGACTCATGGCGTTGACTTCAGCATCAGAAGGACCAAAACCATCACCAATGGCGCCGTACTCTTCACCCACTTTTTTAATGATGTTGCCAATTGCTGTGTCGTCTAATGGTTTGATTTCTTGAATTTTATAACACACTAGTTATTCTCCTGTTTTAACCACAGTAGAATATCTTCCCACAAATTATGTTTAAATTTGTCGTTGAAAAAACCCACATGGCCAATTTTTGATGCGTTGACTTCTTTTGGATCAATTAATTTCACATCTGAATTCGAGTTTGGAAAAAAACTGAGTAGCTCTCGTATATTGTTTTCTGGGGCAAGGTTGTCATCAGTAAAACCAATAGAGAGTACATCTTGCGTAATTTCTTGGTAGCCAGAAAGATTGAGGTTGAATTTTTCACTGAAAAGGTAATCTGACGCTGACATCCACTTTGCCCATTGGCGTATCAATGTTGATGGAATATTTTGGTTTCCGAGTCCCAGTGATTTGGTCGGGAAATCGGATCTTATATACGATATGAAGGGAAACACAACATTTGCAGTAAGCAGTATTTTGATATTGTCAGGAAAAGCCCAACGACGCCAGTAAGGTGCTGATGACGCAATAAAAATGATTTTCTTAAGATTGACTGCAGACTTAGATAACCCTAATATTTGCCCACCGATACTGTGACCGATAAAGTATACAGGTAAACCTCTACCTTCTGAAAATTCAATGACGGCTTCTATATCCTTTTCTCCCCAATCGGATAATTGCGAACATAAAGCAACGCCATTTTTTTCACTTTGGCTTTCACCCGTTGCGCGATAATCAAAAGTGATAACATTAAAATTATTTTCGGATAAGAACACCGCCAAACGGGCGTAATAGTCTTGTTTTACCCCAATAGCGCTAGCGATAATTATGGTGCCTTTTGGGGTGGCTGAATCATATAAAGTCGTCACAATAGGTGTCTTGTCTGAACATATTACACTGTGTTTTGTAATCATAACTATTAACATCCTGTCCGATTAGCCTATGCCTAACGTAACACCCTTTTTATTACGATGAACATACATAAATAAAACTCTTTTTGACTCCTGATGGAGTGAACTGTGAAAAAAGAGCAGTGAAGTTAAAGTTATCTATTTATTGTCATTAATATTATAATTCGCAGCATATTCTTATGTGCTAAATAAAATACCTATGACCACATCTTCAGATATGCAGCGACAACTTCCGATAAATGCGATAAAAACTCAGGTCATCGACACATTACAACACAGTGACATCATCATCAGCGCGGATACCGGTAGTGGTAAATCAACGCACCTGCCACTTTGGGCACAGTCATTAGGGCGTGTATTGGTCATCGAACCAAGACGTATTGCTTGCCTTGCCCTTGCACAATACCTTGCATCACAATCAGCTAGCCCCGTGGGTAAAAAAATAGGGTATGCCATTCGGTTTGATAACCAATACACGCCACAAACTAACGTGGTATTCGCTACGCCGGGTGTAGCGCTGCGCTGGTTATTTGAAGATCAGTTGGCGCACTTTGATGTGGTGATGCTCGATGAGTTTCACGAGCGTCGCTGGGATACCGATTTATTGCTAGCGATACTCAATAAGCGAAAAAGCCATCGCCTTATATTAACATCGGCAACCTTAAACAGTGCAAGTTTAGCCAGTTATACTGGCGCACAAGAAATCACGGCTCAGGGGCGCTGTTTTCCAATTGAATCTCGCTATGTGGCCACGGATATGCGATTAATGCCGCACAGCGACAAATTAGATCTACGCGTTAAACAAGCGCTGCATTTAGCCTTGAGCTTAGCGCAATACAATCAGGGTGATATTCTGGTTTTTTTACCCGGCAAAAAAGAAATCCAACAAATAGCCCAAAGCTTAGCGCGAGATGAAGCCTGCAACAGCACGCTCATATTGCCTTTACACGCTGGTAGCGATCAAACGGTGCAACGACAAGCGTTAAACCGTCAACCGCAACGGCGCATCATTCTCGCGACTAACGTGGCAGAAACGAGTCTCACCATTCCCAATATTAGTTGTGTCATCGACTCAGGATTAGAAAGGCGTACTCACCTGCGCGGTGGTAGAACGGTATTAAGCCTTGAACCCATAGCCAGATCGAGTGCGATACAACGCCAGGGGCGTGCTGGTCGTGTCATGGATGGCCTGTGTATTCAACTCTTTGGTGAGTTTGCCCCACTCAAAGCAGAAACACCGGCCCAGATACTACGTGAAGATTTAACCGAAATGGTGCTATCGAGTGCCTGCGCGCAGGAAGATATTACCCAATTGGATTTTATCAATCCCTTGCCTAATTCCTCATTACAACTGGCATTGACCAATCTGCAGCGCATTAATGCTATAGACCCACAAAACCTAGCCACAGCACATGGCAAGCGTATCTATCCGCTGCCTTTGGATAGTCACCTTGCGCACCTGATCTTATCGATGCCAACACCAGCATTACAGCTGGCGATGATCGACTTAGCTGCGGCATTATGTGTTAATCAATCACTCTATCAACTCAGTAACAACGCCCAGCAAATTGAAGAATTAAATACCTTGTTACCGAGTTTATGCGATGCGGAGTTATTGATTGCCTGTGTTAGACCCAAGTCTTGTGAACAGCTAATCGAACGGGAACTCGTCATACTTAACAACAGCGCCATTGCCGAAGCCAGACAAAACGCAGCGCAAATCAAACAGGCATTTGACTTGAAGACTGTTGTTGGTTTGAAAACAGCGAACTCAGGACTGGTTGCTTATAATCGGCTGGAGTTGTGCGCTGCAATCGCCAACGCACAGCATGATCTGTGTTTTGTAAAGCGAGAAAAGAAACGGGGTGTGTTAGCCAACGGTTATATCGAGGTCATCCCTGCCAAAAATTCTCGACTGGGCGATGCACCAGACAATAATAGTAACCAAGCGGCGCTGATTTTAAATACCCACGCCATTCCTGGGCGCGGTACTAAAGAAACCAAGACGCTAGCTACTTGCATCATGCCGATGCCACTTGCGACACTCACCAAACTGGGATTCGGCAACATTGAGTGCACGCAACCACGTATTAAAAACAACAAGATCCTCGTCGAGAACAAGCGTATCTACGCCGGACGAACCATAGAGTCACAGCTTGCAAGTCCACCTACAGATCAAATCATCCCGATTTTAACCACGTTGATTGGAGATAATCGTTTATTAAAAGGCCTGCATGACCGACTTGAAATGGATATAAAGGCCTATCAGCTCTATCTCATGTTGAATAGCTCACCACAGAACAAAAAAGTTATTGATGCGCTCCCTACGCCTGCCGATTTTATCCATGATTCTCTGGTTGATTTAGGGGTTGAAACGCTGGCTGATTTGACGTTAATTGAAGCTCAAGACATCAGCTTTGAAGGTATACCAGAATGGGAAAGAGCCGATTTTGATCAACGTCATCCACAAGCCATTAAATTGGCGGATATAGAATTACAGGTCGAATACCTTGTTAACAGCAAACAAATAAAATTACACTACCTCAGAGGACAACGAAAAACAGAACCCAAACGCTGGGAGCTGCCGAAGTTCAATGGCTGGAAAATACGTTATCAACGAGCAAGTAAAGTTGTCGATGTGAGATAGCATTGCTGCTGAGGCCATTAGCACCTCAATATGAAGTATTAAAATACGGCTAAATTAGCTATCCCTTTAATATTTGACTCACTTCTTTATATTCCTGCTTTACTTAGATAATTAGGTCAATAAGCAGGGATGTTTAATGATAGGTCTGAATACGGTTAATCCGCGTTTACAAATAATACTAAGTTTCATGCTGACTCTTGTGGTTGGTTTTTTGACTTCCTTTTGACAAATTGAGACTGCGTTCACCGAAATACCAATAACACTGTATAAAATCATTCAGCTAGCCTATATGTGGCTAGCCAACTCCTCTCATCCACTACACCCTAAGCTAGAAACTAAACGACTTTTATCAAAAGCAAAATGAAAAGCCTGACCGTATTCGCTGTATTACCTCTATTTTGCACGCATTGACGTTAGTTCATTTTTGATACTGCGTGCTGCTCTACCATGAACGCAATCACTTCATCACTTAAGCAAGATTTACTGACGTATTGGCGCTGTTTTCCCATATGAAGGATAAACCCTAAATCGGTTTGTTGAAGTTGGTCGATTTCAGTCCATGCGATATTGCGGGTGTTTTTACCGTTTTTATAACTCACACCGTTAGCGTCCCCCTGAAATACTACTTTGCTGCCTGAGTTCAAGCTGAACTTTTGTCGCCATAACCACCAGCTTCTCTTAAAATAAATACTGAACACCTCAATGATACTCAAAACAATAAAGAAACAACCAACGTAACCGCTGGGTAATAGCTCAAACTTCACTAAAACCACACCAAAAATAAGAAAAAGTATTCCTTTAAAATAGGCTTTTGGAAATTTAGCAGGACGGTTAGTTTGATCATAACACTCAGCAAAAAAGGGCTTGTCGAGGGTGTATTCTGTGATGAAATCAAAATCTTTAGACATATGTGACTACTTTGAAGTTTTCTGTGAATGAATATCCCATGCTGCGATCTCGCAACTCGAGTATTGTATAGCTTTTCCGTGCTTTTCTTTAGCTGTTTTGATCCTCTTTTGTAAATCAATAATACCGGCAAGGTCTACTCTCGCCATAGCCGATTATATCGAATACGACAGGATCACATGTGAGAGAGTGACTACTCTAAGCTATTTAGGG
Source organism: Moritella sp. 36 (assembly GCF_018219415.1). Classification (NCBI taxonomy): domain Bacteria; kingdom Pseudomonadati; phylum Pseudomonadota; class Gammaproteobacteria; order Alteromonadales; family Moritellaceae; genus Moritella; species Moritella sp. 36. The sequence goes on along the minus strand of NZ_CP056120.1, from coordinate 1,534,539 downwards.
GCAAATTCGGCTTAGCATTATTGCACTAGCCAGATCTGGACAATGCGAAGTTAGCGGTGAAATAATAAATAAGGCTTCTAATATCAATTAGAAGCCTTATTTTCGTAAGTAAATTCGTAGGTCTATAACTTATATCTTAGGTCATAGCCTACTCGTATAATTTAAAACAATGTGTAATTACGCTTGAGCTGGTTCATACCTTCAGCTTGTTTACTCTTCTCAAGCATCTTACGAATAACAAATGATGCCAGGAATGCGACAAATACCATCACAACTGCTAAACCTGTTAATAGGCTAAAGTAGCCACCGTAAACTGTTTGCACCACTTCTTGCGTGATCTCTTGACCCTTCTCCATCGCAATTGAAGTAGAGAATACAGCGCCAACAATTCCACTCATGGCAATTGCCACAGAAAAAAGGCTTACCGAGAAGTTTTCAATGTGTTTCGGTGCGACAGACAAAATAAATGCTACAACCATACTACCTACAATGACTTCAGCAAATGCCTGGAAGAAGTGAATAGCCATGAATACTTCAGGACGAATAATCACATCTTCTCCAACATTCAGTACAGCCATGGTAAGGATACCAAACGCAATCGCAGTTAGAATGAATGAGAAACCAACCTTCGTTGCGGTCGTGAAGTTAATATTACGTTTCTCAAGCGCCGAGAATACGTACGCAATCACTGGACCGCCAACAATACACCAGAGTGGATTCATCGCCATTGCCGCTTCAGGTGCAATTGGAATGAAACCAAACAGATCACCACGCATGGTATTAATTGTTACCATCGTCATTGATGTCATCATTTGGCCGTAATAAACAAAGAACGCCGTTGTTAATGCAGTCATGATAAGAATAGTACCCATTTTCAAAGCATCAGCACGTTCAGCTTTAAGCATCAATGAGATGAAATAAAGGATCGCAGCGGCACCAATTGCATAAACAACGTTTTGGCCGATATCCATGTTCGAGAACATGAAAAATACTAAACCAATCATACCTAACGAAATCGCAATAAATGCAATCCAATTTTTTGTGCTTACCGGCGTTTGGTCAATCTCTGCGCCAACGGTTAATAATGGTTTGCGTGAAACAATTAAGATAACAAAAGCAACTGCGGCCATCGTTGCTGACAACATGAAACTGCCATTAAAACCAACCATAAGAACTAGCATTGGGAATAAATATTGTCCTAAAAATGCACCGATATTATTCACAGAGTAATTAACAGGGTAACCGTTTTCAAAGTCTTCTTGGCTTGAAAATGTACGTTTGTACAAACTTGGGTATGAAGGTGACATCAAGCCACGCGCATAACTTGCCAGCGCAATACCAACTAGGCTCAGCGGTACATTACCTGACGATGCACCTAAAACCAGTAAGGTATAACCAACAGCAAAGCCAAGATAAGCAATCGTTAATGAACGATAAGCACCCAAGAACTTATCCGCAATAAAGCCACCAGCAATCGCAAATAGCGGTCCGATAGAAGAAAAAGCACCAACAACCATCATGGTGTCAGCTTCGCTATACCCAAGGTCTTCTAAAAAGAAGCGGGTTAAAATAACCATTACGCCGTAAAAAGATAAGCCAAAGAGCATTTGGCAACACATCATAGATTTATTCAGTCGATTCCACATAACTTAATCTCTTTTATTATGGATAAGTAAAGAAAGGTAAACTCGACGAGATGTTAACACTTAAGGAGTATCTGGTTAGAGGTTAAGATCGCAAAAATAAACACAGGAATATTACTTTTGACTACTAGAAAGCAGATGCACAGGTCGCATATAATGGAATGACATAATAATGCAGTTTAATATATCCACACAAATCGAATCAATACCATACAATAATATTGACTAACTAAGCGTAGAACTGAAGATCAATAAATGAACAAAAAACCACTAATCCGTTATAATTAAGACTTGCGGTATAAATAGGCAAACTATGACATCTCGATTAAAACCAGCACAGGGTTTTACCCTTATTGAACTTGCTATCACGATTATTATCGTGGCGACACTGGCTGTAATTGCGGTCCCAAAATTCTTGAATTTCCGTGAAGATTCAGAAATAAGCCGTGTTAAAGCCGTGGCAGCCGCTTACCAAGAAGCGGTTAGTTTTGTACAAATTCGCTACCAAATTTTAGGTTTAAGCTCGGATATGACAAATATACCAGGCTATGCCGATGGATCGATTGACGTAAACCCAAGCGGTTTTCCATTAGGGGTTGATAAGGGTAATCGCCAAGGCTTTATAAAAAATACTAAAAATATTGGGAAAGGTAATCAAGGTTGTGTTTCATTATGGAATACCTTGCTAGTAAATCCACCTTCAGTATCCCTAAATAAAAATGATGATACTGATTTTACCGCCTATCGCCATCGTGCTGATAACGGTAGTGGAAAAAGCCAGTGCAGCTATATTTTGAGAACGCTCGGAGATACGACGAATAATCCTGCGGATGCTAAAATCTTGATTAATTATGACTCAGAAACCGGACGCGTGGTTTCTGTTTTTAGGGATTAATTATATTAATCACGGGTGATGGTGTACTACCTCTTATATGTATTTAGTGTTATTCGTCAATTGTAATACAAATGTTGCCAATACTTTGCTCAACACATTAAAATAGGAATCTATTCGCACGAGACAGTTCCAATCTTAAAGTTTCTATCTTCTCTTGATCCTGAATACCAAATGAAACCACTTTGTTTTTTCATCAATATTCGGTTAAGGCGTGACGATATTAAACACATCTTCTGGTTGGTCAAACAATGAGAAGAAGCTAATTAAGCCAAGCTTATACCTTCAATACTTAAATCGTCTGATAGTAATACATCTGATACTCCTGCCACACCGATAATCAAGGTGATAAACAGACCATTGATATTGCTTAGACCACCAGCGTTTATTACCAATTGCATTAAATAAATGGTCAATTGAACAAGTCGGCTCGTTGCTAGGCCCAAGTAATTATGTTTAACACTCGAAAAGCTGTCATACTAGCGCCATAAAATTTAGTATTTTGATGACTAAGATTAAAGTGAGAACAAAATGATCAATATTTACCGTGTATCTTTTCCTGATGGTAGCGTTTATATCGCATCGAAAAAAACACCACCAGCAAACGCAGTAAAAAGCTATGAATGGGCTAAGAATCACGCAGACCCAACACGTCCGTTAGTTGCAGCTTACCTAAAAAGCAAAGGCCAAAGCACGTTAGAGCTACTTCATTCAGATCTAACACCTGATATGGCTAAAAAATTAAAAAGAAGATATATCGTCGAAGCAAGACAAGCAAAGCAATTCGTTATTACCTAATTGATGCTTAAAACCTGCTTGCTCAAGCAGGTTTTTATCTACCTTTCTTTTGCTTCCTCCCCTAAAATAGCCCATTGTAAGTATTAGAAATAATCTAATCTAATTAAAAATAAACCTCGCCATAGCATTTTGATTATGTAATCCCCCCCTGAGCATAATAATCAAGCCAGGCAAGAACACTACTTCAGTTTATTCAACCATAAATAATTTCACATACTTTTTTCAGCATTGAGTTCTATAAAATCATGGGCTAAAGTAGCTCACCAGTTTCAAGGTAATAGCTTGTTATTAAAGTGAAATTGCAATTAATTAATAGTACTTTTGTATGCTATTAACGAGATAACTCATAAAACAAGGATGTAATAAAATGAAAGCAAAATCTATCTACTCACTATTATTGTCAGGCGTTATCGCCCTCTCTGTTGCAGGCTGCAGCTCTTCATCAGTAAAACGTAATGCAGACCAAGAATTTCCCCTTGAAGTGACAGCGAGTGCACCTGCATTTATTTTCCCAATTAGCCTGCATGGCGTTCCAGGGGATAGTGCTGAAGTTGGTTTAGCTATCTCTTCAGGTGCAGTATCTGAATACGGTGCATCGGTAATCTCTGGTCAACAGCTTTATAGTGTTGTTGGTAATTTATCATGGACACTTGGCGAAAACATGCGTCGCCAAGCAAACCTAGATAAACTAGAAATGACAGGTTCCGCAGAGAAATATGCGATTGAACTTGATAAGAAAATGAAAACACTGACCAATAAGTTAAAAGCGTCTGGCGTATTGACGAACAAAGACTACAACTTCAAATATGTTGTTGTGCTACATGTGGATTCATCAGGCGGTATGAACATCCCGATGATGACTAACGTGACCGCTTTCGGTGGCGTCATGGATATGGAAACACGTAAAATCGTATCTTATATCGAAAAAGATCTGACATTATCTCAAGATGCGATTCTGGCGCAAATGCCGATCGAAATGAACAAAATTATTGCCGAACTATTAGATAAACCCGAAGACGCTTAATCACGTTCCTTAACATAATTCGTAATTAATGCCTATTACCTCCGACCTGCTGTAATAGGCATTCATCATTGCATAAGCTCACTTAAATACGATAATTAAGCGTGAGTGACTTTATCTTTATCCTTTTCCACACTCGGCTGATCACTTAATACTTCGGCAAGTGTAGAACGACACAAATGCCCCTCAACATCACCATCCACATTTAACACCGGCAGTGGCAATTGATTATCCAACATTTCAGGAATTACAGTTTCCAACAACGCATCACTTTGCACGGCTGGCACAGCTTCCAATAAAGACGCATCAAGAACATTGCTGTAATCGCTTTTTTCAACATTATCCAAGGTACCTTGTGTAATCACGCCTTGATAGCCATCCTCGTTAACAACATAACCATAATCTTGTTTTGACTTACGCATTTGCAATACAGCTTCACCGATTGTCTCGGCCGAAATACGGAAAATTTGCGGTTGCATTACCGTTTCCACCGTCAATGCGCGCGCGCGATTTACATCTTTGACAAAGGCTTCAACATAATCATCAACCGGGTTAAGTAAAATATCAACAGGTGTTCCTTGTTGTACTAATACCCCATCACGCAAAATAGCAATGCGATCACCCAGTCGTAATGCTTCATCAAGATCATGGGTAATAAAGACAATGGTTTTATGTAACTTTTCCTGCAGCTCAATCAACTGGTCTTGCATTTCGCTACGGATCAAAGGATCCAATGCTGAAAATGCTTCATCCATTAACAGAATATCGGCATCGGTACACAAAGCACGTGCTAAACCGACGCGTTGCTGTTGACCTCCAGACAGCTGTCTTGGGTATTGATTGGCATAACCATCCAAGCCCACAGTTTCCAACCACTGCGTTGCACTTTTCTTTCGTTCAGCTTTCTTGACGCCCTGCACTTGCAAGCCATAACCAATATTGTCTAACACGGTACGGTGCGGCATTAATCCAAAACGTTGAAATACCATCGACATTTTATTACGACGAAAATCTTGCAGGTCTTTGCTCTTCAATTGCATGACATCACTACCCGCGATTTCTATTTCCCCGGCAGTAGGTTCAATTAAGCGGTTAAAATGGCGGATCAAGGTTGATTTACCCGAACCAGACAACCCCATGATAACGAATATTTCTCCCGGATAAATATCTAGGTTAATATCCGACAAACCAACGGTATGACCCGTTTCAGCTAAAATAGCATCTTTTGATTTACCCGCTTTGACTAGCTCGAGCACCTTTTTCTCATTTTTACCAAAAATTTTGTATAAATTCTTAATACGAATTAACGGGCTTTTCTTATCATTCGAACTCATCTTACTGCCCTCCAAAATTTTGTAACGTACGTTTTGCGTAACCTTGCGAAATCCGATCAAAAATAATGGCGAGAACAACAATGGCTAAGCCATTCAATAAACCAAGTGTGAAATATTGGTTGGTGATAGCCTTTAATACAGGTTGACCTAAACCTTTTACGCCAATCATAGAAGCAATCACAACCATAGCGAGCGCCATCATAATAGTCTGATTAATACCGGCCATGATATTAGGCATTGCCAGTGGTAACTGCACACCAAATAAACGCTGCATAGGACTAGCACCATAAGCAGTTGCCGCCTCTAGCACTTCTTTGTCTACAAGACGGATACCTAAGTTCGTTAAGCGAATGACAGGCGGCACAGCGTAAATAATAACAGCGATAACACCTGGGATTTTACCGATACCTAATAACATCACCACAGGGATCAAATACACAAAGGCTGGCATTGTTTGCATAATATCTAAGATAGGTGTGACGACGGACTGAACACGATCAGAGCGAGCCATCGAGATCCCGATAGGAATACCAATAAGCACCGCGAGTGAGGTAGAGACCAGAATAATACTCATGGTTCGCATGGTATTGTCCCACATTCCAAAGAATCCGATGAGGAAGAAGGCTAAGACGACACCTAAGGTTAATTTCCAAGAACGACTTGCCATATAAGCAAAAACAGCTAATACAGCAATAACGAGCCACCAAGGGCTGCCAAGTAATAATTTTTCGAACCAAATAAGAAAACTAAGTAAGGGATCAAAAAACGCTTCGATACTATCACCGTATTCACGCGAAAAGCTGCGATAAGCGCCGTCCAATGTCTTTCTAATATCAAGTAATTGGCGACGATCTAGCTGCGGTATTTCCGAAAGCCATGAACTGTCTGACATATTATTTATTTCCTAAAATGAAAAAGCCCGAATAAGTCGGGCTATATATACCCAAGCTACTTCAAGGAGCACAATCAGCTAACTGAAGTGCTTTGGGTATAGTGAAAGGCTATAGTTCTGAGACTGCTTTCTTAATTTTCTTCGCGGTAGCTGAATCAACCCACTGTGACCAAGTATCTTCATAGTTTGTTAAGAAGTGCTCAACACTGTATTCGCCATCAGCTTGCTCATCTTCCATCCAAGCAAGTAGCTCATTCATCTGAGCATTCTTGAATGAGCGGGCTGTAAGGTAAGCCAGTGCTTCAGGTGCTCTTGCCGCAAATGTTTCAGTCACGACAGTATCCACAGCTGAAGGTGGGAACATAGTTACTTTAGGTTCTAAACAATCGTCTTGAGTAATGCACTCTTTAAAATGTTTTTCATCTATGCCTGAACCAAAATCAACCTTAACCATATCGTATTTACCCAATACAGCTGTCGGCGCCCAATAATAGCCAAACCAAGCTTCTTTACGCTCATAGGCTTTAGCAATAGAGCCAGATAAGCCTGCACCAGAACCTGGATCAATTAAATCGAACCCGTCATCGGCAAGATCCAGTGCCTCGTATAGATTCGTTGTTGTAATTTGACAATTCCAACCTGATGGACAAATCATAAATGCAGATTTATCCGGGTCTTCAGGGTGCTTGAATAGTTTTGCGTTGGCTTTAATGCCTGCAATCGTTGCTAAACTCGGGTCTTTTTCGACCATATAAGCAGGAACCCAAAAACCTTCTTCACCACCATCTGTCAGTGTGGCTCCAGCATAACGAATTCGCCCTTCTTCAACACCTTTATCAAGGGCTGATTTCATGGAATTACTCCAAAATTCAGGTGCAATATCAGGCTGACCTTTTTCGATCATAGCTGTTCCGGTTGCCATTGTATCGCCAGGTACGAGTTCGGCATCACACCCAAAACCATGCTCTAAAATAAAGCGATCAATATTAGCGATGATTGTTGCTGAATTCCAGCTCATGTCAGCAATGGTAACACTGCCACATTCACTTGCATTAGCGAAGGTAGAAAGAGATGAACAAGCAAGAAGTAGTGAGGTAGCGAAAGTCTTCCGCATATGAATAATATCCTTATTATTGTAATGAAGTACTACTAACACTACAGGAAATCGCGACTAAAAGCTTAAATAAGTACTAAAAACCGTTAACATGGTTAAAAAATCTCACGGTGATTAATACTAGAAACAGGTAAAAACGTCATAAAATCAGTTAAGTAAAAGAGTTACTCTTCCGCCTGAATTTGACCAACAAATAATACTGGCGCAGCATCTAATTTTTCTGCATCCATCATTGAGGCAATCCGTTCGACAGCTGACAATAGCTGACTTTGTTCCCACTCTTCAAGATTTTGATAACGTTTGATGAAATGGTCTTGAAGCGGCTTGGGTGAACTACTCAGTAATAATTTACCTGATTCACTCAGCGACAGATGCACTTTACGTTTATCGGTTTCACTTCGCTTCCGAATCACCAACGCCCGACTCTCAAGTCTGTCAATAATCGTCGTGACTGTCGCAGCACTTAAGGCTATCTCTTTCGCAATGTCTTTCGCCAATGGCGCATCAAGCATGGCAATATTTTGCATCACCATGAGCTGAGGACCTGTTAAACCAGACTGTTTATTCAGCTGGCGAGAATGTATATCAATGGCTCTGATCACTTGACGCAGTGATACTAATAATTCTTCGTACTTTTCCATAACCCTTCCATAATTCGCCCCTCATTTTTCGAAACAATAACAGAAATTAGCACCAGACTCATACTGCAAATGTGAAAAAAGCAAAATAACGCTTATACGTTATTTTGCTTTTGTTGTATTCCTAACCACTATCGAACTAATTAACATATTAAAACGAGCGTGGTGAGTATGCTAGTTCACTAACTCAATTTTATTAAAGTCAATTTCATTTTCTTCAGGTGAACGTTCAATCGCTGCAACCTGCTTGGATTTATTCGCCATAATATAACCAAAACAGCCGATGATCAGTGCGATTGCTAATGCGCCAACCCACTGAATCTGTAAGAAATCCAGTTTGAACAATAACGTCAAAGCACTCATTAATACAAGATTACCAATAATGTATTTAGCCTTACCTAAACGTTCTACTGTTAAATTTAAATTATCAGTATAAAGTCGTACTAATGAATCCAGCGAGTTAATCACAAAGGTGATGCCCACTAATACCATCGCAAGGTTATAGAAGCCTGTTGTCGCGATCTCATTCACGCTGTAGTAGTAAAGTACCGAGAACCATACTGCGATTGGAATAGACGGGAAGACCATCATTGCAATCAGTACTTGATAAGTTTTCATACCACCAACAAAGCGGGAAGTGAATTGACCAATCATGATGCTCCAAGAGAACCACCAGAATAAGTAAAATTCATGGTAATCATTCATCGGTAAAACAAATTGATGTATATTACCAAAGTAATCGCTAATCAACGCAAAAGTTGTTGTAAATTCACTCACGCTTGATTCTTCAGATAAGAACGCGCCAGCCCACATCATGACAATCAGACCTAAAAATAACCAGGTACTCGCTAAACTCAATATACGTACATAACGAATACTAGTACTTGAGTAAACAGCCGCAGCAATGACAACAAAAACAATTAGATAGAAACTACCCACTATCGTTTCGCCATCACCTAATTCAGGTAAATACCAAGGTAAATTGGTCAGTAATAAGTAAGCAGTAAAGGCACAAGTACCTATAATGATGAGGTTATTGATGAATTTAATTAATGGGATCTCGAAGAATTTAACTCTTGGTTCAATGACACAAAAATAGAAACAAGTTAAAAAGTAAAATGCCCAGATCAGAAATGCCCAGAAACCAAATTCAATCGCTAAAGGATTACTAAAGCTGTATTCAGGACTTGCCGCAAGGTTTGCATAACCAGCAAACTCGGTCAGCGGAAACATGATAAGTCCCACGTCCAGACCGGAAGTAAATAGAATAGCGATAAAGGTAAATGTACGTACAGGCGTAACACCCACACACCGCACATTGCCCCAACGAAAAATCACAAATGCAATTGCAACAAAGGTAAATATAATACCTATGCTAAGCCAAGTAGTCATCATTTAAACTCCATGTAAATTTTGTATAAAACATAAATTTAATCCTTTCTTATGTTTTAAGTAGCCTAGCTCAACGTTTGAGTCTGCAATCTAATTAAGTCTGTAATAAAGCATTAAGACTATAATAAAAATCATGATTGCATGCACCCTCAAACCTTAAATATCGAATTTCCGATATTTAAGCCCTGATGAATTGAGTTTGGCATTAAAGACCATTTAGCCAGAGTGGCTTAGGCTGGTCAGATACCTATGGTTAAGCACTGAGTTGTCACAACTAATGGTCATAACAATGCAGTCCTTAACAATGTAGTCGCTAAACAGGCTGGCGTTTTGGCGCCTGTAAGCGTTGTGTACTCTGCCATTTTGGCGCCACAGTAACACTGCTCACGTCTGCTTTGAGCAGTGTATTGCCCAAGATCAGATCTGCAGCGCGCTCTGCCAACATGATAGTCGGTGAGTTAAGGTTGCCATTGGGTATCGTTGGGAAAATAGATGAATCAACCACCCTCAATCCTTCAATACCATGAACTCTGGTTTCTGAATCAACGACAGCCATAGTGTCTTCACCCATCTTGCACGTACAAGAAGGATGGTAAGCACTTTCTACCGAGCTTCTCACAAAACGGTCGATCTCTTCATCCGTTTGAATATCGATTCCCGGTTGGATCTCTTCACCACGGAATTCATCCAACCCTGGTTGACCAATAATTTCACGTGTTAAGCGTACACAAGCCCTAAAACCTTCAATATCCTCGGCATGAGAAAGATAGTTAAACTGAATATGCGGCGCAACATGCACATCATTAGACACGACTTTTACAAAGCCACGGCTCTTCGGTTTGTTATGACCCACATGCACCTGAAAACCATGCCCAGCAAACGCTTCTTTACCGTCGTAACGCATTGCAGCAGGTAAGAAATGGTATTGTAAATCAGGCCATTCTAGTCCGGGTTTAGATCGAATAAAACCACAAGATTCAAAGTGATTCGTTGCCCCTAAACCTGACTTATCAAAGAACCAACGCGCACCAATATACAGCTTATTTAATGGGTCTAATTTGCCATTCAACGAAATCGGTTTAAGACACTTGAATTGGAAATAAAATTCGAGATGATCTTGTAAATTCTCGCCGACTCCCGGCAATTCATGTACTTGCTCAATACCGGCTTCTGCAAGTGTGCTTGCTTTACCGATACCGGATAATTGCAGGATATGCGGAGAACCAATCGAGCCAGCCGAAAGAATCACTTCTTTGTTACAATGCAGTCTGGTTAGCTTGCCTTTACGTTCAAACTCTAACCCTATTGCTTGTTTACCTTCAAACAATACCTTGTGTACCAAAGCATGGGTAATAACCGTTAAATTACTGCGTTGCATTGCAGGTCTTAAATACGCATTTGCTGTCGACCAACGCACACCCTTTTTGATAGTCATGTGCATAGGGCCAAAACCCTCTTGCTGCTTACCATTGTAGTCATTGGTTGCCATATAACCGGCATCAATACCAGCATCAACAAAGGCTTTGTACAAAGGGTTTTTCATGTTGTTGCCGTTATTCACAGCAAGGGGACCACTGTCACCACGATAGTCATCGCCGCCAAACGCCCAACTTTCAGCCTTTTTAAAGTAAGGTAAGCAATTGGCGTAATTCCAATTTTTTGCCCCGCTTTGGTGCCACTCATCAAAATCGCGAGCATGACCACGTACGTAGACCATACCGTTAATAGAAGATGATCCACCTAATACTTTGCCACGAGGGCAATGCATACGGCGATTATCCAAATGCGGTTCAGCTTGAGTTTCAAACTGCCACGCATACTTCTCGCTATTCATAGGAATAGATAATGCAGTTGGCATTTGAATAAAAATACTCTTGTCACTGCCACCTGTTTCTAATAGCAGTACCTTGTTGGCTGGATCTGCTGATAATCGGTTGGCTAAAACACAACCAGCACTACCCGCGCCAACAATAATGTAATCATACAATCCCTGTGATTGAGTCATATAGGCTCCCTAAAATGGACTTTCGAGTCGTTGCATACCAACATACACAGCTTTAATCTGGGTATACGCTTTTAACGTTTCGCTACCGTTTTCACGGCCAATACCAGACATCTTATAGCCGCCAACAGGCATTTCAGCAGGTGACGCGCCGTACGCATTGATCCAACAGATACCGGCTTGCATTTGATGAATAACACGGTGAGCACGGGTAATGTCTTGAGTGAACACACCCGCGGCTAAACCTAAGCGGGTATCATTAGCACGGCGAACGACTTCATCTTCATCTGCAAATGTGAACACTGACATAACAGGGCCAAAGATCTCTTCTTTACTTAATGTCATTTCATCAGTGCACTGAGTGAAAACGGTTGGCGCAACAAAGTAACCATTCGGCGCATTCTCTGGTTGCAGAGCATGACCACCGGTAAGAAGTTCAGCACCTTCTGATTTACCTATCTCAATAAAATTCAATACTTTGTCTTGATGCTCTTTCGAGATCAACGCACCAAAGTTAGTCTCTGGGTCCATAGGATCACCACAGATTATGTTGTTCTCGGTACGCTCACGTAGTTTTTCGATAAAGCGTGGGTAAATGGCGTCTTGCACAAATACACGTGTACCGTTGGTACACACTTCACCTTGAGTATAAAAGTTCGCTAGCATCGCCGCCGATACCGCATTATCAATGTCAGCGTCATCAAAGATGATTAGCGGTGATTTACCACCTAGTTCCATTGTGACTTCTTTCAGTGAGCCCGCTGCGGCAGCCATCACTTTTTTGCCAGTACCGACTTCACCAGTAAACGATACTTTAGCAATCTCGTCATGTGTTGTTAGCCAAGCACCAACACGACCGTCACCTTGAACAACGTTGAACACGCCATCGGGTACGCCCGCTTCAGTAAATATCTCAGCTAACTTGATTGCGCCACGTGGTGTCTCTTCTGATGGTTTAAAGATCATGACATTACCGCAAGCAAGCGCAGGTGCTGATTTCCAACACGCGATCTGTAGCGGGTAATTCCACGCACCAATGCCTGCACAAATACCTAATGGTTCACGGCGGGTATAATAAAAATCATCACCGACCTGTTGTTGATTACCTTCAATGCTTGGTGCAATACCAGCAAAAAATTCAATTGAATCGGCACCTGTGACAACATCAACGACAGAGGCTTCTTGCCAAGGTTTGCCTGTGTCTTGCACTTCGATAACAGCAAGTTCGTCATTACGTTCACGTAACAAGGTCACTGCTTTTAATAAAATACGGTTACGCTCTATCGGCGTCATTTTAGACCAGGTAGCGAAACCAATTTTTGCACTTTCAATTGTCGCTTGCTGAATACTCGCATCAGCAACTTCAACTAAATAACTTACTTCTCCGTTAGCCGGATTAATGACTTCAAAGGTTTCACCTGAGTCATTGGAGAGAGACTGTCCGTGGACATAATTTTTATAAGTAACTAACGACATTTATTTTCTCCGTGCTGCATGATCACAGCCTCGATAAAGGCTTTACATAAAATTTGGGCTTGTTCGAATTCTTTTTCAGGACAACTGCTCAAGGCACTGCGCAACCAAAAACCATCAATCATCGCTGCAGTTTGTTTCGCAGAATGGATCGCGACATCCTCAGGCATTAATTGTTTAAATGAAAATGCGAGGTTGCTATACAAACGCTGGCTGTTGATGTGTTGCAGTCTGGCTAATCCAGGATCGTGGACAGCTTGAGACCAAAAACTTAACCAGGTTTTAGTCGCTGCGGTTGAACGTTGAAATTCAGTAAAATTAGACTCGACAATCATCGACAAGCGTTCTTCTGCGGATAAGTTTTTACCTAAAATGCGGCTTAATAATGCTTGTTTTAGTTCATCGAGTAGATATTTGAGGGTTGCTTCAATGAGACCTTGCTTACCACCAAAATAATGGCTAATAAGGCCAGATGACAGTCCAGCTAAACCACTAATGGTATTAATTGTTGTGTGGTGTAAACCATGGCGTTCAACAGAGATTAACGTCGCGTCAATCAGCTGCTGTTGCCTTACCGTTTTCATTACTGGTCTGGGCATAAAAAGTAACCATCCATGTTTGGTTGTTGATAATTCAATGCTTAACTGTTGTTAAAAGTTGTTAATTGAACGTTCAATTAACAATAACTATAATAGTTAGAGCTGTAACTATCAACCCTAAAATTTGTCGTTAGCATAGTTAAAATAAAATAACACTCACATAATTCCGCGAGAAACAATAGACTAAGCCACTGTTTTGAAAGAGTATTACCACGCCGTTAAATTACAGTTAATTAGTCGTAAAATAGTCGTAAATAAATTAATAGTTTCAACCATAATCATTAGAAATGTAAGTATTAGACTTAATTCAACAAAGTACTAACACCTATATCGATAGGTCAATTTTATTTAGAAAGGAAATATACTTTATACGGCTTAGCGTTTAACTTTTGGGCATATAACATTGAGGAATTAAAACAAGATAAGCCTGCTTTAAAGCAGGTCTATCTTTATTTTAAATCAGTATCACTCTAGCGTTAAAAAGCTAATTCAACGCTAGGTTTAATTTATTCACACGACTAAAAACAAGCCAATCAACTAACAATACGAAGGCTATAGTGCCACCAGCCATTGGTAACATAAACGATAATACAACGATAGTGATTAAGCCCACTTTCCAAACCCCCTCATGTTCAAATCGTGGTGGCGCACCAAGTACCTTCTTCCCCACAGGACGACGGATCCACCACATTACAGCACCGGATATCGCAATAAAGATAAATGCTAAACAAAAGAATACATTAACGATTTTATTCACCTCACTAACATCACCCTTATGTAGTGCGATACCTGCAGCCATAAACTTGCCCATTAGGTTGTATTCGTTCCACGTTACATCCGCTAAGACTCGACCTGAATACTGATCGATATGTGTTGTTCTATCTAATCTAGGATCCGTAATATCCCCGCTCATGGTATTCGCTGCTAGCGTATAAACCCCCGTCTCACTGCGAGGAAGGTTAAGCTTAAACAGGGTAAATCCAAGCGTTTTAGCTTGCGCTAATATTTGATCGACACCAAGTTTTACCTCTGAGTACATGTTCATGCCATGATCCATCTTTGTATCATGCTGCATAGCACCCGACCCTGCTGCTAACATCGCAGCATGATCATGTGATTCAGGCATCAGTGTTTGCTCTAAATTCCACGGAATTTCTTCTTCACTGCCGTGATTCATTGACGCGTGATTTTGTGTAGACAATGGCACATTATCCCACTTTTCTGCTGGGAAACTACTCCACGCTTGCACGAATTTACCGCCCCAAATACTTGCCCACGCAAGACCTGAAACAAAGAAAAACAACAATATAAAAGACAATAAGCCACCAATATTTGCGTGTAGGTCACGCATTAAAATACGTGGTCCACTTGCCATTCTTATTTTAAGAAAACCAGCCTTACTGGCCTTGTCTCGTGGTAACCACAAATAAACGCCCGTCACTAATAAGATCACGCCTAAACTTGCTGCAATTTCAATGAGATAATCACCCCAATCCCCTAGTAATAGAGTACCGTGTATATCATTCGCCAACTCATACCAACTATCGCTACGATCTATCGTACCTAGAACCTCTCCGTTATAAGGGTTAACGGTAACAAACAGCGTCTGACCTGATTCAAGCATAATTGAGAAACGGTTCGCAAGATCACTACTTTTAGCTGGTATAAACTGAGTTACCATTGCATTCGGGTAAGCAGCTATTACGCTTGCCATTTGTTGTGAGGTTGCGACAATATCTTTCTCAGGTGTTACTTCTAGCGCTGATTGATAACGACTAAATTCAATTTCGTCATCAAACAACATCACTAAACCCGTTAGACTCAGCATCAACATAAACGGGATCACAAATAGCCCAGCATAAAAATGCCAGCGCCAAGTTAAGAAGTAACGTGATTTTGAGCGTGCAAGTGTCTCTCTGTTAGATAAAGTGTTATCTACAGGCGGATTAATTTTCGACATTCTTTGTATTTTCCTTTCTACAAAATCCCTATCGAGCTAACGACGGTCATCCATATTAATACCAATCACAATAAATAGATGATCATTATTTCTGGTTAAAACTGCCACTAACTGCGTTGTTAATTTTGCAATTAGAATAACTAGTTACGGCAATTAACGTCTTGTTATTGTCAATTTTTCCGGCGGAATAATTGATCACTTATTTAATGCAATTGGTATAGCTAAATTTTTTCGTCATTAATCACCGTTTAAACGCAAAGGTTTAACGGTATATTGATAACGTGATTTCTGTGTACTATTACAGTGAGTAGTACAGTGATAATTTAAGTTACGAAAGGGCTGCAGGCGGTGCGCGAGGAATTTGCCATTGATAACGCACGTTATGCGCTAAAAACGAATAATGCTCTTGAATTGAAATACTAACACGAGCCAATACAGGTACAGTTAATAGCTCAAGATCATGAAAAGAAGAAAAATGGCTGAATGGGCAAGGTTTTCCCTTATGGATTTGGGGTTTACCTTCTTCGATCTGAACCAGTTCCAGTCCATTAACGGTACACAACGTCGCCCACACACCAACGCTATTATTGGCATTAATCACTGGCATAAGCGTGACTAAAACCCAACTAAGCAGGCTAGCAAGCAACATTGATTTTTTAAAATAAGAACTGTATTTCATACGATACTCTATAGATTTGTATGAATTGTACATAAATCTGTAACATATCGCAAAATTAGTAACATGTGATTAACGTTTGAACACTGAGCACCCTAAGGTCAAAAAAGCAACTATCGGATGACTAATTAGTCAGCCGTTTACAGCAGTAAAATAGGATTAAGCAGTAACAATATCTATCTTACTACTCTTCAATACCGCCGTAGATAACACTACAGGGATCGCTTTAGAAATTGGAGTGTCACTCAAATCCCCTTTCCCATCAATAGATACCAATGGATTTGTTTCAGGGAAATAAGCCGCAATATTACCCTCTGGGATATCATAAGCCACCAGCTTAAAACCAAATACTTTACGCTCAATACCATCTGGCCAAAGCGATTCGATATCGACTAATTGGTTATTCTCCATGCCTAATGCAGCGATGTCATTCTCGTTAACAAAAAGGACTTTACGTTCGCCTGAAATACCGCGGTAGCGATCATTAAAACCGTAAATGGTGGTATTGTATTGATCATGTGAACGCATGGTTTGTAATACGAAGACAGGATCGCTACTGAGTTCTCGTAAGTTTGCAGGCCGTAAATGAGCGGGCAGATCATGCTGCATGAATTGTGCTTTTTTCGACGCAGTTTGCCACTGTCGCAGCGCAGCACTGTTACCAAGATAAAAGCCACCAGGTTGTTTTATCTTGCGATTAAAGTCGCTAAAACCAGGAATCGTTTTTTCAATCAAATCTCGGATCCGAGCATAGTCTTCAATGACCCAGCCCCAATCAATAGGCTGCTTGCCCAGCGTTGCTTCCGCAATACCCGCAATAATAGCAGGCTCAGATCGCATTTCGCCAATATCACCTGCCACCACGCCCGCAGAAGCATGCACCATACTAAACGAGTCCTCAACGGTGATTCTTTGTGGCCCAAATGTTTGCATATCAATATCAGTGCGCCCTAAGCAAGGTAATATGAGCGAGTCTTTACCTGGCACAAGATGCGTACGGTTTAATTTTGTCGCGATATTAACCGTCAAGCTACAGTTGGATAGCGCTTGTTGTGTTAACGCAGTATCTGGCGTTGCAGCCGCAAAGTTGCCCCCTAAGCCAATAAATATTTTACTCTCCCCTGCAAGCATCGCTTTAATCGCTTCAACCGTATTATGTCCAGGTTCTGAAGGGGCTTTAAAATCAAATTCATCCGATATGCTTTTGATGAACGCAGCACTGGGCTTTTCATCAATACCCATAGTACGATCGCCCTGTACATTACTGTGCCCACGCACTGGACACAATCCCGCACCTTGTTGCCCCAACTGCCCAAACAATAGCTGTAAGTTGGCAATTTCTTGGATGGTTTTCACCGAATGCTTATGCTGAGTGATCCCCATCGCCCACGTGATAATCACCCGTTTAGATTGACAATAAATGCGAGCAGCGTGCTCTATTTCAGATTGTAATAACCCAGCTTGCTCGGTAATTTCATGCCATGACGTCGCTTCAACGGCGGTTAAGTATTCATCGACGCCTTGGGTATGTTCAACAATAAATGCATGATCAAATATAGAGATCCGTCCGGCGGCTAATTCGGCTTTATCAATCACACCAAGCGCTTTAACCATACCACGTACAACCGCCATGTCTCCGCCAAGTTTAGGCGTAAAATAGCATTGACTAATTTGCGTCGAACCATCAGTCAGCATTTCTTTCACTGATTGTGGGTTAGTAAAACGTTCTAACCCTCTTTCTCTTAAAGTATTAAAAGTGACAATGGCCGCCCCGCGACGCGACGCCTGACGCAGTGTATCTAGCATACGCGGATGGTTTGTGCCTGGGTTTTGACCAAACACAAAAACAGCATCAGCATGTTCAAAGTCTTCCAGTGTTACTGTACCTTTACCGATACCAATCGCTTGTTTCAACCCGACACCACTTGCTTCATGGCACATATTGGAGCAATCAGGAAAGTTATTGGTACCAAATTTACGCACAAAAAGTTGATACAAAAAAGCGGCTTCATTACTCGCTCTACCCGATGTATAAAACTCTGCTTGATCAGGATGTTCAAGTGTATTTAAATGCTTCGCGATCAGCGTAAATGCCTGCTGCCAACTAACCGCTTCATAGCAACCCGTTTCACGATTGTACTGAACAGGATGACTAAGCCGCCCTTGAGACTCTAAAAAGTAATCACTTTGCTGGGTTAACCAACTTACCGGATGTTGTTCAAAAAATTCAGGTGTAACACGTCGACTTGTGGCTTCCCAATTAACGGCTTTAGCACCATTTTCACAAAATCTAAACCGAGTTTGTTCTTTGGATTCACCCCATGCACAACCCGGGCAATCGAACCCTTTATCTTGGTTTGTTTTGAGTAAGTTTCGGATATTACGTGAAACATTTTCGCTTTTCACCAGATGTTTGGTCGTACTTAATAAGGCCCCCCAACCACCAGCAGCCCCTTCATATTTTTTAATTGTCATGTTGATTCTCTATATCAGTCGCCAGGTTTAAACGAAAAGCACCATGGTAGACGTTAAACCCACCATTACGGCTAAAGCCAATCAGTGTTAGATTAAAGCGTTTCGCCATATTGATCGCAAGGTTGGATGGTGCGCCTACTGCTATCAGTACCGAAATACCAGAAACAAGTACTTTTTGAACCAACTCGAAACTAATACGGCCGCTTAGAAATACAATTTTTTCTTGTTGATCAAGTTCAGGACTTCTTGCTAATTTCCCCATCAATTTATCTAATGCATTGTGACGTCCTACATCTTCACAGCTCAGTAATAAAGCCCCTTTAGCATCAAATAAGGCGCATCCATGCACCCCGCCGGTTTGGTTAAACATCGATTGAAACTGACGTAATGTATCGCTGAAATGAGGAATCATAAGGCCCGACAACCACCCTTCTGTCGAATCTAAATCGGGGATATCGCGTAGTTCTAAAGACTGTATTGAAGATTTCCCACACACGCCACAACTGGAGAAGGATGTGGTATCTCGATTGATTAATGCCCAATCCACAACAACATCTGATGATAAACGTAGATGTATCTCATTTTGCCTCATGTCATCTAAATCAAAGTGCTCATTGATACCAACAATGTCGCTAGCGCTGTTGATAATACCTTCAGCCAACAACAGGCCCGTAACCAGATTAAGATCGTCACCCGGTGTGCGCATCGTCACTAAGTAAACACGCTCTTTCTGTTTGCCCGCGCAATCGCTATAAATGAGGTGTATCTCTAAAGGTTCTTCGACAATCACGGAATCAATTGACAAGCTGACGTCGGTACCATTTATCTGTCGGATAGAACATGCCGCAACACCAATAGTTAGCAAGCTTGATTGATGCGCTTGCTGACGATTAGTATGGTTATTTAGATGGCTATTTTGTTGATAAATGGCATTAAAAGCAGAGTATCTATCAACTAACGAATAATCTTTCGGACTTATTTTCTGTTCAGCCATGGGCATGTCTCACTCTAATAGATTGATGTTAAAAACGGGGATACTCCACAAGCATTTTTACGGAGAGCTTTAACATACTCAAGATAAGCACTTTACAATACCTTTTACAGAGCAATAAACATAACGGGAAAATTCTTTCATTTGATAAGAAAAACTTATCACCTAACTCAATATAAGGTACTTGAAGGGGTTATCAATTAATACCCATGACCTCTGACTGACGTAATGGGTATTATTTTAACTAGCTTCTTAAGTTAAAAGTTAAGTTAAATAGAATCAAAGCCTATGCATTCGATTTTATGGACTTCTAACCAATCTTTGAGTGCTTGAGAGGTTAAGATATTGAACTCATCAACACGCTTATCTGCGTAGCGAGATAGTGTTGGTAATAACGTATCACCCTCTAATGTTGTGTGGCTCATTAGCTCCAGTGTCCCATTCGGGATCTTAGCGCTAAACTCAAGAATCAACGCTTGCAGTCGTTCCAATGTTACACCATCAGCGTAGAACCTTGCACTAAACCCTTCAGTTGTTGGTACCGTTAAACCTTCACAACCCGAAACAACATGATCGACACGGCGTACAGGGATCCCAGTATCATTCGCAAAAGCAATGAATGCTTTTTTGTATGGCGGAAATACAGCAGCAAAGTGGTGACTATCAATATGCGTTAATTTAATACCCGCATTGATCGCTTTATCATATTGCGCTTTGAACTCACTATAAGCTTGATCAAAACTTAAGACCTCAGACGCGATCACTTTGTCTTGCTTTAAAAAATACCCGTCACTATCAACTAAATCTGGCACTAAACGCGGCGCTAAAATTGGTTTACCACTGGTTAGCGTTAAATGTAATCCGACATTGGGGACTAAACCTTGCTTGATTAATTCAATCGCATGCTCGGTTGCAGGTTGGTTCATCATTAATGTTGTAGACTGAACAACGCCAACTTTAAAGCACGCGACCACTGATTCATTAACTTTTTCAGTTAAACCTAAATCATCTATGTTTACGATTAGCTTCATAATGAACTCTTCTACATTTTGTTAAACTGAGGTACATATTTCGCATTCAATTCAATCATTTCATCTAAAATTTCTTTCGTTACCGTACCTTTACGCACTAATGGGTTGATTGTTAGTGCCTGTAATGCCGCGCCATAGCTACCAAAGACACCCGCTTCAACAGCCAGTTCTTCGAATGCTTTTTGTAATTGCAACGTACCGCGTATCGCAGGGTTCGTAATTGGCGCAACGTTCAATGGCTGTGGACCGCATGATGTAATAACAGATGTAGCCTCAATAGCGCAGTCATTTGGCAGTTCTGAAATTGTGCCATTATTACGAATATTGACATGCATTAAAGTACGTTTGTCATTGTGGATCGCATTGATTAACTCACATGCTGCTTCGGAATAATGTGCGCCGCCACGCTCTTCTAATTGCTTAGGCTTCACGTTTAAGTTTACATCTTCGTACAGTTTAAATAATTCTCTTTCAATATCTTGAACTTGCTCGCCACGTGTAACATAACCTTCTGACTTAACTTCTTTTTGCTCTAAGTCGTCTTGCTTGTAATAATACTGGTGGTAACCACAAGGTAATGCACCTAGGTGTTTTAATTGCTCAGGAACCCAAGTAACTTCACCTAAGTTTTTAGGCAGTGCAAAGTCCTCACCAGAACACACTTTATCGATTAATTCGCCGATACGATCTTTACCGTGATCCCAAATATGGAACGCATGGATGAAGTGATTTAGCCCTGCAAACTGAACTTGCAGATCTTTCGTTCCCATCAATTCTTCAATACCAAACTGGGTGCAAACAGGCACGTTACATAGGCCGATTACTTTGATGTTTGTATGTTTAAGCACTGTTTCTGTAATAATACCCGACGGATTAGTGAAGTTAATTAACCATGCGTCAGGGCATATTTCTTCCATGTCTTTACATAAAGAAAGTGTCACTGGAATTGTACGCATTGCCTTAGCAAAACCTGCAATACCATTAGTTTCCTGACCAATCATACCGTACTTGTTACCCAGTAATTCGTCTTGAATACGCGCAGGGATCATACCAACTCGCATTTGAGAACACACATAATTAGCGCCTGTTAACGCTTTACGGCGGTCAAACTCAATATTTAATTCAATATCAAGACCTGCATTTTTAATCATACGTTTAGCTAATGCGCCAACAGTCTCAACTTTGTAACGACCTTCTTCGATATCAAATAGATCAATGTGTGTCACTGGCAATTCGTGATGACGATTAATGAAGCCTTCAATGATTTCAGGTGTATAGCTAGAGCCACCACCGATAATTGTAATTTTTAACATACTTTAGTCCTCATTTTGGATTCGTCTTTGAAGTTCAATAATTTCGAATGCAAGGTCTTTACACAGCATTGCATTCATAATGTGATCTTGAATGTGCGTTAAGATCAGGGTCATTTTTACTTTGCCTTCACCTTCGTCAAAGCTAATGAGTTCTGTTTGTGATTTATGTACTTCAGCTAATGCTTCATCGGCGGCGTTAAGTGATGCTTTTGCTGATTCGAAATCACCTTGCCTTGCTTCTAACATTGCTTGCATCACTGCTGAACGCGCTGCACCAGCTTGGCATAAAAGTGTCATCAAAAATTCTTCTGTAATTTCCATCATCCATTCCTTAATTTTTTATTCTTAATTTTTTATTCTTAATTTTTTATTCTAAATTTTGATAAGCCATCTATTACCTTATGAATCATGTGTAAAAGATGGCTATTTTCTATCTATGAAATACCGTTATTAATGAGATATAGCGATTTGTGATCCCATACAGTATTTATTAAGCCGCTTTAGCTGATGATAACGCCCCTGCTTCATCAAGCTGTTCAGGTTCTTCTTGCGCTAATAATTCTTTTTCATACGCTTTGAAGAATGGATAGAAGATTAAACCACTCACAACAAAACAGACTGCAACAACAACTGCTGCTAGCATTGAGTTCGTGGCCATTACAGCACCGATAGGCGCAGGCATTGTCCATGGTGGTAAGGCAACAACGTTAGACACTAAATCGAGCTTGAATACACTCCAAACGATAGATGCGTTGACTAATGGTGCAAGAATCCAAGGGATAAAGAATGTTGGGTTCATTACGATTGGCGTACCAAAAATCACAGGTTCATTAATATTGAAACAACCAGGAATTAATGACATTTTACCAACAGTACGTAGGTGAGCGGATTTAGAACGAGCCATCATGCAAACTAGCGCTAATGTACCGCCTGAACCACCAACGAATACGAAGAAATCCATGGTTGGGTTGATGAAGATAGCCGGTAAGTCTTTACCTGCTTCAAGTGCTTCTTGGTTTGCACCTAAGTTGATTAGCAGTAGTGGACCAATAACACCTAAAACAACGGATGCGCCGTGAATACCTGCAAACCATAATAATTGGATTAATAAAATAGCCAACGCAAAAGCGAAGAATGTATCAGAAGCAGCTACAAGAGGGCTAAACAATGCCATGATGCCAGTTGCTATATTTAAGTCAAAGTTACCCAATACACCATTGATAACTTGCACAATTAAGATCATTGCTACAACAGGTATAAGCAAGTCAAATGACGCTGATATTTTTTCAGGCACCGCTTCTGGCATTTTAATACGAATGTTCTTTTCAACAAGAAACGTTTGTAGCGTAGGTACTAATAGACCACAAATAATGGCTGTAAATGCACCCGCACCACCTAAGTAAGCCATAGGGATAACACTACCTAACTCGCCACCAACCCAAACAGCAGGTGCAACTGCTAATAGGAAAGAGAACATAGATAGCATGCCTGAGTTCATTGGGTTAACACCTTTTGTGTTAAGCGTCTCAGCTAAGTTATATGCGATACCATAAGCAGAGTACATCGCAAAGATACCCATACTAACAAAGAATGGACCAACAATATTATCACGACCAATACCTTGAACGACTGAGTGCCAGCCATCTAAAAACCAGTTACCCGAACCAGGAGGGTTAGCAAATACAAGCAGTAAAGAACCAACGATCAGGAAAGGCATTGTTGAAATGAAACCATCTTTAATCGCGCAGATATGCTTTTGACAAGCGACCTTGCCTGCAATGGGCGCAATGACGCGCTCGACAAAATCCATAGTTGCATTTATAAGAGACATAAAACTTCCTTTTTTTATAAAATATGTATTGAATCACAGCAAAAAAATGCGCAACGATAAAACTACGCACTGATTTAATTATTTAGCTGGTCTTTAATCGAAAAGCCATTTAGCAACGCGAACAAAAAGCCTAACTATCCCTTTAAATCAATAGCTTGCTGTAGAATTTCTTTACCCTTCATCATGCCGTATTGCATCATATCAATTTGTCCACAAGCCACATTTTCTTCTTCACAACGCTTACTGAATTCAGCAAATTTGTATTTCACTTGTGGTGCGACAAGACAAACATCGTGTTTCTTAACTTCAGTCTCGAATGCAGAAATAGAATAAGCGTTAATTTCAGCTTTAACATCCGCAGATTCTGCAGCTTGTCGCATTTTTTTAACAACCATTGAAGTAGACATACCAGCTGCACAGCAAAGGAAAATCTTAATCATATCTAATAACCTCTTGATTTATAATCTTTAAATTGTTAATCGGGAGTGTGTAATCAATATCAACATCAGATTCACCCACAACTCCCCTTTGAGGTACATGTTGCGCCGGTGTATTTTTTTTTACAAATACCAAACACTTAATTTGTGATCTGAAATATGTTTCATTTTTAGTTTGTTAATTCATATTACGGACATAACGCCATGTACAATGAAACAAATAATTAACATTGAAATCTTGATAAAAAATTAACACGATTCACTTTTAACTTTAAAAACATAATGTTATAAGTAGGCCCGTATTTTGGTCGTTCATTAAAAGTCAGTATTAAATGAAGGGTTAAATCTTTAACTTGATAAATATAAATAAAAAAAAGAACTTATTTCCCGCTGTGAACTATCTCTCACTTTGAGTTTAAATCACTTTCGAGTTTAATGTTTTTTTATGTGAGCCAAGTCTCTTAGCCACAAAAGTTTAAAGGTACTTAGAAGACTTAAGCCTGACAAAAAGAGGTGGTTAATAAATATTATTGAAGATATAGAGGTGAGGTATTTTAGGTTTATTGGGAGGGTGTTAGAATCATGAATATTATGCTACGACTTGATTCATCAACGCACATATTTCATCAATTTGTTCATCTGCGGTAAATCGGCGTCCCACAAGTCAACATGATCGACTGTATATTCACCGTCTATTTGTAAATTACGGATCACCTTGTTACACACATCACTGGTGATAGACTTTTCTTTCCTTGATGAAGGCTCTACAAATAAGATCTTTTTTATAATAACTCCATTTATTTGATTACCGCTTTCCAATCTAATCACCTAAAGATTATTAATATATTTCTTAATAATATCAACAGCTTCACTATCGACAACATTTGTACCAACAAAAGGCATTTTCACGCCTGCTGTCAATGAGAAACCTGCCGAATGGTGCCACGACGGAATTTCAAAAGTATACTCCTCTTGCTCTTCTGTCATACGGTAAATCAATGCACTATTCTCAGCAGCACCGGGCTTTATCACTTTTTCAGGAGAACCCGTAGAGGTTAGATAGTCACTTATCGACTTTCCTATTGCGGTTTTATAAGTACCATTTTGTTGAATATAATTTGCTGTTGCATCATGGTTGAAATTTAAAGTCGTTGTTAACTCAGCAAAACCTGCTTCATTATGGCAGTGACCACAATTAGCATGCAAATATCCAAATACAGAGCGTTGTAATGGTGCACTAGCTACATTTTGAATACGCGGCATCACCTGTAATATCTTCGTTGTTTTCTTCAATCTTTGTAGCGCTGATAAAGTTATCATCCCAGGTTTCAATTCACTTCCATGGATAGCGTTAGGATCTCGATCATCAGATAATTGTAATGCAGAGAATCCTAATACTGGTGTTTTTTTTAGTCCACTATCGATACCTCCTTTCGAGTGACAATAACTACAATCATGTTTACTTGGAATATCGTAATATTTCCCATTAGCTAAAAGGTAATGTTCCTTAATTCCCTCCTCAGGAGCTAAAGTCGCAACGGTTTGATCCTCATTCCAAACATAAGTTTCCGCTATCCAGTCTTTATCACTAATTTTTTCTAAAAGACGAGTTTCAATTTTACGCTTTTTTCCCATTTCAATAAATGAGAACTCTTTCCACAACTTTGTCCCTCTAGGAAAGACCCAACTGTTTGGGTTTGATGTATCAATTTTTTTCCTTCTAGGTAAATAAATCCATCTGTTTTTATCTGCACCATCAGACCACAAGGGGTATTGGGGACTATATTCAGAAAAAATGGCTCTACGGAGGAAGTAAATACCAAAGTGCCCACCTGATTTTTTCTGCAAGTCATAAAAACCAGAATCACTCAACGAGTCATAAGCTGATACGGACGTAGTGATCAAGCCTGAAAGAAGAGCTATCAATATTTTAATTTTCATTTTTATTCTCATTTTAATCAGTAACACCTTATTTACGCTAAAGCACTTAACATAGGCCCAAGTAAAGCTCGAATGAGCCAGAAACAAATACGATATTGATATCTTCTCGGGGTATTTGACTAGAGCGCAATTCTTGCAACTTCAAAAGGTTATCCTGAAACCGGGAAAAGCGATCTCCTACTATATAAAACTTATTTAGCACCATAACTAACTCCTTGTTAAATAAACCATACTTCAAACTACCTAACCTTGTAGCAAGCACTATTTTAGTGAATTCACTTCCTGCGACTCGAACATTTCAAGCCACTATAACCCCGTCCTTAAACATAAAAACTTGATACTTCATCTAAGAATTAGGGATATACTACTCGAACTATCATTGATGATGGAATAGCAAAAATAGAACAATAGGATGTTATAAAATGTACAACTTAAGTTGGGGTTTGATCCGTTATGCACTTTTCACTTATCGTAGGGGATCTGCATCAGGTGCAGCAGAAGCACTTAATGTCACTCACGCCACCGTGATTAGAGGATTAAAAAAATTAGAGGATGAAAGTAATACTAAATTATTTAATAAGTCTCCTTCTGGTTATACTCCGACAGATAATGGAAAGTTGCTTATTTCAGCAGGTGAAAAAATGGAAGCTGAAATATATCAATGGAAAATAAATCTTGAGAATGAAAATAAGCACCCCAGTGGCCTGTTACAAATAACCACAACAGGAGCCATCATGAACAGCTTAATCTGCCCACATCTAAGCGCATTTTATCTACTATACCCAGACATAAAACTCGAGTTCAGCACATCATATGAATTCAGTCATATGACTAACCATGCATTTGATATTGCGATACGATCAACGTCGACACCGCCTGAAAATTTAATTGGTCGGAAAGTAAAAAACGTCCGGTGGGGTATTTATCATAATGGATCAAATCATGCCAAAAATGATGAGTGGATTGGCTTTAATAACCTCTCTGCACCCTCATCGAAATGGATGAGTACGCTTTTTCCTGACGCAAAAATAAAATGCAGCGCGTCCTCAATTTTGAGTCAACTTGAAGCCGTAAAAGCCGGTGTTGGCAAAGCGATCCTTCCTTGCTTTGTCGTTGATAACCATCCAGAGATAGAGAAAATACAATCACTATCAGACAATTATACAACTGACATTTGGTTGTTATACCACCGCGAATCTCGCGGTTGTCCGAAAATAAAGGCCTTTATTGACTGGCTAAAGACGGATGTTTTTTAGTCGTGCGAATTTCACGGCTCTTGTGATGACTAACCGAGTGTCAACCATACTATTAAATGATATCACTCACAAAGCATGCATAAAATCTTCGATTACCACGTCACCCGCATATCTATCGTTATGAAGTGAGGTTAGTATGTATGAAAAAAGCATTGATTAACGCGATGTTAATCAATGCTTTATTTGGTATTCAAGTATAGATTTTTTCAATCTAGGTAACTAATAGTTACAGTGCGGCAGCTTCAACTTCAGCTACAAGCGCGTTTAATTGCGCGATAGTGTCTTTGATTTCAGCACGGAAATCATCAGCAACTGTTGTAGCTGGAAGTGCAAGGTAAGCTTCAAGCTGTACCACTAACAATTTCAATAGCGCAGAATAAGTCGCTGTGTTTTGCTCTTCTTCTAATGCTAATAATGCAATGTTAATCGCAAAGTGTTGTGTTTCAGGTTGATCCGCTTTAGCTAAATGTTTATTTACTTTTAACTCAGCGTAATCAACGAACTGTAATTTAGTGTCGATGTCATTGTTTAGCTTTTCTAAAAATTGTGTATTGTCAGTCATAATACTTTTATCCTATGTAAATAAGCTTTGTTTTTAAATGCTACCAAATTCAAGTCTGAAGTGTATAACCAATAAGCAGCAATTTTTGAAAAACGTTATAACGAAAAAAGCCTGCTCAATGAGCAGGCTTTTTCAAATTCCAATTGCTTGGAAAAATAAGTGGTCGGTGATAGAGGATTCGAACCTCTGACCCCCTGGTCCCAAACCAGGTGCGCTACCAAGCTGCGCTAATCACCGAACATGGTGCGGAAGGAGAGACTTGAACTCTCACACCTTGCGATACTAGAACCTAAATCTAGCGCGTCTACCAATTCCGCCACTTCCGCACAAACTATCAACTTATCAGCAGGTAACTCTGACAAGGGTCGATAACTTCACCTTAGTGAGTTATCAAATATGGGGCGACTGAAGGGATTTGAACCCTCGACAACCGGAATCACAATCCGGGGCTCTACCAACTGAGCTACAACCGCCACTAACTTTTACATCAACCCGTTTTGGTAAACGAATTAATTTCTACTTTTACGTAGATAATATGGTGACCCCTATAGGATTCGAACCTATGGCCTACGGCTTAGAAGGCCGTTGCTCTATCCAACTGAGCTAAGGGGTCGTGGTCGGTGATAGAGGATTCGAACCTCTGACCCCCTGGTCCCAAACCAGGTGCGCTACCAAGCTGCGCTAATCACCGAAAGTGTTGAAGACTACGTCTGTCAACGAGGGTGGATATTACAGAGTTGCTCTGTTCTCGTCAAATAGTTTATCTAAGTGAAGAAGCAACTGCCTAATAGTTATACACCAAGCGAGATTATAACAACAATATGCATAGTTTCGATGCTAATTGCAGAATTTTTATTAAATAGTAACGCAAATCAATAACAAAGCAGGTTTCAATTAACCTGCTTATCGACGTTCTAATCTGCTTATACTAGCTCTGCTACCACAGTTTCGGACCATGACTCTAAACTTAGCTTTGCTAATTCGTCCGCCGCTAAAAAGCCCGCTAAGTTCAACGCGTCTTCTTTGCTCGTTACAACAAGGTCTGCATGTACTTCAGCAACTAATACAATACCTAGATGTACTTCATCAACCGGTGTTACGTCTTTAGAAAGATAACCTATTGTTGTCATCCCTAAGAAGTCGCTTTCTTTTAAACCTAACTCTTCATGTAATTCACGATACATACCAGTGCGTAACGTATCTGCTAGTTGGAATACACCTTTTTCATCATAAACCGCATCAACAGCATCAACGTGACCACCAATACCAATACTGAATAAGTTATGTAAGCGAGATTCACCACCTGATACAGAACGTTCGTATGCTAAGTATTTGTCACCCTGCTTTACAACCACATAAGGAATAAGCTGGCGAAATTTAGGATTTGTTTCTAACAGTGCGCGCTGCATAATAACAACATCTTTACTTTCGATATTTACAGTTGAACTGTCAATTAAACGGGTTGAGGGTGCTGCTACGTCTGCAAAAACGGAAATAATATGCTCTTGATGTTTCACTGTTATCTACCTAAGTAATTTAAAGCATCTTTATAACCAAATAGACCTTCTTTGTCACTCTAATTAGATGATTATTTATCCTAAGAATTGCTGACAAAGTCACATTTTAGTGCGAAAATGGCGCAACTTTCTAACCAAGAGATGAATATAACTCAATGACAGCTCAAATCATTAATGGAAAAAATATTTCTCAGCAAGTTCGCCAGAAAGTTGCTGAAGAAGTGGCTACGCGTACTGCACAAGGATTACGCGCCCCGGGTCTTGCTGTGATTTTAGTGGGTGCCGATCCGGCATCACAAGTATATGTTGGGAGTAAACGTCGTGCCTGTGAAGAAGTAGGCTTCGTTTCTAAATCTTACGATCTTGAAAGAGATAGCTCACAAGAAGCTTTATTAGCATTAATTGATGAGTTAAACGCAGATACCACGATTGATGGAATATTAGTGCAACTGCCTTTACCTGCGCATATTGATACAACCCTTGTGTTGGAACATATTCGCCCAGACAAAGATGTTGATGGTTTTCATCCATATAACGTAGGTCGTTTATCACAACGCATCCCTGCATTACGTCCTTGCACACCAAAAGGTATTATTACGCTACTTGAATCAACAGGTGTTGACCTACATGGTCTAGATGCTGTTGTTGTTGGTGCGTCGAATATTGTTGGTCGTCCAATGACGCTTGAATTATTACTTGCAGGTTGTACAACGACAACATGTCACCGCTTCACTAAAAACTTAGAAGAGCATGTACGCCGTGCCGATTTAGTTGTAGTAGCAGTTGGTCGTCCTAACTTTATTCCAGGTGAATGGATCAAGAAAGGCGCAATGGTGATCGATGTTGGTATTAACCGTTTAGAAAATGGTAAACTTGTTGGTGATGTTGGCTTTGAAGTAGCAAAAGAAAATGCTTCTTTCATTACCCCTGTACCAGGTGGTGTTGGTCCAATGACAGTTGCAAGCTTGATCGAGAATACTCTAATCTCTTGCCGTGATTACCATTCAAAGTAATCGATAAGCAATCAGTTACAAATAGTACGTAATAAACCATCACGTATTATAAATAATAAAAGCCGCATCACCTTTTGGTCATGCGGCTTTTTTGTAAGCTAAGCTCTGCGCTTAAACCTTAATTAGGCATTTATTTGAAACTTAACAGTTCCACTTCAAAGATCAGTGTTGAACCAGGTTGGATACTACCAGCACCTCGGTTGCCATACGCTAGATTGCTGGGAATAAAGAAGCGACGTTTCTCACCCACTACCATCAACTGTACACCTTCGGTCCAACCGGGGATCACTTGATTTAAACCAAATGTAATCGGCTCGCCGCGCTGTACAGAGCTATCAAACACAGTACCGTCTAATAATGTACCGTGATAATGAACTGTTACTTTAGAACGACCGGTTGGATGTTCAGTGCCAGTACCTTCAGTAAGTACTTTCGATTGTAGGCCTGACGCAGTTACTTCAACACCTTCTTTTTCTAAATTCGCGGCTAAGAACTCTTTACCTAATTCTATATTTTCAGCGGCTTGTTTTTTATTCCCCCCCATGCGCTGCATAAGGAAAAAAATCAACGCACAACCGATGATCACTGAAATAATTTTAAACATGATTAATCCCTATCTAGTAAAAAAACGCCGATGACGGCTTAAATTCAACACATTCAGTCATCAACATTTAAAGTTAATTCAATTTTATTTACAGCGCCAACTTTACTTACGACGCCAAGTAGTACCGTTAGCACCATCTTCCAATACAATACCCAACGCATTTAACTTGTCACGAGCATCATCCGCCATGCCCCAATCTTTACTTGCACGAGCATCGTTACGTTGTTTAATAAGCGCTTCGATTTCAGCCACTTCATCATCTTCACCTGCATCACCTTGTAAGAAGGCTTCAGGTTCTTGTGACAGTAGACCAAGTACATTACCAAATGAAATTAACTGTGCGGCTAATTCACCTGCGCGTTTCGCATCAGTATCTTTAATACGGTTAATTTCTTTTGCCAGTTCAAACAACACTGGAAATGCTTCTGGTGTATTAAAGTCATCATCCATTGCCGCTTTAAACGTTTCAACGTACGCTTCACAACCAGGAACTAGACCATCAACGTCGGCAACTGTCACACCACGTAATGCGGTATATAAACGCTCTAAGCTTGAACGTGCTTGTTTTAAATTTTCTTCTGAGTAATTTAACTGGCTGCGGTAGTGACCTGAAAGTAAGAAATAACGAACAGATTCACCGTCGTACTCTTCCAATACATCACGGATAGTAAAAAAGTTATTAAGTGACTTAGACATTTTTACTTTGTCGATTTGCACCATGCCAGAATGCATCCAAGTATTAACGTACTCGCCATTATGTGCGCAGCATGATTGTGCCACTTCATTTTCGTGGTGTGGGAACATCAAATCAGAGCCGCCACCATGAATATCAAATACTTCACCCAGTAGTTTGTTATTCATTGCTGAACATTCAATATGCCAACCTGGACGCCCTTCACCCCAAGGTGAAGCCCAGCTTGGTTCACCTGGTTTCGCCATTTTCCATAACACGAAGTCCATCGGGTTACGTTTATTTGATTCAACTTCAACGCGCGCGCCCGCTTGTAACATATCTAAGTCTTGGCCACTTAACTTACCGTAGTCAGCAAACGTCTTCACTTCAAATAATACATCGCCACTATCAGCAACATAAGCGTGGCCTTTTGCGACTAATTTTTCGATAATCTCGATAATATCTGGCATGTGGCCCGTTACCGTCGGTTCGATGTCAGGACGGATCATATGTAGTGCATCAAAATCGTCGTGCATGGCTTGGGTAAATCGCGTAGTTAACTGATCGCAAGTTTCGCCGTTTTCATTTGCACGTTTAATGATCTTGTCATCAACATCTGTAATGTTACGGATAAATTTAACCGCATAACCGCGATGGCGAAGATAACGCACCACAGTATCAAACGCCACAAAAGTACGACCGTGACCTATATGACAGTAATCATAGATAGTCACACCACATACGTACATACCGATTTCACCTTCGGTGATAGGTTTAAATTCTTCTTTTTGGCGAGTCAGTGTGTTGTAAATCTTCAGCATCGAATAGTGATCCTTGCGCAAACAGTAAAATGCAATTAATTGACTGATTTTACCATTAGCATTAATGATTACTAGCTTTGCAACAGCATAAAAGGTCGAAATTTAACTGAACAACGAAAAAAGTGTATAAATCAGCCAAATGAAAGCACAAAAATAAGCCCTTCCTACCCCTTCACTATCGAAAAGCTTTGCCATTGCTAACCTTTAGGATAGAATTTACCCGTTAACTAACTAAAGGATCATTAAAATGATAACTCTACATACAGATTTCGGTGATATCAAAATCGAACTTAACTTTGAAAGTGCACCAAAAACAGCAGCTAACTTCCTAGAGTACGCAGAAAGCGGCTTCTACGAAGGTACTATCTTTCACCGTGTAATCGATGGCTTCATGGTTCAAGGTGGCGGCATGCTTCCTGGTATGGAAGAGAAAAATTCAAATGCACCTATCGAAAATGAAGCAGACAATGGTCTGTCTAATAAACGTGGTACATTAGCAATGGCACGTACTATGGACCCGCATTCAGCAAGTTCACAGTTCTTCATCAACGTGAAAGACAACAACTTCCTAGACTTCACAAGCAAGACTTCTCAAGGTTGGGGTTACTGCGTATTCGGTGAAGTTGTTGAAGGTATGGACGTGATTGAAAAGATCAAGAAGGTACCAACCTGTAACCGCCGTGGCCATGGTGACGTACCATCAGATGACATCATCATCACAAAAGTAACGGTAGAAGAAGCATAATTGCTTACTCTATTTATTAAAATTGATACACTGCTTCGGTAGTGTATTTTTTTATTCCCCACAAGGATGAAACCATCACATGACAACGTTTTTTATTTCAGATCTGCACCTTGATGAACGCCGTCCGCAAATAACCGAATTATTTTTACACTTTCTTGCGACCGAAGCACGCGAAGCTAACGCGCTCTACATTTTAGGCGACCTATTTGAATTCTGGTCTGGTGATGATATTAGTAATCCACTTAACGACAGCGTTCAAGATGGACTTAAAGCGTTAACCGACAGTGGTGTGAAATGTTTCTTAGTGAAAGGTAATCGTGACTTCTTGGTGAGTAAGCGTTTTGCTAAACGTACAGGCATAACAATCCTCGGAGATTACACAGCGATTAATCTTGACGGCCAAAAGGTACTCATTGCACATGGCGATACCTTCTGTACGCTAGATGAAAAATACCAAGCATTTCGTGCAGCCGTTAATATCCCATGGCGTCAGAAATTATTCACCTGTTTACCTATCTTTGTCCGCGAAGCGATTGCCGATAAAATTCGAGGAAAAAGCCAACAAGGTAATCAACAAAAAAGTATGACGATCATGGATGTAACAGAATCTGAAGTTGTCGATAAAATGCAAGAATATAACTGCCAGATATTAATTCATGGTCATACCCACAAACCGAATATTCACGATGTGCTATTACCGGGTGATAAAATTGGTAAACGTATTGTGTTAGGTGATTGGTTTGATCAAGGTAGCGTACTTATTTGGCATGATGGCCAATATGATCTGCAACAGCGTGCATTTTTAAAAAATGCATAAAAATAGCGCAGCTGGAAAAATGGAAGATCTAAAAAAGGAGCATTACGCTCCTTTTTAAATCAATCGACTAAATTATTTAGCTCACATTAAAGATTACGCACCTTCATTGTGGATCTCTAAATTAGCTATTTCTTCCTTTTGTTCTTTGACTGTTTTAGCATCATCGCTACGGACATCATTAAGACGCTGTAAGTAAGCCCCATCAATATCGCCAGTAACATATTCACCACTAAACACAGATGTTTCGAACTTTTTAATCTCAGGATTACATCTTGAAACAGCAGCGACCAAATCACCTAGGTCTTGGAAGATAAGCGCATCAGCACCAATGATAGTGGCAATTTCATCAACACTGCGGTCATGAGCAATCAATTCTTCTGAACTCGGCATATCAATACCGTATACGTTTGGATAACGTACTTCAGGGGCTGCGGAAGCTAAATAAACTTTATTTGCGCCTGCTTCACGTGCCATTTCAATGATCTGTTCTGATGTTGTACCACGTACAATAGAGTCATCAACTAGTAGTACATTTTTACCTATAAACTCAGATGAAATTGCATTCAATTTACGACGTACAGACTTACGACGCAAAGTTTGTCCAGGCATGATAAACGTACGACCAATATAACGGTTTTTAACAAAACCTTGGCGATATGGTAAATCTAATACTTTTGCAATTTCTAACGCACTATCACATGACGTTTCAGGAATTGGGATCACAACATCAATGTCAATATCAGCCCATTCACGCTTAATTTTATGACCGAGTTTCTCGCCCATTGCAAGACGTGATTCGTAAACCGATACCTTATCAATGGTTGAGTCTGGACGTGCAAAGTAAACAAATTCAAAAATACATGGGTTATGCTTTGCATTTTCAGCACAGTGCGCGCTAAATAGCTCACCTTCATCAGTAATATAAACAGCTTCACCTGGTTCAATATCACGTACAAAGTTAAAACCTACTGCATCAAGTGCAACAGATTCAGAAGCTACCATATATTCTTTTCGTTCATCTTCAGTTCTCACACCTAATACTAACGGGCGAATACCGTTAGGATCACGGAAAGCAACAAGACCATGATTAATAATCAGTGATACCACAGCATAAGCACCGCGTGCTTGCTTGTGTACAGCTTTAATTGCAGTAAAAATATCTTCTGCAGTCAAATGTAAACTTGGGCATTTATCTAATTCATGCGCCATAACATTAAGTAATACTTCTGAATCAGACGTGGTATTAATGTGACGACGGGCTTTATGAAATTGCTCTTCTTTTAATTCGGCGGCGTTGGTTAGATTTCCGTTATGAGCAAGGGAAATACCGAACGGAGAGTTAACATAGAAAGGTTGAGCCTCAGCGGCGCTCGAGCTTCCTGCCGTAGGGTATCGAACATGACCGATACCAATATTACCTTTCAAACGCTGCATATGTTTAGCTTCGAATACATCGCTCACTAAACCATTTGCTTTGCGCTGCCTAAAGTTTCCATCACTTAAGGTTACAATCCCAGCAGCATCCTGTCCACGATGCTGTAATACTGTTAATGCGTCATAGATAGACTGATTAACAGGGGTTGTAGAAACAATGCCAACAATTCCACACATAACCTAAATTCCTCGTTTACTGTGCTTTCGATAAAATGCTATTTATAACGTTTCGCTTGTCATAAACCCTGCATGTTGTCCCATGCAGAAGCTTGATGTTCAAAAAACCATTTAATGAGTGGTTTTAACTCAGCTATTAGTGGCGAATCCTGCCACCAAGCCGTTTCCGGGAAACTGGTGAATAACTGTAAAAATAACAGTAATACGCACACCACTAATACTCCTCGGGCAATACCAAAGCATACACCGAGCAATCTATCCGTACCTGATAAACCAGTTTTATCCACTAATTGACCAAGTATGTAATTTAGCAAAGCCCCTAACATAAGGGTCGAAATAAATAATAGCGCTATCGCAACGCCATTTTTAACTAACTGTTCGCTGAATGCAGCACTAAATGCATCGAAATTTTCTAAGTAGGCAGCAATATCTTGATAATAATAGCGAGATATAAAGAAGGCACAAAACCAAGTGCAAAGAGAGAACGCTTCCTTGACAAAACCACGCACTAAACTTATCACTGAAGATAAACCAACAATACCTAAGATAAGGTAATCAATCCATGCCATTTTTTGTTCCACTCGTTTGAAATTCGCGTCATTGTAACAAGTTAAATACGAGATTGATAATAGTTATAAACAAAAAAAACCGACATAAATGTCGGCTTTTTAATTACTTGTCTCGAGGGTCAAATTTCTCAATTACACCTTTCAAACCGGTGATTTTTTGTAATTTTGGCAATAAACGTTTTAGCTCATTTTTATTTACGTTTGGCCCTACATATAATCGATTTAACTGGCCGGCCTGTTTATGGCGCGGTAATCGATAAGCATCAAAGCCTGCTTTTCTAATTTTTTCAACCAATTCATCAACTGCGACTGAATTCTTGAAGGTACCTAAACGAATATTCCAACTATTACCAACTGGCGGTATTACTTTTGTAGTTTCGACAGGTTTAGCTAGTGGGATAAGTTTCGGTGCTTTAGTGATAGGTTTAGGTGTGTATACTGCTGGTTCCGCTTTTTTAGCCGCCGTTAAATTAATTGTGGGGGCGGGTTCAATGAGTAATTCCGCCACTTCATTATCAAATGAATCAAAGTTAACGGGCTCAGCAAGTTCAACTAACGCAGGGCGCAAGGGAATGCTCGCAGCATTCTCACGATACGTGACCTTCTGACCATCTAGTAAGTCAGGTAAAAATATGATACCAATCGCCACTAGAATAATAGTGCCGACTAAACGATGTTGAAATGTCGATGCCACGTTTATTTAACCACTTATATGTTGGATAATTTCCGCTACCGTGAAAAACGAGCCGAAACCAATAATAATATCATTACAATCAGCACTTTGATTTGCTGATTGCCAAGCTTGCGCTATTGTATCATGACTCATAGGCTGCTGGCTAAGGCTATCACGGCTTTTCCCACTCTGTTGCATTGCATCCACTAATCCCTGCTCGATTTGCTGACAAGGTGCAGCGCGTTCGCCCTGTAATGCAGCTAAGTGCCAACAATCAATAACATCTGTTAAAGCTGCCAAACTTGCTGCAATATCTTTATCTTTGAGCATGCCAACAACAGCAATAATCTTAACTGGCAAATGAGCCTGTTGCTTGAAACGTGCGAGTTGTGTTGCGAGGTAACCCGCTGACTCAGGATTATGTGCAACATCCAAGAATTGTTGTGGCGAGGTACCTAATCGTTGCATACGACCTGGTAACATAGCATTCGCAACACCACTTCGAATGGCAGATTCAGGTACAGCCAACCCTAACGCTTGAATTGCGGCAATTGCCGTAGCGGCATTTTGCAGAGGTAACTGGGGAATAGTCAGGCCAGAAAACACAGAGCCAATATTAGCTTGTTGTTCTGTTGAACTCACTTGCCAATCCCAACTTTCAGCATGCTGCGTGTAATAATAGTCTCGATTAACAGCAACCAGTTCAGCACCGACTTCGTCAGCATACTCAGCAATGGTAGGTGGCGGATTAATCACACCACAAATAGCTTTTTTATTGGCGCGGAAAATACCCGATTTTTCACGTGCAATAACGGCTTTATCTGTACCAAGCCAATCAGCATGATCAATATCAATCGTAGTGACAACAGCAACATCAGCAGAAACAATATTTGAAGCATCTAAACGACCACCTAATCCAACTTCAAGGATCACAACATCTAATGTTGCATCTTGAAATAATTTCAATGCGGATAATGTCGTAAATTCAAAATAAGTTAATGTGGTATCACCGCGTCCTGCTTCAATAAAGGCAAATGAATCAGCATGCGCTTGTGCGCAGAGCATTTCACCGTTAACGCGAACACGCTCTCGGTAATCTTGAATATGGGGAGAACTGGTGACACCAACATTGTACCCAGCATCAAGTAGAATTCGTTCTAAAAATGCGCAGGTAGACCCCTTACCATTTGTACCTGCAACGGTAATGACTTTGGCATCAAATGTGGTTAATGCTAAATCAGCAGCAACGCGTCCTATGCGACCTAATCCCATTTCAATATTAACAGGATGAATACTTTCTAAATAGCAAAGCCAGTCTGCGAGAGACTGGCTTTTATTAATACTGTTCAACATCGGTAATAGTTACTCGTTAGTGTTTACTCGTTAATGTTTTGAGCGTCACTTGGAGTCTTAATTTCATCCGCTGCAGGTACAACTACTGGCGTTTCTTCTGTACTTGCTGGTGCAGTCGCGATGTTATCAGACGTTTCCAAGTTCATCATCTTCGCTAATAAGCCTGCAAGTTTATCACGCATTTGGCGACGATCAATAATCATATCGATCGCACCTTTCTCCAATAAGAACTCACTACGTTGGAAACCTTCAGGTAACTTCTCACGTACTGTTTGCTCAATAACACGTGGTCCAGCAAAACCAATCAACGCTTTTGGTTCAGCAACATTAATGTCACCTAGCATAGCCAAACTTGCAGACACACCACCCATTGTTGGGTCTGTAAGCACAGAAATGTAAGGTAAACCTTTTGCTGATAGCTTCGCTAACGCCGCACTCGTCTTCGCCATTTGCATTAATGAGAATAATGCTTCCTGCATACGCGCACCGCCACTTGCAGAAAAACAAATTAACGCACGATTTTCAGCCATACACTCATTTATTGCAGCAACAAAACGAGCACCAACAACGGTAGCCATTGAACCGCCCATAAATGAGAATTCAAATGCACAAACAGCAACTGGAATACCTTTAATCGTCCCTTTTTCTACGATTAGCGCATCTTTTTCGCCTGTTTTCTTTTGCGCGCTGGATAAACGATCTTTATATTTTTTGGTATCGCGAAACTTTAATTTATCACTTGGTTCGAATTCTGCACCAATTTCAATGCGGCCATCTTTATCAAGTAATTTATTAAGACGTTCACGTGCATTCACACGCATGTGGTGATCACACTTAGGACAAACGCCTAAATTACGCTCAAGTTCTGCATGATATAAAACCTGGTCACAAGAGGTACACTTAGTCCACACACCTTCAGGAATATTACGACGCGCTGTTGCGCTCTTGCTTTTTGGTAGTATTTTTTCAATCCAGCTCATGAACCCTACTTATAATTTGTTCTAATTAATTGAAGTATAAGATGTTAAATGCGTTGTTAATACGATAATGATACAAAAATTCAAAACCAATTAACAAAAATTAATGCGT
Source organism: Moritella sp. 36 (assembly GCF_018219415.1). Lineage (NCBI taxonomy): Bacteria > Pseudomonadati > Pseudomonadota > Gammaproteobacteria > Alteromonadales > Moritellaceae > Moritella > Moritella sp. 36. The sequence goes on along the minus strand of NZ_CP056120.1, from coordinate 1,494,783 downwards.
TAAGTCGATATCTGTCGAACTTAACAATACTCCACATTTATCGTGTGACACAATTAAATCACAGATTATCCAATAAGTTTATCTAAAACTGGTCATACCCTTGTGACTTACCGTCAGAAATCAATAAAAAATGATAAAGCGACATAAATAATAACAGCTTATAATCGCTTCCTCACGCTCTTAGCAATGATAAGTCACCTTTCACCAATTAGTATTTTATTGTCATTAAATCAAACAATTAAAAGCTTTCAGGTAAAAATAATGGCCCGACTGCAGGTCTTGGAATATTAAATTCGCTTGGATAGTCCACTTCAATCATGTACAGACCTTCAGCTTTACTTGTTGCCGCTGCGACAGAACGATCTCTACCGGCCAATAATTCACCAATCCACGTAACGGGCTTATTACCCTTACCGACTTCCATTAATGAACCGGCTAGGTTTCTCACCATATGGTGTAAGAATGCATTCGCTTTCACATCAATAATAATATACGCATTTTGACGGATCACTTTAATATGCAGCATAGTCTTAACGGGACTTTTGGCTTGGCAATGCTTAGCTCGGAAAGAAGTGAAATCATGTTCTCCCACTAATTGCTGTGCCGCTTCATGCATTAATTCAGCATCAATATCACCATGGTAATAACTCACACCAGAACCTAAAATTGCAGGACGTAGATTATTGTTATAAATAATATAGCGATAACGTCTTGCTGTTGCACTAAAGCGAGCATGAAACTCTTCATCAACTTCCTGCGCCCAACGAACTGCTATGTCATCAGGTAAATTAGCATTGACACCCAGCGTCCATGCCACATCTTTACGGATAGAGTCAGTATCAAAATGCACAACTTGACCAGTACCATGAACACCAGAATCGGTACGTCCAGCGCAATGAACTCTCACAGGGTGATTCGCAACGCGTGACAATGCATCTTCCAGTTTCTCTTGAACACTAATCACGTCCATTTGTCGCTGCCAGCCGTAATATTTACTACCGTCATATTCTATACCGAGTGCAATTCGCATTTATCTTCCAACTTTAGACTTTCATTAATTTAAAAAACAAAAAGCGGTGACTTTCGCCACCGCTTTACTAATTATTACACAATAATTATATCGCTCAATTATACCGCTTCAGCTTACAAGTTGAAAGTAGCTAAAGTTCAATAATCCCACTAATGTTTTACACTACTAACTGTTAGTAAAGAATCATAATCGACTCAAAAGCTTATTCACTTCCGCTTGCTGCACCGCATCACCGGTACCCGTCAATGGTTCTAGAATAGATTTAGCACCATCTTTATCTTCAATTTCAAGATAGGCACGCGCAAGGTCTAATTGCGCACCAAAGCGGTTATTATCATCATCAATATCAACCGCGTTACTATCAGGTAAGCGGTTAGTGTATTCATCAAGGCCTACATCTAATTTTACTTTATCATAAGGTTCATCTTCGATATTAGCAGGCTCTGGCGATGATTCATTTAACAATTTATCGATATCAATAAACTCTTCTGCTTGTGCTGCTGCAACATCAATCGGAGGCTGTTCGCTTGGCGCAGCACTAAATGCATTAGGACTGAATTCTGCCAACATAGCTTCAATATCATCTAACGGCTCATCAGCATTATCAGATTTTTTTATAGTTTCAGGGGCTTCACTCACAGTCACATCAAGTTCAGCTAACATTTCATCAACAGTCTGACCTTGGGCTTTTGGTAAATTGACTTCAACGCCTGCTTCAGCTAAAAGACTATCGATATCGTCCATATCGACGACTTGCTGAGTTTCTATTTTCGGTGCAATATTGTCAGCTTGAGCAATATCATCTAAACCAGCTTCCGCTAAAAGCTTGTCAATATCGTCCATATCAACAACTTGGTTCACATCTGGAACAGATGATGTGTTACTTGGCACAACGTCACCCGCTTGCGCTATCGCTTCTAATTCAGCTTCAGCTAAGATACTGTCAATATCGTCCATATTCACAAATTCATCAGTTACTACTGGTGGTGATTCTGTAACGGGTTCAGAAGCTGGAGCGCCAGTAGTCTGTGAGTTACTGAGTTTAAACTGTTCTAACATTGAATCGACTTCAGCTAAATCAGCATCCAATGTATTTTTATTATTTTTCGGATCGTCTGGGATCAAACTAGGTTCGTCTAGCTCTTCACGCCAGCTTAGATCAGGTGCCACACTATCATTTTCAAAGCTTGTACTTTCGTCATCTAATGTTAGGTCAATATCACTAAAATCATTATCATTTAACTCTGGTATGACAGGCGCTTGATCTATAATTTCCGGCATAATAGGCGCTGCAGGTTTAGTAATAATAGAGTCTATTGGCAAATCATTAGGTTCATCTAAAAATACAGTATCTTCTGCGTCGAGCTCTAAATTAAAATCTGGCACTTCTAAGTTGGCCGCTTCAAATGTGCTTATCTTATCAGCAGGCTTTCCTGCGGGTGCTTTAACCTCTTCAGGCGTAGACATCGCACTATCAGATGTAAAGCTTTCAGTATTAAGGTAATCACTGAGTTCATCAACGGTATTATCCGCATCAAACATCACGCTATCTTCAATATTATTCTTCTGATCATTTCTATTTTTTAACCATAGCCCTAACCAAACTAAAAACAGTAATGAAAACACACCAGAGACACCACCAATTAACCACCAATTGTTATAGCTTTCAGCTTCCATCACCGCTTTTTTCTTGGCATCATCTATCGTAACTTGCTGTTCAGAAATACGTGTATTTTGCTGTTCGATTAATGCTTTTAAATCCGCTTTCAATGCATTATCAATCGCCATTTGCTCTTTAAGTTCCGCTAATTCCATACGAATACTTTCGAGCTGTAATTTCAGGCGTCGATTAGTTTCACTTGATAATAAAAGATGTTCATTGCTTTCTGTTAGCTCACCTTGTAATAAAGCAAGTTTATCACGTTGAATTTTATTGCTGACAATCACCTTCGTGCTTGGTTTAGCAGTATTGCCCGGTGGGGTTGATTTCGTTTTAGCAACTGATTTTTTCGTGAGCGCATTTTTTAGGGCTGAACCGTCTGTTGCTTGTATCTCAGCGGCACTGGGGATCTTAAGCAAACTACCATCAATCATTTTATTGATGTCACCACCTAAAAATGCATGAGGGTTAAGCGCAAAAATGGCGGTCATCGTTTTGTATAAACTTAAGCGGCTATCTGGCCTCGTGGCGGTTGCAACTGACCATAACGTATCAGCCTTCACAATTGGTCCGTAACTATTAGGCGAAGAAGGCGTGTACACTTCAGGGCCTTTTAATTGAAGAACAAATCCATTTGAATTCGCAGCAATACCCGCCATAGGAATCAGCAGAAATAAAACAATCCATTTTAACTTCGATAAACCCGATATCATTGTTAACCCTTACTATGAAACAACACCAACACACTTAAAATTAATATAACATATCCAAAATTTCAGTATACACATGAATTTACTGGTATCTTCTACTTAACTATTCTAATGGTTAATTTCAATAAAAAAAATTTGTGAATTGAAACTATGATATAAATCAGAAAAATAAAATACAAATAAAAAAATAGCACCCAATATTGGGTGCTAAATATGCAATTCAAATAAATTCATCGCCAAGGGCTAAAATTTACCCTTACAGGTAATCGCGAATTAATACTTCAGCAATTTGTACACTGTTTGTTGCAGCACCCTTACGGATGTTATCGCCTACAACCCACATATTAATCCCACTTGCGTGTGAGATATCTTCACGAATACGGCCAACAAACACGTCATCGTGACCAGCAGAGTCAGAAATAGGTGTTGGATAGTCTTCTTCATTTTCAATCAGTTTAACACCAGGCGCATGACGCATGAGTGAGCGTACTTCTTCGGCACTGATTGGTGTACGAGTTTCTAAATGGATCGCTTCAGAGTGACCATAAAATACAGGTACGCGTACTGCTGTTGGATTAACCATGATGTACTCATCACCAAAAATTTTCTGTGTTTCCCACACCATTTTCATTTCTTCTTTGGTGTAACCATTTTCAGTAAACACATCAATCTGTGGGATCACGTTAAATGCGATCTGCTTTGGATATACTTTTGTTTCGACTTCACGTGCATTTAATAAACTTGCCGTTTGACCAGCTAGTTCATCAATTGCGCTTTTACCAGAGCCCGATACGGCTTGGTATGTTGCAACATTAATACGTGAAATACCCACAGCATCATGGATTGGTTTTAATGCAACTAACATTTGAATTGTTGAGCAATTTGGATTCGCGATAATGCCACGGTTTGTATATTGCGCAATTGCTTCTGGGTTGACTTCTGGTACAACTAATGGAATATCTTCGTCATAACGGAAGTGTGATGTGTTATCAATAACAACGACACCCGCATCGGCTGCGATTGGCGCCCATTTTTCTGATACCGAACCACCAGCAGAGAACAAACCGATTTGAACTTGTGTCCAATCGAAATTATCAACATCTAATACTTCAACTTGTTTATTATTGAAGGTAATTTTACCACCCGCACTACGGCTACTTGCTAATGGATAAATATTACCGATTGGAAATTTACGTTCCTGTAAGATTTCCAACATCATTTGCCCTACGGCACCTGTTGCTCCTAGTACTGCAACATCATATAGTTGACTCATCAACGACTCCTAAAAAATTATTTGGCAAACCCAAGTTGATACAACGACTCTACCGCATATTGAGACTCATTTACTAGCCTCAATGAGGAAAATTCTCTTCTTTCTAGGTAATTTTTACGCATTTCATCAAAACTACCCGTTTTCATTATGTTCTTTCTAAAAATAGCGTCATCTCGGCGAACATCGTATACCAAATGAACCAGATTTTTAGCGAATGTTTGATCTGCACTTTGGTTAATATCAATGCGACTGACTGCAGGCACAGGCAAGATATCACTAATACTTCGGTCTGCTTTCTGGCCTAAGAACTGTGCGTACGCCTGATAAATCATCTCCGTACCACGCGCTTTACCTTCTAAGCTGTACCCCGCAATATGTGGTGTAGCAATAGCAACATAAGGGATCAACTCAAGTAATGGCGTTGGTTCATTTTCCCATACATCCAGTACGAGCGTCATTGCATGCCCTGCTTGTTTTAATTCCAGCAGTGCCTGATTATCAATCACATCGCCACGACCGCTATTAATCAGGATCGCGTCTGGTGCTATACCCGCCAGTAATTCAGCCGTTAATAGATGCTTGGTTTGATTATGGCCAGTTTTCACTAATGGCACGTGTAAGCAAATGATATCCGCTTGTAATGCTTGTTCTAAGCTAACAAACCCTGTCAGTCCTTCTTTCTCTACGCGAGGAGGATCGCATAGCATCACTTGAGCACCGAGAGCCGTTAGTCGACTGACCGTTTGCGAACCTGTATTACCAACACCAATAACGGCGATTTTTTTATCCGCTAATACAAAACTTTGCTGTTCAGCTAACACTAATAATGCGCTGCAAACATAATCACCAACAGATACCGCATTACAACCAGGCGCATTAGTATATTCAATATTTCGTTGCTGTAAGCATGCTTGGTCTAAATGATCGATACCAATCGTTGCTGTACCCACAAACGCTAGTTTATTGGCTTTAGCAAGTAATTCGCTGTTCACTTGCGTGACGGAACGTACCATCAAGGCATCTACATCACGTAAATCCTCAGCTTGAATTGTACGGCCAGATAAAGGAACTACTTCACCAAACTGAGAAAACAATTCGGTTGCATAAGGCATATTTTCATCAACTACGATCTTCATTTAAGTATTCCCTTAATAATACGACTAGGGTTATTTTGCGCGTTGTGAAGATAAAAAAAAAGCCCATTTATCAATAATCTGATAAATGGGCTTACATTGTCTTCATCAAGGAAGAATGAACCGTCACTTAAACGTTTTTATTTAAGCGCTTTAATACACTATTATTTAGTAAATTTACTAAATACTAGCGTCGCATTCGTACCACCGAAACCAAAGCTATTCGACATTACGTTAGTTAGCTCTGCATCAATAGCTTGACCAGAAACGATGTCCAGACCTTCTGCTTTTTCATCAAGGTCTTGAATGTTAGCACTTGCTGTAATAAAACTGTTTTCCATCATGATTAATGAATAAATGGCTTCATGTACACCCGCAGCGCCTAACGCGTGACCAGTCAATGCTTTAGTTGCACTTATTTTAGGTGACTTATGACCAAATACAGCTTGAATCGCTTCAAGTTCTTTTGTATCACCTACAGGTGTAGATGTACCGTGTGTATTTAGATAATCAATTTCGCCGTCTACTGTTTCTAGCGCTTGTTGCATACAACGCACTGCACCTTCACCCGACGGTGCTACCATGTCATAGCCATCTGATGTTGCACCGTAACCGGTAATTTCTGCATAGATAGTTGCGCCACGAGCAAGTGCATGCTCAAGTTCTTCAACAACAACCATACCGCCACCACCAGATATAACGAAACCATCACGGTTTGCGTCATATGTACGAGATGCTTGTTGTGGAGTTTCGTTATACTTAGTTGATAATGCGCCCATTGCATCGAACTCTAAAGCTAAAGTCCAATCAATTTCTTCACCGCCACCAGCGAATACAACGTCTTGTTTACCCAGTTGGATTTGCTCTACTGCATGGCCAATACAATGCGCACTTGTTGCGCATGCAGAAGTAATAGAATAGCTTGGGCCTTTAATTTTGAATGGTGTAGCAAGACAAGCAGAAATCGTGCTCGACATAGTACGAGTCACCATATATGGACCGACACGTTTCACACTTTTATTACGAGCGATATCTACAGAATCAACAACGTTCTTTGATGATGCACCACCTGAACCTGCAATAAGGCCAGTACGTACGTTAGATACTTGCTCTTCTGTTAAACCTGAATCATCAATCGCTTCTTGCATTGCAATATAACTGAAAGCGGCTGCATCACCCATGAAACGCATTGCTTTACGATCAATGATTTCCTTAGGATCAAGATTAACAGTTCCGCAGACTTGGCTACGTAAGTTTTGTTCAGCAAATTGTGGTGCAAATTCAATACCGCTGTTACCTGCTTTCAGTGACTCACATACTTCTGCTTTGTTGTTACCGATACTTGATACAATACCGATACCTGTTATAACCGCTCTTTTCATGATATTCCCTAATATAAAATTATTACGTCATTCTTACTTATTTTTTAACGTCATCTGGTCTGCTTTCCCTATAATCAGATAAAATTATGACCGTTTTATTAATTTTGAGCCTATAGACTCATTCTTTTTATATTAAAAAAAATCAGCCTTAATCTGCTAGACGCCCAGTTAGAGCCTCAGTCCTATCTACTTTCATTATAGTAAAGCGTTAACATCCAGTATCCCATTGCTATCTAAGATTGTCACCGCCTAAAAATTGCTTGGGATCAAATCATCTGCGATTGTTGTTACTTTTGCTGCTAAAACAACCATGACCGTCGCACTGCTGTTCGGATTAAATACAAAGTTGGCAATTTAAGTCAGTGTAAACAATCATTGATAGTAATCATTTTTTCTCATCACTTTTGTGACATCTATAACATCAATTTAATAGATTATGTCTAAGGAATAGGATATGACAAAGCCACCATGTGTTAATTTACAAGGTGTTTCATCCATATTTGTTCACTCACTAATATTCTTTCTTATCATGTTATTGAGTTTTTCCTGCCGAGCTGAAATCAATCTGATCTTTGGTCTATATACCTCGGATAAACCGACAACTATGGTCAGTAAATTCCGCCCTTTTATTAATACTCTCGAAGCGCAAATGACACATAAGTTAAAACAACCAGTCCATATAAAAATGCACATTTCCAGTAACTATAATGATGGTGTACATGCACTTACCACTGGCAAAGTTGATTTTTCTCGCTTAGGTCCAGCGTCATATATAACCGCTAAAAATGCCAATGCCAATTTACAACTACTTGCCATCGAAGCCAAAAAAGGAAAAAAGCTATTCTATGGCATTATTGCCGTTCAAACAGATAGTCCAATAACAAAGCCGGAGCAATTAGTCGGTAAACGATTTGCATTTGGGTCCGAGCAGTCCACAATTGGTCGTTATCTTTCACAAAGTTTCCTTGCAGACCATCATATATACGCGACAGACTTGGCCAAATTTGACTACTTAGATAGACATGATGCTGTTGGAGCGTCGGTTGCGGCTGGGCGATATGATGCAGGCGCATTAAAAGAAGGCACATTTAAAAAACTGCGCAGTAAAGGCGTATTATTACGTGAAATAGCACGATTTCCGAATGTAACTAAACCTTGGGTGGCAAAAGCAGGATTAAAAGATGACATAGCACAAGCTTTATCGGCATTGTTAATCGCCAGTGATGAGTCAAACGCATTATATAAAAATTCATTTAGTCAAAATGGGTTTTTACCCGGTGATGACAGTGACTATGACATTATTCGTCAATCAATGAAAGATACGCGTTTTTTTGATAAAAGTTCAGTTAAATGACCCTACTGATTAAGCATTTACCACTCTGGTTCAAGATCCTAATCGCTACCTTGTGCATAACCCTCATCACAAGTTTGGCCGCTGGAGAACTAGCTAGGCGTTTTGAATACAACTATCTCACCAATAATCTAACCTCACAGATACAACAAACATTCAATATTTTATCCGCAACAACCATTGATAGTCTGATCACAGAAGATATCCCGCTACTTGAAACTATCATGCTACAGATATCATCAAACTACCCTGATGTGGAATTCTTTGCCATTTATAATGAGTTGCATACAGTATTGGTCACTTGGGGAACGTTACCACCAGAAGCAAGCTTACAACACCAAGTATTTCAGCAGCCAGTTTCTTTTGGCGGTGAAACGTTTGGCTATATGAAAATAGCTGTCAGTACCGCTAGTTTACAACAAGATATAACAGAGCACGTGAACTTAATACGTCTACTCATTGCGTTAATATTATTATGTTTAGCACTAACGATTTCGCTATTACTGCATTCTTCAGTATTAAAACCAATATCAAACATTAACAACCGATTATTACAATTATCTCAATTTCATCACACGGGTGAACAGATCACGCTAGTATCAACGAATGAGTTAGACCGTTTAAATGAGTCTGTCGACCTTATTCAGGAGTTTACTCATAAGCAAACACAACGTGAACAGCAGTTACAAATAGCAAAAGAACAAGCCATTAACGCTAACACGACAAAATCAACCTTTCTCGCCACCATGAGCCATGAAATAAGAAACCCAATGCACGCCATTTTAGGCGCATTGTCGTTATTAAATAAGAGTGAAATGAGTGCAGAACAACAACACTTTATCGATACTAGCCTAAAATCTGCCAATATATTACTTGGCTTATTAAACAACATCCTCGATATGTCAAAAATCGAAGCAGGAAAGCTACAGCTTGAGCATCGCGCTTTTAATCTTCAAGAGATATTACAAAATGTAACAAGTGTTCTTGAACCATTAGCACAAAAGAAAGAGATCACACTCAATCATACCTGTAATACGGAAACGCCGTTATGGGTACTCGGTGATGATAATAGGCTAGCCCAAGTACTCATTAACTTAACCAATAATGCGATTAAGTTCACGCAACAAGGCCAAGTCGATGTGATGATGGAAGCAATACAACAGGCTAACCACACACAGCTTTGTTTCACAGTCAAAGATAATGGAATTGGTATCTCAGAGCATCAACTAAAGCATATTTTTGATGACTTCGTACAATCTGATAGCTCTTTTTCACGTGAATATGGAGGCTCGGGCTTAGGGCTTGCTATCTCAAAGCAACTCATTACACTAATGAAAGGAAGCATCACAGTCACCAGCCAATTAAATCAAGGCAGTGAATTCATCATTAAATTAAAGCTAGAAAATACGGCTGCGCCAGTCACTGAACAACCTATGCCTCAAGCACCAGTCGTCACAAAAGACACCCCTGCTCACTTGCTTCTCGTTGAGGACAATAAGGCAAACCAATTCATTACCAAGACGATTTTACAACGTGCGGGTTATACTGTGGATGTCGCAAATAATGGCCTAGTTGCAATTAAAGCCTGCGAGAAACAACGCTATGAGTTAATATTAATGGACTTACAAATGCCCGAAATGGATGGGTTTGACGCAACAAAAGGTATACGCCAAGCCTCTAATATAAATACAAACACACCGATTATAGCAATGACTGCAAACGCAACGACCGAGGACCGAGAAAATACCCTTGCAGTCGGTATGAATGATTTTTTGATGAAACCTGCGCGAGAAGACCAGTTAATAAAAAAAGTCCGACATTGGTTAAATTGAATATTAGCGGCAATCTAACCAATGACATTTATTAACTAAATTGCTGATTAAACTTGGCTACCGACGCTGCCGTATCTTGCCATAAGCGGCTATTTTTAAGCTCCGGTAATGTAAAATTGCTCGTATGCTTAAGGTTAAAATCATCGGTTGTTAAATTATTATCCAAGCCATCTAATAACGTTTCCACACCAGTGCGATCATTACACGCAAGTAATAAGTTACACCCTGCCCATATAGCCTGCTCTGCTCGTTCTAAATAATTACCCGCAACACTGGCGCCATGCATCGATAAGTCATCAGAGAAAATAGCGCCTTTAAAGCCTAACTCTTTTCTTAATATCGTTTGTAGCCAGTATTGAGAGAAACCAGCCGCTTTAGAGTCAACTTGCTGATAAATAACATGTGCAGGCATAATGGCATCAAGTTGCGCATTAGCAATAAGGGATTTAAATGGCAATAAATCCGTTGCGCTGATGTCGGCTAAGCTGCGTTCATCAATCGGTAATGCAATATGTGAATCAGCTAACACACTGCCATGTCCTGGAAAGTGTTTACCTGTCGTTTTCATACCAGCTTGGTGCATACCAACGCACAATTGCGTCGAAAGATCGGTTACCCAGCTTGGATCCGCATGGAATGAACGGTCACCAATAACTTGACTACCGCGCTCTAAATCCAGTACCGGAGCAAAGCTTAAATCTATATCAAATGCCAATAACTCTGCCGCTAACATCCAGCCACATTGTTGGGTGAACTGTTTCGCTGTTTCACGATCATCAGCATATAACGCCGCAATTTTACCCATTGCAGGTATACGTGTAAACTGCTCACGAAAACGTTGAACACGACCACCTTCATGATCAACCGCTATCACTATTTGTGAGTGAGCAGCTTTACGAATTGATTTAATTAATGCATTTAACTGAGCATGGTCACCATAATTACGGCTAAACAAGATCAAACCACCGGTTAATGGGTGCGCTAAGATCTCTTTATCTTCAGCCGTTAATTCATAACCATCAACATCTACTACTACTGGTCCCACAACAATTCCTTATTCAATCTGTTAATTTTATCGGCTATAGCACGTTCAGATTGCTGCCATAGGGTTAAATAGGTGACATCTTTATCTTGCTGGTACATAACGATACACCACAATAAAGTCATCATTTCGACCACAACAGCCATTACCGCTAATTGCTCTAATGTCACGTTCGCTTCAGGGTAATAATGATTGTAATACGTTAAAAACAACACCTGCTGTGAATGCTCCCAAGCGAATGTCTGAAATAATGTCGTAATATCAAAATCACAATGACCCGCGGCTGCAAATTCCCAATCCAGTAAATACAACTTAGCTTGTTCATCCACCATAAAATTCAATGGATTCATATCGTGATGACAAAACCCCTGTCTATTTGAAGGTAACTGATGTTCAATTAAATGTATCACAAGTGCGAGTTGCTGATCGAGTCTCACGGTTTTAAATTCGGACTTTAGTGTTTGATAATAATGCTGAAGCCGCTCAACCATATTAAGGTGATGTGCAGGTAAAGGCTGTTGATGAAGCGTGGCCGTTAATTGTGCTATTTGATCAATATTTTCATCGCGAGCTTGTTCGTCGAGATCCCAGTGTTTACCCGTGATCCAATCACAAATGATGCCTTGCTCATATTGAGCAATAATATTTGGCGACAAACCAATAGCAGCGGCCTGTATTTGCGCAGCACACTCGTGCTCGACATTATTATCCATGTCATTGTAAGTCGCTGAAAATTGTCTTACAAAATAGCGATGACGCAAACCATATAGTTGAAAATCCAAACGGTAATTATGGTTACTTAAACCTCCCACAACAGGTTGCAAAGAAAATGACTCCGGGCTAAAACGAACAACAAACTCAGGGATAATTATCATAAAAAGACGGTGCTACTCACTTGGGCTTCAACCGTATTAAAACGGTTATTGATCAATTCAATACTTAATTTATATTTATCACTAGTATTCTCAGCCTGAGAAATATAAATGACTAGCGAATAACCGGAATAAGTCCGGTCTGAGTGATACTGTGATACTTGCTCTGTTAAAATTTGTATATCAAACCAATCAGGTTTTGAGCATGTTTCGGCGCTAGCACGTTGTAATTCATTATGCGTAACAGGCAAGGTTACCGTCGTATTGGGAAGCGTAATATATAATAGCTGCCCATGCTTAAAACTACCTTGAACAAAATAGGGCTGCTGTAATAGTTTCCCGCTTAACGTTCGCACTTCCGTTATTAAAGGGTGTTCAATAATGACTTCAAGAGGAGCCGCCATAACTTGTCTGTCATTGTACGCTTGTGAGGCACAACCACTGACAACTAACGCACTCAATATATAAACCAGTGTGAGTATCCATTTCATTTAACACTCCCCCCAAAGCTATTGATAATTATGAGATGAGAATAACAACTAGTTTGTTGTTACCATCGCCCCCAATTGTTCACCTCCAACAAGATGCATATGTAAATGATACACTTCCTGTCTACCATGTTTATTACAGTTAACGATTAGACGGTAGCCATTTTCAGCAATACCCTCTTTTTCCGCAATTTTTCTCGCCACAATAAAGAGACGCCCTAATGCTAATTCATCTTCTTCACATACATCATTAGTCGTCGGGATCAGTTTATTTGGGATGATAAGCACATGTGTTGATGCTTTTGGACTAATATCACGAAATGCAGTCACTAATTCATCTTGATACAAAATGTCCGCAGGTATCTCTTTATCGATGATCTTACGAAAAATCGTTTCTTCCGCCATTTCTTTCGCTCCATTACAAAATTAAGTTATTCAATACTATGTGAAAAAAACGATAAATACACTCACTATCAGTAATAGTTCATGATCTATACCCAAACGACTTAATAATCAATACCAAAACAGACCTCAACGCGAGATAGCAGCGACAAAAAAGCCCATCACACCCTACACCTTAGTGTAGTTTGTAATGGGCTTTAATTTAGAAATTATAAATTGCTAATGCCGATTAAGCTGAAGCAATGGCACCTTTACCGACACCTTCATAAGCAAATACAGTGAGAGAATCACTGCAATCTTTTGCTAAAGTATCAGCAATATACTGGGCAATATTTTCAACTGTCGTTTCTGTTGGCATAATTTCAACAATTGATTTATTAATCGCAAGTTGGAACTCACCTTGAGGCGCTTGATATTTAAAGCAGTAATGCTCGGGCGTTAAAGCCGCCATCCCCGCACTTGAAAGTGATAGCTCTGATGCCGACACCATATCGCAATGCTCCGCCAGATAGATATCTTTCCAACGTTCAGCCCAACTCGCTTCAAGCGCAGGATCAGGTTCATCATTACGTAAGATCTCAATTGTAGAGCGGTGACCATGTGCAATACGCTGACAGTTACCAAGGTGTTTACGTAAACCATGGCTGTAGCAGTATTCTGCACCATCAATTTTTTCTTCACGTAATTTAACGTCTAACTTTTTCACGTTATTTGGTAAACGTAGCATGAGCTGCTCAGTTAAATACGTCTCTAAATTCGCTAGCGTAATTTGTTCTGCTGGAATCAATGCAAATGCTTGATCAGGGCATGCTAAATGAATTGACTCACTATGTTCACGCCATGCATCAACGTACGTAAATGCACCATCGCTCATTACATCACAAAATTTAGCATGAGCAGGTACGATCAATTTATGATCAACCAGTTCATCAACAGTCGATTTAATCAATTTTTTCACAATACCAAAATCGAGGATCATACTCTGTTCATTTAAGTCACCATGCAGAACGATATCCACTAGCCAGCTTTGGCCAATAATGCCACGTGAATAATCCAATACTGAAGAATCAATAACAGTAAGATCTTTGACGAATAATTTCATCTAAATTTGTCCTTTATGGTAACTAAATAAGTATTTATATTATTGATTATCGCTATTTTTGTGCGTCGTATTCATCTTTAAATGAAGCAATCAGCTCTTCACTATCAACAACAACTACATCTTGACCTGCTTTTGGAAATACTGAGATAACCACGCCATCAGCAGCAAGACCTGGTAACCAGTTGTTACGCCAAGCACCCATCTCAATTTTAAGCGGCTGACACTCAGACCAATCGCCTTGGATCCATTCACTTGCAAACTCGGCATGTGGCCAAACAGGGATGCTTCGTTCGCCTTCCGATTCGCTAACAACAAAACCGTTAGCATCTGCTAATGTCCACACTTCTTCAGACTTAACGGCACGAAAAACGAAATAGTTGAAACGCGCTTCAGGTGATTTTTCAACTGCTTCAGCAGTTTGCTTGTCATGAATTTTAAATGTCATAATCTTCTCTCAAGAAACCGCCATCGGCAGTTTCAAATAATGTTTATAATAAAGCAGCAGCGGATTGTACGCTGCACAATAATAAATACCAATAATAAATACCAATAATAGTAAAGTTAAACAGAGGTAATTTTATTTAGCGAATTCCAGCTTGCGCAAATAACGCGGTATCATGGTTTCATTGCCCTGCAATCCGCCTTGATGTATATAAAGAATGGGGCGTTTATCAGCACTTTCAAGTCGCGCCTCGGTATTCGCATTGTCTTCGATGAATTCACGCTGCAAACATAACCAAGCCAGGGGATCATAAAGTAAATCAAATTCAATATGAGTGATTTGCTTTAGCTCGGACCAAATACGATAAAAAGGCAGATAAAGTTTGCCAAAATGATACTTTTTATCTGCAGAGATAATCGTTGGGTGTAATGATTCATCGGCACACAATTCAAAAAATTGCTGCTGTAAATAATCATCACCGCCAACACAAGCGCAAGTTTGTACTTCAAAGGGCAAATGTTTTTGCAAAAATAACGCCGTAGTACCAGTACCAGAAGGCAAAACCACACGAATATCAGCATACGAATTTAATTTAGCCCACTCAATAATCTCATCTGCTAGTATTTTTAATCCTGTTTCCGCATATTGACAGCGACCACCTTCAGGAATAAAAACAACGCTCTGACCTTGTGTTTTTAAAGCCGGTAGTACTTGTTGCTGTATATGCTCAATAACAGACAGACTATTCGAGTCAGCAACGATAACCTTAGCGCCCTGTGCTAAGGCTGCACGATAATTACCTTGCGGATTATCAATCAAATACTGAGGCAGGTGATCAACATAATAGTGCAACTGACATTGCTTTAATTTGGCTAATACGGACAAAGAATATAACGAATTAGCTTGCGCAGAACCGTGGCCAATTAAGATATCAACCAATGATAAATCTTGTTGCAAAAAATGGTAAAACTTGCGTGCTTTATTACCACTAAAAGCCACATCTAATAAATCATCGCGTTTAACGTAAACGTGATGACCTAAAAATTCGATGTCATCGACAGGTGTATTACGTAATTCCAAAGTGGTGTCCTAGTTTATAACTTAGATTCAAGATACAAGAGTTAAACAGACGCAGGCAGTGCTGCTGAAACAATAAATTGGCGACCATTAACAGCCAGCATCTCGGTATCAACATCATAGACTTGTTTAATCGAATCTACGGTTAACACTTTACTCGCAGAGCCCTGCCCAACAAGGGTGCCAGCATTTAATAGCAGTACTTCAGAAGCATGATTAAGAGCGAGGTTAAGATCATGGATAGATGCAATAATCGTAATACCTTGCTCTGAAAATTCTTTTAACATCTGCAACACTTCAATTTGATGCTTTAAATCAAGCCCTGTTAATGGTTCATCCAATAAACATAAAATCGATTGCTGATTTAATAGCGGTGATACTTGTACTAATGTACGGGCAATAAGCACACGCTGCCATTCACCACCCGACAGTTGATCGCAATTACGCTCAACTAACTTAGCTATATCTAATCGGGATAATAATTGATTTATCACCCGACAAGCTTGTTCATCTTCAAGGCTAATACCCAGAGGATGTAAACCCAAAGCAATAAACTGATAAACCGGAATGGCAAAAGGTGGCGGAGATACTTGCGGTAACCAGGCGCGCTGGCGAGCCAACTCAGCAATAGGATAAGACGAAATAGGACGTTCAGCTAATAAGTAAGCGCCTTCGCATGCCTGTTCATGACCTGCTAAAATGGAAAGTAATGTACTTTTACCACTGCCATTAGGCCCTAATAAAAACAAACAACTCCCTTTATCTATCGATACATTCATATCATGTAATCGCTGCTGATAGTTAACATTGGTTAGCGTTAATATTGTAGATGTCCCCATCGTATTTTTTAATTTATCCATAGTGCTTTGTTGTTATGCTACTTGCTTGCGCAATAGTAAATAGATGAAAAAAGGAGCGCCTAAGCTTGCCGTGATCGCCCCTACAGGTAACTCCGCGGTTGCAAACACACTACGCGCAATTAAATCCGCAAGTAATAAAAAGATCGCGCCCAACAAGGCTGAAGCAGGTACAAGAAAGCGTAATTGGCTCGTCACTAATATCCGTAAAATATGCGGAATCACTAACCCAATAAAGCTAATTACGCCCGCCATCGATACCGACACGCCAGTGAGTACTGCCACACATAAAATAAGCTGAATACGTAATTTAGGGACATCAATACCCGATTGAAATGCCCCCTGTTCACCAAACTGTAAAAGGTTCAGCGCATCAATACGGCACATGATCCACAAAAAACTCAAACTCAAAGGAATAACGGCAATATAAATAAGTTCGGATCCATACGCTAAATTTCCCATCATCCAGTACAGCATTTGTCGCATACTGCCGTCATCAGAAAAATACAACAGCCAAGTCATAATCGCGCCAGAAAAGATACCGATCGCAACGCCAAGTAATAAGATCTTGGTGGTGGGTAAGTTATTCTTTGTCACTCGATAAAGTAAATACGTGACTAAGCTTGCCCCGATAAAAGCCGATAATGGTAAAATATAATGCTGTAATCCCGCCCACTGTGGAAACAAAGTCTCAAGAAAGACAATCGATAACACAGCAAACAAACTGGCAAACGATGAAATGCCGATAACACCAGGCTCTGCTAACGAATTAGCGAGTAACACTTGCAAGATACAACCGGCAACAGCTAACGCAGCGCCAACTAAAATTGCAGTCACAATACGTGGTAAACGTAGGTCAAATAACACTTGTTGCTGTAAAGATGATAAACCATTAAAAATATCATCAACACCAATACTGAAACGGCCTGAGACAAGCGAAATTAAAATAACGGCAACAAGACAAATAGATAAAAATATCAGAGTGCTTCGACTTTTTAGTGTACTTGCACGCTGTAACTTAAGCAGGTCGATCATAATTTAAGAAAGGATATAGAAGGATAAAATAGACAAGGTATCTCAAATAATGTCAGCGTTAAGCTTAAGCACATTTTAGATACCCTGTCAGGAGGCTGCGAATTAGATTGATTGACTTACAGCATCAATCAGCGCATGGGGATAACCCATTTCAGCCATGAGTTGTGTAATGATATTACGTTTACGACCTGTATTAGTGTTAGTAATAACCCAATATGGCGTATTCTCAATATGACGAGGTTTGGTCGTACTACCAGCACTTAACAATTCACTTTCCGATTTTGCAAAGTAAATACGTTTACGGCCTTTAATATCAGTCGCACTATCAAACTCTTTCGGGTTTTCTGCATACAAGACAGATAATATCTGTATAAACTTAGTCACCGAAACCGTCGTTTCTTTAAATTTCTTATTTTTAATAAGCTTAGCGATACTGGCTGGCAGCGTAGAATGGCTGACAATCTCAGGCTCTACAACAATCGGTGCAGATACAGGTGTCGGCGCTACTACTGCCGGTGAATTAGTTACCGTTTGCTTAGTCTCACTGTTGATGTTCTCTACAGGCTGTGGCAATACTTCAACATTTGTTAAATCTGCACAGTCACTATCAGGTACACCAAGTAAGCGACGTAAAATATCTGATGCACTTTCGCCAATATCTTTCGTTTGACTAGCAATATAACGATATAGGTCGTCTTCAAGCTCAATCGTCTTCATATTTAACTAGTAAATCCTTGCTTATAAATTTGGTTTAATTATACCTTGTGAATAGATTTCTCTCTATGCTTATAGAAAAAATATTACCTCTGTGATGCATTTATCAACGATTCATACACGACAATGACGTAATTATTGCGGTAGAATCAGCCACAATTACGGAGAAATATATGTTACTTAATCACAAAATATACGGTCAGGGTGATCCTGTTATCGTTATCCATGGCTTATTTGGCAGTGCAACAAACTTGGGCATGCTAATTAAACAATTAAAAACGGATCATCAAGTGATCGCGGTTGATGTTCGAAACCATGGTTTATCTATGCGTCATCATAGTATGCATTATGATGATATGGCAAATGATATTATTCATCTCATGGATCATTTGACGATCGAACAAGCACATCTAGTCGGTCATTCAATGGGTGGTAAGATTGCCATGCGAACAGCGCTTAATTTTCCTACCCGCGTAACCAGTTTAGCGGTAGCCGATATAGCACCTGTGAATTACCCCCCTCGACATGATAATGTCTTTGCTGGATTAAAAAACATTCCACTTAGCGATATAGCCACACGTAGTGAAGCACAATCAAAGCTTGCCGAATATGTAGAAGAAGCAGGTGTTCAGCAGTTTTTATTGAAAGGATTGTATAAAAATGAGCAAGGTAAATTTGATTTTTACTACGCGCTAGATACAATTATATCTCAATACGATGCTATTTCGGACTGGCCAGAAGTAAATAAACAGTATGATAAACCAGTATTATTCATTAAAGGCATGAATTCTGACTATATAACCAATGAGCATAAAGCAGCTATTGCTAAATATTTCCCACAAGCGAAAGCAAAGTTAATACAAGGTACTGGTCACTGGTTACATGCCGAAAAACCGACAATATTTAACAAAATAATAGTCGATTTTTTATTTAGTCATTAGACACATTGTGATATATTTGCACGTTCGTACTCTAAGTAGATACTGTTACGAACTTTAGGTGAATATTGTTATGTTGTATGAATACATTGACTTAATTGAATCTGTCGGCACTAAATTGTTCTTTGTTGCGCTGTTTTTTTTAATCGGCATGGCAATTCACGACGTACTTAAAAAAGGTAATGTACCTCAATTTGGACGTGTAGCGGTTTGGTTTGTACTCTGCTTTGGTATGGCTGGCTTTGTTTTTAAAGAAGTATTGATCACTGTCTGGGAAACCCAGATTTAATAATCTTATAGTATTAACTGCAATGGCGAATATAACGTGGCAAAGGAAAGTTTCGATAGAACGACGATTGACCTTTTTGCTGAAGAAAAGCGTGCTGGTAGACCCAAAACCAATCCGTTATCACGTAAAGAGCAGTTGAAACAGAATAAACGTAACCAATTAAGCCGAGACAAGGCTAACGGATTCAAACGTATTGAATTAAAGGTCGAACAAGACTTGTTTGATATGTTAAATATAAAAGCAAAAAGTGCTAATATGACGCGCAGTGAATATATACAACAATTACTGCAAACACATGTAGCAAAATAAGTTTAAATTAAAACTATTAGGATAATTTAAGAATGGCTAGCGTAGGCTTATTTTTTGGTAGTGACACTGGTAACACAGAAGTAGTTGCTAAGATGATCCAGAAACAACTGGGTAAAAAACTTGTTGATGTTAAAGATATTGCAAAATCAACAACGAAAGATATTAACGAGTTCAGCCTATTAATTTTAGGCATTCCGACTTGGTATTATGGCGAATCTCAATGTGATTGGGATGATTTCATGCCTTCACTAGAAGAAATTGATTTTTCTGACAAGCTAGTTGCAATCTTTGGTTGTGGTGACCAAGAAGATTACGCTGAGTACTTCCTTGATGCAATGGGCACACTACGTGACGTTGTTGAAGCAAAAGGCGGTACATTAATCGGTGAATGGCCAACTAAAGGTTATGATTTCGAAGCATCTAAAGCACTCACTGATGACAATCACTTTGTTGGTTTAGGTATTGATGAAGATCGTCAACCTGAACTAACAGCAGATCGTGTTGAAGCTTGGGTAAAGCAAATCCACAGCGAAATGTGTCTTGTAGAACTAGAAGACTAATCTTTTAGTTATAAACTATATAAATAAAAGGTAAACGACGTATACACGTTACTTTACCTTTTACTCTCCCCCCAGCTAAAGCCCCATTACACAGCCACTCTAATTAAATAACATTCATTTACCCATCCATTTAGGAATACATATCATACGCTATCTTTTTCTGCTTGCCATATACAACATATTAAGATCAGATTTAATCACTTTTGGTCACACTAGACTAAACAAAAGCTCGGTTAATACGTAAATTTTTGTATTTAAATCCCGCTTTAACAAATATGAGGTTTATTGTTTTTGCGTCTCGTCATATAATAGTGAGGAATGTAAAGAAAATATACTTTTCTCTATTTTAAAAATGAGTACGTTATGACTGATAGAAAAACCGCATTAAAAAAAGCAGGATTAAAAATAACCCTGCCAAGAATCAAAATTTTAGAATTATTACAACTCCCTAGCAGTCAGCATACCAGTGCCGAAGATCTATACAAACAATTGCTCAGTAAAGGTGAAGAAATTGGGCTTGCGACAGTATATCGAGTGCTTAACCAATTTGATGATGCAGGTATTGTTACTCGTCATTATTTTGAAGGCGGTAAATCTGTTTTTGAACTGGCTACTCAAAACCACCATGACCACCTTGTATGTCTTGACTGTGGCCACGTAATTGAATTCCATGATGACTTGATCGAAGATCGTCAACGTGAAATTGCAGCAGAAAATGATATGTCATTACAAGCCCACAGTTTATACTTGTATGGCCGTTCATTAGATGGCAAGTGTAATCATAAATAATTACACACTAAAAATAAGATAAATAAAAAGGAGCTATAGCTCCTTTTTTTATGCGTATTTTTTAACTTTAAATAACACCAAGAAACAAATATCATCCCTTGATGCTACGTGAGTCCTATAAAACAGACTTAGCCACGTAAAGACACTGTACGGTTAAACACAAGCTTATCCGCTGTTGAATCTTTACTGTCTGCACAGAAGTAACCTTCACGTTCAAACTGGTATGCGCTTGCAGGTTGAGCAGCAACAAGGCCTGGTTCAACTTTAGCTGTTTTGATAACAACTAATGATTCTTCATTCAATGCTTCTTCTAATGTTTCAACACTTGCAGGATCTTCTATTTTAAATAGGCGATCATAAACACGTACTTCCGCATCAACAGCATCAGCAGCTGATACCCAATGAATAACACCTTTAGCTTTACGACCGTCACTTGGGTTCTTACCAAGTGTTTCATCATCGTAAGTACAGTGAATTTCAATGATATTACCCGCATCATCTTTTACAACGTCATCGGCTCTAACAATGTATGCATTACGTAAGCGAACTTCTTTGCCTAATACTAAACGTTTATATTTCTTGTTCGCTTCTTCACGGAAATCCGCACGATCAATAAATAGTTCACGACTAAATGGTAACGTACGAGTACCCATATCTAGTTTAGGATGTGCAGGTGCAATTAATTGCTCGGTTTGATTTTCTGGATAATTAGTAATGACTAATTTAACCGGATCAAGAACCGCCATTGCACGTGGTGCTGAATCTTCAAGATCTTCACGGATACATGCTTCTAGCATACCCATTTCGATCGTATTGATTTGTTTAGTCACACCAATACGTTTACAAAATTCACGAATTGACGCAGCTGTATAACCACGACGACGTAAACCAGCAATTGTTGGCATACGTGGATCATCCCAACCACTTACATGCTTTTCTGTCACTAATGCATTAAGCTTACGCTTAGACATCATCGTATATTCAATATTCAAACGTGAGAATTCATACTGACGCGGACGACAATCAATTGAGATATTGTCTAATACCCAATCATAAACACGACGGTTATCTTGGAATTCTAATGTACAGATAGAGTGAGAAATACCTTCTATCGCATCAGAAATACAATGCGTGAAATCGTACATTGGATAAATGCACCATTTATCACCTGTCTGGTGATGATGTGCACGCTTAATACGATAGATAACGGGATCACGCATACACATGAACGATGACGTCATGTCAATTTTTGCACGTAGACAACATTCGCCATCAGCAAAACCAGCGTCACGCATTTTATTAAATAACGCGAGGTTTTCGTCAATGCTCGTTTCACGGTATGGGCTATTTTTACCCGGCTTATTCAGCGTACCGCGGTACTCACGTGTTTCCTCTGCATTTAAGAAGCAAACATAAGCTTTACCCGCTTGAATCAATTCAACTGCATATTCGAATAATTTATCGAAGTAATTTGATGAATAGCGAACTTCACCATCCCAGTTAAAACCTAACCACTTTACGTCTTCTTGAATTGCATGAACGTAATCAATGTCTTCTTTTTCTGGGTTCGTATCATCAAAACGTAGATTACACTGTCCCTGGTAATCGTCAGCAATACCAAAGTTCAAACAAATCGATTTGGCATGACCAATATGCAAAAAGCCATTCGGCTCTGGCGGAAAACGCGTATGCACATTAGTATGTTTGCCGGAATTTAAATCTTCATCAATAATCTGACGAATAAAGTTCGTTGGGCGTACTTCAGCCTGACTCATTCCTTACCTCAAACAGTAAATTTTTAATAAAATAGTGAACAATGATCTAACAAAATTGCCTCAGACACAACAACTAAATGCTAATGCGGGCCAGTTAGGCTTGCTCAGGAGGAATTAATCTTACTCTTAATACAATCATTATCACAACACTGTTTAAAACATCACCAGCTATAGATTTATTACCTAGACTCAGGATAACTTAATAATAGCGGAAAAATAGTATGCATAAATGGCCCATGTCACCCGGTTTTACATTAATCGAATTACTTATAACAGTGGCCATCGTGGCTATTTTAGCGAGTATAGGGATACCTAATTACCAGCACTACATGCTAGCAACACATCGTGATCAAGCCAAAATGAAATTAACAGCAATTAGCTTATTAGAAACCGATAATTATAGTCGGCATCAAGAATATATTGAATTGCGACATTTATCGATTGACCTTAGTAGTGAGACTTACCAATACAGTATAAAGATCACAACGAATAATCAGTACCAAGTGATTGCAACAGCGATAAATAATCAACGCAGTGATAGCCATTGTCGAACATTGAGTTTAGACCATAATTTAACGCGATTACCGAAAGTATGTTGGTGATAAAAGAAGGGATATAGAAAGCAGCCTTATCTAAACAATAAGGCTGGGCTTATGCTGAATTACTGCTGGTTTTCTGGTTTATTTTCCTTATTTATTTTTGATTTCAGCGTTAGCAACACTCATTGTCGTCGTTTTGTTAATTAACTTAATCAATAGCATTGAACGTTCTAATCCATCTTTGCATTGATAAATAGCCTCAATACCTTTAAAAGCACCATCCTGAATAATCACTTTTTCGCCTTCGGTAAATAAGGTGACATCAATTTCAGATTTATCTCGGCATTGTTGTTTTTCTTTTAGCTCCGCAACCAAGTTAGCAGGTACTTTGGTATAATGTTTACCGCACTTAACAAAATCAATAACCCCACGGGTAGAACGAATACTATTGAAATTAGCCGCCAGCGTGTCAATTTCAACAAATAAATAATTAGGAAAAATAACCACATCTTTATATACAAGTTTACTGCGTACTTTTTTTTCCATTTTCATCGTTGGATAAAAGCTTTCAATCCCTTGGTTTTTAAGATTAACCTGAGCTCTAACTTCTTCCTTTCCTTTACAGTACAGTAAGTACCACTCTTTTTTGATTTCCATCATTTAAACTTGATAGTCCTAATCATTATAACGCCTCTAATATTACGTCAAAAAATATTAAATTAAAGTCTAAATTAAAATCTGAATTAAATGCATATATAACAACCATAAACAACCACACCAATAACATACACTTAACACCCGCGGAACAAGTATAGAACAAACACTCAGATTATGTTGACAGACCTCTTATAATTGGTTTTTACGCTTGTTAACAACTAGTAAAAGGGATATAAAAGAATGAATAACCTGATAACGGATAGTTTATCAGCATAAAATCATAAAAATAAATATAAAAACAAATACAAAACAAATACAAAACAGGCGATATTATGAATCCTAATAATTCAGATACATTTATGGGTCACCCAAAAGGTTTATTCCTTTTATTCAGTACAGAAATGATGGAACGCTTTAGTTATTATGGCATGCGTGCAATTCTCGTTATCTTCCTTGTTTCAATAACCCAAGACCAGCAAGCGGCTGCATTATTAACCGATCCTAATTATCAAACTGGTCTTCCAGGTTTAGGTTGGAGCCAAGCAGATGCGCTTTCTCTTTATGGTACATACACAGGTTTAGTTTACATCACTCCTCTCATTGGTGGCTGGTTAGCAGATAACTTCCTAGGACAACGTAAAAGTGTCTTAATTGGTGGCGTATTAATGGCATTAGGTCAATTCGCATTATTCTTACCAGTAGAAGCGTTATCACTCAGCCCTACTGCTGGGCTTTATTTAGGCCTTGCATTCATCATCGCTGGTAATGGCCTGTTCAAGCCAAACATCTCCACTATGGTTGGTGACCTGTATGAAGAAGGCGATAATCGTCGTGATGGTGCATTCACTATCTTCTACATGGGCATTAATATTGGTGCTTTCTTGTCTGGTATCCTTGTTGGTGCTGTCGTTGTTTACACCGGAAATTACAAATATGGCTTCTTAATGTCTGGTATCGCGATGGTACTTAGCGTTGTCTTACAAAAATTATTCGCTAATAAATACTTAGGTAATATTGGTATTGAAGCGGCAGCGAAGAAAGAATTGACTGCTAATAAAGGTAAAAAGCCAACGCTAACGGCCATCGAAGTTGATCGTCTTAAAGTTATCTTAATTTTAGGACTATTTGTTATCATTTTCTGGGCTGGTTTCGAACAAGCCGGTGGTCTAATGAACCTTTACGCAAATGATTATACAGACCGTATGATTGGTGGTTTTGAAGTACCTGTTGCTTGGTTCCAATCATTAAATCCATTCTTTATTATTACCTTTGCACCTATCGTAAGTATGATCTGGATGAAAATGGGCCCGAAAGAGCCGACATCACCCGTTAAATTTGCAATGGCATTATTAATGTTAGCGATTGGTTTTATGTTCATGATCTTTGCAACATTAGAGCAAGGTGGCGACTTAACCGTTAAAACAAGCATGTACTGGTTGGTTGGTGCGTACTTCTTCCATACTATGGGTGAATTATGTCTTTCTCCAATCGGTCTATCTATGATCACTAAATTAGCACCATTACGCTTAGCATCACTGATGATGGGCGCATGGTTTGGCTTTAACGCCATTGCAAATAAAGTGGCCGGTATGATTGGCGCGCAAATTGGTGAAGCAGGTCCAATGGCTATCTTTGGCGGTATTGCAATAGCAGCTGTGATTTCATCTCTGATCCTATTTGCATCAGCACGCAAGCTAATTTACTGGATGCACGGCGCAGAAGGTCAAGTTATTACGCAAGAAGAAACGACGAATCAAAAACCAGTTGCAGCAACAGCTTAATACTGAAAATCTAATTTAAATAAATGTAAAAACAGCCTCATCATGAGGCTGTTTTTTTATATCTACGATTTTCGTGATAAACTGGATTAAATCGTTAGCCGTGAGCCAAAAATTTTATGAAACAATTTAATGAATTCATTCCTCTGATCGTCTTTTTCGTTATTTATAAAATGTACGATATTTATTCCGCAACTGCAGCATTAATCGCAGTAACGGCATGTACATTACTCTTTAGCTGGTATAAATATCGTAAAGTTGAAAAAATGCAATTAATCACGTTTGCTATGGTGACCGTGTTTGGTGGTATTACCTTATTTACACAAGATTCGAGTTTTATTAAATGGAAAGTAACTATTATTTACTGCCTATTTTCAATTGTTTTATTGGTTAGCCAATATGGCTTCAAACAAAACTTACTTAAAAAGATGTTAGGTAAAGAAATGGTTTTACCTGAGTTTGTGTGGTCACGCGTGAACGCAGCATGGTCAATATTCTTCCTCTCGCTTGCTGGTTTAAATCATTACATTGCGTTTAACATGTCAGAAGAGTTATGGGTTGATTTTAAAGTCTTTGGCGTACTGGGCATCATGTTAGCTTTTACGATATTGACCGTCATTTATCTCTACCGTTATATGCCTAAAGAAAACAGCAATAACAAATAAGCTTAAGTAAGAAAAATAGTTATATCTGGCACCGTATTTAATTAAAAACTGACTAAAAACGTATTAATTAAATACTGTGCTTCTTCTTAATATCCCCCTTTCAGATCCCTACTACTTTCCTAATACTGACAATTTGAGCACCCGTATAACTTCCTCTATAAGCATGTGATAGCTCGCACAACAAGCTACTTAGCGGGTAACAACAATGTAAAATCACACTACAATTTATTCTGAACATACAATATCATCATGACTATGAAGGAATATCAATGTTGAAAAAAATTACTCGCTTAGCGCTATATGTCGCAGTTACTGCACCCTTATTTATTTTACCGCAAGCAAATGCAGAACAAGTCAAAACGGTTTCTAATATGAATAATGAGCATGCAGTCATCACCCCAACAGAAACGACCGCTTTTGATCTCAGCCATTCATCAATTTCACGTGACGCATCATTAATGCCATTAAATATTAATACCGCGAATGAGCTAGAGCTTACTGCTTTACCTGGCATAGGAAAATATAAGGCGGTGCAAATAATCCAATGGCGTGAGCGTAACGGGGAATTTAGCGCAATAACAGACTTAGTGAGTGTCAATGGGATAGGAAACGTAACAGTGGCAAAGTTAGCGGGAAAAATTAGTGTAACAGACTGATAGACAATTCTCAGTACGATTTTTAGCGATAAAAAAGCCTGAAGCAAAAGCATTCAGGCTTAATTCGTTAATGTTTATTAACGCTTAGTTTGATACGTTAAAGCTCAACATACGTTCTAATGGAATAAGCGCTTTAACACGAATGTCTTCATCAACAAAAATTTCATGCCCTTCATCATTAACCAATGAATCTTCAATCGTTTGCAGGCCATTCATGCCCATCCAAGGACACATTGCACAACTACGACAACTCGCGCCATTGCCACCAGTTGGAGCAGCAATCATTTCTTTTTCAGGACACGCTTGCTGCATCTTAAAGAAGATGCCTTTATCCGTAGCAACAATCAGTTTTTGTTGTGGTAGTTCTTTTGCCGCTTTAATCAATTGGCTCGTTGAACCAACCGCATCTGCAAGATCGATTACATCGGCAGGTGACTCAGGGTGAACTAGGATCGCTGCGTCTGGGTTTTCTTCTTTCAAACGTTTTAACGCTGATGCTTTAAATTCATCATGGACGATACAAGCCCCCTGCCAGCGAACCATTTTTGCGCCAGTTTGTTTTTCAATCCAAGCACCCAAATGACGATCAGGACCCCAAATTAATTTTTGGCCATCACTATCAAGGTGATCGACTACATCCAGCGCAATACTTGATGTGACAATCCAGTCAGCGCGCGCTTTAACGGCTGCAGATGTATTTGCATATACCACAACGGTATGATCAGGATACGCATCACAGAATGCCGAGAACTCTTCAACAGGACAGCCTAGGTCTAATGAACAAGTTGCTTCCAGTGCAGGCATGATGATACGTTTGCTTGGAGCTAAGATCTTTGCCGTTTCCCCCATGAAACGAACTCCGGCAATGATTAGCGTTTTAGCTGGGTGATTGTTCCCAAAGCGAGCCATTTCCAAAGAGTCAGCAACACAACCGCCAGTCTCTTCTGCAAGCGCTTGAATTTCAGGATCTGTATAATAGTGTGCAATTAATACTGCATCTTTTTCTTTTAAAAGCTGTTTAATACGTGCTTTATAATCCAGTTTTTCTTGTGCCGATAACGGAACTGGTTTTTTTGGGAATGGATATTCCATTTCTACTACATTGGGAGTCATAGCTAATTACTCAGAGCTCAAAAAATTTATCTTCGCGTATTATACATGGCATTGTCATGAAAACGTAATTTAGCGTGATTTTTTTTCGACTCATACAAAAAAGCCTCGCTAATAGCGAGGCTTTTTTGTTTTATTCTTATTATACTCTTTATATTATAAAGAGAAGTAAAGTGGTGGGCTGTGAAGGATTTGAACCTTCGACCAATTGATTAAAAGTCAACTGCTCTACCAACTGAGCTAACAGCCCTTTACTTTTACTGCTTCTATTAAGGATTCCTTAAATAGAAGTTTTGTTGTTTATGTTAGGACATATCACAACGATAATAAGTGGTGGGTCCTACTGGGCTTGAACCAGTGACCCTCGCCTTGTAAGGGCGATGCTCTCCCAACTGAGCTAAGGACCCGCGACAATGCTGTGTGTTCTTTTATCAGAACTAAAGAAAGTGGTGGGCTGTGAAGGATTTGAACCTTCGACCAATTGATTAAAAGTCAACTGCTCTACCAACTGAGCTAACAGCCCCAAATTC
The DNA here is from genome assembly GCF_018219415.1 of Moritella sp. 36. Lineage (NCBI taxonomy): Bacteria > Pseudomonadati > Pseudomonadota > Gammaproteobacteria > Alteromonadales > Moritellaceae > Moritella > Moritella sp. 36. Next base: position 1,465,786 of record NZ_CP056120.1, on the reverse strand, counting down.
TTTCTTTAAAAATAGTGGTGGGTCCTACTGGGCTTGAACCAGTGACCCTCGCCTTGTAAGGGCGATGCTCTCCCAACTGAGCTAAGGACCCACGATATTTATTTAGCGATAGTTGTATCTATCGTTATAACTGGTTGCGGGAGCCGGATTTGAACCAACGACCTTCGGGTTATGAGCCCGACGAGCTACCAAACTGCTCCATCCCGCGACAATGCTGTGTGTTCTTTTATCAGAACTAAAGAAAGTGGTGGGCTGTGAAGGATTTGAACCTTCGACCAATTGATTAAAAGTCAACTGCTCTACCAACTGAGCTAACAGCCCCAAATTCTTTCTTTAAAAATAGTGGTGGGTCCTACTGGGCTTGAACCAGTGACCCTCGCCTTGTAAGGGCGATGCTCTCCCAACTGAGCTAAGGACCCACGATATTTATTTAGCGATAGTTGTATCTATCGTTATAACTGGTTGCGGGAGCCGGATTTGAACCAACGACCTTCGGGTTATGAGCCCGACGAGCTACCAAACTGCTCCATCCCGCGACAATGCTGTGTGTTCTTTTATCAGAACTAAAGAAAGTGGTGGGCTGTGAAGGATTTGAACCTTCGACCAATTGATTAAAAGTCAACTGCTCTACCAACTGAGCTAACAGCCCCAAATTCTTTCTTTAAAAATAGTGGTGGGTCCTACTGGGCTTGAACCAGTGACCCTCGCCTTGTAAGGGCGATGCTCTCCCAACTGAGCTAAGGACCCACGATATTTATTTAGCGATAGTTGTATCTATCGTTATAACTGGTTGCGGGAGCCGGATTTGAACCAACGACCTTCGGGTTATGAGCCCGACGAGCTACCAAACTGCTCCATCCCGCGACAATGCTGTGTGTTCTTTATCAGAACTAAAGAAAGTGGTGGGCTGTGAAGGATTTGAACCTTCGACCAATTGATTAAAAGTCAACTGCTCTACCAACTGAGCTAACAGCCCCAAATACTTTCTTTATGAAGTCTCGTTATTTATTTAAAAATATATATAACCAAACTTAATAATTTGTGGTGGGTCCTACTGGGCTTGAACCAGTGACCCTCGCCTTGTAAGGGCGATGCTCTCCCAACTGAGCTAAGGACCCACAATTTTTGCTATTTATATAGCGAACAAATTGGTTGCGGGAGCCGGATTTGAACCAACGACCTTCGGGTTATGAGCCCGACGAGCTACCAAACTGCTCCATCCCGCGACAATATGTTTTCATTTAGCTTACGTAGGGTTCGTAATTAAATGTGGTGGGTCCTACTGGGCTTGAACCAGTGACCCTCGCCTTGTAAGGGCGATGCTCTCCCAACTGAGCTAAGGACCCACATATACCAAATTAATTGGTAATAGAAATGGTTGCGGGAGCCGGATTTGAACCAACGACCTTCGGGTTATGAGCCCGACGAGCTACCAAACTGCTCCATCCCGCGACAATTCTATAATCAAGACATCAATGAACTAAACGACTTACGTTGTTTTCGCTAACCCCTGTCTCGATGGCGGCTATAATACTTTTTTCAGAAAACTCTGCAAGTAAAATCTGCTCAGAATCACAATTCAATGATAAAACTCTGAATTCCGTTCAGTTTAACGCCAATAAGATGACAAATAGCACAAACCAATAGTTCGTTAATGTTGTTCAATCTTAAAATATTACTTCAGTGCTGCTAGCTCTTTTTTTGCTAACTTAGCAACAGCATCATTTGGATAATCTTTAATCACGAGTTCAAAATAACGCTTCGCTTCACTCTTAGAGCCCGATAGCTTAGCGAGTTGACCAAGTTTTTGTAAAGAGTCTGCTCGTTTATTTGATGTAGGATACTTAGTTACGATCGTCTCAAATTCAGCTTTAGCATCATCATTCTTATTATCTTTACGCAAAAGCAGACCTAACCAATAATGTGCATTAGCGGCTAACTCAGATTCTGGATACGTAGAAATGAAACTTTGTAACGCAGGTATTGCTTCATCGTATTTACGTTCATTTTTGATTAATTTGATCGCGTAGTTATAAGCATCTTTACCGGTCAAATTTACCGGCTGATTTGTTGCATTTAGAATATTTGCATCAATTGCAGCAGGAACAGCAGGTTTTGCGACGAGAGTTGTACGAATACGCTCAATATCATTGAGAATATCACGCTGACGTTGCGTAATTTTGCCTTGCTCTAGTTCGTTTTCTTCGATAGCACCCTGTAAATTCATTAATTCAATTGATAATTGATCAAGTCTCTGCTGGGTTTCTAATTGTGCTCTCGTTCGAGCGTGGAGGATATTCTCTATACGGGTCAAGCGTTGCTCAACAGAACGAGTCTGTTTTTTCGTTATCATCGGTTCAGTACTTGCATTTACATCAAATACTGTTGCTGGTGCGGCATGCCCGAAACCACTATAAAGAACGGCCATGATCATGGCCGTTTTAGTATTAATTCGAATCAAGGTGACTAATCCTTAGTAAACTAGCACTGCACGTCGATTTTTAGAGAATGCAGCTTGAGTATGAGAAGTATCTACAGGCTTCTCTTCACCATAACTAACTGTCGAGATTTGGCTTGAAGAAACACCTAAGTTAGTTAGGTATTTAACCACAGCATCAGCACGGCGATCGCCTAGTGCAATGTTGTAACCTGGCGTACCACGCTCATCGGCATGACCTTCAACTAACACTTTAACTTCAGGGTTATCAATTAAGAAATTAGCATGATCTTGTAATAACTCACCGTACTCTGCAGTAACGGCTTGTTGATCAAAACCAAAGTAAACAACGTGGCGTTTACGTAACTCGTCAATTACTTGTTTTTTAACTTCTTCAGGTGTTAAATTTTCAACTGGGTCAATACTTATGTCAGTATCACTACCACTAACAACAGTTGGATCTGATTCAGCATTAGCCGTTGAGTCATTTGTTGTTTGTTGTGCAGAACTTTCAACTGCATCATTTTCAGTTGTATCCGTTGTTGAGCTACATGCAGCCAATGTCAGCATTGGTAACGCAATTACTAAACTTTTTAAGATTTTATTTAGTTGCATTTTCATTTTCCTATCAATAATTAATTCTTTTTAGATGTCAAGAAAGGTGACCACGCTGGTGATTTTACTTCTCCATCACTTGCTGGTAAAACCGCTTTAAAGCGCCCATCCATTGAGACTAACGATAATACCTGTTTTCCCTTAACAACCGTGCTGTAAATAACCATGCTGCCATTAGGCGCAATGCTTGGCGACTTATCAAGACGACCGTTAGTCAGTTTTTGAACATATCCATCTGACAAATCCTGCTTCGTTACACTATACTTACCTTTTTGCAAACTAACCATCACTAAATTTTCACCATCTGGAGTAATTGAAGGATTTAAGTTTGCGTTACCTTCAAAGGTCAGTCGTTTAATTTTCTTACTTGCTAAATTAACCTGATAAATTTGCGGACGCCCGCCACGTTCAGAGGTGAAAACAATCGACTTACCATCAGGCGTCCAGGTTGCTTCGGTATCAATACCACGATTTTTCGTCAACCTTTCCAAGTTTTTGGTTTTCAAATCGTAAGCATATACATCTGCTTGCCCAGATTTAGACAATATCATCGACAATTTCGAGCCATCAGGTGAAAAGACCGGGAAAATATTACTCCCTTTATATGGTTTGATTAGCTCACGTTTCTGTGTGACCAGATCATAAATCCAGATTTCATGTTTTTTGTCTTCCATACTCATATAAGCCAGTTTTTTACCAGTAGGGTCCCACGACGGTGACATAACTGGTTCTTTTGAGCGGAATAATATATGTTGATTCATACCATCATAATCAGAAATTAATAATTTAAATGGATATTTATCATCATAATTAATAGCGACATAAGCAATACGCGTTAAGAATGCGCCACGGGTACCGGTCAGACTTTCAAAAATATAATCGCTTAAACGATGTGAGATATGACGAGGACGACGAGTCGAGAAATTACCTTTCAAATTAAGCTTAATATGATCGGTATTTTTAACTAACTGATCATCAATTTTTTGTGGCGTTTGATTTTTAAAACCAGATAACACATTAATGAGTTGGAAATGGATCTGTAAACGGCCGTCTTGTAGTGGTTTTATTGTACCGATCACGATTGCTTCGACACCTGCTTCTTTCCAGGCTGCATAATCAACGGCACTTTCTGTTGCTGGTGTTTGTGGCATTAAGCGGCGTTCCAGTGGAGAAAAACGACCACTATTACGTAAATCATCCGCGATAATACTAGCGAAATCAGTCATGTCTTTTGGTTTAGGCTGTGCACCTAACCACTTAAACGGAACGACTGCGACAGGTCTGGCACTGTTTGTGCCTTCTGTAATGACAATTTCTAATGCCGCATGCGCGATTTGTATCTGCATTAGACACACAATAAAGAAAGATAAAAATCGTTTAGTTATACTCATATTAAATCTCTGGTCTAAAAATCAAATTAATTTTTTTAAGTTCTTTCGCAACATCTGGATCCGGTGACATAGGCAGCGAACCAGCCTTATTCACGGCACTAACCCCAGCTCTACACACAGCAGTGTCTCCACCACCACTTGTAACACTTAATACCAAGCCAGAATTGGATAAAATAATTTTCAATAAACAAGACTTACCTTTCATCGTATCACTGGTTAACATATTGCGTTGGATCGAATTTTTAATTCGCGCTGTATATTTATCAACTTCACTTAATACTTCTTGCTGACGTACTGCATCGAGTTGTTGTATTTCACTATCTAACTCAGATGCAAATTCAGCTTCGATCTGCTCTTGCATCAAACGCTCTTGCCTTTCTCGTTCGATTTTAGCTAAACGTTGACGCTCTTTTTCTGCCGCTTTACGTTTTTGTTCTGCGACACGCTTACGTTCTTGTTCAGCTTTAAGCTTGGCTTCTTCTGCTTTTTTACGTTTCTTTTCGGCAACAATAGCAGCCTGACGTTTACGTTCTTTTTCTTCGGCTGCTTTACGTTTTTTATCTGCGGCGGCAGCGGCTTGTTCAGACTTTTTACGCTCTAACTCTTTCTTAGCACGTTGTTGCTCTGCTTTCTTCGTTGCTGCTTCGGCACGTTTACGTTCTTCAACTTTCTTCAAACGTTGTTTCTCAGCTTTAAGTGCAGCAACTTCAGCTCGTTTACGTTCAACTTCTTTTTCGGCGCGCTTGGTCTCAGCTCGTCTTGCTGCTTGTTCTGCTTTTCGCTGATCATTTTTTGCTTTTACAATTGCAGCTTCTTTTTGTCGACGTTCTTCATTAAGCTTTTTAATACGCTCTTCCGCTTGCTGCACACGTTGCTGTTCTTTTCTGCGTTTGTCTTGCTCGGCACGTTTAATCCGGTCAGCATGTTGCTTTATCGCTTGCTCACTTACAACGACAGCTTGGATAGCTTGCACTTTTGGCTTTGCCTGTTGTTTTAATGGTGTCGAGGTTGCATTTAGACCCAGTAACACGAGAAGTACAACATGCAGTGCGACCGAAATAATAATAGCCACAGAGTACTTAGACTGATTATCCTTCATCTTTATTTATACCCTACCCTTAACTCTTAACTACTCTTAATTACTTTTAAATACTTACGCTACTCGACTGGATCTGTCATTAATCCAACAGAAGGTGCGCCAGCCTGTTGTAACACAACCATTAAACTGATCACTTGTGCATACGCCACAGAGCCATCACCTTTAACGACAACAGGTGTGTCCGGCTGTAATTTTAAATGAGCTGCAACTAACGTCGCTAAATCATCGGGCGACATTGGTGACTTATCACCATCCCCCACATCAAGGTAATATAAACCATCTTTATCAACAGAAGCGACAATGGGTGGCTTACTGTCTTGTGATAACGCTTCAGCTTGTGCTTGTGGTAGATCCACAAGCACACCTTGAGTCACTAACGGGGCTGTCACCATAAAAATAATAAGTAGTACCAACATGACATCGATATACGGTACTACGTTAATTTCCGCTACAGGTCGTCTGCGCTTACGTTGATAAGGCTGCATCGCTTAATCCTGTGTTTTTTTAGCCAAAGTCTGGCGATGTAAAATACTCGAAAACTCTTCCATGAAATTAGCGTAATTATTTTCAATTTTCATCACTTGATCAGAAAATCGATTATAGGCAATAACAGCTGGAATCGCTGCGAACAGGCCCATCGCAGTTGCAATCAGCGCTTCGGCAATACCCGGTGCAACCATCGCCAATGTTGCTTGCTGCACAGCGCCTAATGCAATAAATGAACTCATAATACCCCAAACCGTACCAAACAGACCGATATAAGGACTAATTGAGCCTATTGTAGCGAGATTATTTAAGTTAGTTTCAAGGTCGTCAACTTCACGGGATAAAGCAACCCGCATCGTACGATAACTGCCATCCATGATTGCATCGGTATTTTCTTGAACAGTATTATGAATACGCACATATTCTTTAAAACCAGAGTGGAAAATTAACTCCATACCCTGAATATTATTCTTTCGCGATTCGCTTTCTTTATACAATTTAGATAAATCGATACCAGACCAAAATCTATCTTCAAATCGTTTCGACGCTTCATTGGCTTGCTTCAATGCTTTTGAGCGATGAAGAATCATTGCCCATGATGCTACGGACATGGAAAGCAGTAATAACATCACTGCTTTTACCAATAGGCTAGCTTCCCAAAAAAGTTCAAAAAATGAAATATCAGCAGCTTCCACTGGTTAGTTTCCTTATAATTTCTGTAGACATCGCACACGGTTTCTTATGTGATAATTGAATGCATGCCACTTTAACGGTTAATTCTGACAGTAACTTACCATTTTCATGATAGATACACTGAGAAAAGACCAACGATGCGCGTTTTAGTTCCTTAATATGTGACTTTATAATTAATAAATCATCAAGAAATACCGGATAACGGTAATCGATGTCTATTTTACGTACGACAAAGACTATCAGTATTTGTATCTTCGAAATAAACACGCACGTTGAATGCACTTTCTACTATATCATTTTGCATTATTCTAAAACCCATATCTTTAAACACTATTACTCTAACTTATAACGCTACAATCTAAGATTTGACGCTATAAGTTCAATAATATACCTGACAAAAATAAGATATGAAATTGATTTAATGTGAAGAGTACATTTCAGCCGTTATTTTTCTGGATAATCAAAGCCTAAATGCAGATAAGCACGTGGTGTCGCAATACGTCCACGCGGAGTGCGCTGTAAAAAGCCTTGCTGTATAAGATATGGTTCAAGTACGTCCTCAATGGTTTCGCGCTCTTCACCAATAGCCGCAGCAACGTTATCCAAGCCAACAGGACCGCCTGAGAAAGTATCGACAATGGCAATAAGTAACTTACGGTCCATGTAGTCGAATCCACAAGTATCAACATCTAACATGCTTAACGCCGCAGACGAGATTTCGGCATCAATATCACCATTGTGTTTTACTTCAGCATAATCACGTACACGACGTAATAAGCGATTAGCAATACGAGGTGTACCACGTGAACGTCTCGCTATTTCTAACGCGCCCGCACTATCCATATTCAGCCCTAAGCAATTTGCCGAGCGTAATACGATATCTTGTAAATCTTCAACCTTATAAAATTCAAGGCGCTGAACAATACCAAAACGATCACGTAACGGTGATGTTAGTGAACCAGCTCGAGTCGTCGCTCCGATAAGCGTAAACGGGGGTAAATCAAGCTTGATCGAACGTGCTGACGGGCCTTCACCAATCATAATATCTAATTGGTAATCTTCCATTGCAGGATATAAAATTTCTTCAATCGACGGGTTTAAACGATGAATTTCGTCAATAAATAGTACGTCATGGGGTTCTAAGTTAGTCAGTAATGCAGCAAGATCACCTGCTTTCTCGAGCACTGGTCCAGAGGTAGTTTTAATACTCACCCCCATTTCGTTTGCCACAATATTTGCTAATGTGGTTTTTCCGAGTCCTGGAGGACCGAAAATTAATAAATGGTCCAGTGCATCATCACGACGTTTACTGGCTTCAATAAAAATTTCCATTTGATTACGTACATGGTCCTGGCCTTGGTAATCTAACAACATTTTTGGTCGGATAGCACGGTCTATCACTTCTTCTTCACGGACGGTACCGCTAGAAATTAATCGATCAGCTTCAATCACTAAAGTAACTTCCTAAATTAATTCTGTAAGGTTGCACGCAATGACAAACGAATGATATCTTCACAACTCATACTTGGCTGTGCAACTTGCTTGATCATCTTCGCTACTTGCGCAGGTTTATACCCTAAACCAATCAAGGCGTCTTCCGCTTCTTCAATCGCATTCGATGACGTATTACCATAACCTTGTAATTGTGCTTTATCTGCTTCAGGGGTAAACAAATCTTGAGTCACCCAGTTTTTTAGACGGTCACGCATTTCGACCAATAAACGTTCCGCAGTCTTTTTACCCACACCCGGTAATTTAATTAGACTGTTAATATCATCATGTTCAACACAGTGTGCAAATTGATTTGCTGTCATACCCGATAAGATAGCCAACGCCAGCTTAGGGCCAACACCATTCACTTTAATTAACTCTCGGAACATCAAGCGTTCCATTTTATTATTAAAGCCGTAGAGTAATTGTGCATCTTCTCGAACCACAAAGTGAGTGTAAACGATCACTTCGTTATCAACATCGCCAAGCTCATAAAAGCAGCTCATCGGCAGTTGAACTTCATAACCAACCCCATTCACTTCAAGTAAAATTTCTGGTGGTTGCTTTTCTAATAGAGTGCCACGTAAACGTCCAATCACAATTATTTTCCAACATTTTTTTTAAAATATAATGTTCACAAGGATAATAAAATACTGGTTAAATATCCAGATCATTTATTATTTCGGTTCACTTAATAGGTTAATTATAACGTCCGCGGGCTGTACCTTTGACTTTACCAGCCATATTAATCAAGGTGCGTAAACTCTGGGCATGACATAATGCGACAGCGAGCCCATCAGCAGCATCGGCTTGTGGCGTGCCTGGCAGTTTAAGTAGATTGACAACCATTTGCTGTACTTGTTCTTTATCAGCACCACCGTTACCCACTACCGCTTGTTTGATCTGACGGGCAGTATATTCCCCGACTTCTAAGTCATTCGACACCGCAGCGACAATAGCTGCGCCACGGGCTTGGCCCAACTTTAATGCTGAGGCCGCATTTTTACCCATGAACACATCTTCAATAGCAAATTTATCTGGTTGAAATTGAATGATAATTTCACTGACTCCCGCATGGATCTGCTTTAAGCGCTCAGGTAATGTATCACCTGATGTACGAATACAACCACTGCCTAAATATTGGAACTTACCGTGTATATGTTGGATCACACCGTATCCAGTTATCCGGGAGCCCGGATCAATGCCAAGAATAATACTCATACTTTATTATCTTCAATTATCATGTTTATAATTACAGTATACCTGTACATAAGCCTGAAACCTAAACCCTGTACCTTATCCATACTCCATTAAAATAACGCGTATAAATTAAACAGTTAAAACCGCACATCATCACCTTATTATTCCATCATGTTGTAAAGAAGTGTATTTCAAATCATTTGCTCATATTGATACATTGTGAATCAGTGTTAGCTTGGTATAATGCGCCTTTTTATAATCAACCTTGTGGGGCTAAAATGAAAAGAGTCGTATTATATACGCAAAAGAAGTGTCCAAATTGCGATACGGCAAAGCGCTACCTAGATGAAAAGAAAATACCTTACCGTTTATGCAGCGTAAATGAACCACGTGGCAGTAAAGAATTAGCCGCTATTGGTGGCCGAGGCGTACCAACACTTAAAATTGGTGACCAAATTCTGCGTGGTTTCTCAATTAAATCATTCGAAAATATGTATCGCGGTTAATCCCCCATACAAACCTGACTGTTATTACACTCGTAATTATACGCTAGGTGTTATTAACAGCAGCATTTAATCATTATCTATGGATATAAATCATGAAGAATCGTTTTGCTCAGCTAAGCCTTATCATCAGCTTATTATTTTCTACATTGGTCAACAGTGCCGAAATAGACAGTATCGATCTTAAAGTTACCATGAAACAAATGAGATTAGCGTATACTCAAGCAATGAAAACAACATCTGCTGATGAGTTTTCTACTCGCATTGATGAAATGAGTAAAATGCTTGCCGTAGCACAGAGCTATAACTTTTCACCTGACCGTGCAGAGATGTCAAATCAAGGTTTAGATAAAGTAGAATCAATACTGAATAGCATTCAACAATCCGATATAACAGACGAAAATCTCGCCGTTGCGAAAGCTAAATTAGAAGACGTTGATAGCTTAAGAAAAGAATACCACAAGAAAAGTAAGCCAAGTATTTGGCAGCTCATCTTTGGTTAATAAACAATTACATGTTGGTGATGACTATTACCGTCATATTAGTAAAAATTAGGAACAGATTACATGTCAAACACGCTCGACGAGAACCAAATAGCAACAATTCAAGCTTACGATGAAGAAAAACGCCTTAGCTATTTATTAAAAGAAGTAACAAGCGAACGTAAAATCTGGATCTTAACGGATGAACACGGTTGTGTAATGCTAAATAACGATGACGAAGATTGTGTGCCAGTATGGCCTAACGCAGAGTTTGCACAATCTTGGGCGACTGGTGAATGGGAAAACTGTAAAACAGAATCTATTTCATTAGCTAAATGGCAAAGCCGTTGGACATCGGGTTTAATGGATGATGACCTAGCTATCGTTATCTTCCCAAATCTTGATGACGAAGGTCTTATTATGTTCCCTGACGAATTTGATATGGCATTACAGAAACAAGCGAAAAAAAAGCGTTAATAACAGTTTATTAAAAAGCATGCCAACATTAAATGGCTGGTATGCTTTTTGATTTCTGCCATTCATTCATTCTAATCGCCGTCTACTCTTTCCTACCGACCACTTAAATATTATTATTTTTGATAGCACTAAGTTAAATTAATGTTATTTTATTTACCTCCAATCTAAGGTATTGTTTTATATTCCCTCTGCAATCGGCCAAACGATATGATTTCCAACAAGCTAAAATTATTCATTATTTACATATGTTTTTCATTATTAACAGGCTGCTCGATTGTTCGCTGGAAAATAGACTCAGATGAAGATAGCTTAAAATCTGTAGGCTTTGAGCAGCACCAGATGAGTTTAAAAGAAGGTGGTTCACTGAGTTATTGGCGTGGAGGAGAAGGACAGCCACTATTACTGCTTCATGGATTTGGTGGCAATGCCGTCACGACATGGCAAAAAGAAATGCTGGCACTCAGCAAAGATTATGATGTTATCGCACCAGACCTCGCTTGGTTTGGTGACTCTTTTAGCGCAGGTGAAGCTAACCTCACAACAGAAACACAAGCAATATGGCAGTTAGTCAATCAATTACAGCTTGATAATGTCAATATTGCTAGTATCTCTTATGGCGGCTTTATCACCTTCAACATGCTCAATAACACTCAAGATAGCCGAATTAGCAAAGCCATCATCATCGCTAGTCCAGGTCCCTACTTCAGTGATGATGATCTTGCCGCGTTAAACAAACGCTTTGCAGTCGATAAACCAGAGGACTTCTTTATACCAAAGAACAGCTATGAGTTGCGCCGTTTATTTGGTGGTATTTTTGTTGAACCTAAAATGATGCCCGACTTTATTGCAGACCAAATCTATCAAACTTACTTTGCGACTTGGCATAAACAGAAAATAGCCATGATCCAATCATTACCTGCCGATCGAGATGCTTTACTCGAGGCGCCAGTATCATCAACACCAACATTGCTCATTTGGGGTGAAAAAGATCGTATCTTTCCTGTTGAACATGGCATCTACCTGAGTAAAAAGATACAAGCGCCCCTTATTGTTATACCCGACACGGGTCATGGGGTCACGAATGAACAACCCGACTTGGTCGTACGCCTAATTAAAACATTTATCGAAAATGAAAAAAAACAATAAATAGCCCGCTTAATAACGCATAAATTGTGTACAAGGCTATGGTTATAGTTGGTAATTTGGCTTAAGGCATTTATTATTTAGGCATTAAACTTTAAGAGTATTAAATTAAGTTATGAGTAAAAAACATTACGTAGTATGGAAAGGTGTGAAGACTGGTGTATTTGATAATTGGTCTGAAACTAAAGCACAGATTGATGGCCGCAGTGATGCACAATATATGGGCTTCCCGTCAAGAGAAGAAGCAGACCAAGCATTCTCCTCAACCTATACTCGCGCATTAATGAAACGCTCATTAGCAAAAGAAGGTGCGACAGGTTCAGGAGTTAAACCAAAAGCAGCACGCCCTTCAGGTGCATCTAAGTCCATTCTATCAACACCACCACAAGTTGCAGATCTCAACATTTACTGTGATGGAGCTTGCTCTCCTAACCCAGGTAAATCGGGTACAGGCATGGCTGTTTATGAAAAAGATAAGCTGGCACAATTATGGTACGGCTTATACGAAGCTAACGGAACGAACAACTCAGCAGAATTAAATGGCTTATTAGTTGCCTTCCGCTTTGCAGCCTCACACATAGAAAAAGGTAAAACAGTACAGGTATTATCTGACTCTAGATACTCAATTGATTGCATCACTAAGTGGGCGAAAGGTTGGAAAAATAAAGGCTGGAAACGTGGTAAGAATGAAGAAATTAAAAACCTAGCCATTATTCAACAATGCTTTAGTTTGTACGAACAATTAAAATCCAATTTAATTATTTCCCATGTTAAAGGCCATGCAAATATCGAAGGTAATGAACTATCAGACCGTATGGCGGTATTAGCACGTACCCAACAAGAACCTAAGTTTGTGCAATATACGACCAGTATTAACATTGCCGAAATCCTTGCAATGCCATCAGGCTAGTAGCCCAACTAAGACTAAGTTATATCTACATCTTAGCTAATGATAGAGAAACAAGCTGACGATATACCTCAGCTTATTTCTCTCATTCTTCCCTATTTTTATAAGTACGTGACATACCCAACAGAGTAATTAATCATGAATAAAATCATAACGTATTTACATTTACACGATACACGTTAAGATGATAAAAAACATGACTAAATGGATGGAAACGTATGTCAACATATTGGTTTAAAACATTAATCCCAGCGCTAATCTGCAATTCTCTATTACCAGTCTCGGCTGCAAATATAACGGAAATCTCAGGCAAAGACTGCCGCGCAATGACAGATGCGGGCGTTATGTCCTCAGCTGCTCCTGTACAGTGCGATCGTTTAAGACAAGTACAATTCAAGTATATCGATTTTCAGGGTCAGCAGCATAATAACGGTTCAATTGTCGTCATGGATGCTGTATCGCCTTACGTCGCGGCTATTTTTGAACGTTTATATGAATTAGAATTTCCCATCAATAAAGCACAACCAATACGTCATTACCAAGGTGATGATGACCTATCAATGGCGGATAATAATACATCTGCATTCAATTACCGACCTATCGCAGGTAAGCGTTCACTATCGATTCATGCATATGGTTTAGCTATTGATATTAACCCAAAACAAAACCCGTTCGTTGAGTTTGATGAACAAGGTAGCGCAAGCTTTAAGCCAAAAGATGGATCTCAATACACTAACAGAATGAAATTTAGATACGGTAAAGATGAGCGCCGAGGCTTCGCTGAAGATGTCATCACTACCTTTGCTGATAATGGTTTTTTCTATTGGGGTGGTTTTTGGAATACACCAATTGACTATCAGCATTTTCAAGTCAGCCGTAATATGGCCAACTTGATGTCGGTTATGCCAGCGGATAATGCCAGCCAGTTTTTTGATAATTATGTAACCTGGTATCAATCATGTAAGGCGAGCTACCCTAAAGCTTATACGCAGCATAAAGTGAACGACTATGTACATTATTTAGAAACCAAGCTAAATAGTGAATCACTCAGTAAAACTTTTAATCAGTCACCAGAAAAAGTGATCGCGGCAATAAAACTACCGCTACAAGTTTCACCTATTTGCGTAAAAGATTAGAGCGCTAAGAAATTAAAGACCCCTACTAAGGCTGTTGTTATTCGTCACCTAATGCTTTATAAGGCCAATAGAAGTGGCCAGCACGGATAATAACGGTCGATAAAGCTAATATTAATGCAGCAACCGATAACCAAACGACATCCACACTCTGTAGTTCTTTCATTCCTAACGTAATATAGCGAGCAATTGCCATGATTGCGATATAGATAGGATAGCGAACTGGGATCTTACCATTAACAACAAATTGCTGGACCATGGCGAGTACTTCTAGATAGATAAACATTAACAAAATATCCGTTAATTTTACCGTTTGTTCTTCATAAACATGATAAAAATCATTTGCCATCGCGTAAATTGTCGCCATAGTAATTAAAACAAGCAACACAGCTTCGATATAACTAAACATTTTTAAAAATACGTGACTAAACTTTTTTGGTAAATGTGATGGCATATTAACTCCGAGTCCAAATGCACTAATACTGGATGTAAACAGTCGCCACTAATATACTCGCTATTACAGATAAATCATATGCCTCTATCGTTTATGTAAAAAGCCAGCTTAAGCTGGCTTTTAATTAACATAAAGGCAATGAACTATGCTGTCGCAGCTTCAGTGTTATCTGATTTTTTAAGTACCGCATAGCTAATGCCTGTCACAAGTGTACCCGCCACAATCGCGACTAAATACATAAATACAGGTGTAATCGCGTTTGGAATTAACAGAACAAATAAACCGCCATGTGGTGCCATTAATTCAGCGCCAAACAGCATAGATAATGCCCCCGTTAACGCACCTCCAGCAATACAGCTAGGGATAACACGCATTGGATCGCGCGCCGCAAACGGAATCGCACCTTCAGAAATAAAGCATAAGCCTAAGACGAACGATGCTTTACCCGCTTCCTGCTCACTGTTATTGAATTTACGTTTTGCAAGGAAAGTTGCCAGACCCATACCTAACGCAGGCACCATACCCGCAGCCATCACAGCGGCCATCGGCGCATAGGTTTGCGATGCTAATAAACCTACACCAAAGGTATACGCGGTCTTGTTTACTGGACCACCAAGGTCGAAGCACATCATACCACCAAGAATAATACCCAGTAGCACGGCGTTAGCCGAACCCATATTATTCAAAAACTCCGTTAATGCGTTCATTGCAGCTGAAACCGGCCCACCGACAACATAAATCATCACTAAACCAGTGATTAACGACGCTGCTAATGGAATGATTAAGATAGGTTTCAGTGCTTCCATTGATTGTGGCAACTGTACCTTTTCTGCGATTAACTTAGCCGTATAACCAGCAAGGAAACCTGCAACAATACCACCTAAGAAGCCAGCGCCCGTTGAACTTGCTAACATACCACCAATCAAACCTGGCGCAAGGCCCGGGCGATCCGCAATAGAAAAGGCAATAAAGCCCGCAAGTACTGGGATCATAAGCGCAAAAGCCGAACCACCACCAATCGTCATTAACGCGGCCGCTAGTGTACCCTCTTCTTTAAATGCTTCGATACCAAATACAAATGACAACGCGATAGCCAAACCACCCGCAACAACTAACGGTAGCATGTGTGAAACACCTGTCATTAAGTGTTTATAAACACCTGTTTTTTCGGTGCTGGCTTGTTCATTTTCTGCCGACTTGCCGTGACGATATACTTGTACGTCATTAAACGCATTATCCATTGTTTGGGTGGTTTTCTTCAATGCTAAACCGGTACTGGTTTTATACACTTTTTTACCATCAAAACGGGCCAAGTCGATATCAATATCTGCAGCAATAATAACGATATCCGCAGCAGCAATCTCAGCACTGCTCAGTTGATTTTTAGCGCCAACAGAGCCACGCGTTTCAACTTTAATCGTATGCCCTAGACGTTTGCCTTCTTGTTCTAACGCTTCAGCAGCCATAAAGGTATGTGCAACACCAGTTGGACAAGCCGTGATCGCCACAATTTTTTTACTTGCAATAACCGTTTCCGTGCTGATAGCAACCACTTCATTACTACTTACAAGCTCAACAGCATTTTTAACGGCCTGATCTAAATATGTTTTAGTATCAGTAAATACTGCATCAACTTCAGAACGGTATACTTTTTTACCAATAAAACGTGCATCATCAATGTTCTTACTCGCAGCAACAATAATGCAATCAGCCTCAGCAATCTGCTTATCAGTTAAAAGCGTTACAGGGGCGACAGATGAATGACATTCGATATTCGCTTGCCACTTTAATTCTGTTGCTACTTTTTCTAATAAACCCGCAGCAATAAGGCTGCTTGCTATACCACTTGGGCAAGCCGTTACAATTGCAATTTTCATTATTAATGTCCTTTAATTAGCAAATAGCGATGTGTTCACTCATAGCCTGTACCGAATTTATGTCTTTCACGCCAACACCAACCTGCGTTACTGCTAGCGCTGATAATGCCGTTGCAAAACGTAATGTTTGCTCTTTATCCCAGTTATTAAGATGGCCCCAGCACATACCAGCAACTAAGGTATCACCCGCTCCAACCGTACTAACAACATCCATCGTAGGTGGTTTTGCCTGTAACCACCCTTCTTTGTTTAACCACATAACCCCTTCAGCACCGAGTGATACCACCACATTGGCAATACCCGTGTTTGATAATTGCAGGGCAATTTCGGTTAACGATTTATCCGCTAGTGCCGAACTTTCCGCCCAATGCGCTAACTCTTCATCATTCGGTTTTATTAGCCAAGGTTGTACCGCTAGCCCAGCACTTAATGCAGCATTACTACTATCAAAAAATACCTTTTTACCTGACTGTTGTAATTTTTCAATCCAGTTAGCACACACTTCTGGACTAACACCGATAGGTAAACTACCCGCAATAATGAATACGTCATGGCTTAACGATAAATTAAACAGCATGGTTTCAAATTCTACGAGTGCCGCAGCAGTAACGCTTACGCCCGGAAAATTAATATCACTAACCTGGCAGTTCGCTTCGACTAACTTAACGTTGATACGTGTTGCACCTTGTACGCGGATAAATTTATCCGTGATCTTGGTGCGCTCAAATAACTGACAAAAAGGGGCTTCATTTTCAACACCTAAAAAACCTGTCGCAGTCACATCAGCCCCGAGTTCAGCCAGCACTTTGGCCACATTCACACCTTTACCTGCTGGCTCTAATGCGCAGTGCTTAACTTGGTTTACCATGCCCTTAGTCAATGTTTGCAAATGACCCGTTAAATCCAATGCTGGATTTAGCGTCACTGTTACTACTTTTAATGTTGTTAATTGCATGGTCATTATTTACCTTCACCTAATCCAGCATCGATACCTTCACCAATCGCTTTTAACGCCATTTCAGCGTCATCGCCTTGGGCTGTAAACGTAAGTACTTCGTCGCAACTTACGCCTAAAGACATTAATTTCATCAAGCTTTTCGCATTGGTTGATTTACCCGCCATATTTGTAACTTGAATATCAGCCTGATATTTCTTGGCGATATTCACTAACATGGCACTTGGTCTTGCATGTAGACCATGGCTGTTATGAATCGTAAATATGGCCGTTACACCACTCGGTTTAACGTTCGTCAATAAACCGATAACAATGTCAGCATCTGTATTAAATAACTGATTAACTTGTTGCTGGTAAATTAAATCAGCTACGCATTGCATGTTATTGAAATGCAGATCGTTAGCACTCGCTAGCATGAGCACGCCTTGAACAGGTAAGCTATCTTGCAGCAAAGGTTCTGCAGGTGTTACAAACGAGATAGCTGTTGTCACTACCGACTTCGTTGTTTTCGCTAACCATAAACCCTGACCCAGATAAGTCGCAGGTGTAGTGATCGCATCAGCAACCCCGGTATTATCAATACAGTGATGATGCTTAAGTAAACCCGCCGCAACAGCGGTGAGTTGTGACAGGTCTTTCGCAGGGAAAGCAAGTTGTACTAAATCAGCTGTTAATAGTGTTTCTGACTGCTGGCGACCTTCAAGCAAGGTAATAATAGATTCCGTGCTATCACATTGCTGTAGCTGTTGCTCTATGCCATCAGCACTTAATACATGCGTCAGCTGTTTTAAAATGGCTAAATGCTCATCCGACTTAGCTGCAATCGCAATAGCTAAATAAACCGTTTTTCCCTCACCCCAATCAACGCCTTGAGGATAATGATGTAATTGCACACCTGTTTTATTAACCAAGTCACGCGTATCAACCGTGCCATGTGGGATAGCAATGCCATTGCCTAAATACGTAGAGTGCTGCGCTTCACGGGCTAACATACCCTCGACATAATTTGCTTCCACATAATTTTTATTTACCAAATTTTGCGCAAGCGTTTTAATCGCGAGCTGTTTGTTCGGCGCCGATTGGTTTAACTTAATGTCATTAGAAGACAGTGACAACATAACTTTACTCCGTAATACCAAGGTAATAATGCAATGACTCTTTGCTTAAGCACTTGCTTTTTCTTTGTTTTTCAACCTTGCTGAATCGTTTCAGCAAATGATCAATTAAAAAGGCTTCAGTCATGACAAAATGATAATACATGGCATTGCTGAAACCTTTCAGCTAATATACTGAAGTGTTTCTAGACTGATTACAATTTTCAACAACAAATCATGTAAAAAACTATGAGCGAGCGCACAAATTAGGGATAAAACAACCATGACATTAGATGAAATAGCCAAACTAGCGGGTGTATCACGTACCACTGCCAGTTATGTGATTAACGGGAAAGCCAGTAAATACCGCATTAGTGAAAAAACCCAAATAAAAGTAATGGCTGTCGTTAATGAACATAATTACCGACCTGATCATGCCGCACAATCATTACGTGCAGGCAGTAACCGTTCGCTTGGTTTAATCATTCCAGATTTAGAAAACAGCAGTTATGCTAAATTAGCCAAATTACTCGAGCGTGATGCGCGTAAAGCGGGATACCAACTCATCATTTCTTGCTCTGATGATGATGCGGATACCGAGATAAAAGTCGCGGATACCTTATTAAGTCGTCGTATTGATGCCTTATTAGTGGCGAGTGCACTTCCAGCTGATCACAACTATTACCGTACTGTTCAAGCCAATGGCGTACCAGTTATCGGGTTAGATCGCGCTATGGATGATGAAATTTTTTCTTGTGTTATCAGTGAAGATTTAGACGGGGCTTATGAGCTTACCCAAGCCTTATTACAACAAGATATTCGTTCTATCGGCTTAGTTGGCGCAGTACCAGATCTTGGTATATCGAAAGAGCGTGAACAAGGGTTCCTATCTGCAATTAAGCACCATGGTATCCCAGTCAAAAAGTTAACCGCTTATGGTGATCATTTTAGTCAAGATCAAGGTCAAGCCCAAGTGCAACAATGGATAGATAACGATACATTCCCTGATGCTATCTTAGCGACCTCGTATACACTATTTGAAGGCGTACTTGATTGCTTGATACTCAACCCAAGCTTAATGGCAACAACGAAGCTGGCTACTTTTGGTGATAACCGATTACTGGATTTCCTACCTAGCAAAATTCAATCATTACCGCAGCAATTTGAATTAATTGCTGAACACGCGCTTAAAATGGCGTTAAATGCCGTGAATGGCTCCAATAAACCCAGTGTTGAAGTCGTCTCTCGAAAAATAATCCGCCGCTAATACAAACTCAGCAATAACAAATACTGTTATCTATAAGGTGCAAATAAAGGCAATAGCCAGTCAACGAACGCTTGCACTTTCAACGGTAATGGGCTGGCGGTTGGCGTCAGTAAATAATAGCTATATGGACTGACAAAACCAGCTGAAAATGGCACCACTAAACTGCCATCAGCAAGTTGCTTACTCACAAAAAATCGCGGGATCAGTGCCACCCCCATACTACTTACGGCTGCCTGACTGAGCATGTAGAAATGCTCCATACCAAACTTGTCATCCATGGTTAACTCTATTCCTATATCAGCTGACCAATAGCGCCATAAGCCCGGTCTAGAAATATGCTCAAGCAACGTCATATTGTTAATATCATGCAGTGATGTCATCTGCTGCGCTAATTGCGGCGAGCACACAAGACATAAATCCTCATCCATCAACTTAATGACATTACAACCCTGTGGTCGTGTCGTAGCACTGCGTATCGCAATATCATACTGATGTTGAGTAAAATCAATCGTAAAATCACCAATTGATAAATCAACGAATAAATTAGGATTACTGAGCTTGAAGCTTTCCAGACTCGGGATTAACCAATTAATCGTCAAACTCGGTAATACATTGATAGCGATACGCTGTGCTAATTGAGGCTGGAATATGAGTTCTTGCGTGGCACTATTAATTGTTTGCAACGCATTCTGCACCTTCAGAAAATAAGGCTTCGCCTCCTCAGTAAGTACTAACTTTCTATGTTGGCGAATAAATAGACTAACACCAAGGTATTGCTCCAATATCTTCACCTGTTTACTCACGGCTCCATGCGTCACAAACAACTCCTTAGCTGCTAGCGTAAAACTCACATTTCTTGCGGCTGACTCAAAAGCTCGCATGGCATTTAATGGTGGTAAATTAGGATACATAGCAATACTCACTTTAAATGACGAATACATACTGCGTGAGTTTAACTCACACTATAAAGAAGATAACTCCTTTGCGTTAATCGTGCAAATAAGATTATATAGCCAGATTATTTCAAGATATTGCAATTAAAATTACGCAGGAGTACAACACCATGGGTTTGGATATGTCTTTTCAGTTATCAGCAGAAATTGTTGGACTATTGTTTTTAGTGGCTGTCGTCGCTGGTTTTATTGATTCTATCGCAGGCGGTGGTGGTCTACTGACTATTCCAGCATTATTATGGGTTGGTCTTCCTCCTGCAACAGCCCTCGCAACCAACAAACTGCAAGCCTGTGGCGGTAGTTTCTTTGCCAGTTTTTACTTTATACGCAAAGGCATGATCGATGTAAGAAAAATGAAACTGGCGATTGCCTGTACTTTCGTCGGCTCAGCCCTCGGCAGTATTGCGATCCAATCCATTGACCCAAGCATATTGGAAGTAATTTTACCTTTTCTCATTCTTGCCATTGGTGGTTATTTTTTATTTTCGAAACAAATTAGCGATGAAGATAAACATCAGGTACTTACTCCAACATTATTTGCAGTAACAGCTGCTTTCGGTGTTGGTTTATATGATGGCTTTTTTGGTCCAGGCACTGGCAGCTTCTTTGCAATGGCATTTGTCTCGCTAGCAGGCTTCGGCTTGGCTAAAGCAACTGCACACGCCAAAGTGCTAAACTTCGCAACTAATATCGCGTCGTTGATATTCTTTGCACTCGGCGGGAAGGTATTATGGGCGTTGGGTGGTATTATGTTAGTTGGCCAAGCGCTAGGGGCTACACTTGGCTCACGTTTAGTATTGTCAAAAGGCGTTAAAATCATTAAACCATTAATGGTCACCATGTCTATCGCAATGAGCTTGAAACTGCTTTATTCGTAACGGTTTACACTCAAGCCACTACGACGTCGTTACTTTCCATTGCTGTTTAGCCGCCGACTCTTGCAAGTAACGATCAAAATTATCTAATAAAGAGGCAGCACAACTGGATAACTCAACATACGATTTTCCCTCTTCAGGAAACGTATGTACCGCAGCATGGCTTTCAGCTAACAGCCACAACGCGGTATAACCCTGAGGTTGAAAATAATGCTCAACAAAGTTCAATACCATAAAGCCAGCACGGTGAAGCTCAGCTGAAATCATACTTTTAAGCTCTTCGGTATCACAGCTACTTAACCACCAACGTTGATTATATATTTTTGCTTCCATCGTTATTTTCACTTACCAATATTACAATAAAACAACACAGTTACAGGGTATTATACTATGCACCGCAACTAATTCTTATACAACTCAGACTCAGTTTGCCACGCTTCACGGTTATAATCATACAATACCCCTGAGCCGAGTCGATTAATTTCAATAGTGTCCATTTTGTCATAAAAATTACCAGGGAACACAAACGACGCTAATAAAAACTCTTTGTTTAGCCAGTTCGACGGTACAGGTAAAGTATTAATATCCTTTATACGTCTGCTTGCCGATTTACCACGTGTTGTCGCAATCGTCCATCCCCACTGACCAAATGACGGAATATTACGTTGATACTGCTCAACATGTAAAAAGCCCGCTTCTTTCACTGTTTTACCAATACTCAAAAATGCATTACGGGCATGATAAGGCGATGTTGATTGTATTGCTAATGCACCGTCTGCAGCGAGCAATTGACGCACCTGATTATAAAAATAATCACTATAAAGTTTATTTAAATCAGGGTGATTTGGATCTGGCAAGTCAATGATAATAGTATCAAACTTAGCGCCTTTATCGAGTAGCGCCTCGATTTTTAAAAATGCATCAGTCGTATACAATGTTAAGCGAGGATCTTGTAATGAACCTTTATTTAATTTTAACATACGCTTTTTGATAGCTTCAGGCGCAGCATAGTCAACTGTATTGGCACCAAACAGAGACAATAGTTCAGCATCGAGATCCACTAAAGTCACCGCTTCGACTGGCCAACGTAATACATTACGCAGTGCTAATCCATCACCACCACCAATAATAAGTACCTTATCGTGACGATTAGATGCAAGCATTGCCGGATAGACTAATAAATCATGATATAGCTGCTCATCCGCACTAGAGAATTGTAAGTGACCGTTAATGAACAAGTCAGTCACTGGTTCAGCTTTGTTTTTCAAATAACGTTCAGTCACGACCACATGCTGATATTTCGTCGACTGAGAGTAAATTACTTTATCTTTATATAACACACTGCTTAGTTGCGCTAACCATCCTGTTCCCAAGGTTAAGATTACCGAAAACAATACAATTAATAACAAGTGACAAAGGAACAATAACTTCGCCCAACGGATCTTATCTTGATAACGCCATAAAAATGCCAGTCCCGCAATAACATTGAATAATGCCGTCCACGCCGCAGCTTCCATAATAGGCAACGACAACATGATAGAAACCCAAATTGCAGCGCCAATACCAGCACCAATATAGTCTGCACCATAGATAGTACCGGCATTATTTTCTAAGAATCGCCCATATACTTGCTGGCGAACCCTTGCGATCAGCGGGATCTCCATACCAATATAAATACCGAGAATTAAACCGAACACATACGGCATAAATTTAGCAATTTTTTCTAGCTGTTGAGGTAAGTAACCATCAAGCACAACATTACTGGGTAAATTAAACGTCGCCGATAATAGATGAGGTAAGCTATAACTCACGGCTATCATCGCCGAAATAATCAAAATGCAACTCATACCGATTAATGCAATTAACGCTTCTAACCAGGCAAATGCAGTAAAGGCATCTTTAAACCAACGAGCCATAAACGCACCAATCCCCATTGCTACAATCATGGTCCCTATCATGGCATAAATAGCACTTTCAACCGAACCTAATACCCTACCAGCATAATGCGAAAGCAAGTATTCATAAATCAAACCACAGCCAGCAAGTATGATCATGACCGAGATTAATAACGTATCGTGAAACCATAATGTACGTTTACGCTGCTGTGCCTGTTTTGCTTTATTATCACTATTTACAACTGACTGTTCCACACGATGCCTTACTGTATTTTAATTGATGTTGAGAGAATTAAGTCGTAATTTAAAACTTAAAAAGCTCAAACTCAACAACTGTACAGCCCTCATGACGACTGAACTGCATTATTGAATTTGAGCCATATCTATTATTTAAATTAAGCAAACCTATTACTAAATAAGCAATTAGCTACCGAGCAAGGTTGCCATCGTTAAACCAACCGAAAACGATACTGTTGCCGAGATAACCGCAACACCAATGTTCTTTTGGCGAATAACCTCATCGGCAATGCTTACGCCCGACAAGATAACTTTAATGGTAATTAATTGTAAAACCGAAAAGATAACGACACTAACAACAGCAAAAAATGCCCAATACATGAGACTTAAACCAATATTATCGGCAGCATATGGTGCAAGGCCTGTCGCCGCAGTGATCGCTAAGCCAGACCCAATTAAAAACCCAGCATAACGAATACCAACAGCCAGATTATCATCTAAGATAAGCTGTTGCAGGCAATCACCTGTGCGTTTAAATAAGTGCACACGATATTTACTCACTAATAGCATAATAATGTTAGCCACAACAAACGCGGCAATCACCACAGGTAAACCATGCCAACCTTCTGTAAGCACCCAAATCAGCGCAGAACGCACCACAATTGCAACCGTGACAATATGACCAAACTCAACAAACGCGGCAGTCACATTACCTTTAACTATTTCATCGTGCAGACTGACTTTTTGTAATGCCACCTTATCTTGGAAAAAATGACCTGCTTTAATTAGCGCGATCGCTAATACGCCATACCCTGCCATTTGTGTTGCTTCTTCAAAGAGTGAATCAGCAAAATCACCACTGGTGACACCTGTTAATACAATAGCTAGTCCAGCTAAACCAGCCGCAAAACTAATACCAAAAGCAAAGTTATCACGCTTTGCAATTTCATCATTGGCATGTAAATTTGATACCCAGCCTTTGATCATTTTTAAACTAACGAACAAAGCAATGATAATAATAAAATCAATCACCAATGCTTGTGTCGTCCACATCGTTAATCCATCAAACTTGTACATACTTAATCTCCATAACTTATTCTATCTATTTGCTCACGGCGTTCGATATATTCGCTCATGACAGTTCTATCAATTTGTTATAATAGCTACTATTTACCGCGTCTCACACCACGTGATGTACGGCTGCCACTATTACGAAATGACCCCGTATTACTTGTAGCTTTACTACTTGTGAACGACTTTTTCGGTTTAGAATAACTACTCACAGTTTTCGTTGGCGTGTAGCTAGAGCGGCTCAAACCGGCAGAACCTGAACGTTTTTTCGCATAAGGAGAGCTAAATGATTGGCCTTTACGCTGAAAAGACTTGCGAGTCTTAGTTTCAACAGCGGCTTGCTTAGCACTTTGCTTGGGACTGGTATAACGTGAACGGCCATAATCACTGTAATAACTATAACGGCGGTTGTTACTCCAGTTTGAATAATTAACACGACCCGTTAAATCACCAAGCATGCGATACATACCGTACCACTGCCAGAAACTAGTACCGCCACTGCCGCTTTGCCAGTTACCATAATTCGGGTTACCAACCATTTGACTACCCGCACCATAGTCCGAGCCATCGCCCGAACTTCTTTCAGCGATTTGACTAATAGCGCCAACACGTGCGAGGTGACCATCAGACATATCCGCCAACACATTAATTGGATCTGTTAACGCATCATTAAATAAACTCGGACTTGCCGCTTCTTGAATACGAGTAAGCTCATCAAGTAATGAATTAGCATTATCTAACGTGACCGACTCTGATTTAACATCTCTTAAACGCATACCAAGATTCTGATACAAAGGCCCTTGTCGAGTCGCATCTTCTGCAATCAGATTCGCTATACGTGTTAGCTCTGGTTTTTGTTGTTTTAAAACTTGCGCATACTCAGTTAACAGTCTTGCATTTCGAATACTGCCATTGTCAATTGCCGAGCCCAATCTATCAAGATCGCTTTCAACCCTTACAACTTGCTGGTTAATTGTCGTTTGTGTTTGTTCAAGTTTTGATTCACAGCCAGCTAATAACTGTAAAATAAATAACAGACTTATTAACTTCCATGGTTTAATCATTGACATAAATGGTCACCTATCTTGCCTGCCGACTCTAATATAATCAGCCATGACGTTCTGCGAATATCGATTTACACATCTCGTTCTGACTTTCTAATCCTTTGCTACTCTACGTTTTAAGCATCAAAAAATCAATTGGTTATAACCTAGTAAATTACCTATTTTGTAAACGATTATAATCTAATAAACCCGCGTTAATAGGCTGTAGCTGTTGATTTAGTGTCTGGATCACATCACTATGTTGCCAGAATCGAGTATCTGAGCGTCTAACACCATAATCATCTAACCAAGCGGTATAATCCTCAGCTGTTTTCATCGCAGCCAAATGCGCGACGAATACTGGAAGTTTATCGACCTCTACTGTTAAATAAACACTCGGATAGTCACCAATAATACCACTCACAACCGTTAGCGTATCTTCTGCTGGTAACAAATTAGACTCTTCATCGAGTAAACTCGAAATATTGCTGTGCGCTACATTTTTCAATAAGGTATAAACCCGTTTGTTATCACCATCATTCACGAGTAATACTGATACTTCAGGTAACTGATTGACTGGCGAGCCCACTAATTCCATAATCACCTGCATTAATGCTACTTCTTTAACAGGTGTACCTGGTTGTGCTAACGCATATTGGTTGGGTAATACCTTTTCTAAATGCGTCTTCAATAACGAAAAAAGCTCAGTTTTGTGCTTTTGTGTTTTGTAGTTAATATCAGTATTTTTCGCAAAAAAGTGATCGTTATTTTCTAAATACTTTTTGACATTAATACCTTCATCACGATACCAATAATCATGTTCTTTTTGACGGCTTTCTTTTGGCAACAAATTTAAGAAATTAAACTCTGCTTCCATACGTAAAAAATCCATATATAAACGAGTATTTAGCTGATGACCAACATTGCCATAGACGTCAAATCCAGCCACTAGCAAATAATGAATACGCTCAAGTAATGGATAATCAATTAACCAGGCTGTTTTAGGTTCTTGGCCAACAAGCCCTTTAACCACTGTTGCACTATCAAAATGACGAAAGATCGTCAATGCCGCATTATCATTTCCTTTCGGATCTTGACTGGTCGTAGTTAGGTTTTCACCACTCCAAACTAAGTGTAAATCCAATAATGAATCTTTATTAAGCAACTGATTAACCTTACGACTTTTAGCTTCTAAATATCCTTTTTGTGCTTGTGAATATTGAAACCAATTAACCACTACACCAGCATTACTTTCTGATTCAGCAGGTAACCGTAAATGTGCTTTTTGCTGAGAAAGAAAGTTATCGCTATTCAATCCAGCTTGTGCTTCTTGTGTAACAAAAAACACCCAGAAGTGATCATCGATAACATTTAAAGCAATTTGGCCTCGACAAACAGGACCTTTAATAAACCCCATGATGGTATTTTTGGCTTCTTGCAGCATAAATTTATAACGAGACTGTGGTGGTATCGCCTCAAACGTAACAAACGGATTAGATGCCACTTCTGGCTCATAGCTTGGTAAATGATCTACTTCATATTCTGGCTGATAAAATATTTCTTCAAATGTCGACATACGCGCAGCATTAAGCGCATATGGTAAGTGCGTCTTCGCTAAAATAGTCTCACGTTCACGCTGTAAACGATAATAAACACGCTCAATATTAGGGTCATCATACGGACGACGAGTCGCAATAATCTCAATGGGTTCCCCAGGCGGGGTTATCGAACGGACAAGCTTAAAATAAGTGTTATCTAGTTCATTAAAATACAGGTGCGACAAAAACAAATGTTCATAAATATAACGGCTCACCAACTGGTTTTTTAGTGGTGCTTGATTAAACCATTTTTCCCAATATGCTACTTGCACGATATGCTCATCAGACAGCGCTGGTAATGACGACATTTTTGCGCCTTTCATTAACCAAGAGGTTAATATTTTGAACTCATCATTATTTAATGCCGGTAAACCGTAAGGCATGCCACCTTCAGGATGCTGTAATTCATAATCATCAAACTCCCCTATCGTACTACATTGCTGTTCTCGGTTAAGTGAAAAGTCATAACTGTCAGACAACACTGTTGTTGATGCGGTTTCTCCAGTTAACACATCTCGCTGCTTTAGCTCCAAAGAGCGGTACAGCACACTGGCCATTAAGTTTGCTTCTTCAACTTGTTTACGCTCATTCAATACCGCAGAAAATCCTTGCTCACGCCACGCTTGTGTCGTCGTTGCGTCTTTATATAAACGACTTGGTGGTACAGCAAGTAATCGAGATCCACTGTGTAGCAAAGATTTACTTAATCCACGCTCAATACCCTCTGGAGATGTTAGTTTTAACTGACAAGGCGCATCATAGCAACCATGACAAACAACACATCGTTGATTTAACAATGGCTGAACATCATTAAGGTAAGTCGCGGCTTGCGAGCTTGATAGAGGCACCGAGCGATCTTGCACGTCTTCAGCGCCATACATAACATCGTAATTAACCGCGACCACCGCAGCACAACCAGATAAAAGAATAAACAAAACAAAAAAGAAAAAGCGAGACATTAGCATCCTTTCACAACTGATATTTATATATAAAACGTAAACACAGTAGGCTTTATATTAAAAGAAGGTTGATCATGATATACCGAGCCAAGTTACAAATACAAATTGCCTCACTATTTGCTTATATTACCACCTCTGAACACATAAAAAACCAATTCAAGTATATGCTTAAATTGGCTTTATTTTATATTTTAACAAAATTATTTAAATATTACGTCTACTAGCCCATCTATAATCATAAGGTGCTTGTATTCCAAGTGGAATACCAAGCGCCCAATAACCAAGCAAGAATATCGTCCAGCCAATTAACATTGCGATAGAGTAAGGCATCATTAACGCTAATAACGTCATCGCCCGATTTAAACGAACCAGAAGTACGGCCGTAAACAATACAGGAATAATAAACAACACAAAGATAAGCGGTACAATTGACTAAAAAGCGAGTGAATACCAGCAAACTGATTGAGAGTGGGCTTGGATTAGAGGTAGATAAGAATATATAACCAAAAAGTAGAATGTTAAAGCTGTGTAAATTAATTCAACAAATGATTTACCCTCCGCACTTATTAGCCAAACTTAGTTATATTTAGCCATGTATTATTTGCAACCAAATTCTATTGTAACGTGATTAAGCCCCATTTTTATTGTAAGCAAGTGTAAGAGAAAAAATCAATAATACAGGCTCAATAAGCACAAAATTGTAACTTAATCGCTATAAATGCAAATAAATGCAAATAAAGCACTTAAATATGCCCAAAAAGAACATTATAAATCACTGTTATTGTCACGCCTAATTTCGTACCAATTACGGATAGGTTACAGAACAATAAATATGTTTATACTCCACGGCAACAATCGTGTGTAGCTAAACCCACACACTCAGTATCAATATAGTTTTAAGGGAGAGGTCAATGCCTAGTACACGAATATTAATCGTCGAAGATGACCACGAAATTGCAAGATTAACCGCTATGTATTTAAACAGCGAAGGTTATGAAACGAAGGTTATTAATGATGGTGCTATAGCCTTGACTGCTATAAAGCAATATCAACCTGGCCTACTTATTTTAGATCTAATGCTGCCAGGTTTATCAGGCATGGACATTTGCGCTCAAGCGAGAACCTTTTTTAAAGAACCCATTCTAGTATTAACCGCTTGTGATGATGAGTTAAGCGAAATTAGCTTATTCAAACTCGGTGCTGATGATTATCTCACCAAGCCAGTGCGCCCACATATTATGGCAGCACGGATCGCAGCATTACTACGCCGCACAAGCAGACAGCAAAAAAGTAGCCCTGACGAAATTGAACTTAAAAGACTCAAAATAGATCCGAGAAGACAGCGTGTTGAATTTAGAGGGAAAGCCTTAGATCTAACCGATTCCGAATATGATCTACTGTTATTATTGACCCAAAATGTAGGTAAAATTATTTCTCGCGAAGAGTGTTGCCAACAACTGCGTGGTATCGACCATGATTTCTCTGATCGATCTATTGATATGCGGATCTCAGGCTTACGCAAGAAACTCAATATTGATTGCTCGACTCAGCAGATCATAAAAACAGTCCGTAACAAAGGCTATATGTTGATCAATGAATAATCGTCTGACTTCACTCTTCTCGCATATTTATATCTGCATCGTAATTGCTATCTGCGCCTGTATTTTGTTAACAGTATGGTTAATGAATATATTCGCTCATCAAAAAGATACCGAGCATTTTTACCAAAATACGATGCAAGTTTATCGAGTGTTGGAGTCCCAACGTAATAGTATATCGATGAATGCAGATGATTTTTATCAACGCGCCGAAGTTGATTTATACAACTACGACATTGAAAAAATCAGCTTATTAAAAAGCTTATCTCCTTGCCAAGAATGCAAGTACATAAAGTCTATTAATAAAGTCGATATTTATATGCAAAAAAGTAACGAATATCTCGCCGTGTACCGGCTCAGCAATGCCATAGCAGCGATCACCATAAGTGAAGATCTTTATGATGATCAACTTAGAAACGGCGTTAAAGACGATCTAATCTTACTTGGCACATTTGCTTTTATGCTTTTTCTTATTGCCCTAAACTTATATCGCCCTATTCGTAAGTTACAACTTCAGATAAATCATTTAGTTGAAATAAATCATACCTTTGGTAAAGGAGACCTGAATGCACGAGTAGATCTTCGAACCACCCCGCTACTGCATGATCTCTCTATTAGTTTTAATGCCATGGCAAAAGCAATTACTGAACGCGTTGATGAAGGTGAAATTTTCGCACAAGCCTTACCTCATGAAGTAAGAACACCGCTTAGCCGCATACAACTAGCCGTCGGAATCTTGAAACGAGATATAAGCGGAGATAAACATACAGAATTACTGGATAGTATCGATGACTATGTCGATGACATGGTTGAATTGTCAGAGCAGATAACCACGTTTTCACGCGTCAGCGCTAAACACTCCCATTATAATGATAACGCACAATCCATTATAATAACCGATTTCATTCAATCTCGAATCGCGCTATATCAGGTACCTAATAGTATAAAGGTAACTTATCGAGCTGATGATAAAATAACAATGACGACTAGCCAGATGTGCTTACGCTTAGCATTTGATAACTTACTAAAAAACATGTTGAATCATGCGCAGTCAGCTGTTCAGGTAAGCATTATTCAACTTGCTAGCACCATAAAAATAACAGTCGAAGATGATGGTCCAGGTATTCCTCCCGAAAACTATCATCAAATTTTTATTCCTTTTGCTCGCTTAGATAAAAGCCGCAGCCGTAAAACAGGTGGTTTAGGACTTGGTCTATCAATTGCGAAAAGTGCTTCAAAGCGCTTAGAAGCTCAAATAGTCGTATCAAAAAGTCAACTTGGCGGCGCTAAATTTGAGCTTATAATCCCTGTACACAAAAATGTACTGCCACCCTATTAAAGGTGACATAATGAGGGTTAATTGGCACAGTGAAGTAATAGTCTATCCACCGATTTTTTTGGTGTTTTTGCGATTTTCTGAACTAAATTAAAGGGGATATCAACTAACTGGGTACGTGATTTTATTTCATTTAACATCACTAACCAAAGCTTCGTTGTCATTTCCGAATCAAATAATGCTCGGTGAAAACCACCGCCTGACGGTATATTTGTATACTTAATCAGTTCACCTAATTTATGGCTCGGTGCATCTTGAAAGATACGCCTTGCCACCAATAATGAACAACTGAACTCACCATCATACTCGCGACCGATTAGCGCTAATTCCGCATCTAAGAAACGTTTATCAAATGATGCGTTATGCGCAACCAAATTATAACCCTGAATAAAATCAGCAAAACGATGCATCACCTCTTCACAAGGCGCAGCATCTTCTAACATGCTATTAGTAATACCAGTGTAATTAGCAATAAAGCCACTCACTCGTCGGCCTGGGTACATCAGTTCTTGAAAGCGTTCAGTGATCTCACCATTTTCTATCTTCACCGCACCGATCTCAATCGCACGGTCACCCATATTAGGTGATAATCCGGTAGTCTCGAAATCTAATATAATCAGGGTGTCAGCGTTCACTATCATTCTTTCTTTCTCTCTCTTTGTAGCCTATAAGCTGGCAGTAAAGTATAAAACAGTATGCTAACACAAGCGATCTATGTCTACACTAGGGGTAATGACTGTTTTAAAAGAGGGAACTGTATGTCAATAACACCTCTACGTGGTGGTCAATTATATCGACCTTCAACACTATCAAAGCTTGCTGCCGACTGTAAATCAACTAAGCACCTTCAACCATTAGATCAAATTATTGGTCAAGATCGTGCGCAACAAGCCGTCGAATTTGCCATGTCGATTAAAGAAAAAGGCTACAACATTTATGCGTTAGGTAACAATGGTCTAGGTAAGCGTACCATGATATTACGGTACTTAAATCGTCATGAACCTAACGACAATAACAGTGCCGTATTTGATTGGTGTTATGTCATTAATTTTGATGATGCTCGCCACCCTAAAGTGCTAAAACTACCTGCAGGAGAAGGACATCAATTCAAAAAAGATGTTGAGAGTCTGATACATCGATTAGTAAAAGCATTACCGATGGCCTTTGATAATGAAATCTATTTCACCCGATCCGATAAGTTAAAGAGCCAGCTGGAAGAAAAACAAGAGGCGGTACTGCAAGACTTAACCAAGTCAGCAAAACAACACAGCATCAGCCTATCACTCACAGCACAAGGTGATTACCAACTCATTGCGGTTGATCCCAAAGGTGAGGCCTATACGGAAGAAGGTTTCGATCAATTAACAGACAAAGAAAGAAAGCATTTTGAGAGTAATATCTCTGAACTTGAAAGCAAATTGCGTGACATAATCCGCCAGTTAACCATCTGGGAAGAAGAGTATACTGATAAAAGTCAGAAGATGGATGAACAAATCGCACTCGAAGTATTAGTACATTGCACCACGCCTTTAAAAGAAAAATATAATCATCTTTCAGAAGTTAAAGCACACCTCAGTGCGATGAATAAAGACATACTCACTAACCTCGAAATATTTGTAGAAGGCAGTGAGGATGATATTTCATTAGCTTATGCAGCGTTAGATAAAAAAATGCCTCGCCGCTATCAAGTCAACGTCTTGGTTTGCCAAGAAGCAGATTCCTTTCCTATCGTGGTAGAAGAAAGTCCTAACTACCATAGTATTTTTGGTTATATTGAAAATGCAACATTTAAAGGCACTGTTTTTACCGATGCCTCATTGATCCGCAGTGGCAGTTTACACCGAGCCAACGGCGGCGTATTGATGATCGACGCGGTTAAAGTCCTTGAGCGCCCCTATGTTTGGGACGGGTTAAAGCGAGCCTTACGCGCCAATAAATTAAATCTAAGCTCACTCGAAAGAGAAGTCAGTTTATCGGGTACTATCTCGTTAGACCCAGAACCGATCCCACTGTCAGTTAAAATTATCCTCTTTGGCGATTATGAAACTTACCAGCTTCTTCAGCAATATGACCCTGAATTTAAAGAGCTGTTTCGTGTGACGGCTGACTTTGAAGATGTGATGCCGAGAAGCGATATTGCAGAAGCGCACTATGCTCAGTTCATTTCGAGCATCGTGCATGATAACGCTATGTTACATTGCGATCGAAAAGCCATAAGCAGGATCATTGAATACAGCTCTCGTCAGGCTGAAGATCAAGAAAAACTATCGTTACATTCGCTTGATATAGCCAACCTATTACGCGAAGCAAACTACTGCGCACGCTTAGCTAATGCGACGCTGATCAGGCAACATCATGTCGAACAAGCGCTCTCAAATAAGCAGCAACGTGTCGGTCGACTACAAGACTACCTATTACAAAGCTTTATCAATGGCTCTACGTTAATCGATATCAGTGGTAAAAAAATTGGCCAGATCAACGCCTTGTCCGTCATTAGTACCTCCGAACATCAATTTGGGATCCCCGGACGAATAACCGCGACCGCCTCATTTGGTGAAGGAGAAATATTTGATATAGAACGTCAAGTGAAACTCGGTGGGAGTATACACTCTAAAGGGGTCATGATCTTATCTGCCTATCTTGCCTCTGCGTTTGGTCAAACCGCCAAGATCCCACTCACGACACGTTTAACCTTCGAACAATCTTACGGCCAAGTCGACGGTGATAGTGCATCACTAGCGGAATGTTGTGCGATCATATCCGCTTTTTCTAAATTGGCATTACGTCAAGATATCGCGATCACGGGTTCGATGGATCAGTTCGGCCATGCTCAACCCATAGGTGGTGTTAATGAGAAAATAGAAGGCTTCTTTGACGTGTGTTCAGCAAAAGGGTCACTCGCCACTCAAGGTGTGATCATACCACAAGCTAATGTCCATAATTTAATGCTACGCTGTGATGTCGTCGAAGCCATTGAGAATGGGTTGTTTCATATCTGGGCAATTGATCATGTAAAAGAGGCAATTAATCTTCTAATCAATATCGTAGCAGGTTCCAGTGATGCTGATGGGAAATATCCTGATAGCTCAGTATTTGGTATTACTCAATTCCGACTTAATAATTTGCGTGAAAATAATAATAGTGCAATCCCACGTAACTAAATGAAAAACATTGATAAACATTGATGAACATTGATGAACATTAACAAACTACTCATTTAGAGTTAAGCATTCATCAAATCAGTTGACATACTTTAATGCCAAAAATAAAAACTTATGTAATTCTGTAAATATGCGCATAAAAAATTAATAGATGTAAAAAAGCCAGCTACATGCTGGCTTTTACTGTCTATTAATATTATCTCGTTACACCTTTAATTTTCTCAACAGTGCGTAACCCTGCAAGTCCTAACATTGCCAGTGTTAATTCCATCATGACATTAAGGGGTAACTCTGGTGCACCAGCCCTTGGTAGTCCCCACTGTAATAAAGGGTTTATCACAAATGAGAATAAAAAACCGACACCACACACCCACATTAAAAACGGTCTCGCGCCTGCCACAAAAATACTTCGATGCTGCACTTGAGCTTGCATTATCGCAGCCTGAGCTAGCGCTGGTTTTTGTGCTAGTCGCTGTTTAACCAGCGCTAGTGACAATTCCTCTTCGTCAGACGTAAACAGATCATCAAGTACTGATCCCACCGCTTTAATCGGCTCAGTAGCACCTTGATTAAAAAAACTCGCGAACAAGTTCATATCTTCTCCAAGTAAGTAATAACCAGATACTAAAACTCACTACGCGCAACCAATAACGACTCGCGCAACATCGTGAATACCGAACTCTATATCTGCAAGTGGAAATTGAGTAATCACCACACCATATTGCGCCTGAGCATCTATCGGTTGCTCAATAATATCGTACGCAATATCCAATTTCTGTAATTGACGCTCTGCATAATCCCGAGTGCAGCCAATAATCAATGGCATGATTAACTTAACTTGCTCTTCGTCTATGCTTTCTGGCGCAAACTGAACACTGACAGTCGTATAATGTTCACCACCAAGCTCAATAAGCTTACTTGGGTCGACCACAATTACCTTCTCTGCATCTGCGAGTACAATTTTTGCTTCAACTTTGAAATCTGTTAATAATGCTTTGTTAGCACAGAGCAATTTTGCTTGATGAACCTGTCTCCCCAAATTTGCGACAAACTGCCCCATATCATAAATTCGTCCAAGTTCGTGTTCTGCACCTTGTTCAATATTACCTTCGTTCATTATAAACCTCGTAAATTACCTACTTAATACACAAGCGAATACCGCCAAAATAACACCCTAAATTAACGGCTATGCTAAAATCTGACATCCAGTAGTGAGCGAGCCCCTAACACCTTCAACCCCCTGAACAACGAGTTCAAACTGTTCGTTATTTTCAACAATACCATCGTCTCTGAATGGCACATTAAATGTCATGCGAGACTCTCCAGCAGATATCGAAAAATATTGTGTACCAACACTTCCTAATGTTCTTAGCCAAGTACCGACCCCATTAAACACCGTTATTTCAGACGTAAAGTCATTTTGCTCAGTATTTAAGTGACGGATAAATAATTTGGCACAAGTAACATCGCCAGTCGGCTTATCTATAATCAACTCGAAAGTAGCATACCCCCCCTCTTTCCAAGTACTAGGATCAGAAATAACTTTCAACGAACTTAATATGGGTAAATCCACCAGCGAATCATCTTCTAAAATGATCCCCTGTGCACTCACTAAGCCTGTCACACCAGATACGGCTTCGATGACGATCTTAAATCGTTCATGCCCTTCCATATCTGCATCTTCTTGAGTCTGAGCGTCAATATTGACGACAGTAACACTCGCAGGAATGGTAATCGTTGCATCC
Source organism: Moritella sp. 36 (assembly GCF_018219415.1). Taxonomy (NCBI): domain Bacteria; kingdom Pseudomonadati; phylum Pseudomonadota; class Gammaproteobacteria; order Alteromonadales; family Moritellaceae; genus Moritella; species Moritella sp. 36. The sequence continues at coordinate 1,429,611 of NZ_CP056120.1, read as the reverse complement.
CCGTTGACAATATCAACCCATTGAGTTTGTCCAAGACTATCAACATAACTGGCTTGTAATAGTAAGAAATCATTAGCGTCTGTATCTTGGTGCTCTATTTTTACATTTACTTGATAATCGTCAGGTGACGCCTTATCAAGTGTCATGACAAATTTATGATTGAGCCCACCTTGACCTTGATTTAATGAGTCATCATCTGACCAACCACCTTCATAACGCTCTTCAACACCAGCCATATCAGCAACTAAAAGTAACGCAGGCAAAGTATTTTCACCTGTTGCGACAAGGGTGGTTTTGCGTAATTCATTTTTAGAAAATTTGAATGTCACGGGTAACTGCAACTCGCCTTTATTTATTTTGGCATTCGCTATTCTAAGCTCAACTTGTCCACTCTCGTTCGTGATTAACTCTGTTTGTCCAATACTGAGTAACTCACTAAAGTTGTTACCATTGAGGTTACTTGCCAGATCATGATCGATCGTAATCGAGAGAACTCGATTAGTAATAGGCTTACTTTCACTGTCTAAAACCGTAAAAATCATCGATAATAATTGTTCATCCCAGACCTGAGAATATAGCGTTACCAGACTCGGTTCTTGCTCAACATTCCCAGTTAAGGCAGTCAAAATAAAAGATTTATTCATAACTTCACAATGAATATCTATCGGGAAATCAAGATTCCCTTTGCCCGATATTGGCACTTGAATTTGAAACCTAACCTCACCGTCATCGTCCGTATATGCGATTGGATTCAATACCTTAAATTCAGACAAATCGACTAGATTATTCATATTTCTAGCTAAACTATGATCAATATTGATTTCAACTTTAGCTTGTTTAATGGGTGGTTCATCAATATCGTCGCCAAGAAAAATGACGGCGGTTACATCAAGCAGTTGCTCATTTTGCTCTACCACTTTAAGCTTGATCTGATTACTTACATAACAGCCGCTTTGGCAGGCAATCAATTTTCCTTCAACCCTACTTATCGGCAATAAATGATGAGCATGTGCGACAGGTTTCACCCTCAGTCCAGGATCACCGTGTCCTGAATGAAGCGATGACAATGCTAACTTAAGATCAAAACCAAGTTCCGGTAATTCATAAGGTAATTGCTCAGTTCTTAAATATTGGCGCGTACGCTCAACATCATGTGCTAAGGATGATAAAACACCACTGATCTTAGCTTTATTATTTAATGACATACCTGTCCTCCCTTAAATGTAATAAAGTTAACTAATCCAGTAATGTTTGTAATTGAACTAATGTTAATTCTTCGATAGCGTTTTTATCATAATTACTAATGCTTGTTTGATAAGTCGCAAGATTAGCCTCGACTAATCCGCTGACACCGGAGTCTTCCAATAGCTCAAACGTGATTGAATCCAGATTACTTAGCAATACATAACTAATAATATTAGCAATCGCATTAGTCTGTTCAACAGCGATCTGCAATAAATCAACATTATTTAAACTATTCAATTCATTAAACCTACGGCGATAATGCGCTAAATTCTGGTCGACGGTATTTATCACTCCCGTAGCATATAACTCGGTCATCATCATCGGACGTAAGTCATTAGCGAGTATATAAGTGCGTATAACAACCAATGCATTTATTTTGGTAATAATCTGCTGTAAATTCCCCACATCAGGCATTTCATCTGGATGTAACGTTTGCAATTTAGCCTTATAGTCAGATAAGTTAGCGTCAACTAACTCGTGGAGACTGGCCCTTTCTAACTGCAGGATCGTGAGCGAGTTTAAATCGGCGTTAATCACATATTCGCGAATAACCAAAAAGGCTGCATTAATATATTCTTTAAGCATTTGAGCTACACGTTTTTCAAACACATTTGGCACTGACGATGGCACCAGTTTAACCGACACTTCTGATGCGCCTAACGGGTCAAAACCATAGCGGCTGGTATAGTTTTCGCTTAATAAACTGCCAGTCACTGTCAATAAGTCATCGTTGTTTGCTCGTTCCAACTGCATGGCCATTTTCAAATTAATATTCGTTTCACCCAGCTGGTAAAACTCAGGCACAAAGCCAAGTTCTAGCAAAGAATATTTGCTGGTACCAAACTCCAATTGCTCATCGGGATCCGCACCGGCCATCCGCTGAGCGACAGCCATTGATTCTTGGTTTAGTTTTTCCTGAGTGTTGATGATGCTTTTAGATACTGTCTCTAAGATCTCATCCAGTGGTGCACTAACAAGGTGCTCAGACAGGGCTGCATTATAAGACATAATAAGTCTCCAAATTAAAAGGTAAAATTAAGGTCGGTTTAAAATTGATAGGATTAATTCAAATCATGTCCCCACTCCACGACAAGTGGATAAGGAGACCAAGAGGGGTGAATAGGTTTAAATTCAGGTATATTAGCTTGTATCAGCACATCTCTACCTTCAGCTTCAACACGTAATAACCAAGCCTGAGATCTTATACTAATCGAACCTCTACGCTGGATGTAAACACACTTAAAGTCTGCCAATGACATCCCATCATCATTGCAAATCAGTGTTATCAATCGAGTCATAAATTCATCACAAATATTAGTTTCTTGCGTACTCAGATCAACCTTGTGCCAAACTGGCTGTTCAGGTGAAATACCACACAAAATTTTATTCAAAACTAATTCAGGTTCAGCATAATCTTGCTCACCAACGACCATGTATTGCAAGATATGAACGGCACGTTGCTGTGCGTTTTCATTTACAAAAAAACCGTCTTTATTGGTGAAGGATAATTGCTTAAATAGGTCAGGTAAGTGAGGCAGACATAATGCTAAACCTGCATTATCTACCAATATATTATCTATTAACTCTAATTGCGGGTTAGAGGTTGATTGCGGTAATGTGGGAGACAGAAATAACGATTCGGGCACGACACAATCTATGTTTACAGGTGTTATTTTTGCATTTTCTAAAAAATACCAAAATAGAGTATCTTGACGCACTTCCGCACTATAAGACAATTGTGCACGCCAGCGCTCAAATCCAGACATTTGTTGCCAATCTTCTATCACCTGTTGTGATAATAGAACCTCGTCTAGCTGCCTATAATGATTCGAAACTATGGTATGCCACGCGGTTCGGATAAACTCATAGTGGTCAGAAACCGCTTCACAAGACTGTAAAATTAAGCGTAAAACGACTTGGCCAGCTCCCAGTTCATTCATGCCTTCAAGTACTTCAAGTTGAAACGGAATAGACCACTGATAACAGATTCGAGAAATTAACTCTGGCCTCTTTAGAATACGAGACAGTAAGATCCCCGCATCACGATGATCCAATTTAAAGTAAATATCACTTAATAGTTGAGCAATGTTTTCATTTGCCCACCAAGGTAATAACCCCGTATCCAAATAGTACCAAAATAACTCTTCATCGCTATGATCATGCGATTCAGCAATACCACTTAGACGAAGATTTTTATCCACCTCTGAATTGCTCTTTAGATTTCCCTCAATCAATTTCGATATAAAATCATCTGACTGTCGATTAACTAAAGAGACCCCCTCTTCCAGACGCGGTTGATTTAACCCATTCTTTTCTTCATATTCAACTTCATTGCGTTTTGCTAAAAAACGTTTGGCATTCGTCGTATTTTTAATCGTAATGTCTGAATTCGTTTTTACTTGCTGGGCGATTTCATTGGTAATTGCTTTGGTGATTATCTTAGGGAAGTCACGTAACAGTTTTGCTTGATCTAATCCTCTCTGATATTTACCTAAATCAACCTCCAAACGGTCAATACGAAGGTGCTCAATATTGTTATCCTTAAGAATTTCAGTGAAAGTTTCATCCAGCTTTCGTTTAAGCTTCCCTCGGCACAATCGACTAAAGCTATTTTGTAACTCAACGGCTTTGACTTGACTGTCTGTGTTAATGTCGACAGTCACTCTTTTTATATAATGCTTATCCCTAACTCGACGAGATATATCCATAAATGAACCTCATCGTTATAACAAACCAGCCATAACAGCGTTAGATTTACCATCAAGTGTCTCGCGAGTTATGGCTTCATCACCGAGTAGATAGCCCTGATATGTGGCTTTCCACTCTGTAATATGCGACGTAAACTCATTCCAATGACTCTCATCAAGCCAACGTAAATGCAGCTGAATATGCGCAGGCATCTCAGCACGTGCAATTCGTGCGACTAAGTTCCTGAATTCTGCATCCTTAAAACGACCTTGCTCGCGAGGTAGTACAACAGAGACTTGCATCGCATAAGGGTTTTTATACGTTATGCCCCGCTGCCACTTAACTGTAAACGTCTTATCTCGATCTGCGGCAGAGTCCAAATCAATACCCAAATCCAAAGCAATATCAATCTGATTAGTATCGACAATATTGACACTGTAATTACCTTCATATTCACTATGTTGGAATACACTGATAATCTCTCCCTCAATCAGCTGATGGTCATTACTTTCTAAAACAGTGTAATAATTACCATCATTACGCAATTGAGTAAGTAAAACACCATCATGATGTACATCTGGAATTTCAGTCTCGCTGTAAAGCAGCATATGCTCAATAACATGTAGTGCTTCAGTCTCTTCCTCAACGGCTAGTTTTGCCCTTAATCTACGCTCAAATCCTGATTTAACGTCATCTTGGTTATAGTTCTGCCCTTGATAACGATCGTGCGCGAGATCGGCCAGTTCATTCAAACAACGGTGTTTATCATGAAGGTATTGCTGGAACCCTGTGGCATTTAACGAGCGTTTAAGTAAATCATGGTCTGTAAACTGCTCCCCCAACCGAGCAAACAAGTGTGTAAGTAACCGATCTTCGTGTTTCAAATTATTAATCGCGCCCCAATCATGTTCCGCCTCATTCAGCACAGGTTCTAAAATATCTTTCATCGATTGCCAATAATCACCAGCCATGACGACCGAATCTCCCTGACAAGAAAACTCAGCAGCTTGATAAGTACGTGGTATATAAACATTTGAATCGACATCGTCGAGCTGTACATGTGAACGTGTTTTCATACTCAGTAGATCGCCCGTCATCGCAACTTGCTGTGTATAGTTTGCCAATAATTGATCAAATAATAATAAAAATGCTTGTAACTGTTTGACCTGGGCTAGGCGAGCGTCACCAGCAACAACCGGTAATTCATTATCTCCAACGCCATACACTGCGGGAAATATTTGTTGTACCGATTCATAACTTAAATCTACTTTAGCGCCGCCTGGTATCGGTAAGTCATACCAGAGCTTGTCTTCCAGCATTTGGTCTTGTTCGATCTTTCTCGCACTTAATAATGCATCAACGCGCTCATTATCGATGACACACAAGCTGTCATCTTTATAGCAATCAATAAAACTAGTCGCGATATTAGACACTTCGTCCATTTCATAAATCGCGTCTAAACGTGGAACACGGCCGCTTGAGATCGGCAGTACCCACTTACGCCAATCATCATCTTGCGGAACGGTGAAATTACTTATCGCGATCCCTTTAACTTGATTTACCTCGTCAAAATCCAGAATGATGCGTAATAGATCTGACACTCTAATATCTCTTCGTACCGTGACGGTATCAAGCAAGCTATCGCTGTAGTAACCAGTGTCTAAACGTGGACCTTGGTAAATACGGTCAATACTGAGCCCTTTATCTTTAAGTTCGACCTTACTTTCAACCACCAGCGTTGGATTAATATATTCTTCTATAGCGAGGTGAATATTCGTTAGTAGTAACTCCACATCTGTTCCCGATTTTACCTCGATGCCACCGTTAATCTTAATGTATTCAGGTTCAAGTAAGATTATTTCAACCAGCTCTTCACACAAGTTACGATAGCCAGACAACGTCAATGTGAGTTCTCGACGTAACAACTCTTTTTCATCCATCGTCAATTCAAGGTCAGGTTCAACCAGCGCTCGATAACGACCAGTAATATGAATAGGTTGAGTATATTCATCGGCGTCGTAATCCAGTTTATTCAAGCTCGAATTCCAATACATTGGGGACTCTAATAAACCAACAGGTTCAATCCAACCATTGCGAACTTGTTCATGGTCAAGCAGCACCCGACGTAAATCAGTCGCAGTGATGGGCGCACATGTTAATACTTCATCAGCGGTAAAAAAGTTATCGTCAGCCGATTCAGGCGTAACTCGCACTGGCATCGGAAGCGAAATATCGCCCCTACTAGCCAACAGACTCGGTATATCTAACTGTAACTTTTCTGCGATTTGAGCAAACTTAGCAACGAGTTGCTCTAAAATTGTAATACCAGGATCGGATACGCCATGATCCGTCCAACTAGCTTGGCTATATTGCTTAATATCTTCGAGCGTAAAATCGCGTAAAGAATTAAAATCCATTTTTTCAGGGAAATTGGTATTTTTCATAAGAAACATCTACATGTGAGTTAAAATGATGATTGCGCACAATGACACGGCAATAAGAATTAAAGCATTTAAGATGAGAGAGGATTAATGACTCGTTGTTTTAATTATGTAGCTAAGCGCATAATATGGAGGTCTATTTTCGTGAGCCTGCGAACCACCGACCGTACTTGTCTCAAAGCTGTGTGAATGAGAACCTGCCGATTCGGTATTTTGTTTATTTGAGCCTTCATCAAGTGGTGCATTACCACTTTTATTTGACCCCCATGATGCCCCAAAGTCCTTCCACCCGAGATCTACAACATGTTGATGTTCACCATTTGTTGAGGTTTCTCCACTATGCTTATGCGCTGGCATCTGCGCTTCAGTTAAAGTAACTTGATTTTCGCCGCCAGTCGCATGAACTTGATAATCAGCACCGGCACCAACAATGAATCGATTTAATAGATTAGGACGGCCGTCATTACCATCACACAATGCCCAACCAGTTGGAATTTGAGAGCCAGCCCACATAATAATGGCTCCCTTAGGCATAATTTGGTGGATATAAGTATTGATTGCATTCTCTGTCAGCAACTTATTATCATCATTGCCATTATCCGTTGACGTCGCAATATGGTTAATCGAAGTGCCATTTTGAACCGCTAATGACCCCGAAATTTCAACATCATCATCTATGATCAACGCCTGTGCATCCGAACCCATTAATTTCCCGGGGATACTCACTTTGTCATTATTATGATCGCCCAATAGGATTTTTTGCCCTTCAGCGCTAAGTGTCGCTTTAATTTCTAGCTCTTGTTCAACAATTAACTTACCGCTAATCGATAAATCACCATTGATTTTGGTGTCTTGATTAACCTCTAAGTAAGGCGTATCAGCAATTGCGGTGCCATTAAATGCGACCGCGCCATTTTCATTAATATGCAACCAGCTTTTATTTGTCGTTTCGTTCACCACGTTTATTGAACCGTTCACATATAAATCAGCATCCTCAACTTCATCTTCGCTCGACTTGATATAAACATTACCCGAGTTACTGACACGAAACGGCGTTGTATCCCCCTCTGCATCCTCAACATAAATGGCATCCTTACCTTGGTCGCCCGATAAATTCACATGTAACTTTGCTTTTGGCTGTGTTGTGCCAATCCCTATATCCCCAGCGCCTTGTTCTACAAATAGTCGACTATTACCACTGCCGGTCGTGAGGTTGAATCCCGAATAAGTCGCATCTGGTAACATATTAATGCGCCAGTTATGCGTTGTATCATCATAAAAATCCAATATATTTTTATCCGAACCAAAACTGGTAAATCGCAATGGTAAATAGGATTCTGAAGGCTTATTTATACCGTCATCACGTTTATTTAACACCGAATCAATTACATCGGCATAATCTTGCTCTGTAGGCTGTGCACCCGTTCTAAATTTTTCTTTTAACTCTCTGCGATTTTGTTCAGACATAATTCACTCTTTTGAATAGGTAGACTTATCCCTTAAAACGGATAAGTCTTAATTGAAAATTAGGATTAAATGAAGTTTTATTACAATGAAAAGTAACAGCTAGGATATGCGCCAGCTGTTTGAAGATTCGCTTTTAACGGACAATATTGTCTAATTCCATAACCACATAGCCGACGCCTTGAAATTTTTCGGCCTGGAAGTGTTCACTCGATATCACATCAACGACATGATCAACACTTGATACTAACAAACCGTCAGGGCGAGAAACTTGAGTTGAAAGTCCATCGATTTCACGCCATACCTGACTCTCATCATCCGTCCCTTCATATAAAGTCTCTTGTTCAAAGCCTTTAAATACTGCGACGTAATCGACATATTCTAATCGGTCAAGAAAATCGATAAGTTCACTAAAATATTGTTTATTACCGAGCTTTAATGCGGCTGAGCTATGATCTGACCAGGGTGTCAATTTACGCTTTAACGCTTCTACAATTTTAGCCCGGTAAATACCAGGTCCATAACCTGGTTTAAACCGTACCGCCATACGGTATTTACGTGCTTCGTGGTAAGGGCTATTAACCGTCAGTTTTACCCCCTGAGGAGCAAGACCTGCCAACTTATCTTCAATTCGCGTTAACAGTTCAGATGTGACCGCGGGCTCTAATACTGAATCTAATGGTTGACCAGATAAATCAGGTATAACCATCATATTCACCTGTCCAGGATCTACCGATTCATTGGCAAGTGTAACCTGCTCTCCTGCAGCCAAACATTTGGTATGGCGTAGTTCAGGGAAGTATTGCAATGCCAAACGTTCATAGTCCCATATGTTAACAGCACGTCCTCGATGGCGTAATCGCTCAGCACTATCCCGATAATATTGCTGACTATCAGCACCAGACTGGCCGCCATAAGAAGGATAGAACTGAGTCACGTTAATAATATCTGCATTTCCAGCCACAAAGCCAGTCACACTCTCTGCCGCAATCGTTGACGACTGGCCAGAGCCCATAGGAGTTATGCGTGTTGCAGACATTCCCTGAGATACAAGTTTAACCACTTTAGCTGCTGCATCAGCGTTTTTAGGAACCTGCATTGCTAACCAATGCTTTCCTTCTGGCATCAAAGGTCCCTCTGTCGTCGCGTCTTCTGGTAGTCGTACGCGGGTCACCCCCGAAAAGCTCATCGATTGTGTTGTATCGTCAAGGATATTTTCAACCGGTAAACTACGCCAACCGAGCTCTGTACGGTAGAACCAATGTACGTGAGGAGTATCGAGTTGAGCAGCTCCAGAGCCCGATATAACTTGGGTGAAAATATTAATCTCATCCAATGGTTGCGCATCCGTTAAACCAAGATATAAATAACCTTCGTCTTTAAACTCAGGCAACATACTCGCACCTAGCTCTTCTCGATTAGGGTTAATTGTCCAATCAACATTAACACCGCCAAATGGATGAATATGCGCTAAAAAGCTATGTTCATTATCATTCCAGATGTTCGGTGTTAATGTCTCTTCTGCTTTATAATTAACCGTGATCTTTTGTACCTTAGGTGTGTACGGTTCATTTATTATGTCGAGCTCTGATCCAGCTTGCTGACTTGCTTCAAGCATCTGTTTACGCATGACTAACGGATATATTTTATGCTGAAAATCCGGTCCCTTAAGATCTAATTTAAAATAGCGATTATGTTCTTGTGGTGATGATGACTTACTCTCGGTGTAATCAGGTAAGAATGTATAAGCACCATGCTTAAATCCTTGTGAAGCATGGATATGACTGATGCCTTCAGGGTCAGTATCAAATAATAATGGCGGTACATCGTCCAAATTAATCCAACCACGTTGATTATATAATGCAAGACCCACATTAAATTGGTTATTATTTAATGCCGGAACCTGAGTCGGATATGCATCGGTATAAGCTTTATAATAATCAGCTAAGTTGTCCGGTAATTGGACCCAGTCCAAATTAACAGTAATATCAGACAATTTTTTACGTGCTAGTTCATGATGCGTAAAATACAAGGCACTACCGACAAACGGTTGAAGGCCAAAAGGTTCACAAGGCTGATTAGCATTTAGCTCCCCGTCATCATTTCCTAAAATTAAAGACTCTAACCCCTCTACTTCCACCGATAGGTTCACATTCTCAAGCCGAATATGACGGAAGTACTCATAGGCCATATTGACGGCATCCTCACCTGACTCCTCGGGTGAAATATGACGAAGTTGGATCTTAAGTGCAGGCTCTGTTGCATTAAACCCTGGCACTGGCTCTGTCGGTGGTAGAATAGCCGGGTCTGTTCCTGCCAAATTAATATCAAATAAGAAGCCTGGGTACGTTTCCAATAGATAAATTTTATTCACATTAGCATTATCAACAGTTTCTGCATTCCATGCTTGCTCAACAGCAAGTGCATAGCGATAGCCTAGTTCGATATCCTCCTCATCCCCTTCAGGGTCTGGATCTTGTAAATAACGCAACTGTACAACGAGACCATTTGGATAAGTGACAATACGGTCAATATGCTCTGCGGTAAAAGGAAAGACATTACTGTCACTGCTCTTTAATGCCACAATTGATAAGTCATTACTAATGCGTTGATCACCAGATAATGCCAGATTAGTGAAGCGATACGCCAGTGTTTCGGTAACGCCTAACGACTTGCTCATCTCCTCCGGTAAATAGCCTAGAGGAGTAACACTTGCAGTCACACCACTCGCAGAAACGCTATCAACAGAAACCATTAAACCTGAATCTAATAAGATGAACTGACCTTGCTCTAACGATTCAGTAATTGCACCAAAACCATTATCTTCCGAGACTAAACTGATCTCTTGCTTACTGGGCGCATAGCTCAAACCAGTTAATGTTGTTGGCTGCTGTTTAAAACTAAGGTTATTCATGACAATATCTTGACCAGCACTTAGCCCCTGAATTCGGCCAAGGTAGACAAGTGATGCTTGCGAGGTACCCGCATCATATAAAACAATTTTCCAAATTGAACCATCTTTCATCAGTACATAGTTCTCACCATTAACCCTGCCAGCTAATTGAACCTGAAGGTATAAAGATGAGGTAGAAAATGTACTAACAATATCCTGACCTATATTAGCGACTTCAACATTAACAGCTTCATCTTGCGTACTTAATTCGAACCAATCATCACCTGCACTAAGCGATAAGTTAAAATGTAATAGCCCACTGTCTTGGGCTAAGGTCAAATCATCCAGCGGGAAACCTGTTTGCTGGCAGGCAACTGCAACCTTAATATTTCGTTCGCCCTCTGCCATCGCTAAAATAGGCGATACAATAGCGAGACCAGGTCCATAATAATCATTAGGGTCTTCACTTGTACTCATTTCACCAAATGCCGCTGTACCGACTTCATCGAATTCAACATTATCATTCGCAACAATATTTAGGACATCCCAACGGCCAACACTTGGCGCAACCTTACTGCGTGTTTGAGCATCTAAACGCTGTAAAATAGAGAAGAATCGAGGCCAATCCTCACCTTGAGTTCCATCAAGTACTTCTTCCACATTCTGCGCATACAAGTTAGTAGAAGTCGCATGAGTAGCGTGAATAAAACAATACTCATCAACAGTTAAACCTATAAATTGTGTTACGTACCGTGCAGATAAACTAAAATCATCAGTGGCTTTTAATTCAATATCATTAAGCGTCTCATAAAGGCTTTCTAACGTTGATGATGTCGTGGGTAAAGGTGGAAGTGGATCACTTGGGTTTGGCGAGCCTGCCACAAATTCTAATAACGCCTTAAGTCGACCTAATTCACCCAGGCTTGCAGGCTGATACAATTCAACCAGTTGTTTCGTTTGATTTTGCTTCCAACGTGAATCAAATGCGTCCTCAATATGTTCCATCGCGGTTACCCACAGATCTTCACTTGGGTAGTCTAATCCCTCATCGATAGATTGTTTATACACAGACATACAATCAATAAAGGCTGATAATGATATAAAACCTAACTGTACTTTTACGTAATAAACTAAATCGATGTTAAGGTCTTTGTCATCAGGTTCATCTGCTAACACTTGTTCATATTTTTCAAGCAATAAATCTAAGTTGATAGGCTCGTCGTAATAACGCCCTCTTGGATAAGGGGCCAGTAGATCACCTTGAAAATATTGGCCTAGCGCCCAACGAATCGCGACCTCAAAACCATTTTTATATTGCTTACGTAATATATTCAGTCCTTGATATTCCTGAGCAACACGTAAGCTTTTCACTTCTGTTATTTGAGCCTTATTAATACTATAAGTATCATCTAAGGCGTATTGAATAGCGGCTCCGCTCTCGTCGGTTCCTCCATCAAGTAAGCTCCCCTTAACGACAGTAGCGCCCTGAGCAGTCGCATTTAACTCAGCCACTACATGTAAATGATCAGCTTGACCTTCGTTAGGACTAATTTGTAATACTTGCTGGTAATAAAAATCAAGATGGCGCTGAGTTAAATCGGCAAACTGATAACGCATGACCTGTGTCATCCGTAAAAACAGATATACCATCACCCGCTGTGGCTGGCTTAACCTTGATAGACGGTCTAACTGTTCGCGCTGACGTCCTATAGGTAACTCGGTATCGACAGAAAAAATTTCTGGATTATCTATATATGCAAGTATCTGTTCTGGTTCAAGCGCGAGCAATCCAGACCAATCGCCTTCAACCTCACCTGATTCATTAATAAAATGGATATGTTTTGTCAGTTGCTGCATAAAAGCCAACTGCTGATCAATTGAGCGTTCTTCAATCGAGACAAATTCCGCGCTCAGCTCAGCAGCCAAGCGCTCATGTTGTTGGGTACCATTGCGCGCAATGGCATGCTGTATATTCATGAGGGCATGTTCCAAATAATAGTTAAAATTTAATTGATACAAAAACAGAAGGGGCTGTAACGAGATAAACGATACTAGGTAAACTGTATACGAAATTGGCCTTGTAATTTAAACTCACCGGTACCGGTATATTTGTTGTGTACACCGTCAACTTCAAAGGTTGCAGGCGGCATTATATTTTGCGAGGGTTGTGTCACGGTAAAAACGGCATCAAACAACTTACCTTGTAGAATAAAAAAAGCATTATTGTTCATTTTCGTGATTTTAGATTGCTGTTGCGATTTAAGCGCTTTAATAGTGAGTTCGCCTATACCTGGGGTATTATGTCCCGTTTTTAAATATTGAGCAGACACTTTCACACTTGTTTCATCGCCTTTAATACAGCATATTTTATTGCGGGTTTGAGGTAGGCCTTTCCCTTTAATTGACACAGGAGGAATCGAACCAAGTAAACTAATACCAGTAAAACTATTTACATCAAACACAACAAAATCATCCTGCATAATTACATTATCAGGCATATTGATAATCCTTTGTAGATGTCGAGCAGGTATGACGTTAGAGACTAATCGCTTTGGTTGCATTTAGATCCGCGATAACGGTATCCTGAGCAAATTCATTTGTTGATGTTGTATAGGCCACTTTAATCTGCAAAAGGCCCTCTTGAACTGTGGCTGGCACTGCTTCGACATTTTGTAATACTAAACGTGATTCATACGTTTCAACAGCATGACTAACGATGTCCTCAACACCTTCAAGTAGCTCATAAGACAAACTTTCAAAAGCATAACTGCTAAGATCACAACCATAATTTGAATGGCCAATTCGTTCTCCAGGCTGTATTGCCAACATAAGCTTCATACATGTAGACAATTGTGCAACCCCTTGGTCTGTTGCTGCGGCTTTATTATTAATATTAAAACGAGGGGGAAAAGTCCACCCAGTTTGGTCTAAGGTTCCGTTTTCTGACATAACTTAATCCTTGTTTTCTTTAAACACTATCTCATCAGCATTTAGTATTATTTTTTTTGCATTCAGTATTAACGTACCAGTATTTTCGTTGTACTCCATATAGTCGTGCTTAGCGTCGTTTTCACTATCTTGGCTACTTTTAGTAATGTAGCTATAAAATATAGTGTCTTCTACGACTTTTACTTCATATGCCATAATCAATCCTACCTATTTTTTGTATGATAATATCCAACAGCAACTGGATTGTTAGGATTATCATCCAAAAAGTTAATAATAATGAAATCATCTTTCTCATATAGTGGATATTCAATCTGAGTCTTTGAATAATTTACCTGTGTCGTCAATGCCATCTTTCTGGCTTTAACTTTTACATCAAGCTCTGGTTGCTCCCAAACATCGCCATCTAAGAGGTTAACCTCAACAATCGCAGAATTTGATGCGGATACTTTAGTTACTTGGCCAACAAGCATTCCATTCACACTTGGGCTTTCTCCAGAGGCAGGCACAGCATTAATATCAAAGTATTCTTCTATGTGTAATTTAGGTGATAAGCCATAGCCAATGTCAATATACCAACCTTCTTTATTAATCGTATGCTTGATAGAAGAAACAACAGAAGGCACTAATTTAAATTTGTCGATATTTAATGATATTAATCGTCCTAAGCATAAGTTTTTTGCACTATCCCCACTCTGTCCAATATCTGATAGTCCTTCAGCTAATACCCTGACAACACCACACCTTTCGGTATGAACAGAGTGGAGTGATTTTATTTTTTTAAATTTAATATTAGAGATGTTATTGCATAAATTACGTAAAGAATCATCGGCCTCACCTTCATAAGAAATAATTCTACGAGAGAGATCTAGTGGTTGTTTACTGATACTATATTCATCTACACCGTTCCCTTTTTTATAATCAATTTTACCGACCTGAAAGTTAGGAGCAAAGTTGAATTTATCTACCTCTGGCAGCGTAAAACTTCCTTCAATAAAACAATCATACTGATAATTATTTAACTCATATTCAGTTAAAGTCTTAAGATTATCTTCCGATACTTTTAAATCACCTATCAATCTGCGTCTTTTTTCCTTTAACTGAATACCCGCTTTTGTTGCAGTTTCCCCTCCATGCCAGCCTCCTAGTAGCACAGGTTCTGTTTTTTGAAGCTCACTGTTAACGCGATCTCGTTTCTGAGATGGGGTAAGACCATTTACACCTAATATTAAGACTGATTCTTTATCCGCAGTACATATGATATGCCGACCTGTCCTATCAGCAATCGACATTAAATGATCCCAATCAGAACAATTATATTGTACTGACATTGCTTTATTATCAATTTGATGTTGTACAAATCGTCTATTATTCGTCAGTTTAAAAGCTTGGTGTTTCAATTCAAGATACATATAGTGTCCGTCTGAATCACCTGAATATGACATTTTTTTTATAAACCCAACGAACTTGAATTCAGTCTTGTTTTGACTATGTGTAATTATTACTTTTAATGAAGTGCTCGCCTTATATATTTTATATATAGATTTAAAAGTAGCTGGATCTATATTATTAACTAACTTCATCACCATTGTCGGGATTTTATCGACTGCGCTATCAGTTAAAACTTCAACAATATGCTCGCTAATTTCAAGTTTTCCAGTCTGGGACGAAACTGTAAAATTAATCATGTGTTTTCACCGATATAATCCTCTAAGAAGACACAATCAAGCTCTGCACGCAAGGGCTCTCCAGCACTCGAAAATAAAGTATAATTGACATCAACACTTTGTAATAAACAAGGATAACTCGGTTGCCTTTTCGCTGCCCGTGTCCTCTTGTCGCCATTATTTGGCCGAGTGAATATAGAACCGAACTCGACCGTTAGAAATGCATAAGATAAGTCATCGTAATTAGAGCCTTTGTAAACATTCTTTTGTGTTGTCATATTCAAAAAATGTTCGACATACTTAACCACAAGATTTCCTCTATCACTACTATTCAGAGGGATTATTTTATATTCATCAATAGAGTAAGGATTTGATCTTGATACTTTAATTACACTACCTTTAGTGTCAAAACCAAATGTTCCTGAGTATTTCACAACATCAGAGTCGCAGATAATTAACTTACATCTAATTTCTTCCGGCTCGTTTGCTTCCAACGTTAAGCTGGCACCTGGAGCACCTAAAGCAATAGGACGTGATATATCATTATTATAAGAAACAGAGACTGATTCAGGGTTGAACTGGCATGTAAAAGTCGCATATCTAAATTCATATTCTCTTTTCTGATCAGCAAATACCCTGACTTTAAATTGGTTATCTTTGTTTGGTTTGTTAATAACATATTTATCAATACCTGCAGTTGCAGCGCCTAGCATAAATTACCTCCTCATTGATTTTTCTAACCATCGTTTGAATTTTTTTTCTGCCACATGGTTCGCCTGTTTATTTTCTTTACTTTCATTCGGGAGTTTCCTCACTTGGCTGACTTCGGCCTTTATCACTAACTCTCTAATTTCTAACATGTTAACTCCATTAAGTTAAATTCTAAGAGGAACACAATGACTGTAAGCAAATTCCATGGTTTCCATAGCCACATCGTTATCATCAGACCATAAATCAGAGTTTGACCATGCAACAGGATAAGCATTTCTATAAACCCAGGCCGAGATAGGTATTTTACCTGGTGTTTGTAAAGTGACTAAAACCTCTCCAGGGAAAGTAACGAACAAATTCATCGCAACACCAAACTCTATCGTTAACGGTGAACCGATAAATATCCCCCGCTCTAATACCAAATTATCATGTACGACACGATTGGGTAGCTGTAGCATTTGTGTATTCATTCCACCCACTCGGATATCTTCAACTTCAATTTCCTGCGCTAACCCAGACACTTTATTAAATCTGAAATCTAGCGGGTTTAAGCCAAGCGAAGGCAACAAACCTCCGAAGATAGCCTCGTAATTCGGCTCACCATCGATTATAGAGGATGCAATCGTATTCCCTACAATTGGAGTTCCGGCTAGTGCCCATGCTAGCTTCTTGTATGCTTTATCCTGAGATAAGAGCACCATTTTAAGTGGGTTTAGCCACGCTGGATAAAAGCTAACTTCAAAGTAGCAACCAGTAGGTGGGTATTCATTCGCAGATAACTGCTCACCGCCATAAGTAAGACCTTGAACTGCCATGTAGCCTCCTATAATGTTGTTAATTCTGATTCTTTAAGATAGGTATCATCTAGAAAATTTGACGAACTTATGGCTTGAGCAACAAAGGTAAGCTCTGCAACATTTATATCCTGATGGGGGTTCTGCTTTATTACCGCGTTCGTTGCTATTGCATTCGTTAACCTGAATATACAAACGCTGCCTTGACTGCCTAATACTTCGTTATCATTCTCATCAATAATCTTGGAATAAACATGTACTGGGGCACGATCTATTTTTCCACTGTTAATCAACTCAGCCCATTTAAATATACTTAACTCTTGGTCTGAACGATCACCAAATGATAATGACGTATTTTTTCCCAATTGATAAAGCCGTTTACCGAGAATTTTTGTTCCACTTTTGTTCGTAATATCCAGTGTTTTTCTAAATACAAATTGGATAGGATTAGTCGCACCTTTTGAATAATGTAAATTACCAGTCCCCTCTGTATATAGGCCGACACCAAGTTCAGCCTCCATAGAGACGATGCTATCAAACCTAAATGTCGACCACCTCCTGGGCGTCCCCTCACCAGTAATCCCATCAACAGCATCAGATTCATGCAAAAATGTTAAATGGTATTCATTTTTTAAATATAAATTTTTATTTTGTAACGTAGACATTTTAATCCCTCAACCAAGGGTGCTTATCATGAAAAACACCCTTGACTTCGCTAACTATTCAGGAAACTCAACCTCTAAATCTTCAGCGATGAGTTCTATTTTTTCAACGGCAATACTGTTTTCTTCAGCATCCCATTCAGGCGCATGTAGAGCCACAGGGAAAGCACGTTTTACACGCCAAACAACCGCAGGTTCATCCGTCTTTTGTGCGTTGTTATATAATGTAATAAGAATTTCTTTCTTGTCGACATCTCCATTACGAACATTCTTAAACCAGCTATAGAGGCCTTTTAGTCCCTTACCGACACCGCGCTCAAGGGTTAATGTGACAGGCTCAATATCACCGGCAATATTTTCCATTTTTCCGGTTTGATTAATTGAGCGAGCAGTCTTTAAACGTAGGTTTAAGCCATATACTTTTTTGAATACAATTGGGGCTTCTTCACCATCAATTGCTTCAACAAATTCAACACTGTAATTAGAGGCAAGTAGTGCCATATAAACTCCTAGTAAATTGTAATTATTCCATCAAAAAACAGACATGCGAAAGACTCATTCAAGCTGTTAACTGAATAAAAACAATGACAATATGTAGATTAAAATTTTAGAACGGCAACGCATGTTTAACGCACTCAGACATAGAGCCGCATTTGCATTGACTTGATAATTTAAAGTAGCGCGATGAAGTTAGATTTAGTTATCTTGCACATGATGGGTAAAGTTAATCGTAATGAACTCGGCAGGTCGACTCGCACGTAGACCAACTTCAATATTCATGCGGCCATTAAGGATATCATCCTCATTCATAGTGATACCCTTACCGACCTTAACAAAAAAGGCCTCTTCTTTCGTGGCGCCAACTAAACCACCAGCTTGCCATAGATCTTCTAAATAGCTCTCCATCATGGCACGTACTTTTAACCATGTAATAGGTGTATTCGGTTGGAAAACAGCAAAACCAGTCGCCTTTTGTAATGATGCTTTAACCATGTTAAATAAACGACGAACGTTAATATAACGCCACTCATTATCATTGCCCGCTAACGTACGCCCCCCCCATACTAGATGGCCTTTGCTGGTAAAAGAGCGGATCACATTAATCGATTTACCGGCTTCGACATCCACATTCAAATTTTCCTGCTCTTTATTGTTGATCTTACGGATAGGCTCAATCACAGAAGATACACTAATATTTGCTGGTGCCTGCCAAACACCAAAGTTACTGTCTGTATTCGCGTAAATACCCGCAATAGCTGATGATGGAGGCATGACCATTCGCTGCTGTTGTAACTCACTAAGAATGTCGTTATACAGTGCGCTTCTGTCATACTTAAGATCAATTAGCTTAACATTAGCGTCTTCGCTGTAAGTCAGCGTGGTTTTGACTAAAGCCGCGAGCACAACATTACCAGCCCCCTGCACCTGCACATCAAAATCACCTTGTGCTGCTTCAGTCTGCTTTTGCCATGCTTCGAACATTAAACCAGGTGTACGTAAACTTTCATCTTTTGGCAGTGTGACCGTTAGCGAAAGACCTGTATTAGCGAACAAGAAATCGGAATCATCAATCTCTGATACTTCAAAAGTTAGCTCACTTGTATTTTCGACATTACCGCTGTAATAAACAGCCACACCATTTTCATCGGTAATATGCTGAGCAATTTCATCGATATAACCTGCAATTTTGATTTGTTTATCATCAAATGCATGCGTTAATGTTGTTTGCAAATAAGGATAATATGAAGCACCATATTTCAGGTTATTATTACCAATGCCATTACGGAAATTAGCAACAGCGTCTTCTGTTGATAAAATATCACCATCATCATTACTATTTAATACATCAAAAATGCAAAAACGATTATCCATTTCTGAACAATGTAATAACGAGGACTGGATAAGCGCATGATAATCAGCGGTAGGTAAATTAATCGCATCACTTAACACAATAAGTGTCGGTTGCTCGTATTTATCAAGAACCGTAATAGCGTCATCAAAATGACCTGCAGAAATAGCCGTATCGTAGTCGCCTAACGAAATCACATAACAAACCCCACCGCCATTGCGATAAAATAAATCTAAGCTAGGTGATAAGGTATACTTAGTGTCAGGCACCTCAATATCAGTGATCTCATTTTCATCAATTGCTACTGTGTAACTTGGATCAAGATAAGCGCCACCAAAGGTTTCCGTAAACTCAAGCATTGAACTAATGCGTATAGGTTTAGGTAAACCATCTTCTTTGTCTACTGCGGTTTCGGTATAACCGATAAACACGGGAATTGCGGTTGCAACCTCGGCAACAGACGGTGCGAGTACGGCAGTTTCTTTGGTATACACGCCAGGTGTTTTTAATTGTGGCATTTTAATTCCTTTAATTATTGTAGGACAGTGAAGAAGAAATCAAATAAGACGTATTAATACGTTTAAATGAATAAATCCAAACGGTAATAAGAGGGTTATTACGCATTCAAAAAACAGTTTATTTATTAGTAAACAACGATGTCACAATGCAATTATCTACACATTCGTTGTAATAATCGGATTAACTACCGTGAGTCTGTAGTGGTTGATGAACAATTTCTAAAACTTTGTTCACTTCTATTTGTTCAAGCGTTTGCATACTGGCGACAACGTCTAATGTCATCCATACTTTATCGTCAGCTCGCTCAACATCGATAAATTCAACTTGATGTATCACGTTTTGATCAATACCAAATTCACCTGAATTAGGTGCTACCTGCAAGCCAAAATCTAATTTTCTGCTTAAATCTTGGCATAGGTATTTAATTAAGGTACTTATCACGAGTAGCTCTGCTGATTGCCCCTGAAGTTGATTGTCTATAAAGGGGGATTTCAATAATGCAGAATCATTCACATTTATCGCTAATTTAAATTTGCAATCAAGCCATACCGGAGCCATCACTTGCTGAAACATAATTTCATTATCATCTTGCTCAGGTAAAGCTAATGTCATGCCTTTTAATTCACCACGCTCCTTTATTTTCTCCAACATGAGGTAAATATCAACATCTGCTTCATCGTTCGGTTGTTGTGATAATGAACTCGCATTTTTGCTAAAGCTTAATGCTAAAAACGAATCATTAAGTTTAAGTTTGGATTCAAAGAAATCCAAAATAAGCTGGTTTAATTCCAATAACATAATGTTCCTATTTGGTTATAATAAGATGATAATTTGATAATTTGATAGGTAGGCTTCGCCACATTAGTCACATTGAAGTTAACTAATGTCGTTAATTATGAATATTAATTATTTAAAAATATTAACGTTGGGTTATATTTAATTCTTATACTATATAGACGGGTAAGCACTAATCTTGTGACATTTAATGATCAGTCATCTTTTAATACCTGAATATCAACTTGTGCCTTTTCCATATCTTTCTGCATGCGTTCCAAGATCACTTTGTTATAAACCATACTTTGTAATACATGTTGCATTTCTTTAAATTGTCCCGTTAATGAATCAATTAATAAGAACTGTTTTGAATCTGATGGTGAGTCACCTAACTGGCCTCGTGGCCACTTGATCCTAAAATCATTATTAAGCGAGAGATCTTTTTCTATTATTTCCAATTTGGTTTGATGAATATTTAGTTTTTCGACTAGCGTTGAATAAGTCCAAACACTGATCCCAGAAAATATAATAATACCGATAATTGACTTAATATCAGTGCTAACCTTAGTTTCTTCATTGAATTTCATATTGCACAACCTCGATATTTGATAACCTATCCATTTGATATACTTTATACATATTTCACCGATTTTTTTTATTACTAAAATCAATATGTCCCCCTTCCCTCATCATGACCGACAATTCTAAGGAGCGGGAACCAACCTGCCTTGCCCAATTAGAATTAAGCATTTCATCCGCGGCTAAATCATAATGTCCAAACCTCAATGCTCTCAGCATCATGCGAAATTCCAATAGTCCATTAACACCAAGATTGAATGCCATATTAAATATTACCAGTTTCCGTTCTTCTGATATGTCATTAATAAATGGGCACTTTTTTATGACTTGCTTTTCAATATCATTAATATCATTATCGAGTAAATACATCGCTTCTCGTTCGCTAATGCCCCGATCTGATAAGTTACGTCCAACACCAATCGTGTCTTTACCTGCCGAACATTGATACAAATTTAATTTTAATCCCTCATGTCTAATTAACTGTTCTTTTAATTCATCGCGCCAATATTGTTTTTCATTCATGATTCACAAACTCCGCAGTTGAATACACTTTGATTATATTTTCTAGTGGTACTGTTATTAGCATTGATTGTTGAAGCTGCTTAACTTCAATGGCTATTTTTTTAGCCCCATGATGTTCTGTGAGAATGCCTTTGTATCCAGTTAATACTCCTTTTATTATTTTTACCCGGTCTCCTTTCACCAGCTGAGTGGCAACGATATCGGTATTTTGTTGCATCGTGATTATATTTTTCATTAGATCTATTTCGCTCTGCTGTATTTCAGTTGGATAAGCACCAAAACGAATAAAATGAGAAAAACCAGGCTGCTTTTTCACAACCTGCAATCCATCTAAATCAACAAAAACAAATAAGTATGATTTAAATACTGGTAATGTTATTTTTTTTACTCGGTCAGTCCATTGCCGAGTAACTAATTTAAGTGGTAGATAGGATTCTAATTTGTGGCTTAGAATCCTTTCATGTAATTTCTTTTCAGCGTTTGAGTGTGTATAAACCGCATACCATTTTTTGCTTCCATGCTCCATGGTGACTCCCCATAAAATAAACTTAGCCTTATCAGTCCTATTAATAAATGAACTAACGTATTGGATGTAATTTACTAAATAAACGGAGATAGGGTTCATCTGTGACAGAAAATCATGAATCTAATACATATTTTCGTAATTGAGAGCGAGCTAACTGAACTTTTTTACGTACATTTGCAGTACTGATATTTAACCGCTCAGCTATTTCTTGATATTCCATACCATAAAGAGTGCGATATTTAATCGCTAACCGTTGTGTATCAGGTAGTTTACTCATTCCTAGCATAATGTTATCGACAAACTCCATATCACTATAAATATCATCCTGAGTCTCAGATTGATTACTCGAAAAGAAAAATGTATTTGGAAGATCTTGAACTTGCTTTACTAACTCACGCTGGCGTTTTGTATCACGGTGAACATCAATACAAACGTTGTAAGCCAATCGATATAGCCACGCCGAAAAGTTATTGATTTTACGTTCGGATAAAAAATTTAAAAATGCTTTTTCGGCAATCAAAGACATCGCTTCATCAACTTGATCTTCACATCGATTCAACCACCTACAACACCGTTTATACAGCTCACTTTTGTTTAACAGCCATAGTTCACTGAATTCACAGTTACTTTTAGCAATACAATATATACTTTCGTTTAACTCGTTATATGACAAATCCTTTGCACTATTAGCTAACAACATATTTTCTCCTTGAATATTGCTTTTACATATAAGAGACGGAGAAAATGTAGTTTTGTGAATTTTAACCCTTAATTTTCATGCAGTTATAAGTCACAGATTTGATATGTCATATATTCATATATAATTTATAAAGTAAGTTAGGCAATGAAGGTAAGTTAATTAGGTAAAAAAAATTGCAGAAGGGAAATTAAAATTGACACTAGGTAGCCATTGAAATCATAACCACTTATCTATAAAGGTATGAAATATAAACAAAAAAAAGCGGGTTTACTCGAAGGAGTAAATCCGCTTTTCATGACGATGTAATGTAAAATACAAAACGATTTAAAGTACGACCATTAACTCAAAAATAAATTAATGGTTACTCAGCGTCTTGTTTCTTTTCTTTTTTTACAACAGTAATGCTTAGCTCTTCAAGGGAAGCAGGGTTTGCTTCGCTTGGTGCAGATGTTAATAAACACGCAGCTGTTGTTGTTTTAGGGAATGCGATAACGTCACGAATGTTATCAGTACCTGTTAGCAACATCGCTAGGCGATCTAGACCAAATGCTAAACCAGCATGTGGCGGCGTACCGTATTTAAGTGCTTCAAGTAAGAAACCAAACTTGTCTTGTTGCTCTTGCGCTTCGATACCTAAGATCTCGAATACTGCTTTTTGCATTTCACCTTTGTGAATACGCACAGAACCACCACCAACTTCATAGCCATTGATAACCATGTCGTAAGCGTCTGAGATTGCGTTCGCTGGATTTGCTAGTAACTCTTCTGCGTTAACATCCATTGGCGCTGTGAATGGGTGATGAACCGCGTGTAGGTTTCCTTCTTCATCTTCTTCAAACATTGGGAAGTCAACAACCCAAAGTGGTTTCCAATCGTTTGAAGTAAGCTCTAAATCAGTACCCACTTTCAGGCGTAGCGCACCAAGCGCTTCTGTTACAACTTTGTTTGTATCTGCACCGAAGAAGATAATATCGCCGTCTTTCGCGTTAGTACGCTCAAGTAATGCAGTGATAACGTCCGCCGTTAAGAACTTCGCGACTGGCGATTGTACGCCTTCAGCACCCGCTGCAACGTCTTTCACTTTCATCCATGCCATGCCTTTAGCGCCATAGATGCCAACAAATTTAGTGTATTCGTCGATTTGCTTACGAGACAGTTTAGCGCCGCCAGTAACACATAATACTGCAACACGACCTTTCGGGTTGTTTGCAGGTTCTGCGAATACTTTGAATTCAACATCTTTTAGAATGTCAGCAACATCAACAAGCTCTAATGGGTTACGTAGATCTGGTTTATCAGAACCAAAACGACGCATTGCATCAGCATACGTCATGCTTGGGAACGCTGGTAATTCAACGTCTAAGATCTCTTTCCACATACTTGTGATTAAACGTTCAGTCACTTCACGCACTTGTGGCGCAGTCATGAATGATGTTTCGATATCTATCTGAGTAAATTCAGGCTGACGGTCAGCACGTAAATCTTCATCACGGAAACATTTAACTATTTGGTAATAACGATCAAAACCAGACATCATCAACAGCTGCTTAAATAACTGTGGTGATTGTGGCAATGCGAAGAATTGACCTTTGTGTGTACGGCTTGGTACTAGGTAATCACGTGCGCCTTCTGGCGTCGCTTTTGTTAGTACTGGCGTTTCAATATCAAGGAAACCGTGGTCATCCATGAAACGACGTACAAAGTTACTTGCTTTAGCACGGATCTTAAGACGGTTGCTCATTTCTGGGCGACGTAGATCCAAGAAACGGTGCTTAAGACGTTGCTCTTCCGTATTTGTTTGGTTGAAATCAAGCGGCAAAACGTCTGCTTTATTGATAACTTCAAGTTCTAGACCTTGAACTTCAATGCCACCAGTAGCCATGTCTTTATTTACTTGGCGTTCATCACGAGCACGTACTTTACCTGTAATTTTCACACAGAATTCGTTACGTAATTGGCTAGCACGTTCAAATACAGCTTCTACATCTGGATCATAAACAACTTGCACAATACCTTCACGGTCACGTAAATCGATAAAAATAACACCGCCTAAATCACGACGACGATTAACCCAACCACACAACTCAACCTGTTGGCCGATATGTGCTTCATTTACCTGTCCGCAATACACTGTACGCATCTGTATAATCCTACTAAATCGATGAATCGGGTAGCTACGTTTAGCTATCCTCAAAAAATTACCGTTATTGTAATAGAAATTAGCACGGCAACCAATAGCTATACTAAAACAACTTCAAGTAATGCCAAAACTACTAACAGTTATAGCCAAACTACTTAAAAAGCCACTGATTCGTTGCTGTTCCGATTGCGTCTTGCTGGTTAAATAACCGTTATTTTATTAACAAAAAAGTCTTTTTCACCGATGAAAAAACCAACACGATAGCGAAACAATGAAATTATTCACCCTATATACTGTTTAAGTAGAGACAAAGCCGGTCATTTTAACTAAAATACGCCGCCTTATTTTGATAATTTTTATTGCAGGTTATAACAATGCAACAACGCGATCAGATTTTCTCCGCCCCGTTAGATCAAATCGGTGATTTCACCTTTGACGAACGTGTTGCAGAAGTCTTTCCAGATATGATAAAACGTTCAGTACCTGGTTACTCTAATATCATTTCTGCGATAGGTATGATGACCGCGCGTTATGCCCAAGACAACACCCAACTTTACGATCTGGGTTGCTCACTTGGCGCAGCTACCATTTCAATGCGCCGTAACGTTCAAGCGCAGAACTGTAATATCGTTGCCATAGATAACTCACAAGCAATGGTTGAGCGTTGTGAACGCCATCTATCCGCTTATAAGAGCGATACACCAGTACAAGTTCTGTGTGATGATATTTGTGCGGTAGAGATTCATAACGCCTCAATTGTCGTCTTAAACTTTACCCTGCAATTTATTCCACCAGCTGAACGCCAAGCTCTACTGACCAAAATCTATGATGGTTTAGTACCCGGTGGTATTCTTATCTTGTCAGAAAAATTCTGCTTTAGTGATAACAAGGTCAATGACCTACTCATCAATTTACACGAAGATTTTAAACGAGCTAATGGCTATAGCGAGTTAGAAATCAGCCAGAAACGCAGCGCAATTGAAGATGTCATGCGCCCAGACAGTATTGAAACCCACTTAAACCGCTTTAAAAAGATTGGCTTTAGCAGCGCAAACTCTTGGTTCCAGTGTTTTAACTTTGGCTCAATGGTTGCTATCAAATAAGCTTAATCATCAGCACCATTATTAACATAACGATTTAGCACATACATCGAATTAATTTAAAGCAGTACACAAAGGTTACCCATGATCGACTTTTCAAATTTTTACCAGATAATTGCGAAAAACAAATTACACCATTGGCTTTACACGCTACCAGCACAAATGCACGAATGGGAGCGCGAACATAAACATGGTTTTTTACCGCGCTGGGAAAAAGTATTAAAAAAACTACCAAAAGTCGAAACTAAACACATCAATATCACTGACAAGTTTGAAGTTGGTGCACCGGGTGAATTAAGCGAAAGCGACTTACGTAAAACCGAAAGTTTGTTACAAAAATTTCATCCGTGGCGTAAAGGCCCCTTCAATATTCATGGTATTCATATCGATACAGAATGGCGCAGCGATTGGAAATGGGAGCGTCTACGTGAGTTTATCTCACCGCTAAAATACCGTTATGTACTCGACGTTGGTTGCGGTAGCGGCTACCACATGTGGCGTATGCTCGGTGACGATGCCGAATTTGTCGTGGGTATCGACCCAAGTCAATTATTTTTAGTACAATTTGAAGCGATACGTCATTTTGCTAACAATGACCAACGTGTACATTTATTACCACTTGGTATTCAAGAATTACCTAAATTACGTGCATTCGACACGGTTTTCTCTATGGGTGTCCTGTACCATCGCAAATCGCCGATTGATCACATTGAACAACTTAAAAACCAATTACGTGATGGTGGTGAGCTTGTTTTAGAAACACTGGTGATTGATGGTGATGAACAAGCAGTATTAGTACCCGGCGATCGTTATGCACAAATGCGTAATGTTTGGTTCTTACCAAGTTGTGCCGCATTAAAACTTTGGGTTGAAAAACTGGGCTTTGAAAATGTCCGTATCGTCGATGTATCCGATACCAGTATTGAAGAGCAACGCGCAACTGAATGGATGAGAAACGAATCTCTGGTTGATTTTCTTAATCCAAACGATCACAGTAAAACGATTGAAGGCTACCCAGCACCTAAACGCGCCGTACTTATTGCCACTAAACCTTACGCCGAACAGCTAGACGAATAACACGATATCAGCATCGGAAACGGTGCTCGATAAAGAATAAGGGAATATGTTATGCGAATTGTCAATTATTTAGAATTAGGAATGGATACTTTGAAAACACACCGTCAATTACTCACCGGTATTATCCTTAGCGCCTTACTCTCTGGGTGCGCGAGTGTTGACCAATTTCTAAATCAAGACGGTACATCGCCACAAACACTACATTCACAAATAGTGCAACAGAACCAACAAATCGAGCTATTAGTTAAGCAGCAAAATACCATATTGGCTGAATTACAAAAGCAACCAGCGTTATTCGAACAGCAAAAACAGGATATTGCACAGCTAAATCATAAACTCGAAAGTTATATTAAATTACGCCAACAAGTAACCAACAATAGCCAAGTTATCGCGAGTTACCAGGTTGATAAATCCGTTGAAGAAATTAACAATACTGAACATCTTCCCCTTGTACAGTCTTCAGAATCAATTACACCTATTGATAAATTAGTTATTGGTTCAGAAGAGCTGGTATTGCTCAATGATCTGCAAAGCAAATATAAAGCCCGCATTGATACTGGCGCAACAACTTCATCACTTAATGCAACCGATATTGTTGAATTTGAACGCGATGGTAAAAAATGGGTTCGTTTTAACTTCAGCCAAGAAGTTGATGATAATGAAGCGCAGATTATCGAAGCAAAAATTGCGCGTACAATTCTGATCCGTCAAGCAAACAACAGTGAACCTACGCGTCGTCCGATTATCGAATTACCCGTGCAACTCGGTGATATAAAAATGCTGACAGAGTTTACACTTGCCGACCGCAGTCGCATGACATTTCCAGTATTACTGGGTCGTACATTTTTAAAAGATATCGTCATGGTCGATGTAGCACGCACTTATACACTGACAGAATCTGCGATACAGTAATTTAAATATGCTATTAAAATAAAATACGCATCTATACTTTAGATGCGTATTTTATATAGACCAACACGCTTCATAGTTTCGTCTTATGCCGTATATAATGCTATTCCCCCGCCTTTTTCCTCTCCTGTCATATAATAAAGCACAGCGATAAATTGCTATTTACAAATAACTGACGTATAAATATTTGATATATAAGAATTGTATTCGATATGATTATTATCTCAATAGCGATTATACTTTATTAAATAATATGATTTATAATCAAATAACGGAACTATTTACCCACTTTAGCGAACTAACCCTCTTTTTCATCAGCTAACAGGGCCAAATACCTAATGAAAGATACAACAGCATTTTTCACATTAAAAACATCAAAGATAACTATTGCTAGTGTACTTAGTCTTGTATTTTTAAATGGCTGCTCCATGACACAAAATAAAGCTAATACAGCCATTGTGACAAAACAACAGGCACAAATTGAAACCATTTTGCAGCAGCAACAACAGATATTAACGACTTTGCAATCACAGCCTAATCAGTTCAAGGAACAAGATAAAGCGATAGCCAAATTAACAGATCAACTGGACGAACTAGGCGCTAAGCCTCCCGTGAAAAAAACAACACCAATCGTGGTACCTTTAGCTAAAAATAATACCGCAGGTAAGGTGATTCTTGGTCAAGAAGAATGGGTATGGTTTGATGAATTGCAAACCAACTTTAAGTCACGTATCGATACAGGTGCAACAACATCATCATTAAATGCAACAGAGATAGTTAAATTTGAACGCGATGGTCAAGACTGGGTTAAATTCAATTTATCCCACAAAGACGATAAAGCAGTGTTCCCAATGGAAGTACCTGTCGTCCGTACAATTAAGATCCGTCAAACCAACGCTGTCGAAGCATTACGACGCTATGTAGTCAGCTTACCCATCGAACTGGGCGATATTAAAACCGAAACAGAATTCACATTAGCCGACCGTAGTCGTATGATCTTTCCTATCCTCCTCGGTCGAACTTTCTTAAAAGATATTGCGATTGTCGATGTTGCACAAGAATACACTCAACCAAAAAAACAACCTAAACCTGCCAGCAAAGGGGCTAACTAACCATGCCGTCTAAGATCCCATTTCGCATTTTTGTTGCGATACTTTTCCTCCTTGGTGTAGGCTCTATCGCTCAACGCCATTACAGTGGTGAGATCCCTTGGTTTCCCGGAGAAACCTACTCAACGTGGATGATTGAAGCGAAAGTCGAATTTACAGCGCAAGGCGACGCCGTTAATGCGTCCTTCGCCACACCGTCTACCCAGTCTAACTTCACCGTATTAAGCCAAACAGCGGCATCACCTGGTTATGGATTGTCCTTTCTTGATAATCGCGCACAATGGACAATTCGTAACGCCGAAGGCAAACAGGATTTATACTATAAAGTTAACGTATTGACGAATGATATCCCACAAGATGTCATTAATGAGCAAGACGTGACAATTAATAAAACCACCTGGCTACCACCGTATGATATAGCCGCAGAGCAGCTCGTTAATAGTGCGATGGAAAAAAGCGCCGATGCTTTTTCATATAGCCGTGAATTACTCAAGCTACTGTCTGTCGATGATTTAGGTCAAAATGCGAAATTAATGCTACAAGAAAATAGCAAATCAACGTTATTTGTAGCCCTGCTAAATGAAGCAAATATCCCGGCATTACTGGTTAAAGGCCTATATCTTGAAGATGGCCGTCGCCAGCAGCAGTTACAACCATTTGTACTGGTATTTGGCCAAGATGATACGCGTTTAATCGATGTCAAATTAGGCAAAATAGCTGACGCGAAAAACTTGCTACTGTGGGAACAAAATGGCGAACCGACGTTAGATCTGATTGGAGGTACAAATTCTCGAGTTAGTTTCTCTGTTATTCAGCAAACTCAGCCTGTCATGCAAGTATTAAAAGAAAAATCAAACGATACGAACCTGTCAAACTTTAGTATCTATAGCCTGCCACTCGAAGAACAAGCACTATTCAAAGGGATTTTACTTATCCCATTAGGTGTGATGATCGTGGTAATGATGCGTATTCTTATCGGCTTACGCACGTCTGGTACTTTTATGCCCGTGTTAATCGCAATGGCATTTGTACAAACCAGTTTAGCAACCGGTTTGATTGGCTTTACGTTAATTGTCGGTGTAGGCCTTGTGATCCGCTCTTATCTGTCCCGGTTAAACCTCTTGCTTGTATCACGAATATCCGTGGTAATCATCACGGTTATCGCCATTATCTGTTTGTTCTCAGTGTTATCTTATAAAATAGGGTTAACAGAAGGACTCAAAATCACTTTCTTCCCGATGATTATTTTATCTTGGACCATCGAACGTATGTCTATTTTATGGGAAGAAGAAGGCCCGAAAGAGGTATTTGTACAAGGTGGTGGCAGCCTGTTTGTAGCAGTACTGGTCTACCTAACAATTAGCAATGAACTATTTCGTTACTGGGCATTCAACTTCCTTGGTCTGCAACTTATCATTATGGCAATCATCTTAATGTTAGGTACTTATACTGGCTACCGTCTGTTAGAACTACGCCGCTTTAAAGACATGCAAGGTGAGTAAAGATGACATTTTCGTTTTTTAAAGAATTCGCTAAGCCGAGTAAGTTAAAGCAACAAGGTATTCTGGGGATGAACCAGCGCAATAATATGTACATATCGCGCTACAATCCCAGAAATCTATTTCCATTAGTGGATAACAAATTAAAAACCAAAGAGATAGCCGAAGAGGCCAATGTCAGCACCCCAGAACTTATTGGCGTCGTTGATAGTCAACACTCTGTTAAATCCGTTGATAAGCTTATCGCAGGTTTAAATGGCTTTGTAATCAAACCGGCAAAAGGCTCTGGTGGTAAAGGTATTCTAGTGATCACCAAAATAGAAGATGGTCGCTATTACAAACCCAGCGGCAGTGAATGTTCACTCGATGATATTGAACGTCATTGCTCGAATATTTTAGCTGGTCTATTTTCACTCGGTGGTGGCATTGATGTGGCCGTTGTTGAAGCGCTTATCGTATTTGATGATAGCTTTGAGGGTTATAGCTTTGAAGGTGTGCCTGATGTACGCGTGATTGTATTTAAAGGTATCCCGATGATGGCTATGATGCGGCTATCAACATCCATGTCGGATGGTAAAGCCAATTTACACCAAGGCGCTGTCGGTGTGGGTATTAACATCACCACAGGCGAAGCGCTCAACGCCGTGCAATATGATGAAGTTGTCACTCACCATCCTGATACACAAAAAGAATTAGCCCTATTAAAAGTGCCCCATTGGGAAGACGTTATTCGTTTAGCGGCACAATGTTACGATATCTCAGGCTTAGGTTATTTAGGTGCGGATGTGGTGTTAGATCGTCATCACGGTCCTATGCTATTAGAACTCAATGCACGTCCTGGACTGGCCATTCAAATCGCCAATGGCATGGGATTGCTACCAAGGTTACAACAAATTGAAACGGCGAACACCGAGAGTATGGATCTAGACCAGCGTCTTGCTTATTGCAAACAACACTTCAGATAGATATGTTGTAGAAACGAATAAATAAAGACATAAATATAAAGGCATACAGTACATTTTGTATGCCTTTAATCATTGAGCTATTTAAAAAGGCGAAACCTTTTAAGCCAATAAATGACGTAAATTCATTTCGAAAATCATTTTTTCTGCAGTACAAGTAAAGCTCAATGTTACTAAATAGGCATGTTCATCTTGCGCGGTAAAGGTAATCGTGACTTCTTCATCAAATTGCTCATTAACATAAGCCTCAAGCTCACTGCGTTTTTCATCAGCAGCCTGTTGCGAATCAAATGTAATAGGAAAAGAGAGCTCAGTATCATCAGGCTGAATGATACTGCCAATTTCAGCAAACGCACCACAGCAATCTTTAATATCAGTATTGTTATTATTCGACATAATTATTCTACCTATTGATTAAAATCCACGATTAACACCGCAAGAGTACCACTAAAGTGTATTTTGTAAAAATAAAAAACCGCTTACACCAAGGTATAAGCGGTTTTATATTCAAATAATCATAATTTTAGCGTATATAAATTTGTTAGCTAAAGTCGATTAAATAACAATTGACGGCGCTGCAGGCGCTTTGCTCATTGCTTTTAACTCTTGATCCATAATAAATAGACCGTGACCATTATCAACACCAACACGGCGGATTTGACTCACAATACCATTAAATAATGCTTCTTCTTCTGTTTGCTCTTCCATCAAGGTATTCAGATGAGCTACAGATTGAAAATCGCGAAGTTCGTGCGCCAAACCAAGAATTTCAGAAATAGATTCGGTGATCATCACTTCATGATCCAAGGCTTTGCGAAACACATCAAGTAGATCTGTAAATTCAGACTCTGCCGCAGGAATAGCTTCCATTAATGGCTGGATACCGCGATCGATCATGTAACGGAATAACAATTGTGCGTGTTGCTGTTCTTCAGCTGCATGCTTATAAAAGAAATCACCCGCGCCAATAAAATCAGAGGCGTAGCAAAAAGATGCCATGCTGCGGTAAAGGTGCGATGCAGTAAACTCTTTTGTCATTTGTTGGTTAAGTGCTGTAGCCATAACCTTAGATAATTTCGGCATTGTATAACGTCCTATAATAAGCGGTTAAGGCAATGCTACCTAATGGCTCTAAAATTAACAATAACTTTGTTTGTTTTACGTCTTTTTTTTAAATTCAGCGTGTTACAGCCCTATAAATGAGTCTTAATCGTATTGAAATAAAATTACAAATGAAAGTGTTTACACATATTTACGACCAACTTAACACTATTTTGAAAATATAATACGTAATATTACTACAATTGATTTGCATCAATTTTAAATCCTTAAGATTACCTATAATTTAAATCAAAGGTATTCACTAAGAGGTAGCCCTTAGTAAATAACTTTTAGATTTTAAATGAATTTTAAGGATATATTATGACTGTCAAAAACATAGAAACACTCAATGCGATGGTTGCGAAAGTAAAGGGCGCGCAACAAGAATTCGCTACATTTAATCAAGAACAAGTTGATAAGATCTTCCGTGCAGCAGCCCTTGCTGCATCTACATCTCGTATCCCGCTAGCACAGATGGCTGTTGAAGAATCTGGTATGGGGGTTATCGAAGATAAAGTAACTAAAAACCATTTTGCATCTGAATACATCTACAACAAATATAAAGATACTCTAACATGTGGCATCATTGAAGAAGATAACGAATTTGGTACTATTACAATCGCAGAGCCAACCGGCATCATTTGCGGTATCGTACCAACGACCAACCCTACTTCAACGGCTATTTTTAAAGCGTTAATTTCACTAAAAACACGAAACGGGATCATATTTTCGCCACATCCTCGAGCAAAAAATGCCACCAATACAGCCGCTAAAATTGTACTCGATGCAGCAGTTGCAGCAGGTGCACCTGAACACATCATTGGTTGGATTGATGAACCATCAATTGAACTATCAAATGCATTGATGCATCACGATGATATCAACCTTATCCTTGCGACTGGTGGCCCTGGCATGGTTAAAGCAGCCTACTCTTCAGGTAAACCTGCGATTGGTGTTGGTGCGGGTAATACGCCTATTGTTATCGATGAAACTGCAGACATTAAACGTGCAGTATCTTCAATCTTAATGTCAAAAACATTCGATAACGGTGTGGTATGTGCTTCGGAACAAGCTGTTATTGTCGTTGATGACGTTTATGACGCGGTAAAAGCACGTTTCATTACACATGGCGGTTACATCTTATCGAAGAAAGAAGCAGATAAAGTACGTTCTATTGTGTTAATCAACGGTAATATGAACCCTGATATTGTAGGTCAATCTGCAATTAAAATAGCGGCAATGGCGGGGGTTACCGTACCTCCTTTCACAAAAATCCTCATTGGTGAAGGTCCAGAAGTACACGTTGATGATGCATTCGCTCACGAAAAACTATCGCCGACCTTAGGTATGTTCCGTGCTCGTGACTATAACCATGCTGTTGAACAAGCGATAACTATGGTTGAGCTAGGCGGTATCGGTCATACATCTGGTATTTACACAGACCAAGATGCTAACGAAGATCGTATCAAAGACTTCGGCGATAAAATGAAAACCGCACGTATTCTGATTAACCAACCAAGTTCACAAGGTGGTATCGGTGATTTATATAACTTCGGTTTAGCACCATCATTAACACTAGGTTGTGGTTCTTGGGGTGGTAACTCTATCTCAGAAAACGTGGGTCCTAAGCACCTTATCAATAAAAAGACTGTTGCAAAGCGAGCTGAAAATATGTTGTGGCATAAACTACCTGAATCAATTTACTTCCGCCGTGGTTCATTACCCATTGCGATGGATGACCTTGTTGGCAAAAAACGTGCTTGTATCGTTACCGATAAGTTCTTATTCAGTAATGGCTATGTTGATGACTTAGTAACGATTCTAAAAGAAAAAGGCATTGATACCGAAATATTTCATGATGTAGAAGCCGATCCGACACTGGCTATCGTAAAGAAAGGTGCAGCAGTGATGAACAGCTTCCAACCTGATATCATCATTGCCTTTGGTGGTGGTTCACCAATGGATGCTGCGAAGATCATGTGGGTAATGTACGAACACCCAGATGTACACTTTGAAGATCTTGCAATGCGCTTTATGGATATCCGCAAACGTATCTACAAGTTCCCTAAAATGGGAGTCAAAGCCAAAATGGTGGCGATCACAACAACCTCAGGTACGGGGTCTGAAGTCACCCCCTTTGCAGTAGTAACCGATGAAGTAACAGGGCAAAAATACCCAATCGCTGATTACGAACTCACACCAAATATGGCTGTTGTTGATGCTAACCTAGTCATGAATATGCCTAAGTCACTGACCGCATTTGGTGGTTATGATGCCGTAACACATGCTTTAGAAGCGTATGTATCTGTATTGCAAAATGAATACTCAGACGGTCAAGCACTACAGGCTCTTAAACTATTAAAAGAGTACTTACCAAGTTCATACAAAAACGGTGCAAAAGACCCAATTGCGCGTGAAAAAGTACACAATGGTTCAACTATTGCTGGTATAGCTTTTGCCAATGCATTCTTGGGTGTTTGTCACTCAATGGCACACAAGATCGGTGCTGAGTTCCATATTCCACACGGGTTAGCAAACGCACTACTTATTACCAATGTGATTCGCTACAACGCAACTGATATGCCAACCAAACAAGCCGCATTCTCACAATACGATCGCCCGAAAGCACGCGCTCGTTACGCTGAAGTTGCAGAACATTTAGGCTTCCGTGAAGGTAAAACAGCTGACAAGATTAACGCATTATTAAATTGGTTAGACGAACTAAAAACTGATTTAGATATTCCTAAATCAATTCAATCTGCGGGTGTAAACGAAGCCGACTTCCTTGCAAAGATTGACCAGTTAGCGATTGAAGCATTCGATGACCAATGTACTGGAGCTAACCCTCGCTACCCGTTAATCAGCGAATTAAAAGCACTATTACTTGCTTCTTATTACGGTAATGATTATCACGAAAGCTATGAAATGGAAATAAAACCAGAACAAACAAAAAATAAAGTTATTGAAAAATAATTTATAAATAAAATAGCCCAGTTAACATTAATTACTTAACTGGGCTATTTATTAATGATTACAGTTAGAATCATTACCTTCATGATAAAACAAAACCTGTTCACAGATCCGCCGTTGCTGCTCTGTTAACAGTAATCCACTCTTCCAACAGCCCTGTCTTAACGCTTGGCGAAACTCATAACAAATAGCCTGCGGTAAATTAACAGATACCTGTTCAAACATACTAAGCCACCTCTGCAACTTCCTCTATCGCCTCTTGAATTGCTAACTCTGGTAGAGGATTTCTAGAACCCACAGCTTGCTCAATTGAAGTAAAACCATCTGCTTTTAATAATTTAACTAAACCACGGTTTATTTCACTAATATTTTGCGGTCCATCAAAGATCATGGTAGTGATCATATGCAATAGATTAGCCCCAGATGTAATTTTTTCATACGCATCTTTTGCCGTGAAAATGCCCCCCACACCAATAATAGTAAGCTCACCCCGAGTACGACGATAAACATGGCGAATAACATTAGTAGAAATACGCTGCAGCGGTAACCCACTCATCGCACCTTTTCCTTCGGGTAATAAACCAAGTTTAGATGGGTATTCAGCCGAGATATGTTCTTGGTTACAGCCTGGTTTAGCAAGATTTGTTAATACAAAACCATCCATCTTATACTCAATACAACCATCAACAATGACATCGATCTCGTCAAAAGTAAGATCAGCCGCTAACTTAACATAAATAGGTTTATCCGAAATTGGTCTAATATTTTCATTCACAGCGGCCAATAGAGCCCCTAAATTATCAGCATCAACAAAAGGTTCGCCATCTTGAGTATTTGGACAACTAATATTAATTGTATAGTAATCACCAATATCCTTAAATAGAGTCATCGTTTTAAGATAATCACGAATTGATTCTGCTAATACAAAGTCAGGAGAGACATTAGATTTAGCTGCATTAATACCAACACGTAAATCACCAAAATCAGCGTCAGCGAGTCGAGCTGATATTTTTTCTGCGCCAAGGTTATTTAGGCCATACCACACCACAATAGACTTAGATTTTACCATCCGGAATAGACGTTTACCTGGATTTCCCGGACAAATTTCGCCGGTAAAAGAACCTAGTTCAGCTAATCCAAAGCCCAGATATGGGTAAATTTTTGTAAGTTCACCATCTTTGTCAAAACCCGCTGATAAACCGACCGGATTACGATATTTGACTCCGTCGACCTCTGTGTTCAAACTCTTATGGCTATAATTAAATAACAATCCTGTGATTAATCGTGTGATTACATTACTGCCTAAGAACACCCCTATTTTCTTAAGCGCGTAATGGGCTTGCTCTGGATCCATCAAAAATATTATCGGACGAAATATCCGATACAATATTTTCAAAATATAATTCCTTAACCCAACAATAGCACTCATAGAAATCCCTTATTTGTAAATGTCTGCAATCGTTATTGATCGCAAAAGAACGTAATGATAATCGATCTCATTCGCATTTACAACATGGTAGGTATGAGTCTTTAAAATATCTATTATGTTAATCCGTTTCACGTACCACGATTTTTTCAGTGATAGATAACATTGAGGCGTTAATATGCAGGTATAATAATTTAGAAAATAATGAACGAAAAAACGTCTAAGAATAAAGTTAATAAAATAAACACCAGCTAAAAATTTGGTCTTTGTCTATCCTCTACATTTATTTTTATCACAATAAATATATTCCCTATAATTATTAAAATCTTATTAATAATTATTAATAGTTATTTACAATGTCACAATAAACAATTAGGTTGTTATTATTAGGAAGGTTGTATAAGGAATAGAAATGGAAAATGTCTCATTAGCGATTAAAGACCTTAAAGTCGGTCATTATATTAATCTTCCCATCGGTTGGACATCCCACCCTTTTATCCTTAATTCATTTATAATTAAGGATACAAAGCAATTACAAATATTACAGCACCTTGGCTTCAAGACTATTGCCGTTGACCTATCTCGCAGTAAAGTGGCACAATCAGTACAATCAGCAGCACAGCGAACACCGGCAGCTAATGATCTCGCTTTAGCGGAAAAAATAGCAGAACAACAAGCTATATTAAAGCAAGCTGAAGAACAAAAAACACAATCATTACAACAGCAGCTATGGTGGAAACAGATCCGCCAAACTCGCTCAAAATACCAAAGTAAGGTTACTATACTAAAAGATATTTACAGCAAGTTCAGCCTTGAACCACAGCAAGCTATATCCCAATTAGAACAGCTCTCTGGTGAATTAACTATCGCGGCTGAACAACAGCATGATTATAGCTTTGTTTTATGCAATGAAGAATTATCTGGTGATACGCTTTATCAAAACGCCATGAATATTGCCGTATTAAGCACACGCTTGGCCCAGCAATTATCCTTTAGCTCACAGGATATTGCCATAGTGATGCAAACCGCGCTGCTTAGCCAATTCGGTATGTTATGGGTACCCGCTTCAATTCGTAATAAAAAATCAGAACTGACAAAGCCCGAAATTAATTATCTTAAACAACACCCTGCCTACGCATCGCAAAAACTGCAAGGTATTGAATCACTTACCGATATCGTGATTAACAGTGTATTACAGATAAATGAAAAATTTGATGGTAGCGGTTACCCACGTGGTATCAAGAAAGATAAAATATCTAAATACGCGCAATTAATTGCGGTCACTTCCCGCTATAACGAGATGTGTAATGCTAATTTACCTCAGCACCGTTATTCACCTAATCTCGCCATTGGATTACTGTTTAAAGCCGCAGACAAGCATTACAACAAAACTTATCTTGAACAGTTTATTAAAATGATGGGTATATATCCGATTGGTACAATCGTCAATTATGATAGCAACCAAGCGCAAGTACTGATGGGTATTATTAATAGCCTTCGAAAGCCCCTCATTGTCGACTTTAATAAACTTGAACCATTAAAAAAACAGCCATTGTTACGCCACTGTGGCCAGGACAATATTACGATTGCTAAAGCGATTAGCTGCAATGATATCGCACCTGACAAGTTAAATAAATTTAATCTCATACAACGCAGTAATTTATACTTTCCTGCGAGTTAATTTAGATTACTACTGACGTTAATTCATTATATTGCTACACTCCTATTTTAAATAAAGAACTAACAAGAACTCATTAAATTATGTCAAAACGTAACACTCAACAACGTCGTCATACCATCATTAAATTACTTGAAAAACAAGGTAAACTCAGCGTTGATGAATTAGCCCAACGTTTTGAAACATCAGAAGTAACCATTCGTAAAGACCTAACAGCCTTAGAGCAAAATGGTCTATTATTACGCCGTTATGGCGGTGCGGTTCCGCTCCCTAAAGAACTCTTACCTGAAATTGAAACAGATAAGGTTTCCCAGTGTAAAACAGAAATTGCAATTGCCGCCGCATTACGTATTCGCGATCATAATCGTATCATTATCGATAGCGGCACAACTACGGCCAGTTTAATTAAGCAGCTCGCAAATAAGAGAGGGTTAATAACCATGACAAACTCTCTACAAGTAGCGAATGCATTAAACGGCTTAGAAAATGAACCTACGTTATTGATGACAGGAGGTACATGGGATCCTCACTCAGAATCTTTTCAAGGCCAAATTGCAGAACAGGTACTGAGATCATATGACTTTGATCAGCTGTTTATCGGCGCAGACGGTATTGACTTAGAACGTGGCAGTACCACATTTAATGAACTAATTGGACTCAGTCGCGTGATGGCCGAAGTATCAAGAGAAGTCGTAGTCATGGTCGAATCAGATAAGATCAGCCGCAAAATGCCAAATTTAGAGTTAGCATGGGACACGATTAATACGTTAATTACCGATGCTGATATTACTGATGAACAACGCACTGCAATTGAAGCAAAGAATATTACGGTCATCGTAGCATCGAGATAAGGTGTGGCCTGCTGGTTACGTTTGGCGGGATTTACCACATAGGAATAAGTCGCAATTAACATTTTGATTACAATTGACGTGACAATAATAAAGAACGCAGTAGACTCTTTATTCTATTTCCTATAACAATCATTATTGAGGCTTTATGATCAGTGAGTTGATTCGCTGCTTTTACCTACGTAATAAGCAAACAAACCCGAAAGGCTTTTTCGATACTATCACCCGCTCTTTTCGAGTAGGGTTTCGTCATATCGATCTGAATCTACATATTAACAATGCAAAATATCTCATGTTTCTTGAAAAAGCGCGTTGGGATCATTCTATTCAGACCAATACGTTCAACCCATTATTGAAGAATAAATTAAACTTCATAGTGGCAGGTGTGGAGGTCGGTTATATTCGTGAGATCCGTTTATTCAAAAAGTTCGATGTAGAAACCACTTACTTAGGCTGGGATGAGAAGTATTTTTACTTAGAGCAAAAATGTGTCGCCGATGGAAAACTATGTAACTACAGCTTAGTAAAGGCTGTATTTACTCAACGAGGAAAAGTCGTGTCTCCGAATAAAGTCATGGAAATTATTCCCATGGAACAACGTACACAACAGTTACCAGAACATATGCAAATATGGAAAAATCTCGGTATCTCCAAACGCAACTTTTCCACCAGCGAATCAGCAGATAAAGTAGCTTAAACCTATTTATGTGAGTTCACGTGCAATTACGACCACCTAAAAGTTGATAGTTAAAACCATTTGCTATGCTGTTTTATATCAATTACATAACACTATGGACAATCGAATAGGGAACATTCATGTCAACAACGCATCTCATTAAAGGTTTTACCTTTGGACTCATCAGCTGCATGAGCTTAACGTTACCAACCGCCATTGCAAAGACGAACACAACAAGCACAGAAACAGTTGCCAATGTTAAACCATCAACCAGTGCTATTTATAATAAAATGGCGATCCATCATCCAGTATGGGCAGCAAACGGCATGGTAGCTAGCCAAGAAGCGCTTGCAACACAGGTAGGTGTCGACATTATGAAGCAAGGTGGTAACGCTATTGATGCGGCAGTTGCCGTTGGTTATGCGTTAGCTGTTACCCTGCCCCGCGCTGGTAATTTAGGTGGTGGTGGTTTCATGCTGGTTTATTTAGCAGAAGAACAGCGCGCGATTGCGATTGATTACCGAGAGGTAGCACCACAGGCTGCTTACCCAGATATGTTTTTAGACGGTGCTGGCAATGCAGACAGTCAACTGTCTCGCTTTCATGGTCTAGCCGTCGGAGTACCTGGCACAGTATTAGGCTTTGAACTCGCACTAAATAAATACGGCAGTATGTCATTAGCACAAGTAATGGCCCCCGCAATAAAATTAGCCCGTGACGGTATTGTTGTTACGCCTGACTTAGCAAATTCACTCCGCGCAACGAAAAAGCGCTTAAGCCGATGGCCAAGCACACAATCTATTTTCTACAAAGCAGACGGTAGCAGTTATCAGCCAGGAGAAATATTAAAACAGACCGATCTTGTCAATACGCTAACAACCATTGCTAAAAAAGGCAGTCCTGCATTTTATCAAGGTCCCATTGCCAAACAGATCAGTGATTCGGTACGTAATGCTGGCGGCATGATGACAATGCAAGATTTAGCCACTTATAAAGCCATAGAGCGAAAACCAGTTACCGGTGACTATCGCGGTTACCAAATAATATCAATGCCACCACCCTCTTCTGGCGGCGTGCATATTATTCAAATGCTGAATATGCTTTCGCAGTTCCCGATTGATAGAATGGGCCATAACAGTGCTGCAACAATCCATGTGATGGCAGAGTCAATGCGTCGTGCCTACGCAGACCGTAGCTTATATTTAGGCGACCCTGATTTTGTTAACGTGCCCGTTGCACAATTAACCAATAAGCAATACGCGAAGCAGCTTGTTAGTCAGATTAATCCAAACAAAGCGACACCAAGCAGCGAAGTGTCCCCTGGTACATTATTGCCTTACGAAAGTAACCAAACCACCCATTACAGTGTGGTAGATAAATTTGGTAACGCGGTCAGTAATACCTACACCCTTAACTTTAGTTATGGATCAGGACTCGTTGCTGATGGAACAGGGGTGCTACTCAACAATGAAATGGATGATTTTTCTGCGAAGCCTGGTACACCAAATGCTTACGGCCTCATTGGCGGAAAAGCAAACGCCGTCGCAGCCAAAAAACGTCCACTTAGCTCAATGACACCGACCATCGTCCTAAAAAATAATAAACCTTATTTGGTCACAGGTAGTCCAGGGGGCTCACGTATTATCACCACAACGCTACAAGTGAT
This sequence comes from Moritella sp. 36, assembly GCF_018219415.1. NCBI lineage: Bacteria > Pseudomonadati > Pseudomonadota > Gammaproteobacteria > Alteromonadales > Moritellaceae > Moritella > Moritella sp. 36. Next base: position 1,387,470 of record NZ_CP056120.1, on the reverse strand, counting down.
CATGAATGTGATTGACCATAATATGAATATTGCAGAAGCCAGTGCGGCAACACGTATTCATCATCAATGGTTACCGGACATGATCCGTATTGAGAAAGGGTTAAATGTCGATACGATTAACCTATTAGAGAGTAAAGGGCACAAGCTTGAAGTGAAAGCGGCAATGGGCAGTACCCAAACCATTATGCTGACAGAAGAAGGCGTTTACGGCGCATCTGACCCACGCAGACCGAGCGCGCTTAGCTTGGGTTATTAACACAATCCAGAGCAATCGGTAAAAGAAAGGGACATGATGCTCACTGTATCACGTCCCTTTTTGTTCTTTCTAATTCTCATTCTAGTTAAAACTATAACTCATACCGACTGAAAATAATTTTGTCGAGCTATCATAAAACGCAATGTTGGCATCATTTTTTTTGTTTTGATAAATAATATTAAGGTTGGTACCTTCTATATCAAACGGTTCAGAATAAGAATAAATAAATGAATAACGGGTAACATCGTCCTTTTGTACCTCTCCAAATATTGGATTTTTGGCATTGTATTCACGATCGCTAAATGCCGCTTGTACGGAGACAAAATGTCTTTCATATTTAGTCATAATACTAAGGCTATAATGAAATTCATCAAAACTCTGACTTTCACCTTTAGCATCTTGAGCACCATAAAACACATTCGCTTTACCGTATATCCCTTGCCATAACGGAAATAAGCTTTCTAAACTAAGTCTTTGATAATCACTGTCTCGATTTAACGAGGCTTGATCTTCTACACTCATTTGACTACCACTTTGCTCATTTTCTATCGAATATGATGCATACGAATATTCAATCTGAACAGGGGAAAATTTATAAGCTAAACGTACTGCACTCGAATCAATGTCACTCTTTTCTCTTGGCGCGTTGATCAAAAATGGATCTGACCAAGTTTCTTTTAAAAACGGTACGTCCGGAATATAAGCAAAAGTCATACTCTGACGTTCGTCAAACTGGTGTTTCACACCTATTTCATATTGTATGGCACTGTTTAATATTTTGTCAGGACTTTGGCCAATAAAATACTGAGTTTGTAAGTCCGAAGTTGTATAGTCCAGACGAAAAAAAGGAAAAAATATCTCAGTTGACACCGCTTTCCCATCGTTACTCAAATCTTGGGTTTGCTCATTATCATCATCAATATGAAATTGACTTTGCGTATCACTTACACCCATATTAATACCGACCGTACCAGAAAAACCAGCGCTTTTTGCCAATGGTTTTGCGACTGCAACACTACCAATTAAACCACAGGTCAATAATAAAGTGAGTGAAAGTATGCGATGGTTTTTCAAAATCATGTGTAAAAAGTGCCCCCAACAGTTAAGTTATTACCAATTAATAATGTCAAATATTGACCGAAATCAATTTAGTGACGAAAGCATAACATAACAACTAAAACATAAGACGCTTAATAATAGTGAATATGATTAATAATATTAACGAGCAGTAACCATTCAATAATTAGAAAATAAGAGTGATATCGGCCATATCAGTCAGAACAACTAAAAAAACACTGAAATAATTTGTTTTATATTATAAGCTTAGATTACAACAACTGATATAATTAACGTCTTAAACGCTAAACTATTGAATGCAGTTAAAAAGACCTATTTCAATAAAGGATGATTGAAAATATATGTACAAAATTCTCGTTTTATTCGCCCATCCTGCATTACAAAAATCTCTCGCACATAAATCACTATTCAATGAAATTCAAAATATTGAAGGCATCACTTGTCACGATCTTTACGATGCTTACCCCGATTCATTTATTGATATTAAGCATGAACAAGCCTTATTATTGAATCACGATATCATCGTATTTCAATTTCCACTTTATTGGTATTCATGCCCCGCGATTTTAAAAGAATGGCAAGATCTGGTGCTCGAACATGGTTTTGCTTATGGTGAAAATGGAGACAAACTCGCAGGCAAAAAACTCATGCTAGCTATTTCTACTGGTGGGAGTACAAACTCATATTCCGAATCAGGTTACAATGAACACAATATTAGCGAGTTCTTATTACCTTTTAGCCAGATGAGCAAAATATGTAATTTAGAATACCTGCCACCATTTGTACTCCATGATATTCATAAACGTCATGAATCACAGCGTATTGCACGTAAAGCAGCAGAATATCGCCAGCAATTATTAATGCTACAACAAACAGATGATGGAACCGTCGCAAAAAAAATGGAAGGTAACTAACCATGGAACATGGCGTATTATTTAATACTTTCATCTATCTTGCAGCAGGTGTCGTGGCAGTCCCAATCGCAAAACGTTTGGGACTTGGTTCGGTACTGGGATATTTGATTGCAGGCGTAATTGTCGGACCTTATGCATTAAGCTTAATTTCCAATCAAGAAGATGTCATGCATGTTGCCGAATTCGGTGTGGTTTTAATGCTGTTTTTGGTTGGCCTAGAATTAAGACCTGCTTTACTATGGCAATTAAAAATACCTATTTTGGGGACGGGTGGTTTACAACTTAGCGCCACGACCTTGTGCATTTTCTTGTTATTACTTGCTTGTGGACTTGCGTGGCAAACAGCACTCGCTATCGGTTTAATTGTTGCCTTGTCATCGACTGCGATTGTGCTGCAAAATTTACAAGAGCGGGAGTTGATGAAAACCGAAGCCGGTAAGAATGCCTTTGCGGTGTTATTATTTCAAGATATTGCCGTTATCCCGATTTTATCCATATTACCGCTGCTCGTTATACAAGACACAGCTATTGTTGAATCGACAATACCAAGTTGGCAAAGTGCATTAATGATTGCAGGCGTTATTGCTGGCATTATTATTGGCGGCCACTTTCTCGTTGTACCGCTACTGCGTATTATTGCGGGGTCTCGCTCTCGAGAGATTTTTATTGCAACCGCATTAGCACTGGTTGTCGGCATTGCCTTGGCGATGGAAGCCGTTGGTTTATCTGCCGCACTCGGGACTTTCTTAGCTGGTGTGGTATTAGCAGATAGTGAATACCGCCACGAACTTGAAAGTGATATTGAACCTTTCAAAAGTTTATTATTAGGTATCTTCTTTATCTCAGTTGGTGCCAGTATCGATTTTACCCTCCTACTTAATCAACCTATATTAATCGCCTTACTGGTAGCTGCATTGATTGCAGTTAAGTTTATTGTACTGTTTATCACCGGGATCGTATTTAAGATCCAGCGCAGTCAAAACTGGTTATTTTCTTGTGCCCTTGCACAAGGTGGTGAATTTGCGTTTGTATTAACATCATTCTCTCTGCAACGACAAGTACTGGATAATGAAACAGCTAGCCTGCTCGTATTAGTGGTTACTTTATCTATGGTGTTTACCCCACTACTGCTAATTATTTACGATAAAATTATCGCACCAACATTCAAACGAAAAATACCGCTGGCTGAAAATACAAGTACTCCTGAACATCAGATTCCAAATAATACTCACGGCTCTGTTATTATCGCTGGCTTTGGTGGTTTCGGACAAGTTGTGGGTCGATTGCTACATGGTTACCATATCAATACCACTATTTTAGAAAATGATGTAGGCCAGATAGAGTTATTGCAACAATTCAAATACAAAGTGTTTTATGGCGATGCTGAACAGCTAAATTTATTACATTCTGCAGGAGCCGATAACGCTAAACTATTTATTATTGCCGTCGAAAGTGCAAGCCGGACTAAACGCATTTTAATTCAAGTAAAAAAACATTTTCCACACTTAACGGTATTAGTCAGGGCAACAGATCGTAACCATGCCCAGCAATTAATCCGCCTTGGCGCTGATCACGTATTTCGGGAGTCGCTCGACTCTGGCATCAGTTTAGGTGTTGAAACATTAAAAGCATTAGGGATGCGTGCCAATCAGGCTCATCGTGCAGGTCAAGTATTCCGTCGCCATGACGAAGCAGTGTTGCATGAAGAAGCAAAACGAATGCATGAACAAGAGCCAGAATTTGTAAACCGCAGTCTTACTGAACGACGAATATTGAAAAAATTATTAGGGTTAGATGCATTAACTTATTACGACAACCTCAATGATGCTTGGTCAACAGAAGCCCACAGTAATGAAGATAAGAATACAGTTGGTAACTTAGCAGCCGCCCATAAACACAACAAATCGACAAGCGAGCAGACTTAATTAATAAATAAAAGAGCCAAGATGTTGACGATAGCGACTATCGTCAACTGCACCGTTTCTAATCATTGAGATAGTGCATTATTCTTAAAAAGAGGATGTCAGATTTACGGGGGCTAAAAGTGCCACTGTAAATAAACCGTTTGATAGTTACTGCCACCTTTAATACGCCCGAACACCGAGCTAGTTTCAAAAATACCCGAACGGTGATGAATGCTATAGCCAAACCAAGTTTTCGCTAACGCCTTACTTCCAAAAATATCCCCCACATTCACATCAAAGGAGAAGTCTAAATAATTAAGTAGTTTCGATGAGTTTTCATAACCACGTTTACTGTCTTCACCTGTCAATTCAAACCCTTCGATATAGGTAATATCAAATACATAAGATAGGCCTTCAGCAATACCTAAGCGCCAACGAGGACCAAGCCTAAAAGTATAGAAACCTTTAATCGCAAGCGCAACTTCAGTAATATCTTTTTGTACATCAGAGCTATAATGCCAAACAAGGCCAGGCGTAAAATAAAGATCAATAGGCATTGTTAATAAACTATCCGCAATTTGGGTACCATAAAATACAGAGCTCATTTGATTGTTTTCACTATCGCGTTCGGCTTGGAATTTTAAGATATCTCCAATATTCGACGGTGTTGCCCAACCATATGCTAAACGTAAGTATTCATCATTCTTATATTGCGTTGAAGTTGGGTTAAAAGGCTTATCATATTCAGGATAAAAAGCGAAACCGAAAAAAGATTCAACCTGATAGTTTTTATTAACAGAATCTAGATCGTATACATCATCTTCTAAGCGCGTTAGACCCAATTGACCAATCAGATAGAAATTGCTCGCTACATGGTATGACCCTTCCAGACCACCAGCCATTGAAACTCCAGCACCAGCGTCCTCTTTATCAAAGCCATAATAATGATTGTTAAAATCAGCACTTTTCCATTGTAACTCAGCAAATGGTACTAATGACCAACTACCTTGCTGCCAATTATACTTAATCCGAGTATAACTATAGTTGCGCTGATAGTGATCGGATAAAACAGCAATATCAGATTCCCAAGGACCATCGATGTAGCGATATTGCAAACCAAAGTCAAATGACTGTCCCTTAATTGAATTTTGAAACGCTTTAGGCACATCATGGAAACGGAAACGACTATATACATTAACTTGATGGTCTGCATTTTTCCATAAATGAATACCACCTTCTAAACCATGTAAAAAGCCATGATCATTTTCAAACCGCATTAATGGTAAAATATCATAAACAGCAGTATCTTCATTGTCATCTTTGACTGCAAATGGAATATCTGCACGGCGCATTCCAATACCAAGCCCCCACTTTTTGACATCTAATGCAGGAGCTTCCACTGTATCAATATCCAACGAACGTTCACTAACTTCAAGTACAAGATTATCGACTGGCACACTTGCAGCATGACTAATACTTGAACATAAACCGGAAATTAATGCTAAGCATATAATATTTTGATGGTCTAATAGCATATACTTCTAATATCCAAAAATTATAAATAATGGCGTATATTACTTATGAGAGTTAGAAACCACAATATAAATATACTTATAGCGGTTAAAGTATACTTAGGCTAATCATATACTTGCTGGCAAACTTCATCACAGCTTCGAACTAAACGTACTGTTAAGCGCTCGCCATTCGAAATGTCATATAATAATCCATTTTGAAAGTCGACTTGCCAAGCTTTACTTTGGTTACCACCACTTGGTGTACTCGACCACGATTTAGATACCGCTGGAGATAATGGGTGATTAGGAAAGATGGATTTATTTAAGCTTGGCTCTTCGCATGCTGTTTCTATAATACTATAAAGCTCTTTAATGTGAGGTAATCGCCAATCAGTATTACCATCATTTGTAGCATTAAATGCAGCTGGTTCTATCATCGCTTCCCACCACGTAAAATAACGAACTGTACCATTCTGACATCGATTTCCCATCAGGCCACGAACACAAGTTTGCCATTCTAAGCGGGTTGCTTTATCAAATAAAAATCCTTGCCTAGTATTAAAAAAACGTTGCCCTGGTGTTGATATCTCAGCATTATCATTACAGCGTTGTTCGAGTCCTTTGGCAGTCATCGACATCACGACTAATAAAATAGTGCTCGTAATAAGTAATAGGTGCCGGGTTATATTAAAGCTCATCATTAACATCCTTTTATGACAACTAAATAGCTTATATCAACGCTTTTAATTACTGGTTTTGATTACGCACTAAGCGTACAGCCCTTGGAATATTGGTTAAATTACCTTGAATATGACCGTATAAAAAATTAACCATCCAAGCTGATTCCAAATCGTCAATATCAATATCAGCAGTCCAGTAATTAAGACTTTGAGTATGAGGAAAAAATACAGTTTCAACGGCAGGTATTATTTGCGAATAATTGATAATACTTTGTAGCTCTAAACGAGTAGGTAAACGCCAATCATTGTAACCACACCAATCGAGTCCGTTCATAGCGATTTTGAATTTTTCAGTGTCACAACTACTGCTATCTACACAAATACCACCATTTTCGGTAACACCATGGCCATTAAAGTCAGCATCATTCGATTTAAACCACGAATAACTATAGTCAGCATCATTTACATCGCCACTACCAACCACCGATTTAACTTCCCACATCAATTTTGTTTTATTATCTAAAACACAAAACCACTCAGGTGAATCTTCTTCCACGCTCACGCCCTCAGGTCCTATTTTGGTTAAATCGAGTAAGTCTTCTCGCCGATTCTGCTTATCATCAAGACGGAGTCCAGCGGGGTTTAAATTGAGCCGTATGGCATAATCAGGTAGCAAAGCATCGCCGCCCTCACCGGGATAGCTATTCCGCTCAACGTTACCATCACTGCCAGTGGGACAACCAGTCAATAACAAACAACTTAAAAATATAGCTAAATATTTCATGATAATACTCGAATAAAAACAATAAAAAACGTGATGCACATCGAAGTTTAGATTACAAATATTGATAAGTCCTCAAAAAAAACCGCGAGTTAGTATACGACCGGTCTACTAAAGTGTATCGTTAACGCGTTAGAAATTAATCAAGATTTGCACATCCAATAAAAAGACGAACGGTCATCTAGTATCGTAAACGACTTAAATAAGGGTCTTCTATGCCTCAATCGCATTCAATTAATCGCCATATTACACTTGCTTCACGTCCTGTTGGCGCACCTACATCAGCTAACTTTAGTCTTAAAGAAACTGCCATACCTTCTCCTGAAAAAGGCGAAATATTATTACGTACAAATTATTTATCACTTGATCCTTACATGCGTGGTCGTATGAATGCCGGTGCATCTTACGCTGAACCTGTCGATATTAATGGCACTATAGTTGGCGCGACCGTGTGTCAAGTTGTTACCTCTTTACACCCTGATTATCAAGCTGGGGAATGGGTTCTTGCTTATATCGGCTGGCAAGATTATGGCATTTCAGACGGTGAAGGCCTGATAAAATTAGGCGCTGAGCCAACTAATCCCTCTTATGCGCTTGGCATCTTAGGTATGCCTGGCTTTACTGCTTATATGGGACTGTTAGATATAGGTCAGCCTAAATCAGGTGATACGCTTGTTGTTGCAGCAGCAACTGGTCCAGTGGGTGCAACAGTCGGTCAGATTGGTAAATTAAAAGGCTGCTACGTAGTAGGTATCGCAGGTGGAGCTGAAAAATGTAAATACGCAGAAGACGTATTAGGTTTTGATAAATGTATTGATCATAAAGCTGACGACTTTGATACACAATTACAAGCAGCTTGCCCTAACGGCATTGATGTTTACTTTGAAAATGTTGGCGGTAAAGTATTTGATAGTGTCCTACCCCAGTTAAATACCGGTGCACGTGTTCCTGTTTGTGGTTTAGTGTCGCAGTACAATGCAACCGAATTACCATCAGGGCCCGATCGTTTATCTCTATTAATGGGCACTCTATTGGTTAAACGTATTAAGATGCAAGGCTTCATCATTTTTGATGATTATGCACATCGCTATAACGAGTTTTTTGAACAGATGATGATGTGGCTACAATCGGGTGAAATTAAATATCGTGAGCACATGATTGACGGCTTAGAAAATGCGCCATCAGCATTTACCGGTATGCTACAAGGTGAAAATTTCGGCAAACTTGTAGTTAACGTAGCTAAGTAAGAGGTTAAAATGATTAAATTACACCATCTAAATAAATCACGTTCTAAACGTATCATCTGGTTATTAGAAGAATTAGGTGTGGACTATGAAGTCATCGCCTACCAACGTGATAGCCAAACATTCTTAGCCCCTCCAGAACTAAAAACCATTCATCCCTTAGGTAAATCGCCGGTAATCGAAGATGATGGACTTGTGATTACCGAATCAGGTGCAATCACAGAGTACCTTATTAATAAGTATGCCGCAGATAGGCTCGCACCAAAGCAATCATCACAAGAGTATGTCGATTATTCACAATGGATCCACTTTGCAGAAAGCTCTGCTATTTTACCGCTTTTACTGAAAATGTTTGTTGAAAAAGATGGTTGCGAAACAAACTTCATGGCTGCTTATGCCGATATAGAAATAACAAAAGTGATCAGTTATTTCGATGAATCGTTAACAGATAAAACTTACCTTGTTGGTGAGAAATTAACGGGGGCCGATATCATGATGTCATTCATTGTTGAGATCTTAGCAAATAATAACGTACTTGATAATTTTGCTAACCTTTCCCGTTACAGCAAACGACTTCACTCTCACGCGAGTTTATTAAAAGCGATAGAGGTTGAAACTAAGTACTAAAATAGCTGATTAGATCCAATGATAGTAAATGGATAAAATGCCACAAAGCCCTAATAAATTATCTATCAGGGCTTTTTATTCTATGACAATAGGCTAATTAATCATACTGACGAGAAAACACTCCACTACAATCGTCGCCAATCAAATAGTTACCAGACGATTTTAACATCACCTGATAATTACCATCGGATAAATTCTCAGCCCCAATGTCAAATGTCCAACCATTACCACCTAACATTAATTTATTACCATAACTACTCGTACAGATCTGCATTAATTGGGAGTGTGAAGCAGATGCGTTTGAATCCAGATATTGATCATTATAAGTGACTTCAACTACAGGTGGCTTAACATCTGTTCTTTCATTACCGAAAGAATCAACAAGCGCAATGTCAAGATTAAGAGCCATATCATCGCCTAATAAAGGCTTACCAGTAATTAATGCGGGTTGACAGGATAAAGTATCTACCACACTCGAATCGACCCCCTGTGACCCCAATGGTTGGCCCAATGTATTCGCCGTTAGTGCCCAGCTTGTAGGGTTGAACAAAAACACGCTACTTAACTTAGGATCATTTTCAAACAGCTGTGTGAAAGTTAAGTTCTCATGTACTAATTTCTTGAAATTATGCACGGATATATGGGTTAACTGGTTTTGTGCGTAAGATTGGCTTTTCGCGTCAATACCAATAGAGTTCAACTTATCGTTACCATAGAATAATGAGTTAATAACACTATTATTGGTACTTGGACCACCCATTTCAGAAAACCAAACACCACGCGAGGCATTGACTGATGTATGCTGGGAAATAACATTGCCCGATGATCGATAAAGTAAAATAGAAATACCATAACCTTCAAAATCATCAGTAAAGTAATCTAGATTATTTTCCATGGTGTTGTTATTTGAATTAATACTAAAATATACATTCTCATGAGTATTATCCCACAAAGTATTATGCTCAATAATGTTATTCAAACCTTGTGATAAACTGATACCCCATGTATTTTTATAAGAGGTGTTATAGGCAACATAATTATCATTACCTTGAATATTGATACCGCCACGGTTTCGCATCAAATACTCATTACCATTACTATAAACCGTATTGTTTAGCACGTGCATATCCGAACTCCAATAACCAACAGTAATACCATTACCGTTATCAGAATTCGCAATATTATTACGGGCAATACCACCACTTACATTGTGTAACCATAAATCATTGCCATTATTATTAAATACATTATCTTCTATGATTAAATCTTCACGCTGATCCGCTTTTGTATGGAGCACAAATAAACCATAACTCGCATTTTTAAATTCACAGTTTCGGACAATAATAGAGGTTCTTGCCCCTGTAGACACGAGCTTGTTCGATACCCCTTCACCATCAAATGTTATCCCGTCGATGACAATACCATCTCGGCCGATATGTAATATGCCTTGATAGGCGGATCCAGTACCTGTTAACGTCGGTGACTGTCCGGGTTCTGCGCGAATCGTTAAATTTCCTTTATAAACATTTAACCCTTCTTCATATGTTCTACTATCTGTAAATACAAGTTCATCACCCGGACTTGCTGCTTGGTATGCACTGCTTAAACTATCAAAATCAGAATATTCACCAATTTCTAATATTTCAGCATATGTCCCCCCAATCGAAAACACCCATACAACGAATAAAAACAAATGCTTACATAAATTCATGGTAATTTCCCTACATACAAGGCAATGAGTCATCAAATGAAATGAAGTGAAAGTGAAACATGCTATTTGAAGTTATACGTAAGTTTAGACTAGAATTATAAACGTGCTCCAGATCACACTTTTTAATCGATTAACAACAGAGTAAGTTATTTATAATCATCTGAAATTAGCCATTATTCTTTTTCAATATAGGCTAGTTCATCCAATTCCAGCTGTAATTTTTTAGTCAATTTACTCACAACTAAAGCATAAGATTGACTAGCTAAGTTTTCGATCATCCCTGCTGGTACATCCCCTTTAAGCTTTACGGTTATCCAATGTCTTTTGTTCATATGATAACCTGGGCTAATCGCCATAAATTCATCTACCAACACCTCAACATCACTCGGCTGAGCCTTAAAATTTACACTGCATCCAGCTTCATTTTTTGTCAGAAGAGCAAACATCTTACCCATCACTTTATAGACCAATACATCTGGTCCAAAGGGGTATCCTTGCTGGGCGGCTTTTAAATTATGGAGGTAATGTTCTAAATGCGCTTGTTCCATCTCGCTATCATCCTTAGCATATTATTTACTGACATGATGTCTTGGGATTAGTATAAGTTCAGTATCACACCCAGCTTGTTTAAACTCAAGTTAGGCATAAACATGCATAATTGTTTTGTTATAACATAACATTATTCTTGCACACCTATATTGTTATGTTATAACATTGCTTCAAATTCAATTGAAGTATTAGAAATCGATATAAAATGCCAGCATTATCATCTTATACACCAGAAAATAGTCATGCAATAAATCAAAGACAGCGATTATCTTTACTGCTATGCAGCCTATTCTCACGCCTTGCTATCTCTGCCATCATCACTGTTTTTCTGTGGTCTACTCTGTTTAAATTCATAGGGTAATGACCATGATCAAAATAAATGATTTAAGCGTTGCTTATCAGCAAAATCTCGCACTGAGCCATATAACAACCACCATTGACAATGGGGATTTAGTCGCGATTGTAGGGCCTAACGGTGCCGGAAAATCAACCTTATTAAAAAGTATCATGCAACAAATGACCGTAGAATCGGGCTCTATTGAGCTTGGTCACTTAAGTTTAAACAACATTGCCTACTTACCACAAACGAATCAGATTGATCGTAAATTCCCTATCACAGTGACTGAGTTTGTTTCTGCTGGCGCTTGGCAACGTTGTAGTTTTTGGCGGATATTTAGTCGTAAGGAACAGCATTTATTACAACAGGCATTAGCAAAAGTAGATCTAGAAAATATGGCTGAACGTCAAATAAGTCAGTTATCTGGTGGACAATTTCAGCGCATGTTATTTGCTCGCATGCTATTGCAAGACGCTGATATCCTGCTACTTGACGAACCATTTGGTGGCATTGATGCACAAACGACTGAATTATTAATGCGCGTGATTAAGGAATGTCAGCAACAAGGTAAAACTGTGATCGCTGTTATTCATGATCTGGCGCTGGTACAACGTTATTTCCCTTCAACACTCCTAGTTGCAACCACACTGATCGCAGCAGGAAAAACAAAAGATGTGCTTACCCAATCACATTTGATCCAAGCGGGTTATCAACATTTTGCCCATTGTGCTGTTCATAACACGTTTAATAATCCTTTTCATAGCCCTATACATAACATCCCAGACAGTAGCACTAACGAAAACACTGTGGCTTCTGTTTCAGCTGGTATCGAGAGTCAAGCATCATGAGTGCACAGTTATATGAATTATTTATCGCACCTTTTTCCGAGTTTGTATTTATGCAACGGGCATTATGGGGAATTCTCGTACTTAGTATTAGTGCCACACCGGTCGGCGTATTTTTAACACTTAGGCGCATGAGTCTAACAGGCGATGCAATGGCACATGCCATTTTACCTGGTGCTGCGATTGGTTTTCTTATCTCGGGTTTATCTGTCACTGCTATGACGATAGGTGGTATTGTCGCGGGCTGTGTTGTAGCTGTATTAGCTGGCATGGTGGCACGCCATTCCAATGCCGAAGAGGACTCAAGTTTAGCCGCCTTCTATCTACTTTCACTCGCGATCGGTGTATTAATCATTTCGGCTAATGGTAGTAATGTGGACTTATTACATGTGCTGTTCGGTTCAACGTTAGCACTTAATGATGATGCTTTAATACTACTCACCATTATCGCTACAATCTCTATTTTAGCACTCGCGATACTGTATCGTCCTTTAGTCATGGAGTGTGTTGACCCTCACTTTTTTAAAACCATCAGCAAACTGAGTGCTGTTGCTCACTATGGTTTTTTACTACTTGTCGTGCTCAATTTGGTTGCTGGTTTTCATGCATTAGGTACATTAATGGCGGTTGGTTTAATGATCCTACCCGCAGCGATTGCCCGTTTTTGGTCTAATCGCTTAGGTGGCATGCTGTTCGTGGCTTTTATCACAGCAGTTATCAGTGGCTATTTCGGTCTATTTCTTTCTTACCATGCAAGTTTAGCAACCAGTCCCGCGATTGTACTGGTACTCGGCATACTTTATATCATTTCATTAATATTTGGCCGTCAAGGCGGATTAATCTTTAAAAATAACAGCTAGAAAAAACTCAACGCGTTAATATCTAGCCCTATAAGGACAATAACATGTTTAAATCAACCCTTACTTCCTCCATGATAATTCTTGGTTTAAGTACCAGCAGCGCAGTAATGGCTGAGCAAAAAATTGCTGTCATCAGTAGCTTTTCGATTCTAGGCGACCTTGTATCAGAGGTAGGTCAAGAGCATGTAAACGTGACAAATTTAGTTAAAATTGACGGCGATGCGCACGTATTTAATCCGACACCTCAAGATGCTAAAGCAATATCCAAAGCACAGCTAGTTGTCACGAATGGATTACAATTTGAAGGCTGGATGCCACGTTTAATTGAAGCGGCTAACTACCAAGGCGTGCAAGTTGTTGCAGCTAACGGTATCGAAGAGATCAGCACAAAAGAAGGCCATAGCTGCGGACATGCGCATCATGACGACGAGCATAAACATCACGACAATGAACATAAACATCATGACGACGAACATGAACACCATGACGACGAACATGCACATCACGACGACGAACATGCACATCACGACGACGAACATGCACATCACGACGGCGAGCATAAACATCACGACGGCGAGCATGAACATCACGACCATGCACATCACGACCATGGCGATATAGATCCTCATGCTTGGCATAGCATAAAAAATGTAAAAGTTTACGTACACAATATCGCAAAAGGCTTGATTCAAGTAGATCCTGAAAATAAAAATGACTATCAGCAAAATGCGAAAGACTATATTCAAAAACTAGATAAATTAGAATTAAAACTAAGTGCTCAACTTGCGACGGTACCAGAAGCGCAGCGTAAAGTGATCACCCCACACGCTGCATTTGGTTACTTCGCACGTGACTTTAATGTAACCTTCTTAGCGCCGCAAGGAACCAGTACCGGATCAGAAGCAAGCGCAGCGGATGTAGCCGCATTAATTAAACAAATTCGTCACGACAACGTAAATGCTGTATTTATGGAAAACATCGCCGATAATCGTCTAATTGAACAAATAAGTCGTGAAACAGGCGTTAAAGTTGGTGGTAAATTGTATTCAGATGCGTTATCTGCTGCAGATGAACCCGCAGCAACATACTTAAAAATGATGCAATATAATGTTGATACGATCGTGAATGCGTTGCATAAGTAAAATCTATATCTAAACTACCTCAAGATACTATCTTTGAGACTAATTTGGATATAGCAATAAAAAAGCCCGAAACATAATATGTTCGGGCTTTTTTTATTACATTGAACAATTAAAACATCGGAGACATACCTGCAGGTCTCGATTCAAGTAATAACATCCCCAATAATATTAATAATAATCCACCAATAATTGGCACAATAAATTTAGCTATTTTGGGACTATTTTTAGAACGTTCTTTTCGTTTTCCTGTCGCTAAATAACGTCTTACAGCTTGCTTACCGGTAATGGTCATTATCGCAATAGTCGATGTGGTAAGCGCAGTACCTAACGCCATGACCACAGCACTGACAATACCAAGCCAATAAATATCAAGCATATTAGCAAACAACAACACCATAATTGCGCCCGTACAAGGACGAATACCAATACTCAAAATAATAGTTAAATACTCTTTGAATGAAGAGGCATCGTTAATTAGCTCTGGAGCCACGACATGTTGATGCCCACAGCCACAATTATCATGGTGCTCGTGATCAATAAGCGATGAACTTGCAGGAGCAGCGTACTGAGCAACAGATACCGATGGCCTCACAGGTGTTAATCGTTTAATCACCCTATCAGAGCCATTCGATACGCCTTGATTTTCTGTATCCTTGTGCTTTTTAATTACACGATACATCAAGACTAAGTTACTAAAAATAATAACAATACCTAATAAAATGACAGTATAAAAACTTAATGGAATGAGCAGTTCTGCTTTCTGATTAACTTCACGCATCGATGCATCAAATAGCATTAATAATACAGATACTAGCCCCACAGCAACTAAGGCCTGCACAAGCGAAGACACAAGCGTGATAATAAGGCTTAACTTCACTTTAGCTTCTTGTGTCGCAATATAAGTTGTCACAATCAATTTACCATGACCTGGTCCAACGGAGTGCAAAACCCCATACATAAAACTAAGTCCGATCAGTGATACCCCTGCCATTAAACTTTCATTTTTAGCGGCGTGTAATAATTCACTCAACTCATTATTTATCTGTTTTTGCCACTGCATACCAGTGGTAATAAGTGTTGGCCAAACCTGCCAAAGCACATAACCTAAAGCAAAAAATAAAGAAATCATGCCAACGAAACCAAGCATAGGTAACAAAGGCGACTTATTTGTATTTCCCTTAGCCATTCGGCTATTCGAAACTAACGGTGTCATTATTTATCCTTGTATAAAAGTAACGTTAAGGTTGGCAGTTGATAATGGCAGATTGAGTGAATAATTCGCCAATCGCATTATCTCTCTCAGCATCAACAGGTAATGACATAACATACGCAAGTTGTTCAGACGTAGGTGTCGCTTCAATAAGAGACAATTTACAATATTGACTCAGCTCCGGAGAAAGCTGAACTGCATTTTTTGCAGGCCAACTCATATCAACATAATAACTTGGATCATAAATAAGTAACTTGAGTGATTTATCAGATAGCACAAGGGGCTCTGCTAACGGTAGATAAAACTGTAGCGTCGCCTTTATTTTGTCTTGCACTAAAGTACCCTCTTTCGCGAGTGCATACTTAACTGGCTTCCCCCCTTCATAAAAATAGGTAAGGTAATGATTAGTCGTCATATTTGTCATAATCGAATCAGCGAGGTCCTGTAACGTCTGCGCTTTATTTTTAGCGGAGAGATCCTCGCCATCTAACATGTAAGCAGAAGTCATTGCATCAAACTCCCATGTCATTAAAAATCCAGTGATCTGCTTTCCATCTCCTTGGATCTCTGTTTTCATATCAATCCACGAGTGTGGATGAGCAGTACTATTCATACTCATTAATACACCAATGAGCATAATCGCCACTTGCAATAAGCGCCCTATGTACTTTAGTTTTAATACATATAAAAACATCATTTCAACTCTCAAACAGTAAACGCCAAATAGTCTAAAAACCATATTTCCACACAAAAATAATGATTTTCAACACCCCAGCGTATGTTATAACATAACAATGTCATTATAAAGAATGATTAGGATTAATATCGTAAATTAGGGGGAAACTAAACTAATGTATCTAATACACTAAACGTTTGGAGTTTATCTAAGTCAGGTAATGCTGCAAGTAGCTCTCTAATCTGCGAAACGCGTGTCATAGACTCCGCTTCGACATATACAATTAAATCGGTATCACCGCACAAAGTATGCGCGCGGGTTATTTCACCAATACCCTGTAAATACGGCGCAATTGACTTTGCATCAAATGGTCTAAATGTAAGTTGAAAATAGACCACCACTTTTGCCCCTTCAGCACTTCTCACATCGATGGTATAACGTAGGATAACGCCTGAATCTTTCAAGCGTTGGATTCGATCATTAACGGCGGTACGCGATAATCCAATGTCCTCACCAATGCTGGCAATTGAACGTCGTGAATTAGCAACGAGTGCATCAATAATTGCTTGATCGAACTTATCCATAAGTAGCTCTGTTTATATCTTATAAAACAGCTACTTTACACTTATTCATTGCTTTAACCAAGTTAAACACACGGCAGACAAAATCACCGTAATAACGATATTTTGTCATATCAAAACGTTATTTTCACATTGTGCATAATACCTCACTTAATTATCCTATTAGTTCATCAGCAAAAGGATTTAAGCCATGACACAATTACCCCCTCAACTGCGTTATTTACCGAATGTACAACAACAAGCATTATGGCTAGAAAATGTATCAATTCAGCAGTTAGCATCTCAAGTCGCCACGCCTTTTTACTGCTATTCGAAAGCTGCACTACTTAATAATATCCATGCTTGCAAAGCCGCATTTGAACCAGAAAATATCCATATTCACTACGCCATGAAAGCGAACAGCAATCTGTCATTATTACGCATTGTCGCAGAACAAGGATTAGGTGTTGATATTGTCTCTATCGGCGAAATGCGACGGGCACTCAGCGCCGGATTCAAAGCTGAAGATATTGTCTTTTCAGGCGTAGGTAAAACAACTGCAGAACTCACCGAAGCCGTACTTGCAGGTGTCGGACAATTTAACCTTGAATCTAAAGAAGAATTAGCGGTTTTAATCACAATTGCAGATAAATATCAACAGCTGGTTTCTGCACTCATTCGCGTCAACCCAGAAGTCACTGTTGATACGCATAAGCACATCACTACTGGTGCTAAAGGCAATAAATTTGGTGTTAACTTTAGCGATGTATTACCTATGTTAGAAACAGCTGAATATTCGCCGTTCTTGAAAATAAATGGGCTGGCAATGCATATCGGTTCACAAATACGCACAACACAACCTTACTTAGATGCGATAGCTAAAATACAGATATTGATAAACGACCTTAAAACACAAGGTTACTCCCTAACTCAGCTTGATCTCGGTGGCGGCTTTGGAGTTCAATATAAAGACTACCAACGACTTATTCGTAATACAGTACAACAAGGACAAGATTATTTAGCGTTTAGTGATTTTGCTAACGCGATAAAGTCTGCCCTAGCTCATTGGCAAGGACGCATTAGTATTGAACCCGGGCGCTCATTGATGGCCGATATCGGCGTAATGGTATGCGAAATAACGTATATAAAAGAAAGCCGACCAACATCATTTATCGTATTAGATGCGGCAATGAATGATTTAATGCGTCCAGCGCTGTATCAAACAACCCATGCATTAATACCCGTACAGTCACCTTCTAGCTCATTGCTAACCAAATACGACGTAGTCGGCCCTATTTGTGAAAGTACAGATACATTTTCCAAATCAGCATCGCTGCCAACTGATTTAGCCGCTGGAGACTTAATGTGTTTCTTATACACGGGGGCTTATTGTGCGGTGATGAGTAACAGTTATAACAGCCGTACAATTGCAGCCGAAATTTTAGTGGATGATGACCAAGCGTACGTGATCAGACAGGCGATTACCCAAAATGACTTAATGGTATTTGAACAACACAGAACGTTAATTCGAACAATACCTAAACAATCTGTAGAGGTTAATATAATTCTTCCTGCTACGCGGCCTCACTCGCCTAACAAAACGCAGCTCTGAGCGCTGATTTGACAGCTTACACTTGCGATTTGAGCGATCTCAAGGTAATGATTTAAAAGGGTTTTCTTTTGTTGTAATTTTTAATGCAGATGATAGTCTTCTGATCTATTCAACACAAGGGGGATTTATGTCAGAAGATTACGAAGTGTTTAATGAAATTGATTTTTCTAATCAGGATTTGAGTGAGTCTCATTTTAAGCGTTGTAAGTTTTATAGATGCGATTTTGGTAGTGCTAATTTAAGAGAGGCTCGATTTGTTGATTGCATTTTTATAAAACAGGGTGGTATTGAGGGCTGTCATTTTAATTATAGCGATCTACGCGATTCATCTTTTATAAACTGTCAATTATCAATGTCTAATTTCACTGGAGCGAAATGTTTTGGGGTCGAATTTAAGGATTGCGATCTAAAGGGGGCTAATTTCATACTCGCTACTTTTTCAAATCAGGTAAGTAATAGAATGTATTTCTGCTCCGCATATATTACGGGATGTAACTTATCCTACGTGAATTTTGAACGGCAGTGCATAGAGAAATGCGACCTCTTTGAAAACAAATGGATTGGCGCAAATCTACAAGGTGCTTCTTTAAAAGAATCTGATTTAAGTCGGGGTTCATTTTCAGAAGGTTGTTGGAGTCAATTTCACATGCAGGGTTGTAACTTAAGTCATTCGGAATTGAATGGATTAGATCCTCGTAAAATTGACCTTAATGGTGTCAAAGTCTGTGCTTGGCAGCAGGAACAGTTACTTGAACAACTCGGACTAATTATTTTACCCGACTAGTTATACTTTATGCGTGTGTAGTGGTTATTTGAATTAAGCCTCCGACTATGAAGGGAGGCTTTTTTCTCCTAATATAAATTCATCAATGCATACCCGATTTAACATTTGAAGGTTATATGTATAACGATGATCGGGTTTGGTAATGCTTGTTCTGAACTTACATAATATACGTTATGTGAATAATACTTATGGAGTATTATAAGGTTAGCTATACCACTACAATCAACTTTATTTTAAAAATGATAACTAGCACCTACATAAACGTTATTCATCTCAAGGATGGAATTTTTACCGTACTGGTAACCTAAATTAATACCTATCCCAGAGTTAAAGACTATTTCCCAGCCGAGTTGTAAATCGACTCCAACCTCACGCTCGGATTTATCTACTTTATTTAGGGTATAGTCAACTTGATAATAACTAGCGCCCAATTTAGTATAAAGAGCATTAGAACTATTTAAAGGGTATTGACCATATAGTGATAATCGAGGACCAGAAAACTCCGTAACGTTAAGCTCAGTGAATGTTCCGGTAATACCACTAAATATGCCTCCTATACTGTCAACATAACCAGCGTCAACACCTATATTTTTAGTCATCATTCGTCGATAATATAGATCATAGGTAAAATTATCACCGTCATTAGCGGTATGATTTTTAAAATTAAATTCTTGTGTACCATAACCGAGCGTTCCACCAAGAACATTATCATCCGCATTGGCCATCGCAGACATAGTAATCAAAGGAATTAAACAGCAAAGAAGTTTTTTCATAGAGTGCGGCCCGTTAAATATCATAACTATCATAACCTTATCAAACTTACCTAATAATGAACACATGAACGGGGGGATATTTTAAACGCCCCCAAAATCTACGCAGCCAGTTAAAGAAGCTATCACGGTAACATACTACATATTAAGTAAATCGTAGTTAAGCGTAGGCCATTACGCCAATATTTTATATGGCAGTAAAATTCATAATAACCGTCAACTAAGATTAAAGTATCATCAAATTTATACTTCCTCAAACTTTTAAATTCCTATACATGAACAGTATAACCTTACCTTCCCACCATACGATCTGCTCAATAAATACTAATATAACGGCTAAACTCTTTGGCAGCTAAATTACTCTACATATTGATTAGTAAGGTATAATCACACATCAAGTTCAATTATCAACGGTAATTACATCCATTTAGAGATAATAAGTTTGTTTAATGACTTAAAAGCTAAGTGTAATAATATTTTAAAAACTAATCACATTCCTGTATGGTGATGCTCAATAAACTGCCTATTTACATTGTCTGTAATTACAGTGTAAACAACACCATTTGTACGACATCAGGGAATAGTTATGAAAATTATCAGCCAAAAAATACGTAAATTATTATTGGTTATCGCGTTACCAGTATTAGCCTCGGGCTGTGCAGGCAATATCGAAAAACTTAATGCAGATACTGAGTTTGGCCCTGCGCCACAAGCATATCAACAAACCATTAAGGATTACTTTGCAGAAGAGTTAAATAACCCTGAAGTCGCTGAGTACGTGATTAGCGAGCCGATGAAATTTTATCGTTCAAAACCATCACTTGCTGGTCTTGGTGGCGGTATAAAGTGGCACGCTTGGGTAGCTGAAGTCGGTATTCCAGGTAAAGCAATATACAAATTCCTATCGGGAAGCGACAACGAGCTTGTTCATTACTATGTTCGTTTCAACGGTAATGATATTGACACTGTATATGAAGGCAATGGTTATACTTCATTAAAAAATGAAACTGGTTTCACTGTTGGTGAATACGCAACAATTGACAATATCACCCTTACTGCAGAAACAGCAAAAGTAATTGAAGATGAAAAAGCAAGAGAAGATGCAGAACTAATCAAAAGCTTCGAATCGATTCGAGAGTTAAACAAGCTGTATAAAGAAGGTATTATTACCGAAGAAGAATATAGCTTAAAGAAAAAAGCAATATTAAAAATATAGTTATTAATTTAACTGCTGTAAATCCAAAATAAAAACCGGAGTATCATCCTTGATACACCGGTTTTTATTTATCATTAATTTATCGAGTATGGTTAACTTAAGTGATCACCTGAATTATTAATGACATCTTCCGGTGAAGAAATATAGCCCTGATAACCTTGAGCACGTAATGGTTTTATTCTATCTAGTTGCTGCTGATTTTCTATCGCAGTGATGATCACATCAATACTTAACCCCTTACCAATATTAATCAAAGCACGACATAATTCATTGTTTTGTTGATTATTACTGTAGACAGACAAGGATTGATCTAATTTCACATAATCAGGTTTCAATTGTTGTAGATAACTTAATGACCCCATTTGGCGACCGCAGTGATCAATACCGAAATGAGCGCCGTATCGACGAACAATACTCGCTAATTGCGAACTCTCATGAGGATTATTACTTGCAGAAGACTCGGTTATTTCAATATATATTTGTTCTGCTGAGATCGTATTTTGTAAAAAGTGCGCTAACCACGAATGAAACGTCGGATCGAGCAAACTATCCTGAGTTAAATTAACTGCTACAGGCTCTTTATTTAGATCAAGTATATTTTGCGAAATTAAGCTTTCTAATAAACATCGGTCCAGTTGACTGCCTAACGATAATAGCTCAACGTACGGCATAAATTGGCCAGCTTTAACCTGCTGACCATCAATATTCAGACGACAGTAAAGTTCTCGCTGCAACACTTCACCACTATCCATCTGTAAGATAGGCTGCCATTGAAATACAAACTGATTATGATTAATCGCCGATAATAAACGTTTACGCCATTCTTCTCGGTTAAATTCATGCTGGCAATGACTATTGAACCAGCTACTCGTCTTATTATCGATAAGCGCTTGTTGCAATGCGTTATCCGCTTGAGCGAGCAATTCAGAAGGTGTCATCTCATCATTACGCTCCGTTATGCCAATCGCAAAATCACTATTAGGCATACAACCAGCTTTAAACATTTCTTGATTAATTAAACGAATAAGCGCCTGTAAATAAGACGCTATTTTCTGATGATCACCTTTGGTTATTAAAAACGCAAACTCCGTATTTGAAATACGAGCAATAACACATTCAGCAACATCCGGTAATTGCTCTGTCATGCGGAATGCGAGAACTCGGATACTTTCATCACGAACCTGATAGCCATATTTACTGTGTACTTCATTCAGCCAATCTAATTTAGCTAGCAATAAGCCACCATAACCAGGATCTGTTAGCCAACTTGTGACTTGCCCTGTTAAATATTGTCTATTTGGTAAATTCGATACACGATCAACAAGGTTATCATGCTTTAAACTATCGACTTCATCGTCCAAGGTTTGAAATACTTGTTTGAGCTGTCCCGACATCGAATTTATTGCTTTTACTACTACACGTAACTCTGCAGTAGCAGGTAAGTCCATATCAGGGTTAAATACCCGCTGTGATATATCACTAGCATGGCTAGCAATATCATGTAACGGCTTAAGTAAATATTTAAGATGAAAATGTAATACAAAAATAGATATCAAAAATAAAAGAGAGATAATCAATAACGTATTATTCATTACCCGCCACAATTCACGATAACCTAATCCAGGATGCGCTTCTATTTTTAATTTTGCGAGTTGTAACCAACCCGATTGAATTAAACTTTCTTTGGTTTGAACCTCAAATAATCCAAGATCAATGAACCACTGTGGCACCCCTTCAACGACAATTGGATTTTCCCATGATTGCTGCTTTTGATCGGCAAGCCAAGTTAAATTAACCTTACGATAAAAACCACCCTCAAAAATGACATTTACCAAAGTCTCAACCGCAGCGATATCACCCGTTTGTAAATGTGGTTTTAACATCAAACTTAATGATGTAGTGGTGTTATTAAGTTCAGACTCCATCTGATTAGCCATGAAATCACGTGTTTCTGTAAATTGAAAATACACCAGACTCGACATTACTAAGACAAATAAACCAAATAATAATGAATAGATCTGTTTAAACAAGGTCATTAATTTTACTCCAAACTCAGCTTAGGTTGCATCATACTGGACACGCCCATTCGCTGATTTAAATTACTCCAACGCTTTAATCGCTGTGATTTACCGGCCAAAATTCCTTGGCCCTTTTCTTTGTTCAACCATAATTGCTTACCGTTAAAACTGTATACAGGTAATAAATCATTGCGTTGATCTGCAGGCTTTATTTCGCCATCAATGTTATCCAAAATTAATGGGATGGAGCCAGGTGTAGGATAATAAGCGACAACCATATGGTATTGATTTAGAGTCAATGACTTCACCATAGTGATACGCATTTTTTCATCTTCAATACCTACCTCTAATAAGCTAAAATATTTCGCAATAGCAAAATCCTCACAATCCCCACCATTAGCACCGATAAACTCCAATGGAGTAGCCCAGTAATTTTCTTTTCCCCAAAGCTTAATATCATCAATAAATATCAACTGATTAAAAAAACCATTGACCTTATTCAGTTTATCTTCCAATGGAAGCGCCCTGCTTGATGCCATAATCTGTAGCCAAGTACGCCCTCTGAGAGCAGCTCTTTCACCATAATTTTTATCTAACGCAATAATAATGTCTTGATCATTTAAGCGCGCAGTTGGATTTGCAGATAACTCCCACAACCAACTAGAGAAAAATAAAAATATAACGGCTACACACTTATGACCCACTTTATTTGGCACTACACTAACCTGTAACAATATGACTATGAATAGATATAAGCATTATTTATCAACACTGTAAATATTCCATTTCATGTCTTTAGTCGTGCTTTCACTCGTAAGCTCAGCCACAATACGTCTATTTTTGGCATGTGCGCTTTTCGTATTACCATCATCGAGTATCCGCTCAAAGCCATAGCCAACCGCAGACACTCTGGATGTCGCAATACCAAAATTATTCACCAAAATGTTCATCACAGCTTGTGCACGCTCTTGAGATAAACGCATATTTAATGATTTACTGCCTAATTTACTCGTGTGTCCTTCAATAACAACTTCAGTATCAAGGTGTTTTTTCATAAAATTGGCTAACGCTTCAATATCACCAAAATATCGTTTACTCACGACTGCCGAATTACTGGCAAAGTTAACTTTTAGCTCTTGCCTCACTTTATTAATAATATCAGCACCACAACCATAATTATCCACTTTAGAACCAGCAAAAGAAGCAGGGCATTTTTCTCGACTTGTGATAACACCATCGTTATCAGCGTCACTCAAATCCTGCAGTTGAATCTGTGTATTATCTGCCATATCAACAATAGGTGTCGTACATGCCATTAATAACAATGACGAAATCAAAACAATAATATATTTCATTACTTAACGCCTCCAGCATATTCATCTTCACCCATCCAAATATCAGGTCTGGTTACCCGTAATGAATCTAATAATTGCCCTGTCGCATTTAATAAACGATAACGTGCAATTATTTCACTAAATTCTGCATCAACAAATTCTTTACGAGCTTGAAATAATTCATTTTCAGTATCAAGTAAGTCCAATAGGCTACGTTGACCTAGTTTGAATTGCTGTTCATAAGCGGCTTGTGAATCTTTCGATGCCACAACATGCGCTTGTATATAATATTTTTGTTCGTTCAATAGTTCATATGCATTCCAGGCTAAGTTATACCCTTCCGTCACCTGACGGTATGCACTTTGATTTAGCTCACTCGCTTCTGTAATTTTATAAGCCATTTCCCGTGCGTACGCTTTATCACGTCCACCTGAATATAAGTTATAAGAAAAGCGTACCATTGCGACTACGTCATTGTTATGACCGCCGACACCCGATATGCCATTATGCCCATCTTCACCATCAAGATCGTTGTTAAAGTTAGCATCAACCTCGAACGTTACTTTCGGATAGTAATTTGAATTTGCTGCATCATACTGATAATGAGCAGCAGTTATGTCATTAGTCGATGATTTAATAATTGGATGGTTCGCTAATGCTTGGTCTAAGCCTATTAGCCTATCTGTAGGTAATAAATCTGCGTCAGGCACAGGGACAACAAGGTTATCAGCGCGTTGCTCTGTAACACGATAAAATTGCGCTTCTGTATCGAGGTAATTGTTCTTTGCTGAAATAACATTAGATTGTGCTCGAGCCAAACGACCTGTAATTTGAGAAAGATCAGCAATACTCCCTAGCCCAGAATCTGTCCGTTGTTTTATCTGACTATAAATGGTCTTATGCGTCGTTAAATTCTTTTCCGACAATACTAAGATCTGCTTTGCTTTTAATAAGTTAGTGTACACTTTCGTTACTTCGAGTGCTACGTCTTCCGCGGTACTGAATAACCGCCATTGCTCAGCACTCGTTTCATGAATCGTACGATTAACATCGCTCGATGTTTGAAAACCACTAAACAAACTTTGCTTTAAGCTAATACCAAATTCACCACGGCGTAGTTCTTCAGTGTTATCGTGATCATTGACATCACTCTTTCTTGTCCCCGGGCTATCAGTATATTCATAGCCATAACCCCCTGTGAGATCAATACTCGGTAAATACCCAGATGATGCTTGCTTAACCTGTTCTTCACGTACTTTAAATTTACTAAAGGCGATGCGGATTTCAGGATGACTGCTTAATGTCAGCGCAACAGTTTGCTCTAACGACTGGGCATTGCCCATTGTCGGAACAGCCATAGCTGAGCACATTATCGCGAAATAAAGAAAACCCTTATAGCCTCTTTGTTTCGAGTAAAAATTAGTCGGGTTCATGTTATCTCCATTTTTATTATATGTTTTCAATAGCAATTTATAACTCCCTAAGCGCCATTGCTTTAGCCCTTAAAACAGGATTCAATATATATTCTAATACCGTACGTTTACCTATCATCACATCAACAGATGTCATCATACCGGGAATTATTGGCATATCCTGATTACCCTGAATATCGGAAATTTTAGTGCGGACACGGATAATATAAAAACTATTACCGTCTTCATCCTGAGTTGTATCCGCACTTATGTGCTCAACAACCCCTTTTAAACCACCATAACGGGTAAAATCATATGCAGTAATCTTCACCACTGCTGGTAAGCCCAGATGAATAAAGGCAATATCTTTCGGTTTTATTTTGGCTTCAATCAGTAATTTATCTTCGGTTGGTACAATCTCTAGTAACACCTGGCCCGGTTGCACAACCCCACCCATAGT
Organism: Moritella sp. 36; assembly: GCF_018219415.1. Taxonomy (NCBI): domain Bacteria; kingdom Pseudomonadati; phylum Pseudomonadota; class Gammaproteobacteria; order Alteromonadales; family Moritellaceae; genus Moritella; species Moritella sp. 36. Next base: position 1,360,977 of record NZ_CP056120.1, on the reverse strand, counting down.
GGTGATATGTAACGTTTTGATAGTCCCGACTACAGGTGAAATGATTAATGCTTTCTCTACCTTATCCTTAACCCCAACTTGCGCTTCAGTAATACGTGAGAACTTACCTTGCAATTCATTTAACTGCGCTCGTGCATCAGCACGATAATTAAGTACCGCTTCACGACGCTTTAACACCGCTTCTGCCATCACCGATTTTAATTTTGGTACTAATAAACGAAGAGAATCAAGCTCACCTTTAATGCTGTTAACACTCCGCTCTAACTTGAGTAACTCCACCTCAGGTACTATGTTCTTTTTCGCTAAAGGTCGTGTCAATTCAATTTCCCGCGAAGCCAATTTATAACTTATTTCCAAGGTTTTTATTTTTGACTTTAATTCCCTGCTTTCTTCATAACGCTGTTGAATTTGCTGAGCCTGAATAGCAACCTGATTGCTAAGACTATCTAACCGAGCCTGATATTCATCTTGTTGACGCACGACTAAATGCGGTAAGTTCTGCTTTAAATCATCAGGAAATATCAAGGTTTTTTTAGCTATCTTAATTTGTAATTGCCAGTCTGGAACATCGGCAACCAAGATACTCGTTAACTCACTGCGCAAACGAATAATATCCGCCCGCAAGCTATCAACTTCTTGACGTTGTTGTGCTAAGTCGGCTCGAAAACGTGTATCATCAATTCTCGCCAGTGGCTGATCTTTACTGACTATCATGCCTTCAGTTACATATAACTGTTGTAAAATACCACCATCTAAACTCTGAATAATCTGGATCTGCGAAGAAGGTACAACCTTACCCATTCCCGTTGCCACTCGGTCTAATTTGGCAAAGTAAGCCCATATAAGAAAGCTAAGTACAAATGCAGCCAACGCCCAAATAGTTAATCTGTGAACCTGCGGCGTTTGCGCTAACATAGCACCGTACACATCATCAGCCATCTCTAGGTCTTGCTTACTAACCTTCATTGCACAGCTCCCGGAGTCAGCAGTCCATTTTTCAATTTATTTAAAATAACCTCTTTATTGCCATCAGCAACCAAATGACCTTTATCTAATACTATGATCCGATCCACTAACTGTAATAGGTGCATTTTGTGCGTGATCAATACTAACGTACGATCTTGTGCGGTAACGTTCATGGACTGGATAAACTGCTTTTCTGCTCGCGCATCCAAACTTGCAGTAGGTTCATCAAGTAATAATATTTGAGGTTCGTTTAAGATCGCGCGCGCTAAAGCGATAGATTGACGTTGACCGCGAGATAACGCTTTACCGCCTTCACCGACTTGCTGATCTAACCCCTGCGAATCAAGATCTGTAAATATATTGACCCCGGATAATTGTACTGCGCGAATAAGCTGATATTCAGTTACTTGTTTAGCACCAAACAAAATGTTTTCGCGAATAGTACCGTGAAACAAGGTTATATCCTGTGGTAAGTACCCAAAGTTACGGCGCAAATCACTTGGATGGATCTGCTTGTGATTCATGCCGTCATAGTGCAAGCTACCCGTGGTCGGCAGATATAAACCTAACAATAGTTTAGCGAGGGTACTTTTCCCTGAACCATTACGCCCTATCACAGCGACTTTTTCACCAGGTTTAATCACTAAAGACAAGGGGTATAAACTCGGTTTATCGATGTCAGGATAGCTAAAACCAAGTTGTTCTAAACTGATATTACCTTCAAGTTTACGACGACTAATCAAATGTGCTTTGTCTTCAAATTCATCTTTCTGCGCCATGATCGCATCAAGTTGACGCATAGCACTCACGGTTTGATTAGAGCGAGTCATTAATGAGGCTATTTTTGCCATCGGTGCTATTGCGCGGCTCGATAACATAACAGCAGCAATAATAGCGCCCATCGAAATAGCATTATCCGCAACTCGATAAACCCCTAAAACCACCACACCAATTACCGATACTTGCACAATAAAACTTGCAACGTTAGACACGGAATTGGTTAATACTTTAGATTTAAGCTGCCAGCTAGAAATATGACCAAGCATCTGCTGCCAACTGTTTTGCACCACACCTTCTGCACCGTTGGCTTTAATCAGCTCTAATACCGATAAACTTTCAATTAAATGACCGTGTCGTAGACTAGAAAATTTATTACTTTCTTCAATTGCATGACGTAAACGTGGCTGGACAAGTAAGGTATAACCTAGGATAAGTAAGGTCGCAATAACGGAAAAAACCACGAGATCGCCAGCGACAAGCCAAATAATAAACATAAATAACAGTGCAAAAGGCAGGTCAACTAAGGCAGTTATCGTCGCCGAAGATAAAAACTCCCGCACACTGTCAAATTCACTGAGCTGCTTGGCCATGCCTCCGACACTGGCCGCGCGTTTTTCTAACGGCATGCCAATCACTTTAGCAAACAATTTAGCAGAGGTTTGTAAATCAATTTTCTTACCTGCTACATCAATAAGGTAACCACGTAATTGCTTCATGATAAAGTCAAATATGTAAGCGATGGTCGCACCAATCGCTAATACCCAAAGTGATTCAAAAGCTAAATTCGGTACTACTTTGTCGTACACATTCATCACAAATAACGGGGATGCTAAAGCAAATAAGTTAACCAAAATAGACGCGACAATAACATCACGATATATCGGCGCAGCAGACTTAATTGTTTCCCATAACCAATGCTTTTTAGTTTCATGTAGGTGTACATCAAAATCACGGTCACCATGATATTGCTGCTTAATCAAAAACAGATAACCAACATAGATCGCTTCAAGTTCAGTGATCGTTAATGATATTTCACCGCCAGTTTCAGGCATTGAAATAATGGCTTTATCTTGACTAAAATCCAGTTCCTGTAATACGCAGGCTTTTTGATCTTTTAATAACAAAATACACGGTAATAGCATACTCGGTAATTCATTCAGACCTTTTTGACTGAGTTTAGCACTCAGGCCCGCACGACCAGCCGCTTGTGGCATTAACTCGGGGGTAAGATTCGAACCCGATATAGACAGGCCAGCAGTGAGCGCATCTGCAGAACAGGGATTGCCAAAGTGCTCAGTGAGCAAAATTAAGCAATCCAGTAGTGCATCCTCAGTAATATGCTGAGAAGCTTTGATTGTCCACTGTGTCTTATTTGCAGTCTTAGTCGAGTCCACGTGTAATATTTCCCTCAAATTCCTTAATAAACAAACCTGTTGATTTAGAAGATCAATGGGTCTGCAACATCATCTAATATGCTATTAATGCCGCTAGGACTGGTAATATCCACATTTGTATAAGCGTCTCTGAGATCTACACTATCCAAAATAATCACTTGGCTGACTGCAGAACCAGCACCTTCTGTATGAATATTTATAGTTGTAGTAACGGTACCACCCGTTGCAGTGGCAAAGCTAAAGTCAAGGTAATCATCAAGCTCTCCGCTATTTACACTTTGTAATAAATCACTAAGATCGAGCTTATCTTCACTTATATTAAAATCGGTAATATGGTCAACGGCTGGCGCTTGCTCGGTCCCCTGATCACCATCCAACCAAACTGCAGTATCAATACCTGTGCCACCCGTTAATATGTCATTACCTGCGCCACCAATTAATATATCATCATCAGCTCCGCCACTTAACGTATCTCCGCCATCTTGGCCCATTAATAAATCATCGCCAATACCGCCACTGAGATCATCGTCACCAGCACCAGCAACTAAAGAATCATCACCCGCATTACCAATAAGCATATCCGCATTATCACCACCAAGCAGGATTTCATCGAATTCACCACCAGTGATAGTTGCACCACTGACTTCTTCAAATGTGATTTCAGCTTGATCATTTGCACCGCTATTATTTAATGTATAGCCGAAACTTACGTCATTAATGTTACTACCTGAAGCAACAGTGACCTGAATAGTCTCAAGCGGTGTACCATTACCAATAACCGTTGCATTTACCTCATCACTGATAGATGAGATTTCAGCTGATGCTCCTTTGGTGTCGTTGTGCATTAATGCCAACGTAGGGATCTCTAATGTTGTAACACCATTTTGGTTAGTTAGGATTAGATCTCGATTAGCGTCAAGATTTGCTTGATATTCCAAATTGATCGTCATATTAAGCTGTGTACTATCGCCATCATTATCGACAATCGTGATTTCAAAAATATCTTGTTCACCAGTAATACTTTCGTCTAATTCAATATTGTAGCTGTAATTTAAGGTAGCTAAGTCTAAGGTCAGAGTCCCCCCTTTCTCTGTTACAACTGATATTACCGAGTTTGCATCACCAGGTTGATAGGTATAAACCACACCATCGATAGTAATTGTTGATATGTAGCCACCATCAGCACCTAAAGCAGCACCTGCATTTCCACTTGCAGCCAGTAATGAAACGTTACCGCTAAGAATACCGCTATCAATCGTACTCAATAAAGTATCAGATAGCTCAGCAGCTGATGAGATTTTGATAGTATTTGGTTCGAGTTCACCACTATCATTCGTATTCGGATAACCAATAGGATTTAATTCATTTAATGAAGTGCTAGCACCAATACCAATCGAAAATGAGGTATCGATATTATTATTATCAAGGAAACCTTCCCAAGTTGCTTGATCTGTACCATCAATGCCATGACCTGAGGTTGGTGCACCATCAGAAATAAAGTAAACAAGTGATTTATCAGCCGCATTACCTGTAGGAGCTTGGTAATTGTCCATAACTGAATTTAGGGCTTCATCATAGTACGTCACACTTCCCGGGATAATTTGAGTTTCTAAATAATCCATAGCTGTAAATAAATCATCTTCAAACCACGGTGACTTAGTCGCTGCATAATTGAAGGCAACAAATTGGACATTAACATTACCCACTTTGTCATACTCTGCAAGCATACTCGTGATCGCTTCTTTGGCGACTTCCATACGAGTACGCCCTGTACCATCGCCAGCTGACCATCCCATTGAACCAGATTTGTCTAATACAACGGTTAAATTGACGGTATATGCTTCTGATGCGGCTTCCAGAGTCAACTCAACATTGTTGGCTACAGGTGCATCATCGACAATATTGACATTGAATTGTGCGGTAGTTTGGTGTCCGCTATTTTGATCCGTTAACTGATAATTAATAGTATCTACAGTACCATTACCGGCAACTTGAACTGCATTAGTTAAGGTATAAGTATAATCGCCCGCTCTATGACTACCGTCATCTTCGACATAAACAGTTAATAAACCTTGGTCCATATTAACCGTGACACTTGAGCTAGAACCAGGTGCAACCCCGTCCACAGAAGTTATTACTGTTGACGCACCAATACCCGCATCATTATCTAATAAATTACCAGTGAGAACCGTTGTTGAAACGCCCTCAGCAGTGCCATCTGTTAGACCTGATTCAAATACAGTTCCGCTATCATCAAATGCGGTTGAATCGCCAGAATGTTCAATCGTTAAGGTTGCATCACTGCTGTCACCATCCGAATCAACAATATTGTAATCAAATGTTTCATCTGGAATTACGCCGTGATCTGCTGGGATAACAGCGCCTGTTAATACAACGCTAGAATTATTATGCTGGTATACGGAGATGTAGGACACTTCCGTGCTAAACATAAATTCTTCAGATACTGTATTGTCAAGCTCTCCACTTACCCATTTGATACTATCAACGACATTACCACTGGCATCATAACCATAAACACTGATGTACTCATTATTACTTAATTCAGCAAAACTTAAATTCACTTTTTTAGTTGCAACACCTAAATCAAGTACGATTGATTCACCATGACCAACCGTAGAAGAATTACCAGTACCAACACCAATACCATTACTTGAAATATTTGAATGTGCAGTATTTGTCGCGCTATTAAGATTACTTGGGTTTAGTCCTAACTGAGGTGAATCACTCTGATAAACATTAGAAGAATCTGCATTAAAGTCATTAAAACCGTAAATAGTAATACCCGAATCATTCCAACTAGATGATTCTAAGTTTCCATTAGCAATAGCTGTATCAGCCAAGTCAGAAGTGTACTGATAACTGCCATCATCATGAAAAATTATTAAACCATTAGCAGTATCCAGCGTTAATTCACCGTTAACTAAATTTTGGCCATTTACACTCGTTAAAGTAACAGTATCAGCACCTAATGTATCAGCACCGTCATCTTGACCACCTGCTCCGGAGATCACATTACCATAAATCGTACCACCGTAACCGACACTATCAAGGTCATCCATAGATACTGGAGCACTATCAATTACAACCACATTAAGGTCAACACTCGTCGATGCGGTTTCATTCGCACCAGTACCATTTGCCTCAGTTGAGGTAGCTGTAAAACTTAATGTGTGCGTTGTACTATCACCCGTAGCTAGCCCATTAAATGTTAATGTACTTAAATCCCAATCACTGATATCAATTACAGAACCACCACTGGTGACAGAATTAGTACCATCACTGATAACGGCACCGACTGGCACACCACTCACCGTTATAGCAAAACTTTCTGAACCATCTAGATCAACAAAATCCGCATTAACACTTGAAAGTGAAATATCAGTATCTTCGATACCTTCATTCAAGCGTACAGGATAAAATCCTCCATCATTATTGCTATTCTCGGCATATCCACTATGTTGGCCATCTAACGAATTAACTTCGTTAATATCTGCATACGTTGGTAATACTGATAACTCTTGCTCTGCGCCACCATTAATTTTAACACTTACATCATAAGAACCGACACCAGAAGCGTTATAAGCATACATCTCAAAGCTGTAATAACCAGATTCAGATGGTACAAATGCCGTCGATGTGTAATTCCCCCAACTGTCAAATCCTTGAGAAAATACTTGCTCGCCGCCGATCTCCATATGGAAAGTATCATCACGATAACCGGTAAACTCATAACTAATGCCAGCTTCAAGGTAAATTAAACCAGTAGCTTTAACAGCACTATCCGTGGCTAAGTTAATTGTTCCGCCTGCGTCAGTAAGTGATAGCAAATTCTCGGTACTGTCTGGTGTTTCATTCGCCAGAGCCTGTTCCATGTAACCAGCGTTACTGCCAGATACATCAGATATATTAAACGCCGTTACATTATTAAATGTTTCAACTGACAAACCTGCACCTTGAGGGGCTACATAATTTGCAGAACTCACCACACCGCTTGATACTGTTAATGTCGGTACATCGGCGACCGCTTCAACATTCACTGTTGCAGTTACCGAATTACTCCACTCTGCACCATCTGATACACTAAAATCAAAATCACTATAACCTTGCCCCGATTCATGCTCATCATTCACAAAACGTAAATTACCGGCATTAATATCTGTAATAGATACCGTTTGACCATTTGTGACACTATTCCAACTCGAACCATCATATAATTGCAGCTCCCCATCACTGGGCAAGCTATCAATACGAATACTCACTAATGCATCACTGGCATCGCTATCTGCGAAATTAAAGTCACTTACATTCAGTATGTAAGGGGCATCCTCGGTAGCATCGATAGCCGCAGCTGTCGTTGTAGGCGCTATATTTATTTCGACAGTTTGCTCTGCTGTAGCACCTTGATTACCTGCAATATCAACGATACGCATCTCGTAATCGAAATCCGCTGTATGCGTATTAGCTGTATCATCATGGCTCCAGGTAGTGCCAGAAACGCTGCTCACATCAACCCAAGTTGCGCCGTTATCTGTGCTTATTTGTAGAGTTTCATCTGACTGTAGTGTATTAGCTAGACTACCATTAACAATTAGGTTGGTATCCGTTGTTTTAAAGTCATTACTATCAAGGCCAGTGTCATCAGTTATCGCCGCAATTGTAATTGTGTTTGCTGAGACTGTTGTATCAAAGGTAACAGCATGCTCTGCAGCGTTACTTACTACGGTATTACCTGCTGCATCTGATGAAGCCACGCTTGCATCAATGGTATTATCAACTTGTAAATCTGTGGTATTTACGTCAACAGTGTAGTTACCTGAACCATCTACAGTTGTGGTGTAAGCTGTGCCATTTACCGTCACGGTAACTGTATCGCCAGTGCTAATATCTCCGCCAGTCGCAGTACCGCTTACTGCGATAGTTGCCGCGCTAGCTTCAACGGCATTGATCACATCATCGCCTGCAACCGTTGATATGGTTACCGTACCTGCATCAGCTGCACCATCAAAAGTAACAGCATGCTCTGCAGCGTTACTTACTACGGTATTACCCGCCGCATCTGATGAAGCCACACTTGCATCAATGGTATTGTCTGCTTGTAAATCTGTGGTATTTACATCAACCGTGTAGTTACCTGAACCGTCTACAGTTGTGGTGTAAGCTGTGCCATTAATCGTCACGGTAACCGTGTCGCCAGTGCTAATATCACCGCCACTCGCTGTACCGCTTACCGCAATAGTCGCCGCGCCAGCTTCAACTGCGTTGATCACATCATCGCCCGCAACCGTTGATATGGTTACCGTACCTGCATCAGCACTTGTATCGAATGAGATCGCGTGTTCAGCCGCATTACTAACCACGGTATTACCCGCAGCATCAGATGAAGCAACGCTTGCATCGATAGTATTGTCTGCTTGTAAATCTGAAGTACTTACGTCAACTGTGTAGTTACCTGAACCATCAACTGTTGTTGTATAAGCAGTGCCATTTACCGTCACGGTAACTGTATCGCCAGTGCTAATATCACCGCCAGTCGCAGTACCGCTTACCGCGATAGTTGCCGCGCCAGCTTCAACGGCATTGATCACATCATCGCCTGCAACCGTTGATATGGTTACCGTACCTGCATCAGCTGCACCATCAAAAGTAACAGCATGCTCTGCAGCGTTACTTACTACGGTATTACCCGCCGCATCTGATGAAGCCACACTTGCATCAATGGTATTGTCTGCTTGTAAATCTGTGGTATTTACATCAACCGTGTAGTTACCTGAACCGTCTACAGTTGTGGTGTAAGCTGTGCCATTAATCGTCACGGTAACCGTGTCGCCAGTGCTAATATCACCGCCACTCGCTGTACCGCTTACCGCAATAGTCGCCGCGCCAGCTTCAACTGCGTTGATCACATCATCGCCCGCAACCGTTGATATGGTTACCGTACCTGCATCAGCACTTGTATCGAATGAGATCGCGTGTTCAGCCGCATTACTAACCACGGTATTACCCGCAGCATCAGATGAAGCAACGCTTGCATCGATAGTATTGTCTGCTTGTAAATCTGAAGTACTTACGTCAACTGTGTAGTTACCTGAACCATCAACTGTTGTTGTATAAGCAGTGCCATTTACCGTCACGGTAACTGTATCGCCAGTGCTAATATCACCGCCAGTCGCAGTACCGCTTACCGCGATAGTTGCCGCGCCAGCTTCAACGGCATTGATCACATCATCGCCTGCAACCGTTGATATGGTTACCGTACCTGCATCAGCTGCACCATCAAAAGTAACAGCATGCTCTGCAGCGTTACTTACTACGGTATTACCCGCCGCATCTGATGAAGCCACACTTGCATCAATGGTATTGTCTGCTTGTAAATCTGTGGTATTTACATCAACCGTGTAGTTACCTGAACCGTCTACAGTTGTGGTGTAAGCTGTGCCATTAATCGTCACGGTAACCGTGTCGCCAGTGCTAATATCACCGCCACTCGCTGTACCGCTTACCGCAATAGTCGCCGCGCCAGCTTCAACTGCGTTGATCACATCATCGCCCGCAACCGTTGATATGGTTACCGTACCTGCATCAGCACTTGTATCGAATGAGATCGCGTGTTCAGCCGCATTACTAACCACGGTATTACCTGCTGCATCTGATGAAGCCACGCTTGCATCAATGGTATTGTCAGCTTGTAAATCTGTGGTATTTACATCAACCGTGTAGTTACCTGAACCATCCACTGTTGTCGTGTAATCTTGACCATTTACCGTTACCGTTACGGTATCGCCAGTGCTAATATCGCCGCCAGTCGCTGTACCGTTAACCGCGATAGTTGTCGCGCCTGCTTCAACTGCGTTGATAACATCATCGCCTGCAACCGTTGATATGGTTACTGTGCCTGCATCAGCACTTGTATCGAATGAGATCGCATGCTCAAGCGCATTACTAACCACGCTATTACCCGCGCTATCTGATGAAGCAACGCTTGCATCAATGGTATTATCCGCTTGTAAATCTGTAGTATTTACATCAACTGTGTAGTTACCTGAACCGTCTACAGTTGTGGTGTAAGCTGTGCCATTTACCGTCACGGTAACTGTATCGCCAGTGCTAATATCACCGCCAGTCGCAGTACCGCTTACCGCGATAGTTGCCGCTCCAGCTTCAACTGCATTGATCACATCATCACCTGCAACAGTCCCAATTGTGATGGTACCTGCGTCAGCTGTTGTATCGAATGAGATCGCGTGTTCAGCCGCATTACTAACCACGGTATTACCTGCTGCATCTGATGAAGCCACGCTTGCATCAATGGTATTGTCTGCTTGTAAATCTGTGGTATTTACGTCAACTGTGTAGTTACCTGAACCATCAACTGTTGTTGTATAAGCAGTGCCATTTACCGTCACGGTAACTGTATCGCCAGTGCTAATATCACCGCCAGTCGCTGTACCGCTTACCGCGATAGTCGCCGCGCCTGCTTCAACTGCGTTGATAACATCATCACCTGCAACCGTCCCAATCGTTACCGTGCCAGCATCAGCACTTGTATCGAATGAGATCGCGTGTTCAACCGCGTTACTTACTACGGTATTACCTGCTGCATCTGATGAAGCCACGCTTGCATCAATGGTATTGTCTGCTTGTAAATCTGTGGTATTTACATCAACCGTGTAGTTACCTGAACCGTCTACAGTTGTGGTGTAAGCTGTGCCATTAATCGTCACGGTAACCGTGTCGCCAGTGCTAATATCACCGCCACTCGCTGTACCGCTTACCGCAATAGTCGCCGCGCCAGCTTCAACTGCGTTGATCACATCATCGCCCGCAACAGTTGATATGGTTACCGTACCTGCATCAGCACTTGTATCGAATGAGATCGCATGCTCAACCGCATTACTAACCACGGTATTACCCGCGCTATCTGATGAAGCAACGCTTGCATCAATGGTATTATCCGCTTGTAAATCTGTAGTATTTACATCAACCGTGTAGTTACCTGATCCATCAACCGTTGTTGTGTAATCAGTACCATTTACCGTCACGGTAACTGTATCGCCAGTGCTAATATCACCGCCAGTCGCAGTGCCGTTAACCGCAATAGTTGCCGCGCCAGCTTCAACTGCATTGATAACATCATCGCCTGCAACAGTCCCAATTGTGATGGTACCTGCGTCAGCTGTGGTATCGAATGAGATCGCATGTTCAAGCGCATTACTAACCACGCTATTACCCGCGCTATCTGATGAAGCCACGCTTGCATCAATCGTATTGTCAGCTTGTAAATCTGTAGTATCCACATCAACTGTGTAGTTACCTGAACCATCAACTGTTGTTGTGTAAGCAGTACCATTTACCGTCACGGTAACTGTATCGCCAGTGCTAATATCGCCGCCAGTCGCTGTACCGCTTACCGCGATAGTCGCCGCGCCAGCTTCTACTGCATTGATCACATCATCACCAGCAACAGTCCCAATTGTGATGGTACCTGCGTCAGCTGTTGTATCGAATGAGATCGCGTGTTCAGCCGCATTACTAACCACGGTATTACCCGCAGCATCAGATGAAGCAACGCTTGCATCGATAGTATTGTCTGCTTGTAAATCTGAAGTATTTACGTCAACTGTGTAGTTACCTGAACCATCAACTGTTGTTGTATAAGCAGTGCCATTTACCGTCACGGTAACTGTATCGCCAGTGCTAATATCACCGCCAGTCGCAGTACCGCTTACCGCGATAGTTGCCGCGCCAGCTTCAACGGCATTGATCACATCATCGCCTGCAACCGTTGATATGGTTACCGTACCTGCATCAGCTGCACCATCAAAAGTAACAGCATGCTCTGCAGCGTTACTTACTACGGTATTACCCGCCGCATCTGATGAAGCCACACTTGCATCAATGGTATTGTCTGCTTGTAAATCTGTGGTATTTACATCAACCGTGTAGTTACCTGAACCGTCTACAGTTGTGGTGTAAGCTGTGCCATTAATCGTCACGGTAACCGTGTCGCCAGTGCTAATATCACCGCCACTCGCTGTACCGCTTACCGCAATAGTCGCCGCGCCAGCTTCAACTGCGTTGATCACATCATCGCCCGCAACCGTTGATATGGTTACCGTACCTGCATCAGCACTTGTATCGAATGAGATCGCGTGTTCAGCCGCATTACTAACCACGGTATTACCCGCAGCATCAGATGAAGCAACGCTTGCATCGATAGTATTGTCTGCTTGTAAATCTGAAGTACTTACGTCAACTGTGTAGTTACCTGAACCATCAACTGTTGTTGTATAAGCAGTGCCATTTACCGTCACGGTAACTGTATCGCCAGTGCTAATATCACCGCCAGTCGCAGTACCGCTTACCGCGATAGTTGCCGCGCCAGCTTCAACGGCATTGATCACATCATCGCCTGCAACCGTTGATATGGTTACCGTACCTGCATCAGCTGCACCATCAAAAGTAACAGCATGCTCTGCAGCGTTACTTACTACGGTATTACCCGCCGCATCTGATGAAGCCACACTTGCATCAATGGTATTGTCTGCTTGTAAATCTGTGGTATTTACATCAACCGTGTAGTTACCTGAACCGTCTACAGTTGTGGTGTAAGCTGTGCCATTAATCGTCACGGTAACCGTGTCGCCAGTGCTAATATCACCGCCACTCGCTGTACCGCTTACCGCAATAGTCGCCGCGCCAGCTTCAACTGCGTTGATCACATCATCGCCCGCAACCGTTGATATGGTTACCGTACCTGCATCAGCACTTGTATCGAATGAGATCGCGTGTTCAGCCGCATTACTAACCACGGTATTACCTGCTGCATCTGATGAAGCCACGCTTGCATCAATGGTATTGTCAGCTTGTAAATCTGTGGTATTTACATCAACCGTGTAGTTACCTGAACCATCCACTGTTGTCGTGTAATCTTGACCATTTACCGTTACCGTTACGGTATCGCCAGTGCTAATATCGCCGCCAGTCGCTGTACCGTTAACCGCGATAGTTGTCGCGCCTGCTTCAACTGCGTTGATAACATCATCGCCTGCAACCGTTGATATGGTTACTGTGCCTGCATCAGCACTTGTATCGAATGAGATCGCATGCTCAAGCGCATTACTAACCACGCTATTACCCGCGCTATCTGATGAAGCAACGCTTGCATCAATGGTATTATCCGCTTGTAAATCTGTAGTATTTACATCAACTGTGTAGTTACCTGAACCGTCTACAGTTGTGGTGTAAGCTGTGCCATTTACCGTCACGGTAACTGTATCGCCAGTGCTAATATCACCGCCAGTCGCAGTACCGCTTACCGCGATAGTTGCCGCTCCAGCTTCAACTGCATTGATCACATCATCACCTGCAACAGTCCCAATTGTGATGGTACCTGCGTCAGCTGTTGTATCGAATGAGATCGCGTGTTCAGCCGCATTACTAACCACGGTATTACCTGCTGCATCTGATGAAGCCACGCTTGCATCAATGGTATTGTCTGCTTGTAAATCTGTGGTATTTACGTCAACTGTGTAGTTACCTGAACCATCAACTGTTGTTGTATAAGCAGTGCCATTTACCGTCACGGTAACTGTATCGCCAGTGCTAATATCACCGCCAGTCGCTGTACCGCTTACCGCGATAGTCGCCGCGCCTGCTTCAACTGCGTTGATAACATCATCACCTGCAACCGTCCCAATCGTTACCGTGCCAGCATCAGCACTTGTATCGAATGAGATCGCGTGTTCAACCGCGTTACTTACTACGGTATTACCTGCTGCATCTGATGAAGCCACGCTTGCATCAATGGTATTATCCGCTTGTAAATCTGTAGTATTTACATCAACTGTGTAGTTACCTGAACCGTCTACTGTTGTTGTGTAATCTTGGCCATTTACCGTCACGGTAACTGTATCGCCAGGAGTGATATCACCGCCAGTCGCTGTACCGCTTACCGCGATAGTTGCCGCGCCTGCTTCAACTGCGTTGATAACATCATCGCCTGCAACCGTTGATATGGTTACCGTACCTGCATCAGCACTTGTATCGAATGAGATCGCGTGTTCAGCCGCATTACTAACCACGGTATTACCTGCTGCATCTGATGAAGCCACGCTTGCATCAATGGTATTGTCAGCTTGTAAATCTGTAGTATCCACATCAACGCTGTAGTTACCTGAACCATCAACCGTTGTTGTGTAATCTTGACCATTTACCGTCACGGTAACCGTGTCGCCAGTGCTAATATCGCCGCCAGTCGCTGTACCGCTTACCGCGATAGTTGCCGCGCCTGCTTCAACTGCGTTGATAACATCATCGCCTGCAACCGTTGATATGGTTACCGTACCTGCGTCAGCTGTGGTATCGAATGAGATCGCGTGCTCAACAGCGTTGCTGACAACTGTATTACCCGCGCTATCTGATGAAGCAACGCTTGCATCAATGGTATTGTCTGCTTGTAAATCTGTGGTATTTACATCAACCGTGTAGTTACCTGAACCGTCTACAGTTGTGGTGTAAGCTGTGCCATTAATCGTCACGGTAACCGTGTCGCCAGTGCTAATATCACCGCCACTCGCTGTACCGCTTACCGCAATAGTCGCCGCGCCAGCTTCAACTGCGTTGATCACATCATCGCCCGCAACAGTTGATATGGTTACCGTACCTGCATCAGCACTTGTATCGAATGAGATCGCATGCTCAACCGCATTACTAACCACGGTATTACCCGCGCTATCTGATGAAGCCACACTTGCATCAATGGTATTGTCAGCTTGTAAATCTGTGGTATCCACATCAACGCTGTAGTTACCTGAACCATCAACCGTTGTTGTGTAATCTTGACCATTAACCGTCACGGTAACTGTATCGCCAGTGCTAATATCACCGCCAGTCGCAGTACCGCTTACCGCAATAGTCGCCGCGCCAGCTTCAACTGCATTGATAACATCATCGCCTGCAACCGTCCCAATCGTTACCGTGCCAGCATCAGCACTTGTATCGAATGAGATCGCGTGTTCAACCGCATTACTTACTACGGTATTACCTGCTGCATCTGATGAAGCCACGCTTGCATCAATGGTATTGTCAGCTTGTAAATCTGTAGTATCCACATCAACTGTGTAGTTACCTGAACCGTCTACAGTTGTGGTGTAAGCTGTGCCATTTACCGTTACCGTTACGGTATCGCCAGTGCTAATATCGCCGCCAGTCGCTGTACCGTTAACCGCGATAGTTGTCGCGCCAGCTTCTATGGCATTGATAACATCATCGCCTGCAACCGTTGATATGGTTACCGTACCCGCATCAGCTGCTGCATCAAACGTAACAGCATGTTCAGCCGCATGACTAACCACGGTATTACCCGCGCTATCTGATGACGCCACGCTTGCATCAATGGTATTATCCGCTTGTAAATCTGTAGTATTTACATCAACTGTGTAGTTACCTGAACCGTCTACTGTTGTTGTGTAATCTTGGCCATTTACCGTCACGGTAACTGTATCGCCAGGAGTGATATCACCGCCAGTCGCTGTACCGCTTACCGCGATAGTTGCCGCGCCTGCTTCAACTGCGTTGATAACATCATCGCCTGCAACCGTTGATATGGTTACCGTACCTGCATCAGCACTTGTATCGAATGAGATCGCGTGTTCAGCCGCATTACTAACCACGGTATTACCTGCTGCATCTGATGAAGCCACGCTTGCATCAATGGTATTGTCAGCTTGTAAATCTGTAGTATCCACATCAACGCTGTAGTTACCTGAACCATCAACCGTTGTTGTGTAATCTTGACCATTTACCGTCACGGTAACCGTGTCGCCAGTGCTAATATCGCCGCCAGTCGCTGTACCGCTTACCGCGATAGTTGCCGCGCCTGCTTCAACTGCGTTGATAACATCATCGCCTGCAACCGTTGATATGGTTACCGTACCTGCGTCAGCTGTGGTATCGAATGAGATCGCGTGCTCAACAGCGTTGCTGACAACTGTATTACCCGCGCTATCTGATGAAGCAACGCTTGCATCAATGGTATTGTCTGCTTGTAAATCTGTGGTATTTACATCAACCGTGTAGTTACCTGAACCGTCTACAGTTGTGGTGTAAGCTGTGCCATTAATCGTCACGGTAACCGTGTCGCCAGTGCTAATATCACCGCCACTCGCTGTACCGCTTACCGCAATAGTCGCCGCGCCAGCTTCAACTGCGTTGATCACATCATCGCCCGCAACAGTTGATATGGTTACCGTACCTGCATCAGCACTTGTATCGAATGAGATCGCATGCTCAACCGCATTACTAACCACGGTATTACCCGCGCTATCTGATGAAGCCACACTTGCATCAATGGTATTGTCAGCTTGTAAATCTGTGGTATCCACATCAACGCTGTAGTTACCTGAACCATCAACCGTTGTTGTGTAATCTTGACCATTTACCGTCACGGTAACTGTATCGCCAGTGCTAATATCACCGCCAGTCGCTGTACCGCTTACCGCGATAGTTGCCGCTCCAGCTTCAACTGCATTGATCACATCATCGCCCGCAACCGTTGATATAGTTACTGTGCCCGCATCAGCTGCACCATCAAAAGTAACAGCATGCTCTGCAGCATGACTTACTACGGTATTACCCGCGCTATCTGATGAAGCCACGCTTGCATCGATAGTATTGTCTGCTTGTAAATCGGTAGTATTTACATCAACGCTGTAGTTACCTGAACCATCAACTGTTGTTGTGTAAGCTGTGCCATTTACCGTCACGGTAACTGTATCGCCAGGAGTGATATCGCCGCCAGTCGCTGTACCGTTAACCACGATAGTTGTCGCGCCAGCTTCAACTGCGTTGATAACATCATCGCCTGCAACCGTTGATATGGTTACTGTGCCTGCATCAGCACTTGTATCGAATGAGATCGCATGTTCAAGCGCATTACTAACCACGCTATTACCCGCGCTATCTGATGAAGCCACGCTTGCATCAATGGTATTGTCTGCTTGTAAATCTGTGGTATTTACATCAACCGTGTAGTTACCTGAACCGTCTACAGTTGTGGTGTAAGCTGTGCCATTAATCGTCACGGTAACCGTGTCGCCAGTGCTAATATCACCGCCACTCGCTGTACCGCTTACCGCAATAGTCGCCGCGCCAGCTTCAACTGCGTTGATCACATCATCGCCCGCAACAGTTGATATGGTTACCGTACCTGCATCAGCACTTGTATCGAATGAGATCGCATGCTCAACCGCATTACTAACCACGGTATTACCCGCGCTATCTGATGAAGCAACGCTTGCATCAATGGTATTATCCGCTTGTAAATCTGTAGTATTTACATCAACGGTGTAGTTACCTGAACCATCCACTGTTGTTGTGTAATCTTGACCATTAACCGTCACGGTAACTGTATCGCCAGTGCTAATATCACCGCCAGTCGCTGTACCGCTTACCGCGATAGTTGCCGCTCCAGCTTCAACTGCATTGATCACATCATCGCCCGCAACCGTTGATATAGTTACTGTGCCCGCATCAGCTGCACCATCAAAAGTAACAGCATGCTCTGCAGCATGACTTACTACGGTATTACCCGCGCTATCTGATGAAGCCACGCTTGCATCAATGGTATTGTCTGCTTGTAAATCTGAAGTATTTACGTCAACTGTGTAGTTACCTGAACCATCAACTGTTGTTGTGTAAGCTGTGCCATTTACCGTCACGGTAACTGTATCGCCAGGAGTGATATCGCCGCCAGTCGCTGTACCGTTAACCACGATAGTTGTCGCGCCAGCTTCAACTGCGTTGATAACATCATCGCCTGCAACAGTCCCAATTGTGATGGTACCTGCGTCAGCTGTGGTATCGAATGAGATCGCATGTTCAAGCGCATTACTAACCACGCTATTACCCGCGCTATCTGATGAAGCCACGCTTGCATCAATCGTATTGTCAGCTTGTAAATCTGTAGTATTTACATCAACGGTGTAGTTACCTGAACCATCCACTGTTGTTGTGTAATCTTGACCATTAACCGTCACGGTAACTGTATCGCCAGTGCTAATATCACCGCCAGTCGCAGTACCGCTTACCGCAATAGTCGCCGCGCCAGCTTCTACTGCGTTGATCACATCATCGCCCGCAACCGTTGATATGGTTACCGTACCTGCATCAGCACTTGTATCGAATGAGATCGCGTGTTCAGCCGCATTACTAACCACGGTATTACCCGCGCTATCTGATGACGCCACGCTTGCATCAATGGTATTATCAACTTGTAAATCTGTAGTATCCACATCAACGCTGTAGTTACCTGAACCATCAACCGTGGTTGTGTAATCTTGACCATTTACCGTCACGGTAACTGTATCGCCAGTGCTAATATCACCGCCAGTCGCAGTACCGCTTACCGCGATAGTCGCCGCGCCTGCTTCAACTGCGTTGATAACATCATCACCTGCAACCGTCCCAATCGTTACCGTGCCAGCATCGGCTGTGGTATCGAATGAGATCGCGTGTTCAACCGCGTTACTAACAACCGTATTACCCGCTGCATCTGATGAAGCCACGCTTGCATCAATGGTATTGTCTGCTTGTAAATCTGTGGTATATACGTCAACTGTGTAGTTACCTGATCCATCAACCGTTGTTGTATAAGCAGTACCATTTACCGTCACGGTAACCGTGTCGCCAGTGCTAATATCACCGCCAGTCGCTGTACCGCTTACCGCGATAGTTGCCGCGCCTGCTTCAACTGCGTTGATCACATCATCGCCAGCCACAGTCCCAATCGTTACCGTGCCTTCATCGGCTTGTAAATCTGCATCTGCAGCAGATACAGAGGCAGATGCTGAGACATTACCTGCAATATCAGTTACCCTCGCTGTTACCGTATCGCCTGGAGCCACTTCAACACTGATACCTGTCACAATATTTACTTCGGTCAATTCAACCGAAATAGGATTTGCGCCATCAATGATATAAGTTAAAACATCGCCAATAACGGCATCATCAGGAACAGTGATAGTTGCAGTGATCGTTCCGTCGCCCCCCACTTCAGCTGCGTTATAAATTGCGTCATCACCGGTTGATTCAAAGGTTATTGTCGGGGCGTCAGTTGCATGGGTATCTAAAATAAATTCAACAGGGGTACTTTCACTACTATTACCAGCGGTATCCGTTTGACGAACAACCACGCTATTATCACCTTCCACAGGAGTATATTCTGTCGACCAATCACCGCCATTAACGCTGTATTCAACCGTTGCACCACTTTCGATGCCTGACACATCTAATGTGCCATCACTTGAAATTAAATCACTACCGTTAGCGGTATCGTTAGTTAATCTAACTATAGGCGGGGTGATCTGAGTGTCTAACGTTAAGGTTAACTCGCTGCTATTAGAGACATTACCCGCGACATCAGTCTGACGAACTGCAACTGTATTGCTGCCTTCAACCGGACTAAAGCTGTTGGTCCAAGTACTGCCGCCGTCAACGCTATATTCAACTACTGCTCCAGCTTCAATACCAGAAACATTAAGAGTGCCGTCACTTGAAATTAAGTCACTACCGTTAGCCGTATCGTTTGCTAATTCGACTATTGGCGCTGCTATTTGTGTATCGAGTTCAAATGATAAAGACGTCGTTAGAGAGACTCCTCCAAACCCATCAATCTGTCGAACATAAACCGTATTACCGCCTTCAATTGGAACAAAGGTATTACTCCAATCTATACCATTAATACTATATTCAATCGTAGCACCATCTAGCTTACCACCAATAACGAGAGCTCCATCACTGGTGATTAGATCATTCACCGCGGTATCGTTACCTAATGTTACCGTTAATGCAGGAAGTTGATTAGCTGAAACCCCTTCATCACTGGAATCATCGCTTTCAAAGTCATTCCCATTCACACTAAAAAATGCCGTGGTATTAAATTCCACATCAGCTAATGTTTCCGACGCACTCCGCTCTAAAGATACCGCAGAAGAACGGCCTCCATCACTTACATTACCTGCAGCAGTACTAACAGGGTCAATGAATTCAGCATCCGATTTAATGAGTGCTTGAATTGCCTCAATTTCTTCTAATGTTTCATCATCTATTTGTTTGTTTGTCAAATCAGCCAAGTCATCAGATGCAAAAACCT
Organism: Moritella sp. 36; assembly: GCF_018219415.1. Classification (NCBI taxonomy): domain Bacteria; kingdom Pseudomonadati; phylum Pseudomonadota; class Gammaproteobacteria; order Alteromonadales; family Moritellaceae; genus Moritella; species Moritella sp. 36. The sequence goes on along the minus strand of NZ_CP056120.1, from coordinate 1,340,667 downwards.
TAGCCTCTGAATAATGTTCATTAATAATAGCAATCGAGCCATCTGCATATTGCAAAACAATCTCGGCTCCAGGAGTTATGTCAATTGCACCTCCCGCTGGTATAGTGTGTCCATCAGCTAACAACTCCTCATTTAGTTCCAACCTAAAAGTTGCCTTACCGGTAACACTAATTACCTGCGCATGCTGTGGGGTGACAAATGTAATCATAGCTAAAGCCTTCCGTTATTTTCCATTATTCAGGAGCAGTTCTACATAGCACGATTATTTCATGCGTTATTGTCAGGCGATTAATATAATTAGACTGGGAAATCTTGGCGCTTGTTTACAGTAAGTTACTATACGTTACACAATGAAGGGTTAAGCCCCAAAATAGCTCACATTTCATACACTGCGATTACATTTGCTTACATTACCTGACACATTGATACATATTGCACATTTAAATAACATATTTAAATACGACTTAATGGATAAATATTGAACATTCTACGTTAAGGCTAGATAGAGAAATAAAGAAAGGGTACAAGAAGCAAGTAATTTATTTGTAAAAAAGCCCGATGTTATTGCTAACATCGGGCTTTGATTCTTATTTTATGCCTTATTCAGAGAGGCTACCTCCACCATAAAGCCAAATCAGGGAAAATGATTAATAGTGCTAGTGCAACAACTTGTAAACAGATAAACGGTACAAGTGCACTGAAGATTTCACCTAAGCTGATGTCTTTGGGTGCTACCGATTTAAGGTAGAAAGCAGCAGGACCAAATGGTGGTGACAAAAATGATACCTGCATATTCATACAGAACACCACACCAAACCAAATAGGATCAAAACCTAGCCCAACGACAATCGGAACAAAGATTGGCATCGTTAATAATGCAACACCAACCCAGTCAAGGAACATGCCTAATACAAACAACACTGCCATCATGATAAGAATAGTACCCATTGGGCTACCACCACTCATCGCCAGAATACCGTCACTTACAAAATCAATACCGCCCATTAAATTGTAAACACCAACTAATGCGCTCGCACCAATACCGATCCAGATGATCATGCCGCAAGTTCGTAAAGTCGCAATCGAGCTATCTTTTAACATGTTCCAGTTAAGTTCACCTCGGATAGCCGCACTGATTGCAATACCGACAACACCTAATGCAGATGCTTCAGTGATTGACGCGATACCACTGTAGATACTACCCAGAACAACACCAACAGATAGCATTGGGAATAATAATGCTTTTTTGAAGTTAATATCTTTCGCTGCATCTTCTGCTAATTCTTCGGCCGTCGGTAATGGTGCTAATGTCGGGTTTAAGTGACAACGAATTAATACATACAAAATATACAGTAACGCTAATATCGCGGCGGGTAAGAATGACGCTTTAAACAGATCGCCAATTGATACACTGGCCGTTAGACCATAAATAATCAATACGATACTTGGTGGTAACATAGTACCCAGCGCACCACCGGCACAGGTTGTACCGATCGCTAATTTACGATCATAACCAAGGCGCAGCATTTGTGGTAATGCAAGAATACCAAGTAGTACTGTTTCACCGCCGATCACACCCGACATTGACGCCAGTAATACCGCTACTAATAGCGTTTGAACCGCAACACCACCAGGGACATTACGACCCACTTTTTTCATTGCATCGAACAAATCACGCGCAATACCAGAACGATCAAGCAAGGCGGCCATCAATACAAACATAGGCACGGCTAAAAATACGTACCCACTAACAAAACTATAAATTCGACTGGTGATTAGCGGTAAGACCTCTGGCCCAAACCAACCGAATGTAAATATAACCGCAACTAAACCAGTAACAAATGCTAACTGCATACCAGTTAACAACAGGCCAATCATAAGCACCAGCATTAATAAACTGCCGTAACCAATACCAATAGATGAAAGATCAAACATATTATTTTTTCTTCTTAATTAAACCGTGGACTTCTTGAATCAGGTGCAACACAAACTGAACTGACATTAAGCACAAAGTACCAAAAATTAGCGCTTTAAGTAGCGCAGGAAATACAGGATTCCAAGCTGAGCCAGATGTCTCTAAACGCATCTCACCCCAAGGTGCATACCAGGCGCCTTCCACCATGGTATAAGCGGCATAAGAAAGTAATATCGTAAACAACAAACCCATAATATGGTGGAATACATTCAAGTACTGCTTTACACGCTCCGATACATGATCATAAATAAGCACAACGCGTACGTGTTTATCTGCTGCTAATCCATAAGCACCACCGATCACAAATAATGACCCACCAACGAAGGAAGCTGTTTCATGAACCCAAATTGTTGGCGCGTTGAATACGTAGCGCATAAGCACTTCATAAAACGATATTAATACCGTAAACAGAAACAAGATACTTAATACATTACCTGTCCATATAATGCCTGAGTCGAGACGATTTTTTGGTTGGAGTTCTTCTGGATTACTCATCGATTTTTTCATCTTCTAAGTGGAAAAAAGGCTGCGAAGCAGCCTTCATATATATCGCTTATTTGAATTACAGTAAGTTTTTCGCTTTCAAGTATGTCGTTATAGAGTCATATACTTTTTGTGCGTTTGGAGAACGTTTTGCGTATATTTCCCATTGGCTACGCGCAATAGTACGGAATTTTTTACGTTCTTCTGCAGGCCAGTCATGTATGGTGATGTTTGGATTTTTCATTGCGTCTGCAACCGCTTCCGCATCTGCTTTTTTCAGTGTATCAACCATAGTGTAAGCAAATGTTTTAACTGAATCTTGCATTACTTTTTGTAGATCAGCTGGTAGTTTGTTCCACGATTTTGCACTGATTGAAACTTCAATTGCAGGTAGAGAATGGAAACCAGGATATACCGGATGTGGTGCGATATCATTTAGACCCGCTTTATGATTCGTTGAGAATACAGTGTAATCAGCGGCATCAATAACGCCCTTACTTAGACCTGTAAATACTTCTGAACCCGGTAAATTAACTGGTGAAGCACCTGCTGCTGCGAATACCTGTTGTACTAGACCTTCTGGTGCACGTAATTTAAGCCCTTTAAGATCTGCAACACCGTTAAGTGGTACTTTAGAAACAAACGCTTCAAGACCTGTTGCTGATGCGCCAATATAGTAAATACCATAAGGTTTGTAGATTTCACGCATTAGCTCGTTACCGCCGCCGTTATACATGTAATCTAATAGTTGTATTGGATCAGACCAAGCACCAACTGTGTTACCCATTAAACCAAATGCAGGATCCTTACCAGCAAAGAAGCTTGTTGCTGTAATGTGGCCTTGTAAAACACCAAACTTAATACCATCAAGTGTTTCTGTATGCTTAATTACGGCACCTACTGGTAACATAGTCACATCGATACGACCGTTAGAATCTTTTTCTAATTGGTCAGCCCATGCTTGTTGCACTTGGAAGTTTTTCTCACCCGATGGATCAGATGATTGAAATTTGAAGTTAAATTCAGCAGCGAATGCAGATGCACTCATCATAGTTGCAACTGATGCTGCAATAATTGTTTTAGAAATGGTTTTCATTAGTAGCGGTATCCTTGTTTCTGACAAACCCGATAATGATGTTATCCAACCGTGTTACCGGTAACTGTTGGTGTAATCTTACTATTACAAACAGCTAAACTCTAGGGTTAACATCACATTTTTATATAAAATCATCGGATAATTTCAACTTTTAAGTCACTATTGTTACATATAATCAACTTTTAATTTCCATTTAAAATATAAAGTCGAGATAAAAAAAACGGTCATATTTTGATTAAAATATGACCATTATTATGGTTTATGGATATGCTGATATTTTATAAATCCTGTAGAATATCAATCCAAAATCGTAATACTAGTTCCGCGTTAAAGCAGTAATACTGAGGCTTACGATGTCGTCAATTGTACCATCAATAGGAACAGAAAGTACGTCTTTTTCGTCCTTAAGTGGTAACTCCAAAGTATTAAACTGACTTTTTAACATGTCATCTCCACTAAAGAAGTGCCCTGCTCGCTCTTTCATACGTGCTAAAATTAAATCAAAACTACCATCTAAGTAGATAAAAATTACGGATTTATTACCATCTCGAATTTGATCTCGATAATCTTTACGTAATGCAGAACAAACGATAACGCCTTTTTCATTCTTTTTTTCAATGCTAAAACATGCATCACGAACACGTTCTAACCAAGGCGTACGGTCTGCATCATTTAACGGTTGGCCAGCAGCCATTTTTAGAATATTCGCTTTAGGATGTAGGTCATCACCATCAATAAATTTAGCACCGAGCTGCTGTGCAATTTTTAATCCTATCGTAGATTTTCCGCTACCAGATACGCCCATGACTATAATACTTCTGCCTATCATATTCTTTACTTCTTAACATCGCTCTAAATCAACTAACGCAATGTTACCGATAACACAATAAAACACAAGTATTATCAGTGTGACTTAAGTGCTAGCACGCTCAGAAATAATAAAACCGAGATCTAAATGCTTATTTTCAATCGGTTCATCATTGATTTTTTTAAGTAACAATTTAGCCGCTTGCTCACCTATATCAAAACGAGGGATAGATACCGACGTTAACTTTGGATTTGTCGCAGAGCAAATATCAAGATCGTTAAAGCCAACTAAGGCGATATCTTTCGGTACTTTTAGATTACGACGTTGACACTCAAATAGTGCCCCTGCAGCCAAATCGTCATTGCAAAAGAAGATGCAGTCAGTATCAGGCCATTCACCTAATAACTCAGTCAACATATCAGCACCCATTTGGTAAGTCGAAGCATAGGTACTGGTCACCACACGCTCATCGCTCAATTCTGTTTCCCAAATTGCTTTACGCCAACCATCTAAACGTAACTGTGCACGTAAATCCATTCGCGCACCGGCAAAGCCGATATTTTTATAACCTTTACTGATTAGATGCTCGGTAATCTTATAACCCGCTAGGGCATGATCTAAACCCACAGACATATCGATCGCGTTATCATTGCACTCCATGATCTCCACAACCGGTAAGTTTGATTTACGTAATAAACGATTACTGCGTTCAGTGTGATGCGTACCAGAAATAATGATGCCATCGATACCAAACTGTAAATAGGTTTCGATTAAACGTTCTTCTTCTAATAGAGAATAGCCAGAGTGACCCAGTAAGATCTGAAAGCCTTCATTTAGCATCACATCATTAATACCGCGTACTACATCAGAAAATACACCGTTAGATAAGGAAGGGACAATTAATACAATAGTTTTACTTTGCTTAGTGCTTAACATGCTAGCAGCACGATTTGGTACATATCCCATTTGTTCAATGGCTTTGTGAATAGTCAAGCGTAATGATTCAGACACTTTTTCGGGTGTACGGATCGCCCTTGAAACAGTAATTTTTGTAACACCAACTTTATTAGCAACATCTTGTAAGGTCACGCGACCAGACTTACGACTGTTGGAACTCATACACCTAATATCCTTATTTATAAAATACTTACCTATATTACACCTATATATAATTAGGGGTAAGTAAAGTTTCCTATTAACTTTGAACCAGAAAATCTGTATAACTTTTAACATAACTGTAAATAATTTTAGCTAAACTTGTATAACTGAACAGGAAAGGCACAGGCTTAAATTCAAACTAACAATGATTATGTGAGGCAGATCTCATCTCGATAATCAGATTAACCATATAGATTTTAATGATTTAAAATTAGCTCATCAAAAATCTCGATTTAAATGAAAAAGCTAAATAACAGTAGTGTTCATATTGTATCTTTTTCTACTTTCTATATCATGCCTTAAACGACAAGGCATTAGCCCAATTCTCACCTTCATGACTTGCTAAGGCACAGAGGACCAGATGAATAAAAATATTGATATTGCAGTAATAGGTTTAGGCGTAATGGGTGCCAACATGGCATTAAACTTAGCTGAACGTGGATTTTCCGTTGCAGCTTTTGACATTAACGAAAGCCGTCGTACTGACATCGTTAAGCGTCATCAACCTCTAACAGCAGCAAAATTAATTGCGGTTGCCGATCTTGCAGAGCTAATTAACCAACTTGAAACACCACGTCGAATAGTGCTTTCTGTTCCAGCAGGTCCTGTTGTTGACATTATTTGTAATGACTTAATTGCAGCAGGCTTAGAAGCAAGCGACATTGTTGTTGATACAGGTAACAGCCAATGGCGTGATTCTATTGCACGTGCAGATACTTACGCAGGTAAGTTCAGCTTCTTCACTTGTGCTATTTCTGGCGGTGAAGTGGGTGCTCGTTTTGGTCCATCGTTAATGCCTAGTGGCGACAAAGCAGCTTGGGAATGGCTAAAACCTATGTGGCAAGCAATGTCTGCGAAAGTAGATCCTATCACTGGTATTGAAATTGCACGTACACACGTAGATCAGCCTCTACCAGAAGGTGAACCTTGTGCCGAATATATCGGTCCAATCGGTTCTGGCCATTTTGTTAAAATGGTACATAACGGTATCGAATACGCAGATATGCAAATGATTGCTGAAGTTGTACAGTTCATGCGTCAAATCTTAGGTATGTCAGCAGTTGAAGTTGGCGAAGTATTCAGCGAATGGAACAAAGGTAAATTACAAAGCTACCTAATCGAAATCACAGGTAACATCCTAAAAGTTGTTGATGAAACAACAGGTAAACCTATGGTTGACGTGATAATGGATCAGGCAGGCCAAAAAGGAACTGGTAACTGGACTGCACGTGAAGCACTCGAGCTAGGCGTGCCAGCAAACGCAATTGCAGAATCTGTATTTGCCCGTTGCCTAAGTACACAAAAATCTATCCGTCAGGTTGGCGCGACTAAACTTGCAGGTCCAGCGGTAACAACCGAAGACCGAAATGTATGGCTAGCAAAACTGGCTGACGCACTCTATTGTTCAAAGATCTGTAGCTACGCACAAGGTTTTGAATTGATGTCTGCAGCACAAAAAGAACATAACTGGACGCTTGATTACGTTGCAATTTCAAAAATCTGGCGTGCTGGCTGTGTGATCCGCGCTCACTTCTTAGATGATATCTCGAAAGCTTATCAAGCTGAACCAGAGTTATTAAACCTAATGTTAGCGGATCGTTTCACTACTACATTAGCTGAAAGCCAAATGGCATGGCGTGAAGTATTAGCGAAAGCGATAATGCAAGGTATGCCAATGCCATCGATTAGCGCAGCAATGAGCTATTACGATTGTTACCGTGAAGCAGATTCTTCAGCAAGCCTTATTCAAGCGATGCGTGACTACTTTGGTGGCCACACTTACCGTCGTAAAGATCAAGATGCAAGTCAAAGCTTCCACTATGATTGGCACTTTGGCAGTGGCGAGCACAAAGCCCAACACTAATTGATTGATGATAAATCATAAGTAATATATCTTCATAGGTATGACGATTGAAAACCCAGTTCGCTGGGTTTTTTATTACCCCCAGTTTTTATATTCTCGAATATAGTACACCACCGCCATCACAAGGATAATGCGATGCAGGATCAACAATCCGACTCAGAACAAGCGTCACCATCTAAACTAAAATCAGCATTGAAAGGCGCGGCTGCAGCAATGCCGCTAAGTATTGCGGTGATCCCTTGGGGTATTTTGGCAGGCTCTTATGCCATTGAAGCAGGGTTAGATGTCATTCAAAGCCAAGCAATGTCGGCGATTGTGTTTGCTGGCGCAGCACAACTTGTTGCAGTTGGAATGATCAAATCAGGAGTTGGACTGGCTAGTATTCTATTAACTACACTACTCATTACCTCTCGCCATTTTTTATATGGTATGGCCATGCGTCATCAAATGAGTCCCCTACCTTTACGCTGGCGACTAACATTAGGCTTCTTGCTCACCGATGAATTGTTTGCCATATGCAGCGAAACCAAACAGCACAAATTTGATCGCTGGTTTGCATTTGGGGGGGGCTTTAGTTTTTATCTTATTTGGAATATTGCTTCTGCGGTCGGTATTTTGGCTGGTCAACAGATCCCCAATTTAGATGAACTCGGTTTAGACTTCGCCATTGCTGCAACCTTCATTGCTTTAGTCGTCCCTTCCATTAAAACGCCCTCAATTTTAGTCAGTGTATTAGTTTCTTTAGTGACAGCGGTACTTTGCGAACTGTTCCATATACCCGGCGGGTTATTAATTGCGGCCTTATCTGGTATGAGCGCAGGTATGTTAACAGCCAAACTAACCCATGAAACGCATCCGAATAAAACCATATTAACCAGACCAGGAGACGGCTTATGATCTGGCTTACCATAATACTGATGACAGTAATCATCTTCATTAGTCGCTATATTTTCATTGAACCTAAGCTGCCATTGCGTCTTAGTCCCAGTTTAGTTAAGTTTTTAAGTTATTCTGCCCCGGCCGTACTCACCGCTATTTTAGCGCCGATTGTATTTATCCAAGAGAATACCTTGCACCTAAATTTGGATAACAGCTACCTGATTGGTGCTATTTTTGCGGTACTACTTATTCTGATTACGCGTAATACCTTACTGACAGCGATCCTTAGCATGCTACTTTTTTTCTTAATTCATTAGCTTTGTTTCATTACTTTGTTTCAAACCACTTATTACCTACAACTTTAGATGGACAAACGAAACAAACGAAACTAAAATACCGAAACTACGAAACTTAGTTGGTATTCATTGCTAAATCAAGCCATCTAGTGGGTAAGTGAAACTAGATAAATCACTATTACGCACTATATTTAAATGAAACGTAACTAATACATTCAATGTTAAGTTACGATTGAATATTTTAATGATAAAAGTTTCGCTTTCAAAATCATTAAAACAAGTTGTATAAGGACGAACGTCGTCACGGATCGATAGACAGCACTATCACGTGGTTATTACTTGTTTAAAAAGTTTATACATTTAGGAGAAGACCATGTGTGGCATTGTTGGTGCAGTAGCGCAAAGAGATATAGCTGAAATTTTAGTTGAAGGTTTACGTCGTTTAGAATACCGCGGTTATGACTCTGCAGGTGTTGCTATTGTTGATCAAGAGAATAACCTGCAGCGTGTACGTAGCCTAGGTAAAGTACAAGAGCTAGCAAATGCCGTTGACACTGAACAGCCTGTTGGCGGTACTGGTATCGCCCATACGCGTTGGGCAACACATGGTGAACCCTCACAAGCAAATGCACATCCACACGTATCAGGTGATATTGCAGTAGTACATAACGGTATTATTGAGAATCATGAGATGTTACGTGAATTATTACAACAACGTGGTTATATTTTCCAATCTCAAACAGACACTGAAGTCATTGCGCATCTTGTTGAATGGGAATTACGTTCAACAGATAGCCTACTTGATGCAGTTCAAAAAACAGCAGCTCAATTAGAAGGTGCATACGGTACTGTAGTACTAAACCGTCTCGAACCAGGTAAATTAATTGTGGCACGTTCAGGCAGCCCAATTGTGATAGGTTTAGGTGTAGGCGAAAACTTCTTAGCATCCGATCAACTTGCACTGCTTAATGTTACACGCCGTTTCATGTACCTTGAAGAAGGTGATGTGGCTGAAGTTACGCGTCGAGATGTGTCAGTATTTGATATTGATGGTAATCCAGTAACACGTGAAGTAACGGAGTCGAATGCAGAGCATGACGCTGCTGATAAAGGTAAATTCCGCCATTTCATGCAAAAAGAGATCTTCGAACAACCTGTCGCACTAACCAATACAATGGAAGGCCGCCTTACAGCTAACAGCGTTATTACAGAAAGTATCGGCGTTAACGCGGCAGAGATTTTAGCGAAAGTTGAACACATTCAGATCATCGCTTGTGGTACGTCTTACAATGCAGGTATGACAGCCCGATATTGGTTTGAATCGTTAGCAGGCGTAAGTTGTGATGTCGAAATCGCATCTGAATTCCGCTACCGTAAATTTGTAACACGTCCGAATAGCCTGTTGATCACGTTATCCCAATCAGGTGAAACCGCAGATACGTTAGCAGCAATGCGTTTAGCGAAAGAAAAAGGTTACATGGCTGTAATGACCATTTGTAACGTGGCAGGTTCTTCATTAGTACGTGAATCTGACTTTGCATTTATGACCCGTGCGGGTACCGAAATTGGTGTTGCTTCGACTAAAGCATTCACGACACAATTATCAGCATTGTTAATGCTTGTAACCGCATTAGGTAAACAAAAACACGTTATCGATGCAACTAAAGAAGCTGAAATCGTAACGGCATTACATGCATTACCAACACAAATTGAAAATGCATTATCATTTGATAAAGACATTGAAGCACTGGCTGAAGATTTCGCTGACAAGCACCATACCTTATTTCTTGGTCGCGGTGAGTTCTACCCTATCGCCATGGAAGCGGCGCTTAAGCTTAAAGAGATCTCTTACATTCACGCCGAAGCATATGCTGCGGGTGAATTAAAACACGGTCCTTTAGCACTCATTGACGCTGACATGCCTGTTGTGGTTATCGCACCAACCAATGAATTATTAGAAAAACTAAAATCAAATATTGAAGAAGTTCGTGCACGTGGCGGCCTACTTTATGTATTCGCAGATGCTGACGCTGGTTTTGTTGAATCAGAAGGCATGAAGATCATCACGATGCCGCATGTAAGTGAAATTACAGCGCCGATCTTCTATACCTTACCAATGCAGTTGCTTTCATATCATGTTGCACTGATTAAAGGGACAGACGTGGATCAACCACGTAACCTCGCTAAAGCTGTAACTGTAGAATAATTACGACTTTAGACTACATATCAAACTGAGCCCCAATATTTATTGGGGCTTTTTTATAACCGGAAATAACCTCAATTAACCCTCTCAATAGATAAAAATAAATAACAAGAATCCATTCCAAAAAACTATCGATAACAAAGGTTTAATCGATTGTGCCTATGATGGGTATTTCGACATAATAGCTACATCAAGACGACACAGACACAACGTCTTCACCCTATTTATTTTTATAGAACAATTTATATCAAACCTCTTTATAACAAACATAAGTTAGCTTAATTAATAGCTACGTTAAGGAATATATTATGACAACATTAGTATCGAAAGAAGGCCAAGCGGTTCCACAAGTTACATTCCCTATTCGCCAAGGTGACGCATGGGTTAACCGCACAACAGAAGAACTTTTTGCTAACAAAACAGTAATCGTATTTAGCTTACCGGGTGCATTCACACCAACGTGTTCTTCAAGCCATTTACCACGTTACAACGAATTAGCTAGCGTATTTTCAGCACATGGCGTTGATGACATATTATGCGTATCAGTAAACGATACCTTTGTAATGAACGCATGGAAAGATGACCAAGAAGCAGAAAACATCACTTTTATTCCAGATGGTAATGGTGACTTCTCTGCAGGCATGGGCATGTTGGTCGACAAATCTGACATCGGTTTTGGAAAACGTTCATGGCGTTACAGCATGCTAGTTAAAAACGGCGTGGTAGAAAAAATGTTTATCGAAGCTGACGAACCAGGCGACCCGTTCAAGGTTTCTGATGCAGATACTATGCTAGGTTATGTGGCTCCTGAGTACAAAGTACAAGAATCAATCACCGTATTTACTAAACCGGGTTGCCCGTTCTGCGCAAAAGCAAAACAAACGTTAATTGACCAAGGCCTAAACTACGAAGAAGTGGTATTAGGTAAAGACGCAACAACAGTCAGTCTACGAGCAGTAACAGGTCGCAGCACAGTACCACAAATATTTATCGGTGGTAAACACATAGGTGGTAGCGAAGAATTAGATAATCACTTCGCTTAATCATTCGATTTAATATTATCGGATAAGACACTAACGAATAGCCATACTCACATGCCATTATTCGTCATCGAAGGAAGCAGAAATGCTTCCTTTTTTCGTATCAAAAATACAGCGCTGCCCCCCCTTTACCCACAAGATACAACGCTCACAAACGCTTACATAAAAGCAATCCTGCATTATTTTTTCTTATGTTAGGATTTAGTGCGAATTGATATAACAAATAGTAACCATCGCATGGTAAAAAATAGTAACAAGGGTCCATTATGACAGCTTCAGCATATACTCAAAAACACAGGCCAACACTGGCTAAGTTAGACGGTAAAGGCCCTTATATTGTCACCGACTTAACCGTTACAGAACAGATATTTTCACGTTCCGATTATGCCGCAGTATTAATATCCAAAGACAAGATATCAGAATCCTTATTAGGCAAAGCGATTGATCTCAGCTACTCACCGGGTCTCGAAGGAAACAGAAAAGAAGCGCGCCGTTTTCATGCATTAGTCTCATCGATAGAAAGTCTCAGTTTTGATCCTGCAAAAGCACTTTACACCTACCGTATCGAAGCGATAGATCCATTGTCCGTATTTAACTATCGCGTATCGAGTCGTACTTTCCAAGACATGACCAGCAAACAAATCATTGAAAAAGTCTTGTCCGACTCCGGTTTAAAAAGCTATTTCAAACTATCAATGCGTAGTGCTGGCAGTAAGCACACCTATTGTATCCAATTTAACGAAAACGATTACGATTTCTTAAGACGAATGATGGCAAGTGAAGGCTGGCATTATCACAGTGATCATAACGGGAATCAGCCGTGTATTATCATCGGAGATAACAATCAAGACTTTGCAAATCTAGATAACAGCAAAATTCCGTTTATTACAGGTGCAAAAGATAAAACACACGCCATCATACATTGGCACGTACGTAGTATTCTTGGCGTAAGCAAATTATCACTTGGCGATCACAATGCCGAACTCGCCGAATGCCTGTCGAGTGGTAATAGGACAACGACCAATAGCGTTAAAAATAATGCCTTAACACAATACTTTTTTGGTCAGGGGCATAGCGATAAAAATACCATCAGAGATTCAGCTAAGCGCCAAATGGAAAGCATCGATACACAAAAAATAAATATTACGGCACAATCATCCATCCCAGCATTAGGGGCTGGATTGCGTTTTACACTAACTGACCACAGTGACAGTGAGCACAATCAAGAATACGTGGTAACACAAGCACAACATCACTTCTCAGCAACAGAAAGTGGTCATAAAACCGAATACACTAATACATTTCAATGTATGCCTGCATCCATTTTATGGCGTCCACCCTTCTTGCCAAAACCACAAATCCACAGTGTACAAAGTGCAGAAGTCACTGGGCCAAGTGGAGAAGAAACCAATCAAGACAAACAAGGACGAATTAAAATCCACTTTCATTGGGACCTACAAGGTAAAAAAGACGAAAAAAGCTCGTGTTGGGTACCCGTTTCGCAAGCCACAGCCAGTAACGGATTTGGCGTGCAATTTATTCCTCGTGTTGGTGACGAAGTATTAATTAACTTTATTGATGGCGATCCTGACCGCCCTGTTGTTTGTGGTTCTATCTACACAGGGAAGAACAAACCGCCCTACAGTACAGCAACACAATCAGGGATCAAAACCAGAAGCACGCCGAAAGGTAATGCCAGTACTGCGAATGAACTCAGATTCGAAGACAAAAAAGACAAAGAAGAAATCTTTTTACAAGCCGAAAAAGATCTGACAATCAATGTAAAGCAAAATAACAAAAAGACCGTCACTGGCACGTCGTTATTAACCGTCGAAAAAACAATAAATATCAGTAGTAAAGAAGCGACAAACCTGGAAAGTAAAGATGCCTTATCAACTAAATCTGTAAAAGATACTAATATAGCGTCAGATGCGAACATCAGTTTAGATGCAGGTAAAAATGCCAACATTAGTGCAACTTCTGCGATCAAGATTGATGGTCAGACAATTGAACTAAAAGGTAAAACAAAAATAAAGTTATCCGTTGGGGGCAGCAGTATCGAAATAAGTCCAAGCGGTATAAAAATAACGGGCCCACAGATCGCAATCGAAGGACAAGGTAGTGCGACCCTCAAAGCTACTATCATCACTGTCGAAAGCAAAGCAAAAACAGATATTAAAGGGGCACTTGTCGGCATTAATGGCAGTGCAATGACACAAGTTAAAGCAGGTGCCATGGTTCAAATACAGGGCGCGATCACAAAGGTAAACTAATGCATTATTTAAAGATCCCACACCAGCATGCACAAGACATTTTATCTTTGTATGAAGCAAGTGATGAAATAACCGCGCTCGCAGCGCAACATCTCACACCCGCTGCAGTCATAGATATGGCCATTGCAGCTGAACTTTTTGCCGATACCGCCTTATTCCTTGCGCATGCATTACCCGTCCGAGAAGCAATCTGGTGGGCATGTTGCTGCGCAAGTCAACGTAGCGACTGGAATGAAAACGAAGCCAATGCAATTCGTTCTGCCAAGGCATGGGTTCATGAACCCGATGAAACAGCACGTCGATTTGCCGAAGAGATGGCAAAAAAGGCAGACTTACAAACCGGTGCTGGTTGGGTTGCTCAGGCTGCATTCTGGAGTGGTGGTAGCATGACAGCTCCGAGCGAGCCCATTGTTCAGCCGCCTGAGTACTTATATTCACAAGCTGTAGCAGGCGCAGTTAACTTAATCGCAGCCCTGCCCGATGGCGAACATGCCACAGAACGATATGAACACTATTTTAAACTTGGATTGCATATTGCCCAAGGTGGCAATGGTCAATTAGGAGAATAATATGTTACCAGCAGCACGCGCGACCGACATGCATGTATGCCCTATGCAAACTCCCGCATTAGTCCCGATCCCACATGTTGGCGGGCCGCTGCTACCTCTGCCTACAACCGTATTAATCGGTAATTTACCCGCGGCGACCGTAGGACAAATATGTATGTGTGTTGGCCCACCAGACAGTGTAGTAAAAGGCAGTGCAACCGTTTTAATCAACAGTAAGCCTGCTGCAAGAATGGGGGATACCACCGCCCATGGAGGGACCATTATCATGGGGATGCCAACAGTGTTAATTGGTGGATAATTTTAAAATAGCAATGAAGAATAGAATAATTTTTTACTTGCTCTTAACTGTTAATCCGCATTCGGCTTATCTTTCATTTTGATAAGCCAATTAAGCCAGCGTGTTAATAACAGCTGTTCTGGCAAGGTTAAATCCGAATTATACAACTGCAATAACCACTGATAAAAAGCATACCAATCATCCTGAGGCACCACGATGTGCGACTGTTCATAACGATCTGCGGAACAAAAACCAGGGGTCACTTGCCATGATGACAAATTCGACAATGTCGTACCAGACTGTAATGCAGAGCCACAATCAATTAACGATATTTCACCTTTATTCACATTATAAATAACATTTGATGGCTTAATATCGCCATGCACCCAACCTTGCGCATGCATCGCCATAATCGCACGCACTATCTGTGGTACAAGTAGCAGAAATTCACTTGTTTGATGCACACTAAAAGAGAGTAATGACTCCCCTTCAATGAATGGCATCAATAATAAATTTTCCGACTTAAAATACTCCCTTACAGGACGAATGTAATACGAATGGCAGTCAGCTAAACAGAGCAACTCTCGTTTCATTGCAATGGGATCTGCTCGCTTCAGCACCATATACTCTGATGCTGAAGCAGATTCGCGATCTCGAACCAACCATGTCGTCGATGACAGTAATTTGATCACTGTAAAACGAGAAGCAAGTCGACCGTTTATCGCGTCCGTCATCATTTATAAACGCGCAGGTAAACCAAAGCGGGTAAACAAAGACTTATCAAATATTTGGTTACTACCTCTCAGACTATATTGTAAGACGATATTCTCATTATTAAGCTTATAGGTTAATTTCTTAATGCGTCGATCACCCGTTGCACTGGTACGCCCATCAAACAAGGCTCTGAACAGTGCCCATTGCCCTGAATATGACTTACTCGCGACACGGTTATCACCACTAAAGAAGTTCACCGACATGTAATCATCTTCACCGATTGATGGCCATGCAATGCTTTGCCATAATCGAGGGCCATGGCGATACGAGAATATGTTTTCTGTTTCCATGATATTAAATTGCGTCACAGAGGTACTCATCGAACTCGCTTTTAATTTCAACGTCATCGCTAGCTCTTGCCCTGATGCACCGAAGAACAACTCTCGAATCGTTTTTGCCTGTTTAAGTTGCTGTAAGCTTTTCGCATTAATTGGCAGCTTTTCACCATCAAATTCAGCCAATTTTAAAGTGCCATTATCCCAATACGTAAAGGGATGAAGCACTTCACTGACGAACTTATCTATACGTCCTTCAGGCTTGAACATCAATGCAAAATCATCAATGGCAACTTCGCCGCGCCCTGTTAACAAGAATGGGAAACGCCCTTCAACCGCTTGACGATAAAACCCATGTACTTGCTCTTTCCATTGCTGATTAACATGTTCTGCACTGCCGTTGATCACACTCTTCCATGACTGCGCGTACAAGGATTTAATCCAGCTTGCCACCTGGTTCGGCGAGCGACTTGATTGGCGACGGAAATTAACCAATATATCTTGGCTGCCTGACGCATGATCTTGTGCATACTGATATAACGCACGACTTGGATCGCCACTTGATAACGCAGTATCAAAATACGTATTCAATTGATCTAATTCAGCCATCAATTCATCTACGGGTGTTGTTTTACCTTTGCTCGCCATGAATATTGAATAAGGGCTAAACGCCTCATTAACAACATACGAAGGCTGTAAACGTAATAACTTATCACCCCCAAAGCGATTAACTTTTTCAACTTTTTTCAATACCGATGCCGTTTTTTTCAAACCTAATTTACCGACAGCCTTTGCGTTAGGTGCACCCTCAGCATTTTTAGCCAGGGTTGTATTAACAATTAATGCATCAAGCACATCAATAATCGGGCTACTGGCGGGTGAACGCGCAGTTTTAACCGCATAAGCAAGATCATCGATCGTATTAAATGGCTTCACTTCAATGTGGTTAATAAGTTCTTTCCACTGATATATGTAATCCGCATAATACAGACGCTGTACCTTCTTACTCAGATCTACAAGCTCAGAAATAGACGCACCCGACATATCACCTTGGATACTTTTAAATTCATTTAGCTGCTTTTTAAGTAACCTTGATTTCGCACTCAGATCGATATTTGCTTGTCCCTGACGAGTAAATAACTCAGGCAATAAATAACCATTAAATCCGGTTTTAAATTGAAATAGCACATCAAACTTATCCCCTAATTGACGACGCGTATCAACGCGATTACGGTATTCAGGAAGTGATTTTATACGGGTGTAAATCAGGCGTTCTGGTGATAAACCTTCTAAATTTTGCGTTGCCACCGAAATCAAATCATCACTAGGAACAAGCACCGTCTCATAATCACTACTGAATAAATCTTCCATTAACATGGTTAACGTTTCTATATTATCCAGCGAAATATCACCTTGTTCATTTAGCGTTTCAACCAAATAAGCTAATAATTCAGTCATGTCTAAACGTTGCTTATCAAACAGCATTTGATAATAACGCAGCACTTCAAATATCTTGCTAGAATTGCCCAAATTAACATATACATACAGTTCACTGCTTAATACTTCAACCAGCTTAGGCAGCAAGAACATCTGTAGTTGAGCTTCATAGCTCAAGTAGATTTGTTCCGTCGTTTTAGGCTGGTTAACACTGATACGTTGATATAAAGGTGTAGGTTTACGCCCTTCTTCAACCACCAGACGCAATTCATTTAGTACTGGAATAATGTCTTCAAAACCAACATTAGTATTACGTAATCGTTCCATGTCTTGCTGGTACAATGCTAATTGAGTAACCGCATGGTTTCGATAATCTTCATCTTTATTCCAGTTATCGCGCAACAGTAAGCCAAGTACAACAATCATCCCGATAAAACCTAACATCATCGATATTCGCGATGCAAGGTAACTATAATGACGCAGCTGGTTAACACCAACAATACTCGATTCAGGCAATACACTCTGCTGCAATATATTCATTGAGAACAATTGCTTACGGCCTGATAGTTGTTCTCTTGTCGTATTGGCATTAAACGCACTGCTGCTAGCAACAAGTTGTGTCAGTAAATCGTGACAGTTACCACCTTGCTGTGTCGAACATAAATACATGCCTCTTAACCACACAACATCTCGAACCCGGTTTTCCCGGCTTATACCCTCTAAGAACTCGGTAGCCTGCTCAAAGAAAAGACGTAACTGATAAGGGAGTGCAACTACAGAATGCGCATCCTCTTGACGTGTTTCTCGTAATGATTGGAATTGCTGCTGAGCTAACACATCGAGTAATTTCTGACATTCCAGCTCAAACATGCTGACTTCAAATCGATGGTCATCCGTGTTTGGAAACGTAATCCCCAAAGGTCGATCGATATCGCATCCCGAGTTACTCGAGAAAAACTCAACAAAATCAGCAATCGTATCTGACTTTGTGAATAATGTATAAACAGGCAGCGCTAACCCACAATGTTCGCCGAGTGTTAAAATAGCATCTTGTAAATTTGAGCTAAGAGATAAACGTTCTTTTTTATCCCCCGTTAATAATCGCTCACAGCTAATCGCGACTAACACGCCATTGATTGCTTGACGAGGTCGGTATTTCATTAATTGCTGAGCAAACACACGCCACAACGCGTCATCAATACCGTCTCGATCGAATAATCGGTGGTCGACTTCAATAACCACCATGTTTTCATTACTCCAAAACCGCATATATTGTGACGTTTCACTTTTATCACGATCGCGATAGTTAACCGGTTCTAGGTTATTTTGGTGTAGTAAGCTACTTTTTGCATCATCTTCACCTCCAATCAAAACATACCAAGGCAGCTCATACAAACTACTAAGCTTACTACCCTTATGCCCTTTCAACTTTATAACTGCTGACTTAAACAGTGAATTAATGACTTTCACATCTTGTTTAAATAAAATAACTTGCTCGTGGACAGCCGACTTTTCTTCACGCAGGTGTTGCCAAACCGCAATCACGAGAGCTATCGTAATCAAAGACCCACCAGAAATAGTAACCACCAGCCTTAATAATTTATCCCCTTCATCTAAGGTTGGGAGGTATATCCAGCTAAGTCCAGTACAAATCAATAACGCTAGCGCAATAAGTAAACACGCTATTTTTAATGTTATTTTTTTCATTATTTATCATCTACCTTATTACTACGGCGTATAACTGCATTTAATCCAAAGCGAGCATTAATTTCATTTTTTAAAAGTTTCGCCTTTGCTAAATCGCGATTGTTCGGAATAAATAATTCCACACCGGTAGGCACTTCGTTTAATACAACTTTATACCCAATAGCTTGTATGTCTTTTTCTAACCGCACAGCGCTGGCTTTCGTCGCAAAATTCGCAACGACGATATTCCATGAGATCGTATCAATAAGCGCAGCTGGTTTCACGCTCACAGCTTCTTGCACTTCAATGCCTAAGTCTTCAGGCGTACTCGTGTAAATCAAATCATCGTTATTCGTGCTATTGGTAAAACCTGCCATATCCAACGAGCTAAATGCGATTAAGGTTGATTGACTACGCTGGTCATACCAAAATTCTGAAAAACAATACGTACTGATGATTAATAATACGCTAATCCAAGATAATTTAACCGCACTGATAAATCGCCAAGGCGAGGTTGTTTCCGGCATCGAAATCGGCGTTGGCGGTTCCAGTATAGATTCGCTACGGTAGTGTCGGATCATACTGTAAAGTTCAGACTGTAACTCATTCATTTTCTGGCGATTATCATGACGATACTTGCCTAAAAAACCGAGCATGATCAACACATATTGAAGCTCTAAGAAGTCCACCAGCTTTGCAGGTTGACGGCTTGCTTGTTCAAGCAGTTGGAAGAAAACCTCACCACCATTACGCTGGCTAAAGACCTTACTGAGTAATGAATGATTTTCCCAACGAGCCACTTCGCCCCACGAGGTATACAAGATCAATTCATCAAACGCCGCGCATAATATAAAGCAAACCTTTTCAATCACACTAGGGTGATAATCTAAAAACAGCCCTTTGCGTTTAAAGTCTGCGATACCATCCAGCAATTGTTGACGAAAGGCATTAATATCTAAAGGTGAGGTTTGTCTTTCGACACTTGCCAAAATACCCAATAATTCACTGCATTCTTTTAAGATTGGATTGTTATAATTCGCTAATTGAGCGATTAACTTTTCAGAGCCTCTTAAATCAAGCTGTACCTCACCACTCGTTTTCACTGCTTTACGCGGGCTGTTACTGCGACGAATTGAAATCGTCGGTTGTTCATTAAATAATGATGTCATAGCGCCCCCCTACCGAATTACGTACAATTCAATATCAACATCGCCAATGCGATTATCGACATGTAATGCTATCGGTTCGTCTTTCTTCACGAGCTGCTGCCACAAATCAGATTGCGTATCTAGCTCGAAATAGGCCACATCAGTACGTGATTTTAATTCCGATGGCGCAATAGGTAACGCGCGTACTGGCACACCAGATAACGCATTACGCACGAGATCAGCAACCATGCTGTTACCTGCTAGCTTAACCGCGAGTGGGAATTGTTTACTTAACTGCACTGCACCTAACGGTGACGATACTACCAAAATAAATCGCCCGGCATTATAAAGGCTTGAGTCCTGCACTAACGTACGTAATAAACGACGCTTATCAAACAAGCTCTTATCCCAAACTAACGTAGTCACACTATCGAGTTGAACTTCACGTAATAGCACGCGAATATCAGAAAACAAGATCGAGAAGAGGCTATACAAACGGCCATTGTTCCAGCTGTCATATTCTTTTGGCATCTTGGTGTCTAAGCCCTGCATTTCACCTGCCATTGACATACATTCTTGGTAAATTTCTTGCGGTGATGTGGTCCCATTATCAAGCCAATACTTAATATTTGGTAACCAACGACCTAAAGCCTGTAGCCATAAATAATCACGAATTAACGCTTGATAGCTTTTGTTAGCAGAATCTACCTGTAAGCGTTGTGAGATGGTGCTCGCGCGGTATTTCATCTGTGCATATAGATCATTCACGTTATCTTTTAAGTATTCAGACACCGTGAAATAAAGTGACATTGGGATAAACGCACGGTTTAGCTCAATTCCGCCATCTGACTTATGCTCAGTGATATGCGCAATCGGGATCTGGGTATAATCCTGTAACTCTTCGCCTTCAAGCTTGAGTACGATGTTTAATTCCGCTAACTCCAATTGCAACGCATCGGCATTGTCTCGGGTCGTATCAAACACGTCGTAATCAGTGCGGTGGTAACGGCGGTGAGGGTCATCTTTACAACCTACATTCATCACACCAGATCGATAAATTGGCATCGCTAAATACACTAACTTATCCATGGCACCAGCAGGAATATCAAGCGCTAATCCATTACGAATATCAAAAGGAGTGCCATCAGGAAAAATACCTTTTGCACGCTTGATCCCAACTTTGCCAATATTAACTAATGAATAATCAAGTTCTAACTCAGCCAAACCGTGGCGCATTGGATTCATCAGACTGCAATATTGTTTGGTAAACTCTTCAAAATAACGTTCTTGTTGTTGAAAATGTTGCGGGCTTAAAAACATCCCCTCAGACCAAACTACTTTTTTCTTATCCATTATTAATCCTCTTCACCTGTCACGGTAATGTTTACGCCGTCAATACTGATGTTTACAACAATCGAAAATCCAGATTGCACACTCAAAATTGCGGTACTTTTGGCTTCTCTGTAATTAGAAAAAGCCGCTACCACACCGACATATTTAATTTCGCTGTTTTGTGGCAGCGCGACCTTGTGTGTTTCGCTCGGTAAGATACTGTCGAGCTGGCGTTTAGATAATAATCCCGCCTTTAACACACCTTGATCATCACGATACAAATCAATAAAGTTCGCCTGCGTAAATGCTTCACTGTCAGCCAGCTGATAGATTCGAATCTCAAGGGGTGACGCTAAACCATTTATATTAGGGTTGATGTTGTTTTCAGCCTCAATATTAACGACCACTTGCAATGCCTGTGCGTCTCGCCAAAACATCCAGCTACTACAGCCACTTAAAAATAAAGTACACATCAAAAAGACAAGCACACGTTGCATATTACTTGTCTCCCATTGACTGCTTAATGCGTAAACTTTCACTAAAATACGCTTTAAATTTCATCTGCCATTCTTTGTTCTCTTTCTGACGAGTAAAGAAGCGTTTGTACACAGTCCAATAGTCCGCTTTCTTTTGCCAGAAACGTCGCGGCGCAAAGTCATCAAAGAAACTTTCGAGCTCCGTCGGTGAAATATCTGACAATAATCGTTCTAACGCCATTTCTGCTGATTGCACCATCAGGTCATGCTGCTTAAGTTGTAACAACATCAGTTGCTGTGATTCCAACGCAGAATAATTAGATCGTGAACTCGTATCAGCAAACTGTTGGCCTTCATCAATCACTACAGACGCGGTATTAAGCATCTCATCACCAAAGGGGTCATCAGAAAAACTATCATCATCCGACCAAGTATTTTGAGGTATGCCTTGCCCCCGTTTTTTTACAGGTTCATTAGCAATAAATGGGTCTGCAAATATGCCGTCCAACTCTTCTTTTGGATCAGTTAACACCCATTCTGGTACTTCAAGATCATCTGACGACTCTGGTGCAGAATCTGCTTTATCATTAACTGAATGAGCGTTAACGCGGGCAGTCGATAAGGCATCACCAAACGGATCGTCATCCCAGGCACTCAGTAGTGACGACTTATCAGTACCTTGTGTTCCTGTTTGTTCCGACGCCTTTACAACCGCTTTATCGGGAGTGAAACAAGACACCATTAGGCGATATTTTCCCACATTAACCACGTCGCCATCGTTCAACGTCGATTGATTATTTGAACCTAACGGTTTACTCGCGCCATTTAAAAACACACCATTCGTGCTCACATCCATAATTTGATAACCACGGCTTCCGCGGTTAATTAACGCATGCGTACCCGAAATTTCTCTAGAGGCATCCGATAATTGCATCGTCATACCATAAGCACGACCAATGCTTCCTCCTTCATCGGGGAAATTGATTGTCCATTCTGGAATGGGTTCTCCATCAGGAGAGCTGATAATTCGTAATGATAACGGCATATTATTGACCCTCACATGCCACAATGGCTTGATTGAATTCATTGATAAATAACGGATATTTCCCCGTAAACTTCTTCGAGAAATACACACCGAGTGGTTTCTCATTTACCATTGTTTTGGTTATTGCTCGATGGCTAATACCCAATTGATTAATCGCATTTTCCATCACCACATCATTTGCCAATACTGCACCTACTTCGCCTGACAGTAGTAATTCAATAAGCACGGTTGCACGACGCGGTTTTTTCTCGACTCGGTAACCTTGTTTTTGTAACCATAACCACTTGTTCGAACCAAATAATGCGGTCACTGGTACTTCTTT
The DNA here is from genome assembly GCF_018219415.1 of Moritella sp. 36. Classification (NCBI taxonomy): domain Bacteria; kingdom Pseudomonadati; phylum Pseudomonadota; class Gammaproteobacteria; order Alteromonadales; family Moritellaceae; genus Moritella; species Moritella sp. 36. The sequence continues at coordinate 1,317,251 of NZ_CP056120.1, read as the reverse complement.
TTTAAACTGGGGACTCTTGGTATCAATCGCGTCAGACAAACTAAACCAACTCCATGTTTGGTTCATTAAAGGCGCGGAATACTCTGCATATTTATCGCGAGTATCATTCTTAGACGCGAGGAAAAGGCCATGTAGTTCCCCTACTTCCGTTAGAATCTGAGAACGGTCCCAGTCTGTCATCGTTATTTGATAAGGCTGTTTCATTACCTTTAAAATACATTTCAACTTCACTATCCCAAGCCCTTTCATTTCACCGTTTTCTTGGTATTGATAAGGACTCCACACTTGTGTCGCTAACAGTAATCGTTCCGGACGGATTTCACTTTTTGCCATAAATGCCCCTCCGAGAAACAAACTTAACACCAGTGTTAAAGGCATTATTCTGCTTACGTTATGTATTACGTTCATTGACCGTCCTCCACAGACATTCCGTTAGAGCGGATCATTTTTCCTTCGATGCCATACACATCGCTGGCCATTTCCATTAATTCGAATGGGATTGCTTGGTTAATACGGGCCGCTTGCCTAAAGCTAATTGAAATGTCAGGTGGTGAAATAACACCGACAGGAAGGTCTCCTACAACGGCCTCTTTTTTTAAAATTTGGATGCCATACAACGCCGCTTGCGTCGCATTATTCACAAAGCTAACGCCAAACGACATTAATGCACTGGCTTTCGTTCCATTCACCACATCAGGAACCGCAGAAATCAACGCAAGCTGCTGTGAAAATTGATTAATGTCATCCACACGCGCGAGTAACGACGAGCTACCCGTTAACCAAAGCAAGGTATTATTCAGTTCTGGATCCGTTTGTTTAAGCCTCGTAATCGCAGTGTCCATCACTAACTTCAAACTCATCGCCGATTTCGATTCATCAACCACAATTGGCACAACAGTTAATCCCACTTTTTCAGCAAATTTTTTCATTGGTAAAAATTGCGTGAGATATGCACTCTGATTGCTACGTGAATACAAAATACCGATTTGCTTTAACTGTGGATTAAAGCGTTGCATAATGCGAAGAGTCACATCTGTTAGTAGATTCAATGACGTGAATGCAAAATTGTTCCCCGTACCAGCATAGTTATCTGTGAGACCTAATAACACCGGATCTTTTGAATTAACAGAAACAACCGGCAATAAACCACCTTGATATACCTTGTGCACAGACATGGTCGCTTTAGAACCTAAGGTATACACCAAGTCAACCTCATTCTCTGCATGATGAAGCAAATTCACTAACATGGTATTATCTACAGGTAAGCGTTTAACGACCCACTGCACTTGAGGTAATTGGGTACTGTACACATTTAATAGCGTTTTTAATGCCACATCATAAGACGATGCCTTGCGTGAGACGATCACCAATATTTTAGACAATGAACGCGCAGGCACAAACGACACCCCTTCAGCGGCAGACTCCGCACGCCAATGACTAGCTGTTTTAGGTTGTAGTTCTTCGCCTAACCATGTTGGCCATTCCGTTGCAGCATATGTTGGTAAACAGCATGCTACCCAGATGAATAAAACTCGGATCATATGTTTACCACCTTAGATGTTTGTCTATCGAATAGAGAAAACAGCACAGCTATAACAACAAAGAAAATTGCCAGTATTATCAGGGTATAATCCACGCCGAGCTGGTATAATAATTGCCCGACAATAAGCGGCCCAGACACATGACCTAGTCGTTCAAGGAAGCGATACGTCGCAGCGATGACAGAATCCACCTCTTGCCTATCGGCCATGGCGTCTACAACATGCGTCACCACAGGCGCATTAATAAGACCGTGTGATAACCCCATGCACATCATTGAAATAGTGGTAAAAACAACAATCATCAAACTGTCTTCCATTTCAAATGCCGCACCTAGAATAATAAGCGCAACTCCGGCAATCAGGTTACCAACACTCAATGCAAGCTTACTACTGCCTAACTTATCGACCCAAGGCCCAGCTTTATGGCTCACCAACAACACCATAGCAGCATAAGTCATCAGCACTTGGCCGATGCTTTCCTTACTGATACCACGCTCAGCAAGCATTAACGGCACCGCAAAAAAAACGATACCAGTTAACGCCGCTTTAGTCGGAATGCCCACCAATAACATGGTTCGAATAAACGCGGGGATTTTCATTAATCGCCAAGAATCTCGCATCATCATCGAGATATTATTTAACAACGAACCCGAGGCTTTCGTAGACGCTTTCATGCTCGGTAATACAAAGCTAAATAACGTCATCACACAGCCAATTACGGTCGCAATCATGAAGATAGCGCGGTCGCCAAAGTAGTTAGCTAAGAGTGCGCCAATCGCAGCGCCGGCAATAAATCCAGCATTAAAACAAAATACGATAATACCTGCGGCTTGGGTTTTATTTTTCTTATCACTCAAGCGTAAAATATAACCTTGTACCGAAATGAATACGAAGGCTTGGCCTACACCCGACACAACACGCGCAATCAATACACTCACAATACTACCTTCAGCACTGACACTAAGGATGCCACCGCCTAACGTCGACAAAAGCACGCCACATATAAGCACAGTGCGAATATCATAAGTTTCAATTAAACGTGCGGCAGGTAGTAAGGTTAAGGCAAAACCTAAAAAGTAGAGTGTGAAGAAAATAGCAGAAGTGCTTGCATCAAGCCCTGACGATTCCGCCAATGAGGTTAAGAACTGCGGCATGATTGGTGCCATTAAAGACTCCATCAGCACAGCACCTAAAAACAACGGCTTTAGACGTTCAAGCACTTGTTCTGATGAAGATTGATTTGCGTCGCCACCAAGCAAACGGATAAAAGCAAAACAGACCAAGCCACAAGCAAAAAATAAGATTGCGAAATTTTTTAATATTTTGGTTAACTGCCCCAGTACCACGCTTGATTGATAAGTAAGGTGCACCTCTGCAAATTTAGAGGTCGCTAAACTATAATCTAACCACCCTGTACGCCCCAGCATAGGTAGCATAATGCTTTGGTTGTATTGAGAATCCGCAACTAACTCGGTATTTTTATACACTGCAATAGTAGCCACTTCAGGATTAGCTTTGCGGAAGTTATCCAACATGCTATCAATCCCCGTCACCATGCTCTGGTCAATATTATATTCCAACACAGGGGCTAAACGGTGACTCACGATATCGGCTAACGATACGGCCTTATTGCGTAAACCATCATGATATAAGCTACCAACAAGCAGCACTACACTGATTGCCATACTAAAAAACACCACGATAAAACTCGTTAAATACACTTTCCGACGCTGACTTCGAAGCACTGAAACAATAAATAACACCAGTAAAAATGCAATCAACCACACCATAGGTTGAAAAACATTGGTCACGACTTCTTCTACTTTTTCAGGACTAAATGCAATTTTTAAATTGCCCACCTGCGTGAATTTATTGTTGAGTGGGATCGTAATGTAGTTATCATCGAGGATGGTTTCTCCCGCATTATACAGTTCATCGTGCCCAGCGAATAACGCTAACCCAGTAACCGATGAATTCGAGTTTACAATCGGCTGTAATACCAGATTTAGCCCTGCGATTTCAGGTAACGGTACACCCGAGTTGAGTATCTGTTCGATACCTAATTTAGCCGCTTGAGTTTGCGCTAAAATGGTGTCAGTTGATAATTCGCGATGACTTTTTAGCGCTTGTGCATAACCTACAACCAGTATAAGCAATAATGACATTGTCACTACTGCTACACCAAACGTAAGCCGAAGATTATCGTTAACGGTTCTCACTGTCGCTCCTAAGCGCTTTTCAAGCTGAAGAAGTCGTCGTTAAAACAATGCGCTAACGATTCAGGGCGTTGTGCTTGTAAATACACCAAACGATTGAAAACCAAAGATTGGATCAAGTCTTGATAGCTCATGCCTTCATTGTGAATATCGTGACAAACAATACTGAGTTTATCGCCTTCAGGACGTTTCAAATCTGGCTTTGGATTCGCTTCAAGGACATATAATTTACCCTTGCAGTCCATGCGTAAATCAACACGCACAAGCGTACCGAGTCCCAATTGCTGATAAATCTTATTACCCAAATCAATTAATGACTGGCGTAATTCAGGCTCATCGACTTTTAATAAACGATCACTGGTAATCGGTTTTACATCCATCGACGTAAAAATGGGTTCATCGCCTGCAAGTACACGTTCCGTTACCGAAAAGGCAAAAGGTGAAGCTAACTGATTCAACTTGTCGTTTTTAAATATCACAGAACCTGCAACCGCGACCACAAACTCACGGCCAGACAGATAAGGTTCAATCATGACGATGTTATTCGTCGCGGCCTGCACTATTTTTACTTTACCAGCGAGGTCTGCACGATCAAACACCGGATAAACATGTACCGAGGCACGGCCAGAAACAGGTTTCACAATAAATCGACCACCGAAATCAGCGTCCATTTGATCTAACGCCTCCTTATTCACCGCATCGGTAATGCACTCCCCCAAACCAACGGTAATAAAGGGCGCTGTTGGAATCCCAGCTGCTTTTATTTCATGTTTGAACAAATGTTTGTTATCAAGTAAGCCGGCCGTCATTGGCGCATGACCAACATAAGGCACACCCAACATTTCCAACATTGACGGTAAATGGCACATCGAATCAAAGCCTTGAAGGCCACCACTATTGGTGATCACCAGATCAATATTTAGCGCTTTTAAGCGTTGTGGCAAGTCCATGTTTTCAGGTAACACATCAATATGTTGAAATCCGGACTCACGTAAAGCATCTGCAATATCATAAGCAACGGGCTGATACGTTTTTGTTGAACGCGGACTTAAGTTCTTATAAATAAAGCTATCCGGCTGTGTTTTTTCGCCACCATGCACAACGGCAATTTTAAGTGAGCGTCGGATCCATTCGATTTGTTCAATGGTGAATGTGCTTTTTTCCACAATATTCTCTTCTTACAAAAATTTAAACGAATGCGTGATTAATATTAATCACGCCTCTGAGTTATTCAATGGCTATTGCCACTGCACCATCTACAACACTGATATTGATACAGGTGATGCTTTGTCCTTCACTCATTCTGGTGATACATTGCGTCGCTAGATCTGGTACTAATCGACGATTAATGATTTGTTCAATGGCTCTCGCACCTGTTTCTGGCGAGTTATTTTGGCTTACTAAATAATCCACCAAGTCACTGTCATAACTGAACTCAGCGTTATAATAGCCACTTACTCGTTTCTCAATTCGGCGTAAAGAAAGACGCGCAATTTCAGCCATTTCAATATCATTGAGAGGGAAATATGGCACCACGGTCGTACGACCAATGAAGGCAGGTTTAAAATACTGCTGTAAAACAGGCGAGATCGTTTGAGTCAAAGACGATACATCTGGACGTTCGACCTGGCAGGCATCAACAACTGCACTATCTGCCGCATTAGATGTCATGATGATAAGTGTATTTCTAAAGTCGATGTCACGACCTTCACTGTCTGAAATCGTCCCCTTATCAAAAATCTGATAAAATAGATCGTGAACGCCTGGATGCGCTTTTTCCATTTCATCAAGTAACAATACCGAGTAAGGGTTTTTACGTACCGCTTCGGTTAACACACCACCTTTACCGTAACCAACATAACCTGCAGGTGAGCCAAGTAGCATTGATACTTTGTGCTCTTCTTTAAATTCAGTCATATTGATAGTCGTGATATTTTTCTCACCACCGTAAAGTAGATCAGTTAATGCCAATGCTGTTTCTGTTTTACCCACACCGCTTGGGCCACACATTAAAAACACACCAACCGGTTTGCGTGGGTCAGTTAATCCAGCGCGAGACATACGGATCGCTTTGGCAATTTCATGAATCGGAGCATGCTGGCCAATAACACGCTGTCCGAGTTCTGCTTCAAGGTTAAGTAAACGTTTCACGTCATCTTTAACCATGTTACCAACGGGAATCCCAGTCCATAACGCAATCACTTCAGCAATAGTCTGCTTATCAACCTGTGCCATCACCAAAGGTGATTCACCTTGAATACTGCGCAGTTCCGTCATTTTGTTACTTAACAGTGCCTGCATTGGCGTATCTGCAACCTGTTTACCCGCAAGAAAACGCTCTGCAATAACATTCTGTAATCTTAAAATTTCAGTAACACATTCTTTTTCTAGATTCCAACGCGAGTTTAACGCCTCGTATTCAGACTCCAGCTGATTACATTTCTGTGCAATAGCCACCAACTTTTCAGTGCCGTTCGCATACATCGCATCTTCATATGCAAACGAGGTGCGCTCATTGTGCGCATAACGGATTTGTTCAGCTAACCCGTCTAATTTTTGCGGTAATGCGCTCTGGCTCAAGCCAATACGTGAACACGCCGTATCTAATAAACTAATCGCTTTATCAGGTAATTGACGTTCTGGTAAAAAGCGTACTGACAACTGAACCGCAGCTTCAATTGCTTCTTCCAATACCGTCACGTTATGGTGTTTCTGCAAACAGCCCGCAACACCTCGTAGCATTTGAATCGCATCGCCTTCACTCGGTTCACCCACAGCAACAAGCTGAAAACGACGAGTCAATGCGGCATCCGTTTCAAAATACTGCTTATACTCAGCCCACGTTGTTGCAGCAATCGTTCTGAACTCCCCACGTGCTAACGCTGGTTTTAATAAGTTGGCCGCATCATTTTGTCCTGCAGCACCACCTGCGCCAATTAACGTATGCGCTTCATCAATGAACACAATAATTGGGCGTTCAGATTGCTTCACTTCCGTTAACACATCTTTCAAACGGTTTTCAAATTCACCTTTGATGCTTGCACCCGCTTGTAATAAAGATAGGTCCAGCGTACGTAATTCCACATTCACCAATGACGGTGGCACATTACCATCAACAATTTGCTGTGCTAATCCTTCAACAATCGCGGTTTTACCAACACCCGGATCACCAACAAGGATCGGACTGTTTTGACGACGACGGCACAGAATATCAATCGATTTACGGATTTCAGGATTACGCCCTGAGATTGGGTCTAATTTACCTTTACGTGCCGCTTCAGTTAAATTGTGCGTATATTTATCAAGTGCAACAGTGCCCACAGACTCACTCGGTGCAATGTCATTATGTTGTACTTCACCTGCGTTTATTTGAGTGCCTTGCTTCGCGGCACAGCTCTTTAATGATTCAATCGATACCGTGTTCAACCATGTGGTCAATTCACCGTTGTATCCACCTTGTTCAATACGCTGCTTGAGTACGAGCAGTACGTGATAACCATTAATTGACGCGTTACTGTGGTTTAGCGACGCTAATAACCAGCAATCTTTAAGCAGTTCAATCAACGAAGGTGAAAGCGATGGCGAACTGTCGTTACCACGTGCGACACAATTTAAGTTACGGTTAAGTAAATCAATAATTTGTTCACGCTCAATACCGCTTTGCGATAACACGCCTTGCCAACCAGATTTTGACTCATTTAATAATTGATAAAACCAGTGTTCAACATCGACACTAAAATGTGTTCTAGCCATACAATCTGCAGCGGCCAGCTCGAGAGCGCTCTTTAATGTTGGCGTTAATCGCGTCACTAGTTTTTGTAATTCAACGTTAATCATGCAGTGTCCTACTTTAGTTTTAGTGGCATAACCACGTACTGTTGTGTTATTTCAGTCGATGCCAACCTCGCAGATTGGCTTAATCGCACACCATTACTTGCATCTCGTGTTAACTGACAAATAGGTAGTTGTTGTCCAGCCACTTTCATTGCTAAGTTGATTTTGATATTCGACCCCATGTAATGGCGAATAAATGCGTCGATGGCATAGCTCAAAATTTTGTTTTGATTGAGTTGTTCAAAGCCGTGATGATTGGGTTTCACTTTTACGTCAAGTTGTTGAAATGCGGTAACCGCGCTCTTTCCAAGCAATGCGTCAAATCCCAACTGGTTGTTTTTCCCTGCTGCCCCTAAGCGTGTCAAGCAGCACTCTAGTAGCGGCTGATATTCAATATCGCCATGATCTACTTCAAACTCATACCCAAAGTAATCCTCTAATAAGAGCTTGAGTGTTGTTAGACATGTCACCTTCAATCCCATTAACCCGGTGTATTGAATAAGGTGCCCTTGTGGTAATGCAGTATTAATACTCGTGTCACCCGCAAGGCTAGACAGCATCTTAGTGAGTGATTGGTGATGACGATTCCAGCTGAAACGCTCTTCTTCCGCTTGGATAACGATGTTGTTCTTGATTGCGGTCTGACAATAAAGGCGAAAATAACGGTTATTAAAGCCATCCAAAAAATCAACTAATGCGCTATTACCTTGCTCAAATGACTCACGTAACGCTTCACTGTAGTTATAACGAGGCATAACCCCTTGACTGCCAGACAGCGCAGGCAAGTCACACATAAAATGCCATGAATTGTCAGTGTATTGCTGAACTTCAACAATGTCAGATTGATGGTATGACGGCAGTAAATGCGTAATAAAATTAAGCTCAGGACGCACACCTAACTTAGCCGCATGGTGCTTCACTAACTGCATTGCCTGCGGTAATTCAAACTGATAAGGCGCGCAACGTAGCGAGCCTAATATAGATTTTTGCATCCGAGCCTCCGCGGGAAAACACGGTATTCGCCTTCTCGGCCATCAAGTAATATCACGACTTGTGTAAAACTATTAAAACCAGAGAAATACGCAAAAAAGCGATCCAATAATTGGGCGAGTAGCTCCACCCCACCAGCAAGACCCATCGGGTTTATTGTCACGCTCAGTCGTGTGCCATTAGCAAAACAACTTTTCCCCGAAATACGCACAGGCGCAACAACATGCGCTTGCGACAAACCTTGAATGGATTCGATATAAGCACTATTTTTAGCACTATTGTTATGATTATAAAGTTGCAGCATGGTTTTTAATGCCGACACCGGATCATCGCTACCAAACAGGGCTTGGTAGTTAAAATGTAAGTGCGCCAATAACGGCCATGCGCCTTGATCACCAGTATTGATGTTAATTTGTTTTGTCGGGCGACGTAATAAGGTCAAATCCGCAGGTAAAGAAATAGAGTCGTGACAATGTAACTCACAAGACGTAGACAATTGACTCGCCGCGTTACCATTTGTGCAGGTTGTCGAGATTAACCAAGTGTGTGCTGATTTATCAACATGACCATGGTCTAAATTTGCAACACGCAATGCACTCGATACTGACTTATCACTCATATTTTCAGACTGCGATAACTGCCAGCGTAATCCAATTTCAGCACTGTTAAATTTTTCACCGTATAGCGGCGGTACATTTCGGTTTTTTTGTTCTGTCACGTCCGTCACATCATCAACCGAAAATAACTGCAACTGTGCCTGACCGCCAACATCCAGCATTATTGGATACTGCGATTGGCTAAAATCGATACGTAATGGTTCTGCGGTGATTGGCTGCAAGTTAATGATAGGCGAACAGAATAAATTAAAATTATTTACACTTAAGCTACGCGCTAACTCCACGGGCATGTCGTCTAAAAAAAATTGGATTTTAAGTGTGTTGGTATTGGCATGTTGCAATGCAGACGATAGCACTAACTTAATCGCATGGAATCGCTCTGCGAACATAAAAAATTCGGTTAATAACTTAAAGCCACCGAAACTGCGTACACTATAAGGTAAGACGAATTCTTGATCTTCAAAACCAACCGGTAAAAGGGCGTCCGCCCCTAATAAAACAACGCTGTCATCATATTGAATGGCGATCTGTTGGATCCCCGAAAACAAATGATCGTAAAGGCGCAATATTGTTGGTGTTTCACCACGCAAAAATAACGATAATTCCGTCAATTCCAAATCAGAAAACAGGATCGTTGGATCTGTTGTTGTTAATGTGAGTTCAAGCATAGCTTTCGCATGCTCTGCCCCTTTTGGTTTCTGAATATCAAAGGGAGCAATAGACGCTGAACAATCTGTTAAGCTGATCGGGTATAAATCAACATCTTGCGTTGTGCGGAACACCAAGGTATCGGTATCGACATCATCAAGTCCTAAATGCGTACCGCGAGGCAGAGTGTACTTTGCAGTGACTTCTTCGTGAGGCTGCATTTTCACCATGCTATAAGCAGGAACAGGGCGTAGATAATGTGGAAATAAAAGTTGTAACAAGCTATCCGTTAACTGCGGATAATCCTCATCTAGACGCTGCTGTAAACGTGCATTCAACAAGGCCACGCTATCAATAAGACGTGTCACTTGCGGGTCATCAATACTATCGCGACTGATCCCAAGTGACTTAGCTGCACCAGGATGACGTTGAGCAAAGTTACCTGCGTCTTGGCGAATAAATGCTAACTCTTGTTCAAAATAACTTAGTAATGATTCAGACAAAGTTAGTTTTCCTTACATCGACACTGCTTGTGGTGAAGTCTAAGCTTGAATCAAAAACAACAAGCTCTTCACCAAACTCACTGACGATCACGCCTTCGATTCTAAATTTCAGTTTATTGGTAACGACAGATTCTTCTTCCAACTCAACATTAAGATCCTTGAGGCGGGGTTCGAATGTCGTAATTAACTGCTTAACATTTTGTAAAATATGTTCACTATTAGCTCTGTTCTGCCCCCTCACCGCATGGCTCATGCCCAGTAAAACGATAGATTCAGCAGTATATTTGGCAATATCATCGCCACCCCAAATGGGCGCTTTAGCGGAAAGCAATGACGCGATATTTTCAATAATGGCATCGCGAAGATCATCAATATTCGCCGTCCAATCACCTTTCATTTTTGCAAATAAGCTCATGATTATTGGTCCCCTAATTTTGTTGCGGGCACGTCGGTAAGCAGAACAATGTGTGTGTCTAACATTTCATATTGATATTGCGGCTGTAGGTTTATTTGGCAACTGTATTTTGTTGGGTCAAGCAGGTCTTGCGTAAAATTAACATCAGCGCGTTTAAGAGGATAACGGGCCATGATTGACTCATCACCAAAATCAACGCCACTGATATATTGGTTTAACCACTTTTCTAACGAACGCTGACATGTAGACGGGCTATCAAAGCTGCCGATTTGGTCGCGGATCTGCGCTTTAATGTAATGACCAAAACGACAGGCCATAAGATTTGTCTGTAACATACCACTCATTTTTTCAGTTTCAGTCGTTGCCTTCCACACGGACTGATTACTGAAAATGCCTTTTTGACCGCTAAGATAGACACTTGATAAAGGAACAAACCCTTGTGCTGACCAAAAATCATCATCTTCACTAAACAGATCAATCCGTGATAACAATGGATCTTGCTGACCATTACCCACTTGCACTATTGCGCCGTAACGCCCGCTTTCATCATAGGCACGTAAAAAACCAAACCAACTGATACGGTCAAATTCACGGATCACGTTTGCAGCCAATAAATAGGCGGGATTTCCCCACAGTACATGTTCTGTTAGCGCTCGTTCGTTAAACACAAACCCGGCTTGGTAATGCTGATAAGGGCTTCTTAAATGGTATTCTGGTAACACCAGATTTAAGAAACGGCTCGCACTATGAGAACGTAATAACTGCCAACTTTGTAAATCTGAACTGCTTAAAATACGCTGTATACGCTTATGGTCAGGTATTAATCGAGCGGGTTCGTCACCAAAGAAATACGGATCAACGCCAAGACTTACAGGGCACAGCGCGCGTTCACCTAATTCACCTAATAACTGCAGTGTGTACAGATCATCAAAATCAGCATCATCGTCTAAGTCAGAGTGAATAAGATGGTCAACAACCAACAGTCCAAATGGGTGGCCGCCAGCGGTATCGAGTTCATTCGCGTATATTTTTTGATATAACGCACTGCGGGTGACATTGAAAGATTGATTAAGATCGGCAGACACCATGTCCCAGCTGAGGTCTAACAACTTAACCTGCACGCGGCGTTGCGAAACAGGTAGCAAAACTAAGCTATGTAGTCCTAACCAGCGCGCTTCCAATTCTTTGAAATCAGTGGCTTGCATTACAGCAGAAAGTTGCTCGCTCATGACATCATCAAGTTGCATGATCAGTTTGCTTAACTGTGATTTGAATTCTGAACGATTATCGTTCTGAGCATGGTTTAACAGCATCCGCCACAGCCCTGCATCCGTCAGGACGTTGGCGGATGATGTTAGATTTGATGTACTCATAACAACCTCAACAACCCGGGGGAGCCCCCGGGCATCAACTATTAACCTGGAATATTAGCAACCATGCGTAATGACGATGATAACTCTTCCATTTGTAACCAAGGACGTAAATAAGCCACAGCAGAATAACAACCAGGGCGGCCCACTTGTTCTTCAACTGTTACTTTTGCTTCAACCAATGGATGTGTTGATTTTGCTTCATTGCCAATCGCACTTGGATTAACATACTGGTGGAGCCAGTTACTTAATTCTTTTTCAATGTTATCCGGATCTAGGTTAGAACCAATACGGTCACGACCCATTACTTTTAGGTACTGTGCAATTCGGCTACTTGCCATTGTATAAGGCAAGCGCGCTGAAATGGCTGCATTTGCTGTCGCATCAGGATCGGTATACGTTTTTGGCTTATGCGCCGTTTGAGCGCCCATAAATACGGCATAGCTCGTATTTTTATAATGCACTAACGGTAAGAAACCTAAGTCACTCAGTTCTTTTTCACGTTCATCTGTTAGGTTTACTTCAGATGGACATTGTTGAACTAAATCACCCGATGGTGTGTAGTAAGTAAAGTTCGGTAAGTTTTCAACTTTACCGCCATTATCATTACCACGGATAGCAGTACACCAACCAAATTGTGTATATGCTTGCGTTAATAATAAACCGTATTCAAACGCAGCATTACTCCACACAAGATCATCTTGTGTCTCTGGGTAAGCATTACCATTAGCATCATGTTTCAATTCTTCAAAATCGAATGACTTAACAGGCACTGTTTGTTTACCGTATGGTAGACGTGCAATTGTTTTTGGTAGTGTTAATGCAACATAACGCGAATCATCACTTTCACGGAATGCATTCCAACTTGCATAAGCAGGTGAATCAAAACCCGCAGCAACTGGCTTGCCTTCGTTAAAGTTAACGAATGAATTAAAGTCAAACATGCTCGCATTTGCAGCAGCAACGAATGGTGCGTGAGATGCTGCAGCAACTTCGCCCATGTAACGCATTAACGCTACATCTTCATCGCCATAACCGAATTCGTAGTCACCAAGTAACGCACCGTAAGGTTGACCACCAGCTGTACCAAATTCTTCTTGATAAATCATCGTAAAGAAGCGGCTACGATCAATCGCTGGCGCATCTTCAAATTGTTCTAATAGTTCGTCTTTTGTGTAGTCCGCAAGCTTGATTTTTAAGTCTGGGCCTAGCTCACTGTTTTTAACTAATTTTTGCAGACCTAACCAAGTGCCTTCCAGTTTTTGGAACGCCTTGTTTTGCATTACTGTTGAAAGCTGGTCTGAGATTTTTACATCTAATGCAGAAATCGCTTTTTCGATTGTTAACGTTAGGTTTTTATCCCAAGTAACAGTACCGTCTAGCGCTTGTGAAGTCAGAACAGATAACAATTCTTTTGTTGTATCTGCTGGTGTCTGTGTTGTTGCTGAAATCGCGCGGTCTAGAAAGTTTAATTCACCTTCTGCGGCACCGGCTTGTTCTGTTGCAGCTTGTTGTTCTGTGCTCATTATTCAGTCTCCCCAGTTTTTACGCCTAGCTCTTCAGCTAAATGTTGAATTGAATCGGTACTTTGCAGTACTTCTTTCAATAAGCGTTCTAGATCACGAGAGCGATCCGCTTTGCTTAATAACTCTTTTAACTGGTTACGTGTTTCAACCAATTGTTTTAGGGGATCAATTTGTTGAACTAAGCGCTCAGGGTGAAAGTCGTTCATTGAATTTAACTTCAGGTTAACTTCAAATTGGCTATCATCATTTGCTAATTTGTTGTCAACTTTATATGACAATGACGGGCTAATTTGTCCCATCACTGCATCAAAATTATCTTTATCAACACCAGTGAACTCACGTTCTTCTAGGTCAATTTTATCACTTTCAGCTTTATGACCAGAGAAGTCACCAATAACACCAACGACAAAGGGCAATTCTTTGGTTTCTGTTGCGCCATTAGTTTCAACATCATAGGTGATACTGACTCGGTTTTTGCTTATACGTTTATGTTGTGAGTTGAGAGCCATGCTTCCCTACCTTTTATTTTAACAAAAATAAAACGGTGCGCAGCCTAAGCAACACACCGGTCAAAATTATTTAGTTCCAGAAATTAACTTACCCTGTGGAACGTTATAAGAAACAAGACCGCCGTCTTCTAGCTTACCGCCATCAAGTTCATGACGATGTTTCTTATCAACTTGGATGTAAGAAAGTGAAATGCTTTCGAACGGTTGAGAACCGTCACTGCCACTTAGGTTGTATGAAACAAGGCGTGCTTTTTTCAGGCCTACTTGGTAATAAATTTCAGCACCAGAACCATCACGTGCAGCTTTAGTAAATACGATATCAATGTCTTTACCTTCAACACCTGGACTGAATAGGAACGACAGAAGATCTTCAGAAGCACCACAAAGTTCTTTTGTAATACTTACTTCGCTCATAGCAACCATGCCTGAGTCAGCATTGTTACCGCTACCAATGTCCATTGCTACTTGGCGCACAGCGCCCCAGCTATATGAATTCAAAGCAAACCAACCATCTTGTGGTAAACCTTCAACTGTTGCGCCACCATTAACTTTAACGCCATCAATTCTCATATATATACTAGCCATGATATTCCTCACTTATTTTTACTTAGGGTTGAAAACCAATTACCAGAGAGAATTACTGCTCGAGGTAGATACTGGTTTTTCTTGAGTTTTTTCTACAGAGACAGCAGTTACATTGTTCAAAACAGAGTGACTCGTTGTTGCACTAACCGCTCTTGTGTTGTTGTGCTGCACAGACATAGATTCATCCACATCTGATAGCGGTAACATTTTTTTGTGCGTTGGCTGAATAACATTCGTATCCCCATTCTCATCAAGAGCTGACAGATGAAATACTTGTTTAATCGTATCCTCTTGATTTAATAACAGCTCCGACATCAACTCAGGAAGCGATAAGTAGCCCCAGCGAATTGCTTTTTCTAACAAATAAGATACCGGGCTATGTGGTTCTACTTTCCTAAAAAATTCAGCTAACGTTCGTAGTTGATGAAATGCATCATCGCGATTGAACTCTTGATTATTAACAGGTAAACCATCTAACAAAGCGTGATCAGTAATACTATCTTCTTTAACTTGCATATTTTTTTCGCCGCCATCAACATGACTCGACTCATTCGTTTCAGGCAGACCTTCAGCCTTAGTTACCTGTGTATCTTTACTCTTTAAGCCTGATACATACTCCATCGCTTTCAATATTTTAGTGATCAGCCCGACCACAAATTTAAATCCAGGTTGAGGTAATAAATGTTGCTTACATACGTTAGCAACATGTGCTTCGACTGCACGCATGGCATCACGTATCAATACTAAATTTTGCATTAAGCTAGTCACTTTAGCCCGTTCACCCATCGCCACATTTTGGTACTGTTGGCGTAACTCAGGTAAACCGCCTTTACGTTCTTCACTTAAATAACGCGAATAATTTAAGTCTCCAATTAGCGGTAACATTAAGAAAGGTGAATACACCAAGCTGCTGTCTTCACTTTCACCGACTAGTTGTACAAAGCCCTTCACTTTAAATGCATTAATTTCTTTTAATTTGTCACTTTCTGACTTTATTTTATTGTCAGGGAGTATCGGATGAACCTCGTCCCAATGCCCCTCAACAAGTGCTTGTAACCATTGACTTACTTCACGCAACCCATTTAATGCAGGGTCAATGACTATCTGAGCCGCTAGCATCCAACCCGCTAGCTCAATGTCTTTAGATGTCGTTTTAAATATTTCAATCAAACTGCTTGATAACGAATGCCAGTGTTCAATGTTGGCATCTTGTAAACTATCCATTTCTGCTGGGTCTGGTGTCTGCATTAATTGACGCAGAGATGTTTGTGCAACATTAAATTCATTTCTAAGCGGTCTGAATTTTTGTTTGTCGGATTTTAAATAACCCCCACAAAATTGATCGCCATCAATTGGTAATAAAAGTAACTCATGTAATGTTTGATTGAATAACATATATGTTCTTGCATATTTAAATTACAACCATTGTTCCAACAGGATGATTCGTTGTAAATAAACTTATAGTAAGGGCGTGTAAGGGATGTAAGGGGGGGTAAGTTAAATATCCACAATGGGATAGGACAATATAAATTAAAATAGTTTGAAAAGATGAGAGGTAATTAAATCCGTACTTAAAAACAAATAACAAAACAACACAACAAGAAAACAACAACCCTTCAAATCAACAACTTACAAGGCAAAAGGTCACTAGCCCATCAAATTTAACCACGTTGTAATATTATTTAAAATCATGAGATTTAATAAATTAAAATAAGATCACATGCATTACACTTTAACCAAATCGTTTTAAAAACAACAATAATTAACTATAACAGGCTAAAATATAGAGCAGTAACGCTAGTCATTTAAGTTACTTTAAAATGAAAATATTGAAATAGTATTTAATCACAGCACAGTTATTAAATTACAATATTTTAACATTACATTGAATATAAACTTTAAATTACGATGTAATATATTAAAAACACAAAATACAATTATTAACAATATTTACCTTTGTATTTCACTGTGATGTTTCTGTGATGATATTTCTAAATCTAAAGGGGTATTACGCTTTAAAATAAACAACAATAAAAAAAATAACAGCAACTTAAACTTCAATTGTTACCTTTATGGTAATAATCTTTTACCATTTCAGTGTATTGTTTTGTCCCTAGCCAAATGTAGAATGCCCCTCATCGAAACATAAACAACTTTCCAAACTCAATAATCAGCACGTATGTGACTTGATTAACTAAAGGATATGAAATGTCTACATTAACAAACAAGCCAGGTATTTTTCTTTTAAAGTCAGGTTCATTCAAATTAAATGACTTAAGCAAATTACTTGACGTTGAAGGCCTCAAAAGTGACATGGCTGAAGTTGCTGTAACTAACAATAGCAACGCATTAACGATTGGTCACTTTACAATGGAGCCCGGTGTTGAATTTGAATACGCTTATGACTCAGTAGAATACAAAATTATCACTAAAGGTAAGATCGTAGTTCGTGATACCGATAACAACAAATACGTTGCTGAAGTTGGCGATGTGCTGCTGTTCTCACCATATACAGTCGTGATTTTTGATGCAGAAAGTGATGGCGAAGCTATCTACACAGCACACAGAAACGCTGACGCATCATTTGCACCTGCATCAAACTAATTGGAATTGAATATGATAAATAAAATTATAAGCAAATGTAAAAAAACATTTTGCACAACAAGTAACATAAAGATTCATCCAGCAATGGATAAGGGCATTACGCCAACAGCGAATAACTTTAATGGGGGCACATTACAGTGTCACTGTAGCAGTAACCCTGTAACTGTAAAAATTGACAGCCAGACAGCCCATAACCATGCATGTGGTTGTTCAAAATGCTGGAAACCTAAAGGTGCTTTATTCTCACAAGTGGCCGTAGTTTCAAAAGATAAACTAAGCGTGACAAACAACCGCTCAAAACTACAAGTTGTAGATAGCACTGCAACTATCCAACGTTTTGCCTGTAATGTTTGTGGTGTTCACATGTACGGTCGTATTGAAGATAGAACACACCCATTCTTTGGTCTCGACTTTGTTCACACAGAGCTATCTGCCGATAAAGGTTGGTCTGCACCTGAGTTTGCCGCCTTTGTTTCATCTATCATTGAAACAGGTACAGATCCAAAAGACATGACAGCAATCAGATCGCGTTTGAATGCATTAGGTCTTGAATCTTATGATTGCCTATCACCAACACTGATGGATGTGATTGCAACACATGTTGCTAACAGCAAATAATTCATACCGTTGAAAACAAAAAAGCCCGCTAAGACTAATCTTAGCGGGCTTTTTTCATATTATCTTAATGACATTCATTACCGTGTTTTTAGCTATCACTCAACCAAACGTGCTTCTACTGGCAAGGTTGAAGATACTGCCATACGCTAGGGTAATAGAAAGGGTCCATGGTAGTTGATGCTTGAATAGCGGTGAACATATAACCATTAGACTGTACAATCTCACCGTAATAATAAGTATAATACGGGCTCCATTCAGGTACATAAGCACAGTGGTCTTCTGGTTGCGGCGTTGGAGGTTGCTGCTGGTAATCCCCTGAAATCATCAAGCCGACATCAGAAAAATCCGACTTACTCACGATCAACACATGATAGCGACTGGCTGGGAAATCCAAGAACAGGCAGCTTTCAAAGTTACCCTCATTTTGAGAGGCACAATCGTAGTCGTTCTGCGTAGGTTGGCGATCAATGGCAATAAAAACATCGATATCACCTTGCCCACCCATCGTCTCAATATTGACATAGCCCTGTGATGGCGCATTGTTCAATACGTATCGTAAATTTTCACCGTAACGTCCTTGAATCCTGATCTGCTGATTTAGTACCAAGGCAGTTTCATCACTTGGTGTCGGTGGGTTTGGTGTTGGATCCGGTGTTGGTAAAGACCCTCCACACTCTTGTACCGTGATACCAACTTGTTGGAATGCATTCATAACAGATTGGGTTTCATAACCTAGTTGCGCAGCAGCCTGGCAAACACCGTCAGCACCTTGTTGAAAGGTAGAGCGCGGCTGCCAAAACAATTTATTGGCTGTTGCATAGACTAAGAAAGCTTTCTTGATATCCCACTCTTGGCTGGTAGCTAGATGGTAAAATGCTTTGTTAAAGATGCCCGAGCTGTTGTGAACATCAATGCCATTATAATACTGGCTGATGTGACCAATAGACGCACCATCATCTGAAGGATTAATGAAGAAGCGCATCGCTTCTGAATGCTTCATTACGTGCTCGCCCATTTTCCAGTTGAAAGAACCGTGGATGAAATAGCTCAAAGCTGCAGCTGCGACATCAGAAAAGGATTCGTTCATCCCACCAGACATGCCACGATACTCTAAATTAGAGTTTTGTTCGGTATAACCATGACTGACTTCGTGGGCGATCACATCCCATGTCGCTAGTGGGTACATATACGAACCACCATCACCAAAGGTCATTTGCTGACCGTCCCAAAAAGCGTTGCCATAATTATTACCATAGTGAACACGCATAGTGAGCTTTTGACGAATCGGACGGCTATTTAGCCACTCGCGGTACATGCCAAACACACGTTGACCAAAGTATTGTGCATCATTCATTGGCGCATAGGCACCATTGGCTGAACGAGTGGTGTTTACCGGACAGGTAAATTGGTGAATACGCCCACCCCACTGACTACTATTCATGTCGTACGTGACAACATTAGGGCTGTCCATCTGGCAGGAGTCATTGACTTCAAAGCTGCCAAATTTAGTGTTATTACCAAAATAATAACGGCCACTTTTTTGGTTACCTCCAGGCCCCTCTGCTTGCCTAAACGCAATACCGTCCCAACGGTCTAAAATTCGACCATCTTTAGCGTCTACAAAGGTAATTGGCCTTGACGGCTTGATGCCTTCCACTGTCACATAAGACACGCGATAGACCAATTTTGCAGTATTTTGATCATCCATGACAATCATTAGGTCCGCAGACTCTGCATCAGTACGTGCTGGCATAGTTGCGCTTTGAACAGCTTGCTGTGATGCTTTGGCAAGAGTAATCGCTTGTTCTTTGTTGATGAACGGTAACATTGAAGATATGTCTTGACCAATACCTTGCACCACTTTACCCGCAATAGGTTGAACCACACCATTTTGATCTTTCAATGATACGACGGATTGTCCATATACAGGAATACCACGGTAACGCTGTTGATGGCGAACCCATTCTTTTCCTTGTAGTTGGGCGTGGTTTTGTTCGGTAAAGCTGTACTCGGGGATTGCTCCTCTAGCAGTAGAGGGATTTAATAGTGAAGTAATGTTAACGTCGTTAACGTTGACCAACGTGGCACTCTGCACTGAAAATACGAGTGGTGTTAATCCTAACAAGATAAAATGTTGTTTTTTCATGATTGTATTTTTCCCAATTCATTGTTTTATTTATTATTTTATTATTTTTATGAATTAGCATTATTACCCACCTTACCGATACCTCAAACTGAGTACTCGTGTTTTTATGATACTGCTCATTAAAACTTCTTTCTCAAAATTATTTTAATGACAGTGTGTCACGATAGGTTTAAAATGAAGATAAGGCGAGAAGATAACCTAACGATCCCGTACTATCTTTAGAAAAATAGAGCGAGGTTCATTAGCATTGATGTGGCTTAAAAAAACATACTAGACTCACTCATCAATGAGCAAGTCTATGAATCATAGGTATAACAAATTACACTTCATAACCAAATGGGTCATCAATCGAGTGTGATGGTTGTGTAAACCATTCAGGTCCCGCATTAGTCATATAAAAATGATCTTCCAAACGAATACCAAACTTACCCGGGATCACTAACATAGGTTCATTGCTGAAACACATACCTTTCGCCAATGGCGTGGTGTCGTTACCCACTAAATATGGCCATTCATGAATATCTAAACCAATACCGTGACCAGTACGGTGCGGTAGCCCCGGTAAATCATAACCCGGTCCAAAGCCATCTGCTTCCAGCGAAACACGAGCGGCGGCGTCGACATCCTGACAAGCAACATTAATCTGCGCTGCATCAAACGCGGCTTGCTGTGCATTCTTTTCACTCAACCAAGCTGCGCGTACTTCGTCACTTGCTTCACCAAATACATAAGTACGGGTGATGTCAGAATTATAACCGTGTAACTGGCAACCAGTATCAATCAATACCACATCATCTTGTTTCAAGAATTGTGCATCTTTAACACCGTGCGGGAACGAACTGGCTTTACCAAATAATACGATACAGAAATAAGAACCTTTTGGCGCACCAACCACTTTATGTGCTTGATGAATGAATTCTTCCACTTCCGTCGTACAAATATCTAAACGTAAAATACGGGCCGCGGCTTTATGTACTTCTAACGTCATGTCTTTAGCACGTTGTAATAAAGCAATCTCGGTATCTGATTTTTGCTGACGGCAACCAGCTGTCACAACCTTCGCATCAATATATTCAAACTGCGGATACGCATGACGAATATTGTTAAACATAAAGAAAGCGGTCGCTTCATCAATACCAACAGTGCCGTCGGTAATATCAAGTTTAGCTAGGATTTCACCAAATAATTGTGCAGGACTTTCATGTTCATGCCAGCAATGCAGTGGGCCTTGTACCTGCATAAATTCATTAATGGTATCTTGCTCAAAGCGTGGCGCGATAAACTGTAACTCACCTTGTGCCGGTAAAATTGCACCAACCATACGCTCACCAACGCCCCAACGCATACCAGTGAAGTAATATAAGTTTGTACCCGCATTCAGATATACAGCTTTTATACCTTCACGCTGCATAATTGCTTGTGCGCTTTCAATACGTTCATTAAATTCTTGTAACGAGATAGCTTTAACGTCTGCAGTCATATCAGCCAGTTTAGCTAATTCTAATTCCGCAGTTGAACCACCAACACCAATAGTCATAAAAGTCCTTGTTATACAGCTTGATTAACAAAATATAGATGAAATCACTTTAGCATACCTGACTAGCGAGATGTAGCACCAAACAGAGCTAACTTAATTCAGCCTCACACTTATTGCGTAACAGATCGCGCAACATCAACATCGCAGGGGTGACTTGTGTACGGTTAGGACAAATTAGCCATAAATTAATGGGTGGCGAATTAAAATCACTCAATAGTTCAACAACATGACCCGAGCGTAAGTCAGCCGCCATATCTAACCGCGACTTCATCGTAATCCCCTTGCCCGCGACAACCCAACGATGAACGACATCAGCATCGTTACTTAATCGATTACCGGTCACTTTCACCTTGTATTTACCGCTATTTTTTCCAGTACTGTTTCCAGTACTATCAACAAATGGCCAAGTATCATAAACACGCTCACTAAAACGATAGAGCAAGCAGTTATGTTGTGATAGTTCGTTAGGATGATTAGGCTCACCATATTGCGCTAAATAGGCAGGTGATGCACAGACGACGCGATCTATTTTCGCAATCAGAAAGGCTACCAACGAGGAATCTTCGGGCTCGCCATAACGCAGTGCCATATCAACTTTGTCATGATAAAAGTCAGCCAGGTTATCGCCAACATTGAACTGAATAGATAGTTCGGGATAAGCGTCCATCACTTCATCGATCCAAGGTAAAACAATATTACGCCCTAGATCAGATGACGCGGATAAACGTATTTCACCGGCAATTTTACCCTGCATTTCATTTAATGAGGCTTTACCTTTCTCTAATGCCCCTAAAGCCTCAGTGCAATGTACTAAATAGCGTTCACCTTCGGCAGTGATACGTAACTTACGTGTCGAGCGAATAAAAAGTTGAACGCCGAGTTGCTTCTCTAAGCGTTTTAACGCAGCACTCGCCGCTGCAGGTGTCATCTCTAACTGCAGTGCTGATGCGGTGATATTGCATGTTTGCGCCGTACGCACAAAAAGAATGAGGTCTTGAATGTTCATTATCAAATATTTTTTGAAACTATAAGTTATATTACCGTCTTTTTAGAATAGCAATAATCAGAGATAATGTCCTCACTCAGTGCACGGCCAATGAAAGGTAACGAAAATATGACAAGTACACTCACTATTGTTGCAAACATCGAAGCTAAAGCAGATAAAATTAAGTTCGTAAAAACAGAGCTATTAAAATTGATTGAGCCGACACGACTTGAAGAAGGCTGCATCCAATACGACTTGCATCAAGACAATAACAACCCAGCGCTATTTACTTTCGTTGAGAATTGGGCGAGTCATGAATTATTGCAAAAACACCTCAATAGCCCACATTTAAAAATGTATGTGCAAACAACCGAAGGGGCTGTCGCAAGTTTCACATTAAATGAAATAACGAAAATCGCATAAGCAACATACATTCATCAATGTTCAGACTTACGCTATTAGTAAGTACAAATCAACAGTGCCCATTTATCAATAAGGTTTATCCATGACTCACCAAATTATCAAAGATCTTAGCAATCGTTACACAACCAAAAAATTTGATTCATCAAAAAAAATATCGCAAGACCAACTCGCCGTGATTATGGAAGCAATGCGTTTATCTGCATCATCAATTAACTCTCAACCTTGGAAGTTTATTGTGATAGAAAGCGATGAAGCAAAACAACGCATGCATAATACCTTTGCCAATAAATTTCAGTTTAACCAACCACATGTTTTTAGTGCATCGCACATTATAGTTTTTGCCCATAACCCAGCGTATACCCGTGCAAACTATGAAGCCGTGATCGATAAAGGTATTGCAGATAAACGCACTAAACCAGAAGACAAAGAAAGTGCATTTGGCGCATTTGCTTTTGTTGAGCTAAATACAGATGAAAGTGGCGACACAGCAGCATGGACTAAAGCACAAACCTATCTTGCGTTAGGTAATACAATGCATACGCTAGCACGCCTGAATATTGATTCAACGCCAATGGAAGGAATTGATAGCGAATTAATCAGTAAAGAGTTTGCTGTAGAACTAGATGGTTACGTTAGTGATGTGGCACTGGCGATTGGTTATCGAGATGCTGAAAATGATTACAATATTGCCCCACCAAAATCACGTTTAGCAATGGAAGATGTGATCGTTAAAATATAATAATTAAGTTGTCACCGCTGATAATGACGATTAAGAACTGAAGCGGTCCATACGTGCATTTTTGCGTATGGGTGCTATATGCATAAGTGCTATTCGTTTAAAATTGGTGTCCCAGAGAAGATTCGAACTTCCGACCTAGCGCTTAGGAGGCGCTTGCTCTATCCAGCTGAGCTACAAGGACATTTCGTTATTATATATAAAACAAACAAGAATAAAAGCCTTGCCTCACATATTCAAAGCAATAGAGTCAAATATTCTTATCAATTTGACTCTAAGATCACATTACTTTTTATACGGTGAGACGATGGTGTTCCCTGTTTCGGTATGCTGAGATACCATAACGAGATCGTGATACAAACGATGGATGTTATCTTTTGTCAAAACATCATTCGGTTTCCCTTCCGCAATTATCTGTCCTTGGTCCACTAAAATGAGGCGGTCACAAAACTCTGCCGCGGTATTTAAGTTATGGATCGCAACCAATGCCGATTTACCTTGCTGACATGCTTGATACAGCACATTCATTAGCTGTGATTCATGACCAATATCTAGACTGGCGGTTGGTTCATCAAGTAACATTAATGGCGCGCCTTGCACTAATAAACGCGAGAAGTGTACTAACTGTTTTTCTCCCCCAGATAATGCCGTGATAGTACGGTCTTTTAAATGCGAAATGCCAACTAAGGTTAACGCGTCAATAGTTTGCTCAGTTATTGTGTTAGCAGAGATGACTTGTGTTTGTTGCTTGACATGAAAGCCAAATCCCACTGTTTCCATCACACTAAAAGGAAATGCAGTATCACTGTATTGTGGCAAGTAACTTAAATCACGTGCGCGGTCTATATCAGATAACGTGGTTAATGACTGGCCTTTTATTAATACCTCACCACTGCTATAGCCTTGGAAGCCACTTAAACATTTCATCAAGGTACTTTTACCTGCGCCATTGGGACCGATAATCCCCACCAACTCTCCCGGTTGTATAGACAATGAAATATCAGTTAATAAATGTTTTGATCCCGCCTTATAGCTCAGTTGCGAAACTGTCAATAATGCCACGCTCATACAAAACTCCCTTTACGCTGAAAGCGAATGATTAAACCAATGAAATAACAACCACCAATAAAAGAAGTAATGATCCCGACTTTCAATTCGTTAGGGGCAATGATCCACCGCCCAATAAGATCGCAAACGAGCAAAAAAATAACACCGAACACCGCAGAGAAAGGTAATAATTTTTCATGCCTAGGCCCGACAATCAAACGTACTAAATGTGGCACCATCAAACCAATAAAACCAATAGGTCCAGCGACGGCAATCGACATAGCCGTTAATAAGGTGGCAAACATCAATAATTTAAAGCGTGTCTGCTTAATGTTTAATCCCATACCATGGGCGCTTTCTTCGCCTAATGCGAGTAGATTTAATGCCCGACTTTCCCTTAACAACAAAATCGATACAATCACGATAATCGGCGCGGGCCAAATTAACTGCGACCAAGAACTACCATCTAACCCCCCCATCGCCCAAAATACAAATTGGCTCATTTCATATTGTTGCGCCATAAGAAGTAATCCCATTCTGGCACCGCCCAATAAACTTGATAATGCCAAACCGGTTAAAATCAAAAACAAGATCTGTGTTGAAGCATGACGCGATGCTAACGTATAAATTACCGCTGCTGCTGCCAATGCGCCCACAGTCGTAAAAATAGGTAACCATATAGGCCCCATAAATGAATAGCCCGTCACAATAGCCACCACAGCACCAAAACTACTACCGGCACTAACTCCCAATACATCTGGACTGGCTAATGGATTTTTGAATAGGCCTTGTGTACACGCCCCAGCCAACGCCAACGCGCCACCCGCTAAAATAGCTGCGCAAGCACGTGGTAGACGAATATGTATAACCACAGCAGAGGCTAAAGGTTGTTCTTTCAGCGCGAGTTCACTGCCACCCACAAGATACGCTTTAAACAACGCCAAAATATCGACAATAGGAATATGAATAGCGCCGAAGCTGAGATACAACAAAAACAAGCCACAGAATAACAACACAGAAAACAGTATTTGCACTGACGTAAGTCGATAAAATGGCATGGTTACTTCTTATATACGGAATGATTAATAAAACGGATCGCATCCACAAAGTACTGACTGTATACACCTCGCAACGCATGCGGCACTTGATAAACACGATTATATTTAATCGCATTCACGGATTGTAATGAAGGATCAGATAACACCTGTTGTTTAAATTGCTCAGCGGTATTTTCATTGCCATATACCCATTCAGGTATAAACAATACATCTGGGTTTAGCAAAATAATCATTTCTTTAGAAACAGGAACTTGGCCATATTTATCCGTCACGTAATCTTTAATAATATTCTCCACATGCGCTTGTTCTAGCAAACCATTCCATGAAGAGTTTTGGCCACTGGACGTTCCCCATGGGTTGTAATCCATACCAGTGAATTTATGCTCTACAGGAATAATGTCTGCTTTTAAGCGTAAACGCATAGTGGCAACAATCTGCTTCGCGGCTTTATTGCGATT
Organism: Moritella sp. 36; assembly: GCF_018219415.1. Lineage (NCBI taxonomy): Bacteria > Pseudomonadati > Pseudomonadota > Gammaproteobacteria > Alteromonadales > Moritellaceae > Moritella > Moritella sp. 36. Next base: position 1,290,885 of record NZ_CP056120.1, on the reverse strand, counting down.
AACTATCTTCCCAACCCGTAAAATTTCTTTCTCAATCTCTTGGATATTTTTAGGTGCTTGTAGACGGAAAACAGTAATTCCTGCTCTTTCTAACATACTGAGCTTAGACGCATCACTCCAATTAGCGGCGAATACAATATCGGGACGATTAGCGATAATCATTTCAATATTCAATCCCATTAACGGCACATTCTTAGGTAAACGGTCGATGATTAACGAGTAGTTTGGGTTGTTCGCCAGATCGGTCAAGCTCGACAATGCCGATTCATCAATTAGGTCTAATAACACCGCGTCGGTAAATAATGTTTTTGATGAAATCCGTTGTGGTGGTTTCTCGATGACAATGGGATTACCCAATCCATCCATCAGTGTTAATGGATAGGTAGTATCAGCTAAAGAAGGAAAGGTAACGAGCAAAACGAACATATAAAAAATAGGCTTGAATCGAGGCCAAGGCATGGTAACTCCTGTAAATCGCGTACAAATTTAAACGGTTCACCTCATGTAAATCGTGCTCTTCGTATCTGACTCTGTATACTTGCACGTCTATAATGCTAGTGACACAACACAGTGGCGCGCCCGTTACGGATTTTCACCGTATTCCGAAGATGGCGCGTATTGTACTTGGCTATTACATGATATGGTAGCGTATTCTAAATTTTGATTAAGCGATAACGTCATGACATTAAAAGCATCTGGCAATGTAGGTGAACTTTGCTACCCATTCATTTTTGAAGACAGTCCGTTATGTGACTTTGAGATCTTAACCGATGAGTTATGCACTTATACCGGATTAGCATTATCGCAAGTCACCAACACAGAAGTACGTGAATCACTGGAACGTTTACAGCCCAAAATTTTCAATCTAAATGGCTCTATACGAGGTAAATGTGGGATATTTGAAGAAGACATACAAGCGCTTTTAACCGATCTTTATCACTTTAAAGCCCAAGTCACTGATGATGCCAAACGCTTCGTATTACCAAGAGGCACAGGCCCTGTGATCCAATTGCACCAATGCCGAAGCTTAAGTAAAAAGGTGGTTCGCCAGCTAGTCTTAGTAGACAAAACAGGCAAGAAAATTCCAGATACCCTGCCTCGATTTGCCAATGCTTTAGCTAATTATTACTTTGCTCTGACCCGTGTACTTAATCAAGAAGCTGGCATCGAAGAACCAGAGTACGTGAGTGTTAATTACCCAAAACCAAGATGATGTATAAATATACTGAAGTCTAATTTAAAAAGTTTAAAGGCTACTTTTCTTGGCGTGATTTACCTGAATGTTGTGATTGATAGAATACATTTACTGTCTATTTTTGGATAGGTCGCCATATTACTGACGACCGATTATCACGAAGGAAAGTAACGCAAAGTTTATTCGCTTAATTTACCCTTCACTATTTTTCATGTTTTACTCAGAAAGATCATTGCTGGTGCGCTGGTAAATCATTATTTTCATACGAATCAGCAAATAAATGATTACGATCACGATGTTTGGCTTCATCATTACGTATTTTAACAATAACATCTCGTAGCATGGCATCTGAAGGTAATTGATAATAGTTAATGCCAATTTGTGGTGCAGCTACGTTTTCGACTTCACCAGCATCAATTTTATTAAGGTATTCGGTGTAACTTTTACATGCTTCTTCTTCGAAGTAACCCACAACTCGATGTGCGACCTTAGAAGACAACACATAAATCAAGCTATACACCACAATAAATACAGCTTGGCCAATTAACACTAATGCTCGCTCAATCCAGCTTGGTTTGGCAATATCAATAAATATCATTAGGTGCATTCTCTCATTCTCAGCTTCATTTAGTAGTTCCTGAATCCACCCCTCATCATCTTTCATCCGGCGTAAAGCTTTTAGATGATTAAACATACCAGCGACCATACCGGGAACAGCTGCAATAGTTTCCAAAATTACAGCTCGTTTTGCGTATTTTTTTCCATAAAAAATATTTAAAAGAAACTTAAGGATCTGCGTAATTTTATACGCAATATGCTCATAGAATTTGGAGGCAGTTTTATGCTTTATTTCAAAATCAGACATGGCTAGAACTCTCTTTAGTTTTATTTGTGCATTTTAAATGCACCTTTTATTGTTGCATTTAAAATACACCTTTTATTTGTGATGTTCAACTCTATTTTATAAATAAAATACAAGCATGTTTATTTTAGGAATCGCTTAAACAACAGAAGGGTAACAGCTAAGTAATAGGTCACTAATTTAGTATGAAAAAGGAGTAGAGAAAGAAGCTACATCACTTACGATGGCGATGAAATATTGTATTATGAATACATCTTTATTATCATTACAGAGTCATAATAAATAAATAAACTGGTATGAGCATGCAGCTAACAAATTTCACAGACTTTGGTCTTAGAATCCTAATGTACTTAGCTAAAGGGGACAGGAAGGAACCTATAAAAATAATTGAAATTGCCGAGCAGTTCAATGTACCACGCAATCACCTTATCAAAGTGGCAAACAAGCTCAGCCATCTTGGTTGGGTCGAAACCCTACGAGGCCCTCACGGCGGTCTGAGATTGTCAATTAAACCAGCGGATCTCAGCATCGGAGAAGCCCTTCGCGAACTAGAGAACTGCACAATGCTAATCGATTGCGAAGCTAATGTCTGTGCCCTGCGCAACGGTTGTCAACTGAAAAGCATACTAGGCCTCGGACTCAACGCGTTCTATTGCGAGATGAACAAATACACTCTAGCCGATATAATAGCGGCGCCGACTGGTGGCAAAATCATCGAAATGCATAATAACTACATACGAGCAAGTTAAAGGATGACAACCCCTTAATGTTGTAGATAATGCTGCTTGATGAATTAACCCAATATTTAAGTACATTAGCATAAATACCCCCGACATTATTTATAACGTTATATGTGTAAACTCAGCTTATCGATGGCTACATGAAACAGTTCATGTGTACGACGTTTTTCTTCTGCTGTGGGACGGTTATCATTTTCGTAGATCCAGCCGCAAGATTTAAGAATACTTTCACGTTCATGAATACTGGTTTCTGATTGAGATTCTGAGGGTGTTGCCAATGCCGTTAATTCAATAATCAAACGGCAATTCTTATAATTAAACGGGACGCGATGAAAAGCTTTATAAGCATAGCTGATCGCTTGATTAGCCGCATTTTTTTGACGTTGTGCTTGTGCTTTTTCGGTCAGTATTTTACCTTCTTCTAGACGTTGCTGTATTTCATGTTTGGCACCATCGAGCATCTTAATTTGACTTAACATTAATACATCTTCATTGGTGTTTTTACACAATGTTTGCGCACGTAACATCGAGGCATCATACAAGTCCGGAATACCACACAAGCCATATAACCTTGTAATGTTCAATTCAGTATAAAAATCCACAGTAGGTTTATCAGCAACACTTAATTTATGCACGACAATCAAAGCGTTTTTAATATCTCCATTGATATAAGCAAAGATACCAAGCCCAATTAACAAATTAAACTCAGCGATACTGTCACCTTCAGATTTCGCACTATACTCATGGATTTTATGCTGCGCTTGACTCAATAATTCATCGTGTTCTTGGGTCGATTCAGTATATAAACTTGCGAGTAAAAGTGACACATAAGTATTCATCGCAACGCCGTAGCTATAACGACTAGTACCTTTAACCTTAGTTATGAAGCGCTGAAAACCACCTGCCGCTTTATCATGTTGCTGCAGTGCCGTATACAAATTAGCAAGTATCAGCTCACGATGTGGATTGGCAGGATTCACTTTATGCGCAATATTAAATTCACGAATGGCATCCGGTAATTTATCCCTAGCCATCATGCAATTAGCAAGGCTTTGACGGGCAACTGGTTGACAGGGATGCTTGGTTAATATTGCCTTGAACACATTCTCAGCTTTATCCAAATCACCTAGCGATTGGTAAGTTTGACCTAAACCTATTTCAGACCAGATAGCGTCCGTTTCTTCACAGGACTTTTGATAAAATGCTAAGGCTTCATCATGCCGTTTTAAACGTAATAAACAATCACCATAGATACGATCTATATAATTAACATATTGTATGTTATTGGTGCGGTAGTTATCACATAACTCCAGCGCTAATTGATAATCTTGATTATCCATGGCCGATAATAACGGGGCTATCACGGCTTTACGTACTAATACGCTTTCAATACGATGAATAAACTCTTGTGAGCATAAAGGCTTAAGCAAATAATCATCGGGTTCTAATTCAATAAAATGTGTAACGACAGAAAGTGAACTATCACCAGTAATACAAATGAACACGGTATTAGATGAAATTAATTTTCGCTGTTTAACCTCATCGAAAATAAGCGCGCCATCGATATGATGATTCATATTGTAATCACAGAGAACCACATCATACTGATGTTGAGATAACAAACGAATAGCTTTTAAACTGTCAGTAGTACTATCAATAAAGTCATTCGAAACACCAGCACTATTGAGCATCCAACGCATTAAAGAGATAATAGTGATAGAGTCATCAATGATTAAAAATCTTTTTTTATTTATCATCTACACCCCCAAATCCATTTGAAACATAGTTCTTATTAATATAGTTCTTATTAATATAGTTCAGTGGGTATTTTACAGCAGAAATTATCATTAAAATGTTATGGTTACAGTGTTTTAAACATAAAAACACTAGTATTAATTGATAATACTATATTAAAAAGCCAGCTTTCGCTGGCTTCTAATTTTAGCTCTGTATCTTTAGCTCGAACTAAGCATAGCCTCTATCATTAATGCGCTTTATTTATAGCTAATTTCAGCCATTACACGTCGATTTTCTAAGCGCCCTTCTTTCGTACTATTACTGGCAACCGGTTGTTCTTGCCCATAACCTACCGCAGATACCCGTGAAGTATCAATTCCATACTCATTAATCAGGATATCACGTACTGCATCGGCACGACGTTGTGACAAGGCTTTATTATAAGCTGCTTTCCCACTGCTATCTGAATGCCCTTCTATCACCACATCAGCATTTAAAAACTGCGTCATCAAGTCGGCAACGTCTCTAATTTCATTTTTTGCGGACTCAGGAATAACAGCCGAGTTATTGGCAAAATTAACTTTGAGTTTCATCGATGCGGGTTGTTCTATTACAATTACACAGCCATTGTCGTCAATAGAATCAGTCGACACACTATCAGGACAGTGATCGAGGTAATCTGGGATCCCATCACCGTCACGATCGAGTGCACAACCACTATCATCAACATAAACACCACTTGGCGTATTTAAACATTGATCATTCTTATCAAGGATTGCATCACCATCGCCATCCAGCAATACCACAACAGCAGCAGGTGCTTTACTCTTACGACCAAATGCATAACTCACACCCACAGTAATTAATGAGTCCCAACGTTCCTCGTCCAAACTGTTAATCATCTTAGCTTGTAATCGTGCAGACCATTTATCATTAAAATGATAACGACTACCAACACCGACATTAAGTTGTGTTTCTTTGGTGTCATAGGCTCCTACATCAAATGTGCCATGGCCAACACCTGCATTGATAAATGGTTGCCAATTCCCTATTTCAGGTGTGTAGTAAAGCCCATCAAGCGTATATTGTGCGTTATCTACATCGCCAGAAGATCCGTCAATATCAGAGTTACCATAGAGGTAACTGACTTCTGCACCAAACTTCGGGCTAATAACGTATTCTCCACCAATAACCAATGCAGCGCCGTCTTCAACGCCTAGTTTTGAACCAAACATATGATAACCGACTGCGGGATTTAGATAAGTCGTTCCCGCCTTTTCAGCAAGAGCAGGTTGCACAGATGCGACCATAGCGCACATAATCAAACTTAATTTTCCATTTATATTTTTCATTAACCTCTCCTTGTGTTTAAACAATATTAACTAATAGGTATTGAAAGTACATGGTTTTATTTAAAAATATTTTAAATATAGATAAGTATAAATCAAGTTAGATAAACGTGACGCCCTGTGTCACAAAACAGTGAATACTAGAGGATATAAATACCAATATTGAATAGAATAATGAGGATTAACGTTCACACACAATGGACTAAGTCGCCATACACATAGAATGAGTGAATTGCTACTCCAAAATACATATTTTAATGTCCGAAGGTAAACATGTGTTTAAGCATATAAAATTATATGTATAATAATCGCCATACGAACGTATTAAATAGCACAAGATGGACATTATGATTAGAAAATACTGTAAATTTTCGATAAGTAACCCAAAACTCCATAAGGTGCATATTGCCCTACTAGCGTGTGTTGTTTTTTATTCAGCATATGAGTTATTAGAAAATCAAAATTTGATATTTACTTTAGGTTTTGTGATCATCGTTCCATCATTATTTATACTTGCGAAGTCAGCTGAGTACGCTAGAAAATATTTTCCTTAACCGTTTTGTAGGACATCATTTAACACTACAACCTTCAACGGCATTTTCATTAGATAAGAAGACGAGCAAGGCAAGAAGATTGCTCCCCTTGCCTTTCAATTACATCGATTACTATTCAATTTTCTGCTATTTTAGCTAGCTGGTACCCAACGATAAAATACCGTTGACAGTGGTGGTAATGTTAACCGCACAGACTCGCGAAGTCCCTGACTCTGTACTTTTTCACTCTCAGCACTGCTTACCAGCGGATAATTACTGCCAGCGTAGCATTCAGCATCTGTATTTAATAACAGTTCATAACGACCTGTATTCGGTACACCGAGACGGAAATTATCTCTTGGTATTGGCGTAAAGTTACTGATCACCAAGATACGTTCGCCACTCTCACTAATACGTTCATGTGCTAACACACTTTCGCCTTTATTATCTTGTAAGCGCCATTCAAAACCCGCAGGGTCGCAATCAAGTTGATACAGTGCAACTTCCGCCTGATACAACAGGTTCAAATCTGCAGTCAATTGTTGCACACCCGCATTGTTGGCATGTTGTAGCAACCCCCAATCCAGTTGTCCATCATGGTTCCACTCTCGTGATTGCGCTATTTCAGCTCCCATGAAGTTAAGTTTTTTACCCGGTTGACCATACATATAACCCGTATAAGCACGTAAATTAGCAAATTTTTGCCATTCATCACCGGGCATTTTACCCAATAAAGAACCTTTACCGTAAACAACTTCATCGTGGGATAAGGCTAATACATAATTTTCACTAAATGCATAAACTAACGGGAACGTGATGGTATCGTGATGGTATTTACGGTTAATTGACTCTTCCTGCATGTAGTTTAAGCTATCGTGCATCCAGCCCATGTTCCATTTAAAACCAAACCCTAAACCACCTAAAAAAGTCGGTTTCGATACCCCAGGGTATGCCGTCGACTCTTCTGCAATCGTCATGGCATTAGGAAAATGGTTATAAATCTCTTCATTCATCCACTTTAATACCTTGATGGTATCGTAGTTATGATTGCCGCCATCGCAGTTAGGGATCCACTCGCCATCATTACGCGAATAATCCAGATACAGCATCGACGCGACGGCATCAACGCGAATACCATCGACATGAAATTGCTCTAACCAATACAAGCTATTCGACACTAAAAATCGTTGCACATGATCTTTACCGCAGTCATAAATATAACTGTGCCAGTCTTGATGCCAACCACGTTTTGGGTCGGGATCATTAAATAATGGCGTGCCATCAAAATTCGCTAAACCGTGATCATCTTCAGGAAAATGCGCAGGCACCCAATCGATGATAACGCCAAGGCCCGCTTGATGACACTGATCAACAAAAAACTTAAAATCATCAGGGTGACCAAAACGACTGGTTGGGGCGAATAGTCCAATCGGCTGATAACCCCAAGAACCATAGAACGGATGCTCAGAGATTGGCATCAATTCAACATGGGTATAATGCATTTTTTGCAGATACGGAATCAGTTTTTCCGCTAATTGGCGATAATTTAAAAATTCATCGTTTGTATCTCTCAGCCAAGAGCCTACATGGAGTTCATAAAATGATAATGCTTGTTTGTGCTTTTCGGTGACTGCACGTTGTTGCCATGTATCATCCTGCCATTGATAACTATCTTGCTGATACACCAAGGATGCAAATGAAGGGTACTGCTCTGCATGTGCCCCCCATGGATCGGCTTTATATGGCAAGCTCTTACCATTACTATCCACAATGGCAAACTTATAGCGCTCACCAATGTTTAAGTTAGCAATGAATACACCCCATAGCCCTGCGTCCAATTGACGCAAGGCATGGTCGTTAGTATTCCAATCATTAAAATCACCAATTACACTGACTTTACTGGCATGCGGCGCAAACACTAAAAAACGCACACCCGATACGCGCTGACCGTCGAGCATAAAACTGACACACTGCGCCCCCATCTCTTTGTGCATTAGTTTTGGGGTATGTAATGTTTCCATACTTGGCATCAAGCCAGAATATGCTTCAAGGTTGTGGATCACTGCCACATTTGCAACCAACTGCATTAAAACTTCCTTTCTACTACGATTAGCTGTTCACTGCTTCGCGATGTTCTGCTTCATCACTGGCTTTTGCACGTGCGGCAGTCAACTCTGTAGCTAAATAATTAACATTAGGGCAGCTAAACATGTCATCCAATGTTACTGATAGTTTACGACGCCAGTTCGGGTATTCATCTACCGTTCCCGGTACGTTAACAGGCTTATCCATGGCTAGCCAATCTTCAAGCTGTAAACTTAACAAACTGCTTGAACCTGCTGCTAAATGTAATTGTAAGCTGTTACTCAGTGCTTGGTCCATAGGAACATAATTTGCATTGCGTCCCACAGACTCCGCCAGATTACCGTGCCACGACACACTATTGAGTATTTCTTGTTTCGATTTGCAGCGATCATCAAACAAACCGTCCAGCTGTGCTTGATCTGGATACAGCCCTATGGTTTGACCTAATTTAAGATCTTCACAATGCCAGAAGCCACGTAGTGTCGGCATGTCATGGGTACACAGTGTTGCCATTGATTGCGGTTGGTAATGGGCCGGTGAAAAATAGCCACCATCTTCTGCGGTTTCAAAAAAGAAGACTTTATAAGAATGAATTCCCGCGTCACTTAACAAGCTCACGATCTCATCAGGCACAGTGCCAAGATCTTCACCAATCACAGCACACTGATGACGATGGCTTTCTAACGCCAAAATAGACAGCATATCCTGAACCGGATAATACATGTAAGCGCCAGATGTGGAACTTTCACCTTTGGGGATCCACCACAGACGTAGCAGCCCTAATACATGATCTATCCGCAAAGCACCACAATGCTGCATGTTGGCACGTAATAATTGAATAAAGGCATCATAACCCGTGGCTTTTAATTGCGCTGGATTGAGCGGCGGCAAGCCCCAGTTCTGCCCTAAAGGCCCTAATACGTCAGGTGGTGCGCCAATGCTAACATCTTGACACAAAGTACCTTCATCAGCCCAAACTTCAGCACCACTATCAGCGACCCCAACCGCAAGATCACGGTAAAGACCCATGTTCATGCCTTGTTCTAATGCGAATTTTTGTACATCAGCTATCTGCTCATCCGCAACCCATTGCAAGTACATATAACGTTGGATAGCGGACTGGTTTTGCTTAATAAATATTTGTACTGCATCGCTATTAATATCACCCAATTCAGCAGGGAATACTTGCCAGCCCCACACACTTTCATCTTTATCATGTAGCTGTTGATGTAGGGCATCGAAGCTTGCTTGATGTAATAAGCTATTCCCACCTTTCGCCACGAATGCTAAGAAATTTTGTGCTCGAGTGCTATTCGTCGCCAAATGACGTTGTTGGAACTCGCTAAATAACAGCGGTAACACGCTCATTTTTAAACGTGAAACTTCACTATAGTCAACCCACTCAGTGGCACGAACAGCATGTAAATCTTGCTGGAACTCACTACTACCAACACGTTGTTGGGCAGCTGAACACAATGCAAATTCAGGCACTGCAGTCACATCTATGTATAACAGGTTTAACCAGCGACGTGATGACGGGCTGTATGGACTCGCGCCTTCGGGATTAGCTGGGAATAAAGAATGAATAGGATTTAAACCAACAAAATCACCACCACGCGCGGCAATATCAGCCACCAACTGTTTCAGGTCACCAAAATCACCGATACCCCAGTTATGATCGGTTTTCAAAGTATACAACTGCACACTTGGGCCCCAAGACTTACAGCCTTGTTCAATCGAGGGTTGTTTGTAACACGCTTTGGGCGCAATGATCAGCGTCATTTCGTAAGCCGATTTACGACGACGGCGTAATACTTGTAATTTGTGATAGCCCAAAGCAAGATCATTGGGTAACGAAAAGGTAAGTACCCCGCCTTCGTCACGGGTATCGGCAACAATTTGCGATTGCAGATAACCTTCAACAACCTCACCTTGTTCCGTTTCAAGCTGCCAGCTAAAATCACTAACTCGCGCGCTTTGACCCAAATTCAAATCAATATGAATAGGGTCACCATCTTTAACTACTTTTACAGCCGCTAAAATTGGTGTTTGGTGCTTTTTATCAGCTGACGCGAGTAGTGTTTGTTCCGATTTAGTATCGTAGCCTAGCGCAGCTAATAAACGTGTTAGCGTGTCATCGGAGACGACTTCATTGTTACCCCAAGCATTGGTATAGCTATCTGCGATACCTGCTTGTTCAGCAACTTTTTTCAGCACATTACTTTGTTCCATTTTATCCTCCATGAATACTTAACGACTAACCGCGTTTAATTGCCAAATGTTGTTAGCATAATCACGAATACTACGATCAGAGCTAAACTTACCATTACGTGCTGTATTTAAAATTGCCATTTTTGCCCAGCCCTGTGGGTCACAATATTGCTTATCAATACGTGCTTGTGCCTGCTCATAATCAGCGAAGTCCGCCAATACTAGATATGGGTCTCCGCCTTCTAACAGGCTATGACGTGTGGCATTCAGTAGTCCAGATTGACCTGGCGTAAATTCATCACCCGCCAGCAGTTCCAGCGAAGCACGTAATAAGTGATCAGCGTCATAATAATCGTAAGGGTTATAACCTTGAGACTGTAGTGTTTTCACTTCATCAACGTTAAGACCAAAGATAAAGATGTTGTCATCGCCCACTTCTTCACGGATCTCAACATTGGCACCATCCATCGTCCCGATCGTCAACGCACCATTCAGTGCCATCTTCATATTACCGGTACCCGAGGCTTCTTTACCCGCCGTTGAGATCTGCTCAGATACATCCGCTGCCGGGATAATAATTTCAGCTAAGCTGACGCGATAGTCTGGCAAAAATACTACTTTTAAGGTACCACCAATTCGCGGGTCATTGTTAATCTTTTCTGCGACCTTATTAATCGCAAAGATAATTTCTTTAGCTAACTCATATCCTGGTGCCGCTTTTGAAGAAAAAATGAACACTCTTGGTTGCATAGTGAAAGTGGCATCGTTAATTAAACGATGATACAAAGATAAGATATGCAGTAAATTAAGGTGCTGGCGTTTATATTCATGCAGACGTTTTATCTGTACATCAAAGATGGCATCAGGATTAAGGGTTATATCCATATGTTCAGCAACCCAATCTGCTAGGCGTTGTTTATTGGCTTTTTTAACGCGCATAAAGTCAGTTTGGAATTCACGATCATCCGCAAATGATTCTAACTGTTTTAGCTGCTCTAGATTTCTGATCCAACCCGAACCAATTTTGCTGCTAATTAGATCGGACAGTAGTGGATTACAGAACTTCAACCAACGACGTGGCGTTACACCATTAGTCACGTTATGTAACCGTCCCGGGAACAACTCATTAAACTCGGGGAATAAATCACGCTTCACTAACTCTGAGTGCATAGCTGCGACACCGTTAACGGCATACGTACTTGCTACACATAAATTAGCCATACGAACACGACGTTCACCACCTTCTTGAATAATTGAAAGCTTACGTAACTTATCCACATCACCCGGCCATTTATCTGCAACAGCCCCCATCAGACGTAAGTTAATATCAAAAATGATCTCCATATGACGTGGTAACAACGTCATCATTAAGTTCTCACCCCAGGTTTCTAGTGCTTCAGGTAATAAGGTATGGTTGGTATAAGCAAATGTTTTTGAGCTAATCGCCCATGCGTCATCCCAACTTAGTTTATGTTCATCAAGTAAGATGCGTAATAACTCAGGAATGGCAATCGTTGGGTGGGTATCATTAAGTTGAATAGACTCTAGCTTAGCTAAATCCATAATCGAATGACCCGCGGCTTTATGACGACGTAAAATATCAGCCACAGAACAAGCACAGTGGAAGTACTGCTGCATCAAGCGTAGTTCTTTACCTTTGTCATGATTATCATTTGGGTATAGCACTTTGGTGAGATTGCCTGCCTGAATATGGCTTGCTTGTGCTGCAACATAATTACCTTCATCGAAGCGGTTCAAATTAAACGGCGCTGGTGCACGACATTCCCATAAACGCAGTGGATAAACAGAATTATTATTGTAACCAACAATCGGTAAATCCCACGCCATGCCTTCTACTTGTAAACCCGGAACCCAACGACGTTGACTGATACCATCACGATCTAAATACTCTTCTACATGACCATAAAACCCGACGTTTTGCGCCAGTTCAGGGCGAATAACTTCCCAAGGGTAACCTGTTTCATCACGCCATTCATCCGGTGCTTCTTGTTGACGACCATCATTAAAACTTTGCTTAAATAAGCCATATTCATAATGTAAGCCATAACCTACCGCAGGATATTCTTCCGCTGCCAGTGAATCCATAAAACAAGCAGCCAGACGACCTAAACCACCATTACCTAATGCTGGATCACGCTCTTCTTCTAATAAATCAGTGAGGTTTTGACCAAACTCAGCCATTGCTACTGTGACTTGTTCATACAAGCCCATGCTAATAAGGTTATTACCAGTAAGGCGGCCAATAAGGAACTCTAATGAGAGATAATTAACGCTGCGGGCATTTTTTATCTTGGTATCTTGTTCTGTCGCAAGCAAATTCATCGTCGTTGTTTCAGCTAGCGCATACTCCATCGCTAAGCGCCACGTATGTGCACTCGCTTGCGCTGGTAATGTCACTAATTTTGTCGTTAAGTATTTATTAACGGCGGCTTGGAATGCTGTTTTATCAAAGCTTTTGTTTACTGTCGATTTCATCTTACATCCTAATGCTAATGCTACAGGTTCAAAGTTAAAACTAAATAAATTTTCAATGAGATGAATCTTGCCTTAATGCGTAAACAGCAACATCCTCCTGCATTGATAAATTAAAGGAGGAGTGGTTTAGGCGTAGACACATCTATTTCTAGGCTGGCGTGCGAGTAGCCGTGATAGAGTTCGCAGTTTATGGGGGAGGATGAACGAATTTAAGTGATTTTAGTCGCATTATCACCACATCTAAATGTAACAAAATGAAACAAGTTATAACCCTATCACCGTTTTTAGCATCTGGTTTAGTTATTATATAAGTATTGATAATAAAAATAAAAATCAGCAAGACGCGACCTCGCCTTTATACTCTGACAAATAAGAACAGCTTATGTGGATAACATCAAAATTAAATCGCCCAACTCGCTTACACAATTCAATCTCTCGCACCCGTATTTTAGGTCATCTTCAAGACGCAGCATTTAATAAATTAGTCTTATTTCGTTCACCTGCAGGTTATGGTAAAACCACCATGGCAGCACAATGGCTCAAAGACAACAGCCAAGTAGGTTGGTTTAATATCGATGAAACCGATAACGATACATTTCGTTTTGTGAACTATTTTATTCAAGCCATTAATAAAGTCACTGAGCAAGCCTGCATCAATTCTCAAGCATTGGCCGAACGTCGCCAATATAGCTCGCTGCCTAATTTATTTAGTGAACTGTTTGCCGAACTAACAAACTATAAAAGTGAGTTTTATCTGGTCTTAGATGACTATCACTGTATTAACAATGATGAAATCCATGAAGGCTTACGTTTCTTCCTTAAATACATGCCAGCGAACTGCACGCTAGTCGTCACTAGTCGTACTTTACCACCCCTGAATACCGCAAACTTGCGTATTCGCGATCTGCTTATCGAACTCGACAGTGAATTATTAGCGTTTGACGACCAAGAAATTATACAATTTTTTGAACAACGTATTGGCTTTAACATGAGCGATACTGAAATCCAAAAATTACAACAGAAAATCGAAGGCTGGCCATCGGCATTACAATTAATCGCCCTGCAAGTAAAACAGAAACAACACAGTGTGGCCGAATCGACGGAGTGGATCTCACAAATCAAGCAATCCCACCTGTGGGACTATTTGGCTGAAGAAGTATTTGATTTATTAGATAAACCCTTACAAGTATTTTTAATGCAATGCTCAGTCTTTACCATTTTCAATACCAGTTTAATCACTGAGTTCTTTGATAATGAAGCGGCAAACAACTTATTAGAATCATTAGATAAGCACGGGTTATTTTTACACTCCCTCGAAGGCGAACAGAATTGGTATCGGTTTCACAACTTATTTTCTGATTTTCTTAAACACCAACGCCATACCAAGCTTGCACAGAGCAGCAAGCAATTACATAAAGACGCAGCGCGCGCTTGGTTAAAACACGATAACCCCCAACAAGCACTGTTTCATGCCCAACGTGCTAAAGACAGCACGTTAACCGCCGAGATCTTATTAGCACACGGTTGGCACATGTTTAATCAGGGTGAGTTAGCCAATTTAGAAACCACCATTGGCCAGCTGCAACCGGATACCTTATACCAAAGTCCCCACCTGCCGTTATTACGTGCTTGGTTAGCCCAAAGCCAACACAGTTATAATCAAGTTGGTGATTTACTCGCGCAAGCATTAATCGAATTAAAACAGCGTAATATTGAGTTAACCTTAACCCAACAAGGCGAATTTAATGCCCTGCGTGCACAAGTAGCAATTAACCAAAACACCCCAGAACTGGCATTACAACTGGCTGAAAATGCCCTGGAACAGTTAGATCCCCGTAATTATCGCAGCCAAATTGTCGCGACCTCGGTGATTGGTGAAGTCAACCATGTACTCGGCCACTTAGACCGTGCATTGGCCATGATGCAACAAGCAGAGCGCATGGCGCGCCAGTACCATGTTTACCCGCAAGCATTATGGTCGCTGTTACAACAAAGTGAGATTTTAATTGCCCAAGGCCATATTCAATCCGCGTTTGAATTACTCGACAGTGCAGACCAATTGGCTGACAAACAACATCTTCAGCAACTGCCCTTGTATGAATTTTTACAACGCATTCGTAGTCAGATCTATTGGCGTTGGAATCATTTAGATCTTGCAGAAGAGTTCGCCCATAAAGGGTTAAATGTGTTACCTAAATATTGTCAGTCCAAATATTTACAATCGTATGCCATCTTAGCGCGCGTACACATATCCCGTGGAGAACTGGATAAAGCAGGTCGTTATATCGACTTGTGTGGCGAGCTTATCGATCAGTCCGATTACCATGCAGACTGGATAGCCAATGCTAACTTTTCGCAATTGTTATACTGGCAAGCTAAAGGGCTGAACAGCCAAGTTGAGCAATGGTTGCAACAAAGCCAACCCGTCGCAGACAATGCCTGTAATCACTTTACGCAGAGTCACGGTCGTAATCTGGCACGCGCTTATATGTTAACGGAGAACTATAGCCAAGCACTCCAGATCTTCGATCATTTACAACAGGCGGCAACGCGTCATCAACTGGTTTTCGAACAGCAAAAAAATGCTACCTTGGAAGCCGTGTTCTACAGTCAATCCGGTGACCAAACACAAGCGTTAGACAAGTTAAAAACCGCACTGACATTGGCAAATACCACCAGCTCAATTTGCGATTTCTTGACTGATGCCAAAGTGATTGCAGAATTACTTAACGGCTTATTAAAACAAGGTAATATGGCCGAGTTAGAACGTTATCGCGCTGAAAAGCTACTTGCTGAAATGTCGATAAAACGTCACAACCGCGCGATTTATTTTGATAAAGACTTTGTGCATAAGCTATTGAACAATCACAACCTGCCAGAACTAATCCGCACCAGCCCACTGACACATCGTGAATGGCAAGTACTTGGCTTGATTTATTCTCGTTACAGCAATGAGCAGATCTCGATAGAGTTAGATGTCGCGTCCACGACCATCAAAACCCATATTCGTAATCTGTATCAAAAGTTGAATATTGCTAATCGTAGAGAGGCGATTGAAACTGCTGAGAATTTATTGAAGATGATTGGCTATTAGTACTAGCAAGAGATGACTTACATGCTAGCAGTCGATGTCAATATCGTACTGTTAGCATCGAACTATTAGCAGAGCAGCGTTAACATTTTGTCTATGGTTGTTAAACTAATCCCCCCCATCAGCTCAGGATCTGCTAGCGCATAAATATAGCCGTCAATCTCGCTGTAATCCAGTTCATCCCGACACTCTATAAAATTAGCCCAAAGCTCTAAATCATCAGCCGAGATCACGCCCGACATATACTTGGTTAATACTACTATCAGCGCGTGACTATCGACGCTAATCACTTCAAAACTCGGATCCCAACCAAACTTAGCCAGAGCCGTAACCGCAGCGTCTCGCTGTTCACCAAAGGCTATAATCTGTTGCAGTGCTTGTTGTCTATTCATTATTACAACCATTCTCTGTGCTGATGACATGTTAAATACATGCTTTCTGATGGGCGTTAATGTAAACAATCTAGCGGGATAAATAAAGGCGAATATTAATAGTCTCTAGCGCGGTCGAATTAGCCATGAGCCGGTAACGTTACGTTTTATTTTTCTAAAGTTGACTTCAAGTTTTGGTACATATTTGACCACCTAACGGTAATAATAATCAATATCACATAGACTTGTGCAAATATTTAGTTCATTAGAGTGGGGATATGAAAAATCACTCCAATCGCGCTTAGTGCTATTGCACTAAGCCATAACTGAAATGGTTTAGTGCTTATTTTCAAAGGGTATAATTCGCATTACTGGAAATATAACTTAATTTAGATTAACGCCCTGTTAGGCGTTTTTAATAGTTTCCTATAAAATAATAACCATTAAACCGTTATTTTTCCTTCTAAGTATTGAACAGCTTTACCTGAAATATAAACCTTATCACTTTCAACACTGCATATTAATTTTCCACCGCGCTTAGATGCTTGATAGGCAACGAGTTCAGGTTTATTTAATTTATCAGCCCAATATGGTGCTAAACCGGTATGAATAGATCCAGTTACCGGATCTTCATCCCCACCATTTGCAGGCCAAAAGTAACGAGAAACAAAATCATACTCAGTAGATTTAGATGTAACGACTACATCATAGGGGGCAAGTTGTTTTAGTAGTTCATTGTTATGTTCAACTGAAAGTACATCACTTTCTTGTTCATAAACAACGAAATATGCTTGGTCATTTAATAGCACTTCTATTGGCTTAATTGATAAACCGTTCAATAAGGCTAATGGTACATCATTAATGACTTCAGGTTTCCTATTTGGAAAGTTCATTCGGATATAGCCAGTATCTGTCTCTGTAACCGATAAATTCCCAACCGCTTCAGCAAAAAAATTTATCGTTTTTAAGTCGTTATTTTCAGCAAAGATTACAAATGAGGCGGCAAGAGTTGCATGCCCGCAAAAATCAATTTCTGTTATAGGTGAAAACCAGCGTATTTCATAATGTTGGCTATCGACTTTTTTGACGAATGCCGTTTCTGACAAATTATTCTCAACAGCAATTGATTGCATTAGCTCAGGTGATAGCCAGTTTTCAGTAATAATTACAGCGGCAGGGTTACCTTTAAAAGTAGCATCAGAGAATGCGTCTATAACATTAATTTTTAAATCCATTTTAGAATTACTCCTTAGTATATAATTGCTTTATACGCCCGACTCAACTACCGGGGACTATTAATATATGTACTACGTATTGTTAGTCGAATGTCACTCAAGGTACCGTATCTCTTGTCGCGATGCACTCATGTTCGAAACACGTTAATGTAAAAATCGAGCGCAAAAAAACCAGCGGACAGTACGTCTTAATCAAATAAAGAGTACATCATCTGCTGGCTTTCGTTATATAAAAACTATTACAAGGATACTGTTGCATAGCGACTGCTAAGGTATAGTTATTAACGTTTAAATCAGGTACACCTTAGGTATCAGCTAGGTTTACTTATAAATTCGGGTTCAAATTCGTACTGAGCATAACGGGCAATACATGCATCTAATAAATCATCATCATCATAAAATTCAAAGACCATATCAGCAATTGCATGCAATGCCTCTTTGTCTTCACTGTGAATGCTAAACATCAGCGTTTCATCACCAAATGTCAGTTTTTCTAACAAACTTGGATTCTTTTCTGAAAGCATATTTTCTAACAGCAACGCCCAATCTTCACCATCTCCTAAAAAATCGTGAGACTCAAAAGCTTTCCATTTTAAATCACTTAGTTTTAGGCTGTGATCGTGATTGAAAGTTGAAAACAAAAATGGATGGTAAACATTTGCTTGCTTCATAATATCTCTCTAATATGATGGGAATTGTCATTGAATAACTTCTCCGAAGAGATCAAGAAGTTAAAGTATCTTCAGCCTACTCTTTGTATTTAAATTAAATGATAGGTGCATCATGTTTTGCCTTATTACCGTTAAAAATAGCATAGTGAAACACCGCTATTTATGATATTTGTGAGCACAGAGATAACCTTAACGAGAAGTGAGGAAGTAAGAAGAATTTGCTGAAGCACATTAATGTAATTCCTTGTACTGACAAAAACTTAACGCAAAAAATAAAACCAGTGGACAACGATTTCTTTATCACAAAGAATTAATCATCCGCTGGCTTCAATGCTCTCGATTTCGTCACATAACTTTCGTTATATATGAAGCATTACAACATGAGTTAACCTACCCTTTCACACCACCTGATGTTAAGCCACCAACTAACCAGCGTTGCGCCATTAAGAATACCGCCGTGATAGGTAATGCAGATAACACTGCCGCCGCGGCAAAGTCACCCCACAGGTAATTTTGTGGATATAAATACTGTTGCATGCCAACAGCTAAAGTGTAGTTATTCACATCAGACAATAATAACGAAGCTACTGGTACTTCTGTTACCGCAGCAATAAATGCCAAGATAAAGACCACAGCCAAAATAGGCACTGACAAGGGTAACAATACTAAACGGAATGCTTGCCAAGGCGTTGCGCCATCCAATGCAGCAGCTTCTTCTAATGAACCATCAATCGACTCGAAGTAACCTTTAATTGTCCATACATGCAGAGCAATACCACCCAGATAGGCGAAGATCAAACCGCCGTGGGTATTCAACCCTAAGAAAGGTACATACTGGCCTAACTTATCAAACAAAGCATATAACGCCACTAGCGCTAATACTGCTGGGAACATCTGGAAGATCATCATTGCTTTTAAAATAGTGTCTTTACCACCAAAACGTAAACGTGCAAATGCATACGCAGAGGTGGTCGACAACGCCACAATCATCACCGACGATATCGCAGCTACTTTTACCGAGTTCCACAACCATAACAACACAGGGAATGGTGGCGGTGTAATACTGCCATCCGCATTCGTTACCGAGAACCCTAACGCTAAACGCCAGTGATCTAATGTAGGTGATGTAGGAATAATGCCACCCGTCGCAAAGTTACCTTCACGCAACGAAATTGCCACTACCATAACCAAAGGGAAAATAATCACCACCAGCAGTGCACACAGTGCTAGGTGAGCAGCCCATACCCGATATTTTAATGATTTACCTTGTACCATAGCCATACTGTTACTCCTCATATTTTGTAGGTTATTGCTGTCGATTACTTTTCTGACAGCTTGGTGAAACGTAAATTAAAGAGCGCTAAACCACCCACTAACAAGAAGATAAGCGTTGTAATTGCACTGGCTAAACCAAAGTCTTGACCACCAGCACCTTCAAAGGCAATACGATAGGTATAATTGACTAACAAGTCGGTATAACCCGCCGGTTCACTAGTCCCAATCATGTTTGGCCCGCCCTGTGTTAACAGCTGAATCAATACAAAGTTATTAAAGTTAAACGAGAAGCTGGCAATCATTAACGGCATTAATGGTTTCATCATCATCGGGAACGTAATGTTCTTAAAGTTTTGTAACGGCCCAGCACCATCAAGCGCCGATGCCTCATATAAATCATCCGGAATTGATTTCAACATGCCCATACTTAAGATCATCATGTACGGGAAACCGAGCCAAATATTAACCATTAATACCATGGCTTTCGCTGAAATAGGATCCGAGAACCAACTTGGCGACAGACCGAACATGGCTTCTAACACCATATTAATTTCACCAAAGCTTTGGTTGAATAAACCTTTAAAGATCAAGATAGAAATAAATGACGGTACGGCATAAGGTAAAATTAACAGCATGCGGTAAATAGCACGACCACGTAACGCTTCCCACTGCACGATACTGGCAAGTACTAATCCGATGATCACCGTGGCAACCACAGATAACCCAGAGAAAATTATCGTCCAAAAGAAAATACTAATGAAGGGTTCTTTAATACCGTCATCTTGCCAAATACGTTCAAAATTGGCAGTACCGATAACAACCGTAAAGCCGGGTGATAATGGGTCGCCAATATAGTTACCTTCGGCATCAATAGCTTGATAAAAACCAATGTCCATATTCGGGATCAATACCGTTTTATCTTTATTATTAATTAACGTGGTCCCGTCGCTTTCTACACTGTAAAGCGGTTGTACTGCGGCAAATTTACGTAACCCGCTCATGCGAATTTCATTACCATTAGGTAGTACTAAATCCACCGAGTTTAACGTTGCACGGTTTTTGATAATTTCTTTTATTTTCGCTTTGCTGCCAACAACGTCATCCACCGCTGTAAGCACTAAACGCCGGGTTGCTGGCTGCGTAAAATTTATCTCATCAGTCACTAATAATTGCGCACCGTCTTTAATCGCAAGACGATAGCCATTTTCACTACGATACAAATCGAATTTATAATTGTCACCGCTTTGATAAGTACTATCAAGTAACACTGACTGCGCGCGTTCAAAAGACAATTGGTTTTTAGCGCTGTAATTGGTAAATGCGATACCTACCGTATACACCAGCGGAAAAACAATAAACAAGATCATGCCTGCAACACCTGGATAAATATAGCGGTGCGCGTACGTCTTTTTACTACCAAAAATATACAAAGCTAACGAGGTCAAAATAAGCGTTAATACCGCAAACGAAGTTTCACCACGTGAGTACATCAATACCGACGCATAACCGTTCATTAACCCAATAAGTGTGAGAGTGCACCATTTAATAAAATGCGGAGAAAAAAATCTAGAATTGACTTGGTCGCAAGTCTGTTGAGAGTCTGGTGTATCACCCAGAATTTCAGCTACTTTAACAGTCTGCATGGAAAAACCTACCTCATAATACCAATCACACTAAACAGATGATCATTTATTTAATGCAACGGATATAAACAGCAAGAGGAGAGATAATCTATCCTCTTATTTTATAACTTCCTATCACTACAACAGGAAGTACTTAAAAACACTATTTAGTCATCTGTTTCTCTGCATCACTTAATGCATCAGTAATAGATTGACGACCATCGACAATGTTAATAATCGCGTTTTTAGTCGCGCCCCAAAATGCATTCATTTGTGGGATATTCGGCATGATCTCACCGTTCATCGCATTATCCATCGTAGCAGCAATACGGCTATCACTCGCTAACTGTGCTTGGTATGACGTCAATGCCACCGCGCCTAATGGTTTGTCGCGATTCACTGTAGCCAGACCTTCATTGGTCAATAAATAATTTTCAATAAACTCAACCGCTAAATCTTTGTTTGGTGACGCTGTACTAATACCCGCCGTTAATACGCCAACAAACGGTTTAGAGTGATTACCATTAAACCTCGGCAACTGAGCAACGCCATAATTAATCTCAGACTTGTCTATGTTACCCCATGCCCACGGGCCATTAATCGTCAGTGCTACATTACCTTTGATAAACTCAGACTCTGACACCGAGTAATCCATATCCGGTGAGATAACCTTATCGGCTAATAGTTTTTGTACTAACTGCATACTATTTTTAACGCCCGCATTATTCACACCCGCATCTTTTACATCATACCCGTTGGCATTCGCTTTAAAGGCATAACCACCGTCAGCCGCCATTAACGGCCAAGTGAAGTATGGTTCTTTTAGATTCCACATAATCGCAGACTTACCTTGGGTTTTAAGCTGCTTGTCTAATGCTGCTACGTCTTCCCAATTTTTGGGTGGGGTTTTAACTAAATCTTTATTGTAGATAAGTGATAACGATTCAACCGCCACTGGATAGCCGATATATTTACCCTTGTATTTAACCGCATCCCAAGTAAAGTCAATCATGCTGTCTTTTAACTCTTTTGATGGCTTAATTTCAGCTAATAAACCCGCCTGAGCATAACCACCAAAACGATCATGTGCCCAAAATACGATATCTGGACCATCACCTGTAGCAGCTACTTGAGGGAACTTGTCTTGTAAGCTATCTGGATGCGAAACCGTCACCTTAATGCCAGTATCAGCTTCAAACTGCTTACCCACTTCAGCAAGACCGTTGTAACCTTTATCACCGTTAATCCAAATCGTTAACTGGCCTTCTTCAATAGCAGCAAAAGCAGAAAAAGAGTTCATTGCAGTTAGTAGTGCTACCGCGGTTAAGGTTTTTCTCATCACTTATATCCTTATTAAATTAGCTTTCAAACTTACCAGACAAGCTGTCTGCGTTGGAGGATATAGTCATCCAAAAGCTCTCGGCTCACATCATCCTTTATCCTACGCCTAACCCCTGCAAAGCCAAAAGCGTGAACTTGAACGATTAATTTTACTTAGTTGGTTAATAAAGGCGATAAAAATGCGATGGTTCGCACACTAAAACGCGATCAAGTACCTATTTGGAGTAGTAATTAGACAGCTATTGTTAAAATGTGATCCATGCACTCCTCCTATCTTCTCCACCCTAAAAGTTTTTGCCAAGGATGATGCAGTATAAGGGCATATAAAACACACTATCAACATCGAATAATGCTGTGTAAGATATTATAATTAATCATAAAAAGGACTCACGAGATGGCAAATGTCACGTTAAAAAATGTATGTAAAGCATATGACGATGTACTTATCTCTAAAAACGTAGATCTCGAAATAAATGATGGTGAATTTGTGGTTTTCGTTGGTCCATCAGGTTGTGGCAAGTCAACCTTACTCCGCTGTATTGCAGGCCTTGAAGATATCACCTCTGGTGACTTATTTATTGGCGGTAAACGTATGAATGATATCGAACCCTCAAAACGTGGTGTCGGCATGGTATTCCAATCTTATGCCCTTTACCCCCACTTAGATTTAACCGATAACATGTCATTTGGCTTAAAATTAGCGAAAGCAGATAAACAACTAATCAAAGATCGCGTTAAACATGCCGCTGACATTCTGCAACTAGCACCATTATTAGATCGTAAGCCGAAATCCTTATCCGGAGGTCAACGCCAACGCGTGGCGATTGGTCGTACCTTGGTATCACAACCAAAAGTATTTTTATTAGATGAACCGCTATCGAATTTAGATGCAGCGTTACGTGTAAAAATGCGCATTGAATTAGCCAAACTACACAAGCAACTGGGCTGCACGATGATCTACGTGACCCATGATCAAGTTGAAGCAATGACTATGGCCGATAAGATCGTGGTACTCGACGGTGGTGATGTGGCCCAGGTCGGAGCACCATTGGAGATTTATCATTACCCTAAAAATATTTTTGTGGCAGGTTTTATTGGCTCACCAAAAATGAACTTCATTAACGGGCATATCCAAGCTGTCGAAGCCGAACGTGTCGAAGTACTGTTACCTAATTGCCAGAGTATTTGGATCCCGGTTGACGGAAAAACGGTGAATGCCGGTGATGAAATGTACCTCGGTATTCGCCCTGAACATTTAGTACCAGTTGAAGACGCTGATATCGTCATTGCGGGTGAAACTATCGTGGTAGAAAAACTGGGTAATGAGACACAAGTCTATTTGCACATTGAAGGCTGTGACGAAGATGTGATTTATCGCGTCGCTGATACCCTGTCGATTGATGCAGATGAAAAGCTAGATATTGGTATTCCAGCACACCGCTGCCACTTATTCCATAAAAATGGTTTAGCTTGCCAGCGTTTGTATAAAGAAACGACGCGTTAGCCGATACTCCCCCCTATCAACGAACGAGTTAGCTAGCCTCGCTAACTCGAAATATCCCTTCTGTATTAGCACTTCAGCCCCCTCAAAATATGCTTATGTCCATTTTCCATATATTCTCTCATACGAAAAGTGTGAGTGACGTTCAGATAAACCAGCGAACAAAAACAGATACTTCCAAAGGGTAATAACAAATGTTGGCAATATGTTGTATAAATGTAAAATAAATGGGTGAAAGTATTATTCAACCAAGCAATTATGGTGAAAGCACTTCTATTTACCCTTCCGTGACACATGGTTTATAAAGTTTATGCAAACTGAAAT
This sequence comes from Moritella sp. 36, assembly GCF_018219415.1. NCBI lineage: Bacteria > Pseudomonadati > Pseudomonadota > Gammaproteobacteria > Alteromonadales > Moritellaceae > Moritella > Moritella sp. 36. The sequence goes on along the minus strand of NZ_CP056120.1, from coordinate 1,266,246 downwards.
GTTTATCAAAAACTTATGCCTCAATCACCTTTTCAACAGAATTTATTAGACAGCAGGTACTTAGCTTGAATTTATTTAAAAACTTAACGCTATCATTTAAAATATCAAGCCTTGTCATTGTTTTACTGTGTTCATTGCTGTTTATTTCTGTCAATCTCATCGTCAATAGTCGAGCCGTGGTTGAAAACATCGTCTTAGATTCTGAAATTAGGCAATTTTATTCAAACATTAACAATAAATGGAAAGACATTCTAAAAGCCTATGAATTTTCAGAAAATATGGGCATGAAGTTCTCAGCAAGAGCAGTGGAACAAGCACAGCTAGAAGAAGCCACCACTAAAGTTGAAACGCTGATTAAAGATTACGTAGCCAGTTTATTGACTGCGGACACCACGCTTGAAAGTGAATGGAATTCGGTACTGAAACTCAGTCAGGACGACGGCGTATTTTATACTCGGGACCAACTTGTAGAGCGAGCAGAACACCTTAATTCATCACTAGCAACATTAACCAATGTTTGGCTAACCAAGGCAACGTTCGTCGTCCGAAAAAAAGCAGAGAAGGCGGCTAACCTCGCTTTTCCACCAGTTGTTGAAACCATTGAAGCTATCAATCTGATGCATGACGAATTAGTCAGCATACGGTCAGAAAAAATTATTACAGCTCAAAATAAAATTGTTATTCAATCGACGATTCTAGCAATCAGCATCTTCTTTATCGTTATTATTATGTCCTTCTTAATGCTTCGAAAACTGAAGAGAGATTTACAATCCATTGTGTCAGTGACACATTGCCTCGCCAAGGGTGACCTTAGTCGAACGCTCGAAACTGGAGACGATTTGGACGAAATTAGTGAAATAAAAAGATCGGTATTCAGCATGACTGACAACCTGAATAATGTTTTTAAGTCTGTCACGTTACTCGCTAACAATTTAAACGAGTCGACCGATGGCCTGCTCAGTGACAACAAGCAAAGGATTAATGAAGCAGAATTCCAGCATTCACAAATGACCAAGCTTTCTAGTTCCGTCGACGCGCTTTATTCCGTTTCAACACAAGTGTCTGAACATGCAGATGACGCACTGAATAAATCAGATAATGCGATTGAATCGGCCAAAAAAGGGAAAACAATCGTCAATGAAACCATTGCGTCTATTGAAAATTTAGCAGGCGAAATTGAAAATTCAGTCTCTGCCATTCAGCAACTGGATACCGAAGCCGACAGCATTACCAGTATTCTTGAGGTCATCAAAAGCATTGCCGAACAAACCAACCTCCTGGCGTTAAATGCAGCCATTGAAGCGGCTCGTGCTGGTGAGCAAGGTCGTGGCTTTGCAGTAGTTGCTGATGAAGTCAGAAATTTAGCGAAACGGACTCAAGATGCTACCGCTGAAATCCAATTAACACTGGAAACGCTTAAGAAGAGTACCCTTGCCGCCGTATCAACCATCAATAACAGTCATACCAAATCACTGGAAAGTGTGGAGCATGTATCGAATGCTGGCAACGTGATAGATGAAATTAATATGTCCGTTAACCAAATTAAAGACATTGCCAAAGAGACATCGGCCGCGTCATTACTGCAAACTAACACACTTGATGAGATCCAGACCAATGTTAACGATGTCAATCAAGTCACCGAGGAAAACACGACTCGCGCCCAAGTATCCATGACTTCAGCATCTTCACTATCAGGTCTTAGCAAGGAGCTAATCAGTTCGATCTGTTACTTCAAATTAAAGTAACTCACCAGCAGCGGAAAAATATTAAAACTGAGTGCTTACCGTAAACGGCAAACGTTTTAAAGGACGACGAGGCTCGTTTTACAACACGTTGTTCTTCATATCATGACATCAATATGACAAAGAAATGCCTAACAGCTTTCACTGTCAGGCATTCTTATAATTCGGGGTTTTTGCTGCAAACAAAAATACGTCCCCTTTTTAACTATCTTGCTTTCTACTTATGCCAGCTATACGCGAGGTATTAGAACCAAGCTTCAACTTGCATACCTATAGTATAGTCGCTATCGCCTTTACTTGATCCCAAGGTCGTCCCTTCATCATCTGTGATGTATGACGCGAATACGCGCAATTCAGGTCGAGCCCAGAAACCTTCCCCCATTGACCATGCTTGTGCAATGGTTGCTTTACTGCCACCTTTATCTGTAGAACCTTGTGATTCAGAGAACACACCTAATTCCAAAATGGTTTTCATGTTCTGATTCCATTTGTACATCGGACGTACCACAGCACTGAGCAGTTCATGTTCTTCTTTGACCAAGCCTACATCAGTAGAGTTTGCATACATTAATTGGTGACCCACTTCGATCTTATCGCCAAAACTAACCACACCCCAGTTAATCACGCGGTAACCCGTCGCATCGTTTTGTTTTCCTGAACGGTCAAACCAAGCACCACTGCCTAAATCAGACATTTGAGCACCATAAGAACTGGTGCCATATTGCAATACAGTTTGGTTAAAACCGTTGCTTAAGCCCTGCTGTAAAATAGCCGTTAACATCACGCCATCATCAGCCTCTAGAGTTTGTTCTGCTTTTTTATTGGCAAAATTATAAATCGCAGCGACTTCTAAATTTGCACCACTCCATAATTCAAGGCCAGAATAACGAACATCAAAAATATTACCATTTACCTTAGAATCATTAGACCATGAGTGGTCTTGAGATAAGCCATTCGAACTTTTTTGGCTACCTTCATCGAGCATCCAAGCTGCAGACAATTTACCAGGACCTACAGTTAAGTTTTCAATACCGCCACCAGCACCCGCAGAGGTATTTAAGTAGTAAAAATCAGTAATATGAATATCTTTACGTTGGTAATAGCGTTTACCCGCCCACATCGTTGCTTCTTTATCGCTCGCAATCAGTCCCGTCGCTTGTACGTTAAATTGAGCCACGTTGAAGTCACCGTCTTCCCAACCATTATTACCCAAATTGCCCTGCGCGATCATTGCGTCAACAATCCAAGTTTGCTCTTCCATTCCGGTTATTTCTGGTAACTCTTGACGGAAACCAAACTCAGCATAAAGATCATTTTCATTACCTAAACGACCAATTTTGTTTTTTTCAAAACTAATATTTTCGCCATTATTACCACTAATACCAGTACCAGCTCGCATGTAGCCATTAAAATCAACAGCGCCAGCTGCAGAAGAAAGTAAGGCTGCTGATACAGCAATCGCAACACGATTTAAGTTTTTCATATAATCTAAATCCTTGAATGAGTTTGGTTTCATTTTTCGAGCCGTGACCAGGATAGGATTGGCTCAGAAGACAAATTCATACTAAAGAATTTTCAAATAACTGACCTCCTCCACCTCTCGTTAATTTAAGGAGGATGAAAAAGGCTGAGAAAAAAATAAGTGGCCTATTTTTATGAGGGAGATCACCAAAGCAGGGCGTATTTACATGATTTTAAAATCATCACATAAAAGACACTGTTAACTGGATCATGTTTAATCGTCTAAATCGCTATATTAGCGCTCTGAGTTACATAAAATGCAACTCATTTAATGAATGTGATCTAAGCTGCAAACTGAATAATTAATAAATTAACAAATTCACAAATTAACAAATTAACAAAGCAACTATGTTCTTTGCAAACTGCGAATTAAAATTGCATTTTGCGAAAATCAATTCTTAAAATGCGATTAATTTAACAAATAAAAAACAACAAAAAAATAAATCTATGTTTTTAAAGTACAAAAAAGATGGCACGAGATATGCGATAACAACAGTACCAATGATATTTACTTTAATACTTCGCAATCAAGGGACTGCTTATGAAAACATGTCAGTACAAGACACTATTATTAATGTCTACCTGCCTTTATAGCTTAAATGCTATCTCGGCGCCTTTTGCTAGTTGCCCGACTGAAGCATTTTTATCCCAATACAAACATGGAAAAACACATTATAAATCTGTAGACCTGAGTTCAGGTTTAATCACAACGCTACAAACCGATGATGGCTTGGGCTCTGATTCGATTAATGCGATTGCCTTCAATAACACAGATAAATATATCTATGGTTTTGACCGTCATCAACTAGCAATAGTCAAATTTGATAGCGATTTTAAAGCAACCGTTTTAAACTTTACTAATCCACCAAACAATAACTTTTTTGTGGGGGATATAAAAGATAACAAGTTCTACTTCTATCGCCGCTACCTTGGCCTTTATTACACGAATCTAGACAGTAGTGCACCTGACTACCTCACATTGACAAAAGTAGTGGGGTCGAATAAAAGCATTCGAATTGCTGACTTTGCATTCCACCCTATCGATGGAAAGATATACGGAGTAGAAGGTAGAACGGGTAACTTATACCGTATTGACCCAACAACAGGTGTTGCAACCAATGTAGCCTACACAGGATTTAAATCCCCGCGTAGCGCATTTGGTGCAGCTTATTTCGACTCTGCTGGTTATCTCTATTTCCTTCGTAATAATGACGGTAATATTTACCGGACTGACATTACAGATCCAGACAATATTACTGGCGCATCCGTGTATTTTGCTAAAGCCTCAGCAAGTAACAGTAATGACGGCGCTCGTTGTTCAGAAGCAGCCGTTGTATCAACGAGTACAGATTATGGTGATGCCCCCGAATCATATGGAACAAGCTTAGCGGTAAATGGTGCAAGGCATCTTATTGACTACAACAACTATATACTTGGTGACCTTGTTGATGCTGAAGGTGATGCTAACGTAGCACCCAGTACAGATGATGCAGATAACCTTGCAGATGAAGATGGTATTCTATTTCAAACCTCACTTATTACAGGTCTAGATGCTCAAATCAATGCAACGATCAATGGTAGTCAAGCAAGTGCCTATTTCAATGGTTGGTTTGATTGGAATCAAGATGGCGACTTTGATGATGCCGACGAGCATGTATTTAATAGTTTGCAGTTAGATTCAGATTCACATAATCTCGCTTTCACCGTACCAGCAACCGCAGTAATCGGTAATACGTGGGCGCGATTCCGTGTCGGAGATCAAGATAATATAACCAGTGGTGGTGGTTACACAAATGGTGAAGTCGAAGATTATCCGGTTGCCATTGCAGATGGTAATACCACCAGTATTTATTACCCAGGTGAAGGTGAGTATGTAACTCTGGCTTACGAAGATCGCTGGCCAGAACAAGGTGACTATGATTTTAACGATGTCGTTATTTTTTATCGAGTAGTGCAGACCGTTAAAAACGGTGAAGTATCTCGTATCGATATAGAAGGTGAACTTGTCAATTATGGTGCCTCATATTCCAACGGTTTTGCAGTCCACTTACCCGGAATACTACGTAGTAATGTTGATCAAGACTTATTACGAGTCAGTTTTAACTCTGTATCAGCGTCTACCGATGGTGTTTTAGAAGCGGGCCAGACTGATGCTGTCGTTGTTATTTCTGATAACTTAAAAACAGAATTCACTTCCACTTGTGGAGAGTTCTACTTTAATACCGAACCTGCTTGTATGGGCAACACGAGTATCTTTACATTCGAAATCAATATCCCATTAAATAGTCCAATTGATGTTGCTAGCATGCCAGCAATGCCACTGAACCCCTTTATATTTGGGGCCGAAAATAGTTCCAGAAATGATTTCTTTAGTGGGCAAATTGGACGTGATTTAGAGATTCATTTACCAGATAAACCTCTCACGGATTTAGGTAACAGTGCTTACTTCGGACTTGGTGATGATGACTCAAATCCACCGACTACCACATTCAGAACCTCAACCAATTTACCTTGGGCTACTGAGATTGGTAATACAGAATGGAAAGCACCACTCGAAGAAACAGATATTTCTTGCGCCTATCCTGAGTTCAATAACTATATCATCAGTGATGGCGTCAATAACGAGTTTTGGTTTGATAACCCCGATTTCCATAAAATCGTCGATTAGGAACAGATCATGAAATTTATTAAAACACTGATTATTTGTAATATTGCCTTTATTTCTGCTTGTAGTGATAGTGGAAGTGACACTCCAACGGGAAATGTAAGTACTCCCACAGGGAATGTTGCCACTCCTGCAGTCGATGGTCCTAAACTAGAGTTACTCTCTGACGATGATGGTTTCATTTCCACCGAGAATGATGACCTCAAATTACAGGATATAGTGGCACCAATAACACAAAAATTCACTGCAGCTAAATCGCAGCAATTAACGATAACATCACAGGGTGGTAGCGCTTGTCATATCAATATATACACACAATATAATAAAGCCTCAGGGCATAAATTCGCCCCTAAAAACGGCAGCAGAGTCCTGCAAGTGTATTCAGAAAACTGTGCATATTCAGGTTCAATCTACCTGCTAAGTCATCAACATAAATTATTAATCGAGGTGATTAACTTAACCCAGGAAGACACAACCAGCTATTATGAGGAAACAATACAAGAGACGCCTATTGAAGTTGCAATACTATAGCGGTGCTAACAGCACGTTAATTTAACTCCAAAAGTAATGCTCCAGCAAAAACCACCACACAATATTAATTGGTGGTGGTTTTTATTTATCGCCAAAATTCATTTCAGCTTAGATAACGAAAAACAGTCTCCTCTGTCCCAACCTACTATTTAATTTTCCATAATCAGTCACAACCACATATAATGAAATAGATTTATTCATTCAAAGGTCACTTAAATGCGTTTAACCATTTTTCATAAATTGTTTATCTCTTTAATGCTCATTAGCTCAATTATGATGATTGGCATGGCATTGTTGATTAACAATAGCTTTCAAAATGGTTTTCAAAGTTATCTGAATCAGAGCGAAATTGAACGCATTGAAAATATGGCTGAAAATATATCTGAGAATATCAATGATTATTATTCAGAGGACCAAGGCTGGCGCAGGCTACAGCAGCAGCCCCAATTATGGAGAAGACTATTAAGGAGCATTGGTGAGCATCCCAGCAGACCAAAAGACGTCTCTAAAATGACATCCAGAAAAACCAGAACAAATTACAACCAACTTGAAGTTCGCCTTCATTTGCTCGATGTAAATGGCAACACGATTATCGGCGACCCTAAGAATTTTCATCGTTTACATTCAAATATACAAATTACTAAGGTTGCGGTCACCAAAGATAAGCAAACCATTGGTTGGTTATCTATTCAACAAAGAGAACACATTAAAGGTCATTTAGCCGAACGTTTTTTAAGGCAACAACTGGACAACTTTTATTGGATTGCCGCTTGGGCCGCTTTATTTTCCTTTATCGTTGCTGCGTTATTAGTTCGTCATTTTTTAAAACCGTTAAAAAATTTACACTCGGCAGCTAAATCACTGTCTAATGGTAATTTTGATTATCAAATTGACGTGCGCGGTAAAGATGAACTCGCCGAACTATCACTCGCATTTAATTTATTGACCACCACTTTAAAGACTCAGAAATTATCGCGAGAACAATGGCTCGCCGATATTTCTCATGAACTGCGAACACCGATTGCCGTCTTACTCAGTGAAATAGAAGCCATTGAAGACGGACTCCGTAAACCGGAACCTAAATATATTAAGTCATTACATAATCAAGTCATTGCCCTAACCCGTCTAGTGGATGATTTATATTCACTATCACAGTCTGACACTGGCGTCCTTATCGATAAATCACACAATGTCGATATCACTAATATCATTAACAATATAGCCAATCAAAACGAAGTACGTTTAGCTGACAAGCATATTGCAATACAAAGTTTATACGATCACCATCAACCCATGTTATTACATGCCGATGCCAAATCATTGGCTCAGCTTATCGGTAACCTACTCGAAAACAGCTATCGCTACACAGATCAAAATGGGCACATACAAATCAACTTACAACAAATCAACGACAACATATTATTAACCATTGAAGATAGTGCACCCGCTGTACCTGACGCAGCATTACCAAAGCTATTTGAACGCTTGTACCGCGTTGATAAATCCCGCAGTCGTGCCAATGGCGGTTCCGGCTTAGGTTTATCCATTTGTGAAAACATCGTCAAAAGGCATAACGGTCATATCAGTGCACAGCATTCCGAACTTGGCGGCTTAAAAATAGCGATATCACTTCCGATTAAGGACAATTAACCCATGACCAACTTAGCAAAAAAAATACTTATGGTTGAAGATGAACCTTCCCTTGCTATCGTATTATGTGAATACCTAGCCCAAGCAGGATTTCAAACCCACATCATTGATAACGGCCTCGAGGTTATTGACTGGGTGAAGCAAGAAAATCCTGACCTACTGATCCTTGATTTGATGCTACCGAATCGTGACGGTTTAGATATTTATCGTGAATTGCGTACTTTTAGTCAAGTCCCAGTCGTTATGGCAACTGCTCGTGTGGATGAAATAGACAGATTATTGGGACTGGAACTCGGCGCTGACGATTACATTTGTAAACCATATAGTCCACGTGAAGTAGTAGCCCGTATCAAAAATGTATTACGTCGCACTGTAGAGGCTGCTACACCACAACAAAATGGCTTGGTTATTAATGATCAACAAATGAAAGTCGCATTTAATGAGCAAGAGTTAACATTAACGCCCGCGGAATTTCGCTTACTGAGTTTCTTTAATCAGCATCCAGGGCAAGTATTTAACCGTGACCAACTCATGCAAAAAATTTATGCCGATAATCGCCTAGTCACCGATCGAACCATTGACAGCCACATTAAAAATTTACGTAAAAAGCTACAAGATGCAAATCCAGACGGTGAATACATCAAATCAATTTATGGGGTTGGTTATAGGTTTACCTTGTGATTATCCATACTTTTTTAAATTACGATTAATCTCCATATTTTCTCCATAATTCCTGCGCATTTGTTGCTTATAGTTACCCCATCAACAGATTAACTCACACAGAGTTAATCTGCTTAATACTAACAACAAGCAACAAAGTGAGATTATGATGAAAAAAACATTCTTTATTACCGCCGCCTTATTAACAGCGATGACAACCACAACGTTTGCTTATGCAAATTCAAATAGCGATAACAATCAGCGTCATCATCTGTCTTTTGAACAAATGGACACCAACAACGATGGTAAAATTTCCCGTGAAGAAGCAACCGGTCGTATAGCCAAGAACTTTGATAAATTAGATAAAAATAGCGACGGCTTCATTACCAAAGATGAACTACCAAAACGTGGTAAGCATCATAAAGGCATGATGTTCAAAAAAATGGACACCAATAATGACGGTAAAATTTCAAAAGAGGAAATGAATCAATACTTTGATAAGTTAGACAAAAATGGCGACGGCTTCATTACCAAAGATGAACTACCAAAACGTGGTAAACATCATAAAGGCATGATGTTCAAGAAAATAGACACCAACAATGACGGTAAAATTTCAAAAGAGGAAATGAATCAATACTTTGATAAATTAGATAAAAATGGTGACGGCTTCATTACCAAAGATGAGCGACCAAAACGTGGTAAACATCATAAAGGCATGATGTTCAAGAAAATAGACACCAACAATGACGGTAAAATTTCAAAAGAGGAAATGAATCAATACTTTGATAAATTAGACACTAATAGCGATGGCTTCATCACGAAAAAAGACATCGCTACGCAACATAACAAGCGCTAATGAGTCAAAAATAATTCATCCCTACATACTCAAATGCCTGTAAGTTTTAACTCACAGGCATTTTTATTGGTCGTTGACATCTTTTTAACCGGAAAGTTAAAATATAATGTTAACTCGATCATGTTTATTCGTGTAGAAGCTCCTTTTAACACCCTGAATTACATAAGATAAAGCTAATCTATAAATGTGACCTAGCTAACAAACTGAGTGATTTATGTCAAAACCTTATCCCCTTGGTGCACACTTACAACCAGCCAACACTTTAACAAAGCAAGGCTGTAACTTCGCAATATACGCACCAGACTGCCGCAATTTGCAATTGGTATTGTTTAATGACAAAACACAACGTAGTTTCACTATCGAAAAAAAATATGCGGATATTCACCATATATTTATCCCAGGTGTCACCGCGGGACAAGAGTATGGATTCTCAGCCAATATTGACGGGAAAGACTGGCTATTACTCGACCCTTATGCAAAAGCAGTCAGCAACGCGCCTTATTATCAGCCTCCTTATGATGCTGAAAAAAGTTGGCTTCTAACCAAAGCGATTGTCATCGACAACGCGTTTGATTGGCAAGGTGTCCCCCAGCCAGATGTGCCCCTAGCAGAGACATTATTGCTAGAAACGCATATCAAAGGATTCACTCAATTAAACCCCGCTATTACCTCAGCAGATCCTGGAACTTACCAAGCGCTCGCCGACCCGGCCAATATCACATTATTAAAACAACAAGGTATCACTAGCGTACAACTATTACCTGTTGCAGTTTGTATGCACGAACCGCACTTATTAAACCAGCAAGGTGTCAATTATTGGGGTTATAGCACCCTAGCCTTTATGGCGCCAGACCCTCGCTTTGCTAGCAAAGATGCTGTAATCGAATTAAAAACGGTGATCAGAGAGTTACATAAACACGGCATCGAGGTGATCTTGGACGTGGTATTCAACCACACCGCAGAAGGTGGCAAAGATGGGCCGATATTCAATCTTAAAGCCTTGGACCACCGTTATTATTTACGTGATGAAAACGGCCTGAGAAACTACACGGGTTGTGGTAATAGCTTGGATCTAACCCACCAAGCCAGCCTTAATTTAGTCATGGATAGTCTACGTTATTGGGTAACTGAATATCATATTGATGGCTTCCGTTTTGATTTAGCCGCGACACTTGGCCGTAATGGCGACCGTTTCAATCAACAAGCACCATTTTTCCACGCTGTTGCGCAAGATCCTATTTTACAACCGACAAAACTTATCGCCGAGCCGTGGGACATTGGTCCTGACGGTTATCAGCTAGGGTATTTCCCAGATGGCTGGAATGAATGCAATGATAAATTCCGTGATACAGTGCGAAGTTTTTGGCGAGGTGATAACGGTTATCTAAAAGATTTCGCGACGCGGATCATGGGCTCTCGCCACTTCTTTAGTGGTGGACGTTGGCCACACAAACTCCCGGTAAATTATATCGCTTATCATGATGGATTTACTCTGCAAGATTTAGTGTCTTATAACGATAAACATAATAACGCCAACGGTGAAAACAACCGCGATGGTCATGGTGACAATCGCTCATACAATTGCGGTATTGAAGGTAAAACAAATAATTTAGCTGTTATCGCTTTTCGTGAAAAACAAAAGCGTAATCTGATCACCACGTTAATGTTTAGTTTTGGTATTCCACATATATTAGCAGCTGATACAGTTTCTCATACACAAGACGGGAACAATAATTCCTACTGCCAAGATAATGAGATCAGCTGGCTAAACTGGGACATGGACGAGGTAAAACAAGATTTCCAAGATTGGTTAAGCAAGATGATCAAAGTACGCAAGCAGTACATGCTACCGTTCATTAATGCGTTTACGGGTGATGGCCGTAATGGCCACCGTATTCATTGGTACTGCAGTGATGGTAGTACCATGCAACAACATGACTGGGAGCACCAAACCTGTATGGGGTTACATCTGGGTCTAGGCACTGAAGGCGATGAATTATTATTATTATTCAATCAAGTCGATACTCCAGTCGACTTTAAACTGCCTAATGTACCGCCAATTTGGCATCGTGTTTGTGATACCAGTTCGATTCAATTAGCCGCTCTGAATGTAAATGATCACTATCAATTATCAGGCCGTTCTATGGTGGTATTACAACGCAGTGGGCTTGATTCTATCTAATGCACTAACGCGTTTAATTTCTTGGGGGGTAAAGTAAACCTCCCGCAATTGTGTAATTTCCCGCTGTTGTTGCTCACTAGCGCTATCATTGTCGTTATTATGAGTAGCGCTAATAATTACAGCAAGTTGCTCTCTGTATTCGTCTAGCTTGACTTGCCACTGCTGACGCTTTTCATCAAGCTTCGCTAATCGGTCAGCCACTTCGGGTGAAAATGACTGTTGAGTGAAGTCTTGCAATTCAGTCTGACTCGCCCCTTGTTCTTGCAGCGTCTTATATTGATCTCGATATGTGTTTAGTTGATTTGCATTACGCTGTTGCGCCAATAACCACTCAGGTGCCGCAGCATCGAGTTCTTCTTTTGCCAATTGCTTTTCGGCAGTATCTAATTCATTGTTTTTATTAATCATAGCCAGACTTAACATGTAATCTTCGTACTCATCAGCTTGACCAAAAAATGCATCAATCACATCACTATCAAGATAACTCGCCCTGGCATCAAGTACCATTTCACGGGCTTGAACAACATTTTCTAATGCATACTCACCCGTATTATTTGGGTCAATATTCTGTTCAAACTGCTGCTTAATTGCCGAAACTTCATTAAGGTACTGTAAATAACCCGTTAATATCTCCACGCCTTGTGTCAGTGCAGGTTCAACGAGTTGCGATGTAAGGCTGTGTTTAATGCGTGTAACTATAATGTCTAAACTTTCCTCACCCATAGCAGATAGGTAAAAGTCGAATAAATGCTGAATTTTTTGATTAATGATCAGTTCCCCACTCTCATTAACATCAAGTGTTAATGGTAGCGTTGAACCTAATAATGAGCTTGGTAATAACAAAGGTATTACTTGTACTGGTTGAGAATCTAGTTCCTGAGCCGAACTATCTCTTGTCACATTAACTAGCGCGTTAATTTTCTCTGTTGATAATGGATAAATCTCTTGATGAGGCTCTAACGTTGGGGCAGGCTCTATGGCAATCGAGTTAGCATCACCTTCCGATAGAAATAATGCGCTACCACCAACAATGGCAATACCACAAGATAATATAGTGACGACAAGAAGTACGTTTGGTTTTAATGACATAACAGCGTCCTATGCAACTAAGCACTGCAATATATTTACAGCGCTTAGTCTTTTATTAAAGATAAGTTGACTACAGGCCTGCGCTCGTTAAACGCTTAGCATGTGCAGCATATAACGGTAATGGACTTGTACTACCTAAACCACGTAGACCAAACATACCATTGATTTCATCTGCATGGTTCATGGTATAATCATCACGGATTACTTTGCCTAAATGTGTCGAACAACGACCTACAAGCCCATCATTGGCTTCATCAATCGTTAAATAGGTAACAGCAAGTAAACCATCAGCAAGGTCAATTACATTTGAGTTGAATAGTGGATTGTATGTCCCACTCCATGAATAATAAGAAACACCATTCACGTTATGATCGCCGTCATTGACTGAGTAATCATAAACCCAATTTGGCCACCACCACGAACCAGCGTTATCACTTGGCGTTACTTTACACTCACCTTGTCTTAAACCTTCAGGATATTTGGCATTGAAAATAGCCGCATCTTTAGAATTCAAGGCTTCGAGTGAACCCATCACATTGGCTTGCTGAGCATTATTACCAGTTACAATAGATAACAAGCTTGCGACAGCATTACCAATGGCCATCGCTGGACCTTCTAATGGTGAGTCTTTAATTAAATCGGCAGTACCTGTACCACGATGTGGAGAACCCACAGAAGTAACCGAAGCCACAAGGCTTGGTCGAACAGAGGCAACATAACGTGAATCAATCCCACCTTGAGAGTGACCAATTAAGTTAAATTTATCCGCGCCAGTAATCGCACTCAGTTCCTCTAAATAACTGAGTAACTGTTCGCCACGTACTTCACTGGTATCATAACCACTGACTTGTGGTGTATATACTTCAGTCGCGCCAACATCTGCTAGCGCCCCCTTCACACCATAAAAATAATCTGCTAACACACTATCAAACCCCGCTAGTCCATGTACTAATACCACCGGATATTTGGTTTTACCCGAGCTATCAGCTTGAACAGGTGCAACGATGAAACATAAGGCTCCAACTAAGATAGGGAGTAAATTCCGAGTTTTTTTTAACATATCTAATCCTTTATTTTTGAATTATCGCAAAATAACGCACCCGATGGTGACAACCTGTCTCGATTTGAGTGCAGGAAAGTTATAACGCAAAAAAATAACAGGTACAACCAGATTGAACCTGATAGTGTTATTCATCAAACTAACAGGCGTAACAGAATTAAATGGGAAGTTTAAATTGAAGATTTAGCATTAATAATCACAATAAGTAAAAAGTGCAACATAAGACGCCAAGCGATAGGGGTTCACTGCCATCCTGAATTTCGTATCATTAACTTTATGACTTTAAGTAATTCACTGTTAATAAAGAATATTATTGTTGAAAACTAATATTTAAATTAAGTTTCATTTTTATAAAAACATTTATATTTATCAGACCTAGATCATACTAAGGTATGGCTTGAACGTTAATCAGAGCAAATAAATTAAATTTAAATGGATATCAAGTTGGCACTTTATTAAAAAATGTAATCTTAATTACGGCAAATAACAGACGAAAAAAAACCAGCAATATAATCGCTGGCTTTAACTGACAAACAACATTAATTTATAGTACAAAATTAACGAGGGTAGCTATTAATAATCATGTTATCGAATATCAATGTTTATTGATCGCATCCCACATGCTAAGTACCAGCTCTTGTTTCTGAGGGGTTAACTCATTAGCAACAAGTGCATCTCGCAAACTGTTCACGACCTGAAATTTAATGTCGTGGGGATAGATTTTACCTATATTTTCGCACTTCGCTGTTGCGAAAGTGACGTGGCCATGCAAATATTCAGCCGCAAATAGTTGATCCGACGTTCCTTGTTCTACAAATCCATCAAGCTTTTCCATTAGCTTGCTTTGATAAGTAGCTTTAGACAATGATTATTCCTCATACTCTGGGTTGGCGACACGATACATGATGTAATCACGATAACCTGTAGTTACACGAATAAAACCTGATAATGCTTGGTCTAATTCAGCATCCCCTGTGTCTACAATTAAGGGACGCCCTGCTAATGCCGACAGCTTCGTTTTGGTTGCCAGCACAATAATATTTTCTTTGCCGATTTGTTTAATCAACTGCGGCGACAGTTGTTGATTTCCACGTCCAAAAATATGGCCCTGACCACCAATTAAGGTGATCACTAATTTGCAGGGTTTGTCTTCCGTCAACGCGATTAACTGCGCAGCCGTTTGGTCCGAAGCGATCAATTTATGCTGATGCACAACATCAACACCTAATAAAGTATTATCCAGTCCCAGTTCAGCCATGGTGAATGCCACCGTTGATCCGGAACCCATAATATAATATTCATCTTCCATATCTGCCATTACATCGGCAGCTATGTCTGTTAGCACTAATTCATCCGACTCAATACCACCCATTTTCACGCTTTGTACATACCGTAAATCAGACGGCACCATCATCTCGCCATAACGTTTCGCTTTAACTGTACCTTGACGAAATGCGACTTCGTCAATATCCATGACATCAGCGTCAGCCAAGGTAACAAGTTCGCCTAAGATCAGTCGACGTACAACACAACCTGCAGCTTTAGGGGTCACACCATAAACACCAGAATGGATTTTACAGCCCGCTGGCACGCCTAATACAGGGACGGTATCGTTAATGGTGGCGCAAATATTACGCGCGGTACCATCTCCACCAGCAAACAATAACAAATCAATACCTTGCGTTAATAATGCATCAACTGCCGCATAGGTATCTTGCTCGGTTGTGACATCATTTTTAGGTCTATAAGCAACTTCAACATTAAACCCTAGTTCTAAACTGCAGCGCTCGCCCATTTCGCCACCCGCAGTCACAACGGTAAAACGCTGAGCAAGCTCAGAAAACTGGCCTAATGCTTGTAACATACGATTATTCGCTTGTGGAATAGCACCTAAACTAAGCGCTTGCAAGGCAACATTATCACTACCTTTTAGTGCAACACTACCACCAACACCGGCAACTGGATTAACAATAATTCCCAGTTTAAATGGCTTAGCATTCATACATACCTCGATAATCAAAATCTGCTAATGTCAGCGGTTTGGTCTTGTAAAACGCTTTTAGTGCACTAACCAAAGCTTGCGTGCGCGTTGATAAGCCTTTTTCTAAATAGATTTGTACTTGCTTATGGATCTTGTGCTGAAAAGCCAATCGGTCAATAACAATATCAGATACGTTATCTACACTGACACGATACTTAGCACCTGCAGCAACACAAATAATCCATTCAATCGCCTGTGGCACAATTTCTACTTTTTCAAATTCAGCTTGCTGCTGCGCATTACGACCATCAGCAATATACCAGTAACCAAAATCCACCAATTGATGACGTGCTAATCCCGCCACTAACCAATGCGAAATTTCGTGCATGCCACTGGAAAAAAAACCATGGGCAAAAATAATACGGTGATGATCACAACTTACATATTGTTCAAAATTAGTATTCATCGGCATGTATATGGGCTCATCATCACCTTTGACTAATTGAGTATTAAATTCGCTTGAAAATGTGTGGTTAAAAATACGAATCAAATCTTGATAGTGATGCTTATTGTGTAAATCGTCTGGTAAACAATCTTGTAAGTTATTTTTTAAATCGTTTTGCATACTGCGCCTAGCTAATCATTAAATCGCTGAGCACGCTATCAACAGCAGAATTATACCTCGATAGTAGTGGTATGTCCGCTAATATATCGCACTCAAATTGGTAATTTTCGCTAGTAGAATACTCTTTTACGCGATATTAATCTAATACTGTTAACGCACTTAATGTCACAATACCAACACGTCCAGCACTCCCCCAACTGGCTTCAGCCGTCAGTAATAATTGCTGTTCGCCTTGCCAAAGAATACTTTCCCATTGTCCGTAAGGCGTAAGGTTAAAACGCTTTGCAACATCCCAATTCAAGTCTTTATTTTCAACAGGAATAATCCAAATGAAGGGATGTTTGTAAATCATATTGCTATCATAACCAAGTAAAACCAGCTGACCTGTGTCAGCATTATAATCTGCCGCTGTTATCAACCCGTCCACATTCAGTGTTTGGTCTGGAATCACTGGGATCACCTTATCACTTGCTGTACCGCTAGTAATCTCAATTAAATCTAGACGATACAAGCGACTTTGAAAGTTCGTCCAATTTTTACTTAAGACCCACAGTTCTTCATCAACCACAGCCGACGCCTCACAATCATAATCATGCATATACATGGTTAACGCTTCTTCAGGTTTATCCGCCATTGAAAAACGAGTGGTGTTAATCGCAGCAATACTTGAACCGTCCTCCGCTGTCATAAGTGCGTCAGTATCTATGTTAATAATGGTGCGACTGTCACGGTTTCCCTGGTTGTTACCGCAATCCATAACAAATAGATTACCGGAATCTTGCGCTAACGATTCCCAGTCATAGCTGATGACGTCATTGACATAGACCTGTTTAATAACCTTCCCTGTTTTCTCATCTATTTGATATAAATTAGCACCGTCCCCACTATCATTAGCCGTCCAAGTTTGCCCGCTAAATTGAGCCAGCGAAGAGCTTTCCTTCACACTATTTTGTAGTGATGTTTGTATTTGGATCTCAAGTACAGGATAGTTTTGCAGAGGTCTTGACCAATAAAAGTGGCCTATGACAGCAACAACGCCTGCAATCAATAAGCCCCACACGACTATTTTCGATGTCAATTTCAATGCTGTCATAATTATTCTCTGCTATTTTCTGTGATATCAATGATCGAACTATCTAAAACCTTCATTTTAAAATAAAAGTACAATTATATATACCCAAGCTACTTCAAAATACAAAATCAGCAAATCGAATGGAGAAAATATTCAAGGCTTGAAGTCGAGGATACCTTCGTTCGGCTGCCCTGCTCGTCTCTGGTATAGCATCAGAGAAGTAACTTGGGTATAGCATTGATAATAGTCCTTAATATTATAAAAAATCATTTTATAATATTTTAAAAAAATAGAATGAATTTATTGCCTTTAAATTAAAATACTTTAAGCGTACACTTGTACGTCTAAATGGTAGAACAACTAAACGAGGATGATGTATGCCAGACAGTGCTACACCAATAATAACGAATATAGGTACGGTAGCCGCCCCTTATAGTGTAAAAGAAGAAGCCGCGAACACTTGGTCTCATATCATCGGTGCATTACTGAGTATCGTCGCGCTTATCGTACTATTAGTACCCTCAATACAACAAGCTGATCCTTGGCGTATTACCAGTTTTAGTATTTATGGCATCTCGATGTTTTTATTATTTTTTGCATCAAGTGCTTACCATTATGCAACGGTTCCAGCGACTAAAGCAAAATTAAAAACTCTCGACCATTGCGCTATTTTCTTGCTAATAGCTGGGACTTACACTCCACTATTACTCATTGAATTGCGTGGTGTATTAGGCTGGAGTATCTTTGCTGTGGTCTGGTCAATGGCGATATTTGGTATCATAGCTAAAATCTATTGGGCTGAACGATTTAAGAAGGTATCGCTGTTTTTCTATCTTATTATGGGTTGGTTAATTGTTTTTTCTGGCGATGAATTATTAGGTAAACTCGCCACCGGCGCACTGTATTGGCTGATTGCCGGTGGACTTGCTTATTCAATTGGCGCAATCTTCTATGCCAATAAACGTATTCCGTATAACCACGCTATTTGGCACATATTCGTGTTACTCGGTAGCGCTTGCCACTTTGTGACAATTTACCTTTATATACTGCCAGCAAGCCACTAATCCGATGAGTTAAATCTCTTAGCAATGAATTAACTCACCAGGGTAATGGCAATTTCACAACTTGCCATTACCCGTTTAATTTCGGGAATACAAGAACCACACCCGGTCCCCGCTTTGCTGCAACCGCTAACAGCTTCAACAGTATCAGCGCCTGATTCGACGGCTTTAATAATGTCATTCTCCGTCACTTGATGACATGCACATATCATACGACTTGACGGGGTTTCCGCTTCTCCTTTTAGCGTTGCACGTAAACCGACATCCGGCGTTAACATGGTTAAGCTGGTTAACCAAGAATCATCATCAACATCATTAGCAGGGGTTACCATTAAGCTGACATCCAAATTGTCCTGAAAGCTCATAGCAAAACGGTATTTCTGTTCGGCTGCATTGTTATAATCAACTTGCTTGGTCATATAGCCATTATACAAGGCTAATTTTAATTGCTGAAAGAAAGTCGCAGGCTCAGCAACACTCGCAAGATAATATAAGAAACCTTGCTCTAAACGACGCTCAACCCAATAATCCACCATAGGTAATATCTTAGCAACTTGTAAACGACGTTGACTCCATAACGCAGCACGAGATGAATGTGACCACGCACTGACGCTCACGGGAGTATACTTGTTTTCCGGTTGTCCAGATAACGGATCGGTATGTCCAGCTACTAAACTAGAAATAGCACCTGCACTGGCGTTTTGACGACTCCAATGAATCGGTAGAAATAACTCACCAGGGTTTTGGCTCACCGTGGCATGTGTACGTACTAGAAGCTTACCTTGTAAACTTTCAACCGCAACTAAGCTACCGTCAACAAGACCGCGTTCGGTGAGATCTTGTGGGTTAATCGACAATAACGGTTCAGGCATATGACCGTTAAGTTTTGTTGCTAACCCTGTTCGGCTCATGCTGTGCCATTGGTCACGGTTACGACCCGTATTTAAAATCATTGGATAATCTTTACAGACTTCACTTGCCGCTGATTTGTAATAAAGCGAGATGAAATTAGCTTTACCAGACGGTGTTGAAAACTGGCCATCAGTGAATAATCGCGCTTGTGACTCGTCACCATGTATTGGCCACTGCATAGGCTGGTGCTCTTGATAATCTTGTTCTGCTAATACCGCGATATCTAAACCTCGCGGTAAAGTTTCTTGTTTAAATCCGGTCATCTGCGCATATTCAGAAAATACGTCTGCTTCGCTGTCAAAACTAAATGCTTTACCAAACCCCATGCGTTTGGCTACCTCAGCTAATAACCACCAATCGGCTTTTGCTTCACCCACACTCGGTAAGAAACCACGTTGACGCGATATACAGCGTTCTGAGTTAGTCACGGTACCGGTTTTTTCACCCCACCCCTGCGCAGGTAACAATACATCGGCACAGGCGATGGTATCTGATTTAGCAATACAATCAGAGACAACCACCAGCGGGCAATTTAATAACGCCTGCTGAATTTTGTCAGAATCCGGTAAGCTTACAACAGGATTGGTACCCATAATCCAAATTGCTTTAATCTTGCCTTCGTGCACTTGGTCAAACATATCAATAGCTTTGGCACCAGTATTTGTCGCCAATTTATCGGTATGCCAGAATTCACTCACCAGTGCATGACTTTCTGGGGTAAAATCCATGTGCGCGGCTAGCATACTGGCAAGGCCACCCACTTCACGGCCACCCATGGCATTAGGCTGACCGGTCACAGAAAATGGACTAGCGCCCGGTTTACCAACACGGCCTGTCGCTAAGTGACAGTTAATAATTGCATTTACTTTGTTCGTACCACTGGTCGACTGATTGACACCTTGACTAAATAGCGTCAAGGTTTTATCAATATCAGTAAAACGACGGAAAAAAGCCATCATAATATCGAGTTCAAGATTACAGAATTCAGCCAGTTCAGCCCAACTTGGTGTTGATTGATAAGCAGACGCGAGTGCTTCTTCAAAACCTTCGGTATGTTGAGCGATATAATTGAGGTCACATGCATTTTCTTGATCAAGAAATTCTAACAAACCATTGTAAAGTGCGACATCCGTACCCGGTCGAATAGCTAAATGCAAACTCGCTATATCACAGGTGTCCGTGCGACGCGGGTCGATGACAGTTATTTTCAAATTCGGATTTGCCATTTTCGCCTGTTTAATACGGCGGAATAAAATGGGATGACACCAAGCGAGATTCGAGCCCACTAAACAAATATGTTCAGCTTCTTCAATATCGGCATAACAGGCAGGTACTGCATCTTCACCAAAGGCTCGTTTATGAGCGACAACAGCAGAAGACATGCACAGACGTGAATTAGAATCAATATTACTGCTGCCGATGAAACCTTTCATCAATTTGTTGGCAATATAGTAATCTTCGGTAAGTAACTGACCCGATACATAAAAGGCTACAGCATCAGGGCCGTGCTCGGCAATCACTTTGTTAAACGATGATGCAACATAGCTTAATGTGGTTTCCATACTCTGCGCTTGGCCACGAATATAACATTCGGTAAGACGTCCTTCTGGGACTAGGGTATCGGCTAGCGTTAATCCTTTAGAGCAAAGATTACCTAAATTGGTTGGGTGTGATTCATCACCACGAATAGTAACGGAGTTATCTTGATTTACTTGCGCTTCGACACCACAACCGGTACCGCAATAAGGACATGTCGTTTTAACCCACTTGGGTATTTGTTTTAGCTTCTGCATATGTTCATCCTTGTTTACGCATATTCATATTCATTTATATATAGATAAAGCAAAAATTCAGCCAAGTCTATAATTTTGGGGGAAGTAGGCGTAGATCACAAGGAAAATGTATTTAAAATACGTGAAAATAAGGGTTACAGTAAATTTTAGTACTTTGAAATAAGGTTTTAAAGGACGATAGTAGTGCTTGAAATAGCTAAGCGCACCAAATTAGTGCGCAAAATCATAATAATAAAATCGACTTACTGAGGCAATGATGCCTGATGAACCAAAATAAAGGCATCCATCTCGGCCTGAGCTCGAGCCTGAACACTATCTAAACTATCTTCAGCGGTCATGGTTTCGACCACTTCATAATAACATTTGATTTTAGGTTCAGTGCCTGACGGCCTAACAATAACGCGCGAGCCACCTGCTAACTTGAAGATAAGCACATCACTAGCAGGTAAATCAATTGACTCTGTAGAGCCATCTTTAAAGATTCGTAGACCGCTGCTAATATCATCCGTACTCAAAACCAGTTTATTAGCAATCTCTGTCGGTAGATCTTTACGCAGACAATCCCCAATGTTCGGCGTCGTCGGTTGAAGGGCTATACTCACCTGAGTGTTTAAGTGAAACCCATGCTCACGATAAATCTCTTCTAACCGATCCCAAACAGTCTGTCCTTGGCTAGCCAACTCTGCCGTTAACTGGGCAAATGCCACAAGTGCAGATAAACCATCTTTATCCCATACCATAGAGCCAACCATATAACCTAAGGCTTCTTCATAGGCAAACAAACACTGGTTATCATCACTTTGCTCAGCCATAGCCACATTCGTTAACCACTTAAAACCAGTCAGGGTTGTCAAACAAGTAGCACCTAGGCTAGCTGCTACTTTCGATAATAGACTAGAGGAAACAATAGTTGTGCAGGTTAAACGATTATGTTCACTTGCGTGGTTCATGAGGTAATGACCCAATAATACGCCGACCTGATCGCCAGTGAGCATCTGATACTTACCAGTCTCTGTACGCACAGCCACAGCAAACCTATCTGCATCAGGATCGTTAGCACAAGCCAGCGTTGCATCATGCTTCTGCGCCTCGGCAATAACAAGATCCATCGCACCTTTCTCTTCAGGATTAGGGAAATTGACTGTCGGAAAGTCTCCATCAGGCTCTCGCTGCAACGCCACTGAATAAACCTGAGATATCCCTGCATCGTTAAGCACTGTTTCGGCCATTTCGGCGCCAACACCATGCATGGCAGTATAGGATAGGCTCACTAACTCTGGCCGGGTATGATTCTGCAGCACAGCTGCATCCTTTATCCCTTGGCGGTAGCTTTGATAGTAATCATCCTCCAGCATAATAAGTCGACCTTCAGCACACGCGGCTTCAAGTGTCAGTAAACGAATACTTTCTGTTGCTGCCTTATCTATACATGCTGCGATTCCTGAATCATGAGGCGGAATGATCTGTGTACCGTTACCCCAATATACCTTATACCCATTATACTGAGGCGGATTATGGCTAGCAGTTACGACAATACCCGCAGCGGCATTAAGGTGAGTTACCCCAAATGCAACTAACGGTGTCGGCGCTACCTTACTGGTCAAATAAACTTTAATTCCCATTGCAGCGAGTACACCTGCAGCATCGTGGGCAAACTGCTTTGAATCATGGCGGCCATCGAATCCAATGACAACACCTCGAGTCTCAATATCTTTTACCTGTTGTTTAAGGTATGCACCTAAACCCGCAGAAGTTTGTTGTACTACTAAGCGATTCATTCTCATAGGACCAGCGGCAACAATACCTCTAAGCCCAGCAGTACCAAATGCGAGCCGTCCCGAAAATCGTTGCTGCAACTCAGCTTCATTATTGATATCAAGAAGCGCCTGCAATTCCTGTCGAGTACGGGGATCGGGATCGCTTTTAATCCAATGATTAACTTTAAACTTTAAATTTGTATCCATAATTCACTTCACCTGATATCAATTGTACTGCCCAGCCAAAAACCCGACCAGCAAATGAAAATAATTATCATTACACTAAGCCTAGCATCCATAGAGAACAAGGAAATTTTCACTTTAGAAGAAAAGGTAGATAAAAAAATATGATATTAATCATCATAGGTGGATTACTGCTCAAACAAAACAGACAAGATTAAATAATTTCAGATCGTAACGGCATAAGTACCCGCTGAGGCACCTGGAGAAGTCAAAAATTTGCCATCATCAAATACCAAAGCTAGAATTTTCATCGTGTTTTCTTTTGTGGCTACAGATAAACTTAATATTACTTACTTATCGCCAAATACGCACCTGCTGCGATCATAATACTACCAGCACCTCGGTTTAATCGCTGATGTGCCGCTGGTGTCTTTAGCATTCCAGCCATTCGACTCGCACCTAAAGCGATCAACATCAACCCAGACATCAAGGCAATCGATGACAAGACGGATACTAACGCAATATCTTGCGCCGTTAGTACGGTCAGATCGATAAACGTTGGCAAAAATGAAATATAAAACAAGATCACTTTCGGGTTTGAGGCTGAAATTAAAAAACCTTGAGTAAAACTCGCTAACATTGCTTTTTCTTTCTGCGCTGTTGTTTCAGCTTGAATGTCACTTTTAATCTGAGGTAAGGCTTTCAGCATTTTATAACCAAGATAAATCAGATAACTGGCACCTAAATAACGAATAGCGGTGAATACTTCGGACCAGTTCTCAGCAATGGTAGCAAGACCCAAACAGGCCAATATTAGATAAAGCACATCACTACCAATCATCCCCATTGCGAGCATGATACATTTTTTGGGGCCATCGACCATGGCTCGCGCCAAGATCGCGAATACACCCGGTCCAGGCGTGATACCAAAAATAAATATCGCGATAAAAAATGTAATTGCAGACTCAAGTGACATTTACAGTTCCTTATAAATAGGTTTTTTTATAAATGATTCAGCACAATAAAAATGACTACATCATAGCCATTCATCGAACCGATTTTATTCGCGACGCCACCCACTTTAACACTGGTTATCTTAGCGTCCTGAAACCAACAGATGCTGTGATAATCGACGCACAATTCATCGCCCTGCCTTGTTCAAAAATATAGTCATTGGTGGTGGTAAAAAAGACACCTCAAAATCGACTTCATCATTCGACACAAAGGCCGTTTCAGAATAGCCAACCGCTTGCGCTACCTTTAGCTTTTGCGCATCTGATAGCTTATCGGCATTAAGCACCACGCCCGCAGGGTTGCCACCAGAATCTCCTTTCTCTGTATTCACTGACATATTGTTAACCGATTATAACTTACTCAAGTATCTCATAATGTCTTTCTACATTAGCGGCAGCCTTGCCCCACGCTGAGTTTTTAACCCTAGCTTGGTGCTGATCAAACGCAGCCTTATTAATGAATTCTTCATACACATCGAAACGGTTAAGGTTAATTTCAGATTGAGTGACGTTAAACATCAAGCATCCTGGTTCATTACGCGTTAACTCTTTATGACTTATTAGCGCTTTCTTAACCGCAGACAAATCAGCCGTCGGGACTATGATAAATCCTTTTAGAATTACTTTATTCATCCATATCTCCGTGTGTATTTAAAATAACCCATATCCTAAAATATAACGTAAAACACACCGTTGAAATTATAATGCGTGAAATTTGCGATCTGACTAGAACAAAAAACGGCCTCAAGCATACATTTGAGGCCGTTGGCGTTCACCAAATGACATTTTAAAAGATGCCATTTTCAAACTTAAATTTAATACTTAAGCTTTAACACTTAACTTTCAATTCAGTTTTTACTTGTATAAATGGCGCTCTGAGTTCAGACCTTTAATGAGGCTGACACACATGATTAGCAATACAAACGTAAATGGTAATGCCGTCGTTACAACACCGGCTTGCAGAGCTTGTAGAACTTCCGTACCACCCACCCATAGCATAACACCCGCAATTGTACCTTCTACAGTGGCCCAAAAAATGCGTTGTGGCACTGGCGCGTCAATCTTACCGCCCGATGTGATGCTGTCGATCACAAGTGAACCAGAGTCAGATGACGTAATAAAGAAGATTAATACTAAGATAATCGATAATACTGATAACACATCACCAAACGGCAGTGCATCGTATACGTGAAATAAAGACAGTGAAATATCAGTTAAACCATTGGTACCCAATTCACCGACTTTATTAACAACTTGATCGATAGCAATACCACCGAACGTCGCCATCCACACAAGTGTTATTAGCGTTGGAATAAAGATCACCGCACAAAGAAACTCACGTACTGTACGGCCTTTAGAAATACGTGCAATGAACATACCTACGAATGGTGACCATGAGATCCACCATGCCCAGTAGAATACAGTCCAACCGTGCATCCACGCTGTATCATCACGACCATGAGGATTACTTAAACTAACAAAGTTTTGTGCATAAGCAATAAGGGTTTCAGGAATTGATACCGTTATCACATCAAAGCCAATGATCATGACAAAAATAAGTAATGCGAACGCAAACAGCATATTGATATTGCTCAATACTTTAACGCCACCGTCAATACCACGTATAACCGAGAAGATCGCAATTAAAGTCACAAAGGCAATCACAATCAATTGTAAGCCAATACCGCCATCAATACCAAACACGTGATTGATACCACTTGCCGCTTGTTGCGCGCCTAGACCAAGCGATGTCGCAAGACCAAATAACGTCGCAAGCACAGCCATAACATCAACAATGTGTCCAGCCCAGCCCCACGCTCTGTCACCAATTATCGGATAGAATACCGAACGAATTGATAGCGGAAGTCCTTTGTTATAAGCAAAGAAAGCCAATGATAAGGCAACGATACCGTAGATAGCCCAGCCATGGATACCCCAGTTATAAATCGTTGCGGCAAGTGCTAACGATTTTGCTTCAGGCGTTAGTGGCTCAACATTAAATGGTGTTCCCCACCAGTTAGTGAAGTAAGCCGTCGGCTCTGCAACCCCCCAGAACAACAGACCAATACCCATACCTGCCGCAAATAACATCGCCATCCAAGAAATGGTTGAATGCTCTGATTTTGCTCCTACACCACCAATACGGATCTTACCAAGCGGCGATAAGATCAATACCATAGTGAAAAAGACAAAGAAATTAGTCGACCACATAAAGAACACATCAAAGTCTGCCATGATGCTATTTCTAACACTGTTTAATGTTTCTTTAGCGGTAGTTGGGTCAACGAGGAGGAGTGCGGAAAGGAAGAAGAAAATGAGGCCGGCGCTAATGCCGAATACGGGGTTATGTATATCGAAACCCCACTTTTGAACGTTATCTTGACCGACTTGGTAGTCAGTGGTTTCAATACTATATTTGTTGAACGTACTATTTTTGTTTAACGAGCTATCCATAAATTATGCTTGAGCATATATCCTGCAATACTTTTTAATCGAAAAGTAAAAACGAAAAGTTCACCAGTTATAACCATGGTGATACCAATGATAAAACGCTTAACAGGGTAACAAAAACGCTATTGAAACTCAAATAAGCTCTATTTATAGCGTTTTCAACAATATAACGGAATGAAACACATAAAACCTGCATATATACATCTATAATCACTTATAGCATGCGTAATATCATACCAGTGAAGTGGTTACACCTTGACGTCATCATCGAGTAAGATAGCTTGTACAACGGCAGCTAAATCACCACGTATACCTTCGCCATTGTCATTAAATACCGTTGCAATACGTTTAATATAATCGGATGATGGATTTGATGACACCAAGCGCTGGATTAACTGGCGGCTAATAAAAGGCCCGACATTGGGATGATTAAATAATATATCGAGACTGATAAACAATTCCTTATCTGCTTTCATTCCCGCAGTGATACTCTGACCAAATAATACTTTTTCGTTGTAGTCATGCTGTTGAGGCGACAACGCCATAAAGGTGTCATAACGCCCACTACGACGATGACCATAGCGTTTATTTTCGACTAAATCCCAACCTGTAAATACCCGGGCTAAGTTTTCAACATCAGCTTGTTGATAGCTCGGAATTTTATTCCCCTGTTTATCCAAAATAACTCGTCCACTGATGTCTAATTGATATAGCCCAATACTGAATGACTGCATCACTTTACGGGCATAGTTTTCGTCTGGGAAAGTATTTTCATTAAGATTAGCTTTACGGTTACCTTGCATCGATAGGTAAACCCCCATCGCGGGCGACAAGGTGATATCTTGCAATAAATCACGGTAATTACCAAAGCTATGCTTCACGAACAGATCGTAATACCAAGCTAAACCATCACCGTATTTAGCCAATGTAGACTCTTGGCTCGACACAACAAAGATCTGCGACAAAGCAAATGCCACACGCTGACGTAATTGATCTTTCGCCGTTAACGCATGTTCTAGCCAAACTGACTCTTGTGCTTTTAAACAAACACGATCTTTTTCCTGTTTAGTATTACTCACGCTATTAACGTTTAAATTACACTTATTATCAGCTGAATTAAATTGTGCCGTTAACGGATAATGCCAACTGGGTGCCAATTGCATCTGCGCAGTAATCCATTGCTGGCGCGTGATTTTCTGAACACTTAGCAATATTTCAGCTGTTGGCCCAAAACTAACTTGATACGATAATTTTTCCGCCTCATTACCACTTTCCGTAGTCACTTCCGTATTAGTGCTGGCAAACGCAGAGGTTGAATTTAAACAAGCAAGCAGAGCACAACTGATACCATTTATAAATAAAGATTTACTCATCCTAGAACACATCCTTGATACCGGTAACCATCAATATATGTTGTTTTTGTTTTGACGACAGTGATCAAGATCTCACTCATGGATAGATACACTAGACTTGATTATAGTAACTTGATCCCCCATATGTCTTTCATATACCGAATTTATATCTATACGCAATTTGACGGAGTTAATCAGTGCAGAATTATATCCTTGACCTTACCAGTGACAATTTTCAAGAGATCTTACTACAAGGTAAATACTCGCAGCCAATCGTCATTGATTTCTGGTCTGAACGTGCGCCAGAAAACCAAGTAAGTGCCCGCCTATTAAATATCGCCCAAAGCTTAAATGGCCAAATAATCCTTGCCCGATTAAATTGCGACCGTCATCCTGAATTAGCTCAGCAATTTGGCATCAAAAGCCTACCGACGACAGCCATCTTTAAGGATGGTAAGCCCGTTGATAGTTTTGTCGGAGAGCAAGAAGAAGCAGCGATTCGTGAAATCATTAGTCGTCATTTACCAAAGCAAGAAGAAGTATTATTGCAACAGGCACAGATGTTGTTAATGGACAGTAAATTTGCAGAAGCAGTGCCACTAATGGGTCAAGCTTACGAACTGGCACCAGATAATAGCGATATCAAAATAGCTTATGCGCAAGCATTACTCGGTTCACATCAAGTTGAAGCCACTGAAGCATTACTTGATACATTTGCTGAAGATGAACAACAAAGTAACCAATATAAAACGCTACGTTCACATTTAGAGACAGCTAAAAAATCAGCTGAAACACCGGAAATCATCGCATTAACAGCTGCGTATGAAGCAAACCCAGATGATTTACAAGTGGCTTATGATCTGGCACTGCAACTTCAAATTGCCAACAAACATAACGATGCGATGGTATTGTTATTTAAGATCTTAAGCACGGAATATGATTTCTTAGAGGGTGGCGCAAGAAAAGTTTATTTAGAATTATTATCGGTAATGACTGATGCAGCACTAGTGGCTGACTACCGCCGTAAACTCTATAGC
Source organism: Moritella sp. 36 (assembly GCF_018219415.1). Lineage (NCBI taxonomy): Bacteria > Pseudomonadati > Pseudomonadota > Gammaproteobacteria > Alteromonadales > Moritellaceae > Moritella > Moritella sp. 36. The sequence goes on along the minus strand of NZ_CP056120.1, from coordinate 1,237,053 downwards.
TTGATGTATTAATAACTTAACCCAAAGCCCTGATATACCTAGATCAGGGCTTTATTGTGCTTTACAGCCCCTATGGTGCAACAACATCAATCGATTCAAGCTCACTTAAGTGCTTCATAAATAGTTCCTGTAGCCTTGGCTGGCGGGGATGATAAGCATGCATTAACACCATTTTTCGATCATACTTTTTATCAGGAATAATGACCGTGGTAATGATTTCTTTAAACTGCTCTAATCCTGCCCAGATTGGCACCATTGACACACCCACCTCTTCAGAAACAAGTTGAGCTATCGCTTCAAGTGAATCGAGATCGAAGATCGTATTTTTGGTCATCCCTTTTTCAATCATATATAATTCAGACATCTGCCCTCCCCAACAAGTAGGGTCATATCGTATATAAGGGTTATTATCCAGTATTTCAGTAAGGGAACCTTCGATGCTTTTATGATGAATTAGAGCCAAGGGTTCATCTCTCAAAACCCAGTACCTCAACGATTTAGGTATCACAGAGGTAGGCATGACCATGATTGCTGTATCAATATCACCATTGATTAGACTCCGGTATAAATCAATCGAATTACCCGGTGTAATATGAAACTTTGCTTCAGGCACCGATGTACGAATTGACTTAAGTGTCGCCGGAATAAAAGCCATTAGCGAGGTAGAATTAGCTCCGACCCTTAACGTGCCACTAAACCCTGAACCCTGAACGACTTCAAGTAGATCTCTAGCCTCCCTGACAAGGGATTTAGCTTTTGGAAGAATGGTCAAACAAGCATCGGTTGGCTGTACCGTATTGCCAGCTCGGCTGAATAACTTACATTTAAATTCACGCTCGAGTGACAGAATTCTCTGGCTGACTGCGGCAGCGGTTATCATTTGTGACCTTGCTGCCCCAGCAATTGATCCTTCCTCTGCAACAGCAATCAGGCTATCAATAAATTTAGTATCCATCACTTTTCCTTACGAAGAAAGAAACATAAACATGCTATGCCTAACGAACAATGCTAATTAAACTAGCTCCAATTACAGCTCAAGTCCAGAGCTGTCACGATTAACCGGAGTAATCTATGAATTTTGATTTATGGCTAGCATTTTTAATTGCCTGCATCGTACTGGCTATATCCCCTGGTGCAGGGGCGGTAAATAGCATGTCTATCGCCATGAAACATGGCTTTAAGCGTAGTTTAATCTCTAATCTTGGATTACAAGTTGGTAATATCATTAATATTACAATTGTAGGTGCAGGGCTAGGTGCATTACTTGCCCAGTCTGAGGTCATGTTTTTTACAATCAAGTGGGCAGGTATTATTTACCTGATTTATCTAGGCGTCCAGAAATTCAGAGAAAGTACCACCGACTGCAGTGAATTAGAACGTAGCCAAGATGAAAGCGCATGGAAAGTGTTTACTCAAGCAATATTTATCAACATAACCAATCCTAAAAGCATTGTTTTTCTAGTTGCCTTATTGCCTCAGTTTATCGAACCATTAGGCTCACACTTACAGCAAATGCAGATTCTTGGTATTACTATGGTCGTTGTTGATATGATTGTAATGATGGGTTATTCAATATTAGCGGCCAGAGTCACTCACCTAATACAGAGCAAACGCCATGTTATGATTCAGAACCGAATTTTCGGCTGTATGTTTATTGGCGCAGGCTCATTACTGGCAGCGATCAGTAGAAATTAATGTTCGCTTTTAATCAATCCAAAACTGTCGTCTTAAATATTAATTGGAAGGCAGCTTAGTTTGTCGGATAAGAGGTGTTACACCAAAACACCTTTTATCCGCATTCCGAAAAATATACATATGCTTCAATTTCACCAAATAATACTTATGGCGATTCAAACCAACGCAGCATTTTACTCCACCAACGTTCAACATTTAATTATATGAGTCTACGTAAATAAATTAGTTAAGAATAAAAATCGTTAACTTCCTGTTTATCCAAAAATTTATTGATAGAGAAAGCTTACCTCAGATCCTATAAATGTAGAGCTTTAGTTAACAAATGGTTACTAACAACCCACAGTTTAGTTTTGCCGAACACGAAAATATAGCGATTCAATGACAAGTGCTGACGTTGTAAATAATTACAAAGTGGTATGATTTCAAGTATTTTGAAGTTAAACAAGATGGATAGTACGATTTTTATGATACTATGAAAAAAGTAGATACGGAACATCTGCTAGGATAACAGCTGTTGCGAATTCTGCAACCTAGCTATAACAATTTTCAATCCCTCTAGAATCTGCTCTTATTTAAAAGACGCTAGCAGACGATGTTCCGAACAGTAACAGGGGGACAATACGCTAGTAATCCAGGGAATAATATGTCTGACAAAAATTCAACGATTATCTATACATTAACGGACGAAGCGCCGTTATTAGCAACCTACTCACTTCTACCTATTATTGAAACATTCACGTCAACAGCGGGAATTGATATAGTTAAAAGTGATATATCTGTTGCAGCCAGAATTCTGGCCGAATTTCCAGATTATTTAACTGAAGAACAAAAATTATCTGATAACCTCAGCGAACTAGGTCGTCTGACACAAGATTCAAGCACTAACATTATTAAACTGCCTAACATCAGTGCATCTGTGCCACAGTTACAAGCAGCAATTAGTGAATTACAATCTCAAGGTTTCAACATACCAAACCTGCCAGAAAACCCACAAACTGACGAAGAAGAATTACTTCTACAACGCTACTCGAAAGCACTTGGTAGTGCGGTAAACCCTGTACTTCGTGAAGGTAATTCAGATCGTCGCGCACCAAAAGCAGTTAAAAACTTCGCCCGTAAACACCCGCACTCAATGGCTAAATGGAGCCAAGCATCACAAACTCACGTTGCACATATGCGTGAAGGTGACTTCTACCACGGCGAGAAATCAATAACGCTAGATCGTGCACGCGATGTAAGAATGGAACTGCTTACAGATACTGGCGAAAGTATCGTACTGAAAGAAAAAATAGCATTACTTGATGGCGAAATTATAGATAGCATGTACATGAGTAAAACAGCGCTATGTGATTTCTACGAACAAGAAATGCAAGATGCTTACGAAACCGGCATGATGTTTTCGCTACACGTAAAAGCAACAATGATGAAAGTATCTCACCCGATTGTGTTTGGTCACGCGGTCAGAATTTTCTACAAAGACGCATTTGCAAAACACGATGAGTTATTTAAAAAACTTGGCGTAAATGTAAATAATGGTTTATCTAACCTTTATGATAAAATTGCTGACTTACCAAGTTCACAACGTGAAGAAATTCGTCGTGATTTACACGCATGTCACGCCAATCGTCCAGAGTTAGCGATGGTTGATTCCGATAAAGGTATCTCTAATCTACACGCGCCAAACGATGTTATCGTGGATGCGTCGATGCCTGCTATGATCCGTAGTGGCGGTAAGATGTGGGGCGCAGATGGTCGTCCAAAAGACACTAAAGCCGTGATCCCAGAATCAACGTTCGCCCGTATTTACCAAGAAATAATCGCATTCTGTAAAACCAACGGCGCATTTGATCCAGTCACTATGGGTAGCGTACCAAATGTTGGTTTGATGGCACAAAAAGCCGAAGAGTACGGTTCACACGACAAAACGTTTGAAGCACCAGCAACAGGCGAAGCACGTATTGTGGATGTCGACACTGGTGAAGTACTGATGACTCAAAACGTTGAAAAAGACGATATCTGGCGTATGTGCCAAGTTAAAGATGCACCAATCCGCGACTGGGTAAAACTAGCAGTAACACGTGCACGTGATTCCGATACTCCCGTCGTATTCTGGCTTGATCGCTACCGTCCGCATGAAAATGAACTGATCACTAAGGTAAATGAATACCTTAAAGATCACGACACTGAAGGTTTAGACATTCAGATCATGTCACAAGTACGTGCGATGCGTTACACACTTGAACGTGTTGTTCGTGGCCTAGATACAATTTCAGCGACAGGTAATATTTTACGTGATTACCTAACCGATCTATTCCCAATTATGGAACTCGGTACAAGTGCTAAAATGCTGTCTATTGTTCCGTTAATGGCGGGCGGAGGCTTGTTTGAAACAGGTGCAGGTGGTTCAGCACCTAAACACGTACAGCAACTTGTTGAAGAAAACCATTTACGTTGGGACTCACTCGGTGAATTTCTGGCGTTAGCCGTTTCACTAGAAGCCGTAGCGAAGAAAACAGACAGCACTAAAGCTAAAGTACTTGCTTCAACACTAGATCAAGCAACTGAAATGCTACTTGATAACGGTAAGTCACCATCACGCCGTACTGGTGAGCTGGATAACCGCGGTAGTCACTTCTACCTTTCTCTGTTCTGGGCTAAGAGCCTATCTGAGCAAACTGAAGACAAAGAACTCGCTGCACAATTTACGCCTTTAGCTGCAAGTCTTGCTGAAAATGAACAAAAAATTGTCGAAGAGCTAAATTCAGTTCAAGGCAAAGCTGTCAATATTGGTGGCTACTTCAACGCAGACCCAACTAAATTAGAAGCTATTATGCGCCCAAGTAAAACATTCAATGATTTACTGAGTACTGCGCTTAGCTAAGCAATAACCGTTGCGTATATTCAGCCCGCAATAGATTAATCTATTGCGGGCTTTTTAATTTTTATATTCTAAAGACACTCGCCACATTCAATTAATATATCGCGTATCTCTTACTCCTATCTCTCATCATAATTTTGATGTCTCTTGTAGCTAAAGCTTTCTTTTTGGAAACCGTGATTTAAAATAGTATATGAAAGGTGACAATGACGTAGAATCGAATGTTGCGATACATTGGAAGCAAAGATCACGACAATTACGTCTGAAGGTATACATGGTAAAATTTAGAAACGATATAAATGGGTTAAGAGCAATCGCACTTATTGCTGTCGTATTGTTCCATTTTAATCCGAGCATCGCGCCCGGTGGTTTTGCTGGTGTCGATATTTTCTTTGTCATTTCTGGTTTTTTAATGACTGGTATTATCTTTAAAGGATTAAACACGGATTCATTAAATTTAGCTGATTTTTATTTATGCAGAGCAAATAGAATTATTCCCCCGCTCGCTGCTCTTTGCTTCATATTATTATTCGTTACTTGGTTTATATTGCCGCCATTCGACTATCTAACCCTAGGTAAGCATGCCGCTAGCAGCATCACTTTTCTATCAAACATTACTTATTTTTATGAATCTGGTTACTTTGATGCGAGCGCCTATGAAAAATGGTTGCTACATACCTGGTCATTATCCGTAGAATGGCAGTTCTATATTATATACCCCATTATACTGCTGTTTTTAAAACGCTATTTATCTCTCGAAAATTTAAAACGCCTGTTAATAGTAGCCACTATCCTAGGGTACATCTTTTGCGTTGTAGCAACAGAGAGATGGCCTACATTCGCTTATTATTCTCTCCCAACCCGTGCTTGGGAAATGTTGTTAGGCGGTGTCGCTTATTTCTACCCGATAAAACTACACGAGAATCAAAAAAGATTACTCGAAATCATCGGTATTACCTTAATACTATTATCATTTACGCTCACGTCTAAAATGACGCCTTGGCCGGGCTACGTGGCTTGTGTGCCTGTATTTGGTACCTATCTCATTCTACTGAGTAACCGAGAGACCAGTATATTTACTAATAACAGATTATTTCAAACACTCGGGACATGGTCATACTCAATCTATCTCTGGCATTGGCCTATTGCGGTCTATGGCGTGTATTACCAATTAGATAACTGGGTGCCAATTGGCATCGTATTGTCTGTGGTTTTTGGTGCACTTAGCTATTATCTTATTGAACAAAATCAGTTTGAAAACCGAAAAAAAACACTTGTTTTTACACTCATTACAACCTTGGCTTTTGTCGTTTTTTATAAATCGACCCCCTTTCTGTTATATCAAATATCCGGTATGCCGAAACAAATTATTGCAGCCAATTTAGACCAATCAGATAAAGGTGAGCTTTATACTTGGCAAATGATGAACACATTAAAAAATAACAAAATTGATAACAATAAATTAAATGTTATGTTTATCGGTGATTCTCAATCAGCAGATTTTGTTAATGTCATCAATGAGAAAGTAAGTGTCATTAATAATGACCGAATTAATTTTATGGCTCAAAAAATATCAGCCAAATGTGGCGTTTTTTACCACCTTCCAGAGCCATTAAATGCGCTCTACGATAAGATTAACCTTTCTGAAAATATCGGCGAGAAAAAGTTACTTAAATGTGCTGCAAAAATCAGAGAAATAACAGCTGACTCTCGCTTAATCAATACTGACTTTATTTTTCTTGCGATGAATTGGCGTAATTGGTCTTTAGACTATAATCTCGACGCAATTAAACAGATAAAACAAAAAAATCCACAAGTAAAAATATACATTATCGGTAATAAAGGTATGCACAAACCACTGCCTATTATAATGGTTAACGCCTTTAAAGATGATCAAGATGTAAGCGAAGTCGTGTTCAAATCACTGCCTGAAACGAATATTAAAAATAATGATTTCTTCCGTAAAAATCAAAATTCAGGTTATCAATTTATTAATATGACTTACGCATTCTGCCCAGTTAAAAAATGTAATGTCGTCGATAAAACTGGCCTGCCATTTTACTATGATGAAGTACATATAACAAAACAAGGAGCTATGTATCTCTCTGACAGGCTAAAACCACTATTACCCCCAGAGTTTTATGCACCCTAAACTGATTTACCGTAAGCTGTACCTAACAAAAACACCTAACAATCGTCGCTGTCATACCAATGTATTTTAGCCGCTAATTAAATTACCCTTTATTAAATTTATCTAAATTAAATTACCTTATAAATAGCCCTTCAAAATTTGCTACAATTGCCTCATAAGCATTTTAATTATTAGCGATACCATGTCAAAACCAGCACCAGCAAAACCAAAACTAACTCTAGGTAGAAAGAAGGGCCCATCTGAACAGGCTAAAAAGAGCCAAATCAGCTACTCCAATACGGTAAAACCACGTGGTAAAAGCAATCGCCCACAACATACTAAACCAAAAGACGCTGGTCCAACCCAAGTGTATGTATTCAATAAACCTTACATGGTACTAACTCAGTTTACTGATGCAGATAACCGTGAAACCTTAAAAGACTATATCAAGGTGCCGGATATTTATGCAGCTGGTCGCCTAGATCGCGACAGCGAAGGGTTACTATTGTTAACCAACAATGGTCGCCTCCAAGCAAAGCTGACTCAACCAGGTGAAAAAACAGAAAAGACCTATTGGGTCCAAGTTGAAGGTGAACCAAGTCCAGAAAAACTGAACGATTTACGTTACGGCGTGGTATTAAAAGATGGGTCAACACTGCCAGCTAAAGTTGAAATAATGACAGAGCCTAATATATGGCCACGTGTACCGCCAATTCGTGAACGCCAAAATATTCCAACCACTTGGTTATCTATTACAATTATTGAAGGACGTAACCGTCAAGTTCGTCGTATGACTGCACACATTGGGCACCCTACCCTGCGTTTGATCCGCTATCGCATTGGTCCTTGGACGTTGGATAACATCCAACCAGGTGAACTAGTTGAAAGCAGTATTAACATGATGAATTAGTACCAAAGTCTGTTTTTGCGCTAGCCTTCATGGTAAAATTCGCGCGATTGGATCTTAGGATCCTAAGAACAGTAACTAACTGTGGCCAGAACACCTATTTCAGTTATATATTTAATACATTAGCAAAAAAGCCTTTAACTTTATTTGCATTACTACAAGAGTAATTAAAAGGTCCTATGACAAATAATACAATCGACGCCCGTACTAAAGCGTTAAACAGTACTAAAAAAGTAATCGTTGGCATGTCCGGCGGTGTTGACTCATCTGTTTCTGCTTACCTGTTACAACAGCAAGGTTATCAAGTAGAAGGCCTGTTCATGAAGAACTGGGAAGATGACGATAATGATGAATATTGTGCCGCTGCTGAGGACCTAGCAGATGCACAAGCAGTATGTGATAAATTAGGTATCGAGTTACACGCTATTAATTTCTCTGCTGAATACTGGGATAACGTATTTGAATACTTCTTAGCTGAATACAAAGCTGGTCGTACACCAAACCCAGACATTCTTTGTAACAAAGAAATCAAATTTAAAGCATTCCTGCAGTTTGCATCAGAAGTACTTTCTGCTGACTATATTGCCATGGGTCACTACGTTAGCCGTCGTCAAAAATCCGATGGCACATTTGAAATGTTACGCGGCTTAGACAGCAACAAAGACCAAAGCTATTTCTTATACACACTAGATCATGTACAGGTTTCACGTTCATTGTTTCCTGTAGGTGAATTAGAAAAACCAGAAGTACGTCGTATTGCTGAAGAACAAGATCTCATCACAGCAAACAAAAAAGACAGTACCGGAATTTGTTTTATTGGTGAACGTAAATTCACTGAATTTCTAAGTAAATATCTCCCTGCACAGCCGGGGAAAATTGAAAGTGTTGATGGCGAAGAAATTGGTGAGCACCAAGGTCTGATGTACCACACACTGGGCCAACGTAAAGGCCTACATATCGGCGGCATGAAAAACAACAACAGCCAAGAACCTTGGTATGTAGTTGATAAAGATATGGCGCGTAACGTATTACTTGTGGCACAAGGTCATAACCACCCGCGTTTATTCTCGACAGGTTTAATGGCATCGCAAATCCATTGGGTTAGCCGCGAACCACTAACGCAGTCATTACGTTGCACTGTAAAAACACGCTACCGCCAGACGGATGTACCTTGTTTAGTGACACCAATCGGCGAAGACCAAATAGAAGTAACTTTTGATAAACCCGAACTTGCGGTTACACCAGGCCAATCAGCGGTATTTTACCTTGATGACGTTTGCCTAGGTGGCGCAATTATTGACGTTCAAATTAGGGGCTAACCGTGTCAACTAACTTCCAAGAATCAAATATTGCCTTTGCAGGTGTTTGTCAGGCGGCAGCGCTTGTCCACCAACTTGCAACAACAGGTAATTGTGATGATACACAATTAAGTAATACCTTACGTTGCGTAATAGTGACAGACCCAAGTCAGACCATTGAGGTTTATGGCGATTACGCAAACTTAGAATTAGGGTATAAAACCCTTGTAGCACAGTTAAGTAATACGTCTTCGGGGCCTGATAGCGCTTTAACACGCTACATGATCGGCTTAGTAGCACTAGAACGTAAACTTGCTAGACGCAATGATATTCTTGGCATGTTAGGTGAGCGTATCTCACAAGTGAAGCGCCAAACTCACCACTATGATTTAACGGATGCACAAATTTTAAGTAACATGGCGTCAATTTATGTAGACTTAATCAGTCCACTTGGCACCAAGATCCAAATTGCAGGAACCTCAAGTTTCCTACAACAAACATTGGTGAGAGATAAGATCCGTGCGGTATTATTCGCCGGTATTCGCTCAGCAGTGTTATGGCGACAAACAGGCGGTAAACGTCGCCAAGTAGTTTTCAATCGTAAACACATGGTAGAGCAAGCGAAACAACAATTAGCTCGAATTTAACCTAAACACACCCAGGAGTATGTAATGGAATTATCAGCGTTAACAGCTGTTTCCCCGGTCGATGGTCGCTACGGTAGTAAAACAGTAGCCCTGCGTTCAATTTTTAGTGAATTTGGTCTAATCAAATACCGTGTACAAGTAGAAGTTCGTTGGTTACAAAAACTAGCTGAATGTGACGCTATTGCAGAGGTTCCAGCACTAAGTGCTGACGCGAATGCTGCATTAAACAGCATCACAGATAACTTCTCTGAAGCTGACGCTGCGCGTATTAAAGCAATTGAAAGCACAACAAACCACGATGTTAAAGCAGTTGAATACTTCCTGAAAGAGAAAGTGGCTGATAACGCAGAACTACATGCAGTTTCTGAATTTATCCACTTCGCTTGTACTTCAGAAGATATCAACAACTTGTCTCACGCGTTAATGTTAACGGAAGCACGTGAAACAATTCTTTTACCTTACTGCGAAAAGCTTATCGACAGCCTAACAGTATTGGCAAAAGAATATGCTACAGCGCCATTATTATCACGTACTCACGGCCAGCCAGCATCGCCAAGTACTATGGGTAAAGAATTTGCTAACGTTGTTATGCGATTACGCCGTCAAATGCTACAAATTGCTAACGTTGAAATCTTAGGTAAAATCAACGGTGCAGTAGGTAACTACAACGCACACATCTCAGCTTACCCAGCTGTAGATTGGAACGAGTTCTCTGAAGAATTTGTTACTAGCCTAGGTGTTGTATGGAACCCGTACACAACGCAAATCGAACCGCATGATTACATTGCTGAACTGTATGACGCAATTGCACGTTTCAACACAATCATTCTTGATTTTGACCGTGACATCTGGGGTTACATTTGCCTAGGTCACTTCAAGCAAAAAACGATTGCTGGTGAAATTGGCTCTTCAACAATGCCACACAAAGTTAACCCGATTGATTTTGAAAATTCAGAAGGTAACATTGGTATTGCTAACGCACTATTCAATCACCTTTCTGCAAAATTACCGGTTTCTCGCTGGCAGCGTGACTTAACAGATTCAACTGTATTACGTAACCTAGGTGTTGCTATCGGTTATTCTGTTATTGCATACGAGTCAACGTTAAAAGGTGTAAGTAAATTACAACTTAACGAAGAAGCGCTACGTGCCGATCTTGATCGTAACTGGGAAGTTTTGGCTGAGCCAATCCAAACAGTTATGCGTCGTTACGGTATCGAAAAACCATACGAAAAGCTAAAAGAGCTTACACGTGGTCGTCGTGTTGATGGTCCTGCTATGCAAGAATTCATCGATACACTAGAGCTAACTGATGCAGTTAAAGCGGAATTAAAATTAATGACGCCAGCTAACTACATCGGTCGTGCTGTTGAGTTCGTTAACGAACTTTAATTAGCCGCTAGATAAAAATAAAGCCCAAGTTTCACTGCCTTAAACTAGAAATAGCGAAAGGTAGCTTGGGCTTTTTTGTACCTATTAACGCCCTAATCGTTTCAGTGCAAATATTGAGAAATCATTACGTTTCACATCAATATCAAACTGAGTTCCTTTTCTTTCTTCATTCGCCAATCCACTCGCTAAATAACGTCCAGCAATAAGATCATATAAAATTTCTGCGGCCACCCAAGTCACGCCAACATTATAATATTGAACCGCATGGGCTTCTGATACTCGCCATAATAAATCATGCGCATCATAATGGTCGACAATACTAGCTTGCCAACTATCTTCATCAATAAAGAAATTACGTTTTGCATAAACATGACGTTTGCCCTCTTTCAGTGTGGCCTGAACTTCCCACACTCGATGTTTTTCATAACGCGTATGCTCTTGGTTAATATGACCAGGTCTTATAATGTCGTCGTAGCTCAAATCAGTAGAAGAAAGTTGATAAGCATTATAAGGAACGTACAGCTCTTTTTTACCAACTAACTTCCAATTATAACGATCGGGCGCACCGTTATACATGTCGAAATTATCCATTGTAGCTAAGCCTTCTGAACCTGTAGACTCACTATCATATGCGATACTTGGAGCTCGACGCACACGCCGCTGACCAGCGTTGTAAATCCACGCCTTACGTGGCTCTTTCACTTGGTCCATCGTTTCATGCACTAAGGTTACAGTACCCGTTAAACGTGCAGGTTCTAAAATACGTTTTATATAATAAAATCGAATGTTGTCATCTTTTTTAAGATTTCGACCGCTTCGCAGTGTCTCTGGTATCGATGAAATTTCTTTACTTTTAATTTTGGTATAACCACCATTTTTTTGCACTGGTATACTCGTAAATACCCGTTCAGCACGGCCGCCTCGGTAGCGGGTGATGTGATTCCAAATCACTTCTAAGCCATTTTTAGGGATCGGGAAAGGAATAGCTATATTATAATTACTCACGCCATTCCCTTCTTCCGTTAAGGTTGCTGTTGTCGCATTCGCCTTAATCACATCATACATGTCATCTTTTAAAGCAAAACTTCGGCGGGTTTGATAGATCGGCATTTTATATGTCTTAGGGTAAGCACTAAACATCGCCATCTGCCCCGGTGTTAAGTTATTCTTGTACTGTTCCACATTATCAGCCGTGATCGTGAACAATGGTTGATCTGCGATATAAGGGTTGTCGACACGTTCATTTTCACCATAGTTCTTGCCTAAGCTCATATTCGTTATGCCGCCAGTCCAAGCTGGAATTGAGCCATCTTTATTACCCGTAACAAGGGCTCCAACTGGCGTCAGGGTATCCCCCAATTGACTCGCTTCTTCTTTACTTACTTTTGCCATAGCAGTTGATGACATCATAATCATCGCAATAGCGACGACACAAGGCGCTTTATTAAATGCTTTCATTAGTTAAATCCTTTTACTAATCTTAAAATGACAGGCCAAATACGAGAGAGATATAATCACGGTCGGAAATAGGATTAAATCGCCCTTCAAATCCGCTATAACTTAATGACATGCTATATCGTTGTGCGTAATCCGCTTTCAATGCCAAATTAATACCTCTTCGTCCTTCTTGAAAGGTACCTTGTGGTTCAGGACTGTAACCATAGACATCGTGAGACCAAGCAACAGAAGGTGATAAATCAACACCCGAGAAAACGTTGCGATAATTCGCTTGCACAGATAAACGGTAACCCGCACTATTTGATGTCGTGAAACCATCATCAGTATTGTGACCATCACTGGTATTAAAGCTATTACCATAAATAGAGCTACGACCATACTTTCTCGAATCATCTAAATTCCATACATGACCAAAACCAAATTCAGCAACCGTACTAATCCGATCCGTACCTAATACTTGGTCAAACAGCCTAATAAAAGTAAGCTGAGCTTGGGTATAATCGAAACGGTCAAAACCATCAATGGTATCGCCTACATCAAGACTTCGGTATTCTTCTTCAATTGGCGATCCAGTTGGTGATGCTGATAACGCAGGCGTAAATAAGTCAGAGCCATTAATTTGTAGTGGTAAGCCTAAACGATGGCTAACCTCACCAGATACCGCTAAAGCATTAAAGGTCGTATTAAAGCTTAAACCAAGTAGTTGGATATCTTCCGGGTAGACAGTATGGTATTTTGCAAGCGAGTCAGGATCTGGAGCAAGGGGATTAAAAGTTGACTGTCCAACCTCTAAACTAACGTAAGGGAGACGACTGTGGTAATTCATATAATATAACGCAAATACTGTTGAATTGAGGTCCTCAGCATAGTACTTCAACGCGAGACCAAACTGACCGTTATCCGATGCATATTCATCAGTGCCACGATGTTGATAGTAACCTGCGTTATACCCTGCTTGTTCACCAATTGCATCGGTAATAAGAGATACGTTACAACCTTCAGAAAAAGTATCTGAAGTTGAAAAGTAAGTACCGCAACTATCGATGACAGTTGGTTCAAACTTAAGTTGATAGAAAGCCTCTACGGCCAGATCTGCTGTAATACCAACATTTGTAAATAGCATATTAACAGGCAGCAAACCTTCTTTAACTTCAGCGCCTGGCCGATGAAATGCGGCAGCATCGACAGGGTTAACCGTGTTAATACCACCTTGAATATAAGAACTCTCCCCCCAATTAACGACCTGCTTACCTAATCGAAGATCAACAACTGAATCACCAATATCAAAATCAGCAAAAATATAGGCATCTAATAATGCTACGCCCTTCGCTTTTGTTAATGAATTAAAATCATCATCATTAATAACCTGGTTCGGTACGTAACTATTTGTCGCGCTACCGTGGTGAACATCTTTTTGATCAAGCACATAATCGTACCAATATTTACCACGAAAAAAAGCACCAAAATTATCATATTGCAATGTAAAATCATGCAGTCCTTTTACTGTCTGCGAAAAAGCATCTCCGCGATTATAATTCAAATTACCATCGTCCCCGGAAGAGGAGTTACCAACCATACCCGGTGGTACAGCACCAGCATAAGTGATACCATTTTGCCCACCTAAATTCTTCACATCTGCGTTTTCGACTCGCCAACTTGATCCGGCTGAAAACTGGGAATGAAACGCACCTTCTACATCTCCCCAATTAAACTCGAATGCAACTGCCGAACTCGCGTAACTGAGTGTAATTAATGCAAGTGTAACGCATTTGCTTTTATATTTTATTTTCTGTTTTATAGCATCCATACTAACTTTACTTTCATCCCTTTATTAATAATTAACCAGCACGAATGTTAAAATTCGTACCTGCTCGAACAACCCACTGTTAGTTGATGTAAATGATATTGGCGTGATTTTAACTGATCGCTTGCTATGGCTGATTTAATCGCCAGTCATAGTCATAATCGATGTCTTCGGGGTTTTGTTGGAACTTTACCAAGGCTTGCTTTAATGCCGGTTTAGCAAATAACTTCAAATGTTCAATAAGATCATTCTCATTACTTCCAAAGTCTTCTTCATACCAACTGTATATTTTGGATAATACTAAGTCGTCACCAGATACCGTTACACCTCGAGGATGGTTTATAAAACTTACCGCAGCAGTATTTAATTGTTGTTCGATATTATCAGCAGTGAATGCTTGAGCGGATAAGTTGGGGCACCCATAACTCGCGCAATTTATTGCATAATGTATACGTGGGTCTTTCCAGATAGGACGTAAGATAGTTTGCTCAATATCGTTTAAGCTAATCGTTCTATTATTAATTGTTGCTAGTTCATCATCCCAAGGGCCAATAGCAAAAAATGTATCCCCTATCCAGATAATTGACGATGCTGGATAGTTATCTAGCACCAATTTAACAGTTAGCGCATTATATAGATTTATCCAATACGCCTTTTGTTGATCACGATTAAAATCGAGTGGATTAAGCCCCTGTAAACGCGTTAAATACTGACTCAGTATTTGTTTATCACCTGCTGTTACGGCCTTATAATCAAATAGGTTAATGATAGCCTTGTCTTCTGAAACAATTAAATAATTATCGAGTAATAATTGCCACGAATCATGGTTAATAACGTGCTCTTCAGACTCATTACTTTGCTCCCAATAAACATCAGGTTCGGCAAAAACATTGCCAGAAAACAGAATGAAAACGAGTGTAACTACTTTATTCCTCAGTATTTTAGTGGTCCTTTCAAACTGTTCTCGAACTATCGTATGATTCATCCTTACATCCCTTTATGCATACACATCCATATATATACTTATTATTTAACTATATAACTAGGTAGCATGAAGCTGTCTAATAAATAACGCACGAACAAAGATTGGTTAACAAATTAGATCCAATTTGTGTGTACTCCCTTATAAAATCTAATGGATTGTTAAAGAAATGATGAAATAGTTTGTTATTTCTTCGTCTTTTTTGTGCGCCAGCTATCACTTTAATTTTGTGAAGCAACAAACCCAAAACTGAAAATCGATACTTTTTCGACATATAAATTCAAAACGAAACAAAAAAGCAACCCCAAAGCTTCAAATCGAAACACTAAATAAGTCATTTATAAAATATACTTTTGAAGTTCAGTTCCTGTCTTGAAAGTAATTGTCATACACGGATAATCAGCACCTTATCTACATTTGATTAACCAAGGATTTACACCATGAATGGATCATTTCTTATTGAAGCATTTCAAGCACCCTCAACCTGCGCGCAAAACTTAGGTGATTTTTTTAATGATTTAGGTGCTGATCCTTACCTTGAAAGTAACTGTCGATTCCGCGCATTTTCGCAATACCAAAAGACCGAAACACAATTTGAAAAATTAGATACAAGTACCTTCATGCAGTCATCTGATGTAAACCGTCTTATCGGTAATGTTGAGCGCAAGTTCGAAGACATCTCACCAGCGCTTGACCAGCATCCTGATTTTCAAAATTTATTAAATGCATTTCTTGAACGAACAAACGTCGATACCACAAAACAACCGATTGGCGTTCACCAGATCCGTGTCGTTTGTTCACAAGATAAGTCAGGGTCACCAGCACCCGAAGGTATCCATCAAGACGGTTTTGATTTTGTGGGTATTTTTTGTGTAAAAAGAGACAACATCGCAGGTGCATTTACGCAGATATTTTCATCGCCAGTTGACCAGCATCCACACATGAGCACCACGTTAGAAGAAAACCAATTTATCATTTTTAATGATCGTCGTTATTACCACTACGTAACAGAAACACTGCCAGATCAACAAGATGAAACCGGACTACGCGACGTATTTGTTTTCACTGCTTGATCTATAAAACCAGCATGATATCAGCAACCAAAACATCACTCACACTCAGAGAACAAGATTACTCTTTGCACAAATAGAAGATGCAGAAGTAACAAAAAATTTATTAAAGGAATAACCTATGAACTTATGTATTGAGTCAATCCGCCAAGCTTTCCCAGCTTTACAACAGCAAGTAAATGGCGAGTCAGTGTACTTTTTTGACGGTCCTGGTGGCTCACAAGTTCCACAATCAGTGCTTGATGCAATGACTGCTTATTTAGGTAAATATAACTCGAACCTTGGCGGTCGTTTTTTCTCAAGTGAAAAGACCGTTGATGTGATGCGTAACGCACGCCTAAGCGGCCAAGCATTACTAAATACGCCATCACCAGATAACATCGTCTTTGGTGCAAACATGACGTCTCTGACTTTCCAGTTAAGTCGTGCTATCAGCCGTGATTGGAAAGTAGGTGATGAAGTTATTGTTACTTCTCTCGACCATTATTCGAATGTATCAACATGGCAGCAAGCAGCCGATGACAAAGGTGCACTAGTGCATCAAGCTCGTGTTAATGAAGCCGATTGCACGTTAGACTGCCAACATTTAATCTCGTTAATTTCCAACAAAACTAAATTAGTGGCTTTAACATTTGCATCGAACACCACAGGCTCATTGGTCGACGTGAAGCAAATCATTGAAGCGGCTCATGCAGTGGGTGCTAAAGTATATATTGATGCGGTACATTACGCGCCACACAAGCTTGTTGATGTACAAGCGTTGGGTTGTGATTTCCTCGCCTGTTCAGCCTATAAATTCTTTGGTCCTCACGTAGGTATAGCTTACGTGGCACCTCAATGGTTACACACCTTATCACCATACAAAGTAGAACCCGCTACAAACCAAGGGCCAGGTCGATTTGAAACTGGTACACAAAGTTTTGAAGCGCTAGCTGGATTTAGCGCTGCAGTTGAATATCTTGCGCATGCTGGTGATGAAGCGCTACCGCTACGTGAAAGGCTTGTACAAAGCTTCGAACTATACCAAGCCCATGAGCAACAACTCAGCCAGCACTTTCTTGAAAAGCTAGCACAATACAGCAACGTGACGCTGTATGGTATTAATGATATGGACCGATTAGCAGAGCGTACCCCTACCTTCTCTATCCGTATTGACCATGCCTCACCAGAAGATGTATCAGGCCTGCTTGGTCAACATAATATGTGTGTTTGGAATGGTCATTTCTATGCGATCGGCTTATGTAAGCAGCTAGACATCTTAGATAAAGGTGGCGTGATCCGCATTGGCTTTATGCATTACAATACCACCAGCGAAATTGATGCTCTATTTGATGTGTTAGCAACAGTATTGATTAAATAGCCATTAACACAGCCTCAAATTAATATCAGTAAACCCAAGTGCCTTACCTCACTTGGGCTCTGCTTAAAATACGTTCCATCTCAATATAAACACATCATAAATAACATTAAATATCCAAAATAATATCTCTATAACACTTTCATTTTATGAGTCATGCTAGCCTATTAACATCTCATCGATACACATTATCACTCGTGTAATTTATAGCATAGCCAGGAAGTAAGATATGTCACGTCAGTCGAGAACAGTACAGCAATGGTTTGATGAATATGGGGTCAGCCATCAGAACAAAACCAATAAGCGTATTCATTGGGTTATGGTACCAGTCATATTCTTTACCATTGTTGGTTTGTTATGGTCTATTCCGAAAGCAGATTGGATGGGAACATCAACTTTAATCAATTGGGCAACACTAGCCATGCTACCTGCGCTGTATTTCTATTACACCTTGTCAGTACGTATCATGTTAGGTATGTTAGTGTTCACCGGTGCGTGCTTAGCTACGTGTTATGTTCTCACCCTGACCTTATCCATACCGTTATGGATATTTAGTGCGGTACTGTTTGCAGTTGCTTGGGTATTTCAGTTTATTGGTCATAAAATTGAAGGCGCGAAGCCGTCATTTTTTGAAGATCTACAGTTCTTATTAGTTGGCCCAGCTTGGTTACTGGGATTTATCTATCGACGCGCGGGCATTAACTATTAAAAAATCCCCTTTATCGTGAAATAAAGGGGATATAGAAACTCAATAATTAAGTTCGGTATTCCATTATCCGATATCACTGTCCGACTTGTTTATCGGATCATTGGTTGGTGCTTTAGTCACCGACTGTTTGATGAGATTATGATTACCCGTCAGTAAATCTTCCAGCGAACCATTTTCTTTATCAACGAGTCCAATCTCTTTAAGCATATTATCCACCAGCGGTGCATTAGCACGATAATTTAACGCCGCCATAGTGACTTGCTCAGATAGACTTTGTGGCGCAGATGAGCGCTCATCATTTGAACCTACACCAGTCACGCTGTGACCGTTATTACCACCATAGCCTTGCAGGATCTTGATGCCTTCAATATTCTCTAATGGCTTAACCGCATTAGCAATTAACTCTGGTAGTACTTGTAAAATAGCCAACGATTTTTGTAGGTCTATCTGCTCAGTACTCAAAAGATTATCCGCCTCATAACGCGAACGTTTACCTGCCGCTTCAACGGCATACACTTTCTCGTTTGCTTCAGCGTTCAGTTTTAACGCATTCGCTGATGCTTTTGCTTCAATTAAAATTGATTCAGCATTATCTTCTGCAGCTTGTTTTCCCGCATGTGCTTGAACGGTAATACCAACAGCTTCACGCTCGGCTTCTTTAGTTGCCGCGATAACTTCAATTTGCTTGTTACGATTTGCTTGTGCAACTTCACGTGCTGTAATCACAGCTTCTTCTTTCTCTACTTTGCTCTTCTCTGCTTCCGCCGCTTTAGCACGTGCAGCAGATTCTTCTTCAGACTTAACCGCAACGGCAATTTGCTTTTCTTGCATCGCAACTTCAATGTCACGCTGCTGTTGAATTCTGGACTGCTCTAATACTTTTATTTTTTCAATTTCCGCTGTTTCAATGAATTTGGCTTTTTCAATTTCAGCGGCTTCAATCGCTCTTTGCTTTGCGATTTCAGCTTCGCGTTCTTCTTGTGCTCTTTGCTCTCGCTGCTTAACAATCGTCGCTTGTTGTTCTGCTTTACGCATTTCAAGGACTTGCTCTTGGTTTAATTGTGCATTCTGTTTTTCTTGTTCAATTTCTAATGATTGTTTCTCTGCAAGTACATTACGTTGCTCAATCAGAATTCTATTCTCTTGCTCAATGTCATTGGTTTCTTTACGTTTACGCTCAATAATCTGAGCAAGTAACGCACGACCTTCAGCATCGAAGGCATTATTTTTGTTGAAGTATTGTAAGTCTGTTTGATCAAATCCTGTTAACGATACCGACTCTAGTTCCAGTCCATTTTTTTCTAAATCATTCATCACACTCTGCTGCACTTTTTGCACAAAATCAGAACGCTTTTCATGCATTTCTGTCATCGTCATTTCAGCCGCAACGGCACGTAACACATCGACAAATTTAGATTCCATTAACTTTTTCAATTCTTCCACGCGCATGGTTCTAAGGCCAAGTGTCTGCGCCGCCATTGAAATGCCTTCTTTAGTCGGTGCAACACGTAAATAGAAGTCGGCTTTTACGTCCACACGCATACGGTCTTTGGTGATCAAAGCATCTTTTTGGATTTTTTCTACTTCAATACGTAAAGTATTCATACTGACAGGGATAGTTTCATGCAATACCGGTAATACCAACATCCCGCCATCTTTAGCAATTTTTTCACCACCCATTCCCGTTCTTACAAAAGCTACTTCTTTAGTTGAGCGCACATACAATTTGGCAATAATAAGACCGATTGTCAGTAATGCAACAACGGCAATGCCCGCTATGGTTAAGGTAAACGTGAGATTTTCTGATAATTCCATATGATAATATTCCTAAAGTGAATGGTAGTTTTATTGATTAATTATTTATAGCTTAGTTATTTGAAACTCACTTAAATGGGATCGCGAGCCAGCTCGTTGTCAACTTTTCAACCACAACGACTTCTGAACCTTGCGTAAAAATTTCATGTTCGTAAGCAGGCTCAACCATCAAGTAATGCTTTTGATTAACGTCATCAATGAGTACTGCTTCTGCGGGGTTACCTTTCGTTGCGGTCCCTATCGTAATGCGGGCTAATTTACCATTGAACTCTGCAGTTGATGTTACTGACGCGTCACGTTGTGGTAATAGTTTGGCCAACTTAGCCCCTATTAAATGCAGGAAAACCAAGGTGATAAATACACTAATTGGTCCAGTGATTAAGAATGAAGGCTGCCACTGAAAAATCGATATTGCGGTAAAATTGAGTACAAAGCCTGAAATAGAAAATAAGGTAAATGACAAAATTAACCAAATGAATAAGGGTAATTTACTCAGGCATAGCCAGTCTAACGCCGTGGTAAAACCACCCGCTTGCACAGATGCCGAACCATCAAGATTAAAAGGCGAGATATTATCGAATATGTCTAATAGGCTGAGCCCTATGAGTAACCCTAAAATTTCAATTACGGTAAATATAAATACGATACTAATCGCTATGGTATAAGCTAAATTAATATCAGATAAAAAGAACGCCAGCATATTAACTCCATAAAATCACAAGCCAAAAGTCTATAACTACTTGAATTTTATAGAATACACTAACTAACACTTACCTTTGTGTGGCTGAGGTCACATAAAATATTTTATAACACTAATATCAACCATAAGAATGAGTATATAAAACTTTTAAATCAAAGTATTAGGACAAAACTATAGGTCTTTGATTAGTACCATGAGTAAACCGTAATAGATTAATACTAGGTTTGTGAAATCAGCATTGAAGAAATGTTTATAGAAGAAGAAAGGCTAATCGTTAACCTTTCGATATCAACTCAAATACGGTATATGGATGCGTGGTGGATTGTGAGCTGCAGTACTTATTTGACGGCTAAATGGTAACTAAAATATTCCGTATTTTTTAAAAATCCTAGTTTTTCGTACAGTGCTTGCGCTGAGAAATTATCTTGTGCAGTATTTAAATCTACTCGAATTGCACCGATGTTTTTTGCTTCTCGCACCACCCGATGAATCAACTCATTTGCGACGCCCTGTTTCCGATACGCAGGTACAATAAACAAATCGTTTAAGACCATGATTTTACCTAATGATACCGACGAGAACGAATGATAATTAAGGACAAATCCCATCGCTTCCCCCGCTTTGTTATAAGCGATAAACACGGTCGCATCATTATTCATTAAACGCTCACCTAAATACGGACGGTATTTTTGAGGGGCAGATGGTTGCTTATAAAACACCATATATTGATCAAATAAACTAACGAGATCGTTTAATTCTTCCAGAGAGGCTTGCTTGATGTTCATAAAATCCCTTTTAAATATGAATCGACAGATTACAACGACTAATACAGCCCATCATATGTCTTCATTTTAACGAGTGTTCATCCAGAATATCAATATTTCATTAAATTACAATAACCAGAAATTCCTTATTTATTCATACTTTAGCCAGATTATTTATCGATATACTACGATACACTATAACCAATGAAAATTAATTCTCGACTTTTAGCTCATTTAACAAGGAACGTAAAATGAAACTAATATATCTGTACTTCACATTAGCCACGCTATTTTCTAGTGCGGCTTTTGCCAATAATAACTATACTCCGGTCAGCTATCGCTATTACCAACTAAACTATACGGAAGTTGTAGCTGAAAATGCTGATGACCCGTTAAAAACCTACCAGATCAATATATCCAACTTAATTAGCCCTTATATCTTTAGCAGGACAAGTTTCAACTATTTAAGTAAAGAAACGATTATTGACGCACAAAATTCAATGACAACAACGTCAATGCAAGCCGTATTCAACATGGGTACAAGGTTGGCGCTATTACCCAAAATTGATCTCACAATTGAAAGTGGTGCTATTTATGAATTTGGTAAAGAAATCGAACTTAAATCGAATTCGGTTTCCGCTACTAATGATGATTTTGACCGTGAATTCGGATTTAATGCAGCTGTAGGTCTCGCCATGCAATTCAGTCACCAACTAGAGTTTATTATTGATGCGGCTTATATCGATATCGGTGACGAATCAGAAATGGAATACAGTGCGGAACTCGTTGCCCACCTACTGCCAAATCTAGCACTAGTCGCAAGTGGCGTGATGTATGAAGAAAGCTCAGGGTTTGGTTTTGGCTTGCAATTTGACTTTTAATTACGAGTGATACCAAATAATTACAGCGGCTAATACAATTTAACCGCTGTAATATTGATATCTAAAAAATAGCTTATATCGAGGATAATTGATATCTCAGCACGTGTTGGTTTTCTTCTTCACAATAGAATTGATTAATAAATTCGCCGTCACAACTTTCGATAACTTTACGTGAGGCAATATTGACGGGATCACAAGTGATAATAACATTATCGGTTAATACTGTTTTTTGAATACTCGCTAACATGAATTTAGCGACGCCTTTACCTCTAGCAGATGACCTAGTTTCATATCCAACATGACCGATCACGTCCTCGATATAAGCATTAGTCCCCAGCCTCACTCGTATTGATCCAAGAATAACCCCATTCTCGATACAGAAATAAGTAATGATCGGTGTCCAACCTTTCGGGAGTTGCTCACCACGAGCATAAGCAATCCGCTTGTTAAGATAGCCAGCGTAATTATTGAAGATAAACTCATAGAGGCTAATACCATCATCTACGCATTCATCGACATAAGATTTGAAGGCGGTTAAATGCGTCATGTGTGCAATCTCTATTTTCATATCACTATCCACTCTCGAGTATCCCTATTTCCAATACGCTCACAATCACTGCGCATCATACCAATCACAAACTATATCACGGCGCTTAATCACGTTCAAAACAAGTGATAGATTTAAACTATCATTTTCATAGATTCAATCAGATGTACCTATCCGTATAATTACCCCATAATCCTTCTCATGGATTCGCAACAAGAATCCAATCGAGTAATCAACTAATTAATAGGATGACAACATGATCAACACTGAAATTAAACCGTTTAACGCAACCGCTTTCAAACAAGGCGAATTCGTAGAAATATCAGAAAAAGACGTGAAAGGTAAATGGGCTGTATTCTTCTTCTACCCAGCTGACTTCACTTTTGTTTGTCCTACTGAACTAGGTGATGTTGCAGACCATTACGAAGAACTACAAAAACGTGGCGTAGAAGTTTTCTCAGTATCAACTGACACTCACTTCACTCACAAAGCATGGCACGACAGTTCAGACACTATCGGCAAAATCAACTACTACATGATAGGCGACCAAGCTGGCAACATTACAAACAACTTCGGTGTAATGCGTGAAGGTCAAGGTCTTGCAGACCGTGCAACGTTCCTCGTTGACCCACAAGGTGTTATCCAAGCAATGGAAATCACTGCAGAAGGTATTGGCCGTGACGCTGAAGACTTAATGCGTAAAGTTAAAGCTGCACAATATGTAGCAGCTAACCCAGGTGAAGTATGTCCAGCTAAATGGAAAGAAGGCGAAGCAACACTTGCTCCTTCACTAGACCTAGTAGGTAAAATCTAATTTAGAGGCGACCTCAGTATCGCTTAGCAGTCGCTGAGGTCATTTAAAAATACATTTTCGATGAACATCTCTGCATAAATTTCACAACCGATTGTTGAGTAAGAAAGTAGATTTTTAAATTAACCAAATTGCTAATAGCGTTTCCAATAAACGTATCTAATCTAGCCATAAGCAAAATTTAAAAGGTGTCACTATGTTAGACCAAAATATGAAAACTCAGTTAAAGGCGTATTTAGAAAACTTAAAGACGGAAGTACAACTTGTGCTGAGTCTTGATGACAGTGATACTGCACAAAAATTACATACCTTAGCAAATGACATTGCTTCACTAAGCGAAAAAGTAATCGTGATTGAAGATCAAAGTGCGAGCACGCGTAAGCCGATTATGCAGGTAATCAATCCTACCAAACAAACCGCGATTGGTTTTGCAGGTTTACCGATGGGGCACGAATTTACGTCACTGATATTGGCACTACTGCACAGTGGTGGTCACCCAATGAAGCTCGATGCAGAGGTGATTGAACAAATTACTAACCTTGAAGGTGAGATGAACTTTGAAATATTCATTTCATTAAGCTGTCAGAATTGCCCAGACGTTGTGCAAGCATTAAATATGATGGCGGCAACTAACCCAAATATCAAAACAACCATGATTGACGGTGCAGCATTCCAAGATGAAGTAGCTGAACGTAATATCATGGCAGTGCCAAGTGTTTACTTAAACGGAGAAGTCTTCACCCAAGGTCGTATTTCATTAACGGAAATATTATCAAAAGTAGATACTGGCGCAGCAAAAAAACAAGCCACCGCATTAAATGAAAAAGAACCGTACGAAGTACTTGTTGTGGGCGGTGGTCCAGCGGGTGCATCAGCTGCAATTTATGCCGCACGGAAAGGTATCCGCACTGGTGTCGTGGCAGAACGTTTTGGTGGCCAAGTCATGGATACAATGGCTATCGAGAACTTTATTTCGGTAAAAGAAACCCAAGGACCTAAACTCGCTGCAGCACTTGAAGAACACGTAAAAGAATATGACGTGGATATCATGAACGAACAAAGAGCGAGTGGTTTAGTCAGTGCAGAAAAAACAGCCGATGGCTATATTCATGTTGAACTCGACAGTGGCGCGATATTAAAAAGCCGTAGTGTGATCTTATCAACAGGCGCACGTTGGAGAGAAATGAACGTACCCGGCGAACAAGAATACCGTAACAAAGGTGTTGCTTACTGCCCACACTGTGATGGTCCGTTATTCAAAGGTAAGAAAGTAGCCGTGATAGGTGGCGGTAACTCTGGTATCGAAGCCGCAATCGACTTAGCAGGTATTGTTGAACATGTGACTGTACTTGAGTTTGCAGATACCTTACGTGCCGATCAAGTACTCGTCAACAAAGCCAACAGCATGGCTAATATTGAGATAATTAAACAAGCACAAACCACAGAAGTTATCGGTAACGGTACGCGTGTAACTGCACTTAATTATGTAGACCGTGCGACTGGTGATGCAAAACAGATCGAACTTGCTGGTATCTTTGTACAAATTGGTTTGATGCCAAACAGTGACTTCTTAAAAGACAGTGGTGTTGCTTTATCACCGCGTGGTGAAATTGAAGTGAATGCTAAAGGTGAAACCTCTGTTGCAGGTATATTTGCAGCCGGTGACGTAACCACTGTGCCTTATAAGCAAATAATTATTGCCATGGGTGAAGGTTCAAAAGCCAGTTTAAGTGCATTTGATCATTTGATTCGTACTCCAGCGCCAACTGCAGCAAACAAGACGTAAATATAAAACATAGCAAAAGATAAACGTCACACTAGTCCCCACGTATAAGGCTTATCATCCCTGCCAAAATCTGTGTTTTATCCCAGCAATTGCTTATTATTGCTGGGTTTTTACTATATGATAACCAGCAAATCTCGCACCTCAGTAATACCAGTTGGTCTGATAAGCGTGCGGCCGAGCTTTTTACCCTTACCATCTGCAACTTTAATATGTGGTAATTGAGAATGAATCGCACGGAGTGCCTTGATGATATTTCAATTGCCATTGAACACCATTTAATACCCAGATGGAAACACGTTTCGCAAAGAGGCTTTTGATACCAAGTTCATTAACCCACGCTGATTTGTATAATAGCATTTGAACGCATGACTCTAGGTTAATACACTCGAAGTTTTGAGAATGGATATAGCCGTTTGACGCTTGCTCTTCTTCCATCATGGCATTAATACTTTGGAAATCGTAACTCGCTCCCGATTCCCCGACCTCCTGAAATTCAACATGCAGTAAACGCGTGATTTCAGCTTTATTCTGTCTAATCTCATATTGATGAAGTGCAATCTCTTGTTCAATTAAAATATTCATCTAGACCTCGATAGATACCATAGTTAACATTTATATCAGCGCTACTTTACAGGCTCTTTTTCAAACTGTTTTAACTTGTCATTAATATCAAGCCATGGCGCTTTTGAAGCGACAAAGATATGAAAGTTAGGTTTATGTGTAGGGGTGCTGTCTAAAATTCCCAAGCGGATATTGTGCTTACCACCCGTGATTTTTTTTGAAAATAAGCTCGAACCACAACACTGACAAAATGCTAATTCAGTCTCTTCACTTTTTGGATATATCGAAACAAATTCTTCACCTTTTGAAAACGTAAATTTTGAAGATGCAATGCCCCCCACAGACGAGTAATCTGAACCCGTGAATTTACGACACTCTGTACAATGACAATTACCCATATAGTCAAAGTCATCAGGAACTTCAATGCCAACTTTTCCACATAAACATGATCCGTTCAATATTCTCATTTTTCTTCCTCTAAAAGTATGTCTAGCATTGACCTATGATTATTCAAGTAATGCTTGGTGACTGAATATGTATCTGTATCTTCATAATCGACTTGTACTAATTCATGTTCACGTATTTCATAAACCGTTGAATTTGGATAAGAAAGCAATATTGGCGAATGAGTGGCAATAATGAACTGGCAACCTTGATTAACAAGTTGATGTAACAAAGTAATCATGGCCATCTGTCGATTAGGTGATAATGCAGCCTCTGGTTCATCTAAAATGTATAAGCCATTTTCACCAAATCGATTTTGCATTAGGGCGAAAAAAGATTCCCCATGTGATTGTTCGTGTAACGACACACCACCATAGGAGTCGATGACTGGCGGACCGAATGACGGTTCATTATCAAGCCGCTCGATTTCAGTAGCTACATTATAGAAACTCTCAGCCCGAAGAAAATAACCTGTTTTTGGTCTTTTAATCGCTTTAGCAATACGGAGGTAATCGCTAAGATTGGAGTGAGAACTTCTCGTCGAAAAGTTAAAATTCTTAGTTCCCCCTTCTGGATTAAACCCTTGAGATAGCGCGATTGCTTCAAGTAAAGTCGATTTACCCGTGCCATTTTCGCCAACAATAAATGTTACCGCTTCATGAAACATTAACTTATCAGTTAGCCCTCGGATAGCCGGTAAACATAAAGGGTAGGCATCATATCCATCAACTTTATCTTCTTTCAACGTTGCAGAGAGTAAGTAGTGTTTTGAATCAAGTAAGTTCATATTATCCAGGCTGTTTAATTCTCAGAACGATACACTTATATATCTTTCCATTGTAAAGTTAACCAAAGTAACACCATTTCGTTGGAAGGTATTTCTCTTTATTACAGAAAATCCCCGATGCTCGAAGAACGGCTTAGCAATAAATGATGCTTCAACATATAAACGCTCGATATTTCTGAGTTTTGCTTCCGCAAGCAAATGCGCATAGAGTGCAGACGCGACGCCCATCCCCTGAAAGTTTGGGTGTGTGTAAGTACAATCAATATGACCATCGGCATCTAGCTCGATAAAACCAGCGACAAGACCATTGATGATAGCCACAAATGGTCTTTTTTCGTCTAATCGCAGGGACCATTTAGCATAGTCAGGAGGCGTAGAAGCCCAAGCTTCTTTCTGTTCTGGGGTATATACCGAAGGATCTATTGCGTGAACAGATTGATGAAACAAGTCAGCAACCTCAATCGCCCATTCGGCAGAATATGATTTAATTTCCAAAATATTTTATCCCCATCCATAACGCTATCTTTGTGCCTGAACTAAAAACCATTGGGATACCTAGCGCCTTGTTATATTTATTTTTCTGCTGAGTAAGGGTCTTCAGCTAAAAGATATGCCCTTAGATCTGATTTTTGGTCTTGAACTAATAACCATTCACGCATTTGCTTTATTTTGGAATAAACTTCATGACCAAATTTAGCATCGTAAATATCGGAAAAATTATCTTTAGCACTTTTTTCTCGTATCTTTTTTTGCCAGTGTTGAGTCACTACGGCATTTAAACAGCCAGCTAACCCTTCACTTTTTAGCAATTCCCACTCCCCTTTATCTAGCCATATGCCGCCAACGACTGCACTGTAATCCAGCTTATGCTCATTGGTTGAAGATATTCTAAATTTCCGCATTATGCTCCCCGAAGCAGGACAAAGAAGCGCTTGTTTGGAATCTGGGATTTCTGATTCTTCAATAGAGATATCATCAGAAAACTGATAATCAATATTTCTTTCTTTCCATGAAACATAATCTTCGATGAGGATCCAGTTACCGCCACACGATGAACAGGTATGGGCCCTAAATAGCCCTTCGATAAAGCTTGGAAATAAAGCACCGTTTTTACAGCTTGTACAATTCATAATTTTCCTTAATGTAGAATATTGAATAAATTATATTATACATTAATAGGTACTCTTTGTGACTTGAATCCCAATAGTACCGAATGATTAATGATCGTCAGTAGTGGGTTGATAGATCAAAAAAGCCTTACCCCGACCCCATTTGACAACGGATTCAGAGTAAGGCTTCTTAATTGTACCGACTGTTAGTAATCGGTACTGTTGTAGTAGCACTAGCTTAGTGCGATAAAATCTGATCTAAGAACATTTTTAAACGATCTGATTGTGGATTATCGAAGAACTCATGCGGTTCATTTTCTTCAATAATTTGCCCTGCATCCATAAAGATAACGCGGTCTGCCACTTTCTTAGCAAAACCCATTTCGTGGGTTACACAAATCATGGTAATACCTTCATCCGCGAGCTCGACCATTACATCTAACACTTCAGATACCATTTCTGGATCCAGTGCCGATGTTGGTTCGTCAAACAACATGATCTCAGGGTTGATACACAGACAGCGAGCGATCGCTACACGTTGTTGCTGACCACCAGAAAGCTGATTTGGAAACTTATGCGCTTGGTCGGCAATTTTCACACGTTCAAGGTAGTTCATCGCGGTTTTAATCGCTTCATGCCTTGGTTTCTTATGCACCCAAGTTGGTGCTAATAACAAGTTTTCCAATACTGAAAGATGTGGGAACAAATTAAAGTGCTGGAATACCATGCCGACTTGCGAGCGGATATGACGTACGACCTTTACATCATCAATCAAGTCAGTACCGTTAATATTAATTTTACCTTCCTGAAACTTCTCAAGGTGGTTTAGGCAACGAATCGTGGTGGACTTACCCGAGCCTGACGGGCCACAAATAACCACTTTTTCACCTTTTTTAATATTTAAGTTAATGTCTTTAAGTACGTGAAAATCACCATACCATTTGTTAACGCCTTGCATGCTGATCATATTTTCTTGTTCTGACATGATACTTCCTTATACCAATTACCTTACGTAAATGGTCAGTTTAAACTGTAAAATTTACGGTGATTGTTAATGCTCGGTATTATATTTACGTTCTATCACACGCGAGTATTGCGACATGCTGAAACAAAACACCCAATAAATAATAGTAACAAATACGTACCCTTCGATTTCAAAACCAAGCCAACTGGTATCACTATTAGTCAGAGTGACCATTGCAAGAATATCGAATAAGCCAATAATAAGTACCAGCGTTGTATCTTTAAACAGTGAGATGAAAGAGCCCACTAGGTTCGGGATCGAGATCTTTAACGCTTGTGGCAGAATAATCAAAATCATCCCTTGCCAATAGGTTAACCCTAATGACTCACTGGCTTCGTATTGACCTTTTGGAATAGCTTGTAAACCACCACGAATAACTTCGGCAATATAAGCAGCTTGGAACAGTGTGATACCAATTAACGCACGTAATAACTTATCAAACTCGATACCATCGCTAAAGAACAATGGCAGTACTACCGACGCCATAAACAAAATAGTAATGAGCGGTACACCACGAATAAATTCGATAAAACCAATACATAAGGTTTTAACAATCGGCATGTTGTCTGACTGACGCCCTAACGCCAATAAAATACCAATTGGGAATGATGCAATGATACCGACAGCAGCAACCAAAATAGTCAGCATTAAGCCGCCCCACTTTTCAGTACTGACCACTTCAAGTCCTAGTCCACCACGGATCAAGATAAAGCATACAATTGGGTACAATAGCATTGCCGTAAGTTTAATCTTAATATTACCAATGCGTGGCACACCAAATATAAGCGCTAAACTCAACACCGCAACCAGATTTGGACGCCAATGTAAGGCTTCAGGGTAGAACCCATACATAAATTGATCGAACTTTTCGATGATAAATATCCAGCGAGCGCCTTCTTTTACCACTTCCTCTTTAGTGCCACTCCAAGTCGCATCAAAAATCATCCAATCTAATAATGGTGGTATCGTCGAATAGATAAAGTAGATGCCAAGCAGCGTTAACAGTGTATTAGGAATATTAGAAAATAAATTCTCTCGTAACCAGAATACAACACCCTTACTGGTTGAAGGTGCAGGTTTGGCCTCTTTCATCGTATAAACAGCCATATTATCTTCCTTTAATTTCCATTCTTGCATTAACCCAATTCAACAGCAGTGATATAACAATACTGAAAACAAGATACACGGCCATCGTCATTAAAATGATCTCAATAGCCTGCCCAACTTGGTTAAGCGTCGTCCCCGAGAACAAGGTAACAATTTCCGGATAACCAATTGCAGTTGCCAGTGATGAGTTTTTCACTAGGTTAAGATATTGGTTAATAACAGGAGGAATGATCACGCGTAATGCTTGCGGTAAAATAACTTTACGTAAGATCACATACTCTTTTAAACCCAACGATTTGGCTGCTTCTTTTTGCCCTTGGGGTACAGATTCAATCCCCGCACGCACTGCTTCTGCAATATAAGTAGCAGTATAGATACTTAACGCAAAGATCAGCGCAAGTAACTCAGGGATAATCGTAATCCCGCCTTTGAAATTAAACCCTTTTAATGCTGGATATTCAGCACTAATTGGTTGACCCGTAATAAAGAATACAAGTAAAGGTGCTGAAACCAAAATAGCCAGAGACACTTTCACTAAGGGAAATTCTTCACCGGTTAAGTCATGACGTTTAGTCGCCCATTTAGCAAGAAATACGACACTGATACACGCCAGAACAAACGCAATAAGAATAAAGCTACTGCTCGATTCGAAGATCGGATCTGGAATAATTAAACCACGGTTATTAATGAAGACAGAATCAAAATAAGAAATGCTTTGTCGTGGGCTTGGTAACGCAGCAAGTACCACGTTATACCAAAACAATATCTGTAATAAGATAGGTATATTACGGAATGTTTCAATGTAAACCAACGACAGTTTAGCAATTAAATAATTTGATGATAGACGACCAATACCAACCATTAAGCCAATAATTGAAGCTAAAACAATACCAATAACACCTACTAGGATTGTATTTAATAAACCAACAATAAATACATCTAAAAAAGTCGAGGTTGTATCATCATAGTGAATAAGCGATTGACTGATACCAAAACCAGCTGTTTCACTTAAGAACGAAAAACCTGTGGTAATCCCCCTTTTTGCTACATTATCAAACATGTTGTTAACGAAGTAAAAAATGCATAAAATCACAACAGCCAAAGAAATAACTTGGAAAATAATCGCGCGATTTTTGGGGCTGTTAAATAAACCATTGGAGGTCGGGGCGAGCTTTGAATTATTCATAACAAAATAAACCTTTTAAAAAGGGGGCCAGGCCCCCGATATACCAAGGTCACTTCAGCATATGCGTGCTGATAAGATGATGAAGTGACTAAGGTATTAATTTATCGAATTGGCATTGCGTACATTAAACCGCCTTTATTCCATAAATTATTGATGCCGCGATCAATGTTAAGAGGTGAATTTTTACCTACATTATTCTCGAACATTTCTTCATAGTTACCAACTTGCTTAACAATTTGGTAAGCCCAATCTGCTTTAAGCCCTAAGTTTTCACCCGCTTTACCAGATACACCTAATAGGCGTTTCACAGATGGATTAGCTGATTTTAATTGCTTATCAACATTGCTTGCTGTTACACCTAGTTCTTCTGCTTCTAGTGTTGCAAACATGGTCCAGCGCACGACGTTAAACCATTCATCATCACCCTGGCGAACAACAGGGCCTAAAGGTTCTTTAGAAATGATCTCTGGTAATACGACTGCCGATTTAGGATTGTCTAATTTGATTTTTAAACCGTATAACTGAGAGGCGTCAGATGTAACTGCGTCACAACGGCCTTTTTTGAATGCATCAATTGTTTGACCTGATGTATCAAATGTAACGGCTTTATATTCCATGTTGTTTGATTTGAAATAATCGGTTAGGTTAAGTTCGGTTGTTGTACCGGCTTGGATACAAAAAGATGCTCCGTCGAGTTGTTTCGCAGATGTTACACCAAGTTCTTTTTTAACTAAGAAACCTTGGCCATCATAATAGTTAACCCCCGCAAAGTTTAAGCCAAGTGAAGTATCACGCGTTGCAGTCCAAGTAGATGAACGTGCTAACACATCAATTTCACCACTTTGCAATGCTGTGAAACGCTCTTTAGCAGTCAGTGGAATAAATTTCACTTTCGATGCATCACCTAATACGGCGGCTGCAACTGAACGACAAAAATCAACATCGATACCTTTCCAAACACCTTTTGAATCAGTCGCTGAAAAGCCTGGAATCCCTGTCGATACACCACAGTTCAATACGCCTTTTTTCATCACCTTATCTAATGTAGCAGCATTAACTAAATTCGGTAATGTTGATGCTAGACCTAGTATTAAAGCTATTTTTGTAACCTTCATATTAATTTCCTTGTCTATTTTTATTATTTTAAATATCAGTCTGAAGAAGCTAATCGCCACTTGAAAGTGTTATTTTCTCTGATTCGGGAACACGAAATAATCATAAGGGAATTTTTATACAACATCTACGCAGCAACAATCGATTAACAAAAGCATTAACAACTATTTGATCGCGATCACAAACTTAACACTTAATTAACACAGCGGCGGTTATTTAAGGTGAATAATACTTTATGGATATTCACATTAAGGCTTTTATCCATATTAAAATCAATAATGGCAAGTAATATGCTTTTAAGATTAACAACTATTTAACACGTTTTTTTTATATCGACACCATAGTCAATCACCCTGTTCATAAGCCCTCTCAAGTATTAAAGTCACTTTTAACGTCGTTCGTATATAGAATTAATTTAAACATGTATAAATGTAACAATACTGACAAGCCAAGCCTTATCTAGCCCTCTCGATAACAATGACAATCTTGTAGTCCGTGTTAAATGGTTGATAATATCATGTGACTCTCCTCCGATGAGCATCAGCAATATTCTGTTGCATAGCTCACACAATAGAACAATGGTAGTGACGAACACAGTCGATACGTCAGTTAAGTCAGTATTAACTATAGGTCTTAAACACGAAAAGTGAGCGGGAAGCGTATGATGAGATTGCAGAGTATCGATTTAATGTTTATGTTGATCGGTCAGGATAATGTAAAGTTTATACCAATTGTATAGCTCCTTTTATCTTAGCTAAACAATGTCATCTTCAAGCATGAAATAAGTGCGAATAATCTGTTTATTCGTTGTGAAACGGGTTATTCGCACTTTTAAAATCTAGCACCACTCAAACAAGTCGTGGTAATAGATATCTATTAAGGTTCTTGACGTGTACTTGCTAATACGATCTCACGGATACATACATCTTGTGGTTGTGCGTAAGCAAATTCAATTGAACGTGCAACATCATCAGGTGCAAGTATATTACCCATCGTTGATTTCCACTCTTCGTAACCCGCTTTAATGTCTTCTGAAGTTGTATGTGATAACAATTCAGTTTCAACAGCACCCGGAGCGATAGTGATTACACGCACATCAGACGTTGCCACTTCTTCACGAACATTTTCAGTAATAGCGTGTACCGCAAATTTAGTACCACAATAAGCAGCATGTGCACCAAATGTTTTACGACCAGCAACTGAACTAATATTAATAATAGTACCTGTATTACGGGCTTTCATTGGCGCAAGTACAGCTTGCATGCCGTTTAATAATGCAATCACATTAATATCGAACATGGTTTTGAATTCTTCAGCAGGCTGGGTATCGATTTGACCTAATAACATCATACCAGCATTGTTAATCAATAGATCTGTTGGACCGTATAACGCTTCTGCTTTAGCAAGTGCAACGTGAAATTCGGCGTGAACCGTTAAGTCTACTTTTTCACATAAACAGTTTGGTAAATCTAGCGCTTCAAGTTTTTCAACACGACGAGCAACTAATAATAACGGGTGACCAGCGGCGCTTAAACGCTTCGCTGTAGCTTCACCAATACCTGAACTTGCACCTGTGATCACGACTAATTTTTTCATCATATACTCTCTATTTTTGATTATATTCATACCCAAAAACGAATCTTTCAATGTTAGATCTAAGCGCTTCTGAGTGGATGAAAGAGAGTATATACAAATGACTATTGTTGATATATACACAATAAAGAACATAACTGTTACGTTTTAAGCTACAATGTTGAATATTTACTTTTACTCCATTTAATCAATACAGGTATAGCACGTATTGTCTACGTTAGAGTGTAAGGAAATAATAGCTAAAACTAAACGAGCTATTCAGCTCTATTTAGAGTCACCTCTTTTGTGTCAGAATTAAACAGCGTGCAAATTAATACAAAAAATAACGGTGCAAAGTAGATGACTAATAGCGTTGCCGCCATGATCCCCCCCATTACCGAGGTACCAATCGCATTACGTGCATTTGCGCCCGCCCCGGTGCTAATAACTAGTGGTAGAACACCTAGTCCAAATGCCAGCGAAGTCATGATGATAGGGCGTAGTCGCATCTCACAAGCCTGCACAGTAGCATCAAGCAAATTCATCCCTTTGTCATAAAGCTCTTTGGCAAACTCAACAATCAAGATCGCATTCTTAGCGGTTAAACCAATGGTGGTTAAGACGCCAACTTGGAAGTAAACATCATTCTCAAGACCACGCAACATGATGGCAGCTAATGCACCCAGTAAGCCCAGAGGTATCACAAGTATGATCGCGATTGGAATGCTCCAGCTTTCGTACAATGCCGCTAAACAGAGGAATACCATCAAGATTGATATTGTATAGAGAATTGGGGCTTGGTCACCCGCTTCTATTTCTTGATATGACATACCAGTCCAACTAACCTGTACATCACTCGACACCTCTGCGGCGAGCCTATTGACCTCAGCCATTGCCTCACCTGTACTGTAGCCTGGCGCTGCTTCACCTACAATCTCTACCGCGGGGTTACCATTATAACGTTGTAATTGTGGTGAACCTTTCCCCCAATGCGATGTGCTAAAGGCTGAGATTGGCACCATTTCATTTTGGTTATTGCGCACAAACCATAAATTAAGATCTTCTGGTGTCATACGGTATTGAGCATCAGCTTGAATATATACTTTCTTAGAGCGACCTCTATCAATAAAGTCATTCACATAAGAAGATGCCCAAGCAATCGACAAGGATTGGTTAATATCAGCGATTTCAATGCCAAATACTTTGGCTTTTTCATAATCTACATCAAGGAACAGCTGCGCTGTATCTTCTAACCCATTTGGTCGCGTTTTTTGCAATAGTGGGCTTTGTGCTATTTTTCCGAGTAACTGATTACGCACTTCGATTAATTTATCGTGACCTAAACCACCAACATCTTCAAGATAAAAATCAAAACCAGTCGCAGTACCTAACTCTCTGATTGCAGGGCTACTAAAGGCAAATACCTGCGCATCTTTGTAACTAGAAAAATGCGCCGAAACACGCTCTATAATGGCGTCAACATCGGTACCTGGTTCGGTTCTTTCAGACCAATCTTTCAAACCAATGAACGCCATACCCGCATTTTGACCTGAGCCTGAAAAGTTAAATCCAGAAACAGTAAACACATGGTTAACTGTGTGTTTTTCGCTTTTTTCGAAGTAGTCTTTTACATCAAGCATTACCTTTTGAGTTTGCTGTAACGTGGTGCCTGTGGGTGTAGTTGCCATCACCATAAAGTCACCCTGGTCTTCATTGGGTAAGAAAGAGCTCGGTAATACGTTATATAGGTAAGCAGTGCCAACAAAAAGTAAAAGATAAAGAACAACAAAGCGCAGTGGGCGTAATAAAACATGCTTAACTGAGCCTCGGTATTTGGTAGATAACGTAGAAAACGCGCGGTTAAACAGCGCGAAAAATTTAATATTAGATTCTTTATCTACTGGCTTTAACAATGTCGCACAAAGTACAGGGGTAAGTACTAATGCCACGATCACCGATAGTACCATCGCAGATACAATGGTAAGCGAGAACTGCTGGTATATAACCCCTGTCGATCCCGACATAAAGGCCATCGGAATAAATACCACCGATAACACCATGGTAATACCGACCAATGCACTGGAGATCTGCCCCATCGATTTTTTAGTTGCTTCTAATGGTGACAGTTTCTCTTCGTGCATCAAGCGTTCTACGTTCTCTACCACGACTATCGCGTCATCAACGAGCAGACCGATAGCTAACACTAAGCCGAACATGGTGAGAGTATTAATAGAAAAGCCAAGAATAGACATGACAGCAAACGTACCAAGTAGCACCACTGGTACAGCAATGGTTGGGATCAAGGTGGCACGCCAGTTTTGTAAAAATAGCAGCATGACAATAAACACTAGTGCTACCGCTTCAAAAAGCGTTGTCACCACATCACTGATAGATATACGAATAAACAAGTTATTATCCGTTGATTTAACCAATACTAACCCTTCGGGAAAACCTTTTGAGAGTTGTTGTAATTTTTCATCCACGGCACTTTGCGTGTCTAACGAGTTAGCCCCTGTAGCAAGTGTGATTGCGATACCCGATGCTTCCTTACCCATATAGGCAGGAATAACCGTAGAGTCTTCACTCGCTAATTCGACACGAGCAACATCTTCTAGCTTGATCTGAGACCCATCGCTATCGACCTTAATTAATATGTTTTTAAACTCATCAACAGACGTGAGCAGACTTTGTGCGGTGATACTTGCATTGATTAATTGTGAGTCAAGGGCGGGTGTTCCACCTAACTGCCCCACGGTTACTTGGCTATTTTGTATCGATACCGCGTTAGATACGTCTACCGATGTTAGGTTATAACTATTTAATTTAGCAGGATCTAACCAGATACGCATTGCGTACGATGGACCAAAGATCGTAACACTACCCACACCATTAACCCGACTTATAATATCTTTAATACTTGAGTTAGCATAATCTTGAATATCACCTGCACTCATGCTGCCATCGGGCGAATATAGGTTAGTCACCGACATAAAACCTGAGGTACTTTTGGTTACTGATGTACCTTGGTTTTGCACTGCTGTTGGTAAGCGATTGCTCACCTGCTGCAAGCTATTTTGGACTTGAACTTGGGCAATATTGGGATCGGTTTCTGCGCTAAAAGTTAATGTGATACTTGCCTTACCTGAAGAGTCACTTTTTGATGACATATAAAGTAAATGATCAAGCCCGGTCATACCTTGCTCAATAACCTGAGTTACACTGTCCTCAATAGTTTTTGCTGAAGCGCCCGGATATGAAGCTGAAATCGTAATCGCAGGTGGTGCAATCGTTGGATATTGTGCCACAGGCAGAGTAACGATAGCTGCAATACCAGCAACCATAATAACAATGGAGATCACCCAAGCAAAAATGGGCCTGTTAATAAAAAAGTTAGATAAGGACATGGTTTACTCCTCAACTTTTACAGCGGAAGCTGCGCTTTCCGAACTGCTATCAACAATAACAGAAAGGTCACTCTTCATATTGATGATGTTACTAACCACGACTTGATCACCGCTTGCTAATCCCGCTTTAACAACCCAGCCATTACCGATTTCATTACCTAGTACAACCGATTTTTTGGCCGTTTTATTATCTTGGTTAACAACAAATACAGAGGGAACTCCAGATTGACTTCTTACTATTGTTGATTGGGGAACAACTAAATAATCACGGGCTTCCGGCATGGATATATGCGCACGTACATACATACCAGTTAATAGTGTGTTGTTTTGATTTGGAATGATCGCTCTTAGCGTCACAGTGCCCGTTGAGCCAGAAACGAGTGTATCGGAAAATGCTAAATGACCGACTTGATCGTAGGTACTACCGTCTTCTAGCGTAATCGATACAGGAATGTCTGCATTCTTATCTTTAAAATCAGAAAATTCTTCTCTTATTTTATGAAGGGCTAGTGAGGATTGCTGCATATCGACATAGACATTCGAGGTTTGAACAATCGTAGTAAGGTAGGATGACTGTTCGGCAGTTAACAAAGAACCCTCAGACACCAAAGAAAGGCCCGCTTGACCTGATATGGGTGCTTTAATTTTGGTATAAGAAAGCTCAACATTGGCATAATCTAAGGCTGCTTGACGGATAGCTACTTCAGCTTGAGCTTCTTTATAAACCGCGTCAGCATCATCATAATTTTGTTGACTGGTCAGCTTTTTCTTTAATAGCACTTCATAGCGAATAGCCGTTTTCTTACTTGTCGCTTCGCTGGTAAGTGCTTTTGCTAATTGAGCTTGTGCACTATTCACGTTTGATTGATAGGTTGTAGGGTCAATTTCATAAAGCACATCACCCGCTTCAACTTCCGTGCCCTCTGCATATAATCGATTCTTTAAAATACCTGTTACTTGCGGTCTTACTTCTGCTTGTTTAAAGGCTGTAATACGTCCTGGTAATTCTGTGGTTAAACGCAATGTTGTGGGTGTTAAATTTAGTACATCAACATGGAGTGGGCCCGCGGCCTGTCTTTGGCTCTGAATGTCTTCCCCGCAGCCCAGTAACGTGAAAGAAAGAAAAAAACACAAAGACAGCCTTAATGGATGGGGAAAATACATATGAACACCTTAAATTGAAAGTATAAAATAACTATAAGTATAATAGTTGAATGGTTAAGGCTGGGTTAACGTTAAGTGTTTTTCATAAATGATGTAGATAAGGTGTATAATATCGGTAACTTAATTATCAATCATTTAAAGATATAACATGTTA
Organism: Moritella sp. 36; assembly: GCF_018219415.1. Taxonomy (NCBI): domain Bacteria; kingdom Pseudomonadati; phylum Pseudomonadota; class Gammaproteobacteria; order Alteromonadales; family Moritellaceae; genus Moritella; species Moritella sp. 36. The sequence continues at coordinate 1,197,796 of NZ_CP056120.1, read as the reverse complement.
CATATATTTTTGGTAATACGTTAAAATCATCCAAAAGCGTTACAAATAATAAACACTTAAAAACCAAAGGTATAAATATGAAAACATGTGACAAGGAGGGCTAAACGCTTGCAAAGTAATTCTTCTCTTGCCGACATCCGCGCTTTTGTAACTATTGCTGAACAAGGAAGCTTTACCAAAGCCGCTGAAGTTCTACAGTCATCTCGCGCCCATGTATCCCGTCAACTCGCACAGCTAGAGCAACAGTTAGGTGTACAATTGATTATTCGCACAACTCGAGCACAGCGCCTTACTCCTGTTGGCGAACAATTCTTTCAGCAATGCCTTAACTCACTGCAAACGATTAACCAAGCCGTAATCGCAGCCAAAGATGATACAGAACAATTAAAAGGCAACATTTGTATTAACTGTGTTGGCGGAGTGATTGGCGAGGATATCTTAACGAACATTATCAGCGAGTTTAATTTACAGTATCCCGATATTGAAGTTGAGCTCGACTTTAGTAGTCCTCGTGTAGATTTGATTGCAGAAGCTTTTGATTTGGTCGTGCGCATGGGGGAGTTAGAAGATTCAGGCTTGGTCGCTAGAAAGCTCACCGACATTAAAGTGCAGGTGTTAGCCAGTCCTGATTACCTTGCCAAGCACGCTGTCGTCGCTCATCCAAAAGATTTAGAACAACATAACTGCTTAACCGGTAGTATCAAGCGCTGGCGCTTCCATCAAAAATCACTTCAACACAATAATGCGCCAATACACGAAGTAGAGATACACGCGAAGGGTAACTTTAGTTGTAAGAGTGGTCGTGCATTAATTAACGCCGCTAAGAATGGTAATGGTATTGTGCGATTACCCGAGCTGTATTGCGACACTGAAATTAAGGAAAATACCTTAGCCCCTGCTTTAATATCAGCATCGCATGCAGAACAATGGCACTCACCGAATGTACCGCTGTTTCTGCTGTATCATCGCAATCGTTATCAACCAGCTAGATTAAAAGTATTAATTGATTTTATTTGCCAACACTTTAATCAATTTTAAAACCTGACAATAACAGGGCATTAGTCGTAATAGAACAGCTTTACGTATAAATGTTCGAATAAGAACATTGAACCATTCATTCGAACATTAATGATTAAGATCAATTCATCAATAATTATATTAGTCATACTTATAAATAGTTAATTGACATGAATATATGGATGAATCATGGGAAAGATAACCCGTTTCAATACCGAAGTATTGATCATTGGTGGTGGCGCGACTGGCACCAGTATTATGCGCGATTGCGCATTACGTGGCATAACATGCATATTGCTTGATAAAGGTGATATCGCCTCAGGTACAACAGGCCGTAACCATGGTTTATTACATTCCGGCGCGCGTTATGCAGTCACAGACAGCGAGTCAGCACGAGAATGTATTCAAGAAAACAAGATCCTCAAAGCTATCGCTAGTCACTGTATCGAAGACACTAGCGGGTTATTTATTACCTTACCAGAAGATGATCTAGATTTTCAACGTACCTTCATTGACGCATGCAGTAGCGCTGGTATCGACACACAAAGACTCACCCCACAACAAGCTATCGACCTTGAACCGAATGTAAACCGAAGTCTACTCGGCGCAGTCAAAGTCCCTGATGGCACCCTTGATCCATTCCGTTTATGTGCATCGAATGTATTAGATGCAAAAATCCATGGTGCAAAACTGCTTACCTATTCGATGGTAAAATCCTTAATCCGTATTGGCGATCGTATCATTGGCGCAAAATGTATTAATACTCGTACCAATGAACAGTTTGAAGTATACGCTCAAGAAGTTGTCAATGCGGCAGGAATTTGGGGTAAAAACATTTGCCACTACGCAGAACTAAACGTGCAAATGTTACCGGCTAAAGGATCGTTATTAGTATTCGAACACCGTATTAATAATCTAGTTATCAACCGTTGCCGTAAACCTGCCGATGCCGATATTTTAGTTCCCGGTGATTCAATTTCGTTAATTGGCACCACTTCCGAAGAAATTGATTACAAAGATATCGACGCCCTAAAAATCAGTGAGAGAGAAGTTAATATCTTAATTGAAGAAGGAGCAAAACTGTCACCAATACTCGCACAAACCCGAGTTTTACGGGCTTATGCTGGTGTTCGTCCTCTCGTTGATGTGGGGGGTGGTGATGGCCGAAACATCAGTCGCGGTATCGTATTATTAGATCATGAACAACGCGATGGTTTAGCCGGATTTAACAGTATTCTTGGTGGTAAGTTAATAACCAGTCGCTTAATGGCTGAAATGACCACCGATCTTATTGCCAGCAAACTAGGAAATACCAGCGGTTGTACAACCCATTTACAGTCACTACCCGGTTCTGTTGTTAATAAAAAGAGTAAACCTCAAAAAACAGTCTTCACAACCAAAGCAGCCACTCACCGTCACGGTGAAAATGCAGTTGCCACATTTGACCAAAGCACTAAAGGTAAATCCATTGTCTGTGAGTGTGAAATGGTGTCTGTTGGTGAGATTGAATACGCCATCAAACAACTCGATGTCACCAACTTAGTCGATTTAAGAAGACGTACCCGTCTCGGGATGGGGTCGTGTCAGGGTGAACTGTGTACCTATCGTGCTTCCAGCCTATTTTGTGATTTTGCCAACTGTAGCGGTCATGAATCAAGTAAATTATTAATGCAGTTTTTTGAAGAACGCTGGAAAGGCATTAAGCCGGTGTTATTTGGTGATGCACTACGAGAAGCCGAGTTTACCTATTGGCTGTATGAAGGACTTTTCGGCGCAACAGACATTAACAAGCTAGGCGAAAAACAAGAAGATAAGGAATATTATGAAATTTGATAGCATCATTATTGGCGGTGGTATTGCAGGCTATACCGCGGGATTACGCAGCCTCGAAGCTGGATTAAAAACAGCTATCATTTCAAATGGTCAAAGCGCCCTGCACTTTTCATCAGGCTCTATCGACCTACTTTCGCATACGCCAACGGGCAAGGCCATTCGTAATCCTGCAGCGATATTTGACAAATTTACCGATGAATTTCCTAGCCATCCTTATAGCAAGGTAGGTAAAAACACCGTATTTGAATCGCTTGAATGGTATAAAAACTTGCTCACCAACGCTGGAATTTCATTACTGCAGCAAGACAATGGTGACAATCATCTGCGTATCACCCCACTAGGCACATTAAAATCGACCTGGTTATCGCAACCTTATGTGCAGCAGCTACCAATGCGCCTAACGGAACATAGCATCACGCGAATTGTAGTCGTGCAAATTAATGATTTCCGCGATTTCAATGCCAAAATGATGACGGATAATTTGATCCAAACACCTGAATTTAAAGACGTTGAAATAAGTAATACCAGCATTTCGATTGATGGATTCTCAGGACTGAAACGTAATGCTTGTGAACTGCGTTCGATTGATATTGCCCGTATCTTAAGTAACGAAAGTGAGGTTGAAGCACTAGCAACTAAGCTAAAGGCTATCGCAACATCTAATGACTTGGTGATCATCCCCGCAATTACAGGTAATGGTATGGGGCTGTCTGTCCTTAACAAATTACACGCATTAACCAATCTGACGTTTCATGAAGTACCGACTATGCCACCTTCAATGTTGGGGATCCGCCTTGAAGAAACCATGATTGATTTATTCATCAAGCGTGGCGGCATGCTGTTAAAAGGCGATCAAGTCACCCATGGTGATATGGCTGAAGATAACGGCAAGTTAACCCTTAAGCGCATTTACACCCGTAACTTAGAAACCATGCCATTAACCGCAGACAACTATATTTTCGCATCTGGTAGCTTTTTTAATAAAGGGTTAATTGCTCACCATAACAAATTGCAGGAGCCTGTTTTTGATTTAGACATGAATAGCATTGAAGCACGCAGTACCTGGTACAACCCACAATTTTTTGCGGCCAATTCACAGCCATTTTTATCCCTCGGCATTAAAACAAACCAAGCATTTAACCCCATGCTAAAAGGCAAAATAATCAATAATCTATTTTGTGCAGGTTCGAATTTAGGTGGCTACGATCCTATCGCCGAAGGCTGTGGCAGCGGTGTCGCGATAAGTACTGCTTATCACGCCGTAAATCAGTTATTACAACAACGTAGCGTAAAAGCTCATTCACAACAACCAATCAGCAACAGCTTGGCATAAGGGGATAACACAATGAATTTAGCATCAACACGTTTTGAAAAATGCATCAAGTGTACTATTTGCACCGTATATTGCCCAGTTGCCAAAGCCAATCCAAATTATCCAGGGCCAAAAGAATCGGGCCCAGATGGTGAGCGATTAAGAATAAAAAGCCCAGAATATTATGATGAAGCATTAAAGCTTTGCACTAACTGTAAGCGCTGTGAAACGGCTTGTCCGTCCAACGTCAATGTCGGTGATATTATTGCGGTGGCACGCGGCAAGTTTGAGAAGAAAAAACTTAATCCAAAATTAATGCGTGATTACATTTTAAGTCACACAGATTTATTCGGTACATTATCGACACCTGTCGCACCCTTGGTAAACAAGATCACTGATTCGAAAATTATCAAAACCATCATGGATAAAACCGTGGCGATTGATAAGCACAAATCCTTACCTAAATATTCATTTGGTTCGTTTAGGCATTGGTATAAAAAACAAGCCAATACACAAATCCAGTTTGAACGCCAGATCAGCTATTTCCACGGCTGTTATGTTAACTACAACAATCCGCAGCTTGGCAAAGATTTAGTTAAAGTATTAAATGCCATGAATATCGGCGTCAAATTATTGAAGAAAGAAAAATGCTGTGGTGTGCCGCTGATCGCCAATGGCTTTCATGACAAAGCTCGTAAAAATGCAGAATTTAATGTTAAACACATGACCGAAGCTGTCGAGCAGTTTAATACCCCTATTCTATCAACATCATCAACTTGCTCGTTGACCTTAAAACAAGAATTCCCGCATGTATTAAAAGTCGATAACAGCAAGATTTCCAATAAACTTGAATTCATCACGCGATTTTTATTACGTGAATTTATGAATGGCAATATGCCAGAATTAAAACCCGTAAATAAAACTATTGTCTACCATACACCCTGTCATTTAGAGCGCAGTGGTTTGGCTATATTCACTATCGAACTGTTACGCACTATTCCCGGCTTAAATGTCATTGTACTGAACAGTGAATGTTGTGGATCTGCCGGTACTTATGGTTTTAAGAAAGAAAACTATGAGGTGTCGATGAAGATAGGTAAAGGTTTGTTTGAACAGATTAAACAGGCGAATGCTGACTTTGCTATTACCGATTGTGAGACCTGTAAATGGCAAATTGAAGAGAACAGTAATTTAGAAACTATCCACCCTGTAAGTTTACTAGCGCAGTGTTTAATCGATTAAAGCGTTATACGCTTATCGGTGTTCACTTATAGAGAGCGATAATAAGTAATAAAAATAGATAGAAAATAATAACGGTCAGTAACGAGTCATTCGATCGCTACTGACCGTTATCCCCAAACGACTTCAAGCTGCTAATATCCCGTAGGACAAACCGAATGAAGGTATCTTAGGTATATATTAATGATTAATCGTTAAATGAACGTACAATCCAAGCGCGGAACGTACGGCCTTTCAATTTACCTTTACCAATTTTCTGTACAGCCGCTTTAGCAACTTTACAGTCAACAGCAACATAAGCACAGTGATCAAACAGTTGGATTTTACCAACTAGCTTACCATCAATACCGTCTTTACCTGTTAATGCACCTAAGATATCACCCGCACGTACTTTCTGCTTTTTACCACCATCAATACGGATACATTCCATCGGTGGTGTCATTGGTGATTCATTTAAGACACTTTCTGGTGGTAGGGTTTCTGCCGTAATCATACCAAAACGATCTTCTAATAACGCAACTTGGTATGCTTCTTTATCATCAAATATAGTACAAGCAATACCTTTACTACCCGCACGACCAGTACGGCCAATACGGTGAACGTGAACTTCACTGTCATGCGCAACTTGGAAGTTAATCACAGCATCTAGAGAGTCAATATCCAGACCACGTGATGCAACGTCAGTCGCTACCATGATAGAAATACTCTTATTAGAAAAACGCACTAACGCTTGGTCGCGATCACGTTGTTCTAAATCACCGTGCAGAGCAATGATACTAAAGCCAAAATGGCCTAATTCATCAGCAACATCTTGCACATCTTTCTTGGTATTACAGAAAATAACCGTTGATTCAGGTTTGTGCTGTAGTAATAATCCGCGAACCGTATCTAAACGTTCGCCAAAGTTTTTCACTTTGTAGAAATGCTGTTTGATTGAGCTATCGTCATGCGTCGCTGCAACTTCAACCATTTCAGGATTGTTCATTATTTTCGATGCAATCGCTTGGATTTTTTTCGGGAAAGTAGCACTGAATAATAATGTTTGACGATCACTTGGTGCTTTTTCGACAATTGCGTCAAGTGCATCTTGGAAACCCATTTCTAGCATTCGATCCGCTTCGTCCAGCACAAATGTTGTTAGATTATCTAATCGTAACGTGCCTTTGTTTAAGTGATCTAATACACGACCTGGTGTACCAACAATAATATGTGCTCCATGTTCTAATGAACCGATTTGTGGACCAAATGGCATACCACCACACAGCGTTAATACTTTAATGTTGTGAATAGCACGTGCCAGTTTACGAATTTCTTTAGCAACTTGGTCTGCTAACTCACGTGTAGGACAAAGCACTAACGTTTGAATACGGAAACGTTCAACGTCTAAACGCTGAAGTAAACCTAAACCAAAAGCAGCTGTTTTACCTGAACCAGTTTTACCTTGGCCAATTACATCTTTACCTTCAAGAATACTCGGTAAGCTTTGTGCTTGGATAGGTGTCATTTCGGCATAACCGAGAGACTCAAGATTAGAGACAAGCTCTGGACGTAAATTTAGAGAAGAAAAATCAGTTTGGCTCACAGGCATACCTTTAATGGTTATAATAGATAAAACAAAAAGGGCAAGCTCCGAAGAACATGCCCTTTATACTTAAACTTTTTGATTCATCATCAATCCATTTAAGTTAACAATCTTAGTGACTATTAATTCAAAAGAATTAAAGTACTACGATGTTTTCTGCTTGAGGACCTTTTTGGCCGTCAACAACAGTGAATTCAACTTTTTGGTTTTCAAGAAGAGTACGGAAACCGTCGCTCTTGATAGCGCTGAAATGTGCGAACACATCAGGGCCGTTGTCTTGTTGAATGAAACCGAAACCTTTAGTTTCGTTGAACCATTTTACTGTACCAGTAATTGTAGACATAATAGAATCCTATTTATCAGAGTAATTTAATTGGCATAAAGCCGGTGTTGCTGGAAGTGTTACTACTTACTTATGATCAAACAGGACGAGGTACTAAAAAAAACTTCGAAATGGAATTCATTCATAAAACTAACCTTAAAGCTGCTGCGAATTATATAGACTTAAAATTAGCTGTCAACAAAGTTATTTACCATTGCGCTATAGATAGCAATAATTATCTAGTTTGCACTTAGACAGTCTATCATGTACCCTGCAGCACCGCTGTTATACTAAGCACAATCCATTAAATAGCAACCATCTAGATAAAGAGACACTATATGAGTTTTACCGACCTCGGTTTATCCGCACCAATCCTAAAGGCTGTAGCAGAAAAAGGCTACGACACACCATCGGCAATTCAGGCGCAAGCAATACCAGCTGTACTGTCAGGTAGGGATGTAATGGCTGCGGCACAAACAGGGACAGGTAAAACAGCTGGTTTTACTCTACCTATTTTAGAAAAGTTAAGCCAAGGCCCACGTCCACGAGCCAATCAAGCACGTACATTAATCTTAACGCCGACACGTGAACTAGCAGCACAGATTGCAGAAAACGTTGAAGTATATAGCAAGCATTTACGTTTAACTTCGACAGTGGTATTTGGTGGCGTTAAAATTAACCCACAAATGGCGCGTTTACGTCGTGGTGTTGATATCTTAGTAGCAACGCCTGGCCGTTTATTAGATTTATATAATCAAAACGCTATTCGCTTTCACCAATTAGAAATTTTGGTATTAGATGAAGCCGATCGCATGCTTGATATGGGTTTCTTACGTGATATCCGTAAAGTCCTTGCAGTGCTACCACAAAAACGTCAAAACTTATTATTCTCAGCAACCTTTTCTGATGACATCCGCCAACTTGCTAAAGGCTTAATCAACGATCCAGTTGAGATTTCAGTGACGCCGCGTAATGCAGCTGCTAAATCGGTTGAACAATGGATGCACCCGGTTGATAAGAAGAAAAAACCACTTCTTTTAACACACCTAATTAAAGAAAACGACTGGAAGCAAGTGTTGGTATTTACTAAAACTAAACACGGCGCGAACAAGTTAACCAAACACCTAGAAGAGCAAGGTATTAATGCTGCTGCTATTCACGGTAACAAGAGCCAGAGTGCACGAACTAAAGCACTAGCGAACTTCAAATCAGGTGAAGTAAGAGCACTTATTGCGACTGATATTGCCGCTCGTGGTATCGATATCGAACAACTACCACAAGTAGTTAACTTCGATTTACCAAACGTACCAGAAGATTATGTTCACCGTATCGGTCGTACTGGTCGTGCTGGCGCTGAAGGTACTGCAATCTCATTAGTTTGTCATGACGAAATTAAAGAGCTTGTAGCGATTGAACAATTAACGCAGAAGCACCTTGAGCGTGTTGTTGTAGACGGTTTTGCACCAATGGATTCATTCCCGACTACACCGGGTATTCGTCCACCAAAAGCGAAAAAGCCAAAAAGAGATCATCAAGATGGTCAACGTTCAGGTGAAAATTCACGTGGTCACAAGCCGGCAAGTAAGAACCGTCGTCACACAGGCCCACGCAGTGAAGTAAATCCATCAGCAAATAAAGGCAACCGTCGTCGTCCTGCTGGCTCTGCAAACAATAGCGCGAAATAGTCGTATTGCACATTGTCTTTAATCACAAGGCAATGTGCTTCTTTAAGAATCCTTTAACACGCCAAGTTTGACGCCCCCCAATTCAATCTACTCGCAATTTATTTAATCATTTGTCCTTAGTTAATATTATTATTTACGTCCGTATTTGCTAGAATATTCACTCTTCATTAAAGAGCGGAAAGTAAATGAAATTACAACAAATAAACAAAGTTCGTTACCGTAAACACTTAAACATGGCGAGTATTGTCGCTACAGCCGTGTTAATCGCGTTTGCATTGTTTTATGGTCAAGTTTTAATTCATTTTTTTGCCGAGCCTGACAAGGATAATTTTAAACTAAATTTAGCTGGTGTGATCCTTGGTGTGATTAGCTTATTGGTCGTATTTAACCTTATCCGCCGCCATCCTTATTTAGTTGAAGTCATGTATGTCTGGAAGCTAAAACAAGAAAACAATAAGATTTACCGTAAGCTTCACCATATCCAAACAGCCTTAAGTGACAGTGACAACACCAATATAGATGCCATTACCATCCTAAACTACTATTATGCCGCATCGAAGCAACTGTACCATTTAGACAACAATACATTAACGATGGAAAGTTTAACGGCCGACATAACAAAGTTAGATAGTCTCATAACAGAAAAGAATTTAACCATTACCCTTGATGACTATAATTCAAGCTTATTAAAACAGTTTTGAATCATATATAGGTAAGTATATAAAAAACAGGCTCGGCTAAAATTGCGCCTGTTTTTAGAATATAAACCCAACTTTTTTACCTGGAATCCTATTTTTATAGCCTTAATGCAAATTAATTATATCGAAATGGAAAAAAACACCGTAAATGCATCTTATAGCCCCCTATCTCTTTTTTGTTCTCAAAAAAACGTGATATACTCCGCGCGAATCTTTAAATAAATAAATTATAGAGAACATAATGGCAGATTTATCTAAATACAGAAATATCGGTATCTTCGCTCACGTTGATGCTGGTAAAACAACAACAACTGAACGTATCCTAAAACTTACTGGTCAGATCCACAAAACTGGTGAAGTTCATGACGGTGAATCAACTACAGATTTCATGGAACAGGAAGCTGAGCGCGGTATTACTATTCAGTCAGCAGCTGTAACTTGCTTCTGGGATAATCACCGTTTTAACGTTATCGATACTCCTGGACACGTTGACTTCACAGTAGAAGTTTACCGTTCACTTAAAGTACTTGATGGCGGTATCGGTGTTTTCTGTGGTTCTGGTGGTGTTGAACCGCAATCAGAAACTAACTGGCGTTATGCGAATGACTCAGAAGTTGCTCGTATCATCTTCGTTAACAAATTAGACCGTATGGGTGCTGATTTTTACCGTGTTGTTAAGCAAACTCAAGACGTACTAGATGCTAACCCACTAGTAATGGTTCTACCAATCGGTATCGAAGACGATTTCGTTGGTGTTGTTGACCTTCTTACACGTAAAGCATACGTATGGGATGAAACTGGTCTTCCAGAAAACTACGAAATCACAGATGTTCCTGCGGACATGGCTGACAAAGTAGAAGAATACCGTGAGATGCTAGTTGAAACTGCTGTAGAGCAAGACGATGATCTATTAGAAGCTTATATGGAAGGTACTGAACCTTCTATTGAAGAAATCAAACGTTGTATCCGTAAAGGTACACGTACAATGGACTTCTTCCCAACTTACTGTGGTTCAGCATTCAAGAACAAAGGTATGCAACTAATTCTTGATGCTGTTGTTGATTACCTACCTAGCCCAACAGATGTAGATCCTCAACCGCTTACTGATGAAGAAGGCGAACCAACAGGTAAATTTGCACTTGTTTCAAGTGATGAAACTTTTAAAGCGTTAGCATTTAAAATTTCAGATGACCGTTTTGGTGCACTTACTTTCGTTCGTATCTACTCAGGTACATTGAAGAAAGGTGATACGATCCTTAACGCTGCAACAGGTAAAACTGAGCGTGTTGGTCGTATGTGTGAAATGCAAGCTGACGATCGTAACGAATTAACTAGCGCTCAAGCTGGTGACATCATTGCAATCGTAGGTATGAAAGGTAACGTTCAAACTGGTCACACTTTATGTGATCCGAAAGATCCTATCATTCTAGAAGCAATGGTATTCCCTGAACCAGTAATCTCTATCTCTGTAACACCTAAAGATAAAGGTTCTACTGAGAAAATGGGTATTGCGATCGGTAAAATGGTTGCTGAAGATCCAACATTCAAGGTTGAAACTGACCAAGATTCAGGTGAAACAATCCTTTCAGGTATGGGTGAACTTCACCTAGACATTAAGGTTGATATCCTTAAGCGTACATACGGCGTTGATCTAGTTGTTGGTGCTCCGCAGGTTGCTTACCGTGAAACTATTACGCAAGAAATTGAAGATAGCTACACGCATAAGAAACAATCTGGTGGTAGTGGTCAATTCGGTAAAATCGATTACCGTATCAAGCCAGGTGAACCTGGTTCAGGTTTCGTTTTCACAGCATCAGTTGTTGGTGGTAACGTTCCTAAAGAATTCTTCCCAGCTGTTGAGAAAGGCTTCAAGAGCTTGATGGACACTGGTGTTCTAGCTGGCTTCCCAGTACTAGACGTTGAAATCGAACTATTCGATGGTGGCTTCCACGCAGTGGATTCATCAGCAGTAGCATTCGAACTTGCTGCACGTGGTGCATTCCGTCAGTCTATCCCTAAAGCGGGTGCTCAACTGATTGAACCTATCATGAAAGTTGACGTATTCACGCCAGACGATCATGTTGGTGACGTAATTGGTGACCTTAACCGTCGTCGTGGTATGATCGCAGGTCAAGAAGCTGGTAATACTGGTGTTCGTATTAAAGCTGACGTACCTCTTTCAGAAATGTTTGGTTACATCGGTTCACTACGTACTATGACATCTGGTCGTGGTCAGTTCTCTATGGAGTTCTCACACTACAACCCTTGTCCAGCTAACGTAGCTGAAGGCGTTATCGCTAAAGTTAAAGAAGAGAACGCTAAAAAATAAGTAATTATTTTTAGTTAATCTTCCTAACCCCAGTTATGCAAATAGCTGGGGTTATTTTTTTCCTGAAAAACAGTGAACGCCCTCCTACCCGATTTCAGCTTAGCCGATAATGTTTAACCTCTTTTCTTACCCTCTACTCTACTAGCTTTACTATTACTGCCAAATTACAGACAAAAAAAAGCACCAAGACCATCAAGCCTTAGTGCTACTGATTGTGCTTATTGACTCAGCTAACAGCGTATTACCGTTATTCGAAGTGCCAGTAACCTAAATTAACCCATTCAATCAACAGTTGACCAAATACTTTATCTTCCATTAATACTTCAAGTTCTTTTGCTGACTGCTCAGTGGTGTTGCATAACGTCTGTACACTTGCAGCAATGCTTGCGTCAAAGTCATAACGCTCACCATCAATAAAGCAACTCGTTGGCATTTCAGGGAAGTATAATGTCTTCAATCCATTCACTTTACGTAAGTAAGACTCCATGCCAATTTCATCTACTACAATCGCGTAATCTGCAATGTAACCACCTTCAGGAGCCACTAAATCTAATTCGTGCGCAGATTCACTGTAATGACGGCCAAGAAAATCATGCATAACGCTTTTATCAGCCATTAACGATGTCATGATATCTGTTAAACCTTGAACTTCACTAGGTTCGATAGAACCATGCTGTGCACGTGGTTGTAACTTAGGATCGCTATAACGAACAAACTCTTTGTCCTGTTGTAATAGGTAATCACCAAAGTCATTTAACAGTTCTTTCTGGTCTTGCGCACGGAAACCAACAGAGTAGTTAATCGCTTCGCCAACAGCATAACCTTCATGCGGTGCATAAGGCGGAATATATAAAATATCACCAGGTTCTAATACTGTATCAATAACGGCATCAAACGCTTCACAATGCTTCAGCGCGCCGTTTGCAGCAAACTCTTGAGGATTCATATCCTGAGCGCCAACACGCCAGTGACGCTTGCCTAGACCCTGAATGATGAATACACAGTAACGATCGATATGCGGACCTACACCACCTGTATCTGTGCTGTAAGATACCATCAGATCATCAAAGCGCCAGCTAGGAATAAAATTAAACGTATTTGCTAATTCAGCGGAAGGATCATGCCAGTGATTAATCGCTTGCACTAAGATAGCGGCGCCCGGTGCTTCCATACGCTCAAAGTCAGTAAACGGACCGCATTTAGCTTCCCACTTACCATCTTCACGTGAAACCATACGTGACGTAATCTCTTCTTCCATCGCTAAACCAGCAATTTCATCCGGGCTGATTGGATCGATAAAGTCCTTGAATCCCGCTTTAATTAACAGTGGTTTTTTCTGCCAATAATTTTCCATGAAATCAGCAATATCAAGATTTAATTTATACATAGTCAACCCGTATTCAATAATCGAAGTAATAGAGCGCGTATCATAGGTATTTTCGCGATAATAGCAAGTCCCTGTTCACCTAGAGTCGCCATTTAAATTTTATTACTGGCTTATTTGAGGCGCGAGTTTTACAACAAGATCCTGATCGCTTAACACTAAAAGCATATGAGCCCAGCATTATCATTTAGCAAAGCATAGCCTTACTTTTACTTACACACCCATTTCTTGTTAAATTTAATTATATGGTATATTACATACATCTCCGTCACACGAGATAACATTGAATAATCAAAAATATCAGAAGGATATATGTCAGGAAATAAATTCTACAATAGCTTAAACAATTACTCATCAAAGCTATCTAAGTCACAACAGCGCCACACTATTGACAAATTAGACATTACAGATACAAACGGATTTTGTTCCGACTTAGCCATCATTTGGTTGAAGGAGCAATTAACTCATCGTTTTTATCAAAGAACGCAATTTCCCCGGCTAGCGCATAAAAATGTAGTGGATAGTAAAAGGGCAAAGAAAGTTACAGGCATCGCTAATATAATGCAGAAACAAGCACGGCAAGTACCGGGCTATAGTGGCTCGCAGCAAATTGCAATACTTGCTCGAACACTGGAGCTACAGTCTAAACCCCTCATTAACTGGAAGGGCGCTGAATTTTCAACACTAGCTGGTTATTTAAAGCGTTCATCAAGTCTGGGAAAAAGACAATACGGTGCTCTTATCTCTTTCTCAGTCGATGATTCACTCCACTGCATCGCCTTTTATTATAATCAAGGAGTATTAACATTCTTTGATGCGAACGCAGGTTCCTACTTAATAAATGGCAAGCTAAATGAAACAAACAACGTCTCAGATTTCATTGCAAATTATAAGTCGGTATGTCTGCCTAAAAAGTGGCCGAGTGCAAAAATTGGCGATAGACTAACCACAACCTTAATACATACCTAACAGGTTATATTTTAATAACAGCGTTATAACCTCTATCGCGCGTTGATCCAAAGCCTGAACCACCAACTTTGTGTATCTGAGTTCACATTCATTCTAATCTCCGTTAATAAGTCAGGATTTACCGGTCTCACTTTCAAACTGAATAATCTCCTGCTGACCAGAAGAGTTACTGGTCACACTCCAATTCAGAACTTATTATCTACGTTCACAAATTATCGGTAGCTAACCTTGTCCTTTTTTAGATATATAATGTCTCTAACTCGAAAGTCACATAAGAAAACATTCTGTAGTATTAGCTTATTGAAGGTCATTTATTGTGGCTGAAATAGCATAACGCCCTCGATGTAATTACTTATCTAAACAAATAATTCGTGTATTGTCGCGTATTTTTACGAGCCTTGAACAGGATGACTTTAGGAGTTTAAATGCCAGGTAAGCACCACTACTATTCAGCTATTCATTCCCAAGAAAACCGAGATTACAGAATTAATAAATCCAATTCCATTGCGCTTGTTGTCGAAGGTGGCGGTCAAAAAGGTATTTTCACTGCGGGGGTGCTAGATGCTTTTCTTAAAGAAAAATTTAATCCGTTTTCATTATTAATTGGTACATCGGCAGGCGCATTAAATCTTGCCTCCTATATTTGTGGACAATATCGACACGCCTATCGTGTGATTACAGAAGCCACAATGCATAAAAATTTCTTTAACATGCGCTCTTTTTTATTCGATAATAAAGGTATGGATCTTGATTGGTTGATTGAACAAACAAAAACAAAAATACCACTTGATTGGAACCGTGGTGATGAAAACATGAAAAACCGTGAAGTGTTAGTGACGGCGACTCAAGCTGATAATAACCAGGTGGATTATTTTGACTTATTTGGGGCTGGTTGGGAGCTGGCATTAAAAGCGAGTTGCTCTATTCCAGGCATTTATAATACACCAGCCACACTCGATAAATATCATTGGTTAGATGGTGGTGTGCAGGCGCCAATACCTTTAGAAGAAGTACATAGACGAGGCTATAAGCATATTGTTGTGATTAGAACGGCTCCGCCAGAGGTCAAAAGTGAACATAAATTTTTAGCTAAGCTAACACCGTATATTAAAAATTTAAAAACCAAAGAGATAGTGAATAACTTAATCGATCATGAAGAGTCGTATATCAGAGCTCAGATGTTTTTAGAGAGTCCACCAGAAGATGTTTCCATATACGAACTGCATCCAACTCAATTATTAAAATCAAAATTGATTGGTAGCAAGAAGACATCGCTTGATTATGATTATCAACAAGGACTTGATTGTGGTCGCCAATTTTTACAATCTTACCAAGGGATTGATATGTACTAATGATATAGAAGGCTGAGGGCTAAATACAGCGAAGCGAACGGCTCGGTATATCCAAGCAACTTCAAGATGCTTGGGTATATATTTAAGTCCTACAGGATTGGCTTAGTACTCGGATACATAGACATCGGGAAAATAGACAGCCCTGACCAACTGAGATTTAATTTCATCATTCAACAATACATGGAGCTCATATATTATATTGATAATACCACCTCGCAAGTCATTCACTTTTTCAGCAAGTTCTACACATGATAAATCTTGAGCTGAACATTTAGGATTGATAGCATCCTCATTATACTGAGCCAATTGTACTTGAAACAGATCCCAAGATTTCTTATTACTATCTAATTCTTTGCCGCCAGATAATATTGGAACCCACAATTTTATTTTGTCTTCTAAAGAAGCAGGGCTTCCTTGAGCGTCTTCTAACTTGTCTTCATTTTCAGCATTGTAGCATTCAGCTTTAAGGTATAAATATGATGCTAAAGATGCGAACAGTTTGGCAATACATGCGTGGTAGGCTGCAATATCAGCGTTGTTAATCGCTGAATTACGGTATTCCAGTGCTGACTCAAATTCACTTTGATAATCACTTACATTGATAATGCCTGCACCGCTGATGTAGACCTTGCTATCCATCGTATTTTCGACAAATGGCACCGTATATCCCCAATCTCGCGTATCTGAAATTAAACGTTTAAAAGGATATTTATTCTGCTCGAACCACTGCTCAATTGTTTTATTTTTCAGTCCATCAGTCAAACTTCGATTTGAGTGGTCACTATACTTCACCAGATCAAAAATTAGCTTTTTCGCTTGTTTCTCTGAAATTTTAATTCTTACGTTTAGCACTAACAGCTCCTTCGATGCTGCTTAACGCCTTATCAACTGGCGTGCAGCGTAATATTTTTTGGAATTTCATCATAAACTTTTTGTCAGTGTTTAATTTAAAAACCAGATAACAGATACCAAAAAGCCCTGCGGATATTATATAAATAATTTCCGCAGGGCTGATTAACAAGCGCTAATAAGACGTTACAACATCAGTAACATCTTATTTAATTAACGACTAAAATTAAGCGTCACTGAACGTGAATCGCCTTCATTAACAATCACAATATTACTATTGATGTCATCATCTTTCGTCATCACATTCTCATCTTGAGAAAGCTTCGCGCTCACTTTAATCGATGGGAATTGTGACATCTTCATTTGCGCCATCATCGCATCACTATCTGATAATGAGATAGTTAATGGGAATGTTGGGTTCGTGATACGTTTAACAGCCAGTGGCGCTTTAGGACCCGCTGCCGCTTGCACGTAAATATACAAGTAACCTTTAAGCTTCGCTTGGTCAGAAGTGATACTGATCGTCACTTGCTCATTACCCGCCGCGGCTTCATTTGCGGCTGCTGCAGGTCGGCTATCCGTTGCAGTATCAGCAATAGCTGGAGCTGTACCACCTTTCGCTTCAATCTGTTTTCTTGCGTATTCAATACTACCTTTAATCATCTCGATACGATCTGGTTGACCAGCAAGTAACGGTAACATACGTTGCCATTGCTCGATTGCGCCAAGGTAATCTTGGTTTTCTAACGCCATGAACGCAGACGTAGATAATACTTCGATATCACCAGGCTTTTCTTTTTTCAGACCCATCAATATTTTACGTGCTAAGTTATTTTTATCTGGATCATCACTCAGCATTAATGCTTGCGCATAACCTGTCACAATAGATGTGTTCATCGGTGCGAGTTTATACGCACGATCCATCGCAATGAATGCCGCGTTTGGATCACCTAAGGCAACGTTTAAGCGACCCAATAATAACCAACCAAATTCATTGTCCGGCTCTTCTATCATCTTAGTAGTCAATGCTAGCTTAAAGTCTGAGATCTCTTGATCAGTAACTATATCACCTTCATTCATTACGCGATTTGTTAGCTCAGGTAAACGTGAATATACATCTTCCCAGTTAGCTACCTTGTCACGTGCACCTAATGTCAGATACATAGACACAGAGAAAACAACTAAAAACACTACACCAGCAAGCCAGATAAATGGTGAGTGAGCTGTATTAACTTTAGCAACTTTCTCATCAAGAACGTCGTCCAATAGACCACGTTGCATTTCATCAATAAACTCTTCGCTTTTGTCTAACAAACCTTGATCTTCATCGTCAACCAATTCACTAATTCGACTTTTATAAAGGTCTTTGTTTAATTGGTCTCGTGTCGCGCCAGTTAATTTGCTCTTACCCGTAACAGGGATAACAAATGCCAGCGCAGCAACGATCACCATTACAATACTTACTATCCAAAATAACAACATGCTATTTCTCGCTATCCTTTAAAATTTTGGCCAAACGGTCTTTCTCCGCACTCGATAACTCTTCGTCGCGATCGTCCGTTTCAACACTGACTTTACGACGGCTGTTACGAACAATAATCAGACCACCAAATAGTATAAACAAACCTGGACCAACCCATAAAATGGCTGTACCTAAAGTTACTGGCGGCTTGTAGAGAACAAAGTTGCCAAATCGGTCAATCCAATAAGTAACAATCTCATCTTCTTCCTTACCATCAACAACCATGTTGTAAGTTTTTTGACGCATGTCTTTAGCAATCGAGGCATTCGAGTCCGCAAGGTTATTATTTTGACATTTAGGACAGCGTAACTCTGCCGTTAATGTTCTAAACAAGGCTTCTTGCTCTTCAGTCTCAAAGTCATAGACATCAATAACCGCAGCAACACTGAAACTGAGCATTAAAGTCATTAATACGAATATTTTTTTCATCTTAAGTCCTTATTTCAATTGCTCATAAACAGCTTTCAATTCACCATTCCAATTACGCGGGTTAATGTCACCTACGTGCTTGTATTGGATAATACCTTTACTGTCGATGAAAAAGGTTTCAGGCGCGCCGTAAACACCCAGATCAAGACCAAGCATACCATCAGGATCATAAAGACTGATCTTGTATGGATTATCTAACTCGTCTAACCATTTCAACGCTTTTTTACGTTCGTCTTTGTAATTCATACCAACAATATAAACACCGTCTTCAGCCAGTTCATTTAAGTACTTATGCTCGGAATAACACGTTGGACACCACGTTGCCCATACGTTTAACAGCATAGGTTTACCTGACAGCACACTTTTATCATGCTGCAACTCGGGTTCAACTAAATCGTTTAATGCAAACTCAGGAACAGGTCGACCAATAAAGGTCGACTCTAAAACGGTAGCGTCACGAAATAAGCCAATGTAAAGGAATATAGACACACATAAAAATACAATTAAGGGTATTAGTCGTGTCATTAACTGTTTCTTTTTTTTCACATCATTAGTCATTATACTTGTCCTAATTATTGCGCTTTCGCTACACGTTTATTCACAAAACGATAACGGCGATCAGATACAGCTAATAAACCACCGATAGCCATGACTAAGCCACCCCACCAGATGAAACGAATGAAGGGTTCGTAGTAGATACGAATTGCCCATGAGTCATCTTTTAACTGTTCACCCAATGCGATATAAAGGTCACGAGTGATACCCCAATCAATCGCAGCTTCAGTCATTGGCATGCCACGTTGAGCTAAGTAGTTACGTTTCTCTGCGCGTAATACCGTCTCAAACTTACCGTTTTTACTGACCTTAAATACCGCTTCATAGCCTTCGTAGTTCGCACCATTTGATTCAGCAATACGCTCGAACTCGAATAAGTAATCCGCAAAGACAACTTCATCGCCCGGTAGCATACGTAAGTCTTTTTCGATTTTGTAATTCTGAGTTGCAGAAATACCAATCAGCATCATCGCTAGACCAACGTGACCAAGTACCATCGCCCAATGGCTACGACCTAGTTTAATCACACCAGACGCAAAACTATGGCGATGCGTTGCACGGATATACACTTCTAGCGCACTGGTGATAATCACCCAAAAAGCTAATGCAAAACCAATAACAGCAACAATCTTAATTTTGTCCGCAAAGATTGCCGGTAACGCAACGGCTAACACGATACTCGCGACGGCAATTACCGCTAACTGTTTAAACAGTGGACGTAAATCTGCTTCTTGCTTCTTCCAACGTAATAACGGAGCAACACCCAAGGCAATTGCAAACGGAATTATCATGTAGAAGAAAATATTATTAAAGAATGGTACACCGATTGAAATCGAGCCCATACCCAGCTCTTTATGTACCAGTGGTAATAAAGTACCAATCAGTACAACTAATAGCGCTGCAATTAATAATACGTTATTCACCAACAAGAAAGTTTCACGAGAAAACAGACCGTATTTACCACGACTCTTAATCTCTGAACCTTTTACTGCGAAAAGCAGTAATGAACCACCAACAACCGCAATTAAGAAGGCTAAAATAAACAAACCACGCGCAGGATCTGACGCAAAAGCATGCACAGATACCAATACACCAGAACGAACTAAGAAGGTACCTAATAGACTCAAACTAAAGGCCGCAATCGATAATAGTACAGTCCATGATTTAAACACACCACGCTTTTCACTTACAGCAAGTGAGTGAATCAACGCAGTACCTGCAAGCCAAGGCATAAATGATGAATTCTCTACAGGATCCCAGAACCACCAACCACCCCAGCCGAGTTCATAATAAGCCCACCAACTACCCAATGCGATACCAGCAGTTAGAAATACCCAAGCAACTAATGTCCAAGGACGAGACCAACGCGCCCATGCCGAATCAAGACGACCAGCCATCAAGGCCGCAATCGCAAAAGAAAAAGCAACAGAAAAACCAACATACCCCATGTATAACATCGGTGGATGGAAAATCAGGCCAACATCTTGGAGTAATGGATTTAAGTCATTACCATCGAGCGGTAAGTAAGGCAAAGTACGATCAAATGGATTTGACGTTAACAAAATAAACAAGTTAAAACCAATCGCTATCATACCCATCACAGAAAGCACGCGAGCGAGTGCAACCTTCGGAATACCACGGCTAAACACCGCCACAGCAGCAGTCCAAATAGCTAACGTTAAAGACCAAAGTAATAATGACCCTTCATGACCGCCCCACACAGCAGATATTTTATACTGTATCGGTAATAATGAATTTGAGTTAGTTGCAACATAACCGACTGAAAAATCATCAGTCGCGAATGAGTAAGCTAAAACAGAAAATGAAAGACTCATTAGCAAAAATTGCATAATAGCTAATGGTTTAGCACTATTAATCATACCAGGATGATTAATCTTTGCGCCTATAAGTGGATAAATTGCCAGCAAGAACGACAACGCCGTCGCTACAATTAAACTAAAATGTCCTATCTCAGGAATCATTACAAACTACCTTATTTAGTTTCGTTACCGTATTCAGGTTTCATATGCTTAATGCCTTTAATTGCTTCAGCAACTTCGGGTGGCATATATTCTTCGTCATGTTTAGCAAGTACTTCAGACGCGGTAATCACATTCGCGGACTTTAGTACACCTTGTGCAACAATCCCTTGCCCTTCACGGAATAAATCGGGCAAAATACCTTCGTATTCCAGTGTAACCAAGCCACCTCTATCATCACTTAAGACAAAGCTAACTTTAAGATCTTCCATATTACGTTTAACAGTGCCAGGCATTACTAAGCCACCAATACGTAAACGCTGACCGATTTCAGGCTTGACCTTATCTTCACCTAAGCCTTCAACAAGTTGAGTCGGCGTGTAAAATAAATCAATGTTCTGTTTTAATGCGTATAGAACAAGGCCTGTCATACTACCTAAACCAATGATAATCACCAGAGCAATAGATAAGCGTTTTTTACGTCTTGGATTCATAGAGTATTCTCCATTTTTTCAGCAGCGCGCATTCGCTGAATACGTTGATGCTTATTTTTAATTTCGTTAATAATTTGGCGACGTTTGACAATAGTACTTACCGTTAATGCGCCTAAGGTCAATACGCTAAAAGCGACCGCTAGCCAGACATAAAAGCCATAACCACCCATCGCTAAAAAAGCAGAAAAGCTATCAAATTGCATGTTACTTGTCCTCGATAAATAATTTTTTCACCCAAGGTCTGTGCGACTCACGGGTAATTAACTCATTTCTAAAGCGCATCAAGGTCAAGGTTCCAAACAGTAAACCAAAGCCTAATAAGTTAATAAGTAATGGCCACAACATATCAGTATCCATCGACGGTTTATCGAATTTACTAATAGTGGCTTTTTGATGTAGGGTGTTCCACCATTCAACAGAGTAATGAATGATAGGTAAGTTAATCACGCCAACTAAGGCAAGGATACCCGCAGCACGACCAGCTAATAATTTGTCGCTAAATGCACCATAAATTGCAATAACGCCAAGGTATAAGAATAATAGAATAAGTTCAGATGTTAAACGCGCATCCCATACCCACCAAGCACCCCACATAGGTTTCCCCCATACAGCGCCAGTGAATAATGCTATAGCTGTAAATACCGCACCAATCGGTGCTATCGCAGCAACAGCCATATCTGCCATTTTTAATTGCCATACCAAGCCAATAAAAGCAGCAATGGCCATACTTAAGTATGCACCCATTGATAATGAGGCAGCTGGTACATGCAGATAAATAATACGGAAACTATCGCCTTGTTGATAATCAGCGGGCGCGAATGCAAAACCCCAAATCATTCCAATTGTCAGTGATATAGCACTAAATAGTGCAAACCAAGGCAACATTTTACCAGCTAAGTTATAACTTTTTTCTGGTTTCGCATAAGGATGGAGCCATTTCCACATATTAAACTCTCTACATTAATGACGGCCCAATTATATGAACCTATACAGTGATTGAAACTAACTTTACTTATCTTTAACTAACAATTTAACTCAAACTAACCCGTAATGACGCCGCTATTGCAAACGGTGATAAAGTAACTGATGCAACAAGCATCGCCCCTAAAATCGCCACAGGTCCAGAATAAGATACGCCAAAACTCGCCGCATCAATGGCACTGGTTGCAAAAATCAATACCGGAATAAATAATGGTAAAATAAGCAAACTCAGTAATACCCCACCTTTACGTAAACCGACCGTCAACGCCACGCCAATCGCACCAACAAAACTCAGCACTGGCGTACCGAGCAACAAGGTAATAAAAGTAGCCATGAAGGTATTCGCATCTAATGACAAAAACACTGCCAACAAAGGCGATACAAATAATATAGGTAAGCCAGTCAGTAACCAATGTGCAACCACTTTTGCCGACACAATGACACCTAACGGGGTCTCCGTTAGCATCAACTGCTCTAATGAACCATCGAGGAAGTCATCTCGAAATAAACGTTCCATCGACAATAGCGCCGATAATAATGCCGCGACCCAGATAACGCCAGGGGCAATACGCAATAATAAGTTTGGCTCAGGGCCTATTCCTAGCGGAAAAAGGGTAATCACAATAATAAAGAACCAGAGTGGATTTAAAATATCTGATTTACGACGAAAAGCCGTGATCAATTCACGCTTTATCACCTGTATAAAAACAGCAAACATATTAATACTCAGTTAAGTGGTGACGGGTTAAGGTGATCTTACGTAAACGTCCCGCAGAAAATTGTAAATCTTGGTGTGTTGTCAGAATAACGCAGCCACCTTTATCGGCATGAGCTAAAAATAAACGCTCTAATACTTTCACGCCATTTTTATCAATAGCAGTAAAAGGTTCATCAAGGATCCACAACTTTTTATCCGACAGCCATAGGCGCGCTAAAGCAATACGACGTTGCTGTCCTGCTGAAAGGTGACACGCTAATTGATCTTCATAACCAGCAAGGCCGACTTGTGCAAGCGCTTCCCAAATTTTATCTTTGGCGACAGTTTTATGCATGGCATGGTAAAAAAATAGATTTTCGAATGCGGTCAGTTCAGCTTTTACTCCGGGTAAATGACCAAGGTAGAGTAAGTCTTGATGATAGCTCTCACGATCTTCTAAGGTATTGCTTTTCTGCCAAAGAATATGGCCATCTGCTGGCGATGAAAGTCCGGCTAATAAACGCAGTAAACTGGTTTTACCTACGCCATTCGGGCCTTCTATTTGAATTATTTCACCACTAGAAGCGGTGAAACTAAGATCAGAAAACAACACATTATCTTCACGTATACAGCTTAACTTAACAACTTCCAACATACTTTTTTATTCTTTCAGCATCAACCTGAGCGAATATTAACATATTCCTGCTTTAAGCATAATTAAGCTATATCAATAACCGGTCAAATATAATCAATTAAAGCTACTTTTTATGGAAACTTAATAATAATTCGGCTTCTGCGCGTGGTAGTTCGCACTCACGCATGATTTCTTCAAGAGTCGCGCCAAGTTCAACAAGCTTCACTGCGCGCGTATAAAAACGGCTAGCAGGATCTTGCTGTTCGTGTGTAGTCATCTCTTCTTTCATTTCATCTTGCTGGTATTTAGTTTGCTGTAATTCCGAAGCCATGCCTTGAATTGCACCACCAAGATTAATATTTGAAGTACTTAACTCAATGATACGCTTTTGAAGAGAGTCTCTTGATTTAGATAAATCTTTAAGCAATAAATTATGCGTTGCCTGTAATTTGGTTAACTTACGAAGCAATAAAACGTAGCCAATAACCGCAGCAACAGCTGCTGTAAGCGCAACGCCTGACAAAATCAAAGCAAGCATATTGAGTCCTTCAATAAAATAGCAATTAAAAAAGCACTGTAACAATCATTACAGTGCTTTTCTAGATAGGAATAAGGAATTAAGCTTACATACCGCTTAATTCCTCCCATTCCTCATCACTTAAAAATTTATTCAAATCAACAAGGATGAGTAACTCACCGTCACGGTTCGATACACCTTGGATGAATTTAGCGCTTTCATCAGTACCTACATTAGGTGCCATATCGATTTCTGAAGAACGTAGATATACGACTTCAGCAACACCGTCAACGAGTATACCAATCACTTGTTTTTCAGCTTCGATGATGACAATACGTGAGTTTTCACTCACTTCTGATGGCATCAAACCAAAACGTACACGTGTATCAATCACAGTGACAACATTACCACGTAAATTAATAATACCAATCACATAGTTTGGTGCACCAGGCACTGGAGCAATTTCTGTATAGCGTAATACTTCTTGTACTTGCATTACGTTAATACCGTAGACTTCATTCTCTAACTTGAATGTAACCCATTGTAATACTTCATCTTCAGCTACATTTTCCACTAGGTTTCGAGACTGACTCATGTTTTATTTCCTTCTACTATTGCCCATGAATATTGATGCCATTATCCAGCAATTTAATCATTTCGGTTACGTGTAATAATACGCACATGCGGGATTTAACCATGCCAGCTAACCAAGGTCGACTA
Organism: Moritella sp. 36; assembly: GCF_018219415.1. Lineage (NCBI taxonomy): Bacteria > Pseudomonadati > Pseudomonadota > Gammaproteobacteria > Alteromonadales > Moritellaceae > Moritella > Moritella sp. 36. The sequence continues at coordinate 1,172,697 of NZ_CP056120.1, read as the reverse complement.
CCAGGTGTACTTCGCCATTTAATATCATTACTGTTTAAAGTTTCAGTACCATGCAGGCTTTCGCAGCCTAGTACCCAATTCGACTGACTCAATTGGATCTGATATTTATAATCTATCTCGCCCATATTTTGCTCTGGCATAACCCATTGTGCAGTATCGACAACACTCAATTTCTGCTCTCGGTGCTGCATAAGACCTAAATACCAACCCGGTTTACCAAATAAGCTGTTTATTGTTTCGGTTTGATGAATACCACCAAGCTCGGTCAATGGCACCGCAAAAATAACACCTGCGACTTCAAAGAACAGCGCTTGAAAGTGCTCTTCTAACTCAATATTCTTCCATTGTTCAACAGGTTCAGATTCCTGTACTCGCTCAACGTCCGATCCTGACACACTTTCCGCATGATTATCTAGGATAGTATTACTTTCTGCAGGCTCAATGATTAGCGCTGTTTCACTAACGATAATATCTGTAGGTGTGATAGTTATCATAGTATCAGTGCTTTCAGTTTCAACATCAACATCAACATCAACATCAGGAACAGTCTGTATTACTGTCGCATCGACATTATCTAATACCGATAAATCAATATCCGCCAAGTCAATATCAATGACAGAGCCTAACAACTGATCTAAATCGCTTAATGACCCCGAACCATCTGGTTCAGGTATTTTAAAGTCACTTTTTATCGTTGGCTCAATTTCAGAAAATAAGGGTGCAAACACTTTCTGCGGATCTTTTGTTAACTCTTTTTTTAATGTGGGTTTGAGCACTACCGTTTGTTCTACAGCAGCCTTAGCATCCTGTGTTTTTTCAACAACAGGCTCAGATAGCATGGATGTAAAATAATCATCCAACGCAGAATGCTTTGCGTGCTTATCCATACATTCGGTCCTGTTCTGCCTCAATCAGTAAATCTTGTAGTAATGCGGCATAAGCTGCGACACCTCGGCTACTTCGAGTATACATAGATGGCGGCATATGTTTTAAGCTAGCATTTCTAAATTGTGTATCTACAGGGATCACAGCTCGCCAAACATTGCTGCTATAATTGTTCTGCAAGGTTTGTAACGATATCAACGATGCTTTAGTTCGCCGATCAAACATGGTGGGAATGACCGTATACTGAAATTTATTAGCACAACTACGCTGCATAATTTCAAAGGTTTTCACCATGCGGTCTAAGCCCTTTAATGCTAAGAACTCGGTCTGTACTGGCACTAAAATACGATCACAACTGGCGAGTGCATTCACCATCATCACGCCCAATACAGGCGGACAATCAATAAGTACAAAATCATAATCATCGGTAACTAAAGTAATAATATTCTTAAGAATAAGTCCCATACCATCACGATGCCCTAATGTTCTATCTAACGTGGCCAGTGACATTGTGGCAGGTAATAAATTAATGCCGCTATAAGGCGTTTCTATTATCGCATTATGAACCAGCTCTGCATCCAATTTGGCTGCGACAAAAAGGTCAAACAATCCGACAGTTAAATCATCACTATCATAATTTAGATAACTGGTTAATGATGCATGCGGATCCGTATCGATCAATAATACTCGCTGCCCCTGTTCTGCCAGTAAGCCTGCTAAAGAGATTGCAGTTGTCGTTTTACCAACACCACCTTTTTGATTAGCAACAGTCCAAACTTTCAACTTTACCCTACCTTGTCTGCATGTCGTTATCGACAGCCAACTTCAATATTAATACGCTCTGCAATTTGTTGCAGATTCACCTGTTCATCAGCTAAACCAGCGTTCACAATTGCTTGTGGCATACCATAAACAACACAAGACTGTGCATCTTGCGCCCATATCGTACTGCCTTTTTGTTTTAGTAATTTAGCACCATCACGTCCATCTGCGCCCATACCCGTGAGTACAATCGCTAATACTTTATCGTGATATGACTGAGCCGCAGAACCAAATGAAATATCAACACTCGGTTTATAATTAATCCCCGCAGGACTTTCCATTACTTTTAAAGTAAAACCACCCGCTTTGCTTTCAATCAGCACCTGCTTACCACCAGGCGCTAAATAGGCAACCCCAGGCTGTAAACGATCACCATGCTCAGCTTCTTTTACTTTAATTTGGCATAAGGTATTCAGTCGTGCAGCAAATGCAGCAGTAAAGGTAGCAGGCATATGTTGAATTAACAAAATAGGCAGAGGAAAATCACTGCGCAAAGGCGTTAATACATTTTGTAATGCCACAGGACCGCCGGTCGAAGCACCGATAGCCATTAAACTGTATTTTTTACCTGATGCACGTTTTCTTACACGGCCTGCAGTAACTGGCGTTCGAGCTTCAACTGCCGCGTTATCGACATGAGCAACATGCCTCACATTCACCGAATTCGCCGAATGTAATCGACTTGCATCAGCACTTTTACGCGGTAACGTTGCTGTATTAATACGATTATCAGCTGCGACTGTCGCGCTGCGAACTGCTGTCGCTGGTGAAATACGCGGTGTTCTCAATAAACTTCTACGTTTACTAATTTCTTTAATGTTTTGTTGTAGTAATCGAACCGCTTCCGCTTTGTCTTTGGCTATATCTTCAAATTTTTTCGGTAAGAAGTTAGCCGCTCCCGCTTCTAATGCTGCAATCGTTGACTTAGCACCTTGATGTGTCAATGACGAAAACATTAAAATGGGTGTAGGTGTATCTTTCATGATCGCTTTAACAGCGGAAATACCATCAAGAACCGGCATTTCAATATCCATGGTGATCACGTCAGGACGTAAAGACTTCGCTTTAGTAATAGCCTCTTCACCATTTTTAGCAGTATCAATCACTTCCATTTCAGGATCTGCATTAATGATTTCACTTACTCTACGTCTGAAAAAACTGGAATCATCAACGACTAAAACTTTTATTTTCATCTAATCTATCTACTTCAATGTGTTTACTTCAATGTAAAAGCACACAGGGGTTTCCCCCTGCATCAACAAATTAGCGTTTTGCGTAATGATTTAAGAGACTTGGAATATCTAAAATCAGCGCAATACCACCATCACTGGTGATTGTGGCTCCCGCCATACCCGGCGTGCCTTGCAATAAGTTATCTAACGCTTTAATAACAACTTCTTCTTGCCCAATAAGGCTATCGACAACAAAGCCAACTTGCTTAATACCGAGCTGAACAATAACCACATGCCCTAATCCACGATTATTACGCGTAGTGGCTTGTGGGTCCATTTTAGTTAACCAATCCTGCAGATAAAATAATGGGATCGCTTTTTCTCTGACAATAATGGTCAATTGGTTATCGACTACATGGGTTTTATTTAAATCCAAGTGGAAGATTTCATTCACACTCGTCAATGGTAAAGCAAAGATTTGCTTACCCACCTCGACCATCAAGGTTGGTAAAATCGCCAGTGTTAACGGCACTTTAATTTCAATCGTTGTGCCAGTACCCAATTTTGAGTCGATCGAGATTGTACCATTAAGTTTACTGATACCCGTCTTAACCACATCCATACCAACACCACGACCAGAAATGTCTGATATCTGATCTTTGGTTGAGAAACCTGGAGCAAAAATAAGGTTGTATGCTTCGTTATCTGAGATCCTTGCTGCGGCATCAGCATCAAGTACACCACGGTTAACCGCAATATCTTTTAATCGTTCAGGGTCCATACCCGCACCATCATCTACAATTTTGAGACGAATATGATCGCCCTCTTGCGATGCTGATAAGGTAATCTTCCCTTGTCGCGGTTTGCCATTTTTTTCACGTACATCTGGCATTTCAACGCCATGATCCACCGAGTTTCTCACTAAGTGAACCAGTGGATCAGCAAGTGCTTCCACTAAGTTTTTATCTAAATCGGTTTCTTCACCAATCATTTCAAGATTAATGTCTTTTGATAAACTACGCGCTAAATCACGTACGACACGCGGGAAACGACCAAACACTTTTTTGATTGGCTGCATACGTGTTTTCATTACCGCACCTTGCAAGTCGGCAGTAACAACATCAAGATTAGACACAGCTTTCGTCATATCTTCATCATTACTTGAAATACCTAAACTCACCAAACGATTACGGACAAGGACTAACTCACCGACCATATTCATTATTTCATCGAGAGTCCGAGTATCTACACGCACTGTTGAATCAACTTGTGGCTTCGCTTTTTTCTCTGCTTTTACAGCCACGGTTTCAGTCGATATTGTTGCAGCTGGAGCCACTTTTTCTACTGGTGTAGCAACCGCAGTTGCAGTTTGTGCAACAGGCGTGGGCTTGATATCTGCCACAGAATCAGCAACATTAACTACATTCTTGATTGCTGCAGCTGCACTCGGTGCATTACCCTTACCGTATAATTCATCCAGTAAGTTTTCAAAATCATCGTCATTGAGTTCACCGCTACTAGCAGCCGGCGTAGCAACAACAGGCGCTGACGTTGCTTTTATATTCGTCGCGCTAGCATGCTGACCAACACCGTGCAGATCATCAAGTAGTTTTTCAAATTCATCATCTGTAAAATCTGAATTGGAACTGGTCGCGACAGTTGCAGTCGTAGGCTTCGAATCAGCAGTATTTATTGCTGTAGGAGCTGTACCTTTACCGTGTAGTTCATCAAGCAATTGTTCAAATTCAAGTTCTGACATACCATCGATATCAGAACTATTTGCTGATACGGCAGGTACTGCGACCTTCGGAGCTTCAACCTTCGGGGCTTCAACAACAGTTTCTATCACTGCTGCTGGAGTCGCTTCAGGTTGGGTAAGCAAATGAAGTTGATGAATTAATTCCGCATCTGCAGCAATTAATGGTTCACGCTCTTGAATCGCTACAAACATCACATTGACACAATCCAAAGATTTAAGAATGACATCCATGAGCTCTGGTGTTACTGTTCTTAAGCCATTACGCAGGCTATCGAACACATTTTCTGCACCATGGCAAATATCAACCAATTCTGATAATGCTAAAAATCCTGCGCCACCTTTAACGGTATGAAAGCCCCTAAAAATTGCATTAAGTAACTCAGCGTCTTCTGGGCTTTTTTCTAAATCAACGAGTTGTTCAGAGAGTAGCTCCAGAATTTCAGATGCTTCAATCAGGAAGTCCTGTAGAATATCTTCATCAACATCAAAGCTCATCAATATCTCCCTTAAAATCCTAAACTTGATAATAAATCATCAACATCATTTTGGCCGTCTAGTACATCAACGCGTTCACTCGCATTCATGATTGGACCTTCCGCCTCAATGCCACTTATTTCACTTTTAACTGATTCTGTCATTACATTTAGTGGTTTTGAAGCCTCACCAAACATAGTCAACATTTCAACTAATTTAACTTCAACTTCTTGTACTAAATTGATCACGCGACGGATCATTTGACCAGTCAAATCTTGAAAATCTTGCGCCATGAGAATTTCAGTTAAATACTGTCTTAAACTATCGGCATCAGATACTGAAACTTGAAGAAAATCGTCTAATAATTTACAAAGTTCTTTAAATTGACCCAATTGTAAATCACGACTCATCAAGTTCTTCCAATTTGGCATCACTTGTTGAATGCGGTCGTTAAAACTATCAGCAATTGGTAAGCAGGATTCAACTGCATCCATCGTTCTGTTTGCCGCTTTATCCGTCATCTCAATAACATAATTCAAACGCTCTCGAGCATCAGGAAACTCATCGTTAGCTAAGCTTTCAATACGTGTATCTAACTGGAAATCTTCTAATGAATCATGTAATTGACGTGTTAACACACCCACTTTTTCAAATAGTGCATCTGAATTTGTATTCTGAATTTTAGTAATTATTTCATTTGCCATTTCTACCTGACCACACTCTAGCAGTGTCACCAGTTCTTTAGCGTCTTCTAATGAAATCAACGATTCTTGTTGTTCACTCATGCGCATCCTTGCTTATTGAATTCGTTCGAAGATCTTCTCTAATTTTTCTTTTAGTGTCGCCGCTGTAAATGGTTTAATAATGTAACCATTCACACCTGATTGAGCAGCTTCAATAATCTGTTCACGCTTCGCTTCAGCCGTAACCATTAGTACTGGGATATGACATAGCGCTTGGTCTTTACGGATCTCTTTAAGTAGATCAATACCTTGCATACCAGGCATATTCCAATCAGTGACAACAAAATCATAATCGCCATTTTTTAGCATAGGTAATGCCGTGTTGCCGTCGTCCGCCTCATAGGTATTGCTAAAACCAAGATCACGAAGTAAGTTTTTAATGATGCGTCTCATCGTAGAAAAATCATCGACAATAAGAATTTTAATTTGCTTTTTCAAGTTGTTCTCCAAAATAAGTAATTACAATATTCACAGTCCCTGATCCCATAAATATCTTACTTCAATATTCAAGTACTAGATAAATAGTACCAATTAAACTTAGTCATCTAACCAAGCATGCATGCGCGCTTTCACTCGATGCATCGCTTGGCTGTGTATTTGACTCACACGAGACTCGCTGACACTGAGTACTTCCCCGATCTCTCTTAGATTTAACTCTTCATCGTAATAAAGCGATAAGACTAAGCTTTCTCTTTCGGGTAGTGTTTTAATGCAGTTTGCTAATGCTTGCTGAAAACGTAGCTCAGAAAAATCAGCACAAGGAGTGCTTGATTTTCCTTCGTAAATTGAATAGGCATCTTCATTACTCGCGGTCAAATCTTCGACCGCCAATATATGCCCACTATTAACATCCATCAACATACTATGGTAGTCAGTCAGGTTTACGCCTAATTCTTCAGCAACATCCGTATCTTTTGCATCCGTACCCGTTTGTTTTTCGATACGGTCAATGGCAGCAGCAATATCACGGCCATTTTTATGCACCGATCTTGGGACCCAATCCCCACGTCTCATTTCATCAATCATTGAGCCGCGGATACGAATACCAGCATAAGTTTCAAAGCTAGCGCCTTTAGAGCCATCAAAGTTGCGCGCAGCATCCAGTAATCCAATCATACCCGACTGGATTAAATCATCTAACTGAACACTCGGCGGCAAACGGAGAAGCAAGTGATGGGCAATTCGTTTTACTAAAAAACCGAATTGCTCAACAGCATGACTCTGTTGCGACTGGATGTTGCTGTAAGCGGATGCCTTATTCACTTCAATCTTCTACCCTAGCTTTGTTTTCAAACAGGTTCTCAATGAAGAACTCCAAATGACCGCCGACTTTATTCGGTACTGGCCAAGTTGCAGCTCGACTTGCTAACGCTCTAAACGCCAATGAAGCGGGCGCTTTTGGAAATGCTTCTACAACCACTTTCTGTTTACGAACGGCTTGACGAACACTGTTATCAAACGGAATACAAGCAACAAGCTCTAATGTTGCATCTAAAAATCGGTCCGTTACACGTGTCAATTTAGTAAATAATTCTTGGCCTTCACGTAAACTACGCACCATATTGGCCACAATTTTAAAACGATGAACACCGTGTTCTTTTGATAATAACTTAATTAACGCATAAGCATCCGTGATAGATGTCGGTTCATCGCAAACCACCATTAAAATGTCTTGTGACGCGCGACAAAAACTTAATACCATGTCCGAAATACCGGCGGCGGTATCAACCAGTAATACATCAATAGGTGTTTTCAATTCAGCAAAAGCACGAATTAGACCCGCGTGCTCTTGTACTGATAATTCAACCATCGAACGCGTACCAGATGTTGCCGGTGCGATTAAGATCCCATTCGGACCTTCAATCAAAATATCATCTAATGTACATTCACCCGAAATAACGTGAGAAATATTTTTATGTACGCGTAAACCGAGTAAAACATCGACATTTGCCAACCCAAGATCGGCATCTAAAACCATGACTCGCTTACCTTGGGCCGCGAGTGATACTGCCATGTTCAGTGTTACGTTAGTTTTACCTACGCCACCTTTACCACCTGAAACGGCAATGACTTTAACTTTTTTGTTATTACTCATTTGTCTTAGACCACTTGCTTGATCGAAAAAAATATTTTTATTCATTACTATTTATCATCGCCTAACCAAAAATGCGTATCGTTTTGTTCTTCTAGCGTATCTCTGTTAAATACAGTACGAACTAATTGCTGTGCATTGGCTGAGTCTATATCTTCAGGAACCCTTTGCCCATTTGTTATATATGCAATCGGTAGTTCATGTTGTATTAGTACACTTAAAATCTCACCTAAGCTTAAACTTTCATCCACTTTACTTAAAATACAGCCCGCTAACGGAATATGATGAAAATGCTCTAATGTTTCTTGTACAACCCTACGCTGCGCAGTTGCAGGGACAACCAAATAGTTACGAATCACGACTTTTTCATTATTAACTAATGTATCTAACTGTTCGGATAAACGCTTGTCACGCTGTCCCATCCCGGCAGTATCAATCAAGACTAAACGTTTACTTCTTAACTGATACAAGTATTGTGCCAACTCTGCTTCATCACGGGCAACCTTAACAACACACCCCATAATACGCCCGTAAGTCGCCAATTGTTCGTGAGCACCAATACGATATGTATCAGTAGTAATCAACGCAACATTCTCTGAGCCATGCAACATGGCAAATTTTGCCGCTAATTTGGCGATAGTTGTCGTTTTTCCCACGCCGGTTGGGCCAACTAATGCAACAGCACCACCTTTACCCAAAATATCATCTTGCGCAATGAGCACACTGTCCGTCAGTAACGCTTCGATCTGATCCCAAGCCGACTCAATCGAACAGTTTTCAGCCACACAGTTAGCGAGTTGGTCTGCAACCTCTTCGGTAAAACCAATCTTAACAAGATGTTTGATCAACATAGCACGAATAGGTTCATTACGTTCAACTTCCTGCCACTGTAATCCTGAGACTTGGTGCTCAAGCAACTTTCGAATTGAGGCAAGCTCAGCCTTCATCGCACTCATGTCTTGTTGGTTGTCACTTTTCGGTGTAGTCGACTCAAACTGCTTATAACCAGCTTGTTGAGAAGAGCGCGCCATACCATCACGCATTTCATTTTGTTCTGCGAGTGTCGCCGGAGCAGTATTTGGGCGTTCAGCAAAGCGACGAGCGACCGGTTTCTTTAAAAAACTGGTATCCCAATTATTTTTTTCACGCGTATTATCATCGTTATTGATTGCTTGTGACATTTGCTGTTTATGTTCTTGCTGACGTGCCAATAAGCTCGCTAATGAGTCATTTGGCGCGACGGGTCGCTCTGGTTCTGCTTGCTGTGACAGTTCATTATTCATTAATTTTTTGAAGTTGAATTTAGATGCCGATAAATTGACGGAGTCTTCAGAAAGTTGACGTTCTGATTTATTTGCTACAGTTTTTGGTTCGCTTACTTTTTCAGGTGCGACAGGCTTACTTTCAGAGAAATCCACAGCAGCAACTATTTCAATGCCACCGGTGACCTTTTTGTTAGACATAATAACAGCGTCGGGGCCAAGAACCTCTTTGACCTCAGCCAATGCCGCTCGCATATCTTTGGCAAAAAAGCGCTTTATTTTCAACTTAACATCCTTAGTTCTGTTCGCTACTTAAATTTTTATTTACGTGTTATTGACCAACAACACTGACAATTCGAATCTGTTTATCATCAGGTACTTCTTGATATGATAATACGCGTAATGAGGGTATTGAGTATTTCACAAATTTCGCTAATGTTGACCTTAATACCCCAGAGGTAAGTAAGATCGCCGGTTGTCCCGCTAATTCTTGATTTTGTGCCACCTCTGTTAATGAAGTTTGCATCCGTTCAGCTAAACCAGGTTCAATACCCGCACCTTCACTACCAGCAGCCTGTAAAGACTGGTGTAATATTTGCTCTAATTCAGGGGCCAGTGTCACGACAGGTAATTCACTGTCGATACCATTTATATCCTGAACAATCATGCGGCGTAAGCTTACACGGCAAGCAGAAATCAACACTTCTGGATCTTGCGTTTTAGTACCATATTCAGCCATTGTTTCAACAATGGTGCGAATATCTCGAATTGGCACGTTATCATGTAATAGCCCTTTCAACACCTTCACAACAACCCCTAACGGTAAAATTTCAGGGACTAAACTTTCGACCAATTTAGGATGTGTTTTCGCTAATACATCTAATAAATTCTGCACTTCTTCATAACCGAGTAATTGCGCAGCATTGTTCAGTAGTAACTGACTCAAGTGTGTCGCAACAACTGTAGCTGAGTCAACAGCTGTATAACCCAAGGTTTGCGCTTGATCACGCTGTTGAGGATTGATCCATAAAGCAGGCAGGCCAAAAGCGGGGTCTATGGTTGAAATACCATCAATCTTGCCATATACCTGACCCGGATTAATGGCTAACTCTTTATCATGGAAAATTTCAATTTCGCCATTTGAAACACCCATAATATTAATACTATAACAATTTGGTGGTAATTCGAGGTTGTCACGAATATGCACTGCGGGCACCAAAAAACCTAATTCTTGAGAAAGCTTCTTACGAACACCTTTAATACGGTTTAATAACTCACCACCTTGGCTCTTATCAACCATGGGAATAAGTCGGTAGCCAACTTCCAGACCGATCGTATCTACGGGTTTAACATCGTCCCAATCGAGATCTTTCTGATCATTCAAACTCGCTTTAATATCTGCATCTTCTGGCATATTGGTTTTCTCTTCTTCACGCTTGGCTGCTGACTTCATTAGCCACCAAGCCCAAGTGCCAGTAAGCACACCAAAACCGATGAAAGCAAGGTGTGGCATACCTGGTACTAGCCCCATTACTGTCATAATGGCAGCAACAACAGCCAATGCCTTTGGATTGGCCACCATTTGGCCCGTGACTTGAGTGCCGAGTTTTTCGTCTTTATTTTGACGGGTAACAATAATAGCTGCAGAAATCGATAAGAGTAGTGACGGTATCTGCGCAACCAGACCATCACCAATAGTCAATAATGTGTAAATTTCACCAGCTTCCGCAAAACTTAAATCATGTTGTGAAATACCAATGATGAGGCCACCGATAATATTAATGAATAAAATCAATAAACCGGCAACCGCATCACCTTTAACAAATTTACTAGCACCGTCCATCGAACCATAAAAATCAGCTTCTTGAGTGACTTCTTCTCGGCGCAATTTAGCTTTATCTTGGTCAATAATACCTGCGTTCAAATCGGCATCAATCGCCATCTGTTTACCCGGCATAGCATCGAGCGTAAAACGCGCACTTACTTCCGAAATACGTCCCGCACCTTTGGTCACCACGGCAAAGTTAATAATCATTAAAATCATAAACACGATGAGACCCACCGCCAAATTCCCACCTATTACAACAGAACCAAAGGCATCGATAACTTGTCCCGCAGCATCACCGCCATTATGCCCTTCTAACAACACCACTCGTGTTGAGGCCACATTCAAGGCTAAGCGTAGTAATGTTGCAATTAACAAAACAGTCGGAAATGCAGCAAAATCAAGTGGTTTATTGACGTATACCGAAACAAGCAGAATTAATAACGATAAAGCGATATTAAAAGAAAAGAATACATCTAATAGGAATGCAGGTATCGGTAACACAACCATGCCGAGTGTAGCTAACACAATTATCGGGGTGCCGATATTTTCTAGCGCAATCGCTCTTTTACCCCATATTTTTGACAGATTTGTTGCTACTTGCATTCCGAGACCTCAAAATTTAATGCTTGATAGTATAAAGCAATAATCATACCGAAGGCAAAATCATTCAGTGCTGAAGTCCACAAATGACACTAATATTTTAGGTCATCAGGAATATCTATGGTTTTTGGTAACGGTTTAGGCCGATTACCTTTACGTTGTTTAAATTGTTCGAGCTGATAAACATAGGCAAGTATCTGTGCTACCGCGATAAATAACCCTTCAGGTATTGGATCATCAATCTCAGTAGTATGATAAATAGCACGTGTTAAAGCCGCTGACTCTAAGATTGGTACTTTGTTTTCTTTCGCCATTTCACGAATACGGAATGCCACTTGATCAACACCTTTAGCCACAACTTTAGGTGCCGCGTTACCGGTTTTTTCATATTTTAATGCCACAGAATAATGTGTTGGGTTGGTAATAATCACATCAGCGTCAGGAACATCACCCATCATACGACGTTGCGATACCTCCATCTGCATTTGTCGGATCTTGCCTTTTAACTGTGGATTACCATTCACATCTTTCATTTCATCTTTAACTTCTTGCTTGGTCATCCGTAATTCTTTGGCATGTTTCCAGTATTGGTAAGGCACATCAATCGCGACAATAATAATCAAAGACGCACACAACCAAATAAAAATATCAGTCAAAAGACTCAGCGATTGGATAATCGAAATATGCAATGGCTGGAGACTAAACTCCATAATCTGTAAAAATTGCACTTTTAGCACCAACAAGGCAATCGTCACGACAACCGTAACCTTGGCAATTGATTTAATCAATTCAACCATGGCTTGCGGCCCCATCATTCTTTTAAGACCCGCTTTAGGTGACATTTTTGACGCTTTCGGACGAATAGATTCTCCACTAAAAACCATGCCCCCCATCATAATATTACCAATAATACCGGCAAAAAACCCGGCAATCATAATACCGAACAGAGGCCAAAATAACGGTTTAACACTCGCGCTAACAATTTCGAGCAAGGCATAAGGATTGAATACATCTTCACGGTCAAGTTGAAATAAACGCGTCATGTTAGTCTCAAGCGCACGGGCGAGTGCATCACCAAAAGCAAGGAAAGCGGCACCACTTGCCGTTAGAACTAAGGTCGTCGCGAGTTCTTTCGAACGTACTACCTGACCTTTCTCTCTGGCTTGGGTGAGCTTTTTCTCGGTGGCGTCTTCGGTTTGTTCTTGTCCGTCTTTTTCAGCCATGAGGAAATACCTTTATCCTAATGTGGTGAGCGGCGTTAATACGCACAAGCATTATTGAGCAGCGAACAAATCAATTCACCCGCTCTCTGCCATTGGGCATTAAAATGAAACATAAAACTTTTTAATGATAAGTAAATAATAAATAAGCCTGCGACCATACCAACCGCGAAACCTAAGCTAAATACGTTTAGTTGCGGTGCAGCTTTGGTCATCACACCAAATGAAAAGTTAATCACGAGCATAGCAACAACCGCAGACAATGACATACTCAATGCAGCAGCAATCATTACCGACATCCAGCCCGCTATTTCATAGTACTGAACTGCCATTAGACCAGACGCGGACACGGGGAGTGTCTCAAAAGATTTAACGACTGTTTCGATCATAAACAAATGACCATTCACAGATAGATAAACCAGAGTGCCTAATAAAATATAGATTTGACCAATAACAGGTGAAGTTTGACCTGATGCAGGATCGGCCATCGCAGCGAAACCTAAACTGGTTTGCATCGCAATAATTTGCCCCGCAATAACAAATGTCTGAATCAGCATGACGGTGACAAAGCCAATCGCAATACCAATCAAACTCTGTTGCAGGATAATCATAAAACTGCCCAAAGAGAACAGTTCGACATTAGGCATAGGTGGTAATACAGGCGCGACCATCACGGTAAGCGCAAGACAGTAAAATAACCGGATCATGGGTGGCGTTGTTTTCGCACCACTGACTATCATGACCATAACCATGCCTGAGAGGCGTGCAAACGGCCAAATATAACTGGCCATAAACGTCATAATATCAGCCGATAGAATCTCCACTAATTAACCTACAACTTGTGGGACTTGGAGCATCATGTTGGTAAAAAATTCCATCAAACGAGCAAAGCCCCAATGCGCACCATAAATGAGTGCCAACAGGGTCGCGATTAAACGTGGTAAGAAACTTAATGTTTGTTCATTAATTGAGGTCGCGGCCTGAAAGACTGATACTACTAAACCGACTAATAACCCAGGAACAACAACCGCACATACCAGCAGTAATACTGTCCATAATGCTTGCCGAAATATATCTACAAAGACTTCAGGTGCCATGATGCTCCCTATTGCTTACTAACAGGCTGATAAGCCGATTGATGAACTTGTATAAGGTCTTGTATATAAAGAGCCTCGTCATAAACCAAAACTAGCCGCAAGCGTGCCCATAATTAAGCTCCAACCATCGACTAACACGAACAGCATAAGCTTAAAAGGTAATGAAATAATCATCGGAGATAACATCATCATACCCATCGCCATCAAAATACTCGCCACTACCAAGTCAATAATCAAAAATGGAATGAACACCATAAATCCAATTTGAAAGGCTGTTTTTAATTCGCTGGTAACAAATGCGGGAATCAATACGCGGAAAGGGACTTCTTCTGGAGAATTAGCTTCAACTTTCGCTATCCGCATGAAGGTATCAATATCGGTCACCCGGGTTTGTGCCAACATGAATTGTTGCATTGGTAGCTTAGCCTGTTCAAAAGCTTGCATCGAGGTCAGTTCTTCGCTCAAATAAGGCTGTAGCGCATTGTCATTAATACGCTCAAATACTGGCGTCATAATGAAAAAGGACAGGAATAAAGTGATACCGACTAATACCTGATTAGAGGGGCTTTGTTGTAACCCTAATGCTTGGCGTAAAATAGACAGTACAATGATGATGCGGGTAAAAGAGGTCATCATGATAAGCGCAGCTGGTATAAAACTCAGCGCCGTCATCATGGCTAAAATTTGTAATGACACCGAATATTCCTGTGAGCCATCACTGTTTGTGATCACTTTCACCGCCGACATAACGGAGTTATCAGCCCATGCTACAGACGTGAAGAAGAGCAGGAACAACGACAGTAATACCGTAAACTTATTTTTCATTATGCTGTTTCATCATCTGGGCTAATTTAGTAGCAAATGGGTTGAGTTCTGGTTGGCTATTTTCCAGTGGTTGTTCAAGTTCTTTAAGCAGATTGATTTGTTGCCCTGTCACGCCGAGTAGTACTTGTTCTGTACCCACTTGTACGACCATGATACGTTCTTTAGGCCCTAATGGTAATGTTGCGACAACGTTTAGCTGTTGATGATTACTGCCAAATACACGCGCCTTTTTAGCCAAGAAAGCGAGCATTACGATAACCGCAATAACCACAAACAATGATAATAGCCATTGCAGCATATCGATATCGTTCATATTATTTAAGCTTTTTAATTCGTTCGGTTTGACTGATAACGTCAGTTAAACGAATACCAAATTTATCATTGACGACAACGACTTCACCGTGGGCAATCAATGTACCGTTAACCATGACATCGAGCGGTTCACCCGCAATGCGATCGAGTTCAACAACAGAGCCTTGGTTTAACTGTAATAAATTACGAATACTAATTTTACTACGACCAACTTCCATTGATATCACAACCGGAATATCAAGAATACTATCTAGCTTTTGTTGTTGTTCCGCCGAGAATGGAACCTCATCATTGTTAAAGTCTTCTAATTCAGCGGCCTCAACAGTACTTTGTTCAGCCATCGCTGCAGCCCAATCATTCGCCATCTGATCTTGATCTGTACTCATTTAAATACCTTATTTATCGTCATTTTTATCACCTAAATTCAATAACCCACCACGTAATGCAACGTGGTCAATCTCTGATTTAGTTAAATTACTTACTTTTAACTTTTTACTAATCTTAACCGCAACGTTATCTTTATTTCGGCCAAGTTTGGCTTTATAACTCGGTAAATCCTCAATAAAAACGGTAAGGTCCTCTGGCATATCAACCGGGATGATATCCCCCGCTTTCAATTCCATTATCTGCCTTAATGAAAGCTCAGTTTCAAGTAATCTTGTACTTAACTCTACCGGAACATCTAAAATTTCTTCTTGTAATGCCGAGCTCCAACGTTCATCAGTATCCTCTTTATCACTTTGCACACCTGCATCGAGCAACTCACGAATCGGTTCGAGCATAGAATACGGCATGGTAATATGGAAATCACCGCCACCGCCATCAAGCTCGATATGGAATGAACTCACCACCACAACTTCGGTTGGGCTTACAATATTTGCCATTGCCGGGTTGACTTCAGAATCAAGATATTCAAATTCCGCATCCATGACCGGTGCCCATGCCTCGTGATAATCTTCAAAAACAATCTTTAATAGCATTTGAATAATACGGCGTTCGGTTGGGGTAAATTCACGACCTTCAATTTTGGCATGATAACGACCATCACCACCAAAAAAGTTTTCAACCAAAATAAACACTAACCGTGCTTCCATGGTGACTAACGCCGTTCCTTTTAATGGACGAAAACGGACCATGTTTAAACTGGTTGGTACGAATAATGTGTGAACATACTCACCGAACTTCAGCATCTGTACGCCATTAATGGACACTTCGGCAGTACGACGCATCATATTAAATAGGCTGATCCGCATGTGCCGTGCGAAACGTTCATTAACCAACTCCAACGTAGGCATTCGCCCACGCACAATACGGTCTTGCGATGAAAAGTCAAAATCGACAATATTGCCACTCTCTTCTACGGTGTCAAATTCATCTTCTTCAACATCATCAACACCGTGTAATAGCGCGTCAATCTCGTCTTGGCTTAATAAATCACTCACACATAACCTACTGCATTACAAAACCAGAAAACAGGATCTTTTCAACAACCCCTTTCCCAGTATATTTAATCAAAATTTCATTCACACTCGCCAATGAATCTGAACGCAATAATTCTTTGCCTTCATATGTAGCGAGCTGCTGCTCTGTTGTTGCGCTAAAAACTTGCAACAAGGTACTTTCAATTAAAGGAACATTGGTCTTAGCTAATTCTTGATTGTCACTACCGCGTACCATTAATTGAACTTTAATCTGCACTAAGCGTTCGCGCTTTAATCCTATAATATTAAAAACAAAAGGACGTGGCATGGCAACATAATATGCCGTTTCAGTTACACCTCTATCAACACTTTCAGTCATAGATTCTACGTTATCGGAGGGGGCTCTATCATCACCACTTAAAAAGAAAAACGCCGCGCCAGCCCCTACAAGCATTAATATTAAAATCACCGCGATAATAATGATTTTTTTATTACCTTTACTTTTATCGTCTATTTTCAAATCGTTGTCGTCAGCCATTATCGTCCTTAAATCGAATTTTATATTACGCTAAATAAATGCTAATCAAACTGTTTAGGCGTAAAAGTCTACCCCTTTAGCCGAGTCTTGCCAATACTGAGTAGTAACAGGGACTTCAGTCTGTGAATCTATCGTATAATTCGCTTCGTTATTGCTATTTTTTTGTCCATGTTCTTGTCTTGACTGTTGAAATGCAGATTGCTGCTGCCCACTGTCTGCTTGCACTTGCGTCTCACCTAATGTCATGCCCTGTTGCTGTAACATTTCTCGTAATCGCGGCATTTGTTGTTCAAGTAAATCACGGCTTTGGTTATTCTGCGCTTGAATTGTCACATTTATTTGATCGTTTTGCACAACCAATTTAACATTCATACTGCCTAATTCTGCTGGGTCTAAGCGGATTGTCGCTGTTTGTAATTCTTTACCTGCCATAATAGCGATTTTTTCATTTAATTCCGAAGTCGCGAGATTGTTATTAAGATTAACCCGTTTCTCTAATACTTGTTGTTCAGCGTCCGTTAATATCGGCGTCTTTACCAAGGTACGTGTGGTTTGGTCTAACGGCTCTTGCTTACGTGCTGATTCCATAATTTGCGCAAAATCTAATTGCTCAATAGGTTCAGATGATGTCATATCCAGCTGTTCTAGTGCTGAACTATTACTCTCTGTTACTGCACTGCTGATCCCTGCGGCTATGCCACTAGCTTGACCAAAAGGTGTATTTTTCGCCAACTCTATTTCGCTAACACCCGTGGCTAAGTTTGCTTTTCCAGCGCCACCTAAGAGTTCACGGTCAAGTGTCCCATCACCATTAACTAAATCACCCGTAGCGAATAAATCGCCTTTCGTAAATCGAGGGTTATTGTCAGTAAGGCCTGCGACTGTCGACATACCGACTAACGTTGACGCTGTGATAGTATCTGTTGAGATTATTGAATCTGTTGAACCTGCTGAATCTGTTGGCTCTATAGATAGCTCGCTCGTTTGCAATACTGGTTTCAGTTCATTATTACTAACATCGAGCGTACCTGCCACGCGACTATCGGGCGTGGATAAGTCAGTTATACTCACGGGACCTGGTGAGGCAATATTCGCCTCCTTTGCCTGTAAAGGCAATATATTACCGTTAGGTTTACCTTGAACATATGTCCCAGCGTCACTCGCAGTATTACTTTGTAACAGCATCGATGATTGATCGAGACGCGCCAAAAAGTCATCACTACTTTCATTTTTCAGCAAGCTGTCATCTTGGCTTATTACATTTAAGTCATCGCCAACGATTGCTTCAGCTTCATCAGCGTTATCTATCAGCCCAGCGACAAGACCATCATCAAGACTCGCAACAGTACCTGGTTCAGCACTCGGTACAGAACTATCCGCCGCACTATCTGCCGCTATATTCTCAGCGCTATCAATGGCTGTTTGCCCGACGATAACATCTGTTTGATTATCGCTACTAAAGAGAGAAAATAGTTTAGAAAAGCTACTTTCAGGCGTATTCAACTCTCCATCACTCGCCATATCGTCAGCTGTATCGCCTTTGACATTAAGCGCTTGCGATTTATTATTCGTCGCCTGTATATCAGTCATCGCAGTTGATTTATGTAGAGAGAAAGTCATCGTTCAAGCCTAAATATCATCAATAGAAGTTATAGCGAAACAATGCAAAATTCACGCCAGATTAATCGTATTATCGGTTATTCTTACGCTTGAAGTATTGGAAGTTAGAAAATTCATCAAGATCTTTTTGCTCGCGTCGCTGTTCGACAAGCTGTGCAGCGGCTTTGCGTTTATCTAATAATAAACCCAGCGCATCACGCTTCTTACGAATTTCCATCCAATCCGAGTGCTTGCTCTTAACTGTCTGTTGGATATTATCGAGTGCTTGTTTCTGCTCAAATTCAGCTAATTCTAGTTTTTTCATAAAGTTATGATAATGCGCATAACTACTACCTGAGATACCTTCTTCCCCACGTTCAGTGAATTGCTGTAAATATTGTTTACGGTAATCACTTAATTGCTGCATTTGACTATGGTAACGCTCAGCATCTTGTTGGATCAGCGCATAAGCTCTCGCGGCGTGTTTTTCTTGCTCTTCAAGTTGCTGATAGACCCGTTGTAGCGCTGTATTAGACATTATATTGACACTGTTTCATTATAAGGTTGCCACGCCGAGATGCGGCGCGATAGCAGCAAGCATTTCTTCACATTGTGAGAAAGGAATAACTTCTTTCATACCTTGCTGTAAAAATTGGTCCATTGCTGGTTTTAAGCGAATAGCGCGATCAATTTTTGCATCCGCACCTTGGTTATAAGCGCCAATCGAAACCAAGTCTTTGTTCTGTTGATATAGCGAGTAAGCTTGCTTGAATCCGCGAGCGGCAGCTTGATGAAAATCAGTCGTCACCATCGGCATAACACGGCTAATAGATTTTTCAATATCAATCGCAGGATAGTGCCCCGCATCTGTTAACTCTCGAGACAATACGATATGCCCATCAAGAATGGCGCGTGACGCATCTGCAATAGGGTCTTGTAAATCATCACCTTCGGTTAATACGGTAAAGAATGCGGTAATCGAACCTTGCTCGTCACTACCGTTACCGGCACGCTCTACCAGCTGTGGCAATTTTGCAAATACTGACGGTGGATAACCTTTCGTTGCCGGTGGCTCACCGACCGCTAAAGCAATTTCACGCTGTGCTTGCGCAAAACGAGTCAATGAATCCATTAACAGTAATACGTTCAACCCTTGATCACGGAAGTATTCCGCTAACGCCAATGAAGTTTCACAGCCTTTTAGACGCATCAACGGCGAGGCATCTGCTGGAGCAGCAACGACAACAGAGCGTGCAAGCCCTTCTTCACCGAGGATCTCTTCAATAAATTCTTTTACTTCTCGGCCACGCTCACCGATCAAGCCAACGATTACAACATCCGCAGTTGAACCGCGAGTCATCATACCTAACAGCACACTCTTACCCACACCGGAACCAGCGAAAAGCCCCATACGCTGACCTTGACCAACGGTAAGCATCGCATTGATGGCTTTAACACCCACATCAAGTGGTCGTGAGATTTTTTTACGCGCCAGCGGATTAATACGCTTGGCAGTAAAAGACGTAGTTTGTCCGGTAATGATCTCGCCTTTACCGTCAATCGGCTTACCAACACCATCTAATACACGCCCAAGTAGTTCCATACCAACAGGAATACCTTGCGTCTCATTTAGTGGCGTCACTTTTGCGCCAGGAATAATACCTATCACTTGCTCACTGGGCATTAAAAATAATTTATCGCCATCAAAGCCGACAACCTCAGCATCCATCAGGCCATTGTCAGTTTCAACAGAGCACAAACTGCCAATCGCAGCCCGGCAACCAATCGCTTCCAGTGTTAAACCAACCACGCGAGTAAGCTTACCTGCAACGGTTGGCTTATTCGCCAGAGAGTCAGTTTTCAATTGTTGTAATCGAGTCAGTAATTCCGTCATTATGCACCCGGTTTATTGGTAATAAGGAACTGACGCATCATCTGTTTTATACGTTGTTCCATTAACAATTCAACCGAAGATACGTCGTTATTAATAACCAAGTCACCTTGTTTCATCATCGGTTCTGAAATTAATACCCAATCACGCTTTACGCACTCTTCAACAGAATAGTATTCATTGATCACCGCTAAATCATCAGGATGTAATGTTATGGTAATTTTTTGTTCAAGCACAGGTAAAGCATCCAACGCGAGCTTTAATGTCTGCAGTAATATATCGTGATTAAACGTAACTTCGGTCTTAATTAATTCTTCTGCTAAACCTGTTGCTACGCGAATTAATTCGTTTTCAACTTCACTATTTACCGCGGCAAGAGGTGTATGCATTTGCGTTTGCAATTGTTCCCAAGCCAAAGCCTTATCAACAATTTGTTGCTGGCCATCAGCTAAGCCTTGCGCTAGACCTTGCGCCAAACCGTCGGTTTCACCTTTGCTAAGACCGTCAGCTGTACCGCTCGTGAGTCCATCTTGATAACCCAATTCTTTACCTTCATTGTAACCGTCGTCATATGCAGCTTGGCGTATTGCATCAAGTTCTTCTGCCGTCATAGGCTGAGGTTCAACGTCTTCAACCTGTTCACCTGTAACAAGCTTACCTTCATACCAATCAGATTTCATACCAAGCGCATTGGTATTTAATGCGGCAGCTTGAGTCTGTTCAAAATCCGGTAAATACCAATCCTCAATTTGATGGTCACTACTATCAAGTGGTGAAAACGTTGATTTTAAAGACTCTGTCATTCCACTTTACCATTAATAATCATGCAATTATAAGAAATCATCGCCACCACCTCCGCCTAACATAATTTCACCACTATCCGCTAAGCGACGCGCGATTGATAAGATCTCTTTCTGCGCAGACTCCACTTCGCTAACACGAATTGGTCCCATAGCTTCCAGATCATCTTCCAGAATTTCAACTTGGCGTTTCGACATATTCTTAAAGATCTTATCTTTAAGCTGATCGTCGGCACCTTTAAGTGCTTTTTGTAATTGTTCTTGTGCTACTTCACGCAGTAGTGCTTGAATACCACGATCATCAACATCAATCAGATTTTCAAACACAAACATAAGGTCTTGGATCTGCTGACTAATCTCTTCATCAGACTCACGAATAGCATCCATTAATTGGCCTTCGATATTGGTATCGAGGTAATTCATAATATTTGCGGCTGCTTTCAGACCACCCATCTTCGCGGCTTGAGCGCCAGATTGACCAGCAAACTGTTTCTCCATGATCTCGTTTAATTCATGCAGAGCTGCGGGCTGTACTTCTTCTAGATTAGCAATACGCATCATTAAATCAATACGCACCTTATCTTGGAATTGCGATAAAATTTCAGCTGACTGTTCAGGTTCTAAATAAGATAATACAATAGTTTGGATCTGCGGATGCTCATTATGAATGATACTAGCTACCTGACGTGCATCCATCCATTTCAATGAATCGAGACCTTTAGCGCCACTACCCATAATAATTTGATCAACCAGATTACCGGCTTTGTCAGCACCCAGCGCGGCTGTTAATGCATTTCGAACGAAGTCTTCGCTGCCCACACCAATATTAGTGAACTTTTGAATGTCATCAATAAACGCACGGTGCACACCCGCTACTTTCACCTGAGAAAAATCTTTCATGGATGCCATTGCCATACCCAAGCGCTGCACTTGTTTCGGCTCTAACTGGCGGAAAATAATGGCAGCATCTTGTTCATTTAAACTCAACATTAAGATCGCAGAACGCTCAATACCAGTTAAGGTTGTTGCATCGAACTTTGGCGTTGTCGCTACTTGTTTATTAGAATCAGGCATCTTCTATCATCCATTCTTTAATTACTAATGCAGTTAAGTCAGGTTCGTTAGCAACCAGTGCACGAACCGCTTCTAACAAATCTTCGTCTTTGTGTAAGTTCGGTAATTGTAAATGACCTCTGCGCATTGCAAAGTCGGTATCCACATCGGTATCGGCAGTAAGCAATTGCATATCTTCGTCATTTTCAATCGCACTGATACCTAAATCTAAATCTTCTACTTTTTCTTCCGGTTCGTTGTTAATTAAGCGTTTAATCATAGGACGAATAATCGCCATGATTAATATCACAATGACGATTAAGCTAGCAGCAATACGTACGGCACGCCAGAACCATTCTTCTTCCCAAATTGGAAGTTCAGCCATCGCAGCCAATTCAGGGCGATTAAATGGGATAGCAACCACCTCAAGAGCATCACCTCGGTTAACATTAAAGCCCACGCCACCTTGTAAAACACGACGGATATTGGCGAGTTCAGCTTGACTACGAGGTTCCCTCACCAGTGTTCCATCGGCTCCTGTACTATTGATGTAATCTATCGCAACAGACACACTTAAGCGCCGAATAACACCGGTTTGTGATTTAGTGTGACTGATTGTTGTATCAAGTTCATAATTTCGCGTTGATTCTTTTTGAGATTGACCAATAGGACGAGCTGCGGCATTCTCTCCAGCTGCCTCTTCAGGTATATCCGCGTCTAGTGGTGGTTGATTGGTTAATGCCCCCGGAATACCTTGACTATCATTACCAATCGATTGACGCTCTAATAACATTTCACTGCGTATTGCAGGTAAATCGGGATTAAAACGTTTTTGTGTTTGCTCTGTAACACTAAAGTCCATTGATACATCAACTTCAGCGGTATAATTACTGACACCTAAGATAGGGATAAGTATAGAATCTATTTTATCTCGGTACTCACGTTCATGATTTTGTACAATTTCAAATTCACGTCGACCTTTTGCAGCCATCATGTCTTGACTGCCCGAGTTCAGCAAGCGGCCATTTTGATCAGTCAAGGTTACGCGGGTGGGTTCTAAGCCTTGAACAGCAGAAGCAACCAATTGCACCATAGCATCAATATTTTCTTGCGAGATTGCGTTGCTGTTACGTACCGTTAATACAACTGTTGCACTGGGCTTCTTGTCGCGCTTAGCAAACACATTTTCTTTTGGGATGGCTAATAATACTTGTGCCTTTGATACATGTTTAAATTCTGTTAATGCCCGTGATATTTGACGTTCACGACCCAATTTTAAACGTTCTCGTTCGACACGCTGGCTGACACCAAAGCCCATATCTTTCATCAAAATATCGTCACCTTCTAATTCTGCAGTGACGAGTCCTGAGCGACGTAATCGTAATTTAATGTCTTGATACTGCTCAGCAGGAACAGAGATCGTATCACCATTAATTTTATATTCTATTTTCTGTTGGTCTAAAAATTCGAGGGTTTCAATGAGTTCAACCGTTTGATACGTACCTAAAGGACGCATTTCAGGCTCTTTGCCCCAGAGTAAAATAAATACCACTAAGGTTAGCGAGATCGCTAATGCTAAGATTAGGATGATTTGACGTAAGATATCGGCATTAGTGAAAAAACCAAATGCTGAGCTTTTTTGCTCATTTTCATCTAGTTGCGCTAAATCATTACCCATATCGTCATTACTTACGATACCTGTATTTGAAGCTATGTCAGCCACAGAGTTACTCCTTTACCCGAGATTAAACAGGCATACTCATTATTTCTTTATAAGATTCGATCAATTTGTTACGAACCTGTACCGTAGCATCGAATGCTATCCCCGATTTTTGCGATGCTATCATAACATCACTTAGGGACACACTGCGATCACCTTGATCGAAACGGGTGCGTAAATCACCAGTATTTTGCTGTAATCCGTTAACACTATCCATTGCTTGCTGCAACATATCACCAAAATTGGCAGATGTTGTGGTTGGCGCTTTTACCGCGGTAGGATCTGCTTCAAATTTAGTCGCCTGTAACGACATGCTTTGCATTTCGGAGTAGAGATTATTGGCTGCGATATTCATTGATTATCCTCGTTGTCATATTTTTGACCTACCTTGAGAGAAGCAATTAACATGCCAACAAAAAAAAGACCGTAACTTCAATTAATTACGGCCTTTTTATAACGATTGTTTTTATAAATAGTTATGCAGGGATTTCGATGCCTTGTTCTCGCATTTTCGCTAATTTATAGCGCAATGTACGTGGACTGATACCCAATTTTTCTGAAACGTTTTTACGCACGCCATTACAGCCAATCAAGGTTTCCAAAATAATTTGATACTCTTGTTGACGTAATTCATTACCTAAAGGCTCGTTGGGTTGATTAATACTGCGCACAGGGATTTCCGATTTAATATGTAGCTGTGGCACTTGAGCAATCGGCGCTATGACTTGAAAATCTGCGGCAGTAAAATCTTCTAAAATAAGATCTGCATCTTTTATTTTCCCATCAACCGCTAAAATCATAGCGCGTTGGATCACGTTGTCCAATTCACGTACATTACCCGGCCAATGATAAATCTGTAACTTCGCCTTCGCGCAGTTAAGTAATTCTAACGTTGGAATATTATTTTGTTTGCAGTGTAATTTTAATAAATGTTCCGCAATCGGTAAAATATCACCTTTACGCTCAGTTAACGGTAGCCAAGCTAATGGGAATACATTTAAGCGATAATATAAATCTTCTCTGAAATCACCATTCGAGACAGCTTGTTTCATATTACGGTTACTGGTAGCAATGACTCGTATATTAAGTTTAATGGTTTTACGGCTACCTAAGCGCTCAACTTCACGCTCTTGCAATACCCGTAATAATTTAACTTGCAACGATAAGTCCATTTCCGAGATCTCATCCAGTAAAATGGTACCGTTTTGTGCTTGCTCAAATTTTCCTGGGCATGCTTGTATCGCGCCAGTAAATGCGCCTTTTTCATAACCAAACAGTGTTGCTTCTAACATATTATCTGGGATAGCCGCACAGTTAATAGCCACAAATGGACCGTCATAACGCAGTGAATTATCATGAATATAACGTGATAGCACTTCTTTACCCGTTCCACTTGGACCTGTCACCATGACCGTTGCATCTGATTTAGCCACTTTACGCGCCAAACTTAATAGTTGCTCTGTTTTCTCATCACCGTAACAAGGTGTGCGCTTAGCTATTTTTTGTGGTGGTACATAACGACCAACCTGATTAATCAATACTTCTGGAGAGAAAGGTTTACCAATGTAGTCAACTGCACCATTACGCATTGCCGTTACCGCATCATCTACTTTGGCATAAGCCGTCATTAACAATACCGGTAAATCGGGGTGTTTTTGTTTAATATTATGCAGTAAAGTTAATCCCGTCATGCCACCCATTTGAATATCACTCACGACCATATCATAGGTTTTTTTACCTAATGCAATCAGTGCACTTTCACCGCTATCAACTTCATCGCACTCATAACCAGCCATTAATAAGGTATCAACTAAGGCTTCACGAAGACCTAAATCATCTTCAACTACAAGAATTTGAGAATGGGACATACTATTATCCACCTATTACCATTGGTTGAGGTTCTGCTACGCGATGTAGCGGTACGATTATACTAAAACGACTTCCTTCACCGACAGTTGAGTTCAACTCTAAACTGCCATGGTGCGCTTTCACCACACTTTGTACAACAGCAAGGCCAAGACCCGTGCCCTGTGATTTGGTGGTAAAGAAAGGTTCTAAGATTTTTGCTTGCATGAGCGTCGAGATCCCGGGACCATCATCAGATACCACAATTGCGACTTTGTCATCACCGGAGCGGACTGCAGAAATAGCGAGGTTAGCCCCTTGACCACAAGCGTGTAATGCATTTTGTATCAAATTGCCAATCGCACTAGAAAGTGCATTACGATTAGCTAGAATTAATAAATCGGGTTCGGGTAGTGTCACTTGCATGTTGCTACCAGTCTGCAACATCATAGCTTCGCTGCCCGCTTGCACTTGAATTAATAAGTTCTGCAGTGAAATCTCTTCAACCACTAAATCTTTGCCGGTACGTGCAAATAGCAGCATGTCATTAACTTGGTTTTCCAAATCATTAAGCCGTTCAATAAGTTTACTTTGAAAACGTTTCTTTGATGCTGGCGGGAGATTCGGGTTGGCTAGATTAGATCCATATAATAATGCCGCTGATAATGGCGTGCGGATCTGGTGTGCTAATGACGCTACCATTCGCCCCAATGACGACAACTGTTTCATATGACTGACACGCTCTTGTAAATGACGTGTATACGTTAAGTCTGTCAACATTATTAACTGACCAGGCTGCGTGCCAAGTGTCGTGATCGAAAGTTGAACTTTACAGCCATTCTTTAATGAAATTTCATGTCCGTCATCTTCTTTAGGGGTAAACGCACGTTGAATGACATCCATCCAACGTGAATCGATCAATGGTTCACCAAGTAATTGCACAGCAACTTTATTGACTTCAATAACCATACCGTTGCCATCAAGAATAACCAACCCTGACGGCAATGCTTCTACTAACTTTTCACTACGATTTTTGTGTGCTCGTAGTTCTGCTAATTCGCCGGGATAAGATTCTTGTACCATGGTAGCACTCCGCTAAAAAATTGACTCGCACCTAACGATGCATTTAGTGTGCCAATAATTAAAGGGGCGTAAACCATTGTATATATAAAGAAAAAAGCCCAACATCACGTTGAGCTTTCTCGTTTGTTTTATCAAGGATAAGTAAATCTATACTTGGTTACATTTATTTAGGCTTCTTTCTGTAATCCATACTTACGCATTTTTTCAACCAATGTCGTTCTACGCATGCCAAGTTGATCTGCAGCTCGGGCGACAACGTGCGCTTGTTGATCAAGGGCTTGTTTAATCATGTCTATTTCGAATTCGGCCAGCATCTCTTTCAGATTAACGCCGCGTTCAGGCAAACTATTTGGCATCGAGAAGAAACCATCTTCTTGTGATTCTTCTTCTATATCGGCAAAAATATCATCATTAAACATTGCAGATATTGCATCACGCTCAGCTAATTCACTCGGTAACTCTGAACTAATGCTCTGACTTTCACCATCATCGTTATAACGGTATTTAGCAGGTAACTCACCAATATCAACAATATTACCAGCCGTCATGATCAGTAAACGTTCGATCAAATTCGATAATTCACGTACATTACCCGGCCATGAATGTTGCATTAACGATTCCATTGCCCGTTGCGTAAATAAGATTGTCGCATCACGCTCTGCTTCGTGTCGGCGTAATAACTCTTGGATCAGTAATGGTATATCATCAGGGCGCTCACGCAATGCAGGGCTTTCAATTGGGAATACATTCAGACGGTAATAAAGATCTTCACGAAATTCGCCATCAAGGATCATTTTCTCTAAATTACGGTGTGTTGCAGCAATAACCCTTACATCAGCTTTAATTGCTTTACTGCCACCCACGCGTTCAAAAACTCGCTCTTGTAAAACACGTAATAATTTCACTTGCATTGGCTGCGGCATATCACCGATTTCATCAAGGAATAAAGTACCACCACTTGCGAGTTCAAAGCGTCCTTTACGTGCTGAAAACGCGCCCGTAAACGCACCTTTTTCATGACCAAATAATTCACTTTCTAATAATTCAGCCGGGATCGCACCACAGTTAACAGGAACAAATGGGCCGTGATTACGTGATGATGCATCATGGATTGAACGGGCAATAACTTCTTTACCCGTACCTGATTCACCGAGAACTAAAACATTAGCACCCTTAGTCGCAACTTGAGTAATCAAATGGCGAACACTTTGAATCGCATCACCACGCCCTACTAACTGTTTAATTAATGCTTTTGAGGCCGAGGTTGATTGACCTAACTTACTCGTAACACATTGGCGATAAGATTGACAACGCCCGAGTAAAAGTGTCAGCTGGTGATAGGAAAAAGGATGTTCGATATGACCGATTAAATTACCTTGCTTTGATGCTGTTTCCTGTGTACCAAACGTCAAAAATGGATTCATTGGGTTAGCATCAAGTAACGCAAATAGTTCCTTTTCTGAATACCTATCTGAAGACACGATAACACTATTTGCAGCAAGATCGATCTTTGCACTAATGTCGATGTGAGAGTCATAACTCTGCCACCCTTCTCCAAGAAAGGACAATATCGTTTCTAAATTTTGTCTCCGTTCAATATTTTCATCAATTACAAAAACTGACTTAGTAGTATCCATATTACTGCCTACGCTAAACTTTACTCAAACTTAAATAAACCACAGTTAACCTACTGTTAAATAGTGTCAAAAACTAACCGACGCCAATTTATTGACATAGCTATAGTACACATTCCTAAATCAAGATGAAACAACGGTAGGGGTTAATTAGAAGTTAGAGTAAAAATAGTCTGTGCTATATCACATTATCTACATATTGATCTGTTTATCATAGATAAACGCGCAGGATTAACAAACCCACGCGCTCAAATTACCTACAATAATAAATGTATTAGTCTTCGTAACCCCCCTTTTTCAACTCAACGACCTGATAATGTCGGGCATTTAACCCCCAGAATTCAGGTAACGTAGTCGAAACAGCAATCGATGACCATGTACCGACAATTAAACCAATGAACATCGCAACAGAGAATCCATTCAAAGGTTCGCCCCCAAGTAACCACAATGCCGAGACCGTCATTAAGGTTGTTCCAGATGTTACCATTGTGCGCGATAGAGTTGCCCCAATAGCATCATTATTCACATCAGCAATTGCTAAATTAGGCTTAAGAATAAGTAACTCGCGGATACGATCCCCAATAATAATAGAATCATTTAATGAATAACCGATAATCGCCAATATCGCCGCAAATACCGTCAAGTTAAACTCGAGTTGTAATGCAGCAAACACCCCAAGTACAAATAATACATCGTGCAGCAAGGCAAATAATGCACCCGACGCTAAACGCCATTCAAAGCGATAACTTAAATACGCCATGATACACAACATCGAGACTAAGATCGCTAGGCCACCTTGTTCCGCTAACTCTTGTCCAACTTGAGATCCGACAATACTGGTGTTTAGTACTTGAATATTTGTTGATAATGGCGCGAGTACCTCTGTGATATCCGGAATACCTATGCCAGTCGTAGGTTCCGCGTAGCGTAAGATCCATCGACCCATCTCCCCCCCTTCAATAACATTAACATTTTGGTTCAATGCCGATTGTAATAAAGGCGAGATCTCACTCATTGTAATCGTTGGATCCATCTGCACTTCAGTAATAACACCACCAGTGAAGTCAACTCCCCAATTCAGTCCATTAATACTAAGAAATGCTATCGCAACAAGCATAAAAACCACTGATACAGCACTGCTGATATAACGTAATTGACTGTAGTTATTACTCTTTTTTTTGTTACTATTGTTTATATTGATAGTCATCATTATACCTTCAAGTCATGACGAGTATCACGACCCCATAATTTATTAATTAATGCACGTGATACCAAGATGCCTGTAAACATACTGGTTAAGATACCTAAGCCCAGCGTTAAAGCGAATCCTTGCACGGGTCCCCTGCCAACCGAATACAGTACAACCGCAATAATTAAGGTGGTTATATTGGCATCAAGAATCGTAGCAAATGCACTATCAAAACCACAGTCAATGGCTTGTGCAAAACTACGTCCTTCTCGTAATTTATCTCGAATACGCTCAAACACCAGTACATTTGTATCGACGGCCATACCAACAGTAAGCACTAACCCTGCAATACCCGGTAGCGTTAATACAGCACCTGGGATCAAAGCTAATAAACCAAATAAAATAATAATATTGGCAATGAGCGCGATATTTGCAACCCAGCCTAGACGACGATACCACAGCGCCATAAATACCAAGGTTAAACCCAGCCCGAGCGCTAATGCTGAGAAGCCATTTTGAATATTATCGGCCCCCAGTGAAGGACCTATCGTTCTTTCTTCAACAATAGTCACAGGTGCAGTTAACGACCCTGCACGTAGCAACAATGCAAGCTCTTGTGCATCAGCCATATTGCCAGCACCCGTGATTCTAAATTGACTGCCTAGCTGGGCTTGAATAGTAGCAACACTAATAATGTTGTTGGTCTTTTTAGTGGAACCATCCGCGTTACGACTGTACTCACTGTAAAGCGTTGCCATCGGCTTACCAATATTATGCTTGGTAAAACTCGACATTTTTTTACCACCCGCGTTATCTAACGTAATATTAACTTCTGCAGCCCCTATTTCACCAACACTGGCTCGAGCATCAATAATATGTTCACCACCCAAAATAGCATCACGCGCAATGCGGATTGGAATACCATCGTTATTGTTAACCAGCATGCTGCCACTGCGCACGGTTTCAAGTTCGTGGAATGCTAGGCTCGCGGTTGCACCTATCACATTTTTTGCCGTCGCAGGATCTTGCACACCGGGTAATTCAATACGGATACGATGCTCACCTTGGCGCTGAACCATCGCTTCAGTAATACCTAACTCTGCGATACGACTACGCATAGTTTGCAAGTTTTGCTGCACTGTCAGGTTAATGATGTCGGTCTTTTCAGTTTGCGGAATACCCACCTCTACCAATAACCCCGAACTCTGAGTTACTTTCCATTGCGGATAGTTGTTGTGCATTAATTTCAACAATGTGACTTTTGCTTCATCGGTGGGCAAGTTCAGTTGCAAACTATTATTATGATTAATGCTAATTCGAACACCTCGAAACCCTTCCTCACGAAAATCAGTGCGTAGGTTATCTACCAATTGCTGTGCTCTGATATTGAATACCGGTTCCATATCAACATCTAGCAAGAACTGCACACCACCACGTAGATCTAAACCTAATTTGATTGGCTTCAACCCCATACTCTGTAACCAAGACGGCGCAGCAGAAACGAGTGCTAAAGTAATATCATCATCTGCTGGCAATGTGGCTTCGAGTATCGCCTTAGCACGTGTTTGAGTGCTTAAGTCTGTTAACACTATCGTGGTTTTATCCATGTCTTGATCGATACGTTTTACCGCAATATTACTTCCTTCTAGTGTCTGCTTAAGCACGTGAAGAGCGGGTTGTTGGTCTTGTTTATGGTTAATTTGCAGTGCCGGATCTTCACCATATATAGTAGGGATCGCACTTAATAGCATAATTAAGACAGTACAGATTAAAACCACATACTTCCAACCTGCATAATGGTTAAGTCGTTTACGTTGAACTTTTGAATTTGTTATTTTTGTCATTTGATAGCAGTCCATCAATGCCAAGCTTTACATAAAGACCATTTATATACTGTTTTCTGTATATAAATGGTGCGTTATATAAGTACCGTTTATAAAAATAAAGCGGTGGCATATAGGTGATTAACTCGCTTATAACTCGCTGACAATAGGACCATTAAAAACGCTATTTACAGTACGTTTGCACTATTTGCAATACCATATACGGCGCTATTTATAGAACTCTTTAGGGAATATAAGCAGATAATAAAGGCAACAAAAAAGCAGTGTGATTAATACTTACATTTTTGTCTAAACAAATGTAATAACAGCAGGATACTGACGGTGGGAATATAAAAGATTACTGTCTTTCCAGCCCGATAGTCGAGACTTAGAACACGATATCTGAGTCAACCAATGTTGATAAAAATTAATATTAACCGCATAGCCAATCACAAAAGACGGCGATGGTGGAATAGATAATTCAATCTCTATCTGATAGTCCGGTTCAGGATTATTTAACAGTAATCGACCAGCACTGGTATAACGAGAGGTTTCCGTTAAAGCAAATTCATAAGCATGAATTGGTAATGATACAGAAGGTTGTTCTGATTCAGCGAGATCTTGGTAAGCAATACCCGCTTCATTTGCATTTACAAGTAAAGAGGCTGGTGCTAATAACGGTTTTGATGATATCGCTAATTCTGTGTATGTGTCAGCCTGAGAATTAAAGCCCATAACCATAACAAACAACAGAGTAAAATAGCGCATCAACCGAAGTAGCATAGAAGATAAATAACCATAAAGGATAATTAGATATCATAATCACTCGAGTTTAAAGATACAAGGATTATTTTAAATGCCAGAAAGCAAAAAAGGCTTACCGTTAAGGTAAGCCTTTTTCTAAATTTGGTGCCCGAGGCCGGAATTGAACCGGCACGCCTATTAAGCGAGGGATTTTAAATCCCTTGTGTCTACCGATTTCACCACTCGGGCTGAGTGATAAACTGTTAAGCTGCTGCCTAACCGGATATGCGCTTACTTTACCGTATTCTAAATATGAGTCAATGAAAACCTTTGCATAGATATCATATGGTTGAAAATAAATCCAATATGCTTATTATCACAACGATTTAACAATCGGCACTGTGCACTGTTATTATATTCTTACGTGTTTCAGCCGCGTTTTCATATTCGACATAACATTTAAAATTATGATTTGTTATCTCAGAACGTTCATTTTCCCAACTCCTAGGAATAATTTTCAACGTGGTTCCTTCAACAAAAACAAACTGACTATCACTTAAGCCCATTGCAGGTTTAAAATGAGTATCTTCTTCACCTTGATAAAATGGATAGCTATCGCGGATAAACAGCTTTGAGCCATCGGCCATGAAAATATAATAATATCCCTTAGTGACACTCCAATTATTATGCCCATCACAACCAAAAGTACACTCACCTGCGGCTGGAATATTATCAACCAGCGCCTTAAGATGCGCTATCTGACTTTGCTCTTCCAATTGCGCAGCAATACTAGATAATGTAACTACCTTCCCATCGCGGTGAACGTGCATGAAGCTAGGTAACGCTACCGCGGCTAAAGCAGCCAATATGATCACGGCAACGATCAATTCTATTAATGTAAAACCCGTACTACCTTTATATCTTTTGGCTTTCACTTTTACCACCCAAGTTGACTAAACGGCAACTTAAATAACCATAAAATATTTCATAGTTTCATATAAACGATAATAGACGGTAAATGAAGGTAAGCTTGAAATAAACCAGAGTTCAGGAACAATATCAATCATCTTTCTTTTAGCCACAGCTGTAAAATCGACTGTCAGAGATACTATTTACAATATAAGATGTTATCCGATAAAGTCGGCTTTGATGAATTCAGATAATCCGAAAAATAAATAGCCAGTTTATACAAGGTAAATTTTAGACATAAAAAAACCAGCTATAAGCTGGTTTTTTTATAAAATGTTGGTGCCCGAGGCCAGAATTGAACTGGCACGCCTATTAAGCGAGGGATTTTAAATCCCTTGTGTCTACCGATTTCACCACTCGGGCACTGAATTCTGTTGTTTATTGCTAAACATTTATAGCTTATTCGTTCACAGTGCTGAACCAATAAACTTGCTCTTACGAGCTAAATCATGGAGGCGGGTCCCGAAGTCGAATCGAGGTCCACGGATTTGCAATCCGCTGCATAGCCACTCTGCCAACCCGCCATATACTGCGATGACAAATTAATTGTTAACACAGAGTGCTAATTTTACATCTTAGCGAGATATACTATTTCTAGTATTAGTATTAATTGGTGCCCGAGGCCAGAATTGAACTGGCACGCCTATTAAGCGAGGGATTTTAAATCCCTTGTGTCTACCGATTTCACCACTCGGGCACTGAATTCTGTTGTTTATTGCTAAACATTTATAGCTTATTCGTTCACAGTGCTGAACCAATAAACTTGCTCTTACGAGCTAAATCATGGAGGCGGGTCCCGAAGTCGAATCGAGGTCCACGGATTTGCAATCCGCTGCATAGCCACTCTGCCAACCCGCCATATCCTGCCATCACAACTTTCGTTGCTAATACAGGGTGCTAATTTTACATCTTAGCGAGATATACTATTTCTAGTATTAGTATTAATTGGTGCCCGAGGCCGGAATTGAACCGGCACGCCTATTAAGCGAGGGATTTTAAATCCCTTGTGTCTACCGATTTCACCACTCGGGCACTGAATTTTTATAGTTTATCCGTTCCAGTGCAGAACCAATAAACTTGCTATTTACAAGCTAAATCATGGAGGCGGGTCCCGAAGTCGAATCGAGGTCCACGGATTTGCAATCCGCTGCATAGCCACTCTGCCAACCCGCCAAATTATATGTTTAATGTTATACCTAACAAAAAGAAATTGGTGCCCGAGGCCAGAATTGAACTGGCACGCCTATTAAGCGAGGGATTTTAAATCCCTTGTGTCTACCGATTTCACCACTCGGGCAATTTCTTTAACATTTCATCTAAGCTGCTTTATATAAACCGCTGTAGACCCTATGTGCTGACGCATTCTACAGACCTAAAAGATAGAGTCAACACCCTTTTATCTTCCGCGATCAAAACGCTTACGTTTCAACCTAAACAGTCTGTTTTTTAACTAAAAGGGGTTAAATATCACCGGAATAACGGGATAACCAAAAAATAGTCTACCTGGCCCGTAGCAGTTACGTCTAATCTTCGCTTGTTAACTCACCCCATGCTGCAGAAAAGTACTGCACCATAGAAACAACCGTTAACACCATTGCGGCATAAAACACGATATAAGCAAGGTAAACCATCCAAGGGCCTTGTTGCCAAACAAAACCGCCTAGCGCCATCATTTGAAAGCTTGTTTTCCATTTACCTGCATTACCGACAGCAACATTAGCACGTTTGCCCAAGTCCGCCATCCATTCACGTAAGCCAGAAATAGCCAACTCTCGGCCAATCATGATGAGTGTTGGGATCATTATCCACAATGCACTGTGTTCGCCGACACTCGCCGCGATACGGTCGTGATCACCCGCAACCATCACCAATGCAGTGATAACCATTATTTTATCTGCGACAGGATCAAGGAAAGCACCCAGCTTACTTGATACATCCCAACGTCGAGCTAAATAACCATCAAGGTAGTCAGTTGCACCTGCAACAAAAAAGATCCATGCAGCAATATAAAACGAATTTTCAATTGGTAAATAAAACGCGAGAACAAAAAAAGGAATTAAAATCACGCGAAACAAAGTTAAAATATTTGGTATGTTTTTCATTATTCTCATGCTTTTGAAATTGAAACATCCCTATAGTCCTATATCTTGCTTATTGATGCAATGAATCATAAATTTTTTCTGCTAAATCAATACTTATACCTGGTACTTTTGCTATTTCCTCCCTACTCGCACTACGTAACTGCTGTAACCCCCCCATAAATTTAAGTAATACTTGGCGGCGCTTCGGTCCAACACCAGCAATATTTTCTAAAGAGCTGGTACGTTTAACTTTATTACGACGAGCGCGATGGCCAGTAATCGCAAAACGATGAGATTCATCACGAATATGTTGAACAAGATGCAAAGCTGCTGAATCACTGGGTAAGTAGAACTCTATATCAGGTACATTGTCCAACGCACCCGACAAGATTAGCGTCTCTAAACCTGCTTTACGCGTCACACCTTTAGCAATACCAATGATTTCGGGCCGTTTAACAGTAAAATTATCAGCGTATTGAGTTAGCACTTGCTCCGCCTGTGTCATTTGCCCTTTACCACCATCGATAAATAGAATATCAGGTATTTTGTCGATTTCTGTAACCTTCTTAAAGCGGCGATCCAATACTTGGGCCATCGCGGCATAATCATCCCCGCCCGTGATCCCAGTGATATTAAAGTGTCGATAATCTGCTTTATTGGGTCCATCTCGATTAAATACAACGCATGAAGCAACCGTCTGTTCGCCGCCAGTATGACTAATGTCAAAACATTCCATACGTTGGATTTTGCCATCAAAGTTTAATACTTTTTCTAATTCTTTAAAACGATTAAGTACCGTGCTTTTCGTTGCTAGCTTCGTTGTTAATGCCGTTTCAGCGTTAGTAAGCGCCAACCTTAAAAACTTAGACTTGTCCCCTCGTTTAGGGCTAGTTAGCTTTATTTTACGACCCGCAAGTTGACTTAAACTTGATTCAATCAAGTCATTATCTTCCGCAAATTCCGTTAACAATATTTCCTTAGGAATCGCCTGTTCAGTCTCTTTATTCAAGTAGTACTGTAATAAAAACGCCTGAATCACTTCACTCATTTCTGTATTTGCAGGCACTTTAGGGAAATAACTACGACTGCCAAACACCTTACCCGAGCGTACGAATAACAAATGTACACAGGCGATACCATTTTTAAAGGCAAATCCGATAACGTCCATCTCACCTAAATCAGATGTCACATACTGCTGCTCTTGAATCGTTCTTAATGCTTGTATTTGATCGCGATAGCGTGCTGCCTCTTCAAATGCTAACTCTTGGCTGGCTTTCTCCATCTTAATTACTAATTCATTAATTACGTCAGTATTTTTACCCTTCAAAAATAGCGCAGCAAGTTCAACCTGTTGTTGATATTCCTCAGGATTATCCATTTTTACACAAGGGCCTAAACACCGCTTAAGTTGGAACTGTAAGCACGGACGTGAACGATTTTGATAATAGCTATCTTCACACTGACGCACAGGAAATAGCTTTTGCATTAAATGCAAACTTTCTCGTACAGCGCTGCCACTTGGATAGGGACCAAAATATTGCCCTTTACGCTTATTTTTATTACGAATAGACGTTAATTGCGGATGCTTATGATCGGTTATCAAAATGTAAGGGTAAGACTTATCATCACGTAATGAAACATTATAACGTGGCTGATAGCGTTTAATATACGTATGCTCAAGCACTAACGCTTCGGTTTCAGAATGCGTCACAGTTACATCAATACTCGTAATATGAGTGACTAATACACGCGTTTTTTCACGATCGACGGTTTTTCGAAAGTAACTGCTTAGGCGTTTATGTAGATCTTTCGCTTTACCGACATAAATAACCACATCTTTATGGTCATACATACGGTAAACACCGGGTTGGTGTGAAACTGTTTTCAAGAAATCTTGATAATTGAATTGTTCTTTTGAAGGCATAAAATAAAAGACGCCCGAAGGCATCTTTCTCAATTGAAATTAAGTAAGGTCATGCTTAATTATAGTGTATCTGCATCTAAGATACCGTGTCTTATCGCAAGGTGAGTCAGTTCTACGTCACCATTAATATTAAGCTTACTGAATAGGCGATAGCGATAAGCATTAACCGTCTTAGAGTTAAGGTGTAATTGTTCGGCAATATCGACCACTCTCTGCCCTTTCGTGATCATCATCATGATTTGTAATTCACGCTCTGACAGACTTTGGAAAGGGTTCTCATCTGCAGACGAAAATTGACTTAATGCCATCTGTTGTGCAATTTCAGGCGCAATATAACGCTGCCCACTATGTACTTTACGGATTGCACTTAACACTTCGTCAGGTGCTGCACTTTTAGTTAAATAGCCTGCACCGCCTGCTTGCATTACTTTGCTTGGAAATGGTTCTTCCGTGTGTATCGTTAATACGATAATTTTAATATCAGCATTGTTCCGTAAAATTTTGCGAGTCGCTTCTAATCCGCCAATACCTGGCATGTTCATATCCATCAAGATCACATCTGGCTGATTTTCTCGACAAAACTGAACGGCATCCTCTCCGCATGAAACTTCACCCACGACTTTAATACCACGTACATCTTCAAGAATTCGGCGAATCCCAGTACGGACTAATTCGTGATCATCGACAAGGAATACATTAATCAAAAGAATATCTCCGCATACACATAATTTCTAAAGAACATAATACATTAGATGGCCAAAAATAGGTTGTTATTTTTACGCTAAAGTTAACCATAGAAGCTAATATATTTATGCCAAATAATAATATGCCATTATATATCAATAATTTAATAACTATATTACTTTAAAGCTAAAATGCGGTTCAGTTAGCAAAATAAATATAGTTACTAAAAAAATGTGAAATATCAAGCTATGTATAAGGCCTTTATATAGATATATAAAGGCCTTATACATATTTATTATTGATAATACAGCTTATTAATTAACCACCACTGATTTGATCAATGCCATTCAAAATATGTTACATTTTGCCTAACGCTAGCGAAAAGGATAAATCAATGGAAAAACCGCAACCTGAGTTAATAGAAAAACCCTACCCACCCGCAGATGATGATTGTTGTGGTGGCGGCGCTTGCTGCCCTTGTGTTTGGGATTATTACTACGAACAACGAAAACGATGGAATGCACAACGTGCCGCATTACTTGAAGAAGCTGAATAAATTAGAGAGATTAAATAATACCAGATAGCAAAAAGCCGGTACTTAAATGAATAAGTACCGGCTTCTCTATATAGATGGCGGAGGAGGAGAGATTTGAACTCTCGAGGAGCTATTAACCCCTGCTGGTTTTCAAGACCAGTGCATTCGGCCACTCTGCCACCCCTCCGCAGCAATGGAGCGTATAATAGAGATACACCGTCCAGTTGTAAAGTAAAAAGACCAAACCTTCAAACTTCGCACAAAATAAAACCAACTCGATCAATTTTCTAGCGACAGAATAACACAAGTGTTTAAAAAACGTCAGATTCGATATATTTATCAACAAAATAACGGTGAGAATAAACTACGCTGAAGAATAATAGCTAAATGACAACGAAGCAGTGGCGTGATGAAAGAAAAATAAGGCTTAAGATGCAAAAAAGGCGCTACCTTTTCAGGTAGCGCCTTTCTCTATATAGATGGCGGAGGAGGAGAGATTTGAACTCTCGAGGAGCTATTAACCCCTGCTGGTTTTCAAGACCAGTGCATTCGGCCACTCTGCCACCCCTCCGCAGCAATGAGCGTATAATAGAGATATGATTGAGTATTGTAAATGTCTATAAGCTAAAAAAACACGCTCAACGATCTAACCGTTTACTTTTCACTCGCTTCGCGCTGTAATCCAACAAAGAGGGTGTGCGAATTGATATGAGCAGATATAAGCAAATGTTATGTTAGCGGAACGGGGCAGTATACGAGCAAAACAAGAAATTCGCCTAAACCAAACTCGTGAGGATATTAACGGTCAAAATGAGATGGATGAGGGATGCTAAAATGCAAAAAAGGCGCTATCTTTTCAGATAGCGCCTTTCTCTATATAGATGGCGGAGGAGGAGAGATTTGAACTCTCGAGGAGCTATTAACCCCTGCTGGTTTTCAAGACCAGTGCATTCGGCCACTCTGCCACCCCTCCGCAGCAATGGAGCGTATAATACAGCGTTTGACCTAAAAATAAAGTGTTTTTAAAATTTAATCACATTTTTAAGCAGAAAGGCTTGTTTTTAGCTTATTTGGCTATAAATTAACTATATTGTCATATTATGTCGGAACTTTAGGGTATACTGACAATCTAACTAGCTGTGTTAATAATTAAGGAAAAGACACCATGCAACAACGTACGATTCAGACTCAGTCGCAGGCAAGCGTACTCGCGACGAATAAGGTGCTTAAAAACACCTATATGCTATTAGCGATGACACTAGCGTTTTCAGCGTTAGTTGCTAGCGCAGTGGTTACATTAAACTTACCTTCTCCAGGTATCATCATTACCCTAATTGGTGTGTACGGATTGATGTACCTAACAGAGAAAAACCGCAACAACTCAATGGGTATTTTATTTGTATTTTTATTCACAGGTTTCTTAGGTTATACCGTTGGCCCATTAATTAACATGTACTTAGGCGCGGGTATGGGTGATGTTGTCGTATTAGCACTTGCTGGTACTGCATTTACTTTCTTTGCTCTGTCTGCATATGTGCTAACAACCAAAAAGGATATGTCTTTTCTTAGTGGCATGATGATGGCAGGTTTTGTCGTACTTATCGTGGCTATGATTGGTAACATATTTTTACAAATTCCAGCACTTAGTCTAGCAATCAGTGCTATGTTTATTCTGTTTTCATCTGGCGCTATCTTGATGCAAACAAGTTCTATCATTCACGGTGGTGAAACAAGCTATATCTCAGCGACTGTCACTATCTTTGTGTCACTATATAATATCTTTGTTAGCTTATTACAAATCTTAGGTATTATGAGTAGCGACGACTAATCTCGTTGTTAGTGTTGATAAAGTAGATCTAACGCCTTATTAGTTAAGTCCCGTTAATTCAAACTCTACTCATAGAGAATTGATTTAAGTTATACTATACATAAGAAGTTATATTTATAAATAGTGAAAAGCCTCGTTTGACGAGGCTTTTTTGTTTTCCCTCTAAGATTAGTTTATGCCTATGTTAATTATCAATGAACAAGAAATCGCAACCGACAAACTGGGTTATTTACTTAACTCTAACGATTGGAGTGAAGCACTTGCGCCAATTATTGCTGAGCAAGAAGGTATCAGCCTTAGCCCAGCTCATTGGGAAGTTGTTCATTTCGTGCGTAATTTTTACCTTGAATACAATACCTCACCTGCTATCCGCGCATTAGTAAAAGCAATGGCGAAGAAACTGGGGGCAGATAAAGGTAACAGCATCTATTTATATAAGCTGTTTCCTAAAGGCCCTGCGAAACAAGCAACCAAAATAGCGGGATTGCCTAAACCAGCGAAATGCCTTTAATCGACGCTCTAGTTAGCGTTCCTGTTAACACGAGTCCCATTATATTGAATAATTAATGAAGGGATTTTGTTAAACCAGAAACCAAAAAGCCCCGCTGAGTTGTTCGCATAACTCAGCGGGGCTTTTATTTAATCGACTCTTTATTAGCGGTCAGATTAACCCATGTGCGTTAGACCGCCCATGTAGCCTTGTAATGCTTCAGGTACTTCAACACGGCCATCAGCAAGCTGGTAATTCTCTAGAATCGCGACTAACGTACGACCTACCGCTAAACCCGAACCGTTTAGAGTGTGTAGTAGCACAGGCTTCTTATTGTCTTTAAGACGTGTACGTGCTTGTAAACGGCGTGCTTGGAAATCTTCACAGTTAGATACTGAAGAAATTTCACGGTACGTTTTCTGTGCAGGAACCCATACTTCTAGGTCATATGTTTTCGTTGCGCCAAAGCCCATATCACCCGTACACAATGTCACTACACGGTATGGCAAGTTAAGCTTGATTAAGATGTTTTCAGCGTGCTGACGCATCTCTTCAAGTGCTTCGTATGATTTTTCAGGGTGTGCTAATTGCACCATCTCAACTTTATCAAACTGATGCTGACGAATTAGACCACGAGTATCACGACCATAAGAACCCGCTTCACTTCGGAAACAAGGTGTATGTGCAGTCAAACGTACAGGTAGATCAGCTTCGTCAGTAATAGTATCACGTGCAGTATTCGTCACAGGTACTTCAGCAGTTGGGATCAGGCTTAGACCTTGACCTTCTTCTGTTGCAGGTTTTGTGTGGAATAGGTCTTCACCGAATTTAGGTAATTGACCAGTGCCGTATAGCGAATCAGCGTTAACAAGGTAAGGTACATATAATTCTGTATAACCGTGTTCTTCTGTGTGCGTATCAAGCATAAATTGCGCAATAGCACGGTGCATACGTGCAATCTGGCCACGCATAACAATGAAACGTGAACCGGTAATTTTAACTGCGTTTTTAAAATCCAGACCGTTAAGCGCTTCGCCTACATCAACATGATCTTTAATTTCAAAATCAAATTCTTTTGGTTGACCCCAACGCTTTAACTCCACATTGTCATCTTCATCTTTACCTAGTGGCGCAGATGGATGTGGCAGGTTTGGTAGCGATAGTGCAATATCTTCAATTTTAGTGAGTAACTCAGCGAGTTCAGCTTTAGCCGAATCAAGTTCTTCGCCTAATTTTCCCACTTCAGCTAATAGTGGTTGAATATCTTCACCACTTGCTTTTGCTTTACCAATGGATTTAGAACGTACGTTACGATCATTCTGTAATTGCTCTGTACGGATCTGTAATGCTTTACGCTGTTCTTCTAATGATTTGATTGTATCAACGTCTAGTTCAAAACCACGGCTCGCTAAACGCTGTTTAGCTTCTTCTAAGTCTGCTCGAAGAAATTTAGGATCTAACATTCTTTACCTACTCTGCTTGTTTTATTTCGACCTGAGTGCGATTTCCTTGCACTGGGCCCAAAATATCTGTTGGTATTATTAACACGTATTATTTTAACGTGTATTTACTCTTTCATCACGGTATTTATACTTAAAATACGGGTCTTTATGCTCGAAATACTAAGCGCATACCTAAATATGCAACAAAAATACACACGAATACGTTTAAAGATACATTTAGCCCTGCTTTTAACCACTCACCTTGCTGTAATAACAACAAAGAATCCATCGAAAATGTCGAAAATGTCGTCAACGCACCTAAGAAACCTAAACCTATAAGTTGGCGCCAAGGTGTTTCTGCAATGATGTTGTCATCAAGTAGGGCGAACAATACGCCCATCAATAACGAACCTAAAATATTAACAATTAGTGTACCGAAAGGAAAACCCTTGCCCAGTACCGCCGTTGCAGTCTGGGCAATAACAGTCCGTAATACC
The DNA here is from genome assembly GCF_018219415.1 of Moritella sp. 36. NCBI lineage: Bacteria > Pseudomonadati > Pseudomonadota > Gammaproteobacteria > Alteromonadales > Moritellaceae > Moritella > Moritella sp. 36. The sequence goes on along the minus strand of NZ_CP056120.1, from coordinate 1,129,816 downwards.
GCACCTGTTGCACCGCCAAGTGCAACAAAACCGTATAATGCTAAATTATTCATTGATAGTGCCCTGCTTTATTCATTGATAGTTCTGTGTTCATTAATTAAAGTACCGTGTTTATTTATAACGTTGTCTTGGACTATTGATATCGAGCTGATGCAAGTAATCAAGTTTTTGCTTAATTTGCTTTTCAACGCCGCGATCAACAGGATGGTATAACTTAGTACCTTGCAATGCTTCTGGCATATAACATTCACCCGGTGCATACGCGCCTACTTCATCATGAGCATAACGATAGTCATCACCATAACCAAGATCGGACATTAGCTTAGTTGGCGCATTACGTAAATGCAGGGGTACATCAAAGTCAGGTTGTTCTTGTACTAACATTTTCGCTTGTGAGAATGCAGTATAAACCGAGTTACTTTTGGCCGCGGATGCGAGATACACGATCGCTTGGGCAATCGCTCTTTCACCTTCATAAGCGCCAACACGGCTAAAACAATCCCATGCCGATACAGCAACTTGCATCGCCCTTGGATCCGCATTACCGATATCTTCTGACGCAATAGCAAGCAGACGTCGTGCTATATGCAATGGATCACAACCACCTGCCAGCATACGTGCAAACCAATATAAAGCGGCATCGGGAGATGAACCACGAATTGACTTATGCAGGGCAGACATCAAATCGTAATAAAGCTCACCTTTGCTATCAAAGCTATTCACTTTTCGACCGACAACAGACATCAGCCTTTCAAGGGTAATAAATTTTCCTTGCCCTTCGTCTTCAGCCATATCATTTAATAGCTCGAGATAATTAAGGCTCTTTCTGGCATCGCCATCAGCTAACTCACAGAGCTTTTCTTTCACACCTAACGCAAAGTTAAATTTAACATTAACAAGACCTCGCGTATCAGTCAGCGCTTGATCAACAACTCGTTGGATCTCGTCAACGGTTAATTTTTTCAGTACATACACACGCGCACGTGATAATAACGCGTTGTTTAATTCAAATGACGGGTTTTCGGTCGTTGCACCGATAAAGATAATCGTGCCATCTTCGATATGTGGTAAAAATGCATCTTGCTGGCTTTTATTAAAGCGATGTACTTCATCCACAAATAAAATGGTGCGATAGCCTTGGATGGCATTATCTTTGGCTTTTTCTATCGCTAAACGAATATCTTTAATACCCGATGTAACGGCATGTACCCGCTCTACTCTAGCATCACAGTAATGGGCAATCATCTCTGCGATCGTGGTTTTACCTGTACCAGGTGGCCCCCATAAAATCATTGAGTGAGCATGACCAGCCAGTAATGCACGATGTAAAGGTTTACCCTCACCAAGAATGTGAGTTTGACCAATATATTGCGACATTTTCTCTGGTCGCATTCTTGCTGCGAGTGGTTGAAAATCAGGACTAAAATCAAGTGACATCGTATTATTCATTAGCGTTGATCATCTATATCTGTATCTTCCGGGATAATAAAGTTAAACAACGCAGGATCCATCTTATTCATTGTCTTATGATTTGTTAACGCAAACAGGCTATGTTGACCTTGTTGCTCTTGCACCGAGAATTGTGACATTTCACCTTGCTTAAATTGTAAAGTAAATACAGCCGCAGTAGGATCATTAGGCGTGATAACAGTATAAACACCCGCCTTTTTAGTGACGCGATAATTTCCCCATGCAGCTTGCTCTGAGCCTGCAATTAACATAAAGGGTGTATTTGCAATCGCATCTTTAAGTGAGTAAATACTAACTTGTTCAACAAACGGATTGTAAAACCACAAACTTTCACCGTTCGAGACAATCAATTGCTCATCAGGTGACACAGTTTCCCAACGAAACTGATTCGGGCGCTGTAATTGCATAGAGCCTTGCGCTGTCGATAAGTTATCCCCCTCAGCAGACGTAACGGTTTGTGTAAAGTCAGCACTGAATGGTTTTAACTGAGCAAGTTGACCTTGTAGCTCTTCTTTAACACTTTGTGCGTGCGTTAGCATTGATGCAGTCATGAGTACTGCAGTTGCTACGATTTTTTTTAGTGATATTTTCTGTTTCATAAATTAATCCTTCGGAGGCGGTGGCGCCAATACTTCTCGATTACCGTTATGTCCAGGTGAACTCACAATGCCCTGCACTTCCATCTCTTCGACGATACGTGCGGCACGGTTATAACCGATTTTAAACTTACGTTGTACGCCCGATACTGAACCTCGGCGTGTTTCTGTTACATGGTATACCGCTTGATCAAATAACTCATCAACATCGGATGAACCTTCTGCGACTTCACCGGGTAGTAAAGTATCAGCCGTTGCTTCACCATTTAAAATTTCGTCAATATAATTCGGTTCACCACGTAATTTCCAATCTGCTACAACACGATGAACTTCATGATCGTCAACAAATGCACCATGAACACGAATTGGCACACTGGTACCAGCTGGCTGATACAACATATCACCCATACCTAATAGTGTCTCAGCACCAGCTTGATCAAGAATGGTACGAGAATCAATTTTACTTGATACTTGAAACGCAATACGCGTTGGAATATTCGCTTTAATTAACCCCGTGATCACATCAACAGAAGGACGCTGGGTCGCTAAGATTAAATGGATACCGGCAGCACGGGCTTTTTGGGCGATACGCGCTATTAACTCTTCAACTTTTTTACCGACAATCATCATCATATCGGCAAACTCATCCACGATAACCACAATCGCAGGCAGTTTAATCAAGGCAGGTGCGGTCTCGTCCATACTATCGCCCGGCTTCCATAATGGGTCGAGTATTGGCTGACCAGCATCAATCGCTTGTTGTATTTTACTATTAAAGCCTGCGAGGTTACGAACGCCTACCGCTGATAATAATTTATAACGACGTTCCATCTCACCCACACACCAGCGCAACGAATTAGCCGCATCTTTCATATCGGTAACAACTTCAGTTAATAGATGTGGGATACCTTCATACACCGAAAGTTCCAACATTTTAGGATCAATCATGATCATGCGGACTTCTTCTGGCGAGGCCTTATAAAGTAAACTCATAATCATCACGTTCACACCAACCGATTTACCCGAGCCCGTAGTACCCGCAACCAATAGATGTGGCATCTTAGCCAGATCAACCACCACAGAATCACCTGCAATATCATGACCCAATACCATTGAAGTTTTTGATTTAGCTTCCGTAAATGATGGACTCGACATCACATCAGAAAGAAACACGGTTTCTCTATACTTGTTCGGCAGTTCAAGACCAATAACCGATTTTCCTGGGATAACTTCGACAATACGAACACTCATTGCAGATAATGAGCGGGCTAAATCTTTCGATAATGCCGAGATCTTACTGACTTTAATACCTGGTGCTAAATTTAGTTCAAAACGCGTAATAACGGGTCCAGGGTGTACATCGACAACTTGTGCTTTAATATTAAATTCGAGTAATTTTTCTTCGACTAAGCGCGCAACATGGTCTAGTTCAGCTTGAGATATCGGATTAATTTTCTTATCAGGCTTATCTAATAACTCTAAACCCGGTAGTAAGGTTAACGGCTTTTCTTTAAATTGCAGCGGGTTCGTTGATACAACTTGGTCACCGACAATTTCAAAACCATTATCAGAGCCATTATTATTAATTTGGAATACTGGCGCTAAAGCAGGCTCATCCAGTTGCAGGTCAGTACTTTTCTCTACGGCAGTAGATTCTTCAGCGCTCTGGTTATTAAAGCTTTGCGTATGTAAGTTGTTAGATTCGATAACACCATTATTGTCAGTTTTAATATCATTATCAGCAGGATAATCGTCCTGCATATGCTCAAACTCAGCAACATCGAATGCTGAGTTTGACGGTTCTTGGCATGGTATAAGCTCATCAACGGCTGTGAATGATATATTAACTGCATCATTATATTCATCGGTCAGTGGTTTATCCGCTTGTTCAGGTATCACTTTTTCGCTTTCACCCTGAGCATTTACAGAGGGAGTACGTGTTTTCGGTACAGAAGCTTGATATTCATCCTCAGATACCAACGCGTCTTCATTTACTTCCGTTTTCGCCGGTCGATTACTGAACTCTTTCACTTTATCGACAACAAATTGGCAGGCATTAATCACGCTCGCACCAAGCATATCAACAATTGTTAACCAGGATATCCCTGTTAACAGCGTAAAACCAATCGCAACAAAGCTCAGTAAAATAAGTGTTGAACCCAATATACCAAATAACTCACTGATCGCTTGTTCAACAACATCTCCAATTAAACCACCTGATGAAAAGTAATAAAGATCATCAAAATTAACAGATGCCAGTCCACAAACACCGATTAACAGCAATAATGCGCCAATCATGCGTAAACCAACAGTAAAAAAGTCTATTTCATCAAGTTGTCTCGGACGCCAAAAGATAAACCAAGCCAATGAGACAAATGCGAGTGGTATTGCATAAGCATAAAGACCAAAAGTGAAGAATAAAACATCGCCCATCCACGCACCGAGTGAGCCAGCGGCATTCTTTACAGGCCCTTCCCAGCTAGTTTGGGACCACGAGGGGTCTGCAGGATCAAAAGTCACTAATGCGACCATTGCATAGCAAGCGATAAAGGTAGAAAAAATGAATCCAACTTCAAAAACGCGCTGGATACCTGATAATGGGGCAAGATATTTAGATGGAATAGCTAAATTAAATTTGTTCATCTTGATTTATGACTCTTGAAGGCGACGGTTTTACGTTATCTACTATACCTAAGTTACTGCAAGATGCACAATCAGCAAACCGAATAAAGGTAACTTGGTATATGAGCTATCAACTTTAAATAAATGCTAGAAACAAAACAAGCGGCAATATGCCGCTTGTTGATTATTTATCATTTTATTTGCGTTAATCTAGGATTACGCTAAAAGATTATGTGCTATAAGTTAAATTAACGCGTTTTAATAACTAAACGGTTACTTTGTTTTACTTCTTCCATAACAACATAAGTACGAGTGTCATTAACACCCGGTAAACGTAATAGCGTTTCACCAAGTAAACGACGGTAAGCTGACATATCAGATACACGTGTTTTTAATAAATAATCGAAGTCGCCAGATACTAAATGACACTCTTGAATTTCTTCAAGCTCTTGAACCGCTTTATTGAATTGCTCAAATACATCAGCAGCACCACGGTTTAAAGTGATTTCAACAAAAACAAGCAATGAAGCATCAAGAAATTGTGGATTTAGAATTGCGGTATAACCTGTAATATAACCTTGGCGTTCTAAGCGACGCACACGCTCTAAACATGGTGTTGGACTTAATCCTACACGTTTCGACAACTCTACATTGGAAATTCGGCCGTCTTTTTGTAATTCATTAAGAATATTACGGTCGATTCGATCTAGTTCCTTCATTGGTCGAGTTTTTACTTCCATCATCATTTCCACCCTTTTACATCCCAGTAAAACTTTGTTTTTCAAATAATCCATTCATTTGAATACGCAATAGTTAGAATTAACTTAAAGTACTAGCTAAATCCTAACCAAGATTATAATAGCCTACAATAATTCAATTTACGAGGCTTATGTTATGCGTTCTCGTCTCTAGAGACACATAATATTTACAAAGACACCGCTTACATAACAATAGGCTAACATCGATGTTTTATTTCTAAGCCACCAAAATAGACGTTTCGGTGGCTTAATTAGACATTAACAGAACATTAATTCCATTGAAAGGGGGGATATGCAAAATATATAGCTGAATCGCGGTTTTCACTATTTTTGCATTATTATGCATTTTAAAATTATATTTTTACTCTACTATTTACCCCGCGCCACAAAGTTTTTACAATTGACCTCAATTATTGGTATTAAGGAATCGTAATGAGTAATACAAAACACTGCCGTCTACTTATATTAGGCTCAGGTCCAGCAGGATATACCGCAGCGGTTTATGCTGCTCGTGCAAATCTAAACCCTGTAGTAATCACCGGTATGCAGCAAGGTGGTCAACTAACCACTACGACTGAAGTTGAAAACTGGCCGGGTGATGCTGAAGGGCTAACGGGTCCTGCATTGATGGAGCGTATGAAAGCACACGCTGAGCGTTTTGAAGCTGAGATCATTTTTGATCATATCAACGATGTTGATTTATCAGTTCGCCCATTTAAATTAAAAGGCAATGATGTTGAGTACACATGCGATGCGCTCATCATTTGTACTGGCGCATCAGCGAAATACCTTGGTTTACCTTCAGAAGAAGCATTTAAAGGCCGTGGCGTATCAGCTTGTGCGACCTGTGATGGTTTCTTCTACCGCAATCAAAAAGTGGCAGTTGTTGGTGGTGGTAACACCGCCGTTGAAGAAGCGCTTTATCTATCAAATATCGCTTCTGAAGTGCATTTAATTCACCGTCGTGAAGAATTCCGCAGTGAAAAAATCTTAACCAAGCGCTTACAAGAAAAAGTAGCCAACGGTAATATTACATTGCACCTGAACAAAACACTTGATGAAGTATTAGGTGATGAGATGGGTGTAACCGGTGTCCGTATGCGTGATACACGTACTGACGAAACCAACGACCTTGATGTAATGGGTGCCTTTATCGCTATCGGTCATCAGCCAAACACGGATTTATTCACTGATCAATTAACCATGAAAGATGGCTACTTGAAAGTAAATTCAGGTACAGAAGGCTTCGCGACACAAACAACTATCCCTGGTGTGTTTGCTGCTGGTGATGTTTCTGACCACATTTACCGTCAAGCAATTACGTCAGCTGGAACAGGCTGCATGGCAGCATTAGATGCCGAACGTTTTCTTGATGGATTAGGCGATTAATCCGTTTATTCTGCTAAGGTGATACCCAAGGTATCACCTTTTTCAAACCTCCTCCTTTTTCAAGATCCCCCTATATGCCAATCTATTTACCTGAACTTACTCACGACTTAACTTATTTTCCACCAGTCAACACCGCGTTAAGCGAACCCGATGGTTTACTTGCTATGGGTGGCGATCTCAGCCCTGAGCGGCTTATAAATGCGTATCAACAAGGTATCTTTCCTTGGTTTGAAGAAGATCAGCCTATTCTTTGGTGGTCACCGAGTCAACGCATGGTATTAATCCCAGGTGCAATGCATATATCACGTAGCTTACGTAAATCTTATCGTCGCCAAAACTTTAGCCTGTCTATCAACCATGCATTTGCAGAGGTGATTGAATCTTGCGCAGAGCCTCGTGGCTATTCAGGTGAGACTTGGATAACAGATTCGATGCAAAACGCATATTTACAACTGCATGAAATGGGCTTTGCACACTCTATTGAAGTCTGGCAAGAGGAGCAATTAGTTGGCGGTTTATATGGCTTATATATTGGCGATATTTTCTGTGGGGAGTCGATGTTTCATACTATTACCGATGCCTCTAAGATCGCCTTTATCGGTCTACAGCAACACCTCGCAGATATGGGCTGTAAGCTGATCGACTGCCAATTACATAATGAACACTTGGCCTCATTAGGGGCAACAGAAATTAGTCGTGACACATTTATCAAGCAACTCAATAACCGAGACGTTACCGCGAACCAGCATCTATGGCAGCCTCAAGCGCTTGTATTAGACTTAATAGATAAGGCCAGCACATAGGAACACTATAATATGATTAAAGTAGCCTTAACGCCGCCAATGCCTTGCAGTTACCTTAGCGAGCAGCAAGAACAAATTCTTGTTGTCCAAGATGACCAATTACACAGCCAAGCAGGTTATGAAGTCTTATTACTCAATGGCTTTCGTCGCAGTGGTAATGACGTATATCGACCACACTGTCAAACATGTCAGGCTTGCCAATCAATACGTATTGATAGCCAATTATTTAAGGTAAGTAAAAGCCAAAAACGCTTACTCAAAAAAAATAAGCACATTGAAATGCGGGTTAGCCATCAACCACGACCGGATTATTATCCATTGTACGAACGTTACATTAATACCTTACACAGTGATGGCGCCATGTTTCCCGCCAGCCAATCTCAATATGATGGTTTTATAACCAGTGCTTGGTTAACCCCCACCTTTCTCGAGTTTTATCTTAATGACACCCTTATCGCGGTAGCCGTCACCGATGTGATGGCTAATAGTATGAGCGCCATGTATTGCTTTTATGACCCCAATTTTCTACACAATTCCTTAGGTACCTATGCTATTTTACAGCAGCTTTTATTAGCAAAGGCGACAGGTAAACAATGGCTATATTTAGGCTATCAAATTGATCAGTGCGGCAAGATGAATTACAAGGTTAACTTTAACCCACATGAGCGCTTGGTGGCAGGAAAGTGGCAGGACTAATCCAGCCTAAGAGTCAATAATAAAGCGTTTTAAAAATAAAACGTAAATATCTTACCTATAATATATACAGGCCAGCGTAAATCTGGCATCATCTTGCGGTCAAATATAGCTATTATAATTAAATTTTAAGAGGACTCATGGCAAAAGAAGACAGCATTGAACTACAAGGTACAGTTCTAGATACACTTCCTAACACAATGTTTCGTGTTGAATTAGAAAACGGCCACGTTGTTACTGCGCATATCTCAGGTAAAATGCGTAAAAACTACATCCGAATTCTTACTGGTGATAAAGTTACTGTTGCACTAACACCTTACGATTTATCTAAAGGTCGTATCGTCTTCCGTGCCCGTTAATCACGAGCCTCTAAAAAAACCAGCGTAAGGCTGGTTTTTTTAGGTCTACGATTTACTGTATTTCCCACAACTGCATCTATCTAATAAGGTCTTAATACCCTTCAATTTCAGACTGCCTACGACTCAATTTCGATCGTCTACAGTTGACCCCTTAATTACCCTATTTATCGATTATTCAACATCAACGCGTAAGATCTCTTCTTCCTGCGCTGCTTTTTTATCTCTGAATTGTTGCTTTAATACAGCTTTCTTAAGCATAGCAATTTCACCATCAGTACCAATTGTAAAATGCTCAGGTTCAGTATTGAAACGTGACTGATACAGCATCACAGCTTGCAGAGAGCTATCTTTTTGTGCCGATGTCAATACTACACCGTTTTCCCACTTACCGAGCTCTACCGCCGTTCTAAGCTTTTCATATACTTCCGGTGTCATGCTTTCAAGTAACTTATCAACTGACATATTTACGTCCTTTGTTAATGCTCAGGGGCGTGCCCTGCTAAATAATAAAATATACAACAACCCTACTATAAATACGCACCGATTTAAACTATAACAGCGTTGGGGATAACTCGATTCACATAATCGAACAGAGTTTGCTATAAACAAAAAAGGAAGCCAATTGGCTTCCTTCATACAACTATCTTATATAGATAACTCTAATACACTGTTTGCTTATGCAAATTCGTGCATATCGATACCAGCCATTTTTTGCATTACGCGTAAAACCTGGCAGCTATAACCAAACTCATTATCATACCAAACGTATAATACTGCGCGGTTACCTTCGGCAATAGTAGCTAATGAATCAACGATACCAGAGAAACGGCTACCAACCATATCTGTTGATACTAATTCTTTAGACGTACTGAAATCAATTTGATTGTGTAATGGCGAACTTAAAGACATTTCTTGTAAGTAGCTGTTCAAAGATTCTCTTTCAACTTCTTTATCAAGGTTTAAGTTAATGATTGCCATTGATACATTCGGCGTTGGTACACGAATAGCGTTACCAGTCAGCTTACCTTTTAACTCAGGTAGTGCTTTTGCTACTGCAGATGCAGCTCCCGTTGACGTTAATACCATGTTCATTGCAGCGCCACGGCCACGACGGTCGCCTTTGTGGAAGTTATCAATCAAGTTTTGATCATTAGTATATGAATGCACCGTTTCAACGTGACCATTAGCAATACCGTATGCATCTTGAATCGTTTTCAGTACTGGTGTGATTGCATTCGTTGTACAACTTGCCGCTGATACAATGTTATCTTCAGGTAAGATATCAGTATGGTTAACACCATAAACGATATTTTTAATCTCACCTTTACCAGGAGCAGTTAGCAGGACTTTTTCTGTACCCGGCGCTTTTAAGTGCAGACCTAAACCATCTGTATCACGCCAGATACCCGTATTATCTACTACAAGTGCATTCTTAATACCGTGCGCAGCGTAATCGATTTGATCAGGACCATTTGAATAAAGGATCTTGATGTAAGTACCGTTAGCAATGATTGCATTGTTTTCTTCATCAATATCAATCGTACCATTGAAGGGACCATGTACTGAATCACGACGTAATAAAGAAGCACGCTTCTCAATATCGCCAGGACCACCACGTACAACTATTGCACGTAAACGTAATAGATTGCTCTCACCTGTTTTATCAACAAGTAAACGCGCAAGTAAACGACCAATACGGCCAAAACCATATAGAACAACATCACGAGGTTCAGGCTGAGTATCGTTATTTAATGCAGGTGCTAATTCAGCACGTAAAAATGCGTCGATACCAGTAGAATCTTCATTATCAGCCCAATAGCGAACAGCCAAACGACCGATATCAATTTGAGAATTGCTAATTGGTAATTCACTGATCATTTGCAGTAATGGGAAAGTTTCAGTGAAGCGTAATATACGTCCTTCATGACGTTTAACTACACGGTGTGCTTTTTGGAGATCAATTGCTGTGGCATTTTGTAATGGACGACCGTAAATTAATACTTCAACGCCTTTATTACGGTACAGCTTTCCTAACAACGGTAGCATAGATTCTGCGAGTTCTTGGCTCTCTTGCCAGTTCAACAAATGACTTTCAGATGGCATCTTTTTTCCCTTTTAATCACAACTACATGTAAGAAACATTAAAACAACAGCCAGTTAACCAACGGCTGGTTTTTAATCAATTAGATAAGGTAATCATACAAAAATAACCACTAATTTACCAATTAATCATGTGAATTAGGTCTTTTTTTACTTTCTTACTTTCATTCAAAACACAAAAATTTAACAATGAAATAGTAACGGCTTTACTTTTTCCGCTTGCTCACTTTATGACCGAGGTGATAACTCAGTAATTCAGCACAAACATCGATAGCTTTAATCCCTTCAGTAATTTAAAAACGGAGTTAGACACAATTACTTAATCTGTGGTAGTGTTCCAAAATCACTCGTTTTAATCTTATTTTTATGTATCGTTTATTCTCTATTGGTCGTTTAATTCCAGTTATTGCTATTGCTAGTTTATTGGCAGCCTGTGGCGAGCCGAGCGATGTAGTGACTATATGCGAAAATGATAATGCGCTCTGCCAAGATCTAAATTCAGACCAATGGTGTCAAAGAGAAAGAGATAGTCTTATCACTGCCCGTTTTCACCTAAAGCAGAATGAGACAGAACAAACACAGTATTCATTATTAACATCCCTCAATACTTATCAAGAGTGTATAAAAATTGCGGCACTAATCGAGCCAAGAACGCACCCAGAATTAAAAACCCAACGTGTTTCGGCGATGTTAAGTACTTATGATGAATTACTGGCATTAGAAAAAAAGACACTTAAGAGTAATAACCCGTATATCCTCAATTACCACTGGGTCACTCATAATAATGAAGCGGCAAAACGACGCTTTATCGCTTTATCTAAAAAACAAAGCTTTGATGATCCAGTATTGTATTTCGCCATTGCTAATATTTATGACAACAATACCGACAAAGCAACTGTTAATTTATTGAAAGGTATCCGTCTACTCGGCGATGATCACGAGATGACAACAAAGCTTATATATGGGTTAATCACCGCTTATATGCATCAAAGAAATTATGACCTCGCATATTTATGGTCACATGTGGCTATTATTTTAGAGGTTGAAAATATAAATCTAACGCTATTCACACATAACAAAATATCGCAAATTAAAAAGACACGTTTAGAAGTATTGGCAACAAGGATTGCAGAACAAATAGAAGATCAAGAGTTTACTGACGAGAGCTATCAATACATACTCTCATCAGTCAGTTTAATACCGCGATTAAAACCCGTTACGTACAGTAATAAAGGTTAACCTATTATAGCGATACAGGTTGAATTCCACGTCCTTCTAAATAAGCAGTTAATTCGTCAGGTAACTCATTATCCACTTGATAATAACAAGCACAAGCATGACGTTCGCAGCTTAATAAGATAATACTCAGTAATTCATTAAACTCATGATTCTGCCATATGCCAGCGTCACCAATCGTTAACCATTGCTGCATAATCGATAATGGCTGATTAATAACTAATCCTGTTGACTGGACCGTCGTGAAATCAATAAGCGCACGAAACGCCGCATAGTTATCTTGGCGAAGTTGATAACTGTTAATACCTTTTACAACACCACTGACCAATGCATTGTCTAATTGGCAATGCGCTAGTTCATAATCCGCCAATAACCAAGCCGTAAATGTACCTGAGTTCGCGCTATCACTCGCAAAATCAACATCGCGTAATAGCGAGACGCTGTTCTTCTCGTCATTTACAGATACTAATAACCATAAGTAAAAATCATAGCTATCACGATTAGCATCTTGCCATTCAACCGTTTGTGTTTCTTGTCGAGGCGCGGTCATACCATCATTAACATAAGCCGCTAAATATTGTGCTAAATAAGTTTGATACAGTGCGGCTGTTTCGCTCATGATTTTTAGTGTCGTTGCAAATTCGTCTTGTTCTTTCTCAACATTAAAATGACGTTGTAATTGCGCTTGTAGGGACTGTTCAGCGTCTGAGTTATCAGTAACGAAAGCAGACAAGTTAGACTGCGCGCGTGCGTACAGTTGACTCAGTAATGTATCCGTTATTGGTAATGCAGTCACAGTTGTCGGCTCCGCTACAGCGACATTAACCGATGCTAACGTGGCAGGTGGATTAAATACCCAAGTCTCACCTAACGGTTCTTCACTGCCTTGGTCAAGAATAACCAATTGATAAACACCAACAGCAAGTGGCTGCTCGAGACTAATTTGGTAGCTCTGCATCTCCATATCATGCAAATGATAAATACCATTTAATGACCATTCAATTGGTGTAAATTCACCGGTCTCAATGACAGCTCGATTTGCTCTTATTTCCCAGATCAAATCCTCGGTCACAAACTCAATAGGCAGATGCAGATCAAATTGAATCATCGCCGATTCATCCGCTATTATCACTGGTGGTAATGCATGTAGCCAAAACTGCTTAATTTCTTCTTCTAGCTTTACGTCTAATTCGTCTGTAAAACCAAAATCAGCCAGTGCTTGAGTAATTAACGTTGCAGGTAACGCTTGTTCTTCGCCATCGGCGTTTAATTCGGTACAGCTAAGGCCAATCATTTGGCCTAATTGCAGAATGTGTTGTGCTGTCATTTGACACCTTAAATAGTAAACCTAGCACCATTATACGCTATCACTATTAAGATGCGAGAATACTCCGTATAACAATAATTCAGTTAATTGGTTTTTATCTACGCTTGTCTATACTCCACTAAAGTGAATATTTGTATTATTCAAACACATGCACCTTAATTTTATCTGTCGATTTAAAAATGATACAAATAAGACACTTAGTCAGGATTTCGACAGTTACAAATGAAACCAAAAAATATTTCAGGGAAATACAGATGCCAATATAGCGGTCTATAATATCAATTTGTGATCTAGGTTATTTATCTATTGTAATAAATAGTACAAAAACACATGCGCAATTGACATAAAACAGTTAATTTTCGTAAATTTGCAACATTTTGTGATTCAACGCATACATTTTGGTATTTATTCTTGTCTTTCTATCAAAATCTTGTAAATTTACAACCAAGCAAGATTATTAATTCAAACTTACATTTAATTTAATGGATACAAGTTATGACAATTAAAGTAGCAATCAATGGTTATGGTCGAATCGGCAGAAACGTACTTCGTGCATTCTACGAAGGTGGTAAAGAGCAAGATCTAGAAATCGTTGCAATCAACGACCTAGGTGATTCAAAAATCAATGCTCACCTAACTAAATATGATACTGCACATGGTCGTTTCCCTGGTACTGTTGATTTTGATGCTGAAGCACTAATCATCAACGGCGATCGTGTTCTAACGTTCTCAGAGCGTAACCCAAAAGATCTACCTTGGGGTGAATTAGGCGTTGATGTAGTACTTGAATGTACAGGTATCTTCACAAGTAAAGAAGCTTGTCAAGCTCACTTAGATGGTGGTGCTAAAAAAGTACTAATCTCTGCTCCTGGTAAAAATGTTGACGCAACAATCGTTTATGGTGTTAACCAAGACGAATTAACAGCTGACATGACAGTTGTTTCAAACGCTTCATGTACAACTAACTGCCTAGCGCCAATTGCTAAAATCTTAAATGATAGCGTTGGTATCGTTAGCGGTATGATGACAACTATTCATGCTTACACAAATGATCAACGTCTATCTGATGTATATCACACAGATCTATACCGTGCTCGTGCTGCTGCACAAAACATGATCCCAACTGGTACTGGCGCTGCTGCTGCTGTTGGCCTAGTAGTTCCTGAACTACAAGGCAAATTCCAAGGTATGGCGGTACGTGTACCAACAATCAACGTTTCTCTAGTTGACCTTACATTTGAAGCTGGCCGTGATACTACACCAGAAGAAATCAACCAACTTATCACAGATGCAGTAGCTGCGGATCCAATCCTAGCACGCGCACTAGCTGTTAACTTAGAGCCGCTAGTTTCTAGTGACTTCAACCACGATGCACACACATCTAACTTTGATGCGACTCAAACTAAAGTTCAAGGTAAACTTGTTAAAGTTATGTCTTGGTACGACAATGAATGGGGCTTCTCTAACCGTATGTTAGATAACGCTATTCTACTTATGAGCGCTAAATAATCAAACTTGATTAATAATTCAAAGTTAATTGAATTATAATGTAAAGGCGGCCAATAGGTCGCCTTTTCTATGTTGGGGACTTTATGTCATATCGCAATACAATCACGGATCAAATTAAGTTAACTGAGCACATTCAGTTAGTCACAAGTAACGGTCTTAAATATCTTCATGTTGCACATCCAAAAGCGGCTGCACATATCAGTTTGTTTGGTGCGCATCTACTTAGCTTCACACCGACCAATTCTGCCCCTGTAATTTGGATGAGTGATAATGCTATTTTTAATGGTGTAAAAGCCATTCGAGGTGGTGTGCCTATTTGCTGGCCTTGGTTTGGTCCAGCAAAGGACAGCCCGACAGTACAGCCTCTTGCACAAACACAAGATTTCCCCTCCCACGGTTTTGCTCGAAATAATCATTGGCAATTACTTGAGAGCCAAAGCAATGATGATGCCTGCCATATCCGTTTACAACTAACAGAAAGTCCTGAAAGCAAACGATTATGGCCACATAGCTTTAACCTTATTGCTGAGTTTATTATCAGCGATACATTAACGATAAACCTCATCACCCATAACACGGGTAATGACAGTTTTGATTATGGTGGTGCATTACACAGTTATTTCCAAATATCACAACCTGATGCAGTCTCCGTTGATGGGCTAGATAATGATGCTAAAACGACTCGCACATTGGATGGCCATATTGATATCGTTTGTAAAAACCCAAGCGCAATCATTAAACTAAATGATAAACAGCATCAACATCAGATCAAGATCAAGAGCGAAGGTAACAATGCAATGGTTGTTTGGAACCCTTGGGAAGCGGGTGCAAAAGCATTTGTGGATATGCCTGATGACGGTTATCAAACTATGTTTTGTTTAGAACCCGCAATTATAGGTAAGAATGCGGTAACCGTGACGCCAGGAGCCAGCCACACACTGACAACAATTTTAAGTGTAACATCAGCATAAATACAATCTCAAGATGAGCGGATAATACATACTCTCGTGCCCATCTTGAAATAACATGGGTATAACGACACGATTAACGTTGTGCTAACGGTGTATCAACACTCCCATCAACTAATGTTCGAGCAGCAAAAATAAGGTTATCCACTTGCTGAGAAATACTGTATTTACTCATATCCTGTCCCGTTAACAAACGACCTAACTCTGCAAGTTGATTGCGTAAATGTAGGTCATTGCGTACTTTTTCTTTGTCTCGCTGTGATAGTTTCGATGCAACCGCATCTTTTATACCACTCACCTGTGATTGAAAATCCAATGAGGTTAAGTTTTCCGTGCCTAAATAGCTATTTAACGAGCTTAAGTGGTCACGGTAATTTATCACGACCCGTTCAGCCGATGTTTCAATTCTCGACTTAACCCAAATCACTTCTTTCGCAATACTGTCTGCTTGCTTTATTTTATTGTGACTCGCCGTTAATTTTTGTTGAATGGCGGTATTATCACGTGGATCGGTTTCAATTAACCGCTCTAAACTATATAAGCTATTCAGTGCTCGATTATAGCTTTCTGGAATTATTTCCTGATCGAGTAAATTAAATTCAGACGTTGGTAAACGTAATATTTTACGTTTTATTATATCAATTTCGAGCGCCTTATAATCACGCTCTAACTTAGTTTTTTGATGCTCTAAACCTAACCCAGAACCTCGATTTTCAATGAGGCTCGCAAACTGAATAGTCAAGTCTCGTAATTTTCTAAGACGTGCACTAAAGCCATTCATATCAACATTATGAATAAATTCATCATGGTCACGGATCGTCGATAGCAATGGTGCAGTGATAAGTTTAGCCTGAAATGCTTTATTCATACTCAGAACAAATAGCGCCGATTCAGTTTCAATATCTTCACTGCCCGAATTAGAAAACCAACCACCGTTATTAGGCGTATAGTTTTCATACATTTTCAATAATTTTTCACGTTTTTTAACCGCGGTTTTAAAATTAGTTGGTGAGTAATAAGCAAGATCTTGTTTATCACCACGTTGATATAAAACCTCTACTGCATTCATCGCAGCATTTACCGCATTCATTTCTTCGAGCGCCGCTTCTGACATAACAAAACTATCGGCACTATTGGTAAAATCGGCCATAGATGCACAGCCAGAAAACATACTTGTCGCCAATAAAACACCAGAGAGTTTTAGCGATAATTTAAATTGTCGTTTGATTGGTAATGTAATAGGCATGAACATCTTCCTTTTGTTCGAGACAGACTTGAATTGCAACAACAGCATACGCTGCCAATATCAAGATATGTGTCAAAAAAAAGAGAAATGCGACAATGCGTTATAAAATGGCACTTAGCTAAATACTAAAGGTGGAGAAGGTATGAGCAGCATATCATTAACAACTAATACCACTCATACTTAGTCATGACTAATTTAAAGCACCTAATAACGCTTTAACAGGATGGTTCAGCCGTACTTCATCAATCCGTTTAACCTGGCTTCGACAAGAGTACCCCGTCGCTAAGCAACGCGAAGGATCTCGTTGTGCCAAGGCATGTTTCCAACTGTGGGTGTAAATGGATTTTGATGCGGCTACGTTCTTAGCATCATGCCCATAACTTCCAGCCATGCCACAGCAACCAGTCGCAACAGTCTCTAATGCTAAACCAAAACCATTAAATACACGTTGCCACTCTTGTTCAGCCGTTGGCTTATTGGTTTTTTCAGTACAATGGGCGAATAGATAATAAGGCTGAGCATCATTACGCTTAACTAACTTACTCAAATTAGTTTGCACCTTATCGTTTAATAACCACTCTTGAATAAGCTGAACAGAGAAGTCTCCGCGTTTATCAGCCAGTGCTTGTTTGTATTCATCACGATAACAAAGCACCAATGCAGGCTCTACACCGACCATTGGGATACCTAAGGCGTGTAGCGAATTTAAAAAGTCAGCGGCCGTTTGGGCTGTTTTAGCAAATTTAGCCAAGAAGCCTTTCACATGTTGCGGTTTACCATTTGGTTTGAACGGTAATATTACTGGTTTCAAGCCCAGCTTTTCAACCAGGTTCACCAGTGATGCCACTAATTCAGCTTCATAAAAACTGGTAAACGGGTCTTGTACAATTAAGACATGCTGCGCTTTATCTTCCGCGCTTAATCGCTGTAAAAATGCCAAGTCAAAACTTTGCGCATAATGTCCACGTAATGACTCCGATAAGGTTGGTGTACTTAATAACGGAATATCAACCATGCCTATTGTATGTTTTACTGCGCTTTGCACCCAATCTTGCCCTAACCAAAAATTAAAGAAGTTCGGCATCTTAGCCATCATTGGGGTGTAGCTTTCTGAATATCCAACTGCGAAATCTTTAACAGGACGCATATAGCGGCTGTGGTATTGATCTATAAATCGCGATCTAAATTCAGGTACATCCACTTTTACAGGACATTGAACTGTACATGCTTTACATGCCAAGCAACCTTGCATCGCGTCCATGACTTCATGTGAAAAATCATAACTGCCACGCGCTTTGTTCCAGCTATTTTTTAAGCGCATAGTAAACGTCGCAACACCATTTTTCTGTACCGCTAATTGCTGACCTAGTTCTTGCTCATTCATCTCATGACAAGACAATTGACGTAACCATTCGCGCATTAAACCAGCACGGCCCTTTGGCGAATGACGACGATCGCCAGTATGCTTAAAGGAAGGACACATAGGACTTTTGGTATCATAGTTAAAACATAAACCATTACCGTTACAATCAATGGACTTTGTGAAACTTTCACGGATTGAAATGGGTATTTGACGATCAAAAGCACCGCGCTTTTTCGCATCAACAGAAACAAGCTTTGCATCGCTATTAATTGGCGTACATATTTTACCTGGATTTAAACGATTATCAGGGTCGAACGCGGCTTTAATCTTACGTAATTCAGTAAACAATTCATCACCGAAGAATTCTGGGCCGTACTCAGAACGAAAACCTCTGCCATGTTCACCCCACATCAGCCCTCTATATTTCGCAGTTAGAGCCACTACTTTATCTGATATTTCACGTAGGGTAACTTCTTGCTGAGGATCAAGCATATCGAGTGCTGGACGTACATGTAGAACGCCCGCATCAACATGCCCAAACATGCCGTAATGAAGGTTATAGCTATCTAATAAGGCTCTGAACTCAACAATATAGTCTGCAAGATTTTCAGGTGGCACGGCGGTATCTTCAGCAAACGCGAGCGGTTTAGCCTGACCTTTTGTTGCCCCGAGCAAACCAACCGCTTTTTTACGCATGCCGTATATTTTCAATACATCGCTTAACTGATCACAGACTTGATAACCAATAACACCCGCTTCGCCCGCAGCCATCAGACGGTCAAGTTCAGCCGTTAAATAGTCTATTTTTTGTTGCTGGATATCACCATCATCTTCGGCAAACTCTACAAAGTTAATACCCTGCATATCTTTATTGGGTATATCAGTGATCAGTGATTTGACTGAATGCCAAACGATGTCTTGCTTGGCTAAATTTAATACAACCGAATCAACAGTTTCTACCGACAATGCATTGGCTTTAATTAAAAATGGTGCATTACGTAGGGCAGAGTCAAAGCTGTCATATTTTACATTGACCAAACAGCGATATTTTGGAATGGGTGTTAAATTAAGTTTCGCTTCGCTAATAAATGCAAGTGATCCTTCAGAGCCACACAAGATCCGCCCTAAATCAAATTCATCCGTGCTTTTATCATAAAGGTGGACTAAATCATAGCCAGTAAGAAAACGGTTTAATGGTGGAAAGGTGTCTGCAATTTTTTGCTGCTTATGCGTAATCGTATCAATAACTTGGTGGCAAACCTTACCAAAATAATTATTATTCTGAGCTTGGTCCTGCACTTGTTCAGCAGACAAGCTTGTCGTCACCAATTCGGTGCCATCCATTAATACAGCCGAAACAGACAGTACATGGTCACTGGTTTTTCCGTATTTTAATGACCCTTGGCCAGAAGCATCCGTATTAATCATGCCACCAATAGTCGCGCGATTACTGGTTGATAAATCAGGAGAGAAAAAGAAACCATAGGGCTTAAGAAATTCGTTCAGTTGATCTTTAACAACACCAGTTTGAACTTGTACCCAACCCTCTTCAACATTGATATCAATAATATTATTCATATGTCGAGACATATCAACAATAATACCGTCAGTGAGTGACTGACCATTTGTACCTGTACCTCCACCGCGTGGAGAAAAGGTAATCGTTTTGAATTCGGCCTGTAATGACAACGTCGTCATGGTAACTAAATCTTGATGATTACGAGGTAATATTACGGCTTGTGGCAATAACTGATAAATACTGTTGTCTGTCGCAACTGCCAATCGGCTTGCATACGACCTTTCGATATCACCACTAAATTTACTTTGCGCTAACGCTGCCAAAAAAGCGAGATATTCTGATTTTACTGCATCCTGATAACTTAATACGGGGATCATCATCCATTCCCTTGTGACAATTTTCAACTAAATACAGTGTAACATGAGTGAATTAATTACTCTCCCTATAGATAAAGGCTAAATTTACCTCTCTTATAACGACAGTCCATTAGGCAAGGTATTCACCTAAAATTAACGATTTTAATGCCAACATACGTTTTATATAACATAATAGTAACATCAACTATTGTTTAGCTTGTGGTTTAAACCTTGAAAAATGCCATAAACGACATTTACTACATAACTTATACGTTGATCAAATCTGAGCTTCAATAGGGGTTACTTCATTGACATCTCAGACAAAATTATTAGGAAATATTCAAAATGCGTGTTGCTTTAAGAGCCCTTGCTGTGAGTTGTATTCTAATTAGTAATGCAACCCAAGCAACTGAAAAAGAACAACAAAACAATACAGTAGTCAATCTACAGATAGCACTTAAAAGTGTTCAGTCTGAATATGACGTATTCAACGAATTACTCGCTGTGGTGAATGACGATATAGCGATAGAGAAAAGCAAATTAACAAACATAAGAATGCAAAAAAAAATGCTTTCTCGGAACACGGAAAAAGCCTTAGCCCAAATGAATGCCCAATATCAATTAATGATTGATAACCCACTACAAGATATCACTGCATCACAAAAAAACTATCGCGCCGCAATTCAGCAACAGGAAAAATATAATCTATTAATTAAAGATTCAGTTACAACCCTAGCGCAACTCAGCAAACAATTATCCGAAAAGAATATTGAACGCATGCGGCTACTAAATCAACGTGAAACAATCAGCGAAGAGATAAACATTGCACGTATTAATCGTTTGAAAAATGAGATACAAGAAACTCAATCACAGAACATTAGCCAAAGTGTTAACTGTGATCTAGAAACGTCATTCACGAAATGTATTGATCGTAGTAACCGATTGAGTAAGCAAGAGATTTCAAAGACGTATTTAAATACAATTTTTAACTCAGTAACAGAGTCCAAACTAGTCAATCAATATAAAGCTAACTCTAGCGCTCATGTAAAACTGATAAGTCATAAAATATTAACGAGCGAATTCAGCGGGCAAGGTACTTATAACTCAACCATACGGGTAACAGTACAAGGAGTATTACCAAAAAATGAAGCCTGCAAACTATTAAACATTTCAATTCGCTATTGTGCAGCTCAAGCATCGCAAATAGTACTACCCGACATAAAAAAGAAGCTTAAAGATAATAAAGACGCGTTGTATCAACTCACTATTCGCTCTAACAAATATGATGATGAAGTATTCATTGATGGCGTGAGCTATGGTTCTAGTAAGCTTTCAGTAATGCTGCCACCAGGTGCCCACCATGTCATAATAAAAAAATCGAACTACATCGATTTTGAACAACATGTTAAATTAAAAAACAACATGATGTTAAGAGCTAAGTTAGTGAAAGCCACCGTTTTACTAAAAAATGGTCAAGCAGTACAAGACTTATTAGCTTCTGGTGAACGTGGGCCAGAATTAATTTCGGTGCCAGCTGGCAAATTAACAACATCTGTAGATAAAACAAATCACCAACCTATCAAAGCCTTCTCAGTCGGTAAGAATCCGATCACTGTCGCTGATTTTAAACGTTTTGTTAACGCCAGCAACTATATTACAACCGCAGAGTCAGGTAGTGGTTGTGTCGAATATGTTAACGGAAAAGAAACATATAATGCCAATTTAAACTGGCGCCAGCCAGGTTTTTCGCAGACTGACGAGCATCCAGTTGTCTGTATTAGCTCTACAGACACCAATGCATACTTAGCTTGGTTATCAAAAGCAACAGGTCAAAAATACCGCTTACCGAATAACGGTGAATGGGAATATGTAGCGCGAGCAGGCAGTAACGACAACTACTGGTGGGGCAATAATGCAGGAAACTCAAAAGCCAATTGCGCTTATTGTGGCAGTCAATGGTCAAATAAAAGTACCGCGCCAGTACGATCATTTAAAGCCAACAAATTTGGCCTATATGATACCGTAGGTAACGTTTGGGAACGAACCAGTGGAGATAGTTTAGTGGCAAGAGGCGGCGCTTGGAACTTCACACCAAAACTTGCTCAGGTTGATGTTCGCTTAGAACTAAGACCCAATTTTCGCGCTAATTATGTTGGCTTTAGAGCGCTACGTGAAAACGAACATTAGCAGTACGACAAGCCTCAAAAGATATTGACTCAGACATAACTTAAAACGCCCGGTGTAGTGCATCGGGCGTTTTGTATTCTAAGACCCCAGCAGATAAGAATTAACTTAATTTCCCTGATGACTTAATACGGGCTCCATCATCTATTCCCTTGTGACAATTTCAACTAAATACATTGTAACATGAGTGAATTAACTCCCTTCCCATAGATAAAGGCTAAATTTATCTCTCTAATAACGTATAAGCATTAACCTAAAACCCACTATTTTAATCGTAATATATGATTTACGTAACATAATATTAAAATCAAACTATTGTTTAACTTGCGGTTTAACGCCTTAAGAAATAATATACGTAACATTTACTACATAACTTATACGTTAGTCAGTTCTGGGCGTAGATGAGGGTTCTTTTCATTGTCATCTCAGACAACATCAATAGGAAATATTAAAAATGCGTGTTGCTTTAAGAGCCCTTGCAGCGAGTTGTATTTTGATTATGAATACAGCTCAATCCACTGAAACAAGCCAACAAAATAACACTGTAGGCAATTTACAAACAGAGCTTAAAAGTATTCAATCTGAATATGACACATTTATCACATCACTCGCTGTGATCAATGACAGTATAGCTATCGAGAATACCAAATTAGCACAAGCAAGAACGCAAAGAAAAGCACTTGTTGGACAAACAGCAAAAGCCTTGACGCAAATGAATGCGCAGTATGCATTGATGATTGATAATCCAATGCAAGACATCACCACGTCACAGAATGACTACCGCTATGCAATTCAGCAGCAGCAAAAAAATAAACAATTCATTAAAGATTCTGTTGCTACCCTAGCGCAACTCAATAAACAAGTTTCAGAGAAAAATATTGAGCGTGTTAGACTACTAAATCAACGTGAAACAATCAGTGAAGAGATAAAAATTTCACGTATAAACCGCCTGAAAAATGAGATGCAACAAGCTCACTCACTCGATATTAACCAAAGCGTTAGTTGTGATCTGCAAACTTCATTCTCAAAATGTATCACTCGTAGTAATCTATTGGGTAAGCAAAAAGCCTCAAAAACGTATTTAAATACGCTATTTAACTCAGTAACAGAAGCTAAACTAGTCAGTAAACATAAGACGAACTCTAAGGCGCATGTTAAATTATTAGGTCACAAAGTTTTAACCAGTGAATTCAGTGGTCAAGGTACTTATAGCTCAACCATACAGGTGAAAATGCAAGGCGTTTTACCAAAGAATGAGGCGTGTAAGCTGTTAAATATCTCGACTCGTTACTGCGCAGAACGATCACCGAAAATAGAACAAGCAACCGCAAAAGCGGATAACAGCGATAATAAAGGTGCGTTATATGAACTCACCATCCGTTCTAACCAATATGATGATGAAGTATTCATTGATGGCGTTAGCTATGGTTCGACCAAACTTTCAGTGATGTTATCACCAGGCCCCCACCATATCGTCGTAAAAAAACCGAACTACGTGGATTTTGAACAAAATGTTAAACTAAAAAACAACCTGATGGTAAGAGCAGAACTAATTAAAGCCTCCGTGTCATTGAAAAATGGTCAGGCTGTACAAGACTTTTTGGCCTCAGGTGAGCGCGGTCCAGAATTAATCGCTGTGCCAGCAGGCCAATTAACAGCATCAGCAGATAGCGGCATTGAACAAGTCAAAAAGCAAATTATCAAGGCTTTCTCAGTAGGTCAAAACCCTATCACTGTCGCTGATTTCAAGCGTTTTGTTAATGCCAGTAACTATACGACCGCGGCAGAATCAGGTAATGGTTGCATGGAGTACCTTGACGGTAAAGAAACATATAATGCCGACTTAAACTGGCGCCAACCTGGTTTCAAACAGACCGATGAGCATCCTGTTGTCTGTATCAATTCAGCCGATACTAACGCTTACTTAACTTGGTTATCAAAAGCAACAGGCCAAAAATACCGTTTACCTAATAATAGCGAATGGGAATATGTGGCACGTGCAGGCAGTAGCTACAACTACTGGTGGGGTAACGATGTGGGCAACTCAAAAGCCAATTGTGCTTATTGTGGCAGCCAATGGTCAAATATAGGTACCGCGCCAGTACAATCATTTAAAGCCAACAAATTTGGCCTATATGATACAGTAGGTAACGTTTGGGAACTAACCGGTGGAAATAATTTAGTGGCAAGAGGCGGCGCTTGGAACTTCACTCCAAAACTTGCTCTGGTTGATACTCGCTTAGAACTAAAACCCAATTTTCGTGCTAATTATGTTGGTTTTAGAGTGCTACGCGAAAACTAAAATCAACAGTACGACAAGCCTCAAAAGATATTGACTCAAATATCACTTAAAACGCCCAGTGTAGCACATCGGGCGTTTTGCATTTTAAGCCCCCCATAGAAAAAACCTAAATTAATCTCCCTTATAAACTCTCACCATTTTAGGGAATTAAAGTCATATTTTCACAATTTCGGTGCATGATTACCGCTATATAGGCCGATTTCCCTACTTATACGCTGGTACTATACTTGCTTAAGTATATACGACCCTAGATGGATATAAAGGTATGTAATATGAACTCACTATTAACCGCCCTGCTCAGCGGAGCACTCATTCTTTGCACCTTGATTAGCTTATGCTTCCTCTTACTGCAAATGCAGCAACAACAGCATAACCGCCGGCAGTTACAGCTCGATGGTTTAATTAAGCTCAATATCATACGTAAATTATTAACACGTATGCAGCAACATCGTGGGCTATCAAATGGAATTTTACACGGCGAAGTAGATCTAAAGGCGCGTTTAGACGCGGTAACAGAACAGATAAATCAATTAAATATAGAAATCATCGATATGTACCCTGATTTATTAGAAAATGAACGCTGGCAAGCCATGACTGACCATTGGCAACGTTTATCCATCGATTACTTCAACTTAAATATTAGGAATAATCTCGAGCAACACAACAAGTTAGTATTAAATTTACTCTATCTTATCAACGATATTGCGTTTGATAATAAGCTACATCAACTCAATAATGAGAATAGCGAATCAATCCAATTCTTATGGCAAGAGTTACTGTTTACTGCAGAAAGCATTGCACAAATACGCGCGCTAGGCACAGGAATTGCGGCAGCCAAAGTCTGTACACGCGCAGAGCGTATTCGACTTAACTATCTTTGCCAGTCGTTAGAACAAAGTATCAATATTCAAAACAATCCAGACTACTTATTAAAAATATCTCATTTGCTCAAAGTGATTGATAGTGAAATAATGATTAGTCGACCAACAATAAAAGCGGACCGTTTTTTTAATATTGCGACAGAGTCCATCGATATGATTTTAGTCCATTTTGACAATCAACTTAACAATGTCGAATATCAACTGCACACATCGACAGGCATAAATAAGTACGCGGCATAACCAATAAAAAAACCCCAAACCAGTGCTAATTAACACTAATTTGGGGCTTTTATCTATATTAAACTAAACAGGTTTAACACGCTTAATTTATTTAGCGTGTTTATCCGCTAGGTATAACCAAGTACTTAATACTGTATCAGGGTTTAACGATACGCTGTCAATACCTTGTTCAACTAACCAAGCAGCGAAGTCGTCATGATCCGATGGACCTTGACCACAAATACCAACGTATTTACCCGCTTTCTTAGCCGCTTTAATTGCCATTGATAACAGTACTTTCACCGCTTCATTACGTTCATCAAACAAATGAGAGATAATACCTGAATCACGATCCAGACCCAGTGTTAGCTGTGTTAAATCGTTTGAACCAATCGAGAAACCGTCGAAGTACTGTAGGAACTTATCAGCCAGTAATGCATTTGAAGGCAGCTCGCACATCATGATAACGCGTAAACCGTTCTCACCACGTTTCAGACCGTGTTCAGCTAATAAATCGATAACTGATGCAGCTTCGCTTAATGTACGCACGAATGGGATCATGATTTCAACATTGGTGAGTCCCATGTCATTACGAACGCGTTTAATCGCTTCTGTTTCTAGTGCGAAACAATCACGGAAATCTTCAGAGATATAACGTGATGCACCACGGAAACCTAACATTGGGTTTTCTTCTTCAGGCTCGTAACTCTCACCACCGACCAAGTTAGCGTATTCGTTTGACTTAAAGTCAGACATACGCACAATTACTTTTTTCGGGTAGAAAGCCGCAGCCAAGGTTGAAATACCTTCTTGCAGCTTAGCAATATAGAATTCAACTGGTGATGCATAACCCGCGATCATTTCATTGATTTCAGCTTGCAGCTCTGGCGATTGCTTATCAAAGTTAAGCAGCGCTTTCGGGTGAATACCGATCATACGGTTAATGATGAACTCAAGACGTGCTAGACCAACACCTTCGTTTGGTAATGCAGCAAAATCAAATGCACGATCAGGGTTACCCACATTCATCATTACTTTTACTGGAATTTCCGGTAAGTTAGCAATTTCTGAAGCCGTTTCACGGAAAGGTAAGATACCTTCGTAGATAAAACCTGTGTCGCCTTCAGCACAAGATACTGTTAGCTCTTGACCATTGACGATAAGGTCTGTCGCGTTACCACAACCAACAACAGCAGGGATACCCATTTCACGTGCAATAATTGCAGCGTGACAAGTACGCCCACCACGGTTTGTTACGATTGCAGAAGCACGTTTCATGATAGGTTCCCAATCTGGGTCTGTCATGTCTGTTACTAATACATCACCTTCTTGTACTTCATCCATTTGATCAATTGATGAAATAACTTTAGCAGGACCCGCGCCAATCTTACCGCCAATCGCACGGCCTTCTGTAACCACCCCTGATTTAGCGTCTAAGTGGAAACGTACCATAATTTGCTTATCTTCACGGCTACGTACGGTTTCTGGACGTGCTTGAACGATATAGATTTTTCCATCAATCGCATCTTTAGCCCATTCGATATCCATCGCATGCCCGTAATGTTTTTCGATGATCACAGCTTGTTTCGCCAGTTCCATTACTTCTTCATCAGTAATAGAGAATTGACGTGACTTGCTTGCTTCGACATCCACAATTTGAACTTGTTTGCCATGCCCTTCGTCAGCAGAATAGATCATTTGGATCTGTTTGCTACCGATGTTACGACGTACAACCGCAGGGTTGCCTTTAGCAAGTGTTGGTTTATGAACATAAAATTCATCAGGGTTAACAGCCCCCTGTACAACCATTTCACCAAGACCGTATGAAGAAGTAATAAATACTACATCTTCAAAACCAGACTCAGTATCAATAGAGAACATCACACCAGATGATGCTTCATCACTACGCACCATGCGTTGAATACCCGCAGATAATGCCACGCCACGGTGGTCATAACCAGAATGTACGCGATAAGAGATAGCACGGTCATTAAAGAGTGATGCAAATACGTGTTTAATTGCAACAATAATGTTGTCATAACCACGTACGTTTAAGAATGTTTCTTGCTGACCAGCAAATGATGCATCAGGCATATCTTCAGCTGTTGCCGAAGAACGTACTGCAAATGATGCTTGCTCGCCTGCTTCACCAGCTAGTACTTCATAGCTTTCAGCAATAGCGGTTTCTAATTCAGGTTGGAAAGGTGTGTCAATGATCCACTGACGAATGGTAGCACCCGCTTTAGTTAGCGCTGCAATGTCATCAACGTTGAGATCGTCAAGTAGTGCATAAATTTTATCGTTTACACCACTTTGCTCTAAAAACTGATTAAACGCATCAGCGGTAGTCGCGTAACCACCAGGAACTTGCACGCCTGCGCCAGCTAAGTTACTGATCATCTCACCTAGAGATGCGTTTTTGCCGCCAACTCGTTCTACGTCGTTCATTCCAAGTTTTTCGTACCCAATTACGTACTCTATCACGGCAGTTCTCCAGTATTAAATCTATCTCAAAAATGATTTTAATTGTGAACGATATTCGATATTGCTCACATATTATCAATGCAAAATAATCATCTTGCTTTCCTTAGTGTTTTTAATCATACACAGCTATTAATTTCAATGTAAGATACTAACTTAGAAAATTTCATCTGTTTATGAAAAGGATAAAGTTAATGCAAACTGTTTTTTATGTCTCTGATGGCACGGCGATCACCGCTGAAGTCTTTGGTCACGCGCTTCTAAGCCAATTTCCGATCGAATTTGATCAGCATACTTATCCCTTTATCGAAACCGAAGAAAAAGCAAAATATGTTACTCAAAAAATTAATGAACATGTTGCTAAAACAGGACAGAAGCCACTCGTGTTTCATTCGATAGTTTCATCTGAAATAAGGACAATTATCGAATCAAATGAAGGCCATTCTCACGACTTTCTAAGTACATTTGTGGCGCCGCTTTCTGAGCAATTAAATATCAAGGCAGAACCAAAATCACACCGTACACATAGCCTTAAAAATGACACTTATGATGCCCGTATTGAAGCGGTCAATTATGCCCTCGCCAACGATGATGGCATTACCTGTAAAGATTACGATGATGCAGATTTAATCTTAGTCGGTGTATCACGTAGTGGCAAAACACCAACCAGTTTATATCTAGCATTACAGTTTGGTATCAAGACTGCCAACTACCCATTTATTGCCGATGATATGGATCATTTGAAACTGCCACCAGCATTAAAACGCAATAAACATAAAATATTTGGCTTAACCATCGATGTGAAGCGTCTGCAAGATATTCGTAGTGAACGTATTGCTAACAGTACTTATGCGTCACTACGTCAATGCAAATTAGAAATTTCGGAAGTGGAATACTTATACCGTAGCGAAAAAATTCCATACATTAACAGTACGTCATTTTCGGTTGAAGAGATCGCCACCAAGATCTTAGATAAGAAAGGGCTTAAACGTCGTATTTATTAATACCTCATTTATGTTAGTCATAATGGATAACGCGAGTGAGCTAACGTTATCCATTACATTGCATATTAAGCGTGTAATTCTTGTTGTAGTAAACGCCATACCGATGGATCATTCACTGCCAGATCATAACGAACAACATGAATATCGTCTTGAGCTCCCTGCTTTAAAATACGGTTGACAGGCACCACTTCCATCACTGAGTTGGTAATAAAAACTTCATCGGCACCCAGTACATCAGTAATAGTGTAATCTCCGGTTTTCAGTGTCAAACCCAGTTTATTCAATAAGTTTAAAATGTGCGTTTTCATCACACCTTCAATACCACTGCGCTTAGTACTCGGTGTATAGATTTTATCCCCAATAACCCAAAACACATTGGCTACAGATGTCTCGATAACATAACCGTCTGTCGAGCAAACCAGTCCATCAGCCATGCCATTAGCATCGAGTTCTTGCTTAATCATCACCTGGTCAAGTCTGTTTAACGTCTTCAATCCGGCTAATACTGGGTTCACCGTTTGTTGATATTGGCAAAGCATTAATTCAATACCCACACGCGCCCATTCACTGTATTGCGCAGGAATAGATCGATGCTGTAAAAACCAATTTGCGCTACTGCAATCTAACGTACCGTAACCACGACCCCCCTCGCCTCGGGTAATGGTGACTTTTAATACCCCGCCTTGTAATGCCAGTGCTTGCTGAGTGATAGCAGCGACCAGCTCATCCCATTCGGTAAACTCGATTGCGAGCACTGCACACGCCTGTTGTAAACGTGCCAAGTGTAAATCGAGTAGTAAGGCTTGCCCTGCAGCTATCTTAATGGTGGTAAAGTGCCCATCTCCAAAGTTAAAACCACGGTCGGCAATTGCAACATCTTGACTGACAGAGCCATTAATAATCATGATTTATGTATTCCATTAGGAGCTGAGTACTGATTGTATGTTCACTCTGGCTTGCTGTTCAAATTTTTCTTTAAAATAAGTCGAATAATAAATGATTGGCTGGCGTAAAAACCGTTTTAGCAAACATTTCCGAGCACGTTTATATAACCACAATGGTACATGTTGGTACTCGCTGCGAATAGCTTTTTCATAGTGTTCATAAATAGCGTTATGTTGACCTAGTATAGTTAAATCAATATCTAAAAATAACGCCTGATCATTAAGACTTGTTCGCGCTGTATCGGTTGCTTTCGACAAGAATTTTCCTGATTGCCTTTTGATTGTACGACTTGGCTTACTTGGGTGCTGGCTTAACAACACTAACTCATACACTTTTTGTACTAACTGTATCGATACCGCAAAGTTGGTGAGTGCTGTCACCGCATACTGTGCACTTTTGAGCTCGTTGTCAGCACGTCTCACATCATAAATAATATCATGGAACCAAATGGCGAGTGCTACCGCTAATGGATCATCAAGCTGATCTTGCACTTGATCAAACCAAGTAAAACAGCCCTCAATATGCGAGAGGTCATGATAATACCGATGCGCTTCTTGGTAATGGAGTAACAAACGCGACCAAGCTTGCTGTATTTGTACCATCGTCAAATGCGTAAAGTTATCTTGCAGTAATAATTGCCAACGCAGGGCTAAGCGTTCACTGACTGCATCGATATTGTTATCCGTCATGCTCTGCTGTCCTTTCCGTATGATATTTTCACCGATATACTTGAAGTTATCTCGCTATTAATTTCGGTAACAAGGCGGAAACTGTTGAGGAATGTCAGTGCAAATCCCCGTTACCCCCCAATTATAAAGCTGGTTCGCACGCGCCAAACAGTTAACCGTCCATACATTCACACTGTAACCTGCGACAGTCATAGCGTTGACTTGTTGTTCGGTCAAACCACTATCCTTAGGATGAATAAACTCAGCGCCTACATATTGCATCGAGGTTAGCCAATCATCCGGTAATGGCGCGTCGAACAAACACGCTAAACTTATTTCGGGCGCTCGACGTTTTATTTCGGCTAATAATAGATGATTAAAGCTGGAGATAAGTAACTGCTGCCCCCCTTGCCAGTGATGGTTAATGTCACGAATAACACCGTCTATCAATCGGTCTGTCGTGGCTTTATCAGCTCCTGACATCAATTCTAAATTCAGATTCATACCAGTTTCATTAGTGAATAAGATTAGATCCACCAGCGTCGGAATGCGTTCTCCAACAAAATCCAGCCCAAACCATGCACCCGCGTCAATATCATCTAGGTCGGTGACGATTTTATCGCATAATAACCCCCTGTGATCACTACAGCGGTCGAGGGCTTTGTCATGACAAATAACCACACTACCATCAGCGAGCATATTGGCATCGACTTCAATCCAAGGAACGTTATTGTCCTCTGCTAATTGAAAAGCGGCCAAGGTGTTTTCTGGGGCTATAGATGACGCACCACGATGCCCTATCACCATCTTTCCCGCGTTTTCACTGGCCGATGGATTAAATTGAAATGTATGCGGTGCTATTTCAGAAATACTATTTATCATAAACAAATCTCAGATGTAGTGTTTATCATAAAGAAAACCTATTTAGCTAGGCGAGTAATGGCACACGTTGCGGTACAGTGCGCATAAAGCTTACCATCGGCATCACAAATATCACCTTCCGAGATAATCACGGTTTTTGATATGTTTAGTACCTTGCCTCTTGCCTTTAATGCTGTATTTTTCGGAATTGGACGTACCATTTTTACATTCAGATCAACCGTGCCATAACTCTCACCAGCAACCAATGTCGAGTGTGTCGCGCAGCCCGTTACCGAATCAAGTATCGTTGCCGCAAAACCACCGTGTACACCGCCCATTGGATTTAAATGGCGATCATCGGCTTGCACGCTAAAATGAATCTGCCCTTCACTTACATCAACACATTGCATTGGCATTGTTTGGCAAATTGAAGGATGTGGGAATATTCCTTCCGCCATTGCTTGTAGTATCTCTAATCCACTCATTTTTGCTGGGTTTAACTGCTGACTCATGCGTTTTCCTTACTTCTATTAACATTGAATTTAACTGCTGTATTACAACAATATTCTCACAAAATCACCATAACTTGGTAACTATTGCTGACAATGTTACACCAGACCCGAGTTATTTAACAATGCCGCAACAATAAATCGACCTGAACGTCAAATATCACTTCCAACAATGCCTTATATACGTTACTTTTATTGCAGAAAGAAAAATAATTTACATATTTACAGCGTTGGAGCCGGGATGTACTCAATAGAAAAATCTCATAAGTTAGATAACGTGTGTTACGACATACGTGGACCAGTATTAAAAGAAGCGAATCGCTTAGAAGAAGAAGGTCATCGAGTAATCAAATTAAACATCGGGAATCCCGCCCCATTTGGTTTTGAAGCCCCAGAGGAAATCGTAAAAGACGTTATTCATAACCTACCATCGAGCCAAGGCTATTGTGACTCAAAAGGGCTATACTCTGCGCGTAAAGCAGTGATGCAACATTATCAACAGAAAGGTCTACTGAATGTGTCTATTGACAACATTTATCTGGGTAATGGCGTTTCAGAATTAATCATGATGTCGATGCAGGCATTGCTAAACAACGGCGATGAAGTGTTAGTACCGTCACCGGATTATCCATTGTGGACAGCGGCAATTACCCTTTCGGGTGGTAAAGCAACGCACTACATTTGTGATGAAGAATCTGATTGGTACCCTGATTTGGATGATATTAAAGCCAAGATCACACCAAATACCAAAGGTATTGTGTTAATCAATCCGAACAACCCAACGGGTGCGGTATACAGCAAAGAATTCTTGCTCGAAGTGATTGAAGTGGCGCGTCAGAATAAGTTGATTATTTTTGCAGATGAAATCTATGACAAGATCTTATATGACGGTGTTGAGCATGTGCCTATGTGTACGCTGGCACAAGATATTCTGATTGTTACCTTCAATGGTTTGTCTAAAGCGTACCGTATTGCCGGTTTCCGCTCTGGTTGGTTAGTATTAAGTGGTGCGACGCATCTTGCTAAAGACTATATTGCCGGATTAGAAATGTTGGCGTCTATGCGTCTGTGTTCAAACGTACCGATGCAGCATGCGATACAAACGGCGCTAGGTGGTTATCAAAGTATTAATGAATTGATTCTACCAGGCGGTCGTTTACTGGAACAACGTGATTTAGCCTGGAGGATGTTAAATGATATTCCGGGTATCACGTGTGTAAAACCAAAAGGTGCAATGTATCTGTTCCCAAAAATTGATATGGAAATGTACAATATCAAAGACGATCAGAAATTTGCATTAGATCTGTTACAACAAGAAAAGCTATTGATTGTACAAGGCACTGGTTTTAACTGGGCTCGCCCTGATCACTTCCGCGTAGTATTTTTACCGCGAGTTGAAGAGTTAACATTTGCGATCAACAAGCTGGCTAACTTCTTATCAACTTACCGTCAGGATTAGTTTGTAGGTAATACCATTGTAGATATTAGAAAGGCGTTGTAATGACGCCTTTTTTAATAAAAAATCTAATCTCGATGCTTTTTATTGGTCATTTTAAACATGCTTGTTATATCTGTTTTGCAAAATAAGCCATAATTTCAGCTTTGGTCATTTCTTTCGTTTCGTTTGAAAAGCAATAATAGTCAGGTCGCTGATCACTAAAGTATTGCATATCCATTTCTAATCCATTCAAATCTTTAAATATGCCCACTGGCATATTGTAATCACCACTGTCATTAAATTTAAAAAATAAATGGGTTCCACAATCAGTGCAAAAACCACGAGATGCCCAAGATGATGAATTATACGTCTTCACTTTATCCAACCCTGTAATACTTACATTCGTTCCACATTGAACAGCAAAAAATGGAGCACCACCCCATCCCCTGCATGAGTCACAGTGGCAGACAGTAAATCTAGGATTAATTTCGTTTGCGGTAATTTCAACAGCACCACAAAGGCAGCTTGCTTTTGAATGTAACATTTATATATTCCCCTTAGTTTATAACCATAGATGTGTTCCATTTAATAAATCAACAAAGCACTGTATATAATAACAGTACCCTAAGGCGGTATTAATGTCGATTAAATCTATTCCTAACAACTGTAAAATCAATTATTGATCTCTAAATCGAAACGTAAACTATATTGATGTGAAACGAAAAAAGCCCGACTCCAGAGTATTCTGAGATCAGGCTTTATTTTACGTGCGACTTTATCTTATGAAGCGCGAACTTCAGTCTTCATCACTAAAGGTTGCAGCAATAAATGAAACAGTACGCCAGATACAAACAAGGTAATGACGATACTTGCACCACTGGGTAAGTCATAGTGAGCTGACATTGCGATACCAGACAAAATACCTCCAACACCAATTCCCATGCTCGCGATAAAAAACCGTATACCTTTTAACGCCGATGCACAAAGAGCTGGGATCACCAATAACGCAAATTCAAGGTAGATCCCCGTCAACTTGACCGTTATCGGCATTAATATCGCGAAGATAATGTAGAAACCACTGCCATGCATAAACTCAGGTTTCATCGTGACCAAAGTCACCATCGCAGCAGTGATGATCGCCAACGGCCAAACATCATCCCATGTTGCCCATAATAGCTGACCATTTAAGATACCTTGGATAAAGTCGGCACCGTGCGGGTCTTTACTTGCCAATAAAATAGCCAATGAAGCAGACACCACAAATAAGCTTCCAATCATAGGTTCAAGGTGCTGTTGATAGTGCTTTTCCATTAAAGCGATTAAACCACACAGTAGTAGCGATAATACCCAAGGCCCAATCATTTGCCCTAACCAAGTCTCGGGTAATACATCAAAACCACTTAACCAATACTGGCTAAATGCAGCACCTAATGCGGCAACTTGTGCGACGGCTAAATCAATAAAAATGATTTTCCGCTGTAGCACTTGTTGCCCCAATATCACATTGCCCACCAGCGCAATCAAACCACACAACACCGCGGGGGCGAGCCAAAGATAATCCGCTAGCATAGGTTAACGCTTCTCTGATTGCGCAAGCACATCAAGTAAATCATCCAATATACCATCATACAGTTCGTCAAGGCTTTGCCCTTCCGATACCGTTAGTGGTAATTGAATCACTGGCTTTTGTGTTTGCTGATGCAGCCAATTGGCCGGTCGTTGATTCTGATGAGAAGAGTAAATAATCGCATCAAACGACGCTGGGTCTAACTTCGTCAACGATTGCAAATGTGCAGTCGTCGGCGAAATACCTGGCTTAGGCTCAAGATCTGCAACCTGCTCCATCCCCAACCAATCAAACAGATAACGATAGGTCTCGTGATAACTCACTACTTGCATACCTCGCAGCGGTTCAGCTCGCAGTTTCCATTCAACTAATTTTTTTCGCCAATGTTCACGGAACTTCACACCATTGACTAGGTAACTAAATGCATTAGCGGGATCTATACTTTCCAAACGTTTGCTCACCACGCGAGAAATTCGGATCATATCGTTGGCAGCAAACTGCACATGCGGATTACCATAGGCGTGAATATCCCCCATACTGCGGTCAACATGATGATGCGTATCCAACATGCTGACAATCTCTGACGCATACAGCATACTTTGCTTATTGTTTTGCACCGCCGGATTACTGCTTCGCGCCTGTAACATCGGCAACCAACCAATTTCCAACTCAGCACCTGAACACATGGCCATATCGGCTTGGCGCATCTTTGCAATTAAAGACGGCCTCGCTTGCACATAATGTGGGTCTTGCAGTGCCGTTGTCGCAGAATAGATGGTCGCTTTTGGTGCATGTGCAGCCAATAGTGCTTTCCATTCAGGCTCGCAGACAAAGATATTCAACGCGAGAGCAGGTGCAGACAACATTACCGCACTTACCGCCAGCATTAATGTTCTTTTCTTAAAACGCATGTGCACCATGGGCTCCAAACGTCATTACATATTGTAGTGTGAATACGTTATCCGTTTCTTTAGATTGGTTTTCAACACGTGAGTATTGGGCACGAACAGTACCAAAATGAGAAGAGTTCCACGCCAGCATCGCATCAAACTCACGGTCTTTCAGAGAGGTCAAATGTACATGTTCGCCATGTGCATGCCCGTCATAGCTTTCAGCTTCACCGTAGCGCAGACCTGTCGACCAACTAGGAGTAAAACGGTATACACCCGATACGTAATACGCGGCTAGATTATCAGGTGCATTCTTTTCACCTTGGTATTTACTATCCAGAATATCGTCTAACAACATGTATTCAGCTGATAGCGTTAAATTACGATATTTATAGTTGCCATTGGGCGCCCATTTCCACACAAAGTCAGCGCCGTATAGATTTGATCCCGTCACCGCCGATGCGTGGCTGTGATCATGGCCGTGATCGGCATGTTCACCATGCTTATGCTCTTTAAAACTTTTGGTTTTACCGTTGTCATTACGTAGGTAACTTAAACCAAACTGCCAGCTGGACGACGTAGAAAAATCATCTCCTAGTTTTAATGTCGTGGTATAAACACCCACTTCGGAGCCATCTTCCACAGCAGACATCTTACTGCCACTCAATGCCTCGACCCCCAGTTTCACATACATATCCGTTGGTAGTACTAGGTTTGCACGCAAACCATCATCATAATAATGGGAACCCAAGAAAGTACGGTAAGCGATTGGACGTTCAACAAAACTGTCCGTGTGTACATGCTGGTTGTTCAAATAACCAAAGTCTGACAAGAATCGTCCCGCTCGGATATTAAGACCATAAGGCATTGCCAATGTTTCAACAAACGCCTCTTCTAAAAGAAGCTCAGTTTCATCGCCATGCACCTCTAGCACTGTCGTTAATACGCCATGAAACTTGTCATCAATATTAGCGGACATACTGATTTCAGTGTGCCCGAGTCCAAAACCCTCCCCACGTTCTGAATTATTACGCTCACCATTTTGGTAGTAACCATCAAGTACAACGCCAATTTGTGGGTTTGACAACGTATTAGCAAAAGCAGGTGATACCAAGATGCTACCAATCGCGAGGGAGACCAATTTCTTTTTCACAACTATTTTCCTTAATTGTTATAATATAACACTCATATTTTGTTATGTTATAACATAACACTTCAAATGCAAAGCGAGAAATCTAACTATTTGAAATTTTGAGAGTATGCAAAGAGGTGCTACAGTAATGAAACCGATGACTTACGTGGTTTTAGCCTGTATCGTCATTAGATACTTTTTATTTGGAGAAGAGCATGAGCCATTTTTTTGCCCACCTTGCCCGCATGAAGTTAATTTATCGTTGGCCGCTGATGCGTAATGTCACCAATGAGAATATTGCCGAACACAGTTTACAGGTTGCAATGGTTGCCCATGCACTTGCGCTGATCGGGAATACTTATTACGACAAAAACTATGATCCTGACAAAGCAGCCTCAATGGCATTGTTCCACGACACCACCGAAGTGCTTACCGGTGATTTACCCACCCCAGTGAAATATTACAATAAAGCCATTATTCGTGAATATAACAAAATTGAATTGGCCGCTGAAAAAACCTTACTCGATATGTTGCCAGCAGAATTACGCGATGCATATAAGCCACTATTATCAAGCCCTGATCTTGATCCTATTTATAAAAAGTTAGTCAAAGATGCGGATATTCTCTGTGCTTATATGAAGTGTATTGAAGAGGAAAGCTGTGGTAACCATGAATTTGCGAAAGCCAAATTACGCTGTAAAAATGCATTAGACGAACGTATAACAGATGAAATTCGGTATTTCCTTGATGTGTTCTTACCGAGTATTGGTCAACCTTTTGATGACATGGACTAAACGGTCTTACGACAAATAAGCAGCTAAGAGTGTTAGCCAGCTATTTGTCATGTGCTGAAATACCTTATGCCTAGAATAACGTGAACTGATACATTATTTAATTATTAATAATAGGCGTCCAATTGAATTCGGCGTTGTAGCTAGTGCAATCAACGAGATCCACGTCTGCATTAGCCAGATATACCTGCTTCTTCTCTGAGGTCGGATATTCAAGATAATCTGAGCAGGTCGCACTTTGGCCTGTGCCAATAACCACTTTCGCCCCCGCGTTTAAACTGCATAAGGTAAGTTTATCTAGCGGCGACCATT
The DNA here is from genome assembly GCF_018219415.1 of Moritella sp. 36. Classification (NCBI taxonomy): domain Bacteria; kingdom Pseudomonadati; phylum Pseudomonadota; class Gammaproteobacteria; order Alteromonadales; family Moritellaceae; genus Moritella; species Moritella sp. 36. The sequence goes on along the minus strand of NZ_CP056120.1, from coordinate 1,091,318 downwards.
GATAGCATATTTGATAATCACTACGATATTCAGCTATTTGTCCACGTGGACTTTTTAATGCCCACCACTCACCAAATTTACTCGCCGGATTGGCACTATTCCAAGCACGAAACAGTAAGATTTTAGTGTTCTGTTTAGCTACATAGACTTGCCCCTGACAGAGTCTGCCTTCCTCAGGTTCACCAATAGATTGCGCTAGTAATTCAGGGTCAGATACAGCGGTGAACTTACGACTAAACTCTATAGGTAATTCCATATCACCTGCACATTCCGCTGCCGAGGTCGGCGTTACTGTTGACGGTAATAGTAATACCGGAACTTCTGCATCCGCTGGTTCTATCTCTGGTGGTGTCGGATCTTTTTTAACGAACAAGGCACAGCCAGAACAACTTAAAATAAGTATACCCGTAATCATATTTTTCAACATAAACTCTCCTTAGCCTAATGTCCTATTATGGGTCTACATCATGAACAGTTAAAATAATTAAAATAGGAAGTGTGACCCCTGCCCATCTTGGAGTAAATTAGCTAGAGATACAACACCTTGCTGAAAACGTTGTTCGTCATCTATCGCCATTAAAGATAAACGAATATGATTGCTTTTATCACTCTGTTGCGAGAAGTAACCACCACTACTCACTAGTAATTTTTGGTTTTTAGCTTCCATCACAAAATGCTCTTGTCGCCAATGTTCCGGTAATTCCACCCAAATATGGTAACTTGTCGGCTGGCTAGAGCAAGACAAAAAACCCAATTTATCTGTCACAAACTGTTGTCGTTGCGCGGCCAATAATTTTTGTTGATGCGCCATAATAAAAGCCTCACCAGAGTTAATTAATTGTGCTGCTACAGCAAAATTAAGTGGTGAGGCCAGCCAGATAGAAGTACGGATGCATGCGCCTATTTTACGAATTTCACTTTTAGGCGCTTTAATAAATGCACAACGTAACGCAGGACTAATCGCTTTCGACAGACTGGTAATATGAAAACTTTTTTCGGGTATATAGTTTGTGATTGCCGGGATCGTCATTGGGTTTAAGAAGCCATAAATATCATCTTCTAATAACCAGATATTCCCTTCTTCGATCACTTTAGCAATGGTTTCTCTACGCGCTTGCGGCATAGTCACACCTGTTGGGTTTTGGTGTGACGGTACAATGACAACCAATTTCGGCTTATCGTTAAGAATAGCGTTTTTAAGTGCAGTCGGACACATCCCTTCATTATCCATTGCAACGTCAACAACGCGGCGACCCAATAAATTAGCGATAGAGAGAATACCAGGATAAGTAAATGCTTCAACCGCAATGCAATCACCTGGATTAGTATAGGTTTGGATCAGTATTTCCAGTGCATTCTGCGCGCCACTGGCAAGTAGTATTTCGTCAGGACCAGAAACGGATAAACCAAATTCCGCCGCCCATTTAACACCCGCTTCTCGGTGAGATAAGTGCCCAGAATGTTCGATATAACCCAATAGCTCACTCGGCAATGCCGCATACGTTTGCTGAAATGCAGCCTGTAAGGGTAAAACATTATATTTTAGGCAGGGTTGTAAAATTGAGAAATTATAATCTGCATCATCGTCGGAGGCTTGGATCACTGTTTCCAATTCAGAATTACCGCAAACAAACGTGCCACGGCCAACAAAGGATTCAACCTTGTTTTTTTCAACCAATAATTTATACGCCTTGGACACAGTTGTCGGCGTGGTCTCAAGCTCGTCGGCTAACACCCGGTGCGGCGGTAGTTTAGTATTAGGTTGATATACACCAGTATTAATTCTAGTTTCAATTGTTTCGGCTATTTGTCGAAACTTAATATCACTCATTAACTTACCTCTAATGAACACAGCAAAAACATAACATTGATAAGCCCTAGTTTACCTTGCTGAAATAAAACATACAGCGCTAGAACCATTACATTTACCTATTAATACCATAATATTTGTTAATTAATTGTACAAAACAATTGACTTACCACAAGGTAATGCAATAAATTACAAATGAAAATTGACATATGTCATTATGAATTGGAGTGTGAAATATGAATTATTTAAACGTTGCTTTTGTAGGCCTTGGTGTCATGGGCTACCCAATGGCGGGTTATTTAAAACGTGCTGGATACCAAACCAAGGTATTTAATCGTACCACAGAAAAATCCATACAGTGGGTAAAAGACTACCAAGGAGAGTTGGCCTCGTCCCCTAAAGAAGCCGCAGAAAACGCAGATATCGTGTTCATTTGTGTTGGTAACGATGACGATGTACGCAGCGTGGTATACGGTGAGTCAGGCGTATTGGCCAGCCTCAAACCGGGCGCGATCTTAGTGGATCACACCACGACATCAGCTCAACTTGCCATCGAGTTAGCCGCAGCATGTACAAACCATGATATTGAATTTATGGATGCGCCCGTTTCAGGTGGACAGGCAGGTGCCGAAAATGGCGCATTAACCGTCATGTGTGGTGGTAATGCTAATACCTTTACGACAGTTCAACCTGTGCTTAACGCTTATGCAAAACAGGTAACGTTGCTGGGCGGTCACGGTCAAGGCCAACGTTGTAAAATGGTAAACCAAATATGTATTGCAGGGGTTTTGCAAGGTTTAAGTGAAGCTTTAACGTTAGCAGAAAAAGCATCATTAGATGTTGCACTCGTAGTAGAGACACTTAAGCATGGCGCAGCAGGATCATGGCAGATGGAGAACCGAGCAGAAACGATGGCAAAAGATCAGTTTGATTTTGGCTTTGCGATCGATCTAATGAGAAAAGATCTTGGGATCTGTTTGGAAGAAGCTGAACGCTATCAACTGCAATTACCTTTAACAAGTCAAGTCGATAGTGATTACGAGCTATTACAGCAACATGGACTGGGGAGCATGGATACATCAGCGCTCATCAAAGCTAACGCGATAAAATCAGTCTAAGGATCATAACCAGTTCCAGGCAACCGCTATGTGCGGTATGCCTTGTTCACAAGTCTCAACAAATCCCTCTAGCATTAGCCTTTCCGCCACTGGGCAGTAAGACTAAGCGTGGCCATCATAACGAACACAACCGCCATGACAAACTCGGTATTAGCGATGTGACTGACTAATAGCGTTAACAAGAACATTCCAGCCATTTGCAGCGAGCCGAAAATAGCGCCTGTTTGCCCCTTATGTTGAGGGAATAAGTACAGGGCATTGACCGCTGCGATACTGGTGGTAAGACCGGCACCAAAACAATAAACAGCGACGCTAAGTATCATTAGGCTAAAGCTAGCATAAGTAATGTTAGCCAATAAACCACAACTACCAATAACCATGATGATGCTAGCTGAAAGCAGCAATTGCTTTTCGCTAAAGCGCTGTTTGAGTAGGCTGTTAAACACGAGTCGTGCGGAGATTGTGCTACCTATCAATAGTAGTGAGGTTAAACCAAACGCGTGCGGGGCAATCGAATAGTTTTCTTGTGAGATAAAGGCGCCCATCAGATAGAAAACAATAACGCCACCGTTTGAGACAATCATCAGCAACAGATAGCGTAAGAACTTACTGTTGGATGCGATCATCCAGTAGTCTTGCGCAATATTAGACAATCTTACTGCGTGCATATTCTTTTGCTGATGCGTCTCACCAAGACACAGCGTAATAACCAAAAATATTGTTATCGCTAAGGCGGACATAAACCAAAAGCTAGCTTGCCAACCAAAATGCGTTTGTAATATGCCACCGAGCGCTGGCGTTAGTCCCGGCAAGGTTAAAAATAAAATACCGAACCAAGACATTATGCCGATAAGCTGCGTCTTAGAAAAAGAGTCCTGCAAAATTGTTCGACACAATAGGTACAGAGCGCCAACACCAATACCTTGCACTAAACGGCCTAAAATAAGTACATTAATATCCTGAGTACTGGTACAAATGAGTGAGCCGAGTGCGAATACCAGACTACCGATTATTGCAATAGGACGGCGTCCAAAACGTTCCGATAAGGGACCGCAACACAGCTGGCTTATCGCCACGAAAATAAAGAAAATGCTGACAGTCTGCTGTACCGTGCCACTTGAGGCGTTTAGCGCGTTAGCCATGTACGGTAGACTTGGGGCATACATGTCAGCAGCAAAGAAATAACTGCTTGCCATTAATAGGCTAATTGCGAGTAGTTTAACTAAAGGCATAATAACTCTTCCTAGATTGAATATGCCTTTATTTTACTCACTCATAGACTCAGCCGCTTTAGTCTAAACGCCAGTCTATTGCGCGTAGCCGCCAAGTTGGCTCAGTATTTTTTCTCGCGAAGGTATTTATTAAACACAGTGGAGAAAGCAGAGAGACTATTATAACCAAGTTCCAGAGCAACCTCAGTGTGTGGTATGCCTTGGCGGTTGAGTTGCAAAGCTTTCTCCATCACAATCTGCAACCTCAGGCTGCGGAACGGTTGCTCAAAGCATTTTTGAAACATCCGATTAAGCGTTCTAGTCGAGGCGCCACAACTCTCGGTAAAGTCCTCTAGCGATAATTTGATATCAGGCTTAAGGGTAAGGCTCTGGATTACAGGCAACAAGCGTCGGTCAATCTCACCAGTGGCTTTGTAGCCTTGTTCTTTGATGCTCTGCTGACTAATTTGATCTTTTAGTACCGCTAAATAGTGTGCGGGAATATCACTGACCTCGGTCAATTCGATCTCATCAATATACTCCATAAGCGGTACCACCAGCCCATTGACTGTGAGCCACCCCATATCGTGGCTAAACATCGGCAGTTCATTAGGTTCACAAAATAATACACTAAAAATAGTACTTTTTAGCACTTCTAAACGATGTTCGACACCAGCTGGTATCCAAAGCAGCTGGCCGTTGACCGCAAGGGTACTATCGTTGCGGGTAGCGATAATGCAGCAACCGGAGTGTATGTAGACAAGCTGTACTTTATCGTCGTGTTGATGAAAGCTCTTCTCGGCAGATTTAGCATAAGTTCTTAAATGATGACATAACGGCATTAGCGACATAGCTCTCAATCGATAGGCATTTTATTATATGACAGAACCCTTGATTGTTGTACTCTTTACTGAAGCAAACCCACATCAAAATGAACACCTAAAGCACTGATTATTATGAACTCACTACCAAGGTGTATCCCCTGATATTTCAGCATTTAGCAGCATTGTCTAAACATCGATAATAAGTTGTGAGCTATCTGGAACACCGCAACATAAAAGCACTTCATCTTCCCCTATTCCCTCGACGCTTAATGTGTGCCTTACTTTACCCTCTAGCACTTTCACCTTACAGCGGTGACATTGGCCACTTCGACATTGATACTGTGGTTTTAAATCGTAAAACTCAGCCAATTCCAAGAGTGATACGTCATCCTCTAAATGCCAACTTAATTGCTTTTTCGCATTTTTATAAGTAACCGTTGCAACATCTAACGTATTATCCGCATTATTCATTGCTAGAGCGGAAACGAACTCTTCAAAAAAGACTTTCTCGACTCCTTTCTCTTTTAAGCCTGAATACAGAGCTTGCTGCATTGGTTTAGGTCCACATAGATAGAAACTAAAAAATGCAGGAGGGATAGCAATTGTTTTACCGTTAAACTTAATATTTTCTGTTTTTAATATAGACATAAGTTTATCAACAGACAGCAGGCCGCATGAATGATAATCATGCCCAATCGTCTCATTTTCGGTGGGCCCTGAATAAACAAAGTGAATATGTACTCCTAGCTCTTCAACTTTTGCTAGTACATCATCTCTAAACGGATGATTATCTTTGTTTAACACACACTGAATCCAATAAATCGGTGCTCGCGTGTTTTTGTCTTTTAGAAGATGAGCCTGCAACATCGCAAGCATCGGCGTCACGCCTATCCCACCTGATATCAGCACGATAGGCATAATATCAGTGTTATCTAAATAAAAATCACCAGAGGGTGCTTTGATCTCAACTTGTACTCCTTCTTTTGCAGCATGCATCCATGAAGAGCCTAAGCCATTGTCTACTTTTTTAATTGATATACGATATTGCATTTTGTCTGGGCAATATTCAGAAAGACTCCACCGTCTCTCGATTACTTCATTTTCAACCTGTAAGCGTACAGCTAAATGCTGACCAGGGCGAAAAGCTGGAACAGCTTGTATATCTGATGGTGACAAATAAAAAGAATAAATATCATGGGTTTCTGCAACGATATTATTAATCGTAAACGACCGCCATCCTAACCAACGATATTCTTTTAACAGTGACAGCTCTTCAATAGTATGTATTTTTTTGTTAATCCAGGTTAACCCCCAAGGTGTGAGGTCTGGCAAACTTTTTACCTCAAGCATCTGCCCTATACTCGTATCTGAACTTTGCAACATACGAGATATACCAGCGACGGTAGGATGCTGTGGATTACTCTTTATAACGGTGAATGCATCATTGGGCTCTATTGTTCCCGGTTCAATAACATTCATGTAGAAACCAATTCGTCCTGAATCAATAATATCTGATAATACGCTGACCGCTTGCCCTAAACGCCAAGACAGCTTAAAGCACGGGATTCTAGGAAACGTCACCTGTAACACCGCTTCATTTCCAATACGTACGATGTCACCAATACGTAATGTCTCCTCACAGGCATGGTTTAAGGTAATGTTTTCTCCCCAATGCGCATGCTTCCATGACGAACGTTCTATATTAAAAACTTCACACCAATAGTCATAATGATTCTCTGAATATACAAAGACATCTTCGATATGGTCTGCAGGCTTATTTCCAACGGGGCCCGTTTGATCAAAATAAACGGGATGATAGAGGGGCTCTCTAACAATTGATGTTTTTAAATCTTTTCCATTAATGTTCTCAAGTTTAGGCTTTGAGACACTTAAAGCGACGACATAATTTTCCATTAGCATTTCTTCACTATCAACTTAATTGAATCAAATATGCTAACAGGATAATAATTATCGACTATCAAACTGGGGACATTGAGTAACGATAATCAGACAATAAACCCTAACCGCTATTCAAAATACTTTCTATATTGACTTGGAGTGGTATGCATTGCCTGCTTAAAAAAGTATATAAAAGCACTCGTAGTTGAAAAATCTAACGTTAAGGCACAACCTGTCACTGATTCGCCTTCTGACAACAGCTCAATGGCTTTTAATAACAGCCACCTTTTTCTCCATTCTTGATAGTGCATACCCGTTTCTTTAAAGAAAATACGGCTGATGGTTTTTTCACTTGCACCAATTTTCTTTGCCATCACGCCGAGTTTCTGGGGAGCATATTCTCCTAAAGAGTTTAACCAAGCCAACAAACGACTATCAGTTGGTAATGGCAGTGATAAATCAGTCAGTGGCGCTTGATAACTTTCATAACACAGTAACTCAATCAATGAGGGATGGAATTGGCGATTATTAGAGGCGTAAGATACTCGCTGTATTAATGCATTTAACAAAGAATTTAATCTTAGTACACGCAGATCATTGGGGACCGTATAACCAATGCTTGATTTAAAGAATAATGTAACCAAACTCTCCCCACCGCGACGCTCAATACTATGTTGTATTTTTGGCGGTAGCCAAATTGCACAATTTGGTGGTATCACCAGTTTTTGAGATTGAAGATTTACAGTGATACAACCAGAAGGAGACAGTATTAACTGGCTTTCTTGATGGGAATGCATGCCCCAGTCAAATTGATGCTCATTAGAAACAAAGCCATAAACATCATCAAATTCTTCATCACAAATATAATCATGATTACCTTTAACTATAGACATACGTAACCTATTTTTATCACTTCAATCATGACGCTGGAAAATATAATCGAAAAACTATTCATCCAAACGACCTAAAATGAAGCCTTAAGCGACAATGTCGCATTAGCTATTCCACAAAACCACCAAGTAATGACTTATTAAAGTGGTCTAACTTTTGAGAGTCTACACTGTATCTTATTATGTTATACTCCCATTAATAGTGATATAACGGTTCCATTTCTAATGCCACACACTGAATCATTCTTTAGCCCACAATTAACGTTTACCTCTAATGCCGACTTAACTACCAATATCAATTCAACAATTGAGGCTTACCTATTTAACAGTAATACCATCAGTAGCGAACAGATAACATCATTTTCTGAGCATTATTTGCATCCTCATGAATATGAAGTATTTACGAAACGTAAACAGCAGCAGGCTCAACAAGAATACCTTGCGACTCGCATTATCATTAAGGCTTATGCTAGCCAATGCTTAGGGTATAATTTTACTGAGCTTTATGTGTTATTCGACACTGAAAAAAACGACTTAAATATATACTATAATGAGGACATCGTTCCGTTAAAATGTTGTATTTCTCATTCTCATGGCCAAGTTCTTATTGCCCTAGCACCAACAACACAACCAATTAAACTCGGTGTCGATTTAGAATGGATTTCAACCAAACGTTCTCTCGAAAGAATCGCACACCACTATTATCATGCCGAAGAATTGGCAGCTTGTACTGCACAATCCTTAATGTTAAAAGCGCAGGCTTTTTATCGTATTTGGACATTAAAAGAAGCATTAGCAAAAGCAATTAAGCAACCAATAGCAGCACTACTCCGCGACAATGTATTTAACCACTGCGAACAATTACATGTGCGTTCAGGCTGTTATGGAGAGTTTGATTTAAGTATTATCAGTGACCTTGAATTCACCGATAATACTTATATAAAAATACTAACTGGAGTATTAGATCAGGATTTTCGTAACGTTAAATAAATAAAATATAAGCTGGCAAGAAACCACAGACCACCCCACATAAAGGTCGCGCCACCAATTTCATTTGCTAACATACGCGCATCAGATAATGAACCACTATGGATAATGGTATCCTGCCAAATATCTAAGGGCACATAGATCATGCTGGCACTAGCGAACACCAATAAAACTGTTTGCTTAATACCTGTGCTCGCATACTTGAGTAACCCCAGAATCACAAGAGCAATGACAGCAGCAAAGCCGATAGTGTATAAAGTGCCACCAAAGAATACCGCAACCAATAACATGGTTATTGCCAATAAGGCTAAACTTATATCGGTTGTTTGACGGCGTATACTAGCTGCATAAAACAGCAGACCAAACAGTAGCGAACCCAAATAACCTGCACTAAGAATAATAAAACGCGAGCCCCCCGCAGAGCGAACATGCCCACTCTGATAGGCAGATACGACAAACTCCACGACTTTACCGCCGGTTAACCAAGTCGCAAGCGCATGGCTTAGCTCATGTAAAAAAACAACCAGTATCTTAAGTGGAGCAATTAATGCACTTTGCCACATAAAGGCGAGAACGGTAAACACGAGTATAAATAAGATTCGTCTATTTCTCGCTTTCATGATTAATTCCCTGGGTAACAGATACCAGAACCACCTAGCCCACAATAACCTTGAGGATTCTTAGCAAGATATTGCTGATGATCTTGTTCTGCATAATAAAATGGCGCAGCTAGGTCGATCTCAGTGGTGATTAACTCTGAACTTCCCCCGCCTGTAAGCGCTTGTTGATACTGGTCAGCAGAAGCTTTAGCCTGAACTAATTGCTGCTGTGAAGTGCAGTAAATAGCAGAACGATATTGCGTACCTTGGTCAGCACCTTGGCGCATGCCTTGCGTTGGTTGATGGTTTTCCCAAAACAAAATCAAGAGTTCCGCATAACTAATGACTTCGGGGTCAAATACGACTAACACCGATTCCGTATGCCCAGTTTGACCTGAGCATACTTGTTGATAACGCGGATGTACAGTATAGCCACCTTGGTAACCAACTGCCGTCGTTACAACACCCGGTACAGACCAAAATAATCGCTCAGCGCCCCAAAAACAGCCCATCGCAAAATAGCAGACTTGATGTTGAGCTATAAAAGGCGGAACCATATTCGTTGCCGATACATAATGTAACGCATCAACAGTTATTGCAGTTTGATTATCAGGTAGTGCATCTGCTTCACTAACCATGGTCAACTTATTTTTTGCAAAAAACATTGTGAACTCCAGCGTTAATTAATCGAATAAGTAAATTACTTAAACATGTTATCGCCGACTTGGTCGATAAATAATTTACATTTTTGTAAAGTGATTTGCTCAGCTTGCGGCTTACTCATGCAAAGATCGGAACGAATAAACGAATGTTTTAAATTTTCCACTTCGTTTTCTTTTCCATCCGCATCTAGCTCTGCCGTGTCTTTTACAATCGGCTTTTCAATTAAACCCGCAACACGATATTGCCCCCCTTCTTCCTTCGGCATCACAAAGATAAGATAGCCATTGTAATGTACAGGTTCAACACTCGGCATATTGTCGACAGATTTAGCATCTGAGTCAGAAAAAAATCGTTTTAAAAATCCGAACATGAAAATAACAGCCAATTTAGTTGTTTAATAGTTAATCAGAGTATAATCAGCAAGCTAGAACAGAGCAATAGCATTTACGTAGAATGAAAAGAATTTACGTCATCCGCTGGCGGTAAAGATAACGATACATCATTGTGAAAGTGACACGAGTACCAAAATATTAGTGACTAAAAATAGTCAAAAATAAAAAAGCTTGTTACCGAAACAGTAACAAGCTTTTTCTATCCTATTCATTTAGTTTTTTAGAACAGCTAAATTATAGAATCCGTTTGAGTAACATATCCAAGCGTGTTGTTTTAATACGACGCATAAATTTCTGTACTGGTGCAGGATAGTCCGCCAAGCTGTCTAAATCAGAAAGGTGCTTAATACGACGAGTATTTTTCAACACATGTTCTTGCTCAGCTTGTAGAGTATCTTTTAATAACTGTTTAGGATCATGAATTAAAATACCATTCTCTAAATCTAAGCCCCACGCACGTGGATTCAAGTTATTACCTGTTAATAAGTGGTACTTATAATCACAGCACAGACCTTTAAGGTGGAAACTGTTACCTTCATCTTTCCATAATCTAACATTAAGCAGACCTTGATCGATAAATGACTGACAGCTTTTCACAAACTTATACAGGTAACTTTCGTAAATATAAGGCAACGCCGAAATAACTTTAAACGGTTCTGACGGTGGAATGTAGAAATCGTTAGCCGTTTTGTCACCAATAACTAAGGTTACTTTCACATTACGTTTTAGCAGGCGTTTAATGTCTTTTGATATGGACAATGGCAAGTTAAAATACGGTGTAAAAATAGTAATTTCGCTTTCTACCGCACGTAATAAATTGGTGATCGTTTGGTTTAGTTTATTACCGTGACGACCAAAACCAGAAATCGGAGTGATGCCCACTTCAGTACTGTCTGGCGTAGTATTAATGTAATGATACTGCGCACTGCGTAGCGTTTGTTTGAACTGACGAATATCTTGCTTCAAAGTTTTGCTTGACGGGATAGTATCGTCATCAAGTCGCGTCACCGCATTTTGACTTACAAAATAGTCTTCTAAATAAGAGACCATCGAGTCAGCTAGCGCAGGATTATAAAGCACATGATAGCGATCGCAGCGGTATTTATCCCCTTGATGCAAGTAGATATCATTAATACTCGCACCACTGTAAAGCACGGTGTCATCAAAGATAAAGCCTTTCAGATGCAATACACCTAATACTTCTTTACCTTTCACAGGCACGCCTAAGATCGTGACTTTGTCACCGAGTCTTTTACGCATTTCTTTATAGAAGTCGGCATTACCACCATGATCTTTTTGGCCAATAAGACCGCGTTGTGCTCGATGAAAATCAACGAACACTTTAATCACTAATCTAGGATTATTTACACGAGCTTGATAAAGCGCATCAAGAATTTCTCTGCCGGCTTCATCGTCTTGGATATAAAGAGCCGAAATATAAATGCGTCTCGAAGATGAAGCAATTAAATCTAATATTTTGGCTTTAAAATCACGCGCTGAAAATAAAACATCAATATGCCCTGCCGACATTGGCAGTTGCTTTAAGTTGGTAATCGTAGACTGATAAAACTCTAATGATTTCATATGTCGTTTCAAGCTGATTTATAAAAGTTAATCGATAATTATCACTGATTCCCACTGTGATTGCTATGTATCTCTGCAATTATTAGAACTCGGTACTCAAAATTTACATTTATTAACAGAAGTTATACGTATGTTAAACTCTTAATTAATAGCTATTGACTATCAATTATTATTAAATAAACAATTTCATTTTATTTCAGAAAAACATATTATGTACACATTAAGAGTGAATTCACTCACTAGCAACTGGTACTTGATCATAGAGTACAGATAGCGTGCTAACCAATTTTATTTACGTGGAGTATTTTATATTATGTATACAGTTATCTTTGGTCGTCCAGGTTGTCCTTTCTGCGTACGTGCAAAACAAATTGCAGAAACATTAAAAGCTGAGCATGAAGATTTTGATTTCGACTACATCGATATGCTTGCTGAAGGCATCAGCAAAGCAGACCTAGAAAAATCAGCAGGTGTACCAGTGAATACTGTTCCACAAATCTTCATAGATGAAAAGCACCTTGGTGGTTGTACTGAGTTTGAACAGTACGCTAAAGAAAATTTGGGTTTATATGCATAAGGTTTAACAATGCCTTTATTAAATAAGATTCGTTGTGCATTTACCTTAGGGCAAGGCGTATTAGTCGACTTGCCCGACCTTGATCCTAGCGTAGATCCATTTGATCAGTTCCAAAACTGGTTCAAAGCGGCGCAAGACTGCGGCATTGTCTTACCTGAATCCATGACAGTGTCTACGGTTGATGCGAATGGTTACCCTTCTTGCCGTGTTGTATTACTCAAAGAATTGAGCAAAGAAGGCTTTGTTTTCTTTACCAATTACGACAGTAGAAAAGGCCGAGAACTCGCTCAGAATCCCCATATCGCGTTAACTTTCCATTGGAATATTTTACAGCGTCAAGTGCGTATTCAAGGTGTGGTCGAAAAGATCTCAGCTGAAGATTCTAATACCTACTTCCAGTCTCGTGGACGTGGCAGCCGAATCGGTGCATGGGCATCAGAGCAAAGTGCAGTGATCACTTCACGCAAAGTCCTTGAACAACAAGTTAAACAGTTCACCGATAAATTTGCAGATAAAGAAGTGCCACTTCCTGAGTTTTGGGGTGGCTACGTGGTGAAACCGACAAGTATCGAGTTTTGGCAAGGTAAAGCCGATCGCTTACATGACCGCTTTAGTTATGTGAAAGATGGGAATATCTGGCGTGTTGATCGCCTCGCGCCTTAATCAAGGTCAGCTTATTAATAAACTCTTATTAAGAGCACAGCTATATTTAAGCAGGTAACTCCGTTTACCTGCTTTATTTTTATCTACACTTTATAACCAGTTCAATTTTTCAAACATATCACCAACACGGTTTAGTTCCGCATCTAAGCTTACGGCATGCTCGTCCGCTTCACCTACCCAGCCTAAATTCGCTAAAAACTGATTGATAAAACCTTTATTATCAAACAATCCATGTAAATAACAGCCATAAACATTCCCTTTCTGCCAGCCTAAATCGGTTTCGATAAAGCTTTTACAACGCATAGTTTGGCTCACATCGCTGATCGTTGTTTTACCATGGTGAATTTCATAACCCGACAATTTAAAACCTTGCCAATCGATATTACGCTGTCGTGTCGTTTTAGTCTCGGCATGTGCAGTGATGATAGGTAACAGTCCCAAGCCTTGTTCATCACCACCTTCAATGTGGTGTGGGTCTAGAATATGTTCACCAAGTAATTGCATGCCACCACAAATACCGAGAATAGGTTGCCCACGCTGCGCCGCTTTGTAGATCTCATTGGCTAAGCCGGAACCACGTAAATGTAATAAACTCGCCGCTGTATTTTTACTACCGGGTAAGATAATGGCATCAAAGTCAGCCAATGATTGACCATCTCGTAGTGGGACTACGCTGACATTATCTTGATGGATCAAGTTATCAAACTCGTCCATATTCGCCGCATAAGGGTAAGCAATCAACGCAATATTGATATGTCCACTTTGATAAACGGCACGATGATGTAAAGTATCCTCTTCGGGTAAACGATGCGGAAAGTAGTGAATATTAGCAAGGGTCGGCACACCCGTTTTTTCTTCTAACCAAGTCATGGCATTACCCAGTAATAACGGATCACCACGAAATTTATTTAATACAAAGCCTTTAATCAGTTTTTGCTCTTCTTCTGCAAGGCACATAAAAGTACCGAGTAGATGCGCAAACGCACCGCCTTTATCAATATCAGCAACTAAATAGACATCTGCATTACAAGCCAGCGCAACGCTCATGTTCACAATATCACTGGCGCGTAAGTTGACTTCGGCCGGACTGCCCGCACCTTCAATAATGATTTGCTGGTAGTCTTTCTGTAAACCGTTAAGTGCCTTTTCAACATGCTCAAAAAGGTGAGACTTACGTTCCATCCACGGAATGTTACTTAATTCTGGAGCGGGTTTACCGTTTAAAATAAGCTGGCTTTGAGTGTCCGCACTGGGTTTTAGTAATACAGGGTTCATGCGTACATCGGGGAGGACTTTGGCAGCAATAGCTTGTAGATACTGCGCGCGGCCGATCTCTTCTCCTTGCGCTGTTACAGCGGCGTTATTACTCATATTTTGCGCTTTAAATGGCGCGACATTAATACCACGATTGGCAAACATGCGGCATAAACCCGCGACAACGAAACTTTTACCGGCGTCACTCGTGCACCCCATGATCATGATTGGTTTTGTCATTTTATCTTCTAATTATGATAGGTTACTGAAAAGTAAGATCGGTGAGTTTTAAGTACGATTTGCGTACGCCATGTTTATATACTTCAACTTGCCCAAGCTGGTAATCTAGTTTGGGAATAAACCAGTAATAAGTCGCGCGGTTTTTCTTCTTTTTAACTTCTTTGACTTTAACCGCTGTCATGTCACCAAATATAGTGTTGATCGTTTCTTTCTGTACAACTTCAAATTCAATGGTTTCTAGTTTTTTTTCAAATACCCATTCGTAGCTGAATGCTGTTTTACCTAACTTAAGATCATTTTGAACAACAATAGTCATGGCACCAACATCCATCACACCCGGCTTTGATTTAATTTCTACATGGCCATCTTCAAAATCCATTAAAATGTCACCATTATCTTCAAAGGAAGCTGATGATATGTTTCCAAAGCCCATTACCGATGTTTCATGCTCGTAACGGTCAGTGGTTAAGATGTTGTCTTTAAAGCTAAACCATGAATTATTTTTATAGCCGCCGGTACCAAATAATACACTCGCTTGTGTCGTGAGCTTATAGCTATCACCACTTAAACGTCGTAATGTACGCTCACCACTACCAAATTTTACGTCTTTGTAATACACCGCATACTTAGCTTGAAAAGGATAGACTTCAGCTTGGGCTGCAGATACGGTCATAGCGAAAGTCCCTATACTCAAAGCAATCAAGTAAAAAAATTTAGCAAATGTATCCATCATATGGACTCCCTTCACAGTAGCTCGCATACGAGGGATGCAAGCCGTCACTGTTTTGGCCTATAAGCCTTAATAATTTTAGCTTATAACGACATTTGCGGCGTAATACTATTTTTTAGTAATTTTATAATCTCGTAGTTTATTGGCAATAGCTGTATGAGAGACACCCAAGCGCTTGGCCAATTGACGTGTGCTTGGGTAAGACGGATATAGGCGCTGCAGTAACAGCTTTTCAAAACGTTTACACGCTTCATCTAATGAGCCATCAAACAAGCCTTCATCATAACTTTCATTTTTCGCTTTCGGTAAATTTAAATCACACGGGTTTAGCGTATCCCCCTCTAACAAGGTCAATGCGTGATATAACACGTTACGTAATTCACGCACATTTCCTGGCCAAGGGTAAGATTGTAATAGATCTAATACATTACGGCTTAACAGCGGTTTAGTTCGCTGTAATTCATGACTGAACACAGTGCAGAAAGAATGACATAGCGGGATAATATCTTCTTTACGTTCACGCAGTGCTGGCACCGTCATCGATAATACATTTAAACGATAATATAAATCTTGGCGGAATTTACCTTCGCTGATTAATTTAGCCAGATCGTTTTGTGTTGTGCAAAAAATACGCACATCAACACATACCTCTTGCTCGTCACCAACCCGTCGGAAACAGCCTGTTTCTAACAAGCGTAAAAACTTAGTTTGCAAGTAAGGTGACATATCACCAATTTCATCAAGTAATACCGAGCCTTCATTTGCAAGTTCAAAAATACCTCGTTTGGTTTCACCATCATGAGTGACCACACCAAACAATTCAGACTCTGCAACCGCATCAGGCACCGCTGCACAGTTTAATGCTAAAAATTGATTTTGTGAGCGTCCACTTGCTTGGTGACAGGCTTTAGCAATAAGTTCTTTACCCGCCCCAGTCTCACCTAAAATCATTAACGGCGCATCTAGCATAGCTAACTTTTTCGCCGTATTGATTAGCGTATGCATTTTGTCGCTTTTGGCGAGAATGTCATCAAATGCAGCAAACTGGAAAGTACGTAAGAAATTAAACTGCTTGCCAATGCGAACAACCGATTTAAGAATAATCACCGCACCAACGAGCTCGTCTGGTGTTGCCATTGCTTTTGAACGTGCGACTTGATTAATATCACTACTAATAGTCAAGGGTAATATATCACCCAGAAAATCCTCATCCAATAACGTTAGCTTTTGCGTTTGCGCACAAACTTCATCTGATTCCAGCCATTTTAAAATAGAGAAACCCTTCACGAAATGGCTAATACAATGACCTTTCACCTGCGACTCAGATAGCCCAAGAGCAGTCAATGCGGGAGTGTTAACCAAAGACACGGTACCTTTGACATCAACGGAAAATACGATATCAGGTAAGTTAGTCATCAAGGTTTGAATTTCTTGATGCTCGAGTTCAGAAGGCAAATAACCGACTGTTTTCACATCGCATACACCACTGATACGACGAAGACTCGTCATCAATGCCTGTAAATCAGAAAATTCTAAATTAGGTGATTTAATAAATATCCGGTCGGGTTGCTGGATCTCAATCGCGGATAAATTAATATCTCGAGCTAAAAAGCAATCAAGTATCTCACGACTAATACCGACTCTATCTTCACAAACTA
Source organism: Moritella sp. 36 (assembly GCF_018219415.1). Classification (NCBI taxonomy): domain Bacteria; kingdom Pseudomonadati; phylum Pseudomonadota; class Gammaproteobacteria; order Alteromonadales; family Moritellaceae; genus Moritella; species Moritella sp. 36. The sequence goes on along the minus strand of NZ_CP056120.1, from coordinate 1,074,219 downwards.
ATTCCAAACGCATTACTGTAACCACCATAAAGTTCTATGCGCATATAATAGCATGTAAACAAGAGGCCCATCGTCAATAAAAATAGAGCCGCTAAGATTAATATAGTCCGAATACCTGATTTGAATAGATCGCTTAATAATACTGCTAAATATTACTCGTTTACGGTAAAAACTAGCTGATATAATTAAAATTTTTACATCATATTGCAATAAACTTAACTATTATGATGTAAAAGACACAGATTAACTTGGTTGAACATTACCTTAGTGATAAATTAGCGAGGTAAGTAATAGTGATAAAACAATATGCATATTCCAAACTTGATTAAATATATACTGCCATTGACCGTTATGCTCTCCTTAACGGCATGTGATAAGCAAACTAAAATTAAACAGCACGGCCTGTCTTATTGCACAGAGGGAAGTCCGTCCTCATTTAACCCTCAAACGGCGACATCAAATGTAACGCTCGATGCAACGACTAGCCAACTTTACAACCGCTTGATATATATTGATCCGAATACGCAGCAATTTAAAGCGGGGTTAGCCATTGACTGGGAAATATCTGAAGACCGTCTCTCTTATCGTTTTTTCTTGCGGAAAAATGTACGTTTTCATCACACCGATTACTTTACACCAACACGACCATTTGATGCCGATGATGTCATCTTTAGTTTCTCGCGCATTTTAGATAAAACGAATCCTTATCATGACGTTTCTGCGACAGGCTACCCTTTCTTTGAAGGCATTGAATTAGACCAACAAGTCCAAGCCCTCGTAAAGATTGATGATTACACGATTGAATTTAAACTCGTGCGACCTGACTCTTCGTTTATTGCTAATTTAGCCAGTGATTTTAGCGTGATTTTATCCGCTGAATATGCCGATACTTTGACTGCGTTAAATAAACAGGCCGATATAGACAATCTACCTATTGGTACTGGCCCATTTAAATTTAAAGAATACCGCACTGATAATTTCATTCGCTATCAAAGACATGATGATTATTGGGGGGAGAACGCCAAGATAAAACAATTGATTTTTGATATCACCCCAAATGCATCATCTCGATTAGCGAAATTACTGACTCAAGAATGCGATATCATGGCTTATCCAGCGGCCAGCCAGGTTGAAATGATCAGTGAGCATGACCGAGTCAGTATATCAGTAGAAACAGGCTTAAACGTCGCTTATTGGGCATTCAATACCGAAAAAGCACCGTTTGACAATCCAAAAATTCGCCGCGCATTAGCGCACACGATCAACCAAGAAACCCTATTACAAGCGGTGTATTACAATACTGGTGTCAATGCTAAGTCTATTTTACCTCCAGTGTCTTGGGCCTATAACCCTTACCTTAAAAACTATAAATATAACATTGCATATGCGCGTCAACTATTGACTGAAGCTGGCTATCCAAATGGTTTTAGCATGGATATTATGGCGCTGAAATCATCACAAGTTTATAATCCAGATGCAGTGAAAATGGCCGAGCTTATTCAATCTGAATTAGCACAAATCGGAATTGAGGTAAGAATTATTAAATATGAGTGGCAGCTCATGGAAAAGAAATTACAACAGAGTGACTATGATAGTTACCTATTAGGTTGGGTTGCTGATAATAATGACCCAGATAATTTCTTCCGCTTTCAATTGAGTTGTAATGCAATTAACACGGGGTCGAATTATACCCGTTGGTGTAACTCAGAATTCGATGATTTAATTAATCAAGCGGTCACTGAAACAGAATACATTGAACGCGTAACACTCTATTATCGCGCTCAAGAGATTATTCAACAAGAACTACCACTCATTCCACTGGCACATTCGTTACGTTTACATGCCTATACAAGTGGACTAAAAGGCGTTGAAACAACCGCTTTTGGTGGCATCAATTTCATTAATACAGTACGGCAGTAACTCATGTTTTTTTATATAATAAGACGTATTAACCTATTGGTCATTACGGTCGCAGCATTAACCGTCATTGGTTTCTATCTCCGAACCCGTGTAGCCGGTGATTTGGCTTTAGATGGGAATGTAATCAGTAATTATTTAGATTATTTGATGGCAATTTCACAAGGTGACTTGGGGATTACCACAGGTACGGCTCAACCCGTTTTCGATGAAATATTAACGGTATTTCCCGCAACATTAGAGCTTTGTTTTAGTGCCTTCATATTATCTATTTTAATTGGGGTACCCATTGGCACAGTGGCAGGGATGCAACGTGGTAGCTCACTCGACAGTACGATCATGGGTATTTCTCTGTTTATCTTTTCCATTCCGGTATTTTGGTTAGCATCGTTAGTCATGATGTACTTTGCCCTTAACTGGAATTGGCTACCTGTTACAGGCCGACTGAACTTACTTTATGAGATTGACTCAGTAACTGGCTTTATGCTTATTGATACACTTATTTCCGATAACCCGTATAGCCAAGATGCATTTTACGATGCGCTTAAGCACTTACTGTTACCGACAATTGTATTAGCAACGGTACCGACAACGGAAGTTATTCGCCAAATGCGTAACCACGTCAGTGATGTCATGAAGCAAAAATACATTAAAGCCGCAGCCAGTAAGGGGTTAAGTAAAACCCAAATTATCCTGCGCCATGTACTGCGTAATGCAATCCCAAATATGATCCCACACCTTGGTCTTCAATTTAGCACGGTATTAACGACAGCAATGGTCACTGAGGCCGTATTTTCATGGCCGGGTATCGGCCGCTGGCTAATTAACAGTATTTATCAGCAAGACCATGCTGCTATCCAAGGCGGAATGTTAACAGTGGCCATCTTTGTAGTCACCGCAAATGTATTAACCGAAATATTAACTGTCGTCATTCATCCAATTCGCAGGAAAGAACTTTATGCCCAACATTAATGTCTTTGCGGATGAACATATTCTTTCTCCTACGGAACAAACCTGGAAGCACTATTCATCCCAACAAATTGCGATGGCCGCGCTATGGGCTCTTGGTTTTTTATGTTTCTTAATGGTTTTTGCACCTTTGATTGCACCCCATGAACCAGACTTACGACAAGCCCATTTACTCTTACAGCCCCCCTCATGGGATGAGCAAGGTACCGTTGACTATTTCTTTGGCACCGACGATTTAGGCAGAGATGTGCTTTCACGGTTATTATATGGTTTACGCTTAACCTTTGGTAACGCTCTGCTCGTTAGCTTTATCGCCTTAATCATCGGCACAACAATTGGAATTACCGCTGCAATCAGCCGTGGTCTGCTATCTAGCACCTTGCATCATATAATGGATACAGCGTTATCGATTCCGTCGTTGTTATTAGCGATTATCTTTATTTCAATACTTGGACCAGGCTTGGATCACAGCTTATTAGCAATCTTACTGGCTTCTATCCCACAATTTATTCGCGGTGTCTATTTATCGGTTTATCAAGAACTGCAAAAAGAATACATCATTGCACTCAAACTTGACGGTGCAAATAACTACCGCATTATTCGTTATGGCGTGTTTCCAAATATCATTGAAACACTGGTTAACTTACTTACTCGAGCGATCTCGTCAGCTATAATTGATATAAGTGCATTAGGATTTTTAGGCTTAGGTGCACAACGTCCCCTTTCTGAATGGGGCACGATGTTATCGGGTGCAACCGACCTTGTATTTATCGCACCTTGGACCGTTGTATTACCTGGTTTAGCTATTTTAGTGACGATTTTCATTGTTAATGTCGTTGGCGAAAGTTTAAGACAATCTGTTATTGCGGGAATTGACTAATGGCACTACTCGACATTCGAAATCTCACCATTGAAATTGAAACACCACAGGGTACCTTAAAAGCAGTAGACCGATTTAACCTGACCCTGAGTGATGGTGAAGTGCGTGGACTAGTAGGTGAATCGGGTTCAGGAAAGAGCCTTGTTGCAAAAGCAATTATGGGGATCACTAAAGATAATTGGCGTATTCGTGCAGACCGCTTACGATTAGGTGATATCGATTTACTTAACTTAACCCCGGTACAACGTCGCCGAGTGATGGGCAAAGAAATTGGTATGATCTTTCAAGATGCAGCCGCGCATTTGGACCCATCAGAAAAAGCGGGCGATCAGCTTGCAGAGGCCATCCCGTGCGATCAGTTTACCGGCCATTTTTGGCATCGTTTTAACTGGCGTAAAAAACAAGCCATTGCCCTATTGCATAAAGTCGGTGTAAAAGATCATAAAAAGGTGATGAATAGCTACCCTTTTGAGCTCTCTGAAGGTCTCTGTCAAAAAGTGATGATAGCAATGGCAATTGCGAAAAAGCCCCGCCTGTTGATTGCTGACGAGCCGACAACAGCAATGGAGCCTAAAACGCAAAATCAAATTTTACGTTTACTCGATAAGCTAAATAAGTTGTCACACACCACCATTCTTCTTATTAGCCATGATTTAGAAACAGTGAGTTTGTTAGCAGATAATATGACTGTAATGTACTGTGGGCAGATGGTTGAAAGTGGCACGATAGATCAAGTGTTTAATCATACCCACCACCCCTATACTGCTGCATTATTACGTGCCAATCCAGATTTTAGCCAGGTGCCACATAAAGGACGGTTAAATACCTTAGCTGGGCAGGTTCCGCTCTTACACCATTTGCCAATTGGTTGCCGACTTGGACCTCGCTGCCCTAATGCCCAAAAAAACTGTGTGATAATACCACCAATGCAAAAGGTAAAAGGCCATATGTTTAGTTGCCATTTCCCATTAAATGCAGATGAATTAAAAGGTAAAAAATGTCAGAAAAAATAATCGACATCGCAGCGGAAAAGCGTGTGCAACCTTTACTGCGTGTAGAAAGTTTAGGGAAAACCTATATAAACCCAACCGGTTTTTTTAAACGCGAAGAAGTCGTTGCAGTCAATAATATTTCATTTAATTTAAACCGTTCAGAAACGCTCGCGATTATTGGTGAAACAGGTTCAGGGAAATCAACACTAGCCCGTTTACTGGCTGGTATAATACCGCCGACTAAAGGCAATATTTATATTGATGGTTGCAAGCTAGATGACAGCAATACGGACTTACGTTGTCGTTCGATAAGAATGGTATTTCAAGATCCTGAAACATCACTTAATCCCCGTACCAGTGTCGGTCAGATTCTAGATGCACCATTGCAATTAAATACGGATATGTCTGTAAATAAGCGCACAGAAAAAATCACCGAAACGCTACGTTTGGTCGGTCTACTACCAGAATATGCAACATTCTACCCTCCAATGTTATCGAGCGGCCAGAAACAACGTATTGCTCTGGCCAGGGCGCTTATTTTAAACCCGAAGATTATTATTGCTGATGATACATTATCAACGCTGGATATATCCTTGCGTTCACAAATGATCAATTTGATGCTAGAACTACAAAAAACAATTGGCATCTCTTATATTGTGATTACCCATAATATGGGCCTAGTGAAGCATATAAGTGACAAAATGATTGTTATGCATCAAGGGGAATGTATCGAACAAGGTAATACAGAGCAGCTATTCTCTCGACCTACAGCCGCATTATGTGGACAAATATTATCTAATCAATATAACATGAAGAAACACAGCTGCTAATGCCCTTATTCTTGAGTATAGCGCCTAATCTCATTCTGATTTAACTTTGCTTCCATACCCTCAAATGCCTCGGCACGTAAGAAAAACCGCCACGTCTGACGTGGCACACGCTGCTTAATCATATTCTCACTCACAATTAAATATTCGGTGCTTGCTATATTAGTTGTTACTGTCACCTTCTGACGACCAATGACAAAATCAGCGGGTACATGTCGACCATCTTTCAACATGCCAAATTCTGTAAACACTAATGACTCAGGCTTGCCATAAAAATCATCAGTCGAAACCCAATGCCCTAGGATCGGGTTGTCCTTTGGCGAATAAAACCATGCGCCAGCGAGTAACAAGAGAATAATAGTAATAAATGTAATAATGTATTTAGCCATAACTTCTTATTATAGTTAATAAATCGCTGTTATTACAGCGAAAAAAAATCCCAATGCAATATAAAATTACATTGGGATTAATTAAACTACTAAGTAATACTTTATATAGTATTACTTAGTTTTTATATCACTCTGCAGCAACAGGGTAAGATACGTCAGCGGCTTTAATCAATGTTTTTATTAACATTTCATAGTCAGCTTGCGCATTAATATTTTTTAATGTGTCACCTAAACGAGCGGCTTCTTCAGCTTTCATTTCAACATCACGCACAGATGTGAATTTAAGCAATGTGACGTCACCATTTAGTGATGTTTCAGTCGCAACACTTACTTGATCTGCAGCAGGTTTTGGCATTGAAAATAATTTGCTCAACACTTTAAAGTCCGCTTTTGTATAATCAAAACGGCTTAACCATTCAGGTGCTGTAAAGTTTGCATCAACCTTTGCCAGTTCAGCATCAACACTTTCACCCGCATCAATCTTAGCGGAGACTGTAGCCATAAAGCTTCGCGCTTTTTGTTCAGCTTTCGTTGCTTTTAAACGTTCTACAATTTCATCATTTACATCCACTAATGATTTCGTTGTTTGTGGTTTATATTCGTTAATACGAACCACAATACTTTGCTCATCAGAAATGTTAATGATTTCAGAGTTTAGCGCTTCGGCAATAAAGTCTTGATCGAATAACGTTGCTGCAACTTTTGGGTCATTCAAGGGTGCAGGAATCGCATTCTCAGAAAATAGCTCTGTTGATACAATTGTTAAACCCGTTTCTTCAGATGCAACATCCAGTGAATCAGGTACTTCAAATGCTTGTTCTGCTAATTTTTCAGCTAACTCATCAAAATGGGTCACGGCTTGCTCATTCTTCAAACGTGTTTCAATTGTTGCTTTAACGTCTGCGAATGCTTTTACTTTACCCGGTTCAACCGCTAATAGTTTAATGATATGGAAACCAAAATCACTGCGCACTAGATCAGTCGTTACGTCACCGTCATTCTTCAGTGCAAATGCTGCCGTTTCAAATGCCGGATCCATGATATCTTTTTCTAACCAATCCAGTTCACCGCCATTTTCACCGCTAAACGTATCATCTGATGATGATTTCGCTAATTCAGCAAAATCTGCGCCAGATTGAATTTGAGCCAGTAAGCCTTTAGCTTTTACTTCAGCAGCAGCTTCATCACCCTTGAATGCAACAAGGATATGTGCAACTTTACGTTTATCTTCTTGAGAATAAGATGATAAGTGTTCGTTATAGTAATTTTCAGCCGCATCCGCATCTAATTCAATACCTGCACTGATCTTCTTCATATCAACTAAGATATAATCAACAGACGCTTGCTGTGGGGTTTGAAAGAACGCTTTGCTGTCTTCGTAATAACTATTCACTTCAGCATCAGTGACGACTACATCATTAGCAAATTTATTTACTGGCACGATTAGTTGACTTAATTCACGCTGTTGATTTTGTAATGCAGCTAATAGTTTCACTTCACTTGGTAAACTAAATTCTGAGTTTACTAATGCATCAGTTAATTGTTGTTGTGCAAAATCAGCACGTAAGCGCTCAACAAATTGTGCTGGCGTCATGCCGCTTTGACGTAATAAACTGATGTAACGTTCGTCATTAAATACGCCATCCGTTTGAAATTGTTCCATAGCAAAAATATAACTACGGATCTTTTCATCACCAATACGTAACGCTAAGTCATCTGTCATTTGCTGTAATAAATTTTGAGCAACTAACGTATTTAGTGATTGTTGACGTACTTGATTTTGAAATTCTGGTTGTTCCCAACGTGCGGCGAATGATTCCCCCTGTTGAGACTCTAAGCGAGAGCGGTCAGTTCTAACTTGATTTTCAAGTGCTTGCTTTGAAATGTCGACGCCATTCACTGTCGCAGCGGACTGAGCGCTACCACTACCTAGATAACTACTTACACCAGCAAGGGCAAACGTAACGATCACTGCGCCTAAAATAATCTTAGCACCCGGTCCTTGTGAACCTTCGCGAAACTTCTCTAACATAATTGTATTCTCTAAACTGCAATACAGTAAATAACAATAAAAACGCACCTCATAGGACGCCTTTACTCAAAAATTAAAATCAATAACTTAAGATTTCAACGCGTCTTTTAATAACTTCCCAGCTTTAAATACGGGTAGTTTAGATGCTGCGATTTGAATCTCTGCACCAGTTTGTGGATTACGACCAATTCGTGCAGCACGATCTCGTACACTAAAAGTACCAAAACCCACTAAAGTAACAGATTCATCTTTTTCTAGTGTTTCTGTTACAGATTCGATCATTGCATCAATAGCACGGCCAGCAGCAGCTTTAGAAATATCAGCTTTAGCGGCAACATAATCTATTAGTTGAGCTTTATTCACTTTCTTCCCCTAATCTTCGTTATTTATATAAATAATCGAACATAAATATGACTAACGTTATTGCGTTTATAACAAGGTTAGAGTGACTATTCAAGTCTAGATAGGCACTCTAACCTAAATCAATCACACTATTTTGATACAACTTCAAAACCGGCGGGACTATTCTCTAGCGCAAGCTCTAGCACTTCCTCAATCCAACGAACAGGGTGAATCTCAAGATCGCCAATTACATTGGCAGGGATCTCTTCTAAATCACGTTCATTTTCTTTTGGAATCAAGACACGCTTAATACCACCACGATGTGCTGCAAGTAGCTTCTCTTTCAAGCCACCAATGGGTAATACTTCACCTCTTAACGTGATCTCACCTGTCATTGCAACGTTTGCACGGACAGGATTACCCGTTAAGCTAGACACAAGTGCGGTGCACATTGCAATACCCGCACTTGGACCGTCTTTTGGTGTAGCACCTTCAGGAACATGCACATGAATGTCACGCTTTTCATAAAAGTCACCATTGATGCGTAACTTATCCGCTCGAGAGCGAACAACCGTCATAGCAGCTTGGATAGACTCTTGCATAACTTCACCCAGTGAGCCGGTATAGTTCAACTTACCTTTACCTGGAACAGATGTTGTTTCGATAGTCAATAAATCACCACCGACTTCTGTCCATGCTAGACCAGTGACTTGACCAACACGACTTTCACCTTCAGATTTGCCAAAATCAAAGCGTTGTACGCCTAAATATTCAGACAAATTATCTTGATTGATCGTCACTGATTTAAGTGATTTCTTCAGCAATATTTGCTTCACTGCTTTACGACATAGTTTTGAAATTTCACGTTCAAGTGAACGCACGCCCGCTTCGCGAGTGTAATAACGGATAATACCCATTATCGCACTATCTTCAATGGTAATTTCTTTTGCTTTTAAACCATTTCGCTCTATTTGCTTGTCCAGTAAATGCTGTTTAGCAATATTCAGCTTTTCATCTTCGGTATAACCCGATAAACGAATCACTTCCATACGGTCAAGTAGCGGACCTGGAATGTTCATCGAATTAGATGTCGCAACAAACATTACATCAGACAGATCGTAATCAACTTCTAGATAGTGATCATTAAACGTTGTATTTTGTTCAGGGTCGAGAACTTCCAATAATGCCGACGCTGGGTCACCACGCATATCCGATGCCATCTTATCAATTTCATCTAATAAGAATAATGGATTGCGCACTTCAACTTTTGCCATTTTCTGGATAAGTTTACCCGGCATAGAGCCAATATAAGTACGACGATGCCCACGAATTTCCGCTTCATCACGTACGCCACCCAGTGCCATACGAACATACTTACGTCCTGTTGCTTTCGCAATCGATTGACCTAACGAAGTTTTACCTACGCCTGGAGGACCGACAAGACAAAGAATTGGACCTTTGAGTTTATTAACTCGGCTTTGTACTGCTAGATATTCTAAAATACGTTCTTTTACTTTATCCAAACCATAATGGTCTGCATCGAGAACTTCTAATGCTTTGCCAATGTCTTTTTTAACTTTTGAACGTTTCTTCCAAGGAACTGAAATCATCCAATCGATATAACTACGTACTACAGTTGCTTCTGCAGACATAGGTGACATCATTTTTAATTTATTTAATTCAGCAATGGTTTTAGCTTTAGGTTCAGCAGGCATTTGCGCTTGCTCAATTTTCTCAGCCAATTGTTCAAATTCATCAGTACCATCTTCAGACTCACCAAGCTCTTTTTGAATAGCTTTCATTTGCTCATTCAAATAATATTCGCGCTGGCTTTTTTCCATCTGCTTTTTAACACGTGTACGAATTTTCTTTTCAACGTGTAATAGGTCGATTTCAGATTCCATCTGTGCCATTAAGAATTCAAGACGTTCTGCAACGTTACTTAACTCTAATACCACTTGCTTGTCTTCTAATTTCAATGGCATGTGAGCAGCCATTGTATCAGCAAGACGCGCAGCTTCATCGATCGCGGTCACTGAAGTTAAAACTTCAGCAGGGATCTTTTTGTTTAATTTGATATAACCTTCAAACTGGCCAATTGCAGATCGAATAAGTACATCTTCTTCTTCATCAGATACTGATTCAGAGATAATATATTCAATCTCGGCTTGGAAGTAATCATCGCTATCACTCAAGCTATTTAATTTTGCTCTTTGTGTGCCTTCGACCAATACTTTAACCGTACCATCAGGCAATTTTAACATTTGTAAAATATTAGCGACTGTACCCACGCTATTCAGATCATCAACTTGGGGATCATCTTGAGCTGCATCTTTTTGTGCAACTAAAAATATTTGCTTATCTGTATCCATTGCGGCTTCAAGACAACGAATTGACTTTTCTCGGCCAATAAACAAAGGGATTACCATGTGGGGATAAACCACAACATCACGCAATGGCAATACAGGTATATCTACGCGTTCCGTACGCTCAAAACTCATCTTGTCCTCACTTATAAAACTGGACTAAGGGCTAATATTGAATATATAGGGGTTATTACTCAACAATCAATGCTAGAGGCTAAAAATATGAAAAATAATATAAAAAAAGGGGCATTGAGCCCCTTTTTAATATTAAGTGTTTAAAAATCTAACACTAATCTGCTGACACAGCCTTGTTCTCTGTATTTTCATAAATCAAAATTGGTGCTGATTCTGCATTAATTACAGATTCATCAATCACAACTTTGCTAACATCTTCAACAGAAGGTAGGTCATACATAGTATCCAGTAAAATGGCTTCTACGATTGAACGTAAGCCACGAGCACCCGTATTTCGAGACATCGCTTTTTTTGCAATTGCAATAAGTGCATCTTCACGGAACTCTAGGTCAACACCTTCTAAATCGAATAGTGCAGCATACTGTTTAGTCAGTGCATTTTTCGGTTCTGTTAAGATCTGAATTAATGCACTTTCATCAAGTTCTGTTAATGTCGCAGTCACAGGTAAACGACCGATAAATTCAGGGATAAGACCGAATTTAACCAAATCTTGTGGTTCAACTTTAGCGAAGACTTCAGATAAAGTTGCTTTCTCAGCTTCACCTTTCACTTCAGCTGTAAAACCAATACCACTATTAGTGTTAGTACGCATTTCAATAACTTTATCTAAACCAGCAAATGCACCACCACAGATGAATAAGATCTTAGATGTATCTACTTGTAAAAACTCTTGTTGAGGATGCTTACGACCACCTTGTGGTGGTACTGAAGCAACAGTCCCTTCAATCAGTTTTAACAATGCTTGCTGAACACCTTCACCCGATACGTCACGAGTAATAGATGGATTATCAGATTTACGCGAAATTTTATCAATTTCATCGATATAGACAATACCACGTTGGGCTTTTTCTACGTCATAATCGCATTTTTGCAATAATTTCTGAATAATATTTTCAACATCTTCACCAACATAACCAGCTTCAGTTAATGTTGTTGCATCAGCCATAGTAAAAGGAACATCAAGAATACGTGCTAGTGTTTCAGCCAATAATGTTTTACCACTACCAGTTGGACCAATTAACAGGATATTACTCTTACCTAGTTCTACACCATTTGATGTATCGCCATTGCGTAAACGCTTATAGTGATTGTATACCGCAACAGCTAACACTTTCTTAGCATGCCCTTGACCAATGACATAATCATCGAGCTTGCTACGAATTTTATGCGGTGTAGGTAATTCATCACCTTCACGTTTTGGTGCAATTTCTTTAATCTCTTCACGAATAATATCGTTACAAAGATCAACACATTCATCACAAATGTAGACAGATGGGCCGGCAATTAACTTACGTACTTCATGTTGGCTTTTGCCACAAAAAGAACAATAGAGTAATTTACCGTTATCCCCACTTTTTGTTTCTGTCATTCGATAACCTCATATTACAGGTAAAAGCCCAATGCCTAATCTTCATTATGGCTAAAAGACAATCGACCTGTCAAAAATTACTTAATCACGTTTTGTAATTACTGAATCAATCAGACCATAATCCATCGCTTCAGCTGACGTCATGAAATTATCACGATCCGTATCTGTAGCAAGACGATCATACTCTTGACCAGTATGTTCAGCTAATATTTCATTTAATTTACGCTTAGTTTTAATAATTTCATTCGCGTGAATTTCAATATCAGATGCTTGGCCTTGATAACCACCTAAAGGTTGGTGGATCATGATTTTAGCATTCGGTAATGCGTGACGCTTACCTTTTTCACCACCAGCAAGTAGGAAAGCGCCCATACTCGCAGCCATGCCCATACAAATCGTAGACACGTTTGGCTTAATAAATTGCATGGTGTCATAAATTGACATACCAGCGCTCACAGAACCACCTGGCGAATTAATATAAAGGAAAATATCTTTATCTGGGTTTTCTGATTCTAAGAAAAGTAACTGTGCAACAACAAGGTTCGCCATATGATCTTCGACCTGACCAGTCAAAAATATTACACGGTCTTTTAAAAGTCGAGAATAAATGTCATAAGAACGCTCACCTTTAGCTGTTTGTTCAACAACCATAGGTACTAACGCGTTTGACGGCGACTCTGTGATATTATTAAAGAATTGTGACATATTATCATCCCTAAATAAAAATGGCCCAAGTGAAATACCCCCCACTCGAGCCATTATAGCGCTTAATTACGTATTTTGTTCAATCTAATAAACAATTATGCGTTTTGAGTCGCTTTATTCATTAGCTCTTCAAACGCAACTTCTTTCTCTGTTACATTTGCTTTTTCTAAAACTAAATCAATAGCTTGGTCTTCAACAGCTACATTACGAACGTTTTCTAAAGCTTGGTCGTTGTCTTTGTAGTGTGCGATAACTTCAGCTGGGTCTTCGTATGCAGAAGCCATAGATGCGATCATGTCTTGAACACGTGCGTCATCAGCTGTGATTTCGTTTACTTTGATGAATTCACCAAGAACTAGACCGATTTTAACACGACGGCTAGCTTGCTCTGTGAATAGTTCATCAGGAAGTTCTGGTGCGTTTTGTGGTGCCATTTGGCCAAAACGTTGCATAGCTTGTTGACGTAATGTAACGATTTCTTGCTTAATTAATGCAGCAGGAATTTCGATGTCATTTGTTTCAACTAGTGCGTCAAGAACTTTAGTTTTTGTATCAGCTTTGATAGCTTGCTCAAGTTCACGGCTCATGTTTTTGCTGATTTCAGTTTTTAGAGACTCAAGCGTACCGTCTTCAACACCGAATTTACCAACGAACTCAGCGTTAATTTCTGGCAGCTCTTGTGCTTCAACAGCGTTTAGCGTGATAGCGAAACTTGCAGTTTTACCTTTTAGGTTTTCTGCATGGTATTCTTCAGGGAAAGTTACTTCAACAGTGAACTCTTCGCCTGCAGATTTACCTACGATGCCTTCCTCGAAACCAGGGATCATACGACCTTGGCCCATAGCTAGTGTAAAGTCTTCAGCTTTGCCGCCTTCGAATTCTTCACCGTCGATGCTACCGTTGAAGTTAACTTTAACTTGGTCGTTAGCTTCAGCAGCGCGATCTGCAGTAACCCACTCAGCGTGTTGCTTACGTAAAGTTTCGATCATGCCATCAACATCAGCGTCTGTTACTGAAGATACTGATTTTTCGATTTCGATTGCTTCGATACCAGAAACTTCAAACTCAGGGTAAACTTCAAGCGTTGCAGTGAAAGAGAAGTCTTCGCCTTCTTTAACTTGTGCAGGCTCTAGTGTTGGTGCGCCAGCTAAGTTTAATTTTTCAGCTACGATTGCTTCGTAGAAGTTACGTTGCATAATTTCACCAGCAACTTCTTCAGCTACAGCAGCACCAAAACGTTTTTTGATTACTTTAGCTGGTACTTTACCTGGACGGAAACCGTCGATACGTTGAGTTTTTGCTAAACCACGTAAACGGTTTTCGATTTCTTTGCTAACTGTTGCAGCTGGAACTGTGATAGTTAAACGGCGCTCTAGGCCTTGAGTCGTTTCTACAGAAACTTGCATTTAGATACCTCTAATGAATTTATTAACATTTCCAACTGGAAATTTATGACGCGATATTATAACTAGCAGCAAGAATAAAATCGAGCATTGCGACTCTAAATAACGCTTTAATATTTTTATTTGCTTATAATGTATGGATGAAAAGTCAGAATTCAAGAATAAAAATGATTTTTATGGATAAATAAGATGAAAAACAGGAAATTTATTGTTTTCAATCTTGAGTTTGGTTAATTACTCGCCATCCCTTTATCGCGTTAATCAATTCCATCACCAAGTACTCACCCCTCTCCTTACCTTAAATTAAAGCAATCGCCGCAAGGTATCAAACAGCTCGTATTTAGGTCTCAACGTTAAAGATTGAAATTTACACTATAATATCTTTTAAGCTGTTCACATTAATCTTCTTTGAATCATCAACAATAATATTTAGGGGTTGCTATGACTATTATCGAAATTGAACGTATCTTTTTAGACTTTTCGAATCAGCTAGAATTACTCAAAGAGAAATACCCTAATCCAGAAATGATTCAGCATATTGATAATCTCATGACCGATACACAAATCATCAAGCTAAAAGTGATGCGCTTAGACAGCGTTAAAGAACAAGACAAGCTGGACCTATCGTGCTCAGTCTCTAATCACATTGCTAAATTGCAGAAACAAATTACAGCGCTAAAACAATCATTTGAAGTAATCACCTTTGAGGCATAAAAAAAGATAGAAACAACATTATCTGAGAAACAAAGTCACACATTTAACATTTCTGTAACTATACTTTGGCAAATAACAGTGGATTGTTAGATGCTTAGGGCTGTAGCAGCGAATTAACACAATTCACTCATTATCTAATCTATATCGTTATGGATAATTTTGAGGGAGGTTATGTGCGCTTATTCAAACCAAAAAAAATAATAAACACATTTATGCTAGGGATAGTTTCAACACCATTATTTGCTCAGCAGTCAAATATAAATATGACTGAGGGGGTCACAGGGATAAGTAATACCGTATACAGTTTACATATGACAATTTTGTACATTTGCATAGCCATCGCCTTCATTGTGTTTGGCGTCATGTTTTGGTCCTTATATAGTCATCGAAAATCCAAAGGCGCAGTGTCTGCCTCATTCCATGAAAGTACAACAGTTGAGATAATTTGGACTGCGATCCCCATCGTTATCTTAATTGGTATGGCGATCCCATCAACACAAGCGCTAATCTTAATGGAAGATACCACTAAAGCTGATATCACCATTCAAATCACCGGTTCACAATGGAAGTGGCACTATCGTTATTTTGACCATGACCTTGAGTACTATAGCCGTTCAACCACCAGCCAAGCTGAAATCAACAACGAAATAGAGAAACAACCTCACTACCTAAATGAGGTGGATAATCCACTCGTATTACCAATCAATAAAAAGGTCCGTTTTCTAATCACGGCTGATGATGTCATTCACTCATGGTGGGTGCCTGCATTTGCAGTGAAAAAAGACGCGAACCCCGGCTTTATTAATGAGGCTTGGACCAAAATAGACACACCCGGAACTTACCGAGGCCAATGTGCCGAATTATGCGGTAAAGACCATGGCTTTATGCCAATTGTGGTCACGGCATTAGAACCTGCAGCATTTGATGATTGGTTAGCCCAAGCGCAGATCACGGCAAAGCAGCAGTTACAAGCGGAACAACAAAGTTTAACGAAAACCATGGATATGCCGACCATGATGAAGATCGGAGAAGAGGTATATAATCGGACCTGTGCCGCTTGTCACCAAGTTGCTGGACAAGGTATTCCAGGTGCATTCCCAGCATTACAGAATAGTCCTATCGCACTGGGTGATATAGATAAACATATCAATGTTGTTCTTCAAGGCGCTTCCGGTACTGCAATGGCATCATTCGCAAAACAACTAACCAAAAAAGAACTCGCGGCAGTGATCACTTACGAACGCAATGCATGGGGTAATAATACCGGTGATATTATACAACCCTCACAAATAGATGCGGCATTAAATAGTATCAATCAGTAATTCAAGGGATAGAAAAATGAGTGAGATACAATTAAAAGATAATGCTGATCAAACCATCTTGGATGTGCCAGCAATAAAAATACAAACAGATCACCATGGTGCCCCCCATGGGTATAAACGGTGGTTATTTTCAACCAATCATAAAGATATCGGTACATTATATCTGTGGTTTAGTTTGACCATGTTTTTCATCGGGGGAGCGATGGCAATGGTCATTAGGGCTGAGTTATTCCAACCCGGTTTACAATTAATTGAACCCAATTTTTTCAATCAAATGACCACGTCGCACGGTTTAATTATGGTCTTTGGGGCTGTCATGCCTGCTTTTGTAGGACTTGCTAACTGGATGCTACCGCTTATGATTGGTGCGCCAGATATGGCATTGCCACGGATGAATAACTGGAGTTTTTGGATCCTACCTTTCGCATTCTCTTTATTACTATTGTCATTATTTACCGAAGGCGGCGGGCCTAACTTTGGTTGGACTTTCTACCCTCCGCTATCGACTCAATACAGTCCTGACAGTACCGCCATGTTCGTATTCTCTGTCCACTTAATGGGGATCAGCTCAATTATGGGCGCGATTAACGTCATCGTTACCATCTTAAATATGCGCGCACCTGGAATGACATTGATGAAAATGCCCATGTTCGTATGGACTTGGCTCATTACTGCATTTTTATTAATCGCCGTCATGCCCGTTCTTGCTGGTGCGGTCACCATGATCCTAACCGATAAATACTTTGGTACCAGTTTCTTTGATGCTGCAGGTGGTGGTGATCCGGTGTTATTCCAGCATGTCTTTTGGTTCTTTGGTCATCCCGAAGTATATATCATGATTTTACCATCATTTGGTATCATCTCGGCGATTGTTCCCGCATTTGCACGTAAGCAATTATTCGGTTACCACTCTATGGTCTATGCAACCGTATCCATTGCTATTCTTAGCTTTACCGTATGGGCTCACCATATGTTTACCGTTGGTTTACCGCTGGCTGCTGAATTGTTCTTTATGTATTGTACAATGCTCATTTCTGTGCCAACTGGGGTGAAAATATTTAACTGGATAGCGACCCTCTGGCGTGGCTCCATTACCTTTGAAGTACCCATGTTATTTTCACTCGCATTTATCGTATTATTTACTATCGGTGGGTTTTCGGGATTGATGCTGGCCATTACACCTGCGGATTTTCAATACCATGATACTTACTTTGTTGTGGCCCATTTTCATTATGTGCTCGTGACTGGTGCTGTTTTTTCTATTATGGCTGCCGCTTATTATTGGCTACCAAAATGGACCGGATACATGTTTAATGAAAAGCTTGGTAAGTGGCATTTTTGGTGCTCACTAATATCCGTCAATATCCTATTTTTCCCGATGCATTTCTTAGGTCTTGCAGGTATGCCACGTAGGATCCCAGATTACGCACTGCAATTTGCCGACATAAATAAAATAGTCAGTATTGGTGGTTTCCTATTTGGCCTTTCACAAATCATCTTTGTCGCAGTTGTGATAATGGCTGTTCGTGGTGGTAAAAAAGCCCCCTCAAAACCTTGGGAAGGTGCTGAAGGATTAGAATGGACCGTGCCATCTCCAGCGCCATATCACACTTTTGATACACCACCCGAGGTGAAATAATGACAACACCTAAAATGAAAAAGCAATTACGGCTATTAATATTCAGCGTCGTTGGTATGTTCGGTTTTGGTTTTGCACTCGTCCCTCTTTATGATGTATTTTGTGACATTACAGGACTAAATGGTAAAGATTATAGCCGCTCAACGACAGTGCCGGTATCAAGTGTTGACGAGTCACGCACGGTTAAAGTTGAGTTCGTCACTTACTTAAATAAACAATTACCTTGGTCATTTAAACCTGAAATCAGGAGCGTGGTTCTACATCCAGGCGAACGCTATCAGGTTAGTTTTGTTGCCATTAACCAAAGTGACCAAGATACATTCGGCCGTGCAGTGCCTTCTATCTCCCCTGGTTATGGTGCGCAATATTTGGTAAAAACAGAATGTTTTTGTTTTCAAGAACAGATGTTAACTGCAAACGAAGAAGCAATGATGCCGCTGATCTTTTATATTGACCCTAATATACCATCCGATATATCAACGTTAACCCTCGCCTACACCCTATTTAAAAATGAACCGACAGAAGTAGCTATGCGCTAGGAGCCCTTTAATGCAAGATAATAATGAATATGCCAAAGCCCCAAAAAACTACTATGTTCCAGCAAGTAGTATTTGGCCTTTCGTCGGTGCTATCGCGCTCTTTATTATTGCCATCGGTGCGGCAACGACAGTTCA
The DNA here is from genome assembly GCF_018219415.1 of Moritella sp. 36. Taxonomy (NCBI): domain Bacteria; kingdom Pseudomonadati; phylum Pseudomonadota; class Gammaproteobacteria; order Alteromonadales; family Moritellaceae; genus Moritella; species Moritella sp. 36. Next base: position 1,055,484 of record NZ_CP056120.1, on the reverse strand, counting down.
GCAAGTAGATAAAGACGGTAGTAACAGCGGGATACCTATTTTATTAATAGGCATTGGCATACTGCTGTTTATGCTCATTAGTTGGTTTAGAAATGTGATAACCGAATCAATGAACGGGCTGTACAATCAGCAGCTTGATCGTTCTTTCAGAATGGGCATGTTATGGTTTATTTTTTCAGAAGTTATGTTCTTTATCGCGCTCTTCGGGGTATTATTTTACCTGCGTAATCTATCTATACCTTGGTTAGGCGGTGAAGGAAATAATGCCATGACTCATGCTGTGATTTGGGCTGATTTCATACCTCACTGGCCATTAACAATCACACCCGACGGACGAGAAACACAAGCCATGCCTTGGTATGGTTTACCGCTAATCAACACCATTATCCTGATTAGTTCATCGGTAACGTTACACTTTGCCCACCACAGCCTGATAGCAACACAACGTACAAAGTTAGTCATTTGGCTATCCATAACCGTTGCTTTGGGGGTTACTTTCTTATTTTTTCAAGCTGAAGAATATGTACATGCTTACCACGCATTGTCATTAAAATTTGATTCTGGTGTGTATGGCAATACTTTTTATTTACTCACTGGCTTCCATGGCATGCACGTAACGCTAGGTGTCATCATGCTTACCGTCATGTTATTTCGTATTATCAACGGGCATTTTACTCCGGGTAAACATTTTGCTTTTGAAGCGTCTGCTTGGTATTGGCATTTTGTCGATGTTGTGTGGATAATTCTGTTCATTTTTGTCTATATTGTTTAATCATAAACAAGCCTGACTATCACGAATATCTAACCCTCTAAACGATACTTAAATAAGTATAGTGATGAGGGTTAGATCACAGTTAAACACTTTTCTATTTATCCCTGTTTATTTTAGGCCGCTCATATCTACCTCTTTAGGCTACTAATTCCTGTTTTGTGATCTCACTTCAATCCACGTAACCACAGCGCCAGCGTGTACCAATTTCATGCAAATAAGGCTCTTTTCATACAAATAACACTTAAGATGCATACAATTCGACCCTGCGCACCAGGCGAAATATAATTCCAATTAAATTAAAGTAAATAACTACAAACTCTTCCAGTTGCTCAATAAGCAGTGATTAATGTATATTTCAATTCGTAATTTAGTTATTCATTACGCTTTTTATATACGTTAAACTGACAAGGAAGAAGATGGAAAATTCAATCAATCTTATTACCAACGATGCTGTAGTTATGGGTTTACTCGCAGTAATTTTGGGCGCGGTGTTCGTTACTGAAAAAAGTGAACATCCTTTTTGGAAGAAGTTTTACAAGTTCGTTCCAGGCCTCTTGTTATGCTATTTCCTCCCGTCACTACTTAATACGTTTGGAATTATCGATGCAAGCTCATCGAATCTTTACTTTGTCGCTAGCCGCTATTTATTACCAGCAGCGTTAGTGCTACTGATAATATCCGCTGATTTAAAGAAGATCATGGGCCTAGGGTCTAAAGCGATTATTATGTTCTTAACGGGCACTTTCGGTATCATGATTGGTGGCCCAATCGCGATTATTATTATTGACCAAATAAATCCTGACCTTGTGAGTGGCGATGTATGGCGTGGCCTAACGACAGTTGCCGGCTCATGGATTGGCGGTGGTGCGAATCAAGCCGCGATGAAAGAAGTATTCACTGTTGATGATAATTTATTCTCAGCAATGATCACTGTCGATGTTATCTGTGCCAACATTTGGATGGCCATTTTATTAGTCATGGCAGGTAACCAAAAACGCATGGATAAATGGCTTAAAGCTGATACGAGTGCGATTGATGAACTAAAAGCAACAGTTACAAAATATGAAAAAGAAAATGCACGTCCAATAACAACCACAGATATAATGTCAATTGTTGCAGTTGGTTTTGGTTTAACAGGTCTTGCACATTACTTCAGTGATAAAATTGCACCTTGGATTCAAATTAATGCACCTGAGCTTGCAAAATACAGCTTAACATCAGGCTTCTTTTGGTTAATTGTATTGGTAACAACATTTGCACTGATTGCGTCTTGCCTACCAATGTCGCGTAAGCTTGAACATGCAGGAGCCTCAAAAGTGGGTTCTGGCTTTATTTATATCCTGGTGGCAACCATTGGTATGAATATGGATATCACAGCTATTTTTGAAAATCCTGGTTACTTCTTCATTGGTATTATCTGGTTATCAATCCATGCCATTCTAATGATTGTTGTCGCTAAAATGATCCGTGCACCCTTGTTCTTTATGGCGGTAGGTAGTCAAGCTAACGTCGGTGGCGCTGCATCAGCACCCGTTGTTGCCGCTGCATTTCATCCATCATTAGCACCAGTGGGGATCTTACTTGCTGTAATGGGTTACGCATTAGGAACGTACGGGGCTTATATTAGTGGTTTGATGATGCAATGGGCTGCTAGCTTCGGTATGTAATTACATATATATAATAGAGGCCAAGTAAGCTAAAATTAACTATAGGCTTACTTGGTTTCGTCTTTTATCATCAATTAAGACTGCGTCTTTGACTTCCCCTACATTACTCTTTAGAATCTGCGGAAATTAGCGATGGAGAAATCAAATGGAAACTTTAACAATCACCCGCCCAGATGACTGGCACCTACACCTTCGAGATGGTGATGTTTTAAAACATACTGTTGCTGACATTAGCCGTTACATGGGTCGTGCTATTATCATGCCTAACCTTGTACCGCCGGTAACTAATGCTGAGATTGCCCAAGAATACCGCCAACGTATCTTAGCTAACGTACCAGCCGATTCTTCATTTAGTCCATTAATGACTATCTATCTTACCGATCAAACAACTGCTGAAGATATCCGCGCAGCAAAAGCAACCGGAATTGTTTATGCGGCAAAGCTTTACCCAGCTGGCGCAACAACAAATTCATCATCGGGTGTAACATCAATTAAGAATGTTTACCCTGCACTACAAGCATTAGAAGATGCAGGAATGCCATTGCTATTACATGGTGAAGTAACAGATGCTGACATTGATATCTTTGACCGTGAAAAGGTTTACCTAGATACAGTATTAAAACCAGTTATTGCTGATTTTCCAAATTTAAAGATTGTACTTGAGCATATTACCACTGCGGATGCAGTTGAATTTGTAAATAATGCCAGTGACAATATTGCAGCTACTATCACAGCACACCATTTATTATTCAACCGTAATCATATGCTAGTGGGCGGTATTAAACCTCACTACTATTGTTTACCAATCTTGAAGCGTAATACGCATCAAGCAGCATTAGTTAAAGCAGCTACAAGCGGTAGTAATAAATTCTTTCTTGGTACAGATTCAGCACCACATTCCGATGACAAAAAAGAGTCAGCTTGTGGTTGTGCTGGCGCTTATACTTCACATGCTGCGATTGAGCTTTATGCAGAAGTATTTGAGCAAGAAAGTGCACTTGACAAATTAGAAGCATTCGCAAGCTTCAATGGTCCTGACTTTTATAACTTACCACGCAACGCTGACACTATTACGCTAGAAAAATCGGCATGGAAAGTACCTGAAACGTTACCTTTTGGTAACGCTAAAATGGTGCCAATCAGAACAGGCGAAACTATCGCCTGGCAAGTAAAATAACGCACGATTGAGTTGACCTTAATCTCACGTTAATCATTACAATTCTGATGACACCTCTATCCCAGCGTCCTTCGCTGGGATATTCATCTGTAAGCTGTTAATTAAATTTAACTTTATACTGTTTTCTTACCAATTTATAAAAACATATCTATCCTTAATTGTATGCTCAAAATGGGCGTTTATAACATTATCCAAGCCGTTATTTTTTAAGGTTAAATATGCAGACTTTATTTAGCACTATGCAATGCTATAAATTCTCCAAACGCTTAATCAGTTTTGTTCTGTTTAGCCTGCTCGCGATTGTCGTTTGTATAAAATTAGGGTTATGGCAAGTCTCCCGCGCACAAGAAAAACAAGCGCTATTAGATATCAACCAACCGGCACTCACATCTCTCACTCAAATAACCGCAGACAGTTTACATCGGGAGGTATCTTTATACGGTTATTTTGATAATGAAACACCGATATTATTAGATAATCAAACTTACAATAAACAGTTTGGCTATCACTTGTATCTTCCCTTTCACAGCGATAAAAAAATTATTCTCGTTAACCTTGGTTGGTTACCTGGTTCAGCGTCCCGTTCATTACTACCTGACATTCCGCTACTGACAGGACATTATCAATTAGACGGGACTTTAAGTGCACAGCAAGGTTCACCTTTGCTTCTTGGTAAGAATATCGCACCTACAACACAAGGGCCTTTGGTTATACAGCGTACCGATATACCTCAACTACGAACCACGCTAAACATGCCTCTCAATCCGCTACTATTACAACTAAATCCAGACACACACATCGGCTTTATTAAAACATGGACGATAACGGTCATGCCTCCCGCTAAACATACGGCTTATGCAGTCCAATGGTTTGCTTTAGCATTCGCGTTAAGCCTATCGAGCGGCTATTGGTTAAAAAGGTATCAAACTCAGTATAAACAAATGCAAGATAAGGATTAGTCATGCAGAAAAAGCCATTATTCATCATCATGGGTTTATTTATAGCGCCCATTTTAATCGCTAAATTAGTGCTAGTTAATGACTGGTACCAAGGGGCTAAAACCAATACAGGAAAACTCTTATCACCACCGCTAACCATGTCACAGCCACCACAAGCATGGTTACTGCTCTATAATCCAAGTGATAGATGCGCACAACAATGCCAACAGAGTTTATGGCAAATGCAGCAAGTACATACATTACTGGCCGCCGAAGGAGCGAGAGTACAGCGCTACCTAACGAAATATCCAGTAACAGTCATACCACCAGCAAACTTATCTCGCGATCACGTTGAAATACCAGCCCTAGAAAAATTTCAATTAGGTGAGATAAACCAAAACCAATTATCCACGGATACACTATATTTAGTTGATCCGCATGGGAATATCTTTATGCGCTATCAATACCCCGCAGATAGAACTGCGGCAATAAAAATATCAGCGGGCTTATTAAAGGATTTAAAACGCTTACTTAAAATATCGAAAATTGGATAAGTCAGCGAATATACAAGGATTGTCTATGTCAAAACTGCTCAACCTGACGATACTACTTGCCTTTCTAGTGGTTGCACTCGGGGCTTACACGCGCTTAACCGACGCAGGGCTTGGGTGCCCTGATTGGCCGGGCTGTTATGGTTTTAACTCTGTCCCTACCAATGCACAAGATATCGCATCAGCTCAATTAGCTTATCCTGATAAACCACTGCATACCGAGAAAGCATGGAACGAAATGATCCATCGCTATATTGCAGGACTATTAGGCATGCTTATCCTGCTCATTTTCATCACTTGTGGCAAGCGCAAACAACAAGTTCCATTAGCGACTTTGTTAATCTTATTAGTGCTATTTCAATCTGCTTTAGGTATGTGGACAGTGACCATGAACTTGCAACCCATTATTGTCATGGGGCACCTATTAGGCGGGTTTAGTATTTTAGCACTGCTTGTATTACTTCGATTACGGCTATCCAATATAAAAGGGACACTCATCCAAGCTACGCAAACACTAAATAACAAGGTTATATTACCAACACAGCGGCAACGGTTGATCCGGATCCAATTATATTGCGGCATTGCCCTGCCGATATTAATCATTCAAATTGCACTCGGTGGCTGGACAAGCTCAAATTACGCCGCCATTGTCTGCACTGACTTCCCAATATGCAACGGTGACTGGCTCAGCCGTTTTAACTTTAGCGATGTATTTAGCCTGAGTCCTTTGGCCGAAACTTATCAATACGGTGTGCGCGATACGATCGCCAGAATGAATATTCATGTTACTCATCGGATTTGGGCTGGTGTGACCTTCATTTTTTTACTATTAACCGCCTATCAATTATTTAAATCACAACCTGAAAAAAAAATCCGCCTTACGGCCAAAGTACTCGTTATCGTTTTATGTTTACAAGTCAGTCTGGGGGTAGCAAACGTGTTTTTTCAATTACCACTGAGCATTGCTGTGGCACATAATTTAGTCGCTGCGATCCTACTCATCACCTTAGTAACCCTACTTTGGTTAAACCAACAGCAACTGCAAGAGGTGTTATGAATACGCAATCAATCAAATTAACGCTCACACCAAACTGGCGCGCATATTATCAACTAACGAAGCCCAAAGTCGTTGCCTTATTGTTATTGACCGCTTTAGTCGGGATGGTACTCGCCTTACCCGATTTACCTCCACTCAGTTTATTAGCTCCTGCATTAATCGGCATAGGGTTACTTTCTGCCGCCGCCGCAGCATACAATCATATTCTTGACCAGCGTATTGACGCCATCATGACCAGAACCCACCACCGGCCATTAGTACAAAATACCATTAGCACACCAAAAGCATTATTTTTTGCTACAAGTATGGCAATAATCGGTATGGCAACACTCTTTGTATTTGTAAATGCGTTAACCGCTTGGTTGACCTTTGCCAGCCTGATTGGTTATGCCGTCATTTATACTATGTACTTGAAGCGAGCTACACCACAAAATATCGCGATTGGCGGGCTAGCTGGTGCAACACCACCGCTGCTTGGCTGGACCGCAATGACGGGAGAAGTGACTGGGCAGGCATTATTATTGGTGATGATTATTTTCATTTGGACACCGCCACACTTTTGGGCACTGGCCATCCATAAAGAGAAAGAATACGCCAAGGCCAAGATACCTATGTTGCCCGTTACTCACGGCGCTGAGTACACTAAGACTCTGATATTGCTTTATACACTGCTATTACTCCCTGTAACCTGGCTACCTTGGCTCACCCAGTTAAGTGGTCTACTCTATTTAACTGGTTCTACTATCCTAGGGATAAGTTTTATTTATTACGCTTATCGCTTAAAATTCAGCCCTACGCGTAAAACTGCATTCCAAACATTTAAATTCTCAATCATACATTTAATGATGTTATTTATATTATTATTAGTTGATCACTGGATTATTAATTATTAACAGAAAAACACCCCAGCCACACTAAGCCATTAATTATTAAAGGTAATAATGACCACATAAATTAAGGTCATTATTACCTTGGCACTCGAAATATCCTACCGGAGCAAATAAAGCAAAACTTTACACTGCAATTATGAAACATAATGAATTGTTATATGGGATCAATCTCTAAATAACAGTACGGACTGCTATATTGACAGTTGTGTTTTCCAATTAAAGCGCTATGATAACGACCTAAAAATTTGAGAGATTAAAAAAAAGTTTAGTCTCTATTATTCTGCCTAACAAGAGTCTGTTAGCGCGCTATTTATTTAAGCTTATATAACTTAAGCATCTGCTGAGGAATTACTATGATCAGTGTATTCGATATCTACAAAATTGGTATTGGTCCATCTAGTTCTCATACTGTTGGTCCAATGAAAGCTGCCAAACAATTTATCGACGACCTACGAGCGACAGGGAAGATCCGCGAAGTCACTCAAATCACAGTGGATGTGCATGGTTCATTATCGTTGACTGGTAAAGGTCACCACACTGATATTGCTATTATCATGGGTTTAGCAGGTAACTTACCTGAAACTGTTGATATTGATGCGATCCCAGAGTTTATACACCGTGTTGAACAAACACGTCGTTTACCAATCGGTCTACACTGCCATACTGTTGATTTTCCCGCTTCAGCTATGAACTTTATTGATGAACCGCTTGCACTACATGAAAACGGTTTGAGTATTCATGCTTACATCGATGGAGAAGTTTCGTTCACAAAAACGTATTACTCTACTGGTGGCGGTTTCATCGTTGACGAAGAAAACTTCGGTTTAACACAAGGTGAAACGGCAGACGTTAAATACCCATTTACCAACGCCGCTGAATTAGTCGCACACTGTAACGAAAATGCATTATCTATCAGTGCATTAATGTTAGAAAATGAGCGTTCTTTCCGCAGTGAAAATGAAACATATCAATCGTTTTCTAACATTTGGACTGCAATGTCTGAATCTATTGAACGCGGTTGTAAAACAGAAGGTTTACTTGCTGGTCCATTACGTGTGCCACGTCGTGCTGCCGCGCTTAAACGCCAACTAGAAGCCAGTGATGGTTTTAACACTGATCCAATGACTATCATTGATTGGGTTAACATGTTTGCACTGTCTGTTAGTGAAGAGAATGCAGCCGGAGGTCGAGTAGTAACAGCTCCAACCAATGGCGCAGCGGGTATCATCCCGGCTGTATTAGCTTATTACAATAAGTTTATTCGTCCGCTAACGCGCGAAGAACAGACTAAGTTTTACCTTGCTTCAGGTGCTATCGGTATCCTATACAAAACGAATGCATCAATCTCTGGCGCAGAGGTTGGTTGCCAAGGTGAAGTGGGCGTATCCTGCTCAATGGCAGCAGCTGGTCTTGCTGAATTAATGGGTGCAAGTCCTTCACAAGTCTGCCAAGCGGCTGAAATCGGCATGGAGCATAACTTAGGTCTAACTTGTGATCCTGTTGGTGGCCAAGTACAAGTACCTTGTATCGAACGTAACGCGATTGCAGCTGTAAAAGCGATTAACGCTTCACGTATGGCAATGCGTCGTACCAGTGAGCCTTGCGTATCGTTAGACAAAGTTATCGAAACTATGTACGAAACAGGTAAAGACATGAATGCTAAATACCGTGAAACGTCACAAGGTGGTTTAGCAATTAAAGTATTAAATGTAGGCGACATCAAAAAAGCCCACACTTGTACTTAATCTGACACTAACCTAAATAAGCATAGATTATTTAGGTGTAGATAAAGTAAAAGCCAGAATGTGCTCGTCACTATTCTGGCTTTTTTATACCACAAAGAAAGTAACCACAGACCACCTCATAACAGGCATTATGCTTCCCTCACCCCTTTGATTACGCATTTCTTTTAATACTCAGCAGCCTATGGCATAAACACTCATACTTTTAGGTGTAAATAGCAGTGATTAGCATCTAGACTAATGACTTTACTCTTTAATTATTTTCTACTCATTAGGTCACTTATTCTATTAAAATCGCACGACGTAGCTAGCTGTCCGCTCTGCAAAAATGAGGGAAATATTAATGAAAGCGCTCACTCTACCCGATATGGGTTTCCTATATTGCGAAACGGTATCGCGGCCAAACCATGTAGCTGCAATGCAAGTTTTTGATATTCCGAATGACTATCAAGGCGATTACGGTACAGACCTATATCAACAACTGATGCTATTCACGCAAATAGAAAAACCTTTTAATTACAAACTATATACAGCTTACTCGGGCATGATGTACTGGCAAGAGGATGATAATATAGACCTTAATTATCACGTTCGCCGCGTTCGCTTACCTCAACCGGGGACACGAGAGCAACTCATTGAATACATAGAACACGCCCACTCAAATCTGCTCGATCGTAACCGTCCATTATGGGAAGTACATTTAATTTCAGGTCTCGCTAACAATCAATTTGCGGTTTACCTAAAAATGCATCACGCTTTCACTGATGGTGCTAAAGGTAACCAAATAATGCTTAGCTATTTATCACAACAAGCCGAAGGTCCATTACAAGCATTTTGGAGCCTAAAAGGCTTTGAAGGCAAGCAACCTAATCCTGAAATTAAAGCGGGTTTAGTGCATAAATTGAGACAAAACAGCGCTTTATTAACAAAACAAGTACGTGCAATACCCTCGATTATTGGACTTGGATCTCGGTTGTTATTACAAGCTGTCAACGTTTATAAAACCAGTATACCAACGCCATTTACAGCTCCCAAAACGCCATTTTCAGTCAGTCCTAAACGTGCTCGCCGCGCCGCAACCAGCGTACTCCCACTTTCACGAGTGAAGAACATAAGCAAAATAGCCGGAACGACGATCAATGATGTCGTGGTGTGTATTTGTGATATTGCATTACATCGTTATTTATCCGACCTTAATTATAAGCTTAAGCAGCCGCTAACAGCACAAATCCCGGTGAACCTTAGGGCACCGAACGACACCATATCAAACAACCGCATTGCAATTACTATGGTGGAATTAGGTCACAGCAATACAGTACCACTCGCTCGATTAATGGCAATTAAAGAGTCTTGTAATAAATTAAAGAAAGAAGCAAGATCATTATCAGATGAAGCGCTAACGAGTTACACACTGGCAAGTCAGGGGTTAGCGGTAATCAGTGAGCTACTGAAACTCGATGATGTGTTACCACCAGTCGGTAATGTGCTAATCTCAAATGTGCCAGGTCCGCGTAAGCCCATGTATATGATGGGTGCAAAAATGCAAGAGTGCTTCCCGTTATCAGCATTACCACCTGGCATGTCACTGAATATAACACTGTACAGTTACATGAATAATCTCAATGTGGGTTTAATCGCATGTCGAACAAATCTGCCTGATCTGACGAAATTATCCGGCTATATCGAAGATGCATTTACAGAGTTAGAACAAGTCGTGATGAGTAGTGCTATCGATATTGTTAGCGAGCAAATCACACGGCTTACCCATGATGATAGTCTGTCACAAAGTATGCATGCGTTAATTAGTGTGATTAACGATAATGCTTGCTCTTCCGTCGTACGGGGTTCTGCGAAGAAAGAAGTGGGAAAAATAAAAAGTAATCATAAAAGTACAGCCAAAAAGAAGCCAAAAAAGGTAACTAAACAGGCTGAAAATACCCTCGGCTAAGTACACAGTGTTAGCCGAGTGAATACTATTTCGTTATCTAGTTATCTAGTTACCTCGTTGATAGCTGGATATCTTTAAACATCTCATCAATCTCTTCTGCTGTTTTTAGCATAATCGCTTTATCAACAATATCTCGCGTTAAATGCGGTGCAAATCGTTCCATAAAATCATACATGTAAGTACGTAAGAACGTCCCTTTACGGAAACCAATTTTAGTCGTACTCGAGGTAAATAAATGACTTGCATCGATGCGAACTAAATCATCATCAATTTCGTCATCAAATGCCATTGTCGCCAAAACACCGACACCAATGCCCAATTTCACGTATGTTTTAATCACGTCAGCATCGGTTGCGGTAAAGACAATTTTAGGCTCTAAGCCCGCTTCATCAAACGCACAATCTAATTCTGAACGACCAGTAAAACCAAATACATAAGTCACCAATGAATATTTTGCGATATCTTCAACCGTGATCTTACCAACTTTCGTTAATGGGTGACCCGGTTTAACAATAATTGAACGGTTCCAGTGATAGCAAGGCAGCATTACCAGGTCGCTGTATAAATGCAATGCTTCAGTGGCGATAGCAAAATCAGCAGTACCTTTAGAAACTGAATCACTGATTTGTGCAGGCGTACCTTGATGCATATTTAGTGATACATCAGGGTAACGTTCAATAAAGCCTTTAATTACTTTTGGTAATGCATAACGCGCTTGGGTATGCGTAGTCGAGATATTTAACGTACCTTTAGAGGGGTGCGTATGTTGACTAGCAACAGCTTTAATACTCTCAACTTTGCCTAGGATATCAGCAGCAATACGAATAATATCTTTACCAGCAGGTGTCACTTTAGTGAGGTGCTTGCCGCTACGCTCGAAGATCTGTACACCGAGTTCATCTTCTAACATACGAACTTGTTTACTAATGCCTGGTTGCGAAGTATAAAGACTTTCTGCTGTCGCAGACACATTCAAATTGTGATTTAGGACTTCAACTATGTATCTAAATTGCTGTAACTTCATTCGTGATGTGCTCTATATACCAAATAATTTATTGTATTCTAACAAAACATAGCAGAATACTGTTATTTATTCTTAATAATATATCCTAGGGGTAATTACTTTTATGCCGAACAACAATATGATGACCCCTTTAAACGATAACACTAAACCAAGTAAAGACACCGTTGATTATGCATTGATCCTAACATCTGCGGTACATGATATGAAAAATTCATTGTGCCTCTTATTACAATCAATTGAATCGATGTCTGCAGATATCCCCCCCTCGCAAGATGACCATAAACATGGCGCTAAACTCGCTGATTTACACTATGAAGTATTACGTCTTAATAGCGGCTTAATCCAAGTACTTTCTTTATACCGTGATGAGCATGATCAGCTACCATTAAACATTGCCGAATGCTTTATTTCAGATTATTTCAATGAGTTTCGCACTAAAAATCAGATGTATAGTGACAGTCATAACATTGAAATTAATATTAACATCGATATCGATCTCGCTTGGTATTGTGATCACAATTTAATTAGTTACTTATTATCAGATGTATTCATCAATGCATTACGCTACAGCAAAGGACAAATCCTCGTAACGGCGAATGTCGTCAATAAAAAGCTTGTGATCGAAATTGCCGATAACGGCGACGGCTACCCTGACAGCATGCTCCAAGCACAGCACTGTGCAATGGGCGAGTTAAGTTGTAAGCAAGGGCGTACTGGGTTAGGCTTGTATTTTGCTCGATTAATTGCTGGCGCGCATATAATTAAAGGGGAAATAGGACATATCGCGCTAACAAATGGTGGTAGTCTTGGTGGGGGTATCTTCACGTTAACACTACCTTAACTAAAGTATTTATAGTAACATCTTATATACCGCAGCAAAATTAGGTCTATTATACAATGAAGTTCACTCTTATGATTATCGCGATTGCTGTCCTACTATTTTTGGTGATCGGTTATAACATCATCTTACAATACAAGCGTAAAGCTGAAACCGAAAAACGCCAGATAATCATAAAACACAGACAAATCATTGAAGAAGCTGAAGAACTGCTGCTAAACTCAACATCACTACCTTACAGTAAAGTACTTACGTTAGTGCTACATAGCCGTATGCATGACTCACTTACAGCGACATTACAAATGGACCCTTCCCTACCACAAGTCCGTCAACGCTTAGTGAATGTTAAAGCGCAAATGGCCCAATTAAAAGATGCACCAGCACAGACTGAAAACAAAATGTTTCGCTCTCCGAATTCAGATAGAGAAGCGATTATATTATTACAACAAATTAAAAAAATTCGCGCAGTATTACGTGTCGAGCATGCAAAAAGCAAACTTAATACCCAAACATTTGTGATTGAAGATCGTAAACTTGAACTGATGCAACTGAACGTCAACATTGATAATTTATTGAAGCGGGCTTATGAAGCACGGGCAACGAGCCAATTTGGTTCTTGTAAGCAATTACTCCGTAAGGGTATAGATACCTTAAATAATATTAATGATAAAAATGAATCCCTTATCAATAAACACCAAACGCTCACCTCTTTACTTAATGAGGTGAACGAACAACTCACTCAAGCTTCATCAGATGATTTAAAAGATCGCCAAGACAAAGAAAACGAAAAGAATGAATTAGACCTGCTGTTTCAACCAAAACAGAAATGGTAAAAAGTAGAATAAAAACGCGTTGTGATTGCTTAATCTATGCTGCTATCACAACGCTATTACAGTATTAAAAGACTAGTTCTTCACCTTATCCTGTTCAGCTCGACGCTCTATTGAGCCAAATTCTGCCGCTAAACTTAATCCCAACAACTCTCTTCTCAACATATCTAAAGCTACGTATAACGCCACCGTTCTGATCCCCTGTCGACTCCATCGCGGGATAAATAACAATTGACTGTAAGTGTGTGTCTTACTCGCCAGAGCAAACGCAACCGTGCCGACTGGTTTTTCTTCGCTACCGCCACCTGGACCAGCAATACCGGACACTGCAATACCAAAGTCAACCCCCGCATTCAGCATCGCGCCTTCAGCCATCTCGGCAGCAACCTCTATTGAAACAGCTCCGTGGTTAGCTATCGTCGTTTTATCAACATTGACTAAGCGACTCTTAGATTCGTTACTATAAGTCACATGACTCGAATCGAGGTAACCAGAGCTACCCGCGACAGCAATTAATTCACTCGCGATAAGTCCACCAGTACAAGATTCCGCAAGCGATAATGTTTGCCCTTTTTCGAGTATTATATTTTGCAAGTATTGTGCAAACGAATAATCCCCTTCGAACAGCACAAACTCACCAAGCTCTGCAAGTACTCGCTCTCTAGCCTTCGCTAAATCAGCTTGGACTATCGATAATAATTTCACTTCAACAGTCGGAAAATCAACGCGAAAGCCCAACGTAATTGACTGGGGAAGTGACAATGCGGCTAAGCGCTCATTCAACACTGATTCCGAGATACCAAATGTTTTAATCTTGATTAAAGTAGGTATTTTTACTGGCGTAAAACGTTGTTGGATATCGGGTAGTATTTGCTCGGTAACCATGTGTTTGAATTCACTTGGCACCCCAGGGGTAAAGTAAAAACGAGCACGATTAAATTGAAAACTAAAACCACATGCAGTGCCAACAGGATTATCAACCACTTCGCTACCTTGTGGCAACCAAGCTTGTTTTTCATCACTCACAGACAAAGTACGATTAGATTTGGCATATTTAGCCACTAAATGAGCGAACCACTCTTGAGAAAATGTTAATGGTACGCCCATCGCTTTCGCCGCGGCTTCAGCACTTAAATCATCTGATGTTGGACCTAAGCCACCATTCATGATCACCACATCAGCACGAAGGCTTGTTTCCGTAATAATATCAATGAGCGATTCAAGATCATCCGCAACCGTATGACGGCGCGTAAACTCACGACCTTGATGAAAAAAAGATTGTGATATCCATGCCGCATTGGTATCGACAATTTGGCCTGATAATACTTCGTCGCCAGTACTAATAAATTCAATCCGCATTAACAGTCCTTATTATTTGCTCTACCCGTCAGTTTGAAGTACCCCTAGCTGAAGCAAGGGGATTCTTGTCGTCAACGGTTTAAGCATTGTGATACTAAATCACTTTAGACTTCTAAAACCTCTTACAAGCATTTAATGTGTCGGTACTACCTACCGCCACAAATTATTTAAGCCGCTAACCTTAATCCCTCATTGTGGATATTGATAGCGGCATTATGATCTCTATCGTGGATAGCACCGCATTCACAAGACCACGCTCTTATAGCTAATGACCATTTTCCAGAATACAGCGAACCACACTCATTACACATTTTGCTTGATGGAAACCACTGGCTAATAGCTGAAACTTTACGCCCATACCAATCAGCTTTATATTCTAACTGCCTTACTATTTCACCGAAATTAGCATCGTGGATATGCTTAGATAGCTTGCGGTTCTTAACCATGTTTTTGACTTTTAATGACTCAATGCCTATTAGTTGGTTTTCTTGGATAAGTTTTGTTGTCATTTTGTGGGTAAAGTCTTTGCGGGAATTTGCTATCTTTTCGTGAATTTTAGCAACAGAAATTTTTTGTTTTTTGAAGTTGTTAGAACCTTTTTTCTTCTTGGCTAGTTTGCGCTGCGCTTTAGCTAGTTTGTTAGCATACTTATTTGTTAAACGCGGATTATTGAACTTAGTCCCATCCGAACAGATAGCAAGATCTTTAATGCCAACGTCAACGCCTACCGTTTTATTAACTACTGGCAGTTTTTTAATATCCTCTTTAACTAAGGTACTAACAAAATACTTACCTGATTTAGTTTTAGATACAGTCAACGAACTAGGTTTACCAGTAAATGAGCGTGACCACTTAATCTTTAATGGTTGCTTCATCTTTGCAAGTGTTAGAGATTGTTTATCTTCATCCCACTTAAAACCATTACTCATGTAACTTGCTGATTGATTGCCGTGTTTATTTTTAAACTTAGGATAACCAAAACCAGATTTAAAGAATGATTTAAATCCTTTATCTAAGTGCTTTAATGATTGCTGCAATGGCACACTTGAAACATCTTTCAGCCATGCAAAATCAGGATTCTTTTTTAGTTGAGTCAGGTTTTTAGACCAATCATTATAATTAGTTTTATTGCCTAAATCGTATTGTTCTTTAGAGTACCCAAGTGCTGAATTATAAGCGAAACGAACACAGCCAAACGTATGCACAAGCATTAACGCCTGTTCATTATTTGGGTAAACTCTGTATTTTCGTGCGATTAAATTCACTTGGTCTTACCCCTTGCTTTCGTTTAGTATACACACCTAAACATCGCAATCAACAGTTGGTCTACTTTAATTATGACGCATAAGAATGAAACAGAAGTAAGAAAAGGTCGGCACTGTGTTAGCGCATTACATGCACATTTAGTATTCGTGACAAAATACAGGCGCAAAGTGTTTAATGATGCAATGTTAAATCGGTTAGAGGCGATACTATTAGATGTGTGTAAAAATTTTGAAGTTGATTTAGTCGAATTCAACGGTGAACAAGATCACGTTCATTTGTTAATTGAATACCCACCTAAAGTACAATTAAGTAAGTTAATTAATTCACTTAAAGGTGTTAGCTCAAGACTAATGAGAAAAGAATACCAAGAAATACACCGCTACTTGTGGAACGGTGCGCTGTGGTCGCCTAGTTACTTTGCTGGATCTTGCGGTGGTGCATCACTTGATGTATTAACAGCTTATATAGAACAGCAAAACAGACCTAAGTAATGTTAATGCTACGCATTAAAGACTTACATCCCCGACATAAATGACGGGGTTTTTCATCTGGACCAATAAAAAAACTTTTTTGAAGCAATCAAAATATGGGAACGAAATGTTAATGAGCCTTCATCGGTTAGCCTTTATAACTTAGGTTTAGCTTTTAACCATTCCGAAGTTTCACAAGATGCAGATGCCATTGATATATGGCGATTAACTTTAAAAAGAAAACCTGATTATGAAAAAGCACAAGGCAAAATAAAAGAGTCATTACCAAGGTTAATAGAACTTGCTGAAAATGCTCATTCAATTTGTGACTCTGTATTAAAGGAAGAACTGTATTGCTTAAATTATATCAATCCATTTCAATTGCTTAACCATCCAGCTGATATATAGAGTGAAGTTGACGCTCTTGATTTTAAGAAAACACAAAAGCTTAGAAAAAGGTTATTACAGGAAGTAGAGCTTGAGGATGGTTGTATCCATTGGCTATCTAATATCCAAATTGATAGATCTAAAGCTATAAGTTTATGTGATGAATTACACGATAAACAAAAACTTGAATTTCATCGCCAAGTCTATAATTGCAAGCCACTACTTAGATTTTTGACACTAGGCGAACATGCTCATTTTTGTGTTGATAAAAATCACTCCCCTATAGAAATAATAGAGCTATTAAATAACTCTGAAAATGGTTTTCGTGAATGGCTAAGTACACCATTCAGTTGCCAATTCAATCAAGTACTTTCCACCGCAATAGAAAAAAAATATTTGGATATTATCGAAGTACTTCTTGATGGTAGAAGGTGTGTCACTTCATCATATACTGAAAATTGCTTCGTAAATTCAAAGAAAAAAATATCTGAACTTACAAAAGAGTTAGTTGCATTAGAAGTTGATTCAGAGTTTGAGAAACCTGTTTTAGACGATATTAAAGCCATTGAAGATATTATAAATGAAGAACGTAAAAATGAAGTGCATTTAACCATTGGTTCTAAAAAAGAAAATTTAAATATTACTAAAGACGGAATTCATCGAGGTGATAAATAGCTTGAAAACCACCGCTACGTAAATGCAGTTTGTTAATTAGACACAATACATTTCGATACTCCTCCTTCATTAATGAATAAAAGAATACATCTGGTCTTACCTGCACTCCACTTTTATCAATATAAATCCGGGACAATGCTTCATATCCGATTATATCTTTATTAGCATCAGCAATAGCTTGAAATGCACTGCGAACAATATAGCCTTTAAAAGAAAGAATATAACTACGTTTATATTTGCAATAATAAATATTCATTAGTCACTATTCATCAAAAAAAATAATAAATTAACTTAGCTAAGCATCATGATATGTCACGCCAACTTTTTATATTACTCAAGTAGCGACTTTTATAAATTAATTAAAGTTAATAAAAGTTAATAAAAATTAATAAAAAACTAATAAAAAACTAATAAAAAATTAATAAAAAATTACCCACCCATACTTCATGGCGAAATTAAAATTAAAGCCTCACTTTAATTGCGCCTAAACAAATCACACCTTAATTATTTTTTAATTATTTTTAATTGTATTTTAATTACTTATCAATTTCAAAATGTAACTATAGACCCGAAAAGAAAAGAGAGCAACCTGTCACGTAAGAAGTGAGGGGAGTTATGATTAAGAGTGACACAGTGACGACAACAAAACATTTATACATTGGCAGCGTAGTGCTCAACCTAAACTCAGGGATATACTTTACCAATGGTGATGATGCAGCACAATATAAAAAGATGGGCAGTAATGAGTTATTACTACTCAACGTCTTACTTGAAAACATTGGAAATATCATAGAAAAAGAACGTCTCTTAAATGCGATATGGACTAACAAAGTTGTTACAGACAGTTCATTATATCTGCGTCAAGCAATATGACTATAAAGAATTTTTCGGGGGTCGGTTATGTCCTATATAACAATAAACAAGCCAATACAAATTCTTATTGTTGGTGACAGTGAAGTACCACCCTCGTTGCTCACCCCTCTACGTCGACGTATTTCAGAGGTCTCAGGCGATGGTGCGTACGACACAAAAGAGTGTCATAAAATACTGAAGAAAAAAAGATAAAACCACTTACCCCACCACGAAAAAGTGCTGAATTTTGGGAAGGTGGACATCCGAGAAATGAAGCTGTAATAGCACTCAAAGCGGGTGAACTGAAACAGTGGAAAGCAGATACTGGTTATCACTACCTGCTATTGAGAAGCTGGTAGTTCGAGATGTTATTTTTAGGATAATTATATGTGTCGATGAATTTTATGGAGAGTGTGTGAGTAAACAATTAGTTTTTTTTATGGGTAAAATATATCTACTGTTATTAATAATGTTAAACGTACCGGTTGTTTACGCTGAATCTGAAATATTGTTGCGAAGCCAGCTTTATGTTGAAGGGTTTGTTGTGGGCTCAACCTGCTCTGTTAAGATTGAAGGGAATAACGGCAGCATGATTGATTTTGGTGAATATAATCAAGCGTCGCAAACTGGACTTCGAACCGTTCCGTTTTTTGTCAAACTTTTTCAGGATGACCCATCATCGCCTGGGTGTGATGCGTTTATGGGCACCCCTGGGAGGGTAACACTTAAGTTTGGTGGTGACTCAACGAATCAATTAGATGAATCAGGGGTTGTCACTCACGGAGCTGGTGGTGACATTCGTATTGCAATTACCTCAACGGATGAGAAAGCTAACGTTGATAGCAAGGGAAAAATAATATCTGGACATTCAGAGTTAACTTATTCAAAAGACTTCGCCCAAGAAGGTGTATTCTCGTTTAGCGCCAGGGCGGAAGGATTACAAGAAGCAGATGCAGGGCGTTATCATGGGTCGTTATCGTTAGTGATGTCTTATAAGTGAACAATAAATTATGCAAGTTTATCGTAGGTATATTGATTAGTTTGTACGGTGCAGGGCTAAAAGCTAATGAGCTTAACTTATCCTTTTTGCAAGGCGGGGGCAAGGTAAGTGCGGCAGCTTGGGAAAGCTTAAACAGCAGGTACATACCAGGACGGTATTTGGTTGATGTAGACCTGAATGGTAAAACGTTAGGCAAGCGCCTTATCTCTATAGTGGATGAAGATAAGGATGAATTATGCTTGAGTGAAGCTTGGTTGCAAGAGGCTGGTGTTGATATTGATATCAAGTTCTATGCTGCCACGCTAAATCAAGCTCGCCAGTGTTACCACTTAGGACTTGAGCCCAATACGCAAATTGAATTTGATTATTCAGCGCAAAATCTCAAATTTATGCTCCCTCAGGCAGGTTTGTTACGACAGACTAAAGCGCTGCAGGGTTGGGATTACGGCATGAATGCAGTGCGCTTAAATTACAATGCAAACGTCAACGCGAATGATGTTGATGTTAATACATATGGCGGTTTTGGAATGGTTGTGAACGCAGGTGAGTGGGTGGCCAACAGCTCGGTGAGCGCGACTGAGAGTGACGTTGATGTTTCAATGGTGACCGCAACGCGCGCACTGCATGATTTGAAAGCGGATTTAACCATCGGTAAAACGTTTGTTAGCAACTCTCTGGTCGGTGGTGCGAGTCTATTGGGCCTTGGGGTGACAAGTAACAGTAGCATGTTACCTAATGATATCGGATATACCCCGAAATTCTCGGGCTTTGCGAGCACCAACGCCCGTGTCACGCTGATTCAAAATGACAAGGTGGTCCATTCGGAAATGGTGCCCCCAGGGCCGTTTAAAATAGAAAATGCCAACTTTCTGAATAGTGGTGATGTGCTTATGACCATCACAGAGGTTGATGGTTCCGTGAGCACTCAGCTTTTCCCGTTGACGATTCTGGCTAACATGCTGAATCCCGGAGAATTTGAATACGGATTTTTTGCAGGTCTTCGAGATAGCGGTCAAGAAAAACTGGATGGGGTTTTTGCAGCAGCGTCATATGGCTATGGTTTTAGTGAGTATACTGTCAAATCAAGTGCACTATTGCATGCAAAGTATGGCGCCGCAGGGGCTAGCCTTATTCGAGGGCTGGGTGGTTTTGGCACTATAGAGCTTGAGGGTGCTTATTCTGTTGCTCGATATGACGATAGTGATTTGCGTAATAGTGGTAAATTTTCCCTTACTTACGCAAAAACATTTGATAAAAACACTGATTTGAAGTTGGTTGGGGCGCAATACACCTCGTTAGGCTATGTGGAGTTCTCGGGTTTTTCACCCAAGGATAACGATGATAATAAGTTAAGCAAACAAAAAACTCAATATGAGGTGGGCCTTAGTCATCGGCTGTCTAATTCAATTTCGGCAAGTGTGTCAGGGTGGCACCGTGTTTATTGGAATAATAATAGGCCGAGCACGGGTCTTAGTGCCAGTGTGTCGACTCGATTTGATGGCCTCAGCTTGTCTTTGGGTGGTAATTACGGCAAAAGTGGTGATAAAGAAAATTATGGTGCTTCGTTATCAGTTTCTGTTCCGCTTAGTGGGTTTGGTCAGTCGTACAGCTTATACAGTAGCCTTAATGCAACAGATAGTGGCAGTCAAAGTATTACATCTGGGATTACATCTTCTATTGATAAGCTTGATTACTCCGCCAGTGTGGGGTGGGCGAACACGGGTGGTGATGAGACGTATTCGTTACACTCGAGTCACCAAGGAGAGCGAATGCAGCTTAATGGTAATATTTCACAATCAGGTGCGGATGCGACAGGTTCAGCTGCGGTATCGGGCTCTGTTATTATTTTACCGAAGCAAAAAGATATTATTTTTACGCGAAATATGAATGACACGATTGTTATTGCGAATGTAGCTGATACGGAAGGCGTTAAGTTTACCTCTTCACCGTATCCGACGAACAATAAAGGCAACACGGTCATTCCGGTGAGTAGTTATAGTGTGAATAACGTGACATTGGATGGGGCTACATTACCAATTGAACTTGAGTTGCTTACAACTAGTGAAACGGCTGTGCCGACGTCGGGCTCGGTTGTTTACATGCCCTTTAACGCGGTAAAGGTAAAACGTTATTTATTCCAGATAAAAGATAAGGACGGCCAGTTTATGCCTAGCGGAACATGGGCTACGTCATCAACAGGAGTTCCGTTAGGGTTTATTGCTCAAAATGGTGTTCTGTTTGTTAATTCGGTTGATGAGCTGAAAGGTTTACAACTTGGTCGATGCGCCATTAACGGTGCGAAGATTAAAGAAACTCACTTATTACAAGAGGTTACATGTGAATATTAAAAGAACAGTCGTAGTGGCAACGGTACTTTCATTTCTAACAATAATAACAATAAACAGTGCATTCGCAGCATTGGCACTTGATACAACGCGTTACATTTACAGTGGCGATATCCCGTTCATTGCAGCGACGGTAAATAATGGGTCAGATGCTAACTATGGCGCTCAAATATGGGTCGACAACATTGTGGAAGATGATACGCGCCCAGCGTTTATTGCAACGCCATCGTTTTTTAAAATCAAAGGCGATGGGCGACAGGTCGTTCGAATTATGAAGGTGTCGGACCACATGCCAAAAGATAAAGAATCTATTTATTGGTTGAATTTACAGGAAATCCCACCTGCACAAAAAGGCAGTGGTTTATCGATGGCTATTCGAACGCAGGTTAAGTTAATTTATCGTCCTGAAGCAATCGTAGATGGTCGCCCTGGTGCTGAGGCAAACTTAACGGTTGAGCGCCTTCCTGGTCAGCAGTGGCTAGTTAACACTACACCTTACATCTTTGCGATTGGTAGTGTGATTGATAACGATGATAAAGCGATAGTATTTAGCAGGGGTGATAGCGATAAGTTAACGATGTTTATGCCAGGAGACCAAGTCGATGTTACAGGTAGTAGTGTGAAGTCTGTAAGCGCACTCAGTGATTATGGCAGCCTGGAAACATATCAATTAAAAGCAAATAGTATTAAAAAATAAGATAAGCAAAACGTACAATAACACGAGCAAGCGTTATGTCCGTTGAAATTACCACTCGGCGTGGCCTGGAATTCTAAATGGTAGGCAGTATGAAAAAGACAATCGGATGGTGGCTTGGTATCGCGCTTCTCGTCAATGGCAGCGTGATAGCACAGGAGTTATCAGTGACGCCGCCTTCAGTTTCGTTGGGTGTTGTTAATGGCGATATTGTTAATGACCGGATAGAAATAAAAAAACTACTAAGCAACCCTACATTATTGACCGTTAAACAAAGTGAGTTGGACGCTCCTTTGAAGTCGCTATCCGTAAAGAATGCGACATTATTAAAAAACCAGCAAGGAGAGGTGACCATGCAGCTTGATGCGGGTAACCAAATACGTACTATTGTCACGTTAAGCCTTTGGCTTGACGGGGAAAAAACAGGTTTCCACGGCACGCAATCAGGCTCGATTGTGGCGTTGAATATACCTGAAAAATTTGAGCGGTTGGAAGTTAAAGCGATCACACATATGACCATTACCCTGCATAAGTCATACCGAGGTGGATTTAAATTCAGAATAGACATGGAAGGCGGGCGCCTACTACCCCACCTCTTAAATTAATCCGACGTTGAGCACAATCGCTTAACGGACGGGTGGACCGAAACCATCAAGACACACTAAAACAACTCGAGATAATATGAAAAAAACATTGCTAGCCATATCCATTACATCACAACTGTTCATGCCCGCAACCGGAACAATCTTGCACCCCAACGACGTTTATCACCCAGAAGTGGAATTCGGTGGAACGATAAAAATCATACCTACCGCGTGGGAATGGACGACGCCTACTACCTCACTCACAGACATTAACTTATCCGAGGCGACTAACACACAAGTGAGTGGTGGCATTACCACCTGGACGAATATACTCGACCCCGGACACATTACGATCCTAGAAGGAAGACTGAGGTCACCGACCAGGAAGCGTTCAACGGGCATATTCCCGACAATCACTATCAATGGTAGCACAGTCGGCGGTACCCACACTACAAAAGTCGATGCATTCATCACACCGGATGGCGGCGCCAAAACAAAAATCGGAGAGCTCGACATCACTCTTTCCAACCGCCTCGTAATCGCATACTATAATAATCGAGACGTTATGTATAATATTGCATCGACCTACGGGACGACCGCTTCCGAAACCGACATTAGCACCCTCACTACTGGTAAAATAGAATTCGACGGTCACGATCACTACAGTACAGATTACGCCCAACAGTTTGCGACAATACAAACAACAATGACAAAACCAAATGTACACAACATTGTTGGTTATGACGATCTAGAAATCACCAATATCACACTTAACGCGATCACTAAAGATCTCTCCGCTGGCACATGGTCTGCAACGCTTCCGATAACCGTGAGCCTGCAGTAAGTGGGGTAAGAATGTTGTTTTTCCAACGGTTCCATCTGGTTAAATAACTCATCATACGTATTGCCTGCCATTTGGCAGGCAATTTTCGCACTTGCTCGTAAAGCCGATTGAGTTTCATTACATGATTAGAATACGCACGAGGAGCGACCTTGACACAACCATGGTCCGTAAACCAAAAGCCCATCCAGTCAAACCCTTTTCTAAGGTGACCAATAAAGGTTTTGACTGGATGTTGTTTAAAATCAAAGTTGTTAAAAAAATGATTAAGCTTTGCAACGGCGCGTTTTAGTTGCCACCGTGTTTTCGTTAGGATGATAAAGTCATCCATATAACGGGCGTAGTAAAGATGTGGCTGTTTTGCAAAGTAATCATCAATACAGTAAAGATGAAACGCCGCCAACAGGGGACTAAGTGATGAACTTCTCGCTATGCCTTTTTTTGTTGTATGAAAATTGCCGCCGTCTTCAACAGTATAATACAAAAATTGAACCAGTAAATCCAATACGACGGGGTCGGTAACGTACGCACTTAATTGACTTAGTAAACGTGATTTATTGATGTTGGCGTAATAACCTTTGATATCAGTACGGCAAATGTAGTTGTATTGAGATTGTTTAATGATGGTATGAACACGTCTGATTGACGATACTCCTCCTTGGTGGCTTTTGCTGTGTTCACATTTTATATGTACAGGTAATAGTGGGGTTAAATAGAGGGTGAGCATATTGATAACTAGCGCATCTTCAGCGGCCCATAGCGCAACGTGTGTTTTATCTGATTTTTGTACTAATTGCAGAGGGCGAAATACGTAACGCCCTTGGGATAGTTGGGCGCTTATATTTAGTGATATCTGCGCCCAGTGATACCGAAAGTGCCAGATATCACTGTTCGGCGGAAAGTGAATTCGATTTTTAATTAATGTGAGATAAGCACTATTGATATTCGCGCTTGATAAAAATCCAGTTGTCATTGGGTGGGCTCAGGCTCAACACGCACTCAGTATACAACATCCCATTTAGAATGGAAATGTTAATTAAATTATACAAACCTTATATATTTTATCACAAATAAGGTTTGTTATGAAAAATTTAATATCATTATTTTTAGTCACTTTCTTTTTTTTATCTCTCTGTATGGCTGAAAGAAATCAATTTGAATTACCTGACGATATCCAATTTACAGGTTCAGTGGTTGATACCTCTCCGAATTAGTTGTGGAGAATGGACTCTGCCGCCACTAAGTGGGCGACAAACTGGAATGCAGAAAGTCATGATGGCATTAAAAATAATGGAGTAACTACTTTTAGCTACTCTAGAAGCGTTAAAAGACAGGCCTTGATTCAAGGTTATATGAAAACTGCCTCTTCTACTGGCCGCTCTGGTATTGCGCCTGTAATCAGTATCCGTGATGGAAATAGAAGTGGTAATTGAATCTGATTTTGCTGCTTTTTATAAAGAAAAAGGTGTGGTAAGGGAAATACATGGTAGTACATTACAACAATAAAGTTGGTTCGGCTGCGCATAGTGTTATCGAACTATACAACGAGGAACAGTTGAGAAAAATATATACGCTCAGCTGTACAAGTAAGCCCTGTACTCGAGTCTATGATGTGGTAACAAGTGGTTATTCTATTCATTCACTATTAAAAGGTAGCATTGAACCTCAGGCTTACGATATTTTTGGTGGATTCACTTCACACATGTCTGATATTAAAACCAGTTGGGTAGAGGTTCCTTATCATTGGAATGCAAATATGATAATTAACGTACGAACTCTGTAGGTCCTGAAAATTTAGTTATAGAAGGCGTATTTAATGCCTATCTATTCATGTTTAACAGTAAATAAAAGGTTATAAAAATGAAATTATCGTCATTATCAAAAGCAGTTGTATTGTCTTTATGTAGTGTTAGTTCTGCTATGGCGAATAATGCTGTGGATAGGACCGAATTATGGGGCGGAGCAGGCCTTGCTATCGGTTTTTTAGATGAGTCGATTGAAAGTCAAGATAAAGGAAAAACCAATACCAACGATTTTAGTTCTAAATTAGATATTGGGTATGACTTTAATGATTATATTGGTGTTTATGGCAGCTATGATTATATGCAACATGTTTTAGTTAAGGACAACCTGCATATTGGTACCGTTGGTATTAAAGGACGTGAACAATTAACTGATGATTTGACGTTATTTGGCAAGTTAGGTGGAAGTTATCTTTTTGGTGAAAAAAACGATAGCGGATTGATTGGTGTTATTGGTTTAGGGCTGGAATACCAACTAACTCACGCGGTATCGACTAGGATTGGTATCGATTACTATAATGATTTAAATGTCGATGTGAACCGTACTGGCGATTTAACGCAGGTGTACTGGGGCATGAGTTATCGATTTGGTCAACCAGCAACACCTATGGTTGTTACAAATACGGTAGAAATCATTAGAGAGGTCCCTGTTGAAGTGATTAAGGAAGTCTACGTTAAAATTATTACCGAAAATTATAAAACCTTATTCTTGCATGACTCCAGCGTATTAATGTCAATTAAATCTCTTGAAGTACCTTTAGACGTCTTGAAAAGTGATGAACGATTGACTGTTCGTATTACTGGTTATACCGACAGTACTGGTACGGCTAAATATAATCAATGGATGTCAGAGAAACGAGCTAAATCAGTGACTGATTATTTCGAGTCTAATGGTATTTCCGCTACACGTATCACGGCCATAGGAAAGGGAGCAGCAGACCCGATTGCAAGTAATAAAACCAAACGAGGCCGAGCTCAGAATCGTCGTGTTGACATTTCGATTACTTCGGAAAATATCAACTGATGTTTAATGATGTAGCGTGACAACATCTGAGCTCACTTGTTTTAACCGGTTTATTAAAACCTTGGTGAATTATCAAGAACAAATTACTAACTATTTCATCGAGCGACATACAAGTGGATTTGTCGAAGGATTCAATAATAGAGTGAAAGTGTTGAAGCGACGATGCAATGGTTTATCAGGGCCCATTAAGCTATTTCAACGATTACCTCGTGGATACCACCGGTATGACTCGCTTCGCTCCTGGCGTGGCTGTTTTTTAAGCGTTCCACGCAAAGACGCGTAGAGCCAATAAAACTAACGTCTGCTATTTCCAAATATCTGAAATATCCGTTTGATCGACTTCAAACAGTTCTCGCTTATATTTCACCTTCGCTTCTTCAAGGTAGTTAATATAAATATCGATGCCCTGCTGATAATAAACTAAGCCTTGATCAGCGTCAGCAGGTAGCAACAACATTTTAATGAGTGCTGCATGACAATGCTGTAGCGTACCGTTTAATAACTCAACCAAGAACGCATGTTTCGTCTTAAGTTGACCATTTAATAACATAAACTGTTGCTGTAGTTGCTCTAATGCATCATAACGGCTGGTAACGGGTGATTTAATTATCGCGATCATGTCATCAACAAAATGAGCAAATATATCCTGCTCTAATATCGCGCTGTACTGCTTAGCTAACACTTTCGTATCTGCAGAATAATGAGTCAGCATACGGTCAACAAATTCAGTTTTATCAAACACTTCATCTGTCAATACAACATCGGCTTGAAAAGTTGGAATGGCATTTTCAATCTTGATACCAGTGCCAAGGTTGTAGCATTGAACATCAGGATAAAAGTCTAATAATTCGCCCATACCTTTGGCAGACATTTGGAAAATCATTGTCGTTTCAACTTCTTCAACATGATTACCGGGTGAGACAAAACCAGATAGTTTTTTCTTATCGAATAATAACTTATCTTCTCCAGACTCATGGTAATAAATACTTTTTTTACTGTGATGCGCATCACCAGAAAAGCCAAGATCAATGCCAAACAAATAAATGTTTTTAAAACCCATTCGCGTGAAATAAGATAAGGCTAAATTAGACACCGTAGGATTAGCGAAGACCAATTGCGTTAAATTATCACTGTCACAGCCTAACTCTGAATTCAGAATTATTTCAGTTGAGGGCTCTTGTAATTTTAACCCCATCAAGCTGCGATCAAATAAATTGAGCACATCAGGTGTCACAGTGTTTAGCGTTAAGAGTGGAATTGATCTTAAATAGGCATCATCAGCAACCGATTTTAAAACCGTATAGGTAGCCTTAGTACGCTCCATCTCTAAATGGAAGTCTGGGGTAATACCATATTGCTGCAAAGCACGAATGGTCGTCCCCCCGCTAACAAGTAATACCTTGTCTCGATTTTCTCGAATATAATCGATGTGCTCATCAAGTGAGGGACCGTTCCCTAATATAAACACAGATCGTGTTGCACATTCCGGTAATGGCTCTACTTTCGCTAACAAAGGTACATGACTATTTAAAGTATGATACTGATGTGCCAGCGCCATTAAGCTATCATCAAAAAAGCCTAAACCGAACGCGACATGGAAATTTTTCTGATTGAACTTTTCTAACGCGCTATTTGTTTGCTCTGTTTGGTAATGCTGATAACAAAAACTAAATGTCGAATCATAACGACCTTTAGTCATTAACTGATACGAAATGTCATTAAAAAAGACATCTTCATCTGCCCCGAGGCATAAATGTAAACTGCTGCCACTATCATCCAAACGTTGTAGAATATCAGCCCAATCTAGCGTAAATAAACTCGCATAGAAAAAATCATTCTCTGGTTCATAAATATATAACCGTTTCACACTGTGCTTGCTGAGCATTTCAGGTAAGAAATAACCCAAACCTAAGCCGAAACACACCATCATATTAACCGCTTCAGGCAACACAAATTCTTCTTTATGTTTGCTATTAATCCCCTTTAATGCCCTAATAAATTGATTAAGATATTTCACATGGATGAAATCACCAGCACTCTCGATTTCTTCCGAAAAATCAATACGAGCCAATTGAGGGTTAACACGAAACTGCTCAAAATCAATCAAACTATCATGAAAATAATCTTCACCTAATACCACGTTATTATCCACATCAACCAAATGTAATGCGTCATCAACCCTCGTTAATTCAAATTTAGTTGGTTGATAATTGACAAAAGATTGGTAAATATCGGGAATGTACTGCTCAAACGCACGCATATTCGTCTGGTATAAAGCGATAGGGTCTGCGCTAGGTTGTTCTTTAGCATTAATCGCATCGATAGCATGAGCCAAGCTCACCTGCTTTTTACGCTGTTGCTGTTGTACTTCTAGCGCAGCAATGTGTGCGGCAATATCCTGATTTAAATGGTCCATAATAACAACCTAAAATTGTTTAATAGTAAGATAGCGATTAATTGATTTAGCACTACGCTTAGTGATAACTTGCTGTGATTCAAGGGCTAATTTCGATTTTTTTAATGATGCGATTTGCGTTTGGTCATCCGCCATTAACTGAGTAAGAAAAGCATGGGTATTAAGAGATTGAGCAGGGTTTGAACGCATTACTAACTGCTCAATTAAAACCTGACGTTGGATTAATAGTTGATCACATTCAGCCAACAGCTCTTCTATAATTGCTTGCTTTGCTTGCGCGGAGATAGCCGATATTTTCGCCATTAATTCAACGTCAGTCGCATTCATTATTAAGCACCACTAGCTTGCTTGCGCATCGATTCCGCTTTTTCTTTTTCCGCTTGAGGAATGTTTAACCATGCATCTTTAATCGGTGTGACTAATTCTGTGATTTCATCTAGCGGTTCGACTGAACGCTCTAATGACGCATCATTTAAACGCACTTGTATATAACGATAAAGCGCATCAAAATTTTCACCAATCTCGGGATGAATCTTATGGTTAATACCATCGATCAGACCAGATGTAATATTAATTGATTTATTAATAGATTTGGCTTTACCTTCAATATCTTTACGTAAAATACAGCCTTTTGTTACCGCTACAGAATCTAATAACCCCTGTAACAGCATAAAAATCACTTGGTGGTTATCAGCAGTAGAAATACCACTTTCTCGGCTGACTTGCTGATAACGTCTTATATTAGCTCTCATGTTTTTTACCTAACTATTGATTTATTTAAATACCAAAAAATAATATGATTAACCTAATACACTACGAATATAATCACCGGTCGCATTATAACGTGACACCGTATTATCTAAAGCGGTATATTTCTTCCGTAATGTATCTTCAAATGATGTAATGTGGCGGTCCAATTTATCGCGATCATCATCAATACCACGTAAATTATCATTCAGCATATTTTCCTGCTGATAAATCATCCCCCGATTTCCCAAATTGTTTTCCAACACGCTATTCACTTGTGCCGCAATACCATTATTCCCTGCAAAAAGTTTGCCAAGATCATCTAATGAGTTATTTACTGCATCATTTAAGCGTTGGGTACCAGACTTAGACCCATGCATACCAAACGGATTAACAGCTAACAACCCACCTTCTTCTAACGAGATACCTGCGCCGTATAAGGTGTTTAGTTTCTTATTGGCATCATTAACCACGCCGCCAGTAATACTCTGCAGTTGCTGTTTGATACTTCGTGCGCTTGAGTCATACTTCAAGACACCCGTCTCAGGGTGGGTCAATACATTGATACTCTCCATCAAGGTATTATAACCATCTACAAAGCCGTAAATGAGTTCTTGCACCGCAGCGTGGTCTGTCGACGTTGAAAAATTGGCAGGCTCGTTCAGTTTAGTCAAACTATTGGCAGTAATAGTGACGCCTGATACCGCATGATTAAAGACATTAGTATCTTTGGTTATAGTATTTCCATCCACCGTAATAATCGCATCGGTAGCAGGGTGGCCACCCATACTGGATGAAATAATACTCAAGCTCGAATCTGAGGTGAAAACGGCTAAATCATTTGCTTTACCGCTTTTTTCTGAGGTATAGACAATTTTAGCCCCCAGATCAGAGCTAATTACATTGGCACTAATACCGTAATTGTCAGGCGCATCGTTAATCTTCTTTTGAATGTTTTGTAAGGTATCTGTGATATTAACATTCACTTGGAAAGTATCTTTACCTGCGTCAAAGTACAGCATGCCCTGCCCAGGTTTGGTTTCTCGATCAGGTAAAAAATCAGACTCCAATCGCGCACCCTGTGCAAGTTGTTTCACTTCAACATCAAATGCACCTTTTGGTACCACACCTTTCGTTTTAATAGTAATAGGCAACGCAGCGCTATCAACACCGTTACCGGCAGTGGTTTGCTCGACATTTCGGCCTTGATAATTAATATTAGTTTTACTTTGATAAAAAGAGTCCAGATTACCCAATTGGCCAGTAATGGTCTTAAAGTCGGCCAAGCCCGCTTTCAAAGTGCCAATACCAGATAACTCCGTTGTAAGGTCGGTTTCTTTCTTGTTTAAGCGTGTTTCTTTTGGCGTTTTTTCAGCAGTTACAAATGTTGAAATGATCGTTTCCAGATCTAAACCTGAACCTGAACCTGCCATCGTAATACCGGCCATGTGTATCCTTAATTTTCATCAATAGTAATGCGATAGGCAAATAATTGCCTATCGCATTAAACATCCGACTATTTTATCTCGCTGTATTAATCAAACCATCTCATCAAATAAGAGACCTGAACTAGCTGATATATTGTCTTGAAATTGTTCAATGTTAGCGACCATCTTTAAAACAGCTTCTGATGGTAGTTCTTTCAGTGTTTCACCACTTTCAGGATCAACAATTTTAACTACCATACGGCCAGTATCACCATGAACACTAAAGTTTAGCTTCTTACTATTAACATCAAAATGAGCTTGTAGCGTATCCTTTGCTTCAAGCAATTTTTGTTCCAAATTTATATCATTCGCTATTTTGGGTTCAGATAATGAATTTTCGATCGGTAAAACTTGTTCGATTGGTGAAATTAAAACGGCAGGATTCGTTATGACAGGTTCTTTTGTCACAACAGGGTCAGGATTAAAACGAATGCTCTTATGATCCATATTATTATCAA
The DNA here is from genome assembly GCF_018219415.1 of Moritella sp. 36. Classification (NCBI taxonomy): domain Bacteria; kingdom Pseudomonadati; phylum Pseudomonadota; class Gammaproteobacteria; order Alteromonadales; family Moritellaceae; genus Moritella; species Moritella sp. 36. The sequence goes on along the minus strand of NZ_CP056120.1, from coordinate 1,023,643 downwards.
TGGACATGGTAACCCCCAAAGACCAAAATGCCCTGCAAGGTGCAGGGCAAATATAAACCTAAACGATTAAAGCAGTGATAGCGCTACTTGTGAGGCTTGATTGGCTTGGCTTAACATCGAACTTGCCGCCTGTTGCTGTACTTGAGTTTGTGCAAGTTTAGCTGATTCAGCAGCAAAATCAGTATCAACAATACGTGATTTAGACGCTGATACATTTTCAGAAATATTGCTGATGTTACGAATCGTTGATGAAAAACGGTTTTGTTTCGCACCTAGGTCAGCACGTGTACCCGTTACAGTTTCAAGCGCTGCATCGAGAGCCGTAATTGCTGATTGTGCGCCTGCAGCAGATGAAACATTCGTTGTAGTACTACCCACAGCCAACGCTGTCGCATCCATACTTGTTGTCATTTTTAGTGTAATGGTTTGGTTCGCATCAGCACCAACTTGAATCTCACGATTGAATTTACCATCAAGTAACTTTTCACCACCAAACGTTGTATCCGTTGATACACGCGTGATTTCAGTTTGTAATTCATTGAATTCTGATTGCAATGCATTACGATCAGCTTGAGAGTTTGAACCATTCGAAGATTGAATTGAAATTACACGCATACGTTGTAACATGTTCGTTGTTTCATCTAGCGCACCTTCCGCGGTTTGCGCCATTGAAATACCGTCATTTGCATTTCGAGATGCTTGGTTTAAACCATTGACTTGTGACTCTAAACGAGAACCGATTTGTAAACCAGCAGCATCATCAGCAGCGCTATTGATACGCTTACCAGATGATAAACGTTGGAAAGAAGTTTGTAATTCGTTGGTAGCACTACCTAAATGACGTTGTGAATTTAAAGATGCTACATTGGTATTTACATAAACAGCCATATTCGTCTCCTAAAAGAAATCCTGTAAAGGACTGCTGTGTATATAAAATACAGCCCTTATTAATAATCAGTTATTTGTATCGTCATGAAAGTTATCGACAATAAAAATACATCCTTTAGAGTTATTTTTAATTTTTATTTAATTTATTTCCAATTCAGTTCTAAACTTGAACAGATATCCACATTTAACCGTTTAATTTCAACCGATTACAGCAACCACTCAAAAATGTTTAATAATTGTTAATCAACTCAATCTAATGTTACAAAAAAGGGGGCGGGGTAAATTAAAAATTGAAAAGGAAATTTCCAAGAATAGAAATGTATTATTTTGGCCCTTTCGAGCCAAATAATAGGCTATTAGCCTTGCAACGATTAACCTTGCAATAATGACATGGCTACTTGCGATTGCTGATTCGCTTGGCTAAGCATGGTACTTGCAGCTTGTTGCGATACTTGATTTTGAGCTAGTTTTGCTGATTCAGCGGCAAAATCGGCATCCATAATACGTGACTTAGACGCAGACACATTTTCCGAAATATTAGTTAAATTACGGATCGTTGATGAGAAACGGTTTTGCTTGGCACCCAGATCACCACGGATGTCCGTCACCGTTGCAATTGCGGTATCTAGATTATCAATAGCCGTTTGCGCATTTAAAGGGTTTAAAATATCAGATGTCGCAGTACCAATACCTAAGCCGAGCGCATTCATGTTCGTCGATATTTTTACAGTAATGACTTGATTCGCATCGGGACCAATTTGGAAATCTTGATTAAACGTCGAATTTAATAAATTCATACCACCAAACGTTGTATCCGCAGCCACGCGATTAATTTCTTCTTGCAACTGACCATATTCATTATCCAGTGCAACACGGTCTGCGGCACTATTTGAGCCATTCGCAGACTGAATTGATAATACTCGCATACGTTGTAGCATATTGGTGGTTTCGTCTAGTGCACCTTCCGCTGTTTGCGCAAGAGATATGCCATCATTGGCATTACGTGCAGCTTGATTTAAGCCATTAACTTGAGACTCTAAGCGAGAACCAATCTGTAGTCCTGCCGCATCATCTGCAGCGGAGTTAATACGCTTACCAGAAGATAGGCGCTCAAATGATGTTTGTAACGCATTTGTAGAGTTCGTCAAATTACGTTGTGAATTTAAAGATGCTACATTTGTATTTACATATAAGGCCACGGTATCTTCCTTTTTGCTTGTTTCAAATTAAATAAATGTTATGTATCTTAGATAAAGCAATCAACATGCCAAATACATTTAAAATGAAAACAAAGTTATAACACACTGTTTTTAATTACAATTAAACTGTACCCTCATTTTTTATCGTGTGTATATTAATAATTAATAAACCCTAAGAACCATCAAGACAAAATTTTGCCGTCATATTGCCAGTTGCGAATGTTCAACAACAAATAAATGTCAGTTATATTTTTGATGACAAAAATGACACTACCACTACCAGTACAAGTACAAGTACAAGTACAAGTAAACAATGATTTTAAAGATAAGATTTAATATCGGAATGATTAAAATTCGATGTAATAAAAGAGAGTAGAGAGTAGAGAGTAGGAAGATAAAATACTTTTACCTATGCGCTTAAATAGGACTATAACGATAAGGATATAGGTAAAAGCAATATATTAGGCGGCCCCAAAGGGGCCAGAGGGAGCCCCCCTCTTAGCCTAATAACGACATAGCAACTTGAGATTGCTGATTAGCTTGACTTAGCATTGTGCTTGCAGCTTGCTGAGAAACTTGATTTTGCGCTAGTTTCGCAGATTCAGCAGCAAAGTCTGCATCCATAATACGAGATTTAGATGACGATACATTCTCAGAGATATTTGATAAGTTACGAATTGTTGATGAGAAACGGTTTTGTTTCGCACCCAGATCACCTCGTATATCTGTTACCGACGCAATCGCCGTGTCCAAACTTTCGATAGCCTTTTGAGCATCCACCACAGTAAGTACATTAGACGCAGCAGTACCAACACCTAAACCGAGTGAGTTCATGTTTGTAGTAATTTTAACATTGATGACTTGGTTAGCATCAGCACCAACTTGAAAGTCATTATTAAATGATGAATCAAGTAACGTCTCGCCACCAAACGTTGTATCTTTTGCTACACGATCAATTTCATTTTGTAGCTGACCAAATTCTTTATTAAGTGCAGTACGGTCTGCATCACTGTTTGAGCCATTGGCAGATTGGATTGAAAGCACACGCATACGTTGTAACATATTCGTTGTTTCATCTAACGCACCTTCAGCAGTTTGTGCCATTGAAATACCGTCATTGGCATTTCGAGCGCCTTGGTTTAAACCGTTTACTTGCGCTTCCAAACGAGAACCAATTTGTAATCCCGCAGCATCATCAGCAGCCGAATTAACTCGTTTACCAGATGATAAACGTTCAAACGATGTTTGTAGTGCATTCGTCGAATTAGTTAAATTACGTTGTGAGTTTAAAGACGCAACGTTAGTGTTTACATATATAGCCATTCGTTTTCCCTCTGTGTTTAACGTGATTAAGCAGCGACATAATGTCTATGTAAGTCGTGCTTAAGTTCCAGTCTATAAATTATTTATGTATTTAAAATAGCAAGTTGTGTGCCAACCTATGACACGGAGTTAAATAAACTTAAGTTATTGATTTTATTAAATGACTTATAACTCATCTCAAGAATGTTTTGCTCTTTCGTTAAGTCAGTCATTGCCGCGGCAAGATCTGCCTCGGTAAGAATTGCCATCGCTTCCTGATTAATAACCTTAAACGATTCATTTGACTCTGTTACACGTGTAATCGTGTTATTACGACCACCAAGCGTTGACATAGTAGACATCACTGAATTTTTAGCATTTTCAATACCAATTTGTGCATCCGCCATCCGCTCTCGAAATTCGGTATTTGATAATGAAGTATCCGTTAGTGCCGTTTTTAATGACTCGAGTGTGTTCAAAATATTGACATTATTCGGTGGCTCTAAAGATATATCGACACTACCCGGTGAAGCCCCTTGCGCCGTAATGTTGACACCATTAAAACGAATTCCCTTTTCTGAAGTGAAATTACCACTTTGAAGCACACTATTAGTACTATCTAAGATCTCAAAAGTATCACTATTACCGGGAAGTAACGGCGCTATAACATTAAGCTTAAAGGTATTGTTTGCTGGGTTACTATGATCATAATTCTTGCCGTGGAAATTATCATATTCCCCTTGGTCTACGACTTCAGTCGTCACGGTCATGATATTACCGGTAAGATTACTGCTATTCGCGGTTAACCGAGCTGGGGCAGATTCAAACACTCGCTTGCCATTATCGCTCCCCTTAATATAGACATTGGTCGCGATTTGAATATCATTATCTTGTTCATTACCACGATAAGTATATTCTCCCGTTTGATCATCTTTGACATACGCTTGTAGATGCGACGCAGTACCAGAAAAAATAAAATCGCCACTGGCATTTTTACTATTTACTAAACTGAATACTTCTTTTTGTACTTGGTCTATTTCTAACGAAATGGCATATCTATCTTGCGAATCAACGGAACCATTAAGCGCACGAACCGAAAGCACCCGTCCACGTTCCATCGCAATATGTAAGTTATTGAGTGTTGACTCTTCTAAGCCTAATGTACTTTTCAGCATCAACCCATTGGTTTGGTATTGGGTATTTTTTTTGATTTCATCATTCAGGTAACTCGATTTCGCTATTTCAGCTGGTGCATCACCCGAAGTACGAAACTTTTCTTGAGAGGTGACTTGCGAATGTGCCGTATTCAAGCGCTTTTGTGTTTGCGACATGTCTTGCATCGAGCGAGAAAATATTTGGTTATTGGTTAATCGCATCTTAGTTACCTCGCTGCATTCAGAATGGTATCGAATATTTTTTGGGAAATACTCACCACTTGTGCGGATGCATTGTAAGCCTGTTCATATCGCACCATATTTGCAGCCTCTTCATCAAGATTAACTCCAGACACACTTTCAATCCAATTACGGCTTTGCACTAATTTCGCTTCATTTGCAGCTGAATCAACGCGTGCGGCACGGGTTTTATTACCAACCGTTGAGATCATGGTTGAAATACCCTCCGCAAACGTCATCTGGTTTTCACCATTGTTTTTATGATTTTTACGTAATTTGGCGTCATTTTCTAAGCCCGCTAGTTTTAAACCATTACTGTTATCTGCAATGGCGTCACGGTTGTAAGCTAATGTGAAAATTTCGCCAGGATTTGGTTTACCATCCATTTTAATTTCATAACCCACGCCCGGATTTAAAGGTGGAATAGCATTAGCAAATAAATCCTGTCCATTCAATGCGCCAGAACTGGTGGCCATATAACTGCCATTACCATCATAAATATCAAAATCACCGCTGTTATTCACCGAGATCTGTTGTGGTGCCGTGATATTTAAATCGTTATTTGTAAAAGAGAGAGTTGAATCCGATATCTCCGTAACGGAAATTCGGCTCATTGTCGTATTAGTCGGCCCTGTCTTTGCTCGCAAGATCGAGGCTAACGCAATATCTTCAGGCTGAGAACGTGTTACGTCATAATCGTTAAGATTAAATAACGTTGGGCTCATTAAAAATTTATCACCGTTTTGAAAGCCACCTGCAGCTGCAGAAAAATCAATTTCAAAACCATGATCAGTGACTTCGACAGGTCCTGGGTAAGCACCATTAATCGCCAACGGATTCGCACTGCGCTCACCATTTTTAATTTCATAAACATCGAAACTCATCGAGCTGGTCATCGATACTTGATATTGACTGGTTGTTAACGAACTCCCCTCGCCAGCGATTAGTTGAGTTGTGATCACATGCGCAGGATTAGAGTTACCTGAATAATGTTTTGCTTGTGTTGACGGTACTGTGTATATCTCTTTACCCATTTTGCCATTCAAGTCTAAGCCCATTCTGTTTTGAGTGTTCACAGCATCAGCAATACCAAGGCTTAATTGGCCTATCTCTCGTAACGATGAATTAATGGTTTTATCGCGGAATTCTATCAATGCGCCAATACGTCCACCAAGCTCAATATCTTGTAGCGGCATGGTATTTTTATCAATTTTTAAGACCAGCTCCATATTGCTGGGATCGGGATCACCACCAACCGCTTGGAACTGACTGACACTGTTTTGCATCACTAACGGTTGCCCGTTCAGCAAATTAATTGAAACGCTTTTGTTGTCATTCACAATCGTTGATATGTCGAGTTCTTTTGCCAGCGCTTCGATCGTAACATCACGCTGATCAAGTAACGTGCCAGAAGCACCTCGTGAGGTATTTTCCGCAATCATCACCTGCTTATTAAACCCTTCGACTTCTTTAATCAAAGAGTTAAGTAACGCTGGTTTCTCTATAAGTTCACTGTTTACTGTTCTTGCTTGATTATTTAACTGCTCACCAACATTACGGAAACCGGCAGCCAACGTTTGCGCATCGGCAATCACTAATTGACGATTTGAAATCGACGTTGGATCATCATTGGCAGTATGAAAAGATTCAAATAATTGCGAAACACCTGAGCTCATATTATTAGATTCATCAGAAAGGACTTGGTCTGTACGCGTGATTTCAGCAAGCAATTTTTCTTTATTACTAAAAGCACTGCTATCAATTAATAATTCAGCTTGCGCAAATTTATTAACTTCACGACCAGTAACAGAACGAGCAAGGCCCATGTTATCTGTTTGTGAGTTATGCTGGGTGCGCTGACGGCTATATCCATCCGTATTAACATTCGAAATGTTATTACCTGTGGTATTAAGCATTTGCTGGTGACCTAAAACACCAGACGTGCCTATTTGTAATAAATTTGCCATCAGATTACTGCTCCAACCATCAGATCATCACTCCAAAATAGATTATCTGTATTTCTTTATATTCAGTTATAACTTATTCAGTTACTCAACTAAGCAAGGCTATTTAAATGCATCATGTTTCATGACGTTTTGTATTTTCGCTGCATAGTTAGGATCTGTTGCATAACCCGCATTCTGTAAACCATTCAAGAACTGTGCCGAGTCTGCAGAATTACGTAATGCCTCACTGTAACGATCGCCTGATTGCAAGAAATCAGCAAAATCATTAAAGCTCGACTGAAAGTTTTGGTAACTTCTAAATTGATGTTTTTCACGTTTAGCCACACCGTCGGTAAACTCTAGGGTATCCACACTTGCTGTCGGACCTTCCCAACGTTTATCTGCTTTAATATTGAATAAGTTGTATGAGCTATCACCTTTATTATCAGTCGATACCTTCTTGCCCCAGCCCGTTTCTAACGCTGCTTGAGCAAGTAATACATCCGGAGAGACATTTAAGCGCTTAGCCACCGAGTCCGCAAAAGGCGCTAATGCAACAACGAACTCTTCAGGGCTGTTGAATTGTACCTGGCTAGGCTTTTCTGCCGTGGGTAATGTGGCATTCGCTTGTTTCCCATCAGCGATAGAATTCCCCTCTTTATCAATAGTAGGGACTACAGCTGCGTCTTTATCTTCTATTAACCCTTTATCTACAGCCTTAGTGGCTTGTAAGTTTTGCAATGGGTTACTATCCCCTTGCAGTGACGAGGCTGGCATATAATTGCCGCCATTATTCGACAACTGCTTAACGATAACATCCGCTAAACCCATACTGCCTGATTGGCTCATATCCGCTGCCATTTGCTTATCTTGCATATCACGATAAAACTGGGTGTAGTTGTTATTCATTGGACTTTCGGTTTCAAATGCAGTATTCGCGTCACGCATGCTTTTCATCAGCATATTGGTAAACAAAGACTCAAACTGCTTTGCGACTTCTTTCAATGCAGCTTCATCATTATTCAGCGCGCTTTTACGCAAAGAATCCAGATTATGTGTATCTAAGACGTTACTGCTTACATTTGTTTTAAATGAATTATCCATACCCAGCCCGTTACTATTTTCGATAGTTATTATTTGTCAGTTATTCGTATTACTGACTTAATGATTGAAAGCTACTGCCATTTATCCGGCGCCGTTCAAAGCAATATAATCAATGACTTAAAATTAAAAAATGTATTAACTTCAACCTTTATACATAACACTGCAATTCTTAAACCAACTCTGATAATAGAATGAAATAGATACAAAAAAGCGCTATAGCCAATCACTGGTTATAGCGCTCATAAAATAAATCATAGCGTGCTTAATTAGCTTCACGCCATTAAATGATAATTAGCTGCCCATCTAATGCACCCGCATCTTTAAGCGCTTCTAAAATTGACATTAAATCACCCGGCGCGATACCAACCTGATTGACCGCGCGGATCAAATCATCAAGTGTCGCACCTGCATCAAGTTTAAACATACGTGCATCTTCTTGAGTCACATTAATGGTCGACTTATTAGTAACCACAGTTTCACCATTGGCGAAAGCGTTGGGTTGTGAGACGTCTTGGGTTTCATCAATGGTTACCGTTAATCCACCATGAGTAATTGCAGCTGGTTTTAGCCTGACGTTTTGACCAATAACAATAGTACCGGTACGTGAGTTAACAATAATTTTAGCTGATTCATCCGCCATTTTTAATTCAAGATTTTCTAATGTCGCTAAATAAGCAACACGTTGGGAAATATCACGAGGAGCAAGTACCCGCACTGACGTCGCGTCCATTGGATAAGCTGTATTAGGACCGACAAGATTATTAATTGAGTCAGCAAGACGTTTCGCGTTAGAAAAATCGCCACGGTGTAAATTAAATGTGAGAAAATCACCATCGCCAAATGGATTCGCGACTTCCTTTTCAACAATAGCGCCACTGCTGATACGACCGACGGTAGGCGTATTAATTATCACCTTTGAACCATCTTTCCCCTCGACGCCAAGGCCACCTACAACAAGACTACCTTGTGCTAACGCATACACTTGTCCATCAGCACCTTTCAGGAAGGTCTGCAATAATAAACCACCGCGTAAACTTTTCGCTTCACCGATTGCAGCAACCGTGACATCAATCGTTTGACCAGGTTTCGTGAATGCGGGTAATACCGCACTCACCGCAACGGCCGCGACATTTTTAATTTTAACTTTCGCGCCTTCAGGCATGGTGATACCAAAATTATTCAACATAGTTTTAAAACTTTGCGCTGAAAACGCATTACTTTTTTCACCTGTACCTGGTAAACCGACCACTAAACCATAACCGATTAATTGGTTATCACGAACCCCTTGCACAGAACTTATATCTTTAATTCGCGCTGCATGTGCAGTATTGATCGTAACAACAAAAAAGCTTAACAAGACAATGCTCATGCCGAATAAGAAATGTTGTCGTTTAATCCGAGTTGATAGTTTCATCTAAATAACCTGTGCTATAAGAATTGTCATTATTTTGGTTTATACAGCTTACTGCCAAAATTATGACAACCGCGAAATAATGGGCGTTATAGAGCTAAAAGCAATTGTCATACCAAGATGTTATTTACAGATTGGCTCAGATTAAAAAGGCCATTTATTACCATTCAGGAATTTAGTTGCCCAGCCTTGTACTTGCGCTTCCCCCAAATCATCAATTGCGCCATATTGAATACGCGCATTCGCGATCAAAGAAGAATTCACTTTATTATCAGCGTCGACATCTTGTGGGCGTAATAAGCCAGTAAGACGAATATACTCACTCCCATTATTCAGCATGAGCCACTTCTCACCACGAATAACTAAGTTATTATTAGGTAACACACGCACGACGGTAACAGAGATATTACCTTCTAAACTGTTGCTCTGATCGGCAGAACCATTTCCAGAAAAAGAACTCGTTTGATTTAAACTACCTTCAATCGTATAACCGCTAATAGTCACCTCGTCACCGCCAAGCTTGATAGGGTCTAATTCAAACGAGTTATCTTTACCTAGGTTTGAGCTGGCTTTCTTTTTAGCACTAGTTGACTCTGTCAATGTAACAGTAATGATGTCACCGACACGACGTGCTTTAATATCCGAGAAAATATTATTATTGTATTGTGGATTAAATAACGATCCCGTTACTTTCGCTTGTACTGGGTTATCATCGGGTACAATCGGTGCATAATCAGGTGAGTCTTGCTGTGGCGTGTCGTTCACATCAGCTGGTTCTTCCACATCTTCGGTTTTGGTCGAGTCTGTATTTTTAGCGACCATGTTATCTTTTACTTTAACCAAAGACGAGCAACCAGCTAGCTGGATAAAAACAAACAAAGCAAGGATAAGATTACGCATTATATTTCTCGATGTTATTAATGAATGTTTAACGACTAACCGTTAAATTATAACTGTTGATTGGTATAACTTAACATTTCATCAACCGCTGAGATTACTTTTGAATTCATCTCATATACACGTTGGCTTTCAATCAGATTTACTAATTCTTCCGTCACGTTTACATTCGATGTTTCAATCGCACCTTGCACTAATTTACCCAGACCTTCATTACTTGGAAGACCTTGTACTGGATCACCACTCGCACCTGTTTGAATATACATGTTTTGTCCAATTGGCTGTAAACCACCAGGGTTAACAAAGTCTGAAATATTAATCTGGCCAACGGTTTGATTGTTTGTCTGACCCGGTAAACTTACCGAGACTTCGCCATCTTCCGAAACGGTAACAGTTTGTGCATCTGCAGGTATTTGGATCTGCGGCTGCAATGGATAACCCGTGCCAGGTGTCACGATAATCCCTTCATCATTTAAAGTGAATTGACCGTTACGAGTATATGACGTAGTACCATCAGGCATTTCCACCTCGAAAAAACCACGACCACTGACCATTAAATCCAGCGAGTTATCAGTCGTTAACATATTACCTTGAGAATGATCTTTTTGGGTCGCAACAACCCGAGCACCCGAACCAACCATTAAGCCAGACGGTAGTTTGGTATTTTGCGATGATTGACCACCCGGTTGATTTACCGCTTGGTACAATAAATCTTCAAAGATAGCGCGTTCTTTCTTAAAACCAACCGTGCTGGCATTGGCTAAGTTATTTGAAATGGTTGAGATATTCGTTTGCTGTGCTTCTAAACCGGTTTTACTTATCCATAATGCAGGATTCATAACACTTTCCTCATCTAATTTATACTTTATGTAAACTCATCAACGAACAATTAATTCACTCGTAATAGTGAGTCTGATGCTTTGTCATTTTCTTCTGCTGTTTTCATCATTTTTATCTGCATTTCAAATTGACGTTGCAAATTAATCATTCCTGTGAGTTCACTAACAGCACTAACATTACTGGTTTCTAACGCGCCACCTGCTACTTGGACATTTACATCAACGGCGGCGGGAGTACCATCCGCTTGTCGAAACATACCATCATAGCCTTTCACTAAATTTCGAACATCGGGATTAACCAGTTTCAATTGGTCTACTTCTTCCAAGGCATTTGCCGGTGCCCCCTGAGGACGAATCTCGATACGACCATCAGCATGGATTTTTATTTGTTCCACAGGTGTTGGAATAATAATAGGACCACCTTCACCAAGTACTGGGCGCCCTGATGATGTCAATAATTCACCAGTAGGACTCATGTGTAAGCTACCACTGCGGGTATAACTTTCCTTGTTCTTATCATCCAGCACACTTAACCAACCATCACCTTGGATCGCAACATCGAGTGCATTACCCGTTTGTTGTAGTCCTCCAGCAGTAAAATCCTGCCCCGGACTTTCGGTAATAGCAAATACACGGGTTGGTAGGCCTTCACCAAACGCTTGCATTGAACGCGCTTGTTCAAAATCAGCCTTAAAACCATGTGTATTCACATTGGCGATATTATTGGCACGAACAGCCAATGCATTCATATTTTCTTTGGCACCCGACATAGAGATATAAAGCATATTGTCCATTCGTCAATCCTCTGTCACTTTTCGTTGAAATCGTTAATTACCCGTCTAATATCAGTAATAAAGCAATTAAAGTGCCAAAATTAAAAAGCCACCCTAAATAGGATGGCTTTTTATCAAAAATCTATCTTTTAGATAAATTATATGTCGAATAATTCCGCTTGCTATATGGCTTACTCGCCCGTTACATTAACGGATCTGTAATACTGTATCTTGTAATTTCGAGTTAACCTCTAACGTTCTTGAATTGGCTTGGTAGTTACGTTGTGCCGTAATTAAGTTAACAAGTTCACTGGTCAAGTTTACATTAGACTGTTCTAGTGCCGATGAATTAATTTTACCAAAGGTACCTGAGTTGGCTTCGCCAGCAATCGCATTGCCCGAAAGTTGTGATGCACGCCAGCCCGTATCACCCGTCTGACTCAAGCCTTGTTCATTGGCAAACTTAGCCATCGCAATCATACCCAACTTGTCATTACGACCATTACTGTAGCTCGCCGCAACCATACCATCCGGGCCAATATCAATCCCCGTTAATCGACCCACAGTCGCCCCGTCTTGCTCAAGCTTAGAAACTTCAAATGCAGACGCAAACTGAGTCGGGTTATTGATATTAAGTTTAATCGTCTGAGTGGTATCCGCACCATTAGTTAAAATAGCGCCTAGTGGCAAGGTCTCTGCGATCGCAGGGAGTTGCTGTTGCAATAGTCCTGATGAATCAAACGTCATTCGCATCGCGGTCGGTTTTATTGGTGTTCCCGGAGCCGATGCAACAGCCTGACCACCAACAATATTAAGAGGTTGATCATCCACATAGTTAAACTCTAACCAAGAGTTTGCTGGTGCCCCCGCAGAGCCATCTTTTACGTAATAAGTTGATAAGGTATGTGATTCACCTAACGAATCATAAATAGAAACAGACGTCGCAGAGGTATAAGTGCCACTGTCTGCGGGATCAAATTTCAATGGGTCTAATCCTGGTGATGTCGCCGGCAAATTCATCGTCATATCAACATTGCGCGTTGACTCAGGCACACCTGCTGTATCCGGGATTTGTAACGGTTTGGTTGACGCCATACTCACCGCTTTTGGTGATCCATCGTCATTGACGTCATAAACTTGCAGATAATTACCCGCTGAATTAGTCACAAAACTATTTGAATCAAGCTTAAAGGCACCTGCACGCGTATAATTACGGTCCATAGACTCAAGTCCATCAGACATAACGAAGAAACCATTACCGTTAATCGCCAAATCAAGTGAGTTATCGGTAAAGTTCAAACTACCTTGTTGGAACTGCTGTGCAACATGAGCCGTTGCCACACCGTTACCAACAGACGTTTTTGCATTTGAGAAAATCGATGTTGCATAAACATCACCAAACTCGGCGCGAGACTCTTTAAAACCCGTGGTGTTAACGTTAGCAATATTATTTGCCGTTGTATTAAGGTCTTTCTGAGCAGCGTTAATCCCACTCAAGGCGATGTTAAATGACATAAGATTTCCTTATTCAATAAATTAGTAAGTTTTAGCTGCAACTTCTGTTGCTTCGCTCAGAGGAAGACTACCCATACCTTTCAAGTTCAGCATAATACCGTTACCTGTATTACCAATATTCACACTTTCGACATGCTGGAAACTTGAGATTTTAAGGTCTTGTGCATTGCCGTCTATCGATGCAGATGCTTTTAAGCGGTAACTTCCTTCCGCCACTTTCTTGCCGTTCATGTCTGTACCATCCCAATTAAAGGCAATAGCACCACTTTTTTGTTCACCCATATCGAGCACTTTAACAACTTCACCAACTTGATTGGCAATTTGTAAACGCAAATTTGGTGCGCTCTGTGGTAATTCAATACGACCAGATACATCCTCACCTCCAGACAAAAATGCTGACGATGCAGGGGCCAATACTTTAGTACCGACCAGACTCGATGCCTGCAGCGCTTGGTTTGAGCTCATGATCGTATTTAGCTGCTCAAACTTGCTATCCATATTAGAAATACCATCAGCAGTAGTAAATGACGCCATTTGCGCCACCATGTCTGAGTTTTCTACCGGTTTGAACGGATCTTGATAAGCCAATTCTTGTGTAAGTAACGAGAAAAAGTCTTCTTGACCTAGCTCTTTGCGGGTAGTTTCTGCCGCTTGCTCTGCCGCATCTTTTTTTTCTGCTTTAAACTGACTGCTGAAGTCAGCTATATTATTACTGTTATTAATTGTCGTCACAGCCAAATACCCTCTATTAACCTTGACCTAACGTTAATGTCTTATTCAACATTTGTTTAGCAGAATCAGCTATTTGCACGTTAGTTTGGTATGAACGAGATGCGCTAATCATGTTTGCCATCTCTTCCATTACGTTTACATTCGGACGATATACATAGCCATTTTCGTCAGCTAATGGATGATTTGGATTAAATTCATTAACTAATGGCGCATCACTTTCTACAATCCCTGCAACATTCACGCCAACTGCTTCATTTTGCGCAGCATTAGCTTGATCAAATTGTGCTTTGAAAATAGGATAACGCGCTTTATAGGTCTCACCGGCGCTACTACTCACACTATTCGCGTTAGCAAGGTTACTCGCGGTTGTATTTAAACGAACCGATTGTGCACTCATTGCCGAACCGGCAACGTCAAAGACTCGAAATAAACTCATAATTATTGTCCTTTAATTGCCTTGCGCATAGTTTGAATTTTACTGCTTAAAAATGACAGTGATGCCTGATATTCCATGCTGTTTTGCATAAAGCTAGCACGCTCAGTTTGTACATCAACTGTATTACCGTCACCAGTATCGGGTTGATTCGGAATTCTATATTGAAGATCAGACGCCATATCCCTGCCGCCTGATATATGACGTTCACTGGTTTTTGATAAGTTAAAACTGCTGCCCTGGGTCGCACTAGCAAGTGCATCCTTAAAGCTTAAGTCTTTCGCTTTAAACCCTGGCGTGTCTGCATTAGCAATATTACTGGCTAATACCTCTGCACGACGCTCTCTTACGCCAACAGAATATTGGTGTATACCCAATGCATTATCAAAATTAATAGCCATGAACGCCTCCTATAACATTTATATCGTAATCAATCGCAGGATAATTACGATGATACAAATGATGAAAGCAACATATGTGCCAAAATAGGTAATTAGAGATTCGCTTTATTTAACCCATAAATCAAAAAATAAATAATAACCTTAAAATCAGCACCTTAAGCTTATATTAAGGTGGTTTTTATGAACGTTATAATTTAAAGGCATGAGAGGAAATACAGGAGGCTATCTAAAGATAAACTGTTAAATCAATTTTTTGACGGTTTATGGCGATCAATTATAGCCAATAAACGAACATCCATGTTCAAGCCGTAACCGTTACAAATAAACTATTTTAACCTATAGACTATCCCTGGGTTACAACGGACCATTTCAAACTTATCCGTTAACCCAGTCAAGGATTCTGATGCGCCTAAGAAGAGGTACCCACCCGGCTTTAATGATCCTGCAAATTGATTAAGGATCTGACTTTTAATCTTTGGGGAAAAGTAAATCAGTACATTACGACAAAAAATAATATCGAACTTACCGAGCAAAGCATAGCTTTCCAATAAATTGATTTCACGAAATGTCGTTAACTGCTGCACGTCACGATTCACCTGCATTTTATCATCAGGTAGTGTCGTGAAAAACTGACGCTTACGTTCAGGAGACAGGCCCCTGCCAAGAGCCAAGCGATCATAAACACCATCTTTACAATGCTTAATCATAGTTGGGGATATATCCGTACCGACAATTTGTACATTAGGCTTCACTAAACGCTTAATCTTTTCTTGCGTTTCAATCGCAGACATTGCTATTGAAAACGGTTCTTGTCCAGATGAAGAGGCGGCAGACCAGATCTTAATTGGCTGACCTTTATTCATAAATTCAGGTAAGATCTGAGCCTGTAAATACTCAAACGGGTAAACATCACGAAACCACAACGTTTCATTAGTGGTCATCGCATCAATAACATCATTACGTAAATCACGCGCTAACATAGTCATCGATTTTTGTACTAGCTCAGTTAAACTCGTCATTTTATGCTTTGCCAATAGTGGCAATAAGCGACTTTTAACTAAATATTGTTTATTTTGCCCTAATACAATACCACACTGAATTTCAAGAAATTCACTAAAACGGGTATAAACTTCATTTGACAATGTTTGCACTATTTTTTACTCAACTTTCTATATGAAAATACATTTATTCAATACAACTATTCCCTAGCTAGGGTCTGCTGCTTTTAATGCTTTTAAAACCGCACCCGCAAGTTCATCGGGATTAAATTTTGCGATAAAATCGTTTGCGCCAACTTTAGTTACCATCGCCTGATTAAACACACCACTTAACGACGTATGTAAAATAATATATAAACCATTCAATGATTGATCATTTCTCACTTCTGCAGTGAGTGTATAACCATCCATTTCTGGCATCTCAATATCTGAGATCATCAACGCGATTTGGTCGGTAATTGGGCCATTGGCAGCCATTTCACGAAGTTTATTTAATCCGTCTCGACCATCTTTAGCTAATACTATCTTAAAGCCAAGGTCAGAGACTGCTTTCTTAATCTGATTACGTGCAACACTTGAATCATCTACAACAAGAATCACTTTCTCTATTTCTTTCGTATCTATTTGTGTTGCCGTTTCAAGTATTCCTTCACTAACTTCCATTTTCACCGGCGCCACTTCATGCAGGATTTTCTCCACATCTAAGACTTCAACAAGTTCTTTATCAACTTCTGTCACAGCCGTTAAATAGCTAAATCGACCAGTACCTTTTGGCGGGGGTAAAATAGCTTCCCAGTTAATGTTGATAATACGTTCAACGCTCGAGACTAAAAAGCCCTGTACTGAACGATTATATTCAGAAATAATGATGAATGCCTTACTTAGATCCTCAATTGGACGACCACCAGTGGCTAAGCTTAAATCAATCACAGAGATCGTTTTTCCACGTATATGAGCAACGCCACGCACTACACGATGAAGCTGAGGCAGAGTCGTTAATGGCGGACATTGTAATACTTCTTTTACTTTAAATACATTGATACCAAAACGCTGACGCCCGTTTAAACGGAACATAAGTAATTCTAGACGGTTTTGTCCGACCAACTGTGTCCGTTGATTGACCGTATCGAGTAATCCTGCCATTATTCATCCTTAGGTAAATGTTGCTTATTTTCAACATGGCTTAAATATTGCTTACCACTGTATTATTCATTTATATTTGTTGTTTACAGTATAAAACAGTCAAAAGTTTGGCTCTTAAATCACTTTATACGTAACCGTTAATCTTATATCGGCTTAGAAACCTAAATGCTTAAATATATTTTTTCATTGTTGTTTTTCTATTGTTTTAGTTTGGTGAGTTATTTACCACTTGCGAACGCAACAACAGATCAACATCATGTTATTGAAGAGTTTGCAGAATCTTTTATCAAAGCGCAACTACCTAGCTCTCAGAATGAAAGAGTAAGTATAGAAGTAACAAAAATTGACCGCAGAATAACAGTAACTCAGTGTGAAGGTAATATGTCTGCAGAGTTAGTTGGTAATAAAAGCTTACAACGCTCCGCGACAGTAAGAATACGTTGCAAGCGTGCTGATGGCTGGCAACTCTACGTACCAATAAAGATTATTCGACTAGTACCCGTGGTGGTTAGCAATCGACCTTTATCAAAAGGTAGCCGATTAACGAAAAACAATACTAAAATAGAATATATGAACCGTTTATTATTACGCTCAGGTTATATTTCGGATTTGACTTTTGTTAATAGAGCACGCTTAAAGAGACCACTCTCGGCTGAACAAATGATCTCAACACGAGATATATGTCTTGTGTGTAAAGGTGAAAGCGTTACAATTACCAGTTCAGTGGGCAATCTAACCGTAAAAACTGATGGTGTAGCATTGGCTAACGGTATTTTGGGTGAAAAAATCAAGGTGCGTAATAGTAAATCGAAACGAACTGTTTCGGGTATTGTCCAAGCAGCAGGTATTATCCAAATAAACTATTAAATTTTGCTAAAGTTTTATTGTCATAAGTCGATAATCTTTTAGTACACCTGTTTACAATTCAATAGGTAGAAAAATGGCCATAAATTTAACCAATTTAAATAACCGTAGTCTCCAGCTAGATCAAGCAAGAAGTGCGCAGCAGAAAACCAGTGTTCAAAATGGTAATCCGGCTCAAACTTCACCGCAACGTATAGCACAAGGCGACTCTGTTAATATTACATCACAAGCCAAAAGTTTGACCGCTATGGAACATGATTTAGCTCAAGGTACACCTGTTAACACATCGAAAGTCGAAAGTTTGAAAAAGGCCATTGCTGATGGTAGCTATCAAGTTGATGCGAATAAATTAGCAAAGAATATGTCTAACTTCGAATCTTTACTTGCATAACCGAGTACCGTAACAGAGATGACAATAAAAGCATTGCCCGAATTACTCGTTTTACAGGTATCTTATGTAGAACAATTACTGGCTCTACTGACAGCTGAAAAATCAGCGTTAGAGTCACGCGACGTCACGGCACTAGAAAAGCTCAGTCAAGATAAGCAAGAAAAAATAACCCAAATTGCCGAACTCGATGTCAAAATCAACCAGCACCCTGATGTTGCAGAATTACTCTCTACCTACTTATCTCAAAAACAACAAATTGAAACAGAACTCACTCAATGCCAAGAATTGAATGACGTTAACGGTAAGTTGATTGAACTCAATCTGCGTAATTGCAAACGATTAACTGATACCATCATCCGTAGTCGCTCACGTAATAATATTACCTATGATAAGTTAGGCCGTACTCGCGGATCATCTTCGACCCTAGGTTTAACATTCAAATCCTGATCCAGCGCCTTACTGTTATATTTGAGTTAACAAACCGTCACATTAATTGCTAAACCGCCTTTCGATGTCTCTTTATATTTATTCTTCATATCATCCCCTGTGGCTTTCATTGTTTTAATCACCTGATCAAGCGATACCTTATGGTCTCCAGCTCCCATACGCGCCATACGTGACGCATTAATCGCTTTCACCGCACCAATGGCATTACGTTCAATACAAGGAATCTGAACCAAACCAGCTATCGGGTCACAAGTTAGCCCCAAATTATGTTCCATGCCTATTTCAGCAGCGTGCTCAACTTGCTCTAGTGTCCCGCCTCTTATTGCCGTCAAGCCTGCAGCGGCCATAGAGCAAGCAACACCGACCTCGCCCTGACACCCCACTTCAGCGCCAGAAATAGAGGCATTTTTCTTATATAAAGTCCCAATTGCGGCACAGGTTAATAGGTAAGTTTTTATTTTATCTTCTGTTAATGGGCTAACGAACTGATCATAAAAATACATCACGGCAGGAATAATACCGGCAGCACCATTGGTCGGCGCCGTAACAACACGTCCACCAGCCGCATTTTCTTCATTCACGGCCATCGCATACATATTAACAAAGTCCATGCCGTGAAACGTATCATCTTTGGCATCTGGCGCCTGTAATCGCTGGTATAACCCAGGTGCACGACGGCGAACCTTTAAACCTCCGGGTAAAATGCCTTCTTTACGACAACCTCGATGGATACAATCAACCATGATGCTATGCAACTGTAATAGCTTTTTGTTGATGACATCATCGGGATTTAATTGGCGCTCATTTTCATACATCAGCTTGGCAATAGATAACCCGTGTAATCGACAAATAGAGAGGAGTTCATCAGCACTATCAAATTTATATTTTGGCGGTATCTTGGCATTCGCTTCCAATGGCTGTTCGATGTGATCATGGTCGATAATAAAACCACCGCCAATTGAATAATACGTCTTACTCAATACAATATTATCTTGGCTTAAGGCTGTTATCGTCATCCCATTACTGTGATAAGACAAGGTTTTACGCTGGTGCAGTATGATGTTTTCAGCACGCGTAAAAGGCACAAATCCAATCTCGTTCAAGTCAATGCCTTGTTGTGCTTCTATTTTCGTTAATATTGCGGGCACCAGCTCAGAATCGATCTTGTCTGGTTCATAACCTGCTAACCCCAAAATAACCGCGACATCACTGCCATGACCAGCCCCCGTCTGTCCTAACGAACCAAAGAGTGCAGCGTTAATACCTAAAATAGATTCACTATTATCGAGTGCTTTAAGCTGTTGTAAGAAATCAAATGCTGCGCGCATAGGACCTACAGTGTGTGAACTCGATGGCCCAATACCAATACTAAACATATCAAAGGTACTGATCATAAAATACTCCCTGATTAATGAATATTACTTACTGTAGGTATAGCACATGATTGTTTGTGCAATTTTATTACTATTTTGAAAACATATTACGACTATAACTAGTTATAAACCTACATAGATTTTGCTTGTAAATTCGTCATTATCACGATGTTTATGCTGTTTAAGCTACTTTAACCATAATAAAGTCACAAAAATCTGTGGAACGATGCTAAACATAAGTAAAAAATGTAATAATAGTTCGACTTACTTCATATTTTTTACATAATTCACGTAATAAATATCCATCAAGGCTTATAATGCTGCTATAGATTCGCATTTACCTTCATTACTTTATCATGCGCCCATTGCGGAGCTTGCCAGGGAAATATCATGAGTATGCTCGAAAAAATAATCCAAAATTTAGAAATATTCAGTAAATCTGAAAAAAAGGTTGCTGATGTTATTCTAGAATCTCCGCAATCAGCTATTCATTCAAGTATTGCGACACTTGCCAAAGTTGCAGATGTAAGTGAACCGACAGTTAACCGTTTTTGCCGTCGTCTAGATACCAAAGGTTACCCTGATTTTAAATTACATTTAGCACAAAGTTTGGCTAACGGTACCCCGTACGTAAACAGAAACGTAGAAGCAAACGATGGCCCTGAGGTTTACACGCAAAAGATCTTTGAAACGACTATCGCTCACTTAGACTCAGCAAAAAATAGCTTAGATCCAGAAGTGATTAATAAAGCGGTTGATCTACTTATTCAATCGAAACAAATTTCATTCTTTGGCTTAGGTGCTTCTGCATCGGTTGCCCGTGACGCTGAAAATAAATTCTTCCGTTTCAACGTACCCGTCATTTGTTTTGATGACATTATGATGCAACGCATGAGTGTAATTAACAGTACTGAAGACTCGGTAGTGGTATTGTTCTCACATACAGGCCGTACTAAAAGTATGGTTGATGTGGCGAAACTCGCACGTGAAAATGATGCAATCGTGATTGGTATCACAGCACAGGACTCACCACTAGCAGAATACTCGAATCTGGTTATTTCACTTGATGTAATGGAAGATACTGACGTATATATGCCTATGGCATCACGTGTCGCGCAATTGGTACTGGTTGATGTACTGGCGACTGGTTTCACATTACGTCGCGGTGAAAAGTTCAGAGAGAACTTAAAGAAAGTAAAATCCGCAATCAAGGATTCACGCTTTAACAAAATAGATTAATCTAAAAATGGCCGCTGATATGTGGCCATTTTTATTTCCCCTATCACTTTTTTACTTATTTTGTCACCAAACGGTAATCAAGCCTTTGCATACTAATACGATTTAAGATCACCTTTTGTCTGACAGTATTTAAATAACATACTTTAAAATATCATCTCATTATTCATATGGAGTCATTATGTTACGTCGTACTAAAATTGTAACCACCTTAGGTCCAGCAACAGATCGCGATAATAATCTAGAAAAAATTATTCTTGCTGGTGCTAATATGGTACGTATGAACTTTTCTCACGGTAACGCCGAAGACCACATCAAGCGTGCCGAAGACGTTCGTGAAATTGCTAAAAAACACAATAAACACGTGGCTATTTTAGGTGACTTACAAGGTCCTAAGATCCGCGTATCTAAATTTACAGATGGAAAAATTCACTTAAACCTAGGTGATAAATTCTGCTTAGATGCAACATTTGATAAAACTGCGGGTAATAACGAATGCGTTAGTATCGATTATCCAGAGCTAGCAAATGATGTTTTCGCGGGTGATGTACTGCTACTTGACGATGGCCGTGTACAATTAAAAGTAACCGAAATTAAAGGTCAGCAGATCCACACAGAAGTGACGGTAGCAGGCCCATTATCAAATAACAAAGGTATCAACAAGCAAGGTGGTGGTTTATCTGCTGAGGCGCTTACTGACAAAGATAAAGCTGATATCCTTACCGCAGCTAAAATTGACGTCGACTTTATTGCGGTTTCTTTCCCGCGTAACGGCAATGATATCAATTATGCGCGTGAACTTGTTCGTGCTGCAGGCTCTAATGCGAAAATCTGCGCCAAAGTTGAGCGTGCAGAGACTGTAGCAACAAAAGAAAGCATGATAGATATCATTCTAGCATCTGACGCAATTATGGTTGCACGTGGCGATCTAGGCGTTGAAATTGGTGATGCGGCACTTGTGGGTGTACAAAAATCACTGATCCACTTATCACGTAAATATAACCGTGTTGTGATCACCGCAACACAAATGATGGAATCAATGATCAATAGCCCAATGCCAACGCGTGCAGAAGTGATGGACGTGGCAAATGCGGTTCTTGATGGTACGGATGCGGTCATGCTATCTGCAGAAACAGCGGCCGGTGACTACCCTGTAGAAACAGTGAAAGCAATGGCTGAAGTATGTTTAGGTGCAGAAACACACCCAAGTATGAATGTCTCAAACCACCGTATCGAGTATACATTCGATTCAGTTGAAGAAACCATTGCGATGTCGACGATGTATGCGGCGAATCACTTAAAAGGTGTAAAGGCTATTGTTGCATTGAGTGAGTCAGGTACTACGCCATTATTGATGTCACGTATTAGCTCTGGCTTACCGATCTTCTGCTTATCTCCACATCAAAAAACATTGAATGCGACAGCCCTTTACCGTGGTGTAACCCCACTACTATTTAACACGGAAGGCTTATCTCAGGAACGTATCATAGAAGGTACTTACGCGGTACTTAAAGAAACAGGTCAGGTGCAACCTGGTGATATTATCTTGTTCACATTAGGCGATAAAATGGATACAGTAGGTTCAACCAACACCAGTAAAATCCTAAAAATAAAATAACTGTATTCCTGTACTCAATGAGTCCAGCACTAATAAAAGGTTAAGCGTCGTTTTATAATAATGCTTAACCTTGTAGAAAAGAATACAGACATAAAAAAACCGAGACTACTATAAGATAGCAGTCTCGGTTTTTTTCATGAGTGGCTCAGTTAAAACTTAAGCTACTTTATCGTCTTTTATTACTTTTGAAATTCCCGCAAACTCTTCTGGAGTGAATGAGTCAACGTTAATCGCAGCAAAACGTAGTTTATCAGCAGCAAGTAATTCGTCTGCTTCAACTTGTGTAATGATACCTTTTTCAACAGCAAGTGGCGCTGCAACGTTTACAGCTAACTTACGTGGTATTGTACCTTTAGATGCAGCAATTGCGATTTTCTTCTCAATTGGCTGAACTTTGTACATCGCTTGGAACGCAGCTTCCATATCGAACATTGCCGTGTTTGCATCTTTCTCGTCACCAACATAACAAAGGTGTGTTAGACGGTCACGCGCTTCGCTTGGTTTAAGCAGTACTTCACAAATTTCTTTTGCAATATCATCTGCAGGCATTTTGTAGCTGATGCCGAATGGGAATACCACAACTTTAAGTGTATTTGCAATCGCTTTGTTACCGAAGTTTTGGAAGAAACCAGAAAATGCTTTACCAATTTCAAACAAGTTACGTTCGATAGCCCAAGACAGCATAGGTAAATCTTCAGCTTGACGACCTTGCTCTTCAAAATGTTTCAACGTTGCAGATGCAAGGTACAAGTTACTTAGTACATCACCTAAACGTGCAGAAATCATTTCACGACGTTTCAAGTCACCACCAAGCACAAGCATAGATACATCAGCACACAATGCTAATGCTTTACTCATACGCGTAAGTTGCTTGTAGTATTTCTTCGTTGGACCCGATACAGGCGCAGAGTTTAACATGCCGCCAGTCAGACCTTGGCCTAATGCACCAAAGAAATTTTTCGTACCAAAGGCAATATGCTTAAACAATAATTCGTCAAATTGCGCTAATGCTTCTTTTTCATTTGGATTGGCAGCCGCTTGTAATTCACCGAGTACATATGGGTGACAACGTGTTGCACCTTGACCAAAGATCATTAGGTTACGCGTAAGGATATTTGCACCCTCAACCGTAATAGCTACCGGAATACCCCAATAAGCGCTGGCTAAATAGTTCTTAGGACCACACTGAATACCGCTACCTGCTTGTATATCAAGTGCATCATCAATAACAGTACGCGCCATTTCAGTCATGTGGTATTTAGAGATTGCCGTAACAATCGCAGGACTTTGACCAAGATCTAGTGCACCAGTTGTAAATTTACGCGCTGCTTCAAGTTGGTAAGTTAGGCCACCAATACGAGCCAGAGACTCTTGCACACCTTCAAATTTACCAATTGATAAACCAAACTGTTTACGTACATATGAATAAGCACCCGTCATACGCGCAGTTAAATGGCCACAAGCACTGCCTAGAGCGGGTAAAGAAATACCACGACCAGCAGATAGACATTCAACCAACATACGCCAGCCTTTACCAACCATTGGTGCGCCACCGATAACCCAATCCATAGGAATGAATACATCGTCACCATAAGTGGTACCATTCATGAACGCCAGACCCATTGGGTAGTGACGGTCGCCAATTTCAACACCTTCGTGTGACGTTGGGATTAATGCACATGTAATACCGATATCAACGTTGTCACCCAGTAGACCATCAGGATCTTGCAGTTTAAATGCCAGGCCAAGTACAGTTGCAACAGGTGCTAACGTAATATAACGCTTACTCCACGATACGCGGATACCAAGCGTTTCTTTACCTTCAAATTCTTCTTTAACTACGCGCCCCATATCTGGAATACCACCAGCATCAGAGCCCGCTTCAGGACCAGTCAGTGCGAAACATGGTACTTCAGTACCATTTGCTAGACCTGGTAACCAACGATCTTTTTCTGCTTGTGTACCGTAATGTGCAAGTAATTCACCCGGACCTAATGAGTTAGGAACCATTACTGTTACAGCCGTAGATAAACTACGTGTAGCAATCGTTGTTACAATCGTTGAGTTAGCGTAAGAAGAGAATGCTTTACCGCCGTATTCTTTTGGAATGATAAGCGCAAAGAAGCCGTTTGATTTAATGAAATCCCAAACTGGTTTTGGTAAATCACGATCTTCATGAACGATTTTATAATCATCCAGCATCGACATTAATGTTTTAAGTTCGTTATCAATGAAGCTTTGCTCATCTTTAGTTAACTTAGGCGTTGGGTAGCTAAGCATTTTATTCCAATCAGGATTACCTGCGAATAAATCACCATCCCACCACACACTACCAGATTCCATTGCTTCCTGCTCTGTTTGTGAAAGCGGTGGCAAGATGTTCTTAAACACTTTAAATAATGGTGCTGTGATATTATTCTTTCTAAACTCACTCATTGCGCTCATAACGATTTCCTTTTGTTTCACTATTTTGATGCTGTATTTACAACTTTGGATCTGAATTCACAACATCCAAATAGCTAAATTGCATCTACATGCTTGTAGTTTCTGTTGAGGTGTTCATTCCAGATGCCAAATAAGGGATCACTTTACGAATTAGTCCCTCGACATCAATATCTTGGTTAAAATCTGCTTTCGCAATATCCATCAATGCGCCGCTTGAGCCCATCGTAAATACTGCTGTACCCAGGGTAAAATGTAATCGCCAAAAGAGCTCTTGCGATGACAACGCTGGGTTCGCTTTCAATAAAGCCTTAGTTATGTTGGCTAAGACTTCACCGTAATG
The DNA here is from genome assembly GCF_018219415.1 of Moritella sp. 36. Lineage (NCBI taxonomy): Bacteria > Pseudomonadati > Pseudomonadota > Gammaproteobacteria > Alteromonadales > Moritellaceae > Moritella > Moritella sp. 36. The sequence continues at coordinate 997,954 of NZ_CP056120.1, read as the reverse complement.
CGTTGTGGTATACCAACGTAAATGCCCTTGCTCATCAGTATAACTTCGACCAAGCAACTGCATAAAAATCACGGTACCATTTTTACTTTGTTGCTCTAACGCTAATAGCGGATCAACAAAACAGTTAAACACATCTAACAACGATGGTTTTTCAGCTTGTGCACATAAGGCGGTTAACTTCTCATTCAGTAGGGGCATGAAGAGTTCGAGATGTCGGGCGATAACCGCCTGAATCAATTCTTTCTTAGAACCAAAATGATAATTAACCGATGCCAAATTCACACTTGCTCGTGTAGTTATCAAGCGTAAAGAAGTATCTGAAAACCCATGTTCAGCGAACAAACTTTCGGCTGCATCGAGAATGCGAGTTTTTGTATCCAACTTACTAACCATAATTAACCCTTTTTAAACGAACGTTTTAAAATTACGTTCTGACGGACTAAATGTCAATACAATGTAAACAAATGTTTGAAACAAATGTATTGAACTTGTCCTAGTTCGCATTTTTCTACGTATACAAAATTAAAAATACTCATTAATAGGTAGCTACAGTAAGGGTTTTAAAGATAAACACGAGCGCCGATATTTATCTTCTATTCCCTAAAAATAGCACAGTTAAAATGAATAAAGCGCCAACCTAAGTTGCCGCTTTATGCATATTCAAACAATTTTTAAAACACTAATGCGTTATTTTCGTGTTATTCATTAAGTTTTATTTTCCAAATAGCTGGACCTTCGACATGTGCAGATACACCATTGGTATCCACTGCAACTGTCATCGGCATATCAACAACATCAAATTCGTAAATCGCTTCCATACCTAAGTCTTCAAACGCGACAACACGTGACTTCTTAATCGCTTTTGATACCAGGTATGCAGCGCCACCAACAGCCATCAAATAAACGGCTTTATGCTTCTTGATACTTTCAACAGTTGCAGGACCACGTTCTGATTTACCGATCATGCCTAATAAACCCGTCTGTTCTAACATAGTATCGGTAAACTTATCCATACGTGTTGCAGTTGTTGGACCAGCAGGACCGACGACTTCATCACCCACAGCGTCAACCGGACCAACGTAATAGATAAAGCGGTTAGTAAAGTCTACCCCTTCTGGCAAGCCCTCACCTTTATCTAACATATCTTTAATACGTTTATGCGCCGCATCACGACCTGTTAAAATCTTACCTGATAATAGAACCGTTTCGCCGGTTTTCCATTCGAGTACTGACTCAGGTTTAATATCATTAACATTAACACGACGAACGCTATCACTTACTTCCCAAGTCACTTCAGGCCAATCTTCTAATTTCGGTACATGCAATTCTGCAGGTCCTGAACCATCAAGGATAAAGTGAGTATGGCGTGTCGCTGCACAGTTCGGGATCATAACGACAGGCTTTGATGCTGCATGAGTTGGGCAAGATTTAATCTTAATATCCAATACCGTCGCCATTCCGCCTAAACCTTGCGCGCCGATACCTAGCTTATTTACACGGTCAAAAATGTCTAAACGCATTTTTTCATCCGTTGTTTCCGCACCTCGCGCCATCAACTCGTGGATATCAACCGGTTCCATTAATGATTCTTTAGCCATAACTGCTGCTTTTTCAGCAGTACCACCAATGCCTATACCTAACATACCCGGTGGACACCAACCAGCGCCCATCGTAGGTACAGTTTTTTCAACCCAAGCTGCAACGTCATCAGACGGGTTTAACATCACCATCTTACTTTTATTTTCAGAACCGCCGCCTTTCGCTGCGATCATTACTTCAACTTTCGCGCCAGGTACCATTTCGACATGCACTACGCCTGGTGTATTATCTTTGGTATTTTTACGTGCGCCAGCAGGATCTGCGACAATTGAAGCGCGGAGTGGATTACCTTCAAATCCATAACCACGACGAATCCCTTCATCAACCATTTCTTGCACTGTTTGATCAGTTTCCCACTGCACATTCATGCCGATTTTAACGAAACAAGTCACAATGCCAGTGTCTTGACAAATTGGACGCTTACCTTCCGCAGACATACGTGAATTAATGAGGATTTGTGCAATCGCATCTTTAGCAGCTTGGCTTTCTTCTGCATTGTAGGCTTTTTCCATTGCTTGGATAAAATCAAGCGGATGGTAATATGAAATGTATTGTAGCGAATCTGCAATACTGTCGATAAAGTCCGCTTTACGGATAACTGTACTCATGGTCAACTCCCTTTTGCTTACTCACAGTGCTAACTAATTATTATATTTATCATGTTCAAAGCCATGGATCGGCCTCAAAATAGCTAGCAATAAGATATCTAGTTCTAATTTTGCCTCTATCATACCTTTGCTGATCACTTCTCTCCACTAAAAACTATGCTTAATCTATACGAAATAACAACAGCGACACAACTTTATAGCAACACCGAATTCAGTTTATATCACCTTAGAGCCAAGATTAATCAGACGATTTATGATAATCTGCGCGCATCAAAATTGAGGGATATGCTGTACCGATGAAAACACTTGTAATAAAACCAATCGCCTTTCCTAGCAATGGCATTCACTCACTTTTTTCCCCGCTAAGTACCGCCCCTTGGTCAATTTTACTCGAGTCAGGTTCTGTCGATCACATTGATAGTCGTTTCCACATTATTGTGGCGGATCCGATTGCTACCCTCGTCACAGAAGGTACCCAAACAACCATTAATCAGGCCAGTGGTAAAACCGTCACCACCGAAGATTCATTTTCAGTATTACAAACCCTAAACCAGCAACTTATTGGCGACATAGCCCCGCATAGACTGGATGTTGATTTACCTTTCATTGCCGGTGCGCTGGGTTATTTTGGTTATGACTTAGGCAGAAATATTGAGAAAATTGACAACCTTGCTAATGACGATCTGAACTTCCCAGATATGGCGGTTGGTTTATATGATTGGGCGATTGTCGTTGATATAAAGCAACAACAGGCATGGCAAATACAATTTAGTGACAATGCTGAGCAGGCTTGGCAAGATCGTTATGATTGGTTAGTGCAACAAGGTGTAGGTAAACAATTATCAGCCAAAACAACTGCAACAACGTTTGAATTAAAAAACAGCTGGTCCTCTAATATGTCAGAGCAGGCTTACCATCAAAAATTTGATCAAATCCAGCAATATCTACGATCGGGTGATTGTTATCAAATTAATTTAGCCCAACGCTTTAACAATCAATATCAAGGCGATGAATGGCAAGCATACTGCACCTTAAGTCAACATAATAAAGCCCCCTTCTCAGCATTTATGCGCCTCGAAGATAAAGCGATATTGTCTATTTCACCAGAGCGTTTTATTCAAGTCAAAGAAACGCAGATTGAGACAAAACCAATTAAAGGCACCCGTCCACGCAGTCAAGACCCGAGCATTGATCATGCAAATGCACTGGCATTGCAAAGTGCAGAGAAGGACCGTGCTGAAAATTTAATGATTGTCGACTTATTACGTAATGATATTGGTAAAATTGCGGTACCAGGTTCGGTTCGAGTTCCTAAATTATTTGATGTCGAGAGTTTTCCCGCGGTCCATCATTTAGTAAGCACGGTCATCGGTCAGATGCCCGCAGACAAACAACCAAGTGAATTATTACGTGCATGCTTCCCTGGTGGTTCAATCACTGGCGCGCCAAAAATAAGAGCAATGCAAATTATTGAAGAGTTAGAGCCCCATCGCCGTTCATTGTATTGCGGTAGCATCGGTTATTTATCGGCACATGGGCATATGGATACCAGTATTACTATCCGCACTCTATTGTGTGATAGCGGTGAGATATATTGTTGGGCTGGCGGTGGTATTGTCGCAGACTCGGTAGGCGAAGAGGAATATCAAGAAACATTCGATAAATTAGCAAAAATATTACCTATACTTTAGCTGATTAATGGTAACGCATTGAGAAACAATTAAATCATTGTTTTTCAATGTTTAATAAAAACGTATAGCAGTAACACTCCAGCACTGGGTTATAAAGTATTTAATTCACGTCTTGTGATTACCGAGGAAACTGACGGAGTAATTAGCAAAGGAGTTAGCCCTACAGCGTGATAAGAGAATTTTTGTCGCAATTGATATAATTGAGCGAAATACTGTATAAAAAAAAGAATGTATTGGGCATTTGTTGTTCTCCAGTTACTAAGAAAACGATGGGGGACTAGACAATGCCATGATATTTATGAGAATATAATTAAAATTAGCGTGCATCGTATAATGGCTATTACCTCAGCCTTCCAAGCTGATGATGCGGGTTCGATTCCCGCTGCACGCTCCAATTCTAAAGCGCTCGTCATTCTTAAATCTCCAATTTCTTATTTAGACCTTAAATAACATACATAACGATGATCGTGCCTAGTAATAATTATCAGCGACTCTCACCATCAATAATAAGATATGAGGGGGAAGAGTTCTTAGAACATAGAAAATACCTTAATTGTGTCATGATTGAAAGTGACACAAGTTTACTAAAATTAACTATTCCACGCAAAGACGCGTAGAGCCGATAAACGTTCACTCAGTAAAAAGCCCCCAAACGTTCCGCTCAAAAGCGGGCAATAGAGCAACTGAGGGCTATAAATCCTGTGTTAGTTAACCCCGATAAATTCAAGCCAAGTTCATCAACTCAGTGACAGATAAATTGATTTGTCGCCGTTTGTTACATATATTTATTAAATACCAAAAGCGACAATTATGCCTCAGTAGATGCTATTTTCTTGCAGGGAATCGCTCCCGAGCCTTTGATGAACGGATATCTTGTTGCTGCGAACCAGGCAATCTACGATAGTGATGTTCTGAGGACATTGTTACGCCACCACCATGATAACCAGCAACATTCGGATTAGCGAATCCCACCTTACTCAGTGCATTACTCAGACTTTGCGCAAATGGTTCCGCCGTCACCGTGGATGGAGACTTGCTATCGTAATCAGGCTTGGCTGCAGCAGCCAAATCCTTGGACTTGAACGATTTTGGATCCCGAGTATCTGCACTGTAGCAGGAGACGGCACGGATATCGCTGAATTTTTTATCGAGCCCACCATTACTCAGTTGTTCAGCTAGGCCAGATGCATCCATCATCCCAATCTTACAATCTTCATCAGCCGCGAGCATATTCAGACCCGGTCCACCATGTCCTATAATGTACAACTTATGCTTCTTGTTCTTCAGTTTAGTCAATTCCTTTCCTCCCTCATTACTGAGGATCTCCATGCGCTTGAATATATCGGCCTGACGCAGAAAATTTTTACCATCTAAAATTGCTTTATCGTAGTCCGCCGCCCCCATTGCTTTGCGAATTTGATCCACACTCATCTTACTAGCGGCCTGCATGTCCTGAACTTCTTGAGGAAACTGATTACCTTTCTTAGTAAAATAACTTATTTTCTGCTGCCGAGATGCCTCAATTTCTGACTTATCTTTGTTATTGGCGGCTATCAGCGGGTACAACTTCTTGCCCTTTTTATCTCGGGACAAATTTCTCCCCATAGCTTGAGATATAATATCTTCCGAGGCGAAAGATGCATACATAACCCCGTTCACAGATGCTCTCCCATCCACATCCCTCAATGTAACCGGATTATTCCTTACCATGCGGTACAGGTTTAAGCCATCTATCGTCCAAGCCGGGTCAGGGTTTAACCAACGGCCCATCCATGACGCATAATAACGGTAACCGTAGTAATACAGTCCCGTTGCGTCGCGCTCTTGACCCGAATAACGAACCGTTTTGTATTTGGCTTCAGCGTCACTTTTCGCTGACCACACCGCTGTGCCACCAAACGGGTAGTATTCTTCTTGGCTAATAATCTCCGCATCCTGATTCAACTCAAGATTACTGCTGCCCAAATGATTATCTAAACTATAACGTAACTGGTTATTCGGAATATCTTTTTCATTAGCTGGCTTACCTGCCTCCCAATGTTGCAGTCTTACCTGCGCACGCCCTGCCTGCCCCAGTGTCAAAACATGCAAGTCTTCCGTCACCGTATCGACTGACTTCGCTGTATTGTATTTACGGCGGAGCTCTAATCCTGGCAAGTAAATAACTTGCTCTTGCTTTTTGTCATCCAGTTTCAAGGTCTTGCGAATACGCTGCCCCTGCACCGTGTATTGATAGTGCTCCTGCTGCTGACCTGTAATGACCACTTGCTTTAACTGGTCTCGTCGACCCCAGACTAAATTTTTACTGCCCTCAAGCTGCTTGAGGTTACCATGAACATCAAAGTAACCGTCAACATCACCCCGGGTGATGGTTGGTTGAATATTCTGCTTTATTACTCGGTTACTACGCTCAGAGACAACCATTTTTGTGGTATAACCTTTGGCACTGCTCGGAATATGCTGAACTTGTTCGAGATTACCGCCGCGGTCATAGCCATAGGTACGGCTGTAGTTACGCAGTTGGTGACTGTCGCTAGGAAGTGGGATATTCGGTGTCGGTAGTGAAGAGCTTTGCGCGTTATCTGTGGCATTTTCTCGGCCTGAAGCCTTAGTAAGTTGGTACAGGGCATCGTATTCATAAGCATTGGTTGCAGACACTTTTTGGTTCTTATAGAACCGAGTCGCACTCGCTTGGTCTGCTATCGCTAAGATATTACCGACAGGGTCATAACTGTAACGTAAATCCTGTAGTGGTGAAGCATCATTCTCACGCGTCGTTTTCACCTCATTCAGACGTGATGTTTTTTCATCATAGCTATATTCGGTTACAACACCATTACCGGCGACTTCTCTCACCTTCTGACCACGTGCGTTGTATTCGAAGCCAGAGACAATACACTGTTCGTTTTTCCCATTCTGCTTTAAGTAGCTGGCTGTAAGACTACCTGTAATATCATACTCACTACGCTGTACGTTGCCCTTAGCGTCCTGTTGTGTCAGCAACATTCCCAAAGCATTATAGGTCCACGCTGTAGTGTATCCATCATCACTAGCGAGTAAAATTTGCCATGCAGCGTCATTGCCACCTTGCCAGTCACTGTCAGCCGTTTCTGATGGTAATAACTGTCTGGTTTCTGATAATGGCTGACCCGTTAGACTGGTACTGTTAATTTCCTGTAGTCCGGCGTTGTCGTAATGGCGCACCAATTGACCGATAAGGTTCTTGCCAGCTGTATCATCATCAATACTGTCGTTATAGACAAAACGTTCCGTTATTTTCGCAGTCTCACCATTCACTTGTTCAGTGATGGCTGTAGGACGGTGTAAGACCTCATCATATTCAAAGCGGCGCAGGGTTTTTCCATCCCATTCCAGATGTGGAGCACCTGTAATATCAGTAAGCGTGATACGAGAGCCAGCATCGATACTGTCAACCCCCAGTGGCTGACCTGCTAGCCCTGTTTTGTACGTAAGGTTAGCCTGAACAGGCGCCGTGTCACCTTGCTCCTGCAGGAGATTAAAGAAGCGCGGGTCAATACTGGTGTGCAGGTGACCGGCAGCATTATAAGTGTGTCTGGTAATCCGGGTATCTAACTCATCGCCTATCTTGGCGCGATTAAATTGAATTTCTCGCACGGTTAAGCCGCAGTTATCCAGTACGCTAATGGTCGGTGTGCCCTTGCAGAGCTGACCGATGTCGTCTTCATTCATCATCTATTAATACCTTTTTATTATGGATTGGATGGTGTTTTTATTTTTTCAATTCTATCCTCGGACGCGTGAGAACAACTCATGAGGTAAGGAGAAGTCCGCCAAATATAAAATAGTGACACATTAAACCAAGCAAAAAAACACTTCTCTCATTTTTGGAGGTATTTTAAGGTAAATATAATGATTGGTCTAAAAACCTGACTCAACTAAAAAAGAATCCTGATTTTGCATGGCTGAAAGATGTTTCAAGTGTGCCATTGCAGCAATCAATCAGCAAGTTACATGAGCAATGGTTTTAAGTGGGATGAAGACAAACAATCTCTAACACTTGCAAAGATGAAGCAACCATTAAAGATTAAGTGGTCACGCTCATTTACTGGTAAACCTAGTTCGTTGACTGTATCTAAAACTAAATCAGGTAAGTATTTTGTTAGTATTTTAGTTAAAGAGAATATTAAAAAACTGCCAGTAGTTAATAAAACGGTAGGCGTTGACGTTGGCATTAAAGATCTTGCTACCTGTTCGGATGGGACTAAGTTCAATAATCCGCGTTTAACAAATAAGTATGCTAACAAACTCGCTAAAGCGCAGCGCAAACTAGCTAAGAAGAAAAAAGGTTCTAACAACTTCAAAAAACAAAAAATTGCTGTTGCTAAAATTCACGAAAAGATAGCAAATTCCCGCAAAGACTTTACCCACAAAATGACAACAAAACTTATCCAGGAAAACCAACTAATAGGCATTGAGTTATTAAAAGTCAAAAACATGGTTAAGAACCGCAAGCTATCTAAGCATATCCACGATGCTAATTTCGGTGAAATAGTAAGGCAGTTAGAATATAAAGCCGATTGGTATGGGCGTAAAGTTTCAGCTATTAGCCAGTGGTTTCCATCAAGTAAAATGTGTAATGAGTGTGGTTCGCTGTATTCTGGAAAATGGTCATTAGCTATAAGAGCGTGGTCTTGTGAATGCGGTGCTATCCACGATAGAGATCATAATGCCGCTATCAATATCCACAATGAGGGATTAAGGTTAGCGGCTTAAATAATTTGTGGCGGTAGGTAGTACCGACACATTAAATGCTTGTAAGAGGTTTTAGAAGTCTAAAGTGATTTAGTATCACAATGCTTAAACCGTTGACGACAAGAATCCCCTTGCTTCAGCTAGGGGTACTTCAAGCTTGAGTACCGAAAATCTCAAAGACATTCATCAAATCTAAATCAGAAAATAAAGAGAATGAATGCCGATAATAACGCAAAAAACAATCACCACAATAAAATATAAAAAAATCTACCAACACCAAAAGTAAAATACACTAAACCACAAAGTGTTCCTGAATCAGAAAAGCGCTATATCGCTGAAGGTCTTGCTGGCTCAAGAAAAGATAATCTACAGATGCGTTCTAGGCAATCTCAACGTAATAGAGCAACAAAGACTTAGACTTAAATTTAAAGCATTGATTGGTTGAGATAATGACAAATCATTGTGCGATTTGTACAAGGTAGTGAGAGCTAGGATTATTAATATATCGAGAAATCATTAATGACGACTTTAACCCGCGAATAATAATCGCCACAAAAACTGAAAATTCAGCCAATCGACATCAACAAAAAGCAACATGCTAAGATATATAAATCCAAGCAAGCTTTAATATAAATAACGAAAATAAAAGAATAAATCGCATAAAAATGAAATAAATATGTAATCTGAAAATTTATTTTTACATATATGAATACCACTTTCCATTAAAGTGATGTCATTTTTCATAAAGGTGATATTTGCAATATAACAACAAAGTTATTTTCACATTAAAATCTACAGTTTACCCCCCCTCGGATTGTATCAGAAAGAACGCTGTGGGGAAGCTGTAGGGATAGTGCAATTATTTATGATTAAAAGTGCTATTTTTCAAAAACCTATATTCGATGTATAATGATTTTTGAAATTGCTTTGGGCAATAAAAAGGCCCTAAGAATTCACTTAGGGCCCTTCTAAACTAGGAGAGTCAAGATGACCGACCCAGAATTAATTTTAGCTTTTGCTGCATTGCTAGGTGCTTTAGCTAAATTAATTTCAGCATTAAAATAGAAGTAACCTAAATCTTGAAATGGTTCCAGCCATATTAAGATTTAACTAACCAAACCTTGAGTAGGTTCCAGCCTTCTGAACATAGGCCGCCTGCGGCGGAAACTAACATTCTGAAAATTTAACTATTCATAATAAAAATACGCGGATTCTGCCTGACCATATATCTCGACAACAACATACGATAAGTTAAGTATTAAAAAATCATGTTCTCAAAGTAAAGAATATGACCCCATCCTCCACCTCTTCTTTAATCTTATAATCGACAATATTTACATGCTTTTTAAATTCTTCTAGAGATAATGAGTCCAAATCATATGCAGCCCCTAATCTAACTCGTCATGCTTATGATGACCGTTCTTATCATAGTTCTTATCATCGCTCTTAACGGGCAGAAACATTTTTGTGATGTTAAAAATACTTGATAACGTGGCTTTATCCCAAAGTACGTTGTTAATAATTACATTGTCGTTCATTGAACATTGTTCATAAGTAGGGTAAATGGAACTTCTACGGTTGCAATTAAGCGCAAGAGCAACCGCCATTAAGACTCCTTCAGCACCTACTAGATTTGTTCTGCCGTATTGAACTTCTAACACCTGGTCCTCACCATATCCCTCACCAAAACGGGTGAGTTGATTACTTAATGCACCCCAATTGTTTGTTAAAAGTATATCATCTACAGCCATTCGATAGGTAATAGCCTCAGGAGTTAAGGTGTCACTAACAGGACGCTGAATTTGTCTAAACCTTGCTGCCTCGGCAATTACAGTTGCGAACCTTAGTATTGCTCTTGCAGAACCTTAGTATTGCTCTTGCAGAACCTTCAGTTAAACTACTACCACCGAACCTACGCAATGCAAAATATCCCTCTTCAAGCGATGCTCTACTTATATTCAAATTACCTCGATTTGTCCCTGCAACAGATTCTATCGTGTTATACTGTGAATCTTGAGTAAGATCCACAATATTGGTGCCTGGAAAGGTAACGTTTCTAAAGTCACTGAATCTATAAAAAATGTAATTGTTTCATTTGATTTGCCAACAAGTCATCAACTAATGCAGAACAGCGATGAATTCACCAATCGAATGTTGTCAGCAATAAATGATTTAATGCTGGATCTATTAGCGGCAGTAGCCAGAAAGGATTATCAAGATCGACGCAGAAGACAAAAAGAGGGGATTACCAAGGCTCTATCGAATGGTTTGTATAAAGGCAGGAGAGAAAATAGTGTGTAGTTGAATAAAGTAGAAATGTTGCTTATTGATGGAAAATCTTACTCGATGATTATGCATCTACTGGGTTGCTCACGAGGAACCATTGCAAAAGTTTCTAAAAGGCTAAAAAATAAAGAATCGGAATCATAAGGGTTTAGTGTTGCAACAAAGCCGGGGAGTAATCGGTATTGGACGGGTTGAGAGTGTCGTGATTTGCGTGAGTGTAGCCCAATTAATTACCACTTAACCCGTAGGCAAGCGCAGCGCGGCAGTTCAAGCAAATCAACCGTTGTTGTTTGATGAAATATAAAGTCCCGTTATTGTTAATAAGCGTACCGGTTGAAATGATAACTTGGTTGTACTTCGTGAATTGATATCAAAGTCGAAATCTTATTTTATGTCACATGTGACGGGTGATGCCCGTGGATGTTAATGACCGTCAGTTACGTCGAAGGAATTATTTTTTGTGGGTGTTAGTTCGCTAGATTTTACGTAGCGAAGCATCATATTGCTCAAATCTTACATAACGCGCGTTATACGAATAACCCTTATGGAGTGAATTATTGAATGTTACTCTTTGAGGGGAAGGAAACATCTGGCCTTGTTTGATCATTGACCAAACTTCAACTCCCACTAAGGTTGACTCTGCACCTCCCCAGGACTTCCATCCCAAACACTGATGCATTTTTTCCTTCACTTTTCGATGGCTTTGTTCAACAATATTGTTGAGATATTTCACCGCTAACACTTCAATTATAGAAAGCATATATCCAGACAACCAAAGGCGAATATTGATAGTGTCTAGCGCGGCTGAATTCGCACCACTTTTATCAATCACGACTTTACTTGGTAACCCACTACTAAGGATCTCTTTATTAAAGAATGCCCGTGCGGCGAGCTCATCACGCTTTTCACTTAAGTGAAAATCAACAACAGCGCCATACTTATCGACAGCTCTGTAATAATAAACCCACTGACCTTTAACCTTAATGTAGGTTTCATCCATTCGCCATGAGTCGGCTACTTTACGTTTTCTTTTTCTGAAGCTGGCTTCAAGTTGTGGTGCATATTTGATCATCCAACGGTTTAACGTTGAGTGGTCAAAATGAATATTACGCTCAGAAAATATCTCTTCTATTTCACGATAACTGAGTTTGTAGGCAAGATAATAACGCAGCGCCATCATGATAATCTCTGATGGATAATATCGCCCTGAAAAATTGATTTTCATATCATAATGCCTCTTCTGATGTTGAAACATTATCAATATTTTTATTTACTTAGTCAACTTTGCGACAGAACCCTATCTTACTCTAAAATAGACGAAAACACATTTCGACCAAATAATGAGCACTTCAACAAAGTCGTTCCACACCAACAAGAAACGCAGAAGAGCCAGATCAAATTAATCATATGGATTGATTATATTATATTTTATTTTTTTTATACCTTACTCTTTCAGGATAAGCGCTAAACCAGCCAGATTTAGACTCGCAGAATATTTCGTAATTTGGTTCCGGTATGTAACCTTCAGTTACCGTACCAAGTCTTAGCCTAATTGTTTCAGGGATATCTGTTCTTTGGCTATACAGCAGGCTGCCACAGTTACTGCAAAAAACACGTTTTTTATTTTCACTTGAGAAGAATGTTTTTAGTAAGTGACAACCGCTAATAAAAGTAAGTTGTTTGAATTTAATTGGTGCGTTGGTGGCAAAGGGACCCCCCTGCGCTTTTTTACATTTATTACAATGACATACTGCAACTTCATCTATTGAACCATCATATTGATATTGAATCCTTCCGCAGAGGCAACTTCCTATTATCATCTTATCCTCGATATATATTTATAGTATTACATGGTTTCATTCTGTTATATTTTAAATATCTAGTTTTTAAAGGCTGCATTTGTTACCAAGCCTTAAATGCTTCTTTTTGATATTTTATATAAAGCGTCGTTTTTAATGCTCAACCCTTCCTATTTCGCTGTTGCGAGCAGCGACATGAAAATATGATTACTCTGCGCTTTTACTTTTTTGGCAAGTGACGTTGATAATCCTGTGTTTGACTTTAGGTTTTTGTGAAAAACTTCAACTTTCCATCTTTTTTTATAGATTGTTTCCATTGACTCTTTGTTTAGCTCAATATCATTACTGATCAAATATAATGGCTCTACGCGTCTTTGCATGGATCTGTTAATAGCTGTAAATTGTATTTATGGCCTATATATAATATTTTAAATGTAAATAAATACTACTTAAAATACAAAGCATTGAAATGAACAGTGGTAACCGATATCATATAAATATATCAACCATGATGATAACTACTTCTCAAGCGTTTCACGCAAAGACGCGTAGAGCCCATAAATGTTAGTAAAAAGCGTCAGAGTAGAACTGAGATGCAGGCAAACTGAGATGCTTAGTAAAAATATTAAATGCGTCCTGTATCATTTCAGGCGACCCACAAGCGTAAACATCAAAAGAATGAAGGCTGTTGACCTCATCCAAAACGCAGTTCTGGACATAACCTACCACACCTTCCCAGTTGCCTTCAGCGGGCCTAGAGAGGATAGGAACAAACTCAAGACGAGCAAACTTATCAATGACAGACAATATCGTATCCATATAATAGAGGTCTTCACTATATCGGCATCCCCAGTAGAGTAAAATCTCTCTATTACTGTCGATATGTTCGGAACGTAACATAGAAAGAATTGGAGCCAGGCCTGTTCCTGTCGCGATTAAAAGTAAGGCACGTTTGGAAGCCAAATTAAACGTTGTTTCACCGTAAGGCCCCCTAATCCATAGGACGTCATTCAACACAATAGAGTTTCTTAAGTGTTTGGAAAACGCGCCACCTTCTCGATAGCGTATATGTAATTCAACATAGCCATCCCTGCGAGGATTATTAGCGACTGAATACTTTCGATATTTATTGACTCCAAACTCAACCTCTATGTAATCACCGGGACGGGCTGAAAATGATGAGCTAGCTGAAAGCTTGAGGCGCAGAATACACACCGACCCTTTATCTTCTTTAGAAATAACTAGTACCCCCTCCTTTATATACTTCTTACCAGACATACTGTTATCCTGGCTACACACAAGGTCGCTTTGTGGTAAAGCACAGCATGGCAAAATATAGTTTTCAACTATTTCGTCTGAGGTAAGACAAATAGTTGAGCCTTGAGGATATTTGATATCTCCGGAAACCAGTATCATTTTACAAACACGGCAGATACCTTTCACACAGCCATCCCGCAGATTGACGTTGTTATTTTTTGCAGACTCTAGGATTGTTTCACCTTCATTCGCTACGAAAGCGACTTCATCGGAATCAATATAAATACTAAAACTCATAATTAAACTAAACTCTTAATATATATTAGGGTGCACGACAAGTGATAAATAACAGGGCACGTGCAGGTTATATAGGTCTATCCTTAAGTCTCTAAGTCAATATTTAAAATTTTGATAAATTTGCATTCAAAATAGTGTCAGATTTTAAGTAGTGGAGTTCAAAAACGCTTGGTGATTGTTTTTGAACTCCAAATATACAAGAATAAAACTATTTTTAGTCAGTTCGGAAAGATTGTTAGGTCGATCATGCCCGATTCTTGTGCCGCACCGACTATATGACCAAATTCAGTATGCCACTGCACTATGCCACTGCACTATGCCACTGCACTATGCCACTGCACTATGCCATTTCACTCGACTCTATATGTGAAATATATTCGCGTGTGGAATCAACAAAATCCTTAGGCCTATATCCTCCACCAGATTCTTCAACTATAAAGTTTCCTTGATACCCCTCTTCCTTCATGAAGTTGATTACTTGATGATAATCAAAGTTTCCTTTCTTAAGAGGTAAATGAACGTGTTCGCCGTTTAAAACGTCATTAAAATGAGCGTTCTTTACACGGGGAAGTATAGATTTCAGTTTTTCAAAGTATTCATATGGGTCTTTTTTAAAATAAAACCCATGAAAATGTACTAAATCCAAGGTAAGCGAGATATTGCCCAACTGGCACAACGTTTCATGCTGTTCGTCAGAAAGTACAATATAATTTATCCGGTCGGGACCAGTATTTTCTAAAAGAATTTCGACGTTATTCTCTTCAGCAACAGCGAGTAGCGACCGAAGTGACTTAACAAGCTGGTTGAAATCGAATGCTGTAATACCTGACTGATCTAACTCGACATAGCCAGGATGTATGGTGTAAATTTCAGCTCCAATCTCCGCAGATTTAACTATGTAGCGGCTTAGGTAGTCAACAGCGCAACGCCTCGTAACTTCATCACTGCTGCAAATATCAGTTTGTTCTCCAATGTACGGAGCATGAGCCGAGTAGTAAACGCCTGTAGCTTTACGAATACGATTCAGCTTGTCGCACTGCTCATGCCAACTAGATTCGTCTGAGTCGATCATTTCACGCAAATCTTTTTCGAATTCAATTTCAATGCATTTAAAGTTAGCAGCTAGATCTTCAACTAGACCTGCTATATTTGATGGATTATCAAATATATTGGTTGAAAAACCAATTTTATGACTTAGATTCATTTCATTATTCCTTAGTTAAAACAATATTTTCGGGGTTGAAAGAGGCGAGTTTCTTACTAGACAGCTTGCTTCTGTAAAATTTTCTCTGTAAACCCAAGCTAATGGGATCTATAAATTCGTACGTTTCTGGGTTTTTATTAATCGCGTTCTGATGAATCCCTGCACATGTTGCAAAAGCATGTGAGCCTATAAGAGGTTTATTGGCATATGGATGTTTACCTATTACGTTATAAAAAAACTGGCACATTTCAACTGATTCTTTTAGTGTCACACTTGATGAAAACCTACCTTTATATCCCAAACCATGGTTAAGTACAGCAATCACTTCTTCAAGGGAAGCATTTCCACATCGTTCTCCAATTCCTCCTAACGTAACCTGAACTTCACGCACACCGGCTTCGATAGCTGATATAGTATTAGCTACAGCTAAACCTAGATCGTTATGAAAATGGCATGAAAACCTAACCTCCGGGTAAGAAGTTATATACTTATAGAAAAATTTGTACGACTCTAAAGGCGTCATTTGTCCTACTGTGTCAGCTAAACATATATCCCTTATGCCTCGGTCTATCAGGTACCTTATTTGTTGATTTAGATACCTGTCGCTTCCCCTAGTAGCATCTTCAAAAATAGCGTATATGTTCCCTTTATATCCGGCTTTATGAATTTGTTCTAAAGACTTTTCAAGAAGCGCCATTACTTGCGTAGAACTCATGTTCATTTTTTTGTTTAAATGAATTTCTGAACTAACACAGAGCAAATTAATTGTAGAGTTTTTAAAGTAGCTCAAAGCAGTGATTGTATTTGTAACTTCTGTCTCATTAAGACGGCACAACGCAGAAATATTCGTATCGCTAACAATCCTAGAAGCTTCCTCATATAGAGCTTGGTTATCTTTGTCAGTAACCATCCCCAACTCTATTACCGCCACGTTCAGTTTTGATAGTTTTTCAAGAGTATGAAGCTTCTGCTGATTAGTGAGTGAAAAACCAATGCCCTGCTCACCGTCTCGCATAGTGGTATCAAATAACCTAATATTATTCATGTAAAATAATCCCCATTGTTGTAATAAATAAAGTCATTGATATGAAAAGGCTTGTTAATATTGCACCAGTTGAGCGCGTAATAAAGAAAGCAATCATTATTGCTGAAACAGCAATGACATATCTAATCTCTAAATCGTGTATCATTGTCGAGTATGTGATATTTCCGAGGGTGACGTTTATAATTATGGTGCCCATAATGAAGCAGACTGCATATTCAACTGCTTTAGCTATAAACCCTGATGGTTTAAACACAAGCCTATTTGTCACAAAAGGTAATGCCTTTAAAAAATAACTAACAATCGAAACTACAACAAAGATAGTCATCATCATACTCCCTGCCTTTTGGCTCTGTTTTCTCTCAGTGCTAGAAGGAACCCAACAGTAATGGGAGCGCCTATTAATAACCAAGGGGATTGAAATTCAGCTAACATTGGCGCGCACACACCTCCGATAATTGTTGCTAATACTGTGAAACCTGGCCCAGTGTTCTTAGCTGTCAATATGGTAAAATGTAATGGTAAAATCATTTTTATAAACATATCCATAGAAGCATAATCAATTCTACTTGATAGTAAAAAACCGAATATGGTAGCGACTATAGCTATTAGATAACTTGGGATAGCGACGCCCAAATAATAATCGAATTGATCCTTCCCGTTGCTCAGACCCGAAGCTTTAAAATGGCTATGTGTGACAGCATAGGTACTTGCGCTAAACATTAACATTGAAGTTAGCACTTTTGCCTTGCTAACCCCCACGAAATACTGGACAGCCACCATTGACATAAATAGAAACCTGAAGTTTATCAATATGGTTAATGCTAGTGCCGCAATAAGCTGCCCATTACTAAAAGCATCGATTCCGCTAATTTGCAGTGGCGCTGCAAAGATAAGCGCAGTGCCCAACGCCGTATCAAGTAACTCCGCCCCTTTTTCATGGTACAAAGCACCAAGGGAAGAGAATACGAAAAAGAACGAAACTGCTGTTGGCAATGAAGAGAGCATCCCCTGCCTAAAATATCGCGTGATTACCATCTTCTAATCCTTATATTAATCGCTTATTAGAGTTCTAAATCGACCTTGTTCAAGAATATTTCTATATTTCTCGAAACTGCGGGTCATCACCTACGATCACAATGTCTAACATATACTTCCGATTTCTTTTATTATGCATATACCTACTGACGAAATAAATGTAGAGTCATTATTATCTTTTTCTTCCATTTTAAATAAACCCTATAGTTATATTTATATACGAGCATAATTATTAATGTCCGTATATTATATACTTATAAAAACACCCATTTATATGTGTTTTTATTATATGTTTATTATTTATTTATTATTTATTATTCATTATTCATTATTCATTATTCATTATTCATTATTAGGAGCGTACTCATCAATATATACGAACTACCGACGTTAAATAGTCAATTTAAATAAACACCTATAGTTATATTTATATACGAGCATAATTATTAATGCCCGTATATTATATACTTATAAAAACACCCATTTATATGTGTTTTTATTATATATTTATTATTTATTTATTATTAGGAGCGCACTCATCAATACATACGAACTACCGACGTTAAATAGTTAATTTAAATAAACACCTATAGTTATATTTATATACGAGCATGATTATTAATGTCCGTATATTATATACTTATAAAAACACCCATTTCTATGTGTTTTTATTATACATTTATTATTTATTTATTTATTTATTATTAGGAGCGCATTCATAAATATATACGAACTACCGACGTTAAATAGTTAATTTAAATAAACACCTATAGTTATATTTATATACGAGCATGATTATTAATGTCCGTATATTATATACTTATAAAAACACCCATTTCTATGTGTTTTTATTATACATTTATTATTTATTTGTTTATTTATTATTAGGAGCGCATTCATAAATATATACGAACTACCGACGTTAAATAGTTAATTTAAATAGATAACAAGAACTGACTAATTCTGCTTTGGTGTTTTATTATTATACATTTTATGATCTATATCGCGTAATAACGCCTGCAATGATATCGTTCTCTCACGCCTCAATGAGATACCAGAAGATACAGAGACATCAAGCTTTTCACCCGTTTCTTTAATACTGAAACTGAATCGCTGTAAACGCGTAAATGAGTCAGAGACTTCAGGTACTATTTTATTGAGGGTAAGTACAAACTCGTCCCCGCCAATACGATATGCTTTTCCTGGCCAATAACGTTGAATATACTGAGCAAGTGCGACAAGCACTAAGTCTCCTACATGATGACCATAATTATCGTTAATACTTTTGAAATTATTAATATCCATATAGACAAAAACACACTCACTTTTAACCCCAGATTTGAATCTACGAGTCAGTGCTCGTCGGTTACCTAGTTTAGATAACAAATCTGTCGTAGTTTGAATATATAAATAATAGGTAAATAAAAGTAAGAACATAACAACGCAAGTAAAAGAAACCTGAGTAAACCGAATATATTTTTTTTTCTGCTAACAAAGCAGATTTCCAATCAGGCTGTAATCCATGAAAATTGACTATGTACTTCACATTAACGAGAGGAAACGCTTCAGAAAACAGCATCGCGTAATCTTTCCCCAGCGCTGTACGTTGAAAGGCCATAGATACACCCGTGGAGATTTCGGTAGATATAGATTTAGCCTGAGATACAGGTAGAATTCTACGCTCTGTTGTCATTAATTTATTGAAATTACCTTCCCCTATTGGGACGTAATCTACATCTCCATTAAGTAAAGCTTCAACCATCTTATCTTGGCTTGAAAATCTAGATAAAGGTTTTTTAGGTAATCGCTGTGTAATAACATCGTCGAAGTAATCAGCCTCTACAAGGCCTATCCGCTCACCAACTAATTCAGATAGTTGTTGATATTGATTTGTCTTATAACCAGCACGACTGATCAATAGTAAATTAGGTTTATAATAGGGTTCACTAAAATAGAATTTTTCTTTACGAGAATCAGTAATAGTCATCGCCCCTAGCATATCAATTGATTTTTTATCTAAGTCGTTATAAATATCTGCCCAGGGTTCATCAACGCCATTCACTAATTGCGTTTAGCATATGTTTACCATTAGATTGTTAAATGACTAGGATCGTATTTATTACGATTAATTATTAAAGTCCTGATGCTATGTTGCTTACCAATGCCCCCACTAACGCGCGCATCAACAACAATAGCTATATCACCAAGTTGGTAATCTGGTATGCTCAATCACTGGGGCACCAAAGATCAGAGCAATGCAGATTACTGAAGAATTAGAACCCCATCGTCGTTCATTGTATTGCGGTAGCATAGGTTATTTATCGGCACATGGGCATATGGATACCAGTATTACTATCCGCACTCTATTGTGTGATAGCGGTGAGATATATTGTTGGGCTGGCGGTGGTATTGTCGCAGACTCGGTAGGCGAAGAGGAATATCAAGAAACATTCGATAAATTAGCAAAAATATTACCTATACTTTAGCTGATTAATGGTAACGCATTGAGAAACAACTAAATCATTGTTTTTCAATGTTTAATTTATTCCGCTCGTTATGCATATAGTTACATTTAACTGTACAAAGTCACCTGTTGACCGCCATTTAATCGCCGTTATCCAGACTATGAAAATGTTTAATACAAACGCTGTGCAGTAATATTTCAGTGCAGGGGTAGGAAGTATTTCATTCACATATTTCATTAACGTCTTCTATCTTATATTTCGACAGAATGTATGGCTTAGAGTTGAACTTTAAATGGTATAGCTCGCATTACAGAAATCTATTCCTATTACTTTCTAAATATTCCCAAGCACTATGGATAAATACAACGAACCCAGAAGTGCCGAGAATAAAACTGAAATCAGTTAGATACTCATCTAATTCTACATTGTAATAAATGCTAATTGCGATCATTAAAATGCATATGATAAATCTTATATAGTGTTTTGATATTTTCTCTAGTAGTGTAGTTATACAAACAAATGACACTATTAGAATAATTGCGTTTAGCATATGTTTACCATTAGATTGTTAAATGACTAGGATCGTATTTATTACGATTAATTATTAAAGTCCTGATGCTATGTTGCTTACCAATGCCCCCACTAACGCGCGCATCAACAACAATAGCTATATCACCAAGTTGGTAATCTGGCATGCTATCCAATATTTTATCGAAAACATAACCCTTAACAGCCAACCCAGCAGCCCCCCCCAGCCAGTTTATTATATGGATAGATTGGAGCGACAACCGCAGCTCCAATAATGTTAGATGTTGTTTTAGCTAATTTCGTATTTTTTTTATTTTCGGATTCAGTAGTTGCAGTATCCATCGGCTCATATAAAGCAATATTCAATTCGCAGCGCCTATTACCAGCCAACATTTGATTATATATTTTAATTGAGAACTCTGTCACATATTTATTTAATTCTGTATTTTTATGGAATAGTGCGGTTCTAATTTTAGATAATTCAATTGGTGTCGTGATATTGACATTCCAAAGTCGGCGCGTTCGTCCTTTGTATGTTATTAATTTAGATTCCATCATTATCACCTACAATTACAGTAAAAGAACAATGTTATCATGTCACTACAGTTATAAAGCATGAAATTAGAATGGTTTACGCTTATCTCTTTTCTACGTTATGCCAGTAAATGAACTTGTTCTAAGTCATATCTGGACAACACCTTTGTGCTGAACCTTACATTACATTTTAAACGGGGTTTAACATGGGTTGGGGGAACTACAAACTCGATTGAAAGCTGTTGTAATTTTTAGGCGGAATTACATAATCAGTAACAAAAAAAGTGCTTATTGCTACGCAATAATGACTTACATCACCGCCCTAAAGGACAGTGTTTTCGTCAAAGGTGATAAAAATGCAATAAGAAAATCCAGTCAACAGCAGAGATGAAATAGTTCAGATATTGGAAGCAGCAATTAACTCATAACAAGAAACCTCAACTTAGTATTTTTAATCGTGCTTAGCTTTTATTGAATTTATCAACCCTCGCGCCCCACCTACTGCGCTAATTATTAATGATTGAGCAATATAGCCTATACTTTAAATGAGGTATCTAGTATTTTAGTTAATGAACATAATAAATCAGTGAATAAACTAAAGTACATTATTTCAAGATTATAGTACTTCATTTCAACTTAATGAGTTGCAAGGACGCGTATGGATATTAATTCTTTAACTTCACGTTTTGTACTGTCGCCTAGCAGTAAATCGGTGAGTAAATTATCCAAAATGTTTACGCCTGCGGCCGTGCTATTTCCTATTGTCGAACGAGAGCAAGAACTAAACCTAATTCTAACTCGTCGTGCGTCACATCTGCGCCACCACAGTGGTCAAATAGCGCTGCCAGGCGGTAAAACAGAAAAAACTGATAGTTCATCCATCGCCACCGCATTACGTGAAACCCATGAAGAAATTGGTATTCCAGCCAATAAAATTACTATTTTGGGAACACTGCCTAGTCGACCAACGATTAGTCTCTATTATGTCACCCCAGTCGTTGCCTTGATCGACAGTGATTACCAATCCAAAATTGATCCCAATGAAGTCGATGAAATTTTTGAAGTGCCGTTATCTTTCCTGCTCGATGATGAAAATCATATTATCGAAAAGAGTTTATTTAAAGGTAAGTACCGTGAAGTGACTTTTATGCCTTGGGGTAAATATCCGATATGGGGTACAACAGCGGCAATAATTAAAGATTTTTCGAAACACATTAGTTCGAATTGAACGTTAAAACCACGCCGTGAAGCGTGATCCTAAATAAAAACTATAGCCAAGTCCGAGGTTCTGAAACAACATCAACTAACGCTTGTTGCGCTTCATTCTGCGGTTCTAGATCATCATAGTGCCAACTGGCAAGCGGAGGCATAGACATCAAAATAGACTTCGTTCTCCCCTTGCTTTGCAGACCAAAAATAGTGCCACGATCAACAATCAAATTAAATTCCGCATAACGGGTGCGACGGAATAATTGGAACTCGCGTTCTTGTTCTGTATACGGCTGATTTTTGCGTTTAGCAATAATTGGCGCATAAGCTTGTGTATAACCCTTAGCAACAGATTCAATAAAGCTTAAACTTTTCTCAATATCCCACTGATTCAGATCATCATAAATAATACCACCAATACCACGATACTCTTCACGGTGTGGCATATAGAAATATTCATCTGCATCTTGTTTAAACTGTGGGTACAGCTCATCACCAAATGGAGCGACAGCATCACGCGCCACGGTATGAAAATGACGAGCATCATCTGCGTACAAATGAATTGGCGTTAGATCAAAACCACCTCCCAACCACCAATGCTGTTGACCGTCATTATCAGTCACCATAAACATGCGTACATTGGCGTGACTTGTCGGTGCATGCGGGTTACGTGGATGAACCACTACCGACACGCCCATCGCTTGATATGACATACCTGTAAATTGCGGACGTTTAGCCGATGCAGCCGCCGGTAATTTATCACCGCTTACCATCGAAAAGTTTACACCCGCGCTTTCATATACTTCACCGTCGCGTAATACACAACTAGTGCCCTGACCAAGATGACTAGTCCAATGATCAGCGATAAACTCGCCGTTGGTTTCTTCAGCCTGAAAAGCCGTGATAATTGATTGTTGGATATTACGAAAAAATGATTCTAGGTCATTAATACTAACTGACATAACTACCTTGCTTATCACTTAAACAGCAAACATTGAGGCCGAATGCTATCTAAAAATATGATTAATAAAAATACACTCACACAGATGAGTATGAAAAGAAATCCAATTGCTTTAGCTTAAGGTTCATCCCTCAGCCAAAGCAATTGGAAATATTATGCAGAGATCTCAGCGTAGAGATCGCAAAATTGCAGTGTCACTTTATGCTTAGGCGCACAATTGATCAAGGGCTGAGAAATATTATGTGATTCTTTTACTTTCACGGAGCTGTGGATCAGGGTATTTAAAATCGGTAAATTTTCCGATCTTAATTCTGCAACCAGTTTTTTTGGTAAACTAGCTTGCCCTTGGTACTGGTTAACCACAATCCCTTCTACCCGTAATTTATCATTATGATCTTGTCGTGTTTCTTCAATATTGGCTAATAAACTATATAAACCACGACGTGAGAAATCATCACAATCGAAGGGAATTAAACAAGTATCCGCGGCAATCAAGGCCGACAAACTATAAAAGTTAAATGCTGGCGGTGTATCGATATAAATTTCATCGTAATCACGCCTTAATTTCACCATAGCATCACGCAATTTATAGATTTTATGTCGTTGTTCTAATTTAACAATCAATTCACCAAGCAATTCTGACGCTGGCATAATGGCAAGATTAGAAAATGCCGTCTGCGCGATAAAGTCATGATAAGGTCGCCCTTTCATAATAATATTTAATGTCTGCTCAAAAAACTCAGCAGCACTAAAATCAACCTTATAATCATTTCCTAATAAATAGGCACTGGTATTACATTGACTATCTAAATCGATAATAAGCGTACGCTTGCCTTCTGATGCAGCGATAGCAGCCAAATTACTACAGATCGTAGATTTACCTACGCCACCTTTTTGATTAAAAACAACACGGATCACGAGACACTCCCTTCTCTAATAATTATTTAATAGTTTAACTCTCTAACGTTGATTTACAGACTATCGACTCGACCTGATGTAACAGCAATAACTTCGCAAGTTCTTCTGGCGGTTCGATATCAGTAAATAGCTTATTAACTTGATTCACATTACCAATGTTAACCATAGCATTACGACCGAATTTTGTGTGATCAACAGGTAAAAATACCTCTTGTGAACATTCAATGATAGCTTGTGTCACGCGCACTTCTTGATAATCAAAGTCGAGTAATGAACCATCCATATCTAAACCACTGATAGTCACAATACCGAAATCCATTCTAAATTGCTTAATAAAGTCGACAGTTGCTTCACCAACAACACCTGCGTCTTTGTTACGCACTTCCCCACCAGCCACAATCACTCTAAAATCAGGTTTCTGCATCAAAATCGTCGCAACATTCAGGTTGTTGGTCACAATTCGTAAATTAGTATGGGTAAGTAATGCGTGCGCTAAGGCTTCCGATGTGGTGCCGATATCAATAAATAACGATGAACCATCAGGAATTCGCTCCGCCATCGCTTGTGCTATTTTCATTTTACCTTTAGCTGTTTTTTGTTTACGGTTAACGTATGAATCATTAACCACACTGCTTTCTAATAATGAAGCACCACCATGATGACGGCGAACCAAGTTTCTTTCAGCTAATTCATTTAAATCTCGGCGGATTGTTTGCGGGCTGACTGAAAAATGTTCAACTAAGACTTCAGTACTAACAAACCCTTCTTCTTTAACCAGCGAAATTATTTTTTGATGACGTGTATTTTGTCTCACATCTTTCTCCCTGCTACCCCTAATGTAATTATCGAAAGGGAGTTAAAATTTACACTTAGTTTATATCATATTTACACCCGTAAACCTGAAAAATAGCGTCAATAAACAAAGTTTAACCTCATTTTGAGATATACTAATGGCTGAACATCAATAATTTCAAGTTGCCATCAACAAGTTCAACATTGCAAGCAACGTCTATATTCAAGTAACTAAAATACAATGAGACTATAATAAATGGCTTCAGATCCCGATAAATTACTTAACAAGCATCCCGGATTAACCCATTCAGAACTCCAAAAAGTCACTTCTCATGTACAAAGAGAAAAAGACGAATGGTACCTCAATACAGTCATGATAGAAGGCCACAGCGTACCTTTCAAATTTAAACGCAAAAAGCCTTATAGATCATTAACCGGTGTATACGTCAATCTGACTTACTACCCTGAGGTCGAAGACGTCGCAGGATTCAAAATAGAAATTATGCATGTGGTCAGAATTAAAAAAACATAAGGTGTTTTTATGTAAGTATTGGTATGTATTTTTTTATATTGTGATTAGGCTTGTTGCAAGCATTTCAGCGAGTTACACTAGAGTAAATATTACTAAACTTAATGTATGATTCGAGGGAACGACCAGATGAGTAAATCTAAAATCATTGCAGGTATTGCAGCTGTCGGTATTATCTTTTATGCAACGGCCATTTATTGGAGCATTGAACCAGATAATTTCAGTCCAACACAAATCACGGAAGAGTTAACTAAAAACAATACTGATATTGCGGTAGGTTCTTACACCACCGCCACGCTGATTAAAACACTTCAAACATTAGATGACAAAAATGGCGGTTACCTCAGTAATTCAATATTACCACCTGCAGTTTTGATGGATAACATGCCATCATGGGAATATGGATTATTAGAGCAATCGCGTGATCTGATGTTAGTATTACGTCGTGACTTAAGCCGCTCACAAACGCAGTCAACTGAAAATAAAGACCTACAAAAAGCACACGGTTCGTTAAACGTTGGACATAAACGTTTATTCCCAACGAATGCCAATTCTGAATACAAAAAGACAATCGTTGAACTTCAAAAATACCTAGATAAATTAAATGATTCGCAATCACAAAATGCACAATTTTATGCGCGTGCAGATAACCTTGCTGAATGGTTTAAACAAGTAGAAAAGCGTCTTGGTTCATTATCACAACGTTTAAGTGCGTCAGTTGGTCAATACCGTATCAATACTGATTTATCGGGTGATCTTGGCGCTGAGCAATCCACACTCACAGAGTCAGGTTCTACCGTTAAAACACCATGGTTAGAAATCGATAATGTATTCTGGGAAGCACGTGGCTCTTCTTGGGCACTATATCACTATTTAAAAGCAGCACGTATTGACTTTAAAGGTGTACTCGAAAAGAAAAATGCCTTAGCAAGTGTTGATCAAATCATCCTTGAACTAGAAGCATCACTTCAGCCTGTAAACAGCCCTATGATTCTAAACGGCGCTGGTTTTGGGATGTTTGCTAACCACTCTCTGGTAATGGCAAACTACCTTTCTCGTGCTAATGCAGCCGTAATTGACCTACGCAGATTACTAGAACAAGGTTAATAACGAACTTTGAGTATCATTAAGCCTGTAACAGTGTTACGGGCTTTTTTGTGTCTGAGATTCATGACAAACTACAGATTCATAAACCATTTATTATGCGTTAAGCACAACGCAACGTGGAGATATCAGCAATGCAAACAGTATTAATTACCGGCGCTTCAACAGGGATCGGTTATCACGCTGCTGTCACCCTGAAAGCGGCAGGTTATCGTGTTTTTGCAACGGCGAGAAAGACGCAAGACGTGACGAGGTTAATTGCTCAAGGTTTTGAAAGTGTGCAACTGGACTTAAGTTCTACAGCCTCTATTACTGCTGCGGTCGCACATATAATCCAACTCACCGATGGCAAGATTGATGTGCTGTTTAATAACGGCGCTTATGGTCAACCTGGCGCTGTCGAAGATTTACCAACAGATGCGTTGCGTGTTCAATTTGAAACCAATGTCTTTGGCTGGCACGAGCTAACCACACAAATTATCCCATTAATGCGCGCCAATGGCCGCGGCCGCATTATTCAAAATAGCTCAGTTCTAGGTTTAGTGACGATGAAATATCGCGGGGCATACAACGCAAGTAAATTTGCGCTAGAAGGACTAACAGACACGTTAAGACTGGAGTTATTAGATTCCCCAATCAAGGTATCACTTATTGAACCCGGCCCTATTGTAAGCCAATTTAGAGCCAATGCATTGTCAGCCTTTCAAGCCAATATTGATATCGAAAATAGTATCCACAGTGCTGATTACCAACAACAAATTAGTCGGTTGGGTAAAAAAGACGTCAGCAACCAGTTTACTCTAGGCCCAGAAGCCGTCACCAAAGCACTTATTCATGCTATCGAAAGCAAAAATCCGAAAGTCCGTTATTACGTAACCTTTCCAACCTATTTATTTGCCTTGTTAAAACGTATTTTACCCTTTAGAGTATTAGATAAAATATTAGCTAAATCAGGCTAACATTCCCCTATTAATAGACTCAACCTTGGAGTTAACATGACAACTAGTTCAGCATATGAAGAGTTATCTAAGCACTTTAAAAAGATACATAACCTAAGCCACTTATCTTCTATTTGTGGTTGGGATCAAGCTGCTATGATGCCAGCAGGCGGTAATGAAGCACGCTCTGAAGCAATGGCCGAACTAGCCGTCATGATCCACCAGCAAAGTACCGCACCACAACTTGCCGGCTTAATTAACCAAGCACAAGCTGAAAACCTGTCAAGTGAGCAACAAGCCAGCTTGGCAGAGATCGACCGTAGCTGGCAGCAAGCTAACGTTGTACCGGAAGAACTTGTCTCGGCAAAATCGTTAGCAGGCTCTAAATGTGAACACGCTTGGCGTACCCAGCGTAAAGAAAATGATTGGGCAGGTTTTGCTAAAAATTTAAAAACAGTCGTTGAGCTGTCACGTGAAGAAGCCAGTATTCGCGGCCAAGCAAACAACTGTAGTAACTACGATGCCTTGATGGATTTGTACGAACCGGGCATGACTAGCGCCCAACTAGACCCTATTTTTGATGATGTGAAGTCATGGTTACCAGAATTAACGCTCGCTGCCCAGGAAAAACAACGCAGTGACAATGTCATTATGCCAACAGGACATTTCCCGATTGCATCTCAGCAACAGCTGGGATTAAAAACCATGCAGATCCTCGGCTTTGATTTTAACCATGGTCGTCTTGATGTATCAACTCATCCATTCTGCGGTGGTGTATCTTCAGATGTACGCATAACAACGCGATACGAAGAAGATGACTTTACCCAGAGTTTGATGGGCGTTGTCCATGAAACGGGCCACGCACGTTATGAGCAAGGTCTACCAAAAGCATTGAACCATCTACCAGTAGGCCAAGCGCGTTCGATGGGCATTCATGAAAGCCAAAGCCTGTTATTTGAAATGCAATTAGGTCGTAGTAAAGAGTTTTTAACCTTACTGACACCAGAAATACAGAAGGCTTTTTCAGGTACAGATAAGGCTATTTATAACCCGCTTAATCTAAGTCAGTGCTACACACGAGTGAAGCCAGATTTTATCCGTGTTGATGCAGATGAAGTCACTTATCCTGCACATGTGATGTTACGTTATGAAATCGAACAAGCACTGATGAATGGTGATATTGAAGTGGATGATATTCCAGAATTATGGGCCCTTAAAATGCAGCAATATCTTGGTGTAGATACCAAGGGTAATTACCGTAATGGCTGTATGCAAGATGTGCATTGGACAGATGGCAGCTTTGGTTACTTCCCATCTTATACCCTTGGCGCTATGTATGCTGCACAGTTTATGGCGACCATCAAACAACAGATGGATGTACCAGCAATCATTACTAGCGGTGATTTATCACCTATCTTTAATTGGCTTAAAACCAATATCTGGCAAAATGCATCACTATTAAGCACTAATGATTTAGTCAAACAAGCGACAGGGGAAACATTAAACCCGGCCCACTTTAAAGCCCATTTACAGGCCCGTTATTTGTAATACTCATTTAGTTTAAATGAATAAACGATCAAAAGGCCGTAACATTAAGTTACGGCCTTTTTAGTTTTACTTACCATCATCTAACAGTTTCAATGCTTTTCGGTAGCTATTTGGGGTCACGTGCTTATACGCTTTAAACTGGCGATTAAAGTTGGCTTGATTAAAATAACCTACTTTTTCCATGATTATATTTATTGGTAATTGAGTGTTAACGAGCAGTTCACAGGCAACATTTAACCTAATTTTCATCAAGTGTTGTGAAAAACTTTCTTTATAATGTTTGAAGAAAAACCGTCTAATCGTACTCTCGCTAACATATAAATGGCGCGCTAAGTCTGCTTGATAAATAGGACGCTGAAAATTTTTAAGAAGAAACGTTTCTGCCTTTCTAAGCTTATTTTCAACGTGATTATCCGGATCACCTTGAGCGGTCTTTCTCAATAACAATGGCGTTTGCTGTTCATCATCAATTAAAAGCGAAAAAACACGCATTAAAGTTGCTAATTGCTCAACGGGATTGAGCAATAACACGTCATCTAGCAACAAGAAAACTTGTTCTGCAGTCGTCTGTGAAAACTGTATGCCTTTTTGCGCTTCGCTTAAAACAGAACGTAATGGTTTGAGTTCGCTGCAGCAATAAATTAACTGTTCGATCCATTCTTTTTTAAACCATAACACGTGCGTTTCACAACGCTGCGATATCGACAGTTTATCAGAGCAAAATGCATGTGGGATACTTGGCGCTAATAATACCATGTGATTATGATCGATATCGCTGCAATAGTTTCCAATAAGACTTAGCCCATTAAAATTGCGGTGTATGGCAATTTCATATTCTTCATGTTGGTGCCAATCAAATTTTTTTACCTCTTCCAATACTTTCTTATACCGCCAAGACACTCCAATACGTTGCGGCACCTTCTCAATATATTCTTTCATATGCTTGTCCTATAGAACAATAATACTGATTAGTACTAATAAGTAATAATAACGTAACTAATGAGCGAATAGTATTGCTATGTGGATGGGTAACACTCATGTGCTGTCGCCAATAGAGTAAACTTGAAAGTAAGTGAACGACTCAACTGGAGATAATAATATGAATGCTTTAATAAACAGAATTAATCAACTAATTATCGAAAACCGTAGTGAATGGATTGGACTAATCACCTATGAATACGGTATTGACAGTAATGATGCTCTCAAGTATTACGGATACACATCAATAGAAGATTATAGCCAAGACTTGATAAAATACTTTTCTAATAAACAGCACTGATTTAATCGAACAAGCAACAGGGTGATTGCTCCCGCCTGTTGCTTTCAATTTTAAATTATTTAAGAATCGTCTTATACTATTTTAACCACCTAGTGTTGCAGTCATTCCCGAGGTAGTCAATTCTACTTGCCAACGCGCATCCTCCGCAGTGGTATTTCCACTTAATTGAATCGGATATAGCGGCGTTGTAACTTTGACTAACATCGCAGGAAAAATTACATTCGTCGCGGTATTCGTTAGCGTTTTTGCTAACGCATTAGCACTGAGTATTTCTGTTTTAAATTCAGTACCGTGAAAATCACGCACTTCCCAATCACGCTGTCCAACCCAAGAAATATTATTTTTTACATGAATAGCCATATTGTATTCCAATTAAAGAGTTAACGAATTTATATTACCTCTAAATTGCAGGCACCAAAACAAATCTAATGCGTTGATTTTAAAGGTAACATCAAAATGTCGCTGTCATGATGACTATCTTTACATATTGTCATTATGACTATAGACTGTCGATAAGACAGTATTCAATATGGCTGACATTATGCAAACTAGCACTAAAGACCTTATCCATATCGCCTTAGATTTAACAACCAATATCTCTAGTCAGGATCGTTTCGAACGCCTACTTACAACAATGCGTAGACTATTCAAGTGTGATGCATCTGCGCTATTAGAGTTTAAGGGACTGCATTTCAAACCCTTAGCAATTAATGGCCTTAATGCTGACGTATTGGGCAGACAATTCAATATCAGTGAACACCCTAGATTAGAAGCCATTGCCAGAGCTGGTGATGTGGTCAGGTTTCCTGCAGACAGTTCTCTACCCGATCCTTATGACGCCCTGATTACCTCACATGAAGGTAATTTGCATGTACATGCCTGTGTCGGATTACCCTTGATGGCAAATCAACGCCTGATTGGTGCCCTTACCCTCGATAGCTTTGATCCCCATCAGTTTGATAACTTCAGCAATGATGAACTACGTACGGTGAGTGCGCTTGCAGCCGCGACACTTAATATTGCATTATTGATGGATAAACTGGAAAAAGCGGCAGGCGATATGACAGAATCAGATCCCGCCAAACATCAACCCCAAAGTAACACTGAAATTATTGGTCAATCCGCGCAGATCCAAGCCTTAAAAAAAGAAATAAGCGTGGTTGCGAGCACCGATATGACCGCCTTGATCTTGGGAGAAACAGGAGTTGGTAAAGAATTAGTTGCCACCGCAATCCACCAGCAATCTTCTCGAGCCGACAAACCTCTGATATACCTTAACTGCGCAGCTTTACCAGAGTCTATTGCAGAAAGTGAACTATTTGGACATGTAAAAGGCGCATTTACCGGTGCGATAAGTAACCGCAGTGGTAAGTTTGAATTAGCAGATAAAGGCACCCTATTTCTTGATGAAATTGGTGAGTTAACCCTAACTTTACAAGCAAAATTATTGCGGGTATTGCAGTATGGTGACTTACAACGTATTGGTGATGACCGAAACTTAAAAGTCGATACGCGTATCATAGCGGCAACCAACAAAGATTTAAAAGAAGAAGTACTTGCAGGTCGTTTTAGAGCAGATCTTTATCATCGCCTTAGCGTATTTCCCATTACAGTATCACCGATGCGCGAACGTGGCGAAGACATTATATTATTGGCTGGTTTTTTCATTGAACGCTGTCGCAGCAAACTGCAATTAAGCCACCTTAGCTTAAGCTCCACCTGCCAAGCTATACTGATGAATTATCCATGGCCAGGTAATATCAGAGAACTTGAACACAGTGTTAATCGTGCAGCGATCCTCGCCAAAGCAGAAGCTACAGATGAATACGTAATACTGCAGCCCTCGCATTTTAAGCTTGAGCATGCACTCGTTGAAGTAACTGATATGATTGAGCAACCGACAATGTCCGCCGCCAACATACCCGTCGATAATTTACGTGACGCGACCGAGCAATTTCAACGACAGTTAATCAATAACGCCCTTAAACAAAATAACAATAACTGGGCTGCAACTGCACGCCAGCTTTCTGTCGATGTTGGTAACCTGCACCGATTAGCTAAGCGGATTGAATTGAAACAATAACAATTGAAAGAGTAAAATTACAAAAGTAAAAAGGCCGCACATTTATATTAATAAAGATGTGCGGCCTTTGTTTTATTCACTTTACCTAACTGATATAGATAACTATTTCATCGGTTGTGATATTTGCTGTAATGACATATCACCCGGTGCAATAGCCAGCGTCATCCTCGCAATTCCACTTTCTGAATTAAACCCACTAAGGTTTAGAACAACATCCAATTTTATCTGTTCTAAATTACTTAACTCAATATTCATACGGCCATCATCTAAAAATGTTAGCGGCCCTTGTAGATGAACATTTTCCAAAGGATAACTGTGCAGGTTATGTGTAACTAAGCCACCTAATACACTCATAAATGGATTATCCATATAGATATCTAAATCAATTTTGAAATTAAGTCTGTTCTCTTCTTCATTCCAAATAATATAACCCGTTGGAACTTCTGTTTTACCATTCACAACCGAATACTTAGGACGCATAATCATAGTGCCAGTTGGTACTTCAGATTCAATAAAACCAATATTAAAGAAACCAAGCATGGCTGCAACGTTTACATTTGAGGATATCAATTGCTCAGCATGGACTTTCACTGGGATTCGGTTATTTTCAGCATCGTATTCACCTACTTCCGTCGGCATAAAACCGCTGATGAAAGTTTTAGCATAATCATCACTACAAGTTTGATCTAACTCACAACCAACTGTGGCTCTAACTAACGCCCCACTCGTCCCCAGTAGAGATAATTTCGCAAAATTACCACTGACAACCTCTTCTTTTATATCATCCCAACGATAATCACGATTGGTATCCGATGTTGGCATCATTAATGGATTAAACACTAAGTTATCAGCAGGCGCAGCACGAAATGGCATTAACATATCTGGACCGCCAAGATCTTCATGGCTATCAGGCTTTAACAAGGTTGTTTGTAAAGGATAACCTTGCGTACTACACAATACCTCACCCGTTGAACAATCAACGCTACCTTTGGTTTCACCTTCCGCAGAAATTAAAGAATAACGATATACGTTGGAACCTTGATCCTGCCAGTTATCGCTTGGCGAGAAAGTTAATATTTTATTCTCATAATTGAGCACTCCAGGAACCGTTTCAATACAGTTACCAATACCATTAGGTTCAACAATTTCGACACGGAACGAACCAGTATTACACGTTTCGCCTAAACGTATACTGGCTTCATCCATTGACTGGCTGAACGCCACAAAAATACTGCGGTCTTCTTGTAAACTAAATATATTTAACTTTTGATCTGTCTCTAAACCACCAGCACAACGACCTGCAATATCAAGGCCTAAATCTGTATCTTCAAAAGCACATGAGTAACCCGGTACCATACCTTCGACTATTGGGGCTGTGTAGCGAGCCGTAACCTCGTCATGCTCTTCAAACTCTGTACCCTGCTCTTTATTTGGGGTAGCAAAGCTTTGCCGTACATAAGTACTATTACCCGCAAGATCTTTAATTACACCAGTAACGGTATAATCCGTTAATGGGATTAAGCTATCTGTAGGGTCAATTATAATAGAAGCACCATCCTGTGAAATAAATGTTTCCACAGCACTACCATTTTCATCTTTAAGAATAAGATTCTGTAATGATGCTAAATCTAGCGGTTCGTTATAGGTAATTGTTACATTGTCACCTAAACTAAAATGAGCTGTGTTCACATTAGGGTAAGTGGAATGAAATACCGGAGAGAGAGCATCAAAAGCGGCGGGCGGGGTCTCAACTTCAGTATACGACTCCATATGGAATGAGACTTGTGCATGTGCATTATCAACACCTAAAATTTTCAAATCAATTTCACTGATAGCATCAATGATCATCGTTGGGCCTTCCGTTCTGACGGTCCCCATCAATTCAAGATGCATAATATTCTGGCTTAATCCGCCATTAGCTTTACCATTAAGCTTGCCATTTTCAAGATAACCATCGGTGGTCATCGCGACATCCATAAATAGATGTAATTGTTTTGGCGCATACTTATTATCTGAACTGGTATTATTAATTAAATAACCCGTCGCATCAGAAATATTAGTCATGCGAATATTACCGGTATCGAAACCCGTTGGAAATTCCCCCCCCACTTTAACCGTCAGGTTAGAACTATTTAAAATAGAACCTTTACGGATTACAAGGGGTGCAGACTCATCGAAATTACCCAAGTTAGCGAGTTCAGTAATTAGATCAGAATCAACATAAGTGGTGTCATTAGTACCAATCAATACTGATTTAATGGTTACCGCATTAATGAGTTCACCAGAATAAGGTGACTCCTGATAACCATTATTCAAGGTCACATTCATTGGTTTAAATGCATGGTCGCCCGAATCTAATACCGTAAATGTTTTTTCTAGACCCGCAAAGCTATTCCCTACCTTATCTTTAACATCACTACTGACGATTAATTCATACGTCGCATCAGCATCAAGATCAACCGTAGGATCGAATGTGATATAACGGCCTTTGGCAATTAAATCACCGGAAACTTGCTCTGTCGAACCGATTTTTTGGAATTTAAATGAGTCACCAGTGATCAAGGTTTTAATATCAATTTCGTTGGTCATGCGGAGACGTAATGATGTAAACGTCGTAAAGGGCAAGTCATCCGTTGGATAAAAACCGTTAGTATCCAATGCAAAATTAGCTGAATCTTTACCTAATCGAGTCGTGAACGTCAATGGATCTTGCACCGTTCTTTCTACGGTTAATTCTTTATTACCCTCAGCTTCATTAATCAAGCCTATTTCATAAATAACGGTATACTGTTCGCCCGTTTTAAGTGCGCGTTTTGGCTTAAATGCCAAACCATTCGCTTTTGGGTTTTCAGGATCTGTCGCAAAACTACCTTCAGTCACTTCGACCGAGGCCACTTCAACCACATTACCATTACTGTCTATTAAGCTAAAATCTTGTGTCGAAAAGCTATCTAATGGATGAGAAAATGATAACAGTACAGAGGTATTAACCGCGACATCACCTTGACCATTCGATGGGTATGAATAGAATTCATGTGCATCAAATAAACTTTTAGCACGACGTTTTGCTAATTCATCCCGGCTTTCTTCTGCCGTTAAAATTGGTTCTTTCACTTTTTCATTATCTTGTGGTTCAAGTCCACAACCAGCAAGCATGACGGCCGAGGCAACGAGGCCCCCCTTCACAAAAGAGCTAAAAAAAGAATTTAAACGAAAGTTAACTGTTTTCATAAAGCCCCCTTAAAATTTAGTCGCGAATGAAAGTGAAATAGTTGACACTGTGCCTTCTAACTCAACTGAAGAAGTGTTTGCATTATCATGATGTGAGATAGTGTGGTCTGTTGGATCAAGTACTTGTAGCTGATACGCAAAATCAATCTGCCAAGGATAAGCCGTTAAACTAGTACCTTTATGGAAATAAGAAAAACCAGCACCGACCACTAATTTGTCGGCGCTTAAATAATTCACATCCAACGTTGCTTCATCTGTATCTAGCGGGGATTTTTCATAACTGGCACCCGCCATTAATTTAAATGTATCGTTAAAATTTAGCTCGATACCTGCGCGTGGAATAATGATATCTTCAAAGCCAACACTCGCTTGATCCTTTACTGTGTCTTCTAACATCAAGTCATTCAAACCTGACCAATTTTGCTGCTCAGCACTGAACGCTAAACTGACTATTCCTGCTTTAATACGTACACCTGCAGAAATAATGTCTGGCTGGTATGCATCATATGTTAATAGATTGATGGGTAAATCGGATACCGTTTGGGTTATTGTTGCGGCCGCTTTAATATTTGCTTGACCGTAACTTTCACCACGAAAAGCGGCTGCAAACGCAATACCATTACCCGCACAACTCTTATCACTGCCACATGCCATGCGTCCTAAATCCAAGGTAATTCCTGCAATAGGGGTAATAGCAGGCTCAGCTGCAACCGCGACACGTTCATTACCTGACGCGGTACCATCCAACTCACTTTCTAGACTCATATCAGCATCAGCATGCAATGATACTTGCGCACCAGCACCAATGGTTAAGCCAGGCATAATTTGAATTGAACCCGATGCAGCAACAAATAATGGCTTCTCACCATAATTGACTAACTGACCAGTCTCTGATGTTGCCGAACTAAACGCCATCATTTCAGTACCATAATTTTCGATACCAGCAATCAGACCAAAATAAATGGGGTAAGAAAAATTAAAAAGGTTGGTTATATTAACATTCATACCCGAGAGTATCGGCTGCGTTGCTTCATCAAATATTTGATCGCCAGCAGTAATGTCCGGAGTGGCTGATAATAAACCAACATACATCTCGCCTTGATCCGTCACAGCGAGTGCTGATGGATTGTAATATGCCGCTGATGACTGTGAATTAAATAAAGAAAAAGACTGTGCAGAAGCAATATCAACAGGTGATAAGCCAAACGTTGTACCTAAGTTACCTAAACTCGCTTGAGCGGTACCTGCTGTCAGTGCTAATGCCACGGATACAGAAAGTAGAGAGATATTGTTAGAAATTGTCTTCTTAGTCATTGTTGCTAACTCCATTTAGCGAAACTAAAATAAGTATCCTCTAGTGGCTCCAGCCACAACAACGGAATACAGTCAAATGGTTGAACATGCCCGAATGGACACGTTGTCATTTTTCTAACTGCAAATGTACATTGATTAGCCTATCAAATGTCAGTACCTAACTCGTGTTATTTAGTTATTCAGCGTGTAATCAGGAATAAGTACTAATTCAGCTCCCATGCTCACTGTTTTACATACTGGTACTCATATACTCCTCCTGCATATGAATCTAATTTTCTTAATAAAATAATCATTACATTTTTTAAATTGGTATTTAATTAATAAAATA
This sequence comes from Moritella sp. 36, assembly GCF_018219415.1. Taxonomy (NCBI): domain Bacteria; kingdom Pseudomonadati; phylum Pseudomonadota; class Gammaproteobacteria; order Alteromonadales; family Moritellaceae; genus Moritella; species Moritella sp. 36. Next base: position 960,638 of record NZ_CP056120.1, on the reverse strand, counting down.
TAACTCTAGTTTTTAGCGGGTATCAGCAATGTTTCAAAAAATTGCAATAAATGCAGTAACTGTAATTTCTGCACCTTCATACCGTTAGGGTGTGCACGTTAATGCTTAGTGCACTACGGATAATCGATTCCTTACAATAATAAGCTCTCACTACTAAATCCTATCTATACAACTTAATTAATTATTTATTTATTATTAATTAAACAAAACCACTTAATAAATAAAAAGTAAACAAAACATTAATTTTCATTAAAACTTGCAATCTTTTAAATCAATAAACGCTAGCATTTACACGCATATGATCATGTGAATATATAAATAACCACAGGCGGACATGTTTACGCATATGTAAATGGATATACGTAAACATGTAAACAATAATACGTAAGCACGTGAAAAAAACGTATGTAAGCATTTGAATACGTGAACTCCTAAGCATTTATAGGTAGGTATGTGCACTATTACTTATCAATAAACATCGTTATTTAATAAACATCGTTATTTAATAAAAATATAATTATTTAGTAATGATTATTCTTTTAATTTCTATAAAATGTTCCCAAATAAAAAGACAAGGTGTCTTGCACATCTATAAGGATAATTATGAACTATTGTGAAACTGTGACTACAAGGTGTATGCAGATTGGTAATGTCGAACTAAACCTACGTTCAGGTTTGTATTGTGACGTCGACAATAAGTTAGATATATCAACATATAAAAAACTAGGTAAAAGAGAATTATTATTACTCGACTTTTTACTTAAAAGCCCTGCCAATATAATAGAAAAAGAGTTAATCGTAAAAGCAGTCTGGTCTAACCGAATAGTGACCGATAGTTCATTAAATGTAACGGTTCATAATTTAAGACAATTTATAAAGTCTGTATCAAGTAATATTATAATAAAAAACTTTTCAGGAGTCGGTTATGTCTTATATAAAAATACAGAATCATAACTCTGTTACCATAAAAAACATTAATAACAATTCCTCTGCAGATTTTACTTTACTTACTCAATCAATTATCAACCCAAAAAACAAGCAGGTATTTGCACTAGAAGTAACAACCAGTTTCAATCACAACTCTAAAAAAAATATCAACACAGAAGAATTTTTTAAAACTATATCAGATGATTTTGTAAAAGAGTTAATTCTAATACAAATTGAAGAATTAAATATGTGTGAATACAAATTAAATTCGGAACGAATTATAGCATCAATAAATTGTCCATTCAGTTTATTATTTGACAGTGTATTTGTTAAAGAAGTAGTTTCTTTAAGTAAAGTTCGATTTGCATTTGAAATCTGTAACTTTAAAAGTAACACAATAACCGACAGTGCAAAGAGATCTATTCGTATACTAAAATCACAAGGTCATGAGCTATGGTTGGATAACTTTATGTCTGAAGAAATACCTATTGATGCATTGCATATATTACGTTGGGATAGAGTTAAAATTGATAGAACATTTATTTATAAACATATGAATAATCATTCAATCGTTTCAGCTTTATATCATTTTGTATCTAAAAATTCATTTAAGAATTTGATCTTTGAAGGAATCGAATCTGATTACCAGCACGATCAAATTGCAAAGCTGGATTGTCTTTGCCAAGGGTTTCTCTATTGTAAACCTTTCAGCTTAGAAAACATCCAGGACCAACAATTTGAAGCACACCTCGCTTACCAATATGGATAAGAGCAAATTCTAACGTGATGAAAACCTATATGGCAATATGACTATAAAACCCAGCCAAAATCACTATCATCAATTTACTTAACTATCACTCTAATCTGCACTTCATACTCATTGTTTTACATATTAGTACTCATCGGATTAACCAGTATATGAGTACAACTTCCTCATCATTATTTGCGACCAATGGAGTTAATCTTTTGAATAAAATACTGAACGTAATCTAATCGAAAGACATTATTCCATTCGTTAATTATATCAATGAAATACAGCTCCCTTTACCAAAACACAGGGGGAAACACATTCTGGCTTATGAAAGAAAAATCCTTGAAAATAATCAACACCCAATGATAACAATACTTTGTGATCATCTTGTAATTCAACCCCCTCAACTAACACTTTTGAGCCATATCCTTTAAATGCATCAATAAGAGCTTTAAAGTTTATATAAGAGCCACTTGCCTTATGAGATAGAAAGAAATCTCGACTAATTTTTACGATTTCAGGGTGACACATCTTATAACGTTCAAAATCAGACGCTTCATCACCGTAGTCATCAAGTGCTAGAATGTAACCATATTCCGATATCAACTTTGCACCACGAGCCAACTTACCTTCACAAACAGCACTGCTCTCTGTCACTTCAGCGACAACATTAGTTAAAGGAATATCAAACTCTTTAAGCATTTTATTTACATTCACAATAATTCGAGGGAAGTCAGATAAGCGTTCAAAAAAATCTGGCGTCAAATTGAGAAATATTTTATGATATTTTTTAAAAAATTTAGATGAGCGATAACTACATAAATGTAAACGATTAATTAAAAATAATAAATCTTGTGATTCATCATTATTTTTCAAAATCGAAAAAAATACATCTGGTCGAACTACTAGCCCACTATCTCTTAAACATATTCGAGCTAAAGCTTCATACCCAATAATATTCCCATCAACATCTACAATCGCTTGAAAAGCACTTCTAATAATATAATGATGAAATATCAGGCAGTATGCTTCCTTTACATCACAAAAATAAATTTTCATCACAACCTCTTCGAGATATATAGTCGGTGCTATCAATACGATTAATTACCATCATAAAACATAACATCAATATTAAATAAAGTTAATTATAACCTTATTTAATATCCATAATCATAATAAATCTACATTTAACAAACTTATAATTATTTAATAAAAAAACAATAAACAGCCATATTATTTCACGTAAAATAATTCTGTAATTTATAAATTACAATACGTATAATCACATAAGAGATAACGCTATAATTACCAACTTACTTAATTAGGTTTCAGACTTTGAATTTAATAAATGAGAATATTAAGTAATGTACGTAACAGATTAATAACTTCCATGAAATGATAGTTATCAATCTAGTTTCCACTGAATATTGAAGGTATATTGAAGGTATATTGAAGATATATTTAGCTAAGAGTATTACTGTATAAACCATAGCCATAACCACTTACATTGACTAAACTGTAGTGATTATTTTCATCATATTTATCAAGTAGTTTCCTTAAGTTGAATATTGCAACATTTAAAGAACTTTCTGTTACAACACGATCTTTCCAGACTGAATTAATCAAGGTTATTTTACTCACAACATCGTTCTCATTATGAAGTAGAATATTTAAGGCATTTAGTTCTCTTTTACCCACACGTTCAGTTTTAAAATTTGGTTTTTGGTGCTTTATTAACCCATTTTTGAGGTTGATGTTAATATAACCAATATTAACTTCATTCTTTGCAATATTAACTTCATTCTTTGATATATACATTATTCGAACAATCTACACTTTTAATTTAACAACTTTAGGGTTAGCGACAAGCTAGTAAAGACATTACCTTATAAATTAGATAAGTAAAGTTTAAATTACCATTTCGGGCGTCTGTTTCCGCCATTTTTCATTTTATATTGAAATCCTATTCCATTCGAATAGTCTATATGAAGAGACATTTACTCACACAATAAATCTATTATAAACATGTTCCTAAGTGTTTACGTTACTATTTCCATGACTATTAATTAGTTATATCATATAACAAATAGTATCAAGCTCATGAACAATTGCGGATACAGATAGATATATTTGATTGACCGTTCGGCTCGGTAAGCGATTTAAATTATCCAGCATTACCTTTAATTCGGTAGGAGTCATACCTATCCACTGTGGAAGATCACACCAGCCTGTGACCAACCAACTCATATCAGCATCTAAAATGGAACATAATGCAGGAAATTGCATAATTGTTGGTAAAGACTTTCCTTTTCCCCAGTTGTAGACTGTTTTTTCAGAAACGCCACAAAATAATGAGATGTCTTTATTTGATAACCCTAATTCCAATTTTCGTATATTAAAGCGACCACTAAAAGTTAGATTTTCTTGCACCTCATGTTTAACTTCTTCCACATGATGAAATGGACTACTTGTCGTTACTCTATTCATAAAACACTTAAATTTATGTACTTTATGCGTTGGCTCTTTATCCACAAAGCAATTAAAATTGTGCTTTTTATGAGCGCTATTATTGATACTAAAATTTAATGTCATCGCCATTTCAAACACACTACGGAGAACGTCGCCACGGTTTTCAATATTGATATTACGAATAGAAACAAGAAACTCAAAAAAACCAATAGGAAAATCATCAACCCATTGATATTTGTCTATACGCCCAGTGACCAACCAAGCGACCTGTGAGTGAAGGATAAAACAAAGAGATGGAATATATCTAAACTCTGGTATGCTCTTGTTTTTACACCAGTTATAAACCGTGCGCTCTGTCACATTACAGCATTTCGCAATGTCATAATAACTACAGCCCACATCCCGGCATCTTAATGCAATCCTTTCTCCTATTGTTAAATGCTCAGCCAGAGTATGAAGTACTTTATTATTTTTTTTCATGAGGAGATAAATGACCAAAATATATGGATTAAACTAACTTCACATGATAATAGTGTAAGTAAAAGTAAAAGTATTGTAAGCAAACTTAAGCCTGTATAATAAAGCGTAAGCAAGTGTAAGCAAGTGTAAGCAAGTGCAAGGTGGCGCAAGCACTTCTATCGATGTTAATCAATAACCAATGATTTTATTAAAGAATACTGTTATTAAAAAAAAGAAAAGGGTGTTGGTAATATCGCTCTAGCTCCTACCTTCTTTACCGCATCAACCCGCTGAATAAAATCATCGATATTGGTCATCCGCACACCTTTAACCGGTTTATTCTGATTATCAGCACTATTATTATCAAAAAAGTCTTCCCAGTGCCCTAGCACAATTGTATTTGGCTGTGTCTGTTGCAAAATAGCGTCGGGATAATCATCAACTTGATGAAATGCAGCAACACATAGAATCGCCATATCGACCGCTTTAGTATCATTCATCATTGGCATTAACCCGTCCGGAGAGTTGCTTGCCGCATCTTGATAATGGATACGATAGGCTGGCTGCTGTTGACTATCTAAAAAGTCGATGACATAGGCATAGGTTTGCCCCTCCTTCCAACCATAAGCAGTACTGGGTAATTCCGTTAATGCATCTTCATAGGTACCAGACATCACTTTAATACCCATGAAATGTGGTGCATGATCTGATTTTATAGGCATAAAACGAATGGTGTTATTACGGTTATATATCCACCTACCCGGTTGTTCACCTTCTGCAGCATAATCCGTAATATCAAATAAACGCTCATCAGCGATAACGGCAGTAACAATATTCGTCATCGTCGTTGAACCAACAGCGGTTGTCGTCGGCATATGCTGTTGCATAATATAAGGCACATCCATCAAATGATCATAGTGCGCGTGACCGACTAAAATAAATTCGGCTTGCTTTGCCTCTACAGGTAATAATTCATCAATGAGAGCATAGTTTGATTCAATCGGTAATGGCAAAGACACATTAATTAAGCCCGGATTGGTAAACGAAGGTGCAGTCATAATGCTATCGTCGCCATATTGAAATAAGTACCCCCCGACACCGAGATATTGGATATCGAGCTTTTTATCGCCACTGACTAACGGTTGCTCATTTATATTTCGAAACGATAAATTATCATGTAGCAATAAATCATCCACAGACGTAGCACAACCAGATAGCAACCCCGCCATAACGCTGCTGAAAAAAACTTTCAATGTATAACCCTCCATAGCACCATCCAATAATGACCTGACCCCTTAAATATAACTTCATTAAAATAACAAATTACGCGATATCGAAAACAGTTAATGCGCGTTTAATCTCACACAGATATCAAAATAGTACTTTGTATTGACGTTAATCTAATTCTTTTCGCACATGTATAGTTAAAGTAACTTGGGTATAACCCTTTCGAACATTGTCATTTTTCGTCATTATTGATACCTAACTTGTCATTTTGTTGGCAGTAAAAAGCCTTTATTGGTTGCTTTAATAGAGTCATAGCTTGTTAAGCAGTCTTAATCAAAAGGAAACTGACCATGAAAAAATCGACCTTCGCAAAAACATTACTTATTACGTCAATGGCATTCACGAGCATCTCAGCAAATGCTGCAGAACAAGAACCTCTAACAGCATGGGAAAAAGCAGGTGTATTTTCATCCACCATAATCGTCGGCACCATTGCAGGTGGTCCAATTGGCTTAGTACTCGGTGTTGCAGCCGGAGATTGGATTAATAATACCTGGGACAAATCAATTGAATCTGATCAGCTTATTTCAGAAAACCAACAGATAACAGAGAATCTATTGGCAAGTGAATTGCAGAATAATCAGCTGCAGCAAGATGTATTAATTTTGGACCAACAGATCCAGAAAATAGCAGAAACAGACGAGTTAAACCAACAATTGGTATTGGATGCATTACAGTTAGACCTACTCTTTGCGGTCAATCAAAGCGTGATTGATATAACGAATCAAGCACGGTTAACACAAATAGCAGATTACTTAATAGAAAACCCAACAATAAGCATCGTTCTATCTGGTCACGCGGACCCAAGCGGACAAGAAGAACTGAACATTAATTTAGCACAGCAAAGAGCAGTAGCAGTTCATGATCAGCTTATCTCGTTAGGGGTAAACGAGAGCAATATCCAAGTACACTCTTTTGGTGCAGAATTAGCCAGTTCTGATCTAGGAGATCTTATTCAATATCCACGAGATCGCAAAGTGAGTATCGAATTTATCGATAACCTAAAAAACAATTTACATGATAGTGCTGCAGATGAAATGGCCATGCAATTCTAACAGTCCAATAATAGTCAGCTCCTTACAATGAGGGCTAGTAATGATTAGCTAGCCCATTACTCTTTTCAAACTTAAATGCACTTGTTTTATACTGAAATATTCTTGTCCTATACTGAAATGGTCATCGCAAAATATTTAAGTGATATTTTATGATCTAAGTAACAGTTTACTAGCCCCAAGTGAGTATATTTAATAGTGTATTTCACGACTATTTCGTTAGTCCCATCTTAACTAGGAGCCTCATCATGACCATTAACAATATTCTTTGCCCAACCGACTTTTCAGATATAGCGAATAAAGCAATAAGCTATGCGGCAGAAATGGCATTAAAATATGATGCTACCTTGCATTTAGTCAGTGTGATTAATGAGATCCATGGCTTTGATAGCTTTCAGGTTCTTGCCATCACCCCAAATGATATTCACGAACACATGCTAAAGATAACGCAAGAAAAACTCGATGAATTAACCATTGATATTAAGCCAAGCATACCGCTACATACTGCTGTATTAGAGGGACACCCAGCAACGGAGATTACGCAAGCTGCTGTTGATTTTGATTGTGATATGATCGTTATAGCAAGTCATGGTCGTACTGGGTTAGAGCATATCCTAATTGGCAGTGTCGCAGAATCTGTGACTCGCCATTCTCACTGCCCTGTCTTAATCGTGAAATAAAATAAACATGAACCCCATTAACTCAGATAATTTAATGGGGATTTTGATTAACTTAAATAACAACCTTACCTGCGATGATAGCTAAACGCGCTGCTGAAATAAGCGGCGCAGTGCCCGTTGCTACTTTTGTCGATAGTCGTTTGTAAATTGATGGGTAATTATTTGAAGTCAGGAACAAAGTTTGCCAATGTGTTGTAAGAAAATGCAGGAATAATCAATCGTCGCTGCCGTTTTCATTTATCACAGTAACTAGAAAATACACCATGAACCCCCAAATCTTCAAGCAGCCACGCTAAGCGCTCTAATAGTGTTACAAAAAGTCGCAACCATTAAAAATAGGTGAATTAAATAGGGTTAACTATTTGGAATTGCTATTTTTATCTTTAGTAAATTCACTAAACCAATTGGGTATTCGTTCTTCCAGCCAATATTTTGGATTTAAAATTGAGCCATATACAAAACCGACGTGCCCGCCATAGCGACTTAATTCGAATACTATATTTGCCGACATATCTTTTAGCTCTGGGATCACTTTTTTAGTTAAAAATGGATCATCTTCGGCATGAATAAATAATGTAGGCGTTTGGATCTTGTGTAAAAACTGCAAACTGCTGCATTGTCGATAATAATCCAGAGCATCTTTAAAACCATGTAGCGGCGCTGTCACACGATCATCAAATTCAACAAACGTATTTAATTTTTTGACTTGCTTGGTCGTCAAATTCAACGCTGTGCACATATCCAAATGCTCGAATTTACGTACTACACTGGCCTGCAGACGTTTAATCAATCGTCGTTGGTACGCTTTAGAAAAACCTTTTTTAATCCGCTCTGCACTTTCAGCTAACAATAATGGTGCAGATACAACAGATGCTGCTAATAATTGAGATTGCTTACCTGTTTGCGCCAAATAATGCGTTAACACACTACCTCCGAGCGAATACCCGACAGCAAATAACGGAGCATGAGGGTAGCGCTTAGCAATCAAACCAATGACATAACTTGCATCGCTTGTATCACCAGAATGATAAGCCCGTAATAAACGATTTGATTCTTCACTACAACCACGAAAGTGCATGACTAAACCAATCCAGCCAGCCGCACTGACCGCATGCATGATCCCTTTGACATAAGGCGACTCCACAGAGCCTTCAAGACCATGAAAAATAATAACAATCGGTTTATTACTTTCTACTGTTGGTAGAGCAGTCCAAGCAAGATCAAGAAAATCACCATCTTCAAGTTCTAATCTTTCACTAATTGTCGGAAACGTCAGATTTCGGCGGCTAATCGTCGGCAGCATTGTTTGTAAATGCGCATTACGAATCCACCACTGCGGCTGAAATTGGCTCGGTTGAAACATCTTTAAGTACCTTAAGTTAACCAATTGGTTGTTTAAACAACGCCTTGCATTTTATTGGATATTTTATAATAACACCACTAGGATATTTTATAATAACACTACACTCGTTTAATTGGGGTCCGCTTAGTAATTGATACCACCAAGGTTAATAATGTTGTAAACTGGAAATAATTTTACTTATAACCAGTGTCATTAATGAATTATATAGAACTTGAATCTTATTCTCGAAAATGGATATTTAATCATTCGTCGTTACCAGTTAATGCGGATGATTTAGCTAATATCAAGCCCTTTAGCAAAGCAAGGGCCGGTCAATTATGGAGCCAACTTATTAGCTCGCAATGTAACTTTACCGATCAGTTCAGTAAAGGCGACTGGCCACACGACCAAAATACTTGGTTGCAAGAAGTCGACTGGCAGCAAGCTTGGGACAATGATGATAGTAATGAATTACCTGAAGAAGTGCTCGCGCATTTAACTTGGGATGATAACAGTAAAGTTTATTTTTGTTATGAACGCTTTAATATGATTGAAACAAATTGGGGCACATTTAAACGTAACTGGAAAAACTTTTTGTTCTATGATGACGGTGCATTATTAATCTCGGCGAAACGTAAAGAAGCCCTTTCATTTAAAGAGAGCGGTACCGTATTAATTGGTACTCGGTCTCCTATCCAGCAAGCGAAATAAAGCGCCATTATGCATACTTCTTGTAGCTGTGGTTTAGCAATGCCCTTTAAAGATTGCTGCGGTAAATACATTTATGGTACCGCGATACCAGCAACCGCAGAGCAACTGATGCGTTCACGCTACAGTGCTTATGTAAACAATATCCCCGTTTTTTTAATGGCAACGCATCACCCTGACTTTATTGGCGATTTAAATGAAGACTTGATTGCAGAAACAGCCGAACATACCCAGTGGCTACGGTTAGAAATAATGATGAGCCAAGGTGATGAAGAAAGCGAAACAGGCATTGTCGAGTTCAAGGCGTGGTTTCAAGAAGGTGAAGAAGAAGCGTGTTTGCATGAACGCTCCAACTTCGTATTTCAAGACCAGCAGTGGTTTTATACCAATGGCGAATTAAACCCAGCGCCCCTAAAACAAGGCCGCAATGATCCTTGCTTATGTGGCAGTGGTAAAAAATATAAGAAGTGCTGTGGCTAGCCGTCATTGCTAAATACAATCAATATGGCTAACAGGCATACTAGAAATGAGTATTTCATTTAGTCATATAATATTAAACATCAAATAAAGTAGTAGATATTATGGAAAAGAAAATATTACTGGCCGATTGTCCCGATCAAAAAGGACTTATCTCGAAGATCACCAACATATGTTATAAACATCAGCTCAATATTGTCAATAACACCGAGTTTGTCGATAACACCCACAATCGATTTTTTATGCGTACCGAACTCGAAGGGATATTCAACGATGAAACCTTACTTGTCGACCTAGATAGCGCACTACCAACGGGGTCACGCCGTAAGCTCGTTTCTGCGGGTCGTAAACGTATCGTTATTTTAGTCACCAAAGAAGCGCATTGCCTTGGCGACATTTTAATGAAGAATTATTACGGCGGTTTGGATGTTGAGATCGCTGCTGTTGTAGGTAATTACGATAACCTTGCTGAATTAACAGAAAAATTTGATGTGCCTTATCACACAGTTTCTCATCTCGATATCACCCGAGAGGAACATGAACAACGTATCATTGACACAGTATCAAAATACCAGCCCGATTATGTGATTTTAGCTAAATACATGCGTATTCTAACGCCTAATTTTGTGGCTGCATTTGAAAACAAAATCATCAATATCCATCATTCATTTTTACCGGCTTTTATTGGCGCACAGCCATACAAACAAGCGTTCGAACGTGGTGTGAAAATTATTGGTGCAACAGCCCACTATGTAACAAACAACTTAGATGAAGGACCGATTATTTTACAAGACGTCATTCATGTAGATCATAAATACAGCGCCGAAGATATGGCGCGATCAGGCAAAGATGTAGAAAAATCAGTACTCAGTAAAGCATTACGTCTAGTGCTTGAAGAGCGCGTATTTATTTATGAAAACCGAACGGTGGTATTCTAGCTCACTTTCGATTCCATAAACTAGGGATGGATCCATAAATTATTTTGGGTCCATCCCGGCCTCCTTTCAGATATCCCTTTACAGCAATCACTAAATTGTTAATATTAATAGCTTATTCATCATTTAATGGCTCATTATGTTAACAATTATCTTTACGGCCTTACTCAGTAGCATCTTAACTGCACTTGCTTTTTTATATGTATTCAATAACGTAATTAAGCCCTATTTAGCCACACAAATCACCTTAATAAAAACAGAAGCAGAAGCTACGATCAGTCAAGCATCACCCCAAATAAGTAAAGACATTGCGGACGCTATCGAAGCCAAAATTGCAGAAATACAACCTGAATTAGAAGCGCATATAAAACAAGAATTAGATCAAATTATTGATGAGTTCTTACCCCAACTCAGTAAAGAAGTTGAAGATGGTGTCGATAATTCCTTTAAAAAGTTTATTCCGACCATGATGGGCTCAGCTGCAGCAATGCCGGCAGAAACGATTCTCAAAACGAGCTCGACATTACTCAGTACCGGTATTGGCATCTTACGAAGTGTCACTCCAGATATTAAAAAGTAGTCATTTTCAGTCATCATTGAATGATGCCGTCATTCATTGAGTCAAGAGTCTCATCACGTGATCCAGTTTGCATTTAAAAACGTCATATTTGCAACTGGATCGACCTGCCTATAAACAAAAGTAATGTAAACTGGATTTTTCATTACCGTAGTTTAATTAAATATGTTTCTAAACGAATTCTATTCTCAAAAAGACAGCTATTTTCGCTTTACTCAACAACAAGCTAGTCGATTTGCTAAAACTGTAGCTAACGATTATAACAAGATCCATGATGTGGATAATAAGCGCTTTTGTGTACCAGGTGATTTACTTTTTGCTGTTTCTTTGGCTAAGTTCGGCTTATCAGAAACGATGAAGATTAATTTTACCGGGATGGTAAAAAATGACGTAGATCTGCAATTTTCACCACTATTAAACAATAAAACAGCGATAGTGAATGCTGATGAACAGGCATTTATGGAGTTAGAGCTCGGCGGAAACACATCTTATGATGAAGAAATTATCAGTAAGATCATTAAAGAGTATGTGCAATTTTCAGGAAAGAATTTTCCTGACATAATGGTGCCGCTCATGCGCAGCGAAAATCTCATGTTTAACCCTGCTCGTGCATTAATTATGTATAAATGCATGCAAATAAACCTAACACGTGTCGACGTTAAAAGTATTGCGCTGAAGTTTGATGAAGCGATCATCAGCGTACAGGGTAAGCGTGCAACCGTCACCTTTAAATTTGATTTCTACGAAGGTGACGAAAAAGTCGGTACTGGCCAAAAAGAAATGCTATTAAGCGGCTTGATCCAATATGAAGAATCTGTAATGGATGGTGTCATTGCCGATTATCAAGCTGCAAAAACCAAGTACCTTTCTGCAGCAAGCTAGTCACCTATTTAATGTGGTCGAGCGGTAATACCGTTCGACTTAAAACATTACGTAACATAAAGCTCGATCTCACGCCCGTTACTCCTTTAATCCCCGTTAGTTTTCCTAACAGTAGCTCTTGGTAATGTTCCATATCTGGCACAATAACCTTTAATTGAAAATCAGCATCACTACCGGTAATAATACAGCACTCCATCACATCAGGAATAGCGGCGATCTCAGTTTCAAAATTCTCAAAGCGTTCAGGTGTATGTCGATCCATACTAATATGGATATAAGCCGTCAGCTTTAAACCAAGTTTAGCTTGGTTAAGCAAGGTGACATGTTTATCAATTAAGCCTAACTCTTCTAAATGCTTCACACGTCGGGAACAAGGCGACGCTGACAAGCCAATTTTATCCGCTAATTCTAAATTACTGATCCGGCCATTTTCTTGTATTAAATTAAGAATTAACTTATCTGTTCTGTCTAATTTCATTTTCATCACCCTATTTCATCTTTTACTTGTTTTGTATTACCTCTAAATTAAAAATAGAGACTACAAATAGCGCACGATAATACACCTAGGGTTAATTATTGCCAATTATCATTATTACTACAAATGTAATTGCTAAAAAACTCACTATTAGTGCAAACATCGCAACCACATTCCCCATCAACCTCGCTATACTAAACCCAGTTAAAGATAACGCCACAGCTGATTAGCAGACACCTTAACCCAGGTCGATGCGGTGATAGAAGTACCCTTCTTGCGACCAATCAGGCACAACTTCTTATCCAGGATAATCTTCACCACAAGTGACCGGCAATATTAACGCAAAAATAGGCATCCTAAACGGTGCCTTTTTTGTATCTAATTTTGACCTCTATTAGACCTTCAATGACAATTTAGCTACCACTTTCAAAGACTAGCCTCTATAATTGACAAAGTAATTTCAATTTCAATAACAGTCATTTCGCTATACCGCGTATAATAAAGCACTTTATCATTTCGTATTACGTACATTTCGCGACTCAGTCTGTATTAGCCAGTCACAAAACACAGGTAAATTTCAATGCATTATGCAAACATCACCGGTTGGGGTAAATGCCTACCTCCCGCAACGCTAACAAATCATGATCTCAGTACTTTCCTCGAGACTAATGACGAATGGATCCAATCACGCACAGGCATGCAAGAACGCCGTATCTCACATGTAAGTACATCAGAATTGGCCTATGTGGCTGCGTGCCAAGCTATTGCAGCTGCGGGTATTGATGCATCAGAGCTTGACGGTATTTTCTTTGCGACTTGTACTGCCGACTGCACACTGCCAAGTGCTGCATCAAAAGTACAAGCCAAGTTAGGCGCGACCAACGCAGCTGTATTTGATATGAATGCTGCGTGTACAGGTTTTGTTTATGGCTTAAGTACGGCAAATGCATTTATCCAAAGTGGTCAAATGAACAAAGTTTTAGTGATTGGTGCTGAACGTATCAGTTATTTCCTTGACTGGACAGAACGCAGCACCGCAGTACTGTTCGGTGACGGTGCTGGTGCCGTAATTCTAGAATCAAGTACTGAGAAGCAGGGTATTTTAAGTAATAAAATTGGCTGTGATGGCGATGCAGGCCATATTCTATCGGTTCCTAACTTTGGTACTGACAGAGCCCGTTTCAAGAATGTTGATGGTCTATTTGACTTCAATTTCGAGGGTAAAGAAATCTTTAAACGCGCCGTAACACGCATGGGTGAAGCATCTGCAATTGCGCTTGAAAAAGCACAAATGACACCAGAGGACGTTGATTTTATTATTCCTCACCAAGCTAACTTACGTATCATTGATTTCTTAGCGAAACGCATGGGCGCAAGTAAAGAAAAAGTCATGGTTAACGTGCATAAGTACGGTAACACTTCGTCTGCGACTGTACCGATTGCGCTTTGTGAAGCATTAGAAGAAGGCCGTATTAAGGCAGGAGATAATGTGCTACTTGCTGCATTTGGTGGTGGTCTAACTTGGGGTGCTACGATGATAAAATGGGGTGAACGAGTCACGCCTGTCGCAACATCAGAAGCGGCTCTACCTGAGTACAATGGTACCGCTTTGGATCTAATCCAAGATGCAATTAAAGGCTGCCAGGATGCTAAATTAGCCCGTGAATCACAAACCGATTAATATATAGCTAGCGCGTTGATGAATTAACTTATTAACTTGTTAAAAGAACAAAAAGCCAAGTGGATGAAAATCATACGCTTGGCTTTTTATATTGATGATATATAGTCAAACGACTTACATTCATATCTCTAGATTCGAGCTACTTACACTCACCTTCTGAATAACCACTAATGCTAGTATCTGCACATGCACCACACGCGTTACCGAATGTTTTCAATTCACCCGACGCAGTTGTACCACATACTGGGCGGTAATCCATCGTACACATTTGTGGACGTTCATCAGGGCAGCTATGACTGTAACTTGGTAATATAGGTAATGGTTTTGCTGTTTCAGCCGTGATTTCAGTGTTACTACACGCTGCGAGGCCAAATACCGTTAACGACAATAAAATAATTTTTTTCATTTTTATACCTGCTAATCGTTTATTATTGCTGCTTATTTATATCTACATTTATATCTACATTTATATCTACATTTATATCTACATTTATATCTACAATAGTGGATTAAATAAATAAAATAGGCTTTCCAAAAACCGTTGTACTCGACTTCGTTGTCGCCACTCGGTTAAACAAATTTTATGTGAGTGTGCTATATAAGATAGTTGTAATTGATAAAGTTCGGCAATAAAAGGGGATTGATCTATAAGTAATGTGACCTCAAAATTGAGCCAAAAACTACGCTTATCCAAGTTAACCGTCCCCACCAAACATAATTCATTATCCACAAGAATACTTTTGGTATGCAGCAGCCCATCCTGATATTGGTATATTTCAACACCGCAAGCTAACAATTCATCAAAAAAACCTTTACATGCATAATCCACCATACGAGAGTCATTTTTTTCTGGCAGAATAATTTGTACCTTAACACCACGCGCACTGGCCGTTTTAAGTGCCGCCTGTAACGCTTCATCAGGCACAAAGTAAGGGGTCGTTAGAATTAATGATTTTTGTGCTGAATAAATTGCTGAAACCAACACTTGATGAATATTATCATAATCAAAATAAGGACCTGATGGAATCACTTGTACTTGGCTGTTCTCTTCAAAGACCGAGCTTTCCTTGTACTTAGAAATAGTGCTATTAACTAAACTTTCTCCAGTTTCCATTTCCCAGTCCCATTCAAGTAATGAACCAGTAATAGGAATAATCGGCCCTTGCATACGGATCATAATATCAACCCACTCACCCACGCCGGCATTTTGTTTAAATACTTGAGGATCGATCAAGTTCATGCTCCCGGTGTAACCAACATTACTATCAATAGCAATGAGCTTGCGGTGCATACGTAAATCTTGACGATGGAAGAATATCCGCATTGGCCCTACAGGTAACACCTCGACAAGATGGATACCTGCTTGCTTAAAGCATTTAGGCCAATGGCTTTTGAAGAACGCAGAGCTACCTACAGAGTCGAGCATGACCCGACAATCAACACCTCGTTTTGCGGCATTAATCAATGCTAACGCCACCAGGTCAGCTTTACCACCAAGCGCCCATATATAAAACTCTATATACACGACGTTAATGGCACTATTAATGTCAGCCGTTATCTGCTCAAGAATACAGTGAGGACTGGTTAATAACGTCAATTTATTGCCTCTTACGCTAGGCATTTGAAAACGACTATAAATCAGTTCACGCAACGGAGTAACCAAGGCGCTGGTATGACTGCCTTTTTTAACTCGATAGGGTGCTGCGCACTGGTTAATTCGTTGCGTAAAAGGCCCTAACATCGCCTCCGCTCTTTGTACTCTTTTTTTGCCTAAATACAACTCACCAAAAATAACATACACAATAACGCCAGCAAACGGTAACGTGTAAATAACAGCTAACCACGCCAACGAAATACTCGCAGATCGCCGTTTAGTAATAACCCGAAATGACACTAATATAATGATTACTGCATGCAAAAAAACGAGCAACAAGGTAATAAAATTAGTGAACGAATCCCAGCTATACATTTTTATTTTCAATCCAGTTTTTCAAACGTTTCACATCATGCAGGTATTCGGTATTAATTTGTTCAACCCAATCATCGATATTCTCCCACCATGTAGGCTGCTCTGGTGATTGTGCTAATTGTGATACCTGCTGTATACGTACTAATCCAATCGAACCTGCCGCGCCTTTGATCTTATGTGCTTCATCAACAATCGCATCTTGGTCTCTGGCGGTTAAATTCGAGTTCAATATTGCTAAATAATGAGGCATTGTTTGTTCAAATAAACAAACACTTTGTAATAAAAGCTCCTTACCTAATGTATCAAGATATTGTTGTAATAAATCAATATCAAGATATTCTTCGAGCATTTCCCGCTCATCAGCGAGGGCGGCAGGTGTATAGTTAACCTTCGGTTTTTCACCTTGTTCGACACTGTGCAGTAAGCGCGTGATCACGCCAGTCACAGCGTTAATAGACAGCGGTTTACTTATTGCGTCGTCCATACCTTTCTCAATGTATTCTTGACGATTATTGATCACATTTGCAGTGAGCGCGATAACTGGAGGTAACTCCAACGCGGTATTTTCCCGTAATACTTTAATAATTTCAAATCCAGAAATATCAGGTAAATTAATATCAAGAAAAATTAAATCATAGGTGTTTTCTTCCGCCATTTGGATCGCACTGCGACCATCGACAGCAACTTCAACAGTATGGCCTAATTTATTTAATATCGCCGTACATACAGTAACATTCAGCTCGATATCTTCGACAAGTAATATCAACAGTTTAGTTTGCTCACTTTCAACAACCGAACTACTTTGTAAACTGTCCACCCCATCCACATCAAATTCAATCGTAAAACAAGCACCTTGACCTAGCTCACTGCTCACCCAAATATCGCCGCCCATCGCCGTCATGAGGCTTTTTGCGACAGACAATCCAATACCCGTTCCGGTTGCCCGTTTACTTCCCTGTTCCTGATAATACATCGCAAATATTTTATCTTGGCCTTCTGCCGAAATACCAATACCGGTATCCTCAACCTCAAAGGTCAAACCAATTTTATTATCTGCTTCCTCACTGGTAAACACCCGAATGCTCACTTCACCCGAATCGGTAAACTTCACCGCATTAGACACCAAGTTCCACAATACTTGACGCAATCGAGTGCCGTCAGCATTAATAAAGTCTGGGATATCACCAAATACATCAAACTCTAAAACCAAGCCTTTTTGCTCGGCTTGAAGCAGGGCTAGCGTTTTTATATCATTCAGAAAACTTCTAAATTCAATCGGTTGATTTACGATTTCAAACTTACGACGATCAAATTTGTCCAAATCAATAATATCATTAAAGATATTACCCATAGTTTGGGCACTCACATAGATCGTATTTAAATGCTGACGTTGCTCATCGTTAAGCGAACCATCAAGTAAAATCCGGCTTAAACCAACAACACCATTTAAAGGGGTACGTAATTCATGGCTAATGGTCGAAATAAATGTGGTTTTGTCGCGGCTGGCTTTCTCTAGCGCATCTTGGTATTTCTTACGTTCGGTAATATCGCGGCCATAACCAAGTACGCCGATATATTCATTTCGTTGCCCAAAAAAGGGCACTTTCCGCAATTCAAAGCAGGCCTTGTGACCATCAGGATATGTTAACCATTGTTCATAGGTTTCTGGTAATTGAGTGCTCAATACGGCTTTATCTGTTGCCGCGAACTTAGCCGCAATCTCAGTATCAAAAGCATCAAACGGCGTCAAACCAATAAGCTCTTTTTCAACTTTACCCGTTAACGCTTCCATCGATAAATTACAGCCAGAAAACTGCCCACGCTCATTACTGTAATAAACGAGATCGGGAGAACTATCAATGAATGACCGCACTAATGCCGAGCGTTCTTCGACAACTAATTGTGCTTGTTCACGCTGAAATACTTCATTCTCTAAGTCTTTGAAGGCTTGGTTTCTATCTGCTTCTGCTTTTTTACGTTCTTCAAACTCATCATTAAGTTCAATTAGATTAACTTGTAATTCTTGCTGAAGCTGCAAGTCTCGAGCGCGCACTTCTTGCAGTTTGTACACCATTTTACTCAGGCGTTTGCGCGAGTCCTCAAGTTGTTGCACGACAATCGAAAGGAAGAATACCACCCAAGGCGTCACGACACTCGCAAATAAAATTGCGGCATATAAATCGTCAAGTTTAACTTCTCCACGTAGGATATAATTAATACTTGCTTGTATCGTAATAGAAAAGAAAATAACCGTGGCGGCAGAAAAAATACTAAACCGAATAACACCTAACTTAGTAAGCATATCAACATAATATTGAGCCCAAGCTCTGATTTTCATCATGGTTTATCCATATAAAATTATCTAGAATATCCATAATATACGACAGGTTATACGCAAACCATAGAAAAATTAAGGTTTTAATAAATCAAAATCTAATTCCTGTATGTCATTATCATGACTTAACTCTTGATACACCGAATACTGATTTCGTCCATTTTCCTTCGCGATATATAATGCCTTATCCGCATTTTCAAGTAATTGTACTTCCGAACTTTCAGATACTGGGCACATAGTTGCAATACCGATACTCAGTGTGACATGTTTTGCCGCTTTAGAATAAGCATGCTCAATACCTAAACCTTCAACAGCAGTAATGATCTTACTGGCAAGGCGAGTTGCCCCCTCTTCATCGGTATTAGGCAAAATAACAGCAAACTCTTCACCACCATAACGCGCGACTAAATCAGCCCCACGATGTACTTGGTCATTCATCACTTGGGCTAACTCAGTCAATACAATATCGCCCATTGGATGACCGTAATTATCATTATATAACTTGAAACAATCGACATCGCAGAACAATAAAGACATCTGTTTCACTTCTCGATGATGAGTTGACCAATAATGCTGTAGTTTATTATCAAAGGTGCGTCGATTCGCCACTTTTGTCAGAGCATCCGTTGAACTCAGTTCATCGAATTTCTCAATGGCTTGCTCAAGATCATGCTCAATACGCTTACGTTCAGTTAAATCTCGATAGATAATTAAAATACCACTTTCACCGTTAGTATTATTTACATAGCGCTGCTTACATATTTCATACCAACGCGGGTTTTGCTCTGATAGATGCAACAACTCTTCATAGCGAACAGATTTACCATCCAGTAATAATTGGTTTTCTTGCTCAAACAGCCACGATCTTTTATCAATACTAATCAAGTTTTCTCTATCCATGCCAATCAAATCCGCATGTTTAACACCAACGACTTCACAATACCCTTCGTTCGCACCCACAAATTTTCCATTGCAATTCATAAACGCAACGGGATCGGGTGTCGCATTAATGACTGAGTTTAATAAGCTATTATTACGGCTAAGCTCAGCTTCTATACGTAAGTGTTCACTATTTTCATTAAGTAATCGCTCATTCAGTTCCATCACTTCCGTTCGGTCATTAGATACAGTTAAGATAGCGACCACTTTTTTGTGTTCATCATACAAAGGGGATTTAATGGTTTGTAATAACATATTATTATCATCGACTGTGCTCCATTCTTCATATTTTTCAACTTTACCCGTGAGGACCGTTTTCTCATAAGAATGAATTTGAGCCAGCTTGGAGGCGCTATAAAAATCGTGTTCAAAATGGCCATTCACTTGCTCTATTGATTGGTCGAATTGAGCTGCCCATGATGGTGAACAATTAAGAATTAATCCATCTAAGGTTTTAATATGAATAAAAGCCGAATTGGAGAGAAATAAGCTATTAATGATTTGACCATCCATATCCCAAGGCGAAATAGCAGAAGAGTTTGTACCAATATGATCGATCTGACACAACCAAGCCCGGCGACGTTGATATTTGATTTGTACCGCGCTAAAGCGTAACGTCTTTTTTAGCTGCTTAATATGGAAAACATCATTAGTGACCGTAGTCTCATCAACTCGGTGGGATAAACGCTCGAAGCAACATTGTGCAATAATATTACTGGTATTATTCTCTTGATCGAAGATAGTCGCGATTGCAGAATTAGAATAAAGTATCGTGCCTTTTTTAATATCAAGAACAAGAGTGGGCGTTGCAGAAAAGGTCAATAATGATTGGCAAGTCGTGAGTTTTCGCAATAGCGTTAAAATAACAAGGATGCTTATCAATAAGGTAGTGACAACCAACCAAAACGTCATACCGACCAAGGTACTTGTTGAAAGTCCAGTAATATCCTGCCACCAACTGAATATTTCAGTTATAAAAAATCGATAATTTAAATCCATATTTTACCTAAGATCCATCTCACACAGGTAAACCATACAACACCAAAATTAGATCTCTGTAAAGCAGTTATAATTAAAACTACAGCGACCACCCACTTTTGTTTTTAATACTTTAGTACCAAGCAGCATAAACCAAATAAATCAGTACATTACGATTAAACAGTAAGATAAATACTCAGTGACAAGATTAAAAACTATGAAAACAGAGGTAAAAAATTACACAATGTCATATTGCCAAAATAAAAACCCATTTATTAAGTAATCATCAGTATTTTGGCCAGTTTATTATCCAATATCAAAACAAATGGACCATTTACATGAAAAGGTGATAAGTAGCTCAGAATACATTTTTAGATTGACCTAAGTATTAATTCTGGTAAATTTGGCAGGTTAGCCAATTTTCGGCTTTTGGAAACTTTAACGATTTATCTATTTTTTTATGTATTTTGTACCCGTGAGTAGAAGCTCTATTGGGTGTACATAGTTTAGAATTTAGTAAATTGAATGCAAGGGAGAAGTGCAATGTCAGTCTATGACCCGTCGCTGGAAAAAGACAACTGTGGTTTTGGTTTAATTGCCCATCAAGAAGGTGAAGCTAGTCACAAGTTAGTTCGCGTCGCGATTTCATCATTAGACCGTATGCAACATAGGGGCGGTATTGCGGCAGATGGAAAAACAGGAGATGGCTGTGGTTTGCTAATGCAAAAGCCTGACGGGTTTTTCCGTGCTATTGCGGCAGAAAATGATTGGAATCTCGGAAGTAACTACGCCGTTGGTATGATGTTCTTAAATCAAGACACGGATAAATCAGCAGCAGCAAAACAAATCATTAAAGAAGAACTCGAGCGCGAAACACTGAATGTTGTTGGCTGGCGTGAAGTCCCTCTTGATACGAGCGTACTCGGTGAAATTGCAATGTCATCATTGCCACAAATTCAACAAATCTTTATCAATGCTCCCGCTGGTTGGGCACCTAAAGATATCGAGCGTCGTTTATATTTAACTAAACGTCGTATCGAAAAACGCATTACAGATGATAGCGATTTCTATATTGCCAGCTTGTCAAACCTAGTCACGATCTACAAAGGTTTGTGTATGGCGGGTGATCTGCCGAAGTTCTTCTTAGACCTTGCCGATCTTCGTATGCAATCTGCAATTTGTTTATTCCACCAACGATTCTCAACAAATACATCGCCAAAATGGCCGTTAGCACAACCATTCCGCTTTATGGCGCACAATGGTGAAATTAACACGATCGAAGGTAACCGAGAATGGGCTCGCGCACGGAGTTATAAATTTAGCTCGCCATTACTCCCTGATATGCACGACGCGGCACCGTTTGTTAATACCAAAGGTTCAGATTCATCATCAATGGATAACATGCTCGAACTCTTCTTAGCCGGTGGTATGGATATTTTCCGCGCTTTCCGTCTATTAGTGCCGCCAGCATGGCAGAATCATCCCAATATGGATGATGATCTACGCGCATTCTATGATTTTAACTCAATGCATATGGAACCTTGGGATGGCCCAGCGGGTATCGTACTAAGTGATGGTCGTTATGCAGCTTGTGGGCTAGACCGTAATGGTTTACGTCCAGCACGTTATGTACGCACAACAGATGGCTTCATAACCGTGGCCTCTGAAGTCGGTATATGGGATTACACTGCTGATGAAGTTATCGAAAAAGGCCGTGTAGGCCCAGGCGAATTATTAGTTATCGATACTGAAACAGGGAAATTATGGACCTCTTGGGACATTGACCAAGAATTAAAAGGCCGTAATCCTTACCGTGAATGGTTAACTAATAATTCAACGAGACTGACACCATTTGAAGTATTACCAAAAGAAGCAATTGGTATGCGAACTTTTAATGATGAACAATTAGCAACATATCAAAAACAATTTGATTATAGTAGAGAAGAGCTCGATCAGATTATTCGTGTTCTAGGTGAAAATGCGCAAGAAGCGACAGGCTCTATGGGTGATGACACTCCGATGGCTGTACTTTCAACTAAAACACGTTCGCTGTATGACTACTTCCGCCAAAAGTTCGCGCAAGTAACCAACCCGCCAATCGATCCATTACGTGAAAACCATGTCATGTCATTGGCAACTTGCATCGGTCGTGAGCACAATGTATTTAATGAAACAGATGGTCATGCGCACCGCGTACTATTTAATTCACCAATACTACTATTCTCAGATTTCAAGCAAGTCACAGAATTAAGTAACGAGTTCTATAAAACAGCAAAAATTAACCTCTGCTTTAACGGTCAAAATGAGACCTTAGGACGCGCGGTTGCACGTATTACTGCAGAAGCAGTTGAACTTGCTACTTCAGGCGCAGTGCTATTAGTACTAACAGACCGTACGTTAGCGAAAAATCAGCTACCTATTCCAGCAGCAATGGCTGTTGGTGCAGTACAAACAGCCTTGGTTGAAGCTAACTTACGCTGTGATACCAATATTGTTGTAGAAACAGCAAGTGCCCGTGATCCGCATCATTTCGCCGTATTACTTGGTTTTGGTGCAACGGCTGTTTACCCATATCTTGCTTATGAATCACTGCGTAAACTAGTTGAAATAGAGACCATCCCACAAGATATTGCAAAGACATTATTAAACTACCGTAATGGTATTAATAAAGGCCTGTACAAGATCATGTCGAAAATGGGTATTTCTACCATTGCCAGTTACCGTTGCTCACAACTGTTTGAAGCCGTAGGTTTAGCCGATGAAGTTATCGAGTTATGCTTTAAAGGCACAAGCAGCCGTATCAAAGGCGCTGACTTTAGCGATTTCCATATCGACCAACAGAAACTCAGTAAATTAGCATGGACAAAACGTAAACCGACCTCACAAGGCGGTCTACTGAAATATGTTCACGGTGGTGAATACCATGCTTATAATCCCGATGTTGTCAGTACATTACAAACAGCAGTACAAAGCGGTAAATATGAAGACTACAAGCAGTATTCAACAGAAGTAAATGAGCGCCCTATTGCAACCTTGCGTGATATGTTACAGCTGAAAAAATCAGAAAACCCAATTGCGATTGATGATGTTGAACATGAAGATAATCTGTATAAACGTTTTGATACCGCAGCAATGTCAATCGGTGCATTAAGCCCTGAAGCACATGAAGCACTTGCTATTGCGATGAACACCTTAGGTGGTAACTCTAACTCGGGTGAAGGCGGTGAAGACCCACGTCGTTTTGGTACTTTAAAAGTATCTAAAATTAAACAAATCGCGTCTGGCCGCTTTGGTGTAACACCGCATTACTTAATGAATGCAGAAATCATTCAAATTAAAGTAGCACAAGGTGCAAAACCAGGTGAAGGAGGCCAATTACCGGGACATAAAGTAACAACTGAAATTGCTAAACTACGTAATTCAGTACCCGGAGTCACCCTTATTTCACCACCACCGCATCATGATATTTATTCAATTGAAGATTTATCACAGCTGATTTTTGATATTAAACAGATCAACCCATCTGCATTAGTATCCGTTAAATTAGTATCTGAACCAGGTGTTGGTACGATTGCGACAGGTGTTGCAAAAGCGTATGCCGATTTAATTACCATTTCAGGTTATGACGGCGGTACAGCTGCAAGTCCGATTACCTCTGTTAAATATGCAGGTAGCCCTTGGGAGCTTGGCTTGGCAGAAACACAACAAGCATTAGTTGAAAATGGCTTACGTCATCGTATCCGCTTACAAGTCGATGGTGGCCTAAAAACCGGTCTCGATGTTGTTAAAGGTGCGATTCTTGGTGCCGAAAGCTTTGGCTTTGGTACTGGACCAATGGTGGCCTTAGGTTGTAAATTCCTGCGAATTTGTCACCTAAACAACTGCGCGACAGGTGTTGCAACACAAGACGACAAATTACGTCAAGATCACTTCCATGGTCTACCGGAAATGGTCATGAACTACTTCAAATTTATTGCTCAAGAAACCCGTGAAATAATGGCATCACTTGGCGTAACTCAGTTAACCGATTTAATTGGTCGTACTGATTTATTAGTGCAACTAGACGGGCTCACTGATAAACAACGTAAAATTGATTTATCTGGTATTACCTATAAACCAAAGCCAAAAGAAGGCTTAGGTATATATTGCCAAGCAACCAACGAACCGTATGATAAAGCAGAGCTTAACGAAGCTTTAATTGCGCATTACTTAGAATCAATCACTGAAAAATCAGGGTTATCAAGTAGCTTCCCAATTAAAAATACCGATCGTTCAGTTGGTGCCCGTCTGTCTGGTGAAATTGCAAAACAGCATGGTAACCAAGGTATGGCATCGGATCCTATCACAGTAAACTTTACAGGTACTGCCGGTCAAAGTTTTGGTGTATGGAATGCTGGCGGATTAAACCTTAATCTGACTGGCGATGCCAACGATTACGTAGGCAAAGGCATGACAGGTGGGCGTATTGTTATTCGCCCAGAACCTGGTTCAGCGTTTAAAACACACGAAGCGGTTATCGCAGGTAATACTTGTCTATATGGCGCATCAGGTGGCGAATTATACGCAGCAGGCTTAGCTGGCGAACGTTTCGCGGTACGTAACTCTGGTGCAAATGCTGTAATCGAAGGTATTGGTGACAACGGTTGTGAATACATGACGGGTGGTATTGTGACAGTCCTAGGTGATACGGGTGTTAACTTTGGTGCTGGTATGACAGGTGGTTTTGCTTATATTTATGACCTAAGTGGTCAATTAGCAAGTAAACTTAACAATGAACTAGTGGAGCAACATGCAGTAACGGATTACCCAATGCACGTTGAACACCTTCGCGGTATTATCATTGAACACCTTGCTCAAACATGTAGTCAACATGCGCAAGACCTGCTTAATGAATTCGATACGGTGATAAGAAAATTCTTTATTATCAAGCCTAAATCAGCTGATATGAACGCATTACTTGGCCATAAATCACGCTCTGCTGCAGAGCTACGTGTCCAGGCTCAATAGGAGGGATCATGAGTAATAATGTATTTCAATTTGTCGATGTACAACGCATTGATCCAGATAAAAAAGCGTTAAAGATCCGTAAAGTGGACTTTATCGAAATTTATAAACCGTTTACAGCGAACCAAGCAAAAATGCAAGCGGGTCGTTGTTTAGAATGTGGTAACCCATACTGTGAGTGGAAATGCCCTGTACATAACTACATTCCAAACTGGCTAAAATTGGTTGAAGAAGGTCGTATTATTGAAGCTGCAGAGCTTTGTCATGAAACCAACAGCTTACCTGAAGTTTGTGGTCGAGTTTGCCCACAAGATCGTTTATGCGAAGGTTCTTGTACACTAAATACAGATTTCGGTGCGGTTACTATTGGTAATGTTGAAAAATACATTACCGACGAAGCCTTTAAGATGGGCTGGCGCCCAGACATGTCTAAGGTTGTTCGCAATGATAAAAAAGTGGCTATTATCGGTGCGGGTCCAGCTGGTCTTGCCACTGCAGATATCTTAGTCCGTAATGGTGTAACACCCGTCGTTTATGACCGTAACCCAGAAATCGGTGGTCTATTAACGTTCGGTATTCCAGCATTTAAGCTTGATAAAAGTGTAATGACTCATCGCCGTGAAGTATTCACAGAAATGGGTATCGAATTTTGCCTTAACACTGAAATTGGTAAAGATATTCAATTCAGTCAATTAGTGGCAGAGTATGATGCTGTATTTGTTGGTGTTGGTACGTATAAATACATCAATGGTGGTTTTGACAACGGGGCTGCACAAGGTGTTTATGACGCCCTACCTTACCTGATTGCAAATACGAATAATGAACTCGGCTTTGAAAAAAGTGCTGATGAATTTATCAATTTAAAAGGTAAAACGGTCGTTGTCCTTGGTGGTGGTGATACGGCGATGGACTGTGTTCGAACTGCGGTTCGTCAAGGTGCTAAAAACGTTTATTGTGCTTATCGCCGAGACGAAATAAGCATGCCAGGTTCTAAGCGCGAAGTTAAAAATGCCAAAGAAGAAGGCGTTAAATTCTTATGGAATTTACAACCACTTGATATTGAAGTTGTTGGCGATAAAACCACAGGCGTTAAAATGGTGAAAACCCGTTTAGGTAAGCCAGATGAAAAAGGTCGTCGTCGTGCCGAACAAGTGATTGGTTCTGAGCACGTGCTAAAAGCCGATGCGGTTATTCAAGCATTTGGTTTCCAACCAAATCCGGCACAATGGTTATTGGATGAGGGTGTAACAACAAATAGCTGGAATGGCATTATTGCACCAGAACAAAGCGACTTCCCATTCCAAACCGCAAATCCGAAAATCTTTGCTGGCGGAGATGCTGTTCGAGGGTCAGATTTAGTCGTAACAGCGATTGATGAAGGTCGCCGTGCTGCCGAGGCAATACTCGACTACTTAGACGTTTAAAGATTAAAGAGTTAAACGCTTGAAATTACATATCTAATTAAAAACGCTAGCATTATTAATGTTGGCGTTTTTTTATTCTTTATTTTAAGCTATAAAAATCGACAATATATTTAATTATAGACTGATTTTTTATATTATATCCGTCACCTTAAAGACATCAATGGCTTAATATTAGGTAATAATGAATTCGCTTAACGCCCTCAGAACAACGAAATTAAAGTTGATTAGACTCAGAATCGCTTTCACTTTTTTAAGTATGCTAGTTAGCGTACCGAGCTTTGCTGCGCAAGAGATAATTTTAGGCGATTATATTAAAACAGAATCCCCCCACCCTGTTACCGAGCCGACGAGCATTGAGACCAATATCTCCGTGAATACAGACGCGGTTACCACCACTGAAAATAGTCAAGAAATCATCCTCGCGGATAGCTTAGGTACAGATGAAGACTGGGTCTGGTTAAAATCGGGAGAATTCTTAATTGGGAAAATTGAAGATCTCTATAATGACAAACTTGCTTTTGATAGCGATGACCTCGGCGATTTAAAAATTAAATGGAAAGACATTAGCCGTATTAATAGCCGCCAATTATTTACCATTTTAACCGTTAACGGGAGGGTTATCACAGGTACGATTGCACTTGAAAATGGTGTAATGACGATCAGTAACAATCGTCAACATAAAATTAATCAAAAAGACCTTATGACCCTGATCGCAGGCCCCGAAACCGGTACCAATATCTGGAAAGGTAAGGTAGCCTTAGGGGCAAACCTAAGCTCGGGTAATACCAATAAACTAGAATATAATACCAATGTTGAGTTTTCTCGTCACACCACAACATCACGAATTAAAACCTCATATACCGCGATCATTGGCGAGACCAATAATGTGCAAACCGATGAGAGCCATCGTTTCCTAATGACCTACGATGTTTATAGTGATAAAGATCTTTTTTTCCGACCAATTGATTTAAACTTATATCGCGATCCGCTACAAAATGTAAACAGCCAGATCGATCTCGGTATGGGTATCGGTTATCAATTTATTGACGACGGCGAGCAAGAGTTGGAAATGAACTTAGGTCCTTCTTATTTATATACGAAATATGAACATACTGATGCAGAACTCAATAAAAGTGATGCCAGCCTCGCTCTATCCTTCGGTCTCGATTATGAACGTGAAATACATGACAAGATTGATTTGGAATTAAGTTATAAATTGATGGCAACAGAATCTGACCTTGGTGGACTCCGACAAAATACGAAATTAAACTTTGATATTGAGCTC
Organism: Moritella sp. 36; assembly: GCF_018219415.1. Classification (NCBI taxonomy): domain Bacteria; kingdom Pseudomonadati; phylum Pseudomonadota; class Gammaproteobacteria; order Alteromonadales; family Moritellaceae; genus Moritella; species Moritella sp. 36. The sequence continues at coordinate 932,002 of NZ_CP056120.1, read as the reverse complement.
ACTGATGTACTTGATTTCGAAATTACATTTCTCTGGGTCCGAATCAATAATCCCCCACCCGATATTGATGGCTCTCCATTAGAAAAAAATGACTTTCGACTTACGTTTGGCTTAGGTGTTTCTTTTAATTAATACCTTGGTGACCAATTCATACCGCAACAAAACTGTGCTAGCATTACATTTTTCGAGATAGATTAGAGACAACGATGAAAATTGGTATTATTGGTGCAATGGAGCAGGAAGTTGAGATCCTGCGCGAACAACTAGAAAACGTAACAACATTTACTCAAGCTGGCTGTGAATACTATAGCGGATCACTTGCAGGTCATGATGTAATTTTAAGTAAATCAGGTATTGGTAAAGTTGCTGCAGCTGTAGCGACAACATTACTGCTTGAACATTACAAACCTGATTACATTATCAATACCGGTTCCGCAGGCGGTTACGATAAAACGCTTAAAATTGGTGATGTAGTGATCTCAAGTGAAGTGCGTCACCACGACGTTGACTTAACTGTGTTTGGTTACGAAATAGGTCAATGTGCACAAAAACCTGCTGCTTATATCCCTGAGCCACGTCTTGTTGAAGCCGCTAAAAAAGCGATCTCAGCAGACAGCGACATTAAAACTATCGAAGGTTTAATTTGCACTGGTGATAGCTTCATGGCTGATCCGAAAAAAGTAGAAGAAGCACGTACTAACTTCCCTACAATGGCAGCAGTAGAAATGGAAGCAGCAGCAATTGCGCAAACATGTCACCAGTTTGACGTACCTTTTGTTGTGATCCGTTCATTATCAGATATTGCAGGTAAAGAATCTCCAACATCATTTGAAGAATACCTGGTTGTTGCCGCGAAGAACTCATCAGCAATGGTAGTAAACATGTTACACGAGTTAAAATAACATGAACTTGGTCATGGATTGGACCAGTTTGCAGTCAGTGTTTATATTGCTGACTGCAGTCGTCATCGCACGCTTACCACTCTGCCCACCTCACTTTCACCCTACGCAACTTTTAAACCTATTCTTTAACGCCATTGCGGATAAAGTAAATAATGCACAACGCAGCCACCAGCAACAATATATTGCAGGTAACCTTGCGCTCATCACCATGCTTGGATTTATCTTAATTATCGCAGCCGTCATTCAATTTATTGTGATTGAACCCATCTTATTTGAGTTCGTACTATTACTGTGTTTATTGCAATGGGAAAAAATAAATTTACCTGAAATTGATTTAGGTAACCTCGAAAAACAAACTATCATAAGCCAAATACAGCCTCGGACATTACGCGATTTAGACCCGTTATCCTTGCTCGGTTTGCATAAAGCCAGTATTGAAAACCTGTGTCTACGTAATAGCTATCAGTGGTTTGCCGTTATATTTTGGTATATCAGCGTTGGTATCTGGGCCGCGATTATTTATCGTGTAATTCAACTAATGGCACATAACTGGAATAGTAAACTAGCCGTTAATCGTCATTTTGGCCGCCCTGCAGCATTCTTACTACACTTACTTTCAGCGCCTAATCATATCATTCTCGGATGCACATTACGCAGCTTACAACGTGCGACAAGTCCGTTAGCAAATTTAAACAAACAGGCAAAGAAATGGCATCACTTTAGCAGCGGCTTTTTATTATCAAGTTTTGCCTATAGTCTCGCAATTCAATTAGGTGGCCCACGAAAATACCAAGGTACAATGTACCGGTTTAGTCAGCTTGGTCATACCGAACCCGCACAGCGCGATGATATCAACCGAGCACAACAAAAACTGACGTGGGCATTACTCGTCTGGTTAATTTTTATCAGCGCGATCTATCTGCTTATTTCAATTAGATAGTCTTACGATAGTCAATTTTACTTTCCAACATCATGAGAACTTATGTCTTTTTACGCACGGCTCATTACGCTAGTTATCATCCCACTTGTCGTATTATCATTACCGGTTCAAGCATTACCTTTACCAGAACAAGAAAAGTACCCACAGCGTATCGTATCGCTCTCACCACATACTACAGAGCTGGTTTTTGCCGCCGGTGCTGGTGATAGGCTGATCGGTGTCAGTGCTTACTCTGATTATCCTGAAGAGGCCAAAGCATTGCCCATTGTCGCTAGCTCGCAACAAATAAATATCGAAACGATACTCGCGCTTGAGCCCGATATGATTATTTACTGGCAACAAGGCAATTCAGCGGCCGATATCAACCGACTCAAAAAATTTGGGATCCCCGTCTATGCATCAAAAACGGGGGGATTAGCCGATGTTGCCACACAAATACAAAATCTTGGTGAAGTCTTTGGTACACAAGCGATTGCTAACCCAGTCAGCAATAGATACCTTAAAGCCTTAGATCAACTACGTGAAGATTATAAGAATAATCCCAAACAAGATCTGTTTTATCAAGTGTGGGCAACGCCATTAATGACAGTAGCCAGTGATCCTTGGTTACAAGAACAATTCGCCCTGTGTGGGTTTAATAATGTATTCAGTGACAGTCCTGTTCCCTATCCAGTGATCAACATTGAGCAAGTACTCGTGAAACAACCCGCGGTGATCATCGCAGGTACAGTCAACGACAGTGAATTACAACAGTGGCAAACTTGGAAAAGCATCCCTGCGGTTAAAGATGGTAATATATTTAGAATTAATCCAGATGTATCTCACCGTTTTTCTCCCCGCGTACTGACAGGAATAAAAACACTCTGTGATATAGCGCTTCAAGCGAAAAAATAATCCAAAATAAGCATGAATATTGCCATAATTCAAACAGCTAACTAAAATAGTAACAATACCAACTTTGGTATTGTTACTATTTTAATTCTTATCGATGGCAATCACTTATGGCACTGTTTACAACATTATTAATTGCACCATATCAACTAATAGCAAGCAACAGATGAGTGCGTGGGCATGGTTATATCGATTTTATGATATTTTCTGGCGTAAACGAATTTACTTGCTGATCCCAATATTAACGATGCCCCTGATTGGCTATCAAGTTGGCCGTAGTATTCCAGATAGCTATCACTCTCATACCACCATTTTACTGCAAGAACGCAACCTGCTAAATCCGTTCTTAGCCGAATTATCACTGCCCCTTAATATTCAGTCTCGATTTAAAACCATTAATATTCTCGCTAAACGTAAGTCAGTATTATTAGAGGTAGCAAGCCAAGTTGGGTTAATTAAATCAAGTGATTCAACAGAACAGCAGCAAGCAATCGTTGAGAAAATAAAAGCGTCATTAACGCTATTTCTCACGGGGACAGACTTAGTCACTATTGAAATGGTATGGCCGGATCCACAACAATTAAGCGTGATACTCGACGTGGTCAGTAATCAATTTATTTTACGATTAACTAAGCCCAACCAAGATGTCGCATTAAACAGTAAAATTTTTCTTGCTGAGCAACTAAAGCAACAACATAAAGTATTATTACGAGCTGAAAAATCCCTTTTTGACTATAAATTTAAACATGCCGACATCATTCCTGAGTTATATGCTGCCAGAGAGTCGGAACAGATTCACATCACAAGTACGATGAAAGATAAAGAGCAAGCATTAGCCTTGCTACAATCTAAGTTAACGCTATTAACAAAGAAACTAATCCTAACCAATCCCGCAGCTCAGTTTATTGATAATAAAATGAGACAGCTCGAAACATTAAAAATCCAACAATTAGCACATTACACAAAACAACACTCGCAAGTTAAGTCAACAAACCGACAGATATCTCGTCTACAAGAGCAAAGACAAGAACTCCAATCTAAAATACAAAACCAGCAAGCGCTAGATTTACTGTTAAACCGTATTACGCGACTTACACATCAAGCATTAACAACCCAGGTAACACCGTTATTACTGAATGAACTAGATGATTATGAGTACTATAGAAACACCATCATGAAAATAAAGTTAGAATTGAAAACATTAGAAAAGCAGCATGCATATTTCCAAAAAAATCAAAATAAGTATTCAATTGTTGAACAAGAGTTACTACAATTACAACGTAATTTCACGACAACAAACACGTTTTATCAGAATCTACTCACGCGCTATGAAATGGTATCAATTAGTTATGATCTCAGCGAATTTGAGTCGACAAATACAGTTAAAATAATTACACCGCCTTTCATTCCCGAACAAACGATAAATTTATCCCTGCCAATTTATATTTTGTTGGGATTATTACTCGGAATAATACAGGGGATAGCGATTAGCTTAACCCTGTCGATAACGCAAGATACCTTATGGCATGAAAGTCGAATAGCTCACGTAACGGGTTTAAAAACCATTACACGTCTCCCTTTAATTTCATCATCAGGTCGATAAGTGATCTGTAAAATCGTTTTACCTTTTCCTAACGGATCTTCAGATATAACAATGTGTGGTATCGCCATATACTTAGGGCTATATCCTTCAAATGGTAATTTATCTTTCACCAAAAGAACAAAATTACCAAAACCTATACGTTCATAATCAGGATAATAAGACTGATAAAATTCAAGTACAGAAGCAGCACTTGCATCCACACTATAACTGGCTAATGGTAAACTTTCTATACGATTAAGATGCAAACCTTCTGGGACAAAATTTTGTAATGCTGCGCCGTCATAAACGGGTAAGAAATGGGGTGGTAATCGGAAGTTTTTATCTTTATTTTCCATTTTATCCTGTCTGTCTTTATCAACAGCATCCGTTTTTTTAGTCTGATGGTTCTCTAAAGACGCCTCATCCGAGCCCTGAAGAATGCCTTCGTTATACAGATCTAATAATGCCTGTTGAAATACCCGCTTAATGACGTCAAATATAATCACATCGGGCTGTTTAGCGGCAATAGCATCCATCTCAGTGGCGATAGTTTTAACCCGAGATGAATTAACAAACTGCCTATAATGACGGAGATCATTACATTGACGACAAAAATTAGTCAGTAAATCCGCGGTGGTAATTGTAATCACATCTCCCTGTATATATTCAGGAAAGATAAATAAAGATTCGAGGTTCAAACCATTACTTGAAAAGAGTTCCAAATAATAGGCTTCAGTGCTATTCGCAATATCGCTGTTATTAAGGCATAACTGATTATTAACGATGGGCTGTGATAATATTTCATCCAGATAAATTGGTTTATTTTGTAAATAAGGTGACGTAAGTTTTACTAAAATAGCACAATTATTCGCTATCGCTAATGCCGGTAATAATGCTGTCATCATCACGATTATTTTAAGCAACTGCATTTGATATCCTTATCTTGCAATTATTTCAAACATGATCAAATTAGAGAAAACATCCATTTCAACTCTAAACTTATCGCTTTGTTAGTCGGTTTAATTTAACAGTAATTCACACTAATCTTAACGATCAAGGTCACTATATTAACAATCACTAAAAATAAACGCCTTAAAATGCATTATCAATAGTTGCATATTAAAATTAATACGCTATATTAAAATTAGAAAATCGAAACAGCCGACCACTTTATTGGTCAAGCAGGTGTGATACATCGTATTTGGCTTTTCAATGCCGGCGTGCTTGGTTATCTCACTCTAACTTAGGGTTAGCGCTTTAGAAAAACAGCATTCAGAATTACAAAAAAGCTCACTACTAGCAGTGAGCTTTTTTGTGTTTGTAGACTAATATCAATAACGAATATCGCTAATGACTGTTTACCATAGCAACAAGCCGTATAGACATACCGCTTAATTCATCACTGACTTGCAGCAACTCAGCAATACTCTTATTCATCGCTTTTACGCTCAACTCATTCGTCTTAGTGACCAAGGTTACTGTTTCACTTGCAGACAATACACCCGTAATATTTTCATTAGTATTCACAGCATTGCTTGTCACACATGTAATTTGACCACTCATATTCGTTACCGCATCAATAATTTCAGCGAATGTTTCAGCATTCGTTTCAACGGCTTCATAACCATTGTTTACATCGGATGAACTTTTTTCAATGAGCAGCTTAATTTCATTGGCTGATTCCGTACTACGTTTTGATAGATTACGCACTTCATCTGCCACAACCGCAAATCCACGGCCGAGTTCGCCCGCTCTCGCGGCTTCAATCGCGGCATTGAGCGCAAGTAGATTAGTTTGATTTGCGATGTCGGTGATCACCATGATTGCCTTTTCAATCGCGTCATTACTCTCTTTAATATCAGACATAGAAGTAATCGTGGCAGTCATCGCCACCGAACTATTATCTGCTTGGTCTTCAACACGTTGCGAATCATTACTTACCGTTTGAATTATATCACTGGCATCACCAACGAGTAATGCTGTATGTTGCAGTAATTCATTAATATGCCCAGTTGCTGATACCTGCTCTCCAACACCATCATCAATGTCTTTTGCGTATTTCGACATTTCTGTTAAATGGCTGGTTAAGTCATTTGATGTCTGCACCAATTGAGTAACAGTCTCACTCACTTGATTAAATAATTGCTGTAATTCTTCACGACTTTGCTCCGCAGCATGAGAGGCTGATTCGGCCGCTTCAAGCGCCGTATTATTACTAGTAATGGCCTTGTCACGTAACTTACTGTTGTAGTGGTTAGCGAACCAAATAGCCAAAGGTGGTAAAAGCAAAGCAGAATAATGCTCAACCTTGGCATCTTTGGCCGATAAAACCAATTGTGGTAGTTCATAACCCGTATAATCCATCACCACCATCACCACATAAACGGAGACCATGATCACCGACCAGAAAAAACCTGATTTCGCATTAATTAATAAATAAGCAAAAATCGTCATCGCAGCAACCCACATGATTGAATGAGAAGCAGCCCCGCCAGTTTGAAACATCAGATTGGATAAATGAATCATGCCACCAAACAGCATGACGTTACCCGCAACAATAGGATTAACAGCCAGTTTAACTAAGCTAATACTACCTAAGAAGCCGATCAGCATAATAACCGACGTCGTCACGAGCGCTGCCACCTCTAAATTGTTCCATTTGATCGCGCTATAGCCACCAACAATGATCCCGACTAAAGCAAAGGTGATCACCCCCATGCTTTTAATTTTATCATCGTCAGTCTGTTGTTCACGCAGCAGAAACTGGTAAAAGTGGCTTAAAAATGATGACATCTATAATCCTTTATTTAAATAACATAGAGTATGGGCATGGAGCATTTAAGAAACTAACATGCTTCATACTCTAACGCCATGCTACTATTACTAAAGTGTTATATTTGAAGGCGTTTAGTTAAAATACATCGCTGCCGACAATAATGCTTGCGTATAAGCATGTTGCGGTTGATTGAAGACCGATTCTGTTTCACCTTCTTCAACAACCTTACCCGCTTTCAACACTAATATACGATGACTCACAGCCCGTACAACACTTAAATCATGGGTGATAAATATATAACTTAATTGATGCTGCTGCTGTAATTGACACAATAAATCTAAGATCTGTTTTTGTACCGTCCGATCTAATGCAGATGTAGGCTCATCTAAAATTAATATTTTTGGCTTTAGTACTAAGGCACGTGCGATTGCAATACGTTGACGTTGTCCTCCCGAAAATTGATGCGGATAACGCGCTAAGGCATCCGCAGGTAGCGCAACATCAACTAAGGCTTGCTTAACCGCTATTTCTATTTCAGCATCGCTGTGCTTACCCTGCACCTCTAAACCCTCACTGATAATCTGACGTACCGACATACGCGGGCTTAAGCTACCAAACGGATCTTGAAAGACGATTTGTAACGACTGACGATAAACGCGCATAGCGGTCAAATTTAGTCTTTGCAGATTAGTACCATTAAAATAAATATCTCCTTCACTCTCAATCAACCTCAATAAACCGAGTACCAAGGTGCTTTTACCAGAACCACTTTCCCCAACAATACCAAGCGTTTCACCTTCATTTAATTGCAACGAGACACCGTCAACGGCTTTAACATGATCGTAAGTACGCTGCCAAAGCCCTTTTTTTAGTGGAAACCAAACTTTGAAATCTTTGATCTGTAATAACGGTTTTGTAGATATCAACGTAGGCATGTCACGTTGTGGTTCAGCATCCAACAAGGTTTTGGTATAAGTATGCCGAGGGTCTGAAAAAATACGTTCAACAGCACCCGTCTCCACAATTCTCCCCTGTTTCATCACTGCCACGTCATCGGCCAAATGTTTAACGATATTCAGATCATGGGTGATCATTAATATTGCCATTCCCAATTTAGCTTGTAATGATTTTAACAATTCCAAAATTTGTAATTGCACAGTAACATCGAGCGCGGTTGTCGGCTCATCTGCAATCAATAAATCTGGTTCATTCGCTAACGCCATGGCAATCATCACACGTTGACGCTGACCGCCCGATAATTCATGCGGATAAGCGTCTAATCGTTTTTTGGGTTCAGGTATCGCGACTAAATCGAGTAATTCAAGACAACGTAACTGGGCTGATTTTTTATTGAGACCCTGATGTAAGAAGAGTATTTCTGATATCTGTTTTTCAATAGTATGCAAAGGATTAAGCGAGGTCATTGGTTCTTGGAAGATCATACTGGCCATATTACCACGTAGCGATTGCATCACAGCCCGGTCTTTGCCTATGACTTCTTTACCCATCAACTTAATACTGCCCGCGGGATAGCTCGCCGCAGGAAACGGTAATAACTGCAGAATAGATAATGCAGTCACTGATTTACCTGAACCACTTTCACCCACCAGCGCAAATGTTTTACCTTTCTCAATATTAAACGAGACGTGCTCAACGACTTGTTGTTGACCAAAAGTAATCGATAAATCATTGACTTCAAGTACCAGCGGTTTCGCTTCAGCGTTATTCATCACGCTCCCTTACGAGGATCAAACGCATCACGCGCCGCCTCTCCAATAAAGACTAATAACACCAAAATTACCGACATAGACACAAACGCAGTAATCCCCAACCAAGGCGCTTGTAAATTATTTTTACCTTGCTTAATTAACTCACCTAACGAAGGTGACCCTACTTCTAAACCAAAACCAAGAAAATCTAACGAGGTTAATGTGGTCAATGCACCTGTGAAGATAAACGGCATAAAAGTCATCGTAGCCACCATGGCATTAGGCAGAATATGTTTAAACATAATCGCACGGTGAGATTGCCCCAGCGCTTTCGCTGCAATGACATATTCGAGATGACGACCACGTAAAAATTCGGCTCGAACCACATCCACCAATGCCATCCAGCTAAATAGCAGCATAATACCCAACAACCACCAAAAATTAGGTTGCACTAAACTGGCTAAAATAATTAACAAGAACAGCATAGGCAAGCCTGACCAGATCTCGATAAAACGCTGGCCATAAAGATCTATACGACCACCAAAGTAGCCTTGTGTCGCGCCCACGGCTACACCTATGATAGTGCTAAATATGGTCAGAGTGATCGCAAACAACACTGATATACGAAAGCCATAAATAAGGCGCGCCAATACATCACGACTTTGATCATCGGTGCCTAATAAATTTTGACTGTCCGGCGCAGATGGTGCGGGTACCGTTAAATTGTAATTAAACGTATCATAGCTAAACCGGATCAAAGGCCACCACATTTCTCCTTGTTCTAAAATAATCTCTTGAATATATTCATCACGATAATCTGCGGGAATATCGAGTTCACCACCAAATTCCAACTCGCTATAATTATATAAAATAGGTAAGTAATAACTTTCTTTATAGCGTACTAATAACGGCTTATCATTCGCAATAATATCGGCACATAAGCTCAATAAGAATAACCCACTGAACAACCATAGCGACCAATAACCACGTTTATTATGTTTAAAGGTTTGCCAACGATTTAGATTCACCGGATTTTGTTTAATGCGATGCCACGTTGCGATCCAGCCCATTATGATTGCGCCTCAAAATTAATTCGTGGGTCAATCAGCATATAAGTAACATCACTGATTAACTTAATAATCAGTCCCATTAGCGTAAAAATATACAAGGTACCAAACACCACCGGATAATCACGATTAATCACCGACTCAAAACCCAATAACCCAAGTCCATCTAACGAGAAAATAATTTCAATCATCAAGGATCCTGTAAAAAAAATACTGATCAGCGCTGCCGGTAATCCAGCTATAACTAATAACATCGCATTGCGAAATACATGTCCGTATAAGACCTTATTTTCGGTCAATCCTTTGGCTCTCGCCGTGACCACATATTGCTTATTAATTTCATCTAAAAATGTATTCTTGGTCAGCAAGGTTAAGGTCGCAAAACTGCTGATCACTGAGGCCACAATAGGTAAGGTTAAATGCCAGAAATAATCTTTAATTTGCTCGAAGGTCGTTAATTCATCGAAGTTAGCAGAAGTGAGCCCACGTAAAGGGAACCAATCAAAATAGCTGCCCCCCGCAAATACCACAATCAGTAATAGCGCAAACAAAAAGTTAGGTATCGCGAAACCAATCACCACTGCACTCGAACTCCACACATCAAATAATGAGCCGTGTGAGATGGCTTTCTTTATCCCCAAAGGTATCGAAATAAGATACACCAAGATCGTGGTCCACAAGCCTAATGAAATAGACACAGGTAACTTATCCAATACGAGATCAATAACAGAGCTATCGCGAAAAAAACTATCGCCAAAATCAAATCGTAAATAACTTTTAAGCATCAACCAATAGCGTTCATACAAAGGCTTATCAAATCCATATAACCGTTCTAACTCTTTTATATATTCAGGATCAATACCTTGTGCGCCACGATACTGGTTACCACTATCATGATTTAAATTAACTTTCACTTCCCCCTGACTATTACCGTCAACACGACTGGTTGCTGACGATTCTATTCCTTGTAATTTAGCTAACGACTGCTCAACAGGTCCACCCGGCGCCGCTTGGATGATAATAAAATTAAGAGTGATAATACCCAACAGTGTCGGGATCATTAACAAACAACGACGCAGTATATAGATCCACATTTACCTAGTTCCCTTTACTGCTAGCGCTGTCTTTTTGCCACCAGCTATCAATGGCTAAACCATACTTAGGTAACTGTGTCGGACGCTGTATTTGCTGCCAATATGCTACGCGGTAACTGCTAATGTGCCATTGTGGGATCACCAAATTTTTCCACAATAAAACCCGATCAAGCGCTTTCGTCGCAGTAATCAAACTGTCACGGTCAGCGGCATTAATTACCTTAGCCACCAACGCATCAACAACCGGATCTTGTAAGCCAATACGATTGAGCGTACCAGGTACATTGGCAAACTCGCTGCCCCACATACTTAGCTGTTCATTACCTGGAGAGAGGCTTTGTGCTTGTATCAAGGTATAGATATCAAAATCAAAATTATTCAATCGATTCACATACTGCGACACATCAACAATACGGATCTCAGAGGCGACACCGATACGTTGTAAATTTTTACGAAATGGCTGAATAATACGTTCAAATGATGGGCTATAAACCAAAAACTCCAAACTTAATTGTTTACCGCTAGCATCCACCATTTTACCTGATTTCAACGTCCAGCCTGCTTGCTTTAACAAGCGAATAGCTTGACGTTGTTGCCTGCGTACACGACCATCGCCTTTGGTTTTATCCAGTGTATACATTTGGGTGAATAACTCTGTAGGTAATTGTGCTTTAAAAGGCGTCAGCAGGGCCAACTCGTCCCCTTCAGGGATACCCCTTGCTGCGAGTTCTGAATTACTAAAAAAACTATCCGAGCGCTTATACGCACCATAAAATAACGTTCTATTTGTCCATTCAAAATCAAACATTAAGCCTAATGCTTTACGTACATTGGGATCTTTAAATTTGTCTTTACGTAAATTAAACCAAAATGCCTGCATACCTTGTGGATTATGATGTTTGATCTCTTCCTTGATAATGTTACCAGAAGTAAATTGCTTACCTTGATAACCCGTAGCCCACTGTTTAGAGATATTCTCAGCTCTAAAATCAACGTCACCGGCTTTAAATGCTTCAAAAGCAATACTGCCATCTTTGTAATAATCAAAAATAATATGTTTAAAGTTATAACGGCCGCGATTTACGGGTAAGTCTTTCGCCCAATAATTATCATTACGTAGATATTCAATACTACGACCCGCATCAAATGCCTTCATCGTATAAGGCCCAGAACCGAGTGGTACATTAAATGTCGCTTTCGCAAAATCTTTACCTTGCCAGTCTTTCTCAGAAAACACAGGTAATTTTGCCAATATTAAGGCTAACTCTTTATTCTTGCTGTCTTTTAAATTAAATTTAATAACGGATTTACTTTCGATTTCAACACTGGTGACGTCTTTGTATTGCGCGCGTAATTGCGGGACACCTTTCTCTATCAATATATCAAAGGTAAATTTCACATCCGCTGCGGTTAACTCAGACCCATCAGAAAATCGAGCCTTGGGGTTTAAATGAAAACGAACCCAACTACGATCTTCTGGCACTTCGATGTATTCAGCCACCAGACCATATAAAGTAAATGCTTCATCGCTGCTTTGCAGCATCAAGGTATCAAATAAATATCCGGTACCACTCCCCGAGACGCCTTTAACAATATAACCATTAAAGTTATCAAAACTGCCCATAGCAGCACGCCGTAACGTACCTTCGCGTGGCGCCGTTAAGTTAACATAATCGAAATGGGTAAAGTCTTTACCGTAAGCAGGCTCGCCATGCATTGCAATTGCAGAGCGTAGAGACGCGATCGTAACAGCGGTAGCGGTTTGAGTCGATAATGAAAAGATAAGAAATAATAATGCAGCACTAAACGATTTATTCATGGCTAGATCCCTTTGCCCGATAAAAGTAGTCATTCAATTTACTTACTAAAATAATAGCATTTAACTGTAACTAACAAGTATATAGATGCGAAAGAGACAAAAATGTTCACCTTATATCCATATTTATTACATTAGGGTTATAACCTACACGTTGTAAATGACACCAAGCTATCCTTGCAGGCGTCGAACATAAAGTGCAAGGTTTTCGCCAGTGAGTGGCTTACTCGCATAAAAACCTTGATAAAAACTGCATTGCTGGCGTTGTAAAAATTCAAGCTGCTGGCGGCTTTCAACCCCTTCAGCAGTCACATTAAAGCCCATGTGTTTTGCCATCGCCAATACGGCTTCCACAATCGCCATATCGGACACGTTATAAGGTATGCCTTGGATAAATGAGCGATCAATTTTCAGCTCATTCGCTGGCAAACGTTTTAAGTAACTTAACGACGAATAACCCACACCAAAATCATCCACGGCAAAGCTCACGCCAATATTTTTCAAATCGGTCATTTTACGGATAGCGTCTTCTGCATGTTCAATAACCACAGACTCGGTGATCTCTAAGTTGAGTTGCATCGGATCCATACCAGTCTCATCCAATACCGTCAATACTGAATCAACAAAGTTATTATCATGAAATTGTCGGGTGCTCACGTTCACAGATAATTGCGGTACATTAACGCCTTGTAATTGCCATTCAACAAATTGACCACACGCAGCCTGTAGTACCCATATACCGATATCAATAATAAGATCGGTTTCCTCGGCAATCGGAATAAATTCGGCAGGAGATATTTGCTGTTTACCGCCTAAATGCCAACGCACTAACGCTTCAACACCAATAATCTCGCCACTTTGCACCATATGTTGTGGTTGGTAATGCAAAAACAATTCATTCTTATCAATCGCACTTTTCAGGCAATTGTAAATATGCAAACGCTTATCTGCTTTACGCTGCATTTTCACATCAAAGAAAGTGACTTTTTTGCGGCCATTTGATTTAGCCTGATACATTGCCGTATCCGCTTGTTTTAACAAATCAGCCGTTTCTTGATCTTTACTTGGAAATAGCGTTACACCAATACTGGCTCCGATATACAAAGCTTGCCCCTTATATAAATAAGGCTGGGAAATGCGCTCGATTAATTGTTCAGCGAATAGATTGGCGTGTTGTTCGGCATGCATTGGATTTTCAGACAAATCAGGTAACAAGATAACAAACTCATCCCCTCCTAAGCGAGAAATTAAATCTTGATCTCGTTGTATTTCTCTTAATCGCTGAGCAACTTCGACTAATATTTCATCTCCAACGGCATGACCTAGCGAATCATTAATGGCTTTAAAATAATCCAAATCAATAAATAATAATGCACCAATAACCTGATTATTGATTGCAGCTTCATAATGCGTATCAATTTTTTGATTAAGTAAGCGACGATTAGCTAATCCTGTTAATGCATCAAAAAAGGCTAAACTGTGGAATTGTAGTTGCGATTGACTCGCCGTTTCGACCGATAATGCACACTGTAATTCGTTTTCCATTAACCGTAAATTACGTTGTACTAAAGTAGCAATAGATTGGCAAAAAGAGGTGATTAACGTTGACGTACTATCGCGAACTTGCAAGCCTTTAAAATTAATTGCACCAATTAATTTATCGCCTTTAAACAAGGGGGAAACCAAATTAACCAAACTAAATTCATTACTATTATCAATTGGTTGGGTGACTATTAAGCCGTTATTAAGTTGTGAGGCCTCAGCGATACTGAATCCTGTATCAAGGTCGAGTATTGATATATGGCGTGGTAATAATAGCATCACGCCAGCAAAAACGTCCGTAAATAAATGGATGTTTACATCGACAATATTTAATGTTTTTTGAGTTTCATTAACAAGGTTATCGACAAATAAAATAAACTCATCGTGACCACTCCAATCTATGACACTTAACTGTAATAACACGTGGTCAAGGTGTGTAGCATCTGCAACAAGCTCATCACGTAAAGTCGTCATATTACATTTATTAATCATAATATTGATATCAGTAATTATTTAATTTTATTGTCAATAGGACTAGGCATAATGCCTAAGCATGAAGTAGAAGACAACGAATTTAACATAAATGCTCATAAATGCTTAATACGTCACACTTTTAAGGGCTTTCAAAAACTAAATTATTAAATGTGATACAGATCACTTTATTTAAACCTGAAAGTCGTATTCTGAAGTTGAACCAATTAAGGGTATTACACAAGGAGATGTCTATGACATTTGAAATAACCAGTAAAGAAATTAAAGTTACGGCTCCTATGCACGAAAAACTTGCGATGAAATATGCGAAGTTAGAACGCTTCAATATTCCAATGATTAATCCGCACGTAACGATTACGAAAGACAAGAATAACGTTAAAAAAATTGAGGCTAGCATTCATCTTCCTCAAGGCCAATTACTCGCAGTTTCTGAAGGAGAAGATCTTTACGCTGCTATTACGATTTTAGGCCAAAAGCTAGAGCGTCAATTAAATAAATACAGCGAGAAACACTCCGCGCACAAAAGCGGTAAAGAGCAGTGTCGCGCAGGTGTAATTAGTGGTGAAGAACTCCCTGTTGAAAAAATTTCTGACGATGAGTTAGAGCTCGCAGAATATTAACACAAAGACCAAAATTTCCTGATTCTCTCTTTATTAGAGGAACAACAAATAAGCGCAGCATAGGACTGCGCTTTTTTATTTCTATAGTTTGCTCCAGACACCTTGACTTTGCCCCGCTAGATAAATAAATTAAACAATCAATTATAAATAAATGTGCACTATTAGGCATATATCCAAATAACCTTATAGAGTACGCACAAGGATCCTATTTCATGGCAGACCTCAACGATATTAGAACTCGCATTACCACGCTTGATAATAATTTATTAAAACTATTATCCGAACGCAGAGAATTAGCCATTGAAGTGGCAAAAAGCAAGCAATCGACGAGTAAACCAGTACGCGATCAAGATCGTGAGCAACAACTACTAGTGCGTTTAATTAATCAAGGTCGTGAACTTGGTCTAGATAGCAATTACATCATGAACATTTACCATACAGTTCTTGAAGATTCAGTACTATTACAGCAAGCTTTTTTACAAGAAATTAAAAATCCAAATGCCGCTGTATCAGTCGCACGCGTTGCTTTTCTAGGTGACAAAGGCTCTTATTCAAACCTCGCGTGTAAAAAATACTTTGCGCGTCAAGATGACCGCTTAGTAGAATTAGGCTTCCCGACATTCCAACAAATCATCACAGCTGTAGAAAAAGGTCAAGCTGACTACGGCATGCTACCTATTGAAAATACCTCTTCAGGCAGCATTAATGATGTTTACGATCTATTGCAACACACAACATTATCGATTATTGGTGAACTAACACAGCCAATTGAACACAGTTTAATCACTACTTGTGATACTGACTTGTCAAAAATTGAAACCATCTATGCCCATCCACAACCGTTTGCGCAGTGTTCATTGTTTTTAAGTGCACACCCACATATTAAAATTGAATTTGTGGACAGCTCATCAGCTGCAATGGCAAAAGTAAAAGAGCTTAACAGCGAAAATGTCGCTGCAATTGGCAGTATTACCGGTGGTGAACTGTACGGTTTACAACCTATTCGCACCGGTTTAGCAAATCAAACTGAAAACTACAGCCGCTTTATTGTTGTGGCACGCAAGCCCGTTGATGTTGCGGTACAAATACCAGCAAAAACCACTTTCACAATGTCTACAGGCCAACAAGCGGGTTGCTTAGTAGAAGCCTTGTTAGTATTACGCGAGCAAAACGTCAATATGACGAAATTAGAATCACGCCCTATCCAAGGTAACCCTTGGGAGGAAATGTTCTATATTGATGTCGCAGCTAATTTACAATCCGAAAAAATGCAAAATGTAATTAAACAACTTACCCGTATTACCAACCAGCTAAAAGTATTAGGCTGTTATCCGAGTGAAGATGTTACCGCTACAGATGTACCTGAAGAACTACTATAGTTTTATAAGTTCATGATTGTAATTTAAAAGGCACATAAAAAAAGAGCATCATCGAGATGCTCTTTTTATTTGCCTTCAAAAAGATTAATTAAACTATTACGTCATTATCTACCCAAAGAACTGGCGGTTATCGTTTGCTTGTAACAATAGGTTGCGGCTTTCTTGCAAGAATTGCGTTGAATAATCACCAAACCAATCTGATACCATTTCGAACGAACGGATGAAGCCCTCTTTATCATTACGCTCTAACATCTCGGCAGCTTGCATGAAACGCTCTGCATAACGGCGGATCATCGCCACATTATTCTCTGACGCTAAAATAATGTCTGCATATAACGTTGGGTCCTGTGCAAACAGACGTCCTACCATAGCTAATTCTAAACGATAAATTGGCGAACTCAGGTCCAGTAATTGCTGTAAATCTGGATTTTCTTCTGCCAAATGTGCGCCATATACAAACGTTGTAAAGTGACGTAAGGCTTGGATCAAAGTCATCGCTTCATCATGTTGCTTCGAATCAACATCATAAATACGCGCGCCCCAGATCTGCATTTGCTCTAACAGCCACTGGTATTGATCTTTACCACGGCCATCACAACACACAATAACTTGCTTCGCCAAATTACCAACATCAGGGCCAAACATCGGATGTAAACCGACAACAGGGCCTTCGTGCGCATTCAGCATCGATTGCAACGGCTTATTCTTGATACTGGTGAGATCAGCCAATACGCAACCTTTGGGTAAACGGCCTAACTTCGCAATAATAGTTTCTGTTAGATTAATGGGTACCGAGACAACCACAAGCCCTGCATTGGCAAATAAAGTGTCAGCATTATCCCAATCACCTTGCTCAAGAATATCAACCTGATAACCAGACAGACGGAACATACGCACAAACAGCATACCCAACTTACCCGCACCACCGATAACCACAATACGTCCCAAATCGGGCTTTACGGTTTTGAAACCTGAGTCTTTTTCAGATGCATACGACTCACGCATAACACGGCGTAATACATCTTCAATCAGATCTCCAGGCACACCTTTTTCTTCCGCTTCTTCACGTCGTTTTTCCAACATAGCGGTTTCACGTTCAGGTACATAAATAGGTAAGCCATGCTCACTTTTTATTTCACCGACTTCAGCCACTAACGCTAATCGTTGCGCTAATAAGTCAACCAACTGCTGGTCAACATCATCTATTTTATCTCTTAACTTACCTAACGGATCTAGTTCCACTGACCATGCACCTCATGACGTCCTTGTCGTACTATTTACTTAGATATGTACGACCTACAGACTATGTTCTTTTAGCTAAACAGCCACTTAATTCAATTGCTGTTTCACGTAATAATGTATCTGTCGTATCCCAGTCGATACATGCATCCGTCACCGAGACACCGTATACCATATCCTCAATCGGTTGTTCTGACGATTGATTACCACCCTTTAAGTGACTTTCAATCATGACACCGATAATCGACTTATTGCCTTCTTGGATCTGGTGAATCACATTTTTAGCCACTAATGGCTGTAATTCGTGGTTTTTATTTGAGTTAGCGTGACTGCAATCAACCATCAAGCTTGGGCGTAAACCCGCTTTGACCATGTCTTGCTCTGCTAATGCAACAGCAACTGAATCATAATTTGGTTGCTTACCACCACGTAAGATCACGTGACCATCAGGATTCCCCTGAGTTTGGAGTAATGCAACTTGACCGTCTTGATTAATACCCATAAAACGATGTGAATGTGACGCAGACTTCATTGCATTAATTGCGGTTGATAAGCTGCCATCAGTACCATTTTTAAAACCAACAGGCATTGAAAGGCCTGAAGCCATTTCACGGTGAGTTTGTGACTCAGTAGTACGTGCACCAATCGCAGACCAAGAAAATAGCTCAGCAAGGTATTGTGGACTAATCGGATCAAGTGCTTCTGTTGCTGTTGGGATCTCCATTTCAGCAAGCGTAATTAATAATTTACGCGCATTGATTAAACCCGTTTCAACATCAAATGAACCATCCATGTGTGGGTCATTAATTGCGCCTTTCCAGCCAACTGTTGTACGTGGTTTTTCAAAGTACACCCGCATCACGATATACAGCTGATCGCCTAATTCGTCATGCAGAGCTTTTAATTTGTGAGCATATTCTAACGCAGCTTTATCATCATGAATTGAGCAAGGACCACACACCACGAGTAAACGTTTATCTTTACCAGCGATAATATTAACAATCGTTTCACGAGCCGTTTGTATATAGCCAAGGGCATGATTCGAAATAGGTAATTTAACTTTTAACTCGGAAGGCGTCATCAATACTTGTTCAGAACAAATATGCACATTATTTAAAGTATCTTTTTCCATTACGTTGCTCATATATCCTATTTATTATATACAAATAACATACCGTAGCAGAATGTGATTGCAAGTAATATTTTTGTATACAAAACGTGATGAAAGCCTACATACTTTCGAATGAAGGCTGTGCTAAGATACAACTCAGAAATTACCGCTATTTCATTAAAGCTAAGATTCCCAAGCAGTCAGGTTTGCAGCAGTCTAGTTTTATAGTATTGACATTATAATCAATATTAATGATAGTGACGTAAGCCCTTACACCGATCAATAATATAATTGTGGAAATAAAATAATGAGTAACCAGTTAGAACAGCTAAGTAAATTAACCACTATTGTTGCAGATACAGGCGATGTGGACGCAATTAAATTATACAAGCCTCAAGATGCGACGACAAATCCATCACTTATCTTAAAAGCAGCTGCATTACCGGCTTATCAACCATTAGTAGCACAAGCAATTGCTTACGCTAAAGAAAATGCAACGCCAGAAACACAAGTAGCGCTTGCATGTGACAAACTTGCTGTATTAATTGGTAAAGAGATCTTAACGACAATTCCAGGTCGTATCTCGACAGAAGTTGACGCGCGTCTTTCTTATGACACTGAAGCAAGTGTGAAACAAGCGTTATTACTGATCGAATTATATAAAGCAGTAGGTATTGAAAAAGAAAACATCCTGATCAAATTAGCGTCGACTTGGGAAGGTATCCGCGCAGCAGAACAACTTGAAGCAATGGGCATCAACTGTAACTTAACGTTACTATTCTCTTTCGCACAAGCGCAAGCATGTGCTGAAGCAGGCGTATTCCTAATCTCTCCTTTCGTTGGCCGTATCATGGATTGGCACAAAGCGAAAACGGGCGAAACATATGAAGGCGCTAACGATCCAGGTGTTATCTCGGTAAGCACTATTTACAACTACTACAAAGCATCGGGTTATAACACGGTTGTTATGGGCGCAAGCTTCCGTAACACAGGTGAGATCCTAGCCCTTGCTGGTTGTGATCGTCTAACAATTGCACCACAGCTATTAGAAGAACTACAAAACTCTTCAGAGCCTGTAACACAAGCTCTATTCTCAGAAGTTGAACAAGTCGCACCAAAAGCGAAACTAACTGAAGCAGCATTCCGTTGGGATCACAGCCAAGATCCAATGGCAGTTGAAAAACTAGCTGAAGGTATTCGTAACTTCGCTATTGATCAAAACAAACTAGAAGCGATGATTGCTGACTTATTCTAATTTGAATACGCTTTTTAATTGCTAACAAAAACGGCCAACGCATTACTCGATAAAGAGTACTACGTTGGCCGTTTTTTATTTAGTCAGTCTAAAAAGTGATTATACTTTTGGCCAAGCTAATGTCTCAGGCTGTGCATAAGCAACTAATGCTTCTTTACATGCAGCAGTCTCAAACTCTTTACCACTGAATTCGTCAGCAACAAAACTAAAGTCTTCACCATCAAGGGTAAACTGTAAGCAATAAGCGTGTAAGTAAGCACGATCGTATTTCCAAGCATCAGCACTTTGATACAGCGGGTCACCGCAAATAGGGCTACCTAGGCTGTTTAATGCAACGCGTAACTGGTGCGTCTTACCTGTGTGTGGTTTTAATACCACTAAACGCTTGCCATCACCGATGCTTTGCGTGAAGAACTGCGTAACAGCAGGGCTAGTTAGCGTTTTAGTTAAACGCCACATGCTGCGACGTGAACGTTCCATATCGCCTTTCACTAAACCTTGTTTTTTCTTTGGCTTGCTATCGATAACACCCAAGTAATATTTTTGGATTTCGTGCAATTCAAATAACTTCGCTAATTTAGCAGCCGCTTCTGATGATTTAGCCAGTAACAACAACCCTGATGTCACTTTGTCTAGACGGTGTACTGGAAAAACTAATCTGCCAATATCCTTTCTGACGATAGAACAAATACCATCAACGCCGTCTTCATCATGAAAACCAATGCCCGCTGCTTTGTTGATAACCAAGAAATCGTTATTCTGAAATAAAATGCTATACATTAAAAAAACCGATGCTGAAAATGAGGCCGAAGTGTACCCTAAATAAGCAATATACCCAAGCTACTTAAAGATGCACAACCAGCAAACCGGATGAAGAGTATATTCAAAGCATCAAATAACTTGGGTATAAAAATCATATCCACCAGCAACTATTGACGTTAAGATAAGTAATAGCGCTAGGATAAGTAACATTAATAAAAGAGGAACTTACTTGTGTCAGAGATCAAAGCTGAAATTGATATTTACTATTGCCGACAGTGTAACTGGATGTTGCGCTCTACCTGGCTTACACAAGAACTCCTGCATACTTTTGGTGAAGAAATAAGTAAAATAAGCTTACACCCGGACACAGGCGGTCGCTTTGAGCTCCATTGCAACCAGCAACTGATTTGGGAACGTAAACAAGACGGCGGTTTCCCCGAAGCCAAAGTATTAAAACAACGAGTTCGTGATATTATCGCCCCAGAACGCGA
Organism: Moritella sp. 36; assembly: GCF_018219415.1. Lineage (NCBI taxonomy): Bacteria > Pseudomonadati > Pseudomonadota > Gammaproteobacteria > Alteromonadales > Moritellaceae > Moritella > Moritella sp. 36. The sequence goes on along the minus strand of NZ_CP056120.1, from coordinate 910,334 downwards.
CCTCGGCCACAATGACCGAACGGTAATATAGTCAATGACAACATCAATAGTTTCCCCCCCATTGACTGAACTTGAATTAACAGGGCAAGTAGAAAGTCATGTGATTGAACTACCGTCACAACCTAATCTTATTCACCAGCAAGTATTAGCTGCATTTCAACAGTTACAAGCGCGGGCAAAACACGCTGGATTCAATCTCGATGTAGTATCGAGTTTTCGCTCTTTTGAACAACAACTGCATATTTGGAATAATAAATTTAGTGGCCTAAGACCCATTCTGGATAATGACAGTCAGCCATTAGATCCAACTATACTTAGTGAAGAAGAAAAAGTATTCGCTATATTACGTTGGTCGATGCTACCCGGCGCAAGTCGCCATCATTGGGGTACTGAAATAGATGTGTGTGACTACAGCGCGTTACCTCAGGGTTATCAATTACAACTGGTCCCACAAGAATATGACGAAGGGGGCTATTTAGCGTCGCTTTCTGCTTGGCTAGATGACAATATTGCCGACTGTGGTTTCTATCGCCCCTATCGACAAGATCTCGGCGGCGTATCACGCGAGCCTTGGCATTTAAGTTACTTACCCATAGCAGTAGAAGCACAAAAAGAATACACATTAGCGCTAGTCATCGACACTATCCGCAATGCGGATATTCATGGTAAAACAGCTATTTTAACGAATATAGAACGTATTTATACCCAGTACATAAGTAACGTTTCAGCACCCAATTGATATCGAGCAACAATGCTCAATTACGATTAGATAACGCTCGCATAACAACAGGAGGATTTATGGTTTGGCTCATTATTCTAGTGGCCTTAGGTTTTATTATAGGGTCGATCATGGCGTTAAAATATACCGCAAACATGAAAATGAAGATACCAGAAGAAATTGAACACCAATTTAACAAAAGCTTACACCTTGATGCTGGTGAAAACGCCAAAGCATTGGCGGATGATGAAGACGAGCAGCAAGAATATAACAATGAATACCGTAACGAATACGATAAAAAACCAATGCCAGATAACGACAAGAAAGACACAGACAAATAACATTCAATAACTGCTATGTCACGATTACCTATAACAACATCGTAATAAAAAGGGCCTATGTACTGATACATAGGCCCTTTTTTATTCAATGACTAACACGCAAGGTGTGTAAGTGCGATTATTCAGCCGCTTTCTCGGCACGTAATACATCTGCCGCGTCTTTCAAACTAATAAATAATTGGCTCATCACTTCAGCTGACAAAGGTTGCTTATCGTCACCAAAGAAAGCAATTGAAGTATGCCCATTAATTTCACCGACTTGAATGCGGTAATCATCTTCCGCTAATGTCACGCGTGTGATCTTATTGTCAATCCAATAATCATCAGTTTGTTCGTCAAAGCTTATTAACATCGTGGCTGCCAGTTTATCTTCATCTTCAACCGTCATCCCTACTTTGTTTAATACCATTGGTAATAATTTCCAAGCATCATCAAACGGAATATTCAATGTAATAACAGGGTGTTTCTGATCAACAAAATCAATTTTAAGTTTCGATGCTTTTTGTTGTTCAGTTTCTTTGTTTTTACCCTCAATACGGTCAATTTCGTAATAGATATTAAGTAGGTTTAACATTTGAACAGCAAAACGACGGCTATCGCCTTTACTTAATACATTATCAACCTTAGTTCCATCTAAACGTTCTTCATGGTCAATCAAGTCCACTTGCAGACCCACAGTACGTTTATTTACTCCCGTTAATAGCGTGAACTTATAACGTTGCTTTAATTCGTATTCAGATACTTCTCTAAATTCATCAAAAGTATCGTAGTTAATTAACCAATCCGTTTCTAGTGTATGATTCACGTCATCGAGTTTAGCAATAGCGACTTTTTTATCGGCTAAGAAATTCGCTAACAATGTCCAGACCTGCGCAGAAATATCATCTTGTGAACTACGGCTATTAAACCAAACCGTGACATTATCACTGCCTTCTTGAACACGTACTAATGGTGATAACGCCAATATTTGTACCGGAGAACGTACATCAACAGCCTTACCCATAGGGTAATCTTCAGTCCCTTCGGCTAATTCAGGCACATCAAAACGCTGTGTATACAAAGGCGTATCAAGTCCGTCTGCAATCACTAACTCTGGTTTGACTGTTTGATTTAAATATTCAAATTCTTGATTTGCTTGACGTCTTGTATCTGTTCCTGAACAAGCACTGACTAAAATAGCACACGCGATAACGCTATAACGCTTCGCGATAGTCAAGCGGTGACCTGTTGATGACATAGTCATAGTATTAATATTCCCTAATTCAAAAATTTATGCGTCCACTGCAAGCGCGAGTGCCGCACTCACTTGAGCATGATATTGCTGATCTAATTCAATTAATGGCAACCGTAAATTAGCCGTTGTCGTCAAAGATAACTGTTTGCACGCCCATTTTACCGGGATAGGGTTAGCTTCGACAAATAAATCTTGGTGTAAACGCATTAATTTATTATTAATTTCAGTCGCTTCTTCGCGCAGTCCCGCTAATGCAAACCCGCACATACGGCTCATGGCATCCGCAGCCACATTACTGGTAACAGAAATAACCCCGTTACCACCTTGCAACATAAACTCACAGCCCGTTGCATCATCCCCACTATATAGTAAAAAATCATCCGGTAGGAAAGGCTTAAGCTGAGTCAAACGCATTAAATCACCGGTAGCATCTTTGATACCTATAATAGCATTAAGTTCCGCTAATCTAATCACGATCTCATCACTAATGTCACAACCTGTACGACTCGGTACATTATACAAAATCTGAGGTAAATCACAGGCTTCTGTTATCGCTTTGTAATGCTGGTATAAGCCTTCTTGGGTTGGCTTATTATAATAAGGCGTGACACAAAGTCCGGCAGTGACGCCTAGTTTGTGTAATTCTTGACTTAATGTAATGGCGTTTCGGGTACTGTTTGACCCTGAACCAGCAATAATAGCGATACGACCTTGCGCCATGTCCAGTACTTCTTTAACCACGGAAAGGTGCTCATCCTGGGTAAATGTGCACGACTCGCCAGTGGTACCTAACACTGCAAGCGCTGAAGTATTGCTCTGGATATGATATTCAACTAAACCTTGTAAAGAGCAAAGATCGACGTCTCCGTTGTCGAGCATAGGAGTAATAAGTGCGACGATATTACCTGTTAACATATTGGCCTTGTGATAACTAACTATAAAACACGTGGCATAGTAATAGTACCAGTCGGTTGTCGCAAGCATATTTTGGCTATATGCCTGACAACATCAATATGCTGGTTGATAAGCTTACGGATTGTTGCATCTTGAAGTTGCTTGGGTATATCATGCTCTACTTGTTTACTTTAATTTATCAGGAAGAAAATGACGCAAAATTTAGTTATCACCGCCCTTGGCAGCAACAGTCCCGGTATCGTACATAAACTGATTGGACACGTAAGTAATTGCGGCTGTAATATCGTTGATAGCAAATTGGCTATTTTTGGTAATGAATTTACCTTAATGATGCTTCTGTCTGGCGAATGGAATGCTATGATCCAACTTGAATCAAGCTTGCCATTAAAGAGCCAAGAACTCGATTTAATCACCATGATGAAACGCACCGAGCATCACGAACCGATTAGTTACGCTCATACCATTGAGGTAGAAGTGACAATCCCTGATTCAACAGGTCTTATCGAACAGTTCACCTTATTCTTTACCAAGAATAATCTTAATTTAGCGGGATTACGCTCAGAAGTATTAAGCAGTGATAAAAGTTTGGACGTGTTAAAAGCTAATTTCACTTTAAATACTACACATGGCTGCGATCTTGTACAATTAGAAGCCGAACTTGCAAGTCTGTGCCTGTATTTAGATGCCGATTATCAATTCATTGTTGAAAGTAAAACAACAACATCTTAAACAAAAAACGCGGTTAATCGCCAATATACTAACCGCGCCTAATCTTATTATCTCAGACGGTACAACATATTAATTCATCGATGATGACAAGTTTAGATTCACGTCCCTTACTTCCAACTTCTTACGATTTTTACGTCTCAATATATACGGCATTAAGAACATATATATCCCGGTTATCCACAGCATCAGTAAAATCACTGCAGCAGGTAAAAATAGCCATAATTTGGCATGTTCATGAAAAAATGAACCATCGTGTAACGATTCAATTAAATCTGAACGTCGATATTCCACTTGCAATATCTTACCGCTGATATTATCAATTTGGATTTCAACTTTGTTTTTAGCCTTTACTTTCACAATCCCTTTAGAAGGCCTAACATCCATACGACTTACGTTTTTCCAACTCTGAATTTCGGCCTCAGGTACTGTGCTAGCGATATCTAATATTTGTTGAAAAGATAATTGCGGCACTTTGCCTTCCCCTTTCATGCTCGCGGGTTGAACCCAAGTGAATTCTTTTTTTACTTGCAGTAATAATCCACTAATCAGCACAACCAATATAGGCAGCGCGATAATTGCCGCTCCCCAATAGTGCGTTTTACGGTTGACCCGCTTCCAATTTACTTTTTTCATCATACTTCCTTGTCATCGAATCTAGGCCAAAAATGCCAAACAACAAGAAGTGTAATGATAAGCATTGCTATTTGCAACTGTAAGATAGGTATTATGAAAGACCAGTAGATACCACAACTAAAATAGATAAATCTACACAATTCGAACCTACCAAAACAAACAACTACCAAGTCCAGTTTAAATGTGAATATAAACTAATACATACTCTCAATACGAAATTTAGGCCTGCTTATTTTATCCACCAAAAAACTATTTCTTAAACCAGCCTAACCTTTAACTCCCAATTTATTATTCGTACGGCTAAAAATATTCAAAATATTCAAAATATGTGCAAGTTCCTCTTCATTAAGCGAGGAATCATAAACATAAAAATTCAGACTATGCTAATAGGTTGAAACCTTTACTCTCACACTTCTGTATGCTTCCGCGGCATCTAAAGTGAGATATGCCCAGCCTTTACTGGCATGCACTGTAATTTTTTCACGATTACCACTATTGGTTGAGAATTGTTGATAGCTATCTTTTGATGCCCAAGTAACGCCACTATAATAAAGATTTACATCACCTTCACCACCTTCAGTACTAAAAAACAACGTCGAATCATCTTCGACATAGTAAGCAAAGTACTCAGTATCTTCAGAGGTAACACAAACTGCTTGACCTGCCGTTAACGTGCCGTCAGCATCTTCGCTAGCGCTACAGGTGTTATTCGGTAACTGAGGTGCGATATTACTAACCAATAGTTTTATGTGGGAAAAATCGACTTCTCCTTTGACCGTCAAGTATACCCAACCCGCAGACACATCCGCTCTGATCAGCTCATAATTCCCTTGCTGTACTGACGATAAAGTATAATTGGTATCAGTTGCCCATGAGCTGTCATTAAAATAAAGATCAGCATTACCACTGCCACCCTGCGTAGACAAATACAGGGTGCCAGCTTCTTCTACATAAAAGTAATAATAAGCTAAATCAGTACCAGACAGACCACAGATAGGTGTATTAAGACTTAAAGCACCATTCGCTTGTTCAGGAGTAATACACGCGCCTATGCTATTACCACCATTATTGTTATTACCACCGCTATTACTATTGCCAACTTCCGTCAACCAATAACTAAAATCTGAATTATAAATGTCACCAATAGATAACATATAACTGGCGTAGTTACTGAAGTTACCTTGCCGTAATTCATTCAAAATATTGTTAACTTCCGCAGCATGTTTTTCAAACATATAACGAACGGCTAGATAACCACCACGGTAAACTCTTTCCTGACCACTGTTGTAATCATTCATAAATAATTCATTTAATTGATAATTATTGTTCTTACCAACTTCAATTGCATCACTATTATCATCACCGTGTGATATGTACTCCGCAAGGCCTTCAATCCACCAGATAGTCGATTCTTTTGTTGAGTCGTTAAAATCACCTTTAATATTGTAGCGCCCATCAAGATAATGAACATACTCATGCTTAAGGTTCCAAACTTCAAAGCGCTCAGTGATCCAATCCGCTTCATAGGCAATAAAACGTGCTTGATTATTAGCAGCAGAAGGGTCACCCTCCAGATACATGCCACCGTTATCAGTACTAATACCAAAAATAGTACCCGCGTACTGTTTATAATTAGCAGAATCATTAAAGATCACGACTTCCAGAGTCGAATTATGATCATCCGTCACTGGTTGATAACCCGTATTAAGTTTTGCGTGGAAGTAAATCTCTTCCTTCGCCATTTGTTCACACGATTGCTCCAACTCACTCTGAATCATAGACTGAGCACGGATCTGAACTGTCGGACTACATGTATAACTTATAGGAAGGACTTCTTGCTCTAATTGTTTTTCATAACCACAGATATTGTATTCTTCACAATTACTGTAATAGTCCACCATTTCTGCAGCTGCTAACCAGATACCGGTTCCCCGACCACTCATACTATAATCACGAAGTAATTCAAGTAAGTAAGGTTTTACCTTATTTTGTACTGAAGGCGCATAGTTAAGCATACGCCCCAGCTCTTTCGCTGCATTGTTGATTAAATACTCATTATCTGTACCGATAAGATAATCCTGCTTATCAATAAACACTTTGAGGGCATCAACAATACTATTATCTTTTGCAAGATGTTCAGAAAAATCATCTGCCCATTGGCCTCGCCATAGGATAGTAAATACCGAGTTAACCGACGCACTCATATTGCGTGAATCATTCCAGCTATTATCAAAACGTGCCAGCATATCTTTCACAATATAAATAAAATCGGCATTGTGACCAGAACTATCCACCAACGTTAATACTTCAGAAAGCACTCTGCCGTGTTCATCTGTTACATCAATAAAATGTTCATTTTTGAAAAATTCATCTAATGCGTTCAAAGACGACTGCTTCATCTCATCGGAGTAATCACCGACAGCATCTCGTTGATAATATTGAACGTAGTAACCGGCCCTTAAGAACATCACTAAATTAAGAATGTTATTATCGTTATTGCCCTTGTAACAGCTACTCGCTGAACGGAAAGAATTCATAATTGTGAGCATATTATTTTCATTAAAAATATTGGCTGCATCGGAGTCAGTTACAGAAAATTGTTTATTAATACAGTCGCTGGAAATCCCAGTCACGTAATCGCTCAAACTCCTGCCTGTTCGGCTGCTAAATTCAGTTACGGAACAACTTTCATTAATATTTGGTATTGCTGCATCCGACAACATAGTAAACCGCTTTAGGCGAGGATAGGTTGTCAGCTCAGGTAATGTCATTGGGGGACGTTCGGTTACATTCTGCATCTGTGACAACGGTGGATGCTGAGTATTGACTATAGATAATTGGCTTTTTGATGCTATACCGCCTGCCTGAGCAAATCCGATAGCCATCAAACCTACAACAATTAACAAGAAATATTTTTTCATTACAAACTCCATTTACAATGCTGTTAATTAAAAATAAAAAACCTTATAAATACAAAGCCTTATTATTAATACATTGTTATTTAGTGATGCGGTAGCGGTAAAATGCATCTCATAAAGAGCTCATACCACTTTGGAGGTGCAATTGGATTGGATTGGATTGGATTGGATTGGATTGGATTGGATTTTATAATTTTTTAGTTCATGAAACCTAACAAGTAGTTACATTACAAATAGAGTATGTTTTAAACACATAGTTATAGATCTAAACATTGAAGCTCCCCTACCTCGCTTCGCGCCCGACAAGTCGGGGAAGGAAGGGGATTCTTGTCGTCAACGGCTTAAGCATTGCAATATTAAATTGCGTTAGTCTTCCAAAACCTCTTACAAAGCGTTTAACGTGTCGGTACTACCTACCGCCACAAATGACTTAAGCGGCTAGCCTTAACCCTTCTCTGTGGATATTGATAGCCGCATTTTCGTCCCTGTCGTGTACTGCTCCGCACTTGCAAGTCCAATTTCTAATCTTTAAAGACCACTTGCCAGAATGCAGCAACCCGCACTCATTGCACATTTTACTTGACGGAAACCACTGGCTAATAGCTGATACTTTACGCCCGTACCAATCCGCTTTATATTCTAATTGTCTTACTATTTCACCGAAATTAGCATCGTGGATATGTTTAGATAGCTTACGGTTCTTAACCATATTTTTGACCTTCAACGACTCGATGCCTATCACTTGGTTTTCGTTTATAAGTGTCGACGTCATTTTATGGGTAAAGTCTTTACGGCAATTGGCTATCTTTTCGTGAATCTTAGCAAGGGCCAATTTTTGTTTATTGAAGTTATTAGAGCCTTTCTTCTTTTTGGCTAATTTGCGTGATGCCTTGGCGAGTTTCTTCGCGTATTTATTGGTTAATCGTGGGTTATTGAACTTTGTTCCATCCGAACAAATCGCTAAGTCTTTAATACCGACATCAACACCGACGGTCTTGTTCACGACTGGTAGCTGCTTAACATCTTCTTTTACAAGCATTGATACAAAATATTTACCTGATTTTGTCTTCGATACCGTTAATGAACTGGGTGTGCCAGTAAATGTACGTGACCATTTAATCTTTAATGCTTGCTTCATCTTGGCGAGTGTTAACGATTGCTTGTCCGCGCTCCATTTGAAGCCGTTACTCATATAGCTAGCAGATTGATTACCGTGTTTATGTTTAAACTTAGGGTAACCAAAACCTGATTTAAAAAATGACTTAAAGCCTTTATCGAGATGCTTTAGTGATTGTTGCAATGGCACGCTAGAAACATCTTTCAGCCATATAAAATCGGGATTCTTTTTTAGTTGAGTGAGGTTTTTACTCCAATCGTTATAATTGGTTTTATTACCCAATTCGTATTGCGCTTTAGAGAAGCCAAGCGCTGAATTGTAAGCGAAACGAACACAACCAAATGTATGAGCAAGTATTGTTACCTGCTCATTGTTTGGGTAGAACCTGTATTTATACGCAATAAGTTTCAATTTTCAGCACCTTACATAACTGTATTTATATACAGCACTAAGTTCTAAACGTAGACTCTATGTGAACATATGTCAATATTAATAACAAAACAAAGTGCTTATTGCTACGCAATAATGACTTACATCACCGCCCTAAAGGACAGTGTTTTTCGTCAAAGGTGATAAATATAATCTAAAACTTCACGCTTCTTAGGCCCCTGAATACGCCACTGCATCGCAAGACTGTCTGGGGATAATGCAAACGAGGCATCGTAATTATCAGCCGCGCATTGATGTGACTGACGCGTGACTAATTCTCCTTGGCCATTTTCAATAATATCAAACAAAAATACCGGTTTATCCCAGCCAAATCGTAAATGGGTTAAGCGAATATAGTCGCCCTCGAATTGCCACAAATATTGATTGTGCATGGGTACTTTACGATCGGCTGATACGTAATAATCGCCACGCTCGATAGTTTCAACAATAGCACCCGATTCAGGCTTGCTAGGTTCTGTTTCACCACTACTGCGGCGTTTAATTAAGCCCTGCCCTTCACCTTGCCAACCCGTAACGGATTCATTGTCAGCGTTAACTTTAAAACTAAACCGGTTCAAACGATTAAGCAGAGTCCACAATTGCGTCAATGTTTGCACTGTTACCTCATTAAATAATATTTATCACTGTTTTATTAATACGCTAATGTCGATTGCCAATAGCCCCTTGTCGAGATGCAAAAACTCCCGCACAATAGCCACATACGATTTATTAATAGTTAGGACTCATATTCATGCAAACTTTAAAGTCTGGTGATAAAGCACCATCGTTTACTCTGATCAACCAACATAATGAAAGCATTTCTCTTGATTCATTCGCAGGCAAAAAAGTCCTAGCTTATTTCTATCCAAAAGCAATGACACCGGGTTGTACAACACAAGCGCAAAAGATACGTGATCATATCACAGCATTAACGGCGTTAAATGTAGAAGTCGTTGGCATTAGTCCAGATGAAGTGGTTCGCCTAACTAAATTCAGTGTTCGTGATGAATTAAACTTTAGTCTACTTTCAGATCCAGACCATGCAGTCGCAGACGAGTTCGGCATCTGGGGCCTGAAAAAGTTCATGGGTAAAGAATTTGATGGTATTCACCGTCTGTCTTTCTTAATCGATGAACAAGGTGTTATTGAACATGTATTCACTTCAGCATCGCTAAAAGCTGTGCCATTAGAAGGTGACTACAGCAAATTTAAGACTAAAGACCATCACCAAGTAGTATTGGATTATTTAGCCGCTAAATAATCGGTTAATGACATGCCTACCATTTGTAGAACTATAAAAGACCTCCTGTAAGGAGGTCTTTTATTTACAGTTTCAATACAAATATTATGTACCGCCATCTGCTGAGCTATGACTTAAAGTAATAAAACCATAAACTTAGCCTTAGAATGAAAGGTTAAGTTTACTCATCAACCAGCCCACTTAGAAAAATAATCTTTATTCCTTGCCCTAAATTAAAATACCCATAGAATCAGCTGTATATTTTTAATTAACAATTAACAATTAACAATTAAAAATACATAACAGGAATGCACACGTTTTCAAGTCTATCTTGATAAATAGGGCTTCCTATAATACAAATACTATATTTCAGGAGAAGTCTGCGTGTTTAAATTTCTACTTCCAGTTTTAATATTGATATCTTGGTTCGCTCAAGCTGAAGACAACGAGGCTCTAACAGTTGACCGTGCAGTATCACAAAATATCCAACTCGCTTTCCCAAACGATTATAATGTTGACCCCAAAATAGGTGACTTCGAAATCGTTAACTATATACTCATGAGTAATGACGCTGGCGAACGCTGGGCTGTAATTACACTCACTAATTTATCATCCGGTAATCGAGAGTTTAATAATGAGCACTTAATCGCTTTATTTGCTGACGGTAGCCGCATGAGCCCACTTCAATATAAATTAAACTTTAGAGGTCGAGAAACTCAGTCAATTACAGTCTCATTTGGAGAACATAAATTTCCAATATTGAGTATTTCCTCAAGAAATTAAATATAAAAACCTAATCAACTAATCCATTACGCTTCAAGCCACGCCTGACATTTTTGCACAATTTACCAACGCGGTTTAATTCATCAAATGTCGGGGCTGTGCCCTGCTTAACTTGGTCTTCCCAATAGCAAAGTTCACTATCGACTAATTCTAATAATTTTTTCGGACAGCCTTCGCAAGAGTCACCACAAATACTGGCCTCTGGTGCATAGAAAGGAAAAACGCCACGCACTTCTTCAATAAGATTTATCATTGCTAGAGAGAGATTAGGTTTTTGACTCATAATTTTTACTCATAAAGAGACCGACTCAGAACAATAAGGGAAGTTTTAACTGAGAATATCGTGATTTTGGAGGCGTGATTATAGCGCCTCACCTCACAAGACAATTTGATATTAGTCACTTCTAGGAGGGAAACTCAATAACCACTATTAACCGCATATCAACCGAAACGTCAAGAAAAGAGTAAACCAGTCAATAGCCCTTTAAACGCTATTGACTGGTTATAATATTAAACTTCTGCAGCGATTCGTTTAGGCCACGCGTTAAATACAGCTTTCACTAAGGTCGCTAATGGGATAGCAAAAAACACGCCCCAGAACCCCCACAAACCACCAAATAATAATACCGACATAATAATCGCGATAGGGTGTAGGTTCACCGCTTCAGAGAACAATATTGGCACTAACAAATTGCCATCAAGAGCCTGAACAACCCCATAAGCAATCATCATATAAGTGAATTCGGGCGTTAATCCCCACTGGAATAAACCCACGACTATCACTGGAACGGTCACCACGGCAGCACCAATGTAAGGAATTAATACCGAGAAACCAACCAATACAGCGAGCAGCGCCGCATATTGTAAATCGGTAAAGAAGAACACCAACCAAGTGCTAAAACCAACAATGATAATTTCAAATACTTTACCACGAATATAATTGGCAATTTGACCATTCATTTCGGTCCAAACTTCCATCGCCAGCCGACGATTCTGCGGCAATATTTTCACTAAACTGTTCACCAAAACACGCTTATCTTTAAGCATAAAGAACACTAATAGCGGTACTAAAATTGAGTAAATCAAGATCGCGGCAAGATCAAATAACGACGCAAAAGAAGCGCTAACAATCGCTTCACCAGACCCGACGATATGTTCCTGCAAAGTCAGTAACGCCGCTTTGATTAATTCTTCGTTAAATACATCAGGATTTTCTTTCGGCAACATCAGTAAAAATTCCTGACCTTCCTTAAGCATCGTTGGCATCGCTTTAACCAGATTCACACCTTGATGCCATACAGTTGGTACCAAGCCCAATGTGAGCATCACCATCATGGTGACAAATAACATTAGAATGATCACCGTGGCCCAGGTTCTGGATAACCCTAAACGCATTAACTGCATTAATGGCCAATCCAGTAAATAAGCTAACACAACAGCGACTAAGAAAGGTGTAATTAACCCGCCAATAAAATAAATAACCGAAAAGCCAAATACTAACAGGAGAAATAAAGTAACGGCATGCGGGTCAGAAAAACGTTCCTGATACCAACGAGATACGACAGAGATCATAAATTATTATTGCCTTAAAATTGAGTATTGTGCTGTGTTAGGGATAAATGCGGCGTTAGCTTCGTCACCTTAATACGTAACATTAATGGCGAGTTTTCTAACTCAGCGACGTCTTGACCAATACTGATTAAAAATTTAGGTATATCTTGACGAGAACCAGGATCGGTCAGTAATACGATGATTTCGGTGCCAAGCTCAGCTTGCTTTAACCATAGCTTCACTTTAATAAGTGGTAAAGGGCAAGCGTGGCGACTTAAGTCCAATTGCTGCATTATCTTTACCTACCTTACCTAAAAGGCCAAACTAGAAATTTGCAGCCATTATCAACTGTTTTCAAGCTATACACAACCAGCTTACGCTTTGAATATGAACTAGATAGAAAACTGAATACAAAAAAGCGGTTAACCCGAAGGTTAGCCGCTTTTGCGCATTCAACAATCTAATTTAGCGAGGCTAATTTAACAATTAGAAGCTGTAACGTGCAGCTAGGTGGAAATCGTCATCCATACCTTTAATGCCATTAATTCGGTATTCTGCAACAGTACGGAAGCTTTTGTTGAAGTCATAACGGACACCGAATACGAGGTCATCAACAGAGTCTGCTTTAGCCGATGATTTTGTGTCTTCAGTTTCTTGTGCATTATACAAAATTTGCGCACGTAATTGTTTATTTATCTTGTATTCAGCCGTTAGTTCGTAACCAGTATGGTCTTCACCTTCAGCTAAGAATTCAGAACCTTGAGAGTACGTAGCAGCTAATTTAACAGGACCCGTATTATAGCTAGCACCCACTAAGAAGATTGATGCGTCATAATCATCAGTTGGTGAACTCGCGTTATAACCAGCTGCCAATGTCAGACCAAAATCAAGTTTATATGCCGCAGCTAAACCGTATGCAGCATCACTTTTAGCATCATCTTGGTTATCATCAAGGCGGTATGACGCATCTAATTGTAGTTCGCCAAATTTGTTGCTGTATTTTAATAGGCTGTTGTCACGGTTTGTACCATCGTGGTCTTTACCTACCCCCAGATTGCCACCATATGCATTGCTATAAGCCGTATCAGTAATGTCTGATACTAATGTAACCGCACCATATTGACGACCGAAGCTGAATGCACCGACGTCACTCTTAAGACCAATATACGCTAAGCGGGTTTTCGTTTTTTCTTGTTTCTCGCCATCCGCGAGATCCCACTGTAGTTCATAACGACCAAATGCCGATAGTGAGTCAGAAATGTCTGATTTTAATTTAGCGCCAATACGGATGTAAGAATCATTACCATAATTAGCATTTTTGTCTTCACCGCTAAAGTCATGACCTGCATAAGCACGACCGTAGACGTTAACTGATTGACCGTTATCCTTATAAACTTCAGCTGCGCCAACAGTTGATGCGAATAAGCTTGGTAATACAAGTGCAAATAATGCTTTTTTCATTTTGAATTCCATCCCATTAAAAAATATAAAAATTTTGTTGAGTAGTTACTTTAAATTTAAGTTAATTCTAAGGATGAAATATGACAAAGATATGTGATAAACATGAATGAAAAATGTAAGATAAATGACAGCTTTATTACGCATTACAACAACGTAAGTATTACGTATTACAACAAATTAAGTTTTTCTACTTATCAAAGGTAACCACACCATGCAGAACAACAGGCTCAAGTATTTCCTTATCATCAGCTCACTATTAATGTTTACCAATATTCTTGTGGGTACATTAGGTGCGCATCTATGGCACTCTCAACTGGTATTGAATAACGGTGTTGCCAATTTTGCGACGGCGAGAGACTATTTATTTATTCATACTTTAAGCCTGTTATTTTTGGCTTTATTGGATAATAAGTTTGTCGCGGGACGATTTAATTGGATCGCAGGACTACAACTTATAAGTATTATTACGTTCAGTGGCAGTTTAATCTTGTATGCATTAACGGGTGAGAAATGGCTAAGTAGTATCACGCCTTTCGGTGGCAGCGGCCTGATGTTGTCTTGGTTATTATTGGTTTGGCGCGCATTCAAGATTAAATAATTAATACTGTCGCTTCGTGAGCACGTAGATTCTTCACAAATATGATAGTTGATGCACACAACCCAACCGCCTAGCACACTTTAATGTTGAAAACTTTGACCTGAGCGAGTATATTCAACAAAAGTTATTCAAAAACACATTTTAAGGTAATTAATTATGATGGCATTAATCTTTGCCCTATACCTAGTGAGCATGCTGTTCGCATTAAAAGGGAAACGGGTATGGTCATTCTATGGATTTATATTTTCATTGCTCGTGAGCGCATTTTGGTTTTCACATCATGCAACTGACACGCTACAAATTTTACTTTAGGATCAATAATGACTAATAATCTATCTCGCCAGTTAAATGCCCTTGGTGCTATTGCATTGTCATTAGTACTTGGATTTGCATTTTATTCACAAATTGCAGAAAACATACTAGCTTGCCCTCTTTGTTTATTGCAACGTGTTGGCTTTATCGCTGTGTTATTCGGCTTATTATGTAATATAATTTTTGGCCCTCGAATGATACATTATAGCGCTATGCTTGCAGGTGCACTTTTAGGTGCAGCAGTCGCATTACGTCAAGTATCCCTACACGTAATTCCTGGTACACCACACTATGGTGCACCTTTCTTAGGCATACATTTTTATACTTGGGCATTTATTACTTTTGCTGTAATCATAGCAGGAACCGCTATAATGATGGCTTTCTCTGCTCAATATGAAAAAGTTAAATACGTACCTTTTTCAATGCAGACTGGTATAGCTAAAATAGCTATTATCGCAGTAATCCTCATAACAGCATCAAATATGCTAAATGCATTCGCCGAATGTGGTCCATACGAATGCCCAGGTGACCCTGTAAGTTACTGGCTATTCAGATAATAAAAAAGGGACTTAGGTCCCTTTTTTATTATCTAAATTTTAGATTGAGAAACTAGAACCACAACCACACGTTGTTGTTGCGTTCGGGTTGTTTACGAGGAAACGTGAACCTTCTAAGCCATCAATATAATCAACCGTACCGTCAACCAAATATTGTAGACTCATTGAGTCTACAACCATAGTCACACTGTTCTTTTCGATAACCGTATCACCAGGGTTGATCTTTTCATCAAAGGTAAAACCGTAAGAGAAACCAGAACATCCACCACCTGTAACGTATACGCGTAATTTAAGTGCTAAGTTTTCTTCTTCAGTGATCAATTCTTTTACTCTCGCTGCCGCTGCATCACTAAAGTGAATTGGCAAGGCCATATCGTCTGCACTTGCTTCCACTTCGACAGGTGTAACAGCTTGTTCAACAATATTATTATCAGCCTGAGTTGCACCAACGTCTGTAAATAGTTCCATATCTGCTCTCACTTAAACTCGATTTATACGTTCAATTATCTAATACCTGACTAATTCCGTCAACTATCGTTTCTTAATGCATTATACCTAGCGCTGTAATGCTAGGTGATTACCCAGAGATAGAGTCACTGGTTTGTAATACCGCACTCCAGTCAAAACTTTGTTTTAAGTTAACGCCAGAATTCCAACGATTACCCTTTACCTTACCCACAAATGCAACGCGCTCGGGTACAAACCCCAACGGAAACCTAATGGATCCTTCCACCACTTGGAAATAACGAAATGAGAAACTTAATTTTTGTTGTTTTTTATCCACTAATTCATTCCAACGGTACTCCACTGGTTCCCCATCTAGGCTACCGTAAAAAATTAAATCGGCAGAGGCTTTAATGTGGCGCTTTTTCTTTTGTACCTGCATTAATACAAGCTGCATAAAGTAATAATCTTCGCTGACTTCCGGAATAAATGTCAGGCTTTCTAATTTCACGCCATTAATGACGTCTTCCGGCGCCATGATTCGTCGATAAAAAACTAACTCACGCTTTAACTCAGCATTTTCATTAAATAGAATACGTTGCTGCTCGGTTAGTTGGTCCACTAATATTTGCGAGGTCTGTAGTTCAACTTCAACTTGTGCTTTGCTCTTACTCGTTTCCGCTAAGTCACTACTGAGTCGTAAAATTTCATCATCTTTCATGATTATGTTTGCTGCTGACTCCATGCCTTTTAAATAAGAAAAGCCATAACCTAATAATATAGCAAGCGCTAATAATACGATGTAACGTGGTTTAATAATCTTAAACATGTCAGCCTTTTTCGTGATGAAGCATAAAAATAAAGCGCCATTTTAACGATTATACTGACGAAAACAAAGGCAACTTAAGTGCAAGTCGCTAAAAATGTAAAAAAGCTACGCTTAAACCCCTGAACAGGTATAATAACTCCCTAAAATATTTCTACTATTTTTCTTACTATTTCTTACTATATTGTCTCTGACTGTAGATAAAAAGGATTTCAGATGTCTAAATCAAGCCAACTTTTCACGCAAGCTCAAGCTATTATTCCTGGTGGCGTTAACTCACCAGTGCGCGCATTCAATGGCGTTGGTGGTAGCCCACTCTTTATTCAACGTGCCGAAGGCGCGCGTATCTATGATGTAGACGGCAATGCCTATATTGATTATGTAGGTTCGTGGGGGCCGATGATTTTGGGTCATAACCATCCAGCAATCAAATCTGCTGTATTAGCGGCGGTTGAAAACGGATTAAGTTTTGGTGCACCAACCGAAATCGAAGTGATCATGGCACAGAAAGTACAAGCGATGGTGCCTTCTATGGCACAAATACGCATGGTTAGTTCAGGTACAGAAGCAACAATGAGTGCAATTCGCCTAGCGCGTGGTTACACAAATCGTGACAAAATCTTAAAATTTGAAGGTTGCTACCACGGCCATGCTGACTCACTACTGGTTAAAGCAGGTTCTGGCGCATTAACCTTAGGTCAACCAAGCTCACCAGGTATTCCAGCTGATTTTGCTAAGCATACACTGACAGCAACGTTCAATGATTTAGCATCGGTTGAATCACTATTCTCTGAATACCCAGAAGACATCTCTTGTATCATTGTAGAACCTGTTGCGGGTAACATGAACTGCATTCCACCACAAGCAGGTTTCCTACAAGGACTGCGTAGCATTTGTGATAAATACAATGCAGTGCTTATCTTTGATGAAGTAATGACAGGTTTCCGTGTTGCAACGGGCTGTGCACAAGCACACTACCAAGTAGAACCAGACCTAACGACATTAGGTAAAGTAATCGGCGGCGGCATGCCAGTTGGCGCGTTTGGCGGTAAACTTGAGATCATGCAACATATTGCCCCAACTGGTCCGGTATACCAAGCGGGTACATTGTCGGGTAACCCAATTGCAATGGCGGCAGGTCTTGCTGCATTAACCGAAATTGATAAGCCAGAAGTAGCTGCGCAATTAAGTGCTAGCACCAAACAATTAGCAGAAGGCCTAAAAGCGGCAGCTGCACGTCAAAACATCGCATTGGCTGTAAACTACGTTGGCGGTATGTTTGGTTTCTTCTTTACTGACCAAGCTGAAATCACTGGTTTTGAAGCTGTATGCAAGTGTGATGCGGAACGCTTCAAGAAATTTTTCCACTTAATGTTAGCAGAAGGTGTTTACCTTGCACCATCTTCATTTGAAGCCGGTTTCTTATCAACTGCGCATACCAGTGCCGATATTGAAGCAACAATTGAAGCGGCTGAACGTTGTTTTGCTAAACTAGCGTAACAATTCCGAACCTAAAAGCATGATAAAAGTACCATTTTTATCATTTTGTTAAGCCCTATTTTTAGGGCTTTTTTGTGTCTTTTTTTTACCAAGTAAAAGTACCAGCCAAAAACAAGTTAAGCTACTTTGGTTTAAATAACATAAATAGGTCATTAAACATGATAATTTAACTGTAAAATGTATAATAGCCTCCAAAAACAACTGCATGCAAACGGCTTTGTAAAGATTAATATTAGCGCTAAACTTTTTCCCCCACAGGCCGAAAGTATTAACTGCCAGTTAATAGTGTTAGGAAATAACTAGGTTTTGGCTAATACTTATTGACTAGGGACGCTTGCTGTTACTGTTGCGCGACAAATTACATAGATGAACATGGACTCATTATGAAAAAACAACTACTTGCACTAACTCTTCTTACCGGTTTTTCGAACGGCGCAGCTGCTGATATGCTTGGCACCTATTTTGGTGCTGACGTATGGCAATCAGGCGTTGACGGAACGATTACATATAAAAATAACTCTGCAGTTACTAGTTATGAAGATACTTACAACTACCGTATGTATGTGAAATTTGAACATCCAATTCCACTCATTCCAAATGCTGCAGTTAGTTTCTCAAATGTAGATGTTGAAGGTTCTTCAGCGGGTGAAAACATTAACCTTAAAACGATTGATTTCACTCTGTACTATGAATTCTTAGACAATGACATTGTGTCGCTAGATGCAGGTCTAACATGGCGTCAACTGGACGGTTCTTTCGAAAGTGGTTCGACGAAGGCGTCATTCTCAGGTCCATTACCTATGGGTTATGCTTACGCTGAAGTTGGCTTACCTATGTTCCCACTGAAAGCCTTTGCAATGGTGAATGCGATTGGTATTACAGGTGATGTTTACGGTGATGCTGAAGTTGGTTTATCTTTCATGCTAAACCCAGGTTATGTACTTGATTGGTCTATCCGTGCTGGTTACCGTATCCAACAACTTGATTTTAATGTTGATGACGTGAAAGCTGATGCAACCGTTGACGGTGTATTTGTTGGTTTTGAAGGTCACTTCTAAGTCGATTTAATACGACTGACAAACCCAGATAGATAACAAGGCGAAGTCTTTCTCTCTTACTCATCATAGTAATAGAAAGAGACCTCGCTTTTTATTATCTATGACGCCCTTAATTCCCAATGTTCATCAACAAAACAATAGCGCTGTAATAAATCAGTTACACTTGCTAATACAGGGCCAGAAGAACGACTTCGAGAGACTAAACATCCAATAGGTGTTAGCCAACCGTTGTACTCATGCGCAACAGGTAAAGAGACTATTTTCCCTTGTTGAATATTTTTCTTTACGAGTAACTCAGGTACATTTGCCCATCCAATACCATTATGCACTAGCTCTACAAGGGTTTGATGCGTATTTGCATACCAAATCATAGCGCTGATACCGTAACTAAACCAAAGCTCTTTTTGTTTAGCACTTCGATGTACGCATTGGCGATACCTTTTTAAATCAGAATCTTGCACTATAGGTAGCCTTGTCAATTCGTGATTTGGTGATGCGATCGTCAGAAATCGAGCTTGACCAAGCAGAAAGAAATCCATATCGACCTTCAATTCACTATCGGCATAGACAATACCCACTTGTGCTTTACCTTTTTGAACCAATTCTTCGACATCAAAGGTAGACGTCGTTATTATATCGAAATTAGTGATGGGAAATTGATCTGCAAGAGGGGTCAGTATTTGTAACAACTCACTATTCATTAAACTTTCATCTACCGCAATCACCAGCTCATGCTCATATTCTTTCGTTAAAGACTCAACTTTTTGGTCAAAATATTTCTGTTGGTGCAGTATTGATTTCGCAATCGGCAGTAGTGCCTTTCCGTTTTCAGTTAACACAGGTATATTCTTTTCACGATTGAACAATTCTTGATTAATTGTTATTTCTAAATTAGCAATCGCTTGGCTTACGCCTGACTGAGCACGTTTCAGTTTACGTGCCGCAGCCGAAAAAGACCCCTGTTCACATACTGTGACAAAAACGTTTAGTTGTTCAAAGCTGTACATAGTTACTCAATAACTGAAAATATTTGATTTAAGCTATCACTATTCGTGATGGCTGTTAACTTTTTTTATCTCTCTATCCTGTCATAATCGCCACTTCTATATATGTTAATAAGTATTTTAATAAGAGAGGTAGTTCATGGGAACGATAGAAAGAATCAGTCAAGCGGTGTTATTTGAAGTACTGGCTGTCACATTATCGATCATAGGTTTAGTCTTGTTCACAGATCATGATATTGGCTCATTATCAGAGACAATGATAGTTATCGCCAGCATCGCCATGGTCTGGAACTATTTATTCAATCGGTCTTTTGATCATTTTGTAAAGGGAAGCAAAGCTAAACGCTCATTCTCGTTGCGTATTGTTCACGTCATTTTATTTGAAGCAGGTTTATTATTTTTCACTATACCCGTTATGGCTTATATTTTAGACGTCAGCTTGTGGCAAGCCTTCGTCATGGATTTAGGCGTGACTATTTTTATTACTATCTATGCGTTTATGTTTAACTTGATTTACGATCACGCTAGAGTTTTTGTATTACAAAATAGAGTGGTAAATGCTTAAGCTTGGTTGCTGAATATGCAATTGGGCAGCCTAACATTGCCTCTAAATCATTGAGACTAGAGGCTACGAACGCTAATTCACCACTAAGCTATCTGCACTACGTAGTTTCATATAATCACCAAATACAGTTAATGCTCCACTCGAGCCAGTCAAGGTTGAGGTTTTATTATCATCACGTCCCACCCAAACAGTGACCACGTCACGATTATCTAAACCGACAAACCAACTGTCACGTAACTTATCCGTCGAACCGGTTTTACCTGCAAAGTTAATACCTGGAAATTGCCAGCGTAACCGTCGAGCAGTGCCTTTTTTCGCCACCAGCGTCATATTATAAATAGTCAGGTCTGTATCTTTACTAGCAAAACGGCGCTGACCTTTCAGGCTTTGCTGATAGACTAAATCACCGTCTTCATCGACCACCGCGACCAGACTTGTTAATTTATGATATTCCCCCGCTGTAGCAATCGTTTGATACATTTGTGATACTTGGAATGGTGACATATTTAATGCCCCCAATAGCATCGATGGATAGTGATTATCCACTTTCTCAACGCCTAGACGTTTTAAACTTTTAATTACATTATCCACACCCAGAGCCATGCCTAAATTAACAGTAGGTACGTTAAGCGATTGCATTAAGGCTTGGTATAACGGGACTTCTCCACGGTATTTACGATCATAATTTTTTGGCTGCCAGTTATTACCGTACTGGTTATTTAATCGCAGCGGTTTATCTTCTAGCGGTGAATTAAGATCATAACCCTTTTCAAATGCAGTTAAATAAATCGCGGGTTTCACCACAGAACCAATCGAACGAGAAGCATCCAGCGCACGGTTAAAACCGGCATATTGCGTGTTGCGGCCACCAACAATTGCGGTAACCCGACCATATTGACGGTCGGTCACCACCATGGCGGTTTCTAATCCGGAAATATTCCGTGCCTTTTCCAATCGAGGCAGACTTTCTGTGATAGCGGTTTCTGCCGCCCGTTGTGCAAGCGGGTCCAAACTGGTAAATATTTTTAACCCCGATTGATCATAAAGCGCATCACCAAACGTGGTTTTTAATTCACGGCGTAATAACGATAAAAACGCAGGTGCTTTCGTGGTACTCATGTGCCCACGCGGAATAATACCCAGCGGTCTCTTAATCGCGGCACGATATTCAGCGGTACTGATCTTGCCATTTTTGGATAATAAACGAATGATCATATCACGACGTTCAAGTGCACGTTCGGGGTAGCGCCACGGATCATAAAACGACGGTCCTTTAACAACGGCAACCAAAAACGCCATTTGGTCTATGCTCAATTCCGGTACTGGTCTGCCAAAATAAAAGTAGCTAGCTAAACCAAAACCATATACACCATCACTGTAGTTTTGACCTAAATAAACCTCGTTAAGGTAGCCGCTTAATACCACATCCTTACTTAAACGATAGTTAATCAATATTGCCATGTACGCTTCGTTAAATTTACGCCAATAACTGCGCTGACGGGTTAAGAAAAAGTTTTTAACTAACTGCTGAGTTAGCGTACTCCCTCCCTGTACAGTTCGTCCTGCATTCATATTGGCAAACACAGCACGGATAATAGCAACAGGCGATACGCCGTTATGATGGTAAAAGTTTCGATCTTCCACCAATAATAAGGTATCAATTAATAATTGTGGGTAATCTTGTAACTCAACCAAGATACGATCTTCTTGGTTCGGAGCTTGCAGTGTATCAAGCAGCATAGGATCAAGATTAACTGAATTAAGATATTTACCGGTATTCTGATCACGAATACTGACTAAGCGGTTATCAGCAAAGGTAAGAAACAATGCTTTATTAGGTTCAGTTCCATCAAGATAAGTAAAACTTCGACGCAGTAATTCGACTTTAGTCGCCGATATTGAGAATTGGCCGGCAGTACGTGGTTTTGTTACTTTTAAATAATTGAGTAAAACCAGTTCTTCGACCAATTTATCATGTGGTAAAAACATCCCTGGTTTTAGTTCTAAACTGCGTGCGTATATTTGCGCAGGGGTCTTCCAGATAGGGCCAGAAAATCGCGTTTGGATCTTACTGTCTAAATACATACCATAGAGAATAAAAAGAGCCGAAAAAGCCAAACTAAATTTAAACAGGAAAATGGCAATACTGCGAGTCCAAGTGCGACTTGTTACCTTTTTCGTTTTTCGCTTAGTGATTTTTTTTGCGGTAGATTTATTCGCTGATTTTCTTGCCGCTGGTTTTGCTGGTGTTTTTCGTTTGTTGACAGTTTTTTTTGTGTCATCACTTACGGGACGTTTAGCCAATGGAAAGGGTCCTAGAAATTGCATTAAATACAGTCTAATACGATTAGATAAAATAGCGTAAAAAAGAATCGTTAGTTTACCCTGTTCGCTCCCCCGAACTCAACTCTTACAGAAGGGTATTTTAACTACCTGATTATGTAGCAGCGAGTTTGATCCCAAGCCCCACAAAAACAGCGCCAACCGTCCGATTAAGCCACAGCGTAAAACTTTGGTTACCTTTTACTTTTTTGGTTAAACGATGAGCAACAAAGATATAACCGAGTTCCACCACAAATGCACCAATCACCACAATCAAACCCAATAACAATAATTGCGTTGAGATCGAACCATGCCCTTCACGCACAAACTGTGGTAAAAAAGCCATAAAAAAGATCGCAGCCTTGGGGTTGAGGACATCGATTAATACCCCTTGTTTGAATATTTTCCAATGCGACATTAGCGATGATGAGTCACCATCAGTATGGCCAGTGGCCGTTAATTCAATACCACCAGATGCAGTGAATGCCTGCCAAGCCAAATAAATAAGATAACCCACTCCAATGATTTTAATGAGCATAAAAGCATAAGCGGAAGAAACGATAATCGCAGATAAACCTAATGCTGCGGCAGCTACATGCACCAAAGCACCAGAACAAGCCCCAGCAGCGGCAACAACGCCCGTTTTACGACCATGGCTAACCGTCTTAGTCAGTACAAATATCAGGTCCGGTCCCGGTGTCATATTTAGTGCTAATGATGCGGTGAGAAACATTGCCCAATAACCAATATCCATCTGATCTTCCTTAATCCAAATTAACTGCCTTTACCATATATAATTCATTTTCAGCAAGGCCGTCAATCATCCCTTGTGGCTTTGATATTAATTGCTTAAAACCATTGTTTTTATAAAATACTATCGCGCTTTTATTGGCTATCATGACGGTTAATTCTAGTTGTTTTAATTTAGACAGACGTGCCCACGCTTCGACATGTGCCAATAATTTTCCGCCGAGCCCCAAACAGATGCTCGCTTGCTGAATACCAATAACCAAAGATGCGGTCTGACTATCACCACTAATATAACCTGTTATGCCTATCGCAAACCCGATCAGTTTATGATTATCTCGTTCTATGACATAAAGCACTTGGGTTGCTGAATTGATAAATAACGCCAGGTGCTCGCTGAGTTCAGTTGCACTATTTTTCTCACCCATGGCCATAAACGGCGTTTCGTTATTCAGTTGCGAAAATAACGCTGATAACGCGTGAGCATCCGTCACTTTGACTGGTCGAATGATTTCCATAAATATTCTCTAACCGAGTTGCAAATAATAGCGAGTGGTAATTGAAAATTAACAATAGCCACAAACTCGCGTATCATAGGTGTATCTAAAACCAGACGCTAGCAGTTACTCATCAATAACACAGCATCTGTCTGCCCCATATTGTACTGTAATATAACACCAAGGTTTATCAATGGTTTTCATCTCTAGCAATGTATCAATTCCCGATTCAGAAATTGATATTCAAGCCATCCGCGCACAAGGCGCCGGTGGTCAAAACGTCAATAAAGTATCAACAGCGATCCATTTACGTTTTGATATTAAGGCGTCTTCACTACCCGAATTTTATAAAGAGAGGTTATTAGCGTTAAGCGATCATCGCATTACCAAAGATGGTGTGATCATCATTAAATCGCAAGAATCGCGTAGTCAGGATTATAACAAACAGGTAGCATTTGAACGTTTAGTTGAATTGATTAAGCAAGCGACCGTGATCCAAAAGGCACGTCGTGCGACCAAGCCGAGTCGCAATGCCAAAAAGAAACGTATGGACACTAAAACTCAGCGTGGTAAAACCAAAAATATGCGCGGTAAAGTTAGCTTTTAGCTTGCTCCCAAGCTGCATGATAGCCATTTAACGCCAGTTTAAATGCCGCTTGTTGACGTTTATCAATTGCCGACGCAATAGGAATGTCCGCAGTCATCGCATTAACGGCACGGCCACGCATGTGTAGCTCGTAATGTAAATGAGGTCCAGTAACACGGCCACTATTACCCGATAACGCAATTTTTTGTCCACGTTTTATTCGTTGACCTTTTCTCACCAGTGCCTTACTTAAGTGTAAAAAACGAGTACGGAATGTTTGACCATTTGAGATTTCAATATACAGTCCTGCATACTTATGATTAACCACTCGCGACACAATACCATCACCCGTTGCATACACAGAGGTACCAATTGGCGTCGCAAAATCGGTACCGTTATGCGGACGTAATAAACCTGTCACGGGGTGTACACGCCTTGGATTGAAGCTTGATGATATACGATACTTACTGCTAACAGGGCGACGCACAAAAGC
Organism: Moritella sp. 36; assembly: GCF_018219415.1. Taxonomy (NCBI): domain Bacteria; kingdom Pseudomonadati; phylum Pseudomonadota; class Gammaproteobacteria; order Alteromonadales; family Moritellaceae; genus Moritella; species Moritella sp. 36. The sequence goes on along the minus strand of NZ_CP056120.1, from coordinate 884,756 downwards.
GCGTTCAATACTCAGACCTGCTTCGTCATAATAACTACCTTCATACAAATAGGCACTAATGTCACGATTACGATTATTAATACTTACCGCATCAATACGATTTTCACCTGTGAGTTGATCTCCAATATATTGACGAGACACTAAAACTTTAAAGGTATCTCCGCTGCGTAAATCTCGACTAAAATTAATTTTATCTTTTAATAACGTCGCAATGAATTGTGCTTCAAATAACGATAGTCCAGCTTGCTTTGCTGAACCAGAAAAGCTATTTTCAACGGTACCTATGTAACTATGGTCTCGCCATTCACCGTCAACATTTATCTCTTCAAACTCGAAACCGCTCTCACCTAAACGCTTATAAACGACTTGATGACCAAGACTTACTTGTAATTCCAAGCGCGTTAATTCGCCCTCAAACTCGGTGAATGCTAAGGTTTGTCCGGGTTTAATACTATCTAACGCCAGAACATTTAAGTCCACTTCCAATATTTGATATAAACTCGTTTGACTTAAATCTAACTGCTCAAAAATAGCCCCTAAAGTGTCACCCTTTTGGATCACGTAGTTAATGGTTTTTGGGTACGACTTTGCAAGATCCTCAGCGATTTCTGCAACGGCCGATTCAGTAATAGTCGCGTTAGCAGCGCTTGCTTCGTAAAGTGGTGAACGAGGATCATCAGTAAGTAACGAGTCCGCAGGCATCGCAGTCGCAGCGGGATCAAGTAATACTGCTTGTGGCGATGATTCAGATGGTAACTCAGCTATTTTGTCTTTCGATACATCCGAAATATCAGCGGTAACAGAATTAGCACTGACGCTGATATCATTACTGTCATCGACTTTATCTGTCACTGGTAATAACGCGACAATGAAAAGTAATACACTTGTTAATAACACCCACGTTAGCACTAACTGTAATTTATTTTTTTTAATTGACGACATTTAATGAATACCCAGTCTTCGTTCAAAATAGTAGTAATTAGCATAATAAGGCCGAAATGGTATAACACAACAAAACAAAGGCATAGTATAGATAACGTAAATATGTGTAAATCAGGCAAAAGTTTTAGTATCTAAAACTAACCAACAATCACATAACTCGGATCAATTTGAAAAATTACGAATACAATTAATACATTACCAGCAACCGTTAACCAAAAAATACGTTTGAAACTGATTTTACTTTTTTTATGAGAAAACAATTTTTGGCCGACGAGCGCACCAGGCCAACCTCCGAACAGCGCCAACAAGTGCAATGTACGCTCTGGTGTACGCCATCCCTGCCGTTTAGCCGCCCATTTATCTTTGCCATATACCAATAGGGTAATGATGCTCAATATTAAATAGCTGTAACCTAACCATACCAACATATTATTTACCTTAAATAAAAGTATCCTCAGATATAAAAACGGCAAGCGCGATGCTTGCCGTATTAATCTACCTAAATATAACGTCGACTACCAGTTATCGGTAGCCCATTGCAGTTGTTCATCAGTATCCATAAAGCTCCACGCTAATATACGACTGACTTTTTGACCTTGCGACATAGGGATCACGCGGATTTGTTTTGCACCTAACGTGTGTAAATGTTGTTCAAGCTCTTCGATATGCTCACCCTTTGAGATAAGACTTGTGAACCAACATACTTGTTCAGCGAAATCTTTACTTTCTTTCGCCATGTCTTTAACAAAGCGTAATTCGCCACCTTCACACCAAAGCTCAGTGTTCTGACCACCGAAATTCAACTTCGTGGTATTGGCTGGCGCAGCCTTACCTTTGTGCAGGTTGTTAATCTTACGCTCAGTACCTGCTGCCGCATCTTCCATTGATGCATGGAACGGCGGATTACAAACTGTCACCGCATATTTGTCGTTATATTTGATGACGCCTTTAAAGGTACTACCTGGCGTTTTTTTCAATACAATCTTAATCGCTTTATTTAAGCTTGGGTTTGCTTGCACGATCACATTCGCTGTTTTTGCTGCTACCGTATCAATATCAGTACCCACAAAACCCCAGCCATAGCTGCGATGACCAAGAATAGGATAAATACAGTTAGCGCCAGTACCAATGTCTAACGCTTTAACACGCTTACCTGTTGGTACGTCACCATTATTCATTTCTGCCAGTAGATCGGCAATATAGTGAATGTAATCCGCACGTCCAGGGATTGGCGGACATAAATAACCTGTTGGAATCTGCCAATTTGGTACTTGGTAAAAATGGGCCAATAATGCACTGTTCAAGCAAACGACGGCTTTATCATCACTAAAATCGACCGTTTCTTCTCCACGAGGATTTAGCGTTATGTACGCTTTTAACGCTGGGTATGTTTTAACTAAGGCTGTTAAATCATAACGTCCCTGATGTGGATTACGGGGATGCAATGTAGCGATTTTTTTAGTCATGATAAATCTTCTTTTATTTGTCTGAAACGAACTCTGCGAGATAATAGCAGATTACGAATAACTATTGCTGCTTTCCTACATATGTTTTTTAACACGTCGTGTCGGCATCGCTTCCAAAGGATTATCTGGCCAATAATGTTTCGGATACCGGCCTTTCATTTCTTTTTTAACCTCGGCATAACTGCCACTCCAAAAGCCCAATAAATCTTGGGTAATTTGTAACGGACGCATCGCTGGTGACAGTAATTCAATCACAATCGGCACCCGGCCATTGGCTACCGCAGGTTTATTGGCTTGACCAAACATCTCTTGAATACGCACGGGTAAACTCGGCGCGGCATTATCATTATAACGTAACTTAATTTTTGAACCTGTTGGCACTGTAAAATGAGTGGGTAACTCTTTATCCAAACGCTGCTGTAGCGACCACTCCAAACGTGATAACAACGCATCTGTTAACGGTATTTTTTTCATCTGCGCAGGCCCAGTTACGCCTGTTAAGTACGGCAGTAACCAGTTTTCTAGACCGTCAATTAAGGCTTCATCACTGTAATCAACAAAACCCACTTCCGCTAACCATAAATGCGCACAACGTAATCGGGTGAGCAATGCTTTACTTTGATCATTCCAAGGTAATACCGATAACCCGGCTTTGCGGATACCGGTCAGTACTGCCGTTTGTTTTTGTGCTGGCGTTATATCAGTTAATACTTGGCGAGATAATACCAACTTACCTAAACATTGACGCTGCTCGGCAATCAATTTTTGGGCTTTTAAATCCCATTGTACAAATGCTTGTGGCTTAAATAATTGCGGTAACCAAGTTTGTAACTCCGCTAAATCAACTTCACAAGCGTTATACACCATGGCATCGGCGCCTTGTTCGGTTAATGACAGGTCAGCGACAACGCATAATTCGGCACTGGCTAAACTGGCATCCGTCATCAATTTAACTCCGAGTCCGTTGCTTAACATATAACGCACGTCTTGCCCTCGTCCTGTATTATCACGACGCTGTGCGATACGGTCTGGATACGCTAACGCTAATAATAACCCGGCATAAGCATTCGTGTTTCGACACTGACTGCTGCTTCCCACAAAGCTAAAACGTTGTGCCCATTGCAGTGCTTGACGTTGTGCTTGTTTAAATTGCCCCGATGCCATTTGTTGCAATACAAAATCCAAATCAAGTGGTAAGCGTTCACTGCCTTCAAGTAATGCGATTAATCTACAGGCTAACCAACTAATACCCGGCAGTTCACTTTCCCACACTTTTGCCGTCAACAGCATATGTGCTAACCGTGGTGACATACCAAATTCAGCCAATGCTTGGCCATGTTGACTGCAACTCCCCGCATCTAGAGCGCCAAGTTCGGTTAATAACGATTCAGCATATTGCACATTTGCCAATGAAGGCTGATCGAGTAATGACAGTTCCGTAAAGCTATTGACCCCCCATACCTTAAGTTCTAAGCAGGTTGAAGTTAAATCAGCGGCAATAATTTCTGGTTCGATTTGTGCGTCTAAGCGGCTGTGATCTTCTTCACGCCATAAACGATAACAATGCCCTGCTTGTAAACGCCCCGCACGCCCTGCTCGCTGAGTTGCTGATGCTTGGCTTATGCGTCTGGTCTGCAATCTGCTGACCCCCGAGCGTGGGGAGAAGCTAACTCGGCGCTCAAGGCCAGAATCAATCACCACCGAAATACCTTCAATGGTTAATGAGGTTTCGGCTATATTGGTTGCCAATACAATCTTGCGTTGCCCTGCGGCGATAGGATTAATTGCTGCCTGTTGCTGCTGTTGCGTTAATTGACCATATAAGGGCAGTACTTGTAGATTCGCATTAACTAATTCTTGTAACTGTTGCTGGCAACGTTTAATTTCACTCACCCCAGGCAAAAATACCAGAATATTACCGCCCTGCTGCTGTAGCGCTAATTTAACCGTTGCGGTTATCGCGCCCGGCAACGCTTGTTTAATCGTACTACGCTGTAAGTTCATCGGGTGATAACTATAAGAAACAGGGAAACAACGCCCTTCTGCCGTCAATAGTTTCGCCTCTGGCAACATTTTCTGTAGCCCTTCGCTGTCGAGCGTTGCCGACATCACTAATAGATTTAAATCATCGCGTAAGCCTTGTTGCACTTCGAGCGCAAATGCTAAACCGATATCAGCATTGAGTGAGCGTTCGTGAAATTCATCAAATATAATGAGATCATAATCGCGGAGTTCCGGGTCTTGCTGGATCATCCTAGTTAAGATCCCTTCAGTTACCACTTCCAACCGTGTTGATTTCGACACTTTAGTATCACCACGCATACGATAACCAACATCTTCTCCGACTTTTTGTTGTAACTTAGAGGCCATAAATATAGCAATATTACGCGCAGCAAGACGCCTTGGTTCTAACATTAAAATTCGACCACTGAAGATATTCTCTTGCAGTAATTTAAGTGGTAATAAGGTTGATTTACCAGCACCTGGTGGTGCTTGCAAGATAACTTGATTAGATGATTTTAAGGCCGTAAATAAATCGGGTAATACGGTAGTGATCGGTAACGCTGCCACAAAGGCCTCTCAGAATAAAATAAATTAATCAGTAATCGTTCGATTTTACCCTAAAAACACCATTCATTAAATTTAAGTCTATTATTTATAAGCAATAGCAAAAGGAATTTACTATGCGCCTATCTACGTCACTTTTTTTATCCTTATTATTCACTCTCAGTTATAACCATACCGCAATGGCTCACATTGGCTTTTGGTCGGAAACATATACCATTACCCATCAACTCACCAATGGCGAAAGTATTGCCAGTGCCAAACAAATTATGCAAGAAAAAGCCCGTATCAAAGCTAGCTTTAATGTACGTAATTATCAATTCATGAACAAGCCCGTCAATCTGACTAACTACAAACAATACGTACCTATTATTCAAGCCACTTATATGAAAATCACGCCACAAAACAAACCGCAGATAGTCAAAGATAAAGATGTATATAAAGGTCAGATATTTGTAGTGCAGCAAATACGGGCAACATTCGATGAGCATTACATTGGCCAAAGCATCGCCACATTACGTAACAGTCCCAAGGTAGAAAAAAGTCTGATCACCCTAGATAACGAATTCGATAATAATTTAAAAAATTTAGGTGAGATCAAATTAGCCATTGCTGAACAACAAATATCAACGCAGCAAAGCGCACGATTAATACGCCAACAAGACCATCAAATCATGCAGCTTACATCGGTACTTGATGATGTAAAACGCCTGTTTTCAGCTCACGGTCATAGCCCGCAATTCAATCTAACCCAGTTATTAAAAGTACGGGATAGTATTGACGCAGAAGTCATTGACCCGATTCTCAATACCAAAGTACGAACACGCATCATCAATGTTGAAGAACTGGATAATGGCGATGTTAAAGTCCAAGTGCAAGTTGGCTGGACTCTCCCTATACACCATATGCGTATATTACATAAATATGTGCGTTCTGCCGATGCAACAGCCCCCGGTGGCAGCTCTACGTATTTAAAACTGTCCCGGTTTTATAACGAAAAAGAGCGTGCACCGTCGATACTGTCAGCTAACATCTATAATTACCTTGCCAGTCAAAAAATCTATTTTGATATTTCAATTGGTAGCCAGCATCAAATGTTAGGAGTGCTGTATCCTAATGGGGGGGATCTGATGAACAACTGTAATAACCCACTCGCTCGCGATGCTGACAGCCCAGCTAAAACCTCGATATGTATTGTCGAGCAAGTATTTAACGACCAACAGATTTTATCACAGCCCAATATCGCTAACCCGCTAACATTCACCCTCAATGCCAATGAGATTAATGGCCAACTGACCGTCAATGTAAAACAAATATGGCAAAAACCTGCGAGTGAAGAAGACAAACAGTGGCGACGAGATCTGTCTAAGTTCAACTAATTATCTTTCGACTGCGATAGGCAGCCATGATGTTGTAACCCTCTGGTTGCCTATGGCTTTCTTTTCCAAAAATTATTATGCTCTAGGCTGTTTTCCAACTAATGAGCTGATTATGCATTATCCGACGCCCTTACAGTCCGCCACGTTAATTAAACGCTACAAGCGATTTTTAGCCGATGTAATTCTTGAAAATGGTGAAGAAGTTACTATTCACTGTGCTAATACCGGAGCAATGACAGGCTGTGGTGACCCAGGCGATACCATCTGGTACTCAACCTCAGATAATCCAAAGCGTAAATATTCACGCTCTTGGGAGCTTACCGAAAAAGCCAATGGCGATTTGATTTGTATCAATACAGCCAGAGCCAACCAATTAGCCAAAGAAGCAATTCAATCGGCTGCTATATCACAGCTAACGGGCTACGAAAATCTGACCACCGAAGTAAAATACGGTAATGAAAATAGCCGGATTGATATTTTACTCGATGATACTAAACGCGGTAAATGCTATATCGAAGTGAAGAGTGCCAGCTTATTAGAGAATGGCTGTGGTTATTTTCCCGATACTGTCAGTGTCCGAGGACAAAAACACTTAAGAGAGCTGATGACTGTAAAGAAAAACGGACACCGAGCGGTATTATTATTTGTAATTCAGCACACCGGAATTAAGGCGCTAAAACCTGCTAAACACTTAGATAAAGACTATAGTAATCTTGTTAAGCAGGCAATTTACCAAGGAGTTGAAGTATTTGCATACGCGAGTACAATAGAAAAACACGAAATTACGTTGATAGAACAAATTTCATTCAACTGTGACTAATGTCACAGCAAAACTAACCCGAAAGAGGGTGTTGGTGAACAATTTACCAGTTTAGTTTGCGCAGTTTGTGTGTTTCTGGTATTTATACCGCCCATAAATATTGCTTAGCAGTGCTCTGTAATATTATGGCGTAATGCGGACTAGGAGAGATAGCATGCCTGAAGCGAAAAAATTACTCGGTGTTTTAGCCATCGCAGGTGTTGAAGCTTACCAAGAACAGCCTGGTGAAGAATACATGGGCGAGAAGCAACGCGAACACTTTAAAAACATTTTAAGTGCTTGGCGAAATGAACTACGTGAAGAAGTTGATCGCACAGTGGTTCATATGAAGGATGAAGCGTCAAACTTCCCAGATCCTGTAGATCGAGCAGCCCAGGAAGAAGAATTTAGCTTAGAACTTCGAGCACGTGATCGTGAACGTAAACTGATCAAAAAAATCGAAAAAACACTTCAATTAATTGAAAATGATGAATTCGGTTTTTGCGACACTTGTGGTATCGAAATTGGTATCCGTCGTTTAGAAGCACGACCAACTGCAGACCAATGTATTGACTGCAAAACGCTTGCTGAAATTAAAGAAAAGCAAATGGTTGGCTAATCAGTTTTCAACTGACATTATTTTATTGAGGGCTTATTAGCCCTCTTTCTATTTGTAGCCTTTTTTATTTAAAGAACCCTATTTATGTCTAATAGCTATGTAGGACGCTTTGCGCCCTCACCTTCAGGACCATTACATTTTGGTTCCCTGATCGCTGCTGTTGGCAGCTATTTACAAGCAAAATCTAACCAAGGTACTTGGTTAGTACGCATTGAAGATCTCGATCCCCCTAGAGAAATTACAGGGGCAGCAGCGAATATCTTAACAACACTCGATGCCTTTGGTTTACATTGGGATGGTGATGTTATCTATCAAAGCCAGCGCACTTCTGCTTATCAAGAAGCCATTGCCCAGCTTAACCAGCAAGGTTTAACTTACTACTGTCATTGCACCCGCAAACAGATCCAAGCACAAGGGGCCTTTTATCAAGGACACTGTAAGCACAAACAGCTTACTGCAGATAATGCCGCCTTGCGGGTAACGACAACAGTGCCAGTTAATCATTTTATGGATGAGTTACATGGTAAAATAGATATCGAGAAAGCACTCGCTGCAGAAGACTTTATTATTCATCGTAAAGATGGCTTTTTTGCTTATAATCTTGCCGTGGTCGTGGATGATATTTACCAAGGTATAACCCAAGTGGTGCGCGGCGCTGATTTAATTGAACCAACAGGGCGACAATTATACCTGTTTGAACAATTTTCCCAGCCAGCACCATCATATTTACATTTGCCTTTAGTCAGTAATGCCGATGGCTCTAAATTGAGTAAACAGAATCATGCGCCCGGCTTAGATATCAGTCAGGCTAAAGCCCTCTTAATTGATGCATTACGATTCTTAGCGCTACCCGTGTGTAACGAGCTTCAAGATCTATCTGTACCCCACCTATTACAATGGGGTGCAGAACATTGGTCCGTCAAAAACCTACCCAGACAGAAATCAATCGTATTAAGCCAATAAGGCAAGATTAATACTAAATTTCGTCAACAATCTTTGTCATTTTATCAATGCAGCGCTATTATATGGCGGCATAAATAATTCAACCTATTTTACTATTAATTCGAGGTGTACCATTTTCACTCAAATCACTAAATTCTGTAAAAATATACTAAGCAGAAAACAGATAGATCAAACATCAGATGTGAAAGAAACGGCCTCTGAAACAGCGTCAAAGACACGCAAAGATCGTGATGCACAGAGTAAAAAAACACCTGAAGATACTCATTCTAATACGTCTGTTGTGCCAGTAGTACAACAAGATGTACAGCATTTGGGATTAAATGAACTGAAACTGGAGAAGGGTCAACACCCTATAAACCATAACTTAATTAGTGAAAACGCCCTAAAAGTACTCTATCGTTTACACAAGTCGGGCTATCAAGCTTACCTTGTCGGTGGTGGTGTGCGTGATATTTTTATTGGTCAAGAGCCAAAAGATTTTGATATCGCGACCAATGCCGAGCCAGAACAAATCAAAAAATTATTCCATAACTGCCGTTTAGTTGGCCGTCGCTTTCGTCTTGCCCACATCTTATTTGGCCGTGACATGATCGAAGTTGCAACCTTCCGTGGTCATCACGTAGAAGAAAAAGAAAAAGAACAAAATCAACAAACATCAAAGCAGTCTGATGGTGGCATGTTGTTACGTGATAACGTCTACGGCACCATCAGTGAAGATGCTGAACGTCGTGACTTTACCGTTAATGCACTTTACTACAACATTGCCGACCGTGCTGTTTATGACTTTGCTGGCGGCCTTGCCGATTTACAAAGTAAACAACTACGTTTAATTGGTGATCCAGAGACTCGTTACCGTGAAGATCCAGTACGTATGTTACGTGCAGTGCGTTTTTCCGCAAAACTAGATATGCAGATCAGCCCAGATGCAGCGGAACCAATTAAACGCATGGCGAACTTACTACAAAGTATTCCCGCAGCCCGTTTATTTGAAGAAACATTAAAACTATTCTTAAATGGTCAGGGTTTAACAACTTATAAATTAATGAAAGAGCATGGCTTATTCCAACCATTGTTCCCGCTGGTTAGCAAGTATCAAAATGAAGACGGTTCAAGTAACTGTGATAAATTCATCCAAATTGCGTTAGAGAATACAGACCGTCGCATTAATGCTGGTAAGCGTGTAACGCCCGCTTATTTATATGCCGCAATGTTATGGTATCCACTGGAAGCGATGGCTGAAGAACGCGTTATTGACAGTGGTCTTAACTACAGCGATGCTTTGTTATTAGCAATGAATGACGCGCTGGATTCCCAAATTAAGAGTATTGCAATTCCACGTCGCTTTACTTCAACAATCCGTGATATTTGGCATTTACAAGGCCGTTTACCACGCCGCCAAGGCAAACGTGCAGAAAAAGCCTTCGAACACTTAAAATTCCGTGCAGGTTTTGATTTCTTAGAAATGCGCGCAGAAATCCAAGGTGGCGACTTAGTCGAAGTAACTCAATGGTGGCGCGATTACCAAACTGCGAATGCCACTGGCCGTCAGAACTTAATTAAAGAATTAAATGCACCTGTTGGTAAAAAAACACGTCCTCGTCGCGCTAAAAAGAAAAAACCTGTGAGCGACAGTGATGCTTAATAGTATGTCAACTCTAAAAAAACATGATATTAACAAGCAAGACTATACCCGCTGTTATATCGCGATCGGCAGTAATCTTGCCGATCCAGTAGCGCAAGCCAAAGAAGCGATAACAACGCTAGAAGCACTAACGGAAAGTCGTTTTATTTCGGTATCATCCCTGTATGCAAGTAAGCCAATGGGACCACAAGAACAACCTGATTATATTAATGCGGTTGCCTGTGTCGACACCCGTTTAGCGCCAATTGAATTACTTGATGCGCTACAGCAGATTGAAAATGAGCAAGGCCGTGTACGTAAAGAACATTGGGGAGCAAGAACCCTCGATTTAGATATCTTACTATACGGTGATTACATCATGAGTACACCCCGTTTAACCGTGCCGCATTACGGCATGAAAGAGCGTGAATTTGTACTCTACCCATTAGCAGAAATAGCACCACAATTACAATTACCTTGTGGTCAGGTATTGTCAGACTTACTTAAGGCCTGTCCGCGTAATGACTTAGCTATTTATCAAAACATAGAGTAATGTGAAGAAGGATTTATAATGAGTAAAGTTACCGTATCTAAACTGCTTAAAATGAAACAAGCAGGACAAAAGTTTGCCAGTATCACCGCTTATGATGCGAGTTTTTCTGCATTATTTGACGAAGCCGGAGTGCCAGTATTATTAGTTGGCGATTCGATGGGCATGGTACTGCAAGGCCACAATGATACGCTACCTGTTACTGTTACAGATATTGCTTATCATACCCGCTGTGTACGTGCAGGCGCGACCAACTCACTGGTTATCGCAGATATGCCATTTATGAGTTATGCCACCAAAGAACAGACCTTGACCAATGCGACAACCCTCATGCAAGCGGGTGCAAACATGGTTAAAGTTGAAGGTGGTGAATGGTTAGTTGAGAGTGTTGCGGCACTGACAGAACGCGGTATCCCAGTGTGCGGTCATCTTGGCTTAACACCACAATCAGTCCACGTTTTTGGCGGTTTTAAAGTACAAGGGCGAGCACAAGATAAAGCGGATGAAATGGTCGAACATGCACTTTCATTACAAGCTGCAGGCATCCAACTATTAGTTGTAGAGTGTATCCCTGCACCGTTAGCAAAACGTATTTCTGAAGCCTTAACTATCCCTGTCATTGGTATTGGCGCGGGTCGCGATACAGATGGTCAAATCTTAGTAATGCATGATGCATTCGGTATTTCGAAAGGCTTTGTACCTAAATTTTCAAAGAACTTTTTAGCTGAAACAGGCGATATGCGTAACGCGATCATCGCTTATATCGGCGAAGTTTCCGCACAGACTTTTCCTGCCGATGAGCACATGTTCTCATAATTCACATGCACTCTTGAATTAATAAAGGGGCTATAAGCAAATAGTTAAGATTTGCACGCCCCCTTTTTCAACATTCCCTACCAATTTTATTAGGTAATTAATATATGGATATTATTGCAAATATTGATGTTCTTAAAGAGCAGGTTATCGCTTGGCGCCGTCTTGGTCTATCCACCGCATTTGTGCCGACTATGGGTAACTTACATGATGGTCATTTAGCCCTTGTTAAAGAAGCGCAAAAATACGCTGACCGTGTTGTAGTCAGTATATTTGTTAATCCAATGCAGTTTAACCAAGCTGCCGATTTAGCCGCTTATCCTCGTACATTAGACCAAGATTGCCGCGCATTACAAAGTGTTGATACCGATTTAGTATTTACGCCAACACCTGAACTCATATACCCACACGGCTTAGCATCACAAACGTTCATTCAAGTACCAGGTATTTCTGAAGTACTTGAAGGCGCGCATCGTCCGGGTCATTTCAACGGTGTATCGACGATAGTGGCTAAACTATTTAATTTAGTACAACCTGATGTGGCTTTATTTGGTGAAAAAGATTTCCAACAATTGGCGTTAATTCGTCATATGGTCGACGATCTTGCAATGCCGATTCAAATTGTTGGCGTACCGACTGTACGTGAAGAGTCAGGCTTGGCGATGAGCTCTCGTAATGGTCTATTAACTGCTGAAGAACGTATTGTTGCACCACTCTTAGCCGATATAATGCAGACTATTGCAGATCAAGTTTCTGTTGATGAACAAGCAAACAAAGCATTAGTCACGCAAGCCACCGCACAGCTTAATGCAGCTGGTTTTAAGACCGACGCGATTGATATAGTTGATGCCGATACTTTAGCTAGTCTCACGACAAACAGTCAGCAAGCCGTTGTTTTAATGGCTGCATTCTTAGGAAAGGCACGTTTAATCGATAATAAAGTGATTAAATTACGCTAACGATTAGCGCAATTTTACCTAACAACTAGTACAATTGCGCTAATTAAACAAATACGCTACTATGGACGCCGGTACATATTTTGTACGGTATATATGTATACCTAAGTGACTCCAAGATGAACAATCAACACCTTGGGTATATTCATAAACTATTAATGGAATGGGTTTTAGAACAATGCAAACCACAATGCTAAAAGGTAAATTACACCAAGCGCGTGTAACACATGCAGAATTAAACTACGAAGGTTCATGCGCAATCGATCAAGATATGCTTGATGCGTCAGGGATCCTAGAGTATGAAGCAATCGATATCTATAACATTGATAATGGTGAGCGCTTTTCGACTTACGCTATCGCTGGTGAACGCGGTTCGAAAATCATTTCAGTGAACGGCGCAGCAGCACGTAAAGCCGCTGTCGGTGATCGCATCATTATCTGTGCATACGTACGTATGGACAATGAAGAAGCGAAACAACACAAACCTTCGCTTGTTTATCTTGATCAAGTTAATGACATCGTTCGTACAAGTAACGATATTCCAGTACAGGTTGCCTAGTTCGCAAACCGATACGGAATAGTGAAAAACCAGCGTCATGCTGGTTTTTTTGTGTCTATAATTTAGTCCCTATCACAACAAATAAAAAAGAGCACCTAAGCGCTCTTTTTCGTTACTCTAATTAAAAGTAGTGTGCCATCTGCACACGGTATTTAAATTAAAGCGCTTCTGCAGCTGCAACTACGTTTGCAACAGTAAAACCGAACATTTCAAACAGTTGCTCAGCAGGTGCTGATTCACCGAATGTAGTCATACCGATAATAGTACCGTTAAAACCAGTGTATTTGTGCCAGAAGTCAGCGATACCCGCTTCAACTGCAACACGTTTAACAACGTCAGACGGTAGAACAGATTCACGGTATGCAGCATCTTGCTTGTCAAATACGTCTGTAGCTGGCATAGATACAACACGTACCTTACGGCCTTTTGCAGTAAGTTCTGCAGCGGCTTTAGTACAAAGTTCAACTTCAGAACCTGTAGAGATAAGAATAAGTTCTGGTTTACCATCACAATCTACTAGCGTGTAACCACCTTTAGCAACGTTAGCTAACTGTGCATCAGTACGCGGCATAGGTGTTAGACCTTGGCGACTGAAGATTAATGCTGTAGGACCATCTTTACGTTCAATTGCGTGTTTCCAAGCAACTGCTGATTCAACAGAATCACATGGACGCCATGCGCTCATATTAGGCGTCATACGTAAGCTTGCAACTTGTTCTACTGGTTGGTGAGTAGGACCATCTTCACCTAAGCCAATTGAATCATGTGTGTAAACTTGAATGTTTTGCACTTTCATCAAAGCAGCCATACGCATTGCATTACGCGCATATTCCATGAACATTAAGAATGTAGCACCGTAAGCCGTGAAGCCACCGTGTAAAGACATACCATTAATGATTGCCGTCATACCGAACTCACGTACACCGTAATGCAGGTAGTTACCTGACGCATCATCTGCAGTGATTGCTTTAGTACCAGACCACATCGTTAAGTTAGATGGCGCTAAATCAGCAGAACCACCAAGTAACTCAGGTAACATTGCGCCGAATTCTTCAATACAGTTTTGTGATGCTTTACGTGTTGCTACTTTTGCAGAATCAGCTTGTAGCTGTTTGATGTAGTCAGACGTTTTAGCTTCCCAATCAGCTGGTAACTCGCCAGAAGTACGACGTGCGTATTCTGCTGCTAGTTCAGGGTATGCAGCTTCATATGCAGCAAATTTTTCATTCCATGCAGCTTCAGCTTGTGCGCCAGCTTCATTAGCATCCCATTCAGAATAGATATCTGCAGGAATTTCGAATGCAGGGTGTTTCCAACCTAATTTTTCGCGTGTAGCAATAATTTCTGCGTCACCTAGAGGAGCACCATGACAGTCATGCGTACCTTCTTTGTTTGGTGAACCGAAACCGATCACTGTTTTACAACAGATAAGGCTTGGACGTGATGTTTCAGCTTTAGATGCTTCGATTGCCGCTTGGATTTCATCACTGTTATGACCATCAACAGAAATGACATGCCAGCCATAAGCTTCAAAACGTTTCACTGTATCGTCAGTGAACCAGCCATCAACTTCACCGTCAATTGAAATACCATTGTCATCCCAGAATGCAACTAGTTTACCTAGGCCTAATGTGCCTGCAAGTGAACATGCTTCATGTGAGATACCTTCCATTAGACAGCCATCGCCTAAGAAAGAATAAGTGAAGTGATCAACAATTTCATGTTCTGGTTTGTTGAACTGCGCTGCTAATGTTTTTTCAGCAATTGCCATACCAACAGCGTTAGTAATACCTTGGCCTAGTGGACCAGTTGTCGTCTCAATACCAGGCGCGTAACCGTATTCTGGGTGACCAGGTGTTTTTGAATGTAATTGACGGAAGTTTTTCAATTCTTCAATTGGTAATGCATAGCCTGTTAGGTGTAGCAGTGAGTAAATAAGCATTGAGCCATGACCGTTTGAAAGAATAAAGCGATCACGGTCAACCCAGTTTGGATTTGCTGGGTTGTGGTTAAGGTTCTTACGCCATAATACTTCGGCAATATCTGCCATGCCCATTGGTGCGCCTGGATGGCCTGAATTTGCTTGTTGAACTGCGTCCATACTTAGGGCACGAATCGCGTTCGCTAGCTCTTGACGAGATGGCATAGTTTGCTCCTGCTGAGATTAATTTAAAATACTTTTAAGCTGTTATATTGTCATAAAATTATCTTATGTATAACAAGTTTTTTTAGTTTATTTAGATTTATCGAATTTTAGGTTCATGTCGGGATATTAACGTTCTAGACAAACCCAAACCACTTTCGAATGAAGGCATGTTAACACTCAAACGAACCTTATGCTGTGATTTTATTAACAAGAATGTGACCCTTGTACATAAATAATAATTTTTAATCGGCATTTTTTTTACGACATCTAACTAAAAAGAAATACTATCGAAGCTGTTTATTAGTTATACTGTTTTCGCATTCATTCTCCACAACGAACTTCGCAGAAAACGATCATAGATAACGCGAACGATGCTGTTATACGTCAGTAATTGCTATTACTCGATATGAGGTTATTTGCACTCTTTTCACTGTATCAAACGGCACATGAAAATGGCTAAATCGCCCAATTTAAAATTTTTCAAGACTGCACTGCGTAAGCATCGTACAAGTCCAAAATTACTTTCTGCCAAACACGACTACATTGTGCTGCCTATTATTTCTGCGCTTGTTGGCGGGATGACAGGCTTAATCATCGCCCTATTTGAAGCTGCGGTGCTATGGACTGACGCCCAACGATTACAAATGTTCAATCCTTTAGCACTGCCACCAAGCCTCAATATACTGTTAATCATGATACTCAGTGGTGCTATAGTTGGTTTTTCATTTTGGCTCACATTACGCTTCGCCCCCGAAGCATCTGGCAGTGGCATTACCCATATCGAAGGTGCACTTGATGGTATGTATGACATTCGCTGGCGTCGCTTATTACCGGTTAAATTTATAGCAGGTACATTAGCCGTTAGCTCAGGTATGATCTTTGGTCGTGCAGGTCCGTCGATTCAAATCGGCGGCACAATTGGGCGCATGTTTGCAGACACAGCAAAGCGTTATACCAATGCCACTCATATCCTTGTTGCAGCTGGTGCGGCGGCGGGACTCGCAGCCACATTTAATGCGCCACTTGCCGGAATTTTATTTGTTATTGAAGAAATGCGTCCCCATTTTCGCTACAACATGACATCGATAAAATGTGTGACTCTCGCAGCGGCAGTTGCCACCATAGTGATGCGCGCTTTTCATGGCCAAGAAGCCGTTATGCCAGTCATGCATTTTGACGTTCCACCGCTAACCTCGCTTTGGCTATTTCTTTTATTAGGGTCCATTTTTGGTGTCATTGGCGTGTATTTTAATCGCTGGATTATAAACAGTACAAAATTATTAAAACGTAAACAAAATAATAAAATGCACCGTATTATTCTTACTGGTGTATTCTTTGGTTGCCTGTTTGCCTTATTACAGTCATTTGCACCTGACACCGCTGGTAACGGTAGAGATTTAATGGTCAGAATGATTCAAGAGCCAACTACTTGGGCTATTTTAGTCGGCTTATTTGTGATCCGCCTATTCGGTACTATCGCTTGTTTTGCTTCGGGCGCACCTGGCGGTGTGTTTACCCCAATGTTAACGCTAGGTACTTTATTTGGCCTTGCTTATGGCGTTATTGCAGCCGAGCTATTTCCCAGCTTCGTAGCCGAACCAACGGTATACGCAATAGCAGGGATGGGGGCATTATTTGCCGCGACAGTGAGAGCGCCAGTGACAGGTATTGTATTAGTGGTTGAAATGACGGATAGCTATGAGTTGATTCTACCTTTACTCATCACTTGTCTTGGCGCAACGTTTGTCGCCCAAATAATCGGTGGTAAGCCGCTTTATGCCGAATTATTAAAGCTGTCATTACCTAAAGAAACTGTAGCAGAAGATAACGCTATAACAGCAACACGCTCTCCAACAAGTTAATGCCACATTTAAGCTAGAAATAAAAAAGCACCCTACTAGGTGCTTTTTCGTGATATTTACAAAGCCTCTAACGGCTTAGAATATCCATTTCAAACCAAATAGAAAGTCACTTGTTAGACGTTCTTTCGGCATATTTTTATACTCAACCGTTGTATGATTATACTCAGCAAAGAGACTTGCTGTTGGCATTAACTCGTAGTTAGCACGAAAGGCCCACTGCGTGTAATTTTCTGTGTCACCAAATGCGAGGATTTCAGGGCTGAAATGGAATCCAGCTTCTACACTAAACTCTTGAGTTAAACGTAAGCCACCTAAACCGCCAAATGCTAATGCATAACCATCACCATTATCGTTATCCATTCTTACGGCTTTCGCGCCAAGTTCAAAGAATGTTGAACCAACATCTTGAAACGCATAAAGGCCCGTATCTGCGGTATAACCATTGTCGATAGTCTGTAGGAAGTCACCTTTTAGCTTTAGCGCTTCTTTCATTTCAAGATCATAGCCCAAAATAATATTATCGTTATTGAAGGCAAGTGAGATGTTTGATGCTGCACTACTAAAGCTAGCCAGTAACCCGGCAGTGATAACTAATGATTTTTTCAATGACACTTTATTATTCCCAATGGCAAGAGTGGTAGTTACATTTAATGATAGTGAGCGAATAATTTCTCTCATTGAAAAAATCCCGTCACTTCATACTTTTAATACTTTCGTCCTATGCTACTTCATATTGACTATTTATTACATATATATACAAAAATTCTCTTTAAATAGTACTTTTAAACATATTTGCAAAATTAATATGATCTAAGGACTATCTTAATACAGGTAAAATAGTTTAGAATAGCCGTCTAGATGTTAAAACATCTACACATATGAACGTCATTACGTCGGTTGTATTTAAATTAAGAGAGAATTAAAACTATGGCTAAGCACTTGTTTACCTCTGAGTCAGTATCAGAAGGTCACCCTGATAAAATTGCAGACCAAATCTCCGATGCTGTACTTGATGCAATCATCGCTCAAGACCCAAAAGCACGAGTAGCCTGCGAGACTTATGTTAAAACAGGTATGGTGATGGTTGGTGGTGAAGTAACGACTGACGCTTGGGTTGATATCGAAGAAATCACCCGTAAAACAGTACGTGAAATCGGTTATATCAACTCAGAAATGGGTTTTGACGCCGACTCTTGTGCAGTATTAAACACAATTGGTAAACAATCTCCAGACATCAACCAAGGTGTTGACCGTGATGATCCACTAGAGCAAGGCGCTGGTGACCAAGGTCTAATGTTTGGTTATGCAAACAATGAAACTGAAGAATTAATGCCAGCTCCGATTACGTACTCACACAAGCTGGTTAAACGCCAAGCTGAAGTACGTAAAAGTGGCACGCTTCCTTGGTTACGCCCAGATGCAAAAAGCCAAATCACATTTGCTTATGATGATGGCAAAATTGTTGGTATCGATGCAGTTGTACTATCAACTCAACACTCTGAAGATATCAAACAAGCAGATTTAGTAGAAGCTGTGATGGAAACAATCATCAAGCCAGTACTACCTGAACAATGGTTAACTAAAGAAACTAAATTCTTCATTAACCCAACTGGTCGTTTCGTTATCGGTGGTCCAGTAGGTGACTGTGGTTTAACAGGCCGTAAAATCATCGTTGATACATACGGCGGTATGGCGCGTCACGGTGGTGGTGCATTCTCTGGTAAAGATCCATCAAAAGTTGACCGTAGTGCAGCATACGCAGCACGTTATGTAGCTAAAAATATCGTAGCAGCAGGTCTTGCTGACCGTTGTGAAATACAAGTTTCTTACGCGATCGGTGTTGCAGAACCAACGTCAATCTCTGTTGAAACATTCGGTACAGGTAAAGTAAGCGAAGAACTACTTGTTAAACTTGTTCGTGAACATTTCGAATTACGTCCACACGGTTTAATCGAAATGTTAGATCTTAAGCGCCCTATTTATCAAAATACAGCTGCTTATGGTCACTTCGGTCGTAGAGAGTTCTCTTGGGAAGCAACAGACAAAGCTGAAATCCTACGTGATGCAGCAGGTCTTTAGTCAACATTAGTTTTTAGCTAACGGTTGATTATAAAGAGGCGCTTTTGGTAACATAACCAGAGCGCCTTTTTTATAAATGATTTTGTAGATAATACTATGCTTAATGATTTACTCCTGCAACAAAATGTCAGCTCACATACCGTAGAACAATTAGTTTTAGATAAAATAGAAACCTGCTATCAACAAGCTGAGTTAAAGTTAAATAAAACATTCCCCCGACCAAGCATTAATTTCAAACAACGTGGTAAAGCAGCAGGTAGCGCTCGATTACAAATTAATGAATTACGTTTTAACTCTATCTTGTTACAAGAAAACCAACAGCATTTCATCGCACACACAGTGCCACATGAAGTTGCACACCTATTGGTTTATCAAATTTATGGGCGCACTAAACCCCACGGTAAAGAATGGCAACAAATCATGAATCAAATATTTGATCTCGCAGCCAAAACTACGCACCAATATGATGTTTCAACTGTGAAAGGCAAAACTTTTACCTATGCTTGTCACTGTACAGAACACTTATTAACAATTCGTCGCCATAATAAGATAGTCCGTGATAGCGTCAAATATATTTGTCGTTCTTGCAAACAAAGTTTAATCATAAAACATTTAATAACAATGGATTAACTTAAAACTGTAGATGTGACAACTTGTTTGATAATTATCTAAAAAATTAACGTATATAGGTGTATTTATCTAAATTCATCAGATAAAATAACTCAATACATACCATTGTGATAGGGAACTAGGTTATGACTCAAACGTTAGATACTGCAAGATCTACCGATTATGAAATGGAAAAACTGATAGCTGCAGTTTTAAAGCGTAACAAAAATCAAGCGGAACAAATCGCCCGAACTCTTGATCTGAGTGCTTTATCTATCTCTCAACGTATTTTCATGGCAAAGTCCGGTGTGTTAAAAGAAAAAATGCTTACGGATTCAGATATCGCAGTACGTTACGCCGCTTCTCGCGCAAAATAACCACTTAGATGCCTAGAGAGCAGTTGCTATCTTCTGCTCTTTTTTATATCTAAACCCCCTCTCTAGTTCAACAGTCAAACTTCTTTATATTACACTCACCTCTAACAATATTATTCATAGTCAACACTCCGTTAATTAAGATTATTTTACTATTCTATCGTCTATTCTAAGTTGTGCTACAATGCTGAATTATTACATTGGAGCAGTCTGTAATGTTAAAACAATTCGGTACTATAGTTATATCAACCACCTTATTATTCCCTTCTTTTTCTAATGCTTCGAACGATGGAAATCAAACAAATCAATCCTTTAGTAAAGCCAAAAAAATGCTTGAACGGCAGGTATATACCGATGTACCTAGACTGACGATCTATTGCCAGGCTGATTTCAATAGCACAAAGAAGATCACCGACCATAATGGTTTTACATCACAAAAACATGTGAAACGCCAGGCAAAAATTGAATGGGAACACGTCGTCCCAGCGGAGAACTTTGGCCGTAATTTCAGTGAATGGCTAGAAGGTAATAGTGCGTGTGTGAATAGTAAAGGTAAGAGCTTTAAGGGTCGTCGCTGCGCCGAAAAAGTAAATATAGCTTACCGTTATATGCAGGCGGATATGTACAACTTGTATCCCGCGGTTGGCGCTGTTAATGCACTACGCAGTAATTACAATTTTGCTTCACAAGTAACAACGGAAAAGAATCAATTCGGCAGCTGCCCAATCAAAATAAAAAATAAAACGGTACAGCCGCCTGATTATGCCAAAGGCCAGATTGCCCGCGCTTACTTATATATGGAAGCCGCTTATCCAGTCTACAACATAGGTAGACAAAAACGTGAACTGCAAGCATGGGATAAGCAATACCCTGTAACAGCCACTGAATGTCAACGTACGCAACTTATTGAGAGCTTGCAAGGTAATGAAAATCGCGTTGTTAAATCAGCCTGTTTAGATCGTGGTATTTGGTAACCTGATTTATTGATTTGGCACACAGGCAGCAAGATTCAGTTGTAACCAATCAATGAAGTTTCGCTGTAAAACATCAGACTGGCCATCTTTCCCTAACAAAGTATTGCCTTGTTCTAATAAAGTGTCACCTTGGCTTAATAACATATAGTGATGACCTGAACGTTTAAAGCCAAACGGCGCGACTAAATTACCACGTTGCAAATCATCCATGACTAAGGGGTATGAGCCTATTGCCGCCCCTAAGTTATCAACCACCGCTTGTAAACAGAAATAGAAATGTGCGAATGTTTGTTCGCTTTTCACCTTCAGACTTTGTACTTTAAGAGATGATACAGCGCTACCTTGTAACCAATTATCCCAAGCCTGCGGCCGAGTCTGGCTATGTAATAATTTAATCTTACCAGCGTCATTCTGTACCTGTTGCCAATATTCAGGAGAAAAGACAGGGCCAACCCACTCTTCAACTAAGGGAGTCTGTTGGTAGTCATGTAATAGTGGGAAATCATCTCGTCGTATTGCCAACGACAACCCATTACTGCCGAGTATCACAGGGCCACCAGCTGTTGATAATCGAACATCTGCATCGATATTATCCTGATAAAAATTACTTAGCCTTGGCATTAACCAGCGCATTGTTAATGTTGGCTCACACGATACTTCTAAGTGTGTATGCGTAACCTGAGTAACATGCTGAACCCCCGCTTCCAAGGCATTAAATGCTTGCTCTGTATATCCAGATAATAGTTTACCAGCAGGCGTTAATTTCACATTTCGCCCTTCACGATAAAACAGATTTATCGCTAAGTGCGTTTCTAATGTTTTAATCTGCTTACTCACCGCACCATGGGTAATACACAGCTTGTTAGCAGCTTTACTATAACTTTCGAGCGCTGCTGCCACATGAAAAACATGGAATGCTTTTAAATGCCTCATTGGTGATTTTTTCTCACATATAAATTGAAATCTATTCGATTATAGCGAAGCTGTAATTCAGCTACAATGAACACCTATCAATAATTATGAATCATAAATGGAATCGTTATGGAAATATTTAGCCTGGCTATATTAGGCATATTAATCGTTATCAGTCCGGGGGCTGACTTTGTTTTAGTGTTAAAAACCAGTATTAATGATGGGCGTAAAGCCGGTATTTTTACCGCGCTAGGTCTTAGCCTCGCAATCTGCGTGCACATCAGTTATTCAATGTTTGGTATTAGCTATTTAATCTCACAGAATGAATTTTTATATAACATGATCCGCTACGCTGGTGCAGGCTATTTGATCTACCTTGGTATCAAAGGTATTTACTCGGCAAATAGTCCATTAAATACCACGTCGGCAGAACAACGTAAAAACAAAAATTGGCAATATCTAGCTCAAGGTTTTCTGTGTAATGTATTAAACCCTAAAACAATGTTGTTTTTCTTAAGTGTGTTTAGCCAAGTCATCTCTCCAGACTCAAATGACAATACCAACGCCTTCATCTACGGTTTTTATATGATTGCCCTACATGGAATATGGTTTGCCATCGTCGCGATATTATTTACTTCGGCGGCATTACAGACACGATTATTACGTGTTAGAAAACGATTGAATCAAGTATGTGGGATTGGGCTTGTGAGTTTTGGCGCATTACTCGCACTGAAGTAATCGCAAATAAATAATATTAGCCTCGACTACAGGACTGAGGCTATTTTATTCAGAGCTAACAATTTTATTCATACAAATACGGCGTATGCAGTTCCATGTAAACCTCTGGCGCAGCTAGCGCTGTAAAACCAAATTGTTGATACAAACCATGGGCATCACTGGTGGCTAACACCATGCGTCTGAGTCCCTGTAAATCAGGATGATCTAATATAGCCGCCATGAGTAATTTACTTAACCCTTTACCTTGATGCGCTTCTAATACAAACACATCAGATAAATAAGCAAAGGTTGCTTTGTCTGTGATCATCCGAGCAAACCCCACTTGCTCACCTTTTTGGGTAAACACACCAAAACATAATGAGTTTTCTAGCGAGCGCTGCAACGTAGCCATCGGAATTCCTTTCGCCCAATATGAACCTGAAATAAATCCGTGTATGACATCTACATCCATATCAGCGAAATTAGCACTAATTTTATAATCTTTATCCATGATTATGATTCCCTCTCACTTTTTCAATAACACGCAGTAATCCTAACTTTAAACAGATTTATCTATTTGATAATAATGAATTTAACATCATTAACTCTCTATTTTTTAATATAAGATGAAGGCTAGGTCAAGAAGTATCAATTAAGTGGTATTAAGCTGTCATCGTTTATTGGAGAAGGGATATGTTCCAACATTTTGAGAAATATAATTTGAGTAATCACGCTTTATGTAAATACAAGGAAGCGCTGATATTTTGCATTATCTCATCCGTTTCGTTTATTTTAATGGCTGAAGCCGTTAAAACAGTCGATCCTGTTACCTCAACATTTATTACTTATAGCCTAACAGCATTTATATTTACCCTGTTCAATAGCAAAAATATTCGCCAAATTATCACAGAGAGCCTTCAGCAACCTTCAACACTGTTGCAGTTAAACATAACCACATTAGCCAACACCCTGCTCGCGTTTGTTGTCATGACGTATGTATCGCCTTTAATTTATGCCATTGTCTTTTTTGGCTGCCTGCCATTTTTTAATAGCGCGTTACAGTGGCGATTATTTGCCAATAATAAATCCAGTTATATCTTTAATTTAGTGTCCTGCTTGAGTGCCATTTTCCTCGCGTTTTATATCTCAGATCGAGTTATGCCCGCAACAGCTCAAGGCATTAGCTACTCATTGATATCATGCTTTTTTGCTGCGCTATACATGCAGCGTTCAGAATACTTTCATCGCAAGACTGGATTAACACCGTCACAAGTGTTGTCAGTACGCTTTTACCTCGTGATCTTGGCTTGCGGTAGTTACGCCTTGTTACAAGCCAGTACATTAATGCTTAACAGTACCGAATGGTTAATGCTATCTGGTGCAGCGATCACCGGTAGTGTCATACCGTTATTCTTAATGCAAGTTGCGATAAAAAAATTAGGCGCGGCTGTCACAGCGCAATTCATGCCATCTATTCCTGTACTTTGTATGACATTTTTAACGGCATTAGGCATCGCACAATTTTCAGGATTAGAAATCCTTGCGATTGTTTCGTTTTCAATGCTACTCATCGCCCAAATACGCTACAAAGTACATAAACGACATGTCGCTGCTAATGCATAACGCTAATTTAAGGTTACAATACCCTATATCATTACCTTATTGCGAACAAAGGACTGCCATGAAAATTGATCTCACATTAAGCGGCTTAGTTGCACAAAAGCATACATTCACCTTGCCACTTGATTACAACAAGCCTGACGGTGACACAATTGACGTATTTGTACGTGAACTTGTTGCTCCAGATAAACAAGATCAAGACCTGCCCTATTTGGTCTATTTTCAAGGTGGTCCAGGGTTTGGTGCGGTACGTCCGATGGCAAATGGCGGCTGGATCAAGCGCGCATTACAAGAATACCGCGTATTATTACTCGATCAGCGTGGCACAGGGCTATCTTCACCAATCAGTTCGGTAAGTCTTAATCACTTAACTGCCAGTGAACAAGCGGACTACCTAAGTCATTTACGTGCAGATAATATTGTCCGTGATGCCGAAGCAATCCGAGCACAATTATCACCGTTTAATACTTGGAGCATCATCGGCCAAAGTTTTGGTGGCTTCTGTGTATTACGTTATTTAACCGCTGCGCCAGAAGGATTAACACAAGCTTTCATCACTGGTGGATTACCATCACTGACACGCCCTGCCGATGAGGTGTATCAAGCCACCTATAAACGCGTACAGGCGAAAAATAACGACTTCTTTACACGCTTTAGCGATGCGCAAGACCTTGTAGCTGCATTAGCAACACACATTACCGAGCACGATACTTACCTTGCGACAGGTGAAAAGCTAACAGTTGAAATGCTACAACTACTTGGCGTTAACCTAGGTATGGAAGAAGGCCCTGAAGCGGTTTATTACCTACTTGAACAAGCGCTTATCACGACGCAAAAAGGCACCCAAGTTAATCCTTTATTTTTAGCACAGTTCTGTCAGTTCCTTGATTACAATACCAACCCAATTTTTGCCTTACTGCATGAGTCTATCTATTGCCAGCAACAAGCATCAAACTGGGCTGCCCATCGCGTTCGTGCAGACTATGCTGAATTTAATTATCAAGCAGGCCAGCCCTTCTTATTCACTGGTGAAATGATTTATCCGTGGATGTTCGAGCAATTTAATAACTTGAAACCATTGCAAGAAGCGGCGCAACAGTTAGCTGAAAAACAGGATTGGTCAGATCTTTACGATCTAGAGGTACTTAAAAACAACCAAGTACCGGTTGCGGCTGCAATTTATAGCGAAGATATGTATGTCGACATGCAATACAGTCTGGAAACGGTCGCCCGCGTGAACCACCTTAAATACTGGTTAACCTCAGAGTTCGAACACAATGGTATTCGTATGGATGGTGACAAGGTGTTGAGTAAACTTATCGACTTAAATAAGGGTGTTACTCTCCGCTAATAACAGCATTGATACCACTTCTGTCTATTGGTCATATTACAAAAAGCGGTTACTGCTCAGCCTGCAGCAGTAACCAGTCTAATAACACCTTCACTCTCGGGTTAGGTGTAATATTTGCGCTATATACGGCATGATATTGATATGTTGCAGGACTAATTAGTGCCGGAAAGGGTGCAATTAATTCACCACTACGTAAATGTTTATCTACCAGTCGTTTACGCCCGATTGCCAGCCCAGCATGATTAATAGCAGCAACCATCGCCAGATCTGAACGGTCAAAACTCAAACCGCGATTATAATTCACTTCAGGTATCTGATGACGTTCAGTCCATTCTAACCATTCCGCATTGTAAGCAGCTTGTGGCCATGCCTTGCAATCATGTAATAAGCTGCAGTTGCGAATATTTTCTGGCTTATCAATAAGGTCGTGTAACTCGGCATAAGCAGGAGAACAGACGGGCGTAACCTCCTCTGACATCAATTCGATATTCGATAATCCAGGAAAGGGACCTGATGTATAATAAAGAGCCACATCGATAAATTGAGTATGAAAATTAATATCATCATTACCGGTAAGAATATCCAACTGAATAGCCGGATATTGGCGATGAAAATCATGTATCCGAGGCACTAGCCAACACAATGAAATAGAAGGGCGGGCGTAAATTGTCAAACGACCTGATAACTCATTGCTGCGAATATCATTTAACTCTTCATCCAGTGAGTTAAACAGTCGCTCGCAACTACGGCATAACCTCGCGCCCTCCCCCGTCAATTTCAACTGTTTATGCAAACGATGAAACAGCTTAAAGCCGAGTTCTTGTTCCAGTTTGGCAATACGATGACTGACCGCGCTGGGAGTAAGAAAAAGCACCTCAGCCGCTTGCGTGAATGAACCGTACTGCGCAGCTTTGACAAAGGTATCTAGATTAGCTAATTGGCTACCGCTAAATTGTTTATGACTGCCGAATGTTAATTCCATAACTTAATACCCAAACTCCTTCAAAATGCTATATCAGAGACTCGCTGGGATATCAAAACAAGGCACAATATGCAGATAATGGTATTCCATTTTAAAATATCATTTTCAAATATTGTAACGCAGTACAGTTATTCGAGCGAGCCTCCCGTAGCGCAAGCGAAGAATCAATGTTTAGCTTGCTGTAAGTAGGCTGTCATTTCCTGCTCTGGCACCATTCCGCCGCCAGTTGCCCACACCAAATGCGTTGCATTCGCCAAACTATCACTAAGTTGCATCCGCTCAAGATAATCAGAGTTGGTGACCACATGCATAATACCCGGCATACCAGCCAACGCAGAAGGTTCAAGCTTAAGCTGCTCAGTATCATGGAGCATCCCTAGTAACTGATACATGTCAGCATCTGTTAACGTAATATAGCCATCTAACATCCGCTCCATTGCTTTACCAATAAAACCCGAAGCACGTCCAACAGCAAGGCCGTCAGCTGCCGTGATATTATCAATACCGAGATCTTGAACCGAGATCTGGTCATGCAGTCCAGTATAAACACCAAGTAGCATACACGGCGAATGCGTCGGTTCGGCAAATATACAATGTACACTGTCGCCAAAAGCCAGCTTAAGACCAAAAGCAACGCCGCCTGGGCCACCACCCACACCACAAGGCAGATAAACAAAGAGCGGATGCTCGGCATCAACAATGATATTTTGCTCAATAAACTGCTGCTTTAACCGCTCTCCGGCAACCGCATAACCCAAGAACAACGACGTAGAGTTTTCATCATCAACAAAATGACAGAACGGATCTTGTAAGGCTTCTTCACGTCCGCGTTCGACCGCTACACTGTAGTCAGATTCATATTCAATCACATTGACGCCATGACTTCGCAGGCGGTCCTTTTTCCACTGCCGCGCATCCGCAGACATGTGCACACTGACCTGAAACCCGAGACTGGCACCTATAATGCCAATAGATAAACCTAAGTTTCCGGTTGAGCCAACAGCAATTTTATACTGGCTGAAAAATACCTTAAATTGTGCTGAATTAATTTTACTATAGTCATCTTCTAAACGAAGTAGACCAGCTGAAATTGCCAGTTTTTCGGCATGTTGCAGAATCTCATAAATGCCACCCCTCGCTTTAATTGACCCCGATATCGGTAATTGAGAGTCTAACTTGATCATCATCCGACCTGGTAATGATGTCTGATAGTAATTGCCCAGCGCCGCTTGCATCGCCGGAATCGTCTGCACCGGTGATTCAATAATACCGTTACTCTGTTGTGTTTCAGGAAATGCCTGACAAAAGAAAGGCGCAAAACGCAGTAGACGTTCACTCGCGTCCTGTACATCCACAGCAGTTAAACCAACATATGGTAAGGCTTCTTCATAACTCGTCACTTTGGGATTAAACCAACTCAGAGGTTTAAGATTTATCAGCGATTCCAACAATGGAAATTCATTTATTAATTGTATGTTCCGAGTCTTATTCATCATATGCCTTAACTAAACAGTAAAATAAATAGTAAAATAAATAGTAAAACACTATCCGTAACAGTGCCAATATAGGACCTTAAAGCTGTCACTTGCACGCTTCAATAACTTATTCGTTTCAAGATAATGAGTATGCATCGACCGTGCTTAAACGAACAAAGGATCAATTTTTAACCTTAGGATGAATCTGACGATGCCAGTAATGAGACCAAGATCACCTTGGCTTATTACCGCACCAAACAACTTTTTTATTTCTTAGCAGATAAATTTCATCAGCAAATTAAAAAAGTGGGTATAATCATTTTATTAACTACATATTTAAATAAAGGTACACAGCATGCGTCATCCTCGCATCTTCGAATCCGGCGAACTAATCGTGGGTTCTAGCTTTGAATTATCACCAGACGGCGCAGGCCACGTTGGTCGTGTGTTACGTATGACTACAGGTGACACGCTAACTTTATTTAACGGTAAAGGTGGCCAATACCAAGCCACAATTGAACAAACCACGAAAAAATCAGTGACAGTTCAGATTGACGAATTCCAAGATATTAA
Organism: Moritella sp. 36; assembly: GCF_018219415.1. Lineage (NCBI taxonomy): Bacteria > Pseudomonadati > Pseudomonadota > Gammaproteobacteria > Alteromonadales > Moritellaceae > Moritella > Moritella sp. 36. Next base: position 855,850 of record NZ_CP056120.1, on the reverse strand, counting down.
CAGTGAATCACCACTTAAGATCCACCTTGGTCAAGCGATCTCACGCGGTGATAAAATGGATTTCACGATCCAAAAATCTGTCGAGTTGGGTGTAACAACTATCACGCCACTCTTTAGTGAACGTTGTGGTGTTAAACTCTCTGGTGAACGTTTAGAGAAAAAAATACAGCAATGGCAAAAAATTGTCATTTCTGCGTGCGAACAAAGTGGCCGTAATTACGTACCGCAAGTACTAGCACCAAAACAGTTAAAAGACTGGGCGGCAGAAGAAACAACAGAACTCAAATTGAACCTGCACCCACGCGCAAAATACAGCATTAATACCTTACCCGAGCCTAAAAATGGCGTGCGTTTGTTAATTGGTCCTGAAGGCGGTTTATCTGCGGATGAAATTAGCATGACAGAACAATTTAACTTTGAAGAAACGTTATTAGGTCCTCGAGTATTACGAACAGAAACAGCAGCATTAACGGCGATCACCGCATTACAATGCCGCTTTGGCGATTTAGGATAGGATAAAGAATATGACAATTAAACTTGGCATCGTGATGGATCCAATTGCAGACATCAACATTAAAAAAGATTCTAGCTTTGCAATGTTAATGGAAGCGCAAAACCGTGGTTACGAACTTTTCTACATGGAAATGCAAGATCTGTTTATGCTTGAAGGCCGTGCATATGCTGCGTCCCGTTCATTGAAAGTACAACAAGATCCAGCTAATTGGTACGAGTTAGGTGAAGAAACAAATCACCTATTATCCGATCTTGATGTGGTATTAATGCGTAAAGATCCTCCGTTCGATACTGAATTCGTTTACGCAACTTACATGCTTGAGCGTGCTGAAGACGAAGGCACATTAATCGTTAACAAACCGCAAAGTCTACGTGATGCCAATGAAAAACTATACACAGCATGGTTTAGCGAATTCACGCCAACAACATTAGTAACACGTCGTAAAGACAAATTACGTGCATTCCATAAAGAACACAAAGATGTGATCTTAAAACCGCTTGATGGTATGGGTGGCGCATCAATCTTCCGTCTTAACGAACAAGATAAAAACGTCAGCGTGATCATCGAAACACTGACTGAACATGAAACACGTTACTGCATGGCACAAAAATTTATTCCTGATATTAAAGATGGCGACAAACGTATCTTAGTTATTGATGGCGAACCGGTACCATATTGCCTAGCCCGTATCCCAGCAAGTGGTGAAACGCGCGGTAATATCGCAGCTGGCGGTCGTGGTGTTGCACGCCCATTATCAGAAAGTGATTGGAAGATTGCCAAAGCATTAGGGCCTAAATTAAAAGAAAAAGGCTTAATTTTTGTTGGTCTAGACGTGATTGGTGACAAGCTTACTGAAATCAATGTAACAAGCCCAACTTGTATCCGCGAAATCGAAGCAGCCTATGACGTAAGCATCACAGGTATGTTGATGGATGCGATTGAAGCACGTTTAAAGAAAAATTAATTTACCTGCCCACGCGTAAATGAAGAATAAAATAAATCATAGCTTATAATTAATTTAACCAATTAAGCTATGATTTTCTGCCATAATAACATTCACAGCTAACAATAAAAGATAGGCCTATGGACTCTTTGCAAGATCACTTCCTTATCGCGATGCCGAGCATGAAAGATGGTATTTTCGAACGCTCTGTTATCTATATTTGTGAACATAACAACGAAGGTGCGATGGGGATCATCATCAACCTTCCCGTCAATATTTCTGTCGACGAGTTATTATCACAAACAGTCGAAGCTGATCTAGACGATGAGACAGCCTCCCCTGCCGAGCCGAAAACAGTCATCGATGATCTGGTATTTAAAGGGGGTCCTGTATCTGAAGACCGTGGTTTTGTATTGCATACAGCCTATCCTGGTTTTAGCTCGAGCTTACAAATCAATGATGAATTAATGATCACCTCATCATTAGATGTATTAGCAACACTTGGCACTAAAAAACAACCCGAAAATTATATTGTTGCGTTAGGCTATTCAGGCTGGACGAAAGGGCAGTTAGAACAAGAAATTGCCGACAACAGTTGGTTAACTATTAACGCTGACGAGAATATTTTATTTAAAGTGCCTGTGCATAAACGTTGGGAACAGGCTGTGCAAAAAATAGGTATCGACGTCAGCCAATTATCGAGTCAGGTAGGTCATTCTTAATATTAAGAGCCCTACGGAGGAAAATATGAGTAATGCAGAAAACGGAAAAAGAACCCTGCTTGGTTTTGATTTCGGAACAAAAAGTATTGGTATCGCTGTTGGTCAAGAAATCACCGGAACAGCGCGGCCACTTGTGGCTTTTAAAGCCAATGATGGCATCCCAGACTGGGATTTAATTGAACAACAGATTAAAGAGTGGCAGCCCGATCTTGTGATCGTAGGTAAACCTCTCAACATGGATGGTACCGAGCAAGACATCACCAAACGTGCGATTAAATTTGCCAATCGTTTAACAGGCCGTTTTAATGTTAAAACAGAAATGCATGACGAACGTCTAACGACAAAAGATGCCAAAGCACGTTTGTTTGAAGAAGGTGGTTTTAAAGCCCTGCAAAAAGGCGCCATTGACAGTGCGTCAGCGATGGTGATCTTAGAAGGGTGGATGGAATCGCAATATGGCGCAGAGTTATAACGGTAAATAGCTATAATTTGTAAGCACGACTCTGTAGAGATTAACAGAGTCTAATCATCGCAAAGGACGCGCGCAATATGACGTTTATTCATGGTTTACTACAACGCTTATTATTTACCATTGGCGTCATGTTATTTATGCAGTTTCCGCAATTTATTGATCAATACAGCCAGCAACTTTCCGGTTATTACCTTGCCCAACAAAACCAGCTACAACAATTTCAATTAATTGCCGATACCAACTTTAATGGTCAGCTCGATACACTCATTGCCGATTTTAAATCCAGCCCTTCAGCGGCTGTTCAGCAGGTTGGTAAGCAAGTGCTCACATTACAGCAATCATTACCTGAATTAGCGACCGACTTGGTGACCCTTACAGAAGGTAGTTATATAAATAAGCTCACTTATTTTGTTACTCGCATCGACAGTAAATTAGCTGAAAATACCTTATCGCTTTTCACACCAGGCATACCATTAAGCCAAGCGGCAATAGTAACAGGGTTAGTTGGCGGGATAACGCTAAACGTATTTTGGCTATTCAGTTTAAAACTATTAACGCTAATGTTTACCCGCTTTTATATTCTCGGTAATAAACCTACTTAGCAGTGTTGTAGAACTATAGATTAAGGAATTATCATGAAAAATGTCATTATCGTCGGCGCGACAGGGGCAACAGGCAGCCAATTAATGCAGCAGTTACTCAATGATATGGCGGTTGAGAATATCTATGTCGTACATTATCGACCGACACCGTTCGAGCATCAAAATAAAGTGACGGAAATCATTATCGATTTAGCTAATTTTAATGATTTGTCTATTAATGTGGACATTGACAGTGCTTATTGTTGCCTCGGTACAACACGTAAAAAAGCGGGTTCATTAGCCGCATTTAGGCAAGTAGATAAAGACTATATTGTTAACTTTGGCACTTGGGTAGCAAATAATACTAAAGCACAATTACATGTCATTAGCGCTATCGGTGCCAATGCTAAGTCTGCAAGTAGTTATTTACAAACTAAAGGTGAGGCAGAGCTATTATTACGTCAGTTACCACTCTCAGCCCTATATCTTTATCAACCGACCCTATTACACGGTAAACGTGATGAGTTTAGATTAATGGAAGCTATTGCTTATTACCCACTGGCCGTATTATCCCTCTTTCCCATGACCCTGTTAAAGCAACAAAAGCCGATAAGCATCTCCCAACTTGCTAATGCGATGTACCAATTAAGCCAGCAAGTAACAAGTGGCCATCACGTAATCAGTAGCTTAGAGATCCAGCAATATTAATCGCGCCTATTCGTTATCAGCGCCGACTCATTATCAGCACGCAGTTCCGTTGCCGCTTCAAGCACCAGCTGGCGGAACCAAATGTGGCTAGCGTCATGATGCAGTAACGGACTCCAGATCATTTTCAATTCAATATTAGGGATCGGGAATGGTGGTTCAAGTAAAGTATAATTACTGTTACTTTTATGAATGAGCGCAGCCTGAGTCGGTAATGTCGCGATGAGCTCATCTTGCAACGCCAGTTGCATCGCAACATTATAATTACGCGTGAATACTGTAATATCACGTTTCTTACCTAAACGATTAAGTGCTTCATCTACCCAACCTAACTTTTGTACATCATGTGGATTCATCCCGACACCGACGCCAAAACCAGTCTTAGATACCCATACATGTTTTGATGCTAAATAGTGATTCAAATTAAATTTATTTACGATCGGATTATCCGCATTCATCATGCAAGTAAATGAATCATGCCATAAGGTTTTTTGATAAAACGATTGCGGTAATTCATCAAACCGGTTAATCGCCATATCAATCTTGCCTTCCTCGACATCATGGAAGGTCACGTCAGAGGGGGTCATAATATCCACGGTCATATTGGGAGCCACTTTACTTAGCTTACTCAGTAAACGTGGGATCAAGGTTGATTCGGCATAATCACTGGCCATAATACGAAAAACCCGATGACTATTTTGATCAAACTCTTTTTCTTCTTGTAAGGCTTCTTCTAGTTCCAGCAATAATTTTCTGATCACAGGGGCTAATTTACGTGCTTTTTCAGTCGGAGTCATACCGCCAGAGGTACGCACTAAAACAGGATCGTCAAGCAGAGTACGTAATCGACGCAAGCCATTACTCATTGCTGGCTGGGTAATATTAAGCATACTTGCAGCACGAGTTACGTTTTTTTCACGCAACAAAACATCGAAGTAAATCAATAAATTAAGATCGATACCTGATATATTCATAAAATAAATACCCACAACAATAAAAGTAATAAAACAATGCTAACTCAATGGCATAGCAACTTATATTAAAGAAAATTCAATCATATTGAACAACTATAACCAGAATACACCATAAATAAGATAAATTAACAGTCATATATATTCACAGCGTGAATGCTGACTATAGAAAATATAAACTAACTAAATATTAATTGAGCGTTTAATATTAACTCATCAAAACGCAAACGAATAAAAGGCTTTAATCGCTGCGTTTCAATTTAATAATCACTTGATCACTGTAAAGGATTTGCTATGTCAACATACAACAATGATATCGATTCAGTTTCTACGTTAAAAGCTGAACAAGGTTCTAAATGGGCTGCTATTAACCCTGAATATACAGCGCGTATGCGTGCTCAAAACCGTTTCAAAACGGGCCTTGAAATTGCACAATACACAGCTGATATTATGCGCGCTGATATGGAAAACTACGATAATGATTCTTCATTGTACACGCAATCTTTAGGTTGCTGGCATGGTTTTATCGGTCAACAAAAAATGATCTCTATCAAGAAGCATTTTGAAAACAATACTGATCGTCGTTACCTTTACTTATCTGGTTGGATGGTTGCAGCACTGCGCTCTGAGTTTGGTCCACTGCCTGACCAATCAATGCATGAAAAAACATCTGTTGCAGCATTAATTGAAGAACTATACACCTTCCTTCGCCAAGCTGACGCACGCGAATTAGGTGGTTTATTCCGCGAACTAGACGCAGCAAGAGATGCAGGTGACTCAGCTAAAGTTGCTGAAACACAAGACAAGATTGACAATCACGTGACTCACGTTGTGCCAATCATTGCTGATATCGATGCTGGTTTTGGTAACGCAGAAGCAACTTACCTACTTGCTAAAAAAATGATTGAAGCCGGTGCATGTTGTATCCAAATCGAAAACCAAGTATCTGATGAAAAACAATGTGGTCACCAAGACGGTAAAGTAACCGTGCCACACGAAGATTTCCTTGCGAAAATCAATGCCGTTCGTTACGCATTCCTAGAGCTAGGTATCGATAATGGTGTGATTGTTGCGCGTACTGACTCACTCGGTGCAGGTCTAACAAAACAAATCGCTGTAACGAATGAACCAGGTGACCTTGGTGATCAATATAACTCGTTCCTTGATTGTGATGAGATCTCAGAAGCAGAGCTAGGCAATGGCGATGTTATTCTTAAGAAAGACGGTAAATTATTACGTCCTAAACGTCTACCAAGTAACTTATTCCAATTTAAACAAGGTACAGGTGAAGCACGTTGCGTACTTGACTGCATCACGTCTCTACAAGGCGGTGCTGACTTATTATGGATTGAAACTGAGAAACCACACGTTGGTCAAATCGGCGCAATGGTTGATGAGATCCGTAAAGTGGTACCAAATGCAAAACTTGTTTACAACAATTCGCCATCATTCAACTGGACACTAAACTTCCGCCAGCAAATATTTGATATCTTGCTTGAAGAAGGTAAAGACGTTTCAGCTTATGATCGCGCAGATCTAATGAACGAGAAATACGATAGCACGGAATTAGCAATTCAGGCTGATGAGAAGATCCGTACATTCCAAGCTGATTCAGCACGTGAAGCCGGTATCTTCCACCACCTAATCACGCTACCAACTTACCATACAGCGGCGCTATCAACTGATAACTTAGCAAAAGAATACTTCGGTGATGAGGGCATGCTGGGCTACGTTAAAGGTGTTCAACGTAAAGAGATCCGTCAATCGATTGCTTGTGTTAAGCACCAAAACATGGCTGGTTCTGATATGGGCGATGACCATAAAGAATACTTTGCCGGTGATGCAGCACTGAAAGCAGGCGGTAAAGATAACACGATGAACCAGTTCTAATTTAGAACTTCATTAGAAATCTTCTTATCAGTTAAATAAGAATATGAGTTAATATGAAAAAACCAGCTTCGGCTGGTTTTTGCGTTTTAGCGATAAGCTAATAATCTTGGGTTAAGGCGACCAAGTTTATTTATCTTTCAGCAGTAATATACGCGCTTCAAAATAATCAGGGAAAGTACGATAAGTATTAATATAGTCATCCCAGTTTTTGAAGTAGCCACCGAGATAATCCAGCTGATATTGGTTGTTTTCAAAAGCTCCGCCCGTATCCGCTAATACCGTTAATCGACTTTCTCCATTGTGAGTGAGCATGATCAGTTTACCTAATCCTAGGTGTGCTAGATCACCAGCAACAGTCACCAAAGGGTACACCGGGATCTTATAACTGGCATCTTTACCATAACCCATCACCGAATCGGTTTTCTTAAAATACCAATAACGTCTTTGCTGTTCTTTTTTCAAGTTACGTTGATAACCGATGCCATTATTACGATGGACATTAAAAAACTGATTGGTAACGCCATTATCATGGTCGGCGGCAATATCGACTTTTACTGTACCCTGCATTAATGAATCTTCTAGGTCATAACGCGACAACCACACCATAGGCTCTGCTAAATTATCTTTATCTAAAATACCCGTTAACACATCTTGTTTAGTCAGTTTATGGCGAGTTAAATTCTGGTCAGCATTACCCTGCTCTAGTGTTAACCCTTTTTCATCATTTGGTAGCGCATATAACGCATAAGGGGTTTCAGCTGTTTTTTTGGCACTGCCTTTCGCGAGTTTAATATAATATTTGGTCAGTAAAATTTGATCATCAGGGATATTTTTCAACAGCGGTTTATTTTTGGCAAAGCCCTGCGCTTGTTTTTTATCTGGCATCCAACGGATCACATCAAAGTGCTGAGCTATAAATTCAGCATCCATCAGACGGCTCGGGGATCCAGCTAGTTCATCCGCTTGCTGCACTTGGCAAATAAAATTAAGGGTGCGCTTTACTCTTTCTAAATCGCCACCAAATTGCGCAGTCATGCCTGCGGTAATAATACCAGGGTCGTAATCTTCACCTAGGGCAAGATAATCAGCCGTGCCTTTAGCCACACTGCAGAGTTCGGCGGTCGATGGCGTCACCATTTTACCAATAGCAGGCTCGACTTCTAACTGATAAATAGGATTTGTAGCCACATTAGCAACCGTGCTAAATGCCACCAGTAGGGTAAAAGGTAATAAAGTACTCAATTTCATCATTTTAACGATCTCGATATTCGAAGATAAACAGCTAATATTAATCATAACAACGACAAATATACCAGTACTCTCTAGTTATATGCCCAAGTTAGTTCAAGATGCTATATCAGAGACATTGCAACGCTATGCTGTTATTCCTGCTCGCCTCCCGTAGGGCAAGCCGAAAGAATGAATCTTCAGCGTTATGAAATCTTGATTTAGAATAACTAAATCCTCAACGTCATGCCTTAAATATCCTCTCCTTTCGGTTTGCTGATTGTGCATCTTGAAGTAGCTTGGGTATGAGTGCTCATTTATTACTCTGACGTAAAGCAAACAGGCAAGTTTTAAACACAAGTCTGTCATGTCAATACAGCAAAATATAAACTCTAGTTACTATGTTCGGCAATAATTCTACTTACATCTATTAATTAAGGTAAAGGAATGCATTTTTTAATCATTACAAATTTAGTATGGGCTTTTTCGTTTAGCCTTATCGGGGTTTATCTAGCGGGTCAGGTTGATGCTTGGTTCTCGGTATTATTCCGTATTGGTTTAGCCATGTTGGTATTCATCCCATTCTTAAAGCTAGGTAATTTATCACGTAGTACGATTGTAAAAGTCATGGCTATTGGTGCTTGCCAACTGGGTATTATGTACGGATTTTATTATCAATCATTCCTACTCTTATCAGTGCCAGAGGTATTACTGTTTACCGTATTTACCCCGATTTACGTGACCTTAATTGATGACCTATTACATTCTCGTTTCAACCCTTGGTATTTAGGTACTGCGATCATTGCAGTATTGGGGGCGGTGGTAATTAAATACGCCGGTATTAACGAAGGTTTCGTGGTTGGCTTCCTTGTTGTACAAGGCGCGAATATTGCCATGGCGATTGGTCAAGTGGCTTATAAAAAGCTATCTGAAAATGAATTAAAAGATGTTAAACATAGCGAAGTGTTCGGCCTATTCTATATTGGTGCCTTTCTTGTTGCCTGCATCGCATTTATGTTACTGGGTAGCACAGAAAAAATGCCAACAACGACAACACAATGGGGTGTATTAACTTACCTCGGTATTATCGCGTCGGGCTTAGGTTACTTCATGTGGAATAAAGGCGCATGTTTGGTTAATGCAGGGACATTAGCCGCCATGAATAACGTGCTCGTACCGCTAGGCTTGTTAGTTAATCTGGTGATTTGGAACCGTGATGCGGACTTAGTCAAATTGGCGTTAGGCGGCGGGATTATTTTGCTATCACTGATATTTAATGAAACAGTAGTTAAACAAAAAATAAAACAAAAAGCGTTAGCGCAATAAGCTAACATTTTTAATTAAATATTCTAGGTGATTTCTGTATACAGATGATATCACCTAGAATATTAATGCAAGGGGATTTAATCTGTATTTTCAGCAATAAGCTTATCACCATTGACCAAATACAATATGTCTCCGTCCCACGCAGAATATAGAGCCTTATCACTGACATCAAAAAACGCCGTCCCGGTATAAACAAAGCTACCCTCATACCAGATATCACCACTCTCATAGAACACAGTTCCAAAATACCCACCATTTAATAACTTAACCGCAGTGTAAACTCCACCGTCAGGTCCACCAACCCATATTGCAGAGTCAGATACATTACCGGGGCGAACTTCAGGCTCATAACTGGTAACCGGCTCACAGGCTAGAAGAAATATAGAAAAAAAAGTAATAATTAACCATTTCATCGAAAGAACTCCCCAACATTTTCAATCACTAATTTATTACTCTCTGGATAAAAATCAAGATCTCGATAATCATCACGAAACTCACCAATATAGGAATTTGGTCGAGGGTCGATCATCCAAGGCGTATCTTTACCCGCTGCTTCGACAAGCCTTTTAGCGAAATGAATACAACTATTTCAAGTTAAATCATACTCTTTACGCCCTGGACTATTGTTCATCGCTTTTTGAACTATCACTCTTTGGTTTAATTTTTCAAACACAGATACAGCTTCTATAAAGACACCTTTAATTCTGGAGCCTTTACCTGCAACTTTACTCACTTTACTTAATACAGGAATAAGAGATTTAAGTTCAACGCCATCTGCACCTAGCTTAACATCTGGGACAGGAACCCTACGGACTACACCTTTTTTCTCCGGATAATCATATCGTCCATACTCATAGTATTTGGTTAAACCAGAAACTCCATTGACGATTAATATACCTGCGTGCCCAAGACCTGAAAATTTTTGACTAGATTTTGGAATAGTAAAATTATCAACACTAGTCCATGGAAGTAAATCAACATCCAATCTTGGTATATCAACTGTAATTTTATATTCTGGAAATACAATTGGAATAAGAATATCTTTCATATTACCTCAATGTGTGATTTGTGATGGCATTGTATATAACTTGATAATTTATCTTAACGTATATGCAGGTAGCGCTAAACATTAAAAAAGTACTAAAGTTATTATTACTTAATAGATATGTTCATGATTTTAAAATACACCGTTACTATCTGTAATATAGCGCGTAGGTCAGCTAATTTTTCTGCTACAATCGCCTTTTTATACGCAAGCAGATCGCCATGTATTTTTTACTCCCTCTATTCACAGTTATCATTTGGTCAGGTAATTCCATTGTTAATGTTTTGTCGGCCAACGTTATCTCACCCGAAACCATCTCCTTCTATCGTTGGTTTATAGCCTTAATGACACTTACGCCTTTTTTAATCAAACCGGTATGGAAAAAACGCCAAGCGATTAAACCCTATTTAACTAAATTAGCATTATTGGCATTATTGGGCATGGCGATTAACCAATCTCTCGCCTACTTTGCTGCGGCGACAACGACAGCAACACATATGACGCTGATTTTTGCCTTGGTACCGTTATTAAGCTTAATGTTTAGTGTGCCACTACTCGGGATTTCATTGACTAAAAAAGCATTGCTCGGCGCGGCTATTTCGATGACGGGTTTAGTGTATATGTTAAGCCATGGTCAAATTAGTAGCTTACTGTCTGAAGGGATTAATATCGGCGATACTTACATGCTAATTGCAGCCTGTAGCTACGCTCTATACGGGGTTCTACTCAAACGCTGGCGTTTACCGTTTAACAACTGGATTGCGCTGTATGTACAAATGGTATTTGCGGTCATTATCTTACTGCCTATACTCGCATATAACGGCCAAGTGGGCCTGAGCAGTGAATCGTTACCACTGGTATTATATGCCGCGATCCCAACATCGATATTAGCCACTTGGTTATGGATGCAGAGTATTCATTATCTTGGTGCCGATAAAAGCGCTATGTTCATGAATTTATTGCCGGTATTTACTGCAATTATGGCGACCCTCATTCTCAATGAACAACTATCAAGTGAGCAGTTCATCGGTGGTACTTTGGTATTAGCAGGGGTCAGTATGACGCAGTTTAAATCAAAAAATACTGTAAAAAAGGGCGTGACGGTTCAGTCTTAATGCTGAATTGAACGGACTGACATTTTAAATCGCATGGAAGCGAACTGTATTATCGATAATAGTATTCTCAAGTTAAAGCTCCCTCGCTTCGCGCCCGACAAGTCGGGGGAAGAAAGGGGATTCTTGTTGTCGACGGCTTAAGCATTGCAAGAATAATAGCCTTAAGCCTCTTTAAGAGTCTTTAAGCGCCTTGATTTAAATATCATTGATTATTGAAACGTAACGCGATTTAAAGTCGAGTAAAACCAGCCTCTAAATCAGCAATCAAATCTTCAACATCTTCCAAACCGATATGTAAACGTACCAATGTACCCGTGAAATCTACATCGCCAGCAGGACGGATGCGGTTAAGTTCAGACGCTTGGTTCGCTAAGATTAATGACTCATAACCGCCCCACGAATACGCCATACTGAAATGCACAAAGTTATCTAAATAATTCGCCAGCTGCTCTTTGCTCAGTTGCTCTTTAAGAATGAATGAGAATAAGCCATTACAACCCTTAAAATCACGTTTGTAGAACTCGTGCCCTTTACAGCTTGGTAATGCAGGATGATTAACACGTTCGACTTCTGGACGGGTACTTAACCAATTCGCTACTTTGATACTTGCCGCTTCATGCTGCTTTAAACGAATACCCATAGTACGTAAACCACGGCTCGCCATGTACGCTGTATCAGCATCAACCATTTGACCCATTAAGTATGACTGTTCACGTAATTGTGCCCAGCAACGTTCATTGGCAACAGCTGTACCTAGCATGTAATCAGAATGACCAATGATGTATTTTGTACCAGCTTGAATTGAAATATCAATATCGTGTTCAAAGGCTTTAAATAACACACCCGCAGCCCAGGTATTATCTATCATGATAATCACCTCTGGATTTTCCGCACGAACCGCTTTTACGATCGCAGGAATGTCTTGTACTTCCATGGTAATTGAACTTGGTGACTCTAGAAATACGACGCTGGTATTCGCCTGCATTAAGCCTGCAATACTTTCGCCTAGCATAGGATCATAATATGTTGTCGCTACGTTCATTTTAGCTAGCATGACATTACAAAAATCTTGCGTGGGTTCATAGGCAGCACTGGTCATTAAAATATGATCACCTGCGTTCACAAATGACAGAATAGAATTAGTGACAGCGGCTGCGCCACAAGGGTAAAGCGCACAACCTTCGCCACCTTCAAGTTCGGTCATCGCTTGTTGTAATGAGAAGTGAGTTTGAGTACCACGGCGGCCGTAAAACAATTCACCCTCAGCACGTTTTGCTGTTGCTGCTTTTTTAGCTTTAACTGAATCAAATACAATTGATGATGCGCGCTGAACAACGGGGTTCACTGCACCGTGTGAAAATTTTTTATCGCGTCCTGCCGAGACAAGCTGTGTCGCTAATTTATTTGAACTCATATTAATGTCTTTCCCTGCTCATTCTTATTTTTATAAAACGACTATCTATAAAAACACATTAGCGAAAGATAGAGTGACAGGCAATGAATAATACTCGTTGCGGCAGGATAAAAACAAAACCCCGGCCCAATATCCCAAAGGAAATCAAACCAGGGTTTAATCGTACATGTTAGTGATAGCTCTCTAGAAGAGGCTGTTACTGCTTACGATTCTTTAGCAGCTTCGCCTTGCTTGGCAAAATACTCTTTCGTTAGCTTAAATACCACAGGGCTAAGTAGCGCGAGTGCGATCAAGTTAGGCAATGCCATCATTGCATTCAATGTATCAGCAAGTAGCCAAACAAAGCTCAGTGAACTTGTTGCACCAATTGGCACTGCAATGATCCACAAGATTCGGAATGGTACAATTGCTTTCACACCAAATAGATATTGCACACATTTCTCGCTGTAGAAACTCCAGCCAAGGATAGTCGTGAAAGCAAATACTGATAGCGCAATCGCTACAATGTAGTTACCCACACCAGGTAATGCACTTGCAAACGCAGCAGATGTTAATGCTGCGCCCGTATCGCCCGATGTCCAAGCGCCAGTAACTACTATCGCAAGACCCGTAATAGTACAAACGATAAGAGTATCAATAAAGGTACCTAACATAGCGATAAGACCCTGCTTAACCGGATCATTGGTTTGTGCAGCAGCATGCGCAATTGGTGCACTACCTAAACCCGCTTCGTTAGAGAACACGCCACGAGCGACACCAAAACGAATTGCAGCCCAGACAGCAGCACCAGCAAAACCACCTTGTGCAGCGACTGGTGTAAATGCACTTTCAATGATTAAGGCAAATGCAGCAGGAATTTCACTCACGTTCATGATCAGTACTACACAACCAGCACCAATATAGAAAATAGCCATTAACGGTACTAATTTACCCGCCACATCAGCGATACGCTTAACACCGCCCATCAGTACTAAACCAACCAGTACCATCATCACTAAACCAGAGGCCATTGGTGGGATACCAAAACTACTTGATAAAGCATCAGCAACTGAATTTGATTGCACTGTGTTACCAATACCAAAACCAGCAATTGAACCAAAGATAGCAAACGCAGTACCGAGCCAAGCCCATTTACTGCTTAAACCATTTTTGATGTAATACATTGGTCCACCAACGTGGTTACCATTATCATCAGTTTCACGATATTTAACTGCACATACTGCTTCTGCATACTTGGTTGCCATACCCACTAACGCAGTACACCACATCCAAAATAACGCACCCGGTCCACCTAAAAAGATAGCCGTTGCCACACCCGCAATATTACCTGTGCCAATCGTGGCAGAAAGTGATGTCATTAACGCATTAAATGGCGTGATTTCACCTTTTCCTTTGTCACCTGACGTAGTCGAACGTCCAGCCCAAAGTAACTTAAAACCAGTCCCTAACTTTAAAATAGGCATTAATTTCAACCCTAAAGATAGGAATAATCCTATCCCAAGGATCATGACGAGCATAGGTACACCCCATACCACACTATTTACCGCAGAAATAAACTCTGTTAAAGCTTCCATCAACATCCCTTCCTTAAGACTAACGATAATGTAAAACACACATTATCAGGTTATATACCCAACAAACAAATAACCATAATACCCACAACTGGTTAACATGCAACCAAATGTAGTACAGTAAAATAACAATGTATTATATTTAAAATGAAATAAGTACAACTGGAAGGCCATGAATTAATTCGCAATATTCATAAAAATCAGTCTTAACACCCTACAGAACAGGCTTCAACAAAAACAACACCCTGTTACATATAGGCCATCAACAATCTAGATAAAACAGTTAAAAAACAAAAAAACAAACACTTAGTTAACAATTTGAACATGTAAATATATAAAAATAGATAAAAAGCTGACTTAATGAGATAGACAGTCATCTTTAATGGATTATAAGGTTAGGTCATGGATAATTTGAAAATGCAGAATAAATTACTACTTATTGCGATAGTTCCTATGGTTATTTCCTTGCTCGCTACATTAGCAATAATTTCTAATTTACAGACTAGCGCAGTAACAAGCATGATCCATGATCATGAATTGCTGCTACGAACAGAACGTCAAAAACAGATCAGTGATGCAGTAAAAATAACGCAAAAAATAGTGCTACGAGAAATAACTAACGCCACAGCGCAGAATAAAACCCAACAACAAATATTAGCTAACGTACGAGATATCCTTAAACACGCGCGTTATGGTGACAACAACCTTAGCTACTTTTTCATTTACGACAGTAAAGGGATCAATATCGCTGATGCAAGTAACGAAAAAAATCAAGGACAAAACCGATATTCACTGAAAGATAAAAACGGCGTTTTACTTATTCAAGAATTAATCAAAACCAGTCGGTCAGGTGGTGGGTTTGTTGAGTATGTATATCCTAAGCCAGGCACTGATACATTACAGCCTAAGTTAAGTTATGCTGCACCTATTACAGGCACAGATTGGTTTATTGGTACTGGTGTATATGTAGATGATATTGCCAATGATTTAACTATTTTTAGCCATTCTGCATGGCAACAATTTTATACACAAATAAAATTAGCAATTACGAGCGCTATCATACTCGTCATACTAACCAGTTTATTCATGCTGTGGATTGCGAAACGTCTGGCAAAACCAATTAATGACATGCTCAATACGCTCAATGATATTGCAGATGGTGAAGGTGATTTAACCCGTCGATTAGATATCAAAGGAAGTGACGAAATAGCCTTACTTGGTGGTGCATTTAATCGTTTCACCGCTAAATTACAAAATATCATCAGCGCCATGGCAGATGTCACCCATCAAGTATCAGACTCTGCCAATAACCTCAGCCAACAAACTCAAAAGACCACGGAACAACTGACGATCCATAATAATGAAACAGATCAGGTGGTCACGGCGGTTACCGAAATGAATGCAACAGCAAATGATGTGGCAGAAAACGTGATTCAAGTCGCCGATGCAACACAAATGGCGACGCAAGATTCTTTATTAGCACAAGAAAATGTCAGAACGTCTAGCACGGCCATCACAACTTTGGTTGATAACGTTGAGCAAGCTAGCGGGTACATGAGTTCCCTACATGAACAATCGCAAAAAATTGATCACGTATTACAAGTTATCGGTGCGATTGCCGATCAAACCAATTTACTCGCTCTCAATGCTGCGATTGAAGCAGCCAGAGCCGGGGAACAAGGGCGAGGTTTTGCCGTTGTCGCAGATGAAGTCCGCAGCTTAGCAAGTCGGACTCAAGAAAGTACATTAGAAATCAAGGTAATGCTCGATGGTTTACACCAATTTGTTGCCCAAGCCGTGAGCGCCATGAAAACCAGTCAAGAGACCAGTGTCCACGCGATTCAATCATCAACCCAAATCAGCGGTAGTTTATCCGCTGTCACCGATGCTGTTGATGCCATTAATCAAATGACAAACCATATTGCTACAGCCGCCACAGAACAAAGTTCGGTAACCGATGAAATTAATCGTAACATGGTTAATATCCGTGATGTGGTCGCGCAACTGCTGGCATCAAGCCATGAAACAACACAAGTATCTACCGGCTTATCTTCCGCAGGAGAACAATTAGAAACATTACTCAGCCAATTCAAACTCACATAAAATGCATACAGCAAGAATATGTGTATTGCTATTAATTAAGGTAAAGACGCAGGTATGGTATTCATGAGCTAAAATAGAGTTAATATGATTGTGGGATATTATCTATGTATTACTGGCTCATAAGCATATTACTGCTCTACAGTAGTATGCTAAATGCTAACTTAGCTGAACCTTCAGGTGCTACCACCAATGAAAATAGCATTCCTGTGCCGGTATTAACAATCAAAGGCGCAATTGGTCCCGCAGTTAGCCATTACCTTACCAGCGAAATTAGCCGTGCAAATAACCATAAAAATGCTGAAACGAGTGATAATGGTCATTCGACACCACCGTTAATCATCATTACCATCGATACCCCAGGGGGCTTAGTCTCGAGCTTGCGGGATATTAACCAGGCGATATTAAACTCAAATGTTCCCATCGCCTGTTTAGTGCATCCACCAGGGGCTAGAGCCGCCAGTGCTGGGACTTATATTCTCTATGCCTGCCATATAGCAGCAATGGCAACCACTACGACATTAGGAGCTGCAACTCCAGTCAGCATAGGTAACCCTTTACCTACAGGAGATAAGAAACCGGCAAACCCTTACCAACCAGCAACCGAGCCAACGCCTAATACAAAACCTGACTCCAAATCAGATTCACCGAACGCCGATACCAAAGAACAACAGCCCTCCCCCACGCTATCTGATTCACCACAAGTGACAGAAAAAAGTGCCATGGAAAAGAAAGTGCTCAATGATGCGGTTGCCTATATTCGTTCATTAGCACAACTGCGTGAGCGTAATGTCGAATGGGCTGAATTAGCCGTGACAGAAGCGGCAACCTTAACAGCGGTCGAAGCTCTGGATAAAAACGTGATTAATTTGTTAGCGCAATCACCACAGCATCTCTTGCAAAAACTTGACGGCCAATACGTCACCATCAAACAACAGCAAAGACTGCTAACATTAACTAACAGTCCACTGGAACTACGCCAACCCAATTGGCGCAGTAACTTTATTGGTACGATCACCGACCCTAATATCGCTTATATTCTGATGCTAATTGGGGTGTATGGCATCTTACTCGAATTTTATAGTCCCGGCGTTGGGATCGCAGGCGTGACCGGTTCAATTTCCTTGTTTATAGCACTGTACGCCTTCCAGCTGCTACCTATTGATTATGTCGGATTAGGTCTCTTATTACTGGGGATTACCTTACTCGTTGCAGAATCTATGTCACCCAGTTTTGGTATTTTGGGGCTCGGCGGTATTATTGCTTTTACACTCGGGTCGATATTTTTGTTTGATAGCGACCTACCGCAATTTCAAGTGTCGCTACAACTTATAGCTGCCGTCACCGTGCTTTCATTACTGTTTTTTATCTTCATATTTAGCTATCTTTGGGATATGCGGAAAAACAAAGTGGTCAGTGGTAAAGAAGCATTAATTGGCTCGGAAGTGACCATTGAAATGGGGTTTATTGGCCAGGGACATATAAATGTAAACGGTGAACGTTGGTCGGCTTATTGCCCACATCAATTAAGCGCTGGACAAATAGTACAAATAGATGGCATTGATGGTTTAACGCTAATCCTATTGCCAATCTCTGAATCGGAGGTTAACGATGCAAGCAATCCTCAATAGCGGTATGTTATTTACTGGCGCAATTATATTTTTATTGCTCCTGTTAATCATCAGCATGTTTCGGATCTTACGTGAATACGAACGTGGGGTTATCTTTTTCCTTGGCCGTTTTGAAAAAGTAAAAGGGCCAGGCTTGATCATTGTCATCCCAATAGTGCAACAAATGGTACGGGTCGATTTACGTACCGTGGTCATGGATGTGCCGAGTCAGGATGTTATCAGTAGAGATAATGTATCGGTACGGGTTAATGCCGTCATTTACTTTCGGGTAATTGATTCACAAAAAGCAATTATCAATGTCGAAAATTTTCTGCAAGCCACTTCGCAATTGGCACAAACCACATTACGTTCGGTATTGGGTCAACATGAACTCGATGAAATGCTAGCCAACAGAGAAATGCTCAATGTCGATATTCAAGCGATCTTAGATTCACGTACCGATGGTTGGGGGATCAAGGTATCTAATGTGGAAATAAAGCACATTGATTTAAACGAAAGCATGATCAGAGCAATCGCACGTCAAGCAGAAGCAGAAAGAACACGACGGGCAAAAGTTATTCATGCTTCAGGGGAAATGGAAGCCTCTGACAAATTAGTCCAAGCTGCAGCTAAACTAGCCCAAGAACCAAATGCAATCCTACTTCGTTATCTGCAAACATTAACCGAGATCGCCAGTGAGAAAAATTCGACTATCTTATTTCCGATGCCAACGGAATTACTTGCTAATTTAATGCCCAGTAAAACAGAAAATAAAACGAAAACTGATAACGACGAGTAAATAGAATATGAAATTAGGCCTTAGAATAAAAGGCATCCTTGTCACCGATACCAAATGTAAGCCGATAAGCAAACTACCTTTGCTTTTTATGCAACAACCTATTAAGTTGACCGACCTATAAAATAAAAAATCTAATCAATTACAACTCGTTTTAATAGGTGCTATATGCTTACTCGTTTACATTATTTTAATTGCGTTGTGGAAACTGGCAGTATTTCCGCAGCCAGCCGTGTATTTGATGTGCAACCGTCCTCAATTTCACGCCAATTAGCAGCCTTAGAAAATGAGCTCGGCATTCGATTACTGAACAGAACCACCCGTAATATCGGCTTAACAGAAGCTGGCTCGACTTATTATGAATATTCCCAACGTATTATTGCGGAACTGGACGAAGCTAAACGTGTTGTAAATGATTTACAGAAAGAGCCCCAAGGAACGCTAAAACTCAGTATGACAGTCGGGTTCGGTGAGAACTGTATTTTACCACTGATTCCTGAGTTCAAAAAACAATACCCAAAAATAAAAGTACAACTTGAATTATCCGAACGTGTCATTGATTTAGTCGAAGAAAATGTGGATATAGCAATCCGTAGTGGTCGTTTACCAGACTCAAATCTAATTGCGCGTAAGCTGCTCGATAATGACTTTATATTATGTGCGAGTCCTGAATATATTACCGAGCATGGCACACCAAGTTCACCTCTTGGTTTAGCTAAGTTTGATTGTATCACTTATGGCTATTCTGGCTGGCGAGACTGGTTTTTAATGAAAGGTAAACCGATTAAATTAACGATTGTTAATCATTTAACAGTGAATTCTGTAAACGGTCAAAAACAATTATTATTAAACCATGCTGGATTTGCGCTTATGCCTCGCTGGGCCATCAATAACGAACTAAAAAATAACAAACTAGTACATGTATTACCCGAGTACGTATTAAGTCCTTATGACAGTATGAGTTCAACTTATGCCATCTATTTAAAGCGCGAGCTTATTTCGCCGAAAATTTCAGTGTTTCTTGATTTTATTAAAAAAAACTTAACCTTGTAACATACTAATAATTATTTCATCACCTCAACTCAAAGATTATTAGCTTATCGTTAAAACGCAAAAACCAGCCGAAGCTGGTTTTTTCATATTAACTCATATTCTTATTTAACTGATAAGAAGATTTCTAATGAAGTTCTAAATTAGAACTGGTTCATCGTGTTATCTTTACCGCCTGCTTTCAGTGCTGCATCACCGGCAAAGTATTCTTTATGGTCATCGCCCATATCAGAACCAGCCATGTTTTGGTGCTTAACACAAGCAATCGATTGACGGATCTCTTTACGTTGAACACCTTTAACGTAGCCCAGCATGCCCTCATCACCGAAGTATTCTTTTGCTAAGTTATCAGTTGATAGCGCCGCTGTATGGTAAGTTGGTAGCGTGATTAGGTGGTGGAAGATACCGGCTTCACGTGCTGAATCAGCTTGGAATGTACGGATCTTCTCATCAGCCTGAATTGCTAATTCCGTGCTATCGTATTTCTCGTTCATTAGATCTGCGCGATCATAAGCTGAAACGTCTTTACCTTCTTCAAGCAAGATATCAAATATTTGCTGGCGGAAGTTTAGTGTCCAGTTGAATGATGGCGAATTGTTGTAAACAAGTTTTGCATTTGGTACCACTTTACGGATCTCATCAACCATTGCGCCGATTTGACCAACGTGTGGTTTCTCAGTTTCAATCCATAATAAGTCAGCACCGCCTTGTAGAGACGTGATGCAGTCAAGTACGCAACGTGCTTCACCTGTACCTTGTTTAAATTGGAATAAGTTACTTGGTAGACGTTTAGGACGTAATAATTTACCGTCTTTCTTAAGAATAACATCGCCATTGCCTAGCTCTGCTTCTGAGATCTCATCACAATCAAGGAACGAGTTATATTGATCACCAAGGTCACCTGGTTCATTCGTTACAGCGATTTGTTTTGTTAGACCTGCACCGAGTGAGTCAGTACGCGCAACAATCACACCATTATCGATACCTAGCTCTAGGAATGCGTAACGAACGGCATTGATTTTCGCAAGGAAATCTTCGTGTGGCACGGTTACTTTACCGTCTTGGTGACCACATTGTTTTTCATCAGATACTTGGTTTTCGATTTGGATACAACATGCACCGGCTTCAATCATTTTTTTAGCAAGTAGGTAAGTTGCTTCTGCGTTACCAAAACCAGCATCGATATCAGCAATGATTGGCACAACGTGAGTCACGTGATTGTCAATCTTGTCTTGTGTTTCAGCAACTTTAGCTGAGTCACCTGCATCTCTTGCTGCGTCTAGTTCGCGGAATAAACCACCTAATTCGCGTGCGTCAGCTTGGCGAAGGAAGGTGTATAGTTCTTCAATTAATGCTGCAACAGATGTTTTTTCATGCATTGATTGGTCAGGCAGTGGACCAAACTCAGAGCGCAGTGCTGCAACCATCCAACCAGATAAATAAAGGTAACGACGATCAGTATTGTTTTCAAAATGCTTCTTGATAGAGATCATTTTTTGTTGACCGATAAAACCATGCCAGCAACCTAAAGATTGCGTGTACAATGAAGAATCATTATCGTAGTTTTCCATATCAGCGCGCATAATATCAGCTGTGTATTGCGCAACTTCTAAGCCAGTTTTAAAACGATTCTGAGCACGCATACGCGCTGTATATTCAGGGCTAATTGCAGCCCATTTAGAGCCTTGTTCAGCTATTAATGTTGAAACTGCATCGATATCATTTTTGTATATAGACATTTTTATTCCTTTAATAATTATTTTAATACTTGATACAACAAGAACATGGCGAGATAACCTAACCTCGCCCTATTCCAAAAATTTCTAATCTAAGAAATCATAACCAGGCAGCGTTAAAAACTCAGCAAGGTGATCGCTGACTGTTAATTCTTCAAACAATTTAGACGCTTCACCAAAACGACCTTGCTCGTAAGCTTCAACGCCAATTTCTTCATCACGAATGACCACAAGTTCTTCTTGTAATAATTGGCAGAATAATTCTTTTGTTACAACTTTACCGTTGCTTAGTGTTTTACCGTGTTGGATCCACTGCCAAATTGACGCTCGTGAGATTTCAGCGGTTGCCGCATCTTCCATTAGACCGTAGATAGGCACACAACCATTACCCGAAATCCATGCTTCCATGTAACGAACACCAATACGGATATTTAAACGCATACCCGTTTCAGTTCGCTCACCAGCACAAGGTTCAAGTAACTCAGCAGCCGTTACCGGTGCATCGTCTTCACGTAAAACGTTAATTTGGTTAGCATTACCTGCACCGATATATTCGTTCATCACACCCATTGCAGTATCTGCTAAACCAGGGTGAGCAACCCAAGTACCGTCATGACCATTTTTTGCTTCTAGGGTCTTATCTGCGGTTACTTTAGCTAATACTTTATCGTTTTCTTCGGCTGTTTTGGCTGGAATAAATGCAGCCATACCGCCCATTGCAAGAGCGCCACGTTTATGACATGTTTTGATTAATAAACGTGAATAAGCACTAAGGAAAGATTTGTCCATCGTTACAGAATGACGATCTGGTAATACACGATCTGCATGTTTACGCAGTGTTTTAATATAGCTAAAGATATAATCCCAACGACCACAGTTAAGCGCAACAATGTGCTCTTTCATGCTATATAGAATTTCTTCCATTTCAAATACTGCCGGGATAGTTTCTATTAGCAGTGTCGCCTTAATTGTACCGCGAGCTAAATTTACTTTGTCTTCTGCATAACTAAATACTTCACTCCACCATTTTGATTCATGGTGACTTTGTAGTTTAGGTACGTAGAAATATGGGCCAGCGCCTTTTGCTAATAACGTTTCATAGTTATTAGAAAAATACAGGGCAAAATCAACCAAACAACCCGGTACAGTTTTACCATTAAAAGTAATATGTTTTTCTGGTAAATGTAGGCCTCGTACACGGCAAATGAGTGTCGCAGGATCATCATCTAAAGAGTAGTGTTTACCGTTCGCAGGGTTAGTATATTCAATCGTACCATTTACTGCATCACGTAAGTTAACTTGACCGTCTAGTACACCGCCCCATGTTGGCGCGAATGAATCTTCAAAATCAGCCATGAACACTTTAACACGTGCGTTTAGTGCATTAATCACCATCTTACGGTCAACTGGACCAGTAATTTCGACACGACGGTCTTGAAGTTTTGCAGGGATACCTTGAATCTTCCAATCGCTTTCGCGAATATGAGCAGTTTCAGGTAAAAAATCAGGGAGTTCACCAGCATCCATACGTGCTTGTTTTTTTACACGCTGGTTAAGTAACTCATCAACTTGAGGAGCGAACTTTTCGACTAACTCAGTCAACAAAGCAACTGCTTCAGGATTTAGGATCTGTTGTTGTTCTTGATTGATTTCCCCATGGAAAACCAGAGAACCTGTTTCATTAGACTGGGTATTGGCAGTCATAGTTTCACTCCGTTGAAATATATGTATTGGCCACAATTCATCATCTGTAAGTCACGGAAGAATAATCTCCCATTGTTTTAAACGTCTGTACGAATTGCTCTCTTAACCTACACATTGCAACAACTTCGCAATAAATGCAACATATTTCACATTAATGACACAGTGTCAAATTGCTATGTTTCGCTTTCCTAAAAATCAAATAAATTTGAAGTGAAACGAACTTTCAAATGAAGCTTGAGACCGGTTTATTATACCGCTATTTTTGATGTAACCCAATTCGTTACATCATCAAATACCTCACTGGAGTTAGATTCATTTAACATCTCATGGCGACCACCTGAATAAAGTTTACACTGCACTTCACTACAGCCATTGTTAGTAATATGTTGCTCTAATGCTAATACTCCCTTACCCTGTAAACCAACTGGATCCTTATCACCACTAAAAATATATATTGGCAATTTATTTGGGATTTTTGCTATTTCTGACTTTTGGCTAATGCTAATTAATCCTGACATGAAATCCAGCCAGAATTGTGGAGTACACGGAAAACCACAATAGCTATCATTAATATATTTATCCACTTGCACAGGATCACGGCTTAGCCAATCTGATGTTGTTCGCACAGGCTTAAGCTTACTATTGAAAGAACCAAATGATAGAAAATCTAAGAAACTACTTGGTGATCTAGCACCAATACGCATTTTTTCAATTTTACTCGCTATGCTTACCAGCTTATACATGGTTGGGCTTTGGTAATTAGAGCCACTTAGTATTAAACCCTTCAGCTTATTACCGTGTAAAATAGCATATTGCTGAGCTATGAAAGAGCCCATACTGTGACCAAATAATACTAAGGGGACAGCATGACGCTTAGCAACATCATCAATGATAAGATCTAAATCATTGATCACTTTATGCCACCCCCCCTCATCTGCATAATGGCCTAATACTGGAGCATCGTTACCATGACCACGATGATTCGCACCATAAACCGCAATACCAGCAGCGTTACAAGCTAGCGCAAACGCTTCATACCTTTCTATATGCTCGGCCATGCCGTGGCTTAACACCATAACGTAACGGATCTCTTGCTCAGGTAACCAAGCAAACAATTTTATTTCTCGGCCATCGGCAGCCATCAGCACAGAACGCATTACTATAATCCTTTTAGTGAAAAACAAGCTCAAGTTAATGGCTGATATAGTCGCATGCTGGTTAGAGTTGTAAAGTAAAATGAAGTTAAACATGAGGTAATAGCGGAGCTTATACTCAATCAAAAAAACAAAAAAGCCTTGTTTATCAATCAATAAACAAGGCTAATAATGACTAACTTAGGCATGCAATTTAAGTTTATTATTTTTCCAGTAAGTCTTTTACTTCATCATGATTAATATGACGAATATCTTTACCTTTAACAAAGTAAATGATGTATTCAGAGATGTTCTGACAACGGTCTCCAACACGCTCGAGTGCACGCGCGCACCACAGTACATTCAACACTTGTGGGATTGAACGTGGGTCTTCCATCATGTACGTCATTAGCTCACGGATGATACTTTCATATTCTCGGTCAACTTTAACATCTTCTTGATACACCTTAAACGCAGCATCAACATCCATACGCGCAAATGCATCAAGTACATCATGCAGCATTTTGACTGTATGGCGCCCCATATTTTCCATGCTAACGAGCGGTGGCGATTTTTTATTACGGTTTTCAATCACAGTACGTGCAATACGGTCTGCAACATCACCAATACGTTCTAAATCAGTAATGGTTTTAATAATAGCCATCACCAAACGTAAATCACTTGCCGCAGGTTGACGCTTAGCAATAATACGGGTGCAAGCTTCATCAATAGCAACTTCCATTGAATTAACGCTTTTATCGGTATCAATGATCTTGTTCGCCATATCTAAATCTTGTGACGATAATACTTCGATTGCTGAATTTAGTTGCTCTTCAACCAAACCACCCATCACCATCACTTGATTACGAATGCTTTCTAATTCTGCATTAAATTGACCGGAAATATGACGGCCTAATGTTAAATTATCCATGTATTGTCCTTTGCGTGTCATGACGCTAATTCTTTATTAAATCCAAACTCTTTATCAACTAAAAAAGAGCTAAATTAACCGTATTTACCCGTAATATAATCTTCTGTTTGCTTCTTCGCTGGTGTGGTAAATAAGGTATTAGTATCTGAATATTCGACCAACTTACCCATGTACATGAAAGCAGTATGATCAGATACACGTGCCGCTTGTTGCATGTTATGCGTAACGATAACGACAGTGAATTTTTTCTTCAGTTCAGTGATGAGCTCTTCAATCACTAATGTCGAGATAGGATCCAGTGCTGACGTTGGTTCATCCAGTAATAAAATTTCTGGTTCAATCGCAATGGCACGGGCAATAACTAAACGTTGTTGCTGACCACCGGATAAGCCAAACGCATTATCGTGTAGACGGTCTTTTACTTCATCCCAGATCGCTGCACCACGTAATGAAGATTCAGCCGCTTCGTCTAAACGACGTTTGTCGTTGATGCCTTGTAAACGTAAACCATAAACTACATTTTCATAGATCGATTTAGGAAATGGATTTGGACGCTGGAACACCATACCGACATTACGACGTAGTGTTGCTACATCTACATCACGATCATAAATATTTTTGTCATGTAAATTGATATCACCTTTAATGTGGCAGATATCAACTAAATCATTCATGCGGTTAATACAACGTAATAGTGTTGATTTACCACAACCCGACGGGCCAATGAAAGCGGTGACTTGTTTTTTCGGTATTTTCATACTTACATCAAACAGTGCCTGTTTGTCGCCATAAAATAAGTCTAAATTTTTAATTTCTAATGCTGTATCTGCTGGTGATAAATTATTAACATCTAGGTTTACAACATCAGTAACATTTGAACTCATATCAATCATTTTTTTTCCTATTGAAGCAGCCACTTGAGCAGCCGCTTTCCATATCTGTGTCTATAACCTGACAGGTCTTGTCTTTAACCTAGCAGGTCTAAATCTATAAGCTAACGTAACAGCTAGAGGTCTATAGTTCTAGATTTTTGAATTTTTCACGTAAATGGTTACGCACGCCAATTGCCGTTAAATTTAACCCGATAATAACGGTTACTAACAAGAACGACGTTGCATAAACTAATGGTCTTGCCGCTTCTACGTTTGGACTTTGGAAACCAACATCATAAATATGGAAGCCTAAGTGCATGAACTTACGTTCAACGTGAATATACGGGAAGTTCATATCAACCGGTAATGTCGGAGCAAGTTTAACTACACCCACCAGCATCAATGGTGCTACTTCACCCGCAGCACGGGCAACAGCCAGAATAAGACCCGTCATAATTGCTGGGCTTGCCATTGGCACGATAATACGCCATAGCGTTTCAAACTTCGTTGCACCCAGTGCTAGCGACCCCTGACGTAATGATGTTGGAATACGCGATAAGCCTTCTTCCGTTGATACAATCACAACAGGTAACGTTAAAATAGCCAGTGTTAATGCCGACCATAATACACCTGGTGAACCAAATACCGGAGACGGTGATGATTCAGGGTAGAACAATTCATCAATTGAACCACCTAACATGTAAACAAAGAAACCCAGACCAAATACACCGTATACGATTGACGGTACACCAGCGAGGTTAATCACCGCAATACGAATCATTTTCGTCAAGCCATTTTTCGGGGCATATTCATGTAGGTAAATCGCTGCAACCACACCTAATGGCGTCACAATAACAGCCATCAGCATCACCATAAAGATAGTACCAAAGATAGCAGGGAATACGCCACCTTCCGTATTTGCTTCACGTGGGTCACTTGTTACGAAGCTACCCATGTTACCAAACCAATGCATGATTTTACTCACAATACCCATGTCGTTCGGGTATGTCACTTCAAGTACATTAGATAATGGAATGCGAACTTCTTCACCACGCATGTCTTTGACAATAACAGCATCACGGTTAGCTTGGTCACGATAACTAAATAATTGCGCTTCATAAATTTGGTATTCAGCACGCAATCCTTCAGAGATCTTGCTATATTTCGTTTCAATCTCGCTAGTCAGCTCGTCTTTTAATTCATAACTGCGTAATTTTAAGCGAATACGCTCTAATTCATAGTTAACCGAACTAATTTCACCCTTCTGTAGACTTTGCGCTTTATCGTTTAGTTCAACAGCACGCTTAATCAGAACTTCTAATTGCGCCGCAGAGGTTAAGGATTTCTTCACCCCATTTTCTTCGATAGCAACTGGGTAACCATAAAAGTTACCATTCGTAAAACGTTCAATCACAGCCAGGGCAGCGGGTGTTGATTGTTCCGTAATTGCCGGACCAAGTAACCAGCTGAAATCAAGATCTACATATTCACGGTTACCGGTTTTCACCAAGATACGCTCTACCGTCTCTAACGTTGGGTCAATTTTGACACCAGCTTCAAGCAAGCGTTGAATTGGCACAAATTCACGATCATAGATCTCACCAATAACAACGCGGTTAGAACCATCTTCAAGCTGTACATTAAATTCATGTATCGCACTTGGCCAGAAGTAAGTCAAACCACGCCATGCGATCAACATCAACAAACCAAGAACTGCAATCAAACTTATACTTACAGCACCACCTGTCA
Organism: Moritella sp. 36; assembly: GCF_018219415.1. NCBI lineage: Bacteria > Pseudomonadati > Pseudomonadota > Gammaproteobacteria > Alteromonadales > Moritellaceae > Moritella > Moritella sp. 36. The sequence goes on along the minus strand of NZ_CP056120.1, from coordinate 827,673 downwards.
TCCATATCCAAGGCGATCCTGAGCGAAACCAATTTTTCATTTTAATATCCTATTACAAGCCTTAGATTAAATCGCGCTGTATTTTTCACGTAAACGCTGTCTCACGTATTCCGCAATAGTGTTGAATACAAACGTCAGAATAAAGAGTACGAATGCCGCTAAGAACAGTACGCGGTAATGCGAGCTACCCACTTCTGATTCCGGCATTTCGACTGCAATGTTGGCAGCCAATGTTCTCATACCAGAGAAGATATTAAAGTCCATTACAGGCGTATTACCGGTTGCCATTAATACAATCATTGTTTCGCCAACCGCACGGCCTAAGCCCATCATGACTGCCGAGAAAATACCTGGACTTGCAGTGAGTAACACAACTTTAACCAGTGTCTGCCAACTTGTCGCACCCAATGCCAATGAGCCTTGCGTTAAATGCTTTGGCACACTGAAAATAGCATCTTCAGCAATAGAGAAGATAGTTGGAATAACTGCAAAGCCCATCGCAATACCAACAATCAAAGAGTTACGTTGGTCGAAACCAAAGATATCATTGATATAAGCACGTGCGTCACCATCAAAGATCAAGTCTTCTACAAGCGGACTAACCGATACTGAGAAGTAACCAACAAGTAATAACACAGGCAACAGGATGATAACGTGTGCACCTTGTGGGACACGATTAACAAATGATTGTGGTAAGAAATGCCAAATAGCCGCCACCATCACAGCCGAAAATGGCAAGAGCACCGCGATCATCATCACACCGGGCAAATTCATTTCAACAAACGGTGCTAACCATAAACCAGCAAGGAAACCAAGGATTACCGTTGGTAGTGCTTCCATGATTTCAACCGTTGGTTTAATTACTTTACGTAAACCAGAGTTCATGAAGTAAGCAGTATAAATAGCACCTGCTACCGCGATTGGCACCGCAAATAACATCGCATAAAATGCGGCTTTAATGGTACCAAATGTGATTGGCACTAAGCTTAGTTTCGGTTCAAAGTCATCAGATGCCGAGGTCGACTGCCAAATATAGTCTGGTTCCGAATAGCCTTCATACCAAACTTCTTGCCACAATGCACTCCATGTCACTTCAGGATGCTCATTGGTTAGCTTATAAAAGCCGATACCCTGTTCTGATTCAACTAAGAAAGCGTTTGCACGAGGAGAAATTGCAATATGCTGAAGTGAACCCATACCAAGATCTTGGTGTAATAGTTTAGTTTCACCTGTGGCGTGAAAAATGGTAAGGCTATTATCCACCCCAACCGTCATGAAACCTTTACGAGAATATTCAGTGGTAATATCAATGACACTTGATTGCGCATCAAACTGACGAATTTTAGTGAACTTACGCTCGCCATCTTTAGCCACTTCAAACCATTGACTCACCACACCGTTATCATTCGCGACCAGTAATGAACTTGCGCCAGTTAATAATGCAACGTGGGTCACGTTTTGTTGTTTTTCATTAATATCTAACACTTCAACAATCGAAATATCATCGGTATCACGAATATCATAGATAGACAGTTTGTTACCACTACGCATGAAGATAAAGCGGAAATTTGGTGTTAACAATACTTGTTCAACATCCATCGGCATTGAAGGCAGCTCAATTGTCTCGCTGCTCCATTCCAATTCTTCCGTCATGAAGTTTTCTTCTGCAGTATAACGTAGCAATATACCGCGGTTATCCGCCGTCACCGCAACGATAGCCGCATCTTCACCTTCAACTTCAATTGCAATATGTTTTAATGCTTGCCCTTGGCTGTCAACTTCAATTTGTTGCTCACCAAATGGGAAATTAACTTGTGGTGTGATAAGACGCTTATCACTAGGATAGGTGACATCGAAATCAGCTTCCGCAACTAACGCCTTACCATCATTAAAACCAAATACAACGATAGGTGATGTTGGCCCTGTTTGACCAAATGACGTCGCCGGCTGTGGTAATGCATATTGCATCAACTCAACGTTGGGATCTAAAGTGTTAAAGAAGTTAATGCCTAAATCACTATAACGGTAGGCTATTTCATTTTGCTCTTCCATCGCTAATGCATAAGTATTACCAGCAAAAGATTGACTGTATTGTGCTTTAGATTCTATTTTCGCCGATTCAAAAACCGGATAAACCACATACAGTAGGTAGCAAAATATTAGCAGCAGTGTCATCAGTACAACACCTCCGCCCATTTTAATACCATATTCTGCGAGTTTATCTTTAATTAGACGTTTACGGGAGCCCGCAATCGTTAAAGAAAACTGTTCAGCCATCTCTTCCTCGTATTTAGCTGTAATTAATCACAACGCGATTATATGTAATATTTATGACAGTTATATGACATCACTCAACAACGTTAAATATATTCCACTTTAGCTGGTCTAAGCACTGATATTTATATACCAGTGCTATATTTATGCACGTTATTTGCATATAGTATGGCGCATCATATTAAGTGATGAAAGTAGCTAAAACAAAACGTTTTACACCGGATTTTTTATATAGGGCTTAGAAATGCTTAAACAACTTATCGTAACGCTTATTGGTGATGATAAATCAGGTCTCATAAACAACTTATCACGTGTCGTCGCCGAACATAAGGGAAACTGGTTAGCAAGTAACATGAGTGAGCTAGCAGGACAATTTGCAGGTATCTTACAAATTTCAGTAGAAGATGAATATTACCGCGATCTATGTGAAGCATTGAGCCTGATCCCAGGCCTAACCATAAGTTTCGCCGAAGGTAAAAATCAAAGTATTTGGCAGAAATCACCCTGCCTTATCATCCAAGATAACGACCGTCCGGGAATTATCAACGAAGTATCTAAGATATTAACGCAGCACGGTATTGAATTAAAAGCGATAACAACACACAGCAAAGATCTGTGGCAGTCTGATAACAATCGTTTTTATGCCAAACTTAAGCTAGCGCTGCCTGATACCCTAGACCATGATATGCTCAGTGGTGACTTAGCAAAAATATCGCCAACCTTGATTGCTGAAATGACCGAAGCTTAGGTATATAGGCGGGTTAATAGATAAGTAGACAAACAGGTAAACAAATCATTATATAAAAATGGCGCCATTACCAACTATGATAATGACGCCGCACTCAATACTGTCACACTTTATTCATAAAAATATCCAATGATATTCTTATCATTAAGACTATTTATGACACATTAATTAACGTCACTTTACCGTCTTCATCTACCTCTGCAATATGCCCTTTTGGCTCTTCCATTAATAACAAAGCAATAAAGCCGACTATCGCCGTGATTGAAATCGCATAAAAGAATACTTGTGTCGATACGATTGAATACAGTGTTAAATAAAATACAGCCCCTACATTCCCATAAGCACCAGTCATTCCCGCAATTTGCCCCGTTAAACGACGCTTAATTAATGGTACCGCAGCAAATACAGCACCCTCGCCAGCTTGCACGAAGAATGAACATGCCATTGCGGTTGCGATAGCAAGCGGTAATGACCACGCAGCCGTAATTTGTGACATCGCATAATAACCAACGGCTAAACCAGCAGTTAAGATCAATAATGTCTTCTTACGACCAAAGCGGTCACTGATCCAACCGCCACCGGGACGTGACATTAGATTCATAAAGGCGTAAGACGCTGCAACCATACCTGCTTCCGTCATTCCTAGTCCGAATGTTTCTGCAAAAAATAGCGGCAACATGGAAACAACCGCTAACTCAGAACCAAACGTAGAAAAGTACAAAACGTTAAGTACAGCGACTTGCTTAAACTTATAACGTTCAATTTCAGGCACTTCTTTAACAAAAACATCGCTATTTACTTGGTATGTTTTCCAGCAATCAAGTACATAAAGAACACCTAAACCAACATAAATAGAGTGGGTGATAGTTTCTGTGAACATACCGATTTGTAACAACTTCCACGCTAATAAGCCAAGCGTCAGGTACATAGGTAGTTTCATGATCAGCAGTAAATAAAAATCACCTTTGCTGGTCACTTCCATTGCTCCGCCTTTTTTGGGGCGGAAATAAGTTGCACCTTTAGGTGTATCAGTAACATTAAAGTAATACACAATACTGAATAACAAACTCATTAAACCTGTGATGGCAATCGCATAGCGCCAGCCATCTTCACCACCAAACAATAATGCAATTGTCGGTAGTGTGAATGCAGCAGCAGCCGAACCAAAGTTACCCCAACCACCATAAATACCTTCCGCGGTACCTAACTCATTGGCAGGAAACCATTCACTAACAATACGGATACCAACTACAAAACCAGCACCAATCAGCCCCATCATAAAACGCGCTATTGCTAACTGTTCAAAGGTCGTCGCCATTGCAAACATAAAGCAGGGAATAGAACAGACAGCTAATAATGTAGAGTAAACAATCCGAGGTCCGTATTTATCGGTTAGCATACCTATAATCACTCGAGCAGGAATGGTTAAGGCTACATTTAAGATCAGCAGAGTTTTAACTTCTTCAGTGGTTAAACCTAAACTGTCTTTAATCGCTAACATTAGTGGTGCTGCATTAAACCAAACCACAAAAGTAATAAAAAATGCCATCCACGATAAGTGTAAAGTTTTCATTTTCCCTGAAAAAGACAATATATTAAATTTTTCTTGTCCCATAAAAATTCCCTCTAAGATATAAAAACAAAGTTTAAAAAATTTTATCTTATCTAGAACAAAGCAATACTAAGGCCAACTTAATAAAAGCCAACTTAAACACTACTTATCAATGACTTACAACCAAGGAACATCAAAACCATAGACCTGGGGTTGAATATTTGCACCAACATGGTGACTAAATGTGAGCAATGTATCATTTTGAGAGCAATTTCCCCAAGCTTGCACATACAGTAAACAAGGCTACGACCTCATTTTATTTTATGCCAGAAAGCAAAAAGCCCGCTAAATAGCGAGCTTTAATCATTTAACCTAAGTAAGTCGTATTACAGTGTAATACCTGCTTTCTTAAGGTCTTTTGATGTAACTGAGTTAGGTAATGGGATATAACCATCTTTAGCTACGATCTTCTGACCTTGTTTCGATAATATCAGTTTTAAGAACTCCGTTTGCATTGGAGATAATGCTTTGTTCGGGATCTTATTGATGTAAACGTATAGGTAACGAGACAATGGGTATTTACCTGATGCAGCGTTATCTAACGATGCTTCGATGTAGTTAGTCCCTTTTTTCGCTAGTGGTACTGCACGAACACCTGATGTTTTATAACCGATACCTGAGTAACCGATTGCATTAAGTGATGATGATACAGACTGTACAACAGATGCTGAACCAGGTTGCTCATTCACGTTATTTTTGAAGTCACCTTTACACAATGCTTTCTTCTTAAAGTAACCGTAAGTACCCGATACTGAGTTACGACCAAATAATTGGATATCACGCTCAGCCCAAGAACCTTCTAGTCCTAATTCACCCCAACGTTCAACACGCTTCGCTTCACCACATTTTAGTGTGCTTGAGAAAATCGCATCTACATCGGCAATGTTTAAACCTTTAATTGGGTTATCTTTGTGTACGAATACCGCAAGTGCATCGATAGCAACTCGAATTGCTGTAGGCTTGTAACCGTAACGTTTTTCAAACGCTTCGACTTCTTTAGACTTCATTTTACGGCTCATTGGACCGAACTGTGAAGTACCTTCTGTTAGTGCAGGTGGCGCAGTAGAAGAGCCAGCCGCTTGGATTTGTACGTTAACACTTGGGTAAATATGTTTGAATTCTTCAGCCCACAACGTCATCATGTTTGCTAATGTATCAGAACCAACTGTAGATAGGTTACCTGAGATACCACTTACTTTTTGATACTCTGGTAATTTAGGGTCTAGTCCTGCTGCAAATACGCTTTGTGAAGCGATTGCTGTCATTGATATCCCTAATGCTACAACAATTTGTTTAATATTCATTTTACTTCTCCAAGTATAATTTTTTATTTTGTGTCTATGACTACAGGGTATATAAGCTTTGTATTTAGTGTCCACGACTACAAGTAATATAAGCTTGTATCTTGTACCTCGTTTCTGTGAATACAAGTATTCAATAAACTGATGACAATAATATGAATGAAACATGACGGTTTGATGACAGCGCACGATTTATTACAAATAAACCTCTGCTAATTACCCATACAGTATAAATTTATCGCTAAAAAAAAGCCCATCGCATAGTGGATGGGCTTAGTTATTGAATAATACTAGTCACAATCGCGGTAACGTTAGTGGCGTTTTACATACGTCACTAACGGTAAGGTGAAGCTAAAGCAACTGCCTTTGCTCACTTTGCTATTAATTTCTAACACACTGTCATGATTGCTTAAAACATGCTTCACAATTGATAAACCAATACCAGAGCCACCAGAATCACGTGAACGCGCATCATCAACACGATAAAAACGCTCAGTTAAATGATGTACATGCTCGGCAGAAATACCATCGCCATTATCGGTCACACTTAATGAACCACCAGCGGCTGTATGCTTCCATTCAACCACCACTTTGCCGTCCGTAGGCGTATAGCGTACCGCATTGTAGATCAAATTAGATACCGCACTGCGCAATTGTGATTCATCACCCAATGCAAACAGGCCGTTTTCAATGTGGAACTCTACATTTAAGGCTTTATCCGCACCTAAAATCAATACCTCTTGTTCTAACATCGACAGCATAAACGGAATATCAACTTGCTTTTCAAAGTCGACAGCCTGTGCAGCTTCAATACGAGACAAGGCTAATAACTGGTTCACCAACGAATCCATACGCGCCGTTTGTTCAGACATGACTTTATGCGCACGAGCAAACATTTTATCCGATTCATCAGGCTCAAGCATTTCCAGATAACCCTTTAATACGGTTAACGGTGTACGTAACTCATGAGAAACATTGCCCATAAAATTACGTCTGACTTGTTCTAGTTGACGCAGTTCAGTGACATCACGAGCCACCAGCATCGATTGATCATCGGTATACGTCATTACGCGAATTTCTAACGTCTTGGCATTATGCACTGGCGAAGTGATCTCTAACGGTTCTCGGTAATCTTTCGAATTTAAATATTGAATGAAATCCGGAGTTCGGATCAAATTACCAATATGTTGATGCGCATCATCTGGCCATTTCAGACCAATCATTTGTTGCGCTAATTTATTACACCACATAATGGAATAATCAGTATCTAACGCAACCACGGCATCCGGTAAGGCTTCAGCACCTTCACGAAAACGCCGAATAACCATACGCAATTCTTTACGCTTACGTTTATGTCGACGCTGCAAACGATAGATGCCATTAAAAATGGATTCCCAGCTACCTTTACCTTCAGGCGGCGTCGCCGTGCGCGCAACCCATAACCACTGATGTAATATGTATTGGCTACGATATAACCAAACAACATGTACGGCAGTGGCGATGAGTAAACTCAATGTAATATTATCAATAACTAAACCAACAAGAAAAAACGGGATATACCAATAAAGCAGTCGCCATAAGCCACCGACAAAAACGTTCGTCTTATTCATATTGAAACTTCAACTCTCATGATTAACGTATCGAGAAGCGATAACCTGCACCACGCACTGTTTGTACATATTTATCATGTTCACTCGGTGTTAATGCTTTTCGCAGACGACGGATATGTACATCAACCGTGCGGTCTTCAACGTATACATTCATGCCCCAAACATTATCTAATAACTGCTCTCGGCTATACACACGTTCTGGGTGTGTCATAAAAAAGTGCAATAATTTAAATTCAGTCGGACCGATTTCAATCACAGAATCACCAGCAGAAACGCGATGAGCAACAGGATCAAGCTGTAACCCACTAATATCAATAACTGCATCTTGAGTCATTGGCGCAACACGACGCATTACCGCATTTAGCCGTGCAATCAATTCTTTTGGTGAGAATGGTTTCGTGATGTAATCATCAGCCCCCACTTCTAAACCTTTAACCTTATCTTCCTCTTCACCACGTGCCGTTAACATCACGACCGGAATAGTGGATAAATGCGGTTGAGACTTTAAGTGCTTAATATATTTAATGCCGCTACCACCAGGTAACATCCAATCTAATAAGATTAAATTAGGATAAGGTTCGACAAGCCGATCTACCGCCTCGTTATAATCCCCAGCTTCAACAACATCAAATCCTTTTTGTTCTAATGCAAAACACAGCATTTCACGGATCGCAAGTTCATCTTCAACTACTAAAATTCGCTTAGACACTTTAAATATCCTTTACTATTCTTCCCTTAATAACCGTCACCGGTCAGTAAAAGATTTATATTTTAATGATGAAAGAACCACTTATCTTTCGACTTTAACTGAAAGTTATTATCAGCTCAATATGTTTCAGTATTATTACATTGATGAATTCTTTATTAAAAAGTCGAATTTCACACCTAACAAATGTAATGAATATCACATAAATATAGCATTTAATTAAAACACTGATTTTAATAATTAAAAGTGACGATTCAATTGAATACTTTATACACCAGATGGCAATGAAAGTGTGGAATTAAGATCTTGATTGATGCATGTTTAGCCACTAGGCAAACTTGTATTTCCAACATCCTTGAGTATACTGGTTATCCAAACAGTTGATACCAAGGTCCTGCTATAATGTGGTTTAAAAACTTACTAATTTATCGTTTCACTCGTCCATTTGAACTAGATATTGAACAACTTGAAACCAAGTTAGCTGATTTCCCTTTTACCCCTTGTGGTAGCCAAGATTTATCTAAGTTCGGTTGGATAAAACCACTGGGTAAGTCAGGTCAGGCTTTAACGCATGGTATTTCAGATAACATTCTGATTTGTGCGAAGAAAGAAGACAGAGTATTACCAGCGTCTGTTGTTAAAGACATGCTACAAGAAAAAGTCGACACGATTGAAGCAGAACAAGGCCGAGGCCTAAAGAAAAAAGAAAAAGATGCACTAAAAGAAGATATCGTCCATCAACTACTCCCACGTGCATTCCCACGTAGCAGCCAAACATTTGCTTGGATTTGTCCGTCACAAAAATTATTAGTCGTTGATGCATCAAGCGCTAAAAAAGCCGAAGACCTCATCGCTTTATTACGTAAGTGTGTCGGTAGCCTACCTGTTGTGCCAGTTGCTTTAACGACGCCAGCAGATGTAACTATGACAGAATGGTTAAATAACGGCAGTGCTGCACCGGGTTTTGAACTGGGTGATGAAGCTGAATTACGTTCTGCACTTGAACATGGCGGTATCATCCGTTGTAAAGAACAAGACTTAACCAGTGACGAGATCCAACACCACCTTAACGCAGATAAGTTAGTGACTAAATTAGCCTTAGATTGGAGTGAATCACTGTCTTTCTTACTTGGCGAAGACATGTCAGTAAAACGTCTTAAATTCAGTGACCTCATCAGAGAACAAAACGATGATGTGGCAACCGATGATTACGCAGCAAAATTTGATGCCGACTTTGCCTTGATGACCGGTGAGTTAATGCGCTTCATTCCAGACCTAATCACTGCCCTTGGTGGTGAGGAAGCAACTACAGCTAAATAAAGCCTCATTAACGCAGCATGTACCTCTTTATATGCTGCGTATTTCCAATTATCGCCTTTAATACCTCCAATTTCACATGACAGTTTTGTCACAAACCCACATTTTTGTACATAAAAACAGCGAAAAAACGCCTTATTTACCGAACACTCGTCTCTCCAGAAATACACAACCAAAATAAACACTACAAACTTAATGATTTAAAACAATAACTTGACCTTGCGAGCTAGGGTTTTGTGACATTTTAAACTCACTGTAATATTACTGTCATACAAGTTTGTTTTAATCCTTCTCGTCAACTAACTGAAACAAATCTGTCATTCGATACAGATAAAACGGTACCTAGAGATGAAAAACAACAACGAAGCAATTGAATTGAACCCAAGCACAATGCAAAAAGTATTAAGCTGGGTAAGTGTAGCCGCATTGGTATACTTCGTATTGGTAGCAGTATCTACAGTAAGTGGAGGCTTTAAAATGTTCTCTGGCGGTAGCGCTGGTGCAGAACAAATATTCGCTTTCGCAACTAACCCATTCGTCGCTTTATTATTAGGTATCCTAGTAACAGCGTTAGTACAATCTTCAAGTACAGTAACATCAGTAATCGTTGGCCTAGTAGCCGGTGGCTTACCAATCTCAATCGCAATCCCGATGGTGATGGGTGCGAACATGGGTACGACAATCACGAACACTTTCGTGAGCATGGGTCATATCCGCGACAAACAAGAGTTCCAGCGTGCATTTAGTGCTGCAACCGTACATGACTTCTTTAACCTACTTGCAGTAGCTATCTTCCTACCGCTGGAAATTGCATTTGGTATCCTTGAGAAAATGGCTACCTTCCTAGCAGATTTCTTTGTTGGCGGCAGCAGCTTAAGCATTAAAGAATTCAACTTCATTAAACCGTTAACAAAACCTGCGGTAAACCAAATTAAAGAACTTGCTGGTTCATTACCTGTAGAAAGCAACACTGCAGGTCTAGTCATGGTATTCATCGGTATCTTCATGATTGGTTTCTCGGTAACCTTCCTAGGTAAAGTATTAAAATCAGTAATGGTTGGTCGTGCTAAAGCAGTACTACACGGTGCAATCGGTCGTGGTCCAGTAAGCGGTATCTTATCTGGTACAGCGGTTACAGTAATGGTGCAGTCTTCATCTACAACGACAAGCCTAATGATTCCACTAGCGGGTAGCGGTGTATTTACTACACGTCAAATCTTCCCATTCACACTAGGTGCAAACATAGGTACAACAATCACTGCATTACTTGCAGCAACATCAATCAGTGGTGATGCAGCGCAAGTAGCAATGACGATTGCATTGGTACATGTTATGTTCAACGTATTCGCTGTCGCACTTATCTACGGTATCCCGGCACTACGTGAGATTCCAATTAAATGTGCAGAAGCATTAGCACGTCAAGGTACTGAAAATAAATTCATCGCTTTTGGTTATGTCATTGGTGCTTTCTTCGCACTACCTGGCCTGATGATTATTTTTAACTAATATGACAAACAACTGATGGCTGTAAACAATTAGCCATCAATATAAAAAGCTCAGACTTGTTCTGAGCTTTTTTGTTTCCGATTTTGACATTACAACTTTACCAACCTTCCCTTGCAAATATCCTCGACACCTCTCAATACGATCAAATAAAACATGATCCAGATCAACACTGAAACATTGTTCAACGCGTACAATCGCGAACCTTGATGCCCTTAGGGTATTCCCTGACTTGAACTCAGACAACAATTGAGGTTGAAATGTTTACTCCAGAATTACTTTCCCCAGCAGGTTCACTAAAGAACATGCGTTATGCTTTCGCTTACGGTGCAGATGCTGTTTACGCTGGCCAACCACGCTATAGCCTACGTGTTCGTAACAATGAATTTAGCTTAGAAAACCTAGAAATTGGTATCAATGAAGCTCACGCACTTGGTAAACAATTCTATGTGGTTTGTAATATCCAACCTCATAACTCAAAGTTAAAAACCTTCATCCGTGATTTAACACCGATCATAGCCATGAAACCAGACGCGATCATCATGTCTGATCCAGGTCTGATAATGATGGTACGTGAAGCTTTCCCTGATATGGTTATTCACCTATCAGTACAAGCAAATGCTGTAAACTGGGCTACCGTTAAGTTCTGGTATACCCAAGGTATTAAGCGTGTCATTTTATCTCGAGAACTATCACTAGATGAAATTGAAGATATTCGTTTCCACTGCCCTGATATGGAGATCGAAGTATTTGTACACGGCGCACTGTGTATGGCTTATTCAGGCCGCTGTTTATTGTCTGGTTACATTAACAAACGCGATCCAAACCAAGGGTCATGCACGAACTCATGCCGCTGGAAATACGATGCACATGATGCAACCGAAAATGAAACCGGTGATATTGTTGCAACCAATCCTGAGATTTACACACCAGAAACTGAAATCTATACTCCAGAAACAGATTCGCCAGAGCCGACGCTAGGCAAAGGTAAACCGACAGACCAAATTTTCTTATTACAAGAACAAGGTCGTCCAAATGAATATATGCCTGCATTTGAAGATGAGCATGGTACTTACATCATGAACTCAAAAGACCTACGTGCAATCCAACACGTCGAGCGTCTAACTAAAATGGGCGTACATTCATTAAAAATTGAAGGTCGTACTAAATCGTTCTATTACTGTGCACGTACAGCACAAGTATATAAACAAGCGATTAACGATGCTGTTGCAGGCCGAGACTTTGATCCGTCTTTACTGCGTTCACTAGAGCACCTTGCGCACCGCGGTTACACTGAAGGTTTTTTAAGTCGTCATACTCACGATGCATACCAAAACTACGATTACGGTTATTCAATCAGTGAAACACAACAGTTTGTGGGTGAATTCAATGGTCGTAACGATAAAGGCCTTGCTGAAGTGATTGTGAAAAACAAATTCTTAGTGGGTGATTCTCTTGAACTAATGACGCCACAAGGTAACCTGACCTTCAAACTAGAAGAATTAGAAAACCGTAAAGGCGAAGCAATGGAATACGCGCCAGGTTCTGGTCACATTGTTTATTTACCTGTTCCAGAAGAAGTCACACTGGATCACGCACTATTAATGCGTAATTTTAATAACAGTGAAGATACACGTAACCCGCATAAATAATCCATCAGGATAGAAGCAAAACCTTATGGCATTATTAATTAATGATAAGTGTATTAACTGTGATATGTGCGATCCGGAATGTCCGAATGGCGCAATTACATTTGGCGCGAAGATTTATGAAATCGACCCACTATTATGCACAGAATGCGTAGGTCATTATGATAAACCGACCTGTAAAACAGTTTGCCCGATTAACTGCATTATTACTGACCCGGATTACGTAGAAAAAGAGGAAGTATTATGGGAAAAATTTGTCATGATCCAAGAAGCGACAAAAGCAGCACGTTAACCATCGTATGCGATACCCAATAAGATAAATACGAAAACGGCGAGTGAATAACTCGCCGTTTTTATTTGTCAGTATCGACTTAGAACTTATTACCACTTTGTTCTGTTCTTTCTCGCGCTAACCAGTCTTCTTTAAGCAGCGCGGTTAATATATGGTCTTGCCAACTTCCAGCAATTTTAAGATATTTTCGAGCATACCCTTCACGTTCAAAACCAAGCCGCTGTAATAACGCGCCACTGCGCTCATTTTCTGGTATGTAATTAGCCATCACGCGATTAAGTCCCACATTTTCAAACATGAACTCCAGACAACGCTGTAAAAATTCAACCATCAAACCCTGCCCTTCATAACACTTTGCGATTGAGTAACCGAGGTAACAGGATTTAAACACGCCTTGAATAATATTACTAAAGTTAGCAACCGCAACGATTTCGGATTTATCAGGCGTCATAGCAATAAAGTTTACTGCGCTCGCATCATCAAACTCTGCATGTATTTGCTTGATACGAAGCTGCCACCAACGTAACGTATAATAAGCGTCACTACGAATCGGTTCCCAAGGTGTTAAATGCATCTGATTACGAACATAATATTGACGCAGCATTTCGCTGTCGTTCGCCACCGCAACGCGGATGACTAAACGCTTAGTTACAAATTTGGGAAATTTTGATGACATCCAACACCTCAGCTAACACTTAGCAAGATGCAACCTTGTTGAAGAAGATAATAAACCACCATTATCAACCAGCTGTTTCATCAAGCCTAAATTAGCCAGTATACGTTCTACTAAAGGAGTTTCAAATGGATAATAAGCTTCTTTACAATTATTAACCGACTCAATCGTCGCCACAATAAAATGTTCCAAAATCAAACAAGTACGATTTTTACGGAAATTGGCCATCCACAGCTCAGTGGACGAATACGCGCCACGGCAATTACTACCAACACGCAATACCGTTCCCGGTAATAAAGGTAAATTATCGTGTTCACAAAAAGCATAAAAATTATCTAGGCTTTCTTCTTCCCACTCTGGACTGACGATGATAATGGCGTCTGCAGCCCGCATTAATTGTGCAGAGACCTGCCACTCTTCTTGCCAATCCGCAATTTCATTTTTTATCGCCTTATCCCAAATAGGCAAGGTTACTTTTACAAAATCTAATAAACTCACTTTACTGAATAATTGCGACTGCTCGGCTAATTGCAATACTGATTGTGCAACCTTAATGGTTGTCGACCTGTTTCGGGTGCTGCCACTTATAACAACTAGTCTCACTTTATGCTCCTTGCATCAAAGATATTCACTACTAAATCACTTCCATATCCATATGGAATTAATATTAATCTATTGATGATATGGGGGAAGAGTAAGCGGGGTCTATAGTGATAGCTCAAAGCAATACTATAACCATACTAAGGCATGACCACAGAAGATCATAAATGACGAATATAAAGCGAATACCCACTTCGCTGCTATTATACTTATAAATATATGATGGGTATTCTCGATGCAGTGTTAGTTAAAATCGGCAAGCCGGATTTCCAAGGTTCAAGTGGTCACGTTGGCTTTTACTGTACTGCTGAATTCAGGCTCAACCAAACCTTGCTGAATAAAATCAGCTAAATAAGTCAACAATGTTGTTACTGGTTTTGGTAACTCATCAAGATCAAAACTATCGAGCATATTTTTGACTTCGAGACCCAACTCTGTATCACCTTCAATTTTTAGACGGCGTTGGAAAAACAGTGTGTCAGGATCTTCTTTACGTGCGGTAATTAATACTAACTCATTTAAATTACCTTTAAAGCTAACGTCAACTGATTCTGCTTTTGGCGCAATAATAAGTTTATTATCTTTACAACTGATAAACCAATTAATGCCTAAATCAGTGATCTCAACCTGCAGCCATTTTTGTTCAAGAAACTCAAATTCATCATCCTCTAGCCCTTCAGAAAATACCCGATTAAACACTTGTGAGAGTACTTTCTCTTGCAGTGAAAAAGGTAATATTTTAGCTGGTATCGCTAATAGCCCAGGTACAGTATGTACCAATTTACGATGTAGAGTATGTAGCATCAGAATATGCTCCTTGAATAAAAATAGTATTTTAGCGTGCCATCAGCGACCATATCCTAAGCAAAGTCAATTTAAAGTAGATTAATTCAGATAATCCTGCCCTAAATCAAATCCAATAAAACATCGATGCCTTACAATTTTTCTCAAGATTCATCGTTCAAGATACTATAACAATGGAATTACTCTGCCCTGCTGGTAATTTACCGGCATTAAAAACAGCGGTTGATAATGGCGCTGATGCTGTTTATATCGGCTTTAAAGACGATACCAATGCCCGTCATTTCGCTGGTTTGAACTTTACTGATAAAAAACTAGATAAAGCGGTCGATTATATTCGCAGTCATGATCGGCATTTACACGTGGCCATCAATACCTTTGCTCACCCAGGAAAATTAGAACGTTGGGAACGCGCCGTTGATCGTTGCGCTGACATGGGGGTAGATGCCGCTATTATCTCTGATGTAGCTGTACTTGACTACGCAACCAAAAAATACCCAGATTTAGAGTTACACCTATCCGTGCAAGCATCAGCAACAAATGTGGAAGCCATTAATTTTTATACCAATAATTTTAATGTCAGTCGGGTAGTATTACCCCGCGTATTATCTATTCATCAAGTAAAACAATTGGCCCGTAATACCGATGTTGAACTCGAAGTATTTGCCTTTGGTAGTTTATGCATCATGGCCGAAGGTCGTTGCTACCTATCATCTTATTTAACTGGCGAATCACCAAATACAGTCGGTGCTTGTTCGCCAGCAAAATATGTACGCTGGCAAGAAACCGAAAAAGGCCTAGAGTCACGCTTAAATGGCGTACTTATTGACCGCTACCAACCCGATGAAAAAACCGGCTACCCGACACTTTGTAAGGGCCGTTTTAATGTCGACGGCAAAGTGTTTCATGCACTAGAAGAGCCAACCAGCTTGAATACCCTTGCGTTAATACCAGAACTTGCACAAGCAAATATTTCAGCTGTGAAAATTGAAGGACGCCAACGCAGCCCCGCTTATACAGAGCAAGTAACCCGCGTATGGCGTGCCGCTATCGATCGTTACAAACAAAATCCAGATAAGTATCAGGTTGAAGCCGCTTGGAATAAACAGCTCGATCAGCTCTCTGAAGGTACCAGCACCACCCTTGGCGCTTATCACAGAGACTGGCAATAATAGGCATTAGTGAGAATTATATGAAATACGCATTAGGACCAATTTTATATTATTGGCCAAAACAACAAGTCGAAGATTTTTATGCTGCCGCGGTGAATTCACAGGCAGATATTATTTATCTTGGTGAAACAGTTTGCAGCAAACGCCGCGAATTAAAACCAAAAGACTGGTTAGGATTAGCCAAAGAAATTGCCGATTCAGGTAAGCAAGTGGTGATCTCAACCATGGCGCTATTAGAAGCACCATCAGAAGTTAATATTCTCCGTAAATACTGTGAAAATGGTGATTTTATTGTTGAAGCTAATGACTTTGGCGCAATCAACTTATTAGCCGAAGCCAAAACGCCCTTTGTTTGTGGCCATGCGCTTAATGTCTATAATGCTCAAGTGCTACAGTTATTAGTCAATAAAGGCATGCAGCGTTGGGTTATGCCTGTTGAGTTGTCGCGAGACTGGCTAGTGCAACTGCAAGAGGACAGCAAACTGCTGAATATCCGTGATCAATTTGAAATCGAAGTATTCGCCCATGGTCATTTACCACTGGCCTACTCTGCACGCTGTTTTACCGCTCGCTCAGAAAACAGAGCAAAAGATGATTGCGAACTTTGCTGTATCCACCACGCGAATGGCAAACCCGTCTATAGCCAAGACAATAAAGAACTGTTTACCATTAATGGCATTCAAACCATGTCAGGTTACAAATATAATCTGTTAAATGATGTGGCAAGCATGCACGATTTGGTGGATGTAGTGCGTGTGAGTCCGCTAGGAGATTCTGCATTCCAAACACTAGCTCAGTTTAAACAAGCTGCGGAACAAGATATTAAATTCGACTTGCAACTAGATCGCGAATGTAATGGTTATTGGCACCAAATAGCAGGATTGGAGACCGTGAGTTCATAACCACATCCTAGACCCAGCCCCCCTTTTGACTTCAAAGGGGTAGCTGGGAGGACATTAGATCTTCTTAGCGGTTACTTGCTAATCTTGCCAGTTCTAAACGTGCATAACCATGCTCGATAAATTCATACACATTATTACTTAATGCTAATTTGAAATAGCTTTCTGCTGCACTCTTGTCATTCATTAACAACTTGTATTTACCCAAATAAAAGTAAGCTTCCGTTAAACGATGTGCCAATGTTTGGTTATAAGTTCGTTCGTGCTTATCCAGTCCATCAAGTAATTTATCCAACAATTGAGTTTCATTTATCGCTTGCGTATAGAGCGCGACGATATTCCATGACCAGCTATCATCAATGTGTTGGTCATAACGTGATTTAACTGATTTTAACGCTTGTTCTGCATTAATGTGATATTCAGGGTAATACAACCACAACGTTCTAAATGGGTCGTTAGGTGCTTCATCGTAAGCACTGATAAGGTCATCTACAGCTAATGTATAACGTTCGCCATAATACAACGCGATGCCACGATTAAGTAATACGTAATTATTTTCAGGCTCTAATTCCGCGATTGAATCATAGGCATCAAACGCTTCATCAAATTGCTCGGTCTGCGTCATATACAAACCAATAAAATTATAAGCAGGCACAAAGTTTGGCTGTAATGTTAATGCACGCTGAAAGTCAGCATGAGCCAGTGAACGTAACCCCATGCTATCAGCAAGTAAACCACGCTCATAAAAATAACGAGCTTGACGAGCCCGATCATCTTTAGCATCAAGAATAAGTTGGCTATAACGCATTAGCATAATTTCGGTTTGATAATTAACTTGTAGTGGTTCAGCGAGAATTAATTCAGAAGGCGTGCGGTCATCAGCCGAAAAAGACCCCGATAATGAACTACAACCAGAAAGTAAGGCTGCAGTAATAAATAAACTAAGACATCGTTTCATAATTAAACCACTTATTTTTGCAGATATAAAAAAGGAGCGTATCAACGCTCCTTAAAATAATCAATCTAAATATAACAACAAGTTATTCGCTAACTGGTTGCTCAGCAGGCGCTGCAGGAGCGTCCATTGCTTCTTTAATACTTAAACGGATACGACCTTGACGGTCTACTTCTAGAACTTTAACTTTAACTACTTGTTCTACAGACAGGTGATCTGCAACTTTGTTCACACGTTCTTGCGTAATTTGCGAGATATGAACTAAGCCATCTTTACCAGGTAAGATGTTAACAAATGCGCCGAAGTCAGCTAGACGTACAACTTTACCTTCGTAGATTTGACCAACTTCAACTTCAGCTGTTAGTTGGTGAATACGTTCGATTGCTGCTTGTGCTTGTTCGCCACTTGTCGCTGCAATTTTCACTGTACCATCATCTTCGATTTCAATCGTAGTACCAGTTTCTTCAGTAAGAGCACGGATTGTTGCGCCACCTTTACCGATGATGTCTTTGATCTTGTCCGTGTTGATTTTGATTGTATGAATACGCGGAGCGAATTCAGATACGTCATCACGGTTAGTTGCGATAGCTTGATCCATAACACTTAAGATGTGTAGACGTGCAGCTTTTGCTTGTACAAGCGCTTTCTGCATGATCTCTTTAGTGATACCTTCAATTTTGATATCCATCTGTAGTGCAGTGATACCACCATTTGAACCAGCAACTTTAAAGTCCATGTCACCTAAGTGATCTTCATCACCAAGAATGTCTGAAAGAACTACGCTACGGTCACCATCAAGCACTAGGCCCATTGCGATACCCGCAACAGAAGCCTTGATTGGCACACCTGCGTCCATAAGTGCTAACGAAGTACCACATACAGAAGCCATTGAGCTTGAACCGTTAGATTCAGTAATTTCAGATACAACACGTACAGTGTACGGGAATTCATCTGCAGTAGGCATAACCGCTAAAACACCACGTTTCGCTAGACGACCGTGACCGATTTCACGACGTTTAGGCGAACCTACCATACCAGTTTCACCAACACAGTAAGGAGGGAAGTTGTAGTGCATTAGGAAACGGTCAACTGTTTCGCCAGTTAGACTGTCAATACGTTGTGCATCACGTTCTGTGCCTAATGTTGCAGTTACTAACGATTGAGTTTCACCACGTGTGAATAGTGAGCTACCGTGTGTACGTGGTAGAACGCCAGTCATTACGCTTAGCGCACGGATCATTTCTGGATCACGACCATCAATACGAGGTTCGCCATCAAGAATACGGTTACGTACGATGTTCTTTTCTAAAGAACTCAGTAAATCACCTGCTTCACGCGTGTTTAGCTCTTCGTTTTCTTCTTGAAGTTTAGCGATTACTGCTGACTTGATGCCACCAACTTTAGCGTAACGTTCAGTTTTTTCTTGGATTTGGTATGCTTCAGCAAGGTCGCCTGATGCTAGTTCTGCGATTTTCGCTTTAAGCTCAGTGTTTACTACTGGTGCAGTCCATTCCCATTTTGGTGTATTAACTTCTGCTGCAAATTCTTTAATTGCTTCAACAACAACTTGCATTTGCTCGTGGCCGTACATTACCGCGCCAAGCATTTGTTCTTCGCTAAGAATTTCAGCTTCAGACTCAACCATAAGTACTGCATTTTCAGTACCTGCAACAACAAGGTCTAGTTGGCTTTCTGCTAACTCAGATGTTGATGGGTTAAGAATGTATTCGTCATTTTGGAAACCGATACGTGCAGCACCAATTGGGCCATTGAATGGCATACCAGAGATACTTAATGCAGCTGAAACACCGATTAATGCAACCAAATCAGGTTGAATTTCAGGGTTAACAGATACAACAGTAGCAACTACTTGTACTTCATTTTTGAAGCCAGCAGGAAATAGTGGACGGATTGGACGGTCGATAAGGCGACAGGTTAAAGTCTCGCCTTCACTTGGACGGCCTTCACGTTTGAAGAAGCCACCAGGGATCTTACCTGCAGCGTAAGTACGTTCTTGGTAGTTCACTGTTAGCGGGAAGAAATCACGACCAGCTTCAGCTTGTTTTTTACCAACAACACTTACTAAAACAGAAGTATCACCGATGCTTGCCATTACAGCTGCTGTTGCTTGACGTGCAATAACACCTGTCTCTAATGTAACTGTATGTTCACCATACTTAAACGATTTTACGATAGGATTCACTCTTTGTCCTTAATCTTTAATGTCTCTTTAATTTCGTCGCTAAGTATACTGCATAAAAAAATTAAAGGGCAATGTAAGTATTGGAAATAGTGAAATAAGTTGAAAAATAATTCTAAGTAGGAATAATTTGAAGGGAAATTTAAAAACAAAAAGGAGCCAATTGGCTCCTTTTTTATAATTTGTTGCCCGTAGACGTCAAATTAATTGTCGATTAACGACGTAGACCTAGACGTGCGATAAGATCTGCATAACGTGCATTCTCAGTACGTTTTAGGTAGTCAAGAAGTTTACGACGGCTAGCAACCATACGTAATAGACCACGACGGCTGTGGTGATCGTGGATGTGCTTCTTGAAGTGACCTTGAAGGTGGTTGATTTGTGCAGTTAGTAGTGCAACTTGAACTTCAGTTGAACCTGTGTCGCCTTCTTGGCGTGCGAAATCTGCAACGATAGCTGCTTTAGCTTCAGCGTTTAGTGACATAGTGGAGTCTCCAATATAGATAAATAGCTTATAGCCGACCACTCGTTCAGCTATAAGAAGAACCGCGGAGTATACAGAGGTCAGTGTATTCCTGCAATCATTTTCACTGATCAATTTACAAACGAATATGACGCATAAAAAGTCGTATAAAAAAGGCACTATTACTCACGTAACAATGCCTTTTATCTCACCCATGACTCATATCTGAATAATGGATTTATTTTGGTTCGCGAGCCTGTGTTTCGTAATTAACGATACGTTTAGGAGCGACCCTACCTTGGTCATCGATACTACCAACGCCAATGAAAGTACGCTCACCACCAACCGTCATACGCACTAAGCCTGATTCAGGAGTATTAGGTACAACAACGGGTTGCCCGTGTAATACAAAATCACCTGTCTCTGTGCTCATGTTCGCTTCCGGTAAATGACTTACCGCTGAATCAAGTGGTAGTAATAATGGATCAAGCACATCTTTCGGCTCAACACCGTCTGCATTAGCTTGCTCTACCATCTCTTCCAGCTTTTCAAACGTAATCATTCGGTCTGCTGGATAAGCGCTAACACCGATACGACGTAGCATACTCACGTGTGCACCGCAGCCCAATAGCTCACCCAAATCATCAACGATAGTACGGATATAAGTCCCCTTACTCACGTGGATTTCTAGATTAACTTCATCATTTTCATAACTTAATAATTTAAGTTCAAAAACGGTAATAGGACGTGCAGGACGATCGATAAAGATGCCTTGACGCGCATACCAGTACAAGGGTTTACCTTCGTGCTTTAATGCCGAAAACATTGAAGGCACTTGCTCTGTGTTACCACGGAAAGTATCAAGTGCGATCAATAATTCAGCATCGCTTACGCTAACAGCTCGTGTTTGCACGACTTCACCATCAGAGTCTGATGTGTCCGTACGTTCACCCAGCTTTGCAGTTACTAAGTAACGCTTATCTGAATCAAGTAAGAATTGTGAAAACTTCGTTGCTTCACCAAAGCATAACGGTAACATACCAGTAGCCAATGGATCTAAGGCACCAGTGTGACCCGCTTTAGCAGCAAAGAAAATCTTCTTTACACGCTGTAATGCATCGTTTGAGCTTATGCCTGTCGGTTTATCCAACAAGAATACACCGTGTACATCACGGCCGTTCCATCGACGACGACGTCCAGACATGACTAAGACTCTCCTTCAGGAGCGTCTTTTTCATCTGCCGTAGTGCCATAATCATCTTGCAGTTTTTTATCTTTAGCACGTACTTCAGTTACAAGACTTGAAAGACGCATACCTTCAACGAGTGTATTGTCATAAATAAAACGTAGTTCAGGTACAATTCGTAACTTCATTGCACTGCCAACTAACGAGCGGATATAACCACTTGCCGTTTCTAATGCTGCAACGCCTTCTTTGATACGTTCTTCATCATTATCAATGTTAAAGAAAGTAACATACACTTTTGCGTAAGAAAGGTCACGTGACAGATCAATACTTGATACAGTTACCATACCAACACGTGGGTCTTTAACTTCACGTTGTAAAATACGCGCAATTTCTTGTTGTAGTTGCTGTGCAACTCGACGAGAACGACTGAATTCTTTTGCCATTTTTAAATTCCTCTAAAGGAAAATGGGGACCTAAGGCCCCCATAAAGTTATTTTAATCGAACCGAGCTATTAACCGTTACAGAGAACGTTTAATTTCAACAGTTTCGAATACTTCAATTTGGTCACCAACGCGAACATCGTTGTAGTTCTTAACGCCGATACCACATTCCATACCCATACGAACTTCTTGTACGTCATCTTTAAAGCGACGTAGTGATTCAAGTTCACCTTCGTAGATAACAATGTTATCACGTAGTACACGGATTGGAGCGCTACGTTTGATGATGCCTTCAGTAACCATACAACCAGCAATTGCGCCGATTTTAGGTGATTTGAATACATCACGAACTTCAGCAAGACCAATGATTTCTTGACGGAATTCAGGCGCAAGCAGACCGCTCATCGCTTGTTTAACTTCATCAATCAAATCATAGATAACGCTGTAGTAACGTAAATCAACACTTTCGTTGCTTACAACTTCACGCGCTTTTGCGTCAGCACGTACGTTGAAACCAAGTACGATAGCGTTCGATGCAGCAGCAAGTGTTACGTCAGTTTCAGTAATACCACCAACGCCACGTCCGATAATTGCAACTTTAACTTCATCAGTTGAAAGTTTAACCAACGAATCACAAAGTGCTTCAAGTGAACCTTGAACATCTGCTTTAAGGACGATATTCAATTCAGAAACTTCACCTGCTTCCATGTTAGCAAACATGTTATCAAGTTTAGATTTCTGTTGACGAGCCAGCTTAACGTCACGGAATTTACCTTGACGGTAAAGAGCAACTTCACGTGCTTTCTTATCATCACGTACTACAGTCGCTTCATCACCCGCTTTAGGTACACCTGAAAGACCTAAGATCTCAACTGGAATAGAAGGACCCGCACATTCGATTGGCTGACCATTTTCATCACGCATTGCACGAACACGGCCATATTCAAGACCACAAAGTACGATATCGCCACGCTTCAATTGACCTTGTTGTACAAGTACTGTAGCAACAGGACCACGACCTTTATCAAGACGTGATTCGATTACAACACCTGCAGCAGGACCTGTAGCAACGGCTTCAAGTTCTAAGATGTCAGATTGTAGTAAGATACCTTCAAGTAGCTCATCAATACCCATGCCAGCTTTAGCTGATACGTGTACAAACATGTTTTCGCCACCCCAGTCTTCTGGAATTACGTCATGTTGTGCAAGTTCGTTTTTAACACGATCCGGATCAGCACCTTCTTTATCCATTTTGTTCACTGCAATGATCAGTGGAACACCCGCTGCTTTCGCATGGTGGATAGCTTCAACAGTCTGTGGCATAACACCATCATCTGCCGCAACAACAAGCACAACGATATCTGTCGCTTGAGCACCACGAGCACGCATAGACGTAAACGCCGCGTGTCCAGGAGTATCAAGGAAAGAGATCATACCGTTTTCAGTTTCAACGTGGTAAGCACCGATATGCTGAGTAATACCACCGGCTTCACCGTCTGCAACTTTAGCGCGACGGATATAATCTAGAAGTGATGTTTTACCGTGGTCTACGTGACCCATGATAGTAACAACTGGTGCACGAGTAACTTTAGTACCTTCACCTTGTGCTTCAGCTAATACAGCTTCTTCAAGTGCATTTTCTTTAACCAAGATAACTTTATGGCCCATTTCTTCTGCGATAAGTTGTGCAGTTTCTTGGTCAAGTACTTGGTTAATAGTAACCATAGAACCTTGCTTCATCATATACTTGATGATTTCAGTCGCTTTGATCGCCATTTTCTGTGCTAGTTCGCTAACACTGACCGTTTCACCGATGCGAACATCACGTTCAACTTTAGCAACAGGCTTATTAAAACCTTGTTGCATAGCTTCTGGTGCGTTAACCGATTTACCTTGATGACGGCTATAACGGTTATCAGGTTTACGACCTTTCGCTTTACGTGCTTTACCTTTACCTTTAGGCGCTGGTTTTGCAACTTCTGCTGGTGCCGCAGGTTTTTTCTTACGAACACCCTTTTCTGAACGTGCATCTGCATCATCTTCTGCAGCTTGTGCATGAGTTGATGTTGTTACATGGTAATCTGCAGATTTCTCTTTCTTTTCACGTTCAGCATCTTCTGAAGCCCAACGTGCTGAATTCTCTTCTGCTAGTTTACGTGCTTCTTCAGTTTTTTGTTGAGCTTCCAGCTCAGCTTTACGAGTGGCTTCCTGCTCTTGCTTCTGCTTCAACGCTTCCGCTTCGCGCTTCGCCATATCATCTGCCTCTTTTGATTTAGTATTTTTCTGTTGTGTTTCACGTTTTGCTGCTTCTGCAGCATCACGTTTTACTTTTGCTTCTGCGTCAGCTTTTACTTTTGCTTCAGCATCAGCGATTGCTTTTGCCTCTGCTTGTGCTTTCGCTTCTGCCTGAGCTTTCAGTTCAGCCGCTTCTTGCGCCGCTTTTTCTTCTGCTAATTTCGCTTCATCTTCAGCTGTAGTACGTTTAACGTAAGTACGTTTTTTACGTACTTCTACTGCAACTGATTTTTGCTTACCGCCACCGCTTGCGACGCTAAGCGTGCTTTTGGTTTTGCGCTGTAATGTTAAGCGACTAGGTTCAGCCGTATCACTACCATGTTGCTCACTTAAGTGCACCAGTAGTGTCTGCTTTTCACCTTCCGTTACCGTACTGTCGTTCGCTTTTGCTATGCCAGCATCAGAGAATTGTTGTACTAGGCGATCAACAGTAGTACCGATATCTTCGGCCAATTTTGTAATTGATACATCTGCCATGTAGTTCGATCCCTCTCTTCGCGTTATTATTCGCTATCACTGAACCAACAAATATTACGTGCAGCCATAATTAATTCACCCGCACGTTCATCCGTTAACTCTTCAACTTCACTTAAATCATCGATGCCTTGTTCTGCTAGTTCTTCCAGAGTTGTTACTCCGATACTTGCAAATACGTAAGCAAGGTGCTTTTCTAAGCCTTCAAGCGCTAATAAGTCTGCACTTGGTTCAGCACCTTCTAGTGATTCTTCTGCAGCGAGTGCAGATATCGTTAGTGCATTTTTAGCACGAGAACGTAATTCATCAACTAGATCTTCATCAAAACCCTCGATTTGTAAGAATTCGTTTACAGGAACGTAAGCGATTTCTTCTAATGACGAGAAGCCTTCTCCGATCAGTAGTTCAGCCATATCTTCATCGATATCTAATTTATCAGTGAAGATTGTCATCAGACGATCGTTTTCTTTTTGATGTTTTTCATTCGCGTCAGCAACTGTCATTACATTTAGTTCCCAACCAGTCAGTTGTGATGCTAAACGTACGTTTTGACCGTTACGGCCAATTGCTTGCGCTAGGTTATCTTGTTCAACAGCAATATCCATTGAATGCTGATCTTCATCAACAATAATAGAAGCAACTTCAGCAGGAGCCATTGCGTTGATAACAAACTGAGCAGGGTTATCATCCCAAAGGATAATATCAACACGCTCGCCGTTTAATTCACTTGATACAGCTTGTACACGTGCGCCACGCATACCAACACAAGCACCAACAGGATCGATACGTTTGTCGTTCGATTTAACCGCAATTTTAGCACGAGAGCCTGGATCACGAGCAGCTGCTTTTAGTTCAAGCATCTCTTCGTTGAATTCTGGCACTTCTACGCGGAATAATTCGATTAGCATTTCGTTACAAGCACGGCTAATAAATAACTGTGTGCCACGCGCTTCAGGTTTTACTTCTTTCAGTAAACCTTTAATACGGTCGCCAGTACGGAATGATTCACGTGGTAACATCTCATCACGGAACATTACTGCTTCAGCATTGTTACCCAGATCTAATACGACTGTTTCACGGTTAGCACGTTTTACTAAACCAGTGATTAGCTCACCTTCATGTTTAGCGTATTGCTGAACGATTAAATCACGTTCTGCTTCACGTACTTTTTGAATGATCACTTGTTTAGCTGTTTGCGTTGTTACACGGTCAAACACAACTGAATCAATTATATCTTCAATGTAACCACCAACCTCGATAGTTTCATCGTCATATTTAGCTGCATCCAGAGTAATTTCTGCGAAAGGATTCTCTAGAGGTTCACCTTTATCATCAATTACAAGCCAGCGACGAAACGTCTCGAAATTACCAGTTTTACGATCAATTTCAACACGAACTTCGATTTCGCCTTCATATCTTTTTTTAGTTGCTGTTGCTAGTGCAATTTCCAGTGCTTCGAAAATTTTCTCACGAGGTAGTGCTTTCTCGTTAGAAACTGCATCAACAACTAACAGAATTTCTTTATTCATTCCCGAACGCCTCGTTAGTCAAATTTTGGAACAATATTTGCTTTTTGAATATTTGCGTGCGCAAAGACTTCGTCTTTGCCATCAATTGTCACAGTGATCATCTCACCATCAACACTTTTGATTACGCCTTTAAATTTACGACGACCATTCACAGCCATACGTAATAATGCTTTAATTTCAGAACCACAGTACTCTTGGTAGTGTGACACTTTAAATAATGGACGTTCCATACCAGGTGAAGATACTTCTAAGAAGTACTCTGTACTGATTGGATCTTCAACATCCATGATAGCGCTAACTTGGTGACTTACTTTCGAGCAATCGTCAACAAAAATACCGTTTTCATGATCGATATAAACAAGTAATGTTGAGTGTTTACCCGCTCGTGTAAACTCAATACCAATAAGTTCAAAACCTAACATTTCAACTGTTGGTTCTAACAATTCAGTTAGTGTTTGTTCTAAACTCGCCAAAACAACCCCCTAAAAACAAAAAAAGGGCATATGCCCGTAATTTAAAAAATAAAAAGCCCCGACTATAAGGCGGGGCTTCTTACTACTAGACCTTGTATGCCACTTTCGCAGCGCTTATTAAATAAATAATAAGCAAGAAGCCAATAGTATTACGTAAATTACATTTACCAGAGATAAAATTAAATTTAAGTAATGCTATTTGCACACTGTTGACTAGCCTTATCAACAGGTATAAGAAATGGTTGCGGGAGCCGGATTTGAACCAACGACCTTCGGGTTATGAGCCCGACGAGCTACCAAACTGCTCCATCCCGCGACAACAATCTTACTGCGCTGATTATAGGCTATTGCTACTATAATAAGCAAGGCCAAATTCACTTAAATAGTGAAACTGCTTAACGGTAGTAATCAATAGACCTAAATTATTTTTAAATAAAGCGTATATACGAATTAAAATAACCGCTTAGCTCTATCTTTTATTAAAATCCAGGCAAAAAAAAACCTTAGTATCAGCTACTAAGGTTTTTCTTATTTGGTGCCGTGGGCGGGACTTGAACCCGCACGTCCTTTCGGACACCAGCCCCTCAAGCTGGCGTGTCTACCAATTTCACCACCACGGCTTATTCTTTATTGAGGTATGTCGCTATTGCTTACTGGCGCTACTGGCACATCACTTGTGATTGCAGGTTTCTCTGCATCTAAAATCACATCAGTCTTAGATTGTGTAGATAAGTTACCTAACGTTAGGCTTAACGCAAAAAACACAATTGCAAGCACTGCTGTTGCGCGAGTTAAAAAGTTACCTGAACCGCTAGCACCAAATACTGTATTTGAGCCACCTGAACCAAAGCTAGCACCCATATCAGCGCCTTTGCCCTGCTGCATTAGAACGAATCCAATGATTGCAAGTGCAACAATTAAGTAAATAACAATAATAACTTCGTACATTTTAATACCTAAATCTCAAAAGGTTTAATATAGCTTTATCGAACATCCTTACCCGAGGTAAGGGACACTTAAATCATACACAGTCACTTTGTAACTAAATAACATTAAGTGGTAAAGCGGAGGAGATATTATCTAACCTCCACCTTAGTTGCAAGCTGATTATTAAAAAAACAATGAATAAAAGGCTTTAGCACAAAACAACACCAGTTGCCGTATACAAATAAGCCTCAAACTACCCTTCACGCGAGTTTAAAACGTGGCTTTTACGGCATCTGCAATTTTATTGGCAAGCGCTAATACATGCGTTTCATCTTCACCTTCGACCATCACACGGATAAGTGGCTCAGTACCTGATTTACGTAACAATACACGACCACGATCAGCAAGTTCTTGTTCAACATCTGCTACCGACTGTTGTACTGACTCCGCTAATAGTGGATCTGAATCACCACTAAAACGAACATTCACTAATACTTGTGGGAATTTACTCATACCAGAGCGTAATTCTTTCAGCGTTAATCCACTATTAACCAGTGCAGCTAATACTAATAGGCTTGATACAATGCCGTCGCCTGTTGTGGTGTGATCCAGAGAAATAATATGGCCTGAATTTTCACCACCTATACGCCAACCTTTTTCAAGCATCATTTCAACCACATAGCGATCGCCAACCGCACTACGTGCAAATGGAACACCCAGAGACTTAAGCGCTAGCTCTAAGCCCATATTCGCCATTAATGTACCAACGACACCACCTTTTAATACGCCATTACGCAGTGCATCACGTGCAATAATGTAAAGAACTTCATCACCATCAATCACATAGCCAGTATGATCAACCATCATCAGACGATCGCCATCACCATCATAAGCGACACCTAAATCAGCTTTTTCAGCAAGTACACGTGCAGCCAATGCTTCAGGCGCCGTTGCCCCACAACCATCATTAATGTTCAAACCATTTGGCTCGACACCGATTGTAATGATCTCTGCGCCTAACTCTCTAAATACGTTTGGTGCGATATGGTAAGTTGCACCATGGGCACAATCCAACACAATTTTCAGCCCCTTTAAACTTGCGCGAGGCGGGAATGTACCTTTACAATATTCAATATAACGACCCGCTGCGTCATCAATACGTACTGCTTTACCTAATTCAGCTGATTCAACGCAGGTTAATTCTTTGTCTAATTGCGCTTCAATCGCTAGTTCAACGTCATCCGGTAGCTTAGTACCGTTTGCAGAGAAGAACTTAATACCGTTATCGTGGTATGGATTGTGTGATGCACTGATCACAATACCCGCTTCAGCACGGAATGTACGCGTTAAATAAGCAACCGCCGGCGTCGGCATTGGTCCCATAAACGCGACGTCAAGCCCTGCAGCAGATAAACCCGCTTCTAAAGCACATTCCAACATATAACCAGAAATACGGGTATCTTTACCGATGAGGACTTTTCTTGTCCCTTGCTTTGCAAGTACCTTACCTGCAGCCCAGCCCAATTTAAGTGCAAACTCAGGTGTGATTGGTGCTACACCTACAAGACCTCGAATACCATCGGTACCAAAATACTTTCTTGACATATTTAATCCCTAATATTTTTATTTTTGGTCCAGCGATACACTTAACCATATTCTATTTTTAAAATGAAAAACTATATACTGTATATAGCGTTCGTTATTTTATTAGCGCACACGATGTTTTTTGAGCTGAGCGACAATCGCTAAAGTATCAGCAGTCTCTCGTACATCATGCACACGAAATATATGGGCACCATCTGTAGCGGCACTATTTGCACACGCAAGACTGCCAGCTAAACGCTGAGACTCATCACATTGCAATAAATTACCTATCATCGACTTTCGTGAAACACCAATCAAAATGGGTAAATCAAATTGATGAAATAGCGGTGTATCAGCGAGTAATTGATAATTCTGTTCTAGCGTTTTACCAAAACCAAAGCCCGGGTCGAGAATAATATTTTCACGCTTAATGCCTGCATTAATACAGTCACCGATTCGCTGTTGTAAAAACGCGATCACTTCTGCCGTTACATCTTGATAAGATGGTGCATCTTGCATTGTACTTGGCTGGCCTTGCATGTGCATAATACACACAGGCACAGCAAGTTCTGCCGCAGCTTGTAGTGCACCTTCTTGCTGCAGTGCTCTCACATCATTAATAATGTGCGCACCCGCAGCAATGGCTTCACGCATCACTTGTGCCTTACTGGTATCGATAGAAATAACCACATCTAGATTTGTTGATATGCGTCTAATAATAGGAATAACACGGGCAAGCTCTTCTTCTAAGCTAACAGCACTGGCGCCAGGACGCGTAGATTCACCGCCAATATCAATGATCTTAGCGCCATCAGCGACCATTTGTTGTGCTTGTTTAAAGGCTGCATCTAAAGTGTGATACTGACCGCCATCAGAAAATGAGTCAGGTGTGACATTTAAAATGCCCATGACTACTGGTTTACTTAGATCGAGTATTTTAACACGACTGCTATTGGTCTCTAAGTTTAACTGCATTATCATCCTATCCCTAAAAAAAAACCCCGAGTTACGCTCGAGGTTTATTCTATCATGAATTAATAGCTATAAAGTAATACTGAGTAAGCGAGGCTTATTCTGTATCTTTTTTATTGCTATCTTCTTCATTATCTATTTTAGTTTCTTTTTTAGCATCTTTAGTACTGTCGCTATCAATAGTACCGTAGCTTTCGCCCCAGTCCGCTGGAGCGCGAACTTCAACACGTGCCATTAGATCATCAATTTGCTTGGCATCAATGGTTTCATACTTCATCAATGCATCTTTCATTGAATGAAGAATATCCATATTGTCCGTTAACAGCTGATGCGAACGTTTATAGTTACTTTCAACCAAATAACGAATTTCATCATCAATCAGTTTTGCGGTCTCATCAGACATACTTGCAGCCTGTGTACCACCACCACCAAGGAAGATTTCACCTTGCTCATCAGCAAACTTCATCGGACCTAATTTTTCAGATAGACCCCATTGCGTTACCATTTTACGAGAAATATCTGTAGCACGTTCAATATCATTGGATGCGCCCGTTGATACACTGTCTTTACCAAAGATGATTTCTTCAGCAATACGACCACCGTAAAGGCTTGAGATCATGCTTTCTAAATGACGTTTTGAATGACTAACACGATCTTGCTCAGGTAAGTACATAGTGACACCTAGTGCGCGACCACGTGGAATGATACTTACTTTATAAACTGGATCATGATCCGGTACTAAGCGACCAACGATTGCGTGACCAGCTTCATGGTACGCTGTCATCGTTTTCTCTTCTTCGCTCATTAACATGCTCTTACGTTCAGCACCCATTAAGATCTTATCTTTAGCTTTTTCAAACTCAGCCATTGATACTGTACGTTTATTACTACGAGCTGCAAATAGTGCTGCTTCGTTAACAAGGTTAGCAAGTTCAGCACCTGAGAAACCTGGGGTACCACGTGCAATAAGTACAGTTTCAACATCATCACTAATTGGCACTTTACGCATATGCACTTTTAAGATCTGTTCACGACCACGGATATCAGGAAGACCAACCGTTACCTGACGATCAAAACGGCCTGGACGTAATAGCGCAGGATCAAGTACGTCTGGACGGTTCGTCGCAGCAATAACAATGATACCTTCATTACCTTCAAAGCCATCCATTTCAACTAGCATTTGGTTAAGCGTTTGTTCACGTTCATCGTGACCGCCACCCATGCCAGAACCACGTTTGCGGCCTACAGCATCGATTTCATCGATAAAGATGATACAAGGTGATGATTTTTTCGCTTGTTCAAACATGTCACGCACACGAGATGCACCCACACCCACAAACATTTCAACGAAATCAGAACCTGAAATAGTGAAAAATGGTACTTTTGCTTCACCAGCAATAGCCTTAGCAAGTAATGTTTTACCTGTACCTGGTGAACCAACCAATAAGATACCGGTTGGGATTTTACCACCCAATTTCTGGAAGCGACTTGGGTCTTTTAAGTAATCAACCAATTCAGCAACTTCTTCTTTTGCTTCATCACAGCCTGCAACATCAGCAAACGTCGTTTTAATTTGGTCTTCACTCATTAAGCGTGCTTTACTTTTGCCAAATGACATAGCACCTTTACCGCCGCCACCTTGCATTTGACGCATGAAGAATACCCAAACACCGATCAGTAATAGCATTGGGAACCAAGAGATGAAGATAGAAGTCAATAAACTTGCTTCCTCTTCAGGCTCACCAAATACTTTAACGTTATTGTTTAGCAGATCATTTAATAGCTGTGGATCTTCCGCTGGTAAGAAAGTAACGAATTTCTGTCCACCTTGGCTAACACCACGGATAGTACGTCCGTTGATCTTAACTTCGTTAACTTGTTTATTTCTAACTTGTTGTACAAATGAACTGTAATCTAACTGATTACTTGAACTCTCATTTGGTCCGAAACTCTGAAATACTGACATTAATACGACTGCAATAACCAGCCATAAAATCAGATTTTTTGCCATATCACTCAAAATCTAGCCTCTCCGGGTCTTAAGTTCCCTGAAAAAAAACAGTTGATACACTCAATATATTCTAAATATAGACAGTTTAACAACAACTTACATTTTAAATTTTAATCCTGTGGTCCTTACAATTAAAATGCAAGGCTGCAGAACCCTTTAGATATTCTCTACTGTCTACTCAAATATATCAAGACTTGGCTATTTATTAACATAATTAAATGTTAATTGATGACAAATCTTGATTTAATTCTTCAATAGCAGCAGTGATATTACTTTTGTCACAGGTCACAATAATTTAGCCTTTATAACCTGTCGCAACAATGAAAACTTCGCGTGAACGAGCACGTGATGAATCCGGTTTTCTGGTTTTAACTACAGTAAACATACTACGCACATCTTTCATGAATTGCTCAAAGCCTTCACCTTGAAATACTTTAACCGCAAAACTGCCATTTGGTTTAAGCACTTCACGACACATTTCGAGAGCAAGTTCAACCAAGTACATTGCAGCGGGCTGATCGACACCGATATTGCCACTCATATTTGGTGCCATATCAGAAATAACTACATCAATCTGACCATCACCGACTTTAGCTAGTAATGCTGATAATACTTTTTCATCTCGGAAATCACCTTGCAAGAAATCGACGCCTGCAATTGGATCCATAGCTAAAATATCACAAGCAATAACACGACCTCTATCACCTAATTGTTTAACCGCATATTGTGACCAACCACCTGGAGCTGCACCAAGGTCAACAATATTCATACCCGGTTTTAATAATTTATCTTTTGCTTGAATTTCTTCAAGCTTAAAAGTTGCACGTGAACGCAACCCTTGCTTCTTCGCATCTTTCACATATTTATCGTTGTGATGCTCTTGCAGCCAATTCTTTGAACTGCCCTTTTGGGTACTTTTTTTCTTCGGTGTCGGGGTCATCTGAAAGCCTGTTAATAATATTTTTTTAAACCATTACCATAATGGCATGGTATTAAGATGAAGATGAAGCTAAAATTACTCTTTTTCAACCCTAAGTAATAAGAAATTTAAAATATGGCATTAAGCAACAAACAAAAGCAACACCTAAAAGGTTTAGCACATTCATTAAAACCTGTCATCTTACTAGGCCAACACGGCTTAACAGAAGGTGTAATGGCTGAAATTGAAGTAGCGCTAGCACATCATGAATTAATCAAAATTAAAGTTGCGTCAGAAGACCGTGACCAAAAAGCATTAGTAATGGATACCATTGTAAAAGAAGCTAACGCAGAAAAAGTACAAAGTATTGGCCATACACTGGTTATTTATCGTACAAGTGATGAAAAGAAAATCATACTGCCAAAAAAATAATAGCTTTATGAGTATCCAGCTGGGCAAGGAATCCCAGCTCGACTATACCCAGTGTTAAAACTGGGTCACAGTACACCGTAATTCGTATCTGTATTTTCATGAAGTGTGTCGATAGTTAGATATATTCTACCGATACAATTTCAAATTCAATCGCGCCGCCCGGCGTCGTCACAACCGCAACATCATCGACACTTTTGCCTACTAAACCACGCGCAATTGGTGAATTAATTGAAATACGATTTTGTTTAATATTCGCTTCATCATCACCCACTAGGTTGTAAGTTATTTCCTCTTCCGTTTCAGTGTTATAAATTGTCACTGTACAACCAAAGATAACACGACCATTGTTTGCCATTTTTGTTACATCAATAATTTGGCAATTTGATAACTTGCCTTCAATATCTTGAATACGGCCTTCACAAAACCCTTGCTCTTCACGTGCCGCATGGTATTCCGCATTTTCTTTTAAATCGCCGTGTTCACGCGCTTCAGCAATTGAATTCACAATTTCAGGACGGCGAACAGTTTTAAGACGTTCGAGCTCTTCACGTAAATTATCTGCACCACGTGCAGTCATTGGGATAATATTACTCATAATACTTTTATAACCTTTTAATCAATTCATTATCATGACATTACTGAGTTTTACAGCGCCGACAATGTTTACAATCACAATGCCCCTATTGTAATACGAATATGACGATACTTCACCTTATTCAAACCATTAAACACATTAAATCTGGTTATTGAGACCTTTGATTGCTCATTAATAACCAGCTTTAAAATTCGACTTAACACGCTATTTTACGCACATTTCACCCAACACAAGTGAAGTCATGATCGTAACAACTAAAACTAAACTTTTGCATACAAATTAAAATACTCAACAACAAAAATATCATGAATCACAACAGTCAGCACGGATAAAAAGATTAAGACTCACACTAATCAGCACTTCAACATCATCGAGAGCCCAAAGTATTAAAAGTTACACTTTTCTCATAAATAGCTAGCCAAACGAATAAAATATGTGCATAATGTACTCAATCCATTAACACCAAGGACATTATCATGAAAGAATTTATAGCCGTTTTTACTGTTTTAACCACTTTAGCCATCACAAGTGGTGCTTTACCATCAATCGCTAGCCTATAGTTTAAAATACCAAAAACAGCATGGAAAAGTTTATTGTTTTATAACGCTTGATTATAAATAGACGAAAACTTCTCTATGCTGTTTTTTTTATGCCTACATATAACCCTCTTTTACTCACTTCCCTCTAAATTTCATCTGAAAGATAATATTCAGAATCGCATCATTAATAATTCAAATTTTATTTATATTCGCAACTTTATTTGTTAGAACTTCGATATAGCTAAAAGAAATCGTTTTCTCTATCCGTATACTCTGCTCTTCTTAATTATGGACAAATATATAGAAAGGATTAATAAGTTTACTGATGATGAACATGGATATGATTTATTTACTCGATTTAGCGGGTACCGCCGTTTTTGCAATATCAGGCGTACAAGTTGCAGGGCAGATGCGCATGGACCCATTTGGCGCTACAGTATTGGCTGCCGTAACCGCGATTGGAGGTGGTACAATACGTGATGCTATTTTAGATGTAGGCCCTGCATTCTGGGTGCACGACCCCGTTTACCTCACCGTTATTATTCTGACGTCTATGTTAACCATTTTGTTTGCTAACCGTAATCATCGCATGCCGCCAATATTATTACCCCTTGCGGATGCAGTAGGCTTAGCCTTATTTACCGTACTGGGTACGCAGAAAGCTTTGGCTTATGGCGCACCGGGGATGACCGCGGTAGTTATGGGTGTGATCACCGGTGTTGCAGGAGGTATTATTAGAGACTTGTTAGCCAGTCGCGTACCGATGGTATTACAAAAAGATATTTATGCGACTGCATCTGTCTTGGGAGGCCTAGTTTATACTGGCGCACTACTCATTGGCATAACTGAAGATTTAGCGATGTTACTCGCCATGACAGGGGTATTTACACTCCGAATGGCCGCAGTGCATTGGCATTTAAGATTACCTATCTTTGTTTTAAAACACCACCGCTCGTAAATTACATTCGCTAACAGCCTAAAACTAAAAAGCCCGTTATGACAATTATCATAACGGGCTTAAATTATTTATCAGCAGTTAGCCAAGTGTAATACGTGCAAACTTACGTTTACCAACTTGGTATACGGCTGTACCCGCAGTCGGCACAAGACGTGTATCTTCTACTTTTTCGCCATCAATCTTAACAGCACCCTGCTTGATCATACGCATCGCTTCCGATGTCCCTGATACTAAACCAGCACCTTTTAATAAGTTAGCAATTGCGATTGCATCACTTACTGCAAAATCAAACTCTGGCATTTCATCTGGGATCGCATTTTTTGAAAAACGCTGCGTGAAATCATTATGTGCGCTTTCTGCTGCCGCTTCATCGTGAAAACGGGCAATGATTTCTTTTGCTAATGAAATTTTAACATCACGTGGGTTAACAGCATCTGCCGCGATATCAGCTTTGAACTTTTCAATTTCAGCTAATGGACGGAATGATAATAATTCGAAGTAGTTCCACATCAACTCATCAGTGATAGACATGATCTTACCGAACATCTCATTCGGTGCATCTGTTACACCAATATAGTTGTTCGCTGATTTAGACATTTTTTTCACGCCATCAAGACCAACAAGCAGTGGCATCATGATGACCGTTTGTGGCTTCTGACCTTCTGCTTTTTGTAATTCACGACCCATTAATAGGTTGAATTTTTGATCTGTACCGCCAAGCTCAACATCCGATTGCAGCGCAACTGAATCATAACCTTGTAATAATGGGTACATAAATTCGTGGATCGCGATACCTTGATTTGACGCATAGCGTTTTTTGAAGTCATCACGCTCTAGCATACGTGCAACTGTTTGTTGCGACGCCAAACGGATCATGCCCGCAGCACCTAATTCGTTTAACCACGTAGAGTTAAATTCAATGCGTGTTTTTGACTCATCTAAAATTTTGAATACTTGATCTGTATACGTTTTCGCATTAACAAGTACATCTTCACGTGTTAGTGGTGGACGTGTCGAGTTTTTACCTGACGGGTCACCCACGGTTGCAGTGAAGTCACCAATCAAGAAGATAACTTCATGACCAAGGTCTTGAAATTGACGTAACTTGTTTAAGATAACAGTATGGCCTAAATGTAGATCAGCACCTGTTGGATCAGCACCTAATTTAATTCTTAGCGGACGACCTTCTTTCAGTTTTGCTACTAATTCTTCTTCAACTAGGATTTCTTCTGTACCACGTTTGATTTCACGTAACGCATCATTGATTTGCGTCATAATATTAAGCTCCACACTTATTACCTAAATATAATAACTCTATACTACTGGATAGCATCACAATTGAAAACCATTGCACTGAGGCAATACCGTTAATTTGGTGATAATTTTTTTGCACAGACCTTAGTATTTGTTAGAATATGTACCTTCTTTTAAAATTGCCACAAGGTTGTGCTTTCATATGTCATTCGGTAACCGTTTTAAGCAATTACCAAAACTGCACCGAACCTTCATTCTAATTATCTTTGGTTTGATCATTACACTGCTGTTACTCCCAGTCTCCACCAGCGCACCACTATCATCAGATGCAGACTCTTTTTATATATACCAAGTTGGTGATCGTTACAGTTTAAAATTACCTCGCATCACCTCGGCAGAAAATAAGCCGGTTAAATCACGATTAACCAGTGAGGAAATTATTGTTCGCGCGGGTGATAACCTATCGTTAATTGGTCAACGTAGCCATTTATCGACAAAAACCATCTATGAAATAGACAAATTGTCATCGGCTAAACGCTTACGCAGTATCTATCCAGGACAAAAACTAACCATCACAACGAATAATGATGGCCAATTTGTTGAGCTTATTTACCCTTACAGCGCCACCGAATCGTTACACATTAATAAAACAGCTGATGGTTACACAACTAACACCCTTAAAAACAAAATAGAAGTCAGAGAAACATTCACGCGTGCAGAGATCACCAGTAACTTCTGGAATGCAGGTGTTAAAGGTAAAATGCCAGCAAAACAAATCATGAACTTAGCCACAATATTTGGTTGGGATATCGATTTCGCCCTCGACATTCGAGCGGGCGACAGTTTTGCAGTGATTTATGAAGAACAATATATTGATGGTGATTTTGTTTCTACAGGTAATATCCTTGCCGCAGAGTTCATCAACCAAGGTGATAAATTTCAAGCGGTACGCCATAAAGATGGCAGCTACTATACCCCGTCAGGACGCTCTATGCGTAAAGCCTTCTTACGCGCTCCGGTAAACTTTAAATATATCAGCTCTAGTTTTAACCGTAATCGCCGTCATCCAGTAACAGGTAGAGTACGTGCGCATAATGGTATTGATTACGCAGCTAGAACAGGTACCCCTATTGTATCTGCAGGTGATGGTAAAGTTATCGCATCTGCTTATAATCGCTTTAACGGTAATTACGTCTTTATTAAACATAACGCTAATATTGTCACTAAATACCTGCACATGAATAAGCGTAGTGTCAAACAAGGACAGCGGGTTAAACAGAATCAAAAAATTGGTACGGTTGGTGCGACGGGTCGCGTAACGGGCCCCCATTTACATTATGAATTCTTAGTGAATGGTAAGCACAAAAATCCAAAAACAGTGTCACTACCAAAAGCAGAGTCATTACGCGGTAGTGAAAAGACCAAGTTTGTCTCCGAAGCGAAGGGCATCATAGAGCAATTGGAAAATAATGCGAAATTATACAGTCTAATCGCACAATAAAGATAAACGGCTGATTTTAGGGAGCGACAATGCCAAACAAACGTGAGTTATATATCGGACTGATGTCTGGAACCAGCATTGATGGTATTGATGCTGCCTTAGTCGCATTTGAGCATGGCAAGTGCCAACTTATTGCCCAGCACTTACAAGCTATGCCTGCGAAGCTAACGGCTCAACTGCATCAATTGTGTCGTCCTAACGGCAATGAAATAAGCACACTTGCCACCATCGAGCAACCGCTTGCTGAAACCTTTGCGCTTGCTTGTGATCAATTGCTGGCTAAAACACAGTATACCGCCAAAGACATCACAGCTATTGGTTCTCATGGTCAAACGGTACGTCACCACCCCGAGCATGGCTTCACCTTACAAATCGGAGATGCTAATATTCTTGCCGCCTTGACCAATATTGATACCGTCGCTGACTTTAGACGCAAAGATATGGCCCTTGGTGGTCAAGGTGCGCCCTTAGTCCCTGCTTTCCATCAGGCTGTATTTCAACACCAGAGTATCAATCGCGCCATTGTTAACATCGGTGGTTTAGCCAATATAACCTACTTGCCAAGCTTGCAGCAGAATAAATCCATTATTGGCTATGATACTGGTCCGGGGAATACCCTACTCGACGCCTGGTTTACTGCTAAAAATAACAGCCTAAAAAGCTACGATGAAGATGGCCAATGGGCAAAATCAGGGGTTGTTATCGAGTCTTTACTGACGTCATTATTACAGCATGCATTTTTTGCGTTAAACCCGCCGAAAAGCACGGGTCGAGAGTTATTTAACTTAGCTTGGCTGCAACCCTATTTAAATAAAACATTAAATAACAGTTTAGATACTATTTCAGATAAACATCCGCTGTCATATTCAGATGCCGATGTACAACGTACATTAACGCGTTTTACCGCAGTTTCTATTGCTAATGAAGTCACTAAATTGATGCATAATAGTATCGGGAATAAAAGTAATAACGTGAATATAACGAATGAAGTGTACATTTGTGGTGGTGGCGCGGCCAATCCATTGTTAATGGCAGACTTAGCACAATTATTACCAGTTACACCTGTAATGACAACCACAGAAATAGGCATTGATCCTGATTGGGTTGAAGCGATTGCGTTTGCTTGGTTAGCGAAGCAACATATCCATAAACAGCCGGGTAATTTACCTGCCGTCACAGGCGCAAGCCGCTTAGCAATTTTGGGTGCTTTTTATCCCGCAGGTTAAGACCATGACATCACGATAGTAACGAACATAAAAAGATGATAAAAAAATAGAGCCAAACGGCTCTATTTTTATTCGATTCTTACTTATATCGACAATTAAGCTTGCGTATCAATTGTTGGAGTTGGTGTTGCTACCGCTTTTGAGATCATCACCATTGCAGGTCGGATTAGACGACCATTTAGTTCATAACCTTTTTGCATCACAGTAATCACTGTATTTGGTTCAACATCAGCACTTTCGATCATGCTCATTGCCTGATGTAACTCAGGGTTGAATTTTTCACCTTCAGGATTAACAGATTTAACACCAAATTTTTCTAATGCAGATTCCAGTGATTTAGCTGTTAGCTCAATACCTTCAATCAATGGTAGTAATGCTTCATTTGCTTTATCAGCATGTAACAGACCACGTTCCATGTTATCAATAACAGGCAGTAATTCATTAGCAAACTTTTCTAGCGCGAATTTCTTTGCTTTATCAACATCAATCGCAGCACGGCGACGAATGTTATCAGCATCAGCTTTCGCACGTAATGCAGTATCTTTAAATTCAGCTGCTGATGCAGTTGCTTTCGCTAGTTCAGCTTCTAATGCAGCGATGCGTGCTACAGACTCATCAACTTCCACAGTCGCTTCTTCAACAGCAACCTCTTCAACTGTAACATCTTCAACTACAGGCTGTGCTTCAGTTTCTGTTACTAATTGCTCTTCAACTTTCTTTTCAGCCTGTACTTTTTGCTTTTCGCTGCTCATTACTTTCTCCGACATTCGATTCAGCATACTCTATAATTAGTACGCTATATTACAATTAATGGTTTATACAGAAATATAATGGGGATCCTAACACGAGATTCAAGTCAAATTCATCCCTAGTTACACCCTACAGTAAAAATAGTTCTAAATAACACACTATAAATTATTAATTAAGCGACATTTAGATCGCGTTTATACTTTGAATCTTGAAGTGGCTTAAGTATATACTGACCCCATACTTACTTAGTGGAATCAAGGCAATGAAGAGAGAATTCAAAACCATCGGGTTAATCGGAAAACCCAAACACCCAGAAACAACCAAAACCCTTATTGCCCTGCACAATTTTTTAACCGAACACCAATACAAGGTTATTGTTGATAGTCGTGTATCTCAAGACCTAGGCATGGATAATATCGTATCACGGCCACTGATGGACCTAGGTGAAGAAGCGGATCTTGCCATTGTGGTTGGTGGTGACGGCAACATGCTTGGTGCTGGTCGCGTATTATCCCGTTTTGATATTGCCGTTATCGGGGTTAACCGGGGTAATTTAGGTTTCCTGACCGATCTTGATCCTGAAGCTTTTGATGACCATTTATTGGGCGTACTTAAAGGCGAGTATATCTCGGAAAAGCGTATTTTATTAAACACATCTATTTATCGCTACGGGATGTTAAAAGCCACCAACTTGGCCTTTAATGAAACAATCTTACACCCAGGTAAGATCCCCGCGATGATTGAATTTGAAGTCTACATTGATGATAGCTTTATGCTGAGCCAACGTGCCGATGGCCTATTAGTCTCAACACCTACAGGCTCAACAGCTTATTCGTTATCTGCCGGTGGTCCAATCCTATCTCCAAGTCTAGAAGCAATCACCTTAATGGCGATGTTCCCTCATACACTATCAAGCCGCCCTATTGTCATCAACGCCAATAGCACGATTAAATTAGTTGTTTCGCCAAATAATGAAGAAAATATGATGGTCAGTTGTGATGGCCACGTCCATATTGGCGTGCTTCCTGGTGATGAAATTATCATCAAACGAGATAAAAACCATCTCAATTTGATCCACCCGAAAAGCTATGATTACTTTAATGTTTTACGTGAAAAATTAGGCTGGGGAAGCAAATTATTTTAGTCTGAACGCAGCGCTATAAAGGCTTATCCCATGTTAAGCCTATCCTTTCACGTCCCTGTATCTTGATCACAAATTGAAAATAAAGCCCTCAACTAAAGCAAAGTATTTACACTTATGGGTCAGTGTATATATACTGTATATAAAACCAGCCTGATAAAATAAACAGGGTACAGTATGCTAACGCAACTCACTATTCATAATTTTGCTATCGTTAAATTTTTAGAACTTGAACTAAAGTCAGGCATGACAACCGTAACTGGTGAAACAGGTGCAGGCAAATCCATAGCCATTGATGCGCTTGGTCTTGCTTTAGGTTCTCGTGCTGATGCCAGTACAGTTAGGCCCGGCGAGAAAAAAGCTGAAATCAGCGCCATTTTTACCGTAGAAGAAAGTTCTCTCGCCTACAGATGGCTAGCAGAGCACGAATTAAATAATGAAGATGAATGTATCCTGCGCCGTGTTATCACTGCAGAAGGCCGCTCTAAAGGCTATATCAACGGTGTCCCCGTCCCATTGCAACAACTTAAAGCACTGTCTCAATTTTTGGTTCAGGTACATGGACAACATGCACATCAAACTTTATTAAAACCAGAAATCCAATTGGCGATCCTCGATGGTTATGCCAGCCATACAAAATTACAGACGAGCGTCCGTGATAGTTACCGAAATTGGCATAATTTAGCGGATGAAGAAAAGAAACTAATACAAAACCAGCAACAACGGGCAGCCAGACAACAGCTATTACAATATCAAGTATCAGAGCTTGACGAGTTTGCCTTAGCCGATGGTGAATATAGCCAGATTGAAGCTGAACATAAACTTTTAGCCAACAGCACTGAATTAGTCCAAGAGTGTATGACGAGTTTAGACACACTGTATGAGAATGAAGACAATACCATCTGCAGCATGTTGCAAATGGTAACTCAGCGTTTAGAAAACTTGCTAGACATGGATCCAAAATTAAAGTCAATCACAGATACCTTGCAAGAAGCTGTTGTATTAGCCGAAGAAGCCGGTAATGAACTTCGCAGTTACACAGATAATCTTGACCGCGACCCTGAACAATTTGAGTACCTTGATGAACGTTTAGGTAAGGCCTTAGAACTCGCACGTAAACACCAAGTACCCGCAGATCAGCTCGCAACACATCATCAAATGCTAAAATCTGAATTAGACAATATTGCCGGTGACGATGAACGAATTGAGAGTATCAAGCTAGAGCTACAAGAATCTGAAGCTAAGTATCATCAACAATCAACAAAACTATCATCAAGTCGTCAAAAATACGCAAAGCAGTTAAACAAACTGATCACGGCAAGCATGCATGAACTGAGTATGGAAAATGGTTGTTTTGAAATAACCCTTGAAAGCAGTGAACATAAAACACCAAATCCACAAGGTTTGGATGATATTAATTTCTTAGTTTCAACGAACCCAGGGCAACCATTACAAGCACTGGGTAAAGTGGCATCAGGTGGTGAGTTATCACGTATAAGCTTAGCAATCCAAGTGATCACAGCGCAGAAAATATCAACACCAACGTTAATCTTTGATGAAGTAGATGTGGGCATCTCAGGGCAAACCGCCTCTATTGTTGGCAAACTATTACGTCAATTAGGCAATAAAACCCAAGTCATGTGCGTGACTCATTTACCGCAAGTCGCATCCAAAGGTCATCAACAAATGTTTGTGAGTAAAACCACCGATGGTAAAACTACCGAAACCTGCATGAAGCCCTTAAGCCAAGAAAAACGTATTGAAGAGTTAGCGCGTTTACTTGGAGGAGACAAGATCACCGCATCGACGTTAAGTAATGCCGAAGAAATGTTAGTTTAACCCCCCACATTAAAGACAATGCGGGAACTAATTCCTGCTTTTGTCTTCTAATTGGCTTAACTCTAAGTAAACCGACTAAATACATCGATTTACTTCACTCGCCAGCCGAGTTACTATTTACCTATCTATATGGACTTAATTAGTAAAATACTTATGCG
Source organism: Moritella sp. 36 (assembly GCF_018219415.1). Taxonomy (NCBI): domain Bacteria; kingdom Pseudomonadati; phylum Pseudomonadota; class Gammaproteobacteria; order Alteromonadales; family Moritellaceae; genus Moritella; species Moritella sp. 36. Next base: position 783,691 of record NZ_CP056120.1, on the reverse strand, counting down.
CTTAAAACACTTACTTATTGCAGGCTTGGCCATCTTCAGTTTATCGGGCTGTTCAATTCTTGAAAAACTAGTTTATAAAATTGATATTCCACAAGGTAATTATGTCGAAGATGATCAAGTAGACAAATTACGTGTTGATATGACGAAAGAACAAGTTACTTTTGTACTTGGTAGTCCAATGTTGGTTGATTCATTTGACCGTGATGTGTGGAATTACTTATATCGCTTCAAAACAGGGCGTGGCGAAGTAACAAGTAAGCAACTGGTATTAACCTTTGAAAGTGATAAGCTGAAAACGGTGGTTGGTGATTATCCACTAAACCCTAACTTTTCAACGCCACTTGATAGATAAATTAAGAACAAGAAATTATTGATAATATAAATCACAACCTAAATTGAGTTGTGATTTATATTATTCTCTATCTTATTTTTTGGCCTGTTTTTTCGTGAATCCGCCCATCTTCTTTGGCTTTTTCAGCACGGCGCTTGCGCATCTCTTTAGGGTCGGCAGTTAATGGCCTATATATCTCAACACGTTCACCATCTTCAACCACAGTATCCAATTTGATTAAGCGACTATAGATACCTAATTTATTTTTATTCAGCTCAATCTCAGGATATTTGACTAATATACCCGATGCTTCAATCGCTTGTTGGGCAGTCGAACCTTGCTCTAAACTTACCGTAAAAGTAATTTGTTCTTTCGGTAATGCATAAATAACTTCTACCTTAATTTTGGTCGACACCATAAACCTCTTTTGCACGCTCTGTAAAAGATTGCACCATGTTATTCACTAAATCAGAGAAAATACGCCCAAACGCCACTTCCACTAATTTACTGCTGAATACAAAATCTAGATCTAAAGTTACTTTACATGCGGTTTCATCTAACGCTTTAAACGTCCAACCACCTGTAAGTTTTTTAAACGGCCCATCAACGAGATCCATTTTTACTTCTTGCCCAGGTATTAGCGTATTCTTAGTGGTAAATGTTTTGCTAATACCGGCTCTGGCAACGTCAACTGCTGCTGTCATTTGATTATCATGCTCATCTAAAATGCGTGTACCAGTACAACCTGGTAAAAAATCTGGGTATGCATTCACATCGTTTACTAAATTAAACATTTGGTCAGCGCTATACATTAACAGTGCGCTGCGTGTTATCCGTGGCATACGTGTTCCTATATTGAAAACAACAATCAAAAAATTAAATCGCTTACTAATGGCTCAATCTCTCTCTGCCAGTAGTAATAAGTAGCCAACTTTAGCATTTATCTGCATAAAATTCATTTGTTATTCCGTGCAAAGTAAGACTAGTACTAGGATAAAATTCGATTTTGTTATAAGATTTATAACATTAAATTCCGTCAATGATGGGTGCATAAAGATAAATTATGGCTAAGAAAAAACCAAAAAAAAGCGAAAACACCATCGCGAGAAATAAAACGGCTAGTTTCGAATATAAAATCGAAGATCGCTTGGAAGCAGGATTAGAACTCCAAGGTTGGGAAGTTAAATCATTACGCGCCGGTAAAGTAAACATTACCGAAAGTTATGTGTTTATTAAAAACGGTGAAGCATTTATGTCTGGTGCGCAGATCATGCCACTCGACGCCGCGTCGACACACGTAGTTTGCAACCCGACACGTATTCGTAAGTTATTATTAAACAAGCGTGAATTAGAAGTACTAGCAAGTAAAGTAGACCGTCAGGGTTATACTATTGTTGCAACATCAATGTACTGGAAGCAAGCTTGGGTCAAAATCAACATAGGTCTTGCTAAAGGTAAGAAAGAGCACGATAAACGTTCAGATGTGAAAGATCGTGAATGGAAAATAGACAAAGAACGAATGATGAAACACAAAGTTCGTTAATGTGTTGCAATTCTACACTATTAGCGTAGAATTTTAGTTCTGGGGTCGATTTAGGATTCGACGAGATTCACGAAACCCTAGGTGCATGTCGAGGGGCGGTTGGCCTCGTAAAAAGCCGCACTGTTATAGTTGCAAACGACTCTAACTACTCTCTAGCAGCTTAGGCTAGCTAGCCATCATTTAGAACCCTGCCCGAGGGTCTCTAATATTGTATGGTCATTAAATATCGGGATCGCGTGGACTCTTCGCTCGTAGAGAAAGCGCTAAACTCAATCGAGCACGCTTTTGTTCGGCCTGTCACTCGGCTTAATAAAAAGTTAAATTAATAGAGATGACTAAACATGTAGTACCGCGGATGTAGGTTTTTCGGACGGGGGTTCAACTCCCCCCGACTCCACCAAACGCAAGTTAGAACGGCACCCTCCTAAGTGTCGCAGCCCATTGAATGGTTTGATTCAATGGGCTTTTCTTTATCTAAAATTCAGAAAAAGCTTATAAAAAACAGTTTTTTTTAGTAAGTAAATCAATGGAGTGGTTATGAATAAGATAGTTTTAATGATTTGTCTGTGCGTGTCACTTCAAGGTTGTAGCAGTTTCGGTGGTGGTTCAGCATCTGAAGCTCCATCGATATTAGGTGGGGAATCTAAAGAAAAAGAGAAAAGTCCTCTCCTTGGTATTACACAATTCATGGCTGTAATGTCACTGCTAAAAACCCAAGTAGAATAAGTTTAGCGAATACAGTAATTCATAACACGTTGCTGTTTATAGCAATGGTGCATGAGGTAATAATGAAACATTTAAAATTAATCATCTTTCTTTGTCTGTTCAATCAAGGTTGTAGCTTCCATTCTAACCTGCCAATGAACCAGCCAGCAAACCTACCAATGAACCAACCAATGAGCCCGATTCAAGCGTTAGCGCCTGTAACAGTTGAAGATGCCATAGAAGATCAACCAATTAGCGTTGACGGGTTAGGCTCACAGCCAATTGATCCAAGTGATATCGTTTATGACGACGGTAAGAAACTAGAAGAACCTAAAAAAGAAGCTGAGTCAGCGCAAAAAAATGCGAATAATGACATTAAAAATATGTCTGATACCAGCGACTTTATGCCAAAACCAAAGTCTTATTGGATGTAATCAATAAACAAAATGAAAAACCAAGGTTTTACGCTACTCGAATTAGTGATCGCCATTATTGTATTAGGCATATTAGCCGCAGCTGCTGTGCCTAAATTTATAAATATACAAGACGATGCTAAAGATGCATCACTGCATGCAGCAAGTGCGGCATTAAATAGCGCGGCTAATCTCATTCACTACAGAGCTCAGTTAGACGGTGTTAATAAATTAGAACGAAGTACTGTTAAGATTAATGGCGAAGTCGTTAATCTTTTTTATGCATATCCTTCTGGCACGCCTGAAAATATAAATAAAATCGTAACCCTAGAAGGATTTAAAGTTCGTCTTGGTAGATACATTGGTACAACTATCATCAGCCTTGAAGACTCAAATGATACTGGTGATGCTTGTATTAAATATTCGCAGGCAAGTTCCAATAGTGCTTTTAAGATTGGCGAAGGAACATTGATACCAACTGGCGAATGTTTATAAATAATATAGGCGCGTAAAATGAGTCTATGTCCCACAAAGCATGGACGCATACTCTTAACAACAAACAGATTTAGCACCAAGGCTTCATCAATCAAGCAGCCCTTCTTACCACCCCAATTAGCTTTTAACATTATGAGGGCTCTCTGATGTAGCATTACTTTCTAAGCTACTATGCTTGGCTGAATGATAACTAAAGCGGTGTTGGTTGTTTTTCACTTTTCCGAAAAAAGTATAGTTCCACAAATTTTTTGCATACGAAAAAAGGGTTGCCTCGCTAGCCGTATTAACCAACAAAGGGAGATTTTTCCTAAAGACTTTAGTCGCGGGGGCTAATCGATAGTGAGGGATATTAGGATAGAAGTGATGAACTTGATGTAAGTTGATGTGGTGGCAGAAAATGTTCCACCATGAGATGTTACGGTCAATAGTTGTTAAGCTACCTTTCAACGGTGTCCACTCTTTATCAGAATGCCAAACCAATTTCTCATCATTATGCTGTAAGAAAGTGATAATGATAAAATAGTATGAATAAACTTGCAGGGGAATAACATAATACAAAAGTACGTTCACTGCGCCATATTGAAATGACAGCACGGCCAAAAATAGGAACATACACATAACAGCAAAGAGTGACGTTTTCATTTTACTCTTTCGGCTTTTAAACAAAGGGTCAGTGTAAGAATAATGATTGATTCCATGTCTTGAAATCCCAACCAAATAGCACCAATAGGCAAAACCACTTAGTGCCAAGAGTGCACTGGCTTTACGGCTTACTTTACTGCCTTCTCGAACCGGGCCATATCCTTCATCTTTATCAATATGTCCACAATACCTATGGTGGTTTCTATGAGTAAATTTCCATTGTTCATACGGTAGTAACAAAAACGAGTGTACTAATAGACCAACACCATCGTTGATTAGTCTATTTTTAGAAAATGCTTTATGACCACAGTCGTGTCCCAATAAGAAAAATCCCCAAAAACACTTACCTTGAAGAAAAAAATAACTTAACCAAGCTATTTCAAAAAATGGAGAAGAAAGGGATTCAAAATAATAAATTGCGACCAAGAGCAACACTAAAGATAATGCTAAATTAACTAAAAAATAACTGATAGAAGTTAGCGTATTACATTCAAAATACTTCTTTGGCATTGCGCGCCGAATATCTTGTAGAGTTACTTGTTCTTGCTTGCTATCCATAAAATTAAATCCCGATGTACTGTTAACTTAGTATCAAACAAGTTACTGATGCTGTCGCTAATAACTTCCCTGAAGCGTCTAGTAAGCGTCCTTCACCCACTGCTGTTTTTCTACCAGTGTGAATTGCATTACCTTCACAAATAACTAAGCCTGTTTCGATCGTAATTGGTCGAATAAAGTTTACTTTTAGATCGATAGTGCTAAACCCTACTCCCTGCGGCAAAGTGGTATGAATTGCGCAGCTTATACAAGAATCTAATAGTGTAGAAAATACACCGCCATGTACTCCACCAATAGTGTTGTAGTGATATTCTTCTGCGTTAAATTCAAAGCGCATATAACCCTTATCTACGTCACAATTATCGACCCCCATCAAGCTCATAATTGGTGGCATAGGAAGATCACCATCAGCTATGCTTTTTAAATAGTCGTAACCACTCATTTTCATTGCGCTTTTAGCCCCAATCATAGGATCTGCCCAATCAAATGTTCTTGTTCTGTTTTCAATGATGTTTTTCATATTCACATTCCTTTGTTGTTTAAATATTTAATCGTCGTTTCTTCGGACCAATATCTTCCCTTAGATTTAGGAAGTACGAAGCCCACATGTCCGCCATATCGAGGCATTAAAAGCGATAAGTTCGGATTATTTTTAACTTCATTGGTTTGGGTCCATGAATTTTTGGAAGAAGCCTTTCTATCCTTTTTGATATATCTTGTTTTTTAAAAATAGATGACATGAGAAAGGAAAGTTGGCTGTTTAACACCCTGTTTTGATCACTTTGAATTCGACGCATACGACTAAATCCGTCCTTGAAATATTGTTATTTACTTTAAGCTATTAGTATTCTTTCTGTGGTTACCAATTAAACTCTCATTTCACTGTGAGCCATTTGAGTTTTTAAGCTTTTGAAATAATACGAGTTTTAACTTTTCGTTCATAATGGCGTCCTTATAAATATTAAATTTTAGCTGCTTGAGTCGCTATCAATCGACCTCAAAAATGTAACAAAACGGTTACAACCACGCCACAAAATCAACAATAAAGAGGTATAAACGTGATCTATGTAGCTATTTTGGAGTGGCAATGTGATTTGTTGGGTTAATATACAGCCTTACGTACTGCACAGAACCGATACCAATGAAGAAAGAGAAGTAAGGTTTTCGCAACTTAAACAATAAGCAGTATCTTTAGATACAAGAGTTGGTGATTGCTCACCGCCATAAATGGCGATGCTTCATAGGTCGTTAGCTACAGCCTGTAAATATTACAGGTCTAACACAGCTTCACTATGCAGAAACGGTCAATCCATCCGCTTTTAATTTAATTATGCCGTAATGACGAATATTCTTTGATGCGTTAATGTCGCGATCATGTTGAGTGTTACATGATGGACAAGACCAATGACGGATATTCAACGGCATATCTTTTACCTTATCACCACAGCATGAGCAAGTTTTAGAACTTGCGAACCACTGATTACACTTAACAAGGTGGACTCCGTACATTTCAGCTTTATAAGATACCTTATCAACAAAGCCAGACCATGAAGCATCCGAAATATGACGGCTTAATTTTCTATTCTTTAGCATGTTTGATGATTTCAGAGTCTCAACTATTACCGCTTGGTTATCGTCAATAATTCGTTTTGATAATTTATGCTGAAAGTCATTTCTAGCATTGCTGACACGTTCATGTGCCGACGCTAGTTTTAAACGTGCTTTAGAGCGGTTACGAGAACCTTTTTTAGTTCTGCTTAATGCCTTTTGCTTTTTTCTTAAATTGCTACAAGCATTCACAAGAAAGCGAGGGTTAGCGGTCTTATTACCTCGATCGTCAATTAAGTAATGTGTCAATCCAAGGTAATAACCTGACACGCTTGTAATGTGCTTTGATTTAACTGGGATTGCTTCATCTGACTTAACTAATAGCGATGCAAAGTATTTTCCGCTTACAGATTTTGAGATAGTAATGCTTTTAAGTGTACCGACTAGCTCACGGTGTATACGTGCTTTTATGGCGGATAATTTAGGTATTTTAATCGTGTTATCAGTGGCTTTTACGCTCGTGCAGTGGTAACTGGATTGTTTACCATGCTTACGCTTAAAGGTCGGAAAACCTGCTTTAAGTTTCTTATCAAAGAACCTCTTGTAAGCACCATCTAGGTTAATAACTGCTTGCTGCAGTGCAATAGAATCATATTGCTTTAACCAACTATACTTACGGGACTTCTTGCCTTTAGCGAGTAACGGTTTTAAGTCTTTTTGTACTGCAAGTGATATACCTTTTACACTATAAAAATGTTTCTTAATGTGCAGAGCTTTATTATACGCAAACCGAACAGCACCAAACTGAGCATTTAAAAACTCTGCTTGGTCGGCTGTAGGGTAAATACGTACTTTTGTTGCTCTTAACATAATAAACCTCTGTATATGCGTACAGTATCATACCACAAAATAACAAAGATCAAAGCGCTACGCACTTTCACCTTGTATCCCCGCCCTGATCGGGCGAGGGTTTACGGCGTTAACTGCTAATGGTAGTCCACTCCTCCCATCTGCTTAGACTTAATTCCAGTTAACTTTCCGCCCTCAAATGTTAACTTCACTTCAAATTCACCACCCACAGACGCATTCAAAATATAACGATTATATGAAATTCGTTTGAATGACTTTTCGTTATTAATTATTTCCACTACTTCTGAATGTGTCATGCCATTGTTACTAATCAACAGATCACCACCACTAACACGAAAAAAATCTTTTGCATAAGAGAGTGATGAAAATGAAATTGATATGATAAAAAATATCCATAGAAATTTTGACTGCACGAACTCGTCCTTAAGTTAGCTAAATTGAGTTGGTACATTAACAGGAAAAACAGAGAGGATAAATTAGCATTTCATATAGTAAATATATGTTCGTATTACATTTACTTGAGAGGTTTAAGAAACTAAAAAGCGCCCCAAGAGGGCGCTTTGATTCATTTTTATGACATTTATATTTTAACGTTAATAACCTTGCTGACAACAGCACCATCATTATCAATTACCTTCAATGTCACAACATGGTGACCGTATGAAGGAAACATTGCCGTAATAAGGCGACCACGCTTAGTCTTACCGTTCGGTAATTGCCATTCGGTATCAACAATACGACCATCACTGTCAGTGCTCGTTGACCATAATGTTACTAGACGACCTAAGTGAATATATTTCGCACCAACTTCAGGTTCAACATTTGGAGCAACAACATTAATAGTTTCCGATACAGTAGCTGTTTCGCCATCATTATCAGTTACCATCAGGGTTACCGTGTAGCTTCCGCTTTCAGTATACTTCCATACCGGAGAAATTTCATTGCTGATCTGACCGTTGCCAAAATCCCATAGATAACTATCAATTTTACCATCGCTATCAGTACTTCTATTTGTAGTTGTTACTTCAAGTCCATCAACAACAAGGTCAAATATAGCTTGAGGTGCAACATTCGGTGTCTCTGAATAAGAAACTTTGAGTACGCCGTATTCGTTGTTATCTGCCTGATTTAGTACATCGATAACGAGACCATATTCTGTCACAATACGCCCTGAATCTGGCGCTTCTGGTAAACTGTAGTCTTGACTATCAGCAAAATGACCATTGGCAGCAAGATTACTATCTTCCAATACATTGCCATCACGAGCAGTCAAACTAAATTCAGTTTGATCATGTAACGAAAAAGCGGCATCACGAACTTGAAAACGAGTTTGTGCCGGAAGACCAGTATCCGCCCATAATAGCGCGTTCTGATCAGCATCTAAAATACCAAGCCAACCTTGACCAGGATGTTTACCTACCGCGTTATCCTTAAATGAATCATCAACGTACCAAATAATCAGTCCAGGTTCGAAAGTCACTAGTTGACCCATACGTTTAATATTGCTTAAGCCTTCATCAACGTCGTTATGACTACGCCATTGCAGTAAATAATAGTGGTTAGACTCGTAGAAACCTGTGTTGCTCTTGAAGCCATCAAGAGTAAATGTCGACGTTGATTCTGCATCATCAATCAGCGTACGGTCACCATCACTAATCAGAGCAATGTTATCAAGGAATAGTCCTTTCATTGCTAGGCCACCATCCGTGATGTAATCAAAACCAAGCGTAACAGTTTGCCCAGCGTAATCCGACAGATCAAATTCAGCATCGATCCAACCATCAGATTCACCACCAATCGCTGGCGCTAAACCAGTATTAAGCGGATCATCTAGAGTAGTAATATTACCAGAGATTGGTTTACCGTTAATCAGCACACGTGCAAAGTCATAATCCTTTTCTATTTGATACCAAGCTTTAAATACCAGTTTAACGGCATCTGCCGCTGGAATATCTAAGCTTCTGCTCATCGAATTGTTCAGACTGTCACCCTGTTCGGAATGGAACTGAGCAGTCCCTTCGAACGGTTTTAATCCTTCACTTTTCTTCATCGGTAAGTCAATGCGTACCATGTTAGGGCGATCGTTATCTGTAGTTTGGAACAAGGTAAAGAATAAATCTTTCTCCTTTAGCTCTTCAATAGACAATCGTTCGTCATTGATCCAGCGGCCACCAATTGCGTTTTGCAAGAAGGTTTTGGCCCATGAACTGAATGCTGTCGGTTGAGTGCCACCAATTTTACCAGCCCAACTACCAGAAGACATGATTGACCAGTAAGAAACAGGTTCGCCAGCGCCAGTATACTGAGTATCATACTCATCAGGCAGGCCTAAATCGTGACCATATTCGTGCGCACAAACCCCTGCTGCAGCGTCTATTGGCTGCATCGTATAATCAAACGCTGCATAGTTACCATTGAATTGTTCCGGTACAGAACTCGTCGTTCCTTCAAGCACATATGGCTGACCCAGATTAAAGCGGTGTGACCAAATCGCATCAGGACCCAGTACACCACCACCCGCTTCTTCGCCAACAGAGGCATGGAATACCATGAGATGATCGATAACACCATCAGGTTCACGGAAGTTACCGTCACCGTCAAAGTCATAACGATCTTCGATATCATAATCGGCCAGATTCACACTCGGATCTTTAGCGAGCTGTGCCAGGGCCTCGCGCACTAACGCTTGTGCATTTTTGTCATTGTCGGTCGTTTCAGAGTTACCACCGTAATACGCAGCATTCTTTTCTGCTCGATACCAGCCTGTAGCTTGACCAGAAACACTATAACTATCTCCAGATTCTTGCTCATAATATTGACGCATAGAGATTAAGTTATTGCCTTTCGGGCCAGTGTAGCCTGTATCTGAGAATAACAGGGTCTGATAATGTTCTGGTGGATAGCTAGGATAAAGCATCGAAGTATGCACTTCAGTCAGCTTGTTATCATCCCATGGAAGGTCGGGGAAATCGACTAAAAGAGCCAACACTTTATCGGTACGCTTATTCGTAACTTCCAGTGCAAAGACACTCGATTTTTTCAATCCCTGTTGTTTCTCGATAACATTAATAATGCGACTTTGGTGATGTTTGGCTTGTTTACCAAATTGAGCATCACCACTAAATCCATGTTTTATTTTATTATCTAAGTAACTTTTTACTGCATCAGACCTTTCCTGTAATGACGCTGAATCATCAAGTAATCCCCTGCGAACCAGCATTTCGGCCAACTTATCCTCATTAACGACCCCCAAGTCTACTGGTGTTTTTGCATGTACAGCATTGACACCAAGTAAGCTGATGATCGCGGTTGCAACCAGTGTATGTTTGAGTTTTTTCATTATATTTCCTTGTTATTATTTTCCATTTTAATATCACTACACTCCGCAGAACCTATTCATGAGGATTCAGCAAACATGTTGATTGAATCCTTATGAGCATTCTCAATCGGGATTATTCAGGCGGTAGAATGCAGGCATTTTCTTTATTAGAATTTTCAGGTTCCGAATTAGGCATTACTGCGTGTAAGTCGTTAGCAGTATTGATGTTAGGAGCATCACTGTCGGGATACACCAAATGCTTTCGATTACTCGGTTTATTCATGCTGCTATGCCGCTGTTTACGCTGTAAATATATTGTCAAAGCCTTTTGTTGCTGTTCGCGGTTAAGGCCTTCGCAAATGACACCTCTGGCTATCAAGGCACCGAGTAACCTTTCATTTTCATCCGCAGGAACAGAAGCAAACACCAAGTGACTAATAAGCGACATCGCCAAACAAAAGACTATTTTCATTTAACCACTCTTCATTTGTAAATTATTTGTAAAGATACTGTTAAGTTATTACCCATGTTTTTTTTTGCAAAATAAATAAACTAAACTTGAGAGGTATCCCATAAGTAATAGATATGATTCGTGCGCACGTCACACTTTAAGTATTTTCATAGCTATGATTCATAACACTGCAATCATAAACACGCCCTAAAACGATTAATAATTAACCACTTAATATATATTCATAGGCGATATCATCTATCGGAAATATAAATTTCTCAGCTTGGGCTTCATCAGTCAGATCATGGGATATTTAAAATAAGAGGGAGGAGAAGTAATAATGGCGGATATGACTAGATTTTAACTATTCAACCAGATAACAAACGAGTTAATGATAGATTGGGTTACACTAAATTAAACTCTTATAATGATATTTATTCCTGTATTGACACATACTCTAATGCTTGTGAATATTAATATTCAAAGGTTACATTATGAAAATGTTTGCTATCTATTATATTGGTGTGTATTTTTCAAACGTCAGCAATGCTGTCGTTCGATGAAAGCATAAAAGCAGGAGCAGGAGCAGGAGCTTATAACAGAGTGTATGAATAAGGATGATTAAATTTAAATGGGGTGCAAGAAAGGGGGGGGGATCAGTCATTGATAAAATTAAGTCTGAGCTTCTATATAAATACAGTTGAGTTTAGAAAAATAAAAGTCCAACCAGCTCAAAAATGGACTTATCTATGTCAATATGACCTTCATAAACGGCCTCTAAGTTCGTTGTTATTATCGAACTTATATTCGATAATAATTAACCCGCTTTAAGCTTGAACACATTACCGCAGTGATTACATTTATAAATACTGCTATATAATAATTTTTCAAACCAATTTCGATTCACTCTCTTCACTATCGCGTTTTCACAACACTTCATCTTTAATCCTCTTTCCCAAATGCACCTATACAACCTGACTATAAAACCATCTCTTTGATCCTTTAATTTTAAACATAATTAACTAGAATAAAAATTCAAATATTCAAAGACTTACTTATTATGTTACATTTAACAATAGGACAGATAGTCATATTAAATGCAATAAAGTGCACTTGAAAACAACGGAGAAGTTAATGGACAAAACAGACCTGAAAGTAGCGATTGTAGGAGCAGGATTAAATGGCCTTGCCCTTGCATTATCCCTACGAACCTTTGGCATTGAAGCAAGTATTTATGAAAAAGCAGATAAACCACGAGTCGATGGAACAGGTATTATCATGTGGCCAGAAGGCATGCAAATCTTGGCCGCACTGACCGATGCCGAAAAAGTTAAAGCTGCAGGTAACAATGTTGACCTTGTAACGACATTAACTGCGACATCAGAAATGATTAACCAATTATCGGTGCAAGCAATAGACAGTAATGTTAACGCCCCTATCGGCCTATTTCACCGTCGCGATCTCTATCAACTGCTATTAGACGCTTACGGGGAAGATAACATCCAGACAGGTCAACACTGCAGCGTTGAAAACGAAGTCATCCTCATTAATGGTAAGCCACTTATTGCCGATGTGATCGTAGGTGCAGATGGTTTATTTTCTAACGTTCGTCAGTTTGTCGCACCAGAAGTAAATATACGCCAACCGGGTGTGTACTGCTGTCGTGGGATTGTTGACTTTAACACTCCTGAGATCAGTGATGAAGAATGTTACGTCTTTGCGGGCATGCAATCTCGAATTGTGACCTATACTTATGACCGAGGTAATAATTCTAAATATTGGTTTGCAGCATGTCCAGTAGCGGAAGGTGAAACGCTTAATAAAGCGTGTATTTTAGAACAATTTGCCCACTACCCACCCTTTCTACTTAAGATGATAAAAAGCACACCTGAATCACAAATTATGCCATCGCCTTTAGCAGATATTGCCCCATTTTCACAATGGAGTCGAGACAACGCGGTGCTACTAGGAGACTCATGCTGTTCGGTATTACCAACCATGGGAATAGGCTTTAGCTTAGGTATTGAAAATGCCTATATTCTCGCGCAAAGTCTAGCGGCTAACTTTAATCATATCCCACATGCACTACAGCGTTATCAGCATCGCGCGCAACAACGCTCACACGATTTGCAAAATATTACGCATCGATTGAGCCAACTGACTTATACCGAAGCGTTTAACCCAGCTGAAGTACAATCGCTGTATCAGCAATTTATAGCAGTAAACACTCACTCCGTATTTTAACTTTAGATGTAAAAAAGCCTATTGAAATTCCACATCAATAGGCGCTCTTCTAACCTTAACTAATTTAATGCTTTAACACTATCACGTTCGACTAAAGTCGGTTCTAATTCAATAATCTGATTACTTTCAATCTTTGACTTAATTTGTTCCAGCAACATATCGACCGCTTTTTGTCCTAAGCGATGTTTCGGCTGGTGAATCGTCGTTAGTGAGGGGGTCATGTATTTAGCGAGTTTAATATCATCGTAACCGATAATAGATAAATCTTCCGGTACTGAAATACCCTTTTTACTGGCGCTATTGATCACACTCATCGCCATCATATCGTTACAAACAAATAATGCAGAGGGTAATGGGCCGTTGGCAACCATTTCGGCAAACGCTTTTTCACCGCCTTCGCATTCAAAGTCACCCGCTGTAATCCATTTCGGATTAATGGCTAAGCCCGCTTCTTCCATGGCTTGAGTAAACCCAGCAAAACGCTGCTGTGCGGTTAATTTATCTAATACACCAGTAATACAACCGATCTCGGTATGACCTTTAGCAATAAGATGTTGTGTAGCCATATAACCACCGCGATGAGAGTTATCTTGGATCTTATCGCAAGGAAAATTGGTTGGGCCCCAATCCATCACGACTGTCGGTACTGGTTTGTGACGTTCAAATAGATTAAAACCTTGGCTTTCAACTTCACTACACATCAACATTAAACCATCGACACGCTTTTGTAATAAGATATCAAGATTAGCATGCATACGTGTAACATCACCTTCGGTATTACACAGAATTAAATTATAACCATGCTCATAGCAACGACGTTCAACACCTTTCAATACTTCACCAAAAAACGGATTGGTCGAGGTCGTTACCAGCATGCCAAATGTTTTGGTACTTTGGACTTTAAGACTACGCGCCAATGCCGACGGTGCATAACGTAACTCTTCAACAGCCGTTCGCACTCGCGCAGACACATCGTCACTGACATAGCGTGTATTATTTAATACATGACTCACTGTTGACGTTGATACACCTGCATGTCTTGCTACGTCTTTAATTGTTGCCATTAGCTAATTTTGTCCATCATCTTGTATTGTGAAAGTAAAGTATTGTTCGCGTTAACCTTGTAACGCTAAAAAAGCATCAACATCCGACTTAGTTGGTATCGATGTTTGTGCACCGACACGCGTCACTGAAATTGCAGCCGCAGCATGAGCAAAACGAATCGCATCATCCAATACTAAGCCCGCTTGCAGTCCTGCTAACAAACCGCCATTAAAAGTATCACCTGCAGCCGTGGTATCTACAGCATCAACACGGAAACCTTTAACTTGTTTACCCTTGCCTTCTCGACTGATCCACACACCTTGGCTACCTAAAGTGATCATTACCTCAGCAATGCCTTTATTATGTAATACATCCGCAGCCACTTGCGCCGATACCATATCGATCACTTTAATGCCCGTTAATAATTCCGCTTCGGTTTCATTTGGGGTGATCAAATCAATAACCGATAATAACTCATCGTTTAATGGCTGTGCAGGAGCCGGGTTTAATACGACACGTGTACCCACTTTTTTTGCTATTTTAGCGGCTTGAGTAATAGTTGCAATCGGCGTTTCTAATTGCATCAATAATGTATCAGCTTGCGCAATTAACTCGCGATGTGGGTTAAGTCGTTCTGGGCTTAAGCAAGCATTCGCTTCTGCCGAAATACAAATACTGTTTTCACCGGTTGCCGCTACTTGGATCATAGCGATCCCAGTCGGTGTATCTTGTTCCACCATCACAGCTTGGGTATTGATACCATCACGATCAAACTCGTTAATCATATTACGGCCAAAACTATCATCACCAACACAGGCAATAAATGCAATATCGGCACCTAAACGTGCGGCGGCAACGGCTTGATTCGCCCCTTTACCACCTGGGATCACGGCATAACTATGGCCAAGTAAAGTTTCGCCTGGACGCGGAAAAGAAGCCACTTGTAAAACATGATCAGCGTTAACGCTACCTAACACAACTAATTTATTCATAAAGAAGCCTTAATACTTTGTAACTGATGAGAATAAAACATGACTTAATTGCACTATCTTAATAAGACGCTCTTAATAAAACTAAACTATCCACAGATGCGATTAAGTCATATTTTTCAATATTGAATTGATAGGAGTAAAGGGAATAACGGTTAACGTTATTCCCTTTTGGTCATTTTATGACTTAGTGATCACTTTTAACGGTACAGCGATGCTCTTCTCTACAGACTGACCTTTAAGTATTTTATCAGCAGTTACAACACCAAGAGCACCAATTAACGCAGGTTGTTGTGCAATTGTCGCACCTAAGATACCGCGATTAACGGCAGCAATACCGTCTTTAGTGCCATCAAAACCAACGATTAATACGTCTTTACCTGATGCTTGAACGGCACGTAATGCACCTAATGCCATTTCATCATTTTGCGCGAATACAGCTTGTACGTCTGAGTTAGCAGCAAGCATGTTTTCCATTACGTTAAGGCCTTTAGTACGATCAAAGTCAGCGGGTTGGCTACCTAGCAAATTCATTTTATTTTTATCAACCGCTTGCATGAAGCCTTTACCACGTTCACGTGCCGCAGATGTACCTGCGATGCCTTCTAGTTGGATAACTTTTGCATTAGCGCCAATCGTATCATTTATATATTGACCGGCCATTTCGCCACCAGCAACGTTATCAGAAGCAATGTGGCTCACCACTTTACCACGACTCGCACCACGGTCTAATGTGATAACTGGAATATTAGAACGGTTAGCCATACGGATCGCATTCGATACTGCGTCTGAATCCGTTGGGTTAATTAAGATCGCTTTTACGCCACGTACAGTCAGGTCTTCAACGTTCGATAATTCTTTGCTTGGATCGTTCTGTGAATCCAGCACAATTAACTTATAACCTAATGTTTTTGCTTTCGCTTCCGCACCTTCTTTCATTGTTACAAAGAAAGGGTTATTTAACGTCGACACCACCATTGCAATCGTATCTTGCGCCATTACCGTTGCACTGAAAGATGCTGAAACTACAGCAGCAGAGATCAAGGTTGCTAATTTTTTCATTACATATACCTTCTTTTACGTTAATTCTGCTGCCTCAGATAGGGTATTGAGGTTCACAGGTTATGTATTACGACTCTTTTATCGTACTTTTATTGTTATTATTGTTATTCTTCTGTTTCTTATTTCTTTTTCGTTTCAACTAATACTGCAAGTAAGATCACTACAGCTTTAGCAATCATCTGGAAGTATGAAGATACATCCAATAGATTTAATGCATTATTTAGGAAGCCGATAATTAATGCTCCGATCAGCGTACCCATAATACGACCTTTACCACCAGCAAGACTGGTGCCGCCGACGACTACAGCTGCAATCGCATCTAATTCATAACCCATACCAGCGGTAGGTTGTGCAGATGATAAACGTGATGTCACAATCAAACCAGCTAATGCAGCCAGTGCACCACAGATGGCATAAACACCCATCTTCACTTTATCTACGTTAATACCTGATAGACGTGTCGCTGCTTCGTTGCCACCAAGAGCATAAACATAACGACCAAAACGCGTATGATTAAGTAAGTACCATGCCGAAGCAAATACCATCACCATTAACCAGATTGGTACAGGCACACCTAATAAATAACCCGTACCGATCCATGAAAAACTATCGGCAACATCAGTAAAACCGGTTGAGATTGGACGACCGTCGGTATATACCATGGTTACACCACGCAATAATGTCATGGTCACCAGCGTCGCAATAAAGGCTTGCACCTTACCGATGGCAATAATCATACCGCTCATCGCACCTAATGCTGCACCTGCAAATAATGCCACAGGAACGGCTATCATCACTGATACTTCCATTGCTATTAATGACGCTGCAAAGGCACCACACAGGGCTAATACTGAGCCAACACCTAAGTCAATACCGCCAGTTAAGATCACTAAGGTCATACCCACAGCGATGATCGCGCTCACCGATGTTTGACGTAATATGTTTAAAATATTCCCCACAGTGAAAAAGTGAGGGTTTAAGAAAGACACCACCACAATCAACAAAATTAAAGCGATTAATGATTTTTGTTCAAACAACCATTCTTTAGTGAAAAATTTTCTGGTTAAAGTTTTCGTCATAACATCACCGTTCACATTGTTACTGGAATTTGTATTAACTGCTTGGTTCTGGCTCATAGCCCTGCCTCATTCATTTTTTTTCCAACGGCACACGCCATTAGTTTTTCTTGGTTAGCATGTTCAGCCATAAACTCACCGCTGATGCGGCCTTCGTGCATCACTAAAATTCGGTCACTCATGCCCAATACTTCTGGCATTTCTGACGACACGAGAATGATACTCATGCCTTCGACTTTAAATTGATTGATTAACTCGTAGATCTCTTTTTTAGCGCCGACATCAACACCGCGGGTAGGCTCATCTAAAATAAGTACTTTAGGGCGGGTAATTAAACCTTTGGCTATCGCCACTTTCTGCTGGTTACCACCAGATAAGTTACCAATAATCTGATCGCGGCTTGGGGTTTTAACATTAAACTGACGCATGAAGTCTTCTACTGCAGTCGCTTCTTTCGCGTGATCTAATTGCAGGCCTTGTGACAGTTGGTCTAATGCGCACAAGGTCATATTTTCTTTTACCGACAAACCAAGAACTAGCCCATCACCTTTACGATCTTCAGAAATATAGGCTATACCATTAGCCAAGCCGTCGCGTGGGGTTACTGGACTAACAACCTTACCGTCTAAAATCACATCACCCGAATCACGTGGTAATGCCCCGTAAATGGCTTTCATTAATTCAGTACGGCCAGCGCCCATTAAGCCCGAGATACCTAATATTTCACCATGGTCTAATTTGAAACTAACGTCACGTACGCCTGGTGCCACAATATTTTCAACTTCCATGCATGTTGTGCCATGTATTGCGCCGATACGTGGATAGATCTCGTCTAAACGACGACCCACCATTTTCTCAATCAGACTATCTTCGTCAATATCAGTCACCGCTATTTCGTCAATAAATTTACCATCACGCAATACAGTAATATCATCACAAATCTCGAAAATCTCTTTTAAACGATGAGAAATATAAACAATGCCGCAGCCTTCATTACGCAGTTCATTAATCACGCTGAATAATGATTTAGTTTCGCTCTCCGTCAAGGCATCGGTCGGTTCATCCATCACGATAACTTGGGATTGAAATGACAGCGCTTTGGCAATTTCGACCATTTGCTGCTCACCTAAACTTAGCTCACCCAATAATTGACGCGAACTGTGTTTGACGTTTAAGCGTAGTAATAAGGCATCGGCATCGCGATACATCTCAGCCCATTTAATACCGCCAAACGCATTGGTTTTTTCGCGGCCTAAATAGATATTTTCAGCAATCGTTAACTCAGGGATCAAGTTTAATTCTTGGTGAATTATACTAATGCCCACTTCTTGAGAATGACGCGGGCCATTAAAGCTAACATCACTACCTTGGTAGTTAATACTACCTTTATCCATGTGATAGATACCGGTTAATACCTTCATCAACGTCGACTTACCGGCACCATTTTCGCCCAGTAATGCCATTACCTTACCTGGGTATACATTCAAACAAGCATTATCTAGCGCTTTCACACCAGGAAATGATTTTTCGATACCACTGAGTTTTAAAATTGCTTGCGTCATGTCAGTTCCTACTTTATTCCGCATAAATCGCTATTCTTACGTGTCGTACAATCACTGCTGAGCGAGATTAAAACACCACGCCAGATTGGAAGATCACATTAGCATAAGGTGTACATTCACCCGTGCGTACAACGGCTTTGCTATGGTGTGTTCGTTGCTTAAATGCTTCGTGGTCAATATAAGTGATTGTAATTATTTTATTGGTGAGTTGTTCCTCATTGGCAATCACATCAAGTAAGGCCGTGTGTAACTCAGGGCTAACCGTAGCAAACTCTTCTGCAAGTACGATGCCTTCAATTTGCATTTCGCCGAGTATCGCTTTAACGGTCGCGATGAATGTTGGTACACCCGGAATCAACGCAAGATCGATACGCAGTGTTGAGTCTGGAACAGGTAAACCAGCATCACAAATGGTGATCTCGTTAGTATGTCCAAGCGTCGCAACTAAATAAGATAAGTCTGCGTTGATAAGTGCATTTTTCTTCATGGTTCACGCCTTACAAGGTGAAAATAGCTAAATATAAGTCTTCGATTAAATGGATATTAACGCTATCGAAACGATTGCGCAAACGTTTCGATAGCGTTGAATATAGTTAAAAATGAGGATAATTCTAGTATTTAAGTATAAAAATGCGAGTTAGATCGAAGAACGAGTTGAATTTCTTTCATTTGAAATGGAGAGGTTATTTTTACGAAGAAAATCGATTATATCGAAAGTAATAGAGCTGATAAAATGGAGTGAAAAATAAAATAGATCCGATAAAATAAGAACGCTACTTTAATAAAATAAACGCTTAAATTTTAACCATCAACATTAGAATTTATAAATAGCAGCAAAATAATGGGCAAAACCAGACGAGTCTAAAGCTGTTAGACCCCCACCATCTTCAATGGTGTACACATCATTGTATATTTTCACCCCATAACCTAATGAGTAGCGCTCAGAGTGCCAATAAATACCATTAAACATCACGCCGCCATGGGTTGTCTTAGGCACGTCAAGATCCTTTACAGCATCCGCACCAAATTGATAATCAACATAACCCTGATAAGCAATAAAACTACCATTGCCAAAAGTCACAAATGGCTTAAACCAATTCATTGAAAACTGATAACCGTTCCAATCTTTCGTATTTAGATCATACAAACCATATAGGTTTATGCCCACCGTACCAAACCAAACTACTGAGACATCAATACCTAAGCCCCAAAATGAGTTATTAACATCACCACTTATCGTCTTACCATCGTTATCAACGCCTGTAATTCCACCACCAGCCCAATTAAATAACGTGGCAACATAAACCTCTTGCACAGGTCCAAACGATAAGTCTTTGCCCGTCATAGCATCGAGTGAAAAACGTGGAGATAATTTCATGAATATCTTACTTTTATTATTGGTTTTGTCCGAATGTCTAGAGTCTGTATTAGCTAAATTAAACACGTCTACGTAACCGTATAAATCAACAATGCCAGAACGACCGCCAAATTCCACTTCAAGGTAATCATGGTCTAAATGGTCTTCAACACTCGGCTTTTCGCTAATGGCATACATCATATTAAACTGTATCCATCTATAGTCTTTCTTATGTAGCCCATCACTATAATCTGCAGCAACAGTGCTATTCGAAAAAATCATTAACGCTGCAATCAATGATAATAATTTATAGATATTGTTCATCAGTCAAATCCATGATTATGGTATATAAACGTTGAGCATCAATAAATTCAGTGCAGCTAAATCTAAGTTTATTGAACTAAATACAATAGACACATAATTATAGACCAAGCGCTATAAACAGCCTTTATTAGCTTATTAATTAGCAATCATGAATTATATTATTACTGTAAAACAATAAAATAAAGTTGAAAATAAATTATACAGAAGAGGTCATTACAGAGGGGTTTATAAGCAGTCAGTAAATCATAGAACATTAATGGCGTAACATGTGGAGGCACGCTAATCGTGACTCCACAAACTTATTCTAAAATTAGGTTTTTAGAATAAGAGTCTTAGAATTTGTAAGATGCGGCGAAGTAATGTGCAAAGCCTGAAGATTCTAATCCACCAAATGCTACACCATTTTCAAGTGTATAAACGTCGTTATACGCTTTTACGCCGTAACCCACAGAGTAACGCTCTGAGTGCCAGTAGATACCATTGAACATAACACCACCACTGCTAACATGGTTTGCATCTGTATCAGCACCAAATTGGTAATCAATGTAACCTTGGTAAGAGATAAAGCTACCATTATCAAAGTTAACGAACGGTTTGAACCAGTTCATCGAGAATTGGTAACCATTCCAATCTTTAGCGTTAGCATCGTATAAACCATAAACATTCATACCGACTTTGCCAAGCCAAGGCACCATTACATCAGAACCGAGACCGAAGAATGCATTGTTAACATCACCAGCAATAGCCTTCCCATCTTTAGTACCAGTGATACCACCGCCACCCCAGTTAAATAGCGTAGCTATATATACTTCTTGCACAGGACCGAAAGATAAATCTTTACCAGTCATGCCATCAAGGGAGAAACGTGGAGCAAGTTTCATGAACATCTTACTTGCGCCATCTTTTTTATCTGAATCGCTAGAGTCAGAACCTAAAAGGTTAAATACATCTACATAACCGTATAGATCAACAACCCCAGAACGGCCGCCAAATTCCATTTCTAGATAGTCATGTTTTAGATTATCTTTAGCACTTGGTTTTTCACCAACTGCATACATTAAGTTGAATTGTGACCATTGGTAATCATTCTTGTGAATATCATCAGAATAATCAGCCGCGAACGCGTTGCAAGAGATAGCAGCAAGCGTAGTTGCAGCTAATGCTATATTTTTAACATTTTTCATCATTACTTCCATTTTATGGTGCACAACTCTGTATGAGTCAGCGCTATTTTTATGGCGCGAGTGTATCGAGATTTATAAAAAGTTCAATAAATCTGTAATAAACATAGTACTGAATATAAAAAAGTGTGATCTACAGCATAATTAACTAAATTTACCACACCATCCAAACGTTTAGACTATATATAAATTGGTATTTAGTAAGCCCTTGTTGATAAAGGCTTTTTTTAAAGACTCCTTTATATACAGATAATAGCCATTAATTAAGTCCTTGATTCTAATGTTTTATCAATTTAAACCCAAACTAATTGTCTATTTTCATCATGTACGAGAAATAACCAACTCAAAAATCAAGTCTTTATAAAAACAAAATTAAAACTCACACATCAGGTTTATCATCAACTCAAATGTTTGACGAGTGTTACATTTTTTTTACGAAAAGTGATGAAGTAATAGCTCTAAATCACAATTTAAGAATTTTGATTGCAACGAACCTAGCTATTTTAAACATTGATATATAGTTTATTCCCCCACATTAAGCTTTTATAGCAGCCGATTACATACATGACAATCTCACAATACAGCATCACCACCAGCGCCTTGTTAATTTTAAGAACAAAGTTAAAGCAGCTAACTACGAAGCAGTATTAGTGTGTCCAGTCACGACTAGGCATACAAGTGCTTATGCATTTAAGCCTTAACTTAAGCAATATTACTTAATTAATTTAGGATGAATTATGAGAAAGAAAATATTAGCTCTTACCACTAGCAGTGTCTTATCAACCATGATCACAGGTTGTGCTATCCAGCCTACAGAGCAAGTAAGTTCCCACGAATGGCTCCAAGATAAAGAATATAACCTGACAATTCTCCATACCAACGATAACCATGGTAATTTCTGGAAAAATAAATACGGTGAGCGAGGCATGGCAGCCCGAGCCACCTTGATAAACAATATTCGTAATGAAGTTAAAGCCGAAGGCGGCTCTGTACTACTGTTATCTGGCGGCGATATTAATACCGGCGTACCAGAATCAGATCTACAAGATGCGGAACCTGATTTCATTGGTATGAATATGATTGGTTATGACGCAATGACATTAGGAAATCATGAATTTGATAACTCGCTCGATGTACTAGCTAAACAAGAAGGCTGGGCAAATTTCCCTTTCATCTCTGCCAACATCTATAAAGATGGTGAGCGCATGTTTGACGCTTACAAGATCTTTAACAAAGACGGTATCAAGATTGCTGTTATCGGCTTAACAACTGAAGATACAGCAAAAATAGGTAATCCTGAATTTATCAGCGAATTAGAATTCCGAGATCCAAAAGTGGAAGCCAAAGCACTAATCGCTGAATTAAAAGCAACTGAAAAACCAGATGTGATCATAGCAGCAACGCATATGGGCCATTACCTTAACGGTGATAACGGCTCCAATGCACCGGGTGATGTGCAGCTGGCACGCTATCTGAATGAAGGTGATCTAGACATGATTGTGGGTGGTCACTCACAAGAACCAGTATGTATGGAAGGTGCTGAATACGCGAAATTCAAACCAGGTCAAGATTGTGCACCTGACGTGCAAAACGGGACTGATATCGTACAAGCGCATGAATGGGGGAAATACGTTGGCCGTGCTGATTACACCTTTAAAAATGGTGAGTTTACATTGCAATCATACAATCTTATTCCCGTAAATTTAAAGAAAAAAATCAAAGTTGATGGGAAGAAAAAGCGTGTATTAATCCAAGATGAGATCGCACAAGATCCAGCAGTATTCGCAAAATTAAAACCCTTCCAAGAAAAAGGTCAAGCAGCATTAAACATCAAAATTGGTCAATCTGATGGTCTATTACAAGGTGAACGTAACATTGTTCGTAATAACCAAACAAACCTTGGCCGTTTGATTGCAACTGCACATATGCAACGTGCAAAAGCTGATTTTGCAATGATGAATTCAGGTGGCGTTCGTGCGTCAATTGAAGCCGGTAATATCACTTATAAAGACGTATTAACGGTACAACCGTTTGGCAATATCATTACTTATGTTGATATGACTGGCCAAGATGTCATGGATTACCTCAATGTAGTCGGCACTAAGAGCCGTGATTCAGGTGCTTATGCACAATTTGTTGGTATTTCGATGACGATTGCGAATAACAAGGTTACGAACGTAGAAATCGCGGGTAAACCACTTGATACAGCAGCAACTTATCGCTTCACTATCCCATCATTTAATGCCGCCGGTGGTGACGGATATCCAAACATCACAGCCCACCCAGCATTTGTGAATACAGGCTATGTGGATGCTGAAGTACTAAAAGACTACATCCAAGAAAACTCCCCGATTAACGTCAGTGATTTTGCACCTAGAGGTGAAATCAAGCATCTGTAATACAGGTTTAATAGATTAATAATAAAGTAAAACAACTCAAAATAAAAATAAAAATAAAAACAAAATCGCACAATTTAGTGCGGTTAACACTTATAGAGATAAAACATATGTTAAAGAAAACTGCTCTTGCAATAGCACTCTCTTCTTTATTCGTAGGTACAGCGGCTCAAGCTATCACTATCTATGATAACGACAACGGTGATGTAATCAAATTATACGGTGAAGTCGGCGTTGGTGGTCATATCAACCCTGATTACGAATACGGTGAATTTGTTGAATCACCACTAAACGGTAATAAAAAAGGCTACGGCACCGATACAAAGTATGTCGATGATAGCTTTGCAACTATAGGTGTTAAAGGTACTTATCAAGAAGTTTACTATCGCGTAGAACTCGATTATGAGCGTGAAAACTGGGCTTATGGTTCAGGTGATATGGTATTAGCTATTGATAAACTGTTTATTGGTTACAAGCTCACTGATAACCACGCTATCGAAATAGGCCTAACTGATACAGCTTTTGATGATTACGATAAATACGGTGATTTCACTTTCGATACAACTGTTGAAACAGGTGAAGCCGGTGACCAAGCACGTACCGTTAAATATGAAGGAAAAATCAAAGACTTCAAATTAGGTACGTCTTATTCTTATCAAGGTGAATCATCATCAGGTTCAGCATTAGGAGACATAGTAAATGGTTATGTTGGTTACTTCGGCAAAACAATTTCGGCCGTTGTAGGTGTTGAAAAACGTGCGGGGTCTAAAGGTGAGTCTAAATACGGCGAGCAAACCCTATTTGGTTTTGGTGCGCGCTATAACGTAAACGATAAACTGTCATTTGGTATTAACGGTTATATCGAAGATGAAGATCTTGCTCAAGATCATACCCAAGTGATTAAAGATCCACGAGACCCTAAAAAAGATCTAGCTATATATAACGATTATCAAACCTTCCGGAATAAAGGTGCATTAGTTTCTGCTCGTTACAAATTTTCTAAAAAATGGGAAATAACAGGCTCTTATAACTTCGAAGAATATGAAAAATGGGCAATAAAAAATGCTGAATACGGCGTAACTCCATACTCTTGGGGCGACGAACGAACTTGGGGCACAGTTGGTGTGAACTTCCGTCCATCAAGCTCTATTGTTTTTGCTGTTGAAGCGAACTTTGGCGAGTCAGCACAAGATGCTTACGCTTACGGCCGTGTTTACTTCTAGTATTTCCATCATTTCGATGTAAGAACCAGTTAACTAATTTTAAGGTAAATTATGAAAAAGAAATTATTAGCACTCGCAATTGGCAGTGTGTTATCAGCTGCTGCTCAGGCGGGCATCAACGATATAGTTATCACTGAAGCAGTGGATAACAAAGCAGAATACAAGAACCGTGCAATAGAAATAACGAACACAGGTTCAAGTGATTATACCTTTACTAATAATATTGAAATAGCGAAACAAAGTAATGGTGGTAAGTGGTATACACTTTCAGGTACATCAGGGCTCACCATTCCAGCAGGAAAAACAGCTGTTTTACATAATCCGAGTGCAACAGCTGAACTAATAGCAACCGTCACGGCAAATGGCGCAAGTAACACAAGTTTAACTGGTACTGGTAACGATGCTTATGCTATTCGTAACATAGCCGACCCAGCTAAACCTATTGTTTTAGATGCTGTTGGTGTAATCGACTCAAGTGATGACTGGGGTAAAGATTCTACACTTCGTCGTAAGTTAGATAGTGGGGCTCAGCCAAAACAAAATAAAGGTGTTTTTGAAATACTAAAGTGGGATGTTATTGCTGATGGGTCTTTCGAACATTTAGGTACAAAGCCTGGCGACTCGGTAATGCCACCAACGCCACCAACGCCATCTGACTGTACAACAGCTGAGCAAACTACAATTGCAGAAGTGCAAGGTTCGGGGTCTTCTTCACCATTAATCACAAGTGGATTTGAGTCGGCTGAAGAATATAACGTTCAAGGTATTGTTTCAGCAGTTACGACTTTGCCTAAAAAGGGCTTCTTTCTAGCAGAAATTACTCCTGATGGTAATCCCGCTACTTCTGACGGTATATTTGTCTCAACTTCAGCAACTCCACCAGCAGTCGGAAACACTGTTTGTGTGAAGAGTAAAGTAAAAGAAAATTATGGTCATACAGAGTTGTTCGCTTCTACATGGGATGTAGTCGATGCTGGTACTTCAGGCCCGGCAGCGGTTAATATGACCGTAATCCCTGAGGATAACGGCCTATTCGAAAACACATTAGAACGCCATGAAGGTATGTTAATTAATTTACCAAGAGATATGGATACCAATGAAGACGGCGAACAAAATATGCGAGTCTCTAGAACGTATGGCTTCAATTACAACTCTTATCGCAATAATATTAACCTTTCTTACAAACGTCCAAACATTCATCCAAACCAAAATTTTGTAGCAGATTCTCCTGAAGCAAAAGCGATGGTTGCTCAGAATAACGATTATCGTCTAATTCTCGAAAGTAATAAAAAAGCAGAGGATGGAAAACTACCATACTTTCCAACATTCCATACCGATGCAGCAAATAATTACATCCGTATTGACGATACAATGTTTGATATGGAAGGTGTGATTACCTATGGCTATGGTGACTATAGTATGACAGTTACCAATACCATCACAAATTCTAACTTTGTACGCAATACTCCTCGTACTGATTCACCAAATATTGATACAACAACAAAGCCTGTTAACTTTGCGATCAAGATCGCAACGCAAAACGTTTTAAACCTATTCAATTCCCCGTTTGGTGGGGATGATAACCTTCACGGTGAAAGTCGTGGCGCCGATACTGAAGAAGAATACCAACGTCAAAAAGAAAAGCTTGTGGCGGCAATTTATGGGTTAGACGCTGATATAGTAGGCCTAATGGAACTCGAAAATAACGGTTTTGCTGTAGACGGTACGATCTCAGAGTTTGTTGATGCAATTAACGCGGAATACTATATTACGCGCCCTGAATTATCAGATTCCCCTCATTCAGAAGTCAATAAATATGCTTTCTTAGGATTTGATTCTAACGGTGATGCTGTACTTGATGACCTTGACTCTGTAGGTTCTGATGTGATCACATCTGGTATTATCTACCGCCCTGAAACTGTCAGTGTAATTAAGTCTCAAATTATTCAAATGCCATCACAACATGCGCCAACAATTGTTAATAACAATAATGTTGTTGTAAAAGATAAGTATGGTGAAGTTCTAGAGAGTGGTGATAACTACCAACGTAATACTGTTACAGCTACCTTTGCTGTCAACCAAACAGGTAAACAATTAACCGTTGCAGTAAATCACTTGAAATCTAAAGGTTCAACTTGTTACGAAGATTGGAACGGTGTTGATTTTGGAACGGAAGAAGAGTACTCAAAAAAGGCTCCAGATACAGATCTCCAAGGTAACTGTGAAAACTTCCGAGTGGCAGCTGCTGTTCAAATCGGTGATGAATTGAAAAAAATTGGCGGTGACCAAGTCGTTCTTGGTGATATGAACTCAAATGGCCAAGAAGATCCAATGCTAGTACTAACAAGTAACCCTACAGGGAAGGTTCTTACAACTGCTCGTGATACATTTATTGGTAAAACACCACAATTTAATACTTCAGGTGATCCAATTAACGTAACTCAGTCTTATGGTTTCATCAGTGCTGTAGATAAGAAAGATAAAGAACATGGGAAAACAAGCTGGAGTTATTCATATAATGATGAAATTAGCTCCCTCGATCATGTTCTTATCACAAAGTCTTTAGACTCACGTTTAATCGATGCAAAAGACTGGCACATCAATGCAGGTGAATCAACTTACTATGATTATAACATTGTAAGAATGGACTCTAAAAGAGGCCTAGTTCCAGCGAAAGGTAAATCGGGACATGATGATTTTTATGCGAGTAATGCATTCCGTTCATCAGATCATGATTCTGCAATTATTTCACTTAGCTACAAATACGGTGAAACAAAAGGTAATACACCAGTACTTGTAAATATTAGCAGCAGTACAATGGAAATACCTTATGTAATTCCAGTATTAGCTCAGGCAGATGATCTTGCTAAAATCTCACTAAAAGCGACTAATGACGATGCAGATTTATCTAAAGCAATTATTCCTCACTATGCAATGACTGCAAAGCAAGCCCTTGCTAAGTTCGAAATAGCAGGTATCACAGCAGGTACTTACACCGCAACCATGACTCTAGAGCGTAATGGTGTAACGGTTAAAGGGTCAGAAACCTCATTAAACATTAAAGCAATAAAGAAAGATTCACTAACACCGAAAATTATTGTACCAGAAGCAGATAATAGCGGTGGTTCGTTTGGTATCTTCAGTTTGCTATCACTAATTGGCTTAGGCTTTTTACGTAAAAAACTAAATTAGTAACCATTTTGCTAAGTAGTAAACCACTTAGCTCCATATTCAGCAGGTGCAACTTTAGCACCTGCTTCATTGCTCATTACCCATTATAACCTGAACTAATACCTTGCCTTCCCTTAGGGCTTGTATTGCTTAGTTCACCGTTTATAAGTAAGGCCTATTATGAAAAAAACTCTTTTGACCATATCTATTATTGCGGCAACAAGTGCCGATTTCGCATTTGCTGACACTGGTGATATCTGTACAAACTGCCCTGATTTAACTCCAACAAAAAACATCAGTGACTATGTAGATATGACGTATTACGCAAATTCTCATGCACAACGTGGTACTGATATTGCAACTTTCCGTAACGCGATAATTAGTGATATATCTGTTGACCAAATACAACTATCATATTCTGAAGTATGGACAGCTTTAACCTATACAGATGAAGATCCTAATAATAAAAATAATGTAATTCTTATCTACAAAGGAAATTCAATTCCTGAAACTGAAAATGCCGGTATAGAAAACAATAGTAATTATTGGAATCGCGAGCATGTTTGGGCAAAAAGCCATGGTTTTAAAAATAAGTCTCAACGAGCTTACACCGATATCCATCACTTGCGCGCCCGGCTGATTCATCTGTGAACTCTAGCCGTGGCAATAAAGACTTTGGCAAAGGTGATACAGAACATAGTGAAGCAATAGGAAATTCCTCTAGTACATATACTTGGGAACCTAGGGATGAAGTAAAAGGTGATATAGCACGAATGATGTTCTATATGGATGTTCGCTATGCAGGTCAAGACTCTGATGTGCCAAATCTAGAACTAGTCAACTACACTAATACACCAGCCGAAACAACAGATAACAAGCTATATTTGGTAAACTTTGTACTTTATTACAATGGCATATCGATGATCCAGTAAGTGAATTTGAGATCAAAAGAAATAATATAATCTATAAATACCAAGGTAACCGTAATCCATTTATAGACCATGAAGACTGGGCATTTGACCTTTACAGCGATGCATGTGGTATTACCCCCCCAATTAATATTTCTATTAACCCTGTTAATAAAGTAACAGAAGGCGATACCGTTAAATTAACTACCAGTACAAATGGTCAAAAACCAACGTACCTTTGGGAGCAAACAGAAGGACAAGTGATTACCGTTGCAGATCTAACTCTTTCTGAAATAAACTTAACAGCACCAGACATTGCTGACGGTATGAAAGAGAAGTTTACATTCAAAGTAACGATGACGGGAGATAATGGTGTAGCAACAACGACTACTAGCTTTTATGCATATGACTCTAACTATGTGGCACCACTGCAAGTAGAGATTCCAGCAGTACCTGATACTACTACAGGTGAAGTAATTACTTTAACTGCAAATAGTATAATAAACGGTAATGGTAAAAACATACGTTATACTTGGCTTCAAACCGACGGCCCTTCTGTAACACTGGTAAATCCTAAATTACAAACAGTTAAGTTTACAGCGCCACCCGTAAGCAAAAAATCTAAAATAAAGTTCAAAGTAACGGCTGAAGATGATAAGGGAAATGTAACAGTAGAAACAACAAGCATTAGTATTAAACCTCTAAATAAACCATCATCTGATGACGGTAGCGGTGGTTCATTTGGAATCTTTGGAACCCTATCTCTACTTGGTCTAGGCCTGCTACGTCGGAAAGCTAAATAGTATTGATACTTGATTCATTACTAACGAATAATTAAAAACAAGTTAAGAAAAAGGCGAATAAACATTAGTTTATTCGCCTTTTTAATACGATTATTTTACAAACTCACAATCTAGTCAGAATTAAATAGTGATGTTATTTATAAACCATTTGATTTTTTGGTTCAAAATCAGCGACGTTAATCGGTGAATTTGCTTCGATATACTCTTTTAGTACTTCCGCATCCACATAACCAGTGTTTACAAACGATGCATGATCCATGATTTTCGGGTAACCGTCACCGCCGGCTGCGTTGAACGATGGGATAGTGAAGCGGTATGACTTGCTCATATCCATTGCTTTACCGCCAATCTTCACATCTGAAACTTGACCGTTTTCAACTGTCATCGAAATACCAGCGAACTGTGCAAATGCACCTGAGTCTTTCATCTTAGTGGCGACTACATTTAAGTAATCCATCACTTCAGCGCCTGACATCTCTACATAAGTAAGTATATTGCCAAATGGCTGTACGGTTAATACGTCTTTATATGTGATGACACCGGCCTCAATTGACGCACGTACACCACCTGAATTCATGATACCAAAATCTGCTTTTGCACGTTGCATATGCGCTGTTGCAATCAAACGGCCAAGGTTTGTTGGGTTGTTACGCACAACGTCACGATCACCTTGTAATAAGCCATCAGAGTAACCAATCTTAATGCCTAATGCTACTTGACCTTTTTCTTGGAACGGTTTTAGTTTTGCGAAAACAGCTGGATCTTGCGCAATCTCATCTTGGATTAATACTCGCTTTTTCTTACCATCAACTTTGATTTTTTTCTTTAAATTAACGGGAATAAGATTGTATGACTGCAATGTAAACTCACCATTTTTAAAGGTATAATCCGCACGACCTACATATTTTCCCCATTCATATGCTTGAACGATATCAGTCCCATTCTGCACGTCAGGTGTACAATCTTGCCCTGGTTTGAATTTCGCGTATTCAGCGCCTTCCATACACAAAGGTTCTTGTGAGTGGCCCCCCACGATCATATCTAAATCACCTTCGTTCAGATAGCGAGCCAGCTGCACATCACCCGGTGCATTGGAACCATTGTCACCGTTAAGGTAATGGCCCATGTGCGTTGCAGCTATGATCACATCTGGGTTTTCAGTTGCTTTTAATTCAGCGATGATGGCTTTGGCTTCCACTTTTGGATCACGGAATTCCAATTCGCTGATATATTCAGGATTACCAATCTTTGCTGTATCTTCGGTCGTTAGGCCAATAACGGCAATTTTGATCCCCTCTTTATTAAAGATCTTGTAAGCATCAAACATGCGCTTGCCGTCTTTATAGATGTTGGCAGAGATGAATGGGAAGTTTGCCCAACCTTCTTGTTTCGCGAGTACGTCAAGCGGATTATCAAATTCATGGTTACCTAATGTCATCGCATCGTAACCGATCATGTTCATCCCAATGAAATCTGGTTCTGCATCTTGCAGATCTGATTCAGGTACGCCGGTATTAATATCACCGCCAGATAACAATAGTACAGAACCGCCTTCGGCTTTAACCTCTGCACGGATGCTATTGACCAGTGTGGCACGTGCAGCCATACCGCGTTCACCGTATTTATTCTGCCAGAAATTACCATGGTTATCATTAGTGTGTAAGATGGTGATATTGTATTCTTTATCTTGCTTCCATTCATGCTTAGGCTGCTGGTCAGTTGTCGCGCAACCCGCTGCAATAGCCATTGTTAAAGCAGAGAGCGCTATATTTTTAAGTTTCATAGAGTTGTCCGATTAATCAGGTTTATTCTGGTGAAAAAGCCTCTATTTAAATAAGAGGCTTTATATTAGATAATAACAAAGAAATTAAGCAACCATTAAACAAGACACAGAGTGTTCTTCATCACCTGCTAATTGAGGTTTAGCCTCGGCACAACGTGCTTTCGCCACAGGGCAACGAGTACGGAATACACAGCCTGATGGCGGGTTTAACGGTGAAGGTAAATCACCTTCCAGCATTTCAATTTTTTTATTACGCTCAAGTACCGGATCGGGGATCGGCACTGCCGACATCAGCGCTTTGGTGTACGGATGCTTCGGCTCAGCAAACAAGGCTTTTGACTCACCCAGTTCTACTGCATTACCAAGATACATCACCAGTACGCGATCAGAGATATGTTTTACAATCGATAAATCATGGGCAATGAAGATCAAACTTAAGCCCAGTTCTTTCTGTAATGATTGTAATAAATTCACTACCTGCGCTTGAATTGATACATCTAACGCTGATACTGGTTCATCACAAATGATCATCTTGGGTTTTAAAATAAGTGCACGGGCAATACCAATACGCTGACACTGACCACCCGAGAACTCATGTGGATAACGATTGATTACATTTGGCAGTAAACCTACCTTGGTCATCATGTCCTTCACCTGCTCTTTCACTTCCACTTTAGATAACTGTGGGAAGAAAGTTCGTAGCGGCTCAGCAATAATATCGCCCACCGTCATACGCGGGTTTAGCGAGGCTAATGGGTCTTGGAAGATCATTTGAATTTCTTTACGCTTTTCACGCATTTCTTCGTGTGGTAACCGGGTAAGATCCTGACCTAACCAAACTACGTTACCGGCAGCCGCTGGCACGAGTCCAATTAAGGCGCGGGCAAACGTCGATTTACCACAACCTGACTCCCCGACTACACCCAGTGTTTCACCTTCGTATAACTTGATGCTGACACCATCAACGGCTTTAAGCTTGCTTGGTGGTGCCCAAGGCCATAGCGACTTCGACGGAATATCAAATTGCACCTTCAAGTCATTCACTTCTAATAGTAACTTTTTCTCTACGGCTACTAAACCTTTCTTGGCTATATCAGTCATTACCATGTCCCCTGGTCTGAGAAGCAGGCACGTAAACGGTCGCCAGCAAACGGGATTAATTGTGGTTGTTCTTGTTGACAGTTTTCTTGTGCTCGATGGCAACGATCTTGGTATGCACAACCTTTTGGTAATGATAACAAGTTAGGTGGATTGCCCGGAATAGTCGGTAAAATATCACCTTCGGTATCTAAACGCGGGATCGACTTAAGTAGTCCTTCAGTGTAAGGGTGACTTGGCGTATAGAAGATATCGTTCACCTTGCCATACTCCATGGTACGACCAGCATACATCACCAATACCTTGTCACAACTACCGGCAACTACCCCTAAATCATGAGTGATCATAATAATCGCTGTATTAAACTTATCTTTTAATTCATTCAACAGCTGCATGATCTGCGCTTGAATGGTTACATCCAATGCGGTTGTTGGTTCATCTGCAATAAGCAGTTTAGGACGACATAGCAATGCCATTGCGATCATCACACGCTGACGCATACCACCCGAGAATTCATGTGGGTACATATTAATACGAACACGAGCTTCAGGGATCTTCACCGCTTCTAACATAAATACCGATTCTTCAAAGGCTTCTTTTTTACTCATGCCTTTATGTAAAATCAGCACTTCCATCATTTGCTGACTCACCTTCATATAAGGGTTGAGTGAAGTCATCGGGTCTTGAAAGATCATCGCGATTTGTTCTGCTCGAACATGGTTTAGTTCTTTCTCTGGTAAATTTAAGATCTCTTTACCTTCAAACTTAGCACTACCAGAAATAATACCGTTTTTCGCTAACAATCCCATGATCGCAAATACGGTTTGTGATTTACCTGAACCTGACTCGCCTACAATGCCCAGTGTTTCACCAGGGTTGAGGGCAAAATTTAAATCATTAACTGCGGTTACGGTCCCATCTTGGGTCGTAAATTCAACGCGCAGATCAGTAACATCTAATAAACTCATGTGACATCCTTAATCTTGTTCTAGCTCTACATCTAACTGTGTAATAAGCAAACTATCCTCACGTTAGAATGACTTAAATTAATTCAGCGCTTGCTCGCTCTTTAAGTCATTCTATTTAGTAACTATCTGTCTTTTGGATCCAGCGCATCACGCAGACCATCACCAACATAGTTAAAGCAAAATAACGTTAACACCATAAATGCTGCTGGGAATGCTAATTGCCAAATCGCTATTTCCATTGTTTGTGCACCTTCTTGTAATAAGGCACCCCAACTGGTCATTGGTTCTTGCACACCAAGACCAAGGAAACTTAAGAATGATTCCGTTAAAATCATGCTTGGGATCAACAGCGTTGAGTACACGGCCACAATACCCAATACATTAGGCACAATATGACGGGTAATAATGCCCCATTGACTCACGCCACATACACGCGCGGCTTCGATAAACTCTTTATTGCGTAAACTTAAGGTTTGACCACGGACAATACGCGCCATGTCTAGCCAAGCAATCGCACCAATCGCTACAAAAATTAAGATAATATCGCGACCAAAAAACGTCACTAATACAATGACCAAGAACATGAATGGAATTGCATAAAGGATCTCAAGGATACGCATCATCACACGGTCGGTTGTACCGCCGATAAAGCCAGATGCAGCACCGTACAATGTGCCGATAAGCACAGCAACGAATGCCCCCATCACACCTACCATCATCGAAATACGACCACCGATAAAGGTACGTACAAGCAGGTCACGCCCTAAACTGTCGGTGCCAAACCAATGCTCTGCCGAAGGAGCCTGATGCAGTGCATACCAATCAGTATCGTCAAATGCATACTGGCTGAGCATAGGTACAAAAATAACTGACAAGGTGATCAGAAACAAAATACATAAGCTGATCATTGCCGCTTTATTACGCATAAAACGAATGCGGGCATCTTGCCACAAACTGCGGCCTTCAATTTCTAAATTTGTCGAGAAGTTTGTTAACGCTTCTACTTTGTCTGTTTTAGATAACATATCTAGTCCCTTAGTAGCGAATTTTCGGATCGATATAAGCAAGCAAAATATCAACAACTGCATTAAATAAGATGAATAAAAAACCAATCAAAATGGTAATACCCATCACTAGGGAATAATCACGGTTAAACGCGGCGTTAACAAACAACTTACCAATACCCGGTAAACCAAAAATGGTTTCAATCACTACCGAGCCAGTAATAATGCCCACGAATGCAGGACCCATGTAGGAAACAACCGGTAACATCGCCGGTTTTAAGGCATGTTTAATAACGATATGTGGATAACTTAATCCTTTCGAACGCGCTGTTCGAATAAAGTTACTATTCATCACTTCAATCATACTACCACGAGTAATACGGGCAAAAGTGGCAACATATAACATCGACATACCCAATACAGGTAATACCATGTATTTCAGCGAGCCATCTAACCAACCACCCGCTGGAAACCAGCCAAGATCAATAGAAAAAAGATAAATAAGGCCCGGTGCGAGTACAAAGGAAGGCATAACAACCCCGATCATCGCCGTTGACATAATACTGTAATCTAACCACGTATTTTGTCGTAATGCTGCAATCGTACCGACGAAAACACCAAATATAAGTGCAAATACAAAAGCGAAGGCACCGATTTTAGCTGATACAGGTAATGCCGAAGCAACCAGTTCATTAACGGTAAAATCTTTGTATTTAAAAGAAGGACCAAGGTCACCTTGAATCACATTCGTTAAATAAGTGGTGTATTGCTCCAACACAGGTTTATCAAGGCCGTACTTAGCGTTAATATTTGCCATTACTTGTGGCGGAAGCGTTCTTTCACTTGAAAATGGGCTGCCAGGTGCGAAACGCATAAGGAAAAAAGAGACTGTGATCAATACCAGCATAGTCGGTATTGCTTCTAGAATTCGCTTTAAGATGAATTTAAGCATAATCAACTCAACTTTTGATAATATAAATATGAGAAAAGACTGCATGCGTTATTCCGCATGCAGTTTAATATGGAAAACGATTACTCTGCGATGATGTACATATCTTTAGAATAAAGTTGGTCTTGTGCGTTGTTTTCTGCGTAACCACCCACATGAGGGTTAACAAGGCGAGCTGTAACATACTGATATATAGGAGCAATTGGCATATCTTTAGTCAGTAGTGCTTCTTGAGCATAATATAACTCTTGACGTTTTGCTTCAGAAGTTGCTTGTACAGCTAATTTAGTTAGCTTATCGTATTCAGCACTCTGATAGTGAATACCGCCAGTCGTATTGCTGCCTTCCATTAATGAAGTAAATGTAGATGCTTCGTTATAGTCGCCACACCAACCAGCACGAGACGCTTCAAAGTCCCCCTGCTTCTTGGTTTCTAGGTACGTTTTCCACTCCTGATTTTCAAGCTCTACAGATACACCTAAGTTTTTCTTCCACATTGACGCGATTGCTACCGCAATTTTTTTGTGGTTTTCTGAAGTGTTATACAGCAAGCTGAATTTTAGTGGGTTTGACTTGTTGTAACCCGCTTCAGCAAGTAACGATTTGGCTTTTTCATTACGTTCTTTCTGAGATAGTTTACCGTAAGCAGGCATCTCTGGGTTGAAGTCAGCAACGATTTCAGGGGTTAAGAAATAAGCAGGTTTTTGGCCTTGACCCAGAATAGCGTTAGCGATGATGTTACGATCAATAGAGTAAGAAATCGCTTTACGTACACGAACATCGTTGAATGGTGGTTTATGTGTATTGAAATTGTAGTAATAAGTACACAAGTTACCTTTGATCGCTACCGATTCTGCATGCTCTTTCTTCAATCGACGGAAATGTTCGTTTGGTAGCTCATAAGTGAAATCGATTTCACCTGATAGGAAGCGATTCATTTCAGAAACTTGGTTTTCAATCGGTAAGTAAGTTACTTTATTTAATACTGTGTTCGCGTTATCCCAGTAATTCTCATTACGAACGAGTACTAGACGTTCGTTCACAACCCAATCTTTAACTACGAATGCGCCGTTACCGACGAAATTTTCAGGTTTAGTCCATTTATCACCGAATTTTTCAACTGTTGCTTTATGCACAGGTTTCATCGTCGTGTGAGCCATCATCTTCACGAAATAAGGGACTGGACTTGCGAGTGTTACTTCAAATGTGTAATCATCGATTGCTTTAACACCTAAAGTAGACTTGTCTTTTTTGCCTGCAATAATATCTGAAGCATTTATCATGGTTGTCATATCTAGATACCATGAGTAAGGTGACGCCGTTAAAGGATCAACTGCGCGTTGGAAGCTATATACAAAATCATCAGCCGTTACAGCATCGCCATTCGACCATTTAGCATCCTTACGTAGGTAGAAAGTAAACACTTTATTATCTTTAGTCTCCCAGCGTTCAGCCACACCCGGAACGGTAATACCATCTGCATCTTGGTTTACAAGACCTTCAAGTAAATCACGAAGTACGTGCGCTTCAGGGACACCTTCGACTTTTTGTGGATCTAAAGATGCAACTTCCGTGCCGTTACCACGAACTAACTCTTGTTTCGCTGCTAGTTTTACGCCAGCAGGTACTTCCGCGGCCGTTGCTGTAAGCGAAGTAGCAGCAAATGCTAGACCCGCGGTTAATAAAAGTGATTGAGTGATTTTATTTTTTAACATGTACAAACTCCAGTACGACAATTACATCCATGACCTTTATAACTTGTTTAATATTTCAATTTTTGTTGAATTAAAATATCAAACATCTCTAAAGGAGTAATCTTCACAGTAGCAATAAATTCAGTTAATTGCTATTAATTCCAAACTATCATCAATCGACAACCGTTAATACCTGTAATTCGATAATTATTCAGATTAAGCATCTAAATGTGACATTAATATACTTAATTACTCCTTATTCGAACATATGCTCCACAATCCATCAGTATTAATACTTATGACTGACAAATAATCAGCTCAACCAACAGCTAAAACAGACATTTATGTGAGAGGATTCACGCTTTCGCTTTGTTTCGAAATCGAGCACCAACAAGTGTTGACACATTTTTAAATGAACTTATATGCTCACATGACCAAGCAAGACAACCTGTCTCGTTAGGTTTTTATAAGGATCAAAAAATGAAATGGAACTTCAAAAATATAGCCCTTGCTACCGCTATTTCCAGCACAATGTTAATCACAACTCAAGCCAATGCAGGTTGGTTTGATAAACCCGAACCAACTTTTGCTAAAACCCAATATCCGATTGTGATGGTAGGCGGCGCGTTTTCATTTGATAGTGCCATAGGCATTGATTATTGGTATGGCATTACCGACGCACTGCGTGAACAAGGTGCCGAGGTATATGTCACAAACCTGTCAAGTGCCGAGCTTAACGAGGTACGTGGCGAAGAATTGGTTTATGATATCGAGCAAATTTTAGCATTAACTGGCGCTGAAAAAGTCAATCTTATCGCTCACAGTCAAGGCGCCCTCGCCTCACGCTTTGCCGCCAATGACGAACGTCTTACAGATCGTATTGCGTCAGTATCCACATCGCACGGTATGAACAAAGGCACTCACCTTTCTGAAGGCCTTAGAAGCGCGGTTGAAGAAGGCAGTACGATTGAAACGATCGGTGTCACCGCAATCAATTTTGTTTTTAATACCCTAGAGTTACTCTCGGCCAAAGAAGATGCCAGTGACGGTGATTACGATAGCCCAGAGCGTGGCGGTCAAGACCTATTACGTCTTGCGCAGGCGACAGATCGAGAGCAAGTTGCACAGTATGCAGCAGCATTTACCGACATGGCGGTGATGCCAACCCAAGACTGCATGACAATTAATAATGGTGAACAGGGTGAGGCAGACCCAAGCTTCTACGGTCAGACAGAATCTAACGGTATTAAGTACTTCTCTTGGGGCG
Source organism: Moritella sp. 36 (assembly GCF_018219415.1). Lineage (NCBI taxonomy): Bacteria > Pseudomonadati > Pseudomonadota > Gammaproteobacteria > Alteromonadales > Moritellaceae > Moritella > Moritella sp. 36. The sequence goes on along the minus strand of NZ_CP056120.1, from coordinate 744,713 downwards.
GTAATCAATACAGCACCAACTTACTTGATCCGCTCGACTCAATGTTAGTACCTATATTTGGTCTATTTGTACCTGAATACAAAGACGAAGGTGGCTTCCAATGGGACGGACTAGTACCAGTATGTGGTCAAGCGATTGGTCAAGTCATCAAACTCGATTATAACGCCAATCACTTTGATGCAATTAATCAATTAATGGGACTCGGTAGCTGGAAATTAAATATCCCAGCAATCTACACGAAACATGCCAATATGCTTGCGCAGCAAGGATTGTAGTATTTGCGTATTAAGCAATTAAATCAAAATAGAAATAAAGCAATCGAATAACGCGACATGAATGTTCACAGACCAAAGCTTAAAATAGCGCGGTTTTGGTCTTTATCAGGATGATAGAATGCAAAACATCAACAAATCTGCGGCCATTATCAGTCTATTTATTATCAGTGGTACGAGTATTTATTTATATAGTGATAATACGAGTAACACAGACATCACGCCACCACATACAATAACAATGAAAGAGAACGTCGTAGTCGAAGCAAAAACAAGCTTCGCATCATCGATTATCTTACGTAATAAAATGACTCTCAATCAAAAAAACAATAACACAAGCACCACAAGTGCGGTTTCTTTCGCTCAGATTAACATGCCAAAGTCATTGAAAAATACCGATCCAAGCAGTTTACTTCACATAAATAATGATAATCAGCTTATTTTAAATCATGATATTAAAGTATTATTTGATTATTTTTTCAGTTCAGAAGGTGACTTAACCTCTCCCGAACTACTGACCAGTATGCAACAATATATCTTACAAGTTTATCCACAACCTGCTGCACAGCAAGCGTTAGCATTATTAGATAAGTACGTCGATTACAAGCAACAGATGCAAGATTTCCATGCGCAGAACTCAGCACTGCAAGATTTGCCCGAACTAGATACTTTGACCAAGAGCAATACCTTACAAACAGTTGAAGCCTTAATGCAAGATCGCCAGGATATGCGCGAAAAAATATTTTCCATTGCAGAAACAGATGCCATGTTTGGTCAGGAAATTAATTACGATCAATACATGCTAACAGTCGCAAAGCTCGATGCTGATTTGTCCCCGACTGAACGTCAGCAACAAATCGAACAAACCGCTCAACAATATTTAACGGAAGCACAACAAGAGGCACGAAAACAAACCTTTATACTGCAAAATACACCGGCTAACTTTCGTATTGACGATCGTGGCGAATGCCAAGGAAACAATCAAGACTTCACCCAACAGCAAGTGATCGCGTTATGCAACTTAGCCCGTAAAAGACTTGCACGTACGGAGTCAAACAGCTAACAAATAAAGTACGAAGACTACTTGTTAGTAATCACACTGAGTGGCTCTGAGAGTTTCGCTTTACCTTGCATAATACTAATTTCTACACGGCGGTTACGACGTAATTCACTTTCTTTATCCGTCAATGGTTGGGTATCAGCCATGCCCTGCACGATCAAGCGGTTCTCATTGAACTCTTTAACCTTTAACATTTCATGTGCCACAGAAACAGCACGCTGGCTCGACAAATCCCATTTAGAACGATAAAGCTCAGAATGTAACTTTTCTTTACCTGTATGTCCGGCAACCGTAATCATCCCTGGTATCGTTGCTAATAGCTGCGCGACCTTTTGGAACACGGGACGAAAGCGTGGTTGTAAAAAGGCTGAACCAGCTGGAAATGAACCCTTTTCATTAATACGAATGATGATTTGCTGCCCCAAATTTTCAACCTCAACACCACCACTATCGACTTCTTCTTTTAAGGCTTCTGCGAGAGCCTTGACTAGCTCACTGGTATCTTCCGTTACTTCGACATTTTCAGTTGGCGTATTATCACGGGTCGACGTTTCTGGTGATTTACCACCATTACTTTCTTCTTCGCGTTTGTTCTTACCACCCGCGTTTTGATCTTCGCCATCTTTGAAGTCTAACTCTGCTTCACTATTATCAATGGTGTGCTGCATAATGGTTTCAATCGGCGTGGGGTCCGGTCGACCAGGGCGAAATTCCTGTGCAATCACCGTTGTACCCTTGGGGATATTCTTTACATCAATTTGATTTTGTACACCAAAAGCAAACTGCATTGACCCGGCAATCTGCTTAAATTTCACTACATCCATCTCTGAAAATGACAATAGTAATACAAAGAAGCACATTAACAGGCTCATTAAATCGGCAAAGGTACCCATCCACGCAGGGAGACCAGGGGGTGGGCAATCACATTCATCAGACATACGTTATCTCTCTACTTATTTAGCTGTCATCATGGTGTAAACTAAACGTCAGTATCCGCCACTTCTCGTTTTGATGAATGGAGGTAATTCTTTAATAAGCTTTCGATAACCCGCGGATTGCGTCCTTCTTGAATACCTAAAATTGCATCCATAATCAGGGTATTATTCAGCATTTCTTCTTCTGAACGTAATTTCAATTTCCCCGCTATCGGGATGGCAACCATATTCGCAAAAACCGCGCCGTATAACGTTGTTAGTAAAGCAACAGCCATTGCAGGACCAATCGATTTAGGATCATCCATGTTTGATAACATCGCCACCAGACCGATCAGGGTACCAATCATTCCCATCGCAGGAGCAACTTCACCGATCATACTAAATACATGAATTCCGGCTTTATGACGAGCAGTGGTCAGTTTAATGTCTTTTTGCAATGTCTGACTAACAACAGTTGCATCGTGACCATCCACTAATAAGTCGATGCCTTTTTGCATAAATTCATTTTTTACTTCTGCTTCTTCAAGCGCTAAAAACCCACCTTTACGCGCTGCGTCCGCCATTTCAACCGCTTGTTCGATTAACTCTTCAGGCTTATCAATTTTAAACATGAATGCTTTTACGGCAATTTTTGCTGCGGCTAAAAACTGGCCAAAATTAAAATGCATTAATACGACAAAGAGTGAACCAACAAATACAATCAATATCGATTGCGTATCAACAAACGTACTTATATCGCCACCCAGCACCATTGCCATCACTACAAACGCAAACGAGCCGACTAATCCTATTAAAGTTGCTAAATCCACAACATTCCCCATCCCAAGCAAATTATCATCATATTTATAGCGAGTGTATTCTTGATCTATATCGGCAAGCAAATTAAATTCTTAAGTAATCTTATCCTGCTTATTACTGGCATCGCACAGTTAAGCTGTCTATACCTTATTAACTTGGGTATAATACCCGAGTATATTATCAGAGGGACACCCGATGGCGGTAAAAAAACCAGAAAATATGACGTTCGAGGCGTCTATCACAGAGCTAGAGGCAATTGTGAACAGTCTAGAGCAAGGTGATTGTGAGCTTGATAATGCGTTAAAGCAATTTGAACGTGGTATTAGTTTAACACGCGCGAGCTCACAGAAACTTCAGCATGCTGAACAGCAAGTAGCCATATTACTCGCCGACGGTGACCAGCAAACGCTTTCTCCCTTCAATTCTGACAGTAGTAATTAAATAGTGCAGCTTTCAACTTCGATAACCCAATATCAGGGTCGTATCAATGACTATTTGCAACAGCAAATAAACTTGCTACCAACACATGACACCCAACTTGCAGCCGCGATGGAATATGGTCTGTTACAAGGCGGTAAACGTGTTCGCCCAGTGATCGTATATGCCGTCGGCGAAATGCTAGGCGTAAACCTTAGCGACCTTGATGGTCCAGCCGCCGCAATCGAATCAATTCATGCATACTCATTAATTCATGATGATTTACCCGCGATGGACGATGATGATTTGCGCCGTGGTCAACCTACTTGCCATATTAAATTCGACCATGCTACCGCTATCTTAGCCGGTGATGCACTGCAACCTTTTGCTTTTGAATTATTACTTGATTGCGCACTGGCACCTGCAGCCGAAAAAAATCGTTTGGCTATGTTGAAATCGCTAACCCAAGCAAGTGGCTATAGCGGTATGTGTGGTGGTCAAGCAATGGATCTCGCCGCGACTGATAAACAAATCTCACTGGCACAACTAGAAGCTATCCACAATAATAAAACGGGTGCACTCATTAATTGTGCAGCAAAACTGGGTTGCCTCGCATCACCACATTGCTCGGTTGAATTATTAGCTGCGCTGGATAAATGGTCCAATGCTATTGGTTTAGCATTCCAAGTACAAGATGACATTCTCGATATAACCAGTGATACTGAAACGCTCGGTAAACCTCAAGGTTCAGATGTTGAATTAAATAAATCAACATACCCTGCATTACTCGGTTTAGCTGGGGCACAAGAAAAAGCCCAAGCACTGTATCAACAAGCGATGTTCGCCTTAGAAACAATTCCGCATGATACGACCGTTCTCGCTTTATTTACGCAGTACATCATCGAGCGAAATAAGTAACAGATTCTAACAAAGTATAAAATTATAAACATTATGAGCTTAGATATTTCGAATTACCCTACATTAGCATTAGCAGACATCCCTGAAGAGTTACGTCAATTACCAGCGGATCGTCTGGATGACTTATGTGATGAACTGCGCAGCTATTTGCTACACACTGTTGGTATAAGTGGCGGTCACTTTGCTTCAGGCTTAGGTGTCGTAGAATTAACCGTTGCCCTGCATTATGTCTACAATACCCCATTCGACAAATTATTATGGGATGTAGGTCATCAAGCCTACCCACACAAAATTTTAACGGGTCGTCGTGACCGTATGTCAACGATCCGCCAAAAAGGGGGGCTACATCCATTCCCTTGGCGTGATGAAAGTGAATACGACCATCTCAATGTTGGTCACTCATCAACCTCAATCAGCGCGGCTCTCGGTCTTGCTGTTGCTGCAGATCAAGAAGATAAAAACCGTAAAACAGTCGCCATTATTGGTGATGGTGCCATTACCGGTGGTATGGCATTTGAAGCGTTAAACCATGCTGGCCATATCGACAAAGATGTACTGGTTATTTTAAATGATAACGATATGTCTATTTCAGAAAATGTCGGTGCGGTAAACAAACACTTAGCAAAATTATTGTCTGGTGTTGCTTACTCAAATTTCCGTGAAAACGGTAAGAGAGTACTGTCAGGTATTCCACCAATTAAAGAGCTTGCCCGTCGCGCCGAAGAACATTTAAAAGGCATGGTGGTACCGAGCACATTATTTGAAGAATTCGGATTTAACTATATTGGTCCGATTGATGGTCATGATGTGAATGGCTTGGTTGAAACACTGCGTAATATGCGTAGTCTTAAAGGCCCACAATTCTTACACGTAATCACCAAAAAAGGGAAAGGTTACGCGCCAGCCGAGCAAGATCAGCTTGGTTACCATGCCGTGCCTAAATTCAATCCAGAAGAAGATACATTGCCAATCGCAGCCGCATCAAAGCCAACTTTCTCAAAGATATTTGGTAATTGGTTATGTGACGTAGCAGCAACAGATAATAAGCTCGCAGCTGTTACACCGGCAATGGGCGCAGGCTCGGGTATGATCAAGTTCTCAGAGACTTATCCAAAGCAATATTTTGATGTCGCGATAGCCGAACAACACTGTGTAACTTTCGCAGCAGGTCTCGCGATTGGTGGTCATAAACCTGTGGTTGCTATCTATTCTACATTTTTACAACGTGGTTATGATCAGCTGATTCACGATGTGGCCATTCAGGATATTCCAGTATTATTTGCCATTGACCGTGCAGGTCTAGTGGGTGCAGATGGTCAAACTCACCAAGGTGCGTTTGATATTAGCTTTATGCGCTGTATTCCTAAAATGGTGATCATGACGCCAAGTGACGAAAATGAATGTCGTCAAATGCTGCATACGGGCTACCAGTATAATGGTCCTGCAGCCGTACGTTACCCTCGTGGCAGCGGTACAGGCATTGACGTTGAGCAAGCATTTACTGAATTTGAGATAGGTAAAGGTATCGTTCGTCGCCAAGGCGAAAAAGTGGCAATTTTATGTTTCGGTACGTTAATGCATAATGCGATGCCAGCGGCTGAACGTTTAAATGCGACCGTTGTTGATATGCGCTTTGCCAAACCATTGGATGAAGTACTGTTAGCAGAGATGGCGAATAGCCATGATATCTTAGTCACAGTTGAAGATGGCGCGATCATGGGTGGCGCTGGCTCTGGTGTGAATGAATACCTAATGGCGAATAAGTTAATGACACCAACATTAAACTTAGGTCTGCCAGATAAGTTTATTCACCAAGGTACTCAAGATGAGATCTACGCTGAATTAGGCCTAGACGATCTTGGTATTGAAGCAAGTATTAAGGCGTTTATCGCGCTTTAATTCTAGCGAACGATGACAACTTGATAGCTAATAAAAAGGCGCTACTCGATTCACATCAAGTAGCGCCTTTTTGAATTTTATAGCGTAATGTAATAAATAAGCTGAACGCTCGCTAAGGCAAACACACCAGCCAGTACATCATCAACCATAATACCAAAACCACCATCAGTATTTCTATCTAGCCAACCAATCGGTCCTGGTTTCACAATATCAAAAAATCGAAATAGCGCAAAACCGAGAATAACCCAAACCCAGCCTTGTGGGGCCGCAATCATAGTAATGCCATAACCGGCGATTTCATCCCAAACGATGGCGCCATGATCGTGTACGCCCATCGCTTTACTGGCACTTGCACAAATATATACACCAATCACAGACGCCAACGCGACAATGCCGATATATTGCCATAAGCCCAACTCTAAGACGCTGGTCATCAGCAAATACAAAGGGATAGCAACAAGCGTTCCCATCGTACCAGGCGCTTTAGGAAATAAACCACTACCAAAACCAACAGCAGCGAGATGCACTGGGTTAGCGTAGTTTAATTTTTGTAATTCTGGCGATAAAAAATCTTTTTTCATTGGAAGTGATCCCATCCTTGCAAAGCTAACGTGGTTAATTGCTTGTCGTTAAAATAGTTAATTTGTGGTTCTCGTTGTTTCTGTTGCTCTATTTGTTTAAGTTGATCAGCCGAAACACTGGCTATTTCACCAATATGCGTAAATGGTAAATCATGCTCAGCCATCACTTTTTCTAGTTGTGCTCTATTCTCTGGCGATACTGTAAATAATAATTCATAATCATCACCACCAGCAAGTGCATACTGCGGCCATAACGCGTTACTTACATAAGTTTGCAATGCTGTTGATAAAGGTAACGCAGTTAGCTCAATATTTGCCGTCAGATTAGTACCACAAGCACGACTAGAGGCATTAAGTATATGTTTCAAGTCTGACGCCAAGCCATCAGACAGATCAATACAGCTGCTTGCAACATCAACCAGCGCTTGACCCGTACTGACTCTTGCGGTCGGACGTTGATGACGAGCAATCAAAAAATCTTTCTCGGAGTCCGTTAATACTACTTCATTGGTATTTTCAGAGATAGCGTTATCGGGGTTATTCGCATCGATAAGTAATTTTAAGCCTGCGGCTGCATCTCCAATCGAGCCACTGCAATAAATTAAATCACCAGCTTTGGCACCGTGCCTCGGTAACGCTTTACCTTGATCAACAAAACCTTGTAAAGTAAGCGTCAACGTCATATTGCCTTTCGTAGTATCACCACCAATCAAACTCACACCATAACGATGTAATTGTTGATGTAAACAATCACTGAAAACCGTTAACCACTCACAATCATAATTTGGTAAAGTGAGCGCCAATGAAGCCCACGCAGGTTGCCCCCCCATCGCGGCAATATCACTGATGTTCACTGCAACCAGTTTGTGCGCCACATCCGCAGGGTTCGCATCGCAAAGAAAATGAATACCACTGACCATGGTATCTGTGGTCACGACTAACTGTTTGCCCGCTGGCACAGACAAGATCGCACAATCATCACCGATTCCAGTGATCACATCGTCACGTGGAACCGATTTATTCGTAAAATATTGTCCAATTAAATCAAACTCGCCTGTCGCCATAGTACTGCTGTATCCATTATGATACCCAAGCGGCTTGGGTATAGGTTGCAATTAATCTTGTTATTGTACTTTTAATTAAGGCCTAATTGTATTTTTAATTAATGTCTAGCGTGTGAATTTTAGGCATAAAAAAAGCCAGCAACCTGTGCTAGCTTTTTTGCATTGAAGAAAATAATTTAATTATTTTTTCAAACGTAATTGCAATTTACTTACAATTTTATCTAATACGCCGTTAACGAATTTGTGGCTATCTTCAGCACCAAAATCTTTCGCTAATTCGATAGATTCATTGATCACAACTTTATAAGGTACATCTTGACGCTTTAGTAGCTCAAATGTAGAAAGACGTAAAATCGCTTTCTCAACCAAGTCTAAATCATCCATAGGACGAGATAGGAATGGGCTCATCAACTCATCAAGTTCAGCATGATTTAAGCTTACGCCTAATACCAATTCACGGAAGTAAACTGCATCAGTGTCACTAAAATCTTGATCTGTTACAAATTGGTGTTCAATATTTGCAACAGTTTCTTGCGTCATTTGCCATTGATAAATTGCTTGTGTGGCAAACTGACGTGCCTTACTACGTTCCGAAGGTTTCATTTTTTCTCCAATAATACATCAACTTGATGCAAAACATTCACCATTTCAAGTGCACTTAGAGCAGCCTCCGACCCTTTATTACCAGCCTTGGTACCAGCACGCTCAATTGCTTGCTCAATTGTATCTGTTGTTAACACACCAAATGCAACAGGAACATCATAGTCCATTGCAACTTGAGCAAGACCTTTATTACATTCGCCAGCTACGAATTCAAAATGTGGTGTACCACCACGAATTACCGTACCTAAAGCAATAATTGCATCAAACTGTTTTGTCGCAGCTACACGCTGAGTAACAAGCGGTAATTCTACAGCGCCAGGAACACGCACAATAGTGATGTTGTCTTCGCTAACTTGGCCAAAACGTTTTAGTGAATCGACAGCACCCGCTAGCAAACTTTCATTGATGAAGCTGTTAAAACGAGAGATTACAATTGCAATTTTTGCTTCTGGAGCAGGAACATTTCCTTCGATAACTTTCATGTGTACAAATCCTATATCACGGCGCGTAATTTTACGGCCAATTTTAATTATTATGAATCGGCTGACGAAAGGGCTCGGATTGTACCAAGCTTTCGCCAGCAAGCAAACTTATTCTACGCCTATCTCTAAAACTTATTTAGAGATATATTCGACAACTTCTAGGCCAAAGCCAGATAGTGAATGGTAACGTTTGTCTGAGCTTAATAGCTTCATCTTAGACACGCCCATATCAGCTAAAATTTGAGAGCCTACACCGACACGGCGTGAAGTACCCTGCCATTTTGCTTTTGGCTGTGTTTCGCCTTTATCTTCTTGAGCAAACTGTTTCACTTTTTCAATGATATCGTTAGAGTTTTCTTCATTGCCTAAGATAACCATTACACCACCATCACGACCGATACGTGCCATCGCATCCGCTAATGACCATGAGATTTGACTCGCACGGTCGGTATGCAAAATATCTGTCATGGTATTTTGTACATGCACACGTACTAATGTTGGCTGTTGGGCAACAACATCACCTTTACGTAGTGCATAGTGAACTTGATTATCAATAGTGTCACGGTAAGTCACTAAATCAAAATCACCGTGTTCGGTTGGTAGTTTACATTCCGCGACACGTTCAATGGTGGTTTCATTACTGTTACGGTACTCAATTAAATCAGCCACAGTGCCCAATTTAAGGCCGTGTTTTTCTGCGAAGATTTCTAGATCAGGACGACGCGCCATTTCACCGTCATCTTTTAGGATCTCAACAATCACACCAGCAGGCTCACAACCAGCTAGACGTGCAAGATCACAACCCGCTTCAGTATGACCTGCACGTGTTAGTACACCGCCGTCTTGTGCTGCAAGTGGGAAAATATGCCCTGGCATAACAATATCAGCCGGTTTCGCATCGCCAGCAACCGCAGATAATACAGTTACCGCACGGTCAGTCGCAGAGATACCAGTAGTCACGCCTTCAGCCGCTTCAATCGACACTGTGAAATTAGTTGAGAATTGTGCCGTATTATCTTGAACCATCAGAGGTAATTGCAGTTTTTCTACACGCGCTTTGGTTAACGTTAGACAAATTAAACCGCGACCGTGTGTCGCCATAAAGTTAATCGCTTCTGGCGTTACTTTGTCAGCGGCCATGATCAGATCACCTTCATTCTCGCGATCTTCATCATCCATCAAGATAACCATTTTACCTTGGCGGATGTCTTCAATAATATCTTCAATACGACTTAGTGCCATGCTCATAGCCCTTTTATAACAATTAAAAACTGATCGTGAATAGATGTTTTACTTTAAAAACCCATTACTCGCAAGAAAATCCATAGTGATGCCCTGCTCAGGAGTACTTGATTCTGCGGCTTTATCACCTAGCATAATGCGTTCTAAATAACGGGCAATAACATCTACTTCTAAGTTAACTTTACGACCGACTACATAACTTTCTATCGTTGTTTCTAATGCAGTATGCGGTACGATCGTCAATTTGAATTTAGCGCCGTCAATTTCATTAATAGTTAAACTGATACCATCAATTGTAATTGAGCCTTTTTCAGCGATATAACGGGCTAATTCGTTCGGTGCTTGTAACCAATACTCAGTCGCACGACCAAGTTTACTGATCTTAACAATCTCAGCAACGCCATCGACATGGCCACTGACTAAGTGACCACCAAGACGCGTGCTTAAGGTTAATGCTTTTTCTAAGTTTACCTTATCACCAATACGGTAATGCGCAAAACCAGAGCGTTTAATCGTTTCTAATGACACATCTGCGCGGTATCCATTGCCGAGTAATTCAACAACAGTAAGGCATACGCCATTCGTCGCGATACTATCACCGAGTTTTACGTCACTTAAATCAAGATCACCACTATCAACAGTGATGCTCACATCGGCCCCTTTTGGGGTTAAACCTGTGAGTGTACCCACGGTTTCAATAATTCCTGTAAACATTAGTATTCCGGTTTTGCTGTAATTCGAAGATCGTCCCCGATCTGCGTGATATCGGTAAAGCTAAATGTAGGCACTTGCGCCATTTCAGTTAGCTCGCTTAATACTGCGAGTCCTCTGGCACTATCACCCATGAGCTTAGGTGCCAGATAAATAATTATCTCATCCACCAGCTTATTTTCAAGTAATGCGCCAGCCAGTGTCGCGCCTGCTTCAACCCACAGGTCATTAATATCCTGCTGGGCTAATACGGTCATTAACTGTTTTAGATCTATGTTATGGTGACTATCTTGCTCAATTTCAATTCGCGATACCGATTCATTCACTAATAACTGCTCGACAGCTGGATTTTCAGTCGCATCATTGACTATATTTTTAACACCATTAACTAATAGTATCTGACCGGGCTGTGAAAATAGCTTCAACTCACTATTTATTTTAGCAAGGTGTGTATCTAGTCGCCGATGATTATCCAGTACCACTCGTATTGGCTGACGTAGCTGTGGTTCTAATAACTCATCATGAGACAAAGACTTGTCTACTTGAATTAGTGGCTTATCTGTTTTAATTCGTGGATAGTCGGCTTGGCTTGCACCTAACTCACTATAACGCACATTAAGTGAAGCATTGTCCATAATAACCGTGCTGGCGGTCGATAAAATTGCACTGGCTTGTGCGCGGTATACTTGCACATCAGACCGTGCAGCAGGACCGGTGATCCATTTGCTCTCACCGTTTTTCAATGCTGTACGTCCGTCTAAGCTTGCCGCCATTTTTAAACGCACAAACGGACGTTGTTCCTGCATGCGTAAGATAAAACCAGGATTCAACGCATGCGCTTGCGTTGATAATAAACCGATCCGTACTTTAATGCCCGCCGCGATAAGGATCGCAATGCCATTACCTGCTACTTTCGGATTCGGATCGACCATAGCAATAACGACTTCATTTACGTTCGCATTAACCAAGGCTGCTGCGCAAGGGGGGGTACGACCATAATGACTACATGGTTCAAGCGTCACATAACAAGTGGCCCCCTGAGCATCATCACCTGCGATATTTAAAGCATGGATTTCAGCGTGAGCCTCGCCCGCACGTAAATGAAAACCTTCACCGATGACTTTGCCAGCTTTAACAAGCACACAGCCAACATTTGGATTCGGTGCCGTGGTAAAACGGCCTTTTTGTGCAAGTTCGAGCGCACGTTGCATATGCAAATGGTCAGTATCATTGAACTGACTAATGGATACAATTTCGTCCAATAGTAGATCTAGCTCGGCACGTGATTTGTTTGGCATAATCAATGAGGACTCAGATAACGGATTATTTGTCGAGCTTGGCGATTTCTTCATTAAATTCTTTTACATCTTCAAAAGAACGATAAACAGAAGCGAACCGTACATAAGCAACTTTATCGAGCTTTTTCAATACGTCCATCACCAGTTCACCCAAAAAGCTTGATTCAATTTCACGCTCACCAGTAGCTCTTAAACTCGATTTTATTTGATTAATACCGAGTTCAATCTGCTCTGCGGCAACCGGACGTTTTTCTAGCGCACGATAAATACCATTAACGAGTTTATCTTCGTTAAAAGGTTCACGTGTATCATCCGTTTTAATGATACGTGGCATCACTAATTCTGCAGTTTCAAAGGTAGTAAAACGTTCATGACATTTCGCACACTCACGGCGGCGGCGCACCTGATGGCCTTCAGCCACAAGACGAGAATCGATAACTTTAGTTTCAGTCGCAGAACAAAATGGACAGAACATAAACAATCCTATTGAATAATATTATTCTGAGTCTATCGTTAAATAGCAGGCGGGTACAGAAAAGTGAAGGTAATTTCGTGGAATTAATAAATAAGTTAACAGATTGTTGAATAATCAGTCGGTTTTCAATCACTCTTTTAATGAGATAAAAACCGACCAATATTTTAGGATTGCTTATTCTGCACTGCGGTTAACGTCATTGACAAACTGACTTGATACATCAATACCTTGTCTATCGAGTTGGCTCATTCCGGCCCGTGATAAGGGTAAGCGCGCATTGTGATTATAGCTTAGTCGACTTAACATTAACGCGGAATTAACCTGTTTTTCTGAAGGTTGTTTCACGTCATTCGATTTATGATCCCGACTGCTTATTTCACTTTCGATCGCTTTAATTTGATCGGCGCTCTGCGTTAATTCTTTATTTTTATCTGCCGCGCGGCCCTCTCCCTTCGCACGAGTAACAGACTCAGACTTAGCCAATTCAGCCACAGGGGTAATATCAGAACCAAGTTTCGCTCGGAATAACTTTTTATTAATCTCAGCTAAGAATTGATTCTGCATTTGTTCAGGTGTGACCTGCAACTTGTTATTACGACTTGATTCACTTTTTCTCACGACGAACACTGGTTCATCAATTGTTAGTTCTTTATCATTACGGTTTAACTTTTTGTTAATACCCGCTAAAAATATATTACTCGCTTTTGATTTTTTCTTACGCTTAATCTTCGCTATCGAACGAGATTCTACAACAGGTGATAATGTATCCATTTGATCAACTAATGGTTCATCAACGGCAACCATAGCTGAAGACACCACACTAGCGTCGACAGGCTCTAAGGTATATGTTGGTGCTGGAGACGTAAGTAAAGGTTTAGCATTAACAACGACGATAGGCCCAGAACTTGGAGATACTTGAGCAATTTCAGGTACATGTTGACGCTTTAATTTGTGCTGAATTTCAGCTAGGAATCTACTATGCTGTTGCTTTGCTTCAGTATTTTCAACAACGGTTGAATTTTTCGCTGTTGTGGATGCAAACTGTGTCGATGCAATAGCCTGTACATCATTGGTTTTTATCACTGCAGTACCATAAACACGCTTATGGACCCCTGCCATGAAGCTATTTCTAGGTAATTTATTCTTCGGTTTTATATGATGGTCTTCAATAATATTATTGGCCACAACAAGCGATTTTTCTTTTTCAAGCGCTTCTTTTTCCGCAATAGCGAGTGCACGTTGCTGCGCTTGCTGACGTAAAAGCTGTTGTTCAATTAAGACCAACTGAGGGTCAGTGCGCGTCAGAACCTTTTCAACTTGGCGTTCGACGTTCGCATGAGCAATAATATCTTCAAGCCCATCCAATAAGTTACTATTTTGGGTGGCTGATAAATCGTTTACGATATCATTCATTTCGACTGGCTTACGACTAGCGCGACTCTGTGCCGCATTTTTTTCCACAATCTGACGTGGAAACTGACTATAATGCATTGCACCATCGGTATCGCGCCAACTATATACTTTAGCAAATGTAGAATAGCTCATTGAACCACATACTAACGCTAATATTAACCGCTTATAATTTCTTATTGAATTCAGCATCATCCTTTATACCTCACTCTATTTATCGCCAAATTTGAGAATGCTATCTCAAGTGCTTATTCAGCTATTTATGTCACTATTCATCTATAACCACCGAACCGAACCGAAAACAAATGTTGCAAATATGTTAACATTTACAAGTGTAATTTAAAACTCCCTCATTCATTTTAATCTCGTAGGCTTCACAATTAAGAGATAAGAAATACTAACTACAATTAAATATAAGTGTATTCAATATGCGGTTAGCATCAGAGTAACGATTAGTTAGCTCTGCATTTTTACCATACTTACCACAATGTTCCTGCGCCATATCAACCACCTCTATCGTCTCAAATTGACCGAGTTGATATTCATAAGAAGCACCGTTTTCAGTTTTAGTTAATACATCAACTGAGCTACAGCCAATCATCGCAACAGCAAATGCTGCAATGCTTATCCTTTTACATATTTGCTCGGGTGTTTTTTTTACTGCATTTTTTAATAGAGGTTTATTCATCATATTTCCCATCCTTGGTCTATGAAACTGGATTAACCTGTTCGCTAACTGGCGCTCTATGACAGCTGATCATATGATCCTGAATCAATAATAAAGCATGGAAATAGTATGATTTAAGGTATTAGCTGGTATTGGAGGTGATAAGGGTATAAATGTTTAGGTATAAAAAAACCGTAAATGACACTTAAACCTTGATTCAAGTTAAGTGTCATTTACGGTTAACAAATTAATCGAATGTTTATAGACCCTGAGGTCTACACACCCAATTATTTGTGTACAGACTATTTATATACAGGGAATTCAGCACATAGCGCTTGTACGTTAGCACGTACCGTTGCAGCTACATCTTCATTACCGATGTTATCTAATACGTCGCACATCCAGCCAGCCAGTTCGCCAGCTTTATCTGCAGGGATACCACGGCGAGCCAGTGCAGGCGTACCGATACGTAGACCAGATGTAACAAATGGTGAACGTGGATCGTTTGGTACCGAGTTTTTGTTTACTGTGATATGTGCATTACCCAGTGCAGCATCTGCATCTTTACCTGAGTATTCTTTGCCAATCAGATCAACTAAGAATAGGTGATTTTCAGTACCGTTAGAAACGATCTTGAAACCACGTTCTTGTAATACTGCAACCATGCTTTTCGCACAATCAAGTACATTTTGTTGGTAAACCGCAAATTCAGGTTCCATCGCTTCTTTAAATGCAACCGCTTTAGCAGCGATAACGTGCATTAAAGGACCACCTTGACCACCAGGGAAGATTGCTGAGTTTAATTTTTTCTCAATCACTTCGTCTGCTTGCGCAAGGATCAGGCCACCACGTGGACCACCTAATGTTTTATGCGTCGTTGTTGTAACAACGTGTGCATGTTTCATTGGATTTGGATATAGATCAGCTGCAACTAAACCTGCAACGTGTGCCATATCAACGAATAGGAAAGCACCTACTTTATCAGCGATTTCACGGAATTTAGCCCAATCAACAACACCTGAGTACGCAGAGAAACCAGCAACAATCATTTTTGGTTGATGTTCAATTGCTAACGCTTCAACTTCAGCATAATCTAGCTCACCCGTTTCAGGATTAATACCGTACTGAACTGAGTTATAGATTTTACCCGAGAAGCTTACGCTTGCACCGTGTGTTAAATGACCACCATGAGCAAGGCTCATGCCTAGTACAGTATCACCTGGTTTAACTAATGCCATGTAAACTGCAGCATTTGCTTGTGAACCAGAGTGTGGTTGTACATTCGCGTAATCAGCACCAAACAATTGCTTAGCACGTTCGATTGCTAAAGACTCAGCAATATCAACATACTCACAACCGCCATAGTAGCGTTTGCCTGGGTAGCCTTCTGCATACTTATTTGTAAGCTGAGAGCCTTGAGCTTCCATTACGCGTGGGCTTGTATAGTTCTCTGAAGCAATAAGCTCGATATGATCTTCCTGACGAGTTACTTCTTGTGTCATTGCTGCCCATAATTCTGCATCATAGTCAGCTATATTCATATCACGTGTAAACATCCGTTTTCTCCTGATTGAGATAATACAAGTTGGTTTGTAAACTAAATTTCGGCCACATTGTAACGCGACTAATACCAAGTTCCTACAATAAAGACTTGAGAAAATTTCAATTTTGCGTGAAAAGACTGCATTTTAATTTAACTTTGATCAAAACTGACTTCTCGGTTAAATTTATTCGCTATAATACTACGCAATTACAGCACTCATACCCATTTGGAGAACACAATGGATGAACTAACCCAATTATGCCAAACCCGTTCAGAGATCTACTGGTGGCTTTCAAGCACACTTGCAACTGAATTATCTGATGAGCAACTGGGTCAATACCAGTCAGCTGAAGTCCAAAGTTTCTTGCAAGGCTTAGCAGCAACACCCGCGTTAACCGTTTCAGTTGAAAAGCTAATCAGTTCATTAGCGGCAGCAAACCTACGTAACGACGCACGTTTAGAATTATGTGCCGACTACGCACAAGTATTTTTAGGTAACAGTAAATCATCTGCGCCCCCGTATGAGTCTGTGTTCACTAGTGAAGAAGGTCACTTGATGCAAGAAGCGTATCAAAAAATGATTACGCTACTCGATAAGCACAACATCAATATCAGTGATAAATACAGCGAGCCAGCCGATCATATTGCGATTCAATTAGACTTCATGGGTAACTTGATCTTAAAAACCTTAGATTCGGAATCAGAAGCGCAGATCCGCGCTAACTTCGCAATGCAGCACGACTTTTTACAAACGCACTTACTTAACTGGTTAGGCGATTTTGAAATTAAGGTTAAAGACTGTGACAAATTTGGGTTTTATGCGGCGGTAGTAGAATTACTATTAGCATTCGCACAGCTAGATTCAGATTGGTTAGAAACTGAATTAGATTAATCTCTATTTAGATACAACAAAGGGCAGTAAACGGCCCTTTGTTTCATCACATTATAATTTCAAACTCACGTGTTATTTCAAGCCACTAATAAATGCTTGTAAATCAGCGCCTACTTCAGGGTGACGTAAGCCATACTCAATGAATGCTTTCATGTAACCTAATTTTGAACCACAATCATGTAACTTGCCGCTAATGTGGAAAGCTTCAACGGTTTGTAACTTCATTAAATCATCAATCGCATCAGTTAACTGAATTTCATCGCCTGCACCAGGTGCAGTGCGGGCAAGCAGATCCCAGATCGCAGCAGGTAATACATAACGCCCTGCAACAGCAAGATTTGACGGCGCTTTATCTTGTGCTGGTTTTTCAATCACCGCAGTCATCTTAGTTGATTCACCTGCGCTAAGCTCAACACCACCACAATCAGCAACACCGTAACCAGACACTAAGTGCATTGGTACAGGTTCTACCATGATCTGACTAAAACCGGTTTCATCAAAGCGCTGCATCATGCTAGCTAAGTTTTCAGTTTTTAGATCTGCACTCACTTCATCCATCAGAACGTCAGGTAATACTACCGCAAACGGTTCATCACCAATAATCGGTTTCGCGCACAATACTGCATGCCCTAACCCTTTCGCGACACCTTGACGGATATGCATAATCGTCACACCTTTTGGTGCAATGGCTTGTACTTCCGCTAATAATTGACGCTTAACACGGTGCTCTAACGTCGATTCTAATTCAAATGAAGTATCAAAATGGTTCTCGATGGCATTTTTAGAGGCGTGCGTAACTAGCACAATCTCGGTAATACCTGCAGCTGCGCATTCATTTACTATGTATTGAATAAGTGGCTTATCAGCTACTGGTAGCATCTCTTTTGGGATTGCTTTGGTTGCAGGTAACATGCGTGTACCTAAGCCTGCAACAGGAATGACCGCTTTCGTTATTTTGGTTTGCTTCAAAGTATTATCCTTTTTGTACTTAATCTACGGTATTTTTCATATAAATAGTGTAGTTTACACGTTATAAAAATCGCGATACCAATCGACAAAAGCTTTCACGCCTTCTTGTACTTTTACTTTCGATGTGTAGCCTGTGACCTCAAATAAATCCTGAGTATCGGCATACGTCGCATAAACATCACCCGGCTGCATTGGCATAAAGTTTTTCTTGGCTTTTATGCCTAAAGAATCTTCTAGCGCTTCAATGTAATCCATTAATTTAACCGGGCTACCATGGCCAATATTGTAAACACGATAAGGCGCACTACTGGTAGCAGGGCTACCCGTTTCAACTTTCCAGTCCGCATCCGGTGTAGGTATTACATCTTGAATTTGTAATACGCCAGCAACGATATCATCAATGTAAGTAAAATCACGTAACATATCGCCATTGTTATACACATCAATGGTTTCACCAGCAATAATTGCCTTGGTAAACTTGAATAACGCCATATCCGGGCGACCCCAAGGACCATACACAGTAAAGAAACGCAAGCCAGTTGTTGGTACGCCATATAAATGTGAATAGGTATGCGCCATTAATTCATTGGATTTTTTTGATGCCGCGTAAAGTGAAATTGGATGGTCAACACTATCACTGGTACTAAACGGGATTTTGTTATTTAAACCATAAACCGAACTTGATGATGCATAAACCAAATGCTTCACTTTATTGTTACGGCAACCTTCTAATACGGTTAAAAAGCCCGTTAAATTGCTATCTGCATACGCCATTGGATTGTCAATGGAATAGCGCACACCCGCTTGAGCGGCAAGGTGGATCACGCGATCAAATTGATGTTCAGCAAACAACGTCGCAACACCGTCACGATCGGCAAGATCGAGCTCAATAAAAGTAAATGACTCAGATTTTTTAGTATTAACTAAACGAGCAAACTTTAAATTCACATCGTAATAATCATTTAGATTATCAACACCAATAACCTGATGGCCTTGTTGACATAATAGTTCTGCACAGCGCGAACCAATAAATCCAGCTGCGCCTGTAATTAAATATTTCATTTTTTTTCACTTTTTAACTTTTTAACTTTTTAACTTGCAATTTTACTGATTCTAATCGAGACCAATCTAATCATTACCAAATAGGTCACGAGTATAGACTTTATCCGCAACATCAAGTAATTCGTCCGCTAAACGGTTCGATACTATGACATCAGCAAGGGCTTTAAATTCATTCAGATCCGTCAGTACAGGTGACTTAAAGAATTCGCTTTCGGTGAATACTGGTTCATACACGACAACTTTAATACCCTTCGCTTTAATTCGCTTCATGATGCCTTGAATCGATGAAGCACGAAAATTATCCGAGCCAGATTTCATGATCAAACGGTAAACACCAACCACTTGCGGATTTTTTGCAATAATAGCATCGGCGATGTGATCTTTACGTGTCGAATTAGCATCAACAATGGCACTGATTAAACTGTTTGGTACATTTTCATAGTTAGCACGTAATTGCTTGGTATCTTTTGGTAAGCAGTAGCCACCATAGCCAAATGACGGATTATTATAATGACTACCAATACGCGGGTCTAAACCTACGCCTTGTATGATCTGACGGGTATCTAAACCGTGGGTTTCGGCATAACTATCCAGTTCATTGAAATAAGCCACTCGCATCGCAAGGTAAGTATTTGAGAATAGTTTAACCGCTTCCGCTTCGGTAGAATCCGTAAACAACACATCGATGTCAGTTTTAACCGCACCTTGCATTAACAGATCAGCAAATACTTGTGCACGCTCAGACTTTTCACCAACAATAATACGTGAAGGGTGTAAGTTATCGTACAAGGCACTGCCTTCACGTAAAAACTCAGGTGAGAACAAGATATTATCGCAGCCAAGGCGCTGTTTGATTTCTTTGGTATAACCAACCGGTACCGTGGATTTAATCACCATTACCGCATTTGGGTTAATCACCATCACATCTTTAATTACCGCCTCTACTGATTTGGTATTAAAATAGTTATTTACCACATCATAATCAGTCGGCGTTGCGATAATCACATAATCAGCACTCTCATAGGCAAGTTTCTTGTCAGTTGTTGCGGTAAGATTAAGCGCTTTATTGGCGAGAAAATCTTCAATTTCGGTATCGGAAATCGGTGATTTTTTAGCATTAATAAGATTAACTTTTTCAGCAATAATATCTAACGCTATCACGCGGTTGTGCTGTGCGAGTAACACGGCATTTGATAAACCAACGTAACCTGTACCTGCAATGGTAATGTTCATGGTGCAACCTGATTAGGGGGGAAAAATATATTCCTGTATTCTAACAGTAAAATAATAATTATAGCCAAAGAACATCAATTTGTTTGAGGTAACGATTCAATATTAATTCTAAAACTCCCTATTCCTGTGCTGATAAACAATATGTTATTATTCGATTCATTCTTTAGTTTCTATTGAATAATACTTTGATACCCACGTAATCATATTTAGCTAAATCAACCAAGGTAGTGTTATGAACTTATACGTATGTTCAACTTTACGGCATCTTCTTTTTTCATTATTAAAAGCATTCTCACAGCCTGATAAAAAAAGTCACATTTTTATGATCTCGGATCAACAAAATATTGATGCAGCCAATTTCGATCTAAGTAGCCTGCCCGCGAATATTGAAGTTCACTTTATCCAGCGCCAAAGCATTAGAGCGACACTGTATAAAGGTATTTTTGGCAAGTTGCTCAAATTAATGGCAATAAGAAATTTTAAATCTTCATCTGCAATACGTGAACATGTTCACCATGCGTTGTTCAGAAAAACGCTAGGAATCGATATACCACAATCGCCTGAAAATGAGCTATTTCTTTATAATGAAAGAAATAAAATGTCACGCTTATTTCGTTTAGCATTTGCAGAGTATTCCATCATCGAAGAAGGTGTCGGCAACTACATTGGAATAAAGCTGAAAAAATCAGAAAAGATCATTGATTTCATCTTCAAGATAAAGCGCCAACACCGACACTTTGGTGATGACCCTCGCTGTAAAAATATCTACTTACTAACGCCAAGTAAAGGCCCTAAAGCACTGCTGCATAAAATTAAACCGATTAACTTTGTTAATGATAAAATCATCACCCAATATGGCTACAAGTTCTTCAAGTATGACGCGCAACACAATTACACCTTCATCATTGCAACTCAGCCTCATGTTATTGAAGAGTTTGACTTGATCGTATACCAAAAATTTATACAAACATTAAATAAAAAAGGTATTCCATATGCGATCAAAGTTCATCCACGCGAAGATATTGAGTATTATAAACAAGCATTTCCAGGCGTCACGCTAATTGAAAGCAAAATACCCTTAGAGCTAATCATTTTTGGTGCGGAAGATAAATGTCGAATACTCTCGATTTGCACATCCGCTGGTACCGGATTTGAAAAATATTGCACGAGACTAAACTTGATTAAAGATGATGAATTGGAATCATTATATGAAATTTTTGATGATTTAATGAAAGATACGAGTTTAATAGACAAACGTATTAAGCATTTATTTTCGGACGATCCAATCCTCGGAGTATAAGATTAATCGTTAATATTGGTAGCGAATAGCGTAAAATCAAGAATGACATTGAATCACCCTTTGCTAACGCTACCAATTAAATTTATTTTATAACATCAAATGTTAAAGCTGTTCCTCTCGGAATTAAACACTTCGCTTTTTTACCTAAGATTACATCATAATGCTTTGGTGCTAAGCCAAATCCAGGACGAATACTCTTTACATTTTCAGCCGTCAACGTTTCTCCTGCTGCGATATCTTTTACCACATACAACGAACGTCTAAACTTCACATTGCCTTGTTCAGCTTCAGTTCTCTCGTAATTTACCTTACCCATCGCTTGCCAAGCTACCTTCGTATCCGTGCATAATTCTGCAAGCTCTTTCGGTTCTAAAGAAAAACTATCGTCAGCACCACCGCCGCTACGATCTAGAGTAACGTGTTTTTCAATCAGACATGCGCCTAAAGCAACCGAGGCAACAGCAGTAGCATTCTCTATCGTGTGATCAGATAAACCAGAAAGCACATTAAAACGAGTCGCGATATCCGCGATTGTTCTTAAATTATATTGATCTGCTGGCGCAGGATAACCGCTCACACAATGTAGTACGACTAATTCTTCACAGCCATTCTCTCGTGCTGTCGTAATAGCCTCTTCTATCTCAACTTTATTCGCCATACCTGTTGAGATAATCATTGGCTTACCCGTTTGCGCTACGCGCTTAATCAAAGGTAAATCGATAACTTCGAACGAAGCAATTTTATAAGCTGGCGCATCGAGATCTTCAAGTAGGTCAACCGCTGTAAAATCAAAAGGGGAACTAAAAATAGTAATATCCAGTTCTTTTGCTTTTTCAAATAAAGGTTTATGCCATGCCCATGGCATATGTGCGCCTTTATATAACTCATATAAAGTTTGGCCATCCCACAGCCCACCCTTAATTTGAAATTCATCCGAATCACAATCCATGGTAATTGTTTCATGGGTATAGGTTTGCAGTTTTATCGCATCCGCGCCAGCTTTCTTTGCTTCTTCCATAATTCGAAATGCACGGTTGATGTCACCGTTATGATTAGCTGAAAGTTCAGCAATAATATAGGGCGGATAATCAGGTCCAATTTTACGGCCATCTATTGTGATATATGATTTCATAGTAGTCTCAAATATAATGTTTTTAAAACAATGGGGGGCGAATAAAAGTATCACGTGAAAGACGTTGATAACTCGCCGAAGTAAATAGTTTTTGAGAGGCCAAATTGGCCTCTAATACCGTTGCATGTATTGTGATATTCGGGTGTATGCAGTCAATATAAGCGAGAGCTCGTTTCGCTATACCTTTACTATAAAAAGCAGGATCAATAAAGATGGAGACGAGGTACTCTCCAGGTCTAATGCGGTCAAGTCTAACAACACCAACCCTTGCTTGCTCCAAAGGACACTCAAGAAGATAAAAGTAGTCTTGATAACACGTCAACTTTTTCTTCATCCAACTTTGATGCTCATTCCAAGTCGGTACCGCTGAATTTAAAGCGTACTTTCTCGTTTCAGACAGGCACTGCCATTCATATACCTTTTCAATATCAGAACTGCTTGCGCGGCGTATTTCCAAGCTAGCAAGATCATTATCAAACAACATCTGAATATGATGTAACACCCTTTGCAACCCCAACCCATCGCACAATGCCAAATTGGTACCACGAAATGAATTCCATTTAGTAAGCAAGGTTAGATAAGCGCTAAGTAACTCTGATGATAAAGCGGTGATATTAACTCTAATCGCCGCTTCACAAGCAACCAAGTTCTGACTAATCGTATTTTGATTTTCGGCTAAAGGAACAATGATACTTGGAATGCCAAGACACGCACGCTCCCAAGATGTCGTTCCAGGTGCTCCAATAGCAATACTATGTTCAAGCATCAACTCCGCCATGTTTTCGACAAAATCAATATGCTGAATCCAATCCTGATTCTCAACACAAAATGCTTTAACCTGCTCATAATTAGGCGCTTTAGGCCCAAGCAATACCGTAACACAAGGTTTTGGCAAGGGATGCAGCGCTAACGCCTCTAGTACTTTTAGCGTAGCGTTAGGTTGATCAATCCCCCCCATTGAAATTAACACCTTTGGTTCAGCAGGTAGTAAATCGTTATCTAACGCTTGTTCACGGTAACGTGAAAAAAATGGATTCAATAAAGCAAATTCACAACCAGTCAGTATTTTCGCAGATTGATTGTTTTCTTGATACTCATCGACGACACGCATTAACGTTTGATCTAAAATCAAATCCGCATCATGCGTACGAACCAGATCATCAATCACAAATACTTTACAACCCAGTCGCTGTTTCACCCACGTTTGCCATTCTTGGTTTAAAGCATAGTGATCCACAATGAGCAAATCCGCATTACAGACTTGCTTGCATAAACTTTGTGCATCATCTAACCAAGGCACTTGTAACCAAGCTTGGTAATCGCCGCTATTTCTAGGTTCAATAAGCGTTTGAGCTTGAATCAACTCATCGACATGAAAGCCTTTATTACGTACAAATTGAATCAAGTCACCCGCTTGTGGACGACAAGCAAAACTAACCTTGTGCCCTTGTAATACAAGAGCCTGTGCAAGTACTAAGCAACGCATTACGTGACCACTACCGATGTGAATTGAAGCATCGGTGCGAATAACAATTTTCATTAAATTACCTTATCTTATTGGGTCTGCAGAAGAAGTCTGAATCTCGACTTAAAGCAACCAACTAACGAACCTTAAATAATGGCACTAAAGGTTCACATTCCAAGCGTGTTAGTAAATCTTTGTTTACCAGTGCTGTTTTCAAAATTGGTAATACTTGTTTATAGCAATTCATCAATGCATCGATATCTGCACGACTATGTGAATAACTGATATTATGCGTACCTAATGTCAATATGCCACGTTTCAACATTTCTTGCATAAACAATGTTTTGATCTCATAACTGCTGTTTTCAGCTGTGTCCGAAATCAGTAAAAATGACCACGAAGGATGTCCGGCTGTCGATAAAAAATGTTCGCACTCTAATTCTTTAATTAATGCATTTAGTTCATCTAAGAGATACTCACCAGTAGCCAATAACACAGCCGGTACATTAAGCTTATCAACCTTATCCAATACCACTTTTGCAGCCGCTAAGGACGCAGTTTCGCCACCAAACGTCCCCGAGAAGAAGATATCTTCCATCAAATCCATAATTTCAGCTTTACCAACAACCGCTGATAATGGGAAACCATTCGCAAGCCCTTTACCAAAGGTTGCTAAATCAGGAGTCACACCAAAGTATTCTTGAGCACCACCTTTAGCAAACCGACAACCGGTTATGGTTTCATCAAAAATAAATACAGCCCCTGCTTCTTTCGCTACCTGCTGTACAGCCTGTAAATAACCCGCTTCCGGATACGTCACATTCATCGGTTCCATAATAATAGCCGCGATCTTTCCGTCGTGAGCCTTCACCAGCGCAGTCAGAGAGTCGATATCATTATATTTAAATACTTTGGTTAAATCCTTAGTTGACTCTGGCACACCTAAGCTTCGTGTCGTAGAACCAATATACCAATCTTGCCAGCCATGGTAACCACAGACTAGTATCAGTTCTCTGTTGGTATAAGCACGTGCTAAACGGATCGCGGCAGAGGTGGCATCACTGCCGTTTTTGCCAAATCGCACCTTTTCAGCACAAGGTATCATCTCAACCAGCTGCTCAGCGACTTCCATCTCCAACCTATGTGGCAACGAAAAACTCACCCCCGTCTTGATTTGATCACATACCGCGTTGGTAACATCTTCGTCAGCATAGCCAATCGACACACATAATAATGCGCTCATAAAATCGAGATATTCATTACCATCAACATCCCATACCTTAGAGCCTGCGCCTTTTTCTAAAAATAGAGGTGCAGCACCGACCGGGAATTGAACTGTGCTCTTAGAAAATGTTTGTGAAGCCAAAGGGATTGTTTGTAACGCTCTTTCAAGCATTTGCTCTGATATTTTATAACGTGTCATTCTATGATTCCTGTAATATGGCTCGCGACTAAGGGTTTATAAAACCTTCATTACGCTGAATATTTGTATTTATCTCTTGAAGTTCAGGTTTTTCTGCGAGTAATTTATAAATCGCATTAGCATCAAAATATTGCTCTTTAGCACCTAATATTTCATAGACTTGCGTTACAAACTCAAAATCTTGAGGTTCGTCAACTGTCCAACGATAACTTGAGTTATCAACATCAGAAATATATGCGCCCTTAATCAATCTTGGGTTATTGCGGATATAAGGGGTCACATGCTCTAAATCCACTTTAAACTTCGCATTTAGCCAAGCATCTTTTAAAGCAGAAAAACTCATTACTTCAACATCAAGTCCATCTGGAAATGTTTCGGGATCGACATTCGAGGTATAATCATTTTTATCGGCGATATGTTTCGCAATCACCGCATCTATAATTTCGGCATCCGAAAGTGGACAATCTCCCGTTAATCGCACGACAACATCTGCATTAGCCTGTAACGCTGCCTGATAAAAACGATCGAGCACATTATCCAGATCACCAGCAAAATACGCGACTCCGATTGAAGAGCATAACTGCGTAAGACCGACATCGCTCTCTTGGTTTGAGGTAGCAACAACCAATTCATCGATCAGTTTACTGCGTAATGTTCTCTCAATTTGCCGCTGCAGCATAGGCTTACCAAGAATGGGCTTCAATACTTTATTTGGCAGCCGACGAGAACTGCATCGAGCTTGTAAGATCGCGACTACTTTCATCGTATCACTTCCATAATGACGGGTTAATTAACTGTTCAGAAGATGAAGCAAGACAACTTAAATCAAGCTTATTTTTAAACTGCGGTTCACTCAACAATTTTTGTACATAGTTGGATGCATCCGTAATTTCTATTAATTGTTGTCGATTAAGACAACCAACGACACCGTAATCCATACATTCATTATTACTTAAATACAATAATGCTAACTGTAGCGGGGTCAACGACAACGCTTTGGCCAAATCAAAGTAACGCGTTAATTCGGGCTTAAATTGTTGTAGGTAAGTGGGCAGCTGATTATTTTCACTTAATAACAGTCCCTGCAAAAACAACGATCTGACATGGACTTCAACGCCTTGACGCTTAGCTTCATCCAATAACCCTGACTGTTGAAAACGTTGATCTAAACAATTAGCCGGAATTTGAATGATATCCAAGTCATGCATCGCAAGCGCTGATTCAAGTGCGTCGGGGCTATAAAAAGAAGCCCCTATATGCGCAATTTTTTGTTCACTTTTAAGTTCTGAAAGTATCTCAAAGCTTTGCTTAGATTCTTTACTGAGCACATCTTGTTGATCATGAAATAAAATAGCGTGTAATTTACTGGTCTGCAATCGACTTAATGATTCATCAACGGACTTACGAATGTCCAAGGCATGTGTTTTTGAAGAGGGTATCTTAGAAATAAGATTAAACTCATTACGTTTGTGACAAAGCTTACCAAGCACAGTCTCACTGTCGCCATATGCAGCCGCCGTATCCAACAGATGGATACCAGCATGACTGGCGACTTGTAGAATATGTTGCGCTTCTATCGTACTGACTTTACCACTTTCATTAGTGATACCATAATCCAGACCAAACTGAACCGTACCTAAGATTAAATTCATGATGTTTACTTAGTGTTATATTTAGCGGAGTGAATAAAACGATAACAATTAACAGAACAAAGAGGGGAATGGACCTCCCCTCTCAATAGAATATGCACGCTTATAGAATTAACGTGACAATGCTAAGTAATTATTTTTGTAATCGAGTCTACAACTTGCTGCTGCTGAAGCGTCGTCATATGGTGATAAAGAGGAATACTAATCGCTTGCGTATAATAATCCTCGGCTTCAGGGAACTGTCCTTTACTAAAACCTAGGTCCTGATAATAAGGCTGTAAATGCACGGGTATATAATGCAGATTAACCCCAATTCCCGCCTCTCTAAGCGCAGTAAATACCTCAAGATGCGACAACTTTATTTCATCAAGTTTTAATCGGATCACATACAGGTGCCGACCCGAATAAGATGCGTTTATCTGCTTAGGTAATATTAAAGGCAGGCCTTGCAATAACGTATCATAACCTGCGGCAAGTTGATTTCGTTTCGCAACAAAATCATCTAACCGAGTCATTTGACTTACACCTAACGCGGCTTGCATCTCTGTCATCCGGTAATTATAACCCAGCTCAATTTGCTGATAATACCAGCCACCATGTGTAGGTTCAGTCATTAACTCAGGATCACGAGTAATACCATGGCTACGTAACAAGGCCATTTTATCTGCTAGTTGCGTATTATTGGTAGTCGCAGCACCACCCTCTGCTGTAGTGACAATTTTGACAGGGTGAAAACTAAATACCGTAATATCACTGTATTCACAGTTACCAATAGGTTGATCTTGATAACGACCACCAATCGCATGCGAAGCATCTTCAATAATAGCAAACCCATATTCTTGACCCAGGCTGTGGATCGCTTGCATTTCACAAGGTTGACCGCATAGGTGTACAGGGATCACGACCTTAGGTAAAGGCAAGTTATGTGCTTTCGCATATGCGAGCTTGTCTGCTAATTTTTCAGGGCTAAGATTGTATGTCTCTGCATCAACATCAACAAAATCAATATCAGCACCACAATAAAGCGCGCAATTTGATGACGCAACAAAGGTGACTGGTGTTGTCCATACCACATCGCCCTTACCAACCCCAAGCGCTAAGCAAGCAAGATGCAATGCTGATGTAGCAGAATTAGTCGCCAGTGCATGACTTGCACCAGTGGCATTCTTAATCGCACTTTCAAATAACGGAACCTGTGGTCCTTGCGTCAAAAAATCAGACTTTAATACATTAATAACAGCATCAATATCATGCTGTGTAATCTCTTGCTTACCGTATGGAATCATAGGTTACTCACACTTCAAAATTAGCATCAACATGCTCTTTAATTAACGCTCGTAAGCTCTCAACCGTTTCCCACTCTGTATTCGTACCCGAAGTGTATTTAAATCCGAAGGGTACTTTTTTAGCCTTATGATGAGAAAGGTAATCCTGCTCAGCATAAGTAAATGATACCGAAGGTAAAATAGCGTAATAAGGACCAAGATCTATCGTATTTAAAGAATCGGTATCAGTCAGCATCTCTTCATGTAACTTCTCGCCTGGTCGAATACCAACAATGCGTTGCTTACATTCAGGTGCAATCGCTTCTGCAACATCAAGGATCTTGTATGAAGGGATTTTCGGAATGAATATTTCGCCACCAAGGTGATTACCCAGTGCAAACATCACTAAATTTACACCATCTTGTAACGAAATATTAAAACGTGTCATTTCTTCATGGGTAATCGGTAATACACCGTCTTTTTTCTTATCCATAAAGAATGGGATCACAGAACCACGCGAGCCCATCACGTTACCATAACGAACAACACTAAAACGGATGTCTTTAGAACCACGTATGTTATTTGCTGCAGCAAAAAGCTTATCTGACGTTAGTTTCGTCGCACCGTATAAATTGATCGGTGCACAAGCTTTATCTGTAGAAAGCGCAACGACATCATTGACACCACAAGCCAGCGCAGCGTGAATAACGTTTTCAGCACCATCGACATTAGTACGGATACATTCTGTCGGGTTATATTCTGCCGTATCTACTTGTTTAATGGCGGCAGCATGAATAATAACATCAACACCTTCACAAGCTTGCGTTAAGCGTGCTTTGTCTCGCACATCACCAATAAAGAAACGTAGTTGAGGATAATCAAAATCTGGATACTGCTGTTTAATGACTGATTGTTTTAGCTCATCACGAGAATAGATGATGATTTTTTTTACATCTGGATAACGAGCTAAAATAGTTTCGATAAACTTTTTACCAAATGACCCTGTGCCACCAGTAATAAGAACTGATTTATTATTAAGCATTATTTCACCATCTTTTATTTAAATTATAATCATTTAAAATGACTGCGTTAAAACGCCAAAAAACAATGGCGTTTAAACATGATATTCTGATTTGATCCGCGTTTATGGCGGTTATTATATTCTTCTCGAGCATAAAAATACAGTCGACAAGTTAAATGTTAATTAAGCCTGTTCACTAAAGATAAATGCAGGGTACATATGGGTTGCAAACCCTTCTTTAAAGTAACCGATTTGAACTTCTTTATCTGTCGGTGTATTACGATCGTGCGGATAAGGTCGTTGTCCAATGCAATACGTCGTCAACCCTTGCGATTTCATATACTCAATCGCTTTATACTGCACAGCATGGCCCAAAGGTTGATCAAACAGTTCCCGTTTATAAACACCAACACCATATAGCCCCTGCCGTTGATTAATTCGGAAATAGCCACCGCCGACAAGTATCCCCTCATCATCCCTTAGGGTGATAAGAAAACCTTTGCCAGATATTAGAGAAGCATGTAGCTCGTCCCAAGTCGACTTAGGTCGAGTTTCACGCCCAGCAACAGCAATATGTAGCAGCCTGAACTCTTCAAAAACATCAGCACAACTATCTGCGAAAATATCAATATTCCAGCTGCGTAATCCCTTGCTAACCAAAGGTCGAAAACTTTTTCTAAAACCACCTTTTATAAGGTCTAAATCACGGTTAAGATCGACATACAAAAAATGCGTCACATCAAACAGCTTATATTTATCTTGTAATGACTTATACCAAAGTGAGCAGCCATCACTGAGCATGTTATATTTAAGTGTGCAAGCAGCTGTTTTCGCTGCTTTAATTTCAGTTAAGATTAAATGGGCTGAGTTAACTACCTTTTTTGCAACCTTTTCCGCCAAGTTAGGTAACAGCAGTGGCGGTAAGACTTCTGAACCATTACTACCGATCCGGCTTTTACCCTCGGACTGAGAAATACTCAGTGGCCATACTGCGACAGGTTTGCCACTCGCAAAAAAAACCATTGCCTGCTGTTGGAATTCAAGAACTGAAGAAAAATATAAGTGATGATAATCTACTGCAGCAAGATCATAATCAACATCATAATTTTTCACCGCAGATAATACTACATCCCAATCATCGCGAGAATCACCAATGTGTTTAACCGTTAACCCACTGTTTTTTATCAATTCTTTAATACTATCAAAATTCATATATTATCTAACCCAATCAAGCATGAATAACTAAACATTTCTCTTCTTTGACAATAGCATACACCGAAACAATAGCCAAAATGGCTAGCATTATAGCATTGTTAAAGCAGAAGTTAGCCATAATAATAAGATCTTCATGCTTTTTAAAATAATGATTAAAGTGTTAAGAATGAATCAGGCTAACCACGTTTTAGTTCACATCAACCGTTTCATTACGTCGCAATAACTCATACAAAAACGAAGCCTTATTCCAATCATCAATCGTGTCGATATCTTGTACCTGAGATGCATTCAAAATTATAGGCTTAGCATTACATGAAAAAATAGGTTTACCCGTAGAAAAGGAGTCATAGGTTCCCCAATAAAATTGTCCTGCGTCATGATACGCTGATTCAAGATCCTGAGAACGCGTATTAAAATGTTCCGGTTGAAACATTTCGACCCTGCCAGTCTGATTTAGACGAAATGCACGTTGAATAGGGTAACTAAATTCAGTGGCACTGAAGCAGTAATCCAAACGTTCAGCTGTTAACATTTTAAGACCCTTAGCTAAGCTTTTCGGCGTAACAAAAGGGGCGGTAGCATACAAGCAGCAAATTAATGCAGTATCTTCTAATGCTAATGTCGTTATAGCATGCTGTATAACTTCAATCGTTGTCGCATAATCATCCGAGATACATGCTGGGCGTAAAAAAGGGACTTCAGCACCGTACTGTAAAGCAATGTTGGCGATCTCTTGATTGTCGGTAGAAACAATAACCCGCTCAAAACACTTACTTGCCAAGGCTGCCTCTATTGAGTACGCGATTATTGGCTTACCACAAAATAACTTAATATTTTTTTGCGGGATTCTTTTACTATCGCCACGAGCTGGGATGATAGCTATATTCATACTCAAATATCCTTTTTATACGCCAACCAAGTACAGTATTAATACACGCTGCTAATATTGAAAACGCCAAAATACCGACACCAAACATTATTAGTACAAGAATTATACCTTTCAGTAAAAATAAACTAGCTCTATCATATACAGCCAGACTTATACTACACTACCGACGATATCTCTTTTGGAAGCAAGATATCAGCCTCACCATGAATACAAAGAAGATCTCGATGTAAGACCTTCGTACTTAAAGTAAGCTTACGGCCTATCTGGGACAGTACCTGAATGGTTACCTCGACCTCAGCGCCCACTTGAATCGGTTTTATAAAGTACAAAGTTTGACTTAAATAAATCGTTCCTTCTCCAAAAGGAGGGGCTGAAAACATACCAGAAAACAAACTTCCTACTAGCATGCCATGACAAATCCGACCTTTAAATCCATATGTTTGCGCTAACTTGTCATTAAAGTGTATGGCATTTTTATCTTTACTCGCATCAGAAAAAAAATTCACCATTTCATCTGTAATTAAAACTGTTTTAGTCACAGAGTTAGGGATATCTCTCGTTACATTATCTTGCTCTGATTTTATTTTAAATCGCCAATTTTTTTCCAGTATTGCTAAACAGTAAATATCATGCCAGTCATTCATCCCCTGATATGCCTGTTTTTTAATACCTTCGATATTGAAACCAGCTCTTCGGTGACGTAATACATCTGCAGAATTGAATCCCAGAATTTCACACTCTAAACGTCTTATATTAAGCACGTTGAATGCATATTCAAGTGCAGCAGTCACTATGCTGCACTCATCGTCACTCGTATTATTATCGCCCGTAAAAATGTCCCATGAAGCCGAGCCTTGTTCTCCGGTGTAATTCGAAAATACGATAAGCCCGACAGGGTTATCTTCAATCTCAGCAACGATTAAACAAAACCCCTTATCCATCAGAACAGAATCCCACCAGTGTTGATGCTCCACTGAACTGGTTTCATTATAAAGATGCTTATTATCTCTAACTTCGCAGCGATTACGCCACTTTAGCGCGACTTGTAAATCTGTCGACTGCATTGTTCTTAATCTGCAAGTCATAAATATCCTCTATATTAGTGCTTCCCTATGAACGATTAAATATCCACTATTTCCAAAACACCTTCAGTCTTAAGTTTTTCAATCGTATCTTTTAGTTCCCAAAGAGGGACTCCAATTATCTCCGCGATGTCAAGATTACTCAACATACCATCTGCATACGCTAAAAAGTTCATCATATCTTCGACTTGCGCACTAGTATCTTTAGTACTGATAGTTGGATACAATCCTCTTTTTCCTAGCTGTGGCTCACAAAGTACTGTAGGGCGCAGCACTTCATTGTGTTCAATGCATTCAATTGATTTTTTCAATACTTCAAAGCCACCAAATAAACCTGCTGGCGTAACGAGATTTAAATCATCTAACGAGGTATGGTATTCAGGATAACAGCCATATTTTGTTCGCATAACTGAACAAACAGGAAGATCGATTCCAGGACTACAGTATTGACGTTCGTCGCTGCCCCGTTCCAAATAACTATAAGTAATATATTCAGGTTGTGATTGCTTTAATACGTGTAGCGCAACACGATCTGACAATGTATTGCCCTTTCGAGAAGGTAGATACGAATAAGCGCGGTCATCTCCGATACAGGTAATATTGAAGCCCGCTATCACCTTCTTTTTCATTTCTTTATAATGTTGGCTTAAATATGTGATAGAACCAATTGTTTCAGGAATAATCGCTATACGGTATGTATATTTACGATTTTCAAGTTGAGATAGCCATTTGGCAATAAATGTAGTTACAACTGGTCCGGAAAGCTCATTATTTGCCATTGAAGGGTGACACAGATAACTTGATAAAAATATTTCTTTATCCGATGACCCAGGAATAATTAACTCACCATAAGTAAGAGAACCATTTTTTAGTTCACTATCAATAAATACGTGATATTCACCTGGTTCAAGTAAATCTCGCTCTTGCTGCGAAATACAAAATCCCCAACGCTCCTTATAATATGATGTGATATAAGGAATCGCATTGGGCTGTTCTGGCAGTGAGTAAAGATGATCCTGTAATTCATCTAGCGTGACAACATTGTTAACCGGAGTCGAGTAGCCTAAAACATGTAAATTTGAATTTTTAAATTCGCAGATCTTTTTACCGCTAGGAGTTATTATATAAGCATCTTTAATATTCCATTCTTTTGGTACTTCCCAATCAAAACACTTGGTGCCTGTTGGAACCTCAACGGCCTTTAAATTTGGTATATGTTCAGACAACATAGCCAATGACTGGCGAAAACCATTACCAGTAATACTACGGCAGATTGGGAACATTTCACTGCACAATTCGTGCATTTCAGTACCTAAATTAGACATTACTTTCTCCATCTATACGATATAAAATATTTTCAGCTTTACCCGTTTTAATAATATCTGAAACAAATGTATACATATCTCGAGCTGAAATAGTTCTTAAACCGCACCCGTCATTAGGTCTGCAACCAGAATATAACCCCTCTTCCCACATAAGCTCACCAGCTGGGTCAACATGCGTTAATACACCTTTTTCTATATTACGTACAAATAAGCTGTATGTTTTAGATTTTGTGTTCCCGAGTATATCAGTATAAGCGCCTGTGAATTCCTTATGATATCGATAATCGACGTTGTGCATTTCTTCTACGTGATGGTAAAAGGTCATGCTGTTCTGTTCCGGTAAATCTAAAACTGCAATCCGCCCATTCATTTCTCGAATCTTAGCAAATGGTGAATCACTACCGTATCCACTCACATTATCAGTAGTCACAAATTCTTCAGCACGTCGTCCAATAACTGCAAATGAATAAATTGGATGT
This sequence comes from Moritella sp. 36, assembly GCF_018219415.1. Taxonomy (NCBI): domain Bacteria; kingdom Pseudomonadati; phylum Pseudomonadota; class Gammaproteobacteria; order Alteromonadales; family Moritellaceae; genus Moritella; species Moritella sp. 36. The sequence continues at coordinate 709,937 of NZ_CP056120.1, read as the reverse complement.
GCGGTCCTTAATGCTCCGGGATATAACCTCGCAGCCTCGGTAAGAGCCCCCATATGAGAAGGGGTACTTTCTATATCAAAAGCAACGCCATCTGCAAAATCAAAGTTAAATAGTGGTATTACTAATGTACCAGATGGACCAATAGCATCTAAAAAAGACTGGAGAATATCTTGCGGGCTTAATTTCACCCCTAACTTTAAGTGACGTTTAAAAAGACGCTTAATACTACTGTGGACCAATAGAACATCTCCATCTTGAACACCTGCTAATTTCCACTCATTCGCTAATATTTTTATCACTTTATGCTCCAAGATTTTGTGAACTTAATAGCCTATAACATGAATATAATTATATCATTTTAAATAAATACTTAAACCAATTGATTATAGATCTAAAGTACATTTCGATTAATGGCTAGGTAGCTTAAGGATATCAGAATATGGTTAAAATCGGTTTACTCACAACTAGAATTATGTGGTAAAATAACGCTTTAAAAAATCGCTAACTAATACTGATTTGGTTCTCCAACAACGGCTAAGCTTAAAACCATGAATACAACCTTAAATAAATCACAATCAAAATGGATCACTACATCTACAATAGGAGTGATACTCTGTGCTTTACTTCTTTTTCTATATCCTAAGGGATATATTCTTGGTACGGTAATCTTACTCGTCATCTCTATTACAGCTGGATTTTATAAAAAGTTAACTTGGCATAAAAACTTAACGTTATTAGCAATAACGATTATCATTTTCACTATTCCGCATATTATCAGCCTAATACAAGCAAGCGGGGATATTTCCAGTGTAAAAAAAGCAGCCAGAGGCATACCATTACTGCTTGTTGGTGCGTTCTTGATCCGCTTTAAACCAAAACAAAAATTTGTTTATGCTAGCTTCTCCTTAAGCCTTATCATTGCTTTTATAATCATGGTTAACGAACAAATGACAGGATTTAGCCGTGATAACTATGCCGGATTTAATATAAATCCATTAATGATTGCTATTGTTGCCGTTATGTCTTTTACTTTACCCAATATTCATACCAACAATATCAAGCTTCGTATTTTAACTTATAGTGGATTAATCTTGGGCGCTACCACTATAATAATGTCAGAATCTAAGGGCGCGTTTCTAGCCCTTTTGACTGTTCTCTTAATTTTCTTGTGCATGCCATCTAATCTTAAACGAGTGTCGAAAAAGGCATATGCAGGTATTATCTGCCTACTAGTGCTCGGTTCCATCGCAGTAATGTCTATCGGCACCAATAATCCACTTGTCTCCCGAGTCTCTGATGCTTCACGCAATTTCATCACTCATATTGAGAATCCAAATTCAGACGAGAAAGAATCCTCAACTTCGATTCGTTTAGAACTATGGAAAGGAGCATTAGTCTTATTATCTGAAAAGCCCATTTTTGGTTACGGTACCTTTCCAGCACACAAACGAATGGGCGAGTTATATGATGAAGGCTACTTAGCTAAATATATGGGTAAGTATACACAAACACATTTCCATTCAATGTATTTTCAAGCGCTTGGCAATCGAGGTCTTTTTGGGTTATCCACAGTAATACTATTATTACTAATCCCTGGCTATATTCTGCTTAAGCATAAATTAATCAATCCGACTTATTCACTCAGTGGTTTACTTGTAATCATCAGCTATATAGTCACCGGCATTGCCGATGTGTCGCTTTCAAGTACCTCTGCTTCCAGCACTTATTTTGTATTAATTCTACTTTGTGTATCACAAGTATCTGCCTACAAAGTTGAAGCTCACCCAGCTAAAGCAAAGTGATTCTTGTCGTCAACGGTTTAAGCATTGTGATATAAATCACTTTAGACTTCTAAAACCTCTTACAAGCATTTAATGTGTCGGTACTACCTACCGGCACAAGTTATTTAAGCTGCTATCCTCACCCTTAATTGTGAATATACCAAGTTCTAAACGTAACTCTATGTGTAAATATGTCAAAGTGATAAAGCACGATGAGCGAATGATAATATATTAAAATATTATCGTATCTGTTAATTGCGGTAATAAATACATCGCGCCGGACTCAGATAGATGATCCTCATCCAAGTAGTATGAAACAGAATCACTACCAACCATGCAAGATCCGGCATTACAGAAGCTATCCGTTGGGTCGATAATCGTTAGCAAATAATCATCACTTACAGCCAATTGTTTAAATACCTGATTGACGCGTTTCTGCAATGCATTATGATCTCGAACTGAAATGCTGTTTTGAGCCAATGATAATAACGGATTATCCTGTGAATAGGCGGTGTAATATAACTTTTCAGGTCGCTGCTTCTGCTGTGGTATTTGTAATATTACCCAGGGGCTCACACCAATACCATTATAACGTTTTATCGTCTGCTCAACGCCTGCTTTAAAAGTTTCAAAAGAACTATTTTGATCTTTACTCCCCACCTTTTGAGGGCTTAAATAAACCATTTTTCCCATACCGTTATAACCAAAATCAGTGTAATAAGTCCATCTCGCCGATAAAATCACGCGATTTATGCCATTCTCTTTCACATAACTAAATAGTTTATTATTGAGTGTAAAGCAGCTTTTTTTATCTTGATCAGAACGCTGAGGATAAACACCTAACAAAGGGGGGCAGCCAGAAAAACCAACATATTGCCCTTTTAGTTGATACAAATTTGCTAACGCATTAAAAGCTGGTAATTGTGAATACATATGTGAATCCCCCATAACAATGAAACTTGTATCAGGCGCATTGCCATCCCCTAAATTACATAACCATGTTTTACTCGTTAATGTATCTTCTTTATCAAAACAATCAGCTGGGGTTCTATAAATAGATTTCTTGACGCTATCGGGAATAGAAAAATGCATCTGATTCGATAAATATTGACTACTTATTGAAGAGAACGTAATACTAACAATACCTATGTATAATAAAGTGAACAGTACCTTTGATCGTTTATTCTTAGCAGCACGCTTCTCTATCAACCTATAAGATAACCAGCCCATTAGTATGGATGCGCAGATACCTGACATCATATGTAATAGCGAAAATTCGAAATTATAACTCAATGCAACAGATATTGGCCAATGCCACAAGTAAGTAGAATAGGAGGTGCGACCTAAAAATTGTATAACCGTATTATTACTTAATTGGTTATTATCCTTATTTGCCATAATAACAGCCATCGTGCCTAACACCGGTACCGCCGCAAGATAACCCGGCCACATGCTAGTGCTATCTAACAGAATGTAACTGCCGATGATCATGGTAATACCGATTCGGAATAGCCATGTCTGCGAGTGTGTAGATAATTTTATTGGGTATAAAAAGGCTACACCGCCTAACAACATTTCCCATGCTCGTGTCGGTAATAAATAAAAGGCCGCGTTTGGCCAATACCAAGACACATAAATACAGGCGACGAAACCAACCACGCTACATGCCAAAATAACGCGAGGAATAAGGGCGTTTTTGACAAGCCGCTTAACCATTAATAGCAGTAATGGATAAACAATATAAAATTGCCACTCAACCGATAACGACCAAGTATGTAGCAACCATTTTTGATCTGCGTCGACATCAAAATATCCGCTTTCTTGCCAATACCTTATATTAGATAAAAAATTTAAACTCTTATGTATATGTTTAGTCAGTACTTGAAAATCTGGCGGAATAACAAACGTCCAACCAAATAATAACAGCGCACAACACAATATCAACAAAGGCGGAATTATACGTTTAGCACGCGCGAGATAAAACACAGGTAACGAGAATGTATTGTTCGTTAATCCACGAAAAATAATATTCGTCATTAAAAAACCAGATATAACGAAAAAAACATCTACGCCAGCAAATCCACCGGGTAACATATTAGCGTTAAAGTGATACAAAATAACGCCGATTACAGCGATCGCTCTTAAGCCATTAATGTCTCTACGGAAAAACATATAAAAAAACTGCCTGTTCGTCTTTCATGAAAAATTCAAAATTATAACATAGATATCAACTCTGCCTAGGGCCGTCTTCATACAACGTGAATGCTTTAAATATGAAGCTGTATAACTACTTGTTCGGCCGTACCACCCGCGCACCCGGCACCAGTTGCCCAAGTTTTTCCGCGAACACCGTTTTCGCCCTTTCATCACCATGCACAATACGTATCTCTTGCGGCTTATGTTTCATGTGTTTTACAAAGTTAAGTAGGTCTTGCTGGTCTGCATGGGCAGAATAACCACTAATGGTATGGATACCGGCATTAATGTGTATGTGCTTCCCGTTAAGCTCAACATAGCCACCCCTTGGTCCATATTGTTGGATATCTCGACCTGGGGTTCCCTGGGCTTGATAACCCACAAAAATCACATCGGCTGTGGCATCAGGTAAAAATTGCGTAAGGTAATTAACGATACGGCCACCGCTGCACATACCACTGGCTGCAATGACAATAGCTGGTTTATTACGCCTAGCCAGATACTTAACGACAGTTAGGTGATCTTGATGACTGTCGATAGTATAAAGCTGCTCAAAATTAAGTGGATGGCGACCTTGTTTTAATTTTCCTAACGCCTCTTTATCCCACAAGGCTTTAAAGTCGCGGTATTTACTGGTGAAGTTTGCTGCCATTGGCGAATCGACGATTATTTCAATATGTTTCCATAAACTCGTCTCTGGGGCGCTGTGAATAAATTGTTCGATTTCGTAGAGTAATTCTTGGGTGCGGCCAATACTGAATGCGGGGATCAAGACCACACCATTATCACTCACCGCATGTTCAATGACGGCTTGTAACTTTTGGCTACGTTGATTACGGTGTTCGTGCCTTTTATCACCATAGGTACTTTCAATAATTAAGGTATCGGCGCGGTATGGCGATCGGGGGGATGATAATAATGGACTGTAGGAAGCGCCGAGATCACCGGAAAATACAACACGGTGACGGCGAATGGGTTTATCGGTGGCGAGTTCGATTTCGACATAGGCAGAACCTAGGATATGTCCAGCTGGACAAAAACGGATCTTTTGGCGTTGATAGCAGGTTTCATCTTCCCCTATATCCTCTTTGGGTATTTTAAGTACGTCAATGGCGCGCCACTTTTGATAGGGTACAGGAATAAGCTGTTTTTGTAATAATGAAAGGCAAGCTTGGATGAGTTTTTTATCGCGGGTAACGCCGACTTTTAGGGCGTCTTCGATAACAAGGGGAAGGAGCGCTGCTGTTGCTTCAGTCGCGTAAATAGGGCCTGTGAACCCTGCGGCTAATAAGTAAGGAATGCGACCGACATGATCGATATGGCAGTGCGTGATGATAAGCGCTTTAACGGTGCGCACATTAAAGTCGATAGCGTGCTGGTCTTTGTTATTGTTACCTGCGACTTCAGAACCTTGAAATAAACCACAGTCGATCAGCACTGAATTATAATCATTCATATACAGCTGATGACAAGATCCGGTCACACCATTGACCGCACCGTGATGTAAAATACGCATTGTTCCGTCCTTGGAAAGTCATTTAAACGATAAATAGAGCTATCAATTTAGAAATAAATAGGACTATTAGTTTAAAGATAAATAGGACTATTAGTTTAAAGATAGATTCCAAGGAAGGTAATAGGTCAATGCGCTTATTTAAGTACGGCTTTAGCGCTTAAATAATACTTTACAGTTTATAGCCATCGGGGTTATTTGATTGCCAGCGCCACGTATCTGCGGTCATATCAACAATACTACGCTCTGCTTTCCAGCCTAATTCTCGCTCGGCAAGATCGGTTGCAGCATAACATTGTGCAATATCACCTTCACGACGTGGTGATATTTGATAAGCGACTATTTTACCCGAAGCTTGTTCAAAGGCTTTCACCATTTCTAATACGCTGTAACCTTGACCTGTGCCTAAGTTATACGTCACTAAACCTGGGTTGGTCATTAGCTTGTCTAAAGCTTTTAAATGCCCTAATGCTAAATCAACCACGTGAATGTAATCACGTACGCCAGTGCCATCAATCGTTGCATAGTCATCACCAAACACGCTTAATTGCTTCAGTTTACCCACAGCAACTTGTGAGATGTATGGCATTAGGTTGTTAGGGATGTCATTCGGATCTTCACCAATCAAACCACTGTCGTGTGAACCCACTGGGTTAAAGTAACGTAAGCGGGCAATATTCCAACTGTTATCAGACTTATACAAGTCGGCAAGTATCTCTTCGACCATTAACTTAGAACGGCCATAAGGGTTTGTTGCAGATGTAGGGAAGCTTTCATCAATCGGCACCGATACCGGATCACCATAAACCGTTGCCGACGAGCTAAACACAAAATTCTTCACATTATGTTCACCCATCACTTCTAAAATATTAACTGTCGCAGCAATGTTATTACGATAATACGTTAACGGGATTTGATTTGACTCACCCACCGCTTTTAAGCCCGCAAAGTGGATAACAGCGTTAATATCATGTGTTGTAAAGATACGGTTTAGTAACTCACTATCAAGTACATCACCACAGTAGAACTTAACGGTTTTACCCGTGATCGTTTTTACACGGCTTAATGACTCTTCACTTGAATTACAGAGATTATCAATTACAACCACATCTTGATTGCTGTTCAGTAGTTCTAACACAGTGTGGCTACCTATATAGCCCGCACCGCCTGTGACTAAAATTGTCATGTAAATCCCTCGTATTTATATTAAGTAAGCGAACGTTATATCTAACTTACTCAAAAATGCATAAAAAAGGGATAGCAACATTATATTATAAATGCCGACTACCCCCTTTCAATTATCAACTAAAAGTAAATTTTATTTTACAAGAGTCGTTAAAAATTCTTTCAGTTCACTACCAAATTCTTCATTACGAATACCGTATTCGATACACGCTTTCATATAACCTAGTTTTGAACCACAGTCATGTGATTTTCCACTAATATGGAATGCTTCTACCGTTTCAGCTTCCATTAACGTTGCAATCGCATCGGTTAATTGGATCTCGTCACCCGCACCCGGAGGTGTTTTAGCGAGAATATCCCAGATTGCTGCTGGTAATACATAACGACCAGACACAGCAAGGTTTGATGGTGCATCTTCAATACTTGGTTTTTCAACCACAGCTGTCATCGGGATAGATTGGCCAGCATTAAGATCAGCGCCACCACAATCAGCAACACCGTAACCAGATACGCTTTCTTGTGGCACAGGCTCTACCATAATTTGGCTAAAACCAGTATCGTTAAAGCGAGCCATCATGCTAGCTAGGTTTTCAGTTTTTAGATCTGCACACATTTCATCCATTAATACGTCAGGCAGCACGACAGCGAACGGTGAATCGCCAATAATTGGTTTTGCACACATTACCGCGTGTCCTAAACCTTTAGCAACACCTTGACGAATATGCATGATAGTCACCCCTTTAGGGCAAATAGCTTGCACTTCTTCAAGCAATTGACGTTTAACACGCTTCTCAAGGGTTGATTCTAATTCAAATGACGTATCGAAATGGTTTTCAATGGCATTTTTCGACGCATGCGTCACTAATACAATCTCGGTAATACCGGCCATTGCGCATTCATTCACAATGTATTGAATTAATGGTTTGTCTACTACTGGCAGCATTTCTTTTGGGATCGCTTTGGTAGCTGGTAGCATACGCGTGCCTAGACCCGCAACAGGGATCACTGCTTTAGTTATTTTTTTCATTCAGTCATCTCGTGATTTGTAGAATACTGTGACGTTCCGTTATCACACATTAATTTGAAGTTTGATGTGTGTTTATTCGCAGTCATTAACTGAATCATACAAGAAAAAGAGCTGCTAACATCACATAGTTGTTTAAATTCAAGCTGCCAATACAAAGTCCAGCGGGATAGCTGCTCTGGCTCTACGCAATAACCTAAATTAGCCGTGACAGGAAAATCAAAATTAATGTGCTCAAGTTCAATACTTAAGTTATCAATAAAGCACTGATAAAATTCAAGGCTTAGCGATATCCCCTGCTCATGCAGATCTATGCTTTGTTGATAATAATACTGGTAATGCTTGCTTATCACATCAATAAGCATTTGTGTTTGCTTTGCTACAAGGTTGTTATTCATAACTGCACTTATTTTATTAAATCCAAGTACTTTATCAAAAGTGTTTATACTGCTGCATTAATACGTCAACAAGTTGGTTGATTTCATGCTCAGGTAATCGATTAATACCTGCTGCGGCTTTACGGCCACCACCAGTTTCAAATTGCACGCATACTTCATCTGCGCCAGAGCGATTATTTAGAGGTGCGCGCACACTCACCATATAGCTGCCATCGGTATTTAAAGTTAATACCGCATGGGCTTTATCAGGATGAAAATTCGCCAATTCATTGCCAAACACGCCACTGATACGTCTTGCCCAAGCTTCGCAAGGTAACAGGTATATTTCGCAAACATCGTTATTAATATATGGTGCTAGTTTAGCCACATTTTGATGGTCAGCTTGGTATCCACGTCGCAGAATATAAAAGGCAGAGTCTTTATCAGCTTCAACGTCAAATGGATTAGTATATTGCAATAATGCTTGATACAACTCAGCAGGATTAAAGTGTAAATCAGCTAATGATGCTCCATAACCGTTATAGTTGATTAACGTCCCTAATTCACATAAGAATTCACGTTGCGGCGTTGTCATCCCTTGCTGCAATGCCAGTTCATCAGCTACACTAACTAAGTTATCACCATAAGCAGCAGCTATCGCCCACTCAATGTATTTGTTATCAAGTAAGCCATTAATCAATAAACTCGTGCATACTTCTGGAGCCGTATCCACTAATACCGTTAGTTTTTCAGAAACGGGGACGTCACCTGTGCGATGATGATCGCAATAGAACACATCAATGTCATTCGCTAATATTGCGTTCAGTGCCTCGGTATTTTTTTCCATCGAAATATCAAGCGCGACAACTGACTTGGCTTGCGCAATATCAACATGTTTAAGCAAGCTATTGTCACGTTTAACCCCGCTGACCAATTTCGCTTGTTTCGGCTCGTTTAAGCGTAATTGTATTAACGCAATGATGCCGTCTGCATCACCGTTAAAAATATCATAATTCATACCAGTCCTTGTTAGATGCACATATCACCTAGCATTAGCAATGCCTACAACTTAAATAAAAAGGCTAAGATTAAATAAATTTTAGCCTTTTTATTACCAGCTAACAGCGTTAATTATACTTTTGTGCAACCCCATTCAGGGAAGTGTTTACGCACATACGCATTTAACTCTTTTTCAGCTTCAGAATAACTACGAACTGCATTATCCACGTCTGGAGAAGCGTCTTCAGAGTAGATGTGATTAACCATACCAGCACCAACAGTGACGTTAGTATGACGATCAATCACCACAAACGCGCCCGTTTGCGGCAACGCTTGATAATTATCAACAACAACTTTTTCAGCTAAGTTAATCGTCACTGATGCAATTTCATTCAGTGCAAGCGCGTCACTATTCTCTACATATTGCTGTAATGTATTAACATCCACTTTATGATCGATAGTTGATACTTTACCCGCTGACGACTTAGTCGCAAATTTAAACGTATAGTCTTTATGAGTACGTAACGGATTTTCATCCATCCATACAATGTGCGCATCAAATTTATTAGTTGTGCTTGGTTCTAGGCCTTTATGCACTAACATATCGCCACGAGAAACATCAATCTCGTCTTCAAGTGTGATAGTGATCGCTTGACCCGGTTGGGCACTTTCAAGCTCGCCATCAAAAGTATAAATTGATTTTATTGTTGATGATTTACCTGAAGGTAATGCAGTAACTTCATCGCCGACTTGCACCAGACCAGACGCTAACGTACCACAGAAACCACGGAAATCTAAGTTTGGACGATTAACGTATTGCACAGGGAAACGCATATGCACAAGATCTTTATCTTGGTCAATTTTCACTGTTTCCAACAACTTCATTAATGTGGCACCAGGGTACCAATCCATTGCTTCACTTGGGTTAACAACGTTATCGCCATTAAGCGCTGAAATCGGCACAAAACGAATATCATCAATGTTAAAGTTAGTCGCCATTTCACGATAATCAGCTTTAATCTGCTGGTAAACCTCTTGGCTATAATCCACTAGATCCATTTTGTTGATCGCAACAATAATGTGTTTAATACCCAACAAACTACAGATATAACTGTGACGACGTGTTTGCGTTTGAATACCGCGACGTGCATCTACCATCACAATCGCTAAATCACACGTCGATGCACCCGTCACCATGTTACGCGTATACTGTTCATGTCCTGGGGTATCGCCAATAATAAACTTACGTTTATCCGTTGAGAAATAGCGGTAAGCAACATCAATCGTGATGCCTTGTTCACGCTCAGATTGCAAACCATCAACCAACAAGGCTAAATCAAAATCGCCATCTGTCGTATTGAATTTCTTAGAATCTTTTTCAATTGCCGCCATTTGATCTTCATAGATCAGCTTGCTATCAAACAGCAAACGGCCAATTAAGGTCGACTTGCCATCATCGACACTACCACAGGTTAAAAAACGTAATAGATCTTTATTTTCATGTACTTTTAAATACGCTTCGATATCCGTTGCGATTAATTCAGAACTATGAGACATAATCCGATATCCTTAAATATATTCTTTTTTAATTAATGCGCTAACAATCTGTTCAGCACACTCTTCAATTGATTGGTTTACCGTTGCAACATGAATATCGGCATTAATTGGCGCTTGATATTCAGAGTCTATACCAGTGAAATGCTTGATCTCACCCGCACGGGCTTTTTTATATAGCCCTTTTGGGTCGCGTTGCTCACAGATCGCCAACGGGGTATCAATAAAGACCTCTAGAAATTGGCCATCAGCCAATAACTCCCGAACTTGTCGTCGGTCTGCAATAAATGGCGAAATAAAAGCCGTTAGTACGATCGAACCCGCATCAACAAACAGCTTAGCCACTTCACCAATACGACGGATGTTTTCAACACGATCGGTATCACTGAAGCCTAAATCTTTATTTAAACCATGGCGAACATTGTCACCATCTAATAAATAGCTGTGTTTACCTAAACTCAATAATTTGCTTTCAACTGCATTCGCGACCGTGGACTTACCCGAGCCACTCAGGCCTGTAAACCACAGTACCACAGGTTTTTGATTCTTCTGTTTTATACGATCATCATGCGTCACAGTAGAATTATGCCATACCACATCATCACTGACCGATTCATTCTCTTTGTTTATATAAGGAGAATTCATACATCAATCCCTCGCTTTATACAATCTACGCTATTAACTTCCATAGGATTAAAAGTAGCCTTCACGTTTTTTCTTCTCCATCGACCCAGAGCTATCGTGATCAATCGCACGGCCTTGGCGTTCAGAGGTAGTGGTTAGCAACATTTCTTGGATAATCTCTGGTAATGTCGTCGCTTCAGACTCAACAGCACCAGTTAATGGGTAGCAACCTAGCGTACGAAATCGCACCATTTTGTGTTCGATGACTTCACCTTCTTTCAGCTTCATACGCTCATCATCAACCATGATCAGCATACCGTCGCGTTCAACAACAGGGCGCAGTTTAGACAAATACAGTTCTGGGATTTCAATACTTTCTAAGTAGATGTACTGCCAGATATCCAGTTCAGTCCAATTTGATAATGGGAATACACGAATACTCTCGCCTTTGTTCACTTTCCCGTTATAAATATTCCACAACTCAGGTCGTTGATTTTTTGGATCCCAACGATGATGTTCGTCACGGAAAGAATACACGCGTTCTTTGGCACGCGATTTCTCTTCATCACGACGTGCGCCACCAAACGCGGCATCAAAACCATGCATATCTAACGCTTGCTTTAAGCCTTGCGTTTTCATGATATCAGTATGTTTCGCACTGCCATGTACAAATGGGTCAATGCCCATCGCAACGCCTTCCGGATTCTTATGCACGATAAGGTCCATGCCTACTTTTTTCGCCATGTAATCACGGAATTCGATCATTTCTTTAAATTTCCATGTGGTATCAACATGCATTAAAGAAAAAGGTGGTATACCTGGCGCAAACGCTTTTTTCGCCAGATGTAACATCACCGACGAATCTTTACCGACAGAGTAAAGCATTACCGGATTATCAAATTCAGCCACTACTTCACGCATAATGTGAATAGATTCAGCCTCTAACTGTTTCAGATGCGTCAGGCGCTCTGGAGAAATACTCATATAACTTCATCCTGTCATTACAATATTGTTGTTTAACTATTAACTTTAAAAGCTATTAATTTTAAAACTATTAACTTATTAACTTATTAACTTATTAAACTATTAAACTATTAACTTATTAAACTATAAACCAAATACAGCGATGATAGCACTGATGGCTACCACCCCATAAACTAAACTAATCGGTAAACCAATCTTAATAAAATCTTTTAACTGATAGTGTCCTGCATTAAATACCATCAAGTTGGTTTGATAACCATAAGGGCTAATAAAACTGGCACTGGCACCAAACGCAACAGCCATTACAAATGCCATGGGATTAGCGTCTAAGCTGCTCGCCAACCCAAACGCAATAGGGAACAATAATGCGGCGGCGGCATTATTAGTGACTAACTCAGTCAAGCACCAGGTTAATAGATAAACGATAATCAATGCCCACAACGGCGATAAACCATGCTCAAAGAAGCTGTTGATGTGCCCGAGGTACAGCATTATTCCACTATTTGTTAACGCATGAGAGAGTAATAATGCCGAGGAAATAATAACCCACAAGTTAGTCGGAAGTCGCCGAATAACTTCACTGCTATTTAGACACCCTGTGAGTAGTAATACTCCGAACAATAATACCAAACCTTTAAATAACGGCACTAATCCGATAGCAGATAACAAGATGGTACCAAAGAACCCCAGCACCACCAGCCATTCTTTATGACCAGACAACATGATATCGGGCTCAACACCGCTTAAGATAATAAAGTTCTTATTAATATTTTTGCGATGTTTAAAATCATCGCCCACCGCGAGTACCAAATTATCACCAGCTTGGATATTTGCATCACCGAGTTTGCCTGAAACAGGCTCTCCATCACGCTTAATCGCCACCACTGCGGCATCAAATACAGCCCGGAAACCTGCATTTTTTAAGGTTTTATTTAATAACATGCTTTCTGGCCGTACTATGACTTCGGTTAAATTATCTAACGGTAAACCATTTTCATGTGCAAACAGTGACAGACCATCAAAATGATTAAGCTGCATGACTTTTGCAACATCACCACTAAAAATAAGTCGGTCATGCACGCGAATCACTTCGGTTGGTGCTACCGGACTTAATAATTGATCATCACGTAATATCTCGACTAGGAATAAGGATTCTAAATGCCGCAAACCATTTTGATCAATGGATTTACCAATTAATGACGATCCTTGCTGTACCTTAGTATCAATTAAGTATTGCTTTACATCTTCGACTTCAACCTCGTGTTCGGGTAACCAAGGACACAGTAGAAACAATGTAAAACCACAGGCGAGAACCACACACATACCCACAAGAGTAAAATCGAAAAAGGCTAATGCAGGTAAGCCAGCTTCAATAGCTAAGCTATTAACGATCAGATTCGTAGAAGTACCGACTAGCGTTAATGTGCCGCCTAAAATAGCGGCATAAGACAACGGCAGCAATAACTTGCTGGCAGCATGATGAGGGTTATTCCGGATCGGGGCTAACATAGTCGACACGACAGCCGTATTATTTAAGAATGCCGAGGATAAGACCGTAAAGCCGAATAATCTTAGCCAGGTGGCAGTATAGCTCTCTTTAATGATTAAAGTAGCAACAATACGTAATAAACGGGTTTTCTCTAACGCGAGCGAACACAGCATCAACAATATTAAGGTTAACAACCCTTCATTCGCAACACTGGCAACTAACTGCGCAGAGGTAACAAAAGAACCACTATACAATAGCAACAGTGTAATGCCAAAAACATAAGCAGGCCGGCTCTGAAATCGAATTAAACCGACAATCGTTAAAACAAAAATAGAAAAAACAAATAACATTAATGATACCTTAACGAGCACGCCAAGTACGGATCTTAGCGGTAATCACCCATACTTTTGATAATAACAATTGATAGATAAAGAAACAAACTAAGAACAAGGCAGATACCAAAGGCCGCGTATGCGATCGAACAGATCGTACATAATATCTGCGGATTATTTAAACCTAAGCGTTGGAAGATATGGCGTAAAGTGCGTGGGTAACGCCAACTTTAAAGGTGCGCACATTAAAGCGATAGCGTGTTTGTATTTGTTATTACCAGCGGCTTTTGAGTTTAATAACCATCAGGATTATTTGACTGCTAGCGCCAAGTATCAGCCGTCATATCACTAATACTACGCACTGCTTTCCAACCTAATTCTCGCTCGGCAAGATCGATTGCAGCATAACATTGCGCAATATCACCACAGTAGAACTTAACGGTTTTACCCGTGATCGTTTTTACACGACTTAATGACTCTTCACTTGAATTACAGAGATTATCAATTACAACAACATCTTGATTGCTGTTCAGTAGTTCTAACACAGTGTGGCTACCTATATAGCCCGCACCGCCTGTTACTAAAATTGTCATGTAAATCCCTCGTATTTATATTAAGTAAGCGAACGTTATATCTAACTTACTCAAAAATGCATAAAAAAGGGATAGCAACATTATATTATAAATGCCGACTATCCCCTTTCAATTATCAACTAAAAGTAAATTTTATTTTACAAGAGTCGTTAAAAATTCTTTCAGTTCACTACCAAATTCTTCATTACGAATACCGTATTCGATACACGCTTTCATATAACCTAGTTTTGAACCACAGTCATGTGATTTTCCACTAATATGGAATGCTTCTACCGTTTCAGCTTCCATTAACGTTGCAATCGCATCGGTTAATTGGATCTCGTCACCCGCACCCAGAGGTGTTTTAGCGAGAATATCCCAGATTGCTGCTGGTAATACATAACGACCAGACACAGCAAGGTTTGATGGTGCATCTTCAATACTTGGTTTTTCAACCACAGCTGTCATCGGGATAGATTGGCCAGCATTAAGATCAGCGCCACCACAATCAGCAACACCGTAACCAGATACGCTTTCTTGTGGCACAGGCTCTACCATAATTTGGCTAAAACCAGTATCGTTAAAGCGAGCCATCATGCTAGCTAGGTTTTCAGTTTTTAGATCTGCACACATTTCATCCATTAATACGTCAGGCAGCACGACAGCGAACGGTGAATCGCCAATAATTGGTTTTGCACACATTACCGCGTGTCCTAAACCTTTAGCAACACCTTGACGAATATGCATGATAGTCACCCCTTTAGGGCAAATAGCTTGCACTTCTTCAAGCAATTGACGTTTAACACGCTTCTCAAGGGTTGATTCTAATTCAAATGACGTATCGAAATGGTTTTCAATGGCATTTTTCGACGCATGCGTCACTAATACAATCTCGGTAATACCGGCCATTGCGCATTCATTCACAATGTATTGAATTAATGGTTTGTCTACTACTGGCAGCATTTCTTTTGGGATCGCTTTGGTCGCTGGTAGCATACGCGTGCCGAGACCCGCAACGGGTATAACAGCCTTAGTAACCTGATTTTTAACCGCTTGATGCATTTTTATTGACCCATACCAAAGATAACAACCGTAACCGTATTAATTAGGATTTTAATGTCATTCATGAATGTATGGTGCTTAATATAATAGATATCATATTTATGCTTCCAGATAGCGTCTTCAGTTGAAGCACCGTATGGATAGCTAACTTGGGCTAATCCTGTAACACCTGGTTTAACTGCATGTCTGAAACGATAAAACGGGATTTCTTTTTCTAACTCAGAGATAAACACTTCACGTTCAGGCCTTGGGCCTACGATTGACATTTCACTTTTAAATATATTAATAATTTGTGGTAATTCATCAATACGTGTTTTACGAATAAACTTACCCACTCTTGTTACTCGCGCATCATTTTTAGATGCCCACTGCGCACCGTTTTTTTCTGCATCATTACGCATAGAACGAAATTTATAAACAAAAAACTCTTTGTTAAACTGACCAGTTCTCTTCTGTTTATAAAATACAGTTCCAGGACTTTCAAGTTTAATCGCTATAGCTGCGATTAAAGCAATCGGCCAAGTAATCATAAATAAGATAACAGCACAAATGATATCTAAAATACGTTTATTCATTTGTTTTGATCTTTTAGATAAAATCGAAAATGATTTTTGATGTAGAAAATAACCAGAGTGTAATAATTCAACTTCAGTATATTTTAGAATACTATCAAGATAGCTAACTAAAGGCTCGACACTGGCACCATATTTTATAGCTTGAACAAGATAAAACTGATCATTTTCAGATAAATCTGATGATTTATAATGACACACGATCTTTTTTTTATAATTTTTTATACTATAGTCATTAATAATTACTTTAAATGAATGTTTTTCACATAGACTCTGTACAATTTCGATTTCACCTTCAGGACAGTAAATATAGATGGTATTTTTATCTGAAGCATTCACAATACAAATATCCTTACTAAATTAATTTTAGTTCATAGGTATATAAATTAAAAAAACTAATCACTACCAAACAAATCACGCGTATAAACCTTATTTATAATATCCTCTAATTCAGAAGACATACGGTTAGATACGATCACATCTGAGACAGTTTTGAATTCATGTAAATCTTTAATTACTTTAGAATGAAAAAATTCATTATCATCAAGCACGGGTTCATAAATGACAACTTCTACGCCTTTAGCTTTTAAACGTTTCATTATACCTTGAATACTTGATGCTCTAAAATTATCAGATCCAGACTTCATAATAAGACGGTAAATTCCAACACATGCAGGGTTACGTTTTAAAATCGAATCAGCTATAAAATCCTTACGAATTGTATTTGCATCAACAATTGCGCCAATAATACTATTCGGTACATCAGCATAATTAGCGCGTAATTGCTTAGTATCTTTTGGTAAACAATAACCACCATAACCAAATGAAGGATTGTTATAATGAGAACCAATTCTAGGATCTAAACTTACACCTTCAATAATTTGCTTAGTATTCAAATTATGTGATTCAGCGAATGAATCTAATTCATTAAAATAAGCAACTCGCATTGCGAGGTAAGTATTAGAAAACAATTTAACAGCTTCAGCTTCAGTTGAATCAGTGAATAAGACATCTATGTCTTTTTTTACAGCTCCCTGAACAAGCAATTTAGCAAATACCTCAGCTCTTTCAGTACGCTCACCCACAATAATGCGAGATGGGTGTAAATTATCATATAAGGCACGACCCTCACGTAAAAACTCAGGAGAAAAGATCAAATTATCACATGAAAGTTCTGATTTTATTCGTTGTGTATATCCAACAGGTACTGTTGATTTTATAACCATTACTGCGTTTTCATTTATAGACATGACATCTTTAATTACAGCTTCAACCGATGATGTGTCAAAATAGTCATGTTCAACATCGTAATCAGTTGGAGTGGCTATAATAACAAAATCAGCATCAGAATAAGCAATATTCTTATCCAAGGTTGCAGTAAAATCTATCGATTTATTTAATAAAAAATCTTCAATTTCAACATCTGATATTGGTGATATTTTTTCATTTAACATATTTATTTTATCAGCGATAATATCTACAGCTGTGACTTCATTATGCTGAGCAAGCAACATTGCGTTAGACAAGCCTACATAGCCTGTACCTGCGATAGCTATTTTCATTTAAAATCCAATTTTTCATTAATTAATCTTTTCTCATTATGCCATTAATAGCATAATGAATGAAATAATACGTTGAAGAGAAAAAGTCTAATTTTTCAACTTCTCGATAAAGTCTCCATTGATATTTTAACACACCAAGTTTATTTGACGAAAGCGACAGTCCACCAACACGATATTGAGCCAACGAAATATTTAACCCTTTCGCAACGGTTCCATTACGTAAAATTTTAAGCCATAAGCCTAAATCTTGACGTTTCCCGATATTTGGCATATAAACTTTACCAAGCTTTTCTTTGTTATAAATAGCAGTAAGACAACCGATTTTATTACTTTTCAACAAATCATTATAACTAACAGAAGAAGGTACATCTCGAAATCCAATAGATTTACCGTCAATGTCAATCACATCATAAGCTGAATACGATAGTGACAAATCCTCTGATTCCATAAATTCAATCTGTTTTTCTAATTTATCTTCAAGCCATAAGTCATCGGCATCTAAAAATGCTATATATTTTCCTCTTGCCTCACTAATGCCACGATTACGGGTTACAGCCGGACCTGCATTCCAAGTTCGTTTAATTAATTTAATTCTCGGGTCATCTAAAATCAAGTGTTCAAGGAAGGTGAAATCAAAGTCTGGAGAGCAATCATCAATAATAATATGTTCATAATTTGTATATGTTTGCCTTTGAACTGATTTTATTGTTGATAAAACATTTTCTTTTGAGTTATAAAAAGGGGTTATTATTGATACTTTCATAAAGTGGACATCTTACTTTAAAGTTAAATAGTCTGATGATAACTGAAACTAACAAAGTTAATTACGTTTATAATTATCTATAGTCATTTATATAACTTAGATTGTATACGATTACATAGTTATAACTATTTTTATACACAACAAATCACAATTTAAACCATATCCAGCGAATAATAGAATAAATTCAAGTCACATTTTTTTTAAAATTTTTAAAGATAGTGATAATGGAACTCCAGACAAATATGTTTTAACGATAATTCTGAATTTAAACAGCCAGCCCCAGAAAAAACCCAAACGCGAAGCTATGATACTTTTCGATTCAGGATAACCAGGCTTACGCCATAAATTGATAGGAATTCGTTTATCTTCATCACACGGATGAAAGATGCTAATTTTATTCGAATCGAATATATTCGCATTATGGTCAAAACAATCAAGAAGAAAAATGTTCTCTTCTCCAGAGGGGTATTTCGCGCCCAATCCCATATTTAAATCAAAAAGTATGTTGTTATCTTTAACAAAACTTTTTTTAACTATTATTTCTATGGAGCTAACTTTAAGCATCGATAGTCTTGTTAGTCTTTCTTTCTTATACGGCTTGTAAGACCTATCCATATCGCTACATTGTATCTTACCTAAATACAAATCATGATTTTTTGATTTAGATGAGATAAAGTCCGCGATAAAACTATCACACAATATTACATCATCATCTAAGAACCATATATATTCTGCTTTACATAAGGAGATTGCTTTATTTCGGCTAAGGCTTAATCCGAAGCTATTTACGTAGTGGATCGTTACGCCATCTACAATCTCTGTATAATCATAACCAACATCATTTTGGCAGATTACAATTCTCTCTATTTCATTGAAATTATCACATTTCACAAATCGTAAAACGTTTATCGCGTTATCTAAATTTGTCAATATCGTTGAGACAGCTAAGCATAAAATCATCGTTTAAAAAAACCTTTCAAAAATATGACCGAAGGTATGAGACCAAAAAAATTTAACATGGTAAATAGTTTTAATTCAAAACTCATATAATTAATTGCTTTTAAAGAAGACCACTTATTAAAAGAAGTTAATTGCCTAAGGTGTTTATCAAGAGCTATATATTTTTTATAATCATATTTGTACAATGACGATGTGTAAATAAGTTTTATATTAGATATATAATTGAATAATGAATAATATTGGATTAGCTTATGATCTACATCTAAATTAGAAAGTTCTTTATAAAACAAGTCCAATTTGTCCATTGATATACTATCGTGAAGTCTTTTTACTGAGTTCACATGAGACGATAGAGAGTTATCCCTAATTCTATAATAGTATTCACTAGTAGAGCAAAACCCAGATCTTACATTTTTTAAAAAATGGAAATTAGTTAGAAATAATTCACCTTGATTATAAGTATAGCTTTGCTTAATTATTAATTCTTTCTTTATTAAACGACACCAGGTTGCATAAGGAATACTCAAAAGTGAGTGGTATCTATCCTCATTAAAATGGAAACTTTTAGGTTCGCGCTTAGATTTAACCGACTTTAGTTCCTTACCATCTTCATCAATCAAACTAACATTGCAAACAACAATATCTAAATTGTCTCTTCTTGCTGCATCATAAAGATTTGAAATAAATGAATTTGAAATTAAATCATCCGGATCTAAATTTATTACGTAGGTTCCTTTTGATATATCAAAACCATCTTGCCTTGCTTTATATAAACCTTCATTAACCTCCTTTTTTATATATACAATTCTTTCATCATCATATTTTGAAATAATTTCATCACAGTTATCCGTAGAGGCATCGTCAATTAATATGAATTCAACATCAAGGAACTCCTGCATAGTCAAAGACCGTAAGAAATCATCCAGATACTTACGTACATTAAAAATGGGTACAATAACACTAACCTTCATAGAAACACCTATTCTAATTAATAAACCATACTATAAAATCCAATTATACAAATATTCACTTTTTGCAAATACTGTTACCTTTAATAGATATGGTAAAATTAGATATAGTAAAATAAAAAAAACCTCTATATTTCGTTTTATTGAAATAAGATAATTAAGGAGGAAGTATATAGGAAATATGAAAAAATAATTTGAATATTGACTCATTCGTCCTAATATATTTATTTCTTCTGCCATTAAAAACATCCAATACGTAGAACTAAAAATTAATATAAAAGATTTCTGTATGTCATTATTAATTTTAATTCTTTTTTTAAATGTGTAAAGATAGTAAAAGTACATAATCAATGGTAGGTAATAAATTTTTGTCAACAATGAAAGTAGAGATGTCTCTTCTGAACGTTCCAAGTATGATGTATACACCGCAGAATAAGATAGTACTTCAGTAATGGAGATTGGAATTATATACTTATAAAAAAAGAAAGTTATAACAAATATAATAAAACTATATTTATATAACATTTTAAACTTACAAATGAGTAAGTATGGTAAAAAAAGTAAAAATGATTGATGTGAAAAAGCACCATATAGAATGAAAAAAATCGATTTGACTTTTTTATGTTCCATTAAATAGAATACAATTAGTGGCATAGAAAATATTGCAAGATATTGTCTGAGCCCATTCATCTGGTTATGATAAATACCAGTGACAACATAGAACAACAAAAAAATGAGCCAAACTCGCATACCTATCTTTGAACATTTCCTCATGAAAAAATAAAGGAGAAGCATATTCAAAAAAGAAATACCAACAAATATAAATTGAGCGTTTGCATCAAATGATTTCAAAAACAAAACCATAAATACAAATATGAATTCGTAATCTGAAAAAAACTTATCTATTTTATCACCGGTTTCATATATGTGAATATAACTCATATAATCTGAACCAACCATATACTGTAAAGATGATATAATAAAAAGTAAAATAATAGGTATGAAACTTATCTTATAGCTATTCTTATACCTTTCAATACAGAATAGAAATATAATTGAATATAATAGAATAAAAATATACATTGTAACTCAGTCAGATGTAAAAAGACTAAAAATGGAAGTGTTGAGTTTGTAGCATGTCATAATTCCATACACGGCTAGTGAATTAAAATATGATAAGGTCAAACGACATATACAAAACAGGATGACTTTATTTCAGCGCTATTTATTATATTTAAAAAGTAATTATATATTATTACTTTCAACTATCAGAATGTTCATCAGATGAACTATCGCTCTGAAGACTTTCCCACAATAGTATATATTTTTCGGATACTAAGGACCAGCCCATCTTATCATAAGAACTATAGCTTGGAGAATCTGAATTGATCTGACTGTATATTTCATGGGCTAAATCATCAGGTTCTCGAACAATTGAAATAGAATTTGAGTCATTCAAAGTTAAGTAATCTATAGCTCCAATTTCCGAAGAAAGAATAATTTTGCATTTAGAGTTGATTGCATCGAATAGTGAAAGGCAAAAGGGTTCATACAGACTAAATTGTATAAATATTAAAGAATCATCTAGCTCAGATAATAGCTGTTCATGTGAAACAAACCCGCAATACTCTACGAAGTCAAACTTCTTTATTAATTCCGTATCTTTACCATCCTCTCCAAAGACTTTAATGTTTAGTTTTATATTCTCATCTTTAATTATTTTATTGACGGCATTGCATACACTAAGGATTCTTTTTTCAGGTCTCCCCCCACCAATGCAGATAATATCGTTAGATTTAAAATTTTGTTTTATATCTGTTTTTAATGGGGGTAGAACTCCATTCGGGATTGCCTTTATTCTATCTGGCTCAATTTTATAAAGTTTAGCAACACTCTTCCCGAGTCGATTTGAAACGGTCACAACCTTATGACTATAATTAACTAATAAATATTCAAAAAATAGTCGATATTTTGCAATATTACGAAATCTTTTTTCTATAGTCAAAGTACCATGCATCGTGAAGGTTATTTTTTTCCTGAATATTTTACCTAATATTAAGAATAAACAGCCTATCATAGATACTGAAGAAATATGAACAGTGGACGACTTCATGAATGAACACAGACCTTTGACAGAAAAGGTATACTTATTCGATTGATGAAAATAGACACGCTTGTCAAAACTTGATAACAGTTCAACATCTACATTAGAAGGGCCATTCCTACTAATAATATCACCCACGTAAAAAATCAAATTACTCTCCTTTATTCTACACTTAAATTAAATTACTAGTAACTCTAGAGTGATTACTACGGAAATATGAGTTCAAAACTGGAAAAAATTTAACAAATGGAATGAAATGAAATAACAATAAACTCGGCATTTAATTTTACTGTGCCGTTTAGAAGTAATTATTTTCCGGATTAGCGCCTTTTCCACATACTAATTAATTTTTTACAATCCGTATATTCGCCCCCACCCGCGCCTATAATTAATGTTATTCTTAATTTCGTGGTTTCCAATTATCTGGTAAGTCACCAAATTGTCTAATTATATAATCATATTGTTTATTCATGATTTCATATAGCTCTTTTTCATTTTCAAGGGAAAGAGGTTCCACGACCCTTTCCTTACCATATTTTGATAATACATTTTCAATATAAGATATTCTAAATACGCCTTTAAATATGTTTTTATTAAAAGTCGAAAACATTTTGTAAAAAACATTTTCTTTATTGAGAGTGTGTAGATACCTGCTCAACTGTGGTTTTCTTTTCATTTTGTTTGAAAATGGTAACTTAAAGTCATTTTCATTTATATTTTTAATATCTATGAAACTAAGTATTTTTAATAGCGTGTCTTCTTGATGATTAATTAAATCTTCATAGTATATGAACAGCCTAGAGTCCGGATTAAAATGGCGATTAATATTTTCAATTATATTTTTATAATTCAACACTTCTTTATAAGACACTAACAGTTCATCTCTGCAATATTCATTTTTTGGTGGTTCACTCCTATCCCACGCTTTGTTAAAGTTATCTTCAACTTCATCAAATGTAGAATATTGTTGAGCATAATGACTTTTTATGAACGCAAGAGGTTCTCTAATGATAAAAACAACTTTACTGTTGCTAAGTTTAGATATCGCCTCTATTGTAGATTCATAAAAACAATACAGCGTAGAACAATCTACCCTTGTTTCACATTCCTCGTTAAAAGTATTGTCATATTCAACTTTTGACTTTACCGAACGATGCTTGTTGTCTTTAGGTAAGAAATAATGAGGTTCCTTTACACTACTTACTGATATTTCACTATAACAATCTAGCCATTCAGATAGTGATGTAGTTCCATTTTTAGGCATTCCTATAACAAATATGTTTCTTTTCATTTAGTCTACCATTTCACATTAGTGGTCAATGAATATATTTTACCACATATTTTATTTACGATCTTACCGAACGGGGCCCCGAAATAAAGCGTAAAATCATAACAGCATAATTTATGTAGCGGCTCTAAAAATAAAAAAGGTGGTTTCGATTCCTGATTATTTATTAACATCAATTCATTTTCAATAAAATAATCCGATAACCGACTCCCTCGCCACTCGATATTTTTATACACTTCTAAATTTAAGGTTGATACATACTCGTCTATAAATTCATTATACTCAAAAAACAATTCACGCATAATTTCCGGGTTTGTTCTACAATACTTTCCAGTATCATAACCATTGAAATATTTGATCATTCTTAGAGGTAAATCGATATGTATATTACTTGACATAGGTTTTAAATTTTTAAGAATTTCAATAACTTCAAATTTATATAGTTTAGGTATTCCAATAACAAAGTCTTGAAAATATATTCTATTTTTACCCACAAATGAAAATAACATTTTTTTATTTGAAAAATTGTTTTTAACAATAGCATCAATATCAACCAACTGATCAGCTCTTACAAATAAATAATAATCATAATCAATACTGGGCATTGATAAACCAACTATCAAGTTTTCAATTAATAAATTTGCATTATTTTCATACCAATTATGGCTGCTAGTATTAGCATATAAAACTACTGCGTCAATGTCTGTATTATCTATTTTTTCTCTGGAAATATAATACTTTTCATACTTCGACGTTTTCGTTAAGTTGTTTTTAAATTCTAGACAAGGGTACGTGCAAACCAGTTCATTTTTAATGTTTTGTCTAGCTATGTGGGCATTCACACCACTTTTCCCAATCGAAACTAAGGGGCCATGCAGAATTATTGCTATTCTCATTTCATTTAATCATCAAAAAATTGGGCTAGTGTAGCACTATCACGTTCTAAATTAATTGATACTGCAGAAGGATATGGATTTGTCATAGAGTAGTCATTAACTAATACTCGACGAGTATGGGGTAGCCCAAATAAACACCTATCAACCCGAACTCCACTTTTAGATAATTCATTGATTGTATATTCAATTTCAGTTTCAGGTCTTGAAGAAGTCAGAATTAGGAATAAAAAACCATCCTTCTGAAGTTCTTTAATTTTCAGCAGGTTATCAATTATCCCTTGCGTTTTCCAACCATTTTCAGAAAATTTACTTCCATTTTTAAGCAGAACTCCATCCACATCACAGAAAATAGTAAGATGTTTTTTACAATAATGTCTATATTCACGTAAAGTTCCCCAATCAATATAATCATAGGCGGATTTTCGAATGAACTCTTCATTATTCATCAACATTTTATATATCACATGTGATATATAAATTTCACTATTTGAAGTAAGATTTTCGAATGTATTACAGAATTCGATTGATGAAGAAAAGCTATAACCTCCACAACAGAAATAATTACTAATAACTTCTTTTTCTACTATATTTGAAATCACATCTAATGAATCAACTTCTACGTAGCTTTTATTTTTAGCGTCAACGAGTTCAATATTGTTTAAATCGACAGTTGTAACCGAGTTGATAGGCTCAGGTTTACATCGGAAAGTATTATCACAATCTTTAATAAAGATAGCTCCATTAATATTACCGATTTTAATTGCTTGATATATTGTATCTGATTGTGACGTGGTTTCTTTATCTAAAATTACAACGTCAGGCTCTCTCCCTGTTGTTTTAAAAAAACTGTCTTTTACCATTAATTCTGTTGTGTATTTCTCTAGATGTTCTTTTAGGCAAACAATTACTATTCTATCAAAGATATCTAGATCAATTTGTTCAATAGATTTTTCAATCATCAACTTACCATCAGGCATTGTTAATAACCATTTAGGACGCATATTAGGAAAGCGAGATGAACGACCAGCAACAGGTAAAATCAAAGTAAACATGTAATTATCCTTTCAATTTATTCATTATTTTATTAATGGTTTCATTAAACCAATCTTGTGTGACCTTATCTTCACTTTTTATATAAGGCGCGATTCTTAAGATGGTTAAAGCTTCTATAACTCTCATTTCATAATAATACAATTTATCAAGTGCTTTAATAAAGTAGGGTATAGCATATTCACAAAATATTTCACATTTTATACGAATACTATCTTTTTCATGTCGAAAACTCCATCCATACTCGAAATCCTGTAATAATTTAGCAGCATCTTGCAATGGGCTATTTATTTCACAACTTAAAAAGTCGAATAACAACAGCTGATTTTCTTCTGTGATTTTAAGGTTTGAAAGTGTTAAATCTCCATGGCATGGGCCTATCGGTATTTTCAAATCTTCATTGCAGAACGATTTAACTTTACTTATACATTCGGAAAGCATTGGAAATATATTATCTTTTCCCTTTGTTTTATTTTTTATTTCATCGAGTTTATTATAAATTTCATGAGTCAATACAGTCCCTTCGGCACTCATAGAAAAGTTATTGATCAAATAGAAGTTCAATGCTACTTTCAAATTTCTAGCTACTACTTTCGAACCTTTATAGGCAATTTTCTCGCCCCCTAAACCTTCTGCATATGGCATGGTTATCGACAAAAAGTTTTCTTTTTTTATAATGTTCGTTATTGGTATTGCATTAATCTCATATGTAGGCGTTTTTATTTTTTTGAAGTTTTTTTGTTTAATAGCGGCTAAGAAATTTTTATCTATCGAAGTATCAATGTCTTTTTTTACAAAATATTCATTCATAATCTCCAATATCGTAAGACTAGCTCCGGAGTGTGATGCGGCCTGTAACTTATAATTAATGTCTTCCATATATTCACTTACACCTAATTTAATTTAACTCAAATTTATTAATTATGCTCTATCTTATATAGGCTTTTAGTCCCGTTAATTTATATACATAAAAAGACATTACAACATTCCAAATAACAACACTTGCAGATATGGCATATGCGGCACCTAAAGATGAGTATAAAGGAATAAGAATACTCAACAAAATTACTGTTATTATTAATGTTAAAAGTAACGCTCTTAAACAATATTTTTCATTGTGAGTCATTGTAAGTACAATACCAACAGATCCCATTGACACGTTTACTATCTGTCCGACGCATAAAACAATCATTATCGGATATGCAGCCGCATATTCCTTGCCAAATAGAACGTTTATTAAAACATCTCCATAGGCTAATAAGGTAAATATAATTGGTAATAAAATTATTACATTCAGCCTAACGCTGTTAGTCAAAAGTTGTTGAATATTATCAGCGTGTTTATTTTTATAAAGCCTTGCAATTCTTGGCATGATGATCGTGTTTGTGGCATTTAATCCTAATGAAATCAACAGTGTTCCTTGCATTGCAACTTTAAAGTATGCAATTGACTCGGGCTTATCTAACCAACCGATAAATACTGTCGCCAGCTCCGAATTCAGAGTGCTAATGATGGACATCAAAGCGAAAGGACACAAACTTTTATGCCAAGATTTAAGATCAAAGTGTTTCACATTTTTATTATCTTTTACTCCATTATATTTTCCTATCCAAAATGCACTTAATATCAAGGCGATTATGGAACTGAAAATTGTAATTTTAATAATAAATATATTCGTTATTTGTTTTTGGTTAATTATTGAAATAAATAGTATAAGTAATATTATTAACGGCGATATTATCCCCATCGGTACCTGTGAAAGTATTGGTTTTCTAAGACCATTTAATATAGCAGACTGTTGAGACATCAGGCCTCTAATTGGTATTTGGAATAAAGCTATACTCATTAATACTATTATACTAGATTTGAAAATGTTCATGTTCATAGATAAGAATGTCAATATTACAACAATAAATGACACTATGATTACATAGTTACGAGACCAACTGATAATTCCTGATATATACGTCAGTTTGTTACCTAATTGATAATTAGCAACCTCTCGAATTAGTAGATCATGTAATCCAGCAATAGCAGGTAGTGTTAGAAGTGTAATTATCGATATAACATAGCCATATATACCGTATTCTTCAGGGCCTAGGTATCGAGCATAAACAATACCAGTAAGTACAGCTAGAGCTTTTGCTGTTAATTGAACTCCCGCAGTACCTATAAATTGTTTAACCAACAAACGAGTATCCATTAGTTCACTATCCCACAACTTTTTTCTAGAACATATTTTCTCATATATCTATCTAACCCCTTTTCTTCTTGAATAAATAAATTTAATACTTGATAGTTAACCAGATACAACTTATCAGATCACATGACCTCGAATATAATATTAAAGTAAAGAAGAGTTATTATCCGTAAATTTCATATTTCAAGCTGTCGTAACGCAGATGTTCGCGTATTAGCGGTCTCGTTCTGAATAATGCACACACCAGTATTGGGGGTTCGCCGCAAATACTCTATCCAACAATTTACCTTGAATAGAATCTATCACGACGGTTCAATACACCCAACCTCAAGCGTACACACGTTAATAACCTCAGTTCTCCAATCTTTATTAGGTTGTTGGACATCGAATTTACGGTCTAGCCATCTGCAATATTAAAATTACGCTTACTGTTGGCAGTTCTTTGAAGCGCGTTGAAGGCGGGCTTACAAATCTAAGCGCGACATTAAACACCATATTTTATAATTGCCTATATCAAATCCGTATTTTCGCAACTAATTGGTTAGTATTATACATTCTCAATTTTCCAGGTCGGGCTTGCGTGCTACTTACAGCCCGAACCCAACGTGTAATCGCTCTCTACCGTTTCTTGTCTGGTATGTTTTTCTCAGTAACAAGTTTACAGCGTCTCGTATAATTCAGCTGTAAATTTAGGACGTTTAAATTTAGTATTCATATAACCGCCATTAATTAACATTGTACTGAAATACTTTTAGGAGTGTTCAATAGAGTTAAACTGCACCACTTCTTTTCTTTATCTTAAGCTGATGAAGTCTTATATTACGTGAATGTTCATGATATTCCCCTGAGATTAAGCCTCATCACTCTCATAGCTATAGTTATAATAACCATAGCCATAAGACGCACTCGCCTTCTTCTCTACCGCATTCAGAATAAAGCCTTTCACTTCAATGCCAGCCATGTCAAAGCGGTGACGTGCAACTTCAATTTCTTTCACGGTATTCTGACCAAAGCGACCAACCATTAAGGTTGTACCCGCTAGTGCGCCAACGATGCTTGGATCTGTTACCGCCAGTACCGGCGGTGTATCAATCAGCACTAAGTCATATTCACTCGATGCCCATGTGATAAAATCGCTAAAGCGTGGATGCATTAACAATTCAGACGGGTTTGGTGGTACTTGCCCACGAGTAATAACGTCGAGGTTTTCAATGCTCGATGATTTGATTACGTCTTTAGTGTCTAATTTACCCGACAGCATTTCTGATAAGCCACGTTCCCATTCTAGGTTGAAATGACGTTGTAAATAACCTTTACGCATGTCGCCATCAACTAGCAATACTTTTTGACCTGTTTTCGCAATCACAGCAGCAAAGTTAGCTGATACGAATGACTTACCAATGCCTGGCGCAGGGCCCGAGATCATCACTACGTTATTTTTGGCTTCCATCATGGCAAAATGCATGCTGGTACGTAGACCACGTAATGCTTCAATCGATAAATCTGCAGGGTTCGATTCTGCTAGCAAAGTTTCATGTAATTCAAAATTTTTTTTACGCTTATTATGTTTAAGCTTAACGTCCATTTCTGCCTGCCAATCCGACATAGGGATGCTGGCATAAACCGGTAAACCTAACGCTTCAACGTCATCCGGGTTTTCAACACCTTTATGCAGCGCAGCACGAACAAGCACCACAGCAACCGATAACATGCCACCTAATAAGGTTGCTAATACCACAATCAGTGATTTTTTCGGTTTCACTGCTTTGCTATACGCTTGGGCAGTATCAAGAATACGGACATTACCAACCGTACCGGCTTTCAAAATATTCAGTTCTTGCACCTTGTTTAACAACTGAATATAAATTTGCTGGTTTACTTCAACATCACGTTTCATGCGTAATACGTCACGCTGAGTTTTTGGTAATTGTTGTACTTGTGCATTCAACTCATGTTGCTTCGCTAACAAGACTTCACGTTTATCTAACAGCGATTTGTAAGCAGGATGGTCCTTAGTGAATCGTTGGCTTATTTCACTTTCTTTAAACGTTAATTCATTTAACTGCGATTCTAACGCAACCATTACTTTTAACGTTGACTGGGCTTCTAACCCTAAATCAATTGATTCGTTGTCTTGTCGAAAGCGGTTTAGGGTATCTTCAGCCGCAGTTAACTCTGTTTTAATTTTTGGTAGGTGGCCTTGTAAAAACGCCAAGCTTTTTTCTGCTTCAGCCGAGTTACGTTGTACATTTTGTAAGAAGTAGTTTTGACTTACATCATTCAGAATATCTTCAATTAAGACTTTGTCTTCACCACTAAAGGATAATTCTAAAATACCGGTTTGTTTACCGCGTTCACTCACCGACAAATTCTGTTGTAACCATTGAATAGCATCAAGTTGCGATTGTTTAGCAATTGTAAACTCATCAGCATTGTTACCCACTAACGCTTGCACAAACAAACGATAATCATTGTTTTGCGCTAATTCACCTACAACACCAGATAACACCTTACGTTCGTCACCGTCATACAATGAATAACTACCTTTGCTGGCATCATCAATAATCAAACTAAATTCAGGCGCAGCATGACGTGGAATGTCAAAACGACTGATCGTAATGTCATTCTGTTGGCCGCTAATGCGTGCCAAGCCTTTACCAATAACAGGCAGGTATTTAGGCGCAGCAAGCGTGGTTAAATTGAGTTTTTCAACAGTTTTGCTTAAGATCATACGTGACTTAATGATCTCAACTTCGGTCGTCGCAGAAGACTCACTCGAAAACATATCCCCCATGTCACCAACAAGGGCTGACATACCACTGCTTTTTTGTTCCACTTGGATTAATGCATCGGCTTTATATACTGGCGTTGCTAATAACGCATAGCCAACACCAAATACAGCAAAAATAAAGGTAACCGCGACAATACTCCATCGCGCGTCCAGTAATATGCCGAATAACTTGCCTAAATCGATTTCGTCGGCGTCACTACTTGATGACGACTGCGACTTGTTTGTTTGATTGAGTGTATTGCTGCTCATAATAGTAATCAAATTCCAATGTTTAAATTTAAGCGCTAAATAGCTTGCGTAATAAGTAGGTTAAGTAGTCATAGTCGTTCGACATAGAGGCTACTTAACAGCTTTAACTTAGCTTATATTAACCTAACAGTTATTAACCTAACTGCTATTAACCTAACTTTTGGGCCCATGCTTTTGCAGAAGCTTCAATTAGGTTGTAAGCATGATCAAACGCTTCTTTACTTTGGCGGTACGGATCCGGGATATCTTGCTTTTGTAACCATTGGCTGAATAACATGGTTTTACCACGCGCTTCAGGGGCAATGTTAGTCACCGCATTAATATGGCCTTGCTCCATCACTAAGATCAAATCAAATTCACGACATAATGCCGAGGTAAGTTGACGGCCTTGATGACCAGCTAAGCTAATGCCATTTTCTTCTGCCACCTGGCAAGCCAGTTTATCTGCAGGCTTACCGACAAGCGCACCAACGCCTGCCGAAGCAATATGTTTATTCGGCAATAGCGACTTAAGCAAATACTCGCCCGATGGTGAGCGGCAAATATTACCCACGCACACCACTAAAATATTATTAAACATAACAACAACCTTTCGATTAATTCTTCAATTCAGGGTTAATTACCAAGTACGAGTACGGTTAATGCCTTCAGCCAGGTTATTAAAGCCTGATATTGTAGGTAATATCTGACCGATAACACGATTCCAACGCGTCATTGGTGCTGCCGTCACATAGACAATATCATAAGGTTTTAATTCAAATTCAGTACCAATAACCAGCGCGGCTGCATTCGTTATGTCTAATTGATAAATATCTGCAATTATATTGCTGTTCGTATTGGTCTCAGTGTCTGATTCAGCACTGCGGTTAGCACGCACCACAAAGATACCGGTAGCATCTGCAGCCAATTGATTAATACCACCGACATTACTCAATGCCTCGGTCAGGCTCATGCCTGCACGGTCAATTTTTAATAGTTTAGGTTCGTTCACTTCGCCCATAACAAACACTTTTTGTGCATCATTACGTGGTACGTGCACAATATCACCCGGCATTAATAAACGGTTCTGGGTTAAATCACCGCGTTGCATTAAGGCATGTAAAGACAGTTTTTTCTCAACACCTTGACGCGTTAACGTGACATTACGCCAATCTGCATCGGCCGCTAAACCACCAGCGTGGTTGACTGCATCTAATAATGTTAGCGGTACATTGCTAATAAATTGCTGGCCGGGTTTGTTCACTTCACCCGTGATGTAGGTTTTTTTAGAGCGGAACGCGGCTACGTTAACGTCGACTTGCGGCGTTTCAATGAACTTGGCTAATTTCTCCGTTAGCATGGCGCGAACTTCAACGACTGTTTTACCTGCAACAGCCACAAAACCAATGTAAGGGTAGAAAATAGTACCGTCGGCATGTACCCAGTTACCCGATTCACTCGCGCTACGGTAAGAGCCCGCAGGAATGGTTAATTCTGGATGGTCCCAAATCGTTACATTTAAAATATCACCCGCACCAATACGGTATTCGTAGGCGGCTAATTTGGCATCTAATTCAGGATTAATTTGCGCACTCAAACGCGGTGCTTTATACCTTGCCATTTTGTCTGCTGTTAATGGATATAGATTAACACGCTCTAAAATATCAACGGTTTCTGAACTATCATCATTGGCACTTTCAGATGCCTGCTTATCGTCTACATTTAAGTAAGTGCCAGGTACAGTACAACCGGCTAAAATGACAGGTAAAGCAACAGCTAGCAGCAATTTTTTATAATGCTTCATATGATCCAATATTTATTTTAAATAAAGCGGGATTATACCGCTATGATGGGAGAATAACTAAAACTAATAAAGTAACGCCAATTACGTCACACTTTTAGATATATTGTTCTAACTTTATGTAATCTGTATCAAGTACGCATGTTGCGCCAAGGTTACAAGTGAGTTACATTGGGGTTGTGTGATTTGTGACATCTGTAATGAAATGTTGATAAATTCTAAAAATGCTTAGTCAAACACACATTATTTATAAAAATCACGCTACCGCCCGAAGGTTGCAGCACCTCAACGCTGATAAGTAACTAAATTAGTTGATATTTAAATAGTATAAATTTATAGGCATCTATTTATCGATACCTATTAATAATCCATATCTTCAATTTACACGCTTAAAATCGATGCGATTCTCGCATATTCCCCTATTTACAGCAAGCACTCGCCTACTCAAAATGGAATAAAAAGTCACACTGTAATATTAATTTAATTCTTATATCAATTAGTTATGAACTTAATAAAAAATATTCAAAAATAATATATAAATGTGATGGGACTAGCAATATTAAACTAATAACCATCACTAAGTATTAAAGTTTAAGTCATCCTAACACTGTAATAAATATAATTAGAAATCGCGACTAAGGTTAAAAACCTTACATAGAATACAAAATACAAGCCACAAATATTGTAAGCGGTTGTAAGAAAACATAATCTACCAATTAAATTACAGTTTAGCGATTAACTGCCAAGACGTTTGCCCACTCGCCCAATACTTACGCTCAAATGGTGTGGTGGCTTCTATTGCTTTGTACGTCTGCAAGTCACTTTTTACATTCGCCAGTGATAAAGCATGCTGAAACTCTTGTAAATATAATTGCCAGTTGCTGCGCAGCTCTAATTCACCACCTAACGCTAAGATTGACGGGAAGACCGCCGCACCATGCCAGCGTCGTTGTAAATGTTTGGCTTTTGGCCATGGATTTGGATACAAGATATAGTGTTTATGTAACTGCCAGCCTGCATCCACGGCTAAACGCCATAGATCGTTTAAATCCACCTGAAATAAATGATATACCTGCCCATCGATTTGATGCGCATGACGATGCTGTTCGTTACGGTCTAAACGGTCTGCCGATTTGTCCATACCAAATACCAAACAGTCAGGGTGCAGCTGCGCAATCTTCGCAGTGCTTTCACCAACGCCGCAGCAAGAATCAAAAATAATCGGACGTGGATCTGCGGCTACAATCGCTTGCATCTGTTCAAACGCTTCAACGGTATGCTGACGGTATGGCTTACGGAATTTGTGCTTAAGGTGTTTTAATACCACTTCATCTAGGTGCTCGTTTAAGCCCGTTTGGTTAGTTGTGATCTCTCGAGAGTTACCCATCGAATCGTCTTGTGTTGTTTGCTGCTGAGTATTCATTTGTTTTACCGATTTGTTAATACGAGTGATAACCCCCTCCCTTTACCAAGCCGAGGATTAGGGAGGAAGTATTTTTATTGTTAACTTCTTAAACCAACACCTTTACTGATCAAGCGATATACCAATGCATAAAGCACCGCAATAAAACCGATAATGACAGTAAATGAATAGAATAATGGAATGTTTTCGATGCCTAAGAAACCATTACGGAATGCGCTGACCATATAAATGATGGGATTGGCGTGTGAAATAGTTTCCCATACCGGTGGTAACAGTGACGTTGAATAAAACACACCACCTAAATAGGTTAATGGCGTTAATACAAACGTAGGGATAATCGAGATATCGTCAAAACTTTTTGCAAAGATAGCATTTAACAACCCTGCTAACGAAAACAAGATAGCGGTAAGTAATAACGTGCTCACGATCACTAATATACTATGAATTTGCAGTGGTACAAAAAACAGCGACACACAAGTCACAATAAAGCCTACGAGTAAGCCACGCGTAACACCGCCACCGACATAACCGGCGATAATGATATAAGTGGGTACCGGTGATACTAATAATTCTTCAATATTGCCTTGAAACTTGGCGCTGTAAAACGACGACGCTACATTTGAGTAAGAGTTGGTGATCACCGACATCATGATCAAACCTGGAACAATAAACGCCATGTAGCTAAACCCTTCCATCTGGCCGACACGAGAGCCAATCAGGTTGCCGAAGATGACAAAGTATAACGACATGGTAATGGCTGGCGGTACTAAGGTTTGCACCCAAATACGCGTAAAACGGGTGATTTCTTTATTCAGAATACTGTTAAACGCGATTAAATAATTTTTTTTCATTTTAACTCACTTATTCAAGTGTCCGTGCAAATTATTGGGCTTGCACTTGTCTACCCTGCTCGACTATATCCATGAATAACGCTTCGAGACGGTTTTCTTTATTACGAATCCCCTGAACTTGAATGTTCATTGTCGCCAATTGCGCGAATAACGAATTTAAACCGCGATTTTTAGCCACATCCACTTCTAAGGTATGATCATCTAATAATCGACAGCTGTAACCGTCTAATTCAGGTTTGATTAATTTGCTGTTTATATCAAGTCGACTGTTTATATCAAGTCGACTCTTTATTTCAAGTAAATAGGACTCACTATTTAATTGTGATAATAGGGCTTTCATTGAGGTATCCTCAATTAACAAACCTTTATCAATAATGCCGATATTACGGCACAGCATTTCTGCTTCTTCTAAATAATGCGTGGTAAGAATAATCGTAATACCCTGCTCATTCTTACGCTGCAAGAATTCCCACATGGTACGACGTAATTCAATATCAACACCGGCCGTTGGTTCATCTAAAATAAGCAGCTCTGGATCATGCACTAATGCACGCGCGATCATTAATCGACGTTTCATACCACCAGATAAATTACGCGCCGCGTCATGCCGTTTGTCCCATAATTCAAGTTGTTTTAATAATGCTTCACAACGCACTAACGCTTCTTTACGCGGTACACCATAATAACCCGCTTGATTGACGATAATATTTTCAATCTTTTCAAACGGATTAAAATTAAATTCTTGTGGTACTAAGCCAATCTTACTCTTGGCCGCTTCAAGATCTGTATCAATATCAAAACCGAAGATCTTAACTTGTCCGGCGGTTTTATTTACCAATGAGCTCATCACGCCGATAGTCGTCGACTTACCCGCACCGTTAGGCCCTAACAGTGCATAAAAATCACCTTTGGCTACGGTAAGGTTTATATTTTTGACCGCTTGAACTCCGCCAGAATACGTCTTCTGGAGCCCTTTTATTTCAAGTGCTAACGTCATGAGATGAACAAACCTAGTGAAGAATGGGAGATGAATTATACTGGAATGGTGTAGAAATGCGAGGATGGAGTAGAGACTCCAGCTTAAACTCGCCATGAAAGACTGAAGTCTACCAAAGGCAATAATAAAAACGGGTCGTTTAAAGTAAGATCTGCTATTGCGGCTGAACGGCTTTAAACGACTCGAACAGATTAAGTAAAACTTAACCTTCTAACGGTACAACTTTACCTACGTAAGGTAAGTTACGGTATTTTTGACCGTAATCGATACCATAACCAACCACGAACTCGTCAGGGATCTCAAAACCAACCCAATCAACCGGTACCGTTACTTCACGACGAGACGGTTTGTCTAATAGTGTCGTAATAGTGATTGATTTAGGATCACGCAGTTCTAACATCGTTTTGATTTTGCTCAGTGTGAAACCAGTATCAATGATGTCTTCAACGATAAGTACATCTTTACCTTTAATGTCGCTATCTAAGTCTTTTAAGATACGTACATCACGGTTACTTTCCATTGAATTACCGTAGCTTGATGCTGTCATGAAGTCTAACTCAATCGGTAAATTAATATGACGACACAGATCCGACATATAAATAACTGAACCACGTAATAAGCAAACAATGATTAGCGTTTCAGTATCTTTATAATGCGTTTCAATTTGTGCCGCTAACTCTTTTACTTTGGCTTGCACGTCAGCTTCAGTGATCATCACTTCAACAGTGTGTTTCATGGTAATTTCTCCAAACGATCCCAGCACCACCAGCAAATAACCGATAAATACCGCTCTCTAAAAATGTATGTCTAAAATATACAACCTCAAAAATAACGATTCTCAACGTTGATATCTAAAAATTGCGCACAGTCTAACAGCCTAATGGCAATAGTCGAAATAATTTCATTAAAAACCACTGAGATTGTGATGATTAAATACGAGTTATTATCACTAAGAAACGAGATTAGTTGCACGTCACGGTTGAACTCGGTGCAGGCCTAATGATAACATTAACAATAAATTAACATTTGATTATTATACTTGGATGCAACATATGGAAATGCCTGCAGTAACCAGACGGCGTACCCGTCTCTCTCCCGAAGCTCGTCGCGAACAATTAATGCAGTGTGCGATAGAAGTATTCTCTAAACGCGGTCTTGGCCGTGCTGGTCACGCAGAAATAGCAGAGTTAGCACAGGTGTCCGTCGCCACTGTATTTAACTATTTCAGCAGCAGAGAACAACTGGTAGACAGTGTATTAATACAAATTGAAGACTTCTTTAGCCACATGGTACGTAAGAACTTTATTGACCTTGCAGGGCAACCAAGTAAAAGCGCGCACCAAGCCATTCATGACTATTTAGCCGATTTTGTTGACGCCGCCATCAATAATCCACAGTTCACTTACATTTGGTTAGAATGGAGTTCCTCTATTCGAGAAGATACTTGGCCGCGTTATCTGGCGCTACTCGATAACAACATCGCCATTATCAGCAACAAGATAGAACCTGCTATCGCATCGGGTGAAATAAATACCTATTTAACCACCACTGAATTTGCCCGCAGTCTATCCAACCAAGGTTATATGATCTTACAATTAGTGAATCAACCTCAAGCCATGGATAAAAAAAGGATTATTGAGTTTTTAGAAAAGTATGTAACGTCAGCATTAGCGAAAGCTTAACGCGAGCACGAATTCCCCCTCCCCTTACGGTCAAGGGAGGGGATCGATATCTAACGCTTAACGTCCCCATCCCGCATAAATAGACTGGTCAACGTCCAAGTGGTCAAGAATACGTGCGACCATCAAATCAATAAGATCATCAAGCGTTTTTGGTTTTCGGTAAAAACCCGGTGCGGCAGGCATGATGGTGACCCCAAGGCGTGACAACTTCAGCATATTTTCTAAATGGATCGGTGATAGCGGTGTTTCACGCGGGATCAATACCAGTTGACCACGTTCTTTTAATACCACATCAGCAGCACGGTGTAATAAGTTAGTCGACATGCCTTGCGCCACGGCAGCAACGGTCCCCATACTACACGGACAAATAACCATTTGTTTTGGTGCACCTGAACCAGAGGCAACTGGCGAGAACCAATCTTTATTGCTTGGCACCAATAACTGCCCTGCTTTCGCTTGATATTTATCGGTTAAAAACAGCTGTAATGCTTTATTGTCTGCTGGCCATTTTTCATCAGTTTCGGTTGCCATGACTACTTTAGCCGCATCCGACATCAGTAAATGTACTTGTACATCTGCCGCTAATAATAATTCCAATAAACGTATAGCATATTGTGAGCCTGACGCACCACTAACCCCTAAGGTAATGCGTTTGCTAAATTCAGCCGTTTTAGTTTGCATGGTAGTCATCGCCTTTCTTCATATATTTCATCATTTTCAAGTGTTCATTTGTCTAATTATGATTTAACTTCTAATTTAGCTAACAATTTATCATGAATACCCGCAAAGCCACCATTACTCATAATTAGTACATGGCAAGGACCTGCCTGTGCTTTCGCCCGCGTTGTGATCTCAGCGATCAACCCATCAATGTACTGATGAATAGCGGCTTTATGACGATTATCTATACCTGACGCATTGATCGCCCCCGAACCATGAGTAGCACATAGCTCATCAGCAACCGGTTGTAGATTCCAATCTAAACCTTCGGGTTGATATAACAACACATCATCAGCCTGCATTAATGATTGTGCTAATGCTTGTTGATGCGTGCCCATGCGCATGGTGTTTGAACGCGGCTCTAATACGGCAATGATTCGTTCACTACCGACAGCAGCGCGTAATCCTGCTAATGTCGTGGCGATCGCCGTCGGGTGGTGCGCAAAATCATCATAAACGCGGATACCCTGCACTTCACCTTTAATTTCCATGCGGCGTTTCGGGGTTTTAAACGCCCCTAGTCCTGCAATGGCTTGGTTTAACTCAACGCCTGCATAATGCGCAGCTGCGATCGCCATCATGCCATTTTGTAAATTATGATCGCCAATCAAGTTCCACTTAACCACACCAGCTAACTCACCTTGGCAGTAAACTTCAAATTGGCTGGCATCTTCACGTAATTTCTTCGCTTGCCAATGGCTGCCTTCAGCGCCTAATGCTTTATTTTCAGACCCCTGAGTTTTATTCTCTAAACATAAAGATTGCACAGGCGTCCAGCAACCTTGTTGTATCACGTCATCCAATGCTGGTACATTCTCTGGCATTAAGATCAGGCCATTACTAGGGACGGTTCTGACTACGTGATGAAATTGACGTTGGATCGCCGCTAAGTCAGGAAAAATATCGGCATGGTCATATTCAAGGTTATTCATGATCAGCGTATTTGGTTGGTAATGTACAAACTTAGAACGTTTATCGAAAAAGGCGGTATCGTATTCATCCGCTTCAATGACAAAGAAATAGCCACCACCTAAGCGTGCTGATTCAGTGAAGTTCTGTGGTACGCCGCCAATTAAGAAACCCGGTTCGAGTCCCGCATATTCTAAGATCCATGCAACCATAGCCGCTGTAGTCGTTTTACCATGGGTCCCCGAAGCTGCAATCACATAACGGTGTTGTAATAAATGTTCAGACAGCCACTGTGGCCCTGAAGTATAAGCGAGCTTTCGGTCTAACATGTATTCGACACAAGGATTTCCACGTGACATAGCATTTCCTACAATCACCATGTCTGGCGCAGGATCAAGCTGACTCGGGTCGTAGCCTTCGATAAGCTTGATACCTTGCTCTTCTAGTTGGGTGCTCATTGGTGGGTACACATTGGCATCTGAGCCCGTGACTTTATAACCTAGCTGTTTAGCCAGTACTGCAATACCACCCATGAACGTGCCACAAATACCCAGAATATGTATATGTTTAGACATTTGATTACCCTTTTGAACGAAACTTATGATGAACGCGGTTGATCGTCACACCGATCATGACACCAAACAGCAATAACAATAAAAACAAGATTAAAATAGACTTAGTGGCGTCAAACTGGAAAATAGTGAAGGTTTTAAGCATTTGTTGATAACTAAAATGCAACTGTAAAAAACCCACAGGTTTGTTGTCTGCCAATATCGGCTTGAGATAAACACGCACCCCCTTGGGTGCTGTATATTGTTTTTTAGCCAGTAATTCGGCCATATAGTCTTCTTGAGAAGAACTTAATAACTTACCATCTTCAGCAAAAATATGCAGGCTAGTGACATACTGATTTTCGCTGACTTCATCCACCAGCTGTTGTAGCTGTTTTTTACTGTTAACGCGGGTATTAAGATCGCTAGACTCACGGGTAACAATCAAGTTAGCCGCCATTTTTGTCGGATAATCCAGTAATGAATGCACCAACATATCAACCTGGTGATAGCGAGAGGCCGTGACATTGTTATATAACGAGATCGCAATAAAAATGAAGAGTGAACTAAGACTTAACGCAATCAATAATGAAGTTTGACGCTTTAAGAACTTATTACGGCCATTAGATTTACCATCTTGATTATACTTGCTCGTCTGGTTTGTCGCTAAATGTGGCTCATGCGGAACCAGCTCTGTATTTACAGGATTGTCATTATTCTTACCTTTAACCACAACGAGCTCCTTTCTGAATACCGTAATTACGAATCGCAATTTTAAGTCGAATACGTTATCTTTGCTAGCAGTAACCTATCGATTACAAGGATTAGTAGCAAAATGACTCAACTCGCTGAGACTTTATTTAGTAATACTCCGCCAATAGCATGGCCACAATTGTTAACCTTGCAAAGCACTGAAATAAAACATGTCACTTATTGTCAGGGTCAATTTAATATTTCGGCGCAAGAACTGCCAACAAATAGTAGTAATAACAGTAGTCACTATTATCTCACTTTAATCGCACCAAGTATAACAAGTGACGCGCTGCTAAACCTACTGTCAGCATTGAGTCAACTGCAGCTGTCAATGCAAGACTCTGGCGATATTATCCTATATCCACCAGCGAACTATGCATTAAACAATAACGCATTAACCGACACGCAACGCGCAGCACCAGCCAATCAAGGTGACATTATTGTTTTAGGCTTTACCACGTTATCAGATGAACTACAGCTGCAATTTAAAGATACGTTAGCAAGCTGGCGTAATGATTACCATGTTGATTATGCATTAAGCCAGACACTACCGAGTTTAAAGCAACCTGGGGTGGTATTAATGGATATGGATTCAACGACGATTCAAATTGAATGTATCGATGAAATAGCCAAACTTGCAGGCGTCGGTGAACAAGTCGCAGCCGTAACGGCAAGCGCCATGAATGGTGAATTAGATTTTTCTGAAAGCCTACGTTCGCGCGTAGCGACGCTAACCAACTGTCCGGAAGGCGTATTAACTCAAGTTGCCGATGCCATGCCGCTAATGCCCGGTTTAGAGTTATTGATTGCCACCTTACACCAAGCAAACTGGAAAGTAGCAATCGCGTCAGGCGGTTTTACCTACTTTGCTAAGCGTCTACAAGATGATTTAGGATTTGATGCTGTTTATGCCAATGAACTCGAAATCGTCGATGGCATCTTAACGGGTCAGATTATTGGCGATATTGTTGATGCTCAGGTGAAAGCCGATACCCTGCAAGCACTAGCACAGGAATATCAGATTGCTCCGCAGCAAACAGTCGCGATTGGTGATGGCGCTAATGATTTAATCATGTTGAAAAGTGCGGCTCTCGGTGTGGCTATTCATGCTAAACCTATTGTTCAACAGCAAGCGCAAGTGGCATTAAATCATCATGATTTAGAAGGGCTAGTCGGACTGCTACAGGCGGCAAGATGTTTAGACGCGAGCTGGTCGTAACCTAATCTAAAGCAAATAGGCGTCCACGTTAGCGGTTTTTACGTGGACTCTATTAATCAATAGACGAACAACAAATAGATCAGTGCTCATTAACGCATGCGGCGTAGGCCGAGTCTATATAACAACTCATCAGACACATCAATCAGATCCACCACTCCACGTACACGCCATAATTCGTCTTCAAGCTTTTGTGCTCTGTGTATCGCATAATGGCTAACGTAGTTAAGTTCTTTTTCAATGTATTCCATATCCGGCCGCCCAGTACGAGACAGCATCACTTGGATCGCAAAGAAAGCGCCTTTTTGTAAACTATGGGTAATGAACTGACGGCGTTCATGCTCATCACTAAAATCTTTTTCAAATCGCGTTGTGACTACCGAATCACTGGTTGCGATCGTAATATAAAGCACCTGCTGCCAAGGGCGATAAGTGGGTTCTAACCCGGCTAATGCATCATCGAAAACCTGTTTAATATTATTATCTGATAACAGAGGGTACAGATTGTAGCGGGATTCAGCTTGCCCAAAATATTCAAACAGCGGTGCTAAACTATTTTCGTTCGGGCTAATGCCTATCCTGTCCATCTGGTAACTCGTGTTTACCTTATGAATATACAAGGGCATGGTCGCTAAATGCTGACAATACATATTTCGTAATACCGCGGTGACACCTGGTGATTGCGTTGGCTCTGGAGTACTTTTTAACTTGCCTTTATTGCTACTGATCAACAAACTAAAGAACTTACAGCCAATATGTGCCTCTTTATCGCCGACAATCTGCAAGTGTAGAATTGTTTTCGCTTTATTACAGCCAACAACACTGTAAGGTAAATTGACAAGCGCTACTTTCTTCGACAGTTTTTGTAACATCGGCAGTTCAAGGTAAACGCGATGACCGATCTGCACATCCAACGGCGATTCTAATTCGATCTGTAATCCTTCAGTCGAAAAATCATTACTCCAACCTTTGATACTACGTTCGGTATGATTCACTACAATCGCCGTTTTGTAACTGAATCGGGCTTCTTTACGTAGTTGTACAAATTTAAACTGGGCTAATATCGCGCGTTGATCCGCAGCCGGTAAACGATATTGATGCAGCAGGTTAAAATCACTGCTGTGCTGCGCATACGCTTTATAATCATTCAGAATATTTTCATTGGTAATATCTTGCAGCAACCCAACCCAACGGATATCTTGTAATGCCGCGAGCATTGTCGACCCTATCGGCTGTTGGTGACATTCTGCTTCCAGTAAATGTTTCTTTTCATCAAATGCTGACGGGTATAATGAAAATTTAAATGCTCTGAAATTAGGACGTTGACAAGCAAAAGACAAAAACAAGGCTTTCAAACCTGACTTAGCCAAACTAATCGCGTCGGCTGCGTAAAAGTACAGGCGCCCATTCTGCGTATAATAAAAACTGTAAATGGTCGTTTCGATACTTTTCTTGGTCTGTAATAGCCCTTGCATCCAATCTGTCTGCCAACATGCTTCAAGCTGACTTTTAGATTCTTCATTGATCCAATAATCGTATACACCACGATTATTTTCATTCAATAACAAATGACTCAATACAGGCTGTTCATCACCCGAGATATACAGGGGTAAGCCTGACATTCGTGGTAAAAAGAATTGTTCATACCCTTTTACAACAACATTCTCTTCTTGATAACGGACGTTAACTTTGTATTTACTTTTATTTTGCGCGATCAATTTACTGATAAAGGTATCTAATTCATTATTTTCGTCAATCCGCATTAAACGTAAATAATCAAACTTCTCTTCTTCATCGATGCCCATGAGTTTATAAGCAAAAAAATCA
The DNA here is from genome assembly GCF_018219415.1 of Moritella sp. 36. Taxonomy (NCBI): domain Bacteria; kingdom Pseudomonadati; phylum Pseudomonadota; class Gammaproteobacteria; order Alteromonadales; family Moritellaceae; genus Moritella; species Moritella sp. 36. The sequence goes on along the minus strand of NZ_CP056120.1, from coordinate 666,133 downwards.
CGTAATAAATGGTTAGCATATTCTTGACGTAAGCTCGAAAAGTTCACATTCACTAAACTGCCTGTCACAATGGCGTGATTTTTATTCACTTTAACTTTAATGCCACTGGTGGATAAATCAGAGGTCATGGCATCAATAACACGGTCGCCAAACCGCATTTTTATCGCTGAACTGTAGTGCATACGCTCTTCGTTACGCACAAAATAAGAGGCATACTGAATCGGTTCGACCGCAAATTTAGCCGCGGGTTCAACCGTTATAACATTGCGCTCATTTACTGGTTTACTGCGTTCACGTTGATGAAAAGCCAATACTTCTTCATAAATACCCAGCGTATAATTACCTTGGTGCTGAGCTAACAATGTTTCTAAAAACTTAATTTCGACCGGATTAATGTGATGTAAAATACCATCATACTCATACGCTACCGCGCCACTATCACCACGTTGACGAAAATCGAGGATCCGTCGTGTGGGCGCAGAAAGGCGATTGACCTCCATCTTGATCAAAAAACGTTTACTGTTCGTTTCACCTTCAGTCAACTGTGCGAACAAAAGACTAAAATCAGGTTCATGATACAAGGTCGTTAATTTTTTAATTATGTCGGTGTAATGAGATAATTCCATGCTGGCGATCACTGCTTAAATTGGAAAATGAATACAACTATTACGGCTAGACACTTACGACTAAAATAAGTACAGCTAAAATAAGCGACGGTTAAATACATCAGTATGAGATGACATAGAAAACACGACCATCGTTATTTACAGGAAAAATCTGCACGTTACTACTAAGTACACGTACAAAGCGTCAAGTAATAGATAATAACGTGAAACAAGCAAAATAAGTGCCACTTAACAGACTATTTGCTTTCTTTTTTGATGATGCTCACTTTTTATTTCGTACATCTGGTTATCAGCACCTGTTAATAGCTCATCAGCACTCATATCCTGGTGATAAACGCTATAACCAATACTAATGCCGATAGATACATTACACACAGATAAGGCAAATGATTGCAATAAAGTACGTTCGATTTGTTCACTTAGCTGACCAGCATAACGGAGATTCGAATTTGGCAATAAAACGACAAACTCATCTCCACCTAACCGCGTTAATAATTCGCCTGGCCCGCCAAGTAAACGAGACATACGCTGCGCAGCGGCAATAAGTAGTTCATCTCCTGCCGCATGCCCATAGCGGTCGTTGACTAGCTTAAAACGATCCAGATCCATGAACAATAATACCGGGGTGATCTTACCTTTTTGAGCCAGCGGCAGAATATGTTCAAGGGTCTCCATCAGCTGCGCTCGGTTTGCTAACCCAGTTAAGTTATCATGCATGGCGGCATACCGAACCTGCTGCTCGGCACGCCTTCTTTCCAGTACTTCGCGTTTTAATCTTTGGTTGATGATTAACAAATAAAATAACCACAAACCATTAAATAATAACGCCGCGACAATAACCTTGACCCAAACGCCCCACACTTGCCAGTCTATTTTGGCGCGAGGCGGCGTATAAATAAATTGGCTAAAATCACTGCTTTGTGAAATAAAATCAAGATCGATCAGTTGCTGTTGAATATCGACAAGATGCTGACGATTGATATACCCCAAGGGCACAAAATCAGGCAGAATATAATCCCGCATAATGATTAGCTGATATTTAAATTGATTACGTAATTCATCCAAAGCAGCCGACGGTAACGGTTGATTCAACGCCACCAATACATCCAGCGTTTCTTCGGTATGTGTTAATGCGTATTCCCATCCCTGTAGCACCGCCGTCCGTACTGCAGCGACACGTTCAGGGTTTAAGCTTGCTTCTGTTACGCTGGTAAATAAAAAACCACTGTAAAAATCGATACCGTAATTTTTCGGTGTGAAAATAACCGGTTCCACCCCTTGACGTACAGCGTTATAGGGGCCGCTGGTTAAATTAATGCTAAGGGCGTCAAATTGATTGTTCACTAACGTCGTAATATCACGTGCGACCGAAGGGGATAAGATATTAATTGAATGAATATGCTGTTTACGTAATAAACTGAGCACTTCAATATCTTTAAATTCAGGTAATAATAGCACCCGTTTATCATTTAAATCGGCTAACTTATTCATACCTTTGTCTTTTAATACTAATAAAGCACTCGGAGAATGTTGAAATATGACGGCTATGGCAACGAGTGCCCGGCCATTGGCTTTTGCAATTAATACATCCGCATTCGTCACCCCGTATTCGGCCTCTCCTTGATCGACAGCTTTGCTGATTGATTGACGAGAACGCATCGAAATTAAGTCCGCATTAAGGCCCTGTGCACTAAAAAATCCCTTATGCTGCGCCATATAGTAACCCGCAGATTGAACTATCGACGTAGGCGGCAATAAAATACGGACATGCTCGGTTTTATATTCAGCTCGCACTGTAAAAGCGCTAATACTGAAAGATAAGGAGAGAGAGATAAAAATAGCATATCTAATAAAAGTCACAGGGAATTAAAAAATCCATTGTCTATATTGTGTTGTCATTCTGCCAAGTTGTTAAATCGAAATCAAAATTTCATCACAAACACTTAACGAACAACAACTTATTTACCATTCTAAATCAGAGCAATAATCACACCTCATCGCAATTTAAAGATAAAGGCGTTATACCTAGTGAATAAAACAAGCAAAAAAAAGCCCGTAATATCATAATTACAGGCTTTTACTCTTAATTCACATTTGTCGTTATTTAGTCAAATAATGACGGCAAAATTAACTAATGCGTTTGTATTTAATACGGTGTGGTTGTGCCGCTTCTGGCCCTAAGGTTTTCTTCAACCATGCTTCGTAATCTGTGTAGTTACCTTCGTAGAAGTTCACTTTACCTTCATCACGGTAATCTAGGATATGCGTCGCAATACGATCAAGGAACCAACGGTCATGGGAAATAACCATCGCACAACCAGGGAACTCGAGAATAGCTTCTTCAAGAGCACGTAGTGTCTCGATATCCAAGTCATTGGTTGGCTCATCCAGTAGGATCACGTTACCGCCAGACTGTAAAAGCTTAGCAAGGTGTAAACGACCACGTTCACCACCAGACAGCTGACCAACACGTTTTTGCTGATCAGTACCTTTGAAGTTAAAACGACTACAGTAAGCACGTGATGACATTTCAGTATTACCAACTTTGATAATATCTAAACCATCTGACAGTTCCTGCCATACAGTATTATCACCGTTCATGTGATCACGGAACTGATCTACACTTGCTAGTTTTACTGATTCACCCACTGAAACCGAACCAGAGTCTGGAGACTCGCTGCCATCTAGCATTTTGAATAGTGTTGACTTACCAGCACCATTGGGACCGATAATACCAACAATTGCGCCTTTTGGCATAGAGAATGACAAGTTATCAATTAATACACGACCGTCATATGCTTTACCTAGATTTTCAACGTCAATGACTTTGTCACCTAAACGCTCACCCGGTGGGATGAACAGTTCATTGGTTTCGTTACGACGTTGATAATCTGATTGATTAAGCTCTTCAAAACGTGCCATACGCGCTTTACTTTTCGCTTGACGACCTTTTGGATTTGAACGAACCCATTCAAGTTCTTTTTCAATCGATTTTTTGCGTGCACTTTCTTGCGATGCTTCTTGTTCTAGACGCGCATCTTTCTGCTCTAACCAAGAAGAGTAGTTACCTTCCCATGGAATACCTTCACCACGGTCAAGCTCTAAGATCCAACCGGCTACATTATCAAGGAAATATCTATCATGCGTGATCGCAACAACAGTACCTTCATAATCATGTAGGAAACGCTCTAACCAAGCTACAGATTCAGCATCCAAGTGGTTGGTTGGTTCGTCTAGTAATAACATGTCTGGTTTTTCTAATAACAAACGACAGATAGCAACACGGCGACGTTCACCACCCGATAGGACTTTAATTTTAGTGTCCCATTCAGGTAAACGTAATGCATCTGCAGCACGCTCTAGTTGGTTTTCGATGTTGTGACCATCGTGCGCTTGAATGATAGATTCAAACTTTTCTTGTTTCTTCGCTAACTTATCAAAATCCGCATCTGGTTCGGCATAATCAGCATAAACTTGGTCAAGACCTGCCATTGCATCTTTAAGTTCTGAAATCGCTTCTTCAACGACTTCACGTACTGTTTTTTCTAGATCCAGTACAGGTTCTTGCGGTAAGTAACCAATTTTAGTACCAGCAAGTGGACGCGCTTCACCTTCGAAGTCTTGATCTACGCCAGCCATAATACGTAATAAGCTTGATTTACCAGAGCCATTTAGACCCAGTACGCCAATTTTAGCGCCAGGGTAAAAACTAAGCGAGATGTCTTTAAGGATTTGACGCTTCGGTGGCACAATTTTGCCAACACGGTGCATCGAATAGATAAACTGAGGACCAGCCATTATGTTCTCTTTTAACAAGGAATAAGGAATGTGGGATAAGTTTAAACCTTGGATGCGGTTGATACAAGAAAAAGAGCTATGCGAGCCTGAGCATACTTAATGACATCAATGGCGTTACGATAAAAATCCCAAAATAACGTCTCTGGGATTTAAACAATATATAAATAAAGGCTATTTGACAGCATCACCCGAACCGCTGCCTGTCGCTGTCATGATGATATACTTGAAGTAGTCTTTGACGGTTAAGGTATCAATCATTTGTTTATCTGTTTTAGCAAGTAATTGCGGGGTAGACATATCGATATTTTGCACCTGAGCTAGGCCAGTCACCCCAGGCAGCACATCGTAAACGCCTAATGCATCACGTGCTTTAATTAACGCTTCTTGATTAAACAAATTCGGGCGTGGGCCAACTAAACTCATCTCACCTTTTACAACATTAATTAATTGAGGCAATTCATCAATTTTTGTTTTACGTAAAAAACTACCCAGCTTAGTGACGGAGCTAGCACTCACTAAATGAGTCGCTACCGACTTTGTTTCAACAGGCATAGTACGAAATTTAATTAACGTAAATGGTCTTTTATTTTTACCTACTCGAGTTTGCAGAAATACGGGAGAGCCAGTATCAAAATAACCAACAATATATACAACTAATAATACAGGCCATAAAAAAAGAAGACCAAAAAATGCAAATAAAAAATCTAATACTCTAATCACAACAACGCCCCACAAAAAATACACAAAGAATACACAAGCCCCAGAATGTACTTATGATTCACATTCTAGAATGACGGTGAAGTATACAACCCAAAAACAAAGAGCTGAACACCTTATAATTATAAAAACGAGGAACTAAATATTTGAACCTACGTTTCAGATCCAACAAAACTATCGACAGTTTGCTTAATGCCTTCTTCAAAAGAAATAGGAGGCATCCAGTTTAATTCCTGTTTAGTATCACTAATATCCACTTGCAAACTTCCACAAATACGTTGTGCAATTTTCGGTTTTCCAACTAATTTTGCAACAAACTGAATCCATGACATCGGAATAGGTAACAAACGAGGTGACTTGCTCGTCGCGACTGAAATTGCATTTAATAACTGAGTCGTTGACACATCATGATCATCAGAAACCAAAAACGTACGATTCACCGCATTACGATGAATGACTGTCGTTACTATAAGATCGACCAAGTTATCAATAAAAACTAAACTACGTTTATTATTGATAGCCCCTAAAGGTAAAGGAACCCCCTTTGTAACCCAAGACATCATTGATTGAAAGTTTGCTTTAACGCCTGGACCATAAACCAATGGGGGACGAATTATCACGACCTCTAAGCCAGTCTCTTCTGCGATGATCCTTAATCCGACCTCTGCATCAAATTTGCTCTTACCATAAGGATCTATTGGGGGCTGGTTAACTTTAACTGAAAAAGGGTCACCGACATCAGTAAATTCACCGTTAACTTTAATCGAACTCAAAAAAACGAATCGCTTTACACCCGAATCAGCAGCTTGACGCGCTAAGTGTAGAGTCCCTAAAGTATTAACTTCGTTATAAGCAACTAACGCCTCAGCATCAGACTCTTTCATTTGATGAACACGAGCTGCGCAATGAATTATACAATCCACGCCATTTAATGCATGAGACCAATCCGTAGAAGAATCAATAAAAGGTACCATGACCTCTTTAACAACCTCCCCTCGCACTGTACCTTTTCTGACTTGAGCCAAGCAGTCCCACCCTTTAGCAGCGCCGATTTCTAGAACGCGCTGACCAACAAAACCCGAACTTCCAGTCACTAAAACTTTCATCGCACCCTCAATAGTATTTATACTAGCTTCTATAAATATGCTTATTATTCACACTTATTCCGATAAAACTAGCTATACAAACTAAAGAAAACTAGAATAGTGCCGACTATATTAAAATATCGCATTTAAAAAGCGAAGAGCAAGTTACTCTAAATCTATCAAAGAGCTGCATTTAAGCATGTTTATACCAATTCAAAAACTACTTAGCACCGAACGAAAAAACAAACGAGTTATCACCCTAATATACGATATGATTGCAGTTACGTTCTCTCTCTATATAGCGGTAGTGATTCGGTTAGGTGTAACCGCTTTCGAAATTAACCCCGAGGAAGTAGCTAGCTTACTCATAACACTTATCACCACTATTGCTGTTTTTGTAAAGTTAGGCATGTATAGAGCGGTTCTTAGGTATATGATGCTACCAGCAATCGGAAATATATTTTTTGCAGTATTCATATCCGCAATTACCCTCTCCATCAGCGGTTTTTTCTTGCACTCTTTTATCCCGAGAAGCGTCCCTTTTATTTATGCTGGCCTAGCAATTATAACATTGGGTGGCCCCCGCATTCTAATTAGAACATTCTATTATCACTACTATAAACGCCAAAAACCAAATGTTTTTATTTACGGGGCTGGAGCAACAGGTCGCAATCTTGCTTATGCACTGATTCAAGGCGAAGATTACCACCCTGTCGCTATTTTAGATGATGATAAAAATAAGATTGGCCAAGTCGTTTATGGATTAAAAGTACACCATAGTTCAGAATTCAAGCAGTTACAATCTCTCTATTCGCCTGAAAAATTATTACTTGCAATAAACAACATTAATAAAGGCAAACGATTACGTTTAGTAGAACAGTTATCACATTGGCCGATAGAGGTGCTATCAGTACCCTCTATTGAAGACATAGCAGCTGGTAAAGCACATGCAACAGAAATACGAGATTTAGACGTTGCAGATTTACTGGGTCGTACGCCCATTGCTCCTAACCATGAATTATTGTCGAAAAATATAACAAACCAACACGTGATGGTAACGGGTGCTGGCGGTTCTATTGGTTCTGAATTATGTCGTCAAGTTCTAGCTCAAAAGCCAAAAACTTTATTAATGTTCGAGCTCAATGAATACAACCTTTACAAAATTAATCAAGAGCTCGAAGGTATAAAAGAACACTTGCACATGGAAACTCAGCTTGTGCCAGCTCTTGGGTCAGTACAACGTCAAAATCGTGTTGAAAAACTAATGCAAGCCTACAGTATTAATACCGTTTATCATGCTGCAGCTTATAAACACGTACCACTAGTTGAAGACAATATTGTTGAAGGCATCCGCAATAATGTCTTTGGTACCTTAGCCGTAGCGCAAGCAGCTATAAAATGCAAAGTGGCTAACTTTACGTTAATTTCTACCGACAAAGCCGTACGTCCGACCAACATCATGGGCGCAAGTAAACGCATGGCTGAATTAGTACTACAAGCATTGGCCGAAACAGAGAGCCATACAACGCTCACTATGGTGCGCTTTGGTAATGTTCTTGGCTCATCAGGCTCTGTAGTGCCACTGTTTAAAAAGCAGATTCGTAAAGGCGGCCCAGTTACCGTTACCCATCCCGATATTATTCGCTACTTCATGTTAATACCAGAAGCCGCACAACTGGTAATTCAAGCTGGTGCGATGAGTAAGAATGGCCAAGTATTCGTATTAGATATGGGCGAGCCAGTAAAGATCCTCGATTTAGCCAACCGCATGATTCATTTGATGGGTATGAAAGAGCACATTAATGCCGAAAGTGAAAAGGAGAGTGGTGATATAGAGATCAAATTCACAGGGCTAAGACCGGGTGAGAAACTCTATGAAGAACTGTTGATTGGTGCTCACGTGGAAGGTACGATCCATTCAAAAATAATGATGGCGCAAGAAGATAAACTAAGCTGGAAAGAAATGGAAAGTCTGATTAGTCAGCTTGATGTTTGTTGTCATGACTTTAATGTAGAATGTATTAGACGCATCTTATTAGATGCGCCGACTGGGTATACGCCAAATTAAGACAATAGTAATTCATCATAAACTTGAAGCGTTTTCTCAAATACCATTTCTTGAGAAAACTCAGTTTCGACTTTTTTTCGGCCGTTAATCCCAAATTTTCGGAGCTTATCTTTATTATCGAGTAATTCCTGTAAGCAATTAGCAAGTGAAATAGCATCTGCAGGGATAGCCAGTAACCCGTTAAAACCATGAGATACTATTTCGCGACAACCTGCAACATCAGTGGTGACGATAGCTCTCTGGCATGAGGCAGCTTCAATGAGGATACGAGGCACCCCTTCGCCATAAGTCGTAGGTAAACAAACAATATCATTTTTCTTAATTAAACTTGGCATATCTTTCACATTACCTAACCAGTTAATATCCCCATTTTTAGCCCAAATTTCAATTTGCCTTATCGAAATAGCGGATGAAACATCATTATCAATGATTCCAGCTACATTGAGTGTAAACTCACAACCTCGTTTAACTAATATTGTTTTTGCTTCAATCAAGCACTGAAGACCTTTTTCCTTTAAAAGACGAGCAGCGAAAAGTATACTTTGATCACATGGTAAAGGTGAAGAAGTAAAGCGATTCAAATCAATACCAGCACCTTTTATCACGATGCCATTACCATTTTTTATAATAGCTAAATCTTGAAATAGCGAACAGTCCTCGCTATTTTCAAAAATAAATCTTGAATAGTGAACAGAGATATTCTTGTAAAAGAGCGTTATGATACGTTTAATAATTACAAATTTTAATGATGACGAACTAAAAACAGCACCTAGTCCGGTAATACTATAGATTATTGGTTTTTTTATAAAAAACCGATTGATTAGCCCCGTATATATATTGGGTTTAATCGTAACGCAATGAATCAAATCTGGATTTATCATTTTCAACAAGTACTTTAGATGCCAAATACTAACAAGTTCTCGAAATAGGTTCAGACTCTTACGCTTAACAGAGAACTGATGGCACGTGAATCCCATTGATATGAGCTCATTTTCTATCGAACTATCTAAAAAATTAGTAATTATATGAACATTATAACCCAATGATTTAAAATGATTTGCTCGTTCTAGCCAGTGAAGACGGAAGTACCAATCGACGTTGATTACGAAAATTAATGTTTTATTCATATTTACCATTTTTATTCGTTAAACCGTGGCAAATCCCCTTTAAAATAGACTTAAAGTGATCGAGTCGAGGAGAGAGAAATAACGAAAATACAAAAGCCTGTATCGTTGATTTGATCAAAGTATGCCTTTTCCAGCAATAGGGAACATATGGACGCTTTAGTAGCTGGTAAACATTCCGATAGAAATAGTAATGACGTACTGGTGAATGAGTTGTTAGCTCTCTCCCTAAGAGCTTCAAAGGTATTTCACCAATTTTGTGATACATTTTTGCATCAAACGCAGCAATACAGTGTAGTCCTCTATCCAACGCCCTAAACCCCCATTCAATGTCCACACAATCGATAAAAAGGCCATCTTCCATATATCCTATAATATCTAAGGAGTCTTTTGATATAAGGCAACCTGAAGAAATCAAGAAATCGCATTTCGCAAAATGAGCCCCCATATCCAAGAAAATTCTCGGAATGATCTTTTTTAAGACTTTTTGGCTGGTATCAATAAAAGTACTTTCTGAAAGGTTATCTTGGTCAATGTGTACAGGACCAACGGCGGCAACCTTAATGCCAGCTTTCAAAGCTTGTATTCGAGCAGAGAAAAGATCTGAGATCATAGTTTCGGAAGGCAAGCTATCTTGGTCGAAAATGACAAAATCAATAAAACCATCGTTTATTGCCTTTAGAAGACCAATATTCTGTCCATAAGCAATGCCCATGTTATTAGGTAACGACGTCAGGTCAACTGAATCTAATTGATCTAGACCTGTAGGCATAAGAGAGCCATTATCGATGATATATATTTGTCGTACTTGAGTGCTCAAAGAGTTAACTAACCGATTCAAATCGAGAATATTTGGAGCGTAAGTAACGATAACAGCAGCTGTCGAATCAATACTCAAAATATGATAACCCTGACGAAAAAAAATCAATATAAGACAACAAATTTAAACTCCTTTACTTTATATTTAGAAAAATCAACGGCGCTTATTTTATACATTATTAATGCTAATAACATAACCTATTTCAGTAACTATTTTTCGACATTAAGAAAAGTTTAACCTACGACGAATCACTTGAATTTCCTTTAATAATAGTTCAAGTCGAATTTTATTAGTTAATAAAGTCATTGAATTAAATCATCATCACAATAATAACGAGATCATTCTAACCATAACCATCTAGCTCATAATATAATTCATCCACAACATAGAAAAATCTTCATATAGATAAATTTTAATAATGGTTAATGTAGAAATCAATTGATTCATCTATATTAGAATCAAAGATTATTTCTCCGTGCCTAAAAACTAGACCTCTATTACACATTTTTTTTAATATTTCATTTGAATGTGAAGCTAATACCATTACATCAGATGCTTCAACTAATTCATTAATTCTAGCTTCAGCCTTATTCATAAATGACGCATCACCGGCACCTATAATCTCATCTAAAAGAAGAATATCACGCTTAACAATCGTTGAGATTGCAAAAGCAAGTCTTAGTAGCATACCATTAGAATAAGTACGTATTGGAAGATTAATAAATTCACCTAATTCTGTAAAATCAACAACTTCAGGAATCATTGCAACGATCTGGTTTTTTTTTAGCCCGTATAGTAACCCTCGAGTAATAATATTATCAATACCATTCATTTCAGGATCCATACCTAAGCCAACTTCAAATAAAGTTGATACTTCCCCATTAATGTTAATGGTTCCTGAGGTCGGGTGATAAATTGTTGACAATAATTTTAGGAAGGTAGATTTTCCAGCACCATTATGTCCTAACAAAGCAACTCTATCGCCTTTATTTATATCTATATTAATATTTTTTAAAGCTTGCACCCTACAGACTTTGGATTCCGTAGCTAAACGTCCACCAGTAGCGTAACTCAAAAGTTGCTTTTTAATAGATATATTACTACCATCATAAATAGGTATATCTAATGATACATTTTTTAATGAAATTATTTTTGACATGTCATACCCAAAACGAAATTTTCTTAAATGAATACTTATAAACAGCAGCAGCTACAATCATATTAAAAACGGTAAAAATTGATACGAAACTAACTGTTGAAAGTGCTATATGACCACCTAATAATGGTTCTCTGAATAATTCAACAAAATGAAAAAATGGGTTGTAATCAAGGACATAATCTCTTTGACCAAGTAAAGCCGTCTTATTCCACATAATTGGTGTCGCAAAAAAAGCTATTTGCATAATACTTAATACTATTTGGTGGAGATCTCTGAACCTTGCACAAAAACAAGATAAAGATAAAGTCAAAAATAAAACATTAACGCTGAATATAATAATACCAACAATTGACCAAAGAGAGTACCACGTTATATTAATATCAAATAAAATCGCAATAAAGACAAAAATAACCATATTATGTGCAAGAACAATAAAATTTCTCCAAATAACTTGCATGGGAAATATAGCCAATTTTATCGGCATTTGTTTTATATAATGTGCATTATTAATAAAAGCCTCTGCCCCTTCAGTAACACATTGATTTATAAACATCCAAAAAATCAGACCTAAAGCAAGATACGGTAAATAATCTTGCATCGGTGTATTGAAAATCTCAGAAAAAATGACACCAATAGATGATATATATATTGCAGTACTTAAAGTTAACCAAAATGGACCAATAAATGACCGTCTATACTTTTTTAGAATATCAGTCCACCCAAGTCTAGACCAAACTTGATATTCCTTTAATGACATAATAAAATCATTTCGATAATTACTCATCTTTACCTACCACCTCATACTTTGAAAGTAAGTTCAATATGTCACTTTTACTATTATTCATAAGCACATCAATAATCGATAAATTATCTATAAATTCAGGCGAGTTTTGTGTATAAGTGCACGCTTCTTTTTTTAAAAAACCAAGTGATAAGTTATTTTTTTTAAAGTCATACGTATCATATAACTCAATGCCACCACTTGCATTAACATATTCATCAGCATCGAATATTTCACATATAGATATAACTTTCCCAGTTTTATCTTCAAGTCTTAAATAGTCTAATTCTGAGGATAATGTCATGTTTTTAATAATGCCTAAATATTCAAATATTTTTTCATATGAATACATACATAGTGTACTGACATTTCGCTGCGAGTAATTAAATATATCTTTAATTAAAGGCATTACATCATGAAAAAATGGGCTTTTACTATAGGATTGCTCAATAGTTCTGATTAACTTTTTTGTATTGCTTGTAAAATAAAGATCTTTAAAATAACTATTACTTGAAATAGACTCTATCGGTAGTGTAAAACGCTGTATACGACCAGAGCTTAAAATATTATTACGATTGATAAAGCCTCCCTTAATAAAGGTAACATCATCATAAACTACAAAAATGTCACTATTATAGATAAGCTGAAAATATCCCAAATATGGGAATAAGTATGGTTGGTGAATAGATACAATCATATTATCTAAAAAAATCCTTAATGAGTGTGATTACCTTGTTAAGTTGATCATCTTCAACGAGACGTCCATAATAAGGTAAGCATATAACCTGTCGTGACATTTCCGTTGCTATTGGTAAGTTATCAACTGAAGATGACTCTAATTTAGAGTAAGGGGCAAACTCAGAACAAAGAGGATAGAAATATTTCCTTGCGTATACTCCATTTTTTTTCAAAAATTCATATAGTTCATCCCTTTTATTTTCAACTAATATAGGAAAATATTGGTGAGAGTTTGACGTATTATCATCAATATTAGGAATTGTTATTTCTCTAATACAACTTAAATTATCCCGATAAAGCTGATTAATATATATTCGGCCCGCTATTTCGTCATCAAGAATCTCAAGGTTTAACAGACCAACCGCCGCTTGAATCTCGTTCATCTTACCATTAATACCAATATCACTTACTGTGACTTCATTTTGAAAACCAAAGTTTCTTAAATCTTTAATTTTTTCATGTGTCGCTTTACAATTTGATATCAAAGCCCCCCCTTCAATCGTATTGAATAGCTTTGTCGCATGAAAAGATAACATAGTTATGTCTCCCCACTTACTAATCGATTTACCGAGAATTTTAGTATTAAAGGCATGAGCCCCGTCATAAATAACTTTCAAATTATATTTTTTAGCGAGTCGCTCGATTCCAACTACATCACATGGGAAACCATACACATGTACAGCTAAAATGGCAGACGTATCAGGTGTTATATTTTTTTCTATTGACTCGACAGTTAATACCATTCTATCTTGACAAATATCAGCAAAGACTGGTTTTAGCCCATTCCACTCAATAACATGCGTCGTGGCAGCAAAGGTAAATGGAGTTGTAATTACTTCACTTCCATACGGTAAATCCATTGCTTTTAACGCTGTGAGTAAAGCATTCGTACCGTTATTAAAAAGTAATATATTATCAACATCGAGAAAAGATTTCAGGTTATCTTCAAGTTTGTTATGTTTTTCCCCCATATTTGTTAACCATTCGGAATCAAAAATTTCGTCACACATTTGATGAAATTTATCTCTAGGCGGAATCATTGGGCGAGTAACGTAAATCATGTCATTTTTTTTCATCATAATCTCGAATTTTACTAATGAGGTAATTCAGTTCAGGTTTATTTAATCGTTGATCAATTGGTATTGTTACTATTTTTTTAGATAAATCATTTTCAAATTCAAAATGATTTAATTCATCACCTAAACAAGACCAATGACGAGCACAAAAAACACCATGCTTGGCCATGTAATCAACAAAATCACTTGGGTTTTCAACTATTATTGGATAGCCCAAAGGAGTCCAATCAATTTTTTTAAAACACGAAAATATTGATTTTTCTTGTAAAAAACTATTCAAATAATTCCAGTTATTTATTCGTTTCTTCGATATATATAAGTAACTAGATATTTTTAATAGCTCTATTGTTATTTTAGATGCTCTTGATTCATGGGAAAAAATACTTTTTTCGGATTTGATATAAGTCTCATATTGCCCACTTGACATAGTTTCATCTTGGTTTCTCATCAATATAGGTAGAAAATTAGTAATAATATCAGCACATTCTTTAACTTTAACTTGAGGGTGTGAAAATGCCCTTTTTGTGACAGCAACTCCCCCATCAGGAACTCCCATAAACTTCCTTGGACTATAGATTGACCAATCGACGTTAATATTAGGCGGTTCTATTGATTGAGCTTTATCTTCGATTATTAATATTTCTTTATTGAGATCACGTATTTTTTTTACAAAAATATCACTGATAGGCAAACCAAAATAAGATACTAATACTACACAATCATCACTTTCGATGTCGTCTAAAAAATAATCTTGAGGTATAAACTCATTAGATATTTGGTAATAATTTACTTCATATTCACTAAGAGCTTCTTTAACATCATTACATATATAATAAGGAAGCCATATTCTATGTATTTTTTCGATTTGTAAGATTTTTTTTATAGCAACTCGATTAGAATTAAAATCAAGTATATTTCGTCCATCTGTCCATGTTTTCCATAAACTATATATCGGATCTAGAGTTTCACCTCTTAAATCTAAACCAAAATACCCTCCAATTTTTCTATCCATTTTATTTTACCTTATAGTTTTCAATATTAAATATTGAAGGTAAAAAATCAACTTTACGATTATAGAAATCATGAAGGTTCACTTCAGATCTATCAGAGTTAGTATGCTTCCTAGTCATTACCTCAATTTTATCTGACCGATTTTTATATAAATCATGGTCGGATTCTAATAGCCTAATATCTCTCACAATATTTTCATATAAAGATTCCCAATTAGGATAAACGATATTTGAATCTTTAAATTCTACAGGGAAGAAAGTTTCATTATATACTGCGAATGATACTGAATCGCTTAACGACGGTTCAATAAAGTATCCATCATAACCTTCACCAAATGTTATAGTAAATAAAGCATCTGAAATAAGCTCTTTATATTCATTTAAAGAAATATCATTTATCACAACAAATTTATAATCAGGAAGTTCACTGATCATTTTTGATAAAATTTCATTTTTAGTTAAATCGCTAGTAGTATTAACATCATCATCAGGAGATATTGCTATTACTTTTGACTTTTGACTATGAGGCCTTCTTATAAATTCAGGTAAAAATGGGGTCAACAAATTTAATGGTACTTGATATTCATCCGATATCTTTTGAGTTGCATATTTCTCATGAGCAGATGTAACAGTCACATCTAGTGTTAACTCTTTCAAGCGTTCAATTTCTCTTCTCAAGGGAAATAAATCATGATTCTGGTCTAAAATATTAATTCTTAATTCAGGTATATAATGAAGCCATTTAATTTGATATTCGGTAAGTTCATTTAAAAAACCTTTAACAAAAACTTCTGGAAGGTTTAATGTAACTTTATCCGGTATCCCTTCCTGAATTATTTTATTGAAATGCTCCATTTCTAATGTTGATTCAAACTTAGAGTAACTTACAGCATTATTGCTCAATGGCAGACCTGACATTCTGACTTTAAAATCAAATTCTTTTTCTAGTTTAATCGATTTATCTACAAATCTATCTATTGACAACATTCCTCCGCCAATAGTATCAATGGCCACATTAAAAAAAATCATAAGATTTTGATTTTTATTAACATTGATTTTTTTTAATACATTAGTTTTTTTTAATTTTCTTTCTACAAGAACTCTTATTATTTTTTGAGTTAGAATAGGGGGTAGTATTTCTTTAATTAAATCACGTTTTCCTTTTCTAAAAATAGGAGGTATAAAATCATTGTAGTATCTCTTATAATCTTTTTTTAGAATAAACTCATCTTTCAACATAAACTCATTTTCAATATATTCAAATATTTTGTCATTCTGACAATATCGTCCTATAAAAAAATTATCGTCGTTATAAGGCACAGATAATGGATTATCTTTAAAGATCCTAATTTTAATCAAAGGGAATCCATTATAAACGAACCTGAATGCATCCATATTGTAAATCGATACATTTTTATAAACAGTATCAATATACGATGACATTTTTATGTCTTTATCTAAAAGAAGCTTTGTCAAACCCATTTCATATTTAAGGCAAACATCATTTCTATCTCTTTCTTTTTCAACATTATTGAAAAACATTTGAAAATCATTATCAATAAAAACTTCTTTTTTAAATGCCATAAAATAACTTCCAATACAAAACATTGGAATTTTACTATGAGGGATTTTTATATAGTCATTAAAAGCATAGTTGTAATCTAAGTTAAACTCATCAGTTGCCAATAATCCCCATGCAGAACAATCTTTCTGTGACATTTTATCGAATACAGGCTGAAAACTGTTTACACAATAAGCTGAGTCATTAGCAATAATTAATTCATCATATTGTTCAATGGTATTCCAGCCAACATAGTTTTTCATAAGTTCACTGTATGAACCAAAATCATATTTCCCATGATCTAGTACCCATGCATCTATACAAATGTTTTTTATCTTCATTAATGACTTTACTGATAAATCACCATCAGATAAATAATAAACATCACAATATAAACTCATTTCTTTCAAATAGTCCAATACATAAGGCTGCACTTCACTATTTTTATTATAACCAGCAAACAAACAAATACGTTTCATTAACATTTCCAATCCAGTAATACTTCAATTGCATCCACATCAAAGACAGGAATACCAAGCTTAACTCTTACTTCATTTCGTTCTTGAAAAGAGTTATCAATAAATATTGATTCTTTCTCTGCTATAAAACCTGATTTAAGATCATCCGGATTCAAGTGTAAAACACTGTTAAATAATTCAACTGGTATGTTATATTTTTTTAACGACTCATAAATATCACCTGCATGTCGAGTAATCAAAAAAATATTTTTATTATTATTTTTCAATTGATACAAATATCTAATCGCATCTAAATTTACTTTACTTCTAATTATTATCGTATCATCATAATCAATATAAACATTATTATATTTCACGTTTAACTTGAATCTATTTATTAATGTACGATCAACTTCAACTTCATAATTATTATCAATCAGAGAAATATTTTTTTCTAATGCATTATATACACTTAGAAGAGGTAAATTATATCCTTTAGCACGGCTTAAGCACATGGTACCAGCTGTTCGTGTTGATATTTCAAGAAGCTTCAACTTCCCAAAACAATCTTCTTTAATTTGAAAAAACCATAACCCATTAAATTTAACGTTCTCATTGATAGACTTAGCTATAGCATGTATTTCTTCGGTTATAGGAACAGTTTTACCGGACACACTTACTCCAGCCATTGTTCGCATTCTTAAACGGGGGAGTGCAATAATTAATTCACCATTGAATGAAGTAAAGCAATCGATAGTGTATTCTTTACCAGGTAAATACTCTGTTAAGACATTTTCATCTAGATTTATATCTTTTGCTTCTTCCTCATTTAAAACGAGCGTTGCACCAACAGAACCTTGACCTTTACTTGGTTTAGTAAATAAAGGAAAATTTATATCTTTAATATTATCGAGTGAATGATAAACTTTCGGATTAAAGTCATACGTTGAAAATAAATCATAAGTCATTGCCTTACTACGACAGAGTTCTGATGTTTTCTTTTCTGCACAAATAACTTTACATTTTATTTTACTTTCATTTTTAGACAGAAATTCTGCAATAGTATCATGTGTCGGAAATATTAACTTAATTTCAAGCTCTTCAATTATTTTATTAAACTCATAAAAAAAATTTTCATCTGAAATAAATGGCAATCCACTAATATAATTTTCATATACGTATTCACCATGTCGTTCTACAGAGCTCGCTCCATATAATTTTATATTAAAACACTTTGATAATGACGAGTGTAGTTCTATAGCGTTTATTTCACCCGCAGGGAAAATAAGAACATTAATCATATTATAACTCCAATGGTTTTATACGGCTAAATTCATTAGCAAATTTATCTTTTTCTGACAGAATGACTTTATCATTATGCTGAACTGGCCAATCTATTGCTAAATCAATATCATTCCAAATAATAACTTTTTCCGAGTTTGGGTCATAATAATTAGTACATTTATATACGAACTCAGCACTTTCACTCGTAACATAAAAGCCATGAGCAAACCCTTCAGGAACCCATAAATGACGCTTATTTTCAGCAGATAAATACACACCAACCCATTGACCAAATGTTAACGAGCCTTCACGTATATCAACGGCAACATCAAAAACTTCACCCGAAACTACATGCACTAACTTTCCTTGCATATTTTCAGTTTGATAGTGTAAACCTCGTAAAATACCTTGTTTTGATTTGGAGTGATTATCTTGTACAAATCGAGTTTGCTTCCCAGTCACTAGCTCTTCAAATTTTTTTTGATTCCACGTTTCCATAAAGAAACCTCGTTCATCACCAAATACTGTAGGTTCAATAATTTTAACATCTGGGATATTTGTTTCAATAACGTTCATAATAAACTCAATTTTTATGTGTATGCTTTAATGTTACTAAGTGCTTGTTTCCAGTCACTTGCATTAATCTCGAATTTTTCAGTAATTAATGCTGTATCTAACTTAGAATTAGCTGGGCGCTTCGCTGGAGTAGGATATTCAGCAGTTGTAATTGCATTAACCGTGAGTGATTGTTGGATGATCGATTGCTCTACCGCTTCATCAAAAATACTTTCTGCAAATTGGCTCCAACTAACATGTGGTAAGCCAGAGAAATGATAAATACCAAATTTATCACTCTCACCATTGTAAATAGCCTTGGTCATAACAACAAGTGCCGCAGCTATATCTCCAGCATAAGTAGGCCCACCCACTTGATCCCCTACAATACCCAACGTATCATACGCTTTTGCCAAACGAAGCATCGTTCTGACAAAATTATTACCATCTTCACCAAATACCCATGCGGTACGAAGTACAATGTGCTTTTGACAAGCATTGATAACCGCAATTTCACCCGCTAGCTTACTTTCACCATACACTCCTTGCGGCGATGTTAAATCTGACTCGGTGTAAATTCCGTCTTTATCACCCGAAAATACATAATCAGTAGATATATGCAATATCGATGCATTCACGCTATTGGCCGCTTCAGCTAAAAATCTTGGTCCACTACAATTTATCGCATACGATAAATCAACTTCATCTTCAGCTTTATCTACAGCGGTATGTGCGGCTGCATTAATTATGAAATCGGGTTTAAATGCTTTAACTACATTTTTAACTGCAACTTCATCGGTAATATCCAATTCAGCACGTCCTACAGCTAGAATATTAGCGATCTGCTGAAACTGCTTAACCAAGCACTGACCAACTTGTCCATAACACCCAGTGATCATAACTCTCATCACTGGTTTCCTTGTGATTTATCTTTAATTAGTCGAGCAAGATATTGACCGTATTCATTTTTCATCATTGGTTTAGCTAGATTGCTCAATTGCATATCAGTTAACCAGCCATTACGCCATGATATTTCTTCAAGGCAAGCAACTTTAAGTCCTTGTACATGTTCAATTGTTTGTACAAACGAAGAGGCTTCATGCAAACTTTCATGTGTACCAGTGTCTAACCAAGCAAAACCACGTCCTAAGAGTTCAACATTCAGTGATTTATCATCAAGATACATTTGATTAATAGAGGTTATTTCAAGTTCTCCGCGCTCAGATGGTTCTACTTTTTTTGCAAACTCAACTACACGACGATCATAAAAATACAGTCCTGTCACCGCATAATTTGACTTCGGTTTTAAAGGTTTTTCTTCAATAGATAATGCTCGCATATTTTCGTCAAAATCAACGACACCAAAACGTTCAGGGTCTTTAACTTGATAGCCAAATACTGTTGCACCATTATCCATTGATGCAGCTTTCTTTAACGTATCACTGAATGCCTGTCCATAAAATATATTATCACCTAATACTAAACAAACATTATCGTCACCAATAAATTTTTCGCCAATTATAAATGCTTGGGCAAGTCCATCAGGAGATGGCTGAATTTCATATTCAAGATTAATCCCAAAATCTGAACCATCACCCAATAAGCGACGAAATCCCGCGTTGTCTTCAGGTGTTGTTATGATTAAAATATCTTTGATGCCCGCGAGCATAAGCGTAGATAACGGATAAAAGATCATCGGTTTATCGTAAATCGGTAATAGTTGCTTCGATACACCACGAGTCAACGGATAAAGACGAGTACCTGAACCACCAGCTAAAACAATACCTTTCATTTATTTTTCCTCACTGTTTTGTGATGAGCCTAGACGTTCAAAACTGTATGAACCATCAAGAACCCGACTCCACCATTCTTTATTATTTAAATACCATTCAACCGTTTTACGAATACCTGATTCAAATGTTTCTGTCGGTTTCCAGCCCAATTCACGTTCAATTTTCGAAGCGTCAATAGCATAACGAACATCATGTCCAGGTCGGTCAGTTACGTACGTAATTAAATCTTGATATTGAACCACACCAGCGGGTTTATTAGGCACTAATTCATCAAGTAAAGTACAAATAGTTTTAACTACTTCAATATTAGCTTTTTCATTATGACCACCAATATTATAGGTTTCGCCTATTTCGCCTTTAGTAACAACAGCATATAGTGCACGAGCATGGTCTTCAACATATAACCAATCACGAATTTGCATGCCGTTACCGTAGACAGGTAATGCCTTTCCATCCAATGCATTTAATATCATTAATGGGATCAGTTTTTCAGGGAAATGGAAAGGACCATAGTTATTTGAACAATTTGTAACTACAGTCGGAAAACCATAAGTTCGTAGCCACGCACGTACTAAGTGATCGCTTGACGCTTTAGAAGCTGAATATGGGCTTGATGGTTCATAAGACGTAGTTTCAGTAAACAGATCATCGGTACCCTCAAGATCACCATACACTTCATCTGTCGAAATGTGATGAAAACGGAATGCTTCTTTACGAGAAATATCTAACTGATTCCAGTATTGACGAGCAGCTTCAAGCATCGTATAAGTACCAATAATATTGGTTTCAATAAACTCCGCAGGACCATCTATTGAGCGATCAACATGACTTTCTGCTGCTAGATGCATTACAAGATCAGGCTGGTGCTCAGCAAAAATACAGTCAAGAGTTAAGCGATCGCAGATATCAGCTTGAACAAACACATAACGCTCATTATTTTGGACTGATTTTAAAGATTCTAAATTACCTGCATAGGTCAATTTATCCAAGTTAATAACACTATCATTCGTATTCTCAATGATATGTCGAACAACAGCAGAACCTATAAATCCTGCACCACCTGTAATCAGTATTTTCACACTTAACTCCAATTAAAACTTAGCTTATATAAAGGTCGACCTAATTTATAAGTCAAACGGCCTACCTAAAACAGAGTGAAAGAACTAAATATAATAAAGATCTTAACTCTGTAATTATTTGATATTATGATATTCAACCATGTAAAATCACAACTAACAGATTCATAACATCCCTAAAAACAGACATTAATAACACTATATTTATAATGATTTTAAACACGCTACCGCCCTAAGGTTGCAGTACCCCAAGACTGATAAGTCATCTAATTTTAAAATTATATAGTATAAAAACGCCGCTATAATCGCATAAAATTCTATATTCGGCAACCTATCCATTAAGCTATAGCTAGATACCGATTAAAACAAAGAAGCGGTCTATTAAGTATAATATAACCGCCTGCAATAACAAAAATGCCCACCAATTTGCATTAGCGGGCATTGCTCAATAATAAATTTATATTAATCTTCGATTAGCACAGACTCTAATGCCATTACGATCATATCATTGAACGTTAATTGACGTTCTTCAGCAGTTGTAACTTCACCAGTACGGATGTGATCAGATACAGTGCAGATACAGATAGCATTTGCGCCGAACTCAGCTGCTACGCCATATAGACCAGCCGCTTCCATTTCTACACCTAATATTCCCAATTTTTCCATTGTATCAAATGACTCAGGCTTTGGTGTGTAGAATAGATCTGCAGTGAAAATGTTACCTACCTTCGCATCAATATTACATGCTTTAGCTGCACGTGTTACTTTACTTAATAATTCCCATGATGCGATGGCTGCAAAATCATAGCCATCAAAACGTGCGCGATTGACCCCAGAATCAGTCGATGCCCCCATACCGATCACAACATCACGTACTTTAACATCAGTGCTAATCGCACCACAGCTACCAATACGGATCAAATTTTTAACACCGAATTCTGTAATTAACTCTTTTGCATAGATAGAGCAAGACGGAACGCCCATTCCAGAAGCCATAACAGAAATACGTTTACCTTTGTAAGTACCAGTGAACCCTAGCATGTTACGCACGTCATTCACTTGCTTAATATCTTCTAAAAATGTTTCTGCGATGTATTTAGCGCGTAGTGGATCACCTGGGAATAATACCGTTTCAGCGAAATCACCTTTTTCTGCATTAATATGTGGAGTTGCCATTATAGTTACCTTCTTTGTTTTAGTTATACTCAGCATTCTTAACTAAGTACTTTATTTATAAAAATGGGTTTGTAAAAATAGTATTTATAAACATTGTTATTTATAAAAAGCTTTTACCGTATTCAAGCTTTGGTAAACCGTGATACGCCGCAATTGACTGACCAATATCAGCAAATGTGTCACGTAAACCCAGCGGACCTTTTGGTACATTTTGACCATAAAAGATTACTGGAATATGTTCACGAGTATGATCTGTTCCCGGAGCTGTTGGATCACAACCGTGATCGGCAGTTAATACCACAATATCGTCTTCGCCGAGGATCTCAAGTAACTCAGGTAAACGCGTATCGAAATACTCTAGCCCTTTTGCATAACCAGCAACATCCCGACGATGTCCCCATGATGAGTCAAAATCAACAAAGTTAGTAAACACGATAGTTTGATCACCCGCTTGCTTTACTTGTTCTAACGTCAGATCAAATAAAGCTTCAAGACCAGTGCCTTTAACTTTTTTAGTAATGCCTTGCTGTGCGTAAATATCTGCAATTTTACCGACACTCACGACTTCACCACCCGACTCAGCCATACGGTCAAGTAAGGTTGGCGCTGGCGGTAACAGTGAATAATCACGACGATTACCAGTACGTGCGAAATCACTCTTATCAGCCCCAATAAATGGACGCGCAATAACACGGCCAATGTTGTACGGTTCTAATAACTCACGTGCTAATTCACATAATTTAAGTAAACGTTCAAGACCAAAGGTCTCCTCATGACATGCAATTTGGAATACACTGTCTGCCGAGGTATAGAAAATTGGTTTACCCGATGCCATGTGCTCAGCACCCAACAGATCTAAGATCTCTGTACCTGAAGAATGGCAGTTACCTAAATAACCCGGTAAGTCTGCTTGCTCCACTAACTGATCCAGTAATTCTTGTGGGAAGCTGTTTTCGGTATCCGAGAAATAACCCCAATCAAACAACACAGGTACACCTGCGATCTCCCAGTGGCCACTTGGCGTGTCTTTACCACTTGAGATCTCTTGTGCGTAACCGTATGCACCAATAACCTCTGCGCTTTCATCTAAGCCTGCAGGAAATGAACCCACACTATCACCGCAAGCATGCGCAAGACCTAATTTGGTTAAATTAGGGATATGTAATGGGCCTTCACGACCCTCATCCGCTTTTCCTTCGGCACACCATTGAGCTATGTGACCAAACGTGTTGCTGCCTACATCACCAAATTTATCAGCATCGGCAGAAGCACCAATACCCAATGAGTCCAACATTAATATAATTGTACGTTTCATCATTATGACCTATTTTTATTATCTATTTTTAACTATGCTCTACATTAAACATTAACCAATTGTTAAACATCTGAAAGTCTAATTTGTTGATAAACATCAGCACTTGCAGCAGGCTGTATGTCACCGATATGAATCGATTTCAAGATTTCTGCTTGTGCAGCTTCAAACTGTGCGTCACTACGAGCATGCACCATAGCAACTGGTGTTTGTGCATCGAGTTGTTGACCCAGCGCTGCAATATCAGATAAGCCAACAGCATAATCGATTTGATCTGTCGCCACACGACGACCACCACCCATAGCAACAACCGCCATGCCGAAACCACGAGTATCCATCTCAGTTAAATAGCCACTTTGTGCTGCATATACTGGACGAAAAATTTCGGTTTTTGGTAAGTGTAGGTCATAGTTGTCAACAAAATCAGTTGGACCGCCTAAACCTGAAACCATAGTGCCAAATAATTCTGCCGCTTTGCCGTTATCTAATACTGCTTGTAATTTATTACGTGCGTCATCAACGTCGATTGCTAGACTTGCTGACAATAACATTTCCACACAAAGTGCCATTGTTACAGCGAATAAACGTGGGTTACGGTATTCGCCCGTTAAGAAACGTACTGCTTCACGTACTTCAACTGCATTACCGGCACTACTTGCTAATACTTGGTTCATATCTGTAATCAGTGCAGCAGTTTTACAGCCCGCACCGTTCGCTACAGATACAATGCTTTTTGCTAGTGCAACAGACTCCTCATGCGTAGGCATGAAAGCGCCACTACCCGATTTAACATCCATCACTAATGCATCAAGACCAGCAGCCAGTTTCTTCGATAATATAGAAGCCGTGATCAGCGAAATAGATTCGACTGTTGCAGTAATATCACGTACACCATAAAAACGTTTATCGGCAGGCGCTAAGTTTGCAGATTGACCAACAATCGCCACACCACTGTCTTTTACAACTTGGCGAAATTGCGTATTATCAACTGTTGTTTGGTAACCAGGGATCGCATCTAATTTATCTAATGTACCGCCGGTATGACCTAAACCACGGCCAGAAATCATCGGAACAAAACCACCACAAGCCGCAACCATAGGACCAAGCATCAGTGAAATAACATCACCAACGCCACCAGTTGAATGCTTATCAACGATTGGACCATTAAGTTGCATTGTATTCCAACTTAATACGTCACCTGAATCTCGCATTGCAGATGTGATCGCGATACGCTCGTCCATATTCATGTCATTAAAATAAGTCGCCATCGCAAATGCGCCTATTTGTCCTTCCGAGATACTATTATCAGCAATACCATTAACAAAATATTCAATTTCAGCACAACTTAGTACTTCGCCATTACGTTTACGACGAATAATCTCTTGCGGTATAAACATAACTACCTATCCCTTAAATAAGAAAAAGCTACTCCTTAAAATGGGAAGAGCTTAGTTAAATACAGAAAGTTAGGATCGAATAAGCACGTGTTATATTGATTACCCATGTCAGGAATAACTCACATTTGGTCTTAATCAATACAACACACTTTATTTGGGGATATTACTTTATCGAACCCAGAACTAGATAGTTAGTAACCGCTGCTATCAGCTGCTTTCTCTACTGATGAGAGCTCTGCTAACTCAAGCTCAGCTAATAAGTTAGCAAGCAGGCTTGAAGCACCGAAGCGGAACTTGGCTGGAGATACCCAGTCTTGACCTAGAATTGATTCTGCTAATGCAAGGTATTCACCTGCTTGCTCAGCATTTTTAACACCACCCGCGGGTTTGAAACCAACATCGGTGTTTTTCTCACTGATCACAGTAAGCATGATCTTCGCGAATTCGAGTGTTGCATTCACAGGCACTTTGCCTGTTGATGTTTTAATGAAGTCTGCACCCGCATCAATCGAGATCTCACTCGCTTGACGAATCAGAGCTTCAGTTTTAAGTTCGCCAGTCTCAACGATAACTTTAAGTTGTACGTTGGCAGGACAAGCTGCTTTACATGCTTTAACAAGCTCAAAGCCAACGTCCGCATTTCCGGCCATTAGTGCGCGGTATGGGAATACTACGTCAACTTCATCAGCGCCGTATGCTACAGCCGCTTTCGTTTCAGCAACTGCAATAGCAACATCATCGTTACCATGTGGGAAATTAGTTACCGTTGCTATTTTTACCGTTTCAGCACCAATTGCATTCAATGTTTTACGCGCGATAGGAACAAAACGAGGATAAATACAAACAGCAGCCGTATTGCCCGCCGCGCTTTTTGCTTTGTGACACAGTTCAATTACTTTTGCATCTGTATCATCATCATTAAGCGTCGTTAAGTCCATCATGTTTAATGCACGTTGCGCCGCAACTTTAAAGTTACTCATATTAAGTCTCCAAACTTATTTAAATTTTATAAAAACAGTGAAACCAGAGCAATTACACTAATTGCTGACTGCAGCTACTCAAGGATGACTTTAATAAAGAAGTGTTTACCTTAAGCTAATAGCTTAAAGTAAATAGATGACGTATAACGATTAATATTTTCTATCAATATAAGTATTAATATATGTATTAATCTAACTATCGACATAACTATCTTTAAGATAAATATCCATGAAGAATAACTATGCGGACTTGGTTCCGTGAAGACTTGATATGACTATCAATTAATATCCCTATAACCGCGCTAATACAGCTTCTCCAACCTTTAATTAAGGTTAAAAAAACAAGCTATATTGAACGAAAAACACCAAAAGTACATCATGTACGATCAGTTAAATTACATGACTAAATCTACGCTAAGTGACAAAGAAATCAAGAAATAAATGCCATCATAACCGACCTACTTCTCACTACGAGCAAATAAACGACAATAAAACAATATATTAAATGTATGACTATGTAAGCTCGTTATTTTATCGAATAATGAATTATTACATTGCTGGTTTTTCAGGCAAAAAAATACCCTCAAACCGTTAATCAATACAGTTTGAGGGTATATATTCGTTATCCCCTGCTATAAAAACAGAGGAAGAGCGAGGTTATATTAAGTGAGGAATAGACCCGCTAATGCTGCACTCATTAAGTTAGCGAGAGAAGCTGCAAGTACCGCTTTTAGACCCATGCTTGCAATGTCTGCACGGCGTGTTGGTGCTAAGCTACCTAAACCACCAAGTAAGATGGCGATAGATGAGAAGTTAGCAAAACCACATAATGCAAATGAGATGATGATTTGTGTATGATCAGATAGCTCGTTGTTTTTAATGTAGTTAACGAAATCTAGGAAAGCAACAAATTCATTCACTACCAGTTTTTGACCGATGAAGCTACCAGCAGCAATCGCTTCGTTCCATGGCACACCAATAACGAATGCAAGTGGAGAGAAGATCCAACCCAAGATCATTTGGATTGTTAGTTCTGGCATATCGAACCAAGCACCGATACCACCTGTGATACCGTTTGCTAATGCAATTAGACCAACGAATGCAATTAACATTGCACCAACGTTAAGCGCAAGCATCATACCTGAAGATGCACCTGCAGCTGCAGCGTCTAGTACGTTAGCTGGTTTTTCATCTTCGCTATCATCGAGATCATCAAGTGTAATTTTTGGTGTTTCTGTTTCTGGTTTAATGATTTTAGCCATTAATAGACCACCCGGAGCCGCCATGAATGACGCAGCAACCAAGTACTCAATCTTAATACCAAGACCCGCATAACCCGCTAGTACTGAACCAGCGATAGAAGCAAGACCACCAACCATTACCGCAAATAGCTCTGATTTAGTCATTGATTTAATGAACGGACGCACAACAAGTGGCGCTTCAGTTTGACCAACAAAGATATTTGCAGTTGCAGAAAGTGATTCTGAACGACTGGTACCTAATAACTTCTGTAAGCCACCACCAATAAAGTTAATTACCACGCTCATTACACCTATATAGTATAAAACAGCGATTAGTGATGAGAAGAAAACGATTACTGGTAATACGTTAAACGCAAAGATGAAACCAAGTTTGAATTTCGCTAAATCACCAAATAAGAATTGAATACCTTCATTACCATAAGCAATTACGTTTGCGACACCAGTAGAGAGACCTTGTAGTAACTCTTTGCCCGGAGGAAAATATAAAATGAAGGCACCAACGGCAACCTGGATAGCAAATGCGCCACCCACAGTGCGAAGGTTAATTGCTTTTCTGTTATCAGATAACAGAATTGCTAGACCGAGTAGGACAAATACGCCTACAATACCCATTACAAAATTCATCAGGAATAATCTCCAAGTTTCGCTTCAGAAGTGTTTTTGTTTATTTACGTCATAACCAAAATAGTCAATTAAAGTGTAATGAATAGTAAATTTACGATTTAATCATTGATTATAACAATCGGCGAGATTATAACTGTTATTAGCCACTTGTTAAGTGCTTGAGATCAGACCGCCCAAAATAGTTTCAAAAAAGTTGATCTATTTTCAAAAAGGGTGAACTTAAGACAAGAATAGTTCAATAAATGAGCTAAAATTCGTTTTTGCAATTAATTTTTTCGGCTCTCTCCGTAATTTTGTAAGTGTTTGTAACACTTCTGTAATGTTAACCGGTTCATTTCGTCGTCCTTGATAACCCAATATAGGCATATCTGGCGAGTCCGTTTCTAACAATAACGAGGTTAACGGCAATTCACTGACCGCTTGCCTGGTTTTTACTGCTCTTGGATACGTAATCACCCCACCAATACCTAATTTAAACCCAAGTTTTATGTATTGCATACCCAATTGACTGCTACCACTAAAGCCATGGAGCACACCACCACGTGGTAACTTCACCAGTTGTAATAACTGAATCAATTCATTGTGTGCTTTACGGCAATGTAAAATAACCGGTAAATCATAGTGTTTAGCGAGCAATAATTGTTGCTTACAAATCTGTAATTGTTGTTCGAACGGAAAGTCGACCGCTTTATCAAGCCCAAACTCGCCGACAGCAACAATTCCCTTTCCTGCCGCTAAATGTGCATCAAGCAATTGCAAATGGCTATCATCAAAATCGGCCAGAAAATACGGGTGAATACCTAACGCTGGATAAACCCCCTCATGCTGGTTGGCTAGGGCCAATACTGCCTGCCAATTTTTAGCGCCAATACCTGGTACTAAAAAATGTCTCACGCCCTTATCTCTCGCGCGATCTAATACCGCCATCAAGTCGGTATTAAAATCCACAAAGTCTAAATGGCAATGGCTATCGATGAGTTCTATCACTAAATACGTCGCCTTTTTGATTATTCACCCAAACAGTGAAATAAAGAGATAGTGTAACTTGCTGCGTAATTTGATTTAATAGCAAGGTTATCATTAATTAAGCACCTTTATGGAACCATGCATGTCTAAAAAACTATTTGCTCTATCTGCTCAATATTTAAAAAAAGCCATGCCGCTGATGATCCAGTATCAAATTCCAACAACGCCAACAAACTACGCGCTGTGGTATCACTATGTTTCTGATAATAATAGTGCATTACAAAAAAATCTCGATGACAAGATTGCCCAGCACGGAACTTGTACCCCAGCGGCGAGTGAAGAACTGTATCAGCGCTTTATTGTTGATAAGCGTGAGCAAGAAATTACTCAATTACGCACCGAACTCGATTCGATGACCAATGAATTAAGCAGCTCACTGCACGATACACTCAATGATACCAATGAATTTGATCGGATGTTGAATAAATGTTTGAACGAATTATCAAGTGTTGAAGAAGATGGCTTTTCGATTGAGAAAACATTATCCGCGGTACGGGAACTGGTAAAAGAATCTCACGATGTACGTTCGTCAACGCGTCATTTCAAAAGCCAATTGCACGAAGCACAAGCTGAGATTGCACAGTTACGTGAAACATTATTAGAAACACAGCATGATGCCATGCATGATAGCTTAACTGGCCTACTCAACCGCCGGATATTTAGTAAAGAAATTGAAACCTTTTGCAGTAACCCAAGTTTAAACCGCACTTTTTCAATCTTAATGGTCGATATTGATAACTTCAAAACCTTTAATGATGATTTTGGCCACCAACTCGGAGATCAAGTATTAAAAGCCATTGCGAAACGTATCTCAGATAGCTGTCAAGAAGGTGAACAAGTATTCCGTTATGGTGGCGAAGAATTTGTGCTGATCTTCCCAAACAAAAACTTTACTATTGCTCGTCAAAATGCGGAATCAATTCGCCGTGCCATTGAACGCCTAAGCATTCGTGATAAGCGCTCTGGTAAAGTCGTTGATAACATTACCGTATCAATTGGTGTAAGTGAAAATAAACCCCGAGATACCAGCCATGATATTTTGACCCGCGCGGATCTGCAATTGTATGAAGCAAAACGTCTTGGCCGCAATCGAGTAATGCCCTTACCACGCTAGCGACATATCCTGATTTGATTATTAAGAGCAAGTATCCTAGCCAACAAGATATAGCTTAGATAACTTGCCCTTTATTTATTTTACAGCGCTGTACACTTAGCTAAATCAAGCATGAAAGCATATTCTTTAGCGGTATCATGGTAATGCTGGAAACGTCCTGATTTACCGCCGTGCCCGGTCTCCATATCCGTATGTAATAACAATACATTCGCATCTGTTTTTAATTCACGCAATTTCGCAACCCACTTTGCCGGTTCCCAATATTGCACTTGTGAATCATGTAATCCGGTCGTTACCAATAAGTTAGGATAAGCCTGTGCTGTCACTTGATCATAAGGACTGTATGACAGCATATAATGATAAAACTCAGCGTCGTTCGGATTACCCCACTCGTCATACTCACCTGTTGTCAATGGAATAGATTCATCAAGCATGGTACTCACGACATCAACAAATGGAACAGCAGCAACCACACCATGATATAACTCCGGCGCAATATTAATCACAGTCCCCATCAATAGACCACCTGCAGAGCCACCCATAGCATAAACACGTTTAGGGTCGGCATAACCTTGTTCGACTAAACCCTTGGTTACAGCTGTGAAATCCGTAAAGGTATTCATTTTATTGAGTAGCTTACCATCTTCATACCAATGACGGCCTAATTCTTCACCACCACGAATATGTGCAATGGCATAAACAAAACCACGATCAAGTAGCGTTAATAGCGAGGCACTAAAGTAAGGGTCGATACTCGAACCATAAGAACCATAAGCATATTGCAATATTGGATTAACATTACTCTTCGAAAACAGTGCTGTTTTATATACTAAGGACACCGGGATCTTAACGCCATCTTCAGCAACAATCCAAACGCGTTCACTCTGGTAATCTTGCGCACAGAAATCACCAACAACGGTTTGCTGTTTTAATATTTCGCGTTCTCCACTATCAAGATTTAACTGATACGTTGAGGTTGGTGTTGTTAAACTCGAGTAGCCATAACGCAATTTGTCGGTATCAGGATCTGGATTTGTGCCAAGCCATGCCGTATAGGTTGGATCGTCAAATTTAATGATGATATCGGTCTTTGTCTGCCAATTAATTTGTCTTAAAAACGTTAAACCTTGCTCACGCTCTTCAACAACTAGCCAATCTCGGAATAGTTCATAACTTTCTAATAGCACATCATCACGTGCAGGAATAATGGTTTGCCATTGCTGAGTATCTGCCACCGTCGTCAAGGTCGCGGACATCAAAGCGAAATTCTTACCTGTTTTATTACTGCGAATGTAAAACTGCTGGCGGTAATGATCGACACTATATTCATGACCTCGTTCACGCCCACGCAGTAACGTAAATGCCTCAGTCGGATTATCTGCTGATAACACATGAACTTCACTTGTCATGGTGCTACTTAGCGACAACATGATGTAATCATCAGAAGTCGATTTGTAGATATCCGTATAGAAAGTATCATCTGATTCTTCATATACCAGCACATCTGCACTAATGTCAGTACCGAGTTGATGACGATAAACTTGATAAGGTAATAACGTCGTCGGATGTTTTTTTACATAGAATAGCGTTTTACTGTCATTTGCCCACACCACAGATTCGATATCTTCAATTTCTTCTGGGTATGCTTCACCGGTATCAAGATTAAGGAAACGTAAACGATATTGGCGTCGACTAACCGTATCTTCAGAAAAAGCTAATACCTGATGATTTGGACTTATCGCTAGTTCACCTAGCTGATAATACTGATGATCTTTAGCACGTTCATTAGCATCAAGTAATACCAGCCATTCGGCATCGGTATTATCCTTGCGCCAGCTATACACTGGATATTCCTTACCTTTCGAAAAACAGGTTTGATACCAATAGCCTTTCTTCAAATAAGGCACTGATGCATCTTCTTGTTTTACCCGCGCAACCATCTCATCATAAAGTTCTGTTTGTAATGAAGCTAATGGCGATAAAACCGCTTTCGTATAGTCATTTTCTTGTTCTAAATAGTTTAAAACTTGTTTGTTTTTACGTTCATCGTCACGTAACCAAAAATAGTCGTCTTGACGAGTATGCTGATGAATTGTCATTGAGTGCGCTTGCTTCATCGCAACTGGCGCAGTGGTAGAGAGATCCATTTTCACAAGAAAAAATCCTATAAATTAACTGAAAGAGTGTTACTTATCTATTAATGCATAAGTACTAATTACATTAAATATTTATGTAATATGATGAGTACTAATATCCCAGATGCAAAAAAGGAGCGCAAGCGCTCCTTTTCATATATTTAACTATTAACTAGCTAAAATTAGTCACGACGTGGACGACGTGGACGACGTTCACCACCGTTAGACTCACGACGTTCGCCACCGTTAGAATCACGGCGTTGGCCACGATGACCATCACGTGCAGGACGATCGTTATCACGTGGTGGACGGCTACGTTCTTGACGACCTTCAGCTGCAACACCTTCAAGTTTGCTCATGCGTAATGCTTTGTTACAAACATAAACTTGTTGTAGTTGTTGTAACTGCTCGCTTGGCATACCTTTTGGTAATTCAATTGTTGAGTAGTCATCATGTAGACGGATACCACCGATGTTACGGCTGTTGATATTCGCTTCATTAGCAATAGCGCCAACAATATTCTTAACTTGAACACCATCTGCACGACCAACTTCAATACGGAAAACTTCCATTTCTGCAGCTGGACGACGTTCAGGACGGTCACCACGTTCAGGACGGTCACCACGATCACGGCGGTCGCCACGGTCGTTGCGATCACGGCCACGATCACCACGGTCATCATCACGGAAGCTACGTTCACGACGCGGTGCTTCTGGTGGTAATACTAATGGTTTTTCTTTCTGAGCCATGAATAATAACGCAGATGCAAGATCTAATTCGCTTAGTTCTAACTCTTCAGAAAGTTGACCAACTAAGTTTTTGTAGAAATCTAGGTTTTCTTCACTAGAAGAAAGTGTAGATAACTGATCACGGAATGATGCAATACGTTTTTTCGTCACATCATCACGTGAAGGTAGATCCATCATAGTTAATGGCTGACGTGTAGCACGTTCGATCGCTTTTAATAAACGACGTTCGCGTGGTGCAGCAAATAGGATTGCAGTACCTTTACGTCCAGCACGGCCTGTACGACCAATACGGTGAACGTATGATTCTGTATCCGTTGGGATATCGTAGTTAACTACTAGGTCAATACGAGGAACGTCAAGACCACGTGCAGCAACATCAGTCGCGATTACGATATCTAATTGGCCATTTTTCAAACGGCTTACAGTGCGCTCACGCATTGCTTGGTTTAAATCACCGTTTAGTGCCGCAGCAGAGTAACCGCGAGCTTCTAATTTCTCAGCAAGTTCAACAGTCATTGTCTTAGTACGAGCAAAGATGATCACACCATCGTAGTCTTCAGTTTCAAGAATACGTGTTAGGCCGTCAAGTTTTGCTTGTAAACCACCAATGATTAAACATTTTTGTTCAATGTTTTCAACAGTTGATGTTTTAGCTGCAATTTTAACTGATTTTGGTTCAGTCATAAAACGTTTCGTAATACGACGAATTTCTTCAGGCATAGTTGCAGAGAATAACGCCATTTGACGCTTCTCAGGTGTTTTAGACAGAATTGATTCTACATCATCAATAAAGCCCATGCGTAGCATTTCATCTGCTTCATCAAGTACTAGTGCTTTAATACCAGAAAGATCAAGCGTACCACGGTTAATGTGATCTATCACACGGCCAGGAGTACCAACAATCACTTGTGGGTTGCGTTTCAGTGCTTTTAACTGAATCGGGTAGCTTTGACCACCGTAGATAGGTAGCACATGGAATCCACGCATATGACGTGAGTATGCTTGGAATGCTTCAGCAACTTGAATCGCTAACTCACGAGTTGGTGCTAATACCAATATCTGTGGTTTAGTCAGTGACGTATCAACACGACTCAATAATGGTAATGCAAACGCAGCTGTTTTACCCGTACCAGTCTGTGCCATACCTAGCACATCACCACCATCCTGTAGTAACGGAATACATTCAGCTTGAATTGGTGAAGGTGTTTCATAACCTAGATCATTCAACGCTTTTAAAATTGGTTCAGGTAAATTTAAATCAGTAAATTGTACGGGTGATGTATCAGACATTCACGGGCCTCAGGTAGACGGGTCTTTGAATAAAGCTATATCAATTATAGCTCCACATGTTGTATTTCGTGCGCAAAATTAGTGGTCTTTTGCTCAAACTCTCTTAACGAGCGAAGCCACATAAAAAGGCTGACGTAGTGTACATCATTTTTTAAAAAAAATCCGGATATATGCGAGCTAAATCACACAAAATTAAAAAATACTCAAAAACAAAAAAAGTTTTTCTATAAATCAATCACTTAAAACTTGCGAATGAAAGGCTATTACAATCATAAATTATAACAAAAAAAAGCCTCACCTCTTTAGAGGTAAGGCTTTATGCTTATTTAACTAAGTTATATAATTAGTGTTCACGCGTCTCACGGAATACAACATCTGGATAACGTTCTTGTGCTAGACGTAAATTAACCATAGTCGGGGCAATATACGTTAAGTTATCACCACCATCTAATGCAATATTGTCCCACGCTTTCTTCTTGAATTCTTCTAGCTTGCGCGGGTCTTTACAATCAACCCAGCGTGCTGTCGCAACGCTGATGCCTTCATAGATAGCATCTACTTTATATTCGGTGCGTAAACGATGAACCACCACGTCAAACTGCAGCACACCAACCGCACCCACGATTAAATCGTTTGAGCGTTGTGGACGGAAAACCTGTACAGCACCTTCTTCAGATAGCTGGATCAGACCTTTTTGCAATTGCTTTTGCTTTAGTGGATCTTTTAAACGAATACGGCGGAACATTTCTGGCGCAAAGTTAGGAATACCGGTGAATTTGAGTAATTCACCTTGGGTAAATGTATCACCAATTTGGATCGTACCATGATTATGTAGACCAATAATATCACCAGGGTATGCTTCTTCAGTTTGAGTACGATCACCCGCCATGAAGGTTACCGCATCAGAAATGCTGACGTCTTTATTTAAACGCACATGCTTCATCTTCATGCCTTTGCTATATTTGCCAGAGCAAACACGCATGAAAGCAATTCGGTCACGGTGTTTTGGGTCCATGTTTGCTTGGATCTTAAAGACGAAACCAGAGAAGTTTTCATCATCTGGTTCAACAGTTCGTGCATCTGTTATACGCGGTTGCGGCTTTGGTGCCCACTCAGCTAAACCATCAAGTACATGATCAACACCAAAGTTACCGAGTGCAGTACCAAAATATACTGGTGTTAATTCGCCAGCCATGAATAGCTCATAATCAAATTTATTCGCAGCAGCTTCAACAAGTTCCATTTCTTCACGTAATTGCTCAGCGTAATCGCCAATTGCGTCGTCAAGTTCAGGGTTATTAATACCTTTAATCACACGACTGTCTTGGATCATATGACCCTGACCGATGTTATATATGATCACTTCGTCACGTAAAATATGATAAACACCTTTTAGTTCTTTACCCATGCCGATCGGCCAAGTAATGGGTGCACATGCAATTTTTAATACTTCTTCAACTTCATCCATCAAATCAATTGGATCGCGAATATCACGGTCAATTTTATTCATGAAGGTAATAATTGGCGTATCACGTAGGCGTGTTACTTCCATCAATTTAACAGTACGTGCTTCTACACCTTTTGCCGAATCAATGACCATTAGACATGAGTCAACCGCAGTTAAGGTACGGTAGGTATCTTCCGAGAAATCTTCATGTCCAGGGGTATCAAGTAAATTAATGAGGTGGTCATGATATGGGAACTGCATTACTGACGTTGTTACCGAGATACCACGTTCTTTTTCCATTTCCATCCAGTCAGACTTAGCATGCTGACCCGATTTCTTACCTTTCACAGTACCGGCTTTTTGTAATGCGTTTCCGAATAACAATACTTTTTCAGTGATTGTTGTTTTACCAGCATCGGGATGCGAGATAATCGCAAAAGTACGTCTTTTCGACACCTCTTGCTCAATAAGGCTATTTGACATGAATGAGTCTTCTCATTGGGTTAAATCTAATGAGCG
The DNA here is from genome assembly GCF_018219415.1 of Moritella sp. 36. Classification (NCBI taxonomy): domain Bacteria; kingdom Pseudomonadati; phylum Pseudomonadota; class Gammaproteobacteria; order Alteromonadales; family Moritellaceae; genus Moritella; species Moritella sp. 36. The sequence goes on along the minus strand of NZ_CP056120.1, from coordinate 629,373 downwards.
CTATTTTCGCTGAAATTGCGATGAGACACAAGGAAGACCTGCAATTAATAGTTCGCTATATCACGTAATGCTTCATGTAATGTCGGGCTAAAAGAAGTCACACCACCAATAGGCTGCACGCCTGCTCTCGCCAAGGTTTTTAAGGGTTGGAATTGCAGATCACAAAATATAACTTGAGTATTGTAGATCTTACACTGATTAATAAATTGATCCATTGCAGCGAGTCCGCCAGCATCAAGTAACGGTACAGCCTCAAGGTAAAGTACTAGACCATCAACGTCTGTAGTTTTAACTGCCAATTCAGAAAACACGCGATCCGCTGCAGCAAAAAATAACGGCCCATTGATTTTAAATACGCGCCAACCGGCTGGAATATCAGCCGCTACGATGCGTTTATTATTGGTAATATCAGTTACTTTAACCATTTCAGCTATTTCTTTCATGAACAATACGGCCGCCAACAAAATACCCGCAGTAATAGCCAAAACCATATCGAACAAGATGGTAAACGAAAAACAAATAGCAAAAACCCAAAGATCACTTTTCGGCGCAGTCTTTAATAAATGTAACACTTTGCCCGCTTCACTCATATTCCAAGCGACAACTAATAATAACACCGCCATCGAAGGCATAGGTAAATAAGCGAATAATGGTGCAAATAACACTAAACTCGCCAACACAACTAAACCATGGATAACGGCTGATATCGGTGTTTGCGCGCCGGCTTTAACATTAGCAGCAGAACGTGCAATAGCCGCTGTTGCGGTAATACCACCAAAAAAAGGCACCACGATATTACCAATACCTTGGCCCAGTAATTCACTATTAGCACTATGACGTTTACCTGTCATGCCATCAAGTACCACAGCACACAATAATGATTCAATTGCCCCTAACATGGCAATAGCAAACGCAGCAGGTAATAAATCAGACAGTAACGTCCAACTTAATACTAACGCTTGACCATTAACTCCCGCTTGTAACCAAGGCCAGTCGAAAGTAGGTAAGTAAGGGGGGATCCCTGCACCTTGACTGCCATCAGGCAATAAGTAATGAAAACGACTACCAATAGTCGCAATTTCCATCCCCATATTATTTAATACAAGTCCGAATAAACTGCCAAAAATAACGGCAGGTAGATGTGCTGGGATAACTGTTTTAAATTTTGGCCAAATTAGCATTATAACAAGCGTAAATATGGCGACCGTAAAACTGGGTAAGTGTAACTCAGGTAATGCACTCACTGATGATGCAAGTTTATCCCAATCGTGATCAGGCAAACTCTCAATCGGTAGACCCAAAATATCGTTGAACTGTAATGTCGCAATCACGACCGCGATACCAGCAGTAAAACCTAAGGTCACCGCTTCTGGAATATATTCAATAAAGCGGCCAAGACGCAATATCGCCATGATCACCAAGATCAATCCAGACATTATCGTCGCCAATAACAAGCCTCCAAAACCATATTGCTGGACAATCGGATACAAGATAACAACAAAAGCAGCCGTTGGACCAGAAATGCTGTAACGACTTCCACCTGATATTGCAATCACAATACCACCAATAATCGCGGTATAAAGGCCATATTGAGGTGCAACACCGCAGGCAATCGCAAGTGCCATTGCTAAGGGAATGGCAATAATACCAACGGTAATACCCGCTAATAAATCTTTTCCGAATTTAGTCGAGTTATAACCATTACGGTTAATCGACTCACGTAAAGCATGTGCAATACGTAACGAAAAAAGATGAGCCCTTTGTTGCATTCTATATGCCTTAAACTGTTAGTTAGATCACGCAATTATAATCTTCTTTGCAGCAGATACAATCAAGGCTACATCATTTGGCAACAAAAAAGTTGTTTGCTTGATTCATATCAGAATTACCGACTAATTACCTTAATTTGTTGTAATGCTCACATTAAAAATCCAATGTTATACTTAAGTAATGAATAATAAACGGTCAATAGCGATCTCTAACTGAGCTAAATAATGCTGTGATTTAGCAGATTAGGTTGCACAGCTTAACCGAGATCACTATTATGTTCGTTAATCCATAAACCTATAATTAATTTGGAAGCAATGATGTTAGTACTAGGACACACAAACCCTGATTGTGACAGCTTAGCAGGCTCAATCTCTCTATCTGCATTTTTAACAAAACGCGATGGCAAAACAGTAACACCAATCATGCAAGGCGAACCAAATGCAGAAGGTCTTTTCTTGCTTGAACAAGCAGGACTAGCGTGCCCTGAAATTCGAACATCAATCGCAGATGAAGAAGTTTGGATCATTGATTACTCAGATTTTAACCAAGCTCCAAAAGATGCACGCCAAGCTAAAATTCGCGGTATCGTTGATCATCACAAGCTAGGTGACTTCGAAACAGATGAACCACTTGAAGCATGGATCTGGCCTTGCGGTTGTTCAAACACGATTGTTTACAACATGTATAAGATCCATAACATCGAAATAGACCAAAAAGTGGCAGTGATGATGTTAGGTGCAATCTTAAGTGACACTGTTCATTTCAACTCACCTACATGTACGCAAATCGATATCGATGCAGCACACGAGATTGCAAAAATTGCAGGTATTGATGATATTGATGCATTCGTTACAGCACAATTCGCAGCGAAATCCGATATTGCAGCAATTCCTTCTGAAGAACTCATTTTACGTGACCTTAAAGTTTATACCATTGGCGAAAAAGACTTCTCAATTGCACAAATAGAAATCACCAATGTTGACTCTGCACTAGCACGTAAAGAAGAACTACAAGCTGAGCTCGTTAAATATAAAGCAGAACACGGTTACCACACTGCATTAGTATTACTGACTGATATTACCAACCTAAACTCTATCGCGTTAATCGAAAGTGAAGAAGGTGAGTTAGTAGCAGAAACGCTAGGTGGTACATTCGTCGGTGAACTTATCGACCTACCAAATGTTGTAAGCCGTAAAAAACAAGTATTACCACCATTACAGACTAAATTTAAGTAAGTCTTAATCGACCACTTATTACCTCTAATAAAAAACTGTAAATGTGAATGTAAAAAGGGAGCTAATTAGCTCCCTTTTCTATACGTACAAACAATTATTTTTTATCGCTTTTATACATGTCATCAATGTCTTTCTTATATTCACTTTCAATCACTTTACGACGTAATTTCAGTGTTGGGGTTATCTCACCTTTTTTCATACAAAATTCACGACTAAGTAGTTTGAATTTTTTTACTTTTTCAAAGTTAGCTAACTCACTTTGTAAATTTTGCACTCGTTTCTCAAACATAGTCACAATATGACTATGGCGTAATAGCTCCGCTTTACTTGAGAATTGCAGGTTAATCGAGTTTGCATATTCTTCTAAGGCTTCGAATGATGGCACGATTAACGCGCTAACAAAATGGCGAGAATCTGCAACAATCGCAACCTGATCAATAAAGTGGTCTTTACTTAAGGTACCTTCAACCAACTGCGGTGCAATATATTTTCCATTCGATGTTTTCATTAACTCTTTAATACGCTCGGTCATCACGACTTCACCATTAGCTAATATTTTACCCGCATCACCGGTTTTCAACCAACCATCAATAAAGTTCTTTTCAGTTTCCTCAGGCATTTTGTAATAGCCCTTCATGACCGTATCACCACGCACTAATATTTCGTTATCATCACCGATTTTCACTTCCATATCTGGCAGTGGTAGACCAATGGAACCAAAATCATACCCGGTACCACGATGGCAGCATACTGTCGCAGTTGTCTCAGTCATACCGTAGCCAGCTTGCAGTTCAATACCGATGGATTGGAAAAATATATTTATGTCAGGATCAACTTTCGCACCGCCACAAGGTAAAAAACGTGTGTTACCACCGAAAATACCGCGCAATTTAGAAAAAATAAGCTTATCAGCGAGTTTATACTGAATCGATAATAATGATGATGGCTGCTGATTGCTTTGAATAAGCTTGAAATGTGCTAAAGCAACGTTAGTCGCCCAGCCAAACAACTCTTTTTTCACTGGGGATGCTGATTCTAATCGACTATGAATGGTACTGTATATTTTTTCATATAAACGCGGTACAGCGACAAACAGCGTAGGCTTAACTTCTGCGATAACATCAATAATCAGTTTTGGATTTTCGAGATGCACATTTTGCGCACCACAATGCATCAGGTAAAAAGACCAACTACGCTCAAGCACATGGCTTAATGGTAAGAACGCAATTGAGGTATCGATTTCCGAAACATTAATCATTTGATCATGACTACTGAAAGCGGCTGCAAAGTTAGTGTAATCTAACATCACACCTTTTGGCTGCCCTGTCGTACCTGACGTATAAATAAGGGTAACTAAGTCATCCATACTCGTATCAGTCAGTCGCTGTTCAAACTCAGCGTCAGCGGCTCCATCACCTTGCTGAATAAATTCAGAGAAGTACATAGCATTCGATGCGCCTCTAAAATCGATTGTATCCGTCAGCGCAACAACCAACTTTAAGTCATTGCTTATTAACAGCTCAAGCGCTTTATCAAACTGTTCTTGTCCGCCAACGAATAAATAATCGATATCTGCATTATTAATAATATAGCGCGTTTGCTCTGTGGTATTGGTTGGATAAATAGGAACCGTCACACAACGCGCAGCTAGAATACCTAAATCGGCAAAGCTCCACTCAGGGCGATTGTTTGCAAAGATACCGACTTTGGTTTGAACGTCACAACCAAGAAATAGTAATGCTTTCGCAACGCGGTCTGAGTTATCCAGTAGCGCAGACCAAGTAATATCTTTCCATTCACCATTTTCTTGAAAGCGAATTGCCGTTGTTGCTTTACGTGCAGCAAATTTAGATCTAAAACTGTTTACTAAGTGTTGGCTCATTAGTTACTCTGATTATCCATAAATAGCATTAACGATCATCCATAAATAGAATTAACGCATAATATGTCACGGATAGTAATCATTAATCAGGAATAAGTATATAAGCAATTGCCTTCCTCAATGACAAAAACACGAAAGAATCACCCTGTCTTGTTTTAGACAATGTAGCACATCATAATGGCATCTTCTCTACCCGTTGCCGCAGGATAATAGCCAAAACGACGATCAACTTCATTAAAACCAATATTTAAATACAACTGATAAGCTGCATGGTTCGACTCACGAACTTCTAACCATAATTGAAACAGATCTTGCTGTTGACATTGTTGGATAAGATGATTAATAAGTAGCTTTCCGTAACCCTTGCCTTGATGTGCAGGGGCTACCGCAATATTGAGCAAACTTCCTTCTCCAGCTACTTGACTCGCGAAGTAATAACCTAAAATTTGCTCATCTTTTATCAATAAGAAATTAAAGTATCGAGCGCCGAAATTACTGGCTAAGACTTTATCCGACCAAGGAAATGCATGGCTCGCAGTTTCGATTTGTTGGATTAAAGGTAAATGTTCAGGTGTTAGTGGAATGATTTTTGGCATTAAAAGACTCGTTATTGCATATAACTGACGATTTGTTGCCAAAGCTGCTTTTTCGCTTGAGCAGAATGCAACAGTACATCTAAATGAGGTGATGATAGTTGCTGTTTTGCAGCAAGATCTGATTGTTTACAACCGATAGTCCAAATCCATTTCGGAGTTTGGTAATAATACTTTAACTCATCTTCAGTAATGATATGGCTTTGATTGAGTTCAAGCTGTAATGTACGCAAGACTTGTTTGATAAATTGACTGTGCGGTGTAAGTTTATCATTGGCGATAATCAGAATTTGGCAATGCTTAGGTAATGGCTTTTTTTCGGCCTGGCTAGCAAGATGAGGAAATTGTTCAGGCTTATGACATTGCCATAATGTGATACCCATTTGCTGCAAGTAATAACGTGAAAAATTACTCATTGGATAACCATATCTGAAGATTTACAGAAGAAAGTGGCAGGGGTGGAGAGATTCGAACTCCCATCACGCGGATTTGGAATCCGCTGCTCTGCCGTTGGAGCTACACCCCTACAAGATGAACAGGATTATAACTTAATTTATCGTTAAAGTTAAATCTGTTTCTTTGATTTGATAGTAATTATAAAATTGGCAGGGGTGGAGAGATTCGAACTCCCATCACGCGGATTTGGAATCCGCTGCTCTGCCGTTGGAGCTACACCCCTAAAACTGTCTGTTTAAGACTATGTCATAAACAATATTTACTCAGACTAGGTCTAAATAAATTGTAATTGGCGCTTGGCGATGCCCTACTCTCACATGGGGAAGCCCCACACTACCATCGGCGTTATTACGTTTCACTACTGAGTTCGGAATGGGATCAGGTGGTACCGCAACACTATGGTCACCAAGCAAATTTGGTTTGCTTTCAAGTTGTATCTTTAAAATCTGAAAAGCTATAAATAAAGAAGTCTTTAAAACCTATCTTTCGATAAATAGTAGTGTTCTGTCTATTCTTAAGTCGATATTTCAATTAATCATACTTTAATTTGTATGGTTAAGCCTCACGGGTAATTAGTACAAGTTAGCTCAATGCCTCACAGCACTTACACACCTTGCCTATCAACGTTGTAGTCTCCAACGGCCCTTCAGGGGACTTAAAGTCCCAGTGAGAACTCATCTCGAGGCCTGCTTCCCGCTTAGATGCTTTCAGCGGTTATCAGTTCCGAACTTAGCTACCGGGCAATGCTATTGGCATAACAACCCGAACACCAGTGGTTCGTCCACTCCGGTCCTCTCGTACTAGGAGCAGCTCCTCTCAATTCTCAAACGCCCACGGCAGATAGGGACCGAACTGTCTCACGACGTTCTAAACCCAGCTCGCGTACCACTTTAAATGGCGAACAGCCATACCCTTGGGACCAACTTCAGCCCCAGGATGTGATGAGCCGACATCGAGGTGCCAAACACCGCCGTCGATATGAACTCTTGGGCGGTATCAGCCTGTTATCCCCGGAGTACCTTTTATCCGTTGAGCGATGGCCCTTCCATTCAGAACCACCGGATCACTAAGACCTACTTTCGTACCTGCTCGACGTGTCTGTCTCGCAGTTAAGCTGGCTTATGCCTTTGCACTAACCACATGATGTCCAACCATGTTTAGCCAACCTTCGTGCTCCTCCGTTACTCTTTGGGAGGAGACCGCCCCAGTCAAACTACCCACCAGACACTGTCCGCAATCCCGATAAGGGACCTACGTTAGAACATCAAACGTACAAGGGTGGTATTTCAAGGTTGACTCCACATCATCTAGCGACAATGCTTCAACGTCTCCCACCTATCCTACACATGTAGGTTCAATGTTCAGTGCCAAGCTATAGTAAAGGTTCACGGGGTCTTTCCGTCTAGCCGCGGGTACACTGCATCTTAACAGCGATTTCAATTTCACTGAGTCTCGGGTGGAGACAGCGTGGCCATCATTACGCCATTCGTGCAGGTCGGAACTTACCCGACAAGGAATTTCGCTACCTTAGGACCGTTATAGTTACGGCCGCCGTTTACCGGGGCTTCGATCATGAGCTTCGACCTAAGTCTAACCCAATCAATTAACCTTCCGGCACCGGGCAGGCGTCACACCGTATACGTCATCTTTCGATTTTGCACAGTGCTGTGTTTTTAATAAACAGTTGCAGCCACCATTTCTCTGCGACCGACAATAGCTTACGGAGCAAGTCCTTCACCATCATCGGCGTACCTTCTCCCGAAGTTACGGTACCATTTTGCCTAGTTCCTTCACCCGAGTTCTCTCAAGCGCCTTAGTATTCTCTACCTAACCACCTGTGTCGGTTTGGGGTACGATTCTCTTATATCTGAAGCTTAGAGGTTTTTCCTGGAAGCCGGGTATCAACTACTTCATCTCCGTAGAGACTCGTCATCAGCTCTCAGCCTTAATGTGCGCCCGGATTTACCTAAGCACACAGCCTACAACCTTAAACATGGACAACCATCGCCATGCTAGCCTAACCTTCTCCGTCACCCCATCGCAATATAAGTGAGTACAGGAATATTAACCTGTTTCCCATCGACTACGCCTTTCGGCCTCGCCTTAGGGGTCGACTCACCCTGCCCCGATTAACGTTGGACAGGAACCCTTGGTCTTTCGGCGTGGAGGTTTTTCACCCCCATTATCGTTACTCATGTCAACATTCGCACTTCTGATACCTCCAGCAAGCTTCTCAACTCACCTTCGACGGCTTACAGAACGCTCCTCTACCATGCAAGAACAAGTCTTGCATCCGTAGCTTCGGTGGTATGTTTAGCCCCGTTAAATCTTCCGCGCAGACCGACTCGACCAGTGAGCTATTACGCTTTCTTTAAAAGATGGCTGCTTCTAAGCCAACTTCCTGGCTGTCTGAGCCTTTCCACATCGTTTCCCACTTAACATACACTTTGGGACCTTAGCTGACGGTCTGGGTTGTTTCCCTTTCCACGACGGACGTTAGCACCCGCCGTGTGTCTCCCGCGATTGAACTTATTGGTATTCGGAGTTTGCAAAGGGTTGGTAAGTCGGGATGACCCCCTAGCCTTAACAGTGCTCTACCCCCAATAGTTAGACGCGAGGCGCTACCTAAATAGCTTTCGAGGAGAACCAGCTATCTCCCGGTTTGATTGGCCTTTCACCCCCAGCCACAAGTCATCCGCTAATTTTTCAACATTAGTCGGTTCGGTCCTCCAGTTGATGTTACTCAACCTTCAACCTGCCCATGGCTAGATCACCGGGTTTCGGGTCTAATCCCAGCAACTATTCGCGCAGTTAACACTCGGTTTCCCTACGGCTCCGCTATTCGCTTAACCTTGCTACTGAAATTAAGTCGTTGACCCATTATACAAAAGGTACGCAGTCACAGAACAAGTCTGCTCCCACTGCTTGTACGTATACGGTTTCAGGTTCTATTTCACTCCCCTCACAGGGGTTCTTTTCGCCTTTCCCTCACGGTACTGGTTCACTATCGGTCAGTCAGTAGTATTTAGCCTTGGAAGATGGTCCTCCCATATTCAAACAGCATATCACGTGTGCCGTCCTACTCGATTTCACAGTAAGGTCGTTTTCATGTACGGGACTATCACCCTGTATCGTGAAACTTTCCAGAATCTTCCACTAACTTCCAAACTGCTTAAGGGCTAGACCCCGTTCGCTCGCCGCTACTAAGGGTATCTCTATTGATTTCTTTTCCTCGGGGTACTTAGATGTTTCAGTTCTCCCGGTTCGCTTCGCAACGCTATGTATTCACGTTACGATACTCTACAAAGTAGAGTGGGTTCCCCCATTCGGAAATCTGTGGATTAACGCTTTTTATCAACTCCCCACAGCTTAACGCAGATTAACACGTCCTTCATCGCCTCTGACTGCCTAGGCATCCACCGTATACGCTTAGTCACTTAACCATACAATCTAAAGTCGACCGTACAATTGAAATAACTAGGTATTATCTAGTTTTTTTCGCCTCAAGAATACTCAAGAACACTATATTGTTATTACCGAAGTAATAACGTGTTTTAAGAACTTCTTTATTTATTCAGCTTTCCAAATTTTTAAAGAGCAATTTGCTAAAAAGCAAAGATAAGCATTCGCTGCTTAGCTTTGATTTTTAATCAGAAAGAAAAAATACTCCATCTTCCTTACAGAAGAAAGATGGTATCCCGTACGAGATTTGAACTCGTGTTACCGCCGTGAAAGGGCGGTGTCCTAGGCCTCTAGACGAACGGGACACTATTTACTTTCTACGTTTGGATTTCATCCCAAACGTTGTCTTATTTTCATAAGACTGTCTTTAACGTTTCTATTCAAGCAATTTGTGTGGGCACTTACAAAAATTAACAACTTTACGTAAGGAGGTGATCCAGCCCCAGGTTCCCCTAGGGCTACCTTGTTACGACTTCACCCCAGTCATGAACCACACCGTGGTCATCGCCCTCCCGAAGGTTAAGCTAATGACTTCTGGTGCAGCCCACTCCCATGGTGTGACGGGCGGTGTGTACAAGGCCCGGGAACGTATTCACCGTGACATTCTGATTCACGATTACTAGCGATTCCGACTTCATGGGGTCGAGTTGCAGACCCCAATCCGGACTACGACGCACTTTATGGGATTCGCTTACCATTGCTGGTTTGCAGCCCTTTGTATGCGCCATTGTAGCACGTGTGTAGCCCTACTCGTAAGGGCCATGATGACTTGACGTCGTCCCCACCTTCCTCCGGTTTATCACCGGCAGTCTCCTTAGAGTTCCCACCATTACGTGCTGGCAAATAAGGATAAGGGTTGCGCTCGTTGCGGGACTTAACCCAACATTTCACAACACGAGCTGACGACAGCCATGCAGCACCTGTCTCATAGTTCCCGAAGGCACCAATTCATCTCTGAAAAGTTCTATGGATGTCAAGAGTAGGTAAGGTTCTTCGCGTTGCATCGAATTAAACCACATGCTCCACCGCTTGTGCGGGCCCCCGTCAATTCATTTGAGTTTTAACCTTGCGGCCGTACTCCCCAGGCGGTCTACTTAATGCGTTAGCTTAAGAGCCCAGTTCTCAAGGAACCAAACTCCGAGTAGACATCGTTTACGGCGTGGACTACCGGGGTATCTAATCCCGTTTGCTACCCACGCTTTCGCATCTGAGCGTCAGTTACTTGCCAGGTGGCCGCCTTCGCCACTGGTATTCCTTCAGATCTCTACGCATTTCACCGCTACACCTGAAATTCTACCACCCTCTCAAGAACTCTAGTTTGCCAGTTCGAAATGCAGTTCCCAGGTTGAGCCCGGGGCTTTCACATCTCGCTTAACAAACCGCCTGCATGCGCTTTACGCCCAGTAATTCCGATTAACGCTTGCACCCTCCGTATTACCGCGGCTGCTGGCACGGAGTTAGCCGGTGCTTCTTCTGCGAGTAACGTCACAGCAGTAGAGTATTAATCTACTGCCTTTCCTCCTCGCTGAAAGTACTTTACAACCCTAAGGCCTTCTTCATACACGCGGTATGGCTGCATCAGGGTTTCCCCCATTGTGCAATATTCCCCACTGCTGCCTCCCGTAGGAGTCTGGACCGTGTCTCAGTTCCAGTGTGGCTGATCATCCTCTCAGACCAGCTAGGGATCGTCGCCTTGGTGAGCTCTTACCTCACCAACAAGCTAATCCCACTTGGGCTCATCTAGTCGCGAGAGCTTTCAAGAAGAGGCCCCCTTTCACCCGTAGGTCGTATGCGGTATTAGCAGTCGTTTCCAACTGTTGTCCCCCTCGACTAGGCAGATTCCCAAGCATTACTCACCCGTCCGCCGCTCGACGCCAGAATAGCAAGCTATTCTTCGTTTCCGCTCGACTTGCATGTGTTAAGCCTACCGCCAGCGTTCAATCTGAGCCATGATCAAACTCTTCAATTAAAAGTTTTTTGACTAATCAACGTTGTTGATTAAGTCGGCTCAATGAATTCTGTACTTCAACAACAAACCGAGGTTTGTTGTTTATAAAACCAAATCTTTCGATTTAATTTAATGTTCACAATTACATTGATATAATTTTTGGTCATTATATCTCTGCAAGTGCTCACACAGATTGCTTGAATAAATTGTTAAAGAACATACTGAGCGGCTGTTGCCGTGTCAGTGGGATGCATTATAGATAATGGTGCTCCATTGGCAAGTGATTTTATAAATTTCGTTCCATTTTAAAGATAAACCTTAAAAACCGAACACAATTCAAACAAAACAAATTAAAAACAAGCAATAGTTCACCTAGCTATGCTCTTTTCGACAAATCATTCACGTCATTATCATGATTTAGAGGGTTACTTATTCAATTTTTATATTTTATTTACTTATATAGGTAGAATTTACTTACTGGGTCAATTTAAACTATTATTTAATTTGTCTTTAATACGTGACCTAACTCTCTGGTTTAGGTAACATGCGCCCTTTTTACGGTTTTGGAGTTTGAATATACATGCCCTTCCAACTTGGTCAGCGCTGGATCAGCGATACGGAATCAGAATTAGGATTAGGAACAATAGTTGCCATAGAAGGCAGAATGTTAACGCTATTATTTCCTGCAAGTGGTGAGAACCGTTTATATGCTCGTAACGAAGCGCCGATCACTCGAGTCATGTTTAATGTCGGTGATCAGGTACTCTCTCATGAAGACTGGAGCTTAACCGTTACTGAAGTAACAGAAAGCTCAGGTATCATTACTTATGTCGGTATTCATCAAGACTCCGGTGAAGAAGTTTCTTTACGTGAAACATTCCTGAACAATTTTATCAAATTTAATAAACCACAAGATCGCCTATTTGCAGGCCAAATTGATCGAATGGATCGATTTGTATTACGCCATCAAACATTACAGCATCAGTTTTCTCAACAACAATCTCTATTAAATGGCATTCAAGGTCCACGTGTAAGTCTGATCCCACATCAATTACATATTGCAACCGAAGTGGGTCAACGTCATGCTCCTCGAGTTTTACTTGCCGATGAAGTGGGTTTAGGTAAAACCATTGAAGCAGGTTTGATCATCCACCAACAGCTGACTGCTGGCCTTGCCAGTCGTGTGTTAATTCTGGTACCAGAAACATTACAACACCAATGGTTAGTGGAAATGATGCGTCGTTTCAATCTTCACTTTAGTATCTTTGATGAAGAGCGTTGCATCGAATCGCTCGCAGAAGCAGATAACCCATTCGAAACTGAACAGCTGATATTGTGTAGTCTGGACTTCTTACGTAAAAAGCGTCGTCGTTTTGAGCAAGCCGTGGGGGCAGATTGGGATTTACTGGTTGTTGATGAAGCCCATCACCTTAAATGGAGCGAAACAGAACCAAGTCGTGAATATCAAGTTGTCGAATCATTGGCACAAAAGTCTCCAGGCGTATTACTACTCACAGCAACCCCGGACCAACTAGGTCACGAAAGTCACTTTGCACGTTTACGTTTATTAGATCCAAACCGTTTCTATGATTATGCCGCATTCGTTGCTGAAGAAAATAGTTATTCCGTTATTGCGCAAACAGCACAAGAACTATTAGATTCACCAATCGTTTCTCCCGAAACAGCAACATCATTAACTAAACTATTAAGTGAAGTTGATATATCAGACAAGCTGACTTTAATTCAAGCATCACCAGATTCAGATGAAGCACAGCAGGCGAAACAATCAATCATCAGTCAATTATTGGATCGCCATGGCACAGGTCGTCTATTATTCCGTAATACGCGCTCTGCAATCAAAGGTTTCCCGACTCGTCACTATCAGCCAATTCCTTTAGCACTACCAGACCAATATAAAACGTCATTAAAAGTCGCACAAATGATGAACGGCTCAGCAAGTTATGCGGAAGCTGCGCGTCGTGGTCTATACCCAGAAGAAATATTTTTAGAATTCGAAGGCAAAGACGCATCTTGGTGTAGCTTTGACCCACGTGTTGAATGGTTACAAAACTTCTTACTTGCCAATAAAAATGAAAAAGTATTAGTCATTGCAGCTAATGCCGAAACAGCTATGTCAATCGAAGAATCACTGCGAGTAAGTGAAGGCATTCGTGGAACAGTATTCCATGAAGGTATGTCTATTATCGAGCGTGATAAAGCAGGCGCTTACTTCGCTCAAGAAGATGCAGGCGCACAAGTTCTACTTTGTTCTGAAATTGGTTCTGAAGGTCGTAACTTCCAATTTGCACAACACCTCGTATTATTCGATTTACCATTAAACCCAGATTTACTTGAGCAACGTATTGGTCGTTTAGATCGTATCGGTCAGAAAAATAACATCAGTATTCACGTTCCTTTCTTTAGCAATACCGCACAGGATGTATTACAAAACTGGTATCAAAATGGCCTAAATGCGTTTGAGCATACTTGTCCTATCGGTGGCGATATTTTTGCAGAAGTAAAAGATGAATTACTGACTCAGCTAGCCGCAAAAGAAATTGATGTTGCAGCAACGGATGCATTGATCACTGATACACGTAGTCAATACGATGTATTAAAAGCAAAAATGGAAAGTGGTCGAGATCGTTTACTGGAACTAAACTCTAACGGCTTGGGTAAATCAGACGATATTATCACGCAATTAAAAGCCAATGATGATAGTCCTACGCTCCCTATTTTTGCGATACGATTATTCGATGTTATTGGTATAAACCAAGAAGATCGTGGCGAGAGTATGCTGGTATTAAAACCGACAGATCAAATGTTAGTACCAAGCTTGCCACATCTATCTGAAGACGGCATTACAGTTACCTTCGATCGTGAAACCGCATTATCGCGTGATGATGTGCATTTTCTTACTTGGGAACACCCATTAATACGCGCATGCATTGAATTAATCATGACGTCTGACACAGGTTCAACTGCTGTTTCACTATTAAAAAATCCAGCCCTACCTGCTGGCACTATTTTATTAGAGCTACTTTATGTAGTAGAAACCTCGGCACCACCTTATTGTCAAATTAATCGTTTCTTACCCGCAACGCCAATACGTCTGCTGCTCGATAAGAATTGTAACAATTTGGCATTAAAAGTAGACTTTGATAGTTTCAATCGTCAGCTTAATGCGATTAATCGCCATATTGCGACCAAACTAGTTTCAGCATCACAAACTATTATTCACGACCTTATTGGTAAATCAACAGTGGTCGCTGAAGGTCAAAAGCAAGCAATCACCAACGCTGCACTGGCAACAATGCAGCAAAACATGAGTGTCGAGCTTGAACGTCTACAAGCATTACAAAAGATTAACCCTAATGTACGTGATGAAGAACTGGCCTTTATTGAAAAACAAACCGCAGAACTCACTACACACATTAATAATGCTCAGCTTAAACTAGATGCGGTACGCTTTATTGTCGTTACACCGAACTAAATAAGGCATATTATAATGACGAGCAACAAAGGTGCTAATTTCGGTTAGCCCTTTGTTATTACTTTATATTATTAACAAACGGTAATTTAAAACTTACCTTCTAAATTATTCACGATATTGTATATACCCTATGCCCGATTTTATTTATGCTCCGCCGCAACACCCTCGATTAGATATTGTTTATCAAGACGATGCCATTATTGTATTAAATAAGCCGAGTGGATTACTAAGCGTACCAGGGCGATTACCCGAACATACCGACAGTATTGCGAGTCGGGTACAAGAATTATTTCCCGCAGCGACAATTGTGCACCGTTTAGACATGTGTACTTCCGGTGTGATTTTAATGGCATTGACTAAATCCGCGCAGAGCCACATCAGCAGACAATTTCAACAACGCTCAACTGCAAAGTATTACTATGCTCGTTTAGAAGGTATCCCAACTGCTGAGTCTGGCAGCATTGATTTACCATTACGCTGTGATTGGCCAAATAGACCAAGGCAACTTGTTGATTTCGAGGAGGGTAAACCAGCACTCACGCATTGGCAGGTGATTGCAAAACAACAAGAACATGGCGATAACAATCAACAAGCCAGCGCCACAGTATTACTCAAACCTGTGACAGGCCGCTCTCACCAACTACGTGTACATATGTTAGCATTAGGCACTCCTATCTTGGGTGATGAGCTATATGCATCGGAAAAAGGTATTGCCAGTGCAGTTCATTTACAACTGCATGCCGCGATGTTAGAAATTGAACATCCCCTAACATGTAAAAAAATTACATTTAAGGTCAAACCACCTTTTCCAATTGATTAGTATGACTATTTACTTTAGGAATGATGAATGCTTAAGGCGCTTGTATTATTACTTTTATCCACTTTGTCGCTACAAATATACGCTGAAGAGAATAATGCTGAAGAGAGTAAAGACAAAAATGAGACCAATAAGCCGACAATCGCCTTCCCAATTTCTCAGCAACGCGTGTTTGATCAAGACTTAACTAAATACAGTAATGCAAGCGAAGTGGCTTGGTTAGGTGATAAAGAAAATCGATTTTTTACTTTATGGCTTGAACAAACGACAGCAAAAGTTACAGGTACAAGTTGGATTTTTTCCGATACCTATACCTCAGCTAATAACCCCAACATTATCCAAACTCTGCGCTATCAGCTCAATGATAAAGGATTACATACCTATTCTATATCGCCATTAAGTCAAACCTTAACATCAGAGCAAGCCGAGCAACGTTTACAAGCGCAATTACGCATCTTACAAGACAAAATAGTGAGCCAAAAAAGTAAGCGATTACTAATCTTACAAGGCGCTAATTGCCAGGCAATGGTAAACGTATTGATTAAAAACAAAGATATTTACGTCGATGCGATTGTGTTACTTAGTGTACATAGCCCCACCCCAGCGTTAGCATCTCAACTAATTAGCCAAATGCACCAACTAAAAGTACCTATTTTAGATTTGTATGCGCAAACAGATAGCTTAGCGATAATTAATCAAGCAAAATTAAGACAGATAGCAGAAAAGCGTATTAACACAGATAAGTACAGACAAACTGAAGTGATAGGCTTACAGGGACAAGTTGAGACTCAAATCGCAACCAGCCAAATAATTTATGGCTGGTTGGTTAAACTCGGCTGGTATTAGCGCATTTTTCTCGATTCTTTTACTACGTCATAAGCACCTTGGATATCTTGGGCTTTCTCTTTAGCAATAATCATCATTTCTTCTGGCAAACCTTTCGATACCAATTTATCCGGATGATGTTCATTCATTAATTTACGATAAGCACGCTTAATTACTTTGTCGTCATCCTCAGCACTCACACCTAATTGCTGATAGGCGTTAGTTAATGCTTCTTCACGGCTTACTTTACTGCCATGGCGGTGCGAACGTAATTCCGCTTCCATCATGCGTAATAAATTATCCATGTCCTGAGTCGTCACACCCAAGATCGCACCGATACGATGAAGGATATCACGCTCTGCTGTGGACAATTCAAGATCGGCAAAAGCAGCCTGAATTTGTATCTCCAGGAACATTTTAATCAGATCTCGACGTAACACACTTACACGGCGAAAATCTCGAACCGTTTGCTCTAACGGGAAATCAGCTTCCTTACCCTGATTGAATGATACTTGAGCTGCACGACGAGTTTCGCCTGTCAGTTTCATTCGGTCCATTAACTGCGTAGCGACATGAATTTCAGCTTCGGTAACGTGACCGTCCGCTTTTGCCATGTGCCCCATCACCGAAAATGAGGTATGTAAGAAAATATCCTGACGCTTATGCGCAGCAGGCCGAGTATCAATACCGAGTCGAGGTCCAAACTGGCGCTTTAATATAGAGCCAACCCAGATCATAAAAATCGCACCAAAAAATCCGCCGAATTTAATACCGATCGCGGATAGTAAAATGTAAAACAACATATTCATAAAAGTAGCTACCAAGCAAAAATGACATATATTTATATAAGCGCTGTATTATGACTGTTTAAAATGTAACAAATCAATCAATCTCATCATCTTTTTGCAGGTTTACGGGATAAAACCAGCCATTAAATGGTCTATCGCTGTAATATGGATTATTATATCCAACTATTTATTAATTTTAATGAAATTATCGATGACAAAATGGATTGTTAAAATGCGCCTTTTTACCTTATTTTCAACACTCAGCGGTGTCGTATTCTCAGCTAGCGCAGCTACAATTATCACCAATGAAGATGGTATTTCAACTATCATTGATGACGTCACAGCTTCGTCCGAATTAGCTGAGCTAAGCTTGTTTAAACAATGCTACCCTTATGTGCCTGCGATAAAGCCTCCAATTACAGATACTAAAGCCGCTAACGAGATCCAGCTATTATCAGATGATGCGAAAGTAATCCAAGGTAACAAAGCTATTTTTACCGGTGATGTGAACTTTACTCAAGGTAATCGAGAATTATCCGCTGATGAAATCATTTTGTATCAGTTAACCAATATCTTAACCGCCGAAGGTAATGTTGTATTAGAAGGCAGTACGGCGACAATGAATGGTCGCTCATTGAAAGCAAACTTAGACACCAAAGATGCCGAGCTAACACAGGTAGATTATTTACTACATGGTCAAGCCGCTAATGGTAAAGCTAAAAAAGTTTATGTTACTAATAGTGGCGACAATATTTTAATGCAGCGCTCGACTTATACCCAATGTCCCTATGGAGATAATAGCTGGGTGTTACGTGCATCTTCTATTGACATCGATAATACAGATGAAGTTGCTGAAGCTTATAACGCAACGTTGTATTTTAAAGAAGTTCCCGTTTTCTATATGCCATATTTTACTTATCCAACGACAAATAAGCGTAGAACAGGTTTATTATTCCCATCATATGATGATTCATTAGGAAATGGTATTACCCTCTCTCAGCCATTCTATTGGAATATAGCGCCAAACTATGACATGACAATAACACCAACTTATATGAAGAAGCGTGGTGTCCAATTAACCACTAAATTTCGTTATTTAGTCGCTGAGCAAAGTGGTAATATTAATGTTGAATATCTTGGTGATGATAAAAAAGTCCAAGCCGCCAATGATAAAAAGACTGATGACAACAAAAAAAATACTGATCGCGTCCTCTACCATTGGGATCAGAACGGTAATTTAAATGACCATTTAAACTTCAACGCTAGCTATACACACGTCAATGATGACGACTATTTTACTGACCTTGATACGACAGTAGGTTCTCGAGACAGCAATACACTACTTAGAACTGCAGCCTTGACTTATAATACAGATATGACGTCATCACAATTTGAAGTCCGTGATTTTCAAATTTTAAGTGATGCTGTAACACCACATAAAGTATTGCCGAAGATCGCTTTTACCGGTTACCAACAATTCGATAATAATCCGATTGAGCTGTCCGTTTATAGTGAAATGACTAATTTTTCACACTCTAACAGTCAAGTATACAGCGGTATCAGAACCCACATAGAGCCAGGCATTAGTTTCCCTTATGAGCGCCCAGCAGGTTTTGCGGTTGCCGAATTTAAACTACCTATGACTTACTACTCTCAAACATTTAACGAGTCCGATAATGGCAATTTTAAGAATGGCTATAAAGGTAAATTAGACGAAGAAGTTGTTCGTGTAATACCAACAACTAGATTACACGCAGGTTTAAATTTTGAGCGTTCGACATCTTGGTTTAGTAATCAATTCACTCAGACTTTGGAGCCGCAAGTCCAATACTTATATATTCCATATAAAAACCAAGACAACATTGGTATTTACGATTCATCGACTATTCAACAAGACTTTATAGGCTTATACCGTGATCGTACTTATATTGGTTATGACCGTATTGCCGATACAAATCAATTTACAATTGGTTTAACAAGCCGTGTATTCGATAAAATAGGCAGTGAAAGGTTCCGCTTTGCGCTTGGTCAAATCGTTTACTTTGGTGATACTCAAGTTGGTATATCTCCAGAGGCGAAGGCGAAGACAGATAACACTGACGTGACGACATCAAGTATCGTAATGGAAACAGATGTTAAGATTAACGATAATTTATTCTTTAATAACAGTATTGAATATGCTCACGAAGATAATCTAGTACGTCGTGCAGATGCAGCGATTGAATATCGCTTTGACCGTGGTCAACGGGTACAATTCAACTACCGTTATATTGAAGATACCGCATCTATACTGGAAAATCCAAATCGCCAAGTTAATTCGACAATCAACCAAGTTGGTTCAAAATATATCTTACCAATCAATAATCAGTGGGACATGGGTGCAAGTTATTACTACGATGTTGAAAATAAAATAACCCAAGACGCTTTTGTTGGTATTAAATATGAATCATGCTGTTGGGCAATTCGTCTTGATTATAGCTATCGCCTAAAATCACACAATATTAGTACTGGCGAAACAGAGTTTGATCAGGGTCCATCACTGATGTTCGAGCTAAAAGGTTTGGGCGGAATGGGGAATAATATTAATAGTATAGGTGCTTCAAGTTTATTTACATACGGTCAACCGTTCCAATTACGTGAATAAGTGTGGTTTATAAAATTTTATGCATAGATCTTAAGCATGATAACGGTGGTAATTAACCCGCCGTTATCAGTCAAAAAGGGATTTACAGCTCATGACGATTGCATTGAAAGCCTGACAAGGTATACTTCCGCTTACTTTTTCACCTCGGTTTTCAGCGAATTACACAATCCTCATACTTTCCCGTGGTAAAATTGATAGTTTTCAGCCTACTGCTGTCTCAGTTATAGTCGATATTGAATAGGAATTAATAAAGTGATTAAAAAAGTAATTAAGACTCTATTATCCGGAGTCATAGTTGTAGCGAGCTGGCAAGCTCAAGCCGAGCTAACTAAACTCGATGAAGTGATTGCGATTGTTAATGAAGAAGTTATTTTAGCGAGTGATGTCAACGCATTAACAAGCTCGGTAACGAAACGAGCAACAAAAGCAGGCCAAACTTTACCGTCCCAAGAGATACTGACCCAGCAAGCGTTAGATAAACTCATCATTGATAGCCTACAGTTACAAATGGCAAAAAAAATGGGCATGCGTATTAGTAATGCTCAGCTCGATGATACGTTAAACAATATTGCGAAAGATAATAACCAAACCGTTGAACAGCTGCGTGAAAGCATCCTTGCTGACGGTGGTAATTTTAACGACTATAAAGAAGAATTACGCATTCAGTTATTAACCAACGAAGTGCAGCGTATGCAAATGCGTCGCCGTATCACCATTTCGGATCAAGACGTTGATAATCTACTTGCGATCATCAACGAACAAGGACAGAAAAATATACAATATCGTGTAAGTCATATCATGCTACGTGTCCCTAACGACGCTGATAGCGCGACGATGGAAGCATTACAAACTAAAATTGCCGATATACAAACACAGCTAAATGCAGGCGAAGTATTTTCAAGTCTCGCTTTAGCCGTCTCGGCAGGTCCAAAAGCACTTGATGGTGGCGATTGGGGCTGGATGAATATCAATGAAATGCCGACACTATTCGCAGAAGCAGTGACCAATGCCAAAAAAGGGGACATCATAGGTCCTATCCGCAGTGGCGCTGGATTGCATATCATCAAAATTACCGATATGCGTGGCGTAGAAACGGTAATGACAAAAGAAGTCAATGCACGTCATATTCTGGTTAAACCATCAGTAATCTTAAGCGACGACAAAGCGAAATCATTATTAAATGATTATTTAGCCCGAATTAAATCAGGTGATGCGGACTTTGCTGAACTAGCGAAAGCCTATTCAGATGACACAGGCTCTGCCCTCAAAGGCGGTGAATTGGGCTGGGCAGATCCAAATATCTATGTACCTGCATTTAAATTAGCGCTAAAAGACTTGAAAAAAGGTGAAATTAGCCCTGCATTTCGTTCTAGCCATGGCTGGCACATAGTACAACTACTTGATAGACGTACACAAGATACGACAGATAAAGCAAATCGCCAAAAAGCATGGCAATTGTTGTATAATCGTCGTGCAGCTGAAGAAAGCCAAGCTTGGTTAAATGAATTAAAACAAGAAGCTTATATTCGTATTTTAGATAATGAATCGTAAACAGGTGAAAATGTGACTCATCGAATAGCAATAACTCCAGGTGAGCCAGCTGGCATTGGTCCAGATCTTGTACTGGAATTAACGAAGCAAGACTGGCCAGTAGAGCTCGTACTTTGCGCAGATCCAGAACTCATTTTATCTCGAGCAAAAATACTGGGTAAAACGATTGAATTAATCGAATATAACCCAAGTATACCAGCACAACCACAACGTGCTGGCACCCTAACTATCGCACCAATGAAAATGGCTGCACCTGCAGAACCAGGTAAGCTTAATGAGACGAATGGCCGCTACGTATTAGATACTCTGCAATTCGCATGTGAAAAAAATATGTCTGCAGAGTTTAACGCTGTCGTAACAGGACCTGTAAATAAAGGCATTATTAATAAAGCGGGTGTGTCTTTTAGTGGTCACACTGAGTTTTTTGCGCAGCAATCAGAAACCGCGGATGTGGTAATGCTACTTGCAACAACTGGATTACGAGTGGCATTAGTCACCACACATATTCCACTCGCGTATGTCGCAAAAGCGATAACAGAAGAGCGATTAAGTAATATTATTCGCATCCTTCACGCTGAAATGAAAACTAAATTTGGTATTGAACGACCAAAAATTTATGTATGTGGACTTAATCCACATGCAGGCGAAGATGGACATCTAGGTCGCGAAGAAATTGAAATAATTTCTCCGACGTTAATGAAACTTCGCGATGAGGGTATGGATTTGACAGGCCCCCTCCCTGCAGATACCTTGTTCCAGCCTAAGTATCTTAACGATGCTGACGTTGTATTAGCAATGTATCATGACCAAGGATTACCGGTATTAAAATCGGTTGGTTTTGGCAGCTCAGTAAATATTACCCTGGGCTTACCTTTTATCCGTACATCAGTTGATCACGGTACTGCAATTGAACTTGCAGGTACTGGAACAGCCGACGCCGGCAGTATGTTTACAGCAGTAAACCAAGCAATAGAAATGGTAGAGAAACACGCATGAACGACAAGGTCCATTTAGGTCACACCGCGAAAAAACGTTTTGGTCAAAACTTCTTACATGATGCCTATGTAATTGGTCAAATTGTTGCATCGATTAATCCGCAAAAAGGTGAAAACCTAATTGAAATTGGTCCAGGTTTAGGCGCCTTAACCGAGCCTGTAGCAGCTTGTCTCGATAAGATGACAGTTGTAGAGCTGGATAGAGATCTTGCTGAACGCCTAGAGCAACACCCGGTACTATCTAAAAAGTTAGACATTAACCAAGCAGACGCAATGCGTTTTGATTTTAATCAGTTAATCAAACCGAATATGAAAATGCGTATTTTTGGTAATTTACCTTACAATATTTCAACGCCGTTAATGTTCCACTTATTTGAATTCCATGAAGATATCCAAGATATGCACTTCATGTTACAAAAAGAAGTTGTACAACGTTTAGCCGCTAACCATAACACTAAAAGTTATGGCCGCTTAACAGTCATGACGCAATACTACTGTAATGTAACACCAGTACTTGAAGTGGGTCCTGAAGCATTTAGACCTGCACCAAAAGTCGATTCAGCGGTAGTTCGTTTAGAGCCACATGCTGTATTACCGCATCCCGCGAAAAGCTTAAAAGTACTTAACCACGTAGTGACAAGTGCCTTTAACCAACGTCGTAAAACAATTCGTAATAGCTTGAAAAAAGTGATTTCGGTTGATGACATTGAAGCGCTAGGAATTAACGTTTCTCTACGCCCTGAAAACTTAACGCTTGAAAACTATGTTACGATTGCAAATTTCGTAACCGATAATCCAATGCAAGCAGCGGATTAAGACAGTTCGTATCAATGGTAAGTATCGCTGATTCATTCACTCTTACCATTGACACCGAATATATCGAAGAAGTATCTGTACCAGCACAACACAGGTACTTCTTTACTTATACCATTACTTTAACCAATCCATTAAGCCAGTCTGTTAACTTATCAAATATCCAGCTATTACTCACTGACGGCGACGGCACAGTTTCCGAATTAAACAACCCATTTCAAGATAATGATTATCTTATCTCTTCACAACAAGATTTTTGCTATAGCAATGATATAATTACCCATTCTCCATTGAGTATCGTTCAGGGAAAGATAGAATTACAACTCAGTGCCAGTGAATTAGTGGTGATCACTATCGAACCATTTCGTCTTGTCACACCAAATCTTTTACACTAATCAATTAAACGCGTTAACGCACATACTTCATCACGCTCAGCTAGAAAGGTAATTTATACATGGCAACTTATTTTGTTGGTGATATTCAAGGTTGTTTCGACGATCTGCAACATTTGTTACAGCAAGTTAATTTCGATCCACGCCAAGATAAACTTTGGTTAACAGGGGATCTTGTTGCCCGAGGACCAAAATCATTAGAAACACTGCGTTTTGTTAAACAGCTCGGTTCTGCTGCTGTCACCGTACTTGGTAATCATGATTTACATTTACTCGCTATTGACGCAGGGTTAGCTAAGCTAAACCCTAAGGATAAAACGCAGGCGATCTTTGCAGCAGAAGACAAAGATGAATTGCTATTATGGCTACGTCAGCAACCACTACTTGCATATCATGATGCCTTCAATATTATCATGGTACATGCCGGTATCAGTCCACAATGGACCCAGCAACAAGCAAAACGCTATGCAGAAGAGGTTAGTATACAATTGCGTGGCGATGATTACTTGGCATTACTCGCAAACATGTACGGTGCCCAACCTGATTATTGGCGAGAAAATCTACAAAGTTTCGATCGCTTGCGATTTATTATTAATGCCTTTACCCGAATGCGTTTTTGCGCACCGAATGGACAGCTAGAGTTTCACAACAAGCATTCACCAACGACAAATAATAATATGCAGCATATACCTTGGTATGAAGTCACGGGTTCACACCTTGAGGGCGCCCATGTTATTTTTGGTCATTGGGCTGCATTAGAAGGAAATTGCAGCCATAAAAATGCGACAACACTTGATACTGGCTGCGTATGGGGGAACAGCTTAACTATGTTACGCTGGGAAGATAAGGCAGTTTTTTCCGTTCCATGCCTAACTCATGCGACATAATTGACTAGAATAAGATTAAATAATACGCGGGTTATCACAGTGTTGCTTTAATGTTAAGTAATAACATAACTGTTCGTATATACTGCACCCTAATTTTAGCCAAACCACATCAATATTATCGCGAACAAGTATATTGACGTGGTTTGGTTGAGTTTAGCTATAAAAATAAAAAGTAAAAAATAACGACTTTACAACTAAGGCTTATATACATGATTGAAAATAATTTCATTATTACAGCTACATTCCTTGTTTACCTTGCTGTTATGCTTGGTATCGGTGTGTATGCTTATCGACAAACCAAGAGCTCAACAGACTATTTTTTAGGTGGCCGTAATTTAGGTCCTTGGCCTGCGGCTCTATCTGCAGGTGCTTCAGACATGAGCGGCTGGTTGCTACTTGGCTTACCGGGTTATGCGTATGCCGCCGGTATGGAAGCGATCTGGTTAGCAGGTGGTTTGTTAATTGGTACTTGGCTTAACTGGTTGATCTGTGCGAAACGTTTACGTACCTACAGTATCGTAACTAAGTCAATCACCTTACCAGAATTCCTATCACGTCGTTTTAAAGACAACTCAAAGGCCATTCAAATTTGTTCAGCATTCTTTATCCTAATGTTCTTCTTGTTCTATACAAGCGCAGGATTAGTGGCTGGCGGTAAATTATTTGAAACAGTATTTGGTCTAGATTATCAAATCGCAGTTGTACTCGGTACGGTATGTGTAGTTTCTTATACGCTATTCGGTGGTTTCCTTGCTGTATCTTGGACTGATTTAGTACAAGGCCTGTTGATGTCAGCGGCACTATTAATCGTGCCTCTCAGCGCGATGGACGGTAGCTTTAGCGATCTAGCATCTGCCATGAACGACATTAATCCGGAACTACTGACAATATGGCAAAACAGCAAAGGTGAAGACCTGAGCGCAATTGCAATTATTTCATTAGTTGCTTGGGGCCTAGGTTATTTCGGTCAACCACATATTCTTGCGCGTTTCAAAGCAACACGTAGTAATAAAGACCTTGTTAAAGCACGTCATATTGCGGTTGTTTGGACTTTATTGTCTATGTTTGGTGCAATGTTAGTAGGTCTAGTGGGTCTGGTGTATACGAATACGAACAATATCACTATCGCTGACGCTGAAACGATCTTCATGTTATTAGTGAACAGCATCTTTCACCCTGTTGTTGCTGGTATTCTACTTGCTGCGATCTTAGCTGCAATCATGAGTACTGCTGATTCACAACTACTTGTATCATCATCAGCACTGGCTGAAGATTTCTACAAACAGTTAATTCGTCCACAAGCAACAAGTGAAGAGCTTGTTACTGTTGGTCGCTTTGGTGTGGTTGGTCTGTCTATCATTGCATTGTTGCTTGCCCTTAACCCTGACAGCTCAGTACTTGGCTTAGTATCTTACGCATGGGCTGGTTTTGGTGCTGCATTTGGTCCAGCATTAATCATCTCGCTATACTGGCGTGGTATGACGCGTAACGGTGCGCTTGCAGGTATTATTGTTGGTGCAGTTACAGTTGTTGTGTGGAAACAATTAAGTGGCGGTATTTTTGACCTCTATGAAATCGTACCAGGTATCATCCTTGCTTCTCTCGCGATTGTTATCATTTCACTGATTGGTAAACAAGAAGACGAAAGTATCCACGCTCAATTCGACGAATTCGAATCTAGCTTAGATACAATGGCGTAATAGCCACCAGCACGAACTAAGTTAATAGTAAAAATTAACGATAAAAAAATGCCGCGCTATCACTAGCGCGGCATTTTATTTTTTAGTCTAGTTCACTCTGCGCCATTCTACTCGTCAGCTAATAGCTACTTCACTCGTTCAAGTAAACTAAAGCGGTAATCGTGCGGATTTTTATCATCTGCCGCATAGTACTCGTGTTCAATTTCTTGCCAATTGTACTGCTCATAATCAGGGAACCAAGTATCCCCTTCTGTTGTTAATTCAATATGGGTCAAATACAAACGGTCAGCGGCGGCTAAGCATTGGTTGTAAATCGTCGCCCCGCCAATGATCATCAACTCTTCCACATCACCAGCTGCCACGACTGCATCATCTAGCGTAGCAACAACAGTAACGCCTTCTGGCTTATAATCTGTTTGTCGACTTAATACGATGTTTAAACGCCCCGGTAATGGGCGACCAATTGATTCAAAGGTATTACGCCCCATCACGATAGGTTTACCTAGCGTCGCACGTTTAAACAGTTGTAACTCAGCAGGTAAGTGCCACGGCATCTTATTATCTAAACCAATCACGCGGTTATTCGCCAGTGCGGCGATCATTGAAACAATCACAACAACTCCTTAATCAAACAATAGGTTTGTTACGGTACACCAGCATATCCACGATCACCAGAATTACATCACAATCGGGTGCGAAAAATCAGAATTGTTAATAACGGTGCTTTCATAGCCATAAACATCACGGATATTATCAGTGGTCACCACCTGCTCAGCGCTGCCATTGGCGCAGATATTACCTTCTTTCAATAAGATAATCCGGTCAGCATACTTAGCCGCCAAATTAAGATCATGTAATACCGCAATAACCGCCACCCCTGTCTGCGCTAGATGCTTGGCGCTCTTTAATAATTGATGTTGATAATTTATATCCAACGCTGCTGTTGGCTCATCTAATAATAGTAACTGCGGTTTGTTCTTATTACCCACCGCTAATTGCAACAGCACTCGCGCAAAATGCACGCGCTGCTTTTCACCACCCGATAATGTTGGATAAGATCGGATTCTTAAATGCTCGATTTCTTGTTCAGTTAGAATAATATCGGCGAGATCTTTTACTTTAGCTTGGCTACAGTCGGCCTGTAAGCCACCCATCATCACCACATCAATCACTTGAAATGCAAAACTTAAACTGGCACTTTGCGGCAATACCGCCAACGTCTTCGCGATCTCTCTCATGCTAATACTGTTACGTACTTCACCGTTTAAGAATATTGCCCCCGAGGTAGGTTTCAACTCTCCGGTGATGGCTTTAAACAATGAGCTTTTACCTGCACCATTAGGGCCGAGAACAGCCAAAAACTCCCCTTCCTCTAACGTCAAATTGAGATCATTAAAAATACATTTACCGGCAATATGATAGTTTAGCTGCTGGCAATGCAGTACCGATTTTGTCGTGTTTGACATCAAACTATATTCCTAATTTAGAGCGTTGTTGGAGTAATAAGATAATAAAGAAAGGACTGCCTAATAACGCAGTTATAATACCTACAGGTACTTCACTTGGAGCCATGACGGTACGCGCTAAAATATCGGCAAGTAATAATAACAATGCCCCTAACATCGCAGATAATGGTAATAAACGTTGATGGTTAGGCCCCACTAACAAGCGAACTAGATGTGGAATAATCAAACCAATAAACCCAATCATACCTGCGATTGATACCGCAACCCCGAGCCCGATGGCACAGCAAAATATTAACCGACGTTTTATACGTACAATATCGATACCAAGATGTACCGCTTCCGCATCCCCCAATAATAAAATATTCAATGCTTTCGCTGATGACATAAACACCACCAGCAAAAATACCAGAGTGATACTACTGATAGTAATACTGATCCAATTACTGCCCGCCATTGAGCCCATTTGCCACAAACTCAAATCACGCAGACTTTGATCATCGGCAATATACGTGAGCATGCCCATTCCCGCGCCAGCGATCGCACTGATTGCTACACCCGCAAGTAACATCACCACCACAGAACTGCCTTGGCTACTCGTCCCTAATTTGTAGACTAATAAACAAACCGCTAAAGCAAAGGTAAATGCAAAAAAAGACACCGTACTCAATTGTAACCAATCAGGTAAATCAACCATCAAATCAGCAAAAATAACAATACCTAAACCCGCCCCCAGTGCAGCACCACTGCTGACCCCAATAATACCAGGATCAGCTAACGGGTTACGAAACACACCTTGCATCACCGCGCCAGTTAATCCCAATATACCGCCAATAGATAAACAGAGTAGCGTGCGAGGAAAGCGAATATGACTCACCACAATGGCGTTTTGAGTGCTTACTGGCGATTGCCAATTAACCCAATTAACCAATAATGCTTTAATACTGTCAGCAAACGAGATCGCCATTGGTCCCACAGAAACAGATAACACCACCATAGAAGCAAGACAAAATAAAACAAAACTCGGTAACAACAATGGCCAACGGCTATTAACAAACATATATGCCCTTACTTAATCTAAATCTGCTGATAACTGAGGGTATATCTTACGCTGTAACTGCTTTGCTTGTTCGACACTACTCAGTCCCAGACCACCGATTAGCGCACTGCCATCAATGACATAAATCGCTTTATTACGACCTGCAGGTGTTTGTGCTAATAATGGCATTGCCGCAATTAAGGTATCGATATCTTGATACTTTTTCCAATGACGGCCACTGACTAAAATACTTTCTGGGGCCATCGCTAAGAACGCTTCTGCTGATAATGCTTGGTAAGAATTAAGCTCTGCCGCAGGGTTAATAGCACCCGCTAATGTCATCACCGAATGCGCAGTTGTATTACTACCAGCCGCAGTATAGGTACCTTTATCATTTAGCAGTAAAAACAGCATTTTTTTCGCCGTTTTAATTTTCCGTTGATTAGCTTCTAATTGATTAATATCGCGTTCAAGCTTGGTAATCAATTGTTTGGCCTGTAATTTTCTATCTAATTTATCACCAAGTAAGGTAATCGTATCAAGTAGGTTTGTCGTTGTTGTTTCTGTCGGTAACACCATCACTTCAACACCACTTTGTGATAACAAATCAAGCGTTGATTGTGGGCCCATCTCACTACTACCAATCAGTGTATCTGGTGCTAATGATAATAATCCTTCAGCAGACAATTGACGGTGGTAACCAACGACAGGTAATTTGAATACGGCCGGGTAGCGACTAGTCAAATCGACAGCAACCAAATCATCTTGTTTATCCAAAGCAATCAATAACTCGGTAACACCCGCGCCAGCACTAATGATACGTTCCCCGGCAACACTACCGAATGACAATAATAAACAACAAACGCCAATCCAAACCTTATGCATCTTAATTCCAACCCAATGTTAATATAATATTTTTCATAGTTAAGTAAAAATAGATATTTCATCTAAAATACAGTCATTAAATTTAACTCGTACTTGCCCAACAGTGTAAATAACAAACCCCGCCAATGCAAATGCGAATTGGTTGCATTATCATTACATCTATATTAATCTGCAACTATTACGATAACGATGAGTCGTTTAAAAAGGCTAAAGAGTATGCAAGAAAATACTACCCATAATGACATTCGTCAGTTGATGGCTGACCAACCTCGATTAAGGAGCATTGAAGTTGCGCTCGAACTTAATTGCAGTGAATTACAGGTGATCCAAGCATTGCCAGAGCAAGAAGTGAATATGCTGCCAGCAGAACAAGCACAACGCTTATTATCTAATATTGCAGACTGGGGGAAAGTAACTTGTATTATTGAAGTATCTGGTTTTGTATTTGAAGTAAAAGCGCCTTTCCCGAAAGGAAGAAATGCTTACGGCTATTACAATTTATCGCATGATAATGACGGCTTACAGGGCCACTTAAAACTTGATAATGTATCTGCGATCGCTCTACTCACACGTAAGGTACGTGGAAAATTAAGCTATTACGTGCAGTTCTTTGACCATAAGGGTAACAGTGTATTTAAAATTTATCTTGGCCGTAACAAAGACGGCGAAGTGAACCCAGAACAAATAGCACGTTTTCATGCACTATCAACGCAAACAGTAAGTGACGAAACTATCGCTATCGTTACTAATTAAATATAAATAACGGACACGAAGGTCATTATGATAAATAAAAAAGAACGCTTAGAAAATCGCTTACAACCAAAGATTGCAGAGTTTAGAGAAGAGCGTCAAACTTTAATTTTATCAACATTAAGCGCAGACGGATTTCCACATATCAGCTATGCACCATTTGTTCGTTTAGAAGATGGCTATTACATCTTAATCAGTGAAGTTGCTGAACATACGCAAAACTTATTGGTTAATAAGAATCTGTCCTTTATGCTGTTGGAAGATGAACAAAATTCGAAACAAATTTTTGCTCGTCACCGTCTTACATACAAAGCGAATGCCGAAGTCATTGCCCGTGAAAGCGAATCTTGGTCACAAGCAATCCCTGCACTAGAAACTCGTTTTGGTGAAATAATCACTAATTTAAGTGGTTTAAGTGATTTCCGTCTCTTCCGTATCGAACCACAGACAGGTCGTTACGTAAAAGGCTTTGGTCAAGCTTATACCGTTAACGGTAATGACGATATTGACTTCGTGCACCTGGAACAAGGTCATCAACAAGTCAAAGAAAAAGTTGAAGCTGGATAACCAATTCAATAAAAGATAGGAATAAAAGCAGGTGGGGTTTATTCATCTGCTTTTCTGTAACTGACTCAACTCAGCTTATTCCATACTCTCATGATATACTGTCATTACACGCTATTGTTCACGAGTGACATGCCAATATAAGCCTTCTTGCGCTTCATAACCCTTGCACACCCAAAGCCCGACCGCACAAACCAGTTCTTCGCCATAATAGATTAATGGGATACGATCGCGTAGCCAAGGTGCTACCTGATACTCTTGATATAACTTTTTAATACTACGCGAGCCAATACGCCCAACAGGATGACACTTCCCCTCACCGCGGAAACGAATGGTCACCTTTTCATGTTCGAGTGGCGCTTTCAAACAAATCGTACTGGCACCTTCATCAATTGTATTACCGGTATCAACGCCACGCTTATCTTGTATCGAGTCTTGTAGATACAAGAAGCCGATATTGTCTGGTAACACAATACGTTGAGGTTTAGTATGCCTAAGCCCTATCACTACGTCTTTTAGCTCAGCGTATTTCTGCTGATTATAAAGGACACCTTGATAACGGCGAAACTCACCTGCCTGCCAACTTAATTGTGGATTAGCATCATCAGACGCGTTCACTACCTCTAACCATAATTTATCTAAATGGTGACGGCTTGGCATAGGTAGTCGTTGAGTATCAAGCCAAAAACGAATGACATTGTTACGGCGAATTTTTGATAGTTTATCTAATTCAACAATCTTTAGCCCAGCTAAACTATGTTCACAAGTAACAAGATCCATTTGCGCAATCTCATCCGCTAACGCTTGTTGCTCTGCACAGAGTTCTGCGCTGCGGTGGACAGCATGCGCTATACCTGGCCAACGCTGTTTTAAACTGGGGATAATTTGATGGCGCAAGAAGTTACGATCATAGCTCTGGTCATTATTGCTTTCGTCTTCGACCCAATATAATTGTGCTTGGCTGGCATAATCTACCAACATTTGTTGCGAATGAGTCAGTAAAGGACGGACTATTTGGCAGTTTGCTTGTAATGAAAAAGGCATCTGCGCAGCCATTGCCGACAAGCCTTTTACACCAGCACCACGCTTAAGCTGCAACAAAAATGTTTCAAGCTGATCATCAAGATGCTGTCCAAGTAATAATAATGAACCATCATTGAGATACTTTGCTATCGCTTGATAGCGGGCGGTGCGCGCTTGTGCTTCTAAGCTTTCTCGACTGCCAAGATTAAGCACGACCTTTTCAGCGATAAAGTTAATCCCTAACGCCGCAGCAGTTTGCTGACAATGCGTTAACCAAGCATCCGCATTGTCACTTAAACCGTGATGAACATGCACGGCAAGGTAATCATGCTGAGAATATAATTGCTGATAACGGGCAAGTAAATGTAATAACACATGGGAATCAAGACCACCGCTATAAGCAAGTACAATCTGCATAGGCTTTGTCGTTAACGATTGTAACGAGTGCTGAAATGTTGAAAAGAGATCGACGTTAGTAACCACAGGTATCATCACAGTTAGAATAGACCAGAACAGTATATACCGAAAAGTGGTAGATATAAAAAAACCGCTGATAAAGCTATTAGCGGTTTAATCAATATTATTCGATTATCTTTATAACAATCTAGCGTTATAGCGGCTTACATGCCAAATGACATTAGACGCTCATAACGTTGTTCTAGCAATGTCTCATGCCCAAGCGGTCTAAGCTCAGCAAGATCCGCTTTAATACACTCTTTCAAGTTAGCTGCCATTAAAGCCATATCTCGATGTGCGCCACCGAGTGGTTCTGAGATAACGGTATTAATCAAATCTAAGCTCTTAAGTCGATCAGCAGTGATCCCCATTGCTTCAGCAGCTAAAGGTGCTTTATCAGCTGACTTCCATAAGATTGACGCACAACCTTCAGGAGAGATCACCGAATAAGTGCTGTATTGCAGCATGTTAACACGATCACCAACACCAATCGCTAATGCACCACCCGAACCACCTTCACCGATCACAGTACAAATAACCGGAACTGTAAGCTCAGCCATTTCTTTCAAATTACGTGCAATCGCTTCACTTTGACCACGTTCTTCAGCACCAACCCCAGGGTAAGCACCTGGAGTATCAATAAAGGTAATGATAGGCATCTTGAATTTTTCTGCCATTTTCATTAAACGTAACGCTTTACGGTAACCTTCTGGACGCGGCATACCAAAGTTGCGTTTTAATTTTTCCTTGGTATCACGGCCTTTTTGCTGACCAATGATCATTACAGGCATACCATCTAAACGCGCTGTACCACCAACAATCGCTTTATCATCGGCAAATGCGCGATCACCAGCAAGTTCATCAAAATCGGTAAATACATGCTCGATATAATCAAGGGTATAAGGACGCTGTGGATGACGAGCCATCTTAGCTACATCCCAAGGTTTCAGACTACTGAATATCTTTGTTGTTAGTTCTGCATTCTTCTTTTCTAAACGAGAGATCTCATCTTGTAGATCAACATCATCAGAATTGTTAGTCACAAGTTTTAATTCATCGATTTGAGCCTGCAATTCTGCAATCGGCTGTTCAAAATCTAAAAAATTTATGGCCATGAGGCGCTGCTTCCTTATCTAATATTATTACTAATGGCTAATGACGACAACCTTGTAACGTCAGCACTAATCAAATTCAAGATCAACATTTCCCGACCCTAACATCAGCTCTAATCCATATAAAAGCTCATCAGTGGGCGATACTCGCCATTCGACACCTAAAGTTAATTTAGCCCTCGCGTCGGCGCGTTGATAATATATATTTATGGGACAAGTACCCGCACGATAAGGTTCAAGTGTATCCATAAACTTACCCATAAACGTATCATTCATTTTGTCTGCATTTAACTGCAATGTGAGGCCACGCGCATAACGCTCTCGCGCAGCTTCAATATCCATAACTTCTCTGGCGGTCATCTTATACCCACCATTGAAATCGTCAAAGCTGACCTCTCCAGTAATAACTAAAATACGATCTTTAGCTATATATTCTTCATAACGTTCAAACGCTTCTGAGAAGAACATCACACTTAAGCGGCCACTTTTATCATCAATCTCTAAGATCCCCATGCGGGTACCTTTCTTCGTCACTTTAACTTGTGCAGAAATAACTAAACCAACCGCTGTCACAACTTTACCACGTTCGGTCGGTTTTACATCTTTCAAGCGATTACTTGAATAACGTTTAACTTCTTTAATATACTGATTAATTGGATGGCCAGTAAGATAAAGACCTAAGGTTTCTCGCTCACCTTCTAGCCATACTTTATCAGGCCACTCAGGAACATCAGCAAACTTACTTTCAACTTCTTCCGGTTCAGTGGTTAAAATACCAAACAAGTCACTTTGACCATGTGCTTCGGCTATCGCATGTTGCGCTGCCGCTTTCATGGCTTCAGGTAATGTCGCATGCAAGGCCGCGCGATGAGGACCTAATTTATCTAATGCGCCAGCGTAAATGAGCTTTTCCATAATACGTTTATTGATCTTTTTCAAATCAACACGATTACAGAAATCAAACAGATCAGAGAACTCACCACCACTTTCACGGGCGGCAATAATTGCATCAATAGGTCCTTCACCTACACCTTTAATTGCACCGATACCATAAATAATGGTCTGGTCTTCATCGACATTAAACTTAAATAAACCTTTGTTTACATCAGGCGGTAACAAGGTTAGTCCCATGCGTTCCACTTCATCAACCAAGGTGACCACTTTCTCGGTATTATCCATATCAGCAGACATTACAGCCGCCATGAAGTAAGAAGGGTAATGAGTCTTCATCCACAGCGTTTGATATGATACCAGTGCATAAGCCGCGGAATGCGATTTATTGAAACCATAACCCGCGAACTTTTCTACCAGATCGAAGATCTTCATCGACAGGTCACCGTCGACACCGTTATTTATCGCGCCTTCTTTAAAAGTACCACGTTGTTTTTCCATCTCTTCTGGTTTTTTCTTACCCATAGCACGACGTAACATGTCGGCGCCACCGAGGGTATAACCAGATAAGACTTGGGCAATCTGCATTACTTGTTCTTGATACAAGATAATACCGTAGGTCGGATCAAGGATTTCTTTCAACGATTCATGTTGATATTGAGCATCTGGGTAAGATACTTCTTCTCGACCATGCTTACGGTCAATAAAGTTATCTACCATGCCTGATTGCAATGGACCGGGACGGAACAAGGCCACCAATGCGATCATATCTTCAAAGCTATCGGGTTTTAGGCGACGGATCAGATCCTTCATACCACGAGATTCTAACTGGAATACCGCGGTCGTTTCTGAGCGCTGTAATAAGTCAAAACACCTTTTATCGGTAATATCAATCGACTCAATACGGATCGCTTCTTTGCCTTGCTTCACGAGATGCGGATTCGCCATATCCAGTGCCCACTGAATAATGGTTAAGGTTCGTAGACCCAAGAAGTCGAATTTAACCAGTCCAGCTTCTTCCACATCGTTCTTGTCAAACTGGGTAACTGGGTTATTACCTTCATCGTCACAATACAAGGGCGCAAAATCAGTAATCACTGTTGGTGAAATAACAACACCACCCGCATGTTTACCGGCGTTACGTGTGACACCTTCCAGAATACGTGCCATATCAACCAATGCACGTACTTCTTCATCAGCTTGATACATTTCATCTAAACGTGGCTCAACCTCCCACGCTTTGGTTAAGGTCATCCCTGGGTCACCTGGAATTAACTTAGAAATACGATCAACAAAACCAAACGGATGACCTAGTACACGACCAACGTCACGAATAACCGCTTTTGCCGCCATCGTACCAAAGGTAATAATCTGACTTACCGCATCGCGATTATACAATTCGGCCACGTGGTCAATCACCTCGTCACGACGATCCATACAGAAATCGACGTCGAAATCGGGCATGGAAACACGTTCTGGATTTAAGAAACGTTCGAACAGTAATTCGTATTCCAGTGGATCAAGATCGGTAATTTTCAATGCATAAGCGACTAATGAACCAGCACCGGACCCTCGACCAGGTCCAACTGGAATATTGTTGTCCTTACTCCATTGGATGAACTCCATCACGATCAGAAAGTAACCCGGAAAACCCATGTCGTTAATTACTTTTAATTCAACATCGAGGCGGTCTTCATACGCAGGACGCTGACGTTCACGCTCTTCGGGATCGGGAAATAAGAAATCAAGACGTTCAACTAGGCCATCTTCAGATACTTTGACTAAGAAATCTTCTGTCGACAACTCACCCGTTGGGAAGTTAGGTAAGAAATATTCTCCTAAGCGTACAGTCGCATTACAACGTTTTGCAATTTCAACTGAGTTAGCCAGCGCTTCTGGAATATCAGCAAATAACTCACACATTTCGTCTTCACTGCGTAAGTACTGTTCTTTACTGTATAGCCTAGGGCGACGCTTGTCTTCTAACGTATAACCATCATGAATCGACACTCGTATTTCATGGGCATCAAATTCATCTTCATGTAAGAACACCACATCATTGGTCGCAACAACAGGTAACTGATACTGGGTGGCAAAATCGACAGCCATGTGCAGATAAGCTTCTTCATCCTGGCGTCCGGTACGGATCAGTTCAAGATAATAGCTATCAGGAAAATGGGTTTGATAAAATTGTAAACACTGCAGTGCAAGTACATCATTACCTTTTAATAGGGCTTTACCTATATCACCATTACGCGCGCCAGATAATAAGATGACGCCTTCGGCATGCTCAGCTAACCAAGCTTTATCAATAATAGCTCGACCATCAACATGACCACGACTATAAGCTTTAGAAATCAACACCGTGATGTTGTTATAACCTTTATTATCTTTGGCTAAGGCGGTTAGTTTAAATTGCTCATCTGGGTATTCTTCACTTTGCACCCAAAAGTCAGCACCAAGAATGGGTTTAACCCCTGCCCTTTGCATCGCACCATAGAATTTAACCAATGCACACATATTAGTTTGATCGGTTAATGCGATCGCCGGCATATTGAGTTCTTGTAAACGGGGTGCTAGACGTTTCATACGTACTAAGCTATCCACCATTGAGAATTCAGAGTGTAAATGCAGGTGAATAAAACGAGGTTCTGCCATAATTAAGACTTTCTGCTAATTGAGAGTAGATAAAATTAAAAACAATAACGGTAAAGTGGCGCGAAGCCACCAGACTTTATTTTAATAAACCTAACGCACGTTGCACAGGTTTAAAACTTTTTCGGTATTCTTCTGTTGGTCCAAGTTCCGCTAACTTTTCCATGTGTGCTTTGGTTGGATAACCCTTATGTTGCGCAAAACCATATTCAGGGTAACGTTCATGCAGTTCATCCATTTCAGCATCACGTACTACTTTTGCCAAGATCGACGCTGCACTTATTTCTGCCACGCGCAAATCGCCTTTCACAATGGCTTCTGCAGTCATCGGTAATGCAGGGCAACGATTACCATCAATAAACACATGATCTGGTTGCAGAGCAAGTCCTGCAACCGCTCGCTGCATTGCGACCATAGTTGCTTGTAAGATATTGAGTTCATCAATCTCACTTGGGCTGCAACGACCAATGCTCCACGCTAATGCTTTTTCTTTAATCTCAGGAAAGAGCAATTGGCGCTTCTTGTCACTTAATTTCTTTGAATCGGTTAGCCCCACAATAGGATTGTTAGGATCTAATATCACCGCAGCAGTAACAACATCACCGACTAATGGGCCGCGACCCACTTCGTCAACACCAGCAACAAGTTTCCCCTCAGGGTAAATTATTTCATCATACATATTATTCACCTGTCTTTTCTAGCGTTGTACTATTTTTATCATTATTTTGTTCACGATCATCAGGGGCTATAATCGACTCGTGATCATTAATCAATTCAAGCACGGCATCCGCGGCTTGTTTATCCGCATTACAACGGATCTGTTGATGTAGTTCGGTAAAGTGTGCAATCAGTTTAGCATTGTCTGTTTCTAATAGTTTAGCCATTTCGTCAGCCAATATCTCGGGTTGACAATCATCTTGTAAACGCTCGGCGACAATTTCTTTTTTTGCTAACAAGTTTGGTAATGACACAAATGGGGCTTTCATCAAACGCAGCATGATCTTATACGTCATCGGCTTAACACGATAACCAACCACCATCGCACGCTTCATCAACATAGTTTCGAGCGCTGCAGTACCTGATGCCAATAATACAGCATCCGCAACAGCCATTGCTTCACGTGCATGGCCATCGAGAACAATAACCTCAAGCTCAGGTGCAACTTCTTGCTTAATTGCTAAAAATTGTGCTTTACGCTCCTCATTCACCATTGGCACGACGAACTGTAAATCACTGAATCGCTGCTTTAATAATATCGCAGTTTCTAAAAAGCTTGCTGACAGCAACCCGACTTCGCCTGCACGACTACCTGGTAAAATAGCTACGTAACGTTGCTTAGGATCGAGTTTTAACTGGGTAATAGCAGCCTGTTTATCCGCACCTTCCAGTGGAATAGAATCGGCCATAGTATGCCCAACAAAACGGCAAGGCACATCATATTCATCATAAAATGCTTTTTCAAATGGCAGAAAGGCGAGCACCATATCCACGGCTTTTTTAATTTTGAACACGCGTTTTTGACGCCATGCCCAAACTGAAGGACTGACATAATGTACGGTTTTTATACCGCTCGCTTTTAATTTTAATTCGATGGGAATATTAAAATCGGGCGCATCAACACCAATAAAGAGATCAGGCGGATTTTGTTTAAAATGGGCAAGTACTTCTCGCTTGACTTTAAACAGCCGAGGGAGACGGCCAAGTACTTCGACAAGACCAAATACAGATAATTCTTCCATTTCGAATAAGGTGTTAAAACCAAGCGCTTGCATGCGAGGTCCAGCAATACCCTCGAAAATGGCATCAGGATGACGAGATTTAATTTCTTTGATCAGGGCGGCAGCTAAAATATCGCCGGATACTTCCCCGGCGATAATACCAATACGTAATGGTTTCGTTGTCATTGTAAGCTATCTATGAAGAATACGATTAACGAATAATACCACGTTCATTGATTTTTAAAAATTCTGTAAACAAAGCAACGCTCGGTTGTTCTTTTGCACTTGCTTCTAATGCAGCTAAGGCTTCATCAAGGGTATTGCCTTGACGATATAATACACGGTAAGCACGCTTAACCGCTTTAATCGCGTCAGCATCAAAACCGCGGCGCTTTAGACCTTCAGAATTGATACCAAAAGGCTTAGCGTGATGACCCGATGCCATTACATACGGTGGAATATCTTTAATGATAACCGAACCACCGGCAATAAAGGCATGAGAACCAACTTTACCATATTGGTGGATCGCAGCATGACCACCAAAGATCACAAAATCACCAATGTGTACGTGACCAGCTAATGTCGCGTTGTTAGCAAAAATACAGTTATCACCGATGATCACATCATGCGCAACATGCGCGTTCACCATAAACAAGCTATTGCTACCAATTTTGGTTAAGCCTTGATCTTGTACAGTTCCACGGTGAATGGTAACGCCTTCACGGAACACGTTATTATCACCAATCTCAAGACGCGTGTTTTCACCTGCGTATTTAAGGTCTTGGCACTCTTCACCAATTGAACCAAATTGGAAAAAGCGATTGCCTTTACCAATTTTACAAGGGCCATTGATAACAACATGAGAAGCGATCACACAATCATCACCAATCTCAACGTTTTCGCCAATGGTAGTCCAAGGACCAATTTTTACATTGTTACCAATTTTTGCGCTCTCATGCACAATAGCTGTTTCATGGATCACTATTTTGCCTCTCGTCTTGCACACATGATTTCAGCTTCACATACAACGTCACCATCGACTTTTGCGATTGCAACAAAGCGGCCAATTCCACGGCGTTCTTTAATTAATTCAATATGCAGATGTAATACATCACCCGGTACTACAGGTTGACGAAAACGCGCTTTATCAATACCGGCAAAATAATACAGCTCATTATCGCTAGGGCCACCAGATGACTTATAACCTAGAAGACCAGATGCTTGCGCTAATGCTTCTAAAATTAATACACCAGGGAAAATAGGCTGTTTTGGGAAATGCCCCGTAAATTGAGGTTCATTTACCGATACATTTTTAACTGCATGTAAGGATTTACCCGCTTCAAAATCGAGTACTCTATCAACAAGTAAAAATGGGTACCTATGTGGCAATAATTCCATAATTTCTTGTATTTCAATTCTATTTAGTTGTTCACTCAAAATTTTATTCCTGTCACAACGAAAGCTTATTCCGTTTTTCTAACTTGATTTTTCTAATTTAGATAAGCGTTTGTGCATATCATCAATTTTCATTACACGGGCAGTTTGACGACGCCATTCACGGTTGGCTTGTGCTGGAATGCCTGATGAATAAAGACCCGCTTTATCAATCGGACGCATTACCATCGACATACCTGTAATATTAACATTATCGGTTATTTCCATATGACCATTGATAACACTACCACCACCAATCATGCATTGTTTACCTAGTTTTAAGCTTCCTGCTAACAGAGTACCACCCGAAATAGCCGTATTTTCACCTATTTCAACATTATGACCGACTTGACATTGATTATCTAAAATAACACCATCAGCAATAATGGTATTATCTAACGCGCCACGATCAACCGTTGTACACGCACCGATCTCAACACGGTCACCAATAATAACACGACCCAATTGTGGGATCTTAATCCACTTACCAGCATCATTGGCATAACCGAAACCATCGGCACCAATCACAGCACCACTTTGGAACAAGCAATCACTGCCAATTTCGATGTCATGATAAATAGTAACATTTGCCCACAATTTAGTGCTCTGACCAATTCGGGTATTTTTACCAATAAAACAGCCTGCACCAATTATCACGTTATCCGCGAGTGATACACCTGTTTCAATAACCGCGTTAGCACCAATAGCGACATTGTCACCTAATACCACGTCATCAGCAATCACCGCACTCGGGGCAATATCTGTTGCAGGAGCAGGTGTGGTATCAAGTAACTGCGCAGCTAATGCAAAACCAACATACGGATTTTTCATGACTAATGCATTGGTATTACACGCAGCAAGATCATCCGGTTTAAGAATCACAGCGGACGCCTCAACAGTAGCTAATTGAGCGCTGTATTTGCTATCACTTAAAAACGTGATACTACCTGACTGTGCATTTATCATCGAATTAATTGCATTAATCTCGATGCTGCCATCGCCGTGTAGTTCAGCTTGAATTGCAGTTGCAATTTGTTGTAACGTCATTGCCATGTGAAACCTTATCTATAAAAAATCTTATGCTATTTTACTACATTTTTTGGGCCGTTAAATATAGTGACTTACTTAATGTTGTAAAATATAGTTACTTACTTAATTCTTGAATTATTTTGTCAGAGATATCTAATTTTGGATCGGCAAATAGCACAGCTTGATTGGTAACTACAAGATCATAGCCATCACGCTTAGATACAGTCTCAATTGCATTTTGTAATAACGCTAACAATTTGTTATTTTCTTCTTGGCCGCGACGCTGTTGGTCTTCTTTAAATGCCTTACCTTTTAATTTCAGTTGCGCATCTAATTCTTCTAACTTACGGACCAGTTTCGTTTGCTCATCTTGTGTCATTAATGCCGCATCACGTTGACGCTTTTCATTTAATCCAACTAATTCTTTCTGCAATTTATTCAGCTCAACGGCACGTGTTTGAAACTCTTCATTCAAACGCTTACCAATCGCTTCACGTTGCGGTAATTGTTGTAAGACCTTACCCGCATCAACAACAGCATAACCCGCTGCACTTGCAGTAAATGATGCACCAAGAGCCAGTGCTAATGCCGTTGCTTTAATTAATTTTTTCATTTTAGTTCCTAGTGAAGTTTCAACTTAAAGCGTACTTTCAGTGCTGAAGGTACGCATTTAATTAATATGAGTTAACTTAGAAAGTTGTACCTATATTAAAGGTAAATACTTGAGTTTTATCACCGTCATATTTTTTCAGCGGTTTTGCTAATGAGAATACTAACGGGCCCATTGGAGACAACCACTGCAAGCTGACGCCCGCAGAACCTCGTATACGCGTAGGGTCTGAATAGTCTCCATAGTATTTACAACTGCCAAGACAAGTCTGTGATTCATATACTGATGCATCAAATTCAGTATCCCATACCGAACCAGC
Source organism: Moritella sp. 36 (assembly GCF_018219415.1). Taxonomy (NCBI): domain Bacteria; kingdom Pseudomonadati; phylum Pseudomonadota; class Gammaproteobacteria; order Alteromonadales; family Moritellaceae; genus Moritella; species Moritella sp. 36. The sequence continues at coordinate 587,174 of NZ_CP056120.1, read as the reverse complement.
ATCAACAAATACCGTTGTACGTACTAAATTGGCATATTCTTCACTTAAGAATGGCGTAGGGAAAATCAGTTCCAAACTCCCGGTTGCTAATGCATTACCACCAATAGAAGAATCTGTTGCTACATAGCCTTTATCGCCGCCACTTGGTTCAGGTGTGGTCTGTATACCTTTTGGACTGATGGTATTACTGTTGAAGCCACGTACAGAGTAGAAGCCACCTGCATAATAATTTTGATAAAATGGTAACACATGATCATTGCCTTCTGATGTCTGACCATAACCATTACCGTAAGCAACACGGCCACGCATTAATACTGACCAGCGGTGGTTTGTTGATAGCGGTACATAATATTTGTTATCAAAACTCATTTTAAAATACTGTACATCCGAACCTGGTACTGTCATTGTAAAGTTGGCTTTTTGCTCTGACCCCGATGTTGCAAACACACCACGGTTTAAGGTGCGACGACGCCAAGACGCTGACACATCAAAACCTTGGAATACCACGAAGCCACCATCTTCATGGACATCTTTTTCATAGATTTCCCAAAATTTCTTAGTTTGCGCATAGGTCGTGGTTTTCGAAATTTTATTCCACTCATAACCTAAGCTAAAGCTTAAGGTATTATTTTCATTAACTGGGAAACCTAAGCTGCCAGAGATACCATAGGTACGGTTGTTATAATCAACAATATTCGCTTCCTTTGCTTCAAAATCAGTAGCGTAAATTTTACCACCAAAACTCACGCCATCGACAGTGAAGTAAGGGTCAGTATAGTTTAAGCTCACCTGTTTCGAGTAATCATTAGTACTAAAATTAATACCGGCCTTGTTACCTGTACCAAAGAAATTATCCTGCTGAATCCCCATATTTAAACTTACGCCAGATTCAGAACCATAGCCAATACCCGCATTAAACGAACCCGCAGCCTGTTCTTTCACTTGCACATTAACATCAACCACATCCATTTCACCTGGTACACGTACCGTATTGGTGTTTACGGTTTCGAAGAAACCAAGCTGATTTAGACGGGTTTTAGAACGGTCAATTAAACGATTCGATAACCAAGTACCTTCCATCTGACGCATTTCACGACGTAGTACTTCATCTTTAGTGACATCGTTACCCGAAAAGTTAATACGGCGCACATAGATACGAGGGCCCGGTTCGACGGCAATCGTTAGATTAACCGTATGGTCTTCATCATTGATTTCTGGATAAGTTGATACTTTTGGATAGGCATAACCAAAACGGCTTAAATAACGACTTAGACTTTCTTCCGTTGCAGTGACACTCGCACCACTGTATAAGTCGCCAGAGTTAAGCGCTAATAAACCGCGTAACTCTTCTTCTTTGTCTAATAAGTTACCTGTTAGGCTAACATTACCAAGTTTATATTGCTCACCTTCATCAAGTTTAAGGGTAATATAAATACCTTGCTTATCCGGCGTCATTGATACTTGCGTTGATTCTGTCTTAAAACGAATATAACCGTTATCAACATAGTGACTACGCAGTTTCTCTAAATCACCTGCAAGCAACTGCTTTTGATACTGTTGATCCGCCATAACGTTCCACCATGGCGTGTAATCGCTCAACTCAAACAGGTTTTTTAATTCTGATGTTGAATAGACTGTGTTACCTAAGATATTAAGCTGTTTAATTTCTGCTGATTTACCTTCAACAAAACTGAATTTAATATCAATACGGTTACGTGGTAACGGGGTAAGAATGGTATTAATTTTCGCACTGTAACGACCAGCACCATAATAGAACTCTTGTAGTCCCTGCTCTACTGAACGAATAATAGTACGATCGATAGGCTCACCGACACGAATACCAGATGAACTAAGACTTTCTTTTAACTGCTCTTCTGGAATCGCTTCATTACCAACAAACTCAATACTACTGATCGTGGGCAATTCAGTGACTTTAAAAACAAGCGTCGAACCGTCGCGGTACAGTTCGATATCATCAAAATTACCTGATGCATATAATTTTTTCACCGCGAGAGCCGTATCACTACGACTAATGCTATCCCCTTCACGTAATGGAATATTCAACAATGCAGCACCTAATGTCACGCGCTGTAAGCCTTCGACTTGAATATCTTTAACAATGAAGCTACCAGAAGCGGCTATCGCTGTCGTACTTGTAAATAAGCAAGCACTTGAAAATAGTACGCCAGCTAAATATTTATTAATTATCATTCTGATTAAATAATCCCTAAATGCAATTCAATGACTTATAAACGAGCAAAATCATTAAATAAGGCAAGTCCCGTTAATAGCATAATTATGACTGAACCAACTTTGAAACCGACTTCTTGGATCTTTTCAGATACAGGTCGACCTGTGATAAGTTCAAATGTGTAAAATACCAAATGACCACCATCTAGTACAGGAAGTGGCATTAAATTCATTAAACCAAGATTAACACTAATCAAGGCGAGGAAACCCAAGAAGTAAACTAAACCATAGTCAGCACTGGCTCCAGCACTTTTAGCAATGGAAATTGGTCCACTTAAATTGTTTAGTGAAATATCACCAGTCACTAAACGGCCAATCATCTTAAACGTTAGCGCAGTCAATTGCCAAGTACGCTCAACAGACTGCTGTACAGAATCTAGAATACCATATTGAATATCAACAAGATAATCTTCAGGATAACTCGCAACAACAGGTGCAACGCCTAGATAGCCTTTTAATACTCCATCCGCATCAGCTTTACCTTTTGGTATCACGTTTAATTCTAGCTGCTGACCATTTCGAAGTATGGTTACAGCTAACATTTTATCAGGGCTGCTTTGAATCTTTTCGACCAACATTAACCAGTTATCAATAGGTTGTTGTGCGACTGCAATAATTTTATCACCAGCAAGTAGACCACCTCTCTCACCAGCACTACCTTTCATGACTTGAGCTAATTCTTGACTCACAACTGGTTGATAAGGAGTCAAACCAACGCTTTTTATCGGTGATTCGCGCTCAGGATCAAATGTCCAATCCCGTAAATCTATTTGACGAGACACGGTGTAGTTAGTGTCCTCAAGATATAACTGAACAGCCATCGATGGTTCACCCATGTGCTCAATTATTTTAAGGCTTACATCATTCCAATCTTTTACTTCTTGGCCATCAATCGCGGTTATAATAGCCTTGTCAGTAACACCCGCTTGTGCCATCACCGAATGAGGAGCTACCTCACCAATCACAGGTTTCACACTCGGCACACCGATCATGAACATAAACCAAAATGCAACAATGGCTAATGCAAAGTTTGCTAAAGGCCCAGCGGCAACAATTGCTATTCTGGCTAGTACAGGTTTACGATTAAATGATTGAGATTTTAATGCTTCAGGTACGTCATCAACACGCTCGTCGAGCATTTTAACGAAACCACCGAGCGGGATCATGGCAATCACATATTCAGTGCCGTCTTTACCCGTACGCATCCACAAGGTTTTACCAAAACCAATCGAAAAGCGTAATACTTTAACGCCGCATCGACGTGCCACCCAGAAGTGACCAAACTCATGTATTGCAACCAAAATACCTAGGGCAATAATAAATGCACCTAAATTCCATAAAGACGATATCATTTTGTTACTCTGTTAATTGTTTGCAGTGCTGCAGCTCGAGCCATCTCATCAATATCAATCAAGGCATCAATATTGTTGGGTGCAGAGATAGTCATCGCGTCTAATACTGTTTCGTTTACACGCGCAATATCAGTGAAACCAATCTGGCCAGTTAAGAAAGCGTCTACCGCGATTTCATTCGCAGCATTTAGCGTCGTTGTCGCAGCTTGACCTTGATAGCAAGCATCAATAGCTAATTTCAAGCAAGGGTAACGCGCATAATCAGGTTTTAAAAACGTTAATTCACCCATGTCGAAAAAGTCTAATGGTTTAACACCAGAAGGAACACGCTGTGGATAAGCCATTGCATGGGCAATTGGCGTACACATATCCGGTTTACCCATCTGTGCCACGACCGAACCATCGGTATATTGTACCATCGAGTGGATCACCGACTGCGGATGAATCACCACTTGAATTTGTGCTTCATCGGCATTAAATAGCCATTTAGCTTCAATATATTCCAAGCCTTTATTCATCATAGTGGCAGAATCAACTGAAATTTTCTGTCCCATTGACCAATTAGGGTGTGCACAGGCTTGTGCTGGCGTTACTGCTGACAAATCAGCAATATCAGTATAACGGAATGGACCACCTGAACCAGTTAATAAGATCTTACTGATACCCTCAGCAACCAGGTCACAAAAACCCAGATTAGTTTGTACAGCAGTTGGCATAGCTTGAAAAATAGCATTATGCTCACTATCTATTGGCAATAATTCAGCACCGCTGGCTTTTACTTCTTGCATAAATAAAGCGCCAGACATCACTAACGCTTCTTTATTTGCTAGCAGTATCCGTTTACCCGCGCGAACTGCAGCCAAGGTTGGCATAAGGCCAGCTGCACCGACAATAGCAGCCATCACCATGTCTGCATCATCAAGCGCGGCAACTTGGCATAATGCATCCATTCCAGAAAGCACTTCCGTAGAGCAATTAAGTGATTTAAGTTGTTGCGCTAACTGACCTGCTGCTACGTCATTAAGCATAACGGCGTAGCAAGGTTTAAACTCTAAGCATTGCACCAGCATCTCAGTAACATTACTATTAGCAGTTAGAGCCTGTACCCGAAAGCGCTCAGGATTTTGACGAATAACTGCAAGGGTACTTTTACCGATCGAGCCCGTTGCACCCAGTATCGTTAATCCAATCACAATAACGCTCCCTTAAAACCAAACTAAATAAATAACAGCAAATACCGGTAATGCCGCAGTTAAACTATCAATCCGATCAAGGATACCACCGTGACCAGGTAATAATGTACCACTGTCTTTTACACCCGCTTCACGTTTGAACATACTCTCGTTAAGGTCACCTAATGTTGATGAAATTGACGTTACAAAGCACGTGAACAGAACTACGACAAGCTTAGAGCCATCAAGTTCCCCTGAAGGGGATACTGTCATCACAACGGCAGCAATTAACGCAATAATCATTGATACTGCAACGCCACCCAGAAAACCTTCACGCGTTTTACCAGGGCTAACTTTTGGTGCTAGTTTATTCTTACCGAATTTTTTACCGGTAAAGTAAGCACCCGAATCCGCGCCCCACACTAAGAACATCACTAGCATCACTAACCATGAACCTGACATCTGGTCATGCGCATAATCATAAGAGCGTAGTGCTAACATAGCCCAGAAAAAAGGCACTAGCGTAACGATACCAAACACAACTTTGACAAGTGTATTTTTAGTCCATACTTTAGCGCTATTTGGATACGTCAAAACTAATCCAGCACAAATTAACCACCACACAGCACCGACAGTTAAAATACCTTTGACTAATGGTACTAAAACAATTTCACCATTAGTAACTTGCCAAATATTACGAACATCAGGTGGAATAACTAATAATGATGCACCAAGAATAAGGGAATAGCCGACAATCAAGGCATTGGGTAATTTACTATTACTCTTATCAACCAATACAGCCCATTCTTTTGTTGCTAAGATAAAAACACCCGCAATTGCAAGCGCATACCATTGCAGGGGTAACAAAAAAATAGCGGCAAGCGCTAATGGCGCTAAAATTAACGCGGTCGTAATTCGTTGCTTAAGCAAAGTTGTTCTCCTATTGAAAAGTACTCAGCATGAGATCTAAGTACTTACTTATATGTGTTTATTACTGCTTTGTTAAAATAGCTCTGACTTGTTCGCCAGTACCGCCAAAACGACGCTCTCGGTTTACAAAGCTAAAGATGGCATCTTCAAAGGCGTCATGATCAAAATCAGGCCATAATATATCAGTGAAATACAATTCCGCGTAAGCTAATTGCCACAACAGAAAATTACTGATTCGGTGATCACCGCCAGTACGGATCATCAGATCCACGGCAGGTTGGTCAGCCATTTCGACATGTTGACCTAGCATTTTATCATCAATTTGATCGAGACTAATTGCACCACTTTTAACGGCGGTAGCGATTTTCTTAGCTGCATGAGCAATATCTGATTGGCCACCGTAATTGGCTGCAATATTAAGGGTTAACTTGGTGTTATTCATGGTTAACGCTTGAGCTTCAGCGATCTTGGTTTGAATGGCAGGACTAAAAGCAGATATATCGCCGATGATGTTTAGACGGATTTTATTCTTATGTAGTTTTTTAACTTCTCGGCTTAACACTGTCATGAATAATTTCATCAACATGTTAACTTCAGCTTCAGGTCGACGCCAATTTTCACTGCTAAAAGCAAATAACGTAAGTGATTCAACTCCAATCGCTAATGCACTAGTCACAACTTGGCGGACAGACTTTACACCTTCATGGTGCCCCTTAATGCGTATTTTGCCACGCTGCTCAGCCCAACGCCCATTGCCATCCATGATGATCGCAACGTGCTTAGGTTTCGAGTCATTAACTAACGCTTCGAGTTCGCTGGTGTTTACCATTATTTCTATCCATCAAAAATTAAAACGCCGCGTCAAAACACGGCGTTTTAAGCATGCAAAATAAATTACACTTCCATTAAGTCTTTTTCTTTATCTGCTAATACAGAATCAACTTGCTTGATATATGTATCAGTCAGTTTTTGAATCTCATCTTGTGCACGACGATCGTCATCTTCACCGATTTCTTTTTCTTTTAATAGTGCTTTAATATCACCATTCGCATCACGACGGATATTACGGATCGCAACACGGCCTTGTTCAGCATCTGCACGCACAACTTTGATTAGACTCTTACGACGCTCTTCAGTTAGTGCTGGTAATGGAATACGGATATTCGTACCTGCAGACTGTGGGTTAAGGCCTAAATCAGACATCATGATAGCTTTTTCTACCGCTTGCACCATAGTTGCATCAAATACAGTAATGCTTAGTGTACGTGAATCTTCAGTACCAACATTACCAATTTGGTTTAGTGGAGTGTTAGCGCCATAGTAAGAAACCGTAATACCGTTTAGGATACTTGGGTGTGCACGGCCAGTTCGAACTTTAGATAGTTGACCTTTCAATGCTTCGATACTTTTGCTCATACGAGTCTGAGCGTCATCTTTAATTTCGTTGATCACAACGTCTTCCTTAAATTTGTCGAGCAGTGCTTAACACTGTCTTATCTATGAGAATTTACTTACTTAGTGTAAATCAATTCAATTTAGAGGTCTTGTCATAATCCCTCTAAACTTTAAACTATTGTATTTATTTACTGAATTTGAGATCCAGTTTTATTTCTTTGCTGCATTTGAAATCAATGTGCCTTCAGCTTCACCCATAATAACACGACGTAGAGCACCTGGCTTAGTCATGTTAAATACACGCATAGGTAAATTATGGTCTCTAGCCAAAGTAAACGCCGATAAATCCATGATCTTAAGCTCTTTTTCTACAACTTCACGATATTCAAGATTAGAGTAAAATTCAGCATCAGGGTTTTTCACTGGATCTTCAGAGTATACACCGTCAACTTTTGTTGCTTTCAATACAATGTCAGCTTCAATTTCAATACCACGTAAACACGCAGCAGAATCAGTTGTACAGAATGGGTTACCTGTACCCGCCGAAAAAATAACGACTCGACCAGTTTTTAATAAGCTAATTGCTTCAGCCCAGTTATAGCTGTCACATACGCCACGTAATTCAATTGCAGACATTAAACGAGCATTCACATAAGCACGGTGAAGTGCATCACGCATTGCTAAGCCATTCATCACAGTAGCTAACATGCCCATGTGATCGCCCACTACACGGTTCATACCCGCTTCAGCCAGACCTGCTCCACGGAATAGGTTTCCGCCACCAATAACCAAACCAACTTGAACACCTAACTCAACAATTTCTTTGATTTCTTGTGCCATGCGATCTAGAACTTTAGGGTCAATACCAAAATTCTCCTCTCCCATCAGCGCTTCACCGCTAAGCTTTAATAAAATACGACGATATGCAGGTTTCGGGTTGGTAGTCATAATGATCTCTTTATCCTAATTGTGGAAAAACCGCAGCCTAAGCCGCGGTCTGTATTAAATCTTAAGCAATAATGAAATTATGCTTTTTTCGCTGCTGCTACTGTAGCTGCAACTTCAGCGGCGAAATCATCTTCCGCTTTCTCGATACCTTCACCCACTTCGATGCGGATAAATGTTTCAACGTCTGCGCCTTCTTCTTTAAGAAGTTGACCAACAGTTTTTGAAGGGTCCATGATGAAAGCTTGACCAGTAAGGCTAACTTCACCAGTAAATTTCTTCATACGACCAGCAACCATTTTCTCAGCGATTTCTTGTGGTTTGCCACTGTTCACTGCGATATCGATTTGAATTGCTTTTTCTTTTTCAACAACTTCAGCTGGTACATTTTCAGGTTTAACAAACTCTGGCTTAGCTGCTGCTACGTGCATAGCAATTTTCTTAGCTAATTCAGCGTCACCGCCTTTAAGTGATGTAACAACACCGATAGTACCACTGTGTACATATTCAGCTAGGTTTTCACCTTTAACAACTAAAACACGACGTACGTTGATGTTTTCACCGATTTTAGCAATCAGGTTAGCACGTGCTTCTTCAACTGTTAATTCAGCATCGAATTTAGCAGCTAGAAGTGCTTCAGCCGTGTTGAATTCACCAGCAAGTGCAACGTTTGCAACTTGATCAGCAAATGCTAGGAAGCTTGCATCTTTAGCAACGAAGTCTGTTTCAGAGTTAATTTCAACAAGAATCGCAACACCGTTGCCAATTTTAGTTTTGATAACACCTTCAGCAGCAATACGACCTGCTTTTTTAGCCGCTTTTACAGCGCCTGATTTACGCATGTTTTCGATTGCTAGTTCCATGTCGCCTTCAGCAGCAACAAGCGCTTTTTTACAATCCATCATGCCTGCAGCTGTACGTTCGCGCAGTTCTTTAACCATTGCAGCAGTAATTGCCATGGGTAATTTCCTCAATTTCTTATACGAAAAAAAACAGGAGCCATACGGCTCCTGTTAACTAAATAGTGCACTTAGTTAATAAGAGCATCGATCAAATCGAAAAGCTTTATTATTTAGCTTCTTCGATGAAATCGCTTTCAGCTTGTGCAGCGATGTCTTGATTACGGCCTTCGTTTACACTTGCAGCTACTGCGCCAGCGTAAAGTTTGATAGCACGGATCGCATCATCGTTACCAGGTACAACATAATCGATGTTGTCTGGGTTTGAGTTAGTATCAACGATAGCTACTACTGGGATACCTAGGTTGTTAGCTTCTTTAATAGCGATGTGCTCATGGTCAGCATCGATAATGAAAAGAACATCTGGTAAACCGCCCATAGTTTTAATACCACCAAGGCTTTTCTCTAGTTTGATCATTTCACGTGTGTTCATTAGAGCTTCTTTCTTAGTAAGTTGCTCGAATGTACCGTCTTGTGATTGTGCTTCTAGAGTAGTAAGACGTTTGATTGATTGACGAACTGTTTTCCAGTTAGTCAACATACCGCCTAACCAGCGATGATCAACGTAGAACTGGTCACATGAAAGTGCAGCTTCTTTGATTGTTTCACCAGCAGCTTTTTTAGTACCAACAAAAAGAACTTTACCTTTTTTGTCTGCAACGTTCTTGATAAAACCAAGTGCGTCGTTGAACATAGGAACAGTTTGCTCTAGGTTGATGATATGTACTTTACTACGAGCACCGAAGATGAATTGCTTCATCTTAGGGTTCCAGTAACGAGTTTGGTGACCGAAATGAACACCGGCTTGTAGCATATCGCGCATTGATACTGTAGACATTTTAAATTCCTTAAATTTGTATGGGGTTAGGCCTCCACACATCCCATTTTTTCGACCTTTATTTCTAACTAAAAGCGAGCAAAAGCAAGCAATCAACAAACAAAATAAAAGCACCCCGACAAATGTGACGATGTGTGTGTGATTTATATAAAATTTATGTGTATGAGATTTAGCAAATAACCAGTTACAGACATTTACTAAATTCATTGCGCGCTTTATATCATATTTAGATAAATAGCACAAATTTTGTGGCGTCTTTTTTGCGGTTGTTCCGGTAAATAAATACACCGAATAACCTTTAATCTAGCGGCTTACTCGGATATTTATCGGCATTAAATTAATTATTTATTTATCGCTGAATACCTATAAATAGCAGGCGCTTAAATAGAGTCCTTAATCCACAAAAAAAATTTAGGCTTCTTACTCTCATTAGCGTTACAATAATAGCTATAAAACAAAAAACCTACATATTAAAGAGTGAAAAATGAGCGTAATCATTAAAACTGAAGATCAAATCGAAAAAATGCGCGTTGCGGGTCGATTAGCAGCACAAGTACTAGAAATGATAGAACCGTTTGTAGTTGCCGGGGTGACTACTCAGGAGTTAAATGATCGTTGCCATGAATTCACTTTAGCAAACAACGCATTATCTGCACCACTGTTCTACCCAAGTTACGATGAAAATGATGACACAGCATTTCCAAAGTCGATCTGCACATCAATTAACAGCGTTGTTTGTCACGGTGTGCCAGATGACCGCCCGTTAGAAGATGGCGACATCGTTAACCTTGATATTACCGTCATTAAAGATGGCTTACACGGCGATACATCCAAAATGTTCCTCGTTGGTGACGTTTCACCACGTGATAAGCAGTTATGTCGTATTGCGCAAGAAGCATTATACGAAGGTTTACGTCAAGTTAAACCAGGTACGCGTTTAAGTCGTATTGGTGAGATCATTGAGAAAAAAATCAAGACTCATAATAAAGCGAACCCAACACGTAAATACTCAATCGTAGAAGAATACTGTGGTCACGGTATTGGTGAAAAATTCCATGAAGAGCCACAGGTATTACATTACAAATCACGCTTCAACGAAAGCAACCAAAACCTAGTGCTTAAAGAAGGCATGTGTTTCACGATTGAACCTATGATCAACGCGGGTAAAAAGCACAATGAAGTCGCCGATGACCATTGGACAGTGTTAACCAAAGACAACAAAAACTCAGCGCAATGGGAACATACGATTGTTGTAACCAAAGACGGTTGTGAAATTATGACATTACGTGATGAAGAAACTATTCCGCGTATCTTAAAAAACTAAAAAATAGATAACGCTAATGTTATATTAGCTAACATGGGATCAGCGCCCTGCTGCTCCCATCTCTCTATCGAACTCCAGGAAGGCGTCGTATGGATCCAACTCAATATGCACCCGCATTACTCTTAGATGAAGAGTTAACACTTCGTCATTGTAAATCACACATGCAAGAGTTTCAGGCTTGGCTTGAACAACGATTTTTTGATGGTGATGATATTATTGCGTTAGTATCTTGCCGCGCAGAATACATGGATCAGTTACTCAATCGCCTTTGGCAAAAATTTGGTTTGGCAAAACAGTCTGAATTCGCTTTGGTTGCCGTTGGAGGGTATGGACGTGGTGAATTACACCCTAAATCAGACATTGATTTACTTATTACAACAACCTTGCCATTAACCACAGAACAAGAGCAGGCAATATCACTCTTCATCACTATGTTATGGGATTTACGCTTAGAGGTTGGCCACAGTGTTCGCACCATTAATGAATGTTTAGAACAAGGTTTAGCTGATATCACTATTGCGACTAATTTATTAGAGTCGCGCTTGATCACCGGTTCTGAAGACACTTACGCACAGTTACAAGACATTATTGACCCTGAAACTTTTTGGCCAAGCCAAGATTTTTTCCAAGCCAAGCATGAAGAACAACTCGCTCGTCACCACCAATTTAAAGGTTCATCTTATAACTTAGAACCGGATCTAAAGAGCAGTCCTGGAGGCTTGCGCGATTTACAGACTATTCTGTGGATCACTCGTCGTCATTTTGGCTCAAATAGTTTCTTCGAATTAACTAATCACGGGTTTTTAACCAAAGGTGAATACCACGAGCTTGAAGATTGCCAAAATTTCTTATGGCGAGTGCGCTTTGCGCTGCACCTAGGTTTAAAACGCTGTGATAACCGCCTATTATTCGACAGACAAACCACGGTCGCCGAAGCACTCGGTTACCGTGGTGAAGGTAATCAAGCTGTCGAAACCATGATGAAACAGTTTTATCAGACTATCCGCCGGGTCACCGAGCTAAATGAAATGCTGTTGCAGCTATTTAATCAAGCGATTCTCGGGCATGTGGGGATGGATGTGCGTAATATTACCGCAGACTTTCAACTCCGTGGTAGTTTAATTGATACCACCAGCACCGACCTATTTACGCGTCGTCCGAGTGCTATTATCGAATTGTTTTATCATATTGCTGATAACGAACACATCACTGGTATTTATGCGAGCACCATACGTGAATTACGTGACGCCAGACGTAAGCTCACGACCTGGTTAGAAGATATTCCCGAGTGTCGTGAACAGCTAATGCAGTTATTTAAACATCCCAACGCGTGCGGCTTAGCAATCACATTAATGCACAAGCATGGGGTTATTGCTGCCTATATTCCGCAATGGAGTCGCATCCTCGGCCAAATGCAGTTTGATTTATTTCATAACTATACTGTGGATGAACATACCCACCGTTTAGTGAAGATCATTAACTCTTACAAATGGGACAAGACCAAAGAAACTCATCCATTGTGCTGTGAGATATTCCCACGTTTAGAAAAACCGGAATTATTGATCATTGCGGCCATTTTCCACGACATAGGGAAAGGCCAAAAGGGCAATCATTCTGAAATCGGTGCTATAGACGTCCGCGCATTCTGTAAGAAACACGGGATAAATAAGGCCGACCGAAAAATGGTGTCTCGATTAGTCAAATACCATCTATTAATGTCCGTAACCGCACAACGCCGTGATATTCACGATCCAGAAATCATTACCGAGTTCGCTCGAACCATTGGTGATCAAGAACATTTAAATTACCTTTACTGCCTTACTGTCGCTGATATTTGCGCGACGAATGACAGCTTATGGAATAATTGGAAAGGTTCACTGCTACGTGAATTGTATTTCTTAACTCAACAAGCATTACGCCGAGGTTTAGAAAATCCACTCGATGCAAAATTCAGAATTAGAAATAATAAAGATACTGCGTTGGCCTTCTTGGAAAATAGCCGTTTTAGCACTGAACAGATCCAAGCATTGTGGACCACATTTCGTTCCGAGTATTTTTTACGTAATGATCCCAGCCAGATCTGTTGGCATACAACAGGTATTCTCAATCACGAAGATCCCACTCAACCACTGGTACTGATCAGTCAAAATAGTACCCGCGGCGGTAATGAAGTGTTTATTTATGCCAAAGACAATAAGCATTTGTTCGCTTCAGCTGTATCTACATTAGGGAATAAAAACTTAAACATTCATGATGCGAAAATCACCTCAAGCCGTAATGGTTATGTACTCGATAGTTTCGTGATCTTGGATCAAACCGGTGATACCCTCGCCACGGATCGTGTTTATGCATTACAAGCAGCATTAGAGACGGTATTAAAGACAGGTAAAGCGCCTGTATTAAGAAAACAGCGTATTCCACGACAAATTAAACAGTTTTCAGTAAAAACCAAAGTAACGTTCTTAGCAACCAAGAAAAAGCGTACCTTTGTCGAAATCATCACCTTAGATACCCCAGGGCTACTAGCCCGAATCAGTGCTATTTTGAGCTCAGAAAATATTATTCTACATAACGCCAAAATTTCAACTATTGGTGAGCGCGCAGAAGATTTCTTCATTATTTCGGGTAATAACAATCAGCCGCTATCACCAGAACAGCAAGCGGAATTACGCCATAATTTGATTACCGCATTGGCTGATAGCTAATTGCTCTGAAAATAACAATGGTAATTTTCTTTGAAACAATAAAGATAAATGTGATAGAACTAACGGTAATATTGTAATAAATAAAAAATAAATAGAAAATATACTCAGATCCGGCGTGATGTATGAATATCACGCCCTTATTCTAAATGGAGATTTCTCAGCTATGGCCACTTTTTCACTCGCTTTCGGTAGTACGACTAAAAATACTGCAGGTAAAATTATCGAAGCTTTTTTCCCTAATCCTCTGCTAAACCCAAGTGACAAACTGGTTGCCGACATTAGTGAAATAGTTAATTACTCAGGTCAAAATCAAGTCATTGAAGTAACGCCTGCACACGCAACACAACTTGCAACTGTATTCGCCGCAAATGATAATGCCGCGAATGCTAAATTTGCAACCGCCGCAGCAAACAGCAAACAACCGCTTGTACTTGTTATACTTGCTACGGATGAAAAACCCACATCTGTTGCAGAAGGTTATCTGAAGCTACAACTGATTTCACATCGCCTAGTTAAACCACATGGCACGGTACTTGACGGTATCTTTGGTCTATTGCATAACATTGCATGGACTAACCAAGGCCCTATCGATTTACCTGAGCTTGCAGAGCGTCAAATTGAAGCACGTCTTGCAGGTGAAGTATTGACCGTGAGCTGTGTTGATAAATTCCCTAAAATGACAGATTACGTGGTACCTACAGGTGTACGTATTGCACATACTGCGCGTGTGCGTTTAGGTGCTCACGTTGGTGAAGGTACAACTATCATGCATGAAGGTTTTGTCAACTTTAATGCGGGCACAGAAGGTGCAAGCATGGTTGAAGGTCGCATTTCTGCTGGTGTGATGGTTGGTAACGGTTCTGACATCGGTGGCGGCGCATCTATCATGGGAACATTAAGTGGCGGTGGCCAATTAGTTATCTCAATGGGTGAAAATTGCTTACTTGGCGCAAACGCTGGTTTAGGGATCCCACTCGGTAACCGCTGTACCATTGAAGCAGGCTTATACATTACAGCTGGTTCTAAAGTTCAAATGCTAGATGCAAGTAACCAAACTGTTGAAGTAGTTAAAGCACGTGATTTAGCCGGTAAAGATGATCTGTTATTCCGTCGTAATTCAATCTCAGGCACGATTGAATGTTTAACTAACAAATCTGCGGTTGAACTAAACGCAGAGCTACATTCAAACAACTAGTTTTAGATTCACAAAAAAGCCACTGCAAGTGCAGTGGCTTAACTCAATCTAGTGAGTCATTATAGCGTGTTGATATAGTCTTCCATATCAGTACGTAGATTATCAGACTTAGTACCGAAGATAGCTTGAATGCCACTACCTGCGACAACTACCGCTTTAGCACCAAGTTGTTTTAGCTTGTCTTGATTAACATTATCAACCGAATTAACGCTTACTCGTAGTCGAGTAATACAGGCATCTAAGTTAGTGATGTTATCTTTACCACCGAATGCCGCAACTAATTCAGCCGCCATTTCATCTGTAGATACCGCAACTGCAGCAACCTCATCGTCATCCTCGCGACCTGGTGTTTTCAAGTCCAGCATACGGATCACTGTACGGAATACGATATAATAGATAATCGCATAAATAACGCCTAGACCGACTAACAGCAGCATATTTTCAGCGTGAGGAGCTTGTACTACAAAATCAATAAAACCGTTCGAGAAGGTATGACCGTGAACAATACCCAAAGAGTTCGTTAATACATACGCAAGGCCTGCAAGTAAAGCATGGATTGCATAAAGTACAGGAGCAATAAATAAGAATGCAAATTCAATTGGTTCAGTAATACCCGTTAAGAATGACGTCAACGCAGCAGATGCCATAATACCCATGACTTTAGCGCGATTTTCAGGTTTCGCAGAATGCGCAATCGCAATTGCCGCAGCAGGCAAACCAAACATTTTAAATAAATAACCACCAGCAAGTTGACCAAAACCATTACCCGCAGCACGTGTTGCATCATCAGCAGTTAGGAAACACGTCATAATACCATGCACAACTTCACCAGCATTATTGGTACAAGTACCCGCTTCATAGAAAAATGGTACATTCCAAATATGGTGTAAACCAAATGGGATCAGCGCACGTTCAACAACACCGTAGATACCAAACGCCAATGTAGGATTTTGATGGGCAGCCCAGTCTGAGAAAGTGCTGATCACCGCACCAATTGGTGGCCAAACAACAGAAAGTAACGCTCCAAGCGCAATGGCACAGAAACCCGTGATAATTGGCACTGCACGCTTACCGGCAAAGAAGCCCAAGTATTCAGGCAATTGGATCCGATAGAAACGGTTAAATGCCCAACCAGCTAAGCCACCAACAAAGATACCACCAAGTACACCAGTGTTAATACTTTCAACGCCCATCACTGTCGACATTACGTTTAACGTGGCGGTCATGATACCGTAGCCAACAATAGCAGAAAGGCCTGCAACACCATCATTTTTGGTAAAACCTAAGGCAACACCAACGGCAAATAGCAACGCCATCTGACCAAATACCGAGCCACCAGCTTGCTCCATTAATTGTGAAACAACTTCAGGTAAAAAACTAAAGTTGGCCGCACCAACACCTAATAAAATACCTGCAACCGGTAACACCGATACAGGTAACATTAATGACTTACCTACTTTCTGTAGATTTGCAAACGCGTTACTCATCTCTCACTCCTAATAGTGAACAAACTAAATAGTACTGCAACAGCGAGCTGATACAGTTGAAATTTGTTGAGGATGCATGGTTAGCTTCCTTTGTTGCGTTAACTATAGCCTGCCAAAAACAATAGTCATAACAATTACCGGATCGGCAGTTTAGATTTGAATAGCCACTCACAATGGTACAAAACGGTACAATTGGGCGTACTTTTTAATGACGGCGTCAGTACATAAACAACCAAGATGATTGCATAGACGGTTTTTGCTTTAGGAAATGCGTTACAAAGCTGTAATTTAGCCTGGAACACAGTAAAAGAATGGGTGTTGGCGTATTAGTGAAGATTAATGAAATAAAAAATAACCGATGATGATATCAGTTTTACAGATAAACTTACGTAACAAAGTGTAGCCTAAGTTTATCTGTACGTTAACAATCGAAAAAACGCTATTTTTCTGCTATTTGCGGTAAATAATTACTTTCTTGTGCAGGCCAACCAAATTGCTCGAATAACCCTAATACTTCTTCACCAACGGCGGCTTCGATATGTACAGGCTGCTCTGTAACTGGGTGAATAAAAGATAATGATTTTGCAATAAGTAACAGACGTGACAACTCAAAGTGCTCGCGATAAAACACATTATGACGACCATCACCGTGGGTAGTATCGCCCACTATTGGGTGGAATAAATGCTTCATATGACGACGTAATTGGTGTTTACGACCTGTTTGAGGTTCAAGTTCCATTAAGCAATAACGACTCGTCGGGTGGTTTTTACTTATCGCATACGGAATTTCCACCTGATGCAAAGGTTTATAATGCGTTACAGCCTCTTGTGCTTCTTTATCTTGCGTTGCTTGCTTATCCGCAATCTTATCGAGTTCGACTTTCAGGGCGTAATCTAATGTACCCGCTTCATTAATCCAACCACGTACCACAGCAAGGTAACGTTTAGTTAACGCATGAGCCTGAAATATCTCGCTCATCTGTCTTGCTACTTCGCTTGATAATGCAAATAACAATACGCCTGATGTGGGTCTATCTAAACGATGTACAGTATAAACATGCTGACCAATCTGATCACGTACCATTTGCATAGCAAACTGAGTTTCATGACTGTCTAACCAACTGCGATGAACTAACAAACCTGCAGGTTTATCAATCGCGACCAAGTATTCATCTTGATATAAAATATCTAACATTATGCTTTATTACCTGACTAGCTTTATTTAACTATTTTTATTTAACAACTGATCAAACGATAAGATCAGGGCCAACAACTCT
Organism: Moritella sp. 36; assembly: GCF_018219415.1. Taxonomy (NCBI): domain Bacteria; kingdom Pseudomonadati; phylum Pseudomonadota; class Gammaproteobacteria; order Alteromonadales; family Moritellaceae; genus Moritella; species Moritella sp. 36. Next base: position 569,345 of record NZ_CP056120.1, on the reverse strand, counting down.
CGCGTATCCACAGTAAGGGATTTAAAAGCTTCTTCCGCCATCGGGTGGATTGCCATTTTATTTGGTAATGGCATTTGCATCACCACTAGGTGTTCCATTTTAACTAAAAAAATAAACTGCAACCAATCTGTAAAAGGCATGGTATCAACACAAAATGGCGTCGTACTCGCGAAGGCTTCCGCACTTGGTGTAACATCATTCCATAAAGCCTTGCTTTTCAATTCAGCTTCAATCGCCACTAATAACTGCTGAGCCTGCAGATAGATCGTCATAATATTATCTCACGAAACAAATTTAGCGGCATTATACGCCAGCCACGACCAGATACAAAAGCGCATCGTAATCCAATTCGCATCTTGATAAGGTTTGCGTATAATACTCCGATACTTAAGCTCCACTTTTAACTTGGACATATTGAACATGGCAAATATGCATACCCTCAACACGCTATCCGAATTTCTGTTACAAGCAAAGACTCAGTTCCGCGTGTATGACATGGGTCGTAAGATCAGCAAAATTTCTACCGACGACTTTATGCAATTTGAATCCGCACAGCAAGCTTACCCGGCACCACTACAACGCCATGCTCAATTTGCTATTACCTTCTGGAACAAAAATGAGAATAATCAGCACTATATCTGGTTTCTTAAGTTCCCACTTGATGAGCAAGGTCTACTTATCCAAGGTACACGTAACTCCTTCCTCAACATGGTTGTTGACTCGCTTGGTCTGATGTTAGAAAAAAAACCCAGTGAAGAAGAACAAGAACACCTAGCCACCAACCCATACGTATTCAAACCAAGCACAGATAAAGTGGCTATGTTAAACGCGGTCATCAACCGTGATTTTATTCGCCCAGAAAGTAAATACTACCCAGCTGCGCACAACTATTTTGCCAATAAACTTGGTTTTGACCAATGGCAAGATGTCGGTGTACAAGGTATTTGTGATATCGCCACACGTTTAAACCGCGATAATAATGCTGAGCACCTTGCAGCTGCATTACCAAAACTGCCAACTGAACCTTTATATTCACTTTGTCTGGCGCTTGAGCATGAAGCTTTACCAACAGTATTAAGTGAAGCCTTAGCTAAATTAATAAACCAAGAAGTAGCACAAGAGAAACCAGACGATGTACGCTTATCAATGCTGATACGTGCATTATCAAGCGCTCCAGCACAAGGCCTACGTACCGCACTCTACCCTGCGCTATTTAAACATAACGATATTAGCCAAACGATTGTCGCGTTAGCGGGTCGTTGCTGGCACGATTTTAATGACGACGCACAGCTATTGGCGTTCTTTGAAGCCGCGGTAAAACAGCAACAAGGCGAAGAACTGTTTATCTACCTATTCTCTGATTTAGTTGCAATACCAAGTCTACGTAATAAAGTATTAGCCATGCTGCGTAATCCTGAGCGCAGTAATACGCTTGGTAGTGCTATCGGATTGCTGTTTCGTCAAAAACGCAGCTAATAATTAGCGTAATACCAAATAAGACAGTCGTCATTACGGAGTAGATTGAATATGGGAAGTTTGTTAGCCATTGTTGTTGGGTTTATCGGGGTAGTGATCTTTATACACCTGCGTAAACAAGCAGAGTTAGCCAATGCATTGATTAAACAGTATTGTGAGCAGCAACAATTACAGTGGCTAGCAACAGCACAAGCGGGGATTTCCTGGTTTCCACATAAAGGAAGCTTATTCCGTTATAAGTTTAATTTTGACTTTAGCAGCAACGGCGAAAACGCGTATCAAGGAACATTGATCATGGCTGGGCCAAGGGTTTTACACTTTGTCGTCCCCCCTTATGCAATAGATTAACCATGATAAACTAACGCTGTTGCTCATCTCTGGCTATACTGAAAAAAAACACAGGAGCCAGATGATGTTTTTAGCCACGCAAACCTTAGAAATGCTATTTGCGCAACTCGGATTAGAAAATGATGAGTTGAGCATGAAACGCTTTATTCATCAGCATAAATTACAATCCGGTGTATTATTATTTGAAGCGCCATTTTGGAACGATTCGCAAGCGATGTTTCTCAAAGAAGCCATTTACGAAGATGCCGACTGGGCTGAAGTGATTGATCATCTTGATGCTATGCTGCGTTGATAATCAAACCTAAAGGTCTCATTTGCCATTGTTACGCTAATCACACAATCAGAGATACGGAAGAAGGAATACCATGAGCCTACAACACATTGTCGATGCCGCAAACCAGCTTGCTCTCGAAGGAAAGAAGCCCTCAATGGCACTGATTAAATCACGACTCACACAACCAGCAAACATGCGCGATATTATTGAGACTCTAAAAACATGGCGCTTTGATCCGAATGCAGTCGTCCCACCAAAAAATACGCCTGCATCTACGAGTATAGATGTAGCAGATCCAACCGCTGCGCTGATTGCAACCGCGATCGCATCGGTACGCGAAGAGATTACACCACTACGCCAGGAAGTGATCGAACTAAAAGCTGAAATAGCCGCACTGAAAAAAGCGCTATTAACGCAATAACGCCATTACACCATTATACCTGCCACACGCTACTGACTATTGTTATTTATAAATAACACAATACCAGTAGCCGTCATTGAGAGAATACCTTGTTTACTGCAGAACTCACTTTTGAATGTTACCAAGACACCACTATTGATGCTGTCGATAGTGCGATTACCCAACTTATTGACGCCTTACGCTACAACGGCCAAATACTTGGTCGAGAATTTCCAACCAGTATGGATGACGGCCTCTTTACCACCCGTGTCGTCTGTCCTGAAGAAGAAAGCCTACACCCAAGACATCATTCCAGCATTGTTGAAAGACGCTTACAAGCCTTAAGTGAGGCAGGTTTACTCGCGCCTAAGATCCGTCTGACAGGCATGGATTTACATTCAGATAATACTGATCCTTGTCAGCAACCTGAATGGCAAGTGTTATATACCCATTATCTCAGTACTTGCTCACCTTTACGTTGCGGAGAACATCTCGCCCCTATCCCACTATATAAGTTACCAACACCAGCGATAGGTGATCACCAAGCGTTGTTACGTTGGCAAGTCGATTGGAGTTCAACAGATGAACTGCAAATGCACGGCACCACATTAAAACAAGCCTGTAGTGAAACCTTGACGGATATGAAGAGCCCGTTAAATAATGCTGGATGGCAACTCGCTAAAGATATTGAGCAACAAACGAATATCCCAACCTATTATTATCTTTATCATTTAGCGGATGCAGCAGAACAAGAAGATCAAGCACAAACGCGTCCTTGCCCAAGCTGTGGCGGTGAATGGCAATTGGAAGTTCCATTACACGGTATCTTTGATTTTAAATGTGAGCCTTGCCGTTTATTATCCAATTTACCTTGGTAGCAGCTAACAAAACATAAGATTGCCAAGAAACAGCGCGAGTTAATACTTGCGCTGTTTAATAAAAATGAAACAGCGGTTTACTGTTCGAGTAAGACAGGTGTTAATTGACCAATAAACGTCGCTAGGTCTGGCGCTAATACTTCAGAAATGCCTTTCCCCAGCACTTCACGCACGACTTCACCACTGACGTTATCTAGTGCAATGATCTGCATGTCATCCGCGCAACTAGCAATAAACAGCGTCGGTGGCTGTTTTAGGGTTTTCTTCATCATTAAATGCGCGATCGTATTTTCTTGTAAACGCTCAAAGTCATCGGTACTCCATACTTGTACCAATTCAATGATCTCATCATTAAAACGTGCAGGCATATGGTCACTGAAATAAGCGCCAAAAAAATCGGCGATCTGCGAGTCAAGCTCGATACTTAACGCCGACTCAATATTACTAAATGATGTTATCTCATCACGTTTTACTGGCAACCAAGCTTTATTACCCGCAAGCAATTGAGGATTATTTGAATCCGCAATAAAGCACGGAGAATCCCACTCTGGATCAAACGCCTGTTGTGGTAAATAATCTTGTGTTTGCCAAAGTTGTTCACAGCGCGCATAAAAAGCAATCAATGCATCGGTTACAGCTGCAGTCATTATATTCCCCATAAAAATGATTAAATCTGCTATAGCATATCACTACGCAGTAAAATTTATTACAATCTCGCCACTGATAAGTAAATTAACTATACCCAAACTACCTGAATATGCACCTTGGGGGAGCTTGGCTATATTACGCGCTAACCGATGAGAATAAACCATGACAATTATAAACCGTTACCAAGATTCAACTGCACTGGATAAATTAAACCTAGGGCAAAAAACGGAATACATATCTCAATACCAACCTAGCTTGTTGCAACCAGTGCCAAGACAATTAAATCGCGATGATCTTGCATTATCCGATCAATTGCCTTTCACGGGTTGCGACTTATGGAATTTATATGAGCTGTCTTGGTTAAATAGCAAAGGTAAGCCAATCGTAGCGGTTGCAGAAGTTAAAGTTTGTGCTACATCAGTAAACTTAATCGAATCAAAATCATTCAAACTCTACTTAAACAGCTTTAACCAAACCCGTTTTAGCTCTACAGCAGAAGTAACCGAAACACTACAACGCGACTTAGGAGCCTGTGCACAAGGCCCTATTGAAGTGGTTATGTTTGATGATTTAGATAAAGCGCCAAGTCAAATCACACAAATAACAGGTACATGTATTGATCATCTGGACATTGATGTTGATGATTATGAATTTAATGCCGACTTACTCAACGCCGCAGCAGACAACAATGGTGTTGTTAACGAAGTTGTTTACAGCCATTTATTAAAATCAAATTGCCTCGTGACCAATCAACCCGATTGGGGCAGTGTTTATATTGCTTATCAAGGAAATAAAATCGACCAGGAAGCTTTATTACGCTATTTAATCTCATTCCGTCAGCATAATGAGTTTCATGAGCAATGCGTAGAACGTATTTTTACGGACATTATGCACTTTTGCAAACCAGAGCAATTAACTGTATATGCACGCTATACCCGCAGAGGTGGGCTGGACATAAACCCATTTAGAACCAATTGTAATGCTAAAATAGATAATATTCGCTTAATCCGCCAATAACATGCCCGAGACTGGGTATTTTTTAAATATCCAGTCATTAACAAAGCGAGTAAAATAGTTTAGTATTTGAAGGCTGTAATCAATATTATAAAATCTTCTATCACTATAAGATTACAGCACCAACCTCTCTCAGGTGGAGGCCTGAATTAGCAAAGGAAAGCTAATGTTAATAAGGACATGTGATCATAAGAATGTGATAGCTGCCTTTCTATTCGATATCAAACACATGATTTTACGTTTTGTTTATGCTCTTGTATTTCTTCTCTTTAGCACTACTGCAGCTGCCAGTTTATTTGATCAGCTGATCTTACCGAATGAACTCAAGCGCAGTCAGTCTGTGCAATACAGCCAACCTTATCAATGTATTCAAATTATTGATGAATTTTTGCAAACACAAAAACAAGACATCATGACTGAAGTCTCTCGTATGAGTAAAATCAGAGAAAAATCGGTAACGCCTTCAGATCTTGCGCTCATCAAACAACAAAAAGCGCTCTGCTATTTCTATGCAAATAATATCGATCAAGCCGTTGTTACGCTCGATAAAATGCTCGCTGAAAAATCGAATTCCGTACCACTGCATTTAAAACAACAAAGTTTATTAATCAAAAGCCACATTCTAGCACAATCTAATACGCTCGCTAATTTCCAACTTGCACAAGAAACTATTAACAAAGTCATCGATAGCATGAATGACAATACTTATAATCCGACTGCTAATGGCTCTTTTGCACTCAAGATTATTTCCGGTGAGATTGCGTTAAAACTCAATAATTACGAAGAATCAATGCAACTATTTCGCGAAGCTGAACAATATGGCGTCCAAACCCCACTCACGAACAATGCCGCTTGGGCAGCTTACGCAATTGGGTATAATTACCAACAGCAAAATAAATTAACCTTAGCGATTAATTTTTATAACAAAGCCCAACAAAAACTACTTGATAACCAAGATACCCTCAATGGCCTGCTAACTAAAAAAATGAGCCAAGCCTATATCGCCCAAGACAACTTTAAATTAGCGATCAGCTTTGCCAATCAATCTGCCCAGTACTATCAAAATCTGGGCAACAAATTACAACTCTCCGATTCTTTATTAGCACTTGCCAGTATGCATCGTAAAATTAAAGAATATAACTTATCGCTCGTTTATTATTTTAACGCTCTCGATTTACTGAAGGTGTATAATAAGAAAGACAAATTAAACGCAGTCTATTTCGAAGTGGGTAAAACTTACTTACAAATGGGCAACTATAGTTTAGCCGAGCAATATTTATCGAATGCAGAGCAGTTGTTTCACGGTAATGGTCAAACAGCTTTATTACTTGAATCACTCGTACATCTCGCTAATTTAGCGATTCAACAACAACATTACGACACCGCATTAATACGTTTAAATAAAGCATTATCGATCGCCGGTAAACTAAACAATAGTAAACAATTTGAAACCGTCTATCTGTATCTTGCGACAGCCTATGAAGAAACAGATCAATACGAGAAGGCACTCGATAGCTATAAGCAATTTATACGTTATAACAAGCTCTCTAATTTTGAAGCAAAAAAAGCATTTCCCGTATCGAATCAGCACAAAGAAAATAATGAAATAAAATCGCAAAAGATAAACCAATTACAAGCACAAGTACTCAAGCTAAGACAATCAAAACATAACTTGGTTATTAATGTTTTCTTACTTGCTTCAATTATGCTAATTATTCTTTATTTGTACTACATCAATACGCAAAAAATGAAATTACAAAAACAAGATGTTGAGCAGTTAGAGAATAACTACAATATTCATTCAAATACAGGCTTGAATAACATCCACAGTCTGAATCAATATATTCCGACACCACTGCAAGAAGCACGATTTTATTCTGATTGGGAATATTCAGATAAGCAAAACAGTGTGCATAGCTGCGCAATCATTAGTCTCGATTTTTTACTGCCTTTACGTCAAAAATTCAGCCTTTCACTCGTAAATAAAATAGAAACGGAATTAGGCACATATTTAAAACATCAACTACATGATTCAGAACGCTTATTTCAGTTGAACGACACGCAATTATTGTTAGTTAAGAAAGTAAACAAAAATTACGATCCTGCCATTATTGCCGACCGAATCTTAGACTGGTTCGAGCAATTTGATTGCCAGCTTAATTTTGACAAAGATATTTCGATTGGAATGGTTTCTCACCCCTTCTTATTTAAATACCCAACGGCAATAGACAGTAAAAAACTGTTAAATATTGCTACCTTAGCTTTATCAGGAGCAATCCAGTTAAGTCGCAAACATAAGCGAAATAGTTGGGTTAAATTAAGTGCCCTGACCTATACACAGCCGGCATTCTTCCATGGGGATATCTGGAATCGCTCAAAACAAGCCATTGAAAAAGGCTTAGTAAAAGTCACCTCATCAACAGACAAAAATGATATTAATTGGCTGTAAGCTTACATTTTAACACCAAACTATTTTATAGATGTATATATAGTGGTAAGCTAATCTTCATCTTTGATTTAACTTATGTGAAAAGTATTCATGCAGACATCACAAGATTCGCACTCAGCAACACAGCAAAGTGATGCCAGCGGGTACGCAAAAATTAACACTGCCATGTTATTAGCATTTATTAATCGTTTACTGGGTGCCACGCGAGGTATCGATACCGAGCTAAACATTGAAGTAAGTAAGCTAAAATCAATTCTTGAACGCAGTGCGTCTGACAATGATCTTATCACTCAAATCAAACAGGTTGAGCGTCAAGTGATGCTACAACCGCATATCTTATCCGATACCTTAAAAATTGGTGATAGCGCTACAATTCAAGCCACTAAATCATTGATTAATTTGTTACAGGACGATCCAAAACTCACCGCCGAGTTGCAATTACTATTAGCAGAACCCAAAGTTACCGCTGTGGCGGCATTGCAAACGAAAGTGCAATCACTCTTCTGCATTTACCACAGTGCAATCAAAAACTTACAAATGCATCGTAGTAATAATGGCGGTGTAACGGCAACCGCGCACAAAAAAATATGTGACGATTTGCAACGCTTAATCAATGAACTTGATTTTGCCGGTGGGTTTGGCTCAAATCTTCAAAAAATCCGTCAACGTTTATTGCAAGGTGTCGAGAGCCATGAACTCGTTGATATCTGTTTGCAGATCATCAATAATATTATCGAAGGCGCACGTGAAGAACGCTTAGCATCGAAGACGTTTTTACATGCGATTGTCGAAGAACTCAATAATATCGCTTATAAGTTTGATAACTCATTCATTGATAGTAGTAAAATAAGTAAAAAACAGATGAGTTTGTTGGAAAACCTCAAAGAGCGAATTGATATTTTAGACTTAGATATCAGTACCTGTGAAAACCTAGAAGAAACGAAGTTACACGTGCAACAAGGGCTTGAAATCATCTCAAGTAGTATTCAACAACAAGAACAATTACTACAAGAAAAAGTCCGATTAGAACAACAAATAAAAGCAGTTCAGGCTCAACTCGAGCAACTCAAAAAAGAAACATTACTGCATACACAACGCCTAGAAGCACAACAGCATAAGCTATACCTTGACTCTTTAACGCAAGTATACAATCGCACAGCATTAGACGAACGCTTTAAACTTGAGTTTAAACGTTGGCTGCGTTATCAAACCAACACCACAATCGCGATTATCGACATCGATCACTTTAAAAATATCAATGATACCTTTGGTCATATTGCGGGAGACAAAGCCCTTAAAATAGTCGCTAGAGCCTTACAAAAATCGATTAAGAGTAAAGATTTTATCGCCCGTTTTGGTGGTGAAGAATTTGTCGTATTACTTGCCGACTTAGAACCACATGAAATACAAGCAATTTTAGATAACCTGCGCAAGACAATTAAAAATATACCATTTAGATTTAAAGGCGAACAAATCTCAATAACAATCTCAATTGGTGCAACTCAATTTGCACCAGAAGACAATGAAACCGTTGAGCCTTTCGAGCGAGCGGATAAAGCCTTGTATCAAGCAAAAAGCTCAGGACGAGATAAAGTTATCATTAGCAACTAAACTTAATGAGACCTGCGGTAATAAGTACGTCCATATTCATTTTTTATCAATCGGTTATACGTGCTTAATGCCAGCTTATCTGACATGGAGTTTAGCTTATGATCACGCACATTAAACCCGTTGGCAGTATGGACTTGCTTTCACAGCTTGAAGTCGACCGACTACAACAAACAGCCACCAGTGATTTATATTTATTATTCCGAAATTGTTCACTAGCCGTATTAAACTCAGGCTCTCGTACTGATTCCAGTAGTGAAATTTTGAAAGCATTCCGCAGCTTTGATATCAGTGTTGGACAACGTGAACGCGGCGTAAAGCTCGAACTGCATAACGCCCCAGAACAAGCGTTTGTCGATGGTGAGATTATTCGAGGTATTCAAGAACACCTATTTTCAGTATTACGCGATATTCTTTATGTTAATAGTTATATAGAGCAAGAACCCGTCCCCAAAAAAGAATTATCTTCATTTTTAACTAACCAAGTATTCTCCATTTTACGTAATGCGCGCGTGATAAAATCAGATTCAGATCCTAACATGGTCGTTTGCTGGGGAGGGCACTCCATCCGCTCACCGGAATACGAATATGCTAAAGCCGTTGGTCATGAATTAGGCTTACGCGAGATAAACATTTGCACGGGTTGCGGACCTGGCGCAATGGAAGGTCCAATGAAAGGGGCAACAGTTGGCCATGCGAAGCAGCGCGTAAAACAACGCCGCTATCTTGGTTTAACCGAACCCAGTATTATCGCCGCCGAACCACCTAACCCCATCGTTAATGAACTCGTCATTTTACCGGACATTGAAAAACGTTTAGAAGCCTTTGTACGCCTGTCTCACGGTATTATTATTTTCCCCGGCGGTGCAGGTACCGCCGAAGAACTGTTATATTTACTGGGTATCATGATGCACCCAGAAAATAAACGACAGCCGTTGCCGATTGTACTTACCGGGCCTAAGGAAAGCGAAGACTACTTTACCACCATTGATGAATTTGTCGGTTTAACCCTTGGCTTTGAAGCGCAAAAATACTATCAGATTATTATTGATGATGCCGCAAGTGCAGCACAAATAATGAAACAAGCCTTGCATAAAACCTATGAATATCGCCGTGCCATTGGTGATGCTTATTCATATAACTGGAGCTTAAAAATAGAATTAGATTTTCAAATGCCATTTATCCCAAGCCACCAGCATATGGCGGCATTAAATCTCAACCTTGATCAAGCCCCTGAAGTATTAGCAATGAACCTGCGAAAAGCCTTTTCCGGTATCGTCGCGGGTAATGTTAAAGACTCAGGGATCAAATCAATTGAAAAAAATGGTCCATTTAAATTGCAAGGCGACCCCAAATTAATGCAATTAATGGACAATTTATTAAAAAACTTCATAAAACAGAATAGAATGAAGCTTCCAGGTAGTAAGTATGAACCTTGCTATGAAATAATAAAGACCAATTAACTTTGATGAAATACGGATATGGCCCAAAATCACTTATTAATTATCGATGCGTTAAACCTGATCCGTCGAGTTCATGCAGTACAACTAAATCAAAGTAATGATCCGGTTGCGCAAATAAGCGCAACGCGCGAAACCATTAAGCAAGCAGTTCGAAAGTTATTAGCGATCACGGCTCCGACGCATGTCGTCGCGGTCTTTGATGCTGAGCAAACAGGCTGGCGCCATGAGGTCTACCCCGATTACAAAGCGAATCGTAAACCAATGCCTGAAAGCTTGCAGCAAGCACTCAATTTAATCCAAGATGACCTATGGGATTTGAACGTAGACTCTTTATTAACAGAACAAGATGAAGCGGATGACCTGATTGCAACACTCGCTATCAAAATGTCAGCGCAACAGCAACAAGTCACCATTATTTCGACCGATAAGGGTTACTGCCAACTGTTAAACCCTTACATTCAAATTCGTGATTACTTTAACAAACGCTGGTTAGACCAAAACTTTATTGACGATAAATTTGGTGTGCAGCCACAGCAGCTTGTCGACTACTGGGCCTTAACAGGGATCAGTGGTAGTCATCTCGCTGGCGTTGCAGGAATTGGACCTAAAACAGCCACCCAGTTATTAACACAGCATGTTACTTTAGACGCGATTTATGCCAGTGAAGAGCTAAAACCCAAACTTCGCGAAAAACTTGATACACATAAAGAAATGGCTTATATCACCCAGCAGCTAGCGCAGCTCAAAATTGATATTCCATTAGGGTTTAATTTAAAAGATTTACGGTATCAGCCTTAATCATAAAAATGACGCTTAGAGTAACAAGTCGAGTATTCGCACTAAGCGTTAATAGTACAAAAAAAGTGAAACTCTAGATCTACGTCTAACAAATGGCATTCCTACAAAGTTAAACGCTTTATTTACTAAAATAACAGCAGTAACTACATTAACAATCAAGTAATACTTTGTTACCATACGGCAACAAAACATTTTCATTTGAAAGTACGCTAATTAAATAAGGAATATGTATGACACAAAGAAGAATTACAGTGATCCCGGGTGATGGCATTGGTCCGGATATTATTGAGTCTGCAATTCAAATTTTAGATAAGGCTGGCTGTAATTTCGCATATGACTTTGCTGATGCTGGTCTTGCTGCACTACAAACTTCAAGTGAACTGCTGCCAAAAGCAACATTAGATTTAATTGAACAGAACAAGATAGCATTAAAAGGTCCGTTAACAACACCTGTTGGCGCAGGCTTTACGTCAATCAATGTATCATTGCGTAAGCATTTTAATTTATACGCTAACTTGCGCCCAGTAGTCTCTTTTAAAGGTACACGTAGTCGCTACGAAAATATCGATATTATTACTGTGCGTGAAAATACGGAAGGTATGTACTCTGGCGCTGGCCAAATGATTGCCGATGATGGTAGCGAAGCTGAAGCGAAAAGTATCATCACACGTGCCGGTGCAGAACGTATTTGTGTGGCCGCATATGAACTAGCAAAATCAGAAAACCGTAAAAAAGTAACGGCTATCCATAAAGCCAATATTTTGAAAACAACATCAGGTCTATTTCTAGAAGTAGCACGTGAAGTAGCCAAACGTTACCCTGAAATCGAATCAGAAGAAATGATCGTTGATGCAGCATGCATGAACCTAGTTATGTACCCTGAACGTTTCGATGTGATCGTGACTACGAACTTATTTGGTGATATTTTATCTGACTTATGTGCAGGTCTCGTTGGTGGTCTTGGTATGGCTCCGGGCGCAAATATCGGTGAAGATATCGCTATTTTCGAAGCTGTTCACGGTAGTGCACCTGACATTGCAGGTAAAAACCTAGCAAACCCGACATCCGTAATACTTGCCTCTATCCAGATGCTAGAACATCTAGAAATGAAAACAGAAGCAGATAATATTCGTAACGCAGTACGCGATGTCATTGAGTCTGGTGATAGAACAACGCGTGATCTGGGTGGTACGCATGGTACGACAGACTTTACCCAAGCAATTTTAGAGCGTTTATAAGCACCATTATTAAATACAATTAGTTAGCTATACTCAAACTAATTAATTGATTCAGTTGCTTAGCATCACAGATGTTAAGTAACTGATAACCTCTTACACCTCCGCATATAGCGCTCTATACACGCTTCAAAGAGTAATTAAACCCACAACTAGTAATTTGTCGATACCAAGCTATAGTTAAGGTCTCATCAGCAGCTTTGGTGATATATGGCATATAATAACCTTTTGATCATATTCTCAATAAGTTTATTCAGCGAGATCGCTCTTGCGACAGAAGATCAGTTAAGATCCTATATACCAGAGCGGCATTTTTCTAACCGCTATAGTCAAACCGAATTAATGGCAACAGCAGCCCTGAGCCCAAAATTTGAGATTAAACAGTCGCTGTTTGTTATCAAACAAAGCAAAAATAAGCGTAAACATACCGCGCGACTACAACTGCTTAATATGTGGATAGATCCCGATATTACTCGCCTCTTTATCCCCAGGCTCAAAGATATTGGCAAGCTAAGCTTACACTTGCATTACAGCTTAAAACGCAGTCCTTATCTATTGTTTGATTACGAGCGCGTCACTATCAAAACAAAAGTTAAATCAAGCGGCATTCTACAGCACGAGGCCTATTATAATATGAATATCGAGGGGGCGATCATTGGGATTAAAGTACGTGGCAAGGATCCACTATTATATTTTAGTTATCGTTTTAAATAACAAAGCCATTAAATAAACCACAGATATGGTATTTAATGGCTTGGAATATAAGAGGACACACTGGATGTATCCCCTCCTTCTTATTTTATTACTCTATACTATTTGTCTTCAGGAATGAAATGTGCCCAAGCAACATGCACAGTCACTTCATCACGATCATGATAAAGGTGCTTAGCTTGAATAACAAAACGATCGTCAAGTTGCTTATCTAAAATAGCTAAACAATCTTCCAATGTATGGTAACGGCGTTTTAATGGCAGTTTAAGGTTAAAGATTGCTTCTTTACACCATGCATTTAATAACCATTTACACATTAGACGAGCAACACGCTCTGGTTTCTCAATCATGTCACATACCAGCATATCAACTGGTGGGTTCTCAGGAACCTTGATCTTATTACCGTTTAGTTTACGGTTGGTCCACGCAATCGTCGTTTTAGCAGGCTCATATTTAAAGCCGTCTTCTTCGAAGTGCTTAACTTGACCGGTTTCCATTAGGCTATCCGCCATTGCACCGTTATCAATAGCAACAACAAACATGCTTCGTTGTACTAACTGATACGTCCAACCACCAGGACAAGCACCTAAGTCAACCGCACGCATAGCTCCACCGATACGTTTATCCCACTGATCGGCTGGGATGAATGCATGGAATGCTTCTTCTAGTTTCAATGTCGAGCGACTTGGTGCTTTCGAAGGAAACTTAAGACGCATAATACCCATAGGTAATGGCGAGTTATTAAAGCTATATGAGTAACCAATATAAACACTGGTATTCGTAATGAAAAACACGTGCAGTACTGGACGGTTTTTATTTTCTTTTGGTAATAAGTGATTGCCTTTACGTAACGATTGGCGAAGTGGCACCGTATACTTACGGCAAAATTTAGAGAGCTCTTTACCTTCGTTAGTATCAGGCATTTCAACACGTAGCTCACCCATGGCTTCGATACCGTCACAGGCAGCAACCACAGGGTTTACACGGTCGTAAAGCGGCATATCATCAACACGTGCGTGTAATGCGATCATTTGACGTGCAAAGATCAATGATGAAAGTGGTAATTTTTTCGCTATTGAATCCACATCTTCAGCAGAGTGACATTCAAACACAACATAACCCGAATTCAGCGTTACTTTAGCAAAACCATACGCCTCCATGGCAGTCGCTCGTGCTTGAATTTCAGCGGCACATTCTTTTTCATAACCAGGGCGGCAATATAATAAAATACCATTCATTTTCTAATAACCTCATTTTCGTCATCAACATGGCTGACGATATACACTCAGTATAGATACAATACCAAGATTCAAAATTCATAAAGTATACACAAACCAGTACAGAATACGGGGTATCTTGAACTGGTTTGCATACAAAAGCCGCACAGTCTAAACCCTTGACGATATAACACCAAGGATTTAGTGACTTCGTGATGAATTAATTCTCCACAAACTCTTGCTGTTCTTCCTCTACTAAAGACAGCATCCAATCACGGAATGCCACAATTTTACCAAGTTCATCTTGCTCTTCACGGCAAACAACGTAATACGCGCTTTTACTCACTAAGACATCAGTAAAAGGACGCACAAGACGACCGGCATCAATTTCTGGCTGTGCTAACACACTGTGTCCCAACGCGACGCCTTGACCATGTATTGCCGCTTGTAATACCATCGAAGTATGACTAAAAATAGGCCCTTGATTAACATTAACACCGATAATATTGCCTTGCTTAAACCAAGCTGTCCAATCACGACGAGACGTATCATGCAATAACGTGTGCAGTTTTAAATCATCCGGCGTTCTGAGTGGTTTAACGCCATTCAGTAATAGTGGAGAACACACAGGTACTAAATACTCGGTATGTAATTTCTGCGCATGTAAATCTTTCCACTTTCCTCGACCATAATAAATCGCGACATCCACATCATCAGTCAGTGATCCATCATCCATATCAACCGCTTTAATGCGGACATCAATATCTGGGTAGAGTTCTGAAAACAAAGATAAACGCGGTACTAACCACTGAATCGCAAAACTAGGCTGTAAACTAACCGTCAATGAGCCTTTTGCACCTCTAGCTAATAAACGTTCTGTCGCATCAATGAGTGAAGTGAAAGTATCTTTAATATCCAAAAAATAACTTTGCCCTTCTTCCGTTAAAAATAACGCACGGTTTTGGCGACGAAACAATTTAATGCCTAAATACTCCTCTAGCGCTTTAATTTGATGGCTTACAGCCGCTTGCGTCACATAAAGCTCTTCAGATGCACGGGTAAAACTAGAATGTCGAGCTGCGGCTTCGAAAACACGTAGCGAATTTAATGGCGGAAGTCTGCGTGACATAGTGTCGTCCAGTTAGATAAGAAAAACTAATGCGAAACATTATAATTTGTCAATTGTAAGAATACTAGAAAATAACTATAGTGCGCGTATGTATATAGGACATAATACTTATTTTTACTAATTTTCGTTAATTAGTATTATTTATATAAGTTAGTCTTTGTTATGTAATGTTGTGTTTGTTTGCTTAAACTTTTTGGTTTAGGCCTTTAAGTAGAGATTACTTATTTCAAACCTTTGATAATATGCTTAATACACTTGTATTATCAGTCAAAGGTTTTTAGCGCTGTATGATTACAGCGCTTTTTTTATGCCTGAAATTAATCGATATCAATCGCAGTAAAACTCTTTATTAGATCATCAATCGCTTTTGCTTGTGTTAAAAACGCTTCTAACGTAGCAAAAGGCAACGCTGAAGGACCATCACAACGCGCTTGTGCTGGATTCTCATGCGCTTCAATGAAGAGACCCGCAATCCCCGTCGCTAAGCCTGCATAGCTTAATTCAGGTACTTGCTTACGACGACCACCCGACGCAGCACTACCCGCATCACGCTGTTGTGTTGCATGGGTACTGTCTAGAATGATTGGTGTACCCTGAGTAAGCTCTTTCATTACACCAAATGCTAGCGGATCAACGACCAGGTTATCGTAACCATGGCAATGACCACGTTCACATAAAATAACTTGATCATTACCACATTCAGCAAACTTATCAACGATATTGCCCACTTGATGCGGAGACATAAATTGTGGTTTTTTAATATTAATAACAGCGCCCGTAGCCGCCATTGTTTGCACTAAGTCCGTTTGACGTGCAAGAAAAGCAGGGAGTTGGATCACATCAACAACATCAGCCACTGGTTGACACTGTGCTTCAGTATGCACGTCGGTAATGATCGGCACATTAAACTCAGCTTTCACACGTTGAAAGATGTTTAAACCTTTTTCCATGCCTACACCACGGAAAGAATGGATACTAGAGCGGTTGGCTTTATCAAATGACGCTTTAAATACAAAAGGAATACCCAGTTTATCCGTCACTGTTTTATATGCTTCTACAGCGCGTAGAGTCGACAGTTCGTCTTCTAATACATTGATGCCACCAAATAACACAAATGGTAGATCGTTGGCACAAACAATATCATTACCAATTTTTACTATTTTTGCATTCATAATTATTACCTTAAAGGGTCCATTTTATATCAGTTAATTTTAATGAATCGTATCATCAGTCGCAGCAAGTTCATCTATTTGTGCTTTTAAAACTCTTGTGATCGGATCGTCTGGACATTGTTCAATAAAATAAGCAAAATCTTCACTGGCTAATTTTTTACAATCAAGTTGTTGTAACAAAAATCCGCGGTCTCTAATTTCATAAGGTTCATCAGGATCGATCTCTAAAATGAGGTCAATACAGCGTAATGCATACGAGAAATGTTCATCACGAATTAACGCCGCTTTTAATACCTGTAATAAACGCAAGTAATGCATTTCGTTCGTAGCTTCGAATAAATCATCATCAGATAACAGAGCATGATTACCTTCGATACCACGTAACAATACCTGGAGTTTATGACGACTCAATGCCTGTCCATCAGCTGGATTAACATAAATCCCGTCTTGTTTACTACCGAAACGTAACACAAATTGGCCAGGGAATAAGATCCCAACCACATCCACTTCAAAATGTTCGGCAAAGTACATAAATACAGTGCCTAGTGACAGCGGCACACCATTACGACTGCTAATGACTTTATGTAATAATACACTGTCGAGTTCTAGCCACTTACGCCAATCGCCGGCAAAACCAAGTTGCTGATAAAACAAATACAATAACTGGTCACGTTTCTCAACATCACAGGTAAAGCCTTGCATATCAACTTCGATAAGTTCAATGAGCTCATCCAATTCAATAATCGCCTCTTCGAGTAACGGTTTCTCCGTTATTTCCTCAATGGCTGATAATGTTGCGAGCATGACGTTATCAATCATCAGCACTTCTTCTGCAAGCTCATCATCGTATTCTTCTAGTTGTTCACTATCAATAGCGTGGTTATCTACTGCTATATCTTCTGCCAGTTCTGTTTCTGTCAGCGCTGCATTTGCATCTAATTCCATCATTACCTCAGCAAATATGCTTCGCCATTAACGGCTAACGAGTACACATAAAATAACCAGCCGATACTACCGGCAAACGCAAAACAGCGGAAAAATAGATTCTTACCTTGCTGTAATGACATAAACATCATGAAGGTGATGGCCAGTGTCGACATTAATTTTTCTGTCATGACCGTTTCAACAAACGGGGCACGACCTGAAACCATACACACTAACGCAATCATCATCACAGTGATCATATCTATCACCTTACGTGATTTGATAAAACCTGTATGCTCAAGATACGGTGATTGCTTTACTGTAAAGGCAAAATTTACAAAATACATCAGCACACTTAATAACAGCGTCACGATGTGCAGCGGAATAACAATATCCATGATTAAACTTCTTTTCGTTGTCCGACAGTAATACGATCGTTATTACCATAGTCTTTATGCGTAACAACCTGATGATAATTGGATGCGGTAAATAGTGCGCGTACCGCTGCACCTTGTTCAAAGCCATGTTCAACTAACAACCAGCCATCCGCGGTTAAAAACTGATAACCTTCACGAATAATGTGCTTTAAGTCAGCCAATCCATCATCAGCAGCAACTAACGCAGTTAACGGCTCAAAACGCACATCACCCATAGCCAGATGTGGATCATGTTCTTCGATATAAGGTGGATTACTGACTATTACATCAAAACGTTGATTGGCTTGTAAAGGTTCAAACCAACTACCTTGCAATACCGCAATATCAAAACCACAGCGTTTGGCATTACGACGTGCTAATGCTGCCGCGCCTTGCTGATATTCAATTGCGGTCACTGTCGCTTGTGGTGATTCTGATGCTAAGGCCAGTGCGATAGCGCCCGTACCTGTCCCTAAATCTAATACTTGGCAAGCTTGATTCGGCATGCAAACAAGTGCTTGTTCGACTAAGATTTCGGTATCAGGTCTTGGAATTAACGTATCAGGAGACACTTCTAATTCTAAGGACCAAAACTCACGATAACCAAGAATATGAGCGACAGGTTCACCCGCCTGACGACGCGTGATAAGAGCAGTAAAACGACGAATAATATCATCATCCATTACCTTATCATCCCAAGTGAAAAGATAACTGCGATCTTTATCGAGTAGGAAGCAAAGGATAACGTCGGCATCAAGCTTCGGGCTTTCGCTGTCTGTGAGCTGTTTGACAGCCCACTGCAATAATTGTGCAATTGTTTTCACAGTACTCTACACACCTAATCTGCTTCAGCAAGCGCCGCTAACAGATCCGCTTGATGTTCTTGAATGATTGGTTGGATCAATACGTCTAGCTCACCTTCCATCACTTCATTTAGACGGTAAAGTGTTAGATTGATACGGTGATCACTAACGCGACCTTGTGGGTAGTTATAAGTACGAATACGTTCAGAACGATCACCACTTGCCACTAGGCTACGACGGGTACTTTCTTCTTCAAGACGCACAACTTCATCAGCAGCCGCTTGAATTCGCGCTTGTAGAATAGACATCGCACGTGCACGGTTTTTATGCTGTGAACGTTCGTCTTGGCACTCAACCACAGTCCCCGTAGGAATGTGAGTAATACGGATCGCTGAATCGGTTTTATTTACGTGCTGACCACCAGCACCAGATGCACGGAACGTATCAACTTTAAGATCTGCAGTGTTAATACTAATTGCTTCTGACTCTGGGATCTCAGGCATAACAACCACTGTACAAGCTGAGGTATGGATACGACCTTGTGATTCAGTTTCTGGTACACGCTGTACACGGTGACCACCAGACTCAAACTTCATGGTGCCGAATACTGCGTCGCCTTCCATCTTAACGATAACTTCTTTGTAACCGCCTTGATCACTGTTGCTTAAGTTCATGATTGATAAACGCCAGCCTTTTTTCTCAGCATATTTACAGTACATACGGTAAAGGTCGCCCGCAAAGATTGCGGCTTCGTCACCACCCGCACCAGCACGGATCTCTAAGAAACAGTTATTGCTGTCATTTGGGTCACGTGGTAACAACAAGACTTCTAACTCATCACTGACACGCGCAACCGTTGCTTTACTTTCTTTGTATTCTTCAACAGCCATTTCACGCATGTCAGGATCATCGTCCTTTAACATCTCTTCTGCTGATTCAAAATCTTCTTTTGCGTCTTGGTATTCTTTAAAACAAGCAACTAACTCTTCTAATTGCGCGTATTCTTTTGTTAGTGCACGGTAACGGTCTTGATCACTGATGATCTCTGGCTCACCTAATAGTGCTTGAACTTCTTCATGGCGTTCGATTAGGGCTTCTAATTTTGTAATGATCGATGCTTTCATCTTTACTCTCGTATTACCGTTAAATAGATCACCGAAGTCTTATAGGTTGCTTCAGTAATTGAATATGGATTATTTCTTTGTTGTGATCGGCAAGGATACCTATATGTAAGGAAATAGTCGATTGCTTTCCGATAATTTACTATTGATATACCGAATATATGCCAAAACAGTTTGAAATAGAGTAACCAGTTGCTAATGAATTTCAATTATCAGCAATGGCAATATCTATTTTATTTTAGGGACGTGGTAACTAATCAAGACCAATGACACGACGCACTAATAATAGCTCGTCATCTTGATTACGCTTGCCTGCACTCACGAGTGCTTGCGTCGGCGCATGGATAAGTTTGTTGGTTAACTTATTAGCTAACTCTGTTAATACACGTTCGTTGTCAGTACCATTTTGCAGCGCGGCTATCGCTCTTTCAAGTAGCAGTTCTTTTTCAGCCATTGCCGCATTTCGGTATTCTTTAATAGAATCAACACTTGATAAGGAAGCAGCCCATTCAGCAAACAGCTGTGTTTCTTCAGTAATGATCTGCTCTGCTTGCTCTGCAGCATCTTGACGCGCTTCTTTATTCTGCTCAATGATGCCCTGCAGGTCATCGACAGTGTATAAATATGCATTACCTAACTCGCCGACTTCTTCTTCAATATCCCGAGGCACAGCAATATCAACCAAGAAAATAGGCTTTTGCTTGCGTAGTTTTAATGCACTTTCAATCATCCCTTTACCGATAATAGGTAATGGGCTTGCCGTCGAACTGATAACAATATCCGCATTATGTAAATGCTGAGGGATCTCTTCTAGGGTCATGGTGCTGGCACCAAACTTGTCACCCAGCACTTCCGCACGGGATAAAGTACGGTTAGCCACCATCATCTCACAGACATTTTGATCCGAAAGGTGCGTCGCAACCAGATCTATGGTTTCACCCGCCCCAATCAGTAACACACGCGTTTTAGATAAATCATCAAAGATATGTTTACTTAAACTCACAGCCGCAAAAGCCACGGAGACAGCATTAGCACCGATTTCAGTTTCGGTACGCACGCGCTTAGCGGCTGTAAACGTTTTTTGAAATAGTTTATCTAGAGTTTGAGCAACAGCATTTAACTGTTTCGCTTTCGCAAAGGCTTGTTTTATCTGCCCTAAAATTTGCGGTTCACCTAATACCAGTGAATCTAAGCCGCCAGCCACTCGCATGAGATGGCGTACCGCATCGGTATCGTAATGGCGATAAGTACATGTTGCTAATTCATCAATTTTCACCTGATGAAAATCAACTAACCACTGCGTAACGCGTTCGGGCTCTCCTTGCTCAATTTTGCAATATATCTCGGTACGATTACAAGTTGAAACAATCACTACTTCCGACGCGATACCCTCAGCCGTAATGCTGGCGAACGCCTCTTCAATATTGTCAGGTGAAAAAGCAACCTTTTCACGTAATGATACAGGTGCCGTATTATGATTTATACCTAGTGCTAACAGAGTCATGTATTACTTACTGTGGATAGTTGTAAAACAAATAGGAGCTTATTCTACGCAAAAAGTATGTATTTTTAAAGTGACAAAACCAAGCATATCTGTTTTTATAACCCCATGCTTGCTCTTTATCATCATTACTTTATTTTTTTGAGTATCTTATGACATTTCAGCGTTCTATTTACATTTTTATTATTAGTATATTACTCAGTGCCTGTAGTAGTACAACACGGATACAACCCCCGGTGGGTAACCCACAACAATTATGGCAGCAACACCAAGTTCAATTACAAAGTATTCGGACTTGGCAACTGCAAGGACAAATTGCTTTTATTAGTCCTGATTCACGTAATTCAGCTACCTTAAACTGGCAACAATATGACCATGATTTCAAGATTAATCTAACGGGGCCATTTGGTATTCATGTACTTACGATTAAGCGCAGTGATAATATCTCCACGCTGATTTTAAATGATGACAGTCAATACCAAGGCCGCAACACTCAAACACTGGTCAACCGACTCAGTCCAATCCCAATTCCCGTGAATGAATTACGTGCTTGGATCATTGGAGACCCATTAACTGACGATGTTCAACTCGATAATTATGGTCGTGTAACCCAAGCTAACCATCCACTCGGTTGGCACATCAGTTATACTCACTATCAATTAATCGATAATATTTGGTTACCTAAAAATATCGTTATCAAAAAAGATGACATACGTATAAAAATTACGACTCGAAACTGGAATTTAAATGCAACAAAATACTAGCCATTGGTCAGCACCCGCAAAACTGAATCTATTCCTATATATTAATGGCCGTCGCCCCGATGGTTATCATGAATTACAAACTTTATTTCAATTTGTTGATATCGGGGATGAGCTAACTATTACCCCAAACCTCACTGATAGCATCACGATTACGCCAGAGATCCCAAGTATTCCTGTTACCGACAATATCATCTATCAAGCCGCTATGGCGCTTAAAGCGCACTCAGTGCTGCCATTGGGTGCTGATATTCAACTAACCAAAAACCTACCAATGGGCGGGGGCCTTGGTGGCGGTTCTTCAGATGCTGCAACCACCTTAGTTGCATTAAATCAACTTTGGCAGTTACACCTCGATGAGGATCAATTAGCCGAAATTGGCGTTAAGCTCGGTGCGGATGTACCAGTGTTTGTCCGTGGTCATGCCGCATTTGCTGAAGGAATAGGTGAGCAACTTACCTCTATTGAGGTGGATGAGAACTATTATCTTATTGTCGTACCTGACACTCAGGTCAATACGGCAAAATTATTTGCTGATCCAGAATTAATACGTGATACGCCAAAACGCCCGCTGCATCAGTTATTACAAGACGAATGGCGAAATGACTTTGAACCAACTGTGAAAAAACGTCATCCTGAGGTTGCAAAAGCATTGGAGTGGTTGCTAAAATATGCGCCATCTCGACTGACAGGCTCCGGTTGTTGTGTTTTTTCTGAGTTTAAAACTAAGTCTGATGCATTAACAGTATTAGCGAAAGCGCCTAAAAGCATGCAAATTTATATCGCGAAGAGCTTAAATAAATCACCGCTATTACGTGATTTAGAAAACGCGACTATTGCATGATTGAAAAATACGGCGCAATAATAATGAACACAAGAAAATAAATACGATACCAGAATCTTAGCTATTAAGTTGTTACCAAGTTTTAAGAGATTAACGCTGGGGATCTCTACTAGGCAGTTCGCTGACTAGGAGTATAATTATATCCCAGCCAAATACATCGATTACCTGAGGTTACACCGTGCCCGACATGAAGCTCTTTGCTGGTAACGCTACACCAGAACTTGCACAGAAAGTTGCAGACCGCCTTTTCATTCAACTTGGCAAAGCCAAAGTTGGTCGCTTTAGCGATGGTGAAATTAGTGTTGAAATTGAAGAAAATGTACGTGGTGGAGATATCTTCATCCTACAATCTACTTGTGCACCAACGAACGACAACCTAATGGAATTGATCGTTATGGTTGATGCGATGCGTCGTGCATCAGCGGGTCGTATTACTGCTGTTATTCCTTATTTTGGTTATGCTCGTCAAGATCGTCGTGTACGTTCTTCTCGCGTGCCAATTACAGCAAAAGTTGTAGCCGATTTCCTTTCAAGTGTTGGTGTTGATCGTGTATTAACGGTTGATCTACACGCAGAACAGATCCAAGGCTTCTTCGATGTGCCTGTTGATAATGTATTTGGTACGCCAGTATTATTAGAAGACATGCAAGAAAAGAATCTTGAAAATCCAGTTATCGTATCTCCAGATATCGGTGGTGTGGTACGAGCACGTGCTAACGCTAAATTACTTGATGAAGCTGACCTTGCGATTATCGACAAACGTCGTCCAAAAGCAAACGTAGCACAAGTAATGCACATTATTGGTGATGTGAAAGACCGTGATTGCATCTTGGTTGATGACATGATCGACACTGGCGGTACATTATGTGCAGCAGCAACAGCCCTAAAGAAAAATGGCGCGAAACGTGTATTTGCTTACGCTACTCACCCAGTATTCTCAGGTAACGCTGTAGAGAATCTACGTGATTCTTGCATTGATGAAATCGTGGTAACAGACTCAATTCCACTTTCTCCAGAAGTAGCTGCATTACCAAACGTACGCGTATTGAGCCTTAGCCCTATGCTAGCTGAATCAATCCGTCGCGTTAGCAACGAAGAATCTATTTCGGCAATGTTTAAATAATTAAATTAACCCATAATTTAATTTAAGCAATGCAATAAAAACCGAGTTTGGTATTACCAGGCTCGGTTTTTTGTCTATCTAACGCAGCGAATACTTTAAGTCATAAGCGCACTATCATTCAACTTGATGGACACGTCAGTTGAGCTTTGCACTGACACAAGGTAAAATAGCGCGTTTTTTATCCAATGAGTAAGGGTCGACTGACTCTAATACGCATTAAGCCACATTACAGTAATAATAGGTATACCATGAGCAACGACATTCGTTTAATTGTCGGCCTGGCTAATCCAGGACAAGAATACAGCCGCACCCGTCATAATGCCGGAGCTTGGTTTATTAACGAATTAGCAAAATGGCACAACACGCAATTACGTGAAGAAGCTAAATATTTTGGTTATACAGCAAGAATAGCGATTGCCGGCCAAGATGTGCGACTATTAATCCCGACCACATTCATGAATCTAAGTGGTAAGTCCGTTTCAGCATTAGCTAAATTTTATCGTATTGATGTAACACAAATCTTAGTTGTTCATGATGAACTCGATTTACCACCTGGTGTGGCTAAATTTAAGCAAGGCGGTAGCCATGGTGGCCATAATGGTCTGAAAGACATTATTAGCAAGATGGCGAACAGCAAAGAATTCTACCGTTTACGTATTGGCATTGGTCACCCAGGCCATAAAGACAAAGTAACCGGTTACGTACTTGGCAAAGCACAAGCCAAAGAACAAGAACAAATGGATGCAGCGATTGATGAAGCAGTACGCTGTATCGATATTTTAGCTAAAGACGGCATGACCAAAGCGATGAGTCGTTTACATACGTTTAAAGCGCAATGATTAATAAAAAAAGAAATAATTCAACACACACAGGTAAATAATTTAACTGTGTGAACCAATTTTAGTACATAGCAAAGAAGGTAAAAATCATGGGTTTTAAATGCGGTATCGTAGGCTTACCAAACGTAGGTAAATCAACACTATTTAATGCATTAACACAAGCTGGTATCGAAGCTGCCAATTTCCCATTCTGCACAATCGAGCCGAATACGGGTGTTGTGCCTGTACCAGATAAGCGTTTAGATGCACTATCTGCAATCGTAAACCCAGAGCGTATATTACCAACTACAATGGAATTTGTTGATATCGCAGGCTTAGTAGCTGGCGCATCAAAAGGTGAAGGTCTAGGTAACAAATTCCTAGCAAACATCCGTGAAACAGATGCAATTGGTCACGTTGTACGTTGTTTTGAAAATGAAAACATCATTCACGTGAACAACAAAATTTCACCATTAGATGACATCGAAATCATTAACACTGAACTTGCATTAGCCGATCTAGACAGCTGTGAACGCGCACTGCTACGTTTAGCGAAAAAAGCCAAAGGCGGCGATAAAGACGCTAAATTTGAAGTACCTGTTGTTGAAAAGATCATCGCTCACCTTGCTGAAGGTGAAATGATCCGCTCTTTAGAACTAACTAAAGAAGAAGTTGCAGCGATTGACTACATGAATTTCTTAACGCTAAAACCAACTATGTATATTGCTAACGTTGATGAAGATGGCTTTGAAGATAACGCGCATTTAGATGCAGTACGAGCACTGGCAGCAGCAGAAAATGCTGTAGTAGTCGCTATCTGTGCATCAATGGAAGCTGACATTGCGGAACTTGAAGACGAAGAGCGTGCAGAATTCATGGAAGACATGGGTATTGAAGAACCAGGTCTTAACCGTGTAATTCGTGCAGGTTACGAACTACTAACGCTACAGACTTATTTCACTGCGGGTGTTAAAGAAGTACGTGCATGGACTATCCCTGTGAACGCTACAGCGCCACAAGCAGCCGGTAAAATCCATACAGACTTCGAAAAAGGTTTCATCCGTGCAGAAGTAATTCCTTATGCTGCTTTCATCGAAAACAAAGGTGAAGCTGGCGCTAAGACTGCAGGTCAATGGCGCCTAGAAGGTAAAGACTACATCGTTAAAGATGGTGATGTTGTACATTTCCGTTTCAACGTATAACTTTACCTCAGCTAAAAACCTTTAGTTATATCTAAAAATATACTTAAAGTAGCACAACCAAACGCTGGCAATTGCCAGCGTTTTTTTATTTCTATTCATCGCAGTAGCTTTATTTTCATCACACAGCCACACATTGATTGAAATAACTAAATACAGAAACATCGTTCAATAATTAAAGATTCACTTTACTAGCTTAAAACCATCAACAATTGCAGTTTTGCTACAAATAGCATAGAGTGACAACAGGATTCGTACAGAATTTCAACAGGCGTAGTTAAAAACGTTTTTTAACTAAAAAATAGTTGACGAACTTGGCTGTAATTAGCATAATGCGCCCCGTTCCAACGAAACAGTTAACTGCTAGTCGGAATGAGATTTAAGATGGCCATGTAGCTCAGCTGGTTAGAGCACAGCACTCATAATGCTGGGGTCACAGGTTCAAGTCCCGTCATGGCCACCATCTTAATTCGAATTGTAGGGATATCGCCAAGCGGTAAGGCACCGGGTTTTGATCTCGGGATTCTGAGGTTCAAATCCTCATATCCCTGCCATTATATAAACGATTGGCTATTTAGCGGATTGTTAAATTTATAAACACTGTTTCTCATTAATTTGATTAACACTACCAAGTTTATAAATATAAAGAATATTGTGCGGAAGTGGCGGAATTGGTAGACGCGCTAGATTTAGGTTCTAGTATCGCAAGGTGTGAGAGTTCAAGTCTCTCCTTCCGCACCATGCTTTAACATGACATTGTCATGAAACAGATTGTAGGGATATCGCCAAGCGGTAAGGCACCGGGTTTTGATCTCGGGATTCTGAGGTTCAAATCCTCATATCCCTGCCATATACCAACACAGACTTAGGTCAGTGTTAACTTTATAAGGTTTATTGAACTCTAACCATTCAATACTACCAACCTTGTAAAGATAAAGAATATTGTGCGGAAGTGGCGGAATTGGTAGACGCGCTAGATTTAGGTTCTAGTATCGCAAGGTGTGAGAGTTCAAGTCTCTCCTTCCGCACCATGCTTTAACATGACATTGTCATGAAACAGATTGTAGGGATATCGCCAAGCGGTAAGGCACCGGGTTTTGATCTCGGGATTCTGAGGTTCAAATCCTCATATCCCTGCCACTTTATTTTGCACGTATTTATACGGACAAAATGAAAAAAAGTAAGAATGGCCATGTAGCTCAGCTGGTTAGAGCACAGCACTCATAATGCTGGGGTCACAGGTTCAAGTCCCGTCATGGCCACCATTCTTATTTTAAAATAAAACATTGCGGAAGTGGCGGAATTGGTAGACGCGCTAGATTTAGGTTCTAGTATCGCAAGGTGTGAGAGTTCAAGTCTCTCCTTCCGCACCATGTTTTATAAAACAATACAGCCCAGCTGTAGAAAGAATTGTAGGGATATCGCCAAGCGGTAAGGCACCGGGTTTTGATCTCGGGATTCTGAGGTTCAAATCCTCATATCCCTGCCACTTCTTTCCAACCATCACTCCCCATGAATACTTCTTCTAATTTCTAATTTCTAATTTCTAATTTCTAATTTCTAATTTCTAATTTCTAATTTCTAATTTCTAATTTCTAATTTCTAATTTCAGCATTTTAAATACGCATGTAATTCACTATGCAAACTTTAATACCTTAATTTCCTCTCTCGCTTATTCATCCCCCTTATATTCTACTTAATTTACTTATTTTTAACATTTCAGTCTAATAAAATACCTCTTTTGGTCGATATCACATATGTACAAGTATTATTTTGTTACGATTAATCCTACTTATTACAGTTGAATTAAAATACCAATGGCTATCATTAAGTGTTTGATCTCCCTTGGTTGGTTTCTGATGGGAAAAAACAATGTTACAAAACTTATCTATAACTAGAAAAATAAACCTCGCGTTAAGTACCCTTTTTATCCTGATACTCGCGATCTCGGCATTATCACAGAGCAAGCAAGAGACAGCACTGGTTTTATCTATTTTAGAGCAACAGGCGCATGAACAAGCTGATACTTATTTTGACAGTTTAAATACCATGATGCTCACCGGCAGTATTGGGCAACGTGAAACCTTACGTCACAAAATGCTAGAGAACGATAACATTACCGATATTCGCGTAGTCAGAGCCGATAAGGTTAATCAACTTTATGGTCTAGGACTAGGGAGCGAACAAATCAAAGACGATTTTGACCGCCGTGCACTTGCAGGCGAAGAGATCACCCAAGTCATTAGCACTCTCCAAGGTGAAACCTTATTGATAACAAAGCCCCTTATCGCATCAAAAGATTACCGCGGTACTGATTGTACAGCTTGTCATAATGCGCAAGAAGGTGATGTACTAGGTGCGGTTAGATTAGAATACTCCTTAAATAACTTCTACCAGCAAGTGCAACAAAATATTTTACGGTCAAGCGCTATCTTAGCCGTGGTATTATTTGCGGGATTGTTACTGACGTTGTTTATTATTCGTAACATCATCCTAAAACCAATCAGTGACCTGACTGACAGTATGGAATTAGCTAGTGACACCCAAGATGTGACAACATTAATTGAAGTAAAAAATCATGACGAAATAGGCCGTATGGTCACCGCCTTTAACTACATGATGAGTAATTTTCATTACAGCCTTACTCATGTACTTAATACAGCAGAGAAATTAGAAGACATTTCGACAAAACTAAGTACAGCATCAACACAAACCTACAATTCCGCCAACCAACAAAAACAAGAAGCCGCGACAATCAGCACCAGTATCATCAATATGCAAACACAAGTTGAAGATATTAAAGCGAAAGCAAATATGACCACCCTAGCATCAACACAAGCAGCATTACAAACCGATAAGGGCAATGCATTAGCGAGTGCAACAATTGATGAAATCAGTACACTGACAACACAACTCGACCACGTTGTCGATAAGATGCATCAGCTCGGCGAGCAGACCCACAATGTGACTAAAATATTAGGTGTGATCAACTCCATTTCAGAGCAAACGAATTTATTGGCGCTCAACGCAGCCATCGAAGCCGCTCGAGCAGGTGAAAGTGGCCGAGGATTTGCTGTAGTTGCAGAAGAGGTACGCGCATTGGCCATTAAAACCAATAATTCGACCAAAGAAATACAAACTATTGTTAGCTCATTGATTGAAACATCAAACAGTTCATTTTCAGCGATGGATACAGCCAAAGTAACCGCGGCAGAAGGCGCGATAAAAGTATCGCAGTTAGCGAACATGTTAAATGAAATTGCACGAGAAATGCAGGAGATTAATCAGTTGAATAATTCGGTTGCCGAATCATCGATAACACAGCAAGAGTTAACCACAAATATTCAACACAACATTGAAACTATCGCAGTCCACTCCGATGAAACAACGCTAGTAGCAACACATGCAAGCAGTATCAGCCAAGAACTATTAAACTACTCGACCGAACTACTCACGAAAGTGAAAGAATTTAAGTTAAGCTAAGGCGATGTAATTAACTTAACCCTATCGCATAACGTAGCGCCTGACGCTTTAAGGGTCCGGCGCGCTGTGCAACAGCAAGTCCAACGTTACGCAGTATCTTCGCTGGTGCAGAATTATTACTAAATACAGAATAAAACAGATCCATACTCGTCTGCATTAACAAATTATCAGGTTTTCTGCTACGTTGATATTGTGCGAGTAAGGCTTCACAGTCCCAAGCTTCACCTTCTATCACTGCGCTTCTAATTAACTCACATAACACATTCACATCTTTAAAACCGATATTAACGCCCTGTCCTGCCAATGGATTAATAGTATGTGCCGCATCACCCAGTAACACCACTCGACCTTTATAATATTGCTGGGCATGACGTCGTGTCAGGGGGAATGAACCATGGTTAGTGATCTCAAATCCACCAATCAGATCGGGAAAATGTTGTTGTACTTCCACTTTAAGTTCAGCATTAGACAGTTTACTTAAATAGTTGATGTGCGCGGTTTGATGATACCAAACCAACGATGCTTTATGCCCGGGTAACGGTAATAATGCCATTGGTCCCGTTGGTGAAAACTCCTGCCAAGTAACGTCTTGCTGCGATTGTTCAGTATCAATATTAATTAACATGCAGTTTTGGCGATAATCCCAACTGCTAATACCTATATTACTTTGCTGACGAATAATTGAGTTAGCACCATCGGCGGCAAGCACCAACTTAGCACGTAGTTTAGCGCCAGAGGTTAACGTAATTTCAGCATATTCACTGTTTTGCTCAAGTGTGGCAACTTTCTCAGGACACATCAACTGTACATTACTGTGACGTTTCATTGCTTCGAGTAAGCCTAATTGGATCACCCGGTTTTCAATGATGTAACCTAACTTGTCGTAACCAATATCGTTAGCATGGAATTTGATTTCGCAGCCACCTTGATCCCACGTTTCTAAACGACGATAAGGGCAAAGACGCATTTCTCTGATATTGGACCAAGCACCTGTCGCAACAAGCAGTTGCTGAGAGGCCAGACTGATCGCCGATACACGCAGATCCATCGGTTGCTCAAATGAAAAAGCGGGCGGCGCTTGCGCTTCAATTACCGCAATTTTAAGTCCCGAAGGTGCGAGTAGATTAGCGGTACTTGCACCAACCATTCCACCACCAACAATAATTACATCAAATTCCTGCATCGTGCTTCCTGAACCGTTTAAGGCTAAATTCTTATCTGAATCAGAATTCTACCAAGCTTTACGTCGAAATGATTGCTTTGTACTACGAAAATTACAGTAAATTTATGCATAGAAGCGATGATAACGTCTAGTCAACAGACTATTAAGGCAGTAGAATACGCGATCTTCTGTGTGTTCTCACACAACCCGAATATAGCAACAAATAATAAAGAGCAACGTGGATAATGAGTAAAAAACTGCACATTAAAACCTGGGGCTGCCAGATGAACGAATACGATTCATCAAAAATGGCAGATTTGTTAAATGCCGAGAATGGTTTTGAACTGACTGATAACCCAGAGGAAGCGGATGTTCTTCTATTAAATACCTGTTCTATCAGAGAAAAAGCGCAAGAAAAAGTATTTCACCAACTGGGTCGCTGGAAAAAGCTAAAGAAACGCAATCCGAAATTAGTGATTGGTGTTGGTGGCTGCGTAGCATCACAAGAAGGTGCAGAGATTCAAAAACGTGCACCCATTGTAAATCTGGTATTTGGTCCGCAGACTTTACACCGCTTACCAGAAATGATCACACATGCACAAGCCGGTAAAAAAGGCCTTGTTGATGTCAGCTTCCCTGAAATCGAAAAGTTTGATCGTTTACCAGAGCCGCGTGCCGAAGGAGTATCAGCATTCGTGTCTATCATGGAAGGCTGTTCAAAATACTGTACATTCTGCGTTGTACCATATACCCGTGGTGAAGAAGTAAGCCGTCCTCTTGATGATATCTTGTATGAGATTGCGCAACTAGCAGAGCAAGGAGTACGTGAAGTAAACCTACTTGGTCAGAATGCTAATGCTTACCGTGGTGATATGCATGAAGGTGACATGTGCTCATTCGCAGACTTATTACGTTATGTCGCTGCTATTGATGGTATCGATCGTATCCGTTATACCACCAGTCACCCTATTGAGTTCACAAGCGATATTATTGAAGTATATAAAGATACACCTGAAGTTGTGTCCCACTTACACCTTCCGGTACAGTCAGGTTCAGATCGTATCTTAACCTTGATGAAACGTGCGCACACAGCATTAGAATATAAATCATTGATCCGAAAATTACGTAAAGCTCGTCCTGGTTTAGTGATGAGTTCAGACTTCATTATCGGTTTTCCAGGTGAAAGCCAACAAGATTTCGCAGATACAATGAAACTAATTGAAGACATTGAATACGATATTAGCTTCAGCTTCATCTACAGTGCGCGTCCTGGAACACCTGCTGCAGATTTACCAGATGACGTCTCGCTAGAAGAGAAAAAACAACGTTTAAGTATTTTACAAACACGTATTAGCCAAATGTCACAAAAAATTGGCCGTAATATGGTAAATACAACGCAGCGTATTCTAGTTGAAGGTCCATCGAAGAAAAATATTATGGAACTGACTGGCCGTACCGAAAACAACCGTGTTGTTAACTTCGAAGGCTCGCCAGATCTAATCGGTACGTTTGTAGATGTAGACATTGTGGATGTATTCCCTAACTCTATCCGCGGTGTATTCATCCGTGGCGAAAATGAGATGGGTCTACGTAGTGCCGTCAAACCAAGCGAAATTTTGGCGCGAGCTACCAATCAACCTAATGAGCTAGGTGTTGCTAAGTTCAACCCATAAGAGATAGACTAAGAGCCATTAATGACCTTTAATGGCTCTGCCTAATGAGATGATTTTGAATAAAAATACGACAACGCTCGATATATTTTTAGAACCCGCAGACGGTGCGCGAGTCGCTCATTTATGTGGCCCATTTGATGACAATCTAAAACAACTTGAACGTCGTTTAGAAGTTGAAATTACTTATCAAAACAATCAATTCCATATTACTGGCAATCCGGTTAATGCGCACAGCTGTATGGATATTCTTCGTAACCTTTATGTTGAGACGCAACCTGTTAAAGGCCAAGTAATCGACATTGAGCCAGAGACAATTCATCTTGCGATACAAGCATCTCGATTGCTCGAACCAGAGCCTAAGCCTAAGCAAACCGTAGCTAGTTTTAACACTGTGATTAAAACTAAACGAGGCCTAATTAAGCCGCGTGGTGACAATCAAGCCAATTACATTGCCAATATTTTAACCCACGATATAACCTTTGGTATTGGTCCTGCCGGTACAGGAAAAACCTATTTAGCCGTTGCGGCAGCTGTCGATGCCTTAGAGCGACAAGAAGTCCGTCGTATTTTATTAACACGCCCTGCAGTTGAAGCCGGTGAAAAGTTAGGTTTTCTACCCGGTGACTTAAGCCAAAAAGTTGATCCTTATTTACGCCCACTCTATGATGCGTTATTTGAGATGCTTGGCTTTGAAAAAGTGGAACGTTTAATTGAGCGCAATGTCATAGAAGTTGCACCACTTGCATACATGCGTGGCCGTACATTAAATGATGCGTTTATTATTTTAGATGAAAGTCAGAACACTACTATTGAACAAATGAAAATGTTTTTAACCCGTATTGGTTTTAATTCCAAAGCGGTGATTACTGGTGATATTACACAAGTTGATTTACCGAAACACATCACATCAGGCTTACGTCATGCTATGGATGTACTTGAGCCAGTAAAAGAAATCAGTTTTAATGTTTTTATATCCAATGATGTCGTTCGTCATCCTGTTGTTGCAAAAATTGTCGATGCTTATGAACACTTTGAAAATAGCATTGCCCGTAAGGATAAAGACCAATGAATACTACGCTAGATTTACAAATTGCGACTGAAGATGAAAAGCAATTACCAAC
Source organism: Moritella sp. 36 (assembly GCF_018219415.1). Taxonomy (NCBI): domain Bacteria; kingdom Pseudomonadati; phylum Pseudomonadota; class Gammaproteobacteria; order Alteromonadales; family Moritellaceae; genus Moritella; species Moritella sp. 36. Next base: position 535,576 of record NZ_CP056120.1, on the reverse strand, counting down.
CGAGGCACAATTAACAACTTGGCTCAATGCGGTCATTAAACGTTTTCAAGAGAGTGCTGAAGTAACGATTCGCATTGTTGATAACGAAGAAAGCCAACAATTGAATAACGATTACCGTGGCAAAGACAAACCAACCAATGTACTTTCGTTTCCATTCGAAGTACCTGAAGGCATTGAATTAGACCTGCTTGGTGATTTAATTATCTGCAAACAAGTTGTTGAACACGAAGCACAAGAGCAACAAAAACCCCTGACCGCACATTGGGCGCACATGGTTATTCATGGTACTTTACATTTACTCGGCTATGATCATATTATCGATGAAGAAGCAGAAGAGATGGAAGGTCTAGAAACCGAAATCATGCTAGAGCTAGAATTTGAAGACCCCTATATTACTGAAAAGTAATATTAATACCATTAACGTTACATAACTTAGGTACAACAAACTATGAACGGCGACAAACCTCACTCGACAAACGGTTCATCAAAAAAAGGTTTTTTTGACAAATTTTCTCAATTATTCCAAGGTGAGCCGAGAAACAGAGAAGAGCTTGTAGAAGTTATTCAAGATGCAGAAAATCGCGAACTGATCGATCAAGACACAAAGGATATGATTGAAGGTGTGCTCGAAGTTTCAGGACTAAAAGTACGCGACATCATGATCCCACGCTCACAGATAATTACTATCGATAAGAGCCAAAAAGTAGAAGAGTTTTTACCTATAATGATTGACTCTGCGCACTCGCGCTTCCCTGTCGTCAATGAAGATAAAGATCATATCGAAGGGATCTTGTTAGCCAAAGATCTGCTTAAATTTGTGTTTAGTGGCGCGCCAGATAGCTTTGAGCTGTCTTCTATTTTACGCCCAGCAGTTGTTGTACCAGAAAGTAAACGTGTTGATAAACTCCTTAAAGAGTTTCGTTCTGAACGCTATCATATGGCCGTAGTGGTTGATGAATTTGGTGGTGTATCAGGTCTTGTTACCATTGAGGATATTCTTGAAGAGATCGTTGGTGAAATTGAAGACGAATTCGATGAAGATGAATCAGCACAAGAAGACATCCGCCGTATTAATAAAAGCGTATTCTCAGTGCAAGCATTAACACCAGTTGATGACTTTAATGACTACTTCGCATCAGACTTTAGCGATGATGAAGTTGATACAATTGGCGGTATGATTGCCCATGCATTTGGTCATTTACCAGAGCAAGGTGAGATCATCACAGTTGACGACTTCCAATTTAAAGTCATTTCAGCTGACCGCCGTCGTATCATCCAATTACAAGTGAAAGTACCTGAAGCACAACAGAATCGCTTAGCTGAATCAGCTTAACCGTCTCAGTGGCAGGTTACTCCACTTGTCGCTGTAAATTGCTCAAAGGAATAACCTATCAAATCACTGATTCATAAAATAGGTGCGCCACTCGCTGGCGCACTTAGCGTCTTTGCTTTTGCACCGTTTGATTACAGCATTAGCTTATACGTTTCATTATTTTTCCTACTCTTTATCATTGACAATAAATCAGCAAAACACGCCGCCGGATATGGCTTTCTGTGGGGGCTTGGATTCTTTGTCGCTGGTCTCCACTGGATTTCAGTGAGTATCTTAGATTTTGGTGGTTTACCTGTACCTGTCGCATGGTTATTGGTTCTGCTATTGTGTGCTTACCTTGCCATTTACCCCGCGCTTTGTGCTTATCTCGTTAATCGATTTAGCACACATTCAGCCTCGGTACGCTACTTTATTGCCTTTCCTGCAATCTGGCTAATCACAGATTGGTTACGCGGTTGGGTGATGACTGGTTTCCCTTGGTTAGAAATTGGTTATAGTCAGATGAATACCCCGTTGGTTAACTACGCGCCAATTCTCGGTGTGGAAGGGATTACGGTCGCTGTTTGCTTCATCACCGCCAGTTTGTATTATGTTTATCGTGAACGTAAATTCATCATGCCTGCTGCCGTTATATCCCTTATCGTATTGTCGGCAATGGCCTTACAAGGCCGACAATGGACAACACCTGAAGCTGTAAAATCAATCGCACTAGTGCAAGGTAATACCGATCAAGATGAGAAGTGGCTACCAGAAAAGCGTGCTGATATTCTCAATGAATACTTAAAACTAAGTTTAGAGAATACCGATGCAGATATTATTATTTGGCCAGAATCTGCCATCCCAGCATTGGAATTCCAGGTGAAAAGCTATTTGGATTATGTATCAGAATTAATGCGCGAAACGAATACTACCCTTATCACTGGTATCATTAACTACCAACGTGTTGATAATATTGATGAGTATTACAATGCTGTGATAGTACTCGGTCAACCTGAACAGCATGACGGTCATTCCCCTGTTAATGACCGTTATTACAAAAACAAATTATTACCCATTGGTGAATTCGTACCGTTTGAAGATCTGTTAAGACCGATTGCGCCCTTATTTAATTTACCTATGTCATCATTTCAACGTGGTGGTGAAGAACAGTTAAATCTATTAGCAAGTAACGTGCATATTGCCACTGCAATTTGCTATGAAATAGCCTTTAACCAGACCCTAGTACACACTGTAACGCCTGATACAGGCTTTATTTTAACGGTGAGTAACGATGCCTGGTTTGGTACCTCGATAGGTCCAGCTCAGCATTTAGAGATCGCGAGAATGCGTGCATTTGAATTCCAGCGTCCGGTTATCCGCAGTACTAATACAGGTATCACGGCTATTTACGATGCACAAGGTCAAGAAGTGGGCCGTATAGCTCAATTCGAAAAAGCCGTATTACGTGCACAAGTAACGCCTTATCAAGGGATGACCCCTTTTAACCGTTATGGTAATACACCCTTATTGATACTGGCCTTTATGTTATTCGCAGGTGTAATAAGTCATCATTTATTGACGAAGAAAAGCAAAACGAAAAATCAGCTCAACGTCTCCTTATAAATAAATCGCGTAAATGACTAAGTAAAAATGGCACTCTAGAGTGCCATTTTGTCATTCAATATCTCCGTATGAGTCGTCGATCACGATAACACTAGTATTTATATAAACAACGCAACTTTAGTTTTCGCAATATAAAAAATAGTCACAAAAAATACCATAGTAACTGCAATACAGACCTGACGTACTTTTAAGTTCATCTGAGGCTTAAACGCTAACATCGCAAATCCAACGTAAACAAATAACAGCACAAACTTTTCAGTTACCCAAGCGTCAACAAATGGGTATTGATTGATAGTCACACATAACGCGAAACCAGATAAAATAAGCACAAGGTTAAGTACTTTATGGATCTTAAATAAAATTACATTGTTAATATATTCAGAACCTTTGATCGCCCAAAATGTCCGTAATGCAAAACTTAGCAGGCTAATCAACAGTAAAGCCAAATGCACTTTCAGTAATAATGGATACATAATAATTCCGTTAATAGAATAGAAATAAGAATGGCTATGATAACCATCAATATAAAATCTGTTTTGACACAGATCATCAAGTAACAATAGCGTAACAATTTAGACCGTATACTCTTGTCCTACAAATCGGTAAACTAGCGCAACTATATATACGACTATCTAGCCAAGAGAGATAAGCAATGCAAGTTAAAGTCATTCCAGTAACACCTTTTGAACAAAACTGCAGTCTGTTAATCTGCCCTGAAACCAATAAAGCCGCTATTGTTGATCCCGGTGGTGACATTGAAAAGATTATTAGCCAAGTAAAGCAACATGGTGTAGAGGTAGAGAAGATCTTTCTAACACATGCTCATATTGATCACGTTGGCGGCACTGAAGCACTTGCTGCAGCATTAAAGGTATCTATTGAAGGTCCACATATTGCGGATAAATTTTGGTTAGACAAACTACCAATGCAAGGTCAGATGTTTGGCTTTCCAGAAGTTCCACCGTTTGAACCACAACGTTGGTTAGAGCACGGTGATATTATTGCATTTGGTAATCAAGAATTAACTGCTCTGCATACCCCAGGTCATACACCCGGGCACGTGGTATTTAATCACGTAACAACAAAACAAGTAATTGTTGGTGATGTATTATTCAATGGCTCTATCGGTCGAACTGATTTCCCACAAGGTTGCTTTAATACCTTGATGACCGCGATCAAAGGCCAATTATGGACATTGCCAGAAGAAACCGTATTCTTCCCAGGTCATGGACCAACATCAACAATCGGTCACGAAAAAAGAACCAATCCGCACGTAAGATAACGTGTATTAAGGAATGGTTTTAGCCCAAGTATTATAGAAAAATACTTGGGCTTTTTTGTACTCTGAATTTCAGGTACAAAAAAGCCTCTATTTCTAACAAAAAGTTTCGATTCAGGCTTTCGTTGTTGTTGGCAAAGAGAAAGCGGACGGTTTTCTACAAACACAACCCGCGAAGCCTTCGGCAGCGGGACAGGCCGCCTTTTTTAGGTAAACAGTCTAACCAACTGAACGACCACTCCGAACAATCTGAATTTTTGTATCCTGAATTTCAGGCACAAAAAAAGCCTCTATTTCTAACAAAAAGTTTTCGATTCAGGCTTTCGTTGTTGTTGGCGGAGTGGACGGCTTTCTACAAACACAACCCGCGAGCCCCTGCGTGACAGGCCGCTTATGGTTTTATAAAGAGTCTAACCAACTGAATACGGCTCATACGAACGACCGCTCCGAACAATCTGTATTTTTTGTATCCTGAATTTCAGGCACAAAAAAAGCCTCTATTTCTAACAAAAAGTTTTCGATTCAGGCTTTCGTTGTTGTTGGCAAAGAGAAAGCGGACGGCTTTCTACAAACACAACCCGCGAGCCCCTGCGTGACAGGCCGCTTATGGTTTTATAAAGAGTCTAACCAACTGAACGACCACTCCGAACAATTTGTATTTTTGTATCCTGAATTTCAGGCACAAAAAAAACCTCTATTTCTAACAAAAAGTTTTCGATTCAGGCTTTCGTTGTTGTTGGCAAAGAGAAAGCGGACGGCTTTCTACAAACACAACCCGCGAGCCCCGGCGTGACAGGCCGCTTATGGTTTTATAAAGAGTCTAACCAACTGAACGACCACTCCGAACAATCTGTATTTTTGTATCCTGAATTTCAGGCACAAAAAAAGCCTCTATTTCTAACAAAAAGTTTTCGATTCAGGCTTTCGTTGTTGTTGGCAAAGAGAAAGCGGACGGCTTTCTACAAACACAACCCGCGAGCCACTGCGTGACAGGCCGCTTATGGTTTTATAAAGAGTCTAACCAACTGAACGACCACTCCGAACAATCTGTATTTTTTGTATCCTGAATTTCAGGCACAAAAAAAGCCTGAATCTTTCGATTCAGGCTTTCGTTGTTGTTGGCGGAGTGGACGGGACTCGAACCCGCGACCCCCGGCGTGACAGGCCGGTATTCTAACCAACTGAACTACCACTCCGCACAATCTGTGCTAATGTTTCCATCAGTCTTAATTTGGCGCTTGGCGATGCCCTACTCTCACATGGGGAAGCCCCACACTACCATCGGCGTTATTACGTTTCACTACTGAGTTCGGAATGGGATCAGGTGGTACCGCAACACTATGGTCACCAAGCAAATTTGGTTTGCTTTCAAGTTGTATCTTTAAAATCTGAAAAGCTATAAATAAAGAAGTCTTTAAAACCTATCTTTCGATAAATAGTAGTGTTCAATCAATTCTTAAGTCGTATTTCAATTAATCATACTTTAATTTGTATGGTTAAGCCTCACGGGTAATTAGTACAAGTTAGCTCAATGCCTCACAGCACTTACACACCTTGCCTATCAACGTTGTAGTCTCCAACGGCCCTTCAGGGGACTTAAAGTCCCAGTGAGAACTCATCTCGAGGCCTGCTTCCCGCTTAGATGCTTTCAGCGGTTATCAGTTCCGAACTTAGCTACCGGGCAATGCTATTGGCATAACAACCCGAACACCAGTGGTTCGTCCACTCCGGTCCTCTCGTACTAGGAGCAGCTCCTCTCAATTCTCAAACGCCCACGGCAGATAGGGACCGAACTGTCTCACGACGTTCTAAACCCAGCTCGCGTACCACTTTAAATGGCGAACAGCCATACCCTTGGGACCAACTTCAGCCCCAGGATGTGATGAGCCGACATCGAGGTGCCAAACACCGCCGTCGATATGAACTCTTGGGCGGTATCAGCCTGTTATCCCCGGAGTACCTTTTATCCGTTGAGCGATGGCCCTTCCATTCAGAACCACCGGATCACTAAGACCTACTTTCGTACCTGCTCGACGTGTCTGTCTCGCAGTTAAGCTGGCTTATGCCTTTGCACTAACCACATGATGTCCAACCATGTTTAGCCAACCTTCGTGCTCCTCCGTTACTCTTTGGGAGGAGACCGCCCCAGTCAAACTACCCACCAGACACTGTCCGCAATCCCGATAAGGGACCTACGTTAGAACATCAAACGTACAAGGGTGGTATTTCAAGGTTGACTCCACATCATCTAGCGACAATGCTTCAACGTCTCCCACCTATCCTACACATGTAGGTTCAATGTTCAGTGCCAAGCTATAGTAAAGGTTCACGGGGTCTTTCCGTCTAGCCGCGGGTACACTGCATCTTAACAGCGATTTCAATTTCACTGAGTCTCGGGTGGAGACAGCGTGGCCATCATTACGCCATTCGTGCAGGTCGGAACTTACCCGACAAGGAATTTCGCTACCTTAGGACCGTTATAGTTACGGCCGCCGTTTACCGGGGCTTCGATCATGAGCTTCGACCTAAGTCTAACCCAATCAATTAACCTTCCGGCACCGGGCAGGCGTCACACCGTATACGTCATCTTTCGATTTTGCACAGTGCTGTGTTTTTAATAAACAGTTGCAGCCACCATTTCTCTGCGACCGACAATAGCTTACGGAGCAAGTCCTTCACCATCATCGGCGTACCTTCTCCCGAAGTTACGGTACCATTTTGCCTAGTTCCTTCACCCGAGTTCTCTCAAGCGCCTTAGTATTCTCTACCTAACCACCTGTGTCGGTTTGGGGTACGATTCTCTTATATCTGAAGCTTAGAGGTTTTTCCTGGAAGCCGGGTATCAACTACTTCATCTCCGTAGAGACTCGTCATCAGCTCTCAGCCTTAATGTGCGCCCGGATTTACCTAAGCACACAGCCTACAACCTTAAACATGGACAACCATCGCCATGCTAGCCTAACCTTCTCCGTCACCCCATCGCAATATAAGTGAGTACAGGAATATTAACCTGTTTCCCATCGACTACGCCTTTCGGCCTCGCCTTAGGGGTCGACTCACCCTGCCCCGATTAACGTTGGACAGGAACCCTTGGTCTTTCGGCGTGGAGGTTTTTCACCCCCATTATCGTTACTCATGTCAACATTCGCACTTCTGATACCTCCAGCAAGCTTCTCAACTCACCTTCGACGGCTTACAGAACGCTCCTCTACCATGCAAGAACAAGTCTTGCATCCGTAGCTTCGGTGGTATGTTTAGCCCCGTTAAATCTTCCGCGCAGACCGACTCGACCAGTGAGCTATTACGCTTTCTTTAAAAGATGGCTGCTTCTAAGCCAACTTCCTGGCTGTCTGAGCCTTTCCACATCGTTTCCCACTTAACATACACTTTGGGACCTTAGCTGACGGTCTGGGTTGTTTCCCTTTCCACGACGGACGTTAGCACCCGCCGTGTGTCTCCCGCGATTGAACTTATTGGTATTCGGAGTTTGCAAAGGGTTGGTAAGTCGGGATGACCCCCTAGCCTTAACAGTGCTCTACCCCCAATAGTTAGACGCGAGGCGCTACCTAAATAGCTTTCGAGGAGAACCAGCTATCTCCCGGTTTGATTGGCCTTTCACCCCCAGCCACAAGTCATCCGCTAATTTTTCAACATTAGTCGGTTCGGTCCTCCAGTTGATGTTACTCAACCTTCAACCTGCCCATGGCTAGATCACCGGGTTTCGGGTCTAATCCCAGCAACTATTCGCGCAGTTAACACTCGGTTTCCCTACGGCTCCGCTATTCGCTTAACCTTGCTACTGAAATTAAGTCGTTGACCCATTATACAAAAGGTACGCAGTCACAGAACAAGTCTGCTCCCACTGCTTGTACGTATACGGTTTCAGGTTCTATTTCACTCCCCTCACAGGGGTTCTTTTCGCCTTTCCCTCACGGTACTGGTTCACTATCGGTCAGTCAGTAGTATTTAGCCTTGGAAGATGGTCCTCCCATATTCAAACAGCATATCACGTGTGCCGTCCTACTCGATTTCACAGTAAGGTCGTTTTCATGTACGGGACTATCACCCTGTATCGTGAAACTTTCCAGAATCTTCCACTAACTTCCAAACTGCTTAAGGGCTAGACCCCGTTCGCTCGCCGCTACTAAGGGTATCTCTATTGATTTCTTTTCCTCGGGGTACTTAGATGTTTCAGTTCTCCCGGTTCGCTTCGCAACGCTATGTATTCACGTTACGATACTCTACAAAGTAGAGTGGGTTCCCCCATTCGGAAATCTGTGGATTAACGCTTTTTATCAACTCCCCACAGCTTAACGCAGATTAACACGTCCTTCATCGCCTCTGACTGCCTAGGCATCCACCGTATACGCTTAGTCACTTAACCATACAATCTAAAGTCGACCGTACAATTGAAATAACTAGGTATTATCTAGTTTTTTTCGCCTCAAGAATACTCAAGAACACTATATTGTTATTACCGAAGTAATAACGTGTTTTAAGAACTTCTTTATTTATTCAGCTTTCCAAATTTTTAAAGAGCAATTTGCTAAAAAGCAAAGATAAACAAGCGATTGCTTATCTTTGCTTACTAGCGTCTTACTATTAGTAAGACATACTATTCAACTTTCTATTCAAGCAATTTGTGTGGGCACTTACAAAAACTAACAACTTTACGTAAGGAGGTGATCCAGCCCCAGGTTCCCCTAGGGCTACCTTGTTACGACTTCACCCCAGTCATGAACCACACCGTGGTCATCGCCCTCCCGAAGGTTAAGCTAATGACTTCTGGTGCAGCCCACTCCCATGGTGTGACGGGCGGTGTGTACAAGGCCCGGGAACGTATTCACCGTGACATTCTGATTCACGATTACTAGCGATTCCGACTTCATGGGGTCGAGTTGCAGACCCCAATCCGGACTACGACGCACTTTATGGGATTCGCTTACCATTGCTGGTTTGCAGCCCTTTGTATGCGCCATTGTAGCACGTGTGTAGCCCTACTCGTAAGGGCCATGATGACTTGACGTCGTCCCCACCTTCCTCCGGTTTATCACCGGCAGTCTCCTTAGAGTTCCCACCATTACGTGCTGGCAAATAAGGATAAGGGTTGCGCTCGTTGCGGGACTTAACCCAACATTTCACAACACGAGCTGACGACAGCCATGCAGCACCTGTCTCATAGTTCCCGAAGGCACCAATTCATCTCTGAAAAGTTCTATGGATGTCAAGAGTAGGTAAGGTTCTTCGCGTTGCATCGAATTAAACCACATGCTCCACCGCTTGTGCGGGCCCCCGTCAATTCATTTGAGTTTTAACCTTGCGGCCGTACTCCCCAGGCGGTCTACTTAATGCGTTAGCTTAAGAGCCCAGTTCTCAAGGAACCAAACTCCGAGTAGACATCGTTTACGGCGTGGACTACCGGGGTATCTAATCCCGTTTGCTACCCACGCTTTCGCATCTGAGCGTCAGTTACTTGCCAGGTGGCCGCCTTCGCCACTGGTATTCCTTCAGATCTCTACGCATTTCACCGCTACACCTGAAATTCTACCACCCTCTCAAGAACTCTAGTTTGCCAGTTCGAAATGCAGTTCCCAGGTTGAGCCCGGGGCTTTCACATCTCGCTTAACAAACCGCCTGCATGCGCTTTACGCCCAGTAATTCCGATTAACGCTTGCACCCTCCGTATTACCGCGGCTGCTGGCACGGAGTTAGCCGGTGCTTCTTCTGCGAGTAACGTCACAGCAGTAGAGTATTAATCTACTGCCTTTCCTCCTCGCTGAAAGTACTTTACAACCCTAAGGCCTTCTTCATACACGCGGTATGGCTGCATCAGGGTTTCCCCCATTGTGCAATATTCCCCACTGCTGCCTCCCGTAGGAGTCTGGACCGTGTCTCAGTTCCAGTGTGGCTGATCATCCTCTCAGACCAGCTAGGGATCGTCGCCTTGGTGAGCTCTTACCTCACCAACAAGCTAATCCCACTTGGGCTCATCTAGTCGCGAGAGCTTTCAAGAAGAGGCCCCCTTTCACCCGTAGGTCGTATGCGGTATTAGCAGTCGTTTCCAACTGTTGTCCCCCTCGACTAGGCAGATTCCCAAGCATTACTCACCCGTCCGCCGCTCGACGCCAGAATAGCAAGCTATTCTTCGTTTCCGCTCGACTTGCATGTGTTAAGCCTACCGCCAGCGTTCAATCTGAGCCATGATCAAACTCTTCAATTAAAAGTTTTTGACTAATCAACGTTGTTGATTAAGTCGGCTCAATGAATTCTGTACTTCAACAACAAACCGAGGTTTGTTGTTTATAAAACCAAATCTTTCGATTTAATTTAATGTTCACAATTACATTGATATAATTTTTGGTCATTATATCTCTGCAAGTGCTCACACAGATTGCTTGAATAAATTGTTAAAGAACATACTGAGCGGCTGTTGCCGTGTCAGTGGGGTGGATTATAGACAACAGGGTTCCATTGGCAAGTGATTTACTAAGTTTTATGAAACTTTCACTTAAGTAGACTAAAAAACACTCAAAACGTAACATTTAAAGACTTTTCAGTCGTGAACAATGACAAAAATAGTCTTATTATAGAAAATCGTCGCTGCTAACAGCGAGCTCAGCATCATATAATGGTAGAAATAGTCACTAATCTATGTAATTACTCTAAACATAGATAAACAAAACAATATTCATATAACTGTCATCTTTCGCTTTTAGACTGCAATGTATCAACATAGATAGCTTATCAGGATGATGACCTTGCATATCACGACTCTTTCTCGAATCAGTTCCCTTACTTTAATCTGTCTTTCACTCTTAATGACCTATACTCTTTACGGTAGCCACCAGCAGCTTAATCGTCTTGATCACCAAAATTCGATGTTTGCGCAAATGAAAGAACAAGTCACTATTAAACTAAACCACTCAATCTCAGATTACTTACAACAAGGTAATACTGCCGATTTACAACAGGCCGAACAAATTATCAGTCAGTTAATCACTTCAATTAAGCAATTGGCCAGTGCCATTGATACCTCTGCATTAAGCAAAGAACTCCATCAATTTGCAGGCCTTGTTGAAGGTCCTTTACGTTCATCGGGTAAATTTGCCTCTGATCATTTTCAGCTACTGAATTTTAACGAAAAAGAACTCGCGGACAATTTATCGCTATTAAAGCGCCAATTATTAGAAAATAAGATACCGTTACGTCAACAAGACCTCATCCTCATCAGTGATATTCAGGCTAGCCTCGCGCATTTAACCAACCAACGCCAGCGCTACTTTAATCAGTTACAAACATCACAATGGCAAGAGTTGTTGATCGTAGTAAAAGAAACCGCTCTACTGATTAGTGAACTGTCCCAACTACGCCATTATGACTCCAGCACTGAACTAACGATTGAAGATGATAACTTCTTAAATGACGAGGAAGATGAAGAAACTATATCAATTGTTGATGTTACCAATGAACTAAATAGCCTTATTAGACGTTATCCAAAAGAACTATTGAATACTAAAACAGTCCTTTCTGAACAAACAGATAACCAACAACTCGTTTTAACGGCAATCAGTAATATTCAAGCCGCTATCTTAGCGCTAGAGAAACCAGTTAATGACTATGCCAGCACACAAAGACAAAGCACCTATTTATACCTTGCTATGATCGCACTCAGTTTGATCTTATTTGGTATTAGTCTGTTTTACTCTCAGAAATATTGGGTCGTAAAACCGTTAATTAAACTAGATAAAGCCCTCGCCTCTCTAGTTGAAAGCAATACCCGTGAACGCCTGGCCTTTGCCGATAATAAAAGTGAAATAGGTTTAATCGCCTTACACTTTAATCAGCTACTTGATAACGTTAAACAAGAGCAAGTAGCTAAACTCAATCAAGTAGAGCAAGTGACTCATGCGTTAAATTCGCTGCAAGATGATTTCCAATCCATTAGCCAATACTCACAAGCAAGCAGTGGTACCATTGGTGATATAAGCAGTGGCGTCTCAGCAGTGAATGAATTAGCACAGAAAATCGATACCGAAACCCAGTCAGTGCATGACTTAACCCAGCAGACGAATCAAAAAATGCATAAAGCAGCGAGTCAGATTATCGATTTCAGCTTGGCGACTCAGCAGACACAGCAAGCCGGAACTGACAGCTTAAAAGCCATTAAAGCCTTAAATACCAACATGGAAAATGTCGAAACTATTGTAGCTTCCATTCATAATATCGCCGGTCAAACCAATTTATTAGCACTCAACGCGGCAATTGAAGCTGCACGGGCTGGAGAGAAAGGACGTGGTTTTGCAGTCGTCGCCGACGAGGTACGTAATTTGTCAAAAAAAACCCAACAAGCACTGGAACAAATCAGCAGTTTTCTCACTCAATTAAATAATTCGAGTACATCACTCGAACATGAAATTGTTCATATCGCACAGCGCTGCCAACAACAGTTGGATAATGCGCAGGACATGCACAAACAAATTAATAGCGTCATTCAGCAATCTGAACAGTCACAACAAAACGCGGCAAATAGTCGTCATAATACTCATCAACAAGTCAGCTATATTAGCGTCGTAAATGATCAAATGCAGGCGCTGAAAAATCACAGTAAAGACACCCGCAATAAAACCCTGTCAGCACAGCAACAGGTATCGACACAAGTTCAGCAGATATTAAGTATCTTTACCTAAACTAGACATTAAAAACTTGAACCAGGGGTATCGAGAAACGCCAGTTCTTCGGTTGTCGATTCTCGGCCTAAAATATTATTACGATGAGGATAGCGGCCAAACTGTTCAATAATCGCTTGGTGTTGCAATTCAAATTCAAGGTTAGTTTGAATATCATTACCTTGATATAAAAATACCGCTTGTTGATGGATCACTGATGATTCGCTATGCATAAAAGGCAAATAAAGAAAGCTGCATTGCAGCTGCGAGAGTTCTTTATCTGCACCATTCGCGATCGCTTCTTGGGCAAGCGCTAACGCCATATTGTCATAGATAAATGCACGCGACGTATCACGGTACATATTGCGCGAAAATTGATCCAAAATGATAATTTCTGCTAACCGTCCTTCAGCACTTCGGCGCCAATGAAATAATTCACCTGCAATAGCGCGTTTATGCAATTCACTAAATCGAGTTATAATAATCCGATCAAACTCAATGTCCTTAACCCACCATTTGGCTGGATTAACCTCTTCAAACCAAAACTTAATCACTTCTTTATACATAGTTAAACCCATCTCCAATGATCCCACCAATTGAGTATAGGTTAACGCGAATCACTGAGCCCACTTGATAACGACACCGAGGTCTCAGTTCTCACATTTACGTGCAGTTTTATTCTATAATTTCTAGCGCATGATACAACTTCGGTCTAACGACTGAATTGACGAAAATCGAATACTTAATGAACTCGGTTTTTGATTCTCATTTGAACCACCTATTTACATGGTGTAGAAATAGTATATTTGTGATTTCATCCGAATAATAATACCGCGAATAACATCTAAGAAACCAAGAAAACCAATGGGTTTCACACCACTGATCCAGGCTAAACCAACAGCGCCAACGGGAATGTCATAATCCTCGGTCTCAATCAGTTTTAGACGCACAAAATGATGTTTATTCATTACATTCTGTCCCGTGGTAACTCGAACTGAGGTTTCTCTTGCCAGCAATGAACCTTGCGCTTCGCCTGTCGCTTCTATAATCCCTTCTACTTCCGCAGCAAAAATATGACCTGGGTAAACCGCAGACGCAAACTCTGCACCTTGACCAACTTTGATATTGCGAATGGCTTGGTGGTTAACACGCATTAGTACGTATTTTTCTTTGGTATACATTTGAATACGCGGCATCGCACCTATGTATTGACCTTCACGAATAATAAAATTTGTTAAATAACCATCGGCTGGCGCATACACACGGGTATTTTCTAAATTCCACAGTGCTTGTGCGTACACTGCGGTTTGATTGGCTAAATCAGCTTTACGACTATTCACAGCATGTTTGGATTTGATAGTATTAAGCTGGGCTTGTTGTGCACTTAGTAGTAATTTTTCAGCTTGAGATTGCAACACTGTCAATTTAGCTTCCGCAGCTTGTACCGCAGTTTTCTGCTCATCTAACTTACTTTCAGTGATGGTAAATGCAGCCACTTTGTTTTGATCAATATAGCGCTGCAATGTCGTCTTCTTCCAATTCATATCGACGTCTATTTCAGCTTGTTGATCGAGGTTGATCTTTATCTCTTTATTCGAGATCGCGTATTTAGATTCATTAATACGCACATCATCTAATGACGATGTTAACGCAACTTCAGCACTCTTCACTTGCGCAGCAGACTTATTCAGTGCGATCTGATAAACCTGATCTTCAAGTTCATAAATAAGCTGACCTTTGGTGACTGTTTGATTCGGTTTAACATAGATCGTTTTAATGTTGCCGGTCACCTGCGTTGAACCAGGGCGTAACTGAATATGTGGCGACTGCACTAATGAACCACCCGACAAATCCATTGGTGTATAAGTAATTAAACCAACCCAGACGAATAACAACCACGCGGATCCACCTATATAGGCAAAGCTCTTAGAATATTTATTCCATGGCATACCAATTAACCGTAATAGATAAATAAGGAATGCCCAGACAGCTAACCCTTCTAGCATGCGTTATTCCCCTCTGACTTCCAAATATCTCGTACTTTTGCAATGGCTTGTTCTGCATCGACAAACGCAATAATCACCGCAAGTACCCACACCCAATGCCAAATAAACCCGACCCAAGTTAATGTCGTGATCAAGGTTAATTGTTGATGGCTATTTTTATGCGCCTGATGAATAGGCACCTCATGAAACTTCCAAAAACCAATTCCTGCTGCAGCCACCGTTCCGATAAGCACAACAGCAGCAACAATATGTAACCCCGTATCAAAGCCAGTGCCCACAAAAGGCATAGATATTAAACTCACAGGTTAATTCCTTAATTAGCTAGTTTAGTACCTACAAATTAGGCCTAAAGTAAATAACAATAATGAGATCGATTATATTCGGGAAAGGAAGTGAAAAGGTACTCGTAGAATTGCTAGGTTTACACATATCAACTATTTTTTTATAGCCAAATCGCACGTAGAAAGCCCATAATATATTACTGAAATGACACAAATGACATCTAGCTTAAACGTAATGAGGACGCTGCATATGCGGGAGCTGCCCAACATAAATAAGACTGACTTAAGTATCGAACAATTTACCTTTGAGGTTTCCAATTGGTTACTGGAAAACGATACCATCGACTTACTGACTGCGATTGAGTCTTCGCTAACTGCTTTTTTGCCTTACATCCAAGTTCAACGCATGTCGTTGGTTCGTTTAACGCCAGATAATCGCTTTGAAGGCGCACTTGCTGTTGCGGCTCCTGGTTACAACCCGGTTTCTTTACCGGCACAGGGACTCTACTCACCTTATCTGGAGCAGATAAGTAAAGGCGAACTCATTATTGCAGAAGGTAATCTGCTCGATATTATCAATCATGATGAATTGCTGCTCAAAAAGATGGAAGGCATTATTTCTCATATTGTAGTGCCCTTTCGTGTGCGTGGTCGTATTTGGGGTGGTATTACTGCTAGCCGCTATATCGAGCCGGTGCATTGGCATGAAGACGCCATCACAGGGATCCGAAGTTTTGGCCAGATCCTCGCATGCACTTACGAGCGTTACGCCTATTGGGAAAAGCTGCAGCATAAAAATGAGAAGCTCGAGCTATTATCTCACCATCTAATGGATAGCCAAGAAACCGAGCGTCGACTGTTATCTCGTGAATTACATGATAATTTCTCGCAACGCATGGCACTATTAACCATTAAAGCATCATCGCTTTCGCAGACCTTGACTGTCGACAGTGATAAACAATCCGCAAATGCACTACACCACGAGATCCAAAATTTGGCTAAAGATATGCAAGCCTTATCACGATCGTTACACCCTGCGATCTTAGAAGATCTCGGTTTAATCACCGCATTAAAAGCGGAATGTCGGCGCATATCCACAATCAAAAATATTGATATGCAAACTTTATTCGACCCTATTCCGACGCTTAATAAAGAACTATCTCTCAACCTTTACCGCATATTACAAGAAACATTAAACAACGTTACCAAGCATGCGCAAGCGTCTGCTGTATTTGTATTGATGCAGTACAATGAAGGTAATCTTCACTTTCAAATTATCGACGACGGAATTGGTTGCAACCTGGATTTAAACCAAGCAAGAGGCAGTATCGGATTAATCAGCATTCAAGAACGCGCGCAATTATTTAACGGTACAGCGGCGTTCACCTCTCCAGAAGATGGCGGCTTTATCGTTGATATTATGATCCCGACCTTAAAGGAATATTATGAGTAATATAGTTTTAGCCGATGATCATCTGATTGTAGCGCAAGGCATCGCCAGTATTTTACAACCTGAGCATCAGATTTTAGCAATTGCCAAAGATGGCTTAGAATTAATCGAACAGGTCAAGCAGCATCAGCCGGATTTAGTGATCACCGATATTAGCATGCCAGACATGACCGGAATCGCGGCTATTGCGGCGTTAAAGCGGATTAATAAAACCGTGAAAATTATTTGTCTCACGATGCATGACGAACAAGAATATGCCGAAAGTGCAATGTCTGCAGGCGCAAAAGGTTATGTACTCAAGCATGAAGCGAGCGAGAGCTTAATCGAAGCAGTTAACCAAGTATTGGCGGGAAATGAATATATCTCGACCTCTATTTCGGTAAATACCGGTAGACCAAAATTATCATCTCGTCAAATCAGCGTATTACGTCTATTAGCTCAGGGGAAATCTGCACGCCAGGTCGCAGATGAACTGTTTATTTCACCGCGCACTGTCGAATTTCATAAGTATTCGATCATGAAATTAATCAATGCAAAAACCAGTGCCGAGTTAATCCAATATGCACTTAATCATGGGTTAATGGATTAATGGATTAATGGATTAATGGATTAATAGGTTAAACCGTATTATCTCACTTATCGTTGTGATGAATGACTGTAATAAACTTACGTAATAAATGTAATTAAATTACGTAAGTTTACAACCAAACCAGCAACCCTATTAAATAACAGTTAAAACAGCAACTTAATACCAACCTGGCAATGTACATCACCGTAACATTATCGTTACCTACCTAGATACCAGCTATAAACAAAGGATGTGTTTGATTCTAACAGCCCCCAACTCTGTTATATCTCTTTGGAGAGGCAATAAAAAACGTCTTTATTGCCACTTTATGCTAACTATGCGTGTTGCTGTTCCAACGTTAATTTATCAAAGAATAATCGAGTTTCGGCAATCACCACATGACGTAAACCAATCAAACCAATTAAGTTCGGGATCGCCATTAAGCCATTCACAATATCGGCCAAGATCCAAATCAGATCCAACTGTAAGAATGCGCCACCAGCGACCAACAAAATATAGAAATACTTGTAAGGTTTAATACCTTTCTGACCAAACAGATATTGCACACAACGTTCGCCATAGTAGTTCCAACCGAGAATAGTGGTAAAGGCGAAAAATACGAGCCCTAAGGTAATAACGTATTGACCAATTAACGGTGATAAACCTTGTTCAAATGCGAGCGTTGTCATCGCAGCGCCGGATGTTTCACCACTCCATACCCCAGTTAACACCAATGTGAGACCTGTCATGGTACAAATAATGATGGTATCGAAGAAGGTACCTGTCATTGAAATCAGCCCCTGCTTCACACAGGAATCTGTTTTTGCTGCCGCAGCTGCAATCGGTGCACTGCCTAAACCGGACTCATTAGAAAACACACCACGCGCCACACCACTTTGAATAGCCAACATCACAGTCGCGCCTAAGAAACCACCGGTTGCCGCTGTTGGCGTAAAGGCACTGCTGATAACTAAGCCAATTGCATCAGGCACCGCTTCGATATTAAATAATAGAACCAACAACGATGCGAATACATAACATACCGCCATAAATGGCACAGTACGTTGAGCAATAGCTGAAATAGAGCGAATACCGCCTAAAGTCACCATAGCGACTAATACCGTCAGTATCCCCGCCGATAACCACACCGGAATATTAAACGAGATTTGAACAGCATCAGTAATAGCATTCACTTGTGGGAAAGTACCAATACCAAAACACGCCACACCAATACCAAACAAGGCAAAGGCTTTCGCTAGCCAACGACTACCCAAGCCATGTTCAAGATAATACATAGGACCGCCCGCCATTTGCCCATTGTCATCAACAACACGGTATTTCACCGCCAATAAACATTCCGCATACTTGGTTGCCATACCAAAAAAAGCCGCCATCCACATCCAAAATAATGCTCCGGGGCCACCCATTTTAATCGCAGTGGCTACACCGACAATATTACCGGTACCGATAGTGGCAGAAAGTGCGGTACATAATGCTGCAAAGCTACTGATATCACCCTGCTTTTTGTTATGCAGATCGCTGTCGTCTTTATCACCTGAAAACAGGTACTTTAGCGCTAAGGGTAATTTGGTGATTTGTAAAAAACCTAAACGCAAAGTGAGATACATTCCGGTGCCGACCAAAAGTAATAATAATGGCGGCCCCCAAATAAATTGATCAATGCTTTGCAGAGTATTTTGTAAGGTTTCTAATAAAGAAGCTGGTATTGGTTGTAGTAAAGAAAATTGTAGTACTGCTAATTCTAAATAGTGCATTAAAATCATTCCTCGAGAATGTGAATCTGAGGAGGATGTAATTATTCAAGATGGGTAAACGAAGCAAAAAAACCACGGCAAAAGCCACAGCAAAAGCAGACGTGAAAGTACGCAAAAAAAATAATCCTATCCTCTGTCCTTTGTACCTGAGAGTTTCAACGACATTGTCGCTTTGCTCCTTCGGCGTCCAATTGAATGGATCTCTCCAGAGGCTCGTCCAGTAACAGTCCATGCTTTTTCTTGCGAAATAAAGCGCCTGAAAGATTTACTTCTTCGGCGGGCACATTGGCCACTCTCCTGCTACCTTCATCCGAACTTAGTGTGGATATACTGCAGTATCAAACACTGCAGGCTGATAAATATTAACACGGATAACTTCAACAAAAACAAATATAGTAGTTTGAATGATTAACAATTAATCTTTAGGCAGAAAAAAGCCCTGTTAATCAGGGCTACTTTAATTATGCATTATTTATGGTCATTCACGATTATTGACTAACGCTTAACTCATCATCAACTACACTTATCTTAATCGATTTACCAGGTACTACCTCTCCCGCTAAAATAGCATTGGCTAAGCGATTTTCAACCTGCTTTTGCAATACGCGCTTTAGCGGCCGAGCACCAAATAAGGGATCGAACCCGGCGTCAGCTAATTTTGCTAATGCACCAGGAGTAATCGACAAACTATAACCGAGCTGTTTTAATCGCGCCTCTAATGACTTCAACTGAATCGCAGCGATCTTCTCAATGTGATTACGCCCTAACGGGTGAAACACCACAGTATCATCAATACGGTTGATAAACTCAGGACGGAAGCTCTGCCCCAGTAACTCTAATAGGCGTAATTTCACCGTATCATAATCATGTTTACCGTATTCTTCTTGAATAATATCCGAGCCTAAATTAGACGTCATAATAATAACCGTATTACGGAAATCAACAGTACGTCCCTGCCCATCCGTTAAACGACCATCATCCAATACTTGTAATAGAATATTAAAAATATCCGGATGGGCTTTTTCAATTTCATCCAGCAAGATCACTGAATAAGGTTTCCGACGTACCGCTTCCGTCAGGTAACCCCCTTCTTCATAACCGACATAACCCGGAGGCGCACCGATTAATCGCGCAACTGAATGTTTTTCCATAAACTCAGACATGTCAATACGGATCATGGCTTGGTCTGAATCAAAGATAAAATCGGCTAAGGCTTTGCATACTTCGGTTTTACCGACACCCGTAGGCCCCATGAATAAAAAAGATCCCATCGGACGGTTTGGATCAGCCAACCCAGCACGGCTACGTCGTATCGCATTGGATACCACGCTAATCGCTTCGGTCTGACCAATCACCCGCTGATGTAAGTTATCTTCCATCGCAAGCAGTTTTTCTTTTTCGCCTTCCAGCATCCGGTTAACCGGGATCCCTGTCCAACGCGATAGAATGTCAGCAATTTCGGCTTCACCAACCTTATGCTTTAGCAAGGTCATATCTTGCATTTCGGCTTGGGCAGCTAAATCCAATTGCTTTTCTAACATAGGAATAGTGCCGTATTGCAGCTCTGACATTTTGTTTAAATCGCTAGCGCGTCTGGCCATATCCAATTCAACACGGGCTTTATCTAACGCTGATTTTATGTGTTTAGTACCAGAAAGCGCTGCTTTTTCAGTCCGCCAGATCTCATCGAGATCGTTAAATTTATCCTGCTTCTCAGTCAATTCTTCCGCAATCGTCGATAAACGTTTAATACTGGCTGAATCATCTTCTTTTTCCAGCGCCTGCTGCTCAATTTTAAGTTGGATAATACGACGTTCTAACTTATCCAAGGATTCTGGTTTTGAATCCATCTGTAAACGAATAGACGATGCCGCTTCATCAATCAAATCAATTGCTTTATCAGGTAATTGACGATCGGAAATATAACGATGAGATAAGGTCGCCGCCGCCACAATCGCCGGATCAGTAATATCAACATTGTGATGTAGTTCATAACGTGATTTTAAACCACGTAAGATGGCAATGGTGTCTTCAACACTTGGCTCTTCAATCAGTACTTTTTGAAAGCGACGTTCAAGCGCCGCATCCTTTTCAATGTATTGACGATATTCATCCAAAGTGGTCGCACCCATACAATGTAATTCACCACGGGCTAATGCTGGTTTAAGCATATTACCAGCATCCATCGCGCCATCACCTTTACCAGCGCCAATCATGGTATGTAGTTCATCAATAAACAGAATAGTTTGGCCTTCGGTTTGCGCCAGCTCTTTGATCACTGACTTTAACCGCTCTTCAAATTCACCACGATATTTGGCACCCGCAATCAACGCGCCCATATCCAGAGATAGCACACGTTTATTCTTTAGCCCTTCCGGCACTTCACCATTTACAATTCGCTGTGCTAAACCTTCCGCAATCGCGGTTTTACCCACCCCAGGTTCACCAATTAATACTGGATTATTTTTAGTGCGGCGTTGTAATACTTGGATAGCACGACGGATCTCGTCATCACGGCCAATCACAGGATCCAGCTTACCGACTTCGGCACGTTCAGTTAGATCTAAGGTATATTTTGTTAAAGCTTCACGTTGTTCTTCTGCGCCTTGGTTATCCACTTTGTCACCACCACGGATCACATCAATTGCATCTTCAATACTTTTACGTGTACCACCCGATTTTCGTAATAATTGCCCTAACCGCCCTTTATCTTCAACTGCCGCAAGCACAAACATCTCGGAAGAAATAAATTTATCTTTACGTTTTTGGGCATATTTATCGCACAAGTTTAATAACATGTTTAATGCAGACGATAGTTGAATATCACCTTGGGTACCTTGCACCTGTGGTAAGCGATCAAGTTCGTCATTCAGCTGCCAGCGCAGTGAATTGGCATCAATGCCTGCGGCTGTCAATAATGGGCGAATGGAGCTATGGTCTTGGTTTAATAACGCGATCATCAAGTGTATAGGGTCGATAAATTGATTATCTTTACCCAGAGCAAGTGACTGCGCATCAGAAATAGCCATTTGGAATTTAGTGGTAAGTTGATCTAAGCGCATAACAATCTCCTATCAGTCGTGGCTATAATTATAGTCGTTTAATTGGCTGGGAACATTTAGTAAGGCACTAAAACCCATAATTATTATTTGGGGATTATTTATTGAGATTCAAGGTAAATCAAACTTGCCTGGCGACCCGTTTGGTTATCTCGTCGATATGAATAGAATAAATCAATTTCGCGGTAAGTACAGTGGTCACCACCGTAAATGTCAACCGCATTAACCGTTAACGCTTGTAGACGTTGACGCGCTAATAAATATAAATCCGCTAACCATTTATCACCATCGGCAATAAACGCGCGGCTTGCTTTTGGATCATGTGCAATAAAGGCATCACGTACTTCACTGCCTACTTGAAAATATGCTTGGCTGATTGCTGGACCTAACCACACTAATAGTTCATTTGGTGTAGCAGTAAGCTTCGCAATAGTATTTTCAATAATACCATCGAGTAAACCACGCCAACCAGCATGAATAGCAGCAACTTGCGTACCCGCTTTATCGCAAATTAATAGCGGTAAACAGTCTGCCGTCATCACTAAACAAACTTGCCCCGTCATCTGTGTTACAGACGCATCAGCAGCAGGAAGTTGATTCGTATTGTGGGATTGCCCCACTAAACTAACAACCTCGGTACTGTGGGTTTGATTCAACCAATATGGCTGCTGCGGTAAACGAGCAGCGGTCATTAACAACTGCCGATTTTGCCACACCAACTGACTGTCATCTTGCACATGCAAACCTAAATTTAGTCCTGCATAGGGCACATGACTAACCCCACCCTCACGAGTAGTGCTTAGCGCCTTTATATTATCCGGCGCGGGCCAGTTTGGTTGAATAAAACGAGGCATAATCAATGATTAACTGATGAAATCATCAATCATGTTTAACGCAGTATCTTCACGTAGGATATGAATTAATGTATTCATATCAGACGGACGTTCTGCGCGCCACATCATCATTTCCCCTGTTACTGGGTGCTCTAATTTCAACATGCGAGCGTGTAGCGCTTGGCGGCCGAAACCACGTAGTGCTAAGACTAATGTATCAGTTGCATTACCCGGTGGCTTTGGACGACCAGCATACACAGTATCACCAACGATAGGATGCATAATATGAGTCATGTGTACACGGATTTGGTGAGTACGACCTGATTCAAGACGCAGTCTTAATAACGTATGTGCACGGTATTTTTCAGCAACACGGTAATGTGTTTTTGCTGGCTTACCCAGTGGACGAACAGCCATTTGCGTACGTTTAGTTGCGTGACGACCGATTGGCTCATCAACAAAGCCACCCGCAGTCATAGTACCTGATACAACAGCTTCATATTCACGCGTAATACGACGAGCCTGTAGTGCAGTTACTAAATGCGTTTGTGCTGGAATTGTTTTCGCAATAACCATCAAACCCGTTGTGTCTTTATCTAGACGGTGAACAATACCAGCACGTGGCACGTCAATAATGTCTGGATAATGGAATAGTAGTGCATTAAGCACTGTACCATCAGGGTTACCTGCACCTGGATGCACAACAAAACCAGCTGGTTTGTTGATAACAAGAATGTCATCGTCTTCATACACGATATTAAGTGGCAGATCTTGTGGCTCGTAACGAACTTCTTCGTCAACTTCAGCGTTTAAGATAATTTTATCGCCGAATTGCATTTTTTCACGTGCTTTAACGACAACTTTGCCATTTAAGTTAACAAATCCTGCAAGAATCCATTCTTTCAGACGTGAACGAGAATAATCTTGGAACATCTCGGCTAAAACTTGGTCTAAACGTTGACCGACTTGGTGTTCTGCAACGACTGCAGAAAGTTCTATATGTTGGCTCATAGGTAGCAGGGACCCTCTTCGGTCCTAATTTTCAGTATAATTACAGGATTCAGGCTATTTTAGCCTTTTATTTTGCTGTAGCATATTGGCTACGTAACTATTTTTCGCATTAAGCAATTTGGAATTTATCCAACCTAATGAAAAAATCAATAAAATTAGCAATAAGTCTATCGCTCGCACTGGTTGTGGCAACAGGTTGTTCTTCAAAATCAGAACCGACTGTACCGGATAAACCAGCCATCGAGCTATACAGCATCGCTCAACAATCGTTACAAGCGGGTAATTTTGTTTCCGCGATTGAAACGCTTGAAGCGCTTGATACACGTTATCCATTTGGCCCGCACACTGTACAAGTGCAGTTAGACTTGATCTATGCTTACTACAAGAATAGTGACACAGCACAGGCATTGGCCAATATAGATCGTTTTATTCGCTTAAATCCAAGCCATAAAGACATAGACTATGTCTACTATATGCGTGGACTTACCAATATGGGCGCGGATTATAACCTATTTCATGACCTATTTAATATAGATCGTTCAGATCGAGACCCAAGTTATGCAAATGCAGCCTTCAATGACTTCACGCGCCTGATCAAACGCTACCCAGAAAGTGAGTATGTGGCTGATGCGCAAAAGCGTGCGATTGCAATTAAAAGTCGCCTCGCACGTTATGAATTGTCGGCAGCTGAATATTACATGAAACGTAAAGCCTACATAGCGGCGATCCAGCGTGCACAGTATATTATCGATAATTTTGCAGATACAGAGTCACGAACTGGCGCATTAAAAGTAATGATTAAAGCGTACGACATTTTAGAACAGCCAACGCTTAAAGCTAACGCCGAAAAGATCTTAGCAGTTAACGCGGATTAATGATCTACGCACCTCGCTAACGATTATTAAGGCTAAAAATAAAATATAAAAAAACGGCGTCTATGTAAATAGACGCCGTTTTTGTTTTCGATTACCGTATGCAAGTAATCGCCAGTTCACACAAATTGTAGCTTACTTGTGGTATTGCTTACTCAATTCGCCAACCGCTTCGATGAATACACCTGCTTTTTCAGGTTCAACATCTAAATGGATACCGTGACCTAAGTTCATCACGTGACCATTGCCTGTACCAAAACCAGATAAGATCGTGCTTACTTCTTCACGAATACGTTCTGGTGATGCATAAAGCATTGAAGGGTCCATATTACCTTGCAGTGCAACCTTATCACCAACACGGGCTTTAGCTTCTGCAATATCAATTGTCCAATCCAGACCAATCGCATCACAACCTGTTGCTACGATCTGCTCGATCCATTGACCACCGTTCTTAGTGAACAGCGTAACAGGCACTTTACGGCCATCGTTAAAACGCGTTAAGCCATCAACAATTTTGTGCATGTACTGCAGTGAGAAATCTTTGTAATCTCGTGGCGATAATACGCCGCCCCAAGTATCAAATACCATCACAGACTGTGCGCCCGCCGCAATTTGTGCGTTAAGGTAAGTGATCACTGAATCCGCTAACTTATCTAATAATAAGTGTAGCGTTTGTGGTTCAGCAAATGCCATTTTCTTAATTTTAGTGAACGTTTTAGTACCGCTACCTTCAACCATATAAGTAGCTAACGTCCACGGGCTACCAGAAAAGCCAATTAACGGTACTGAACCATTAAGGTTTTTACGAATAGTACGCACCGCGTTCATTACATATTGTAATTCGCCTTCGGGATCTGGAATACCGATCTTATCAACATCAGCTTTACACGTAATAGGTCGCTCAAATTTAGGACCTTCACCTTCTGAGAAATACAGACCTAAACCCATCGCATCAGGAATGGTTAAGATATCTGAAAACAGAATAGCCGCATCAAGTGGAAAACGGCGTAATGGTTGTAACGTTACTTCACAAGCAAGTTCTGCATTCTTACACAGCGACATAAAGTCACCAGCTTCAGCACGCGTTGCTTTGTATTCTGGTAAATAACGGCCTGCTTGGCGCATCATCCATACTGGTGTTTGGTCTACCGATTCTTTGGCTAACGCACGTAAATAACGATCATTCTTTAACTCGCTCATATCCTTTCCTGAATTGCGGCTCTAATATGGCGTGATTGTAACATTATTCAACAATTGACAAAATATATGACGCCATTTTCACCGTTAATTTAACAACAAGTTGATCATAACAGGGGATTAACGCCAAAATATAAAAAAATAGGCCAAGATTACTGACTGAGCGAAGAAAAAAACAACAGCTTTAAATCGCCTATAACGGCTTACTCATCTATGTTTCAATTAGCGCAATTAATTTACGCAATTAGTACTAATAGAATCAGAGACCTTAATCACAATTAATTAACAAGCTCTCGATACAAAACCAAAAAGCAGTCATAACAAAGGCTTATATGCTATGATTAGACATACAACAGTTTAAAATCAGTAATCGTCCTTTAGTAGATAAATCTATTACTGTGGTGCTAATTAATCAGGTTTGACCAGATAAAATAGTGTTGACGTTTTACGGTAAAAAATTTAGTAATAGGAAACCTTATTTTTTTAAGGGTACATGGAGTAAGTCATATGTTAACCAAATTAGAACAAGCGCAACAAGCTTGGGGCGGCACGCACAACGCCATCGATCATTGGCTAGAAGAGCGACAAGAACTGATTGTCGATTATTGCAAACTCGAAGGCTTACCCCCATTTGAAAAAACCGCCACATTACCCAGCAAAGATGAACTGCAAGCCTTTTGCCAAATATTAATTGATTATTTATCTACGGGTCATTTTGAAGTTTATGACCAAATCGTATCTCAATGTGCAGAATACAGCGTAAAAAGCCTTGCCCTCGCACAAAAAATACAACCTAAGATAGTGTTAACCACAGAAGCATTACTTGAATTCAATGATAAATACGCCGAAGCAAATCAAGATGACGACACTCTCCTCCTATCTTTAGATGAAGATATGTCAAAAATCGGAGAGCTATTAGAACAACGCTTTGAGTTAGAAGATAAATTGCTGTTTACCCTAGCGACTTATCACCGCGAAGTTGTCGACGCAGAATAAGTTCTGTTCATTTGATTTAACTCCAGCCAATAAAAAACCCATTCACATCGTCAGATATGAATGGGTTTTTATTTAACAGCAGCAACCTAAAAATAGGAAACTGCATTGTTAATATTAGTTTTATTACTTATCTTGACCAGCAATTTCTAATAATTCAACTTCAAATACTAATGTTGAATTTGGTGGAATATCTGCACCCGCACCTTGTGCGCCATAACCTAATTCAGATGGGATGTATAATTTATACTTACTACCCACGTTCATTAGCGCCACACCTTCAGTCCAACCAGGGATCACACGATTAAGTGCGAATGTTGCTGGTTCGCCACGTTCAACAGAGCTATCAAAAACGTTACCATTTAATAATGAGCCAGTATAATGCACAGTTACCGTATCACTTGGTGTTGCTTTCTTGCCTGTACCCGCTGCTAGCACTTCATATTGAAGACCAGATTCAGTCGTGGTGATACCTTCTTTTTTGCCATTTTCAGCAAAGAAGTTTTTTGCATCCACTTCTGCTTTTTCGCTTTCTATACGTGCAGCTTCAGTTGATAGCGTATTCATTTTCTCGTCATACGCTTTTAATACAGTCTGTAATTCTTCATCAGATAACTGCGTGGATTCGTTTAACGCATCAGTAATACCTTGAACGATGATTTCCTTATCTAATGGTGCACCTAGCTCTTCTTGACGCTTAAGGGGTGCTACCAAGTTACGTGCAACGATTGAACCGATTGCATAAGCCGCTTGTTGATCTTCAGTGTATGCTTTAATGTCTGTTACTTTTTCTGCTGGAGCTTCTTGTGCTTCTTGACCACATGCCGCTAACAGAGATACTGCTGAAGCGAGTACCGTTACTTTAAAAAATTTTTTCATCGAAATACCTAATTAAAATAATGCAGTGTAATTCCACAACTACGTTCTAAGTTACTTATACCTAATAACTACTTAGTATTATCATAACTATTTGATGCTTCCATACAAGATATTAACAACTATAAATGTAAAAAATGATAAATCATCCAACTTTACTTAATTTTACATCCTATCTAGCCTAGTATTTCAGCTCAAATAAATCGACATTACATGTTAAACTTAGTTCATAAAATTACAGCCATAGCGGAAAAACATGGAAATTCAGCAATTAGAAGAACGAGTTTGTGACTTAGAGATGAAACTAAGTTTTCAAGACGACACTATCGAACAACTAAATAATGCCATTATTGATCAGCAAAAAATACTTGAAGATCAAAAAGTACAGCTGACTTTTTTAATTAGTCGTATAAAAACAATGCAAGTGGGCAGTGGATTAGCAAGCGAAGCAGATGAGACACCACCACCGCATTATTGATACGTGAATGGCTGTGGTTGCTGAGAGCAAAAATAGCAGATTATTTATTATAAATAATAAAATGCCAGTCACAGTAACTGGCATTTTGCTTTTAATTAAACCGAAATTTAATTGTTATTATGGGTCATCGATAATCAATAACCGACCCCCAAGACCACTAACGACTAGTGACCGCCGCAGCAACCGTCTTTTTTCTCTTCTTTTGGTTCTTCAGAACCACAACAGCCGCCTTCATGATCATGGTCGTGTCCGTGGTCATGACCACAGCCGCCAGCGCCATGAATATGACCATGCTCTAGTTCTTCTTCAGTTGCTTCACGAATACCGATAACTTCACCGTTAAATTGCAGTGTACGACCCGCAAATGGGTGGTTAGCATCAACAACGATAATGTCGTCTTCAACAGCCGTTACGATAACAGTACGGTGACCAGCATCAGTGTCAGCACTGAATGCCATACCCGGTTCAACGCCTTCAACACCCTCGAATAACTCAGCAGGTACTTCTTGAACAAGTTCTGGATCATAGATGCCGTAGCCTTGTTCTGGCTGGATAGTTACGTCAAATTCGTTACCTACTGCTAGGCCTTCTAATTCAGCTTCAAGACCAGGAACAAGGTAACCAGAACCCATTAAGAATTCCAGTGGTTGTGAATCACGCGTATCATCGATAAGCTCGCCTTTATCGTCTGTTACTGCGAAGTGTAGTACTACTACTGAGTTTGCTTCAATAAACATATCTATTCTCTTCATTCCTGATTAACTATATATGGTTGTCTTTAAACAAGGCTATTGCTTAAAAACACCAATCATTTGTTCAAAATCGCGGGTGGCGGTACTCACCTCTCCATCGGCTTGCGCTTGGGTATAGCCACAACTGACACATTCAATTGTTTCTACCCCATTAACTTGAAATAGCTGGATCACATCTATTTCATTGCACGTCGGGCATTTAGCGCCGGCGACAAAGCGTTTTTTCTTCCGTTCAACCACTGCAACCTCCCAGTCATTTACGATGTAAGTTAACTTAAATCATCAGCGTATCCTTGCTGATAATTGGTCTATTACCATCGTTTAACTATAAGTGTACTTTATTCTTAGTACAAATTTCAAAGTTTAACATTTTAAACTGCGCATAAATCCGCTAAAATTGCCGCAATTATAGTTACTAATAGCCCTCATATGATCATAGCTAGCGATATTGAACTTCTGCGTGGCGGCAAGCCGCTTATTACGAATACCAGTGCCAAAATCAATCCAGGTCAAAAGGTTGGTTTAGTCGGTAAGAATGGTTGTGGTAAATCCAGCCTATTCGCCCTTATTCGCCATGAAATTAGTTTGGATAACGGTAGCCTAACCTATCCAAGCAGCTGGCAAGTCTCGAGTGTGAAACAGGAAACGCCCGCGCTTGATCGTAGTGCCCATGATTATGTGCTGGATGGCGACACTGAATTCCGTCAATTAGAAGCTGGTCTTGCACAAGCTGAAGCAGCGGATAACGGTAATAAAATTGCAGAGTTCCACGGCAAGCTAGATGCGATTGGTGCTTACAGCATTAACGCCCGTTGCTCTGAACTGTTATCGGGTTTAGGGTTTACAGAAGACAAACAACAACTACCAGTACAGAGTTTCTCGGGTGGTTGGCGTATGCGTTTAAACTTAGCACAGGCACTGCTATGTCGTTCTGACTTATTGCTACTTGATGAGCCAACCAACCACTTGGATTTAGATGCGGTTATTTGGTTAGAAAAATGGTTAAAACAGTACGATGGTACATTAATGCTGATCTCACATGATCGTGATTTCCTCGATGCCATTATTACTAAGATCATTCACGTTGAAGACCAAAAACTAAACGAATACACAGGTGATTACACCTCGTTCGAAAAACAACGTGCCGAGAAACTATCACAACAGCAATCTATGTTTGAAAAGCAACAGCGTGAAGTTGCTCACATGCAAAGCTATATCGATCGTTTCCGCTACAAAGCATCAAAAGCTAAACAAGCACAGAGTCGTATTAAAGCGATGGAGCGTATGGAGCTTATTTCTGCGGCTAATGCCGATTCACAGTTTAGCTTTAGTTTCTTAAAGCCCGAGGCCCTGCCACTACCGTTGTTAACAATGGAAGACGTATGTGCAGGTTATGGCGAAACCTTAATTCTAGATAACATTAAATTGAATCTCGTCCCGGGCAGTCGTATTGGTCTACTCGGTCGTAACGGCGCGGGTAAATCAACACTGATTAAATTATTGTCTGCTGAAATGGAGCCGATTAGAGGCACACTCGAAGTTAACCCTAATTCAAAAGTAGGTTACTTTGCCCAGCACCAATTAGAATTTTTACGCTTAGACGATACGCCACTGCAACACATGGTTCGTCTAGCACCAGACAAAACAGAATTAGAGCTACGTAAATACTTAGGTGGTTTTGGTTTCATCGGTGAAAAAGCGTTAGATATTGTGCGCCCATTCTCGGGTGGTGAAAAAGCACGGTTAGTATTAGCGCTGATCGTATGGCAAAAACCAAATCTATTGCTGCTTGATGAACCAACCAACCACTTGGATTTAGAAATGCGTCACGCGCTGTCAGTCGCCCTGCAAGGCTTCGAAGGCGCAATGGTTGTAGTATCGCATGATCGTCACTTATTACGCTCTACGACCGATGAACTGTATTTGGTACACGATAAGCAGGTATTACCCTTTGATGGTGATCTCGATGATTACCATCGCTGGTTAAGCGAACAACAAAAAGTTGAGAAACAAGCTACACAAGTAGTGAATACAGGCGTCAACAGTGCACAAGCAAAGAAAGATCAAAAGCGTAAAGCCGCTGAACTGCGTAAGTTGACACAGCCAGTACGCAAGCAAATCGAAAAACTAGACAAACAGCTAGAAACCTTAGGCGACAAGTTGACTGCCGTTGAAGCACAACTCAGTGAAACCAGTATTTATGAAGATCAAAACAAAGCCAAGCTAAAAACCGCATTAGGCGAGCAAGCGAAATTTGTTGTGGCGATTGAAGACGCTGAGACCACTTGGATGGACTTGAACGAACAGCTTGAAGAGATGATTGAAGAAAGCGAACACGCTTAACCTATGTAGTAAGTAGAGGCAGATGTTATACCTGCCTCTACTGTCATTACAACGTCACTGATAAAGTCTTACCTAAGCGGCTACTTTCCATAGCTAGTTCAATTAATTTAATATTCAACAACGCTTCTTCTGCTGTTACCGGTGGTTTGGTCTTTAATCGAATCGCATTAGCCATTGTAAGAAAATACTGCTGATAACAACCACGCTCCGTTGTTATTATCTCAGCATCATCAGCGCTATATAGACAACCGTATTGTTCAGCGGTTTCATCAGCCCAGCATGCATCGACAGGTAATACACCCGCAACTAAACGCGCTTCTTGTGGATCTAATCCATATTTTTCATAACTACCTTTCGACCCCTTAACGCTGAAACGTTTATTTGGACCAGCACTGAATAGATCTGCATGCAGGGTTGTCACTTGATTAGGGTAATGCAGTACAAGATTAAAATAATCTACGTTCGTTGAACCATCTCGCATTATTAAACATTGAGCGGTGATCGCATCTGGCACACCAAACAATGCCAACGCTTGATCAAGCAGATGTGGGCCTAAATCAAATAAAATACCGCCACCATTAGCTGCTTGTTCGCGCCAGCGTTGACGTACTGCAGGCCGGAAACGGTCAAAATGAGATTCAAAACTCTTCAGTTCCCCAATACGATCGTCTTCAATTAATTTTTTAACGGTAAGGAAATCA
The DNA here is from genome assembly GCF_018219415.1 of Moritella sp. 36. Lineage (NCBI taxonomy): Bacteria > Pseudomonadati > Pseudomonadota > Gammaproteobacteria > Alteromonadales > Moritellaceae > Moritella > Moritella sp. 36. The sequence goes on along the minus strand of NZ_CP056120.1, from coordinate 503,501 downwards.
CCATCCCAACGACGATTATGATAAACACTCAGAACAAGCCCTTTCTCGACGGATAATTTGATTAATGCTTCACCATCAGCAATATTGGTGACAAAGGGTTTTTCGAGAACAACATGTTTGTTATTTTCTAAGGCCTGTTTTGCTAAACAAAAATGCACATCATTCGGCGCAGTAATAATAACAAGTTCGGCATCAGAGTTCGTAAGAAGATCATCGGCTGTCGTATAATGAGCTACGGTAGGAAAATCAGTAACAACCGCATCACGCAGGCTACTGCTAATCGCAACTAACTCAAAGTCAGGCAAGCTAGTAATAAAGGGGATATGGAAAGTTTTTGCAGAAAACCCATAGCCGATAACGGCTGTTTTAATCGGTGCTAAAGCCATAGTTATTAACTCTTTATTTATGAAGTAACGGTACGTGTACATCGAATCAAATCGTAATTTAATGTATGTCTATTTGCACGATAAAGTTACACGTGATACCTAAATAAAAAAGTTATAGCAAGAATGTACAGCGGAACTAATCCTATGATAACAAGCCCCGCTTTAAATTATAATGTCTCTCAATGGTTCAAAATAGGCGTTTCCATTGTTCGGTATCGACGAACCACCTTTCTTCATAAATTTTGTCGCCTTCAAATCTGAATAAGACGGATAATGCAGAGAATTCTATCTTATTTGATTTCCACTCAACGATTGAGACAACTTCATTTTTTCCTTCAATCTGACGAAGTTCTGTGATCTCGAAACCAGGTGGAAGTAAGCCTCCCAGCTGGTCTAGCACAGTACGAAACGTCGTCAGCCCTCTCACAATATTCTCCTGTCCCGGCATTATGAATGTAATATCATCCGTGTAATCAGCGACTAAGGTATCAAAATCACCTGCGTCAACGGCATCCCAACCACGCTGTACTATATTAGATAGTTTCATTACGGTTGCCTTCTATATATTTTAATCATTTAACTATAGAAGGTATTTAATCATACTGCTCTAGGCTTTATCAGATAAACAATCTACAAAGGTCGACATACCCAGCATATGCAACTACTTCATCATCACTAAATATGAAATTATGATTTACAACTGTGCTAACCAGCCTTTACTGTAACCTTGATATTGCTTGGTCTGTAATAGCTGTAAATTATCTTTCGCTTGTGCTTTTTTACCTTGTTCAATCTGACTGACGGCTAATAAAAAACGCCATTTGTCAGCCATGAGTAAGGTCTTTTTATCATCGCCCTTAACACCATGAACCAGCAAAGCTGCATACGCTAATTCCGCTTCTGACCAACGTGCTTCTAAATACAATAACTGCGCTTGCTGTTGGTCATGTTTGGCTAACTTAATACCTGCGTCAGCAGCCTGTGCTAAAACAATAAGTGCCATGCTGCGTTCACGCGCCATTAACCACGCATTACTCAAGCCTTTAAAATAAGCGCTATCTTGCTGCAATAATTTATTTTCAGACCCTTCTAAATACACAGCTGCGGCCAATCGAGGCTGTTGTTGCTGTAGATATAGCGAAGCTAATATGCGATAACCTTGAGCGGTGAGAAAACCTCTATTACGGGTGATCGCCAATGTCGATAACGCGGATTTATTCTGCTCTAAAGTCAGGTAGCTATACGCTAATCGTTCCCAATAATCTTTTGCATTAGGGAAGTCCACGACCGCAATTTTAAGGTACTTATTAAGCTGTTTGTCCTGATCTAAACGCTGTAACAAAGCTAATAACAATTGCAGGTAAGATTCATTTTTGGGTACTAATTGATAAGCACGTTTTGATGGCGTAAGGGCGGCTGTTAGCTTGTCTTGTAAATAATAGGCTTGCGCTAATAATGCGGCATTACTGGCTTGTTTGGTTGTAGTAATTTTATATTTGGCGCGTTGTTTGTCATCAAGTTTGTCCACCAGCATAAACCAAGCATTAAGGTGCTTTGCGACCACGCTCCACGACTTAGTTGCTTGTCCTTTCGTCGTAACAGCGTCTGCTGCTAATGATGCGGCTAACTGCGCAGCCAGTTGTTGGAATGTCAGTTGTTGCTCAAGTTCGAGCGATAAACCTAATAACTGATTCACCACCTGGTAGCCTTGCTGATAATCTTCCTGCATGAACAGAACTTGCAGCTGTAAATTACTGGCCAGTAATTGACGTTCTATCGAGTGTTCACGCTGCTGCTGGTAAAAATCAGTGATATCTTTAATCAAAATATTGTTAGATTGAACCTTGGCTTTACTTTGCTTATCGTCTTGTGCAGACATTTTAGTAAAGGCTGTTGTTAAGCTAATATAACGACTATATACCGACGCGGGGACTTGCTTCGCGTTTGCGTTAGTCATTGAAAGCAATAACAATAAAAACATCAAGCATAACGAAGTACCAGATAGCAAGGCTGAACAATGCTGTTTCACTCTAATTAAGTTCAAAACCCATTCTCCATTTTTTCCACACCTTAGTACCGATAGGGGCTTTTTCAAACTCCCAACGACGCACCGATTTACGCGATGTTTTAGCAAAGTAACCACGTGGTTTTTCTTCGATAACCTTAATCTCTTCTGCACGACCATCATCATTAATCAAGATATGTAACACCACATACCCTTCAATCCTGAGGCGTTTGGCTTTATACGGATATTGCGGTTCAGTTTTACGTAATATTTTTGCAAAACCAATTTCAGGTTTACCAGTAGTCGCTTGTACTGCAGTCGCCACTACAATGGGCGTGACCTCGGCTTGGGGTTGAATATAACTCGTGACATCAACAAATTGTGGTGAGACATCAAAAGTCGGCACCGCTAACGCTGGTAAGGTTATATTACTGTTTAAATTAATGTTCTGCACATCGAAACTCGGCTGTATCGATTGTGGCAGTGCGACCATATCTTGCTGTGGTTTCGGCTCTGGGATCACCTCTAACTCAGGAGTAATATCCTGCTCTTCCACATTCGAATCAGTGAACTGACGAAAGTTAATCGTGATCGGATCGTTCACTGGCGCTTTATTCCCGCCAATAGTGAGAGAATAAATTAATGCCGCTAAACTAATATTAACCAGTACTGCCAGTACAAGCGCGATTAAACGAAAGCGTTTACTGCCCCGCTGTTGCAACTGCAACATTGTCCACCCCAGCTAATCTAATTTGATCTAATACTTCAATTAAACGACCGGTATCAACCGTGCGATCGGCATTCAACATCACTGAAGTATGATCACCACTACTCAAGGTCTTTACTCGGCTACGCAATTTGCGGATATCAACGGGTTCGCCTTCAATCCAAACGCCATTTTCAGCATCGATAGACACAACTAAACTCACAGACCCTTGCAGATCATTCGTCGCGCCATCGGGACGTTGAATATCAATCGCATTCATTTTATTAAACGATGCAGTCACTAAAAAAAAGATAAGTAAAATAAACACCATATCAATCATAGGTGTTAAATCGACAGTGAGCGTGTCACTATTATTTCGGCTAAATCGCGTTCTCATTTATATCCCTTTAACAACTAATTTTTGGGCCAGATCTAAGGTCAATAAATTCGCCCGTTTGTTCAAACTGTGACAAAAAAACAAACCAGATAACCCCGTGACCAGCCCCGCTAACGTAGTTAATAATGCTTGGGCAATCCCACTGTTAAATAACTCCGATACACCGAGACTGTCAGACAACACGGCAAAATTATCAATCATGCCATCGACTGTGCCCAGTAACCCTAATAAGGGTAAAACCCCGGTTAAGGTTTTAATAAAAATAAGCTTACGAGTGAGCCGACTTTGTAATTCAGAAATAAAACCATCGCGCACCGCGACTGCCAGTAAATGAGATTGGCCTTGCCATTGCACCCATTCACCTTGGTAGTGTTGAGACAATGCAGGATATTGCAATCCATACTGTAAATAGCAGCGGGCAATCGTCCACCACATCACCACAGACAACAACATAATAACCCAAAAGATCACCGATGCATTGCTAAGAAAATCCATAAACCCAGACATACTTACACGTTACCTATCGCTTGCTGCTGATGAGTCATTACTCGAGGCTCTGCTTCATTGGCATATAAGCTGAGACGCTGTTGACGTTGCGCTAATAAACCTGCACTTTGATGTTCTATCACATGTAAGATACTGTCACTTTTACTCATTAATAAACTGTGTAATAACATCAGTGGTACAGCGGCAATCAAACCAAACTTAGTGGTTAACAAAGCTTGAGAAATACCACTTGATAGCACTTGTGGATCGCTGTTGCCATAAGCGGTAATGGCTTGAAATGTTTCAATCATCCCCGCCACAGTACCTAATAACCCGAGCAGTGGTGCGATAGTCGCCAGTACAGCGATCGATCCTAATCCTTTACGACATTCAGGTAATTCAGCCAAAATCGCTTCATCAAGAAAACGCGCTAATTCATCAGTATTACTGTGTTCGTGACGCTCGGCAACACCGATGATACGGCCGAGTGAGTTATTCGTCAGTTTATCTAATTGTTGTTTTTGTAATTCTATTTTCTTCGCTTCGCGCGTCAGAACCAACAGTCGGAATAAACCGATTATCATACCGATAATACCCACAGCGACAATAATGCCACCGACAACACCCGCGTCAGAGAATATCTGCCACCACGCGCTAGTCTGTGCTGCACGTGCTAATAATGCACCATCGGATGGATCAATCAGCGTACTAACAAAACCTTCAGACGGTTGTGAAAATGCAGCAATACGTGCCGCCATATCCGTTGTGGTTGGCGTTAATAATTGATAACTTTCACTGCCAGCTTGGTATAACAATGGACCCTGTGCTGTAAACGCGGTGAAACCTGCGATTTGCGTAACAGCTAAGGTTTTTTTACTACCATCGGCCATAGTCACTAACATATCCGCAGTCGTCACTTTACTGCTCGCGACCATTTGTTCGGTAAACAATAACCATAAGTGTTTAATAGCAACCAGATCCGGTTCGTAGTTTGCTTCACTGTACGGAGACAGTTGTGTTGCACGTCCTGGCAGTGTTGCACTTAATGGACTTTTATTTAATTGACCACGTAGGTCCTGACTGGCACGGCGGAATTCACTGAACACTTTATCCAGATCAGACTTTTCACTATTGGCCAATTTTTGTTTGGCTAAAATCAGTTTGTTATTGCCAGCAATCGTATTTTGTAACTGAGTCATTTTTTGTTGTAACGCTTGGTTACGCTTAGCTTGTTTCGCTAAATTGGCTTTTTGCGTCGCTAAATTACTTTTAAAACGCGTTAACGCTTCATTATCTATTTTGGTTTCTGCCACATTACTTTGCTGAACTTGCTTTAGCAGGTCATCCAGTGGTGTGGCGTTGACGTTGAACATCAACAAACTAGTGGCAATAATAACGGCGTTACAACGTGTAGACAGAGTACTAAGCACACCCCTAAGTAGAGAGATAGTTATAGTCATTATAGCGCCTCCTGCTGTTGCGTCACTGGAACCGTGTGCGCCTTTAATAAAGATGTTTCTAATAAAGGCAGTGCTAATAACGTCGGTACGGTTTTGTTATCCGCGACGTCATAAGCTTGCTTAACTCTGGCTAACCAGCTGGCTGGTAATGTTAACCAAGTACGGCTGCTGTTATCCCAATAGCCTGCATTGTTATGATCTGGCGTCAGGTAATATAAAGCCACCCGACCAACGCGGATAAGCTGTACGGTTTTGTCCGCATCGCTTAATGGCAATTGTGCTTGCCATGTTTCGATGGTGTCGCCATATTCAGTTTCGATTTGGTAAGCTTCGAGTATTCGGCGATATTTATCCGCAACACTGATATTAGGGTTATTTAATAAACGATTGAGTTCAGCTAAACGTAATTGACGTTCTTGCCATAAGAAAGGGATATCTTGTTCGACAAACAGGGCCAGTACTTGCACCATTTCTTGCATTAACGGGGTCAGTTCCATCCGCGTTTCACGGACATTCGCCATGTTCTTTTCTAAACCGATTAATAATTGCTGCTGTTGCGAGACCTGCTTGTCTAACTGTGCTGTATAAGCGGTCAATACTGCATTTTCACGTAACAAAGCGCGGTATTCACTGACTGTTTCACTGGTTTTGTCATCGAGATCAGCAATATTCTCCTGAGTACGTTGTGCTTGCGCCTGTGATTGCTGCTTGCTATCAATAATATTATCAAGCTCGCTCGTTGCGGGTGCGGCCTGAGCAGGCATCATTAATGTACCTGCAAGTAACCCAATTGACCAAATTGCTGAATAGTTCATGTTATTCCACTACGACTAAATATGAAGTAAGAGTTAGAGAATTATAAATAGAAAAATCTAAATGAGAATCATTGTATTTAAGATGACTGTATTTAGCAAACAATTAGAATAAATATGTTAATATTAGGCAAATTATTGGTAGATACAACGTAGAGCTCAATTATGATTATTCCATATCAACAAATAGATAAGAATACGCTAAATACATTAATCGAACATTTCGTACTACGAGAAGGTACTGATTATGGCCCCCTCGAGATGTCAATGTCAGAAAAAGTATGTCAAGTAACCAAACAACTTGAAAGCGGTGATGTGGTCATCGTTTACTCTGAATTACATGATAGCGTGAACATCCTAGCCAAGAGCGAAGTTCTTAAAAATCCACAATAATCGTGCAAATTTTATACTTGATCTGAAAGCATTAACCTCGTATAACATAGCTCTATTTCCTTAAATTCAACTAGTTGGTCGATCAAATGTCAGCAAAACATCCTATCATTGCTGTGACAGGTTCATCAGGCGCTGGTACATCTACCACTAGCTTGGCCTTTGCACACATGTTCCAGCAAGAAAACATCAAAGCGTCTTTTATCGAAGGCGACAGTTTTCATCGTTATACCCGTCCCGAAATGGATGTGGCAATCCGCAAAGCCCGTGAACAAGGTCGGCATATCAGCTATTTTGGCCCTGAGGCCAATGATTTTGAGTTACTGGAAAGCTTTTTTCAAGACTATGGGCGTGAGGGCAGCGGTAAATACCGTCGTTACCTGCACTCGTTTGACGAAGCCGTGCCGTATAACTTAATGCCGGGTACATTTACCCCTTGGCAAGATATCGAAACGGGGACTGATCTTTTATTCTATGAAGGTCTACACGGCGGGGTAGCAACCAAAAACAATGACGTAGCTAAACATGTTGACCTGTTGATCGGCATGGTGCCAATCGTCAACTTGGAGTGGATCCAAAAATTAGTCCGAGACACTGAAGATCGTGGTCACTCTCGTGAAGCGGTAACAGATTCTATCGTGCGCTCAATGGACGATTACATTAACTTTATTACTCCACAGTTTTCACGCACCCACATTAACTTTCAGCGTGTGCCGTTAGTCGATACCTCAAACCCATTTAGTGCGACAACGATCCCAACCTTGGATGAAAGTTTGGTGGTGATCCGTTTCCAAAGCGTAAAGAATGTCGATTTCCCTTATTTGCTAACCATGATCGATGGCTCGTTTATTTCTGGTATCAATACCTTGGTTGTACCTGGCGGAAAAATGGCACTGGCGATGGAGCTTATCTGTGCGCCATTAATTCGTCAGCTATTAGTTGAAGGTAAAATTAGCTAATTCAAAAATTAATTTGTTCAGTGATTAAATACAAAAAGGGAGACGCTGACTAACAGCATCTCCCTTTTGTTTATCTGGGCTTATTAGCCTAAATGTCCGTGATTAAAGCGCCAAAAACACGCTAATAAATAGCGGTGATGACAGGCTTAAAATAAAACCACTAACAATGGCAAGCGGTACATAACCATTTCCACCTGATTTTTGGATCATTGGCAAGGTAAAGTCCATTGCCGTCGCCCCCGCATAACCAATTGCAGTGGATGGGTACAAACGAATCAATGATGGAATGATTAAAATAGCCACCAGCTCACGGCCTAAATCAATAATAAACGCCGCACCACCAAATACTGGCGATAAGCCATCTGTAATCAAAATACCCGATAACGAATACCAACCGAAACCCGATGCCAAGGCCAAACCATTCGTTAACGGTATCTCGAGTAACAAGGCTGCAGCCAACCCACCAACCCAAGAACTCAGTATCATCACTACCGCAATTTTGATACCCCAAGTATTAAGTAAAATTTCGCGTAATTGCATTCCACTATTACGTAATTGACAACCGATAAACAGTAACAGCAATACCAATGCGCCTTCACTGATTGCATCAATCTCAATCAGTTCTGAAGAAACAAATAAACCCAATATAAAACCAGCAGCAATAACACAAATTAACTGTAGTGATTCTAAAATAAGATGCCATTTACTTAATGACTCCCCTTCTCCCGCTATCGTTTTCGTTAAACGTTTATCCAGTCCCCACAATGCCATTAAGTTCGCGATTGACACACAACTGAGCACCGTAAAACTGTATAATCCGATATTCTGGATATTTTGCGAAAAATTATCCAGATGCGATAAGCTAATTCCCATCAAAAACAAGATCACGTAGATCATTTTATTGGTGCAAACATTAATCCAATGAATATGTTTTGCTTGTTTTAATTCGACAAGATAGCCCAGCACCAAGGGTATGATAACAATGAGAAAACCTGAATACATCTTAAAATCAGTCCTACAAATAATTAAGCGATAACACTAACCGCGTTAAGCTCTGTGGTTAATAAATCAAACTGTGTATTATTATTAATTAACAAACAAACACGCTCACCTTGCTGCTTACGCACTTGCGCTTGCACAACAAAATCATCACTCAGTACAGGATAGCGTTCGGCATCTCGACGGCATAGTTCAACAAAGTCAGCAATATGGTCATCACTGTCCTCGTCGTATAAAATAACATCCGCTTGCTGCATTAAACGCAAGGCTCTTAAACGTAATAAGTCCGTTTCGTCAGGCAGTTGGATTAAATAAATATCACCGTCAACGTCGGTATTTGGCGTGTTTAATTGTAAATCAAACTCTTGTTGTAGTTGCACGGTATCAGTGGCCAGTGTCACGGCTTTAGAGCTGAAAAAACGTTCCCAAAAACGACGTCTTTCTGTCACGCTACTAAACTGTTGCTTGACCCGCTCACGTTGCTCTCCGGCAAATGTACCCAGTTGACCCAGAGTTTCAGGTAATAAGGCTTCAAGTTTTTCACGTAAATAGCGGATCAGTACAGGCGAAGTCCCACCACTTGAGATGGCAATTTGTAATGGCGAGCGGTCGATAATCGAAGGGGTAATGAATTCACACAGTTCAGGTTGATCAGCCACATTGACTAATAAGTTACGTTCACAACAATCTTGCCATACTTGTTTATTAAGCAAAGTATCATCCGTTGTTACCCATACCATCACATAATCAAGGAGATAGTTGCAGTTATAGCCGTCAATAATCACTGTTATTTTGGCATTATCACGATAGCGTTGCAGCGTATCGTTTAAACGTGGGGATAACACAGTTACCTTGGCACCGGCACTCAACAACAAGTCAACTTTTCGACTTGCGACTTCTCCGCCGCCAACAACCAGCACGTTTTTATTATTTACATCCATAAAAATTGGCAAATACTGCATGTGACATCCATTTAAAAGTGCATAAACAGCCGTTAGTATACGGTGCAACCTGCTGATAGTCATCAACATCACGACCATTGAAAATAATTAATTTAGTGGCACAGAAAATGCTTGTATTTGAATCTAAGAAGAATTACATAAATAATGTCATACGTCAGACAATTTTTTGACAGCAGTTATTAGTAGAGGCTTGATCATGCATGAACTGAAGCAGTATATTCAAAATTACAAACAGATAAACATTACCACCACTTGGTTACTGCTTGCTGCAGCATTAGTATTATTACTGCCAACCACTGCACTATCGGTATCTGGGTTAGAACAATGGGTGACGGAATACCGTGGTTACATCTCTATTATTGTCATTTCAGGCATTGCTTATTTTATCGCGCTGTTACTTGTTCAAGCTGGCCAATCAGTGCTTGAGAAGCAAAGTGAAACAGATATGATGAAGAAAATAACCAAAATGGTTAAAATAATGAATACCTCCGAGCAAGCAGTGATCCGCGAATTCATTTTTCAAAAGAAAGATATTATTTCACTACCTTTAGAAGTCGCTTCTGTTGCCAATTTAATCGAACACTGCATTTTAGTACCCGCCCTAAACAGTCAAGAAATCATCGGTACGGGCAGCAAAATCAAACTGTGTATCAATATTAAGGCCCGTGCTTTACTCGATCACAAAGCGTTAGGTTTTCCAGCAGGAAAAATGACCGAACAACAAGCACAAGCCCTTAAAGCAGCACGTCCAGCATTTGCAAAAGAGTTTTACGTACGCCACTAATATTGATCCTGATGCAAACCCAACCAGTCTCTAATCATGATCTTACACAGCAAAGTACATAACTTAGTGTACTTTGCATTGATAAAGTACATAACTTTGTATACTTTGTATTGATACCGAATAATAATTATCCCGTCTTTTTACAATTCTCTATTCAGATTACCACCATAAACGAGTAAACTAGCCCAAAGTAATTCTATTTGACGTTCATCGCTAATCATAGCGCTGGATAGTAAGAGGTAATCCGTGTCAATTAAATTTATCGCATCTTCAAAACTACCTACACCTTTTGGTACTTTCACAATGCACGGCTTCGAAGACTCAGAGACAGGCAAAGAACATGTGGCGCTAACTTATGGTGAGTTAGCTAAAGATGGAGTCATACTAGGACGTATCCATTCAGAATGTTTAACGGGTGACGCCTTGTTTAGTTTGCGCTGTGATTGTGGCTTCCAGCTTGAAACCGCAATGAAAAATATCACCGAAGCAGGTTCTGGTTTTATTCTGTATTTACGTCAAGAAGGTCGTGGTATTGGTCTATTAAACAAGATCCGTGCCTATAATTTACAAGACTCTGGTGCCAATACAGTTGAAGCAAATGAAAAGTTAGGCTTTGCTGCCGATTTACGTAATTATGCCATGTGTAAACCTATGTTAGATCACCTTGGTGTTAATAAAGTAAAGTTAATGACCAACAACCCGAAAAAATTAGCGGCGATGGAAGAATACGGCGTGAATATAGTGGCTCGTCAGCCATTACAAGTGGGTAAGAATATGCACAATGAACATTATTTGAAAACCAAAGCCGACAAGCTTGGCCATATGATGACTGAAGAGCATTTCAAAGAAGATTAAGACAAGCCAAATCTATAAATAATAACAGCAGCCACTCGCTGCTGTTATTACTTTTCACACAGCTTCTAGCTCCAGAAATAAACTCACTCCGAAATAAAAACTCGAAGCCAAAGCACTAAACTAAAGTCTTAAATTAAAGCTCGCCAGTACGCTCCGCTAAATAACCTTCGTAATCAGGTACAGCATGTTCGTATTTACTACTAGTATGAATCGAGTCAATAATGAAATCAGCCGTTGCAGGATTGGTCGCAACTGGAATATTCCATACTGCGGCTAAACGTAATAATGCTTTTACATCCGGATCATGCGGAACAGCGTTCATTGGATCCCAGAAAAAGATCATCATATCAATCTCCCCTTCCGCAATCAGTGCACCAAGCTGTTGATCACCGCCCATAGGACCGCTCAACAGTGCTTTAACGGGTAGCTCAACATGTTTAGTTAATAAGGTGGCAGTCGTGCCAGTACCGAATAAATGGTGCTTTTGGAGAATATCAGCACGTGCTTTTGACCAAGCAATCAAATCTGATTTCATGTGATCATGGGCTACAAGCGCGATACGTTTGTTAGCTGCCATACAACGGGTAATTTTTTGCATCAGTGACCTACTTTTAATTTACAAATGATAACTTAAAATACAAGTTTACAAATGATAACTCAGAACAATAAGACTGATGATACTACTAAATAAACGGACTTACACTGATAGGAGTCCCATATCAGGCACTCAAATGCGTACCTGATATGATTATTCATATTATGCTAACGATTAATGGTCGCCGCCACCGAGTTCTAGCAAGATTGCATTACCACCCACAGCAGTAATATTAATGGTACGTGTACGCTCGGTAATAAAGCGTAAGATAAAGTGATCATCTGTGACGTAAGCCAATGCACTGCCACTCACTTCAGCCACTAACTGCGCCAATAAACCATCTCGAGCAGACAAAGTACGGTTAATCGTTTGCGCGGTTTTTTCATCCCCTGTAAACGCAACACCAGCTACTTTTGAAGATTCAATCAATGCTGTTAACTGAGTTTCCTCAGCGCCCTGTACGACAAGTTCTGGAATACCCGCTGCGTGCAGTGTATTAAGTAACACAAATTGCAATGCTTGCTGCGCTTGCGGTAATGCCAATACCAAAGTATTACCCGCTAATAACGCCGCACTCACATGACCCACAATGGCATTAATGCTGCAACTTTGCTCGGAGTCTGTTGCTGCGACAATGAATAAACCACGCCCGGCACTGTAAAGTTCGTTCACTTCACCTGTTGGCCCAGGCATTAATTTTTCATCGCCCAATAACGTAATTGCTTGGTGTTTTTGATATTTAGCCATTTCACCCGCAAGTTTACCTAATGCGGCTTCTTGACTAATGATCTCAACCCATTTTGCAATCAACTCAGCACGGGCAATGACACCCAGCTCATTCCAGCTCTGCCACGCACAAAGGCCGGTTTCAATCAGATGCTGCGTCTGAACTAATTTTTTTTCTACAACCATGGTTTAACTCCTTAATTTACAATGACGCAGCTTAAGCGCTAACAACTTGCTTAGTGAAACGATATAGATAATGTGGACCACCCGCTTTTGGACCCGTACCTGATAAACCTTGACCACCGAATGGCTGTACACCAACAACAGCACCAACTTGGTCACGGTTAATGTAACAGTTACCCACTCTTATTTGGCGTTCGATATCAGTATAAGTACGTTCATTACGACTGTGGATCCCCATCGTTAAACCAAAGCCTGTTGCATTAATCTCAGCAATCACATTGTTTAAATCAGCGGCTTTATAACGCACGATATGTAAAATAGGACCGAACTGTTCGTTCTCTAGTTGATTAATGCTGTTAATTTCAAATGCGATTGGCGCAATAAAGTCACCAAAGTTACATTCGTCAGTCAGACTTACTTCACCGACTAGTTTGCTTGTCGCACGCATTTTATCAATGTGCGCTTGCAGTTTGTTCTTAGCAAGTAAATCAATCACCGGACCCACATCGGTATGATGATGTTGCGGTAGACCAATATGTAGCTCTTGCATTGCACCTTGGATCAAGCTAGTAATGCGGTCAGCAATATCTTCTTGCACAAACAATACACGTAGTGCTGAACAACGTTGACCCGCAGAAGCAAACGCAGAGCGCATCACATCACGAACCACTTGTTCTGGTAGTGCTGTACTGTCGACGATCATGGTATTTTGACCACCCGTTTCAGCAATCAGCGTCGCTACGTTAGTATCACGCTTAGCTAATGCACGGTTAATGACTTGCGCCGTTTCTGTTGAACCTGTGAATACTACACCAGCGATACGCTCGTCAGATGTCAGCAGAGAACCAACCGCAGCACCACCACCAGGCAATAAGTGCACAGCTTCTTTAGGCAGACCTGCTTCTAACATTAATTCCATGGTACGCGCCGCAATCAAACTGGTTTGTTCTGCTGGTTTAGCGATAACAGTATTACCCGCCACCAATGCAGCCGCAACTTGACCAAGGAAAATAGCGAGTGGGAAGTTCCAAGGACTGATACAAACAAACACACCTTGTCCCTGACGTGTTACTTGTTGAGCAATACCATCAAAACGTACTTGGTTTTTTGCTACCGAGAAGTTTTCAATGGCTTGCATTGCGTAGTAACGACAGAAATCAACCGCTTCACGCACTTCATCTAAGCTGTCGTGAATCGTTTTACCGGCTTCTTTATGACATAACGCCACTAATTCAGCTAAGTTCGCTTCCAGTAAATCAGCTATTTTATTTAAACATGCTGCACGTTCAGCCACCGGAACGGCTGACCATGTTGGGAAATAATCCGCAGCGGTATCTAACGCTGTTGTGACTTCTGCTGGTGTTGACCACAATACTTGGCCAACGTGGATACGGCGGTCGTAAGGGGCGCTTACAGGTTTCGCATTGTCTAATTCCGTCGTGATCACTTGACCATTAACCACAGGGGCAGCTTGCCATGTTTTTTGCATTTGCAAGCTAAGCTCAGTATTAAACGGCGTAACTTCACTAATAATATCAACATTAATGTTGCATGAATTTTTACGTCCAGCAAAGATCTTACTCGGTAACGGGATCAAGCTGTTATGTAGTGTCGGACGGCTGTCGAGGGTATCAACCGGATGCTCAGTTAACTCTGCAATAGGGCAATCAGCATCAACCAAACGGTGTACAAACGAGCTGTTTGCACCATTTTCTAATAAACGGCGAACCAAGTATGGCAACAAATCTTTATGGCTACCCACTGGTGCGTAGATACGTACATCAACACCATAGATTTCTAATGCGTGGTTATATAGCGCATCCCCCATGCCGTGTAAACGTTGGAATTCATATTCTTGATGCTCAGCCATCGTCGCAATTGCTGACACAGTGTGCGCATTGTGGCTCGCAAATTGTGGATAGATACAACCACGAATCTGCTCACTTAACAAGAAACGTGCACACGCTAAATAGGCAACGTCTGTTGCTTCTTTCCGAGTATAAACAGGGTAAGCATCATAACCATTTTGTTGTGATAATTTAAGTTCAGTATCCCAATAAGCACCTTTCACTAAACGTAGTGGGATCACATCGCCCTGCTCTTTTGCTAATGCGGCGAGCCAAATTAATGTCGGTAGTGCACGCTTAGAGTAAGCTTGCACTACGATACCGAATTTACCCCAACCTTGCAGTCTCGGGTGACGGTACAGTTTTTCAAATAATGCGAGTGATAATTCTAAACGGTCCGCTTCTTCCGCATCGATAGTAATACCCACATCCAAATCACGCGCACGCAGCAGTAATTCTAATACTGTATCGTGCATTTCAGTCATCACACGTGCTTCGTTAGCTACTTCATAACGCGGGTGCAATGCAGATAGTTTAATTGATACTGTTGGTGCAGCCGTTTTGTCATTGCCATATTTATTGCTACCAACCGATTCTACGGCTTTAATATAATCATTAAAATATTTCTTAGCATCTGCGGTTGTTAATGCCGACTCACCTAACATATCAAATGAATAAGTGAAGCCTTTATCACGCGATGGACGGCCATTTTTTTGTGCTTCAGCAATGTTACGACCCAATACAAATTGGTGTCCCATGATCTTCATGGCTTGATTCATCGCTTGGCGAATAATAGGTTCGGATACTTTATTCACTAATCGGCTAATGGTACTGCTCGCCGACTTAGTGTCTTTGCGATCCATGCTGACCACTTTACCTGTCAGTAATAGTCCCCAAGTGGATGCATTCACAAATGTAGAATCCGAATTTTTTAGATGTGATTTCCAATCTGCGACGCTTAATTTGTCACGGATTAATGCATCTGCCGTTGCCGCATCCGGAATACGCATCAATGCTTCTGCAAGACACATCAACAAGATACCTTCTTTGGTATCTAGGCTGTACTCCAGTAACAAGGCATCAATCATTTGGATGGCTTGTTTATCAGCGCGCACGCGTTCAATTAACACAGTTGCATTGGTGGTGATCTGAGATTTTTCTTCTGCAGATGGGCGTGCCATTGGTAACAATTCTGCTAACCATTTTGACTCATCAACCATATACAAAGGAGATATTAACTGCCAAAGTTCATCCAATGGACGGTCGATAAACGACGGAGAAAGTGCATCTAACGCTTTAAACATACCAGGGTCCTCTTAACTTACAAAATTTAATGCTGCAAGAGTGTTACATTAAAGATACAAAAATAGTATGAGTTAGTTATCAGATCTAGAAATAAAATGCGTTTTATATAAAATAATGAGTATTTCACTTCAGTTTATGCGGAAATTTCAGCCCAAATGCCATATAAAAATCATAACACTGGTGATTACGGCAGTCGTTGCAAGGATAGAAGGTGGCGACTAACAAGACAAGCCGTGACTAATAAGAATATTTTCACCGCCCAGATAGGGGCAAAATATATCGCTAATAGCATCGCAATCCACATACTGAAAAGTGAACTCAATAGCTGTTTTTTACTGATGCCTTTACGCAATAAATAATTGGTTAAGTAAGGTCCGAGATAGCGATGGTTAAACAACCACAACTGTAACTTTCGTGAAGAACGACTAAAACACGCCGCCGCTAACAATAAAAATGGCACTGTCGGTAATAAAGGTAGAAATATACCCAGCACACCAAGCGTAACAGCAAGGCAGCCAGCACACAGCAATAATGCCCGCCATGGCTGCGAGACTAAAAAGTTTTCAGCAACTATTGGTTCACTAACCATATCGCCCGACTCAATTGCAGTTGGCTTTGTCGAAGGTTTATTCATCATCGTTTCTTGTCACCATTTTTAATCCGCATTATCACCACTATATGTTATATCCAAGTTACTTCAAAATACTAGTTTGGGTATACACCCATTCATTACAATCATTTACTATTACGACAATACCTCATCATTAATCAATACGGTTATTTTAATAATAGAAATGCAGGAAAACGGATCTGTTTTACCACGATATACAAACGCATAGAGACGATTAATACCATACACGTCAACGCAGCCAATGTTATATTGACTTGCAAGTGAACCAATAATATATACAGGCAACAGCCTAAAATAACCGGGCTTGCGTACAGTTCGGTATTATTAAACAAGGTTTGGCGGTGAGCCAGAATATCCCGTAATACACCACCAAAGATCGCAGTGACGATGCCCATTGATACCGAAACATAAGCCGCGTAACCAGCACTGTATAATTGTTGGGTGACTAATATCGAGAATAGCGATACACCGATAGTATCAAACATAATAATGAGTTTGTTGAGGCTATTCTTACGGATATGGGTAATGCTGAAAAAACCGATAATAGCACTCGACAACGCGGTCCAAAAATAACTGGGATCGCGGATCCAAAATATCATATCAACTGACAAAATAAGATCACGTAATGTGCCGCCGCCTAATGCCGTGATCCAACCTAGCATCATGATGCTAACAATATCTTTACCACGATTAGACTCGACCAATACCCCACTGAGCGCAAACGCAATAATACATATCATTTCTAGGCTATAGACCAACATTTGCAACTCCTTGTCGCACTAAACTTACTACTTGAATATATATACCCAAACTACCTCAGTATGCGTCTTGAGGTGGCTTGGATATATACCAAGCTAGCAGTCTACCCAGTGACTTCATTCGTTGGCAACCATAACGGCAACTATTTTTGTCAAATTGCGCGATTTGTTCATCCTGGCAATCATCGATTCTAATGGCCAAAACAACAAAACCCCAGCAGGCTGGGGTTTTGTAATAACAAGATATATGAAGTAGCTTGGACCTAAAACAAAAATGCCGAGACTAGTATGAGGTCAGCATCTTGAGAATCGACTCATCAACATCATTAATATACATACCCTCACCATAGATCCAACCCCAAGGAGCAAAATACTCAGAGTAGGAAATTTTTTCCTGCTCTTCATGTGAAACTTTAGAATAAGCATAATAATGAGAATAACCCCCATTCGCTCTCGTTATCGCTTCGGTATGTAAAAGCTGATAGAGCTTTACACCTTTAATATCCTTGATCTCTTTGACATTCTGGTTACGCAACACAGAACGGTTAATGGATTCAAGTAAGAGATAATCATCCCTAAACACAAAAATGTAATTATCATTGTCTTTATTGATTTGATGTATTTTCTTAATAGCCTGCGATTGAGCGTCTAATAATTCTAATTTACCATCAAGATATAGCTGATAATAATCGTTAATAATTGAACTAATGGAATTAATGCGGGGTACTAATGCACATCGACGCTGATCGATGACATTATTTCGAATATATAAAAAATAATTGATATTGAATGCAATGAATAGCACAGATAGACTGCCTGCTATTAATAATAATTTTTTTTCTAGTGATATTTTTTTTAACATTAATAAACTTAATGAACATCCACATCCTTATTAGTTCAACCTTTTGCTACGACTGATTTTCTCAATCATACAGCACAACAATATAAATCTAAACAATAATCAAACGAAAGGTTATACCTGCCGCTAAACTGTTGAATAGCAGCGTATTATTCTAAATAAACCCCTTGATATTTAAAATACCAGCCTATTAAAGTAACTATTTATTGTCGCCGCAGTGTCATAAAACTGTCATAAAAAACAACAATAGCTGTCACAAAATAGACATAATATAACGGCGAACTCACTCACCTGTCTAGGAAGATAGAGATAATGAAAACGTTGCTAACCAGTACTACATTAATCGCAAGTTTGATGACAACGGCCGTTAATGCCAGTGACAATCTTGATTCAATTATTGTCGCTGCAAAAAAAGAAGGCGCTGTATACAGTGTCGGCATGCCAGATAGCTGGGCGAACTGGAAAGATACTTGGGTTGATCTAAAGAATATCTATGGCTTAAAACACCAAGATACTGATATGAGTTCAGCACAAGAAGTTGCAAAATTTGCAGCCGAAAAACACAATGCAACCGCAGATATCGGTGATGTCGGCTTTGCTTTTGCGCGTATAGCAGTGAAACAAGGCGTAACACAAACGTATAAACCAAGCACATGGGATAGCATACCCAACTGGGCTAAAGATAAAGATGGTCACTGGGCACTTGCTTATACTGGCACCATCTCATTTATCTCGAATAATAACTTAGTAAAAAACCCGCCTAAATCATGGGACGATATCTTAAAAGGTGATTACAGAGTCACAGTCGGTGACGTAGGCGTTGCATCACAAGCAAATAATGCAGTCCTGGCTGCTGCATTTGCCCTAGGTGGTAGTGAAAAAAATCTGAAACCTGCGATTAAATTTTTCGCCGAATTAGCAAAGCAAGGTCGCTTATCATTTAATAACCCTGTAGTCGCTAATCTTGAAAAAGGCGAAGTTGAAGTCGGTATCCTTTGGGACTTTAATGCGCTGAGCTATCGCGATAAAATTGATCGTAGCCGTTTCACGGTATCGATTCCACAAGATGGTTCCGTTATCTCTGGTTACACGACCATCATTAATAAATATGCCAAAAATCCAAATGCAGCAAAACTTGCGCGTGAATACATCTTCAGTGATCGAGGCCAAATCAATTTAGCTGAAGGCTACGCACGTCCAATTCGTAACAATGTGAGTTTACCAGCGTCAATCCAAGCGAAACTATTACCCGATGAGCAATACACCAATGTTCACCCAGTAACAGACTTTAAGGCTTGGGGAAAAAGCGCGCGTAAATTACCACGTCAGTGGCAAGAAAACGTACTGCTCCATGTTAAATAGCAAAAACCATATAAAACAACGAGAATTCAATGAACAATAAAGTCATACTTGTTGTTCTCGATGGTCTTAATCATCAAGTAGCCCATGAGTGCATGGGTTACTTGAATGCATTAATCGAACAAGATCGAGCGACACTTTATCCGATTATCAGCGAGCTACCATCAATGTCGCGCCCGCTGTATGAATGTTTATTAACAGGCGTTACACCAGCACAAAGTGGCATAGTAAATAATGATATTGTTCGTCTATCCCACCATAGCAGTGTATTTAGTTTAGCTAAACAAGCCTCTCTCACCACTGCAGCTGCCGCTTACCATTGGATGAGCGAGCTATATAACATCGCACCTTACAATGCCGTGCGCGATCGCTTTACCCAAGACCCAAGTTTGAATATTCAACATGGTTGCTTCTATCATCTGGATCATTACCCTGATGAAATGTTGTTTTTGGACGCAGAAAATCTACGCCAACAGCACCAGCCTGATTTCTTGCTAATCCACCCGATGAACATCGATGATGCGGGGCATAAATTTGGACTGGACTCGAGCCAATACCGTAATTCAGCGCGTCGCGCAGATATAATTTTGTCTAACTATGTGGATGTTTGGTTACAAGCGGGCTACCAGATCATGATCACCAGTGATCATGGCATGAACAATGATAAATCACATGGCGGCATCTTACCTGAAGAACGCGCAGTGCCTTTGTTTGTGATCGGTGAACATTTTAGCCACCAGCCTACGACAATGAAACAAACAGATATTTGCGGCAATGTTTGCCAATTATTGGGATTAACCGACCATGACAAATCCTACAATCAGGATCTATTAATAAAAAAACCTGAGCGAGTAATCAAACAATCGAGCTCGATTAATCAAACAGTCCAAGAGTGTAAATAAGTCTATGAACACTGCTTCTGTCCCAGTTACACAAGTAACAACCACAAAGCCAAACCATAAGCGTTTGGCATTAACGAAGTTCAAGCCTGCATTAATCTTACTGCCGTTTGCACTGTTATTTTTTATGTTCCAAATAGCCCCAATGTTATGGGTACTGGTCAACAGTTTCATTTATGAAGAAACGTTCAGCTTCGAGAATTACCTGGAAATCTTTGATTCTGCGTTTATCTTACAAGGGTTTACTAATAGTCTCTGGTTATCCATTACGTCTAGCTTAGTCGCGATTATCATTGCTGCATGCTTCGTATCATCACTGCGCCGCTTTGATTCTTGGTTACGTGATTGGATCATTTCGTTTACCAATATGACAGCTAACTTTAGCGGTGTGCCTCTGGCCTTCGCTTTTATTATCATTCTCGGTTTTAACGGGGCGCTGACATTATTACTGAAAAAATACGGTATTATTGACGACTTTAATTTATATGGTCAATGGGGACTGCTGGCCCTTTATATCTATTTTCAAGTACCGCTCGCCGTGCTGCTACTCTACCCTGCATTTGATGCATTGAGCGACGATTGGCAAGCGGCATCCGCATTACTGGGCGCTAAAACATGGCAATTCTGGCGTTACATCGCCTTACCAGTACTTTCACCAGCATTATTGGGGACCTTTATTATTTTGATTGCCAATGCAATGGGAGCATATGCCAGTGTTTATGCGCTAACGTCTGGTAACTACAATGTCATCACCGTACGTATTGCCAGTTTAGTGTCGGGCGATATTTTTCTAGAACCGAATCTAGCTGCCGCCATTTCGGTCTTACTCATCTTATTGCTGGCGTTTATTACCATCATTAACCAAATGCTTATTGGCCGGAGTTATCATGCAAAACGCTAATTCTTCGTCGTTTCATAAATTTATTGTCTATGGCACAGTGACGTTATTATTCATCCCTATCCTTGCGACGTTTATTTATTCTATTTCCTCTAGTTGGGGGGCTACGATTTTACCCGATGGTTTGACTTTCGATTGGTATAGTCAGTTATGGCAAGATCCGCGCTTTATTGCCGCATTTGGTCGCTCACTGTTTATCTGTATTAGCGCCTTAATATTAAGCAGTGTATTGATCATTCCAGCCATCTTTGTGGTGTTTTACTATTTCCCTAAGTTAAACGGGCTGATGAATGTACTGATCTTATTACCCTTTGCTGTACCGCCAGTGGTATCGTCGGTAGGTTTACTGCAAATATATGCTGATAGTTCAATACAAATTGTCGGTACGCCGTGGATCTTGATTGGTACTTATTTCACTATTGCGCTGCCATTTATGTATCGCGCTATCGCTAACAGCTTTGAAGCGATTAATTTGGCAGACCTAATGGATGCCGCACACTTACTTGGTGCGAGTACAACACAAGCATTCTTTATGGTTGTTTTACCTAATTTGAAGAAAGGGCTATTTGCCTCACTGTTTTTATCTTTCTCGTTCTTATTAGGTGAATTCGTATTTTCGAATATTCTGGTGGGGACACGTTATGAAACCCTGCAAATATATTTATATAACATGCGTCAAACCAGTGGTCACTTCACCTCCGCGTTAGTGATGACTTACTTTGCCTTTATTTTTCTTTTCACTTGGTTGGCTAGCCGTATTAACCGAGGAGCTCCATCATGAGTTTTGTTACTGTAAAAAACCTACAAAAAAGCTTTGGTAGTAATACCGTATTTTCAGATATTAACTTCAATATCAAGCAAGGTGAATTTGTTACCTTACTCGGCCCCAGTGGTTGTGGTAAATCAACCTTGTTACGCAGTCTTGCAGGTCTAAATAACGTCGACGCTGGTGAAATATGGGTTGGTGAACAGAATATTACCCATTTAGCCCCACAAAAAAGAGACATCGGCATGGTGTTTCAATCTTATGCTTTATTCCCGAATATGACGGTAGCAAATAACATCGCCTTCGGTTTAAAAATGAAGAAACTGAGCAAAGATGAAATAAACAAGCAAGTGGCACGAGTGATTGAACTAGTCGAGCTAAAAGGCAAAGAACACCAGCATCCACATCAACTATCAGGTGGTCAAAAGCAGCGTGTCGCGCTGGCAAGAGCATTAGTAGTACAACCAAAAATATTGCTACTTGATGAGCCACTTTCGGCGTTGGATGCCCGTATCCGTAAACATTTACGTCAACAAATTTGTGACATTCAAAAAGAGCTTAACCTCACAACCGTCTTTGTTACCCACGATCAAGAAGAAGCTATGACCATGTCTGATCGTATCTTTTTGATGAATGAAGGGGCGATAGTACAACAAGGCAGTGCCGAGCAAATATACACCCAACCACACAATGAATTTGTAGCCGGGTTCATGGGGAATTATAATTTATTGTCTGCGCAACAGGCGCAAGATGTACTTAATATGAAAATTAATGGCAAACTGGCGATTCGCCCAGAATCAATTTATGTCCGCGAAGCGGGTCGTGATTATGGTGAACATATTTCTGAACCGACTCAGGGCATCATTAAAAACCACCAATTATTGGGCAATGTAATCCGCTATCAAGTGGCTGTGAAAGGCTGTGATATTACCGTCGATTTACTCAATCGTTCATCAGAGCGACTATTCGAGACGGGCTCACAACTCGAGTTACTGTTTAATTTAAATGAATTACAACAAGTAGGTTAAGGGAGTGAATACCATGAGCCAACCATTATATATTTTTGACCTGGATGAAACCCTCATTGGTGCTGATAGCGCGATATTATGGCATCAATTTTTGGTGACCAAAGGGATAATTACCGACCCTGGTTTTTTAGAAGAAGACCAACGTTTAATGGCGTTGTATTCAGCTGGCGAACTTGATATGCCTGAATACCTTAATTTTTCGATAGCGCCCCTTGCGCAGCTTCCTAAAGAAGAAGTCGATAGATTAGTTGATGAATGTGTAGAGAAGCACATTATGCCAACGGTATTTCCGCAAGCACTACAATTGTTAACACAGCTTAAGCAGGACAATATTACCACGGTATTGATCTCGGCGACGGTCAGCTTCATTGTTAAAAAAGTAGCCAAACGACTCGGTATCCCCCATGCGATGGGCATAGATCTGTTAGTTGAAAATGGCTGTTATTCGGCGAATATTATGGGTGTACCCAGTTACCGAGAAGGTAAAGTCACACGCTTAGAATCCTGGTTGGCAGAGCAAAGCGAGAGCTTTACTGATACTTATTTTTATACTGATTCAATTAACGATCTGCCTTTATGTTTATTCAGTCAATACCCGCATGTTGTTAACCCATGCCCACAATTAGCTCGTTATGCTGAAACACAACACTGGCCGAAATTAACTTGGTCACCGTTAACTTAGAATCATTAACTGAGACATAAAAACGAGCTTAACCACAGCACAAGCCTTCATAAATAGCGCACAAAAAGCCTGACGATTCACACCGTCAGGCTTTTTCGTATTTATTACCATTAACTAGGCAGTATCACTGACCTTAATAAGCGTTAAAAACGAGGATAAAGTGCCGCGTTCTTACCCGTTACTTTACCTACTGGGAATGAGAAGTAAATAACGCGTCGTACTACCGATGCGTACTGACTAAAGAAACTCCCCGTATTGTAAGCAATTCCATATTTAGCCGCAATAACTTGCACTTCTTTTGACATGGCCACATAACGATGTGCGGGCACTTCAGGAAATAAATGGTGTTCTACCTGACAGCTCAAGTGGCCCGTTAAAATATGGAACCATCTAGGCCCTGTTAAGTTTGCCGAGCCTAAAATCTGACGATAATACCAATGGCCACGAGATTCATCCTCACATTCTTTTTCCGTGAAAGTATATACTTCGGTTGGAAAGTGTCCGCAGAAAATAATCGTTGAAGTCCAAAAGTTACGCAGTAAATTAGCACATAGGTTACCTAATAGTACCATCACAAAAAACGGTCCGGCTAAGATTGGAAAGATAACGTAATCTTTTAAAATTTGGCGTGTTGATTTGCTGTAAAATATTTTCTTTAATTGCTCGATATCAACATGTGACGCACGACCTTCTTTTCTTTTACCAAAGAATACTCGCTCGCCCGCCATTTCATGGAATGCGATACCCCATTGAAATAACGTACTTAACACAAGGTACGTACCAAATTGCCATAAGTTACGTAAACGCCAAGAAAAATCATCACTTAAACGTAATAACCCGTAACCGAAATCACGGTCTTTACCGATAATATTGGTATAAGTATGGTGTTCATAATTATGAACACGCTTCCACGATTCTGAACTACACGCATTATCCCATTCAAATGTTTGTGAGTTAAGCGTCGGATCATTCATCCAATCATATTGACCATGCAATACGTTATGACCAATTTCCATATTATCTAAAATCTTCGACGCGCTTAATAACAGCACACCGACACCCCAGAAGTATAAAGACATAAAGCCCAGTACGAGACAGATACGCCCAGAGATTTCTAGCGTACGTTGTAGGCGTACAATCTTTTTAATATAACGTTCATCGGCACTACCCACTTGCTTCATGGCACTTGCTTTCACACCATCAAGATCTATCGCCAGTTGCTCTAACTGCTCTTCATTTAACTTTGCCATTACGCTCTCCCTATAAATTAATAACGACGTCAGTCACTGGCACACTGATACAAGCTTGAATATCTTCTTCGCCAGTATCTGAATATGTTTTAGTCTGGCTGTTATAAACCACACCACTTACTTTCTTACACTTACACTCTTGGCAAATACCAATACGGCAACCATATTTCGCGGGGACATAATTATCCTCGGCAATGGTTAATAGTGTTTGCTGATTGTCTTCATTCACAACTATGTCTTTACTGGTAGTCGCAAATGAAATCTTACGCGCGACATTTAAATCGACATGACTGAAACTGGCGAGACCAAATTGCTCAAGGTACAATGCATTCTGAGGAAGTCCCATCTCGAGTAATAATGCTTGCGTGCTATCCATCATGCTATTGGGACCACAGATATATACATCACAGCGCGCTAAGTCTGTTGTAACCGCCTTGATATGCGTTTGAGAACAATGGCCATCACGTTCACTCTGTAATAACGTCAGCGTAAAGTTAGCGTGTTCAACCTCTAGCAATACAAGGCTTTCTCTCAGCGCATGCTGATTAGCTCGAGCATAATAAAGCAGGGTAAAATTGATCGTCGGGTTATTCACGACATGTGATAACAGCAAGCTGTGAAAAGGGGTAATACCGCTGCCACCAGCAATGAATATTACCTCTTTCCTTGTTTGAACATTTCGGTTTTGTGGTACCGCTGTATTTAATACAAAGGCACCTTTGGCAGGAGAAATACCGAATAGATCTCCTTTTTCGACAGCACTTTCCAACCAAGGCGTGATCCGCCCTTCAAATTGCTTCTTAATTGTTAAAGTGATGGTTTTATCTTGCTGTAACTGCGATACAGGCGAAGAAATGGTAAAAGGGCGTTTAACATAACTGCCATTTTTCTTTACTTGCAACTCAACATATTGACCAGCCTTAAATGAAAAAGGTTGTTCGTTCACCTTGCCTGATATCGCTAATGTTAATGAATACATGTCATTATTTTCAGTCTTGATTCCCACGACGCTTGCCGCGTGCATATCACCCATAACTACCGCAATGGGCTTGGTTGAAAATGGGGCGAAGTAAGCCTTGAATGTATCGTTATTAAATAACGTTAGCGACAATTTATTGGTTAGTTCATTAAGCATATAGCACTCTCCCTAAAAGTTAAACAGAGCTTACAGGTGTACACTAGAATGATCTATCAGTATTTGAAAAACATTCTAACTTTAAATAATATAAACTTAACCAAGTAAAAACAACGACTTATTACGTGACACGTAGTTATAAAACAGAAAAAGATATGAACAAGTGTTAACTAAGTTCATTTACAATTACATTTTCATTACAGTTTTATATGATAATCATGAAAAAAAACCTGTGGTTAAAATAAACAAAATGATCAAAAGTATATAAAAAACGAATTAACCAGTGAAAGCCAACCCCTTAATTTAAGTGATATTCAACATCATTAAATCTAATTCTTACACGCTAAATTTTGTCATCTTCTTCAGGTATTGTCCGCTGCCACTAACCCTGAAGACGATGGTAAATACTATGCTAAAAATGCTCGCAACTATGCCCCCGAATTTACTGCTACTACTTGCGATTATTTTTGAAGTGATTGCCACATCCCTGCTACCAAAAACCCAACAGTTTAGTCAGCCATTCATGAGTGTGATCGTGCTTATCTGCTATGCATTGGCATTTTTCTTACTGTCTATTACCATCAAATCAGTGCCGATTGGTGTGGCTTACGCGATTTGGTGTGGCGCAGGAATTGTGCTTGTGACCATAATTAGTTGGTTATGGTATGGCCAACAACTCGATTGGGTAGCCATTATAGGGATAAGCTTAATCTTACTTGGAAGTGTCATAATTAACATGTTTTCTACTACAATAAGCCACTGATTAAGGTGATTACATTAAATAAAGTCAGAGTTAATAGTAATATTAATTTCACATTACAGGCTTTTTTAATATTACTGTCATACAAATCCATTACTTTAACCATTTATTTGTTAAGGCAATGTATGCTTCCTCCACAACGTGCACTTTTGGCTTTCGAAGCCGTATCTCGGTTAGGCTCGATTGGTGCTGCATCGCGTGAACTCCACGTAACGCAAGCGGCGGTCAGCCAACAGCTAAAAAGCCTTGAACAATTTCTCAATTGCACTTTATTTATTCGTAATCAACGTGGCGTAACCTTAACCCAAGCTGCGCAGCAGTATCTGCCAGTTGTAGCCGGATCATTGCAACATCTAAAGCTGCAAACACAAATATTATTCGGAGCACAACAATCCGATGTACTACGTATTAAGGCCAACACCTCTATTGGTCATAATTGGTTAATCCCCAAACTGGCTGATTTCAGTAACAAGTTTTCTTTCATTAAATTAGATTTGACCTTAGTCGATTGGCCATCACGCCAACCTTGCAGTGAAGCGGATGTTGAGATCACCAATGGTTTTATTGACAGCGAGGACACCCAAGTCGAACGCCTATGCCAAGAGCAATGGTTGATGGTATGCAGTCCCGCATTCCAACAGCAGCATCTTGATGCACTAGCCAACAAAGATATTTCGCAACTGCCCGCTATTCAAGTTAAGGGTTATGAAGAAAGTTGGATGCAATGGCTGTGTCATCATGATATCGCGCCCGAGCCACCAAATATTCAACTCGAAATAAGTAATTCACTTCATGGTTTAGAAGCCGCGAAGCAAGGTATTGGCTTAATGCTGGTGCGCTCGCTAGTGGCAAAAAAAGCGCTCACGTCAGGTGAGCTCGTCTTAGCACTGAATGGCAGTATGCCGTCCGATTCAGGGCACTACGTCATCACTGCCAATAAACGCAGCGCCAAAGTTAATTTCTTTTGCGATTGGCTACACCAACAAGATATCGATAGCGCGATGCAGGCTATTTTTTCTAATGCATAATCGATTTAAGCATCACATTTTCTTATGCCTGACGATGGAAAATATGATGATGACACAACCAAATTTGTCACAGTGCCAACCTATGATGTTCACATACAGTTAAGGAAAAGCTTTATTATGAAGATTAAATCGAACGCACTATCGGAAAAACTAAAGGTACTGTTATTTATCGCACCTTTATTGATCCCGCTATTCGCCTTTTGGATTGTGCCATTTGGCTGGAGCATCTATATCAGCTTTACTGACTGGGATTATATCTCGCCAGAATATAGCTATGTAGGTTTAGAAAACTATCAATACATGTTTGAAGATAGTTACTTTATGGATGCATTAAATAATACCTTTGTGTTTGCGCTGGGAGTGGTGATTCCAACGGTAGTGTTAGGGTTGGCGTTTGCTTTATTACTGCATAAAAATTTCCGTGGTAGCCAACTTTACCGTGCGGTTATCTTCTCACCTTGGATCACACCAACCGTCGCTGTATCAATCGTCTGGTCATGGGTATTCGAAACTAAATCAGGGTTAGCAAACTTACTGCTGGGTAAATTAGGGTTTGAGCCTATCCCTTGGTTAGAAAGCGGTGATACAGCCATGATAGTGGTGATTATCGTTACCGTGTGGCAAGCCGTTGGTTGGACTATGTTATTTTTCATCAGTGCGTTAAACAAGATCCCTGAATCACTCTATGAAGCCTCATTAATTGATGGTTGTAGCCCATGGACACGTTTTATAAAGATCACCCTACCGTTAATTTCGCCAACCACTTTCTTTCTAATCATTGTCAACATGATCAACGCGGTACAAGCATTTGATCAATTTCAAATCCTGACGCAAGGCGGTCCAAGTGGCAGCACCCGTACCTTGTTATATCTATTCTATCAACAAGCATTTGAACAATACGATATGGGCCCTGCGGCGGCAACCTCATTAATCATTTTACTGATCACGGGTGTCTTAACACTGGTTAACACCGAGATGGGTAAACGTTGGATATATTACTAAGGAAAAGACGGATGACAACTCGATCCATCGATTTACCTCTGGCTAACGACCAAACAGGTAAACATAAAAAGACCATAGCAGTACAAGTATCAACGGCAAACATACCGGCTAAAGCAGTATTAAAACCCACGGGTTTGGCACTGCTAAAACATGGCTTCTTAACCATTTCTGGTTTAATCATGGTTTTCCCATTTGTTTGGATGTTATCAGGTTCGATGAAGTCTAATGATGAAATATTCAGTAACCCACTTAATATTTTACCAGAGCAATTTCGTTGGGAAACATTTGTTGAAACATTTAACAGTGCTCCCTTTGGCTTGTACATCATGAACAGTTTTACGGTGGCGTTATTCACCACACTGATCGTGATGATTAACTCGGCAATGTTTGCATATGCCATTACCCAGTTCAAATTTAAATCACAAACCGCACTCTATTTTGTGGTCATGGCTTGTTATATGTTGCCGGGGGCTGTGACGTATATCCCGTCGTATATCACCTTGGCGAATATGGGGTTACTCGATAGTCATACCGGGTTGATTATCTCTAATGCCGCGAGTGTGTTCGGTGTATTTTATCTACGCCAAGTATTTTTAAAAGTGCATCCATCACTGATTGAAGCGGCGCGGATCGATGGAGCTGGAGAAGTTAAAATTCTCTGGGCGATCGTGCTACCACAGTGCAAAGCAGCCTTAGCTACCTTGTTCTTGATTACTTTTATTACTAACTACAACAGCTATATGTGGCCAAGTCTATTAATCACGTCGCAAGACCTTAACTTGATTGCGACGGGTATTAGACAATTTTTTATTGCCGAAGGTAACTACGGCTTAAATTGGTCACAGATCATGGCAGCAAGTACCATCGCTGTACTACCGCTGTTGATTTTATTCATTATTTGTCAAAAAACAATTTTGTCCGGCATTGCCGATAACGGTGTAAAAGAGTAAATAAATATGAAACTGAAAACATTAGCAATTGTATGTTCTAGCTACGCAATGGGAGCAGTCGCTTTCGCCAGCAGCGCAATGGCGAAAACCGAAGTGGACTTTTGGTATTCTGGTGGCACAAAACCACAACAATTAATGACTACGCTGATCGCTGAATTTAATAGCAGTCAGGATGAATATGTGATTAAAAGTGCCTTGCAAGGCAACTACGACGAAACCTACCAGAAGCTACAAGCAGGTATGGCGTCAAAAACAGCACCTGAATTTGTATTACTTTATTCTAGTCAAGCACAAATGATGGCAAAACGTAATTTGGTTCGTGATATCCGTCCTTATATGGACAGCACATTCAATTTTAATGATTTTCTTGGCGCCTTCCGTCAACAAGTGACAGCACCAGATGGCCTAGTTTATGGCTTACCCGCTTACGGCACGACCCAGATATTTTACTACAACAAACGGGTACTGGCTGAGCACGGCTTTACTGAAAAAGACCTGAGTACTTGGCAAGGTGTGGCAAAAGTGTCTGCAGCAGTAAGTAAAAAAGACGCCAAAGGCAACACCACTTTTTATGGCTGGGAGCCAATGTGGGGTGAAGATAACTTAATCGATGCGGCGTACTCTAACGGCGGCAAAGTGATCAGTGATGACGGGAAAACTATTTTAATTAACTCTCCAGAATGGATAACAGTATGGGATAGTTTCCGTCAATGGATCCATGAAGATGAAACGATGCGTATTCATCACGGTGGTCAAGGTTGGGAATACTGGTACAAAACCATTGATGACGTGATGAAAGATCGTGCATTAGGCTATACCGGCTCATCAGGCGATCAAGGAGATCTTGATTTCACTAAACTTGGCGCTACCACGCAACCAGGTTGGGGTAATAACCCTGCGGCACCACAAGCTGGCGCAGTGAGTTTTGTCATGCCAAAAGGCACAAATGATAAAGCATCAAAAGGCGCATTTGAGTTCATGAAATATTATACCAATGCTGAAAATACTGCACGTTGGTCAATGCTAACAGGTTATATTCCAGCTCGAGAAAGTGTCAAACAAGTCCCTGCATATCAAGATTATACGGCGAAAAATCCACAAGCATTAATTCCGTTAAAACAAGCTAGTTTTGCCAGTCAAAACTTTTTTGACCCAACGAAAGGCAAGATCACTGATGCGCTATCGATTGCTGCAGATCAGATTTTAATCGAAAACATACCAGCCGAAAAAGCATTAAAACAAGCAGCTAAACGTGCACAACGTGCATTAGATCGTGCTAATCGTTAAGCATGATAAAACGGGTGATGAGTGCGCAGCATTCATCACCAGTACAACTAATAGCAACAAGGATTTACCATGTTGAATTTTACTGGTGAGTTGGTCTTTGGCCATCGCGTTTTGAATTTTAATGTTAACGCCAATATTAACACCCTCACCCTTACTGCAACGACAGTAAAGAAAGGCTTTTTATATGCCTATCTGTATGACAGTAAGCAACAGTTACGTGCAAATTTGTTATTTGAGAAAGCCAACAAAACGTTAATTTTAACATCGAAATCGGCTTCACTTGGTGGTATTTCAGGTCATTTACCTCCTGGCGATTGGCAACTACATTTGTATAATCTTGAAGGTGAAACCAGAACGCCAAAAGCCATGCGCTATGCGATTGATGTTGAATTAAGTGAGCATATTAACCCCGAATATAGCAGTCATGAGAAATTGTTAGCAACGCAAACGCATGCTTGTTTGATTGCCGATAAAAACGCTCCGCTTGATCACAGCATTCATTTTGATTACAACCACAGTAAAAATAATAACGCCGCTTGGTATCGTGGTGATTTACATGCCCATACGCAATTATCAGATGGGAATAATACCCTCGCTGCAGCAACGCAAATAGCCCAACAACAAGCGCTCGATTTCTTTTTTCTCACCGAGCACAATATTTGTCACCCTGCGCTGCCCATGTGTGAACATACATTAATATTACCTGCGATTGAGGTCACCACAGACCAAGGTCATTTTAATGTGCACGGCCCGCGCCGCACCCTTAATATGTTTAATGCCACTTATTCCAGCGCGGCCTTGATTGAACAGGGGCTTAGCCTGGTTGCACAAGATGAAGGTAATATCAGTATTAATCACCCAGCGATGAAACCTTGGCACTGGCATTACGAAAATATCGCACTAAAAAAAGTAAATACCTTTGAGGTCTGCTGTGACCCTACATGGTCAACATCACCCAAAGCCACTGAAGATGCACTAATCCTATTAACGCACATATGGAACAGCGGCCATCGTATCGCAGCCGTTGGTGGCAGTGACTCACACTTAGAACCCCATGAACGCAACGCCAATGCGACAGAACCATCTGTCTATGGTGATCCAAGTACATTTGTCTATGCCGATACCTTATCGGGTAACGGTATTTTACAAGGCCTACGCCAAGGTAATGTTTATCTAGAGCGCCAATGTGGGTTGGTTTTTCAACTTAATTCTGGTGCAGTCTTACCAGGTCAAGATGTCGGCACAAATATAGTCGATTATCGCCTGGCTGTGACAGATACCAGCACGAGCTATTATGCAGAATGTATCGCTGACGGCAATGTGATAAAACGCATTAAACTCACGACCAAAAATATCCATTTTCAAGTGGATATGAGCACATATGCCTGGCTACGTATTGATATTCGCCGAGGTCAATTAGATAACCTTACAGCGTCTGAGTTTGAGGGCGTCATAAACCCGATTTATAACGGTACACAAGCCATCTTTAGCCAGCCTTTAGTTGGTACTTGGGGCGAACTAATGGAGTTAATAAATAATGGAAATTAAAGGTTTACTGTTCGATAAAGACGGAACGTTACTGGAGTTTCATCAAATGTGGTTACACGTCGCGCAAGGCGCAGCGGGAGACACATTAGCGGCCTACGCAGCTGAGAATAATCATGACGTTGATAACGTCGCATTATTAGCGGCAATAGGGGTACACGGTGCTGATGTTGATAATCACGGTTTACTTGCATCAAATCCCGTCGAAGATACGGCTGACGCTTGGTATCAATTATTACAGCTAAGCAGTGATAAGGCTCAGTTCAGCTACACGGTAAAACAGCTGTTCAATAAACAAGTTGAAGATAACCCAGCGCTGATCCAAGCACTACCCGGTATTAAAGCAAAGCTGCTTAACCTAAAACAACAAGGCTTTAAACTCGGCATCGCCACTGCAGATACAAAAGACGCCACTATCTACAGTTTAATACAGGCTAAGTTACACGACCTATTCGACTTTGTTGGTTATTCCGATGGTGATATTGCCCCCAAGCCAGCACCCGCGTTATTGAATGCTTTTTGTGGACACTGCGATTTAGTACCACAACAAGTGATCATGTTTGGCGATACCGTTTCTGATATGAAATTTGGCCGTAATGCAGGCGCGAGCACCATTGGTGTTTTAACTGGCACTGCAACCGAAGATGAACTACGGCCTTACGCTGATAAAGTTCTGTATTCAGTTGCCGACTTTAATACCGATTTATTAATGACGATTGCTCACAGTTAATCTCGACGAATAACTAATAACTAATAACTAATAATTAATAATTAATAATTAATACGGAAATCACATGGCTGAAGTAATACTACGTCAAGTAGAGAAAATTTATCCAAATGGGTTTAAAGCCGTTCATGGTATCGACCTCACTATTAATGAAGGTGAGTTTATGGTGTTTGTTGGCCCTTCTGGTTGTGCTAAATCCACCACATTGCGCATGATTGCAGGGTTAGAAGACATCAGCAATGGCGAGATCATGATTGGTAACAAGTGTGTAAATCATTTACCGCCCAAAGACCGTGGCATTTCAATGGTATTTCAAAATTACGCGTTATACCCGCATATGTCTGTTTATGAGAATATGGCCTTTGGTTTAAAACAACAAAAAATCAATAAACGCGAAATAGAACGCCGCATTAGTGATGCAGCAGAAACATTAGAAATTACCCACCTACTCGACAATAAACCCGGTGAAATGTCGGGAGGGCAACGTCAACGAGTAGCGCTAGGTCGAGCAATGGTACGTAAACCGGATGTATTTTTATTTGACGAACCGCTGTCAAATTTGGATGCTAAATTACGCGTTTCCACCCGCATTAGTATCGCCCAGTTACACCAGGATTTGAAAGCCGAAGGTCAAAATGCAACGATGATTTACGTGACCCATGATCAAGTCGAAGCCATGACGCTCGGTGATCGTATTTGCGTGCTGGACCAAGGTCAAATCATGCAAGTTGATACGCCTATGAACTTGTATCATTATCCAGCCAATAAGTTTGTTGCTGGCTTTATTGGTTCTCCCGCGATGAACTTGATCCACGCGACACTTTCTCAAGAAAATAACCTTACGTATGTACAATTAGATAACGGTTCACAATTCGTATTACCAGTGGATAAAGCCGAAAAAGTAGCACATAAAATAGGTCAAAAAGTGTGGTTGGGACTGCGGCCTGAACACATATCAGTGATAACACCTTCAAAAGAAAATATATCAGAGCCACAACAAAATGTTGAACTGACTTACATTAAAGTCGTGGAATCGATGGGCAATGAAGTTTATC
Source organism: Moritella sp. 36 (assembly GCF_018219415.1). Classification (NCBI taxonomy): domain Bacteria; kingdom Pseudomonadati; phylum Pseudomonadota; class Gammaproteobacteria; order Alteromonadales; family Moritellaceae; genus Moritella; species Moritella sp. 36. The sequence continues at coordinate 469,025 of NZ_CP056120.1, read as the reverse complement.
TTTACTGTGTATTAGGACAAGAGCAGATTATTTCTCGCTGTCATTTCGACCCAAAGAACAATATTCAACATAGTGAAAGTCACTATATGCATTTCGATATGACGCACTGCCATTTATTCGATGTCGATAGTGAATTAGCATTGCTTAATTAGAATTGAGTTAACTGTACTTTTGTTAATATGCAATAAAATATAGGTTATAAAAAAAGAGAAATACAAATAATGTATTTCTCTTTTTATCTTTTGAATTTCGTTTATTCAACATCATAATAAGACAGCTACAAGACTGTCACACGATGTAATTTACGCGGGCTATCGGCATAATCAATGACCGCATAATGCTGAGTACTACGGTTGTCCCAAATCGCCAATGAATTTGACTGCCACTTAAAACGAACCTGATATTCGGGCTGTCTTGCCATCGTAAATAATTTAGCTAATAACATATTACTGTCATCACGGTTCATTCCAATTATATAGCGGGTGAACTGCTCGTTAATAAATAATATTTCTTCATTAGTATCAGGATTACGCGTTATCACAGGGTGTGATACAGGCGGATTTTGTGCCGATACTGCAATCACCTCTTTTTGCCAGTCCTCGGTGATCTCACTTGCTTCTATACCATCAAAGGCAAATAACGCATGCATAGCAGATAGCTCTCGCAGCAATACTTTATCTTGTTCAGGTAAATCCCGAAATACAGCGCTCATCGAACACCACAAGGTATCACCACCATAGGCTGGCACATGCTGAGCGTGAAGGATAGAAGCTTTAGAAGGTTGCTGTCGCCAAGTTAAATCCGTATGCCAAAAACTTTCTAATGGTGGTTTACCACTCACGGTTTCAATAACACTGACTTGTGGCGCTTGCTCTACATGAGGAAAAAAAGGATGTATAGGCTCTAACTCCCCAAAGCGCGCAGCAATGATTAAATGTTGTTGCGGTGAAAACACTTGATCACGGAAAAAAATTACTTGGTGAGTAAACCAAGCTTGATAAACTGTTTCAAAGACCGTGTCATTACAATTGACAAGATCAACATGGTGGATCAAAGCACCAATGTGGGGAGTAAGTAACTCAATCCTCACTATTATTCTTCACCAGTCTTGATAATAGCTATATTAGTCGCAACTTGGCTATGCTTTTCAACGTCTATAGTGGCGTCAGCTGCAACAATATCTAAGTCCGAAATCGTCTCATTTATTGCTAAGTTATCGCTCTCTGTCAACGCCGCGTTCACCTTTTCTGTTAAGGCAATAATTAACTGTGCTTGCTCATCATTAAGAGATTGTTGCTGCTCCAACTTATTATGTAGTGCATCATTAAAATATGTAATTTGTTCAACATAGGTGAGGCTCGAAATATCTTCTGAAAATAAATTAAATGCCGCAGTTGATAGTGCATCGCGATAACGTAACGCGATCTTTTCACTTTCAGAATGATTGATACTATTGATCCACTTCACTTCAGTTGTTACGCTATTGGCGCGACGTAAATCGTTCTCAACTTTAGCCACGATATTTTCGATGATATTTTTGTTTCGCGTAGAAAACATAATTGCATCATTTAACTGTTGCACGCTCTGTTGTATTTTCGCATACGTTTGCGGGATCAGATTTTGATCCATTTTTTTCATTTTCTTTACCAATGGCGTGTAATAATTACTTTTAACAATTCGGATTTCGAGCTGTAATAAACGTGCTTGCACTGTCGAACTGCGTTTTTCATAACCGTCAGTTGAGCCATCATCTTCAATATCAGCAATTAAATCGGCCGTACTTTCGTTAATGTCATTTAACGAATTTTGCCATTGACCATGAACTTGTGGTGACAAATATTCAATGTCAGCTAACTGCTGTGCTAAAAATACCGATACCAGCTGTTTAATACGTACGGCTTTATCTAGTGCTTCTTGCGCTTCTTCAATTTTATCGATTACTTTACTTTCCGAAGGACCACCAAAAAAACCTTGATCATTGGGATCAAATCTAGCGACCAGCGTACGCATTGCTCGAACATCGGAATTTACATCTCTCCAGCTGTCGGGAGCAAAATAAACATAGTTCTGCTCTTTTGCCGCTTGATATTGCTGCTCAATATGTTCAGCGAGCCCTTTGACTTTTATTATCGCTAGCGCAGACTCATCCATGACTTCGACATCATTGGTATTATGAACATTTTGTTGCGTTGATTCCGTCGACGCACAACCTGATAATTCAGCAGCCGATATAATGATCGCCGCAAACAGGGTTTTATTCATTTAGTTCATCCAATACTTTATGTTGTCAAAACCTCAATACTACCGAACACGCAGCAAGGTAACAATACAAAAACATTAAATGTGTGCCAGTGATACAATTTAACCACTATTCCCTTATTATTCCCTTACATATCTCTTATAGCCTCTTACAGCCTCTTACATATCTCTACAGCCTTTTACAAAATGTCTCCCTACCATTGTGTTCTAATTTAGATAATTATTTCAATTAGATGAAAATGGATGAATAAATGAATAAGACTGATGTGATAAGCAAGGCTGGAAAGCCCGGATATACAGGATTAACGCGAATTATCAAAGCCACCGGATATTCATGGCAAGGCTTACGAGCTGCATTCAAATACGAGTCGGCAATTAGACAAGAATTGCTCTTACTGATCATTTTCACGCCTATTGCCCTGTTATTAGACGTAAGCCATGTTGATAAAATACTGCTCGTTGCATCATTAGTACTCGTGCTTATTGTTGAGTTATTAAATTCGGCCATTGAAGCGGTTGTTGATCGCATCGGCACAGAACATCACGAATTAAGTGGTCGCGCTAAAGACATAGGCTCAGCAGCCGTGTTTGTTAGCTTGTGCTTAGCAATATTCATTTGGTTTATGATAGTGATGTAATAACAATGAAGAGATACATTAATGAGATATAGGTAGATATGCCAAGAGTTGTTTGTTGTAATTGATGGCCCAATTGGGGCCATCAATTACGGCTAACTGAATAGTTTATACTAGCCGCCTTCTAACTAACGCTAACATACCTAAAGCAAGTAAAGTAATCCAATTAATAGCGCCGCCACTACCAGCAGAACTTCTATTAGTCGCATTACCATCAGGTCTAGTAGACTCTCCTGTAGACTCGCTAAATGCCGAGTGAGTTAAATTACTGATAGTAATTCGGTCATCGCCATACGAATTATATGAAGATTTTCTATACTCAAACACAACTGTATTATTATCTCTAGGTAAACCTATAGTAAACTCATCAGCCTTAACACCACTCACCTCGTCATATAAATGGCCATTAATATATATGTTAAAATAATCATAATACCGTTGGATTGAGACATCGACATTGAAAGATAACTCCCCAGCAGCTAATCCCGTAATCGCTAATTGCGCGAACTCATTGTAACCCAACACTGGAGATTCAATTGAGCTACCATTGTTAAACCATGAGTTTTTAGAAGAATATATACCACTGTTCGAAACAGAAACCATATTACTAACATCAGTAGGCGCAGTTTCAATACCGAGATATGATACCTTTAGATCGAGGTTAGGTGCTTGCAGAAGATCTGTAAGCATACTGACCGATACCTCTCCAAAACTTTCTCTGGCATTGTAATTAATCGTAACCGCACAGCTATCATTAGCAGCTATCACGTTACAAGTATTCGTAGTTATTGAAGCATCATAGGGCAGCACCTGAATTCCTGACGTGCTAATCATTTGTGCTGTATTATTTTGGATAGTGAAAGTATGCGAATTAGCACCTAAATGCTTAGCCCCCACAAACTCTGACTGACGGTAACTGAATCCTTGCATTTTTCCTGCAATCCAATCTGAGAAATGGCTTACATTAGCATAAACACCATAATTTCCGGCTTCTGCACACCCATAACCCCAACTCACAATACCAAGTTGTTCATAACCATTAGCACTGGCAACAACGATTGGCCCACCACTGTCACCCTGACAAGAATCATAACCACCATTAACATACCCGGCACAAAATGCATTATCTTTTGATCCGACATCATCTGGACATAGCGCTTGTTCGACTAGCGGTACATCAACTTGGTATAGCTCATTATCAAATTTTATGTTATCTGGCCTTGGGTCTTGATCTCCCCACCCCATCACAGTTAACATTTTACCTACTGCTAGGTTGTTACGTAAATGCCTATCAGCCAAATTAACGGCTGTATAGTTTACCTCGCGCTCAAGTTCTAAAATAGCAATGTCATTACCATCCGATGCATCAGGGTAGTTTTCGTGAACATAAACTTCTTTAACACTATATCTATGTGCAGCAACATCACTCTGAGTTAGATCTGAAATACCAATAACGGCATCAAGATCTTGCCCTTCTTTGCTGTCGACACAATGCGCAGCAGTTAATATATAGCGCCCACCTAAAAAGCTAGCCCCACAAAACTGGCCGCTATATACATCCCTATTTTTAGAGACTAAAGCCACCATAAATGGCCAGCTTCCACTGCCACTTTTTTCTCCATTAATAATTTTTGGATCCATGTTTTCTGCAGCATCAACCTGACTTAGCGATAGGGGCGCTAAAATTAACAATAAAAGTATTTTATTTAAATGCATTACCTAGTCCTTGGCTTATCCATTAACCATTGATTATATTAATAATTTCCGATAATACATTAGATTAGTGAAAATACTCTAACGAAACAGCAATATTTCAACCTAGACAGAAAAAAAACATGTATATATATGATTATCATCTCGTTTTATGATAGAAGCTGACCTTTGATTATCTACACCAATCCTCTTTATATTGATGTAATAACGCTTCAAACTCTTTAGCGGGCACTGGTTTACTGTAAAAATAACCTTGGCCATATTCACAATGCATTGACCTCAAATAATCCGCATGCCATTGGTCTTCAATTCCCTCTGCAACCACCTTTAAGTTAAGTGCTTTCGCCATCGCAATGATCGCATTGACCAGCTCACGATCAGAGTCACTTTCATGCATATTTTGCAAAAAAGCGCGGTCTATTTTTAATTTATCAAAGGGGAATTTTTGTAAATAACTCAGTGCCGAATAACCCGTACCAAAATCATCAATCGAGAGCTGCATACCCATTGCTTGCAGTTTATTAAGTAAGGAGACTACTTCGTCGTTGTGATTGAACAGCAAGCTTTCGGTGATCTCAATATCCAATTTATGCGCAGGTAAACCAGATTGCATTAATCCAGCGTTGATTTGCTCGAATAGCTTATCGCAATGTCTAAATTGCACACTCGAAAAGTTAATGGCGATATGTAACGGCCTGATCTTTTGCCATTCAGCAGCCTGCATACAAGCTTTATTTATCGCAAATTCACCGAGTAAGTGTATTAAGCCATTTTTCTCGGCTAAAGGAATAAATTCATCCGGTGATATAAAACCAAACTCGGTATCATGCCAACGCATCAAGGCTTCAGCACCAATAATTTGGTTGGATGCTAACTCAATAATCGGCTGATAGTAAATTTCGAGCTCATCGCGCGCAAGCGCTTGGCGTAATCGGCCATCGAGATCTAACGTACGCTGTAAATCAGCACTCATTGCCGCATTATAAAAACTGAAGGCATTACGCCCATCTTGTTTGGCTCGATACATGGCAGTATCGGCACTGGCAAGTAACTGTTGCACATTATTACCGTCTTGAGGGTATACCGACATACCGATGCTGGTAGAGATAAACAACTCTTGGTTTTTCCAAATAAAAGGATCATCAAATAACGACAATACCCTAGCCGCTAAGTATGTTGCCGAATCCAAATTGTTCAGTTCGGGAATAACTAATAAGAATTCATCGCCACCTAAACGGGCGAGAACGTCGGTATCACGTATAGAATCCAGTAATCTTGCGGTACTCTGCATCAAGACCTGATCGCCAGCAGAATGCCCCAAGGTATCATTGATCTGTTTAAAATTATCAAGATCAATAAACATGATTAATACGTTAGTATTCGATCTTTTTGCTCTTACTAATTCTTGCTCCAAGCGGTCATTACCACAATTTCGATTGGGTAACCCAGTCAATGCATCATGCGAGGCTTGATAAGCCAACTCTTGCTCTGAAGCCTTTCTTTTTTCAACCTCTTCAATTAACAATTGGTTTTGAGTCGATAAGATCCGTCGTTGTTTATGACTTTCTTCAAATTTGGTTCTTAAAATAACATTTGCGTTATTAATCATGAATGTATAGAAAAGCCCAAATACAACGGGCACGGCAAGAAAAGACAGACCAGCGATAAACCAACCCGAAGTGAAAATATCTTTTTCATTGACAGGTTCAAACCAACTTCTTAATTTAAAGGGTGTATTCTCAATCTCCATTTCAAAAAAAATGTTATTGGCGAGTTCATTTTTCTCATCCGATTGTGGTTCCGTTGTTAATGAATCCCAGATAAAAATATCACCATCAGCCGTAATTAAATCCATGCGGCTTCGACTATCGACATGTTCCTGTGCCGTCAACTGTGAAACGATCACTTCCCTGTTCAAATCAGCAACCAAAAAAGCGACCGGTTTACCTGCGTAACCAACACGCTTAACCAGTTGAATATAAGGATATTTATCATCTTCTTTAACCACGCGAATGGTCAAGCTCTGTTCGCGAATATGTGGCATATTCACCCTATCGAACCTAGTACCTTGGTTTTTTGCGGTATCCGCAATAACAGTGCCATCATAACCAACAAGCACCAAACGCTGATAAACCGATTGCTGATTTATTTCAGTATTATAGATGAGGCGGTTCAGTTCCCTATTAAGGTTGAATAAACTCGCTCCTAAGCCATATTGCATCGACATACCTGATGCCAAATTCGCAAAGTAGGTCAACATTGATTTATCACTAGAAAGATTCGTTAACTCATCATTCGTCACATTGAAAAAGTATTCCAACATACTGGTGTAACTTTGCACCTTCAGATTAAGTTCTCGTTGCTGTGATTCTTTCAATCGTGTCTGTCCAACATTGGTAACTGCCAAAATCGACACTAAATACGCCGCGAGTAATACCGCCGCAATAATAATTAAACGGCTACTAGATAATTTACGCTTCAACTTTTTCATCACACTAACTTATGATTATTATTAAAATAATCGCCATAAAAATAAGACACGGATGGGTAGTGTTTCTCAACTAATTGCAGATAAGTCCCGTCTTTTTTTATATCATCTAAATATTGATTAAATGCTTTACGCAACGCTGGCGAATTCTTTCTAAAGACAGCCCCCATTCTTTGTTCTTGTGACACTGGCCCTATCACTTTTATTTCACCGGGCCACTTTTCGAGTGCAATTAAGGTATCAGCAACATCAAGTAAGGTACTTTCAGCATCTTTATTCAGGATCGCTGGCACCATTTCATTCAAACGGCGTTCGGTAGCGGGCAATATAATATTGGCACCCGTGCTATAAAGATTATATAAGTTAGGGTCTAAGCAAGAATGTTCCATCGCTAACACATCTCTGCCATTGATCAGCTGCTTCACTTTTTTAATGTCTTTATCAATCGAGTTGGTTGGGTTAATAGGTTGCAGGTCTGAATCCGCACGAGCCACCAGCCATACTGCAGAGGGGAAATAATCATTTGAGAAATCGGCGAGTTCAGTACGCCAATCTAAAATAGTGACGCCATTGGCAATGATATCGCCTTCGACTGCGCACTCGTCACCAAATATTGTTTGATTGTTTTTAAATTGCGCATGCTGACCAGTTAATTTACCTATCGCGTTATTCCACTTCGCTGGCACATATTGGTACTCAACACCCAATGATTCTGCAAAACCTTTCACCAGTTCCACATCCAGCCCGCTTAACAATTCAAAATCGTCTTTCTTGATATAAGACACAAAATTTGCGTAAGGTACGCCAATATGACGTAATACACCTTGTTTTTTTATATCTTGTAAATCAATAGCCAAGACACCTTGGCTAAAAATCATGGCTGACCCTATAAACAAAATATTCTTTATCGTATTCTTAAATTTTGTAACTCTCATCGACATACTCTATCTTATCGGCTCTAATTTAAAGAGAGCGCCCAGTTCGACTGAGCGCCTAAGTATTAAGCCATGCGTTTGTATAGTTTCTTAATCACGTTAACTAAACCTCTCACATCTTTTTCATCGTGGAAAAGATGCGTAGAAATTCTTAATGCATACGTGTTAGCGCTATCTTCTTTATACAATTTAAAGTTGGTTGTACGAATGATGTAGCCATAGTGATTACGTAACCGATCTCTAAATTCAGTCAGTCGCTCACCATCTTCTAACTCAAATGGATTAAATGTTGTTAAACCACTCGCTAGCGCTTCAACGTTTGGAGAGAATATATAGGCATTAGGCAACGCCTCGGCCAATAATGATTTGCACAATGCGCTTAAATCTAACACACGTTTTTCAATACGTGCTCGACCAATGTCATCCCACATTTTACAGCTATCAACCAAGGCTTGTTTCGCAGGGTAATTATCATTACCTATGTACTGCATTTGATAACAAAGGTAATCAGCATGTGATAATGATGAATTAATAATCCAAAGCGGATTAACACGGTCACTCCAGTATTCATTTAAACGCCGTGCATTATCACGCACATATAAAATGCCTGTCGCACCTGGTCCACATTGCCATTTATGACCAGACCCCACATAGAAATCACAATCCATATCGTGAAAATCCAAATCAAGCATACCGATCGAATGCGCGCCATCAACGAGTGTTGGTACGGCATATTGCGTTGCTAATTCACAAATACGTTTTGCTGGCAACTTTGTACCGGTTTTGTAAGTAATATGAGAGAACACAATCAGACGAACATTCGGGTTTTCATGCAATGCAGTTCGGAATGCTTCAACATAATCCTCTTCTGTCACCGTTTCAAAGCCAGTGTAAACAGGAAGCTGAACTTCCACTATTTTCACTCCGAAACGCTGTTTAGCAATCTTCATTGCTGTTGTCGCTGCCATATGCTCATGGTGCGTAGTCAGAATCACATCACCTTCTTCAAAGTGAAGACCGTTGATAATAGAACATATACCATCAGTGGTATTACGGCTCAACACAATCTCATGGGCTTCAGCGCCAAATCCCGGCGCTACATCAGCGACCATCTCTGACATATATGGCCAAGAGCCAAAACGTGCATCCATATCCCATGGGTATTTCGCCACGGCTTTATTATTGTCATTAAATCCTGCCAGTACATGCCTTGGCATTGAGCCTGTTGTACCCACATTCATGTAAGTTGTTCTTTTATCTAACACAAACTGTTTCTGAACGTTCTTCCAAAACTTTCTGTTATGTCTATTATGTCTATTATGTGTATGGGGCAACCAATCAGGATCGGCTTCTGATGCACTCGCTGTATCTGCAAGTACTGAGCCACCAAGCCCTACAACCGCCACACTAGCCACTGTACTTTTAAGAAATTTACGACGATTAAGGCTTTTAGGCCCTTGTTCTATATTGTTCATCTACTTAATTCCTTGTTAAACATTAATACAGACATAGTTAATAATGTTTATTATAAGTATTATTAACAAAATTTCGTGCTATGTTATTCGAAAATATAGATATGTTAAATCATCGAGATCAAATTATTGTTGTTTATTCACAAGCGGTTAAGATTCAGGCAGTTCATTTATTTCAGGTGAAAGTTGGCGATTGGAAATGACAAAGCCTCAACACAGGTGAGGCTTTTTCATTATTTTAAATGGTATTAAACCCTAGCCCCTACCGGTGGCTGTATTGCGAGTAATCCTTTCGTTCTACGTATTGCTTTTCGACCTCGAGATTGTTTATTTAGATGCGACTTATTAACGGCAACCGATTGGCTTAAAACCTGAGAACTACGCATTATGCCCTCCTCGGCTTTCTCCATGCCGTGATCACTATTCATCTCAACCGAACGCATGTAAGCACCATCAAGCTCAACGCCTCGAGATAAATCATCATGATAAGTTCCATTAGAAAAGTTCACATCGACCGGAATTCGCCAAAGCTCTTCTGCCATTTTTCTATAATCTTCTTCTAAAGAATTTAATGACATAAGCGCATGCTCGCTACAGCGTATAATTGCGACTGTATTTAAATTTCTATCTAGTTTTTCATTTTTGCGCATCTGGTATTTTTTTGTTGTCAGGTGATGAGCAAAACCATCCCATAAGATCACTTTAAGAGCAACAGGGTTAACGGTTGCGCCCAATTCTGTTGAAGCCCCTATTCCCGCGGTCGCACCTGAAGCAATTTTAAATTTGATATCTCCAGACGTTCGAACCGATGCTTCAATTTCAGCTGTTATACCGATCCCTGCCGACACAGTTCCTGAAACCTTCACTGATGCTGCATTGATTCCTCGCGCTTTAAAGGTAACGTTACTCGAGCCTGTAGCTTTTAGTCCCGCAAAGGCACTTGCCCCCAGCTTACCGACAATTATTTCATCTTTTCCATAAATGTTATTTGAGTTCAGCGTAGCTGAAGCAGAGGCCTTTACCTCTGCACCAACAAACAGTTCAGCTTCATTGGTCATTGCCATAATCTGACCCACTGTAAGCTCATGCTTAACGGTAATCTTTGCCCCAACCATTGCTGCAAGTTCTGCATTTACACCTAAATCAATACCAGGTATTAATTGCATGGAATCAGAAAAACCGCTCTTATTCGTGGTCTTTTTTACTTCGTCAATTTTAGCACTAGCACTTGCGTAACTCACGTCGTTTATCTTAGCGCTAGCACTGACTTTGGCCTTAAAATCACTACCAATTAATGCGTTTGTAGTTATTTTATTACGCATTATATTAGCAAAGTCCCACTCTTTAATTACTTCAACTTTCAAACCAGCAAAAAGCTCAAGATTTGCATCAGCAGATAAGCTATTACTCTTTGCTTCTGCAGTCGCTTTAGGTGAGGCTGTAGCCTGAAATACACTCTGACGACATTTATAGTCATTCAGAATTGTCCATACCTGCTCGCTGAACTGACTTCGCTCATTATAGGCTTTTGCTAAAGAGGATATCTGAGCGTCAAGAATCTGAACCTGTAGACGACCTAACTCACCTTGGACAATAATATTCGGTTTCATCATTTCAGCTAAACGTTGCTTCTGAAAAATAAAATTAAAAAACGTCCGATTAACACATTTATCTCGAATCGCTTCATGCGGAGTTCGACTCGGTCTAACCACTTTAACCTGTTTAGGGAAATGACGTACAACAGAAGAAACAAGACATTGCCAAGTCGGGTCTTCAGTAATCGCTGATACACCATATTCATATGCACTACTGCTCCCCTTGTGGTGTCGGTATTTCATTTCTTCAAGTAATGAGTAAACACCATCAATCCCTCTTTGTAGAGCAGGAAGCGCCCTAATTGCATTTTTTTTTCCGTACGAATTTTGTAATCGGTCTAACCATTTATTAAATTCGTTCGAGCATACACCGACCTTACCTAAGTGGTTGTAGATAATACTCAGATCTAATTCTAGGTGGGGCTGACTTTGAAGTGGCATATTAGCGATTCCTATTATATTGCCCATGGGGTATCGAGCTAGGAATAAAAACGTAACATATTATTTATTCTCTTTCTGATATTAGGCCCCTTTCCTTACAACGTCTTACACCCTCTTACAACAAACGTAGTTTTATTGAACTTTACAATGACAAATCACAGATAGGTATTTTATAAAAGCATCGAATACTTAGAGTCCGTTGAGGTTTGGTGGGGGTGGCTAAGCCAAATTCATCAAGCGTCATATTGGTCGTCAATTTCATCCTGCAAAGCGTCGAGCTGTGCCAAAATCCCAAGGAATTTCTTACCAAACTCAGTCACATGATACTCTACTCGAGGAGGTAATTCGTTGTAGACAACTTTATCTAAAATACCAAATTCAACATTTCGTTTTAAACATTGATTCAATACTTTGGTGCTTAAGCCCTCTACGTTACGTACCATTTCACCTGGTCGATTAATGTCATGAGCCAGTAACTGATAGACAGTCAATGACCATTTGCAGCCATAAATACTTTCGACCATTCTTGCGCTATTTTCCGGCGCAGTTTTTCTTACAAATATTTTTCCGTTATTATTCATAAAGATGTACCAATAAGTACCTAGGTAACCAATTTGTACTTACTATTTAATAAGTGAATTAACACCTAAGATTACCACATACAAGATCTTAGGAGAAAGAAAATGACATTTACTCAATCAGGTATCGCACTTATCATTGGTGGCACAAGTGGCATGGGATTTGAAACCGCAAAACAACTTGCAGCTCAAAATGTTCCTGTCGCCATTGTTGGTAACAATATCGACAAACTAGACGCAGCTGTTTCAGAGCTTAGCCAAATAGGTGACGTGACAGGCATTCAATTAAACCTCTATGACAACGACAGTGTCGCGCAATTTATTGACAATATCACCGAGCAGGATAAGAACATCGGTTACCTTGTTAATGCCGCGGGTTACTTTAATCCAAAACCGTTTATCGAGCATACCGAGCAAGACTATGACCTTTACCATGAATTAAACAAAGCGACATTTAAGATCACGCAGGCTGTGGCTAAAAAAATGATCATCAATGGTGGTGGTAACGTGGTTAATATCGGTTCGATGTGGGGTAAGCAAGCCATTAAAGCCACACCTTCTTCTGCCTACTCGATGGCAAAAGCAGGACTACACGCTTTAACTCAACATATGGCAATGGAACTGGCCGAACATAATATTCGCGTCAATGCAGTATCGCCTGCAGTAGTAAAAACACCAATATATGAGACATTTATCAGTCCTGAAGATATGGATGCGACATTAGCAAGTTTTAACGCATTCCACCCAATCGGTCGTGTCGGTACACCAGAAGATATTGCCAACAGTATTTGTTTCTTACTGTCTGATCAATCAAGCTGGGTAACAGGTGCAATCTGGGATGTCGATGGAGGTGTTATTGCAGGTCGTAATTAAGGTTTAACTTATATTCGCGCCATGCCTGATACAACAAAGCCCCAGCATATACTGAGGCTTTGTCATTTAAATAACATATTTACTTTAAAGCTATACACGGTATATAATAAGCCTACCTTATTATATACTGCTTGAATCATGATACATTCTAAATTTGGATTTCTTAGCTATGAAATCAGTCACATCATTAGACAACGTTTTAACAAACAAGCCGAAAGTATGGGCATTACACATTCTCAGTGGCGAGCATTGGTTCACCTTTCTGAAAATGAAAATTGTCGACAAATTGATTTAGCAGATATTTTAAACGTGAAACCAATTACCCTAGCAAGACAAATTGATTTGCTAGAAGAGTTGAGTTTAGTCAAGCGAGTAAATGATAAGGAAGATAGACGAGTATTTCGTTTAAAATTAACGACAAAAGCTAAGCCTATTATTAAAGAACTGTGGAATATTGCAGACGCCATTGAAAATGAAATTTGCAATATGCTTTCTGATGAAGAGAAAGAGATACTTTCTAAACTACTCATCACGATAAAGAAACAGATCAACTAATACGCTTATTAATTTAAACCAAAGGTACAGTGATGACTCCGCCATAACCATACGCCCCCCATTGTTTAATCAATTTATATAACTTTATCTACATAAAGTTAGGCCCTTGCACGCCATCTATATGACTTTCTCTACATAAAGTTAGGTTTTTGCACGCCGTAAAATTATTATAAATTGCATTTTATCAGACACATAGAGCATATCGATACTCGATAATTTGCTCATTGTAATGACCCCTACATTCCTGAAATACTTTGAACTGATCAATCGATCCTCGCATTAAGCGTGGTAAAAGACATCGTTTATTCGGCTTTCTCGTACTTGCTATCTATGCAGTTATACGGACGTATACGGCAGAGAGAATTTTGAATTTCTGATCTTAAAGCTAGATTAGCTAAGACGATACAGTTCATTTAAAGCAGGAATTTCCAGCATGGCACTATTGCCAGCGCTATTTATCGTTTAAAAGCACAATAAATTGAGTCTATCTTGCAGGCAAGGATGTCGTCCTTTCCGCAGCCATTAGCTGTGAATGAAATAGCATAATAACACTCGATTTAATGGCTAATTAAAACAGAATACCCGTGCATAATCACATTATTTTCGTGATTAATATATGTATAAAAAAGGATAAGTATGATTTTTTCATCAACAAAACAAGACTGGTTTGGAAATGTTCGAGGAGATATTTTAGCCGGTATTGTTGTCGCCCTGGCACTTATACCAGAGGCTATCGCGTTTTCTATTATTGCAGGTGTAGACCCTAAAGTCGGTCTGTACGCCTCATTCTGTATTGCGACAATTGTTGCTTTTACAGGTGGTCGACCGGGCATGATTTCGGCAGCAACAGGGGCTATGGCTTTACTCATGGTCACATTAGTGAAAGAACATGGGCTAGAATATTTACTTGCAGTAACCTTATTAACTGGCCTAATTCAAGTGTTCGCTGGTTATATCAAATTGGGCAGCTTAATGCGATTTGTCTCCCGTTCTGTGGTGACTGGTTTTGTAAATGCCCTTGCTATTTTAATTTTTATAGCCCAATTACCCGAGTTAACGAATGTCACTTGGCATGTCTACGCAATGACAGTCGGCGGACTAGGCGTTATCTATTTATTCCCTTACATTCCAGTGATAGGGAAAAAAATTCCTTCTCCTTTAGTCTGTATCGTAGTACTTACCGTTTTATCGCAGGTTATGGGGTTAGATATTAGAACAGTTGGCGATATGGGTGAACTTCCAGATGCTTTGCCTATTTTCTTATGGCCAGATGTACCGTTAACGTTAGAAACGCTGTGGATAATTTTACCTTACGCAATAGGTTTGTCAGTTGTTGGACTTTTAGAGTCGATGATGACAGCAACGATCGTCGATGACTTAACTGATACGAAAAGTGATCGAAATCGAGAATGTAAAGCACAAGGTCTTGCAAATATAGGCGCTGGTTTAATGGGTGGTATGGCTGGTTGCGCCATGATCGGTCAATCAATCATTAATATTAAATCGGGTGGACAAGGTCGCCTATCAAGTTTAGCTGCCGGGGTATTCCTGCTTATTATGGTGGTTTTCTTGGGAGACTGGCTTAAACAAATCCCGATGGCAGCCTTGGTTGCAGTCATGATCATGGTAGCGATTGGTACGTTTTCTTGGAGCTCAATTAAAGATATAAAATCACATCCGCTATCAACCAACATTGTCATGATTGCTACCGTGATCACTGTTGTTGGAACACATAATTTAGCTATTGGCGTATTTGTCGGTGTATTACTTTCAGCGCTATTTTTTGCTAATAAAATCAGTCGCTTTATGGTTGTGAAAAATACAAAGGTAGGAAAAAAAGCACCTACTTATCAGGTAACAGGTCAGATATTTTTTGCTTCTGCGAATAAATTTATTGATGCATTCGACTTTAAAGACGTCACCAGTAAAGTCACCATCGACCTATCGCACGCTCACTTTTGGGATATTAGCGCGGTTGGGGCATTGGATAAAGTTGTAATTAAGTTTAGACGAGAGGGAGCAGACGTTAATATTATCGGTATGAGCGAAGCAACAGCGACCGTGATAGATAAATTTGCAATTCATAATGATCCCGCAGCCGTTGAAAAAATGATGGCAGGTCACTAAGGAGAAGGTAATGAACAAAATAATAGCATGTATTGATGGTTCTGCTTTAGCAAAAGCAGTATGTGAGACTGCAATTTGGGCATCAAATCGCTTGAGTAACGGTATTCTCTTTCTTCATACAATCGAAAAGCAACAACAACATGGTGCAGATGACTTAACGGGTTCTATTGGTTTAGGTGCTCGCTCAGCATTGCTTAATAAAATGGCAGAACTTGATGAGCAGCGTGGAAAAATTGAAATTCAGCTGGGAAATGACATGTTAGATGCCGCTGTAAATAGAGCTAACTCGGCAGGTCTTACAGACATCGAGCATAAACAACAACATGGCGATTTTGTTGATACATTAGTTGCCTTAGAGGCAGATGCGCGCTTAATGGTTGTCGGACGATCAGGGGATGGACATCAAGGCGATTTTAAAGCGCTTGGTTATCATATTGAAACTCTCATTCGTCAGGTCCACACTTCGATCATTATTGCACCAAAAGATTTTACCGAACCGACTAACTTCATGTTGGCTTATGATGGGCGTGAAACAGCAGATAAAGTAGTACAACGCATCATTCAAGGCGGATTACTCAAAGGACTTACATGTCATTTAGTCACCATTAAAAACAGTGAAGACGCGCACAAGGAAAAGTTTGAGCAAGCCAAAGAACTGCTTAAGCAAGAAGGTTTTAAAGTCATTAGCTCTTATATTGAAGGCGATATTTCCTCTTCGCTAATGAACTACAAAAAAGAGCATGATATTCAGCTTGTGGCGATGGGTGCATTTTCTCATTCCAAGGTGAGGAGCTTTTTCCTTGGCAGCAATACCATGCGTATGATTGAAAATTGTCGAGTGCCGCTTATTGTACTGAGATAATCAATAATAACCTGCGTTAAATTAGCAGATTATTACGTTTATTATATACGCTTATCAGCTAAATCCTTAGTTGATAAGCTTTTCTAGCTGCAGACATAGGGAACATCTGCATAGCCCATCACAAATGGGTGAAAAACTTCTTTACTAAATCATTATAATTTAAGGGCAACTATGAGAAATCGTGAAATGTTCCATTGGACACAAGAGGCGTATCTATACATCGACTTAATGTGTAAGCGTGAGTTCGTGCGAGGATTTAGAGCTATTGACGCCGAGCGGTCCTTAGAAGAACTTAAAATTTTAGATGCAGGTTGCGGAACGGGGGCGCTTACCAGAGAGTTACGGGAGCATTTCGAAGCGAGATCTATTTTTGGCTGCGACATTGAGAAGCAAAGCATTGACGAATGTAAAAATCAAAATCCGCACATTCATTATTTTGTCCACGACTTGCTTAAGCCAATGCAAGCAGGCATTAAATTCGACCTCGTTATATTTTCGACCGCTATAGCACAATTTTCAGAAGCCGAACAATTAAAGGTAATCAATAACGTAAAAGCGCAATTAAACAAGGGTGGGTTTATTTGGATAACAGACGTAAATGACGACGCCACCGAGAACCTTTTTAATCATTTAAGCGCCAATTATCAGGTTGTTTATAAAAACAAATACAGTAAACATCTATTTAATAAGTTCTTTATTTTTCCGCTAGCAAAACATTTGCCAATCTCTTTATTACGTATAATTGACAACCTCAGCATTGGCTCCAATGTACTCACTCAAATGATTATAAAAACTTGAGCTAGATATGGAAAGTAAGAGTTTTAAGACTTAGCGCCAGATACAACAAATCCCCAACATGTGTTGAGGCTTTGTCATTTAGCTATGGTCAGATTACTTAACGACAGTGGTATTAAAGCTTAAGCACGTTTTTTCGTTCCGCCCTGAACAGCTTTAAATCTGGGGTTGGCTTTGCAAATAACATAAACACGACCACGACGTTTCACAATCTGGCAATCCGGGTGCCTCTGCTTAGCACTTTTAAGTGAGCTTAAAACCTTCATATTAAACCTCCTTTTGGCTCTTTAATCCACCAAAGCGGCGGTTAAACTGTGCCACACGACCATCACTATGGATCGTTTTTTGTTTGCCCGTATAAAAAGGATGCGATTCGCTTGACACATCCAGCGGCACATAAGGATATGTTGTGCCGTCAATTTCTACCGTTCTATTCGTTTTCAACGTTGAACCGACTATAAAATATTTATCTGCTGCTATATCGTGAAAAGCGACTTTTTGATAATCCGGGTGTATACCTTGTTTCATTATTACCTCAAACGTTATGTTATAACATAACACCCAGTCTACTCGATTATTAATGAGAATCAATAACAATTAGAATTAATCTGAATTTACGGCCATTAAATTAGTATTGGAGATATTTTTTAGGGATTTGAATAAAGGGAGAGTATCGTAAGATTTTGATTGTACCAACAATAACAAACCCAAACTAACGTTGAGGCTTTGTTATTTTAATTAAAATCTAACTTTAATATTCGCACCAGCGTAAGTACTATCAAACTTATCATTAAACCCTGCAGTATAAAAAGCACCAACGCCAATATTTTTGGTCACATAATATGATAGCTTCGTTGTCACGAGTGTTGTTATTAATGAGTGCGAAGAAGAATCAGATATAATAACTTGTGTCACGCCTTCAAATTTATCGGTAAAGCCATACCTGAGCCCAAGATGAGCACCTATGTCATAATTATCATAGCTATAATCAGTATCTGTGTCAGCACCTTCTAGCGCTAACCAGTCAAACTCAACTTCACCACCAAGTACAACGTCGATTTTTTCAGCCAGTGCGACCCGATACAATAACCCCATGTTTAAGCTTATAATTTTTGCTACATCATTTATTTCTTCACCTGAAAATGAATACTTCATTATCACTTTTTCATTAAGCATTAATTCACTACCGATAGAAATAACTTTCATATTATCCTTATTACCATCGGATTTATAAGTTTTATGGCCGACTTCGACTTCTGCAAAGTTATAGTTAACAGGTGTATTGTAAGCCCTATAATCAAGATTCAAATCTGCATTAGCAACATTTGAAACCAATAATGCACTTAAGAATGATATCTTTTTCATAGAGTCCTGCTTGATGTTATGTATATTTATAAGTTAGAGACGTTAGCGAATAAAATTGAAGAAGCCAAACTACCACCAAATGGCATAAAAGACAATAAATTACATTTAAATCAACACCATATAGGAACTAAAAATAACTACCTACGACAAAATAGCGCTGAGATCTTTAGCATTAATAAACCCATCGAATTACGCATAGCAACCCCAAAGGACAGAACTTGTGCCGTAAAATCCTAGAATCCACCGAACCAAAACCCATGCTAATACAGCCAGTTACAACCACCAGAAAAATTAACAATCCTCAAAGTGAAGGAGCTGGTTGATTAAAATACTAATTAATACAAAAAACAATAAGTTTATTGATAACGTCTCGTAACAAGAGTAAGGTAGTTTCACTTGAAACACCCGCGCAAGCCAAAGTGAAAGGCAGTGACAATATTTTATATTATATAAAAAGAAGTAAAACGAGCAATTATAAAATGGATAACAATCAATACGGAAGATAAAAACAGTCAATTGCATGTAATTAAAACTTTATGACACAGGCAAACCTATGAGTGACAAAGAAAGTGAAATTATAGACTTAAAAGTCAAATTAAAAGAGCATGGTACATCTAAAGATGGGTTAACAAATAAAGAGGCCACAGAGCGACTCGCAAAGTTCGGGCGAAATGCGATCGAAGAAAAAGAAGAAAGTCGTTGGAAAGTTTTACTTGCCGGATTTTGGGGGCCAATCCCTTGGATGGTTGAAGCTGCTGCAATTCTATCCGCGATCATTCAGCATTGGTCTGATTTCGCTATTATTTCATTCATGCTACTTCTGAATGTATTTATTGAATTCATGCAACACGGTAAAGCACAAAGTGCGCTTGCAGCATTAAAAAATTCAATGGCTTTAGAATCGCGTGTAATGCGTGACGGGAAATGGATAGATATCGAAGCCGCAGAACTTGTTCCCGGTGATATTGTTCAAATCGAAAACGGTGATATTATCCCTGCCGATTTGATCACATTGGAAGGCCAATACGTTAGTGTCGACCAAGCAGCATTAACAGGCGAATCACTTCCTGTAATGCGCCATCCAGGCGAAGAGATTTACTCCGGTACTATTGTAAAACAAGGTAGTATGGTATGTATCGTTGATAAAACTGGCGGTAATACATTTTTTGGTAGAACCGCTACACTCGTTAGCTCTGCAGGTAACGAATCACACTTCCAAAACTCTGTAATGGCTATTGGTAGGTTCCTCATTTATGGTTCTTTAATTCTTGCTGCTACAATCATCTTCAAAGAATTAGTGATAAATAATAAATCACCGCTTGATGTAATAGAGATGGTATTAATTCTGATCGTGGCTTCAATTCCGGTTGCTATGCCAGCTGTATTATCAGTAACAATGGCTCTCGGTGCATTTATGCTATCGAAGAAAAAAGCGATTGTAACTAAGCTATCTGCAATTGAAGAAATGGCTTCTGTGGATATTCTTTGTTCAGATAAAACAGGTACATTAACGCTGAATGAATTAACGTTAACATCGCCTGTATTATTTAATGCTAAAAACGAATCAGAACTTACTTTAATTGCTTCTCAAGCGTGTAACTTTAACAGTTCAGACGCAATTGAAAACGTCATCATGGATGCGGTAGGTAAAGAAGAAATAGCTAAAATTAAACAGCTTGATTTTACGCCTTTTGATCCGACAAGAAAACGTACTGAAGCACTTATCGATTCTGGCGAGGGTCAATACAGAGTACTAAAAGGGGCACCACAAATAATCATCGATTTATGTGATATGTCCGATGAAGAACGAACTAAAGCATTAGGTAATGTAGATGAATTAGCAAGTCGTGGATTACGCGGCCTAGGTGTGGCTCGTAGTTATCCTGAAAACCCAGAGAAATTTGTATTAGTCGGTATACTTTCGTTATACGATCCACCGCGTCATGATACAAAGCACACAGTTGATGAAGCCCGTGCTCGTGGTATCGATGTTCGAATGGTCACTGGTGATGACTTGGCTATTGGTAAAGAAATTTCAAGACAACTTGATCTTAGTACTAATATGCTCGCTGCTTCAGACCTTTTCCATGGTGAACTATCAGAAAACGAAATTAATGAAAAAATTGAAAACGCAGGTGGTTTCGCACGTGTTTTCCCTGAGCATAAATACGAAATTGTAAAACGTCTACAAGACATGGGTCACGTTGTCGCAATGACAGGTGATGGGGTCAACGATGCGCCAGCATTAAAACAAGCAGATATCGGTATCGCTGTTGACGGTGCAACTGATGCCGCACGTGGTGCAGCGGATTTAATCTTAACGTTACCAGGTTTGTCCGTAATTATTGATGCTGTAGAAGAATCTAGAAAAATCTTCCAAAAAATTATCTCTTACGTGAAATACCGCGTAGCGATGACAATTAACATCATGTTGTTCGTGACACTGTCTGTATTGTTCTTGGATTTCTCACCACTGAGCGCTGTAATGATTGTATTACTTGCTTTGTTTGATGATCTTCCTATCATGACAATTGCCTATGATAACGCAGGTGTCGAGCGCTTCCCCGTCAAATGGAATCTCAAGCGTGTTCTCACATTATCGTCAATTCTTGGTGTTGTGTCTGTTGCTCAAAACTTTGGACTAATGGCTATTGCACAACAATTATATTCAACGTCAGCGCCGATTCAAACAATGTTGTTCTTACAACTCGTTATCGCTGGTCACCTACTACTATTCGTTGTTCGTAGTAAAAACCATTTCTGGGCTAAACCACGTCCATCAAAACCGCTACTAATTGCAACTTTTGGCACACAGATCCTTGCAGTTATCATCGCTAAAGTGGGCTTCCTAATGGCACCAATAAGCTGGGAAGCAATTGGTATTGTTGTTGTCTACGGTATTGTATGGATGTTTATTCTTGATCTATTCAAAGCAGTATTTGAAAAATCAGCTGACAAAAAAGAAAAACATGCTGCTTATACTGAAAACCTAAAGGCACCACGTAAAGAAGTATTAATTAACTAAATGAAACTCAGTTAATTCACTCTACATCGAGTTAATAGATTTATATTAACTCGATGATCTACTTTTAGTTGCTGCTATTTAAACTACAACACCCTATGGCATAGACACTTTCCACAATAATCAATGACGAAATAATCACATTGTAGCCTTCACTATTAATACATCCACCAAATTACATTTACCTACTCAAGCTACTTCTTAAACCAAAACATGCGTTTCAGCGTGCTGTCTTTATCAATATAATGATGTTTCAAGGCCCCGACGACATGCATAACAATAGCAAAAATAATTATCGGCATTAAGGTGCTATGTATATAACTACCTATACTCACAACGCTTTCATTTAACACCATCGGCTTTTCAGTTACCGGATCAATACTGGCAGCAATCAACTCTAGTCCAAAAACAGATAAACCATGGCCACCGCCTACTGACATCATCAAACCTGATATAGGAAAGAGTAGTGTTGAGATAATCAAAACCCAATGAATCACCTTTGCTGCAATATGTTCAATCGCCTTGCCTCCAGCAACCTCTGATGGCCAACCCACCCTAATACGCCAAACGATACGGATAAAGGCAATAAATAAAACTAAAAAACCCAACGACTTATGAATATTATACAAAGAGTAGGCTTTATTTTCGGTCATATAGATACCAACTATGATCAATCCGATCATGGCGACAGCAACAATTATATGCAATAAACGTGTTACGGTTGATAGTTCTTGATCTGGTTTCATCAGCTTAATTCTCTCTCTTAAATTTACACCCAAGTTTACAAATTAATCTGGTTAAACTAGGGTTTAAAAGGCAAAGCAAGGACATAACAAGCTAAAACTAATCTTAGTCGATATATTTGCGATAGGATAGGTAAGCTAGGTTATAACAATAGTATTCACGATTCGAAGGTTAAGTGTATAGAGAGAAATAGTTAAGTTTATTGGTGCGATTTTAGGACTAAGTTTAGGGATATGACTTAAGGAAATACGAGGTAACTTATTTTGGGAATAAATAGGATTGTGCTAGATGCAACAAAGCCTGATAATTTCTATAAAAATAGCAACACACCTTAAATGTATTGCTATTTTTCGCTGACTGCTACAATTATTGCAGTTTAGCTTTAATCCAAATCATACGGTGATCTGAAGAAACGGATTTACTGTCACCATATTGACCAAGACGAGCATCATTGAATAACTTACGTCCCTCCTCGTAAGATGCAGACCAATAAACACCAGCGTCAATAACATTCAAGTTTGCAGAAGGTATAGCGTAATCAACTGCAAGTCCGAATGTTGAAGATATACGGTTCGGTTTTGGATGACTAAGCCTTTTATCTGTTGCATGCTCTGATGCACCATAGCTAGTTGGATACAATTCACCATTCATCACACTCTGGTTTACTAAAGGATCATCATGAAGTGTTTGCATCACATCACTCTCTCCGTCTCCAGCTACTGGGTCAAGATTCTGATCACCCATAATAACGAATTTAGCATCGTCGGCTAACCCTCCATTCTGACCAGCATCGTCGTAGAAGAAGTCTTTACCTTGAATATATTGATTCCAA
Source organism: Moritella sp. 36 (assembly GCF_018219415.1). Taxonomy (NCBI): domain Bacteria; kingdom Pseudomonadati; phylum Pseudomonadota; class Gammaproteobacteria; order Alteromonadales; family Moritellaceae; genus Moritella; species Moritella sp. 36. The sequence goes on along the minus strand of NZ_CP056120.1, from coordinate 445,734 downwards.
AACTTAACTTCAGCAGCATTTTGAGATTTATTTTTACCTGGATCGAATACTGGAGGCGTGGGGTGAGACATTAGAAGGTGAATAACTTCATCACCGTTAGCTGTTGGAATAATAATTGGAGCATCTACATGGTTCTTAGAAGAAAGGCGAACCTCCTCCCACTCTTCAGAAGAATACCATTTATCGCCGCAGTTCATGCCATTAGGGATAGCCTGTGAACCGTCACAAATAGTGATCGTTGGAATTTTTTCACCTGCAAGATCTTTCCATTTGAACGTCTGGAAAGTACGTGTATTCTCAGAATCAATCTTATACTGAGACATCAGCGCGAACGCATATTGACCATGATACATACCAAACCCCCAAGCATCACCGGGGCCTCCAATGTGACCATCATTGTTTAGGTCGAGACCGCTAGATAGGCCAGTGTTTGTTGAATATGACTCAAAATATGGGAATGTAATTGGATCAAGATTAGCTTCCCCACCAGCACCATCGATACTTTGGGCTATAGATAAGTAATTATCTTGAAAGCCAATGAGTGCTGATTTATCTTCACCAATACCATCATTATTGTACTCCGCCATCATAAGCACACTAGGACGATTCTTCTGGATAACAGCAGCAACATTACGAATTTGGATAACGTTTTCTGCAATTTCTTTATCAGTATCCGCAATTGAGCCGTCCAAGTAAGCAGTGACAAGTTCTTTTTGTTTTGCAGGTGTAACTTGCATCTCAGCGACAAGAGCTTCGAATGAATCACGATCAAATGAAAGATTATATGCTGCGATTTTCACTTCTATTGGTTGTACAGGAGTATCTATATATTTTGTATTAACACAACCCGAAAGAATAACGGAACTAACAACTAAGGCTAATGTAGAAAGAGTTTTCATCTGAATTACGTACCATTTAGAATAATTTAACCAATAATACATAAGCCAATACAAAAAATGCAATCTAAATCTAATCTATTGAATTAATTGCACAATTAAATAAAACCAATTCTAAAAGACAAGAAGAGGACCGTAAAGTACCGGATATAGACAGGGGCTAATTTTCTAGGGGTTATAACGTAATTTTATTAGGGAGTATTTCAGGGATACTAATTAAGGGAAGAGATTCTAAGTTTTTGATTGTGCTAGATACAACAAAGCCCCAACTTTCGTTGAGGCTCTATTACTTAAATATGGTGCCCGAGGACGGACTTGAACCGTCACTCCTTCCGGAAGAGGATTTTGAATTCCTTGAGATGCCTTTGCAGTAGTGATAAATACTAGGATCCTGTTGGATATTCTTGTCCATTATTTGGGATTGTGTTGGATCTAGTTAGCTGTTGATGCACACAGGAATAACTCCACCAAATCAACTTCTGACTAATTATATCTAGTATCACAGAGCTCCTGAATCACTTTCATCCAAATCCAAGTTTTCTTACGACGTTTAGCCAAGGGTAAGTAGCTATCGTAGAAGAATGATTTAACGATTGGATAATCAACCTGATTGTCACGTTCAGCTTTAGGGTCAATACAATCAGCGATCATACCTTTATACTTGCGATCTACATTTCTAGCTTGGTTAATATCAATATTAGGAAAACGCCCGATAGTAATACTGCATTTATAACTGTTAAATTTGTAACGTAATAGGAAACGTTTATTACCTGTTTTACCGGATAGGCATTTCAACCCGATGATTTCAGTATCGGAGACGTCTAGTTCTGTTGATGATAAATTGCTTGGATTGGCGGGAAGAGATTTTAAATTAGCATTGGTGAATTTGAATTTTTAGTGGTGGGATTTGGGGTATTGGATGTGTTGTTACTGGCCATATTAATACCTCGTTGATTGGGGATACAAGGTATTAATATGTTTTTAAAGATGGGTTAGATACGACTGGTAAAATAAACATTACTCCTAACGAGTTGTTCATTTCTATAATCTTAATAATGCCTTCAATTCCGCACTCTTGAGCACTTCATTTAACAATTTTTTAGCTTTTGTTTCTTCAAACGGATGAGCTTGAAATAATCGGGTATGGTAATCATCTGATAAGTTATCAAGTTGATCCGATTTATCTGCTAATTTATCATGAATTTTTATTTTATAATCAGCAAAAAATTCTAGTTTTTCTGGATTAACATAGCCTGCGCCTATAAATCCCTTAGTTTTTTTATTACAGCTACAAGGATTATTCTTATTCACTAAGCTGCATTGATCATTCATAAAACTAAATAGATCAGTTCTGGCTCTCGATAATTTTTTACGATAATTAGATAAACTAAGATCAAAAATTTCGCTGCCTAAAGTATGATCAATTCCAAAAATATCACCCATTACATAAATTAATCGCTGTTCACGATCAAGACACATCAGCATACCTGACATACAACCTATTTTGGCTTCATTAATTGATTCACTTAATATAATAACTTCTTCGCCATTAAGTTCATGTGTTGGTATGGACTCTAAGTTTTTCTTATAACCATCAAAACCTCCGTTGATTGCTAACTCGATACTTTTTTTCTTCATGTCCAATATATGATTTACTGCAATCCTATACAACCAAGTTTTGAAAGCACTTTTAAAATTAAAACTACTTAACCGTGAAATGATTTTAATCCATATTTCATTATTAACGTCTTCAGCATCATGATGGCTGTAGAGCATTTTCAAACAAACATTAAATGTGAATGTGTAATGCCTTTCTATAAGCTCATTTAAAGCCGAAGTGTCACCTTTAAGTGCTGATTTTATATATACAGAATCCATCTTATTCCTTACTTTTCCTGTGAGGGTGGCACTGACATATTGATGTCTCTAATATGCCTAAACGTACCAGCCACACAGTTCACTTTCGGTTACGCTATCAAGTACCAGAAGTTTAGCTCTGTAGATTCGGGGTCATATAAATCCATTAACTGTAAACCTGCATCAACGCCAAAATAGCCGTAACAAATCTCACGAGTCTTACCTAAAGTTCGACCAAATGCCAATTCAGAATAGGTTTCATCGTCTAATTTCCCCATGAAATGACCCCGACTATTGTCAAAATCATTCAAGTATTCTTTTTCAAGGGTATCCGCTATAGTCAGCATTTTGTCTTCTGTAAATCCAATATCCTTTTTAATAACAAATGTTCCATGTTCGAAACAAGCAAAGTTATCAGGTATGACAAAGTTATCCTTCATAATCGTGTGGTGGTGCATTTTAACAGTATCTTTATCCACACACTCCAGAAATTGCTTACAAACATCACTATCCATAAACCCCTTAGGAAGGTTCTTCAGCGAACCCATATCATCTGCAAAAACTAAATTAGCATAGTCACCATTTAAGTTTCTGACTAAGCAATGAAATATAACGCCCTCTTGCTGTGTGATATATTCTTTTTCGAATTGCATGACGGCATTTATCAGATCTTCATCTTTTACACCTCTAGCTTTTGAAAAAACAGTAAATTCCATGGCCTTTGGAGTATTGTCATTTTCTCTTAGCATTTATTTTCTCCTAGTTAGTTTAAAATTATAGTGACAACAAGTTAGACGACATAAATTTATAGGTGTGACAAAAATAGCTAAATTGATTTCAAAATAAAAAACATCCATTGGATTTTTCATGGTAAAAATAACACAACAACCTTCACCATCAATAAATCCACCAAATTACGCATACCAATCCCAAAGAGTCGTTAATGGACAGGGTCAGGACCGTAATTACACCCAACCTACTCCCATGCTAATACTGTCACTGATGACCACCAGCAAAACTAACAATCCTCAAAGTACAGGACAGCCTTGGATCTAGTGAGATTGCCTTACGCACAGATTCTGCATGCGAAAGTACCGGATATGGACAGGAGTAAGTTTTCTAGGGTAATAACGTGAGTTTATTAGAGAGTATTTTTAGGGATATAACGTAAGGAAAGATGGCTTAAGCTTTTGATTGTGCCAGAAACAACAAAGCCCCAGCGTTAGCTGAGGCTCTATTACTTAAATATGGTGCCCGAGGGCGGACTTGAACCGCCACTCCTTTCGGAAGAGGATTTTGAATTCCTTGAGACGCCTTTGCAGTAGTGATAAATACTAGGATCTTGTTGGATATTCTTGTCCATAGTTTGGGATTGTGTTGGATCTAGTTAGTTATTGATGCGCACAGGAATTACACTTACCAAAATATTTGAATTTTAATCCTGACTCAGTATTGGACATAATGTTATAGCTGTTTATTTTCAGCCTCTATTTTTGAAAGTTTATAGCTGTAATAAATATTTTGACAAAATGCTATTAGAAAAACGAAATAAAACAACCCTGTTTTAGTACTATCATCAGACTCCTCCCAATACCAATAGACACATATGAATAAAAATGTATAAAACACAACCTTTGGTAGAATAAATTTTAGCATCAATATAGTCCTGATTTATTAATAGTTTGCCTGTTACCTAACTCTGCTTGTGCCTTATTCAGTTCTTTTTTATTAAAGATTACACTTCCCCAAATAACAATCAAAGTCCAGTGTTTTTTACCCATTTTTTTGAGAGTCCAAATATCTTTTATCATATCCTTCCCTCCTATTATTGATCCCCCAATACCCACATAACCAGCAAAAGAATCAATAACAGTATGAAACTTAATGTCTTCCAAAAGCTCCTTATTTGATAGAGACCATATCCCCCATTGAGGATTAACAAATGTAGTATCTAAAGTTTTATCTAATATATGCCCCATAAGCGCTCTGTTTTTAACACTTCTAATCACGGACATGGCTTCAATTCTTTGTAAACGGTCCATGTGACGATATAAAATCATAGCTGCAATGGCTTCAATTTCTGCATCTCCAGCACCTTGCAATAAATTCATTGGTATTGAGGTTATTTTAGATAAATGCAATATTTTTTGCATAGCGCTTTTGGGTAGTTGATATGGCAGAGCACTCATTCATATTCCTTTAATTATTTTAATATTTAATAAACTCACTTAATTGGGTAAATCAAATATTTCGACAAAATATCTTTCTCATAACCGCTAATTTGAGAATACCGATTCATCCTATATTACAAAAAGATAAGTACTAGTGATGGCTGAAATTACAACTAATTTCACATATTTATAAAAATACATATAATACTCGATTACAAATTGCAGGTGCGTAATATTCACCTTTGTATTTAGTTTCACCCATGGTTAAGTGGAGTTTCATTATATGGCTAACCGTCAGCTCGTTATATTTAATATTAGCAATAGCATTACAGTGTTTTCTGAATCGTTTTTCATCCAGAGGCCATGTCTTTTTACGTCGTTTAGCCAGTGGCATAGGCACTCCCAGCATTAACCAATTACGAAAAAATAGCACAACAACCTTCACCATTAATCATTCCACCAAATTACGTATAAAGATTGTAAGGGGCAGGAGGAATGCATTACCGTAAACCAAAATCCCATTACAAACGCCCCAAATACAGGGGAAACAAGAGCTAAGTCTTGGTTCAGGATTTACGTTGCTTACCCACCTTTACAAAAAGCAAAAAATATATTAAAAACATATACATGAAGCATAGTTAGCTATCATAAAAGATTAACGGTTCATTCAATAAAGGGAGTTATAATGATATTAGGTGTTTTTTTATTTTTTTTAGGTGCGTTCTCAATGGTTTATTTCCGAAAAGGAGCCTTTGAGCGACGTAATGATGCGGGTGTTGAAGAATTTTCTAGTTACTGGGCAATGCTTGCCATTCGTTTTTTAGAAAAATTTAGCAAGGTAAGTCTTGTTATAGGCCTTGTTATGATATTCGTAAGTTTAAAATCTTAGTTTATAGCTAAATAGCAAACTCAAGCCTTTATCTCTGCTGCGAAGACTGCTCATTTTAACCGATAATTAAATTAGAGATAATGGCCTACCTTCTAGGCCATGATGAAGTAGCCGCTATCAGTATTAGCGGCTCACAATTCTACGCAACCAACCTTATACCAATCCCAAAGGACAGGACGAGGACCGTAAAAGACCGGAATCCCAGTTAACTTGTCGCCATGCTAATACTGCCAGCTACAGCCACCAGCAAAACTAACAAACCTTAAAGTACAGGACAGCCTTGGATTCAGTGAGATTCCCTTGCGCACAGATTCTGCATGCGAAAGTACCGGATATGGACAGGAGTAAGTTTTCTAGGGTAATAACGTGAGTTTATTAGAGAGTATTTTTAGGGATATAACGTAAGGAAAGATGGCTTAAGCTTTTGATTGTGCCAGAAACAACAAAGCCCCAGCGTTAGCTGAGGCTCTATTACTTAAATATGGTGCCCGAGGGCGGACTTGAACCGCCACTCCTTTCGGAAGAGGATTTTGAATCCACCGCGTCTACCGATTTCACCACTCGGGCATAGGTCAACATTATACATAGCAAACGATGCCAAGCAAGTCGTTTCTCATGTTCGTAAAACAACTGTTCAAAATTAGAGCAAAGTACTGTGTTAAGTCATGATTTTATACGCCAACGAACACTTAACATCTTAAATATCAGCACTGTTAGCTTTGCACTATGGCTATTGATATCCACCAGCACTAACTATTTAGCACGACTAAGACTCACTTTTTTTGCTACACTGTTTCCACTTTCGAGATAACCCTGAAGACATGGCTGGATTCATAATGGCGAAGAAAAACAAACTCAGAAAACCAAAACACACACCTAAAATTGAAACAGGTGAAACGGCATCCATTGCCACTTTTGGCCCGCGTATTGGTGCGCTTGTGTATGACGCACTTATTGTTATTGGTATCGCTGCGATTGCCAGTGCAATAGGACTTGGTATTGCAGAAGCATTAATTGCATCTGGCATCGTAGATATCGCTGGCCGTTATGTAGATAGCGCGGCATATGTAGGCAGCCAAATTTGGTTTGCGATATTAGTATGGGGTTCAGTAGCAGGATTCTATTTGTGGTTTTGGACACACGGCGGTCAAACAGTTGGTATGCGCGCGTGGCGTTTACGCGTACAAAATACCGATGGCAGCGCAATTAGCTTAACCCAAGCGCTTATTCGTCTAGCAACTGCAGCATGTGGTTTAGGTAACTTACAAGTACCGTTTGATATGAAAAACAGAGCGTTTCAAGATCACTGGTCGAATTGTAATGTATTACGTTTAAGTAAAGAGCAAAACGGTTCATTACTGCGTTATGCCGACAAGCTAGAAAAGAAAAAATAGTTGATTTAGCGATACTTAGCGCCTAACGCTAAGCCTAAACAAAAATGGCAACCAATAGGTTGCCATTTTTACATTCATCCCTAAATATATTCTATCTACAGTAGGGTGAGATCGTCACGTTAACCATGTTTCCTTAACTGCACAACCGCAATCAAGGTAAAGATGGCACTGGGGACCACCGCCCCAAGAAACGGAGGAAACGAATACACCAAACTAATCGGGCCAAAAGTTTCACTGGCGAGGTAGAAAGTAAAACCAGCAACCACCCCCATCAAAATACGCGCGCCCATGGTTACCGTTCGCAATGGTCCAAATACAAACGACAAAGCCAGTAAGACCATGACTCCAATCGATATCGGTTGGAATATTTTCCGCCAGAAGGCTAGCTCATAACTTCCTGCGTCCTGCTTATTACTGTCTAAATAAGTAATATAAGAGTACAAGCCTGATATTGATAAATCCTCAGGATCAATCGTTACCACATCTAACTTTTCTGGTGTCAGCGTAGAATCCCAACGCAATGCAGGCAGTGTTGTCACAGTAATACTATCACTCTCGAAATGCGTAATACTAATATCTGTTAGTGCCCAGTGTTTGTCTGTATAAATCGCTTTACGAGCCAGGGTCGTTTTAACTAAACGCTGACTTTCTGAGAATTCATAAATCGTTACATTATGTAATTCACTGCCATTATTCACTTCACCAATATTAATAAAGTTATCTTTGTCTTTCGCCCAAACCCCTTTTTGAGCCCGAATAATGGATTGCCCAGACATAGCCTCACCACGCAACTGAGCAGCTTTTAGTTCGGTATAAGGCGCAACATATTCGCCCATCAACATCACCACAACCATCATTGGTATAGCAGTTTTCATTGCTGAAAGTACAATTTTAAAACGTGACTGACCAGCAGCTTGAATCACCACCAATTCAGACGAACTTGCGAGTGCTCCTAGACCAATCAACGCACCTAATAATGCAGCCATCGGAAAAAAAATTGTAATTTCGCGTGGCATTTTCAGCATCACATACATTAACGCTTCAAATAAACCGTATGTACCCTCACCGACTGCTCGTAATTGTTCGACGTATTTAATCACCGCAGATAAGCCAACGAGGGTAAACAAACAGATCATAGTGGCAAATAAAATAGCCTTACCAATATAGATATCTAAAATTTTAATCACTGCTTATTTCCTCGGGAAAAACGCATTTTCACTTTATACACTAAATGATGATACCAAGAATAATTGGCTAAATTAAACGAAATAGCCAAAGCGAGCACCCCTGAATGAACAAGCCAGAAGCCGATTGATAACGGTAATTTGTCATCCAATATCGAAGAACGCGCTGCACTCAATAACATGAAATAAGTTAAAAACATTAATAACGCAGGGAATAGTTTCGCGTAACGTCCCTGCCTAGGGTTAACCATAGCTAAAGGTACAACCAATAACGTCAGCAGTGGAATTGATACTACTTGGGCAATACGCCATTGCAGTTCCACCTTGTGTTCGAATTCAGTTGAGTTCCATAATTCAGACGTTGGTAACGCTTTGGTCCTACGACCACGTTCACGAACATCTTGTTCTTGAATAAATACGCGGTAAGTACTGAAATCAACAATACGGAAATCACGTTGTGATAATTCACCTTCATAACGTAGACCTTGGCTTAGCTTCAACCATTGTGAGCCATTTTCGTCAGACTCCACGTTACCTTTATCAGCTAATACAATGGAAGGACGCTCGCCTTCCTCCGAGGGTGATTTTGCAATAAATATTTTACGCATCGCTTTTTTGCTATCATAAGATTCAACATAGACCACAGCGCGACCACCATCAAGCGATTCAAAACGCCCCTGCTTCAATGTCGCTAAGCCGACATCAGCATCTATATTCTCGCGTAATTTCACGCGACCTTCTTCCGCTGTAGGCGCATAAACAAACGCATTAAAAGCCACCAGACCAATCGTTACTGATGATAATAATAACGACGACATTAGTATCCGACTCGGGGTATACCCACAGGCAGTTAAGATCACCATTTCACTTTCAGCGTACAACCGACCATGCGCAAACAAAATACCAATGAATAAACTCACTGGTAAAATTAATGTGCCTAACGCTGGCATAGTATACAACAACATCTCTATCACTAAATTAGCAGGTAAAGCACCTGTCATTACCTTTGAGAGCAGTGCAACAAACTGCTGGCTCACAAAGATAAGTGATAAGATGAATAAAACAGCAATTTGTGATTTCACTGTCTCAGCAAATAAATATCGGAAAATTATCACTTAAAACCTATATTAGACTAATGTTTTGTATGAAATGCAGCTCATAATTAGGTAAACTCAGCTACAAATGCAGTTTAAATAGTTAACTGCACACCCATTTTATCTGAAAATGTTAGTTTTTAATTAACTAAATACGTATAACCCCCTATTATGTTATAAATATTTGATTTTGTCTTTAGGAAACCGGAGAGTCCATGGAGTTCAATGTAAAAAGTGGTAGCCCTGAGAAACAACGCAGCGCTTGTGTTGTTGTCGGAGTATTTGAACCACGTCGTTTATCACCTGCAGCAGAACAACTAGATAAGATTAGTGACGGCTATTTAAGTTCCCTACTACGTCGCGGTGATATCGAAGGTAAACCTGGTCAAGTATTGTTGCTTCATCATGTACCCAATGTACTGAGCGAACGTGTATTATTAGTTGGCTGTGGTAAAGAACGCGAGCTAGATGAGCGCCAGTACAAGCAAATTATCACCAAAACAATGAATACCTTGAACGAAACTGGTTCTATGGAAGCCGTTTGTTTCTTACCTGAGCTAAACGTTAAAGGCCGCGATACTTACTGGAAGATCCGCTTTGCCGTTGAAACAGCACGCGATAGTCGCTACCGTTTCGATCAGCTAAAAAGCAATAAAGAAGAAACCCGTCGTCCATTACGCAAAATGGTATTCAACGTTACTTCGCGTCGTGATTTACCAACAAGTGAAAAAGCCATTGCTCACGGTCTAGCTGTAGCAAGTGGTATGCGTCTATGTAAAGACGTAGCAAACATGCCGCCAAACATCTGTAATCCCGTTTACCTTGCTAATCAAGCACGCCAACTTGCTGATGACAGTGACAAGATCACAACACAGATTTTAGGTGAGCCTGAAATGAAAGAGTTAAAAATGGACTCTTACCTTGCAGTATCACAAGGTTCAGCTAATGAAGCTAAGATGTCGATTATTAATTATAAAGGTAATCCAGATCCTGACGCAAAACCGATTGTACTGATTGGTAAAGGTCTGACATTCGATTCAGGTGGTATTTCATTAAAACCAGGCTTAGGCATGGACGAAATGAAATATGATATGGGTGGTGCTGCAGGCGTACTTGGTGCGATGAAGTCACTTGCTAAGCTAAATTTACCACTTAACGTTATAGGTATTCTAGCGGGTTGTGAAAACATGCCGGGTAGCAATGCTTACCGTCCAGGTGACATCCTTACAACCATGTCAGGACAAACCGTTGAAGTACTTAATACCGATGCTGAAGGTCGTTTAGTATTATGTGACGTATTAACCTATGTTGAACGTTTTGATCCAGAACTTGTTATTGACGTCGCGACCTTAACGGGTGCGTGTGTTGTTGCACTTGGTCATCACATCACAGGTTTACTGTCTACGCATAACCCACTGGCACATGAATTATTAAATGCGTCTGATCAAGCCGCAGATAAAGCATGGCGTTTACCAATTACTGACGACTTCCAAGAACAAATTGAAAGTCCATTTGCTGATTTAGCGAACATTGGTGGCCCTGGTGGCGGTACGATCACTGCAGCCTGTTTCTTATCACGCTTTACTAAAAAGTATCACTGGGCGCATCTAGACATCGCTGGTACTGCTTGGGTAAGTGGTAAAAATAAAGGCTCAACGGGTCGTCCTGTACCAATGTTGACCCAGTTCTTGCTTAACCGTACAGAACGAAATGAAGTGCAACAAGCTGACGAAGCTTAATTAATTTCATATCATCAATATCCAAAGGGTCGCTGTAGCGGCCTTTTTTATTCGACTACTTATCTAAAAACCCACCTTATTAATCAACTTTAGTATGAAAAAATACTGAATTAAGGGTTTCTAAAATGGCTGTCACATAAAATTAGCGTATGGTAATAATCACACAAAAAGTATAACGATTTATACTAATACCATTAATAAGGATATTAAGGTTACATCATGATAAACATCGCTAGTATTTATGAAAAAATGGACAAGTACCACTTCGATTTTGAGTATTACCTTAATATCCATATACCAATGTCGATTGAGATATTATCAAATGCAGAAGGGTTTAAAGGCGTAAAAGTGGAACGCGGTATCGATATATCTAACACTATCGACTCAACTTATGTCGCAATGTGCCATTACTATTTCGATACCTTAGAAAATTTCATGGCTGCCTTTATTCCTCACGCCGAAAAATTACAAGATAATGTAAGACACTATACTAACATCGAACCAACAATTCAGATCAACGAGGTTGAGTTCGCCCTCTAACATCTCCCTCAACACAAGGAACAGACTTGGTTTAGTATTAATTCCCGCAAATAACACAAAACACAGTATTCCCGCCGACAACTCTATTTTTCATCACTACCCTTTGTGATACTATGTGCTGTTATACTTATAATTGGTAAATGACTCAGTCATTGGCGCAAAACTACAGATGAAAAAAGTCACTTTTTATATTATGCAAGAATCTAAAAATGGCGTTGCGGCGAGTATGCCCCAGCACCATGAACTTGCCTGTAAACTAGCTGGTGAGTTTTATCAGCAAGGACAACGCGTCTATATTCACACCAACGATGAATCGGCAGCCAATCAGGTTGACGAATACCTTTGGCAATTAGATGCGAGCAGTTTTGTACCACATAATTTACAAGGTGAAGGTCCACGTAATGGCGCGCCCGTTGAAATCGGTTTTCAACCGCCCCGTCATCGCTATCAGGTACTAATCAACCTGCACGACCAGACACCGCAATTTGCAGTCAACTTTAATCAGATTATCGATTTTGTACCGCATCAAGACGGGCTAAAACAACAAGCTCGAGAGCGTTACAAACATTATCGTCAAACAGGGTTACAACTGTTAACTGTGAACGCCGAATAATCAATCAACCATTGAGAATTAGAAAGCAGACCTATGGAAAAAATATACAATCCCCAAGCCATTGAGCAATCGCTTTACCAAAACTGGGAAGAGCAAGGTTACTTCAAGCCAAACGGCGATCTAACAAAAGATGCATACAGCATCATGATCCCACCGCCAAATGTTACTGGTAGCCTGCACATGGGTCATGCCTTCCAACAAACAATTATGGATGCGCTGACTCGTTATAAGCGCATGCAAGGTAACAATACGTTATGGCAAGTGGGTACCGATCACGCCGGTATCGCAACACAAATGGTTGTTGAACGTAAGATTGCAGCTGAAGAAGGTAAAACACGCCACGATTATGGCCGTGATGCATTCATCGACAAGATCTGGGATTGGAAAAACGAATCAGGCGGTAATATCACTCGTCAAATGCGTCGTTTAGGCACATCTGTAGATTGGGATCGCGAACGTTTTACGATGGATGACGGTCTGTCTGAAGCAGTAAAAGAAGTATTCGTACGTTTATTTAAAGAAGATCTAATTTACCGTGGCAAGCGCCTAGTAAACTGGGATCCAAAATTCCACACTGCCATTTCTGATCTAGAAGTAGAGAGCAAAGAAAAACAAGGCAGCATGTGGTACTTCCGCTATCCATTAGCAGACGGCGAAACAACTGCTGACGGTAAAGATTACATCGTTGTCGCAACCACACGTCCAGAAACAATGCTAGGTGACTCTGCGGTCGCAGTACACCCGAAAGACGAACGCTATGCAGCGCTTGTAGGCAAAGAAATTATTCTTCCTATCGTTGGCCGCCGCATCAAAATTGTTGCTGATGATTATGCTGACATGGAAAAAGGCACGGGTTGTGTAAAAATTACACCTGCTCATGACTTTAACGATTACGAAGTTGGTAAACGTAACAACTTAGTCATGTTCAACATCCTAACTGAAAATGCTGATATTCGTGAAGAAGCGGAAATCATCAACTCAGACGGCACAGAAAATACTGAACTAACCTTCACTATCCCTGCTGAATACCAAGGCATGGAGCGTTTTGCTGCTCGTAAAGCAATAGTTGCTAAGTTTGAAGAACTTGCCCTACTAGAAAAAATTGAACCACATACACTACAAGTACCTTACGGCGATCGTAGTGGCGTTGTGATTGAGCCACTACTAACAGACCAATGGTATGTAAGTGTTGGCCCAATGGCGAAAGTAGCAACTGACGCAGTAAAAGAGGGCGAAATTCAATTCGTACCAAAACAATACGAAAACATGTACTTCTCGTGGATGAACGACGTACAAGATTGGTGTATTTCACGTCAGCTTTGGTGGGGTCATCGTATTCCAGCTTGGTATGATAACGAAGGTAATGTATTCGTTGGTCGTGATGAAGCTGAAGTACGTGCAGAAAACAACTTAGGTCCAGAGATTGCATTACGTCAAGACGACGATGTACTCGATACTTGGTTCTCATCTGCGCTTTGGACATTCTCAACGCAAGGCTGGCCACAGCAAACGCAAGATCTTAAAGTGTTCCACCCAAGTGATGTACTGGTAACAGGTTTCGACATCATCTTCTTCTGGGTTGCACGTATGATCATGATGACCATGCACTTCATCAAAGATGAAAACGGCAAGCCACAAGTACCATTCAAAACGGTTTATGTAACTGGTTTAGTACGTGATGAAGCTGGCGATAAAATGTCAAAATCAAAAGGTAACGTACTTGATCCACTAGACATGATCGACGGTATCGACCTTGAGTCGCTAGTACAAAAACGTACTGGTAACATGATGCAGCCACAACTTGCTAAGAAAATTGAAAAAGCAACGCGTAAAGAATTTGAAGGCGGCATTGAAGCTCACGGTACTGACGCACTACGTTTCACATTAGCAGCAATGGCATCGACTGGTCGTGACATTAACTGGGATATGAAGCGCCTTGACGGTTACCGTAACTTCTGTAACAAACTATGGAACGCAAGCCGTTACGTATTAATGAACACAGAAGAACATGATTGCGGCCAAAATGGCGGCGACATGGAATTCAGCCTAGCGGATCGTTGGATCCAAGGTCAATTCCAAGAAACCATCAAGACATACCGTGAAGCAGTTGATACTTACCGTCTCGATCTTGCTGCAAACATTGCTTACGAATTCACTTGGAACCAATTCTGTGATTGGTACTTAGAATTAACTAAGCCTGTATTCGCACACGGTACAGAAGCACAACTGCGTGCTACGCGTCATACGCTAGTAACAATCCTAGAAGAGTTACAACGTTTAATGCACCCTATCATGCCATTCATCACTGAAGAGATTTGGCAGCGTGTTGCACCACTTGCTGGTAAGCACACCGAAGGCGCAACAATCATGCTACAGGCATTCCCTGAATATGATGCGGCTAAAGTTGATGCACAATCAATGCAAGATCTTGAGTGGGTGAAACAATTCATTATCGCTATCCGTAACATCCGCGGCGAAATGGACATTAGCCCAAGCAAGCCAATCTCGATTTTGCTTAAAAATGTAGGCACTGAAGAACAACGTCGCCTAGACGAAAACCAACAGTTCCTTAGCTCACTAGCAAAACTAGAAGCAATCACATTACTTAACGAAAATGAAGAAGCACCAATCTCAGCAACATCACTATTAGGCAACATGGAAATCTTAATTCCAATGGCTGGCCTAATCGATAAAGATGCTGAAATTGCGCGTATCAACAAGCAAATGGAAAAAGTACAAAAAGACTTAGACCGTGTTGCAGGCAAACTAAACAACGAAAAATTCGTTGGTAAAGCGCCAGAAGCTGTTATCGCGAAAGAACGTGAGAAACAAGCGGAGTTTGAAAATACGATTGCTAAATTTAAAGCACAAAAAGCACGAATTGAATCGATCTAGTCGTTAAAATCGTACTTACCTATAAAGGGAGGGTTGAGTAATCAACCCTCCCTTTATTGTTTTTAAATACAACTAAATACTAAATCAACGTCACAATTATTTCTTCATATCTTGTAAAAACATTTCCATATCAGCACTTACGATGTAACATCTTTATTCGTAACAGTGTGTTGTTGTTATGGAAAACAACACCGCTTAACTATACATGTCGACACCAAGGAATGGAGTGATAGGTTATGGGCAGCAAGGAACCGCTAAATCACATATTAATTGCCGCTATTCAGCATTTACCCATAGGTATATTCTGGAAAGACATACATGGCCAATATCTCGGTTGTAATAAGCACTGCCTAGAATTATTCGATCTGCCTTCTGAACAGTTTATTATTGGGAAAACCGATGTTCAGCTAAAACCGGCATTCCAAGAAAAAAAACTTCCCAACGACGAGCTCTATCAAACCGACCAACAGGCGTTAAAATACGGCCGTAGTGTCATTGCAAAAAAAATGACCATGGAAACCATATACGGCGATGGTCAATATGAAATAACCAAGATCCCCCTTAAAAACAAAGCAGGTAAAATCACTGGTTTACTTGGCATTGCCGTGGATATCTCCAGTAAATGTCGCTCCGAGCAGAAGCTACAAGAAAAAACTGCATTACTGAATTCTATTTTTGATGCCCTTCCTGATTTCGTCATATACAAAGACATGCAAGGGCGAGTAATCGAATGCAACCGTACCGCGCTTAAATTCGCCAACAAGAAAAAATCCGATGTGATTGGTAAAACCATTGCACAATTATTGCCTGAAACAACAGCTAAATTAAGTCTCGATTATGATATCCAGCTCAAATCAAATTATAAAAGTGCCAACTACAAGATGGAGTTCACGCTCGAAGGCCGAGACATATACGTGGATGTACATAAGCACCCAGTCATTAAGAATAATGAATTAGTCGGGACGGTCAGCATATCTCGCGACCTTAAAGAACGCCGTATTACCTTACAAAAAATTGATAGATTAACAAAACACGACCAACTAACAAACCTATTAAACCGCGCCACATTCCTGAAAAAAATAGATAAAATAAAACCAGATTCTAAGTGGGGTATGCTACTCATCGATATCAAAAAGATGGGGTATATAAACAGCCATCACGGCACCGACATTGGGGATCAAGTAATTTTTTATGTCGGCGAGACAATTAAAAAAATAGCACCTGAACATGCTTACTTAGCGCGAATTCAAGGTGATCGATTTTCGATTCTCAGTGATCAAGCCAGTTCCCCCCAACAACTTGATAATTTATGCAATACATTAACGAATAAGCTTAACAAAAAAATTGCTATTCAAGGACATGTGATAGATCTGGCTATTTGTATTGGCGCAGCCAATTACCCCGATAGTATTAAAAATACCAAACACCTGCTGACTTGCAGTGAGCAAGCCTTACAGCGCTCACGTAAACATCTTGGGCAAAGTTACAGTTTATTTGATCCCGCCTTAGAAGCCCATGCCGAAGCAGAGAGGCGACTGACAGAAGACTTAAAATACGCCATACAGAAGAAGAACATCGACTTATATTACCAACCCATTATTGATAGTAAAACAAAAGTAGTATTGGGTGTTGAAGCGCTTGCGCGTTGGCATCACCCTGAACAAGGGCTTATTATGCCGATTAAATTCATTGCGCTAGCCGAAAAAAATAACTTAATTGGACAGCTTGGTGAAGTCGTATTAGAAAAAGCCTGTCAGCAATTAGCCCAATGGCGCGCCCACGATATCGATATCTTTATGGCCGTCAATTTGTCACCGATTCAATTTAATGATCCACAGCTCATCAATAAAATTAAACACTGTATCGACTATTACCAGATACCAGCACACCGACTCGAAATAGAAGTCACTGAAAGCGCCTTAATGGAATCAAACAAGACCGCAGACCAAATGCTAGAAGAATTAATAAAACTTGGCGTGCGTCTTTCTATTGATGATTTTGGCACAGGTTATTGTTCATTGTCTTACCTAAAAAATATGCCTGCACATAAAATAAAAATAGATAAATCCTTCGTCGATGAATTAGAAATCGATAAAACGACAACAGCAATAACACGCTCTGTGATCAGCTTAGCAAGAGAATTAAACATTACCGTAACAGCAGAAGGGATCGAAGAGCAATCACAAATGGAATGGCTACAAGCACAACAATGTGATCAACTTCAGGGGTATTTATTTAGTCGCCCGTTACCGAGCGACAAATTTTGTCTATGGTACAAAAAACATCATGCCACACACAATAATATGACTTATCTACAACACACAGAAACAACGCTGTCTATGCCAGTACTATAATGTAAGTGCTATGAGGCGTCTTCTTCGAAGTAAGTACCCCAACCATCATAAGTAACGTCTTGTTCGATAGACATTTTAAGTAACGCTTCGATATCACGCGTGATCGTATCGATATCAAGTTCAGTTTCAACAATACAATCGAATGCGAATACTGTTTGTCCGTCTTCAAGTTCAACTTCTTCTGGGTCTGATACATCGTAGCCCAGTTTAAATGCTGCAATAGCGGCTTTTTCTAACTGTGCAAAATCATCCCCAGCAAAGTGATGCTCAATTGAATACACAGCATCAGGATCACTGCCATCTTCTAATAAATTATCAATGATCTCTTCAGCTTCGACTTTCAGCTCGGCAAATTCTTTTTCAAAATCCACTAGGTTAATCTCTTTAGTTATGATGTATGAAAGAATACTCTGGTTTTAATATTCATGCCATTAAATTATACCCAAAAAAAAATGCCAAACATAGGACTAGATAACACGGCAGCATTAAAATCAAGGTCATAATGCCGTAGGATAAATACTGGTAATAGTACCGCGATAGCGTAGCTTGAAAGAATTGTTACAACTCTTTCATATCTGTCTCGGCACTTAATTAAAACAATATTGTCTACATCTCAGATTGATATTGTGTCACATTACCCAAATACAGACATAAATGATTTGGTGTATTGTATAATGCATTAGAGCTAGAGATAGAGAAAGAAAAAGAGAAAGAGTTATTGTGATAAAAAAACGCATTGAAATCCCAAACCATCAAGCAGAATTAGCACTTTTTTCACGTAGGACAGCAGCTTCTTTTTTTATGATACTGCTAATGACTGCTGCTCTCTTAGTGAATTTATATCATTTACAAGTCTCTGGTTATCAAAGGTATTCTGGTCGCGCGAATAACAACCGAATTAAGATTGTGCCAATAGCGCCCAACAGAGGGCTCATTTACGATCGTAACGGTGTGCTGTTAGCGAAGAATGTGCCTATTTATTCTCTTGAAATCATACCTGAAAAAATAAAGGATATAGAATCGACCTTAATTAAATTAAAAAATCTGCTTGGGTTAAGTGATAACGATATCATCGAATTTAAACAATCGATGAAGCAAACAAGGCACTTTAAATCCGTTACGTTTACAGCTCAGTTAACAGAAAAACAAGTGGCAATGTTTACCGTTCATCAACATCAATTTCCTGGCGTGTTCGTTGATGCTTTTCTTGAACGCTATTATCCGTATAAAGAAAATTTAACGCATATTTTGGGCTACGTAGCAAAAATTAATGATCGAGATATAAATCGATTAAAGCAACAACATAAATATAAGCAATATAAAGCGACGAGAACAATCGGTAAATTGGGTATTGAACGGTCTTATGAAGAGATTCTTCATGGCCAATCAGGCTTTGCTAAAGTCGAAGTTAATAGTCAAGGCAGAGTAATACGGACATTAGAAACAGTACCGCCAATTCCGGGTAAAGATATAAAACTGAATATAGACATTAACCTGCAGCTATATGCAAATAAATTACTTACCGAGAAAAAAATTGACCCTGCAACAGGAAAATCAATTCTGAAGCATAAACGTGGTGCCTTGGTGGTATTAGATCCGAGAGATGATTCGATTCTCGCGATGGTATCAAGTCCAAGCTATGATCCAAATTGGTTTGTTCATGGTATTTCATCTGCAAGGTATAAAGCCCTTTTATCTGATCCCGATAAACCTTTATTCAATCGCGTTACGTTAGGCGCTTACTCACCCGGTTCAACTGCTAAACCTATGATTGCAGCAGCAGCCTTAACCGAAGGGGTCATTACACCAGGCACAACAAGAAATGACTCTGGTTGGTGGCGGATCCCCAATACTAAAAGTCGAAAATGGCGTGATGATGTGCGCGGGGGTTTTGGTGAGGTTAATATTTACAAAGCGATAGAGAAATCGGTGAACACCTACTTTTACCCAATCGCCTTTGATATGGGCATTGACCGATTATCGGTCTGGATGAATAAATTTGGCTATGGTCTACCCTCAGGGATTGATATTAAAGAAGATAGCCGCGCTAATATGCCGACCAGAGAGTGGAAACGCGTTCATTACCATCAATCTTGGTATCAAGGTGATACTATCCCGATTGGCATTGGGCAAGGCTATTGGACGGCAACACCATTACAAATTGCAAAAGCGACATCCGTTATAGCCAATAAAGGCTTGGTACATAGACCCCATATCGTCAGAAGTATTGTTGAAAACGATGTTGAAACCGATGTTGCATTCAACGATTTTTCTAAAATGGGCAGTGTAAAACAAGAAACATGGAATATTGTGCAGGAAGGGATGCGACGTGTACTTGTGACAGGTACTGGTCGGCAAGCGTTTAGTCATATTTCATATGACGCAGCGGGGAAATCAGGCACAAGTCAGGTATTTGGTCTTGATCATGGAGAGAATTATAATGCCGAGGAATTAACTGAGCGTTTGAGAGATCATGCATTATTTACTGCATTTGCGCCACTAAAATCACCTAAAGTATTAGTTACCGCGGTTTTAGAAAATGGTGGCTGGGGCAGACGCGCGGCGCCAATGGTCAGAAAAATAATGGATTATGTGTTAATTAAACCGACACTGGATCCGCAATCGACACTTGGGCATAAGGCAAGTTAAATGAAAAAAACCTCCGTATTAAGCGGAGGTTTTATCGTAAAAATATGCCAAACCGATAATTTAGCAATAACAATACACTGATATTACGGTGTAAAGACCACTTTTACTGAGTCATCGACTTCTGACGAATCGATATAAGCAATTGCATTAGCATGTGATGCAACTTGGCTTTTGATCAGTGCTGATGAACCAATTGTCTTCGGCGGTTTACCTTTACCAGTAAATATTAAGCGTGACCAATAAGCTTGTAATTGTGAATCACTCTTACCAGTAACACTGTCGTGAAATTCACCGCGGATAAAACTACCTGCCGCTTGCTCAATCACTTCAGCTTTTGCGCCGTTTGGTAATTTTTTAGACTTACCCAAATATAATTTAGATACTTGTGATTTCGATAACGAGTCAGGGCCTGTTGGGTTAGCAATAACCACAACACCCGCTTGTGCAACACCAGATATCAATGCTGCTGTTAAGGCAACTTTAGCTAATAATTTCATCAGAGCTCTCCTTAAAATACTGCATCAAATGAAACTGTATAAACGATAGTGTCATCGAACTCATTAAGTGGTGACTGACCAGCTTTAAGGTTTGTGATTTGATGATGGCTATTTGCTTCTAAACCACCACTGCTATCACCAAAATCGCCAGCATAAGTAACATCAAGTTTTAATGCTAGGTTCGAGCTAATATCATAACGTGTACCTATGCTATAAGTCGTACGTTCCCAATTTAGTGATGCACTACCAACCGGGTCTAATGCTCTATCTGAATCATCGGTCGTTTTCAAATAAGAATAATTAACATAAGGCGTAAACGCATTAATACGATACCCTAATGTAATATACGCAGATTCAGTATCAGAATAACCGCCTTCAACTTTAGACATTGTATATTCAGAAATAGCTAAAAATGAGCCATTATCGTAGCTAATACCAACACCAGTAAATTGAGCTTTGTCATCTTCAAAGCTTTGTAATGAAGATAAATCTCCTCCCATGATCTTGCCAGATTTCAATTTACTTTGGAAATAAGTACCACGGAATACCCACTCTTCATAAGAAAGCGTCGCAGAAAAACCGAGCGTATTATCAAATTTAACATCCACACCTAATGGGTTATGCTCAGCATCATCGGTATCATGACCATAACTCGTCTGTAATGATAAACTTGCATCACCTAGGTCAGTATCATAAATAATATCGATACCATCATATGAACTTACAGGAACAATAGAGTAAACATCTGCCGGTGGATTAGCCCAAGGTTGTGCATAGCCCACTTCTAGATAATCAGAATACATGTACAGAGGTACACGTAAGCGACCGATACGCGTAGTGAAACCATTATCAAATTCATGGCTTAAGAAAGCCCATTCCATCTCAGGAGTCCAATCGTCCACACCACGAGAAACAAGTTGACCCACAATTTGAGTTTGCTCTGTTAGCGCAAAAGTACCTTGTAAACCAAGTTTGCTGCCTAATGAGAAATTAGGATCCGAAGTGTAACCTTCTACACCAGGACGGTTACCGTAACCCGCATCATTATTCGCAACACCCATTTGGCCAGTGAAGAAACCATTAATAGACATGCGGTCAGATAACGAATCATAAGAACCCGCCTCTTGTAAGATCGCAAGTTCTTGTTCGAGCTGGGCAAGACGCTGTGCATCCGTTGTTGCCGCTATCGCAAATTGCGAAGCACAGGCAACGGCCAGCGGTAGCATTATAAATACTTTTTTCATCAAAACACTCCGTGTATTAAACATTTCATCCATATGGAATTTATCAGCTAGTCACCGTAAAACATATAAACTTACTATTAATCAATTCATTAGTATGACGGGATTGTTAATGGTTATCGAGTTTACTTGCGTGACATAGATCACACTGAGACAAGTTGTGATGAAATCATCAGTATTTAGGTTGAACTTATTGCAATTGACTTCTAAGGACAGCCAGAATCAGATAAAAAAATACCGTGCATAAAGCACGGTATTTAAAAATAAAACATGAAATAAAGACGTTAAAGTTTGAATAGCACTTTAACAGAACTATCAACGTCAGCTTCATCAATATAACCAATCGCCGCAGAATTCGCTGCAACCTGATTTTTGATTAATGATGCCGAACCTAATGCTTTAGGCGGCTTACCTTTACCAGTAAACACAAGACGTGACCAATACGCTTGTAATTGAGATTCACTCTTGCCTGTTACCGCAGCATGAAATGCTTGACGCTCAGCACTGCCATTAGCACGCTCGAACACTTTAACTTTCTCACCATTCGGTAACCTTTTAGACTTACCTAAATACAGCTTAGAAATCTGTGATTTAGATAATGTATCAGGACCTGACGGATTAACAATAACAACCAATCCCGCTTGTGCAACACCAGAAAATAACGCTGTCGTAAGTACGATTTTAGCTAATAATTTCACTTTTACTTTCCTTAAAATACAGCGTCAAAAGAAACGGTATAAACGATAGTGTCATCGAATTCTTTCGTATTCGCATACGTTTTAGAATCAATGTTTGATGTTAACGCACCGCTCGTACCACCAAAATCACCCGCATAGGTTACATCTAGTTTTAATGCTAAATTAGCGCTAATATCATAACGCGTTCCGGCACTATAAGTCGTACGCTGCCAATTAAGTAACGCCATATCAGGAGGACTTCCTACACGCTTCTCATCATCCGTTGTTTTCAAATAAGAATAACTCACATACGGAGTGAAAGCCTCGAGGCGGTAACCTAGAGTAATATAAGCAGACTCAGTGTCCGCATACGTACCTTCTACTTTTGATATAGTATATTCTGAAATAGCAACTAACGAACCGTTGTCATAGCTAATACCGGCACCAACAAACTGAGCTTTATTCTTTTCGAATGCACCAAGTAAAGGCAATCCTGTATCTTTCGAATTTAAATCGGTTTGGAAATAAGTCCCGCGGAATACCCACTCCTCGTAACTCAAGGTTGCAGATAAACCAGCAATATCGCTGAAATCTACATCTTTTCCTACTGAATTATCTTCGCCCGATGAGCTGTCATTACCGTAACTTACTTGCAGCGCCAGTGTCGTATCACCCACATCGCGTTGATACGTAACATCAACACCATTAAATGAGCTAATAGGTGCAATGGTATAAACATCAGCAGGAGGTGTAGCCCAAGGTTGTGCATAGCCCACTTCTAAAAAGTCAGAATACATATATAGCGGTAAACGTAAACGACCCACACGCGCCAAGAAGCCGTTATCAAAATCGTGACTTAAAAAAGCCCATTCCATTTCAGGCGTCCAATCATCAGAGCCACGACCAACAATTTGAGCCACGACTTGGGTTTGATCTGAAATCGAAAATGTACCTTGCAGACCCAATTTACTACCGTCAGCAAAGTTTGGGTTAGTAGTGGCACTTTCAAAACCAGCATCATTATTAGCGGCAACCATTTTACCGGTAAAGAAGCCATTAATAGACATACGTTCGGCTAATGAATCATACTCATTTTGTTCTTGTAACATCGCAAGCTTTTGTTCAACTTGCGCTAGGCGCTCTGCATCCGTCGCTGCATGAGCAAATTGCGTTGCACAAACGACAGCCAGTGGTAACAACGTAAATACTTTTTTCATCCATCTATCCTAGGTATATAACGAATATAAATGACTTACCCACCCCATAATAAAAATGTATAAAGATGAATATAGCCATTTCAAACAATAACTTACACCAAGGTAACAGAGAACACAGGAGCGGTGACACCCGCTTACAAAAATGCTGGATAATCACTCTAAACATATGCTATACGCATATAAAACAAACAGGAAGTTAACGGGATAGCACTAGATGAGTCGAGTAATTGAACGCGACCTAGCTACTCTGCGGAGGCATAGACATAGACATAGGCATAGGTATTAGGTATAGAATTGCGCAACTGAAATACAAGCAGCTAAAGATAGTTCTCGGTGGTGTTCTGTAATAGGGTTGATCTAATTGTTGATACTGTTTTTGATAAAACGTTTGAGCCGTTGATAGCAATTTGCTTGCCCATAAAATTTCTCTCCTTAGAAATTTCGTGTAACAAGCAAATTGTAGTTACTCACTACACACTAAATTGATTTGTAGCTTGCCTTAAATGTTGTGTTGCAACCTCGATAGCACGTGTTATGTCGTCAAGCACCACGGTATCTTGAGATACTTGCGTTGCTATCGCATGGGTTTCATCAATATAACCATTTATCAATTTGCTGGTTTGCGCTTGCTCTTCTGTCGCCGACGCAATTTGCTCGTTGACGACGTTAATCGCGTCAACTTTACCCGAGATACTGCTAAGCGAGTCACTCGCACTCGATGATTGCTCTACGCCCATCTCCGCTTTACTCATCCCACGTTGCATCGCTTCCACAGCACCTCGTGAAGCACGTTGCAACTCTTCCAGTACTTGTTGGATCTCTTGGGTTGAGTCTTGTGTACGAGAGGCTAAAGTTCGAACTTCATCAGCAACGACAGCAAAACCACGTCCTTGTTCGCCCGCACGCGCCGCTTCAATGGCTGCATTTAATGCTAACAGATTGGTCTGATCGGCGATACCACGGATAGTATCGAGAATAACACCTACATTGCTCGTATGAGAGTCTAATTCATCAATCACTTTTGATGCTGTTTTTACCTCATTAGCTAGGTCATGTATGGCTTCAATAGTCTTCTCGACAACCACTGTTCCAGTCTCCGCTTCCTTGTTTGCACTATTTGCTTCCAAAGAAGCATTAGATGCATAATCAGCAATATGCCTGACAGTATCAAACATTTCGTTCATCGAGCGAGAGACCTGATCAATCGACTTACTTTGCTCTTGAATTCGAGATTTAGACGTGCAGCTTGATGTCGCTAATTGCGTCGACACTTGTGATAACGAATCAATAGATTGGATAGTTTCGGAGATACTGCCATGCAGCTTATTCAGGAACTGATTAAACCAATGCACTAGGTCACCAATTTCATCTTTATTGGTGTAATCAATACGTATTGTCAGATCACCATCACCTTGTGCGATCTCTTTTAAAGAATCAGATACTTTACGAATGCTACCCGTAATAGACACAGTCAACCAATAACACACTGCAAGCACTAAAATAATAACGCCAACACCCAATAAAATACCTTTATTACGGCTTCTATCTGAGCTTTCTAATGAGGTATCAATTAACGCGGTAAAGTCAGATTGGCTGTCTTGTTTAAATTGATCCAGCTCCGCCAATAATTTTTCTAATTTAAGACTATTCCTCTCTGCTAATACAGATAAACTATCAATAGAAATCGAGCCACTAATCAAGCCATTAGCCAAATATTTAGCTGATTTGTAATATTCAGCAGCTTCATTTTTAATTAATAATAATTCACGATTTTTGTCGGGATGGATCGAATTAATTAGATCTAGTTGTGCAATCAGATCAACATAAACATCGTCTGCACTCAGCAGCATATCTTCATCACCAATCGTGACCGATGTTTCAATTGCTTGCGTTAATTCAGCAATTTTACTGTTACTAATCGTGGCGGCTTCAAGTACTGGATAATAAATAGCAGACAGTTGTGATAAACGTTCTTTGTTTTCTTTTACAACGAGGATATTCGCGAAAAGATAAGTTAAAAAACTAACGACAACAACCGCCGAAAGAATGCCGATTTTATGCTTGATTTTTAGTTGGGTTGATAGTCCCATTTAATACCTCTGTAGCGTTTACAAGTTAGTTTGATAGTATTATTACAATACCAATCCCGTCCCTCTGATCTAACTTATAGATCGGACAACGTCCTTAGAATCCTAATAGCTTATCGGCCTCATAATCAAAATCATGACCATTTTTTGGATCTTTATCTTATTAAACCATTCGCATTAGTGTTTTCATACTACCTGAATAAACTAGCCCAAACGAGAGGCATTAGTTAATAAATAACCAGCACTTACAAATCATACAAAAAAAGCCTATTATATAAATAATAATAGGCTTTTTAACTCTTTAATCTTTTTAAATCAATAAATTATACTTTCGGCACTAACTTGAGCGCAGCTTCAACAACATCAACACCAGCGCCTTTTTTATGTCCTTGTTCACTCAAGTAACGTTTCCACGCTCTCGCACCAGGCTGACCAAGGAATAACCCCAGTATATGACGATAAATATGCGTTAGGCTCCCGCCATTACGAATATGATTATCAATATACGGTAGCATCATTTCAGCATAATCATGACGACTATAAGTCGACTTCTCAGCACCGTAAACAAGTTCATCAACTTGGCTCAATAGATAAGGATTATGATACGCTTCACGCCCCATCATCACACCATCAATGTGCGTAAGGTGCGATTCTGTCTCTGCTAACGTTTTAACGCCACCGTTAATCGCAATAAACAATCCCGGAAAATCCTGCTTAATATCGTAAACACGTTGATAATTAAGTTCTGGGATCTCACGGTTTTCTTTCGGGCTTAAGCCACTTAACCAAGCTTTACGGGCATGCAACGTAAAGTCCTTACAACCCGTTGCCGCGACTGTATCAATAAATGTTTGTAAAAATTCATACGAATCTTGCTCGTCAATACCAATACGAGTTTTAACGGTAATTGGAATATCTACCACGTCTTGCATTGCTTTAACGCAATCCGCCACCAGCATAGGTTCCGCCATTAGACAGGCACCAAATTTACCACTTTGAACGCGATCAGACGGACAACCCACGTTCAGATTAATTTCGTCATAACCACGTTCTTGTGCCAGTTTAGCGCTTTGCGCCAAATCTAACGGATTACTGCCACCTAACTGCAAAGACACTGGGTGCTCTTCTTGGTTATAGGCCAGATAATCACCTCGGCCGTGAATGATTGCACCGGTTGTCACCATTTCTGTATACAGTAAGGTGTTTTTGGTCAGTAGGCGATGAAAGTAACGACAATGACGGTCTGTCCAATCCAACATAGGGGCAATCGAAAAACGTCCAGGGGCATGAACACTTGTGGTAGCTGGCTTAGTCATTGCTTTATTATCTCTTATCTCGATGCGCGTCGCGCTAAATTACGTTAAATTGCTTTTAAATTCGTGCAGCAGCGTGGCAACTACGACGAAAAACAAGGGGGCGATCATACACCTTGCGCGCTTCACTTTCAAAAATAAAGATCTTGTTCAACGATGGCACCCACCACAAGCTCGC
This sequence comes from Moritella sp. 36, assembly GCF_018219415.1. NCBI lineage: Bacteria > Pseudomonadati > Pseudomonadota > Gammaproteobacteria > Alteromonadales > Moritellaceae > Moritella > Moritella sp. 36. Next base: position 418,249 of record NZ_CP056120.1, on the reverse strand, counting down.
TTTAGCTTAAGGCCGCGCGAGTTATCTGATGAAAACAGTACCTTTCACGCCGAAGATGGCGACTCAACTATAAACTTAGCCACCACTAATTTATGAATACGTTAACCAACCCAACGAAATACACTGAAAACCACTATAAAGATCGCTTGCTTTGCTATTTTTAGTATATTGCAATTAGAAAAGCCCTCCTAGTGTGTTAGCATTATCCTTTCTCAGCTACTTGAATGATCCCTATGACAGATTCAGCGAACAATTTACTCTACAGAGCACAACAACTCTGTATTACCCGTGCCGTTCGCTTCACCCCAATTAGGCAGCAAATTTTTCTGTTAATGGCACAGCACAACGCCATGATTAGTGCTTATGATCTGCTTGCTCAATTGCAGCTGTTAGAACCAAACGCAAAACCACCGACCGTCTATCGCGCGCTCGATTTTCTACTCGAAGAAGGTTTTATTCATAAGATAGAATCGAGTAATGCATTTATTTTGTGCCCACATTTTGGTGAAAAACACCCTTCTCAACTACTCTTATGTAAGAGTTGTGGTGGTGTTATTGAATTACACAATGCAGAAATAGAAGAGTTACTACAATCACTTGCCGATGAGCATGGTTTTGCAATTACGACTAAGACAGTCGAAGCACACGGTATCTGTGCTGATTGCCGTGAATAATTAAATTTTCAGGAACAACAAACTATGCGTGTAGAGTTTATCAATCCATTTATCTCATCTTTATTAAATGTATTAAATACCATGGCACAAGTGGAATTAACACCCGGTAAGCCAAGACTCAAAAAAGATGACAAAGCCAAAGGTGATATTACTGGCATCATGGGAATGATGTCAACGCAAGCAAAAGGCTCATTTTCACTTACCTTTGATGAGTCATTAGCCTTAGCGATTATGAATAATATGCTGGGTGAGAAACCCGCTAAAATTGACGCTGAAGTCATTGATATGGTAGGTGAGATCACCAACATGGTAACAGGTGGTGCAAAGCGTATTTTAGCTGATAAAGGCTTTGATTTTGATATGTCGACACCGATTGTGGTGTCAGGTAAAGGACATACAGTTACTCACAAAGCAGAAGGGCCTAAATTGTTGCTGCCACTAACCAGTGCATTCGGTAGTGCGTCTATTGAGATATGCTTTGATAGCTAATTCAACTTAAACGTTATTAAAAAAATCATTCAATACTAAAAAGCCAATCTCACTGAGATTGGCTTTTTTATTAGACTTAATTTTTACTTAATACGTTAAGTGAAAATTATAGGCCTTTAGCATTTTTGCTTAGGTATTTAGCAACGCCTTCAGGTGATGCTTCCATAGCTTCTTTACCAGCTTCCCATTGTGCAGGACAAACTTCACCGTTTTTCTCGTGGAAGTTTAGTGCATCAACCATACGTAGCATTTCATCGATGTTACGGCCTAATGGAAGGTCGTTAACAACTTGGTGACGAACAACGCCGTTTGTGTCGATTAGGAAAGAACCACGGAAAGCCACACCAGCTTCTGGATGTTCAACACCATATGCTTGACAAATATCGTGTTTAACGTCTGCTACTAGTGGGTATTTAACTGGACCGATACCGCCATCTTCAACAGAAGTGTTACGCCATGCGTTGTGGCTGAATTGTGAATCGATTGAAACACCGATAACTTCAACACCACGTTTTTGGAAATCTTCTAGACGGTGATCAAAAGCGATTAGCTCTGATGGGCAAACAAATGTGAAATCAAGTGGATAGAAAAATACAACCGCTGATTTACCTTTAGTGAATTCAGCAAAGTTAAAGCTATCAACGATTTCGCCGTTACCTAGTACTGCTGCAGCTGTAAAGTCTGGTGCTTGACGTCCTACTAAAACCATTTTAATCTCCTAAATTAATTAAATATTTGCTTATTTTACGGCATAATTTTTACATTAAATATAATCTTAAACCAATTGCTTTAGACAATCATTTTGATAGGTAAAAACTATCGAACACTTGGTGATTATAAGATAAACATTATTGAAATATAACCATAGCACCGCACTTTCTAGTTGTCATCTTGTGTAGCCGATTTTTGTTAAGGCTGTGATAATAACAGCGCTTAGTGCTAAAATGGTTTACACGGGGTTCCTTGATGGAATATTATTTTCCATCCTGTAAGATTTTTTTTCCAAATAGAAGTACGGAGAGAGTAAGTTTTCTTATCATTACCATAGTCCATCCAGCCTTTGTAGCATAGCTGAACAACATCTGTGGATATTTCCCTGAATTCAAAAGACTGACTTCCAGTAGTGACTCTTAACCCTGTTTCCCTTGTAATCACATCAAGTACTTCTAATTTATTAAACTTAACGCCTCTTCCCGATAGTACAATAAATTCATCATCAATAAACGGGGTTAATTTCTCAACTTCATTATTCATTACGTGTTTATGCAAACTTTTTTCACTAATGATAATCTGGTCCTTTAAAGACATCGTTTTTCCTTTTACGGTGAGAAAGATAGAAATTATAACCCACGCTGCCATTCTTTACGTAAATGGCTCTGCTCAGGGGTTTCAATAGCACCATATATCTGTGCTAGTAATCTGCTTTTATCTTGCCCCAGAACCCCTTTTAAAGACAAGTAGTTAGAGGCGTGGTCAGACCTGAATACGGTATTCTTAAGTTCCAAGTTTTCTAACAACATTTGCATTTCCAAAAACAAGCCCTGCTGATCAGGTAATTGGAAACCATTAACAAAGTTTTGGGAAAATTTAGCTTGCCCTAATGGAAAAGACACCACTAACGTCGATAAATAGTCTGGCTGTGCAGCATTCATTAAGCGCGCAGAGTTTAATGCATGCTGCTCGGTAAACTCAGTACCACCCAGACCATTAAGTATCATCACTGAAGTTTTAATACCCGCACCTTTCAGCTTGTAGAGAGCATCAAGTTGCGAATCATAAGTCTCCCCTTTCTCTACTAATGCGAGAACCTCATCATCACCACTTTCACAACCAACATAAACAATGCCCAAGCCTAAATTACATAACTCATAAAGCTCTGCTAATGATTTGCTTTTAATATTACGTGGTAAGCAATATGCACTGACTCTTTGCACATCTGGCATGTGTTTACGAATAAGTAACAAGATCTCTTTTAATCGTTTAAACGGTAATGTCATGGCATCACCATCAGCCAGGAAAACACGCTGATGTTTTTGCCCGCTAGCAACGACACTCAAAATTTCGGCTTCGATATCAGCTATCTTTTTAGCCCTAAATTTTTTCTGAGGTTGCGTATACATATCGCAAAAAGTGCAGTTATTCCAAGAGCAACCATTTGCGACTTGTAAGATCAATGATCGCCATTCACTCGGCGGACGAAACACAGGTTCAACATAAGAGATAGGCATGTAGAAATTCCATTATTTAATAATCAGCATCCGCTGCTAATTTAGGAAGGTTTCTAGCAGTAACTAAATTATTCAGTACCGCTAGTTTATTCGGTTATTATGCAGGGCTTGAACTTGGATTTTCTTTAAGGTCATAACCAGCAAGGTGGGCATAATGAGTCAAGTATACCGTCGCTAACACTTTTGCTTCGCGCACATATTGATTTGCCAATTCAGGTTCTTGCACTGCCAAGCGTAAAATAGAACCTACAGTACGTGGTAGGATAACCGAGATCATTTTAACTTGCTCGCTACTGATATCATCAGAAACAATACTCGCCATTTGATTTTGAATGACAGTAGAGTGAAAATCGAGTGCTGACTGATCAATACTTTTCAGCTCTGGCAGTGAATCAACGCCCGACCAAACGGCCATGTAACCCGGTTCGTTACGGTAAAACTCAGCGTATGTCTCAATGACTAGCTCAATACGTTCTTCAAGCGGCAAATCATTTGGCACCGCAGAGAAGCGTAATTGCAGCGCTTGTAAATGACGCTCAGCTAGCGCTCGGATAATCGATGCTTTGTTCGGAAAATAACGATATAACGATGTTCTTGTTAAACCCGATGCCTTAGCAATATCTGAAGGCGTCGCATTAGCAATACCAATCTCATCAAATAAAGCTGCTGCTGAATCAATAATTTGCTTTACTCTTTCAAGGCTTCTTTCTTGTCTAGGTAGATTTCTTTGTATCGTATTATCTGTCATATGCCGCCCCTTACTGCTATACAAACTAAATGATAAAGGTGAAATTAAATAAGTTTAGTCGTAGCCACTAGTCACATAAATCAATTTTATATTTATTAGTGAATTCGGAAATAAAACAATAAGTTACTTTAAATATTAAAATCCCTGTCAAACCCACATAGAGCTCGAACTCTAGTTAATCATAACGTAATTAATGAGTAAATTGCAGGTGAAATACTCATATTTCAGTTTACTTAAATGTATTTTAATTCATGACGCTATGTTATCTATAACATAATACCTTGATATAGTTTAACTTTCGTTGGTCGCAGCAATAAAAATGAGGGCATCACAGTCAACTAATTTTTATAAATATTTAAGTGTAACCCGTTGCGTAAGCTTAGTAACAAGTTCATATGCAATGGTTCCTATGTGTTCGGCCACTAATTCTGCTGGTAAACCTGCGCCCCACATAATCACTTTATCACCTACTTTATCTTGGCATTCGGCGCCTAAATTTACCGTTAACATATCCATCGAAACACGGCCAACAATCGGCACGATACGGCCATTAATTAATACCGGAGTTCCTTCTGGCGCCATGCGTGGGTAGCCATCACCGTAACCCACAGCAACAACGCCTAAGCGTGTATCTTCTGACGCACTCCAGATACCACCATAGCCCGTTGTTTCACCTTTTTTAATATTGTGTACTGCAATTAAATCTGTGGTTAAGGTCATCACCGGCTTTAAATCATGCTCTACCGCTGTCGCGCCGATCATAGGTGATACACCATACAGCATGATACCTGGACGGATCCATTCTCGGCGTGCAGCAGGCCAAGCTAACAGACCTGCAGAGTTAGCAATTGAGTGCTCACCTTCTTCACCAACAACTAACTCATCAAATAAATCAATTTGGCGTTGGGTGATAGTTGGGTCGGCTTCGTCAGCACAACTAAAATGCGTCATCAACCGTGCTGGTTGCACTACATTAGGGTTATTCTTCAAGCGCTCAATCGCACGTTTACAGTTGTCAGGACGTATACCCAAACGATGCATACCGGTATCCATTTTCAACCAAACATGGATAGGCGCATCTAAATCTGCTTGTTCTAATTCATCAAGTTGTTGTTCGATATGTACCGATGTTTGGATATTATTCGCCACCAAGATCGGTAGTTCATCAGTCGAGAAGAAACCTTCCAGTAATAAGATCGGTTTTACAATACCACCACTGCGCAGGGTTAAAGCTTCTTCAACACGAGCCACCGCAAATGCATCGACATCAGTAAGCGCAGATGCGACTGCAAGTAGACCATGGCCATAAGCATTCGCCTTCACAACAGCCATTATTTTACTATTCGGGGCAATATATTTTATTTGTTGAACGTTATGCTGCAATGACTGCAAGCATATTTCAGCCGTTGCTGAACGCATAGTTATTCCTTAATAATCATCATCATAAGCAGGGCCGGTAAAGTTATCAAAGCGTGAGAATTCACCGTTAAAGGTCAGTCTGACTTTACCAATCGGGCCATTACGTTGTTTGCCGATAATGATTTCGGCAGTGCCTTTATCTGGTGAATCGTCGTTATAAACCTCATCACGATAAATAAACATAATTAAATCGGCATCCTGCTCAATAGAGCCTGATTCACGAAGATCCGAGTTAACCGGACGCTTATCAGCACGTTGCTCCAACGAGCGGTTCAACTGAGATAAGGCAATCACAGGACATTTAAGTTCCTTAGCAAGGGACTTCAATGAACGCGATATTTCAGCGATCTCCAAGGTTCTGTTTTCGCTTAATGCAGGTACGCGCATTAATTGTAGGTAGTCAATCATGATCATACTGATGCCACCATGATCACGAGCAATACGGCGAGAGCGCGAACGAACCTCGGTAGGGGTCAAACCAGAACTATCATCGATATACATCTTACCCTGCTCTAGCATACTCTTCATGGTCGCAGATAAACGCGCCCAATCATCATCATCTAATTGACCAGTACGTACTTTGGTTTGGTTAATTTTACCCAGTGACGCGAGCATACGCATCATAATCTGTTCTGCAGGCATCTCCAGTGAAAAAATAACCGCAGGTTTATCTTCATTTAGTGCCGCGTGTTCACATAAATTCATCGCAAAAGTCGTTTTGCCCATGGATGGACGCGCTGCGACAATAATTAAATCAGATGGTTGGAATCCTGTCGTCATGCCATCAAGGTCGTTATACCCAGATGCAACACCTGTCACACCGTCATGCGGGGTTTGATAAAGTTCTTCGATTTTATCAACGGTTTCTTGCAGAACGCTTTCTAAGTTCTTCGGGCCTTGGCCTTCGCTCTGTCTTGATTCTGCAATTTGGAATACTTTGCTTTCAGCTAAATCAAGTAGGTCGGTACTTTTACGCCCTTGCGGCTCATAACCTGATTCACTGATATCGCTGGCAACCGCAATAAGTTCACGTATCACTGCGCGCTCACGCACAATGTTAGCATAAGCAGTAATGTTCGACGCACTTGGGGTATTTTTAACAATATCACCCAGATACGCAAAGCCACCTGCATCGTCAAGCAGTTCTTCGTTATCTAGCCATTCAGAAACGGTAATAATATCCAGTGGGATATGCTGATCCACCAGCTTTGCCATTCCTTCGAATATAAGTTGATGTGGGCGACTGTAAAAATCTTTTGCTACAATAAATTCGGTTACACGATCCCAAGCTTCATTATCAATGAATAAGCCACCTAAAACCGATTGCTCAGCCTCAAACGAATGCGGCGGCACTTTTAGCGCATCAACAGCACTGTCTTTTTTATTTTTGTCTTTTGAAAACTGATTTTGAAACTGGTTTTGACGTTTTTCGGCCATGCTAGCACTCACGAAATTTAGTGTGATTAACCATTATCCTAAAAATATCCCTGTAGGGGAAATGAAATAACCAGAGAAGTGGTAAAAATTTATATGATGGAATCGTTTGCTGGTTTTTTGGTTAATAAAAAAGCCTCACAATGAGGCTTATGTACTTACCAGCGTAGGGATTAACTCAATACTATTTAAGGCTTGAGAAGTACGCTGCTAGGTTATTAATATCAGCATCAGATAATGCAGCAGCTTGGCCGGCCATCACAGGTGCCATACCGCCAGTACGCTGACCCCCTTTGTATGCTTTCAATGCATTAACTAAATACATTTCTTTCTGACCAGCTAGATTTGGGTACATAGGAATAGCAGAAATACCTGACGCACCATGACAAGCTGCACACACTACTGCTTTGGCTTTACCAGCAGCAACATCACCCGCAGCCATAGACAAAGAAGGGACTGAACATGCTAACGCAACAATCATTGTTGTAATTTTTTTCATCATATACTCACTAATTGCATCCTGCTGTGAAGCAGCATAAGGTTAATTTTATTCTTTTTGCAAAATATTAGACCTCATACTCGAAAAATGAAAGCATTGCGTAGAAAAATGGCTTATTTAACCTAATTTCTGTGAACTACATTCTCTATAAACACTCGGAGTTTGCCCTGTCCAACGCTTAAAACTACGAAAAAAAGATCGTGTTTCACTAAATCCGAGTTGCATAGCAATATCATCCACCGCCAGCTGTGTTTCAATTAAATACTGCTGAGCCAGTGATAAACGCGCCTCATCCAATAATTTCTGATAATTGGTTTGCTCTTGCTGCAATTTCCGCTGCAGCGTTCTTTCACTCATGTTTAACTGCCCAGCGACCATATCTTTGCGAGTAATGCCCTTCGATAATAAAATACGAATAATATCTTTAACTTGGACACTAAAACTATGCGTGTCGCCAAGAGCAGAAACTTGTAGAGAGGCATGTATCTCAAGTGTTTTCAACAGGTTATAATCTGGCTGCCGTAACGGGATATCAAGGTATTCACGCGGTAAAATAAGACTATTACTTGATTGTGAAAATAGTACCGGACAAGAAAATACCTGCTGATAGTGATGCATAAGTTCTGGCACTGGCGCTGCGCGTTGCAGATGTACTTCCAAAGGTCCTAAATCTTGCCCTGACAACCAACGGACATAAGCAAGCCAAGAAGCAAATACATTATCGACCATTTGCTCTCGCACATCTTCAAAGGTATAGGCACAATGCCAATTGATACATAGCTGCTTAGATTGATAGTTTATTGATGTCACGCCCATGTCGCCCACCAATTTCTCATAAGGCTGAATACGTTCAAGCGCTTGTTCAAGCGTCGCACACGTCATCGTGATATAACCCAGAACACTGTACGAGCTTGGCTCAACAAAGGCACCACTTTTCAATCCGAATAAGGGGTCATCAGTGGCAATAATAAGGTTGGCCAAAAATGCCTGTAATTGCTCACCAGTGATACGCTCACTTTCTTGGGCAAGCGTGGCTACTGTAATATTACTGCGTGACAATAACGCTGGTACATCGATATCCAACGTTTCCACATAACGTAAATACTGTTTTATTACTGGCACTGATACTGAACCTAGCCCTACCATAACTGAATCATCCTTATTCAATACGTATTTATGAGTATAACGAGCTTTACCCTGAGGTATTGTGAGTTAGTCCTAATTTGATACTTATCTTGGCTTAATACGACAATGCTATCAACCGCCCTTTACATCTAAACTAGATAACATACCGTAATATTACAGAGGAAGATGAGATTATGAAACGTTGGAATGGTTGGGGCGATGAAGCCAATAAATTAGATTTACCGAGTACTGCTGATGATTTTTTACTTTCAAAAGTCGGGGCAACAACACAACTCGTCGATGCGCAAATTGAAGATGTAATAAAACAAGTACCAGCCTCCCGGTTGCCCCATCACCCGTTATTTAATCTCGATCCTGAAGTACGTATTCGTCACGCTCGAGGGCAGAGTTTACCGGACTGGTTAGCCATGCGCAGTGGTGATTTTGAATATTTCCCGGATGGCGTCGCCTTTCCAGAAAATAGTGATGATTTAGTCGAGCTTCTCCACGTTTGTCAACAACACAATATTCTCGTCATCCCCTATGGTGGTGGCACCAGTGTCGCTGGTCACATCAATCCATTTGCATCAGAACACGCTATTTTAACCGTCGATATGGGGCGTATGAACCGACTCATCGCACTCGATACCGAAAGCCAGCTCGCCACATTTGGTGCAGGTACACCGGGACCACAAGTCGAAGCACAGCTACGTGCGCAAGGTTATACCTTAGGGCACTTCCCACAATCTTTCGAACTTTCGACCATTGGCGGCTGGGTAGTCACGCGATCGAGTGGTCAACAGTCTTTACGTTATGGCCGCATTGAGGAGCTGTTTGCCGGTGGTGAAGTCATCACACCAGTTGGTCGATTAAATATTCCAACTTTCCCCGCTTCGGCAGCAGGCCCTGATATTAAAGCGTTGTTGATGGGGTCAGAAGGCCGTATTGGTATCTTATCCGAAGTCAAAGTCCGGGTGCGTAAACTCGCAGCACAAGAGAACTTTTATGTGACCTTCTTCCCAAGCTGGCAGCAAGCCAAAGAAGCAGCCAAAACACTTGTCCAGTCCGATATACAATTGTCTATGCTGCGTCTAAGCAATGCTATCGAGACCGAAACCCAACTTGCCTTAGCCGGACATGAAAAACAAATCGCCTTACTCGAAAAAGCCCTCGTTGTATTTGGGGCAAAAGAAGGTAAATGCATGATGACATTTGGCTTAACAGGGACCAAGTTCCAATGTCGCAGCGCATTAAAACAACTAAAAAAGATCACCAAAGCGTACCAAGGCTTATACACAGGGTCGTTCATGGGTAATAAATGGGCTGAAAAACGATTTACCATGCCCTACTTCCGCGAAGCGTTATGGCAAAAAGGCTATGTCGTAGATACCCTAGAAACAGCAACGGACTGGCATAACGTCGATAATCTATTAACCAAAATAGAAACCAATCTACGCACAGTATTAAATCAAGATCCAACCGCTGGCTCACCGCAAATGCACGTGTTTACTCATTTATCTCACTTTTACCAACAAGGCTCTAGCATTTACACCACCTATATTTTCAAAGCAGGTGACAACTACCAGCAAACCCTAGCCCAATGGGCAAAGTTAAAACACACAACCTCAGAGATTATCGTTAACAACCAAGGCACCATTAGCCATCAGCATGGCGTCGGTAAAGATCACCAACCTTACTTAACTACAGAGAAAGGAGAATTGACGATCAAAGCCATTCAGTCTTTGTGCGACACATTTGATCCACAGCAGATAATGAATCCACATTGCCTCATTGCATCAGAACCAGCATCAACACTGAATCTACAATCAAGCGGTGATAGCACGCAACATCAAGAACAGGTCAGCTAGGAGGTAATATGAGCCATATATTAACCAGCTTGAGTCGTAAGCAGCATCTCTCTCAGATCCAACAAAGTGCTGATAATACCGTTTGGGATATGATCGTTGTTGGTGGGGGCATCACGGGGGCTGGCATATTGTTAAGCGCCAGCCAGGCAGGCTTGAAAGTATTATTAGTTGAGCAACAAGATTTTGCTTGGGGGGCATCCAGCAAGTCTTCGAAAATGGTACACGGCGGTCTGCGTTATCTTGGTAGTGGTCAATATAATATGACCAAAGATGCCGTGACTGAACGTGAAAAATTGCTTAACGAGTTACCCGGTTTAGTGAACCCATTGCAATTTTTGATGGGTCATTATAAATCTCAATTTCCTGGCCCCTTTGTGTTTAATAGCTTGCTGACCATCTATGATTGGATTGGTGGGAAACGTAATCACAGTTATATTAATCACGGTATTGGTGATTTTCATGTGCCGGGGATTGAGCAGAAAAAATTACAGGGTGCGACACAGTTTGCCGATGCGGTCACTGACGATGCTCGTTTGGTCATGCGGGTATTACAAGAAGCGCAAGAACTTGGTGGCCGTGCCATCAATTATCTCAGCGCAGAGCATCTCATTAAAACCGCCGATAAAGTCACCGGCATTAAAGTGTCTGATCAGGTATCTGGACAAGTATTTAGCTTAAAAGCCAACGTTGTGGTCAATGCGACGGGCCCTTGGACAGACAAATTACGCCAGCAACTGCAAGCCAAAAAAGCCATTAGGCCATTGCGAGGTAGTCATTTAATTATCCCAAGCTGGCGATTACCACTCGCCTATTCGGTTAGCTACTTCCACCCCGAAGACAAGCGTCCTATCTTTGCTTTCCCTTGGGAGAATAGCACTGTGATTGGGACCACGGATCTTGATCATGACACCGATTTAGATCAACAACCTTGCATTAGCCAAAGTGAGGTTGATTATTTGCTTACCGGGATCAACAAGCAGTTTCCGCAAGCTAATATTAGCGAAGACGATGTGATATCTACCTACGCCGGGATCCGCCCAGTAGTCAGTAATAGTACAAATAGCAGTGCCGATACCAGAGGTAAGGTAAAAGATACCAAACCGTCAGATGAAAAACGTGAACATACGATCTGGAATGAACAAGGCTTGATCAGTGTCGCAGGTGGTAAGCTCACCACCTTCAGGTTGATCGCTCTCGATGTATTAAAGGTCGCACAGCATTACTTGCCAGATATAAATATCATCGAGTTACAAGCAGCTAAACTATTTAAACCTATCACAGCTAAGCCAGTCGATAGTATCTTGAACCCGCAGCAAATACAGCGTTTAAAAAGTCACTATGGTAAGCATTATAGCCATCTGATCAATAACGCCAGTCACGGTGAGCTCAAGTTGGTTGGTAGCACAAATACATTTTTTGCTGAACTAAAGTGGATATTACAGCACGAAATGGTGATTCATCTCGATGACCTATTGCTACGTCGTTGTCGCATCGGGTTATTACTGCCAAAAGGTGGAGAGCAGTTATTCGTGCAATTACAACCTCTTTGCAAAGCAGCGTTGCACTGGAATGAAGCACAATGGCAACACGAAGTCGGTCGCTATCAAGCCATCATTCAACGTTACTATAGTTTGCCAAAACATAGCCATTGTTTACCAAAACATAATGATAGCTCACCTTACGTAGCGGCAAGCTAGCTCAGTCGGAGATAATTTACATGGATAGTCTTACTCCAACATCATCACCATTAGCATTAGCATCGGAGCAGCAACGCTATTTGTTGAGTATTGATAATGGAACCCAAAGTGTTCGCGCACTACTTTTTGATAACCAAGGCAATTTGATCGCCAAAGGACAACAAGTGATCACTCCTTATTTTTCAGCGCAACCTGGTTGGGCAGAACAGGATCCTGATTACTACTGGCTAGCCGTCAAGCAGGCCTGTGACTTACTTTGGCAAGATCTTAAAAAATACCCGGCGATCGATAAACAGCATATTGTTGGTATGTCGATCACGACCCAACGTGGTACCGTGATCAATCTTGATGCTGAAGGCAAAGCATTACGGCCGGCAATCATCTGGTTAGATCAACGTCATGCGCAACAAGAAAGCATTCAATGGCCTTGGAACTGGTTATTTAAAATTGCCTGTGTCGAAGATATTATCCAGCGTTTTCAAGAAAAGTCACAAGCGATTTGGATCCGTCAAAATCAACCCGAGATATGGCGTGATACATCCAAATACCTACTGTTATCAGGATTTTTAAATTATAAGTTCACCGATAACCTGGTTGATTCTATTGGTAGCCAAGTTGGTTATATCCCGTTTGATTATAAAAAGCTGGCTTGGTTAAAAAAATCGGATTGGCGTTGGGATATGTTAGCGATAGACCCGAAAATGTTACCTAAGCTGGTCGAACCTGGAGAGCTTGTCGGTCATGTTACCGACGATGCCGCGGCCTATACGGGTATTCCAGCTGGATTACCCGTGATAGCCTCGGCATCAGACAAAGCTTGCGAAATTATCGGCTCTGGTGGTAACCGCCCTAACATCGCGTGTTTAAGTTATGGCACTACCGCAACGATTAACATCACCACAGACAAATATGTGGAAGCCACGCCACATTTACCGCCATTTCCTTCCGCGATACCGCGTCACTATTCTTCGGAGGTCATGATTTATCGTGGTTTTTGGCTAATCAGTTGGTTTAAAAAAGAGTTTGGTTTACGGGAACAGCATCTCGCTGATGCTGAAGGTATCGCACCAGAAGTATTATTCGATCGCTTAGTCGCAGAAATTCCAGCCGGTTCTATGGGACTGATGTTACAACCCTATTGGACACCTGGCGCACGCGATCCCGGACCTGAAGCCAAAGGCGGTATTATTGGTTTTGGTGATGTACATACCCGTACCCATATCTATCGTGCGATATTAGAAGGACTTGCCTATTCATTACGAGAAGGTAAAGAACGTATCAGCAAACGTAACAAGGTCAAAATAACCACATTGCGGGTATCAGGAGGCGGTTCTCAAAGTGATGTGGCGATGCAGTTAACGGCCAATATTTTTAATATGCCAGCAGAGCGCCCACATACATTCGAAACATCGGGATTAGGGGCTGCGATTGTTACTGCAGTTGGGCTCGGTGTTTATGCCGACTTTGATCAGGCAATTTCAGGAATGACACGAGTAAATAAAGTCTTTCAGCCGCAGCCAGAGATCGTGGCGACTTATGATGCACTTTATAACCAAGTCTATTTGAAAATGTATACACAATTACAGCCGTTATACCAATCGATTCGTACCATCACTGGCTACCCGAAATAGTGATGTCCTCAGATTACAGGCATAAAAAAAGCCATGGTATACACCATGGCTTTATACTGAGATTAATCTAAAGTTAAACTTTAAATTAAGCTTCAGCTACAACTTCTAAGTTCACTGTAGCGAATACTTCGCTGTGTACTTGGATGCTGATTTCGAACGCACCAAGAGTACGTAAAGCGCCTTCAGGAAGACGAACTTCACTTTTAGCAACTTCAACACCAGCAGCAACGATCGCATCAGCGATGTCACGAGTACCGATAGAACCGAAAATCTTACCTTCGTCACCAGCTTTAGTTGCAATTACAACAGCTTCTAGAGCGTTGATTGTTGCAGCTTTAGCTTCAGCAGTTGCTTTAACAGCAGCTACGTTAGCTTCTAGTTCAGCACGACGTGCTTCGAAAGATTCAACGTTTGCTTTAGTTGCTAGAACCGCTTTACCTTTCGGTAAAAGGAAGTTACGAGCATAACCAGCTTTAACGTTAACAGTCTCGCCTAATTTACCTAATTTAGCGATCTTGTCTAATAAAATTACTTTCATTACCTTTCCTCAAAAATATAGAGTTAGTCTTGACGACCAAACAATAGCTTACTTATGTAAGTCAGTGTATGGAAGTAGAGACAAGTAACGTGCGCGTTTAATCGCACGACCAAGTTGACGTTGGTACTTAGCACGTGTGCCAGTAATACGACTTGGTACAATTTTACCGCTTTCAGTTACGTAGTTTTTTAACGTAGCGATATCTTTATAATCAATCTCCGTAACACCTTCAGAAGTGAAACGACAGAATTTACGACGACGGAAAAAACGTGCCATAATTAAAATCTCCTAAAATCTTCTCAAATAATTGGATAACTAAATGCTATCCAACAAACAAATACCTATAGCTAAAACGCTATTATTTAGCAGCTGGTGCTTCAGTAGCAGCAGGCGCTTCACGGCGTTCTTCTTTAGCTTTAGCCATTGGAGAAGCTTCAGTAACTACACCTTTAGTACGTAGGATCATGTTGCGGATCACTGCGTCGTTAAAGCGGAAGTTATTTTCTAGCTCATCAATAACATCTTGGCCAGCTTCAATGTTCATAAGAACATAGTGAGCTTTATGAAGTTTGTTGATTGGGTATGCTAATTGGCGACGACCCCAGTCTTCTAGACGGTGGATAGTACCATTTGCTTCAGTGATTACAGCGCTGTAACGCTCGATCATGCCTGAAACTTGTTCACTTTGATCTGGGTGAACCATAAATACGATTTCGTAATGACGCATCGTAAGCTCCTCACGGGTTTAATCAGCCTCGGCTCTGGCTTAGTCGGTCCATCGAGGCAAGGAACGTATAAAAAATTGACTAATTTTGAGACCGCGAATTATATAGCGTCACTCCCCATAATACAACTCGACAATGAAGATAATCGAAAATAGTTACATTAATACTTAAAGTAACTTGGGTATCGTGCATGCTATTAGTCTTGTTTGTTATGATCTTTTAAAATGCTCAGAATTCGCTTGCCAGCGCATACCAACGTGGGGAATTCCATCTTCCAAATATTCTGCCGTCACAGTAGCAAACTCATAACCTTGATAATAATGCTGTAAATGAGCCTGTGCAGAAAGGTATACATCTTGATCAGGCCATGTTGATTTGGCCACACTCATTCCGCGTTCAAGCAACTGATGACCAAGACCCTGTCCACGGGCTGACGCAGCAGTCACAACACGACCAATCGCCACATCTGGGTAACTAACTCCCGCCGCTAAAATACGCAGATAAGCAAGTAACTCACCTTTCATACTATAATGCAGAATATGACGCGTATCAGGATGCATATCTAAACCATCAATATCTTGATAAGCGCAATCTTGCTCGACAACAAAGATAGCTGCGCGTAATTGCAATACATCATAGAGTTGCAAACTGGACAACTCACTAAACCGATAACACATCCAAGTCATAATCAATCCCATATACTAAAATTAAAATCACCTAACATAATAACAATATTATTTACGCTGTGAATTAAAATTTGAATTTGTAAATAAGTGCGAGTAAATCTTGATTATTACGCTAAGGATTGATTATCATCTATGTCTGAATTCCAGTTAACTAACTAATTTATAGAAGTCATATGCAACCTGAACCTTCGTCATCACGTCAATATGTTGAACTTGCTACGTTAGCTCAACGCTTTCAAGCAGCAATATTAGATAAAGTCATTTTTCCGACTGTAATGTTAGTCCCGTTTATTCTCGGTTTTGATTTACTTAATTTAAGTGCCGGTATCGATGAAAACTTTACGATTTCCTTTGCCACTCAAGTCAAAGTATCTTTACTTGAGATTGTGTTATTCATGGCGTTAAACAGTTACCTACTTAAAGAATATGGTCAAACCCTAGGTAAACGCATTGTTGGTATTGCGGTAGTGGGTGAAAATGGCCAACGCCTCAGCTTACAAGACATCATCCTCAAGCGTTACCTGCCATTTTGGATTGTCGCTTACCTACCATTTTTTGGCTTTGTAATTACGATCAGTAATTTCTTGGCTATTTTTAGAGGTGATCAACGTCGCTGCCTACATGATGAGTTAGCAAAAACATTAGTAGTGAAGATGCCAAGAGGCCGTAAAATTGCGAGTAGCGAAGCGCATATCGATAGTGACGGTAAAAGTGAAGCCTCAGACGTAATGGATGCTTAATCGTGAGCGAATTAAGCTAAGTAGTGCCATCACGCTGTAAACTATAGTCAGTAAAAACTTTAGTTCATAAACAAGAGTTAATAAAAAAGCGTCCATTGATTGGACGCTTTTTTTATATCAACTCATTGTTTTAAAACCGATTGGTTAAACCGATTTACTAAGCCTATTTACTAGACCTATTTACCAAACAAGCGCGTAGGATTATTTAGCCTGACGTTGACGTACAACTTCAAACAAACAGATACCAGTAGCTACTGATACGTTCAAGCTTGAAACACTACCCGCCATTGGGATGCTAATTAGTTCATCACAATGTTCACGCGTTAGACGACGCAGACCTTTCTCTTCCGCACCCATCGCAATAGCTAATGGACCCGTTAGTTTAGGCTGGTATAAATCTTGTGTTGCTTCGCCCGCAGTACCCACAATCCAGATACGGCGTTCTTGTAACTCACGCATAGTACGTGCAAGATTTGTCACCGCAATCAGTGGCACTGTTTCTGCTGCGCCACAGGCTACTTTACGAACCACTGATGTCAGTTGTACTGACTTATCTTTAGGCACGATAACAGCATGGACACCTGCCGCATCAGCACTACGTAAACAAGCACCTAGATTATGCGGGTCAGTAACGCCATCAAGAATCAATAATAATGGCTGTTCTTCTTTTTCTTCAATACGATTAAGTAACGTATCGAGATCAGATTCATTTAGTTTTTTACCTTCTTTAACGCGCGCTAATACACCGTTATGACGGCCGCCGTCACACTTCTTATCAAGTGTGTTACGGTTAACCAATTGCACTGCAATACCAATATCATTTAATTCTGCTATTAATGGTGTTAGACGATCATCTTCACGTCCTTTTAATGCATATACTTCAATGAAGCGCTCTGGTTCATGCTCCAATAATGATTTAACTGCATGAATACCGAAAATTAGTTCACTGCTCATTGTATCTCTCTACCTTGTTACTATTATTACCATTGCTATTTATTGGCTTTTTTCTTTGAACGTTCAGCTCTGCCCGGGCGTGATTTAGCCTTGGCTTTTACTTTCTTCTTTGCTGGTTTAGTCTTGCCTTTCGGTTTAACTGCATCAACTGGTGATGTGCCTTTTTCAACAGCATCGCCTGTTTGAGGCTGTAGCTTAGCAGCAACGCGTGCTTTATCAGCCGCACTTACCACTACATCACTATTAGTTTTTAACTTTAATTTAGTCTTTTTGTTCGGCTTCGCTTTTGCGCCTTCAGGTTTACGTTTACCAGAAAATTCTGCTGGTTTACGTTTACTGCGACGGCTGTGTGTTACTGCACCCGCTAGCTCAAGATCAATCTTCTTATCGTTCATGTTGATCGCTAAGACTTTCACCTCAACTTGATCACCAATACGATATTCAACACCGCTTGATTCTCCACGTAGCGTTTGACGACTACCATCGAAATTATAGTAATCACCACGTAAACTAGACACGTGCACTAAGCCATCGATGTTAAGGTTTTTGATTCGAACAAAGAAACCAAAACCTGTTACAGCTGCAATCACACCTTCGAATGTATCACCAAGATGATCTTGCATGTATTCACACTTCAAGAAATCTGATACATCACGCGTTGCATCATCGGCACGACGCTCTGTTAATGAGCAATGCTCTCCGAGTGTCTCAACATCCGACACTTGGTAGCAATAACCACCAGTGCTAGTCCAGCGCTTCGTTAAGGGTTTACCTTCTTTAACTGCCGCTTGGTTAGCAATTTCAAACTTGATCGCACGGTGTAATACTAAATCAGGATAACGACGAATTGGTGACGTAAAGTGACCATACGCAGTTAATGCTAAACCAAAGTGACCATTATTTTCTGCTTGATATACTGCCTGTTTCATTGAGCGTAGCAGCATTGTTTGGATAAGTTCTTTATCAGGACGATCTTGAATTCGACTAATCAAATCAGCGTAATCTAGCGGTGTTGGTTTCAAACCACCCTTTAACTCTAGACCCGTCTCACTTAAGAAGCTTCTGAAGTTAACCAGTTTTTCTTCACCCGGAGTATCGTGCACACGTAATAATGCCGCAGCTTTATGCTTGCTAACAAAACGTGCCGATGCAACGTTCGCTAAAATCATGCATTCTTCAATTAACTTATGCGCATCGTTACGTACAACCGGTACGATCTTGTCAATTTTACGATGTTCATTAAATACGAAACGTGTTTCTAACGTTTCAAATTCAATGGCTCCACGTTCAGAACGTGCTTTTTTCAACACGTTATACATGTTATGTAATTCGTGAAGGTGTGGCACTACCGCTTGGTATTCATCACGCAGTTCTGTATCACCATCAAGAATATTAGCTACTTTGGTATAGGTTAAGCGAGCATGTGAATTCATCACAGCTTCATAAAATTTATAACCCGACAAACGACCGGCATCAGAAATGGTCATTTCACAAACCATACATAAACGATCAACATGTGGATTCAGCGAGCATAAACCATTCGATAATACTTCTGGCAGCATAGGGACAACTTGCTCAGGGAAGTAAACCGAGTTACCACGGCCTTGTGCTTCTAAGTCTAAATCTGAATTAGTTTGCACATATGAACTTACGTCAGCAATTGCTACCCATAAACGCCAGCCACCGCTTTTTTTACGTTCACAGAATACAGCATCATCGAAATCTCGCGCATCTTCGCCATCAATAGTTAACAACGGTAGATCACGTAAATCAACACGATTTAGTTTTGCATCTTCAGGGACTTCTGGTGACAGTTTTGCCATATCATCAAGAATATGTTCTGGCCATACATGCGGAATATCATGCGTACGGATCGCCACTTGAATCTCCATACCTGGTGCCATATTTTCACCCAGTATTTCGATCACTTTACCTAACGCAGGTAAGTTATAAGTTGGACGTTTTACAATTTCTGTCACAACCATTTGACCAGCACGAGCACCAAGACGTTCTTCATCACTAATACGTACTTCTTGTTTAATACGACTGTCATCTGGACGTACAAAGGCAATACCTTTTTCCAGATAAACACGACCAACAAGTTGCAGTGGCTCAGCATCTAATAAACGTACGAAACGTGCTTCTTTACGGCCTTTAAACTCTTCTTTTACAGGTTGTGCAAGAATACGATCGCCATGGAATAACGTCGACATTTGACGGATAGAGATAAATAAATCTTTACCACCATCATCAGGACGGAAAAAGCCAAAACCATCGCGGTGGCCCAATACCTGACCTTCCAGCAAATCTAAGCGTTCAGGTAATGCATAAGTTCTGTTTCGACAAAAAACCAGCTGTCCATCGCGCTCCATCGCACGTAAGCGACGACGTAAAGCTTCTTCGTGCTCTTCACCTTGTAATTTTAATCCAGCAAATACTTGCTCACGATTAATCGGCTTATCTAAGCTACGAAGATAATCAAGAATGAATTCTCGACTAGGAATAGGATTATTATATTTTTCCTGCTCACGCGAGTGGAAAGGGTCTTTACTCATAGAAAGTCCAAATTGGAAGGAATAAACGGTCAGATTATATACCCAAACTACCCTAGGATACAGTTTTGTACCATAAGTAAGTCGGTATACAAGAAGGATAGTGCCAAATGAGCACAGGATCGAATCGGATCTAACTCTAATTGACTATTCAGTTAGCTTTAATGAGGTACTTAACTCGTCATACTTACTGATATTTAGCGGCATGTTTTGCTGCTGTAACCACACGTTCAGGCATTAAGTTTTCTAATTGCGCTAATAATAGGGTTAATTTTTTGTGCATCTTAACATCAGCCGTCACAGTATTATACAAATAACTGTATGCCATTTGATAATCATAAGGACTGCCGTAGCCTTGAATTAATAGCTCCGCCCATTGTATTTTCGCCGGTAAAAAACCTAATTTAGCTGATTGTTCAAATAGCGGTACAGCACGCTCGATATCTTGCTGCACAAATTTCCCTTGAACATAGTAACGCCCCAGTTGTTCCAATGCCCGAGGTTGGCCCTGTCTTGCTGCTGCACGCATATAATGAATACCAAGTTCGGCATTTTTATCAACACACACTCCCCAGGCTAACATATCACCCCATAGAAATTGATAAGTCGGTAGCCTCACTAATTCAGCACGCGCTTTAATATCATCAACAAGTTGGCACTCATCTGCACGCACCCGCTTAAGGTGGGTATTTTCCGCAATTAATTGATTAAGTTCATCATCACTATATAGCTCAATCGCGCTGGGGAATTCAGTGAATGTGGGAGCTGCTTTAGCTGCTTTTTCCGCCTCGACTGCACGTTCGCCACGGTCTGTAATACGTTGCTCTTTTTCACCAACAGGTTTGCTGAATGCGACGGTCTTGGCACTCGTTTCTGCAAATACTGGCATTGCAGCAGCCAAAAACACACTCGTCGCCATGACTAATAATACCGTTTTCACATAATGACAAATTGTCGTTAACCTAGCTGTCGGTGTTATAAGCATATCAATCAACCTAAAAGATAATTTCCAGCGAAAAAACTACTGTGGTAATAGTTATATCGACCGACGTGTCGTTTTCTTAAATAAAAAAGCCCAAGTTAAAAATAACTTGGGCTTCAATTCTCATCATCTTTGACCTAACAGGCTAGATGTAATGATTAACCAGCAACGAATTCTTCACCTAATGTGATGTTCGCTTTTAGTTCTTCTAGCATTGCATCGCGTGCGTTCGTTTCAAATTCGCTTAAGTCACCGTATGCTAATACTTCTTCAACGCCGTTCTTGCCTAGTAGTACAGGTTGTGCGAAGAATGTTGCGTGCTCAGAACCACCGTCAACATAAGTACATTCAACGATACCTTTTTCGCCTTGTAATGCGCGAACAAGAGAAAGACCGAAACGTGCAGCTGCTTGACCCATAGAAAGTGTCGCAGAACCGCCACCCGCTTTAGCTTCAACAACTTCAGTACCAGCGTTTTGAATACGTGGTGTTAGCGTCGCAATTTCTTCAGCTGTAAATTCAACGCCTTTAACTTGAGAAAGTAGCGGAAGAATAGTAACACCTGAGTGACCACCGATAACCGGTACTTCAACGTCAGCAAGTGAAATGCCTTTAAGCTCACTTACGAAAGTTTCAGAACGGATAACATCCAGCGTCGTAATACCGAATAGTTTACGCTTGTCGTAAACACCCGCTTGCTTAAGTACTTCAGCAGCGATTGGCACAGTTGTGTTAACTGGGTTAGTAATAATACCGATACATGCGTTTGGACATACTTCAGCACATTTAGCGGCTAAATTTTTGATAATGCCAGCATTGATATTGAATAGATCTGAACGGTCCATGCCTGGCTTACGAGCAACACCCGCAGAGATAAGTACCACGTCAGCACCAACAAGTGCATCTGTAGGATCTGTACCAGCAAAACCAGCAATAGTAACGTCTGTAGGGATATGGCTTAAATCAACAGCAACACCTGGAGTTACTGGTGCGATATCATAGAGTGATAGATCTGAACCAGCAGGTAGTTGAGTTTTCAAAAGTAGGGCTAAAGCTTGACCGATACCACCAGCAGCACCTAATACAGCGACTTTCATAGACGTCTCCATTATCTTAATTGTTTATGTAGAATACAATATTCACAAATTCCTTTAATCACAGCTACCTTACTGCAACATTGACTAAAAAACAATTAACAACACGAATATGCACGGTAAATAAATGAATTACGTATGGGTTTTAAGAGTTTCGCTTTCTATCATTAGCGATTCACTTTCAGGTGAAATAATACAATTTACTCACTGATATCGCTATCAATAACGATATCAGTGAGTAAGAAATTCAGAAATTAAGATTGGAACGCGAGGGCTTTTTTCTCTAACTGTTTAAAGATCAATACCAAGATACCATTCATGCCTAAGTAGATAATACCCGCAGCAGAAAAGGCCATTAATGCATCATAGGTTTGACCATTGATTTGATTGGCATAACCCATCACATCCATAATCGTAATCGAACTTGCTAATGATGTACCTTTGAGTACCAAAATCACTTCATTAGAATAAGACGGTAATACCCGGCGTATCGCATGTGGCACGATAACCGCCAGTGTCTGCCTGCGGTTCATGCCGAGGGCTTTACATGCATCCCATTCACCACGTGGTACCGATTCAATAGCACCTTTAAAGAGTAACGATGAATAGGCAGCCGTATTAAACGATAACGCAATAATGGCGCAGATTTTAGCCTGACGCAGGTAATCCCATAAGAAGCTGTCTTTGATCCACTCAAACTGTGATGGACCACTGTATACCAAAAATATTTGAATCAATAACGGGGTGCCGGTAAAGACCAAAATAATAGACCGTGATAATAAGTTTAATCCTGGGATCTTATTGATCATCGCCAGCGTTAACAACGCCGCTATCATAGACCCAAACAATAAGCTGTAAAAGGTAATTTCAAGGGTAGTACTCAAACCGTCAAATAATAACCAGAAGTGATCTAACGTCATTTTGCTACTCCAGCATCAAAACGGTTAATGTAACTATCAAGGTGCTTTAACAACCATTGACTAATCAAAGTGATAATCAGGTAAATCGCTGCTGCGGCCACCAAAAAGGTAAAAGGCTTATAAGTACTACCTGATAATAAATCAGCTTGTTTCATTAAGTCCGTCACACCAATCAAAGAGACTAACGCGGTATCTTTTAGCAGTACCATCCACTGATTGCCTAAACCCGGCAATGCTAAACGCCATGCTTGCGGTAAGGTAATACGCAGAAAACAACGCACAGGTCCCATACCAAGCGCTTGTGCAGCTTGTTGTTGACCTTTCGGTACCGATTGAATAGCCGCACGTAATGTTTGCGATGCATAAGACGCAAAAATTAGCGACAGTGCCACCACACCACTCCAGAACGGACTGATGTCATAAAACTCATCGGTTAATAGAAATAGGATATGCGTGCCACCGAAGAAAATGAAAAATACGATCAATATCTCAGGTAAACCACGTAATACAGTAACAAATAAGCTAATCGGCTTGGCAATAAGTGGGTTCTTTTGCATTTCTGCAACACAGAATAAAATAGCGAGAACCAAGCCAACCAACAATGATGTTAGCGCGAGGCCAAGGGTGATTTTTGTTGCATCCAATAATAATTGAAGCTGCAAAAGATCCATAAAAACTCCGGACGTAAAAACAAAAAATGCCCCTAAAAGGCACTTTAAAATAAATTATCTCGTTATCACAATAACGGGGCTATTATGCCCTAATATTGCAATGTAACTCAGGTCGAGATTAAACACTGTTATCTATTATTTAGCAAAGTATTTTGCGTAAATCTTATCGTAGATGCCGTTCGCTTTAATCGTTTGTAAACCTTTGTTCAATTTAGCTAATAATTCAGTATTACCTTTACGTACTGCGATAGCAAAACCAGCACCAAAGTATTTCGCATCAGTCACGGCTTTACCGACTGTTTCGTAGTTACCACCGCTGTGCTTCGTTAACCAATCGTGCGCCACTGCAGAGTCTGCAAATACACCATTGACACGACCATTTTTAAGGTCTAAAAATGCTTTTTGGTATGATGGGAAGTTAAGTAGCAATACCTTTTCATCTGCGTAAGTATCTATCATGTAAGCTTGGTGTGATGTACCATTTTGTACACCCACTGCTTTACCTGCTAAATCAGAAACAATATTATATTTGCCTTTTTCAGCCACTAGTACCGCTGAATTTTCATAATAGACATCAGAAAAATCAACTTGCTTTTGACGTGCAGGCGTTACGTCCATTGCTGCAATTGCCGCATCATAACGACGGAACTTTAGGCTTGGGATCAAACTATCAAATGACTGGTTAGCAAAACTACACTCCGCTTTTAATTCAGTACAAACTGCGCGGGCGATATCAATATCAAAACCTTGGAATTCGTTGTTTTCATCCATCATTTCAAACGGAGGATACGTCGCTTCAGTAACAAATTTTATTTGTTCTGCCGCTGTGACTTGTGCCGCAGCAGAAGTTAGAATTAATGCTGTGAGTAATTTTTTCATTTGGTACGACCTTATTCCTAATGTTTTAAATAATTTGTAAACTGTGGCGTTTGTGGTTGCTGAAAGTGCTCAGCCCCCCCAAATTCAACAATTTCACCGCTTTCAAGATAACAAACCTGACTAGCGACTTTACGCGCGAAGTCCACTTCGTGCGTAACAACAACCTGCGTAATACCTGTGATGGCTAATGATGTAATGATTTCAGCCACTTGATTAGTTACCTCTGGATCTAACGCCGCAGTCGGTTCATCAAATAACAATACTTCTGGTTTCATCATTAAAGCACGTGCAATCGCGACACGTTGCTGTTGACCACCTGATAAGGCCAATGGAAATACATCGGCTTTATCAGTTAGCTGTAATTGCTCAAGGATCTTCATGGCCTCTTTACGAGCGTGTTGTTTTGTTTGCTTTAAAATCTTAACGGGTGCTTCAATTAAGTTATCCATCACAGACATATGCGGCCATAGGTTGTATTGTTGAAATACCATGCCTACTTTCTGTCTCAACATCTGGCTACGTTTAGCTAATTGCTTATCATTAAGTTTACCTGAAAAATCAAATGTTTCACCAGCAATACTGATAGTGCCATTATCTGGCGTATCAAGTAAGTTAAGCACGCGCAATAGAGAACTCTTGCCAGCACCACTTGGACCAAGTAGCACTAAGGTCTCGCCTTTCGCACATTTAAGGTCGATGTTTTGTAATACATCAAGTTGACCCCAAGATTTACAGATGTTTTTTAGTTCGATGCTCATAATGATAACTGAATATAATTGCACTAGATGCGAATATAGTAACCGAATAAACTTCAATATCAACATAAATATTCACTTTAATTTGGTTTTTATGCACCGAAGCCACATTAACCAAATAAACTAGATAAAATATACCCTGCTGGTATCATATGCATAATTATTCAGTTCATCGCTAACCTGATCCATTTACTCATTGCATTAATAACTTAGTAGCAAACTTTATAAATGAACGATAAAATTAATGACGGTATCATTATATAACCACATTGATTTTAAGATTAGCAACTTGAATTATAGATGAATCAACTGACATGGTAACAAGTATGAGTGAAAAACAAGATCAGTTAGTAAAAGCATTTAAAGGATTATTAAAAGAAGAGCACCTGGGTTCACAAGGTGACATCGTTGATGCGCTTAAAGAACAAGGTTTTGACAGCGTGAACCAATCGAAAGTATCAAGAATGCTCAGTAAGTTTGGCGCAGTACGCACACGCAATGCCAAGGATGAAATGGTTTATTGCCTACCTGCGGAGTTAGGTGTCCCAACGATTAGCAGCCAGTTAAAAAGCTTAGTATTAGATATTTCCCATAATGAATGTCTTATTGTGATCCAAACAAGCCCTGGCTCGGCACAATTAATCGCTCGTTTATTAGATTCATTAGGGCGTACTGAAGGAATTTTGGGGACGATAGCAGGCGATGACACTATTTTCATTACCCCGACTAGCACCACTATTATTGCAGAAGTAGATAGTGCAGTAAAAGAGTTGTTTGAGTATCTGTAATAAGCGTATTAATGTTTGGCGCAGCGACGATTCGCACGCCAAACATTATTTTAGTTAATCACTTAATCTAGCTCAAATAATACTAAATCATGGCTTTCTACAGCCACATTAACCATATCACCAACAGTCATGGGCTGCTGCATGGATACAGATAATTCCAACTCGTTCTCAGTCAACATGCTTGTGGCTATACCAATCGTACAATGAGTCGTTATACCTAAAAATTGTTGTTGGGTGATCGTCGCAATTCCCTGCTCTGCGATAACTAATTTTAATTGTTGTGGTCTTAATGCTAACAGTTTTTGTTCACCAACCGCCGCTGTTAATTTTTGCTCACTGCTAATAACACCTAATACTGTATTTACACTGTACTCATCTACGACCACTGCATCTAAATAGTTAACCTTACCTAAGAAGTCCGCGACAAAGCGTGTCGCAGGTTGGTTATATAGCTCACTTGGTGTCCCTAGCTGCTCAATCTTGCCTTGATTAAAAACCGCTAAACGATCAGCAAAAGCAAACGCTTCTTCTTTACTGTGAGTAACAAAAATAGCGCTCATGTTGTAGGATTTAAGCAAACCTCGCATCTCTTCAATTAAATGATGACGAACCTGGCTATCAATATTAGAAAAAGGTTCGTCCAATAATAACAACTCTGGCGAACTTGCTAACGCCCGGGCAATTGCAACGCGTTGTTGCTGACCACCCGATAGCTGGTGCGGATAACGATCGGAGAATTCACTTAAGTTAACGAGATTAAGCATATAATCCAGTTTCTCTTGTTGTTTAGTTTTACTCTGTTTATGCAAACTAAACAGCACATTGTCAGTCACTGTCAAATGTGGAAATAAAGCGTAATCCTGAAAGATCATACCGACATTACGCTTTTCTGGTGCCAGATTAAATCGGCCATTATCAACGACATTACCGTTAATTTCGATGCGACCTTGCGTGGGTGGTAATAAGCCCGCGATCAATTTTAACGTCGTCGTTTTACCACAACCACTTGGGCCTAATAAACACAGAATTTCGTTTTTACCTAAACTCAGATCAAGCCCCATTAAAATATCGACGCCAGCATAACTACAATGCAGATCAGAAATACGTAAAGCAGGTGAAGAAGATAGTGTCATCAGTGCTGTTGCTCCAAAGAACGGTTCAAGAAAATAAGCGGAATTAATCCAACTAACACAATCACAATGGCCGCTAATGCAGCCTGCTCTAACATTTCATCAGAAGCAAACTGAAATACGTAAGTCGCTAGCGTTTCATAGTTAAATGGACGTAATAACAAAGCCGTTGGCAACTCTTTCATTGATTCAATGAAGACTAACAAAAATGCTGCCAATACACCTTTCCGGATCAAGGGAATATGAATTTTACGGATCATACTATGTGGGCGGTGTCCCAGCGTGCGCGTGACCATATCTAGTGACGGCGATATTTTATCAATACTGCTTTCAATAGAACCCACCGCGATCGCTGAAAAACGAATAAGATAAGCAAAGATAAGCGCAAAACTAGTGCCAGTAAAGACCAGACCCGGTGTCCAGTCCCACAACAATTCAGTCATATCATTTAATAAAAAGTCGGCCGACGTTAACGGAATAATAATACCAATAGCTAATACAGTACCGGGTAATGCATAACCCATGGTGCTGATGCGTGCAGGAATAGTCGCATATTTAGAACCGACTAAACGACGGTATAAACCCAATAATATTGAACAAAGAACCGCTAAACCAGCTACGATAACCGCAAGAATTAAGCTGTTTGCACTGTATTGAAAGAACTCCTCAGTCCAAGATTCAGCAAAGTAATGCCATGCATAATTAACTAATACCGTAAACGGTAATAAGAAACCAGCAAACACCAACAACCAGCACCAAACCATCGCCAACAACTTGGCACAGCCCGTTAACTGATAACGCACCTCTTGCTCATGCAGCATGCTTTTTTGAAATACTTGTTGTTTACGACGTGCAAAACGCTCTAAACCGACAAACAATAAGATCACCGATAACGTCATCACCGATAATTGTGCGGCAGCCGTTAAACTACCGTGACCAATCCAAGTATCATAAACCGCAGTGGTTAACGTATTTACCGCGAAATAATTCACCGTAGCAAAATCAGCAACAGTCTCCATCGCGATCAGCGATAAACCAACAGCAATTGCAGGACGCGCAAGGGGTAATGACACACGAATACAGCTCGATAGTGCTGAACTGCCGAGTACACGGCTTGCTTGGATAAGGCTAGTTGACTGCTCCAAAAATGAAGTTCGCGCTAATAAATAGAGATAAGGGTATAGTACCAGCGCTAATACAGTGGCAGCTCCGGGTATCGTTCGAATATCAAAGAACCAATAATCACTGGCACTCTGCCAGTCAAACACAGCGCGTAAGGCAATTTGTACCGGACCTGCATAATCAAACATATCAGTATAAATATAGGCCACAATATAAGCAGGCATAGCCATCGGTAACATCAATGCCCATTGTAAAATTTTACGTCCAGGAAAATTACACATGGCGATCAGCCAAGCAGCTGGTAAGGCAATAATACTACTGATTAAACAAACGAGAAAAACAAGGATGAAGGTATTTTGAACGTAGTCGAGAAGAACTGTATCTACAAGGTGTTGAAAAACATCTGCACTGGGGCCAATTGCCTGATAAAACAACGCGGCAATAGGTAGCGCTAACATAATCGCAATAAACCAACTACTAGAATGCCAAGAAAAGGCTAACTTATGATTCATGAACGGAAAAATAACTCCTGTTTAGATACGCGAAAAGGCTGGTCAGTTACTAAGTAACTATACCAACCTTTAAATCAGTCCGTTAACAGCCTATTCAGGCCGTAACATTAACTGTTAACCCCATGTAATATAGGGTCTATACGCTATTTTACAAGTCGAATTTAACTTCATCAAGTAGTCTTAGTGCAGCTTTACGATGTTTTGCAATCTCTGCTACAGGCATGTAGTCAGCATTGAACTCACCCCAAGATGAAACTAGTTCAGATGCTTTGGTGCCCGCTTTAACTGGATACTCCATGTTCACTTCAGCATACATTTGTTGTGCTTTTGCACCAGATAGGTATTCCATCAGTTTAACCGCGTTACCTTTATTCGGTGCGTATTTAGCTAATACCATACCAGAAACGTTTACGTGCGCGCCGTGGTTTTTTTGGTTAGGGAAGTTAATGTTAACAGATTCAGCCCAAGCAACTTGTTTTGGATCTTTCAACATTTTGCCTAAGTAGTAGCTATTACCAAGAGCAACGGTACAAACGCCTTCTTTAATCGCTTTAACTTGTGCACGGTCGTTACCTTGTGGTTTACGTGCAAGGTTAGCTTTAACACCTTCTAACCATACTTTTGCTTCAGCTTCACCGTGATGTGAGATCATCGATGAGATAAGTGCTACGTTGTATGGGTGTTTACCTGAACGAGTACAGATTTGACCTTTATATTTAGGGTCTGCAAGTTCTTCATAAGTGATGTTAGCAACGTCACCATAGGCTTCACGTGAAGTATAAATATTACGTACACGTGTCGTTAGTGCAAACCATTCGCCATCAGGATCACGGTATTGCGCAGGAATGTTATCTTTTAATACGTCGCTTGATACAGACTGAGTAACACCGCTCTCAACAGCTTCAACTAAACGGCTGATATCAGTTGTTAGTAATAAGTCGGCTTTTGATAAACGACCTTCACGTTTCATTCTATCTGCAAGTCCTTTCTTCGCAAATACAATGTTCACCTTCACACCAGTATCTTTAGTGTATTGTTCAAGGATCGGATTAAGCAAATTAGCTTGGCGATTTGAATAAATATTAACTTCTTCACCAGCAAAAGCAGTAGCGCTCATTAGTGACGTTGTTAATGCCAAAGCAGATAAACCAAATATTCCCTTTTTCATCCTTACCTCTAAATACGAATTGTTTACATTATGAATGGAGTCTATAAGAATATAAAAAGATTCACAAGTGTAAATGATAATAACTCTCAAAAAGAGGTAGGGGATACATGGCTGCAAGGACTGCAACCATGTTGTGGTTCGTAATAAGGATTCACTTATATGTTAATCACGGCCTAGCTATCGCTGAGCATGTCACCTTTATCTTCTAACCAAGTACGGCGATCCGCAGAACGTTTTTTGGCAAGCAGCATATCCATCATCGCCAGTGTTTCATCTGCGTTATCAATCGTTAAACGGACCAAACGACGAGTATTAGGGTCCATAGTGGTTTCCCGCAATTGTAGCGGATTCATTTCACCCAGTCCTTTAAAGCGTTGTACGTTGATTTTACCGCGTTTCTTCTCGGCTTCAATACGGTCGATGATGCCATTTTTCTCGGATTCATCTAATGCATAAAAGACTTCTTTACCAATATCGATACGATATAACGGCGGCATTGCGACAAACGCATGCCCGGCTTCAACCATAGCTCTAAAGTGTTTATAGAACAAAGCGCATAGTAGAGTCGCAATGTGTAGACCATCGGAATCGGCATCGGCTAAGATGCAGATTTTTCCATAGCGTAAACCAGAAATATCATCCGAGTCGGGGTCAATACCCAGCGCCACCGAAATATCATGCACCTCTTGTGAAGCCAATACTTGCGCAGAATCGACTTCCCACGTATTTAAGATTTTACCACGCAATGGCATTACCGCTTGGAATTCACGATCTCGGGCTTGTTTCGCAGAACCACCAGCAGAGTCACCTTCCACTAAGAATAGTTCAGAGCGCATAGGGTCTTGACCCGAACAATCGGTTAATTTACCCGGTAATGCAGGTCCACTGGTCACGCGCTTACGCGCCACTTTCTTACTGGCTTTTAAACGCTTCTGGGCATTATTAATACATAAATCAGCCAATAATTCAGCCAGGTCGGTATTTGAGTTTAACCATAATGAAAACGAATCTTTAACCACACCAGAAACAAATGCAGCACACTGACGTGATGACAAACGTTCTTTGGTTTGTCCCGCAAATTGTGGGTCTTGCATTTTAACCGACAAGATATAAGAGCAACGATCCCAAATATCATCAGGCGTTAACTTCACCCCACGTGGCAATAAGTTACGGAATTCACAGAACTCACGCATGGCATCGAGTAAACCTTGGCGTAAACCATTCACGTGGGTACCGCCAAGCGCAGTTGGAATCAAGTTAACATAACTTTCGGTAACCGATTCACCACCTTCAGGTAGCCAAATAACCGCCCAATCAGCCGCTTCATTATTGGCAGAAAAACTGCCGACAAACGGCACTTCGGGTAATGTTGCCCATCCCTGTAACGATTCCATTAAATAGTCTTGCAGGCCTTTTTCGAAGCACCATACATGTTTTTCTTTATTTACTTTATCGTCAAATTTAATGTTTAAACCGGGACACAATACCGCTTTCGCACGTAAGTTATGCATCAAACGCTTAGACGAAAAATTACCCGAATCAAAATAACTCGCATCTGGCCAGAAATGTACTTTAGTACCGGTATTACGGATACCAATGGTGCCAATCACTTCGAGTTCAGACACTTTATCGCCATGCTCAAACGCGATTTGATAAATTTGGCCACCACGTCTAATGGTAATTTCTACACGTTTAGACAACGCATTTACAACCGAAATACCAACGCCGTGTAGACCACCAGAAAATTGATAGCTATCGTTCGAAAATTTACCACCGGCATGTAACTTAGATAAAATCAGTTCAACACCACTTACACCTTCCACTGGGTGAATATCCACTGGCATACCACGACCGTCATCACTCACTTCTAGCGACTGGTCGGCATGTAAAGTAACCGTAATGTTCTGGGCATAACCCGCTAACGCTTCATCGACACTATTATCGATAACTTCTTGGCCAAGGTGATTAGGACGTACAGTATCAGTATACATTCCGGGTCTGCGACGTACTGGTTCGAGACCATTTAGGACTTCAATCGAGCCCGCATTATATTCTTGTGTCATGAGTTTCTTTTGTGCTGTTCGTTACATCGGTTTGAATGCAAGAAAGGTTAAAATATCGCTAAGATAGCGTT
This sequence comes from Moritella sp. 36, assembly GCF_018219415.1. Classification (NCBI taxonomy): domain Bacteria; kingdom Pseudomonadati; phylum Pseudomonadota; class Gammaproteobacteria; order Alteromonadales; family Moritellaceae; genus Moritella; species Moritella sp. 36. The sequence goes on along the minus strand of NZ_CP056120.1, from coordinate 386,087 downwards.
CAAATCCAATAAAAGCATGATCGCCACCCTGCTCTACCGTCAATCTCGCCATTTCGTATTTTGTTGTTGCTTGGTTATAGTCTAACACTTCATCATCGGTCTGTAATAGTGCCCAGATAGTTTCTGGGTGAACTAATGCCAGACAATCCAGTGCCCGTAGCTCATCAATGTGTTGCTCAGCTAAATTAAATTTAACTTGGGTATAAGGGTTCGTATTTTCCCCTAAATAGTCCACCAGCAATTCATAAGGCTTTACGGCGGGATTAATAATCACCGCTGGGCAATTAAATTGTTGGTTCACTTTAGTCGCATAATACCCGCCGAGTGAACTGCCGACTACCCCAAGCTGATGCATTGGGTAACGTGCAATAAGTTGTTCTATCTGTAGCCAAGCGTCTTGAGGATAAGGTGAAAGATTCGGTATTTCAATTGTAATATCAGGGTGGTGCAATGCAAGATAGTCTGCCATTTGCTGTGCTTTAACCGATTTTGGTGAACTATTAAAACCGTGCAAATAGAGTAGTAGCGTGGAAGCCATTTGTTCATTTACCTCTAGCAGTATTGTTAGTAACCTTTAGACTCTAGATCGGGATTAAAATCATGATTAGACAAACGCCAAACCTGACTGTTAATAGTACCATCACTGTGTAGTTGTAAATAACGCCAGCCAGGCGCTCGCCCATCAAGAGTAAATTCATCACAATGTGGTTTAAATTGGAAACAAGTCGACGGAGACGCCATAAAGTGAATACCATCATAAGTCTGGTCTAACTGCTGGTGCACATGACCAAATAACACATGCCGTGCTTTAGGGTGTTTTGCTAACACCGCTAAAAACGCCTCTGGATTACGCAAAATATGCTGATCTAACCATTTACAACCCACAGGATAAGTATTGTGATGTAATACCACCAATGCATATTTATCAGGATGTAAGCTCAGTCGCTCGTCAAGTAATTCAAGTTGTTCAGGCGATAAATAACCCGACGGAGAACCCGTTAATTGTGAATCTAATAAAATAATCTGCCAATCACCAACAACTTTATATTTATCCGACAGGACACCTTCAGATTTTAATGCACCGGCCATGAGTGGAATATTGTCATGATTACCAGGTAACCAATAACAAGGTTTATCTAAACGTTTAATATGCTGAGCAAAGTATTGATAAGAAGCTATGCTGTTATCTTGGGAAATATCGCCCGTGGCAAGCACAGCATCAAACGGTTGTTGATTCTGCAAAATAGCATCGATAACATGGCTAAAGCTCTGCTGTGTTTTAACGCCAAGAAGATCCTTCTCAGCCGTTGCAAACAAATGAGTATCCGTCACTTGTAATAAATTAATGACGTTATGCTTTGCTGTTAATTTAGAAATGTCCGCGCCCACAATAATCTTTAACCCTTGTCCTTTATCTGTTATTTGTTGCCTAGTAATGTCGAATAATAACTACACTGACTTGTAACCACATATCAGCGAGTCAGATTGAAAGATCCTTAAGACTATTAAAGAATACCTAATAGGACTTAATAAATCTGCTGTCCAGCACACACTTCCACGATTTCGGATACGAAACCGGTAACATCATGAGAGATTCAAACAACTTAGCCTAAAGGGTATAAAGCATTGTAGCCCTAGAGCCAAGACTTTTGCAATGTTTCAAAATTCAATTGTAACCACTGGATACCAATAATCGTCGTCGCGTTATTTATTCGCCCTGTTTGCACCATATTATAAGCAGTTTCTCGGCTCACCACGTGCACTCGAATATCTTCACCTTCGCACGCTAAACCATGAACGCCTTCAGCAGTACTGCTATCGACCTCGCCCACATATAGATCTATCGCCTCACTGGTGCCACCAGGACTGGCGAAGAACTGCATAATAAAATCACAACGGCCAACGGTTAAACCCGCTTCTTCTTCGGCTTCGCGTTTAACCACCTCTGCAGAGTCTTCACCTTGTTTATCTATCATACCAGCCACTAACTCCAGTAACCAAGGTTGCGTGCTGGATTCAATCGCAGGGATTCGAATCTGTTCTATTAATACCACTTCATCGCTCACCGCATCATAAGGTATGACTGCAGCAGCGTTACCACGTTCAAAAACTTCTCGCGTAATTTCACCACTCCAATCACCCGAAAACAACCTATGTTTAAAGGTATAGGTGTTTATTTTAAAAAAACCGTTAAAAACCTGCTGCTTGTTTATAATCTCAATATCCGTAACATCATACTCGGATTTTATTTCTAACTTTCGACTTTTCATTTACATATCCTAAAATATACTGATAATGACAAGTTACGGTGAATACCATGTTGGCAACTAGGGTTTAGGCACGATACCTAGTAAATATACTAATAATACCATATCGGCATTGATTCAACGTTTAAAACTCGAGCTTCGAGATAACACCTAGTATAAAATTAAAAAACATCCGATTAATCTAGCTATCTCTATTTGGATAATTATTAGTTTGACTAAGCAGTTATCATTATTTATTGTTATGCGAGTTCATAACGGCAACTATTTACACTAAGGTAACCACCAATGAAGTTTAATAAGATTCTTCTAGCCTGCGGTCTGGCATTTTTTGCAAACTCAGCAAGTGCAGATAATTTACAACAAATATTTGAACAAGCCCTGACCAAAGATCCACTATATTTAGAAGCGCAAGCAAATCGCGATGCAGCACTAGAAAGAATTACTGAACAAGAAGCAGCAAACTTACCACAAATTGGTTTAAATGCTGACCTTGGTTACACAATGACAAGCGATTATCGAACTAATACAACCTCTAATGGTAACGCGTTAACGAGTACGGTTGGTCTTCGTTTGACCCAGTCATTATATGAAGAAAGTAATTTCATTAATGTTAGTCAAGCCGCTAAACAAGCAGAGCAAAGTGAACTTGCCGTTCAAGCTGAGCTGCAAAGTCTTATCTTGCGCGTATCGAATGCTTACTTTAATGTATTAAGAGCCAACGATACCTTAGAATTTTCTAACCGTAATAAAGACGCGGTAGAACGTCAACTAGAACAAACGACCCAACGTTACAATGTGGGTCTAACCGACAAAACTGACGTATTAGAAGCACAATCAAGCTTCGATTTATCAGTAGCAGAAGTAATTAACGCTGAAAATACTCTCGCCAACAGCTACGAGTCATTAACCGAAATAACCGGTTTAACGCATACTAATATTTCACCACTGAATACTGCGCGTTTTAGCCCAACAGCACCAAATGGCCAGCGTGATAATTGGTTAGATACTGCCAACAACCAAAATTTATCAATCCAGATCCAACGTATTGCTAAGCAAATTGCAGAAGGTAATGTCGATCTAGCGAACTCTGCAGATAACATGTCATTGAACTTAGTCGCAAATGCCGGTTCTAAATATACGGATTATGGTAATGATAATAACAGTGGAACAGACGCTGAAAATATCGTTTCATCAGGTAATGTGGGCATCGAATTTAGCATGCCGCTATACACAGGTGGCGCTGTAACTTCAACAGAAAAACAAGCCGTTTATAAAGTAACAGCCAGCCAAGAACAATTAACTAAAGCAAGCCGTGAAGTTCAAACCAAAATTCGAACTTATTATAACAACGTGACGGCCGCGTTAAGTTCTATCAAGGCCTATGAGCAAACGGTTAAATCATCTGAAAGTGCATTAGAAGCAACTCAAGCAGGCTTTGGGGTAGGTACACGTACGATTATTGACGTGTTAAATGCAACTAAAGGTTTATATCAATCGAAGCAATCATTATCCGGATCACGTTATAACTACATCATTAGTATGTTACAGTTAAAACAAGCCGCTGGAACCTTGAACGCTGAAGATGTGAATTTAGTTAATGCTGGGTTAAAAGCAAAATACTAAATTAGAATGTAATACAGAATAATAAGGCGACCCACCAGAGTCGTCTTTTTTATATCTAAAATCGCATATGCCAGCTCAATATGCATCTATTAACATTTAATTATCAATCACTTATAAATGCAAATAGAGTTAACTCGTATTAATGAGAATTTTTCATGACAGATAAAATTAAAACCGATAAGCCGATAGTCACCAAAGAAAACACGAAATTCAAACTCAGTTTTTTACATCCTAAACACTGGCCATTATTGTTCGCAGCTACTTTTTTATGGCTTATTTCTTTATTACCGAATAAGGCGCAAAGTATATTTGGTCGTGCTTTAGGCCATTTGGTTGCAAAAATATTACCCCGTCGTTTAAAAATAGCACAACAAAATCTAGCCTTAAGTTTCCCAGAAAAATCTGACAGCGAAATTAAAGTCCTAGCAAAAGAGAATTTTAAATATACTGGTTTAGCGGTTGTTGATACTGCCAATGCTTGGTTCTGGCCAGATTGGCGTATTAAGCAGAATATGGTTGTCGAAGGTCAGGAGCACATAGATCAAGCAAAGGCTGACGGTAACGGTATGCTAATACTCGGAGGTCACTTTTTATCACTGGAAATGTCGGCACGTATTTTTGGTTTATTACGACCAACCTATGCAATCTATCGCCCGAATAAAAACCCATTGATGGAATACTTACAATGCCGTGGTCGCACACTCTCAAATAAAGGTTTGCTTGACCGCCGAGATATCAAAGGCATGTTACGTGTACTCGATGAAGGTGAGCCATTATGGTATGCGCCGGATCATGATTATGGTCCTCGTCGAAGCGTATTTGTACCATTTTTTGCGGTTGAAAAAGCCTGCACCATTACTGGCACCACGCTTTTCGCCTCAGGTAATAATACGAAAACCTACCCTGCGTCTTCTAGTCGCTTTCCAGATGGTCGTTATAAGTTAACCATTCGCGCATCATTAGAGAACTTCCCAACGGGCGACGAAGTTAAAGATGCCACGATCTGCAATAAAGAATGTGAAAAATCTATTTTAGAGCAAGTGCCACAATACATGTGGCTGCATCGTCGCTTTAAAACGCGTCCGGAAGGTGAGCCGAGCTTGTATAAATAATTGGTTACATAACAAAATAAACAAATAAAATCCTATTGATAAAACACTGTAATATAAGTATCAATAGGATTTTTTATTTAACTACAGTGCAAACAACTGTTGCCAGTAATCAGTAACAACTTTACGTTGTACAACAAATTCACTATTCGCAACAACACCTTTCTTGCCTAATAAATTAAGTCGATGGATTTCATCACGCATTTGGCAATAGCTTGCGGTTAAGCTAGTTCCCAACTCCTCAGTAATGAGTCCTTCAGATACGCAACGACTAATAATACGGACATTATCAGGCCAGAGTTGGATTTTCGGCATCTGCGCAGCATAATTCAATACAATATACTGCATCATGAATTCGATATCGGTAATGCCGCCCTCTGACTGCTTTATATCAAACTGATCAGCATTGGTTTTTAACAAATGCTCACGCATTTTCAAACGCATTTCGACCACTTGTTTTTTCAGTTCTGTGGTATCACGAGGTTTGGCTATAATACTACGTTTAACCTCAGTGAAACGACTTTGAATCAACTTATCGCCATAGACGATACGGGTACGCACTAACGATTGATGCTCCCAGGTCCACGCTTCTTTACATTGATAATCCAAGAATCGAGATACCGGACAAGCAAGTACTCCAGAGCTACCCGATGGGCGTAAACGCATATCTACGTCATACAAAATGCCAGTGTTAGTACGCGTACTAAAGATATGAATAATACGTTGTGCTAATCGTAAATAAAATTGACGGCTATCGATCTCTTTTGCACCGTTGGTCACGCCTGCGGCTTCACAATTATGAATAAACACCAGATCTAAGTCCGAACCATAACCTAACTCGATACCACCAAGCTTGCCATAGGCGACAACAGCAAACCCTTTTTCACCGCTTTCAACCACATTGTGGGGAACGCCATGTTTCTCTTCTAATTGTTGCCAAGCTAGATTGACCACATTATCAATCACGGCCTCCGCCAACCATGTTAGATGGTCACTCACCTTCATTAAAGCTAACTCACCACCAATATCCGCAGCCGCAATACGTAACAATTGAGTCTGTTTATATTGGCGTAGCGCTTCTAATTGCTGTTCGTGATCTTCTTCAGGAATACGCAGCATAAATTGGCGCAACTCACTACGATATTCATGCAATGGCGTTGGGTGATACAGGTGCGATGGCACCAACAGCTCATCTAATAGTATCGGGTGACTCGACAGCTGTTTTGCCACCATCGAACTTGCCCCACACAAGCGTAATAACTGTGTTAATGCTAAGTCATTCTCGGCTAACAATTCTAAATAAGCAGTACGGTTTAAAATTTTGCATAACAAGGCAATAATACGCGGTAATAACGCAACAGGATCATCCGATTTTAAGATCGAAAATAACAGTTTAGGTAATAATTTTTCAATCGTTTGTCGACCCCTAGGACCTACTGTTTTGCGTTCGTAATCAGTTTTAAAATGATTTAAATCTCGAACAAAATTCTGCGCATCTTGTTCTAACAAACCATATTCTGCAAGCAACGTTATTGCTTCGTCTGTTGAGAGCTCTAAATGCCATAAATCTAACGCAGGTTGTGATTCTTCATTATCATCGTCGTCGCCACCAATCACCTGACTGAACTCACGATGAATATTCGCCATTACTTGATTGATATAAATATAAAAGCTATTCCAGTCAGCATAACCTAACACGCTGATTAAACGGCTACGATCCAATTCTGATTGCGGTAACGTTTGGGTTTGCGCATCATTAATTTGTTGCAGAATATTTTCTACTTGGCGTAAACAACAATAACTTTCGGTGAGCACGGTATAGCTTTCTGCTGATATTTCACCCAGCGACTGCAAGACTTTAAGCGTCGCTAACAACGACTTAATTTGTAATATCGGCTCTCGCCCTCCTCGAATAAGTTGGAAAGTTTGTGCCACGAACTCCACTTCACGAATCCCACCACTACCCAGCTTAATATTGTCTTTCAAACCTTTACGACGCACTTCGGCTTTAATCATAGCCTTCATATTACGCAGGGCATCAATCGCACTAAAATCGACATAACGACGATAGATAAACGGGCGTAGCATTTTTTCCAATTCGACTCTGGTTTCTGCATTACCACCCAAAGCACGGGCTTTCACCATGGCATAGCGTTCCCAATCTCGGCCTTGGTTTTGGTAATATTCTTCAAATGCGTTAAAGCTCATGACTAAAGGGCCTGAATCACCAAACGGACGCAAACGCATATCCACGCGGTAAGCAAAACCATCGGCGGTGACTTGATGTAATGCCGCAATTAACCGTTGACCTAAACGTTGGAAGAATTTCTGATTCACAACAGTACGTCCCGCACCAACAGTTTCACCCGTTTCTGGATACGTAAAAATAAGATCAATATCAGATGAGAAATTGAGTTCACCGCCGCCTAATTTACCCATAGCTAATATGACCAACTGCTGCTTAATGCCCTCGTGATTAACGGGTGTACCTTGCTCTTTACATTGCAGTTGATATAACCACTCTAGAGCACCTTCAATTAAACAGTCAGCAAGGTGAGAAGTATGGGTTAAACTTTCACTCAGCGTTGCAACTTGTAATAACTCTCGCCACGCGATAATACACATATGAAAACGGCGAAATTGACGAATAGTACGCAGTAATGCAGGTTCAGAATCACAGGCCGCAAGCTGAGTGGCTAATTGCGCTTCCACCAGCGCTGTGCGTGATGATTGAGTGAGTAAGCCTGATTGCCAAATATCACGTAATAGATCGGTATTATTAATACAACTTTCAGCAATAAAATCACTTAACGAAAAAACCCGCTGGCTTTGAGCTATCTGCTCTGCGGACAACAGGGTTAAATCACTCTTGTTACGCTCGCACCAACGTTGCCAATAAACCCGACCAGTATCCGCTAATACATCAACAATTTGACCTTCAGTACTCATAAACGACATCCATATAATTAGGCTTGTGATCCAATTAATTCAACAATTTATATTAAGAATAGAGATATAGACACACCATGTCTTACATGCTATTACTTACCGATATAAATTAACCTAGTAAATTTATCATTAGTAGGGGAATTATGGCAGCTAAAATCGTAAAAGAAGGTAACCTTTAATGTCTGTTTTTGAAACGCTCTTATCGTCGGATCTGTTACTATTTTTAATTGTTGACCTCATAATCGCTCTCGCCCTACTCTCTGCAATGCGGTTTTTCACCGGTGCCCTAGATAACATAGATACCACCGATGAATTAGCCAAGCGGGACAATTTTGCTTTTGGTATTAGTTTAGCTGGAGCCATCCTTGGCTTAGGTATCGTACTTTCTGGAGCCATCACAGGCGAAAAAGCCGCTACCCTACCAATCGAAATATTAGGCATGAGCCTGTACGGCTTAGCAGGACTGGTATTAATTAAACTTGGCCGTTGGATCCATGATCGAGTATCGCTCAATCAACTCGATAAAAATACTGAAATAGCGCAGCGTAATGTTGCGGTAGCGATTGTAGATGCCTGCGCCTCAATTGCCACCGCAATCATTATTCGTTCAACATTAATCTGGGCTGAAGGGTTAGAAGTCATCACCTTTATCGCTATATTTAGCGGTTTCTTGATCTCCCAAACACTAATGTTACTCATGACCCGCTACCGTGAGCACCGTTATTCACGTGGTAATCTTGGTACCACCATGCAACAAGCCTTTACCGACAATAATATTGCCGTTGCCGTGCGCCACGGGGGTTACCTGATTGGTGTCGCGATAGCAGTGACGATAGCCAGTAACTATATTTATTACGATACCGCCAATCTCATGACCACCTTAGGTTCTTGGATGCTGTTTAGCTTGGTCATGCTAACGGCTTTTACTATTCTCGCTATCATAGCTAAAAAATTAATTCTTAATGGCGTGGATATTAATAAAGAAGTTGACCTACAAAATAACATAGGTGTCGCGACAATGGACATGGCAATCAACCTCTCTATTGCCTTGATCCTCACAGCGTTATTAATTTAATCTCGACAATGAACTTTACGGTCACTTATCGGACAAAATAAGATACCGCGAATATATAAAATACAATAAATAAGTTTCACGCCACTTGACATATTATGTCTAGGGGCTTAAAGTTAATCTCACTTAGACATAATATGTCAAAAAAGGAACAAGATGAACATACATAATATTGCAAATTATCTTAATGATCTTGGCGACAAGTCTGACACAGGCTATAAATTTGACTGTACACCAATTCCCGGTGATGTTGATGTACTACGTGTCGACGTTGAAGGTCGTGAAGAAATTCCAATTTTTGTTTCTGTCACTGATGAGCAAGTTCTTTGTATTGCTTATCTATGGGGCGAAAACGAAGTTAAAACAGAAAAACGTGTCGAAATGCTAGAAGCGATGTTAGAACTTAACATCCCAATGCCGTTGTCATCATTCGCTAAAATTGATGATATGTATGTGGTATACGGCGCATTATCAGTACAATCAACTATTGCTGATGTAGAGCATGAACTCGTAGTATTAAGTGATAACAGTCTCGAAGTAATTACTGAATTATCAGATTATTTAGTTTAACCCCTACTTCTGAGGAGAAGTTTATGAGCATTTTTAAGAAGATTATGACCGCGATCCGTGGTGGCGCCCGTGAAGTAGGTGAAGGCATCGTTGATGCCAACTCAATGCGTATCTTTGAACAAGAAATTCGTGACGCCCAAACCCATTTAACCAATGCTAAACGTAATTTAACGGATGTAATGGCAAAACAAATGCAATCAGGCCGTGAGCTAGAGCGTGTAAAAGCCAACTTAACTGAACACGAAGGTTATGCTGTACAAGCATTAAATGCCGGTAACGAAGCCCTAGCATTAGAAGTAGCTGAAAAGATTGCCCAGCTAGAGCAACAAGTTATCGAACAACAGCAAAATTTAGATAGCTTCACGAGCAGCGCTGCAAAGCTAAAAGATTTAGTCAAGAAAAGTGAGCGTCAATTGGCAGAGCATCAGCGCCAATTAACAATGGTGAAGACTACAGATAGCGTGCAAAAAGCAACATCAGCTATCACTGACAACTTTAGTGCAAGTAATTCAAAACTACTCAGTGCGAAAGATTCGTTAGAACGCATTAAGCAAAAACAGCAAGACTTTGATGATCGTATGCTTGCAGCTGATGAGCTACAAGCTGAAGGCAGCGACCAATCATTAAAAGCAAAACTTGCGGAAGCGGGTATTGGCCAGCAGCAAAGTAACGCTAATTCGGTACTAGATCGCTTAAAAGCCAAGCAAAATAGCTAAGTTTAACGACTAATCGATTAGTGAAATAAGCCCCAATAGGAGCAGTCATCGTGATAACACGTGCTGTTCCTATTTGTCATTCTGCTATATCTTAATATGCCAATAGCTTAATACTTTAGGATCCATGATGAGTTTCTTCAAAAATTTATTTAAAAAATCTGCACCAGAAAGCCCAGCCCGCGAACTCAACCACGTCAGTAAGTTAATTATTGGTGATATCATCGAGTTTAGTGACAGCTTTACTTTACCGACTGAAGTACGCCGACAAAAATTTGAAGTTATTGCAATTGAGACACTTGAATTTGAGCACCAACATTACCCGCGCTTTAAGCTACAAGGCGAGCAACAAACCTATGTTTGGTTATCATTACCTGGCTACGACCAGAACAATTTCCAGTTAAGCTTAGAGCTTACTCGCGAAGAAGTCTCACAATTATTTGATTTAGAATTATTTAGTGACGTATTCGAAGAAGGCTTTACCGAGTTAAGTACTGAACAACCGGTATCGTTAGGAGACTGGCACGCTGACCGTTATTACCAGCAAGATATCGCCACCGTTGGTTATCACCATAGAACAGACTTCAGAACAGCAGCACCTTCACAATATGCCGATGAAAACCCAGGTCAGCAATTTGAGTTTTATCATTTACATGATGCCAAAGAAAGTAAGTTAATCGATATAATGGTACTTAATAACGGCGACACTGACGTGTACTTGACCGTACAGCTTGGTAATGACAGTATTACAGGATACTGGCCAATAGCATAAACACAGTACAAGGCAGATTGAAGATGGTTAAATCACGTGAATTACCGGAAAGATGGCAATCATCACAAAAAGCGATGAAAGCAGTGCAAGTCGCATTCGATATGGATGAAAAAATCCAATACAAGATCCGGAAAGCAGCATTAGATAATAATTTAAGCCCGTCAGAACAGATCCGGGATATTCTCGGTTTAACTATTAATAAACGACCAAAAAGGCCTCGTTTAACCGTATCTTTAAATAACCAAGACTATATCGAGCTGGCTGAAAAATATGGTTTACAACCAGAGCAACAGTTAGAAATTAAGAAATTAGTCATTGAAGATCTTGTCAGGTTTTCAAATTAATAGCACGATTATATAGCGAACAAATGAGTAACAATCAGTGACATTGGCAGCCACTGATTGTATATTTTTATCCTTCCAACCAATACGGCCGCATCGTTAATGCTTGATGGCGAGTTTGCTCTAATGCATCCAATAACGAACATTGTTTACGCACTAACACCTTTTCGATTTGTTTAGCAATTGCTTCCGGCTGTTGTTTTGCAACCCCCATGAGTATCTGCAATACCGCTAAATCATCAATACCCTGTAATATATCCTGCCAAGGTAAGCGGAATTTATCACGCTTCTCTGTTGAATAATGGTGGCTAAAACAATGCCCGATTAATAAATTTTGCTTCAATTTCGCATGTAATAGTAAGTACGCATCGGCATCTAGTTGTGGCGCAGACAATGACGAGTCCAGTACGCTCTGCCAACTGGCTTCTAAATGCGTATTAGCAAACGCAAGAACATTGGCACTATCAAGCTTTACGCTGCTTAAACCTTGGTTCAGTAACTGGCTAACGGATAACATAATGCTGGCGTATCTTGATGTATTAAATAGCGTTTCAATGTCCGTAAAATCAATATAACTCTGTTGTAATGCCTGTAATTCCTTAGTAATACGTTTATATTCAGGGAACTTACGAATAAACTGTCTATTATTGGTCATCGCTTGCTTTAACTGTGACGCACTACCTACCGCCGATAACTGCTGCTGTAACCAAACCAATTCTGTTTGCTTTAGCGCGATTTCAGGCAGTATATGTGCATAACTGAGTAGCGTTTGTTGGATCAACGCTACCGCAGACACAACTTCAACCAAGGCATTAATATTTTGGGTTTCTAAATACTGTTGCTCATGATGTTGCCAATGTGCATAACTTTGAGTCAATGTCGTTAAAAATATATCCCCTAAGTTTTCAGTTTCTAATACTGGCATTTTTAGCGCCAACGGTTTAATTTTAGGCGTATATAAACCTGCAAGTTGATAACCTCGTTTAGCTTTACTGACATTACCCAAACGTACATTACCCAGTTGCGTGATCTGCTGCGCTAACGAAAATAGATCAGCAATATCGCCGCATACTAATTCCAATTCAATTTCACAAATCGGATAGCTTTGTTCGCCACTGCGCGCCATGCCCTGATCGAAAACCACTTCGATTTCCGCTTCATTCGGCAGCTTGACATGCCACATAGTACGTTCAAAATCAGTGGTGAATAAATCCACTAGATCCATTTGTAACTGATCAACGTCGGTATTTTCGGGCCAAATTTCAGTCGGGAAATCACCTAAAGTCGGAAAATCGCCTTGTAATGGTAAATTATATTCTGGACGCTGATGTAATCCACCACGGACAATACCTGCGGTCTTAATGGTTTGCTCAGCAAAATTTAAACTTTTACGTGTGCGCAAACCAAAATCAAACTGACGAAATTGGGATGTCGTTGTATCAAAATAAGTATTAGATAAAGGCTTAACAGCCTGCTCGATTATCACATAGTCCGCTAATAACACGACTAATTGGGATTTAACCTGTGGTTTAGCAACAAATTTTATTTCAACTTCCGTACTCATCCGGCCTCGCTAGACTCATAAACGATAAAAATAATGTCAGATACAACAGAATATCTAACACTTTAAAGTATAAAATTTACCAATTATTTTAAAACCTGTCTAAGGTTAAATCTTTAATTTGCGAATAAGATTTCCTATAAAAACAAAAATATATTGATTTTGGTCTCATTCAATCACTAATAAGGCAATTTTTATATTGCAAACTCGTGAGAGTGGTTTAACATTCCCGACATCTTCAAAAGTGTCAACTTATTGTCACATACATGGATTATGGCTATGCCAGTAAATACAATTTTAGGACTTTTTGCTAAGTCTCCGATTACCCCGTTACAAGAACACATCACGAAAGTGCATGAGACTTGTGAATTACTTGTGCCATTTTTTGCTGCGACTACGCAACAAGATTGGAATAAAGCGGAAACTATCCGCCAACAGATCTCACAATGTGAACGAGATGCTGATGTATTAAAACGTGAAATCCGCTTAAAGCTACCACGCGGTATCTTTATGCCTGTCGATCGTACCGATATGTTAGACCTACTGACTCAGCAAGATAAGATCGCTAATCGTGCGAAAGATATTGCTGGTCGTGTCATCGGTCGGAATCTACAACTGCCAGTAGAAATCGCTGATGATTTCACGCGGTACCTAAAACGTTGTATTGATGCAACCGCGCAGGCTAAAAAAGCCATTAATGAACTCGATGAGTTACTAGAAACAGGCTTTAAAGGTCGTGAAGTTGATCTTGTTGAAAATATGATCAACGAACTCGATTGTATCGAAGATGATACTGATTCAATGCAAATCGTACTTCGTCAAAAACTGCGTAAAATTGAAAGTGACTACAATCCAATTGATGTTATGTTCCTTTACAAAATCTTAGAATGGGTTGGCGGATTAGCGGACCAAGCTGAAACTGTTGGCGCACGTCTCGAACTAATGCTAGCGCGTAATTAAGATCACTAATAGGTATATAAATAATGGAAATCATTCAAGCATACGGTCCTTATCTACTGTTTATGGCGGCTGCTTTTGGCCTTTATATGGCATGGGGCATTGGTGCCAATGACGTAGCAAATGCGATGGGGACCTCTGTCGGTACCAAATCACTAACCGTAAAACAAGCGATCTTTATCGCTATCATTTTTGAATTTGCTGGGGCTTATTTAGCCGGTGGAGAAGTAACCGATACCGTTCGTAAAGGTATTGTTGACCTTGCTGTATTTAAAGAGCAAGGCCGCCCAGATGCATTAGCATTTGGTATGATCGCTGCACTACTCGCAGCAGGCACCTGGTTAATGATCGCATCAATTTTTGGCTGGCCGGTATCAACAACTCACTCAATCGTGGGTGCTATTGTTGGTTTTGCACTAGTCAGCGTGGGGCCTGAAGCCGTACAGTGGGGTAAGGCAGGTGGTATCGTAGGCAGCTGGGTTGTCACACCAATACTCTCTGGGCTCATCGCTTACGTCACTTTTATGAGTATTCAGAAACTCATATTTGATACCAAAGATCCACTTGCTAATGCTAAACGTTACGTGCCTTTCTATATGGCTTTAACAACATTTGTTATTGCAATGGTTACAATTAAAAAAGGTCTAAAACATGTAGGCTTACATTTAACTACAACTGAAGCTTTAGTTGCTTCGACAGTAGTCAGTCTACTGGTTGCTATTGCTGGCGCCATTTACATCAGCAAACAAAATTACAGCCCAAGCAATGACAAAGACATGCATTTCTCAAATGTAGAAAAAGTGTTTGGTATCTTAATGATCATTACTGCTTGTGCAATGGCATTTGCCCACGGCTCTAACGATGTAGCCAATGCGATTGGTCCATTAGCTGCGGTTGTATCAATTGTACAAAACGGCGGCCAAATTGCTGAAAAAGCAGCGCTAGCGTGGTGGATTTTACCACTCGGTGGTTTTGGCATCGTAGTTGGTCTAGCAACAATGGGTCATAAGGTGATGTCTACTATCGGTACTGGTATTACAGAATTAACACCAAGCCGTGGTTTTGCAGCGCAGCTAGCGACAGCGACAACGGTAGTTATTGCCTCAGGTTCAGGTTTACCTATCTCGACAACACAAACACTCGTAGGGGCTGTGCTAGGCGTAGGTATGGCTCGTGGTATTGCGGCACTGAATCTCAATGTAGTCAGAACGATCGTAGTATCTTGGGTTGTCACACTGCCAGCGGGTGCCATACTCGCAATTATCTTCTACAAGATTTTAGAGGCGATCTTTGTCCTGTAATTGATTATAGAATTATGAAAAAGCCATCAATTTTTTGATGGCTTTTTTTTTAATCCACTAAATTTCTATTTTATGGTGGGAAAACATCATCTGAGGCTTGTCGAAATTCGATTTTATATTTATTATGCCTATCAGAATATTTCGTCTACGGGACAACTTGTGAAGATTAAACAACTCATTTTAGCATCATTGTTAACACTCGTTAGCTTATCGAGTGTGGCAAAAGAAACACGTTATATTAGCGATGACGTGTCTATATTTATGCATTCAGGTCCGGGCACTCAGTATCGTATTATTGGTACGATAAAAGCCGGTGAAGCTGTAACCTACTTACAAACCGATGCAAATGCTAATTTTGCACAGATCACCACCAGCAAAAACAAAACAGCTTGGATTGACGGTAAATCACTTTCTCGCCAGGTAAGTTTAAAAGTACGTACACCAAAGCTACAAGCTGAACTGGAAAAAACCAAAGACGCGTTGGCAAAGATAAACAATAAAAACTCGGCGGCAATGGCAGAGTTAACAAATGCGAACCGTGATGAGCTCGTCAGTAAAGAAGCTGATATTGCAACACAAACTAACAATATTGCGTCATTAACCGCTGAAAATACCGCGTTAACGGCAGAAGCGGTACGTTTACGTGAAGAGAATGAACAATTATCAGCACGCCTAGATACCAAAGAAGAAGATGCGCAACATCGTTTCATCATTTTAGGTGCATTAATTCTTGCTGCGGGCTTAATTGCTGGGTTAATCATCCCATCAATCAGCTTCCGTCGAAAGAAAAATAACGGCTGGGACTAATTCGGTAAGTTGCCTGACGCGGTACTCAGTCTGATGCACGAACTACACCGCTAATTGCCAGATACAAAAAAGGATATTCATATGAATATCCTTTTTTATTAACGCTGATTTATAACCATGACCGAAATTAAATATGGTTATATAATGCTATCTCGTTATTTAAAGATTTCATCACGCTTAAACACCAATTCAATATCCGTTGATTCGGCATCACAATAGTAATAACCATCAGTATCAAACGCCGTTAACTGTGATACATCAGTTAATTGATTCTCAATAATGTACCGCGCCATTAAGCCACGTGCTTTTTTAGCATAAAAACTAATGATCTTGAATTTACCCGCTTTGCAGTCTTTAAATACTGGTGTAATCACCTGCCCTTTTAAGCGCTTCTTTTGCACCGCTTTAAAGTACTCATTTGACGCTAAGTTAATTAACACTTTATCGCCTTGTGCAGCGAGCGTTTCATTGACTTTATCTGTGATGATATCGCCCCAGAACTGATACAAGTTAGTACCACGTCCATTGGCAAGCTTAGTGCCCATTTCTAAGCGGTATGCTTTAATCAGATCAAGCGGTCGTAACAAACCATATAAACCAGATAAAATACGGAAATGTTGCTGCGCAAACGCCATATCAACATCACTAAAAGTTTCTGCGTCTAAACCCGTATAAACATCACCTTTAAAGGCAAATACAGCTTGTTTAGCGTTGTCGGGTGTAAACTCTGCTGACCATTCAGTAAAGCGGGCAACATTTAGTCCAGCCAACTTATCACTAATTTTCATTAATGAAGACAAATCCATTGGCGTTAATTGACGACAAACATCAATCAATTCTGCCGAATGTACAGTTAAGTCAGCTTGGCTATACTGCTCAGTTATAGACGGCGTCTCAAAATCGAGTGTTTTAGCCGGTGATACCACGATTAACATAACTCTTCCTTACTTTTCTTAAACTGATGTTTATTATATTGCGATGAATTTTATAGCCCGTCATTACAAAGCTTCAATCGTCACCCCGTCAAGCATACTATCACTGCCTGCTTGGCCTTGATTTAACTTAATCATTAAGCGTAAATCATTTGGCGAGTCAGCATGATGTAAAGCCTCGGTATAACTAATCATATTGGTATTATAAAGTGCTAGTAACGCTTGATCGAAGGTTTGCATTCCCAGCTCGCCCGATTTTGTCATCACTTCTTTAATTTTATGCAGTTCATTTTTGCGGATCAATTCACTGACCAAAGGTGTATTCAATAAAATTTCAAATGCACCACGCCGGCTTGAACCACCCTGTACTGGGATTAATTGCTGCGCCACAATGGCTTTTAAATTTAGTGACAAATCATATAACAACTGAGCATGCTTTTCTTTTGGTACTAAGTGCAAAATACGATCGATAGCCTGATTGGCATTAGTTGCATGCAGCGTTGCCATACATAAATGCCCAGTTTCCGCAAACGCCAAGGCAAACTCCATCGTTTCTTGCGAGCGGATTTCACCAATCAAGATCACATCTGGCGCTTGACGTAATGAGCTCTTCAGCGCATCTTCAAAAGACTCGGTATCAATTCCTACTTCACGCTGAGTAACAATACAACTACCATGTTCATGGACAAACTCAATCGGATCTTCAATCGTTAAGATATGACCTGATGAGTTTTGGTTACGATAACCCACCATGGCTGCTTGCGTGGTTGATTTACCAGAACCCGTCGCACCAACAACCAACACTAAACCACGCTTCTCTAGCGCTGTGTGTTTTAATATTGGTGGCAAGTGTAGCTCATCCATTGCTGGTATATCGGTTTCAATACGACGGATCACCATACCCGCTTTTTCTAATTGCCAAAATGCGCTGACACGGAAACGACCAATATCCGGCATGAAAATACCGAAATTAGATTCTTTGGTACGGTAAAAAGAAGCATATTCATCCTCAGACATGGCTTCTTTCACCAATGCTAATGATTGCTCAGCCGTTAATTTATGTTCCGAGAGCGCACGTAATGAGCCATGTACTTTCACTGTGGGTGCAATACCCGCCGAAATATACATGTCAGAACCAGTAAGCTTTTTCATCGCACTAAAGAGTTGTGGTAGCATCCCCATGTTATTAATCCTTAAAAACTTTGTTGATCAACAGCTCGAATGCGCGCTTCTTCGCTCGTGACAATACCCATATTAACCAATTCACGTAACGACTGATCTAATGTTTGCATGCCATGCATCATACCCGTTTGGATCACGGAATACATCTGCGCAACTTTATCCTCACGGATCAAATTACGAATAGCTGGTGTACCAAGCATGATTTCATGTGCCGCAACTCGACCGCCACCGGTACGTTTTAATAATGTCTGGGAAATTACCGCACGTAATGATTCCGACAGCATCGAACGAACCATATCCTTCTCTTGCCCTGGGAATACATCAACAATACGGTCAATGGTTTTTGCTGCCGAGGTAGTATGCAAAGTACCAAAGACCAAATGCCCCGTTTCAGCGGCGGTTAATGCCAAACGGATGGTTTCTAAATCACGCATTTCACCGACCAAAATAATATCGGGATCTTCACGTAATGCAGACCGTAATGCGGCATTAAAGCTCTTGGTATCCCGAAATACTTCACGCTGATTAATTAAGCTTTTTTTATTTTGATGTACAAATTCAATCGGATCTTCGATTGTCAGAATATGTTTATGCTGATGCTCGTTAATATGATCAACCATCGCAGCCAGTGTCGTTGACTTACCAGATCCCGTTGGTCCGGTCACTAATACTAAACCACGTGGTAGTTCCACCAAATCATGGAAAATATCTGGCACACTTAATTCTGCCATGCTTTTAATTTCACTTGGAATAGTACGAAACGTTGCGGCTGGACCACGGTGTTGATTAAATGCATTCACACGAAAACGAGCAACGTTATTAATTTCAAAAGAAAAATCGACTTCCAAATGTTCTTCATAGTCTTTACGCTGTTTATCATCCATAATGTCATAAATTAGCGCATGTACTTGTTTTGCGTCAAAAGCAGGTAAATTGATTTTACGTACATCACCGTCCACACGGATCATCGGAGGAACACCCGAAGAAAGGTGTAGATCTGATGCGTTATGCTTTACACTAAATGTAAGTAACTCTGTAACATCCATATTCTTTTTAACCTCATTGCAAGTAACATTATGAATAGTATATCAACACGATTACAACAGGTTCTAACTCAAATTGAAAATGCGGCAAGCACATCTTGCAAAAAAAGGTGTGAAATTAACCTGCTTGCAGTAAGTAAAACCAAACCCGTCGAACAAGTGATGGCAGTTTACGCACTCGGACAACGTAAATTTGGTGAAAACTACCTGCAAGAGGCCATAGAAAAAATTACTCATCTACAGCAAGACAGTAATTATGACGATATCGAATGGCATTTTATTGGTCCAATTCAATCGAATAAGACGCGTCCAATTGCCGAGCATTTTGATTGGGTTCAAAGTATCGACCGTTTAAAAGTAGCGCAACGACTCAATGATCAACGTCCAGCAGAGATGGAAAAATTAAACGTTTGTATTCAAATCAATATCAGTGCCGAAGACAGCAAGTCTGGCGCTGATTTGCAACAAGCACGGCTGTTAGCTGAACAAGTGGCTAATTTACCAAACTTGGTATTACGCGGGATCATGGCTATTCCAGAAAAAACTGATGATCTCGACAAGCTTAAATCACAATTTAACCAGCTTGAATCGTTGTATTTATCACTTCAGCACCAATATAACCAAATAGACACTTTATCAATGGGTATGACCAACGATATGGAACTTGCGATTGCGCAAGGTAGTAACATGGTACGTGTTGGCACAGCCATTTTTGGCGCACGCGGCTGATCACTCCGTTTTATGGAATTAAACAGTAACGAGCAAGTATAAGGAATTAAACTGTAATGATCATGAATAAAAAAATCGCCTTTATTGGTGCAGGGAATATGGCAAGCAGCCTTATCGGCGGTATGATCACAGATGGTTATCCTGCAGAGTTAATTTATGCAGCAAGTCCGACACGTACTCGATTAGATGTATTAGCAGAAAAATTTTCGATTAATACTACGCAAGACAATCACGCTGCAGTGGCTGCGGCAGATATCATTATTCTGGCGGTAAAACCGCAATTGATGGCGGATGTTTGCTCTCACCTTGCAGAACAAAGTGCCAATTACCGAGGTAAATTATTTGTCTCAGTGGCAGCCGGCGTAACGGTCGAGCGTTTACAAAGTTTATTAGCTGACAATCAACCGATTGTACGGTCGATGCCAAATACACCAGCCTTAGTACAAAAAGGCATGACGGGTTTGTTCCCATCACCAGAAGTATCTGATAACGATATCAAAACCATAGACCAGATCATGATGGCTGTAGGTAAAACCTGCTGGGTAGATAATGAAGCTGATTTAAATACCATTATTGCCGCAACAGGCAGTTCACCGGCTTATTTCTTCCTATTCATGGAAGCAATGCAAGAAAGCATTATCGGCATGGGCTTCAGCCAGCAGCAAGCAAGAGAGTTAGTCCAGCAAGCGGCGGCTGGTTCAGCCGAACTAGTCATCCAAAATCCACACATTGATTTAGCCACATTACGCCAAAATGTCACCTCTAAAGGTGGTACGACAGCTGAAGCACTTCGTACTTTTGAAGAACAAAACCTACGCGGTACTGTCAATAAAGCAATGCAAGCAGCGGTTTCTCGCGCTGAAGAAATGCAAAAACTATTTTAACGATTAACCAACTCACAACCAATTAACTTGAAGGGTAATTTATGAACGCGGCTAACTTTTTGGTCAGTATCTTATTTGAAACATACATTCTTATCATACTACTACGTGTATGGTTACAAATGGCCCGTGCTGATTTTTACAATCCAATGAGCCAATTTATTGTTAAAGCCACGCAACCAGTTGTCGGACCATTACGTCGTGTGATCCCAAGCTTAGGTGGCTTAGACCTTGCCTCAGTGGTATTTGCTTATGCAGTAGCCTGTGCGATGATTTACACCCTATTCGGCCTGCAAACAGGTGCTGTAGCGCCTATCCAAGATGTATTAATCTTAGCTGCTATCAAACTTGTTAAGCAATGCTTCAGCTTAGTATTCTACGTATTAATCTTACGTGCTATTTTAAGCTGGGTTAGCCAAGGCAACAGTCCTGTTGAAAACGTGCTGTCACAGCTAAGTGAGCCAATTTTAGCGCCAATTCGTCGTTTTATACCAGCAATTGGTGGTCTTGACTTATCAATGCTAGTTGCTATTTTAGGTCTACAATTTTTACAAATTTTAATTGGTGATCTCACCGGTCTACCGTTCTAAATAAAACCAATATCAATGCAGGGAAAAGCCTTGCATTGATATTTATCCATTCAAGTTAGCTATACTATTTATATCCTATACATATCCTATTTGCTCAAATTTAATTTCGGAGCCAACATGCCAGCATTATTTAAATCTTTATTACTCTCTATAACCTTACTCGTCTCTGCAGCAGCCAATGCAGAACAAATGCAAAAACTTGGCAATTGGGATGTGCATTACATTGCTTTCCCAAGCACATTTTTAACCTCTGACATCGCATTGGATTATGATATAGACCGTAGTAACTACTTAGGTATTATCAATATTTCAGTGCTTGATAGCGATACCCTAAAAGCGCAGGCGGTGACAATGACAGTGACGGCACGTAATTTACTCGGTAATATCCGCGAATTAGAGGTGCGTGAAATACGTGAACAAGACGCGATTTACTACATTGCGGAAGTACCACATCGTAACGAAGAAACTTACCGTATCAAGGTGACATTAACCAGCGGAAACCAAACACAAGAACTAAAATTCCAGCAAAAATTTTATGTGGATTAGGCTTTATCAGTGTTCGGTGATCCTGTATAACCTGATTTCAATGTGATATGCCCATTTTGAATTCACTTACTCTTTTTTAACAAATAACTCTCTTTTTAATAAATCATTCTCTTTTAACAAATAATAAGGCGCACCATGTCTAAAGTTGTTCTCGCTACTGGTAATCTAGGTAAAGTTCGTGAAATGTCAGCACTGCTTGCTGAATTTGGTCTGGAAGTACTGCCACAAAGTAATTTCAATATTGTCGACGCTGATGAGACCGGCACCACCTTTATTGAAAATGCCATCATCAAAGCGAAACACGCGGCTGCATTAACTGGCCTACCAGCTATCGCTGATGATTCAGGTCTAGCTGTTGATGCGTTGCAAGGCGTACCGGGGATTTACTCTGCACGTTATGCCGGTGTTGATGCCAGTGATCGCGATAACTTGCTTAAACTATTAGATGCTCTTAAAGGTGTTCCAACGGCGCAACGTACTGCACGCTTCCATTGTGTATTGGTCTACATGACCCATGCTGAAGATCCGACGCCGTTAGTCTGTCACGGCAGCTGGGATGGCGTTATTACTGAACAACCAAGTGGTGAAGATGGTTTTGGTTACGATCCTATTTTCTTTGTTGAATCGGAAGGCTGCACATCAGCAGAACTGACTAAACAACGTAAAAGTGAACTGAGCCATCGCGGCCAAGCGTTAACCAAGTTGTTAGCAGCAATGCATGAACAACAAACCCGATTAGCTGTAAAATAATGACCGATACCATGATGACGACTACAACCAATACAGTAACAACACTGCCAATGCGACTACCGCCGTTGAGTTTATATGTGCATATTCCTTGGTGTGTTCAAAAGTGTCCGTATTGTGATTTCAACTCACATACCCAGAAGGGAAAGATCCCGGAAGACGAATATATTCAAGACTTGCTAGCGGATCTGCGCTGTGAGTTACCCCGCGTATTCCAGCGTTCTTTGCACTCGATTTTTATTGGCGGCGGTACACCGAGCTTAATCAGTTCAGAAGGGATTGCCAAAATACTTAACGGTATTGAAGCTATGATCCCGTTTAGCGAAAATATTGAAATCACCATGGAAGCGAATCCAGGTACGGTTGAAGCTGATCGTTTTCACGGTTATGTAGCCGCGGGGATAAATCGAATTTCAATAGGTGTGCAAAGTTTGCAAGCCGAAAAACTCAATCTATTGGGTCGGATTCACGATCCAGATGAAGCGATCCGCGCTGCCAACATTGCTACCGAATCAGCGCTAAACTCATTCAATTTGGACCTGATGCATGGCCTACCACATCAAGATCTGAATGATGCCTTATATGACTTAAATAAAGCGGTCGAATTAGCGCCTTATCATCTGTCTTGGTATCAATTAACCATTGAGCAAAACACCCAGTTTTACTCTAAACCACCAACCTTGCCCGACGAAGATATCCTCTGGGATATTTTTGAACAAGGTCATGCGTTGCTAAGTGAAGCCGGTTATGAGCAATATGAAATATCAGGCTATGCGAAAGCTGGAAAGCAGTGCCAGCACAATTTAAACTATTGGCGTTTTGGTGATTATATCGGCATTGGCTGTGGTGCTCACGGTAAGCTTACGGAACCAGAAACAGGTCAGATAGTCCGCCGCAGTAAAGTAAAGCATCCACGCGGTTATATGGACGCTGACAAAGCCTTTTTAGACAATGAACATGTTGTAGCTCAAGACGAACTGCCCTTTGAGTTCTTCATGAATCGCTTTCGCTTAATCGAAGCAACACCCAAGCAGGACTTTTGTGACTTTACTGGATTACCACTATCCACGATTAGTGAGCAGATTAATGCCGCGGTGAAGAAAGGTTTACTGACTGAAACCGAAACCCATTGGCAAGTGACCAAACTTGGCCATCGTTATCTAAACAGCTTATTCGATCTGTTTATTTAATTGGCTATTAGCCTTTGCGGTAATCCTCGCAGCAGTAGAAATCACATGTAGTACCTAGAAAATAAAAAGGGGTGCAATAATTAATTATTGCGCCCCTTTTACTATTTTTAATCACTTAGATTTAACTACTTTTTTTCAATCACTGAATTCAATGAATAACAGCCACCCACGAGTAACCGTGATCGTTAGAAAATAGAATGACCAAAACGCTCACTAAACAATTCTAACAATGCTGTACCCGCTAATGAATTACCCGATTCATTCAGTTCTGGCGACCACACACAAACCGATAATTTCCCAGGAATAACAGCAGCAATACCACCGCCAACCCCACTTTTTGCAGGCATACCAACCCGGAAAGCAAAGTCACCAGATTCATCATATAAGCCACATGTCGCCAGTAACGCATTTAAGCGGCGAGTACAACGCTCACTAACCAAGCTCTTGTTGCGATGACAAGGTATACCTTTTTTCGCTAAAAATGAAAATGCCGTGGCCAATTCCACGCAATTCATATTAATCGCACAATAGCTAAAATAGCTCTGTAATACCGTTTCGACATGATTACTAAAGTTGCCGTGTGATTTCATCAAATAAGCAATAGCGGCATTACGTGCCATGTGTTCAAATTCAGAATCTGCTACGTCATAATCAATATAGATATCAGTCGAGTTGGCCAGTTTCCGGAGTAATTCCAACATCCGTTGTTTCGGTGCAGAAAGGCGACTTTGCAACATATCAGCCACCACCAATGCGCCAGCATTAATAAACGGATTACGCGGTTTTCCTTTTTCAAACTCTAATTGAATAAGTGAATTATATGCTTGCCCAGAAGGTTCACGCCCAACCCTTGTCCATAACTCATCTTCAGAAAAACGCGTTAATGCCGCAGTCAATGCAAATACTTTCGAAATACTTTGAATTGAAAAACGTATATCTGCATCACCCGCTGTAAATACATCACCGTTAGCCATACACACAGCAATTCCCAATTGATTGGGATTCACATTGGCCAATGCAGGTATATAATCGGCAACATGGCCTTCGCCAATTAACGGGCGTATTTCGTCGAGCAGTTCTTCTAAAGATGCGTTAGAGAGCATAGATAACCTATTTTAAATGCAGTGTTCGATGTGCTGTAGATAAGCGGGAACAAAATGAAAGAAAAGGGAAATTGTCTGTGCGTAGAAATAAGACAACAAATAACCGACCGTTTAAGGAGATATATCTGAAAAACAGTCGGTTTTAGTGGCTAGTAAATGGGCTTATTCGCCTTCTTCACCATACCACAAATCAAATAATGGGCTAACAATTAGGTTTTTAACACCTTTTGCTTCTAACCAAGTTTTCACTTCTTCACGTTGCTCTTCAGTACATTTACCGTGGGTCTCAGTACAAATCATACCATCCCATTGTAAGTTTCCGTCTGCAGCAAACGCCAGTTTGTTTGGATCGATAACTTCAGCAATGAAACCATCTAAGATAGCGTCAACCTGCTCTTCAGTTGTACCCTCTGGGAAATCCCAAGAAAGATCAAAACCTAGCTCTTGGAATTCATCTACACGTAGTTTCTTACGTAGACGACGATTACGATTTTTAGCCATTATTACCTCGAATTACTTAGTACGTTTATAAATAATATCCCAAACGCCGTGCCCTAAACGGTGACCACGTTGTTCGAATTTAGTTAATGGACGCCAATCTGGACGTGGCACAAAATGCCCTTCTGTTGCGGTATTTTCATAACCGGGTGCAGCAGCCATTATTTCAATCATATGCTCGGCATAGTTTTCCCAGTCCGTCGCCATATGGAAGATACCACCTAAGCTAAGTTTTTGGCGAATACTTTCTGCAAATTCTGCTTGTACAATTCGACGTTTGTGATGGCGCTTCTTATGCCAAGGGTCAGGGAAGAATAGCTGCATGCCACCTAGACCATTGTCAGGGATACAATCCGCTAGAACTTCAACAGCATCATGGCAGAATACACGTAGATTCGTTACTCCACGTTCACCGGCAGCCATCAAACATGCACCTACACCAGGAGAATGAACTTCGATACCAATAAAGTTTTTCTCTGGTGAATTAGCTGCCATCTCAACTAAAGATGCGCCCATACCAAAACCGATTTCTAGTGTTACTGGGTTGTCGTTACCGAAAACCTCATTGAAATCGAGCATGCCCATGTCATGATCTAGACCCATAGTCGGCCAAAAATCTTTCATAGCGGCTTCCTGGCCTTTAGTTAAACGTCCTTCACGTAAAACAAAACTTCTCACTTTACGGATACGTTTACCGTCTTCTGTTAATTCAGGTTCTGCTATTCTTTTATGTTCAGTCATTTTTTATCCAGTCGCCGTTATGACAGTTTCATCGCCATAAACATTATAAATTTATCTATTAATTCGGGCATTATCCAAAGATAGCTGAATTTGGCAAGTTTTGTGTGGCATAATTTCACCCTAAACTCCCCACATTTGCTAAAAATACCCGATGAAATCGCCATTAGAGAATAATAAAGACACATTTGCTCCACGGGCACTTGCTTGGTTTAAAGACTTTGGTCGTAAAGATCTGCCTTGGCAGCAATACCACGAACCTTACCCTACTTGGTTAAGTGAAGTGATGTTACAACAAACCCAAGTCAGCACTGTGATCCCTTATTTCACCACTTTTATGGAAAAGTTTCCCACAGTTACCGATTTGGCTAATGCGCACATAGATGAGGTATTACATTTATGGACAGGGCTCGGTTATTACGCTCGAGGCCGTAATTTACATAAAGCGGCACAATTGATCCGCGATGAATATCAAGGCCAGTTCCCAACCGAATTTGAACAAGTATTAGCATTACCCGGTGTCGGGCGTTCAACCGCGGGCGCAATTTTGTCATTATCGTTAGATCAACCACACCCTATATTAGACGGCAACGTAAAACGCGTTTTAACACGTTGGGGGGCCATTGAAGGTTGGTATGGCAAGAAGGCTGTTGAAAATACGCTGTGGGCACTATCAGAAGAACTGA
Organism: Moritella sp. 36; assembly: GCF_018219415.1. NCBI lineage: Bacteria > Pseudomonadati > Pseudomonadota > Gammaproteobacteria > Alteromonadales > Moritellaceae > Moritella > Moritella sp. 36. The sequence goes on along the minus strand of NZ_CP056120.1, from coordinate 359,180 downwards.
CACCGCAACAACAAACCGCTAATTATAATCAGGTGATGATGGATCTGGGCGCGACAGTGTGCACCCGTAGTCGACCTGATTGTGATATTTGCCCAGTGAATGAAGATTGTAAAGCACATGCTATGGGTACACCAACAGCATTCCCAACCCCTAAACCTAAAAAAACAATCCCAGTCAGAACCGTGCAAATGTTATTACTAAAACAAGGTTCTACACTGTGTTTACAGCAGCGCCCACCGGCAGGTATTTGGGGGGGATTATGGTGTTTCCCTGAACGCGATGACAATTTATCGCTGGAAGAACAGCTAGCACAATTTGGTATTAGTGAGTTTACTAGCCAAGAGTTGCCTGGATTTAGACACACTTTCAGTCACTTCCATCTTGATATCAGCCCATTGTTAGTAAAAATAAATGCCACAACAAGTACGCAAATAATGGAACCTCAAGGGACTCTTTGGTATAACATAGAGCAACCGGCAACTGTGGGATTAGCAGCTGCAACTAAAAAATTATTAACATCTCAAGCATTGAGAGAGGCATAACATGGCTAGAATGGTTTTCTGCACACGCTTACAAAAAGAAGCGGAAGGTTTACGTTTTCAAATTTACCCAGGTGAAGTAGGCAAGCGTATTTTTGATCATATTTGCCAAGAAGCATGGTCAGAATGGCAGCAAAAACAAACCATGCTGTTGAATGAAAAAAAATTAAACATGATGGATGAAAATGATCGCGCATTTCTAGAACAAGAGATGATCAAATACCTGTTTGAAGGTGAAGACGTAATCATTGACGGTTTTACCCCAAAAGCCTAATCCAATTGCCTAGCGTGATACTCTAGCGCTAGGCAAGTTTTAACCCAGAGAACAGTTTATCCACATGGCTATATTCCGTATTCTATTAATCGCTATCAGTTGCAGTGTATTAACCGCCTGCTCGATGAGTGAGTATCAACATTCCGTCGAACTCGCCAGTCTTAATAACGCATCACAAGCGTTAGAGCGCCTATCTTATCAACAAGCTGATTACCGCGCTAAAACAGAAAGAGCCGACGAAAAAGACAATACCGCACTTAGAACCTTAAAAGACAATTATCGTCAGCAAGTTATCGAACTTTGGGGTGATACTAAGCACTCGTTTTCGACGAATTATCGCTATATCAAATATACCAACAATTACCACAGCCGCTCAATTATCGATTTTCAACAAGGTAGCGTCCGTGTCGAGACACTCGCGCAACCAAATAGTCAACAATACCTTAAACAGGCAATTGAATACACGCTACTTGCCCCTGAACGCCCTAAATACACAGATTTCTACTCCAGCTACAGCTCTGAAATTAAAGGAAAGCCCTTTCTTTACCTACAAGTTAAAGACAATGAGGGGAAATCAATAAAATGGCATTGGCGCGCTTCTCATTATGCTAACTATCTTATTAAGCATAATCGTAAGCAAATAACGATGAATGGTCGCTCGGTAGACGCCGTAACGTTTACGTTAACCGCTAACCATACCAGAGTGCGCATGCAGCGCTACCAAGCCCAGATTAAGCAATCAGCGCAACACTATGGCATTGATAGCAACATAGTCACCGCCATGATCCAAGTCGATAGCTTGTTTAACCCCTACGCATTAAATCGCAATGGCCGTATTGGCCTAATGCAGATATCAAGTTCAATTGGCAGGGATGTATTTCATCAACAAAAGAAATATCCTTTTAAGCCACAACCAAACTGGTTATTTAATAACAATAACAATCTAGATATCGGCATTAGTTATTTAAATCTATTAGATAAACAGTATCTTAAAAATATTAGCAACCCAAAATCTCGCTACTATGCCACGCTAGCAAGTTATATTGCTGGACCTCAAAATATGCTGCAAACCTTCTCGAAGAACAAAAATGAAGCACTAAGTATAATAAATGGCTTATCTTCTTATGAGGTTTACCAAAGTTTCACTAATGCGCAGTCTCGCGCTGAAATAAAAAACTATGTGTACGAGGTAAACCGTCATTTTCGTCAACTTAGCCGTTAAACGTCAACAAAACACACGTATTGATGATTAATCAGACAGCGCATAGGGTTAACGCATATTATTTTCACTAAACAGGGTGAAACAGTTGACGGATCGGCCTAAATTCTATTTAATAGCGCTCCATTGCCCGAATAGCTCAGTCGGTAGAGCAGAGGATTGAAAATCCTCGTGTCCCTGGTTCAATTCCGGGTTCGGGCACCAAAATTTGGAAAGAATAAAAAAGTGTAATATTGACTTGTTTTTTAAAATGAAGATGATATTATGCGACACGCATTTAGTGCCGACTTAGCTCAGTAGGTAGAGCAACTGACTTGTAATCAGTAGGTCGCCAGTTCGACTCCGGCAGTCGGCACCATTTGCCCGAATAGCTCAGTCGGTAGAGCAGAGGATTGAAAATCCTCGTGTCCCTGGTTCAATTCCGGGTTCGGGCACCATATTTAAAAGGTAGAGATATTTCATTAATAGGTATCTTTATTTAAAACGCATTTAGTGCCGACTTAGCTCAGTAGGTAGAGCAACTGACTTGTAATCAGTAGGTCGCCAGTTCGACTCCGGCAGTCGGCACCATTTGCCCGAATAGCTCAGTCGGTAGAGCAGAGGATTGAAAATCCTCGTGTCCCTGGTTCAATTCCGGGTTCGGGCACCATATTAATAAATAAAGATATATACCACTATCTTTATAAAAAAGCATTTAGTGCCGACTTAGCTCAGTAGGTAGAGCAACTGACTTGTAATCAGTAGGTCGCCAGTTCGACTCCGGCAGTCGGCACCATTTGCCCGAATAGCTCAGTCGGTAGAGCAGAGGATTGAAAATCCTCGTGTCCCTGGTTCAATTCCGGGTTCGGGCACCAAATAATTCCCCTTTAGTTCAGTTGGTAGAACGGTGGACTGTTAATCCATATGTCGCTAGTTCAAGTCTAGCAAGGGGAGCCAATTAAAAAGACCCAGTTATTTATATAACTGGGTCTTTTTTTATCCAAAATTTAGTCCTGCCTCGTATTTTAATTTAATAATCCTGATATGAATACTACTCCTGCATTAGCTAAGCGCTTTAATCTATCAATACAAAAAACCGAACACTTGGTTCGGCTTATGATACAACCAACAACAATCAATATGACGTCAGCTCGTAACTCTGTATGTTTTGAAACTAATTAACTCGCAGTAATAGTAATTTCTACACGACGGTTCGCAGCACGACCATCTTTTGTTTTATTTGACACAATAGGACGACGTTCACCATAACCACGCGTAGATAAACGACCTGATTTAATACCACGTTTATTAAGGTATTCACTCACTGATTCAGCACGCTCCTCAGAGAGTGTTAAATTCGACTCAGCACTGCCTATACTATCCGTATGACCAACAATACGTAGTGATGACTTAGGATACTCATTCAGAATTTTAGCAACGCTGTTTAAGCTTGAGTGAATATCGTCACTTAAGTTATAACCCGCGGTTTTAAAACCAATACCCTTAGCCATAATCAACTGCAGTTCGTTTTCACCAACACGCTTAACTTGCACACCAGACCCCGTCAGCTCTTGGCGTAATGCTTCTTCTTGACGATCAAAATAGTAACCAATACCGCCACCGATTGCAGCACCACCAACGGCCCCATATATCGCTGCATTTTTCTTGCCCGTTGCAGCACCGATTAATGCACCTGCAATTGCACCACCAATGGCAGACTTCGTTGCGGTATTCGTTTCGTCTTCACCTGTTGTCGCATTTTGACGAGCGCAGCCAGAAAGAGCAGCAACAATCATTACTGCAGTTATTGTTTTTTTCATCATTGAATAAGCCTTAATTATAGAAACGATATTTGGGTATGAGTGTTCGCGAACACGCTAACTTAAATAAAATACAAGCGCTCCGTCATATTTACTAGTTAATAAACGGATTCCATGTGAATAAGTGATATCACTCTCACTATTCGCCAAGCTTCGTCACTTCTTACACAGCTTTACACTGCCTCACCTTGAATTGTGACTGGGCGCACTCATCTATTACTAAGTATCAGCATACAATGATGCAAATGCTTTTTCTCAAAAAGGATACCTATGTATAGCTTTCTCAGAACATCATTAATTTTAGTATTAATGCTAGCAGGTAAAGCGCCGCTTGAAGCCGCGACCATGCTTAGCCTTAGTCAAACCTCTAATAACGGCAGTGCAACTAACCGAGTTCGCACACAAATAAGCAAAGACTTAGCCGGACTTTATCAATTGTCTGATATTAGCAGCAGCAATATCATGCAACCTTACAGCGATTTTGACTCACTTTATTCATTAGCTGAATCAGCACAAGATGAGTTAGCGACCCTAACTCAACAAATCGCATTAATGTCACAGACAAGTGCTGTGATTCCTGCAATCAAAAGTATTGAAAGAGCAAAAGCTAAGATTGCCAACAAACATGATGGCGCAGTAGAGAAAATTACCGATTTAGCCCGTAGCTCGCTTGTAGCCAAAAACAGCCATGAATTACTCAGTGCTTATGAATTACTTGAACAAGAAACCGATATCATCCAAGTGAAAAACCGTTTTAACAGTCCAAAACAAAATGGTTACCGTGATATAAATTTATTAGTACGATTACCAAAAACACAGATGATAGTAGAAGTGCAGTTACATGTAGATCGTATTGAAGCAATTAAGAATGGTCCTGAACATGACAATTACGCCAAGATCCAAGAAATCAACCATAATGCCAAACAGCAGCAACGTGAAATATCTGAAATTGAGTTATTTAAAGTTGCGCAGTTAAAAGAAGAATCGAGCAATTTATACCAAGTGGCTTGGCAACAACAGTTAATGGTTGAACTAAAGACTAGCTTTAAACAGATGGCATAATGCTTATTAACATATCAGAGTTAGCATGTCTTAGTTACAAAGGGCCCAATCATAACACTCATGATTGGGCCAACTCTCTTCTAAACTTAACGCGAGGGTTTATGCATAACCCCACTTCCAGTTAAATCGAATTTGATCTTGCAACCCAAAACGTGTCATTAACCAAGGTACCATAGGCATCACTTTAAAATGCGCACTTTTCTTCAGGACACTTTTACCTGTGCGGAAGAAGGTAACCTCTTCACCGCTATTTAAGAGTCGCACAACAATCCTTTTTTGCTTGCCTTCTTCCGGTATTACAACTTGTGCTAGGTTATATTCATGTGTCATTCCAGACCCGTTATAAACCAAAATAATTTGATCTTCAGTTAACTTATTACGCTCTAAGTAACTTTTAAGCTCACTACCCTGAAAACCAAATAAGGGATCTCTATTCATGTTTCTTTCCATCTATAATCAAATACAATTAAACGTTTATTTATTTTCTTGCCAAAAAAAATGAGGTCTCCATTGGAGACCTCATTTTTAACAATTCTGTGTGCTCGTTATTCTGCAATAAACTCTCGCAGTTTTTTCATTGCATTTTTTTCTAACTGACGTACGCGTTCTGCAGAAACACCATAACGATTAGCTAAGTGTTGCAGTGTTGCTTTGTCTTCCGCTAACCAACGAGATTTAACGATATCTTGACTACGGTCATCTAATTCAGAAATTGCGTTAGTTAAACGCTGAGATGCACTTTCATCCCAGTTTTCACGTTCAACTTGTTGTGCAACATCCGAAGCGTTATCTTCTAAATACTGAGCTGGCGAAAAACTCATTGAACCTGAATCTTTATCGCTATCATCATCAGCATACAGATCAAATGCTTGATCTGAGTAAGACATTCTTGATTCCATTTCAACTACATCTTTAGTCGAAACGCCAAGGGTCTCAGCAACGGTTTGCACTTCAGCATTGGTAAACCAGCCTAAGCGTTTTTTTGATTTACGTAGATTAAAGAATAGTTTACGTTGCGCTTTAGTCGTCGCAACTTTCACTACTCGCCAATTACGCAGTACAAATTCATGAATTTCCGCTTTCACCCAATGTACAGCAAAAGACACCAGTCTTACGCCAACAGCAGGATTAAATCGTTTTACAGCCTTCATTAAGCCGATATTACCTTCCTGGATAAGATCCGCTTGAGAAAGGCCATAACCTGCGTAACCACGAGCAACGTGAACAACAAAGCGCAAATGCGACATGATTAACTGACGTGCAGCATCGACATCACCTTCATTCTGCAAGCGTTCGCCTAGTTCCTTTTCTTGTTCAGCAGTCAACATTGGAATACTATTCACACCTTGGATATAGGCTTCAATGCTCCCCTGAGGAACTAATGCCATACTTTGCATATCTTTGCTCATCAACAACTCTCCCGTTATTACACATTAATCCGCGAGATCTTATCACGACTAATGCTTATCGACAAATTCGATAATCCGCGTAACCCCACAAATAAAATATATAATATTGACTATTTAATATTTAAAATTCAGCTTGCTGATAAATAACTAAAAAAACAGTTACCTTATCGATGGCTGTATTATTTATGTACAATCTAGTTTAACCCTAGATTATCAAAGCTCTAGTTTAATTACAGAAAATTACAATAGCATGACAAATTAAAATAAATCAATCGGCTAATGCTAATACTTTAGTATGACTTTAACTTATCGATAAGATTCAATACTTCGCTAAACGTCTCTAAATTAGTATTCTTTTCAAAATAAAAAGAGCAGCAAGCGCTGCCCTCATCACACCTTCCTACAATTTATTCCAAGTCAGATACCATGTACTACAAGCCAAATACAGTCTATTAGTGTAAGTCAGGTATAACACCAACTTGTGGCATATCTGCTAAACCAACATCACGCGCATGCTGCTCAAAGCCTTTATTTTTCCAGAAAAATGCACCTGGCATTGTGGTCGGAATAACAAGTACATAAAACAGCGCTCGGCTTACAGTTGACGCTAATGCAATTGATGCAATTGGCAATAACCATAACAGGCTTAACAAACCTGATGGCGCGAATAGTGCCAGTAAAGTTACTACAAAGATATTAATGGCAACAGTAAGATTACGTAATTTATACGTTTTACCAAATGTTGTGCATTGTACATAATGCGAAGCTGCACCTTCCCCCTGCTCTACATTGAGATGTTTCGCATGTGAATAAAGGCCAAACGCTTCAATCACTAAACCCGTGATTGCAATAGGTGCTAACTCAGTCAGTAATGGATAAAGCTCAGCGCCACCGATCACAGCGACGAATGCCGTTAATAGCGTGCCAAGTGCGATTGCAGAACCAACAAACGAACAAGCAGTTTGCCAATGATCCCAGAACGGACGCGCCTTAATACGATAACTGCGGTACATGTAGTACAAGCCTCCCGTGGTACCCACTAACGCCAGTGCACCAAAGAGTGACGCTACATAAGTAAAGAAGTGCATATCAAAGAACCATGCTACACCTTGGAAGAAAGTAAATGCCCCCATGAACCCAAAGAATAAGGCCACGCCTAAGCCCTCTCGACTGACAGGAGAGTGTGCTAAGTTGTTAAAGCCACGATAAAAGCGCTTAGGTTTACCAAGATGAAGTGTCGACATTAATAAGCCGATAGCTTGCATCGCCATTAATATAACCAGCAATGATAAACCCGCGCCTGATTCTGAAAATCCAGTTAAGCTTTCAATACCCAGTAATGGGCCAAGGAAAATAAGCGCAAATGCACCCATCGCAGCTTGTGAAAAAAGTGTGAATATCACCAATGGGTTTTCACGTGAACTCAAGCGTCCCAGATTCCACGATTGCTCTTTACCGTCTTTTTCATCCACAACAGAGCGGAATGACCCATCATCTTGTTTATGGTATTTAAGTGGCATGTTATCAGTACGCGTCATTTCACGCTGAGTACTGGTGGTCTGCTGGAAACGAATATTCGGATTGGTAATACTGGGATCAGGAAAGCCCGGAATAGATGTTTTCGCCTGAATACGGTTCTCAGGTGTATTTTCCACCACACCAAAGTTAAGTGCATTACCGAGACATGCAGAGACACACGCCGGTTTTAACCCGACTTCCAAACGGTCTACACACATATTACATTTTGTTACCTGACCTTTAATTGGATCAAGTTGTGGGGCATTATATGGACAAACCCAAGTACAATAACCACAGCCAAAACAAGTATCAGGGTCTTGTAACACAGCTCCGTATTCAACGTGTTTGGTATAAGCTTTGGTCGGACAACCTTTTAGACAAACCGGATCATCACAATGGTTACACGCCATTGAAATATTAATACGTTTGTAATCCGGATAGCTACCACTCTCGACATAACCAACACTACGGAAGGCAATATGTGCAGGGTTGTCATTTTTTTCACTACACGCGGCCTCACAAGCATGACAACCAATACAGTTATCCGCAGTAAAGTGGAAAGCATGCTGTTTATTACGATTAGGGTTATCACCTACCGCTTTATTTTCATTAATATTCATTGAACGACCAACGGGTAGCTTCCCTTCGGTACGTTCGATTAAGTCAATTTTTTTACCGTATGTATTAACATCAAATATTTCTACATCTGATAATTTTGCGTAATGTTGCTCACCAACACGTTGTTCAAAGATAGGCGTACCATCTTTAACAACCGGTTTTTCTGCCGCACCTATTTGATCAAGGCGGTCTCTAAACTGTTCTAATTTATCTAACATAATTTATCCCTCTTATGTTATCGCGTTGCGCTTAACTTAGTACGTACGTCGTTCGCGGTTCATTTTAGCCGCCAGTTTCTGGTCTACATGTTCAATACGAATTGAACTCTGCTTAAATGCAGGCTGACGAGAATGCGGATCAAGTAGACCTAACGACAAGCGATTAACACAATCATGGAAATGGAATGGAATAAATACCGCGTTTGGTGCGACGCGCTGCGTTAATTGCACCATGACCACCGCATCACCACGACGCGAAGCCAAACGTACATAACTTTGATGTTTGATACCAAGCTTAGCTGCAGCGTCTGGATTCATTTCCATATACGGCGTTGGGCTATATTTGTTGAGATTACCCATTTTACCGGTACGCGTACGGGTATGAAAATGTTCAACCACACGGCCACTGTTTAACCAGAATGGGTATTCATCGCAGGGGTGTTCATTATTATCAATCCAAGGCAGTGGAATAAGATTCGCTTTACCCGTAGGGGTTGGGAACACGCCATCACTATATAAACGCGGATTACCAGTATTGCTTTCATCTCCTTCACGGAAGGGCCATTGAATACCACGTGCTTTTTCAATCTTTTCGTAAGTCATACCGGAAATATCAAGATTACGCCCAGCGCCTTTGGACAACGCTTTCATTTCTTCAAATGCTTCTTCAGTCGTCACAGGAAAAGTGATTTTTTGACCATTTTCAAAACGTTTAGATAATTCAGAGAAGATCCAAAAGTCAGATTTAGAGTTACCTTTTGGTGCTTGCACATTACTCACGCGGTTAACGCGGCGCTCGGTATTGGTGAATACCCCCTCTTTTTCTGCCCATACCGCTGCAGGTAAAAACATGTGTGCATATTGGGTGGTTTCTACGTCTTGATACGCATCCTGCACCACTAAGAAATCTAACTTCTCTAATGTTTTACGAATACGCGAGGTATTAGGCATCGACGTCATTGGGTTGGTAGCCACCAGCCATAGGCCTTTAATTTGACCCGTTTCAATAGCAGGGAAAATATCGGTTTGTGCTAAACCACGTTTTTTCGGGAAGAATTCAGGGTCGATGCCCCAAAAATCAGCAATATCGTTACGGTCCTTTTCCTTCTCTAGTAAACGATAACCTGGTAGGCCCGAACAAGAAGACCACTCACGAGTGCCCATTGCATTACATTGGCCTGTAATAGACAAACTAGTACCACCGGGCACTCCAATGTTACCAGTAATAAGAGATAATGAATTACAACCCGTGATAGCATCACTACCGTGAGTACTTTGATTAAGCCCCATCGTCCAGATACTCATTGCACGACCCGCTTTGGCAAATAAACGGGCTACATGACGAATAGTATCTTCATCAATACCACATATTTTAGCTGCTGACGTTGGGTCAAAATCTTCGACGCATGCTCTTAACTCTTCAATGCCATTCGTGTATTTTTCAATATAGTCTTTATCTTCTAGACCTTCTTTTAAGATCACGTGCATTAATGAATTTTGTAATACGATATCGGTACCAGGACTAATGGGTAAATGAATATCAGCAAACTGTGCAAGCATAGTGACACGTGGATCAACCACGATAAGCGGGAAGTTACGTTGTTCTTTGGCTTCTTTTAAACGCCAATAAATAACCGGGTGCTGCTCTGGTAGGTTAGAACCCCAGGCAATAAGGCAATCGGTGTGTGAGAAATCATCGTAACAACCGGGAGGCCCATCCGAACCAAATGAACGTTTATAACCCGATACGGCGGAGGCCATACATAAAGTTGTATTACCATCGTAATTGTTCGTGCCTATACAGCCTCGCGCTAATTTACCTAAAGTATAAAACTCTTCGGTTAACAACTGCCCAGTAGAAACAATCGCAAATGAGTCTTTACCGTATTGCGCTTGAATCGCTTTAATTTTATCGCCCATGGTATCGAGCGCACTGTCCCAACTCGTTTCTTTATACTGATCATGAATGTGATCACGCACAAGCGGATTATTACCTCGGCCCGCCGCGTCAAATAATTCATGCTCAAAGATACCTTTAATACACAATTTACCTCTGTTGACATCAGCATCAGCAACGCCTCGACTCGCAACAGCATTCCCTTGCTCATTCATACCGATCTCGATAGAACAACCTGTAGAACAATACCCACACGTTGTATATTTCCATTCTTTTACCTGCTTATCCGCAATACGAATAGGCTTTTGATCCTTGCGTCCGAAAATCATAAGACGTCTCCATTGAATTGCTCAACACATTGTTTATTGTTTTTATAACTTTGTTATAAATACAGGTGAGCAATAACTAAGCCACCTTACTTTAATTCACCATAAAAAGGATGATGTTCTTCTTTAACTGCATAAACACAGAGTTCTTCCTGTCATTTACCCACACGTTCCACCATTTTAACGACATCTGTTCTCAACAACTCCAACTTAACTGCACCATGGCTGTGCGTGAATGAAAAAACTGGTGCAACATCACAGTACTTAATCATCTAAAAACCCTTATATAAAACAAGGCATATAAACAAAACCTTAAATATCAATAACTAACGACCACCCTACAGAGTTGGCATTGTCTTTGCGTTAGTAAGTACAGAGCAGTACTACAGGGATGTGAGTCATGACAGTTGAATTAATTACCAAAGCGCAATCAAAAAATAACAACACGCTAGGTCAAGTGGCATTAGTAGGAGCAGGTCCGGGGGATCCAGAGTTACTCACACTAAAAGCATTAAAAGCAATTGAGAATGCCGACCTGATCTTGTTTGATAACTTGGTTAGCCACGAAATTAGAGCGTTATTTCCAACCCATACCAAAGCTATTTATGTGGGTAAGAAAAAAGCAGACCATTGTATTCCACAAGATCAGTTGAATTTATTCATGGTCGATAAAGCTAAACAAGGTCTGAATATTTGTCGTCTAAAAGGCGGTGACCCGTTTGTATTTGGCCGCGGTAGTGAAGAACAACTTGTGCTCCATGCCCACGATATAAAAACAACCGTCGTGCCCGGCGTAACAGCGGCATCAGGCTGTACCGCCTACGCAGGGATCCCGTTAACCCACAGAGGTTTATCAACAGGCTGTACCTTTATCACTGGACACCTAAAAGATGGCCAGCTAGACCTAAATTGGTCGCAGCTTGCACACCTTGAACACACCTTAGTGTTCTATATGGGACTCGGTAAATTAGCTGAAATCTCAGCGCAACTTATCAGTCATGGTTTAGCCAGTGATACACCTGCAGCCTTGATAGAAAACGGCTCGACACCACAACAAAGAGAATTTGTTGGCACAGTAGCTACATTGCCAACACTCGCGATTGAACACCAATTACAAAGCCCTAGCCTGATCGTGATCGGTAAAGTTGTCTCTCTTGCAGAGCAACTGAGCTGGAGAGATCTAGAGCAAGCGGCAACAAATCAAGAATTAAGCGCATAACGGAGCATGTCATGAAAAGAATTATAGTTGTCGGTAACGGCATGGTAGGTCACCATTTCATTGACCAATTTATTCAGCAAGAAAAGATGGGTGAAGTGCAAATTACCACATTTAGTGAAGAATCTCGCCTTGCTTATGATCGTGTTCAATTAAGTGCTTATTTCAGCGGTAAAACAGCTGATGACTTAATGATGACGTCGCCAGAATACTATGACGACAATGGCGTTCAGTACTTTGTAAACGATAAAGTTGTTGGTATTGATAAAGCCGCTAAAACAGTAACAACAGCACAAGGTCGTGTCGAAAATTACGACAAATTAGTACTCGCGACAGGTTCATATCCGTTCGTGCCGCCAATTCCAGGTAAAGACCAAGACCATTGTCTTGTTTACCGTACAATTAACGATCTTGAAGACATCACTGCATCGGCAAAAGAAAGTAAAGTGGGTGTGGTTATCGGTGGTGGTCTACTGGGTCTTGAAGCTGCAAATGCAATCAAACAATTAGGTTTAGAAACCCATGTTGTTGAATTCGCACCTCGCCTAATGGCAGTGCAAGTTGACGATGGTGGCGGCAAAATTCTTCGTGACAAAATTGAAGCGTTAGGCGTAAACGTACACACAGAAAAAAATACCAAAGAAATTGTTAAAGGTGAAACGTGTCGCTACCGCATGAACTTTGCTGACGGTTCTCACGTTGAAACCGATATGATCATCTTCTCTGCTGGTATACGCCCGCAAGATGAACTAGCGCGTTCTTTCGACCTACAATTAGGCGAACGTGGTGGTATTCAAATTAATGATCAATGTTTAACCTCTGACGAAAGTATTTTCGCGATTGGCGAATGTGCGTTATGGCAAGGGCGTATCTTTGGTCTTGTGGCTCCGGGTTACCAAATGGCGAAAGTCGCTGTAGACCAAATTGTTGGTGCAGGTAATCTTGCGTTCACTGGTGCAGATATGAGTACCAAGTTGAAACTGCTTGGTGTTGACGTCGCCAGTATCGGTGATGCGCATGGCAATGCCGAAGGCGCACAAAATTATGTATTCACCAATGAAGCAGACCAAGTTTACAAAAAGCTGGTTATCAGCGAATGTGGTAAGAAACTGCTTGGCGCGGTCATGGTTGGTGAAGCGGAAGATTACGGTACTTGGTTACAAATTTATTTAAACGACATGGATATTCCAGGAGCACCTGAGAATATGTTAGTCCCACCAGCAGAAGGTGGTGCAGTCACGATGGGGATTGATGCTCTCCCTGATTCAGCCGTTATCTGTTCATGTCTTGATGTCACTAAAGGTCAAATATGTGCTGCAGTACAGGATGGCGCAACCAACCTCGGTGATATCAAATCTATCACTAAAGCCTGTACTGGTTGTGGTGGTTGTAACGCATTAGCAACTCAGGTTCTTAACGCTGAACTGGAAAACATGGGGGTGGAAGTTAATACCGACCTTTGTGAGCATTTCCCGTACTCACGTGCCGAACTGGCTGACATAGTGCGCGTTAAACGTATCAAAACGTTCGAAGCATTAATCACCGAGTTTGGTTCTGGCCATGGTTGTGAAGTTTGTCGTCCAACAGTAGCTAATATTCTAGCTTCATTCTGGAATGACTATATCTTAGAAGACGATCATCTTGGTCTACAGGATGTAAACGACGTTTACTTAGGTAACATGCAAAAAGACGGTACTTACTCTATCGTACCGCGTATTGCCGGTGGTGAAATCACCCCTGATAAATTAATTGTATTAGGTCAAATTGCCAAAGAATATAACCTCTATACAAAAATTACCGGTGGTCAGCGTATTGATTTATTCGGTGCACAACTTCACGAATTACCTGAAATTTGGAAATGGTTAGTCGATGAAGGTTTTGAAACTGGTCATGCCTACGGTAAATCCGTACGTACGGTTAAATCATGTGTTGGTAGTACTTGGTGTCGTTACGGCGTAAAGGACAGTGTTGGTTTAGCGATCGACATCGAAAACCGTTATAAAGGTTTACGCTCTCCCCACAAACTTAAATTTGCGGTATCAGGTTGTACACGTGAGTGTGCCGAAGCACAAAGTAAAGATATTGGTATCATCGCGACAGAAGGCGGTTGGGGTCTATATGTCTGTGGTAACGGTGGTATGCGCCCTCGTCATGCAGACTTATTTGCAACTGACCTCGATACTGAAACACTGTACAAATATGTTGACCGCGTATTGATGTTCTATATACGCACAGCAGACCGCCTACAACGTACATCAGTTTGGTTAGAAAATCTTGAAGGTGGATTAGATTACCTTAAAGAAGTGGTTATTAACGACAAACTTGGTCTTGCCGCAGAGCTCGAAAGTGAAATGGAAGCGAATATTGGTAACTACCAATGTGAGTGGAAAACAACGATTGAAAGCCCTGAAAAACTTATCCGCTTTAAACACTTCATTAACTCTGAAGAAAAAGACAATGCGGTTCAGTTTGTTGAAGTTCGTGACCAGATCCGCCCTGCGACACCTGCAGAACGTGAAGGTCTCATCGAAATTGTTGAAGTGAGCTAACGATTACCTGACGACTCACACGACTATTTATCAATATATAACCAACAATTAGCAGGTGGCGACACCTGCTAAAACAAGATGTAAGGATTTATTATGACTAATTGGACTCCTATTATTGCAAAAGACAAGCTAACACCCGATACAGGTGTGTGTGCATTAGTTAACGATAAGCAAGTTGCAATTTTCTTTGACCGTAAAACAGATCAACTATTTGCGATTGATAACTACTGCCCAGCCAGTAAAGCCAACGTATTATCACGCGGTCTAATTACTTCTGTGAAAGATGTATTAACCGTTTCATCACCACTTTATAAAGAACATTTCAGCCTAATCACAGGTGTATGTCTTGAAAATGAGACTTTATCGGTACCCGTATATGAGATACGAGTCACTGATGGTATTGTAGAAGTGTCAGCATAAAAGATAATATTTACAGGGAGTTATTATGTCGCCATGGCACTTACAAGGCGGTGCGACCTTTACCATTGGTCAGCGCTCAGTTGAAGGGATAAAAGCACATAATGAAGATGCCATTGGTATTCGCATTCCAGATGACTTACTGCTCACAACCAAAGGTGCTGTTGCCATTATCGCTGATGGTGTTAGCGCGTCAGAAGCAGGTAAAGAAGCCAGTGAAACCTGCGTACATAATTTCTTATCTGATTATTACTCTACACCTGAAACCTGGTCCGTTGGTAAATCAACAGGTCAGGTATTAACAGCCCTCAATCGTTGGCTATACAGCCAAGGTCGACAATTTGCCGATGCTCAAAAAGGCTACCTCACCACCTTAAGCGCCATTGTCTTTAAATCACATGCTGCGCATTTACTGCATGTTGGTGATTCACGAATATACCGTTTACGTAACAATAGCCTTGAGCAATTAACCCGAGACCACACCACTGTTGTTAATAGTAAACAGTCTTATCTCGCCCGTGCAATGGGCTTAGATGTCACCCTCGATGTGGATTATAAAGAAGTAGAATTGCAAGTCGGTGATGTGTTTTTATTATCAACCGATGGTTTGCATGATTTTGTTAGCGATAAATTATTACGGAATATGGTGCAACAAGCGCATACATCTGCAGAGAGTGATTTCGAAGCATGCTGCGATCAACTAATTCAACATGCAATGACCAATAACAGTAATGATAATATCAGCTGCCAATTGTTGCGTATCGACAGTTTACCTAAGCTCAGTGCCGAAGATGTGCATGTGCACCTTGCCTCCATGCCTTTCCCTCCCGCATTACGCACTGGGTTATCAATT
This sequence comes from Moritella sp. 36, assembly GCF_018219415.1. Lineage (NCBI taxonomy): Bacteria > Pseudomonadati > Pseudomonadota > Gammaproteobacteria > Alteromonadales > Moritellaceae > Moritella > Moritella sp. 36. Next base: position 343,266 of record NZ_CP056120.1, on the reverse strand, counting down.
GATGGACTAAAAGTCATTAAAGAGTTGCATGCCAGTAGTAGCAGTCATTTATATTTAGTCGAAGATAAGGAGACCAAACAGCAATACTGCATGAAAGCACCCTCGGTCAATTATATCGATGATCATGCTTATATCGAGCGTTTTACCATGGAGACCTGGATTGGCTCACGACTGCATAACCCGCATATTTTAAAAATTGTCGAAACCAACAGGAAAAAAAGCCACCTCTATTATTTAATGGAAGTCATTGAAGGTATTACCCTAGAGCAATGGATAAGTCAAAATCCGAATCCGCCGATCCAAGATGTACTTAATATTGTTGAACAGGTCATTAAAGGCTTACGTGCTTTTCATCGTAAAGAAACACTGCATCAAGATTTAAAGCCGGGTAATATTATGATCGATAATAATAGCCAAGTGAAGATCATTGATTTTGGTTCTTGTTTCGTCAAAGGCATCGCAGAAATAGCCACCCCATTGCAGCGAGATAAGATCCTTGGCACAGCAGCCTACTCCGCCCCAGAAACCGTAATCAATGGTGACAGTACTGCGCAATCCGATATCTTCGCCATTTCAGTTATAATTTTTGAAATGCTCACAGGTAAACAACCTTTTAATGGCAAACTCGAAACCTGCCGAACCCAAAAGGCCTATCTTAATACCAAGTATATTCCGGCCTATGAACACAACCCATTAGTCCCATTCTGGTTAGATGGCACAATAAAAAAAGGCCTGCGCTTCAATCCAAATAAGCGTCATGCAGATGTATCCGAACTCTTATATGAGTTACAACATCCTAATCCCAAATATAAGAATAATCGTAAGCAAACATTGGTTGAAAAGAATCCGGAACGTTTTTGGCAAGTTATCTCACTATTATTACTCTTTGCTTTGTGCATTTCATTATTTAGCTAAGCCATACGAGGTTAAATCTAACCTTATATGTAAACATACGTAAAACACCTCAATATCATTGGGTATTAAATAAATGCGTATACTATACAAGGTATAATACTGATCTATAAAGTTGAACCTATTTAACCGCAGATCATTAAAAACCAACTGTATGACAGGAGCCCATTACCGATGAATAATGTGTTTACACTCATTATAAAAATAACGACGCCAACATTACTCCACACACTTTTCTGCCATCAGCACACACCTCAGTTAATAGGTAACCACTATGATTGATTATATATCGGTATTTATATTTTTCTTTGCTGTGATTGACCCAGTGGGAACTGTGCCTGTATTTATTGCAGCAACCTGTCAGTTTGATGAAAAATCGAAACGCAAAATTGCACTACAAGCAGCCTGTGCCGCAGCAGTCATTTTGCTCTTTTTTATTGTCGCAGGAGAATTAATTTTAACGGCGATAGATATACCGTTACCAGCATTTGAAATTGCTGGCGGAATCATCTTATTTTTATTTGCCCTGTCCATGATATTTGGAGATAGCAAACCTGATACTGAAATGCAGATGGTCAAAGATAGTGGTGAGACAGCCATCTTTCCACTCGCCGTACCTTCCCTAGCAAGCCCTGGAGCGATGTTAGCAGCTGTATTACTCACTGAGAATTCGAGCTTTAGCATTTTCCAACAAGTGCAAACCGCGGGCGTGATGCTGTCGGTATTATTTATCGCTTTTCTCTTCATGCTCGCAGCAAGTTGGATCCATCGCTACATTGGCAATAGTGGCGCCAGTATTATCAGTAAGGTGATGGGCATGATCTTGGCAGCCGTCGCGACCAACAGTGTGTTATCAGGTATTAAGGTTTATTTCTTACTTTAATGTCATGACATCTGGGCTATTATTCCCCAATAGCGACAGACAAATTTCAAATAGCAGGAGCATAACCATGTCTAAAGATCTAATTGCTAAATTAAAGCAATTCAAAATCATCCCAGTGATTCAAATTGATGACGCTTCACAAGCCGTGCCATTGGCTAAAGCCTTAGTAGAGAATGGTTTACCGGTTGCAGAAGTCACATTCAGAACAGAAGCGGCAACTGAAGCTATCCGCCTAATGCGTGAAGCCTACCCTGACATGTGTATTGGCGCAGGCACAGTATTAAACGCCGAACAAGTAGATAAGGCAAAGGCAGTAGGTGCTGAATTTGTCGTAGCACCAGGGCTAAACCCAACCACAGTAAAATACTGCCAAGAAATTGGTATGCCGATCGTTCCTGGCGTTAATAGTCCCAGTCAAATTGAGCAAGGTTTAGCGCTTAACTTAACGTTTATGAAATTCTTCCCTGCTGAAGCGTCAGGCGGTATTGCAATGGTAAAATCGTTACTCGCGCCTTATGTCGACGTTTCTCTAATGCCAACTGGCGGCATCAGTAAAAACAATGTGTCTGATTACCTCGGTTTAGAGCGTGTCGTCTGCTGTGGTGGTACTTGGATGGTCGCGCCGAAACTGATTACGGCAGGACACTGGGAAGAGATTGGCCGTCTCGTACGTGAAGCTGTTGCACATGTAGCGGAACACTAAATCACAAAAGGCCCTATACCAATATGATATAGGGCTTTAACAATTAAGTTATTCAGTAATACTTTTATTTAGTAATGGGCCTAACAGTTTATTTATTAGCAATAAAACCAACAGCCTCGTATGCTTTAGCTAACGTAGGAGCAGCACGCTCAGACGCTTTTTCAGCACCAACACGCATAATACGCTGTAATTCAGTCTCATCAGCACGTAACTCATGGTAGCGCGCTTGAATCGGCTCTATCATAGCGACTACTGCATCCGCCGTATCACCTTTCAAATGGCCATACATTTTATCTTCGTATTCAGGCACAAGATCAGCAACTGAGCGTTTCGTTGCAATAGAAAGTAGCGTCAATAAATTAGATACACCCGGTTTTTCTTTATTATCAAAGTAAATACGCGCTTGTTCATCACTGTCTGTGACTGCACTTTTAAGCTTCTTAGCAATCTTTTTCGGATCATCTAATAACTTGATAAATGCTTTTGGATTAGCATCTGATTTTGACATTTTCTTCAGCGGATCTTGCAAGCTCATAATACGTGCGCCCAAAGTTGGGATCATCGGTTCTGGCACTTTAAATACATCACCGTAGATATTATTAAAACGAGTCGCGATAGTACGCGCTAACTCTAGGTGCTGCTTTTGATCATCACCAACAGGCACTTCATCAGCTTGGTAAAGCAGGATATCTGCAGCCATCAATACAGGGTAAGTATATAAACCTGAATTACTGCTGCTAGAGTTATTCGATTTATCTTTAAACTGCGTCATGCGGTTTAATTCACCCATCTGCGTATAGCAGTTAAGTAACCAACTCAATTGTGCATGTTCTGGTACTTGAGATTGTAAGAAGATAGTCGATTTTTCAGGGTCTAGACCACATGCAACATACATTGCGAGGCCTTCAAGCACCTGAGATTTAAACTCTTTAGGGTCTTGACGTACCGTGATGGTATGTAAGTCCGCAAGCATGAAATGACAGTCGCTGTGTTCCTGCATGTCCAGCCATTGATTGATTGCACCAATATAGTTACCAATAGTCATACTGCCAGAAGGCTGAATACCACTTAATACCACAGGTTTTGTCATAGATATATTCCCAATCTCTTAATTTATTCAATTGTGGGCAAGCTTACTTACCCAATCATGTTTATCACGCTATTTATCGCTAAAGTAGGCGATTACTTTAATTTCACTGCCGTTAATAGCTCACTGATATCATCTGCCACAAAGTCAGGATTACTGTCACTAATTGGAATGCCGTAGTTATAACCATACGTTAAACCAAAGCTAGTGAAGTTTGCCGCTTGTGCTGCAATAATATCGTTCTTAGAATCTCCCACCATTAGCGCATCTTCAGCTTTAAACTGATAGTGCTCTAAACAATGTAATAACGGTAATGGATTAGGTTTTTTCTCAGCCAGCGAATCGCCACCAAGTACCAGTTCAAAGAACTCACTGATACCCGCTAATTCAAGTACTGGCGTGGTTTGAACCATAGGTTTGTTGGTCACTATAGCAAGTTTAAACCCTGCCTCTCTCAATGCTGTTAGCGTTTCTTTTACATTTGGGTATAACACGCTGTGTGTATATACATTTGCAGAATAGTGCTTTAAAAATGACGCCAGCGCATCATTAAATAATGCCGGATCAATATCATCAGATATATTAACACTGCCTGATAACGCACGTTGCACGAGTACTTGGGCACCATTGCCAACCCAACCGCGTACTTCATCTTCCGAGAAATGAGCACGTTCAAAATCACTCAGCATACAATTAACGGCAGCTGCAAGGTCAGGTACACTATCAACAAGGGTACCGTCTAAATCAAAACAAATAAGCTTAAACATTGGCTTTTTCTAACTCCGAACGCATTTCATCAATGACTTTTTTATAGTCTTCTTGGCCGTAAATAGCAGAGCCTGCAACAAACATATCAGCACCTGCTTCTGCAATTTCACGGATATTATCAACTTTAACACCACCATCAATTTCAAGAATGATGTCATGACCACTGGCATCAATCAATTTACGTACATCACGTAATTTTTGTAAGGTGGAAGGAATAAAACTTTGACCGCCAAAACCAGGGTTTACCGACATCAATAAAATCATGTCCAACTTGTCCATCACATAATCTAAGTAATGCAGAGGTGTCGCAGGATTTAATACTAACCCAGCTTTTAAACCATGCTCTTTAATTAGTTGCAAAGAACGGTCTACATGATCAGACGCTTCAGCATGAAAAGTGATCATTGATGCACCCGCTTTGGCAAATTCATTAATCATATGATCAACCGGTCGTACCATTAAATGCACATCGATCGGCGCGGTCACACCATGATCACGCAATGCTTTACAGATCATTGGACCAATAGTTAAATTAGGGACGTAGTGGTTATCCATAACATCAAAATGAATGACGTCAGCACCAGCAGCTAGTACAGCATCGACTTCTTGGCCAAGGCTAGCAAAATTAGCAGACAGAATTGAAGGGGCAATCAGAAAGTTTTTCATTTAGCGTGCTCTCAGTTGTTATTATTCCATTACTCTGTGCAAATCTTACCCTAAGTTAGCCCCTAGGGTAAAATAATAAAACCAGAATAACACTGACAACTCAGCATTGGCCGATAAATTAAAGCGAATAGTGTTAATACATTAGGATTTAGCTGTATAACGCCAACAGTTCGTCGACTTTATTACGCTTACCAGCATTACGGCTGATGGTACGTTTAACCTGAACAACCTCAAATATAGAACCATGATAAAGTTCACGCGTTAAAGGAATGTCATGATTCGAAATCAATATCGGGATCTGTCGCTCTTGTGCTGTTTCACGAGAAACTTTAGCCAGTAGCGCCTGATCATCCAGACTAAATCCATTGGTCGCATACGAAGTAAAACTTGCAGTTGTACTTAATGGCGCATACGGCGGATCACAATAAACGACATCATCACTGCGTAAACGTTTATAAACTTCAGAATAAGATTCACAAATAAACGTGGCTTTTTTCGATTTTTCAGCAAAAAAACGTAATTCTTTTAACGGGAAGTACGGCTTCTTATAAGAACCAAATGGCACATTAAAACCACCTGATTTGTTATAACGGCATAAACCATTAAAGCCATGACGATTCATGTAAAGAAACATTAACGAACGCTGATAAGGGTCACGAGTTTTGTTAAACTTTTCACGTACTTTGTAATAACGCTCTTTATCATTAAATTCAGGCGTAAAGAAACGCTGAGCATCGGCAATAAATTGCTCTGGTTTTTGTTGCAGAATCTTATACATATTAATCAAATCAGGATTAATATCATTCAACAGGTATTCGTCATAATCAGTATTTAAAAATACTGAACAAGCGCCAACAAACGGTTCAACTAAACGCTTACCAGTCGGTAGTTTTTCACGTAGATGATCAACCAGAGAATACTTACCTCCGGCCCATTTTAAGAAGGCTCGCGTTTTCTGCATTTGTGACTTATATCGCTAAATAAAAGGGGGCCGATTGTACATGGATTACAGCTAAATTGCGCTGTTTATTTATAAATCTCTTTGGATCTGAGCGAATCGTTTCAGCCACGGTTTATCTTTTTGTACGGACGCCGGCAATTTTAGTTTCGCGGCATTCGCCTGCTCAACACTGGTAAAGCTACCATAAAGAACCACATACCAAGGCTTGTTGTTACGTAGTGTTTGATATGTCCAGACATTTTCAGGTAATTCGTTCTCGTTTAAATACTGCTTTAGCTGTGATTGACGACTTAACCCTGCAATTTGAAATGTATAATTTTTCGCCGGTTGAGCCATCAACCAAGCTTGACTGGTTAATGTTTTAGCTGTATTTACAGCGTCTTTTAGTACTACTTTGTCAGCGACTTCCACAACCATTTTACTATCAATTACTTTTGCAGTATCTGATGTTTTTTGCTCGGCAATCATCTTATTCACAGCAGCATCATCAATCACAATTCGCTGTTTACCCACTTGCGGTCTTGGTACGGACACAACAGGATCTGTTAACGTGATAGTTTGACCTATTTCGGTTGGTAACTCATCATCCCAATCACTGGCCAACATTTGAGGTTCGCTCGCATCGACGATAGCCCCTGCACCTGTATTTACATCCGTTGTCACTGCATCATCTTGTGTCATCACAGGAGAAAGCAATAGAGGCTCTTTCAGTACGGTATCAGCAGCTTGTTCCTGCTCAGTTTGATAAGTGTCATATAAAAATGTGCCTACACTACCTAACAGCAACACGCCAGTAATCATCGCCGCTAAATAAAATGACTTATTTGATGTTATCACAGATTTATCCGTCGTACTCGGCGTTGGTGATTCAGCGCGATAAACCTGCCCCTGCATGATCGCTTGCGCACATTTTGCTAATTCAGCTGGATTACCATGACACGCTTCAATTTGACGATTAATTGCATCCTGATTAACAAACGTGGGTTTATAATCAGCTTGACTAAATTGCTGCTCAACAAATTGCACAGCGGCTTGCGAATCTAATACGGTCATTTCCAACTCCAATACATTGGTTGCTGATTTTGCCAATGGCAGTATGGTTATATCAACCCACTTACTTTCTGCAAATGAAATGATATTTACTTTAATATTAATTTTATGATTAAGACTTAATTCTACTAATTGCGCAAACTCAGCAATACTTGCTGGCGATAATGACATGGCATTATCAATACATAGCGTGAATTCATGTTCAAGCTGCTGAGCAAGTAACGATAAGCTCTCGGCTAACATTATATGCGCATTGAAACGACCATCATAGCTGATCTGCTGTAATATTTGCGTTCTAACTTCCGTATCATCATGGCACTGCTGCGCATCAATTGTAATGGTTTTTTGATTAAGATCTGATTCTACATAATTACGTAATACCGTTGATTTACCTGAACCGGATTCACCGCTTACGAATAATAAATGTGAAGAGAATTGTGTGAGATGACGCAGCCGTTCACACAGCTGCGTTTGAGAATAAATTTCAGTTTGAACTGAATAGTGCACTAGAATCCGCCTGATTATGGAAATTAACCACATCGCGTAACGTACTTTCAGTTACTGTCGATAATACTTCGGCACTGCCAATTGATGTTGGTAAAATAAAACGAAGCTGGCCATTAAGTACTTTCTTGTCACGTTTCATGTGCTTCATAAATGCATCAAAGCTCATTTCTGCTGGCGCCAGTAAAGGCAACTCAGCAGCCGCGATTAATGCAGCAATACGTGTTACTTGAGATGCTGTTAATAGCCCCATTAATGCCGATGTTTGTGCTGCCATTATCATTCCAGCAGCAACCGCTTCACCGTGTAACCAAACGCCATAACCCATTTCAGCTTCAATAGCATGACCATATGTATGACCAAGATTGAGCAACGCGCGTAAGCCCTGCTCTTTTTCATCAATAGCAACAATTTCAGCTTTAATTTCACAACAACGATAAATTGCGTATTCCAACGCAGCCGTATCGAGCGCCATTAGCGCTGCAATGTTTTCTTCTAGCCAAACAAAAAAGTCCGCATCATAAATGATCCCATACTTAATCACTTCAGCTATACCAGCCGCCAGTTCGCGTCGAGGCAAGGTCGCTAAACAATCCGTATCGATAAAAACAGCATTGGGCTGATAAAAAGCACCAATCATATTTTTACCCAACGGATGATTAACTGCCGTTTTACCGCCAACCGAGGAATCAACTTGACTCAACACAGTCGTCGGGATTTGAATAAAGGGGATACCGCGTTGGTAACAGGCGGCCGCAAAGCCAACCATGTCACCAATAACACCACCACCGAGAGCGATCAACGTGGTATCACGTCCACAGTTCTCACGCAGTAGCGCGGTAAAGATCTCATTTAAAGTATCTAGGGTTTTAAATTGTTCACCATCAGAAAGAATAATACTGTCAAATTTATAGTCGTGTAACAATGCTTGTACGCGTTGTAAATACAACGGTGCAACCGTATCGTTTGAGATCACGACAACTTTATTGGTTGTTATTGCAGCCGTAAATTGCGCTACTTGCGTTAATACGCCTTCACCAATATAAATAGGGTAGCTCCGCTCACCCAGTTCAACAGTTAAACTTTCCATGTTACTCCAATTAAAAATCCAATAACTTTATAATTTGATTCGCCACAACTTTCGCACTTTGTTCGTCTGTTTTAACTGTAAAATCAGCAATCTCTTCGTACAAAGGATTACGAGCATCAGCTAATGTTTCCAGAACTTCACGTGGTTCTTCAGTTTGTAGTAAAGGGCGACGCTTATCGCGTGATGTTCTTACTAACTGCTTATCAATAGTTGTTTCTAAATAAACAACTACACCACGAGCAGAAAGGTAATTACGACTCTCATTACTTAAAATAGAGCCACCACCCGTTGCTAACACAATACCTTGCTCTTGTGTTAGATCGTCAATCACTTCCGCCTCACGAACACGGAAACCAGCTTCACCTTCAACATCGAACACCCATGAGATATCAGCACCTGTACGGCGTTCAATTTCATGATCCGAATCGATAAAGTCTAAATGCAACTGGCTCGCTAGTTGGCGACCAATTGTACTTTTACCTGCGCCCATTGGGCCTATTAGGAATATATTACGTTTTTCAGCCATTTTAACTCTTCAATAAATCTAAAGTAATAACACCCTTTTTCTTAGGGGCACCAGACCTACCTATAAAATGTCCTCTGATTGCAGCAACCAGTGATGAGACATTTGGCAACAGCCAAAATCAGCAACACCCGGTAAAAAAACCAGGTGATGACATTTCAGGCAGAAAAAGACCGCTATTTATATAGTTTTTACGGCCTTTTGTCAAAGGTAGGTTACAACGTATCCACTACCACTTTTGGTGTAACGAAGATTAACAGCTCTCGTTTTTGGTTAACATTCTTAGTACTACGGAACAATACACCTAACCAAGGGATATCACCGAGAACCGGAACTTTCGTTACAATCTTTTTAATTTCATGCTTAAATATACCGCCTAACACGATAGTTTCGCCATTCTCAACCAACACTTGCGTGCTAATAACTTGGGTATCAATGGAGACAGCTTCACCACCAACGGTTTTCACATCATCACCACGAGTATCCTGATTAATTTTCAAATCTAAGATTATTTTATTATCCGGAGTAATGTGTGGTGTAACTTGTAAACCCAATACCGCTTTTTTAAAGGCGATAGTGGTTGCACCACTTGAACTTGATTCAACATACGGGATTTCCGTACCTTGTTCAATATACGCAGACTTTTGGTCAGTAGTGGTAATTCTTGGACTCGCAATCACTTCAGCTTTTTGTTCTGCTTCTAATGCTGAAAGTTCTAAATCGAGTATCTGACCATTCGCTAATTCAGCAATCTGAAAAGCGATAGAACCAGCAGGTGATGCCACGGGTAAATTAACATTGAGTCTGTCACCAATAGCAGGTACATGACCACCAGCAGTAGCATCGTTACCTTCAATCGAACCCGATGATAAACCAAAGCCTCTGCCAATGTCAGTACTACCGCCTAGACCCCAACGGATCCCAAGTTCATCATCCAGATTATCAACTACAGACACCATTCTCGCTTCAATAACCACCTGGCGAACCGGAATGTCCAATACGTCAACAATCCGCCTCACATTAGCGATTGCTGTCGCTGTATCTTTAATTAATAGCGTATTCGTACGTGCATCAAAACTAACCGAACCCCGCGATGATAACAGACTAGAATCTTTTTGTGCTAAAAGCTTTGTGATATCAGCGGCTTTTGCAAAGCTAATCTGAATAAATTCTGATTGTAACTCAGCTAAATCTTCCACTTCTTTTTTACTGACAAGATCACGGCGCTCTAATGCCGATAATTCATCCGAAGGGGCAACCATCAGTACATTACCTTCAAGCTGCTTACTTAAACCTTTCACTTTCATGACAATATCAAGAGCCTGCTCCCATGGTACACTATCTAAACGCAGGGTGATATTACCATTCACAGAATCAGTGGTAACTAAGTTAAACTCATTAAAATCAGCGATTAACTGTAATACTGTACGCACAGGAATATCTTGGAAGTTAAGTGAAATCGCTTGTCCTTGATATTTACTGGTTTTTTCATCTGGATCTTGCTTAGTAATTTCAATCACAAAAATATTATCAGCTTGATCATAACGGTAAGTAAAATCATCACTCACGTCTAATTCAAACGCAGTCACACCTTCAGCATGAAAAGTTTCAATCGTGGTTACAGGTGTACCAAAATCAGCCACATCTAAAATATAGAGCAATTTTTTCAAAATAGCCGTACTGTGAAACTTTGCGATTAATTTATTGCCTTTACGTTGAATATCAACGGCCATAGAGCTGTTTTTCATGGTTAAAATTAACTTACCACTGCCATCATTACCAGTTCGAAAATCAATCCCGCGCACTTGGTTTACAAAACCGCTAACATCTTCTTCAACCGGTATAATCTCTTCAATTTTAGGCGACTGCACTGTCACTTGACGACCATCTTTAGTGACTAACAATGAAGGATTTACTGTCGCAGAAGGTACATCAAGGCTAACAATATTACTATCAATAACAGAGGCAGCTGGCAGCACTGCACTATTGCCGGTAGTGGCAACTGTCGGCTCAACAGCAAGCACCAAAGTATCCATATCCGCGGTATTATCTGTGATTTCAGGTACGGTCACATCACTAGTAAGTAAACCAAACGTTGCGATTAAGCTGTTATTAGTTTGAATGATTTGATACGGTACGAGTTCATCTAAAGCAATGGTAATTTTAAGGCCTAAATCAACACGTTCTGCTGCTACATTTAATACATTACCTTGTTCGATAACCACGGGGTTAAGTAGTAAGGTTGAGCTAGCATCCGGTACTAAAATAATTAATTGATGTGGTGAATATTGCAACTTATCTGCATATTCAACAACATTTTCACTAAACTCCAGTTCGAGCTCTAACTGCCCCTCTGCCAAAGCGTTTAAATGAATTTGTTTTAGTTGCGGTTCAGCAAAGCTGAAAGCAGAACATAAAATGGTCGTCCATAACACCAAAATTTTTGCTATTTTGGCACATCTTACATGTGATTTAGTCATTTTATCATCCCTGAAAATGGCTTAACTGTGGTCTTGGTTACTGAGTGGAATTTGGGTCGTACGTACTTGCCAGCATCCCTTTCCTGTTAATATCAACTCAGAAAGTTCAATATAGTTTTTAGTAATATCGAGTATTTCACCGTGATTAAGTCCAATATAATCACCTGGTGAGACTCTAAATATTTCCCCCGAACTTGCTCTAATCAATCCCCAAAGGTGTTTATCACTTCCAAGGGTGCCATGCATGTCCAAATTATCTAATGAGTAAGTTTCTAACGGTCCTTTAATCCGCGCAAAATTAGGCTGCGGACAATCTTGTGGAAACGGTGTTTCTGCTTTTACCGATTCCGGACGAGGATTTGAAAAGGGATTACGCGCCCCTGTTTCAGAATAATGTAAAGCTACAAAGCTTTCCATATCCGGTACACTTTCAATTTGAACCATTTTACGCGCTTTAACTTCATTAATATAATCAACAAGATCCTGATTATCCGTGGTACAACCACCTACCGTCAGAGATAGAAAAATTAGGCTACTAATACGCTTCATTTATCCCCCTTATAACGATAAGTACGGGCAATCATATTCACTTTGAGTAATTCCCCTTGCAACTTAGTAATAGTGAAATCTTCTAGCGTTACAATCCGTGGCAACGCTGCAATATCACTGGTAAACTGACCAAGTTGATGAAAAGTCCCTATCACTTCAAGATTAACGGGTACTTCATAAGAAAAGTCTCGTTTTACTTCCTGCAACCATTTGAATTTACGTAATTGCAAACCATTATGCTGACCAATATAGCTCAAATCATCAAGCAATCCAGCTGTCTCACTTTTGGATGGTAACTGCCTAAGCATACTGTTAAATAAATTTTCCATTTCCGACATCTGATCGGTATATAAACTTAAGTTACCAGCAAGACTTGCTTTTGCTTCAAACTGTAACCTTAAACTCGCCTCTTTCTTTTCAAGATTATCGAGTGTTTGTAGTGAAGTCGAAATAAAAACCCAATAAAATAACGCAGCAATTAACACTGAAAATATAATATTAATGGCTATTTTAGCGGGCTTAGGCCAATTACCAAGATCTTCAAGATCAAGTTCATTAAGTTCCTGTAAATTCATTCTAGCTCTCCCTCATCCGTCATCATTGGCGTTACCGAAAATCGCATTTCAAAACGATTTCCTTCTGCTTCTGACAAAGCAATAATGGAGTCTAAATTACCATCACTGAGCCAAGTTGATTCCTCAATATTTCGCAATAATACCGCAAGACGCGTATTCGAATCACTGGTGCCATTTATTTTAATAATGTCATTTTTAAACGTGAGAGTGGCGAGATTAACACCGGCTGGAACCAATTGCGGCAAGGTGTTCATTAACTGTGTTGGAGTATTGCGACTACGCTGTAAACTTTGAATTAAATCAATACGTTCTTGTAGTTTATCTTTACGCCCTCGTAACTCTTTAATTTTACCTAGTTTGACATCAATAACTTGCATCTCTTGCATCAACAAGGCATTACGTTGCTTTTGATTACTGATGTAACCACCAACCACCATATTTAATATCATCATAACCAACAAGGTAACACCTAGGCTCATGCCACTTAAGGTAAAGAAACGCTGCTGTCGGGACTTTTTCTCGGTTTCTCGCCAAGGTAGAAGATTAATATTTGACATTATAAAGCCCTCATCGCTAAACCAAGTGCCACCATATAACGAGGACCATTAGCGATTAAACGCGCTTTATCTTCGACATCTTCAGAATAATCAAATTGTGCAAAAGGATTCGCGACCCGAGTAGTAATCCCCAATTCGTTTTCAACTTGTTGAGCCAACTCCATGATTAATGCAGAGCCACCACTCAATGTGATCATATCAATCTTTTGTAACGATCCTGAGTTAGTAAACAATTGTACATTACGACGGATTTGTTGGATGCATGCAGTTATATAAGGGGCGAGAACATCAATGTCGTAATCCAACGGCAAGTTTTGAGCGAGTTTCATTTTCTCTGCTTCGTCACGCTTTAAACTATAATGCTCGCTGATTGTTCGCGTGTAATTTTCGCCACCAAAATTTTGCACACGAGAATAAATCGACTCACCCTGATGCAACATTGAAAAAATAGTCATATTGGTGCCAATATCTATTGCAGCAACCACCTTGCTATCATCTTGTAATTCAGCCAAACGTAAATAAAGATCATGAGATCGTGCTAACGCATGTGCAGCTACATCGACAATTTGAGGGATAAAGTCATTTTCTTCTAAACAGCCCGCTAATGAAGTAACGCTTTCGGTACGAGTAGCACTCAACAACACATTATGCTTGCTGGGATTATTGTCATTAACGCCTAATATTTCAAAATCTAGGCTGATTTCGTCAAGCGGAAATGGAATTAAACTCTCCGCTTCCAGTTCGATATGCATTTCAAGCTCTGGGCCAGAAAGGTCTGTATCAACATATATAATTTTTGTAATAACATTCGTACCAGATACGGCAGTAGCAGCTTGTTTATAACGGAAAGGAAAATCTTGACGCACTTGTTGCAACACATTAATTAATGCTTCTATATCTTGCAATTGGTGATCAACGACACATCCTTTTGGCGTTGCAACCTCTGATACCATATCTACCACATAATGCTCTGATCGCTTAGACAGCGCTAGGGCTTTTACGGACGATGATCCAAAATCAACTCCGATCATTGCCACTGTCTGATTCCTTTTAAACAGCTTTAGCATGATGACCTTCAACTCTATGTAATAACAATGAATTTTACTTGTTAATTATTTGTTACAAACAAAGCATACAGTCTTAAATGTATTAGGTCTATCATAAAGAACTCGTACTATTTCACAAAACAGAGATATAATGGTTAATCCTTGGTAAATCATTGTGGAAATTATTGTGAAATGGGCTAAACGATTATCCGTATTTATATTGGTTAGTGGGTTATTAGGAATAGCGAGTATTTTTGCGCTTTATTTCTATATTAAGCCAGAACTACCTGATGTTAGTAGCTTAAAAACGGTACAGCTGCAAACACCAATGAAGGTCTACAGCCAAGATGGTAAACTGATCTCGCAATTTGGTGAAAAACGGCGTATCCCTATAGAGATTGACGATGTCCCGCCCTTAATGATCAAGGCATTTCTTGCTACAGAAGATAACCGCTTTTATACCCACCCAGGCATAGATCCAATTGGAATCATACGCGCAGCCAGCATTATGATTATGACAGGTGAACGTAAACAGGGTGCGAGTACCATCACCCAGCAGGTTGCTAGAAATTTCTTTTTAACCCGAGAAAAAACCTTTATTCGTAAGATTAAAGAGATCTTTTTAGCGTGGCATATCGAACAAAATCTCACTAAAAATGAAATCTTAACGCTATATCTTAATAAGATCCCTCTCGGTTACCGCTCGTTTGGTATTGGTTCCGCAGCACAAGTTTATTACGGTAAAACGTTAGATGAGTTAACCCTAGCCCAAATGGCGGTCATTGCCGGATTACCAAAAGCTCCTTCTGCATTAAATCCAATCCGTTCACCAAAGCGCGCCAAAGCACGTCGTCACACAGTATTATTACGCATGCTAGACGAGAACTATATTACTCAAGCGCAATTTGAAGAAGCGAACAATACCCCTATCACAGGTAAATATCACGGTGCAGAAATTGACTTATCTGCGCCTTATTTAGCTGAAATGGTACGTAGTGAAATGATTTCACGCTATGGTGAAGATAAAGCCTACACCCAAGGCTTTAACGTTTATACGACAGTACTCAGCGATCGCCAAACTGCAGCAACCACTGCATTGATAAATAACCTACTCAATTATGACTTGCGCCACGGTTATCGTGGGCCCCTTGGTCAAGCTTGGACTAATGATGAAGTACTAAGCAACGAAGATATCTTGTTATTGCTTAAAGATAAGCCAAGTTATAAGCCACTACAGCCAGCCGTTATCATGACTGTAAAAGAGCAACAAGTTGAAGCTTTACTTGCCAATGGTGATCAAGTTACCGTGAGTTGGAATGGACTGAAATGGGCTCGTCCATTCATTTCTGATAAAAAACAAGGTCCGGCACCGCAAACAGCAGATTCGATCGTCAACGCTGGTGATATAGTACTATTACGTCCAATGTCAGTGAACAACAAGCAAAATCAGTGGATGCTGGGTCAGATCCCTGATGCAAGTTCTGCATTCATCGCCATTGATAATAAAGATGGAGCCATTGAAGCCTTAGTGGGCGGCTTTAATTATCAACAGAGCAAGTTTAACCGCGTGACGCAAGCTGAACGTCAAATTGGCTCAAACATCAAGCCATTTGTTTATTCGGCTGGTTTAGCACAAGGTGCAACGCTCGCAACTCTTATCAATGATGCGCCTATTAACCAATGGGATCCACGAGCAGGTACAGCCTGGCGACCAAAAAACTCACCACCAACATATAATGGGCCAACGCGTTTACGTTTAGGTTTAGCACAATCAAAAAATGTAATGTCAGTACGTTTATTCCGTCAAGTCGGTCTGAGCAACGCCATTAATTACATGGCAAAATTCGGTTTTGATAAAAGCAAACTACCACGTGATGAGTCATTAGCATTGGGCTCTGCATCTTTAACTCCGCTTGAAGTTGCAGTTGCGTTCGCAACATTTGCGAACGGTGGCTTTAAAGTTGAACCTTACTTTATTGACCGTATTGAAAGTGCCAATGGTGAACTCCTTTATCAAGCAGCACCAAAGCAAGCCTGCCTAACGTGCGAAAAACAAATTGCGTTAAACACTGATGATCCTGAATATTGGTCAAAAATTGAAGGTGATGCACACGCCCTCTGTGATATAGCGCCTTACGGTACATTACAAGTTGCTCCGCGTATTATTACTGAACAGAATGCATTCTTAATGCGTCAAGTGATGGCGAGTGTGATTTGGGGCGGCGGTAGTTGGCGTCATAAAACTGGCTGGAATGGGACAGGTTGGCGTGCAGCTAGTGCACTAAAACGCCATGATCTTGGTGGTAAAACAGGTACAACAAATGAAGCAAAAGATGCTTGGTTTTCTGGCTTTAATCCAGACCTATCAGCAACAAGCTGGATTGGTTTTGATGATCATCGCCGTGAATTAGGTCGTGTAAGCCGCAATATTAATTTGGATAAACATCAGATTATCGGTGGTGAAGCGGGTGCAAAAACAGCCCAACCGGCTTGGATTGCGTTCATGAAATCTGCGCTAAAAGGGATCCCAGAGCGCCCGAATGTACTACCTGAAAACATTGTGCAAGTCCGTATTGATCGTAAATCAGGCTTGTTAACGTATAAGTCTGATTATACTTCCCGTTTTGAATACTTTATCCAGGGTACGGAACCAACGGAATATGTTAACAATCAAGATGTTGACTCTTCATTTGAACGCATCAATGAAAACAGTGATGAGGCGGAAGAATCACTGGATGACTTATTTTAATGCCAATTGCATTAAACAAATAAACTAAAAATGGCGCTGCTTTATTTTAAAGTAGCGCCATTTTATATCTACACTCTAGCCACCGCTCACTAATCAGCAGGGTTTATATCAAGCGATGGTTGCAGTCACTTGTTTATTAATCACTTGCGCAATATCGTTAAAACAAGGACGTCTTACCGAACCCTTACGGTATAATAAAACAATACGTCGAATAGGCTCAGGTTCAGTCAATTTTATATATTCAACACCTTCGGTAAAGCGGTTGCGAGGTATCGCAAGATGCGGTAATAAAGTAATCCCAGCTTCTGCTGCAATCATGTGACGCAACGTTTCCAAACTTGTCGCTTTAAAACTCGGATCTTCTGTTGCACCTGCGGTAAAGCAATAGTCCATAGCTTGATCACGTAAACAATGACCATCTTCCAACATTAAAATATGCTCACCACGTAACTCCGATAAATCAACACGGTCACGCCCCTTAAAGCGATGTGAACTTGGGACAATAAGCTCTAATGGTTCTTTATATAACTCAATATGACCGTACTTTTCCATACCCGGTAAATAAGCCAATAGCAAACAATCCAACTCACCTTCATCAAGTTGTTTTAATAATTCATTCGTTTGATTTTCATGTAAAAACATATCCAAATCTGGAAATTTTTTCTTCATAGACGGTACGATTAGCGGTAATAAATACGGTGCAACTGTTGGAATCAAGCCTATATGAATGGCCCCAGCGGTCGGGCTGGCATAGCTCTTCGCTATTTCTTTAATGGCTTTCGATTCTAATAATACCGTACGAGCTTGATCCGCAATTTGATCTCCAGCAGGCGTAAACAATACCTTTCTTGATGTACGCTCAATTAAAATAACATCCAGCTCATCTTCTAACTTTCGGATCTGGCCACTGAGTGTAGGTTGACTAACAAAGCATTTTTCAGCGGCTTTTCTAAAGTGCTTTAACTCTTGTAGCGCGACAAGGTATTCTAAATCTCTTAAGTTCATATCGACCCAACTTAAACGGTAATAACAATGAAATAACTAAAAACGATTTGTACATACTATCAATAAAACATTAATTACCACACCCTTTATCACCAAAAACACACAACAAATTGATCATAAATAAAAATATTATAACCATTTGTGACAATTGACACTTCTCAGGCGTTAAAATTATCGGTATTATCATAACCCTACTCAAAATTAACATTTCAGCAACATACCTCCGAGTGTTGATTTAGAGAATAAAGCACACTTATTCAGTAACGGATTACTGTCGTAGCAATAATAAGGATTTTATATGCGCTTAAAAAAGTTAAGTTTCTTAACTATTTTACTGCTATCTCTCGGCTTAACTGGCTGTGGTAGTGATAACTTAGACGCAGCCACAAGTGGCTCTGGTAATACTAATAATGGTACAGACTCCGGTGATAATGGAAACTCCAGTGGCGATACTGATAACGGTAGTAACGAAGATACCGTTTACACTGCCAGTGGTAATTTATTACCTAAGGTTATCCAACGTGGACAAACATTTACTTTCAACTATTACTTAGATAAAACACCTGACGCTGCCGTTATTTACGATATTGACATTGTTGGTACAGCCGTCCAAGGTACAAGCGAAGATTACACCATCAGTAATGCATCAACCCTCACCTTTGCTAAAGGCTCGACGACAACAAGCCTCACTATCACCACCTATCAAAAAAGTGATGTATATGATGCGCGAACCCTGTCATTAACGTTTACTGGTAATGTCGGTGAACCAGCAACAATTAATCTGCTAATCTCGGGTAATGTTTATCTTAATGATACTGGCATTACAGCTTATTCTGATGGTAGTACTTTCGATATACAAACTCAAACTAATGATAAATATAAGCAACAGGATGCTGCATATGGTCTTGATATCATCATTAACTCTGCAGCAACAGAACCGGACACTGGAGATAATAAGGATAATACAAAACAACTTTATAAAAACTTATTTGACGTAAATCCAAGTGATTCAGAATATAAAGGCAAGGCAGGATTTCGCTTCGTGAAAATAGCGAATAATGGAATGCCAGTTGTTGCCAACAGTAATAATTACGAGTGTGTGACTGATGAAGTAACAGGATTAACTTGGCAGGTAAAAGGCCCACGTAATATCATTACTCATGAGGCAAAAGCAGACCCATCCGATCCAGACGTTTTTACAATGGCCAACGGACAAAATTATAAAGCAGCTAATTTTCACTATCCTTGGATGCCATCGGCATTGGGTACAGCAGGAAGTGGATGGGCCTCAGGTCTAAATGACGCGACATTAGATGAAGGCGCCGAAGAAGGGGCGCATAATGCAAATCAGGCATGTGGCTACTTAGGCGGCGAGCGCAATGATGGTCAGCCTCTATACTGTTCAACCGGCAGTTATGCGGACGAAGTTAATCGACTTGGCGCTTGTGGTAAAACAAACTGGGTTGTACCTAGCGTTGAACAATTACGCAGTATCCTCAATTATAATGACGTCGTTGATTACTCTACCGTTACAGGTACCCAAAATCATGCATTTGATGACTCTTTCTTTGATTGTAAAAGTACGGATAATTGCGTTATCGACAAAAGCTATATTACTGAATGTGCTTTTATTCTGGATAGTGATGGTAATCCAGCTCCAGATGCTGATGGTAACCCAAAGATTAGCTGCATACAGCTAGAGACTCCGGAGTCAGACCCTGTTTATTGGACTGCAAATCAAGTAAAAGATTCGGAACAGCTCGCGTGGTGCGTAAACCTACAGACAGGTAGCGTGAATAAGTGCCATAAAAAAGAGCATCATAGAGTATTAGTTGTCAGTAGCAATGTACCTACTGAGTTCTTCACCCCTGTAGCCACAACAGATGATTCAACTGAGTAGGAGCAAATAATATGAAAACCTCAAAATTGTTACTTATTAGTACCACTTTATTTACTGCGAGTACTTTTGCTGCCTCAGATCCCGTTAACTTAAACTGTGACCCTCGATTAGATCAGGAATATTCAACATTCGAATTTATTGATAACCTCAATGGTACAGTGACAGATTTACGGACCAGCCTTATTTGGGCAAAATGTACCCTTGGTCAAACTTATATTTTAAGTACAAACTCTTGTTCGAGTGTTGGTGCTGAAAATTATCTAGACTGGGGAGATGCGCTATCCGCTGCAGCATCTTATGAAGTGAATAATATTTCAGGCTGGCGCATGCCAAATATTAAAGAGTTAGGTTCCTTGGTTGATCGCAGTTGCGCTGCACCAACAATTAACTTAACGCTGTTTCCGAATACGGTATCAAGTATTTATTACTCCAGTACCCCCTTTAAAGGCAGTGGTGTTCATGCAAATTATGACCATCTTGTATCGCGAGTCATTAATTTTTCTGATGGCACAGAAATGCCTCTAACGACACCAGAAAGTTCGAACACTAGCTACGTAGTACGGGCTGTAAAGGGCGGTTATAACTAAACTTTGAATGATTCAAGATCAACAACGGCGAGCTTAGCTCGCCGTTTTCATTTCATACTAGCGATTATGTATGCAAGGTTAAATAAGCGCTAATTCAACCATGGCTGCACGAATTTCATCTTTAGTACCTTGCGTCAATTCAATCACAGGTAAACGGCACTCAGGTTCACACAAGCCTAATAACGACACTGCATACTTGACACCTGCCGGGCTAGTTTCTTTAAACATTAAGTTATGTAGCGTAATCAAACGATCTTGCAGTTCTCTCGCTTCTACATATTTACCCGCAAACGTTAATTCCTGCACTTCTGCATACAGTTTTGGCGCCACATTAGCTGACACAGAAATTAAGCCATTACCACCAGACACATTATAAGCAACCGTTGTGCAATCATCTCCAGATAGGAAAGAGAAATCACCTTTAATTAATTGACGCTCTAACCAAGGACGCGACAGATCACCTGTTGCATCTTTAATACCGACAACATTTTCGAGCTCCGCCATACGCGCTAACGTTTCAGGTTGGATATCAACAATTGCACGGCCTGGAATATTATAAACAATGATAGGTAAGTCATTATTATCGTTAATTGCTTTAAAATGTTGATATAAACCTTCCTGGCAAGGTCGGTTATAATAACCAGCAACATGTAACGTCGCGATAGCACCCGCCGCTTGCGCATGATTAGAAAGTAGGATTGCATCAGTTGGGTTATTTGAACCTGCACCAGCGATAACCGGTAAACGACCAGCAGCTTGATTCACCACAATATCAAGGATCTGGCAATGCTCTTCTAATGAAAGTGTTGGGCATTCCCCCGTTGTACCCACAGCAACAATACCATGCGTACCTTGCTCTACATGCCAGTCAACAAGGTTACGTAATGCTGGTTCATCAATTTCATTATTTTTAAACGGGGTAACCAAAGCAACAATTGAGCCTTTAAGTAATTCTTTCATTGCTGATTTATCGGTGACCGTTGAGTTAACACTCATAGAAGCTCCATTTCGATTATAAAAAAACCTCGATTACATAAATTGCGGTCGAGGTTTCTATAGGGATTTATATGTTCTCGAGTCACATGCTACATTAGCTTTAATTTGCCTTGTTTATCTTGTTTTCGTTTAGAATTAAGCATGTATTGAACTCGTATAGTTTGAAAAATTATTTATAAAACTGATTGTGTATCATTCAATAATTCTTCATTCACCGCAAAATGTCAAGCGGGTTAAGCATAAGAAAAAACAAAGAAGACCATCCCACAAGGTAAAGCGATACTTAAGTAACGCCAAGGTGCATAGTCAGCAAACCGAAAGGAGAGGATATTGAAGTAATTTGGGTATATACTCTCCGGCCAGATCTTCGACCAAATTAAGTAAAGAGTCCAGACCCATGATCAGCAATAGCTATACCCCAGCAAGTCAATTACTCGAACGTAATACTGCACATTTTGAAGATAAAGACCTGTTGATTGCGGGTTACATCGAAGACACATTTCCTGCTGAGTTAGCAAAAATAGCTAAAAAAGTAACGCTATTCAGCTACGATTACTCTGCTAAGCTACATTATGATAATGTCAGCAATATTGATAATCATTGCTCTACAGAATATCAAGCAGTTAAGAAACACCAAGTAGCATTGATTTATATGTCAAAATCAAAAGCAGAAGTAGAGTACCTATTAGCCAACATTACAGAGCATCTTGAAGATGACGCGATGATCTTCATGGTTGGTGAAAATAATGCAGGTATTCGCAGTGCCAATAAATTCTTTGCCCCTTATGGCGATATTTGTAACAAACTAGATGCGGCACGTCGTAGCTCACTGTTTGTAACTCAATTGAATAAACCTGTGGCTAAATTTGTGCAAAGTGATTGGATCACGACATTCCCAATGACAGTGAAAGGGATCGAGCTAACCGTATGTACATTACCGGGGGTATTTAGCCACGGTAAACTAGATACAGGCAGTAATATTCTACTTAATAACCTACATAAAAAACCATCAGGTCGTGTGCTTGATCTTGGTTGTGGTGCAGGTATTATCGGTAGTTATATCGCGAAACGTTTCCCTGAAAGCAAGGTTGAAATGACAGATATTAGCGCGCTTGCAGTTAAATCAAGTCAATTAACATTAGCGGCAAATGAATTAGCGGGTAAAGCTTACCTTTCTGATGTGTATTCTGATATTAGTGGTAAGTTTGATTATATTATTTCTAACCCACCGTTCCATGCAGGTTTAAAAACACATTATGCAAGTACTGAAACATTCTTAAAAGAAGCGCATAATTACATTAATCCACGCGGTCATTTAGTCTTAGTTGCAAATAGCTTCCTTAAATACCCAGAAATCATCGAAGCTGCCTTTGGGCATTGCTTACTACAAATAAAATCATCTAAATTCGCAGTCTATTATGCTAATAAATAAGTCCGCGAATAAATAGTTACGCTAATAACGCATTGCGTTAATAAATAGTATAAACAAAAACGCCCATCACAATTCGATTGTGATGGGCGTTTTACTATTAACAAAACGTTATTTATCTTGAATTCAGATACAGCGTTTAAGCTAAACTTACCAATCTAATTAAGCATCTCTTGCTTCTACAGATAACTCGTCAATACGCTTTTTCATAATCGCGTGTACGTCCGTTGATAATTTTCTTACCGAACGACGTTCTAATCCCACCGTTGGAATCGGTGCCATGATCTCAATAATCACTTCGCCATTATCCCAGCGGTTTAAATTTATTTTGTTATGCGTATTTGAGCAACACACTGGCACAATCGGTACTTCCGCTTGCATTGCAGTGTGGAATGCGCCGGTTTTAAACGGTAATAAACCACGGCCACGGCTACGCGTACCTTCGGCAAACATCCAAATACTCAAGTGACCTTTACGAATACGATCCGCAACCTCAGAAATAGTACCGACCGCTTTACTTTTGTTATTACGGTCAATCAAAATATTACCCGATAACCAATATACAAAACCAAAAATAGGTACCCAAACTAAGCTTTTCTTACCGACTGATACTGTCCCTGGTTGTACTGCAGCAGTCATGGTCATCAAATCAAAATTATTTTGATGATTACCAACAAATACATACGGTCCACCATCATTCAAATCCGCAGGTTTCCGCACAATTAGTTTAACGCCCATAAGTCGTGCCAAACGAGAGAAGTTTCGCGCCACACATGCCACGTGTTTTGGATTTCTAGGTTGTAAGCTAAAGCGCAATACGCTCATGATCAATAAATAGATCATAAATAGCATGACCAAGACTAAACGACTAATTAATAACATTTGTAACCCTCTTATAACATGGCACTGAGTATACCTAGCCGATACTCAGTGTACAAGCGTTAGCTGAATCGTTCATCCACGATTTCTAACGTATCAACACGCTGTAATCCGCGTGGCAACTTAAACCCACGACGTCCACGTTCACCTTTATAGTGTTCTAAATCAGCGGGTTTCAACGTTAATTTACGCTTACCAGCATAAAGCGTTACCGATTGCCCATCAGGAACTATCGTCAACATTTGTACAAATTCTTCACGACTTTTTACGCGTGCTGACGGAATATTCATTAACTTATTCCCTTTACCTTTCGATAATAACGGTAATGATGATAGAGGGAAAATCAGCATCCGCCCTTCGTTAGAGATAATTAAACAGTGATCAGTCGTTATATCTGTCACCGCTTGTGGTTCAATCACCAAACCGCCAACTGGCAAGGTTAATAATGCTTTACCGTTTTTATTACGACTAACCATGTCACTAAACTTACCAATGAAACCATAACCCGCATCAGAACTCAGTAAGAACTGTTGGTTATCTTCAGCCATGATAGCGTGGGTAAAGGTTTTCCCCGCAGCTAACGTAAAGCGGGTCGTTAATGGTTCACCCTGACTACGCGCAGATGGTAATGTGTGCGCATCAAGTGCAAACGAACGACCACTTGAATCTATAAATACCGCAGGACAGTTACTGCGTCCTTCTGCGGCATCTTTATAACCGTCACTGGCTTTATAACTGAGTCCTTTAGCATCCACATCATGACCCTTGGCACAACGTGCCCAACCTTGTTGTGATAACACCACCGTCACGGCTTCATTTGGCATTAATTCTTTTTCGGTTAACGCTTTCGCTTCTTTACGCTCGATGATCGGTGAACGGCGCTCATCACCGAATTTCTCTGCATCTGCGATTAACTCTTTTTTCACTAATGTCGCTAAACGGCGATCTGAACTTAATAGTTGCTCAAGTTTATGGCGTTCGGTGTTTAATTCACCTTGCTCACCACGAATACGCATTTCTTCTAACTTGGCTAAGTGACGAAGTTTAAGTTCCAGTACTGCTTCTGCTTGTTTAACCGATAAATCAAAACGTGAAATTAACTCAGTTTTTGGATCATCATAGTTGCGAATGATTTCAATCACTTCATCAATGTTTAAGAATGCGATTAATAAACCGTCGAGCATATGTAAACGTGCAAGTACTTTATCCAAACGGAATTGCAGACGACGACGTACCGTAGTACGACGGAACTCCAACCATTCTAATAATATTTTCTTTAAACCTTTAACTTGCGGTTTGTCATTCAAGCCAATCATGTTCAAGTTAACACGGTAGTTTTTTTCAAGATCAGTACTGGCAAATAGATGCGCCATTAGCTGCTCGATATCGATGCGGTTAGAACGTGGTATGATTACTAATCGCGTTGGGTTTTCATGGTCAGACTCATCACGCAAATCAGCCACCATCGGTAATTTTTTCGCCTGCATTTGTGCAGCAATTTGTTCTAAAATTTTACCGCCAGACACTTGATGAGGCAGCGCGCTAATCACGATATCGCCACTTTCAATACCGAATACCGCACGCATTTTAATGCTACCCTTACCAGTTTCGTAGATCTTAGCGATATCTTTTTCTGGGGTGATAATTTCTGCTTCAGTCGGGTAATCGGGACCTTTCACATACGCCATCAATTCTGACAGCTCAGCTTTTGGCTTATCAATCAAATGCAGGCATGCATTCGTCACTTCACGCACGTTATGTGGTGGAATATCAGTTGCCATACCAACCGCAATCCCGGTTACTCCATTAAGTAAGATATGCGGTAAACGTGCCGGTAATAATTGAGGCTCTTTCATAGTGCCATCAAAGTTAGGTAACCAGTCAACGGTACCTAACCCTACTTCACCGAGTAATACTTCCGCAAACTTAGATAATTTAGCTTCGGTATAACGCATTGCCGCAAATGATTTAGGATCATCTGGCGCCCCCCAGTTACCCTGACCATCGACTAATGGATAACGATAAGAGAAAGGTTGCGCCATAAGTACCATGGCTTCATAACAAGCACTATCGCCATGCGGATGGTACTTACCGAGTACGTCACCAACAGTACGTGCTGATTTTTTATATTTAGCCCCTGCGTGTAAACCCAGTTCTGACATTGCGTAAGTGATACGACGTTGTACTGGCTTTAACCCGTCACCAATATGAGGCAAGGCACGATCCATAATCACATACATGGAATAATTCAAATATGCTTGCTCAGTAAATTCCCTTAGCGGTTGCTCTTCGACACCCTCTAAGCTCATATCAATAACGTCAGTCATCAAGATTCCTGTTATTTAGAATAAAGTAAAAATTTCACATTCAAAGGCGAAAACAACATATGCTATTTTTCAGCATTTATACTATGATAAAACGCGCAATAAAATTATCTTAGATAATAACAAAAAATTGTATTGTTTAGTGCCGTTATAGATAGTTATTTCAACTATAACGCGCCAATATTATTATTATCTAAAGTGACTTAATTAGCTCAAAATCCGATTAAAAACACAAATGACAGGAAATTAATCATGGGGAACAGTGCATTATATTCTCTTATCGAAAAAACTAAATTATTATTTCCATCATTGACAAAACGCGTTAATGCGTTAAGTAGTACATATCAGACGCTGCCCAGTGTTCACCGAAAATTACTGCCCTTATTATCACTGGCAGTAATCGCGTTACTCATTATTCCAATATCAGATGACGCGACGAATAGTGAAGATACGATCAACGAACGCAAGTCAATCGAACTGACGATCACAACGACACAAAATGTAGCAAATAAAGCGGGCTTAGGACAGAGTCAAACCCGTAATACGCCGCCACCAGTACAAATTAAAGTGCTCGATCCTGAAAATATCGATGGAGAATGGCGCGCGCATGTCATTCGAAAAGGAGATTCTGTTTACCGGATTTTTCGTCAGTATGATATTCCCTCCGCTGTACTCCATGATTTAATCGCATTGCGTACACCCGCGCGATACATTACGCAAGTGAAACCGGGACAGATCATGTCATTTTATATCTCGACGACAGGTAAGCTAATACAGCTTCGCATTAGTGATGTAGATAGTGAGCCAGCGCTATTTTCGTTACGTGAAGATGGCAGTTATATTTATCAGTAAGATCCTATATAGATAATAAAAGAACAGGGTAACTCAAGCACACACTTGATTACGCCTGACTCTTTTACATTTTCCTCTGAGTCCTGTCGCACTCTACGCTGAATTCAGTCTTAGCTCGGTTCAATTTTAGCAATATAATAATTAACAGAAATAGCAGCAGAGATAAGTCCCATGCCAATAGCGGTCATGAACAACAACATTATCTCGCTAAAAACTAATCCTTCAATCGTAAATTCAGTGTTATATAACTGAGCAAGATTAAGGACAGTATCTTCCATCCAATACACCATGAATATAGTCACTAACCAAGCTAAAATCCCTCCGATAGCACCATACCAAAATCCGGTATATAAAAATGGCCGTTGCACAAATGCATTCGTGGCACCCACCAATTTTAATACTTCAATTTCGGCTCGATTAGATAAGATGTTTAACCGTATGGTATTACCGGTTATTAATAACACTGAACTTAATAATAGTACTGATACCACGAATACCGCATCACTGAAGATAGAGATAATACCTTCTAGGCGTGCTAACCACATAATATCCAACTTGCCTTGTTGAACTTCCGGTTCGCGCTCTAACTTCGCTAATAGCTCTTGGGCGGCAATTGAGGTGCGGTAATAAGGTTTAGGCGTCACCACGACCACTGCCGGTAATGGGTTATGATCTAACAGTGTCAATGCCGAAACTAATCCAGAAGAGCGCTTAAATTCGTCCATGCCTTGTTCTTTGGAAATGTACTCAAAAGTATCGACTTCTTTGTAAGTTTTTAATCGGTGCAATAAATTTTTATAACGCGATTCAGGTAGGTCTTTCTTCAAGAATAGATTAATATCGGTCGGGCTAGTCCAGCCTTCACTGACTGTTTGACTATTTTTTAATACGACATACAGGGTACTCGGCAAGGCTAAACTGACGCCAAGAACTAGCATAGTCATTAAGGATGCAATGGGCGTACGCCATACGTCGGTCAAACTCGATATCGCTTGGTGGATATGCTGCTGACAACGAATTTGGATACGCTTAATAAATGATACATCAGGTCGATTGGGTTGCTTATTCATGTTAAATCCCTTGTAACTCGTCATTACACATCTCACCACGCCTAATACGTAAGGTGCGATAGCGCATTTTAGCAATCAAACCCAAGTCATGAGTGGCAATCAATACCGAAGTGCCAGTGCGATTGAATTCTTCAAACAGTTTGATAATTTCCATCGATAGTTGTGGATCCAAATTACCAGTAGGTTCATCGGCCAACAACAATTTAGGACGAGAAATAATAGCACGAGCAATGCCCACACGTTGTTGCTCACCACCAGAAAGCATGGGCGGGTAACACTTGGCTTTATTGTATAAACCCACTTTATCTAATGCCGCCAACACTCTGTTGTTAACTTGTTTGGCAGTATAACCTTTGATAATCAGAGGTAATGCAACATTGTCAAATACGGTTCGATCAACTAATAAGCGATGATCTTGAAAAATAATACCTATATCTCGACGTAAAAAGGGGATCTCAGATTTGCTAATTTTAGTGACGTTACGACCATTTAAGGTGATCTCACCAGCGGTTGGTCGTTCTAGCATGCTGATTAGTTTTAATAAGGTACTTTTACCAGCACCCGATGGGCCCGTTAAAAAAGCCATTTCACCTTTTTCAAGATGAAAATTTACCTTTTGTAGTGCACTAAGGCTGCCAGGGTAAACTTTAGATACATTATCAAACCGAATCATGATGACCGTGTCCTTGGTATATTTTTATGAACATTAGAATAGTAAAACCAAATACTCATCGTATGATCGATGAGTATTTGGTCAATATATGATTAACAGCACCTGCTATAAGCAGTGATAGCAACGTGATCTCGCTGTATTAACCTTATTATTTTTGTTCTTCAGTACTAAAGAGCGCATCAATAAACTCTTCAGAATTAAAGGTACGTAAATCATCAATACCTTCACCAATACCGATAAAGCGAATTGGGATCTGGAATTTATCTGCTACCGCAAAAATAACACCACCTTTCGCTGTTCCATCTAACTTAGTTAGAGTAATGCCGGTAAGACCTACGGCTTCTTTAAATAGTTCCGCTTGGCTTAAGGCATTTTGACCGGTACCTGCATCAATCGTTAACATGATCTCGTGCGGCGCAGTCGCGTCGTGTTTTTTCATCACACGCACAACTTTCTTCAGCTCTTCCATTAGATGCGCTTTGTTTTGCAAACGACCCGCAGTATCTGCGATCAGTACGTCTACATCTTTTGCAGTTGCCGATTGCATGGCATCAAATAGCACCGAAGCACTATCCGCACCTGTGTGTTGTGCAACCACAGGGATGCCGTTACGATCACCCCATACTTGTAATTGCTCAACCGCTGCGGCACGGAATGTATCACCTGCAGCCAGCATCACAGATTTACCTTCGCCTTGGAATTTCTTCGCCATTTTACCGATAGTCGTGGTTTTACCCACACCATTCACACCAACCATTAAGATCACGTGTGGTTTGTTGTTACTGTCGATTTCTAACGGCTGCTCAACTTTTTTCAACATTTCCGCCATATCTTTTTTCAAGATATCGTACAAAGCTTCAGCATCTTTTAATTCTTTACGCGAGGCTTGCTGCGTTAAGTTATCAATGATGCGAGTCGTTGTCGCGACACCAAGATCAGCAATTAATAGTTGCTCTTCGAGTTCTTCGAATAACTCATCATCGATATGCTTACCGCGGAAGAAGTTTTTAAAACCACTACCGATATTACCTTTGGTACGTGATAAACCACGTTTTAAGCGGGTAAAGAATTTATCTTTTGGTTCTTCATCAGCAACATCATCTGCGCGATCATCAATAACAGCGGTAACTTCAGTTACAGGCGCACTTTCAGTGTCGACAACAGGAGCGGTCTCGATAGCCGTTGCCGTTGTTTGAACCTCATCTGTAATCTCAATCGTCGCTGGCGTAGCGACAATATCTGTTACTTGTTCGTCTATCGTTTGTTGCGGTTGCGCCTCGGCTTGTTCCGTGTCCTGTTTTAATTGTTTCTTTTTGCCAAACTGGTACCACTTTGGAGCGTCAACATCCGCACTGTCAGTCTCTGTCGTTTCAGCGCTAGTCGCGTCAATAACACGTTCTTCAGCGTTATCAATAGTCGTAGTTTCTACCACCTCAACGTCTGTTTCAGTTATCTTAGTATTGCTAACTTGAGCGCTGTCAGTTTGAATACTGTCAATTACGTTATCCTGTTGAATATCTTCATTATTTACTAACACTTCATTTTCATGTGTGTCTTCTGCTTCTTTTTTACCGAAGCCAAACCAATTTTTCATGCCTTTCTTTGCCATTTTCGGAAAACCTTACTTTCAGCAGCATTGACCTGCTACAATGACTCAATATCGATATAATTAAACTTCACCTACAAGTGACAGTGTGATCCGGTATCATCCCGAGCACTGAAACTTGCATTTCTAAGTTGCTTGAGTATATTACCATTATTCTGTCCAGACAAAGAATTACTATGGCAAAATCTAACAGCAAACAACAAAATCAACGTCCTTCTGGACAAATTCGGATCATCAGTGGCCAATGGCGCGGCCGAAAACTCCCCGTTAAAGATGTTATTGGTCTAAGGCCCACCACAGACCGAGTGAAAGAAACCGTGTTTAACTGGTTATCACCTTATGTCCGTGACAGCCATTGCTTGGATCTTTTTGCTGGAAGTGGCGGATTAATCTTTGAAGCTTTATCCCGCTATGCTGAAACGGGTCTACTGTTCGAAAAGGACGCTGACGCAGCGGCACAACTACAACAAAACATTAATTTATTAAAAGCAGAGAATGCCCAGTTAGTACGTGGTGATACGCTGCAGTTACTAACCAAGGTACCAGTACAGCGCTATGATCTGGTGTTTATTGACCCACCTTTTCGTCAGGCTTTGTTAGAAGAGTGTTGCGCTAAGCTGGAAGAAAACAATTGGTTAAGCGCCGATGCAGTAATTTATATCGAGCGTGAAAAAGAACTTAATCAAGTTAAGCTACCAGCTAATTGGACAATATTAAAAGAAAAACAAGCGGGACAAGTTTGCTTTGAGTTGTATCAGCGTCAGCAATAGCGACCAGTAAGCGTGAATAAATATTAACTCGCGGTTAACCTACCGTTAGCAGTCGATACTGGCGTGGTGATATACCCACCAGCTTTTTAAAATAGCGCCCCATGTGGCTTTGGTTAGCAAAGCCACACTGTAACGCAATGTCAGCCATACTCGCCTGCCCAGTACGCATACTTAACTTCGCTTGCTCTATCCGAATAGCTAACAAGTATGCTTGTGGTGTTTGCGCCATACTTTGTTTAAACATCCGGCAAAAATGATATTCACTTAATTGAGCTAACTCTGCCAGTTCCGCAAGGTAAACCTGACGGTAAAAATTCGCCTGCATATAATCACATACCAACGCCGTAACTTTGGGTGATAGCCCGCCTTTCACCGGTGCAGTAAGTTTAGTGATGCTCATATTTTGCAACATCGACACTAAAATAGTGTTAGTCACTTGTTCCATGGCGAGATGATCATCGCCACTGCGCCAATCACTCGTCGCCATACAATGACGAAACAAAGCTTCGGTTGCCACATCATTGGTAAAGGTTAATTCCGGCAGTTGTAACATGCGCGGATCAATATCAAACACTTTCAAGGCTAATTGCTTAAGGTAATCATCACTGAAATATAAGTGCATGAATTGCTGCGTTTGCCCCAGTTGCCAATGGCTTTCAGAGTCTTTCGGCATTAAACAAAATTTACCAGGCGCACCAAATCCTGAATCGACATCGGTACGGTGGGTTTCATAACCACCCGACATGTACAAACTCAAGGTGTGCTGCTTATCATTCACATAATATAAGCGTTCATGTTCATTTTGATAATGCGCCCACGACAGTGCATCCGTTAATGACGTTTGTCGTAAACAGATCTTACTGGGCGATTGTTCAAAGCTAGTTGCACTGGTCTCAAGTTGAGGTAAGGCAATATCCAGCGGGTCCATTACAGGCTTTATTAAAGGCATAACAAAATACTACCATTAATGTCAGATTGCTCAACTGATACCGTGATCATGCTAATAATTAAACCGCAATATTGTGTTAGTTTTACCGACATCGTGATATTTCCAACATCAAAATACTTTCATAATGCAGACTAATTAATTGTGGGCGTAATAAAGAAGGAGCCGCTATGTCAGCACTACTCTATGTTTCAATGATATTTATTTGGGGGTTTTCGTGGATATCAATCAAGTGGCAACACGGTGATGTGCCAATGGAAGTCTCAATCTTTTACCGCTTTGCAATTGCCGCAGCGGTCATGTTTGTTGTCGGTAAACTTTGGGGAAAACTACAACCAGTAAAACGTAAAGACCATGCTTTTTTGGCATTCCAAGGCGTGTGTTTATTCTGTTGTAATTTCCTCGCCTTTTACAGTGCGACTTTGTATATTCCCAGTGGTTTAGTGGCGGTATTTATGGCAAGCGCGCCAGTATTCAATGCCTTTCACAGTAAGCTGTTTTACAAAACCCAAACCAATGCTAATTTCTGGTTAGGTGCCATATTGGGGCTTGCTGGTATTAGCTTGTTGTTTGCAGGTGATTTACTGCAAACAGATTGGTCGCAAGGTACGTTGTACGGGCTGTTATTTGCCCTACTGGGCACTTGGTGTTTCTCGATGGGTAATATGCTTAGCATACGTAATACCAAGAATAATGTGCAGCCCTTCACTGCCACCAGCTATGCCATGGTTTATGGTTGTATTGCCTTGTTATTGATTATTTTAGTCCGTGGCATTTCGTTTGAATTTACCATGAGCACGCAATATATTGGCAGTTTATTATATCTGGCCATTCCAGCATCGGTTCTTGGTTTTACTTTTTATCTTATCCTAGTCGATCGTTTAGGTGCCAGTAACGCCGCTTATATTTTAGTTATCACTCCGGTTGTAGCCTTAAGTGTTTCTGCGGTATTTGAAGATTATCACTGGACGCTATATTCAACGCTGGGACTGGGACTGGTGATATTAGGCAATGTATTAACCCAACGTAAAAAATCGTTGCTAGTACGTACTAAAGTACAATCATTACAGCCGCATTAATCATTACAGGTAAATGTATTAACAATACTTTATAAAAATGCCCGTATCGTTAATTAACGATACGGGCATTTTTTGTAATCAGTATGTCACGTTAATCGGGCGAATACCCTAAGTTAGGCCCTAACCAACGTTCGGCTTCTTCGAGCGTCATGTTTTTACGTTCTGCGTAGTCTTTCACTTGGTCTTCTTGAATCGATGCAACCGCGAAGTAACGTGATTCAGGATGGGAGAATATCCAGCCTGATACCGCCGCACCCGGCCACATTGCATAAGAAGAAGTTAGCTTCATACCTATGCTCTCTGGGTCAAGTAATTCCCAAATAGTGCCTTTCTCCGTATGTTCAGGACAGGCTGCATAACCCGGTGCCGGACGAATACCTTGGTATTTTTCACGGATCAGGTCATCGTTGTTCCACTCTTCCGTTGGTGTGAAACCCCACTCTTCTTTACGTACTAATTCATGCAGGCGTTCAGCCATTGCTTCAGCTAGACGGTCACACACAGATTGAACGAGAATAGCGTTGTAATCATCTTCAATACCTTTGAAGTAATTCGCAACGTCATCTTCACCGATACCGCCCGTTACTGCAAATGCACCCACATAATCGAATTTACCAGAATCTTTAGGTGCTACGAAGTCCGCTAAACAATTATTATATTGACCAGGTTTCTTTTTAGTTTGCTGACGTAGATGCTCAAGTTTGGTTAATACCTGTGATCGCGTTTCATCGGTATACACTTCAATGGTATCGTCATTTACGGTATTCGCAGGGAATAGACCAATCACACCGTTAACAGCAATTTTATAATCGTCAGGCACGCCTTCAAGCCCTGCACCACCTTCTTCTAAACGGTCAAGCATGTCGTTAGCATCATTGAATAAACGCGTCGCTTCTTCACCCACAACTTCATCCGTAAGAATACGTGGATATTTACCCGCCAGAGTCCAAGTCATGAAGAACGGCGTCCAATCAATGTATTTCCGCAATTCCGCAATCGAGTAACTAATATATTTCTGCACACCTAATGTTTTTGGTTCTGGCGGCGTATAGTTAACCCAATCAATTGGTGCTTTATTTGCACGTGCAACATCAAGTGTAACTGGTGCACTGCGTGGTCGTTTACGGGCATGTTGTTCACGGGCAGTGTCGTACTCTTTCGCCATCCTAGCGACGAGTTCAGGTTTTTTGGTTTCTGACAATAACGCCGAAACCACACCAACTGCGCGTGATGCATTAGAAACATAGATAACTGGTTCGTCATAATTTTGCTCAATCTTAACCGCGGTATGGGCTTTCGATGTTGTCGCGCCACCAATCAGAATTGGTAGTTTTAACCCTTTACGTTTACATTCTTTAGCAACGTGTACCATTTCATCTAGTGACGGCGTGATCAGTCCTGATAAACCAATGATGTCGCAGTTTTCATCCACTGCTTTTTTCAAAATATCATCACAAGATACCATGACGCCCATATCGACAATTTCATAGTTATTACACTGTAGTACAACGCCTACAATATTTTTACCGATATCATGCACATCGCCTTTTACCGTGGCTAATAAAATTTTACCGTTTGAAGAGCCTTTTTGTTTTGACGCTTCGATGTAGGGATTTAAATAAGAGACTGCACGTTTCATTACGCGGGCAGATTTAACCACCTGAGGTAAGAACATTTTACCGGCACCAAACAAATCACCAACGGTATTCATACCGTCCATTAACGGACCTTCAATCACTTCTAATGGCAGCGTTGCTTGTTGACGAGCTTCTTCAGTATCTTCATCGATAAACTCAGTGATACCTTTGACTAATGCATGTTCTAAGCGTTTATTAACCTCAAAAGTACGCCACTCTTGCGTTTCAGCTTCCACTTCAACACCTGAATCACGATATTTATCAGCAATATCTAACAACGCTTCCGTACCTTCAGGAGTACGGTTAAGGATCACATCCTCAACAGCATCCAACAGCTCTTTCGGCAGATCATCATAAATGGCTAACTGCCCAGCATTAACAATACCCATATCCATACCTTCACGGATACAGTAATACAAGAACACAGCATGAATTGCTTCACGTAATGGATTGTTACCACGGAACGAGAAAGATACGTTAGAGACACCACCAGAAATCATGGCGTGGGGTAACTCACGTTTAATGTCTTTAACGGCTTCGATGAAATCAACCGCATAGTTATTATGTTCTTCAATACCCGTTGCAACAGCAAAAATATTTGGATCGAAGATGATATCTTCTGGCGGGTAATTTAATTCGTGTACCAAGATATCGTAAGAACGCTTACAAATTTGGAATTTACGCTCTTGGGTATCCGCTTGGCCATCTTCATCAAAAGCCATGACGATCATCGCAGCACCATAACGGCGGATTAATGCTGCTTGGCGGCGGAAGTTATCTTCACCCTCTTTCAATGAAATCGAGTTAACAATCGCTTTACCCTGAACGCATTTCAGACCCGCTTCAAGGATCTCCCACTTCGAGGAGTCAATCATGATTGGCACTTTCGAGATTTCAGGTTCTGAAGCAACTAGGTTTAAAAATCGCTGCATACAATGCAACGAATCCAGCATACCTTCATCCATGTTGATATCGATGATTTGTGCGCCAGACTCTACTTGCTGCTGAGCAACATGTAGTGCTTCGTCATAATTTTCTTCTTTGATCAGACGTTTAAAACGGGCAGAACCAGTTACATTAGTACGTTCACCAACGTTCACAAACAGGCTTTCTTTAGAAATTGTTAATGGCTCTAAACCACTTAAACGGCAAGCAATTTCGATTTCAGGTAATTGACGTGGCTTAATACCTTCAACCGCATCAGCCATAGCTTTAATGTGTTCAGGTGTCGTACCACAACAACCGCCAACCATATTTAAGAAACCAGACTCAGCCCATTCCTTAATATGCTCAGCCATGTCTTCAGGGCTAAGGTCATACTCACCAAACGCATTCGGTAAACCAGCATTAGGATGCGCAGTCACATAGCTTTCTGAAATGCGTGAGAGTTCGCCGACATATTGGCGTAATTCATCAGGCCCTAATGCACAGTTAAGACCAAAGGTGATCGGCTCTGCATGGCGTAATGAATTATAAAATGCTTCTGTGGTTTGCCCCGTCAATGTACGACCCGAGGCATCGGTAATGGTACCTGAGATCATAATCGGTAATTCGTAACCGAGTTCTTCGTATACTGTTTTCACCGCAAAAACCGCAGCTTTAGCGTTCAAGGTATCAAAGATAGTTTCGATCAGAATAAAATCAGAACCGCCTTCGATTAACGCTTTGGTTGATTCGATATACGCTTCAACCATAAGGTCAAATGAAGTATTACGGAAAGCAGGATCATTTACATCAGGAGAAATAGAACAAGTACGGTTGGTTGGTCCTAATACTCCAGCAACAAAACGTGGACGGTCTGGGTTTTCTGCGGTTTTTTCATCGGCAGCTTGACGTGCGATACGTGCAGCTTCACGGTTAATTTCTGCCGATAATGATTCCATATCATAATCAGCCATCGCGATAGTAGTGGCATTAAACGTATTGGTTTCAAGAATATCGGCACCCGCATCGAGGTACTCTTTATGAATGTCAGCAATGAGCTGTGGCTTACTTAATACCAATAAATCATTGTTACCTTTGACGTCGCAATGCCAGTCAGCAAAGCGTTCACCACGGTAATCTATTTCTTCTAATTTATAGTCTTGGATCATCGTCCCCATGCCGCCATCGATGAGCATGATACGTTTTTTTAATTGCTGTTCCAGTTGCTGTTTATTTTTTATAGTAGCCACAAGATCCCTCGTTTAATTTACTGCAGACCCAGTCCTGAGTCTTATTATTTGATACATCTCTAACGTCTATAGATCATTGCATTTATAGATCATTTAAGTCATATGGCGTTTGTTGATAAACATAATAGTTTAACCAGTTGCTATAGAGCAGATTACCATGACTACGCCAAGTAACACGAGGAGCATTTTCAGCATCATTACCTTCATAGTAATTCGCCGGTATTCCGGCTTCAACGCCTTCGGCAATATCACGCATATATTCTTGGTGTAAAGTATCTGCACTGTATTCTGGATGACCCGTTACAAATACCTGACGGAAATCTTTGGATGCAGCTAAATACACACCCGTTTCATCATTCGCCGCTAAGATATTTAGATCTGTACCTGCAAACATCTCTTCAGAAAAGTTGGCATAACGCGACATCGGCACGGAAAATTCATCATCAAACCCGCGCACTAATGGATTATGACGGTGGAACGTTTGCTGTGGATAGACACCAGAAAATTTATTCTCATGGACTTTTTTATCAATGCCATGCAAGACTTTTAATGCCGCTTGTGCAGCCCAGCATAAGAACAGGGTGGATACCACGTGAGTTTTCGACCAGTTAATGATCTCTTCGATTTGTGGCCAATACACGACTTCATCATGACCAACTAAGCCTAATGGCGCACCTGTGATGATCAAACCATCGTAATTATTATGACGAATACGTTCAAAATCGTGATAGAACTCATCAATATGTTCCTGGG
The DNA here is from genome assembly GCF_018219415.1 of Moritella sp. 36. Taxonomy (NCBI): domain Bacteria; kingdom Pseudomonadati; phylum Pseudomonadota; class Gammaproteobacteria; order Alteromonadales; family Moritellaceae; genus Moritella; species Moritella sp. 36. The sequence goes on along the minus strand of NZ_CP056120.1, from coordinate 305,483 downwards.
GGGTATTCTTAGAGGCACGATAATCAATCCGCAATAACTCTACATTTACTTGCAGTGGCGTATTTGATAATAACCGTAGAATTTGATTTTCAGTCTCAATTTTCTTCGGCATAAGGTTAAGAACAACAACCTGCAGCGGTCTAATTTCTTGCTTGGTTGCTCGTGACTCTAGCATCACAAAAATATTTTCATTACCTAATATTTCCGCAGCCGGAAGCCCGTCTTTAATTCTAATCGGCATTATTCCCATCCTTAAGTAATACATTAGCCATCCAGAAGTCTAACCTATTTGTGTAACCTTTGTAAGTGTTACAACAAATTTAATCCCGCATTACAGAGTTTACAATCTAAGTCGAAGTAAAATCCTGACCTCAAATTCAGTTTAGGTTGACCATAAAAATGTTTATGTATAGGATCGCCAACTTGTAAGGAGCTAAGCATATTTTAAATGGATATCTCCCCCAAATTTCGTTAACTTAAAGGGTTCGCAATAATGCTAACTTATATCTATTTAATCGCGATAACTGCCGAAGCGATGTCGGGTGCATTGATGGCGGGTCGCCGTAATATGGACATCTTCGGCGTGGCTGTGATCGCGTTTGTTACTGCGCTTGGTGGTGGTACAGTCCGTGATCTGTTATTGGGTAATTTTCCAATATCTTGGACCCAACACCCCCACTATGTCTATATCACCATATGCGCAGGTTTGTTTACTATTCTGATAGCTAAGCACATGAATCATTTACGCCGTTTATTCTTAGTACTTGATGCGGTAGGCTTGATAGCATTTACCATTATTGGTTGTAATGTAGCGATGAAACTCGGTTATCACCCAACCGTGATTATTATGGCGGGTATGATAACGGGTATTTGTGGCGGGGTAATACGCGATCTACTCTGTAATCGTACCCCGGTGGTATTCTGTAAAGAGATCTACGCGGGTATCTCATTATTAGTCGCGGTACTTTATCTGGGCTTAGAAACGTTTGGTATTGACCACAATATCAATCTTATTGTGGCCTTCTGCCTCGGTGTATCACTGCGCCTATGTGCTATTTATCGGAAATGGTCATTACCAACATTTAGCTACACATCGGAAGAGTGGGATTAACGCTGACTAAAGAATTCTAACCAGGCTTGGAGTATGATCTCAAAATCCTCCAAGCCACAAACTGCTACAGTTTCCGCATCATAAAAATTCATATCGTCATCTAGCTCTTCGCCAGTATCAATTAACTCCGAATTCATACAAGCACAGACATCTTCTTGCGTCATGGTTAATGTCATCTCATCACCAACTAAACGGTACTCTTGTTTTTTACGTGCTTTTAATAAATCAACTTCCGCTTGAATCAACGCAATAGTGGCCTTATCCGTACCTAAAGTGCCTTGGATCCAACTACCTAATGCCGTCTGTTCCATTGATATGATGACGCGGTATGTATCTGTAAGGGTATCTTTTCGAAATTCAAAATCCACGGTTATGCCTGCTTCTTATTAGTTAATAAATATAATAGCTGTTCAGCGCTGGAGTGTAACAAAAAACAACCGAAACAAAAACGGCTCCCTATCGAGGGAGCCGTTTCATTATTATTTTATCTATTTCTGTTTAATTAACAGTTCAGCATCCAGGATGGTACGCGTTAATTATACTGCTTCTTGAACAATCACTTCGTTCGCTTTCTCAATGTAAGAAGCAATTTGATCGAAGTTTAAGTAACGGTATGTATCCGCTGCTGTTGCATCAATTTCAGAAGCCAGTTCCATGTACTCAGCAACTGTTGGGATCTTACCTTTAATCGCCGCTACTGCAGCAACTTCAGCAGAACTGAGGTAAACGTTAGCGCCATTACCTAAACGGTTCGGGAAGTTACGTGTTGAAGTAGAAACAACCGTCGTATTATCGCCTACACGTGCTTGGTTACCCATACACAGTGAACAACCAGGCATTTCTGTACGAGCGCCCGCTTTACCGAAGATTGAGTAGTAACCTTCATCACTTAATTGTGCGGCATCCATACGCGTTGGTGGTGTTACCCACATACGTGTTGGTAAAGTACCACTGAATTTCTCAAGTAGTTTACCAGCTGCACGGAAGTGACCGATGTTAGTCATACATGAACCAACAAATACTTCGTCAATTTCAACACCAGCAACATCTGTTAATAATTTAACGTCATCAGGGTCGTTTGGACAAGCTAGGATAGGCTCTTTAACGTCAGCTAGATCGATTTCGATGATCTCAGCGTATTCTGCATCCGCGTCAGCTTCAAGTAATTGTGGATCTGCGATCCATGCTTTCATTTCAGCTACACGGCGAGCAATCGTCTTCGGGTCGCCGTAACCTTCAGCAATCATCCAGTTTAACATCACGATGTTAGACTCTAGATATTCAATGATTGGCGCTTCATTAAGCTTGATTGAACAACCTGCAGCAGAACGCTCTGCTGATGCATCTGATAATTCGAATGCTTGCTCAACTTTCAGCTCTGGTAGACCTTCAATTTCAAGTACACGACCAGAGAACGCATTGATTTTACCCGCTTTCTCAACAGTCAGTAGCCCTTGTTGAATCGCATAGTAAGGGATAGCATTAACTAGGTCACGTAGTGTGATACCAGGTTGTAGTTCACCTTTAAAGCGTACTAAAATAGATTCAGGCATATCCAATGGCATAACACCAGTTGCTGCTGCAAATGCAACAAGACCAGAACCAGCAGGGAAAGAAATACCTAATGGGAAACGTGTATGTGAATCACCACCAGTACCAACTGTATCTGGTAATAACATACGGTTTAACCATGAGTGAATAACACCATCACCTGGACGTAAAGAAACACCCGCACGATTACGAATAAAATCAGGTAGTGTATGATGCGTTTGCACATCTACAGGTTTCGGATAAGCAGCTGTATGACAGAAAGACTGCATCACTAAATCAGCAGAGAAACCAAGACAGGCTAAATCTTTTAGCTCATCACGTGTCATCGGACCCGTAGTATCTTGAGAACCAACAGTTGTCATTTTTGGTTCGCAATATTGGTTAGGACGTACGCCTGCAACCCCACATGCTTTACCAACCATTTTCTGTGCTAAAGTATAGCCCTTGCTTGAAGCGGCAACATCTTCAGGTAAACGGAATACCGTTGAATCTTCTAGACCTAGTGCAGTACGTGCACGCGCAGTCAAACCACGACCAATAATAAGTGGGATACGGCCACCAGCACGTACTTCGTCAAGAATCACATCTGTTTTGATTTTAAATTCAGTGATAGTCGCGCCAGTTTCGTTCGCTTTAACAACACCTTCGTATGGGAAGATATCGATAACGTCACCAGTATTTAAGCTAGTTACATCAAACTCTAATGGCAACGCTCCAGAATCTTCCATGGTGTTGAAGAAAATAGGCGCAATTTTAGAACCAATACAAATACCACCACCACGTTTGTTCGGTACGAATGGGATATCATCCCCCATGCACCATAACACAGAGTTAGTTGCTGATTTGCGTGAAGAACCAGTACCAACAACGTCACCAACGTAAGCAACTTGATGACCTTTTTCTTTTAGTTCTTCAATTGCTTGTAATGGATTTGCAGCAACACCTTCACGCTCATTCTTAAGCATAGCAAGTGCGTGTAGTGGGATATCTGGGCGAGACCATGCATCTGGTGCAGGTGATAAGTCATCTGTATTCGTTTCGCCAGGTACTTTAAATACAGTAACTGTTAATTTTTCAGCTACTTCAGGTTTGCTTAAGAACCATTCTGCATCAGCCCAAGACTGTAATACTTGTTGTGCGAATTTATTACCCGCTTTTGCTTTTTCTTCAACAGTATAGAAAGCATCGAACATTAATAGCGTGTGTGATAAAGCTTCAGCAGCAATCGGAGCCAGCGCATCAACATCGAGTAATTCAACCAATGTTTCGATGTTGTAACCACCTTGCATCGTGCCAAGTAGTTCAGTAGCACGTTCTGCAGATAAGATCGGTGATGTCGCTTCGCCTTTAACAATCGCAGTTAAAAATCCTGCTTTTACATAAGCAGCTTCATCCACACCTGGTGGTACGCGATTGGTTAAAAGATCTAAAATAACTTCTTCTTCGCCAGCAATTGGGCTTTTCACCAATTCAACTAGAGCAGCAACTTGTTCAGCATCAAGAGGTTTAGGTACAACCCCATCAGCGGCACGTTCTTCGACATGTTTACGATAAGCTTCTAACACGACTCATTCCTCTTAGTTTATGCCACCTATGGTGGACATCCTTGTTATATGTAACCTTAACCTATTCATTTGCTATGTGAATTCAACGGTTATTGATGTGAATTCAACAATAATAAAGTTAAGGCCTCTTGCAGAGTGTTCACAAATATAACATTTTTAACCTAAAATTAAAATTAAAGCAGCAAGTGCAGAAGGATTTTTACATCAATACTCAACATTCATCAAACTTATGGTGTAAAAAGAAGAGTTAATTCATATGAATAGTGCTAGCGCGTATTTAGAAATTATTACCAATAAAGAGATAACCAGAAGCGTGTCCACCTTCAGCATAACCATAAGACAACATCACAGGACCTATACCCGTGTCTAAGGCTATAAATACACTACCCGCAGAAATGGTTGAATCAAAGCTGATGTCATCTTTATCATTCCAAACATTCCCTCGTTCGATGGACGCGCCCAGATAAAGCGGGAATGAGAATGCGCCAAAATTGTTATCCAATAAACGATGTCGATAAATTAGAGCAACTAAACCTTTATAACTACCCGTGATCTCGTTAATGCCATAACCCGAGAGGTTTTGGAAACCACCGAGCCCCACTTCAAATGTTGGTGAAATAGGAGGGCCATCATAGCTTGCCATCGACGCTTTAAATTCAAAGGTCGAACGATTAAATGACATTGCATTACGCCAATCTAAGCTGAAGAACACATTGCTTTCGCTACTATCAAAGTAGTCACTTGTATCTATGTATATATCAGAGTCGAGCTTAAAACCTTTAGTTGGAAAAGAGATATTATCGAATGAGTCTAAGCGCGTCTGTAAATACCATCCCTGGCTATCAAAATTAGTATTGATACTGGAACCCTCGATGTCTGCATTACCAGTTTGATAATAACTACCAACCGCAATTTGCGCCCAATCAAAAGGAATAATACCGATCTCTGCATAAACATTGATTTGTTCTGTGGTCACAACAAAATATTCAAAACTAGAATTAACAGGCTTGAGTTCAGGAGCATTTATTGAGCTTAGGTATAACTTACTTTCATAGTCTTCTAGTCTTATCCCCGCTTTAAAAAAGAAATTTTGGTTATAATCAATCGGTGAATAAAATTCGGTACTGATATTAGAATCCGTGCCATACACTAACTCAGAGCGCCATTCCGCACCCAATCGGTTTAAATCCGTTAGTATGTATTGTAAGCCAATTTGCTGACGATCATCACTGGTAGTTGACTCTTGAATATTAAATTTAAAATCAACATACCCTGGCCCCCAACTTTTCTCTACTACGTTGATATGTAGGTCATGGAGCCCCTCTTTTTCAGTAATGCTGTAATCGACTTTTTGGAATAAATTTAATGCATAAAGCACATCAATTTGCGTCTCTAATTCAGCAACAGTGATCTTATCACCACGTTTTAAGTTTAATTTATTTTCAATCACCTTGGTACTTAAAAGGGTATCAGTGGTGATGTCGATATCATTGATTTGAATAATATCAATTTGTGCCAACAGCTGTTTTTTAACAGCCTTTTGTTGTTGATATAATGCGTAATCGTCATCAGATAACGACAAACCCATTAATTTAGCACTCGCACTCTGCGCAGACTTTTCACCACGATCCACCGCATCTAACATCAAATCAAAATCTGCAGTGCCAATACCGTCAATTTCAGGACTGAGTAAAACATCTTGTTCGGATAGTTTCAATATCTGCTCATTGGCACTAGTACGTGTCATCGAACTCGATAGCTGATCAAAAATAAGGAAAGCACTGGTGATCTCCTCTTCGCGATAAAGCTGAGAGCCAATATCAACCGCAATAATAATATCCGCACCCATATCTTGTAATACCGATATAGGTAAATTATTCACCATACCGCCATCGACAAGATACTGACCTTCAATAAACACAGGGGTTAACGCACCGGGAATAGACATACTCGCCTGCATCACTTTGGACAAATCACCACGCTCTAATACCACTTCGCTCATGGTTTCAATATTAGTGGCGACCGCACGATAAGGTATTGGTAATAAATCAAAATGACGCACATAAGGCAAACTATTCGTTGATAAACGCAATAATTTTGCCATACCTTGACCTTGGACAAAACCAGATGGGTATTCCACACTAGCGCCATCAAAACCAATATTGGTTTGCAATTGAAAGGAGTCTTGGCGTTGCTTTTCTCTTACCGAGAGAGCATCACGTGGTACGTCATCATTGTAACCTTGGTTCCAATCATACTCTGCTAGCATAGCTTCAATTTGCGCAGATGAGCGCCCCATGGCATACATGCCACCAATAAACGAGCCCATACTGGTACCCGCGATATAATCAATAGGGATATTATTTTTTTCTAAATATTTAATCACCCCTAAATGCGCAGCACCTTTAGCACCGCCACCACTCAATGCCAGACCAATTTTAGGCCGTTGCTGTTCATTGTTATGACCACTATCTAAAGCTGTTTCTGCGGCAATTGCAGTATTTAAATGCAGGCTGATGAAAACGAGTAATAACCCATTCAGCATGTTAAATGAAGAACAAAAAATCCGTTTAATCAGTACCATATCTTGATGACAATCCTAAAATTAATCCATCGTATCCAATCGGAACAACTGGTTATATTACATATAACTTAACTATATTAGCAGCACCTGTTTTAAAAAACCTAATTTCAGATATAAAAAAAGCGACCCTAAGGTCGCTCTCTAATATTAACGATTAAATCGCTAAATTATTTTTTCTTCACAGCTTTTGCATTAGGAAGATCTGTAATAGAACCTTCATAAATTTCTGCAGCCATACCAACTGATTCGTGTAACGTTGGGTGAGCGTGAATTGTTAATGCGATATCTTCTGCATCACAACCCATTTCAATTGCTAGACAAACTTCACCTAGTAATTCACCAGCGTTAGTACCAACCATAGCACCACCGATAATACGGTTAGTGTCTTTGTTGAATAATAACTTAGTCATACCGTTAGATGCGTCAGAAGCGATCGCACGACCTGATGCAGCCCAAGGGAATACAGCAGCTTCGTAGTTTACGCCTTGCTCTTTCGCTTCTTTTTCAGTTAGACCAGCCCACGCCATTTCTGGCTCAGTGTAAGCAATTGAAGGAATAACTTTAGGATCGAAGAAGTGTTTCTTGCCAGCAATGTTTTCTGCAGCAACGTGACCTTCATGCACACCTTTATGCGCCAACATAGGTTGACCAACGATATCGCCGATTGCATAGATGTGTGGAACGTTCGTGCTCATCGTTTTATTTGTTTCAATAAAACCACGTTCAGTTACAGTAATACCTGCTTTTTCAGCATTTAAGCCTAGACCGTTTGGTACACGACCAACAGCAACAAGAACAGCGTCATAACGTACTGGTTCAGCAGGCGCGTTCTTGCCTTCAAACGTAACATATAAGCCGTCTTCTTTTGCGTCAACAGCTGTTACTTTTGTGCTTAGCATTACGTTAAATTTGTTTTTAACTGCTTTAGCATAAATTTTAACGATGTCTTTATCCGCTGCAGGTACTAATTGATCTGCAAACTCAACAACGTCAATATCAGAACCTAGTGCAGAGTACACTGTACCCATTTCTAGACCGATGATACCACCACCAAGTACAAGTAATTTACCAGGAACTTCTTTCAGCTCTAGTGCATCAGTTGAATCCCAAACGCGTGGATCTTCATGCGGGATGAATGGTAGTTTAACTGGACGTGAACCCGCTGCAATGATTGCATTATCAAATGTAACAGTTGTAACGTTACCGTCACGGTCTGTTGCTTCAATAGTGTTAGCGCCAGTAAATTGTGCTAAACCTTCAACCACTTTAACTTTACGCATCTTAGCCATACCGCCAAGACCACCAGTTAATTGACCAACAACTTTTTCTTTCCATGAACGGATTTTAGTGATGTCAGTTTGTGGTTCGCCGAACACGATACCGTGGTCTGCTAATGATTTTGCTTCTTCAATTACTTTAGCTACGTGTAGTAAAGCTTTTGAAGGGATACAACCAACGTTAAGACAAACACCACCTAGGGTGTTGTAACGTTCGATGATTACAGTTTCTAAACCTAAATCTGCAGCACGGAATGCAGCAGAGTAGCCCGCAGGACCAGCGCCAAGTACTACTACTTGAGCTTTAACTTCATTACTCATTATGACCTCGTTGTCATTTAATTATCTGGAATGGCGGTTACCTCACTCAGAGGCACAATTTAAAGCTTCTGAGTAATGATGTTCGAATCCAGATAATTTTACATATATGTTAAATAAATGAGAAGTAAAAAGAGTTAAAATATTGCAAAAATGCGATAACTCTTCTCTATTAACTAGTAAAACTTCTCTTTAATTAAATACTAAAACTATTACGCAATTAAAATTAACGATTCGTTAATTAAAATTAAAGTACTAGTTGACGAAGATCTGAAAGATATCCGTTTAATGCTGTAACAAAACGAGCACCGTCAGCACCATCGATCACGCGGTGATCATATGAAAGTGCCATTGGTAACATAAGACGAGGAGCAAAGTCTTTGCCATCCCACTTAGGTTTAATTTCAGAGCGTGATACGCCTAAAATTGCAACTTCTGGCGCATTAACGATTGGTGTAAATTGAGTACCACCGATACCGCCAAGACTAGAAATTGTGAAACAACCGCCTTGCATGTCAGAAGAAGTCAGTTTACCAGAACGTGCTTTCTTAGAGATAACAGCAAGATCTTGGCAAAGCTCGTAAATACCTTTCTGGTCAACGTTACGGATAACCGGAACAACTAGACCGTTTGGTGTATCAACAGCAACACCAACGTTGATGTATTTCTTCTGAATGATGCTTTCGCCATCTTCGCCGATTGAAGTGTTGAACTTCGGATAATCAGCTAACGCTTTAGCTACTGCTTTCACGATGAAGATAAGTGGAGAAATCTTGAAGCCTTTATCTTGCTTAACAAGTTTGTTGTTTTCAACTTTACGGAATGCTTCTAGTTCAGTGATGTCTGCTTCGTCGAACTGTGTAACGTGTGGGATTTTAACCCAGTTACGGTGCAGGTTCGGACCAGAAATCTTCTGGATACGAGTCATCTTAACTACTTCGATTTCACCAAATTTAGCGAAATCAACTTTCGGCCATGCTAGTACGTCCATACCAGAACCATTGCCGCCAGTAGCGCCAGATTCTAAACGTTTAACAGCGTTTTTAACGTAAGTTTGTACGTCTTCTTTCGCGATGCGACCTTTACGACCAGTTGCGCCAACTTTATCTAAGTTAACACCAAATTCGCGTGCTAGACGACGAACTACTGGTGATGCATGGTGGTAAGCATCGTTTTCAACGAAACCAGTTGCTTCAGGTGCTTTTGCAGCAGCTGGAGCAGCTGCTTTCGGAGCTTCAACTTTTGCAGCAGGTGCAGCCGCTTCAGCTACAACAGGAGCAGCAACAGGTGCAGCACCAGCAACTTCAAACGTCATGATGAAAGAACCAGTTGTTACTTTATCGCCTACAACTGCTTTAATTTCTTTCACAACACCAGCGAATGGTGCAGGTACTTCCATTGAAGCTTTATCGCCTTCAACAGACATTAATGTGTCTTCTTCAGCAACAGTATCGCCAACGTTAACTGAAATTTCAGTTACTTCCACTTCATCGTCGCCGATGTCAGGAATGTTAATTTCTAGTACTTGTGGCGCAGCGGCTGCAACAGGAGCAGCTTCAACAGCTACTTCTGCAGCTGGTGCCGCAGCACCCGCTTCTGCAGCAAAGACAAATACTAATGAGCCAGTTTTAACCGTATCACCAACATTTATGCGAATTTCTTGTACTACACCTGCTTGTGGTGCAGGTACTTCCATAGACGCTTTGTCACCCTCAACAGTAAGCAAAGTATCTTCTTCTGCAACTGTATCTCCGATTTGAACGGAAATCTCAGTTACTTCTACTTCATCATCACCAATGTCTGGAACGAAAATTTCAATACTCATTTTTTATACCTTATGCGTATAGAGGGTTTAATTTATCAGCGTCGATGTTATATTTTGCAATTGCATCAACAACAACTTGATTTTCAAGCTCGCCTTTCTTAACTAATTCAGATAATGCAGCAACAACTACGTATTGCGCGTTAACTTCGAAATGACGACGTAAGTTTGCACGGCTGTCTGAACGACCAAAACCGTCAGTACCAAGTACTTTGTATGACGTTGGAACATAAGCACGTACTTGATCAGAATAACTCTTCATGTAGTCAGTCGCAGCAATCGCTGGAGCATCACCCATTAAGTTAGTGATATAAGGTACTTTTTTCTCAGCTTCCGGATGTAACATGTTGAAACGTTCAACATCTTGACCATCACGAGCAAGTTCATTAAATGAAGTTACAGCGAAAACATCAGAACCAATACCATAATCTTCACTTAAGATACGAGCCGCTTCGCGAACTTGTATCATGATAGTACCTGAACTTAACAATTGTACTTTTGCTTTATCGCCAGTATAAGTTTCTAGCTTATACATACCTTTACGGATACCGTCTTCGGCACCTTCAGGCATAGCATGATGCGCATAGTTTTCGTTCATTAGCGTTACATAGTAGAAGATGTTTTCTTGATCTTTACCATACATACGACGGATACCGTCTTGTAAGATAATAGCAACTTCGTAAGCGAATGTTGGGTCATATGCCACACAGTTAGGTACTAGACCTGCTTGAATTAAGCTGTGACCATCTTCATGTTGAAGACCTTCACCATTCAATGTTGTACGACCAGCTGTAGCACCTAATAGGAAGCCGCGAGCTTGTTGATCACCTGCCATCCATGCTGAGTCACCGATACGTTGGAAACCAAACATTGAATAATAGATGTAGAATGGGATCATCGGTAAATCATTTGTACTGTATGATGTTGCAGCAGCAACCCAAGAAGACATTGCACCAAGTTCGTTGATACCTTCTTGTAGTACTTGACCACTCGTTGATTCTTTATAATAAGAAACAAGCTCTCTGTCTTGAGGTGTATATATCTGACCTTTCGGATTATAGATACCCACTTGACGGAATAGACCTTCCATACCAAATGTACGCGCTTCATCAGCAATAATCGGTACTACATTTTTGCCAATACCTTTATGCTTAAGTAACACGTTCAATGCACGAACATACGCCATAGTTGTAGAGATTTCACGTTTTTGAGCACCAAGTAGTGCAGTAAAATCATCAACTTCAGGAATAGCTAGTTCACCAGAGAATGTTGGTTTACGCTGTGGTAAATAACCATTAAGTTCTTTACGACGCGCATGCAGATATTCATGCTCAGGCGTACCTTCTTCTATCGTCACATATGGAAGATTTAACAGGTCTTCATCTGCAACTGGTACATCGAAACGATCACGGAACTGCTTAAGCACATCCGATTTCATTTTTTTCACGCCGTGCGCGATATTTTTACCTTCTGCAGCTTCACCCATACCATAACCTTTTACAGTTTTAGCTAGGATCACAGTAGGCTTACCAACTGTTGCTTGTGCTTGTGCATATGCAGCGTAAAGTTTGCTGGTAGAATGACCACCACGCTTAAGTGCGTAGATCTCATCATCAGTCATATCTTTAACTAATTCAGCAGTTTCAGGGTAACGACCAAAGAATTGCTCACGTACATAAGCGCCGCCTTTAGCTTTCAGCGTTTGGTAATCACCATCCACAGTTTCATTCATTAGCTGTAGAAGTTTACCAGACGTGTCTTTAGCAAGAAGTTCATCCCACTCTTCACCCCAGACAACTTTAATCACATTCCAGCCTGCGCCTTTAAATACGCCTTCAAGCTCTTGAATGATCTTACCGTTACCCATAACAGGACCGTCTAGTCGCTGTAGGTTACAGTTAATAACGAATACTAAGTTGTCTAAACCTTCACGAGCAGCAAATGATAATGCGCCACGTGACTCAGGTTCATCCATCTCGCCATCACCTAGGAAAGCGTATACAGTTTGATCTTCAGTTTGTTTTAGACCACGGCCATCTAGGTATTTCAAGAAACGTGCTTGATAGATAGCAGAAAATGGACCAAGACCCATAGATACTGTAGGGAACTGCCAGTATTCAGGCATCAACTTAGGATGTGGGTATGACGGGATACCTTTACCATCGACTTCTTGACGGAAATTATCTAGCTGTTCTTCAGTTAGACGACCTTCAACAAATGAACGCGCGTAAATACCAGGAGAAATATGACCTTGGTAATAAATTAAATCACCACCATCTTTTTCAGTAGGTGCACGGAAAAAGTGATTGAAACATACATCATAAAGTGCAGCAGATGATTGGAATGATGCCATATGGCCACCCAAATCTAATTCTTTTTTCGACGCACGCAGTACGATCATTAACGCATTCCAGCGGATAATCGAACGGATACGGCGTTCTAGTTTTTCGTCACCTGGATATGCAGGCTGGTCTTCAGTACGGATGCTATTGATATAATCGGTAGTGATACCACCTTGACCTATTTCAATACCGTCTTGATGTGCTTTTGCAATTACTTTTTCTAACAAATACTGTGCGCGCTCAAGACCTTCTTCACGGATAACTGATTCAATTGACTCAAACCATTCATTCGTTTCGATAGGATCTATATCATGCTTTAAGATGTCGGACATTTGAGATTCCTTACTATTAGATCTCTACAACATTAAAGAAATATTCTTAAACATATTTTATGTTTAAGCATATTCATTATTAATACTATTTAGCCTGTTTTATGCGGCGTGTCGCTCGGCTGATACGACTATCCTCACGCCCAATATCAAGCAATGCTTGCTCGATATAAGCCAGATGGGCATGACATGCTTCTCTGGCTGTTTCTGGTTGTCGGTTAAGAATTGCAGCGAGCATATCACCACGGTGTTGGCTAATTTGTTCAACCACACCTTGACGCTTTTCCAACAACCTAAAATTTTGGCAGATGTTATCTTCTAACAATGGATTCAATCCACGCAGAAGGTGTAACAACACTATATTGTGTGATGCAGCGGTGACCGCAATATTAAACACACTGACTGCTTGCGCCTGTAGCTGCGGATCATGTGCTAATTCAGACGCTGTCACTGCATCAAGCGCAACGCGTAATTGTTGAAAGTCGGTTTCAGTACCACGCAACGCCGCGTAATACGCTGAAATACCTTCCAACGCATGACGAAATTCTAATAGGTCTAATTGCGCTTCAGGGTGTGTCGTCAATAATTGAAACAGTGGTTCCATCAGCGTTTGGTCCATGGCCTTTTTCACCCATGTACCACGTCCTTGACGACGTTCCAATAAACCTTTGCTTTCCAACCGTAAGATTGCATCGCGTACAGTAGGGCGAGACACCCCTAGCTGCAGGGCTAAATCACGCTCTGAAGGTAAGCGCTGGCCGGATTCTAAACTACCTTCCAAAATCATTTGCTCAAGTTGCTCTGCAATCGCATCGGACAACTTCGGCGGCTGAATTTTTCGATAGACCATGTGAACCTCAAAATGACCAGTGGTAAATTGGTCAGACCAATTTAATATTAAGTCATGACAATTTACCAAAACCACGTTCGATTGTCATTAAAAATAGACGTTTTTGTTCGTATTTATCGTGTTTAAATCAAAAAAGGCAATATAAATACATCTAAGCTACCGGATAAACAAAGCATAAAGACATGGAAATAAGCACCTAAGGCAGTTTAAATAACTGTCAACTCAAGATTAACAGTTAATGACGTACCCCCAAAGTAATAACGCAGATCTATTGGTCTTACCACATAATACTATTCTTTAGCTCTTTAATAGCAGGTCGACAGAAAGCCCCTGGGTAAAATAAAAAATAAAGATATAACAAGGATTAAGCGAGATAAGAGCATCTTGGTAAACAGTTAAATACTGAAACACCGCCGATACGTATGCCATGAAAAGTTATTTGAAGGAAGGAAAAAAATGGCATCGTTGTAATCAAGGTTACGAACGTATCTGTCAACGCTAAGACTCGTTAATAACCTTGCTTAAATACCATGTTTCAGCTAATTAAGCGTACCGTTAATGGTAAGGAGAGAAATGATGGTCACAAAAAAGATAATGTTACGTTTGGCCAGTTGCACTAAATAACAGGTATAGTCATAACACTTGTCTGTTGTCATGTTCGCTTTACTTGCTAGGCAAACGACTTTCCCTAGCAAGTCAAACTCCGGTGTTGATAAATCACGCCAACTACGTAAACTCTGAGGTAAAGCAGCCTGCTCTTCTGCGACCACTGCATAGCCAAACATGGTTAAGCGTGCTGGTAACCAATCAACGACACGCATAACACGGTGAATACCAGTGCGGTTTAATTGCTTACTATGATGCTGAATAATATATTTATGATAACTACGAGCCACTACATACATAGTTAAACCTACGGGGCCAGCCACCACAAAATAAAAGATCACCGCAAAATAAAAACGATAATTAATCCAGACTAGTTGTTGGGCAACCGCTTCAGTCAGTAGTTTTGCACAAAAACGTTCGCAATTTACATCCAAACACCCGGCATACATACCTTTCGCTTCTAAATCATTACGACTTAATGCTTTTAAGTACTGACGATAATCACGGCGATAGTCACTGCCACCAAAGCTCATTAATAACAGCATCAGCCAAGCGAGTACCGTAAAAGCACCATAATATAAACCTGAAATAGCATCTAACAAGCTATACATAACCGCTGTCGGCAACGCAATAATAACCAAGGTGCCAAACAGACCCTGGTTAATAAATGAGGGTAATAAAGGGTAAAGGTAACGCTGCAAGACATTATCCAATTGTAACTTAGCACTCAAATGCACCACCCGTTCAATGAGTAATGCGAGCAGCAAAGAGATTAAAGCCATATTAATTATCCTTCGAATTTAAACATGCAAAATAATGCTGCCAGTCAAAATGTGGTCCAGGATCATCTTTACGCACAGGGGCAATATCGCTATGACCAGTAATGCGGTCCAAGGTAATTAAAGGGTAACGTTGCTGGATGTCAGCTGTGACAGTCGCCAAACACTGATACTGCACAGATGTATAAGGATGATTAACATCCCCTTCCAGCTCAATACCAATAGAGAAATCGTTACACCGCGATTTGTCTGCAAATTCAGAAAGCCCTGCATGCCAAGCGCGTTTATCCAAAGGCACAAACTGAATCAATTGGCCGTCTCGCTTAATATATAAATGTGCCGATACCCGCACTGACTCTAATTGTTGAAAATAAGGGTGTAAGCTACAATCGAGTTTACCAAGAAAAAAATCTTCGACATATTCTGCACCGTATTGTTCCGGTGGTAAACTGATACAATGAATAACCAGTAAATCAATATCAGTCTTCGGCGGACGCTCATCAAAATGCGGCGATGACAAGAAATGTGCACTTGCCAATAATCCTAAGCTTGATTGTCTGTTTGTCACGCTGTTCATACCTTCTTACTATAATCGAGTGACTGCTATTCAAGACGACTCTTCACAATTGCTCCACTTTACAATGATATCGTTAGCAATAACATAGCAGAGTCCGTAAAATACAAAACGAATAAATTAACGCACTCATAACGGAGAGAGACAATGGATGGAAATCAAAAAATCGCCAAAACCATGACTTACATCGCCTGGATCAGTGGGTTAATTATTATGACTCTATTCTTTAATAATTATTTGGCCAAGCAAGAAAATCCCAATACCCGACCAGAAAGCTACCAACAAAATGGCAATGCAGTCGTTATGCTGCAACAAAATCGTGCTGGCCACTATGTTACTAATGGTTATATAAATGGTTATCAGGTAAAATTTTTACTCGATACAGGGGCAACAGAAGTTTCGATACCAGCTAACATAGCGAAACAGATCGGACTTACCGCTGGCTATAGCCAATCAGTGAACACCGCCAATGGCGTGATTGAAGTATTTTCGACACGTCTCGACAGCTTATCTGTGGGTGAACTGACGCTCTACGACCTCAGTGCGAATATCAATCCCTACATGGAAGGTGATACTATTCTGCTTGGTATGAATGCATTAAAACAAGTTAAATTAGTCCAGCAAGGCAAAACCCTCACTTTAAGTGAATATTAGTTTTTAATCGACCTAGGAATTATTATGTTACAACAAGAAATACGCCGCGCAGTAAGCACTGCATTAGCAGAAGACCTTGGTGGTCAAAGTGTGGCTGAAGGTGATATCACGGCAAACTTAATCGCAGCAGAAACACAAGCTAAAGCCAAAGTGATCAGCCGTGAACAAGCGGTATTTTGTGGTAAAGCCTGGGTTGATGAAGTTTTCCACCAGCTAGGTGACACTGTAACAGTGACTTGGTTTGTTGCTGATGGTGACCTAGTCGCTGCCGATCAAACACTATTTACGCTAGAAGGCCCTGCCCGTACATTATTAACGGGTGAGCGTAATGCACTCAACTTTGTACAAACATTATCTGGCGTTGCCACATTAACTAAAGAATACGTTGATCAACTTGCAGGTACTAAATGTCAGTTATTAGATACGCGTAAAACAATCCCAGGTCTACGCTTCGCCCAAAAATACGCAGTGACTTGTGGTGGCGGTAAAAACCACCGTATCGGCCTATTCGATGCTTACCTGATTAAAGAAAACCACATCATGGCCTGTGGCGGTATTGAAAACGCGATTGCCAAAGCAAAAGAATTACAACCAGGTAAACCAGTTGAAGTTGAAACCGAAAGTCTTGCTGAACTGCAACAAGCATTGGATGCAGGTGCGGACATCGTTATGATCGATAACTTTGACATTCCAATGATGCGTGCAGCGGTTGAATTAAACCAAGGTAAAGCAAAATTAGAAGTATCAGGTAATGTGACAATTAAGACCCTTGCAAGTTTTGCTGCAACTGGCGTTGATTTTATCTCGGTAGGCGCACTAACAAAACACGTGCAAGCAACCGACCTGTCGATGCGTTTTATTAAATAGTCATTATTGAATAATAATCACTAATAATAGAATTAATGACAAAGTCCTAATTAAGCATTTAAGCACTATCTCATTAGGGTAGTGCTTTTTATTTTCTGGTAGAGCCAAGTAGAATAAAATTAATCACTGCATAATAACCCTCATTTTAGTTATTCATCTATAAATAGCTTTTAAATTACTTAATTCCAACTACAAACCCCTTAGTACAAGATAATTATATATCAATAAATCAATTACTTATTTCGGCGCATTATCTTATAACTTGATCTGGATCGTTAAATACTTGTATACAAAATGTTAAATCAAGGTTTAAATAAATTAACTCATCGGGTATCTCATACCATTTGATGACTAAAGGACTATTAGCTAATTTTATAAGGATATAAAAAATGAGAGTACAACAGAAAGCACAACAACAAGGTTTTACGTTAATTGAATTGATGATCGTTATTGCAATTGTAGCTATTTTGGCTGGTATCGGTATGCCGTCATACCAGAAATATATCAAGAGTGCAGAGTTTGTAGAAGTAGTTAATGCTGCAGCTATAGGTAAAGGAAAAGTAGAGGAATGCTTCCAAAAAGGCCGTGCAGCAACAGTTTGCGTACAAATGAGTAACGCAACAACATCAGGAGCATTCAATACAGATAATATCACATCAATAATAGCTACATCGACTGGTACAAATAACGTAACAATCACAGCCTTAACAAACTCAAATTATGACAGTGTTGATTATATCATTAGCGCAACAAATACTAACGGACTAGTGAAATGGGAACTACCAGTTTCAAGTTCAACATGTATTGCTGCAGCCTATTGCTAATAATAGCTAATGCTACACAAACATAACGCTGGCGGCCTGGCTCACAGCCTGGTCGCACATTCATACCTTGTAACAGAAGAAATTCCCCAACTTCTGCAAAGCGCCAAACAGGAAGGTAAAGCCTTCACGACCTATCTCGTCGACAATAACATCATCGACAGTAAAATCTTAGCGCAATTACTAGAGCGTGAATACGGCGTTCCACTACTCGATTTAGATACCTTTAAACTGGAAGAAATTCCCGATAACCTGCTTAATGGAAAATTAATCGAGAAACACCATGCATTGCCTATTTACGTGCAGGGACAAACATTATATCTGGCGATGTCAGACCCGACCAATGTCACCGCATTAGAAGAGTTTTCCTTTAGCTTCAGTTTGCATACCGAAGTACTTTTGGTTGATGAAGTACAATTACAAAAAGCGTTAGAGATTGTACTCGAAAGTGATATTGATGCCCTTGGTGATCTGAATGACGCCACCATTGATGAGTTAGAAGTTGATAACAACGAGTCACGCCTGGAGCAAGAAAATAACAGCGGTGCTGACGACGCCCCGATTGTTAAATTCGTCAATAAGATCTTACTGGATGCGATTAAAAAAGGCGCATCCGATATTCACTTCGAGCCCTATGAATTCAAATACCGGGTACGTTTTCGTATCGACGGTATCTTACATGAGATGGTATCGCCACCCGTAAACTTAGCGATGCGTTTTTCTGCGCGCTTAAAAGTCATGGCGCAATTAGATATTGCCGAGCGTAGAGTGCCACAAGATGGCCGAATCAAATTAAAATTATCCAAAAACAAGTCCATTGATCTACGTGTTAGCACCCTGCCCACCATGTGGGGTGAAAAAGTGGTGATGCGGATCCTAGATTCTAACCAAGCCAGTCTCAACATTGATATTCTCGGTTATGACGATACACAAAAAGCCTTGTACCTTAAAGCGTTAGAAAAACCGCAGGGCATGATCTTGATCACAGGCCCAACAGGCAGTGGTAAAACGGTGTCTTTATACAGTGGCCTCAATATCCTCAACACCGTGGAACGCAACATATCCACAGCCGAAGATCCTATCGAGATCAACCTCACAGGTATCAATCAAGTCCAGATCAACCTGAAAGCAGGACTGAACTTCCCCAGTGCATTGCGATCATTCTTACGCCAAGACCCGGATGTGGTCATGGTTGGTGAGATCCGCGATATAGAAACAGCCGAGATTTCGATCAAAGCAGCGCAAACCGGTCACTTAGTATTATCGACTCTGCATACCAACTCTGCAGCAGAAACCCTTACTCGTTTATCCAATATGGGTGTCCCTGCTTATAATATAGGTTCATCAGTCAGCTTGATCATCGCCCAACGGCTCGGCCGTCGCCTGTGCAGTGAGTGTAAGCAGCCCGAAGACATACCCGCTATCGAATTAGCCAAGCTCGGTTTTAGCCAACAGCAAATCAATGATGGGATCACTTCATTTAAAGCCATAGGTTGTAACCAATGTACTAAAGGTTATAAAGGACGCGTAGGGATCTACGAAGTCATGCCGATGTCAGATAAGATCGCACGCATGATCTTAACCGGCAGCAACTCGCTTGAACTCAGCGAACAAGCGCAGCAAGAAGGCATGAATACATTACGCCAATCCGCCTTGAAAAAAGTGATCGACGGCGTGACCAGTTTACTTGAGGTTGAGCGTATCACTAATCATTAGTGCTCAATGACTCACGATCAGTAATAAAAAATAGTCCTCTGTATAAAAAGGATCGTATCTCACACCATCAGCTAAGGATAGCATCATGGTCGCAGTAACTAAAAAAGCCAATCGCAGCACATCGACAGTCAAAAAACGCTATCCCTATAACTGGCAAGGCGTTAACCGCAAAGGCAAAAAAGTCAGCGGTGAAATGCAAGCTGAAAGTATCAGTAACTTAAAAGTTGAGTTACGTCGTCAAGGCATTAATGTATTAAAAGCCAGTCGTAAATCAACAGGTTTATTTTCCAAAGCAACGGCCAAAATAAAACCACTGGATATTGCACTTATTTCACGACAAATATCAACCATGCTTAATGCGGGCGTACCGCTGGTGCAGAGCTTAGAGATCATAGCCCGCAGTAATGATAGCCCAGCCATGCGAGCACTAATTGGTGAAGTCGCAGCAGAAGTCGCGACAGGCACACCGCTTTCAGATGCATTACGTAAACATCCACTTTATTTTGATGACTTATATTGCGATTTAATTAGCGCAGGTGAACAATCCGGTTCATTAGACAGTATTTATGATCGTATCGCGACTTATAAAGAAAAAGCAGAAGCACTCAAATCTAAGATTAAAAAAGCCTTGTTCTACCCGATTATGGTAGTCGCAGTTGCAACTGTCGTAACCTTGGTTTTATTACTCTATGTTATACCTCAATTCAAAGAAATTTTCGCAGGTTTTGGGGCTGAACTTCCCCCTTTCACCCTGTTTGTATTATCTATTTCTGACTTTGTCAGTCAATTTTGGTATTTGGTGATCGGTATATTATTCGGATTACCTTTTGCTTACCTTAAAGCTAATAAGCGTTCGATAAAAGTTAAACACATCACTGAGCGCACGATTCTCAAGATACCAGCGATTGGGCCGATCATGCACAAAGGGGCGATGGCGCGTTTTGCCAGAACTCTATCAACAACATTTGCCGCTGGTATTCCGCTTGTTGATTCATTAACGTCAGCAGCCGGCGCATCAGGTAATATTGTCTATAAAAATGCAGTCATGGATATGCGTAACGAAGTTATCGCCGGATTACAAATGCATATCGCCATGCGCTCAACCAATTTATTTCCTGATATGGTCACGCAAATGGTGATGATCGGTGAAGAGTCAGGCTCACTTGATGATATGTTGGCGAAAGTCGCCCATATTTATGAACAACAAGTCGATGATGCGGTCGATGGCTTAACCAGTTTAATCGAACCCATGATCATGGTGGTATTAGGAGTCGTCATCGGCGGCCTCGTTATTGCCATGTATTTACCTATCTTTGAAATGGGCAGTATTATGTAGTGAATATCGACCAGTGTTATTTTGATAGCAAGCTTTAACAGCTTTTCTGTGATGGGTTTGTTATCATCTTATTTCAATTAATATTTATCTATCAACTTGATTCGGTACAGGTAATTTACATGCAAGACTTAGCGCTTCTCTTTCAACTCTATCCTTGGCTATTATGGTTATTCGCTACCTTACTTGGCCTACTCGTTGGTAGTTTCTTAAATGTGGTCATTTACCGTTTACCTATCATGATGGAGCGTGAATGGAAGCAAGAGTGCACAGTTTACTTTGATGAAGAATGCAAGACCGCAAAGTCAGAACCAGAAGCAACTAAATTCAATTTATTATTACCCCGCTCCGCTTGTCCTAAATGCGATCATCAAATAACCGCATTAGAAAACATTCCCGTGATCAGCTGGTTAGTATTACGCGGAAAGTGCAGTAGTTGTGCAAACCCAATTTCAGCACGTTACCCTAGTATTGAGCTACTAACCGGTTTGTTATCGTTCGTCGTGGCCTTGTACATTCCCTACGGTATCCAATTAGCGGGGGCATTATTACTGACTTGGTGTTTAGTTGCGCTGACTTTTATCGATATCGATAAAATGTTACTACCCGACCAAATGACATTACCCTTGTTATGGTTAGGCTTACTGCTCAACGTCAACTACGCTTGGGTCTCCCCTTCAGATGCGATTATCGGTGCTATCGTTGGTTATCTATCTCTCTGGACTGTGTATTGGGGTTTTAAATTACTGACCGGTAAAGAAGGTATGGGTTATGGTGACTTCAAACTATTAGCCGCGTTTGGCGCATGGTTCGGCTGGCAGTCGATTTTAGCGATTGTATTACTCTCGTCATTTGCTGGCGCTATCATAGGTATTAGTCAAATCCTATTGAAAAAGCATACCCAAGGTAACCCCATTCCATTTGGTCCTTATCTGGCGATTGCAGGTTGGCTGTATCTTATTTGGGGTGATCAACTCGTTGATTTCTATCTATCCAATTTTATTTATTAAGGTAGAAATTTATGTATGTAGTTGGATTAACAGGTGGTATCGCATCAGGTAAAACAACCGTTGCCGATCTAATCGCGAGCGAAGGGATTAATTTAGTCGATGCCGATATTGTTGCCAGAGAAGTGGTGGCGATTGGCAGTAATGGATTAAAACAGATTAGCGCTCATTTTGGTGAACAGATATTACTGGATGATGGCAGTTTAAATCGCCCCTTGTTACGTGAAAAAATATTTTCTGATAACGCCAATAAGCAATGGTTAAATAACTTATTACATCCCATGATCCGCGCTGAATTATTAGCGCAATTAGCCGCCAGTAAGTCCGCTTATACTTTGTTAGTGGTGCCATTATTAGTTGAAAACAACCTCACCACGTTATGCAATCACGTTCTGGTTGTTGATGTGGAAGAACAAGTCCAAATCGACCGTACGATGGCGAGGGATAAGGTATCACTACAACAAGCGAATGCGATATTAAAATCACAGGCTACTCGTGAGCAGCGCCTCGCAGCAGCAGATTCGGTGGTGGTGAATAACGAACGCCAACAGCTTGAGCAGGATGTTGCCGTCTTACATCAAAAATTTCTTGAGTTAGCGGCAGCAGCCATGGCAGACTAAAGCCTTAAGCTCTGTATATTTAGGAAATCACTATGCAAGTAAATTGCCCAACCTGTCAAAAACCTGTTGAATGGGTTGCCACTAGCGAATTTCGCCCGTTTTGTTGTGAACGCTGCAAACTGATTGATCTTGGCGAATGGGCAAACGAAGAACGCGCCATTCCAGGTGAAGATGTATCACCACAAGAATTACAGCCTAAAGGTTACGAATTCGATTAAGTAGTGACCTTAGCGTAATGGCTCAGGCAAACTGAGTCATTAACATTTCAACAATCACTTGATTCGCAGCGGGAAAATTATAATCCGCCAACTCGCTGATATTTATCCAAGCCGTTTGCTGCCCTTCCAGTCCTTTACCTACCCCTTCAAACTTATCGACAAGATAGAAATCTAATTGCACGATTTTATCGCCATAATCAAATTCTAACTGGTGAAATGCCTGTGCATTCATGACGTCAAGATCCACTTCTTCTTTTAGCTCTCTGGTTAACGCCTCAAGCACAGATTCATCAGACTCCACCTTACCACCCGGAAATTCCCATTTATCACCTTGGTGCTGCGCTGAGCTACGCTTACTGATAAATACTTGTTGGCCACGAACAATTATACCAGCAGCTACATGAACGACTTTCATCATTATTTCTCTTATTTAATAATTGGAATAAAGTATAGATAACAAAAAGCGCTAAAACATTGCTGCTTTAACGCTTTCAATTTTAAGTAATAACCGTCACTAATAAATAGTGTTCGCTACTAGCTTAATTTACCATGACACTGTTTGAACTTAGCGCCTGAGCCACAAGGACAAGGATCATTACGGCCTACTTTTTGGCCTTGACGCACAAATGTTTCAGCATCTGGCGTTGCCGATGCATCTGCAAGCTGGTTTTCAGCCGCTGCATGGCTCATGCTTTGTGGTAATGACTCACTACGACGACGCTGTGCTTCAACCGCTTCTACGTCTTCTGGTGCTTGCACCTGCACTTTAGATATAACGCCAACCACATCTGATTTTAGATTTTCTAACATTTCAGTGAACAGCTCAAACGACTCACGCTTGTATTCTTGTTTCGGGTTTTTCTGTGCATAACCACGTAAATGAATACCTTGACGTAAATGGTCCATCGCAGCTAAATGCTCTTTCCATAAACCATCCAGGGTTTGTAGCATAACTGCTTTTTCAAACTGACGGATCACTTGTGCACCAACCGCGTCTTCTTTCGCTGTGTAAGCTTCTTTGGCTGCAGTCATGATACGCTCACGAATCTTCTCTTCGTATAACTTAGTATCATCATCTAACCATTGCTGGATTGGCAGTTCAAGCATGAAATCAGCACGCAAACGCTGCTCTAAACCTGAGATATCCCACATTTCATGTAATGATTGTGGTGGAATATAAGCATCCATTACCGCGTTGATTACGTCTTCACGGATCACAACCATAGTTTCGCTGATATCTTCCGCTTCCATTAATTCATTACGTTGCTCATAAACCACTTTACGCTGGTCATTAGCGACGTCATCGAATTCAAGTAACGATTTACGAATATCAAAGTTACGGCCTTCAACTTTACGTTGTGCGTTTTCGATTGCGCGTGTTACCCACTTATGCTCAATCGCTTCGCCTTCTTCCATACCCAGTTTTTTCATCATGCCAGTAATACGGTCTGATGTGAAAATACGCATTAACGGATCGGTCATTGACAGATAGAAACGTGTAGAACCCGCATCACCTTGACGACCAGAACGACCACGTAATTGGTTATCAATACGACGAGATTCATGACGTTCCGTACCAATAATGTGTAAGCCACCCGCAGCAAGTACAGCGTCATGACGAGCTTGCCATTCCGCTTTAATATGTGCGATTTGCGCTTCAGTTGGATTCTTCAGCTTATCAACTTCAGTCTGCCAGTTACCACCTAACACGATATCGGTACCACGACCAGCCATGTTAGTTGCAATCGTAACAGCCCCAGAACGACCCGCATCAGCAACAATCTCAGCTTCACGTTCATGGAATTTCGCATTCAATACGTTATGTTTGATTTTGTCTTTTTTAAGTAGTTTCGAGAGTAACTCAGAGCTTTCAATTGATACAGTACCAACCAGCACTGGCTGCTGTCTTTCTACACAATCTTTAATATCTTCAATGATCGCAACATGCTTCTCATCAGCAGTCAGATAAACCAGATCACCAAAGTCTTTACGCGCCATTGGTTTATTGGTCGGCAAGACAACCGTTTCAAGGCTATAGATAGATTGGAATTCAAATGCTTCAGTATCAGCCGTACCAGTCATACCCGATAGCTTTTCATACATACGGAAATAATTCTGGAACGTGATCGATGCTAAAGTTTGGTTTTCATTTTGAATTTTAACACCTTCGCGTGCTTCTACCGCTTGATGTAAACCTTCTGACCAGCGACGTCCAGGCATAGTACGGCCCGTATGTTCGTCAACAATAACAATCTCGCCTTCATCACTAACGATATAATCCACGTCTTTTTCAAATAACGTATGTGCACGTAATGCCGCATTGATGTGATGTAATAATGAAATATTTGCCGCAGAGAACAAATTGTCATCTTCGCTTAATAAGCCACGCTCTTTGAGCATTTCTTCAACTTTAATTTGACCGTTTTCAGTCAGTAATACTTGTTTGTTTTTTTCATCGACCGTGAAGTGACCATCACCAGTGTATTCTTCGGTATCTTCCTGTTCTTGCTGTTCTAGCAGTGGAATGATGGTGTTGATCTTAGTATATAGCTCTGAACTATCATCAGCAGGACCAGAGATGATAAGCGGGGTACGCGCTTCATCAATTAAGATTGAATCCACTTCATCGATGACAGCGTAATATAACGGACGCATAACACGCTGTTGCGGCTCAAAGGCCATGTTGTCACGCAGATAATCAAAACCAAATTCATTATTAGTGCCGTAAGTAACATCTGCAGCATACGCGTCACGTTTTGCCATGTTATCCATGCCTGAAACGTTAAGGCCAACGGTTAAACCTAAAAATTCAAACAGTTCACGATTCCATTCCGCATCACGTGCAGCAAGGTAATCATTCACCGTAATAATATGTACACCTTTACCTGTTAATGCATTTAGATAGGCTGGTAATGTTGCTGTTAGAGTTTTACCTTCACCCGTACGCATTTCAGCAATCTGATTATTATTTAAAACCATACCACCAAGTAACTGCACATCGAAATGGCGCATGCCAAATACACGTTTAGAACCTTCACGAACAACCGCGAATGCTTCAGCTAAAATGCTATCAAGTGATTCACCGGCAGCAACACGCTGTTGAAAATCAACTGTTTTTGCTTTTAATTCTGCATCTGATAATACTTCAAAATCAGCTTCTAATTGATTGACCTGTTTTACAACTTTATGCAATTTTTTTAAAATGCGGTCATTGCGGCTACCGACTATTTTTGTAATTATATTAGTTAACATTTTATGACCAAAAGTTATTGTGAATCTATTTGAAATTTAAAGCATTTTAGCGATAAACATAGCGTTTAGGATCGACTTGTCGTCCCGATTTTAGCACTTCGTAGTGCACATGAGGTCCAGTAGAGCGCCCTGAACTTCCCATAATAGCAATAGTTTGCCCCTTGCCAACAACATCGCCTTCTTTTGCGATGAGCTCTTTAGCATGGGCATAACGTGACGACAGACCATTTCCGTGGTTAATTTCGATTAATAGCCCATAACCAGAACGTCTTCCAGACCAAGTTACCACTCCAGCACCCGTTGCAATAATATTCATGCCATTATTACCAGCAAAATCAATCCCCTTATGCATAGTCGCTCGCCCTGTAAAAGGGTCTTTACGCACGCCGTAATGGGACGATAACCAAGAACCACGTTGAATAACTGGACGTCCAGATAAAACAGCCTCATCAGTTATATTGTGATTCAATAGCATAGTTTCAAGTAGCGATAGTTGTTGGGTGCGATTATTTACTTCAAGTGACAATAAATCCATCTCTTCGAGCAAGGCTTGTAAATCAACAGCATAACTAGAATCTGTAACAATCGGACCGCCAATTGCAGGTTTTAGGTTAAAATCAAATTCACCACGCGTTAGACTGGCATTTTTAGCCAATTCATCGCCTAATAAACTCAAACGGTTAACCTCCGCTTGCATCATGCCAACTTTACTCGCAAATACGGCGATTTTCAAATCAGTTTCTTGACGTAGCGTAAGAACTTCATCTGCTTGTTGCTGATATTTCTGTTGCGTTTTCGCAATCTTAAGTTGTATAGCTTGGGAAGAGAAATTTGAATAGAGAAACCAAGAAGACGTGATCGAGATAGCAATAACAGCTATGAATGCAAATATTAAAACGTAGATATTAAATAATTTAGAATGGTTATGTTTACCATTCGAGTAAGTCACTGTAACGCTCATAATCTTTTATTAACTGATGAATTAGTGACACTAAATATAAACAATTTAATGCCACAATTCTATCTGTATTTATCTCAGAGTAAACTAACTCACTCAGTTCCGAGATACCAAACCGATTTGATTAGATTATAACGCCAGTTCTAAATTTGGTTCTAACCAACGAATTGGCGCATCTTGGGCTTCATCTACAGTGGTGAATTCCCATGCTTCTTGATTAGCAAGTAATGCTCTTAGCAATAAATTATTCATGCCGTGGCCAGTTTTAAATGCTCTAAACTCACCTAGGATTGAATGACCTGATAAGTACAGGTCTCCGACAGCATCAAGTACTTTATGTTTCACAAATTCATCTTCATAACGTAAACCGTCATCATTTAAAATACGGAACTCATCGATCACAATAGCGTTCTCTAGGCTACCACCCAGTGCAAGGTCTTGCGATTGAAGATATTCAATGTCTTTCATAAAGCCAAAAGTACGTGCTCGGCTGATTTCTTGATGGAACCAATCACCCGAAAAGTCTGCTCGAATATGTTGATTTTGACCTTCAAACACAGGATGATCAAATTCAATACGTAAATCCATAATAAAACCATGGTTCGACGGTAAAAATTCAGCCCATTTGTCGCCATCTTCAACACGTATAGGTTGTTTTATTTTAATAAACTTCTTAGCGCAGTTTAGCTCTTCGATTCCCGCGCTTTGCAGTAAGAAAATAAAAGGACTTGCACTGCCATCCATAATTGGAATTTCAGCCGCATCTACTTCAATAATAATATTATCAATGCCGAGACCTGCTAAGGCCGCATTTAGATGTTCTACGGTCGAAATCCGGTGACCATCTTCGTTGATTAGACAAGTGCATAACATCGTGTCTTTCACCATGTCAGCAGATGCTTTGAAATCAACAACTGGATCAAGATCAATACGACGATAAATAATACCGGTATTCGCTGCCGCTGGACGAAGATTAAGGGTAACCTTGTTGCCAGAATGCAGACCGATACCGGTGCCACGTACTGCTTGTTTTAATGTTCTTTGCTTAATCATTAATGTTACCCTATTTAAATCCCACACTCCAACGCGAGGCCGAGTAATTTACCACAGCCCTACAGGAAATGCAAAATAACCAGTCCAAACACGTCTTGTATAATTCACTCTTTACGCTAAAAACAACCCGTAAGACTGAATCATATCTAGCTATAATACAATAAAGTATTAGTCAGCTTGGCGACGTAAGAACGCTGGAATATCTAAATAATCCGGTTCACTTTTCGTTGCCGTTGTTGTATTACTTTCACCAACAGCAACTTTCTGCACATCTACTTGCTTATCGGCAGGCATCACAGTCGCTTTAACGGTTTCTTCAACACGTATCGATTCAGCTTTCGCTTCTTCTACTTTTTTAGCTGGTGTTGGTACTAAAGTAATATCGGGTTTGTTTTCAGCACCGATACCCGTAACAACAACAGTTACACGCAATTCATCCGTCATTTCAGGGTCGATTACCGCACCCACAACAACGGTTGCATTATCAGAAGCAAAGGCTTTAACTGAATTACCTACTGTTTCGAATTCTTCGATATTGATATCGAGGCCAGCAGTAATATTAACCAGAATACCCCGAGCACCCGCTAAATCAACATCATCAAGTAATGGGCTTGAGATAGCAGCTTCTGCAGCTTCTGCGGCTCGATCTTCACCAGAAGCAACACCGGTACCCATCATTGCAGTACCCATTTCACTCATGACTGTGCGAACATCGGCGAAATCCACGTTGATTAGACCTGGACGCGTAATGAGTTCCGCAATACCTTGTACAGCACCAAGTAATACGTTATTAGCAGCTTTGAATGCATCTAATAAACTGACACCACGACCCAATACTTTCAATAATTTGTCGTTAGGTATTGTAATCAAAGAATCAACTTGTTCACTTAAGGCATCGATACCAGCTTGTGCATAACTCAAGCGACGCTTACCTTCAAACGAGAAAGGTTTAGTGACTACAGCTACCGTTAAAATCCCTAATTCTTTAGCAATTTCAGCAACAACCGGAGCAGCACCAGTACCTGTACCACCGCCCATACCCGCAGCAATAAAGATCATATCAGAGCCTTGCAGCTGCTCACGAATACTATCGCGATCTTCCATTGCAGCTTCACGACCTACTGTTGGGTTTGCGCCCGCGCCCAAACCTTTAGTGATAGTGTTACCGATTTGAATAACAGATCCAGCGGCTGAATTACGTAATGCTTGTGCATCTGTATTTACGACAATAAATTCAACACCTTCAATTGTTTCACTGACCATGTGATCAACAGCGTTACCGCCGCCGCCACCAACACCAATGACTTTAATGACAGCTTCATCGTGACTATCATCTAGTAGTTCAAACATGGTAATATCTCCAAAAATCTTATAGGGTTTTAAAACCCGCCTTTGAACCAGCTCATTATTCTTTTAAGTAACTGATTACAATTATTCCGTTCTACGACTACGTCTGTTGTTGGTTCGAACTGATGTTCTTTACCAAACTGAAGTAAGCCAACCGCTGTTGAATACACTGGTGTATTTACATATTCAGTTAATCCATTTATATTTAATGGAATACCTATTCTAACTTGTGAGTTGAATACGCTTTCTGCACATTCAACTAAACCTTCAATTTGTGCCGCACCACCAGTAAGTACAATGCCAGCCGCCAATTTATCCAGTTTTAATGACTCTAAAATAGTTTTTAATTCAGCTTCAACCATTCCGAATAGTTCAGAATATCGAGGTTCGATCACTTCTGCAAGTGTTTGTCGCTGTAAAGTGCGCGATGGTCGTCCACCGACACTTGCAACTTCGATAGTATCATCACGTTGTAATAACTTAGCATGCGCACAACCAAAGTTAACTTTAATCTCTTCTGCGTCTGCAGGAGGGGTACCAAATGCATACGCAATATCACTAGTAACTGCATTACCTGCATACGAAAATACCGATGTATGACGTAATGAACCATCATAAAATACGGCGATATCAATAGTGCCACCGCCAATATCGACAACACATACACCGAGTTCTTTTTCATCGTCGGTAACAACTGCATAACTTGATGCGAGAGCAGAAAAAATTAACTTATCCACTTGTAGTTCACAACGCTCAGCACATTTTACAATATTTTTTGCCATATCATTGTGACAAGTGATCAAATGTACCTTCGCTTTCATCCGAACACCGGATAAACCAACTGGATTTTTAATCCGTTCTTGATAATCAATAGCATATTCTTGTGGAATTACGTGTAAAATTCGATGTTCGTCACGAATTCTCACAGATCTTGCAGTGTAGATCACATTATCTACATCATCTTGTGTGACCTCATCTTCCGAGATTGCCACCATGCCAATTTCATCTTGGCTGCTAATGTGTTTACCTGAAATACTCAGGTAGACAGAAGATATTTTCATATCCGCCATCATTTCGGCTTCTTGTTTGGCACGTTGAACAGCTTTAACAACAGATTCCAGGTCGTTTACCCCCCCTTTATCCATGCCTCTCGATGCACTTTGTCCTAAACCGATAATGTTCAGTTCACCGTCAGGTAATAATTCACCTACAACAACGGCAATTTTTGATGTGCCGACATCTAAACCTACTATTAATTTTCGTTCCATCGATTTAGTCATTGTCATTACTCTTTATTGTCATTTTTCCAGCCAACTGAGAAACCTGTATCGTAACGTAAATCTATATAGGCTATTTTTTCTTTATCTAATACTGCAACATAATCGATATAGCGCTGAATTCGAGATATTGCATTTTCTCGTCCTAAACGAAGCATAATACCATTACTTAATTCGACCGTGATTGCATTACGTAAATTAAGCGAAACTTTAACTATTTTATAATTATTTAGCTGCAGCAATCCGTTGAACTCATTGAATTTTGCGAGTGTTTGTTCGATTTTATCATTCGGACTATAAAGTTTCACTAATGATTTCGGCGCACTATTGATATCTGCATCAAACACTATCCCGTCTTCGTTCAATAATTGCGTATCATTCCACACTGCAACAACGGGTTGTTCTTGAATATATACACGCAATAAATCAGGCCAACTTTTACGTACCGACGCGTGATAAACCCAAGGTAACGATTCAATTTTATTTTGAATATCATCAACATTTACCGAAAAGTAATTTTCTATTGCCGGTTTTTGCAACAAGACGGTTCGGATATCATCGTCACTAACATACTCTCGATCCCCCTGAATAATCAGGGCTGACATTGGCATTTTGCTGGCATCGGTCAAGTATGCTTCCATACTGCTAAACATCCAGCTAAAAAATACTAACACCAAAAAAAAGAAAAAGAGACCTAAACTACGCCTTAAACGTAATGGCGCTAATTCTTCAGCGCAAACTTCATCCGCTTGAATCTCAAGTTCTGTGAGCGCGTAGATATTATCATCTAAGGCTTCATTTCTCGGTGTTGGAATAACAGCTGTCATATCAAAATTCGTTTATTAATGCGCGAGCGCTAATACTTTAGAAACCAAACTCTCGAAGTTATACCCAGCAGCATTGGCCGCCATTGGCACCAAACTCTTTTCTGTCATGCCCGGTACCGTATTTACTTCCAACAATTGAAACTGACCCCGTGCATCTAACATTGCATCAACACGACCCCAGCCCTCTGCAGCTACAGCACGAAATGCTTTTAATGCATAAGCTTGCAGTTGTTGACGTTGTTCATCGGTAATAGGGGCTGGACACAAGTACTCCGTGGTATTTGATTGGTACTTAGCTTGATAATCATAAAACGTATTTGGCGTTTTAAGCTGAATCACCGGCAACACTTCATCACCTAAGATCGCAACCGTGAATTCAGGTCCTTCAATCCATTGCTCAATTAAGATCTCATTATCATACTCAAACGCAGCCGTGACAGCTGTTTCTAATTCCGCTACGTTATGCACTTTAGCCATACCGATACTGGAGCCTTCTTTCGCCGGTTTAATAATTACCGGAGAACCAAGATCCGCAATAATATCGCTTGCTATCGCATTATCAAAATGATTTGGTGTAACAATGCGATAAAGCGCAGTCGGTAAACCTTGAGACTGCCAGATTTGTTTAGTACGGATCTTATCCATCGCTAATGCGGCGCCTAAAACCCGGCTACCGGTATAAGGAATGGCAAGCTGCTCTAATGCACCTTGCATCACACCGTCTTCGCCACCACGGCCATGTAGTGCAATAAACGCATGGGTGAAACCATCACCCCTCAGTTGACTAACATCGTATTCGGCGGTATCTAAAGCATGCGCATCAACACCTGCACGTTGTAAGCCTGATGTGACTGCGATGCCCGATTTTAGTGAGACTTCACGTTCGGCAGAATACCCACCAAATAATACCGCTACTTTTTTAATGCTTGTTACGCTCATGATTACTTCTTCCATTGTTTCATCGTACTAACATTCATTTCCATTGCCGCCAGTTCCTTAGCAAGCGTACCCACATTACCAGCACCTTGGGTTAATACCAAGTCACCGTTTTGTAAATGTTCAGCTAAAATGGCTGGGATTTCATCTGGACTAGAAACAAAAATTGGTTCAATATTACCACGTTGTCTAATACTACGACATAATGAGCGACTATCAGCACCAGGGATTGCTTCTTCACCTGCCGGATATACTTCTAATAAAAATAACAGATCAACCTTTGATAACACGTTTGCAAAATCTTCATACAAATCACGGGTACGTGTATAACGATGTGGTTGGAATACCGAAACCAAACGTTTTTCAGGCCAGCCTGCACGTGCGGCAGTAATAGTAACATCAACCTCGGTCGGGTGATGACCATAGTCATCAACCAGCATCACATTACCTGCGCCTGAATCAAATTCACCAAGATGATCAAAACGTCGACCAGTACCCGCAAAGTTAGCGAGCGCGGTAATAATCGCGCTATCATCAATACCATCTTCAGTCGCGACAGCTACTGCAGCAGTCGCATTTAAAGCATTATGTTGACCCGGAGAATTCAAGCTTACACGTAAATCTTCGCGATCTTTACGACAAATCGTAAAGTGACTTTTATGACCTTTTTGCACATAATCGATAATACGTACGTCGGCATTTTCGGAGAAACCATAAGTCACGACCTGACGACCAATGTCTGGGATCAACTTTTCAATAACTGCATCATCAGCGCACATAACGGCTAAACCGTAAAATGGCAAGTTATGCAGAAAATCCATAAAGGTTTTTTCTAATTTAGCAAAATCACCACCATACGTATCCATATGGTCAGCTTCGATGTTCGTCACGACAGCAACCATCGGCTGCAGCAATAAGAATGATGCATCGCTCTCATCCGCTTCAGCAATCAGATAACGACTTTTACCTAAACCTGCATTGGTGCCAGTGCTCTTCACTAATCCGCCATTAACGAATGTAGGGTCTAAGCCTGCTTGATGGTAGATACCTGTCACTAGTGCTGTAGTCGACGTTTTACCATGTGTGCCTGCAATCGCAATCCCATGACGAAAGCGCATTAATTCTGCTAGCATTTCAGCACGTTTAATCACCGGAATACGGTTTTCATGTGCCGCCATAATTTCAGGATTTGTGAAATCGATAGCCGTTGATACCACCACTACGCTAGCATTCAGTACATTTTCCGCTTTATGCTCAAAATTAATTTTTGCACCTAATTTGACTAAACGTTCAGTCACTGGATTAGGCGCGAGATCAGAACCCGTGATCTGATAACCTTCATTCGCTAATACTTCTGCGATCCCACCCATTCCAGCACCACCGATGCCAACAAAATGAATAGTTTTCACACGACGCATCTCTGGCACTACCGTTCTTAGTTGTGCGATCTTTTGTTCAGACATTATCTATCTCTCTTAACTTAATGCTGAACAGGCATTTGCGACCTGCTCAGTTGCATCTAGAATAGCAGCACTTTTGGCTGCATTTGACATAGCGACAAGTTGTGCTTCATCGTCAATCCATTGCTGTAATAATTTGGCTAAATCCACGGCATTTAATTGGCCTTGTGGGAGTAATACCGCGCCACCTGCTTGTACCAATGATTGGGCATTTTTAGTCTGATGATCATCCACTGCATGTGGTAATGGAATAAAAATAGCGGGTAGTCCTGCAACAGCCACCTCTGACACCGTCAACGCACCTGCACGACACACTACCACATCAGCTTGATGATAAGCTTGCGCCATGTCATCAATAAAATCAGATACTTTAATCTCAGCTGTAACACCAGCAGACTGATAAGCAACATTCACCGCAGTACTATTATTTTTACCCACTTGATGGCGGATACTAATTTTATCTTGGGGTAATAGCGCCAGTGCTGCTGGTAACGTTTCATTTAATACTTTTGCGCCTAAGCTACCACCAACAACCAATACCGTCAGCTTACCTGTGCACACGTGTGGTCGTGCATGTAAAGCCAGTACATCTTCACGTACTGGATTGCCAACCAACAGACCCTGAGAAAATGCACCAGGAAAGGCCATGAGTACACGTTTAGCAATTTTAGCTAATAGACGGTTAGTGAGACCTGCCGCCGCATTTTGCTCATGCAATACCACGGGAATACCTTGTAACCAAGCCGCTACGCCACCCGGTCCACTAGCAAACCCCCCCATCCCTAAGACAACATCAGGTTTGAATTTTTTCATCACTTTACGTGCCTGTAACACGGATTTTAAAATTCGAAAGGGTGCAAGACATAAACGCTTAACTCCGTTACCACGCACCCCTGAAATATCAATGAATGAAATATCAAATCCATGTTGTGGGACTAAATCGGCCTCCATACGATCCGCAGTACCAATCCAATGAATCGCCCAGCCCTGCTGTTCTAAATATTTTGCTACCGCAATACCAGGAAATACGTGACCACCAGTGCCACCAGCCATCACTAATAAACGTTTTGTCATAATATTATCTTTCAGTGTAATAAGATTTAATCAGTTATTAAGGCGTAACTTGCTCATACATATGATAACTAACTGGGAGTTGTACTATTTGACATCGACACTTTTTGTGCACGATATTCATAATCGATTCGTAATAGCACCGCCACAGCACAACTCATAATTAGTAAGCTCGACCCACCATAACTCACGAGGGGTAATGTTAACCCTTTCGTTGGTAATAATCCGGAGGCTGCACCAACGTTAACCAAGGTTTGAAAACAAAACCAAACACCAATGCTAATTGCTAAAAAACCAGCAAAAAATTGATCCGTTTCCAGACTACGACGACCAATTTGCAGCGCTTTAAATACCAATAACATCTGTAGCATCAAGACGATAAAAACGCCAACGAAACCTAATTCTTCAGCTAGAATTGCAAATACAAAATCGGTATGAGCTTCTGGTAGATACTCTAATTTTTGAATCGAGTTACCAAGCCCTTCACCGCTAAAACTACCACGGCCAAATGCCATTAAGGATTGGGTTAATTGATAACCACTACCAAATGGATCATCCCAAGGGTCAAGAAAAGAGGTTATCCGTCGCATTCGATACGGCGATAATATCACTGCTAATACACCCAGTAAAATAGCCACAACACATAGTGCCATGAAGTGCACCAACTTTGCACCACCGATAAATAACAGTGCTACACTGGTGGTTAAAATAACCATCACAGAGCCGAAATCAGGTTGAAAAAGAAGCAATGTAGAGATAACAGCGATCACCAGTAAGCCATTAACAAAACCTTTATAGCTTTCTTGTAATAAGCTTTTTTGACGGACTAAATAACCTGAAAAATAAATAAAGAGGGAAAATTTAGCAAACTCGGCGGGCTGCATATTCAAGGGGCCAAGCGAGAGCCAACGAGTACTGCCATTAACCGTACGACCAATGACTAATACCACGATCAATAAAGCAATAGCGACAAATAAAAACCGCACACTATTTCGCTCATAAAAGACAATCGGTACATTCAACACACAGATTGCAGCACACAAGGACACGCTCAGAAAGACTAAATGCTTTTTCACAAACATGAAGGGATCATCACCCAACGCAATTCCTTCAGGTAAGGATGCCGATGCAACCATCACCAAACCAACCATCATTAAAATAATCGCTAATAATAATAGCTGGCGATCATAAACCGCCGCGCGCTGCTCTTCAGCACCTAATAAATAGGCTTTCGTCCGTGTCAGAAATTCCATTATAATGCCTTCACTAGCGCTCTAAAGTGGTCACCCCGAGCCATAAAATTAGCGTACATATCGATACTTGCACATGCAGGTGACAACAAAACCCAGTCACCCGGTTGTACAAGCTCACTAATTTCAGCAATCGCAACGGCCAAGTCAGGGACCTGTTTCGTATTTTCCGTTAACGCCGAAAAGCGTTCACCGTCTTTACCAAAGCAATACGTCAACGCAATGTCATCACGTAATGCGGGGACTAAAGGACTAAAATCAGCGCCTTTGCCATCTCCGCCAACAATCAGGTATAAGTGTCCTTTAACACTGCTTTTCAACCCGGCCAGCGCCGCTAGTGTAGCTCCGACATTGGTGGCCTTAGTATCATTAATCCACCTTACCCCATTAAGTTCACGAATAAACTCACAGCGATGTGCTAGCCCCGTAAATTGACGCAAGCCCGGTAACGTTTTAGTTCTATCCACACCTGCCGCATCAAGCAGGGCAATGGCAGATAATGCGTTCATTAAATTATGCACACCGGTGATCTGTAACTCATCGGCGCTGATAATACCCTCACCTTGATAAGCAAGCCAAGTACTACCGCGTTGTTGGATCAAGCCATAATCAGCATCATCTTCACCAAAGCTACACTTAACCACATTGAGCGTATTATCTTGTGCAGGACAAGCCGTTAATACATCATCACGATTTGTCACCACGGTTTGCGCATGCTGATAAATTGATAATTTGGCTTGGCGATAGGCTTCGAAATCAGGGTAACGATCAAGATGGTCGTCTGTTACGTTCAGTACGGTCGCAGCAATAGCCTTTAGACTATGGGTAGTTTCTAATTGAAAGCTTGAAAGCTCTAACACATATAACTGATAAGGATCGGCTACATCCAGTAGGTCTAATGCTGGAATGCCAATGTTGCCACCGATTGCGGTTTTTACGCCTGCCGCATTCGCCATTTCACCAACCAGTGTGGTCACGGTTGATTTACCGTTTGAGCCAGTGATGGCAATAATGGGCGCTTTTGCAGCCCTGACAAACAACTCAATATCACCAATCACTTCAACACCATGTTGTTGCGCAGCGGCGATCGCAGGCGTTGCAATGGCAATACCAGGACTGACAACTAATTGTTTAGCTTGTAATAAGATCTCTGGATGTAAGCCACCCTTATATAAGGTTACCTGAGCTGGCAACTCATCTTGTCCCGGCGGTGCATCACGACTATCCACAACAACAGGAACTATGCCTTGCTTTAGAAAATAACGGACACAAGACAGACCGGTTTGGCCTAAACCAACAATAACGATAGGCGATGCCATATTTTGCTCAGATAATGGTGTCATTAGCGTACCTTCAACGTGGCTAAGCCAATAAGTACTAAAATAATAGTAATGATCCAAAAGCGTACAATCACACGCGGTTCAGGCCAACCTTTTAGTTCATAATGGTGATGAATTGGTGCCATTCTAAAGATGCGTTGACCACGTAACTTATAAGAGCCTACTTGTAAGATAACCGATACTGTTTCCATAACAAAAACACCACCCATGATCACTAACATAAACTCTTGGCGAACTAATACCGCGAGCGTACCTAAACCCGCACCTAATGCCAATGAACCAACATCGCCCATAAATACTTGCGCTGGATACGTGTTAAACCATAAGAAGCCAAGTCCGGCACCAACCATCGCCGCACACACAATCACTAATTCACTGGCTTGTGGGATGTAAGGGATAAACAGATACTCAGCAAATTTAACGTTACCTGTTAAGTAAGATACAAGCATAAATGCACCTGCGACTAATACCGTTGGTAAGATAGCTAAACCATCTAAACCATCGGTTAAGTTAACCGCATTACTACTCCCCACAATCACAAAATAAGTTAATACAATGAATAACAATCCAAGTTCTGGCATATATTCTTTAAAGAAAGGCACAACTAATGTCGTTTCTGCCGCCGAACCTGCCGTTGCATAGAGGTAAACAGCGATACCAATTGCGACCGCTGACTGCCAGAAATACTTCCAACGCGCAATCAAGCCATCGGTATCTTTACGGATCACCTTGCGATAGTCATCCACAAAACCAATCGCACCAAACGCAACAAACACAAACATCATGATCCAAACATAGGCATTATCTAATCTTGCCCATAATAGCGTTGATACTAAAATTGCAACTAGGATCATTACGCCCCCCATTGTTGGCGTACCACGTTTACTGAAATGTGATTCAGGGCCATCATCACGTACCACTTGACCAATCTGCATATCTTGCAAATAGCGGATAAGTTTAGGTCCCATCCATAATGTCAGTAATAACGAGGTAATTATCGTGATAATTGCACGAAATGTGAGATATGAAAAAACTCTGAATAGCGAGAAATGCTCACTTAAAGATTCGAACAACCAAACTAACATTTTATTTCCTTTACTGTATTTTTAACTAACATTGTATTTTCGATTAACATAGCACTGTTCTCAGATAGCTTTGTGGTTAACAAACTGATTGCCAGCTCCATTTTAGCACTACGGGAACCTTTAAATAATAAAGTAAACATCTGCTCTTTAGGAGCAGTAGTGATTAAGTCAACTAACGCATCAACCAGTGCTGGCTGTGCTAAAAAGGCGCGACCAATAACACCAGCAGTTAATGCAGCTTCACGGCTAACGGCACCACAAGTATAAACATGGTCAACCTGTTGCTGCTGAGCATAATGCCCAACTTGTTGATGCATATCAGCAGTACTAACGCCCAGTTCTCCCATATCGCCCATTACTAATACATTTGTTGATTTGAAATGGGTTAATACATCAATGGCCGCCTTTACTGAGGCAATATTGGCATTATAGCTATCATCAATAATACGAATACGTGAGGTTAATTGTGATATTTTCAATCGGCCCTGTACACTAACCATAGATTCAAGGCCTAACTTAATGGTTTTAATATCAATACCAAAACAACTTGCCATTGCAGCCGCGGCTAATGCATTAGCGACATTATGACGACCTGCAACACCTAAGTTAATTGTACAGTCACTATCTGGCGTACATAATCTAAACGTCGAGTTACCCGAACCATCAAATTCAATATTAGCTGCAAAATAATCAGCACTCTCATCAACAACCGAAAAGTTAACATGTCGCTCTGAATCAACTTTACGTAACCAGTATTGATAAAACTTATCATCGCGGTTTAGTACCGCCATACCTTGTTGCTTAACCCCTGATAATATTTCACTTTTAGCCAATGCGATGCCCTGTAGATCACCAAAGCCTTCTAAGTGTGCCGCATCAACATTATTGATTAACACCACATCTGGCAATACCAACCCCGTGGTATAAGCAATTTCTTTTTTGTGATTAGCACCAAGCTCCATCACCGCAAATTGGTCTTCTTGCTGTAAGCGCAGTAATGTCAATGGAACACCAATGTCGTTATTAAAATTGCCTGCAGTTGCTAATGTTGGTGCTACTTGTTTTAAAATCGCCGCCAGCATTTCTTTCGTCGTGGTTTTTCCATTACTGCCAGTAAGCGCTGCAACTTTAGGATTAACATGTTCACGCACCATTTTACCTAACAGACCTAAAGCAACACGGCTATCTTTTACCAGAATTTGCGGGATATCCACCGCTTGCTTTTTTGTTACAATAGCAGCAATAGCACCTTGCTCTGCCGCTTTGGCAACAAAACTATTGGCATCAAAATTATCACCACTTAACGCGACGAACAAATCACCAACTTTAATCGTGCGTGTATCTGTTGAAACATGAGTAATGACGACATCATCACCTTGGTACTTGGCATTGAGTTGTGTCGCAATTGCACTTAACGCTAAACTAATCATTATTTGTTACTCAACATCTCTGTAATAGTCTCTCGATCACTATAATGGTGTTTATCTACACCGATAATTTGATAATCTTCATGGCCTTTACCTGCCACCAAAATAATATCGTCAGCACGACTTTGTTCCATCGCCCAATGAATAGCACTACGGCGATCATGAATAACTTGCATTGCATCAGGGTTAGCAAGACCGATTTTCATATCATCTACAATCGAAGACGCAGACTCAGTACGTGGATTATCATCTGTAATGACAGCCATATCTGCAAATTGTTCAGCTACTTGTGCCATTATTGGTCTTTTACCTGTATCTCGGTCACCACCACAGCCATAAATGCACCAGAGCTTGCCTTCACAATGCACACGTAATGCTTGCAGGGCTTTTTCTAATGCGTCAGGTGTGTGAGCATAATCAACCACGAAAGCAGCTTGCCCTGCTTGTTTGAATAATTCCATACGGCCACATACGGCGGTTAATTTTGGTGCTACCTGTAATAAATCATCCAAATCATAACCGAGTGCTAACAAACTCGCGCAAGCGGCCACCACATTAGAGGCATTAAACTCGCCAATTAAACCACATCGCAGTGTACCTTCACCCCAGCTGGTTTTTAACTCGCAGCTAAAACCACCGGTATCAAAATTTAAATCATGACAACATAAAAAAGCACCAGAATAGGCTGATAAATCTTGCAGGACTGAAAATCGGATAGCATCAGGCCATTGCTGTGCCCATGCTTTACCGTAAGTATCATCAACGTTAAGGATCCTATGTTTCACAGCACCTTGAAATAAGATTTTTTTGGCATCGGCATAACTATCCATATCTCCATGATAATCAAGATGATCACGGGTTAGATTGGTAAATAATGCCACATCAAAATCGAGAGAATTCACACGACCTTGAATCAAACCGTGTGAGGATACTTCCATAGCACACAATTCTGCACCTTGTTGTACTTGGTTCGCTATTTCAGCTTGTACATCTAAGCCGCTACCTGTGGTATTTTCGGTTTGCACTAATTGATCGAATAAGCCATTACCGATCGTCCCCATCACACCAGCTTTACCGTTTAATAAAGTAACCCAGTTGGCAATAATCTGCGTGATAGTGCTTTTACCATTAGTGCCTGTAACACCGACAAGTTTTAATTGCTGCGAAGGAAATTGATAAAAACTATCGGCTAATGCGGATAAGGCCTGATTTAGACCAAAAAAAGCAACAATAGGGATACCATCAACATATTCAATATGACCATGTTCAGCCTGAATATCAGCGTCTTTCAATACCAATATCGCACCACATTGTAATGCATTGCCAATAAATCGGCGACCATCAAGGGCATGACCATTTACCGCGACAAAACAGTCACCCGCTTGTACTTTCCGACTATCAATGATCAACGCGTTAACCGCTAATTCAAGATCAATATTCCACATTTGTAGAGATAAGACTCGACATGACGAATTCATTTCCAAACCCTTAATATTTAAAGCCCGTAGCATTCAACAATCCTTAGTATCAAACAATCCTTAAACGCCTGAGCGCCGTTTAATTTCTTAAGAGTCTTTTGCTGTTATCGTTAATGATTGTTTTTTATCTGGTGTTATATTCAACATTTGCAATGTTCTTTCCATTACTTCCGCAAATACTGGCGCCGCGATCACGCCGCCGTAATAACGATCACCACTTGGAGAGTCAATCACCACCACTAATGCAAGGCGTGGATTAGACACAGGTGCGACACCGGCAAATAAAGCAACATAATCATCGCCATAACCACCCGCAATAGCCTTACGGGAAGTACCAGTTTTACCTGCAACACGATAACCATCAATGCTAGCTCTCTGACCCGTACCGCCTTTTGTTACTACGCTTTCCATCATGAGTAATAGCTCTTTCGCGTTATGTTCAGATAACACCCGTTCAGACAACGGCATGGTTTCTTGTTTTCTGATCGTCAGTGGACGATATAAACCACCTGAACCAATCGTTGCATAAGCATGAGCAAGCTGTAATGTCGTCGACTGCATGCCATAACCAAAGGATAGCGTTGCATTCTCAAACTCTGACCAGCGTGAACGTCGTGGCATATAGCCTCTACTTTCACCATTTAAGATCAAACTACTTTCATTACCAAAGCCAAATTGATAGTAAGTATCGAGTAAACGTTGATGGCCTAATTTCAACGCTATTTTACTTACGCCCATGTTCGATGAATAACGTAGAATATCACCCAGTGTAATGTCACCACGGTTGCGGGTATCTTGTACTAAACGGCCACCTAGACGCATACGTCCGGGGTTGGTATCAATAATTGAATCGGCGGCAATAATGCCATTATCTAAACCACTTGCAATAACTAACGGTTTAATGGTGGAGCCCGGTTCGTAACTATCCGTGATAGCCCGATTCTTTAACTTATAACTGTCATATTTGTTACGATTGTTGGGATTAAACGATGGACTATTTACCATTGCTAATATTTCCCCGGTTTTAACATCAATCATTACCAATGAGCCCGACACGGCACCATTGTATTTAACCGCTTTTTTCAAGCGCTGATAAGCTAATGATTGGATACGTTGATCGATACTGAGTTGAATATTATTAGCTTGTTCACTTTGCTGAATAACAGAGATGTCTTCAATGACATTTCCTAACCGGTCTTTACGGACAATTCGTTTACCTGGGGTGCCAGTAAGGAAATCATCATAAGCCTTTTCAACGCCTTCAATACCAATGTCATCAATGTTAGTCATGCCAACCAGTTGTGCGCTGACTTCACCTGTGGGATAAAAACGGCGCGACTCTGGTACTTGGCTCACGCCGACTAATTTTAATTCATCAACATACTTAGCAACCGCAGGACTAATTTGGCGCTTGATATACATAAAACGACCATTAGATGCCATTATTTTTGCTTGCAGTTCAGCAAGATTTAGATCTAAGATCTCGGCAAAAGCTTGCCATGCCCGTTTGTTATCAAAACTATTTTTATTCTTAATTGTGCGAGGATCAACATGAATGGCCATAACCGGAACACTAACCGCCAATTCAACACCATTACGATCGGTGATAATACCGCGTTGAACTTGCTGTGACGTGACCCGTAGAGAACGCATATCTGCTTGTTTACGCAGATGTTCAGGATTGATCACTTGGATGTAAGCAGTACGGGCGAGTAAGCTTAAAAAGATAATAACGACCGTGGCCGCAACTAAATGATAACGCCAAAGGATAAAATTGGCTGGTTCTTCGTGGGCAATATTTCTACGATTTGTCACTGCTGTTTCACCAATTTCTCTTCTGCAGTACTTGGTCGATACATACCGAGTTTATGTTTTGCGGTGTATTCAATTTTACTGTGTTCTTCTAGCGTACTTTGTTCTAACAATAA
This sequence comes from Moritella sp. 36, assembly GCF_018219415.1. Classification (NCBI taxonomy): domain Bacteria; kingdom Pseudomonadati; phylum Pseudomonadota; class Gammaproteobacteria; order Alteromonadales; family Moritellaceae; genus Moritella; species Moritella sp. 36. The sequence continues at coordinate 261,850 of NZ_CP056120.1, read as the reverse complement.
GTTGCGCCATTCAATATCTGTAAAGTCACGCTGAGTCAGTAACTGCTCTTTATTATTAGTGAGTAAACGGGTTTCATGCGTTAGCATAATCACGGCAAAAGCGGAAATTAAGATGGCAAACAATAGACTAACGACTCGCTTATGCTGGCCGATGTCAGTCATAATAACCTTGCCTAAATCCCACTTAATGCCGAACATATTACAATTTTTCCGCCACGCGTAATACAGAACTACGCGCTCGAGGATTGAATTCTAATTCTTGCTCCGAAGGTTTTAGCATTTTACCGACCGCCTTCATGGTACGCGTTTTATCAATTTCTTCTTGCATGATAGGTAAGCCGTATGGCACTTCTTTACCACGCGCTTGTTTACGAATGAATTGCTTCACAATACGATCTTCTAACGAGTGGAAGCTGATCACAGATAAACGACCACCAGACTTAAGACATTTTAATGCGCCAGCTAATGCACGTTCGATCTCTTCTAATTCACTATTAATATAAATACGGATCGCTTGGAATGAACGTGTAGCCGGATGTTTGGTTTCTTTTTTCGATTTTGGCACAACACGACAAATTAAACTTGCTAACTGTTCTGTCGTTTCAAATGGTGTACCGTCACGATCAAATACCACTGCACGCGCAATCTTACGGGCAAATTTTTCTTCACCAAATACTTTCAATACCCACACAATATCATCATAATCAGCTGTTGCGAGCCATTTCGCCGCACTAAGACCGGATGTTGGGTCCATACGCATGTCCAACGGTCCATCACGTAAAAAACTGAAACCACGTGATGCATCGTCTAACTGTGGCGAAGAAACACCAAGATCGAGTAACACGCCGTCAACTTTCTCTGTTAATCCTTTATTTTCCATATATTCAGCAATACCAGAAAATGGTCCGTGAACAATATCAAAACGAGGGTCTTCTAATTTTAAAGCTTCACCAACTGCAATCGCTTCAGGATCGCGATCGATTGCGATCAAGCGGCCGTTTTCACCTAATTGCGACAAAATAAAGCGAGAGTGACCACCGCGACCAAAAGTACCGTCAATGTAAATTCCGTCCGGTTTTAAGTCGAGTCCGGCTACGGTTTCGTTAAGTAAAACGGATACGTGTGCAAATTCTTGTGTCATGTCGATGAAAGCTCTTAAAAATACTTAAAATTATAGCAGGTGCTAAAATGGTTATTGTAACGTAAAAGGTCCAGTTTAGGGAGGGGTAAAACGGATTGCAAGTGATGTAGATAATCTGAGGGAAAAAATAAACAAGAACTTATCTATATAAAGACGATATAGATAAGTTCTTGGAGTTGGTCGATAAGCCGGGTTTTGTCGTGGACAATCATTCCTCTAGGTCTGCAATCGCTCACAGACTCAAGCAACCTACCCGCTTTCAGCGTGGGCCACGCCTATAGAAAGCCTATTTGGTCTTGCTCCGGGTGGAGTTTACCCTGCAACGAACTATTACTAGTCGTCCGGTGCGCTCTTACCGCACCCTTTCAGCCTTACCTGTGCTTCCGAAAAAGCCATCGGCGGTCTTCTCTCTGCTGCACTTGTCGTAGGCTTGCGCCTCCCAGGCGTTACCTGGCACCCTGCCCTGTGGAGCCCGGACTTTCCTCCCCCCTATAACCTCGATATAAATACCGAGTCATAAAGCAGCGATTGTCTGACCAACTCCAAGGCGGAGGATAGTACATAATCTAAGACAAAAAATCCAGCGATTAATTAAAGTTTTCTAAACCCCATTTATACAAGGCGTTCTTTTTGCAACCGTGAATTTCTGCCGTTAATGCAGCTGCTTTTTTCAACGGTAATTCCTCATTCAACAACTTTAATGTATTCAATATCTTAGCGGGAATTTCAAGACCTGTAGGTTTATAGCCCGCAACTAAGAGTACAATTTCACCACGGCTACGGTTACTGTCTTCCGCTACCCATGCTGCTAACTCACCCACTGGCATAGTAGTAATACTTTCAAACGCTTTGGTTATTTCTCGTGCAACACACACTTCACGCTCAGGACCCATGATCGCCGTTAAGGCATCTAAGGTGTATTGCAGGCGACGTGGTGATTCATAAAAAATCATCGTACGGGTTTCTTCTTTCAGCTCGGTAATTTTATCATTACGGGCTTTTTCTTTCGAGGGTAAAAAACCTTCAAACGAGAAACGATCTGATGGGAGACCAGAACCACTCATTGCAGTTACTGCAGCGCAAGGACCGGGTAGTGGGACCACTTTAACACCATGTGCACGACAGGTATTTACCAAATGGTAACCAGGGTCACTGATCAACGGCGTACCGGCATCTGAAACCAGCGCGATGCTGATACCAGATTGTAGTTTTGATACTAAGTATTCTGCTTTTTGCTGTTCATTGTGATCATGCAAAGCAAATGTTTTAGTCTTGATTTGGTAATGGCTTAGCAGTTTCCCAGTATGGCGGGTATCTTCTGCAGCAATTAAATCAACACTTCTTAGTATCTCTAAACCACGCTCTGTGATATCAGAAAGGTTGCCAATCGGGGTTGGAACGATAAATAAAGTTGCTTGTTCAGACATTTCATTCTCATGGGTAGTTTTTTGTTAAGCGATGATGCTTTAGTATAGGGGTATTATAAATCTCTTTTGCAGGATAATACACCAATGGAATTTAAGTACAGTTATTCCCGCTTGATTATGTTTTTTAGTTTGAGTTTACTGCTCAGTGCGTGTTCAAGTACCACAACATCTGAAAAAGCGACATCGAAGCCTCAGCTAATTGGTGCGCCAGACGTACTCACGCAAATAGATCAACCGGCGCAATACTACATTGATAAGATAGCATTAGCGAATAAACCACAAACTATCTCTTGGCAGTTATTATCCGCACGTGCTTTGATTACAGAAGGTCATCCGCAACCTGCGCTTGATATATTATCATCGGTAGAAAGAAATCCATTATCAACACAGCAATTATTTGAAGTCGCGTTAATCAAATCAGAAGCCTATCTATTAGAAAAGCGCTATCAGGATGCAGCCACAGCGTTAAACTTTAGCTCGACACTAAGCACACTGAAATCCGCACATTGGCAACGTTACTATTTATTAAACGCTACTATTTCCGAACTTCTGAATAATAATGCGAAAGCCGTTGAATACCGCGTCGCGTTAAATGACTTCCTCGATGTAGAGCTGCATAGCACCAATAATACGCGTATATGGGAATTAGTCACGGTAATACCAGCGTCAGAGTTACGCCAGCTAGCACAACAGTTTGATACTGAAAACCCAACGCTTTCAGGTTGGTATCATTTAGGTATGGTCGCACAACAATATCATACCGACCCACAATTGCTCATTCAGAATTTACAAATATGGAAAACAGAATACCCACAACACCCTGCATTGAGTACTTTCCCTGTCCAACTGGTAAAAGCAATGGCAATAACGCCTTATTCGCCAAATCAAATCGCGGTACTTGCCCCTTTAACGGGTAAACGCGCAGTCGCAGGTGAAGCAATCAGAGACGGAATGCTAAGTGCTTACTATCAAGATGAAGAAGCAGATAGAATTAACTTACGTTTCTATGATACGGCAGCAACAAGCGCAGATGAACTGTACTTACAGGCTATTGATGATGGGGCTGACTTTGTTGTAGGTCCATTATTAAAATCAAATTTGACTAAAGTATTACCTCTGGTAAAAGAGGTACCATTAATTTCATTAAATAAACTGACTGAAGCACCCACAACAGAAAGTATCTATTATTTCTCATTAAGTTCTGACGATGAAGCTATTGCTGCCGCGAAAAAAATGCAAAAAGATGGTATCAAACAACCCTTAGTACTCGCACCAAATAACCGAACCGGTAATCGCTTATCAGCCGAGTTCACCAAGCAATGGCAATTACTCACGCAGGGTACAAACGATACTTATAAGTATAAAAGCCGCAGTGACATGCAAAATACGGTAACCACGCTATTTTCAGTGACGTCGAGTAATCAGCGTATTAACTTAATGAAAAGTCTAGTCGGTGCTGATATTAAAGCTAAAACCCGTAGTCGTCGTGATATTGATGCCATTTATATTATTGCCACGCCTTCTGAAGCGATGTTAGCAATTCCTTACATCATTACAACCCAGAACCCTTATGCGCCACAGGTTGCCCTGTATGCGAGTTCACGTACCCATGGTGATAATCTTTCTAAGAGCCAAAGTCGTGACCTTAATGGTTTAATATTTAGTGATATGCCTTGGTTGTTGAACCCAGATCGCGAACTTAAACAGCAAACTTTGGCACTGTGGCCAAATATGTCAAAAATCCAGCAAAATCTTTTTTCGATGGGCTACGATTCATTTAAATTAATTCCAAACCTGCTACAGCTACGTAATTTTCCGAACTTACGCCTAGCTGGCCAGACTGGCATTCTTTATATTAATGAAAACGGCATTATCGAACGCGAATTTAGTTGGGCTAAATATCGCTCAGGCAAGATAAGACTTGAGGACACTAACGCTGAAACCAAAACAACCCCGTAAACGCGGTGAATATTTTGAAGGTATAGCAGCCGATTTTTTACAGCGCCAAGGATTAATTATCTTGGCGCGAAATTTCGCTTGCCGTCAAGGTGAAATAGATTTAGTTTGCCAGCACGGCGCAAGCTGTGACATAAAATCAACAACAACACTACCCTCCTTAGTATTTGTCGAGGTAAAATATCGGAAATACACCCATTACGGCGGTGCTATTTCAGCAATTCCGGTCGCGAAACAACGAAAATTGCGTTATACGGCGCAATATTATATGGTGCGCCACGGAATAAATGAAAACTACACCCCTTGCCGTTTCGATGTGATAGCCATTGAAGGTTCCAGTGATAATATTCAATGGATAACCAATGCTTTTTAGAGTAGATACCCATGTTAGAGCTAATTAAAGAAAATTTTACTGAAAGTATTCAAACTAAGATCGCCGCAGCCGAGGCGTTACCCGAATACATTCAAAACTCAGCCATGATGATGGCACAATGCTTATTAAACGGTAACAAGATCTTAATCTGTGGTAATGGTGCATCAGCTAGCTTGGCACAAAATTTTTCTGCATCATTATTAAATCGTTACGAAACCGAACGCCCAAGCTTACCAGCATTGGCATTAACCCCAGATTGTACGCTAATGACAGCCATTGGCACCGACACCAGCTTTGATATGGTTTATTCTAAACAAGTGCGAGCCTTGGGAAATGACGGTGATATTCTGGTTGTCATCTCTGCAGGCGGTCACAGTCGTAATGTCATTAAAGCGATTGAAGCAGCGCTAACACGCAATATGACTATTGTCGCTTTAACCGGTAAAGACGGTGGGGAAATATCTGGGTTATTAGGTCCACACGATGCCGAAGTCCGCGTACCATCGCGCCGGGAAGCAAGAATACAAGAAGTACATGCTCTGATCATAAATTGTCTTTGTGACATTATCGATCAAACCTTATTCCCACAACAAGAGTTCGAAGAATGAGTATAGCAGTGGCAAGAAAACTTAAATATTGGCTGACTATCAGTATCACAATACTGAGCTTTGCAGTTATACAAGGCTGCAGTAACACCGGTAGTTTTAGCCAGTTAATTGATGATGAAACAATTACCTTGGATATCACAGCAGGGCTTAATGATACCAACATACAACTACTCTTAAATAACAACCTGCATATTTTAACCAACAACAGTAAAGTATTACTATCAGGTCAAGTTAGAACCGAAGCTGAGCGTAATACAATCGTCGATATTGCCGCAAACACAGCGTCTGTGCAGCAAGTATATAACCAGATCCGTTTAGGTACACCAATCTCATTTGAACAAGCCAGTAAGGATGCTTGGCTTACCACAAAAGTGAAAACCAGTATTCTTAATTTAAAAGATGTTGAACCGCTGGGAATTAAAGTGATCACTGAAAATGCCGAAGTATTCTTAATTGGACGAGTAACTAAAGAAGAAGGCGATAAAGTTGCCGAAGCGGCGCGTTATGTCGTAGGTGTAGATAAAGTAATTAAAGTATTTGATTATCGCTAATCAGCGAACAGTTTTGTAAATCTAGCATAAAAAAATGCAGTACTGAATGATGTCCGTCGACAAATTCAAGTACTGCATCTATTAGTTAATTAAGTGTTATGTTACTTAATGACCCGTAAAGAGGGTCTACCTTTAGCAGGTTTTGGACGCTCAGGTGTTTCGCTCTCATCATCAGAGCTAACCGCAGGCGCACTCACTAGAGCCGGCGTACTTCTCTCTTCACTTGGCTCAACAGCCGCTTCCGCGCTCTCTTGCTCGGCTTGGTCGATATATGCTTGTTCCGGTTCAAACATACTACCAGCACCATTTTCACGTGCATAGATAGCAGTAATAGCCGCAATTGGCACATAAACATCAAATGGCACTCCACCGAAACGAGCATTAAAGCTCAACGCGGTGTTGTTTAGCTCAAAAGCAACCACAGCTGTTGGGGCAATATTCAACACAATTTGGCCATCTTGAACAAACTGCTGCGGTACATAAACACCAGCAATATGCGCATCAACAACAATATGTGGTGTTAAGTCATTATCAAGTAACCACTCATAGTGACTACGTAATAGATAGGGACGAATTGGGGTCATTTTATCCATAACTTACATTAACATTCTCATTTCACGTTCTTGTTCAGTTAAAGATGCTTGGAATGATTCACGGTCGAATACACGAAGCATATAGTTCTTTAACTCACTTGCAGCTTGACCTGGAAGATCGATACCTAGCTCAGGTAAGCGCCATAGTAACGGAGCCATATAGCAATCAACTAAGCTGAACTCTTCACTCATGAAATATGGGTATTCAGCGAAAATTGGGCTGATACTCATTAATGCTTCTTGTAGTTGCTTACGCGCTACAGCAGCTTCTTCAACAGAGCCTTTCATGATCTTCGTCACTAATGAATACCAATCGTTCTCGATACGGTGCATCATTAAACGACTGCTACCACGAGACACAGGATAAACCGGCATCAAAGGTGGATGCGGAAAACGCTCATCCAGATATTCCATGATGATACGTGAGTTATATAATGTCAGTTCACGGTCGATTAATGTTGGTACTGTCTGATATGGATTCAAATCAATTAGATCTTCAGGTAGGTTATTACGATCAACCTGATGAATATCAACACTTACGCCTTTTTCAGCTAAGACGATTCGGACTTGATGACTATATAGATCAGTCGGCTCCGAATATAACACCATAACTGAACGTTTATTAGCAGCTAATGCCATGCCACCTCCAATAAATTGTAAACACAAACGCCAATGATAGCCTAAACTAGCATTGGCGGTACGTAATTCTTTTACCAGCAACTTTTACAAGTAATGCGGCAACATCTCAGTGGTTAGTGGATATCACGCCAGTATTCACGGTTCAGGAACCAAGTAAATACAAGTAGAATCAGTAAGAATCCAATAACCCAGAAGCCCATCTCTTGACGTTCAAGCTGATTAGGCTCTGCCGAGTAAACTAAGAAGTTTACCAAATCGAGCATTGCTTCATCAAACTCTTCTGCTGATAACTCACCGTTTCCATCGGGACTTAGGTAGCTAGTCAGAATTTCACCTGTTGCAACACCATTAGCGTCAACAACTTCGGTTTCTTTAACAATTCTAGCACCTTCCGGCAGATCTAGCTCTTCTTCGTTATGTTTTATTTCTAAAAGACGCGCTGTACCTTGCAGTTCTTCAAGTACATGCGGCATACCCACACTTGGGAATACTACATTATTCACACCAAATGGGCGAGTTTCGTCAATATAGAAAGAACGCAGGTAAGTATAAACCCAATCTGCACCACGTAAACGCGCTTCGAGTGTTAGGTCTGGTGGTGTAGCACCAAACCATTTCGCACCACTTTCAGCAGGCATAGCAGTTTTCATTAATGAGCCTACTTTAACGCCTGTAAATACCAAATTTTCAGTCATTACATCACGACCGATACCCAGATCATCAGCAACACGTGAATAACGTTGATATTGAGTCGAGTGGCAAGTAGAGCAATAATTCATGAAGATTTTAGCACCATTTTGCAGTGATGCCTTGTCTCTTAAATCATAATTTGCTTCATCTAAATGCGCAGCATTACCAGATGCAAATGCAGCCATAGGCAATAGGGTAAGTAACGCGATAAATAATTTTTTCATTACATTGTCACCCTTTTTGGTAATGGTTTAGTGGTTTCATTCTTACTGTAGAACCACAGCAGAGCAAAATAGCCAAAGTAGCCTAATGTGGTAACTTGCGACAATAATGTACGGCCAGGTGTTGGTGATAATGTACCTAGTACGCCAAGAATGATGAAACAAATAACAAACTGAGCTAAATTTAATTTATGCCAAACACTACGATAACGGATTGATTTCACTTTTCCGCGATCGATCCAAGGCACTAGGAAAAGCATCACAATAGCTAGGCCCATCATGATCACACCACCAAGTTTGTCCGGAACCGCACGTAAAATAGCGTAAAATGGGGTGAAATACCACACTGGCGCAATATGATCCGGTGTTTTCAATGGATTTGCCGCTTCGAAGTTTGGCGCTTCTAAGAAGTAACCACCACCCTCAGGCATAAAGAAGATAACAATACTACATAAGATAAGCATCACCACTACCGCAACAGCATCGTGCACAGAGTAGTAAGGGTGGAATGGAATACCGTCTTTCGGCCAACCATTTTCATCTTTGTTTTCTTTGATTTCAATACCGTCTGGGTTATTAGAACCAACGTGATGCAGTGCAACGATGTGTAAGAACACCAATACCACAAGTACTAATGGCACAGCAATAACGTGTAGCGCAAAGAAACGGTTTAATGTCGCACCCGAGATTACATAATCACCACGGATCCAAAGTGTTAAATCATCACCAATTACTGGAATCGCACCAAACAAAGAGATAATAACCTGTGCACCCCAGAATGACATTTGACCCCATGGAAGTAGATACCCCATGAAAGCTTCAGCCATCAGTGCTAAAAAGATTAAGCAGCCAAAGACCCACAATAATTCACGTGGTTTTTGGTATGAACCGTACATCAAACCACGGAACATGTGCAGATACACCACCACAAAGAATGCTGAAGCACCCGTAGAATGCATATAACGTAACAACCAGCCAAATTCAACATCACGCATGATGTATTCAATTGAAGCAAAAGCACCATCACCAGATGGGTTATAATTCATCGTTAACCAGATACCCGTCAGGATCTGATTAACAAACACAACCGTAGCTAAAATGCCAAAGTAATACCAGAAGTTAAAGTTTTTCGGCGCTGGATATTGACCAGCGTGTTTATTCCATGTATCCGTCATTGGGATACGGTCATCAATCCAATTGACTAATTTACCAAGCATTAGGTAGCTCCCTTATCTACACCGATTAGAATCGTCGTGTTATCAATATAATAATGCGGTGGTATGACTAGATTCAACGGTGCAGGTACACCTTGGAATACACGACCAGCCATATCAAATTTAGAACCATGACATGGACAGAAGAAACCAGAAGAAACACCTTCGACTTGTTCGCCAAAGCTATCAGGCAGATAAGTTGGAGAGCACCCTAAGTGAGTACAAATACCAACGGCTACAAATAAGTCTGATTTAATCGAGCGATATTTGTTTTGTGCGTAATTTGGTTGTTGTTCTTGTTCTGATGCCGGATCGCGTAACGAACCATCATGCTGTTCAAGTTCGTTTAACACGCTTTCTGTACGAGATACAACCCATACAGGTTTGCCTCGCCATTCAACGCGAATTAACTGACCAGGTTCAATTTTACTAATATCAACTTCAACCGGAGCGCCAGCTGCTTTAGCTTTAGCACTCGGATTCCAAGATTTGATAAAAGGTACGGCTGCGCCGACAGCTCCAACACCACCAACTACACATGTAGCAGCGGTCAAAAAGCGACGACGACCAGAATCAACAGGCGCATTGCTCATCCAATTATTCTCCCATTCGGACTCAGCGCAAATTATTGTTATTATCTTGCAGTGAATACCATTTCAAAAAAGATAACTTTTTATTAGCTAAAAAAGTTACATAAATGCCGTTGAATTTTAATTAATTGGTTACATTTTTACAAGGATAATGAGACATTAATCATGAATTTTCAGTGATTAAGTCAATATCTGTCGCTTATGACTCAGTAAACAGAGCAAGTAGCTCTCTTTCTGTGTTAAGTACTGTCGCGCAAGTAAGAAACAACATTACATTTAACAAAGATATAACCTAGTTAAATAAAAAAAGACAAAAAAAAGACAAAAAAAAGCCTGGCATATGCCAGGCTTTCGTCGCAATAAAGCGAACCACCAAAAAACGAATTAACGTTTTGAGAACTGTGGACGTTTACGTGCTTTTCTAAGACCAACTTTCTTACGTTCAACTTGACGAGCATCACGAGTAACAAAACCAGCTGCACGTAGAGTAGGACGAAGAGTTTCGTCATATTCCATAAGTGCGCGAGTGATACCGTGACGGATTGCGCCAGCTTGACCAGTAGTACCACCACCAGAAACAGTGATGTTTAGGTCGAATTTGTCTTGTAGTTCAACTAATTCTAGTGCTTGACGAACAACCATACGAGCTGTTTCACGACCAAAATAAACCTCTAAAGAACGTTTATTGATAGTTAGTTGACCAGTACCAGCTTTCATGAATACACGAGCTGTTGAACTTTTACGACGACCAGTGCCGTAGTATTGATTTTCTGCCATTTGCTTAAATTCCGTAAATTAGATGTCTAGAACTTGTGGTTGTTGAGCAGCATGATTGTGCTCAGGACCTGCGTATACTTTCATCTTACGGAACATTGCACGGCCTAGAGGACCTTTTGGCAACATACCTTTAACCGCAGACTGGATAACACGCTCTGGAGCTTTTTCAATAAGCTTTTCAAAGCTAATTGATTTTATGCCGCCAATGTAACCAGTGTGCGAGTAGTAAATTTTACCTTTCGCTTTGTTACCAGTTACAACGATTTTTTCACAGTTTACAACGATGATGTAATCGCCAGTATCAGCATGAGGAGTGTACTCAGGCTTGTGCTTACCACGTAAGCGAGTAGCGATTTCAGTCGCAAGACGACCTAAAGTTTTACCTTCAGCGTCAACAACGAACCATTCACGTTTGATCGTGCTTGGTGTAGCAACAAAAGTTTTCATTTTATATTGAACCCAATAAAATTTGTTTAAACTATCACATATAGTTATCTATATATGAACTATATACCTTGCTCATCCCTTCGAATAAGTACATGGCGTCATTAGGACAAGGAACCACCACAGCACCTTGTTCGTGGGCAGCGCGTATTATAAAGAGAAATGAGCGAAATTTCACCTATATTTTAAAAAAAATAGGATTAATCTCAAAAAACATCGAATAAGACCAAGAAAATGACTGAAATTAAGATTATTTCCGCAATTTAACTTGATGCACTTGATGATTTTGGCCTTTAGTTAGAATGAGGTTAGCACGTTCTCGCGTTGGTAAGATATTTTCTACTAAGTTTTTGCCATTAATTGTACGCCAAATGTTCAATGCCACATCTTTTGCTTCACCCTCACCCAGTTTGGCGTAATGATGGAAATATGAACTTGAATCAGTAAAAGCACTTTCTCGTAGCTGCAAGAAACGTTGCACATACCAGTTCTCGAGGTTTGCAGTCTCTGCATCCACATAAATAGAAAAATCGACAAAATCAGAAACAAATACTCGATGCGGATCATTAGGGTATTCTAATCCCGACTGTAAGACATTTAAACCTTCCAGAATAACGATATCAGGCTGTTCAACAACCATTTCTTGGTCTGTTTCTATATCATAAGAAAAATGTGAATAAACGGGTGCCGTAACACGGCCATGACCCGACTTAATATCAGCAACAAATTTCACTAGGGCATTAATGTCATAACTTTCAGGAAAGCCTTTACGCTTCATCAAACCATGCTCTTTTAAATGCGCATTTGGATAAAGAAAGCCATCAGTGGTGATTAACGCGACCTTCGGATGTTCGCTCCAGCATTGTAATAATGCTTGCAAAATTCTGGCTGTGGTACTTTTACCGACAGCAACACTCCCCGCGAGACTAATAATATAGGGTACTTTAGCCACTTTACGACCCAAGAATTGATCGCGAACAAGGCGGCGTTGAATTCGATTCGTGACATATAAGTTAAGCAAACGTGACAACGGCAGGTAAATATCACACACTTCTTCAATAGAAACACGTTCGTTAATACCTTGTAACTGCTTTAACTCTAGAGCTGATAAGGTCAAAGGTACTGACTCTCTAAGTTCAGCCCAATATTCCCTGTCAAACACTTGGTATGGTGAGTAATTCATTAAACTAAAAGCCTACTTAATGCCATGATAATCACTTGCTTCATCTATCTAGAAGCAAGCCTTTGCAATGGATCTAATGACGTAATAACACTATTAACGTCACTTTCTCAGTCCATGTCCGCCGAAACAATAGCCTATATACTCACCGTAACTCAATCAATAAATACGTTTATTACAGTATTTATTTTACTAACGCGCACAAAAACTACCTACTTAGTGCTGAAAGTAGGCGTGTTTTCGTCGTTGTTAGCCTAAGGTAAATGTTCACGCGCCAAATATTCATGAGATTGCATTTCTTGTAAGCGTGATAAACAACGGCGAAATTCAAAATCGAGTAAACCAGTACTATACAAGGCTGACATTTCAAACTCGGCCGAAATAATTAGGGTAACGTTACGCTCATAAAACTCATCTACCATCGCAATAAAGCGACGAGCAATATCATCCCTTAGTCGCCCCATTTGTTTCACATTGGCTAATAATACGGTGTGATAAATACGGGAGATCTCCATGTAATCAACCTGACTACGCGGCCCTCCACATAACTCCGCAAAATCAATCATCAACACACTATCCGCTTCTGCTAACGTGGGTATTTGACGGTTTTCAATTTCTATCGACTGATTATACTGGCGGGGATCACAAGATAATTGTTGAAAGTATTGGTCTAAATTTTTCTGAGCCACGCCATCTAATGGAAAATGATAAATTTCAGCTTGCTCTAAGGTACGTAACCGATAATCAACACCACTATCCACATTAATAATGTCACAATTTTGATTAATCAAATGAATCGCAGGTAAAAACCGCGCACGCTGCAAGCCGTTACGGTAAAGCTCGTCAGGAATAATGTTTGATGTGGCAACCAAGATAACTTGATGAGAAAATAATTCTTCAAATAATGTGCCTAAAATCATCGCATCAGTAATATCCGAGACAAAAAATTCATCAAAACAAATGACACGAGTTTCGTTAGCTAGCTTCTTTGCGATCACTTTCAATGGATCTTTTTGTTGCGCTAATCCTTTCAGCTCTTGATGGATTCGATGCATAAAACGATGAAAGTGAATACGAGTTTTATTTTCGAACGGGAGACAATCGTAGAAAGTATCAACTAAATAGGTCTTACCTCTTCCTACCCCTCCCCAAAAATAAATACCTTTAACTGGATTCATTAGCGTCGGTGCAGGCTTTGATCTTAACCCTTTCAACTTGGCTAAGAAACTGCGTTTGACGGATTTGTCTGGCACCGCTAACAATTCATCAAACAGCCGCTGTAATGCGATTACAGCATTCTCTTGTGCCGCATCAAACATAAAGTCAGGGCGCTTTAAATCAAGCTGATATTTTTCTATTGGGGTCATTATAATTGCTAATCCTTTACTGTTTTTAACGCCTTGCTCACCACGCATTAATATTAATCAATGCTACCATGTTGTATTCTTTTGAAATACACTATTTTAAAACTAAGGAGCTTATATTAGAGTATCAGAATGAGTGTCCCGTATTAGTAGAATACAAATTACCATTTAACGAGGTGTATATGCCCTATCTTGAAATATTAATTAGTTTGGTTATCGGTATTATTATCGGTTTTTCTATTGCAAAGATGACCAACACAAAAGATCAAACAGGTAAGTTTAAGGGTAAGCTACTGGCCAAAGAAGCTGAAATTGAACAATACAAACATGATGTGAATGAACACTTCACCAGCACCGAAGCATTATTAATGAAATTGTCTGATACCTATGTAGAAATGCAACAGCATTTAGCCAGCAACGCCAAACACTTATTAGATAATGTTGCCGTTAAAGATATTCCTTTTCAAACCAAAGAAGTCGTAGACCCTGCAGAACCGATAGAAGGGCAACCAAAGGATTATTCAAGTACGAGTTCAGGGTTACTGAACAAATAACTTGAACTTTTAGCTTTTAACTACACCTAACTGTTTATGCTTCTAACTTTTAAAGGCTTAAACTGTTATGAAACCTAAATTACACTTCAAAACACTCACTGCTTTAGCATTAAGTACAGCAATGGGGTTAGCAAGTTTACCTGCAACAGCAGCTTTCCCTCCCGCTGTTGCAGGACAAGCCTTACCCAGTCTTGCGCCGATATTAGAACAAGTCACCCCTGCCGTCGTAAATATCTCCGTATCTGGAACTAAGGTATCTCAACAGCGTATCCCAGAAGCATTTCGCTATTTTTTTGGCCCTGATGGCCCAGGCTCTCAACAACAAACTCAACCTTTTCAAGGTCTAGGTTCTGGTGTAATCATCGATGCCAAACAAGGTTACATCCTCACCAACAATCATGTGATTGCTGATGCCGATGAGATCCAAGTTATGCTGAAAGATGGCCATGAATATGATGCCAAACTCATCGGTGCGGATAAAAGCAGTGACATTGCCCTATTGCAAATTAAAGCAAAAAACTTAACCGAGATTAAATTCGCCGATTCGGATAAATTACGCGTCGGTGATTTCACAATAGCCATTGGTAACCCCTTTGGTTTAGGCCAAACAGTGACATCTGGTATTGTCAGTGCTTTAGGTCGAACTGGGCTCCAATTAGAAAATCTAGAAAACTTCATCCAAACCGATGCTGCAATTAACAGCGGTAACTCCGGCGGAGCATTAATTAATTTACGCGGTGAGTTAATCGGTATTAACACTGCGATATTAGGGCCAAATGGCGGTAACGTCGGTATCGGTTTTGCGATACCCGCCAACATGGCTAACAATCTGGTACAGCAAATTATTGAACATGGCGAAGTTCGCCGTGGCGTATTAGGTGTTACAGGCCAAGAATTAACTGCAGATCTGGCTAAGGCGTTTGATATTGATGTGCAATATGGCGCATTCATTAACCAAGTCACTCCCAACTCTGCAGCTGAAGAGGCTGGCTTAATGGCCGGTGACATAATTGTCAGTGTTAATAACAACAAGATCCGTAGTTTCAGTGAGTTAAGAGCTAGGATTGGAACATTAGGTGCTGATAAAAAAATCACTTTAGGCGTAATCAGAGATGATAAAGAAAAACGTCTCATCGCAACATTAAAGCCCGCTGACAATAATATCGCAAATGCCAGTAACCTACATCCAGGGCTTGAAGGCGCTGCACTAGTTAGTACTGACAACAATCAAGGTGTGCGAATTGAGAAAGTAGAACCCCGCTCAATAGCCGCGATATCGGGCTTGGAGGAAGGTGACATTATTATTGGTGTTAACAAGCATAAAGTGAAAAATTTAGTCCAGTTACGTAAGTTACTCAGTGAAGATAAAGCCACACTGGCACTTAATATCAACCGTGGTAACCAGCATTTGTTCTTAGTGTTGCGTTAGCACTTACAGCACTTTATAAGTAATTTTCTACATTCTCCTAGAAAGAGATGCTATTCTCTACGTTGCTATTTTTGATGGGTAACGTAGGGATATCTCAGTGCAAGGTTTGTTGTCATATATTTCAAAAAGTATCTTACTCGGTATCGTTGTCGCAACGATATTGCTTTTAGCATTACCACAATTAAAAAATAAACAAGGTTTAGCACTCACTCAACCATTTTCACTCGGCCTTAATGAGCAAATGAGTTTTTCTGCCGCCGTTAAACGCGCTGCGCCTTCAGTTGTCAATATTTATACACGCACCTACCAAAAATCAACCATTAATAGTAAGCCGACATTACGTCCGCAAAGTCTTGGCTCTGGCGTGATCATGAATAAGAAGGGTTATTTACTCACAAACTATCACGTTATTGCCAATGCAGATCAAATAATTGTTGCGCTCCAAGACGGACGGTTTTTTACCGCCGAGTTAATTGGTTTTGATAAATATACCGACCTTGCAGTGTTAAACATCGATGCCAAAAATTTACCCAGTATCCCACAAAGTAAACATGAACAGACCAATATTGGTGATGTGGTACTCGCCATTGGTAACCCATACAACTTAGGGCAAACTATCACCCAAGGTATTATTAGTGCCCGTGGTCGTATTGGAATGAGCACCACTGGCCATCAGAATTTCTTACAAACGGACGCCGCAATTAACGAAGGTAACTCGGGTGGTGCGCTTGTAAATAGTCTAGGTGAATTAGTGGGCATTAATACGGCATCATTCCAATTGGCCGAAAATGTTGAAACCATGGGTATCAGCTTTGCGATCCCCTACCCGCTCGCGGTTAAAATTATGGATGCATTGATTGCCAATGGTCGCGTGATCCGTGGTTATATAGGTATTGAAGGTACGTCAATAAATGCTGTTATGGCTAAATTACTCGGCTTGGAAGCCAACCAAGGTATTGTCATACAAAATACCGCACCAAACTCGCCAGCAGAGAAAGCCGGGTTAATCGCGGGTGATGTGGTAATCAAATTCAATGGTACTGAAATTGATAATGTAATCTGGTTAATGGATGTGGTAGCGGAGCAACGTCCTGGCTCAAAAATTAACTTAACGGTAATACGAGACGGTAAGCAGTTTGATATCTCAGTCAAGCTAGGTGAACTACAAGCACTACAGCCATAACACAACACGTAGATACAAAAAGGGCGCATATCAATGCGCCCTTTTTATTTATTACAAATACTTACACGCTATAAACTGCTATTAAAACGACACAAAGTCCGACGAATATTAACCTTTAATACGCGTAATATTACCGCCTAAGCCTTGTAGCTTATCTTCAATAAACTCATAACCACGGTCAATGTGATAAATACGCTCAACCGTTGTTTCACCTTTCGCGAGGAAACCAGCGATAACAAGACTTGCAGACGCGCGTAAGTCTGTTGCCATCACTTGTGCGCCAGTTAAACTCTCTGTATCACGGCAGATAGCCGTATTACCTTCCAGTTCAATGTCTGCGCCCATACGCGCTAATTCAGGCACGTGCATGAAACGGTTTTCAAAGATCGTTTCAATGATAGTTGAAGTACCTTTCGCCACTGTATTTAATACCGTGAACTGTGCTTGCATATCTGTTGGAAAACCAGGGTAAGGCACAGTCTTGATATTTACCGTTTTTAATTCACGACCTTGCATATCAAGCGTGATCCAATCATCACCAGTCTCAACCGTAGCACCCGCTTCTTCAAGCTTTAGCAATACAGCATCGAGTAATGAAGGGTCTGTTTTATGGCATTTAATTTTACCACCAGTGACAGCCGCAGCAACAAGGAAAGTACCCGTTTCGATACGATCAGGTTGCACTGTATATGTACCACCATGAAGCGCTTCAACACCTTCAATGGTTAATACGTCAGAACCAATACCACTAATCTTAGCACCAAGTGAATTCAAGAAGTTAGCTAGATCAACCACTTCAGGTTCTCTTGCTGCATTCTCAATAGAGGTGATCCCGTCAGCAAGTACTGCTGCCATTAATAGATTTTCAGTACCTGTTACACTGACCATATCCATTAAGATACGCGCACCTTTTAAACGACCATCAACGCGGGCTTTAATGTAGCCTTCTTCAACGCGAATGTCCGCTTGCATCATCTCTAAACCATGAATATGTAGATTCACAGGACGAGCGCCGATTGCACAACCACCAGGTAAAGACACATCCGCAGTCGAAAATTTAGCCGTCAAAGGACCTAATGCTAAGATCGATGCTCGCATCGTTTTAACTAATTCATAAGGGGCTTTTTGACAATTAACAGAGCCAGCAGTAATAACAACATCACCTTCTGCGTTGCGTTCAGCCTGTGCACCAAGCTCACGTAACAATTGCAGCGTGGTCTTAATATCTCTTAATTCAGGAACATTCTTAAGAGTGATCGTTTCATCACTTAGCAATGTGGCAAATAAAATCGGCAGTGCAGCATTTTTAGCACCCGAAATAGTCACATCGCCATTTAACTGACAAGGACCTTTAATTAAAAACTTATCCATTCTAATCCAGCCTAAGAAGGTAATATGAATTTACGTTCGCGAATCCATTCTTCAGGTGTGTATGCCTTGATGGATAACGCATGAATACTATTTGATGCAATCTGCTCTTTTAATGGTGCATAAATAGCTTGTTGTTTTTTTACACGGTTCATACCGACAAACATCTCGGCGACAGCGATAACTTCATAATGGCTGCCTTCACCTTTAACGTGTAATTCCTGGAACGTATATTCATTCTCCAGCAATGTTTGTAATTCTTTAATATCCATAATACTTAAATCCCATGATGTCGCCATTCTAAGCGTAGTTAAAACCGTACATGCCGCTAGCGTTATTGTAATAGACCCTTAACTGCACGTTTAGTTTTAAGTGAATGGCAATCTAGCTGAAAGAATTGCGCTTAAAACTAAAGTATTAAAATAGCCCAGTATTCTAAAAGTAATCGGTATAATACACAATCATAAAAGCATAACTATGTGATGATTTTTCCCCTTCAATCTTGAATACTAAACAAGATTTAACAATTTACCTTTTCTTTCAGTGCAAAAAGACCGAAAATAGTGTTCTTACTTATTCAATTTTTAAACTGTGCCGATGTTAACTACAAATATTATTATTTTAATTCTTGGATTTATTGGCCTGGTAATCAGTGCCGATAAATTCGTCTATGGTGCCGCAGGACTAGCGAGAAACTTAGGTATTTCACCACTGGTTATTGGCCTGACAATTGTCGCGATGGGTTCGTCCGCGCCAGAAATGATGGTCGCTGTATCGGCATCACTTAATGGTTCACCCAACACAGCTATTGGTAATGCGATTGGTTCTAACATTACCAACATCACCTTAGTATTAGGTATCACCGCGTTAATAAAACCACTGCTCGTAGGCTCAGCAACGATCCGTCGTGAGATCCCGATGGTATTAATTACCACACTACTGGCGGGTGTTGTGCTATGGGATTTAAAACTGGAAATGTACGAAGGCGTGATTTTATTATTACTCTTCTTCATTACTATCATCACCTTAACTATCCTAGCATTAAAACGTCCAAGTAATGATCCACTTATCCAAGAACATAGTGATGACGTACCTGAAGGTGTACCAACCTGGAAAGCGGTTGCTTGGTTAGTCTTCGGCATGATTGCATTACCTGTCAGTTCACATTTTCTTGTAGATTCTGCCGTTGTTATTGCACAGTATTTTGGCATGAGTGATTTAGTGATCGGCCTAACTATTATTGCTATTGGAACTAGCTTACCTGAACTCGCCGCATCCGTAACTGGTGTACTTAAAGGTGAAGATGATCTTGCTATTGGTAATATCATTGGTTCTAATATATTCAATATCTTAGCTGTATTATCACTACCAGGTATTTTAGCTCCAGGCATGATTGACCCGGCGATTATTAGTCGTGATTTCTATTATATGCTTGGCGCAACTATGTTAATGCTGGTGATGGCAATGGGCTTTAGAGGCCGTCCAGGACGTATTACTCGTGTTGAAGGTGCCATTTTACTCGCTGGTTTTGTAGCGTATCAATTCATTGTATTTAGTAGCATTTAACATTGTTTAGTCTAAGTATTAAACAATATTTTCATTAGGGAGTAACCATGTCGAGTCAGTTTAACTATTGCCAAAGCGCGCTTAATGTCATTAACACGGAAGCGGCAGCGATTTCTCAATTAAGCCAATATATTGATGCCACGTTTACCGAGACTTGTGAATTATTAATCGAATGTAAAGGTAAAGTCATTGTGACAGGCATGGGTAAATCAGGTCATATCGCCAATAAAATTGCCGCGACATTAGCCAGTACCGGAACCCCTGCTTTCTTTGTGCATCCAGCCGAAGCAAGCCATGGTGACCTTGGTATGATTGAACGTGGTGATGTGGTTATTGCGTTATCTAATTCAGGTGAATCAGATGAAATTTTAGCGTTATACCCAGTACTTAAACGTTTAAGTATTCCCATTATTGCGATGACAAGTAATGATAATTCAACCATGGCGCGCGAAGCAAAAATTAGTTTATGTATTAAAGTTGATAAAGAAGCTTGCCCGTTGGGATTAGCACCTACATCGAGTACTACTGCAAGCCTAGTGATGGGTGATGCTATCGCTGTAGCCTTACTTGAAGCAAAAGGGTTTACCGCTGATGATTTTGCACTCTCTCATCCCGGCGGTAGCTTAGGCAGAAAATTATTATTACGTATTTCAGACATTATGCATAAAGGTAACGACGTACCAAGCGTACAACAAACCGAGACAATCTCTGATGCGCTATTAGAAGTCTCTAGCAAAGGGCTTGGTATGACGGCGGTTAATAACGGGTCTAAGCTGGTTGGTATTTTCACGGATGGTGATTTACGCCGTATCCTTGATGCACGTATAGATATTCACCAAACCCCAATCAGTGAAGTAATGACACAAAGATGTGTTACTATTAATAGACATATCTTAGCTGCAGAAGCCCTTGCAGTCATGGAAAACAAAAAAGTTAACGGCTTAATTGTCGTCAATGAACAACAAGAGCCCGTCGGCGCCTTCAACATGCATGACTTACTACGCGCAGGTGTACTATAAAATGATCAATACATTATACGGTCCAATCCCACAAGACATCTTAACCAAAGCAAAAACATTAAAACTACTCATTTGTGATATAGATGGTGTTTTTTCTGACGGCCGCGTGTACATGGGAAACGACGGTGAAGAACTAAAAGCCTTTCACACTCGCGATGGTTTTGGCGTAAAATCACTCCTTAATGCCGATATCGAAGTTGCTGTGATCACTGGCCGTCAATCGACAATTGTAGCTAACCGTATGCAAGGTTTAGGTGTTAAGCATATCTATCAAGGCCAAGACAACAAAGTGATCGCATTTAATATGCTGCTCGAAGAACTAAAAATATCGCCAGAGCATGTGGCTTATATTGGTGATGACGTCATTGATTTACCAGTAATGAATCTTTGTGGACTCAGTGTTGCCGTTGCCGATGCCCACCCGCTTGTTAAAAAAAGTGCTGACTTTAGCACCTCTATTCGTGGTGGCTTTGGTGCAGTAAGAGAATTAGCAGATCTAATCCTATTGGCCAAAGGGATCTTAGACCAAGCACAGGGCACCTCTGTATGAGCCGCCAAAACATAGGAATTGTGATTCTCTTTCTTTGTGCACTTGGTATTTGGCGTTTTTTTTCGCCTGATGACGAGTCTGCAACGGCACAGTCAACCAAATATCAGCCTGATTTCACCGCTCAAATACTACGTAGCGTTGAATTTAGTATTGATGGAAAAATTATACGTCGCATTTTTGCAGATAGCATGGAGCATTATGGTGAGTTAGGCATGACAATGTTTACTAACCCCGTTATTATTATTTATGATGAAAATGCACAAGCGACATGGAAAATCAAAGCAAAAGAAGGTAACTTCAGTAGCGACGACGTGGCAACACTACGAAACGATGTTGTCATCAAGAATATGAAAAAAAATGATTATATTGATGCCATTACTACCAGTTATTTACAATTAGAGCTTGCCGAAAATTTGGTGCATAGCGATCAGTTAATTACCATTTCAGGGGACTTATTTCATCAAACAGGTGTCGGACTTGAAGGTGATTTAAAGCAAGAATACATGACTATCCTTAAGCAAGTTGAAGCGATTTATACTAATGATGAAAAAATATAAAGTTTTACTATTAACATTATTCATGAGTAATTCAGCCCTCGCATTAGAGTCTGATTTTACAGAGAATGTAGTCGTTAATGCCAAACGTCAAGAAGTGTTTATTAAAGAGAACCGAGTCATATTTTATGATAGTGTCGTGGTGACTCAAGGGACGACATTAATTCATGCCGATAAACTCACGGTCTTAAGCTCTGGCGAAAAAGGCACAGAAGTAATGATTGCCATAGGGTCGCCAGCCACTTTTTATCAAGAGCTTGATGACGGTAAGAAAATTAATGGCGAAGCAGATGAGATCCGCTACGAGCTAGGTAAAAAACGCTTAATCTTGTCAAAAAATGCACATTTACGCCAAGCTGATAGCGAAGTTAAAAGTGACAAGATTATCTACCAAATTGACAAACAAGAAATGATAGCCGAAAGCGGCAAGCATGAATCTGATCGAGTGATCACTATTTTCACTCCTGAAGACAACAAAACTAATTAGAGTAGATGAATTCATATGGCACGTTTAAAAGTATCACACTTAGCAAAAAGTTATAACAAACGAAAAGTTGTGTCAGATGTGAGTCTCGAAGTTGAATCAGGCCAAATTGTTGGTTTACTCGGGCCTAATGGCGCAGGTAAAACCACCACCTTTTATATGGTAGTTGGCTTGGTTAAGCGAGATCATGGACAAATCTTCATTGATGACCAAGAATTAACGCATGAGCCAATGCATATTCGTGCACAACAAGGTATTGGTTACTTACCCCAAGAAGCGTCTATTTTTCGTCGTTTATCGGTAACGAAAAATATCATGGCAATCTTAGAGTTACGAACTGAACTCACGCGTTTCGAACGTGAAGAAAAGTTAGAAGAATTATTAGAAGAGTTCCATATCACCCATATTCGCGATAGTTTAGGCATGAGCTTATCGGGTGGTGAACGCCGCCGTGTTGAGATTGCCCGCGCGCTTGCGGCAGATCCAAAGTTTATTTTATTAGATGAACCTTTTGCTGGCGTTGATCCAATCTCGGTAGGTGATATTAAAAAAATTATTCAACATCTGCGCGATCGTGGTTTAGGGGTATTAATTACCGACCATAACGTACGTGAGACACTCGATGTATGTGAACACTCTTATATTGTGAGCCATGGACATTTGATCGCATCTGGTACTTCTGAAGAGATTTTATCCAACGAAAAAGTGAAAGAAGTATACCTTGGTGATCAATTCCGACTATAGTTTGATATTGATACGTTACCGCATTTAAGGAAGAGAGAGTAGTCGTTAGATGAAGCCATCATTACAACTTCGTATGAGTCAATCTCTGGCAATGACGCCACAGTTGCAACAAGCGATTCGATTATTACAATTATCGACCTTGGAGTTACAACAAGAGATTCAAGAAGCATTAGACAGTAATCCGCTACTG
The DNA here is from genome assembly GCF_018219415.1 of Moritella sp. 36. Classification (NCBI taxonomy): domain Bacteria; kingdom Pseudomonadati; phylum Pseudomonadota; class Gammaproteobacteria; order Alteromonadales; family Moritellaceae; genus Moritella; species Moritella sp. 36. Next base: position 238,441 of record NZ_CP056120.1, on the reverse strand, counting down.
GAACAAGAAGATCCCAACACAGCTCAAGCAAACGATACAGAAAGTAGTGATGAGCATAATCCAAATAATAACGACGCAGTTACCGATGCCAGCCAAATAGAAGTTAGTGATGCGCTCGCCAGTGAAGCCATGCCAGATGAATTGCCTAATGACAGTAATTGGGATGATGTCTATACCCCTCAAATACAGACTCACAGCAGTGCGGGTAGCAGTATTGATGGTTTAGACCAAGTCTATCAAGGTGAGACCAGCGAAGGCTTATACGAGCATCTCATGTGGCAAATGGAATTAACCCCATTTTCTGACACTGATCGTGCTATTGCCGTTGCGATTATTGATGGCATTGATGATCATGGCTACCTTAATCAGACTTGTGAAGACATCCTGTCTAGCGTCAATAACGGTCACCAAGAACTTAGCGACAGTAGTAAAGAAAATAGTGAAGAGCAAGTTGAATTAGACGAAATAGAAGCAGTATTAAAGCGTATTCAACATTTCGATCCCATCGGCGTTGCAGCGCGTTCATTACAAGAATGTTTATTGATCCAACTCCAGCATTTACCTAAAAACACACCTTGGTTAACAGAATGTCAGCAAATAATTCAGTCTCACATGGATTTATTAGGCAATCGCGACTACCGTCAATTAAGCCGTAAGACAAAATTAAAAGAACCACAGCTTAAAGAGATCATGCAATTAATTCAGAGTCTAGAACCCAGACCTGGCAATGTTATCGATCAGACTGAAGGGCTTTATGTAATTCCCGATGTTTTAGTAAAGAAAAAAAATAATCAGTGGGTAGTCGAGTTAAATCCTGACATTGTGCCAAGATTAAAAGTGAACAATGAATATTCAAACTTGTCGACAAGCAATCGTAGTAGCAGCGATGGGCAGTTTATTCGAACGCATGTACAAGAAGCTAAATGGTTTATTAAAAGCTTAGATAGCCGTAATGAAACCTTACTAAAAGTAACTAAAAGTATTGTTCAACGACAAATTGATTTTTTTGAGTATGGCGATGAAGCCATGAAACCTATGGTTTTAAATGATATTGCCGAAGAAGTGGAAATGCACGAGTCAACCATTTCACGGGTAACAACGCAGAAGTTTATGCATACACCACGCGGTATTTTTGAACTTAAGTTTTTCTTTTCAAGCCATGTAAGTACTGACAATGGCGGAGAATGTTCATCAACCGCTATTCGAGCATTAATAAAAAAATTGGTCGCGGCAGAAAATGTCATTAAACCATTAAGTGACAGCAAGATTGCTGATTTACTTGCTGATCAAGGTATCAAAGTGGCTAGACGTACGATTGCAAAATATCGGGAGGCACTAAGTATACCACCGTCTAATCAGCGTAAAAGCCTATTATAAGGCTAATCCAACCTTCATAGGGGAGACATATATGCAAATTAATTTAACCGGTAGACATGTAAACATTACAGACTCACTGAAAGATTATGTTGATAGCAAGTTTTCCAAATTAGAACGGCATTTTGATCATATAAACAATATCCATGTGATTTTAAATGTCGAAAAATTACTTCAAATTGCAGAAGCAAAAATACATTTAAATGGGGGGGAGATCTTTGCCGTGCATGAACACAATGACATGTATGCCGCAATTGATGGCTTACTGGATAAGCTCGATCGCCAAGTGATTAAGCATAAAGAGAAGTTGATTCGTCATTAATTTTAATCTCGCCACAGATAACCTAAAGGAAAACCACTTTTTCCTTTAGGTATTAATGCTTCTGACATAATTAAAACATATCATATCCAAATCAATTGCGGGATAATGAACCCATTATTTTATATCGCTGTGAGGATAAAAGATGAAATTAATAATAGTCAGCGGCCAGTCAGGATCTGGTAAATCAATTGCATTACGCGTGCTTGAAGATCTAGGCTACTATTGCGTAGATAACCTACCAGTAAAATTACTACCACAACTGCTAAAAACCTTAAATGACCAAACCGAAAAAGTGGCAGTGAGTATTGATGTCCGTAATTTACCGACAGAAAAAAAAGAATTAAACGACATAATTACAGAGTTAAGAACGAGCACCGATCTGACTAGTTTATTTCTTGATACTAACCAGTCAGTCCTTATCAAACGTTATAGTGAAACCAGACGCCTTCATCCGTTAACAAAAGATGAGCTATCTCTATCACAAGCGATTGAAATAGAAAAAAAACGATTAAGCCCTTTAGCGTTACTTGCTGATTTAAAAATCGATACTACTGAACTCAATATTCATGAACTCAGTGAACAGATTAAAGAACGTATTTTAGGAAAGAAAAACAACCAACTTGTCTTAGTATTTCAATCATTTGGTTTTAAACATGGCCTACCTATGGATGCCGATTATGTATTTGATGTCCGTTTTCTACCAAACCCCCATTGGATCCCAGAATTAAAACCTTACACAGGTCTTGATGAACCCGTCATTAAATACCTGAGCCAACAGCCTGATGTAATGAGCTTTTCACAACAGATTGAAAACTTACTCACGACTTGGTTGCCAATGTTAGAAAAAAATAACCGCAGTTATGTCACCGTTGCTATCGGTTGTACAGGCGGCCAACATCGCTCGGTATTCATTGCTGAACAATTAGCAAAGAGCTTTAAACTACAAAATCGTGTAGTGCAAACTCGCCATCAAACCTTAGAAAAAAATAAACATAAAACTATCTAGGTACTCATTTGCAATGGCGTTAACGATCTAAACAGTTAATTATTTTACTTTATTGTTAATGCTGATTATAAATACAGATTAAGCTAGAATTACGCAGCACCAGCAAGCAAGGTCTTGCAGAAGAAGAATAATAAGAATGGGGACGACATATGCCAGAAAAGATGGAGCATGACAGCACACACCTACGTTTAAGCGAAGTGAACGAAGCACTTGATAGTGGTATGTTCATTCACGTTAAACGAATGCTCTACCAAACGCCCCCTTGTGATATTGCGTTATTACTGGAATCATCGCCACCAGCAGGCCGTAAAGTACTGTGGCGTTTGACCGACTCTGAAATGCAAGGTGAAATCCTTGACGAACTTAATGAAGATGCCAAAACCAGTATTCTCAAACTGATGGATACGGAGTCCCTTGTCGCTGCGACAGAGGGGCTCGATACTGATGATTTAGCCAATATTCTCCGTAGCCTACCAGACAGTATCTATCAAGAAGTTATCACCCAAATGGATACCCAAGATCGTCAACGTTTAGAAACAGCGATGGCGTATCCAGAAGACACTGCTGGCAGTATCATGGACACAGATACCATTACTTTAAGACCAGATGTGACTGTCGATGTGATCTTACGTTATATCCGTTTACGCGGTGAATTACCCGATGCCACAGATACTTTATACGTGGTTGATAAAGATGATCGCTTAATTGGCGATGTGCCCTTAGCCATGTTATTAACAACAGATCCAAACAGTGTGATTAGCACTATTATGGATCGCGAAGCAGAAACCTTACCTGCACATATGGATACCTCAGAGGTTGCCAAGCTGTTTGAACGTCATGACTGGATCTCTGCGCCAGTACTTGATGACTCAGGTAAACTACTCGGACGTATTACCATCGATGACGTGGTTGATATTATTCGTGAAAATGCCGAGCATGACATGATGGGTATGGCCGGTATGGATGACGATGAAGATACCTTCGCGCCAGTAATACAAAGTACCAAACGTCGAACACTCTGGCTTGGGGTTAATTTAATTGCCGCACTGACTGCTGCATCCGTCTCTAACATGTTTGAAGCGACCTTAGAACAACTCGCTACACTTGCTATTTTAATGACCATTGTGCCAAGCATGGGCGGTATTGCCGGTAATCAAACCCTCGCATTGGTTATTCGTGGTATGGCGGTTGGTCATATTAATGACGACAATAGCCGTTGGTTAATTGGTAAAGAAGCCATGGTTGGCGCACTGAACGGGGCTATCTGGGCAATATCTATTGCAATCATAGTATCATTATGGAAAGGCGATCCATCTCTGGGGCTGATCATTGGTGGCGCTATGTTTATCAACATGGCGATGGGGGGGCTTGCAGGCGTGGTCATTCCACTGGCAATGAAGAAATATAATATCGATCCTGCCTTAGCTGGCGGCATGGCACTCACCACCGTTACCGATGTCGTCGGTCTATTTGCCTTCTTAGGCATGGCAACACTAGTCTACGGTTAACCTTTATAACGAAAGCAGAGTTCAGAAAGTAAAGTTAATAGCCTATAAACGTAAAAAGCCTGTGTCATCATGACACAGGCTTTCTCACTTAAACCTAGGGGATATTAGTTACCTGCAATCTGCATTGATTCTAATAGTGTAGAGCCCATTAGAATACTGCTACGAACATCGATATCGTTACCGACTGCAACAATATTTTTGAACATATCCGTTAAATTACCTGCGATCGTGATCTCGTGTACTGGATACTGCAGCTCACCATTCTCAACCCAGAAACCTGAGGCGCCACGGCTATAATCACCCGTTACAATATTCACTCCTTGCCCCATCAGTTCAGTCACCAATAAACCAGTGCCCATTTGACGACACAGTTGACCTAATGTTTCGCCTTTACCTGTGACATTCCAGTTATGGATACCACCAGCATGGCCAGTTGTTTGCATACCCAATTTACGACCGCTGTAGCTGGTTAATAGGTAGCTCTTTAAAATACCTTGTTCTACAACATTTAAATCTTTAGTGCGCACACCTTCAGCATCATACATAGATGATGCTAAACCACCTTTAATATGCGGACGTTCTTGGATGTTTAACCAGTCAGGGAAAATTTGTTCGCCTAACTTATCTAATAAGAATGATGACTTACGATATAAGCTACCACCACTAATACCCATTACCAGCTGACCCATTAAGCTACTTGCAACATCATGATGAAAAATAACTGGTACATTACAGGTATCGATTTTACGCGCGCCTAAACGGTCCACAGTACGATTAACCGCTTCGATAGCAACTTGCTCTGGTGTCCACAATTTACTTGCGTCACGCGCCATTGAATAGCCGTAATCACGTTCCATTGCGCCGTCTTGCTCTGCAATCAATACCGAACTCATGCTATGACGGGTACTTGCATAGCCATTCACGAGACCATGACTGTTCCCATAAACTTTAATGCTGCTATGGCTGGTAAACGCACCTTCACTGTTCACAATACGAGAATCTTGCGCCAAGGCTAAGCGCTCGGTGAGACAAGCTTGTTCAATAGCATACTCAGGTTCAATTTCAATTGGGTGACATAAATCTAGGTCTTCTGGTTCAAACGCCATCAGGTCACGATCAGCAAGACCAGCAAATTCATCTTCTGCAGTATGTAACGCGATATCTAACGCCGCAGCAACGGTGCTTTGAATTGCCGCTTCACTTAAATCAGAGGTTGATGCATTCCCTTTACGTTGACCGCGGTATACACAGATACCTAATGCGCCGTCATGGTTGAATTCAACATTTTCAACTTCGCCCATGCGTGTACTCACAGACAAACCAGTTTGTCGTGAAATAGCTACTTCAGCATCTGTCGCGCCTGCCTTTTTCGCGATATCGAGTGCTTGAGTAACGGCTAATTCCAATTTATTTTGTTCTAATGTAATTTGCTGTTTTAAGTTCATGGGCTCGTTTCAATAAGTTATACTGGATTAAGCATACCATGTTGCGATAAAAATTCCTGCTGCAACTGCGCAATTAGCAATAAACTGATACAATTAACATATCAATCGTTTTGAAAAAGAATATTATGAGCGTAAAAGAACGGAATATTACCAGCGAAAAGTCTTACCGACGTGCTGAAGACGACGAGCTATATCAAAGTCGTGCAGAAAACAAAATTGAAATTGCCGAGACGCTTAAACTCGCTGGCGCGATCTCTTTACTAAGTAAAGCAGAGATTGCTAAGATGGGTTTCTCTGAACACTTACTTGCTGCAATTGTGACAGCGAGAAAAATCGCAGTACGTACAGATGCTTACAGCAGACATCTATCGTACATGTGCAAAATTATGCGTAGCGATGGCCTCGAGCCGATCCAAATGGCATACGATAAGATCACCAATAAACACAACCAAGCAACCGTTGAATTAACAAAACTAGAGATAGTACGTGATGAGTTAATTGCCGGTGGTGATGCTGCGATCACAGCATTAATGGAAAAATATCCAAACGCTGATCGTCAAAAATTACGTCAACTGGTTCGCCAAGTGAATAAAGAACTTAAAGCGGAAAAGCCGCTGAAAGCAGCTAAACCAAGCAAAGAAATCTTTAAACACCTACGCGAGATAGCGGGTCTATAATATTAATTAGCTATTTCGGTAGTATTAATGTTTAACCGATACAAACAATAAAGCCCTAACAAGTCATTTATACACTTGCTAGGGCTTTATTTTGATCAACTGTATACCACAAATAGCAAATTAGCTACCAGTGCCACCCACCGTCATACTATCTAGTTTCAGTGTAGGCTGACCGACCCCCACAGGGACACTCTGGCCTTCTTTACCACAAATACCCACACCCTTATCTAATGCTAGGTCGTTACCGACCATTGAGATGTGCTGCATTGCTTCATGACCATTACCGATCAAGGTTGCACCTTTAATTGGCGTAGTTATTTTCCCATTCTCAATTAAGTACGCTTCAGATGCGGAGAATACAAATTTACCCGAGGTAATATCAACTTGACCACCACCAAAGTTAGGCGCATAAATGCCCTTCTCAACCGTACTAATGATCTCTTCTGGTGTACTCTCACCAGGTAACATATACGTATTCGTCATACGCGGCATAGGTAAATGTGCGAATGATTCACGACGGCCGTTACCCGTAGACTCCACCCCCATCAAACGGGCGTTAAGCTTATCTTGCATGTAACCTTTCAAAATACCATTTTCAATCAACATAGTATTTTTTGTCACAGTACCTTCATCATCGATGTTCAATGAACCACGGCGATTAGCTAGCGTGCCATTATCAACAATTGTGCACAGTGAAGATGCTACTTTCTCGCCAATTTTCCCCGCATAAGCAGACGTACCTTTACGGTTAAAATCACCTTCTAGACCATGACCTACAGCTTCGTGTAGTAATACACCCGGCCAACCCGCACCAAGAACAACAGGCATTGCACCAGCAGGGGCATCAATCGCATCAATATTAACTAATGCTTGGCGCACTGCATCTTTGGCATAGCTGAATGCACGTTGTACACCATCCACATCATCTAAGAAATAATCAAAACCATAACGGCCACCGCCACCCGCGCCACCACGTTCACGTTTGCCATTTTTCTCAATCAACACAGAGCAGTTCATGCGTACTAATGGTCGAATATCTGCTGCAAGAGTGCCATCAGTTGCAGCGACCAGGATCTCTTCGTATACTGCCGACAAGCTCACACTTACTTGTGTAACATGTGGATCTAGTGAGCGTGCGTACACATCCACTTCATGTAACAAGGCAATTTTACGTTGCTTATCCATACTCGCTAATGGATCTAATGGCTGATATATTTCACTGCCTTGAGGTTTACTCCATGCTTTAACTTTACCTTCACCGCCGCTAGCAGCAATACCTCGTGCCGCTTTCGCAGACTGGGTTAATGCTTGTAGATTGATGTCATCGGAATAAGCAAAACCGGTTTTTTCACCGGATACTGCACGTACACCAACACCCCTCTCGATATTAAACGACCCTTCTTTGACGATACCGTCTTCCAAACCCCAAGATTCATGTTTGCAAGCTTGGAAATAAAGATCACCATAATCAAGCTGGTTGCCCATCAATAATGACAGTGTACTCTGCAGCTTATCGATATTTAAATCGGCTGGCAGTAAAATTGAATTTTCGACTTGTTCAAATATCATCGGAGTTGTTACTCTTTATTTTTCAAGCTCGCCGTAAAGCGCGCATGTTGTAAAATAGGTATATCAGTACGTACTTGTACTAACTTTTGTTTGTCTAATGTTGCACAGCTAATGCCACACGCAAAGGTTTGTTGTGCCAGTAGTTCACCCCAAGGGTCTAAGATAACAGAATGTCCCCAAGTATGGCGATTTTGGCCATGGTCACCTACCTGATTCGCCGCCAACACATAACATTGATTTTCTATCGCTCGGGCTTGTAACAGAGGTAACCAGTGCGCTTTACCTGTCGCATAAGTGAATGCGGCTGGCAATAATAACACATCGACCTTGGCAGCACTGAGTACCCGAAATAGCTCAGGGAAGCGTAAGTCATAACAGATAGCCATACCAAACTTAATATCACCAACGTTAAAGGTGGCGATGCTGTCGCCAGGTATGAAACTATCCGACTCTTTATACGCTTGAACGTTTATGACGGTCTTTTCTTGATTATCACTCGCGGCGGTTAATACAGCAGGCACATGGGCATCAAACAAGTGAATCTTGTTGTAATGTTGCACCAATTCCCCATTCGGGTCAAATGCTAAACTGGTGGTATAAATACGCTCGTTACTATGACTAAGAATAGGGAAAGAACCCGCCACCAGCCAACATTGATATTGCTTAGCCCAGTCTGCAAGTTGCTGTTGTACAGGTCCTTGGCCTAAGGGCTCTGCATGAGCGAAATAATCATCACGATTAGAAAATAATGCAAAATTCTCTGGCAATAATATTAAGGTTGGTTCAACACCAATATTAATCAGCCTAAGTTGCGAGGCTACATACGCTAAGTTTGCTGCTATATCTGCACCAGAGGTCATTTGAATCGCCACTAATTGCATCACTTATTCCTTGTGGTTTCTGACTCTGCAGCGTTGATTAATTTATCGGGTACTGCAATCTGTTTTTTATTCCGTTTTACTTCCGTAAATACCGGATTGTCAAAATCGCCGCTGACATTGAATTTAAGCTCAGTGATCACGTCAAGCACAGGCTCTAAAATCTTCGATAGGGCAAACACAGCCAATGCTGTTGTTGGCGTTACCGCAAACGCAGTCAATACCGGTAAACTCGACGTCACATCTGGAAAGAAGCTTAAATTATAATTAATGGTGCGAGTTACTAAATCAAGGTAGCCGCTACCGGTAATCTTACCGCTGCTTGAATTCAGCAAAAAATCGTGATTATTAATCGCACCATCAGCAATCTGCAATGACGCTTCCATAGATGAATACGGAAGGCCATCATTATATACATCACTAAAATCTAAACTGAGTCGTTTCACTAATGACTGCAAACTTAATACACTTAAAAAACGTGTACCTTTATCACTGACATTAGAGATCCGCCCTGCTTCCGTTTTTATCGTGGCGTTACCACTTAACGAGTCGCCATCAATATTAAAAGGGTGATCTTGCCAAGCAAGACTAAAATCCACATCGGCAGGCGTTTTCGCTAACGGGCTAATTAATCCTAAGCCAGTCATAAACTCTTCAACACTCTTTGTTTTTAAGTCACCCTGTAATTCGGTCGACTGATTACCTTGTTTATCAGTGAACCAACGGCCAGTCATAGCGACCGTTGAATGTTCCATATCAATATCAAGTGCTTTAAGTGTTAAGCCCGACGTACTTTTAATCACTTCTGCAGACGTACTCCCTAAATTAATTTTACCCAGAATACAGGCACCACAATTGAAGTTGAAACCGGGGACATCTTGCCAGACAAGTGTTGTTGATTTGGCATCTTGTGCTACACCGGCATCATTAGTTACATCTGACGGTAGTACCAGATCAGGCAAATAAAGATAATCAAAGTCGATATTTATATTACCGATATCCGGAATAACAACCGAACCATTAAACTCACTCGCTTTAAGCTCAATACCCCAGTTACGATAACCTTTTGTCGCAGTTATCGTTAAATCGTTCAAGGGCTGTTGATAGTAAGTCGTATTTGCTACCGCGACCTTAATTGAGGATAAGGGCTCTACCGCACTACTCACATCAAATTCACTGTCAGGTAAACCGCCATACCATAATAGCCACTCGGCGATATCAAGCTCATCAACATTAACAACAATAGCATTGGCCGAATCACTTATCAGTAGTTCATCAGCATTACCAATCTGCACTAATGACTGAATAAGTTCTAGCTGTTCCTTCGCGTAATTAACCTGTCCAGAAAAATACATCACATCACTGGCGGTTAATTGAATATTCGCTTGTTTATCATTACCAACCACAGAAATATCAGTTGGCCAATCCTGAGTTGCTCTTTTTGCTAATGGCATAGGTAAATCAAGCGTTAGGTTTTTTAAATCACTCTGCACATCAAATTCATAGTCAAACCCTTGTTCAGGAAATACCATGTTTAATGAGCCTTTCCAATCAACATCACCAGAGACATATTGCTGATATTGTGGCATTAACTGAGCCATAATATTACGACTTTGCCACTGACCAGCAAGTTCAACATTTACCTGATAATGAGCATTGTTCTGCCCACTACTAAAACGAACCCCCAGTGGCTCACCGTACAACTTAGCGGTAAGAGGTGTCGATAACAAACCATTATCATCAAATGTGAAACTACCGCTAGCATCAGTCAAGGTTAAATCAAGCGCAGGTAAATAAATCCGGTCATTAACTAAATCTACCCCACCCTTTACCACCACTTGCTCATCATCAGTAAATGGAATGACAATGTCGATTTTGCCATTAATATCACCAGAAACTTGAAGATTGTTTAACGCATCAGTTACTTCCGGTAACGGGCTAGAATCAATTAGAGATTTGGCTTGTGCGCCCGTCGTCTTAAATTGCGCTTGAATACCAAGTGCTTTCACATCCCCTAAACGAGGCAGTTGCAAGTCCACACGAGAGATAGCGACTTGATCCAAGTTACCTTTTCGGGACGACATAAATAAATCATCTTGTTGAAATAATAACTCAAGCTCTAAGTCGGTTACGCTTGGCCATTGCGGATCAAAAGCAAACACAGCATCAACGACATTCAGCTTAGCTTGAAATATCCCATCGCCATTGCGATAAGGATAATTAGCAAATTCACCAAACCACAATAATTGGCCACTATCGGCATAACCTTGTTTTAATGCACCACGAAGATAATCAATTAATGCTTCACCCATATATTCGCTTGGGTAGTAATAAAATGCTTTACTGGCATCACGTAATTTAAGATCGCCAGCAAGGCTTAAAAAAGCATTGGCGTTAGTGGGGATATCTAATAAGAATTGACTGTCGAGGACAAGCTCTGGCGTATCAAGGGTAACTTTATCGGCGATGATCTCAATACCACTGTCATTCTTGTTATCAACAACCTCTGTATTACGGTAACGACGCCAGGTAAAGTCTGTCGAAAATTGATTCACCCGAATATTATGCTCTAGGTACTGATTAAGATCTAATACCGCATCATTCATATCAATGCTGACCTTGCCAGTCTCTAGACTACCCGTTAGTGCAACATCAAGATTCTCAATACTAGGAAACCCCTGCCAACTTTGTAGCTGTAGACCATCAACCTTCAATTGATAACTTAGTTGAGTCCAGTCTTGCAGTGGAATTTTAACCTTAATATCATGGACTAAACCATGTGGATATAGGGTTTTAAGATCTTTAAACAAGGCTTCATCAACATGACGAGACAATGCTACAATCGGCGCTAACTTAGACAGTTCAAATTGATTTACAGCGGCAAATATCTCGCCCTGTTGTAGCCTCACTTGTATATCAAGTTGCGGCCACACAATACCATTAGTGACCAACGCCAGGTCATGACTATCTAATTGCCAACCAGAATCGGTTAATTGCCATTGTAAATAACCCCCCCAGATATTCAAACTTTGTTGTCTCGTTTCATTTTGCCAAGTAAAGGTTGAAGGCTGTAATTGTAATAACGCCGATGTCGGTTTGTTATTAACAATATCAATCCAACTTTCAAAGCTTAATACGCCTTGTTTTAAGCCCTCGCGTTTAAACAATACTTTTTCAAACCAATGTGACAAACTCATGTTCTCTGCCTGAACATACACTTGACCACTGACATTGGTTAAATCATTTTTGGCACTCGTCACATCGACCATAATGCGCAAATTATTATCGGCAACATCATCATTAATGTATGCCCAACCTTCACCACGGTGACGACGACCTTGATTTAACCAAGCAAATTCACGGATATGAATGACTTTTTCTTCACCAGCAGGCGTTAATATTCGTAAGTTACTGTTGGTTAATTCGAAGTTTTTGAGTTGACGAAAAAAAACATCTAGTAAACGGGTTAATTCGGGGGTGGCAAGCTTAGTTTCTTGTTCCGCGGAGCGTTCGAAGGGAGAGACCGGAAGCTTGATCTGGACGCCATCTAAAATTAAATTATTGAGTAGTAATTTCCGCTCTAATAAGCTGTTCCAAAAATCAATGCTGATCTTGATACGCTCAACGTCAAAGTCATACGGCAATGACTCATCAAACTTGACGTCTAAGGTATTAATAATTAATACCGGGCCGAATTTATACCAGCCCGCATCAATACTTTCGACTTCAATACTTACCGATTGATCTGCCACCAACCAATCAATCACCTGATCATGATATTGATTCAGGTAGGGGAAACTCGCCCGTAACAGGCTAATTGAGACAGCAGAAAAAACAGCTAAGCAGGCGAAAGTATAGAGGCATGCTTTACCACACCTTCTTAGCCAATTGCGTTTCGCAGTCACGCTACATCATTACCACATCAAATTGTTCTTGCAAATATAGTGGTTCAGGTTTGATCTTGACCTGTTTACCCATAAACAATTCCAATTCAGCAATACTGTGTGACTCTTCTTTTTCAATGTACTCAGCAACAGCGACAGAGGCATAAACGCTAAACTGATCCGCATCATAAGCACGATTAACACGGGTTACTTCACGGAAGATCTCATAACATACCGTTTCAACTGTTTTCACCGAACCACGGCCATCACACGTTGGACAATCCGAACATAACACGTGTTCTAATGATTCGCGGGTACGTTTACGGGTCATTTCGACTAACCCTAACGCCGAGAAATCATGAGTATTAGTTTTGGCACGATCATGACTTAATGCGGCCTCTAAACATTCCATCACCCGACGGCGATGCTCAGAACTTTGCATATCAATAAAATCGATAATGATAATGCCACCCAGATTACGTAATCTCAGTTGTCGGGCAATCGCTTGGGTTGATTCCACATTGGTATTAAAAATAGTATCTTCAAGATTACGATGACCGACAAAAGCACCGGTATTAATATCAATCGTCGTCATCGCTTCCGTCTGATCAATAATTAAATAACCACCTGACTTTAACGTTACTTTTCGCTCTAAAGCACGTTGCGATTCATTTTCAACATCATACATTTCAAAAATAGGACGCTCACCCGTATAGAGCTCTAACGCGCTGACTAACTCAGGCACATAGGATTCCGTGAATTCACATAACTCAGTATAAGCAAGACGAGAATCGACACGAATCTTATCCAATGGCGAACCAACAAAATCACGAATAATACGAAATGCTAATGACGGATCTTGATATAACATACTCGCAGTTGGATTACTTCTCTGACGCTGTAGCACTTTGGTCCATAAACGTTTTAAGTAAGCAATGTCTTGTTCGATTTCTTTATCACGTACGCCATCTGCTGCCGTACGAATGATATAACCACCCAATTCATCAACCTGGGCTTCAGTAACACGTTTTAAACGACCGCGCTCTTCTTCACAATCAATACGTTGTGATACCCCCACATGAGAACTGCCCGGCATAAAAACTAAATAGCGAGAGGGTAACGTAATATCGGTGGTGAGACGTGCACCTTTAGTACCCATCGGATCTTTCACCACTTGTACTGTGATATCCTGGCCTTGACGCACAAGCTGAGAAATATCTGCGACTTTAAAATGCTTTTTTTCACCCGCAGCAACACACTCTGTATGCGGGACAATATCTGACGCATGTAAAAATGCAGCTTTATCAAGACCAATATCAACAAATGCTGCTTGCATGCCCGGTAATACCCGACTCACTTTACCTTTATAGATATTACCCACGATGCCACGTTTAGCTTCACGTTCTACATGTATTTCTTGTAATATGCCATTTTCAATCAAGGCAACACGCGTTTCGCTCGGGGTAACATTTACTAATAACTCTGTCGTTAGACCCATATTATTTAGCCCTTCATTACTTTATTCTGCTCTGCCTTAAAGGCTTGAATTAACTGCTCTGTTTGCATTAATGGTAAGCCGACAACAGCGCTATAGCTGCCGCTCATATGGCTAACAAATTTACCTGCAATACCTTGGATCGCATAACTCCCCGCTTTATCGCTGGGTTCACCGGTGCACCAGTAATCATGCATTTCAGTGGCTGATATTTCTCGAAACTGTACCTGGGTAGTCACAACTTCAACCCAGCAACGGTTGGTATCGGCAAGTGCAACGGCGGTCATCACTTCATGTTCATGACCTGATAATAAACTCAACATACGTTTCGAATCTGCTTCATCAACCGGTTTTTCTAACACTTGTCCAGCATATACCACGATGGTATCGGCACCTAACACTACATATTCAGCTGCTGCGTTAGTGTTTGCCTGCGCGGCGTTAGCATTTTCTAGGACCACAGTACCAGCTTGCGCTTTATCGCGTGCTAATCGAGCAACATAATCAGCAGCAAGTTCGCCCGATTGTTGCTGCTCTTCAACCTCAACGGCTAACACCGAAAATTCGACACCAATTTGCGTCAGTAATTCGCGGCGACGCGGCGACTGTGATGCTAAGTACATGTTTATCTTTTTCATCTTATTATCTTCTGCACGATTAAGCTATCTTATGCCCACTAACTAATAGCAAACTGACGGCGAATTTTACGTAAAATCAAGAATATCCATGGCCATATTAACATTGTGGTTAGGATTGACCATAAGTACATCGGTGTTATTGTTATATCAAAAAGTAATTTTTCAGCCCAAAATACCACCAGCTTATTTAAGCCTGCTAAAAAGCCTACAACTAATGCTTGTTGCCACAATGATAAATTACGGATCAAACGATGATTCATCACAATAATATAGATGACAATCGACAGCGCTAAAGAATGAATGCCGAGCGGCGCACCTAATAACAGATCGAGCACTAATCCCGTGATCCAAGCATAACCAATATTGACGCGATACGGCAGAGCCATACACCAATAACCCAATACCAAAAACAGCCAATCAGGACGGAAGTTATTTAAAGGCTCAGGTACAGGTAATACCGTGAGTAATAACGCGATGATTAAGGTCAAAATTATTTTAAAACGACCGTTAGCATATGTCATAATGTCCCTTCCTTATCAGCGTTTGTCGGCGATTCAACATTATTATTTTCAGTGCTATTGTCAGCTGTATTTTCTTCATCATCCCAAATAAGTAATACATAGCGGATCCGCTCTAATGCCACAATCGGTTTTGCTTCAACTTGCGCATAAGGTTGGCCCATTTGATAAGTAAAATCGGTAATTGTAGCAACGGGATAACCTTCAGGGAATACGCCACCAAGGCCAGAGGTGACTAGCACATCACCAACTTGAATATCGGTACTATGCGGAACATAAGGTAACGTAAGACTGTTTAATTCACCACTGCCATTGGCAATCGCACGAATGTCATTACGCTGTACTCGAACCGGAATGCCATGAGTAATATCAGTAATCAACAATACACGGCTGTATGTCGCAGATACATCGACAATTTGGCCAACAACACCTTGTTCATTTAATACCGGTTGACCAATATAAATACCGTCTATCGCTCCCTTGTTAATCACCACTTGCAAGGAAAAAGGATCGGAATTAACGGTGATAATTTCAGCCACTAATTTACGCTGATCGGCATGAACAGGGGAGTTAAGTAAAGCACGCAGGCGTTTATTTTCTTCTTTCAAATGTTTAAATTCAAGCAACTGAACTTGTTGAATAAATAGTTTTTCTCGCTGCTCTTGAACTTGTTTCTTTAAATCTCGGCGAGTAACAACGGTATTGGATACACCTTTCAGCATTTCACTGGGTATATCGGCCGCATAGATGAGTGGTGATACCGCGGTATTTAAATAGACACGAACATTTGAAAATGAATCAAATTTAGAATCAAAAATAATTAATGAGAAAGAAGCGATAACCGCAAAGAATAAACGCAGTTGTAATGATGTTGAGGTAGCAAAAATAGGTTTCATTAAGTGGAGTTCTCAAAGGATGGCGCGCCCGCCACCCTATAGGATTATTGAATCAGGAGCTTAATCGTAATTGAAAAGATCACCACCGTGCATATCAATCATTTCTAATGCTGTACCGCCGCCACGAGCCACACAGGTTAGTGGATCTTCAGCGATAACAACAGGAATACCAGTTTCTTCAAGTAATAAACGGTCAAGGCCACGGATTAACGCGCCGCCACCCGTTAGCACCATGCCACGTTCGGCAATATCCGACGCTAACTCTGGTGGAGACTGTTCTAACGCTGTCATTACAGCACTCACAACACCCGATAATGGTTCTTGTAATGCTTCTAGAATTTCAGTGCTGTTTAGGATGAAACTACGTGGTACACCTTCTGCAAGGTTACGACCACGCACTTCAATTTCAACAACTTCGTCGAGTGGGTATGCAGAACCAATTTCTTTCTTAATACGTTCAGCAGTAGCTTCACCAATTAAGCTACCATAGTTGCGACGCACATAACTGATGATTGCTTCATCCAGTTTGTCACCACCAATACGTACTGATGAAGAATAAACAACACCATTTAGTGAAATGATTGCTACTTCGGTAGTACCGCCACCTATATCAACAACCATAGAACCAGTTGCTTCAGAAACAGGTAAACCAGCACCAATCGCCGCCGCCATTGGCTCGTCGATTAAAAATACTTCACGTGCACCGGCACCTTGTGCAGATTCACGGATAGCACGACGTTCTACTTGCGTTGAACCACAAGGTACACACACAAGAACACGCGGGCTAGGACGGAAAAAGTTATTATCATGCACTTGTTTAATAAAGTGTTGTAGCATTTTTTCTGTCACGAAAAAGTCTGCTATTACTCCGTCTTTCATTGGACGAATAGCGGCAATATTACCAGGTGTACGACCTAGCATCTGCTTTGCAGCTGTACCAACTGCGGCAACACTCTTATTTGCACCGCGCTCTTGGCGGATCGCAACAACTGAAGGCTCGTCAAGGACAATACCTTGACCTTTAACATAAATAAGGGTGTTTGCTGTTCCCAAGTCGATTGATAAATCGCTAGAGAATACGCCTCTTAACTTCTTAAACATGGCTATGGGCATTCCTAAAAGTAAAATGTTGCAGGATCGGTTAACTTTACCAATGCGCAATGAATGAGGCAAGTTTATCAGACTTTATGACCGACAAACTATTAATTTAACCTTCTTCGGTAAATAACTCGATCATTACCATAGAAAAAGCCAAATACGATGTTCGCAGAGGGTGATTGATCAAAACCAACATGACCATCTTCCCAGTTATATTTAAACCAATCATCAACGGTATAATCAAGTTTAACCTCACCATTTAGATTCGGCGCTGCAATGATTAGCCCTTGCGTGATACCGTTGATAAAATTTCCTTTTCCTGAAAGCGCTGGTAAATGTTCAGCTGCAGGTGGCACTCCGCCTAAAGAAATATTCGTTAGCGTCGCATCTACGAAATCGAAGTCCGTTATAGAATCATCATTATTCTTAATGAAGTTTGCGCCATCAAAATATTCAAGTTGCATGGTTGTGGCAAAATCATTCGACATTGGTCCGTATCCATCAGCAACCGTCCAACGGCCATAGCGTAGTTCAGTCGCTTGTGAAGATAACTGGCGTGCCGTTGCTTGCGCCGCTGGAATATCTAAATCATTAAGAACAACACCATCTTTATCAGTAATGCTGATACCAAAAAGAGTATTCATCATAGGTCCATCAGGTCCAGCTGAATCTCGAGAAAAATAACCATAATCCGGCATATCACCAGGTATATAAGCACCATTGACCCAAGCCCCGCCATAATCCTTTAGACGATGAGATAAATCTAAGCCATCCGAGTTTGCAATAAAACTAACCGTCGCTTTATCATCGCCATTGTAGTTCTTTGTCACGAGACCTGCGCTATTTTGCGCTTCAAGAAGATAGTCAAATAAGAGTTCAGGTTGATCCATGTAAGTAAATACGGCCCCCCTATCTGGCGATATGCGTAAAGTCCATGCCATGTTCCAATTAGTACCAATACCAGGTTCATATTGGTTTGAACCTTTACTCCACTGGACACAAAAACCACTGTTTGGTGGTTTTCGACACTCATAAACCTTGCTGTCTTTAGGCTGAAAAACTGTCGTTCCTGCAGCATAACTCGTTAAATTTTGAGGGAATACATAATCATAATCTGTTGGGCTATAGCGGTGAGAGCCAATATAATTATACACTGCCGATGACACTAATTCGAAATGCGATGGAATAAAACGGCCTATCTCAGTACCATTAGAATTTACCGAAAGATTATCATCAACAGAAAATCTCATGCCATAGTAATCAGTGTCTTTCACATTTATCTGAATTGCACCGACTTCACTATAAGTCGAGTCAGCAAAGCGATAGACCCCTTTATCAAAGATTGGTAAGCCAGGCATTCCAACCCACGTTGCCGAGGTCGAAGTTAATAGCGTCTTATTTTTTGCATAACTAAATTTTCCTTCAAACAAGTCTGCTTTAGGCATAGAACGGGTTAACTTTATACGTAAGTTATCATTTGAATTAGGGACATAATTAGACGTAATGTTACCGTCTGCATTCAGCGATTGGATCTTAAATGTAAAAATTTCACCTGCTTTATGTACATGCTTTAATACATTGTTATCCTGCTCCGTCAGTTCTGTTCTTATATCACCATTATGACGCGTGGCTTTAATTTTAAATTTATAGGGTCTCACTGCAAACTGATTGCTTTGCCCTTTGATTGTTAAACCATCCAAATCATTACGATTATCATTGATCGTATAGCTGGCTATTAAATTTATTTTACCGGCATCTTGATACTGTGCTGTATTGATCCGAGTGATATTGCTACTAAATGCTAAATCAACCGCACTGTAATGGTTTTCTTCATTTCCATTATTTTTACCAAGATTCACCGAATTAGTGACGAAATTTAAAGGTGAGCAAGTATTTGGCTCTTGGCATTGAACGCCCAGCTTAACCGGGATTGTTTCATTATTTTTAAAAATGTTCTTACATTGGCCATTTTTATTATAAAAAGCATCCAGTTTAATGGGGTTTGAAAAGTTAACACCCGCAACTTGATTGGCAATATCGTCACTGCCATCAGCATTATCATAGCTAAAGAAAAAACCGGTATCAGCAAAATTAATATCGCAGTTACTCGTACCATTACACTTATATTTCTTATTAGTACCTGTTAACGATAGGGTTAAATCATCTTCTTTTAAGTAACCTAAATTAATATTGGTTGTACCCGTAAAAGTACCACTTGGCTTAGAGATTCTGTCAGTACTGCTTTTCGCATCTGCGACTAAGGTAAGACTGGTCGAACGCGTCGATTCAACACAGGCAATACCTGATTGGAAATTATTGGTACAGGCTTGAACGCTGACAATTGCAGGTTCACAAGTTAATGCGCGATCACTGAAAGTTAACCGATAATGTTTAATCGGGTCAGGTGGGGGGGAATATGGAGCAAGCTTGATCACAATATCATCCCATGAGATATCATCGTAATCTGACAGTATCCATCCAGTATCAACACTTTCAATCTTTAATGTATACTGACCAGCAGATAAAATTTTATCAATTTTCCATGTAAAAACGTCAATGCCGTTTATAGGGGTTTGAGTGCTATTATTATTGGCATTCATCCATGTAGTGAATTCATTATTAGGCCAACTATTTTGCCTTAATGTTAATCTGATCGTTTTCCCATTATTACCACTCTCTAGATCTCGATAGTTATTAATTACAATGGTTTTTATCTCAGTTGGCGTTAAAACATCAAAAGATTCGTTCACCACTTTGCCGTCAGGCGCATCAGGATAAAATTTGCCCGCATAACCGGAACTAAAAGGTAAAAATTCAGTATTATTACCGATATGACGCCTCTGAATAAAAGAAACATGATCATTTTCTTCCGCACTAACGAGCGTTATATTGTCATAAGAAAAGTCATCATAATCTTGAAGAAGGCCACAAGGTAAACGCCACCCCTTACTATCGGCGAGTATTTTACATTGTCCAACAATTGCAATTTTATAATCACCGGCAGGTAATGTAATCGATAATACATCTGTACGATCGTAATCTGTCGCGTTTGACCATTCTTCAACGCGTAAATTTTCATTACTATCCCAGAGCATAAAATATAAACGGTGATTTATACCACTGTCTGAATTTGGATTATCATTGATAATGATGCGGGTCAAATCTATCTGTTCAGATAAACTAAAGTTAATAGCTTTTACAGGTTTAAAACCATTACTGTCTCGTACCAAATACTTCGGCTCTATCGGATCGCTCGACAGCAGCCAGTTATCACCAACATGAATATAACCCTGTAAATTAACATCAGCCTGAACTGAGACTGCTAAACAACAAGTAAACAGTAGAATATTGACAGCACTCGTTAACCACACTGATAAAGTCTTCATCATATCTTTACTTCCGCTTCAATTTTATGCTCAGCAATAATTTTTCCACCATCACAATTGCCAGTGGAAGTGAGATAAAACAAACTGCTGTTATTAACTGGAATACTTTGGCAAGTAATCGTAACACTGCAGTTTTCCAATCCGACTTCATTACTGATATCAAACTGTAAATCAGTGGGGGCATTAGGAAAATTGGCACACGCTTGTTTACGTTCCAAGACCTGATAGATGCCATAATCCATTCCACTTTCAGCCCCATAATACGCTTTAGCGCTATACACTTCATTCGCCACACTATCAGCGGTTGAGCTCAGGACTCGACTTAAGGTTGCAGCTAATAAAGACATAACCACAATAATAAATAAGGCAATAACGAGCATACTACCTTGTTGTTGCTTGATACTTATCTGCATAGTGTTAACGTCACTGTTTTGTAGGGTATATCATTATGGAACATTGCTTATCACCAATTGATGATCGAATCGAAGTACACTGTCGTCGCGCAATTTAAAACCAAAATTAAGATTTAAAATTGCATGACTAAATTGACTGGCCGATGTCAAGTTCATCGCACTATCAACACTCAGCTCATCAGCCATCAAGACTCGATTGTCTAAGGTATAATTTTGTGCTGATAATGGCGCTTGATTTCGGAACAAACGCATTGAATCACCAATGGCGAGTAAGCAATATTGCACTTTGTTCTCGGCAATGAAATACCGTGAGACTAATGAATCTCTGCTTAAGTTACTGCCAAACGTTAAATCAGCTTGGGTTGGGTTAGCACCAGGCACAGGGACATAATTTGTTATTTCCGCAACCGTACTCGAGGGCAATGAATAAAAATCATCAGCATTGGTGGTCAATACACTGACATATTGACCGCTAAAATCATTTGCATAGCTGCCTGTATTTTCCCTAGTTCGACGATCCATGATTAATGACATCTTAGACAGTCCGCTAACGTTACCAATATACAGCCCTGCGGCGGTAAAAGGCACAAAGTCGATGCAGGAATAATTACCTGTAGTATTAATTCTTAAACTAAACGCAACAGCAGAGTTAAGCTCTTTATCCAATCGGTTGAAGATAAATCGCGCATCGTTTAAACGTTCATTCTGATTAATCGATGTTTGATATAATACGACATTAGAACTGATAAAGCGGCTACTGAACATACCGATAATACCTAATAAAAGGATCACCATGGTTAATTCTATTAAGGTGAATCCTGCATGACTGCCTTGTGGCGATTTAAGCCTAATCATCAGTAATTCCCCTTAAATGACGTTAACTCGATTGCCTCATCATTAGGCATAAATATGGTCACTCGGATTCTTTTCGCTACGTTAATCGCACCCGAAATAGAGTTAGAATCAAATTTATCTGCCGCAAACGACACGCAAATTTGCAAACCGTAACCAGGGTACTCATTCGTAAAATAAGCTAATGCTGCACTTGGATCATAATTAGGACGATCGCCACAATAGATATCATAATCATCAACGTCATTAAAATTGTCAGGTGTCGAGCGAACTTCACTGCCTTCAGTGCCTAAGTCAGAACTACAAGACACTTCCTCACCACAACGAATATAGCGACCAGAGCTCGTACTCCTTTCATCATAATAACGGATCAATACTTGATCCATGATGCGCTTGCCTAACGCCGTTGCTTTAATTTGATACATAGGCGTGACGGTATTGTTGGCTTGCGGCAAGAAGATACCCGTGACAATCACTAACGAGATGGCTAACACCACCATACCGGCCACAATTTCAATCAAGGTGAAACCACGTTGATGCCGCGTCTTAGCTGGTCTTGCCGTTGAATTAGTTTTCATGAATAAAACCTTGTGCTTCGATACGCAGTGATAACGTTTGCTCGCCAATAATCGAGATACTACAACCGCGATTACGGGTACTACAACCATTGGCAATACCGAATTCATCAAACTCAATAATGCCAGTATCTGCGGTATTAGTAACGCTGAAACCGACTTTAGTACTATTCGCCTCAGCCGTACTCATGCCCAAATGTGGCGCTGTAAATGAGGTTGGTAATGCAGAACCACAATTCGTTGGAATACCAAAACGGCTAGCGGTAATAACAACACGGTTACAGGCATAAGGATTGGTTGCACGGGAAGTTCGACAGTCACTACCACAGCTCATCGCTTGTTGTTGCACGGTTTTGAGTAATTGCTGTAACTGGTCACGATACGTTTGTGTTTCAAAACCATCGTTACCGTTAAATTTAGGGATCGCGGTTACCGCTAAAATACCTGTTAGCAAAATAATAATAACGAGTTCAATGAGGGTAAAGCCCGACTTCTTATACATATGCTATAGCACCTCATGGCTTAATGACTGTGGATGCTAAGTATTAGATCCCTTCCCATACTGAGTATTGATAGTATTATAAAATCAAGAGGTTTGCATTAATAACAGGTATTAATCAAGAGGTTGTTGGAAATAAAAAAGGCTTACTGAAGTAAGCCTTTTTATATATTAAATAATATTTATTATATATTAAGAGTAGTACATGTATTACTTAAAATTGAATAACGAGCTGTATCAGTAGCTTCTGTATATTTGATACATGTAGCAGTACCTGTAGAGGCAGTACCATTCCAAAATACAACAGTATTTGGTGTTCCAGTCGTATATTTAGAACCAAAACCACTTAATTCAACAGATGCACCAATACCTTGAGCAGTACCTTTTGGGTAACCATAAACGGTTTGAATAGTCGTACCTGCATCATTAATGCTCCCTGTGTCTTCACCTTCAACACCATCAATCGCCGCTTTAGAATAAACGATGTTAGCAGCGCTGTGTAGTGCAGACTCTACGCCTTTCATTGCAGATACTTTTGCATCATCTTGCAGGTTGATAAATTTAGGCACTGCAGTCGCCGCTAAGATACCTAGTACAATAATTACGATTACTAATTCGATTAATGTAAAACCATTTTGTTTTTTCATATTTGAACTCCTGTTCACTTTGTTGATAAATTACATAGACATAAACATGACAATACGTCCACATAATTTACAATAATGTACGTACCTGTATATTTTTTGATACTATGCCAAAAAAATAATATTTTCACTAGTTTTATTTAAGTTAATGTGGCGAAATCATAATAGTTCGACTAAGCATGATAATATTGAATATCACCATAGGGCATAAAATATGCCCATAGAAACACCACTGAGAATAAGAGCCTGCAAGTTAACCTTGTACAACGCCCATCATGTCCCACATAGGAACAAAAATACCCAGTGCTAAAATCAATACCATGATGGCAACAATACCAATTAATATTGGTTCAATCTTAGCGGTTAGCGATTGCAGTTCATAATCCACTTCACGTTCGTAAAACTGCGCGGCTTCTAATAGCAAGTCATCCACTTGGCCTGTTTCATCACCAACCGAGATCATTTGTAAGATCAACGGGGTAAACATGCCGCTTTCAATCGCCGTGATCGTTAAACTCTTACCTTCTTCAATACCTGAGCGCATAGACAAGATACGTACTTCCATCCATGCGTTATCAACCGTTGATGCCACCAGTGAAAGACTATTGTTCAGTGGCACACCACCTTTAAGCATTAACGAAAAACTGCGCGCAAAACGCGATAGCAGGGTTTTTTCGATAACAGGCCCCACAATCGGGATGCGAATATAGAACAAGCCCCACTTCAATTTACCTTTGTCGGTTTTAATATAATATTTGAAGGCAAAAATACTGCCGATCACACCCACGATTAATAAGTACCAATAATTCACAAAGAAAGCAGAGGATGCCAGTAAGGCACGTGTCGCCCACGGTAATTCGACGCCAAATTTACTAAACATATTGGCAAACGTGGGGATCACAAAAATATTTAAGACCACTAGCGCTGATACAATCGAAATTAATACAAACATCGGATAACGGATCGCACTACTAATACGACGTCGTGTATCCATTTCTAATTCAAGATAATTAGAAATTTGTAAAAATGAATCATCCAAGCGACCGGTATTTTCACCCACACGGACAATCGACACAAAAATAGACGCAAATACGTGTGGATGCGCATTCATCGCAGCCGACAATGTTGTCCCGTTATTTAAACGCGTCACGACATCATTAAGTACGTCTTTCAATTTAACGTGAGAACTCGATTCAGATAACCCTTTAATCGCACGGATCATAGGAATACCAGCGCGGGTTAAGGAATACATCTGACGCGCGAAAATAACCAGCTCTTCCAGCGGGACTTTCCGTGTAAATAGTTGGCTAAAATCAATATCTCGGCTGCCTGTCGATACATTAATTGACGTAGGCGTGATCCCTTTACGCATTAATGATTCAACAAGCACATCTTGATTTTGCGCTTCTTGATCTCCCGAAACGGCATTGCCTTGGATATCCCGGCCTTTATAACTAAAATTTGGCATTCGCTAACCTTAATAGTCCTATTTACTGACCACTACGGTCCTATTCACTGTCCACTACGGCTCTATTCACTGTCCACTACTGTCCAATGCCCTAACCACTTCGGCCAAGCGTAAAATCTTTTCAATATCACCGCGATCAACTTTATCTAACTCTCTAATATTTCCTGCAATATTGGCACCTAAGGTCTCAGACGTTAATACCTCACTGGTAATCATATGTTCAGTATTATATTCATCCTGACTGGCGTTATCGTCGCTGCTTCTGTCATCGAGCGTAAGTTCATCTGCCAGTTTTAATACTTCCTCGATAGAGGTTAAACCTTGTTTCGCAAAATCCAGCGCCGACAGTACTAATGGTCGATAATATTTGGTTTTGCGTGCTTCGATAGCAAACTCATCAGGTGCGTCACGTCGCAGTGCATCGCACATTGCATCATTGAGTTCTAATAATTCAAATACACCGATCCGGCCACGATAACCCGTATAGTTACAGCTTTGACAGCCCACACTGCGATAAAAATGGGCGTTACCCAGTGGTTCTTTGGCGATTTTTTCTAAACAATATTGCTCACTACTGGCCAGTTCATGCGTGCTTTTACATTGGCCACATAATTTACGTACTAGCCTTTGTGCAACCACTGCGCGTAATGCAGCGCCAATTAAATAGCCTGGCGCGCCCATATCCATTAACCGTAATGCACAGGTAATCGCATCATTAGTATGTAATGTTGATAACACCATATGACCCGTTAATGCACCACGTAAACCAATTTCAGCCGTCTCTTTGTCACGCATTTCACCTACTAATAAAATATCAGGATCTTGACGTAAGCAAGTACGCAGAATATGGGCAAAATCCAAACCAATCTTAGGATTAACCTGTACTTGGCTGATCCGTGGTAAGCGGTATTCAACAGGATCTTCCACCGTAATAATCTTTTTACCAGGTTCGTTCAATTCACTTAAAGCTGCATATAACGTGGTTGTTTTACCGCTACCCGTAGGTCCTGTCACCAATACCATGCCATGAGGTCGACGAATCAAACTACGTAAACGTTTAATTAACTCTGTTGGCATCCCGGTATTTTCTAACTGGAAAACCCCTGCGTCTTGATTAAGTAAACGCATGACTACTGATTCACCATACTGCACTGGCATGGTTGACATCCGCACATCAATCGATTGATTACGAACGTTTAAATTAAAACGTCCATCTTGCGGTAAACGTTTTTCAGAAATATCCAAACTCGCCATTAATTTGAGGCGTAATACCAATGCCGGTACGATCGCGACTTCATTAAGGATATTCTCTTGTAGCACACCATCAACACGTAAACGAATACGTAACGCTTTTTCATCCGGTTCAATGTGGATATCTGATGCCCCAATTTGCACCGCATCTTCAAATACTGAATTAAGAAACTTAACCACAGTAGCTTCGTTAGATGCATCATCTACATCACGAAATATATCGAACTCTTGCGTTGGTCTATGTTCATCTTCAAGTTGACCAGCAAACGCTTCAATATCTTTGGTTCGGCGATATAAACGGTCATAAGCGGGTAATAATTGGCTTTCTCTGACGATGGCAAAGTCTAACTGGTAAAGAGAAAGTAGATTTGATATCGCTTCAACGGCATAAAGGTCAGCGGGATCACTCAATGCGACCGTTAAATTATTATCTTCAGATTTAACGACTAAAGCACGATGACGACGCGCATGTACTTCCGGTAATTTCAATACCGTCTGCTGTGGAATATTTAATGCCGAAATATCTAAAAACGGAATATTTAACTGTTGGGATAAAAAGCTAAGCAGTTGCTCTTCAGTAATAAAACCTAAGGTGATCAGTGTCGAACCTAATTTTCCGCCACTACTACGTTGCTCTTTGAGTGCTAAACCAAGTTGCGCCTCGCTGATAATCTTCTCACCAACAAGTAAATCACCCAATCGTTGTTTTAATTTCAATTGTGTCATTACTGTTTCTCCAACTGGGCAATACGCGCATTAATATAATTACGTGAAGAAGCAGATAGCTGCCCCATGTTTTGTGCGGTGTGATAAGCCGTTAATGCTAATCGGAGTTGCTGCGCTTTGTCGGCAGAAATACCGAGTCCTAACCACCATTTAGCTCGGTTCGGTTCATAGTCGGTCAATTTTTTATACGCAATTAATGCTGTATCTAAATCATCTAGACTTTGTGCTAAACCGGCAAGCATGGCGTAATAATCGACATTACCGTCAACCTCGGGCATGTGAGGCTTAAGATAATAATAAGCTTGTTGTTTATTTTTATTCTTTAAATAAATACGCGCTAACATTAAGCGAAAGTTCGTGTATTCAGGTGATACACTTAAACCTTCTTGTAACAAAGTGACAGCCAATTGCGTACGTTCCTCACCGTATAAGATCGCGGCTAATTTTTCTCGAGACAAATCATGCTGCTTATCTAACATCAACACTTTGCTAAATAGCTGCTTGGCCCGTGCTTTATCACCAGCAAGTAATGCCGCTTCAGCTTGTTTTGCGTATAGCTGTGCTTGCTGCACTGGTGTGCGAGTAATCGCTTTAATTGAAATTGTACTCTCTTGCTCAGCCTTATCGTTAGATGAGGTCACAACACTTTTCATTTCAGAAATTAAAGGCTTTGCCTTTACGGGGGTTGGCGCTTTAGGCTCAATGTAAACAGGCTTAGCAAGCGATGTAACAGGCAATGCCATTGGTTTCGCCGCACTCACTGTTACTGTCTTTACAACTGGGCTAGCGACGACCGATTTTTCAAGTAACTTACTCGCGACCACCTCTTTATTTACGTCGTAATGCTCAGCATTTACACGCACAACGGTCTTCACTGGTTCAGCTTGTATATGTACTTTTTCTGATATCACAGGTAATGCAGTCGCGTTTGCAACTGGAGCGACTAAAACTGTCATATTTTGTTTTTGGACAAATAGATAAGCAGCAAGTAACCCCATCATTACAATCGCGATAAGTAAGCAAATTATAACGTTATTATTACGTGCTGGCGCTGCAACAACGACAGCACCACGTTGGTCAGGTTGTATTTGTTGTTGCTGGGCACCTTTATCTAGCCCTTGTAGCATTTGATTAATAACACTCACAACATTGATTCTCCAAACCACCAAATAACTAATATCATCTCAATAACAAGAACACTGGCTAAGATCGGCAAACGTAAATTACGTTGCTGAATTGCACTTTCGGTGTCTTTAATGGCAAGTTTAACCAATTTCGCACTGACCTTACGAACGTTCAAGCCATAACTTAACATTAAACACTTATGCGCTAACACATTGATTAATCTTGGTATACCACCACTTGCTTGGTGTAACATGCGTAATGCGCGAGGTTCGAATAAAGGCGCACCACGATAGCCAGACACAGTAAGACGATGTTCAACATAACTCGCCGTTTCATTAATAAGTAACGGGCGAAGTTGGTACGAAAAGGTAATACGTTGGCGTAATTGACGTAAGTTATCTTGTTTTAATCGTGTATCTAACTCAGGTTGGCCAAACAGCACAACTTGCATTAACTTCTTACTTTCAGTTTCTAAGTTACTGATTAAACGCAACGCTTCTAAGGTTTCATGAGGCAGCATTTGCGCTTCATCAATCAATAAGACGACTTGTTTTACTTCTGCCGAGAGTGCAATTAATTGATGGTTAAGCGCTTCTGTTAATTTGTGTTGATCCAAACTGGCATCAATACCGAGCTCACTCGCTACCGCGGTACGCATTTCATTGGGTGTTAAGTACGGATTAGGTAAATAGGCTATCACATAGTCGTCGCCTAGCTCATTGAGTAATTTACGACAGATAAGCGTCTTACCCGTACCCACTTCACCAGTCACTTTGATAAAACCTTCACCACTTGAAAGTGCGGTAGTCAGAACCTGTAATGCTTCAAAGTGCGGTACCAAAGGGTGGTAAAACTGCGTATTTGGCGTCAGACCAAAAGGCACTTCCGTCAAACCAAAATGCGCGTTATACATTAACCTTTCTCATTTTTTTGTTCTGTTGGGTACCACTGTTCAAGTAATTCAGCTGAGCGTTCTAGCTCTAATCGCCATGTATTTTGGTCAACCACGACAGGCTTAATTAAAATAATTAATTCTGTTTTTTGTACTGATTGCGAACGGCGAGTAAACAATTCGCCTAACCAAGGAATATCACCGAAAAATGGTACTTTCGCTACTAAATCTTTATTAGCGGTTTTCATCAAACCACCGATAACAATAATTTCACCACTTTTCGCTTTTACAACGGTATCCGTTTCACGCACCTCACTTTTTGCCAATGGAAGTACAATTGGTTGACCGTCACCTGGCGAGATCGTTTTTATCGAATCGCTTACTTCAATAATCGACGGATGAACGTGTAATAACACACCGCCATCACTATCAATTTGCGGCGTTACATCTAGGGCGATACCAGAGAAAAAGGGGGTTATCTCAACATTTCTATCTATCCGATCATTGTCTGCTGATGTTGATGCCGTTGTGCTATAACCCGTCACAAAATATTCATCACTACCAACTTTAATCACAGCTTTCTGATTATTAAGCGCTGTAACACGTGGGCTAGATAAAACGTTCACGTCACCTTGCGTCTTTAACAAACTAATTGCAGCACTGAAATCATTACCCGCCAACGTTAATACGCCAGCACCAGAAGCAATATCGGTAATATCTGAAGCATTAAAATCAAACGATGATTTAGTTTTAACACCCGCATTATTTACATTCCAATCGATGCCTTGTTCATAACCGTCATTTAATGTCACTTCCATCACCTTCACCTCAAGTAATACTTGACGCTGTAAATGTTCCTCGGCTTTATTTAAAAAATCTTTTATCTTACGAATATCTTTCGGGTAGCCATGTACGGTAACCAAGCCCGCTTGCGGACTAATCACAACTTGGGTATTTCGTTCATTTGCCGTTAGGCCCAGTAATGTATTTTCTAATTCAGTCCAGTAATCAGTGTCCGTTTGCGTCGATATATCTGTACCTTTACTCGTTGTTGACGACGATGAATTATCTGATGAATTATCATCGTTACCGTCTGACGAGCTACTGCCAGACGAGCCGCCATCGGTTAGATAACCAGAACTGATAGAACTGTTTGATGAACCATTACGTTTCATCAATAAGTAGTTCATTGGAATAATTTCAGTACGTATACCAGCACCGTTTACGCGATAGGTATTTCCTTGCCGTTGGATATCATAACCATACATATCCGAGACCTCATCCATCGTCTCAGCAATTGTCACATCATTTAGTACCACAGTGACACGGCCCGATACGTCTGGACTAACGATAAGATTATATTTAGTGTCCTTTAGCAGGGACCCAAAGAACTGACGTGCCGACACTGATTTAGCCGCAATGTCCATACGCGGTTCGATAACAGGTGTATTCAAACTGTCATTACCGTCGAATTCAGGTAACAGTTCAGCATTGACATCATCAGGCACAGTCCAAGCGTCTGATTGAGCGTCTGCACGATCAAGCTCTGCTTGGATTGATTCTTTAATGACTACAGGCTCAAGTGAACTACGAGTTGTTTGACAACCCGTTAAAAACACACCTAAAATAATAGCAAGATACAACTTGTTCATAATTAAATTTGAGCCCTAATGTTTAATTTCACTGCCAAATAATGACAATCTAAATTCTTTATCGTTACGTACAAAATACACAAAATCAGTGGTAACACGGCGTACTTTGAAGCCTGAAACCCAACTTCCCGCTTGTACTTCTTTGTCATTCATGATCGCAATATATGTCTGATCACGCATAAAAATGGCCTGTAAGGTTGGAATCGGTACTTTAGCCTTAGCTTGACGACGAATGACAGGCTCAACCGCCCCCCAAGGACCCGTTGGATCATCAAGTATATTACCGTTAATCACACCTTGTTCCGCTTGCGCGATACCAACACTCAATAGCATGAATATTGGCAGTAATAATTTAACCACGAATAAATTCCTTATTAACACTCAAGGTATAAATCTCCATCACTACCTGCGCGGTTGGGTAGTCTTGCATTTGATAATCAAAGACCTCCCAATAGAATTTCTTTGGTAGCTGTTCAATCTGAGTTAAATAGGCTTGAATATTAAAAAATGACCCCGTCATCGTTATACGTAAACCATGTCGATAAAGTAATACCTCCGACTCATCCGTGACGGTTATCGATGTTTCTGAATTAGCCAACGCCGCATCAATATTTTTAGATACTTCATCACTCTTAATGATGCCATCCACATTCAGATCTTGGTCACTCGAACTCGAAAATGTAGGTTTGGCCTTCTTTTCGACCTTTTCAAGCGCGCTATTATTACCGGTTAGCGTCGTCACAGGCAATGATTCAATCGATATCAACTTTACGTGCTTGGCGCGGCTTAATACATCACCCAATACCAAAGCCATTTGATTTGAATTAATTAAGTCGGCCGTTAAATCGGTTAATTTACCATTTGCCTTGTTAAATTCAGATTCAGCACGCGCAATACGTAACTGAACGACTTTATTTGGATCACTCGCTAATGCTTGCAATAATTCTGCTTTATCAAATTCATATTGTTGTTGCTGCTGCTGCAAAGAAGCCAGTTTCGACTGTGATTTTTGATTTTGTAAATAAACCGGTTCTAACCAAAAACTATAAATAAGATAAAAAATCGCGATCAACAGCGATCCAACCAGCAATAAACGCTCACGCATTGATAATAAAGTAAACTTAGCTTTCATTGTCAGCCAATGTTGCTGCATCATTCACTAACCTCCACAACGAGTTGGTTAGTTAAAGTGAATGCGATCACATCATCACTATTTCGATTAATATTTAATAAGTTAAATTCTCGACCTTGTAATGATTTACCCTGTGAGAATTTACGGATCCAACGGGGTATCGCTTCATGCGTTCTTGCTATTCCCGTCAGCGTCATACGATCACCGGATAATCGTATTTGATTTAAACGAATATCTCTGTCGCGTTGTAGTGCTAAATCAGACATTAAAATAGCAAAACCACTAGATTGTACTAATGCTAAATTGGAGAGCTGCTCCAATAATTTATCACGGTATTGTAAACGTGTTTTTAACAGCGTTAATTGTTGGATTAACGCCGGATTTTGAACATGCAGTGATACTTGATTAGATAAATCAGCCACTTCAGCTTCTTGTTCAATCAATTGGTTTTTTGCCCATTTAACTTGCTGCTCTAATACAGCTTTGTCATTCTCAGCCATATAAGCAAGTGCTAACATCACCACTAGCGCGCTAATGATAGCGACCACCGCTTGCGTTAATGTTAAATATTCTTTTTTTGGCTTGAATGCCTGAGTATATAAATTTACGCGATTTTTCATCACAATATTTCCAAAGCGCCGCCAATGGCGGGTAAGAAACCAGTATCAATATTTTCACTAATATAGGCATGCTTTAATGAAATAACAGGGATAGTAAAATTAAGCTGTAAACGTGCAATTAGCGGCTCTAAACTAGTACTCGGTAATGCTAAATTAATGTCTTTCACTTCCGGTAATTTCAATTGGCTTACCGCAAAGTCAGCTGAGCGTTGAATCTCTAAGCTAAAGTTATCTAACAACGAAGTATCAAGCTGATCCTCTTTTAGATCGCGTAATCGAGAAAAACCACGTAAACGGCGCGAGAAATAAACCTGGTTATCGTGGATAATCGTCAAATTTACTTCTTGATAATCCTGTTGAGCAATTAACATTTGTGTACTTTTTCGATTCACATCAGCACTGGTATTAAATAGGTTCGCTGTCGCTAATTCCTCAATACCAATCGTAAGCAGCTCAAGTTTTGCTTGCTGTATTGCGGTAACAATCAATTCCACGAGACTTTTCGCACAATAGACGAGGTTAATCTTATTCTGATTGGGCACCGAAAAATAATCGAATACCACGGTACCAATAGACTCACTGATAAATTCTTTCGCAATGAAAGGCAGTGTACTGGCAATTTCATCATCAGGGACACTTGGCTTATCAATTTGTAATAACTGATACAGTTGATTTGATAACACAACATGGCAAGTAGATGCCTGCAGGTTGTGTTTCGAAATCATGTTATTCAGTGTTTTAACAAGTTCAGAAACATCACTAAATGCGCTTGAATCAAGTACTGATATCGCGTCATTACCTGTCGATAATGCACAGATATCGACACGCTGTTTAGCAATGAAAATACCCAGTTTTGTTGATATATTCTGTTTTTTTAACCAGGGTATACGCATAAAACTCTGTCGCACCTAAATAAATGAATAATGGCTTATAAATCAAACAATGACGATCATACTTTAATCGCCATTAAGTAGTAAGCAAAGTGTGATACTAGCACTATAATACCACACTTAAATAGCAAAAGAATCACACTGAAGTCCCTCGTCACTCATTCAATACACTG
Organism: Moritella sp. 36; assembly: GCF_018219415.1. Taxonomy (NCBI): domain Bacteria; kingdom Pseudomonadati; phylum Pseudomonadota; class Gammaproteobacteria; order Alteromonadales; family Moritellaceae; genus Moritella; species Moritella sp. 36. Next base: position 204,835 of record NZ_CP056120.1, on the reverse strand, counting down.
AGTTTATTACAAAAATAACCTTGGGCACCATAAATGCCGAGTTTATTTAATGCATCCCACTCACCTTTCGATTCCACACCAACCGCAATAACAATAGTAGCCAAATTAACAGTACCACCTAGGATACTGCGGATCGCCAGTTGATTAATTTGACGTTTATGTAAATCACGAACTAAACTGTGGTGAATTTTGATAACGTCGACATCTAACTTCTTAATATAAGATGAATCAACCACATCTTGACCAACCATATCCACAGCGATACAACAGCCCAGTGCTTTTAGATTTTTAACGGGATCTAATAACATCTCTAAATTACGATTAATTTGATATTCATGTATTTCAAAATTCAGCATCGCGCGTAATCTCACCGGTAAGCGGATAATATCGAGGTAAACGGCGCGCATAAAACGTTTATCCAAATAACTCTGAATATCTAAGTTTATCCCACAAGAAATAGGCTCACCTTGCTCTAGATTCGAGATCGCCCGCTCTACGGTTAGCCGATCAATGCGTTTAAGTACGCCACATTTTTCTGCCATTGGTAAAAAGACCCCCGCATGAACCCATTCATCATTCTCGTCTTTTAACCTTGGGTAAATTTCATAACCTAATACCTGCTTATCTTCCATGCTTAAAATGAGTTGTTGCTCATAATAGAATGCATTATTTTTGAAGGTTCGCTCAAAGAGCCCACGCCATCTGACAGTGCCTTTCGCATAAACCGGTGTTTTCTCTTCTTGTTCATACAAGAACCAACCAGAGCAACCTTGTAATACCGCAATCTTTAATGCCTGATCAACGCTTTCTAATACTTCTTCTGCGCGTTCAGCATAATTATAAATAGCGACACCAGTATAAAATAATTCATCACAATCCACAGGCGTGAATAAATTGACTCGTGTGAGTAATTTGTACAACTGCTTCATCACAATTTCAGATTCAGGGCCTGTGATCCGAGGCAATAAAATAATAAATTGATCGCCACGATAACGAGCAAGTACAGAGCCAGTAAAACGCTCCACAAACTGACTTAACAGTTCACTGACCGATTTAACCATTTCATCAACACTGGCCACACCATGGTTATAATTTAATTGCGATAATTCATAGAGTTCTATTTTTATAATCGTGCCAGCGTTAACACCGGGATCGGATAACATGGCTTCTAACTGATTTAAAAAGAAATCACGGTTACCAATGCCAGTTGAGGCATCAACAAACGCGTTAGTACGCATATAAGAATCAAAACGACTGCGCTCTTGCTTGGTATCTTCCAAGTCTGCAATTAACTTATCAAACGCTCGGCTGGTTGCTTTTGGCCATTCAGATTCGGATCCAACGGCCACTTTAATATGATCACCGTTGAGAATTTTATAACTGCGTGTAGAAAGTAATTCAGCACCATACATGCCTTTTTTAAGCAGTCTAATGGCAATGACTAAACCAAATAAAACAATGAGTAAACCCGTGCTCACTCCGGTAAATAATTCAGGGGGGTATTCCATCGCATAGTAAGGTGAAAGCATAATAACTTTAGCTTTAAAGTCACTATTCGCTTTTAATTCGAATTGATACTCTTTGAGAAAAGGAATAAAACCATCAGTATCTGGCGCTCGCCCATCAAAGTAGTAACTGACAATGCCATCTTTTTCGACAGTCAGTTGCAATACAGAATGCGCACGTAATAGCTCAGGTAGCCAGAATGCAAAACGAGGTTCACTGTCTTCCATCGCCAGTTGCTCGTCCATCACATCGATCAATCGTGAGATATTTTGCTTTTGGGTTTCAATCGCAAGACCACGTAAACTAACGCCACCACCCAACAATACCACACCAATAGATGACAGTACGCACACAATAATAAAACCAATCAGTTTGTTGGTAAATTTCATATATTCCTATACATCCCTATATCAGAATCCCATGATGAAACACAAATTATGTAACGACAATATAGCCGATATAGTTAATTATTCTACTGTATTCTGCTTTTAATAACATATAAAAAACTAATACGATGTGGCATTAACACAATAAAAAATACCAAAGCGTACACATAACCCTCGATAGCACAATTCCTGAAAAACAAAAAAAGCCCCGAAAAATTCGAGGCTTATATATTTTATTCAACTGAGCTAATCACAAGTTATGAATTATACTTCTAGAGATACCTAATAATTATTCTTTAAGAAGTCATAGGTCGGCGCAGGTACAATTTTTTTAATTGTCTCAAAGTCACGTTCTTTTAAGCACGCTCGCACTTTTGAGGCACTGATAACTTGCTTATCAGCCGAAATTCTTTCAATGATATCAACATCAATATTGTAATCAGGTAGTAGTTCTTGCATCTTTTCGTTGTACTGCCTAGTCACTTTACACGTCGGTTCATTACCTAAAAAGATCGTTTTAATATTTAGTTTTTTTGCGATGTACTCGCAGAAAAACCAAGCTTCCATAGATGCGTCTGCGATGACTTCTCTTTGTTCATCTTTATCAAAATAATCAGGATAAGTCAGCTCTGTACAAATAAATTTCCCACCAGGAAGCACCGTAACATTATTTAAATGTTTTGTGCTTTCAGTAACCAGATGTAGTCTGTCTTTAAATTTGAAAAATGATTGATCTTCTTCAATAACAAAAATGAACAGTTTATCGACCTGCTCTGATGCATACGTTAATAAATGCATATGTCCATTAGTAATAGGATTACAGTTTACTGCAACACTTCCGACTTTCAGTTCATTTGAAACAGTATGCTTACCAAGCATATCAAGATATTCTTTCATCTCCCCCGACTCACAGGTTTGGGCTGTTTGCTTGTATAAATAGTACTTAAAATTATCGAGCACCTTTGAAATTTTTGGACATAAAATCAAGTTAGGATCCAGTCCAACTTCTTTTTCTATAGCGCTTGGTAAGATGAATTCGTTTGTTATAATTTTAGCTAATTTTTTGTTTCCTTTGGGAGAAAAATGACATGAACGCTTAGTTAAATCAGTAAAGAAATCCTTACCACGTTTAATATCATTTAAATCAATTTTTTTAATACTTTCATCTTTAAAGGTTCCAAACTCATCAAAGTCAAAAAGTACTACAACATCACCTTTACTGATATTTATTTGAGTTAAGTGATTTATAGCGAGCAGTAAATTCATACCAGAAATACCATGATTTTCCAGCTTAATATCATCGTGATAAAGTGAAACTTCTTTCTGAATTTGACTTACTAACGTGTCCTCATCACTTACGCCTGTAGAAAACGTTGTGGATGACCCACAAAATAGAATTCTTTTTTTCGATTCTTTCGGCTGATACTTTGTTGTTCTTAAACCATTTGAAACCGAAACAATGCCATTATTAAAGTCTGAATGCAGAATTTTTGTTGCTTTAATAATAGGCGCACTAAATCCATACAACTCTTTAATTTTATCTTTATGCTCAACGCTATATAACCCTTTTATATAACTAGGAGGATTATTCTCTTTGACCCATTCTGATCTACTACGAATGTATAAATCTTGATTTGATAATAGATCTTTTTCTTCTGCTGATTTGTTTTTTAAGGCCGTACCTCTATTCTCAGTTAATATAAAAACAGGTGTCGCACCTTTGCTTTTTATATAATTATTAATATATACGAACTTATCTATATCATTAATACTATCGTTAAATTTATCCATCATAGAAATAAAATCAGAACGACAATTTATTGTTTCTTTGTAATTAGAAACCAACAATTCTCTTTTTTCATTCTCATTAGACATAATGTATAGGTTTAAAAGAAGGAAGTAATACTCTTCCTTTTTCTTTTTCATTAAAAGCTCTTCAAAATAGTTTATAGCTTTATCATAACGACCTAACTTAACATAATTATTCACAACTCTATTACAAACTGACTCGCGATCAAATTTGAATATTATATTATGTGAAACGATATACCATAATAATCTAATTTTAATGCCAATATTAGTATGCTTTAATAACATAATCTTAACCTTAACTATTTTTAATCCGAGTTTTATGTAGAGTGATTAGCACCTATCCATGAGCCATGAGCCATGAGCTATGAAGAAAGTGAGGATTAAATTGCAATATGAAATTTATCGGAAAAACACTATAAATATACTTATGAAAACCATCTATGAATTTGTGCGCAATTGGACCATGTAATTATCCTTAATTCAATGATACAGCGCCTGAATTTGACAAACACTTACATGAGATTACTACTTTAACGAAATAAAACTTAATATTTTCAATATATCCTTAACTGATTAATACCCATCTGTGGCACTAATTATAAAAATAAAAAACCCAGCAGTTATACTGGGTTTGAGACTCTTTCATCTATTTTAAGTGTTTATTATTACACTTTCAAATAAATACGGGATCTAGAACGGAATATCATCATCAAAGTCTGCAGAGGGTTCGTTAAAACCTTGCTGCGGCGCTTGCTGTTGAGGCGCTGGAGCAGGAGCTTGCTGTTTAGGAGCATAGCTTTGCTGTTGCGGTGCCTGTTGTTGCTGTGGCTGTTGGTTATAACCGCCTTGTTGTTGTGGTGCAGCTGCAGGCTGTTGTGGCTGACCCCAACCAGCATTTTGGTTCTGCTGTTGCTGTGGCTGTTGGTTATAACCGCCCTGCTGCTGTTGTTGACCGCCTTGACGCGAACCAATCATTTGCATTACACCGTTAAAACCTTGTACTACAACTTCTGTTGTAAAACGATCTTGGCCATTTTGATCTTGCCATTTACGTGTTTGTAATGCGCCTTCAATATATACCTGAGAACCTTTACGTAAGTATTCACCCGCAATTTCAGCAAGTTTACCGAATACAGCAACACGGTGCCATTCGGTTTTTTCACGCTGTTCACCAGTTTGCTTATCACGCCATGATTCACTTGTCGCAATCGTTAGATTGGCAACCGCGCCACCATTTGGAAATGAGCGGATTTCAGGATCATTACCTAAATTACCAAGAATAATTACTTTATTTACGCCACGACTGGCCATGCTAGCTCCTGTGCTGTTCACGAACCAGGTTCAAAGCCTGGTCTATTTCAAAATCTTTGGTCGCTTTTAAATAAGCAACCTGCTCTTCTAATACTACTACAGCTTCATTAATACCGGAAAGCGATATTAGCTTTTCGGCGATTAATTCAGCTTCTCTTTGGTTGGCAATGGTCACAGAAATGGTGAGAGCTTTCACCTGACCAACATTTTCTAAGCCTAAAGAGATAGCAAACCACACTATCATTACCGCGGCAATGACAAAGAATAGACCTTGTGACCCCAATTGAGAATACAAACTACCAGCCATAATACCGCCACAAAATGCACCCGCAAATTGTGATGTCGAGTAGACGCCCATTGCCGAGCCTTTTGCGCCAGCCGGTGCCGACATCGAGATCATGGCAGGCAAAGAGGCTTCCAAAAAGTTAAATGCGGTAAAATACAACACGATAGCGAGTGCAAAGAGCCATAAATTGCCATTTGCAAATCCCATCACACAAAGCGCAAAGCCCATCAATGCAATCGCGAATAAGAAAAATTGCTTATTCATTTTCTTCTTCGCAGCAATTATGAGCATTGGCACCATTAATACAAATGATAGCAGTAATGCAGGGAAATATATCCACCAGTGGTGCTCACCAACGAGCCCAGCCGATTCTAATTCAAATGGCAGTGATACAAACACAGCGGTCAAGGTTAAATGCAGCAAAAAGATACCGGCATCTAAACGTAATAGCTGCGGATCACGTAACATTGCTCTTAATTTATGACGATTAGTACTCGCATCGCCTTTGGGTGCTTTGGCTGTTGCATTCGGCACAATAAAATGCACAACAAGCATACCGATAATGGCAAGTACTGCGGTCACAAAGAAAATGCCTTTAAGACCAATCCACTGCGCTAATACAGGCCCAGCCACCAGCGAAAAGGCAAACGAAAGTCCGATACACATGCCAATAACAGCCATCACCTTCGGTCGCTGTTGTTCACGGGTAATATCTGCAGCTAACGCAAGAATCGCACTGGCAACAGCCCCTGTGCCTTGTAATACACGTCCAAAAGCAACGCCATAAACCGAATCTGCGAGACCTGCTACAATACTACCTAAACAAAATAAGCCTAGACCCGCAATAATAACTGGTTTACGGCCAATCCGATCGGATAACTGTCCCATCGGTATTTGTAATATGGCTTGGGTTAATCCATAAGCACCGATCACGATACCCACCCACAATGGCGAATAGCCAATCAAATCACGTCCATAAATGGCAAAAACGGGCATGATCATAAATAAGCCCAGCATTCTTAAACCAAATACCAATGCTAATGACACTGCTGTTTTTTGCTCTAATTTAGATAAAGCTACATTATCCATAATTAATCCATCAACCTCTCAATATTTACGGCGCCATATTAACACATCATCTAAGCTGAAAATAAAAATCATTTAAAACAGCCAGAATAAACGTCATCATGCTTTAGCATTAACAAAAAACGAAAATAACCGTAAAATACCGAATTAACTAAGTAGGTTGAAACAAAACACCAAAATTAATACTTAATACAATGATAATTAAAACAAACCACAACATTAAACCATTGATATAGCTAAATAATAAAGTATGAGTCGAGATAAAACTAAATGCGAACTTGACTCATTTATAGCACACCGATATGTTAAGTATGAATTAACAACTGGTTAACATGTCATTTTCCAGAGAGATTAGCTCGCGACTTCCACTGTCAGTTAGTACTTTAGTATCAGCCGTATCGAACTTAGGTATTACAATTAACACTTTAATTAAGTCATTAGCTAAGTTTAACCGTTTTATAATGCTATTTAGCATGGATATGGATATCACAACACAAACTAAAGGATTTAGTCATATGTCGGATTACCCAAATGTAGTATTGCTGTCTCAACCGAGTCTACAAGTTGCCACTTTGGTTTCTTGTTTAAGAGCTAAACTCGATATACCTGTACAACAGTTACGTGAAGTAGCCGAAGTTGAACGCATCTCAATCGATGACAATTTATTATTACTCGTTGATACAGACAACCTCAGTGCAATCTCACAAGAGCAGCTAAAAAACAAATTAAAGCAATACCATGGTATGTTTCGCTTAGCCCTGATTAATTTGAGTGATGACACCACTATGGAGAACATTTCCACTTGGCCATCTATATTCGGCGTATTTAATAAGCGTGATGAACTCGATATCGTTTGCAAAGGCATACAAAAGATCACCGAAGGTGAATTCTGGATGCCACGACGTACACTCAGTTCATTGATCTCCATTTACCGCTCTACTAAAGCCGTTGATCTAGACCGAAAACCAGAACTCACAACACGTGAACAAGAGATCTTGCGTCAGCTAATGACGGGCTCATCAAATTTAGAGATTGCCGATGCGCTTTATGTCAGTGAGCACACGATCAAGTCACATTTATATAATGTATTCAAAAAGATAAAAGTAAAAAATCGCCTACAAGCGGTATCATGGGCAAAAGAAAATCTTATCTAATTAAAGCTGAGTTATTAAAACAATTAAGCTCGAAACCTTAGACCAATGTAACTTAAAAGTCATATCTAATATGACTTTTTTTATACTTAAAATTAGATAAATTTATAACAACCTCAACCTGCTATGTTACATTTATGTTATAACTATGGTACTTCTAATACTAATTAATGAAAACGTATGGATACGTAACCCTATCGCTCACCATTCAAAGGATCTGAAGTGGAGCAAAAATACGACACTCATAATAGGCTCCCACAGGGAGGCCAAGACGAAATTGATCTTACGCATCTCTTTAATATAATTAGGCGCTCGTTTTTACGAATCTGTGTTATCACCACCATTGTTAGCATTATTGCTGCCATTTTTATTTCTGACCTGCCACCTATTTATAAAGCCAGCACAGCTTTACAATTACAAATACAGCAAGCGAAGCCAATTGCCATCCAAGGTCTATTACAAAGCGATATAAACAACAAAGATGACTTCCAAACTCAAATTGAAATCTTACGTTCAGACGTGATCACCGAAAAAGTCATCACCAAACTCAATTTATCTCAACACCCTTATTACACACAAGATAAACCGAATAGTAAATTAAGCTTGATACTCGATAACATCATTCATTTTATATCACCAACAAAAAAACAAGCTAAGGTAATAAACCCACACGCTTTTATTGGCCAGATAAAATCAGCAGTGAATATATCACTCATTAAAAACACCCAATTACTCACCATCAGTTATGAGCATACCGTGCCAGAATTGGCCGCTTTAATCTCGAATACCTATGCCGATGTGTACATCCAACACAACCGTGATTTTCGGGTCCAACAAACAGTTACCGCATCACTTTGGCTTAAAGAAGGGGTGCAAGCGCTCAAAGATAACTTGAATACTGCAGAAAGTAATCTCACTCATTTCCTTCAACAAGAAAACTTAATTAATGACAGTGGCATTGATAATTTCACTGCAATAGAATTACAGAACCTCACCACTAAATTAAACTCGATTAGAAGTGAATTAATTGGTGCGCAAACCTTATATCGACAAATAAGCCAAGCGCAAAATTTAGACTTGCTCACCTCAACCTCAATCAAGGCATTATCCAATCACGCAGTGATAGTTGAATTAAGAAATGATTACACCCGAGCAAGGCACAGTATCGCCGAATTATCCAAACGCTATGGTCCACAACACGACAAAATGATCCAGGCAAATGCACAGCTCAGCGCCGCAGAAAAGAATGCCCAAAACGCCTTAAAACAACTGGCTCTCGGGTTTAAAAAAAATCTCAGCTTACTTGAACAAAATGAATCCGCCGTGATCGCAATATTAGAAAGTAAAAAAGCAGAACACCGCACCCTGATAAAACAAAAAGCACGTTATAAAGAACTCAACCGAGAGTTAACCTCGAGCAACGAACTGTATAATATGTTTTTAATGCGTTTGAAAGAAACAAACCTCACCAACAATCTTAACCTATCAACAGCTACGATCATCAATATCGCTAAAACGCCTTTATCCCCTTTTAAACCCAAACGCGCATTGATCTTAGTGCTCGTGATCTTATTAACATTAATGCTGTTAGTCGCGCATGCTCTACTACATGCGCTATTTTTTGTGAATCAAGACAATGTCACTAATCTACCAACGCCATTACTTGGCTCACTCCCCAACTTTAAAGCGATTGATAAAAAATTCCATCAACAATCGCCACAGCAATTATTTCTTAGCAATAAAATAATTTTTGAAGCCGCGCAAAATTTACGTACATCATTGCAATTGTCCGCCAAAACCAAGCAACCACAAGTCATCATGATCAGCTCCAACACTGTTGGCGAAGGGAAAAGTACATCCGCTATTTATCTCGCAATGGCGTTAGCACAATCCCACAGAACCCTTATTTTAGAGGCTGATTTACGTAGACCGTCAATAAGAAGAAAAATGGGGATCCCCAATAGCCAACGTGGATTAACTGATATTCTCAGTAAAAGTGGCAGTTTAAATAGCTATATATGGCGTGATCAACAAACCAATTTAGCCGTATTATCGGCAGGAGAGTTAACCGAAAGCCCATCCAATTTACTGAGCTCTACACGTTTTTCCAGTTGCCTGACCATTTTAAGATCGCAATATGATTATATTATTATTGATTCGCCACCAAGTCAGTTAGTCAGTGACGCATTAATTATTGGGCAACAATCTGATTTTAATATACTCGTGACCCGTGTAAACAACTCCAAGATTGGTGAGCTTAACAGCACCATCGAATTACTGGCAAAGCATGGCGTCAGTACCGATGGCATCATATTAAACCAAGAGTCATTAAAAAATGATAAACGCTATCAGTACCAATACCAGTATCACAATAAAAGTCAAAAGGAAATTGCACAGGCCTCATAGCCGTGCTTCATAACCAATGAAAATCTTAAAACACTTACTGCTAATAGTATCCTCTATATTAACTTTATTTCTATTCAGTTCTCGGGTGGCCGCGTCAGAGCTAAGTCTAGAGACAAGTTCAGAGCTTGGGTTTAACGTCATCCCCAGTCTTTCAATCAATTATAAACACGACGATAATATTACCAACACCAAAAATAATCAGCAGGCCTCTAACTTAATAGAGATAATGCCAGCATTACGTATTGAAGGACAAAAGTATAACAATAAATTCATTTTAGACTACACGGGACAGCAAGCTTTATATAGTGAAAACGCTGAGAACAATTATACTGACCACCAGCTTAAAGCCGAACTTAATAGAGCCTCGAATAGCCGTCATCAACTTGCTATTTCATACCAATTTAACCTTGCCCATGATGCCGTCAATACAGGAATATCAGAAGGTAATAAGCAAGTAACAGCGCCCTCCAGATTTTACAACCAGCAAGTTGCATTAAGTTATGTTTATGGCAGGCAATCTTCACAAGCCAGACTCAAACCTCGGTTTAGTTTTAATAATAAACGTTACGACAAGGATAACTCAAGTTACACACCCATGGCTGATTTCAACGAATATGACTACGGCCTCGCTTTTGACTATCACATCGGGGCTAGCTTAAATTTATTGCTTGATATCAGTAATCGCGTAAGCAATTACCAAGGCACCGCGAATCAAAAAGATAGTAATAATAGTCTGTTGTATACCGGTATACACTGGAACATAAGTGGTAAAACACAAGGTATTGTAAAAATAGGTTATGAGAAAATTAATTTCTCCGACAGTCATCGAGAATCTCAAGCTAACCCAAGCTGGGATATTGGTATTAATTGGCATCCAAAAACATATTCCATCTTCAACATCAATGCCACTCAAAAGATCACCAATGCTGTCACAGGGACAGACAGTATAGAAGCAAATCGAAAGTCAATAAGCTGGAAACACACCTGGCGTTATAATTTATCGAGTTCATTAGCTTATCAGCATCTCAATGAAACATACCAACACAGTGCTCGTGAAGATAAGAGCAATGCCATCAACCTCATGCTGTCTTATCAATTAAGGTATTGGCTTGCATTCGGTCTTAGCTATGAACATCAAAGTAAATCATCTTCAGAAGTTCACTTAGGCTATGACAAAAGTATTTATGGATTAACCAGTTCCCTCGTATTTTAAATGAAAGGAGTATTTAAAATGAAAGGCTACATACATTTACACCGCGCTATTGTCATCTTTATAGTATTGTTAGTGAATTCCGCTAAAGCCCACGAACAACACCACACTTATAAACTTGGTGCTGGCGATAAACTGTCTATTAAGATCTACGGCGAACCCGATCTAAGCATGTCCATATTAGTTGATACATCAGGTAGCATTGATTACCCCTACCTCGGTGAAATCAAAGTGGTCGGCTTAACCCTAGCCGAGATCAAACAAAAAATTTATCTTGGCTTAAAAGGGCCCTATTTAATCTCACCGAAGGTCATGGTCAGTATCGCGACTTTCCGCCAATTTTACATTAAAGGCGAAGTAAAGCGTCCCGGTGGATACCCGTTTAGACCCGGGTTAACTGTTGATAAGGCAATCGCACTAGCAGGTGGGTTCACTGAGCGGGCTGCAAAACAATCCATTATGCTGTCGAATAACAACGATCTAAACCTGACACTTAAGGTTGCACCTGGCGACCACGTGGCGCCTGACGACATTCTTAATATTGAAGAGAGTTTCTTCTAAAGTAATGCCTAACAAGCCCTAATATGCGATACTAATTGATTATTTTATGTAGTGTGAGTTATGTATGGATCAAATCATTGTTCGGGGCGCACGCACCCATAACCTTAAAGATATCAATGTTGAACTACCTCGCGATAAGCTGATTGTAATCACAGGGTTGTCGGGTTCAGGTAAGTCGTCATTAGCATTTGATACGCTTTATGCAGAAGGTCAACGCCGTTATGTAGAATCACTTTCTGCCTACGCCAGACAGTTTTTATCCTTGATGGAAAAGCCCGATGTCGATCATATTGAAGGTTTGTCACCGGCGATCTCTATCGAGCAAAAGTCCACGTCACATAATCCACGCTCAACAGTCGGTACTATCACCGAGATCTATGATTACCTGCGTTTGCTATTTGCTCGTGTCGGAGAGCCTCGCTGCCCAACCCATAATGCACCTTTAGCGGCACAAACCATTACCCAAATGGTAGATCATGTTTTGGAATTAGAGACCGGGCGTAAACTTATGCTGCTCGCGCCGATCGTGAAAGAACGTAAAGGTGAGCATGTTAAAACGCTGGCGGGCTTAGCCAGTCAAGGTTATATACGAGCACGCATCGATGGTGAAGTCTGCGATCTATCCGATCCGCCAGCTTTAGATCTACATAAAAAGCACACCATTGAAGTTGTCATCGATCGTTTTAAAGTTCGTGATGATCTACAATTACGTCTATCCGAGTCTTTTGAAACCGCACTAAACTTATCAGGCGGCACCGCTTACATTGCCGATATGGATGAAAGCGATGCAGAACCGATCGTCTTTTCAGCTAACTTTGCTTGCCCACATTGTGGTTACAGCATGGCAGAGCTTGAACCAAGGATCTTCTCATTCAACAATCCAGCAGGTGCTTGTCATACCTGTGATGGGCTTGGTGTTCAACAATACTTTGATCACGATCGTGTTATCATTAATGCTGATCTGAGCCTCTCAGGTGGCGCGATCCGTGGTTGGGATAAACGTAATTTTTATTACTTCCAAATGCTCAGCTCACTGGCGAAACACTACAAGTTTGATTTGACTAAACCATTTAATTCATTAGCCAGTGAAGTACAAGGTTATATTCTGCAAGGCAGTGGCGAGCAAGAAATTGAATTTAACTATGTGAATGATCGCGGTGATATCGTCGTTCGCTGCCACGCTTTCGAAGGCATCATTCCGAATATGCAGCGCCGTTACAAAGAAACCGAATCGAATGCGGTACGTGAAGAACTTGGTAAATACTTAACCACTAAGTCTTGTGAGACCTGTTCAGGTTCTCGTCTACGTCAAGAAGCTCGCCACGTTTACATTCAAGAAACCACCTTACCAGAAGTGTCGCATATGGCCATAGGTGAAGCATTCGAATTCTTTTCCAAAATGGCGCTACCAGGTCAAAAAGGCCAGATAGCCGAAAAGATCCTTAAAGAGATTGGTGATCGTCTTGGCTTCTTAGTCAATGTAGGTCTGAATTATTTAAGTCTAGAGCGCAGCGCCGAAACGCTATCTGGCGGTGAAGCACAGCGTATTCGTCTTGCTAGCCAAATTGGTGCTGGTCTGGTTGGCGTGATGTACGTGCTCGATGAACCTTCGATCGGTTTGCACCAACGAGATAATGAACGCTTATTACAAACCCTGATCCATCTACGTGATCTTGGCAATACAGTGATAGTGGTTGAACACGATGAAGATGCGATCCGTGCGGCCGATTATGTCCTAGATATTGGTCCAGGTGCTGGTGTGCATGGTGGCGAGATCGTGGCACGAGGTAACGTGGATGATATCTTGAAAAGTGAAAACTCACTGACCGCCGATTATCTCAGTGGTCGTAAAGCAATTGAGATCCCAGCGCAACGTACACCATTAACCGACAAATGGGTTCATTTAAAAGGAGCAAGCGGCAACAACCTTAAAAATGTTGATTTGTCCGTGCCAGTTGGCGTAATGACCTGTGTAACAGGTGTGTCAGGTTCAGGTAAATCAACCCTCATAAATGATACCTTCTTTAAGATCGCGCATATTGAATTGAACGGCGCAACGGTGACAGTCCCTTCACCTTACACCTCCATTGAAGGTTTAGATCAGCTTGATAAAGTTGTCGACATTGATCAAAGTCCAATCGGCCGAACCCCGCGTTCTAACCCTGCAACTTATACAGGTATTTTCACCGCTATCCGCGAGATCTTTGCCGGAACACAAGAAGCACGTTCGCGTGGTTATAAACCAGGTCGATTTAGTTTTAACGTGAAAGGCGGTCGCTGTGAAGCTTGCCAAGGTGATGGTCTAATTAAAGTAGAAATGCACTTCTTACCTGATGTTTATGTCCCTTGTGACAACTGCAAAAGCCAACGTTATAACCGTGAAACATTAGAAGTCCGCTACAAAGGCAAAAATATTCACGAAGTATTAAATATGACCGTCGAAGAAGCGAATACCTTCTTTGCACCAATCCCACCTATCGCACGTAAGTTACAAACCTTAATGGATGTAGGTCTGTCTTACATACGCCTCGGTCAGTCTGCGACGACGTTATCTGGTGGTGAAGCACAACGCGTGAAACTAGCGAAAGAGTTATCAAAACGCGATACAGGCCAAACTTTGTATATCTTAGACGAACCAACGACAGGTTTGCATTTTCATGATATTAAATTACTCATGAAAGTATTACATCGCTTACGCGATCACGGTAATACTATCGTCATTATTGAGCATAACCTTGATGTCGTGAAGACAGCAGATTGGGTGATCGATCTCGGTCCAGAAGGTGGCAGCGGCGGTGGTGAGATTCTTGTCGCCGGAACACCGGAAACCGTATCTGAACATCCAGACAGTCATACTGCACGTTTTCTAAAACCCATGTTAGAACGCGCAAAACAACTGAGTACTTTCAACTAACAGAATAATATCAACAAAGAGTCATAGTATGAATCTAACAACATTGAAAAAAGGATTTTTCATTACGTTCGCCGTGTATATGTTGATCGGGATGCATTATTTTCAACATAACGGCGGCGGTTCAGGACTGCACTTGCCTTTTAATGCGATTGGTTGGATGTTTATTTCAACCTTAATCGGCATTGGTTTGTGGCAAGCGACATTACAAGCGAAACTGGTTTACTCCCAAATGAGCTTACTGTTTATCGCTGCCACGCTAGTCATGCTACTACCGGTATTATATGCCGACCCTATCGTTGCTGGTCTCAGTTATACCCGCTTATTTGGTTTAGTCGGTGGTTTACTGTTTTTTGTTGCTCTGCAGCAATTACAGCTTACTCAGCAACAACGCCTGACGCTATTATATTTAATTTTAGGCGCCGTATTTATCGAGGCACTGTTTAGTCTCGTCCAATACTATTTGCTACCGGTTAATAATACCCTTGGTTATCATAAAAGCGCCAATCGTCCCTATGGTATTTTTCAACAACCCAATGTCTCTGCTTCATTTTTAACAACAGGTATTGCCCTCGCTTTATACCTGCTGACACAAACTAAATTGGATGAAAAAAAGAAACGTCTATTTTGCTATATCACCACTTTCATGGCCATTATTCCCGTTGTATTGCTGCAATCTCGAACTGGTTACCTATCATTATTAATTGCACCGGCGCTCATGTTACCTTGGGTGTGGCAACAATTACGGGAGTCTGAACAATCAGAAAGTCTGTTAATTTGGTTAGTTTGTAGTGTTATCGCTGTTGCCATTGGTGCTTACTCGTTAGAAACCGCAAACAAAGTAGCGCGTTCTGCAGCCGCGCTAACAGATCCAGGCGCACGCGTGCCTATCTATCTACATGGGTTAGCTATGTGGTTAGAGAAACCTTTCCTCGGTTGGGGTTACGGTAGCTTTGAAGTCGCGTATCTCAATTCGTACAGCCAAGCACTGAGCCAAGGGCTGGCATTACCTGGATCACCAGAAAATCTTGACCACCCACATAATGAATTATTATATTGGGGTATCGAAGGTGGCCTTGTTGCATTAGCTGGGATCGCGTTATTAATGATTGGTTTCTTACGTATTATCGTCAAGCAGCCATTATGGCAAGCGATGGCGTTATTAGGACTGGTATTTCCATTGGTTTTACATAGCCAGACAGAATATCCGTTTTATCATGCCGTCGTGCATTGGGTGGTATTCTTAACCTTGGTTTGGTATATCTGCAGTCGTTATAGCAATACCAAAACAATCAAATTTAGTTACACCTTTTTATTGCGTACCTTAGCATTATTTATCCCCTTAGTTACGGGGTTATTTATGCTAACGACATTGCATACGAATAAATTGTTAACCCAATATGAGCGCAGTGATCGCAGTAATATAACGCCACTGACAAAAGTCGTCAATCCAGTCGCTTGGATCACACGATTAGAGTTCAACACTATGATGTATCGCTTGCAAATCGCGATATACAATAACGATATAGCAGAGCTGAATCACTATATGGATTGGGCTGCTGAGATCTCACAGAAAACACCAAGAGCAAATATTTATATTAATTGGGTTCGCGCATTAGCAAAATTAGGCAAAAAAGAAGAATCAGCGATACTGTTAAAACAAACTGTACTTCTCTACCCAACGAATAAATTAGTGCAGAAATTTGCAGCGAGTCAGGCTAACACCACTTATTTTCAATAGCTGAAAGTGAAGGTCATTAAGGCAATACTAAAAAAGCCACGTTCCATTATTCATGAAGCGTGGCTTTTCATATTAAATCAGTTTCACTAGCCCTTAGCTGCTACAGCATTAGCTAGCCGTATTTAACGTATTTTTAGTTCAAGGTTTCTTCTAAGGCACGTAAACACAATGCAACATTTTCACCGCGCGCCGCATAACCCATTAAACCAATACGCCATGCTTTACCTGCGAATGCACCCAGACCGGCACCGATTTCAAGGTTATAGGTTTGTAATAATTGGTTACGCACAGCAGCATCATCAACACCGTCAGGAATAACGACCGTATTTAGCTGTGGTAAACGGCACGCTTCATCAACAATAAACTCGATGCCCATTTTTTCTAAACCAGCACGTAATGCTAAATGTTGCTGTGCATGACGTTCCCATGCACTCTCTAAGCCTTCAGTTTGTAATTGCACTAATGATTCATGTAATGCATATAGGGTATTTACCGGCGCAGTATGGTGATAAGTACGTTTACCTTCACCTGACCAATAGCTCATCACAAGCGTTTGATCTAAGAACCAACTTTGGACAGGTACAGACCGGTTTTGAATTCTTTCAACGGCTGCAGGACTGAAGCTCACCGGAGAGATACCCGGGACACAAGACAAGCACTTTTGAGTACCAGAATAAATGGCATCAATGCCCCAATCATCCACATACAAAGGCACGCCACCGAGTGACGTCACCGCATCAACAATCGATAAGCAATCATATTGCCTTGCTAGTGCACAAAGAGTCTTGGCATCAGAAAGTACACCTGTTGATGTTTCAGCATGTACAAATGCGACAATTTTCGCATCAGGATGGGCTTTTAACGCCGCTTCAAGTTTTTCTGGATCAACGGGTTTGCCCCATTCATCTTCTACTTTAACCAGTACGCCACCAGAGCGTGTTACGTTTTCAGCCATACGATTACCAAACACACCGTTGATACATACAATGACTTTATCACCAGGCTCAATCAAATTCACAAAGCAAGTTTCCATGCCTGCAGAACCAGGAGCTGAAACCGCCATAGTACAAGGATTCTTGGTTTGAAATGCATACTGCAGCAATTCTTTTACTTCATCCATCATTTTTACAAATGTCGGGTCAAGATGACCAACGGTCGGACGACTTAATGCTTGTAATACGTTCGGATAAACATCTGAAGGACCAGGTCCCATCAAAGTACGTTGTGGTGGATAAAAAGAGGTAATGCTCATTCAATTTCCTTGTCATATTGTGAGAACCAGTAATCAGAAGCAGTGTACCTAAATGACCCTGCCTTTGTCCTACGTTCTAAACTATCTGTTAAGCTTACTTAGATATTAAGATAGATTAATTTACCATTGCGACGGCGTATTGCAAACAACAATGCAAACTTTTGTTTACAATAACCTCACAAGAATAGTGTTCAATTAGCTTACTGTGGCAAGATAATCAGCAATACCATCCAGTAACATCTGTACCGATATCATCACCAATAACATTCCCATCAATCGCTCTACAGCGGCTAAGCCTTTCTCGCCGAGAATACGATTAAACCCTTCATAGAACATTAAAATAAAGGCACTTAGCCCCCATGCAATGAGTAACGCTGCAGACCATTCAAACATTTTGTCAGGGTCTTGATGGGCTAATAATAATAACGCTGCAAGGATTGAGGGCCCCGCTAATAACGGGATCGCCATTGGTACAATAAACGGTTCTTCACCTGCGGCTAGGCCCGTTAACCCACCTTCAGTCGGGAAGATCATCTTAATTGCGATCAAGAACAGAATAATACCACCGGCGATACTCACCGCTTCTTGTTTTAGACTTAAAAAACCAAGGATCCTTTCACCTAAGAATAAGAATAACAGCATCACAAACAGTGCAATTAATAATTCTCGTACCATGACAGCACGTCGACGTTTTTTATCTATGTGTTTTAAAATAGACAAAAATATCGGTAAATTACCTAACGGGTCCATGATCAAAAATAGCATCACCGCGGCCGAGATTATTTCCATTTGCATTAACTTTAACTCCCTAAATCATCCAATTAACCGAATGTAATTGCTAAGCTCAATATACCAGAGAGATTATAGATATAAAGCATTTAATTAGCAGATAATAACAAATAAGAACACGATTAAAACAGTGATAAAAGCTAACACTAAACAGGTATGTTTACGGGATTTAGCATGTTCAATTGGCAGCATTAAAGAAGAAGAGTAAACGAACTAGGCAGTAAGAATCATTATCCACTGCAACTCAAGTAAGCTGCAGTGAATTAGCAGTATTAAATCTAGCAGAAAAATATTAACCGAGCGCTTTAGCCAACAAAGCCTGTTGATCAGGTGTAAACGGTAATTTCAGTGCCGCGTCATGGCCTTTTTCAGACATTTTAGCCCAAGTCTTTTGCACAATAACAATCAGTTTTTCGGGTGTATGCTTTTCTGAAAACGCGGTAAAGTAATATTTTAAAAAGACTAAACAAATAACATCTTCTAGCGCTTGTACTTGTGAGTCACGTTTTAATTTTTCTTTACGCAACATACGACCAATTGCTTGTACTTCATCTTGAGCACAACCTACCTTTTCTGCAATTGCCATTGCTTCTTCGGCGTGTAAACGGCCTAATGATTGACGCCATTTATTGTAGCCTTCGCGCCCAAGTGGATGCTCACTACGAGGAATACTCCAACGTTTAATATGTTGTGCACGCGCGGCTATTTGTAATGCAGTCGATGCTTCAGGTATAAATTCAGCCAGGCACTCGCTCATGCGCACACCGTATAACCATTCTTTTGGTTGTGCTATTCCATCTACAATTTCACTGACTGGATCACACTGATTTATTTCATCAATTAATTGTATTGCTTGCTGTATCCGTTGCTCTGACATGACATCCTCGTTATTAGTATGGTTATAAAGTCCATACTAGCAAAGCACACAGAAAGTTACTGATAAACTCACAATAAATATAAGATTATTCTTGCTGATCGATCTGTGATGGTGCTTTAGGCTCTATATTTTCACCATAAAAATACCCCACAACAGCGCCAGCTAATTTGGATTTTGCCGATACAGACTCTGTTGTTACGTCCATATCATCATCAAAAGAAGAAGCGAAAAGATCATCCAGTGCGACAACGTGAGAATGCACATTTTCACCTTTTAATACGCCAGTTTCACCTGGTAGTTGTGCCGCTAGCACTTTAACTTCATCAAGTTCCTTTAACCGTAATAGATCAGCCAGCGCCGTTTTTATAATGTGGTTTATTTCGGCAAGTTGTTGACGATCGCCAACCTTGAGGGTCGGTTTAGCTAAGATAGCCTGTCGTAGTAACAAAACTTCAGCAATAATCGTTTCAGGCGGATTCGTCATATCAATCGATAATACGATACTTGAAAAATCATCAACTCGCGTTTCACCTTCTTGAGAAACATGACCGAGTACGATCACCTCATCATCATCTAGCGTCAACGCAGATGGATCTCCGGCTTGTTTTTTCTTGCTATCAGGATCATTTTTCTTCGGGTTATAATTAATAAGGTCTTTGTCTGTGGTGCTGTCATTTGTTGAAGCTGACGCACCATCGGGGGTGATCGCAGGCGTGATCTCGCGCTTTTCTGCATCCCGTTCCACTGCCGCTGTGGTTGGGTTTAACGCATTGGGAATACCCGTAGGAGGAGGAATAACTAATACCATATGCTAGCGCCCCCCTTAGTAATATCCATACGGCGCAGGTAACGAATCGTAGCGTGTGACTGTATGAACATATCTTTCCCTCATTATCATAAATAACGGCTCAACAGTACATCCAAAATAATAACATGAGTGGCTGCTATTTGAGTTTATAACGAATGATTGATAAATGCCTGCAGTTTATTCACAAAAAGAGTGGGTTCTGAAATAAAAGGCGCATGTGAAGACGCTTTAAATATAAGACTCGGTGATTGCGGTAAATAACGGTCCATCCACACCACTGTCGCTTGTGGTACCAGCGAATCTAAGCGCCCATAACAACGATAAAATGGCATTGTTAATGAAGCTAACTGCACGCGTAAGTCCACTGTCTCTAATAATCGTAAACCGTTACTTAATGCTTGTTCATGCGGCTGCGGACGTGCAGCTAATAAAGACTTTAACTGTTTAATGTCTTGTTTCGCCGTTTCACTGCCCATCGCTTGAATGGCTAAAAAACGATTAATAGTTTGTGATAGATTCTGTTTTAGCTGTTGTTGGAATTGCACTAATACATTTTCAGCAATACCAGCCCAAGCAGCTAATTCATTCACTTGTGATGTTGCCATAAATTTCGGTGAACTGGCAACTGTCACCAATGCAGAAACTCGTTGGGGATGCGCTAGCGCAAAATGAGTAGCACACAACCCACCCAACGACCAACCCAACAAAACGGCATTGTCAGGTACAACTTTAACTAATGCATCAGTAATATCAGCCAGCGACTGACTCGCAAGATAACTATCATGACTAAAGCCAAAACCAGGTAGATCAACTAAATGTAATCGATAGTGCGCAGATAGTAACGGAACAATAGATTGCCAACACGCACTATTTAATCCCCAACCATGTAATAACACTAAGTCTGGGCCGTCACCGACAATATCGACATGTAACTCTGTGTTGCCGCTTACACTTTTAATTTTTGTGGCTAAGACTTCTGACATATTTCTCTACACTTGACGAATTATTGAGCCATGAGGATATACTAATCAAACGAGTAGATATAGCCATGATCCGCAAACTCAGCATTATACTATTACAGCCTCGTTGTTACTTATGTGATATGCCCATCGATAATCTACAACCTTTTCTGTGTTTATTATGCCAACAGGAATTACCCTATTTACCGGTATCAAGCTGCTATCGTTGCGCGCTTCCACTCACTATAAATCAACAAGGTCAATGTCATGAGTGCAGACACCAAGAGCCACCTTGGCAACGATTAATTGCCTCGATGAACTACAGTTTGGAATGCCAATACTTAATTAAACAATATAAATTTTCGCAACAGCCACAACTACACTTACTGTTTTCCCAGCTAATAAGTCGTAGCGTCAGTAACAACGTCATCCAGCATAATTACAGTTTACCAGAGGCATTACTATCTATCCCTTTACATAAAAAGCGCCTCGCAAAACGAGGTTATAACCAAGCCCATCTACTTGCCCAAGATCTTGCAAAACAACTGCAAATACCGCTAATCGCAGAGAAAATATTTATTCGCACTAAAAATACCAAAGCACAAGCTAAGCAAACAGCGGCTGAGCGTAGCAACAATATGCACAATGCATTTCAAGTCACACAAGCTATTACAGTTAAGCATGTTGCAATTATTGATGATGTAGTAACAACAGGTGAAACAATGAAAACAGCTTGCCAGGCTTTATTTACAGCAGGGGTAGAACGTATCGATATATGGTGTATTGCCAGAACATTGGCGGATTAGTGGTTTCTAATCAGGAATAGCGTTACAATTAAAGACATAGTAAATTAGTCGGGTATGACAAAGAGGACATCATGATAACAATTACTGAAGCGGCACAAACTCATTTTGTAAAATTACTTAGCAACCAAAAAGACGGCACTAACATTCGTGTATTCGTCGTTAACCCAGGCACAGCAAATGCAGAGTGTGGCGTATCATATTGTCCACCTGAAGCAATTGAAAGTACTGATATTGTATTACCATTCAGTGGTTTTGATGCATTAATTGATGACATGAGCAAACCGTTCTTAACCGATGCTTATATCGATTTTGTTACGGACAAAATGGGTTCTCAATTAACACTTAAAGCGCCTAACGCAAAAATAAGAGCTGTTGCAGATGATGCTCCACTAACAGAGCGCGTTGACTATGTGATCCAAACTGAAGTTAACCCACAACTAGCAGGACATGGCGGTAACGTCGTATTAACTGAAATCACGGATGATGGCATTGCTATTTTACAGTTCGGTGGTGGTTGTAATGGTTGTAGCCAAGTAGATTTTACGTTGAAAGAAGGGATAGAAAAACAGTTACTAGAATTGTTCCCTGAAGAACTAACTGCTGTTAAAGATGCAACAGAACACCAAGCTGGTGAGCATTCTTACTACTAAGCTTTAATCAATTAAGCACAGCTAACATTAAACGATAGAATAAATAAAAAGTGACGGTCTTGACCGTCACTTTTTTAATTAAAACTGATTATTCGCCTTTTTTATCACGTGCTAATAATGCTAAAGCCGCTTCTTTTGGAAGCTTATTCTCATATAACACTTGATATATTTGCTCCGTAATTGGCATTTCCACGCCAAGACGCGCAGATAACAAATAAACTTCTTTGGTATTACGATAGCCTTCAACAACTTGACCAATCTCAACTTGTGCTTCATCAACGCCTTTACCTGCACCCAGTGCAAGACCAAAACGACGATTTCGACTTTGATTATCAGTACAGGTTAGTACCAAATCACCCAAGCAAGACATACCCATGAAGGTATTTTTTTCTGCACCTAATGCTTCACCAAGACGACATAACTCAGTCAAACCGCGAGTAATTAATGCAGTACGAGCATTCGCACCAAAACCAAGTCCATCAGATAAACCAGCGCCAATAGCAATCACGTTTTTAACCGCGCCGCCAAGTTGCACGCCAATAAAATCATTATTGGTATAAGTACGTAAACTACGGCCACAATGCAATAAGTGTGAGATATCATCAGCAAATTTAGGATCCGTTGACGAGATACTGATTGCAGTTGGTAAACCAGCAGCTAGCTCTTTCGCAAATGTAGGTCCAGAAAGTACAGCTAATGGATAACTACTGCCAAGAATATCTGTTGCAACATCTTGCAATAGACGTCCGGTTTCAGCTTCTAGTCCTTTTGTAGCCCAAGATATACGCGAGTCTTCACGTAAAAATGGTTTAATCTGCTTTAATACATCACCAAAAACATGGCTCGGTACCACAATCAGAATATCGCGACTTGCGGCCACAGCTTGTTCAAGGTCCGCATCCAATACCAAAGCATCAGGAAAAGCGATACCCGGTAAGTAAGTTTCATTACAGCGCGCTTTAGCAAGTTCGGCAACATGCAGTGGATTATGACCCCACAACACGGTTTTGTTACCATTACGTGCTAAGGACATCGCTAATGAAGTGCCGTAAGAACCAGCACCCAGAACGGTAATCAAAGCGGTATCAGTCGCCATCACTTAAGAGTCCAGTTTTTGCTCTGCAAGAGCAGGTTCTTCAGCTGCTTGTTGCGCTTGTTGAACATAAGATGCAAATAATGCATCAAAGTTAACTGGCGCAAGATTAAGCTGCGGGAAAGAACCACGGCTCACTAAGCTAGCAATTGTTTCACGTGCATATGGGAATAAGATATTTGGACAGAAAGCACCTAGACAATGTGCTAATTGACCTTCGCTTAATTCACCAACAGTAAAGATACCTGCTTGTTGAACTTCACATAAGAAAGCCACTGTGTCGCCATCTTTAGCTGTCACAGTAAGTGATAATACAACTTCAAATACACCTTCACCAAGCTTAGAGCTACGAGTATCTAGATCTAATTTAACTTCAGGTTTCCATTCTTGTTGAAAAATCGCAGGAGAGTTAGGGCATTCAAAAGATACGTCTTTGATGTAAACACGTTGGATATTAAATTCTTGTTGGCTTGCTGATTCTGACATAAGTAAATTCCAATATTTATAGATTCAAACTGAGTAATTAATTTTTTAGTGAGCTGATTAGTAACTGTTATTTCTTAACAGTCGGTAAGTTTGCGTCTTGCCAACTTGCCATACCACCAGATAAATTATAAACAGTCGTAAAGTCCATTTTCGCTAGGCGATTTGCAGCGCGACCTGAACTCATTCCTGTATCACACATAACGATGATTGGGGTGTTTTTGTATTTTTCAATCATTGATAGCTTATTTGCTTCAATATCAGCAACTGGAACGTTAATTGCGTTTAAAATATGTGACTTACGATAGTTTTCTGCAGCACGTACATCAACAACAATAGCATTTTCTTTATTCATTAAAGCGGTCGCTTCATGATTGTTTACCGACTTAACTTTAGACATGGCACTTGAGCCAAATGAATAAATAAGGAAACCAGCGATAGCGACCCAAGCGAGAGATAAGGCTGGATTATTCGAAGCAAATTCAATATATTCTTGCATGTGATTATGACTCTAAAATTTAATAATAAAGGATTATTCTCAACGGAGTATACATGTGACAAGGAATAAAAGCAGCTCAATAATAAATTCCTCACCACCGTTATGAAAAACTCAAAGATAAAGTTAATCACCAAATTTGCATAGTTAAGCTAATAACTCGAAATATGAAACAGATGGATATGTAGTTATATTACCGACATTTATAATTAAATATCTTCAATATTCTACCTGGATCATAAATAAGAGCCAATTTAGCTCCGTAAAGTGTAGTAATATTCCTATATTTAAACTTAATAACCGAGAGGTAAACTCATGTCTAAGGCTAAAAAAACAATTGCGCTTATCATCATGGATGGCTGGGGCCACCGCCTTGATCAAAAAGATAACGCAATTGCCAATGCAAAAACACCTATTTTAGATAAACTTTGGCAAGATTACCCAAGCATGCTGATTTCAAGTTCAGGCTTAGATGTGGGGCTACCTGATGGGCAAATGGGTAATTCAGAAGTTGGCCATGTCAATATTGGTGCTGGTCGTATCGTTTATCAAAATTTAACTAAAATCGATAAAGCAATCGGTGATGGCGAATTCTACCAAAATCCAGCACTTGTAAAAGCAGTTGATGCGGCGGTTGCGAATGATAAAGCCGTGCATATCCTAGGCCTAGCGTCTCCAGGTGGCGTACATAGTCACGACGATCAGATCTTGGCCATGATCGAACTTGCAGCAAAGCAAGGGGCAACAAAGGTTTATCTACACGCATTCTTAGACGGCCGTGATACACCACCACGTAGCGCACAAGGTACGCTAGAAAAATGTGATGCTAAATTTGCTGAAGTTGGCGTAGGTAGAACAGCCACATTAATCGGCCGCTATTTTGCGATGGACCGAGATAATCGTTGGGATCGTGTTGAAGAAGCCTATGAGCTATTTACGCAAGGTAAAAGCCAATATAAAGCAGATACGGCACTCTCTGGCCTTGAAGCCGCTTATGCACGTGATGAAAATGATGAGTTCGTGAAAGCGACAGTCATTGGCGAAGCTGCACCAATTTCCGATGGTGATGCAGTCATCTTTATGAATTTCCGTGCTGATCGTGCGCGCGAAATTACCCGTGCATTTGTCGATACAGACTTCACAGGCTTCAAACGCAGCGTAACACCGAAACTTGCTGACTTTGTTATGCTAACTGAATATGCAGCGACCATTGATACGAGCATCGCTTTCCCTTCTGATAAATTAGTTAATACCTTAGGTTCAATGCTTGAACAGCAAAATAAAACGCAATTACGTATTTCTGAAACAGAAAAATATGCCCACGTAACCTTCTTTTTTAATGGCGGCGTTGAAGACTCTTTTACAGGTGAAGATCGTGAATTAATCCCATCACCACCAGTAGCAACTTACGACTTACAACCTGAAATGAATTCAGAAATGCTCACTGACAAGCTAGTTGCGGCAATTGAGAGTGAAAAGTACGATGTGATCATTTGTAACTACCCGAACGGAGATATGGTTGGCCATACAGGTGTATTTGATGCGGCAGTAAAAGCGTGTGAAGCCGTTGACCAATCAATTGGTCGTGTAGTAGAGGCACTAGAAAAAGTCGGTGGTGAATGCTTAATAACAGCCGATCACGGTAATGCTGAAATGATGATCAACCCAGAAACGGGTGGCGTTCATACTGCACACACTAACTTACCTGTACCACTGATTTATTTTGGTCGTGATGCAGAGCCAGCAGAGACAGGTCGCCTATGTGATTTAGCCCCGACCATGTTGACTTTACTTGGTCAAGAAATACCAGCGGAAATGACTGGTAAGAACCTAATGAATCTGAAATAATCGTTTCCCTACGGGGAAAGGATTACGTTATGACATTTTTAAAAAACAGTATGGTCTATCGCGTTATAGGCCTGCTGATATTACTATCATCAAACGCTTATGCAGCCAATAATCAATCTGATCTTAATCAACTTCGTAGCCAGATCAAAGCCCAAGACGCATCAATTAAAAAACAAAACCGTTATTTAAACGATTTATCTACACAAACACAAAGTACCGACCGTGCCATTAGTAAAGTCGCCGCACAACTCAGTAATACCGAATCTTTAATCCGCGATATCGAAAAAGATCTCAGCGACCTAATCGCACAAGAAAAAGTACTATTAAAAAGTAAAAAGAAACAACAAAATATCCTTTCCGCACAAATTGAAACGGCCTATTTAAGTGGTAATAATGATTATTTGAAACTACTCCTTAACCAACAGAACAGTAAAGAGATAGAACGGTCATTAGTTTATTATCAACACCTTCACGCCGCTCGCGCTGCATCTATTGCTGAATTTAATGATACCTTAGCTAAAATTGAAAAAAATGAAGTAGAACAAGAAGAAATAAAACAGCAATTACTTGTAATCCAAACCTCACAGCAACAAAAATCCAAGCAATTAGCACAACAAAAATCAGAACAGAAGAAAAGTAATAGAAATATAGCTGACAGTATTAACAAGCAGAAAAAAACACGAACAGAGCTAGGGATAGCAGCACAAAAGTTAGAACAACAAATAGCGTTATTACGAAAACAGCAACAAATTGCGTTATTAAAAAAACAGCAAAGTGCGCAAATATCATTATCAGGATTGAAACGATATAAAGGCAAATTAGACTGGCCGATAAAAGGTAAAGTACTGCACAACTTTAACAGTAAGCGATTTAATAATGTCAGTTGGCGTGGATTGGTCATCAGCGCAAATGAAGGGAGTAAAGTAAAAGCAGTTAGCGCAGGTAAGGTCGTCTTTGCAGATTGGCTACGTGGATTCGGTATGGTAACGATTATTGATCACGGCCAGGGATATATGAGCCTGTATGGTCATAACCAAACATTACTCAAAGTAACCGGAGAGAAGGTACGCACGGGCGATGTCATCTCATTGGCTGGCCGTAGTGGTGGTCAGTTAGAGTCTGGGGTTTACTTCGAGATCCGCCACAAGGGTAAAGCCGTTAATCCACGCTCATGGCTAAAACGTTAACATTTTAGCTTGCTGTTTGTATTTCCAAATCAGTAATTAAGAACAAAGCCTCATCGCGATTTTCACCACATACATCATTACAGGCCTTAAATGTATCGCATAACGCAGGGCGTTTAGGGTCTGTAAAGATTAGACATAAATGATCAACCGACAGATTAACACATCGTACACCAGCAGGCTTACCATCAGGCATACCTGGAATATAGCTAGTGATACTTGGCGCTTCACAGCACGCCCCACAATTCATTCTGCATTGCATAAAACAAACCTTAAATAACGAATGATAATAGCGTAATATCAGCATGTATCTAAAAAAGGGAACAGCATGAGATTATCAGCATTTACAGTAACAGACTCAACTCCACAGTTACTTATTGATATAACAAAATTGTATCGACCATTTCAGCATGACGAAGCTGAGATTCAAAAAACTTTCGATCAACTGCTTCAAGATGACAGCCAAACTCTGTTTGTTGCTAAATTTAATGATCGCCACATTGGTGGTTTAATCATGCAACATGATACTACCACGTTATTCTTAAGCTGCATGGCAGTAAGAGATATAACTCAACAACGTGGTGTGGGTAAATACCTAGTACAACAAGCAATCAAGCATGCAAAATCTCTGCAATTAGAAACCGTAACTGTAATTAAAACAACACAGGTTACAGCTGAATTATCTGCTTTTTTAATTCATCAAGGTTTCACAGAGCAAGACGCTGCACTTAGCTTTAGCTGTTAATAATTTACAGGTATAAAAAAAGCCGATATCAATGATATCGGCTTTTTTCGTTCAAGACTGTGTCTTAAATCTAATTTAGCGTTTGGCGATGCCCTACTCTCACATGGGGAAGCCCCACACTACCATCGGCGTTATTACGTTTCACTACTGAGTTCGGAATGGGATCAGGTGGTACCGCAACACTATGGTCACCAAACAAATTTTTCGAGTCTTACGAATCATCTGCTCTTGTTTAAGACTACGTCTTAAACAATATTTATTCAAACCTAGTCTGAATAAATATTAATTGGCGCTTGGCGATGCCCTACTCTCACATGGGGAAGCCCCACACTACCATCGGCGTTATTACGTTTCACTACTGAGTTCGGAATGGGATCAGGTGGTACCGCAACACTATGGTCACCAAGCAAATCTGGTTTGCTTTCAAGTTGTATCTTTAAAATCTGAAAAGCTATAAATAAAGAAGTCTTTAAAACCTATCTTTCGATAAATAGTAGTGTTCAATCTATTCTTAAGTCGTATTTCAATTAATCATACTTTAATTTGTATGGTTAAGCCTCACGGGTAATTAGTACAAGTTAGCTCAATGCCTCACAGCACTTACACACCTTGCCTATCAACGTTGTAGTCTCCAACGGCCCTTCAGGGGACTTAAAGTCCCAGTGAGAACTCATCTCGAGGCCTGCTTCCCGCTTAGATGCTTTCAGCGGTTATCAGTTCCGAACTTAGCTACCGGGCAATGCTATTGGCATAACAACCCGAACACCAGTGGTTCGTCCACTCCGGTCCTCTCGTACTAGGAGCAGCTCCTCTCAATTCTCAAACGCCCACGGCAGATAGGGACCGAACTGTCTCACGACGTTCTAAACCCAGCTCGCGTACCACTTTAAATGGCGAACAGCCATACCCTTGGGACCAACTTCAGCCCCAGGATGTGATGAGCCGACATCGAGGTGCCAAACACCGCCGTCGATATGAACTCTTGGGCGGTATCAGCCTGTTATCCCCGGAGTACCTTTTATCCGTTGAGCGATGGCCCTTCCATTCAGAACCACCGGATCACTAAGACCTACTTTCGTACCTGCTCGACGTGTCTGTCTCGCAGTTAAGCTGGCTTATGCCTTTGCACTAACCACATGATGTCCAACCATGTTTAGCCAACCTTCGTGCTCCTCCGTTACTCTTTGGGAGGAGACCGCCCCAGTCAAACTACCCACCAGACACTGTCCGCAATCCCGATAAGGGACCTACGTTAGAACATCAAACGTACAAGGGTGGTATTTCAAGGTTGACTCCACATCATCTAGCGACAATGCTTCAACGTCTCCCACCTATCCTACACATGTAGGTTCAATGTTCAGTGCCAAGCTATAGTAAAGGTTCACGGGGTCTTTCCGTCTAGCCGCGGGTACACTGCATCTTAACAGCGATTTCAATTTCACTGAGTCTCGGGTGGAGACAGCGTGGCCATCATTACGCCATTCGTGCAGGTCGGAACTTACCCGACAAGGAATTTCGCTACCTTAGGACCGTTATAGTTACGGCCGCCGTTTACCGGGGCTTCGATCATGAGCTTCGACCTAAGTCTAACCCAATCAATTAACCTTCCGGCACCGGGCAGGCGTCACACCGTATACGTCATCTTTCGATTTTGCACAGTGCTGTGTTTTTAATAAACAGTTGCAGCCACCATTTCTCTGCGACCGACAATAGCTTACGGAGCAAGTCCTTCACCATCATCGGCGTACCTTCTCCCGAAGTTACGGTACCATTTTGCCTAGTTCCTTCACCCGAGTTCTCTCAAGCGCCTTAGTATTCTCTACCTAACCACCTGTGTCGGTTTGGGGTACGATTCTCTTATATCTGAAGCTTAGAGGTTTTTCCTGGAAGCCGGGTATCAACTACTTCATCTCCGTAGAGACTCGTCATCAGCTCTCAGCCTTAATGTGCGCCCGGATTTACCTAAGCACACAGCCTACAACCTTAAACATGGACAACCATCGCCATGCTAGCCTAACCTTCTCCGTCACCCCATCGCAATATAAGTGAGTACAGGAATATTAACCTGTTTCCCATCGACTACGCCTTTCGGCCTCGCCTTAGGGGTCGACTCACCCTGCCCCGATTAACGTTGGACAGGAACCCTTGGTCTTTCGGCGTGGAGGTTTTTCACCCCCATTATCGTTACTCATGTCAACATTCGCACTTCTGATACCTCCAGCAAGCTTCTCAACTCACCTTCGACGGCTTACAGAACGCTCCTCTACCATGCAAGAACAAGTCTTTGCATCCGTAGCTTCGGTGGTATGTTTAGCCCCGTTAAATCTTCCGCGCAGACCGACTCGACCAGTGAGCTATTACGCTTTCTTTAAAAGATGGCTGCTTCTAAGCCAACTTCCTGGCTGTCTGAGCCTTTCCACATCGTTTCCCACTTAACATACACTTTGGGACCTTAGCTGACGGTCTGGGTTGTTTCCCTTTCCACGACGGACGTTAGCACCCGCCGTGTGTCTCCCGCGATTGAACTTATTGGTATTCGGAGTTTGCAAAGGGTTGGTAAGTCGGGATGACCCCCTAGCCTTAACAGTGCTCTACCCCCAATAGTTAGACGCGAGGCGCTACCTAAATAGCTTTCGAGGAGAACCAGCTATCTCCCGGTTTGATTGGCCTTTCACCCCCAGCCACAAGTCATCCGCTAATTTTTCAACATTAGTCGGTTCGGTCCTCCAGTTGATGTTACTCAACCTTCAACCTGCCCATGGCTAGATCACCGGGTTTCGGGTCTAATCCCAGCAACTATTCGCGCAGTTAACACTCGGTTTCCCTACGGCTCCGCTATTCGCTTAACCTTGCTACTGAAATTAAGTCGTTGACCCATTATACAAAAGGTACGCAGTCACAGAACAAGTCTGCTCCCACTGCTTGTACGTATACGGTTTCAGGTTCTATTTCACTCCCCTCACAGGGGTTCTTTTCGCCTTTCCCTCACGGTACTGGTTCACTATCGGTCAGTCAGTAGTATTTAGCCTTGGAAGATGGTCCTCCCATATTCAAACAGCATATCACGTGTGCCGTCCTACTCGATTTCACAGTAAGGTCGTTTTCATGTACGGGACTATCACCCTGTATCGTGAAACTTTCCAGAATCTTCCACTAACTTCCAAACTGCTTAAGGGCTAGACCCCGTTCGCTCGCCGCTACTAAGGGTATCTCTATTGATTTCTTTTCCTCGGGGTACTTAGATGTTTCAGTTCTCCCGGTTCGCTTCGCAACGCTATGTATTCACGTTACGATACTCTACAAAGTAGAGTGGGTTCCCCCATTCGGAAATCTGTGGATTAACGCTTTTTATCAACTCCCCACAGCTTAACGCAGATTAACACGTCCTTCATCGCCTCTGACTGCCTAGGCATCCACCGTATACGCTTAGTCACTTAACCATACAATCTAAAGTCGACCGTACAATTGAAATAACTAGGTATTATCTAGTTTTTTTCGCCTCAAGAATACTCAAGAACACTATATTGTTATTGCCGAAGCAATAACGTGTTTTAAGAACTTCTTTATTTATTCAGCTTTCCAAATTTTTAAAGAGCAATTTGCTAAAAAGCAAAGATAAGCATTCGCTGCTTAGCTTTGATTTTTAATCAGAAAGAAAAAATACTCCATCTTCCTTACAGAAGAAAGATGGTATCCCGTACGAGATTTGAACTCGTGTTACCGCCGTGAAAGGGCGGTGTCCTAGGCCTCTAGACGAACGGGACACTATTTACTTTCTACGTTTGGATTTCATCCCAAACGTTGTCTTATTTTCATAAGACTGTCTTTAACGTTTCTATTCAAGCAATTTGTGTGGGCACTTACAAAAACTAACAACTTTACGTAAGGAGGTGATCCAGCCCCAGGTTCCCCTAGGGCTACCTTGTTACGACTTCACCCCAGTCATGAACCACACCGTGGTCATCGCCCTCCCGAAGGTTAAGCTAATGACTTCTGGTGCAGCCCACTCCCATGGTGTGACGGGCGGTGTGTACAAGGCCCGGGAACGTATTCACCGTGACATTCTGATTCACGATTACTAGCGATTCCGACTTCATGGGGTCGAGTTGCAGACCCCAATCCGGACTACGACGCACTTTATGGGATTCGCTTACCATTGCTGGTTTGCAGCCCTTTGTATGCGCCATTGTAGCACGTGTGTAGCCCTACTCGTAAGGGCCATGATGACTTGACGTCGTCCCCACCTTCCTCCGGTTTATCACCGGCAGTCTCCTTAGAGTTCCCACCATTACGTGCTGGCAAATAAGGATAAGGGTTGCGCTCGTTGCGGGACTTAACCCAACATTTCACAACACGAGCTGACGACAGCCATGCAGCACCTGTCTCATAGTTCCCGAAGGCACCAATCCATCTCTGGAAAGTTCTATGGATGTCAAGAGTAGGTAAGGTTCTTCGCGTTGCATCGAATTAAACCACATGCTCCACCGCTTGTGCGGGCCCCCGTCAATTCATTTGAGTTTTAACCTTGCGGCCGTACTCCCCAGGCGGTCTACTTAATGCGTTAGCTTAAGAGCCCAGTTCTCAAGGAACCAAACTCCGAGTAGACATCGTTTACGGCGTGGACTACCGGGGTATCTAATCCCGTTTGCTACCCACGCTTTCGCATCTGAGCGTCAGTTACTTGCCAGGTGGCCGCCTTCGCCACTGGTATTCCTTCAGATCTCTACGCATTTCACCGCTACACCTGAAATTCTACCACCCTCTCAAGAACTCTAGTTTGCCAGTTCGAAATGCAGTTCCCAGGTTGAGCCCGGGGCTTTCACATCTCGCTTAACAAACCGCCTGCATGCGCTTTACGCCCAGTAATTCCGATTAACGCTTGCACCCTCCGTATTACCGCGGCTGCTGGCACGGAGTTAGCCGGTGCTTCTTCTGCGAGTAACGTCACAGCAGTAGAGTATTAATCTACTGCCTTTCCTCCTCGCTGAAAGTACTTTACAACCCTAAGGCCTTCTTCATACACGCGGTATGGCTGCATCAGGGTTTCCCCCATTGTGCAATATTCCCCACTGCTGCCTCCCGTAGGAGTCTGGACCGTGTCTCAGTTCCAGTGTGGCTGATCATCCTCTCAGACCAGCTAGGGATCGTCGCCTTGGTGAGCTCTTACCTCACCAACAAGCTAATCCCACTTGGGCTCATCTAGTCGCGAGAGCTTTCAAGAAGAGGCCCCCTTTCACCCGTAGGTCGTATGCGGTATTAGCAGTCGTTTCCAACTGTTGTCCCCCTCGACTAGGCAGATTCCCAAGCATTACTCACCCGTCCGCCGCTCGACGCCAGAATAGCAAGCTATTCTTCGTTTCCGCTCGACTTGCATGTGTTAAGCCTACCGCCAGCGTTCAATCTGAGCCATGATCAAACTCTTCAATTAAAAGTTTTTTGACTAATCAACGATGTTGATTAAGTCGGCTCAATGAATTCTGTACTTCAACAACAAACCGAGGTTTGTTGTTTATAAAACCAAATCTTTCGATTTAATTTAATGTTCACAATTACATTGATATAATTTTTGGTCATTATATCTCTGCAAGTGCTCACACAGATTGCTTGAATAAATTGTTAAAGAGCATACTGAGCGGCTGTTGCCGTGTCAGTGAGGTCGCATTATAGAGATATGGATCACATTGGCAAGCGTTAATTACAATAAATATTAAAAAAACATAATGAGATTAAAAAGCGAACAATCTAGGCATATACCAGACAAAAACAAATGAAACTCGTTAATAAGCAGTTTAAATTCTGTCTATTACTACAACAAACTATTCAGTAGACATAAATAAGAGACATTTTTAAATTATCGGTATTAACGAATAAGAAGAAAGGTATTTTCAACATCAAAAAAAAATCTAGGAGGAATTAGGAATTAGGAATTAGGAATTAGGAATTAGGAATTAGGAATTAGGAATTAGGAATTAGGAATTAGGAATTATTCAAAGGATAATTAAGAGCAATAAAAAAGCCAGAGCGTGAGCTCTGGCTTCTAATACTATTCTTCGTCAGCAGCTTCAACAGCTGGACGATCTACTAGTTCGATGTAAGCCATAGGAGCTTTATCGCCAGTACGTAGACCACATTTTAAGATTCGAGTGTAACCGCCTGAACGGTTTTCGAAACGTGGGCCTAATTCTTTAAATAGTTTACCTACAACTTCATCGCTGCGGGTACGAGCAAATGCTAGACGACGGTTAGCTACGCTATCCGTTTTAGCAAGTGTAATTAGAGGCTCAACTACACGACGTAATTCTTTAGCTTTAGGCAGAGTCGTTTTAATGATCTCGTGGCTAACTAAAGAACATGCCATATTACGGAACATAGCCTGACGGTGGCTACTGTTACGATTTAGTTGACGACCACTCTTACGATGGCGCATGAACTTATCCTTCTTACAAAAATCTTTTGACTAGTGTTTACTATTCGTCCGCAATACTTGCAGGCGGCCAGTTTTCTAGGCGCATACCTAGAGAAAGACCACGTGAAGCTAGAACATCTTTAATTTCAGTTAAAGATTTCTTACCAAGGTTAGGCGTTTTAAGTAACTCAACCTCAGTACGCTGAACAAGATCACCAATATAGTGAATTGCTTCTGCTTTTAGGCAGTTAGCTGAACGAACAGTAAGTTCTAAATCATCAACAGGACGTAGCAGTATCGGATCGAACTCTGGTTTCTCTTCTTTCTGCTCTGGTTCCGTTACATCACGAAGATCAACGAAAGCATCAAGCTGTTCAGCCAGAATTGTAGCAGAACGACGAATAGCTTCTTCAGGATCTAATGTTCCATCAGTTTCCATATCGATTACTAACTTATCAAGGTTAGTACGTTGCTCAACACGAGCAGATTCAACATTGTAAGCAATACGGCTTACAGGGCTGAATGCAGCATCAACAAGCAAACGACCGATAGGGCGCTCTTCATCATCAGCGTGTACACGTGCAGAAGCAGGTACGTAACCACGACCTTTTGCAACACGAATACGCATACTGATATCTGCTTGACCGGTTAAATTACAAATCACGTGTTCTGGATTAATAATCTCAACATCACCATCATGAGTGATGTCACCTGCCAATACAGGACCTGTACCTGACTTAGTTAAAGTTAGTAACGCTTCGTCTTTGCCTTCAAGTTTGATTGCAAGACCTTTCAAGTTAAGAAGAATTTCAAGAACATCTTCTTGAACGCCTTCTTTACTGCTGTACTCGTGGAGTACGCCGTCGATCTCAACTTCTGTTACAGCACAACCTGGCATAGAAGAAAGTAGAATACGACGTAAAGCATTACCTAGAGTGTGACCAAAGCCACGCTCTAACGGTTCAAGTGTTACCTTGGCACGTGTTGAGCTAATTTGCTCAATATCAACAAGTCTTGGTCTTAGAAATTCTGTTACAGAACCCTGCATGTATGTCCTCTCTTATGAAGTTAACCTTACTTAGAGTAAAGTTCAACAATAAGCTGTTCGTTGATGTCTGCAGACAGATCAGAACGCTCAGGAACACGTTTGAAAACGCCTTCAAGTGTCTTACTGTCAACTTCAACCCAAGATGCTTTCTCGCGCTGCTCTGAAATTTCAAGAGCTGAAGCGATACGAGCTTGCTTCTTAGCCTTCTCGCGAATGCTAACTGTATCGTTAACTTTCACTTTGTAAGAAGGGATATTTACAACTTTACCGTTTACAACGATTGCTTTGTGGCTTACTAACTGGCGCGATTCCGCACGAGTTGAACCAAAGCCCATACGATAAACAACGTTATCTAGACGGCCTTCTAATAAAGCAAGTAGGTTTTCACCAGTGTTGCCTTTTAGACGAGCAGCTTCTTTATATAAGTTACGGAATTGCTTTTCAAGTACACCGTACATACGACGAACTTTTTGCTTTTCACGTAGTTGTAAACCGTAGTCAGATAGACGAGGTTTACGAGCACCATGTACACCAGGTGCGTTATCAATTTTACACTTAGATTCAATCGCGCGTACGCCACTTTTCAAGAAAAGATCTGTACCTTCACGACGACTAAGCTTGAGCTTTGGGCCCAAATATCTAGCCATGTTCTTTCTCCAATATTCCTAAAAACGTTATACGCGACGCTTTTTAGGTGGACGACAACCATTGTGAGGGATTGGTGTAACATCAGTGATGTTAGTAATTTTATAACCAATCGCATTCAATGCACGAATAGAAGATTCACGACCAGGACCAGGGCCCTTAACCATAACTTCTAAATTTTTAAGACCGTACTCTTTAGCCATTTCACCAGCACGCTCAGCAGCAACCTGCGCAGCGAATGGAGTTGACTTACGAGAACCACGGAAGCCTGAGCCGCCTGCAGTTGCCCAAGATAAAGCATTACCTTGGCGATCTGTGATTGTCACAATAGTGTTATTGAAAGAAGCATGAACGTGTGCAATACCGTCAGCAACTTGCTTTTTAACGCGCTTACGAGCGCGAGTTGGAGTTTTAGCCATTACTCGTCAGCTCCTATTTCTTGATAGCTTTACGCGGACCTTTACGGGTGCGCGCATTTGTTTTAGTGCGTTGACCACGTAGAGGTAAGCTGCGACGGTGACGAATACCACGGTAACAACCGAGGTCCATCAGACGCTTGATATTCATACTTACTTCACGACGTAGGTCACCTTCTACAGTGTATTTACCTACTTCTTCGCGAAGAAGTTCTAGTTGAGCTTCTTCTAGCTCTCTGATCTTAGCTGTTTCAGCGATACCAGTTGCAGCACAGATTGCTTTCGCACGTGTTGCACCAATACCGAAAACACCAGTCAGGGCAATGACTGTATGCTTTTGATCAGGAATGTTAATGCCGGCTATACGGGCCACTATACCACTCCAATTAAGGGTTTAAAAAAATTTTGCACTCTTCGAAAAGCCCGTAAGGATACTCAGAAGAGAGATGTATTGCAATAGAAACTTGGGAATAGATTAATAAATCTAGCCCAAGTTTCTATTATTGTCTAACCTTGGCGTTGTTTATGCTTTGGTTCAACACAGATTACGCGTACTACGCCGTGACGTTTAATCACTTTGCAATTACGACAAATCTTTTTAACAGATGCACGAACTTTCATTTCTTACTCCGTAACTGTTATAGGACATGCTCAAACTAATTTAGCGACCGTAGCCTTTTAAATTAGCTTTTTTAAGAACATCACCATATTGATGAGACATCATATGGGTTTGAACTTGAGCCATAAAGTCCATGATTACCACAACCATAATAAGTAATGACGTACCACCGAAGTAGAACTGCACACCCATAGCTTGTGTCATGAACAATGGTACTAAACAAATAAATGTAATATACAAAGAACCCGCTAGAGTTAATCGTGACATTACTTTGTCTATATACCTTGAAGTTTGTTCGCCTGGTCTAATACCTGGGATGAACGCCCCGCTCTTCTTCAAGTTATCTGCCGTTTCACGTGGGTTAAATACCAACGCTGTATAGAAGAAACAGAAGAAGATAATTGCTGCTGCATAAAGCATTACATACAAAGGTTGTCCTGGCTGTAGAGCCAAGGAAATGTCAGTAAGGAAAGATAAACTTTCATTCTGACCGAACCATTGTGCAAGCGTTCCAGGAAACAAAATTATACTCGAAGCAAAAATAGCTGGAATAACACCGGCCATATTTAGCTTTAACGGTAAATGCGTGCTTTGAGCTGCAAAAACACGTCGTCCTTGTTGGCGTTTTGCGTAGTTTACCACAATTCTACGCTGACCGCGCTCTACAAATACAACAAAGTATGTAACAGCAAAAACAACACCAGCTAACACTAACAATAACAGGCCGTGAAGGTTACCATCGATAACCTGCTCAACCGTTTGTCCGATAGCTGGCGGCATACCAGCAACAATACCTGCAAAAATTAATATTGAGATACCATTACCAATACCGCGTTCGGTAATTTGTTCACCTAACCACATTAAGAACATAGTACCAGTTACTAAACTAACTACAGCAGTAAAGTAAAAACTTAACCCTGGATTATGGACAAGTCCATCAACCATGTTAGGTAAGCCTTTTGCAATACCAATAGCCTGGAAAGTACCTAAGAACAATGTTCCGTAACGGGTATACTGGCTAATTTTACGTCGTCCTGCATCACCGTCTTTTTTCAATTCGGCAAGTGTAGGATTAACAACAGTTAATAACTGTATGATAATAGAGGCCGAAATATACGGCATAATACCCAACGCAAAAATAGACGCACGCTCAAGCGCACCACCAGAGAACATGTTAAACATTTCTAAGATGGTACCCTTTTGCGAGTCAAAAAGCGTAGCAAGTACAGAGGCATCAATACCAGGGATCGGAACAAAAGATCCTGCGCGAAATACAATAATTGCACCTAACACGAACCATAAACGACTTTTCAATTCTGATAAGCCACCTTGAGATTTATTCGTTTCCAATCCTGGTTTTTTAGCCATTTGTACTATCCTTCGATTTGACCGCCTGCAGCAACAATCGCTTCAACAGCACCTTTCGTAGCTTTAATGCCACGAATAGTAACTGGTCGAGTGATTTCACCAGATAAAACAACTTTAACAAACTGGATGTTTTTAGTAACAAGACCAGCTGCTTTAAGTGTGTTTAAATCAACAACATCACCTTCAACTTTAGCGATTTCATTTAAACGTACTTCAGCTGTTACTAGCTGCTTACGTGAAGTGAAACCGAATTTAGGTAGACGTTGTTTCAAAGGCATTTGACCGCCTTCAAAACCAGGTCGAATACCGCCGCCTGAGCGCGATTTTTGACCTTTGTGACCACGACCACAAGTTTTGCCTAGACCAGAACCGATACCGCGGCCTACACGTTTAGCGCTTGGCTTAGAACCAGCTGCTGGAGATAGAGTATTTAAAAACATTACGCTTCCTCCACTTTAATCATGTAAGCTACTTTATTAATCATACCACGTACACATGCTGTATCTTCCAATTCAACAGTGTGGTTGATTTTACGAAGGCCTAAACCAACAAGTGTCGCACGGTGTTTAGGTAAACGACCGATTGCACTTTTAGTTTGAGTTACTTTAATTTTAGCCATGGTTTATTACCCCAGAATTTCTTTAACAGGTAGACCACGTTTAGCAGCGATTTGTTCTGGTGATGACATACCAGTAAGCGCGCCAATTGTAGCTCGTACAACGTTAATTGGGTTAGTAGAACCGTAACATTTAGAAAGTACGTCATGGATGCCTACAACTTCTAGTACTGCACGCATTGCACCGCCGGCAATGATACCTGTACCAGCTGATGCTGGACGCATGAATACTTTAGAACCAGAATGACGACCCTTAATTGGATGTTGAAGAGTCACACCATTTAGTTCAATGCTTACGATATTGCGTTTCGCTTTTTCCATTGCTTTTTGAATAGCAGCTGGTACTTCACGTGCTTTACCATAACCAAAACCAACGCGACCGTTACCGTCACCCACTACTGTAAGAGCAGTGAAACTGAAGATACGACCACCTTTAACAACTTTTGAAACACGGTTAACTGCAATTAATTTCTCTTGCAGATCACCTGTTTGGTTTTCAACTTTAGACATTTCCTACTCCTGCCTTAGAACTGAAGGCCAGCTTCACGAGCGGCATCAGCTAGTGCTGCAACACGACCGTGATATTGGAAACCTGAACGATCGAAAGCAATTTTAGTAACGCCTTTTTCGATAGCTCGCTCAGCAACCAATTTACCGATTACTTTAGCTGCTTCAACGTTACCACCATAGCTGATCATTTCACGAACTGCTTTTTCTGTTGTTGTAGCAGAAACCAATACTTCCGCATTCGGTGTAATAACCTGTGCATAAGTATGGCTTGGAGTGCGGTTAATCACTAAACGTGTAGCACCCAATTCTTGCATTTTCTTACGTGCGCGAGTTGCGCGACGAAGACGTGCAGATTTCTTATCCATAGTATTACCCTACTTTTTCTTGGCTTCTTTACGACGCACAACTTCATCAGAATAACGAACACCTTTACCTTTATAAGGTTCAGGCGGACGGAATGCACGAATGTTAGCTGCAACTTGACCAACAGATTGTTTGTCAGCGCCAGTAATAACAATTTCAGTTTGGCTTGGGCAAACTGCAGTAACACCTTCAGGAAGGTTATATACTACAGGATGTGAGAAACCTAACGTTAGGTTCACATCAGAACCTTTAACGTTTGCACGGTAACCAACACCATTTAGTTGAAGAGTTTTAGTAAAACCTTCAGCTACACCTTTAACCATGTTGTTAACGTTAGCACGAGCTGTACCAGCTTGAGCCCAAGCATCTTTTACGCCTTCAACAGGACCAAAAGAAACTTTTTCATCAGCGATTGTAAGAACAACAGATGAATTAACAACAGCAGTTAAAGTGCCTTTAGCGCCTTTAACAGTGATTTCCTGACCATTTAGAGAGATCTCTACGCCTGCAGGGATGGCAACGGGTGCTTTAGCAACACGAGACATATATAACCCCTTAAGAAACGTAGCAGATGATCTCGCCACCGATGCCAGCTTTACGAGCTGCACGGTCAGACATCATGCCTTTAGAAGTAGAAACGATAGCAACACCTAAGCCACCCATCACTTTAGGAAGATCATTACTTCCTTTGTAGATGCGTAAACCTGGGCGACTAACGCGCTCAATTTTTTCGATTACGTTTTTGCCTTCGAAATACTTCAAAGACACTTCAAGTTCAGCTTTCACTTCACCTGAAACAGCGTAACCATTAATGTAACCTTCTTCTTTAAGCACAGCTGCTAATGCAACTTTTTGCTTAGAACAAGGCATTTTAACTGCAACCTTAGAGGCTGACTGACCGT
Source organism: Moritella sp. 36 (assembly GCF_018219415.1). NCBI lineage: Bacteria > Pseudomonadati > Pseudomonadota > Gammaproteobacteria > Alteromonadales > Moritellaceae > Moritella > Moritella sp. 36. The sequence continues at coordinate 163,585 of NZ_CP056120.1, read as the reverse complement.
TACGGATGCGTGTTAGCATATCCGCAATAGGATCTTGCATGCTCATTTTCGTATACTCCCGAAATTAGTGACTTACCAACTAGCCTTTTTAAGACCTGGAACTTCACCACGCATCATGTGCTCACGTAGTTTGATACGGCTTAAGCCGAACTTACGTAGGTAGCCATGAGGGCGGCCAGTGATGTTACAGCGATTACGCTGACGACTTTCACTAGAATCACGAGGTAACGATTGCAATTTAAGAACTGCATTCCAACGATCTTCGTCTGAAGTATTTACACCAGAGATGATTGCTTTTAATTCAGCACGTTTCTCAGCGTATTTTTTTACTAGCTTCGCGCGTTTTACGTCGCGCGCTTTCATTGATTGCTTAGCCATGACCCTACCTTACTTACGGAATGGGAAATTAAAGGCAGTCAGCAGAGCGTGACCTTCTTCATCAGAATTCGCAGTAGTAGTGATAGTAATATCCATACCACGAATTTTATCGATTTTATCGTAATCGATTTCTGGGAAGATGATTTGCTCGCGAACACCCATACTATAGTTACCACGACCATCGAACGATTTAGGGTTCAGGCCACGGAAATCACGAATACGTGGAATTGAGATACCGATTAGGCGCTCAAGGAATTCCCACATACGCTCGCCACGTAGGGTAACTTTACAACCAATAGGATATCCTTCACGGATTTTAAAGCCAGCAACGGATTTACGAGCTTTAGTAATCAATGGTTTTTGACCAGAAATTGCAGCCATATCAGCAGCAGCATTTTCTAATACTTTTTTATCATTGATTGCTTCGCCCACACCCATATTAAGGGTGATCTTTTCAATCCGAGGGACTTGCATGATAGATTTATAGCCGAACTTAGTTTTAAGTTCAGGCGCTATCGTCTCTTTGTAGTATTCATGCAGTTTCGCCACAGTTAACTCCAATTAAACAAGTTCATTATTAGATTTGAAGAAACGTACTTTTTTGCCGTCTTCAAATCGGAAACCGACACGGTCAGCCTTGCTAGTTGCAGGGTTGAATAGTGCCACGTTTGATGCGTCTAAAGCTGCTTCTTTCTCAACAATACCGCCAGCTACGCCCAATTGTGGGTTTGGCTTTTGGTGTTTCTTGATAAGATTAACGCCTTCAACGAATATTTTACCGTCTGCTCTTACTTCAGTAACTTTGCCTTGTTTACCAGCATCTTTACCTGCAACAACGATAACTTCATCATTTTTTAAAATTTTAGCTGCCATTTTTCGTTCCTTATAGTACTTCTGGTGCCAGAGATACGATTTTCATGAACTGATCAGTTCGTAGTTCACGAGTAACTGGGCCAAAGATACGAGTACCGATCGGCGCGCCGTTAGCATTAAGCATAACTGCTGCGTTACGGTCGAAACGGATAGCTGCACCGTCTGTACGACGGATTGCTGACCTAGTACGCACAACCACTGCGTTCAGAACATCACCTTTTTTTACTTTTCCGCGAGGAATTGCTTCCTTCACAGAAACTTTGATGATATCACCAACACGCGCATAGCGGCGGTGCGAACCACCTAGGACCTTGATACACTGAACGCGACGTGCGCCTGAGTTATCGGCTACGTCCAACGTAGACTGCATTTGGATCATTATTAGTGCTCCGCAATAATTTCATCTAACCCAACATGGATTAAATGAGTCCCCTCTCTTTCAAGAGGTGGCGCATTATAACACCACGGCTTTGAAAAAAGCAACGGGAATCGACTAAAAAACAAACGACCCCTATATAGGGGCCGTTATCATAAGAAGATCAGTATAAACTTAAAATTAAGCTTTTACTAATACTTCTACTAATGCCCAAGTTTTAAGCTTAGACACTGGACGAGTTTCACGAATAGTTACAACATCATTTAGTTGACATTCGTTATTCTCATCATGTGCGTGTAGTTTAGTAGTACGCTTGATGAACTTACCGTATAACGGATGTTTCACTTTACGTTCTACTGCAACAACGATAGTTTTATCGCCTTTGTTGCTAACAACACGACCCTGTACAGTACGAATAGTGCTCATATTATACACCCGCCTTTTCGTTCAGGATGGTCTTAACACGCGCGATATCGCGACGTACATTTTTGATTAAATGCGTTTGTGCTAGTTGGCCAGTACTTAACTGCATACGTAAGTTAAATTGCTCACGTAGTAGGTTAAGTAACTCAGCGTTTAGCTCTTCAACATTTTTTTGTTTAAGTTCGCTAGCGTTCATTACATTACCGTCTTAGTTACGAAAGTTGTAGAAATTGGAAGTTTCGCATCAGCTAGGCTGAATGCTTCACGAGCCAATTCTTCAGGAACTCCAGCCATTTCATAAAGGATTTTGCCAGGTTGTACTTGGCAAACCCAATACTCAACGCTACCTTTACCTTTACCTTGACGTACTTCAAGCGGCTTTTGTGTAATAGGCTTGTCTGGGAACACACGGATCCAGATTTGACCTTGACGCTTAACGTGACGAGTCATAGCACGACGTGCTGCTTCGATTTGACGAGCAGTAATTCGACCACGACCAGTAGCTTTAAGACCGAATTCGCCGAAAGTTACGTTTCCGCCTTTTGCAAGACCGCGGTTACGGCCTTTGTGCATTTTGCGGAACTTCATGCGTTTTGGTTGCAACATATCAGAGTCTCCTATTTAGCAGCTTTAGGGCCACGACTGCGACGTTTAGGCTTAGAAGGTGCTTCAACTTCTTGAGTAAGCGGTAGCTTACCTAGAACTTCACCTTTAAAGATCCAAACTTTCACACCAATGATGCCGTAAGTTGTAAGAGCTTCTGCAGTTGAGTAATCGATATCTGCACGAAGTGTATGTAGAGGCACACGGCCTTCACGATACCATTCAGCACGAGCGATTTCTGCGCCGCCTAAACGACCGCTTACTTGAACTTTAATACCCTTAGCACCTAAACGCATTGCATTTTGTACTGCACGCTTCATAGCGCGACGGAACATAACACGACGTTCAAGTTGAGAAGCGATACCTTCAGCTACTAATTTAGCATCAAGTTCAGGCTTACGGATTTCTGCGATATTGATTTGTGCAGAAGTACCAGTCATCTTAGCGATAGCATTACGTAGTTTTTCTACGTCTTCGCCTTTCTTACCGATAACAACACCAGGACGAGCAGTGTGAATAGTCACACGGATGCTTTTCGCTGGACGTTCGATAACGATACGTGAAACAGATGCATTTTTCAGTTTTTTAGTTAAAAACTGACGTACTTCGAAATCACCGTACAAGTTGTCGGCGAAGTCTTTAGTATTCGCAAACCAAGTAGAATTAAACTGCTTGGTGATACCTAGGCGAATACCATTTGGATGAACTTTCTGACCCATTGTTTTCTCCTAGTCTCTTAGCGTGTTGCTACAACAATTGTGATGTGGCTAGTACGCTTCAAGATGCGATCTGCACGACCTTTAGCACGTGGCATGATGCGCTTCATAGTAGGACCAGCGTCAACAAACGCTGTAGCTACTACTAACTCATCAATATCCGCACCTTCGTTGTGTTCAGCGTTTGCGATAGCTGACTCAAGAACTTTTTTAACTTGTACAGCAGCTTTTTTAGTGCTGAAAGTTAAAACTTCAAGAGCCTTGTCCACTGGTAAACCACGGATAAGGTCAATGACCAAACGTGCTTTCTGTGGAGAGCCTGAGGCGAAACGGTGTTTAGCTAATGCTTCCATCTAATTTCTCCTAACGCTTTTTAGCTTTCTTATCTGCAGCATGGCCGCGATAAGTACGAGTCGGTGCGAATTCGCCTAACTTATGACCAATCATTTCGTCAGTAACGAAAACTGGTACATGTTGACGACCATTATGGACAGCGATGGTCAGACCAATCATATTTGGAATGATCATAGAACGACGGGACCAAGTCTTAACTGGTTTTTTTTCCCCGCTTTCCACCGCTTTCTCTACCTTCTTCAGCAAGTGTAGGTCTATGAAAGGACCCTTCTTGAGAGAACGTGGCATGGTGATACCTCTATAAAATTACTTGTTGCGACGACGTACGATAAGTTTATCAGTACGCTTGTTCTTACGAGTTTTGTAACCCTTAGTTGGCACACCCCAAGGTGATACCGGATGACGGCCACCTGAAGTACGACCTTCACCACCACCGTGCGGGTGATCAACTGGGTTCATTACAACACCACGTACTGTTGGGCGAACACCGCGCCAGCGGCTAGCACCAGCTTTACCAAGTTGGCGAAGCATGTGTTCAGAGTTACCAACTTCACCAATCGTTGCACGACAATCTACTAATACTTTACGCATTTCGCCAGAGCGAAGACGTAGAGTAACGTATGAGTTGTCACGTGCAATGATTTGTACGTATGTACCAGCAGAACGTGCAATTTGAGCACCTTTACCTGGCTTCATTTCCACAGCGTGTACAGTTGTACCTACTGGGATGTTACGCATTGGTAATGTGTTACCAGCTTTAATAGCTGCATCAACACCAGAAACAATAATATCACCAGCTTGCATACCTTTAGCAGCTAGAACGTAACGACGTTCACCATCTGCGTAAAGAGCAAGTGCAATGTTTGCTGAACGGTTTGGATCATATTCCAGACGTTCAACAGTTGCAGGGATACCATCTTTATCATTACGTTTTAAGTCAATGATACGGTAATGTTGCTTATGACCGCCGCCGTGATGACGAACAGTAATACGACCGTTATTATTACGGCCACCAGATTTAGATTTTTTCTCTAAAAGTGGAGCATGTGGTTTGCCTTTATGCAAATCCGGGTTCACTACCTTAACAAGGTGGCGACGACCTGGAGAAGTAGGCTTACACTTAACAATAGCCATTATTCAGAATCCCCTTGATTATTCAGCACTGCCGAAATCGATGTCAGCGCCGTCAGCTAGAGTAACATAAGCTTTTTTGATGTCTGAACGACGGCCAAAACGAGCGCCAGTGCGCTTAGTTTTACCTTTCAGTACCAATGTGCTTACATTTTTAACTTCAACTTCAAAAAGTTTTGCAATAGCTGCTTTAATTTCAGCTTTAGTTGCATCTAGTGCAACCTTGAAAACGATTGTGTTGTTGTTTTCAGCAGACATAGTGCTCTTTTCAGAGATATGTGGCGCTAGGATAACTTTCAATAAACGTTCTTCACTGATCATTTTAAGTTCTCCTCAATCTGCTTAACTGCTGCAGCAGTCATAACAACTTTGTTGAACGCGATTAAGCTAACTGGATCAATACCAGCAACATCACGAACATCAACTTTGTAAAGGTTACGAGCAGCTAAGAATAAGTTCTCATCAACTTCAGTACCTACGATTAGAACGTCGTTCAGATCGAAGTCTTTAAGTTTAGCAACTAATTCTTTAGTCTTAGGTGTTTCAACAGCGAACTGCTCAACAACAATAAGACGCTCTTGACGTACCAATTCAGAAAGGATGCTTTTGATCGCTCCACGGTACATCTTAGTGTTAACTTTTTGGCTGTGGTCCTGTGGACGCGCAGCAAAAGTTACACCACCTTTACGCCAGATCGGGCTGCTTGCAGTACCTGCACGAGCACGACCAGTACCTTTTTGACGCCATGGTTTCTTACCACCACCTGCAACGTCAGAACGGTTTTTCTGTGCACGAGTACCTTGACGCGCGCCAGCAGCATACGCTGTAACTACCTGGTGAACCAGAGCTTCATTAAACTCACGTCCGAAGGTAGTTTCTGAAACTTCAAGAGCACCTTGTGCGTCTTTCAATACCAATTCCATTACTAATTCCTCGGATTAAGCTTTAACAGCTGGTTTGATAATTACGTTGCCGTTGATCGCACCTGGAATAGCACCTTTAACAAGTACTAGGTTACGTTCACTATCAACACGTACCACATCTAGAGACTGAATCGTTACACGTTCAGCACCCATGTGACCTGCCATTTTCTTGCCTTTAAATACGCGACCTGGAGTTTGACATTGGCCAATTGAACCCGGTGCACGGTGAGCAAGAGAGTTACCATGTGTAGCATCTTGCATAGCAAAGTTCCAACGTTTAATAACGCCTGCGAAACCTTTACCTTTAGATGTACCTGTAACGTCTACTTTAGTAGTTTCAGCAAAGATGTTTACGTTTAGCTCAGCGCCAACTTCAACAGCTTCACCTTCGCCTGTTTCCAGACGGAATTCCCAAAGGCCACGACCAGCTTCAACTTTAGCTTTAGCGAAATGACCCGCTTCTGGCTTGTTTACTCTGCTAGCTTTTTTCGTGCCAGTGGTCACTTGAAGTGCGCGGTAACCGTCAGTTTCAAGTGTTTTAACTTGAGTAACGCGGTTAGGCTCACATTCAATAACGGATACTGGGATAGAAACGCCATCTTCAGTGAAGATACGTGTCATACCAACTTTACGTCCGATTAGACCAATCATTATAATAACCTCAATATAAATCGTTGTTTTAGAACTTACTAGCCAAGGCTGATTTGAACATCAACACCAGCAGCTAGATCTAAACGCATAAGAGCGTCAACGGTTTTTTCTGTTGGCTCAACGATGTCAACCAGGCGCTTGTGAGTACGAATTTCGTACTGGTCACGCGCATCTTTGTTAACGTGCGGAGAAGTAAGCACTGTGAAACGCTCTTTGCGCGTTGGTAGTGGAATAGGTCCACGTACTTGTGCGCCAGTGCGTTTTGCAGTTTCAACGATTTCCGCTGTAGACTGATCGATAAGACGATGATCGAACGCTTTTAAGCGGATACGGATTCTTTGGTTCTGCATTAGACCAGAGCTCCAATAAAGTTAAACACACACAAAAATTCGACATCCCACATCTAACCAAATAGACTGCGAGAGCGATATCTTTAACTCGGTGACTCCCCTATCGGGAATCTTGATGACTGACCACTAATACTTTAACTCAAGGCTAAAATAATAACTTAGTGATTCAGTTTCTTGCTTAAGCAAGTGGGACGTATTATACATGACCTCTTGCCTTTAGCAAGAAAAAGTTCAATATAAAGCATTATATCAACTTTATTGAGTCATAAAGTATTGAATCATCATAATGACGTTCAGTACAGTTAACCGTTACCGTAATTTGTCGACACAGTATATAGAGAGTAAAGATTAAGTTCAAGCTTCTTTGTCGACATTGTTTAAACCAAAAAAAAGCACCCATATCAGGGTGCTTTAAGCCGTCGAGAATATAATTAAGACGCGAGTTTTTCCGCTTTTAAGTTTACTGTTTGGCTAACCACATTTAGCTTAAACTCCAACGCAACCTCATCACACGCATGCTGACGTGGGCAAATCTCACAATCTTTCAATACTTTTTCAGGCAGCATTGATTTACTGGTTGAGCTAAAGCCCAGCTTCATGAAGAATTCAGGTACACGTGTTAATACAAACACTTTTTGGATCGCCATCTGTTCGGCTTTACGTAACATATATTCGACAACCGCTTTGCCCTGCCCTCCACCTTGATAGCCAGGTTCAATACCCAATGAACGGATCTCAGCAAGCCCAGTATCGTAAACATAGATAGACGCACAGCCTGTCACTTGATTATGTTTCTCTGTCACCGCAAAGGTACCGACAGCTTTAACTAAATCAGAACGGTTACGTGGTAAATTCTCACCAATATTAGCCCAGTAATTTACCATGCGTTCAATATCATCTAGATCTGTTAAACGAGCAGCTCGAATACTAATACCTGATGTATCTCGCTCTTCTAAACGTTTTTCCGCATTCGTTAATGCAAACTCGACCTGCACTGGTGATACTCCCCCCTGTGCTTTACGTTTTGCTAATGTTTCATCAAGTGACAAGTGATGATAAACATCGTTTTCAATGAGTTCATTGAACGCTTTAAATTCAGCTAAAGTTAGCTCCTCTAGTGGTACACCCTTTGCAATTGCAGCGACAACTGCTTCACCGACAATATGGTGTGAATCACGAAAGGGAACACCTTTAGCAACAAGGTAATCAGCTAATTCAGTCGCGTTCGAGTAACCGCCTAACGCAGCCTCTTTGGTTCTTGCTTCATTGATCTTCATTCCTACCAATGACATAGCAGCCATTTCAAGGCAATCACTCCAGGTATCAAGCGCATCAAATAAGCCTTCTTTATCTTCTTGCATATCTTTATTGTATGCAAGCGGCAGGGCTTTCAACGTCATTAGCATGGCGCTTAGTGAACCAAATACACGACCAGTTTTCCCACGGATAAGTTCTAATGCATCCGGATTTTTCTTTTGTGGCATTAATGATGAACCAGAGGTCACCGCATCAGCCAACTCAATGAAGTTAGATTCACCCGAGTTATAGAAAATTAGATCTTCAGCCAGACGCGATAAATGAATCATTGACATACTTGCCGTGCTCATTAATTCCATCACGTGGTCACGATCAGAGACAGAGTCTAAGCTGTTTAATGTGGCACTAGCAAAACCCAATGAATGTGCTAAATTCGTTCTATCCATCGGATAAGCAGTACCCGCAAGAGCACCAGAACCCAATGGGCAGGTATCAAGACGTTTTAGGCAATCCGTTAAACGACTGAAATCACGTTCAAGCATTTCAACATATGCTAAGCACCAGTGCGAAAATGTCACTGGCTGTGCACGTTGCAAATGGGTGTAACCTGGCAATACAGTATGTTGGTGTTCACGCGCAAGTGATACAAGTTGTTGCTGGGTTTTATCCAATTGCATTAACAACTGCGCACCTTGCTGCTTACACCAAAGTTTTAAATCCGTTGCAACTTGATCATTACGACTACGTCCGGTATGTAGTTTTTTACCTAAGTCCCCTACTTTCGCAATTAACTGCGTTTCCACCCAACTGTGAATATCTTCCGCATTACTTTGTAAGATTTGCTCAGGATTTTCTAGCACTGCTAACTTAAGATCATTTAATGCGCCTTCAATAGCTACTTGCTCTTCTTGCGTTAAGATGCCCACGCCAACTAACGCTTTTGACCATGCCACTGAACCAGTGATGTCTTGTTCAGCTAAACGATAGTCAAACCGCAGTGAATCGTTAAATGTTTTAAATCTTGCATCAGCTGCTTGACTGAATCTACCGCCCCATAGTGCCATGGTTACATCCTTATTCTTTCTTATATTTTTATATTGGAAGTATGTATATTCGAAGTAGAGGGCGCTCACCCCCTCAAATAGTTTTACTTAGCTGCTAAAGCTTTAATGCGGCTAGACAACGAATATAAACGAATGAAACCTTCCGCATGGCTTTGGTCATAAACATTATCATCACCAAATGTTGCAAATTCTTCACTATAAAGGCTATTCGGAGAATGCTTCTGTACAGCTTGTACTGAGCCTTTATACATTTTCACAATGACTTCACCATTCATTTCTTCTGCTAATGTACCAGCAGCAGCAAGTAATGATGCACATAAAGGTGTGAACCAACGACCGTCATAAACCAGATGTGAGAATTCAGCGGCAACAGTATGTTTCCATTTACGTGTTGTTTTATCTAACACGAGTTCTTCAATACCACGTAACGCTTCAACCATAACAGTACCACCCGGTGTTTCATAACAACCACGTGACTTCATGCCGACTAAACGGTTTTCAACAATATCAACACGACCAACACCGTGAGCGGCCGCTTTTTCATTGAGATACATCAGTGTTTGGTACGGTGACATTGCTTCACCATTAACCGCCGTGATCTCACCTTTAACAACAGATAACGTTAAGAATTCAGGTTCATTTGGCGCATCAATTGGGTCAACCGTCATGGTCCAGACTTGTTTCGTTGGTTGATTCCATGGGTCTTCTAACTCGCCACCTTCATGAGAAATATGCCAAGCATTGGCATCACGGCTGTAAATTTTAGTCGCAGATGCAGCAGTAGGAATGTCACGTTCAGCTAAGTATTCAAGTAGAGATTCACGGCTGGTTAAGTCCCAGATACGCCAAGGTGCAATCACCGTTAGTTCTGGTGCAAGTGCAGCAAAACAAGATTCAAAACGGATCTGATCATTACCTTTACCTGTACAGCCATGACAAAGTGCATCTGCGCCAACTTTGCGGGCAATTTCAACTTGTGCTTTAGCAATGATTGGACGAGCCATTGACGTACCTAAAAGATAAGTACCTTCGTAAACGGCACCAGTTTTAAGCGTTGGGTAAATATAATCAGCGACTAATTCATCCTTTAGATCTACGACATAACACTCAGATGCCCCCGAAGCCAATGCTTTAGCTTCAATACCCTCAAGTTCTTCAGCGCCCTGACCAACATCTGCAACAAACGCGATAATCTCACAATTATCATAATTTTCTTGTAACCAAGGTAAAATCACTGAAGTGTCTAAACCACCAGAATACGCTACTACTACTTTCTTAACTGTTTGTGTCATTTTTATTTTCCTTAATATGTTACTTCAGCAATGTCAGTAAAACTGCATTTTGGGCATGCATTCTATTTTCGGCTTGATCAAAGATCAGCGATTGTTCGCCATCCATCACTTCCGATGTTATCTCTAACTCGCGATGAGCCGGCTGACAATGCAATACATGTTTAATTCCTGTGCGTATCAGTAATTCTTTGTTTATCTGATACGGCATGTACTTTTCTTTTACTTGTTCCAGTGGTGTATCATCCCCCATTGAAACCCAAGTATCACCATAAATGACATCATAATCAACTATGTCATCAAGGTTATCTGTTACATTTATTTTACCACCGCCAATTTCAGCTAACTCCATGGCCTGCTTAACAATTTGCGCATCAGGACTACTGCCTCGTGGGCATACGGCTGTTACTTCAGCACCTAAGATAGCACCGGTTAGCATTAATGAATGCGTTACGTTATTACCTTCACCGATATAAGCTAGTTTTACTTTAGAAACATCTTCATAGTGTTCCGATATTGTTAAAAAATCAGCTAATGCCTGACAAGGGTGGTATAAGTCGCAAAGTGAATTAACAACAGGCACACTGCCATGTTCCACTAAGCCTTCTAATGTTTTGTGGCTCATGACACGAGCTACAATTGCATCAGCCCAACGAGAGATATTCGCCGCAAAGTCTTTTACTGTCTCACGTTCACCAATTGCACCATTTTGTGCATCAAGATAAACCGCGTGACCACCTAATTTATGAATGCCGATATCAAAGGTTACGCGTGTTCGTAGTGACTGCTTTTCATAAATGGTGACGATACTTTTACCCGCTAATGCTTGTGAGTACTCTGCCGGATTGGCTTTCACTGCTTTAGCCAGTGCTAATAAGTCAAGGATCTGTTGTTTACTTAAATCTTTAACTGATAATAAATTTTCCATGATCGAACTCCGTTAACTGATCAGTATTAGGTAGAAACTTTCGTTCCCTCTGCTTCACCATTTAATAATGCCACTAACCGATCGGGCACTTTCCAACTCGCTAATTTAATGTCGCGATTTAAAGATGCGGCCGCTTTTAATGCCGCTTTCACTTTTACTTCCATGCCGCCATGAATCACACCAGCCGTAATCAGTTTATCTGCATCGCTACTGTTCATCTCGGGAATTAACTGCATATCCGCATCTAAAATACCAGGCACATCAGATAACATAACTAAGTCAGCATCAAGCGTTTCACAAATGGCTGTTGCCGCTTGGTCTGCATTCACATTTAATAACTGTCCCTGAGCATCGATACCAATAGAGCTAATAATCGGTAAGAAACCACCACTGAGTAACGCCGTTAATAATGTTGGATCACCCGCTTCACATTTTCCGACGGCACCAAGCCCTGCTTTTGATTGTGTTACTGTTGAGATACCGCCATCAGCAAGACTTAAACCAACGACTTTCGCACCCGATTTCAAACCCTGTGCCATTAATACTTTATTTGCCGTACCAGCTAACGCACCGGTGATATAACCAATATCTGCAAATGGTGTAACACGTAAACCGTTCTTTTTCTCGCTAACGATATTCATCTTTGCTAATAGTTCATCAACAAAGCAGCCACCACCATGCACCAAAATAAGGGGACGTGACGATGTTGACTTATATTCACTTAATGCTGTGAACAGCTGTTCAAGCGCCGTTTCGTTTTCAAGTAATGCACCGCCAAGTTTTAATACTAATGGAGTTCTCACTGTTATATTCCTTATACTAATGACGTTGTCATCGCGAAACCAAAACGGATATTGATACACTGTATTGCTTGTGCCGCGGCACCTTTTAATAAGTTATCAATCGCAGAAACCACAATAAGGTCTTCTCCCTGTTGCTGCCACGCTAAATCACAGTAAGCGGTGTTCTCTACGGCTTTAATACTTGGCCAGCCACTTGGTAATACCCGCACCATAGGTTGATCTTGATATGCTTCTTGGTAAGCTGCGGTGACTTGTTCTGGTGTAACACCAACTGCAAGTTTGACGTTAATCGTTGCTAAGATCCCACGCTTAAAACAGCCTAAGTGGGGAGTGAAGATAACGTCATGTCCTAAATGAGTACTGATTTCAGGTTGATGACGATGATTGAATACACCGTAAGGTGCGTGGCTAACTTCGCAAAATGCTGAACCCAATGCCGCTTTCCGACCTGCGCCACTAACACCACTAACAGCATTAATAATTGGTTTTTGACCCGCAGCAATCAGCCCATGTTTAGCTAGCGGTTTTAATGCTGATAACGATGCGGTTGGATAACACCCCGGCACCGCAATTAAGTTTGCTTCTGCAATATCAGCACTCGCCCATTCAGCTAAACCATAAACAGCACTCTTTAATTCTTTATCGAAATTATGTTTAAAACCGTAATGATTTTCATAAAAAGCAGGGTCGTTCACTCTAAATGCACCGGATAAATCAAATACCACCGCATCCTGCGCTAAAAACTCAGCTGCGATATCATGGCTTACTTCATGTGCCGTTGCTAACACGACAATATCAACGTCATCGCAAATATTTTTTATGTTGCTAACCGCTAAAGGCTCAATAGTTTGGTCAACAACACCTAATAAATGACCGTATAATGAAGAAAATGATTTTCCTGCATCCAAACTGTGTTCTGAAACATACAATCTTGCTAATTCAAGTTCTGGATGTTTAGTAATGTAATGGGCTAGCTCAGCACCGGTATACCCGGTTGCACCGACTAAAATTGTTTTTAACATGTTTGACTTCCGTGTTTGCTAAATTGTAAAACGACAGGCAATTTGGCCCTTTCCAATTGCGCTTACTTGCGTAAATGAAGCAGCGCTAATGCATTTTAAATACTGTCTCGTCGAAACGATGAAAAACGATTCATTATCTAACCCATACGTTGTAGAGTAAGGATGATTAAAGAATAAAACAGATTACATTTTTATGCAACTTTATTGCATAAAAAAACAACCAGTCATTACAGGAACGTAAAATGCAACTACCTAAATTTACCGAACTTTATAAATCACTGATCCTAACACCGTCGATCAGTTCATTAGAAAAAGAGTTAGATATCAGTAATAAGCCTATTATTGACTTACTCGCAGGTTGGTTCACCGAACTTGGTTTTAGCATCAATATAACTAGCGTACCTGACACGAATGGTAAATTTAATCTAGTCGCGACTTATGGCCAAGGTGATGGCGGATTATTATTGGCAGGCCACACAGATACCGTGCCGTTTGATGACGGTTTATGGACTAAAGATCCATTTCAGTTAACTGAAAAAGACGATAAATGGTATGGCTTGGGTACGATTGATATGAAGGGCTTTTTCGCCTTTGTATTAGAAGCATGTAAAAACATTGATTTAACTAAATTAGATAAACCATTACGCATTCTTGCCACTGCCGATGAAGAGACCACCATGGCAGGAGCAAGAGCGATTGCGGCCGCACAAAGTTTCCGACCTGATTATGCCGTCATTGGTGAGCCAACTGGTATGGTGCCGGTATTTATGCACAAAGGTCATATGTCAGAAGCAATACGTATTACTGGACGCAGCGGTCACTCTTCTGATCCTGCTAATGGAATCAATGCCATTGAGATCATGCATCAAGTAACAGGACAGTTATTGCAGCTGCAACGTAAATTAAAAGAACAATACGCCTGCGATCATTTTGTTATTCCACAACCCACGCTTAATTTTGGTCATGTGCACGGTGGTGACAGCCCCAACCGCATCTGTGGCAGTTGTGAATTACACATCGACATGCGCCCTATTCCAGGCGTAAGCCCCGATGAACTGTTTATGCTACTTAACCAAGCATTACTACCAATCCAAAAGCAATGGCCTGGCGCTGTTGATGTTTATCATCTACATGAACCGATCCCAGCTTATGCATGCGATACTGATTCAACGTTGATTAAATTAGCTGAAAAACTCACAGGTGAAGCCGTTATACCTGTGAATTATTGTACCGAAGCACCGTTTATTCAACAACTTGGATGTGACACTATCGTCATGGGTCCAGGGAGTATTAATCAAGCCCATCAACCTGATGAATATTTAGATTTATCCGCAATTAAACCAACACAGGCGATTATCCAAAAACTGATTGAAGAAACATGTAAAAACTAACTAAAGAATTATCGTTTTGTAGTAAATTTACACCTGATATCACAATTAATCGTATTAATTACACGATTTAATTGACGAATGTCACTAAATATAGTTATTTTACATACATAACGATAATAGTTGTTGCCGTATTACATCACTGAATTGAAGGATTATGTATGTCAGATAAATATGCAGCGTTACGAAGTAATGTCGGCTTATTGGGCCAAGTACTAGGGAATACAATCAAGGATCATCTTGGAGAAGAGTTCTTAGATAAGATTGAAACCATTCGTCAACTAGCAAAATCATCCCGTGCAGGTAATGATAAAGACCGTGCACAATTACTCACCGTACTGCGTAGCCTCTCTGATGATGAGCTATTACCAGTAACGCGTGCGTTTAGTCAGTTCTTAAACCTGGCTAATATCGCTGAGCAGTTCCACACCACTTCACGTAATTGTGCAGATAACACTTGCGTGCCAGACTCTATCGATGAACTCTTTGCTAAACTAAATAACTCTGAAATCAGTGAAGAAGATGTACTTTCTGCGGTTAAAAACCTTAAGATCGATTTAGTACTGACTGCACATCCAACTGAAATCACCCGTCGAACCCTGATCCATAAGCATGGCGCGATAAATAAATGCCTTAGCCAGTTAGAGCTTACTGAATTAAGTAGCAAAGAGCGTGATGTCTTCATGACGCGTATCGAACAATTGGTATCACAAGCCTGGCACACCAACGAGATCAGAACAGTACGCCCTACCCCTGTCGATGAAGCTAAATGGGGCTTTGCAGTAGTAGAAAATTCATTATGGGATGCAGTACCAAACTTCTTACGCAGTCTTGATAAACGTTTACAAGACCGCTTAGATTACCAATTACCTATTGACGCTTCACCCGTTAAATTTACCTCTTGGATGGGTGGTGATCGCGACGGTAACCCGTTTGTTACTTCAACGGTCACCGAAGAAGTATTATTAACCAGTCGTTGGATGGCTATTCACTTGTTCCTTAAAGATGTAAAACATCTCACCAGTGAATTATCAATGAATGACTGTGATGACACATTACGTGCATTAGTCGGTGAAAGTCATGAACCATACCGTGTATTACTGAAAAAATTACGTAGTGAGTTAACAGAAACATTAGCGAGCTTAACTGCGCAGTTAAAAGGCGAATACACAGAAAGCCGTGACATCATCACGACAACAGCACAGTTACGTGAGCCATTGTTAGCTTGCTATAACTCACTTAATGCCTGTGGTATGCGTGTTATTGCCCAAGGTGCATTACTCGATACTATTCGCCGCGTTGAATGTTTCGGTGTGAGTTTAGTGAAACTTGATATCCGCCAAGACAGTGATCGTCATACCGATGTGATCGCCGAAGTAACGCGTTACTTGGGTCTTGGAGACTATGCACAATGGAGCGAGCAAGATAAACAAGCGTTCTTATTGCAAGAGCTTAATAACAAGCGCCCACTTATCCCACAATGCTGGCAACCGTCTGCAGATGTGAAAGAAGTGCTTGATACTTGTCGCACTGTGGCAAAGCAAGATCCAGAATCACTGGGGATTTACATCATTTCAATGGCACGTAAAGCCTCAGATGTATTCGCTGTACAACTACTATTAAAAGAAACTGGTTGTCCATTCCGTCTACCTGTTGCGCCGTTATTTGAAACTTTAGACGATTTGAATAATGCGGGTACAGTGACGGCAAGTTTATTAGCGATTGATTGGTATAAAAACTACATTAATGGCCATCAATATATCATGATCGGTTATTCTGACTCTGCGAAAGATGCAGGTGTAATCGCCGCCTCATGGGCGCAGTATCGTTCGCAGGAAGCCTTGGTTAATATCTGTGAGCAAGAAGAAATTAAGCTGACTTTATTTCATGGACGTGGTGGTAGCATCGGTCGTGGTGGTGCACCTGCACATGCAGCTTTATTATCACAACCTCCAGGTTCATTAAAAGGTGGTTTACGCGTAACAGAGCAAGGTGAAATGATCCGCTTTAAGTTTGGCCTTGCCAATGTTGCAGAACAAAGCTTAAACCTCTACACCAGTGCAATTTTAGAAGCTAATTTACTACCGCCGCCAGCACCAGAACAAGCTTGGCGTGATGCAATGGATCAAATGTCTTCGGATTCATGTGAAGAATATCGCTCATATATCCAAGGCCATGAAAAATTCGTGCCTTACTTCCGATCTGCGACACCTGAGTTAGAATTAGGTAAACTGCCACTCGGTAGCCGCCCAGCAAAACGTAAACCAAACGGTGGAGTAGAAAGCTTACGCGCCATCCCTTGGATCTTTGCATGGACACAAAACCGCTTGATGTTACCCGCTTGGTTAGGTTGTACAGCAGCATTCAAAAACATGCTCGATTCAGGTCAGCGTGAGACACTGCAAGAAATGCAGCAACAATGGCCGTTCTTTAATACCCGTATTGAAATGTTCGAAATGGTATTTTTGAAAGCTGATGCTTGGTTAGCGGAATATTATGACCAATGTCTAGTGACTGAAGATTTATGGCATTTAGGCAAAGAACTACGTGCAAGCTTGGCGTTAGCAACTGAGTTGATCTTAGGTTTAACACCTGACACGCAATTACTTGATGCTCAGCCCTGGAGTAAAAAGTCAATTGAGTTACGTAACCCGTATACCGACCCTCTGAACATCCTACAAGCAGAGCTATTAAGCCGCGCGCGTAGTAGTGAAGAAGTGAACCCAGATATTGAACAAGCCTTAATGGTAAGTATCGCTGGTGTTGCTGCAGGTATGCGTAATACCGGTTAACTTTCAATTTAGTTATCAGCTAATGAATAGATAATAAAATGCCGACATCATGTCGGCATTTTTGATTCTGATATAAGTAAAGATAACCAGTACGATGATTATTTTGGACGTACACCCAATGTATGACAAATAGCATACGTTAGATCAGCGCGGTTTAACGTATAGAAATGAAAGTCCTTCACCCCTTCGCGCGACAATACTTTCACTTGGTCAATGGCTATACTTGCGCCAACCAGATTACGTGTCGCCTGATCATTATCTAAACCTTCAAACTGGTTGTGCATCCAATTAGGCACTTTTACATTGGTCAGTTTTGAAAACTTACATAAGGTTTTATAATTTGATACTGGTAAAATACCCGGCACGATCTCTTTATCAATACCGACTGCCGCACAACGGTCTCGGAAGCGTAAAAAACTCTCGGTATCAAAAAAGAACTGTGAAATAGCACGATCAGCACCGGCATCAATCTTATCTTTTAGCGCGAGCAGATCTGCTTGCGCATTTTTTGCTTCGGGGTGAACTTCTGGATAGGCGGCAACTGAGATATCAAAATCATTTACCTCTTTTAATAAAGCAACTAAGTCAGCTGCATACATATCAGGCTGATTCAAGCCCGGTGGTAAATCACCACGTAAAGCCACGATATTACGAATACCGTTGTCCCAGTAATCTGTTGCAATCTGCTTTAGCTCTTTGCGATTAGCGTCAATACAAGTGAGGTGTGGTGCAGCAATCAAGCCTGTTTCATGCTTAATTTGTTTAATAATGTTATGAGTACGATCACGAGTACCGGAATTAGCACCGTATGTCACAGACACAAATTTAGGGTCTAACGCTTTTAAACGATTAATTGACTCCCATAAAGTAGACGTCATCGCTGGAGAGTTGGGCGGGAAAAATTCAAATGAAACGTTAATATCACGTCCCAATTCAGAAACACTTTGATTCAATACTTCAATATTTTGTGCGTTGTGAAAACTCATACTTTATTCCCTTAAGATGTTTAGACGTCCATACCTCTTTACGTCTCAATCATCACAAGTTTGGTGGATAAAGTCAACGCACATAATTCATCTTAAACATGAATTATATGCGCATTGGTTTTCGACAGAGGAGAATGTAAAAATTAACGCGCGAACAACTTACATAATTGGAAAAGATCAGATTGAATAGCACCCGCAGTCACATCTCTGCCAGCACCAGGGCCTTGGATCACTAATGGGTTATGGCGATACCAGTGACTATTAATTGAAAAAATATTATCACACGGCAATAAGTTGGCAAATGGATGGGTTGGTTCTAAGAACTCTAACCCAACCTGCGCCCCTTCTTTACAACTAAAACTAGCGACATAGCGTAATACTAAGCCCTGCTTTTTGGCTTTATTAAACATATGTAATATTTTGTCATCGAGTGCTTCGCAATGTTCTAAAAACTCGTCCACTTTAAATGCCATTAGATCTTCTGATACCAATGACTCGAGTTTAATATCGCCAAGATCCATCTCATAGCCCGCTTCACGGCTTAGAATAAGCAGTTTGCGCTGTACGTCCTTACCCGATAAATCTTCACGAGGGTCAGGTTCCGTTAGCCCTTGATGCCAAGCTTGTTCCACTAATTCCGAGAACGCAATTTTACCATCATATTGTTGAAACAACCAAGATAAGGTACCAGAGAAAATACCGCTAACAGCTGTCACTTGATCACCACTGTGTTGCAGCATATCCATAGATGATTGGATCGGTAACCCTGCGCCAACCGTGGCGTTGTATAACCAATAGCTTTCATTATCACTAAAGCTCTGCTTAACCCGATTATAAAATTCACTGCTCGCCGCGCCAGCGAATTTATTTGCTGAAATCAGATGGAAACCGTGTTGGGCAAATTCAGGATAATAATAGCTGATAGCTTCACTAGCGGTAATATCGATAATCACCAGTTCATCAAACGGGTGCAATGCGAGATTAGATAATAACTGTTCCCATACAAACGATTCGGGTTGGAAGTCATCAAGTACCGTCGCAGCATCCAGACCATTGAAGTCTAATACCCCGCCCTGAGAGCCATATACACCGCATAAACACAGTTCGACATTTTGTTGTTCGGGTACTTTATGCATTTGCTCCGCAAACAGAGATAGCCAACCAGCACCGATATTTCCTTTACCAAACAGCACCACACCAATGCGTCTTGGCTGCTTAAATAACGCCGTATGTAACTCTTTCAATAACGGCTCTAACACCACTTTCTGCAGAACGGCACAGATACTTAAATGGTTTTCACCTGTCTGTACAAATGTTAGATTATGCTCTGAAA
This sequence comes from Moritella sp. 36, assembly GCF_018219415.1. Lineage (NCBI taxonomy): Bacteria > Pseudomonadati > Pseudomonadota > Gammaproteobacteria > Alteromonadales > Moritellaceae > Moritella > Moritella sp. 36. Next base: position 143,945 of record NZ_CP056120.1, on the reverse strand, counting down.
TTAATTGATAAAACTGATGTGATTGCAACGCATTATCGGTTACACCAGAACCCACTAGCGCCACCATACAAAAACCACTCACATGCTCAATGGCTTTTACATTAGATTGCTGCTGTTTATATGTTGCTAATGCAGTAAGTGCAAACTCAACAATTTCAGCGGTATAACCAAATCTAACCATATAATCCGTCGGACGGCGTTTGATACAGATAGGAGAGAGTTGCTGCTGTGCTAACAATGCAATTAACTGATTATATTGTTGCTGGTAATCTGCATCATGATTAAACTCAACATCCACTAAATGTAGATCATCAATCGAGGTGACAATTTTAGCCCCTTTACCTTTTGGTAAACGACGGTGGATCTGAGTTGACCCCTCATCAGGGGTATAACTGCAACGTAACTGCACATGCTGTTTACTCTCGACAACAGGTTGTAATGTACGCGCATGTAATACGGGAGAGCCTAAACGCGCGAGCTCAGCCGCTTCATAAAGTGATAATTTAGTTTGCAGTTCAGCATCTTTTACACGACGTGGGTCGGCACTAAATACCCCCGCAACATCGCTCCAAATAGTGGTTTGATCAGCATCTACTAATGCAGCTAACAAGGTCGCAGAATAATCAGAGCCATTTCGCCCCAATGTCACAGTACGCTGTTGTGTATCTGCAGCAATAAAACCGGTCACGACAACGCGATTAGTCAGGGTCGCTAAACACGAGTCTAATTTTTGGCGAGACACCATTTCATCAACCACAGGTTGCGCGGCTAATTCAGTTGTTAAAAACAAGCGAGAATCTAAATCATTAGCTGGTAGTTCGCTTTGACTCAGTAAAGCTGCTAATAATCGTGCGGACCACACCTCACCATGCGCTAAAATTTGGTTTTTAGCATACACATCAAGGGTAGTTTCTAATAAATGGCCTATAGTATGAATATCATCTTGCAATGCAGAAGTGAGTTGTGTGCATAAGGCACCTTCTAATAGTTCTGTAACTAACTTAGTTTGATACTCGCATGTCGCAATAAGACGTTCCGATGCAGCTTGATCACCGTCTTCGGCTAATTGTAATAATTCTAATAATTGATTGGTGGTCTTGCCCGCTGCAGAAACGACAATAAGATCGCGTGCTTTGGTGTGTTGGCTAATTATCGTCAATACTCGACGATAACAGGTAGCATCAGCTAAACTACTGCCACCAAATTTATGAATACTGCGCTTAATTGCGTCCATGCGTTCTCCCGAACTTAATATCGAATTAATATATTTCCAGTAACTCAAAACATACACTATTAGGCTACAACAGGTCAATAGACGTCTAGAGCTCTTTACATACTGATTGCCAATAATCAAATTCAAAGGTAGACTTATTACTTATTCATAAATAATAATTTACGCAAAGGTCAAAAATGACGAAGTGGAACGGCGAGTATATTAGCCCCTATGCAGAGCATGGGAAAAAGAGTGAACAGGTTAAAAAAATTACTGTTTCAATTCCTTTGAAAGTATTAAAAGTACTGACAGATGAAAGAACTCGCCGTCAGATTAATAATCAACGACATGCAACCAACAGTGAGTTGTTGTGTGAGGCATTTTTACATGCTTACACAGGTCAACCATTACCTGCCGATGAAGATTTAACAAAAGACAAACCAGACAGTATCCCTGAAGAAGCTCGGGCACAAATGTTAGCGCTGGGTATCAATATCGATGATTATTTAGAACAAGATGATTAGTCACTAACTAACGAATGCTAAATAAAGAACGTCTGAAAATAAAACAGGCCCACCTTTTATAAAACAGGCCCCAATTATAGGAGCCTGTTTTGATTTAACCTATATACAATGCGCTATCTAGCTCGCATTGTTGCTAATACCTTAAAGTGAAATCTAAAAACTAAAAGGAGCCGCGCGGCCTTTTTTCTTTTTCTCAACCGGTTTCGGTTCAGCTACTTTCACTTGTTTAGCTTCAGATTTTTTCTTTTTCTTCTTTTCAGGCTGCTCCCAGATACCTTCAGGGATGCTGTCGACAACAGGCTTAGCAACTGGTGTTGGTGCAATAAATTCGGGTTCAACAGCAACATCTTGCTCAACAGTATTGTTTCCTGTGAAATAGTCTTCAGTAACATCGTTTTCTGTAATATATGTTGCTACAGAATCAGACTCTAAAGCCGCAGGGTCCACAAATTCTTCTTCATCAGTAATATCGTACTCTGCAAGTTCTTCCGCAGACATGACTTGATAAGCTTCACCATTAAAACCAATGATATCGCCAAACATGATCTTTTTACGTTTGCGTGTTTCAACTTCACCATTCACATACACATAACCGTCTGCAATATAGTTCTTCGCTTCACTGCCCGAGGTCACTAAATTTTCGATTTTTAAGATCTTATATAATTCAATCGGTTCTTCAGCGACAACAACAGGGATAACTTCAATTTCATATTCTTCAGACATGGGAACCTTAAATGTGGGCAAATAGCAGAACTTTATACAAGTATAAACCTAGAAATGCAAACGCCAAGGATAAACCTTGGCGTTTGTGAAAATCATACTGGTTAGTTACAGCATGTAATTCTCTGGTAAATCGATACGCGATACACCCGTTTCAACTGCCGCTAATGCAACAGCACGTGCAACACGTGGTAATAAACGAGGATCCATTGGCTTTGGAATAATGTACTCTTTACCAAACTCTAACGATGTCGCACCAGACGCAGCTAATACTGACTGTGGCACTTCTTCTTTCGCAATTTCACGAATTGCATGTACAGCCGCGACTTTCATTGCTTCATTAATCACACTCGCTCGCGCATCTAATGCTCCACGGAAGATAAACGGGAAGCACAGTACGTTATTCACCTGATTTGGATAATCAGAACGACCCGTTGCCATGATCAAATCTTGACGTGCCGCGTGAGCCAATTCAGGTTTAATTTCTGGATCAGGATTCGAACATGCAAAAATAATTGGATTATCGGCCATTAATTTGACATCGTCAGCAGACAATACATTTGGACCTGAAACACCAACAAATACGTCAGCACCGTTAATTGCATCTTGCAATGTACGCTTATCAGTATTATTAGCAAAACGTTGCTTATACTCGTTAATGTCATCACGACGTGTGTGGATCACGCCTTTACGATCTAACATGTAGATTTTTTCACGTTGTGCGCCACATGAAATTAATAATTCCATACATGCAATTGCAGCAGCACCAGCGCCCATACAAACAATCGCCGCTTCAGTGATGTCTTTACCTTGAATATCTAGCGCATTAATCATACCTGCAGCGGTTACGATTGCAGTACCGTGCTGATCGTCATGAAATACAGGGATCTGACAACGTGCAATTAACGCTTTTTCAATTTCAAAGCATTCTGGCGCTTTAATATCTTCGAGATTAATACCACCGAATGTATCGGCAATATTGGCAACTGTATCAATAAATTCTTCTGTCGTACGGTGTTTCACTTCAATATCAATCGAATCGATATCAGCAAAGCGCTTGAATAGTAGTGCTTTACCTTCCATTACCGGTTTTGAAGCCAGTGGGCCTAAATTACCGAGACCTAAAATCGCAGTACCGTTAGTGATCACCGCCACTAAGTTGCCTTTGGCCGTATATTTATAAGCATCATCAGGGTTAGCAGCAATTTCACGCACTGGCTCTGCGACACCTGGGCTATATGCTAAAGAAAGATCATCAGCAGTTTCTGCTGACGTAGTAAGTTGAATAGCAATTTTGCCTGGTTTAGGGTTCGCATGGTAATCCAATGCTTGCTGTCTAAGGTCTGACATACACAATATCCTGAATGAAATGAATGCACATAACTCACCGCCTTAATTCAAGAATAACAAGGTGTGAGAAACAACGTTGGGGGAATTAAAATAATAATCGAATGTAACGCCAAATATTTAACTTTAATTTAACACAGGTCTCTTTTATTTTACACTGAGCTAAACTAGCTAATAATATTGTTACCATTATTCTACAGTAATTTAAGTTGTTTATTCTACCTTTGTACTGGTATGAGGTGTTTATTTTTATATGATTTACTAATTTTAGAAGAACATTTTTATCCAAATGAAAGCATTTAGGTTAAATATTAGTTTTATAAATGTTTCAAACTGTTTTTAAGACATAAAAAAAGGCACCCTAAGGTACCTTTTTGATTCACTACAAAAAATTGTATAAATACAATTCTTATTTTGCAGAAAGAGCGCCAAAACGCTTGTTGAACTTATCAACACGACCACCAGTATCAACATTACGTTGCTTACCAGTGTAGAATGGGTGACAGTTTGAACATACGTCTAGCGTGATGTTTTTACCGCGAGTTGAACCAACAGCGAAAATGTTACCGCATGAACATTTTGCTTCCATAGAAGCATATTCTGGGTGGATACCTTGTTTCATAGAAACCTCAATTTAGTTATGTCGCCATCTGAAACACTGCCAGACACCACATAAAGTTATAGAATTTTTAGGCTGCGAATAATATAGGATCTTGCCCCTAAATATCAATAGCTGATGCATAAATAAACCACAATTAGAAGATTAAACAGAAAATATCAAGACATTACCTAGTTAACAGCCGTAAACTGTTTGCTGAAGTACAGATACAGTCCGTAAAAGAGAGTTAAGTTCATGCCAGTTGTTGCCGTCGCCGTTCCCATACATTTAAGCAGAACTTTTGATTATACCTATTCTGAGAATGAACATATTCAGCCTGGCATGCGTGTCTGCGTTCCCTTTATGAATAAGCAATTAGTTGGTATTGCACTGGTAACCAAAAACGACAGTGAATTTCCGCTCGAAAGGCTAAAGCCAATCATTAATGTACTCGATGACAACGCCATTTTATCCGCTGACATGCTAGCATTTTTTACTTGGTGCGCTGATTATTACCATTACCCGATTGGTGAAGTGATCGCACAAGCCCTACCGGTATTATTACGTAAATTAGAGTCTGCAAAATTAAACAGCTACACATTCTGGCAATTAACCGATAACGCGCATGAATTAACAGCTCAAGAATTAAATCGCTTAACACCGGCTCAATTACAAACCATCAAGTTACTGGCTGAAACAAGGCTAACCCAATCACACTTAAAGTTAGCCAATATCAAATCAACGACCATCAAAGCATTGCAAGACAAAGGGCTAATTAGCCAAGAATACATAGAGGTCCAAGATAACGATGCTCAACACTGGCGCCAGAATCTCGTTATTAGTGATAATCGCCCCTCCCTCAATACCGAGCAAGCGATCACCATTGCGGCGATTGATATTAATCACTTTGCCACTTATCTGCTTGATGGTGTTACTGGTAGTGGTAAAACCGAAGTCTATCTTAATGTCATAGAGAAAGTATTAAAGACCGGTAAACAAGCGCTGGTATTAGTCCCTGAAATCGGTCTCACGCCACAAACTATTTCACGCTTCAAACGTCGTTTCAACGTACCAATTGTCGCGTTGCACTCTGGTTTAAATGACGCAGAACGTCGTGAGGCTTGGCTTGAAGCACAAGCAGGTGTCGCAGGTATCGTAATTGGGACACGATCTGCAATATTTACTCCCATGCATGATTTAGGGGTGATCATTATTGATGAAGAACATGATGGGTCCCTAAAACAGCAAGAAACATTTCGTTACCATGCGCGAGATCTAGCCATCGTCAGAGCACAGCGTAATAACATTGCCGTGGTATTAGGTTCAGCAACCCCTGCGTTAGAAACGCTGCACAATGCCATGACAGGTAAATATCGTCATTTGCAACTAACCCAACGCGCTGGTAATGCCAAGATGCCGAACCATCACCTCATCGACATCAAAAATCAGTCCTTAGATTCAGGCCTCTCTGCTGAGTTCATCGCATTAATGGCGACCCATTTAGTCGCAGGTAATCAAGTCCTGCTATTTCTGAACCGCCGTGGTTATGCACCAGCAGTCATGTGCCATACCTGTGGTTCGATGGCAGAATGCCAGCGTTGTAATACCTATTACACCTATCATCAATCACGTAATATATTGCACTGTCATCATTGCGATGAACAATTTCCAAAACCACGTCGTTGCCCAAGTTGTGATTCCAATGAGATAATCACCGCTGGTTTTGGTACTGAGCAGTTAGAAACCATGCTCAATAATCACTTCCCACAATACCCGATTATTCGTATTGATCGGGATAGTACCAGCCGTAAGGGCAGCTTAGAAAAATCATTAGAAGCCGTACGCAAGCGAGAGTTTCGAATTTTAATTGGTACCCAAATGCTCGCCAAAGGTCATCATTTTCCAGATGTCACCTTGGTAGGGCTCATTGACGTGGATAGCGCCCTGTTTAGCAGTGATTTTCGCGCCCCTGAAAAACTCGCGCAACTGTTTGTGCAAGTCTCTGGTCGTGCCGGACGTGCAGCCAAACAAGGGGAAGTGGCTATTCAGACCCATCATCCCGAACACGAACTTATTCAAGACCTGATCAATAACGGCTACAGCCATTTTGCCCAAACAGCATTACACGCCCGTTCTATGGCCAATTTACCGCCTTATAGCTTTCAAGCTTTGTTCCGTGCTGAAGCCCATCAGTTCAGTGATGCGAACGCCTTTTTAGTCGAAATAAAACAACTTATTCAAGAGCATAACCACAATCCACAACTGCTTTGTTTAGGTCCAATGCCAGCCCCAATGGAGAAACGTGCGGGTAAGTACCGTTTACAATTATTACTGCAAAGTCCACTGCGTCAGCACATCACTCACCTATTACGTCAAATAATGCCCAAAATAGAAGCATTAAAGTCTGCACGTAAAGCCCGTTGGTCATTAGACGTAGATCCAACTGAAATGTTGTAATGATATCGGCATTTATCCATTGATTAGCTAGTCAAATGCCCCTAATCACGCTAAAATGTTCGGTCTATTTCACTCATCATTGCTAGTTAAGAGAATCCATGAAAGAGCATATTATACAGCTGCTAGAGCAGACAGTTACGATCTTAAAAGAACAACAAATCATTCCTGTAGATGCACAACCTCGCATTGCAGTAGATCGTACCCGCGACAAAGCTCATGGTGATTTAGCAACAAATTTAGCAATGATGATGGCAAAACCTGCGAAGAAGAATCCGCGTGAGTTAGCACAATTAATCATTGATAACCTACCAGAATCAGACTTAGTAAGCCGAACTGAAATCGCAGGACCAGGTTTCATCAACATCTTCTTAAACCAAAACTGGTTAGCACAACAGATTGATATCGCGCTTGAAGACGATAACCTTTCAGTTCAAAAAACAACAACGCCAGATAACGTCGTTGTTGATTTATCATCACCAAACTTAGCCAAAGAAATGCACGTAGGTCACTTACGTTCATCAATCATTGGTGATTCTGTAGCACGTACATTAGAACTACTTGGTCATAACGTCATCCGTCAAAACCACGTAGGCGATTGGGGTACTCAGTTCGGTATGCTACTCGCATACATGGAAGAAAAACGCGCTGAAAATGCAGAAATCAGCATGCAACTTTCTGACCTAGAAGTATTCTATCGCGCAGCAAAAGGTCGTTTCGACGAATCTGAAGATTTTGCAACTCGCGCTCGTGAAATGGTAGTAATGCTACAATCCGGCGATGAAGATTGTAATAAACTATGGCAAGAGTTCAACAACGTGTCACTTGCACACTGTCATGACATCTACAAACGCCTAAACGTAAAACTAACACGTGAAGACGTGCGTGGTGAAAGCTTCTATAACAACGACCTACACAACGTTGTTAACGAACTTGAAGCGCAAGGTCTACTCACAGAATCAAACGGCGCTAAATGCGTATTCTTAGATGAGTTTAAGAATAAAGACGGCGATCCACTACCAGTTATCATCCAGAAAAACGGTGGCGGTTTCCTCTACGCAACAACAGACCTTGCCGCAATGCGTTTCCGTCAGCAGAAACTCAATGCTAACCGTATTATGTATTTTGTTGACCAACGTCAAGCGCTGCATTTTCAGCAAGTATTCTCAGTAGTACAAAAAGCTGGTTTCGTTAAACCAGAAACATCGTTAGAACACCTTGGTTTTGGTACCATGAACGGTGCAGATGGTCGCCCATTCAAAACCCGTTCAGGTGGCACAGTAAAACTGGTAGATCTGTTAACAGAAGCTGAAGAGCGTGCTTATACACTGGTAAAATCGAAAAACCCAGATCTTGATGAAGATGAACTTAAACACATCGCTCGTGTTGTTGGTATCTCATCGGTTAAATACGCCGATTTATCAAAGAACCGTAGCAGTGACTACATCTTCAACTTTGACTCAATGTTAAGCTTTGAAGGTAATACAGCACCTTACCTACTTTACGCTTATACGCGTGTTGGCAGTATCTTTAATAAAGTCGATGCTGAAACAGCAGCGAAATTAGCAACAGCGAAAGTACAACTAAACGAAGATAAAGAACAAGAGCTAGCAGGTAAACTTATTCAGTTTAACGAGATTGTTCATCAAGTAGCAAAACGTGCGACACCAAACACCTTGTGTACTTACCTGTTTGAATTGGCCGGTGTATTCTCAAGTTTCTATGAAGCTTGCCCAATCTTAAGCACTGAAGATGAAAACGTTAAACTAAGCCGCTTAAAACTGGCGCAGTTAACTGCTAAAACACTTAAACAAGGCTTAGATTTACTGGGCATTGAAACTTTGGAACGCATGTAAATTATGGCTCGTAAGGATTACGCGGGGCACGCCCCAAAGCCAAGAAAGAAGCGTGGTGCTAAAAAAGCACCACCAACTAAAAAGAAACGTCCGGTATTGGCTATCTTGCTATTTTTATTGCTTGCGATTGGCCTTGGTTATTTTTTAGCACAAGTAAGTGGCACAGCAGAAAAATCAGCACCAGACCCCGTGAAAAAAACACAACCTAAAAAGCTAACGGTAAAACCATTACCCGAAAAGCCAAAGGAAGTGTGGCAATATCCGCAAGACTTGCAAGAAAAAGAAGTCATTGTTGAAATACCGCCACAACAAGACACGGGTATTCGTTACCAAATGCAATGTGGTTCATTCCGTCAGCAATCACAAGCTGAAGCAATGAAAGCAACGATAGCCTTTCAAGGTTATACCGCCAGTGTTCGTCACACCGGTAATTGGTATCGTGTTGTTTTAGGTCCTTACGAACGTAAACGAACTGCAGAAAAAGAACGCCACCAAATTAAACGCGCAGGAGTCACAACTTGCGAAATTTGGCAGTGGAAGCCTTGAAAAACTAAATAGGGATACCCACCTTAGTTTGTATATCGTAATGAAATCGCTTCATATCATATGAGGCGTTTTTTTTACCTATCACAATGAAGCGTGGCTAATCCCAACTCAGCTGCGCTCAAATTAATTAGAGTGGAGTTTATCGTGACTACTATTGTATCTGTACGCCGTGAAGGCAAAGTCGTAATGGCCGGAGACGGACAAGTTTCTCTTGGCAACACGGTAATGAAAGGTAACGCAAGAAAAGTACGTCGCTTGTACAATGGCCAAGTTGTCGCTGGTTTTGCCGGTGGTACAGCTGACGCATTTACCCTTATCGAACGCTTTGAAGCAAAATTACAAGCTCACCAAGGTCACCTAGAGCGTGCCGCTGTAGAGCTTGCTAAAGACTGGCGCACCGACAAAATGTTACGTAATCTAGAAGCCCTACTGGCTGTAGCGGATAAAAACAGTTCATTCATCATTACCGGTAATGGCGATGTAGTTCAACCAGAAAATGATCTTATTGCTATCGGTTCAGGTGGCAACTTCGCACAAGCATCAGCAATGGCATTATTAGAAAATACTGAATTGGACGCTGAAGAGATCGCTAAAAAATCCCTGACTATTGCAGGTAATATCTGTGTATTCACCAACGGTTTCCAAACAGTTGAAACTATCGATTACTAAATTTTACCGAATTAAAGGAAGCTTATTATGTCGTCAATGACTCCAAGAGAAATCGTTTCTGAATTAGACTGCCATATTATCGGTCAGCAAAATGCAAAACGCGCGGTTGCAATTGCACTGCGTAATCGCTGGCGCCGCATGCAGCTAGATCAAGAACTTCGCCAAGAAGTATCACCAAAAAATATTTTGATGATCGGTCCAACGGGTGTCGGTAAAACAGAAATCGCACGTCGTTTAGCAAAACTAGCAAACGCACCATTTATTAAAGTTGAAGCAACTAAATTTACTGAAATCGGTTATGTAGGTAAAGAAGTTGATCAAATAATTAAAGACTTAACAGATGTAGCGGTAAAATTAACCCGTGAACAAGAAATGAAGAAGTACAACGTTCTCGCAGAAGAAAATGCTGAAGACCGTGTACTTGATGCATTGCTACCAAACCCACGTAATAACTGGGGTGAAGAAGAAAAAGCCAGCAATGATAATACCCGTCAAATCTTCCGTAAAAAACTACGTGAAGGTAAATTAGACGACAAAGAAATTGATATCGAACTTGCCGCACCACAAGTGGGTGTTGAGATCATGGCGCCTCCAGGCATGGAAGAAATGACTAACCAATTACAAGGTATGTTCCAAAATTTATCAGGCGGTTCAACGACTAAAACACGTAAGATGAAAGTAAAAGAAGCGTTCAAACAACTTGTTGAAGACGAAGCAGCAAAACTCGTCAACCCTGAAGAATTAAAAGAAAAAGCAATTTTTGCTGTAGAGAATAACGGTATCGTATTCCTTGATGAAATCGATAAAATCTGTAAACGCAGCGATTCAAATGACGGGGGTGTCTCACGCGAAGGTGTACAACGTGATTTATTACCGCTTATCGAAGGTTCAACAGTCACAACCAAACACGGCATGGTGAAAACAGATCACATCTTATTCATCGCATCAGGTGCTTTCCAAGTAGCCAAACCGTCAGATCTGATCCCTGAGTTACAAGGGCGCCTACCAATCCGTGTTGAGTTAGATGCGCTTAAAGCAGAAGATTTTGTCCGTATTCTGACTGAGCCAAACGCATCATTAACAGAACAATACACTGCAATGCTAAAAACGGAAGGTGTGGACGTTAATTTCACGCCAGAAGGTATTGATGGTATCGCTAACGCAGCATGGAACGTCAACGAAAAAACCGAAAACATCGGTGCTCGTCGTTTACACACAGTAATGGAACGTTTAATGGAAGAAATTTCATTCGACGCATCAGATAAAAATGGCGAAAAACTGGTAGTCGATGGTGATTACGTAGGTAAATACCTAAACGAACTCGTAGAAGATGAAGATTTAAGTCGTTATATTCTTTAATTTACGCCTAGCAATAGGCTATAGTTGAGCAGACTAAAGCAAAAAGGCGCTTATCATAAGCGCCTTTTTACCTTAAAAATTCACAAAAACTAACGTCTATGTAGCAATGCACTTTGACTAGCCTCTATCGGTTTAAGCTTTCCTGTAAGCTGACACCAATGACAACGAATCCGTCGAAGTGAATTAAGTTTCTTCTTAAGCCTAGAACGTTTCATTAGCAGTCCTCTGAATTGTCGAAATATGATGTCAAAATTCACCGATTCTCAATTAAATAAGATTAGTTTAGCTTTCACTAATTACCAACCTAGTTTGGCCTTAATTAACGATAAACATATTCAGCGCAATTTAAGTCACTATTTTGTTAATTAAATTATGGTAGTCTAGTAACAGACGTTCACAGATAAAACTAATAAGAAGCTCCTGTAACCATGTCCAGTAAATACCCATGTGTCGAATTTGATAATCCGTATAATTTAACCACTGAATCACAACTTGAAGATAAATATCATAATGAAATTTCACAGTTTTGGGATGAGACTATCACAGAGCATTCACTGCAAGGCGTTGATAACATAACGCTACGTTATGCATCAGCTGTAATCAATGAAACCGGTCCTGCAATTGTGCTCTTAGGCGGACGTTCTGAATCTTATCAAAAGTTTCGCGAGCTCATTTATGACTTTTGCAAACAAGGCTACTCGGTATATTGCGTAGACCATCGTGGTCAAGGCATGTCAGATCGATTACTGAAAAATCTGCATAAAGGCCATGTTGAACATTTTCGTGATTACGTCACCGATTTAAAATTATTTATCGATAAAGTCATTAGCCCTACCCTACACAGTAAAAAATATTTATTATGCCATTCCATGGGTGGCGCAATTGGTAGTTTATACTTACAAAGCTATCACCATGACTTTAATGCGGCAGTGCTAGCATCACCGATGTTTGGGATCAATTTTGGTCAAATACCCCGTCCAATAGCCAATGTTTATAGCCGAGCGATGCATATCGTGAATAAAATTATTCATACCGAATCTTTTTATGCGCCAGGTAAAGGCGACTTTGCCCATTCACCTTTTGAAAATAATCAACTGACGCACAGTCCATTACGATTTGATATTTTCCGTCGTAGTTATGGATTTTACCCACAAACGCAATTAGGTGGACCAACGATTAACTGGCTACAGCAAAGTATCAAAGCCTGTCGTCGCGCGATCCAATACGCGGGGAACATTAAAACACCAACATTGGTCTTACAAGCTGGCGGCGATGAAGTGGTACTTGCTGAAGCACAACAGCAATTCTGTCGCGCATTAAGCCATGAAAACAATCAACACCAACCTGCGGAACCAGTTTTGATCCCTGGTGCTGCACACGAGTTATTCTTAGAAACGGATATTTTTAGGATCCCGGCGCTCACAGTCGCGTTAAATTATTTTGCCAAACATTAAATCAATTACTAGGGACAGTAATCACGATAGAACTCTTTTAAATAAAGTCAATATTGAGGTTAAGATGTATAAAGTTATCGTTTCTGATTTAGATGGTACGCTACTGACACCTGCACATATAGTTTCAGAGCAAACCAAAATCACCATTCACAAACTACTGAAGCAAGGGAAAAAATTTATCATTGCCACAGGCCGTCACAATATCGACGTCGAAGCGATCAGAAAAACCATTGATGCAGAAGCTTATCTCATCACCTCCAATGGAGCGAGAGTGCATAACAGTAAAGGTGAACTGATTTACAGTAAAAATGTGCCAGCAGATATAGCACAAAAAATTGTCGAAATTGAGTTGCCTGAAACTATTCAAGCTAATATTTACCGTGATAACGAATGGTTTGTGAATAAGCCTAACCCAGAGATCCTCAGCTTTAGTCAAGATTCTACATTTTGCTACCAGGTAGTCGATCTCTCGACATTAGAAAAAACAGGTATCGCCAAATTCTTTTTCTGCGGACCCCATGACGATCTTGTGCAACTAGCAGCGCAAATTAACGCGCAATACAGTGCACAACTCAACGTTTCGTTCTCGCTACCTGAATGCCTAGAAGTAATGGACATCAAGGTCAATAAGGCCGAAGCACTGACTGAAGTGCTTAAAATAAAAGGCTTCACCATGGCAGAAACAATTGCGTTTGGCGATGGCATGAATGATGTGGAGATGTTACAAGCCGTCGATAAAGGGTTAATCATGGGGAATGCTTCAGTCATGCTTAAAGCTGCACTACCCGACTTTGAAATGATAGGTCATTCAGCAGAAGACGGCGTAGCCCATTATATTGAAAAAAATATATTATAGTTGATAACAGCCAACTGCATAATAAATTAGAATTAGTTGCCCTGAAAGGAACTCTCGGTAACTGATTAGCAACGAATAATTTAAGGCCTCGATATAAAATAAACCTCGACACGATATAACAAACTTATATTTACAAATTAATTAGAATAGATGACTAAATTTTATAAGAACTTGAAAGTTAACTTATAATTTCTAAATGCTATGATATACATTACCTATTATATTCTTTTACTTATATAGGTTTAATGTGTCAGATTTTACTTACCCCACTACCAATAAAGGTTTTGCATTAAAATTAATTGATGATCGCCAAGCATCATCATCTCAACGGATCGAGTTAAAAGAAAAGCCACTTCCGAAACTAAAATCAGGACAGGTACTAATCAAAATGTTAGCCGCGCCAGTCAATCCATCCGATCTTGTATACTTATTAGGTCGATATGGCATCGCGCCCGTTGATTCTGCATTTGTGGGGTTTGAAGGTTGTGGCGTTGTCGTAAAAGCCAATGCTGGATTATACGGTAAATGGCTTGAAGGTAAGCGGGTATCACTGTCTGCAGTGCCAGGTCTAGATGGTGTATGGGCTGAATATGCCATTACGAGTGCCAATTACTGCCTACCAATAAGAAAAGACATTAGTGATGAGCAAGCATCTACAATTATCGTCAATCCATTAACATCTATTTGTATGATCGATCGCGCTATCGAACTCGGAGCTAAAGCAGTAATCATTAATGCTGCAGCCAGCCAAGTCGGCAAAGGAGCTATTCGTTATGCAAAAATGAAGAACCTAAAAACTATAGCAACAGTCCGTAGTGCCTCCAATGTCGATGTATTAGAAAAACTAGGAGCAGATTGCGTATTGCTAACAACTGCCGACGATTACAAGCAACAGTTAACCGAAGCTTGCCAACGCGTAAAACCGACTGTGCTATTAGACGCAGTTGCCGCACTGGATACGCCGCAAATACTTCACGCAATGCCGAAACGCTCAACAGCCATAGTTTACGGTCGGTTAACCGAAAATCATGATCCAATTGGCGGTCAATTTGGTGTATCCGATGTTATTTTTAAAAATATAAAAATAGAGGGTTTCTGGCTGGCTAATTATTTTGCGAAATCAAAACCATGGCATATTTATGCGCTAAGTAAAAAAGTTCAAAAACTATTCGCAGAAGGGACTTTTCAGACCGATATCTATGGCACCTTTAACTTTGATACGTTCTCAAGCGCACTTGATCATTATGCGAATAATAAAAGTGACGGTAAAGTGATCCTAAAGTTCGCTTAGTATTACTCACTATAATGAATCAAATCAAAAGAACTGACATTTGATAATGTGATGAGCGCTATCACATTATCAAATTTTTTAAGCAATTTGTGTAGCCCCAATAAAGTTTGCCCGTAAGAACGAAATGAGACAATAAAGTTTGCCCGTAACCAAAGCGTAAAAATGAACTCCATTAGTCTTTTAAGCCAGTCTTGGAACCCAACCCATAAGGTAATTTACGTTTTGATAGAATTTGAAACTAAACAAGTACCAACGCCCTCCAATGGATCACCAAGATTAAAGTATCAGGTTCAGAATAAAGTCAATCTGTATCACATTAGCGTAAATGGTAGCCTTGATTCAATTGGCAAAACGTCCTTTCTCTGTAGCTGAGAATAAGCTAACCCTGAAGATTTAGTCACATATTGCATATTCGCTCCAGCTACAATCGCTGATGCAGCTATTGCATCTCTAATAGAGTGCAAATTTAATCCTTCTACCGGTACGGCATTAAACAATTTAATAGATTTTCTTATTAGCTTATTTAGATCACCAGGATAAATAGACTTTAAGCCAGATTTTGAAGCAACAAGAGGATTGTTAAGGCTAAATTTCCCATTAAACCTCTTCTCCACATACTTCTTTACATGCTTCTCAAAGTTTCTAGGTAAAGGCACTACTCGATATGAACTATTAACTCTTTCTCTTCTTAGAGTTAATACCAATAATCCTGATATCGGTTCACGCCTAATGTTATCGAATTTAGGACTACTTTCACCCTTTGAGATAAACTCACTATGAGTACTATAGGTAGAATGCATTAGAGTTATTAACCAGTTTATGGTGTCAGCTTCATAGCTTAACGGTTCAAAAAAATCATTAACATGAGTTATCAAATCAGAATATACCGTTAACTGACGTTCGCTAATATGCTCAGGTAAACATGAGCATTGAAAAACAAATTCTAGAATGCTTTCTACATCCATCTCATCAATAGGCCTCAAAATCGTATCATCTTTGTTATACAGACAATATTTCTTGTGAGGGCATTCAATGCAAGGTTTACGTGCTTTATAAAAGTAAAAACCTTCTTTCGAGCACGTATCAACACTGCTAAAAAGATACTGCCTCAACGCTTCTTTTTCGTTACTAGGAAAACAATTAAGGTATTGATAAAAAAGACTGTTCAGACTAGAAAAAGAACACTCATACTCTTTAAAGTCGAAATATCCATTACGGCGAGTACTTGTAAAGTAATCAACTAGTACGCACGGAGCAAGTATGCCAGGTCTACTTTCGTATTGGTTGTTAATACGAGCATAATTTTCTTCAAAACCAACCAATTTACCATCGAAAACGTACTTGAAAGTATCAAAAATATTTAATCCTAACTCATCAGATGTTTCACCAATGCTTAGCATTTTTTTCTCATGAACAAGGCATCTATGGTTGTATAGCCAATCCCGTTTTAGCCAAGAATGACCATGCCAGTGGTGCTGTTCCAAAATACATGTAGGACAATAGCGTATTGTTTTGTCATATTTTTCATATACTTTTTCATCATCAGGAAAATACCCTTCGCTATCAACAATTGGATAACGTGAAACACGATGATTATTAAGTATATCTTGCGTCCTTTTTGTAACCTCTTCAAATAGCACGCTATGACTCTCGCCAATCAAATCATACAATTTCCCAGCCAATTTTTTGCTACTAACAAATCCCCCATTTTTCAGGAGGATATACTTGTAGAAAAATGGGACTGTTAACAAACCATTGAAACGAGCCAGTCTAAACGCGTAACTTAAGGTGGACTCGCTAGCCTTAGGATTCAGAACAAACATAATTAATGACCTAACTAATAAACACTCAGCCCTTGGCCTGGATACTTCTCATAAACATGCATGTACACTTCAGAACAAGTTTTTGGCCATAGATCATCATCATAAGATTCAGGTAAACGATCTAAAATATCTTCAATATAGCTACGGACACGGGCTTTGGTTCGTTGCTTCTTACGCCAATCAATAACTAATAGCTCTTTCATATTATCAATGAGGTCTTTTGCAATGAGTTTAACTTCTATTCGCTCTTTCTCATTGAGCGGTAGCTCTTGAATCATTAGATCAAATACTGCAAGTTCCTCTTCACTCAAGCCCTCTCTGACAGTCCTTTTCTCTTCATTGTCCAAATCATGAAGAAATCCAGTTAATTGCTGGAAAAACTGTTCAGCGGTATAAGCCCCAAGGTTGTATTCATCAATGAGCTCTTGGAATTTTTGTTGGAGATCTTGTCGCAATTTATTTTTTAACATCATTGGTTGTAGCTTTCTTTCAATGATATTTTTCAAACGTTCTGCATCCGACTTTTGTGGCTTTTTAATCTTCGTAGCCATTTCAGCTAACGCATCAAAATCAATGCCTGCTATATTAATTGGTTCAGGTAAATTACTCTTAATTTGAATTGTAGTGATTGATTCATCTAGTAATTCATTCACTTGATGTCGTACAACATCCAAAACATCTTCGTCATCAATTGAAATACCCGACTTCTGACGCATCTGCGCATAAATCACATTAATCGCAATACGATGAGGTACATATACATTAGCATCATCGTCGGGAAGTACAGCTTTAAATATTCTATTCACTTGACGAACAAAAGCTGTAAATTCATCTTTGAGATCAGGCGATAATAGTATTTCGCTCGCATCATCAAGCATTTGTAATTTAGTAAACCCTGCTGCTGGCGCTGTAATTATTGCGGCTACATCTATATTTTGCTTGGATAAAAACAGCTTCAGTTCATCAATAGCGAAGGCTAATGCAGCTACTAATTCACTCTTATCTCGAGCTGGACTATCTACGCCATAACTAGCACCTGGATCAGCTACTTTCCCGCCACCATACAAACCAAGAGCTAACTGTAATGCACTAAAAATATTGATGTAGTCAACTACTTGACCTGCACTTTTACCAGGAAAAACTCGGTTAGCGCGAGCAATCGTTTGCATCAAAGTGTGATTTTTTAACGGTTTATCAAGATAGAGAGTTGATACTGAAGGAGCATCAAAGCCTGTTAGCCACATAGCACAAACAAAAACGATACGAAGGTTATCATCAAAGTCTTTGAATTTATCATCGATATCTTCTTTAACCATACGTGCTCTGTGAGTCTTATAATCCAACCCTTTTTTAGCTAAACGCTCTTCATCATTCTGTTCACCCGATACAACGACAGCCATATCTGTAGTTTCCATGTGTTCAATTTGAAACTGTAACTTTGCAGAACGACTACCTTTGGCAAACTTAGCTTGTGACTTCAGACTTTTAAGTTTAATTTTCCATGCATCTGAAACTTTGTCGAACATTTTTATCGCTGTTGCTTTATCGATAGATACAACCATAGCCTTTCCAAGCTGATTATCACCAAATGGTGCACGGTTTATATAATGATCTACTAAATCTTTTGCGATAGTTTCTAAACGGTCATCACGAGTAATAATGTGATACGACTTGGAAAACTCTCGTTCCAATTTTTCTTCTTGCTCATCAGTAAGGTCTGATTGCTCAATAATACCAGCTATTTCATCACCGACGTCATCACGAGACAAGCTGACTTCAGGTACGCGGTTTTCATAGTACAACGGCAATGTAGCGCCATCGTCTACCGCATCAGCAAAGTTATAGACACTAATATAATCACCGAATATCTCTTGAGTTTTACCACTTTCTTTAGAACTATCATCAGACTGCTGCTCTGACAATAAAGGTGTTCCCGTAAAAGCCATATAAGATGCATTCGGCATTGAGCTGCGCATATTCATAGCCAATGAATCATATTGGCTTCTATGTGCTTCATCTGTGATCACGATAATGTCATCACGCTCAGATAAAAGAGGATAGTTTCCCTTTTCATCACCTTTAAACTTTTGAATTAGAGTAAAAACAAATCTGTGATCTTCAGCAAGTAAAACTTTCAGTTCAGCCCCAGACTCCGCCTGACAGTTCTCTGTCAACGCACCCGATGAGTGGAAGGTTTTATATATTTGGTCATCTAAATCTGTACGGTCAGTAATGAGAACAAACGTCCAATTACCAGCATATTTACGAAAAGCCTTCTTACAGAAAAACACCATGGAGAAGCTTTTTCCACTTCCCTGTGTATGCCAAAACACACCGAGCTGACCTGCACGTTCTTTTACATTAGTCAGCCCCTCTAAAGCTTGGTTAACCCCAAGGTACTGGTGGTATTTGGCGACTATCTTTGAAGTCTGCTTTTTCTTAACGAACAGAATATAGTTCTCGATAATATCTAAGAAGCGTGTTCGTTCACAAACACCTCTGATCACCACTTCTAAACTTACTCGACGAGGTTCTTTTTCGCTTTCAACCTTCTTCCATTCTGCAAAATGTTCCCACTGACTAGATATAGAACCTACGCGTGATTGAATACCGTTAGATAAGACTATGATTTGATTGTAGTGGAACAGTTGAGGGATAGTTTTACGATAATCTTTAAAATTATCTTTATAGGCATTAAAGAGATTTTTATGGCTTGTTTTAAGCTCAATAAACAGCAAAGGTAGACCGTTCACAAAACCAAGTAAATCTGGGCGTCGAGTTTCAATTTCCCCTGATATCGACATTTGGCTACATAACAAGAAATCGTTATTACTAGATGTTTCCCAGTCTATGTAACTCACCACGTAATCTTCTTCATCATCTGAAGTTGCAGTGAAGGTATAACCATCTTTCAATAATACGTATATTGCTTCATTTGCTGCGATATCACTCATAGCTGAGCGATCGCGACACACCTCATCGATGGCTTCTTGTAAAACCAAAGACGGAATACCCTTGTTTAATTCACATAGAGCATCACGAAGGCGGCTAGTTAGTACAACATCATTACGAGTTTCTCGTCCAAAAGCGACATCACCTTCGGCATCTCTACCAAAGATTTCATCCCAACAAGTTTCGGTATCCCAATAAAGGCTTTCAAATAACGCTATTGCAGGTTGCTCAACTAAACCATCTTCTGTGTATGTCACTATTAATTTCCTTTAAATAAATGCTGGCAAATTGCCATTATCTAAATAATCTAGCAATGCTGGAGTGCTTAATACTGACTCGTAGTAAATTGAGCCCCACGCATTGATGGCCTTTTTATTCTCTTGTCTAAGAAACCGGCGAATCAACTGAGCCGCTCTCATCGGCTCTTCATCTTCACGTTCTTCAGCCATAAGTTTGAGTAAATGCAAATGTTTACTTGCACAATATTTCTCAAATCGATTTTTAAAGTCGATACCTTCAATATGGCTCTCAACTAAAAGTTTCAATCCACCACTTATTGTTCCTTTTACTGTTACATTAAAAGCAGACGGTTTATCAAATGGTGGCCAAATATCAACATGAAACAAACTGACAGATATTTCATCATAGTAAGGGTGTAGGAATGCCTTTCGACCATCATCAGTCAGATAGTCAGATGATTTCTTCCCCTGACAAGTGCTACACATTGGCGTCAAGTTTGCGATGCAAACAGCTAATTCAGGAAACTCCGTTTTAGGAAGGTAGTGATCTAATGTGCCAGGTGCGCCATCTTCCCCACAAGATGGACAAAAAAGCAAACCATGTTCACTTCTCATCTCTTCCAAGTGTCTAAAGGGTGTCTGCTCCGGTTTAGGGCTGTACAAATTAATCAAAGATTTTTTGCGTATTACAGTCTCTTCATCTGAGTTTGTATATCGTCTTAAGTTTAAGGCTGTAATATTGGTTGGATTTCCCTCATTCTCTATATAAGAGAGGATCTGAGCCCGAAGGTCACCGGTTATAGAACGATAAAAATCCAAGAATTTTTTTCTTTCAGCAATCACAGTGTTAACGACCTCTAAGGAGTCATACTCAGGCATAGGCACTTTAGCAACCATTAACGACGCCTCCCTAGTCTGAGAATGGACATTGTCATTTCTTCATTTATTTCTTTACCTAGAAGATCAATAAGCCGCTCAGGTGAATACTTAGCTGACTGTTCAATCAGGAAATCTTCAAATGGTTTAGTCACAGATTTATCACCAAAAACATAAGAAGATATACGCTGCATATCGCCGCCAAATGTCTCAAATGGGGGAGATACAACATCTAACCCGTGTCCTTCATCCCTAAAAATATGGACACATTTGGAAGGTACTTCTCTTACAACAGCTAAAGAGTGGGTTGCTAAAATAGCCTTTGACTTAAAAGGTTCTAAAACAGTTTTTAGTAAAGAAACAAACTCGATCTCCAAGGTTGGATGTAAGAATAGTTCTGGTTCATCGATAACAACTAAGCTATTTTCTTTCAGTTCGCCAACAACATTAATAGCAATATACGTAAAGAGCCTTTGACCAGAACTCAATGTGCAAAGCTCTTCATTTTTAAGGAAAATAACTCCTTTTTCAAAATCACATGCTGCCGTTAAGGCTTCCTCCGTAACGAACTCAGATATGCCTGAAGACAAGGGCAAGTACTGTTTGTCATCAATAGTAGTTAAATTAATCGAAAGAAAGCCTAGTTTTGATGGGTCCTTTATCTCTAACGCTAGATGCTCAAATGTGAAGGCATGACTTAGAGCTTCACTAATCGTGGGAAACTTTTTGACTCGGTTTGTAATAAAATCAAGCCTTGCATCATCGTATATTGCTTTAATTATAGATAAAGCAGAGTGATAGACTGGTAAATTACGACTAATACCAATTGAACCATCAGACCTTTTATGACGAAAGCCAAAGTACGTATATGCTTGTTTATCTTGTAAGTTATGCTGTTCTAAATCTAATTCAAACTCTTCAAATGGACTATACGAGACAAGGATTAAATTACGAAAGTTAGGTGTTTTATCAAACGGCTGATGACCTGATTCGCGAAGTGCATTGAGGTCTCCCATACCTGTTTTCAACCAATACTCAACAAGTGACTTAATACTATAAGACTTACCGATTCCATTCGGCCCTATTAAAACATTGATGTCATAAGGCAATAGCGATGACTCAAACTTAAAAGGAACAGTCTTAACTCGTTTCTCTTTCGTTAATAGATTAAGCTTAAAGTTATGAATTTCGATAGAGCTCCCATCGAAAATACGCCAACCATCTTCAAATGCTTTAGTTGCACCACTCTCTCGCAAAAGTGAACTTGAAAAACCCTGGCTAACTAGAAGCTCACTGAAGGTTTCATCTTTCACAACATTTTTCTGTAAACCTGCATCATTCAAAAGTTCCAGCAGTTTCTTAGCGTTTTCCAGTCCTAACTTAGACTCAATAATTGAATAGAATTCGATGTCAGAAGGCAAAGAAATATAGTTACAGCTTGGTATCGGGAAAAAGCCATCCCAACCAGCAGCTTTCATTTCGCTCAACGAGGCTGCAGTGTAGTCAACTCCCTCAATTAACACCTTAATATGGAAGTCAAAATCTAATCTTTCACCATCAAAGTACAGACTGGCATTAAGCGTTGTTTTTGAACCATAGTCATCCCAGTTATTACCACTTAGCGCTAATACGTTTGGCTCTGATGCCAAACCAGCAGGAGTGCTGCTATTCCATGAACCTTGACCGTGATAGAAGATTTTCATAACTTAATTTCCCCAAAGATCAGCTTAGGTAACAACATATCGCGCTGTTTTTTTAGGTTTTCATTTTTTAAAAATAATACTTCTTTTTGTTTTACAAGTGCTTGTGCTAATAAGTTGAATTTTTTAACAATCTCTAATGGAGGAACAACGATTTTAAACTTCTCAATATCGGCTTTAGTAAGCGCCTCACGGGTTGCGCCACCTTGGGCTATTAACAGTAATCTCGCTTTTCCATTTTTTGAAATTAATGTATACAGCAAATACTCTGCGCTCAGTATATCTGTATCAAACCGTATAATTGCAACATGCTGATTTACTCTAGCAGGTGTATACGCACTAGGTATTATTGAACATCGTGCTACCGATGCCCCTGTTATATTTAAGAGAACATCATTAGGCTCAACGATAACATTTTTTAAACGAGCAGCCTGTTCATCATCTATAAAGGCTAGATCTTTAGTAATTAAAGTAGAATCATAAATGTTCATACTTCGAATAAGTGGGATACCTTCTTTTTTATACGCAGCTTTCCCCCCTCTAGGGGTAGCACCACTTCCTATTTTACTACAAAATTCATTTAGCTCTCTAACATTCCAACCTTCAGGAATTTGCCCTAATGGTGAGTCGATGAGTTCTTTATTACCGTTTGCATCTACATTCTTCGCATGGCTTGGATAGCGGAATTTGACAAACCATTCATGGTAAAGGGATTGCGCCATCTCTTCTAAAATAGCGATACGGCGGTTGTTGTTTTCGATTAGGTTGTCGTAGTTTTCCAAATACTTCGCAATAGCTACTTGCTCTTTGAACTCTGGTAGCTCAAATTTATATCGCTTGATCGCATCCAACGTAATACTTGCTTGGCTAGCTGCACCTTGTGCTGTACCTATAATGTATTCTTTAAAGTCATTACTTCGTAACAAATAGTAAAGAAACCCTCGATGCATTGTCTCTCTAGGGATAATTTTTACTGCATTTTGATTTAGTAGAGCTCCATTAACCGTTTTTGGTACTCTTACCGCTTTTCCGACAACAGACGCAGGATTCGAAGGCCACGAACCTACAGTTTGGATAATTACGTCACCAGTAGATAAAGCATAACGAGAATATTGCTCTCCAAGATCCTCTGAAATTTTCATCAGGCCATTTGGCTCAATTGAATCGGAAGTAAAGTCACTGACTTTTACAATTTCTCGACCCATATCAACGAACCACTTACTTTTGAATGCAAAGCCTTTTTGTGTAGAAATATGCTCATCAAGTAATACAAGTTGTGACATTAAATATTCCCCAATACTTTTATTACATTTTCAGAGATAACGCCTTCCAATTCATGAGCTTCATTATTCAACACTTCTAACTCTTCCTGTAAAGTACCTAAGTTAGCAGCAAAGTCTTCATCATGTTCTTGCTCCCCTGCCGCCACTCCCACATAACGACCAGGGTTTAAGCTGTAACCTTGCTCAATGATTTCAGCTTTTGTCGCCACCTTACAAAGGCCAGCAACATCTTGATAACTAAGCTCCTCTTTTTCATTGTTAAAGAATTTTTCTAAGCTGTAGCTACCATCATTATCCTCATCAGAGTGTGCTTCTAAGTAAGTGTTATCAACTGTTTGTCCACGATATAAACGTACAATATTGGCAATAAAGTTTAACTGTTCACTTGTGTAGTCACGTACAGATCGGTTCACCTGACGGAAGATATGGCGTGCATCGATAAACAGTACTTTATTTTTATTATGGGCTGGTTTGTTTTTATCTAAAAACCATAGGGCACAAGGCAAAGTTACGGTATAAAAGAAGTTACTCGATACCGCAACCATCACATCTACACCGTCATCTTCAATCAGTTGCTGACGAATTTCTTGCTCTGAACCTCGAGCATCACTGGCTGAATTAGCCATAACAAAACCAGCTCGACCAGTTTCATTAAGGGCAGAGTAAAACATCTGAATCCAGAGATAGTTGCCGTTATCATTACGTGGCATGCCATAAGGGAAACGTTGTTTATCGCCTTCTAAGCGATCTTTTTGGATTTCATTAACATTGAAAGGAGGGTTAGCCATCACATAATCAAATTGACCATGTTGTTTTCCATCGACAACCTTACCTTCTGCCAAATCAAATGGATTTTCGTAATAAGAGTTACCTTCACGGATGTCACCTTGTAGACCATGAACTGCTAGGTTCATTTTTGACAAACGAACTGTATCACCAGTCTTCTCTTGACCAAAAATTGATAACTCATCGGATGCATTTTTGTTGTGACTAGCAACAAAATCAGCTGAGCTAACAAACATACCGCCGCTACCACAAGCAGGATCAAAAACTTTGCCATGATACGGTTCAATGATTTCTGTGATTAAGCTAACTAATGCTGATGGCGTGAAGAACTCACCACCGCCTTGACCTTCAGTTTTGGCAAATTCATTGAGGAAATATTCATAGATACGTCCAAATACATCCGAGCCCATGCCAAAGTCAATGGCATTAAAATTCTTAAGTAATCCCTTTAAAATACCATTATCAAAGCGAGTATAAGTTTTTGGCAAAGCATCTTTAATCGCTTCATTTTCCGCTTCTAGTGCTTTCATTGCATTATTGACATTTAGGCCAATATTAGACCCTTCAGGCAGTGCCAATAAATTTGAATACAATGCGTCATCAGGCACATACATTGCGCCTTCCGCCTGAATTTTAGACTTGATATCGCTGCTGCCACGCCGACGAGAACTGCCTTTACTCTCAATACTTTCTTTTGCTTGAGTAAAACGAAATTCAGCATATCTAAGAAAGATTAATCCTAAGATTGGGCGCGAATACTCTTGGGCTGTTAAACCCGTATTAGCCCGCAAGCTATCTGCGGCACTCCAAAGCTGTTTTTCTAACTGCTCAATCTTTTTAAAATCTGACATTTACGTTCACTCAATATAAAATTAATTGAGCGGCATTATATCAAAAAGTTGAAAGCAACGATCGTAGAAATATCACTAAATATATATTAACTGTCAGATAATAGACCATATTCAATCAACAGGGTCTTAGTCTTGGGCAGCTTAGAATTTTTTGAAGTCAGCCAGCTATGCCCTCCTAACATTCTGTCTAGCTCCGTTCGAGTTAATGGCATTTCTGAAAATTTCATTATTTCACATATAGCAGATGCAACATCTGTATCTCGCATATACCAATCTACCCTGTCTACATGCTGTGTTTTTTGAGCAACAGGTAATTCTCTTTCTAACCAATCAGCTTCATGCAGATATACCCAATAAAAAGCAGCTTCACAAGCTCGTTTAATTTCCTGCCTACATGAATCAGGATTTCTTTCAATAAATCGCTGTATTTCACATTTGTATCTGCGACGTAAAGACTCTGATTTACAACACTTTCGTCTCTCTACTAATCCGTCTGTCGTTGATATGATTTGCTCAACACTACCAGAAGATATATCAAATTTCCGAGCGATAACGCCGCGATTAAAACCTTTGTAAGCCACTTTAATAACATCATTTTTTAAAGTATTAGTAATTATTCTTGGTTTTAAATTGACGGGTATATCATGCTTTAGCGCTGTAGTTTTGACATAACAACGACTCTTACCGATAGATCGACTTACAGAAGCCATAGAATTTCCTTGTCGAAGTAACTCACAACAATTTTCTTCTAAAGTATGCTCATTGCTCTTACCAGAGTTAAGCGATTCTGTAGGTGAGGGAGCGGTGCTTTTAGTCAAAAAATAAAAACGCAGTAAAAGATGTTTTATCGGTGGCTGATTGTATTCACTATGTATAACTGCTGACCAATAGTGATAATCATCAGCAGACTTAGGGAGCCAAGGTGAGTTGATAGGAAGTACCTTGACGCTTAGATAAAACAACTCTTTGCACAGTAGTTTTCTTCTTATACTTTGATTCTTTGTTACAAGACCTAAGTTAACCAACTGATTTTTATAGTCGGTAGCATTAGAACGGTGAAGCCTTGAGCCATCAAGCATGCTAGCAGTGAACAGAGCAAACCTCTTTGCTATATGCCTACACTCCCGAGTTTCAGCATTTGGAATAGGTAAAAAATCATGCTCGATATGACTTCGGCTCGGTGGTTCTTGATGAATCAACCAAACTTGATGCTTTGAACAAACCTCAATACCAGGTATTTGCTGCGAACAATGCCAATATGCCACTCCATAGTCTTTCAGGTCACTCTGAGCACAAATAGGGCAATATTTTAAACTAAGCTCTTCTTTCTCTCGAAATGCCTGTAGCTGACATGCTCTTAACATTTCTTGAGATGGTGTATCTGAGTTCAGTATTTTTTGGGCATATTTGGGAAGAAAGTAAGCAAATATGGGGTTTAATGATTGCTCTAATAACAGCTTACCAGCAACTTCGTTTACTGCATTAGCAATGTTATTAACATTCAGAGCAATAAATGGATGAATAGTCGCCTTTGAGGATCCACAAAGTACTTCAAGATATTGCTGTTTCGTATATCCGCAATGTGAAATGCCGCGACAAATACGACTATGAAGAGACTCATCAGGTAAAGCTAATGGTAGCAACATGTTAAGCCTCATCTTACAAAAATATGATCTAAGTGTAGGACAACTCCGCAAGTGGGTCATCTAACAAAACCCCTCTTGTTCTTAGATAATCAATAGGATCATCACTATCAGCTGCTTGTTGGAATAGATCTGGATCGACAATTCTACTTGAGATATCTACGGCCCCCAAAATTTCAACTATTTGAACTGCAAATTCTGGATGCTGGGGTTTAGTTATATCACCAGTCTTATCTACATTAACGGTAACATTCATTGCTGATGATTTTTCAGTGTTCTGCGTTCGACGTTGTTTACCACTAGGTAAAGCTATTTTAGTTTTTAACTTACTAACTTCGCCAGTTTGTCGCGATAGACCACACGCCACAGCATTACCAGCTTCAAGAGTCGCCACTGTGAGCCTTTCATCCACGCAACCAATAACTAACCGCTGAGCTTCTCGGTAAGTGCGACTCGCCATATCAACATTACCAACGGATAACTGATGGAGAGTTAAGTTAAGCTCTTCAGTTAGTTCGGTGTAAATATTTGTCCATTGATATTTCCATAATTGTTCTACAAAGGCCTCCCAAGAATCACTACCTTTTGGGAGAACAGACATATTGCGGTGGTATCCACTCTCTGCTCGTCTAGCTGCTTTAAGTTCCTTAATTAAAGTCGCATCAAACGGTGGATTAGCAACAAAAAAAAGGGGCACACCAAGCTTATTTACTAGTCTATGCAAAAACTTGAGAAGATTATTTTCACCACCAGTTCGCTTGAACTGTAAGTTTTGCATCTCGTCGATCACCAGCATGCCAAGAAAGCTAGACTTAATATTTTGTTCTAGTTGACGAATCAGCGCTCCAATCGTCCCTGCTGGTTTAGTTATTTCCCTATCAAGTGAAAGGTCGAGTGAAGCCAAGATTTCTTCACATAAGTCTCTGACACTCGAATTGCTCGGGCAATCCACCTTAATCCAAACGACTTGTTTCTTAAACTCAAGATTCATCCCATGATATGAATCATGTTCAATGACACTCGGAAAATAACAAAGAATTTGTTCAAGCATTGAAGTCTTACCTACGCCACTTTCACCGATTAACGTCAACCCTTCTCCTTTAGGCTTGAAAAAACCAGTCCTAGGCTCAACGTCGGGCCTTTCATCCACAAGATATTGCAAATATTGTGCTGTTGTCGGTGTAAATGGATTTTTGGCTGAATACCCTTTTTTAATCGCTCTTTCAATGGCCCTAAAACATGCTTCGTACTCAGATAATGGTTGTCTAAGTTCTTCTATACGATTGAGATATTCATCTCGAACTAATGGATCAGGGTGATCTGCGATATCTTCCGCATAATCGGGATAGTTACTAAACACTTCCATAACTTCTTCCCAAGATAACTTAGGCGGTAGAGCTTCTATAAGAGGATTTCCTTGGTGCTCAGGAAGAATGGCACCATGATAAATAGCTTTAGTAGTGATCATGATTCATCCCCCTTTACTCTTCTTTTTCTCCCCTTAGGTAGAAGTACAACCTTAGCTTCAACTGAGCTTGGCACATCTACATTATCTACATCTTGGCTCTTTACTTTAGGAGTTATAATATTAGTGGTAGCCTCAAGTTCTTCTTTACGACGCTGACGTACATTTTTTGTTTTTTCAGCAAACGTCATTTTTTCAGCATCTTTACTTCGCTGCTTAGCCTTACGAGTTGCCTGTTTACGCTGCCTGTGATCCTCGATAGAGGAAATATTTATAGGTGATAACTCTTTCTTTGAATCAAGCCAATCTTGTACAAAATCAGATTCAATCATTGATTTATCTCTAAACATACGACTACGAGGTAATAAATTACAACGAATAAAGCCTTGGTTCTTATCTAATCTTACATAAATGTAATTTGTAGTATTCTCATCAATTCTTGCTTCTAGACGCCACTGACCAGATATTCTTGCAACCGATGCTAATTCTCGATCTTCCACTTCCGAACAAGAGTAGTACAAACCATTAAAGTGAATACCACTTCTCGTCATACTCACTTCAGCAGTAGGAAGTAAACGAGCAATCACTTCATCAAAATTGGCCGATTGCAATTCATGCTTATGCTTCGCGATGTGAATTTTCCAGTAATTTATAGGTGTTGGAGATAAGTCGTTATCTATTAACAATGGGCTAGAAAAGGCTAAGTCATCCAGTATCGAATTGTTGTGCTCTAACACAGCTTTTATTATCTCAGTTGTCACTTCTTTTAATGTATAGATTGCATCTTTTCTTGGGTCTCTGCTACCACGGACTACATTACCACCTCTCGTTGTGCCTAAAAATTCATGAACAACATCTTTGTTAATAATATCAAACCGCTTTTCAACAACCCCTTTACAGTCAGGGCGATACGGAGGAGTAAAAGACAACTTAGTCATAGGTGTGAGTGCTTTTCTTGGTTCCTGGCCAATCATTTCACCATTATCACAAACAAGCTCTTTGGGAATATGTGCACAAGGCCATTCAGAGTTGCTAATGTTTATACCAAACTCACGACAATAATCAGACTTAGGTAAAAAACTATTTACGAGAGCCTGACGAGCTGCACGCCATGAGGCATAGAAGAGTGATACATGCACCCCAACTATCATCCGACTAGCCCTGTCAACCACGACATAAATCGTTGGCCGACCCAATACGTGTTGAGTTCCTAGTTCAGATACAATATGAACATCAGCTACAGTTGCATCGATCTCAAAGTGAGTGCCAGGTAAAAAACTATCTTGAATGACACTTCCAAGCAACCCTCTTTTATTTCTTAGAAAATCATTTTCAGATGTTCTGCGCTTAATGATCTCATCTTTTGTGAATAGTTTCTTACTCCAGTAATTAAACTGTTTTTTGGTCGGAACAAATGGTGGTCTGGCACACGCATCAGCAATACGTACTTCATCAGCATAATTATCAATTAACATTTTTTTGAATGTTTTTGCCAGCGTCAGGCCTGACTCTCTAAGATGGTATTTTTTAAGTGCTTTTTTAAAGTTAGCCTTATCTGCATCAGAAATTATATATTTTTCTGACCTTTCTATCGCAACTGTCCTTGGTTTTTTTGGTGCCCCCAATGGTTTGTTGGTCGGTTTTTTTTCTTTCCCCAAACCACCACTCTTAGAAAATGCAGGAAGAAGAGCCATTTTATCCTGCCCGTAACGCCAATATTGGGTTAATAGTCTCGATAACGCTTTACGATCAATTCCAGCGTTTTTAGCATATTCAGCCAAGTGAGGTACACGTTTCTTAGTTGCATAATCAAATAGAAAAGCTCGGTCGACCACAATATCTTTAACCAAACTATAATTTTTATCTCTGCGTGCTATATGCTCTTCTGAAATGTCAGCTTCATCAACTAGAATAAAGTTAGGCAAAATATACTCAGATTTAATAGCTTTCTGACTTTTAGCTTGTTCAGTAAATGCTTGTATAGATAGAGCGATAGGCCGAACTGTTGCTGAAGGTTTATCTAGTGGAAATAAAATAACAGACTCAACATCTTGCATTATATCCAAGATACGATATAAGCAATCTTCAATTAAGTCCGACCCCTTAAACTCCCAAACACTGTTTCTAGGAAGTTCCATAAACCACCCCTTTTTGAGCTACAGATATTCCTTTAATATCTAATATACCTGATTCAGGAATATTAAATGATAGGTCAACATCTATGTACTTTTCTGCTACCAAGTAACCAATCAACGATAAGGCATCATCATGCGAAACAATCTGTGCTGATATAAGGTTGTTACAAAGATCTTCAATAAATACCTGCCCTAATTTCATGTTAGAAAGCATATAATTAATTTGATCATTAGAAAATAAAACAGGGTTTTCACGAAATGGAGCGGTAGCCCAAGCAATATTGCTACTCTGGGTTCTTGTTAATTCGTTCCCTGTGAAATAGTTAAACTTAACTCCGAGTAACTCCCAACAAACTCGTTCAATGTCTATTTTCTCGAGTACTCGTAATTTATCTGATTCAGATTCTGGCTTTACTGATACAGCATGATAAGAGATACCATTTGTGCCTTTAATTGTAAGCAATTGATCCGTTGTTACAATAATGGGTTCTTTCGTTTTGGGGTGGGTAGGGTGCTTAACACCTAATACATGAGCTACTTTTTGGGTCAAATTCAACGGTAGAATAGGAAATTGTTCTCTAATATCAATTACATTATCCATGAACTCAGCTAAGTGGAAAAATTCACTCTCGATAGAAGACATCATATGATGGTTTCGCTGAACCTTCCTACCGAAGATAAGTGATCTTGTGCCTTCTGACTTAACATCCTGAATTCTTAGCCAAGGCTTATAATCTATGCCTTGACCAACACCATACTTTTGTTTCAGCGCTCGCTGATAGTCTTTAAATGACTCGAGTTTTCTTCCGCGTGGCATAATATTTTCCAATATAACATCTAGGAAAAGCATAGCTCCAAACGCCACTACGGGCAAACTTTATTGTCTCAAAACATCCTTACGGGCAAACTTTATTGCTTACGGGCAAACTTTATTGTCACTACACACAATTACACAAACTGACCACAGCTCCAGCCTGAAGACCAAGCCCACTGAAAGTTATATCCGCCTAACCAACCACTTACGTCCATTACTTCACCAATAAAGTATAAACCAGCCATTTTTTTTGCTTCCATAGTTTTCGAAGAAAGTTCATTAGTATCAACACCACCTAAGGTCACTTCTGCAGTACGATAACCCTCAGTCCCATTCGGCTTTACTTGCCAGTTATGCAAGAGTGTTGAAATATCATCAAGCTCTTTATGCTGTAACTGCTTAAGTGTGCATTCAGGCAATAACCCATCAGCATAGAATATCTCAACAAGACGTTTCGGTAAGACACGCGCTAATGCTGTTTTTAACGCTTGGTTAGGGCTCGACTCCGTCATTTTCGCTAAGGTGTCGGTTATTTCAGTATCTGGTAATAAGTTAATGCTAATGGCTTCGCCTGGATTCCAGTAAGATGATGCTTGCAAAACTGACGGTCCAGACAGCCCACGATGAGTAAACAACAAAGCTTCTTTAAAGTTAACACCTGATTCTGTTGTAATACGCGCTGGTAAACTAACACCAGAAAGATCGGCATATTTATCTTTATCATGTTGTTGTAGCGTAAATGGAACAAGACCCGCTTTAGTTGCATTTACTTTTAAACCAAACTGCTCTGCAATTTTATAACCATAAGGTGTAGCCCCAAGTTTAGGCATAGATAACCCTCCGGTCGCCACAACCAAGGACTCACAATTTAGAGGTCCTTGACTGGTTTGCAGATGAAAACGACCGTCATCTGTTTTATCAATCGATAGTATTTCAGTGCGTAATTGGATCTTCACGCCAGCCCAATCACATTCGGTATGCAACATATCAACAATATCTTTTGCTGAGTCGTCACAGAATAACTGTCCATGTTCACGTTCATGATAAGCAACACCATGGCGCTCGACCATATCAATAAAGTTCCACGCAGTATAACGACTTAATGCAGACTTGACGAAATGCGGATTAGCACAAATAAATGCATCGGTAGAAAGAGCATTGTTGGTAAAGTTACAACGACCACCGCCACTAATTAAGACTTTACGACCCGCTTTCTTGGCATTATCGAGAACCAATACAGAGCGACCTCGGTAACCAGCACTTGCCGCACACATCAATCCTGCAGCACCTGCACCAATTACTATCACATCACAACTTTGGCTCATCGAAGACCTCTATAATTTAACTAGAATACAAAAATGGAGCCGCAGAATAGCATTAATTATCCAGATACCCAAACGACTTCAGTCAGTAGATAGATAGATTAATTATTGCTGGTTAATGCGCTCTTCGACCTCAGGCTCTAAGTATGCCATTTCATCAAGATCTGCCGCCCATTCATGCTTTTCAGCTAACAAACGTAACATACGGATCGCAGTCACTTGTACGATAGCAACTTCAGACCACATTGATTTATTTAGACAACGCCAATGGTCAGCATCAATACGTTTAGGGTTGTTAAGCTGTTCACTACAAGTATCACAAATTAAAATACAATCATCATACTCGGGGGTTGTCGGTATCGGCGCAACTTCAAAAATATTTAGTTTCACACCTGATGCATCACATGTTTCACAATGCGAACGCGCACGTCGTGCTAAGTTTTTACCGAATGCATTTAATGCATCTTTTCTATGTTGATGTTTGTCTAAGCCTTTAGCCATAATCTTCAATTCCTATATATTTAAACTGTGTTGAAAATACGTTTATTTGTCATGAATAGCAAACGTTAGCAGCAATAAAACACGCTATAAAATATCGCGAGTTTAAATACTTCATAGATGACAACTGGATTGCTATAATCGATTCATATGGATAGCATTTTAGTAAAGGAATAACGAATGATCCCAACTAACAAACCCCTGAACCCAAACTTTTCTTCAGGCCCTTGCAGTAAGCGTCCTGGCTATGAATTAACACAACTGGATATAAGTACTCTCGGTCGTTCACACCGTTCTAATATCGGTAAAGCAGCGCTACAAAAAGCCATTGAGAAAACCAAAGAGCTCTTAAAAATTCCGGGGGACTATCACATCGCTATAGTTCCAGCTTCTGATACTGGTGCAATGGAGATGATGCTGTGGTCATTACTCGGGGCAAGAACGGTTGATGTTTGCTACTGGGAATCGTTTGGTAAAGGCTGGTTCAATGATATTAAAAATGAACTTCAACTTAGCAATGTGAATGCAATCACCGCTGATTATGGCCAACTCCCTGATTTAGACACGACGAATCCAGAGCATGACATTGTGTTTACTTGGAATGGCACTACATCTGGCGTTAAAGTGCCAAATGCAGACTGGATCAGTGACCAACGTACAGGTTTAACAATTTGTGACGCCACCTCAGCTGTATTTGCCATGCCGATAGCATGGGATAAACTCGATGTAACCACATTCAGTTGGCAGAAGGTATTAGGTGGTGAAGGTGCTCACGGCATGATCGTACTTAGCCCTGCAGCAGTTAAACGTTTAGAATCTTATACCCCACCTTGGCCATTACCTAAGATCTTTCGTTTAACTAAAAATGGCAAATTGATTGAAGCGATTTTTACTGGAGCCACTATTAACACTCCGTCAATGCTATGCGTAGCGGATTATTTAGATGCATTGAACTGGATAGACAAGATCGGTGGCGTTGACGCTGCAATTAACCGTTCTGAAAATAATTTAGCGATTATAAGTAACTTTGTTGCCCAACATAAATGGATAGATTTTCTTTCAGTGCGAGCTGAATATAGATCAAATACCAGCGTATGCTTACGTTTAGCACTAAGCGATATTCAATTAAAAGCGTTCAGTAAACTATTAGCTCAGCAACAAGTTGCTTATGATATTAACTCATATAAAGATGCCCCGTCAGGACTGCGTATTTGGTGTGGAGCTACAGTAGAATCACATGATCTCGAGTTACTATTACCTTGGCTCATTTGGGCTTATGAAAGTGTTCGAGATGAACAATAATAACGTTTCGATTTACGTATAGTAATATACACAAAACCGGCCGTAGGCTGGTTTTTATCAGTCGCTAACTTAAATCTCAGGCACAAAAAAGCCGATATCATTACTGATATCGGCTCTCTCTAATTTGGCGCTTGGCGATGCCCTACTCTCACATGGGGAAGCCCCACACTACCATCGGCGTTATTACGTTTCACTACTGAGTTCGGAATGGGATCAGGTGGTACCGCAACACTATGGTCACCAAGCAAATTTGGTTTGCTTTCAAGTTGTATCTTTAAAATCTGAAAAGCTATAAATAAAGAAGTCTTTAAAACATAAAGTGTTCTGTCTATTCTTAAGTCGATATTTCAATTAATCATACTTCAGTTTGTATGGTTAAGCCTCACGGGTAATTAGTACAAGTTAGCTCAATGCCTCACAGCACTTACACACCTTGCCTATCAACGTTGTAGTCTCCAACGGCCCTTCAGGGGACTTAAAGTCCCAGTGAGAACTCATCTCGAGGCCTGCTTCCCGCTTAGATGCTTTCAGCGGTTATCAGTTCCGAACTTAGCTACCGGGCAATGCTATTGGCATAACAACCCGAACACCAGTGGTTCGTCCACTCCGGTCCTCTCGTACTAGGAGCAGCTCCTCTCAATTCTCAAACGCCCACGGCAGATAGGGACCGAACTGTCTCACGACGTTCTAAACCCAGCTCGCGTACCACTTTAAATGGCGAACAGCCATACCCTTGGGACCAACTTCAGCCCCAGGATGTGATGAGCCGACATCGAGGTGCCAAACACCGCCGTCGATATGAACTCTTGGGCGGTATCAGCCTGTTATCCCCGGAGTACCTTTTATCCGTTGAGCGATGGCCCTTCCATTCAGAACCACCGGATCACTAAGACCTACTTTCGTACCTGCTCGACGTGTCTGTCTCGCAGTTAAGCTGGCTTATGCCTTTGCACTAACCACATGATGTCCAACCATGTTTAGCCAACCTTCGTGCTCCTCCGTTACTCTTTGGGAGGAGACCGCCCCAGTCAAACTACCCACCAGACACTGTCCGCAATCCCGATAAGGGACCTACGTTAGAACATCAAACGTACAAGGGTGGTATTTCAAGGTTGACTCCACATCATCTAGCGACAATGCTTCAACGTCTCCCACCTATCCTACACATGTAGGTTCAATGTTCAGTGCCAAGCTATAGTAAAGGTTCACGGGGTCTTTCCGTCTAGCCGCGGGTACACTGCATCTTAACAGCGATTTCAATTTCACTGAGTCTCGGGTGGAGACAGCGTGGCCATCATTACGCCATTCGTGCAGGTCGGAACTTACCCGACAAGGAATTTCGCTACCTTAGGACCGTTATAGTTACGGCCGCCGTTTACCGGGGCTTCGATCATGAGCTTCGACCTAAGTCTAACCCAATCAATTAACCTTCCGGCACCGGGCAGGCGTCACACCGTATACGTCATCTTTCGATTTTGCACAGTGCTGTGTTTTTAATAAACAGTTGCAGCCACCATTTCTCTGCGACCGACAATAGCTTACGGAGCAAGTCCTTCACCATCATCGGCGTACCTTCTCCCGAAGTTACGGTACCATTTTGCCTAGTTCCTTCACCCGAGTTCTCTCAAGCGCCTTAGTATTCTCTACCTAACCACCTGTGTCGGTTTGGGGTACGATTCTCTTATATCTGAAGCTTAGAGGTTTTTCCTGGAAGCCGGGTATCAACTACTTCATCTCCGTAGAGACTCGTCATCAGCTCTCAGCCTTAATGTGCGCCCGGATTTACCTAAGCACACAGCCTACAACCTTAAACATGGACAACCATCGCCATGCTAGCCTAACCTTCTCCGTCACCCCATCGCAATATAAGTGAGTACAGGAATATTAACCTGTTTCCCATCGACTACGCCTTTCGGCCTCGCCTTAGGGGTCGACTCACCCTGCCCCGATTAACGTTGGACAGGAACCCTTGGTCTTTCGGCGTGGAGGTTTTTCACCCCCATTATCGTTACTCATGTCAACATTCGCACTTCTGATACCTCCAGCAAGCTTCTCAACTCACCTTCGACGGCTTACAGAACGCTCCTCTACCATGCAAGAACAAGTCTTGCATCCGTAGCTTCGGTGGTATGTTTAGCCCCGTTAAATCTTCCGCGCAGACCGACTCGACCAGTGAGCTATTACGCTTTCTTTAAAAGATGGCTGCTTCTAAGCCAACTTCCTGGCTGTCTGAGCCTTTCCACATCGTTTCCCACTTAACATACACTTTGGGACCTTAGCTGACGGTCTGGGTTGTTTCCCTTTCCACGACGGACGTTAGCACCCGCCGTGTGTCTCCCGCGATTGAACTTATTGGTATTCGGAGTTTGCAAAGGGTTGGTAAGTCGGGATGACCCCCTAGCCTTAACAGTGCTCTACCCCCAATAGTTAGACGCGAGGCGCTACCTAAATAGCTTTCGAGGAGAACCAGCTATCTCCCGGTTTGATTGGCCTTTCACCCCCAGCCACAAGTCATCCGCTAATTTTTCAACATTAGTCGGTTCGGTCCTCCAGTTGATGTTACTCAACCTTCAACCTGCCCATGGCTAGATCACCGGGTTTCGGGTCTAATCCCAGCAACTATTCGCGCAGTTAACACTCGGTTTCCCTACGGCTCCGCTATTCGCTTAACCTTGCTACTGAAATTAAGTCGTTGACCCATTATACAAAAGGTACGCAGTCACAGAACAAGTCTGCTCCCACTGCTTGTACGTATACGGTTTCAGGTTCTATTTCACTCCCCTCACAGGGGTTCTTTTCGCCTTTCCCTCACGGTACTGGTTCACTATCGGTCAGTCAGTAGTATTTAGCCTTGGAAGATGGTCCTCCCATATTCAAACAGCATATCACGTGTGCCGTCCTACTCGATTTCACAGTAAGGTCGTTTTCATGTACGGGACTATCACCCTGTATCGTGAAACTTTCCAGAATCTTCCACTAACTTCCAAACTGCTTAAGGGCTAGACCCCGTTCGCTCGCCGCTACTAAGGGTATCTCTATTGATTTCTTTTCCTCGGGGTACTTAGATGTTTCAGTTCTCCCGGTTCGCTTCGCAACGCTATGTATTCACGTTACGATACTCTACAAAGTAGAGTGGGTTCCCCCATTCGGAAATCTGTGGATTAACGCTTTTTATCAACTCCCCACAGCTTAACGCAGATTAACACGTCCTTCATCGCCTCTGACTGCCTAGGCATCCACCGTATACGCTTAGTCACTTAACCATACAATCTAAAGTCGACCGTACAATTGAAATAACTAGGTATTATCTAGTTTTTTTCGCCTCAAGAATACTCAAGAACACTATATTGTTATTGCCGAAGCAATAACGTGTTTTAAGAACTTCTTTATTTATTCAGCTTTCCAAATTTTTAAAGAGCAATTTGCTAAAAAGCAAAGATAAACAAGCGATTGCTTATCTTTGCTTACTAGCGTCTTACTATTAGTAAGACATACTATTCAACTTTCTATTCAAGCAATTTGTGTGGGCACTTACAAAAATTAACAACTTTACGTAAGGAGGTGATCCAGCCCCAGGTTCCCCTAGGGCTACCTTGTTACGACTTCACCCCAGTCATGAACCACACCGTGGTCATCGCCCTCCCGAAGGTTAAGCTAATGACTTCTGGTGCAGCCCACTCCCATGGTGTGACGGGCGGTGTGTACAAGGCCCGGGAACGTATTCACCGTGACATTCTGATTCACGATTACTAGCGATTCCGACTTCATGGGGTCGAGTTGCAGACCCCAATCCGGACTACGACGCACTTTATGGGATTCGCTTACCATTGCTGGTTTGCAGCCCTTTGTATGCGCCATTGTAGCACGTGTGTAGCCCTACTCGTAAGGGCCATGATGACTTGACGTCGTCCCCACCTTCCTCCGGTTTATCACCGGCAGTCTCCTTAGAGTTCCCACCATTACGTGCTGGCAAATAAGGATAAGGGTTGCGCTCGTTGCGGGACTTAACCCAACATTTCACAACACGAGCTGACGACAGCCATGCAGCACCTGTCTCATAGTTCCCGAAGGCACCAATCCATCTCTGGAAAGTTCTATGGATGTCAAGAGTAGGTAAGGTTCTTCGCGTTGCATCGAATTAAACCACATGCTCCACCGCTTGTGCGGGCCCCCGTCAATTCATTTGAGTTTTAACCTTGCGGCCGTACTCCCCAGGCGGTCTACTTAATGCGTTAGCTTAAGAGCCCAGTTCTCAAGGAACCAAACTCCGAGTAGACATCGTTTACGGCGTGGACTACCGGGGTATCTAATCCCGTTTGCTACCCACGCTTTCGCATCTGAGCGTCAGTTACTTGCCAGGTGGCCGCCTTCGCCACTGGTATTCCTTCAGATCTCTACGCATTTCACCGCTACACCTGAAATTCTACCACCCTCTCAAGAACTCTAGTTTGCCAGTTCGAAATGCAGTTCCCAGGTTGAGCCCGGGGCTTTCACATCTCGCTTAACAAACCGCCTGCATGCGCTTTACGCCCAGTAATTCCGATTAACGCTTGCACCCTCCGTATTACCGCGGCTGCTGGCACGGAGTTAGCCGGTGCTTCTTCTGCGAGTAACGTCACAGCAGTAGAGTATTAATCTACTGCCTTTCCTCCTCGCTGAAAGTACTTTACAACCCTAAGGCCTTCTTCATACACGCGGTATGGCTGCATCAGGGTTTCCCCCATTGTGCAATATTCCCCACTGCTGCCTCCCGTAGGAGTCTGGACCGTGTCTCAGTTCCAGTGTGGCTGATCATCCTCTCAGACCAGCTAGGGATCGTCGCCTTGGTGAGCTCTTACCTCACCAACAAGCTAATCCCACTTGGGCTCATCTAGTCGCGAGAGCTTTCAAGAAGAGGCCCCCTTTCACCCGTAGGTCGTATGCGGTATTAGCAGTCGTTTCCAACTGTTGTCCCCCTCGACTAGGCAGATTCCCAAGCATTACTCACCCGTCCGCCGCTCGACGCCAGAATAGCAAGCTATTCTTCGTTTCCGCTCGACTTGCATGTGTTAAGCCTACCGCCAGCGTTCAATCTGAGCCATGATCAAACTCTTCAATTAAAAGTTTTTTGACTAATCAACGATGTTGATTAAGTCGGCTCAATGAATTCTGTACTTCAACAACAAACCGAGGTTTGTTGTTTATAAAACCAAATCTTTCGATTTAATTTAATGTTCACAATTACATTGATATAATTTTTGGTCATTATATCTCTGCAAGTGCTCACACAGATTGCTTGAATAAATTGTTAAAGAGCATTGGCGTGTTAAACACGGCAATTTTCAAATATCACTCAAGGAGTGTTATCTGAAAATTGCTGTAACTATCGTTACAACAATTTAATTTGGCGCTTGGCGATGCCCTACTCTCACATGGGGAAGCCCCACACTACCATCGGCGTTATTACGTTTCACTACTGAGTTCGGAATGGGATCAGGTGGTACCGCAACACTATGGTCACCAAGCAAATTTGGTTTGCTTTCAAGTTGTATCTTTAAAATCTGAAAAGCTATAAATAAAGAAGTCTTTAAAACATAAAGTGTTCTGTCTATTCTTAAGTCGATATTTCAATTAATCATACTTCAGTTTGTATGGTTAAGCCTCACGGGTAATTAGTACAAGTTAGCTCAATGCCTCACAGCACTTACACACCTTGCCTATCAACGTTGTAGTCTCCAACGGCCCTTCAGGGGACTTAAAGTCCCAGTGAGAACTCATCTCGAGGCCTGCTTCCCGCTTAGATGCTTTCAGCGGTTATCAGTTCCGAACTTAGCTACCGGGCAATGCTATTGGCATAACAACCCGAACACCAGTGGTTCGTCCACTCCGGTCCTCTCGTACTAGGAGCAGCTCCTCTCAATTCTCAAACGCCCACGGCAGATAGGGACCGAACTGTCTCACGACGTTCTAAACCCAGCTCGCGTACCACTTTAAATGGCGAACAGCCATACCCTTGGGACCAACTTCAGCCCCAGGATGTGATGAGCCGACATCGAGGTGCCAAACACCGCCGTCGATATGAACTCTTGGGCGGTATCAGCCTGTTATCCCCGGAGTACCTTTTATCCGTTGAGCGATGGCCCTTCCATTCAGAACCACCGGATCACTAAGACCTACTTTCGTACCTGCTCGACGTGTCTGTCTCGCAGTTAAGCTGGCTTATGCCTTTGCACTAACCACATGATGTCCAACCATGTTTAGCCAACCTTCGTGCTCCTCCGTTACTCTTTGGGAGGAGACCGCCCCAGTCAAACTACCCACCAGACACTGTCCGCAATCCCGATAAGGGACCTACGTTAGAACATCAAACGTACAAGGGTGGTATTTCAAGGTTGACTCCACATCATCTAGCGACAATGCTTCAACGTCTCCCACCTATCCTACACATGTAGGTTCAATGTTCAGTGCCAAGCTATAGTAAAGGTTCACGGGGTCTTTCCGTCTAGCCGCGGGTACACTGCATCTTAACAGCGATTTCAATTTCACTGAGTCTCGGGTGGAGACAGCGTGGCCATCATTACGCCATTCGTGCAGGTCGGAACTTACCCGACAAGGAATTTCGCTACCTTAGGACCGTTATAGTTACGGCCGCCGTTTACCGGGGCTTCGATCATGAGCTTCGACCTAAGTCTAACCCAATCAATTAACCTTCCGGCACCGGGCAGGCGTCACACCGTATACGTCATCTTTCGATTTTGCACAGTGCTGTGTTTTTAATAAACAGTTGCAGCCACCATTTCTCTGCGACCGACAATAGCTTACGGAGCAAGTCCTTCACCATCATCGGCGTACCTTCTCCCGAAGTTACGGTACCATTTTGCCTAGTTCCTTCACCCGAGTTCTCTCAAGCGCCTTAGTATTCTCTACCTAACCACCTGTGTCGGTTTGGGGTACGATTCTCTTATATCTGAAGCTTAGAGGTTTTTCCTGGAAGCCGGGTATCAACTACTTCATCTCCGTAGAGACTCGTCATCAGCTCTCAGCCTTAATGTGCGCCCGGATTTACCTAAGCACACAGCCTACAACCTTAAACATGGACAACCATCGCCATGCTAGCCTAACCTTCTCCGTCACCCCATCGCAATATAAGTGAGTACAGGAATATTAACCTGTTTCCCATCGACTACGCCTTTCGGCCTCGCCTTAGGGGTCGACTCACCCTGCCCCGATTAACGTTGGACAGGAACCCTTGGTCTTTCGGCGTGGAGGTTTTTCACCCCCATTATCGTTACTCATGTCAACATTCGCACTTCTGATACCTCCAGCAAGCTTCTCAACTCACCTTCGACGGCTTACAGAACGCTCCTCTACCATGCAAAGAACAAGTCTTTGCATCCGTAGCTTCGGTGGTATGTTTAGCCCCGTTAAATCTTCCGCGCAGACCGACTCGACCAGTGAGCTATTACGCTTTCTTTAAAAGATGGCTGCTTCTAAGCCAACTTCCTGGCTGTCTGAGCCTTTCCACATCGTTTCCCACTTAACATACACTTTGGGACCTTAGCTGACGGTCTGGGTTGTTTCCCTTTCCACGACGGACGTTAGCACCCGCCGTGTGTCTCCCGCGATTGAACTTATTGGTATTCGGAGTTTGCAAAGGGTTGGTAAGTCGGGATGACCCCCTAGCCTTAACAGTGCTCTACCCCCAATAGTTAGACGCGAGGCGCTACCTAAATAGCTTTCGAGGAGAACCAGCTATCTCCCGGTTTGATTGGCCTTTCACCCCCAGCCACAAGTCATCCGCTAATTTTTCAACATTAGTCGGTTCGGTCCTCCAGTTGATGTTACTCAACCTTCAACCTGCCCATGGCTAGATCACCGGGTTTCGGGTCTAATCCCAGCAACTATTCGCGCAGTTAACACTCGGTTTCCCTACGGCTCCGCTATTCGCTTAACCTTGCTACTGAAATTAAGTCGTTGACCCATTATACAAAAGGTACGCAGTCACAGAACAAGTCTGCTCCCACTGCTTGTACGTATACGGTTTCAGGTTCTATTTCACTCCCCTCACAGGGGTTCTTTTCGCCTTTCCCTCACGGTACTGGTTCACTATCGGTCAGTCAGTAGTATTTAGCCTTGGAAGATGGTCCTCCCATATTCAAACAGCATATCACGTGTGCCGTCCTACTCGATTTCACAGTAAGGTCGTTTTCATGTACGGGACTATCACCCTGTATCGTGAAACTTTCCAGAATCTTCCACTAACTTCCAAACTGCTTAAGGGCTAGA
Source organism: Moritella sp. 36 (assembly GCF_018219415.1). Taxonomy (NCBI): domain Bacteria; kingdom Pseudomonadati; phylum Pseudomonadota; class Gammaproteobacteria; order Alteromonadales; family Moritellaceae; genus Moritella; species Moritella sp. 36. The sequence goes on along the minus strand of NZ_CP056120.1, from coordinate 101,104 downwards.
CCCCGTTCGCTCGCCGCTACTAAGGGTATCTCTATTGATTTCTTTTCCTCGGGGTACTTAGATGTTTCAGTTCTCCCGGTTCGCTTCGCAACGCTATGTATTCACGTTACGATACTCTACAAAGTAGAGTGGGTTCCCCCATTCGGAAATCTGTGGATTAACGCTTTTTATCAACTCCCCACAGCTTAACGCAGATTAACACGTCCTTCATCGCCTCTGACTGCCTAGGCATCCACCGTATACGCTTAGTCACTTAACCATACAATCTAAAGTCGACCGTACAATTGAAATAACTAGGTATTATCTAGTTTTTTTCGCCTCAAGAATACTCAAGAACACTATATTGTTATTGCCGAAGCAATAACGTGTTTTAAGAACTTCTTTATTTATTCAGCTTTCCAAATTTTTAAAGAGCAATTTGCTAAAAAGCAAAGATAAACAAGCGATTGCTTATCTTTGCTTACTAGCGTCTTACTATTAGTAAGACATACTATTCAACTTTCTATTCAAGCAATTTGTGTGGGCACTTACAAAAATTAACAACTTTACGTAAGGAGGTGATCCAGCCCCAGGTTCCCCTAGGGCTACCTTGTTACGACTTCACCCCAGTCATGAACCACACCGTGGTCATCGCCCTCCCGAAGGTTAAGCTAATGACTTCTGGTGCAGCCCACTCCCATGGTGTGACGGGCGGTGTGTACAAGGCCCGGGAACGTATTCACCGTGACATTCTGATTCACGATTACTAGCGATTCCGACTTCATGGGGTCGAGTTGCAGACCCCAATCCGGACTACGACGCACTTTATGGGATTCGCTTACCATTGCTGGTTTGCAGCCCTTTGTATGCGCCATTGTAGCACGTGTGTAGCCCTACTCGTAAGGGCCATGATGACTTGACGTCGTCCCCACCTTCCTCCGGTTTATCACCGGCAGTCTCCTTAGAGTTCCCACCATTACGTGCTGGCAAATAAGGATAAGGGTTGCGCTCGTTGCGGGACTTAACCCAACATTTCACAACACGAGCTGACGACAGCCATGCAGCACCTGTCTCATAGTTCCCGAAGGCACCAATTCATCTCTGAAAAGTTCTATGGATGTCAAGAGTAGGTAAGGTTCTTCGCGTTGCATCGAATTAAACCACATGCTCCACCGCTTGTGCGGGCCCCCGTCAATTCATTTGAGTTTTAACCTTGCGGCCGTACTCCCCAGGCGGTCTACTTAATGCGTTAGCTTAAGAGCCCAGTTCTCAAGGAACCAAACTCCGAGTAGACATCGTTTACGGCGTGGACTACCGGGGTATCTAATCCCGTTTGCTACCCACGCTTTCGCATCTGAGCGTCAGTTACTTGCCAGGTGGCCGCCTTCGCCACTGGTATTCCTTCAGATCTCTACGCATTTCACCGCTACACCTGAAATTCTACCACCCTCTCAAGAACTCTAGTTTGCCAGTTCGAAATGCAGTTCCCAGGTTGAGCCCGGGGCTTTCACATCTCGCTTAACAAACCGCCTGCATGCGCTTTACGCCCAGTAATTCCGATTAACGCTTGCACCCTCCGTATTACCGCGGCTGCTGGCACGGAGTTAGCCGGTGCTTCTTCTGCGAGTAACGTCACAGCAGTAGAGTATTAATCTACTGCCTTTCCTCCTCGCTGAAAGTACTTTACAACCCTAAGGCCTTCTTCATACACGCGGTATGGCTGCATCAGGGTTTCCCCCATTGTGCAATATTCCCCACTGCTGCCTCCCGTAGGAGTCTGGACCGTGTCTCAGTTCCAGTGTGGCTGATCATCCTCTCAGACCAGCTAGGGATCGTCGCCTTGGTGAGCTCTTACCTCACCAACAAGCTAATCCCACTTGGGCTCATCTAGTCGCGAGAGCTTTCAAGAAGAGGCCCCCTTTCACCCGTAGGTCGTATGCGGTATTAGCAGTCGTTTCCAACTGTTGTCCCCCTCGACTAGGCAGATTCCCAAGCATTACTCACCCGTCCGCCGCTCGACGCCAGAATAGCAAGCTATTCTTCGTTTCCGCTCGACTTGCATGTGTTAAGCCTACCGCCAGCGTTCAATCTGAGCCATGATCAAACTCTTCAATTAAAAGTTTTTTGACTAATCAACGATGTTGATTAAGTCGGCTCAATGAATTCTGTACTTCAACAACAAACCGAGGTTTGTTGTTTATAAAACCAAATCTTTCGATTTAATTTAATGTTCACAATTACATTGATATAATTTTTGGTCATTATATCTCTGCAAGTGCTCACACAGATTGCTTGAATAAATTGTTAAAGAGCATTGACCTTAACGCCTTGCGTCGTAGTCAGGCTGCGTATTCTACGCAAACCAGATTTGAAGTCAAGCACATATTTATGCTTTATTCAGGACGTTTAAAAAGTAACCAAAGTTAATTTATAAACACCTTACTGAACGACTGTTGCCGTGTCAGTGAGGCGCTATTATAGGGATTTAACGTTTACAGGCAAGTGATTTCTAAAAATAATATAGCGCTATCTAGCTTGGTTGTTTACTATGCTATTTGAGTATTTGACTAACATTAATAACTATAAATGACTATATAGGGACAACAATGAGCACTTCACTTCGAGAGTACCAAGGAATATCACCACAATTAGCAGGCTCTGTGTATATAGATAAGTCAGCAGTCTTAATCGGAGATATAAAGATTGGTGAACACGCAAGCATATGGCCACTTGTTGCAGCACGCGGTGACGTAAACAAAATATCTATTGGCGCCCGTACCAATGTACAAGATGGTTGCATATTACATGTTACTCGGAAAAGTCTAGTAAACCCAGATGGTATCCCACTGCTTATTGGTGAAGATGTTACCGTCGGTCATAAAGCACTATTACACGCTTGCACCATTGGTGATCGTGTATTAATCGGAATGGGTGCTATAGTCCTTGATGGCGCTATAATTGAAGATGACGTCATGATTGGTGCAGGAACTTTAGTTCCACCAAGAAAAACATTAGCAAGTGGTTATCTTTATATCGGCAGTCCAGCGAAACAGGCAAGAAAATTAACGGATGATGAGATCGCGTTCTTGAAACTATCCGCTGATAACTACGTACTGCTAAAAAATGAGTATATAGAAGATAGCCAGTAATCCGATTCGAAAAACAGCCCAAATTTATAAAGTACTACTTATACCCTCTAACTTAACCTAGAGGGTAACAGAATTAATTTTATTTAATCGTTTTTCTTAAGACTTCAAGTACTGGCGACATAGATGGGGTGATGCCTCGCCAAACTTTAAAGCTTTCAGCCGCTTGTCCAACCAACATTCCTAGCCCATCAATAGCAAGTTCAGCGCCTTGTTCCATCGCCCATAAATTGAATGCCGTAGCCTCCACTTTATACATCATGTCATAACAAATAGTTTTTTTATCAACTAAAGCTGGCGAAATTGCAGGAACTAAACCCGACAAACTTGCCGAAGTCGAGTTAATAATAAGATCAAAGCGACCACTTAATGCAGTAAAACTACATGCTCTAATATCGCCCTTATCATTAAATAATGTTGCTAACTGTTGCGCTTTGATATCTGTGCGATTAGCAATAACCAGTTCTTGTATGCCTTGTTCTAATAATGGACCAATTACGCCACGCGCAGCACCACCGGCACCCAATAATAAAACCCGCTTATTAGCTAGTATCGTATATTGCAATAAATCGTGTACCAGACCAAATCCATCCGTATTATCACCAATTACCCGACCTTCGTCAGTAAGTACCAAGGTGTTCACTGCACCAGCAAGTTGCGCTCGTGGTGTTAATTCCTGAGCAAATGAAAATGCCTCTTCTTTAAAAGGGACGGTGATATTACAACCCTTTCCTCCCTGAGAAAAAAAATCATTCATCGCCATGACAAAACCATTAATAGGGGCTTCAATAGCTTGATACCTTAGATCTTGTCCAGTTTGCTGAGCAAATAAGCTGTGGATCATAGGTGATTTACTGTGGTTTATTGGATTACCAAATACGGCATAACGGTCCATACTGCACAACTCCTGTGATGAGGTAGATAAAGGAAAAAACCTAGTAAACAACGATTTGAGTATATCAGTCAATAGAAGTTGTCAGAATAGAATATTGATTAACGGTAGGTTTTACCCGTAACCGCATCTCTGATCGTTGTTGGTTGTGCAAGTTCGCCAACCGCTTCGTCAACAATCGCGCCAAGTAATGGCCCAAGTTGGCAAGTAACTTCAGCAGCAGTCACGCAAGGCGTAAGTCCCGTTAAGTTAGCACTTGTTGAGGTGATTGGGCTGCCAAAAGCAAGGCATAATGCCTGTACAGTCGGATGGGCAGAAACACGTACTGCAATACTATCAAACTGTCCTGTTAACCATTTAGGTACTTGTGCTTTAGCTGGCATAACCCAAGTCACAGGACCTGGCCAGGTTTGATTTATGAGATTTATTTGCACTGTAGACAATGCTGTAAAATCAACATAATCATTTAATTGCGCTAAATTTGCTGCAATTAAGATTAAACCTTTTTCAACAGGGCGTTGTTTGATGGATAGTAAGCGTTGAACCGCTTTTTCACTCATTGGATCACAACCTAAGCCAAAAACAGCTTCTGTTGGATAAGCAATAACTTGCTGATTGTGTAACGCAGTAACCGCGTTGCTAATGGCTGTTGAATTATTCACAGTAATATATCTATTATTAATAGTCATAAATAAAAATGGTAGCTTACGCTACCATTTCTTACTCTATAACGACAGTGATAAGCTTAGTTTCTTACTAATTACAGCTATAGTGCTTTTAATTTAGCTTGTAATGCTTCGTCTTTAGCAATGATGCTTGCAGCATTAGCTTGACGCTCAGCTTTAACTTTAGCCGCCATTTCAGGGTTACCAATTGCAAGCATTTGCGCAGCAAGATAACCCGCATTTTTAGCACCCGCACTACCGATTGCTACAGAAGCAACAGGTACACCGCCAGGCATTTGCACTGTTGATAATAATGCATCCATACCTTGTAACGGACCCGCATCAATTGGCACACCAATAACAGGGTGTGTAGTGATACCAGCAACCGCACCCGCTAAATGCGCAGCTAGACCTGCAGCACAAATAAATACAGCACAACCACGGCTTTCAGCATCGGTCACATATTGATGTGTCGCTGCTGGCGTACGGTGAGCAGAAGTTACTTTCACTTCGTACTGAATTTCAAATGATTTTAGTACATTCAGTGTCGCCTGCATGACAGGTAAGTCTGAATCTGAGCCCATTAATACTGCAACAAATGGTGTAGACATAATTATTCCCTTTCCGTATGAGTTATTTTTAATCGTTTAAATTAATCGATAGTGTTATCACTATTCTAATAAAGCACGCTTATAGCCACAGCTTTTCTGCGGACAAATAAGTTGTTTTCCATTACTGGTTTTTTTTTCAACTAAAATTGCCCAATGACACTCGGGGCAAGTTTCTGAAATTGGTTTGAAATTAATAATGTATTTACACTTAGGATATTTATTACAAGAATAAAATATTTTTCCGAAACGTGATTTTTTCTGCATCAAATCACCCGACTTACACTGCGGACAACATATACCAGTTTCGTCTGGCGTTTCTGTTTTAGACATGTAACTGCAAGTGGGAAATTGGGTACAACCAATAAAAAAGCCATAACGGCCACGTTTCAATACGAGTTCATGCTGACACTCAGGGCATTCGGAACCAACCAACACTTTGTCATCTTCGAAATGTGATTGATTTGATAGCGGGCGTGAATACTCACAAGTAGGATAATTATTGCAACCTAAAAATGGCCCTGATTTGGCATTTTTAATACTTAACTCAGCACCACATTGCGGGCACGTCTCGTACTCTTTTTCCAAGGCATGTTCATGAACTGTAAATAGTTTGTCGTCATTTTTAGACATTTGAACAATTTTTAAGTAAATAATTGATGGGCGGATTTTATCAAAATTGACATTTTATGCCAGTAATTAATATAATTTAAATCACCCAGTCACTGATTATCGAGTTTTAATGCAGGTAATTATGCGCTTTAGCCTGTACTAATTCTTCCATCTGTAAATATGCTGCTTCACCGTTTGGCACATTAAATAATACCATTAAGATAACCCATTTAATGTCCTCAAGATCCAAATTGGTATTCTCAAGTTCAATTAAACGTGCGATGGCCATTTCTCTAGTTTCAATATTAAGCACGTCAATATGCTCTAAAAATAATAAGAAACCACGGCACTCGGTGTTTATATAAAGTTGCTCGGCCTCTGTATAAATCCGCATTGAACTCACACTCGAAACTTGCAGATGAGTTTGAACCCCACCATTTCGTAATTCGACTAAGTTTTCAATCCATGTAATTGCTTTATGAATTTCAGCTTCAGCAAAACCAACCTTAATTAACTCACCGAGTAAGTCATCTCGATCAACTAAGAACTCAGATTCATTTTGTTCATAAAAGTTTTCGAAAAGATAAATAAGTATATCTAGCATTAGCCCCTCCGTTGCGATCTCACATAACCACCGGGCACAACACACACCCAATTATCAAGTTCCAGTTCAATTAAACTCGTTAATACTTGGCTAACAGGTTGTTGGCTGTGCTCAGCAATAATATCTGCTGTCGTTACTTCATAACCGACACTATCTAAGATAATTTGATTTGGCAATGAAACAGTCTCAGGAACGGCACTGAATAGGTCTGTTTGCTCAGAATTCGTACTTACATTTATATATGTGAGTTCATCGGTAATATCACTAATTTGAGTAATTAGTTTTGCCCCTTGTTGGATCAAATAATGACAACCTGCAGCCATCGGATTATCAATTGCGCCAGACAAAGCAAAGACTTCACGGCCTTGATCTACGGCATAACGAGCCGAAATTAATGATCCGCTGTTTAATGCAGCCTCAATGACCACAACACCAAGTGAGAGGCCACTAACAATGCGATTACGACGGGGAAAGTGTTCCGGTCTCGCTTGAGTAAAAGGGCTAAACTCAGAAACTAACGCCCCCTGTTCCCTAATCTGTTGTGCTAATTGCTGATGACGCTTAGGATAAATATTGGCTAACCCAGTACCTAAAACGGCAATGGTATGCCCTTTCGCTGCTAATACACTACGATGACATTCACTATCAACACCAATCGCAAGGCCACTGGTAACCACTAATCCTTCTTGCACTAATCCGGCTGCAAAACTGTGTGCATGCCGCTTGCCATAATAACTTGGATCTCGAGTACCAACCATGGCAATTTGTGGCTTCGATAATAACTCAACATTACCTTCTACATACAAAAGTAAGGGTGGAGAACCAATATTTTTTAATGTCAGTGGATAATCACTTGAGGTAATAGGGATAAGATAACGTTCAGGTTCATCCGCAAGCCAATTTAAGGTGCTCTCAATAGCCTGCCAATCGGGGTTTAGAATGCTCTGTTGCTGCGCTGTATCCAAACCAAGTGATTGTAGATACAGAACAGAACCAGTAAATAATCTAGTTAACGATGTTTTTTTCAATAACCTTAGCGCCCTACTACCACCAATTTTGGGGACGTCGTATAGTGCTAACCAATATTTATCTTGCTCATTAACCATAATTACACTTACACCCTAGTTATCATAAGTTACTTACCTTATCATTCAGTTTAATCACTTGTGAGCTATGTGTAATAAGTGCAAGGCTGACTTTGTCGTAAACTTTGAACACCATCATTTCTCCGATCCGTTCATCTGGGAGCTGTAACTCATTTTTGTCAGAAAAAAGTTTATCATATTGATTAACTTGATCGTCATAATTAAAGTCAAGGTCTTGTTCACGACGAATGATAGTCTTACCGCGTTTTAATACCGCAAAAACATCGCCAGCACCGACACTATCACGCCAACCTCGATTAATGATCACCACATCGTTTTTACCAATAGTACTGTATTTTTCATCCGCAGCGACAATGACACCATCACTCGCTAATTGAAAATTACGCGGCTGAAAATATACAGGTAAGCGATCTTGCTCAGGCATAGGGAGCAATCGATCACCTTTACGTGCCTCTTTCGCGCTTTTTAAAATGGATAATTTCGCTGGAATCGTTTCCGTTCCAGTATTCACAACGCGAGCAATGGCTATAAACTCCACTTCATTACCCAATTTTTCATTCGTAACAGGGTCGATATAAATACGACCTCGGCGATAAACACCATATTGACCCGGTTTTAAAGAACTGGATGCAAAAATACTATGACCAACAATGAATGTCGTATTACCGTCATTATTGCCTAAGATCACAGGGGCATGTTTTAATCTTTCATCCGCTGCGACATAATCACGACTTAAAAAAGAATTGATCAATTTTAACGGTATAGTCGGTATTGCTCGACTGCCTTTTAATTCAGGTCGCGCTTTAGGAGAAACTTTTAAAATACGCTTGCGCATATGATTACGCACTAAACGAGGTTCGCCATCAACAAAGATTAATTGTAGTTTATCGCCGGGATAGATAAGATGCGGATCATCTAAAGCAGGATTAGCATCCCATAATTGTGGCCACCGCCACGGGCTTTGCAAATATTTGCTCGAAATATCCCAAAGCGTATCACCTTCTTTGACGATGTATTCAGTGGGGTATTGGTTTTTTAAGTTTAAGCTATCAGCATGCGCTAAAAAGGGTAAAATAGCGGCTAAAGCAAAGATCAAACGACGTTTTATGGACATATCCTTTCCTAATTGTTGTTTGAACGCTTATATTTATAGTGATTATTGTAACGTTTTACGTCAAAATTAAGCGTTATTTGAATCCATTCAAAATAAGAAAGTACCATGGCTATATTAGAAGTTTTACATTTTCCTGATGATCGATTAAAAAAAATTGCTCAACCTGTGCAGGAAATCACATCAGCGACACAAATCATCATCGATGACATGCTCGAAACCATGTATGCCGAAGAAGGTATTGGTTTAGCCGCTGTACAAGTTAATATTTTACAACGTATTGTCGTTATCGATGTGTCAGGAACACGCGATGAGCCTCTAATCCTTATCAATCCAGTCCTCACCAACAAATTCGGTGAGACAGGTATTGAAGAAGGCTGCCTATCGGTACCAGAATCACGCGCTTTTGTGCCACGCGCAGAAAGTGTAACAGTGACAGCATTAGACCGTGATGGTGAGCAGTTTACACTAGAAGCCCATGATTTATTAGCCATTTGTTTACAGCACGAAGTGGATCACCTAAACGGTAAACTCTTTATTGACTACCTATCACCGCTAAAACAGCAAAGAATTCGGAAAAAGCTCGAAAAGCTAGCTCGTAAAGATAAATAAGAATACAAAATAGGAATTAACCTTGACCAAACCATTACGCATTATTTTTGCCGGCACCCCTGATTTTGCCGCAAAACACCTCTCTGCATTACTAAATTCAGAGCATGAAGTGATCGCGGTATATAGCCAGCCAGATCGCCCCGCAGGTCGCGGAAAAAAATTAAAACCAAGTGACGTAAAACAACTAGCAGTTAGCCATGACATTCCTGTTTATCAGCCTGTTAGTTTACGAAATGAAGAAGCACAGCAAGAATTGGCTGCCCTAAACGCCGATTTGATGGTCGTGGTTGCTTACGGTTTGATCCTGCCACAAGTAGTGTTAGATACACCGCGCTTAGGTTGTATCAATGTGCATGGTTCACTATTACCAAGATGGCGTGGAGCGGCACCAATCCAACGTGCAATCTGGGCCGGAGATGCTGAGACAGGCGTCACTATCATGCAAATGGATATAGGTTTAGATACGGGTGCCATGCTACACAAAGTAACTTGCCCAATCGCGGATGATGAAACCAGTGCCAGCTTATATGACAAACTTGCCGAGCTTGGCCCACAAGGTCTATTGGAAACATTAACGCAGATCAGTAACAATACTGCAGTAGCTGAAGTCCAAGATGATGAACAAGCAAACTATGCAGCTAAACTTAGCAAAGAAGAAGCAAACATCAACTGGACACAATCAGCTGTTGCTATCGAACGTCAAATCCGCGCATTTAATCCTTGGCCTGTGAGTTACACACAAATTGCCGAGCAAAATGTGAAAGTTTGGCAAGCAAATGCGACTGAAGATGTGACGGACGCACAGCCTGGCACGGTTCTAACCGCAACAAAACAAGGCATTCAAGTGGCAACAGGGAATGGCATATTAACGTTATTAAACCTGCAACTTGCGGGCAAAAAAGCCATGCCAGTTCAAGATATACTAAATGCTCGTAAAGAGTGGTTTACTGTTGGTCAATTACTAAATTCTATTTAATACCTATGACCGCTTAATAGTATTAAGCGGTTTTACCTCGGATACATATATATGAAAACCAGAGCTAGCGCTGCAAAAGTACTTTACCAAGTTGTTGATAGAGGTCAGTCATTGACGACAGCCTTACCAATTGCTCAGCAATTATTACCAGCCAAGGATCGTGCTTTACTACAGGAGATCTGTTACGGCGTATTGCGCTGGTTACCACGTCTTGAATTTATTAGTCGCCAACTAATGAGCAAACCATTAACGGGTAAACAAAGACCCGTGCATTTCTTAATTCTGGTTGGCTTATATCAATTAAAATTCATGCGTATTCCAGCACATGCTGCAGTAGCTGAAACCGTAAACGCAATTAAGGTATTAAAATCACATAAACTCAGTGGTCTGGTGAACGCTATTTTACGTAATTACCAACGCCAACAAGATGATCTAGAAAGCCAAGCTGACGGTAATGACGCGTGTAAATTCGGTCACCCAGGCTGGTTAATAAAACGCATTAAAGCCGCTTATCCAGAGCAATGGCAAGATGTATTAATGGCCAACAATGAACGTCCGCCAATGTGGATACGAGTTAATCAGCAACATCATAATCAAGCTGATTATCAAACATTGTTAGCAGCAGACGACATCACCGCAGATATCGTAGATAGTGCGGATTCAGCATTACGTTTAGAGAAGCCGACTGATGTTTACAAACTAGCTGGTTTTGCAGAAGGTCATAGCTCTGTTCAAGATGGCGCAGCGCAATTTGCGGCGCAATTCTTAGACGCACAACCAGGCGAATTAATTCTTGATGCTTGTGCTGCGCCAGGTGGTAAAACAGCACACATTTTAGAACGTCAACCAGCCCTAAAGCACCTTGTCGCTGTCGATTTTGATGCAACACGCTTAGCTAGAGTTCAAGAAAACTTAACTCGTATGCAATTAGAAGCAGAGCTTATCCATGGCGATGCAAGCAAACCTGAGGATTGGTGGCAGGGTGATAAGTTTGATCGAATTTTATTAGATGCACCTTGTAGTGCAACGGGCGTTATTCGTCGTCATCCCGATATCAAATGGTTACGTCGTGATAGCGACATTGCACCATTAGCCCAATTACAGTCTGAAATTTTAGATGCCATGTGGCAGCAACTTAAACCTGGCGGCACATTATTATATGCAACCTGCTCTATTCTACCGGTAGAAAACAGCGAACAAATCAGTTCATTTGTTGATCGAACTCCGGATGCAACGCTGATCCCATTAACAGCCGACAGCGACAATCAAGCATCAAACTGGCAGATCCTACCCAATACCCAAGGCATGGATGGCTTTTTCTACGCGAAGTTACAAAAAAAAGCATAGCTGAATAGTCTCTATAGCCAACTGATTAATTAGTATCACTTGGCTATAAACCATTGGCGTTATTCAACTTTAGCTTAAACAAGCGTAGAATAGCATTATCAAAACAGATCACGACAATTTTATTTGGTGCGAGGTTAAATGAAAATTATCATTATCGGTGCAGGCCAGGTCGGCGGCACGCTGGCTGAAAACTTAGTAGGTGAGAATAATGACATTACTATTATCGACCGCGATGGCGACAGCTTAAGAAACTTACAAGATAAATTTGACCTGCGCGTTGTTGAAGGCCACGGCGCCAATCCAGACGTACTACGTGAAGCTGGCGCACAAGATGCAGATATGTTGGTGGCAGTGACCAACAATGATGAAACCAATATGATCGCTTGTCAGATTGCTTACACCATGTTCAATACCCCAAATAAAATAGCTCGGATCAGAAATGAATCCTATCTTAATAACAAAGAGACCCTGTTTAATAATCGCGCGATTGCAGTGGACCATTTGATCGCACCAGAGCAGCTAGTGACCGACTATATTAAACGCCTCATCGATTATCCGGGGGCATTACAGGTCGTTAACTTTGCCAATAACAAAGTGGGTCTCGTGGCAGTAAAAGCCTACTATGGCGGTCCATTAGTCGGTAATGCGTTAGCGGCATTACGTGAACATATGCCCAATGTGGAAGCCCGCGTTGCTGCTATCTTCCGCCAAGGCAAACCGATCCGCCCACTGGGTACAACGATTATTGAAGCCGATGACGAAGTATTTTTTGTTTCTGCAAGTAATAATATTCGCGCCGTGATGAGTGAATTGCAAAAACTGGAGAAACCGTATCGCCGTATTATTATTGCCGGTGGTGGTAATATTGGCGCTGCATTAGCGGGTCGTTTAGAGCGTGATTACTCAGTCAAATTGATTGAGCGTAATATCACCCGTGCCGAAAAACTATCAGAAATGCTTAATAATACCATTGTATTCTGCGGTGATGCCTCCGATCAGGAACTGCTCAGTGAAGAACACATTGACCAAACAGACGTATTTATCGCGGTCACCAATGATGACGAAGCCAATATCATGTCTGCCATGTTAGCCAAACGGATGGGTGCGAAAAAAGCCATGGTGCTGATCCAGCGCGGTGCTTATGTGGACCTAGTGCAGGGCGGCACTATCGATATTGCCATTTCACCACAACAGGCCACTATCTCTGCGTTATTAACTCATGTTCGTCGTGCTGATATCGCCAATGTCTACTCATTGCGCCGTGGTGCCGCAGAGGCGATTGAAGCTATAGCCCATGGTGATAAATTAACATCGCGCGTTGTCGGTCGAACTGTAGGGAGTTTAAAACTACCAACAGGTACCACCATTGGTGCAATTGTACGTAATGACGCAGTCCTAATTGCTCATGATAACACCGTGATTGAACAAGATGATCACGTAGTGATGTTCCTAGTTGATAAAAAGTTCATCCCTGATGTAGAGAAACTTTTTCAACCCAGTCCATTCTTCTTATAACATGCAAAGAAACTTGTTTAATGGTTAACTTCAAACCCGTATTGTTCATGGCAAGTGTGGTGTTACGCGCGCTTGCTTTATTTATGATTGCACCTTTGGTACTGGCTTTGTCTACCGATGGCCATGGCGCGCCTGAATTTTTCAAATCTATTATTATCACCACCATAGCATCCGGTTTATTCTGGCATAAAGGCCGCTCAAACGTTTTCCGTCTTGGTATACGTGAAATGTTTTTACTGACCACGTGTGTGTGGATAATAGCCTCCGCATTTGCCGCCCTGCCGCTCATGTTGATCCAACATATTAGCTATACCGATGCCTATTTCGAAACCATGTCAGGTATTACCACCACAGGTTCAACCGTACTCTCAAATTTAGATACAACGGCACACAGTGTGTTGCTATGGCGCTCGATTCTACAGTGGTTAGGTGGCGTAGGTTTCGTGGTTATGGGGGTAGCAGTCCTACCTTACTTAAACGTCGGTGGTATGCGCCTATTCCAAACAGAGTCATCTGACTGGTCTGATAAAAACACCACCAAAACCCAGCATACAGCGGCTTACGTTATGTATGTCTATTTAAGCTTAACCATACTTTGTTATTTTGGTTACTTAGCTGCTGACATGACGAGTTTTGAAGCCCTCAATCATGCAATGACAACCCTATCGACAGGCGGCTACTCGACCTCAGATCAATCAATGGCACACTTCTCGAACGCAGCGCAATGGAATGGTACCTTCTTTATGTTTTTAGGGGGGTTACCATTTTTACTCTTGATCAGTGCAATTCATCGTCGCGATATCAAAGTACTTATCAATGATGCGCAGATTATCGGTTTTGGAAAGCTAATACTCGTAATGACAATAATGATGTCGTTATACCTGTGGCAAAAAGATGTTTTTGATCTGACCGACGCGATCAGAATTAGTATGTTTAACATAGTATCAATAGTAACATCGACTGGTTTTGGTTTAACAGATTTCGGCACATGGGGTGAATTTACAACTGTCTTGTTTGCAGGTTTGATGTTTACTGGTGCTTGTTCTGGCTCAACATCTGGTGGGATAAAAATATTTCGATTTCAAATCGCCTTCACCTTATTCCGTAAGCAGATGTCACAATTAGTCCACCCATCAGGGGTATTTAGACAGCACTACAATGGACGTAATGTAAATGATGTTATTGTACGATCTGTGGTTGCTTTTGGTAGTGCATTTATTGCTACAGTTTCGATACTGGCAGCCATACTCAGCATAATAGGTTTAGACCCGATCACCAGTATTACCGGTGCAATCACCGCAGTGGCTAATGTGGGTCCAGGGTTGGGTCCTGTCATTGGCCCATCAGGTAACTTTGCTAGTTTACCTGATACCGCAAAATGGGCGCTTAGCTTAGGCATGTTGATGGGGCGATTAGAGATTATGACAGTATTAGTGCTCGTAACCCCTGCATTTTGGAAAAGTTAAAGTATAAGAGTGCTAACTGATTATTCTAATAAGTTAGCACTGCTTTTCTCAATTAACTCAACAGGTAATGGTTTTTTAACTTCGACGCCCAGCTCTACAAACTGCTGCGCTTGTTTAATTAAATTGCCCTTACCTGAACTTAAACGTTTCATCGCTGAATCATAACTATCTTGTGCTTTATCTAACGCTGTTCCCATGTCTTGCATATCGTGACTAAATAAACGCAGTTTTTCATAGATCCTACCAGCACGCTCTGCGATTAATTGTGCATTCTGGTTCTGACGTTCGTAACGCCATAAATTATCAATGGTACGTAATGCAACTAACAAATTGGTTGGACTCACTAACATGATATTATTATCCAGTGCATACTTCATTAAACTTGGGTCAGCTTCTAATGCCGCTATAAATGCCGGTTCTACCGCCACAAACATCAGTACATAATCTAACGTTTTTAAGCCTTGTAACAAGTGGTAATCTTTACGCCCAAGTTCACGAATATGCCCACGAATAGAGGTTACATGCTCCTGTAACGCTTGTTTACGTGTCACTTCATCGTCAGCATTAAAGTAACGCTCGTAAGCCGTTAATGACACCTTAGAATCAACCACAACATCTTTATCTTGTGGTAAATGAACAATCACATCAGGTTGAAAGCGTTTGCCATGCTCATTATTCAAGCTTACCTGAACATCATATTCATGCCCTTCCCGTAAGCCAGATTCAGATAAGATCCGCGCTAAGATAACTTCGCCCCAATTACCTTGCTGTTTGTTGTCCCCTTTCAGGGCTTTAGTTAAATTAGCCGTTTCGCTAGACATCAATTGATAAACTTGCTGCAAACGAGCAACCTCAGATTGTAAGCTGTGGCGCTCTTTCGCTTCGTTAGAGTAAACATCTTGCACTTGCTGTTTAAATCCTTCGAGCTGCGTTTTTAATGGCGCTAAAAGCAATTCCACACTAGACTTGTTTAGTTCTTTGAAATTGTCGGTTTTACTATCAAAAATTTTATTTGCGAGGTTTTCGAACTGCTGTTGTAAGCGTTGTTCAGATTGTGCTTGCAGTGCCAGTTTTTCTTCGCTAGCCTGGCGTTCAGCCTGTAAACGAATGTCACTTTCACGTAATCGTGACATTAATTTAATTAACTGGTTGTTTTGCGATTCTAATTTTAATTTATTAGCATCATGCTCTTTCTGCAATTGGTCATTAGCATAATTAACGTTATCTAATTGTTGTTCTAATAACTCAACTTCATGATTTAAAGTTTGCATCGATAAGTTGGCTTGCTGAGTTTTACGAATTGCAACTAAGCCAAAAATAATCGCGATACAGCTAACGACAATATACGGAAATATGGATAACAGAGAATCAAAAGTCATAAGATACATTAACTACGAAAAAAAGAGCTGTGTGACAAGGCGCGATCAAAATAAAACCATACTGCAAGGCAGCCAAGGTAAATAAAGAAAATGATCCATTTATGATAATTAACACCGCTGTCAATGGTGGTAAATGGTACATCACCAATCACACTGTATAACCAAAGAGTCAGCGGAAATAATGCGAAAACCAAAAGTTTCCACATGATCTTTAACGTCGGACGGTGTACAGTTATCGCTTTCATTAACATAGTCCTAAATATCAGCGTAAATAATACTGAAAAGAGATGATGATGTTAGCCTAACCTGCTCAAGATTAAAACTAATCCATTAAGGTTAATCATAATCAGTGCACATTTCATCAAAATAATACGGATTAATTCATTATCCCCCTTGAAACGAGAAAAAATACCCCAACTTGTAATTTTCAGTTATTTTTTGTCAAAATAGGGTTAATAACTCTATATCACGGACAATTAAAATGTCTATTATGCTAATTAATTATAATCCGAATACGAAATAGGTAATATATATGAGCGATTTTATGAATGAAGGCCAAGTTGCCTATTTCAAAGAAAAACTAGAAACAGAGAAACAAGAGATTTTATCTCGAATTGAAAACCAATCAACTAACGTCGTCATCTCTGATAGTAATGAAATGGCTGATGAGATTGATCGTGCGGCAATGGAAGAAGCACATCGCCTCGAATTAAACCGGATTGACCACGATAAATTACACATAAAGATAATAATTAAGGCTCTACGTCTTATCGACAGTGGCGATTATGGTTATTGTAGTAACTGTGGTGATGAAATATCGATTAGACGCTTACAAGCACGTCCTGAATCACAGCTATGCTTAGAGTGTCAGTCAACGAAAGAATTTACTGATCACAACTTATACCGTCGTTAATCCTAAACCCAATCGAATAATCAACTCTGGTCGTTATCAATAAAATGATCACAGATGGAAAGCAATAATAAACCAATGTTATTGCTTTCCTCATTTATCGTTCCGTATTAATCTGTAATCTCTTTCACCCAAACCGCCATAGGAATACAGCGATGTTAAAGCTATTGCCAGTCAATTTTAAAAGAATCAGTTTATTGTCACTACTTGTCACCAGTGTTGCATTAAGCGGTTGTAGTGATGATGAATCAGGTAAAATCAGTCTGGGTTTATTCACAACTAAAGATATTAAAATCAACACATTTGTAGATCCAAAGATACCAGGCGTCACTTGTCATGTTAGCCATATTGAAGCTAATTTGGATTTTTCTGATCCGTCAGATATGGGGATCGCATGTCGCCAAACAGGTGAAATTACAGCGGCAATGCTAGCAACCATTGATATCTCAAAAAGCGGCGAAGTGATCTTTAAGCAATCAAAGAGTATCTTATTTAAATCACTCAAGATCCGTCGTATTTATGATGCTGATAGCCAAAGTCTATTGTATGTCTCGTACTCAACAAAAGAGATTAATGGTAGCTACAAGCATTCATTATCCACCGTACCACTGTGGGCAACCAAAGCGTGGCAACAGCCAACGACTCTTAAATAACAACCAAATTAAAAACAATAAAGCCACTGTTGTCAGTGGCTTTATTCGTCAGTAGGATAATGCGCAAGAGCTAAAATGCAGTTATAACGCCCATCCCAATCACTTCAGAAAATAGCAACAATACCGTTGTCAGCGACACTAAATTAGGTGTGTACTCCTGTTTTGTATAGAGCGGAATAGTCCAAATAGCTAACGCCAATAATAAAATAACAGCTCGGTAAATGACGAACTCTTGGATCACCGTCATCTGACTTGAATCGGCATTAAGCCCTGCAACAATCAATAACCCAAGCATCAGTAGTACACTACTCGCGATACCAACAACGGGTAAAATAACATTAAATGCTTGTAATCGATGTTTTGCACGTAATAAGATCACATGCGCAAATACAGCACCAAGTAACACGGCTTCTAACAGTAATAACGGCTGCTGCTGTTGCCACAGTACTAATAACCCAGTAATGACAGCAAGTGCAATTGGTAATCGTAACCAAGTACTTGGAATTGCACGTTTGCCTTCTAAGCGAGACTGAATTAAATTTTGTATAATACCGATAAATACCGCAATGCCACCAACAATCAAAGTCGGCGCTGTCGCATACTCTTCAATGCCTGTCATTAACCCAAGCGCTAATACAGCCCAAATTGAGATCATATTTTCAGTAATACGCTTACGCTGGCCAGGACACACTTCACCTTTTACTAATACTAATGCTAGGAAACAAGCTGCCGCTATTGGCATCATTACAATGATTGGATAAATTTGTTGGTAGAAACTGATTTCAGTCACGCGAAAACCCTTAGTCAATACTAAATTCAAGTAAGTTAGGTGCGAGAGTATATCAGTGTCACCTCAAGGTGGTAATCAATAATTAAATGAAAATGCTATTTTGCGAAGGTAATAAAAAACAAAAAAAAGCCCATCACTAAAGAATGGGCTTCACCTGCTTATTTTAGAATTTTTTACCATGTTCTTGCTCTGAAATTAATGGTTCAACACCTAATATACGAGAGAGCAGATCGACTTCATTCAAACTCTCATCACTAAGTTGTACATTCACTAGCAGTGATTCAAATCGACTCTGCTGTAATACTTCCGAAATTCCCGTCATACCACCGGCTGTTTTCAACAACGATGAAATAACCGTATTCGCCCCAGTTTCCCTTTTTTCTATATCTAGTTTCCCATCCATAACTCCCCCTCATAGCTCCCTAACTATCCCTGATTTCTATCCCTTAGAAATATCTTCCAGTCATATAAAACCACATTCACTTACTCAGGGAAATAACCAAATAGTGAGTTTGAGAGGTAAAACGGATAAATGACCAAGTGTCCTATCAGGGCTGAAAATAAATCTGAACTCTGCGCTAATAATATATATTATATTAATTCTTTAGTATTAACTTGATTCTAATCATCGCTATATATCCAAAATCACAATGACAGGGAGTCACAGTGTGAACGTCGAATATTTATTCTCGAAACTGAAACAGCCAGCAGAATAGCAATGGATCCAGTTATCACAGCAAGAGTATTAAAGATGGCAAACTCTGCCGCTTACTCCCGTGGTCAGCATGTCGAATCAATAGAACAAGCAGCGATCAAACTCGGTCTCAATAAGTTAGGTTCATTAGTCATCGCTAGCAAAATCCACTTGGATCAAGAAATCGTTTTTACGTGTAGTTTAATGCATAACATTGGGGAGTTGCTGATCCAAAGTGCATTACCAGAAGAAGCGGGTCTAACCGATCTCAGTCAAGCACAGATGATCATACACCGCTTTCCAGAAATGTTACTAACGCAACTCCAAGCGGTACAGCAGCAAGGTAACGAATTGACAGAATTATTAATGCAGGACGTAGCGTAGAGTTTCAGAAACGAAAAAAGCCTGCTCATTGAGCAGGCTTTTCGAATAGTGGTCGGTGATAGAGGATTCGAACCTCTGACCCCCTGGTCCCAAACCAGGTGCGCTACCAAGCTGCGCTAATCACCGAACATGGTGCGGAAGGAGAGACTTGAACTCTCACACCTTGCGATACTAGAACCTAAATCTAGCGCGTCTACCAATTCCGCCACTTCCGCACAATTTTTCTACTTGCTAGCAGGTAACTCTAACAAGGGTGATAACTCAATTCTAAAAGAATATCTATGTTATCGAATATGGGGCGACTGAAGGGATTTGAACCCTCGACAACCGGAATCACAATCCGGGGCTCTACCAACTGAGCTACAACCGCCATAGTGGTCGGTGATAGAGGATTCGAACCTCTGACCCCCTGGTCCCAAACCAGGTGCGCTACCAAGCTGCGCTAATCACCGAACATGCTCATTAGAATGCATCATTCTTAACAAGTGTGCGCATTATAGATATTGTGTGTAAGTCTGCAAGTCTTTTTAACCAAAAAACGATTTTTTTATCATTTTCAATTAAATCGGAATAAAAACAAACAGCGCCAGTGCAAAAAACAATCAGAACAAATTAATTAACTTACTGAACTGTATTTACCTGTGCATGTTCAATTAAATGCAATGGGGCGACTGATGGGATTTGAACCCACGACAACCGGAATCACAATCCGGGGCTCTACCAACTGAGCTACAACCGCCATTAACCATTTAATTGCACAACCACTATAATAACTATAATGGTGCGTCCGAGAGGAGTCGAACCTCTGACCTCACCCTCCGGAGGGGCGCGCTCTATCCAACTGAGCTACGGACGCATGAGCAATATACTACGTCCAACGGCGAACCTCGTCTAGGCAAATCAGTTAATTCAACATGAATATGTTGCATAATTACAACGCCTGTATCTTTTATAACCAACTAAAAGCCCTATCGAACTGAGGAAAATGCAACAAACACTGTTACAACTATTTAACCTAAGGCTTGGTAAGGATATAATGATTCGCAGTAGTAGGGATTTATTATAACAAAAGTCAACCATAGACTGACAATACCATTATTAGGGAGCTAAAAAGAGCATGTATAAATTACGAAATATTCTAATCACTTTATCAGCATCATTGCTATTTGCATTTACCGTAAGCGCAAATCACAACTCTGCGGAATCAGTTGCAGAAAGAATTGCCCCTGTAGGTCAAGTATACCTACCAGGTGAACTGGCTCCAGTCGTTGCGAAAAGCACAACACCTGCAGAACCACGCTCAGGTGAACAAATTTATACAACTACATGTAGCATGTGTCACGGCAGTGGCCTTGCTGGTGCTCCGATTAAAGGTAATGCGGATCAATGGGGACCTCGAATTGCAAAAGGTAAAGACACGCTTTATCGCCATGCGGTCGAAGGCTTCAATGGCGTGATGCCTCCACGTGGTACGTGTGCAACGTGTTCTGATGACGAATTACATGCTGCCGTTGATTACATGATCCAAGGCCTGTAACACAAAAAATAAATAACGTTATAACAACAGGATGGCCTTAAGTCTCCGATTATAACCAAGTCGCTCTTCGATAAAGCCACTCATTTTTTAGTGGCTTTTTTTTGACCCTCAGTTATCCACTGCTAGACTTTATCACTATAAGACTTAGTTTTTTCGTTATTAAAGACCATTAGGATGCCGACTGTGAACAAGGATCGTCTATCAAACCAGCACCAGCCAAGCAGCGCCAAACTTATCGATCTCGCGCTATCACGTTCATTACGGACACAGCGAGCCTTATTTTTAACACAGCTAAAATCAGCCTCACAACAACTGCAACAAACCCAACAAAGTTTTGTATTATTACTGATTAAAATTGATAACATCGCCGATGTGGAGCAAAGCTTTGGTAGTGAACTCAGTAATAAACTCATTACAATCATTCGTCACCACTTACAATTATTAACCTCCAGTAACGACTGCTTGGTTAACTTACAAGGCGATGAGTTTGCCTTGTTAAAAACGGATATAGTCGATGCGGATAGCGCTATCAGTCTCGCTAAAAAGATCCAATCACAGTTCCGCTTTAGCTTTCAGGTAAGTAACTATAAAATTCTCTGCAGCTGCAGTATTGGAATTAGTTTACAGCAGGCCACCCACTCTGTGAGTCAAGTATTGAAAGACGCGGATATCGCTCTGAAAATGGCTCAGCAGCAAGGTCTAGGTCAATACCATCTATCGAAAGCCTTACCCGTACCAGCTGAAAATACCTTGGCTATATTGCAACAAGAAAAGCTCACTCGCGCTATTATTAACAATGATATTCTGCCGTATTACCAACCTATTATTCAGCTTAACAGTAATCAATTAGTCGGCTTTGAAGTCATTGCCCATTGGCATGAAGAACATCACGACAACAGTTTTATTTCTTTCGCCGAACGTACCGATATTATTATCACCCTTGATTTACACATTATGTATCAAGCCTGCTTACAATTAAAAAAGTGGCATGATTCGAATCCTAATAATCAACAAATCATGTTGGCGATGAACTTATCCGTCAAACATCTCATTCTTGAAGGCGCTGTTGAACATTTAATTTTTATTATTCAACAACAACAGATCCCGCCACATAGTTTAGTATTTGAATTCAGAGAACATGAGTTTATGGCTCACAATGAATTTGCCATACGCGCGTTAGAAAAATTACGCCAAATAGGGGTGCAAGTAGGATTGGATAACTTTTGTACAGGCTTTAGTTCTTTGAATGAATTTTTCAAATATCCGATCGACTTTGTAAAAATAGACAGCAGTTTTACCAATCGTATGCTGATGTCTAACAAAGATCTGTCGTTGATTCGCGTAATTAGAGATATTAGCCACGATATGGGCTTTAAAGTCATTGTTGAAGGAATTAGCAATCCTCAGCAGCATGCTAAATTAATCGAGCTTGGCTGTGAGTTTGGTCAAGGCAGTTATATTGCTCAGCCAATGGACTATACGCAGGTCGAACGCTTATTAGAACTCTAATAAGCGTTATTTTATTTATACTTTGTCAGCTACTTGTTAAAGAGGGCTCTTAAGTTTGCAACACCACGTTTGCCTTTCTCTTGCTTTTCAACGGGAGAGTCAGGTTTTTTACGTAAGTCCCATTCCAGATCATCTTGCGGCAATTCAAGCAAGAATCGACTTGGCTCGGGTTTTACTACTTCACCAAATTGACGGCGCTCTTTGCATAACATCATGAACAATACTTTTTGTGCTCGAGTGATCCCCACATAGGCTAAACGACGTTCTTCTTCAACATTTGGATCGTCATCAATGGAACTTTGATGCGGTAAAATCCCCTCTTCCATGCCGACCATGAATACATAAGGATACTCCAGCCCTTTCGAAGCATGGTAAGTCATTAGCTGTACTTGATCGGAGTCATCTTCTTCTTCATTGCGCTCGAGCATGTCACGTAACGTTAAGCGGGTAACCACTTGTGCCAACGTCATCTCTTCATCGAGATCATCCCCTTTGAGCATTTCTGTAACCCAACGATATAACTCTGACACGTTCTTCATTCGCATTTCAGCGGCTTTAGCGCTAGGACTAGTCTCATACAACCAGTCTTCATAATGTATATCACGCACCATATCACGCACAGCATCGATACTATCACTACGCTGTTCTTGATCCGCTAACTCAACTAGCCAACGGGTAAAGCCACGAACGGCAAGTAAACCACGTCCAGTGAGGGTTTGTTCTAAGCCCATTTCAAAGCTGGCAGCAAACAAACTGATATTACGCATGTTGGCATAATTACCTAACTTTTCTAATGTTGTCGGACCAATCTCACGACGTGGTACATTCACCACACGTAAAAACGCATTATCATCATCAGGGTTCACTAACAAACGCAGATAAGCCATCATGTCTTTGATTTCAGCACGTGAGAAAAATGATGTACCGCCGCTGATTTTATACGGTATACGGTTGGTCATTAAGGCTTTTTCAAATAACCGTGATTGATGGTTACCACGGTATAATATCGCATAATCTTTATATTCACTGCGTGCCATAAATTTATGTGCTAATAGTTCTGATACGACTTTTTCCGCTTCATGCTCTTCATTTTTGGTCGTGAACACTTTAATCGGATCGCCATACCCAAGTTCACTGAATAAACGCTTATTAAACTCATGCGGATTGTTATCAATTAAAATATTTGCGGCTTTAAGAATACGTTGCGTCGAGCGATAGTTTTGCTCTAGCTTTACCACTTTCAAACCAGGAAAATCTTTTTGCAATAACGTGAGGTTTTCAGGACGCGCACCACGCCACGAATAGATAGACTGATCATCGTCACCTACAACGGTGAATTTAGCACGCTGGCCTACAATTAGTTTCACCAACTCATATTGACTGGTATTGGTATCTTGATACTCATCCACTAATAAATAGCGGATCTTATTTTGCCAGCGTTCGCGTACTTCGTCGTTTAGTCGTAACAACAAGGTTGGCATCATGATTAGGTCATCAAAATCCAAGGCGTTATACGCTTTCATATGGCGCATATAATCGTCATAGCACTGGGCAAATAATTTATCTTGGGGCATTTGCGCACGGGCAGTTGCTTGTGGCGGTAATACCAACTCATTTTTCCAATTCGAAATAGCGCTACGTAATTGGTCGATAAGCTCTTTATCTTCTTCGAGCGTCTCTTGAGTAAGCTCTTTTAGTAAGGCGAGCTGGTCTTGATCATCAAACAGTGTGAATGCTTGTTTAATACCTAAACTTTTATATTCTTTACGAATAATATTTAAACCTAAGGTATGGAACGTCGATACCATTAAGCCTTTTGCTTCTTTTTTACCCAATGTTTGAGCAATACGCTCTTTCATCTCACGCGCCGCTTTGTTGGTAAAAGTTACCGCAGCAATATTCTTGGCCTGATAACTGCAATTTTGCACTAGGTGAGCAATTTTGGTGGTAATAACACGTGTTTTACCACTGCCTGCACCAGCGAGTACTAGGCAAGGGCCGGAAATATATTTAACAGCTTCATCCTGACGGGGATTCATTTTCATAGCGACAACACCAGACTAAAACATTAAGAAAAGAAGTAGATATTAGATTGTAGCAAAATTAACATAAAAAAATGCCAGTTATAAATAACTGGCATTTTTTATACATTGAATACGCAATCAAGAATTACTTGATTTTGCCTTCTTTGTACATAACGTGCTTACGAATAACTGGATCAAATTTTTTGATTTCCATTTTTTCAGGCATGTTTTTTTTGTTTTTATCAGTGGTATAGAAGTGACCAGTACCAGCTGATGAATTCAGACGAATTTTATCGCGCATAATATAGCTCCTTAAACCTTCTCACCACGGGCACGCATTTCAGCAAGAACTGAATCGATACCCTTTTTATCAATAATACGCATACCTTTACAAGTAAGACGTAATTTTACAAAGCGGTTTTCGCTCTCAACCCAAAAACGGTGTGTATGTAGGTTTGGCAAGAAACGGCGACGAGTGCGGTTTTTTGCGTGAGAAACGTTGTTACCAACAGCTGGTTTTTTACCAGTAACTTGGCATACTTTTGACATAGTGTGCTCCAATAACTTCAAATATAAGTGTCTACATAGTCGCATTTGAAGCTACTAGGTATACTTTTAATGCTCGGTTTATACAGTAAACCCAGACATAAATCAATAATAGTGCAAAATATCACCACCTTTAAACACACAAAAGTAGTGCTAAAAACAAGCGTTAACGGTTACTTTTTAATCCAAAGTGAAGTAAAACAGTTTAAAACACAAAAAAAAGGCCAAAAAAAAGCAATAAAAATTAAATCATAATAATTGCAAAAAGTATTTCAATTCGCCTAAATGTACAAATGCGAAACCCTTTTTTTCAGGTTATAATCCCCACTCCTTGATAGTGAGTTTACACCAATGCTTAACGATATAGAATTAACCGACCTTAGACAACAGTTTCCCGTATTATCCCAACAAGTGAATGATCACCCATTAATTTACTTAGATAATGCAGCGACAAGTCAAAAGCCCTTGTGTGTTCTCGAGGCGATTAATACCTATTATCGAGACATTAACGCAAATGTACATCGCGCTTCACATGCACTCAGCGCGCAAGCAACATCCGCGTATGAAAATGCCCGTGATATCTGCGCGCAATTTATTAATGCAAATAGCAGTAAAGAAATCATTTGGACCCGTGGCACTACAGAAGCGATCAACTTAATCGCGAACTGCTTAACAACAGAATTTCAAGCTGGGGATGAGATTATCATTTCAACCCTAGAGCACCACGCTAATATTGTGCCTTGGCAGATGCTAGCACAGCGTACAGGGGCGATTCTTAAAGTCATTCCTCTATTGCCATCAACAGATATCGATATGCAGGCTTACAAGTCGTTATTAAGCGATAAAACCAAACTTGTTGCCGTTAGCCATGTATCTAATGCGATTGGCACAGTTAATCCTATTGAAGAGATCATTGCTTTAGCCAAACAAACTAACGCAAAGGTATTAATCGATGGTGCCCAAGCTATTTCACATTGGGAGGTAGACGTACAAGCTCTCGGTTGTGATTTTTATGTATTCTCTGGGCATAAAATGTATGGCCCCACCGGTATCGGCGTGCTCTGGGGTAAAGAGACTTTGCTTAATCAGCTGCCGCCTTGGCAAGGCGGTGGTGAAATGATTAAAGCCGTCAGCTTTGAACATACAACTTATAACGAATTGCCGTTTAAGTTTGAAGCGGGTACACCGAATATTGCCGGAACAATCAGCCTTGCGCGCGCCATGATTTTTCTAAAGAGTTACGATCGACAAGCGCTGGCAGATCACGAAGCTGAACTACTAGCCTACACCACGGCGCAACTCGAAAAAATGCCACGCATTAAGATTATCGGTTCACCTCAACATCGTGCAGGTGGCATCAGCTTCACTATGGGAGACGCCCATAATGGTGATGTGGGTATGCTGTTAGATTTACAAGGCATAGCAGTGCGTACCGGTCATCACTGTGCACAACCTTTAATGCAGAGCCTTAACTTATCCGGTACCATTCGTGTGTCACTCGCCATTTATAACACAAAAGCAGAAATAGACTTCTTCATTACAGCATTAAATGAATTGCAAGATTTACTCTAATATCAATAAATAAAAAATTAACTTTATCCCGCGAGACTTTATGTCTGGTTGGTAATACAGGAATGATCATGACCGATTTCTCGTCGAGCCCATTTGGTAACGAAATTACCAGTAGCGATGTAATGACTTTATTAACCGCGCAAAATGGCTGGCAAAATAAATACCGCCAATTAATTTTGCTCGGTAATAAAATCCCAGCGTTGACTGATGACTATAAAGTAACAAAAAATCAAATTAAAGGCTGTGAAAGTCAGGCTTGGTTAGCGTTTAGTTGTGACAATGATGAACGACTATGGTTTGGTCTGGATTCAGATGCGCGTATTGTTAAAGGTTTAATGGCGGCATTATTAGCAGCCGTTAATGGTAAAACGCGCGTTGAAATCGCAGCATTTAATATTGATGACTATTTTGCTCAGCTTGGTTTTATGCAACAACTTAGCCCTTCTCGTGGCAATGGTTTAAAAGCGGTGATCGCAGCGATCCAAGCCGCCTAATAAACGAGAATATAAGTGGTGTATTGATTAACGCCACTTATATATCAACTGATGTCCTACTATTTCTGCAGGTTTTTAACAATCAACGCAGTTCCCATGCCCCCACCAATACACAGTGATGCCAAACCGTAATCTACCCCACGTTTTTTCATCTCATGTAATAGCGTCACAGTAATACGACTACCGGAAGCCCCCAGAGGATGACCTAAAGCAATCGCGCCACCATTCACATTGGTTTTATCAGCAAACCAGTCCATATCAACATTATGCTCTTGAGTCAGATTAGTCATTACCCCTAATGCTTGTGCAGCAAAGGCTTCGTTTAACTCTAATAATTCTATCTGCTCTAATGACATATCAGCACGTTTTAGCGCTTGCTCAATCGCAGGAACCGGGCCTAGCCCCATAACTTGTGGATCAATACCACCTTGACCATAAGCGATTAACTCTGCCATTGGCTCTAAATCGTATTTTTCTACCGCCGCTTCAGAGGCTAAAATAATAGCTGCAGCACCATCATTAATACCAGATGCATTAGCCGCCGTCACCGAGCCATCCGCTTTAAATGCAGGACGTAGTTTAGCTAAACCTTCGACACTGGTATTCTCTTTTGGATACTCATCAGTTGCAAAACTTTGCGTTTGACGGCGCACTTTTACTTCAACTGGTACAATTTCGTCAGCGAAACGTTCTGCTGTAATTGCAGCGATTGCTTTATGTTGACTGCCGACTGCAAACGTATCTTGTTGTTCACGGGTTAAACCAAATTGGTCAACTATATTTTCTGCCGTCATGCCCATATGGTAATTGTTAAATACATCAGTCAAACCATCATTAATCATGGCATCAACCATGGTCATGTTGCCCATTTTAGAGCCAAAACGTGTTTTCGATGGCATCAAATAAGGAATGTTAGACATACTTTCCATCCCAGCAGCAACCACGATGTCCGCATCACCAGCTTTAATATGTGCCGCGCCGTCCATAATCGTTTTCATGCCACTACCACAGATCATGTTTAACGTATAAGCAGGCACAGTTGCAGGAATACCCGCTTGCATTGCCGCTTGACGACCAGGGCCCATGCCTTGTCCAGCACTAATCACATTACCAACAATGACTTCATCAACGCGCTCAGGATCCACCTTTGCTGCTGCTAATGCGCCTTTGATCGCCGTTGCGCCTAATGTAGCGGCATCAACACTCGCTAAGCTGCCGCCGAAACTACCAAGGGCTGTACGTTTTGCTGCAACGATAAATACTTTACTCATACCTTGTTTCCTTACTTGATGTGATCAGTTTAATTTTTCAAACATATGTTTGAATACTATCACAAGTTATTAACATAACCGAATTTAGCGCAGATCAAATCAAAGTAGATGGATGACAATAAAGGGGATTATCGGAAGCTGTAGAATTGAATATGAAAATGAGAAAAAGAGCGTGCTGATTTTAATAAGCAAAACCAGTTAACACTATCTGTATTAACTGGTTTAAGTCACCTTAAGCTCATAATTCAACGCATAATAGCGTTAATAAAATAAACTAAATGAGCGTGTTAGACGTTCGCTTTCTCTGCTAATTTTTTCAATACACGTGAAGCGGCAACCAAACCAAAGCTTGCCGTCACTGCGGTGGAAGCGCCAAAACCACTTGAACAATCCATGCCAGTTGCGCCATCTGCAAAATTCTTAGTCATGCATACTTCCCCATCAGAACTGGGGTAAATGAGTTGCTCCGTAGAAAACACACATTCAATACCAAATTTACGTTTGGTATTTTTAGTGAAGTTATGTAAACGACGCAAGTCAGAACGTACTTTTGCAGCTAATGGATCTTGATACGTTTTAGCTAAGTCAGTCACTTGAATTTGCGTTGGATCGATTTGCCCACCTGCCGCACCAATAGTTATACATTTGATTTTGTTTCGTTTGCAATACGCTAAGAGCGCCGATTTTGAACGTACGCTATCAATCGCGTCAATCACATAATCATAATCTGTACTGAGGTGCTCGCCAATATTATCGGTACTGACAAAGTCATCGATAAGATTAACTACACATTCCGGATTAATGGCATGAATACGCGCCGCCATCACATCAATCTTTTGCTGACCGATAGTGTCTTTTAATGCATGAATTTGACGGTTAGTATTGGTTACGCAAATGTCGTCCATATCAATCAGCGTGATCTTACCGATACCCGAACGCGCTAACGCTTCTGCCGCCCAAGAACCCACACCACCAATACCAATCACACACACATGTGCTTGATTAAAAAACTGCAGTGCTTTTAGTCCATATAAACGTGCAATACCACCAAAACGATTGTCATATTCGGCCGACATACCCTACCCCAAATCAAGCAAAAAACGCATTATACTGATTCAATCTCATAACTCAAAGTTTGCGATAAATAACACTTCTATCAGAATAATATTATCCTACCCCAGACTAGACAGATTTTTCAAATTTGTGCATTTAAAATGAAGCTTTAACTAGACGGATTTACGCTATGTTTGATCTACTGACTTCTACTCTGGCTTCACAAACCCGCTTATGGGCGGGTACCAAAGCGGCAAAAACCACGATTAATGAGCAAGATCCGTTAATCATGTATGACAACGAAGCCGACCCACTTTGTCGCTTAGTACGTGAAGCTATTTCAGAATTGAATCTTGATGTGCTTATTATTCCCTGCCCCAAAGGTGGAGAGCGTCACAGGCAAGAGCTACAAGAAATGTACAGCACAGATAAAATTCCATTCTTGATTGATAAGAACACCCAGATCATCTTAAATTCAGCGTCTGAAATCATCAGCTATCTATACAAGCATTATGCGAATAGCAGTGCACCGATTCGGTTACGCGCGAATATTTTTAATTATGCGAGTTCAACAAGTGCATCGCTGATCCGCTGCAATGCAGGTAAAATTAAAAAACCAGCATTAAAACCTACTGACCCACTAGTATTATACAGTTTTGAAAGTAGCCCTTATTCACGCCCTGTTCGTGAGACGCTATGTGAATTAGAACTGCCGTATTTATTGGTTAATTTAGGTAAGCAACAATTTGGTGAACTTGGTCCTGCAACACGACGTTTAAGCCCTGGAGAATACAGCCCATTACCAGCAACTAAGCGCAGTGCTTTTTTTGCAGAGCATGGCACAGTACAAGTACCTTTCTTGAAAGATCCAAACACCAACATAGATATGTTTGAGTCAAAAGCAATCGTGAAATATTTGATCGCGACGTATGCTATAAAATAATTAATGTGACCAGATGAAAATACGAGGATAGCAAACGCTTATGATGGGTAACTAAAGTATATCTTGTTAAGCTATTCGCTCTCCTTTTCTAATATAATTCTATCGGATATTTGCATAAAAAAGCCCGGTAAACATAATCATGCTTACTGGGCTATATCAACTAAACCTTGATACTTATATCAGGTATTAGCCAACAATTTTCTTCATGTCTGACATGTAACCACGCAATTTCTTACCGATAGCTTCTACAGGGTGATTACGAATTTCGTCGTTAACTTCGATTAAACGCGCATTATCGACGCCATTTGATTCAGCAGAAAATGCAGAACCCATTAGTTCAGTTGGTAATGAATTTACGTACTCACGTAGTTGTGGTCCCGCTTCGTGAGCAAACAGGTAACAACCATATTCAGCTGTATCTGAAATAACAACGTTCATTTCATATAAACGCTTACGGGCAATTGTGTTCGCAATTAGCGGCGTTTCATGTAGTGATTCATAGTATGCAGACTCATCAACGATACCTGATGCGACCATGCTTTCAAACGCAAGTTCAACACCCGTTTTAATCATAGCAACGAATAATGTACCGTTGTCGAAGAACTCTTGCTCGTCAATCACGATGTCTGATTCAGGGTAATTCTCAAAGGCAGTTTCGCCAGTCTCTTTACGCCATTTAAGTAGGTTCACATCATCGTTTTTCCAGTCAGTCATCATCGTTGATGAGAAGTGACCCGTAATGATGTCATCCATGTGCTTTTCGAATAATGGGCGAAGTGTTGTTTTCATTTCTTCAGCCATATCGAATGCTTTAAGTTTTGCAGGGTTCGATAGGCGATCCATCATGTTAGTGATACCGCCATACTTAAGTGCTTCAGTGATGGTTTCCCAACCGAACTGAATTAGTTTACCTGCGTATGCTGGTGATTTACCGTCAGCAACCATTTTGTCAAACGCAAGAATTGCCCCAGTTTGTAACATACCACATAGGATAGTTTGCTCACCCATCAGGTCAGATTTAACTTCAGCAACAAACGAAGACTCAAGTACACCCGCGCGATCGCCACCCGTTGCAGAAGCGTATGCTTTTGCAATTGCTAGGCCATTGCCTTTAGGATCATTTTCAGGGTGAACAGCGATCAGTGTCGGTACACCGAAACCACGTTTGTATTCTTCACGAACTTCAGAACCAGGGCACTTAGGCGCAACCATTACTACAGTAATGTCTTCACGTACTTGCATACCTTCTTCAACGATATTGAAACCGTGAGAATAAGACAGCGTTGAACCTTGCTTCATTAGCGGCATGATAGTTTCAACTACATTTGAATGCTGCTTATCAGGTGTAAGGTTAAGAACTAGGTCTGCTTGTGGAATTAAATTCTCATAAGTATCAACAACGAAACCATTTTCTGATGCATTTAAGAATGACTGACGTTTTTCTGTAATCGCCGCAGCACGTAATGCATAAGAAATGTTAAGACCCGAGTCACGCATGTTTAGACCTTGGTTTAGGCCTTGTGCACCACAACCCACAATAACAATTGACCAGTCTTTAATGAAGTTACAACCGTCAGCAAACTCACTGCGATCCATAAAACGACATTTACCAAGTTGCTCTAACTGCTGGCGTAAGTTTAAAGTGTTAAAATAGTTAGCCATGTTGCTCTCCATGAGAATTTTGTAATTTGAATGCGCTATCACCACTCCAGTGATGCTCTACCACTCACTATATGCTAAGTTACACATTGCTGGAAATGATATATTTACAATATAGTGTTGCAATAAACGCAACATTCGCATTTATATACAAGATCGCCGTTCGAACGCGGTGTTAAAACAAAGAAAATACCAAACCAGTAAAATTTAAACCCGACTATAAATATAAATACAGAGTTTTAGACTAAATCATTCCATTATAATTAATTACAATGTCTTACACTTAAACCCATTATTATCATTAATGATTACACACAGAAAATAACAATTAAGCCCACTAAGAATAAGGTGAAATATGGATATTCGTTCACTACAACTTTTTTTACATTTAGCGGCCACTTTACACTTCGGGAAAACGGCAGAAGCGATGCATGTCAGTACATCAACACTGACCCGCACCATGCAGCGTTTAGAAGAAGCGGTTGGCAGCCAAATATTCGCCCGAGATAATCGCTCAGTTGCATTAACCGAAAGTGGGAAACGACTACAAAGCTTCGCCCAACAAACTCTCGAAAACTGGACTCAACTGAAAGCAGACCTGAATAATCACAGCGGCGAACTTGATGGTGAGCTTACAATTTTCTGCTCAGTGACCGCAGCCTATAGTCATTTACCACCAATTCTCGATAAATTCCGCTTATTGCACCCCAATGTTGAACTAAAACTGATTACCGGAGATGCTGCGATGGGCATGCAACTGGTTGATGAAGAAAAAATTGATATTGCCATTGCAGCACATCCAGACCAAATATCGAATCGATTAAAATTTGTCGAGATTGCAAAAGTACCCCTTTCAATCATTACCCCGGTGATTTCCTGCCAAGTTCAACAGCAAATTATGCAAGATAATATTAATTGGAATGCCGTGCCTT
Organism: Moritella sp. 36; assembly: GCF_018219415.1. Classification (NCBI taxonomy): domain Bacteria; kingdom Pseudomonadati; phylum Pseudomonadota; class Gammaproteobacteria; order Alteromonadales; family Moritellaceae; genus Moritella; species Moritella sp. 36. The sequence continues at coordinate 68,115 of NZ_CP056120.1, read as the reverse complement.
TTATCTTACCTGAGCACGGCCCTGCACGTAAACGAATTGATAAATGGTTTAAACAAATGAAAATTAAGCCGAGTATTTATGCCACGGTTGCGGGTCATGAAGCCATTGTTAGTATGGTCGCATTAGGACTTGGGGTCGGTATTGCCCCCGCAGTTGTGGTTGATAACAGTCCCGTCAGAGACCGTGTATTAACCTTTGAAAACAGTAATACAATCGATCCATTCGATCTCGGTTTATGCTGCCAGCGAAAACGCTTTGACGAACCTTCGATTGAAGCCTTTTTTAGTATGATTAATCATTGATTTGTCATAAATTATTATTAAGAATAACAATAGCGTTCCGTTATAATAGGAATCTACTCTTCTCTCATCATTGTTACTATGGAGTTTTCATGGGTTTCAAAAAAATAGGCATGGCAATACTAGTCGCTTTAAGTCTAAGCCAAACAGCGGTCGCCAATGAGGTACCAGCACAATTTTCCACGGTCGGCCTCAATGCACCAAAGAGTCAGGATGTTAATGGTTTCCGTTTTTCATTATTCCATGGTCAAACAGAAAAAGTACAAGGCTTTGATATGGCTGTATTAGGTTTATCTGAAGTCGATAAACTCGACGGCATAAGTTTTAATTTATTGCTTGGCGCAAGTAAAGTAAACGAGGAATTTTCAGGAGCATCATTTGGTTTATTTAACTGGCATCTAGGTCAAGATACCGGTTTTAACATGGCACTTGTGAATAATACCAGCCATGTGAAAGGCGTCAATTTAGCCATGGTTAATTTATCAAAAACAGTGGCAGGCGCCAATATAGGCTTAATTAACTATAGCGACCGGTTATCTCTTGTTGATTTTGGTGTGATGAATTATGCGAAAACGACTAAGTTTCAATTTGGTCTGTTCAACGTAACAGAAAACTTACAGGGTTTACAGATTGGTTTATTAAACTATGCTGAAAATGGGGTGGTAAAAATATTACCCCTGATCAATTTTAAGCGATCATTTTAGGTCGATTAATCGATAATTAAAATGCTAGACTACCATCAAACGAAATTAACGAATAGTTAAACTCACTCCGTAATTAGGTGCCGTATGATCAAGCCACAAAAATTAGAAGAAATAGCGAAACAAATACATGACTCACTACCAACGGGTGTCAAATCGTTAGGTACCGAAGTAGAAAAGAAGATCCATCAAGTATTGCAATCACAACTAAACAAGCTTGATCTAGTTAACCGTGAAGAGTTTGAAGTACAAACCAAAGTACTATTGCGTACGCGTGAAAAATTAGCAGCACTAGAAGCTCGTTTAACAGAACTAGAAAAATAGTACTTAGGCCTGATACTGTTAACTATGATCATTGTTAACAGTATCAGGCACGAACTAAAATTCCGTTATAGCTCACTTTTAGTTCTCCATACCTGCCTACTTATCTATTTTCAGCAATAATACATCGACCCAATTTATCTCGTGCTTACGGATCCGTTCATTGGCGATATAATGTAATACCTGTCCACACCGAAGCTGTGTATCCATGGCCGGATTTAATTTAAACCCAGTGCCTTTTTCATCGTCAGCAATTGCCATCAACGTCATACTATATTTCTCTCGCAGAGGCTGAAAGACATCACCGACCGTCATTTCCGGCGCATCCTCTAATGTTAAGCAATATAATGTTGCTTCATCAAGCGTAGAAAACAATTGTTCATGGACAATACTGGCACCGGGCGATTGCATCGTTCGTACTAAAATTTCGGCATGGCGTGAACTTGCACATTCGACATTGGGACAATGTGCACGCAGCAGATCAGCTTTACTTTCCTCATGAAAATAAGCACTGATATGCGCCTGTTTTGAGGCATGTGATGAAGCACTTAATGCCATCGATAGCGTCATTTCATCATTTTCACCATCAACAATAATAGAACTCGCCTGTGCGATCGCAATACGCACTAATTCATCATGATCGGTGAAAGATTCTAGTTTGGCAAACTCCACATCCAGCAGTTGTGGAAACGGATGGTTCATATCACGCTCTACACACAAAATTATCTTGCGTTTATACCGCTTTTTATCGGCAAGAATCAGATCTAAAATCCGTTTAGTGCGATGCGCACGCCAGCCTAAAATTAAAATATGGTCGCTATAAGTACTAAAATCTTTTTTTCCGTTCATACCTTTCCTTGCTAGTGTCACTATTGCTTGCGTGGTTTTACCAATCGCGGCACCAAAAATTAATAACCCAAAAGGGATCTGTACCAAAGCGACAACAAGTTGGCCATGTGCAGTCGTCGGTGATAAATCACCAAAACCAACAGTGCTAATCACCACGACGGTGTAATAGAAAAATGTCAGCGGTTCAATTAACGTGCTTTCATCCGCTAACCATAACAATCCCCATACGACAGCTAAATAACTACAAAAAATAAAAAATAGATTCGCCCAACGCAGTTCAGCAGTGAGCTTGCGTAACGCTAGGCTAATTAATCTAGATATATACATATTGACCTAATGCTTATTAATGGCTAAGTGCTGGCGAATAAGCTCAGCCGTTTTCAACGGTTGCTCTAACGGGAACAAATGCCCACCGTCCATTTCAACCAGTTTAATGTGTGGCTGCTTACGCAATAATCGAGCGACGGTTTCTGTCGATAACGTATCAGAATCACGTCCCCTAATCACCACGGTATCGGTCGTTAAATGTTTAATGCTCGACCAAACCCAAGGTACTGTCTGATAAATAGAGGCTTCCCACTCACGACTATAGCTCAGTTTAAACCCGTCGTCGGTTTCGTACAAACCCTCGGCCATGTAATCAGCTAATACACTGTCAGAAATATCTTTAAAACCACGCACTTTACGGTGAAAATCGAAACCTTCCTGAATATTAACAAACGTATTCGGTCGTCTTAATGTTTTTTCGACCAGTGGTAATCTTTTACGTAAGCAGTAAGGTAAATGACGCATAACCCAAATCATGTGGGGTGCAAGAATAACCGGGTCAAGGAGAATCAGTTGTTTGACTTTTTCAGGTTCGCGTACCGCACAAATGATACTAATCAAACCACCCATCGAATGGCCGACTAAGGTAATAGGCTCAGGTTGCGCAGCAACAAAACGGCAAGCGTCATCGATCATTAATCGCCAATTATCAAAATCATCCGGAATCGGTAATGGCCATAACGGACGCTGGTAAACGGCGCTGACTTTATATTCACCGGTAAGTGGTTGTAACATTTGTTGATACATAGCGGGCGGAAAACCATTGGCATGAAAAAATACCAAATGCTCTCCTTCCCCACCTATATATTTAGAAGGTAATCCTTCAGCGACAAAGCCCTGTGCTGATAATTTTTCTGCGATCCATTGCTTCATAATCTACCTATTGTACATGTGAGACTAATTCTTTGTATTTATTTTATAATCCTTTAAATTTCAAACTAGATGAATAAACACTGTCTAAGTAATTCTTACGTCAGTTAGAATTACGATATCCTTCGATACCGTAATTCTATATTACATTTACTTATTCTGGAACTAACCATTCAAGGCGGAAAAATGCGTTTTTATCTTGCGCTAATTCTTCCGTTAGCCAAGGCAGTAACTCTTCCATTTGAGCAACCAATTTCCACGGTGGATTAATGACAACCATACCTGTACCAGTCATACCACGTTCTTCAGTATCACCTTTTACGCATAATTCGATCACTAAAATCTTTTTAATGCCAGTGCCAACAAAGTCTCGCATAAGCCGATCAATAGTGCGACGTTCAATAACCGGATACCAAAGTGCATAAGTGCCTGTTGCAAAACGGCGGTAAGTCTGTGCGATCTCCTGCACTACCTGGCGGTACTCGGTTTTGATTTCATAAGATGGATCAAGCAGTACTAAACCACGTTTATTGCGTCCAGGTAGCAAGGATTTCAGCCCTTCATAAGCATCTTTCTTGTACACGCGCGCTTGACGATCACCAGCAAACTCTTGCTCTAATAATTTTACATCCGCAGGGTGTAATTCCGTCATTTGCATACGATCTTGTTCACGTAATAATAAACGCGCAACTAATGGTGATCCCGGATAATGCTTCAGGGTAGACGTGTTATTTAACTGCTTAATCATATTTAAATAAGGGATTAATGGCGCAGGTACTTCACCTTGTTGCCAAATTCGAGCGATACCATCAACGTATTCAGCTGTTTTTTCTGAATGTGCACTCGATAAGCTATAACGACCCGCGGCAGAATGGGTATCGTGATAAATAAAAGGCGTATCCTTTTGTTTTAACGCTTCTAAAATCAATACTTCAACCGTGTGTTTAAGTACATCAGCAAAGTTGCCAGCGTGAAAGCTGTGGCGATAGCTCAGCATAATATTTCCAATATAAAAATGATAAATTAATTGCGGTAAAGGGTAGCACTGTTTACTTAAAACTAGGCTATTTATTCTATCTTTCAAGTGCCCTATAGTCTGCTTTATTCATACTTTCGTTAAGTTTTCAGTTGTTATAGTGATTAGCTAAGTTCAGCGGTATACATACTGTTTCATGAATCTGACCAAAGGACACGGCCATGCAGCAAGGAGAGGAATTAGGCGCAAACATGACTCGCGTAATTTTTACAGCGATGCAGATCGAGAAACACCACTGAGAATTGATTAATTCTCAGTGGTGGACGATGAGTCAGTTTGAGCCACCGAGATTATCTAGTGCGCAAGAAAAAACTTATACGCAGGATTGTTAGTTTCTTCTTTATATTGATAACCTAACTTAACTAAATAAGCTGAAAAAGCTTTCATCTCACCATCTGGTAGCTCAAAACCCGTTAATACACGACCATAAGCAGCACCATGGTTACGATAATGAAATAAGGTAATATTCCAATTCATACCTAGCGTTAATAGAAATTTTTGTAATGCTCCCGGATGTTCAGGGAATTCAAAGCTAAACAAACGTTCTTGCAAGTCTTCAGCAGGACGGCCTCCAACCATATAACGTACATGCTGTTTGGCCATTTCATCTTCAGATAAATCAACCACTGGATATTTTGCATCTTCCAGCTGTTTAATGACGGTAGCTAACTCTGCAGTACCTTGAGGTGTACGTAAGCCGACAAAAATATTTGCCGCGGCACGATTAGAATAACGGTAGTTAAATTCAGTCACGGCGCGATTGCCTATTAATTCACAGAACTTCAAGAATGCACCAGGACGTTCAGGGATAGTCACCGCAAGCACCGCTTCCTTCTTCTCTCCATATTCACTACGCTCTGATACATAACGTAATGAGTGGAAGTTAACATTCGCACCACTTAAGATCGACGCCATGTTCTTATCACGTAAACCGTTTAATTCAGTATATTTTTTTAATCCCGCCAGCGCTAATGCGCCCGATGGTTCTGCAATTGCACGGGTATCTTCAAAAATATCTTTTAACGCCGCACAGATCTCATCACTGCTCACCGTGATCACATCATCGATAAATTCATTACAAAGGCGGAATGTTTCAGTACCAATCCGCTTTACCGCCACACCATCGGCGAAAATACCTACACGGTCAAGCGTAACGGGTTCACCCGCATCTAATGCCGCGCGTAAACAGGCTGAGTCTCGCGGCTCAACACCGATCACTTTAATTGATGGTTTTAATTGTTTGATATACACAGCAATACCCGCAGCAAGACCACCGCCGCCAACAGGTACAAAGATATAATCTAAATGGGAATTTTGTTCTAGCAATTCACGCGCAATAGTTCCTTGCCCCGCGATCACATCCGGATCATCAAACGGTGGGATCAAGGTATAGCCTTCTTCTGCTGAAAGTTTCTTAGCATGATTTGATGCTTCATCAAAACTATCACCATATAAACAAACGTCGGCACCAAAACCACGCACCGCACTCACTTTAATATCAGGGGTAATAACTGGCATTACAATGATGGCTTTAATACCCAGTTTCTTCGCAGACAGCGCAACACCTTGGGCATGATTGCCTGCAGAAGCAGCAACGACACCGCGTAATTTTTGTTCTTCAGATAATTGCACCAATTTATTAAATGCACCGCGTAATTTAAACGAGTGCACGGGTTGACGATCTTCACGTTTAAGAAGAATACTATTACCCAAACGTTCAGATAATTTTGTTAATGGTTGTAACGGGGTGACCACTGCAGCTTCATAAACCGGTGATAACAGGATCTTACATAAGTATTCACTTGCTGTAAGTTGTGATTGGGGTTGTTGGGGCTCGTTATTTGTCACTCGATCATCCATTGAAATATAACTGACAAGTTAACGCATTGACATGCAATCGTTAACGCTATGATTTAGTTATAACAACAATCGAAACAGATAAAAAGGTTTAACTCAGGATAACTTTTCACCGGAAATAAAAAAGGGAGCATTTCGCTCCCTTTTAACTATTTATATTAATTGATTACGCTGTTTTAGCTACTGCATTTGTTTCTTCAGATGCATGTGCTATTTCAAGGTTTAGTTCACCTTCACTCTTAGCAACAATCGTATTAACCGCTGTATCACCGATTACGTTAGCAGAAGTACAGAACATATCATTGATACGGTCAACCGCAGCAATAATAGCGAGTGCTTCAACAGGTAGACCAAGTTGTGTAAGTAACACACCAATCATCACGATACCGCCACCAGGTACACCACCTGCGCCAACAGATAGTAGTAGGATAGTTAGCCCCATAGTGAACATATCAGTAACTTGCAGTGGTGTGCCGTATGCGTTGGCAGCAAATACTGTCGCAATTGAGATGTAGATAGATACACCAGACATGTTCATCGTAGCGCCCAATGGAACACCAAAACCAGCAACTGTTTTCGATACACCAATCTTATCCGTAAGGGTGCGCATAGTTACTGGGATTGTTGCGTTTGAGCTTGCTGTCGATAGTGAAAATAGGAACTGTTCACGAACTTGGCGACGGAATGTAGCTGGACGGATACCCGTTGTTGCCCATACCGCTAGTGGGTATACAATTAAGATCCATACTAAAAGCAATGCTACAACCAGACCCACGTAACTCGCTACTGAAGCGAGCGTTGCGCCATCAAGCGTCGCACCTAATTGAATCATTAACGCGAATACACCAAACGGGGCAAAGCTCATGATTAGGCTAACAAGTTTCATCATGATGTCATTCGCGATTTGGAATGCATTAACCGCTGGACCACCTTTTTTGTCTAGTGCTTGAATTGCCAGACCAGTAATGATTGCCATGAAGATGATTTGTAACATGTCACCAGAAGCAAATGCTTGTATCGGGTTACTTGGTACGATGTTAACAATCATTTGACCAATATCAGGTGTTTCTGTTGATGTTAGATGTACCGCAGTACCACCTAATTCAGCAAGGTTAGCACCAACACCTGGTTGAACAATCATTGCCACAATAAGTGCAACTGTGATTGCGATTGCTGTATTTGCGAGGTAAAGGAAGAACGTTTTACCACCTAAGCGACCAAAACTTTTAATGTCTTTCAGTTCACATACACCACATACAATAGAGATGAAAACTAATGGCACAACCATTAATTTAATCAGTGATACAAACATAGTACCGACTGCAGTAGCTGCACCGACAAAATATGTATCAAGGAACGATCCTGCACCAAAGCCATACTGAACGATAGTACCCAGTAACAAGCCCACAAACAGGGATATAAATATTTTCGAACTTAGTGATTTATCCATAACAAACTCAGCCTTTCAATTATCATAGTAGTGTGTGTTTTTTTGCTTATTATATTATTTTTATATTTTTACAATTCTTTGCACTTCAAGATTTGATGATTGGAGAGTATTACAACTCTATTGACGAAGGGAAGCAGTTCAATCATCTAGCAACAGGAAAGTCGAGGTGGGTCACATATCCAAGTACTTTTGTACATTTTACGACTACGTAACATCTACACAATCATCAAAAAAATCCACTTTAAATTAAGAAACGTCAATTTTAGCGTCTTAAAACCGACAAAAACCCTCAACTACTCAAAAATAGGCATTGTATCGATAATGGACAAAATAGAAAAAACCAACATGTTTTAACAAAGATAGTGATTTATATCGTAAATTTAACTTAACCACACACTTATGAGCCAACAGTGTTAAAAATGAAAGTATATTAAATAGATTGTTGATGAAAAAAGGCACTCAGAAAGGCTTTGAGCACCCCAAAATATATTAGCTGATTATTCTGCCAAAGATTGTTTTATTGGTTCTTCTGGCGTAACGGTGACATTTTTAGCATTATCCGTAGCCTTGTTAGGTTCAACTATTGCTGAATCACTATTTTTCGTTTCAACAATAGTTAAGTCCGGCGTTAAAGTAATTGTTTCCGGTAACTCAACCTCTTCTTCTGCAACCATTTCTGTCACCACAGGTTTCGGTGCTGCACATAACTGATAATCCGTATTTTCATTATTTCGCCAGAATTGGCGGTTGTGACGGATCATTGCCCGAACTTCTGTAATGTACGCCTCTTTTCTTTCCGAGTAATTAATCAACCCAGCCGCGAGTGCACAGGCATTAATGACATCGCCATTTTTACGTAATTCAGAACGAATCTCACGTAGCAGCAAATAACTTTGGTTTCTATTAATATTGCGGAAATACGAACGAACAGACTCCTCGATCGAGTCAAAGCTTGCCACTTCATGCGCAGCCCCTTGCTCGCGTTGATTTGGTACAATCCCACAGCCTGTGCTAAAGCACCACTGGCCAAAAAAGTTATGTCCAAGTTTAGCAAAGCGTGATGTGCCCCAAGCCGTCTCATTCGCCGACTGACTAAATACCAGTTCTTCAGGGATAACATCCACGTGTAACAATAACGTATTAATCAGAGCATGATCATTATTAGCGGTCACTTTATACATACTCGCCATATCTTGTAATTGTGCTTGATCTTGTGCTGTTAATACTACTTTAGCCTGCCATTGAGTTAATAGCGCGCGCTCTGCTAATACTTCAGCAGTAACGGTATCAAATGCGGGTTGTAGATAATTAAAGAATGCGGTTTTCTTGGCGGTGGCATCATTAAACGCAGCAAAGTCTGGTACATCTGACCTTTCAACTTCAATAGCATCATCTGACCTTTCGACTTCAATTACATCATCTGATGTAAGGACTGTATAGAGACCGAATAGAGCCAGCCCAGTAAGAAGGAGTAAAATAGTTATTTTATTTTGCATATAAAAAAAGCACCATTAATAAATAATGGTGCTAATTTAACACGTTATTGCAAAAGCTAGATTATAAAATCATGCTCTTTGGTGCAACGAACGGTAAGTTATGTGCTTCAGCAACATCTTGAACAGTTACTTGACCAGCGATAACGTTTAAGCCGTTTAGTAGGTGCTCATCTTGTAGCAATGCTTCTTTCCAACCTAGATTAGCAAGCTTGATGATGTACGGCAGTGTTGCATTGTTTAATGCAAACGTAGATGTTTTCGCAACAGCACCAGGCATGTTAGCAACACAGTAGTGTACAACGTCATCAATGATGTAAGTTGGGTCTTGGTGTGTCGTCGCGTGTGAAGTTTCGAAACAACCACCTTGGTCAATCGCAACGTCAACAACAGCAGCACCAGGCTTCATGCGTGAAATTAGATCTTTAGTTACCAGTTTCGGTGCAGCTGCACCAGGAACCAATACCGCACCAATCACTAGATCAGCGTCTAATACATATTTTTCAATTGCATCGTGTGTAGAATAAACTACTTTCAAACGGCCATCGAATTGATTGTCGAGATTAGCGAGTACAGTAAGGTTACGGTCTAACATAGTTACGCTAGCGCCCATACCCACAGCCATTTTCGCTGCATTCATACCAACAACACCGCCGCCGATAACAACAACGTTTGCAGGAGCAACACCCGGTACGCCACCCATAAGAAGACCACAACCACCTTGTGATTTTTCTAATGCTTGTGCGCCAGCTTGAATCGACATACGACCAGCAACAGCAGACATAGGTGCAAGTAGCGGTAAGCCACCGTTTGCATCAGTTACTGTTTCGTAAGCGATACAAACTGCATTACTCTTAATTAGGTCTTCTGTTTGTGCTAGATCAGGTGCAAGGTGTAAGTAAGTGAATAACACTTGGCCATCACGTAGCATTGCACGTTCAACAGCTTGTGGCTCTTTTACTTTCACAATCATGTCTGCAGTTGCGAAAACTTCAGCTGCAGTTGTTAATATTTTTGCACCAACAGTTTCATAATCGCTGTCGCTAAAACCAATACCAGCACCAGCAAATGTTTCAACATAAACTGTATGGCCATGTGTAATAAGCTCTCGTGCACTTGCAGGAGTCATACCTACGCGATACTCATGGTTTTTAATTTCTTTAGGTACGCCGATAATCATATGCTATTTACTCCGATACATGGTTTATTTAACTGGCTGAGAAAAGCTTCTCGATATATAGGTGCAGTATAGACGCAGAAGTGCAGAATTAATCACTAAAGATCTATCTAATTTTAAGAAAATTTTATATAAGATTTGTTAAATTGATGTTGAACAGAAGATAATTTTTTCTGTGAGCAAGATCGCCCTCAAAAAAAGGGCCCAGCAGTCATCATAGTCGATTATCACTGAGCCCTTGATATAGATCATGGTGAATTACTAGATAATACTAACGAGGTAGGTTAAATCAGATTTCTATCGCGTACAGCACCTTTATCTGCACTTGTCGCGAAGTGACCATAGATACGTAATGCTTGTGTTACTTTTCGTGCTCGTATCTCAACAGGTTTCCACGCTAATTCACCGCGGCTTTCCATTTCAGTGCGACGCGCAGCAAGTACATCATCAGCAACCATAAGATTCATCGAGCGTTCTGGAATATTAATATCAATAATATCGCCATCTTCAACCAGACCGATCAAGCCGCCACTTGCAGCTTCTGGTGAAGCATGACCAATAGACAAGCCCGACGTACCACCCGAAAAACGACCATCAGTAATAAGCGCACACGCTTTACCAAGTCCCATCGATTTCAGATAACTGGTTGGATATAGCATTTCTTGCATACCTGGACCACCTTTCGGTCCTTCATAACGAATAACAACCACGTCACCGGCTTTGATTTCACTGGCTAAAATAGCACTTACCGCAGAATCTTGGCTTTCAAATACCCGTGCAGTACCACGGAACAATAAATTATCATCCGCAACACCCGCAGTTTTAACTACTGCGCCATCAATGGCAATGTTACCCGTTAATATCGCAAGACCACCTTCTTGACTGTAGGCATTTTCGATGGAACGGATACAACCATTAGCACGATCATTATCGAGTGAATCCCAACGGCAATCTTGGCTGAAGGCTTTCGTGGTACGGATACCAGCCGGGCCTGCCGAATACATTTTCTTCACCGCATCAGATTGGGTAGTGATAATATCAAACTCAGCTAACTGCTCAGCCATGGTCATACCCATTACGGTCATATTATCAGTATGCAATAAACCGGCACGATTCAACTCGGCCAAGATAGCCATTACGCCACCGGCACGATGCACATCTTCCATATGATAGAGCGGCGTTGACGGAGCTACTTTACATAACTGCGGTACTTTACGTGATAACGCATCCATATCCGCTAAGCTATAATCGACTTCGCCTTCAATGGCAGCGGCGATTAAATGCAATACTGTATTCGTTGACCCACCCATGGCGATATCTAGCGTCATGGCATTTTCAAAGGCGTCACGATTAGCAATATTACGCGGTAATACTGATTCATCATTTTGCTGATAATAACGTTTACACAGGTCAACAATACGACGGCCTGCATTTAAAAACAATTCTTCACGATCTGCGTGGGTTGCAACTAATGAACCATTACCCGGTTGTGATAGCCCTAATGCTTCAGTTAAGCAGTTCATTGAGTTAGCAGTAAACATACCCGAACATGAACCACATGTTGGACATGCGCTACGCTCTACTTTTTCAACATCTTCATCTGACACATTTTTATCTGCGCCCATCACCATGGCATCCACTAAGTCTAACTTAATGATCTGATCTGATAATTTAGTTTTACCGGCTTCCATCGGACCACCGGAAATGAAGATAACCGGAATATTAAGACGCAATGCAGCCATTAACATACCGGGGGTGATCTTGTCGCAGTTAGAAATACACACAAGTGCATCCGCACAATGAGCATTAACCATATATTCAACAGAATCTGCAATCAAATCACGTGAAGGCAAGCTATACAGCATGCCGTCGTGACCCATAGCAATACCATCATCAATCGCAATGGTATTAAATTCTTTCGCGATACCGCCAGCTTTCAAAATTTCGCCTGCGACTAATTGCCCCATGTCTTTTAAATGGACGTGCCCAGGAACAAACTGGGTAAATGAATTAGCAATAGCAATAATTGGTTTGCCGAAATCTTCTTCTCGGGTACCGGTTGCACGCCACAAGGCGCGAGCACCAGCCATATTACGGCCTTCGGTAGATGTTGCAGAACGCAGTTTAGGCATCGGTTCTCTCCATGAAACAAAAATAAACAGTAAATATAAAGGAGGCAAATCTGCGCCTCACCTTAATAATCAAATCGACTCATCGTCGTAAGTAGATGTTAACAACACCTACTTATATATATAGCAGTAATATAAATAGAACGGTTAGCTTGGATCCGCCACATAATCCAACCAGCCCCACTTATCTTCACTCTGACCTTTAATCAAAGCAAAATAAGCTGTCTGTAGTCGCTCTGTAATTGGACCACGTTTACCCGTGCCAATGTCAATACGATCAACGGAACGCACAGGAACCACTTCAGCAGCCGTTCCGCACATGAACATTTCATCTGCTAAGTACATGGCTTCACGAGCAATCGGTTCTTCACGCACTTCATAACCAAAGTCGCGCGCCAGTACCATCAGGGTATTACGGGTTAAACCCGGTAAGATACATGCCGTTGTCGGCGGAGTATGGATCACACCATTTTTCACGAAGAACAAGTTTTCACCCGCACCTTCAGAAATAGTACCGTTCACATCCAATGCTATACCTTCTGCGTAACCATGACGTTTCGCTTCAGATGAGATCAGTTGTGATGATAAATAGTTACCACCGGCCTTTGCGCCAGTTGGGATGGTATTAGGTGCTAAACGATTCCAAGAGGTAACACAAACATCAACGCCTTGCTCTAAGCTTTCGTCGCCCAAGTAAGCGCCCCAGTTCATTGCTGCAACAAGCGCATCACAAACGGTTGATTTTGGTGTTAAACCCAGTCCAACATTACCAATATAAGCCAGTGGACGTAAATAAGCATTGGTAAGGCCATTGGCTAATACCGCATCTTTACAGGCTTGTTCTATTTCTTGCTTTGAATAAGGAATGCTCCAGCCGTAAATTTTGGCTGAATCAAATAGACGTTGAACGTGTTCTTTCAAACGGAAAATAGCGGGACCTTTCGGCGTATCATATGCTCGAATACCTTCAAATACCGATGAGCCATAATGCAATGCATGCGTAAATATACTCACTTTGGCCTGAGATTCCGGTACCATCTTTCCATTAAACCAAACTTGCTGTTCAGTATTCGCCATAATCGCTTCTTCCCTTATGCTGTAATTTTGTATTATTTTAAATAACGCCTGTTCTTGCATCCTGTAATTCAATGCAAACCTGCGCTGTCAATAAAGTGTTATATTGCAGTGCTGTTATATTTCAGTACGGCTATATTGTGGTCATGTGCTGAACGCTTACTTTACTCACATCAAACAATTTTTCTAACTGTTTATAAAGTAGATCAATGCCGCGCTCACCAGATACTGTAACCGTAATCTTTATGCTATTGCAATCATTCATTTGTACCGAATTCATGCTACTAATGCGAAAACCTCGATGACGAATAACACGTAATATTCGCTCTAAAATTTCGAGTGTGTTGGTGGCTTCAATCACCACTTCATGTACTTGTTTAGCACTCATCATATTGCTCCAACATATCACCGTTATTAACCCCAGGTGGCACTAATGGCCAGACATTTTCTTGCTCTGATATTTGTACATGCAAGAAATACGCACCATCACTGGCCAACATACGCTCCATCGCTGGTTGCACTTGTTCTTTAACCACCACCGTTTCGCCTGGAATACCACATGCCGCCGCTAACGCCACAAAATCAGGATTATCATCTAGAATAGTCTGCGATAAACGGCCATCAAAAAACAGAGTTTGCCATTGACGCACCATACCGAGACGTTGATTATCGATTAATACAATTTTTACTGGTAATTTAGCCCGGTTGATCGTCGCTAACTCTTGGATGTTCATCATAATAGAACCATCACCGGTGACCACAACCGGCATCGCATCAGGACGCGCGAGTGCCGCACCAACGGCCGCCGGTAACCCAAAGCCCATGGTGCCAAAACCAGCACTGGATAATAAATTTTCAGGTTGCGTAAATGTCATATGTTGCGCAGTCCACATCTGGTGCTGACCAACATCGCACGCCACAAGATGGTCTTCAGGTAAGCTGGCAGACAATTGTTTCAATAACAAAGGGGCATAGATAGCAATGCCGGGGTGATCATAACGAAAAGCAGTGTCGACTTTCATTTCTAAGGTATGTAATCGCCAAGGTGCAATATCCAAGGTCATTTTTAACGCCGGTAAAATGAGCTTTAAATCAGTTGTGATGGCAACGTTTGCTACCCGTAATTTATTGTGTTCACATGCATCAATATCAAGGTGGATAACTTTGGCATTTGGGGCAAACTCATCAAGTTTACCAGTCACTCGATCATCAAAACGTGCTCCGACCGCAATCAACAGATCACTTTCTTGTACCGCTAAGTTAGCCGCTTTTAGGCCATGCATCCCTAACATACCCAAATAATAAGGGTGTTCAGGATCAGCGCTGCCTATACCTTTTAATGTACTGACCATCGGAATATCTAATGCTGCCGCTAATTCACGTAATTCAGGTACGGCATTCGCCATGCCGACACCACCACCGACATACAATACTGGTTTTTTAGCCGCATGTAATAATGCACGAGCCGCAGTCACCTCTTCATCAACCAAGCCATCTAACGGCGGTAACACAGGTAATTCAGATACCGTCTCACACGCCATTTCTGCCAGCTGAATATCTTTAGGAATATCAATTAATACTGGTCCAGGACGGCCAGTTGTCGCAATCGTAAATGCTTCAGCAATAATTCGATCTAAGTCATTTTGATCTTCAACCAAAAAACTGTGTTTGGTACATGATAACGTCATACCAAGAATATCCACTTCTTGGAACGTATCAACGCCAATCAAGGCACTCGGCACTTGCCCAGTGAACGCAACAACAGGGATCGAATCAGCCATTGCTTCCGCTAAGCCTGTCACTAAGTTAGTAGCACCTGGACCTGAAGTCGCAATACAGACTCCGACTCTAGCACCAGCACGCGCATAACCCAACGCAGCCATAATTGCACCTTGTTCATGTCGTGCTAATAAATGCGCTACACCACCATCATATAACGCATCATACAATGGCATGATCGCGCCGCCAGGATAACCAAATACTTGGTTTACCCCCTGTTTACGTAAAGCATTTACAATAAATTCAGTTGCTTTCATTAATCCACATCCCTTTAAACATCATTCTTGTAAACCGTTAAACGTCAAACAAAAAAAAACCCCGGTTATCTACCGAGGTTTTCTTATTGCTGGATTAAGCTTATTTTCGCTTAGCAGTAAGTCCCCGGCTTGGTAATTTAATAATTACCACCAGAATGCTGACCACAATAATAAGACGCGAAATAAACCCAAACATATAACTAATCCAACAACTCTATAAAATTTTGATGATTCATTATTAGCATGGTGAATTTATTTAAGCAAGCCTTTAACCGCGCACAAAATAACTCAAACAACCAAATAAATGCACGCGAACAATTCAAAATATTGGAAAACAAACAAATTACAGTTTAAAAATTCACGTATGACAGACATCACAAAATAGACTGTGGCAAATAGGCCTTGCTTAAGGTTTTAAAATAATCCACCTAATTCAAGCATGCTTATTGTTAATTACACTAGGGTATAAATACAATCATAAATAGCCAAGGATGATGAATGAATTTAGCCGTGATCTATAGCCGTGCGATTTTAGGTATCAACGCGCCTTTAATTACCATCGAAGTACACATCAGCGAAGGACTACCAGGCTTTACCATTGTCGGCCTACCAGAAACATCAGTGAAAGAAGCCAAAGATCGCGTGCGAAGCGCATTAATGAACTCTAATTTTATGATGCCAGCCAAACGGATCACCGTCAATTTGGGACCCGCCGATCTACCAAAAGAAGGCAGCCGTTATGACTTACCGATTGCTATCGCGATTTTAATCGCATCACAGCAAATCACGACCAATCGACACCAGCAATTAGAATTTATTGGTGAACTTTCATTATCCGGTAAGTTACGTACTTGCCGTGGCACAATCCCGAGTATCATCGCGGGTAAAAAAGCCCAACGCAGTACTATTATTCCATTCGATAATGGTCATGAAGCAGCACTTATCGACAATGCGACCTGTTTCACCGCTCTGGATTTACAACAAGTATGTACCCATTTAACGGATCAGCAAACATTACCATCGGCACAACGAGCCACAGCCGAAACGATAACATCCGCCAGTCAACACGATATGCAAGACATTATCGGACAGCAAAGTGCCAAACGTGCCTTAGAGATCTGTGCAGCAGGTAATCATAATTTATTACTGTTTGGTCCTCCTGGAACAGGTAAAACCATGTTAGCCAGTCGCTTAACCAGTATTCAGCCTGATATGACAGAACAAGAAGCACTCGAGTGTGCGGCGATAAAATCGATTAGTGGCGGCGAATTTGTCGCCCAAGATTGGTGCCGCCGCCCTTTTCGAACCCCGCACCATACCTCCTCAGCCGTCGCGCTAGTCGGTGGCGGTCGAAACCCAAGACCGGGAGAAATAACTCTCGCGCATAATGGCGTACTATTTTTAGACGAACTACCAGAATACCAGCGTAAAGCACTCGACTCTTTACGCGAACCTCTAGAAGCAGGACAGATCACAATCTCCCGGGCCAACCAACAGGTCGACTTCCCCGCTAATTTCCAATTAATAGGCGCACTAAACCCATCGCCTTCAGGCTATTACGACAATAATAAATTTGGTAGCAACAATAGCCAAGTGGCAAAATATTTAAGCAAGTTATCAGGTCCCTTCTTAGACCGCTTTGATCTGACAATTGAAGTCCCCGCATTGCCAAAGGGCAGTTTAACGGAGCAAGGGCAGCGCGGTGAAAACAGTGAACAAATTAAACAAAGGGTAAGTGCAGCACAAATAACTCAACGTCAACGCAGCAACAAATTAAACGACGCTTTGACCAGTAAAGAAATTGAACATTATTGCCCACTACAACATCAAGATGCGATATTTTTAGAACTGGCCATTGATAAAATGGGTCTATCTACGCGAGCATTTCATAAGATAATCAAGGTCGCTCGTACCATTGCAGATTTAAACAATTGTATAGATATCAATAAATCCCACCTACTTGAAGCACTCTCCTATCGAGCGATGGACCGCTTATTACAACAAATAAATGTTTAAAATTTCAGTTTTTGTTTGGCATAACGTGATGATAGTTTTATCATTTCATCTCACATCACACCAAGGCCATATTATGTTATCGACATTCACGCAAAAGGTGGCAGGCGCCATTGCATTTATCTGTTACCTGTTAAATACCCTATTTTGGTTGATCCCTATTGTTATTTTTTCGCTGTTAAAAAGTATTATTCCGTTTAAAACTGCACAAAAAATACTGAATCATTTACTTGATGGCTGTGCTTCAAACTGGGTATCTGTGAACGGGATAACCCAACAACTAATTGGTAACCCAAATATCCAAGTAAATGGTGCAGAAGGACTGTCATTAAATAAGTGGTACATGGTCATTTCAAACCATCAATCTTGGGTTGATATTCTAGTTTTGCAGCGAGTACTGAATGGTAAGATCCCGTTTCTAAAATTCTTCTTAAAGAAAGAACTTATCTGGGTACCTTTTTTAGGTCTGGCTTGGTGGGCACTCGACTTTCCATTCATGAAACGCTACAGCAAAAAGTTTTTGGCAAAGAACCCACACATGCGTGGTAAAGACATTGAAACAACTAAAAAAGCCTGTGCAAAGTTCAAACATAAACCCGTCAGTGTCATGAATTTTGTTGAAGGGACTCGCTTTACTCAGCATAAACACAGCCAACAAGCATCAACATTCAGTCATTTATTAAAACCTAAAGCAGGGGGTATCGCCTTTGCTCTCGATGCGATGAATGGCCAGCTTGATACCCTTGTCAACGTGACGATTTACTACCCGCAAGGTATTCCAACTTTTTGGGAATTTATTAGCTGTCAGGTACAACAGATCCAAGTACAAATTACCACTCAAGAAATTAACGCAAGTTATATGGGTGATTATCTCAATGACAAAACCTTTCAGACTAATTTCCAGCAATGGATAAATGAATTATGGATAAATAAAGATCAGGAATTAGAAAAACTTAATCAGGCACAGCTTAATGATTAATTTTCTGCCCTCGTTCGTATTAATGGTAATCAGTACTGTATTAGTTGCTATTCGCGTTGACGCTATTTAGATGACACACAAACTACAAGGTGGCGTGAAAATCACCGTAAATTTAAGCTACCATTTCATAATGGGCAACCAATGACGGAAGCTTAACCCTTACGCAGAACAAACAAACGAAACAGCACCGCAACACAGGCGCAACACGGACGCAACAGCGGTAACAGTTAAGCCTACAATATTATAATCATGATTTTGTGGGCTACTTCATTGTTATTTTAAAACACCCCAACAAAATAACGCTTTAGGGGTAATAAAAGATATAAAAACTGCCAAAAATAGAGCTTTAGTTCTAAAATGATATTGAGATCTCACTTTTGCTTTAATCTTAAACGGAACAAGGTGTAACATGCTATAACTGTTAAGGCATTGTTGCATTAATCTTTTTTTGGGACCACATATGAGCACATTAGCACTAAACTTAAACACACCTCTCGATGCCTTATTGCACTGGGAAAAGCATCGTGCCAATGAGGTATATTTACGCCAACCTATTAATGGGACATTTCACGAGTTCACATGGTCTCAAGTTGCTGACCAAACAAAACGTATTGCTCAAGCACTGCAATCACTTGGATTAGCACCAGGTGACAAAATAGCAATTCTGGCAAAAAATAGCGCCGAATGGTTTATTAACGATTTAGCAATCATGTACGCGGGTTATATTAGCGTGCCAATTTATTCAACAGCAAATGCAAAAACAATCAACTATGTATTAGATCACAGTGAAGCAAAAGTACTGTTTATTGGTAAGTTAGATAACTACCAAAGCCTAGAAGGGAAACTACCTGCAGACGTAATTACCATTAGTTATCCTTATGAAACACTTGCTTGTCAATATAAATGGAATGATCTGCTAGACCAACACCAGCCATTAGCAACACCAGCACACATCAACCTTGAAGACTTAATGTCAATTATTTATACCTCAGGTAGTACTGGTAATCCGAAAGGCGTAATGATCACGTTTGCTGCATTCAAATCTGCATCACAAAATATTGTCTCTAGCTTAGGCATTATTCCAGGCGACAGATTACTGTCTTATTTACCACTAGCACACATTACTGAACGTGTTTATATTGAAGGTAGTAGTATTTATGCCGGTGAAGGTGTGGTTTCCTTTGTTGAGTCACTTGATACCTTCGTCAGTAATATTCAGTCTGTAGAGCCAACGTTGTTCATTTCTGTACCACGTCTATGGACTCGTTTCCAAATGGGCGTATTACAAAAAATGCCTGCACATAAACTTAACTTCCTACTAAAAATCCCATTTGTTAATGGTTTAGTAAGAGCTAAAATTAAACGTGGTCTAGGTTTACAGCATGCTCGTATGCTTGGCTGTGGTTCAGCTGCAGTATCACCATCATTATTAAAATGGTACGAACGCCTTGGTTTAAATATTACCGAAGCATGGGGCATGACAGAAAACCTCGCTTACGGCACATTTAACCACCCGTTTAACCCACAAAAAATAGGCACTATTGGTAAACCAGGCCCGGGGGTTGATCTAAAAATCTCTGAGATTGGCGAAATTTTAGTGAAAGGTGATGGTCTCATGACTGGTTATTACAAAGATGAAGCGCAGACCAAAGAATCATTCGATGAAGAAGGTTACTTCAAAACTGGTGATAAAGGTGAAATTGATAGCAATGGTTATGTGAAAATAACCGGGCGCGTAAAAGATATCTTCAAGACTTCAAAAGGTAAATACGTAACACCAGTGCCGATAGAATGTAAGTTTGGTGAGAATCCGAATATTGAGCAGATCTGTATTACCGGTACAGCCTTAACACAACCAGTTGCATTGGTGGTGCTATCACCAGAAGCGCGTGAACTAGGTCAAGAAGCCATGACAACTAACCTTGAAGAAACACGCCAGCATATTAATAAATCATTAGAATCACACTCACGCATTGGGCATATCATTGTTTTAAAAGATGAATGGACTGTGGATAATGGTTTATTAACACCAACACTTAAATTTAAGCGTCATGAACTAGAAAGTCGTTTTAAACCTTTCTACGAAGAAAACCACCAAGATAAAATTGTTTGGGAAAAGTAAGCTAAAATATTAATTCTAATAAAAAAGGACGCAATCGCGTCCTTTTAAAATACCTAAAATCGAGACATAAATTAATTCGTTTTTGCTGCTAGGTATTTAATCAGTTCGGTTAGCTTAACGTTGAACTCTTCACCACGCGCTTGAATACTACCCATATTAATTTGGTATTTACCATTAACGATTAATGCTGGTACACCACGAATATTCTTCTTAGCCGTATTTTTATCCATGCGTGCTACTTTACCATTCACAGCAAAACTATCCACTGCGGCATCAAATTTCTTGCCATCGATACCTGCGTCAGTAAATACTGTACGGATATCATCACGGCCAGAGAAACGACGCTTTTGATCATGAATCGCAGTAAAGATAGCAGGTGACATTTGACCTTCAACATTCAACAACTCTGCAGTCGCAAATGCTTTTTGCATTTCAATACCCATTTCACGGCCAATAAAAGCAACGTGATTTTTTTCTACTTTAATATCGGTACCAGCAAGACGTTTTGTCACATCTGTCATGATAGGTTCGAACTTAAAACAGTGTGGGCAATAATACGAAAAGTATTCAGCAATTTGCGGTTTTGATGTTGCCTGCTCAGCGATCACATCGTAATGCACACCTTCTTTAAACTGTGCAGCATTCGCAAATGGTAAAAATAACATTGCAGTGATCAATATAAATAATTTTTTCATTATTTTCCTTCCTGAAAATTTAAATTAGACGTTATTAACTGTACAAAAAATTAGTAATTAGGAATGAGAGATAACGGCGACTTTTGCATATTATCAATCTGTTCATGTAAAAATATGACCTGCTGTTTCCAATACAGTTCATCTGTAAACCAAGAAAAATGACGACTAAAAGCAGGGTCATCCCAACGTTTAGCAATCCATCCCATGTAGTTCATCATACGCATCGCACGTAGTGGTTCAATTAGCTTCAGCTGTTTTGGGTCAAAAGAACAGAATTCTTCATAACCTTCTAACATCACTTCCAATTGTAATAATTGTTCATGGCGATCACCGTGTAACATCATCCATATATCTTGTATCGCAGGTCCTTGACGACAATCATCAAAATCCAATATTGTGACCTTATCACGCCACAATATATTGCCCGCATGCAAATCACCATGTAAGCGAATTAGCTGATGAGAATCAGGCTTATATTGCAACGTAATTTCTTTTTCCAACGCATCATAAACATCAAAAAATGATGTTTCTAATTGCTTAGGTACAAAATTATTCTGTTGCAATATCAGCTTTGGGGTTTGCACAAACTCGGCGATCGATAATGTTGGTCGATGCAAGAATGGTTGCTTGTTCGCTAATTGATGAACGCGACCCAAGTTACGTCCAACCGACTCCAGTGCATCTAAATTATCCACTTCAATAGGACGACCACCTGTACTTGGAAAAATAGCAAAGCGGTATCCATGATAAATAAATAGACTACAACCATCAAATTGTAACGGTGCAACAACATCGATATCAGCTGACTTTAACTGTAGAGAAAAATCGAGTTCTTCTTGGATCTGTTCATCACTCCAACGAACAGGGCGATAAAACTTAACCACAAAGCGTTTACGATCTTCATCTAGAAATTGAAACACACGATTTTCATAGCTGTTTAATTCCAACAACCCCGAATCAACACGGATACCGGTAGATTCTATCGCATCCAACATAAGGTCAGGGGAAAGCAAACTGTAATCAACAGGTAGGTCTGTCATTTTTATTTCCTAAAATACGAGTACCTATATCCAAATAACTATCATAGACGTACAACAGATCTTAGATTGGATACAATAATAGCAAGCCCAGTATAACTGGGCTTGCTACTTACTTTAACTTACATTGATTATAAAGCTATTTATACTTTATTGCAGGCACTATAATTTGCTGATAAAACGACTTTGTTGAGTAAAAACATAATGCTCATTACCCTGTTCAGTAATCACAAAGTTTATTTTAATCACAGGTTGTTTCAGATCATACGGGTCAATGGCTAAACTCACTGGCTGCACGAATAATTCACCCGGCAATACTTCAATTTCACGGGGTCCAAACCACTCATGATCAGGCACGTCGATAACAGATAAACTGTATTTTTGGGTGAATGATGTCTTATTAATAATCTTAAGTGTATAAGTATTTTCAATATTGCCGTCGGAATTTTCACGATATAATGCATTTCGGTCACGAATAATATCCATTTGTACTGGCGAAATACTCATTACACTCGTAGCAAACATTACCGTCATGAGTGTCATTACGATACCGTAACCCACTAACTTGAATCTACTTTTCTGATGAGGCTTATTATTTAGGTCATTCTCAGAGGTATAACGGATCAACCCTTTCGGATAGTTCATTCGCTCCATCGTTTGATCACACGCATCGATACAAGCACCACAGTTAATGCATTCATACTGTAGGCCGTCACGAATATCAATACCTGCAGGACATACTTGAACACATAAATTACAGTCGATACAATCACCTAAACCTTTCGCTTTATGATCGACCTTACGTGAACGCGGACCACGTGATTCACCACGATTAAAATCATAACCAACAATTAATGTATCGGTATCAAACATAGCAGATTGGAAACGCGCGTATGGACACATATGAGTACACATAATACTGCGCATCCAGCCAGCGTTACCATAAGTACAGAATGCAAAAAATAGCACCCAGAAATACACAATACCGCTCGCCTGAAGAGTAAAAAATTCAGTGTAAAGGTCAACAATAGGCACAAAATAAGCCATAAATGCGAGCCCAGTAAACAGTGAAAAACTTAACCATGCGGTATGCTTAAGCACTTTCTTCTTTACTTTATCTGCCGTTGTAGGGCCTTGATTCAACTTCAAACGTTTATTTGCTGAACCTTCAATTTTCTCTTCAAACCAAATGAAAATAAATGTCCAAATAGTTTGTGGGCACATAAAACCACACCATACTCGGCCGAGGTAAGCGGTAACAAAAAATAGTGCGAATGCGCCAACAATCAGAAGCAAAGCTAATAACATGAGATCTTGAGGGAAAATCGTTAAACCAAAAATATGAATACGTTGTTCAACGATATTTAATAGGATCGCCTGATGCCCGTCCCATTGGAACAAAGGTAATGCTAAAAAAAGCACCATAAAAAACCAGCCCACGTATTTTCTCAATCGCTGAAATACACCACTCATATTCCTTACGTAAATATGATTGTCAGGACCGACGTTGGTATATTTAGGCTTAACTTTAGGGGTTATATCTTTTATATTTATGCGTTCTTCAGACATTACATGCTCCTTATTTTTATATCTTCAATTATATCAAAGAAGCTAAATAAGTCGCTATAATCCTCTGACTTATCTCACGCTTATTAATTTAATCAAACACTTATCACAATAGCAAAACTTACAGACTGGTTTGAAAGTAAGTTTACATCGCGCCAATTATTTTATCTCTTAATGGATATAATTATTTATAAACTAGCGGAGGTATTGAAACACAAATAAGGCCTGTAAGCATAGTACAGATCAGTACTAAACTGCCCTATAACAGATGCTTTCGTTATAAATAGATACTAGAACAGTTTTTATTTACATTGGGTATGAAGTAATGCACCTAGCTAAGGTAATAAGCGCTTGGCGTATTTGGTCAGTAAGTAAATAGGAACAATTAATCCGCATGCAGTTTTTGTATTTACCATCACTCGCAAACAAGGTCCCAGGTGCAATACTAATATTATGATTATCCAATAGGATTTTAAGTAACTCACCGGTATTTATATCATCAGGTAAAACAACCCATAAAAAATAACCGCCGCTAGGTCGCGTGATCTTCGTTTCCGCAGGGAAGTATTGCTCAATAGCATGTTTCATTTGCTGCTGCCGAGATTCGAGCTTGCGCCTTAACCTACGCAGATGAATATCATAACTGCCATGTAAAACAAATTCAGCAAGCGCTAGCTGATTCGGCACTGCGGCAGAAAGTGTTGTCATCAATTGTAGTTGCTCGATTTGTTTCGCATAGCGACCAGCAACTACCCAGCCGACTCTAAAACCAGGGGCTAAACATTTTGAAAATGATGAACAATGTAATACTAATCCTTGCTCATCATACGCTTTAATTGGTTTCGGTTTACGTTCTGAAAAATATAGCTCACTGTAAACATCATCCTCAAGTAAAGGGATCTGTTTTTCCGCTAATAGATTTCGAATCGATAATTTATTTGCTTCAGGCATCGATGCACCAAGCGGATTTTGATATTTACTCATTAACCAGCACGCTTTAATATCATGTCGATTTACAGCTGTTGTTAGTGCGTCTACTGATATCCCCAACTGTGGGTCCGTCGCAATTTCAACGGCCTTAAGTTGAAGTCGCTCTACCGTTTGCAAAACACCATAAAAAGCCGGAGATTCAATCGCAACAGTATCTCCGGGTTTGGTTACCGCCATAAGACTCAAACCCAACGACTCCATCGCCCCAGACGTGATCACGATGTCATCAATTGACACGTCAATGCCATCACGGATATAACGCTTGGCAATTGCGCGGCGTAATGCCACGCTACCAGGCGGAAGCTCTGTCACCGCACTGTGTGCAGGCATAGTTTTAATGGTTTTCGCGAGTGTTTGACCTAACTGTTTCAGTGGAAATAAAGCAGGATCGGGGAAAGCAGAACCCAAAGGAACAATATCAGGACGTTTACAAGCGGTTAGCACTTCAAAGACATGCTCATTGATTTTTATCGAACGGTTGATCATCTGAGGGATAAGTGGCAGCGGTATTGCGAGACGGTTAAGATGCGCAGCAACAAAATAACCAGAGCGAACCTTGGCATAAACCCAGCCTTCCGACTCTAATAGCTCATACGCTTTTAAAACAGTCATCGGACTAATGTTTTGAATTTTACTCATCTTACGAATCGAAGGAATACGATCACCTGGTAACCATATTCGTTGTTCAATTTGCAATTGAATTTCAGCAGCTACCGCATGATAGCGACTTTTTTGTAAGAGCATGAATTATTATCTACCTGAATCTATCGACCTGAAAACATAGCAAACAACCCGTAGTACACTAAAGTCGATTAAGTACGAGTTATTATATACGATCTTTTTATAACTATACTATCTCTCAATCCAGACTCGCCACCTCAACAACGATCCATTACAGATATTAGTTTTTACGCATATAATGATGAAACTTCTCAACCCAGGCGAGTAGCTTTTCCGGACTGTTATTGCGTTTCCAATTACCCGCAACATATTTATTTGCTTCGCTCATGGTTGGATACGGATGGATCGTACCCAGCACTTTATTCAGCCCCAATTTATATTTCATTGCTAGCGTATACTCCGCCAGCAATTCACCAGCATGAGTAGCAACGATAGTCACACCAAGAATTTTATCGCTATTTGCTGCGGTAATAACTTTAACAAAACCCTTAGTTTCACCATCAGTAATCGCACGATCGAGATCATCAATCTCATATTTTGTCACTTGATAAAGTAACCCTGCTTGTTTGGCTTCATTTTCATTTATACCAACGCGAGCCAATTCAGGGTAGGTATACGTAACCGAAGGAATAACACGGTAATCCGTGGCGAATTTCTTCACAGAGCCAAATAAGGCATTAACCGCAGCATACCAAGCTTGATGTGCCGCTACATGGGTTAGCTGATACGGCCCAGAAACATCACCAACCGCATATATATTAGGGATTGATGTTTGTTGGTATTCATTGATCTCGATTAGACCGCGATCAGTGATGGCTAAATCTAATGCCTCTAAGCCAAAACCACTCGTATTAGCCTGACGCCCCAGCGCTAAGAATACCTGATCAAACGCAACGAAATCGCCATTCGATAATACCGCACTATATTGATCATTTTCATTCACAAAATGCTCAACTTTATTACCTAACAATATAATGACACCATCCGCTTGCAACTCGGCTTGCACAACAGTAACAGCATCGGTATCTTCACGCCCAAGTAATTGTCCCGCCATTTCAACTTGTGTAACGCTTGACCCCAAACGAGCAAAACTTTGTGCTATCTCACAGCCGATAGGCCCACCGCCTAATACTAATAAACGACTTGGTTGTTCAGTTAACTGCCAAAGTGTATCCGACGTTAAATAGGGTACATCTACTAATCCTGGAATTGACGGTACAATAGGACGCGCCCCAGTTGCTACAACGATACTTTTTGTTGTTAATATCTGTCCACCAACCTGCACACGCCAAGGGTCAATAATACTAGCTTCAGCCGTAATGCATTCGACCCCCATCGCCGAATAACGCGCAATAGAATCATGCGGTTCAATAGCCTTAATCACATTCTGAATACGCCCCATCACATTCTCAAAATTGATATTTTTAATTTCAGCATCGATACCAAACTCATTCGCACGACCAATTTCAGCGACTGCATGTGCACTACGGATCAATGCTTTAGAAGGTACACATCCCGTATTTAAACAGTCACCACCCATTCGGTGCTTTTCAACTAAGGTTACTTTTGATTTAACCGCTGCAGCAATATAAGCGCTAACCAAGCCACCGGCTCCAGCACCTATAATGATCATATTACGATCATATGATTTTGGTTTATCCCAACGCGCATAGCGCTTTCGCTGAGTAAATATAGCTAATCCACGTTTGGCAATCCAAGGAAAAATAGCTAAGAGTACCAGTGCACTTAATAACGACGGTGAAGCGATACCAGATAAACTATTGAGTTCACTTAGTTGCGTACCAGCCCATACATAAACTGCCGTACCAACTAACATACCCACTTGGCTAACAAGGTAGAAATTACGAGTACTAATTTTAGTTAATCCCATTAAAATATTGATTAAAAAAAATGGAAATACTGGGATCAAACGCAATGAGAATAAATAAAAGTTACCTTCTTTTTCCATACCTTTATTAATCGCATCTAAACGGGCGCCAAACTTCTTTTGCACGTAATCGCGTAGTAGATAACGGCTAACTAAAAAAGCCAGCGTAGCACCAATAGAACTAGCAAAAGAGATCAGTAACAAGCCATAACCAAAACCGAATAACCCACCGCCAAGTAACGTCAGTAACACTGCGCCAGGTAATGAGAACCCCGTTATCAGCACATAACTAATAAAAAAAACTAACATAGCGAATACTTGATGCTGGTTAATATACTCACCAGAGGTTTGCTGCAACGCTTTGATTTGTTCCAGAGAAGCATATTGGTTTAAATCAAGTCCATACCACAATGAAAACACAGTAATAATTACTGCAATTATAATTTTTTTACTATGCGATTTTTGTTCACTATTATTAATAGCCATGTGGCATCATCCTTGCTCTAATTGGTTATTCAATCTTATCGTAAGTTTAATCTTGAATAATCACAAAAGTCTCACGACTACCTGTTATTTCTATATACAACCCTTGCTCATTAAATGTCTCTTAGAGTATCTAGACACTATCAACACCTTGTGTTTGCTTTGCTACAGAGCCCTATTTCCATTTCAATACGTTTTAATATATTGAAATGTACTCTTCTGATTTTTGTATTCTAGAATCAGCGCTCCTGTTCTATTTGTTCGCATGAATTCATCGAGGGTTAAATCAAATCCATAAGCAGTTGATGGTGACATCGTTTGTTGAAATATACTGTGTTTATTATGGTTAAAATCATGACCATGCCCGCATATTATATTCACACAGTTTTTATTTAGCTTATTAATAATATCATCAGCATTTTCAATACCAATTTCATTAAACCATTTAGAGTTACTTACTTTTAGTATTGGATGGTGTATTAATATTGTTACTTCTTTCTTTCTAGACTCTTTTTTTATTTTAGACAAGTCTTTATTTGATACTCGGCCAGACCCAAGCATCATTAATCTGTTTATGGGCTTGTGGCTAGAGTCAATAAATAAATACGTCATTCCATCGATGTTAACCTTTTCTTTTATAAGAATATTACTCCCAGAAAAAGATTTTCTCATCAAATTTATATCGTCATGATTTCCTGCTATTGCGTACACTTTAGCATTTGGTATATATTCATTTAAAATATTCTTGAAATTATTATATTTTTCTATAGATGGAGAGGTGTATATATCACCCATAACAAATAGAAACTTACAATCATCACCAATTTTCATTAATGCTTTAATTAAATGCGTTTCATTTTCCGTATTACCCAAGTGACAATCACTTATAATGTGAATCATTTTGCTCCTTTATTTTGAAATTAAAACCATGTTACATGGAACAACAAAGCTTGAAATTGCACTTTTAATTATGCCGTAGTTACGAATAATCTTTGATGATTGGGAAAAATGGGTTATGTAGTCCTAGAAATTGATTGTCATAATGCCTCTTAGAATATCGAAACATTATCAACACGTTGGTTTACTTGCTCAGTTTTGCCACACAGTTCCCAAAAGCCCCCAAAAAATAAGACTTAACTCACACCGAAGATACAGTTTAATAAATCCATGGCAACAAAAATAACCAGCTCGCAGCGCTGAAAAATGGTGCAGCTATATTAAACGAAGAAAAATTGAGCAAGTTATTGAGGTATTGTTTGATCAACAGTGAAAATATTCGGTGAATATTAAACGCGTGGCGCGGGGGCTAGCTAATTTAGCGTTTATAATTTTAACGAGTTGAATGATAGCCGTGATCAAGTGATAGTATTTGAGCATAGTACATCAAATAAACACAATAAAAATAACAGCGATGCATGTTCATCCCCCTCATCGCTGTTATGCAAAACTGTTTATCCAATTAAATAATAAATTGTGGACCGAACCCAAAGCTCCACATAACAACAGTGATCCCCATTGAAGCCACAAACAATACAAGCCCAACTGTTAATAAAGATGACGCATAAATAAAGCCACGTTCTTCAGTAATATGCATAATAATCGGCACGCCGGTATATAGAGCCCGTACCGAAAATGCGACCCCAACTAATAGAGCTAACATGATCACCCAAGCAACAGGGATCAAAGCTGCGATACCAGTAATAAAAATAGGGGCTGCAGTATATGTAGTTAGCTCTAGCGCTTGAGTAAAGCTGGATGATGATCCAAAGTTACCCGCCATCCATTGCACAAACAGCGAAAACGTTGCCACAATAGCAATACTCACAATAACCATACCGACAGCCATTATCCCTGCGCTGGAGGAGGATAAATAGGTTGTATCTCCAAAGCCAAGTTTCCAACCAGTCACTGACGCGGTATACCATGCTGATGTAGCTGGTATTAACGCAAAGAAAAACAGGCTCACGACTACCGATAATAAAGACTCATGGTGTGTATCAATATCAATCCATTCGTCCTTGGGTTGTACGTATAAACCCCATAAGTGTTTTACTAACATCAGCTAATTCCTTAATGTAAGAGTTTCATTAAATTAAGTATTAGCGAATATATTGAGATTGCCATGTGAATGAAGAACTATTACACATAATAGTGATCCGGAGTACGAACTTGGTCTTAAGGTATTGAAACGTTATTGGTGTAGTTAGAATATAAATAACGCAATTCCGGTATTTATGTTTAATTTCAGACTTTCGTTGTTTGTTGGCAAAGAGAAAGCTGACGGCTTTCTATAAACCACAACCCGCGCCCCCGGCGTGACAGGCCGCTTATGGTTTTATAAAGAGTCTAACCAACTAAATGCAACTCATACGAACAAGCGCTCCGCGCAATTTACTCGATACTTATCACTGAATTTCAGGCACAAAAAAAGCCTCTATTTCTAACAAAAAGTTTTCGATTCAGGCTTTCGTTGTTGTTGGCAAAGAAAAAGTGGACGGCTTTCTACAAACACAACCCGCGAGCCCCGGCGTGACAGGCCACTTATGGTTTTATAAAGAGTCTAACCAACTGAACTACCACTCCGAACAATCTGTATTTTTTGTATCCTGAATTTCAGGCACAAAAAAAGCCTCTATTTCTAACAAAAAGTTTTCGATTCAGGCTTTCGTTGTTGTTGGCAAAGAGAAAGCGGACGGCTTTCTACAAACACAACCCGCGAGCCCCTGCGTGACAGGCCGCTTATGGTTTTATAAAGAGTCTAACCAACTGAACGACCACCCCGAACAATCTGTATTTTTGTATCCTGAATTTCAGGCACAAAAAAAGCCTGAATCTTTCGATTCAGGCTTTCGTTGTTGTTGGCGGAGTGGACGGGACTCGAACCCGCGACCCCCGGCGTGACAGGCCGGTATTCTAACCAACTGAACTACCACTCCGCACAATCTGTGCTAATGTTTCCATCAGTCTTAATTTGGCGCTTGGCGATGCCCTACTCTCACATGGGGAAGCCCCACACTACCATCGGCGTTATTACGTTTCACTACTGAGTTCGGAATGGGATCAGGTGGTACCGCAACACTATGGTCACCAAGCAAATTTGGTTTGCTTTCAAGTTGTATCTTTAAAATCTGAAAAGCTATAAATAAAGAAGTCTTTAAAACCTATCTTTCGATAAATAGTAGTGTTCAATCTATTCTTAAGTCGTATTTCAATTAATCATACTTTAATTTGTATGGTTAAGCCTCACGGGTAATTAGTACAAGTTAGCTCAATGCCTCACAGCACTTACACACCTTGCCTATCAACGTTGTAGTCTCCAACGGCCCTTCAGGGGACTTAAAGTCCCAGTGAGAACTCATCTCGAGGCCTGCTTCCCGCTTAGATGCTTTCAGCGGTTATCAGTTCCGAACTTAGCTACCGGGCAATGCTATTGGCATAACAACCCGAACACCAGTGGTTCGTCCACTCCGGTCCTCTCGTACTAGGAGCAGCTCCTCTCAATTCTCAAACGCCCACGGCAGATAGGGACCGAACTGTCTCACGACGTTCTAAACCCAGCTCGCGTACCACTTTAAATGGCGAACAGCCATACCCTTGGGACCAACTTCAGCCCCAGGATGTGATGAGCCGACATCGAGGTGCCAAACACCGCCGTCGATATGAACTCTTGGGCGGTATCAGCCTGTTATCCCCGGAGTACCTTTTATCCGTTGAGCGATGGCCCTTCCATTCAGAACCACCGGATCACTAAGACCTACTTTCGTACCTGCTCGACGTGTCTGTCTCGCAGTTAAGCTGGCTTATGCCTTTGCACTAACCACATGATGTCCAACCATGTTTAGCCAACCTTCGTGCTCCTCCGTTACTCTTTGGGAGGAGACCGCCCCAGTCAAACTACCCACCAGACACTGTCCGCAATCCCGATAAGGGACCTACGTTAGAACATCAAACGTACAAGGGTGGTATTTCAAGGTTGACTCCACATCATCTAGCGACAATGCTTCAACGTCTCCCACCTATCCTACACATGTAGGTTCAATGTTCAGTGCCAAGCTATAGTAAAGGTTCACGGGGTCTTTCCGTCTAGCCGCGGGTACACTGCATCTTAACAGCGATTTCAATTTCACTGAGTCTCGGGTGGAGACAGCGTGGCCATCATTACGCCATTCGTGCAGGTCGGAACTTACCCGACAAGGAATTTCGCTACCTTAGGACCGTTATAGTTACGGCCGCCGTTTACCGGGGCTTCGATCATGAGCTTCGACCTAAGTCTAACCCAATCAATTAACCTTCCGGCACCGGGCAGGCGTCACACCGTATACGTCATCTTTCGATTTTGCACAGTGCTGTGTTTTTAATAAACAGTTGCAGCCACCATTTCTCTGCGACCGACAATAGCTTACGGAGCAAGTCCTTCACCATCATCGGCGTACCTTCTCCCGAAGTTACGGTACCATTTTGCCTAGTTCCTTCACCCGAGTTCTCTCAAGCGCCTTAGTATTCTCTACCTAACCACCTGTGTCGGTTTGGGGTACGATTCTCTTATATCTGAAGCTTAGAGGTTTTTCCTGGAAGCCGGGTATCAACTACTTCATCTCCGTAGAGACTCGTCATCAGCTCTCAGCCTTAATGTGCGCCCGGATTTACCTAAGCACACAGCCTACAACCTTAAACATGGACAACCATCGCCATGCTAGCCTAACCTTCTCCGTCACCCCATCGCAATATAAGTGAGTACAGGAATATTAACCTGTTTCCCATCGACTACGCCTTTCGGCCTCGCCTTAGGGGTCGACTCACCCTGCCCCGATTAACGTTGGACAGGAACCCTTGGTCTTTCGGCGTGGAGGTTTTTCACCCCCATTATCGTTACTCATGTCAACATTCGCACTTCTGATACCTCCAGCAAGCTTCTCAACTCACCTTCGACGGCTTACAGAACGCTCCTCTACCATGCAAGAACAAGTCTTGCATCCGTAGCTTCGGTGGTATGTTTAGCCCCGTTAAATCTTCCGCGCAGACCGACTCGACCAGTGAGCTATTACGCTTTCTTTAAAAGATGGCTGCTTCTAAGCCAACTTCCTGGCTGTCTGAGCCTTTCCACATCGTTTCCCACTTAACATACACTTTGGGACCTTAGCTGACGGTCTGGGTTGTTTCCCTTTCCACGACGGACGTTAGCACCCGCCGTGTGTCTCCCGCGATTGAACTTATTGGTATTCGGAGTTTGCAAAGGGTTGGTAAGTCGGGATGACCCCCTAGCCTTAACAGTGCTCTACCCCCAATAGTTAGACGCGAGGCGCTACCTAAATAGCTTTCGAGGAGAACCAGCTATCTCCCGGTTTGATTGGCCTTTCACCCCCAGCCACAAGTCATCCGCTAATTTTTCAACATTAGTCGGTTCGGTCCTCCAGTTGATGTTACTCAACCTTCAACCTGCCCATGGCTAGATCACCGGGTTTCGGGTCTAATCCCAGCAACTATTCGCGCAGTTAACACTCGGTTTCCCTACGGCTCCGCTATTCGCTTAACCTTGCTACTGAAATTAAGTCGTTGACCCATTATACAAAAGGTACGCAGTCACAGAACAAGTCTGCTCCCACTGCTTGTACGTATACGGTTTCAGGTTCTATTTCACTCCCCTCACAGGGGTTCTTTTCGCCTTTCCCTCACGGTACTGGTTCACTATCGGTCAGTCAGTAGTATTTAGCCTTGGAAGATGGTCCTCCCATATTCAAACAGCATATCACGTGTGCCGTCCTACTCGATTTCACAGTAAGGTCGTTTTCATGTACGGGACTATCACCCTGTATCGTGAAACTTTCCAGAATCTTCCACTAACTTCCAAACTGCTTAAGGGCTAGACCCCGTTCGCTCGCCGCTACTAAGGGTATCTCTATTGATTTCTTTTCCTCGGGGTACTTAGATGTTTCAGTTCTCCCGGTTCGCTTCGCAACGCTATGTATTCACGTTACGATACTCTACAAAGTAGAGTGGGTTCCCCCATTCGGAAATCTGTGGATTAACGCTTTTTATCAACTCCCCACAGCTTAACGCAGATTAACACGTCCTTCATCGCCTCTGACTGCCTAGGCATCCACCGTATACGCTTAGTCACTTAACCATACAATCTAAAGTCGACCGTACAATTGAAATAACTAGGTATTATCTAGTTTTTTTCGCCTCAAGAATACTCAAGAACACTATATTGTTATTGCCGAAGCAATAACGTGTTTTAAGAACTTCTTTATTTATTCAGCTTTCCAAATT
The DNA here is from genome assembly GCF_018219415.1 of Moritella sp. 36. Lineage (NCBI taxonomy): Bacteria > Pseudomonadati > Pseudomonadota > Gammaproteobacteria > Alteromonadales > Moritellaceae > Moritella > Moritella sp. 36. Next base: position 33,772 of record NZ_CP056120.1, on the reverse strand, counting down.
TTTAAAGAGCAATTTGCTAAAAAGCAAAGATAAGCATTAAGCTTGCTTAGCTTTGTATTTTAACAACTATGATGTGGTGGAGCTATGCGGGATCGAACCGCAGACCTCCTGCGTGCAAGGCAGGCGCTCTCCCAGCTGAGCTATAGCCCCACATCATAGAGTTCGTAAGAAGATTGGTAGGACTGAGTAGATTTGAACTACCGACCTCACCCTTATCAGGGGCGCGCTCTAACCAACTGAGCTACAGTCCTATCGCATTTCTTACATGCTTTTCAACTTTCTATTCAAGCAATTTGTGTGGGCACTTACAAAAATTAACAACTTTACGTAAGGAGGTGATCCAGCCCCAGGTTCCCCTAGGGCTACCTTGTTACGACTTCACCCCAGTCATGAACCACACCGTGGTCATCGCCCTCCCGAAGGTTAAGCTAATGACTTCTGGTGCAGCCCACTCCCATGGTGTGACGGGCGGTGTGTACAAGGCCCGGGAACGTATTCACCGTGACATTCTGATTCACGATTACTAGCGATTCCGACTTCATGGGGTCGAGTTGCAGACCCCAATCCGGACTACGACGCACTTTATGGGATTCGCTTACCATTGCTGGTTTGCAGCCCTTTGTATGCGCCATTGTAGCACGTGTGTAGCCCTACTCGTAAGGGCCATGATGACTTGACGTCGTCCCCACCTTCCTCCGGTTTATCACCGGCAGTCTCCTTAGAGTTCCCACCATTACGTGCTGGCAAATAAGGATAAGGGTTGCGCTCGTTGCGGGACTTAACCCAACATTTCACAACACGAGCTGACGACAGCCATGCAGCACCTGTCTCATAGTTCCCGAAGGCACCAATTCATCTCTGAAAAGTTCTATGGATGTCAAGAGTAGGTAAGGTTCTTCGCGTTGCATCGAATTAAACCACATGCTCCACCGCTTGTGCGGGCCCCCGTCAATTCATTTGAGTTTTAACCTTGCGGCCGTACTCCCCAGGCGGTCTACTTAATGCGTTAGCTTAAGAGCCCAGTTCTCAAGGAACCAAACTCCGAGTAGACATCGTTTACGGCGTGGACTACCGGGGTATCTAATCCCGTTTGCTACCCACGCTTTCGCATCTGAGCGTCAGTTACTTGCCAGGTGGCCGCCTTCGCCACTGGTATTCCTTCAGATCTCTACGCATTTCACCGCTACACCTGAAATTCTACCACCCTCTCAAGAACTCTAGTTTGCCAGTTCGAAATGCAGTTCCCAGGTTGAGCCCGGGGCTTTCACATCTCGCTTAACAAACCGCCTGCATGCGCTTTACGCCCAGTAATTCCGATTAACGCTTGCACCCTCCGTATTACCGCGGCTGCTGGCACGGAGTTAGCCGGTGCTTCTTCTGCGAGTAACGTCACAGCAGTAGAGTATTAATCTACTGCCTTTCCTCCTCGCTGAAAGTACTTTACAACCCTAAGGCCTTCTTCATACACGCGGTATGGCTGCATCAGGGTTTCCCCCATTGTGCAATATTCCCCACTGCTGCCTCCCGTAGGAGTCTGGACCGTGTCTCAGTTCCAGTGTGGCTGATCATCCTCTCAGACCAGCTAGGGATCGTCGCCTTGGTGAGCTCTTACCTCACCAACAAGCTAATCCCACTTGGGCTCATCTAGTCGCGAGAGCTTTCAAGAAGAGGCCCCCTTTCACCCGTAGGTCGTATGCGGTATTAGCAGTCGTTTCCAACTGTTGTCCCCCTCGACTAGGCAGATTCCCAAGCATTACTCACCCGTCCGCCGCTCGACGCCAGAATAGCAAGCTATTCTTCGTTTCCGCTCGACTTGCATGTGTTAAGCCTACCGCCAGCGTTCAATCTGAGCCATGATCAAACTCTTCAATTAAAAGTTTTTTGACTAATCAACGATGTTGATTAAGTCGGCTCAATGAATTCTGTACTTCAACAACAAACCGAGGTTTGTTGTTTATAAAACCAAATCTTTCGATTTAATTTAATGTTCACAATTACATTGATATAATTTTTGGTCATTATATCTCTGCAAGTGCTCACACAGATTGCTTGAATAAATTATTAAAGAGCATTGACCTTGACGTCTTTCGTCGTAGTCAGGCTGCGTATTCTACGCAAACCGAATTTGAAGTCAAGCATATATTCACGCTTTGTTCAGGACGCTTAAAAAGTAACCAAAGCCGTTTTTTAAACACCTTACTGAGCGACGTTTCCGTGTCAGTGGGCGCCATTATAGATAAAACGATTTGATAGGCAAGCATTTCAGCGTCAGGAATTACAAATACTATGACATGAGCAATTAACCAACGACCACTGATTAAATTTAACGCTAAACGTTAATGTACCGCTATAGTAAGCAAACTAATCTACAAGGTTTTCGCAAACAATTTCACTTTAGCCCAATCAGTAAACTCAATATCTTTCGTCTTATCAGTACTACCACCGGTTATTTTCATAATCAACTGGATAATAAGTGTTTGCCACCAATTATATTTTGAATATAACAATGCGCCAGCGAATACAGCTTGCTGCTTGGGTACCCAATTCGACTTTTCTAAAAATGCCTGCATATATGCATTCGTTTCAGGAGTATTCTTCTCAGCTTTTCTTGCGGTTAAGTTTACACAGAAAAAACTATTCTCTTTTGCTTCAAGTTCTGCTTTATGTGCAGCAACAAATTGATAGAGTTTTTTATTCAAATGACCATAACGCACAGAGGCACCGATAACTACTTTATCAAAAATAGCCATATCAAGATGCTGGCATTCTTCAAGGCTCATAACTTCACAATGATACTTATCGGTAATAGACTCCTCGATAGCTTTAATTATCTTTAAGGTTTGACCATCAACGGTAGAATACAGTACTAACATTTTTTTCATTTATATGATTCCACTTAACTACGCCAGAAAGCTGGGGTAAATAAAATTAATAAGGTAAAGACTTCTAAACGACCAAACAACATAGCGACAACTAATATCCATTTAGCACTGTCATTAACGTCACCAAAATGTACCGCGACTTGTCCAAGTCCCGGCCCTAAGTTATTTAATGTTGCAACCACAGCTGAAAAGGCCGATATCTCATCCATACCCGTCGTGATCAATGCCAGCATACAAATAATAAATACCAAGGCATAAGCAGAGAAAAAACCCCAAACCGCATCGATAACACGATCGGGTAATACTTTTTTTCCTAATTTAATCTTATATACGGCACGAGGATGCACTAAACGTTTCATTTCACGCATACCTTGTAAATAAAGTAATAGGATACGCACCACCTTCATACCACCACCAGTAGAGCCGGCACAACCACCAATAAAACTCGAAAACACAAGCAGCACAGGTAAGAACAATGGCCAGTTTTGGAAACTGGTCGTCGTAAACCCAGCAGTTGTTGAAATTGAAACGGCCTGAAAAACCGCTTTGTCTAACGCCATTTCAGGGGACTCATAAACACCTTTAGACAAGAGAATAAAAAAGCAAATAGCCACAAGTGTAAGTTGTACAAATAAGAATGTACGTAATTCCGGATCATGTAAGTAAGCGCCAGGTTTAAAACCTTTAATTGAGAATGCGGCAAAATGCAGTGAAAAATTCATCCCCGCAATAATTAAGAACACCACAGTGATCATATTGATAACCGAACTATCAAAATGACCCATACTACTATCATGTGTAGAGAATCCACCGATTGCAATAGTTGAAAAGCTATGCGCAATAGCATCGAAAATAGTCATTCCAGCCAGCCAAAACGCCATTGCGCAAATAACTGTAAGGCATAAATAAATATACCAAAGTGCTTTTGCAGTTTCAGCAATACGGGGGGTCATCTTAGAGTCTTTGACTGGGCCGGGAGTTTCTGCACGATAAAGCTGCATACCACCGATACCTAAAACAGGTAATACGGCAACAGCAAGTACAATAATCCCCATACCACCTAGCCATTGTAAAAACTGGCGATAAAACAGCAATGCTTTAGGTAATTCATCAAGTCCAACAATAACGGTTGCACCTGTTGTCGTTAAACCAGAGAAAGATTCAAAGAATGCACCAGCGACACTGAGATCTGGTTGCTCAGAAAGAATAAAGGGTAACGCACCAACACTCCCCAGAACCGTCCAAAACAAAACTACAATCAGGAAACCATCTTTGGCTTTTAATTCTTTTTTATAATTGCGGTTTTGGTACCATACGATACTGCCTAACGTGACACAAAAAGCAAACGAATTAATGAAGACGAGACCACCACCATCCTTATATATTGCGGCGATCAGTGCAGGGAATATCATGGTCACACTAAAGATGGTAACTAATATCCCAACAATTCTTAAAATTGCCCTGAATTGCATTGTTATTTTTATCCCTAAATATTAATCGACCACTTTGACATTAACTTGGCCATTCGTTTTGTTTTTAACCGCAATAATAAACGCTTGCGCATGCCTTGCATCAACATCAAGCTGCATTATTACTTGTTCACCATATTCGGCATGTTTTAATTTACCATTATATACTGAAAATAAGCGCTCTATTGCGGCTATTTGAGCATAATCACAAGTTAAATTAAGTTCTGTATATATAAAACATTCAATAGGATCAATCAATTTTAATACTTGTTGTACACCGCCTGCATATGCACGCGCTAACCCCCCTGTACCTAATTTAATTCCACCATAATAACGTACAACAACTGCGGTCATCTCCCCTACGTCACTGCCCATTAAGCAATGAAGAATAGGCTTACCCGCGGTACCTGAAGGTTCACCGTCATCACTAAAACCATATTGTTGCCCGTCACTGGGACGTCCAGCAACAAATGCCCAACAATGATGACGCGCATCAGGGTGTTGCGCTTTAATTGTCCGAACAAATTGCTCGGCTATTTGGCGTCCTTTAGTTGGTGCTAGATAAGTAATAAAACGGCTTTTTTTTATTTCTTCAGTATATTCATAGGCCTGTTCTAAAACAAAATAAGGGCTATTCGCTATCATTTAAATCCTGTGTATTTGGTGCGGGTGAGATATTCATCGCTATTCTACTGTTATATGTCTGTTGATAATAGCAGGTTCAGGATCACAAACTTTAAAAGTTAAGTGTTGATGATTTTTTTTTATTAAACATTCATCAACAAACATCTAACAATTAAAAACAGTTGTAAGCTGAACCGTTTAAAGCAGATCAAGCCACAAAACAAGCCGCAAACAGAGTTAACAGCTAAATACAAACTTAAACTAAGTACCTAGCGCTAACTTGAAAGACAAATAACTTATTTTACTAGTATTGCCCCCCATCAATCCTTACCAGCAACTATACTACTTATTGAATATATTAGCGTAACCACCTCGACAAAAATTTAAACAGTCGTTTAAAATAAGTGTTGAAATATTGTTAGATTATCGACAGAATGAGATCAACCAGTGCCCTACATAGCTGGTAAATAGCAAACGGAGCAGATGATCACCATCGCTTTAGCAAGGAGAAACGTAATGATTTACCAAGCCGAACAACTCTCGGTCACTCTATTAGAAGATGGCATCGCAGAATTAAAATATGACGCGAAAGGCCCTGTTAATAAATTTGATCAAGCAACATTACAAGCATTAACTGAAGCTGTAAAAGTATTACAGACTAATTCAGACATTAAAGGACTAATTCAAACATCAGGTAAAGGTGCATTCATCGTTGGCGCCGATATCACTGAATTCCTTGAACTCTTTAAACTACCTGACGCTGAATTATTAGGTTGGTTGGAACAAGCAAATGCAGTATTCAATGCAATTGAAGACCTGCCATATCCAACAATCTCTGCAGTAAATGGGCATGCACTTGGCGGTGGTTGTGAAGCAATTCTTGCAACAGACTTCCGTGTAGCAGACACAACAGCACGTATCGGTTTACCTGAAACTAAATTAGGTATCATGCCTGGTTTCGGTGGTACAGTACGTTTACCACGTCTGATCGGTGCTGATAATGCCGTTGAATGGATCACAACAGGTAAAGATTATAAAGCACCTGCAGCCCTTAAATTTGGCACTGTAGATGCGGTTGTAGCACCAGAAAAATTACGTGATGCTGCACTCTCTATGATTAAAGATGCGATTGCAGGAAAACTTGACTGGCAATCACGTCGAGCGCAAAAACAAGCACCATTAGGTTTAAATAAAATTGAAGCAACAATGAGCTTCTCTACTGCACTTGGCATGGTGTACGCGAAAGCGGGTAAACATTATCCAGCTCCGACAGCTGCAGTTAAAACAGTTGAAGCAGCAGCAAGAATGGACCGTACTGGTGCACTTGGTGTTGAAGCTGCAACATTCATTAAACTTGCTAAAACAGATGCAGCACAAGCATTAGTTGGCTTATTCTTAAGTGACCAAGCATTAAAAACTGGCGCGAAGAAAGCAGCAAAAGCAGGCAAAGCAACAAATAAAGCCGCAGTACTTGGCGCTGGTATTATGGGTGGCGGTATCGCTTACCAATCAGCAGTAAAAGGTACGCCAGTTATCATGAAAGACATCAATGATACTGCACTTGATCTTGGTATGTCTACGGCATCAGGTCTATTAACAACGCAACTTAAGCGTGGCCGTATTGACGGTACTAAACTGGCTAAAGTTATTTCTTCAATCACACCAACGCTAAGCTATAACTCAGTTGATGAAGCTGACATTATCGTTGAAGCTGTTGTTGAGAACCCGAAAATTAAAGCTGCTGTACTGGCTGAATTAGAAGACAACGTAAGTGCAGACACAGTCATCACTTCAAATACGTCTACGATTCCAATTAATGTACTAGCGAAGAGCTTAAAACGCCCAGAACAATTCTGTGGTATGCACTTCTTCAACCCTGTGCATAAAATGCCATTAGTCGAAATCATCCGTGGTGATAAATCATCTGATGAAACAATTGCGACAACAGTTGCATACGCCGCGAAAATGGGCAAAACGCCTATCGTTGTAAATGACTGCCCTGGTTTCTTCGTTAACCGCGTATTATTCCCATACTTCTTTGGCTTCTCAAAACTAATCGCTGATGGTGCAGATTTTGTAGCAGTAGATAAAGTTATGGAAAAAGAATTCGGTTGGCCAATGGGTCCAGCATACTTGCTAGACGTTGTTGGTATTGATACAGGCCACCATGCAGCAGCTGTGATGGCTGACGGTTTTCCTGAACGTATGGCTAAAACAGGCAAAGATTCTATCGATGTTATGTTTGAAGCAACGCGTTATGGTCAGAAAAATGGTGTTGGTTTCTACTCTTACGCTAAAGACCGTCGTGGTCGCATACAAAAAACACCGGATGCAAAAAGCTATGAGCTGCTTGCTGAAGTTGCAAGCGAAAAAGCTGATTTCTCGAAAGATGACATTATCGCTCGCTGTATGATCCCAATGATTAACGAAGTTGTTCGTTGTCTTGAAGAAGGTATTGTTGCTACTCCAGGTGATGCTGATATGGCACTTATCTATGGTATTGGCTTCCCTCCATTCCGTGGTGGTGTATTCCGTTACTTAGATACTATGGGTCTAGATAAATACATTGAATTAGCAGATTCATTTGCTGATTTAGGACCACTTTACCAAGTAACTGATGGCTTGCGTCAACGCGCAGCTGACGGCAAAACTTTTTACTAAGACACGAACGAGGATAATAAAATGAGAGATGTAGTTGTAGTCGATTGTCTACGTACACCTATGGGTCGTTCTAAAGCCGGTGCATTCCGTCACGTTCGTGCTGAAGATCTATCTGCAAAATTAATGAAAGGCTTGCTTGACCGTAACCCTGAAGTTGATCCAAATGACATCGAAGATGTTTATTGGGGTTGTGTTCAGCAAACACTAGAGCAAGGTTTCAATATTGCCCGTAATGCTTCATTACTTGCTGGTATCCCTATCACAGCAGGCGCAACAACCGTTAACCGTCTATGTGGCTCATCGATGCAAGCTATCCATGATGCTACACGTGCTATCGCAATGGGCGACGGCGACGTGATGATCATTGGTGGTGTTGAGCATATGGGTCATGTACCAATGAACCACGGTGTTGATTTCCATGTTGGTCTTGCTAAATCTACTGCGAAAGCAGCGGGTATGATGGGGCTAACAGCTGAAATGCTAGGTAAATTACACGGCATTACACGTGAGCAACAAGATGCATTCGCAGTACGCTCACACAAATTAGCACAAGCAGCAACTGTTTCAGGTCGTTTCAAACGTGAGATTCTACCAATTGAAGGTCACGATGCTGATGGCATTTTAAAGTTGTATGATTTTGATGAAGTGATTCGTCCAGAAACATCAATGGAAAGCCTAGGTAATTTACGTCCTGTATTTGATCCTGTAAACGGTACAGTAACAGCGGGTACGTCATCTGCATTATCAGATGGTGCTTCTGCAATGTTACTTATGTCTGCGGACAAAGCCAAAGAACTAGGTCTTAAGCCTCGTGCTCGCGTTGTATCTATGGCTGTTGCAGGTTGTGATCCATCAATAATGGGTTACGGTCCAGTACCAGCAACGAAGAAAGCACTTAAGCGTGCTGGTTTAACTATTGACGATATCGATGTATTCGAATTAAACGAAGCATTCGCAGCGCAATCTTTACCTTGTGTTAAAGATCTTGGCTTAGAAGATGTTGTTGAAACAAAGATTAACCTTAACGGTGGCGCAATCTCATTAGGTCACCCTCTAGGTTGCTCTGGTTCACGTATCTCGACTACGCTTGTTAACGAACTTGAAGTTCAAGGCGGTAGATATGGTCTCGCGACTATGTGCATCGGTCTTGGTCAAGGTATCGCGACTATCTTTGAGCGTATCGAAGACTAATAACAACAGTATAAATAATACGGTTAGTTAATCTATATCAAGCCAACTATGACGATAGTTGGCTTTTTTATGTTCTTCTTAAAATGTTCTTCTTGAAATTTCCCCCTCCAAGCGGTTCAATACACATTCGCAATGTAAATAATGGACTGGGCATGAGCACCAAAAAGCAAATATTAGTAGTTGACGATGACGTTGAGATCAAAGAGTTACTCAGTGAATACCTCGATCAAGCTGGATTTTCAGTGCTGACAGCCGGTGAAGGCAAAGAAATGCAACGCGTCTTAGCCACCAATACGCCCGATCTGATTGTCTTAGATGTAATGATGCCAGGTGATGATGGTTTTACCTTGTGCCAAAAAATCCGCCGAACATCACAAGTACCGATCATCATGTTAACGGCTAATTCAGATGAAGCTGATCGCATTGTCGGCTTAGAAATTGGCGCAGATGATTACATGGCGAAACCTTTTAGTCCTCGAGAATTACTAGCGAGAATCAAAGCCTTATTGCGCCGTTCAAGTTACACCAAGCCAACCCAAGGCCGCTATTTTATGTTTGCTCATTGGAAGCTTGATACATTAACACGCCAATTAATTAATCAACGTAATAGCAGTACAACAGAACTGTCTGGCAGTGAATTCAATATGCTAAAACTGTTTGTGACGAACCCAAATCAAGTACTAAGTCGTGATGCCCTTTCGGATGCGACTCGTGGTCGAGAAGCACTGCCCCTTGAGCGAGGCATCGATATACAACTTAGTCGATTACGTCAAAAACTAGGGGATAATAGTAAAAGTCCGACCTTAATTAAAACCATCCGTGGACGTGGTTATGTATTGATCACCGAAGTCTCTTATGACGATTAAAGAGTATATTTACCGCCAGCTACCCAGCTCTTTAGTCTCTAGAATGTTATTACTGACACTGTTATCAATCGCCACCGCGCAGTTAATTTCAACCAGTATTTGGTATAATTTTAGTAAAGATAAAGAACTCGAAGGATTAAAAAATACCGCGGAAAGCATGGCTCAAAATATAGCCTCAACCGCGACCTTCTTCAATTCCTTACCCTTACAATATCGTCATATCGTATTAGAACAGTTACGCGATTTTGGTGGCAGCCGCTATTTTGTATCATTAAATGAAGTCGAAATTCATATCGACCCCGTAGCCGACAGTGAAATGAAACGTGTGGTACTCGATGAATTTCAGCGTGTGCTAGGAGATAAACTAGGTAATAATATCGTCATTAAAACAGAGTTTTCTCACCCCAAAACTTTACACGTATTAAACAACAATACTCTGTTATCCGAATTGCCCCGATCTTGGGCACACTACTCACTCACGCTAGAGCCGTTAAACCCCCCCGTGTTAGTGATACAAATGATGTTCGCACCTGATGAGTGGCTATATATCGCCGCATTGCTACCAGCACCTTATGTATCCCTAAATGATAAATTAGTAAGTAATGATCAATTGTTTTTCATCTTTCTTATTACCGCTAATTTAATGTGGATGATCTACATATTAGTGCGCTGGCAAACCAAACCACTTAAAAAACTGGCGGCCGCAGCTGCGACATTAAGCCAAGATTTAGACCAACCTCTGCTTGAAGAAAAAGGCGCATCGGAATTAGTGATTGCCACTAAAGCATTTAACCGTATGCACTTGCGAATAAAGCGCTATATTGACGATCGAGAACGTTTATTTCGTTCTATCTCTCACGATTTAAAAACCCCTATCACGCGATTGCGCTTACGGGCAGAGTTACTCAATGACGATGCAAAAACAGCGAAATTCAATAATGATCTGGACCAATTAGAAATGATGGTTAAAGGCGCACTACAATGTGTGAAAGATACCGATATTCACGAAAACAGTGCACCCATTGATATCCAAGAATTACTGTATGAGATCACGGAACATCATAATAGCAGCACAGAAAAAGTTACTTTCGCATTTCCAAAGGTGAGCGCTCGCTATTATGGAAAACCCCTTGCTATAAAACGCTGCTTAACTAACCTGGTTGAAAATGGAATAAAATATGGCGCGTTCTTACACCTTATCGTCGAACAACAGCAAGAGCACATCGTCATTTGTCTGATTGATTCAGGCCCAGGTATTCCTGAAGATATGTTAGAAGATATTTTTACACCTTATACACGTATAGCTCAAGATAGCGATGGCTCAGGGTTAGGTTTAAGTATTGCTCGCAGTATAGCGAGTGCCCATGGCGGTACACTCACCTTACACAATCGAGAAAATTCAGGATTAAAAGTGATCTTACGACTCCCGCATAAACCATCATCACGGATATAATAATGAGCACCATCATCAGTAATCGCATCCAACGACTCTTTATACTACTGAGTGTTTTATTCACTTCCCCTGTAACAGCAAGCCAAGTAGAAGTATTACATTGGTGGACATCTGGTGGTGAACTAGATGCGCTCAGTGAGCTGCAAAGTAAAGTCGAAGAAACCGATAATACCTGGCTCGACTTTGCCATTAAAGGTGGCGGTGGTAATACAGCCTTAACGGTATTACGTTCGCGAGCTGTATCAGGTAATCCACCGACAGCGGCGTTAATTAAAGGCCATAATATTCAAGAATGGGCAAAACTTGGGTTTCTAACCTCATTAGACGACATTGCTAAACAAGAACAATGGGATGCCAAGCTCCCAGAGTTTATTAAGCCAGTGATGAAATACCAAGGGCATTACGTAGCAGTACCGATTAATATTCATCGTATTAATTGGTTATGGTTCAATGAAACAATTTTTAACAAAGCAAATATTGCAATTCCTCGTGATCTCGCGGAACTGATCACTACATTACCACAGCTTGAAGCCGCAGGTTACTTACCGATAGCTCATACATCTGAACCTTGGGCTGATGCAATTTTATTTGAGTCGATCAGTTTATCCATTTTAGGAGCAGAACAATATAAAAAGGCTTTTGTCGAACTTAATCCACAAGTATTAGCATCACCGAAAATGATCCGAGCCTTTGCTAAATTACGTACTATATCGCTATTCATCGACGTAAATGCCAAAAATAGAACTTGGGAACAATCCACTAAACTCTTAATTGAAGACCAAGCAGCAATACAAATCATGGGTGATTGGGTAGCAGGTAAATTACTCCAAGAAAAGCAGAAATTAAATACCAAGATCCGCTGTATTCCCTTCCCTGGCACTGAAGGTATCTTTAGCTATAACATTGATAGTTTTGCTTTTTTTAAATTAAAAAGTGTATCATCAGAAGTAAAACAAGCGCAAAACACCCTAGCAAGTATCATATTAACACCGGAATTACAGCGTGACTTTAACGCCAAAAAAGGTTCACTGCCGATTATTGATACCACTGATAAGGGTAGTTTTAATGCTTGTACGCAGCAGTCATACCAAGACTATCAACAAGCAACCCGAGACAACACCTTAGTGCCGACCTTTTCTCAGGCAATGGCAACGACAACCTATGTACAGTCAGCAATAACAAGGGTAATCAGTAGTTTTATTTATGATAAAAGTATTACTAATGAAGTGGCTGTAGTACAACTCGCCAATGCCATTAAAGCAGCACAGTAAAACACGAACAACGTAAACGCTATTTTTATAAGGGACTAATCACGCATGCTACAGCAATGGCGAAAGCTGACTTATTTAACAGCCAACAGTAATTTTTTTATTGCGCTAAAAGCATTTTTAGCATCAATAACCTTATTGATCCCAGGCTATTTTCTCGAATTATCGGCCTTTTCAGTCACTGCCGTACTCGGCATTGTGGCCGCGGTAATTTCAGAAGGTGATGACAGTATTAAGCAGCGTATTATTAATAGTTTACTGGCGTTACTTTGCTTTGCAGTCTCTTCATTATTAGTCAGCCTTCTATTCCCTTATCCTTTATTTTTTTTAATTGGCAGTTGTTTATTTAGTTTTGCGATCATCATTCTTGGTTCCTTAGGTAAACGCTATGTCACCATCAGTTTTGCGACTTTGATGATTGCAGTTTATACCATGCTAGGACTAAGCCATGATGCTGAATCCGCAGCGGTACTCACTACTGAATTCGCATTTAATCCTTATTCTTTACTTCTTATTGCCGGTGCGGCTTGGTATTTTATTATCTCGACAGTACTGCTTAAGGTAACTTTATATAACCCGATCAGAGAGCAATTAGCTGACATTTATTTTTCACTGGGTTTATACCAACAAGAAAAAGCCAAATTTTTCTCACAAAAAAAACATGATCATAAAACCATTCGCCATACTTTATCGACGTTGAATATTAATATCGTCAATGCAATGTCGGCATGTCGCACCAACATTGACTATCATATGGATAGAAGTCTATCTCATGAACTTCAGCACTTGATACACCTTTATCAAGAAGCGCAAGAACTCCATGAAAAAATGACATCTAGCCATTTTCATTATGATTCACTAAAGCGTAATTTAAATAACAATTTGATTATCAGCGGGTTTGAGCAGGTGTTAAAACAACTGGCCAGTGCTTGTAAAGAAAGAGCTAATGCAACGCTATACAAGCAAGCTTATGATCATGATAATGGCCTGACTTGGTCATTAGCTATTTTAAAACAAGAATTGCTGACATTAGAAAAGTCTGTGGAATGGCCACTCTTTGGTCCGCTAAAATTATTATTTCGTAATTTGCGCAAGGCTGATGAGCTATTAATTAATAGCGAGCCCACAAGTCAGCATGAATTCTTAGTCATGGCGCCACGTGAGCTATTATCAATAAAGCAACAACTCACTAACGCATTACACTTATCCAGCCCAGTGTTCCGCCATGCCATTCGCTTAACTATAGGTATCGCATTAGGGATAGGGATTATTTTTGCTTCTGAGCTACATGGCTATTGGGTGGTGTTGACGACATTATTTGTACTTCAGCCCAGTTACAGTGCAACTCGACTTAAATTAAAACAGCGTATCTCAGGTACGTTGATGGGTATCATCATCGGAGCTATTTTACTCTACCTATTCCCGACAGAACGTAGTCAGTTGTTATTATTGGCAATATCGGCATTTTTGTTCTTTTATTATTTACGTAAAAATTACAGTCGCGCGGTTACCTATATAACATTACTGGTATTACTGGCCTTTAACGTACTTTACCAACAGGGTTATATCGTTACGATTCCGCGTATAATAGATACCTTAACGGGTTGTAGTATTGCCTACCTACTGGCTAAGTTAGTACTGCCAAACTGGCAATATAAGCAATTCCCTAAGTACTTGGTCGAAGCGTTCACCGCTAATCAGGCTTACTTTCACGAGATAATTAATCAATATGTCTCAGGGAAAAACAATGAATTACCGTATCGCGTTTCGCGCCGTAAAGCCTATGTAGCAGATAGCTACTTGACCGCCTCTTGGAAAGACATGCAAGTTGAGCCTAACGATAAACGGCATAAACTGAATCATGTTTACGATATATCTCGTCGTAACCATGCCATGTTATCGGAATTATCTGCATTAGGCGTACACAGAAATAAGATTATTGATGTGAGATTACAGCAAGACCTACGCTTAGTGGAGCAAATGATTATCCGGGCTTTAGCACAAACGAAAAACACTATTTTGTCGCCAATCAATGACGATAATATTTATATTAGTGAGCTTGAGACATTACTCAAACGCTATAAAAATGATGATAATAAACATACGCTATTATTAATTCAGAAGCTGAAACAAATAGCAAAAATTACTGAAGAGTTGCAAATAATGGCTAATGAGATGAATCACGTTTCAGATACTCCTGCACGCAGTAACGTGCAAGAGTCATGAATGTATTAGCTATAATCGTGGTACGGATTAATTTGAGCTAACTTGATGGCGTTTACAAAGCCTTGTAAACGCACTTCTTCAGTAGTTATATTAACACCGCTTTCGTCAATCACCGCATTGCCAAATTCATAACGGATATTTTCATCGCCAAAGCAAGCCTTGTTATCATTAGTTTGAGCCGTTTTTTGGATCTTATTATTTTTTTCATGATAAGCGCTTACTACCGACTTACCGTATTTAGCTTCGAGCATGGTTAATGTTTGCTGAGGTGATAACACCAAACCACTGGCATTGTTACCACCAAAGCCTTTAGCATTCAGGATCACCGCTTTCATTTCTTGACCTTTATCACCAACAAACTTGTGGTCAGTTAAGATATTTAAATTGGCCTGATGTACGTCACCGGCAATATGATCAATGGTTTTAATCCCAGGGATCCAGCCATGCTGCCAAACACCGAGTGAAGCGACTAATTGATCACCTGCAGCCGCGCCCATAGAATGACCGACATAAGATTTAATTGCCGTCACAGGCCAGCTTTTAATATTAAAACTGGTCGCGACTTCACTCAAAATATGGCTTTCAGTCACGCGGTTTTGTGGTGTTCCGGTACCATGCGCCTGTACAAAAGTATGTTGTAAACCAGCTTCGCCTAAAATTGCTTTCGCTAATGCGGTGGCTTTTGCGACAGTCACATAGTTACCAATTCCTGGCGCTGAAATGGATTTCTTATTGGCATCAGCATTAATAAACACATCGGCAACAGAACCATAAATAGATACACCTAACTCTAATGCAAGTTCATCATCCATCAACACCACAAATTGTGCCGATTCAGCCATCGTAAATCCAGCGTTGGATGAAAATGGACGACAAGCACGGCGATTATCAACAAAATCACTGTTATCCAATGCTTTTAACTGATCATCTTCAGCTAACGCGCCCATCACACGAAAACCTTCCATAACCCCTGTTTCAACAGGTGCTTCAGCGTTACCCACTATCGCAACTTTTGATTTACCTGACTGAATGTCTAACATACCTTGACGCAAGTTATATAAGAAACTCGCACAAGCCCCCATGTTGGTGCCAGTAGTACCAGCACTGTTGATCACATAACTATTAATGAAATCTGCAGGCATTTCAGCTAGTGCCATAGCCATCATTTTGGTACTAACACGACCGCCTTTAAAATAAGCTGAAAGCATACCACCAAATGAATTTTCATCGACTTGACCGAGTGCACTTCCCGCATAGACAGATACTTCATCAGGATTAATTAATTTGAGAATTTCATCCCAATCAACACCTAATGAATTAAGCGCATCAGAGGCTCCATAAACCGTTAGTTTTAAACCGCGAGGATGCGAACGTGAATTGTATAATTTATCTAAATCAAAGCCCGTTGGAATATTACCGGCACTTGATACTGGGTAAGTAATGGTGTCATGAATTAACGCCTCAAAGTCACCTTCTATAGTCACTTCAACTGTTTTATTATCAACGTCGGTAAGTGACCAATTAGCTGGAATGGTCTGTGGTAATTTAGACTTTTTCAATTGAAATGTGATTGGCGCTGCACTTGGCGCTAATTTAGCTTTACGCTGAAAAGGCACTGCTTCAGGAACAAATGTAGTGGTACGGCGCACTAACGTACCCGCTTTAATCTGGGCAATAATGTCAGTATTAATATCGTGAGTATCTAATCCCATACGCTGCGCGAGGTCTTGCCAAGTACTGCCCATGACATCTTCTTTCAGAACATCACACACTAGACGCTTATAACTGTGGAAACCAGAACTACGTCCAGCTGCATTCATTCCACCTAAACCAACAATTAACGGTAACTTTGCCATTTTATTACATCTCAATTCGAATCTCAGCTATTGCTAGATAGTCTAGCAAGTTATACTAACAATACACTTTCATCCGTGCCATTAACCCTGACGAATGTGCCACTACAGACTATTTACCTATAAAGATCGGACACAGTGTAATAAATAAATAGATATACTAAGTTTAGATTGCTACAGAATTGGAGTTTGATATGAAAATTGGGTTTGTACTTTATGATAAAGCGTTAGTTACTGGTATTTCCTTAGCAGCAGAAATGTTATCAGGCGCATCACGCTTGCGCGATAGAAAAACCCAACATCAAGACCCACTAGAAATAAAATTAATTTCTAGTAGTTTAACCGCTAAACCTCTGACAGCGGGACTTCGTTTACAACCCGACTTGACCTTTTCCTGTGAGCAAGAGTTTGATTTAGTCATATTTCCACCTATGTGGGGAAATCCATTAGTTTCAATCATTAAACACCCAGAAATATTACCTTGGTTACATCAGCAATATAATAGCGGTGCAAAGATACTCTCTACTGGCACAGGTGTTTGTTGGTTGGCTGAAGCGGGATTACTTGATGGATTACCAGCCACAACACACTGGTATTTTTACGATCAATTTAGTCAACAGTACCCACAAGTAAAACTCAATCGTCAAGCCTCCATAACTGCCGCGAATGGCTTATATTGTGCTGGTAGTATTAACTCACAATCGGAAATGATGCTGTTTTTAATTAACGACATGTTTGGAAAAAAGATCGCGAGTGTGATTGAAAATCATTTTTCCCATGAAATATCACGCACTCAACAACAGCCTTTCTACCAAGTTGGTGGCCAAGTACAATTTGATGAATCGGTTGCCCTCGCACAAGATTGGATGCAACGTAACATGGCAAATAGCATTACCAATCAAATGATCGCCGATGTTTGTCAGTTACCGCTACGCACCTTCAATCGCCGCTTCAAAGAACAAGTAGGACAAACCCCAAATCAGTTTCTGTTAACTCTGAGATTAGAGACCGCACAAGTGCTATTACGGGATTTTGGCTTAACGATCTGCGATGTTGCAGAACAAGTTGGTTTTCGTGATGCATATTATTTCAAAAAAAAATTCCAGCAACACTTTGATATGGCTCCAAAACAATACCGAGACATGGTGAAAGCCAAAGTTTTCGCCGTTTGACGGCTTGATAATCATTCTCATTCATATTAACATCATCATAAATTCAAGCCCAAACTGGTTATTTATGTACGTATGTATTTGTCGCGGTATTACCGATAAACAGCTGATAAAAAGCATTGATGAAGGTGCAACAACAATGAAAGAATTAAGTACTGAGCTTGGTATTGGTAATCAATGTGGCAAGTGCTGTCAATGTGCCAAGAAGGTATTAAACCAAACTAGACTCAAGCAAGCACAACAACAGCCACAGGTAGCCTAACTACATTGAGATTGTAAATAGTTGTCTAAGCCCTCATGGCCGATCAGATATTGCTGACTCTCGATCCAGTCAATTTGTTCTTCAACTTCTTCTAAGATCTCCGTAGCTATATCACGACTGACAAAATCATTGCTTTTTTCACACTCTTCAATCAAGGTTTGTAGTACCACGCGAATACTCAGCTCTAGCTCAATATTCAATTGAATCATTTCAGCAGCCTCTTCACCGATAGCTAAACGCCCTAAGTCCTGTAAATTAGGTAACCCCTGCAAAAATAAAATACGATTAATAAGTTTATCAGCCTGCTTCATTTTTAAAATAGACTGTTTGTAGTCCGCTTTATCCAAGCCCTCTAGCCCCCAATTTTTATACATTCTGGCATGTAAAAAATATTGATTGATCGCAACCAGCTTACAACCTAATGCCTTATTTAATAACATGATGATATTTGTATTTCCTTGCATAATCGCCTCCTGAACGATGAATGTGGTAATACGATAAGAATTAAGAGCCCATGTGCGACTGGATATAATTAGATAAACTGATTTTTTTAATCAAACCTAACTGCTGCTCTAACCAGTAAACATGATCTTCTTCAGTATCAGCGAGTAATGGCAACAATACTTCTCGGGTTTGATAATCACCTTCCTCCTCGCACACTTTAATGCCAGCACGTAATCCGCCAACAACCTCCAGTTCCAGAACCAGATCATTAGTCAGCATACTAGTAACATCATTGCCAATTAATAGGTCCCGGCGATCTTTTAAATTCGGCCGACCTTCAAGAAATAGAATACGTTTAATGAGCGCGTCAGCATGCGTAATTTCTTCTTCCATTTCATGGCTGATCCGTTCATATAATTTTTCTAATCCCCAATCCTGATACATTCGAGAGTGAGTGAAATATTGATCAATTGCTGCTAATTCATTGTGTAATAACCCATTAAGGGTCGCGATAACCTTACTGTTGCCTTTCATCATAAACTCCAATAAACAGGTAGTAGAGTTAAGCTTAGATAACAATCACAGTTTTACCATTACAAGGTAGGGAATTACGAGTTAGATAACAAGACAGAGGGCGATCGCCCTCTGTGAATTTATTCTTTATCATCGTCGTGTTTGGCTTTATCTTCTTCAACAAAATAATCACTTAATTCCACCCAAACTGCTATCCCAACAATACTCAGCACCCCTAGCCACGTACCGGTATCAGCAATAGGAACTTCCATAAGCATGATTAATAAAGCAAAAAAAGCGATTGAAGAATATACTTTTAGTCTGCCACTGGCTTGTAGTAACATACACACTCCTTGTTGATGGTTACTTAAGAGCGCAAAATGATGTCTCGCGTTCATTAACAATTTAACAACATATTGGTAATTTACCAATATGTAATTACGATCACTCACTAATATTAGTCTATTAACGTATATTGACCACATAGAGAAAGCCTGATGAACCCATTATTTTCCGATCCAGAACATGAACTAGATGCCCTCGGTTTACGCTGTCCAGAACCTGTAATGATGGTAAGAAAAACAGTGAGAAAACTAGAGGATGGTCAAACGTTATTGATACTTGCAGACGACCCCGCGACAGTACGTGATATCCCAAGTTTCTGCCAGTTTATGGATCACACCCTAGTGGCTAGCCAGACAGAGCACCTACCGTATCAATACCTGATCAAAAAAGGTGTAAATTAGTCACTCAATATACGCGAATATTAACACTGCATATTCGCGAGCCCTCTATCCCTAGCCAGATTTTCTGCCGAACCCTTGCTAACCTAGCTCGAATACCTGAAAAAACCACACTAACAATACGAAATATTGTAATTTATCCTATATTCATATCTGCGCAGCAGGTATACTTTAATGATTATTTCTTTGCTTTATTGTGCAGATATCATGTCAAAATATAATGTTAAAACCTTTCAAGGGCTGATCCTAGCACTGCAGGATTACTGGGCTCGTCAAGGTTGTGCGATTGTACAACCATTCGATATGGAAGTAGGTGCCGGCACCTCTCACCCAATGACGTTTTTACGCTCATTAGGTCCAGAGCCAATGGCTTATGCTTACGTTCAACCATCGCGTCGTCCAACTGATGGCCGTTATGGTGAAAATCCAAACCGTTTACAACACTACTACCAGTTTCAAGTAGTGCTCAAACCATCACCAGCTAATATCCAAGAATTATACTTGGACTCGCTGAAAGAAGTTGGTCTTGATCCATTGGTTCACGACATCCGCTTCGTTGAAGACAACTGGGAAAACCCAACATTGGGTGCCTGGGGTCTAGGTTGGGAAATCTGGCTAAACGGTATGGAAGTATCGCAGTTTACATACTTCCAAGCAGTTGGTGGTCTTGAATGTAAACCAGTTACAGGCGAAATGACTTACGGTCTTGAACGTCTTGCTATGTACATCCAAGAAGTAGACAGCGTATATGACTTAGTGTGGACAGACGGTCCTCTAGGCACTGTTAAGTATGGTGATATTTTCCACCAAAATGAAGTTGAGCAGTCTACTTACAACTTCGAGCATGCAAATGTTGATTTCCTATTTACTCTCTTTGATGAAAGTGAAAAAGAAGCGCAAAAGCTATTGGATTTAGAAGTGCCACTACCGCTACCAGCATACGAACGTATTCTTGATGCTGGCCACGCATTTAATATGCTAGATGCACGTCATGCAATCTCTGTGACTGAGCGTCAACGCTATATTTTACGTATCCGTACCCTTTCTAAAGGTGTTGCTGAAGCGTATTACGCATCTCGTGAAGCGCTAGGCTTCCCGCTATGTAAAAAAGACAAATAGGAAGTAGCATGGCAACTGAAAATTTATTAATCGAGATTGGTACTGAAGAATTACCACCAAAATCGTTACGCACATTAGCAGAAGCATTTGCGGCAAACTTCCAAGCTGAGCTAGACAAATCAGGTTTAGAATTTGCTGACGTTAACTGGATGGCAGCACCACGTCGTTTAGCATTAACAGTAACAGCGCTTGCAGACTCTCAAGCTGACAAAGTAATTGAAAAACGCGGTCCTGCGATTTCTGTTGCATTTGATGCCGACGGAAATGCAACGAAAGCGGCTCAAGGTTGGGCACGCGGTAATGGTATTACTGTTGAGCAAGCTGGTCGAATTAAAACAGACAAAGGCGAATGGCTACTTCATAAGTCAGAAGTCAAAGGCCAACCAACACAAGCTCTTGTAGCCGACATGGTTGCGACGTCTTTGGCTAAGCTACCTGTTAGCAAGCCGATGCGTTGGGGTTCTAGCCCAATTCAATTCATTCGTCCAGTACATACAATTACGATGTTATTTGGTGCAGAAGCCCTTGAAGGCGAAATCTTAGGTATTAAAGCGGCACGAACTATTCGTGGTCACCGTTTCCTAGGTAAAGGAGATTTCGAATTACCGCACGCTGACAACTATGTGGATCTACTTGAAGATCACGGCATGGTAATGGTTGATTACGAACGTCGTAAAGATGTTATCCGTAAACAAGTGATGGCTGTAGCAGAAGAACATGGCGGTGTTGCTGAAATCGAAGAGGACCTACTTGAAGAAGTAACATCACTAGTAGAATGGCCAGTTACATTAGTAGGTAACTTTGAAGAACGTTACCTAGACGTACCAGCGGAAGCTTTGATCTATACGATGAAAGACAACCAAAAGTACTTCCCAATGCTAAGTAAAGGTGGTGACCTTTTACCTAAGTTTATCTTTGTGTCAAACATCATCAGTAAAGATGTTAGACAAGTAATTGAAGGTAACGAAAAAGTTGTACGCCCTCGCCTAGCAGATGCAGAATTCTTCTTTAACACTGATAAGAAGCGTACTTTAGAAAGTCGTCTTGCTGATCTAGAAACTGTTTTATTCCAAAAACAACTGGGTACGTTAAAAGAGAAATCACAACGCATTGCAGATTTAGCAGCGGCTATTGCTGGTAAAATTTCTGCAAATACTGAGCACGCACAACGCGCAGGTCTATTGGCTAAAGCAGACTTAATGTCAGACATGGTTGTAGAATTCCCTGACGTACAAGGTGTTATGGGCATGCATTATGCCCGCAACGACGGTGAAGCAGAAGAAGTGGCAATAGCACTTAACGAGCAGTATATGCCTCGTTATGCCGGTGACCGTTTACCTGAATCGCTTGTTGCTTGTTCAGTAGCTCTTGCTGACAAACTAGATACATTAGTTGGTATCTTCGGTATTGGTCAAATCCCTAAAGGTGATAAAGACCCGTTCGCACTTCGTCGTGCTGCGATTGGTACACTACGTATCATTATCGAAAAAGACCTGTCTTTAGATCTTATTGATTTAGTTGATACTGCAAAAGCACTATTTGGTGACAAGCTATCAAACGAAAACGTATCAACAGATGTTGTTGCATTCGTACTTGGTCGTTTCCCTGCATGGTACAAAGATGCTGGTATCAGCGTTGATGTTATCCAAGCAGTACTTGCTCGTCGTCCAACGCAGCCAGCTGATTTTGATAAGCGTGTTAAAGCTGTGAATCACTTCCGTGGTTTAGATGCTTCTGCAACATTAGCAGCAGCGAACAAACGTGTTGGTAATATCCTAGCTAAGTTTGAAGGTGAACTAAACTCAGCGGTTGATACATCACTGCTTCAAGAAGATGCTGAAAAAGCATTGGCTTCTGCAGTTGATGCTAAAGTGGAATTACTTGCGCCATTATTTGCAGCCGGTGATTACCAACAAGCATTAACAGAGTTATCCGAACTACGTGAAGTTGTAGATACATTCTTCGACAACGTAATGGTAATGGCTGATGATGAAGCACTTAAAATTAACCGCCTAACATTACTAAATACACTGCGTAACCAATTTTTAAATGTAGCGGATATTTCTGTATTACAGAAGTAAACCTTAATTAGAATTTGTAATCGCAATAAAAAAAGCCAGTATCTATGATGCTGGCTTTTTTATTATCTCGATGACAAGATCAAAATAAATATTGTAACAGGTAACAAAATCACAAATAATATCGAACATGTTCCACGTGGAACATCGGCTATTTTACTTTCTTCAACCGCCCTGTTAAACCCGCTGAATAACGCCAAACGTGATCAAATATTTTCATCAACTCAGGATTACCTTGCGGTGATAATGAAATAGCATGATAACGATTTTTCTGTGCTTTAATTGCACGTACTTTATCTGCCAAATACGTTGGTAACTTCTGTGCTATAAAATCAGAAATAACTAAAGTATCCGCATTTTTATATTGTGCCGAACTCATCAATTCAAGTGACTTTTCGATTACAGGTTGCAGGTCTGTACCACCACGAAAGCTTGATGACAAGAAAGTTAGCATCGTCGATAAGCTGGTACTTTGCGTTACTGGAAAGGTGATCACTTCATTAGAAAACATCATCAAGTAGCATTGACGTCGTTGCTCAAATGCAACTTGTAGCAAAGCATAACAAATCGATTTGGCAGTCAGTTCAGGAAAGCCTTGCATCGATGTTGAGCTATCAACACAGATAATAAAAGGCCCGCCTATTTGCTCATCAGCATCGGTAATATCACGATACTGGGTTATTTTTTTATACTGTTGCAGCGCGCCTTGATACTGATAAGTCAATAAGTGGCGCTCTACATAGCGTTTATAAAAGATGATCTCTAACTCAGGAAACGTTAAGTTAACCGCTTCGGTTTGCAGCATCCGTGAGATTTCATCACTGTAGGTAACGCCTTGCATATCATCTGGAACATTATCTTGATAGCTATTATCCAATACCCAGGTTTCATAACTGTTAGGTGTTTCTTCCGGATTAATGTGTGCAAGCGCCATACGTCCGAGCTCAGAGGCAATTTGTTTAACTTCTTTGTTCTTACGTAAATTAGCAGCATAACGTTGCAGCAACTTGGTATCTAAATGGGTCAACTTACCTTTAGCCAGATCCCATAGACGTTCACCATTGCACAATAAATCACTGTCGAGCACACCTTCTAATTGTTCAATAGTTTCTTCACGCTCGGCTAATTCGATCAATAACTGTTCCCGCTTTTCTTCGATTAAACGGTTTTGTTCTTGATACATCATTAACTCAATTACTTGCTGCCAGCTATCTAAAAAAACGGCAAAGAACACATCATCCTGCATATTTCTATTTTGCTGATAGATAGTTAATCCAGTTTGATAAAATGACGAGTCGGCTTTTATCTTACTCAGAATACCTTCAACTTTATTTCTAAAGTCACTCGGACTCAATAATCTTGCCGTCTCGCACAAATGGACCTCATTGCTCAAACCAGCAGGTAATGGCATATCCGCTAATAAGGCCGTGACCTGATGCTTCCAATCGCTGATGTAAGCCAGTTTAATCTCACTGGTTACCCGATTATTAGCAGTAATATCTAACAGAGCATCATCAACTAATTGTCGAATAGCTGGGTTTTGATTATAAGACTTAGCCATGCCTATTAGCCTTGTTCAAACAAACGTGCAATGGCATTCAAACGATCTAATAGCGACGCTTTATGCTGCACTAAATTATTCAGCTCTAATGATAATGAACCAAGACTGGTTGCAACATCATCCATAAAGTCATCACTGACAAAAATATTATGGTTCGTTAAGCTAAACTCTCGCTGGCTTTTCTTCAACTTATCCGCTATCAACGAGATCTCTTTATCTATTTCAGCTAGAGGTTGTAACCAGTTTTCATCAATATTCAGCGTAACATCCGAAACTATAACAGCAACCGGAATACTCTTATTGGCAAAGTTTTGGACTTGTAAATGCTGATTAGCATCGACAGAAAAGTTTAACCAAACATCGTTACGGTGATCATTCACATAGCCTTTTACTAAACAAGAGCCTGTTCTTATCTGTTTTTGGAAATCATCCAAACCAACATGTACCCACTTTGCGGTTTCTTGTGAGCCCTGCTCTAATACATCGTACTCACCCAATAATGCAATCTTACATAAACCCGGAATACCATTCAGACTCGACTTGCGCACAAATTCACGATCTAACTTATAGCGTAATTTGGTTAATAGCACATCAGAGATCAAACGAGTTGCAAAGCGATCAATAAACTCAGCATCAAGTTTAATCAATCGATTCTTGATACTCGCTAACGCAGAATTCACTTCATCTTGGTCACAGAAACGTTTACTGGCAAATTGGTGAGTGGCTTCGATAATGACATCTCGCGATTCCAGGTCATGCCAAATACAATCTTTAAGAATAAATAAATCGGTTTCTGTTACTTCATCACGACCATTAAAATAAGCACAAGCTTGTAACAGACGCATTGATTTTTTCCAACGACGATCAGAGACATAAACGGGTTCAACAATCATCTCACCACTGGTATTACGTTGCTCTAAAAATAACTTAAGCTCGTAAATTATCTCAAAACAATGCTCACTGAGACGTACTTGATTAATCTCGTTTTGCCAAAGTTCGAACTCATCATTACTCACTTTTACGATCTTATCGTTTGTTTGGCGTAATGGTTTCTGAATCAACATCGCTTTGAAATTACGCTTATCTTGAATAGGCTCTAAATATAGACGTAGTAACATACGATCATACAAGGCTTCCAAGCCTGAATCAGCACTCGGTAATTCATTTGATGCCGAAACAATAACCCGCATAGGTACTTTTTGATGTTCAATACCATTATGGAAGGTACGCTCATTAATTACGGTTAATAAGGTATTTAAGATCGCAGGTCCCGCTTTCCAAATCTCATCGAGAAACACTACTTCAGCTTCTGGTAAGTAACCTTTCGTTAAGCGTACATATTTACCTTCATCCTTCAGCGCCTTAATTGATAGTGGGCCAAAGATCTCTTCAGGTGTTGAAAATCGCGTCATTAAATATTCGAAGTAACTTTCATCTTCAAAAATTTCAATCATACGTTTCGCAATCAAACTTTTAGCAATACCCGGCGGCCCTAATAAAAACACACTTTCACCACTTAAGGCGGCTAATAAACATAATCTTATGGCATCTCTACGTTCATAAATACCATAAGAAAGATGATCTATTAGTGTTTCAATACGTTCTGATAACAAATTTCTTTGCATAGGAATAAGCTCTTCCTGCCTCTTTAAAGGCTATTATTGTAATCTTGGAGTTCAACCTTACCTTATCTGTCGCGGACAATAAATACATAATGAGTAGAGTGTTTTTTTTATTATTACAGCTTTGATATTCAGTACTTTTGGCTATAAGCACAGCCTTTTTTTAAATGATGTTCCACGTGGAACATTGCCAATGTCGATAGTATTAAAACCCTTATCTTTCACGTGAAACATTCCCAGTAAGAAAAATAAATTTGCATCTCTCGTACTATCGACAACCGTGTCAAGTTCAGCTATGTTGGTTGTTTACCCTTTAAATAATTACAAGAAGTGCTGATATGGAATTCTCATTGTTTGGTCAAAGATTTACTCAATTCTCGGGGATCACGCAGCTAATGCATGATCTAAATGAAGGTATTCGCAGCGGTGATGATGTCATCATGCTCGGAGGTGGTAACCCTGCTCAAATCCCTGAGATGCTGAGGCGCTTTAACAGTGAAGCACAACAATTATTAAGCAGTGGTGATCTAGTTGCAGCAATGTCTAACTACGATGGTCCACAAGGAAAGAACAGTTTCACCACAGCACTTGCTACATTATTAAATAAAACCTACGGCTGGGAATTAACCGATAAAAACATAGCCCTAACTAATGGCAGCCAAAATGCCTTCTTCTACCTATTCAACTTATTCGCAGGTGATTTTTCCGGTAATAAGAAAAAAAAGGTATTGTTTCCATTAGCTCCAGAATACATAGGTTATACAGACACAGCACTAAGCGATGACTTTTTTGAGACGGTGAAGCCTAAGATTGAATTACTCGATGGTGGTTTATTTAAATACCATGTTGATTTTGACAACCTCCATATTACCGATGATATTGGTTTAATCTGTGTATCGCGCCCAACTAATCCAACCGGTAATGTATTAACCGATGAAGAAATACAACGTCTTGATGCACTGGCAAAACAGCATAATATCCCCCTACTGATAGATAACGCTTATGGCACACCGTTTCCAAATATTATATTTGAGCCAGTAGAACCAATTTACAACGACAATACCATCTTATGTATGAGTCTTTCAAAACTCGGCTTACCTGGCACCCGTTGCGGTATCGTGATTGGTAATGAAGAAGTCATCTCCGCAATTTCGAACTTAAGCGGTATTATTAACTTAGCACCTGGTAGCTTAGGGCCAATGCTGGCACAAAACCTTGTTGAGTCTGGTGACGTCATTAGCTTAAGTGAGAATGTGATCAAGCCTTACTATTATACCAAAGCACAGCAAGCCGTGACTTGGTTACAAGACAGTATTACTGATGAACGCTTCCGAATTCATAAACCGGAAGGCGCAATCTTCTTATGGTTATGGTTCAAAGACCTGCCTATCAGCAGCCAAGAACTGTATGAGCGCTTAAAAACACGTGGAGTTCTCATTGTATCGGGTCATCATTTCTTTCCTGGTCTCGATGAAGAATGGCGTCATACCGATGAATGTATCCGCATGAACTATTCGCAGCCAGATGAGGCAGTACAACGAGGGATCAAGATAATTGCCGAAGAAGTACAAAAAGCTTACGCTGAAATGGTAGTAATAAGTACAGCAACCGCTTAATCTTATAGAATAAGTTTGCAGTAAACGGTTACTGTACTTATCTGAATTATTAAATAAAAAATCAACAGATACAAAAAAGGAGCCACTAGGCTCCTTTTTAATACATTCAATATAGCGAGATTAGAAATCTAAGTTAGCTACTTTTAATGCATTTTCTTCGATAAATTCACGACGCGGTTCAACATGATCACCCATTAAGGTTGTGAATAATTGATCGGCTGCAACAGCATCTTCAATACGCACTTGCAACATACGACGCGTTTCAGGATCCATAGTTGTTTCCCATAACTGACTAGGATTCATTTCACCTAGACCTTTATAACGTTGGATGTAGCTACCACGTTTTGATTCAGCCATTAACCAGTTTAGCGCTTCAACAAAATCCGTTACTTCACGGCTCTTCTCTCCACGCTTAATATAAGCGCCTTCTTCAAGCAAATTCGCGATACCTAAACCAGTAATAGTTGCGTACTCTTTTGAGTTAAAGAAGCCAGGCGTAAAGTCATAATCAGTATCTAGACCATGCTGACGAACAGAAAACACAGGATAGAATAATTGGCTTTCTTCATCTTGTACAACACGTACAGAATATAAGGTACCAGTCACCTCTTTCGCTGTCAGTGTTGCCACCAATGCTTCAGCCCATACCGTTGTTGACGCTTCATCAGTTAACATCTCAGCTGTTAATACTGATTGATAGATCATTTCGTTAGTGAACACTTTTGGTAAGCTACGGTTTAATTTAGCCATCAAACGTTCAATTTTACGGTAGCCATTCACTAATTCTTCTAACGCTGCGCCTTGAATTGCAGGTGCATCAGAGTTAACAAATAGACCAGCACCGTCGAGTGCAATTGTCGTTAGGTATTGTGTTAAGTCTGCATCATCTTTGATATAGCGTTCTTGTTTACCTTTTTTCATTTTATAAAGCGGTGGTTGTGCAATATAAATGTAACCACGCTCAATAAGCTCTGGCATTTGACGGAAGAAAAAAGTCAGCAATAACGTACGGATATGTGAACCATCGACGTCGGCATCGGTCATGATAATGATTTGATGATAACGCGTTTTATCCGGGTTATATTCATCACGGCCAATACCACAACCCATTGCAGTAATTAATGTTGCAACTTCTTGTGATGATAACATTTTATCAAAACGTGCTTTTTCTACGTTTAAGATCTTACCTTTCAACGGTAGAATTGCTTGGTTTTTACGATTACGCCCCTGCTTGGCAGAACCGCCAGCAGAGTCACCTTCCACAATATAAAGTTCAGAAAGTGCAGGATCTTTTTCCTGACAATCCGCAAGTTTACCAGGCAGACCAGCTAAATCTAACGCACCTTTACGACGTGTCATTTCACGTGCTTTACGTGCAGCTTCACGCGCACGTGATGCATCGATAATTTTAGTCACAACCGTTGATGCTTCTTTCGGATTCTCTAGCAAGTATTCAGCTAGCTTTTCACCCATAGCTTGTTCTACAGCAGATTTAACTTCTGAAGACACTAATTTATCTTTAGTTTGTGAAGAGAACTTAGGATCAGGTACCTTCACAGAAATAACAGCAGTTAGACCTTCACGGGCATCATCACCAGTAGCAGTCGACGACTTGGCTTTTTTCAAGAAGCCTTCTTTTTCCATGTAGTTGTTTAACGTACGCGTTAATGCACCACGGAAACCTGCAAGGTGAGTACCACCATCGCGTTGTGGAATATTATTAGTAAAGCAATAAATGCCTTCTTGGAAACCATCGTTCCACTGCATAGCAACTTCAACAGTAATTCCATCTTCACGTTCAACAGAGAAGTGAAATGCGTCTTTGTTGATTGGTGTTTTGTTAACGTTTAAGTAATCAACAAATGCCTTGATACCACCTTCATAAACGAAATGATCCGATTTTCCGTCTTCACGTTCATCAATTAATTTAATTGAAACACCTGAATTTAGGAAAGATAACTCACGTAAACGTTTTGCTAAAATATCATAATGAAATAATGTATTGGTGAAAGTCTCATGACTAGGCCAAAAGCGTAATTCAGTACCCGTTGTATCAATATCACCAATCACAGCGATCGGCGCTTGTGGTTCACCATGACGATAAATTTGCTGATGGATATGACCGTGGCGATGAATGGTTAATTCTAATTTTTCTGATAATGCATTTACAACAGAAACACCTACACCGTGTAAACCACCAGATACTTTATATGAATTATCATCGAATTTACCACCGGCATGCAGTACCGTTAAAATAACTTCGGCAGCAGAAACACCCTCTTCTTCATGAATATCAACCGGAATACCACGACCGTCATCACTAACAGATACAGAACCATCTTCGTGTATCGTTACTACAACATCAGTACAATGACCCGCTAATGCTTCATCGATAGAGTTATCTACAACCTCAAATACCATGTGGTGCAAACCTGAACCATCATCAGTATCACCAATATACATACCGGGGCGCTTACGCACCGCGTCCAAGCCTTTCAGTACTTTAATACTTGAAGAGTCGTAATTATTTTCAGACATAGTTAGCTCTCGCGCCTTTATATTTAAAATTCAATTAATTTGCCATGTTCCACGTGAAACATTTTACAGCTTTCTGTTAAAAGAGCTGTTACCTGACTTTTCTCAATAGCCGTAACAAATACTTGAGCCTTACTCTCAATCAGATACTGCGCCAGCAACTTCCGTTTACTGTCATCAAGCTCTGAGGAAAAGTCATCGATTAAAAAAGTGCATCGCTTATTGCTATGCTGACTTAAAAAAAGTCCCTGACTTAATCGCATTGCGCACACAGCCAATTTAAGTTGACCTCTTGATAAAATATCGTGTGCCGGTACTCCGTTCGCTCTAATTCGGATATCCGCTTTTTGCGGACCTAAGCTAGTGTAACCTAACTGTTGATCACGCATAAAATTTTGTTTTAATAATTCAGCTAACTCGATACCACTATCCCATCCTTGATAATAGCGAATATCAAATTCATACTCGGGTAAGAAGTCTGCCAAGGCAGATTTAATTATCGGATTAAGCTGTTCAAGATAACGACTGCGCATCTGCGCAATAATAGTCCCTTGAACTGCAAACTCCTTATCCCAATATGCTAGCTCAGCATAACGCTTGCCCGATTTTAAAATAGCATTACGCTGTTTTAATAATCGCGTCAACTTTGCCCATGTCGCAAAAAATTCAGGTTCCACGTGGAACACGCCCCAATCAACAAATTGTCGACGTAATTTAGGACCACTTGAAAGTAAGGTAAAACTTTCAGGATGAATTAATTGTAATGGTAATATGCCGGGTAATTCTGCCAACCGTTCTGCTTTTTGTCCGGCAATTTTTAATTCTGTATCACTGTTTTTTGATTTCTTTAACCCGATAGTAGTGATCTGCTCATCGTTTAATCGCTGCTGACATTGCGAAAATAAAATGAAATCCTTCTCACCATGTTTTACAACGCGACTGGTTAAGTGAGTTCGAAAAGAACGCCCTAACCCCAAGTAATGAATCGCTTCAAGTACACTTGATTTACCACTGCCATTCTCACCGAGAATAATATTAACACCCACACCCGGTTGCATGGATACTTGTTGAATATTTCTAAAATCGGTGATATTTAGCTTAACCAGTCCCATCTAAACTTATAACCGCATTGGCATAACAACATACAATGCTTGATCAGATTGTTCATCTTCAATCAAGGCACTGCTGTTAGCATCTAGTAATGACATTTTAACTTTGTCACATTTAAGCGTGTTTAATACGTCTAATACATAACTTACGTTAAAGCTAATCTCTAACTCATCGTAGCCAAACTCAACATCAAGTAACTCTTCAGCTTCTTCTTGCTCTGGGTTATTGGCCGTGATCTTAAGTAGACCTTGGTTCATATTCAGACGCACACCACGGAATTTTTCATTCGATAAAATAGCGGCACGTGAGAAGGCTTGTTTCAATTCTTCACGACCAGATATTAACATCTTATCGGCATTTTTTGGTAATACCCGACGGTAATCAGGAAAACGACCATCAACCAATTTACAAGTAAAAACAAAACCGCCGGTGATAGCACGAATGTTATTACTCCCTAACTGAATCTTAACCATGTCTTCTTCACTGTCTAACAAGCGCACTAATTCAAGTACACCTTTACGCGGTACGATAACTTGCTGCTGCGCGAGATTAGCATCATGCTGACAACTTGCGACAGCTAGGCGGTGGCCATCGGTGGCGACAGTTCGTAGCACATTACCTTCAGTTTCAAATAACATACCGTTAAGATAATAACGTACATCCTGACTTGCCATTGAGAACTGGGTATTATCAATCAATCGACGTAATGAACCTTGCAGCAGTTCAAATTCAATATCGTTATCCCAATCTTCAATATTTGGAAATTCTGTTGCAGGTAACGTTGATAAAGAAAAACGGCTACGTCCTGATTTCACCACAATACGATCATTCGCATAATTGACTTGAATTTGTGCACCATCAGGTAACCCTCGACATATATCGAGGAATTTTTTCGCAGGCACGGTAGTACGGCCTTCACTGAACTCACCTTCAAGACTAACTTGACCAATTAACTCGACTTCCAGATCAGTACCCGTTAACGATAATTTACCATCTTTGGCATCAAGTAATACATTACCTAAGATCGGTAAAGTTGGACGGTTACCCAAGGCACCCGATACCAACTGTAGCGGTCGTAATAATGCTTCGCGATTAATTGTAAACTGCATTTAATATAACCTTTTTTACGACGATAGTGTTCTGATCAAATTCGAATAATCTTCTTTAATATCGTGATTTTCTTCTTTCAGTTGCACTATTTTACGACAAGCATGTAATACAGTGGTATGGTCACGGCCACCAAACGCATCACCAATTTCCGGTAAGCTGTGATTGGTTAATTCTTTGGCTAATGCCATCGCGACTTGACGTGGTCTGGCAACAGAACGACTACGACGCTTCGACAACAAATCGGCGATTTTAATCTTATAATATTCTGCAACTGTCTTTTGAATATTATCAATGGTCACCAGTTTTTCTTGCAGTGCTAATAAATCACGTAATGCCTCTCGGACAAAGTCAATATTAATAGCACGACCCGTAAAGTTAGCATTCGCGATAACTCGATTCAATGCCCCTTCCAGCTCACGTACATTCGAACGTAAACGTTTGGCAATAAAGAACGCTACTTCATCGGGTAAATGAATGTTACTTTCAACCGCTTTACGCATTAAGATGGCAACACGAGTTTCCAATTCTGGTGGTTCAATGGCAATAGTTAAACCCCAACCAAAACGAGATTTCAATCTATCTTCAACACCATCAATCTCTTTTGGATAACGATCGGAAGTTAAAATAATCTGTTGGTTACCTTCAAGTAAGGCATTAAAAGTATGAAAAAATTCTTCTTGTGAACGTTCTTTCTTAGCAAAAAATTGAATGTCATCAATCAATAATGCATCAACACTGCGGTAATAATTTTTGAACGCTTCAATGGCATTGTTCTGTAATGCTTTAACCATGTCCTGAACAAAACGCTCAGAGTGCATATAGATCACTTTGGCATTAGGTTTTTGCGCTTTAATACCATTACCAACTGCGTGTAATAAATGCGTTTTACCTAAACCTGTGCCACCGTATAGAAATAACGGATTATAAGCACCACCCGGATTACTCGCTACCTGCTGTGCAGCTGCACGTGCTAATTGGTTTGACTTACCTTCAACAAAGTTGTCGAACGTATACGTTAAATTCACATTGCTACGGTGATTAATTGTCGGCTGCTGTGGCGAGCTAGATTCCCACGGGTCCAGTGCTGGTCTTGAGATCACTTTTTGAGTAACTACACGATCAACCTTGGTAGTCGTTTGTGTTACCTTCGTCGCTTTACCACCAATATCAAAACGTAAGATAGGTGCATCGGCACCACAAAACTCATCGAATAATGCCGTAATTGAATTAAGGTATTTGTCTCGAACCCAATCAAGTACAAAACGATTCGGAGCATACAAGGTGAGAGTACTGTCGGTAAGTTCAGCTTTCAGTGGGCGTAACCACATACTGAATTCAGTAGAAGAAAGCTCATTTTGTAAGCGCGAAAGGCACTGCTGCCAAAGAGAAACGGACAC